>CAXXEH010000003.1:0-4800000 GCA_963677935.2 Prolixibacteraceae bacterium | reverse complement strand
TAACGCTACTCCTTGTAGCTGCTTTACAGGCAGCCAGGGCGCAGTATGTGATTGATAAAGTATGTCTGGGCGCTCAACGGCACTACCGCATCGATGGTGTAGCCAATTCTACTTACCTCTGGCAGCTCACCGATGCTTTAAATAATCCGGTCACGCTTACAAATCCCACCGGAACAAGTTTCACGACCACAAATCCTCCCACGACAGGAAGTGAAATCATCATTCAATGGGCCAAACCACTGATCAATCCCGGAACTTACAAACTGATTGCCATTCAGTATTCCCAGGCCGGTTGTGATACACTGCAGCAGGGTGAAGTACAGGTGTTCGATCTGCCGACTGCTAATGCCGGTAACCCCATGACCATTTGTGCCAACTTAACAGTCAACCTGGCAGATGCATCAGCCACAAATTACAGTACACTTTTGTGGACCACCTCAGGTGACGGAGTGTTCGATAATCCTGTTTCACTGCATCCTGTCTACACTCCCGGAACAAACGACAAGCTTTCCGGTAACGTGACATTAACCCTAACAGCTGATGGTCAGGGGAACAGTGGGTCCTGCACACCGGCAGTGAGCTCATTGACAGTAACTATCAGTAAAGTTCTGGCCGCTTCCATCTCAATCACCGCCGATCAGACAACCGTCTGTGCCGGTGCCACTGTAACGTTCACTGCCGTACCGGTTAACGGTGGAAGCGCTCCGGTTTACCAGTGGACAGTCAACGGCGCCAATGTTGGGACCAACAGCGCCACTTACGCTTACATTCCTGTAAACGGCGATAAGGTTACCGTAGTGATGACCTCCAGCGAAACCTGCGTTTCGGGCAGTCCGGCAACTTCAAACGAACTGACGATTGCAGTAAATAATCCGCTTCCGGCTTCCGTCTCAATCACTGCCGATCAGACAACCGTCTGCGTCGGTGCCACTGTAACGTTCACTGCCGTACCGGTTAACGGTGGAAGCGCTCCGGTTTACCAGTGGACAGTCAACGGCGCCAATGTTGGGACCAGCAGCGCCACTTACGCTTACATTCCTGCCAACGGCGATAAGGTTACCGTAGTGATGACCTCCAGCGAAACATGCGTTTCGGGCAGTCCGGCAACTTCAAACGAACTGACGATTACGGTAAATAATCCGCTTCCAGCTTCCGTCTCGATCACCGCCGATCAGACAACCGTCTGTGCCGGTGCCACTGTAACGTTCACTGCCGTATCGGTTAACGGTGGAAGCGCTCCGGTTTACCAGTGGACAGTCAACGGCGCCAATGTTGGGACCAGCAGCGCCACTTACGCTTACATTCCTGTAAACGGCGATAAAGTTACCGCAGTGATGACCTCCAGCGAAACATGCGTTTCGGGCAGTCCGGCAACTTCAAACGAACTGACGATTACGGTAAATAATCCGCTTCCAGCTTCCGTCTCAATCACCGCCGATCAGACAACCGTCTGTGCCGGTGCCACTGTAACTTTCACTGCTATACCGGTTAACGGAGGAAGCGCTCCGGTTTACCAGTGGACAGTCAACGGCGCTAATGTTGGGACCAGCAGCGCCACTTACGCTTACATTCCTGCCAACGGCGATAAGGTTACCGTAGTGATGACCTCCAGCGAAACCTGCGTTTCGGGCAGTCCGGCAACTTCAAACGAACTGACGATTGCAGTAAATAATCCGCTTCCAGCTTCCGTCTCAATCACTGCCGATAAGACAACCGTCTGCGCTGGTGCCACTGTAACGTTCACTGCTGTAACTGTTAACGGAGGAAGCGCTCCGGTTTACCAGTGGGCAGTCAACGGCGCCAATGTTGGGACCAGCAGCGCCACTTACGCTTACATTCCTGCCAACGGCGATAAGGTTACCGTAGTGATGACCTCCAGCGAAACCTGCGTTTCGGGCAGTCCGGCAACTTCAAACGAACTTGTCATAACTGTAAACTTGCCAATTATCCCAACATTTGCAGCCGTTGCACCAATCTGTTCAGGTGATGTGCTTGCACCGTTGCCAATAACTTCGGTCGAAGGAATTACCGGAACATGGTCGCCCGCGCTGAACAATACAGCAACCACAACTTATACCTTTACACCGGCTGCAGGGCAGTGCGCAACAACAGCCACCCTGACAATTACGGTTAACCCGTCAGTAACCGCAACATTTGCCGCCGTTGCACCAATCTGTTCAGGTGATGTGCTTGCACCGTTGCCAACAACATCGGTCGAAGGAATTACCGGAACATGGTCACCCGCGCTGAACAATACAGCAACCACAACTTATACCTTTACACCGACCGCCGGGCAGTGCGCAACAACAGCCACCCTGACAATTACGGTTAACCCGTCAGTAACCGCAACATTTGCAGCCGTTGCACCAATCTGTTCAGGTGATGTGCTTGCGCCGTTGCCAACAACATCGGTCGAAGGAATTACCGGAACATGGTCACCCGCGCTGAACAATACAGCAACCACAACTTATACCTTTACACCGATCGCAGGACAGTGCGCAACAACAGCCACCCTGACAATTACGGTTAACCCGTCAGTAACCGCAACATTTGCAGCCGTTGCACCAATCTGTTCAGGTGATGTGCTTGCACCGTTGCCAACAACATCGGTCGAAGGAATTACCGGAACATGGTCACCCGCGCTGAACAATACAGCAACCACAACTTATACCTTTACACCGGCTGCAGGGCAGTGCGCAACAACAGCTACATTAAAAATTAATGTAAATAATGCACTTCCGGCTGCAGTCACCATCACCGTCGATCAGCCAACCGTTTGTGCAGGGGAAATCGTAACGTTCACCGCAGTTGCTGTCAATGGTGGAAGCTCACCAGTTTATCAATGGCTGGTCAATGGTATTCCTCGTGGAACAAACAGAAATACATACTCTTATGCACCTGTAAATGGGGATAAAGTAGCAGTGGTATTGACTTCAAATGAAACCTGTGCCATGGGAGGTCCGGTTACTTCCAACGAACTAACCATTTCGGTATCTTCAGCACCTGAAGTTCCTATTGCCAGTGTAATTCAGCCAACCTGCTCCGTTTCAACAGGATCAATAACCATAACAGCTCCAACACCAGCCACCGGTATATCCTATACTCTTGTTGGTACAAATCCTGCTGTGGCAGCAGTCACCAACACTACAGGAATATTTGAAAGTTTGGCATCAGGAGATTATGAGTTAATTGTAGAAAATGGAAGTTGTGTTTCTGCAACTACCAGACTAACTGTCAATAAGGCACCTCTAGTACCAGTCGCACCGACAGCAAATGTAACTGTACAACCTAACTGCACCTTTGGAAATGGAACAATTGTAGTTACATCTCCTGCAGAAGGTTCAGGATACAGTTACAGTATCGACGGTGGCATATCCTGGGTACTGTCAACAATCTTTATTGGACAGACACCGGGTATTCACAGCATTATCGTAAAAGAAAATCTATCCGGGTGTTTATCTGCAGCTACTTCAGTAACAGTCAACGACCTTCCAGCTGCCCCTGCAGCTCCGACTGCAAGCGTAACTGTTCAGCCGACCTGCGCTGTCGGTACGGGAACAATTGTGGTTACTGCGCCGGCTCAAGGTTCAGGATATTCGTACAGTATCGATGGCGGGACAACATGGGTTGCTTCAGCTACTTTTACCGGATTGGTTTCAGGGAATTATAATGTCATTGTAAAGGAAACTGCAACAGGATGTGTCTCTGCTCCTACTGCTTTAACTGTCAATACCGCTCCCGGTGCACCTGCTGCTCCGACGGCAAGTGTAACTATTCAACCAACCTGCGCTGTCGGTACGGGAACAATTGTGGTTACTGCGCCTGCCGAAGGTTCAGGCTATTCGTACAGCATCGACGGAGGTACAACCTGGTCGGCTTCAGCTACTTTTGCCGGATTGGTTTCGGGTAATTATAATATCATCGTAAAAGAAACTGCAACAGGATGTGTTTCTGCAGCAACAGTTTTGACTGTCAATACCGCTCCCGGTGCGCCTGCAGCTCCGACTGCAAGCGTAACTGTTCAGCCAACCTGCTCAGTTGGTACAGGAACAATTGTGGTAACTGCTCCTATCGAAGGTTCAGGTTATTCATACAGCATTGACGGAGGAACGACTTGGGTGACAACAGCAACCTTTGCCGGTCTGATCCCGGGTAATTATAATGTCATCGTAAAAGAAACGGCAACAGGATGTGTTTCTGCAGCAACAACTTTGACCGTCAAAACTGCTCCCGGTGCACCTGCTGCTCCGACTGCAAGCGTAACTGTTCAGCCAACATGCTCAGTTGGTACAGGAACAATTGTGGTTACTACTCCGGCTGAAGGTTCAGGTTATTCGTACAGCATTGATGGCGGGACAACATGGTCGGCATTGGCCACATTTACCGGATTGGTTTCGGGTAATTATAATGTCATCGTAAAAGAAACGGCAACAGGATGTGTTTCTGCAGCAACAGTTTTGACTGTCAATACCGCTCCGGGTGCCCCTGCTGCTCCGACTGCAAGCGTAACTATTCAGCCAAACTGCGCTGTTGCAACAGGAACAATTGTGGTTACTGCTCCGGCTGAAGGTTCAGGTTATTCGTACAGCATTGATGGCGGGACAACATGGTCGGCATCGGCCACATTTGCCGGATTGGTTTCGGGAAGTTACAACATCATCTTAAAAGAAACTGCAACCGGATGTATCTCTGCAGCAACAGCTTTGACTGTCAATGCCGCTCCGGGTACGCCTGCAGCTCCGACTGCAAGCGTAACTGTTCAGCCAACATGCTCAGTTGGTACAGGAACAATTGTGGTTACTACTCCGGCTGAAGGTTCAGGTTATTCGTACAGCATCGATGGCGGAACAACATGGTCCGCATCGGCCACATTTACAGGATTGGTTTCGGGTAATTATAATGTCATCGTAAAAGAAACTGTAACAGGGTGTGTCTCTGCAGCAACAGCTTTGACCGTCAATACTGCTCCGGGTGCGCCTGCCGCTCCGACTGCAAGCGTAACTGTTCAGCCAACATGCTCAGTTGGTACAGGAACAATTGTGATTACCGCTCCGCTGGGCGCCGGCCTCGAATACAGTATTGACGGAACGGTTTACCAGTCAGGAACATCCTTTGTCGGACTGGCACCCAAAACATATGCAGTTACCGTTCGCAATACAACCGATCCGACATGCGTTTCTTCTGCAACTTCTTTAACTGTTAATCCGGTTCCGGGTGCTCCTGCTGCTCCAATCATTGAAACAATTACACAACCAACCTGTTCAACAGCAACGGGAAGTGTGATTTTAAGTGGTCTGCCTTCAGGTAACTGGACCATCAATCCGGGAGCAATAGCCGGATCAACTACGAGTGCTACAATATCTGGTTTGACAACAGGTAAATATAACTTCACAGTAACTGATGCTGCTGGTTGTACATCTGGTCTTTCTGCTGATGTGACGATAGATCCTACCCTTGTTGCTCCTGCTGCCCCTACGGCAAGTGTTACCGTTCAGCCATCATGCTCAGTTGCTACCGGAACAATCGTGATTACTGCTCCGCTGGGTGCCACATTGGAATACAGTATTGACGGAACAGTTTACCAGTCAGTAACATCCTTTGTCGGACTGGCACCCAAAACTTATGCAGTTACCGTTCGCAATACAACCGATCCGACATGCGTTTCGGCTGCAACTTCTTTAACTGTCAATTCTGCTCCAGGGGCACCGGCTGCTCCGACTGCAAGTGTAACTGTTCAGCCAACATGTTCAGTTGGTACAGGAACAATTGTGGTCACTGCGCCGGCTCAAGGTTCCGGTTATTCGTACAGCATTGACGGAGGAACAACCTGGTCGGCTTCAGCTACTTTTGCCGGATTGGTTTCTGGAAGTTATAATGTCATTGTAAAAGAAACGGCAACAAGTTGTATCTCTGCAGCAACAGCTTTGACCGTCAATACCGCTCCGGGTGCGCCTGCTGCTCCGACTGCAAGTGTAACTGTTCAGCCAACCTGCGCAGTCGGTACAGGAACAATTGTGGTCACTGCGCCGGCTGAAGGTTCAGGTTATTCGTACAGCATCGATGGCGGAACAACATGGGTTACTTCAGCTACTTTTACCGGATTGATCACTGGCAGTTATAATATCATCGTAAAAGAAACTGCAACCGGATGTATCTCTGCAGCAACAACTTTGACCGTCAATACTGCTCCGGGTGCTCCTGCTGCTCCAATCATTGGAACAATTACACAACCAACCTGTTCAACTGCAACAGGAAGTGTAGTTTTAACTGGTCTGCCTTCAGGTAACTGGACCATCAATCCGGGAGCAATAGCCGGATCAACTACGAGTGCTACAATATCTGGTTTGACAACAGGTAAATATAACTTCACAGTAACTGATGCTGCTGGTTGTACATCTGGTCTTTCTGCTGATGTGACGATAGATCCTGCTCCTTTTGCTCCTGCTACACCGACTGCAAGTGTAACTGTTCAGCCAACATGCTTAGTTGCTACAGGAACAATTGTGATTACCGCTCCGCTGGGTGCCGGCCTCGAATACAGTATTGACGGAACGGTTTACCAGTCAGGCACTACCTTTGCCGGACTGGCACCTAAAACTTATCCGGTTACCGTTCGCAATACAACCGATCCGACATGCGTTTCGGCTGCAACTTCTTTAACTGTCGATCCGGTTCCGGGTGCTCCTGCTGCTCCAATCATTGAAACAATTACACAACCAACCTGTTCAACAGCAACGGGAAGTGTGATTTTAAGTGGTCTGCCTTCAGGTAACTGGACCATCAATCCGGGAGCAATAGCCGGATCAACTACGAGTGCTACAATATCAGGTTTGACAACAGGTAAATATAACTTCACAGTAACTGATGCCGTTGGTTGTACATCTGGTCTTTCTGCTGATGTGACGATAGATCCTGCTCCTGTTGCTCCTGCTACACCGACTGCAAGCGTAACTGTTCAGCCATCATGCTCAGTTGCTACCGGAACAATCGTGATTACAGCTCCGCTGGGTGCCACATTGGAATACAGTATTGACGGAACAGATTACCAGTCAGGAACATCCTTTGTCGGACTGGCACCCAAAACTTATGCAGTTACCGTTCGCAATACAACCGATCCGACATGCGTTTCGGCTGCAACTTCTTTAACTGTCGATCCGGTTCCGGTTGCTCCTGCTGCTCCAATCATTGGAACAATTACACAACCAACCTGTTCAACTGCAACAGGAAGTGTAGTTTTAACTGGTCTGCCTTCAGGTAACTGGACCATCAATCCGGGAGCAATAGCCGGATCAACTACGAGTGCTACAATATCTGGTTTGACAACAGGTAAATATAACTTCACAGTAACTGATGCCGCTGGTTGTACATCTGGTCTTTCTGCTGATGTGACGATAGATCATGCTCCTGTTGCTCCTGCTACACCGACTGCAAGTGTTACCGTTCAGCCATCATGCGCAGTTGCTACCGGCACGATCGTGATTACTGCTCCGCTGGGTGCCGGCCTCGAATACAGTATTGACGGAACGGTTTACCAGTCAGCAGTCACCTTTGCCGGACTGGCACCTAAAACTTATGTTGTTACGGCTCGCAGCACAACCGATCCGACATGCGTTTCTTCTGCAACTTCTTTAACCGTTAATCCGGTTCCGGGTGCTCCTGCTGCTCCAATCATTGGAACAATTACACAACCAACCTGTTCAACAGCAACGGGAAGTGTGATTTTAAGTGGTCTGCCTTCAGGTAACTGGACCATCAATCCGGGAGCAATAGCCGGATCAACTACGAGTGCTACAATATCAGGTTTGACAACAGGTAAATATAACTTCACAGTAACTGATGCCGCTGGTTGTACATCTGGTCTTTCTGCTGATGTGACGATAGATCCTGCTCCTGTTGCTCCTGCTACACCGACTGCAAGTGTTACCGTTCAGCCATCATGCGCAGTTGCTACCGGCACGATCGTGATTACCGCTCCGCTGGGTGCCGGCCTCGAATACAGTATTGACGGAACGGTTTACCAGTCAGGCACTACCTTTGCCGGACTGGCACCTAAAACTTATGCAGTCATTGTACATAACAGTTCCGATCCGACTTGTGTTTCTGCGGCAACTTCTTTAACTGTCGATCCGGTTCCGGGTGCTCCTGCTGCTCCAATCATTGGAACAATTACACAACCAACCTGTTCAACAGCAACGGGAAGTGTAGTTTTAAGTGGTCTGCCTTCAGGTAACTGGACCATCAATCCGGGAGCAATAGCCGGATCAACTACGAGTGCTACAATATCTGGTTTGACAACAGGTAAATATAACTTCACAGTAACTGATGCTGCTGGTTGTACATCTGGTCTTTCTGCTGATGTGACGATAGATCCTGCTCCTGTTGCTCCTGCTACACCGACTGCAAGTGTTACCGTTCAGCCATCATGCGCAGTTGCTACCGGCACGATCGTGATTACTGCTCCGCTGGGTGCCACATTGGAATACAGTATTGACGGAACAGTTTACCAGTCAGGAACATCCTTTGTCGGACTGGCACCTAAAACTTATGCAGTTACCGTTCGCAATACAACCGATCCGACATGCGTTTCGGCTGCAACTTCTTTAACTGTCAATTCTGCTCCAGGGGCACCGGCTGCTCCGACTGCAAGTGTAACTGTTCAGCCAACATGTTCAGTTGGTACAGGAACAATTGTGGTCACTGCTCCTATCGAAGGTTCAGGTTATTCGTACAGCATCGACGGAGGTACAACCTGGTTGGCTTCAGCTACTTTTGCCGGATTGGTTTCTGGAAGTTATAATGTCATTGTAAAAGAAACGGCAACAGGATGTATCTCTGCAGCAACAGCTTTGACTGTCAATGCCGCTCCGGGTGCACCTGCTGCTCCGACTGCAAGTGTTACTGTTCAGCCAACATGCGCAGTCGGTACAGGAACAATTGTGGTTACTGTTCCGGCTGAAGGTTCAGGATATTCGTACAGTATCGACGGCGGGACAACATGGTCGGCTTCAGCTACTTTTGCCGGATTGGTTTCGGGTAATTATAATGTCATCGTAAAAGAAACTGCAACAGGATGTGTTTCTGCAGCAACAGTTTTGACTGTCAATACTGCTCCGGGTGCTCCTGCTGCTCCAATCATTGGAACAATTACACAACCAACCTGTTCAAAAGCAACGGGAAGTGTGATTTTAAGTGGTCTGCCTTCAGGTAACTGGACCATCAATCCGGGAGCAATAGCCGGATCAACTACGAGTGCTACAATATCTGGTTTGACAACAGGTAAATATAACTTCACAGTAACTGATGCTGCTGGTTGTACATCTGGTCTTTCTGCTGATGCGACGATAGATCCTACCCTTGTTGCTCCTGCTGCCCCTACGGCAAGTGTTACCGTTCAGCCATCATGCTCAGTTGCTACCGGAACAATCGTGATTACTGCTCCGCTGGGTGCCGGCCTCGAATACAGTATTGACGGAACGGTTTACCAGTCAGGCACTATCTTTGCCGGACTGGCACCCAAAACTTATGCAGTTACCGTTCGCAATACAACCGATCCGACATGCGTTTCTTCTGCAACTTCTTTAACCGTTAATCCGGTTCCGGGTGCTCCTGCTGCTCCAATCATTGGAACAATTACACAACCAACCTGTTCAACAGCAACGGGAAGTGTAGTTTTAAGTGGTCTGCCTTCAGGTAACTGGACCATCAATCCGGGAGCAATAGCCGGATCAACTACGAGTGCTACAATATCTGGTTTGACAACAGGTAAATATAACTTCACAGTAACTGATGCTGCTGGTTGTACATCTGGTCTTTCTGCTGATGTGACGATAGATCCTGCTCCTGTTGCTCCTGCTACACCGACTGCAAGTGTTACCGTTCAGCCATCATGCGCAGTTGCTACCGGCACAATCGTGATTACTGCTCCGCTGGGTGCCACATTGGAATACAGTATTGACGGAACAGTTTACCAGTCAGGAACATCCTTTGTCGGACTGGCACCCAAAACTTATGCAGTTACCGTTCGCAATACAACCGATCCGACATGCGTTTCGGCTGCAACTTCTTTAACTGTCAATTCTGCTCCAGGGGCACCGGCTGCTCCGACTGCAAGTGTAACTGTTCAGCCAACATGTTCAGTTGGTACAGGAACAATTGTGGTCACTGCGCCTGCCGAAGGTTCAGGATATTCGTACAGCATTGACGGCGGTACGACTTGGGTTACTTCAGCTACATTTGCCGGATTGATCACTGGCAGTTATAACATCATCGTAAAAGAAATTGCAACCGGATGTGAATCTGCTCCAACTGCTTTAACCGTCAATGCCGCTCCGGGTGCGCCTACCGCTCCGACTGCATCTGTAACTGTTCAGCCAACCTGCGCAGTCGGTACAGGAACAATTGTGGTAACTGCTCCGGCTGAAGGTTCAGGATATTCCTACAGCATCGACGGAGGTACAACCTGGTCGGCTTCAGCTACTTTTGCCGGATTGGTTTCGGGTAATTATAATATCATCGTAAAAGAAACTGCAACAGGATGTGTTTCTGCAGCAACAGTTTTGACTGTCAATACCGCTCCCGGTGCGCCTGCAGCTCCGACTGCAAGGGTAACTGTTCAGCCAAACTGTGCTGTTGCAACAGGAACAATTGTGGTTACTGCTCCGGCTGAAGGTTCAGGTTATTCGTACAGCATTGACGGAGGAACGACTTGGGTGACAACAGCAACCTTTGCCGGTCTTATCACTGGCAGTTATAACATCATCGTAAAAGAAACGGCAACAGGATGTGTTTCTGCAGCAACAACTTTGACCGTAAATGCCGCTCCCGGTGCGCCTGCAGCTCCGACTGCAAGCGTAACTGTCCAGCCAAACTGCGCTGTTGCAACAGGAACAATTGTGGTTACTGCTCCGGCTGAAGGTTCAGGTTATTCGTACAGCATTGATGGCGGGACAACATGGTCGGCATCGGCCACATTTGCCGGATTGGTTTCGGGAAGTTACAACATCATCTTAAAAGAAACTGCAACAGGTTGTATCTCTGCAGCAACTGCTTTGACCGTCAATACCGCTCCGGGTGCCCCTGCTGTACCAATCGTCGGAACCATTACCCAACCGACCTGTTCAATCCCGACAGGAAGTGTGCTCCTTAGTGGTCTGCCGGCTACCGGTAACTGGACCCTGTCCAGAAACCCTGGTGGGATAACAACAATAGGTACGGGTACAAGTACAACAGTTGCCGGTTTGACTGCTGGTACAACCTATACATTTACTGTAACAAATGCGGCCGGTTGTACCTCTGCAGTGTCTGCCAGTGTGGTGATCAATACAGCTCCGGCAATACCAACGGCTCCAGTAATTGGTACTATTACACAGCCAACCTGTTCAATACCTACCGGAAGTGTGGCCTTAACCGGTCTGCCAGCTACCGGAACCTGGACCCTGACCAGAATTCCGGGGGGAATAACAACAACAGGTACGGGTACAAGCAGAACAATTTCCGGTTTGAATTCTGTTGTTACCTATACATTTACTGTTACCAATGCTGCAGGCTGTACCTCTTTGGCTTCTGCAAATGTCGTGATTAATCCTGTTGTGCTCATCACCCCAACATTCGCCGCCATCCCATCTCTTTGCAAAGGAGATGGAGCTATCGTCCTGCCGCTAAGTTCAAACAATTCTCCTGCTATCACCGGGATATGGTCTCCTGCTATCGTCACTACAACATCGCCCGGAACAACTAGATATCACTTCCAACCAAATAATAACCAGTGCGCGGATACAACAAGTATTGCAGTAACGATCAGGGACTGGACAAGTACCAGTTTCAGTCCAATTATTAATTCAATGTGTCAGAATTCCCCAGCTCCAGTATTACTTACAACTTCACTAAACGGTATTACAGGCACCTGGGATCCTGCTGTTATCAATACCGCAATCGCAAGAACGACAACCTATAGATTCATGCCAACAGCAGGGCAGTGCGCAACCTCAGCATCTGTGGAGGTAACGATCATTGGCAGAATCATGCCAACCATTGATGATATTGGTCCACTATGTATTGGAAGCACACCTCCTTCGCTGCCATTATCTTCAACAAACGGGATAACCGGTACGTGGAACCCGGCAACAATCAATACGGCAACACCCGGAACATCAACCTATAACTTTAACCCGAATGCAGGGGAATGCGCCTGGGTTAAAACAAAAGATATCACTATAAATTCGAAGGTTAAACCCGATTTTGCCCAGATAGCTCCGCTGTGCCAGAACAGTGCGGCTCCAACTTTGCCACCTAAATCAACAAACGGATTCACAGGAACATGGAGCCCATCGACAATCAGCACATCATTGGCAGGAAAAACAACTTATACTTTTACCCCTGATCCCGACCAATGTGCGACTTCAACAACAATGGATATCGTTATAAATGGGGTAATAAATCCAGTATTTATTCAAATCGATCCACTTTGCCAGAACAGTACAGCTCCGCTGTTGCCTGCCGTTTCAACAAACGGAATTGCCGGAACATGGAACCCCTCAACGATCAGCACCCTGACACCCGGAACTAAAATCTATACCTTTACTTCCAATCCTGCTACATGTCCACCTACGGCTGCAATGAATATCACCGTAAATCCACAGGTTACTCCACTTTTCAACGCCATCGGACCTCTGTGCCAGAACAGCACTCCTCCAGGGCTGCCCGTCACATCGACAAACGGTATTGCGGGATCGTGGTCGCCTGCTACCATCAATACCGCAATACCTACAACAACAAAATATACCTTCACTCCAAATACAGATCAGTGCGCAGTACCGGCAACAATGGAGATCATTATAAATACTCCGGCAATACCTCAATTTACAACAATAGGACCGCTGTGTCAGAACAGCGCTGCTCCGGCTTTGCCACTCACATCGACAAACGGATACACCGGAACATGGAATCCCGGAACAATCAGCACCGCAAAATCCGGAACAACATCCTATCAATTTACTCCTCAATCAGGACAATGTGCTATTGGAACACCAATTGATGTGATGATCAATCCCACAGTTACAAGCACAACAAATGAATCCGTTTGTAACAATCTGTTGCCATTCATTTGGAACAGTAACACTTATGATGCTGCCGGATCATATAACATTAAACTAATAAGTCAAACAGGGTGTGACTCAATAGCTACACTAAATCTCACCCTGATCAATGCACTCACCCCTACATTTACACAGATCGATCCAATACTTCAGAACGCCGTCGCTCCTTCGCTCCCGACAGCATCTTTAAATGGAATAACCGGAACCTGGAGCCCGGCAACCATCAACACAACAACTTCCGGAACAACAACTTATACCTTTATTCCCGATCCCGGTCAGTGCGCTACATCTGCGTCGATGGATATTAAAATTGAGATCAAAGCAGTCATTTCATCAGAGGAGATAATACCCGGAGCTGAAGGAATATTGATCGGAGCGTGCCAGCAGATTAATCTTGATGCATCGAAATCGATCGGGAATAATCTTAATTACCAATGGTCGCTTCTGGATCAGGGTGGAGTATTAACCAACCAATCAGGGATAAATACAGAATTCCAGCTTTCGCCTGAATACACGGGTAAGCTGCCGGCAAATTTCAGGGTGAGACTTCGGATAACCGATCAATCAGGAAATAAAGACAGCCAGGAGATTACCATTCATATTGACCCACCTCCGGTTGCAAGTGTTTTCTCCGCCGGAAAAATTGAGAAGGATGGAAGTATGATCGTTGATGGGACTGTTTCAACCGGGGAAGCAATTAATTTTAAATGGTCTACGACTGAAGGGAAAATAATTGGTCCTGATAACCAGCCAACTGCAAATTTCTTTGGAGCGGGATGGTATAAGCTGGAAGTTACTGACATTCACAGATGTATAGCTACAAAGGATTTTAAATTCCCGATTGAAATCTACCAAATCTTCGTAAATCCCGATTATGCCAGAATTCCATGGACACAGGATACTACAATTAACGTGTTGGATAATGACCGGTCATCAGCAGGTTTTATCCCGGGTCAGATTCGGGTCATCCAGCCACCTACTCATGGAGCAGCCAAGTCAAACACCGACGGGACAATCACCTATCATCCAAGTGAAAGAAAACCCGGTCACGATATATTCATTTATGAAGCATGTGACAGGATTGGCCTATGCGATTCAGCTGTTGTCACAATTGACATTTATGAAAGTCAAATAGTACTTCCTGAGGGACTTTCACCAAATGGTGATGGAATAAATGATTTCTTCGTAATTAAGGGATTACAAAATTACAAAAAATCACAGCTCTATGTCTATACACGCGCAGGCCAGCTTGTCTACCAAAGCAAAGACTACCAAAACGACTGGAATGGAAAAACAATACAATCCACATTGACGAATCTGGAACTCGTCCCAACAGGAACCTACTACTATATCCTAAAGTTGGGAGATACGAATCGAACAATAAAGGGATTTGTCTATGTCGGGTATTAATAAAAACCGTACAAATATCCAGCTACACTGGAATGATCCCTCTTTCATTCAGGAGCTGCAGGCTCATTTCACGTAGTTTGTATTTCTGAATTTTACCACTGGCAGTCATTGGGAATTCATCTACAAAAAAGATGTACTTCGGAATTTTATATCGCGATATCTTTCCACGGCAAAAATCTTTTACATCCTCCTCGTTTAACTCTGCACCCGAACGTTTTGTAATAAAAGCCCCTACTTCTTCGCCATATTTCGGACTTGGGACTCCGGCTACTTCAACAGCTTGAATTTGAGACATCGTATAAAGAAAATTCTCAATCTCCCGAGGATAGATATTCTCGCCTCCGCGAATAATCATATCCTTGATACGTCCTGTCACCCTGAAATAACCATCCTCATCCATTATACCCAAATCACCCGAATGAAGCCATCCATCACTGTCAATAACTTTAGCGGTCGCCTCCGGATTATTATAATAACCTTTCATCACGTTGTAACCACGGCAACACAATTCGCCCTGTTCACCTGGTTTCAGCTCAACTCCCGTTTCAGGATCTGCAACCTTAACCTCAACGGCAGGATAAGCCTTCCCCACTGTTGTACACCTGATATGTGGTGCATCGGTGGTTCTTGTTGCCGTCATTCCAGGCGAGGACTCTGTAAGTCCATAGACAATAATGAGTTCTGACAAATGCATTTTGTTCATCACTTCATTCATTGTTTCAATTGGACAAACCGAACCAGCCATAATTCCCGTGCGTAGAGTTGAAAGATCAAACATGTTGAACATGGGGTGGTTCAACTCCGATATAAACATGGTCGGTACACCATAAAGTGCCGTACATTTCTCTTTCTGAACAGAAGCCAAAACAACCAACGGATCAAAATTTTCGACCATTACCATTGTTGCACCATGGGTAATGACAGCGCAAAGTGCTAAAACACAGCCAAAACAATGAAATAATGGAACACATACACACAACCGTTCATCTGAGGAGAAGTTCATACACTGACCGGTTGCAGCACCATTGTTCAGAATATTGTAATGGGTAAGCATTACCCCTTTGGGAAAACCTGTTGTCCCGGAGGTATATTGCATATTCACCACATCGTGACACGAGACATTCGACTTTGTAGCCAGAAAAAGCTGATCGTCCAACTGACTTCCAAGCAAAATCAGTTCACAGATATTGAACATTCCCCTGTGTTTTTCCTGCCCGATAAAGATCACATTTTTCAAAAACGGGAACTTTTCACTCTGGAGATATCCTCGCTGACTTTCCTTTAATTCGGGCACCAGCTCGTAAACCATCTGCACATAGTCACTATCACGCCAACCATTTACCAGTGCCAGCGCCTTTAGATCAGAGTTGCTAATAAGGTACTCCAATTCATGCGTTTTGTAATTGGTATTTACCGTCACCAGCACCACCCCTATTTTGGCACAAGCGAACAAAAAGGTCAGCCAATCGGGAACATTGTTGGCAAAAATTCCCAATTTATCGTCAGGCTTCATTCCAATATGTAAAAGCCCTTTGGCCAGATGATCAACCCGTTTGTTAAATTCGGCATAAGTAAAGCGGAGATTCCTGTCAGGATAGACAATAAAATCTTTATCAGGTGTTTCATTGGCCCACAGCTCGAGATATTGACCAAAGGTTTTTTCGATTAATTCCATTTAATAATTCTTACTAGAATGATGCATAAACGACTGCCAGTATTTTTGCCGGTGAATCATCCCCAGCGTGTACATGGTGGTCAACAACCGAATCGTAATATATACTATCTCCCTCTGAGAGGGTGTAAATATCTCTGCCATAGGAAATTTCGACATTTCCGCTTAGAACATAGATAAACTCTTCACCTTCATGCGATGATTGTGAAAATTCGGAACTGGTCGAAGGATCGATTTCCACAATAAAGGGTTCCATATGACGACCCGATTTATCACTTGCCAGCGGGAAAAAATTGAGATTAAGACGTGCGGTACTGTTCTGATTCGAAAAACTACTCCCTCTCTTTAAATCCCCCTTCCGGGAAATAACCGGTCCAAGCTGATCCATATCGTCGAGAAAAGTTCCCAGCCTGACACCTAAAGCACGAGCCACTTTAATCAGATGACCCAGCGATGGAATCGCTTCGTTCTCCTCGATTTTAGACATCATAGCAGTCGTGAAACCGCAACGTTCAGCCAACTCCTCTATGGCAATACTCTTGGAATGACGTATTGACATGATTTTCTCACCCACATTTTTGATTGCACTCATATTTATTACTTATGATTTCAGTTTGCAACAAAAATAATGGTTTTACTTTAAATGAGATAGTATTTTTTATGGTTTCTTAGGGCTATTTTTGTTTCTACTACCAGGTAAGAAAGCTTGAACCGCTTTCAAAATACATGATATTTAAATATTCCTGATTTAATGGTATCGACAGTCTCTACCGACCGGGGGCAATTCACATTTTTCTTAACCCTTCAATCACCAGATTAAATAATTTTTCTTCCTTATCAATACACGCAACGGCCTGAATAACTGCAAGTTTATTATCGACTGTTATGGGTTTTTCTGAAAGATAATTCCGCATCCGGCAACCTACGACAGAGATGGTAAGCCTTTTGTCTCCCCTGACCAGCAGGTAGTCCCACGACTGGTTTTCATCAACAGTTGTCAAGGCTCCGTTCCCGCCTGAGAAAGCCTCTACATTCGTGAGTGCGGTATGCCCCTCACCTTCGATGATGACAGGATGAATGTTTTCAACTTTCTCACCACAATTGGCGATGATCGATCCCTGCGCGATCTGCCAGTTGCGATTTTTGGAGTTGCTTCCCTTCTTATAAATTCCAACAGCCACGCAGTCAAAATTGAAATTGGTTAATTGTCCGTATGATTCACTATCGAGAAGAATGCCACCATAAACACCAAAAGTGAAAAGATCAATCAATTGGGCATTGTCGGTATGATTGATAGAATAGGTAAAGCTCTTCTTCGCAATCACAGCATCGACCACGGAAAAGTCATACTGTCCACCAATAAAGCGCTGAATTGCAGGGTTTACATGGCAATGAAGTATCCTTGGAATATCGTAACAATAGTTGATCCGTATAAACTCACCACTGAGAGGATAGCCGTAACAATGTTCAAAAATCATGAGTTCGCAGGGGAAATTTCGTTCTGCATTAAAATCCATCGCAAGATACTCCCCGTAAAATGTGAGGCACGAAAGGTAGACGCCCTGTGTCATACTGGTTTTTGAAACCTGAATGGTAGCAGGATAGGCAATGATCTCTGCAGGATTTTTAATTGTTTGCTCGGGATACCAAAACTGAATTCCCTTAATCTGCGTTCCCGATTCAACGGTGATGAATGCATTATTCCTGTCGGTGATTTTAAATACACTTCCAACAGGCTGTTTTTTTGATGGATGGGTCGTCCCCCGCGGAGTAGGACCATTAACACCAATCAACGAAACATTCTTCTTCAGAATGATTCCGCCATCAACCGGATAAGGTTCATCAGACGGCTCAACAAACAGAGCCGCACCTTTTGCCGAGGCCCAGTCAATCGCTTTCTGAAGATTGATCTTATTCACCAAGGGGTTATTGCCAGGTTTTACACCAAAATGTTGGATACTGACCGATTCAGAACCACTGAGCAAATTAAAACAACAGAGTATGGCCAGAATCAAAATACTTTTCTTCATAATAATAAGTTAACTAATAGTATGATTAAGTAAAAAGACTAATTAAATGTCATCTTCAAATCTCCGACAGCTGACAAAGATTGGCAAAAGAAAAATATCTCAGTCCATCAGTTGACGGACTAATTCACAATCCCAAAAATTCGCGACACTAACCCTGATATATTTAATCAGTGCTTTGTGATGCTTGGTGTCTTGGCGCCTTAGTGGCAATTTTTAATGCTTTATTTTATTATTGAACAAAATTCTAAAATATTAAATCCGACAATTAATACTTTCCATTATTTATATTGAAGGATTGCCATCATTTACTGCTTTCTTAAAGATCCAAAATTAATAAAAAAACTAAATTTGCTGATTATCTGTATTAAATAGAAGAAACTGCCTTGTTGAATCCGGGCAGGCGCTTTTTGAACGTTCCAATTTTAATTAATGCAACTATTTACAAGTAAAAGTTCCCGATTCGTTCATCTTCTGAAATCGCTTTTATGCGTTCTGATCCTCCTTTTGATTGGAATCTCAAACACCACCTCTGCCCAGCATCGCTTTACAATAAGCGGATATCTGCGCGATGCGACATCAGGCGAAGCATTGATGTTCGCAAATATTTATCCGGAAGGTCTTAAAATCGGGGTCACTACCAACGAATACGGATTTTTCTCCCTCACTTTACCTGAAGGAAAGTACAATATTGTGTTTTCATACATTGGTTTTCAAACTGTGAAAAATGAAATTATTCTGGATAAAGACCTCTATCAGAACGTTTCGTTATCTCCGCATGAAACAAAAATAAAAGAGATTACAGTAGTGAGCCGACCAAAGACCGATTTCGTATGTCAAAATGAAATCGGAGCGGTAAGGCTTAATGTAAAGGAGTTAAGTGTTATACCGGTTATGTTTGGCGAACAGGATATTCTTAAATCGATCCAGCTGATGCCGGGCATTTCACCCGTTGGTGAGGGAAACTCCGGATTTTATGTCCGCGGTGGGAATCCAGATCAAAACCTGATTCTTCTGGATGATGCTCCGGTATTTAATCCATCGCACCTCCTTGGATTTTTTTCAGTTTTCAATTCCGATGCTATAAGTGATGTTCAGTTGTACAAAGGAGGTGTTCCTGCGCGGTATGGTGGTCGCGCATCTTCCGTTATGGACATCAGGATGAAAGAGGGGAATATGAAGGATTACAATTTTTCGGGAGGACTTGGCTTGATCTCCTCACGGATAATGGCTGAAGGTCCCCTATCGAAAGATCAGTCATCCTTCATGATTTCAGGGCGAAGAACTTATGCCGATCTTTTTCTCCCGCTGTCGAATGACGAGAAAGTAAAGGATAATAAGCTGTATTTCTACGACTTAAACTTAAAAACAAATCTGATAATTAATGCCAGAAACCGGATATTCCTCTCTGGTTACTTTGGTCGTGATGTACTTGAGGCAAACGATTTCGGATTCAACTGGGGCAATAAAGCAGGCTCGCTCAGGTGGAACCACCAATTTTCTCCTTCACTATTTGCCAACACAACGATGGTGATCAACGACTATAATTATAAAACGGAGGGCGATATTGATGGGAAATTTTCATTACAAGCCGGGATTAAAGACTTTTCCCTCAAACAGGATTATGCTTTATCGCTGTTTAACCATCTAAACTTTCTTTTCGGTTTTAATTCGGTGCTTCATCATTTTAAACCGGGAGAAGTGGTGTCCAATTCGAGAAATATCAAAAATTTTAGTATCCCCGAAAAGGTGGGATGGGAAAATGCCATTTATGCTTTTTCGGAGTTTCAACCAACAGAAAAGCTGAAAATCGGTGCAGGTCTGAGGTTATCCACCTTTTCCAGAATCGGTTCAGGAACCGAAAATACCTATAATTCCACGGCAAGTATTGTCAGTTCCAAAACCTTCGCCTCCGGAAAGTTCTATCGCAATTATGCTGCTCTTGAACCAAGATTTAATTTAACATGGCTCATTTCTGATGTATCATCCGTAAAAGCGGGATACAACCGGATGAGTCAGTACATCCATTTGTTATCGAATTCCTCTGCCGGCACTCCTGTCGACTACTGGCTCCCGACTTCAAATAATATCAAACCACAATTAATATCGCAGATTTCAGCCGGATACTTCAGGACAATTAATCCGGCGGGGGTCGACATTTCAATCGAAGGTTATTATAAAGATATGAAGAATCAGATCGATTACCGGAATAATGCGGATGTGTTTCTGAACGAAAATGCGGAAGCTGAGCTTTTATTCGGCAAAGGGCGTTCCTACGGTCTTGAAATCTTATGTAAAAAGGATGCAGGGATTTTTACAGGTTGGATATCCTACACCCTTTCGCGGAGTGAAAAGCGATTTGATGAGATCAACGACGGAAGCTGGTACCCCGCTCGGCAGGATCGCACACACGACATCGCCATTGTGGCAAATGTAAAAGCAAGTAAAAGAGTGACATTATCAGCAACATGGGTCTATTACACAGGTAATGCCATCACTTTTCCCAGCGGGAAATATATCATGGACGGAAATATAATCAACTACTACACAAGCCGAAACGGCTATCGCATGCCTGCCTATCACCGGCTGGACGTTGGAGCAACCATCTTATTGAAGGAGCGACGCAAATACCGGTCGGAACTCAATTTTGGACTTTTCAACGCTTATGGCCGTAAAAACGCCTACTCCATTCTATTCCGCACAAACGAAGACAAACCAACACAGACGGAAGCTGTAAAGCTCTATCTCTTCTCTGTAATCCCTTCAATTACCTGGAATTTCAAATTTTAATGTTATTTAAAATTGCACTGAATTCGATAGCAGCATCAGCCACACAAAACTCTGTAATTTCATAATCAGCCACCTTGTTCAAATTGAATGGATCTTCTGCGATGATTGTCTTTACGTTGTCAATACGATCCGATTTGCATAAAATAATTCCTCCGGTACGGGGTATTTTAGGTCCCGAACAAATAAATGTTCCGTTATCGTAATACTTCCTCAGAAATTGATTGTGACCGGCCAGGTGTTTGTCAACCTCAGTAAGTGACGACTTGTAGGTGAGTGAGATAATAAAGAGATTCATGATGTGAAATATATAATTAATAAAAAAATCGGTTATTACTCCGGATAGAAAGATTGCAGGCTGATAGATGGTGGCTTTATTGTATTGTTGATATTGAATTACCAGCGAACTTATTCATGAAGTGTCAATAACACCGTACGGCTAAAGAACACTTTTGGTCTATCGGTAATCTTAAATCCAAGATCTACTAGTTTGAAAATCATTTTGTCAAACAATTTCCCGGAAACATGGATCCTTGGCTCAATAATGTAGATTTTGCCATCGGGTTTTAAAATTGATTTTAATTCTTTGAATAGACTGTCCTGATCTTGTACCTCGTGAATCATATAGAAAGCTAAAACAAAATCAACTTTTTCAACAACGCCAATCTTGTTACTTTGGCATTTATGTAATTTAATCCTTTGCTCCAAATTCGTTCCCCGAATCTTTTTGTTTACTTTTTCAAGCATCCCGTCTTGTAAGTCGGCGGCAATTATTTTTCCTGAGCTGCCAATCAATTTCGCAATTTCTATCGAGAAGAAACCCGGTCCACAACCTAAATCAAGGACTGTCATTCCTTCATGGATAAATGGTTTTAATAACTTCTGAGGATTTTGTAAGAATCGCCTGATAGAATTATCAAGTCCACCAGCAATTTCGACGGGGCATGTTTTCGAATTCGTTTCTTTTTGCATATTGTTGCTTTTATTTGTGATTACTGAAGGTCTCATTTGTTTTGACTGTAAGATGCAGGCGATTAATTGTTCGTTACTGATATTCCAAGCTCTTCTAGTTCGAGAACCTGGGCAGGTGGAACTTTATTTCCCGAGATATCGCAGAATTCAAGTTCAGGAAGATCAAAAAGAGGTGTCAGATCGTCGATCTGATTATTGGAAAGGTCTACCGATTTAAGTTTCAGCAGATTACTTAACACATCGATATAGCCTATTTTATTATCCGACAGATTAAGCTCTTCGATTGATGTGAGGCCAAAAAGAGGCGAAATATCGGTTATCGAATTGGCCGACAGATCGACTGTCACCGCATTGATGCAATACTCAATCCCATCCAGGTCGCCGATTTCGCTTTCCGTTAACTCAATCTCATCCCAATCTTCGAAATACCAAGACGGAATTTCGGTCGTCGTGTTTCCATAATTCCGTATCCTGACAGCGTCATAAAACGAATAATTTGATCGCGATACTTTGGTTCTTCGCTCCGAATGCCGTGGTGAAGAGGTATCGGAGAAATAACTAAAGCCGGTGGAGTCGGCGTCCCACTCATATTCGACAGTATAGTCGATATCTTCGTAATTATCAAGGACGATTGCTATCTCTTCAATGTTTTGGATGACAAGGATATGCTCCAGTCGCTGAAGCCGACTCCTATTCTTCAACGTGAGATAATTCTCAAGCTCATTGTGATAATACTGAATCCTGTCGGGATGGTATAGCTGGATCAGTTTCGAAAAGCCTTTCTTGTCTTCACCGATTTTAATCACTACCCAGTCAGTAATCATTTCTGCAATCGTCTTCAGTTGATTGAATTGTTTTTCGTAATAAAGTCGGATAAGGTTACGCGATATTTTATTCAGATTAGTTTCGGTGTAAGCCTCCTTTAATTTATGATACAATGCACTGTCCTCTGTTACTGTCATTTCATGGACGATATTTAGATAATTATTATCTTAAAATTAATTCGAACAAACAAAACTTTACAACTTCGTTAAAAGATATATTTGATTTTCAGTATGAAAATAGATACAATCTATCAATCCCGCAAATTAAAATGGCATGAATGGCTTGTTTTTGCCGATGAACAGACTGATGAAGAGGTTTAATTTTTATAGGAATAGTATAAGCCCAAACATCTGCCTGTGGCCTGTGGATATCAATTGCTCTTGTCGCGCATATCTCTTCAGCGTATTTATCGCCTGTCATGGGCATAGTTCCTTCAAAAGAGGTAGCTCCCCAGTGTATTATGTATGGATAGACTAACAATAATGAGCCAACTAACTGAACCCCTAAAACAATTATAATAGCAAGTAATATTTTTTGAACCCGTTTCATTATTGATCGTTTTGCGAAAAAACAGATATTTATTATTTAGTAATCATATTTTCTTTAGGTCTTATTGCCGATGCCGAGTTTTTCACTCATTTCACTGGCAAGCTCCGCAATTTCGCAAGGTTGGTTGGTATAGGCCCTGGCAATACCCAACCGGGACGATTCCAATAAAAAAAATTCGAGGTTCATCCCCAGGCAAACCCATTCTGCAATACTGTTGGCGTGGATGGAAAACAACGCAAAATGCGACGACGATTCCATCTTCTCAATGTCGCCTTTGTTTTGCTTTTCCGGAGTTAAAAAGCTGCTGATAATTGGTCTCGAAATAAATGCGGGAAAATTCGGTGCACCGAAAGAGGAATAACTCAAGCCGTCGCCTGTACTGTTTATTTGGTTACTGTTAACGCGCATCCACGATTTCAGTTCATCCTTAAAAGCCTGATCCTGCATCTGCAACTCGTTACCTTTTACAACAAACGATTCAATGGTGTTAAATTCCACGGTTCCATTGGCAAAAAGGCGCAACCCGATGTTCTGATCCAACGACATGGTTTGCAACAAAGTCAGGGTATCTGCCGGAATTGATTTCCCTTTGTACACGCTGCGATTGGTTTGGCGCAGCGAAATTGATTTTAGCAACGGATGTTCGCTACCTTCGCTCATTTTGTTCAGCTGTATGGTAATTTCCCCGGCATCCGAGACGGTTACTTTGCTTTCATATCCTTTCGAACTGGCAGCAATCTCCAGGTTTTCGGCAGCACAACCCAGGCTGATAAACAATTCGCGGTTGTGGGGATCAACTACGGCAAGCGATTTGGTAAAATCGGGAACGATAACGATAGAACCTTCGTTCATCTTAAATTTCCAGGGCTGCGTGTTGTGCCCCGACGGCGCTTTGATGGCCTGTTCAACCATGTAGTAGTTTTGTTTTTTGTTTCAACAACAGATACAAAATAGATCATTTGAAATCTAAGATTCAAACAAAAGAAGATGAATGACTGAAAATGAGAGGTGAATGTGATGACTTATTTTGGCAAATGAATCAAGTGAAATAGCCATGACAAGAACGACTTCTGCAAACCACTGAAACCCTTTTTATAATAGTGTGTATGGCTGCTGCCCTTTTTAAATTTAATGATAATATCAGTTGCAATTATTGAAAAATTTGGGATTTTCTATTTTTGAGTAATATTATCACAAAAGAAATCCATAATGTTGTTTCAATAATAATGGCAATGAAAATAGATGAGTTTACTGTACCCCGAATAAATTCATAACTACCCATACAAGATAATCCAAACATTGTAATTCCAGTAGCCATACAAATGATTTGTCTTGCCTTTGAGTGAGGTAAATTTCTCGATGCAAACATCAATACACTGATTCCTAACATAAACATTGATGTCCTCCGAGCAAGAATAGATGCAGCTTCGGAAGGCTGTAGTCCCAAACCCTTGACAAAAGAAACCGAATTTAAAAATAACTGAAAAAACAAATAAATAAGATAGACGTTGCTATACTCAAAATTTTAAAAAAACTCAGACTCTTTCTCATAATGTATTTTTTAAGTTTTATGATTTATCAATTCTATAATAATATCTATCAACCAATTGCAAATATTAACAATCTATTCCCACTAAAAAAAATAAAGTTAACCAATAGCCTCATCTCGACATTGAATTGGCATTAATCAACAATGAATGAACTTTTGACTTTTAGGGTTGCAGCAACTATCTTATATCAGCAAGCTTGTTCACACCTGCAAGTACGTCCTTCTGTAAAATGCGTTGCATCTTTTCAGGTTCTTCAAACATCGGGCTGTGAGCTGATTTTTCGAAGGTATAGAATCCCTTGATGGGCGCCTGAAGCTTCTCTAAATAATCCTTTGCCAACGTGTAGGATACCGCTCCGTTAAAAAATAATCGGGCATACCTCCATGAAGGTAAAGCAGAACCGGCTTTTTTATATCCTTGCCTTTGATGAACATTCCCTGTTCCACACCATTGATCAGAACACGAATTTTTTCTGAAATACTGCCTATTAGCGGAGTCCCATTTTTACTCAGGAAAGGTTGAGGTTTTCCGGAGCTAAAGCTTAGCAGTACACTTATAAGTATGATCGGGTAAGCCAGAAAGATTGAAAGTACAAT
Organism: Prolixibacteraceae bacterium; assembly: GCA_963677935.2. Taxonomy (GTDB): domain Bacteria; phylum Bacteroidota; class Bacteroidia; order Bacteroidales; family Prolixibacteraceae; genus JAAFHB01. The sequence goes on along the minus strand of CAXXEH010000003.1, from coordinate 4,774,518 downwards.
CAGCATATTTCGTTTTCTTTTTTGTTGGAATGATTCCATCGATAAAACTCCCTGTTTTAAATAAGGCTTTGTACCTCCGTCCCCGGAATTTACATTTGGTTAGTGAAGTATATACCATTATTCGTTCAAAAAATCCGTATTGCAAACTAGATTTTGGCTAAAAGAAAGCCTTTCCACAAAATAATAACCCAGTGAAATTGACGAATAAAATACGACCAGAGCTTCGGAATCAGGCGGCCTGCTTAGATATTTATTCTCCCAACCATTTTTTAAAAGCAGTCACTTTGTCAATGCTCACAAAAATATCGTCGGGCGGTTTGGGCGAAAGTTCGAGTTTGAGGTGGCTTTTCGGAAAAACATGCACTTGCTTGATTGAACTGTGTTTTATCAGATATTGACGGTTAATCCGAAAGAAAGTTTTTGGATTCAATTCGTTAAAGAGGTTATCAAGCGAATAGTCAACCGGATAATGTTTTTGATCGGTTAAAACGGCAAAGGTCAAGCCATCCTTCGAATAAAAATAGGCAATTTCGGCCAATTCAAATGATTTAATCTTTTGTCCGAAGGCAACTGAAAACCGGTCACGATAAGGAACCTCCTTTTTATTGATCAATTCATATAGTTCTGTGAGATCAACCCCCTGTTTCTTGCCATTCCATGCCTTATATTTCGAAATGGCGTTATTCAATTGCACCTGGGCAATCGGTTTAAGTAGATAGTCTATACTATTTAGCTTGAATGCTCTGATGGCATATTCATCGAAAGCTGTAGTAAATATAATTGGTGAGGCAACTTGTACTTTATCGAAGATGGCAAAGCTGATATCGTCTTCTAAATGAACATCCAGGAAGATTAAGTCGGGTTGCGGATTTGTTTTGAACCATTCAACCGATTCTTCGACCGATTCCAGTTTTGCAATTATAATAATTGATGAATCATATGAATGAATCATACGCTCAAGCCGACGTGCAGCCAATTGTTCGTCTTCGATAATTACAATTTTCATAGATGTTATTTAATGTGTTTGTTAATGATGTCTGTAAATAGGGAAGGACTTATCGTTTCCCGTTCGGTTACAGGAAAATTCCGGTACTTTTCAATCATCTTATTCAGATTCTCCTGAATAATAGGCTTCAACAAGTAGTCGATCTTCTTAAGTTGAAATGCACGCGTGGAGAGTTCGTCTGTGGCTGTGGTAAATACAGCCGGACATTTGATCTCTACACTTTCGAAAATGGCAAAACTCAGGTTGTCTTCCAGATGAATATCCAGCAAAATCAGATCAGGAGATGCATTGTTTTTGAACCATTCCACCGATTCGCTCACCGATTCGAGTTTGGCAACAATACTGATTGCAGGATCGTGCTGAAGGATCATATTTTCGAGCCGACGTGCCGCAAATTCCTCATCTTCAACAATAACTATTTTCATTTTTAAGATAATTAAATGATATACTATGAATGAACCAACGGAATTCTTGCAACGAATTTTCCTTCCACTTTTTCAAATGAGGGTTCCGGTAAGTTTAACAGGAGATACCGGTGCCGGATATTCTGAAGTCCGACTCCTGTCGAGGCAATATATGATTCGCGTTCCTGTAAATTATTTATCACATAGAGAAATGAATGATCATCAATGAAAATGTCAATGGTGAGTGGCGATTTCTTCGACATGGAATTGTGCTTAATCGCATTCTCAATCAATAGTTGTAAAGCCAGCGGAATGATCATGAGATTCTTGCAATCATCGCGTATTTTAATATTTACACTTATTTTTCCCATGAAACGAATATTCAACAGGAATAGATAAGCATCCAGGAAATCAAGTTCTGTACCTAGGCTAACCAACTCATTATCCTTGTTTTCGAGCACATACCGGTATACTTTGGCCAGATGTTCGGTAAACTTCTCTGCGAGTTCGGGTTCAAGCCTGATGAGCGAAGTCAACACATTCAAGCTGTTGAAAAGGAAATGCGGGTTAACCTGTTGCTTCAACACATCGAATTGCGATTGCAGGTTCTCCTTTTGTAATTTTAGCAGTTGAGTGTTGGCTTTGGTCAATTCTTTCGTTCGTTCGCGGATGGTCTGTTCCAAATCATGATTGATTTCTTCGAGCCTTTTATGTGCCGCTTTTATTTCTTCTTCGGCTTTGATTCTATCGGTAATATCTTTGGCCGTTCCTACAACGGCGACTTTACCATCGAGCTCAGTAAGATTGGTCGAAAGAATAACCGGGATGCGTGTTTTGCCATCTTTGTGTAATAGCTGGAATTCGTAACTCCACGACTCGCCATTGCCAGATCTCCTTCTGAAGTTTTTCCGGACTGATTCCTCGCGCAATTCCGGTGGAATTACCGCACTAAAGTGCTGACCAGTAATTTCTTCCACCGTGTAGCCTAAAATATTGACAATCGCATCGTTCACAAAAACAAATTTTTCATCCTGAAGAACGAATAATCCTTCCTGCAAACTCTGGATCACCCGACGATAATGCTGTTCCGATTTTCGCAAGGCTTCTTCCATGGCTTTACGTTCTGAAATATCGATGATCAGTCCTCTGGTGCCAAGGAATTCTTCATTTTCAAACATGGGCGATGAATAAAAAATAGCTGGAAATGTTGAGCCATCTTTCCGAAGTGCGGTATATTCGTCAGAAAAACTGAGCCTTTTTTGTTCAAAAGTCGTTCGCATGTTTTCCTGCATCCGATCACGCTCTTCAGGAATTACCCCATCCAAAGCATAGAATTTTAAATCGCTTCCATCATCCTTGAATCCCATGACTGTCCGCCCGGCTTTGTTCAGGTATGTTCCGTTTCCATTTGGATCGAGTTCATAAATAGTTTGGGGCAACAAATCAGTTAGTTCACGAAACTTCTTCTCGCTCTTTTTTAGTGCTTCCTGCATTTTAATTCGCGAGGTAATATCATGTGTCGTCATTAACGATGCAGGTTTGCCGTTAATCTCAATCGTTGTTGAATTGAATTCGGAAATAACTCTTCCACCATTTTTATGTAACAAAGTTGCAGTATACCGCAAATCATGCAATTCACCTTTCATTCGTTTATTGTGGATACCAAAGATCTGTGCGCGATCCTCTGGTGCGATAGAATTAAGACCGAATGTTTCAAGGCATTCGCTCTCCGAATATCCAACCATATCGGCAAAGGCTTTGTTTACCAGCAGTACCTTTGAGTCCTGGGTAATTACTATTCCATCGAGCGATTTCTCGATTAACGTACGGTATTTTGTCTCACTTTCTTTAAGCTCATTTTGCATCCGAATACGTTCAGTGATATCGCGGGCGGTTATAATATGCACCAGTCGGCCATCGAGCTCTGTTACACCGGCCGAAATTTCGACAGCGAATACGGTTCCATCCTTTTTTTTGTGGTAGCGAATCGGAACAAAATCATGGTCTTCCGCTGTTGCTATTTTGGTTTTTTCAGGTTCAGCCGAAATATCAGTATTCTTCAACGAAAGGAATTCTTCCTGGCTGTAGCCGTAAATTTTTGTTGCTGCCGGATTAGCATCCATAATCTGGCCTGTTTCTTTATCGATCAGGAAAATGGCATCCGATTCAGCTTCAAACAAGCGTTTGTATTTCTGTTCATTGGCTTTGAGGGTTTGCTCAAGCGCTTTCTGTTTGGTATGGTCACGCAGAATGATAAAGGTGGCCGGATGTCCATTGTAATCAATATAAGATGTATTGATTTCGAAATGAATGATTTTGCCCGATTTTGATACCGCTTTTGCTTCGTAAATCATCTGATGGCGATCGCCTTCCATGCGTAATTTATGATATTGGCTGAGGCGTTCGCGGTCGTCTTCTGCCAAAGAATTTACGAAATCAGTTTCAAGAAGTTCCCCTTCGGTGTATTCAATCATCCGGCAAAAAGCCGGGTTAACAAACTTAAATTTCCCAAATTGATTAATAATGATTCCGTCGTGGGCATTTTCAATCAGATTGCGGTATTTCTGTTCACTTTGCTCCAGCTTCTCCTGTATCCGTTTACGTTCAGTGATGTCGTGGATTGAGATAAAAGAAGCATTTTCACCCTGATAAATAATTGGCGTAACATTGAATTCGATGTCCACCTCGGTTCCGTTTTTGTGCAGAAGGGTTGTGGTGTCGAGTCTGTAATCGCCAATGCCATGCTTCCTATCGAAATGTTGAGTTACCATGCGTTCTTTCTCACTTTCAGGAAGAATATCGGCGGCAGTCATACAGCACAATTCTTCCCGGGTGTACCCAATCATGTCGCAAAAAGCCTTGTTTATATACCTGAAAATGCCATTCTGGGTGATGTTGATTCCATCGCGGGCATTTTCGATCATTTCGAAGAAAAGCTCCAAGTTCTCCGGAAGATGATTATTTTCTGAGCAACCGTTTACCATTCGTATATTTCGTATATAAGGTTATTTGCGTTTTTTTACTCTCACGGCTTTGGGCTTGCCGAAGTTGGAGAATTAGAAATAAGGAATTCATGTTCGTGCAGCTTATTAGCAGTAATAAGTTCAAAGTTAGCAATTTGTTTGTTAATGAATTACAAGGTGCTGTATCTATGATCATCGTTATCTTCGGTCAAGAATTTATCTCCAATTCTAATTTCTGAAGATTTATTTTCAGTGTTGTCGGGATAATAAGCCGGTGAAATGGTTTAACCGGAAAGAAATAGAGTCGTCCAAACCAATTATTATAGATTACCACGGTGGTTACGGTTATGACTTTCTGTGTTGGGTCGTTTTTATTTTCAGCCAAATGCAAAGACACTCTGAAATCAAGATGTTTGTCATTTTCACCTAAAATGATTTCATCTTTTGTTCGGTTGAACACTTGAAAAAGTCCGGCTTTTTCACCCGGTTCAAATTTCAACTGGTCAGGCTGTGCTGTGTTGTTTATGCTTGGAGCGGTTTTAAGACCAAATACAGATACTATTTTGTTTCTGATTACCAGAAGCCCATCAACCCATTTCGGCATAGGTTTAAAAAAAGCTTTGCCAACAGTCATAATGTCAACTACATTGTTTTTGTCACTCACAATACCCTCATAACTATCAATATAGTTGTAAAAATTAAGATTTGAAAATAGTAATGAGTTCTCCGGAATTTTTGTTTTTTGTATTTTCATTTCTTAATGATTTATTGTTTTTTGTATATCGATTTAACTTCGAGAAGTAGTGCAACTAAAATAATGGAGATTGAATAAAGCATATAAAACTTTTCCACCCAACTTCCTCATCGTTTATTTGTAAATGATGCTTTTCCGTTTTATGGAATAAGCCGTAAATATCCCGACCGCATCATCAAAAGGTTTTATATTGGAAGGTATATTGGCCGATGGTCCGCTGAAAATCGGAAGTTTGGGATTGTAATCTGATATATAGCTGTTTATAAACGCAAAATAATCTTCCGTAATCCCATACATTTCTAAAGTTATGGTATCTCCCGACTTTACCCTTTCATCTTCTCTGTCTTCTCTGAGATTGTAAACCGGAAACCCATCATAGTATTTTCCATTAAAGTTGCTATTATCGCTGGTTGTATACTTAAAGATACTGTCAGTCATTAATTGATTGTTCTTAAGTATTTTAATCAAATAAAAATTGCGACCATTCCCTTGATCCAACATATAAAGGTTGACACTCCACCCTTTGTCGTAATAGTTAGTAGAGTTGCGAACCACACGGATAGAATCGACCGGATTTAATCCTTTAAGTAACGACTGTGCAGTGTACTCTTCCATGACCAGATCATTATTGACATCCACATTCTTTATCAAGAGGCGATAAGTCCGTCCAACAACACCGAAAACATTGGGTGAAGTGTAGTAAGTCCCTTTTTTGTTTTGATCCTCTGTAAGATTGAATGTTGATGTTCCATCAGAAATCGTGATCAACGCGTTTGATACCACTTCGATTGGATTCTTGTTCAGCGCATCCCCCATCTTCGAAAGTTTTACCATCTGACGTGTGGTGTCAGTTGAAATATATCCCTCGACAACAAGGCGTGGACGTGTTGTGTCAAGACGAATATCATCTATTTTTTCGGTACATCCGACAGTGACAACAGAAATGATAATAGCGGAAAGGAGGATGATTAATATTTTAGAGTACTTCATGATATTAAAATTTAAAATTGTAAGTAATTCCGGGAAAGCAAACGAATGGGAGGTACCATCGTTCGGCAACGACTTTTTTAGCATCTTTGGAGTCAGTAACGAAGTTAATCATCCAGTCGTTATGGCGCGCGTAAGCATTATAAATCGAGAAAACCCATTCACCTTTCCATTTTCTGCCAGGATGATCTTTCCCCTTAATTGTGAGCGAAAGGTCCATCCGGTGATAATCGCGCATCCGATAGCCATTACGGGCCGAGTAATACTTTCCATAGGTATTGTCGATCACATACGATCCGACCGGAAACGTGACAGGTGCACCGGTTGCATAGACCCAGTTGGTTGAAAGGGTTACACGTTTCGAAAAATCGTAATTCAATACAACATTAATATTGTGAGGTTTATCATAAGAGGCCGGATAGGCATTACCGTTATTGATCTCATCAATTGTACGCGTAACTTTCGAATAGGTGTAACTGATCCAACCGTTTAACATACCTTCTTTTTTCCTGACAAACAGTTCAACTCCGTAAGCTTTCGCTCTCCCTGATCTGATTTCTCCCTCAAGTTTACTATTCATGAGCAGTGATGCATTGTCTTTAAAGTCGATAATGTCATACATTTGTTTATAGTAGGACTCAATGGAAGTTTCGATTGAGTTATTAGCGAAATTTCTGAAATAGCCGATGGCATACTGGTTTGCTTTCTGAGGTTTGACGTTGGGGCTCGAGGGTAACCATACATCAAGGGGCATTCCACCTGCGGAGTTCGAGGCAAGCTGCATATTTTGAATCGTCCGCGAATAGCTGGCTTTCACAGATGATTGTTCATTAAAGGTGTAATTAATACCCAGGCGTGGTTCAAATCCCTGGTAGGTATGGAAGATCTTACCGTTTGAATAATACGTGGTATCTGTCACCGTGTAATTAGGATATCCTTTGGCATAAGTATAAAGCGTTGCGCTTCCAATATTCTGGAAAACATTGAATCGCAATCCGTATTTAATAGTCAGATTTTCACCTATTTTCTGTTCATTCGAAATATAAATACCGTGTTCAAGTGCGTAATTTTTTGCTACATTAGTTCCCAGATGGCCCGTTCCCCCATCGATATATGCCTCGCAGGGATCGAAATTATGAAACGTAGAAGAGAATCCGAACCTAATTTCATTTTGGGGATTCGGAAAAAAATTGAAATCGAGTTTAAGTGTGTAATCCAACATATTCGAATTCCACACATAATTCGATCCTCCCTGTCCCATTTTCAATGAATAATCGTATTTCGCAACAATTGCTGACAGATTTGAAAAGATTTTACTGGATATCTGATGATTCCAACGCAAGGTTCCGGTAAGATTCCCAAATCCAACATCTGAACTCCCCTTTTGTCCAAATTTGTCACGTCCGGAGTAGGCAGATAGGAATAATCGATTCCGGGCATTGAACTGGTGATTGATTTTTAGATTGAGATCATAAAAATACATTTTGCTCTTTTTTAAACCAGAATCCGACATCATAGGGAAAAACACATCCGCATAGGTGCGTCTTCCCGCAATAAGAAAAGAAGTTTTTTCGTTACCGATTGGCCCCTCAAGTGTCAGTCGGCTGGATATTAATCCAATACCACCTGTTGCCTCAAATTTCTTGTTATTTCCCTCCTTCATTCTCACATCAAGTACCGATGAGAGTCTGCCTCCGTAATTCGCCGGGATATCCCCTTTATAGAGTTTCACATCGCGGACAGCATCATTGTTAAAAACCGAGAAAAACCCCATCATATGCGACGCATTATAGACAGTGGCTTCATCCAACAGGATAAGGTTCTGATCATTCCCTCCACCCCTGACACTAAATCCTGAAGTTCCCTCGGCAGTTGACTGCACACCCGGCATCATCTGAATCACCTTAAGCACATCGACTTCGCCCATAAGCGCAGGAACGCTCTTAATGGTTTTCATCTCCAGTTTCGAAATGCTCATCTCGGCCTTTTTGACATTTGCTTCCGGACGATCAGCTGTAATAACAACCTCTTCAATCTTATTTTCCTCGGGAATAAGTTCAATATTTAAGGTAATGTTTTTGTTCAGTTCGATGGCCTTTTGAACGGTTTGGTATCCCAGGTACCTGAACTCCAGCAAATATTTTGCAGGTTTCAAACTTAATGAGTAAAAACCATATTGATTTGCCGATGTACCAGTACCCAACTCTTTGACGGATAAGGTTGCTCCGATTAATGTTTCTCCGTTTGCAGCATCTTTTAGGTACCCGCTAATTGTTAATAAGCCTGCTGGAATGACTTCAACAGCCCATACAGGCAATGTGAAGAATAAGAAACACAAACTTGTAATGAATAATTTTGTTCTCAAAATAATGTCGTTGATTAAAATTGATTTACTAAAAGATAGAACTTAAGTTTTTTAATAACGGCGAAAGTAAGATTAATGTCTCTTTGGGGAACTTCTAAATAGGTGAATGACCGATTTTGGTCGGTAAGATGGCGATTATTGGGGCCTACGAAGGATAGGCTTTATTTCATTTATTTTTCAGGGTGTCTGTGTCTGAAATTATTTGACTGATACTACTCAAAAATAATTCCAATACTTTGGGCAGCTCATCTTTTTCCGGAAAGTAGATAGCGGTCGAATCAGATTTGAATTCTGTTTCATATCGTATTAAAGTTACAGGAAGGTCGGCAGGTTTACCTTCTCCGAATCCGTATTTATCATCAATATTCATTGTAGCCAAATTAGCTAATCTTTCTTTAATTAAAGCTATTTGAGTTACACTGATTTTATAATTTGATTGCCTATTAATATCTGACAATCCCCAATGCTCCAATATCTGTATCGTTCCATCATTCTCAATTGTAACTTTATAATAATAATCAACCCAGGAACTACCTTGTGAATAATCAATTGAAAACGTGTCAACATTTCTAAAACCATTCTCTTTTTTACATCCAATAAGTCCTAAAACCAAAATGAATCCTAAAAGAGCAATCTTCATTTTCATAATCTTTTTTTCTATCAAGATGGAGTGGGACCTGAAATGGTTGTGCACCATTTTCCACTGGCTATAACCTATTAGTATTTAATTTATTTTTTCCAAAGGCATGTTAACAAAGCCATTTAAAGTAATTAATTTCAAAGATTTACACTAAGGTACCAGTTTGTGCCTAAACGAAAGAACTGAGGAAAACATAAACAATCCAAAGCATATTTTTCATCTGTATATAATTGATATTAAAGTGTTTTTTACCCCGGAAACCCCAGATCCATTGAGTCAATTAAAGCATCACAACCGACCTCTTTTTTAGGGCATCAAAGAATAAGCAAATGGTCAAAATGAATAGTGAAATGCTTGTAAAAAGAGCAACAAAATACATCTTCTCAATAGGCAAGCCAAGGCCAATAAATAATGAACCCAGAACTATTATTCCTGCAAATATGGCATACCAGTTTGTCCTATAAAACCAGGCATACGGGAAAAGGTGACCGCCTGTTATTATTGCATAAGTCATAATAAAATATTCAGGCATTTTTATCATCGTAAATACAAGAAATGGGAAATAGAATAATTGGGCAAAATTTAGCCAAAGCCCTAATGGTTGCAATGGATTATCCTTAATCTTCCAATTGGTTTTTAATAACCTGGAAAACAGAAAAGCCAAAGGGAGCAATGGTCCTCCTGCAATAAATACAAATATTGCCTTGTCATAAGGTTTGAATTCAAGTCTCCATAAAAAACCGATTACAAGCCATATAATACTTGCAGCCAATGTAAAATCAACTCCATTTTTAGATTTTACTGATAATTCATTTCTTAATTCGTCCAATTTTTCTGCTGTCATTTTTGTTCAATTGTTACGGGAAATACCTGTTTATTCACTCCAAATTCCTTTTAAATAATTCATACTGCTATTTTAATATGGCTTACATTAACTTCCTATGATGGGCGGCCTTTCATCCGCCACGTGGCGGATTCTGTCGAAAAAGCACAAACACGATTTGCCGGATTAGTGCTTTGCCTGCTACAGCTTATTATCTTACTATCAGATCATTAATTTTATTTTCCAGGTCCTTACCACTCAAATTTTTTGCTACTATAATTCCTTCAGGATTAATCAATAAAGTTGTCGGATAACTATTTATCCCATATTTATTCGTAATTTTATTCGTATCATCCGATAAAATCTGGGGCCAGGTGATTGAATTTTTGTCGATTGCTTTTTCAAGTGCATCTGCCTGACTGCTGCCAACTATGCCTAATATTTCAATTTTTGATTTATCTGATTTATCATACAACGCCTTCATATTTGGCATCTCCTGAATACAAGGACCGCACGATACCGCCCAAAAATCAATCAATAAAAATTTTCCTTTATAATCGCCTAATGAGATATTGGATTTTGTTTTAAAATTCTGTCCTTCAAAATTCCAGGTTTTAAATCCAATTTGAGTGGAAACCAATTGATTTTGTGGCAAATTTGTTTTTTCCAGTACTAAAACGTTCTTATTCAGGCTCACTCCCTTGTTCTTGTATATCTTACCTTTGATTTTAATATATTCATCCAACCCAATTATGTAATCATAATTTGCTTTCTTCCCGCTTCTGATGCTGTCGTCAATCAGTACAATGCTTGTTGATTTATAGGATGGTGAGGCGTAATCATCAGAACAAACTGCAATTTCTTCTCCATCCAGTCGTGCAGATGCATATTGAGGAAAATTACACATGTATGTATTGTAAGTGCATGTATGCATAATGAACAATTGCGCCTTTTCCCGAATGATCTTATTGCGCGACAAACGTTCAAATGATACGACGATTGCATTCTTGCTACTCAACGAATCTAAGTTGTATTTCTTAGTTAGGTCGATTTCCACAGGTATAAATGGAACATCATCGCTAAAATCGCGGTTATTGTTTGTATCAACCACCATCTTTGTTACTCCGGATGGCTCTTTCCCATAGGCAAAAGCGATCTTGCATTTCAACGGTTCTTTCGACAAATTCAGGGTATCAGGTATCCAATTCCATGATTTCTGCAAGGATTCATACCTTTCCCGGGTAATATTCCCCAATAAATAATTTTGATAAACGGTTTGGTTCAGGTTCGTTTCAATATCGCCTCTCTTTACATCTGTCCAATTGGGGGGAATTCCCGTAGTTTTAAGATAGGTCTTTGCCCAGGGATTATTTTTGTCTTCCGAATAGGGCGAAATTCCTCCTAAGCTTGATCTAAAAGGTCCTTTCCCGTCTTTTGCAGTAATCGGCAATTCTATGGTGCTGGTTTGTCCATAGCCGAAAGAACTGAGGAAAAAATAAACAATCAAAAGTACATTCTTCATTTGTATATAATTAATATTAAAGTGTTTCTTATACTCCGAACTCCAGGACCTTTCGGTCAATTAAATCATCACAAAACAGGATGATAAATGCACAGAAAACCAGTCCTGTACAGAGGATGTAGTGCAACGGAGACTGCATGGCCAGATTGTGCCGACCACATTAAGTCCTATTATTAATATCTGAAATTTTTATCATTTTAGATTCTCCCTCAAATAATTAGTAATTTCATTTTCTACCTCCTGACTATACCCTGCTATTGTTAATACAAGTTTTCCTGTTGGATCGATAATGAAAAAAGTCGGATAACCAATCACATAGTACTTGTCGCCAACAGTTTTAGCTGAATGTAAAATGGTTGATTTAATTTTTTGCTCATTAGCAAATTTCTCAATCTTTTCTTCATTGTCAATATCGGTGCTAAAAACAGAAAGAATTGAAAGTTTAATATTTCCCTTAAATTCATTTTCCAGCCTGTTCATCATTTTTACGGCGTCCCAACAGTGAGGACACCAGGTTCCGGTAAATTCGAGAATGATATATTTGCCAAACAACTCTTTACTCGAAAGTTTGATCATTTTCCCCAATATGGGCAATTCCCAGTCAGGAACAACCTCTCCAAGTTTCAACTGTTTGTAAATAATTTCCTTGGTGTTCTTTCCAAGTTTTCTCCCAAACAAATTTTCTTCAGTGAAATAATTTGCAGGTAATTGCAAATCAACTTTTGTATTTGTAAATGTTGCGATAATGCATTGAGAAATCATCCCACTCGAATTTGATTTGTAATAGAGTGGAGAAAATGACGCTTTCTCAAAACAAAGTTCAGTGGTTGGAGGATAAGTTGAATTACTAGCTTTGATGACATACTTTAAGCAATATTTTCCACCAATCAAAGTATCAGGTTTTTGCGCAATGAACATCTCATTGTTGGTTATTGATTTAATTATAAACTCACTCAGCTCTTTCGGAGTAACCCTTAAATAGAGAGAAGAACGATGAATTGCTGGAGCATAACCATTATCAAATTTAGTGTCTTTGAATCTCTTGGGGTCATCAAACAGAGTGTATTTGTTTATTGCGTTATTCCTTGATGCGTAAAAAGCATTATTGAAAAAAGCAATAAAGTCATTGTCGTTTTTCTTGTATTGCTCATCCGTTTTGAAATAGTAATAAAAACCGCACAAAGTGTCAGTTGGTACTTTTTGGAAAATGAGGGTTGATGCAGAATGCATCGTACCTTGCGCTGAACTTGTTATAACGAGATCGCAATCGGACTGATAGTTGGTGATAGAATTCAATTTGTCCGCAATGATTTTTAGTTGCGGATACTTATTGGCATTTCTTGTCAATAACTGTCCGTTTGCCATTCCACAAATGGTGGATAATAATAAAATTACAATTGTCTTCTTCATAAAAAGATTACTTTGTCAGTTACGAATATTATGGGCCTTAATCGAGTCATGCAAGGGAATTTAGCTCCGCTTTCGTTTTATCATCTCCAATGGGCTTCCATCTTCTGTACAGCAGTCTTTCCGTTTTCACGGGTTAATTCAAGGCACACAAGTTCCACAAATATATGCAGTTGCCGATTGCGGGCTTCCACACTGTCGAACTGCACCGCACTAAACGCAGGGCAGAAAGTCACGCAATCTGCACGGAAACGGCAATTGACATATATTTTGCGGTTATGGACTAAAATTATTTTACAAATCCTGAATAATTTAACTTAAGAAAAAATTTACTTTTATTGTTTTTTTTGAGTATCTTTTTTTTCTGTATTCCTTGAGACAGATTTTATTATTTTAACTTCCATGCCTTTTATAAGATCATTTTTTTTCACTCCTGCCTTAAGGAGTGCTTGCCCAAATTCAGATTTTGGGTCTATAGTACCTGTATTTCCAATTGGGTTAGGCCTTACAACAATACCGAAATCCTTTGGGCAAGGTGCGTATCCACCCCAAATCGATACTGGCGGGTTATAACTATTATCCCAAATGGTATAGTGGCATTCACGATACGGAGGTGAAACGTTAACATCCCTATAATTATCTAATGTAACTGAAATTTTATAGGCCTTTTGCCCAAATGTTGTTGCTACACCTACAAACAACAACATAATTGCGAAAAATAATTTAATTTTCATTTTAATTTACCTTTTTGATTTTCCTACTCATAAGGCTTTTCAGATTACGCCCCGTTTTTAAATGGTTACCGGACTCCACTTTTAATAAAGCTATGTCTGTCACGTTAGGTGGTCAGCCTTAATTTGACCGGGATGTTGGTTTTTATAGCTAGTGGTTATTCTAATTTAAAGTCTGCTAATTCGTAGTTTGCGTTTCGTCCTCCTTCGTCAGTTTTTTTCAGGATGCCTTTTTCTACGAGGTCTTTTATATCCCGTAAGGCAGTGTCGGTGGAGGTTCTGACAATTTTAGCCCATTTTGAGGTTTGTAGTTTTCCTTCAAAATCGTCAAAGAGTTTGTTAAGTATGATGCGTTGTCGTTCGTTGATGGGTGTGTGTTCGTGCAATTTCCAAAACTCAGCTTTCCGCAATATTTTCTGTGTGGTGCTTTCGGTGGCGAGCATCGCATTTTTGAGACAATGCAAAAACCAGTCGATCCATTCGGTAATGTCCCCTGAACTATGTTGCACTTTTTGCAATACTTCGTAATAGCGTTTGCGTTCGGCTAATATTTGGCCGGACATGCTGTAAAAACGTTCTCCACTGCCTTCGGAACAGGCAAGCAACATGTCGGTTAAGGCTCGTCCAATTCTGCCATTTCCGTCATCAAAGGGGTGAATGATGATAAACCAAAAGTGTGCTATAGCGGCTTTCAAAACAGGGTCAAGGGAGTTTTCGTTGTTGAACCAATCTAAAAACCTGTCCATTTCCTTTTTTACTAATTCGGGCTTTACAGCTTCGTAATGCACTTTTTCTTTGCCCATAGCGCCCGAAACAACTTGCACTTCACCAGTTCTGTATCGTCCCACTTCGATTAAGTAAGGTCCGTTGTACCCGGTAGGGAAAAGCGCTGCGTGCCAACCAAACAAACGTTTTTCGGTTAAAGGTAAAGTGTATCGTTGGGTGGCATCCAGCATCATTTCTACAACGCCTTCAATAGGACTATTGCCCGGTACAAGTCCTACGGAGTTTATACCCAAACGCCGTGCAATGGACGAATGTACCTGGTCATAATTGAGTAGTTCGTCTTCGATTTCTGAAGATTTTACTACGTCTAAGGTTAAAGCAGTTAGCAAAGCTTCCTCTTTAGCAATAAAACCCAAAGCATTCATTTGCCCTATTATTTTACCTTGCATAAGCCGCACCTCACCAAATACGAGATTTATGGCTTTGTAGTGCCACGAAAAATCTGTCCAGTTTTTGTACTCGTAAATGTATTTTGCCATTACCCAATAGTATTGTGCAGTAAATATATGAATTAAATGCCGCACATATGCGGCGATAATTTTATTTTTTCACTGCATGGGAATAGGTTTAGAGAAAACTGTCGAAGTTGTGCCAGAGGCGCAATTAAAAGCATCAGAAAATCCACCGGATAATCCCCAAACTCATGATCCATTCCATCAATTAAAGAATCACAAAACAGGTTGATAAATGCTATGTGGTGAATTTTCTACTTACTTTGACAGTGATTGATTTTAATGTGCAAATTATCAATTAGATAAAAAACTGTGAGGGGCCGACCACATGAAGTATTATTCTTTTCTTAGTTTTTTGTCATATTGCATAAATTCAACCGCATCCATTGAATTCCATTTGGACTCTTTTCATGATCAGTCACGTAAATTTTTAAGTGAGTAAGATGAATCTCATCATCCTTTATCTCATTTGTCGGAATTCCAATGTGATTAAATATTCTCATAACGTTAAAATAGTTTTAACTGTCAACTCTTGTCGTCAATTAAAGCGTGTACCGGGTTTTTTACAATGACAGCGGGTTGCTTTACCTCCGGTGATTTTCAATTCCTGTCGAACTCCGATGCCGCTGTTGCGGATTAGGGACTTTGTTGTCCGCACCGAAACCCCAATTTACACAAATACTTTGTTAGGATTTTGTGTTTTTTGATTTTGCTTCTGCCGATTCAACCGTCTGTTTAATAAGCATAGCAATCGTCATTGGACCCACCCCTCCGGGGACAGGTGTAAATGCAAAAGCCCTATCTTTTACTTTATTTATCTCAATATCACCAATTCCACCTTTATGATACCCAGCATCAATCACTATTGCATTATCCTTAATCCAATTCGCTTTTATAAATTCAGGCTTTCCAACGGCTCCAATAACTCCATCTGCTTGTTTGATTAAATCAGGTAGATTTTTAGTCTTTGAATGACAAATAGTAACTGTTGCATTTTCGTTTAAAAGCATCATTGCAATTGGTTTGCCTAAAATTGGACTGCGACCAACAACAACAATGTGCTTCCCCTCAACTGAAAGTTTGTAATGTTTAATTAATTCCATTATACCTGCTGGTGTAGCACTGCCATATGCAATTTCTCCCATTGACATTCGTCCAAATCCCAAACATGTAACTCCATCAACATCTTTATCAATCCTAATCTTATCAAAGCAAACGCGCTCATCAATTTGTCCTGGAACAGGATGCTGTAATAAAATACCACAAATATTATCGTCATTATTTAACTTTTCAATCTGTGCCAGCAGCTCTTCTGTAGTCGTTTCTTCAGGTAAATTAACTTTCAACGATGTCATACCAACTCTTTCGCAAGCGTTACCTTTCATTTTTACATATACCTCTGAAGAAGGGTCGTTACCAACTAATATTGTCGCTAATACTGGAGTCTTACCTGTTCTATTAATTATCTTTTCAACTCTTATTCTTAAATTATTTTCAATCTCCTTCGATAACTCTTTTCCATCAAGTAAAATTGGCCTATTATCCATACTTAAATTCTATTTTTATATTTATACTTTCGGGTATTCGCGGAGGCGGTATTAAGATTACCCAATTTTTCCTATGCTCAGGCGCATTGACCTGATTGTGGTTCACTTTGTGAAGCTACCCGGGCAGATCGACCCCGAAGAGATCAACGAATACCTGGCCGCTTTGGCCCGCAACCTAAAGTCGCCTTCACGCAGCAGTTTCAAACATATGGTTTACTGACTGCGTTACTGTTACCGGTTGATGGGGATGAACAAAAATGCCATTGTACTGCCTTCGCTCATGAAAGAGGCCAAACTGCCGGTTATACTTAAACGCTGTTTTAGAACTTAAAAAATCAATAAAACCTTCACTAAGTGCATAGCCCTGATCCTTAATGGTGTAGTTCAATCCGCCAGCTTTTGGACTGGGCCTTACAGACCGCTCGGAGTCTTATTGATTAAGCACTGTTTATTTCTTTTTTGTTATTAATGTTATCGTCTTATTTTCTTCTATTAGATCCACTATCTTGAATCCTGTCAATTTCAAAAAAAGCATAATCTCATCTTTTGTAAACGTTCTCAAAGTTGTCAAGTCTTCAAACTCAGAGGTTTTACCTCCCTCGTCAATAATATATTTTGCAAACCAATCGTAAGTCCAACCAGTTGACAAATTTAATTTCATTTTACTTATTCTTTTTATTTTCTTGTTGCCATGTTCAATGTTTTGTTCAAAATCATCAAAGTTGTCGAAGATTCCATTTGATTCAAAAATATCAAAGACAAATAGTCCGTTATCAACAAGCGACTCATTAACCCCCTTTAATGTATCCAGAATTCCTCTATTATCTACAACATAGGAAATTGAGCGTCCAGTTATCATCACTGCATCAAATTGCTTATTAAATGTCAGGTTTCGCATATCACATTGAATAAACTTATCGGACTTAACCTCTAAACGAGCAATCTCAAGCATTTCATTAAACAAATCCAATCCGAGATAATCGTATCCATTGCGAATAAATCGCCTTGCAAGCATTCCCGAACCACAACCAACTTCAAGAATCTTGTTACAACTGTGCTGTTTTAAAATTGTGTCATAAAATTCGAATTCTTTATCATAGTCGAAAACATGTTGGTACATGTCATGATAAATATTTGCCAAAGTGGAGTATAGTTGAGTCATATCTGTTTCAGATGAATAGTGCATATGTTGTTGGTCATCTGTGCTTTATTTATTTAATCTTTCATACTTTGTAATCGAATCAATCACAAAATCAACCGGCATATTTGTAATCTTAGATATTTGCTCAAAAGATAAATCTTCTTTTCTTAATCTAAAAGATAAGTGCTCCAAAGTTTCGCCAATCTCTATTATGTTTTTATCAGGATCATAGAATCTTACGACTTTCTGTCGCCATGGTTGCTCCCGTAATTCGTGAACAAATAAAACATATTTCATTATCTTGTCAATTTATGTTGTTAATCTCTACCTAATCCTATAAAATGCTGGTTTTGTCAGCATTATGTCCAACGCTGGAGCGGATTGCGTTACGATTACCGGTTGATGGGGATGAACAAAAACTGCCATTGCTCTGCCCTCGCTCAAAAAAGAGGCCAAACTGCCGATTATTCTTAACCTCTGTTTTATAACTTAAAAAAAATCAATAAACCCTTCACTAAGCGCATAACCCTGATCCTGGCGGGTGTAGTTCAATCCGCCGGCTGACTGGGTCTTGCAGACCGCTAAGCATCTATTTATTAGCGTTTCTGTTTTTTTTTCGGTCAAATAAAATCGCGCTCCGGAAATTCAGAATCGGATTGCAAATTATTCTGTGCCAAAATTCTATTAGGTTCAAGTTCATTAAAATATTTAATAGTCAGTTAATAACGATTACATTCATCTATTAATTCATATACATGATTTGTCTGGTTTCCCAATTTAACAGCTTTCTGTAGATCTTTTAAAGCTTTTTTTCTTTCACCAATGGCAATGTTGATTTCTGCTCTTGTAACATAGGCATTGTCATATCTCTCTCCTAACTCAATAGCTTTGTTTACATCCAAGAATGCCTTATCATAATCTTTCATTCTAAGATATACGTCAGCTCTGTTATTGTAAAGAATAGGTTCACCCGGGTGATCATCAATCATTTTATTGTAGTTTTTTAAAGCAAAATCGAAATCACCTTTGCTCACTTTTATATTTATAAAATTGGTCAAAGCCATAAAATTCTTCGGATTATTTTTCAAGATTACTATCAGGTCATTTTCTGCACCAATCGTGTCTTTTAGCATTTTTTTTGTAACCGATCTGTTGATTAACAAATCTTCATCGTTTGGTTTTAATGCCAGCGCCAGATTATAATCAAGCAATGATCCTTCTAAATTATTCATTTGTCTTTTAAGTGAAGCCCGGTTCGATAACACAGCGCTTGAATTTTTATTTAGGCTGTAAGCTTTATCATATGAAATCATCGCCTCTCCCAACTTATTGAGTCTACTTTGGGCTGTTCCTAGATTAACGTATAAAATATAAAGCTTACCATAATCCTCTCCAACAAATTTAATTAACGCCAAAGTGTTTTCCTCTGCACATTTAAAATTTTCCTTGCTCCAGCATTCGGCAATTTTCTGTTCAAATTCTTTAATACTTTGCGCATTTGCATTAATTGAAAACAAGATGATCATTGAAATTAGAAATAGTTGTTTCATAAACATTTAATTTTTAAGTAATTGTCAAATATAATCATTGTCTAATATCTTAACCGAAACCGTCAAAATACAATTATGTCAAAAATTGCGATGCTATTTCAAGTTGCGGTTAAATTGATCGCTATCGCACTAATCACCGAGTAGGCAAGGGGAATTTCACCCCAAGCCTCCCACAGTTTACCTCCTCTGGGTTGTGCCCATAGTGCGTTTCCCTTAGCATTTCCAAACAGGTTCTCAAGTTCTGTAACCAAGCCCGAATATAGTTCCTGCCCTCTCTAAGATGCCAGCCATATGGCCAGTAAAACAGGTTGCCGCAATTACTTATTACCATGTCTGCCTTCGCTCAGGAAAGAGGCCAAGCGGCCGGTTATTCTTAACCTCTGTTTTAAAACTTAAAAAATCAATAAAACCTTCACTAAGTGCATAGCCCTGATCCTGGCGGGTGTAGTTCAATCCGCCGGCTGACTGGGTCTTGCAGACCGCTCAGAGTCTATTTATTAGCACCATTTTTTAATTGTTTAACTCGAATGCAGATACTAGAAACCATTTATTATCAATCAATTCAAATCTGTACTCTAATTTAAATCCAGAATTTACGATCCATACTTTCTCGGTAAAACTTTTTTTAAGTTTCTTGAAATAAACTTTATATTGGGAAGTGTCTACGTCATATATCTTTGTTTTTAACATTGACCAATTTTCTTTAGTCCATTCCTCATTAACATCACCTCTGTCAGGTCCTCCTCCCAATGGAAATCTGAGTCTGGAAATCTGAAATATACTGTCTTTATGGAACCTGTCATAAAATGAATCAAAACTTTCAATTGAAGACTTTGATATACCTTGTCTTGCTGACTCTTTTTTAGTCTGTTTGCAATTAGATAAAGATATTAAAACAAAGATTGAGATTATTACCATTCGTGTAATCAGATTTCTTTTTTTCATTTCTGTATCCGTTTCATTAAATAATCATACTTTTTGAGTTGCGATCTCAAAATTGGCGCTAACGATACATATAAGTTTTGTTGGGGATTTCGAAGCACTTTCCTGTCGAGACGTTAAGAACTAAATTTGATGCAAGCTCTTTATTATCCGCAATTCCGCCCCAATAAAATTTATATGATGTTATGGCCAGTTATTTCTTCAAGTCTATTCTCAAATCTTTCAAAAGTATCATTTAGTAACCATTTTAATGAAACCATTTCCATAAAAGTCCTAAAAAAGAAATGTTCTGACATACTAAATTCAGCAACTTCTTTTTTCTCCTCTTTGGATTTAAAAGTAAAAGCATAATTCTCCATTTTTGCCCTTTCTACATTATAGCCATAATTTGCTGAAATACTTTCAATTATCGAGATGTCTATAAAAACCACCACATTAATATTCCCCTCCAAAAAATCCCAATAATTCTCTGCTGAATTGAATAATAAAGAAAACGGATAGTATCCCTGTCCCATAAATTTATACATGTTTAAATGAAAAAAGTATGGAGTTGTAAATCCACTTCCTTTAACTACATTATCAAGTACTTTATTTACATCAAATTCTTCAAATGCAACTATACATGAAAAACCATCTTCAAATTTACATGAATCATGTCCCTTGACCTTTGATGAAGCAAGCAAGTTGCCAAATTCTTTTTGATAATTAACCTCTTCACTACATAATGCCACTCGTCGCATTATCTGGTTACCGTCTCCATATAAATCAACGGTTTCATCCTCCTCAAGATATTTATATAGTTTATTTGTTTTCTCTGCTTGTCGTTTAATCCTTTCATTGTCCATTTCGCTGGACTTAGCCTCAATAGGAATAAATCCGTCATTAGTTATCAATGTAACATCAGCATATTTTAAAACAGATGTCAAGTCATTAAGTATTGCAATTAAACCACTTTTAAACGAATGCCTTAATATTTTTTTCTCTAAGATTAAGCCTTTCTTTCCGGAGAGGAACCCAGGTGATTCTTTAAAATTTTGTGGTTTAATATCAAGTTTATGTATAAAGGTAAAAGCAATACCGTCTCCGATACTTTTTAAAATTGAAAGAAGCCTATGATATTCTTCTATTCTAAAATCAAGTACTTTTATTTGGCTTTTTACATTTAACGATTCTTCTTTTGATAATCTTTGGGCAGGATTCTTTCTTATCCTGTTTAATTCCTTAATTTCTTCTTTACATGTTCGAATTCTATTTTCAATGTAAATTGTCTAAATCATTAGCTTTTCCTGTAAAATCAACCATTTCTCTATATTATCAAAAGAATTTTCTTTTGAAACATGGAGAATTGATAAAAGTTCTAATATGCTTTTTTTATATCTGCCAGTCATTTTTGTCTTTGTATAATTGGCCTAACACTTGTATATCCACAGAATTGTGGATATATCGTTATTGGTTTGATCGTATTATATTTGTTAATGTGCTGATATTTTGATGTATATATAATTGCATGTCATTTTTAATTAAATCTATCGATACCCTTGTTGCAAACGCGGGGAAGATTTTATTTATTCCGA
The DNA here is from genome assembly GCA_963677935.2 of Prolixibacteraceae bacterium. GTDB lineage: Bacteria > Bacteroidota > Bacteroidia > Bacteroidales > Prolixibacteraceae > JAAFHB01. Next base: position 4,752,924 of record CAXXEH010000003.1, on the reverse strand, counting down.
CCTGTCGGAATAAATTCCGTTTTCAACCCGCATTTCCCGCGTTAATCCGCGTTCCATTTTTTATTCCTGAATAACCGAACTTTTCACACCTCCAAATTTATCAAAATAAATTCCAATAATTTATTTCAAATCACTTTAATTAGCTGTTTTTTAACATGTTTTGTGTGGCATCCCTAAACTGCATCAATCATATGATTTATTTGGCAGATGTACCGTTTTTTATAACAGGTGTGCCAGATTTGCCAATAAGTGCAACGTGGATATAAAGGGTACTGTTCCCTGCCGTTACCTGTGGTTGTCAGGGGAGGGTTTTGCGATACCGGAGATCCCCCTTCGTCTGTAACCTAATCCTGTTCTACATTTCTGTAAAGTTCACCTAAGAGGAGGGGATATTCAATAGATTAAATGTATCGGCTTGGCAAATGGAAATTTCTAAAGGCGCCGATAATGGGAAAGAAATAAACCGCCAAAGGAGATTGTTCCGGTGTAAGGTCATATTGTACGACCGTCAAATGACATTAGTCACCCTCTCCGGCGGGGAGGGCCGGGGTGGGGTCCTGACCAGTTCCGTCCGATTGAAGGGTTGTCCAGCGACAGGCTTCTGATCGCGGACGGTTTGCGTTCGTACTTTCTATCCCGGGGTGGCGCGATACCGGAAGTTTTTATTCAGAACAAGATCATTGCAAGGATCGCTTACCCCGGGTTATTAGGATATAGCCCATTCAGGGCTTTATATCCGGGTACGCATGGGCCTGTCTATTAGTCACCCTCTCCTTTTGGGGAGGGCTGGGGTGGGGCCTGACCAGTTCCGTCCGATTGAAGGGTTGTGCAGCGTCTGGCTTTTGATCGCGGACGGTTTGCGTTCGTACTTTCTATTCCGGGGTGGCGCGATACCGGAAGTTTTTATTCAGAACAAGATCATTGCAAGGATCGCTTACCCCGGGTTATTAGGATATAGCCCATTCAGGGCTTTATATCCGGGTACGCATGGGCCTGTCTATTAGTCACCCTCTCCTTTTGGGGAGGGCTGGGGTGGGGTCCTGACCTTCCGTCCGATTGAAGGGCGGTGCAGCGACGGGCTTTTGATCGCGGACGGTTTGCGTTCGTACTGTTTATCCCGGGGTGGCACGATCCCGGATGCTTTTATTTAGAACGAGATCTTTGCCGGGATCGCTTACCCCGGGTTATTAAGATAAAGCCCATTCAGGGCATTATATCCGCGTGTGTAAGAGACTGTCTATTAGTCACCCTCTCCTTTGGGGAGGGCTGGGGTGGGTCTTGGCCAGTTCCGTCCGATTGAAGGGTTGTGCAGCGTCTGGCTTTTGATCGCGGACGGTCTGCGTTTGTACTTTCTATCCCGGGGTGGCGCGATCCCGGATGTTTTTATTCATACCAAGATCTTTGCAGGGATCGCTTACCCCGGGTTATTAAGATACAGCCTCTTAAGGGCATTATATCCGGGTAGGTAATGGCTTATCTATGTTGTCACCCTCTCCTTTGGGGAGGGCTGGGGTGGGGTCCTGACCAGTTCCGTCCGATTGAAGGGTTGTGCAGCGACGGGCTTTTGATCGCGGACGGTCTGCGTTTGTACTTTCTATCCCGGGGTGGCGCGATACCGGATGTTTTTATTCATAACAATATCATTGCAAGGATCGCTTACCCCGGGTTATTAAGATATAGCCCATTCAGGGCTTTATGTCCGGGGATACCAGGACTTGTCTAGGTAGTCACCCTCTCCGGCGGGGAGGGCTGGGGTGGGGCCTGACCAGTTCCGTCCGATTGAAGGGTTGTGCAGCGTCTGGCTTTTGATCGCGGACGGTTTGCGTTCGTACTTTTTATCCCGGGGTGGCGCGATCCAGGATGTTTTTGTTCAGAACAAGATCGTTGCCGGGATCGCTTACACCGGGTTATTAAGATAAAGCCCCTTAAGGGCATTATATCCGGGTGTGTAAGAGACTGTCTATAAGTCACCCTCTCCTTTGGGGAGGACTTGGGTGGAGTCCATCAGTTCCGTCCGATTGAAGGGTTGTGCAGCGTCTGGCTTTTGATCGCGGACGGTTTGCGTTCGTACTTTCTATTCCGGGGTGGCGCGATACCGGAAGTTTTTATTCAGAACAAGATCATTGCAAGGATCGCTTACCCCGGGTTATTAGGATATAGCCAATTCAGGGCTTTATATCCGGGTACGCATGGGCCTGTCTATTAGTCACCCTCTCCTTTTGGGGAGGGCTGGGGTGGGGCCTTCAACCTCTCTATCTGGGAAGGCCGTGGAGGGGCTTGTCAGAGAGTACTGTAACAACAAAAAATCCGATAGCCTTGAAATTCAGTGCTATCGGATTTAATATTGAGGTCGGTGGCGGATTCGAACCGCCGTAGACGGTTTTGCAGACCGTTGCCTAACCACTCGGCTAACCGACCGTAAATGTGGCGGCAAAGATAAATAAAAATCTGTAACTGCTGCAAATATTGTTTAAATTGACAATAGTTCTATTAATGACAACATTATAGAGAGGGATTTAAGAGCCTTGGGCTCTGAGCATATTGTAGGGCTGGATTTTAATCCAGTATAAGGGAATGTGCCTGATTGATGAAGTGCCATCGCTACGGATCATTTTAAAATATTGAATGTTTACTGTTTAATAAGACAAAGCATACTCAGACGGATGGTGCATACAACACTCATATTTAATACAATCTTCTGGTTCCATGAGTTAATATCTCTGGTTTCAATATGATGTGTTTCTCCGGAACTGTCATAAAACCTGGTTATATAATAAAAATCTTATGGACGTCTTGGTCAGCGCTCCAGTGTAACACTCACCCGCTCGATCTGTCCTCCCATGGGTGGATTGAGCTTCGAAATTTTCACTTTTGCCCTTTCGATCGATTTGCTGCTGCTAAAAAGCCGGTCGAGGATGCGGCCAGCCACATGTTCAAGCAGATGCGATTTGATCTGCATCTCCTCCTGTACAATCCGGTAGGCGGTCTGATAATCCAAAGCATCTGCCAGATCATCACTTTCTGAAGCTTTTGCACAATCGGTAAATAGGGTCAGATTAACGATAAAACGATTGCCAACAATCTGTTCTTCTGCAAAATGGCCATGATAGGCATAAAACTCCATCCCTTCAATCTCTATCTTTCCCATCCTTTGAAATGTATATTTATCAGGTCCAAAATTAATCTATTTTTAAATTTTCAATTAACAATTGAAACTATACCCCATTTTGTTTTACTCTTATTACTTTTACAGCAGGTTTTCATCCGCCATCGATCTGTTTTTAGGGGATGCACCAAATATAGTTTAAGATAATTTAATAGCTATGGCAGAAATAGACAACATGGGCCTCGCTCAGGAGGAAAAGCTTCCAAAGAATTTTATACAGCAACAAATCATCGATGACCTTGCCGAAGGAAAAAACGGGGGAAGAGTTCACACGCGTTTCCCTCCTGAACCAAATGGTTATCTGCATATTGGTCATGCGAAGTCAATCTGTCTGAATTTCGGAACTGCACGAAAATTTGGGGGATTAACCAATCTTCGGTTCGATGATACCAATCCTACTAAAGAGGAAACTGAATATGTTGATTCGATTATGGAGGATGTTCGCTGGCTTGGATTCGACTGGGATGACCGGCTATTTTATGCTTCAGACTATTTTGATCGGCTTTACGGATTCGCAGTTAGATTAATTCAGGCGGGAAAGGCTTATGTCGATTTTCAGAGTCCGGAGGTCATTAGCGAGCAAAAGGGGGTGCCCACAAGGGTGGGTGTTGAGAGTCCCTACCGGAACACCACACCTGAAGAAAATCTTGAGCTTTTTGCCAAAATGAAAAACGGTTTCTATAATGAAGGAGATTGTGTTTTAAGGGCAAAGATTGATATGTCGTCGCCCAATATGCACTTGCGCGACCCGTTGATGTACCGTATTTTGAAACAACCCCATCACCGTACAGGGGATAAGTGGTGCATCTATCCGATGTACGATTATGCCCATGGTCAGTGCGATTACTGGGAAGGGATCACCCATTCGATCTGTACGCTTGAATTTGAAGTTCATCGTCCACTATACGACTGGTTTATTGATGAACTCAAAGATTCGGATTACCGGCCCCGGCAAATTGAGTTTTCACGGCTGAATATCACCTATACGGTCATGTCGAAGCGGTTGCTTTTGCAGATGGTCAAAGAGGGCACTGTCAAAGGATGGGATGACCCCCGTATGCCGACAATATGCGGTTTGCGCAGGCGCGGATATACTCCGGAAGCAATGCGTGCTTTTTCAGATATGGTGGGAATTACCAAGGTTGATGGTGTAACAGATGTGGCAGTCCTGGAGTATTGTATTCGTGAAGATCTGAATAAACGGGCTCAACGGGTAATGGGTATTATTGACCCGATCAAGGTGGTCATCACCAATTATCCTGAAGGGGTGGTTGAGGAATTGGATGCAATAAACAATCCCGAAGATGCAAGCATGGGTACGCGAAAAGTTCCGTTTTCGCGTGAAATCTACCTCGAAAAGGATGATTTCATGGAAAATCCAACCAATAAATTCTATCGCCTCTCTGTAGGTCGCGAGGTGAGATTACGCTATTCCTATTTTATAAAATGTACGGAGGTTATCAAAGATGATAAGGGTGAAGTTATTGAATTACATTGCACTTACGATCCTGAAACGAAAGGTGGCAATTCCCCTGACGGAAGAAAAGTAAAAGCAACCCTTCACTGGGTTGCAGTTGCACAGGCGGTAAAAGCTGAAGTACGTGTGTATGACCGCTTGTTTACTGACCCCGATCCAACAGGTCATAAAGAGAAAGATTTTCTCGAATTTCTCAATCCTGATTCATTGAAGGTGTTGACTAATTGTTATGTTGAACCATTTGTGAAGGGGAGAAAGCCCCTCGACAGTTTTCAATTCGAACGACTGGGTTATTTTAATGTTGATCCGGATACAACACCTGATCACATCGTTTTTAACCGGATTGTCTCATTGAAAGACGGGTTTAAAAAATCATAATTTTTATGTGCCGAAATTAAGAGGGTGTCCAAAAACTTTTAAAATTATTCTAATTATAAAGGGTCATTGCCTAATTTTATGACCCTTTGAATCTTCCTTTTTGTATAGAAATAGGTAAAAATAGCGGCACTCCAGTTGACCAAAAAGATTCCCCACCAGATCCCCTTTGTTCCCCATCCAAGATAGATGGCCAGGAATACAAACAGGGGTAGCGGCATCAGAAACTGGCGGTAAACGCCAACGAAAATAGCAAACAACGGTTTTTTCAGCCCCTGCAAAGTGGAGACTGAGATGTTGAGAAAGACATAGGCAAAGAAGAAGAGGGCGGCAATTCGCAAATATTCTATGCCTATTTCAATAACATGAATATCAGCGGTGAACGCCTGCATCAACGGGCGGGCGAAAAGCAAGACTGCAATTGTTCCAAATGATATAACGATTAAACCATACCTGATATTCAAGCTCCACGATTCAAATACTCTTTCAGGACGATTTGCCCCCATATTTTGTCCGGCCAATGTTAGGGCAGCAATGTTAAGTCCAATGGTCGGCAACAGTGCAATTTGTTCAATTCGTGTGGCTATGCCATATGCGGCAACGGCCTCTTTTCCAAACTGACTCGCAAAATAGGTAATTACGAAAATTCCTATGGCTACCGTAAGCATATTCAGGCTTGCTGGAAAGCCCTGAGCAAACAAATCTGAAAAGTATTTACGATGGGGTATGAAATCCTTAAACTTTGCATTTCCGAATATTTTTAGTTTTCGGGTTATGAACACCATATAAATTGCACCAATAAATTGAATCAGCACCGTTGAGTAGCCAATTCCACAGATTCCCAGGGCAGGAAAGCCCAACCCGCCATAAATAAACCAGGGGTCGAGTATGAGATTTAATACAAAGCCAAATATGAGATAATTCCTGTAAGTCTTTGTGTCTCCCCTTGCAGTAAGTAACGAGTTTAGGATACTATTGATCAGGAAAAACACGGTACCAGAAAGGATGGTATTCATGTATTTCACCGAAATATCAAGGTATTCGTCGGAGGCGCCTAAAATACGGAATAGGAAAGGAGCGATGGCCAAGCCGATAACGGTCAGGAATATTGAATTGATGATTGAAAAAGTTACCGCCTGGAAACCATATTTCTCTGCTTCTTCGTTCTGCCCCGCACCCAGAGATTGTGAAATAAGCGCCGTGGTACCGGTACCCATACCCACTCCCATTGCCAGAATGATAAAGAAAACCGGAAACGTTAACCCCATTGCAGCAAGTGATGCAGTAGATATTTTACCACCATAATAAGTATCTACTACGTTAAAAAGGGTGTTAAATATAAATCCGACACTTGCAGGTACAGCAATACGGCGGATGAGGGCCGGTATTGGAGCAGTTGTGAAATCATGTGTTTTTAGCATTTTTTATACAAAAAAAATTCGATAATATTACAACGTGTAATATATACCAAAGGTTTTCATTTGTTGTAAGATCATTTAAGCGTATTTTGTCATTAATAACCATTGCACAGTCCTGATTGTAAAATTACAAGCTAAAATGGATATTGTGCCGGGTAGTGAAATTAAGTCATCCCGCCATGCGGGATTCCATACGACCTTTAATAAACAAATTATTTACGTATGAAAACATCATTTAAAATCGATTACCAGACTTTATGGGGTCAGGTAATTTGCGTTAGCGGATCTACCCCTGAGTTTGGCGAGTGGGATCCCGCTCATGCGCTGCCGATGAAGACTCATGTTTCGGGTGAATGGGAGGTGGAGTGCGAGTTCCCTTCGCGAAAGAGGCTTGAATATAAATACCTCCTTAAAGATGACCAGGGAAATTTTATTTGGGAAGGTGGAAAAAACCGGGTAATCGATACCGGAGATAAGATTTTGGATCAGGTGAGATGCCGCGATTTCTGGAGAGCCAGACGCGAATCAGACATTGCTTTATTCTCTTCAGCCTTCACACAGGTATTGATGGCCCGTAAAACAAGGGAGGTGGAGGTTAAAGATGATACTCAATTCCAGAAAACATTAATAATCCAAATATATGTTCCCAGGGTGAACCCCGATTGTAAAATTGGTATTTTGGGAGACCAACCGCTCCTTGGAAACTGGATGGAAGAGTACACTTTACTGATGGATGATTCCCAATTCCCATTATGGAGGATCGAAATTGATGCCGACAAACTGAAGTTTCCACTTCAATTTAAATATGTTGTCTATAATACAGTAAAAAAGCATATTGTAATCTGGGAACAGGGAAGTAACCGGATGATCAGGGATTTTGTGTGTAAGGAACCGAGAAGCCTGAAGATCCATTCAGATGAAAATTTCAGGTTCCCTGTTACCCATTGGAAGGGTGCAGGGGTTGCTGTTCCGGTCTTTTCACTTCGGACCGAGAAAAGTGGTGGAATTGGTGAGTTTCCCGACATCAAAAAATTAGTAGACTGGGCAAAACTGACGGGATTGAAACTGGTTCAATTGCTCCCACTGAACGAAACCGTGGCTACACATACCTGGATAGACACTTATCCCTATAAATCAATTTCAACAGTCGCGCTGCACCCTGTATATCTGAATATTACGAAAATTGGGGTTTTGGATGATGAAAGTTTGATGATCGGGTTTGTTCAGGCGCTATCTGGTTTTGATGCTCTGGAGACGGTTCGGTATGAAGATATTCATAAAGTTAAATCGAAGTTCTTTAAGCTCATTTTCGACCAGCAAAGAGAATTGTTTCTTGTCGATCCCCCCTACCTGAAATTCTTTGAAGAAAATAAAGATTGGCTGATCCCCTATGCAGCATTTTGCTACCTGCGTGATAAAAATAAAACGGCTGATTTCAGAAAGTGGACCGAATTTTCAGTTTATACCAAAGATGAAATCGATCGGTTATGTTCTGAAGATCAGCCCCACTATGGTGATATCGCGGTTCACTATTTTATCCAGTATCATGCGCATAAACAATTACTCGAAGCTGCTGATTATGCCCGCCAAAACGGTATTGTACTTAAGGGTGATATCCCCATTGGTATAAGTCCCGATAGCGTGGAAGCATGGACCCATCCCGATTTGTTTAACCTCGATCAGCAAGCAGGCGCTCCACCTGACGAATTTGCCGATCTGGGACAAAACTGGGGGTTTCCGACTTATAACTGGGAGAAAATGGGGGAAGACAATTTCACATGGTGGGATAAACGACTGAAAAAAATGGCTCGCTATTTTGATGCCACCCGAATCGATCATATCCTTGGATTCTTCCGGATCTGGGAGATTCCCTCAGATCAGATTCAGGGAATAATGGGACATTTCAGACCTGGCCTTCCATTTAGCCGGGATGAAATTATTGATAATGGAATTATTTTTAATGAAGAGCGGTTTACCAAGCCTTATATCCGTGACTATTTCCTTTGGGAGTTGTTTGGGGAGGAGACCAAAGAGGTAAAAGCTGAATACCTTTTAGAATATGAACCAGGGAAATATAATTTAAAATCCGAATTCAACACCCAACGTAAAGTATGGGATTTTTTCAGAGCGCTCAAAAAGGGAGAAGAGCTCACCGGTAAAGAGACCCGTATTCGTGATGGCCTTTGTGCACTGATCGCTGAAGTCCTTTTCTTACGTGATCCTTACCACCCCAATCTGTTTCACCCGCGGGTGGGGTTTCATAATACCAATTCCTACCTTAATCTGAAGGCAGAGACGCGTTATGCCCTGGACGATCTCTATGTTGAATTTTTCTATCATAGACATGAAGAATTCTGGAAAAAACAGGCGCTTTGGATATTGCCTGCTATCATGAAATCTACAGATATGCTTATTTGCGGCGAAGATCTGGGAATGGTACCAGATTGTGTTCCCGGAGTAATGCGTAACCTGGGCATCTTAAGCCTTGAGATACAACGGATGCCCAAAGACCCCAATGTCGAATTTGGACATCCGGCAGACGCCCCTTATCTGGCAGTTTGTTCCACGTCTACACATGATATGTCAACCCTACGGGGATGGTGGGAAGAAAATCGTGAAAACAGCGAAAGGTTTTTCCGACTCGTGATGGGTCAGAAAGGGGAATTTCCTCATTTTATGGAACCATGGGTAGCCCGTGATATTTTAAACATGCACCTCTATTCACCGGCAATGTGGGCGATATTTCCAATTCAGGACCTGCTCGCTATGGATGGAAGGCTCAGATGGGATAATACCGAAGGGGAAAGGATCAATGTTCCGGCCATCGCACAGCACTACTGGCGTTACAGGATGCACCTAAAACTGGAAGAACTCATCGAGGAGAAGAAGCTAAACAACGAATTACGATCCATGATTTTCGCTTCTGGAAGAGGTTCAGAAGGCGATTAACCGCAGTTTACCGACTTTTTTCTGCAACTCACCGATTGTGAATGTACTTCTGTCACCTGTCTGATTAGTTTTGTGTGAGTTTATAATCCATGTAATTAAACAATTAATAACAAACACAATGATTAGATTAGACGAAAACCCTGAGAAAAATGAAACTTCAACAGGAAAAAAAGAGAGACGTGGGGGTGATTCCAGAACACTTATAGGGGTTATATTGGTCGGTGTTGGCGCCGCACTGATTGCAAGGAATTACGGATGGCTCGATTATGAGATTTCGAGGTACCTGATAAGCTGGCAGATGATACTGATCGTAATTGGACTGTATAAGCTGGCGCGCAGAGATTACACCCCTGCAATTATTTTAATCTCAATCGGACTCTTCTTCCTGATCGATATCCCCGATAACATGAAAGACAACTTCTGGCCGGCATTAATTGTTGTGGTTGGATTATCATTTATTCTCGGAAGGAGCCGAAAACACCGGAGAAATCCTTTCGATGACTTCAATAATGTGACCAGTAACTCCACCGATTTTATTGATGAGACAGCCATATTTGGCGGCAGAAACATTTCAGTTGTATCCGACAACTTTCAGGGGGGTAAAATAACCGCAATCTTTGGAGGATCAAAAATTAACCTTCGTTATGCCAAGCCGGTTGAGGGATGTACAATTGATGTTGTCACCATTTTCGGAGGGACAAAGATTATTGTTCCTGAGGATTGGAATGTGAAAATTGATGTTGCTCCAATTTTTGGAGGTTTTGAAGACAAGCGCGGCTATTCAGTTATTTCAAGAACCGGAACCGGAAAGATTGTAGTGATCAAAGGGAGCTGCATCTTTGGCGGAGGGGAACTTACTACCATGCCGTAAGAGTTGATTAGGACAACAATAATTTGTGCACCTTAGTATCGTGGTGTGGCTTGTTTATTAACAAATTGCCACAAAGGCCCGAAGACACAACGGTACACCAAGTGAAATAAGATCTCATTATTTAATTATTTTTTGTGGATCATCCCATCACAGCAAACAGAATTACGGGACTGATTTATTGGTTATTCCCGATTGCAACAGGCAGCGCACAGGCAGTATATAATTGTTATTTCCATATACTGCCTGTGTCTGTTGCATTTTGCGATGGATTGATATTTGGAGGTGTACTTGGAATTTTGGGAATGGCTGTCTGGTATGTGGTCAGATATAACGATCCTGAAAAGAGTAATCCTGTTCAGATGCTGTCGAGCCATGTGGCAGCTTCCATAGTATTTACTGCATTGTGGTTGATCACCTCCGGCATCCTTGTTAAGACGCTCATTAACAATCCCGGGTACACACTGTATTTAAATAGTCAGATTTCAGGAAGGATCCTGAGTGGTCTGCTATTTTATGCACTATTTGTAAGCGTTTTCTATATTTATGTATACAGCCAGCATAACCGTGAGAAACAGCTGAAGGAAGCAGAGTGGCGACACCAGTTACGGAAAGCCCAACTCAACGCTTTAAAATCGCAGATTAATCCTCACTTTCTGTTCAACAGCCTTAATTCTATTGCCTCACTCACGCTGACCAATCCCGAAAAGGCACGTGAAATGGTGATTACCTTATCCGATTTTATGCGTTATTCGCTTCGGAATCATCAGGATGACCTGGTACCTCTTGAAGTTGAGTTAAAAAATATAGGATTATATCTGCAGATTGAAAAAATCAGGTTTGGCAACAATCTGGTTTATCGGTTCGATATTGATGATGAATGTGTTCACCATTTGATTCCCAATTTGATCCTTCAACCCATTTTCGAAAATGCAATAAAATATGGCGTTTATGAAACTTCAAAACCTGTCGAAATATTACTTGAAGCCCGGAAAATAGGTGATCGTATGGAAATCAGAATCATCAATGATTTTGATCCCGACGCAGTTACACGTAAAGGTGAAGGGGTTGGACTGACCAATATTAACGACCGGCTTAGGCTAATCTATGGAAGTTCCCGACTTTTGACTGCTGACATGGGTGATACCCAATTTAAAGTGACCTTGTTTATTCCTGACAGAACAGAAAATTAGCCAATTAACAGTTAATGGTATCGATCGCCTTTCGAATACGGAAAACAGTTTCAGATTGACCTAAAATTTCACAGATTTCAAAGATATCGGGTCCAAAACTACCTCCAACCAGACAAAGGCGTAAGGAATTCATCACCGTACCAAAATTCCACCCTTTCGAGGTTACATAAGCTGAAAATGGTTCTTTTATCTGAGGTGCATTCCATTGTTGAGCCGATTCGAAAAAGTGGGCAATCTCACCCATTATAGCCGGAACATCGTCTTTCCATCGCTTGGAAACGATCTTTTCGTCAAAGCTGGTGGGTGCCTGAAATAAAAAGTAACTCTGATCCCATATTTCAGAAACGAAGTTGCAGCGTTCCTTTACCATTCCACTGACCCGAATGGCAATTGAAAGGTCAGCAGCAATTCCCTTCTCTTTAAGAAATGGGAGTAATAAAGCTCCGATCTCCTCATTCGATTTTTTTATAAAATACTGATGATTAAACCATTTCGTTTTCTCTGGATCGAAGCGTGCGCCCGATTTTCCTACCCTTTCAAGTGAAAATATTTGACACAGTTCCTCCATCGAAAAAATCTCCTGCTCTGTACCTGGATTCCATCCAAGCAAGGCCAGCATATTGATAAAAGCATCGGGGAAATAGCCATCTTCGCGATAGCCGCGCGATGGTTCTCCGGTATTTGGATCTTTCCATAATAAAGGAAACACTGGGAATCCAAGTTTATCGCCATCGCGCTTACTGAGTTTTCCCTTTCCGGCAGGTTTCAAGATTAAAGGTAGGTGAGTAAAGCGGGGCATCGTCTCTTGCCATCCAAATGCGCGATATAACAATACATGGAGTGGCATTGATGGAAGCCACTCTTCACCACGTATCACATGCGAAATCTCCATTAAATGGTCGTCGACGACATTGGCAAGATGATAGGTGGGCATTCCGTCACTTTTAAACAAAACCTTATCATCCAAAAGTGAGGTATTAAAAGTGACGCTCCCCCTAATCAGGTCCACCTCTGTTACATCGAGATTATCAGGCATTTTAAACCGTATTACGTAATGGGTTGAAGATGATTGCAATCCCTTCCACTCCAATTCCGGGAGTGAGAGCGAATTTTTCATAGCACTACGTGACAATGCATTATAAGTGAAAGTCTCCCCTTTCTCTTCGGCGTTTGAACGGGCCAGATCAAGCTCCTCAGGGGTATCGAAGGCATAATAGGCATGACCGCTTTCGAGTAACTGCTCTGCATACTGGCGGTAGAGCTCTTTTCTTTCGCTTTGGCGGTATGGTGCAAACGGCCCCCCCTGTTTGGGTCCTTCATCAATTCGGATTCCGCACCAGGCAAGCGATTCCTGGATATACGCTTCAGCACCCTCCACATAACGCGCCTGATCGGTATCCTCAATACGAAGGATAAAATCACCGCCATGTTTTTTGGCAAACAAATAATTAAATAATGCGGTACGTACACCGCCAATATGTAGTGGTCCTGTAGGACTAGGGGCAAACCGAACCCTGACTTTTCTTTCGCTCATGCTGCAATTTTTTGCAAAGATAGGGTTTTAGCGCTGAAACGGAGCAAAAAGTAGAGTGCATACGTATTTCTATCCTTATTCCTGAGGCTCGGCATGTATGTAAACTTCACTTCTTACAATCAGTTCTCCCAGCTCCCGCTCAATTTTGTCGCAGAGTTCATGTACCTGCTGAAGTGTTAAATGAGGTTCCAGATGAACATTAAATTTAATGAATGTATCAGCTCCTGATGTCCGGATTTTCAGATTGTGAAAATGCTTAACCTCGGGATAAGTCGACAGAGTTTGCTCAACAATGGCCAGGGTATCCTGAGGCGCTTTATCCAGTAGAACATCGATTGATTTTTTCCCAAGCTGGTACGATACGACTAAAACAATCAGCGCCACCCCCAATGCAGCAATAGCATCGGCAGTATAAAACCCTAAATTTGCACAGATCAATCCAAACAATACCACGGTTGAGCTCCAGATATCGGTTGAAAAATGGAGGGCATCAGCCTCCAATGCCTGGCTGTTGTGTTTTTTTGCCACCCTCGACAACATACGGGAGCGGTTGATATCTATAATTATGGAGCTGATAACAACGATGTAACTCCAATAAGTAACTTCAATGTGCGTTTGACCAGAAATAAGTCTGTTGATTGCTTCATAAATTATCCAGGTGCAGGTGATCAGTAAAAGGATGGTTTCAAACAGGGCTGACAAATTCTCAATCTTCCCATGACCGTAATGGTGGTGCTTATCGGCAGGTTTATCGGATATTCGGACTGAAAAATAGGTTATTACAGCCGCAACCAGGTCCAGACCTGAATGTAAAGCTTCTGACAGGATTCCCAAACTTCCGGTCAGGATTCCAATAACCAGTTTAAATCCAGTCAGAAAAATAGCTGCAAATACCGATATTAAAGCCACTCTTTTTTTCTCTTGTGCCATTACTAACAAATTTTATTAATTATTTCTGATTCAAAGGGTGATCTCCCCTTCGAAAACATGGTTAGCTGTTCCGGTCATATAAACTATTCCGTCAATCCATTCGACCAGAAGATCACCTAAAGTGACATGAACGGTGACCACTTTCCCGGTTTTGCCATTCAGATGGGAAGCAACAGCCGATGCGCAGCTTCCTGTTCCACAGGCAAGGGTACTCCCTGCTCCGCGTTCCCAGGTTCTGATTTTTATTTCGTGGTCATTGATCACCTCCACAAAGTTGACATTGGTTTTTTCAGGGAAGAGCGGATCTTTCTCGATTTCCCGGCCAAGGGTTACGATATCGGTAGAATCAAGGTTATCAACAAAAACGATTGTATGGGGAACTCCCATTAACAAGCTGGTGATTTTGACCTCTTTCCCAAGAATCTGAAGGGGTTCGTTGAGTACATTTCCGCCAACACCAATCATCGGAATCGCCGAACGTTCCAATAAAGGTGCGCCCATATTTACTTTAACAGACAACACTTTACCATTATCAACGATCAGTTCCGGAATCATCACTCCGGCTCCGGTTTCGATCGTAAAAGATTTGACTGTTTTTATATGGTTGTCATATACATATTTAGCGAAACATCGAATGCCATTTCCGCACATATTCGCTTCACTTCCATCTGAATTGATGATTCTCATTTTAACATCTGCCACCTCTGAGGGGAGTATTAAGATAATACCATCAGCACCAATTCCCAGATGACGGTCGCACAAGCTAATTGCTAATGCTGATAAATCAAATTTTGATGGCTCAATCTCATCCATTAAAATGAAATCGTTCCCCAAACCGTGCATTTTCTGAAACTTCATATTAAGTAATTTTCAACTTTTAGTATCCCGACAAAGGGCAAAATTACTAAAATTTACGGTTGTAGTAAGATATACCAGTTACTTAAACAGGCAAATTATTGTGTATCGTTTTATTTTCATGTAAGTTTGAACACTCTTGAAAAACTACGGAATGCAGAAAGAAAGGAAACGGGATAAAATAAAAAAAATATTTCAAAACCCCTACAGGATTGTTATATTTAACGACCTTAATCTTCATATTATAAGGCAAGTACGATTTAATGCCAGGACCTTGCTTGGAGCTCTTGTAATAGCAGTAATTTTCATAATTACCGGTGTGACGATTCTGATTGCATTTACCCCTCTGCGGGAATATATTCCAGGTTATCCAACCGGAAAAATGAGGCAGGTACTGATACGCAATGTACTTGTTGTGGATTCACTAGAGCAGGAGATTCTTAGACGCGACCGTTATTTTAAAGACTTTAGGGCAATGCTTGCGGGTGAAGTCTCTTCTGACACAGCGGTTAAGCGTTCCACTGCGGTACGTCCCGATCAGGTTCAGTTTAAAACCTACGATCATGACTCTCTTTTTAAAGATGAGATTGCTCAGGAACAGGTCAACCTTGGATTGAATTCGAATCCTGCATCCAAAGGGGGTGTAGCTGGATTATTGTTTTTCCCACCCTTAAACGGAATGGTTACGGGAAGATTTGACGTCAGTAACCGCCATTTCGGAGTGGATATCGTTGGGAAACTGAATTCACGAATTTCAGCGGCGCTTGACGGAACGGTAATTTTTGCAGGTTGGACAATCGATACAGGATATGTTATTTACATCCAGCACGAGCAAAATCTAATCACAGTTTACCGTCATAATGCTGAAATTCTGAAAATTCAGGGGGACAAGGTCCGGGCCGGTGAAGCAATTGCGATTATGGGAAACTCAGGAAAAGAGACAACAGGTCCTCATCTGCATTTCGAAATGTGGCTTAACGGAATATCTACAAATCCCGAAGATTACATCAAATTCTAAATCCTTTTGCATGAAGAATATCGCAATACTTGGCTCGACCGGGTCTATAGGACAGCAGGCACTTGAAGTAATTGAAAATAATAGGGATAAGTACTCGGTTGAGGTCTTAACTGCCCATAATAATGTAGATTTACTCCTTAAACAAGCCAAAATATTTCACCCCAATGTTGTCGTTATTGCCAACGAAGAAAAATACGGAATCGTCAATGAAGCTTTAGCCTACGATGGGATAAAAGTTTATGCCGGAGCGACAGCGTTAAATCAGGTTGTGGAGATGGGTAGTATAGACCTGGTACTAACTGCAATGGTGGGTTATGCTGGTTTGATCCCCACCATTAATGCATTAAATGCCGGGAAACATATTGCCCTTGCCAATAAAGAGACCCTTGTTGTTGCCGGAGACTTAATCACAAAATTGGCCATCGAAAATAAGGTGGATATTTTGCCGGTTGATTCTGAACACTCTGCAATTTTTCAGTGCCTGGCAGGAGAATATATGAATCCGGTTGAGAAAGTAATTATTACCTGTTCAGGTGGACCATTTCATGGCATGGATCATGAAAGTATTGCCACAGTCGAACCCAAAGATGCACTGAAACACCCGTGTTGGGAGATGGGTTCTAAAATTACGATTGATTCTGCCACACTCATGAATAAAGGGTTTGAAGTGATCGAAGCAAAATGGCTTTTCGGTTTAAAACCGGAACAAATTGAAGTGGTGGTTCATCCGCAAAGTATCATTCATTCGATGGTGCAATTTTGCGATGGCACGATCAAGGCTCAACTGGGATTGCCCGATATGCGATTGCCAATCCAGTATGCTTTTAGCTTTCCCGAAAGAATTAGGAATAATTATCCAAGGTTGAATTTTACCGATTTCCCCGCTTTAACATTTTCAGCTCCCGATACAAAAATTTTTCGTAATCTTGCACTCGCTTACGAAGCCTTGTACAGAGGTGGGAATCTGGCTTGTATCCTGAATGCTGCGAATGAAATTGCGGTTGAAGCTTTTTTGAAAGGGAACATCTCATTTCCGAATATCTGGAAGATGAATGAACTGTTGATGCAAAAACTCTTTTTCATTCAGCGTCCTACTCTCGATGATTACATCGCAACGGATCGCGAAGCTCGTGTTTATGCCCGTGAATTGGTAGGCACATTACAGTTAAAACATTGATATATATATAAATATGGTTATTCTTATAAAAGCAGCACAATTACTTCTTAGCCTCTCAATATTAGTTATCATTCATGAATTTGGCCATTTTATTTTTTCAAAAGCATTTAAATGTCGGGTTGAAAAGTTTTATCTTTTTTTCGATCCCTGGTTTTCGCTTTTCAAATTTCAAAAGGGGGAAACTGAATACGGAGTTGGTTGGCTCCCGTTAGGAGGTTATGTGAAGATATCGGGAATGATTGATGAATCGATGGATAAAGAACAGATGAAATTACCCGCTGAACCATGGGAATTTCGTTCAAAACCATCGTGGCAACGACTGATCATTATGGTCGGAGGTGTTGTTTTCAACCTTATTCTTGCAATTATCCTCTATTCTACAATACTTTTTGTCTGGGGAGACCAGTATCTTCCTACCAAAAATGTAAAATACGGGATAACAGTGAGTGAAACTGGCAAGGAGATGGGTCTTCGTAATGGAGACAAGATTATTTCTGTTGACGGGAAAGAGGTGGAAGAATTCACAAAAATTATTCCTACCATTATTCTTAACGGCGCCAAAACTGTTGAAATATTGCGGGACGGACAACCGGTTACGATTCCGGTTAAATCCGAAATTATACCCAAACTCCTCACTGACAGGCACTTTATGGATTTGAGGATACCATTTATGTGTAAAGTGATTGGATTCGCCAAGGATTCACCTGCACGTGATGCAGGACTGGAAATTGGAGACCAGATTCTTTCTTTAAATGGTTATACTTTTGAATTCTACGATCAGTTCTCAGATAGTTTGAGCGTGTCGAAGGGAAAAACGGTTCAACTTTTAATTAAGAGAAAGGGAATTGAGAAAAAAGTTCCGGTAACCATTGGAAAAATCGGTATTCTTGGGATTCAGCGTGAATATAAAATTGATGGCCTCTTTGAATATAAAACGATTACATATGATTTTTTTGAATCAATTCCGGCAGGAATTTCAAAGGGATACAATGTCATTGGAAGCTATCTGAAACAATTTAAACTGTTATTTGCACCCGAAACAAAGGCTTATGAATCACTGGGCGGCTTTATGTCAATCGGAAATATATTCCCCAGCGTGTGGGACTGGGAATCATTCTGGAATCTGACCGCATTTTTATCTATCATTCTGGCAGTAATGAATATTCTTCCTATTCCGGCGCTGGATGGTGGTCATGTATTATTTCTGCTTTTCGAAATGATTACAGGTCGCAAACCAAGCGACAAATTCCTTGAATATGCTCAGATTGTTGGGATGGTGATAATTTTGGCGTTGCTGGTATATGCAAATGGGAATGATTTCTGGAAATGGTATCAGGGAAAATTTTGATGCCAGAAGTTAAAGAATGAAATATTTTAGGCTTAGGCTGAATAATTTATCATCGAAAATACTATTTTTGTACTTAAACAAATAAAACTTGAAATAATGATATTACTGGCACTTTCAGCAGCACACGTTGTCATTGTGGTTGTAGCCTTATTACTGCTTTTTGGCGGCAAAAAGATCCCGGAACTCATGAGTGGCATTGGAAAAGGGATGAAAGACTTTAAAAAGGCCATAAAAGAGGATGACGAACCATCTGTATCAGAGACTCCGAAGGAGGTACCCAGAGCGGATAATAAAAAAGAGCCCTTGAAAGAGTAGCTAAATCAGCATTCTTTTCTGAAGCCCCAAACATTTTTTGATGTTCGGGGCTTTTTTGCATGAAAAAATGTAACCGTCACAAACAGTATGACGTCTAATAGGATAAGGTTAGTAAAGTCGGTTAATCACATTAATTTTCAATAATTATGAAAAAAAAATTAATCCCTGTTGTTGGGGTATTGTTAATCATCACCATGTTGTTCGCTTCGTGTCTTTATGGAATAAAAGGGAGCGGGAAAGTTGTCAGAAGTGAGCGTCAGGTCGCAAATTTCACTTCGGTATCAGCTAGTGCCGGTATTGAAGTAATTCTTGCACAGGATTCTATAGTGAAGGTAATCGTTGAAGCAGATGATAACCTTCAGAATAATATAAAGACAGAAGTTTTAAATGATGAGCTGAAAATATATCCTGAAAAGAGGATAAGTTCCTGCACGGCAAAGAAAGTATATGTCACCTTTAGAACAATCCATTCGCTGGAGGCAAGTTCCGGGGCGGAAATAACTTCCAAAACGGAGCTGAAAATGGCTTCTCTCCAGATATCCGTTTCGAGCGGAGCAAGTGTAGTAATGTTGTTAAAAACCAGTAGACTTAACGTTGACGGTAATAGTGGCGGTAACATTAAACTTTCGGGTAGTACCGATAGTTTTGATGTTGATGGATCGAGTGGTTTTAACATCAAAGCGGCTGAAATGTTAAGCAAGGTATGTAATGCCGGTGCTTCAAGTGGAGCCAGTTTGAGGGTATTTGCATCCGAAAGAATCAATGCACAGGCCAGCAGTGGGGGGAATATTAAAGTTTCCGGAAATCCGAAAGAGCGTAATATTGAAAAATCAAGCGGAGGGGATGTATCCTTTAAATAAATAAAAATAAAAAAGAGATATTGCTGGCAATATCTCTTTTTTATTTATTCTCTCTTCATGATCCCATAGCAAATTATCCGTACAATCGAATCGACACTTTTGCCCAGATCTGTTGAGCGATAGGGACCCGCAGAGAGGGGCATTTCGAGACCACGTATTGCTGTTGTAATTCCTATGGCAACCAGTGTAAAATCCTTAACAATGAATTTGCGCTGACGTGCCCCTTCGAGGAGGATTCGTTTCATCATCCTGATCTCCTCCTGATAGTATTGTGATTTAATCTTGTCGATGAACTCAACCGCAGCAGTATCGTTTTCAATCGCATTGTAAAAATTCGCCAACTGCCTGTATGTGGTGATCTTGGTCATCACATAGTCCTTTAATTTTTCAGCAGGATCAATATCTTTTTGAAGAACTTTAGATAATTCTTCACGAAGAATATCAGCCTCCTTCTGAATAACTTCCTGGAAAAGATCCTCTTTGCTGTTGAAATAGTAATATAATGAACTTTTTCCCTTTCTTACTGCATTGGCAATGTCGTCCAGAGTAGTCTTCTTGTAACCAAATTTACTGAAAATTTCCTGGGCAATTTTAAGGATATTCTCCCTAACGGCATCCCTTTTAATGCTACTGTTCTCAATGTTCATATCACAATATTAGTAAAACGTGTGGGTCAAATATAGCCATTTTAGTCAAATACGGAAAAAAATCCTCCGCCACTAAGTGTAAAGATAGAAAATCTAAACTACTTTTTGAAAACAAAAGTCAGTTTTTTTAACTTTTTTATAAATGGTTGAAATGTTTGATATTTGTTTTCCTAATTCTATGGCAATTTACACTGATCTTTATCAGCCAACATCTGTTTGCCAATTGCAAGTCGAATTCAAGAAAATTTGCATAACCCTCACCTAAAGTTGCAGAGCATAAAAGATTTGTCTATTGATATTGTAGTCCCTGATTGAAACCTCCGGCAGAAGCCAATGTTCTGCCAGAGTCTGCTATATATAAACGATTAGGGTCAAAAAACTTTCAGCCTTTCTGGAAAGCCAACAACTATAAAATTTGCGATTCAAAAAAATAAGTAAGGGCTAGGTTTAGTTAAGCACCAAAATGATCAATTAATTTTTCAGAACCACTACAAATTTGGAAAAAAAATACTAAATAATACGTTCATCTTAGAGAATTTGCAAACAACTTGGCAGATGATGCCCTTTTTCTGACAGGTGTAGGGATTTTGGAAATAAGCGTCAAGTTTAGCCTAAAAAAAAGTGATGAAAATTGGAGAATTAAGGATCGAATGATCCAAAAAAGAGGTGGAAAGTTGTTGATAAACTCAGGTTTTACGGAGAAAGTCGATAAAGGCCTGATATTTCCGTTCTGATATTTTAAGTTGGGTTTTTTCGGATCCGGAAATATGGTTTAATACACAAATCCTTTTAGGATAAATAATATGATCGATAAAATTAATATTCACGATATTGCCATCGTGAATTCTAAAAAAATAATCCTTGGGAAGTACCTCTTCGATCTTTTTTAAATGCATCGTAACTATCTTGGATTCAAACAAATTATCGGTCAGAAAAATTTTTGCATATGCACCGTCAGCTTCGCAGTAAATTATTTTTTCGGGGGAAAGGAAGTAAATCTCATCATTACTTTTAATCAGAATTTTTCCACTCTTCTGAACAGAATAGACCCCCTGGCTGGCCGGTTGGTTGTCCTGTTGTTTACCTTCGATATGTGCCAATGCCCGGCTAACAGCCCGCATTAAATCTTCAGAAACAATCGGTTTTACCAAATAGTCGATCGCAGCCAGTTTAAAAGCATCAACCGCAAATTTTTGGTGTGCCGTGATGAAAATGATGTGCTGATGATTGTTTTCAAGCCGCTCGAATAGGGTAAACGCGTCCATATCTCCTAACTCGATATCCGAAAATACCAAGTCATAATGGATTAACGGTAGTATATCCAGCGCCATTTTTCCCGAGTCGATAAGAGCAATTACCCTGATTTCCGGACAATACTCTTCCAGCATCATTGTTAAGTTCTTTCCCAGCAATGGATCATCTTCCAGAACTACAGCATTAATCATTCTGATCATTTTAGAATCTCTAAAGATATTAAATTCTCATAAGTTAAAAAGTAATAATCATTGTTATTTAATTTTTTTTTAAGGCCCAGTAGTAAGTAAAATCCTTACTAAAAAAGAACTTAAGTAGAGCTTACGCCCCAACTTAAGTTCTTTCTGAAATATTCATCCCTGACCAATGTCAGATCACGGATGCATTACACATCTAAATTGATAAACAGATTTAATCTACCGTTGAATGAGTAGCTTACGTACCTCCATGAATGTTCCGTTATAGAATTTCACATAATAGAGTCCATTCGGAATAGAGCCCAGGTCGATGATCTTTTTATAGGCTCCTCCAACTGTCTTTGCATCTGTAATATGCATAATCTGCGAACCCCTTTGGTTCGTAATGATGATGTTAAAGGTTGTCTCCGACGGAAATGTAATTGCGGCCGTAAAGATTCCGTTACTTGGCACCGGAAAGATGTCAAACTTGGCATCAGGAATTTCCAGGGCAAAAGGAGCTGACAGAGCACCCTCACCGCAAGTATTTGTTCCTTTAACGGTGAAGAAACCTACTGTGGCACCTATCCCGAAATTAACCGTGATACTGCTGGTATTAGCTCCCAAGGCAACAGTAGCCCCTGTAGTAAGGTTCCACACGTAATTGGTCGCATTAGCAATCGGACTAACCGAATAAGGCACTCCGTTGGTTCCCTGAATAAATGTATGTGAACCGGTAATTACTCCGGCAGCACCAGGAATTTGGCTTACTGTAATTGCGAGACTTGATGGTTTACCATCGTTACAACCTCCTTTGGGGTAAACCGAAATTGTACCCCCGCTCGTTCCTGCAGAATAATTAACAGTAACAGTTCTGGTTTTGTCTCCTGTAGAAATTGTAGCACCTACGGGGGCCGTCCACTCATACGAAATGGCATTTGGAATTGCAGCGATTGAATAGGAAACTCCTTGTTCGCCTCCGCAAATAACCTGTTTACCAGTGATTGGACCAGCGTCAACAACAGACTGACTAACATTAACTATGGCTGTACCCGTTGAAGATCCCCCCGTACAATTGTTTGCATCACTGACAGCCGTTAACCTATAAGTGGTAGTGGCAGTAGGAGATACAGGGATAACGTAAGGAGTGCTCGTGATTCCACTTTTAACAATAGTATTTGTACCATCGGTGTAGGTGATGCTCCAAGGTTGAGCCCCCGTTAATGAAATAGACAAATTTACAGAAGTTCCGGAACAGATGTTGGCATTCCCACTCAGAATTGCCGATGGCAAAGGATCGACTGTAACCACAACATATTTTGTATTAGTACATCCGCCAGACGTGTTGGTCTCTACAAGTGTATAAATCGTTGTTACAGCAGGGCTGACAGTCGGATTCGCTGAAGTCTTATTAAAGACAGCGTCTGTAGGAGAAGAGGTCCAGCTATAAGTATTTCCTGGTACCGCAGGAGCACCTATTATGGCGCTTCCTCCTGCACAGAATCGTTTATCCGTTCCCGCAATGGCTGCTGGCATTGGATTAACCGTGATCTTAACATTGTGGCTATTGAAACATCCCGAAACATTATCGGTTTCCACCAAGGTATAGGTAGTGGTAACTTTAGGATTAGCAGATGGATTAGCAACAGGTGTAGAAAATCCGGATGGGTCAGATGTCCAACTGTAACTACTTCCTGTTACTGCAGCTGCGCCAAGCGAGACATATTCACCGGCACAAATCGACTTACTGGCAATAACGGTAGCAGACGGTACAGTTCCAATCAATAAAGTACCTGAAACTGGCACTAACTCATATTTATCCGAGGTTAAACCACCCGGAGTAATGGTATAAGTTCCTGCCTGGGTAGCGGTCTTTGCAGTTCCCGTGAAACTCAACGTACCACTTAAAACCGATGCATCTTCACCAGGAATAAACGTACCATAAGTCACAGTATAAGGTCCGGAGAAAGGTTGACCGTCGTAACACTTCTTCTTGTCATCTGCTTTATAGGTCAGCGTCACTTTACCAACATGGATCGTTCCTTTAACAATGACGGGGGTTTCATAGTTGCCGGCAGAAAAGGTTCCACCCTGCGGAGATGATGGTGTCACAGCATTAGGATAATCTGCTGCCGGAGCAGTGGCTAAAGCCCCTGGATTAGCAAATTCAAGCCTGATGTAGGTAAAGGTCTCACCATTTTTTAACCCAACAGCAGTAACCCGACCCGCTGCCACAAATGTACCGCTCGTAAGAGCTGTACCATAAGGTTTTGGAACGTCCAGGGCTGTAATTGTCAGTGGAGCTTTCTTAACAGTAATGTTTCCGTCTACATTGGTAATTCTATAATTTGTCGTGTTGATTCCAACAGGATTAGAGGCCGTTATTACGCCGTTATAGGTTGTAGCCGCAGCATTTGATGCATTGCCTGCACGATAAACAAAAGTAACTGCACTAATCGTTTCACCGTTTGGAAGCGGTGAAGGTGCATAGGTAAAGCCCGAAGTGGATGATCCTGTGGGAAGTGGCGCATCTCCATAAGTCCTCGTAACATTTGAAGCCGTTATGGTGATTGGTTTTGGATCCACAGTAACATCAGCCTTCACATAGTTAATAGGCCCGCTATAGTGCGAAATATCGAAGTTCCCTTGCGCATTTGAAACAGTAATAGACAGGGCAGATTTTCCGGCTCCGGCCGTTGATAAACCTCCGGGTCCGTAATCGATGGTCACCGAAGTAATGGATTCCCCAACAGCAAGACCACCCACAATATAATCCACATCAACTTTTGTTGTAACACCTCCAGTAAGTGTTTCACCATAGATTTTGGTCTTTGGTTTGGCGGCAATGGTCAAAGTATTCCGTGCATTAACAAAAGTTTTTACAGAAGCCGGGGTAGTAACCTCACATCCATTGCTATTCTTGTAACTGACCGTTACGGTTTGTTCCACTCCGGGTGTTTTATACTGCACGGTAAGGGTATTGTCCGTGGTTGAACCACCCGAAATAATCGCATAGTCGGTTACATATGTCCCGCTTACGATCCATACATAACTGTTCATTCCTGGTTCAGTCGTGTAGGTCACATTCTCCAGAGGATAGACGCTTGTAGCAGACGGCGTAATCGTTGGAGCTGGTAATGGACTAATGGTTACGGTTACCTGAGGCGCTGCAACTGCACAATTATTGGCCGAAGTAACGATGACATTTACAGTGCCTGTAGGTCCTGAACCCCAGGTAATGGTAACTGTATTATCATTGATGGTTCCGCCAGCGGTTACTGAACCTCCAACAACAGTCCATTCGTAAGTATAACCAGTAACACCCGGCACACTATAGACATTGGATGATCCTATACAGACTGCATCTGCACCTGTGATTGCAGGCGCCGGTAACGGGCTGATGACAACCGATCGTTGTGGTGCGTCAGCAGAACAACCAGTCGCGGTCACTAATTCAGTAACATCTACAGTTCCAGCTGTTCCGGTACCCCATGACACAGTAATTGCGTTTGTTCCCGTTCCTGCCGAGATGGTACCTCCCGTAACCGACCAGTTATAAGTATGCCCGGTAGTATTGGTAACCTGATAAACAGAACCGGTCTCTCCGGCGCAAGCTGTTGCTGAACCTTCAATAACAGGTGTTGGTAAAGGATTAATGGTAATGGTAGTTGATGCACCTGTAAACCCGGTTGAGCGTTCACAAGTTTTTACCTGATCAGTTACCGATACCAGTGTATAAGTGGTCGTGCCGGTAACCGGGGTAGTAAATACTCCAAAAGCTGTTCCACTCACAACATCTGTAACCGTCCGGTTGGCTGTTCCATCATTATAAATAACGGTGTAAGGACCCGTTCCAGCTGTGGCTGTCCAGATCAATTGTCCTGCACCTGTTGCACAGAATGGTCCGTTATTGGTCAGACTTCCCTGCGGTAACGGATTTACCGTGATTACAGCAGATC
This sequence comes from Prolixibacteraceae bacterium, assembly GCA_963677935.2. Classification (GTDB taxonomy): domain Bacteria; phylum Bacteroidota; class Bacteroidia; order Bacteroidales; family Prolixibacteraceae; genus JAAFHB01. The sequence goes on along the minus strand of CAXXEH010000003.1, from coordinate 4,727,405 downwards.
CACCTGTAAAACCAGTTGATCTTATACATGAATGGGCTTCATCAGTAACAGAAACCAAGGTATAAGTGGTCGTAGCGGTGACCGTAATTGGAGATACATAAAAAGCTACTCCGCTGGCAACACTTGTTGCTGTTCGGTCAGCTATTCCATCATTATAAACAATGGTATAAGGACCAGTTCCCGCTGTTGCGGTCCAGGTCAATTGACCATTACCAGTTGCACAGAATGGTCCGTTTGCTGTCAGGGTTCCCTGAGGCAAAGGATGAACCGTGATAGTAGCCGCTGCAGCCGTGAAACCGCTGCTACGTATACAGGAAGTGGTCTGATCAGTTACAGAAACCAGCGTATAAATCGTGGTGCCGGTAACCGGGGTTGTGAAAACATTAAATGGTGTACCATTCACAACATCTGTTGCTGTACGGTTAGCTGTGCCATCATTGTATATGACTGTATATGGACCTGTTCCAGCTGTTGCGGTCCAGGTTAACTGACCTGCCCCCGTTCCACAGAATGGTCCGTTTGCCGATAAACTACCCTGCGGTAGCGGGTTTACCGTGATTGTAGTAGATCCACCTGTAAAACCAGTTGATCTTACACAGGTGGTCGTTTCATCAGTAACAGAAACCAGGGTATAAGTTGTAGTACCCGTGACCGGTGTAGTATATACATCGAAGGCGGTACCGCTAACAACACCGGTTTTTGTACGGTTAGCTGTACCATCGCTGTAAATAACTGTGTAAGGACCAGTTCCCGCTGTTGCTGTCCAGGTCAACTGACCGGCGCCGGTAGCACAGAATGGTCCGTTATTGGTCAGAGTTCCCTGCGGTAACGGATTTACCGTGATTGTAGCAGATCCACCTGTAAAACCAGTTGATCTTACACATGAATGGGCTTCATCAGTAACAGAAACCAAGGTATAGGTTGTTGTACCCGTCACCGGTGTTGTAAATACATCAAAGGCGGTTCCGCTAACAGCGCCAGTTTTTGTACGGTCCGCGGTACCATCATTATAAACAACTGTATACGGACCTGTTCCAGCTGTTGCTGTCCAGGTCAGCTGACCCGGACCTGTTGCACAGAACGGACCGTTTGCTGTAAGGCTTCCCTGTGGTAAAGGATGAACGGTAATAGTAGCTGATGCTACCGTGAAACCACTGCTTCGTACACAGCTACTCTGATCAGTTACCGAAACCAATGTATAAGTTGTGGAGCCGGTAACCGGGGTTGTATAAACATCGAAAGGTGTTCCACTCACAACACTTAAAGCTGTACGGTTTAATGTGCCATCATTATAAACAACCGTATAAGGTCCCGTTCCTGCTGTTGCTGTCCAGGTTAACTGACCTGCGCCCGTTCCACAGAATGGCCCGTTTGCCGATAAACTTCCCTGAGGTAATGGAAGAACCGTTACAGTAACAGCATTGCTGTATGCCGTTCCGCAATCATTGGTAGAAGAAATGCGGAATTGCGTCGTTGTAGTTAAAGCTCCGGGTTGGAAAGAGGTACGGTCATTGGCACTGGCGACATCGGTCCAGGTTGAACCAATCAATTGTTGCCAATGATAAGTGTATGTACCATTCCCTCCCGTTGCTTCAGTTGCTGAAAGTACTGTAGATGGAGAACTGTTGTAACAAATGCTCTGCTCACCCGAAGCGGTCGGAGGAACCTGTGTACCATAAACCGTTACAGATATTGCAAGTTCATTACTACAACTGTTGCCATTATAAAGCTTAAGTAAACCATTATAAGTACCTCCGGTCAGCGTGGCTGGTATTACAATTCCAGTCATTGTTCCACTTCCGGAACTAAAAGAATGAACGGTATATGGAGAGACTGGAGTTTGATCCGGTAATCCTGCATCATTTGCTGTTTGATCCCAATCAATACTGTATGCCGTAGGGACTCCGGTTGTTGCCGTGTAAGCGAGACCAGTAGTTTGTAAACTCGCACTATAGCAAACTGCCGTAGCTGTTGCAGGAACTGCCGTAGTTATGGTTGGCGATACGTTAAAAGTAAACACACTACCCGGGTCTGATGTAATAACAGGGGCACTGCTGATAACCCTTATTTTATAACCAGATCCTGTGAGACCAATTGGAATTGTCGCGATGATCGTTCCGGCGGTGGTTTGGGTTAACGTCCCAATATTTGTTGGCGTTCCAAAACTACCCGTAGCATCAGATAACTGGGCAGTGAATACATTGCCCGCTGAGAAGGTCCCGGCAATGGTATAAGGAACATTAACAGTTGTTCCGGCACAGGTTCCTGATGTAATGGTACCAGTAGTAATCGTTTGTAATCTTCCTGCAAACCTGAAAAATCTGTTTGTACCAATTGCATTCGAACCGATAACACTACTTGTTCCGGCTGATCCTCCTAAGGTAGCATATTGTCCACCTGCTGTGGCAGAACCGCCAATGGCATCCAACGGAGCTAAGGCTGTCGGCCTGGTCAGTGAAACTGAACTATTGGTAAAATTAGTTCCTGTTGTCAGAGACCAGTATTCTGTACCACTAATCGAAACAAGTGTCGCATCAAAAGTTCCTGCCGGAGCTGGTTCAAAAGCCTGTACCTCTGCTGATGAGGTCCCTGAAGTAGTCGGATTGACCAGCGAGAATGGCAGATAACTGGTTGCCGTTCCTATCGGGAAGTTATAAGTAACACTCGATGATATCGCTGGTAGCGTCCATTTAACCGCCCCACCATAAATATATCGGGTATCTGAACCTCCCGAAATTGCGGTATTCGCAGTGTTATTTAAAGTAAGCAGATTACCATTTGTATTCAACTTACCCGAGCTTAGTGTCAGCGTACCGGATACTGCGGTAGCTGCGCTTAAGGTTATACCTGCACTGTTGTTCAGGGTCAGGTTGGCCGCGCCCGTAAGACCGGTTCCGGTTACCTGAGCTGCAGCACCATTGTAGGTATAATTGGCGCCTGCGTTATAGTTACGCGCACCGGAAACCTGTATCGATCCAGAAGTTCCTGTACTTGCCAATCCACCTGTATTTGCTGTAATAATACTTCCGCCCGAGGCTAAAGAAAAGGTACTGGTACCCGTACTATTTAGCAACTCGTTCGTTCCGAAATTAACAGTTGCACCGCTATCAATATTCCAGGACTGCCTTCCTGAGAATGTTCCACCCGAGGTGAAAATATGGGTGTTAGCGTTAGAGACAAAATGAATTGCATCAGTGCCTGACCCACTAACAGTTATGGCACCACCTGCCGAAACAGTAAGATTACCGGCAATATTGAGTATTGGAGTGCCCGAGCCGGTCACGTCCAAAGCTCCTCCTGTAATTAATACATTACCCCCAACATTGATAGTTGGTGAACCTGTACTCCGACCTAAATCTAAGGTTCCACCACTAACAGATAGATTACCGCTTATGGCATGTGTAACCGTGGTTGAAGCCAACCTGTCGGTACCTCCTGTTTGCACATATTTGTTTACTGTACAGGCTGCAGCGGGCCAGATATAATTACCGGATCCACTATTTGCAAAAGTGAAGGTATCGCCGACAGTGAACCCTGTTCCTGAACCCGAAGTTGGAGCAGCCGTCTGTCCGGTATTGTTCCAGATCAGTTTCGAGAAACTCTGGCCCATTCCGCTGGGTATTGTAGATGTCACCCCGGTAATGTTACAGGTTGAACCAGTAGTCCAGGTGGCCGTTGGTATTGCACTACCATTAGCCGCATGAAGATAGGAACTGGCGCTCCCGAATGAGACAGTACCGGTAGTTACGATCGGTGTGGTGTCGGTATTTTTAAATATCCCTAAAACATCCAGATCTGTCCCTGTTCCGTCGGCGATAGTCAATATACCACCGGTCAGATCAATCTCAGCTGTAGCGCTAACCACCGTCTGATCAATAGTCAGGTCGGTTGCAACACTTACCGTGTGATTAACTGCAATCCCTGCAGAAAGGGATGTCGGATAATTATTGGATCCTGATGGGAAGGAAGTCCATGTAACTCCATCAATTGATTCATTCCAATTGGCAGAAGTGGTCCAAGGTCCGTTCGCGACGGTTCTGAAATAATATTCTGCATGAAATGTAGCTAAACCACCCGCAGGGGTAGCATTAACCGTAATTCCGCTGCTCCAGTCGCTCCCATTCCAGGTAAAGAAGGTATAATAATAGGTGGTTCCGCCAGTTAGGTTATAAACCGTTGGTACCGGTGAGCCAGATCCTGTTCCTTCGTATACCACAAAACCTCCGTCAAATGCGGTTCCGGTCCCGAAGGATAAACTTCCGGCGGTCCACGCATAGTTGGTAACCGGCCCGCTTGGCAGACTTGTTACGGCTGATCCAGCTTTAGCTACAATCATAACCCCCTGGAAGCAATTGGTAGGATTAGTCCAGCTGAGTGTTGTTTGTCCTGCAACTGATGCATCCGTGGTTGGAGAAGTAACATTGCTTACCCCTTGAACTACGGTAAACGCTGAAGTTACCTGGTTTCCGGGAACGGTTGCCGGACTGGTCATATCTACCCGGATGGTATAGCCGGTACCAGAAGGTGTAGCGGCAGGAATAGTTACCGGGAAACTTCCGGCTAAGGTATTCGGTGTGCCTGGATTGGTCACACTGACGGTGCCAATGCTCACCGGAGTATCAAAACTACCACTTGCATCCGAAAGATAAGCGGTGTAGGTTGCACTCGGGTAGGTGTTATTTGAAGTATAGTATACCGTACCCGCAGCGGTTGTACCCGTACTAACCACACAGAACGGCGGAGTTGTGATATTCGTCGCATAGAGGTTAAACGCTGGAACTACTTCGCCGGTAGAGAGAATAATAGCTGTGAAATAATTTACGCCATCGAAGAACCTGATTTTGGCTAATTGGGCAGCGGTCAGTCCGCTTGCTGAAGTTCCTACAAAAATCTGCCCGGCAGTACCGGAACCGCCCGAATAATTTCCTTGCCATCCGGTAATTGTTAGCATCGTACCACCCCAGGTTACAGAATGACTATCCGCAAACCTGAGCTGATGAACGCTTCCACCCAATGTCAGGGTGGTATTGGCCGACAGTGTCAAGGCTCCATTAGCTGTAATCGCATAATTGTTGTCATTTAATATTCCTGTGCCATTCAGAACAAATGCCCCTGACACCAATGCACCTTGTAAGGTAGCTGTACCGGAAGCTTTTGCAAAAGTCATCGTTCCGGCCGTGCTGAAAGTGCCAATGTTCTGACTAACTGTGCCGTTGAGGGTTATACCGGAACTTCCCGGTAAGAATGTACCGTTATTGATAAAATCGCCGCCAAAAGTAAGGGCATTATTCCCGGTGCTTAAAGTCGCCAGGTTATTAATGGTCAGCGGAATACCCGGATTAAATACAGAATTTCCCGGCATGGTAATGGTTCCCGTGTTTGCAATAATTACGCCACCAGGTCCGACAAACGGAGTCGGCCATTCATAAGTAGATCCAGACCTTGCAGTTGTGGTGTTATACTGAAGAGTACCACTCGGGGCAGAATAGTACAAGTCAGTAGGGGTTGCCCCGGTTATCGAACCGTTACTTGTTATTACCGCAGTTGCCGTTCCGCCCAGGGAGAGTACGCCAGTTACTGTGATACCATGTGCAGAGCCGGTTACCCAATTGTAAAAGTTCTTTAACCCCGAATTTGAGAGGGTAAGATTTGAATAAACGATTCCTCCCTTGACACTTTGAGCGCCAGCCCCATTATAATTTATGGTGCTGCCGGGGACAGTTGTTATTATACCATCATTGTCACCGCCGATACCCAAAAATGGAGCAGAACCTGTATTAAAAAAATTGCCACCTACGTTTAATGTTCCGGCCCCTGTAAATATTACGGAGGCTGTAGAACCACCGGTGCTGGTAGTCACACCACCAGTTACACTTACAGTCCCGGTCGAAATGGTCATCGTCTGGGACCCTCTGGACTCGACATACGGGAATGAGATACTGGAAGCCGTTAAATTTCCGGCATTCCCATCCAAGGTGTTGGCATATCCTATACCGGCATTTGGAACAGTAATTACCCCGGTAGTCAGACTACCTCCGGAAACGATACTTAACGTATTGCTCCCTGTAGCATTTGCCGCAAAATCAAGCGTTCCGCAGGCTGCACCCGAAGTTGATACGGTGACCGTTTTACCGTTTACAATATGCACGGGAGTACCTGTGGCAGGAACATCGGCCCCACCCGTAGTTGCTGTGGCTGAATAAGCCCAGGTGGAAGTACTATTCCAGTCTCCGTTAGCAAAAGAGTATCGGTCAGCACCCGTAGCAACCACACTAAAGCTATTACTGCTTGCGTTTATTGATCCGCCATGTTGTGTGGCTGTGATGGTGAAGTTCCCTACATTATTAATGGTAACAGAAATTGGATTTAAAACACCATTGGTGAATGCAGCAGACTGAAACGTTCCTCCGGATAAAGTCCCGGTTGAAGTGATATCAACGGTACTGGCAGCGCCGGTAAAAGAAGTCGCAATATTTCCATTCGCATCATAAGCCGTTACCTGAATAGGGAAAGCAACTGTTGTTACCTGGCCAAGTATATCGCCGCCGCCCGATTTAGCCACCACAAAGCTGGCTACCGGACCCGGAGTAAAGATCACATTCACAGAATTCTGTGCTGGATCGGGGGCAGTTCCGGCAATAGTAAAAGTAACTGCAGCAGTACCTGCCACTATGCCACTGGTTAAGGTTGCAGTATAGGTTCCATTGCCATTATCAGTTGTTGTGCCAACCGTACCAAGCGTAGTGTGAAAGGTTACGGTCAGACCTCCGGTTGTAAACAGGTTTCCCGCAGCATCGGCTGCCTGCATGGTTATCGTTGAGGTACTGTTCGCTCCGATAGAGGTAGGAGCGGCAGATATCGTTGACCCGGTAGAGAGAGTGGAAACTGCATTGGGGGTAATGGTAAATTGAACTGATGACGCACTGACGAAAGCCGATGTGGTTGCAGTGAGCGAATATTTACCGGGAGCATTGATCGAGCTCGCGCTGAAGGTTGCAACACCACCCGAAGCGACAGCTGAAGTACCAGAGAGCGTACCCGGGCCGCCTCCTGTGTTTTTTACGATATTAACGGTCGATGTACTGTTCGTCAGGTTTCCATTCACGTCTTGAATGAGTATCGTAAATGAAGGCGAAATTGCAGCGCCAACTATTGCATCACTTGGCTGAACTCCCCAGACAAGCTGAGCCTCAGGACCAAATACCGTAGTTATCGTTGGTGAAGTTCCGGCTACAGGAACAGGCGATGGCGCTGGTGATGTTGCATCCGTACCTATGATCTGGGTAGCCCTTCCCGCGACAGTAGATGTGGTAAAGGAAATAGTTGCTATACCACTGCTGTTCGTTGTCGATGTTGTTGTGGCAACTCCTCCAAAGGTCCCGGGAGCTGTGACTGAAGCATCCGTCTGTGTCCACTGTACAACATAACCAGGTTGAGCCCACGGAGTATTATTCCCATCGTACAACTGGGCAGAAATGGTCACCGTACTTCCAGCTACTGGTGAGTAATTGTCAGCAGTAACAACATAGTGTGGCGGAAGATTTCCCAAAGTAAAGTAGGTGTCGGAACCAATATTGGCTGTACTGGTAACTGTGGAACCTGTAGAAGTAACTCCCCCTCTACTCGTATAAGTTCCTGCAACAGCAGGAGCCGAAGCGACAATACCATAAGAGGTTGGATTGACAGGATCGGTCAAGGCTACCATTGAATTGAAGCCACCACCCGATGGATTCATGGCCAATGACCAGTAAAAATTGGTACTTAATCCTGACAACGTACCATCAGGGGTTCCACCTGCATTGGCGTTTGTGGCCTGCACTGTCGCTGCGGTGGCGCTTGTACCTGTTACCGGGTTCACGAGGGCAAAGTGGTAGTAATGACCTAGATTTCCGACAGGGAAAGAATAATTAGTTCCTGTGGCCAGATTTGCAGGCAACGACCGGACCAGCGGACCGTCGACATACGAAGTGGATGAACCACCACTTATAGCGCCGACAGCTGTATTGGTTAAAGTCAATGAATTGATTGAAGTAGTGATCAGGTTTCCTGATGTCAGTGTAAGAACACCTGTAGCTGGCAGGCTAACTGCACCTTCAAGGGTCGCAGCTTCTGAAGCTTTGTTAATCGTCAGATTGTTATAGTTCAAAACCGGAACTACCTGAGCGCCTGTGCCGTTAAAGCTGACCGTACTTCCTGTAGTGATGTAGGTATTGCCACCTTTGGTAAAAGCGCCGGCAATACCAATAACTCCGGACGAGGCTAAGGTTGTAGTACCTGAACCGGTGTTGGTGAGGTTATAATAATTGAATGCAGGTATCGTTTGATCTGCACCAGTAAAATTAACCGTGTTGCTTGCCGTACCGGCATTGATCGCCGAAATACCCGAGGTACCGCCGATATTTAAAATCCCGGCCCCACCCTGGGTCAGAGTTCCTGAACCAGAAAGGGCTGCAGTGGCCGTTATCGTACCATTGTTGGTAAGTACACCGGGAGTGGTAACGGTAAGTACGGTCGTGGCATTTATAGTGCCACTATTGGTAAAGGCCCCACTAACCGTAAGTGCAGTTGCATCTGTTAATGTCCCACTATTTGTGTAAGATCCTGAGAAGGTGGCGCTTGGAATCGCATTGGTGGTCGTTCCGCCAATCGTCTTGCCCGATCCTGTGAACGTATGGACCCCCGTACTGGCCGTGTAGATTCCGTTATTGGTCAGACTTCCGACAATGCCAACAACTGCATTTGTATTTTCAGTTAAAGTTCCGGTAATCGTAACATTAGAGCCGAAAGCCAGCTGGGCGGCCGCACTCTCTGTAAAATTAGCACCGGCATTAATCGTCACTGCCCCGGAAAAGGTTTTGGTTCCTGTAGCAGATGATATAACCAAGGTTCCAATTGCTCCATCACCTACTGTAGTTGTACCGGTAATACCAAGGGCGCCGGCGCCGACTGTAAAGGTTGTGCCGTCACCAACAGCAAGGTTCCCGGTAACATTTAATGCAGCTCCGATTGTCATGGTTGAGGTACCTGTCAATTCTACATTTCCCGTGACGGCTAAAGTAGCTCCCGTGGTCAGTTGTGAACTCCCGCTTAAAGCGATCTTCCCGCCAACCGAGGTTGCAACAGTACTTGCCGTTACGCTTCCGCTTAAGGTAAGATTGCCGTTAATGGTTGTTACGCCGGTCATCGTCTTTGCACCCGAGACCGAAAGGGTAAGATTGGTATAGGCCGTTGGATATACAGTCTGGACTGATCCATCGTAATTGACGGTCGAAGAGGTACCGGTTAAGTTGATGGTTGATATTCCTGTACCTGTTAAGCTAAAAGGTGAAGCATTGCTTAGTAAAAGGGTACCCGTTCCACCTGACATACTGAAAACAGAGGTATTAGACGCATTTTCATTGGTCGTGGATATTATACCATCTACATCGACCGCTCCACCCGAAATAAGGAATGAAGCGTTGATCAATCGGGATGAACTACTACCAACATAACTTGAAACGGTTAGATTTCCTTCAACATTAAAGTTGGACAAGGTCGATGTCAGTATGGTGGTCCTGGTTCCGGATGTAGTTGTGGCATAATCTGTTCCAACCTGGAGAGAACTACAATTTAATGTTCCTAAACCAGAAACTGAGCTGGCTGTATTAAATCCTGTGGCAGTATTGCAGGAATTAGCGGTAACCGCACCTGTAACGCCCAGGATCACACTGGTAGGAATAGCTAAAGCTGCTGTTGCAGTTCCGGTTCCGTCAAAAGTTAAGGATGCGCAACTCGAATTGGCATCAACGGTAACTGTAAAACCTGGTTCTAATACTACATTATCAGTTGCCTGTGGGTAAATTCCTGAAGGTAATGACGGTCCGCCTATAGATGTTGACCAGGTTGTATTTGAACTCCAGTTTCCGGTGGCTTTTGAATAATAGGTCGCCGGGTTAATCACCACGACAGAGCTGGCTGCCGATGTTACGATTGCAGCATTGGTCGATGTCGCGGTAAAAGTATATGATCCGGGTGTGCCGGTAAAGACCATTCCCGATAAACTTGCAACCCCGCTGACAAAGCTTGATGCCTCGTTCAGAATAGCATTATTTGCAGAACCCAGACCGGTAATCGTACCCGTACCGGTTGTGACCGGGGTGTAACTAATGGTTACAGGATTACCCGATGCATCAAAGTTGGTAGCAACATTAGTCCAGGCATCTTTTGCCGTAAGTGTATTGGTACCTGTAAAGGGAGTACCGCTGGCTTGAGGCGTAACCAGGGTATTAAAAGCTAAACTTGCCAATGGCCCGGGTGAAACGGCTGTCACATTAAGCCGGTCAGCCCCGGAGGAGGTAAGTGTACCATCTGTAACAACAATATTTATATTATTTTCTGCTTTATAAGGCGTCAGAATAACAGTTGCAACCCCGTTTACAAAGGTAATGTTTGGCGTATTGGTGCCAAATGGCACTGCTACAGGAGTTACTGCATTATCTGTAATTGTGGGTGATGTTGGGGTTGGGGTCGTTGGCGCTACAGATGCCCCTGAAAAAGTATAGGTACCTGTATTTAAATATCCGGTAAAGGGATCTCCTGCGCCATTCAACGCTGTGATGTCAATGGTTTGTGGGGTTCCTGCGGTTAATGTCGTTACACCTAAACCAGTATTATGATTGGTAATTTTCAACCGTACTGCACCTACAGAAGCCTGCGTATTTAGCACTCCTGATGCTGCTGCAAATGAGGTAGGTATTATTGTAGCAAGAGGATTGGAACAGCCCGTACCTCCATAGGATCCATCATCTTTTAACGTCGTACCAAGCGTCAATGTTTTAGCGGTATGTGTTAAAGCGGTACCAAGATTCGCCAGGGTGCCCGTGGCAATGGTTATGTTATTAAAAGCGGTAGTACTGGATAGGGTTTTTGTTCCTCCACCTTCGAAAATAACATTATAAAATGTTGTGGCCGATGCCGATAGTGTTTGAAGACCGTTGTTAAAATTGACAGTGCTTAAATTTGCATTAAAAAGTGCACCATTACCATTCCATGATGTGATAATACCCCCCTGTTCAATGAGGGTACTGTTGCCGCCGTTCAATGTACCAGCTGTCAGGGTGACAGCAAGGTTTACAATATGTGTTAGGTCTTTTCCAAGGTTAAGAGTACCTCCTGAACCATTGATAGTCAGTCCGTTATTGGTCATATTGCCGGCTAAGGTCGCTACGCCGCCGGTCTTGTTCATCGTTACCAGGCCGGTAGTGCTAAATCCGGCAATGCTTTGGGTTGCTGTACCTGAGATCTCAATGGTCGCACTTCCTGCATTTAAAAGGGTGGGATTCGTGTTGATATAATCTCCATTAAAAACGATGTCAGGAGCGGTTGAGGTAAAAGTACCACCCAGGGCAATGTTTATTGAACCCGCCGTTTTGGTGCCGGAGCCCGAAAATCCTAAATTGTAATAGTTTGCTCCCCTGATAGCCTGTGCTGTACCAGTGTAGTTTACGGTATTGGCATTGGTACCCGCTTCAAAAATTCCTGTACCACTAAACGGTGTGGCCGACGATAGCACCAGCGTTGGAGAATTTAAACCTTGTGTAAAATTTCCGGTCAGAACAATACTCCCGGTTACAGTTACCGTTCCCGAGTTACTATTGGTAAGGGTATAAGTACTGGCGGGTGTTACTGAACCGCCAAAGGTCATGTTCCCGGTACCAAGCAAAGACTGGTCTGTAGAGAAAGCAGCTGCACCGGTACCGTTATTCAATGCGTTTGTACTATTATTGGTAATTCCGCCCCCAAAACTGGTGGCAGGATTATTTCCTGAAAGATCCCAGGTTCCCCCCGAATTGACGGTTACTGCACCCGTGAATGTTTTAAGGCCTGTACCGGAAGTTGTATTAACTGTTCCGGAGACTGAAGTCGTGCCGGTAACATTAAGTACAGATGCTGCCAGATTTAAAGTTGTACCGGCGTTAAGATCAAGATTACTAAATATGTTGACTGTACCAGTACCGGCAGTAGTTTTTGCTCCGGCTCCCGAAAGGGTGAGGTTGCCATAAGTCAGCGCTGGTATGGTTTGAGTTCCTGCACCGTTAAAAGTAACCGTACTTGCCGCATCAATGGTGTTGGTTCCGAATCCCGATGGAAAGGCGCCACCAACCAATAGCGTTCCTGTATTTGCAAGGGTGAATATTCCCGAGCCTGTAACCGAATATGCGCTGTTACTTGCATCCAACTGGCTGTTGATTGTCAGGTTTTTTAGCACAGCGGTTGTAACGTTTAAGGTCACGGGTGCTCCGGTTGCAATAACCACATGATTTCCGGCAGTAGGAACTGCATTCTGATCCCATGTTGCAGGAGTATTCCAGTTTCCACCAGTACCGGTAGAAGTAAATGTAACAGGTGGAATACCTTTAAATGTAGCAATAGCACCTGACCACTGATACGAGTTATTTGTTGTGCCTCCTGTTGATGCAGTCCCAGTTGTGGAAACTATTTTATCAAGGGCATATATTCTGGCATTATTACCTGAGGTCCCATTAGTTGTATTGATATTGGCCACCGAACTAAACGAATTTGTTATACTACCAAGTTGCGCGTTATTGCTTGAACTTGGAATTCCAATTGCACCAATCCAAAGTTCGTTATCTTGCGTGGTAGATGAGGTTGTACCAGTACTTTCAGAACTACTATTACCCGTATTAGTTGCTGTTACATCTAATGGACTTACCGTTAAAATTCCGCTATATTCCATCACGACAGCTGCGGCATAAAGACTGGATGCCAAATTAATTGTAACTGTAGTTCCTGCACTTGCACCAACTGATGCATACCAGATTTCAGTTGTACAACCTCCTGTATTAGTATTGGCAACCTGAACAGCTCGGGTCCAGGTCGTTACATTGGTTTGTGTAATAGTATTAACTCGACCGGTTGAGGTTCCACGGGTTGAAATAACAGCCACTAAAGTATTACCATTAGTTGGTGCTGCTAATGTCACTGAAAAAGAAGAAGCAGCACTCCCTCCAGTACTTCCTGTTGGTTGTTGAACCCTAATTTGGGCAAATGTATTTACCGCAAAAAACATAATCAGTAAAGCAAATGCCAAGGCCTTTGCCGAGGCGAGGAATTTACGGAAGAGATTTTGTTTTCCCACCGGGGGGATTAAAGAGTTCAACCGATTTTTGGCGCCTGAATCGGTCAGGTTATAAGCGTCGCTACCGGACGCGGTACCGGTAGGATCATTTTGCAAAGAACTGGAATGGGAAAGGGTTTTCATATGCTTTGTTTTTTGTTTTTCATTTCGGAAATAAAAGGGGAAAAGGTCAACGGAAATGTTTCTGTTGGTTCTGATGTTTCAATTGTTTCTGTGGTTGCCACAGAAACAATTGAAACATCAGAATTTGATGCATTATTTAAGGGATTTTTGGGTTGAAGGTCGTTCATAAACCAAAAAATTGGTTGGGTGACTTGAACCGATATTCAGGTTACATATTTACAGGACCAGATTTTTTCCGTTTGAGGAAGGAGTCTACATTAAATAGCAGGGTGAACCTGATCGTATTTGCAAGGGGATTGTTGCGTTGTGTAGGAATCACATACGAAAAATCAATTGCGGCAATATTCATTTTTACCCCCACACCGGCGGTAAAGTATTTACGGTTACCTTTATTCTGAGCCTCATTAAAGTAACCTGCTCTTACTGCAAATTGTTTTTTGTACCAGTATTCGGCCCCTGTCGAGATGGTGAACTCCTGTAACTCCTCTTTCATCCCACCCGGTGCATCGCCAAACGAACCAAAGATGGAACTGATCACCGATTTGCTTGAGTTATTATCGGGAATAACCACCACTGAACCATCGTTGGCGTAAGTTACAGTATTGGCAGGTGTAGGAACAAGCAGTTTGTTAACATCCAATGATATCGAGAATGAACTTGAATCGGCCATTTGGGTGGTAAAGGTAGTTCCCAGCCTCATATTAGCCGGAAGAAATTCTTTGGTTGAACCTTGATTGTACGATATTTTTGATCCGATATTGGAGAAGTTTGCACCGGCTGCAATCGAATTGTTCGATTCAGGGCCGCCTAATTTGCTCGTATAGTAAAACGAAACGTCAGTTGCCCATGCATTACCGGCAGTGTAATTTTCGGATCCGGCCTGAGTACCGGCAATGCCTCCCGAAAGATTGGAATTGATGTAGCGTAAAGTAACACCTCCCGAAAAATTATCGGATAACTTACGGGAGTAACTGACATCGAAAGCGAATTCACTCGGGCTTACCGTTCCCAGATTCTGCTGGTCCTGACCAGTAAGGGTAATCTCTCCCATCGAAAAATAGCGAAGTGATGATCCAATGACCTGTGTTTGATCGATCTGATAAAAACCGGAAAGATAAGCGAGGTTGACATCTTTAACCAGTTCGCGTAACCATGGTGTATAGGAGAGGCCAAAACCCCATTTATCGCTGGCAAACGCATATTTTGAAGGATTGAGGTATTGAGAATTCGCATCAGGAGTGGTTGCAGCACCAACATCACCCATCGCCCCATGCCGTGAGTCAGGAGTAATTGTAAGAAACGGTACTGCCGTGGAGATCGGATTGTACCGCACTTCCTGACCAGTTGTTAATGACTGACCAAAAGCCATTAGACTCAATAGGGATGAAAACAGTAAAAGGAAGCTTCTGAGTTTTAATGAAAGGCTCATTTCAATAGGATTTAAATTTAACACTCACAATGATATTAGATAATCAAATGTATACAAAAAAAATGAAAAAATATTAAAAAAAATGTATCCGGGACCAAGTTTTCTTTCCCGAAGATGAAATATTTCGAAATCTTAAGGGGGTCATACCTGAATAAATCGAATAATAACCTTGTTCATCCGACTGGAATCTCGGGTGACAACTAACCTCCCAGGATCTGTAAAATACTGTTATTAAATCATATAAATATACAGACATAAGGTGGTCGTTTAATCATAATAATATATAACGCTTATTAGTCTTGTTATAACGTAAAAAGCGCTATTCATGTTTCATCTGTTTTTTATTTAACAGATTTTTACATTTAAAAACGCACGAAAAAAAATAAAGTTCACGAAAAAATCATCTTTTCCGCATATTCTACCTGTGGAAATGGATCGACAGCTCAATTCATATGTAAGGTAAAAGACAGAACTTAATTGATATTCTGTAATTCCATAAAAATAATATGTAAAATTACTTAATAAATATTGTTGATTTGTATATATCTATAATTAATTTTTTGGACTCACCGCTTTTAATCGAAATATAGTTGAAAACCACAATTAAAGATTAACCCAGGAGGGGCGAATTCGTCCTCCCGGGTTCCATCAGATAACCGCTTCAATTGTTGATATCTATCGGGTTGCCGGATACACCTTGTAATAAAATGGTCCAATAACATCAATCTGGCAATGATCTCTTTACGGATTTCCTTAAATGTTTCATTATAGAATTCCACAATATAGACACTGTTTGGAATGGCGCCCAGGTCAATAAATTTAAGATAGGCTCCTCGCCGCAGAAATTTGTCCCTTTCACCGTAATATTTCCAGGGTGGTTCAATCGGAGAGAGTTCGCTCATAGGAATTTGCATTCTTTTGTTAGGAATTACATTCTCAGCTTAACCTTTAAAATGGCATAACCACTTTTACTTACCTTGAGTTTTGCCCCTTGCTTTGTGAGTATAAGCCATGATTCTTTTTCATACTGCTGAATTTCTGAAATGCATGCCAGGTTTAAAAGATAAGAGCGATGAATCCGCACAAACTGCTCACCATCGAGGTGGTTTTCAAAGAATCTCATCGTTTTCTGTTTCATAAAGTGACCATCTCTACAGTAAATCATCACAAAATCGTCCTGTGACTCAACATAGTAAATCGAATCGACAGGAATCACCTGAATTTTTCTGCCCGATTTTACCACTACCCGGTTCAACATACCCGAATCTTCATCATGTGTTTCGATCAGGTTGCTGATTTCGGAACTATTTACCTTACTGTTTAGTTTTTCAATCGCTTTGTTTAATGCTGTAATCACCCGTTCATAAGGGTAAGGTTTGAGGAGATAATCGATAGCATTGGCTTCGAAAGCGCGGATGGCATATTGATCAAAAGCGGTGGAAAAAATAATTACCGGAGGATCAGGAATCAATTCCAGCATTTCAAATCCCGTGATTTTTGGCATCTGAATATCAAGCAAAATCAGATCAGGTTTAAGTTCCTGGATTGCCAGAACTCCTTCGAATCCGTTCGAACACTCGCCAATCACTTCAACCCTTCCGTCTTTCGAGAGGTAATGGCGCAGGAGATCTCTTGCAAGTACTTCATCATCAATAATCAGAGCTTTAATTTTTGACATGGCTAAAGGATGATAGTTAGTTTAAGGCTTTTGCCTTTGATTGTCCGTTCGTTTATTGTAATTGTTGCCATATCAGTAAAGTTTGTTACAAAGTTAGAAAAATCAGAATTTATAATTTCCATTACTTAGTGGCTGTTCTAATGCTACAATTTTATTATTTCTGGATTATTTTACTGCGTGAACGGCCTCATCATAACGGCGCGCAACCTCCTTCCAGTTGACAATTTTCCAGAATGAATCAACATAGTCTGCGCGACGGTTCTGATATTGAAGATAATAAGCATGTTCCCAAACATCGAGTGTAAGGACCGGAATTCCGCGAACTTCCGATATACTCATCAGCGGATTCTCCTGATTCGGTGTGGAGCTGACCACTAATTTGCCTTGTTCTCCAACCGACAACCAGGCCCAGCCACTACCAAACTGTTTCTTTCCTGCATTGCTGAAAAGTTCCTTGAATTTATCAAAGCTTCCGAATGTTTCATTAATCGCTTTCAAAAGAGCACCCTCTGGTTCCTGACCTGCACTATGTGCCAATATTGTCCAAAATAAGAGGTGGTTATAAAATCCTCCGGCATTATTCTTTAAAAGAACAGGATATTTTTCAATTTCAGTGAAGAGCTGGAACAGCGCCTTTGCAGCATAATCGGTACCGAGGGTGGCATCATTCATGTTCTTTGTATAGGCAGCATGATGTTTTGAATAGTGGATTTCCATCGTTTTTGCGTCGATAGATGGCTCCAAATCGCTATAGGCATAAGGCAAAGGATTCTGTTTCGACTGTCCGGTTAATTGATATTCAGCTGTTTTGGAAAATGCCTTATTCCAGAAAGCGTTATCTGCAGGAAGCGGGTTACCGGCAGAAGATAAAGTCGCGAAAATGGCAATTGCGAAAATCGATAATATTAATTTTTTCATCGTAAATATTTTAAATATGACAAGATTGAAATCGCCCCTATTCACGGAGCACATTTGATACGTATGATCATCAAACAAGTTGCCTCGAAAAAGGTTTATTTTTATGTAAGGAAGAATATTATGGGAATTTTTTATAGGTGTTCTCATCGCTTTTACCAAAATACAAAAACCAGATTAGGTTTTCTTCCAAATCGAACTGCCTTGAAGTTTCGAAATCCATGATTATTTGCTTAAAAAATCCATGTCTTTCGCCTTGTCACCCTTCCCACTTTTACGGGAAACGGTCATCGGTTGCGCTAAAAAATCATCATCGATAACCGGATCTCCGGCAACAGTAACACTTTTCACCCCCTTCAGCATCTCAATTGCTTCAATCAGTTTTGTTTGATTTGCTTTTGGGTCCAGTTTTATAACAATTGTTGTCATATCAGTAAAGTTTGGCAATATAGGGATCAACCTTTTATTATTAACTTTATCTTTGCCAATATAAAATATTGATCATATCAAGAGATAGAAATTAAACATAATAGATTGAAACTTGTGATCGTTTTAATCTTTTAATTATAGGGAATCATTTAATATCAACAAAATGTACGGTAAAATAAGGGAACACCTCCAACAGGAGCTGTCAGGTATCAGGGAGGCTGGACTTTACAAAAACGAAAGAGTGATCATATCCTCGCAGGATGCATTGATCAGGCTTGATTCTGGGAAAGAGGTACTCAACTTTTGTGCGAACAATTATCTGGGTCTTTCGAATCACCCCGAATTAATTGCGGCTGCAAAGTCAGCGCTCGATTCGCATGGGTTTGGAATGTCGTCTGTAAGGTTTATTTGCGGAACGACCGATCTGCACAAAGAGCTTGAACAAAGTATTGCCGATTTCTTTGGAACAGAGGATACCATACTCTATGCTGCCTGTTTTGATGCGAATGGCGGCGTTTTTGAACCTTTGTTTTCGGAAGAAGATGCCATCATTTCTGACTCGCTGAACCACGCTTCAATTATTGATGGTGTCCGTTTGTGCAAGGCACGTCGTCTTCGGTACAAAAATGCGGATATGAGTGATCTTGAAGAGCAGTTACTGAAAGCACAGGATGCCCGGTTTCGGATTATAGTTACTGATGGGGTGTTTTCGATGGATGGAAATGTGGCGCCACTGGATGAGATTAACCGGCTGGCCAAAAAATATGATGCTTTAGTGATGGTTGATGAATGCCATTCGGCTGGTGTTGTTGGGTCAACCGGGCGTGGTGTCACCGAAAAATTCAATATAAGAGGCGAGGTGGATTTGATTACCGGTACACTTGGAAAGGCTTTTGGCGGTGCGGTAGGGGGATTTACCACTGGTAGAAAGGAGATTATTGAAATATTAAGGCAGCGTTCGCGTCCTTATCTCTTCTCCAATTCTATCCCACCTGCAGTTGTTGGGGCCGGTATAAGAATGTTTCAGATGATGAAAGAGACCACAGAGCTTCAGGATCGTTTACACAGGAATACCGAATATTTCGTTTCCAAAATCAAGGAGGCAGGCTTCGATATTAAACCTACGAAATCTGCTATTTGTGCTGTTATGCTTTATGATGCAAAATTGTCGCAGGAGTTTGCGGCGCGTCTTCTTGATGAGGGTATTTATGTAATCGGCTTTTATTATCCGGTTGTACCGCAGGGAGAAGCACGTATAAGGGTACAACTCTCGGCAGCCCATCGGGAGGAGCATCTTGATCAGGCAATTGCGGCATTCAAAAAAATCGGAAGGATACTTGGGGTTTTGAAATGATCAATTTAAAATCGTAAAGGGGGAGTTGTGCACCTCCCCCTTTAACATTACGCTTTATTCTTAATTTAATCTAACATTAAAAACAACCTCCCAATTGTTTTTATTAGTTGTTCATCATCAACCACTTTGCAATGCTTGATGAGATATCGGCACTTTTTATATCCTCTGTCCACTGGTATTGCCCAATTGGATTTAAGGAATCAAAAAACCAGTCACCTTTGTCTGTAACAATAAAATCGAATACACCATGCGTCAGGTTCAATTCAGTCATAATCTCGATAGCCTTCAACTGGATTGATTTTGGAGGCTGAATAACCGAATGACTATCTGAACTTGTTGAAATATTCTGACCTTTTCCATTGGTCTTTGACTTTATTTTACCCGCAAAATATTCTTTGCCAACAACACTGCATCTTACCTGATAGCTGGCATTTGCAACCGGACAAGTAATGTCAAACGTATTGTTCAATAATGCAGCACCAATTTTATCGCCACATTTCCCCGGGCACTCTTCGAAAGTTCTTTTTGCACAATCCTGATCCATGAGCTCCAAAACGCGCTCTTTTTTATTTTCAAAAAAACTGTTGAGATAATTGATATCATTGGAACAGATGTAGGAAGGCCATTTTAATCCAATATTTTTAGAGATAGCGAATTGACTGAATTGACTTTCAGTGTAAAAATCCTGATAAAAATTCAGCCATTTTGTCGATTCAAGCGACCTGAAAAGCCCCTCCATTGTTTTATTCCAGTTCGCTTTCCAGAATAAAAAATCTGCATCCTGAGGAGAACTATTTTCGATCAGTTGTTTTACGAGCCTGCTTCTGTTCCAGACAGCCTCTATTTGATTGGTCGAAAAACTGCAATTTGGAGCTTCAATTCTGAATGAATTCTCTTCGTGCCTTATTTGGGTCGACTTTACAGAATCAACATCAAGATTCAACCTCGAATACTCTGCAGAATTCATCTGTAGAATTGATTCGACCCGGTCGGCATGTTGATCACTTATGTCTGATAAGATTAAAATCATCCCTTTTAAGCATCATTAAATTTGTAACTCTTCAGGTGTTGATCTCTCTGGAGAAATCAACCATTTAATAGGAAAGCACTCTCTTTTGTTACCTAATTTTTCTGATACTTTATTTGCCGCTGTCAAAAAAAGCTTTTAAAGGATTGATTAATCTTGTAATTAGTCGCATCTCTTTCGTAATTATCTCGGCTGTGCCATCCATCTGTTGAATAAACTTCAGGTTCTCGCGGTAGGATGAGGTCATCCCTTCCGACAATTCGATTTCTGCGATATAACCTCTTGAATCGGGAACTAGTGATACAGAATGAATTACACCTTTCAACATCCCAAACTCCATATAAGGGAATCCACGCAATTTCAGATTTACCCGCTGCCCAACCTCCACTTTTCCGAATCCGGATGGAGGTATCACTGCTTTTGCAATAATTGCCGACTTTTCTACCGGAATTACGGTGGCAATAAGCTCCCCTGTTTTTACCTCCTGATTTACACTCCAGATTGAGGTAAATGTTAACTTTCCTTTGATAGGACTGGCAACCAGATATCTTTCTTCCCATTGGTGAATTGCATTTTCAAGATTTTGCTTCGACTCATCAAGGGCAAACCGGAATTCCGATAACTCTTTTTCGTGTTGCATTTGCAATTCAACCCGGTTGGATTGCATCTCCAGAATAGAAGATTCGGTTTCCCTAAGAACAGCTTCATAACCAATAAATGCCGATTTTTTGGACAGGTAAAGCTGTCGCGATTTATCGTATTCAGCCTCGCTGGTGGTCCTTTTCAGATAGAGGGATGAATCGCGCAAAAAACTTTTTTCAGACAAAACCAGATCATTTTTTTGAATCTCTATTTGACTGACCAAGGTTCTGTAATACTCCTCCTGTTTGACGATCTGTTTATTGATTAATCCGATTTTTTGAGGAAGGAAGTTCTGCGTAAGGTAATGTTTAAAATTGTTCCGGCTTTTCAGAAAGGGTCCGTAACTTGTCTGCAATTCACCAAGGGTAAGATGTTCTGACAAATCAAATTCAAAAACCTGTACATCCCAGTCCGAAATCCGAAAACAATCGGCCAGTTCTTTTTTAAGTATAAGATAATGAACAAAATCAGTAGGATTATTAATCAGCGCGATATTCCCTTTTTCTGCAACTGTTTGACCATCGATAGCAAATAGCCTGTCAATTTTGCCTGTCGATTTACTGATTAATGAAACTGGGGGATTCTTCGTTGTCAAAACCATAGGAGCCTGAATGATTTCAGGTGATTTAAAATAATAGCTTCCAATTACCAGGATGGCAAATATGCAGAATATCACTGTCAGGCCCCATCGGATAACCCGATTTGGTATGAACGACATGATATCCTGGACCTCTTCGCTATATGGTGGTAAATTAAGTTCCATAATTTTATTGTATAGGTTGAATCTCTCTCCTCGACGGAAATAAACAATTAGTTCCCAAGTTCAAGCTGATCTTTAACCAAATGATAATAAACACCTTTCCCCCCGACCAGATCAGCATGAGTTCCCCTTTCGACAATTTCACCTGCCTCCAAAACAATAATCTGGTCAGCATTTTTAACGGTACTCAACCGGTGTGCAACGACAATGACCGTCCGATTTTCAAAAAACTGGTTCAGGTTTTGCATGATTACCAATTCGTTTTTTGCATCCAGGGCATTGGTAGCTTCGTCGAAAAAGATATAATCGGGATTCTTATATACCGAACGTGCAATCAGTATTCGTTGCTTCTGACCAGTACTCAAACCATGCCCTTCACTTCCGATTCTTGTGGCGTAACCTAAAGGGAGAGCTTCAATAAAGTTTTGAATATTTGCCGTTTCAACAGCTTTTTCAATTTTTTGGGCATCGACGATTTCGTCACCAATAGCGATGTTGCCTGCTATAGTATCGGAGAAAATAAAACCTTCCTGCAAAACAACTCCACAACGCTGACGCCACTGATGCTGACTGTAACGATCAATAGAGATTCCACCCAGAGAAATTTCACCATTAACAGGTTTATAAAAACCCAGGATCAACTTTATTAGTGTACTCTTGCCGCTTCCACTTGTTCCTACTATTGCAGTAATCTTATTAGCTGGAATCTCAAGGTTAACCTTTTTCAACACCTTTGGTGAACCTGGACCTTCGTATTGAAAGGTAACATTCTTTAATACGATGGCTTTCCCTGACGGGACTTCATCTATTTTCATTTCATCAGGCCGCTCTTCATCTTCTTTTTCGTTTATTTCACCTAATCGTTCCAGAGAGATTTTGGCATCCTGTGCAGACTGAACAAACCCAATAAATAATTGTATTGGTGTATTTAGCTGACCAATAATGTATTGAACAGCCATCATCATCCCAAGTGTCATATCCCCTGTAACAACAGCCCTCGCAGTCATAAAAGAGATAATAATATCCTTGGTCTGATTGATAAATGTTCCACCTACAAACTGATTCTGGTTAAGGAGTAGTCCCTTAATATTTACTTTATACAATTTTGCCTGTATTCGTTCCCATTCCCACCGTTTTTGTTTTTCGCAATTATTAAGCTTAATATCCTGCATCCCTGTAATTAGCTGAACGATATTGCTTTGATTGGCAGATGCCTGTTGAAACCGCTTGTAATCGAGCTCTCTCCGTTTTTTCAAAAAAAGCAACACCCACCCTATATAGAGGATGCTACCAATAAAAAATACGATTAAAATACCAGGATGATAGATGGCCATGATCACCGTATAAATCACTAAGGTGATCGCAGCAAACAAAATATTTACCAGTGAACTGGTAAGGAAATTTTGAATCCGGCTATGATCGCCCATTCGCTGCATAATATCTCCCACCATTCGCGAGTCAAAAAACGACATTGGCAATCGCATTAACTTGATCAAAAAATCGGAGATCAGCGAAATGCTCACCCTGGTGGTTACATGAAGGGTGATCCAGTTTCGGATCATTTCATTTGCGGTCTGGCCAAAAGTCAAAACCAGCTGTGCAACCAAAACCATCCAGATAAAATTCAGGTCGCTGTTCCCAATTCCATAATCGACAATAGATTGGGTAAGAAACGGAAAGATCATACTTACAAAACTTCCCGTTAACATTCCTAAAAGAAGTTGAATGATGAATTTCCGGTAGGGGCGTAAATAATTCAATAAATAACTGAACTTTTTAGTAATTTGGAGTTCAGGCTCTTCATTATAAAACTCGGCTGTAGGTTCAAGCAGTAGCGCTACACCTTCCTTCTCACGTACCAGCCAGTATTTTAAAAATTCGGTGCGGTCATATTCCAGCAAACCAATTGCAGGATCTGCAATATGTACAACATCATCCTTTTTTTTCTTTCTGCTAAATAACGGGAACCGACCCTTTCGGGTGATTGCTGTAACAACTACAAAATGGTTTTGATTCCAGTGGATAACGCATGGGAGTTGAACTTCATCCCTTAACTGATCCCAGGTAATGCGCACCCCTCTCGATCTGAATCCCAGATTCTCAGCGGCATCGCTCAGTCCAAGCATCGACACACCCTCACGTGTCGCATGAGAAAGACTCCTTACCTGTTGGAGAGAATAACTCCGGCCAAAGTGCTTCGCAATCATCCGCAGGCACGAAGGGCCGCAATCCATGGCATCAAGTTGCTTGAAGAAAGGGAATCGCATAATTATCCAGATAATAGAAAACAATCTTGAAACTCAGAAATCAAATCCGCCACTGCCTGAAGATCTATAATGGAGGGATTTAATACCTGAGCCGTAAAAGTACTTTAAAAATAGTTTCATTTCCTGATCATCGCACCGGGCTACACAAAAAAAAAAATATTAAGAAATAACCGAAGAAAGCCCCTGTAATTTTCATTCCGTTGAATATCTGCTATTTATGAGTGCTAATAAATAACACAAATAGGCTATAGGATGGATAATAATCAAGGAATTTAAAAAATATATTAAGATTCGTCAATTATTCTTACTTTCGTTTAAAAATAGTTGGTATTATCAGGTAACAATTTAGGGCCAGTTCCTATTAACAGTTTTAATCTAAAGATTAATTATAATGAAAATAAGTAGTTTTATCTCCCCAAAAAACAATGACTTTGTAGGCCAGTTTAAGAGTTTAAATAACAATGAGATGATCAACCTTAGAGGCGGCGGCGGCGGCGGCGAACCACCACTTCCTCCAGGAAGCGGCGAGGATCTCCCGATTGATCTGCTTAATCTAAGCGTTCAAAAGGTTCCGTTAGTTGTTCTTAAAGTAAAAGTTTCAACTGCTGGAGCAACATCTCTGTCTTAAGTTATTTAATTCATCTGATTTAATATTTTAAAAGGTTGTATCCTTCAAGGGGATACAGCCTTGTTTCATTATAATAAATTATAGGTATTTGATAAAATTATCAAATACCTATAATTTTAGTGTTCATTCCTAAACTCTTTCAACTAATTTGTATCTTGTCAGGGAATTATTTTAGCAATTTTTCTCCTGTGATGTCGACATTTAAGCTTTTGCATATCCTCGTTTTTAGTTTTCTGAGTTTGTTTCTGACGGCCCAGGAAACTCATAATGAGCCTGTTAAGATCGCATTTTCACATTACAACGATTTTGTGAGGAAAGGGCAAATAAAGGAAGCGGTTGGCTGTTTGACGGGGCTCCTGAATTCAAATATTCAGTTGTCAACGAAAGAAAAGCTGGGTATAAACATTAATCTTGGAATCCAGAATAAAAGTCTTGGTCAATTTGATAGCGCCCTGAAATATTATGATGAGGCCGAATCACTCTATCTAAAAAGCAGTTTTGCTGAGAATTCCTATCTGGTTAGTATCTATGGCAATATGGCCAATATTTACTCGATGAAAGGGGATTTCGATAAAGCCCTGGAATACAACGAAAAGGCGATCAGAACGGTTCCGTTAACAAATGGAAGTGAACTAAATAAACAGCGATCGGTATCAGCGCTCTATCTAAACCTGGGAATTGTCCATTATCATTTGAATGATTTTGAAAAAGCGTTAGCTGCATTCCAAAAAAGTATTTTCCTGAAGGACAAGTATAAACTTTCAGGCAAGGACTTTTTATACCGGCATATGGCAAATACATATGCCCGAATGGGGAATAACCCGATGACTGATAAATATTTTAATCTGAGTATTTTAAAATCGGAAGTAGAGAATAAAAATTTTTCAATTAATCGAATAAATATTTTTCTTGAGTATGGCCATTTTCTTTTATCCGCCAGGGAAAATGCAAAAGCGCTGGCGCCAATCCAACAGGCATTGGATTTAAGTCTTAAGAATGTGGGTGAAAAGAATCACCTTACCTCGAACTGTTACCAATTAATGGGTGATTATTACCGGATCATTAAGGATTTTCCAAGTGCTTTAACCTATTATCAGAAGACATTGGTATCCGCTTCCAAAGATTTTAATGATCTTTCCATTGAGGCTAATCCCTCAATTCTGGATGTTAATTTAAGTTTATGGCAATTAAGGGTATTGCAGCTAAAGGCCGAGGTTTTAAACATGATATCTAGTCAGGAAAACGATGAAAAGCGCAGGAACAACGATCTTATTATAAGTTTGAATACACTCAAGCTGACGATTGAGATGACCAATAAGATAAGGGTGGATTTTCATGATGAGGAAACGCGTCTGATATTTAACGAAAAGCATAAAAATGTTTTTGTTGAGGCAATTGAGACGGCCCTCAAGCTTTATGAGTTTACTGGTGAAAAGAGGTATTTGTATTTCGCCTATCAAACGTCGCAGCAATCCAAAGCCAATGAGCTAAAGTACGAGATTGCCCGGAACATCTCCTTTTCGAACAAGGAAATTCCCGATTCTCTTAGAAATCAGGAAAAGAAAATCCAAAATGATATTGCATCGTATAACGCCTTAATCAGGAATGAATCTGCACTATTGGTACCCGATACGAACAAAATTGCCTACTGGAAGGATCAACAGTTTGATTTAAACCGGGTGCTTGAGAAAACAGTGAACAAGATTGAGAAGGATTATCCAAGGTTTACGGATAAACTTAAGCGTGGGAGTATCATGCCAATCGAGATAATCCAGGCCAGTTTAAATCCGGATGACAACTTAATTGAATATGTATTCTCCGAGGAGGATGTGAAAGGAGATCGGAAGTTGTACGAGTTTGTGATTACTAAGAAAGATTTGGTGTGCCACACAGAATTAGTCGACAGTGTGATGTCGGTTGAACTTTCGGGCTTAAAATTGCAATTATTCAGCCAATTTGGAGGAAACAACGGCATCGATAAGTACAATCAGATGAATCAGCGGCTTTTTAAGGCATATAATGTATTGATTCGACCCATTGAGAAATATTTTACGGGCAAGCAGCTGATCATTATTCCAGATGATCAACTCTCCTATTTACCATTTGATGCATTTATTACCACCTGGAGCCGGAAAGCGAGGATTAATTACGCTGAATTACCCTATTTGATCCGTGATTACACAATTTCATATGGGTACTCAACTAATACGTTATGGAATAACGAATCAAAAGCTGAAATATTTCCCAAAGTGATTGGATTTGCGCCTGCCTATGAGAATATGGCCTCTTTTGGTGGGGGAGCCTATAGTACTCTGAAAAATAACAATAAGGAGGTACAAAGTATACTCAGAAATTTTCGTGGACATGTATTAACAGGTGGTCAGGCTACAATCGATAACTTTAAAGCAAATTTGAATAGTGGGGCCATCCTACATCTGGCAATGCATGCCGAACTTGATACAACACAAGCGGGTTCTTCGAGTTTAATATTTACCCCGGACAGCAATAGAAAAGGTGATTACCGCTTATATAATTATGAAATCGGACAAATGAGTATTAATGCTCCCATGGTGGTGTTGAGTGCCTGTAACACGGGGAATGGTAAACTGTATAGCAGTGAGGGATTGATGAGTCTTGCGCGCAATTTTGTCCTTGCCGGGGTACCATCAGTGGTAGAGACTTTTTGGCCTGTTGAAGACGCTGCTGGCTCAAAAATTATGGGGGATTTCTATAAATATCTTGCTGAAGGAAAACCGAAAAACACCGCACTAAGACTGGCTAAGCTTGACTATATTAAAAGCACATCACCATCATTTGTCAATCCGCAATATTGGGCAGCCTATACACTTATGGGAGATGTATCAGCAGTTAAGAAATCTTGGTGGAAAGAGCCATGGTTGATCCTCCTGCTAACCCTTTCCATCTCAATTATTGCCGCACTTTTAGTTTATCGGTTAAGACCTTTAAGGATGTCTAAAGCTTTGTTCTTGTAAATTCCTTCAGTTTCTGATACTGTGGTCATTAAAGAACGAGCTTTTGCAGTATCGCCGGTTTTAATATAACACAATCCCAGATACCATTGAGTTTCAGGAACAAACTGATCCTCACTGGCAAGAAGGTTATTAAAGAAGGTAATCGCTGCCGGAAAATTATTTTGCTCCATTTGATTGAGACCTGAGAACAAGAGTACTTCAGGGAGATTTTTACTCGTTTTTCGTAATTCGCTAAATGCAAGTTCAGCCTTACCAAAATCTTTCGCAAGGTAATAATCGACACCTGTCTGCAATTTCCCGTTAACCTCCTGCGCACTTCCTCTTAAGTGGAACGAATTGGCTTCCAAAGGTACATAATTGTGCTGATAGACTGAATCACCTGACCAGGTTGGAGTAAGCGACTTGAACAACAACAAAGAAAGGATAAATACAGCAGCAGCGGCCTGAAAAACAATTTTTCTGGTAATCCGCTGACCTATTGACGGCATTTGAGTAACCGTTTCGTTGAAAGGAGCAGATTTCTTTACATATTCGAATATTCGCTGAGCATCCTTTTCAACTTGAATGGTCGGTTTACGCCTTTCAAAATCTTTGACCCAGACTTCAGATATATCATCAATACCTGATAGCACCATTTCAACTTCTGCTTTTGCAATCCTTTTCCGGAGTTCAACTTCGGTTTCAACTTCTAAAATATCGAACGCTTTTGGGTTCATTTTTAAACCGCTCTTATTCAGATAATTGTCAATATCTTTTAAGGCAAGTATTTCTGCCTTAATCAGGTCTGGATCATTTTCGATTGCCTCTAATAATAAGTTCTTTTTCATAACCTTATCAAGATTTTCCTGAAATATAAATTCTTTTCTTAAGTGTATATTGGTAGAAAAAATACGATTAAACTCCTCCCTTTCAGCGATTGTCATTTCGCCCGATCGGTACTTGAGTATTATATCACCATAATCATTCATAATATTTGTTAATTGGTTGTTTAATATTTAGGTTTCTCTCCATTTCTTTATAATCGGGATGCCCAATGATCCGGTTTTTTAACTCTTTCATACATTCGCTTTTCTTTTTCCGAACATATCCATAGCTATATCCCAATTTACTCGCAATCTCCGACGGAGAAATCTCCATCCAGTACATTTTAAGAATTTTCTGCGATACTTCATCCAATGATTCAAAACATTGTCTGAAAATATTTTCGTAGAAAACGCGATCTCCCGATTCTGTAAAATCATTATCCATATGATTGGTCGACCGACGCAGCTCGTAATTTCTTGCAGCCTTTTGTTTATCAAGTGCCATTAACCACAGATTTTTGCAGATGGCAAACAGATAGGTCGATAATGTTCCTTGAAGGACAAAATCGTTATTATGGATTTTTTCGATAATAATAAACAAGGCATCCTGGAAAATATCCTTCGCATCTTCCTCATTACCATTATTTTTTGATATATAATACCTGATCATGGGAAGAAAATCCTTAGCAAGATATTTTAATGCAAAGGATTCGCCGGATTTTATGCCTTGAATGATTTCCTGATCAGTATACTTTTTCATTAGCAACAAAATATTCTGAGTTTTTGTACTTTATTCAGTTGTGCAATGTAAGCAATTAGTACAATCATCCTTGAAAATAGAATATGAATATATTAAAAAGATATTTGTACTAATATCATGTAAAAGTACACAAAACTATAAAATCTTGTTTATAAATTTACCGGTCAGATCAATAAAATTAGATATGTCGGGATACCATTATTTCAAATAAAAACTATCCGACAGAATCTGAGATTCAATCCATTTATCAAAGAACGAATTCATAAAATTAAAGAACTAAACGACGATGATCATAAAAGATGACTATTGTCATTAACCGATCGTTCTGCTTTTAACTTCGTATGCTTCTTAGTTGAAATGGCTTTTAAATTGTTACCTGTTTTCACCAATTATTTTTCAGAAAATATTATTAACGAATAAATAAGTACAATTTTTTGTAGAATTGATAAATTTTGTTTTTCTTTGTGTCTGATATAACATAGAAATGATAACATTTAAATCAATATGGCTTTGGTGGGGCAACACTTTCCTCCTTTTGAGGTGAAGCCATATTGTATTTTTAATCTATACAGTCGGTTTACCTTTAAAAGGTAAACCGTTTTTTTTTTAATGTAATTTAGTCGTCATAAAAATGAAAAATAACAATCAAAATAACTGGTCTTGGCGTTGGCAGGAGCTGTTTACAAACGTGAATGGATAACCTTCTTGTGCCCTGCACAGGAAAATACGGCTTATCGGATCACGATAAGCCGTATTTTTTTTATAAAATATTTAAGCAAAATTTTCAAATGAGAAATTACAATTTCAACACAAGTGTCAGAGAGATTCTGGCCGACACGGTAACTCCTGTAAGTGTTTACCTCAAAATGCGTGATATCTTTCCCAATGCATTACTGCTCGAAAGTTCTGATCACCATAGTCTCGAAAACAGCTACTCTTTTATATGCCTTAAACCGGAAGCATCTATTGAAGTGGAGCAGTTCAGGATTATCAGGAAATATCCTGATGGCAAAACTGAAACCGGAATGATCAATAAAAATGGTCAGCTTTCCGACGAAATGGAATCATTTTTCGGTTGCTTTAAGGCAGAGAACAATTTACCCGGACTTCCTGCAAATGGATTTTTCGGTTATGTCAGCTATGATGGTGTTCAGTATTTTGAAACCATCCGGTTTAGCAATCCTGTTACTCCTGCCTATGCCATTCCGGAGGTCCACTATGCATTTTATCATTACATCATTGCTATTAACCATTTTCAGAATCGTATTCAATTGATTGAAAACCTCTTTGAAGGAGAGTCCTCTTCGCTGAAAGTAATTGAAGATTTGCTGACAAGTCGCAATTTTGCCACATTCTCGTTTGATACAGTAGCCGGGGAGAGCTCAAATATTAGCGATGAGGAGTACAAATTAATGGTTTCCAAAGGGAAAGAACACTGCTTCAGGGGTGACGTTTTTCAGATCGTTTTATCAAGACAATTTTCACAGCAATTTTTAGGTGACGATTTCAATGTGTACCGGGCCCTTCGTTCTATCAACCCCTCACCATACCTGTTTTATTTTGATTATGGAAACTACAAAATATTCGGATCATCCCCTGAAGCACAACTTCAGATTAATCAACAAAAAGTGTCGATAAATCCGATAGCGGGGACCTTTCGACGGACAGGTAATGACGAAGAAGATCGTTTGTTAGCTGAAAGACTGTCAAAAGATCCGAAGGAAAATGCGGAACATGTTATGTTGGTGGATCTCGCCCGTAATGATTTAAGCCGCAATGCAAAAGATGTGAAAGTAGAGTTATTTCGTGAAGTTCAGTTTTATTCTCATGTGATACACCTGGTATCGAAAGTAACCGGAATACTCCCGGCTGGATCAAATCCGGTACGGGTCATGGGTGATTCATTTCCTGCCGGAACCCTTTCAGGCGCCCCAAAGTTTAAGGCGATGGAACTTATTGATCAGTATGAGAACCAGAATCGCGGATATTATGGCGGATGTATCGGTTTTATTGGTTTCGACAACCGCTTCAACCATGCCATTATGATCCGGTCATTCCTAAGTAAAAATAATACCCTCTTTTACCAGGCAGGCGCCGGTATTGTTGCTGCCTCCGATGAGGAGAGTGAACTGCAGGAAGTCGGAAATAAACTGGCCGCCCTCAAGAGTGCTATCATTATGGCTAAAGAGATCAAATGAAATCAGACATCTAAAAACAATAAAAAATGAAAATATTAGTAATTGACAATTATGATTCATTCACTTACAACCTTGTTCATGTACTGAAAATGTTTGAAGGGATAACAGTGGATGTTAAAAGGAATGATGAAGTAACCGACGGGGAACCGGCCTTGTACGATAAAATTGTATTCTCACCAGGACCCGGATTGCCGGAAGAGGCTGGTTCAATGCTCTCGGTCATTCGAAACTATGCCGGCAAAAAGCCAATGTTGGGTGTTTGCCTTGGGCACCAGGCAATTGGGGAGATATTTGGTGGAACATTGCTGAATATGAACGATGTACTTCACGGAATTGCTACTCCGATAACGGTGATTGCGAAATCCTACCTTTTCCGGCACCTCCCCGAAACCTTCGATGCGGGACGGTACCATTCGTGGATTGTCGACAGAGAATCACTTCCAGATGTACTGGAGGTTACCAGTATTGACCAGGAAGGAAGGATTATGTCATTCCAGCATAAACAATTCGATATCCAGGGTGTTCAGTTTCATCCCGAATCAATTCTGACGCCATTAGGCGAAAAAATACTCGAAAACTGGGTAAGACATTGAATTTTTATTCCAATTGTATTTCTAATGCATTCAATTAATTTCAATTATTCAACATATGAGAGAGATCCTCAATTACCTTTTCGAATATAAAAGGTTAACAAAACAAGAAGCTGAAGATGTCCTGACTGAAATAACAGCCGGAAAGCTCTCGGATGCCGAGATTGCCGCCTTTATCACCGTATTCAATATGCGGACAATTAGTATTGATGAACTGGAGGGATTTCGAAATGCCTTGCTCCGGACTGCTATTCCAATTGATTTTTCCGGGTTTAATACGATTGACCTGTGTGGAACAGGTGGCGATGGGAAAGACACCTTTAATATTTCCACCCTAGCCGCTTTCGTCGTCGCCGGAGCGGGAGCTACAGTTGCCAAACACGGAAACTATGCCGCCTCTTCGGGTTGTGGCTCTTCGAACGTAATGGAACACCTGGGCTATAAATTTTCAAATAACCATGACCGGCTTCGCAAAGAACTGGACCACTGCGGGATCACATTTCTTCATGCGCCGCTGTTTAATCCGGCCATGAAAAATGTTGCTTCTGTTCGCAGAGCTTTAAGACTAAAGACCTTTTTTAATATGCTTGGGCCAATGGTCAATCCTGGCAGACCACAAAATCAGGTGGTCGGTGTTTTCAGTCTCGAACTGGCCAGAATGTATAATTATCTCTATCAGAAGAGTAATGTCAATTACTGTATCATCCACAGTCTGGATGGTTATGATGAGATCTCTCTGACTGGCGATTTTAAAGTACTTACCAACAATTCGGACCAGATACTTTCTCCATCCGTTTTGGGGATGGAAGTTGTTAACGCTGATGAATTGGCCGGATCGGGAGATATCCCGGGAACAGCTTCAATTTTTATGGATGTTCTCATGGGGAAGGGTACCTCAACACAAAATGCAGTCGTTATCTCAAACGCAGCAATGGCTTTGAACACCTATTTTCATGGCAAAGAAATTGGAGCGTGTATCGAAGATGCAAAATCATCGCTCAAGGAAGGGAAGGCATTGAAAGTTTTCAATAATTTAATTTCAATGCAATGAACACAATTCTGGATGAGATCGTAGCCAACCGCCTCGAAGAAATTTCCATGCTTAGAAAAGCCAGTTGCCTGATAGAAATAAGGGAGAATACCGACTTTGGCACTCCACGCAATTCATTGGTGAAGAATTTATTGACTCCCGGAAATAGTGGAATAATTGCCGAATTTAAACGAAGGTCTCCTTCCAAAGGGGTGATCAATGACAAGGTTCAACCCGCCATAGTCACCCGCGGATATGCAGAAGCAGGTGCTTCAGGATTATCTGTACTTACCGAAGATCGCTATTTTGGCGGAAGTACTGTAGATTTTATTGCTGCACGGGACGCTAACCCATTTATCCCTTTGCTCCGGAAAGATTTTACTGTTAATGAATTCCAACTTTATGAATCGCGAATGTTAAACGCGGATGTGATTTTATTGATTGCTGCCATTTTAGAGAAAGATGAAATCTCCCGTTTTACTTCAATTGCCCATGAGCTGGGAATGGAAGTGCTACTTGAGCTACACGACGAAAGTGAAATTGGTAAAATCGATCAGGCGGTCGATATGATCGGCATCAACAACCGGAATCTAAAAGATTTTAAGGTGGATATGGACCGTTCGCTTCGGTTACTCGATCTTCTCCCTTTAAAGGCGATAAAAATATCCGAAAGTGGCCTTAGCAATGTTGAAACTGTTGATTATCTTCGTAATCGCGGTTTTCACGGTTTTCTGATGGGAGAAAATTTTATGAAATCAGAAAACCCGGCATCTGCTTGCCTTGAGTTTATATCAAGTTTAAAATAATAAACAGATAGAATGGAAATAAAAGTCTGTGGAATGCGAAACCCGGCAAACATTAAGGAGTTGGTTAGCTTAAAGCCCGATTACATTGGTTTTATCTTTTATCCAAAATCGAAACGATACATTGGAATACAAATTACTGAGGAGATTCAGGCAATGATTCCGGTCTATATTTTAAAAGTCGGCGTTTTTGTTGATGAACCATTCAATAATCTTATTAACAAGTTCAATGCCAATCAACTCGATATGGTCCAACTTCATGGTACCGAACTTCCCGATTATTGCAAAAGGCTGAAACAACTCTCGATTCCCGTAATAAAGGTATTTAGTATCACTGCTGACTTCGATTTTGAATCTGTAAAACCTTTTGACAGCTATTGCGACTATTATCTTTTCGATACCGCGACAGAACTGAGGGGAGGAAGCGGGATGAAATTCAATTGGGAAAAGCTGGATGAATATGTGGGAAATAAACCATTTTTTCTTAGTGGAGGAATTATACCTACCGATATTGAAAAGATTAAGGAATTATCGCATAATAAGTTACACGCAATTGATGTTAACAGCGGATTTGAGATTGAACCAGGGTTAAAGGATATTCCGAAATTGAAAACTTTTATTGAGGGAGTAAAAAGCCTTCAGTCATATTAACCTGAAAACAAAATTTTAAATCATATTAATAAAATACTATACAATGAGCTATCAATCTGATAACAAAGGATACTATGGTGATTTTGGGGGAGCTTACATACCCGAAATGATGTTTCAAAATGTTAATCACTTACAAAATTGCTATCTTGAAATAATTGAAAGCGAGGAATTTAAAAATGAATTTAAACAATTGCTTCAGGATTATGCAGGAAGACCTTCACCGCTTTATTATTCCGATCGTCTTTCGGACCATTACAAGGCACACATTTACCTTAAACGGGAAGATCTGAATCATACCGGGTCACATAAAATCAACAATACAATTGGTCAGATACTTTTAGCAAAACGGATAGGCAAAACCCGAATTATTGCAGAAACGGGTGCCGGGCAGCATGGTGTAGCCACAGCGACGGTTTGTGCAAGGGCTGGATTGGAATGTATCGTTTATATGGGTGCACTCGACGTAGCCCGGCAATCACCCAATGTTGAGAAGATGAAAATGCTTGGGGCTGAAGTCCGTCCTGTTTACAGTGGCAACAAAACCTTGAAAGATGCAACCAATGAGGCCATCCGCGACTGGATTAATAATCCTGTCGATACACATTATATAATAGGTTCAGTAGTGGGTCCGCATCCTTATCCCGATATGGTGGCCCGTTTTCAGTCTGTGATTAGTGAAGAAATGAGGATACAGCTCAAAGCGAAGACGGGGCGTGAAACCCCGGATTATGTAATTGCCTGTGTTGGTGGAGGAAGTAATGCCGCCGGAGCTTTTTACCATTTTCTGGATGATCCGGAAGTTAAGCTTATTGCCGTAGAAGCAGCTGGTAAAGGGGTTGAAACCGGAGAATCGGCAGCTACTACTCAACTTGGGCGGCCCGGAGTTCTTCATGGCAGCCGGAGTTTGTTGATGCAAACACCCGATGGACAGGTAATAGAACCCTATTCAATTTCTGCCGGATTGGATTATCCCGGAATCGGACCTATGCATGCCAATCTATTCACAACCAAAAGAGCCCAATTTTTGAGCGCCACCGACGAGGAAGCTTTAAAGGCAGCCTTATACCTTACGCAAAAAGAGGGCATTATCCCTGCACTCGAATCGGCTCATGCATTGGCTGCACTCGAAATGATTGATTTCAACCCTGATGACGTGGTGGTTGTAAATGTTTCAGGTAGGGGCGATAAGGACATGGAGACCTACCTGAACTATTATCAGTCAATTAAATAAAGCTGTATTTCTAAATTTCATTCATGCATTTTAAATCTGTCACTATGGAAAATCGAATTACTTCACTTTTCAAACGAAAAGATAAAAATATACGATCAATTTATTTCACGGCCGGGTATCCCGGATTAAATGATACACGCGCAATTATTACCGAACTGGAAAAAAATGGGGCCGATTTGATTGAGATCGGGATGCCATTCTCCGATCCTGTTGCAGATGGCCCCGTCATCCAGCAAAGCTCAGAAATCGCGCTGAAAAACGGGATGACCATAAATTTGTTGTTCGAACAACTCAAAGAGATTCGCAAACAGGTGTCAATTCCTTTAATATTGATGGGTTATCTCAACCCGGTAATGCAATATGGCATTGAGGAATTTTGCCTGAAATGCAGGGAGACAGGAATTGATGGTACCATCATCCCCGATCTTCCTCTTGAGATTTATGAGTCAGACTACAAAGAAATATTTGAGGAGAATTTTTTGAGTAATATCTTCCTTGTTACTCCACAAACACCCCAAGATCGGATCAAAAAAATAGATGCACTCTCAACAGGATTTATTTACCTGGTATCCTCCTCTTCAACCACCGGTGTGAAAGGAGTGGTAAACGACGAGCAAATCGCGTATTTTGGGAGGATACGGAAGATGAATCTTCAATCGAAACAATTAATCGGATTTGGAATCTCTGATAAAGCCTCTTTTGACAGAGCCGCTACCTATGCAAACGGAGCGATTATTGGAAGTGCATTCATAAAAGCCCTCGATGGCGAAGGGTCAATAGAAAGTAAAGTAAGCACGTATATGCAAAAGTTTCTTAAAACATTAGGTGAATGAGGTTCTTGCATGATGTAGTTATATAAATAAAGTTACTTTTGCCGCAAAATTTGATTAAATGAAAAACAGTTTATTAGCACTTTTGGTAATTGTAACATTTTTAAACTTTAACGCCAAAGCTGATGAAGGGATGTGGCTCCCTTCGCTGGTCGGAAAGTTGAACATACAGAAGATGAGTTCGATAGGATGTAAATTAAATGCAGAGCAGATTTACAGCATCAATCATTCCAGTTTAAAGGATGCGGTTGTTGCCCTCGACAGGGGATCATGCACTGCAGAGATCATATCTGAGGATGGATTATTGTTGACCAATCATCATTGTGGATTTGGGGAGATCCAGGAACACAGCTCAGTTGAGCATGACTATTTAAGAGATGGTTTTTGGGCTCAGTCACGTGAGGAAGAACTGG
Source organism: Prolixibacteraceae bacterium (assembly GCA_963677935.2). Classification (GTDB taxonomy): domain Bacteria; phylum Bacteroidota; class Bacteroidia; order Bacteroidales; family Prolixibacteraceae; genus JAAFHB01. The sequence goes on along the minus strand of CAXXEH010000003.1, from coordinate 4,690,713 downwards.
CAAATCCAGGTAAGACCGCTACCTTTCTTATCCGGATGGAAGATGTAACTGATCAGGTGTTAAAGGATGTTACAGATGAGATGGATGATCAGACCCGGTCAACAAAAGTGCGTGAAGCTGTCGCTAAAATAGAGAAAGAATTAAAGACCGAAGCCGATTTCGAAGTCAGGGTCAGAAGCCTTTTCGAATCAAACAAGTACTATCTTTTTGTATTACAAACATTTAAAGATATACGTCTGGTAGGTACTCCACCTCAGTCAATCGGCAAATTTGGAGGCGAAGCCGACAACTGGATGTGGCCACGCCATACTGGTGACTTTTCGATGTTCAGAGTATATTGTGCCCCCGACGGAAAACCAGCAGAATATTCAAAAAATAATGTTCCATACCATCCCAAACATTTTCTTCCGATTTCGTTAAAGGGAGTTGGGAAAAGTGACTTTGCAATGGTGATGGGTTATCCTGGCACCACCACCCGTTACAGAACTTCCGATGAAGTAAAAAATACAATGGATGTTGTTAATGATGTCAGAATCACCACTCGAGAGGCTAAACTGGGAATTATCCGTGACTTTATGGCAACAAGTCAGAAAGCCAGAATTCAATATGCCTCAAAATTTGCACGGAGTTCAAACTATTATAAATACTCCATCGGCCAAAATAAAGGGTTAACAGATCTTGATGTGATTGGCAGGAAACAAACCAGTGAAAAAGATTTTCAGAAATGGGCAAACTCATCCCCTGATAGAAAGGCAAAATACGGGGGTGCGCTCGATTCGATTAATGTAGCTTTTCAGAGTAAGAATGACAAAATTGCCGATGAGTACATGAGGGAAGCCTTACTTCGCGGAGCGGAGATTTTCTCTTTTGCAGCAAAATCAGCCTCTCTTTATGCCGCATTAAAGGGTACCGATACCGACAAAATTAGTGCTGCTGCGGAGGCACTGCGGGCCTCACTTGGTGAATACTTTAAAGATTATGACGCCAATACTGATATGAAAATTGTTGGCAAATTGTTTAAAATTTATTCAGATAAAGTTAGTCCAAGATACATCCCCGGAGTTTTTCAGGAGGTTAAATCAAAATATAAAGGCGATTTCGATGCTTATGCCCAAAAGATGTTTGCAAAAACTATTTTTGCAGATCAGGCACGCATGGAATCATTTCTTAATAAACCATCAGCCAAGGTCCTTGATAAGGACATGGCTTTTGCTGCTATGCGATCAATCTATGAAATGCAGTATATTATATTGCACGATCTTGGCAAAACCAAGGGAAATATCGACAGGGCACGAAGGTTGTTTGTTGCCGGTTTGATTGAGATGAACCAGGATAAATCGTTTTATCCTGATGCCAATTCGACCATGCGACTCACTTATGGTGTTGTTGATGGATATGAAGCGCGTGATGCCACCTATTATGACTATTTTACTACCTTGAAGGGATATTCTGAGAAGGGGATCAAAGGAGATGTCGATTTTGATTTTCCTCAAAAACTGATTGACCTTTACAAAGCTAAAGATTACGGACAATATGCTGACAAGGATGGATCCCTGCATACTTGCTTTACCTCAAACAATGATATCACCGGAGGAAATTCAGGTAGCCCGGTAATCAACGGAGATGGTGAGCTCATCGGAATTGCCTTTGATGGAAACTGGGAAGCAATGAGCGGTGATATTGCTTTTGAACCGCAATTGCAAAAATGTATAAGCGTTGATATCCGGTTTGTCCTTTGGACCATTGATAAATTTGCAGGTGCAAGTAATTTAATCAAAGAGATGAAACTGGCCCGATAGATTAATGAAGCATTGAGTGATGATTAAAACATACAATTTTAGCATAAGTCGTTAAATATTAAAATTATAATGAAAATATAATTACGAAAGATCGGTCTTTTTGCCGATCTTTCAACTTTTTACCTTCAGCATATGGGAGAACAGAAAATTCCGCAAATCATTGTTTATACAGATGGGGCTGCACGGGGAAATCCTGGTCCGGGAGGTTACGGGGTTGTCCTCATATCGGGATCACATCGAAAGGAGCTTTCGCAAGGATTTCAGTTGACAACCAATAACAGAATGGAATTAATGGCGGCTATTGTCGGACTCGAAGCGCTTAAAACAGCACCTTGTAATGTTACGATCTATACCGATTCGAAGTATGTTGCTGACTCGGTTGAAAAAAAGTGGGTATTTAACTGGGTGAAAATTGCATTTAAGGGGAAAAAAAACAGCGATCTCTGGAAACGATTTCTAAAGATTTACGCGAGCCATCGGGTGAAGTTCATTTGGGTGAAAGGCCATGCAAGTATTCCCGAAAATGAGCGATGCGATCAACTGGCCGTTGAAGCTTCATTTCAATCGAATTTACCTGATGATATTGGTTATCAGCCAGATAAATAAAAAGCTATTCAGCTTTATTTATTTAATGAAATGAAATACCTTTGTCACGCAAAATAGATAAGAATGAGGTGGCTTTATAACTTAGGAATATTTGGATATTACCTGCTGGTTAGGATCGTTTCAGTAAGAAACGTCAAAGCCCGAAAATGGCTTGAAGGGCGCAAAGATATCTTCAGGCGGTTACGTGAGACAATTAAACCTGGGGAACCAATTTTATGGTTCCATGCCTCCTCTCTTGGAGAATTCGAACAGGGAAGGCCTGTTATAGAGGCGATCAGAAAATTAAAACCTGAATATAAAATCCTCCTTACCTTTTTCTCCCCTTCAGGTTATGAGTTACGCAAAAATTATGAGTATGCCGATTATGTGTTCTACCTTCCCCTTGATACCAAAAAGAATGCCATTCGGTTTATTGATATTGTCAGACCAGAGAAAGTCTTCTTTATCAAATACGAGTTTTGGTATAATTTCTTAACACAGTTAAAAGAGGAGGAGATCCCGACCTACATCTTTTCTGCTTTGTTCCGCCCTTCACAGGTCTTTTTTAAGCCATGGGGGAAATGGTATCTTAAGGTAATTGCTACTTATGAGCACATCTTTGTCCAAAATCAGGAGTCGTTTGATATTCTTTACCAACATGGCTTTAAAAATGTCTCTATCTCGGGAGATACCCGTCTCGATCGCGTTGGACAGATCGCCGATGGCGCTCCAAGACTCGATAAACTGGAACTTTTTTGTGGTAATCAGAAGGCAATTATTGCGGGAAGTACCTGGAAGGAGGATGAAGACCTCTTCATCCCTTATGTGAATAAATGTCCTTCAGGATTGAAATTTGTAATTGCTCCTCACGAAGTTAACCCTCAATCGCTTGAACGGATTTCGTGTGCACTTGAAAAACCTTACGCTTTTTATTCCGTTGCAACGGACGAAGAATTGGCTAAAGCGGAGGTATTGATCGTTGATGGTTATGGTTATCTTGATTCAATTTACCGCTACGGAATGTTGGCTTATATTGGCGGTGGTTTTACCTCAGGTATCCATAGCATCCTTGAACCTGCAGTTTTTGGGCTCCCTGTGATCTTTGGCCCTGATCATCACAAATTCCAGGAGGCACATGATATGCTCAGCCTTGGCGCCGCCTGCTGCATTAATGAATACGCAGAGTTGGAGAATCAGATTGACAGTCTAAGGTCCAACCCGGACAAACTTCTAACCGCCTCCAATTACGCCCGAAGTTATGTTGATAAGAATCGTGGCGCATCAAAGGAGATTGTAAGATATCTTTTTCACTGATTTCGCACCTTCACTCAATCCCCCAACTATCGTAAACTCTGCGACTCAAAATTCGCAGCTTAGTCACTTGTAATCTGTACCTTCCAATGGTGTGGCTGATTCCTGAAAAAAATATTTTGTAAACATTTTAGTATTTGTAAAATTGTATATAAATGGTTATCAATAAACTAACACCAATAAGTTGATAACTTTTTTAAAATTGCAAAAAAAAAATATGCAGAAACCTGCTCAGGTGCTTATATTGCATCTATAGAAACAGTGGTTTATACGTGACAATAAACCCTATTAAATCAACCTAATATTGGAAATAATGGAATTAAAAGAGATCACCCCTCAGCAAAAAGATGACGTTCCCACAACCTATTCTGCGGACGAAGCATTCATGGCATCGGTAAAATATTTTAAGGGTGACGATCTTGCAGCACGCGTATGGGTAAACAAATATGCGCTGAAAGATTCATATGGAAATATTTTTGAGTTGACACCCGACGATCTTCATCACCGGTTGGCCTCTGAAATTGCAAGGATCGAAAAGAACTATCCTAACCCTCTCACGGAAGATGAATTATTTGAACTATTCCGCGATTTCAAATACATCGTTCCTCAGGGAGGTCCGATGACGGGAATCGGAAATGATTTTCAGGTTGGTTCGTTGTCTAACTGTTTTGTAGTGGGAAATGGAGCTGATTCGTATGGCGGGATTATTATGATCGATCAGGAGCAGGTTCAACTGATGAAAAGACGTGGAGGAGTTGGCCACGATTTATCGCATATCCGGCCGAAGGGATCACCGGTCAAGAATTCGGCTTTAACCTCGACAGGTATCGTCCCATTTATGGAACGGTTTTCCAATTCGACCCGCGAGGTGGCTCAGGATGGCAGACGTGGAGCGCTAATGTTGTCAGTTTCCATCAAACATCCCGATTCTGAAGAGTTTATTGATGCCAAGATGGACGAAGGGAAAGTGACAGGTGCGAATGTCTCGGTAAAGATTGACGACGAATTTATGCAGGCAGTGGCTAGTAGGAGCACCTATCAGCAGAAGTACCCGATTGACAGCAACTCTCCGATCTATTCGAAGGAGACCGATGCTGCCAAACTATGGGATAAGATTGTTTTCAATGCATGGAAATCAGCAGAACCAGGAATTCTTTTCTGGGATACCATCATCCGGGAATCGGTTCCCGATTGTTATGCCGATCTGGGTTATAAAACAGTTTCAACCAACCCTTGCGGAGAGATTCCACTTTGCCCGTACGATAGTTGCAGATTGATCGCGCTTAATTTGTACTCTTATGTGGATGAGCCGTTTACTAAACAAGCAAAATTCAATTTTGAGTTATTTAGAAAGCATATCCGACAGACTCAACAGATTATGGACGATATCATCGATCTTGAACTCGAGAAAATCGATGCGATCTATAACAAGATTATTACCGACCCTGAAGCAGAAGAGATCAAAAGGGTTGAAATTAATCTCTGGGAAAAAATTAAAAAGATGGCAGTCGATGGCAGACGTACCGGCATTGGCATCACCGCTGAAGGAGATATGCTAGCAGCACTCGGATTACGTTATGGTTCTGAACCGGCAGTGGAGTTTTCGGTCGAAGTCCATAAAATTGTGGCTCTTGAAGCCTATCGCGGATCGGTTATTTTGGCCAAAGATCGTGGCGCTTTTCCGGTATATGATGCCAAACGCGAAAAACACAATCCTTTTATTCAGCGCCTGGCTCAGGCAGATCCCGAATTGTACAAAGACATGACCCGATATGGTCGTCGAAACATCGCGTTATTGACTATCGCGCCGACAGGGACGACTAGTTTGATGACTCAAACCACTTCGGGCATTGAACCGGTATTTATGCCCGTATACAAACGTCGTCGCAAGGTGAATCCCAACGATAAAGATTCCCGGGTCGACTTTGTGGATGAAATGGGTGATAGCTGGGAAGAGTACATCGTTTTTCATCACAAGTTTAAAACCTGGATGGAAGTTAATGGTTTTCAGCTCAAACATAACTACTCAAACGAAGAGTTGGATACGCTGATCGCAAAATCACCCTACCACAAAGCATCTTCCAACGATATCGATTGGTTATCCAAAGTTCGGATGCAAGGTCAGATTCAGAAGTGGGTCGATCATTCCATCTCTGTTACGATCAACCTTCCAGAAGAGGCTACCGAGGAATTGGTCAATAAGCTCTATTTTGCTGCTTGGGAGAGCGGTTGTAAAGGGGTAACGGTTTACCGCGAAGGTTCCCGCTCGGGAGTCCTGATCTCAAATAAAGACAAAAACAAGGAGGGAATATTTCCCACAAAACGTCCTGAAGTGCTCGAAGCGGATATTGTCCGACTTCAAAACAACAAAGAGAAGTGGATCGCTTTTATCGGATTGATTGACGGCAAGCCTTATGAGATTTTTACCGGGTTAGCTGACGATGAGGATGGGATTCTTTTACCCCGTTCAGTCACATCGGGTTGGATCATTAAAAGCAGGGATGACTCCGGAGCCTCGCGATATGACTTTCAATACCGCAATTCGCGGGGTTACAAAACCACCATCGAAGGGCTCTCCTTTAAATTTAATCCGATTTTCTGGAATTATGCAAAGCTGATCTCCAGTGTGTTACGTCACAGTATGCCGATTCAGAAGGTTGTTGAACTGATTACCAGTCTTCAGTTTGATGTTGAGTCAATTAATACCTGGAAAAACGGTGTTGCCCGTGCCTTAAAGAAGTATATCCCTAACGGTACAGCAGCTGAAGATGCCAAATGCGAGGGTTGTGGTTCATCGAATGTTATTTACCAGGAAGGTTGTCTGATCTGTCAGGATTGCGGATCTTCCAAATGCGGATAATCTTTTCAACACTACCTATTTTCAGGGAGGTCCGGTAACGGGCCTCCTTTTCATTTTATGATTTTATTCCGTAGTGGGATGAGAGGATGGATGAAAACCACGATCCGGGGAGCATCTGCTTAAGTACAACTGCAAATTTTTGTTCAAGAGTGGCAATAATATAGTTGTGGCACGGATTTTTCTTTTCCAGGATTTTGGCAAGCTTTTTGGCAAGAAAATCAGGAGATAATCCCCCGTTTTCATCTTTTTCAATAATGGATAGTGTCTTTAAGGACTGGGTTTTATAAGTACTTTCTGTTTCTGACTGGATTAAGGGTTTGCGGTTGGCCGTAAAATTGGTACAAAAGTCGCCAGGTCGGATTACAATTACCTTAACTTTAAAGGGGAGCAACTCCATCCTAAGCGCTTCGCTAAGTCCCTCTACTGCAAATTTACTTGCCGAATAAAATCCCTGGTAAGGTAACCCCATTATTCCGCCGATTGAACTTATATTGACAATTGTGGCACCGCCCTGTTTGCGCATAACTGGCAGAACCGACTGAATCATATTTACATAGCCAATAAAATTCGTTCTCATTAGCAGTTGAATATCCTCATGTAAGGAATCTTCTATGGAACCCGTGATTCCCATACCGGCATTATTAACCAGCACATCAATGCGACCTTCCCTGCCGATAAGTGTGGAAACAGCTTTTTGTACTGAATTCACATCAGTAACGTCCCCCCGTAGCACTTTGATCTCTCCTGTTAAATCTTCACTTTGTTTACGGCTGAGTCCGTACACAATATTTCCTTTCATGGAAAGAACCCGGGCAATTGATTTACCAAAACCCGAAGAAATTCCGGTAATCAATACGACTTTGGCCATCTTAAAAAAAGATTAATTATTACAAATAGTTCTTATTTAGGGCCACCTCATCGGCAAATACTTCAAGTTCTTTAGATACCAAGGTGATCTTTTCGATGGCCTTGTCGACCTGGTCAAAAGTATGTGTGGCCATTAATGAGAATCGGATAATACACTCTTCCCGTGGAACTGCCGGTGAAACAACCGGGTTAATGAAAACCCCCTCTTCGAGTAACCGTTTAGCCATTTGCAAAGCTTTTATGTCGTCACGGATGAAAAGTGGAATAATTGGGGACTCTGATTTTCCGGTGTCGAAACCTAATTCATTAAATCTGTTACGGGCATGCCTTGTTAGGTCCCATAGATTTTTAATCCTTTCGGGCTCGTTTTCCATAATCTCAATCGCCGCCAGAACACTTGCTGCCGATGCAGGTGTCATACTTGCACTGAACATCAGTGCGCGGGAATTGTGTTTGATGTAGTTTATCGCGCTTTTATCTGCTGCTATAAACCCTCCAAGTGAGGCCAATGATTTGGAGAAGGTTCCCATGATAAGATCCACTTTATCGGTTAATCCAAAATGGGAAGCAGTACCGGCTCCATTTTCTCCAAGTACCCCAAGTGAGTGTGCATCATCCACCATAATAGATGCCTGATACTTTTCCGAGAGACGGACAATCTCAGGAAGATTGGCAATGTCCCCTTCCATTGAAAAGATTCCGTCAATTACAATAAGCTTTACCCTACCATGTTCACAGCACTTTAGCTTATGCTCAAGATCTGTCATATTGTTATGGGCAAACTTTAGCACCTTGGCAAATGAAAGACGACTTCCGTCTATAATGGAAGCATGATCCAGGTCATCGAGGATGACATAATCGTTACGGCCCGTTACGCAAGAGATCACACCCTGATTTGCCTGGAATCCGGTGCTGTAGCACAAAGCAGCTTCTTTATTGACTAATTGGGCAAGTTTTTCTTCAAGTTCAATATGGATATCCAGGGTACCATTAAGAAATCTTGAACCGGCACACCCTGTTCCATATTTGTCGATAGCCTTTTTAGCGGCTTCCTTAACTTTCGGGTGGCAGGTGAGACCAAGGTAACTGTTTGAACCAAACATCAAAACCTTTTTCCCTTTGATCATTACCTCTGTATCCTGATCCGATTCAATCACCCTGAAATAGGGGTAAATGCCGGCAGAAATGAGTTGCTGCGGTAAATTAAAATTAGAATACTTAGTTTGAAGAGCTCCCATAGGTAAAAGTTAACAAGTTCAACTCAAAAGTAGTTAAAAAATAAATATCAAATATTGATCTTGATTATATTTCTAAACTCAAAAGTTGTTTTATAAATCTGCTATCGATTGACAGATAGAGTTTACTCCCTAAAATCGATTGTGAGTTGCTGATCAAAAAGTTTAAAACTTTTTCGGTGATAGGGGGTAATCCCGAATTTTAATAAGGCTTCGCGGTGGAAAGATGTGGGATAACCCTTATTTTGTCTCCATCCATATTCGGGATGTTTTGTGTCTAATGTGACCATATAATCATCACGGTAAGTTTTAGCCAGGACTGATGCGGCAGCAATTGAAAGGTATTGACCATCGCCTTTAACAACAGTTGTAAACGGGATATCCTTATATGGTTTGAAACGATTCCCATCTATGATGATATGGTCAGGGCGGACAGACAGCTGATCAAGTGCGCGATGCATCGAAAAGATTGAAGCATTTAAAATATTGACTTCATCAATTTCAAGCTGGTCGTACATCGCCACAGCCCATGAAATCGCCTCTTTTTCGATTATCACGCGCAAATTATATCGTTGCTTTTCTGTCAGTTTTTTCGAGTCGTTCAATATTTCAGAACAGAAGTTGTCAGGCAATATTACTGCCGCTGCAAACACCGGCCCTGCCAGGCACCCACGACCAGCTTCATCACAACCGGCTTCAATAACTCCATTTTTGAAATTATTCAATAACATCTTCCAACTTTTTGTAGAGTATCTCCACTCCCAGTCCGGCTTTTTCAGCGATTACATCAATGCGGCGTGGTAAATATTCCGGTGGATTTGGGTCAATTAGAAATATGGGGATACCTTTCGGGACATAATTTATTAGTCCTGCAGCCGGATAAACATTGAGCGAAGTTCCAATAATACAAAAGAGTTCGGCTGACTGAGCTAGTTTTATTGCCTTATCCATTTCGGGTACCTCTTCACCAAACCAAACAATATGAGGTCTGAGCTGACTTCCCTTAGCGCATTTATCGCCCATTTTCATTTCCGGATTATCCAGCTGGTAAACTAACGAAGGATCTACTGAACTTCTGGCCTTTGTTAATTCACCATGGAGATGGAGTACATGCGTTGATCCAGCCCTTTCGTGCAAGTCATCAACATTTTGAGTAATGATTTGTATTTCAAAATGTTTTTCAAGTTCTGCAAGCAGTAAATGACCCCGGTTGGGTTGGCTCACGATCATTTGTTTCCTGCGATCGTTGTAAAACCGGAGCAGAAGTTCAGGATTCCTATGCCAGGCATCGATGCTGGCCACTTCCATAACGTCGTACTCTTCCCATAAACCATTCATATCCCTGAAAGTTCGAATTCCACTCTCGGCCGACATACCGGCGCCCGATAAAATAACAAGTCTTTTCATTCTATAATTTTAGAACTATTTTTTTGTTAAGCTATTTGTTGTCCAAAAAAATACTTTTAACTTCAGCAGTTGGCTACTAGCTTCTGGCATAACTAATTCCGGAGTAGATTGTAATTTTCTAAGTAAATATTGGCTAGTTGCCGGAACCCAGCCGCCAATCCTGAAATTAATATTCTTAAATTTTATATCCTTTTGAAATACATATTCCCGGAGGATTTTTATTCAAATTCCCCCAACAAGATTGCTGAAACATTCCATGAACTAAAACTACCCCCTTCGTTTTTACCCATAGGTATTGCTACCGAGAATTTATGTTTCCCGGGTGTTAGAGGTGTAACTGGAAAGCTGACAGGATTGGTGGCGGTACCCGGGCACCAACCTGAACGACTGTAATCACTGGATGTGGTGCCGTTCCAGAAATTGCCTGAAGCCGGATTCAACTTTCGGAATGTGGCACAATCGCATCGCCAGGGTATATACTGAAACAGTACCTTCTGATCGATTAAAACAGTGTTTATTTTAGGGTTGAACTCATCGCCTCCTTCCCATCCTCCATGACCGGTAGTGATGTAACGTAGCCTGACATTTTTAACCCCATCGGGAATGATTACTTCAGTAGTTAAAGAGTCATTTTCGAACATCGTTCCATATTCTTGTCCTGACATTTCCATCACGTTCAGGGTGTTAAAAAGAGGCATATTCCAGTACTTTTTTTCTGGTTTCAGTTTCAATTCCCTGCTGCCTGGAAAGTATTTTAAGCTTAGACTAACCCCGTGACCTCCTTTATCATAGTTCCCGATGAATACCCCTATCCACTGTTCACCCTGCAACAAGGGGAGAAGTTCGGTAACCTCCTGTTTGTAAAATGTGGAATCTTCCCAATGTTGACCGTAGACTTTAGATTTATCATTAAACTGTCCAATTCCAAATGGGGTAAAAAACCGCATTATTTCAATCAGAGGAGAATAGTTTGTGGTAGAGACAACTCCCTGATACGATTTACCGTTCCGGGCAAGGAAGACTGGCAACTCTTTTGGCCCATTTTTTAATCCATCCAGAAACGACTTTTCTTTATCCATCGGAATCATAAAAACCGAACCTGTGCGATCATATGCATCACCCGCCGAATGCTGATATAGTTCTGCAAATATTTGTGTATCATTGGATACGATCGGCAATTTTACCTTTTTTAGCAGAATGGTTCCTGATGAATATTTAAAAGTTTTTTGGGAGTCGGTTTCGGATGGATTTTCTATTTTATTACCGAAACTAATCTGTTCGTTGGAGAAAACCTTTATTGTGGTTATCAGATTCTCGGTAATACGATGTTTATAAAGGGATAAATCCATACTTTCACCCCTGTTTTCAGACAGAATGGTTCCCGCCTCGTTCCGTTTTAAAGCTTTTATTTGGGTAGCCACAATTTCGTAATTTCCGTTCCTGACCACTTTGAGCACTAATCCGTCTGGAACGCCATAAGCCATTGCGGGAGTTCCTTTTACACCGGGTTCCGTTGTGTACCAGATCTCGATCGCGTTTGAACGGAGTGAGGTTTTAACCTTTTTACAGGTATAACCAAGAATTACTGCTGACTCGTTGGTCTCTGTCAGAACAGGATATTCAGAAAATTCCGATGGCGTATTTATCACACTTCCATTGGGAAATGTGGCAACCTGGTAAGTTTTTTTCAGATTGAAGTCAATATAGCTTGTTTCAGAGGCAATGGTCGGAATAAGTTTTGTCGAATCTTTCGCTATCCATGATTTTGAAGCTTCTGCTGAACAAAGCACCATAATTCGGGGAGCATCGGGCCTGATTTTTCCGTTTACTATATTTTGAAAGGAAACGGTGAGGAACACTTGTTTATTCTTAGGGGATGTAAAACCGTGAATAGACGTTATATTGAGCAATAAAAGAATATAAAGTAGTTTCATTTTTTTTACCTTCCGAAGGATTTTAATTGATTATAAATAGCTTATTAAAAGTATTATACACGCTGATAGCCGGAAAGGTTCATTTCAAAAAGATGGATGGGGAGAATTAAAATATTTATTTCGGATTAATAATTTCAATCAAATTCATTTCATTAAAAACCTTCTGAAAGATCATTTCGGAAGTTCCAAGCAGGGCGGACTGATCACCCAAATCAGAAATAACCAAGTGGGTACTTTCTGAAATCTTCGCAAGGCAATAACGGTTTAATGATTGCTGAATGGGGGATAGTACATATTGCTTTGCTTTTGAAATTGGTCCGCTTAGCACGATCACCTCCGGATTGAGTAGCTGAATGATGTAGGAGAGTCCTTTCCCCATGGCACTCCCTATCTCATTGAGAATTGCGATACAAAACTCATCGCCCTGCCTTGCTGAATTAATCACATCCTCAGGAGTCACCTTTTCAGGATATTTTTTAAACTGGTTGATCAGTGATGAGACTGCATTATCGGCAAAACCTTGTTTTACACGTCTGATGACGGTGTTTGATGAGGCGATGGTTTCCAGACACCCACGCTTCCCGCAAATACACAATTCTCCGTTTTCAACCATTGGTATATGCGAGAATTCACCTGCAAAGCCATTCTTTCCGCTGCAAAGCTGTCCGTTCACAAAAATGCCCAACCCTAATCCCCAACTCCAATGTATAATAATGGCATCTTTGTAATCTTTGGCTGCACCAAAATGAAACTCACCGTGGGCATGCATCCTTGCATCATTGTCAATGTAAACCAGCTTATTGAACTTCTGTTTCAGATCACGACCTATGTTCTGACGTTTCTTGTCTTTAATGGTATAGTTAATACCTGTTTTAGAGTTAATCAGCCCAGGCATATCTACCCCGATTCCGTAGATCTTCTCTTCCGCAATTTGGTAATCAGTGATCAGTTGTTTCGTGGCCATGTACAATTTGTCAACAAGAAGAGGATCGTCTATATGGGTATCGATTTGAATAACCGGTGTGACAAATTTATTGTAGCAGTCGATTATTGCCATATTTGCTGAAAAGCGGGCAAAATCACAGGTAATAACATAATAACCATCCGAGGGTAACCCATAAAGATGCGGTTTTCTGCCTCCATTGGACTCTCCAATACCGATATCGTTCACATAACCTGATGAAATCAGATCGTTAAGTAAAGAAATACAGGTTGGTAAACTTATCTTAAGAAATTTGCAGAGATCGGGGGCAGAGGTGATTCCGCTGGTTCGCAACAAACTCAGGATTTTCTTCTTCTGCCTGATTCTGTTCATTTCGGAATTGGAAATATTCTCTTTTTTTAAACCATTATTCTGACTCGGATTTATCATTTATTCAAGCATTAGTAAATTGGCAATCTTGAAAAGATATGTAAAATTAAGTAAATAATTATTTAATCAGAAAAATAAGGAGTTTTTCATCTTGACATCCGGTGTTTGGATGAATGAGATTTAAGGACGTTTTTCGATACGTTAAAAATTACAAAAAGGAACCGCCTCATTATGATGATGAGGCGGTTCGAATGAATCAAATTAACAGGAAGAATTATTTTACATCCCAGAATATTTTGGTAGTCATTTTATCCTTTGCAGCAACTTGTGCATAGTTGGTAGGATTATAGGATATTTCCGACGAAGGATAGAGCCATCTTGATGGAGGGAGGCTTTGAGGATTGGAATTGTCAGTCTGGAAACTCAGTGCAGGCAATTTCAATCTTCTTAATTCTGCCCAGTTTTCGTATGGTTCAATAATATTTAAGTGGAGCCATTTTTGTGTAGCGATCAATTGCAGTTTTGCAGTTGCGGTTGCAGCGCCACCCCAGCTCACTCCAGTTGCAGCAATATACGCGTTAATTTCGGTATCAGAGGTTGGAACAAGCGCAATGGCCGTATTGTCATTACTGATCGATCTTACCCAGTAATACCAAAGGATCGACTGTTTGATTCCGTTTTCGTAGGCGGTTTTGGCAGCTACATCATTACCTGCTTTAAGGTAATATTCAGCGGCATAAAACTGGACTTCCGCAGCTGACATCAGGATTCCCGGGAAATACTGGTTTCGGCTAAATGTAGAACGGTTAGCGAATGAGAGAGTTCCATCATTAATTAATGTGCCCTGTGCGCCGGCATCCAATAACGGATCTAACCCTTTGTAAACACCTGCTGCATTCACACCTGTTTCATACATCGCCCTCAAACGGGGATCTGCATTGGTTTTCATGTGATCAACCATCACTTTACCTGCGAATGTTCCGGTCCAGCTTTCCAATCCATCACGGAAGCCCTTGGCGTTCAGATTAGAGTTTAAATCAAAAACATCAATCATGATGTTATCGCCATTGACTGCCGGAACAGGATAGCTCGTGGAGTTGCCAAGAATCTGAGCGATCTCAGTCGATGCCCTTGAACTTAATGAGCTAACACCCGAGACCCTGGTTAACATACGCATACGCAATGAATTGCAATATTTTTTCCAGTTAGCCAGTGAACCGTGATTTATAAAATCCTGATTTTTAAATCCGGCTTGAACGCCACTTATAACCGTAATCGAATTGAGTTCATCCGAAAAAGCTTTCAGATCATCCAGCATTTTTGTGTAGACCGTTGTTGCATCATCGTAAGTTGCAAAAGAGGTATTGTAATCGCCACCGTTTTTGCTGATCATTCCTGCTGTGCTCCATGGAATATCTCCGTGAAGGTCAACAAGCTTTTCAGTATAATCGTATAAATAAATAGTTGCGGCGATCATGTAAATACGCTTCAGATTCTGGTCATCAGCAGTTTGTTCGGCAAAAACATTCTGGAATTCCCTGTATTGCGACAGGAATCCGTAATAATTTCCCCAGAAAGCACTAACTGAGGCAGCGCCGGTAACATACTGCCCACTTACGTTTTGCCAGCCAACAGTTTGGGTGTAGTATAAAATAGTGTTTCTTAGAACCACAAAATAGTTCCAGTAACCAGGGATAATATACTCAGAATTTGACTGCAAAAATCCTGCAAATTGTTTCTCAACAGTTGTAGAAGATATCTTGGCTGGATTGGGATATGCATCCGCAAACTCGGTTTTCTGGCATGAAGACAAAAAGCCGAAGGTCACTACAGCAAGTATTATAATTATTTTTTTCATATCTTAAATGGTATTTAAATTTATAAATTCAAATTAGAAGCTTGCCCTTAACATTACACCATAAGATTTGGTGGTAGGGTTCTGACCCGCGTTATTAACGTTTTGGGTCCATCTTGAACCTGCGGTAGTCGCTTCAGCATCGATGTCTTTGATTGTTCTGTAGATGTAGAATAAATTACGTCCATATACAGAGAATCTCAGTTTAGAGGCGCCGATTTTAGAAACAAGATTTTTAGGAAGGTCATATCCTATTGCAATTTCTCTCATCTTAAAATAGGTATTCTCCTTAATAAATAGCTCATAGCGTGTTGTAGGGCTATATTGCGGTCCTCCCCAGTTATAAACGACCCAGTAGTAATAGGCTTGTGAAACGACATTGGTATTTTTCGAGCCATCCAGATTAACACCGTCGAGCAACATACCATCATTTCGTACAATTTCGCCATTTGGCCCTGTTGCGCTGCTTGTCTGAATTCCAGCTTTGGAGCCGTCGTTCCCTGGATTATAGTAACTTAAGCCTCCGTGTTCCTTGTCCATAAAGTTGGTGCTCTCTTTGGTAAGTCCGCGGCTGGTCATCCAGTTGATACCAGTTGGCATGATATAGCCTCCAATACGGAAGTCAACCATGGCATCGAGTGAAAAGTCCTTGTAAGTAACCGTGGTGAAAATACCACCAGTTGCTTTTGGCATCACATTACCAACTTTGATCAACTTATTTGGATCGACCTGGTATAAACCGTCAGAAGCAACAAGTTTCTGGCCGGAAGCGTTGGTGGCAACAGGGTGAGTATAAAGATCGCCCATCGGTCCCCCTACGGTCGATTTTAATACTGCTGCATTTCCATCAAAATCAGCGTGCTGCAATTCAGTTGCATTATTTGCGAGTTTCTCAATTTTGTTGCGGTTCATTGCCCAGTTGACCCCAATGTCCCATTTGAAGTTTTTGGTTTGAAGGGCAGTAGCATTTAAACCGATTTCAATACCGGTGTTTCTCATTGTACCAATATTGGTCAATACAGTACTTGCGCCAGTGGTAATTGGCAACGTTAAAGGAAGAATCTGATCTCTGAGTTGCGCATTATAATACGAAACATCGAGGTTAACGCGGTTGTTGAACATCCTTGTCTGAATTCCGAACTCAAATTCATGCTTTTTCTCCGGGCGAATTTTATCATTGCCAAAATCTCCGGGCAAAGTGGTGTATAAAATCGATGTACCACCAACAGACTGAGCCGGTAAGGTATTTGGGTTGTAAGCAACATTGGCCTTATATTGTTCCGGATAGTTACCTACGATACCCCATGATGCACGCAGCTTGCCAAAATTAATGAATGAGGGCATCCGAAACGCATCAGAGAAGATAAAGCTGGAGTTTACCGAAGGATATACGAAACTGTTGTTATCGGGGCTCATCGTTGAATAACGGTCACGACGAACGTTACCTTCAACATAAAGGTAATCCTTATAATTAAAGTTTACCGTTCCGATAAAAGCATCAGATACAAACTGGCCGCGAGTACCGCTTGCCCCCAATTTATTTACAGAAGATGTGAGGTCAAAGCGGTTTTCAGAGCTTAATCCATCGCTGGTCCATACACTTTCATCGCTATAGGTATCTTTTTTTGCAGTGTAACCACCCATTAGGCTTAATTCCAGGTCGGGAATCAGCTTTTTGGTATAAGTCAACAATGCATCACCATAAAAAATGTTATCCTTATATGTAGCCAGTGAAAAAGATCCGGTGTAGCCAAAGGAAACAGGTATGGTGCTACGATTTCTGTCTTCTATCTTTCTCGAAGTTACGTCAGTTGCAAATCTTGCACGAAATTTAAGATTTTTTATAACCTCCCAGTTAAAGGTAGTGTTGCCGATAAGGCGGTCGCTGTATTCATCTTCGTTGTTTGCCTTTACCCTCCATACATAGTCAAGAATATCACCCCTGTAACCATTATAAATGATATTTTCAGACGGTGTAAGACTCTGTGTTGAAGCACCAATGACATATTGATATCCCTTACTGGTCTGGTATTTGTTGAGGTACCAGTCGCCATTATCAAAACGGCCCATCATACCGGTGAAGTTGTTGATCATTCGGTCGATAGAGTAAGGACGATTCTGAACATGCTGGTTAATATAGTTAACCATAATGTCCAACGATACTTTCTTACCAAACCTGTAAGTGCTGTTCAGGTTAAAATTATTCTTCTGATCTTTAGAGTTTAAACTGATTCCTTCATTGTCCTGACGCGTTACAGAAAACCTTGTGTTCGAGTTGTCGGATGAGTTGGAAATCGCAACGTTTAAACTTGAATTTTGAGCGGTCTGGAATAAATTGGCATAGTTATTTTTTTGTGCAGAATAAGGTCGCATCACTCCATCCCATGACATGATAGGCTGACCGTCGAATTTGGGGCCAAAGTTAATCGAAGCCTGTGGCAACATTCTGGTACTTGTTCCATTCACAGTGGTATAAACAAATCCGGCAGCATCCTGTCCTACATTAGCTACATTAAGCGGGGCACCAGCACCTCTCACATTTTGATATTCTGGTAGATATGCAATATGATCAAAAGTAGTTGAAGCATTAACGTCAACAGAAAATCCTTTTTTTCCCTTTCCGCTTTTGGAGGTAACAAGGATAACACCATTCACAGCTTCTGATCCATAAAGAGCGGCAGCAGAAGCCCCTTTTAAGACCGATATTGACTCTACATCCTCAGGATTTATATCCAATAACCCTGTACCGCGTAGCCTTTGGTCTCCCCAGTAGTTTCCATTATTGAATTCACCGTCCCGGATAGGAACGCCATCCATTACGATAAGTGGTTGTGTTTTACCGGTGATTGAACTGATACCGCGAATTGTCATATTCACGCCGCTGGTTGAACCTCCCGGACTTTGCGAAATCTTCAAACCAGGAGCTTTACCGTACAATGCCATCGCAAAGTTGGTGGGACTGGCTTTCATAATTTCGTTGGAGCTAACTGTTGGAGCTGAGTATCCAAGGGCTTTATCTTTCTTGGAAATACCCATCGCAGTCACGATCACTTCATTTAACTGGGCAGTCGAAACCTGAAGTGCTACGTTAATAGAACTCTGATTAGTGATTACTACACTCTTTGAGTTATAGCCAACCATTGAAAATACCAGAGTATTCGCATTCGCCGGTAACGTGATTTTAAAAGCGCCCTGTACGTCAGTTGCAGTTCCAATGGTTGTTCCTTTGACAAGAACGGTAGCGCCTGGCATTGAAGAGCCATCTTTTTCATCCGTTACTTTACCGGTGATTGTTTTTTGAGCGAGGACAACCTGCCAGGAGCAGAATAATCCTGTCGTCAATACAGCCAATAATAAAATTTTACGCATAAGTTTTTAAATTTTAGTTGAAATTGAAATTGATAATTTGTTTTTATTCCACAATTTTTCGTGGCAGTACTTCGTATCTGTAGATTTATCCAATAAATCAAACATTAATACATCAGAACTAGGGGTTTTCGGAATTGCTAACTGCTTTCGTTTTTTTTCATAGGCATAGTTTTTTAAAATTTATTTTTATTTATTTAAGGAAACGTAATGGGTCAATATCGAATATAAGTTCTGTATTTACATTGTTTTATTTTTTGGTAAATCATTTACCGTCAGATTCATTTCATTAAAAACCTTCTCAAAAATCATCTCAGAAGTTCCAAGAAGGGCAGTCTGATCACCCATATCAGAAATAACCAGCTGTGTGCTCCCCGAAATTTTCTCAAGGCATAACCGGTTTAGCGATTGCTGAATTGGAGACAAAATGTATTGTTTGGCTTTTGAAAGAGGCCCACTTAACACAATCACTTCAGGATTGAGTAATTGAATGATGTAGGAGAGTCCTTTTCCCATTGCCCCTCCGATATCATTCAAAATGGCAATACAAAATTCATCTCCCTGCCTTGCCGAATTAATCACATCTTCAGGAGTTACCATTTCGGGATGGTCTTTGAACTGATTGATCAACGATGAGACTGTATGATCGGCAAAACCTTGTTTTACACGTCTGATAATGGTATTTGATGAGGCTATGGTTTCCAGACACCCACGTTTCCCGCAAATACACAATTCTCCGTTTTCAACTATTGGTAAATGTGAGAATTCACCTGCAAAGCCATTTTTCCCGCTGCAAAGCTGTCCGTTCACAAAAATGCCCAACCCTAATCCCCAACTCCAATGTATAATAATGGCATCTTTGTAATCTTTGGCTGCACCAAAATGAAACTCACCGTGGGCATGCATCCTTGCATCATTGTCAATGTAAACCAGCTTATTGAACTTCTGTTTCAGATCACGACCTATGTTCTGACGTTTCTTGTCTTTAATGGTATAGTTAATACCTGTTTTAGAGTTAATCAGCCCAGGCATATCTACACCCAATCCATAAACTTTTGCCTCCGGGATATGATAATCTTTTATCAGTTGATTGGTTACCCCAAATAATTTTTCAACCAGAAAGGGATCGTCTATATGGGTATCGATTTGAATAACCGGGGTGACAAATTTATTGTAGCAGTCGATTATTGCGATGTTTGCTGAGAAACGGGCAAAATCACATGCAATCACGTAATAGCCATCTTCGGGTAACCCATAAAGTTGGGGTTTCCTTCCTCCACTTGATTCACCAATACCAATATTATTCACATATCCTGATGCAATCAGGTCGTTGAGCAAAACAATGCACGTAGGCAAACTTATTTTTAACCATTTGCAGAGTTCCGGGGCGGAGGTGAATCCATTAGAACGCAGGAAACTAAGAATTTTCTTCTTTTGTCTGACTTTGTTAAGGTCAGCCGAAGAGACGTGCTTACTCTGTAAGTGATTACTTGTTTGCATGTTATAATCTTGTCTAATACATCGGTTAATTAATATTCCAGCCAATGCAAGTTTATAAATTAATTTATAAACAAACTAATATATATTAACATGTTTTAAAATAAACATTAAATAATTAACTAACTTAAAATTTTTATTAATACCCGCATGGTTATTTAATAATATATTTAATTAAGTAATAATTGGAAAAAGTGTTATAAGCCGGGAGATTATGCCTGGATATTAATACTGATCTTCTGGAGATTTTGGTGATGAGCCAGGATAGGGTAAAAACGTGGCCGGGATAATTTATCGCATGCTAGGATTCAGAAAGACTAAATACTGTAACATCCGGCATGGTCGGCGCTACAGAATCATCAAAACAGTTATGCTAAAGGTGATTATAGCACAATTTAACAGACTCAAGTGAGGAAGCCGGCAGGCATTCAGTTGGCTGGATATTCTCTTTTATACAGCGGGCAAAATAGGCAATCTCGTTATAATATCCTTCGCCGGCATCTCCGGCTGGTACTTCTCTGATACTATTGTCATCTGCAATCCGGATGACGTCTCCATCACTGGAAGTATATAGGATACTCGCTTTTTCGAACTGAGCCATATATCCTGCCTGGAAAGGAAAATGGACATGAAAAGTGTTTCCACCTTCAATTTTGACATGAACATTTTTATCCCTATAGCTCCACATCGCGCTGATATAGTCATGTTTGCTTAATCCGCCCGGAAGAAAACTGCATTGCACATCAGAGGGTATTCCCAAAATAGAATTCGCAAAATCAATGTCATGAATCGTAAGATCGAACAGGGCGCCCCCCGAAGTTCCCATAACCTGTTTCTCTTTCCATTGGCCCCATCCAGGAATCCCTGAAAATCTGGACAATGAAAGGAATTTTAATTCGCCAAACTCCGATGAATCGATCCATTGTTTGAGTTTCTGATAAGGGGGCATAAATCGTACCACATGAGCAATCATTAGAATTTTCCCTTTCTGCTTTGCCAGCTCAATCAAATCCTCACCTTGTTGAATGTCGAGCACGAATGGTTTTTCCAGAAAAACATGCTTGTCATGAAGGAGGGCTTTCTTTGCCATTTCGTAATGGAGATCCGTATGTACACAAATGTGGACAGCGTCCAGTTCTTCGGTCTCAAGACACTCGTTAAAATCGGAATATTTATTTAAATTTTTTAAAACTGCAGGATCTATCTCTCCGGTTGAAAAATTGCCACCCGAAGCAAATAAGTTTTTCTCAATCGTTTCAGTACTCTTATCGACAATAGCCATTAATTGTAAATCCTCATTTTTGAGTATATTCAAGGTATGAGTCATCCCCATAAAACCAAAACCTACGACTGCTACTTTTTTCATGTTTTATGTTTAAATCAGGCTTTATTGATTTCTGCCGCATATTTTTGAATCTTGCGAATTGCTTCGACAATCTGTTCAAGGTCAGTTTTAGTGCCGAGCAGCATATTTTGAAAGAACCATACACTTTGATCTGTAAGCAGGTCGTTCTGCGGGCATTGATTGCGTTCCAGCCATTGTTTCATTGTTTTCTCTCCGTAAATATTCAGGTAGTGGCTGTTTTTAGTAAGACCGGTAACATATTCTTCCTTATTCATCATTCCATATCCATTGGTGCAGGGAACCCCTTCCTGACTGAGGGCATCCAGAAATTTAGATCGGCTTAATCCTCCAAAATGGTTCTTATCGTACCGGAACATATATAAATGATAGGCACTTCGGGTCGTACCTTTGTATAGTTCGGCAGGTGTGATGCCCGGAATCTCCTTCATCATCCTTGTCAGATAGTTGGCATTTTCGGTTCGGCGATTTGTTTGCTCAACCACCCGCGTCATCTGAGCCACCAACAGATTACCCTGAAACTCGTACATGCGCATATTTGTTCCGCGGGTACCTGTACCCGGATTAAAGCTGGAGACCCGCCCTTCACGACCCTGGTTATGAAAACGATAGCAGTTTTGTGCAAACCTTTTGTCGTTCGTAATAATGGCCCCCCCTTCTCCTGAATTAAGATTCTTACTCGCCTGAAAACTGAAAGCGCCGGCCAACCCATAATTACCGACTTTTTGTCCACGCCACTCTGCAAGGTGCGCCTGACAAGCATCCTCAATGACCGGGATATTCGATTTACGGGAAATTGCCATGATCTTATCGAGGTTTGCAGGTGAGCCCCCTATATGAACCGGCATAATGACCTTTGTTTGTTTCGTAATTGCCGCCTCAATTTTGTTCGCATCGATTTGGAAACTTTCGATGTCTGTATCCACAAAAACGGGTAATGCATAATTTAATACCACGACATTGTAGGTAGCAATAAAAGTGTAAACAGGAATTATGACCTCATCACCCGGACCGATGTCGAGGGCACCAAGTATTGTGTATAAAGCACTTGTGCCACTTGATGTTGCAAGGCAGTGTTTTGCACCGGTAAGCTTCTTATATTCAGTTTCAAAATCATCAACCTTGTTGCTACCCAGGCGACACCACTTTTTGCTTTGCAATACCTCATTTATCGCCCTCTCCTCGGTCTGACTGATTACAGGCCAGGCCGGGAATGGTCCCTCATGGGCTTTTCGGCCACCCAGAATAGCAGGTTTGAGGGTATCTTTATCGGTAGCAAATAAAATTTTTGGAACTCCAAGTGATAAACCTGCTCCAGTTAAGGAAGCTGCACTGACAAAAGCCCTGCGATTAAATCTGTTTTCCATATTCAATTCCTTTCGTTTTGGTTTTATTTTGAAATTGGCAGAATAAGTCAGATAAAATTAGTAATAATTAACGGGGACTTTTACAATTTTTGTTGTTAATAAATCATATTCTTCCGGATTATTCTATTTCTTAAGGTTTGAAGCTGTTTTGTTGTCGAACCGATTTGTTCGTTTTATTGTTAAAGGTTTACCGGAAGGTAATTCATAATTATTTTTTAGGCAATGATGGATTTTTCAATTCTATCACACCTTTTGAATAAAATTTTTAGTATATTTCGGGGTAATTCAATTTTGGACCATGAGTTTACACCAGACTAACAAAAATAATGATCACAATGATGAGTTTTTCATTTATCAGCGTATGGTAGAAGGAGATCATCATGCTTTACGATTTTTCTTTGATAAGTATTACGACGACTTGTGCAATTATGTGAATCTGTATATACGTGATCAATCCGTTTCGGAGGATATTGTCCAGGATATTTTCATCTATTTGTGGGAAAAAAGGGGGGTCATTAAGATAGAAACCTCTGTAAAATCATATTTACTTAGGGCTTCCAGGAATAAGTTTCTTAATCATATCCGAAACGAGAGAAGTCATCAGGCCGTAAAATTGGAGATCACATCAAAAAATGAGGCTTATATCGATCCGGAATTTAACCAATTGGATATTAATCGTATAGAAGGATTTATTAATGCCTCTATCGAAAAACTCCCTCCTCGTTGCCGTGAAATTTACCTCCTTCACAAGCAGGATGATCTTTCGTATAAAGAGATCGCTTCAAGAATGGATATTTCAGAAAAGACGGTAGAAAATCAGATGACTATCGCCCTTAAGCGGTTAAAAGAGCAGTTGGCACCCTATTATGATCAGATTTTTGTACTTCTCCTGATTGGAGTAATCGGAAAATAGTTCTTTCGTTAATGGCTTCTCTCGAATTGGTAATAGGTCCCAATCATCAATTTGAATTTTTTTTAGATTTCTTTGGGGGTATTGTTTCATTAAAGTGCCTTATCTGTGAATAGAACTTACAAAGTATGCCTGAAATATTTTATAGATCACTGATAATAAAAGAGATAAAAGGAGAAACCTCGATTGAGGAGTCGCAGGCATTGGATCAGTGGATCAATGAAAATTCAGAAAACCAAAAAATTTATAATGAGTTATGGTCCGCCTACGCTTTAACGGCTCCGGATATCAACCTTTTTTATCCTGATAAAGAGGTGGCCTGGTCAAATATCATTAACAAAATTGTTTTGCCTAATGAAAATAGGGGGTGGTTGAATCAGTTTATCAGGATTGCAGCAGCAGCAGTTATTTTTTTCCTGATTGGAATTGGAGTTCAATATTTCCGGACAGAGAAAACTCCTCCAGACTTTTTAAATCAATATTCAACAGTAATTGTACCTGAGGGGCAGAAATCGATGATCGTATTGCCTGATGGATCAAGTGTATGGTTGAATTCCGGCTCCTCCCTGAAATATAAGAATAGTTTTAATGCTAAAATTCGTGAAGTTGAGATGGAAGGAGAGGCCTATTTTGAGGTGACAAAGGACAAATCGAAGATGTTTAGGGTGAACACAGGCACCGTTAATGTTGAAGTGTACGGGACTTCCTTTAATATAAAGAATTACAAAGAAGAGAAAAATCTTGAAGTGACTGTTGAAACCGGTAACGTTGGTGTTATAAAAGGAGGGGAAAAGTTAGCAGACCTTACCTCAGGAAAGCAGGCTATCATTAATGAGATAACTTATGAAACTGTTTTGAACACGGCGAAGGTTGACGTGGTGACATCGTGGAAAAACAATGAACTGATTTTCGATGACACCCCTTTTGAGGAGGTAATCAGGTATCTCGAAAGGTGGTATGGAGTCAACATTACGATTGACCAAAAAATGAAAAAGAAACATAACTATACTTTTAAGATTAAAACGGAGTCGCTTACCGAATTACTTAAATTGTTAAAAGTAATCACTCCGCTCGAATATAAAATTGATGGAAAAGATGTTACCATCAGATATGCCAACTAAAACAGCAATTTAACTAAAAATAGTAATGCCTATGAAATAGTGAAAAAACCAACTTAAAAAATACAGGTCTGCCACACGGACAAACCTGTAAAACTAATTGTTAAAAATAATTATTCATCAGCATCTTATTAGTGCATTTATTGGCGTTTATGTACTAAAACCAAGGTGCTATAAAAACTTTTTAAAAATATGAAAAAAAAACATCAATGTGAGGTGTGCAATTTATTAATGCACCCAATCATGAAAATCCTGCTGATTATGAAATTGATCATTGTAATGGTTTGCTTTACAGGTCTTTTGAGTAGTATGGGAGCAACCTATGCCCAAAACACAAAAATGACCATGAACCTGAAGGATGTTGCCGTAAAAGAGGTTCTTCAACAAATTGAGAATCGTACTGAATTTTCTTTTATGTATGACAACAATAAGATTGACGTGACCAGAAAAGTAGACGTACTGGCCGATGAGAAAACAATTGATGTTATCCTTGCACAGTTGTTTTCGAATAAGAGCGTAATTTATGAGATTATCGACCGTCATATTGTGTTGATGCCCTCTGATTCTCCTACTTTGGTAGGACAACAAGGGAAAAAACTCACCGGAACGGTATCCGATCAAAATGGAGCATTACTCCCTGGTGTATCCATCGTAGTGAAGGGGACCACTATTGGTACCATATCGGATGGGAATGGGAATTTCTCATTTTCAGCTATTCCTGATAATTCCATTTTGCAATTTTCGTTTATTGGGATGAAACGGCAGGAGGTCTCTGTTGGTACCAGGAGTAATCTTGCGGTTGTGATGGAAGTGGAAACTGTTGGTATGGCTGATGTTGTGGTAACTGCTTTGGGAATTAAGCGGGAGAAAAAAGCACTTGGATATTCAGTTGGTGAAGTGAGGGGAGAAATCCTGACAGAAACCCCGCAAAATAATGTGCTGAATGCACTGCAGGGTAAAGTATCCGGAGTAAGAATTTCGCAAATGAATGGTACAGTAGGATCATCGGTCAATATCATCATTCGTGGTGCAAAATCTTTGAGTAATGATAATCAGCCATTGTTTGTAGTTGACGGAGTACCTGTCTCGAATACCTCTACCAATCTTTACAATGGTGCGGATATGGGGAATGCCATTTCTGACCTTAATCCTGATGATATTGAGAGCGTTTCTGTACTTAAAGGAGCAAGTGCTGCGGCATTATATGGTTCTCGTGCAGGTAACGGCGTTATCTTAATCACTACACGATCAGGTGTAAAAGGTAAAAAAGGAGTTGGTGTTTCGGTAAACTCTTCTATCGTATTTGATGTTCTCACCGATATTTACCCTTATCAAACAAGATTTGGTAGCGGTAAAGCTGGTGCTCATATACTTGAAGAGGCTGAAAATGAATCGTGGGGCGCTCAGCTGGATAAAGGAGAACTTTGGGCTCAATGGAACAGTAATGGAGTGAAAGTTCCCCTTGTTTCTCATAAGAACAGGATTCAGGACTTTATGAGGACCGGTTATACAGTAACCAATAATGTGGCTGTTGATGGTAATAATAAAAATGGCTATTTCAGGTTATCTGTAGGAGACATGAGAAATATCGGTATGATTCCTAACACTGATTTAAACAGGAGTACTATCAACCTGAATACACAATATAAGTTGTCTGATAAACTTTCGGTCACTGCCAATATTAACTGGAATGAATCGGGTTCTGACAACCGAACCAACGTCACGGGAGATGACCGGAACGATGTGGTCAGGAGTCTTTACGAAAAGGGGGCTCAGGTGAATATTATGGATCTTAAAAATTACTGGAAACCAGGACTGGAGGGGATTCAGCAAAATGTAAATGCTTCCAAGCAGAATAATGCCTATTTCGTTGCCAACGAAAATACGAATTCCTTTAAAAGGGACCGATTGATCAGTAAAGTTCAGATGGATTGGGAGATTACCAAGGAACTCAGCCTTATGGGGCGCTTTTCACGGGATGCCTATACTGAAAACCGCCAGGGCAAAAGAGCTTTCAGTACCACAACTAATACGACAGGATATTACAATATTTATGATTTCTACAATAAGGAAACCAACCTTGAATTAAACCTTTCGTATAAAAAGAAGATTAATGACCAATGGAATGTCAATGCATTTGTGGCAGCCAACCGGAGATATGTCTATTCCAGGGGAATAAGCAATACCGCCTCTTCACTGGTCATTCCTCAGCTCTATACCATTTCGAATGGTGTGCCGGGGACAGTTACCTATAGTAGTTCCTGGGGGCAGAAAGCGGTGAACAGTGTTTACGGAATGGCCTCCATCGATTATAAGGGATTGGTATATCTTGATATCACCGGACGTAACGACTGGTCAAGTACCTTGCCAGCTGCCAACAGATCGTACTTCTATCCGTCAGCTTCTTTAAGTTTGATCTTTTCAGAGATGTTTACCATGCCTGAATGGATCACCTTTTCAAAACTTCGCGCAGGTAGTGCTCAGGTAGGAAACGACACGGGTCCTTATGCCTTAAACCCCTATTTTTCAATAGGCCAGGACTGGGGTACATCAAAAGTAATGTATATGGGAGGAAATCTCACGAATAATATGTTAAAACCGGAACGGGAGACTTCCAATGAAATTGGTGTAGACTTAAAGTTTTTGAAAAACAGGATAGGATTGGAAGCGACCTATTACATCGTCCAAAACAAGAACCAGATATTAAATATATCGTTACCCATCGAATCGGGAGCATCATCCAAATCGATTAATGCCGGAAATATTGAGAGCAGGGGCTGGGAAATCGGTTTGACCACAACTCCGGTTATTGCAGGAGATTTCAAATGGGATATGAATTTCAGTTTTACAAAAAACAAAACCTACCTAAGGGCACTTGCTGAAGGACTATCCGATTATTCTTTTTACTCTATTGAAGGTGGAAATGGTTTGATACGTACAAAAGTTGGTGAATTGATGGGCGATATCTGGGAGAAGCCGATTTTGACAGTTGCCAATGCAGCCTCGCCATATTACAAATACCCCATCGTATCGTCTTCGGGAAAATACCAGATGGATCAGGATCCTACACATATGGTAAAGATTGGAAACACAAACCAGGATTTTATTCTGGGTATCCAGCCTACCTTTACCTATAAGGCCTTTTCGCTCTATGCCAATATTGAATGGAATGAGGGGGGACATTTTTATTCAAACTCATGGATGTTTATGCAAAATAATGGTGTGAATGAACTCTCATTCAGTGGAGCGCCGTACGATAAAAATACCGATATCGTCACACAGATCAAAGCAAATCCTGAAGCATTCTTTGGCAATTGGGTGGGTGGCCGACTACCTGAGCTGGGAGGATTTGCATGGCCAAACCCTGTTCCAACAACACGTTATGCCGATGCCAGTTTTAATCCTGGTGTACGTGAGGTGGTTACCGGTGGGGTAAAATCGTATGTCGAAAATTTGGGGGCCCCGGCTACTACTGTTTGGTTAGATCCGTTTAATGCCAATCAGGCATCCAACAGAGCGATTGTCGATCGTGCTGTCTATAGCTCCACTTATGTCAAATTAAGGGAAATTGCATTAACTTATCGCATTCCAAAAAAATATATGGAAAAAATCAAGATCCAACATGCATCAGTCTCTATTGTTGCAGATAACATCTTCGAATGGACAAAAGCCGGTATTCACATCGATCCGGAAAGAGCTTACCGACAGGCTGGTGGTGGATGGGTACAGGGCGCCGAGTATTATAATATGATGCCCTGGACAGGTTCATTGGGATTTAAGTTAAACTTTGATTTTTAAAAAGGAGAAATACTATGAAAACGATAAAAATAAAAGTAATAGTTGCTTTGACGTTACTATTCCAGATGACTGCCTGTCTGGATTTGAATGAGTTAAATGTGGATCCAAATAATCCTGTAAGTGTCTCTTCCAATTATATTCTAACCTATGTTCTCACAAATACTGCAAAGACCTACAAATCAATTGGCGACCATAAGACCGGGGTTGCCGGGGCTATGCAATACAATCAGATGGGAACCAATGATGGTATGCCTGAGGTCAACCAGTACCTTTGGACCGCAGGTTCATGGGCAAGTTATTATGATCTTTTAAGAAATGTTGCCCTCATCCATGATAAGTCGATCACTGAAAACAACAAATTCTTCGAAGCAATCTCTTTAACCCTTAGAGCATTTCTTTATGGCACCCTCACCGATTTGTTTGGCGATGTACCTTACTCAGAAAGTCTTGAGGCATCACAGGGAGTTTATTTTTCCAAGTAT
Organism: Prolixibacteraceae bacterium; assembly: GCA_963677935.2. Taxonomy (GTDB): domain Bacteria; phylum Bacteroidota; class Bacteroidia; order Bacteroidales; family Prolixibacteraceae; genus JAAFHB01. The sequence continues at coordinate 4,661,647 of CAXXEH010000003.1, read as the reverse complement.
GATGATCAGAAAAATATCTACAAGGGGGTACTTACCGATCTTAAAAATGCAGAAACCATTTTAGGGGATGCCGGAATTTCGAATTACAAGATTTCTCCAACGTCTGACGTGATGTATAGCGGTGATCCTGTCAAATGGAGAAAATTTGTTAATTCACTCCGGTTAAGATATGCCATGCGTTTACTTAATAAGAAAGCTGATATGACTGCTCTTGGAGTTGATATTGTTGCCGAATTCAATGCAGCATCGGCGCAAGCCTTCACTTCCATGAGTGACGATGCAGTTGTAAACTACCTTGGCACCACCGCCAATAACTCGGCTAAAGGTGGGTTACTCAACACCTCCAATCCAGAGTATCAAACGAAACCGTGTAAAACAATGGTCGATAAATTAAAGTCATTGAACGATCCCCGTCTCCATCGGTGGGCTCTTCCTGTGCTCACAAAGTGGGATTTCAATGCCACAGCTTCATCTACTATTACAGTAAAAAACTGGTTTGGAGAAACTTTCTCTGTCACCGTATTGCCAACAACCAATACCGCACTTGATACTTCACTTTATGTTGGGATGCCTGCCAATATTGCCCTTTTTGATGCACAGATCTACAACAAAGGGGCCGGACCAGCATTTTCACAGCCCGAAAGAAGTCCTTATATCTCCTATCTCCATTCCAGGTTCAGGGCAAACAGCGAAACTTACATCAAGATGGACCTGATGATGTATAGCGAAGTCGAGTTTCTGTTGGCAGAAGCTGCTCAACGCGGTGGTTTTTCAGTCTCAGATCCTGAGACACATTATAAAAATGGAATCATAGCCTCACTGAAGCGTTGGGGAATTACAGATGGTACAAATAGTTTTAATCTGAACAATTACTATAGTAATCCTAAGGTTAGTTATACCAGCGCTTCCAATGGGTTGGAACGAATCATGGAACAGAAATGGATCTCTTTATTCCTCTATGCCGAATCGTGGTTTGACTATCGCCGCACTGGATTTCCGGCACTTGTTGTGGGACCGGTTACCCAATATGGACAAGCTCTGCCATTGCGTTTTATGTACCCGGTTCCTAGTCAGGATTCAAAATACCTTGTTAATTACAATGAGGCAGTTGCCAAACTTGAGGTTACCAGCTATGTTCCATCAGGTCAGAGTAAAGACCATACCTATTCCAGGATGTGGCTTTTACAGGGTACCGGCAAACCTTATTAAATTCTTTTTTTTCATAGGTTAATTAGTGTAAAGGCTGCCCTTCATCCGGGGCAGCTTTTTTTATGTTCTTTTTATCCTCAAAATCCTCACCAGGTCCTTAGAGTAGTGTATATTTATAGTGGCGATAAAAAACGTTTATTACTTTTGAGCGGCGAAGAGGTTATGCTTTAATTTTTAAACGTTATGCAAACAATTTTAGGAGCGGGAGGATCTATCAGTATAGAACTCGCAAAATCACTCAAACATTTTACCGACGATATAAGGCTGGTCAGCCGCAATCCCAAAAAGGTAAATGAGAGTGATCAGTTATTCTCCGCAGATTTAACAGAGCGGGACCAGGTATTTAGTGCAGTTGCCGGTTCTGAGATCGTCTATCTTACAATTGGACTAACATATAGCACAAGTGTATGGCAGCAAATCTGGCCTCCGCTGATACAAAATGTGATGGATGCCTGTATTGAAAATAAGGCGAAACTGCTCTTCTTCGACAACGTCTATTCTGTTGGAGGTGACTTTGTGAAGCATATTACAGAGGAATCACCTGTTAGCCCAACAAGCAAAAAGGGTGAGATTCGGGCACAGGTTGACCTGATGCTCCTCGATGCTATGAAAGCGGGAAAGTTGAAAGTAATCATCGCCCGGGCGGCCGATTTTTATGGCACCGATGTCGATAAAAGTATGCTGATTTGAGAGTTATTTTAAATACACACCCACCAGATATGCCGAAGGCGTTAATGAGATAATCAACCAATTACATAAAGACCAATTTGCATCACCCTTATGAGTAATATAAAAAATGTTTTCCTGGCAATTGTCATTTCTACTTCGTTCAATTGCTTTGGACAAAAGAATAACCCCACGGGATTGTTGTGTGAGTTACTTGCACATCCTGAGTTATCAGTAATCACCTCCCCTACTCCTGAATTCGGATGGATTGTGAATAGTGCTTTACCCGGGGATTATCAGACGGCTTATCAAATCTTTGTAGCGCCATCTCCTTTCCTGTTAACCTCCGATAATCCTGAACTCTGGGATTCAGGGAAAGTTCCTTCCGGGCAGTCTATTAATATTCCCTATGGAGGCAAACCCCTTTCACCTCATCAATCGTACTGGTGGAAAGTTCGAACCTGGGGTAAAACCGACATCTGTTCGGGCTGGAGTGAACCGCAAAAGTTCAATACCTCGGGATTTGATACTCAAAAACAATGGCCCGGAGAGAGTAAATGGGTAAAAATATCCAACGGTAAAGGTGGTCAGCTTTGGACGATGGAGAACCGGCACCCTATTAATTATCATGATGTTGTTCCTGACAGAATAATTACGCGGAATAATGGTGTTTTGTTTTATGATTTTAAGAAATCAGCATTTTCATATCTGACTTTAAATATCACCAGTAAATCTCCCATGAAAGAAGGGTTTGTTCTGAAAATCAGAGTTGGAGAAAAAGCGGTTGGCGATTCTATCGATCAGAAGCCGGGTGGTGGCATTATTTTTCAGACCTATGACTTGCCTATTCGGGAAGGAACGCATGAATATGATCTAAAAATTCCCCGTTTTGTCGCTGAATATCCTCATAGTCAGAATTTGCCGGCAGAATTGCCAGAGGTAATCCCTTTCCGGTATTGTGAAATTCTCCTGCCGAATAGTGCGATTAAGGTCAATCGTATCGTTCAGAAAGCGCTCTATTATTTAAACGATCCTGAAGCCTCAGCTTTTTCATGTTCCAATGAAAAACTGAATGCAGTTTATAATCTTTGCAAATATTCGACCATTGCCAACACCTATAATGGCGATTATGCCAACAGCCAAAGGGAGCGGATGATGTACGAAGCAGATTGTTACATTCAGCAGATGTGTCATTATTCCACCGACCGCGAATATGCCATCGGCCGTTACAGTACGGAGAACCTGATCTACCATGCCACCTGGCCCACAGAATGGATCTGTCACAGCGTATTGATGGCCTGGGCCGATTACATGAACACGGGGAATACACGATTGATAAAGGAGTATTATAACGACCTGAAAGCTAAAACGCTCATGGCCCTTGAGACAGAAAACGGACTGATTAGTACGCTTACGGGTCTTCAGACGAAAGAGTTTCTTCAATCGATTCATTTCAACGGGAAAAAACTGGTAGATATTGTCGACTGGCCCAGCGAGATGCAGGGGATTCAACCCAGTGGAGAGCGCGATAATCACGAGCTGAAAACCTATAATACTGTTGTCAATGCATTCTATTACAGGTCGTTGGTTTTGATGGGACGCATGGCAAAGGCGGTTAACAATCAGGCTGATGCTGATCTTTTTGACCAAAAGGCGCAAAAAGTAAAAACAATATTTAATACCCTGCTTTTTGACCCTAAAAAGGGGATCTATTTTGATGGTATTGGATCGCAACATTCGTCGATCCAGTCCAATATGTTTCCACTTGCATTTGGATTGGTCCCAACAGAAAAGGAACCAGGTGTGGTGAAGTATATCAAATCTAAAGGGATGGCTTGTGGTGTTTATGGTGCAAATTACCTCATGGAGGGGCTTTATAATGCGAATGAAGGACAATATGCGTTGGATCTGTTGACTTCTGAAACAGATCGCAGTTGGATGAATATGATCAGAACGGGTTCGACGATGACCACCGAGGCCTGGGATGTCAAATATATGCCGGACCTGATGGGGTGGAGTCATGCATGGAGCGCTTCTCCGGCCCACATTATACCCCGCAAATTAATGGGAATAGAGCCAGTTGAACCCGGTTTCGGGAAAATTACCATTAAACCTCAACCGGGGAATTTAACACAGGCTACCCTAAAATTACCCACCATTCGCGGAGAGATTTTGTGCAGTTTTAAACAGGAAACCGGAGTCTACTTTGAATTGAATATGACGATTCCGGCCAACACTACCGCCAAAGTTTCACTTCCTGAAATTGGTGAAAAAAATTCACTTACGATGGACGGACAACCAGTTTTGGTGCCGGTAGTCGATTCTTCAAGGATTATTATAGAGGATGTGGTTTCGGGATCGCACCGGTTCAGGGTACAAAAGGTGAAAGGCCCCACCCCGGCCCTCCCCAAAGGAGAGGGTGACTAATAAACAGTCTCTTACACACCCGGATATAATGCCCTGAATGGGCTATATCTTCAAAACCCGGGGTAAGCGATCCCTGCAAAGATCTCGTTATGAATAAAAGCATCCGGGATCGTGCCACCCCGGGATCGAAAGTACGAGCGCAAACTGTCCGCGATCACAAGCCCGGCGATGCACAACCCTTCAATCGGACGGAACTGGTCAGGACCCCACCCCACCCCTCCCCAAGGGAGAGGGTGACTTATTAACAATATAATCCCCTCTGATTCTGTCCGGATGCGTTCTGACAAGTTCAGGATGCCCTCTGATTCAGCCCGGATGCGTTCAGATAAATCTGCGGAGGGTTCTGACAAATTCCGGATGCGTTGAGACAAATCTGCGGAGGTTTTAGACTCGGTCCGAATGCATTTAGACAAATCCGCGGAGCGTTCAGATAAATCCGCGGAGGGTTTAGACTCAGTCCGGATGGGTTTAGACAAATCTGCGGAGCGTTCAGACAAATCCGCGGAGGGTTTAGACTCGGTCCGGATGCATTTAGACAAATCTGCGGGGGGGTAGATAAATCTGTTTTGGTAAGTGAGCTGGTGACTATTTCAGGGATAACAACCTGTCACCTGCTCACTATAAAGAAAGTTTGTATCAGTGAGCTGGTGACTATCTCAAGCGCAGGTACCAGTCCCTGCTCACTAAAAAGAACTATTCGTAATAAATTCAATACTTTACTCCCCAAAGTTTGTAAGGATGAGGGGGTAATCGGATAACCGGTTGCAACTTTTCTTCCTGTTTCAAATGAGCGCGAGCGGCGCCTCTACTATTTTATGTTACACTTATTGGCAAAAACGGTACACCTGTTAATAAAAGAGGCACATCTGCCAAATAAATCATATGATTGATGCCGTTTAGGGATGCCACACAAAACATGTTAAAAAACAGCTAATTAAAGTGATTTGAAATAAATTATTGGAGTTTATTTTGATAAATTTGGAGGTGTGAAAAGTTCGGTTTATTCAGGGATAAAAAATGGAACGCGGATTAACGCGGGAAATGCGGATTAAAAACGGATTTTATTCCGGCAGGTCGGAAAAGATAAGACCTGAAGCTGTATCAAAAGTAAAAATTTTAACCGCTGAGAACCGCAGAGGGAAACCGCCGAGAAACGCAATGCATTAAATTACTGAATTATATCTCTGCGTAACTTTGCGCCTTCTTTGCGTATCTCCGCGGTAAAAAGACTTTTGATACAACCTTGAATGGTTGATCGTTTGCAACGAAATTAATTGGCAAATATCATCAGAAGGTTGTTCAGGCATTTAACTGAGTTACAAACTCCGAACAACAACCTCTCCCTGAAGGATTGGGGCAAACAAGGGGGTATCGGCAGATTTAATTGAAAATGACACACAATTTATATATGCAACAAAATATCAGTACATTAACAAACAAAATACGATCAAACCAATAACGATATATCCACAACTCTGTGGATATACAAGTGTTAGTGGCAAGCGTAGGAACGATCTTTCAAAATAAAGAAATCTAAACAACGAAGAATTTTTCCACTGTAATTTAGTATCTTTGAATAGTGAGAAACATTAAACCAATAGGACTTGATTTTGAGATTGATAAATTAACAAACTCAATTGAGAATGTCATTACAGGTGACAGTTTCCCAACAGACATAACACTGATTTCAAATGCTGATCTAAAATTAATAAGCAAGAAGAACGGCTGGTTGTTTGACTGGAAAATAGAATTCAAACAACCGGAAAAGGACGTTTATAAATTGACGATCGTAAATAATCAATCAGTTATTCAAGGTCTTATAAGTGTAGAAATTAAGTCCGATCATGTCTATTTGCATCTTGTTGAAAGTGCTCCATTTAACAAAGGAAATACTAAAGTTTATGCTGGAGTTCCTGGAAACCTCGTTGCATTTGCCTGTAAACTTTCCTTTCAGCGTGGATATGATGGAAATGTTTCCTTTTTCTCAAAAACGCAACTTGTGCAGCACTATGTAGAGACCCTAGGTGCCATCCATTTTGGCGGACGTATAATGATTATCGATAAAAATGCAGCTCTTAAACTTATCAATAAATATTTTCCGAAATGAAAAGTAAAGCAAAAGAACTTGATGTAGATTATATTGGCGGACAAGATCCTATGTCTCCGCAAGAAGAGAAAGCAATCAGTGAATTTATTAAGGGGCAGAAACGATCACATCAAAAGCGCCAGATTAGAGCAACCAAGACTCCGCAACCAAAAAAAATAAACGCATAATCAATCCATCTATGTGATTCCTATCGAACGCCTGCCACTAACATTTAGCAGAATAGCCGAAATCCCGTGCATAAAAAATCCCATTACCGGAAAAGGTTAATGGGATTTTGGTCTATTCTCTGTTCAGCGAAACCTGTCGTCGCGGGCTGGTTCTGTTAGGGGAAAAAGTAAGCTTATTTTTTGTTTTTCGGATTTTCATCCGACTTGGTTCATTCATCTGGTGGCAACTCAAACGATGGGCAAAATACCAGCATGGAAACAATTTGACAAATACTTCTTTATCAGAACAAAACGAAGAGCCGAATTAGCAAAAGAGTGTAAACAAATAACTACTTTTATGACAAGTAAAGTTAGTAACAACAGCCGGGTTACCCTTCGCCGGGTCAGCCTTAAAAGTGCCTGAGCCGTATGCGGTGAATTGAAAATCATGCATACAATTTAAAGTAAATAATAGATGCATAAAGTCGCGCGTACGGTTCTTCGGGGGCGTAAGCTACCCAGTTGTGTTATGTTAAACTACTTACCAACATTGTGATGAACAATGAGAAATTGAGACAAAGAAATGAAGAAAGAAATTGAATTAAGAAAACTTGGATTATTAGCATCATTTGCGATTTACATTCCTGCTGCCCTTTTGATGTTTTGTTTAACTAAGTACTTGATACCATATCTAAGTGAAATTACAGGTCAAGAAACAATTTTGTTTTGGTTTATTGTTGCAGGATTAGGGATTTTTACGCCTTTGATAATTGTAGCTTTTATAATATTAAAATCTGAGGGATTTGAAGTATCAAAGAATACTTGGATTCAGCGATTAAGATTCAGGAAAATAAGCAAGAAAGATATACTATGGTGCATTGGAGGCTTGATACTTGTTGGAATCTTTAGCGGAATTATAATGAAAGGATTAGAACTCATTATTGGTAAATTTGACCACTCACCAGCATTCATGTCTTTTGAACCTTTAGCGAAAGGACGTTATTGGCTACTTCTTATTTGGTTTCCTTATTGGATATTAAATATTCTTGGGGAAGAAATTCTTTGGAGAGGCGTAATGTTACCTCGTCAAGAAATCGCATTTGGAAAAAATGCCTGGTTAATTCATGGTTTTGGTTGGGGATTATTCCACATTGCATTCGGTTGGCAGTTACTAATTACTTTAATCCCATTGATTTTCATACAATCATACATTGTTCAGAAAACTAAAAACTCATGGATAGGCGTGATTATGCATGGAGGCTTAAACGGACCTAGCTTTATTGCTATTTCATTTGGATTAATTTAAATGACAGTCAATAAAAAACACAACACACAATAATTAGACTTCATATGGTCTGCAAGACCCTGTCCGCCGGTTGGCGGATTGCGCTACACCATCCGCACAGGCCCGGTTTTCATTGCATTTATCCGGTTGATTATCTGATTCCCTTTACTTCAACCTCAACCGTTATATCGACCGGAAATTGGTAAATTACTGGCGTTTAGTGGGTAAATCAGAGTGGTGTTTACACAGAGAGAATTCATTCATAAAAAAGGTTACCTATTTATGACTATTTTTCGATTTATCTAAAAAAAAAGAGCTGGAGTCTCCACACCAGCTCTTAATCACATATAAAAACTAAACTCAAAACACGTAACAATCATTTACTCGCATTACCTGTTACGGATAAAGTACAGATATGTTACAAAACATTCCAACTAAAATTCATTTAATTTTTCTTCGAGCTCCTTTTGAAAATTATCAAGTATTCTTAGACTCACCTCATCCGAACTGGTAAGGCCGCTGCCGTCGTATTCAAAAGGATCTTCCATATCTTTTATCAGGGTGAGAATTGCAAAAATCACAAACGTGAAAATACAAACCAAAATTAACCCACCCCACCATGGTTCCACCGCCAGCAGACAGTAGACAGCAAGAAAAATGATGGTAATGGCTTGCAGGCAAACAAAAACAGAGGGAACAAAATCAGTGGTCTTGATCACGTTTATCCTGTTTACAGTTTTTTTCAGGTTGGTGATCTCACTCTTCATCCTGATCAGGTAATTCGCAGTGGCACCCTCTTTCCCCAGCTGAATCAGATCATCTGATAGTTCATCGAGCAGTTGATGAATTTCGTTATTTCGCTGGATAAGAAATTCATTTTTAAAAGTCGGTACAAACAATTTCAATCTGGACATTAACCAATCGACAGAGGGGCAGTTCTGCACACCTTTGATAAATGCAGCTTCCTGCCATATGGCATATAACGAGGCCACCATTTCATTCGGAATTTTCTCACTCTCCTTGTAGTCGGTAACCACACCCGCCAACAAAAACCCAAGGATAAAAATTATCCCGGTCAGAATACTTGGGAAAAAAGTGGTAAGCTCCTTTGGAATAACTTCCCAATTCAAAAAATGAAAAATAGTTTTTAACAAGCCTGCCAGAATCACGATTGGCAGCACAGAGAAAAGAAGGTGATATTTGTTTTTCCTTACCTTTTGAATCAATGACATACTATTGGATATTAGAAGTTCATGACGCAAAATAAAACAATTTTGGTCATATTTCGGGTGATTGCTGCTGAATGGTCATAACTTTTGGATATTCTTATTACCTATTTCCCCATTTTGACATCCCCCTAAATACGACCTCTACCAACCACTCCAGTAAAGGGGGGTAAGGTCAGAAGTTATTGAGAATGGAGAAGATTTAGAGGGGTGGTTAATTGGAACACCAAACTGCTCTCCTTTATTCCACTTTGCATAACCTGATAATTCTGAAATTGCCATTAAAATCAACAGGCTGGTCTGCCTCAATCTCCAAATCTGTTTGGGATACAATGGTTTCGATACGTCGGGTGATATCGCTGAACAGAAAATTTGTGATTGGATTGAACACCCTTCGCCAAACCGACAACTTCCTCCCTTTGGGGACAAATTTGTCAAATACAGTGATCATTGATTGACTTTAGCCTTGATTTGGAGAATATCCGCCCCACCAGGTCATAACCTGGAGCATAGAGGGTATAGCGCAACCTGTTCCACCGGTTTGTACGAAACAGGGCACGCAGAATCATGGGTATCGGCAATAAAAATTTGATAACAAATCATTTGCGTTGAAAACACCAAAACCCTTTCCGTTTGTTTATTCCTCCTTTGTATTCTGAGAATTGTGATTTCTTAAAAGACTATGGCGTTTGCTATAGGTAAAATAGATCACCATACCAATCGCCATCCAGATAATTAACCGGAGCCAGGTGTCTACTGGCAGGGAATACATCTGGATCATACAAATTAATGCGCCTAGGATCGGGATAAGCGGGACTAAAGGTGTTCTGAAAGGTCGTTTGATTTCGGGTCGTTTAACCCTTAAAAATATGATGCCGACACAAACAATAACAAAGGCGAGTAATGTGCCAATAGAAACCAGTTCGCCAAGGATATCGATAGGAAGTATACCAGCCAGTACAAAGGCGAATGATCCCGTGATAATTGTACTGAAATAAGGGGTTTTGAAACGGGAATGGATTTTGGCAAAGCGGGGAGGTAACAGGCCATCCTTTGCCATTGCATAAAAAATACGTGGTTGTCCAAGCATCATCACAAGTATTACAGAGCTTAGACCTGCAATGGCCGCAATCTTGATGATCGGACGTAACCAGAAAAGTCCTTTCCCCATTGCATCAACGCCTACGGCAATTGGGTCGGCAACATTGAGAAATGTATAACTTACGATTCCGGTTAAGACGATTGCAACAAGAATGTATAATATTGTTGAAATACCAAGAGATCCAAGGATTCCGATCGGCATATCACGTTGCGGATTTTTTGCCTCCTGAGCCGCCGTCGAAACGGCATCAAATCCAATATAAGCAAAAAAGATAACTGCAGAGCCCCTCAATACGCCACTCCATCCGAAATGACCCCACACGCCCGTATTAGGTGGAATAAATGGATGCCAATTGGCCTTATTCACAAAGAAAAATCCGATTCCAATAAAAAGCAATATTACAAATACCTTAATCATCACCATGATGTTATTGAAACCGGCAGATTCCTTGATTCCAATAACGAGAAGGACGGTAATAGCCGCAACAATAAACATTGCCGGTAGATTTAAAATCGCAGTAACATGTGGCAACTGATCAACGATAATACCCGTTGAAGTAAGAGAAGCTGCAAGTTGACTGGTAAGTGGTTTCCATCCCAGATTAGGAATATCAACAAGAATGGTACGCCAGGCTGCAGTAAATTGGGGTGGGATATAAATGCCAAAATCTTTGAGAAAACTAACCACATAACCCGACCAACCCACTGAAACTGTTGATGCTGCAAATAAGTATTCCAAAATCAAATCCCAACCAATAATCCAGGCGATGAACTCTCCAAGTGTGGCATAGGCGTAAGTATAGGCGCTTCCGGAGATAGGGATCATCGATGCAAATTCAGCATAGCATAAACCTGCAAACAAACAGGCCATACCAGAAATCAAAAAAGAGATCACGATGCCCGGACCGGCATACTGAGCCGCAGCCTGTCCCGTCAGGACAAAAATTCCCGCTCCGATAACTGCTCCAATACCAAGTGTTGTAAGATTTGTTGCACTGAGCGCCCGCTTCATCGAATTGTCTTCTTTGGCATGATGCATCAATTCCGCGAGGGGTTTTGTGCTAAATAATTGAGAAATACTCATTTGGGGTCTTAAAAATTATTTTCGGCAATGAATGGCTCACCACCTGTGGCTAAATATTGTGTTCTATTGAATCAAATTTCTGGTTCGTCTCCGGCTTATTGGCCCATTTACCATTTTTGGACTCACCCAGAATAATCACTTCTTTCGTCTTCTCATATTCTTTGATGGCCAGCATCATCTCATCTTTACTTTTCCGAATAATCTTAATCCCTGTCAGAGATCCTTTATTGCGAACTTCAATATAAAATCCATCTCTGTATTCCTTCGCTCTGGTTGGTGGTCTTCCCATAATTTAAAATTTAATGATTGTTGTTTTTTTGCTCAGAAAATCGGGATAAACAGCCGATTTTGTTTCTCTGAGGTTAATAAAACTGCAAAAAGCAAAATTAACTTTCGCTTTCTTCGGTATAAATACCTATAAATTATGCAGTTCCAATTGAATTGACTCCAATTGGAACTGCATAAGATGGCAACGGCCAAATATAAAAAAAATTTTCGTTAAAAAAAATTGCTGTTAGATTTCTCTTATATTGATTTTAAAGCTCTTTTTCGGTGAACGCTCCTATTTTTAAATACTTTTGGTAAATCGCAGCATACTTCTCAGCATTTTCAGCATTGGGAAAATATTCTTTCTCAAACCCTTTTCCCATGGCCTTTTGTGCGTCTTCAACTTTTGGATAAATTCCAGCAACGACAGCGGCAAACATAGCCGCGCCAAAAGCACAGGTTTGTTCTGTTGTGGCAACCTTAATTGGCATATTCAACACATCAGCAAGCGTTTGCATTACAAAAGGTGATTTTTTTGCAACTCCACCCAGTCCAATGATCTCCTTGATCTCTATACCCTCACGTTTAAATCTGTCGACGATCGCTTTAGACCCAAAAGCGGTTGCCTCAACCAGGGCCCTAAATATTCTGGGGGCAGATGATCCCAGTTTTAGTCCTGTGATGGAACCTGTTACCTCCTGAGTCGCATCGGGAGTTCGACGTCCGTTCATCCAGTCAACAGCAATTATAGTGGATTCCTCAATTGGTATGAGCATCGCCTCTTCAGATAATTCGGGTATGATCCGGTCCAGCGTTTCAGCCATCAGCTTTTCACGTGTTTCGACATCGATGAGGGTTGATTTGGAGAGAATCTGCTCAATTGGCCATGCCACTACCCTCTTGAACCAGGCATAAATATCACCAAAGGCCGATTGTCCCGCTTCGAGACCGATATAACCAGGAATCACCGAGCCATCAACCTGACCACAAATTCCGGGAATTAGTTTATCCCCCATCTGCTCATAGGAGGCAACCATAATATCACAGGTGGATGTACCAATGGCCCTTGCCAGTACATTAGGTGTTACTTCACCACCAACTGCCCCAAAATGACAATCAAAACCACCAACTCCAACTGCTACATCTGTTGATAAGCCAAGTCGTTCGGCCCATTCGGCAGTCAGATTTCCCACTTTTACATCGCTGGTAAAGGTTTTGCTGTACAGATTTTCGCGATACCCGCTTAAAATGGGATCTAGTTCGGTCAGAAACTCTTCGGAGGGAAGTCCTTCCCAACCTTCAAACCACATCGATTTGTGACCGGCAGCGCAACGGCTTCGGAGTACTTCTTTAGGTAAAACAGATCCGGTTAACAGCGCCGGCATCCAATCGCAATGTTCAATCCATGAACATGCACTTTGACGAACCTTCTCATCGGCCCTCAGCGCATGAAGAATTTTTGCCCAAACCCACTCAGAAGAATAGATACCACCCTCATATTGTGTATAGTCGATTTCCCACTTTTTTGATAATTCATTAATTTCATTTGCCTCCCTGATGGAGGTATGGTCTTTCCATAAAATAAACATTGCATTTGGATTCTCTTCGAATCCGGGAGTTAATGAAAGGGGAATGCCCAGTTTATTGACCAATACAGGTGTGCTTCCTGTGGTATCGAACGAAATACCCCCAATATTATTTGCCACTTCAACGCCGGCAATTTCCAACGCCTTTTTTACTGAAATCTCCATCGATTCAACATAATCAAGCGGATGCTGCCGGTACTGATCTTTGGATGAATCACAGTATTTTCCTGCTGCCCAACGTGGATAAGCTTTGACTGTTGATGCTACCTCATCGCCATTCAATGCATTCACGATTACCGCCCTGACTGAGTCGGTGCCATAATCTATTCCAATAACAAAATTTTTTGTTGTCATACCCAATTATTTAAATGTTTAAAAAATCTGATTGACGACTGGCAACTTGCTTTTAGCAACTGGCAGCCCAACATGGATGCTGAACTTTCTGCATCCTATTCATGGGTTTTACCCCCGGATAGCAAAGTAATAAAATTATTAAACAATAAACTTCATATTTTTAACCAAAACCTATGGTGAAAAATTAACCATTAATGACTGCTGTTAAGCTTATTTGGAAGTTATCTACTTCTGTCCATAATAGGCATTGGGTCCATGTTTACGCCCGAAATGCTTTTCGGTTAGCAGCGGATTCATTGTCAGCAGGGGATTTACAGAGTTTGCAATAAAACCCATTTTGGCAATCTCTTCTAAAACAATGCTATTGTGAACCGCCTCTCCGGGGGTTTTTCCCCAGGTAAATGGTCCATGATTTTTCACCAAAACCCCGGGTATATGAATAGGATTCAGGTTGATAAACCGCTCTATAATCACAGCACCGGTCTCCTTCTCATAATCGCCCGTCACTTCATCCGCATTCATATCGCGGGTACATGGGATATCATCCGCAAAATAATCGGCATGTGTTGTTCCTGTGATTGGAAGAGCAATGCCGGCCTGGGCCCAGGATGTGGCGAAAGTTGAATGCGTATGGACCACTCCGCCAATATGGTCAAAAGCTTTATAAAGTTCCAGGTGTGTAGGAGTGTCGGATGAGGGTCGCAAATTCCCCTCTACCACATTTCCATTCAAATCGACTACAACCATCTGATCTACAGTCATCACATCATATTCAACCCCGCTAGGTTTTATCACCACTAACCCTTTGTCTCTGTCAATACCACTAGCATTTCCCCAGGTAAAAAGTACAAGTTTGTACTTTACCAGATCGAGATTTGCCTTAAAAACCAGTTCTTTTAAATCGGATAACATAGCAGAAAATATAAATATTTGTCTTTAAGAAAGAATTAACGCCCTTTCAAAACAAGGGCGTTAATTCTTTAGTTTTAATCACCAGAAATAGATGTAGAACAATACACAAGCTAAAACTACACCTGACGAAGCAATTATATCCCACTTGTTCCAACTATTCCTGACAAGCGTTTTATAATCGCCAGTGAAAGTGATGAATTCGATCTGCTGAGCAGTAGGTTTTGGAGTGAAAAACGATACTGCAACCATCATCAACATGATGAAGACGAGCAACCATACCTCAAAGATAAGCCAGTTGGTATGCCAAAACCAGTGCGTCGATTCCCAGTACCAGCCTGTCATTACGTTTTTACCTGTATTTGTAAAGATGTTGGTCAGCAAACGAGCCATACCAATAAGAAAGCCCACGATCATCCCTGTCTCACCAGCCTTGGGAGTAATCCATTTAGAAAATATACCGAGTACAAATACTGCCACCATCGAAGGAGCGAGCAACGATTGAATGCCTTGAATATAGTCGTAAAGGCTGCCAAGACTCATCATGATAGGTATCCATATAATTCCACAAATCACAACAACAACGGTTGCAATCCGGCCCACTAAAACATATGTGGCCTCGCTCTTACCTTTGAACATCGGCTTGTAAAAGTCTTCGGTATAAAGCGTAGCACATGAATTGAAAAATGCAGCCAATGAAGCGACTAATGCCGATATAAAACCGATAGTTACTATTCCTTTCACACCAGCGGGCAATACAAACTTAACCATTGAGCCAAAGGCGGTATCAGGATTTTCTAAGGTAAATCCGCTTCCGGGCCGGGCCGCCAGTGCAGCAGCTACCATACCTGGTATCAGAAACATAAATACCGGCAACAATTTAAAATAGCCTGCAGCGATAGTGCCTCTGCGCGCACGCATCATCACGATGTCACTGGACTCCCCTTTTCGCTGTCCGAGCACACGTTGAACAATATGCTGGTCGGTAGCCCAATACCAAAGACCAATGATTGACGCTCCCAAAAACACCCAAATACCAGGATATTCATCGTACAACGGGTTGCCTGTTTCGAAGTGGAACAAGTGGTTTGTTCCGTATGCAACACCGTCTGCTCCTACATTTAGTGATTTGGTGTAGTCTATCATTGCACTCCACCCATCAACAACGCTGCCGCCGCCTAGTGCTGACAAACCTAAGAAAAGAACAAGGAAGGAACCAATGATAAGTATGGGTGTTTGAATTGCTGACAAGGTCATCACACCCTTCATACCGCCCAGAACGGTAAATATACCAGTTAATACGATCAATCCGATAGCTCCATACCAGAAAGGTAAGCCAAGAAGACTCTCCATGAAGATCCCACCGGTAAATGCTGTTACACTCACTTTGGTCAGCACGTATGCGATCAATGTAATGATAGAAAGCCACGATCCGGTACGAGGTGTGTAGCGGTTTTTGAGGAAGTCAGGCATAGTGATAATTTTCCCCAACTTATTGTTCATCAGTTGATAAAATGGGACAAACAGCCATCCTAAAATCAGGATCATCCAACCGTGCATCTCCCAGTGAGCCATGGCAACACCCGACTTTGCACCTGTACCGGCAAGCCCTACAAGATGCTCCGAACCGATATTTGCAGCAAAGATAGCTGCACCAATAATGTACCATGGTTCCCCTTTACCAAAAAGGTAATCTTCACTATCGGCGCCTTGTTGCAACCGGTTGTGTTTTTGTATCGAACGCCATACCGCCCAGGTAACAGCCAAAATCCCGACCGCAATAATTGTCCAATCGAGCCAAATAAATTCATGTGAGTTCCAATTCATAATTTTTTGTCAGTTAATTTGATATAAGTTTTCTTTATTACCTGAGTGCCTTGTTCAAAAGGTAATACACTTCATTATTACGTATGGTTTGTTTGAAATCTCTGATGTTGGTCTCTTTATCGATAATTAACATTTCGATGTCAGCAATCTCTGCGTAATCTTCCAACATTTCTGTAGTGACAGAGAATGAGAAACTCGAGTGATGAGTTCCACCTGCAGTAATCCAGGCGCCTGCACCAATCTCAAGGTTTGGCATTGGTTTCCATAAAGCGCAGGCCACAGGTAATTTAGGCAATGCTTCCGGTTTTATCACCTCTACTTCATTTACAATCATGCGGAAACGGTTGCCCATATCGACAATGGTTGCTGCAATACCATCACCTTCGTGAGCCTGGAATATCAGGCGTGCACATACACCTGCATCACCAATTCCTAAGAAATGAACTTCGATGCGAGGTTTATTTGCCGCAATTTCAGGATTGATTTCCAACATATGCGATTGAAGAATAGAGCTGTTTGCCCCGTCGAAGTTCAGGACGTAATCTTCAAGGAACGAACATCCACCTGGCAGCCCTTGAGCCATAACCCACATGGTACGGGTAAGAGCAGCAGTTTTCCAATCCCCTTCAGCTCCAAAACCATAACCTTCGGCCATCAACCTTTGTGACGCGAATCCCATCAGTTGAGACATTCCTTCCAATTCATTAAAGCTGGTAGTGAATGCCGTAGCGTTTTTATCCTGTAAGAAACGTCGTAACCCAATTTCCTGCGCAGCAGCCTGACGTACAGAAAGGTGTTTTTCAGCCCCTTTCTTACAGTCATCGGCAAAGTCGTATAGTTTTTCGTATTCATCAATTAATACGTCGATTTCAGCTTCTGTAACCGCTTCTACATATGGCACCAGCTTAGCGATTGGAGCATTATCAACGTGGTAACCCAAACGGATTTCAGCCTCTACCTTGTCTCCGTCGGTTACAGCCACATTGTTCATGTTATCACCGAAACGGATAATAACCATGTTTTGTGAATCTGCCCAACCGGCACAGACACGCATCCAGGAAGATATTTTTTCCTGAGTCGATTTGTCTTTCCAGTAACCAACAACTATTTTACGTGGTTTGCGTAAACGGCTGGTAATAAATCCAAATTCACGGTCACCATGAGCCGACTGATTCAGATTCATGAAGTCCATGTCAATTTCTGACCAGGGAATTTGCTCGTTGAATTGCGTATGAAGGTGCATTAATGGTTTTTTATAATCCATCAAACCATGAATCCACATTTTAGCAGGAGAAAAAGTATGCATCCAGGTAATCAAACCAATACACTTCGTATCTCCGTTTGCAGCACGCATAATCTCTGATATTTCAGAAGACGAATTAGCTGTCCCTTTATAAACGACTTTTACGGGCAAATTGCCTGATACGTTCAATCCTTTTACCATTTCGTTTGAGTGTGCGTCGACTTTTACAACCGCATCACCTCCATACAACAGCTGTGCTCCTGTTACGAACCAGACTTCAAACTGGTTTAAAAATGTGTTTGCCATGATTCAAAAATTTAATGGTTGGTATGATTTAATTTGTGTTAATTGATTTTAGGCATTAAAGGTAATGCATACCTTTAATGCCTAAAATCAAGGGAATTTTACGATTCGCTCACTTCGCATGCCAGTCTCAACTGTTTTGAATTTATAGTAAAAAGCCCCTTTTTTGGATTCTTTTGTATTTTTTACGTTCAGCCTTTCCAGAATTCCGATTGAAAGTACTTTCTTTCGAAAATTTCCCGGATCAAAAGATTTCTGAAATATAGCTTCATAAAGATTTCTCAATTGCATCAATGTAAACAGTTCCGGAAGTAACTCTTTTCCAATCAAGTCTATACTCGATTTTTGCTGAAGCAGTGCGAGGGCATTTGTAACAATTTCCTCATGATCAAAAACCAGAGGAGGTAGTTTTGTAATCGGCCACCAATGGGCGCCACTCTCCCTGACCAGGTCCTTGTCGTGAATATCAATACGTATCAGGGCCACAAAGGTCATGCTGATCACCCTGGCGCCAGGATCACGCTCAGGTTTCGAAAAAGCGGTGGCTTGCTCCAAAAATATATCTTTCAGACCTGTAGTCTGCATAAGTACCCGCCGTGCGGCTTCTTCCATCGATTCATTTTCCTGCACGAATCCTCCCATCAATGACCATTTACCTTGCGAAGGTTCAAATCCCCTGGGATAAAGTAACAATTTAAGTTCCCCTTCCTCATAACCAAAAATCGAACAATCGACAGCAACATAGTGCTTTGGGTGTTGTTTGTATAATTCGGTCAGCACTAAAAAGGCATTTTCTCCTTCCATTCTGTAGTAGTTAATAACATGCAAATTTATAAAAGTATTTATTACTTGTATTAGTAATCGGAATTAAATGAAGGCAAAACTGAAAATTTTTCACAGCAATTTTGAGGATCTCTGTTAAAAGCTCAAATCATGGCAGAAGTGACGATGTAAAAGGATCGAATTTCAAAAAAAACCATCGATTATCTGCCATTTACGAAAGAATATTTTCATAACTCTCCTATTTATGTTGTATATTTGTTATAGGTATAACGGCATATGCTCTGACACTTTATAATTGGATTATTTAACGTGTTATCTTTTTGATATTTAACGATTTAAATTTTAAGCTATGAGTACCGGGAAAGTTTTATTAGGTGTTTTGGCAGGAGTTGCTGCCGGGGCCATTATTGGAATTCTTTTTGCCCCTGATAAGGGATGTGAAACAAGAAAGAAAATCGCGAAAAGTGGAAAAGATCTTACTGATAATCTGAATGAAACACTAAAGGTGTTTATGGCAGATCTGTCTGAGAAATTTGAATCAGCTGTAAAGGAAGCTAAAGAATCGGCAGAAAAATAGAGCTGAAAGCTATTGGTGAGACCTCTTTCTGAAAAGGAGATCAGAATTGCGAAGTCCCTTACAAATAACCAGAATAATGACGGAAAAAAAAACGGCAGTTGAGGTTTTGCTGGAGCATGGTCAGGCTTACGCAAAAACCAGTTTGAGATTATTTAAGTTCAAGGCAACCGATAAAGTTGCTGATATGGTGTCTAACATTGCCTCCGGCTTCGTAATTCTGATTTTTCTCGCCTTACTCTTCATCAATTTGAATATCGGTATAGCTTTGCTTATTGGCGAACTACTCGGAAAAATATGGCTCGGTTTTATTATTCTATCCGGATTTTATACTTGTACAGGGCTTATTATATATATCTTCCGTGACCGCTGGATTAAAAGACCAGTGAGTAACTCTATTATTGCACAACTACTTAAAGAGGAGAGTTTTAATGACGATGAATTATCTGATTAATGATTCAAAAAATTAGATCAACTGAAGAACTCAAGAGGGCCATTCTTGCACTTGAACAGCGACAAATAAATGAAGGGAGGCTGCTTAAAGGGCAGTTTTTTATTGTCAGTGAAAGCCTTAATCCGGTGAATGTGTTGCGTAATATGATCAACGAGTGGGCAGCTCCTTCCGAGTTAAAGGATAGCTTATTTCAAACAGCGATTGGCCTGATCGCTGGTTATCTGTCACGTAAGGTGGTAGTAAGATCTTCAAAAAATCCCCTTTTGCGGTTTGCCGGATTATTTGTCGAATTTGGCATAATTAATCTTGTTTCACATTATTCAGAAGCGATCAGAAAGGCAGGCTTTAATCTCTTCAAGAATCTTACCGGGAGTGTTCAAAAAGGATAAAAACTGATTTATTTATCCCGTTTCCGGCAACCTTTTTCTCTTCAAATTTGTTTATTTACTAATTTCAGACTATGAATCTGTGGATTATGAATAAAGGATGTAAATACTTTCAGTGCTTTAAAAACTGTTAGACAATAAGAATGCAATTCATTAAATAATACAAGTTACATATAAATTAAAAGAGGTAAAGATGAAAGAGAGTTCAGTTAAGGTGACATTTGCAGGCAATCCATTAACCCTGCTAGGTAATGAGATTAAAGTTGGTGATAAGGCTCCTGATTTTATTGCTGTTGGTCCAGGTTTGTCTGTAGTCAAACTGTCTGATTTCGCAGGTAAAACGGTGATTATATCCGCGTATCCTTCGGTGGATACAAGTGTATGTGCTGCCCAGAACAGGAAATTTAATGCCGAGGTTAATCAACTACTTGATACGGTCGTACTGTCAATATCATGCGATCTCCCGTTTGCTCAAAGCCGTTTTTGTGCCGCTGAAGGTCTTGAAAATATTAAAACAATTTCGGATCATAAGGACCTTGATTTTGGTGAAAAATATGGTTTTGTCATCAAGGAGCTTCGTTTACTGGCGCGAGGAACAGTGGTAATTGATAAATCAGGTGTTGTCAAATATGTTGAATATGTTTCAGAAGTAACGAATGAACCTGATTATGACACAGCGTTATCAATAGCTAAAGCGTTATAAGCTGAAAATGAATATTTCACCGGGATTAAAATTTCCTGCAAAGATTGGAGAGATGAGGTATACCTTTTCTCTTCTTTTTTTATTCACCCTCCGGTTTTTCCTGATATCCTACAAATTGTTCTTTTTTAGTGAGGCAAAAATCACAAGCATCTTTTAAATCCTGCCTACTGCAGGTGTTACCACAAGTTGGGCACACCAACCATGTAAAAGGGAGACTGGAATCGTTGCCAGCATCAATTGCCGCCAATGCACTTCTGAAATATTTTAAATTCCCTTTTTTTGCATTCCAAGCCCAGGTAAAGGATTTAGCCGCATCAGGGGCTTTGTCATTTTCACCATCCCTAATAAATCCCGGGTATAGGGAGTGCATTGCATAAATTTCGGTCTTTATAGCAGCCTGAAGATTCTCTGCAGTTGTTTTAACCTCGGAACTGCCTATTTCGGCGTTTACAGTACTTCCTCTCAGCTTTTCAATTGCCTTTCCAAAATTAGATGCCTGAATACTTTCGGACTGGGAAACCGCTTTAAACAATTGACATATAGTATCATATCCCTCTTTCATGGCAGCCTGAGCAAATTTGGCATATTTTTCAGCTGAGGTTGATTCGTAGTTAAAAGCGACTCTCAGATCATCTAACGACTTTTTAGGCTTAGAGGTGTTGCAACAGTTAAGCAGACCTAAAATCGTCGAAAATAAAATAAACCGGAAAATTGTTCTCATAAAAATTAAGATTGAATAAAAGCCATGAACGAATAGCGATTAAAATGCCGGGAACTCCCATTAATTTCAATCAATTATCAGTTTCAGTAGCAAGCATAGGGTTTTCGTATTTGATCCTCTGATCAGTTTCAAAGTCATATAGTGTAAGAATTCGAAGATTATAGTATGCAAGCCAATAGGTTGAAAGGGAGCCAATATAATCGCGTTTTGCACTTTCGCGCTCAGCAAGTGCGATGTTTAGATCGGTTATGGTGATCTCCCCATTTTGAAATCTTTTCAATGCAATTTTGTAACCGTTTTCTGCAACACGATCGGCTTCCTTGGCTGTTTTCAACTGGTCTTTTAAAAGACCAAATTGTTCTACCTGTACAATGACACTACGGTCGAAATCCTCCTTGGCCTTCTGAACATCAAACTGAGCCAGATCCCGCTGTGACTCGGCCATTTTCACTGAGGACGCAGCTCGTCCCCAATCCAATATCGGAACACTAACAGTCAACTGCAACACTTGTGATTTTTTGGTATCAGTATAAATTCCAGGCATAGATTCAGCACTGTTCGACAGCCCATAGCTTCCTGATAAGCTGGCTGTTAATCCGGTCGCACGTTTAGCGGCAGTCAAATCTCTATCTGCATTAATCAACCTTCTTTCAAAATTCACAGGTTCAGGACGATTGGTTTTAGCCTCTTCCAAGGCTTTTTTCGAATCAATATCAAAAAGGGTAATATTTAATGGCATTTGCAACTCAATTTCCTGGTTCTGATCAAGTCCAATATATGATTTAAGCTCAAAATCAGAATTCTTCAACAACATTCCAGCTGAATTTAAAGCTTTTTGAGCGTTAAGAACTGAAAGCTCAATTCTCGAGAAGTCGTTCTCAGAAATTTGTCCCAATTTTTTTTTTGTTTGGGCAATACGTAGATTGTCATTACTGTTCTTTAGAGAACTCTCTGCAAGTTTAAAGTCCGTCTGGATGCGTAAATAATTAAAAAAGCGTGCAGTTGCGGTATATGCTATCACCTCAATCGACTGGACAAAACTTTTTTGGGTTTCATTATAAATCAATGGCTCAGTTTTTTTTGACCATTTCATCCAGTTATATGCGAATATAGGCTGATAAAAGCCAAAAGAGATTGGATTTCCAGAGAAATTAGTCTGCTTTTTATAGTAATCCTGAACCCGGCTGGCTGAAGTGGAGGCATAAATATAGGTTCCGGTAAGGGGAATAGACTGATTGAGAGATAAATTAGCAGATGTTAAAAGGTTGGAAACCTCCTTAAATTCAATACTCCCGTCTGGTTGGGTAACAGGAATTGTCGATTGATTGTAGTTGGGTAGCGTTCCTGAAATAACCAGATTGGGAAGGAATGTCTTTTTGAAGTTTTTCCACCGCCAATAATAATTCACATTCGTATTTTGTACATATTTTACTGCCGATGATTTTGCAATTGCAAGATCAACAACATTATAAAGAGTAAGGTTCATTTTTATATTCTCCTCCTCCTTGATTGATTTTTTTTCCTGAGCCTTCAGGAGATTCAGGAATAAACAAGGAAATAAAATGATTAAAATACAGAATACTAATTTTTTATACATTTCTTTATTTGTTTATTACTACACTGCTTGAGTTACGAAAAGCTGATATTCCCCGTTTCGGAATAACAATCGTATCTCCGGCTTCGAGACCTGATAACACCTGAATATGATCAGGATTTCTGATCCCGGTTGTAATCCCCCGACGAATAGCCTCTCCATTTTTTAATACGTATGCAACAGTAGGAACTTCTTTTTCAAAAATATTTAGGTTATTGATTATTAGTGAATTTTCAAACTCTTTCCGAATAATCCATAATGTTATACGCTGATTTGGTATCAGCTTGGGATGGTTTTTCTGTTCAAGGTGGACGTTGAATAGAATTTTGTTATTTTCGATCACTGGGGTAACATTTCCGATTCTGCCGGGAAGTCGTTCCGAGTCAATCACAGCATAGACCTTTCTGCCGGTCTTGATGTAGTCTGCCACTTTATCTTCTACTGAACCGGCAATCTTAAAAGTGGAAAGGTCAGACATCCGGATTAATACGTTATCATTATTCACCTTTTCACCTACTTTATTAGCAATTGACAGGACAATTCCGTCGGATGGTGCGATTACCCGCATATGGTTCAACGTATTCACTTTATCAGCCATCTCTTTCTCCTGAATATTAATTCCCAGATTCAAGCCTTGCTCCTCCGCATTCAGTTGTTTCAACCGGATTGCATTTTTTTGTTTAAGCATTGCAAGATCCTTTTCGGCAAGAGCAATCTCCTGTTTTGTTTTTTCAATTTTTGCCGGAGAGATACCTCCAACCTCTAAAAGTTGTTCTTCGTCAGCAAGTTGAGTTTTTAATGAAGTCACATTCAGTTTCTTAACCTCTTCACTGTAGTTAAGATCGACATTGGTGCTAAATTCGCTCAGTTTATTTTTCTCGAGGGCATTTCGCTTTAGATCAAGCTGATCTTTTAATTTATCAATTTCTTCTTTAATGAACTCATCTTCCATCATTAGAATCGCATCTCCTTTTTGAACCCGGCTTCCTGGCTCCTTATAAATCTGCTTGACAATGCTGGTATAAGGACTTCGAATGAGGACTTCATTCTCAGCTTCTACTGTACCGGTTGCCACAATTGGCTCAAAGGCATCCCCCTTTTCCACAATGAGCAAAGTGCAATCTCTGACACTAAAACTTTTTGGCATAAGTCTGCACGAATATGACACCATCGCTACAATCGCTATCCCTATCGGAATCAGGACTGTTAATCGTTGCTTTTTGCTGAATATCATCGCTTTAAAATTTATCAAAATATGCAGGTATTTTCATAACCTGATTCGTTTTAATACACCTAATTTTCGACTCAGGCAGGGGTTAAAGTTATAATATTTTGTTTAAATGTCGAAATATTTATGGGAATAAAAATGGTTATAACAGACTTAAACTAAAGAATTTCAATTATATATAAATTCAGTAAGCTTAAGGCAAAATTTCTTCAGATAAAGATAAGAAAGGCAGACAATACCGTAATAACAATTACCGACCATTTGTAGCCTTTTTCGGGGATTTTTTTTACAGCATAAATTCCAAGAATGGCTCCAAAGGCAATAGCAGGCAAAACCATTAAATCAATTGTAAGAGATTGAATATCAATATTTTTCCAGACAAGAGCCTGAAGCGGAAACTTAGATAAATTGATGATAAAGAAGAACCATGCAGTGGTTCCAATATAGCTCTTTTTATCTAAATGCATAGCTAACAGATAGATGGCAAATATTGGACCTGCTACATTTCCGATCATTGTAGCAAAACCACCGATAATTCCCATGATGGCTGCAAACAACCAATGATCCGGTGTAAACTCTTTTTTATACCCATAGTCTTTCCAGATCATAAGGGCAATACTAATGAAAACCGTGATCGCAATTATTCGCTTAAATTGCACGTCATTAACCAGATTTCCAATCCATAGGGCAATAAAAAGGCCGGCAAACGCCCATGGTAATGCTCGCAGCAGGTGTTTCCACTGTGCATGACGATGGTAATAAATTACAGCAAATATATCGGCCATTATTAATATAGGGAGCAAAATGCCGGTTGATGGTTTCCCTCCGAAAATAAATGCCAGTGTTGGAACAACGATCATTGAAACGCCGGGAACACCAGTTTTCGACATACCAATGAGCATTGCACAAATCACGATCAGCATCCAATCAAGAACTGATAATGAATAAGAAGAGAGAAATCCGGTCATATGAGGAAGTAAAAATAAATCGATGCCAAAAGTAGAATAAATAAAAGAGTTTACTAAGTTTTGTCTAAATTTGCAAAAAATTTCCCAATAGGGTTTGAGTTAGTTTATAAACATCATAAATACAAAAGAGAATGGCAACTACAGCAGAAATCCGTAACGGGCTGTGTATTGAATTTAACGAACAATTGTTTCAGGTTGTGTCGTTTCAACATGTAAAACCAGGGAAAGGTCCTGCCTTTGTCCGTACAAAATTGAAAAATCTGAAAACGGGTAAGGTAATTGATAATACTTTCTCTGTGGGAACAAAAATCAACACCGTCAGGATAGAGCGTCGACCTTATCAGTTTCTTTATAAAGATGAGATGGGATTTAACTTTATGAATTCCGAAACATTCGAGCAGGTTTCAATCGGAACTGAGCTTGTTGACAATGCCGATCTTATGAAGGAGGGGATGACGCTTGAAATTATGTATCATGCAGATACAGAAACTCCACTAACTGTAGAATTTCCCCCTTTCATTGAAGTCGAAATTACTTATACAGAATCGGGTGACCGTGGAAATACCGCATCGTCAACTGCGCTAAAACAAGCCACTGTCGAAACCGGAGCAATTATTATGGTTCCGCTGTTTATTAATCAGGGGGATGTGATCCGTGTTGATACGCGGGATAAATCTTATTACGAGAGAGTTAAAAAATAATTGCACAAATAATTAAACAAAAAAGGCTGGAATTATCCGGCCTTTTTTTGATATAAAAACAGTATACAGAATGCTTAGATAATAAGCATTGCATCGCCATAGGTTCCAAAACGATATTTTTCCTTAATCGCAACCTTATAGGCACTCATTAATTTGTCGTATCCGGCAAAAGCGGCAACCATCATCAACAGTGTAGAAAGCGGAAGATGAAAGTTTGAGATCATGCTGTCGGCAACAGTAAAATCGTAAGGTGGAAAAATAAATTTATTCGTCCATCCTTCATAAGGTTTTAACATTCCATTCGTAGAGACCGAGCTTTCCAGGGTGCGCATAACTGTTGTTCCAACCGCACAAATATGCTGTTTGGTGAGTTTTGCATTATTGACGATTTCAACAGCTTCGTCACTGATCCAGATCTGCTCTGAATCCATTTTATGCTTCGTAAGATCCTCAACATCAACGCTCCTGAAATTTCCCAATCCTACATGCAAGGTAATGTCAGCAAAATTTACTCCATTTATTTCGAGCCGTTTCAACAGTTCACGGCTGAAATGTAATCCGGCTGTTGGGGCAGCAACAGCACCCTCATGTTTGGCATATACCGTTTGATAACGTAGCGCGTCTTCCTCTTCTACCGGCCGGTTAATAAATTTTGGCAGCGGGGTTTCACCCAGGTTATATAGTGTATCCTTAAATTCTTCATAGGAGCCATCAAAAAGGAAACGCAATGTCCTTCCGCGTGAAGTAGTGTTATCAATTACTTCAGCAACAAGTAAATCATCATCACCAAAATAAAGTTTATTGCCGATCCTGATTTTACGTGCCGGATCGACCAGGACATCCCATAGCCGCTGTTCACGATTTAATTCCCTAAGCAAAAAAACTTCGATTTGAGCTCCGGTCTTCTCTTTGTTGCCGTACAGACGGGCCGGGAAGACCTTGGTATTATTGAACACCATTATATCGTTATTGCCGAAATAGTCCACTACATCCTTGAATATTTTGTGTTCAATTTCACCTGTATTACGATTTAAAACCATTAAACGAGATTCGTCTCTGTTTTGAGTGGGGTGGAGAGCAATGAGTTCCTCCGGTAGATTGTACTTAAATTTTGAAAGCTTCATAGATGATGACATTTATGCAGATATTAATATATATAATTGGAATACAATCGTATACCAACTTATTCTACGTCTTTAAAAAATCGGTCAGGTTAATAGCCTGATTAAGGTCGAAACCACCGACTCTGGTACGTCGTAATCCGGTGAGATAGGCCCCACTGAGAAGCGCCTCTCCAATGTCTCGTGCCAAAGCTCTGATATAAGTACCTTTGCCGCATACTATTCTGAGTTTTACTTCAGGAAGGGCAAAACTTAACACTTCTATCTCTTTAATCTCAAGTATTTTAGGCTTAATTTCAACTGCAATCCCTTTTCTTGCGTATTCATAGGCCCTTTTACCCTCAATTTTGACAGCCGAATATTCAGGAGGCACCTGCATGATGGTACCGATGAACTTTTGCAGTACTTCCACTAAAAGATCCTTAGATATATGAGACGTGTCAAACTGTTTGTTTTCAGCACTTTCAAGATCGTATGAAGGTGTTGTTGCCCCAAATTTTAAAGTGGCAACATACTCTTTTTCATCTGCCTGAAGGGTTTCAATTTTTGAGGTGGCTTTGCCGGTGCACAAAATTAAAATTCCGGTTGCTTTCGGATCGAGTGTTCCGGCATGCCCAACTTTTAATTTTTTAATGTTTAATTTTTTGCAGATAATATATCTGACTTTATGAACGAGATCAAAAGAAGTCCAGTCAAGTGGTTTATCAAAAACCAGTACTTCTCCATTTTGAAAATCGAACGCTTCAATTTCTGATTTAATCATTAAACTATCCAACCTTTACTTTTCTGATCCGGGCTTTTTCATGATTGCGAAAATCTCAAACATGAAACCGAACATTACAACGATCGGAGCAAGTGTAATTCTCTGAAAGTTAAATATTTCCTTGTTAAACACATTGGGATCAGCAGTTCCGCCGCCGATCATTAAAAGAAATCCGACAATGATTATCAGAAATCCAATCATCAGAAGCCGCAGGTTTTCTTTCCCGAGGGCAAATCCCTTAACTTCCTTATTTTCGCTATTTATGGCCATTAAAACAGATATTATTTCTAACCTACAAAGATATATCAATAAAAGAGCTGATCAAACCTCATTCGTAAATATTTATTTACAGCCAAATAGGTAGAAATCACTGTTATAAGAATCCCAATCAAAAAAATGCCTCCTCCAAGTAGCGCAAGCGATGTCGGATTTTGGAAATCGACGAACGATTTTAACTCCTTTTGATACGAGAAAAAGATGGCAAGAAACATGAAACAGGATATTAACCCCCCGTAGATACCATGAAGGGCACTCTTAGCAATAAAAGGACGCCGGATAAACGACTGAGTGGCCCCTACCAGTTGCATTGTATTGATTAAAAACCTTTTTGAATAGATGGACAGGCGAATGGTGTTGTTGATCAGAGCGGCGAAAATAATAAACATCAATAGGCTCAGCGCCAAAAGGATAAAGCTTATTTTTTTAACATTGGAATTCAGTTGCTTTACAAGATTTCGCTGGTAATAAACTTCCTGAATCTCCGTATGGCTAAGCAATTTTTTTTCGAGGGTGGCCAAACTGTCGGGATTGGCATATCCGGCATAGAGTGTTACATCAATTGAAGAGAGCAACGGATTAAAACCCAGAAAGTCGACAAAATCCTCGCCCAATTCATTTTTAAGTTCAACAGCTGCACTCTCTTTATCCACAAATTTTGTCGATTTAATATAATCCGTGGCTTCAAGTGTTTTCTGAAGCTTCATCACATCAGCCTCTTTGGAACCATCCTTCAAAATCAAGGTAACTCCAATATTCTCCTTCATGAAATCTGAAAGGCGTTGCGCATTAATCAGTAATAATCCCATTAATCCAAAGAGAAACAGAATCATTGAAATACTGAGTGTTGTCGTAAAGTAAGAACCAAATAAACTGTTCTTTAATTTTTGGGGTTTGCTTTTCGCCATTTTAAGATTTCTTTTGTCAAAAGCTCCGGATTATTTTTTCTCACCGATGAGATATTTTTTAGTAATAAGACCTGCAATGAGGAGCAGTAAAATCAGGGAACTCCAAAAAGAGATCTTTTGCCCAATCAAAAATGAGGTCGGCTCAAACCTGAACACCAGATCATAATTTCCTCTTGGCAATAAAATGCTCCTCAACACATAATCTGCCTGAAAGTGAGGAACGATTTTCCCATCGATATAGGCATTCCAACCCTTTGGATAATATATGGCAGAAAAAACAGCAAGCTGATTCCCATTCCCCTGATAATGATAGGTCATCTTATTAGGAGAATAGGCGGTTAGCGCAATTTTTGCACTTGAATCATTCATCAGGGTAACTCCGGACAGTTGATCCTGAAATTTCCGCTCTATCACAACCTCTTTTGAAGGATCGATTAATTTTAGCATGGCTATCTCCTCATCGGCATTTGGAACAATCTTGTATTTATTGACCAACCAAACACTTCCCAGAGCATGTTTGTTTAAAATGGGAGCAGCCTGTGGATTATAAATCAAATATTTTGTATTAAGCATATTCAAGGAGTTAAGTCCAAGAAAAAGTGAGTCAATTCCAGATTCAGTTTTTACTTTTTCAAGACGTTGTCCAAGTACGGCCATTTCATTGCCAATATGAAAATCGATCAATTCCTGAAACCGACGCATCTTTGCCCCATGATATCCACCGATCGACTGATGATAGTATGAGGTACTTGCATCATTGAACGTACTTACACCCATATTTAAGACCCGATAATCGATTGACTTGTCTTTTGAGATGGTGAGATCTGCCTGCGAAGCCACATAAGGTACCTTAACTTCGCGATCCGAAACAAAATTTCCATCATTCAGATATCGTTTATCGACACCCCACATATCAACAAGTATCAGGCCTCCTAAAATAAGAAGAGCCGTATTGCTTTTCATCTTTTGCATCACCAGTGCCCAAATCACACCTGCACCAAGCAAAATAAAGATTGCTGATCTGAGTGCATCAGTTTGAAGGAGTGATTGACGATCGGCTACCAAACTGCTTTGGAGCCACTCAGGAAGCTGGCTATCAGCCGCTGAGACAAATGACCCGGCGATACCTGGTAAAACTGCGAAAATCAGTGCAATTCCAGCTGTCAACCCGACACTCCATGCCAGTGGTTTCAGCAGCGTTTTACGATCAACTTCCCCATTAATAATCTTTTGTAGTGTAAGTATTGCGTATAGCGGGAACGTAAACCCACCAATAACAAGTATCATCGTCACCGTTCTGAATTTATTGTATCCCGGGAAGTAGTCGAAGAAGAGATTAGTGAATGGCATGAAGTTATGTCCCCAAGCAAGAGCAATCGAAAGCAGCGTAGCGATTACGACCCAGATTCTGATGGGTCCCTTCAAAAGAAACAGTCCAAGAACAAAAAGGAAACAGATAATTGCACCAAAATAGACTGGCCCTGAAGTTTGGGGTTGCGAACCCCAATAGCCCGGCAATTGCTTAACAAGTGTATTGGCATTGGGAACATTATTACTCTTCAATACCTTTCCGGTTTCAGAATCTTCGCTAAAACCAACAGCTGATGAACCGCCGTTAAAATTTGGAATCAACAATGTCAATGTCTCTCCAATCCCATAACTATAGCTGGTAGCATAATCACGATCGAGCCCAGTGGTTTTGTTTGCCTGATCATTGGTAAGATCCGATTTCCCTCTTATCGAATATTTTCCGTATTCCCAGGTTGTCCAAAGACGGCTTGTATTGGCGGCAATTGCAAGTAAGGCAAACGCAAAGATAATGACCGATTTCTTCAGAAATTCAGGAAGTCCTTTTTCTCTAATCGCATAAATAAATTCGGTGATTCCCATAATCATCAAAATCAGGAAGGTATAATATGCGATCTGAGGATGATTGGTGTATATCTCGAGTGCGAGAAAAATTGCAAATACAGAGCCACCAATCCACTTTTCCTTTTTAAAAGCATAGTAAAAGCCCGCAATAACAGGTGCCATGTAACCAATAGCGACAGCCTTTGAGGCATGTCCGGCAGCAATAATGGCAAAATTATAGGAACTAAAACAAAATGCAAGTGCTCCAACAATGGCCAGCCAGGGGCTTACCCCAAACATTAATAATGCAATATAAAATCCGATCAGATAAAGGAAAACAAAATTGATTGGTCTCCAGTTATACAGATTGGTAATTGTAAAAATGGAAGTGATTGCTGTAGTCGTGGGTAAAGCAATCAGATACGAAGGCATCCCACCAAACATGGAGTTGGTCCACAATGCCAAATCATTGTTTTTTTTATTGTAGTCAATAATCTCTTTTGACATTCCTGAAAAGGTCATCGAATCGTTCTGATTCAGCTGTTTGTTCTCCAAAACAGGTGAAAAATAGATGATGGGTAAAAGAAGGAAAAGAATAATTGCGGTAAAATGGGGCAAACTTTTCTTCCACGAAAACTTCGTCATAATTGTTGTTTTTACAGATAGATTACAAAAGTACATTTTTTTTGAAAGTTGAATAACCTCCTATTGGCTAACAAACAATAATTTGCACATATTTTCCTATTTTTGCGTCAAAATATAAATTAAATCCATTGGGAATAATTGTAAACCAGTCCGTAAAAGGAACCATATATACTTATATTGGTGTCGTACTTGGTTTTTTGACAACCGGCATTTTATTACCTCGCATTTACTCAACCGATCAGGTTGGCCTGCTTAAAATCTTAGTAGCCTATTCAACCCTGGTGGCACAATTCGGAACTTTGGGATTCAATGGTGTAACGATCAGGCTATTTCCATTTTTCAAAGATCCCCAAAGTAGTCATCATGGTTTTCTGTCACTCTCAATGATTACCGGATTTATTGGTTTTCTGATTACACTCCTCTTGTATTTCATTTTCAGAAACTGGTTTATTGAATTCAGCAGTGAAAAATCGGCACTCCTGATCGATTATCTGAATTATTTGATTATTCTGATATTTTTTCAGATATTTTTTATCCTTTTCGATGGCTATTACACCGCTCTTCTGAATAGTATTTATGGAACTTTTCTCAGGGAAGTGTTTCAGAGAATATTGATAATCATAGGTATTGTATTATTTTATTTTAATCTTTTAGATTTTCATCAGTTCGTCATCGGCTACATAGCTGCCATGGCGGTACCCACCTTGTTTATCCTGTTTACCCTTATCCGGGAAGGGCAATTTTCACTCAAGATGGACATCGAACACTTAAAAAAGCCTTTACTGGCATCAATTGGTATGATGGCTTTGTTTAGTATCCTCAATGGCTTTTCGGTAATCATTATTCAGACGGTCGATACGATTATGGTCAATGGGATGCTCGGATTGAGTGCTACCGGAGTATATTCAGTATGCTTCTTTTTTGGGATATTTGTAAGCCTTCCCTCCCGCTCCATTCTGAAGATTGCCAATATCGTTTCGGCTGAAGCCTGGAAAAACAACGATTTGAAAATGATCCGGAATATTTACGAAAAAAGCTGTATGACCCTGTTTATTATTGGACTATTGATGTTCCTGGGTTTATGGGTCAACATCGATAACATCTTTACAATTTTAGGACCGGAATATGTTTCCGGGAAATGGGTCATCTTTTTTATCGGTCTGGGAAGCCTCATTGATATGACTACCGGGGCAAATAGCTCTATTCTTGGGTCCTCTGCCTATTACAAAGTTCAGACAGTTTTTTTAGTCATCCTGGTTATTTCACTCATTGTAACTAACCTCCTGTTAATCCCCACTTTTGGAATTACCGGAGCAGCGGTTGGTGGCGCTGTGTCACTCACAATTTTGAACCTGCTCCGATTCCTATATTTATGGTATAAATTTAATTTGCAGCCATTTAATTATCGTTTTGTTGTCGTAGCTGTCATTGGTGTTTGCGCCTGGCTGATCTCATCACTTTTACCTGCAGGCCCCTACTTTATGGTTGATATATTCATCAGAAGTTCGCTTCTTACCATTCTATTTTGCCTTCCGATTTACCTGCTGAAGATATCCCCGGATATCAATACGAAAGCAAATGAGTTATTGAGAATGGTGAAACTATTCAAATAGACCTGACTATGCTGAAAAAGAAACAGAAAAATAGGACACAGAAACTATTGATGCTGACCGATGGTAATTTCGATCAGGCAAGTGCAAGAATCAGGGCAATTCAATATATTCCAATGTTGAAAAACAGGGGATATTCAGTCTGCTATATCCCCAGAATACCTTTAAAACCAACTAATCATTTCCGGAAATATTGTTACTTCCCGATATTTAAAAGGTTTTTGTGGCTTAAAAGACATTTCGCCTTGTATTTTCAAAGTTGGGATATAATATTTGTCCAGCGGCTTTTTATTGATGAGCACTCCTTGAAAAAATTGACCAGGAAAAGTAAGTTAATATTCGATTTTGATGATGCTATTTACCTCAGTAGCATTGACCAAACCGCCTCCACAAAAGCAGGAAACATGGTACGTTATGCCCATCAGGTAATTATTAGCTCCCCCTGGTTAAACGATTTCTGTCTTGAATTTGGAAAAAACGGTGTGATTATTCCAACACCTGTCGAAACAGATGTTATCTTACCTGAATCTCAAAAAGAAAATATAACACCTGTAATTGGATGGATTGGATCATCCTGGACCACGTGTTATTTAAAATTATTGGAACCAGTATTACAGAAACTTAGTGAGGAAATTGATTTCCAGTTTTTGACAGTCGGAGCAAAACAAGATTATACAATTCCAGGTGTAAATCACAAAAATTTACAATGGGAATTTGGAATCGAGGCCAAAGCTCTTTTAAAAATGGATATTGGTGTGATGCCTTTACCTGATGAAGATTTCGCCAGGGCAAAAGGAGGATACAAACTTTACCTTTATATGGCAGCCGGATTACCATGCGTGGCGAGCCCGGTCGGAGTTAACAGTTCGATCATCAAAAACGGCGAGAATGGATTTTTGGCAACATCCCAAAATGAATGGCTAAGTTGTCTAACAAAAT
The DNA here is from genome assembly GCA_963677935.2 of Prolixibacteraceae bacterium. GTDB lineage: Bacteria > Bacteroidota > Bacteroidia > Bacteroidales > Prolixibacteraceae > JAAFHB01. The sequence goes on along the minus strand of CAXXEH010000003.1, from coordinate 4,627,682 downwards.
TGACACAGAATAAAGCCCTTAGAACTAAAATGGGTGAAAATGGCAGAACACAGGCTGTCGCATTATATGACCGCAACGTGTGTTTTTCGCAACTCTTACAAATTATTGAAGAACCTAAAAACCAATAAAATATGAACTCAACATTTAAGTGTAAAATATGCAACAATAGCGCTCATAATCTATCATTTACAGCCAGAGAGCGAATGTTGGGGCTAAATGATGAATTTGAATATTTTGAATGTTCAAATTGCAAATGCATACAGATCATCGAAATACCTGAAAATATAGATCACTATTACCCTGATAATTACTATTCCTACCAGAATCCTTCATTCGCCTCAAAACTAACAGGGATTAGATTTCTGATAAAGAAAAGCCTGGCGGCCTATTGCCAGGGGAGATTTAACCCGGCGGGTTTTTTATTGTCGCTTTATTATGAGAATCCGTTTACATGGCTTAAACCAAACATAGCCAATTTTGAAACAAAAATTCTGGATGTCGGGTGCGGTGCGGGAAGATTGCTAATTTCGATGCAAAGAAGTGGTTATAAAAATTTGACAGGTATTGATCCATACAACAAGGAGGACATTTTCTATGACAACGGGGTGACGGTATACAAAAAAGATATATTTGAGATGACCGAAAAATATGACCTGATCATGTTGCATCACTCGTTTGAACATATGGAGTCACCTAAAAATATTTTATTGAAATTACAGGAGTTGATTAATCCCAACGGGTTGATCATCATCAGAATACCTATTGCAAATTGCTTTGCATGGCGAAAATATCATACCCATTGGGTCCAATTGGATGCTCCACGCCATTTTTTCCTTCATACGATAAAAAGTATGACAATTCTTGCCAATGAATGCTCCTTAAAATTGAGCAGTATCGACTATGAATCCTCGGCATTTCAGTTTACGGGAAGTGAAAAGTATTTGAGAGGTATTGGATTTAAAGAAAAAGATAACTTTTCCCGGAAACAAATGAAAATCTGGAAAAAAGAAGCTAACAGGCTAAATCAGATCAATGATGGAGATACAGCTTGTTTCTATCTTCAAAATAAGTAAGGATAAATTTATTGATTTTAATTTTAAAATTGTATTATATTGACTTAAAATAACTAATCCGTCTTTATCTCGATAATATTATCAGGCAATCCATTATAACTAACTATTAATATGATAATTACCTTCAGTTATCCGACTGGATTACTACCAGACATTTTCCATGAATTGTCGGAATCGCTCTACTCTTTTTTCGTTATCATAAAGCTTAATAATCCGCTCTCGTGCAAGATCACGAAGATGAATGTTATTATGATTCTGACGAATAAATTCTGCCAGTATTTCCGGATTCCAATCCTCTAATGTCATTCCAGAGTTTCCAATGGTGATCCCGATATCTCCGACATCTGTCCCAACAGCAATACAACCGCATAACATTGCCTCACATAGTGCATTGGGAAGTCCCTCAGAGCGGGATAATTGGGCATAAAATGAGGCGCTTTGATAATACTTGTATAACTCATCGAATGGTTGGGGTGGAACTAAGGACAAATTTGATGGCAAAGGTTCGAAAAAAACTTTTACTGCCTCTGTGGTACCAATAATAATAAACTCAAATTCAGGCAAATGATTCGCCAAAATGCGAAATCGGTCTAATCCTTTTACCATCAGACGCTGGTAACTTTCTGTCCCTGAAACTGTAATAATTCTTTTCGCCCTATTGTATTCACTAAAGTAAAAACTTCCGGCATCGACTCGCGTTGGTAGTGTTTCAGCTTTGACTTTGGGGTTAATCAACTTGAGTTTATTCTTTAATGCTTCAGCTACAGGAAAACAAATATCGGCATATTTAAAGGTTTTTCTGGTAAAGAAGGACCGTATAGGATGACTAAAAGCTCCATAACCATATTCAGTAAGGGTCGAAACATCATATCCACCAATGATGACACAGGATTTCTTCCGAAAAAGTTTTGCATAAAGAATCGGCAAAAGTGAGTGATAATCGCCAAACCAGATAAATATGGTGTCATATTTAAATCCATTGAAAACCAAAAACAGGAACTCTTTAACCAATTCAATTCCTGTTCTGATTATCCCCTTTCCAGGTCTGAACTGATATTTTGAAACGTCTGCAAACGATGAAAGAATTTCGAAGTCAGCTTTTACGAACGAGGAATAATTGACATAAACAAACAAAACCGATTGCTTTTGCATTACTTTAAGGATTTTAATCCAATCGGGAAAATGGATGTACCGAAAGTTGCTTTCCTGCATAAGGGTGGTAATCACCCTTCAAGCCTACTGGATTCTGGTTTCGGATATCATAGACAATCTCAATCGACTTTCTTGCCTCCTCAATCTCAAATCCATTACCTTTAAGGATCTCTTCATAACTTCGGGTATGCAGGTCAGTAAAACCTTCACTGAATTCAATCTCCTCACCTTCAACAGTGATCGATCGAAAGGTTGTTTTACCTTTTTCTTTGACCTCTTTAGGTAATGTCTCACTATTTATACTCAGAAACCACCTGATCCGGGCTTTTTCGAGCAGAAGAATCCCTGATGCCCTGTCGTGTGTATGAAGATTAACCGTATTTTCTTTAACATCTCCAAAAATCCAGGTGAGCATATCGAAAAAATGGATTCCAATATTGGTAGCAATACCTCCTGATTTGGAGATGTCCCCTTTCCATGAGGTGTAATACCAATTACCACGTGAAGTGATGTAGGTAAGATCGACATCATAAACTTTATCGATGGTGGAGGTTTTGATTTTCTCCCTCAAAGCAATGATAACAGGATGGAGACGAAGCTGTAAAATGGTATAGATTTTTTTTTCAGTGTCTTTAGCCACATGTTGCAAAGCTTCAATATTCCACGGATTTAGCACCAGTGGTTTTTCGCAAATGGCATGTGCACCACGTCTTAATGCCACTCTGATATGTGCATCGTGAAGATAATTTGGAGAAGTAATACTCATATAATCAATGGTTATCCCCTTATCATACCTTAGTTTTTCAAGATATCTGTCGAATCTTTCAAACTCTACAAAAAACTTTGTGTCAGGCGAAAAGCTATCGATAATTCCCACACCGTCATAAGGATCGTAAGCTGCGATCAGTTTATTTCCAGTCTCTTTTATGGCTCTCATATGCCGGGGAGCAATATATCCGGCAGCTCCAATCAATGCAAAATTCTTCATCTAATAATTTTTTATTTCGGGCAAAGCTTAAAATTCCCAGAATCACTGGATATCTTTACCTGCTTTTGCCAACCAGGGTTCTACTAATTTCAATTTATTTGTGGGAACAAAGAAAAGATCGCCATCCCCATTTTCCTCATTTTCAGTTTGTAGATAGAGCAATTCGTCCTTCAGATAAAAAGAACAATATGAAAGTGATGAAAGAAATTCAGTAATCGGCTTCCTGTTCCCAGCTTCGATTTCGATCTGAATAATAGGTTTAAAAGGTTTAAGAAGAAACTCTAACTGGGGAATAATATGTATTTCATAACCCTCAACATCGCATTTAATATAGTCGCAGCGGCTAATATTCCCGAACAAAGTGGATGGTTTAAACATCTTCTCAATAAATGTGAATTCTAAAGGTTCCTTTTCATCTTTACCTAATACCCTTGTCAACCCATGACGGAGGTATTTATTGCTCTTTGGAATGCCCATCTTAATTGCCAAGTCATCCTCTTCACCAAGTGCATACGGTATAATTGTGGCATTCTTAAATGCTGAAGTATTGATTTTCAGCACTTTTCTAAAAAGAGTCACCGGTTCCACACTTATGACTTTCCCCTCTGGCCCAACTAAACGCGCAAACAGCCTTGAGTAGTAACCCAGATTTGCACCAATGTCGATGACATGATCACCATTTTTAATCAAGTTCTTTATAAAGTAATGACAATCAAAGGTTTTATTTTTTCTAAGCAAACCCAAGGTGTAGGAAATAAAAAACAAACGGCTCACAACAATCAGATAATTTCTAACGCCAAGAATTTTATATAGTATTTGTTTAATCAACATCCCATAATTGTTTAATTATCAATATTTTTAATTTGACAAATCTGCCAATATTCACTACCCTCCGAAGGAATCCTGTTATCTTTCTAAGGAAACAAAATATTTTTCCTTATCTCAACTCACTCAATGTTGCAGCTGGTTTTCACTTTAAAGTGATTCACCGATTCTGGTGACGCCATTCTCAGACAACAAATATTTCCCGCCACTTTCAGGACAAATTGCCAATCCTTCACCGTTGAAGTGAAGTTTGTGACCGTATTCGCTTACCCAGCCGTTTTGGCGAGCAGGATTGCCATAGACAAGGGCAAAGGCCGGCACCTTTTTAGTAATAACTGCCCCTGCACCAATCATTGCATATTCACCAATTTCGTTACCACACACCACCGTAGCATTGGCTCCGATTGACGCCCCTTTGCGAACTATGGTTTCCTTATATTGATCCTTTCGGACTATCGCACTTCTTGGATTGATTACATTGGTAAATACCATGGATGGACCAAGAAATACATCATCTTCGCAAATTACTCCGGTATAGATGGAAACATTGTTTTGAACTTTTACATTATCACCAAGAACTACCTGAGGTGAAACCACAACATTTTGTCCGATATTACATCTTTTACCGATCCTGCATCCTGACATAATATGGCTGAAATGCCATATTTTTGTCCCCTCTCCAATTTCACAATTATCATCAATTATAGCCGATTCATGAGCAAAATATTGTATCATAATGAATTAATTGATTGCATTAAGCTGTATATCACCTGCTCTTGTTCCTGCGCAGTTATTTCGGTGTGAAGAGGTAACGCGAGTACTTCACCGCAGAGCTTTTCTGCAACGGGCATATCTCCTGAATGGTAACCTAAATTTGAATATGCTTTCTGAAGATGAAGCGGAGAGGGATAGTAAATCATCGATGGAATTCCTTTAACTTTCAACAACTCTTTGATTTTATCGCGCTCCCCTATTTTAATAACGTATTGATTATAGGTGTGTTTTGAAAATTGGTTTACTGCGGGTCTGACAACTTGGGAAAAGTTCTGCAGAAGTTGATGATATAATTGAGCAGATTCGACTCGGCGTTGAATGTAGCTGTCCAGATTACGGAGTTTTACCCTCAGTATTGCTGCTTGAATAGTATCAAGGCGAGAATTGCAACCAATTAACTCATAGGTATATTTTTGTCCTTGTCCGTGACGTGAAATCATTGCTGCGGTCAAAGCATATTGATTATTGTTGGTTGTTAATGCGCCTCCGTCACCAAAACAGCCTAAATTCTTTGTCGGAAAAAAAGAGTGGGTACTGATATCTCCCATGGTCCCTGTCATCTTTCTGACACCATTTGGGAAGAGATAATCTGAGCCTAGCGATTGTGCATTATCTTCGATTACCTTCAGTCCAAAACGTTGGGCAAGTTCAAGAATAGGACCCATGTTTGCCGATTGTCCAAACAGGTGCACTACAACAATCGCTTTGGTACTGGGGGTAATCTTTTCTTCAATAAGATTTAAATCCATGTTGAACGTATCTTCGCATACATCGACAAATACAGGCTTTAATCCAAGTAATGCAGCAGCCTCAGCTGAAGCAACATAGTTAAATGCAGGCATCAGCACCTCTGCACCAGGTTTAAGGCCAAGTGTCTGGTATGCAATCTGAAGCGCATCTGTACCGTTTGCACAAGGAATAACATACTTAGATCCTGTAAATTCAGCAAGTTCATTTGCAAATACTTCAACTTGCTTCCCATTAATAAAGGCTGATGAGTCAATCACTTCCTGAATAGCCAGATCGATTTCTTCCTTGATTTTAAGATATTGCCCGTGAAGGTCAACCATTTTTATTGAATTCCCCATATTGAGTGTCTAAATCGCGATTACAAAATTGCTAATAATTTTGCGATTGTTTCGGAAATAGAGCCTGTCCATTCCAAATAATGCAAAAAAACTATCTTTCAAAATATTTTGATTCCTTCCAAAGTGAATAATCCTTCTCATTATACCCCCTTACATAAATTTTGAAATTGGTAGTTTTCCCTGAAAAACCTACAATGAAATAACTAAATTTGAATAAACAAAGACATTTACACAGGCAATTCTGCTGACAACTATCAAAAATATAGATATTTACTATATCATTTCTTATCTCAAATGAATCTTTCAGCGAGCTGCAGCAATTATAGACCATATCAATTTTCAGTGATAATACAGATTGGTTTAATTCAAAATATATTGAATCGACTATTTGTATGGGTGCAGATTTAAGTGAACTATTTTGAGCTGAAAAACAACCGGAGTAATCAACTTTTGTAATAGATAGGCCTACCTGTGTGTTTGGGTCCCCTATATCACAGGCCAATAAAATCAATAACCCCATCGAAACCGCAAAAATTGTAATCCTCATACACACAGTTATCTCAGGATATTTTTACTAATCAAATTTACAACAATTATTGGGGAATTCAAGGTTTTATTTTAGGAGATTATATTATCCAAAACAGCAGCTAATTCAGCAGTAAGATTCTTCCGGGTAAATTTTACGACGCCTTTTGGACTAGCGGTCAATTGGTTATGAAAATACTTATCGTATAACATTAATACGATTTCTTTGATCCTGTTTAAATCATCGTATTGGGCAATAAATCCAGCCTCGGACTCTTTAAGTGCCCGGGCCAGGTCGCCGTTGGTAGGTCCAATGGCAAGAATAGGTCTTTCGGATGCCATGTATTCAAAAAATTTCCCGGTGAGAATACCTTTAGCATTGGGACTATCCTTGTTAATCGCCAATAATAAGATTGCAGATTGTCTCAATAATCGGGCAACTTCAGTGTGAGGGACGTAATCGATGCGGGTTAGACAGCTTCCCAGGTTGAATTCTGACAGATCATCTACAACCGTATTTTCTACTCTCCCAACAAGCTTTATCTGCAGATTTTTTTTAAAATTGGGAATTTTATCACTCAATTCAGAAAGTACCTGCCATAAGCCCCTCAGGTTTAAGCCCGGCGGCAAAGTTCCAACATGGGAAATGGAAAATTTGTTATCACGAATTACATTCTCAATCTCCATATCCTCGGGGTCGAATCCATTGGTAATTAAATGGACATTACTCCCTCCCATCTTTTTATAACTCTCTTTCATATCTCTGCTTACCACCACCATAGCATTACAGCTTTTAACGACCTTTAGTTCAAGTTTTTTGTGTCGTTTATCCGCGAATACAGATATTTTCAGGTCCTTGTAATAATCAATATCAGTCCACGGATCACGGAAATCGGCCAGCCAGGGGATATTCAAATGCTCACTTATCTTCAATGCGATCAGGTGCATCGAATGAGGTGGTCCGGTTGATACAATTGCATCAATATGATGTTCTTTAAGGTATTTATTTAGGAATCGAACCGAGGGAGCTATCCAGAATTTGCGTGCATCAGGGATGAAAAGGTTGCCACGGATCCAAACGGATAACTTCTCCACTAGCCCTGAAGGCTTTTTATGGGTTAACAATTCACTGTTGGTTTTCCCACTACTCCTTTTGCCGGCAATTCTCTTATAAAACTCGTAAGGTTCCCAGATAGGTGTTTTTATTACTTCAATCCCTTCAGGAATATCTTTGGCTAAAGTATCATCTATTACCGGAAATCCGGGATTAGATGGAGTATAAATCACTGGTTCCCATCCAAAATCACGAAGATATTTTGCAAACTTGAGCCACCTCTGAACTCCAGCGCCACCACTTGGCGGCCAGTAATATGTAATTATCAATACTTTATGCATTACTTTATTTTTTTTTAACAAAATAGCAAAATAGCCTCCCTTCTCAATGTTCAGAATCACTTTTATAAATATTTTTGACGGGAATTGTCGCGACAAAATCTTTCAGATAAAATGGTTCATAATAAGCTACATCCACAAATTTTTGCAAACAGAAGTCCCTTTCGGCTAGTGGGACCATATTAATTGATGAAGTATAAATCCCATTGATGAAAATCGCATTTGGATGGCTGATTGCCTCACGAAATTTAGGTGCGCCATTGCCAAAAAAGAGTACAGAATTGTTTTCAAGAAATGACAGATAGGATTGATGATCTAAAATATCAGCTTGTATTCCTCGTACCGGAAACCCGTCTTTATCGTAGAATGAAGTATAAACTTCCATACGCCGGGCATCAATCATCGGACAAAAAAGGATATTGTCTGCTTCCAAAGGATGCAGTTTATTAAGATTTTTCATAACAAAATGAGCCATTGCTTCAAGTGAGGTTATGGCAATAAGGGGTAATTTTGATGCATAACAAATCCCTTTTGCAACCGAAACGCCTATTCGCAAACCGGTATATGAACCAGGGCCACCTGAAACAGCTACGGCTTCAATTTGGTCTATTGCAATATTCGTTTCTGAAAGCAATTCATTGATAAATACGGTTAAAAGCATGGCATGATTCTGCCCTGCCAGATTTTCCCGGATGTGAATGATCTTGCCATCGCGAGCTAGTGCCACGGAACATACTTCTGTTGATGTTTCGATATTTAATATCAGTGCCATAACGACTTTTTTACAAAGATGAGAATTATTCAAAAAGATTAATCATTTTCGACGATTGTTTGTTAATCTATAATAATCAGGTAACATCTATCTGCTTTGCTGATTAACTCAGTATATTCTATTTACCTTTAATAAACAGTTTAACGATCAGTTATGCTAAAAACAGTTATTATTGATGACGATTTTGTGTCAAGAATGATTTTGAGAGAAATGCTCGAAAAATTTCTTGACAACATTGAAATTCTGGGAGAAGCCGGAACCGTTGCCGAGGGGGTTAAATTAATTGGAGAAACTAATCCTGAACTGGTTTTGTTGGATATTAGCATGCCAGATGGTACCGGTTTTGATCTCTTGGATAAATTGAAAACCATCAATTTCAAATTGATTTTCATCACTGCGTACAGTGAATATGCAGTTAAAGCATTTAAATATTCTGCTTTTGACTATATCGTAAAGCCGTTGAATGTCGACGAATTAACCCAAGCCATCAAAAGAATTCCGCTTATTAAGCGCGTCGAAAATAAAGTTTTGGTTAAAACGTTGAAGGATAATCTACTTTCCCCGGATGAAAGTGCTCCTAAAACTGTTGCCTTGCCAGAAATCAACGGCTTTGCCATTATCAATGTTGAAGATATTGTCAGATGTGAAGGCAAAAGAAATTACACGCGTATTATCTTTAAAGAGGCTTCTGAGAAGGTCGTTAGTCGAACACTTCTTGAATTTGAGCACCTGCTGGCTCCTCAGGGATTTGTTCGAATTCATCGAAGTCATTTGGTGAATATCCTAAATGTGGTCCGATATATCAAATCTGACGGGGGAATGGTAGAACTTAAGACCGGCGAAAGGCTTAAGGTCTCCCCAAAACACAAAGAAAATCTGCTGAATATTCTACTCTACAATAAATTATAACTTAGATCCACTTTAATATTCTGAAATCTTGCCGATTAGGTAATTCATCGTTCTTAGGAAATATTCTGATTCCATAATTATATGAACCTGGTTTTGTCAAGGTAAGGTTGAGTGAATAATGAGTTAAGCCATTCTCTTCCTTTACAAAGGTAAATTCATGTTTTTCAACATATTCCTGTTGCTCTGTGCCGGTAGCAATAATTACTTCAATACCAATTTCATTTGGAGATAATCCCCTAATATCCAGGACAATATGTGCAGGATAAGTTTGTCCCATTCGATAAGTATTGGTGATTCCATCGGCCAGCTGTATACTTACAACTTCAATCTGATCCCACGATAACAATATTTTTTCTTTCCACGCTGCCATCTCCCTGGCTCTTGAAAAATTATTAGCCTTTAGCTTCTCAAGTCTTGAAGCGAGTGGAATATAGTAACGATTAAAATAGTCTTTCATCATTCGCCTCGTAGTGAAATGGGGCACAACTTCGGCAAATGTATTTTTTATGAAATCGACCCAGAGAATAGGGACTCCCTTTTCATTTCGGTAATAATAGGCAGGAATTATCTCATTTTCAAAGATACTGTAAATAGCTTCAGCATCTAACTCATCCTGTAACTCCTCATTATCAAAGGTTTTCTCTAGCGGTAGCGACCATCCGGCATCCTTTTTATACCCTTCTACCCACCATCCATCAAGTACTGAAAAGTGTAATGTACCATTCATTACCCCTTTTTCTCCAGACGTTCCGGATGCTTCAAGCGGACGAGTTGGCGTATTCATCCATACATCACATCCCTGTACCAACATTTTAGCCAGATTCATGTCGTAGTTCTGAATAAACAGAATACGACCAACAAATTCTGGACGCTTCGAAATATCGAAGATATATTTGATCAAATCTTGTCCAGCTTTATCTGCAGGATGCGCCTTACCGGCAAATAGAAACTGAACCGGACGATCAGGATTATTCACAATTTTAGCTAACCTTTCAAGATTTCGGAATAAAAGATGAGCCCTTTTATAGGTTGCAAAACGACGTGCAAAACCAATTGTCAGCGCTTTAGGATTCAATTTTGAAATTGCTTCTGCAATATATTTCGGATTTTCATTCCGTTGGATATGCGTATCAGAAAAACGTTGTTTAATATAATTTACTAACCCTTCCCGTAATTTTGATTTTGTCTCCCAGATCTGGCTATCCTGAACTTTATATATATTCCTCCAGGCTCTCGACTCCTCATCTTCCTCATAATCATGAATATCTTCTGCAAGTGCTTCTGGTTTTAAAAAATTATCATGAATTATTTTCCATTCTGGTGCCGCCCAGGTAGGATAATGTACCCCATTTGTAACATATCCAATATTTTCAAGTTCTTCCGGTAAAAATCCTTTATACATCTCTGAAAGTAACCCTTTACTGATTTTTCCGTGAAGCATACTCACACCGTTAATCTCTTGTGAAAGATTAGAAGCCAGATAGCTCATATTAAAATGATCCTCCTGAGCTGAGGCTTTTCCCAGAAAAAGAAAATCGTCAATCGAGATTTTCAACTTTTGAGCCATATTTCCCATATAAATTTTGAAAAGCTCGACATGGAATGAGTCATGTCCGGCAGGTACAGGTGTGTGCGTAGTAAAAAGTGTCGAAACTCTAATCATTTCCTGTGCTTCCGCAAAAGTCAATCCTGATGACTCCATGAGATTTATTATCCTTTCGAGCCCAATGAAAGCTGCGTGACCTTCATTACAATGGTAGATGTCTGCTTTTACCCCAATTTTTTCCAATAACTTTATCCCTCCAAGACCGAGTACCATTTCTTGTTTTAAACGATTTTCATTATCACCGCCATAAAGGTGATGAGTAATGAAACGATCAGGATCCTGATTAGCATCAAAATCAGTATCAAGAAGATATAAAACAACCTTTCCTATTTTCACTGACCAGGCGTGAGCAAAAACAGTTCGGCCCGGCATATCTATACTAATGGTAATCCACAAACCATCTTCATCCATTACTGGTTGAATCGGAATTTTCGAGAAATGTTCCGCATCATATTGTGCAATCTGATCACCCTGGCCAGAGATAATTTGCTTAAAATAGCCAAATCGATAGAGTAGGCCAATACCGGTCATATCAACTTTAGAATCGCTGGCCTCTTTTAGAAAATCACCTGCAAGAATACCAAGTCCTCCGGAATAAATTTTAAGGCTGGAGTGCAGTCCAAACTCCATACTGAAATAGGCTATTTTAGGTCCTCGTAAAACCTGACGTTCAGCAAGATACTTCTTTAACTGACTTTCAGCTGATTTCATCCTAAGAATAAAAGACTGATCAGATTTTAATGTTTCAAAGCGTTCAAGACTTGTTTCCTCAAGTAATACAATCGGATTGTGCTGACAAGCTTCCCAGATCACCGGATCAATTTCATTAAACAATGCCCTCCCTGACTCGCTCCAGGCCCACCAAAGATTTCGGGATAATTCCCTAAGAGGTTTAAGTTCATCCGGAACATTTGATTCAACGATGATCTTTTTCCAGGTGGGAGTAAAATTCTCTGACTGTCTGATTTTATATCCTTGAGTTTCCATTTTGATGAAATTTTATGATGATTATAAAGTATGTATTACTTTAATACCAAAATATTTTAAATATGCAAAACTAATCTATATCTGTTTAACGTTAAAATATTTTACTAAATGTTAATGATTTAATAAACTTCATCAAGACGCTGAAAGTTGAACTGTTTTATGAATAAAAGTATAATTTACTTCTTTTTTGTAGCGGTAACGACTCCCCTAAAATAGCCAATTGATTCAGCTATACCCATAAAGGGATCTGTCATATCCTTTTCATGTTCGAGACTACAAACACCGGAATAACCAACTTTACGCAGCATTTTAACAAATTTCGGGAAATTGATTATACCCCGACCAATTTCGAGTGAATATCCTAACTTGGAACTCCCCGTAACATCCTTAATATGAATATCAAATACCCGTGTCTTATATTTTTTCAGATCTGCAACTGGATCTTTTCCATTACGGGTATCATGACCAATATCGAGACACATACCGATTCTAGGATCAAGATCTTTAACATGATTCCATACATCTTCTGCATCAGGATAAGTAGCAATATCCGGGCCATGTAAATGGATGGCGTAATTAAATCCGTACTCTTTGACTTTTTTGTTTACATATGGAAGTAAATCATAATTGGGAACCCCAATGATTAATTTTACTCCAACACTTTTTGCATATTCAAACGCTTGATCTATTTCAGCAATTGATTTCATATAAATTGGTCCCACAGCGTATCCAGTTACACCTTTTTCCTTCAATTTTGCATTAAATGCCTTAATTTGCTCCTGAGTACTGTTCAAGGGAAGGTGAAAATCTTTTATACAAAGGTAGTGTACATCAGCTCTTTTCAACGTTTCAAGTGTCTTGTCAATATCGAATTTGGCAAAAGTGTAGCCAGCCATTCCAATTTTGAACAACTCCCCGGTTTCTGGTGCTGGACCAGGTCCAGGCCGCTGCTGTGCCATAGTTGAAGGTCCACATGTAATAAAAATTCCTAAAACCAAAAAATACAAAATAACTTTCATGGGTAAATAATTTATTATTAATACATTATTATCACGTCTACCAATTCGTATCGCAGTTATATTCATACCTGAATTAGTTAAATACGACGTAAAACCCCAAAAATAGTAAAATTTGAGCCTCTCTATGCGCATAAAATTTCCTAATAACTTCAAAGATATTCATAAAACCTTAAATATGTGTATATTAATGTCAAAATAAAATATATTGCAGCTTTTTTTTGATTTATCAAATATTGTCATTACCTTTGCAGCTCTCAAATAAAGAAGTTCATAATTAAGAAAATATATTGTGGGGTAGAGCAGTTGGTAGCTCGTCGGGCTCATAACCCGGAGGTCACAGGTTCGAGTCCTGTCCCCGCTACATAAAATGCCTGTAAGTCACATACTTACAGGCATTTTAATTTTATTTGCCCATAAAAACTTAATTTCATTTGGAAAAATATAGAATATTTTTTCCCAGTAATTACCTCATTAAAAAATCGGCCTTACCTTAAATTATGAACAAGTAATTATATATTTGCCTTTAAGTTGATTCTCTAATTGCTAGTTCATTCCATATGCGATGTATTATTTCAAGTTCAAACAATCCTTACGTAAATCTTGCGACGGAAGAATTTTTCCTCAAAAATAGCAATGAAGAATTTTTCTTGCTATACATAAATACTCCTTGTATTATCGTTGGGAAGCACCAAAATCTTTTAGCAGAGATTAATAATCGATTTGTTTACAATAATAGTATCACATTAGCTCGAAGAATCTCTGGTGGAGGAACGGTATATCAGGATTTAAATAACCTTAATTTCAGTTTTATACATAATTGTTCTAACCTGGATCAGATGAATTTTTCCAGGTTTACTTATCCAATATTAAATGCTCTTCTCGAGTTAGGATTAAATTCAGAATTCTCAGGACGTAATGATCTTCTTATTGATTCAAAAAAAGTCTCTGGAAATGCAATGCATATTTATAAAAACAGAGTTCTTTCACATGGAACACTCCTATTCAAATCCGATTTAGAGCAATTATCCTTAGCTTTAAATACCAAACCTCAAAAATTTGTAGATAAGTCCATTAAATCTGTAAGATCAAAGGTCACCAATATTTCAAACTACCTTGGAAATCCATTAACAATGGATCAATTTAAAGAAAAGCTTTTCAACAATATTTTTTATAATTCTCCAAGTTCTTACTCTAAGCCGATTGATGATTATGAACTAAAATCGATAATCAAAATATCTAAAGAAAAGTTTGAAACATGGGATTGGATTTTCGGATATTCACCAAAATATGAATTTCACAACTACTTTACCACTACTTCCGGTGAAATTTACACCTTTGATTTATATGTTGAAAAAGGGATAATAAAAGGATATCACTTTAATCAAAATCACCAAAAAGACAATAATTACTTATATGCTTTGGAATTATTAATAAATGTGAAGCATGATTTTAATTCAATTTTAGAAATATTAAAGAACAATATTATCATTACTTCAGATCCCAATTTTAATATATCAGAATTTTGCTGGTGTTTATTCTAATCCCCAGTTTATTATGGCGGATAATTTCAAATTCATGGTATGGATTGAATTTCTTTAGTTTCAAAGTATTCCAAAATTTTTACAGCTCTTTTAGTTCCAACCACTGCTACAATTTCACTCAGCGGAGCTGTTTTAAGTCTGGTAATTGATTTAAACTTTTGCATGAGTAAATCAACACTTTTATCTCCAATTCCAGGTATCTGACAAAGCTCACTTATTATAAACTCCTTAGAACGCTTATTTCGATGAAAAGAAATTCCAAATCGATGAGCCTCATTTCTTAAATGTTGAATAACTCTGAGTGTTTCAGAATTTTTATCTAGATATAACGGCGTTGGGTCATCGGGATAAACAATCTCTTCTAATTTCTTGGCTATTCCAACAATAGCTACTTTTCCTCTGATATTAAGTCTCTCTAAAGTGGAGACTGCAGAGCTTAATTGTCCCTTACCTCCATCAATAACAATTAATTGAGGAAGGTTACCTTTTTCACTAATTACTCTGAAATATCTACGAAAAATAATTTCTTCCATAGATGCATAATCATTAGGTCCCTCAACTGTCTTGACATTAAAATGACGATATTCCCGCTTTGCCGGTTTTCCATCAATAAAAACGACACACGCTGCGACTGGTTGTGCCCCTTGAATATTCGAATTGTCAAAACATTCAATTCTTTTAGGTAAGTCTGTTAATCTTAAATCTTTTTTTATCTGTTCCAAAATTCGATCAGTTCGAGTCTGTGGTGTTTTAAGAGAATGCTGCTTGTTTTTATCCAGTTTATAAAATTTAACATTTCTTTCAGCTAATTCCAACAATTTTCTTTTATCACCAATTTGAGGAACTACTAATTTTAAGTCTTTAAATTCGAAGTCAATTGGAAAAGGAATTATCATCTCTGTAGAATTCAGCGAGAATTTCTGCTTTATTTCAACTATACCCATAGCGAGCAGATCCTCTTTAGATTCTTCAAGCCTTTTCTTCATCTCCAGAGTATGTGCCTGAATAATTGAACCATTTACAACTTTAAAGAAATTAATATAGGCATAAGAATCATCCTGATCAAATGCAAATACGTCAATATTCGTAATTGATGCACTTACTATTGTTGATTTACTTTTATAGTTTTCAAGAATTGATAACTTATTCTTATATATTTCAGCCTCCTCAAATTTATACTCACTGGAAAGTTCATTCATTATGCTTTTCAAATGAGCTACAACCGAATTTAAATTCCCCTTTAGAATATCTTTAATTTGTGCTATTCCTTCCTGATAAGAAATTTCAGACTGAAGATTTTCACATGGCCCTTTACAATTTCCAATTTGAAATTCCAGGCAAACTTTAAACTTATTTTTTAATATTAAATTACTGGTAAGATTTAAATTACAATTTCTTACCGGATATAGTCGCCTTATAACGTCAAGTATTGTTCTTGCCATTGGCACCGAAGTGTAGGGACCAAAATAGGATGAACCATCTTTAATAATATTTCGAGTAAGGAAAATCCGTGGAAATGATTCGTTTTTTATGCAAATCCAGGGAAATGATTTATCATCTTTTAATAAGATATTATATTTAGGTTGATATTTCTTAATAAGATTGTTTTCTAATAGTAGTGCATCTTCCTCAGTGTCGACAACAATATGTTTTATATCAGCTATATTTCTAACAAGAATCGCAGTTTTTCGATTTTCATGGTTTTTTGAAAAATATGTTGAAACACGTTTTCGCAATTTCTTCGCTTTCCCAACGTATATAATTTTGCCCTCAGAATTAAAATATTGATAAACTCCGGGAAGGTCTGGCAAATTACTAACTAAAACTTTTAAACTGCTTGAAAAACTGGATTCTTCCATCTGCAAAAAACTTATAAATGGTTTAATGAATACATGCCAAATGTCTAGTCAATATTTTGCCAAACACATTTAATAGTTGATAGTGATCCATTAATACTAATTGAATAAAACTCAATTAGTATTCAATTAGGTATTAACATTTAGAAAAAACATATTTGATTTGGTCGTTTAATCCATTGATGTTCCTCCTCATTCCATTTTTGTTCATGAAACTGAATGTAAAAGATGATAAGATTATCATTAAATAAGTAATTAATTAAACACTAATTTCAGGTATTAATAACGATTTATCTTTCTTACAAAATTTTCTAATAGATTTTTCCAATTAGTTAAACTACAAAATTCAAAATGTTCCACGTGGAACACTATCTTCCCAAAAGAACAAGTAGTACATTAATATCACTAGGTGAAATGCCCGGTATCCTCGATGCCTGACCGATTGTAAGAGGTTGCAATTTTTGTAGCTTTTGCCTTGCTTCGGTAGACAATGATTCTAAAATCTGATAATCAAAATTCCTTAAAATCCTTACATCCTCTAATCTTCCCAATTTTTCAGCAATAACTTCCTCCCTTTCGATATACCCTGAATATTTTATTAAGATTTCCGCAGAATCAAAAATTTCTTTCCTATATGCAACATCAGTATCAGAAAATAACTTATCTAATTGTGGAACAATAGAAATAAAATCAAATATTGAAAGTTGTGGCCGTTTAATCAAATTACAAAGTTTTGTATTGTGCTTCAATTTGGAGGTCTCTTTTAATGCAAACAAATCCTTCGATACCTCATCTGTAATAAGGTATTTGTTACAAAAATTTATAACATTATCTCTACATTTAAGTTTAGTTAATAAATTCTTGTATCTATCCATTCCAGCCAGACCTAATTTAAATCCCAAAACAGTTAGTCTTTCATCAGCATTATCTTGACGTAATAACAATCTGTATTCTGCTCTACTTGTAAACATTCGATACGGTTCGTCAACACCCTTTGTGACAAGATCATCAATTAAAACGCCAATATAAGCTTGATTTCTTAAAAGAATAAAAGGATCTTTGCCAACAACTTTCAAATGAGCATTAATACCAGCTATTAAACCCTGAGCTCCAGCTTCCTCATATCCAGTAGTGCCATTAATTTGACCAGCGAAGAATAAATTGCAAATAATTTTTGTTTCTAATGAGTGAAAAAGTTGAGTCGGCTCAAAGAAATCATATTCAATGGCATAACCTGGTTTTAAAATTTTAGCCTTCTCCAGACCAGTAATACAATGAATTGCCTCATTTTGAACACGCCAGTTTAACGAAGAACTAAAGCCATTTAAATAATACTCAATAGAATCCACACCTTCAGGTTCAAGAAAAAGCTGATGATACTCTTTATTTGAAAACGTTACCAATTTTGTTTCAATACTTGGACAATACCTTGGACCTAAACCTCTAATTGTTCCATTAAACAAAGGAGATTCTTTAAAACCAGATTCAATGATTTTATGAACTTTTAAATTAGTATAGGTTATAAAGCATGGGAGAGAAGGTAAATTACTATAAATATTTGGTAAAAAACTAAAATGATTGTCAGTATTATCTCCATCTTGTCTTTGAAGTTTTGAAAAATCGATTGTTCTTTTATCTATTCGAACTGGGGTTCCCGTCTTCATTCGACCAGCCTTAAAACCTAAACTACTTAATTGCTCGGTCAATCCTATTGATGATGCTTCCGAAATTCTTCCCCCTTTCACTTGTGAACTACCAAAATGCATTAATCCATTTAGAAATGTTCCACTAGTTAAAATTACACATTTACTTTTAAATTCTACTCCAATCTCGGTTATCACACCGCATACAGAATTATCTTCGAAAACTAATTTAATTACAGTTCCCTGCCAATAATCGATGTTGTCATTAGACTCAAGGCATGTTTTCCAAAGTGCTGAGAATTTAATTTTATCACATTGCGCCCGAGGGCTCCACATCGCCGGCCCCTTCGAACGGTTTAACATTCTAAACTGCAAAGTAGACAAATCTGTAATTTCTCCCATTTTACCCCCCAACGCATCAATCTCTCTAACAATTTGGCCCTTTGCAATACCTCCCACAGCAGGATTACAACTCATCTGAGCAAATCTATTTAAATCCATTGTGACTAACAAAATCTTAGAACCTAAAGTTGCAGCTGCCATAGCAGCTTCACATCCAGCATGCCCTCCCCCTACAACAATAATATCATATTCATTTAGAATTGGCATTGTCTATTAACTTAAACATTAAAACATATTCATCTTCTAACTTTCTCATTACATCTTTCTCATCATCACTGGCATCATTATAACCTAATAAATGCAAAATGCCATGAATAATAACTCTCAAAACTTCATCATTAAAAATGCAATTAAATAGTAAAGAATTCTCTTTAACTCTATCAACACTAATGAACATATCACCAGAAATGATTTTATCTACTGAATAATCAAAAGTTATAATATCTGTAAAATAATCATGCGAAAGGAAACGTCTATTAATATCCAACAAAAAATCGTCACTACAAAAAATAAAGTTTAAATTTCCAGATTGATGATTTGATTGCTGTAAAAGACTATTAATCCATACGGAAATATTTCTATAATGTAATTTGGGTCTTACAACCCCCTCTGCTAAAAATAATATTGACATTATCTAATAATTACTATTCTAACTATGTTACCTTTACCAATAGTGTAAAATTTAGAACTAAGACTTCTAATGAAAAAAATTCCTCTCCCTGATTCTTTATGAATATTAGAAGGACTAAGAGGAGAAGGAATTAAACAAAGTTCAAACCCTTTTCCCTGATCCTCAATTTCGATAACAATTTTTAATAAATCAATTAATATTAGAATTCTAACTTTAAGATCCCGCTTCCCTAAATTACCATGAATAAAAGCATTTTCAACGGCCTCAACAACTACTGTACTAATTGAAAAGCTTTGCTCAAAATTAAAATCAAACAATTTTATAATCTTATTCACCTCATTTAAACATTCATTTAAACCCTCAATTGTAGAAGGAATGAATATCTGAATTCGATAAAGTAATTCCATTTTATAAAATGTTTTTCAACTATAAAATAATTGACGTATTATATAATCAGAAACTAAAATGCCTTTACGTGTTAAAACAATTGTATCTTTAGACCTAATTATGAATTCAGTATTTAGTAAGTTAGTAAGTTCATTACTGAAAAATAAAAAAATCTTCGCACCAAAATTTTCATAAACATAATTATACTTTATACCAATAGCTGTTCGCAAACCAGTTAATATATACTCATTATACTTATCAATTTCAGTTAAATATTCAACGGAATAAAAATCACTTACTTCACAAACTTTTAAACAATACTTTTTAATACTACTGACATTCCATTGTCTTGAAATACCATTAAAACTATGAGCCGATGGACCTATTCCTAAAAAAAAAGCATTTGACCAATATGAAGAATTATGCTTCGAAACATATCCATTCCTACAAAAATTACTCACTTCATAATGTTCAAATCCATTATTTTTAAGAAAATCAATAGTATAATTAAATTGATTAATCATCTCATTTTCTGAAATTTCATAAAACTTGTTCTCTTTCATTAATTTATAAAAATAAGTATTTTTTTCAATTGTCAAAAAGTAAGTTGATACATGCTGTATATCCAACACTATTAGATCATCCAAAGATGAAAAATAATCCTCATTTTTGAAACCCGGCACTCCAAAAATTAAATCAACAGAAATATTACTAAATCCAACTCTTTTTGCAATATTAATAACATTAGTTAAATTAGAACTATCATGTCTTCTCCCTAAAAATTTAAGAATATTATCGTTAAAAGATTGAATTCCAATACTTAATCTATTAATACCATAGCTGATTAATGAGCTAACGTATTCTTCGGTCAAATCTTCTGGATTTGCCTCAAAAGTAATTTCACAATCGATAGAAACTGAAAAATTGTGACGAATAGTAGTTAAAATATCGCAAATTTGATGAATTGATAACAAAGAAGGAGTACCACCACCAAAGTAAATAGAGTTAACAATTTCATTTTCTATATACTTTTTTCTTAAAATAAGCTCTAATATTTCATGTTTTACAAGTATATCTCTACTTGACAAATTAATTTTTGAATAGAAGTCACAATAATTACATTTACTTTTGCAAAAAGGAAAATGTAAATAAATACCAGCCATAACAGATAACCTTATATTCTAGTTTGCGGTAACACCCTAAATTGGTATACTTTTTACGCGAAAAATATGTCTACCCCCATCAAAAACCTCGTTTAAAAAAGTATTAATAATATCTAACGCCTCTTCTTCACAAATAAATCTTGATGGTAGTGAACATACATTGGCATCATTATGATGACGAGCCAAACTGGCAATTTCACTATTCCAGCATAAAGCTGAACGGACACGACTATGTTTATTAATAGTCATATTAATACCATTACCACTCCCACAAAAAACAAATCCTCTCTTAATCTCATTATTATCAATGGCATAACCTAAATAATGCGCATAGATAGGATAATCGCAACTTGTTGTTGAATCACAACCAAAGTCTTTAACACCAAACCCTTTATCTAATAAATAATTCTTTATTAAAATTTTTAAATCATATCCAGCATGATCAGAAGCCAATCCAATAATTTCCATTATTTACAAATTTTACAATTTTATAAAGATATTAATTACAATTAAAAAAACATTAAATTAAAATTTAAAATTTGTATATAATTCTTGTTACTTAATCTGTTAATTACATGTTGAAAAAAAAAAAAAACTTTAATAAACAATTAAAATTTTTCTAAATCTTAAATGATTAATCAAAAAAACAAAAAAAACAAACTTTTAATATCATACTTACAAATTAAATAAAAAAACAATTCCGCTTCAAAAAGTAATAAAATTGAATTGAAAAAACTAACAAAATACATTTATGAACATGATGTGTACTGTTAAAAAAACATCTAATTATTAATAACTTAAACAGTTGATAAAAAATAAAAAAGTGTTTGAAAAAACAAAAGAAACGAAAACAAATAAAAAAGCAAAAAAAAATTACCATTACTAACTGTATATATTAATTATCATACTTCTAAAATATAAATAGGAAAATAATATTAATAACATAGTTTATAATCAATTATTGCACATTGAATTTTTCCAGCTAAATTTGTAGGAAATTAGTTTAAATATTAAGGTTGTATTAGATGAATTTCGATGACAAATTATCAATTCTTTTAGTAGAGGATAATGAACTAAACCAAAGACTTATGAAAATTGGTCTTACGCGATATAACTACAAAGTTACTATCGCAGCTAACGGTTTAGAGGGAGTTCAAATGTTTAAAGATCAATTATTTGATCTCATTTTAATGGATATTATGATGCCTGTAATGGATGGATTTGAGGCGACTAAAGAAATACGTAAAATTGAATATTTGAATCCAACTTTAGGGCATATTCCAATTATTGCTTTTACAGCAAATACAATTAATAATGATCGTGAAAAGTGCATAAAAGGTGGAATGGACGATATTTTAGAGAAACCTTTTGATATTAATAAATTTCGGAAAATTTTAAATTTATTGCCTTAAAAGTAAATTTATTAAAAATTTCAAGCAGTTAAAATCACTTAGTTTTTATGGATGATTTTGTTGATCTGAGGGGTAATAGTACTGAAAATGTTGATTTTGAATTTGATAATAAGCTGCGACCGCTTAGGTTCTCTGATTTTAGTGGTCAAAACAAGATTGTAGAGAATCTTAAAATATTTGTTAAAGCAGCTGTAATGAGAGGTGAATCTCTGGATCATGTACTGTTACATGGTCCACCCGGATTAGGCAAAACGACTCTTTCCAATATAATTGCTAATGAATTGGGCGTCAATTTGAAGTTAACTTCAGGTCCTGTTCTTGATAAACCAGGCGATTTGGCTGGAGTACTTACAAATCTAGAGAAAAATGATGTCCTGTTTATTGATGAAATTCACCGATTGAGTCCTATTGTTGAAGAATATCTTTATTCAGCGATGGAAGACTATCGTATTGATATTATGATTGACAAAGGTCCTAGTGCCAGATCAATACAATTAGATTTGAATCACTTCACGTTGATTGGAGCAACAACCAGAAGTGGTTTACTGACTGCTCCATTAAGAGCTCGTTTTGGTATTAATTGTCATTTGGAATACTATGATATTGAAATTTTAACAGATATAGTTAAACGATCCTCAAAAATTATTGATATAAAAATCTATCATGATGCTGCGTTAGAAATTGCACGTAGGAGTAGGGGTACACCGCGAATTGTGAACGCATTATTGCGTAGGGTACGTGATTTTGCAATGGTTAAAGGAAATGGTATTATTGATCTTGAAATTACTCGTTATGCGCTTGAGGCTTTAAATATTGATAGATACGGTCTTGATGAGATGGATAATAGAATTTTATCTACTATAATTGATAAATTTAAAGGAGGGCCAATAGGAATTACAACAATAGCTACAGCAGTAGGTGAGGATGCCGGAACAATAGAGGAAGTGTATGAGCCATTTTTAATTAAAGAAGGATTTTTAAAAAGGACACCGCGAGGGAGAGAGGCAACCGAATTAGCTTTTTACCATTTAGGCAGAAAACCCCTAAAAGGTGATATATCAAGGCTATTTTAAGTTACTTTGTATTTTTAATTATCTCAATTTCAAATATTTTAGGCCAAAGTTTTCCTGTAATATAAATTTTATTTTTATCAGCGTCATAAGCTATGCCATTAAGTACATCTACCTGATTTTTTTGATTCATAGAATTTGATGATAAGAGCCCTTTAAAATTAATTTCAGCAATAATTTTTCCTGTTTTAGGATCGATTTTTACAATAGTTTCAGTTGTCCAAATATTAGCCCAAATTTCACCTTTAATATATTCAAGTTCATTTAAATTTGTTACTGCACTTTTATTATTACAAATTTGAATTTTTCTAATTTCTTTCAGAGTTTCCGGATCAATATAGTAAAGATAGTCAGTTCCATCACTCATAATCAAATAATTACCATCATTAGTTAAACCCCATCCTTGTTCATTTCTAAAATTCCATGTTTTTAATAATTTGAAGGTATCCTTGTCCCGTACAAAACCAATTTGAGATTTATAGGTTAATTGATATAATTTTCCATTCAAAATAGTGATACCTTCACCAAAATATTGATCTTCAAGTTTAAAATCTTTAATAACCTTCCATGTTGAAAGATCAGTTTTAAAAAGAGATGATTTTCCCTCCTGACCTGTACCTTCATATAAAAATCCGTTTTTGATTTCAAATCCTTCTGTAAAGTTCTCAATATTATGAGGATATGATTTAATAATTTTATAATCATATTTTTGAGGAATGAAATCTGAAAGAAGAAGAAAATCTGAATAATTTTCTCCAGAAGTACCATCATCTGTAGATGCAATAGTTTTTAAATAGTGGGTCCCTACTCCGAGATTGGCTGTTTCGATATCAAACGAAAACTCATTTTTATTACTTACAAATATAGGTTTTCCATCAAGAAGGAGCTCTGTCTTATTCAAAACACCATCCTTTATTTTTATTTTTAAATTGACTGAGATTTTGTCTCCAATAATGTAATTATTATTCTTATGAAGAATTTTAATTGTAGTTACCGGTTTTCTTGTTCTTTTTGAAGACTGAGCACAGTTAATCAAAACACAAGATATTAAAAACACAATAAGGACTAAAAAACTTAGTTTTCTCATAATCAGTTTTAAAGAAAATATTATTGTAAATTATTGAAAGATCGAAAAATATACAAAAATTAGTTGCTATCAACAATTTGTAGTGATTTTATTAACAATGCTTCACGTGGAACAATCCGCAAGGTCTATTTGAATTAGAAAAAATTATTTGAACTTATCTAAAGCATTATCTTTGTCCTTTACTTAATAAAGACAAAAAGGTTTGAGTGCATTAAAAAAACTTGCCGGAGAAACGGTAATTTATGGGATACCAAGTATTATTGGGAGATTTTTAAATTGGTGGCTAACTCCTTTGTATGCCTGGATGTTCTTACCTGATGAATTTGGTATTTTGAGTAATATTTTGGCTTATGTTGCTTTTCTTCAGGTTGTTCTGACTTATGGAATGGAGACTTCCTATTTCAGATTTGCAGGTAGGAGTAAAAATGACGAAAAGGTTTTTACAACAACAATGGTTTCATTAGGTTTTACTTCACTTACTTTTATTGTCTTATTATTTCTATTTGCATCCAAAATTTCAAGTTGGATCAGTTACGAAGGACATCAAAACTATATTATTTGGATGGGAATTACTGTAGTGCTTGATACAATGTGTACTATTCCTTTTGCCAAATTGCGACTACAGTCAGAACCGGTCAAATTTGCTATAATAAAAATAGTTAATATTGCTTTGAGCATTGTGTTGAATTTGTTTTGGATTTACTTTTGTCCTAAAATACTACATTCTAATCCTGATTCTATCGTCCATTTTATTTACAATCCCAAAATAGGAATTGGCTATGCTTTTTTATCCTATTTAGTAGCTTCCTCTGTTACTTTATTGTTTTTTCTGCCAGATTTAAAATTTAAAAGGTCAAATTTTGACAAAAGTCTTCTTTTGAAAATGTGGAAATATGGTTGGCCAATTTTGGTGATTGGTTTGGCTGGAATGGTAAATCTGAACATTGATAAAATATTATTGCCAAAACTTCTGGTTGATTCTGCAAATCCAATTTTTGAGTTAGGGGTATATTCTGCAAGCGGAAAACTTGCAATTCTTATGGCCCTTTTTATTCAAGCCTTCCGTTTCTCGTTTGAACCTTTTTTATTTTCACATTACAAAAATGAAGACTCAAAAAAGGTATATGCTGTGATCATGAAGTATTTTGTGATTTTGGGCCTTATCATATTCTTGGGAGTCATGTTTTATATGGATATTTTGAAATTCTTTATAGGTTCCTCTAAATCGGGTTATCACGAAGGTATAAAAGTTGTACCATGGTTATTAATGGGGAACTTACTTTTAGGGGTATTTTATACGCAATCTTTATGGTATAAACTTACAGACCAAACTCACTTCGGAGCCCGATTTGCCATCGTTGGTGCAATAATTACCATTATTTTAAACGTTCTGTTAATTCCGGTTTATGGTTATATGGCTTGCGGGTATGCTTTTTTTGCAGCATCACTCGTTATGACGTTTACCTCATATTTTGTTGGACAAAAATACTTTCCAGTAAAATATGATTTAAAGCGAATAGGTTCTTATGTATTATTGGCCATTTTATTATATCTGGTTGAAATATACTTTGTTATTAAGGTTGAAATTTTGAAAATGATTTTTAATACTGTACTTTTTATGATCTTCTTCCTTTTTATTTGGGTAAAAGAGAAAGAAGATCTGAAGGGGTTATTTAACTTTAGAAAGCGGTGAAATACAAAACATGTCAAATGGAATTGTTTACTATCTTAGCAGATTGAAAAATTTGGGATAATAAATACTATTAATGCCATTGAACAAGAGATAGAAATGAAGAACATTTAGTTGCTATTCCACACATTTGATAAACGTAAAAAATATTTTTTCATTGATGAAGGTAAAAATCGTTAATAAATCGGCTAATGAGTTACCGGAGTACAGTACTCAAAATGCAGCAGGTATGGATTTAAGGGCAAATTTAATTGAAGAAGTTGTTATTGAACCCTTTGAACGTAAACTAATTCCAACTGGATTGTTTATAGAATTACCCCATGGATTTGAAGCTCAGGTTAGGCCTAGAAGTGGCCTGGCACTAAAAAAGGGAGTGACTGTACTTAATTCTCCTGGAACAATTGATTCTGATTATCGTGGTGAAGTAATGGTGATTCTCATTAATCTTTCTCCTGAAAAATTTGTTATTCAACATGGTGAACGAATTGCCCAAATGATTGTCGCGGCTCATGAAATTGTTGATTGGGAGAAAGTAGAATCTCTCGAAGAAACTGATCGTGGTGGTGGTGGCTTCGGGCATACCGGAAGGCGATGATTTTGTGGCTTTTTGGTAAAGAATTAAAAACAAACTAGAATGATAATTAAAGAAAAATTGTTAGTTTTTTTGTTGATTTCAATAGCCTTGATCACAGTTTTTTCATGTAAGGTGGCAAAAACTGTTTCTTCAACTGATATTCCATCAATAAGTTCAGATACTACCGAAATTAAACTAAGTGAGGATGCCAGAAAAGAGTTTGAATATCTTTTTATAGAAGGTCTAAAGCAAAAGACTTTGGGTAATTTGGATGACGCAATTAAAATCTTTTCGCGTTGTCTTGAAATAGATTCTCGTTCTTCTGCTACTCTTTACGAAATGGCCAACATTCACGTATCTAAAGGTGATTTCCAAAGTTCCATGTTTTTACTTGAAAAGGCCGTTTTAATTAATTCTGATAATAAGTATTACCATCTTTTACTTGTTAAAGTCTATCAACAAAACAAACTATTTGAAAAGGCTGCTGCAGAATATCAGGTACTGTCTAAATTGGTTCCCGACAATCCCGATTTTCCATTTTATGAAGCTGCCTTATTGGTTATGGCCGGAAAAAATGACCAGGCGATGGCTCTCTATAACCAGCTTGAACAAATAAAGGGAATATCTGAACCTATTTCGGTTGGGAAACAGCAAATCTATTTACAACTTGGAAATAAACAAGCGGCATATGCCGAGATTGAAAAACTTATAAAGGCTTTTCCAACTGATTCAAAGTATTATGGTCTACTTGCTGATATGTATCTGTCCGATAAAAACAGGGAAAAGGCACTCGAAAATTACAATAAAATTCTAGAGATAGATCCAAATGATGGATTTGTTCATCTGTCAATTGCAAGTTTTTACCTGGAAGAAAATGATTCATTAAAGGCATATGAACATATCAGGTCAGCTTTTAAAAATGGTGAATTGGAACTGGAGACAAAAGCTCAAATGTATTTACTTCTGATTAAACCTGGAACTTCAAAAATTTCAGAACAACAGCAACTCGAACTGCTTCACATTTTAATTGATGTACACATTGACGATGAAAGACCAAGAGCATTAATGGCTGACTATTTTCAAGGTAAAAAGCAATTTGAAGAGGCGCGAAAACAATTAAGACTTGTCCTTGACATTAAGAAAGACAATTATCAGTATTGGGAACATCTATTATTAATAAATAATGACTTGCTTGATTGGTCATCAATGAGTGTTGACAGTAAAAAGGCATTGGAATACTTTCCTGATCAACCCTTAATTTACATTCTTAGATCAGTTGGTTTGTTACAACAAAAAAAATATGATGATTTACTTGCTGTTATTGACTCTGGTCTGGTACATTTGAAAAGCGATCCAAAAGTACTATCGCAATTGTACACCTATCGAGCGGAGGCATACTATAATCTAAAGCGATATAACGATGCATTTAATGTTTTCGATAAAGTTGTGGAACTGGATCCTGAGAATTATATGGCCATGAATAATTATGCCTATTATCTTTCCTTAAAAGGTGAAAGGCTTGGTATTGCAGAAAAATTGAGTGCTAAAGTCATTCAGGCCAATCCTGATAATTCAACCTATCTGGATACCTATGCTTGGATATTTTTTGTAAAGAAGGACTATCAACTGGCTAAGTTTTATATGGAAACAGCTCTTTCAAAGTCTTCTGACGAGAGCGCTGTACTGGTCGAGCATTATGGTGATATCCTCTTTAATCTTAATGATAAGGAGAATGCTCTTAATCAATGGAAAAAGTCGCTTAAAATGGGTAATGCTTCCAAAATTCTTAAGCGTAAAATTACAGAAAAGAGATATATTGAAACAAAAGAAAATTAATCATATGAGACCCGGCAAACAGATTATTCATTGTTTTTATTGGGTATTAATTATTTCATTTCTATTTTCAGGGTGCAAACATACCGAAAAAATCACTTCCCCTAAAAGAATTAAAAGGTACAGTGTAGGGAAGGTAATTAAAATGGTTAATGATAATGCATTAAGATATGAAACCCTATCAGTAAAGAAGTTTTCTCTTTCACTTTCCAATGATGGAAAAGTGACCTCTGTTCGTGGATCATATAAAATTAGGCGTGACAGCATTATCCAGATATATGCTCAAAAACTGGCAATTCCGGTTGGGAAAATGGAAGTTAATACAGATTCATTTAAATTAGTATATTTTATTGATCAAGAGTTATTTACAGGTAAAAATAATTATTTAAGTAAATTTCTGGGGATGGATCTTGATTTTGGAATTCTGCAAGCTTTACTGAGCAACAGATTGTTTTCATTTCGTCAGGATCCCAAGGAAAAAAACTTTCGCGAATTTGTCTGTGAAATAGAGGATAATATGTATAAAATTTCATCCATGCGTGACCGTAAGTTGAAGCGATTTAGTAAAAATGAGGATAAGCTTGAACGATATCGCAATCGTATCGATGAAGGTCATCTGATCAAACAAGATATATTTATTGACCCTGACTCATTTGTAGTACGGAGAATGGTTTTTAATGATCTCGATACGAAGAGACAAGTTAAACTGGAATTATCTAATTATGTAAAAGTAATGGATCAATGGTTTCCTGAAACTTTACAGATGCAATTTGCCGGGGAGAAAACGATTGAATTAACGATTGAACTATCTAAGGTTAGTTTAGATGAAGAAAAGAATTTTGGATTTTCGATCTCCCCGAAATTTAAAAAGAAATTGATAGAATAATTAAGTGTCATTTTTTGTAATTGTTAATCAATGGAGTACACTATCTGGAGACTTTTAAAACTGCTGGGTTTTCCCTTTTTAGTGTGCTTTGCCATCAACACATTCGGTCAGCCACTTGACGAACTTCGTAAGCAGAAAGAGAAAACAGCCTCTGAAATTGAATACATCAATCAGTTGTTAAAAGAGACCAATATTAATGCAAAAGCCTCCTTAAACAGACTTGCAGTTCTCGAACGTCAAATCAAATTACAGGATGGACTAATAAATAATATTACTGGTGAAATTGGTTATCTTGATGCCTCCATCCAAAAAAATAAAAAGCACATAGATTCACTGACAATTGAATTGCAATCGGTTAAGGTTAAATATGCATCAATGATAAGGTATGCGAGCAGAAATCAGGATAGTAACAATCAATTATTGTTCCTGTTATCAGCACAGGATTTCAATCAGGCTTACAAGCGGTTTATCTATTTAAGGCAATATGCTGATTACCGTCGTCAGCAGGCGGAAAGAATTACTGAATATAAGAATTCTATAGCGAATCAGTTGAATGAGTTTAATAAACGAAAGGAGGAGAAGCAAGTCCTATTGGCTTTAAAAGTTAATCAGACTAAAATTTTCGAAGGTCAAAAGAGACAACAAAATAATGTTTATACTGAGCTTCAGCAAAAGGAGAAAGATTTAAAGAAAAAGCTTGAAAATCAAAGAAAAGCCGAGCTAAAATTACAACAGGAAATAGAAAGAGTCATTGCTAATGAAGCTAAGAAGTCGAATCGTAAATCCTCAAAAGAGACCGGTTTTGCCCTTACCTCAGAGGAAAAGGTTTTATCAGGTGATTTTAATAACAATCGGGGTAGATTTCCCTGGCCTGTTCAACGCGGTTTAATAACCGATCATTTTGGAGAGCATCCACACGCGGTATTAAAATATGTTATTGTACGAAATTCTGGTGTAGATATTACCACACAGGCGAATGCAAAGGCACGTACAATTTTTAAAGGAGAAGTAACAAAGGTAGTGGCTATCCCAGGAGGAAACATGGCGGTAATCATACGCCACGGAAATTATCTCACTGTTTATTCCAATCTCAGCGAGGTTTTTGTGAAGGCAGATCAAAAGGTGGAAATAAAAGAAGAAATTGGCACTATTTTTTCAGATTCAAGTGATGATAATAAAACTGTGCTTAAATTCCAGATATGGCATGAGAATACCAAGCTTGACCCGGAACAATGGTTGAAACAGCAGTAGATTACCCCAATCAAAATCAGGTTTTCACAAATATTTAGTGATGTTAGCCACCTTAGTAAGCCCCGAAAGATTGATAATTTTGATTTTCCTTCCCTGAAGATCGATAAGTTTATCCTGTTTAAATTCCGATAGAAGCCGAATAATCGATTCAGTCGCCGTGCCTACTGTATTTGCCAGTTCCTCTCTTGTTAATGAAATTTGGAGTGTCTGATCTGCATCCAGATCAAAGTTTTCCTTTAATAGCAAAAGCACTTCTGCAAGACGTTCGCGTACTGTTTTCTGGGCAATGTCGGTAATGTAGTCGTTTGCCTCTTTTAATTCAGCGCAAACAATCCTGAGCATTGCAAGTGAAAATGATGGATTCTTCTCTATCAGGCTAAGAAGGGTTTTATAGGGGATATGGCATAATATTGCATCTTCAATGATTTTTGAAGTTGTACAAGCCGACTCCTGACTTAATAAAGAGCGGTAAGCAATAATGTCACCTTTCCGGGCAAAGCGGATAATTTGTTCTTTACCATCAATACCTGTTTTATAGACCTTTACAATACCGCGAATAATACAGTAAAAGCCGGTAAGTCTACTCCCCTCTTTATATACAACACTCCCTTTTTTATAGGTGGTGCAAGTCTTTTCAAAATTCAGACTTTTAAGTTCCTCTTCGGTCAAAGACTTAAAAAAGCGGAAACCTGAAAGATTAATATCATCTATTGTTTCGTTTAAATTCTTCATATTCGAGATAGATCGTATGAACTTTTTACGGTCTAAATATACAATTTAACTGGCGAATTTTATAATCATTTTTTTTGAAACAAAAACTGACAAAAATCTGTTATACTGGAAAATTAGTAAATTAATGAATATGATGAATCAGGGATCAAAATCAAAGACGAAAGTCACAAAAAGTGTAACAATAGGCCGATATAAAATGGCTTTTCTTGTAGTTATACTAACAGGATTAAGTGTAATGTTAAAGGCTGCGGATTACAATATAGACAAAACGGCAAGCAAGGTTAAATGGGAAGCAAAAAAGGTAACCGGAAAACACAATGGTAGTATCTCATTTGTGAGTGGATTGGTTTCAGCAAATAAAGGTAAAATTACCGGTGGAGATTTTGTTATTGATATGAAATCTATTGTTGATGAAGACCTTACAGACCCAGGTTACAATAGGAAACTAATAGGTCATCTCTCTTCAGATGATTTCTTTTCTGTGGAAAAATTCCCTGAATCTAAAATGGAGATTAAAAAAGTGGAATTGGTATCGGGTGATGAGTATAAGTTCGGTGCCGATCTTACAATAAAAGGGATTACTAATCCTGTTGAATTCAAGGCACAAGTTCAACTGAACGGGGATAAATTAAAGGCTGCCGGTGTTATCACGGTCAACAGAACCCTTTATGGAATCAAATATGGTTCAGGTAGTTTTTTTCAGGGATTAGGAGACAAGGTGATTTATGATGATTTTACCCTTTCATTTGAAGTTGTAGCTCAGAAAAAATAAGTACAATTGATAATTTTTATTTTCAGAGGATGTTCTACGGGACATCCTTTTTTGATATACTTGAATATTTGTATTAAATTTATCCAAAAGAAGCAAAATGACTAAAGTTGCATTGATAACCGGTAGTGGTGTGCGAATTGGACGCGAAATTGCCGGTCATCTGGCAAAAAACGGCTGGAATCTTGCACTTCATTACAGTACTTCTTACAATGAAATTCACAATTTTATTGCAGATTTGAACGCTGCTTATCCTGAACAATATTTTTCTCCCTTTCGGGCAGATTTTGCCAAGATTGAACAAACACAAAATCTGATCAGACAAGTTATTGAGCTCTTTGGTCACATTGATCTTCTGGTCAATAACGCTTCCGTTTTTGAGCCTTCATCACTGAGAAAGACTTCAGACCAACTACTGGTCCGGCAGACGATGGTAAATTTTGTTTCACCTTTTATTTTGATTCGGGATTTTGCAAAAAGTTTGACTAATGGTCAGATTATTAATATTTTGGACACCAGGATCACTAATAATAGGAGCGATTATCTTGCTTATTCTCTTTCTAAAAAATCACTTTGGGAATTAACAAAGATGGCAGCCCTGGAATTAGCGCCTCAATTTCGGGTAAATGCAATAGCTCCGGGAGCCATTTTGCCCCCGTTTGGTAAAGACCAGGCTTATCTGGATGAGGTGGCCTCGCATTCTCCAATGAAAACGGCTTCAGGAATCATTTCTATACTTTCAAGCCTGGATTATATAATTGAAAATCAAAATTTAACAGGTCAATTATTATTTTGTGACGGAGGTTCTCATCTTGTTTAAGCTTTCGTTTGGATATCTCCGGGTAATATTCAAATTTTGTATATTTGAAAGATCATTAGAGCGAACCTAATATTTAATCCATGGCTGTCATCCATATTAAGAATCTACTTGTTTCGGCAATTATTGGATTTAATCCAGAGGAGCGGTTAAACCGTCAGAATGTCATTATAAATCTTGAAATTGAAGTAGATGTTTCGGAGGCTATCCTTACCGATCATGAGGACTTTATTTATAATTATAAGCTAATAACCAAGGAAATAATCGCCTATGTGTCAGATAGTAAATTTAACCTACTTGAAAAATTGACCCACGAAGTTTTACAATTGGTCATGAAGGACCAACGGGTTATCCGGGCTAAAGTTGAAATTGACAAACCGCGTGCACTTCGATTTTCAGAATCTGTTTCAATTGAAATGGAGGCTAAACGAAAATGATTCACGATTGTATCATAGGTATGGGCTCGAATATCGACCCAGAACAGAACATTGCATCTGCACTGAATTTCCTCAGACAAGAGCACCAACTTGTGGCTGTATCTAATTTGATCAAAACCACCCCACTCGGCATTGTAGATCAACCAAATTTTCTAAACGGTGCTGCCAAAGTTCTAACAGTCTTGGAAATGAATGATTTTCAGAGCTATTTAAAAAATCTGGAAGACCGTTTGAAACGAGATCGCACTGCAGCAAAATTTGGTCCTCGCACCATTGATCTGGACATTGCTGTCTGGGATGGTGAAATTGTTGATCAGGACTATTTTAGCCGTAATTTTTTAAGAGATGCTGTAAATGAGATCATTTATTTGTAATTTAGGTTAGAGGGGAGGAATTTTTCAACATATTCAACAGGTACGTTTTTACGGCTTGCAAAATCGATAACCTGATCTTTGGCAATGCGTTCCAATCCAAAATAGACCGCATCCCGATGTGCGAAATACTGGCCGCATACTGAAGCGGTAGGATACATTGAAAAATGTTCTGTCAAATGGATATCGGCTTTTTCAGTCGCTCCAAGTAAATCGAATAAGATCTTTTTCTCGGAATGTTCCGGACATGCCGGATAACCGGCAGCGGGACGTATCCCCTGGTATTTGCAATTAATTTTATCAAGGGGTGATAGATTTTCATCAGGAGCATAACCCCAAAACTCTTTTCTCACCCTTTCGTGAAGCCTTTCAGCAAAGGCCTCAGCTAAACGATCGGCTAAAGATTCAAGCAGGATAGCCTGATAATCATTCCCATCTTTTTTGAATTTCTCAACCCATTCAGCCACACCGATTCCGGCTGTAACTGCAAATCCGCCACAATAATCAGCGATACCCGACTGTTTAGGCGCCACAAAATCGCTAAGAGAATAATTGGGCAGGTTAGCTCCCCTCTTTTGTTGCTGGCGCAAATGGTGGAACTTTCCTAAGAGTGATTGACGGGTATCATCCACAAATAATTCGATATCGTCACCAACTGAGTTAGCTGGCCAGATTCCGAATACACCTTTGGCCGTAATCATTTTTTTTGCAATAATTTCATCAAGGAAATTATTGGCCTCATCAAAAAGTTTCCTGACCTCGGCGCCTTGATTAGGATCATCAAGAATGGCAGGGTATTTTCCCCTGAACTCCCATGCCAGAAAGAAAAAAGTCCAGTCAATGTCCTCTCTTAACTCCTGTAAAGGATAATCATCAAATACTTTAACTCCTTTAAATAATGGAGGATAGACCATTGATTCATTCCAATCAGGCTGAAATCTATTAGCTCTGGCTTGTGCAATTGTGAGGTATTCCTTTGGCTTTTTAGCGCTGTGGGTGGCCCGAAGTTCTTTATATTCACTTTTGACGGAGGCCAGGTAATCGTGATCATTTGCCAGAAGGTTTGAAACAACCTGGACGGCCCTGGAGGCATCTTTCACATAAACGACCGTGTGGCTATATGCAGGGGCAATTTTCACCGCCGTATGGATTTTTGATGTAGTAGCGCCACCTATCATAAGAGGAATATTAAATCCACGACGCTCCATTTCATGTGCCACATGGACCATTTCTTCAAGTGATGGGGTGATCAGACCGCTAAGTCCGATGATATCCACATTCTCCTCAATTGCCTTATTCAGTATCTTTTCAGCGGGGACCATCACTCCCAGATCGATGACCTCATAATTGTTGCAGGCTAATACGACCCCAACAATATTTTTTCCGATATCATGAACATCCCCCTTGACCGTGGCCATGAGAATTTTCTTTTTTTGCGTTGGGGCTTGTTTTAAATCAATTTTATCCTGTTCGATATAAGGTTGCAAAAATGCGACAGCCTTTTTCATCACACGGGCCGACTTAATCACCTGAGGAAGAAACATCTTACCACTTCCGAATAAATCCCCTACCCTATTCATGCCATCCATTAAGGGTTCTTCAATTACCCGAATTGCACTGTTGTATGTTGGAAGAAGTTCGACAATGTCCTGTTCAATAAAATCAGTAATTCCCTTAACGAGTGCATGTTGAATTCGTTCTATCACATCAAATGATCGCCACTCCTCCACTTTCTCCTCTTTTTTGGCACTCTCCTTAATATTTTCAGAGAAAGCCAGGATTCGTTCGGTGGCATCTGGTCTGCGGTTCAAAATAACATCTTCGACATATTCAAGCAGATCTTTTGGAATCTCGTCGTAAATCTGTAACATTCCCGGGTTTACAATTCCCATATCGAGACCTGCAGCGATGGCGTGATAGAGAAAAACGGAGTGAAAAGCTTCCCTGATCGTATTATTTCCCCGGAAGGAGAAGGAAACATTGGATATACCTCCGCTTACCTTGGCGTATGGAAGATTCTCTTTTATCCATCTTGTGGCATTGATAAAGTCAAGTGCGTAATTATTGTGTTCCTCAATTCCGGTACCGACTGTCAAAACATTGGGATCGAAGATGATATCCTGGGGTGGGAAATGAACCTCATCCACTAAAATACGATAAGCGCGTTCGCAGATCCTGATACGTTCCTCAAAGGTTGCTGCCTGTCCCTGCTCATCAAAGGCCATTACGACAGTTGCGGCGCCGTATTTTTTTATTTTCCGGGCACATGCCTTAAAGAACTCCTCCCCCTCCTTAAGACTGATTGAATTTACGATTGCTTTACCCTGAAGACATTGCAGACCTGCTTCGATGACTGACCATTTCGAGGAATCAACCATCACCGGAAGTCGCGCAATATCAGGCTCTGACATCACCAGGTGAAGAAAACGGACCATCTCTTTTTCAGCGTCAAGCATGGCATCGTCCAAATTTACATCGATTATCTGTGCTCCACCTTCAACCATTTCGCGGGCAACAGCAAGCGCATCCTCATATTTTTCTTCACGGATCAGCCGGGCAAATTTTATAGAACCGGAAACATTGCACCGTTCACCGATATTTATAAAGTTGGAACTTTTATCTACAGTTAACGGCTCTAATCCGCTTAAACGGGTTGCCGGCGCCGGATGATTTTTTTTGTGAGGTCTGGCTTTAGATGCCATATTTACCAGTTCCCGGATATGATCCGGTGTGGTTCCGCAGCATCCACCTATGATGTTAACCATGCGGTTATCAAAGAACCGTTGTATATGGAGCCCCATCATTTGGGGAGTTTCGTCATATTCTCCAAACTGATTGGGTAAACCTGCATTGGGATGGGCGCTTATATAGAAAGACGCCTTGTGACTTAATTCCTCAAGATAGGGAAACATCTCCTTTGCACCCAATGAGCAGTTTAATCCTATTGTCAGTAAATTAATGTGAGATAGTGAGTTGAGAAAAGCTTCGACTGTCTGACCGGAGAGTGTACGACCGCTGGCATCTGTAATGGTACCAGATATCATTACATCAATGGTCCTCTTTCGTTCTTCAAGAACCTCCTCGATGGCCATGACGGCAGCTTTGGCGTTTAAGGTGTCGAAGATTGTTTCGACGAGCAGCAGGTCTACCCCACCGTCAAGCAATCCCTGAACCTGCTCGCGATACGAATCTTTCATTTCGGAAAATGAGATAGCCCTGTATCCGGCATCATTTACATCGGGCGACATAGAACAGGTTTTGTTGGTCGGACCTACAGCTCCAGCAACATAGCGGGGTTTTTCAGGAGTTGAATATTTAACTGCCGCGGTACGGGCAATTTGTGCGGCTGTCTTATTCAGTTCATATACAATCGCTTCCATGCCGTAATCAGCCTGTGAAACTTGGGTTGCATTAAATGTATTGGTGGTCAGAATATCGGTTCCGGCTTCCAGAAATGCTTCATGAATATCCTGAATAATCGATGGTTGAGTTATCGAAAGGAGATCGTTATCCCCTTTCAGCGGTGAATTCCAATCTGCAAAACGGATTCCACGAAAATCTTCTTCAGTTAATTTTACCCTTTGAATCATTGTCCCCATCGCCCCATCGAGAACGAGAATCCGGTGTTTCAATTCCTGTCGTATATTGCTTTCTTTTATCATCTTGCTGTTTTAAATGCGTTAAATCCAAAATCCTGGTTAAGTTTTAAGACCCTACCATCGCAAGGGATTAACAAGCAAGAGTAGCTAAATGATCATTTAAATTGAAATAAATAGAAGATCATTAGGGATTTTAGTCCTCAATTTTTACCCATCGGGTAAAAATTTCTGCAAATATCGGCATGAAAACGGGAAATATCAAATCGGTGTCTTGTAACTTCTCCTGTTATCAATGATTGTTCATTATTTCCTTAAAGGTTCGTCCATGTTTTTCTTAATCTCCCTGGCAATAAGTACTCCATTTACAGAAGCTTGCATTAAACCTCGCGTGATTCCTGCCCCATCGCCACCAAAATACAGGTTTCTGACCGACTGACTCTGAAAAGTGCGATCAACTTTGATAATACTTGAATAGAATTTTACCTCTACACCGTAAAGCAGTGTTTCGTCACTGGCTAGTCCTGGGCTTACTTTATCCAACGATTTGATCATCTCGATGATATCCATTAAAATACGGTGAGGTAGCACGAGACTAAGGTCACCAGGAACCGCATCCTTAAGGGTTGGAATGATGTTATTCCGGTAGAGCCGTTCGGGTGTAGTTCTCCGACCACGAACCAGATCGCCAAATCGCTGAACCAAGATCTTATTACGGGTCAGCATGTTGGCGAGCCGGGCAATATGGCGCCCGTATTCAATTGGAGCATTAAAAGGTTCAGTGAATTTTTGGGAAACGAGTAATGCGAAATTGGTATTGTCACTTTTCAGATCCTTGTAGCTGTGGCCATTGACGACTGCCAGATTCTCATCATAATATTCGGAAGATACAAATCCGCCGGGATTGGAGCAAAAAGTCCGCACTTTATCATCGAAAGTGCGTGTATAATGGACCAGCTTGGCTTCATAGAAATTCTCGTTGATCTCCTGCATAATCTCATTCCGGCATTCGAGGCGGATACCTATATCAACGATACCGGTCTCGGTAGGAATGTGTTGAAATTTACATTGTTGCATTAGCCAGTCGGAACCTTCGCGGCCGACTGCAACCACAACATGCTTTGCCATAAAAGTTTCCGTTGAGCTCTTTACCCCTTCAATCTTATGTTGATTGATGATAAAATCTTCCACCGGAGTATTGAACCGGACCTCTACCCCACTGCTGATCAGGTGATCAAATATTGCATGGTATAGTTGTTGGGTCTTTTCGGTCCCCATATGGCGAACAGGGCACGGTACCAGTTTAAGGTTTGCTTCGATTGATTTTCTTCTGATCTCACGCATGGCTGGTGTCTCTTTCTCACCAAGGATTTTTGAATCGGCTCCAAATTTGAGGAAAATCTCATCAGTGTAGCTGATCATTTGCATGGTCTGTTCAATTCCAATATAATCGGGCAACATGCCACCTACTTCGTGTGAGAGTGATAATTTGCCATCCGAATAGGCGCCTGCCCCTGCCCAACCAGTTGTTATAGAGCATGGTTTGCAATTCATGCATGTACCACCATTGGTATGTTTTGGGCATTTCCGGGTGTGAATATCTCTCCCTTTTTCGAGGATAATAATTTGAAGACCCCGGCGCTCTTTTACCAGTTCGTATGCCGTAAAAATACCTGCGGGACCTGCACCAACAATAATGACATCATATACCATTTAACCAGGTGATTAGAATTGAATTATTAAGATGTCTGCACTCAGAAAAGATCGGACAAACCTGGCAAAGATAGGGATATTTTCTACAAATTATTATCAAAGCGAACCCGTAACTGAACCAGAGCGGAGCATGCGAGAACAAGAACATGAATGAAATGATGGGAATGATTTGAACTAAGAAATATTTTGAGAACTTTGCATTTTGGATCAATAGCAACACACATTTTTTATTTAAATGATAGATATAGCATTAGGTAAGGTTTTAAAAGAGAAAAAGGGGGTATTTTTCGATATGGATGGCGTGTTGTACGATTCTATGGGAGCACATGCGGATGCCTGGAGCGATGCCTTTCGTCATTTTGGGTTTGATTTTCCGCCTGAAAGGGTTTATCAGAATGAGGGGCGAACAGCTAAGTCAACTATAAATCTTGTCTTTCGGCAAAATGAAGATCGAAAAGCTACTGATTCAGAGGTAGAAATGATCTATTCGAAGAAGACGGAACTTATTGCAGAATATCCTGATGCGACTCCGTTTGATGGGGCAATAGCTTTGATGGAGCGCCTAAAGAACCTGGGTATGGATATCTGGGTAGTAACCGGCTCCTCCCAGGATAAATTCCTTGAACCCTTGCTTCGCGATTTCAGCCGATATATTTCAGCTGACAAGCTGATAACAGGAAGGGACGTTAAACACGGAAAACCGAATCCGGAACCTTATCTAAAAGCTTTATCCAAATCAGGATGGAAGCCCTCAGAAGTTATTGTGATTGAGAATGCCCCTTTAGGAATAGAATCGGCCAAAGCGGCCGGTATATTTACTGTTGCAGTTAATACCGGTATCCTGGATGATCAAGTATTGTGGGGTGCAGGGGCTGACGTTGTGATCAAGGATCTGAATCAATTTATTTGCAATATATGAAAAATTTCAGATGTCTGTTTGCGATTTTCCTTTTTTCCTTAATCACCTTTTTTGAACCATCAAAAGGATATAGTCAGGATAGTAATTGGACCCATTTCAGGGGGAGCAACCTGAATGGAATTTCGAATGACACCCTGGTCCCGGTTTTGTGGAACGACTCGACGAATATACTCTGGAAAACAGATGTGCGGGGGAGGGGATGGTCTTCACCCATCGTTTATGGGAACCAGGTTTGGTTAACAACTGCCACTATCGATGGAAAAGAGATGTCGGGAATTTGTCTTGATTTTAAAACCGGGAAGCAGCTTTTTGATATCCTACTTTTTAAACAGGATAGTATTTACAAAAAACATTCGGTGAACACTTATGCCACTCCAACCCCCTGCATTGAGCAAGGGTTTGTCTATCTAAACTTTGGAAGTTCCGGAACGGCATGTGTGAATACCGATAACGGCCAGATTATCTGGAAGAGGGATGATCTGAAATGTGATCATATGCAGGGTACAGGTTCATCTCCAATGCTGTATAAGGATCTGCTTATTCTTCATTATGAGGGTACCGATCACCAGTTTATTGTTGCACTTAATAAGAAAAACGGGGAGACTGTCTGGCGTACCGAACGTCCGCAGGAGTATTACGAACGGCTTGCACCGGTTGGAAAGAAAGCTTATACCACACCCATTGTAGTAAATGTTAATGGGAAAGATCTGCTGATATCCAATGGAGCGGCTGTGTGCGTGGCCTATGAAGCAATGACTGGAAAAGAGGTTTGGCGGGTTGTACAGGGAGAGGATTCAACTATTGCAATGCCCATTGCTGAGGATGGAATGGTTTTTTTCTATACCAGTTTTGTGGCGCCAAATGATGGTGAAAAGTACGCCGAATTACTGGCCGTTGATCCACGTGGATCGGGAGATGTTACTGCATCAAAAATCAAATGGAGGGTAAAAACTCCTATTTTACAGTTACTTAGTCCGTTAATAAAGGATGGTATTATTTATACGGTCGACAGCCGGAATAATCTGATTGCAATTGATGCAAAGACCGGGGAGACCATATATACCAAGCGGTTGAAGAATAAATATAATGCTTCGCCTGTTTATGCCGGAGGTCGGGTCTATATTACCTCGGTGAAAGGGGAGACCCTTGTCCTGAAAGCAGGCCGGACACTTGAAATCGTGGCAGAGAATAAATTGCCAGGGGATTTGTTTGCGACTCCCGCAATTGCTCAGAACTCGATTCTTATCCGAAATGAATCAACACTTTATAGGATAGGGAATAAATAATTAACATGGATATATGACTTTTGGTCTGGGTAAGATAAATATTGCTCTAAATGCAGCTGGCAAATGGCGTTGGATGGCATTAATTGCTTTTGATAAAAACCTTCAAAGGTATCACTTCATTTTTAATGCATCCGGTTAATAAGGAATATTTCTGTCAGGATTTTAATTGGTTTTCGTATAAAAAATCTTTGCGCCCATTTCTGTAATCTATACAATAATGAACGCAAGGATTTTAATGTTAAACAAAATATTGTAAGTTATGACTGAGCATAAATGGCCGCGAAAACAGGGGCAAAAGCTTCCAGCTTTGTGGAGCCAAATTCTGCAGGAGGGTTGTTTACGTAATCTGATGCCATCTCACCGCTACGCATGGCAGCACCCATCTCAGCATAGTTTTTGGCAATCTCTTCGGGAAGACCCGCCTGGATCATACCCGAGACCGTATCTTCATCCTTGAAATCGACCCAGGGAAGTTCAGGTTTACCAATAGCTTTTCCCAAAATAGCGGCCACTTCGTAGGTAGATTTTTCATCACTGGCAACGTAGCGGATGCTTTTCCCTTCGAAAGATAGTGCAAGCAGCTCTTCGGCGGCAGCTTCAGCAATATCATCGGGATGAACCAAAACC
Organism: Prolixibacteraceae bacterium; assembly: GCA_963677935.2. Classification (GTDB taxonomy): domain Bacteria; phylum Bacteroidota; class Bacteroidia; order Bacteroidales; family Prolixibacteraceae; genus JAAFHB01. Next base: position 4,585,879 of record CAXXEH010000003.1, on the reverse strand, counting down.
AGCTGCGATCCTTCGCCATAATTTGCACCAATGATTCCCATATGCTTGATCATCCCAATATTACCCAGGAAGTTGGTATAGAAAAATCCCGGACGAAGGTGTTTTACATTTGCGCCAACCAATCCGTTTAAAGCCTTTTCGACAAAGTACAATCCACTTACCGGACCACAACCTTCACGCATATGGGCCCCCATACTGCTTAGATTGACCACATATTTTACACCTGATACCTGAATTGCAGCGGCGTAATTCTCGCCGATTCCGGCAATGTATTTTTTCCAGTTACCGCTGCCAAAATTAGGGGGAACCATGGTGTAAACTGCATCTGCACCGGTAAAAGTCTCAATCAGAAATTGGACATCTTCAACAGAGCCAATCGCTGCCTTTGCTCCAATCGCTTCGATTTGTGCAGTTTTTCCGGCACTGCTGCTGATCACCGTTACACTGTGTCCGGCAGCGATTAGCCGCTCAGCAAGGGGCTTGCTGATATTTCCCAATGAACCTGTTATAACGTATTTCATAATTCTTCAATTTAAAAGTGTTGAATTAGAACAGGTAAGGTTGAAAAAAGTTCAGTTATCCATTTGAACGAAGAACCGGCTGCCGAAATGTTTGTCGATCTCCCTGATCTGGCTTACATTCACCAAGAGGGCGCGGTGGATTCGAAGAAATTTATCCCCCATTTTTTCCTCCAGGCTTTTGAATCCTTTCAGCCTTGACAGGTTTTACAATGTAGTCGATACTGTTGGTTTCGAAGGCAAATTCATCATACACCTCGTTGCAAGCGCGGGGGAGCACGGGTCCAAAAATATCGTGTGCCTCTCTATACCTCTGGGTATTCTCTGAGGCCCTCAGTGTAATAAATTGTTTCACAGAGTTACACAGAGAGAAAAGGCGCAATTTTTGAAATTTTTCGACATCCTTATGCCGTCTCCCTTCACCCTTTTGCCTACTCCCTCAGCCTACTGCCTACTTCATGTCAATTGCGCTTTCAGCCGTTCGAGGATTTCATCCTTTTTGCAGCGTGAAACGGGCACCGAAGTGCGGTCGGTCATTTTGAGGTAACCGCCATCATTTTTATGGAACGAGCGGACAAACATCAGGTTCACGAGGTGGGCTTTGTGGGTGCGGATAAAGCCGTAGCCGTCGAGGATCTCCTCAAAATCATTAGCGTTTTCGAAACCAGTAGGGTAGGGGCGTCCACAAAATAAAAGCTCGTGTAATTCCCATCACTCTGACAACGAATGATCTGTCCGATTTTGCAGAATTCAATTTTATCTCCCGTGGCAAGTGCGATCTTCTTCTCGGGTAGCGCCGATTCGGCATTCTGCAGAAACTGTCCCAACACGCGCTGATCCCTCTTCTTTCGTTGTCCGAAACGGTTGATGGCTGACCGAAGTTCGAGGATATTAATGGGCTTCAGGATATAGTCGAGTGCCGAAAACCGGATCGCCTTGATCGCATAATGGTCGTAGGCGGTCACAAAGGTAGCGTCAAAGGGGGGATCACTGAAGAATTCAACCACCTTAAACCCGTTTCCGTCGGGCATCTCGATATCGAGAATTATGGGTCAACTATTGAACGGTGATTATGATCTATTGTGCGGTATTATTTCCTGTTTATCTTTAACTTTCGGAATCTAAAAACTATAGCTATGCATTTAAAACGTCATTTAATTATTTGCTTATCAATTTGCGCTTTAGCAGCTGTTAAGGTTACAGCTCAGGGGCCTTACAAAGCAACCTGGGAATCGCTCGACTCGCATAAAATGCCGCAATGGTACGACGATGCCAAGATCGGACTGAGCATGCACTGGGGTGTTTATTCCGTTCCCGCCTGGGCGCCTCGCGAAAAGGGGATCTCGTATGCCGAATGGTACGGGAGCAATATGAAACAGAAAGGGAGCCCTACCGAAGCCTACCACGCTGAGAACTATGGGGCGAACTTCACCTACGACGATTTTATCCCCAAATGGAAAGCCGGGGACTACAATCCTTCGGAGTGGGCAAAGTTTGCCAAAAAAATGGGGGCAAATTACATCTTCATCACCTCCAAGCATCACGACGGCTTCTGTCTTTGGCCTTCGAAATACACCGACCGTAACGCCATGAAGATGGGTCCGCACAAGGATTTGCTGGGGCAGTTTGTGACAGCCGGCCGAAAGAAGAACCTCAAGGTGGGTTTTTATTACTCGCTTTACGAATGGTTTAATCCGATTTATACGGGCAAGGAGATCCCCTATGCCGGATTGAAGAAGGTGAAAAACTACGTCGATGATTATATGATTCTGCAGATTAAAGAGCTGATCGATCTGTACCATCCCGACTTTTTGTATTTTGATGGCGAGTGGGATCACCCCGAATCGTTCTGGAAGATGAAAGAGGTAGTGGCCTGGTATTACAATGAGGCGGCCAAACGCAACCAGGAGGTTTTTGTCAACGACCGGTTTGGCAAGGACGAACGGGGAAAACATGGCGACTTATATAATGTGGAATACGATGGGGAGAAGGGGAGCGAAGGTTTGCTGTCGCACAAATGGTCGTACTGGCAGGGGATTGCCAAAACATTTGGATATAACCAGGATACTGATCAGGAGGATTGCCTCTCGCCAAAGCAATTTATCGATAAAGTAATCAAGGGAGTAAGTCACAACGGAAACTTCGATATCAATGTTGGACCAACGGCGGCGGGCGTAATACCTGAATATGAGCAATACCCTCTTTTGAAATTAGGGGAGTGGCTGAAGACAAACGGTGAGGCGATCTATGGTTGTCGTTACTGGAAGGTTCAGCAGATGGAAGGGGATGCCTGTTTCACTTCGAAGGGGGATCATATCTATGCAATTTTCCTCAAATGGCAAGGGGATGAATTTAAACTCAAATCGGTGAAGCCGGTTGAGGGTTCGAAAATCACGATGCTGGGTGTTCCGGGAAATCTCGAATGGAAATGGGATGCTGCGAATGGTCTGACCATTTTCTATCCGCGTCAGAAGGCGAGACCTACTTCGTGCAGTTATGCGTGGGCTTTTAAGATCAAGGTGAAATAGATAGTTCAGCCCTGTCAGGTTTTCAAAACCTGACAGGGATTTTTTGATTTTAACAAAATTGACTTTAAAATGATTATAATAGAAAAGGAATTAAAGCCAATGTCGCTAAATGAATTTCATAATATGATTGATAAAGCAATTCAAGATAGTGATTCAGGCCGTGTAATAAGTCATGAAGAGCTAAAAAATAAGGTCAATGAATGGAAATACGAAAATCAAATCACGATAGCTTCGGTATTTGATTGCAGACAGAATCCCGAAAAATTAAAGATTGATCCGTTAAAATAACAATCAATGTTATGAATCCACGTGTGACTGATGTCAAACCAGAACCGAACTTTACGCTTCTGATTACTTTTAGTAATGGGGAGATGAGAAATTTTGACGTAAAACCCTATTTGGAAATTAGCCTTTTTCAGGAATTACACGATTTGAGCATATTTAATTCAGTAAAACCATTTTTAGGTAGTATTCAATGGTCTAATGGCGTTGACCTTTGTCCCGACACCCTATATTTAGAGTCAGACCTTAAAGGTTTTCTAAACCTTTAAGGTCTTCTAATGAAATAAAATAAAAAGACAATCCCTGTCAGGTTTCGAAACCCTGACAGGGATTTTTAATTATACAGTCGGTTTTTCCTTTGCCACTTTGACCGGTGTTCGCCGGGCGAGCATGTCGGCGTAGTATTTACGGGCGGTGTTGAGCAGGGTGAGGGCAGTATTAAAAAGGGGAGTGTCCAAAGCCTTTGCCATGGCCAGGACATAGGCGGTAAAATCGGCGTATAGCTTTAACAGCTCTTTGCGAATAGCCTGTACATCGAAGGTTTCGGTCATAGCTCCGGTTAGCATCCTGCCGCTAAAAAGGGTTTTGAAATTCTGGTTGGTCACGTTCATCCGATCGACATACTTTCTGATATTCAAAACGGCAACCTGGGCTGAATATTTGGGACTTTCCAGGTCACTCACCACTTTATCAATGCCTATCGTTTCTGCTTCGTAGTTTTGTTTGGCAAGATTTTTATGGGAATCCATTAATATACCCAGAATTCTGGCTGCTTCAATCTCCTCAGGAACATCAGAAGCTTTATAAAGCTGAAGTGATTTTTTGTAAGCCTCGATTGCTTTGTCGCGATCGTCGTCTGCCTGAATAATTTTTTCAGTCTCCTGGTTTTTTCGTACCTGCACCAATGCTTTCTGGAAAATTCCCGACTTGTTGGTGATTTGCTTTACATAGTCATTATAGGGTGCATCGGTAAGTAATTTTGGATCGATCGTTGAAAAATCATCCAAGTGGCGGTTCATTAATTGACCAACTTCCATATTGGTCAAATCAGTTGTTCACTATGATTCAATTTTTCGAATATCGGTCCATAATAAACCTCCCCTATTCTCTTCGTTTTTCCCAACGCAACCGACCCCTACACAAAAACATCATAATTTATGTAAAATAGTATTATCTGTTGATTCTTTACACTGAAAAAGTTTATGATTAAATTTTGCTTACTTATTTCCTTTATTGCCATCTGCTTTATTTCAATTGCGCAACAAAAATTTACAATTAGTGGCACGATATCCGATGGTGCAACCAATGAGGCATTGATTGGTGCGCAGATGGTCGAAGTATCCGGTTATAAAGGAACAGTTACGAACAATTATGGGTTCTACAGTCTAACCCTTCCGAAAGGTAAAGTAAAAGTGGCCTTTTCGTTTGTCGGTTATGAGACTCAGTTCAGGGAAGTCGAATTGACCGAAGACCGGAAAATTGATCTTTCACTTACATCAAAAAATGAACTGAGGGAAATTAAGGTAGAAGCTACAAAAGCTAACGAGCAGCTCACATCAACGCAAATGAGCCGGTTTGATATGCCTATCGAAAAAATCAAAAGCCTTCCTGCGTTTTTGGGTGAAGCCGATGTTATCAAATCGCTGCAATTGTTGCCGGGGGTGAAATCGGGTTCGGAAGGCTCGACAGGACTTTATGTGAGGGGTGGTGCCCCCGATCAAAACCTGCTGCTACTCGATGGTGTACCGGTTTACAATGCCAGCCATCTGTTTGGCTTCTTTTCTGTCTTTAATCCCGATGCACTTAAAAGTGTATCATTTTACAAAGGTGGTTTTCCTGCCAGATTTGGAGGAAGGCTTTCGTCGGTAGTTGATGTACGGATGAATGAAGGCAACGAGAAGGAGTATCATGGCAATATCAGTATTGGGCTGATTTCATCCAAATTTCACCTTGAAGGTCCTATTGTTAAAGGACGTACTTCCTTTTCTGTCTCAGCCAGGCGAACCTACGTCGATCTGCTTACAAAGCCCTTTGCAAAAAGTAATGGTGATATAACGGGTTACTACTTTTACGATATGAATGCCAAGGTCAACCACCGTTTTTCGGACCGGAGCAGGCTTTATTTAAGTACCTATATTGGTAAAGACAACTTGACGAATAAATGGAACGATGAGACGGGAGGAACTCAAGGACGAATTGAAAAAACAAAAAACCAGCTCGAATGGGGAAATATCACCTCAGCCCTGCGGTGGAATTACATTCTTAACAACAAGCTATTCGTCAATACCACCGTCACTTACAGCAAATACGATTTTAATGTTAGTAGTGATAACAGTCTGAAGGAGTCCAACTCCGATCAGTATAATATAAACAATTACCTTTTTGGTTCGGGTATTTACGATTGGGGTTACAAAATGGATTTCGATTATTCTGCATCGCCTGATCACGCGGTAAAGTTCGGCGTCAATTATATCTACCATAACTTTAAACCAGGCATAAAAACATATAAAACAGATAATGAGGGCGCAAGTACGATTGATAAAACCTTTGGTGATAAGGGTATTTATGCACACGACTTCTCTGTTTATGGCGAGGATGATATCACCATCGGACCTCGTTTGAAAGCGAATGTAGGATTGCGTGCTTCGATGTTTAATGTTCAGAAGACCCCCTATTATTCGCTCGAACCACGATTGTCGGTGAATTATCAGGCAGATGACAACCTCTCTTTTAAGGTTGCCTATTCGCAGATGAAACAATACATTCACCTGCTCACGAGCTCCAGGTTAAGTCTTCCAACCGATCTTTGGGTTCCCGTAACGAAGAAGATCAAACCAATGATGGCAGAGCAAATGGCGATTGGTGCAGTTTATCGTATTTCTGATGGATTTGACCTTACGGCTGAAGGCTATTACAAGAAAATGAATAACCTGATTGAATACAAGGATGGCGCTTCTTTTTTTGGCAATTCGACAGATTGGGAAAATAAGGTCGAGAGCGGCAAAGGCCGGGCCTATGGTTGCGAGTTAATGGTTGGCAAGAATACCGGCAAAACGACTGGATGGATTGCTTATACCTTATCGTGGGCCAATCGGAAATTCGAAAATATCAGTTTCGGGGAAACGTTTCCCGCCCGGTACGACAGCCGACACGATATTAATATTGTACTTAGCCACAAATTCAACGACAGGATCGACATTGGCACTACGTGGGTTTACCGTACAGGTAATGCCGGAACACTATTTACCAATCAGGTTAATACTGAAATCCCTTATTACCTGGGATACGATATGAAAATTAACTATTTCGATGGTCGTAATAATTACAGAATGCCACCTTATCACCGACTCGATTTCGGAATTAACTTCCACAAACAGAAACGCACTGGAGTGAGGACCTGGAACATCAGCGTTTATAATGTGTACAACCGCCAGAATCCGTTTTTCATAACGCCTGAAACCAATGACCACGGACAACATGTGCTGAAACAGACAAGTTTGTTTCCGATCATTCCATCAGTTACTTATAGTTTTAAATTTTAATTCCCGAATTTCATGTACAAATCAATATTCTATTTTGCTGCAATTCTCCTGATCCCACTTTTGATGGCTTGCGAAAAAGAGATTGCTTATAATCATAAAAGCCAAAGCGAATTTTTAGTGATGAATAGCTATCTTAATCCCGACAGTGTTTGGTCGGTAAGTGTGACTCACAGTATTTCCATTATGACAAATATAGGAGGTGTATTCATTTCTGATGCTGACGTGAAAGTTTATGAAAACGAAACGTTGCTCGAAACTTTAAAATTTGATTCTAAGCGCATAAGGTTTTATGGAACCGGTAAACCTTCCATCGGGAAAAACTATAAAATAACCGTTGCTAAAGAGGGCTATTCATCTATCGAGGCAACATGCGCTATCGAACAGGCTCCCGAAATTTTGAAATGTACCATTGTAAAAAATAGTCTGGTTGGAGATTTCAATGCGACTATCACATTTAAAGATCCGCCAGGGGTGAAGAATTTTTACCGGCTCGTAGTGGCCAATGTTGACGAGTATAGTGAAAAGCCCGAGTGGTATAGTGATGATTACGGTAATGGGAGTGGATCATTATACAGCCACGGAAACAGCGGTTGGTCAGGTCCCGGATGGATCTTCACGAATTATAATACTTCCATCACGTCAACCGATCCAAATTTAAAAGCAAGTTCTTCTGTCGACTTTTTAGATGGTGTCCCTGATAATATTTTTAATATTTTCAATGATGACCTGATCGACGGGAAGGAGTATTCATTAACTTTTTCATATCGGCCATCTTATTCTCCCGAAGCTAAGAATACAACCGTCGTTTATCTTCAGGCAATTACAGAAGGTCTCCACAAGTATTTTAAAACCTATGCGGCCCAGATTTATTACAGTAACAACGACTTCCTGATGGAACCCATACAGGTTTATACCAATGTTAAAAACGGTGGCGGAATCTTAGGTAGTTACAATGCAAATAAATTTATTGTTAATGTCGATGATCTTGTTCTTAAGTATAATTAACGAGAACAATTAATTGTCGTATGAGTAAATCAAAGCTTAAAGAACAATTGTTGGCCATTAAATTGTATTCGTAAAAAAAGATAATGCCACAGACTACACTGATCATTACAGATTTGTAAGCAAGCGATGTGTTTTATCCCTGTCAGGTTTCGAAACCTTGACAGGGATTTTTAATTATACAGTCGGTTTTTCCTTTGCCACTTTGACCGGTGTTCGCCGGGCGAGCATGTCGGCGTAGTATTTACGGGCGGTGTTGAGCAGGGTGAGGGCAGTATTAAAAAGGGGAGTGTCCAAAGCCTTTGCCATGGCCAGGACATAGGCGGTAAAATCGGCGTATAGCTTTAACAGCTCTTTGTGAATAACCTGTACATCGAAGGTTTCGGTCATTGCTCCGGTTACCATCCGGCCGCTAAAAAGGGTTTTGAAATTCAGGTTGGTCACTTTCATCCGATCGACATACTTTCTGATATTCAAAACGGCAACCTGGGCTGAATATTTGGGACTTTCCGTTTATCAATGTCACAATAAGATATTCAATTAAAATCAAAACTTAGTAATTTTGCAACAAGTAATTCAGACCCTCAAGGTTTCAAAAACCTTGAGGGTCTATAAAATATAATTAATGCAGATAAGGGTACCTTTAAATGAGTTGAACTCGCGGATTGAGCGTTTCAGAAAACAGATGGATCAGAGTTGTCCAGGATGGGAGATTGCGGCTGTATTTAGTAAGGTCAATGTCTACTATTTTACCGGGACGATGCAGGAGGGGGTATTGTTTATTCCCCGATGTGATGAGGCGGTTTTCTGGGTCCGCCGCAGTTATGAACGGGCAACAGAAGAGTCGCTTTTCCCTTTGATTAAACCGATGGAGAGCTACCGCGATGCCGCTGTTACCATGAAAAATCTTCCCGATACACTCTATCTTGAAAAGGAAATTGTTCCCATTGGTATGCTGCAACGGTTTCAGAAATACTTCCCGTTTACGGTGATTGAGTCGGCAGATGTTCAAATTGCAAAGGCGAGGTCCATCAAAAGTAAATATGAACTGGCATTGATGGAGCAGGCGGGAAAAATCCATCAGAGGGTTACCGAAGAGTTGATCCCGGGGATGTTACGAGAGGGGATGAGCGAGCTGGAGTTCTTCAGCGATCTTTATTCCATAATGATCCACGAAGGGCATCAGGGTGTAACCCGTTTTGGAATGTTTGATACAGAGGCCACCCTGGGGCAGATTGCATTTGGCGAAAGTTCTATATATCCCACCTCTTTTAATGGTCCGGGGGGGAATTACGGTTTGAGTCCGGCAGTCCCGATACATGGGAGCCGAAACCACAAACTGAGGAAAGGTGATCTTGTTTTTGTGGATACTGGTTGTGGTGTCGAAGGGTATCACACCGACAAAACGATCACCTATATGTTTGGGAGGTCGTTACCCGATGAGGTAATACAAATCCATCTTCAATGTGTTGAACTACAAAACAGGGTAGCGGCAATGCTAAAGCCGGGAGCAATACCTTCGGTGATCTACAACGAGATTATAAGTGGATTGAGTCCTGAGTTTCTCGAAAACTTTATGGGATTCGGTACGCGTAAGGTCAAATTTCTTGGACATGGGATCGGGTTAACCATCGATGAATGGCCTGTGATTGCCAATGGTTTTGATGAGCCCATTCAGGATGGGATGGTGTTTGCCATTGAGCCCAAGAAGGGAATCCCCCATATCGGGATGGTGGGGATTGAGAACACCTTTATTGTTACCCCCCAGGGAGGGAAGAACATCTCGGGCGATCATCCGGGGTTGATGCCCGTGTATTGAAAATGAATTGATAATTTTACCTGGACAGGGTTATAAGATAATGGATTGTGTTTTGTCCGGTAAATACAACCCCGGGCCACCGCGGACGAAATAAATTTCATCCCAACAATATGGATCGGGTGTGGACGAAATAAATTTCATCCCTACAATATTGGTCCGGGCCTACGGCGCTGCAACGGGAATTTGTTATGTGGAAATGTTCCGGGAATTGACGAAATAAATTTCATCCCTACAATATTGGTTCGGGCCTACGGCGCTGCAACTGGAATTTGTTATGTGGGAATGTTCCGGGAATTGACGAAATAAATTTCATCCCTACAATATTGGTTCGGGCCTACGGCGCTGCAACTGGAATTTGTTATGTGGGAATGTTCCGGGTATGGACGAAATAAATTTCATCCCTACAATATTGGTTCGGGCCTACGGCGCTGCAACGGGAATTAATTTTGTGGGAATATTCCGGGTATTTAATTCCGTAGGAATGACTTATCTTGTAGCCCAGGATTTTAATCCTGGGGCAAATGGAATCGATTGGACATATTGTGAATGCCCTAGGCACGGGGCATAATAAAAAGAATCATTAGAATTAATTGCCAGGATATTGTAATCTTTTAGAGAATAAATGGCAACAAAAACCTAATTGATTACGTATTAATCCAGGACATGTGTAGATTATTAACCATTTGTCTGGAATTAAACCATATACGAACCATTTAAATTAATCAATTATGGCAAATACGTATCATCAGATTTATTTGCATTTCATTTTTGCAGTAAAGTTTAGAAAAGCTAAAATCGGTGGATCATGGCAATCGACAGTTTTTGGCGTTATGGGTAATTTAATCAATGAAACCGGATGTAAAACTATCATTGTAAATGGAGTGGAGGATCATGTCCATTGCTTTTTGGGATTAAAACCGGTGGTGTCTATTCCTGATTTGATGCGAACGGTAAAGGCAAAATCATCCAAGTACATTAATGATCACAAACTCACAAGCGTGCATTTTGAGTGGCAGGAGGGCTATGGGGTATTTTCGTATAGTCATTCCCAAATTGAAAGTATTTATTATTACATTGCTAATCAGGAAGAGCATCATAAAAAACAAATCTTTAGGGAAGAGTACATTGAGTTCTTAAAGAAGTTTGGTATCTCCTACGAGGAACAATATATTTTTGAGGATTTGAAATAAGCTGATACGAGGTTTTTGAAAATTTGTCCCTGGCCAAGGCGGACGAAATAAATTTCATCCCAACAATATGGTCCGGGCCTACGGCACGGCAACGGGAATTGGTTTTGTGGGAATGTTCCGGGTATGGACGAAATAAATTTCATCCTTACAAAATGGTCCGGGCCTACGGCACTGCGACGGGAATTGGGTTTGCGGGGATGTTGCGGGTATGGACGAAATAAATTTCATCCCTACAAAATGGTCCGGGCCTACGGTACGGCAACGGAAAATGTGCTATGGGAAATATACATCAAGAAATATGCATCAAGCCTCTGAGCTCTTTCATCGATAATAAATTTCAGGCATGTGGCACTTGCCAATTCCGTAGGAATGGCACATCTTGTAGCTCAGGATTTTAATCCTGGGGCAAATGGAATCGATCGCACATATCGTGAGTGCCGTAAGCACGGAGCATATTGATTCGAATTTCGATTTGCCAATATAAAACGGCTTGTTCGGTTATGCATCCTAATGCACAGTATAACAGGCGATTTTAAATTGACTATTTTTCCGCGATTGAAAATCGCGGCACCCTAATAGCCCTGTCAGGGTTTCAATCCCTGACAGGGCTGTGGAAATCAATTAACTGATTATTTTTTCTTTTTCTTCATCAGAAAAAAGCCGGCTGCTCCAAGAACAACTACTGCACCACCTATCAATGCATAATTGGGACCTGAACTTTTAGGAGTCTCCTCTTCAGCTGCTGCATTGTAGAACACAGGTTTTGCTGCTTTATCAGCATTAACAGAATCTTTTTTTGCTGCAGGTTGCGTCTGTGCCATACCACTCAGGAATAACATTCCTGCCATCGAAATCATTAAAATTACCTTCTTCATACTTTAATTATTAAAAAACTTATTATTTAATTGAATTTGCAAGTTCATCATATTTCTTTGCTACTTCCGGATCAGACTTCCGGTACGAATCGGCCAGGGCCAGAATCGCCGGTTTATTGCCCGGATCGAGGGTCAAACAGGTTTTTAATAAACCTCTTGCTTTTTTAATGTCCTGCTCCATCATCACCTTCGAAAGAGCAACATAAGCGTCGTAATATTTCCGGTTATACCCAATCAGCGTTTCGTAGTACCGGATCGCCTCATTGCGATTGTTTTGAGCAACCGCAATATTCCCAAGATACATCAAAACCGGTTCATATCCCGGATTAACTTTTAGTGCCGATTGGAGTACCAGCCGGGCGCTATCAATCTTTCCCTCTTTTACAAGAGCAGCGGCAAAATTATAAAAGATTAATTCATCCTGTACATTAATTTTAAGAGCATTGGCTAAAATTGTTGCGGCATTGGCTGCATCCCCCCATTTTAAGGCTTCATATCCCTGCAAGTCGAGCTTTGTCTCCCGCCTCAGGACGGCACCTATGGGTACCTGATCGGCATAAATCACATGAATTGCATTTTTGGGCGGCCATATTTTATTTTGCAGCTGATAAGCCGGGATATAACTGTTCGCAACAATCATATAATCCCAATCTTTCTGGCTTCTCTGGTCATACTGACAATAGAACGTCTCCACATTCTTCTGATTGCGGAAGTACCAGCTGAGGGTAAAATTTCCGGCAACTTTAACAACCCCTTCCTGTTTTGTGTTTGCCAGGTGTTGATTCAGCCACTCCGAACCTTCGCGCATGGTGTGATAATAGTAGTCGGTTTCAAAAATCCCATAAGCTCCGTTGAGGCCACCGACAATTGGATTGTAGTAAAGGTAGTAATAAGGATGGTTTATGATCATAAATCTGGCCGGATGCCAGGCGAGGATCAGCGATACCAGAAGTGCTGCAGCGATAAGGTATATTTTTTTCAGGTATTTAAGGATGAAAGAGAATCCGATGGCGGCTAAAAGGATGATGACGGGATAGATGAATAGAAAATGGCGCCACGCACCGTAAAGGTTTGATTTTTCGTAGATCACAAAGATGACAGGAAACAGAATTGTAAAAACAAGGAATCCGTATTTCAGCAGATTATCGTGGGTGATGATTTTCTTCGACAATACAATAAAAGCAGCAAGTCCCGTAAATACGATCAACGGGATCGTAATAGCCATATATTTGGGCAGATAATACCAGGGCATCAGATCAGACCATTCCATCTTACCATCGAAGAGCTGCATCAGAGTGGTGGGGAACTGGGTCATCACCTGATACGATTTCCAGACATTCAGGATGGGATTGAGCAGGGCATAAGGCCATAACACGATACTGAAAATCCACGCTGCAACAGAGATCAGAAGTGAGAATAGCAATTGTTTCCAGAATAGTTTCAGATCAACCTGATTATTTTTTAGGTAAGTGTAGAGAAAGGAGAGGAGGAGAAAAAGGAGTAGATAACAGATCAGTAGTAATCCACCTGTCCGGATGCTTATTGAAAATGCGATGCTTGCAGTGAGTAGCAATGCGTCGTAAATCTTGGGTTTATGCTTATTAAAGAGAAATCTGAGGGTAAAGAAGATAGCCGCGATATAGCTGAGGGCAAATGGGATATCTTTCAGATTGTTTTGGGTATGCCCAAGGAAAGTGGGGGAGAGGGCGAACAGTAAAATCACCAGAACGCCGGCTCCGTATCCGGCCAGCCAGATGGCGAAAAATGCAGTTACAATAATTGTCAACCAGCCAAGCAGAGCGGAGGATAAATGACGAAAAAGAAAAATATCATCTATATTGAACCACCTGCTTAGAATGGTAATCAGGTTGTCGACCGACTGGCCATAGTATTTCAGATGGGTATTGGGTGTATTGATTGCTGAGGTATCTTTTCCCAGAGAGGCAAAATAGTTGTAGACCGAAACCGATTGGTTATAATGGAGATATTCGTCGCCCGAGATTCCGGCATCGACTCCCCCCTTCAGCATAAAAAGGAGCAAAAGTGCGGCAAGCGTGAAAAATATATATTTTAAACGGTATTTATCCATTATTTTGCGGACTTCCCATCATAGAATTTTTTAACGAAATAGATGGGCCTGTTTTGCGATTCCTTATAGATCCGGTAGACGTACTCGCCAACGATTCCAAGCGATACCAGCTGAATTGATCCCAGGAAATAGATACTAAGCAAGGTGGAGGACCACCCGATCAGCGCAAATCCAAACGCTTTGGCGATCAGGACATAGATCCCTGCAAACATAAACACGATTGTTCCGATCAGGCCCAGGGTCAGGCACATTCTGATCGGAAATCTTGAAAATGCGAATATGGCATCGGTTGCCAGCGTAAAGAGTTTGGAAAGGTTCATTTTGGGATCGCCTTCCATCCGTTCATCCCTGATAAATTCTACATATCCCTGTTTGAATCCGATAAATGATCGGAGGCCGGGCAGGTAGCGCACCTTTTCAGTCATCCTTAACAAAGCATCGACAGCCTCTCGTTTCATCATCGAGAAGTTGCCCGTATTTTCCATATTCTTAATGGCTGAAATATTACGGAACAGCAGATGAAACAGAAAAGTGTAAATATTTCGGCTGCTTTTCCCTTTTCTTCCGCTCCGTTTACCGTGAATGATATCGTAATCCTCTTCTGTAATTTTCCGGTACATCTCACGGAATAACTCGGGTGGATCCTGCAAATCGCCATCCATCATCCCAACGATATCACCCGAAGCGTGTTCGAGTCCTGCAGTAAAGGCCGCCTGATGACCGAAATTTTTGGAAAGTGATAATACTTTAATATTCTTCTGCTCTTTTTGGAGGTTCAGAAGTTTTTCAAGACTTTGGTCATCGCTCCCGTCATCCACAAAAATGATCTCGTAATCTGTACTAAACGTCTCCAATGAAGTTACTGTCCGTTTGACCAGCTCGTCGATCAGGTTTTCTTCGTTGAAGATGGGAATTACAATTGAAACCATAATGTCGGTGTTTACTTGTGTCAAATGGGATGACTATTAGTTGTAAATTTACAAAAAATTAGTTAAACGATGTGTTCATGGTAGATCGATGCCCAGGGTTCCCTCATTTTCCGGGTCAGCAGACTATTGGCCAGGTCGTTGTTAATGAATTTCTCGGCTGTTGGATCCCAGTCGAGGTCCTGTTGGAGCTTCATGGCGATGTTGCCCAGGTGTGACATGGTGATTGAGCGGTGTCCGATCTCGGCAGGAGCGATGGTCTCTTTTCGCGATAGTACGCAGTCAATAAAGTTTCTGAAATGGTTATCACTTTTGTAGAGATGAATCCCTGAGTCGGGGATCACGGCATCCTTAAGTGTCTCTGGGAATACCTGGTGGTTTCCCCGGTTAGCATGGGCCCATCCTTCGGTTCCGTGAAAGGTGACTCCGGCAGGTACCTTGTTTGAGATAATGAGTTTGACCCCATTGGCATAGATACATTCGAAATAATATTCGGTTGCGGTATTCCAGACCGGATGAATTGCCCAGGTGGCTTTGGCATTTTGGATTTTTACGGGGCCGGTTAATTCGGTTCCCATTCCCCATTGTGCGATGTCGGGATGATGTCCGCCCCAGTCGGTTACCTGACCTCCTGAATAATCGAGTACCCAGCGAAAGTTAACGTGCGTGCGGGCAGGGCAATAGGGCGCCTCGGGAGCTGGTCCCAGCCAGGTGTTATAATCGAATCCTTCAGGAACGGGAATCGTTTGGGTGAGATTTCCGGTTCTGCCATAGTCGGGAGTTCCTGACGGAAGTCCGCACTCAACCGTTTGCAGCTGACCGATTCTTCCATTTCGAACGAGTTCACAAACCCTCCGGAAGTTTTCGTCGGAGCGCTGCTGGCTGCCGGTCTGAAAGATTACCCCGTATTTCTTTACCGCATTGGCCATTGCCCTCCCTTCCGGGATGGTTAAGGCAAGGGGCTTCTGGCAATAAATGTCTTTCCCTGCCTTTGCGGCCATCAGAACAGGTATCGAGTGCCAATGATCGGGGATCACTACCTCGACAGCATCAATATCTTTTCGTGCAATCACCTCGCGGAAATCTTCGAAACCCTTGCAGCCACTGTATTTTTTGCCGGTTAGTTCTGAATAAAACCCATTCACAAGGTTGATTCCTACATCTCTGCCTCCCAATTTGCCATCCCAGTATCCTGTACTTTGCTTGTTTACATCGCAAATCCCTGTTATTTGGACTCTCTTATCACTTACAAAATCGCGGAGGTCATTCATCGCCTGGTTACCCGAACCGATGAATGCCAGGTTGATCCGATCGGAGGGGGCAACATGGCCGTTTTTTCCTCGGGCACATGCAGATATGATTGTTGGAACAGCAATCGTGGCGGCAGTAATTGTGGATGAAAGTTTAAGGAAACCGCGTCTGTCGAGATGGTTCATTGCTATAGAATTTAGTACTTCCAGAATGCATTTTGGTTGAAACCCATATTTTTAAATCGAACGGTCCCACATCAATTGTCATTGGGGCATTTGTAATTGTAAATCACTACTTTCCGGGGGTAAATCAAAGATTCTTCGCGATGCTCAGAATGACAACTAGTTATGTTATTGGAGAGGGTAAGGGGGTTGAAAGTGGCGGAGCCACTTCCAACCCCCTTACCCATATTATCTAAATAATTGTCATTCTGAGCGAAACAAAGTGTAGCGAAGAATCTTTATATACTGATTGCTATTTAGATGGACAATATTGACTGAAATAAGTAATCTATTTTGCAATCTGCAGTCTTGCCAGTGCAAATTCGGCTTCATCCTTCAGATTAGGATTCTTAGCCAAATCCTTAATCACAGGAACTGATAATTCAGAGCCCATCCAGCTGAGTTCGCGCAGAATCAATTTTTTACCGTCGTCTGTAGCACTCTTACTTTCCAGCAATTTGATCATCGGCTTTTCAAAGTTTTTAAGCGCTTCGGGTGTTTTTGCCTCTGTCCGGATCCGAATCTGCAGGTCGGTAAAATATTTGGTGCTTTTGGTGAAATCGTAAGTCGCAATTTTTTCAAGATCGCCGTCGAGTGTCAACTCCTTAAAATCGGGTCTAAATGCAGCTGCACCGACGTTAGGGAAGTCGTATGGAATTTTCTGGGTTACTTTTCCCGAAGCTGCCCATTCGGCGCCACGCTGGAAAGTGACAATAAATCCTACACACTGCATTGCAGGTCCTCCACCTGCATCTGCATGACCCATAGCGGTATGGAAGATTCTCCCTTTACCATAGGATATGGTCATCAGCATCGGTTCGTCGCGGCCGGTACCGCCCATAGCCGGGGCTGCAAAGGCTGTAGCCAGTATCTCCATATTTTTTCCAGGACCACGTAATTCACTGTACAACTCATCAGCGCCATGAATCCAACGTGCCGGCAACCCCTTGGTAATCGGATGTTCGGTATTGCGCGTTCTCACTTCATATTCATGTCGTTTACCATGAGATCCGCCACGGCCCGCAGCTGTATCAACTACCAATGAGTCACTTCTGTAGTAGACATAGGGTCCATCTTTTTCGGTGCGGTTTCCCCATCCACCCAGTCCGATCATCAGGTTGAATTCTTTCCAGTCGGGGAAAGAGTTATCGCCTGCATGATAAATAACGACACCGCCGCCATCATTGACATATTCAACAAAAGCGGCTTTGGTTTTATCGGACCACGATTCACCATTGTAGTCGATCACAACTACATCATAATTTGAAAAATTGGGAGCAAACGTGTTCATATCTCCACCCTTTTCAGGAGTGAGGGCGATATCGGCAGAGAACAGCCCTGTCTGTTCGAGCAATTGCTTTAAGATGGGGGAACTGACTTTCCAGTTGTGATTATTTTGTCCGGTAACGACCAGTGCCCTGTAACTTGTACTTTTCTGACAGGAATTGAAAACAGCCAATAATCCGGCAAATACTAATATTAAAAGATATTTTTTCTTCATTTGATTTTGCAGATTAAATTGTTGGTAAGCTCCATGGTTGACGGTAAGGACGACTTAATAAGCGGCTTGCGACCGGATTTCCAATGATCTCCTGCTTTTCGGGATCCCATTGAATTTTCTCACCTGTTGTCATGGCAATTTCACCCAGCAACGCTACAGAAATTGCGCGGAAAGCAACTTCAATTGGCGCTATGGCTTCCTTCCGGGAACGTACGCAATCGATGAAGTTCTGCCAATGGTTCTCGCTTTTGTAGATCTGAATCTCATTTGGACCGATTACCTCTTCGAGAATTTTAGGATCTGAAGCAGTCAACCTTCCGCGGTCAACATTGATCCACCCTTTTTCGCCATACCAGGTGGCGCCACCCCCGTGAACCAGTCGTGCACTGTTTGCCACCCTCATCTCGATGCCGTTAGCGTATTTGCACAAAAAGTCGTATTCGACAGGGACGTTGTAGATACCGTCTCTTGGATAAACACCTTCTCCTGAGATTTCAACCGGGCCGGTTCTTTCGAGGTCTGCACCCCAGTTGGCGATATCGATATGGTGACCTGCCCAGTCGGTGAGCTGTCCACCTGAATAATCGAGAATCCAGCGCCAGTTCCAGTGACTTACTCCCCGGTAAGGGACTTTAAGTGCTGGTCCGAGCCACATCTCCCAATTGAGTTCTGCCGGAACATCAATGATAGGGGGAGTGCCTATACCCTTACTTCCGTTAGGCAAACCTACCTCGATCGTCTTTATTTTTCCGATCCGGCCATTTCTCACCAATTCAACTGCATGATGGAAATTGGATTTGGAGCGTTGCCAGCTCCCTGTTTGCCAGATAATATTGTTTTTCTTAACAGCACTAACAATTGTTTGTCCATCTTTGATTGTACGGCAGATCGGCTTTTCGCCATAAACATCTAATTTTTTATTCGCTGCTGCACTGTAAATGATCCCGTGCCAGTGGTCAGGTAATGCAATGGATACAGCATCCAGTTTCTCTTTTTCAAGAAGTTCGCGGTAATCGCCATAGGTACGGCAATCTTTGTTATTGTTGTCCTCGTCAGCCATTGTTTTTGCTTTGGCTGCATGGTTAGCATCAACATCACAAACAGCGACAAACTGAACCTGATGATTAAGATTTATGAAATCTCTCATGTTGCTTTGTCCCTGTGAACCGACTCCAATAGCTCCCATTACAATCCTGTCACTTGGTGGAAGTTTTCCCCCCATTCCCATTGCAGTTGAAGGTATAATCTGCGGGATGATCAATGCACCCGTAGCTACAGTTGCAGATCGTTTCAGAAAATCCCTTCTGGATGATTTGTCAAACATTGTGATTAATTTTTAGTTGTTTATGGTTGTTGATTGTTAAATATGTGCATCTGTTCCCGGGATCGGTGTTTCAAAGACCATATCCACAGGCCCGAATTCTATTTTTTTCGGTCCAAGGTCCATATCCGATTTCATGATCGCATCCCATGTGATCAATTGACCAGTGTAGGCAGCGGTACGCCCCATAATTGCTGTAAGTGTTGAGATTGCAGTCCGTTCGGCTTCATTTACATATTTTCCGGTTCGGATGGCATGAACCAGGTGCATATGCTCTTGAACGTAAGGGGAAATTTTTATGGTGTTCATCGTATTTCCGTTTTCGTCCTTCGGATATTCAAATTTCCATTTTACGCTTCCGTCAAGGTTCCAGATCGTGTTGATACAGTTGGTATAGCCTTCTGTTCCATTGATTAATTCTCCGGTTCCGTTCGTACAGCTGTCCAGCTCACGACACATACTGTGTGAACTGACCCCGTTGCCGTAGTCGTAGTCAATGCTGAAAAAGTCGTATTGATCGCCCGTTACCCTGCGTGCACGACCTCCGTAGCCAATTGCCTTTTCGGGGTGTTTTCCCATAAACCAGTTGATGACGTCAATATTGTGTACATGTGTGTCAAGGATATGATCACCGCAAAGCCAGCAGAAGTTATTCCAGTTCCGAATCATATACTCCATGTCGTTCCAACCCTCTTCACGGGTTCTAAACCAGACATGTTCCTGGTTCCAGAATGCTTTTGCCGATATGAGTTTACCGATGGCGCCATTGGCAATCTGTTTGTAGGTTTCGATGTAATCTTCCTGGTGGCGTCGTTGTGTTCCTGTTACAACGCAAAGTCCGAGTGCTTCGGCTTTTTTTGCTGTGGCGATCATCAAACGAGCACCGACAGGATCGACGCATACCGGTTTTTCAAGAAAACAATGTTTTTTGTTCATCACAGCCTCCAGGAAATGTTCCGGACGAAATTGCGGGGGAGTGGCACAGATTACAACATCAATTTCGGGCATGGCCATTAATTTCTTGTAGGCATCAAAACCTACAAAGCAATTTTCGGCTGGGATTGGAAGATCAAAAGAGGCAAATCTTTGACGACAATTATCAATTTTATCCTGAAAAACATCTGCAAGGGCAATAATCTCAAGGTCGGGACCAGCACTGATAAAATTAATTGCCGCACCGGTTCCCCGGTTTCCGACTCCAACAAGACCTGCCCTGAGCTTCCTCCCTTTTGGAGCCCCTTTCAGGATTGGGGGAAGCCCAAGTGCGTTGTTGTTCAATTCTTTTTTACATGATGAGAGGATAGCGCCGGCGCCAGCAACACCTATTCCTGCTAAAACTCCTGCTCCCAGGAATTTCCTTCTGTTGATATTTTTTGAATCGTTTTCCATACTATTATTCATTCTTTCATTTTTCATTCCTTCATTTAATACTATCCGCCTCACAAACTACCCTGAATCCGTTATCGATACAATCGGAGTACCACCATACACTTTTGGGCATCTGTGGATCGGTTACCAGCCATGCCTGAGTTTTGGTAAAATCTCTTGCGGCGCTTCTCACATCTTTGGCATCGCTTTTAAAAGAACCACCACGGATCACATGTTCCTGTCCCGAATCGGGTCCTTTAGGATTAACCACTTCGCCTCCACCTGTTTTGTAGGCATCGGGTGAGTAAAAATCTGAGCAGAATTCCGCAATATTTCCCGTCATATTCTTTAATCCGAATGGATTCTCCTTTACAGAAGCTGGATCTTTTGTCTTGGATGAACTGTTGACCATATAGACAATATGGGAAGCAATATTGGTGGTATCAGGTCCAAAGATCTTTTTAAAGATCCCCTTCGATGTGAATTTTTTTGGATCACCCTCGAAATAGTAGGGGGTTGTGGTGTTGCCGCGACAGGCATATTCCCATTCGGCTTCGGTTGGTAAACGGTATTTCTTGCCTGTTACTTTTGATAACCATAGGCAATAGGTGTTGGCGGCACGGAACGACATGGTGATGGCTGGCCGGGTTCCTTTGCCCCATCCCTGATCGGGTGCTCCCCATGGTGGGGTGGGTCCGGTGATGGCATCCACATTCCTGTTTTTAAGAACCTGACCTTCCGTCCGTCCCTGTGAAGCAGTTGCCTGAAAGAAAGCAAGATATTCATTCCATGAGACTTCGATTTTTCCCATCCAGAATTTCGAGAGTTTCACTTTGTGTACAGGACCTTCATCGGGTTTGCGCAGTGGTTCGTTATTGGGACTTCCCATGTTGAATGTCCCTTCGGGTATGGCTACCATATCAAATGAGACCGTTGTTCCCGGGATTTTTTCTGTGAAATTTTCGAATTTCTCCACCTTTGTGGCTTCTGCAAATTTCTCTTTGCTGGCAGCTGCATCAACTCCAAAATTGGAATCATGTTCGTGTTTTGCATTTTTATCATAGTGACCCACGTTGAGATGGCAGTTGATGCAATTGGGCTTAGGATCCTCTTTTGCATTGATATAGGCGAGATGGGCATTGCTTCCATTAACAGAGAGTGTTACCGGGAAAAGATTCTGATGGCATTTTACACACGACTGCTCATAGGTAATGCTCTTTGCATTTTCGAGCAATCTTTTTGCTTCCCAATTGATTTTGGCGCTATCCTTAAAGAATTTGCCGTATACATCCTTTGCCCCGTGATATGCTTTGGCCCAAATGTATCCTTCCCCTTTAGGAGGTAGGTGACATTCTACACATTGAACGCTGACGCCTGTCCTGTTATTGTGGTGAGGCGAGAGGCGCCATGACTCCTCCGCCCATGGATGAACATGGCACGACATACAATATTTGTCGGAGGAAGTGTATGATGAGACCATATTGAAGGTCGCGATAAGTGCTACAGCGAGCAGCGCTCCAAAGGTCCCCGTCCAGACTTTCGCTTTAGATCCGTTCCTGGTTCGCCTGATAAAATCTTTAATACTCATATTTAATAAGGGTTCAAAACGAAAACGTAATTTTCAATGGTTAAAAATTAAAAGTTGATAAAGCAGATTTTAAATTCGTTCCTCTGTTCTGTTGTGTTATGCTTATCTTGTCGTGAAAAACATTTCTTTATTAAAATAAGGAATGAATTTGCCAGCAGGATTACGATTTTTCAGATTTATGAAACCAATAACCCAATTTTTCAGTAATTGCTATCTATACAATTGATGCTAACCAGCTGCCTTTCCTACAATTTTGAACCCGACATAGATTTTAAAGCGCAAATGCATTATCAAGCCACAGCAAAAAATCTGTTCTGATCCGTTCTGCAAACATAGTTTGTTTTTTTTTACCCTGACAAAATTATTTTCATGTTTTACAACATTAAATCAATGCGCCAATAACCAGTTTTCGGCGGCATCCATCTCCACTTCAAGTGGAACCGCCAGTTTTACGGCATTTTCCATCTCGTACTTGACTATTTCTTTCACCTCTTCAAGTTCAGATTTTTGTACGTCAAAGTTTAATTCGTCATGCACCTGAAGGATCATCTTCGATTGAATCCCCTTTTCTTTAAACTGTTTGCTGATGTTGATCATCGCCACTTTGATGATATCGGCGGCGGAACCCTGGATTGGGGCATTGATCGCATTCCGTTCAGCAAATGACCTGACAGCGGAGTTGGCAGAATTGATGTCACTCAGGTACCGTTTCCTTCCCATGATCGTTTCAACAAAACCTCTTTTACGGGCAAGCACAAGCTGAGCATCCATGTAATTTTTAACCATTGAGAAATTGGCAAAATAATCATCAATCAGCTGTTTTGCTTCACCCCGGGGGATATTCAGCCGTTGTGAAAGACCAAAGGCGGAGATACCGTAGAGGATTCCGAAATTGGCAGTTTTGGCTTTCCGGCGCATGTCGGAGGTGACTTCACTGATAGGTATGCCGAAAATTTTCGAAGCTGTGGCAGCATGGATGTCCTCTCCGTTACGAAAAGCTTCGGTCATCACCTTATCACCAGAGACGGCTGCCATAATCCTGAGTTCAATCTGCGAGTAGTCAGCTGATAGAAATAGATGATTGTTATCACTTGGAATAAAAGCCTTTCGGATTTCACGTCCGTTTTCGTCTCTGATGGGGATATTCTGAAGATTTGGATTGGTGGAACTAAGCCGCCCGGTAGCTGCAATGGTCTGATTAAATGAAGAGTGTATCTTTCCTGTCCTGGGATTAATCAGTTTTGGAAGTGTTTCAACATAGGTAGATAGGAGTTTTTTTAGCCCCCGATGTTCCAGAATTTTGTTCACAATCGGATGTTTATCAGCCAGATTAACCAAAATCTCTTCGCCAGTGGAGTATTGTTTGGTTTTCGTTTTCTTTGCCTTTGGGTCGAGCATTAACTTTTCGAAAAGGATGTAGCCGAGTTGTTTAGGGGAGGAGATATTGAAATGTTCGCCAGCCAGATCGATGATGCTGTTTTCGAGTTCAACAATCTGCCCGCGTAGTATCACCGCATAATCATCCAAAACTTTAGGATCGATTTTTAAACCGGCAAGTTCCATTTCAACCAATACCTTTAATAAAGGCATATCAACTTCGGTGAACAGGTTCTTTACGCTGGCTTTAATTAAAGCCGCATCCAGCAGTGATTTCAGCTGGAAAGTGATATCCGCATCTTCGCAGGCATATTCTTTAATTTGCTCAAGGTCAACCTGTCGCATGGTTAGTTGGTTTTTTCCCCGTTTGCCAATCAACTCTTCGGTGGCCACCTTTTTGTAACCAAGGTATATTTCACTGAGATAATCGAGATTATGGCGTAGATCAGGCTGTACAAGGTAATGAGCGACCATGGTGTCAAAATAATCACCTCGGACCTCTATGCCATAATGGGATAAGATCAACAGATCGAATTTCATATTCTGACCGATTTTCAGAATATTTTCGTTGGCAAATACATTTTTAAATTTCTGAACCAATGACATCGCTTTTTCACGACCGGCCGGAACTGGGATATACCAGGCTTCGCCTGACCTGAAGGAGAATGATAATCCGACGAGTTGATCTGTTTGAGTGTCGAGCCCTGTGGTTTCAGTATCAAAGCAAAATGCGGATTGTCCTTCTAATTGGGAAATCAACTGATCTGTTTTTTCATCACTATCAACTAAGTGGTAGCGGTGATTTGTTGAATGAATATCTGTATGAACACCAGCTGATTCGGTCTGGGTCTGTTCGCCAAGACTAAAAAGTGTTCCCTGTTCAAATGCAGGAGCAGGGGGAGCAACTTTTGGTGTGTTCGGAAGGATCTTTTCGGCCAGTGTCCGGAATTCAAGTTCAAGGAATATCTCCCTTAAATGTTTATAATTTGGTTCGGAGAGAATCAGATCTTCTTCATTGAATTCAACCGGAACATCCAGGATGATTTCGGCCAGCTTACGCGACATGCGTACCTGTTCTTCAAATTGCTCGAGGCTCTCTTTTTGCTTCCCTTTTAATTTGTCAATGTTCTGATAAACCCCCTCGACACTGCCGAATTCACTTACGAGTTTCATCGCTGTTTTTGGTCCTATACCCGGGCATCCCGGGATATTGTCGGCGGTATCGCCCATGAGTCCCAAAACGTCGATCACCTGCAAGGGATTTTGGATCTGGAAATTCTCACAAACCTGTTCGACACCCAAAATCTCCATCTCATTTCCCAGCCGTTTTGGCTTGTACATGAAAATATTTTTGGAGACCAATTGTGCATAATCTTTGTCGGGTGTAACCATATAAACCTGGAAGCCTTGCCTCTCTGCCGTTTTAGCCAGTGTCCCTATTACATCATCGGCTTCAAATCCCTCCTTTTCCAGAATAGGTATATTGTAACCCTTAATGATCTCTCTGATATAAGGGATTGATTTTCGGATATCTTCGGGCATCTCATCACGGTGGGCCTTGTATTCAGGGAACATATCGTGGCGAAAGGTGGGACCTTTCATGTCGAATGCGATCGCAATATGGGTAGGGTTCTCATTTTTAAGAAGTTGCTCCAGAGTATTGACAAACCCCAGCATGGTTGAGGTATTTAGCCCTTTCGAATTGACACGTGGCGCACTGATAAAGGCGAAATAGGAACGGTAAATCAATGCGTAGGCATCGAGTAAAAACAATCGGTTCATGATAATTTGAGTATTAAGACCGATCAAATCTACGCAAAAATTAATATAAATCACCGGTAAAATTATGGGGAGCTCTATCCGGTATGTAACAGAATCAGACGATGTCGTCTTCTAATCCTGGCAATTGCATTTCTCGATACAATCGAGTATTCCGGTCAATACCGAATGTCTCAGAAAATAATAGGTATTCTTTCCGTCGCGTTTCGAGCTTAAAACTCCCTTGCTTTTAAGAATTCCAAGATGGTGGGAGGCAGTTGACTGTTCAATTCCGAGACGTTCGTGAATTTCGGTTACGGTAAGTTTTATCCCTCCATCAAGATATTTAACAATGGAAATCCGTAGCGGGTGAGCAATAGCCTTCAGCATTTCAGTTGCCAAAGTTAACTTCTCGACATCTAACTCAGAATAGTTCATATATTACCGGAGGTTTAAGATCATGAAATGCAGGTAAATTTCGATTTCTACATTAATACGGCAAATATAGGAAATATATATTTTAGGAGTTATTGATGTAAATAATTGAATAGGTAAATCTATTTACTAATTACTACCAAAATTATTCAATATGCTTATATATAGTTATATAGCCATATTATTACCCGCCTTTAACAAAACGGGATTATGTAATTTAGAATGGCTAAAAACAATAATGTTGAAGTAAAATTAATGCTTACCTTTGGCCGGGAGGAGAATAAACAGAAAGAATGCAATTTTTAAAGAATGTCATCTAAAGAACGGATTATTTCGCCTATAAGGGAAGAGCTCAGTGACTTTGAGCCCTATTTTCAAAAAGCGACCAGGAGTGACTTGCCGCTGTTAAGTAATATCATCAATTATATCTTGCGACGTAAAGGGAAACAAATGCGTCCGATGATGGTTTTTCTGTGTGCTAAACTGAATGGTACTTTCAATGAAAGGACCTATCACGCCGCTTTAACCATCGAGTTATTACATACAGCAACACTTGTTCATGATGATGTGGTGGATGATTCGTATCAACGACGAGGTTTTTTTTCGGTGAATGCAGTCTGGAAAAACAAGATTGCAGTATTGGTTGGTGATTTTATTTTGGCCAAGGGATTACTCTGGTCGGTCGATCACCGCGATTATGATATATTGGATCATATATGTACTGCGGTACGCGATATGAGCGAAGGGGAGATACTTCAGATAGAGAAAGCCAGAAAACTGGATATTACCGAAGAGATCTATTTTGAGATTATCCGAAAGAAAACAGCATCGTTGCTTGCCACAAGCGCTGCTGTTGGGACCTGTTCCGTAACAGAGGATGCTGTTGTAATTGAGCGAATGAGGCTCTTTGGCGAATATGCAGGGATGGCTTTTCAGATTAAAGATGATCTGTTTGATTACCAAAAATCGAACCTGATCGGGAAACCTACCGGGAATGACCTGCGTGAAAAGAAAATCACCCTTCCATTAATCCATGCACTCAACCAGGCTGGGAAAAACGATAAATCGCGTATCCTTAAAATTGTACGTAAACGATCGAAATCGTCGGCAGACCTCAGTGAGGTCCGTGAATTTGTTGCGGTTAACGGTGGGTTCAAATATGCTGAAATGGTGATGAATGGTTATAACGAAAAGGCGATAGCCCAGCTATCGGCTTATCCCGATTCAGAGGTTAAAACAGCACTCATCGAATATGTCAACTACATCACTTCCCGGGTCAGCTAAAAATAAATGACATTTTCACCTTTAATTGAAGAGAGCAGGTTATTGGCCAAACGACTGGCTCCTATACGGAATAACTTGTTATTGAGCCATTCGTCACCCAGAACATCTTTTACAATTGCGATGTATTTTAAGACATCAGCCGTTTCAACGATTCCTCCGGCTGCCTTAAAGCCGACTTTAATATGTGTTTTTTCGTAATAGCTTTTGATGGCACTACACATCACCCATGCAGCTTCAGGAGTGGCTGCAGGTTCCAGTTTTCCGGTAGAGGTTTTGATAAAGTCGGCGCCTGCCTCCATTGCCAGAAACGATGCTTTCCATATTTTCGAATAGCTTTTTAATGCACCCGTTTCCAGAATTACTTTTAGGTGGGAGGTACCGCAAGCCTGCTTTAAAGTCGAAATTTCTTCCAGTACCGAGGGGTAATCTTCCTTTAAAAAGTTACCTAGATTAAGTACAATGTCTATTTCACCGGCCCCTTTTTCTACGGTCCTATTTATTTCGAGCACTTTGACTTCAAGAAAAGTTTGAGATGAAGGGAATCCGGCTGCTACAGATGCCAGCTTTACACCAGGAGCATGAAGAGAACTAATGACAGCGTCAACCAGGGTTGGATAAACACATATTGCTGCCACATTTGGTAGTCCGGGAAACTTATCCTGAAATCCGGAAACCTTTGCTGCCATTTTTTCTCCCTGAACTGAACTGTCGGTTGAATTCAGGGTGGTCAGATCGATGCATGAAAGCGCCAATTTGTACCATTCACAACTTTGTAAGTTAGTAGATTTTTCAATAATCGGTATTAGAGCGTTCTCCACTTCTGCATCCCGGAACTCCCGGTCAATATTTTCACCTTGCAATCTCATAACTAAATAATTTGTTTTTATCTTTTTTAGCATTAGGCGAACAGTTTATCATTATTCAGATGACGAAGCTGGTCACGCTCTGTTTTCTTTTCCATATTTTTCATAAACGCATCGGTAAGGTCGACTCCGGTCTGATTGGCAAGACAGATGAGTACCCAAAGTACGTCAGCAAGTTCATCGGCCAGATCGCTCTTCAGATCGCTGTTTTTAGATGATTGGTCTCCATATTTCCGGGCAATAATTCGGGCAACTTCGCCCACCTCTTCGGTAAGGATTGCCATGTTGGTCAATTCGCTGAAATAGCGGACTCCATATTTTGAAATCCACTCATGAACCTGCGACTGTGCATTTCTGATGGTAATATCCTCGTTCATAAATCTTTGTTTTTCGAATCGATAATGATTGTAACCGGTCCGTCGTTGATTAACCCCACAACCATATGGGTTCCAAATTCTCCTGTTTGAACCTCTTTACCCAGGTTCCCCGATAAAGTTGTTATAAACTGTTGATAATGAGGGATTGCGATTTCAGGAGGAGCAGCATTGATATAGGAGGGACGGTTCCCTTTTTTTGTTTTGGCGTGAAGGGTAAACTGACTCACCAATAAAATTTCGCCATCCGTATCTTTCACCGAGAGGTTCATCACACCTTTGTCATCATCAAATATTCGTAGTTGAATGATTTTCTTACAAGTCCAATCGAGATCGTCATCGGTATCATCACTCTGAAAACCTGCAAGAATGAGCAGACCTTGCTGAATTGAAGATTTTAATTTGCCGCCAATCGTTACTGAAGCCTCCGATACGCGCTGAATAACAACTCTCATAAACCTGATTTGAATTCAAATTTAACAATTTCCCGGATAAAACTTACATCACCATTTTCATAAGTCCGATCACGACCAGATAGCGGGCAATTTTACCAATCATCATGAAAAAGATGGTAAAGAAGGGAGAGATCCGAAAAAATCCCAGTCCGAGAATCACCACATCACCAAATAAGGGCACGAACGAAAGAGAAGCGGCTAAAGATCCATACCGTTTCAATTTTGGAAGAATTGCATGAATCTTTTCAGGTTTCACCTTCGCGTATTTCTCAATCCATTCCATCTTTCCAAGATATCCCAGGTAATAGATTGAGATTCCCCCCAGCGTATTTCCTGCAGTTGCAGCTGCCAGTGAGCTCCCAACATTGAATCCGGAATAAATCAGCAGTGAAAGGACAGACTCTGAATTAAATGGAAAGACTGAACCCGAAAGAAATCCAGCCAGAAAAAGTCCCAATAACCCATATTGATAAAAGAAATCAACCATAAGGGGACAAAGGTAATGGAATGATCCGGAAATTAGCTTAAAGAGAAGGGGGATAAGATAAATCAACTGGAGCTATAATGTTTTTTACATCAGTAAAAAACAATAAGCACAAAGTATAGCGGGAATGAGTTAGTGCTCATCCCGCTACTTTGTGATATAAAATTATTTTTGGAAATTATTTTAAAATGTGATTTAGGATAAAGCTGCAATTCCCGACCCAATCATATTTGCACTTTCAATTTCGGCAATATTTACCTTCACTTTCTTGTGCCCCATTTCGCCAAGCAACTCCTTTAAAGTGCTTTTCACCACTTTGTTATAGTCTTTGCAACCTGATACTTCACTCCAGAAAAGGCTGCCCTCTGCTGTAATCCTGACTTTTTTAATTGATTTGTCGTGCGAGATAAGTAAATCGATCAACCCGGCAAGTGAGGCGGCAACCAATTTTGCCGACCTTTTGTAGATGGCTTTGGCTACTTTAACATGTTTGGATTTGTGTTGATCAGCACTATTAATGATATCTGTAAGCGCTTTACCATCAGTTTGTTCATTAAATCCATCCTCGGGAAAAAACTCACGAAGAATTTGTCCGATGTATAATCCGGAGACCGCTTTTTCGAATCGCTGCGAACCTTTGTTATTTGATTTTTCATCTACCAGTTCATCATATTTGGTCAGATGGGGTGGAACGAAGTTTCCGGATTCAAGATTCACGGGAGTAAGTCCCTGCCAGTTAAGGGCGCTATCAATTTTTGGTATTTTATCTGCGTGAACGAATGCGGCCATGTTTGTTCCGGTACCGACGATTAAACCAATGTAGGCATCAAAGTCAGGGTCTGTCAATCCTGCAAAAAGGGATGCGACAGTGTCGTTGATCACTTTAATACCGGTGAATTCTGCTTTTCCGGTTTTGTTCAGCTTATCGAGAAGTGGTTTTCCAACAGGATTTCCAATCATCTCTTTAATTTCAATCCCTTTGGTCCATTTGATCAGTTCTGCATCGCCATTGGGTAAACACTCGGCGGGGTACGAAAAACAGTAACCAATTGGCGCCTTTGCGGGAAGATCGATCTCATTTACAAAATCAGATTGTTTCTCCAGCAAGTCATCCAGCGAAAAGCCTTTGGTGGTAACCGCTGAAAGATCCTTACCTCCTGCTTTTTTTGGGGAGATACTCGCCACTCCTCCTGCAAAATTAATTACTGCCGCACGATAATTTGTACCACCCCAGTCAAGTACAACAGCCTGACCTTCAGCTCCACATGACAGCGGGTGGATATATGTCGGGATACTTTTTACCTCTGTGTTGTCATTTTTAAGTCCGTTCTCAATTTTATCTTCAAGATTAAGGGCAATCTCTTTTAACTGTGAGATTTTAAGTTTGAATTCGTTTTTTTTCATTTTTATAGAATTGTGTTTTGTATTTTCGTATCAGTCAAAGATATTAAAAAGTAATGAGAAAGAATATTTAATAATTTGCAGCAGTTTTGACGGCCTGCCAGGCTTCGAATTTCTTTTCCCATTTTATGGCATGTGCCGGACTAGTTGAGGGCATTGTCTGGTTTGGCAGGCTGACTTCCGGAAAATACTTTCTGAAATAGCCGGCCGCACCCTGGCCATTGAAAAAAATGCCTGATATGGTCGGATGGGCTGAGAGAAATGTATGAAGATCATTTGGCTGTTCCAGTCTGATATCGTTATCGAGACTCGATTTTCTGTGACATGACCCTAAGACATCCCAGAGGGCGATCCTGTTTTGGAGCAGCACCTCTCTTCTGATCAGGTCATTTGTTGAAAATGGCTGGTCATGCAATGCAAATACAATTTTCCAGAAAGCATTTTGCGGATGGGCATAATAGGCACAGCTCCTCAGCGACTCTTTTCCCGGAATTGTGCCCAGGATCAGGACCTTACTTCGGGAGTCTGCAATCGGAGCAAATGAATATATTGGCGATTCTTTTAACTCAATCTCATTCATTAGATGACGCTGAAGTTCTGTTTTAAGCTTTCAGACTGCTGCAAAGGTACGGTATCATAGGAAAAGATAATTGTCAAAATCAGCAGAACCTGCTGATTTTATTTATTTTTGCAACAAATACCTTAAAAAATGGAACAATATTCAACAAGACAAAATAAAATTGGTCGTTTGATTCAAAAAGAGTTAAGTGAACTCTTGCGACGCGACACACAGGTTCTGGCAAAAGGACGGATACTCTCCTTGACCACCGTAAGGGTCACACGTGATATTTCGCTGGCCAGGTGTTATCTGAGTATCTTCCCTTCGGAGGGGGCAGAAGAGGTGTTGAACGGTATTAAGCTTCACAAAGGAAAGTTGCGGGGAGAACTTGGAAATATTGTCCGTTTCCAACTGCGGCATGTACCCGAACTTGAGTTTTTCCTTGATGACAGCCTCGATTATATTGAAAAGATTGATAAACTTTTACATTGAAATTTCTAGTTAACCTGATAAATCATCGATTAAGAAAAGTTCGTTATGGAGTATGATCCGATTAAAAGGCGACTGGGAGATGTGTTTAACACCACCCCGTTTTTACGAAAACTTTTTTACTCATTACTCGATCTTTTGTTGCTTAGGGCATGGCATGTTTATAAGGAGTTAAGGATTTTGAAACGAACCGTGTTTTCAAGGAACATCCATATCCTTGATGCTGGTTCCGGATTCGGGCAATATAGCTACCGCATGAGCAGAATTTTTGCCGGTTCTTTTGTTAAAGGAGTTGATGTAAAGATGGAACAAATTGATGATTGTAACAGGTTTTTTACTTCAATCGGATTGCATGAAAGGGTTGTTTTTGAAACTGCAGATCTTACAACATTTATTGAGCCTTATAGTTTTGATCTGGTTCTTTCTGTTGATGTAATGGAGCACATCGAAGAGGACGAGCTCGTTTTCAATAATTTTTATAAATCTCTACGGAAAAACGGGGTGCTCCTGATCTCAACACCTTCCGATCAGGGAGGTTCCGATACGCATGAACATGATCACGATTCGGTACACGGTTTTATCGAAGAACATGTAAGGGACGGATACGGGATCAGGGATATTACTGAGAAACTGCATCGTGCCGGTTTTTCAGAGGTTGAAGCGCTCTATACCTATGGTACTTCCGGTTCACTCTCCTGGCGGTTTTCGATGAAATATCCTATTTTGATGCTGGACAAATCAAAGATATTTTATCTTCTTCTCCCTTTTTATTACTTGATCGTATACCCCTTTTGCGCCATACTAAATGCTATTGACATCAATTTCAGGCATAAAAGGGGTACAGGATTGTTGGTGAAAGCGCACAAGAAGTAGACTTATTTTCAATATACAGTTTGAACCTCTCGTTTTACATAGCGAAAAGATACCTCTTCTCAAAAAAGAGAACCAACCTGATCAATATCATCTCGGCAATTTCGGTTGCTGGTATGGCGATCGGGACCATCGGTTTAATTATTGGACTTTCGGGTTTTAATGGGTTCGATAGCCTGATAAAATCACTTTTTTCATCTTTTGATCCCGATTTGAAGATAACCCTTGTTGAAGGTAAAAGTTTTGATTCTAATAGTGAGGTGTTTAATGAGATCCGGCAGATGAAAGATGTGCTGTTTTTCTCAGATATTGTCGAGGATAACGCACTCCTGCGATACGAGAACCGACAAGTTCTTGCAACAATCAAAGGGGTTAGCGACCATTACCATCAAATGACAGGACTCGATACGATGATTGTGGATGGCAAGTTTAAGCTAAAGGAAGATGATAAAGAGTATACTGTTATTGGACAGGGAATTGCCTATAATTTATCTGTAGGGCTAAACCTGATCAATCCGATCAATATATATGTTCCGCAGAAGGGTCGACGATCTGCCTCATCCATTGAAGGGAGTTTTAACCAGGGTTCCATCTATCCCTCCGGTGTTTTCGCTGTGCAGCAGGAACTCGATTCGAGATATATTATTGTACCCATTGAATTTGCCCGTAAAATTTTTGAAATGGCTGAAAAGGTCAATTCAGTAGAGCTGAAATTACGATGTGGCGCCTCTGTGAGCAAGGTCCAGGAGGAGATTTCGGCCAAACTCGGCAACCATTTCGTGGTAAAGAACCGTTATCAGCAGCACGACTACCTCTATAAAACCATGAAGGGGGAGAAGTATGCAGTTTACCTCATCCTGATCCTTATTCTGGTGATCGCTTCGTTCAATATTGTAGGATCATTAACCATGTTAATCATTGATAAAAAGGAAGATATCGCCATTTTGCAGAGTATGGGCGCCGATAAGCCATTGATTCGTAATATCTTCCTTTTTGAAGGATGGTCTGTTTCACTTCTTGGAGCGATGATCGGAACAGTGATAGGTGTTGCAATCTGTCAGGCGCAAATCACGTTTAGCCTGGTCAAACTTCAGGGTGATGGCGGATCTTTTATTATCGATGCCTATCCCATGACCATTATCCCTCTTGATATCCTCTTGATATTCTTTTCAGTAGTACTGATTGGTTTTCTCGCAGCCTGGTTACCTGTCAAATATATTTCCGGAAAATTTCTACAGGATGAGGCTCACTGAAAGATGAATAGCTGCTACCGTTTTATCAGAAATTTTGAACGATACTGCAACTGGCAGCTGGCAACTGGTGTTGGTCTGAAAGAATGCAAATTTACTCCGCACCGAATTCAATAAATTGGAAACCAATACCCCTCACTGTTTCCAGAAAATCTCCTTCAATAAACTCGGAAAGTTTTTTACGCAGATTTTTGATGTGAACATCAATATAATTTGAGTTGTAATTTTCTTCGATAATGTCTCCCCAAATGTGCTCTGAAATCTGAAGACGTGTGACTACGCGGTTTTTATTTAGGATAAGGAAGCTTAGAATATCATATTCCTTGCGGGTAAGGGTAATCGTAACTCCCCCTGACGAAACAATCCGTTTGTCTAAGTCAATCTCTAAATTATTGATATTTATGATATTTACCCTTATTCCATGTTTGCGTCTTATCACTGCCATGATGCGTGATTTCAATTCCAGCAACGAAAAAGGTTTAGGTAAATAGTCATCGGCTCCCAAATTAAGTCCTTTGATCCGGTCCTCCAATGCACCCCTGGCTGAAAGTATGATCACAGCAGTGTTACTGTTATTGGCAATTGATTCTTTCAGCAAATCAATTCCTTCATAATCGGGTAGCCCCAGGTCGAGCAGCAGCAGATCATAATTGTTAGAGAACAGTTTGTCTGACGCAATCTTACCTGTATGTGCCTCATCACATGAAAATCCCTCTTTTAAAAGATAGTTTCTCACCTCATTGGCCAGGGTAATCTCATCTTCTACAATTAAAACATTCATCATTCAAAATTTTAGGAAATTTCAGAGATCAAACCTACCAGAAAAAAATGAGATCACACAATTTTACAAATCTCTTCGCCTGTTTTTCTGTTTGCAATTCCGAAGCATTACCTTTGATCATATTTAAGTATCGTTTTTGAAAATAGTTATTTTTGAGAATGGCTACGCTTAATTAAGTTTTTGAATTTTAATTAGATATAATTGCAAATATGCGACTCGAACTCAAACTGGCAATGATCGGTGCACTTTCAAAAATTGTAATATTTTTTATATTATTTGTTATGTTGCAACAGGTAATCGACAAACAAGCGTTGCGGCATACTGATCGTGACCTGATTAAGATGAAGGAAAAAACAATGGCTATAGTAGGCAAGATTGGGATTAATTCGTTTTTGAACATTGAAAAAGACAGTGTCTATGCCAGTTATAATATGCTTAAGGACGAATACATAACGATTGATCTGGATACAGAAAAGGGTTCAGATAAGGTGCTGTTCTCAAATGAAGCGAGAGAAATCGAGGACGAAGAGTTCGATTTTCGGATACTTAATTATAGATTCGAAGTAAATAACCAGCACTATATGCTGGAGATTGGAAAGAACATACAGTTGATTAACTCTTTGAATAAAACAATGGAAAATATCTCCATTACGATCATCCTGGTCGTACTTATGGTCACCATTATGTTTGATGTCGGCATCAATAAGTATCTGTTACATCCGCTTAACAGACTGATTATTCCTAAATTGAAGACGATCACTAACCCCGAAACCTTTAACTATTCTGAACTTGAAAGTTCTACTTCTGATTTTGTGTATCTGAATAATGCCTTAAATGAATTAATGCATAAAGTGACCACGATTTTGAAGAACCAGAAAAAATTTACTGCTGATGTTTCTCACGAACTTTTTACACCAATCTCGATTATGCAAAGTAAGCTTGAGAATCTGTTGACCTCTGGAAACCTGCCAGAACAATTTGTAATCAATGTTATGGAGCAGCAGAACAATCTGAACCGACTTCAGCAAATTATCAAAGCGCTCCTTTTGATTGCAAGGATTGAAAATGATCAGTTCTCAAAGAATGAGACTATAATTGTTAGAGTGCTTATTGATGAGATCATTCAGAATATCGAAGATCGGGCGGAAATGAGAAATATTACCATTGAGAATTTGATTCATCCGGATGAGGTACTCGCAAATGTTAATAAATCGCTGATCTATATTATGATGTTTAATCTTATTTCAAATGCCATCAAATATAATAAAGACGGCGGGTGGATACGAATTGCGTCCTTCACCACTGGCAGTAATTTCTGTATAGAAGTAATTGATAATGGAATTGGAATCGATAACGATCAGATATCCAATATTTTTAATCGTTTTAAACGGGCTGACCCAACATCTGGAGAAGGGCATGGATTAGGACTTTCCATTGTTAGTAGCATCATCTCCTTTCACGATGGATCGATCGAAGTGAAATCGGTAAAAGGGGAAGGGTCTACATTTAAAATTCAACTTCCGTTAAAGAATGTTAATATAATATCAGCTGTTTAAAACTTCATGATTCCTTCATTTTTGAGAATCTACATTTGATCCGTAAACAATATTAAAATTCAATTTTAAATTCTCAATCATGAAAAAATTAGTACTATTATTAAGTTTTGTTTTTGTATTAGGTTTGATTTCTGTAAGCGCTCAGGACAAGAAAAAAGAAGTTAAGAAAGCTCCTGCCAAGACTGAAAAAGCAGCTGTAAAACCAGCAGCAAAGGCAGAAGCTGCAAAACCAGTTGAAGCTGTAAAACCAGCAGCAAAGGCAGAAGCTGCAAAACCAGTTGAAGCTGCAAAACCAGCAGCGAAGGCAGCAGTGAAACCAGCAGCAGCAGCAAAACCGGCAGCAAAGGCAGCAGTGAAACCAGCTGAAGCAGCAAAACCAGCAGCAAAAGCAGCTGATAAAACAAAGAAAACAAAAAAAGTGGCTCCCAAAACTGTAAAGTAATAAACCATAGTAATTTATAAAAAAACCGCAGAGTTCAATCTGCGGTTTTTTTATAAATTAAAGTTTAAAGCGGTTTCCTTTTCCTTATTCAGTTTCTCTTATCCCATCATTATTTTACCTGACTTCCGATCCCACATTTATTCTTGTTGCGGGGGTCACAAAAACCAGTGATCCATCCGAATTCTCAGCCATAAGAATCATCCCCTGCGATTCGATCCCTTTAAGGATTTTGGGAGCCAGATTTACCAGGATGGAAACTTGTTGGCCGATGATTTTTTCAGGCTCAAAATATTCAGCGATTCCCGAAACCACGGTCCGTTTATCGATCCCGGTATCAATCGTAAGTTTGAGTAATTTTTTGGTTTTGGCTACTTTCTCTGCCGCAATGATTGTCCCGATTCGGATATCCAGTTTGGCAAAATCCTCATATTCAATATTATTCTTTGCAGGATTCACCTTTGCCTGTTCGAGTTCATTGGATATTTTGGTGGCCTGCAACTTGTCAACCTGTGCCTGAATTGCTTCATCTTCAATTTTTTCGAAAAGGAGTTCAGGCGTATTGATTTTGTGACCTGCTGCGATAAGGTCGGTACGGCCGAGCTGCTGCCAGTCAAATTTATCAAGATTCATGAATCCGCGCAGTTTTTGTGTGGTGAAAGGGAGAAAAGGTTCGAAAACAATCGTCAGATTGGCTGTTATCTGAAGCGCAGTATTCATAATTGTTTTAACCCGTTCAGGATCGCTCTTCACCACTTTCCACGGCTCCATATCAGCAAGGTATTTATTACCGAGACGAGCCATGTCCATTGCATTCTTTAGAGCTTCGCGAAAGTGATAAGTTTCGATTGATTTCTCAACTTCTGTTTTAAGGGTGGTTATATCGTTTAGTGTATTTCTGTCATATTCAGTCAATTCACCAGCTTGCGGAACAACTCCATTGTAGTATTTGTCAGTTAGAACCAATGCTCTGTTCACAAAGTTCCCGAAAATAGCCACTAACTCGCTGTTGTTACGGGTCTGAAAATCTTTCCAGGTAAAGTCGTTATCTTTCGTCTCGGGAGCATTTGCCGTCAGTGTATATTTTAAAACATCTTCTTTTCCCGGAAAATCGATGAGATATTCGTGCAGCCAAACTGCCCAGTTTCGGGAAGTGGAAATTTTATCCCCTTCAAGATTAAGGAACTCATTTGCCGGAACATTTTCAGGTAAGATATACGACCCCTCTGCTTTAAGCACTACCGGAAAGATAATGCAATGAAAAACAATGTTGTCTTTCCCGATAAAATGAACCATTTTGGTTTCAGGGTCTTTCCACCACTTTTCCCACGTAGGGGTCCATTCCTTTGTGGCCGAAATATAACCGATTGGTGCATCAAACCAGACATAAAGTACTTTTCCTTCTGCCCCTTCGATTGGAACCGGAATTCCCCAGTCGAGATCACGAGTTACCGCGCGTGGATTCAGGCCACCGTCAATCCATGATTTACATTGCCCGTAAACATTTGGT
This sequence comes from Prolixibacteraceae bacterium, assembly GCA_963677935.2. Lineage (GTDB taxonomy): Bacteria > Bacteroidota > Bacteroidia > Bacteroidales > Prolixibacteraceae > JAAFHB01. The sequence continues at coordinate 4,547,973 of CAXXEH010000003.1, read as the reverse complement.
TTCCATTCTTTATGACCCTCCAAAATCCATTCGCGCAGCCAGGGTTCATATTGATCAAGCGGTAGAAACCAGTGTTTGGTCTCCTTCATTACAGGTTTATTCCCACTAAGCACCGATTTGGGATCGATCAGATCTGTCGCATTTAGTGTACTTCCGCAACTTTCACACTGATCACCATATGCTTTTTCAAAGTTACATTTTGGACAGGTTCCTGTGATATATCGGTCGGCCAAAAATTGGTTGGCCTCCTGGTCGTAAAACTGTTCGGAGGTTTGTTCGATAAAAGCACCTTTATCGTAGAGTGTTTTAAAAATTTCGGATGCTGTTTCGTGATGAACCTTTGAGCTTGTTCGGGAATAGATATCAAATGAAATTCCGAATTTTTCAAATGAGTCTTTGATCATTCCATGGTACTTGTCTACCACATCCTGGGGCGTAATCCCCTCTCTCTTAGCTTTTAGTGTTATCGGAACACCATGTTCATCCGAACCTCCGATAAACGCAACCTCTTCACCTTTCAAACGGAGGTAACGGGCGTAAATATCGGCAGGGACATAGACTCCAGCAAGATGGCCAATATGGACGGGGCCGTTGGCATAAGGCAAAGCCGAAGTGATGAGTGTTCGTTTAAAATTATTCATCGAATGTGATCGTCTTTAAAATGTTATTCCGAAAATAGGAGGTGCAAAGATAATACTATCAGACACAAGTTTCAAAAAAAGTGGAGTAGAAGAAAACCAGAGGGAGAGCAATTAGCGAATGAAAGAATAAAAAAATCGGCGAATGATTCATTATGGATGTTAACTTTTCATTTTTCATTTTTCATTTTTTCCTTCCTGTATCCCTGCGGTGTTTTTCCGAAATGTCTTTTAAATACTGTAGTGAAGTACTGGGTGGAAGAGAATCCACATTGGTAAGCAATTTCGGTTGCCGAGGTATTGGTTTGTAACTGTAGCATTCGGGCTGCTTTTCCAATCCGGACTCTGTTGAGGTATTCCATAGGGGTACAATTACTTATTTCGACACAATATTTGGTAAAGCGGGTAGTCCCCAACTTTGAATAAGCGGCCATATTGGGTAAAGTCCAGGGTTCATAATAGTGATCTTCGAGCGATTTAAGAAATAGCTTAACCGTCCGGCGCGATTCGATTAACTCCTCATCCAGTAAAATTTTCCCCTCCTGAAAGTGTTCGAGTAGGGCAATCAACAAGGTATTAATCAATACCCTAAGTTTTGATTCGTAATCTTTTTCCCAGCCTTCTTTGATCACCTTCCCGATTTTAATAAAACAATCCTTTAGTTCCGGTGTCGCCTTCCATACCGGTTGTTCATTCTGACGAAAATAGAGGGTAAGGTTTTCGAGATCTCTGGGATTGAGGATCACCCAACTGGGCCATACCCATTCCTGATGGGGATGACGAACTCCGACATCAAGAATCAGCCAGTGCAGTTTGCTTACTTCCACATTCGGATTACCTAATTTGTGACTGATCCAGGGTCGTGTGATGGTCAGCTGGTTCGGAGCAAGATCGTATTTTTCGTCCCCCAGAAAAAAAGTGAGATCACCCGATTCAAGATAGCAAATTTCGATCCCTTCGTTTGTGTGCCATTCCAATCCCCAATCCTGAACTTTTTTTATATTCCAGTAACCGATACTTTTAATCCCGGTCAGCTCCGATTTATTAAGCCGCTTTCCGGGGTAGGCATCCCGGGCAAGCGTCGTTAATTCCAATGCACCGGCTTCGGAGGCGATTTTTACAGGACTGCAGTTGTCAGCCTTGTAGGAGAATTTGCCGGTTGGATCATAGAATTTTGCCCGTCGTTCCATTTTAAAAATAAAATTTTACACTGAAAGATTTTGAACAAATCCTCGTTTTATCAGGCTTATCTTTACCTCTGTTGGAAGATGTCATCCGAGGAACCTATATTCAGAGAATAAGTCGCTGTGTCCATACAAATATAAATAAAACTATAATACTATGAATGGAATTGTCAAGCTTGGAATTAATATGGAGTTTGTGCGGCATCACGATATGTCGTTTGCCAACGGTGTAAAAAAAGCTGCTGAAATCGGTTACCAATACATCGAACCGATGGTTCATCATGGCCGGGAACTGTTAAGTGAAGCCGGATATTTTCATTCGGTGTCACTTTTCGATGACCCATTATTCATTAAGGAGTTATGCGATAAAAATAATGTTAAGCTTTCGGGATTATCTTCACATACTCCTCTTTGCAAACCTGAAATCAGTGTCGAATACTTAAAAATGGCAATTCGGTGGGCAGCTCAGGCAGGCGCACCGGTTGTCAATACCGATGAAGGTCCCAAACCTTTCTGGACGACCAAAGAGCTCGACTATCAGTTGATGACCTACACACTTACCGAAGCATCCATGGTTGCTGAACGTCATGGTATCAAGATCGGACTGGAACCACATCAGCAATACAGCAAAACTCCGGATGGCCTCGATAGTATTGCCAACCTGGTCAAATCTCCGGCTATTGGGATTAATTTTGATACGGGAAATAGCTATCTTGCAGGTGGTTCTGATGTTTATGAATGGCTCGAAAGGGTGAAAGACCGGCTTGTTCATCTTCATGCCAAAGATATTAGCCTGTCGCAGAGCAATGCCCAGCGAGGAAAGGTAACTGGTACGCCTGTTGGTTGCGCCTGTGGCGACGGTGTCGTTGACTGGAAACGGATCATCGATATTGTAAAATCGGGGAATCGGGAAATTGTTTTCAGCGTCGAATGTGGAACAATTGATCAGGCAATCAGGAGCTTTGAACATCTATCCGGACTTTTATAACTTATATTTTCCTGGTCCCATGAAGCGAATCCTGTTCCTGCTTTTAATCATTTTCATGACCATTCCCTTATTCGCCGAAAAGCGAAAGGTTGCTGCGTTGCCAAAAGATGGTATAATCAAAGTACTGATATTTAGCGGTAGAAATAATCATGAGTGGCAAAAAACGACACCGCTGTTGGTACGAATATTTAAAGAATCAAAACATTTTAACGTCTCAGTTACCGAAAAACCCGATACTCTTTCGTATGCCACGTTGAAGACCTTTCAGTTAATCATCAGCAACTGGAATACATGGCCCGACAATAAGGTGCGAATGAACGCGCAATGGGAGGGTGATTTTCTGAAATATGTGAATGAGGGCGGGGGAGTACTCTCCCTTCATGCCGGAGCATCCTCGTTTTATGATTGGGAAGCTTACCACCAGATAGGAATCGGCAGGTGGGGAAAAGATACCCGCCATGGTCCCCGAACGAAGGGTCATGTTTATGGTTTAGATCAGAATCATCCGATTACCAAAGGGATGGGGGATTTTTATATCATGGATGAAATTTGGGAGAAAACCGATATTTATCCAGGCGTTACAGCAATTGGTTCTTTATCCGCAAAAGATGAAAAGGATGGTCATTCAATTGATGTACCTGCTGTTTTTGTCAATCAGACGGGTAAGGGGAGGACTTTTTTCACTACGCTGGGGCATGATGAAAGGGCACTGCTCAACTCGGGATTACAAACGCTTTTGCTGCGCGCTGCCCAATGGTGTGCCTGTAAGGAGGTTACAATTCAGGTTCCGTCTGGTCTCACTAAGTTTGACAACAATATTAAATATCGGTACAACTGGACTAAGAGCGATAGTTCAGTCACACTAAGAAATAATTCTGAGGTAATATGGCAATACAATTATAATAACCGGTTCGGAAAACCCTATTTTCATCCGCTAATAGTAAACCATTCCGATTTGACTTGTGTCGCTCCACCCGATCATCCGTGGCACCTTGGTCTTTGGTTTTCGTGGAAATTTATTGATGGGATTAATTACTGGGAATACAAAAAGAATTTTAGTACTCCCGAAACAGGATATCAATCGGAAGGAATAACTACGATTGATAACCAGAAGATCGTCACAAATCGCGATTTTTCATCCGATATCCGAATGAAATTGAATTATCATCCACTTGAAGGGAAAGCGGTATTGGAGGAGGAGCGAATTTTACATATTTCAGCCCCCTTTCCCGATGGAAGTTATTATATCGATGAAGAACATTTGTTCAATTCATTATCAGATAGTGTATTGCTTGATCGTACCCCGATAAGGGGCGAGCGCAAAGGACAATCATGGGGTGGTTATGCGGGATTATCCATCCGGTTTAATCAGGATTATACTACACCCGTGGTCGTTTCGCCTGCTGATAGTAGTCACCTCAGTAAGGGGAATTGGCTTTACATGGGATTCAATACACTTCAGGGGGGAAAAGCGGGAATCTCAATTCTGCCAAATCCGCAGTTTACAACCGGTTCATGCAGTTGGTATGTCATCAGCGATCAAAATGTCCCTTTTTATTATTATAGTCCGGCCGTCATATTTGACCGGAATATTCTCCTGAAAAAAGGAGAGCCACTTCGTCTGAAATACCGGATTTGGCTGTTGCCGGGTGCGGTTTCAAAAGAGACATTGCAACAAAAGTATGACCAGTATTTGAATCAACAGTAGCAAACATTCATAAATAATTTAAAACTAAAATAGTATGAATCAGAATGATGCAAATAGAAATGCAATTTCCCGCAGGAATTTTGTTCAGCGTTCAGTAACAGGGGCAATAGGTGCAGCCCTCCTTCCGACTGTCCTTGGATCTTGTTCCAATTGGAAAGGTGCAAACGACCGGGTCGTTGTCGGCCATATTGGAGTAGGCGACAGAGGAACCGGTGAACTGATGTCCTATTTCCTCCCCTTACGAGAGGCAATGAATATTGCTGTTTGCGACACCTTTAAAGTGCGTCGCGAAAATGTGGCTCAAAAGATCAACCAGTTTTACAAGGAGAATAATTTCACAAATGAGCAGTGCAAGACCTATCTTAATATGGATGAACTTCTTGCACGCAAAGATATCGATGTTGTCCATATCACAACACCCGATCATTGGCATGTGCTTGCTGCCATTAAAGCTGCCAGAGCCGGAAAACATATTATGCTGGCCAAACCGCTTGGGTTGAGTTACCCCCAAAATCTTATGCTTGCCAAAGAATTGAAAGATCATCAGGTTAAATTTCACTACGGAACACAGCAACGGACATGCGAACATATGAAGCTGGGATATGATCTGATCCGTGATGGAGCCATCGGTGAAATCGGACGAGTGGAGGTTTGGGCTCCGGGGAAAAATGATGTCCCTGTTCCGGTTTGCAATGAAGTTCCTGTCCCGGCTGATTTTGATTTTGAGAGGTGGAGCGGACCTGCACCTCTGCGGCCCTATTGTCCTGACCGGGTAACCAACAACAGCTCGTGGTTTAACAACGATTACAGTATCGGTTTTTTGGCAGGTTGGGGTGCCCATCCACTCGATATATTGGTATGGATATTAAAGGATAAGGTGAATGGAAATTATAGTTGTGAAGGAACCGGACAATATTGGCCAGCAGGTGGTTTGTACAATAATATTTTATCCTGGGATGTCAATTGCAAATATGAGAATGGACTTGAACTTCATTTTGTCAGCACTGATGTTGCATTGAAGGGGATGATTGATTATCGTACCCGGAAGGATGGAGACGGAACCACTTTTTATGGTACAAAGGGTTGGATCTCATTGAGTCGTTCATCTGGCCAATCCGATATTCCTGAGATCAATCAGAAACTGAATAATTTTCCCAGGAATCCAAATGGGGGAATTAAGAGCGAAGGTAATACAATGGGAAGACGGTTTTTAGCTGTAGCCAGGGGAAAAGAGGCTGAACTTTGCCCGCTCGATGAGGCTATCATTTCCGATACAATCAGTCATATGGGAGATATTGCAATCCGCACAGGTCGTAAAGTTACCTGGAATCCCAAACAGGGAGAGGTCATTGGCGATGCAGAGGCGAATAAATTATATGTTAGAGATATGAGGACTCCTTATACCATGTAATCGAATTTGAATCAATTTTATTATATTTTTTATCCTCTCTGTTTGAATAGACAGGGAGGATTTTATTTTCTGAAAATGTGTGAATTATGTAACTTATTTATTAAGTTATATAACTTATTTGTAGTTTAATTACTGCACCTTTGTTCCATCATGGTTCTAAAAAATTAGTATAATTGAAATTATATATAAAATACATGGTGAGCGCCCGCTGTAAAATGGCGGTTAAAGAGGCTTTAAAAAGTCTGGGACTCCATTTTATCGTAGTCGATTTAGGCGAGGTGGAGGTTATGGAAACCCTCTCCTCCGAACAACGGGAGCAACTTAAAATTGCACTTCTTGACTCCGGTCTTGAACTCATGGACGACAAGCGGGCTGTGCTGATAGAAAAAATCAAAAACGCAATTGTCGAAATGGTTCATTATACCAATGAATTGATGAAAGTTAATTTTTCAGAATTTTTAAGTGAAAAATTGAATCACGATTATACCTATCTGGCAAATTTATTCTCTGAAGTCCAGGGAACAACGATTGAACAATTCATTATCTCCCATAAAATTGAGAGGATAAAGGAGTTAATCATTTACGGAGAACTAAATATTACGGAAATTGCCTGGAAGATGAATTACAGCAGTGTTGCCCATCTTTCCAATCAATTTAAAAAAGTTACAGGACTTTCACCTTCTCATTTTAAACAACTAAAAGAAAAAAGGCGAAGTCCCATTGAAGAAATATAGTAATTATATACGTATGAAATTTTTTCTGGAAAAAAAAATAAATCTTTTCTATTTCCTTTTCGCAATTGCATTTTTATCCGTATCGGTATTTTTCTATTCAAATGCCGATAGGGTGAAATTAGCGGGCGATTTAGTTGAACATACGCAGGAAGTCCTTCGAACCAATGGTAATGTATTCCTGGATCTGCTTGATATTGAAGCCGGCTCACGAGGTTATGTATTAACTGGTGATGTTGCCTTTCTGGAACCGATAAAGATTGCAATAGGCAGGATAAACAGTAATCTTTCAATATTGACAAAACTGACCAGAGACAATCCTCCTCAGCTATTACGAATCGATACTTTGAAGAAGCTTGTGGATGAAAGATTGGTTTTGTTAGGTGGTCTGATTGAATCGAAGAGGCAGAACAGATTTTCCAGATTAGATGAAGAAAACACCATATTAAGGGGAAAAATTCTTACAGATAAAATAAGACTGGTAAATGGCAGATTTAATTCAATGGAATTTAGTTTACTGAGTCTTAGAAAAGGACAAATCGAAACCAACAATCAATATTCCGAATTAATATTCTTACTGCTTTTTATCTTTATTATTATAGTCTTTTTACTTCTGATCATCATCCTTAGAAATCTGAAAGCCAGAGAAAAAGAATCAAAAGCTTATACCTCATCATTGCAATTAATTTCCAATTACTCGCTGAGCCTTATTGAAGCAAGTCTTGATCCGTTGGTGACGATCAATAAGACCGGCAAGATTACCGATATGAACCATGCACTGGCGAATATTACAGGTGTGACCAGGGAGGAGCTTATTGGTACTGACTTTCACGACTACTTTACTGAACCCCAGCAGGCAGCAGAAATTTATAGACAGGTGTTTGCAAATGGATCGGTAGCTGATTTCCCGCTGACCTTGCGGCATAAAAACGGTAAGTTAACCGAGGTATTGTTTAATGGATCGGTTTATAAGGATGATCGCGGAAGAGTACTTGGAGCGGTGGTTGTGGCCAGGGATATTGCAGAGCAGAAATGGGCAAAAGAGTTAAGCACCGTCAACCATGAACTTGCTTTTCAAAATGATGAAAAGGAGAAACGGGCAGCAGAATTACTTATTGCCAACCAGGAGCTTGCCTTTCAGAATACCGTAAAGGAAAAACGGGCAGCGGAGTTAATTATTGCCAATAAAGAGCTTATCTTTCAAAACGACGAAAAGGAGCAGCGTGCTGCTGAGTTAGTTATTGCTAACGAAGAGCTTCTCTTTCAAAACAATGAAAAGGAGAAGCGGGCAGTAGAGTTAGGTATAGCCAATAAGGAATTAGCTTTTCAAAACAGTGAGAAAGAGAAACGTGCTGCCGAGTTAATTGTGGCCGACAGGGAGCTTATCTATCAAATCAGAGAAAAGGAGAAATGGGAGATTGCGAATGTTGAACTTGAAGCGATCAGCGATTCTCTGAAACTGGCATCTCAGTACTCACTGAGTTTAATTGAAGCGAGCCGTGATCCGTTATTTACAGTTAGCCTGGAAGGGAAAATTACCGATATGAATGAGGCGACGGTTAAGGTAACGGGTTTTACACGTAAACAATTAATCGGAACAGATTTTTTTAATTATTTTACTGAACCTGACAAGGCAAAGCAGGCATATCAGCAGGCATTTGACAAGGAATTTATCGTCGATTTTCCGCTTACCATTACCGATGGAAATCTGATAGATGTATTGTGCAATGGCTCGGTATACAAAGATGGCAAAGGTAATGTGTTGGGTGTTGTAATCGTTGCAAGAGATATCACCGATCAGAAAAGGATTGCCAATGAGTTGATGGAGGCAATCGTATTTGCAGAGATGGCGGTAGCAATTGCTGAAGAGGCAAAAATTAAGGCCGAAAGTGCCACAATGGTCGCTGAAACAGCAGTGAAGGCAAAACAACAGTTTTTATCGAACATGAGTCACGAAATCCGCACACCGATGAATGCGATTATCGGATTTACAAAAGTGTTATTAAAAACCGATACTACTGCCAAACAAAAGGAGTACCTGCAAGCCATTAAAATGAGTGGCGATGCCCTAATTGTCCTTATCAATGATATTCTGGATCTGGCAAAAGTTGACGCGGGTAAAATGATATTTGAGCATACACCGTTTAAAATGGCATTATCTATTTCAGCGATGCTCCATCTGTTTGAACCAAAAATTCACGAGAAAAATCTCGAATTGGTCAGAGTCTATGACGAAAATATTCCATCGGTATTGCTGGGCGACCCGGTTCGTTTGCACCAGATCATATTAAACCTGGTGAGTAATGCAGTTAAGTTTACCAACAACGGAAAAATAACGGTAGGTGTAAGTTTGTTGAGTGAGGATGAAAATAGCGCTACCATCGGATTTGAAGTTAAAGACACTGGAATTGGAATATCAGAAACTAAACTTGGAAAGATATTTGACAACTTTCAGCAGGCTTCAAGTGGTACATCAAGGCTTTATGGCGGAACAGGTTTAGGGCTTGCCATTGTCAAACAATTGGTGGAGGCACAGGATGGAACCATCAGCGTAAACAGTAAAATTGACTTGGGTTCCACCTTCGGTTTTATCTTAACCTTTCAAAAAACCAAAGCCAATGTGGAATCTGATATGGAAGAACTCGAATTGGATACCGAAATTAGTAATATAAGTGTATTGGTTGTCGAAGATATAGCCCTCAATCAATTACTGATGAAAACATTACTCGATGAATTTGGATTTGGTTGCGTGATTGCCTCCAACGGTTTAGTGGCTATCGAAAAACTGAAAATCGGCTCATTCGATGTTATACTGATGGACCTGCAGATGCCCGAAATGAATGGTTTTGAAGCCACAGCTTACATACGGAACACCTTGCATTCCAACATCCCAATCATCGCGCTCACTGCCGATGTAACGACAATGGATTTGGCTAAATGTAAAGCTGTTGGTATGGATGATTATATTGCGAAGCCAGTGGATGAAAAAATATTATACAATAAAATTATTGGGTCGGTTAGAAAGTCCAATATTACTGTTGAAAGTAAGGAGATTGACGTTCAGGCTATAAAATACACCGATTTGAATTATTTAATCTGCCGTACAAAAGCGAATCCGGTACTAATGATGGAAATGATTTCGCTTTATCTGGTTCAGACTCCTCCATTAATTAGTGCAATGAAACAGAGCTGGAAGGAAAAAGACTGGATTTCGCTCTACGCTGCGGTGCATAAAATGATCCCTTCATTTGCAATAGTAGGAATTAGTTCCGATTTTGAAGATATGGCCAAAAAAATTCAGGAGTATGCAAAAAATCAGCAGCAGTCTGAAGGGATATCCGATATGGTGCTTGAGATCGAAAATGTATGTGAACATGCCTGCCTGGAATTGGAAGTTGAGTTGAATGTATTTAAAAATGCGAAGTAATGATCAACGAAAAAAAGATAAAACTATTTCTTGTAGATGATGATGCGATGTATTTAAAACTGTTGGAAATTGAATTTCTCCAGCATGCCGATTTCACCATTGAGACATTTGCTACAGGGGAGCTTTGCTTAGCAAATTTGTCACATGACCCCGATGTGATCATTTTGGATTATTACCTCGACGGTGTTGATAAAAGTGCGATGAACGGAATCGAGTCACTGGATAAAATAAAAGCTTTTGATGCAGATATTCCTGTCATAATGCTCTCCTCTCAGGATAAAATTGACGTGGCTATTGACTGTATGCACCACAAAGCATCAGATTATGTGGTAAAAAGCGAAACAGCTTTTGTACGCCTGCAAAAAACGATAACAACCATTTTTGGGTATAAAAAATTGGAAAAGGAGTTAAGCTGGTATATGGATCGGATGTAAGGCGAAAAAGACAATTCCTTCCTCTTCGAAGGAAAGAAAGAGCGTTATCTGTTTGGATGACGCTCTTCCTGTTTTAAGCAAGTCAATGATTTTATCAAATGGATGTGTGAATAATGTAACTAATTATCAGAATTCTGTAATGTTTTATGGACGTGATGAGGTGATCTTTGCTTTAGAATATTTATACACAAACAAATTATTAAAAATGAAAAAATTAACATTTTGTATTATTGCGACGATCATGTTGTTGTCAATTATACCCACACCTGTTAAAGCTGCAGCTGCAGCAAAAACAGTAACGGTGGTTGCCCCTGAAACTGTTCAAACAACTGATGTTGGCGCCACACAGCTTGCCAGATTGGAAAAGATCAAAGCGATGGACCTATCTACACTGAGCCGTACGGAAAAGAAAGAGTTGCGCAATGAAGTGCGTGCCATAAAAAGTGATCAGGATGGACGTGGCAGAAGAGGTCATGACGGACGTGGAGGAAGAAATTATGATGGTCGGCATGGTGGAGGTGCAGTATTTGTTATGGGGGGTGGCGGATTGCTCATCCTTTTGTTAATCATCATTTTGCTCTAAACATTAAGAATCCTCAATCCCAGGAACTGCAAAAAATATATTTGTATCTCTAAATTATCTAAAATTTTTTATCATGGGAAATTTACTATACCTGGTAGCTGTTATTTTGATTATCGCCTGGCTAATTGGTTTTGTTGGCTATAGCATAGGGGGACTGATCCATATCCTCCTTGTAATCGCAATTATTGCAATTTTAATGCGAATTATCCGGGGGAGAAGTGCTTTCTAAAACCCTGTCTGTTTTCTTAAATAGCCTGATGATGATTTGACTCACAGGTTATTTAAGAAAATTGCGATAGTTCAGAATCTTATAATTCACCCCACGGGATCTAAAGAATATAATATGCAAAAGCGCTTTTTAGGTATTGCCATTATTGCAATTGGAATAGTCATGATCCTATATACCGGATTCAATTATAAAACGACTGAAAAGGTGGTTGACTTGGGTCCGATTAAAATAAATGCTGAAAAGAATCATCCTGTTAAGTGGTCACCGGTTGTCGGTGTTGTACTTGTTATTGGGGGAGTAGTATTTATGGCCATTGATAAAAGGATTCAACCTTAATAGTGGCGGCTTTCTAAATGATTTTGAAAGAACTAACCGCAGGAACAAAAAACACACCTTCAAATAAATTTTCCCGTTTATGGAGAATTCTTGGTCCGGGGCTTGTAACCGGGGCAAGTGATGATGATCCATCGGGCATTGCAACCTATTCGCAGGCGGGTGCTGCATATGGACTTTCAACCCTTTGGACTGCACTTATTACTTTTCCTCTCATGGCTAACATTCTGGGAATGGCCGCGTTGATTCTTATGTCGGCCGCCGCCGTAACTTTGATTTATATGCAGCTTTTCCCATCCTGATAAGGGATGCTGATAGTCGAATTAATTCAAAGTGCTAACTAAAACAAATTTCAAAATATGTTTTTAAATCGTCAAATACTATGTGGTGGCAATATCTCCTGATTTTTGGTGGTGCATTTTTGTTTGATGTTGTTCCCTTTCCTTTTCCACCGGCATTTACAATCATGGTCTTCTTGCAGATTATGTTCAAACTTAATATTTGGCTGGTCATTGTAATCGGTGTTGCAGGTTCAATTCTGGGGAGATATATCCTGACACTGTATATCCCGCATCTGGCAGAAAGATTTTTAAACATTCCAGGACTGAAGATGTTGAATTTTTGGGGAGAAAGATGAAAGAGAATGGGTGGAAAGGGCAGATGGTAATACTAGCATACTCCTTATTGCCACTTCCCACAACTCCACTGTTCCTGGCTGCGGGAATGGCTAAAATAAAACCTGTGTTTATCATTCCGGCATTTTTTATCGGGAAGTTTATTAGTGATAGCATCACTGTTCATTTGGGAAAATTTGCATCAGACCATGCAGATAGCCTTTTGGAAGGTGCACTATCCTGGAAGTCGATAGGTAGTTTGATTTTAGGATTGATTCTTGTATGCGCACTTATATTTATTGACTGGCGCACTTTAATACAAACGAAGAAATTCCGGTTAAAATTTAAGATCTGGAAGTGAAGCAAACGGCGGATAAAGAATGGTCCCGGACTTTCCCCTACCCCCTTGTATTGTATATTCTGAAGTTTAAAATGTGGGAATGATGTAACTTTTAGGAAAAGTTATGTAACACCTGTCCATCCTAAACAGATTACTTTTAAGCATAACTTATAAATCATTCATTATGTCACTACTTAGTATATTAATTGCGATTATTATCGTTGGTGTTCTTCTTTGGCTAATCAATACGTTCCTTCCAATGGACAGGCAGATAAAACGAATCTTTAATCTTGTGGTTGTGATTGCCCTGATCATATGGCTTCTTAAGGCTTTTGGCCTGTTTGCCTATCTGACGAGTATTTATGTTTAAACCCAGGGTATGAATCTGAAACGAATTTTTGGAGCATTACTTACGCTCCTTGGGATTAGCGGGCTTATGTATGCTGCAATCCTGTTTGTCAATGCATCAGGCAATACGTATGATTTTAAGGCATTCGCTATCTACGGCATTCTGGGTTTGATATTCTTTATCGCCGGGATAAACCTGGTGCGCACTACAAAAGATGAATCTTAGGATTTTGTTCAAGGTAGGACAGGAAATTCATATTTTCTGAAATCATACGTGTTAAGATCAGAAAAGATAACTGATGATTTTTCCATTCTTCAGGCACCTTGATTTTCGTAAAATTATTGTTGATTAGATCAAAATTGAAATGTCAAATTTTCTTGTAATACTGGTATCCAGCGTTATGGCGTTAGGTATTTCGCTTTATTCCGTCCCTGTTGTGGTAAGTTTGGCTCATCTGCTGAATCTTTTCGATTATCCCAATGATCGCTCTTCTGCAAAAAGTGCTATTCCCACGTTGGGTGGAATTGCAATTTTCATCAGTTTTGTATTTTCATCAATCTTTGGGTTGATGTTTGTCGAGTTTTCGGAGTTTGTCTACATTTTTGGCGCAGTAATCCTTATGTTCTTCATTGGATTAAAGGATGATATTGCAACAATTTCGCCAATTAAAAAACTTTTTGCTCAGGCAATCGCCGCATGTTTTATAATTTTTCCCGCTCAGATCAGATTTACCAATCTGCACGGGTTTTTTGGAATCTGGGAAATTAGTGTACTTCAAAGCGTCATCCTGACATTTGTGGCCATTGTTTTTACGATCAATGCATTTAATCTGATGGATGGCATTGATGGACTGGCAGCAGGTTTGAGTATCCTGAGTTCAGTTGTTTTTGGCGGCTGGTTTTTGATCAGTGGCCATTTAAGTTACGCATTGATCTCGTTTTCCTTAACTGGATCCATTTTGGGCTTTTTCTTTTATAATGTTTACGGAAAGAAGAACCGGATTTTTATGGGAGATACCGGTTCACTTGTAATCGGTACAGTTATGTCAGTAATTCTGATAAAGTTTAATGAATTTAACATTGATCAAAGTTTACCATATTCAATTGCCTCTGCCCCGGTTGTCTCTTTTGCATTTCTTATCTACCCGATGGCTGATGCACTAAGAGTTTTTACTATCAGGATCTTACAGTTGAAATCTCCATTTACTGCCGATAAAAACCATCTTCATCACCGACTGCTTGCAATGGGTTATTCACATAAAAGAGCCACCTATACTATAATAGTTTTAAATCTTCTTTTTATAATTCCGGTTTTGGCCTTCCAGACCCTTGGACCTGCCAGGTTATTAGGATTTATAGTTTTTACAGGTAGTTTCCTTTTTTTGATACCTGCCTATATCATACGTAAGCGTCACCTGATTGATAATAATGATCCATATCAGAAACTGCTTCTTCCCGATTTGTTGGACCGTTTTAAAAAATAAAAAATGCAAGTAAAAGTAAACAGAAAAAAGTATATTTTTTCTCCTGATTCTACCAGGGTTATTGCCCGCTTTCTCTATTTGGAGGATGAACGGTCGGCCGACATCATTAGAAATGTATTGGCTATGCCTCCAAATGAGATTAATACTGCGATGAGTCAGCTGCTAAGAGGTTATTCGCGCCGGCACCGAAATATTTCCCGGATTTTTGAGAAACATTTTGACAGACTGGCTCCCATCTTTGCCAAAATTGAAGTTAATGAAGAGGATCTTACTCTGGCACAGAAAGCTTTGATTGGGTCCTATTTTACTATGGAATATTCAATTGAATCAGCTGCTTTTTTTAATCCATCCATTATTGAACATCCCGATCAATCCGAATTGGGACTGGATGAAAAGCGTGTAATTTTTAGTTTCAGGGCCACGGGTGAGGGTCATATCTCTTCTGTTGTTTTTCGTTCAGGAATTCTTGACAGGTATAATGAACTGATCCTTGAGCCTGTAGGAAAAATGCTTGCGGAAGCAGATAAAATTATACGAAATACCTACAAAAAAAGTAGTTTTCGTGAAAAGCTGAATGAAATGCAGGATCATGGTAGCATTATTATTGCCCCCTTTGTCGATGTTGGTGAAATACAGGTTCCTGAGAATCAAATTTCTAATGCCATTATTGAAAAAAAGGAAGAGATGGAGGTTCAATCCAAGGCTGTTTCTCCGGATTTTATTTTAGATAAATTAGGAGAAATTTTTACCTATGGTGAGTTGATGAGGAACCTTGGATTAGCTATTAAGGATACCAAACTTACTGAAGATCACATTAAAATAATTAATCAAATGATGTGGCTTGCTTCAGCCCATTATGAGATTCATTTTTCAATTGATTCTGCCATTTCCGAAAGGGTCATCTTCCCTATTTCGGCAACCGAGCAAAGAGGTATCGAAGATGCAAGGTTTGTTAAATTCACGGATGATGACGGCGAGGTAACTTATTATGCCACCTATACTGCTTACGATGGAATTGCGATCCTTCCCAAGCTAATAAGTACCAAAGATTTTTATGATTTTAGGATTTTGCCGATTAATGGTGAAATGGCTCAAAACAAGGGGATGGCGCTGTTTCCAAGAAAAATAAATGGCAAGTATGTGATGTTGTGCAGAATAGATGGTGTAAATAATTATATTGCCTATTCGGATAATATAAATATCTGGCGCAATGCTACAATTATTCAGCGGCCCAAACACCCATGGGAACTCGTTCAAATAGGCAATTCCGGTTCCCCCATTGAGACACCGGAAGGGTGGCTGGTCATTACTCATGCCGTGGGTTCAATGAGGGAATACACCTTAAGCGCCTCATTGTATGAATTAGATAACCCTGAGAATGTAATAGGCAGACTGAATGGCCCCTTAATGGTTCCAAACGAGGAAGAAAGAGAGGGTTATGTTCCGAATGTAATTTATTCCTGCGGCTCAATGATTCATAATGAAGATTTGATTATCCCTTATGCCATGTCAGATCATGCCTCAACTTATGCGACAGTTAATCTCAAAGAGCTACTTGATGCGCTAAAAGATTCCGGCAACTAAAAAAATAGTTAACGGTTCAGGAACTCACCCACATAACCCATTCTATTCGAAGGTTAATTTTCCTTGCCGGATCTCCCTGTAAGGTGCTATATCTATGGACATTTTGACCAAGCCCAGGTTCAATAAAGATGTGTGAATGATGTAAATTTTCAATGCAATTGTGTAACGAAAATCTGTCATTCGGACCTCATCTTTGATCAGTAGAATAGTTTTCATTAATAGAACTCATAGTATGGATACGACAGAAAAAAACGGAAACTGGCACATGTTAAAAGGTGCACTCAAAATGAAATATGCAAGCCTGACTGAAAATGACCAGCTGTTTCAGGAAGGTCAAAAACAGGAGCTGTTTGGGAAACATAAGATCCTGCTCTGCAAAACGGAAGAAGAGTTAACCGCTATTATTGCATCGCTTGATTAATCTTAATGACCTGTTTTGTCAGGGATTTTAATGACTTTTAATGTGTGAATGATGTAACACTTCACGTTAATTGTGTAACAATTATCACCCATTAGTGCCTCATCTTTGTGTATTGTAATTATTTAAATATTTTTAATAATAAGTATTATGAATTCAGGAAAAGTATTGTTAGGTGTATTGGCTGGAGTAGCTGTCGGTGCATTAGCCGGGATATTACTTGCCCCGGCAAAGGGATCACGTACCCGTAGAAGAATTTTGAAGAAGGGAGAAAGGTATTCCGAAGGGCTGAAAGAGAAATTTAATGAATATGCCGATGACCTCTCCGAAAAACTTGAAAAGGTTAAAGAAGAAGTTTCGGCATTTGCCAAAAAGGCGAAAGTCAAGTTAGACGAGACTGAGAAAGAGATTAAAATGTCAAAGGATTAAAGGATCGTTAAAATATTGAGTCTGCTCCGAAGGAGATTGAACATGTCAGCGTTTTAGTAAGCGATAGTCCGGTTAGAGTGAAGTTAGAATAAGTCAAGGAAGTGATCTTTAATCACCCCAGACATGGATTTTCGGAGTGGGCTCAAATTGTGATTTACAACTTTCTGAATACTAAATATTCCTCTATTCAATAATAAACTTATCCGAAACTATACAATGGAAGACACTTCAAAGATGTTGGAATCACTAATTGAAAAAGCTACCGAATATGGCCAGACGAGCTTCCGATTGGTTAAATTAAAAGCTCTGGATAAAACTACGGAAGCAGTTTCCACTTTAATTCCATGCCTGGTTGTATTACTCTTTTTTTTGTCATTCATGCTTTTCCTTAATATAGGTCTGGCTTTCTGGATTGGCGAAATCTTTGGAAAAACCGGTTATGGATTCTTTGCATTAGCAGCTTTTTATGGATTTGCAGCCATTTTTATCCGTCTGTTCTTGTATCAGTGGATTAAAAAAAGGGCAGGTAATAATTTCATTTATCAGTTGCTTAAATAAATCAAGATGGAACACAGAATAACCCAGGTCGAGTTGAAGAATGAAATTCAACTACTCGAAGTTCAGCAAGCGATGGAAGGGGAGCTTTTAAAGGAACAGTTTTACAGAACCTACGAAAGTTTGAAACCCGTTAATCTTCTCAAAAGGAGCTTTTCCGAAGTCGTTTCTTCGCCTTACTTGATAGATAATATATTAGGCACAGCTTTAGGTTTGGCAACCGGCTATTTCTCAAAGAAAATTGTAATAGGGTCTTCAGGTAATTTAATACGTAAGTTGCTGGGCTTTGTGATGCAGTTAGGTGTTACAAATACAGTTACACAACATCCTGGCACAATCAGATCAATCGGACAGTTCATCTATCAACGATTTCTTCGCAAGAAAGAGATGCAAAATTAAAAGTTTTGATAAACAGGGAATTACAATTACCTTTTTTTGCAATGGCCTCTATTTTTCTGATTGGCCTGATTGCATTTGTTGCGATATTATACATCGCTCAGGGTATTATTGTTCCTTTGGTTTTTGCAATAATTATTGCAGTTGTGCTTCATCCTGTAGTTAATTTCTTCGTCAGGTTAAAAATAAACAGAATAATAGCTATTGTGATAGTTTTAGCCCTTACCTCCTTGTTTATCGTTGCTTTTTTTGTACTTATATTTTCACAGGCGAGCCAGTTTAGCGATTCATGGCCGCTTCTTGTTGAAAAATTTACCGATACACTCAATCAATCCATCACAAGTTTAGCCGGTTATTTTGAAATCGATCCGCAAAAGATCCACGACTGGATTACCAATATCAAAAATGAATTTCTCAATATAAGTAATGAAGCTATCGGGCAAACGCTGATTTCGGTAGGAGGTGTAATAATGATTCTGTTTTTAATTCCAGTCTATGTTTTTTTAATACTGTTTTACCAACCCCTTATCATTGAGTTTATTCACCGCCTTTTTTGTGAAAAGAACCAAAGTCAGGTAAAAGAGATTGTCTCCCAGATAAAAAAAGTTATCCAGCACTATTTAGTTGGACTTATCATAGAAGCGGTCATGGTTGCAGGTCTTAATTCAGCTTTTCTTTTAGTACTTGGAATTGATTATGCGATTCTGCTCGGAATTATCGGTGCACTGCTTAACGTTATTCCATACATCGGAGGTCTAGTCGCAGTGGCTTTACCAATGATCGTAGCCTTGGCAACCAAATCAACAGCATGGTACTCCCTCTACGTTTTAATAGGCTATTATATTATTCAACTAATCGACAACAACTATATCGTCCCATATATTGTGGCGTCAAAAGTAAAAATAAATGCCCTGTTCTCGATATTGGTGGTTTTTGTTGGGAATCAATTGTGGGGCATATCAGGAATGTTTCTATCAATACCCCTTCTTGCAATTATCAAGCTTATTTGTGATCATCTTGAATCATTAAAACCATGGGGATTTTTATTGGGCGACACGATGCCCCCATTAATTAAGATAAGTCCAATCCTGAAAAAGCTAAAAAAAGTCAGGCTTTAAAAGCCTCAAATAGTGCTCCAATCAAAATTCCATCACCTTTAAGGGAAAAGCATCCCTGGTTGTATGGGAGGTGAAATTAATAACAAACAAATTGCATAGGCATTAATTATTTATATTTTAAATGATGAAAAATAAAATAGAATCCGAACTTTTAAAAGATGATGTTCACCAGTACGATGAGTTATATGGTCAGGTAAATACCGTATATCCGGTGTTTACCCCATGCATAAGAAAACAAAATCCAATAAAGGAATCTGCCATTGGACAAGCAGAAATCCTGTTAATCACTTCATATCCTCCGCGGGAATGTGGTATAGCTACCTATTCGCAGGATCTGATCAAGTCACTTAATAGTAAATTCAGTAGCTCTTTATCGATTAAAGTTTGTGCTTTAGAATCGGGAGATGAAATCCATACCTATCCCGGTGAAGTAAAGTACGTTCTAAGAACCTCAATAGTTGCTGATTATGAAAATCTTTTGCTTAAAATAAACAGTAACGATAAAATCCAGGTCGTTTTAATTCAGCATGAGTTTGGCTTCTACAAACAACAGGAAAGTGCATTTCTCCAATTTTTGTATGAACTCTCAAAACCGGTGGTGATTGTTTTTCACACCGTACTTCCTCATCCGGATCAGGAGTTGAGATCCAAAATAAAAGCAGTTGCCACCATTTGTAATTCAATTATTGTCATGACCAACAGTTCAGCTGATATCTTAACAAATGAGTATGGAGTTCCACGACAAAAGATATCGGTGATTGCTCATGGCACACATTTGGTCCTCCATTTAAGCGAAATTTTTTTAAAGGCAAAATATGATTTGAAGGATCGGAAAGTTCTGACAACTTTCGGATTGCTGAGTTCCGGAAAAAGTATTGAGACCACACTCGACGCAATGCCCGCCATTGTTAAGCAGTGTCATGATGTGATGTTTCTGATCATTGGTAAAACCCATCCGGAGGTCGTGAAAAACGAAGGAGAGAAATACCGGGATCTACTCGAACAAAAAGTAATAGATTTGGCGCTTCAGGATAATGTAAGATTCATTAATAAATATTTGGCATTGCCAGAATTGCTCGAATATTTGCAACTTACAGATATTTATCTTTTTACTACCAACGATCCGAACCAGGCTGTAAGTGGCACATTCGCCTATGCAATGAGTTGTGGCTGTCCGATTATTTCAACACCTATTCCCCATGCAAAAGAGGTATTGACCCTGGATACCGGTATTATTTTTGATTTTCGCAATTCAGATCAATTGGCCGAAAGCGTTGTCCGGTTACTCCGCGATGAACAACTGAGGAAAAACATGAGTGTTAATGTACTGCAAAAAATAGTTTCCACTTCCTGGGAAAATTCTGCAGTTTCACATGCAATGCTGTTAAAGAAAGTGATTGATAATAAAAAGATCATGGGATATAATCTGCCGGTCATCAACCTGGACCACGTGAAACAAATGACCACTAACATCGGAATTATTCAGTTTTCAAAGATTAACCAGCCAGATATCAGCACGGGCTATACGTTGGACGATAATGCACGGGCGATGATCGCATTCTGCATGAATTTCAAATTGACAGGAGATGAAAAGAATCTTTATTACATACAAAAGTACCTCAACTTTATAGGTTATTGCCAACAACCGTCAGGCGATTTTTTAAACTATGTAGATCAGGACAAACAGTTTACTCAACAAAACTATACTGTTAATTTGGATGATTCGAACGGAAGAGCTGTCTGGGCTTTAGGATATTTGATATCATTAATTGATGTTTTACCTGCTAAGATTGTATTGGAAGCTGACAGGATATTCGAAAAATCATTACCCTCATTCAGAAATATCCATTCAACAAGAGCAATTGCATTTGCCATAAAAGGATTATATTATTATCACCGGACGATAAAGTTAACGGAAAACCTCGTTCTGATAAAGACCCTTGCTGATCGTTTGGTTCAAATGTATAAACATGAATCGGATCAAAAATGGGAATGGTTCGAGGGTTATCTTACCTATGCCAACAGCATTCTGCCGGAAGCTATGTTGTATACCTGGCTGCTGACCGGTGAAACGATCTATAAAGAGATTGCCGTTTCCTCGCTTAATTTTCTGTTATCCCGAACTTTCAACGAAAACGGAATAGAGGTAATTTCCAATAAAAAATGGTTGCTAAGGGGTGAAGAAGAGGGGCATTTCGGTGAACAACCAATTGATGTGGCTTATACCATTATGACATTGAGTAAATTTTATGATGCATTTTCAGAAGAAGATTACCGATCTAAAATGGAAACAGCATTTGACTGGTTTTTGGGAAATAACCGCCTGCATCAAATTGTTTACAATCCTTGCACCGGTGGATGTTACGATGGATTGGAAGAGACGCATGTGAACCTCAATCAGGGTGCCGAGTCCACAATAAGTTACCTCATGGCGAGATTAACAATCGATAAGTACAGTAATTAAAGATTCTTAATTACTTGTAGTGTTAAGTTTCAACTTATATTTTTTAAAATGAAGTCAACGAAATATTTGGGTATTTGGATGGATCATTCAATCGCATACCTTATTGATTTGTCAAATGATCCATTCAGTACAGCTATTATTGAATCAAAACCTGAACAAAAACCGGATGATCAATACGTTTATAAAGATGAAAGTCATTTACTTAACATAGAACACGGTCAACTTTCGACCTATTATAATAATCTTGGTGATGTGATTCTTGGTTATGAAAGTGTCATTCTTTTTGGACCAACTGATGCAAAAAGTGAATTACTCAACTTATTGAATAAGAATCATCTTTTCAATAAAATCAAAATTGAAATTTGTAGTACCGATAAAATGTCGGAAACAGAGCGAAATTCGTTTGTCAATAATTATTTCTTATCCGTAAAGGAATAGTTAGGAACCAGATTTATACCAGGTCATGTGAACACATCTTATTTTAATAGCGAAAAAGCAAGGAGCGTTGTCTTGATTGTAGCCCATCCGGATGATGAAACATTGTGGGCCGGAGGAACAATTCTGAGGAATCCTTCATGGAACTGGTTTATTGTTTGTTTATGCCGAAGAAGTGATACTGAACGTGCAACAAAGTTTAATAAAACATTAAAAATGCTTGGATCAAAAGGAATTATGGGAGATTTGGACGATGGGCCCGATCAAAATCCCTTAAATCAATTTGATGTTGAACAGACTATATTGGACTTATTATCTTCAAAACATTTCGATCTTATTATCACTCACAGTCCTTCAGGTGAATATACCAGACATATCAGACACGAAGAGATCAGCAACGCAGTTATTCACCTCTGGCAAAGTGGCAAAATTACCGCCAAAGAACTTTGGACCTTTGCATACGAGGATGGCAAAAAGGAATATTTTCCCCTGGCGATACAAAATGCTTCTATTTATCATAAGCTTACTAGAAAGTTATGGACGAGAAAGTATCGCATCATTACAGCAGTTTACGGGTTCGATAAAAATAGTTGGGAGGCAGAAACAACCCCGCGTTCAGAGGCATTCTGGCAATTTACAAATCCGATAGATATTAAATCTAGAATAGCAGTTTAATTTCAATTTATACGTATGAAAGTATTAGTAATGTATGATTACCCTCCTTCTCCCGGAGGGCTTGCGACTCAAGGGGATCTTCTTTATAAAGGACTTCAGGAAATGGGTGTTGATGTACATGCTGTCCATTTTGAGTCAGCACAGGAGAAAGAATGGTACTATCGCTGGTTCAAGCCCGATGTTGCAGTTGGAGTAGGTTATTGGGGATACACACCCAATTTGATCCTTCACCCTCAGCGGTATGGCGTACAGCCGGTTCCCTGGTTGGTAGCTGATGGTTATATCGCTAATTATCAGGAGGTACTGAATGCCCTTCCATTAATTCTGGTAACATCGAATTGGGTAAAGGAGATGTACGTTCGCGATGGTATATGTGGTGACAAAATAGAAGTCTTACCTGTAGGTTGCGATACAGACAGTTTTATTCCTTACAAGAGGGACGATCCTAAAATAATGGCAGTTCGCGAATCGCTTGGGGTTTCACCAGATCAGTTAATGTTACTCACCGTGGGTGGTGATGCTGCATCGAAAGGAGCCCAGGAGGTTATGCAGGCGCTGGCGATCATTGATAAACAGGCGCCCAAATGGAAATATGTGTGCAAAGTATGGCCTCAGCCACGGACCAAACTCCAGAATCTGGCTGATCTGCAGATGGCTGCAGATTTGGGTATTGACAAAAATGTCATTTATGCAACCAACACTATTTCAAGAGCTTTCATGCCTTATTTAATTGGTGCATGTGATATCTATGCAGCTCCTTCAAGGCTCGAAGGTTTTGGAATGCCTCAGGTTGAGGCTGGTGCATGTGGGAAACCGGTCATAAGTATTAAAGCAATGGGTATGCTCGATACCCTTATTCATGGAGAAACTGCCCTTCTGGCTGAGGTTGCCCGTAAAATCGTGGTGGATCAGGTTACCCTTGGAGGCGAATCGGGTTTTGAAGAACATCATAAAGTGATTTTTGATGTGCCACGAACAGTCGATTATCGTGCAAATGTTCAGGATATTGCCAAATATTTGCTTGAACTTATGAATGATGGTCCAATGAGGGAACGATTGGGCAATGCTGGAAGAGCCCGTGTAGTCGCAAATTTTGATTACCGGGTGGTAGCCAAACGTTTTGTTCAGATTGTAAATGATAAGTTGGGAATAAAATAAGGTGAAAATTGGTTGATGTGCTAATATCCTAATTAGCGCATTACCAATTATCAAATTAACAGATTCAAAATCATGCAAACTCAAAACCTGATAGAAATAGAAGAGGCAAAGAAGGCGGCTCTTGAGGTGCTGCTCCACAATGCACATGGTCCGTATCATGGACTTCCGCGAACTGCCGGCTGGGGATATCCGGAGCCATACACAAGGGATCTGATGTTTTCGATATTAGGAATTGCTGTTTCCGGGAATAACAAACTATTGGAGAGTATTCGCAGGGTATTGGAAACACTTGCCAAAAATCAAACTGAGCGTGGTCATATTCCTTCGCTGGTACACGATGATGAGGATCGCGGAGCAAGTGATACCACTCCCTTGTTTTTAGTCGGAGTTGCCATTTATAGAAAAGTAACCGGTGAATCGGACTTCCTTTTTGAAGCGGTTGAAAAATCACTGATTTGGATGGAGTACCAAAGTCCTTCTGACCGGTACCTGATTGCTCAGCAACCAACAAGCGATTGGCGTGATGAACAGTGGGTAACCGGATATGGACTTTATGTAAACACTTTGGTATATAGTTATCTCCGCCTTCTTGGCAGAGATGAAAGAGCAGAAAAGGTTAGACGGGAAATGGGTCGGTTCACCATATCCGGTGCAAATAACCACCATCATGTCCCTGAAGGACTTGTTGTAAAACACAAACCCTACTATGCTTTTTGGTCCTATAAAATTTATAGCAGCGAACGGTTCGATCTTCTGGGCAACAGTCTTGCTATTCTCTCTGGATTGGCATCCCCATCCCGGGCAGAGGAGATGATCTCGTGGATAGAGGAGGAATGCTCTGAAATGAAGAGAAGAGGAGAGTTAGTGGTCGATCTTCCACCGAATTTTTTCCCTTTTATCCGACCGGCAGATCCGGATTGGTTACCCAGATATGAGATTTTTAACAATCCCGGTGAATATCATAATGGAGGAATCTGGCCCTTTATTTGCGGGTTTTATGTGGCTGCCCTGGTTGCAGCAAAGCGGTATGCCCTTGCCATGGAAAAACTGATGGTGCTTACCCATTACATAAAGATTTCCAATTCAGGAAATGTAGAATATGGATTTAATGAATGGATTAAAGCCCAGAATGGCAATCCAATGGGCCAGGATTGGCAAACCTGGAGTGCTGCGCTGTATCTTTATGCAGCCAAATGCGTTGAGGTAATGGGAACTCCATTTTTTGATCAAATTCGCATTGACCCGATCGGGTTAAAACAATAAAATAGATACCTTCATTTACTTTTTTTCTTCGGGCTTTTAACGAGAATCGATTTGATTCCCGTAAGGATCGATTTAAAGCAATAATTTAAAAGAAATCGTTCTGGATCTCTGGTATAATCTATAATTCCTACCCTCGCAGTTTCATTCGGAAGGGGGTTGGCATCCAGTACTTTTTTATTGGCAACAAAGGAAATAATCCGCTCTTTAATTGCCGTAGTATCATTGGTCCTCTTATTTTTAACGGCAATATGCAATCGATGATAAAGCAAATTCAGAGTACCATGTGCTTTATATTTATTCGCTATGAAGTTAAAATTCATTGTTTCTATTTCACCAGAGGTGGCATAGATAAACGCATTTTTCTCAAGTAGAGGATTTAACTCTTTTACAACCATTCCTCCCAAAGATCCGTTAAGTGTAAATGTATTTTGTTGATCGAATATCCTGCTTTTAAAATTGATGTTCAGCTTTGCTTTCCCCATTAACAATGCCTGTGCATTCAGCATAAGGTAGCCCATTTCGGTCTGGAAAGAGGTGTCATTAGTAACATTATAAATTTTGGCATTTACTTTCCCGAAACTGATAGTTCCGGCTTCACTTGCTTTTTCAACATGTTCAGTGTAAGTAATATTCCCATTAAAAAGGGTGATTGAATCAATATTTAGCGCACCGGGATAATTCGAAATCATTTCCTGAATGGGCGGCTTGACTACATGATGGAATTTTTTTCTGAGATCACGAAATACATCCATATTCATTTCCCCGATTTCGATTCCGGAACTTTTCAGATTTCCCGATTTTATAAATGCCACTGCAGAAAAATCATGAACTTTTATTGTACTGAAGTTGGCCTTAATCCGATCGGTTTGAAATTTATGCTTTGCCTCAAAATCTCCAATACTGAAATTCGGTTGTATATAAAAACTATTTACCAACAAGCTTCTGGACGAATAATATATTTCAGAGGCTTTTAAAGAATACATACTATCGGCTGTGACGATAACAATTTGGTTCGCTGTCAGATTTATTTGCCGGATATTTTCAACCGAAATGGTATCAAGCTTTTCAATGTGTAAACCAACCATTTTCAAATTCCCCTCCTTCACCGAATATGCCTTTGCATTCAACCCGTTTTTTAGAGCAAGTTCCAAATGATCAAATACAATATTCCCAATTCTGATGTCAGATCGTGAAATGATGGGTAATGCCTCTTTTTTGGGGAACAATAATTCACCTGTAATAGTGCTGCCAGAAACAGTGATTTCCCTGATGTCGAATTGATTTTTGAACAGGATTTTCACGAAGTGAATTCCTTTGAATTTTACAGAATCAATCTTTGCATTTAAATTACCGATAGCACTGTTTTCTGGTTTTGAAGTTATTGTAATATTATCCAGTTCTATTTCAGCCGAAAAAATCGAAATGTGAATGTTGTCAATTGTAATTGTATAATTTTTAATCTTTTCATTGAGTTCAGAAGCTAATTTTTTCCCTATCCAGGGTTCAACAAGAAAGAGCTTAATGCATATTAAAATCAGAACAATAAACAGGAATCCGAATAAAATTTTTAAATATCCTTTTCTTTGCATCACCTATGGTTGTTATAGTGTTTCAGGGGATTCTGATTAAGCTGTTTTTTTGGTATTAAAGACCATTCAAAAGTACCTTAGCTTTTTTGCTGTGCTGTTATATAATTCCATGAGGGAATTGCATAATTCACACATCAGGTAGTAATGATGTAACTCTTTGCCAGAATTGTGTAATGATTTACCAAATGAATGAACTCATCTTTGTTCATTAAAAATTCAATCACAATTTAAAATCTTAATACCATGAAAAAACTCAATTTTTTTGGAAGAGGTAATGTATTCACCGCATTTCTTATCCTCTTTACGTTATCATGTATAATGATCTTCGCCTCGTGTACCGCGACAATCCATACTCCGCGACATAACAGGTCGGCTGTTATCATTCAGGGGCAGGTGAGGGGTGTTGCAGTTGTTCATGACAGGCGAAGTGACCGACTGGAACGTCGTGCACAACGGGAGCAAAAAAAACACCACGAATAATATAGTACCGAATTCATCCCTGATAATCGGGGATGAATTATTATTAAAAAAATTTGAATTATTATTCAGTTTAAACAATCAAAATTTCAATAGTGGCACATTTGTTGATGACACTTGATTTGGTTATTTTATCTATGTGTACTTTTGAATCCAATTTCATAAGTCAGGAAATTAAGTTATCGAATAAAAATTGAACGGAATGAGAGGATACAAAAGTCTTATCTTCGCAATGTTGTTACAGATTTCGAATGTTCATGCCCAGGAGATATTTACACCCGATATTAAACCCAATTCGGCTTTTGTTGCCGGCGAGAATTTGACGTTTCAAATTCGTTATGGTTTTATCGTGGCGGGAATGACGACCCTTTCTCTTACCGAAGAGATTTATGACGGGAAACCGATCTTTCATGCCCTGGCAATAGGTGAAACCACAGGAATGGCGAATACCCTTTATGGCGTAAAAGATATCTATGAAAGTTGGTTTGACAAAGAGACCAACCTACCCTATAAACAGGTACGTAACATCAAAGAAGGTCATTACACGAAATACAACGAAGTAAGCTATGACCGGCAAAACAATACAGTGTTTTCAAAATTATCCGGAATACATAATGTCCCTGAAAAGATTCTCGATCTTGCTTCCACCTTTTATTATTTGAGACGTGTCGATTTTTCAAAAATGAATGAAGGGGATGTGGTTTTGGTAAATATGTATTTCGATGATGAAATATTTCCGTTTCGACTCCGGTACAGAGGAAAAGACTTTGTCAGAACTAAATTAGGGAAAATAAGTTGCTTTAAAATAAGCCCGGTTGTTGAGGTTGGGAGAATGTTTAAAGCTCAGGACGATTTAACTATATGGTTCTCAGATGATGAGAGTCATCTTCCTGTTTTGGTGAAAATGGATATTCGGATTGTTGGCTCAGTTGTTTTGAAACTTGTTAAATATGAGAATACGGTAAGTCAGATAGATATTCAGGAATGAATAATCAAATTAATTTATTTTGAAGGTAAGTCGCTTTTAGCGGCTTTTGCTTTTTTCTTAAAAAATCCTCTTAATAAAAAGTTTTGTTGAGCAGCCTCAAGATCTTCGTCTAATTTAAGAGAACCGCTCTCCAGGTTTTTAATTGTTTTCTTTAAATCGGCTCCTGTCTGTTCATCATGTAGTAAAATGCCAATTGTGGAGTTGGGACTGCTTTCGGCAATTTTAAGATTTGTGACTAAAAGTGATGCGGTATCTGCCATCTGCTGTAGTTTTAAAACAGAGGCTTTGACAGAATTAAAGACAATGGTATCGGTGGTCATTTCATTGGCAAGTGTCCCTTTCTTATTCAGTCCGGAACTGAAAGTTGCCAATGAACCAATTAATTGATCGGCTTTTAAAGTGGCATTTTGAAGGGATACTGTTGCACCTTTGATATTCATATAAACTGAACTGTCGTGAAGCAATTTACCAATAGTTCCTTCTCCCGCAGCCAATTTCTTGCTAATTATCTTAAAATCAGAAGTAATTGCCATCAGGTTTTTGTTATTTTCCTGAAGTGTGTTAATCATATCTTCTGATGTAAATGTTTTTTCAACCCCCAGGGTATCACCTTCCTCTATTACAATAGTATTTTCGGTTCCTCCGTAAATCACCAATATTTTATTGCCGATCAGGCCGTCGTTACTCAGTTTGACCTTTGCATCTTTGGGAATGTATTTTTGTGCTTTTTTTTCAATATTCATACTAACCTCGACCTGCGATTTTCCATAGAATCCGAGGTTACTTACCGTACCAATTTTGACACCCGATAACCAGACGTTATTTCCCCGTTGCAAACCTCCAACATCTTCAAAGAGGGATACCACCCTCATTTTTCGATTAAAGGTTTCATGCAGATTGCCGACGATTAGAATTCCTCCCAGGAGAAAGGCCAATCCGATAAAAATAAAAAGTCCGACCAGAGCATCGTGCTTATTTGGTGATTCGTTCATGATTTATTGTGTAAAATTGTAATTATAAAATCCTCTTAGCTGCTCATCCTCCGTATCGAAAACCTCATCAAATTTGCCGACTTTTAAAAACTTCCCATCGAGCAGCATGGCGATCCGGTTAGAAGTATTTTTCGCACAGGTAAGGTCATGGGTGATAATGACCGAGCTGGTGTTGTATTTTTGTTGCACCTCCTTGATTAGTTCAATAATTTCAGCGCTTGTGATAGGATCGAGTCCGGATGTGGGCTCATCGTACAACATAATTTCTGGTTTTAGAATCAGTGTCCGGGCAATCCCAACCCTTTTACGCTGTCCTCCCGAAAGCTCAGAAGGCATTTGTTTTAATTTATCCTTCAGACCCACTGATTCCAGAACATCCTCCACGGCTTCATTGACCTCATGTCTTGAAAGGGTCTTTATATTCATGGTTAATGGAAATGCCAGGTTCTGATAAACATTCATACTGTCATAAAGTGCACTGTTCTGAAACGAAAAACCAACCCTTAATCTTAAAGCATCTAAATCCTTACCGACCAACCCATTTACCTTTTTCCCCAGTACAATCACCTCACCTTTATCTGGTTTGAGCAAGCCAACAATGATTTTGATTAGAACAGATTTTCCGGTTCCCGATTTTCCCAGTACAGCGACATTTTCCCCTTTAAAAAGGTTAAAGTCGATCCCTTTTAAAACCTGTAGCTCCTCAAATGATTTGTACAAACCGGAAATTGAGATCACTGTTTTCTCTTTTACAATAAGGTGTTGCTTCAACTCTTCCATTTCTTTAATAATATCGGATCCAGTTAGCGACCTGCACAATAATTACCTCTTCAATAAAAATTAGAAACATTGCAAGTACAACAGCCTGGTTTGCTGCTTTACCGACCCCACGGGTTCCCGAAGTGGCATTGAATCCCTTATAGCAACCGACCATTCCAATCGTGAATCCGTAGACAACAGTTTTGGTCACTGAAGTGGCAATATCCAGAAAGGTGATAGTTTTGAATGCGCTTTGATAGAAGCTGATTAAACTGCTCGTCTCTTGTGCATGTACATTGATATATGAACCATAAAGTGCTACAAAACTACAATAGAGCGCCAGAACCGGAATCATGAATGTTGTGGCAAATACACGTGTAACCACCAGATATTTAAAAGGATTAATCGCTGACACCTCCATTGCATCTATTTGCTCAGTTACCTTCATCGAACCAAGTTCCGCTCCGATACTCGAACCTATTTTCCCTGCACAAATAAGTGCGGTTACCAACGGTCCCAGCGCTTTTATGATGGCGATGCCAATTAAAGAAGGCAACCATGAGGTTGCACCGAAATCTTCCAAAGAGGGACGTGATTGTTTTGTAAAAACGATCCCAACAATAAACCCTGTCAACGAGATTAATGCCAACGATTTTATACCCACCTCGAAACACTGGTTGATGATCTCCCTCAGATGAACCGGTCTTTTAAAGGCTTCTCTAAAAAAGCGGGTCGTAAATTCAAAGGCATTATTGATGCCGGTCAAATACTCATCAACCCCTTTTGAAAACAGATATCTATTAATTCTTTGTTTAAATATCATCACTCCATACATAGTCGTCAAAGGTGGTTACTTATGGAATAAGGATTGTTACATGGTTATTTAAATAAATTACATGATTCACACATATCGGTAATAATCCATCAGATTTGAAGGTAACTATTTTTTCTTAATCGCTGAAAATATGTGAATTATGTAATAATTTAAAATATTTGTGTAACAATAGTCATTTGGTAGATACTCACCTTTGCATATAACAAATGACTATTTAAAACATATAAAAATGAAAACAACCGAAGTTGGGGTACAGACAAAATGGGCAATAGACCCGGCACACAGTGAAATTGGATTTAAGGTGAGACATTTAATGATTGCACATGTGAAGGGGAAATTCAAAACCTTCGATGCGAGTATTTGTACAACAGGTCTCAACTTTCGAACATCCGAAGTTGATATTTCGATAGATGCTTCTTCTATAAATACTGGAGATGCCCAGCGTGACAAACATTTAAGAAGTCGTGATTTTTTTAATGTGAGAAAGTTCAAACAAATAACATTTGTCTCAAGCACTATTACCAAAGCTGATGGAGATGGCAACCATGAATTGTGGGGAGAATTAACAATGATGGGTATCACCAGAAACGTAAAAGTAAATGTCCAATTTGGTGGTATTTTAAATGATCCCTGGGGAAATGAAAGAGCCGGATTTACGGTTTCCGGGAAAATCAACAGAAGCGACTGGGGCCTTACCTGGAATACTACAACCGAATCAAGCGGTTTGATGGTAAGTGATGAGGTTGCAATTTCCTGCGATATTGAACTCACGAAAATGGGTCAGAAAGTGTTGGAAATGCATCTGGTTTAATTGATAAGTGTGAATGTTGTAACTCTTTACCGTAATTGTGTAATACTTTTCGGAATTAATTGGGGCAACTTTGCTAAGTGAAAACTCATTCACAATTATAGAAAACTAAAATGAAAAAAGTATTTTATTTGATCACTCTTGCAGGAATACTATTCACAATGAATGGTTGCACTACATCCGGCTATGTTTCTTCGGAACCATCCTATATGGAATATTCAAGACCAGAACGTCCGAGTAACCTTCATGTATGGATTAACGGCGATTGGATCTATAATCGTCAAACCCACGTGTATGTTCAAGGTAATGGTTACTGGCAGGTACCACGCAATGGTCGCACCTATATTGAAGGTAGATGGCAAACAAAACCACAGGGCCATCGCTGGCAGTCGGGTCATTGGCAGAAGAGGTAAAAACATGTCTGTTTTATATATGGAACTCATCCCAAAGCACCGGGATGGGTTCCCCCAATGTTTTTAGGATAATTTCTTACAACTATTTTTTGAACAGATTATTCTGTTCAAAAAAGTCAATAAATAAAAATATATTATCATGAAAAAAGTACTCATTGCACTTGATTATGACCACACTGCTCAAAAGGTAGCGGAAGTCGGTTTCGAATTTGCCAAATCAATGGGAGCTGAAGTAATTTTACTTCATGTCATTTCTGATCCGGTATATTATTCTTCTTCCGAGTATTCACCAATCATGGGATTTTCTGGTTTTATAAATACCGATCCCCTTCAAATGAATACAATGGAGGTCTTAAAAAGGGCATCACTCGATTTTCTGGATAAGACAAGAAACCACCTTGGGGATCCATCAATTCAAACCATGGTCGCTGATGGTGATTTTGCAGAATCGATATTAAATGTTGCAAAAACTGTCAAGGCAAATGTAATTGTTATGGGTTCACATAGCAAGAAATGGCTGGAGAATATCGTGATGGGAAGCGTTACCCAGGAGGTTTTGCATCATACAACAATTCCTCTGTACATTATTCCAACCAAAAAGGGAAAATAATTCAAAATATCAATAATAACGAATAGTAAGTGTGAATGATGTAACTTATTATCAGAATTATATAACTAGTAAGGAGGCTTTATCCATTACCTTTATTTTCATAAATTAATATAATAAAACTACAAAATGAGAAAGACTATTTTTATTGGAATCTTAATGATGTTCACATTGAGTTCAACAATTGCATTTGCCGGACAAACAGATCTGAAGAGTGCAACCGAAAACACAGCCGTTTTGACCAAAACGGAAAGTAAACTATCTGCAGAAGAAGTTGCTGTTTTAACGAAACGTGTTGAGGAAATTCGCGGGATGGATAAATCACAGATGACTACTACCGAAAAGCGCGAATTACGAAAAGAACTTAAAGGGATTAAAGAAAATGTGAGGAAAGATGGCACAGTTATTTACATTAGTGGTGGCACCCTCTTACTGATTATCATCCTCATAATATTACTTTAATCATCCATATTTTCATCTTTAACTTGAATATTGATATTTCAAGATTCAGGTTACCATTTTAATGGAACAAGGGCGTCTCAAAAGTTAAAGTATAATCATATGTCAGATGACCGATGATTATTGCAGACTTTTTTGGCGCCTTTATTTAAAGGGTTTATAATAATCCGGAAAAGAGATAGTCCATTCTGTATTTTGATTCCTATAATCAGAAATTAAATTAAATCGCTCTGCGTAAATCATTTGACAATACTTTTCCGCAACCATACAATCAGTTTCTTTCTGATCATAGGTTTGATCATTACAGGAACTTTTAATAAAGCTTTTTCACAGGAATATTTTCAGCAGGAGGTCAACTATAGAATGCATATTACGCTGGATGATCATCTGCATGAATTAAGTGGTTACGAAACAGTTGAGTATACCAACAATTCTCCTGACACCCTGCATTTTATCTATTTCCATCTTTGGGCAAATGGTTATTTGAATAATCACACTGAATTAGCTGGACAATTACTTAGTGCAAAAGGGAAACAAAGATTATTCAACGATCCGGAACTCAAAGGATATATCGATTCACTCGATTTCAGGGTAAATGATTTGCCTGTTCACTGGAACTTATTACCAGGCCAGCCAGATATTTGCCGGATTGATCTAAACAGACCTTTAAGTTCGGGAGAGGCGATTAAAATAGCCACCCCATTCCATGTGAAAATCCCCAAAGGAGTGACATCAAGATTGGGTCACATCGGCGAATCGTATCAAATTTCACAATGGTATCCTAAACCGGCTGTTTACGATAATAAAGGGTGGCATCAGATGTCATACCAGGATCAGGGTGAATTCTACTCCGAGTTTGGGAATTATGATGTAAGCATTACATTACCTGAAAATTATATCGTAGGAGCTTCGGGAAATCTACAAAGTGATCATGAATTGGAAATGCTGAATAGACTTGCAGCAGACACCTCCTGGATTGCAACTTCAGACTCAGACGCAGTTGAGTTCCCCGCCTCATCAAAACAATTTAAAACACTCCGATATACAGAAATGCATATCCACGATTTTGCGTGGTTTGCCGATAAACGGTTCCATGTTTTGAAAGGTAAAGTGAATCTTCCTGACTCAGGGCGAGAGGTAACCACCTGGGTCATGTTTACCAATCAGCAGGCCAGACTTTGGAAAGATGCCATCCCCTACGTTAATAATGCGATCTCGAATTTTTCGACATGGAATGGCGATTATCCTTATAAATGTTTTACCGCTGTTCAAAGTGCATTAAGCGCTGGTGATGGGATGGAATATCCCGGTATTACCGTTATTGGAAATCCCAAAGATGGCTTCGCTCTTGATGAGGTAATTGCTCACGAAGTTGCACACAGCTGGTTTTACAGTGCACTTGGATCTGATGAACGACGATATCCATTTATGGACGAGGGGATTACAAGTGCAAACGAGGTGCGTTATATGAGCAAAAGATATCCTGAGAGAAAACTCTGGGAGGTCTATGTTAAAAACCTGAAGCTGGCTAAATTCTTTCAAATAGATAAAATGGCGGTTGGACAAATGCGGGAACTCGAATGGCTTTCGCAGGCACGCAATAATCTCGAACAACCCGTAAACCTGTCGGCATCAGATTATAATACATTGAATTATAGTCTTATGATTTACAATAAGGCAGGAATGGGATTTAATTATCTGAGGGCATATCTGGGAGATTCTGTTTACGATACTGCAATGCATGACTATTATCGGAAATGGGAAAACAGGCATCCCCAACCAGACGATTTGTGTCATCTGTTTGAGGCCAGTACAGGAAAAGATCTGACCTGGTTCTTTAAGGACTTCATTGGTACAACCAAAAGAATGGACTACAAAGTGATGCGTTGGGAGGACCGGCGACTGCTTGTCAAAAACAATGGAGAGCTGACTTCGCCAATGGTGATTGCAGGTATGGGCAATGATTCGATCCGTTTTGAAAAGTGGGTTGATGGATTTGCAGGCAAAAAATGGATTGAATTGCCCCAGGGTGATTATTGTGAAATAAAAATCGATCCTAAGCATGTAACGCCAGATTTATTCCGGCTCAATAATAACATCAGAAGATCAGGATTCTTTCCAAAATCTGATCCTCTCCGGACACAACTCTATTTTTCGCTCGAAGAACCGGAAAAACGATATTTAATGTATTTCCCAGCCCTAAATTGGACAAGGGAGAATGGTTTAATGATAGGAATGGCATTGCATAATGGATTCCTGACTCCCAAGCCTTTCGAATATTTTTTGATGCCATTCTATGCTTTTAGTAATTCAGGTTTGGCAGGATTCGGGAAAATCTCATACAACCTTACTCCTTTTGATAATTTGATAAGGAAGGCAACTATCTCCCTGGAGGGGACACAATTTGGAGCTCCCGGTAATCAGAATTATCAAAAATTGAAGGGAGGAGTGGACCTGTATTTCCGTGATCATAAAATGGATAACTGTTTAATGCATAAGGTTTACGGAGCCTATATTTTAGCATCAGACCTTTATCAGATTGAACATCAGGAGAAAGCAGGTTTAAATTCTTATCTTCAGATTGGTTACCAGTTGGATCGGAGCGGCAAAATCAACCCTTTCAGGTTGCTGACTTCTTTCGAATCAAATCACTCATTTCTGAAAACATCGGTGGAGTTTAATTATAAATTAAGTTACCGGGGAATTAAAAGAGGGTTGGATCTGAGGTTATTTGCAGGAACTATGATGAAAGAAAATAGAAATGTCCCTTTTTACTCCCTCTCGGCAGGTGCAAGAGGCGGACGCGATCAATATCTTTATCAGGGTACCTACCCCGATCGTTTTAGTACTTTCCCGACAAGCTTTTGGTCAAGGCAAATGACATTTACTGAGGGAGGACTGGTTTCACCGGTTAACCAAAACCTGGGTTTTAGCCGTTGGTTGATTTCGCTCTCTTTTACAAGTAGTTTACCCGGCAAAGCAGGCAGAATTCCAATTAAACCATTCGTTAATTTTCTGTTAAACGATCACGGCATCGGAACGGGATCAAATTCACCTCTTTTTTGTGAAGCTGGTCTGAAGTCTGGATTATGGAATTTCTTCGAGATTTATGTCCCAGTGGTAGTTTCCGGAAACATTGAGGCAATCACCGGATCAGTAAAAGATAGGATACGGCTAGTTTTTAACCTTGATTTATTTAATCAGGGAAAGTTAAATTCTTTACCACAATTTCAAATCATGTAAATGAAGACTAAAAGAATTGATTTAGTCCTTTCACCCGAAGATATTTCAAAAGAATTAATACGAATTTCACAATCTGAAAAATTAAAAATGGAATTTAAAAAATAAAGTAAAAAGTCCAATTCTGCCTGTTTCCAAATCAGAGGATGAAGAAAATTTGGTTCTGAAAGGCTACCCTTCTTATCCTGCGAATGAAGATGTTTTTAGAAAATACCGGAGTTGAAGATGAAGAAAACAACTTCTATAGTTTGGGTGGTGACGATCATGATGATTTGGAAGAGCACAAAGATGAATAGGAGATGAGCGTGATTTCGCAAAAATATAGAATAAGCAGAAAATGATTTATTTACAATTATAAAAGAAAAATATGACTTTATTTCAAAATCTGAGTGCAGATCAAAAAAGGGAACTTCTCAAATTGCCGGCATATATAGCATTGCTTGCTGCTGCAGGTATTAAACTGGATGAGGAGGAGCGAATGTCTGCTATAAAACTGGCCCATACCAGATCGTTCTGTTGTGAACCCCTTCTTGCTGAATTTTATCATTTGGCCGATATCAATTTCGAATTTAATATTAACCAACTCGATCAGGATTTACCAAAGGAAAAGGGGAAAAGGGAAGCTGAAATCATAAGGGAACTTCATATTCTTGACCGGATCGTGTCGAAATTAGGAAAAGGCTACACGATAGCCATGCATCGTAGTCTGAAAACATTTAAAGAACATGTGGCTAAAGCTCATCACAGTGTGATCGAAGATTTTGTATTTCCGGTTTTAATTCCAGGATTAAATTTGTAGTTGTTAAAATAATCGCTTTAAAATAACATCTAACAAAAACCATCTTACACAATTTAAATATGTGAATTATGTAACTTTTCTCAAAAGTTGCGTAACTTTAAGGGAGATAATTGTGCTTAATTTAGGACGATCAAAAATTAACAGTAACCCATGGAATTCGTAGATTATTATAAGATTCTGGGGCTTGAAAAATCTGCCTCACCAAAAGAGATCAAAGCTGGTTTCCGCAAGCTGGCCAGAAAGTATCACCCCGATCTGAATCAAAATGATAAGGATGCAAAGAAGAATTTTCAGGAGATCAATGAAGCCAACGAGGTATTAAGCGATCCTGAAAAGCGTAAGAAATACGATCAGTACGGAAAGGATTGGAAACATGCCGAAGAGTTTGAAAAGCAAAAGAAGTATCAGGAACAATCGTCCAATTTCCGTGGATCAGGATATTCCGGAGAACCATCAGGAGGTGATTTTTCTGATTTCTTTGAATCGATGTTTGGCGGTGCTGGTGGTGGAAGCCGGGGAAGGCAGGTGAAATATCGTGGCGAAGATTTCAATGCAGAATTGCATCTCGAACTCACCGATGCCCTCAAAACACAAAAGCAGACTTTAACAGTTAACGGGAATAAGATCAGGATTACTATTCCGGCCGGAATTGAGAATGGACAAACTATAAAGATAGCGGGCCATGGCGGACCCGGAATTAATGGCGGGCCAAATGGCGATTTGTATATTACCTTTTCAATAGCTAATCACCCTAAAATAAAACGTTTGGGTGATAATTTATATACTACAGTTGATTTGGATTTATATACCGCTGTGCTGGGAGGTGAAATTACAATGGATACCTTAAACGGACAGGTAAAGCTGAAAGTAGCCCCTGAAACACAGAATGGAAGTAAGGTAAAGTTAAAAGGGAAAGGCTTTCCGGTTTATAAAAAAGAGGGCGAATTTGGAGATTTGTATGTGACCTATGTCGTTAAGATTCCAAAAAATTTGACGGATAAACAGAAGGCACTGTTCACTGAATTATCTAAATCCTAATTTTTAAAACAGACGCCATGCAAACAAAAAATTTAATAGCCGTTAATGAATTCTGCAATAATCACAATATTGAATTTGAATTTATCAGTTCCCTGCAGGAAACCGGATTGATTGAAATTGCCTTCATCGAAGATTCAGCGTTTATCGATGCTGATCAACTTCCACAGGTTGAAAAATATATTCATTTTTATTATGATTTGGATATAAACCTCGAAGGTATTGAAACTATTACCCATTTGTTACATCGAATAAATGCCATGAATGATGAAATAGCTGCGCTACGCAACAAACTTCGCCTTTATGAATAATCCGAAAAATGGCTAAGTTGTTAACTATAGCCAGGCAAATTGTAAAAGCCAGCTTATGGATCGCCTCATTTTTGGCGCTTATATTCGTTGCAATTGTTCTCCTAATCCAGGTTCCGTCTATTCAAACAGCCATTGTTCATTATGTCACCACTTTTGTCAGTAATAAAACACATACAAAAGTTAGTATAAACAGTGTCAATATCTCTTTCCCAAAATCAGTAGTTATGAAAGGTCTTTTCCTTGAGGACCTTAAGAGGGATACTTTGCTATATGCCGGAAAGGCGAAAATAGATATTGTATTTTATGACCTGTTTCATAATAAGATAGCCATTAACTCCTTCGCCCTCGAAGAGGTAAATTTAAACCTGAAAAATACCCGGAAAGATTCACTGTTCAACTATCAGTTCCTCCTGTCAGCCTTCAGTGATACTGCCAAACAATTTAAGCCAGCTACACAACCACCCTCTCAATGGAAATTTACATTGGAAGAGTTGAGTTTGAAAAATACCCGGCTTCAATATGCTGACCAATATGGGGGATTTGTGATTAACACCGAACTTAGAAATCTGAAACTGAAAACGAACCTGATCGATCCGGCAAATTCTGTATATGATCTTGATGAATTAATTATTGATGGCTCTAACACGACTATTCTTCTTGAACCCTCTTCAAATCCAGATGCCTCTAAGGCGGTTACTGTTTTACCAAAAATCAGTGCAAAAAGAATCAGGATTAACAATTCAACGGTAAATTACAATGATTCAACAGGTAAGCAATCAGTTTCGGCTTTTATTTCAGGATTTGAGCTGAAAGAAGGATCGGTCGATTTGAAAAAGGAGATGGTATCAATCGACTTCCTGGCCCTCTCCAAAAGTCAATTAATTTATAAGAAAAGTAAACCTGAATTGTCAACCGGATCAAAAAAGATGCTTACACAGCAAGGACCAGGGAACGATTGGAAGGTGTCGGTGAGAACCATTCAACTGGACGATAATTCGGTTGAGTATCAAATCCGTGGCAATTCCCAAAAATTAAAAGGATTTAATCCCGATAATCAGGAATATCGTCATTTAACTTTGGAGGCAACTGGTTTATCCTATTCAACCGACCTGACTAAAATTGCTGTGACGAAATTCAGCACAACCGATCAGAATAACTTCTCAATCACCGGTTTGGAGGGTGATTTTAGGATGAATCAACATTCGATAACTTCAAAAAAGTTAAAACTAAATACACCCAAATCTTCTGTCGATGCAGATTTTGCTATTCAGTACTCATCTTTAAGTGAGTTGACGGATTCATTACAATTCGGGAATATGGATGTAGTGATGCGAATGGTAAAGTTCCAAAACTCAGATATCCTCTATTTCAAGCCCGATCTTATCAATCAACCATTCTTTAAAAACAGCCAAAATGTTTCCTCTGTTTCAGGAAATATAAGTGGGCAGATGAATAATCTGAAGGGGAAAAACCTTGAAATAAAAACAGGTAGTCTTTCAACTTTAAATACCGATTTTACAATCACCGGATTGCCCGAATATCAAACGGCATCCTATTCTTTCCCCAATCTGAGAATCAGTTCGGGAAAGAGAGACCTTGAAATGATGGCAGGTCAGTATATTCCCGAAAGGATAACGTTTCCTGAGAAGTTGAATTTGCAGATCTCTTTTAAAGGAAAGCTGAAGAATTTTGATGCTAATATAAAGTTAGCCAGCAGTTTTGGAGCTGCAACCCTTTTGGCATCAATTGATCCGAAAGAGAACTTTATCGGAAAAGTGATCCTGACTGGTTTAGACCTGGGGAAGTTGCTGAATGATACAATCATGTACGGTCCGGTATCACTGACGGCAGAAGCTAATGGTGAGGGATTGAATCTGAATACGATCCGAGCGAAAATTAAAGGTGATGCTACGCAAATTCACCTGAATG
The DNA here is from genome assembly GCA_963677935.2 of Prolixibacteraceae bacterium. Taxonomy (GTDB): domain Bacteria; phylum Bacteroidota; class Bacteroidia; order Bacteroidales; family Prolixibacteraceae; genus JAAFHB01. The sequence goes on along the minus strand of CAXXEH010000003.1, from coordinate 4,507,785 downwards.
ATTATACCTATCACCATCTTAAGCTGGAAGGTACGGTTACCGGAAAACAGTTCGAAGGGAAAATGAATCTCGATGATGCAAATGCCGTTTTCGATTTTGACGGCCTGGTAAATTTAAATCCGCATGAAGAGCGGTACAAATTCCGATTAAATGTGAAGGGAGCCGATCTTCAAAAACTCAATTTCATCAAAAATGATATACAGACCGGCTTTGTCGCAACAGCAGATTTCAGGGGGGGATCGGTTAGTGAATTCAATGGAAAGTTAGGAATAACAAATATCATTATTGCACATCAGGGGAAGAAGTATCTTCTTGATTCCCTGTTAACTGCATCAGTAAATGGACCAGCAGGGAGTGATTTGAATATAAACAGTGCGATTATTGGGATAAAATATACAGGAACTGTTTCTCCGGTTACACTTCCTTCGGTTCTTAATCAGTTCATAAACAAATATTTTCCCTTTTCCGATTCGAGGCAGCCGGCAGAAGAGCGCACTGATTCCAGATTCAGTTTCGACGTACAACTCCACAATCATCCAATTCTTTCGGAGGTATTCTTTCCGCTGCTCAGGGATTTCGAGCCGGGGATTATCCGGGGAAGTTTTGATAGTCAGAGAGACGATTTGAAGTTGGATGCATCGATAAAAAAACTGGTTTATGGTTCTGCCGAAATCAGGGACCTGGCCCTGAAGATTAATTCAGATCAATCGGCTTTGAATTATAGTTTTTCTGGCGGCAATATTTCAAATTCACAATTTAACCTTGATCAATTTTCGCTCGATGGGAAAGTTGAAAATAACCTGATTTATGCGAACCTTTCATCCACAGGTGAGAAACAAAGCAAAAAGCTATTGATCAGTTCGAGAATTACCAGGGAGAATGAAAACTTTAAGCTTTTGCTCAATCCAAAGGGGTTCTGGTTAATGAATAACCGATGGGATATTGCAGCCGATAATTTTATTGAATTTGGTAAACAAGGATTTCTGATACACCATGTTTTTATCAATAATGCCGATAATCAAATTAATATATCATCAGTTCATGATCGGTTCAACGACGATCTGAATATCTCCATTAAAAATTTCAGGCTTGAAAATCTTTTTCGAATAGTTGAGAAAGACAGCAATATGGTTAAGGGAACTGCAGATGGGAATGTGTTGCTAAAAAGGGTAAACAGTTCATATGGTATAGTTGCCGATGCAAAGATCAGCAACCTGGCTGTTCATGAGATTCCTATCGGCAATTTAACGTTGAAAGGAGACAACACCTCGGCAGAGCGGTTTAATGTTGAGATGAATCTTTTGGGTCCGGATAATGACCTTTCGGCCAATGGCTATTTTATTCCGAATGGAGGGGACAATGCAATGCGAATAAAAACATTCATCCGGTCGCTCTCGTTAAGAACAGTTGAGGCTTTTTCGATGGGTCAAATCCACGAAGCAGCCGGAACGCTCGGGGGTGATTTTTTAATCGAAGGAAGAGCCGATGCACCTGAAATTACCGGTGAACTGGTATTCAATAACGCCTTTTTCAAACCTGTATTGCTGAATAACCGGCTTGAACTAAAACATGAAACTATTCAGCTGAAAAAAGAGGGAATATATTTCAAGTCGTTCACCCTTACCGATGTTAACAAGCACACTGCAGTCATTGATGGTTCAGTTCAAATGAAACAATTCACCGATTTTGTTTTTGCCTTTCAGATCAACACAAAAGATTTCCTTTTATTGAATACGAAGGCAAAAGATAATAAAGAATTTTTTGGACGAATGGTGATTGACAGTCGGATTGATGTGAGCGGACCGATGAGTAGTCCGGCAATAAATGCAAAGGTAAAAATGAAAAAAGGTTCGAATTTTACCTTCGCCGTACCCGAGGAGCGGCTAACTACCGACAAAGGTGAAGATGTTGTGGAGTTTGACAACGAACACAAATTAAATCCTATTCTGAACAGAAAGGGTGAAGCGGAAATTCAAAAATCGGGATTAAGAGGCTTTGAAGTATCATCGGTTATTGAAGTTGACAAGCAAGCAACACTCCGGTTGTTAATGGATCCCTCTTCAACCGATTCGCTGGTGGTTAAAGGGGATGCCGCCTTAAGTTTTACGATTGACCGAAGTGGTAAAATGAGTCTTACCGGCGCCTATAACCTCAATGACGGCAGTTACCTTGTATCGCTGGAGTCGGTGATTAAGCGAAAATTTGTTATTGATCAGGGTAGTACGATTATCTGGAGCGGCGATCCCTATGATGCTGAAATTAGTATTAATGCAAGGTATTCCGTAAGAGCTTCACCCATTGATCTGGTAGCAGATCAGATGTCGGACCAAAGTGAGGCCGACAAAAACGGGTATAAACAACGCTACCCTTTCCTGGTCTTACTGAAGTTGCGTGGAAAGATTTTGCATCCTGAGATTAGTTTCGAAATTCAATTGATGCCTGAAGATAAAGGAATTTTAGGAGGGGCTGTAAACCAGAAGTTGAACCTCTTAAACGAGGATCCTTCAGCCCTGAATAAGCAGGTTTTTGCATTGCTGGTTTTAGGGAGGTTTATTCAGGAAAATCCTTTCCAATCCGAAACGAGTGGAACATCTGGTTTAGTCCGTGCCACCGTGGGCAAGTTTTTGTCCCAGCAATTAAATCAATGGAGCTCGAAAATATTGCCTGGAGTGGATTTAAACTTTGATATTCAATCGTATAATGATTATCAGACGGGAGCGGCAAAAGGAAGAACGCAGGTAGAAATAGGGCTAAAGAAACAACTTTTTAATGAACGGTTAAGTGTTCAGTTGGGTGGAACTGTTGATGTGGAGGGAGAACGGGCTCAACAAAATTCAGCCAGTGATATTACAAGCGATGTAACCATTGAATATAAATTGACCCAGGATGGCCGATACAGGTTAAAAGGGTTCAGGCATAATCAATATGAGGGTGTGATTGAAGGTCAGCTGGTCGAAACCGGCATTGGGATTCAGTTTGTACACGATTTCAATAAATGGAGAGAGTTCTTCAAATCACCTAAAACCAGCTCTGATTCGTTGAAAAAAGAGAAACAGAAATGAGAATATCAATCCGAAATAGTATTATCCTGATTGGCCTGGCGCTGGCATCCTGCAGTGGTGTCAGGCATTTACCTAAAGGTGAAAAGCTTTATACCGGGGCTGAACTAAAATTGGAATCAATCAATAATCTCAATACCAAATTGATCAAAACCACGGCTGAGGAGGCCATACGCCCAAAACCGAATAAATCTTATTTTGGAATACGCCCTAAACTTTGGCTTTATATGATGGAAGGGGAGGATCCGAAAACTAAATTTGGCAAATGGCTGAAGAAGAAGGGTGAGGCGCCTGTGTTATTGAGTATGGTGAAACCCGGAGTTACCTCTGCAATTATCGATGCCAGACTTTTTAATATTGGAATTTTTAAAAGTTATACCGAATCGAAAATCTCAGAGAAGAAATATACAGCTAGCGTCATCTATACGAGTCATATTCATAAACCATATGTGATTAAAGAGCTGGTTGATGCTGTTTCTGATGATGGTTTAAGCCGGCTGATCAGTAATGCAAAAAAAGAATCATTTATTAAACCGGGTCAGGATTACAACCTTGTAGTCTTAAAAAATGAACGATTGAGGCTTGACGCATTTGTTAAGGATCGTGGTTACTTTTACTTTAATGCTGATTATTTGCAGTTTAAAGCTGATACTTCAGAAATTAATCATACTGTCACCTTAAAGTTGACTCTAAAAGACGTTATTCCGGGAAATGCACTGAAAGTCTATCGCATACGGAAGATAATTATAGATCAGGATTATTCACTGAATGAAGAAGTTACTAATGCAAAAAAGGATACCATAATCTATGGAAATACTGTTTTTTTGTCGGGTGAATCTGAAATGGAGATCACTCCCAAAGAGATATTAAGATCTGATTATTTCAGAAAAAACGAGATCTTTTCCCGTAAGAATCATATTATCACACTTAACCGTTTGATGTCTCTGGATAATTTCAAATTTGTAAGGGTAAAGTTCAGCGACAGTGATACTACTGCAACCGGCTATTTGGATGTCACAATTCTGATGACGCCAATGCCAAAGCGCACATTCAGGGCAGAGGTGGATATGGTTTCGAAGTCGAATGATAATGCCGGTCCCCGATTGAATTTAAGTCTTCTGACCAGAAATGTTTTTAAAGGAGCGGAATTGCTGAACCTGAATATGGCTGGGTCATTTGAGGCGCAAATGAGCGGGGCGAATAAAAATGCATATTCTTATTCCTGGAATCCGAAGCTTGAGTTGACGTTCCCACGTTTTATAGTCCCGTTTAATCTCAGGAAAACAGGGAGTATTTATGTTCCCAAAACAAATATCTCACTTTTATATAACTATTTGAAAAGGGTCAATTACTTTGATATGCAGACTTTTCAGTTTCAGTATGGTTTTAAATGGAAAGAAGATATCCTTACAGAACATGAATTGAATCCTGTGAGCGTGAGTTATTCTACCATCCAAAATAAATCAGTTGTTTTTAATGAGTTATTGAATTCCAACCCGTTTCTTAAAAAGAGCTATGAAGAACAGTTTATTACCGGCGGAAATTATTCCTATACCTATAATGAGCAGGTTGTGTTGGGTAAGAAGATGCAATACTATTTTCATCTTACGTCGGAGCTTGCAGGAAATGTGTTTTCACTGGCAAAATTGATTTCAGGAGAAAAGATATCATCGGATGTCCCATCCACAATCGTGGGCTCCGTCTATTCCCAGTTTGCAAAATTCAGCCTCGATGGTCGCGGCTATTATAATTTTAAGGATAATAATAAACTGGCTTTACGGTTTTTTGCAGGAGTGGCCAAACCATTTGGAAACTCCTCAATATTGCCCTATTCCAAACAATTCTTTAGTGGCGGCCCCAACAGTCTTCGCGCATTTCAAATTAATTCAGTAGGACCGGGTACTTACTTTCAGAATCCGGGAAATTCAGGATTTCTTCAATTGGGAGGCGATCTGAAACTGGAGATGAATTCGGAATATCGGTTTACCATTTACAAATATTTTAAAGGGGCTCTCTTTATAGATGCCGGAAATGTGTGGTTATTAAAATCAAATCCTGAGAACATGGGTCCCCCGTTTTCGTTTTCAACCTTTTCCAATGAACTTGCCGTGGGAACCGGTTTTGGATTGAGAGTGGATATGTCTTTCTTTGTTTTACGGTTTGACCTTGCGATGCCATTAAGGAAACCGTGGTTGGAAGAGAATTACCGATGGGTCGCAAATCAGATTAACTTTGGAAATTCAACCTGGAGAGGTGATAACCTGGTTCTGAATGTCGCAATCGGATATCCTTTTTAATCAGAAATAAATAAAGATATAATTTATGGAACATTACTGGAGCTTTGCATTAACGGTTTTCATGGCATTTTTTGCCATAATGAATCCTCTAGTCAATATCCCTATTTTCGTTAAACTGACGGAGGGAATTACTGAGAAGAAAAAAAAGGGAATCGCAAAAACTGCAAACATTGTTGCCTTTTTGATTGTGTTTGCCTTTATTGTGGCAGGTAAGTATATTTTCGAAATTTTCGGGTTAACTATCCCTTCCTTTAAAGTGTTTGGTGGAGTATTGATTTTTTACATTGGATTTGATATGCTTCAAACTAAAAAATCGGGTGCACATCTGAAAGACAAGCCTGCTTTTGATGAGAGTATGGCGATATCCCCACTGGCAATCCCCATTATGGCCGGACCGGGAACGATCGTTACCGGAATGAATTTTGTGGTGAATGCCGACTTTCTCCAGGTATTCATTACTGTATTGATCTTCGCCCTGATTATCTTTTTCACCTATCTCGCGTTTATTTACAGTAACTACATTGTACGGCTTTTAGGTGAGAACAATCTACTGATCATTGGAAAAATTATGGGGATTGTCATTGGCGTACTGGGGGCAAATATGCTCATCGGGGGGATTAAACTGGCGTTTAATATTTTGTAGGTTAGGTGATAAAAAACCCTCAAGGTTTCCGAAACCTTGAGGGTTTTTAAGTTTACGAAATATTTTCCCGATAATAGTTGGATTATTCTGAAATATTGACAAGTTTTCATATTTCCGCCTGATGTGTGAATAATATAACTTTTTCCAAAAGTTGTGTAACATTCGCACCATTGTTTACCCTTATTTTTATTCATTATCAGTAGACTGTATTTATTCAATTACTGATTCTAATTTACCCCATACATTTCAACGGATCAGATTACTTAATTCAAGATACTATGAATTCATATTTAAGGCATTTAGGAATAATACTAGGGTTGATCGTGGCTTTTACGATATTTCCAAAACCATCTTCTGCACAACAGGAGGAGGTCAGTTTTCAGGTTTTCTATGATGAGCTAAGCCCTTACGGTGATTGGATTGACTATCAAAACTATGGTTATGCCTGGATTCCGAATGTCGGATCTGACTTTGTACCTTATTCAACAGCAGGGTATTGGTTATTTACAGACTATGGGTGGACATGGATGTCGGATTACGAATGGGGATGGGCCCCTTTTCATTATGGTCGGTGGGATTATACCAACGCTTATGGTTGGTTATGGATACCCGATAATATATGGGGACCATCGTGGGTGAACTGGAGAAGAGCCGATGGTTATTACGGGTGGTCACCAATGGAGCCCGGCATCAGCATCAACCTGAGTTTTGGAAGACAATACAATCGAAACAACGACCATTGGATGTTTGTAAGAGACAGGGATTTTGAAAGACACGATCTGAATCGTTATTCCGTCAACCGATCCAATCATGAAACCATTTTCAGAAATTCTACAGTGATTCGTACCACCCATATCGATAATAACAGGCATACTACTTATGTTACAGGTCCGGCCAGAGAAGATGTGCAAAGAGTTTCCGGACAAGGAATCAATCCTGTTACTATCAGGGAAAACAAACGACCCGGACAAGTCATGAGCAATGGGCAATTGCAGATTTACCGGCCACAAATTGGCAAAAATAATGGTAACCAGAACAAACCTGCTCCAGCCAGAATCTTAAATTTAAATGAAGTGAAACGACCATCCGAAAGAATTCGAACAGCTCAACCTATGCAGCAACCAGGGTCTTTAAATCCTGATGTCAGAACTGAAAGGAGTCAACAACCCGCTACATCCCGACCGCAAATTAATAATAGTGCAAGACCTGTTCAATCAGGTGCTTCTAATCCCGCGAATACCAATGTAAGACAACAACAGCCTGTCGCTAAGCCACAGAATAATAATGCAGGCCAGCCTTCTCAGCCACGCATTGCAACTCCTGCCGGTAATAATGCAAGACAACAGCAGCCATTCTCTCAACCACAGAACAATAATGCCAGACAGCCATCTCAGCCACGCGCAGCAACTCCTGCCGGCAGTAATGTGAGACAACAGCAACCATTCGCTAAACCACAGAACAATAATGTCGGACAGCCAACTCAACAACGTGCGGTAAGTCCCGCTAATACAAATGTAAGGCAACAGCAACCAAATCGCACCAGACCGCAGAATAGAAATGCGAATGAGCAATCAAAAGAATCAAAGCCGGAAAAGGATAAATAATGAAAAAATTCAGTATATTTATATATAATATGTTCCAAAAGATGTTCAGGGGAAATGATTTAATATTTAATCGGATCATGCTCTCATTATTGATTATTGGTTATTTGGTTACCAATAGTTTTGCACAGAAACCTGAGAATAAGGAAGAGGCTATGGTGCAAAAATTTTATTCACGCTATCAGAAACCATTGTTTTGGTTTTCATCCGATAAAAATATCAACAAGGCAACCGAATGGCTTACCATGATTGAGTCTGCTGATCATTTGGGAATCATATCGGATAAAATCCAATCCGGTCAGATTCGTGCAGCATTACTAAGCAATAAAAACCTGGATGATATTTATAAAGAGCAAAGAGACCGGCAAATAACCGGATGGGTCTTAAATTTTATCAAACAACTACAAGAGGGTAATGTCAAATTTGATTATGACGAAGTGAATATCCCCCGTGACTCATTATATATTAATCAGCTACTTGATTTTAAACCTGCAGAGTCTGTTTCACAAATAGTTAGCCGTATTGATTGTCAGGATCACGATTACCTCGTTTTGGAAAAGTATCTGAATGATTCCATTTTGGGCACAACAATGGATTCTGTAAAATTTAAAAAAGTTGTGCTGGCAATGAATTATAAAAGGTATTTCGAAATTAATCACCTTACAGAATATATTGTAACAAATATTGCGGCAACCGAAGCATATTACTACCATAACAATATACTCAGGTTAAAAATGCGGACTGTGGTTGGAAGAAGAGCGAATCAGACTCCCACTATCGCCTCCTACATCACAAATATTGTGACTTTCCCTCACTGGAATGTACCCCGTTCAATAGCAATCAAGGAGATCCTGCCCAAGGTGCAAAAGAATGAGAATTACCTTGAGCAGAATAATTATGATGTCGTAAATGGAAAAGGCAGAGTGATTGATGATTCTGAGCTGAACTGGAAGAACTATACTGAAAACAATTTTCCCTATTTCTTCAGGCAAGCCACGGGGCCCCGAAATTCTTTAGGCGTCTTAAAATTTAATTTGCAAAATCCTTTCAGCATATTTTTGCACTCTACAAGCTGGCAGGGGGCTTTTTCAAAAGATTACAGGTTTTTAAGTCATGGGTGCGTTAGGCTGGAAAAACCTTTTGAATTGGCCAAAGAGTTACTTCCCGATAAGATTGACATCAAAGCATTAAAGAGTGGAAAGAAAAATACCGAATCAAAGACGATAAAATTACCCCTTAAAATACCAGTCCTTATTATTTATATGCCGGTAACAGTTGCTGGTAACAAAGTGATTTTATTGCCTGATGTTTATGGATTAATTAAGTAGAGAAGAATTTTGAATATATTTATTGTCAGGATTATAGATGAATAAACAAGTTCCACCCTTAATGCTTTCAATGATCGGCTTATTCAAATCGGGCGGAAGGGCAGGACAGCCCTGGCTTCTGCCAAGTCTTCCATATTTCCTGATGAAATTTTCGGTTACATAATCGGCCCCATGAATGATAATGGCACGTTTGACGGCGTGGTCATTAATTCCCTTTTCAACACCATCGAGTACCAATGAAAATCCGGTATGTGATCCGGTAATGGGATTAGCTGTAACATAAAAGCCCAAACTGCTTTTAAAGGAACCTTCAACATTTGAGAAGTTTTTGGCATACTCACTTCCGGTGTTTCGGCCATGAGCCACATAGGTATTAAACAATAGCTTCTTATTTTTTAAATCAATAACATACAGCCGTTTATTGTTGCAGGATTGTGAATAATCGGCGATGGTTACAATATTTGAATTCAGTAATTTCCCGTCCGATGCAAGTTTTTTTAATCCTTTGATAGCCAACTCAAAAACATTTCTTCCTAACCCGGAAACCATTAAATTTGTTGCAGTATAAACATCCTCATTCCATACGTTGTCATTACCGAAACGGGCAAAACCCGTATTGTTCATACAGGATAATAACAGCAGTAAAAGAGATATTTTGAATACTTTCATACGGTAAAGGTAAAATAAAACCTGAAATAACCCCGATTCTTAATCAATTTCTGGATTTTTCAAAGTCAGAAATAGCTGCGTAAAGCATATATTTTCAAAATATTTAAAATAAAATAGATTATCTTGATTTTTATGCGTATCTTGTGCCGAATTAATTTTATTATAATGAATAAAGGAACAGTGAAATTTTTTAATGATTCCAAAGGATTTGGATTTATTAAGGACAGCGGATCAGACAAAGAGTATTTTGTACATGTGTCTGGTTTGAATGATGAAATCAGGGAGAATGACGAAGTAACTTTCGATCTTCAGGATGGAAAAAAAGGATTAAATGCGGTAAATGTTAAACTAGTGTAGTTTATATTATATAAGACATTTATTATTAAGACCCCGAAGGTTTCGAAAACTTTCGGGGTCTTTTTTATGCTAAATTTTACCATTCTGATTTTGTAAATACCTTAATAGGTGTGAATAATGCAACTCTTTAATTTAATTATGCAACACTCCCGGTAATTGTGGAACTTACTTTTACCCCGAGAAAAATTCATAAATTAAATTAAAAAGATGAAAATTAAAAACCTATTAGCAACCCTTACTATATTATCGGTTGTTTTAATGAGCGGGTGTAAAAAAAGCGAGTACAAGGGCACGGTTGGTGTTTGTCCACTTGTAGTATCGACAATACCAGCGAATGGGGCTGCAGGAGTCCCTCTCAATCAGGTCGTATCAGCGACTTTTAACGAGAAAATGAATTCTGCAACAATCACAAAGTCTTCATTTATCCTGACAGCCAGCATTACTGTCGCAGGGATAACTACTAAAACAGAAGTTGAAGGAGCTGTTTCCTACTCCGGAATGACTGCATTCTTTACTTCTACTGTATTATTAACACCAAACACTACCTATACAGGAAGGGTAAAATCATCGGTTAGAGATTTGGCAGGCAATGCCTTACAGACCGATTATGTATGGACTTTCAGTACAGATGTACCTCCTACCGTGTCAACAAATCCCGCGAACGGTGCGGTAGACGTGCTTTTGAATAGAAATGTTATCGCAACATTTAGTGTGCCGATGGATTCATTGACTTTAAAAACGCCATCGTCAACCTATACCATTAAGCAAGGGTCAACAGACGTTCCCGGAAAATTTTCGTATACAGGAAATACAGCGACCTTTACCCCAACCGGTACTTTAGCTCCATTTACGGTTTATACGGGAAAGATTACTACAGGAGCAAAAAATATGTTAGGAACACCAATGGCTGCTGACTATATCTGGTCTTTCACAACCATTCCACAGCTCACATTATCTTCAAATCCGGTTTTAGGCGGAACAACGAGCGGCGCCGGGACTTTTGCCCAGGGCTCTTCAGTAACAGTAGTTGCAACTCCGGCAACAGGCTTTTCATTTATTAACTGGACTGAGGGGGTAAATATCGTCTCAACCAGTGCATCCTATCAGTTTGCAATGGCCGGTAACAAAACGCTGGTGGCTAACTTTACCATTATCCCTTACACAGTTGCTGTATCATCAAATCCAACATTAGGTGGTATAACCAGCGGGGGCGGCACCTTTAATTCAGGCGCCACGGTAGCAGTAACTGCAGTTCCAAATGGTGGATATACCTTTACCAACTGGACAGAAGCTGGAACGGTTGTTTCGACCACTGCCGCATATACATTTATACTTATTGGGAACAGAACACTGGTCGCCAATTACACAGCTATTCCTTATACAGTTGCTGTGTCTTCCAATCCAATTGCAGGAGGAATTACCAGCGGAGGCGGTACCTTTAATTCAGGTGCCACAGTGGCATTAACTGCTGTAGCACATTCAGGGTATACCTTTACGAACTGGACAGAGAACGGAACGATTGTTTCAACCACTGCCGCATATTCGTTTATAATTATTGGGAACAGAACACTGGTTGCCAATTACACAGCGATCCCATACACTGTTGCAGTATCTTCCAATCCTGTTATCGGTGGAATAACCAGCGGTGGTGGTACCTTTAATTCAGGCGCTACAGTGGCATTAACTGCTGCAGCAAATTCAGGGTATACCTTCACGAATTGGACCGAAGGTGGAACCATTGTTTCAACAAATGCCGCGTATACCTTTATTATTATTGGAAACAGAACATTGGTTGCCAATTACACAGCGATACCATACACTGTTGCAGTATCCTCTAATCCAATTGCAGGGGGAATAACCAGCGGAGGCGGTACCTTTAATTCAGGTGCCACAGTGGCATTAACTGCTGTAGCTCATTCAGGGTATACCTTTACGAACTGGACCGAAGGTGGAACCATCGTATCAACAACTGCAGCCTATACCTTTATAATTATAGGAAACAGAACGTTGGTTGCCAACTACACATTAATACCAGCCACTCAATATACAGTAAGCTTGTCATCCAACCCTTTAATTGGTGGAACGACAACCGGTGCAGGATCATTTAATTCAGGCGCTTCAGTGACGGTAAATGCAGTTGCAAATTTTGGATACACCTTTACAAACTGGACCGAAAGTGGAACAGTGGTTTCTACAACTGCCGGATACACTTTTACAATAAGTGGCAACAGAACATTAGTTGCAAACTTTACGGCAGTACCAGCCTCACAATTTACGGTTAGCTTGTCATCCAACCCTTTATTAGGTGGGACGACAACGGGTGCCGGATCATTTGTTTCTGGTTCTTCTGTTGCAGTGACTGCATTGGCCAATATTGGTTACACCTTTACGAATTGGACAGAGGGTGTAAATATTGTATCTACAAGTGCTAATTACATCTTTGTAATAAGTGGTAACCGGACGCTGGTTGCAAACTTTACCGTGGTACCGCCTTCACAATTTGCAGTAAACTTATCGTCAAATCCACCACTGGGTGGAACGACAACAGGTGGGGGATCATTTAATTCAGGCGTTTCAGTATCTGTAACCGCAACCCCAAATGTTGGATACACCTTTACAAACTGGACAGAAAGCGGAACTATTGTATCAGCTGTTGCAGGTTATACCTTTAATATATTAGGGAATAGAACTTTGGTTGCAAATTTTAGCGCAATAACTTATACATTAGGTGTTACCGCAATTAATGGTTCAGTTTTAAAAAATCCAAATCAGATAAATTACAGTAGTGGAAGTAACGTAATACTTACTGCTACGCCAAATTCAGGTTTTGTATTTACCTCCTGGAGCGGAGATGCCACAGGATCGGTAAATCCACTTACAGTAACAATGAATTCGAATAAGAATGTTACAGCTAACTTTACGGCAATCGCCAGTACTTATACGCTTAATGTAATAGCCAACAATGGATCGGTGTTAAAGAATCCGGATCTGTTAGCTTATAACAGCGGAGCATCGGTATTGCTTACGGCTACTCCAAATTCAGGTTATACATTTACCTCATGGAGCGGTGATGCCACAGGATCGGTAAATCCATTAACTGTTATCATGAATTCGAATAAGAACATCACTGCCAACTTTACATTGTCTCCACCTGTTGGTCCTGGCATAGTAGACCTGGGAACAGCCGGCAATTATGTAACTTTAACAAAATCGGGAATCTCAACTACAGGTGTTACTTCAATAACAGGCGATATCGCCGTGAGTCCTGTGGCTGCGACCGGTATTACAGGTTTTGGATTAATCATGGATACCAATGGTCAGTCATCTCACACAACAATTGTATCCGGAAAGGTTTATGCAGCTGACTATGCTGCGCCCACACCTGCTAATCTGACAACAGCCGTTAGTGATATGGAAACAGCATTTACCACAGCAAATAACCTGGTAGTTCCTGCCCCAATTGTTGGTCTTTACTCAGGTAATATAAGCGGCAGGATTTTGCCCGCGGGTCTCTACAAATGGAGTACCGGTGTCCTTATTACCAACGCTGGTGTAACTCTTACCGGTGGAGCAAATGACACCTGGGTCTTTCAGATTGCACAAAACCTTACTGTTGATAATAGTGCAATTATCACCTTGTTGGGCGGCGCCCAGGCCAAAAACATCTTTTGGGTGGTTACTGGTGAGTCAACACTTGGATCAAACGTTAATTTCAGCGGAAATATCCTTTGTAAAACCCTGATCTCCCTCAATACAGGGGCATCGGTTACCGGTAGGTTGTTAGCTCAAACAGCCGTTACATTAAACGCCAGTACAGTAATCATGCCTTAATAAATCGTGATCCCCCGAAAGGGGGGCTCACCATAGCACAAATACAAAAGTTAATATAAAATATAAAATATATGAAATCTTTGACAAATTTAAACAAGGGATCACGCCTCGCATGGTCTCCTTTTAACCTGGCCATTAAAGGTCTTATCGGAGGCGCTTTGGTTTTGACGGGTATGCAGGCATCGCTTCAGGCGCAGGAGGTTCACTACACTGTACCCTCATGGTATTTTGGCGTGGCAGGTGGTGCAAATATTAATTTTTATCGCGGTACTACTCAGGTTTTGAATTCAGCATTTAGTGTACCTGCTCCCTTTTACGATGGAAATGGTGTTGGATTGTATGTCGCTCCTCTTATTGAGTTCCATCGTCCTAATACCCGGCTTGGTTTTATGTTCCAGGTTGGATACGACAATCGCAAAGGGGCCTTTAAACAGGTAACTTCCCCTTGTAATTGTCCCGAAGATCTTAAAACAGATCTTAGCTATCTAACAGTGGAACCGAGTCTTCGCTTTGCCCCGTTCAAATCAAATTTTTATTTGTACGGAGGTCCCAGGTTTGCTTTCAATATGACAAAATCATTTACTTACCGTCAGGGGATCAATCCGGCTTATCCGGCACAGATTGCTAACCCTGATGTAAAAGGGGATTTTAGTGGAATAAACGACAATCTGATCTCAATGCAAATAGGGGCAGGATTAGATATTCCACTCTCAAAGCAATATAAAAGAACACAATTTGTACTTTCACCTTTTGTCTCATTCCAGCCGTATTATGGTCAGGATCCCCGTACAGTTGAATCATGGAACATGACAACCATAAGAGCAGGTCTTGCCCTTAAACTTGGAAGTGGTCATAAGATTGTACCAGCAGAAGTCTTCGTTCCCGCAGCGATAGTCGTTCCGGAACCAGTCTTTCAGTTTACGGTAAACGCTCCCAAAAGTATTCCTGCTGAGCGTAGGGTAAGGGAATTATTTCCACTTCGTAACTATATATTTTTCGATATCGGATCAACTGAAGTGCCACGGCGATATGTTGTACTCTCAAAAAACCAGGTAGCTGGTTTTAAAGAAAGCCAATTGGATGTGTTTACATCCAAAGGACCGGAGGGTCGTTCAGCCCGTCAGATGATTGTATATTATAATGTTATAAATATTATGGGTGACCGAATGAGTAAAAATCCTTTGGCAACGATCACCCTGGTCGGATCGTCTGAGCAAGGCCCCAAAGATGGTCGGTTAATGGCTGAATCGGTTAAGCAATATCTGGTAGCAGTATTTGCGATTGATGGTTCAAGAATTAGTATTGAAGGGAGAAGTAAACCAAAAATTCCCTCAGAACAACCGGGTGGAAAACTTGAGCTTGTCCTTCTTCGTGAGGGTGATCGCAGGGTCTCCATTGAGAGCAATTCCCCGGCTTTGTTAATGGAATTTCAGAGTGGTCCGGATGCGCAGTTGAGACCAATCGAAATTGTCAGCCTGCAGGATGCTCCACTCGACAGTTATGTTTCTGTAAATGTTGAAGGGGCAAAAGAGGCATTTTCATCATGGTCTCTCGAAATTGCAGACGAGTCAGGAAAAGTTCAGAATTTAGGTCCTTACACACAGGAAGAAGTGAATATACCTGGAAAATCGATTCTTGGAGATCGTCCTGAAGGAGATTACAAACTTACTATGATTGGTCAAACAAAGAGTGGCAAGGTCCTGAAGAGGGAAGCTTCGGCGCATCTGGTCCTTTGGACTCCTGCTAAAACTGAGGAGATGATGAGATTCAGCATACTATACGAATTTAATAAATCCAAGGCAATAACCTTGTACCAAAAGTACCTTACTGAAAATGTAATACCTAAGATCCCTTTTGGCGGTACAGTCATCATCCATGGTCATACCGATGTTATCGGAGGGGAAGATAGTAACCTGAAATTGTCAATAGCCAGGGCCGAAGATGTCAGGGATATTATCGAAGGTGGTCTGACAGTGGGTGGCAGAACGGATGTTAAATTTGAAGTTCACGGATTTGGTGAAGATCAGAGCTTAGCCCCATTTGAAAATAAATTCCCCGAAGAACGCTTCTATAACCGGACAGTGATCATTGATATTATTCCTGCCAGGTAAGTTTAAGGCAACTAAAATATTTTTTGCAAATTGGGCTGTCGGGTTAAAACCTGGCAGCCTTTTTTGTTTTTTTAAAGGCATTTAGGTGATTAGGCCATTGACTATTAGGTTTATTGCCTTTAAGTTATCCTAAAAGCCTCAGCCTTAAAGTCTACCACCTAAAATCCTAATGTTGATCTCATTCCAAATCTGGAACGTGTGAATAATGTAATTCTTTTCAGGAATTGTGTAACCCCTAACCTCCAATTGTGAATCATCTTTGTCTAATGAAATTTATAAACAATTAGAATAAATACCATGAACGCAACAGAAGTAAAGGGAAACTGGAATGAGCAAAAAGGGAAGCTCAAACAGAAATTTGCAGTCCTAACAGATAACGACCTTATGTTTGAAGAGGGGAAAAAAGAGGAGATGTTTGGAAAACTGCAGATTACGCTGGGAAAAACAAAAGAGGAATTACATAGAATTATTGGATCACTTTAATCATTGGCCTGTTTTGAAAAGTCATCGTTTAACGGAATTGTTGAACGGTGTCTTTTTAAATTAATGCCATGGCACTTATCTAACAAACTTTCATGATGAAAAATTTCGCACCGGCTTTAAATCTTGCTCCTAAACTACATAAGGCAAAGGAGCTTAGCATGAAGCTCAGTGAAAAAACAATGGCCAAAACTGCCGAGGCAGGTAATTTTTTAACTGACTTTGCAGATGTATTGTTGTTTATGATGCAAACGGTTAGGGAAACTTTTTCGCGTGATTTTGAATTCAAAGAGTTTTTAAAACAGTGTTTTCAAATAGGGAATAAAACGCTGCCGCTTATATCAGTAACCGGAATTATTATGGGTTTGGTGCTAACTATTCAGTCGCGCCCTTCTCTCGCTAAATTTGGCGCTGATGCGATGCTCCCCGGAATGGTGGCAGTTTCACTCATCCGTGAAATGGGGCCGGTAATAACGGCTTTGATCTGTGCCGGCAAAATTGGTTCAGGGATGGGGGCCGAATTAGGGTCCATGAAAGTAACCGAACAGATTGAGGCGATGGAGGTTTCCTCCACCAATCCCATGCGGTTTTTAGTGGTTACACGAGTGTTGGCTGCAACCCTGATGATACCATTACTTATTTTATATGCTGATGCACTTGGAATACTTGGAAGCTGGGTTGGGGCAAACTTAAAAGGGGATGTCACATTTGTACTGTTTTTTTCACAGGCATTTAGCCATATTGAATTCATTGATTTTTTACCTGCATTTATAAAATCGGTTTTTTTCGGTGCAGTCATTGGATTTGTGGGTTGCTATAAGGGATACAATGCCGGGCGGGGAACCGAAAGTGTTGGTAAAGCGGCAACTTCTGCAGTTGTACTGGGATCACTTCTTGTGCTTGTTGTTGATGTAATTGCAGTTCAGGTCACCGACATGCTTTAATAATTGCTGGTTTATGAAATTAAATTCAATCGAAATAAAAAATCTGCGAAAAAGTTTTGGCAACCAGGAGGTACTCAAAAATTTGTCATTAGAACTTTTTAATGGTGAAAATCTGGTTGTTCTTGGGAAATCGGGATCGGGGAAATCGGTTCTCATAAAATGTATCGTCGGTCTGTTAAGGTCCGATGGTGGTGAAATTCGCGTCCTTGGGGAAAATGTGAATGAATTAAAGAGTGAAGATTTGGGCGAACTGAGAAAGAAGGTGGGCTTTCTTTTTCAGAGCGGTGCACTTTACGATTCGATGACTGTAAAACAGAATCTGGAATTTCCGTTAAGAAGGATAAGAAGGGACCTCAATGAATCAGAAATAGATGAAAAAGTGAAAGAAGTCCTTGAAAATGTTGGATTATCAGATGCAATCAATAAAATGCCATCGCAGTTATCAGGAGGTATGCGAAAGCGAATCAGTCTTGCGCGAACCATTGTTGTTGACCCGCTGATTATGCTTTATGATGAACCTACGACAGGACTGGATCCGGTTACCTCTGACGAGATAAGTTTGCTTATCAACACGATACAAAAAAAATATAATACTTCCTCTATCATCATTACACATGATATAGAGTGTGCCCGAATGACGGCCAACCGCATCATTATGCTGAAGGATGGTGAAGCTTATATGGAGGGAAATTTAGAGATTTTTGAAAAGTCGGAGGATGCATTAATCAAATCATTTTTTAAATAATTGTCTGAAAGGTCAAAAAATTAATTCTACAAAAAAATGGAAATACATACTGATCGGTTTAAATTAAGGTTGGGACTCTTTGTCGCAGGTGGATTAGCACTTTTTGTAATCGTCATATTTATCATTGGCAAACAAAAGAATTTGTTTAATCCGGTTTATAGGCTCAGTTCAACCTTTTACAATGTAAGTGGCTTGCAGATTGGCAATAACATCCGCTTCTCAGGGATTAATATAGGTACAGTTGACAACATTAACATCATTAACGACTCAACGGTAAGGGTCGATATGTCTATTAAAAAGGAGGTTCAGAAGTTTATTAAAGCCGATAGTGAAGTTGCCATTGGCTCTGAAGGCTTGATTGGCGACCGGCTCCTCATTATTACACAAGGAAGTGCGAATGCCTCTTTGGCTTCCGAAGGTCAACAGCTGAAGTCAAAAGAACCTATTGAAACAGATGCAATTATGGCAAGTTTGCAGGTGACAGCAGGTAATGTAGAGATTATTTCTCTGCAACTCGCTGAAATAATGATGAAGATAAACGGCGGAAACGGTACACTTGGCCGATTAATTCAGGATACTACGATTGCAGAGAATTTAAATCAAACCATTGTAAATCTTAAAAAGAGTTCCAAAGGATTGGGTGAAAACATGGAGGCAGTCAAGCACAATTTCCTGTTTAGGGGTTATTTCAAAAAGAAGGAGAAAGCAGCGGAACAAAAGACAGAAGAGAGAAAAAATTCTGATGAAAAGAGATAAAATATTCAATAATGGCAGCAGCAAATGTGGTTCAAAAGTATTCTCTTCCTTGTCGGTTTTTCATCTTTAACCTGTCAATTTGCATTTTCACAACAAACGCCAGTCAAAAATGATTCAACTCATCTTTATCGGAATATTGAAACCTATTCGAAACGGGGTAAGTTTACAAGGTTCATGTATCAATTGGTTTTCAAACCTACTTCAGCCAAATCTTCAAGAAAAAAAAGGTATAAAAAACTGATAATTAAACCTTATAGTGCATTTGAGGGAAAGATAATCAGAAATATAAATATTGTAACCCTGGATCCTTTTGGTTTTTCAATCGGGGATACCATTGTGCCAAACCAAAATTTTGTAACAAAAACAGGGAATAATTTGCATGTAAAATCGCAGGGTATTACTATACGCAATCTGTTGCTGGTCAGGCAAGATCAAATTTTTGATTCGTTGCTTGTAAAAGAATCAGAGCGATTGGTCCGAAGCAGGGAATATATACGCGATGTCTCATTCCGGGTTAAAGCAACTGCTATACACTCCGATTCGGTTGATATTTTTATTCGTGTATTGGATACCTGGAGTATAATTCCTCAAGGGTCGATTTCCGGTTCAGGTGTCACCCTTGGTTTAAAAGACAACAATTTTTTAGGTTTAGGTCATGCATTCCAAAATGTTTATGCCAGGGATTATACGGAGAGGAATAATTCTTTTATTGCAAATTATTCCATACCAAACATCCGGAATACCTATGTTAGTACGGCTTTGCACTTTGATGATATGTTGGGGAATAAAAATTCGGTCAGAAGTTTAGCTTTTGAACGTCCATTCTTTTCCCCTTTTGCAAAGTGGGCTGCAGGAGTCTCTTTCTCACAGCAGTTTTATCTCGATTCTGTTCGGGGAAGCAACTCCCTTTTTGTTCCGCAGCGATTTAGATTTAACGTTCAGGATTATTGGGCAGGTAATGCCATACGCTTATTCAAAGGTAATTCAGAATATGATCGTACGACAAATTTCATCTCTGCCATCCGGTTTTTACGAATACGTTATCTCGAAAAGCCTGCTGAATTGATTGATCATGAACAGCGGTATTCCAATGAAAATTTCTTTTTGGCAGGTATAGGTATTTCGACCCGGAAATATGTGCAGGACAAGTATATTTTTAAATTTGGTATTACAGAAGATGTTCCTATTGGAAAGGTTATCAGTTTCACCGGTGGCTATCAGCTCAAAAACAATAACAGTCGTGTATATCTTGGTGCCCGTTTTTCAATGGGGGATTACAATTCATGGGGATACCTTGCTTCGAACGTCGAGTACGGAACATTTGTTGAAGCTTCGCATAACCCACAGGGAATCTTGTCAGTCGGTTTAATCTATTTTACCGGACTAAAGGAAATTGGGAGCTGGAAATTCAGACAGTTTGTAAAACCTCAGATTACCTTTGGTTTTAACCGGTTCTCTTATGATACCCTAACAATAAATGACGGTTATGGTCTTGATGGGTTTAATAGCCTGGGATTATCAGGAACCAGGCGCCTCTTATTATCGTTGCAAACGCAGGCTTACGCACCCTGGAATTTTATTGGATTCCGTTTTGGTCCCTTTGCCACATTTACATTTGGTATGCTTGGTAATTCATCGTCAGGATTTAAAAACAGCAAAGTATATTCCCAGATAGGGGTGGGTATTTTGATTAAAAATGAGAACCTGGTTTTGAATGCATTTCAGCTTTCCATAGCATTTTATCCATCCATTCCCGGGATGGGTCAGAACGTTTTTAAAACAAATTCCTTTCAGACAACTGATTTTGGTTTCAGAGATTTTGAGATAAGGAAACCTGGAATTGTTGTTTTCCAATAAAGGTGTGAATCATGTAATATAATTAAATAGTTGTGTAACAATTCACCACCCAAATGGGACCAACTTTGACCCATAAATAATCACTTATAAAAACAACAATGAAAAAAACGTTTTATTATCTCGCATTTCTGTTTATGATGATCAGTTTTTCATTTACATCATGCGTTTCAACCAAAAAATTTAAGGCTTCGGAAGCCAGGGTCAGTCAATTGCAACTTGACAAAGCAAATGGTCAGGATCGTCTGGCTGAATGTAATACTAAAGTAAAGGATCTGAATGCTCAAAAAGCATCCCTGCTGAATGAAAACTCATTGGTTCAAAATGATTTGAAGGCGCTCACAAGTGCATCAAAGATGACCATTGCAGACCAGGCAAGACGTTTGAAAAGTCTGCAGGATATGATTCAGGCACAAAAAGATGTGATGAGTAAACTTAAAAATTCAATCTCCGATGCACTGATGAATTATAAAACGGATGAACTTTCCGTCTACATCAAAGACGGTATGGTTTATGTTTCGCTTGCCGAAAAACTGCTTTTTAAATCGGGCAGCGATGTCGTTGATCCTAAGGGAAGAGAAGCACTTAAGTCACTGGCTCTGGTAATTAATAATACCAAAGATATCACAGTAATGATTGAAGGTCATACGGATAATGTTCCAATCAAGACGAAAGTGTTTAAAGATAACTGGGACCTAAGTACCGCAAGAGCGACTTCGATTGTACGCATTTTAACCGTTGACAATGGTTTTGATACCAATCGTATCACTGCATCAGGAAGAGGACAGTTTCATCCGGTCAAAGGGAACGATACAGTGGAAGGTCGTGCAGGAAACCGCAGAACAGAGGTGATCTTATCCCCGGATTTAAAGGAAATATATAAACTATTGGAGTAAAAATAGATAACAATCAAATCAAAATGAAGACTTTAAAATTAGTTGTATTCGGTATTGTGTTTTTACTTGCAGGGGCAACACAGGCGCAAATCTCCGTCCGTTTTAATATTGGTTCTCCTCCGGAGTGGGGACCTGCCGGATATTCAAATGTTCGATATTATTATCTTCCTGATGTTCAGGCTTACTATGACGTAGATAACTCAATGTTTATCTATTATGAAGGAAGAAGTTGGATTCACAGATCATACCTGCCCCTTCGTTACAGAGATTACGATTTGTACAATGGTTATAAGGTTGTATTGAACGACTACCATGGTAACACTCCGTATGCCCAATTTGGCCAGCACAGAAGGCTTTATTCAAATGGTTATCATAGGGAACCTCAAAGAACAATCGGTTACCGACCCGGAGCAGGAAATCATAAAAGCGTGAATTATCGGGAAAGTAACCAGGCAAACAGAGGCCGTTATGGTTTTGACAATAAAAATGTCCGTAATAGCAGAAATGATGGTGATTACAGCTACGATAAACGTGGAAATGCTAAGTACAATAAAAATGACCATGGTCGCAGCGATGGCAAAGGTAACAAGAAATAATTTTTAACTAATTAATATTCAATAAAATGAAAAAATCAATTTATATTTTGCTATTTCTCTTCCTGTTAGTGGGCAGGAATTTATCGGCACAGGATGTCACATACACCGAAAAGCACCATTATTCAGAAAGTCATGGCAATACGCTGAATTTAGGTTTGGGTATCGGTGGTTATTCGGGTTATTACGGATACGTAGGCCACTCCCTTCCTGTTTTTAATATTAATTACGAATTTGGAGTGGCCAGGAATTTCACCCTGGCACCCTTTGCCACTTTTTATACCTATCATGATAATTATTACAGGGAAACGGTTATCCCAATCGGGGGAAAAGGGACCTACTATTTTGATCAAATGTTAGGCGCCAGTTCAGACTGGGATTTTTATCTTGCAGGTTCATTGGGATTTGCGATTGTCAACACAGCTTGGGACAATGGTTATTATCAGGATAGTTCATATCACTCGGTAGATCCCCTTTTTCTTGATTTACATGTAGGGGCAGAATATCATCTCAGCCATAAAGTGGGATTATTCCTTGACCTTTCATCCGGTGTTTCAACGATAGGGCTTGCATTTCATTAATTCAGGAAAAAGAGGGAATTCTTTCTTTCAGCGGTGCGCGGTAAATCTTTTACTTCGCACCGTTATCGTTTGTAATTTTTATCTATTAATCAATAGTTTCTTTTGCATAGTAATTCCATTCATATTCACAACGATAAAATAGAGACCGGAAGAGAAATAGGAGAGGTCAAACGTAAAACTGTTGTTCTCTTTGGTTACCGGAATATTTTTGGAATAGAGCGCCTGGCCCAATAAGGAGATGATTTTTACCTCTGCATTGCCATCCTCATTATTGGAAATAATTACATTAAAATTTCCGTCTGAAGGGTTCGGATAGACTTCGAGGCTGTTACTCAGTAAATCAATAACACAGTTTCCTGTAACATCACCCGATCCGCCAACCTGTAACCAGTACTTCTTATACGGATCGACAGTGAGGTTTTTGATTGATGAGGTATTATCTGCTGAAGAACGGTTATCATTTGATCCGATCAGTTTGTAAGAGGAGGGATTTCCGGTTAATAATTTTGAATAGGAATCGGCATCATAAACTGCAACCTGATTGTTGAAGCCATGTGTATCGATACTAATCATACCGCACGATGGCGCCTGAAAGGTGAACCAGATTGTTTTTTTCATTGTTGAGGATGGAGTTGCTTCACCGCTCTCTTCAGACGCACAAAAGTTGGTGTATGAACTGTTCCTGCCGGGATTCAAGCGTACTGCATTTTCAACATTATCGTTTTTGGGCATCGAAATTTTCAAATGCAGGCTGTCTGTAGTTGAGCAGGTTCCCTGTGTTCCAACCACCTTAACCCAGGAGTTGAATGAACCGTTTTTCTTTTCGGCTGGTATTAGTGTAAGGAAAATACTGTCCGCTTTGATGGTAGAACTGATTTTGTCGGGACGCTCAATATTAAATGCGTAGTTTGTGGCGCCCGAAGCTGCCAAAGGAACATTCGTTAAATTACATCCGCAAACGATGCTGTCGGAGATCAATCCTGATAGTTTTACCAGCAAATTACCTGCACTAATATAGCCAGTTTTGGTAAGCATGTTACTTCCATTGATATTGTTCACGGTTAGTGACACTGTATAAATACCAGCGTTATTGAATTTTATTTCGGGATTCTGCGAATTTTTGGTTGTCCCGTTTGCAAATTCATATGATGATGGTTGTACCTCCCAGCTCCAGTTGGAGGGGTAATACAAACTGCTGTCCGTAAACCTGATCACCGATCCCGGACAGATTCTGGTTAAAACAGTCGAAAAATTGGCCATAGGCTTTACTTTGCTATAAATGCCGTCAAGCGTGAGCGTCCCGGTATTGTCGGGGTCGAGCCAATATTTTAGTTGAGCGTAACTGGCTGTACCATAATTCCATGAAAGTGAAAATTTGCCATAAAAATCATCGCCGACAGATCCACCGTGCAACTGACCGATCACCCGTTTATGGTCATCAAAAAGGGGGGCACCGGATGATCCGGTTTCGGAATCACCTGTATCGAACCGGGCTTCCCAGTGTGAATTGGCAGCAGAGACAGAAACAACACTACCTCCCTCAGACCATGGAATGGACTTTGAATAGGAGGTGGGACCGCTATTTTCGATCGCAATACATTTCGCAGTACCTTGCGGATGGTGGACACTTGCCCCTTTCAGTGGGTTTCTGGAGCTGGCTTCCCATCCGGCATAAAAAGGTAAATACGTAAGTGGTGGGTATTCATTGAGTTGCAAAAGGGTGAAATCACTGTAACTGTTTGTCGCTTTAAGTGTCGCCCCTGACAGGGTCTGCTTTTTTGATCCGTCAGAATTGGTGCAGGTACTATTTTCGAAGTTGAAATAGGTGACAAGTGTTGCCGCCACAGTACTTGTACTAATACAGTGATTTGCTGTTTGAAAGTAAGGTGTTCCATCCTCTCTGACATTGTTAACCAGAAATCCCGTGCAATCGTATTGATACCGGCCATCCTGATAAGTCATCAGACACACGGAATGCTTTGCATCCTGCCAATCTGCCCCTTCAGGACAGTTAATCCCAATCCTTGTTGATGCCGCCTTTAACGGAATTCGATAGGACTGCCCAACTGAGGCGATCGCCAGCTGTCCCGGAAAGGTCGGATTGAACGGTTCGAAATATTCAATAATCACATTCTGACCATCAAAATCTGCAATGGTCAGTTGGTTAATCGAATTATTATTCAAGCTGGTAAATGCACCTGACAGGCGTGAACGGGTTTCATCATAGATAAACAGACTTGAACCTTCAGGGAGAAGAAATTTTCCAAAAGTGATGCCAAGGGCTAAACTTTGTAAAGATTGAATCTCATATTGCCAGATATATCCTTTCCCCGTGATTTCCGTCCTGACGCCTTCAGTCTTGATATCAATATCCATTTGTTGTACGACGCCATATCTGTTGGGAATACCCGAATTTTTATCTTCACCTAATAGGTCACTGATATTTATTGGGTTTAGTTCTATGGAGGGAATAACTACTCCATTTTTTGTTGTCAATGAAAAGCTTTCCGGTACACCGGTTACAGAGATTTGTGAACGGGCATCATAAAAGAGAAAGAGAAGTAGCGTAAACAACAGGTATTGTTGAATTGCAATATGGGATATCTGATTTTTGCGGTTTTGTGAAAGAACTCTCCTCCACCTGTTCTCTTCCTGCATTTCTGTGGTATCAATATTTCTATGGACGTTTCCGTTTCCTATCTTTTATAATGACAAAACTAATCCTAATCTTAAACAATTTCCAAATGTTCTACACTTTAATTTTGGTCGGGATAATGATTTGAAACCCTTATAAATGGGGAATCATTAATGCGAATTAAACGAACTTACCATTTTGGTAAATTCAATTTAGTTTTGTGACTTTACCTTATGAGAATTATTGCATTTAGAGCATTAAGAGAATTTTGTAAAACAATTTGAATATGGAAATTCGACCGATAAAAACAGAAACTGATTATAATAAGTCAATTCAAAGGATTGAAGTCCTGTGGGGATCTGTGAGAGATACTCCCGAAGGGGATGAACTTGATGTACTTTGTACTTTGGTTAAATCCTTATATAAAGGACTAAAAATCCCTGCTGAGATATTGCTGGCCTGATGATTTTAACCGGACACTGATTCTTTAGACCTTAGGGTCAACTAATACTGGTTGAAGCAAACTTTAGTAATTATTTGATATTAAGGCGAATCGCTTCTGGATTCCTTTTATCCTCTTGTAAAAACAGGTCTTCCTTTTTGAGAAAGTTGGTTGTTATAAGAATAGCCATCGCTATCGAAAGCCCGTAATTGCTCTTCTTCCTGAATGACATTTTGGAGGATAAACCGGGTCATCATACCGCGTGCTTTCTTGGCAAAAAAAGAGACCATCTTATAGGTTCCATTTTTCCCTTCGCGGAACTCGGGAGTTACTATTTCAGCTTTCAGCTTCGTTGTATCAATCGCTTTGAAATATTCTACCGAGGCGAGGTTAATGAGCAGATTGGATTCGCTTTTATCGAGATCTTCCCTGATTTTGGCTGTTATTTTCTTTTTCCAGAACTCATATAAATTGTGGTATTTTCCCACTCCCAGTGTAGTTCCCATCTCCAGACGATAGGGCCTGATCAGATCAAGCGGACGAATGACACCATAAAGTCCCGAAAGAATCCTAAGCTCAATTTGTGCCAGCGTTATTTCCGATGATTGAAGGGTATCGGCATCGAGACCGGTATACACATCTCCGCGAAATGCAAAAAGTGCCTGACGGGCAGTTTCAAGGGTAAATTCCGGGCGCCATTGATAGAACCGCTCCTGATTCAATTGGGCAAGCTTAGGACTTATATCCATTAATTCGATAAGCTGACCGACACTCAGTTTACGGAGTGGTTTGATCAAAACTAAAGCTTCCTTTGTAAATTGAGGCTGAGTAAATGATTGAATTGTAAGAGGTCTATCAAAATCAAGGGTCTTGGATGGTGAGATGACAACAACCATTATTTAATTTTTTCGATCCAAATTTTTCGGAACTGAATTTTCGAACCTTCAGCCTGAAGTCCTATTCCCCCTTTTGTTTCACTGCAATTGGTGACATAGTTTTGTAATACGCCATTTACCTTTACCTCTACGGTATTTCCTTTACAAACGATATCATAGCTGTTCCATTCACCGGGTTTATTCTCACTTGATGGTCTTAATTTGGGAGCGATTGGTTTAACTTTTGCTGTCGAAACGTAAAGAGTATCCCTGACAGTGGCCCTCAGCCCTTCATCCTGAATAATAAAATCGCCGGCAGAAAGGTGTTTTAGCTGACACTGATAATGCCTTGGCCAAATCTTGTCGGGGCCAAGAGTGTGAATGAAAACTCCACTGTTGGTTGGTTTTTCGGGATAGCGCCATTCGACATGAAGCCGGTAGTTTTCGTATTCCTTCTTTGTCCGCAGATATCCCATTGGTACTCCCGGGGTTTCGATTAACCCATCCTTCACATAAAAGAATGTGGCAGGATTGACCTTCGAATCAGTAACATAGATTGACCAGCCATCCAGGTTTTTTCCATTAAATAACCGCTCCTTTTTCTGAGAAAAGCCGCTGAGGGAAAAGGAGATCAATAAAACCAATAAAAGTGTCTTCATCGCAAAAAGTTATTGAATGCCTAAAAAAAGGCAGATGAGTATCTTAATTTATTTCACTTCAGTTAGTAACCCCATTTCTTCATGATCTGATAGTTTTCCTTCATGCATTGCAGAGGGGTTACTCCGTTTTGATATGACTCCTGTTCGATGATAAAGCATTTGGAACCACCAATTTTTCGGCCAAGGTCGATTGCCTCTTTTGCCGGGATAATACCTTTTCCCAATATGGTACTCTCGAATTTCTCAGCAGTGGTTACTGCGATTTCATCCTTCACATGAATCATCTCAAACCTGCCGGGATATTGACCTAAAATGTCGAGCGCCTTGGCACCTGCAATATACATATTACCAATGTCTAATTGCATAATGACAAGTTTCGGATCCATCTTCTTCATCATAATATCAAATACCTTGATATCGTTGAGTTTTTCGCTGAATTCAAAAGAGTGATTATGATAACCAAATTTCATGCCCTTTTTCTGACACAGCTCACCACACAAATTGAAAACATCCATATAGCGGACCATGTCATCATAGCTTCTGCGCATAGAGTTATCCATTGATGGACTGATCACATATTTCTGACCCATATAGGCAGCATCTTCAATGGTCTGCTTCCATGAATCGGCGAACACTTTCTTATCCGCGTCCCAATGATTTTTGGTCATCACTGTATGGCCTGAAGGCATTTTCAGCCCAAGATCATCCAGTATTTTCTTAAACTCCACCGGAGAATAGCCATAGAATTTCCGGTCGACGTAGTTGGCGTGTTCAACATTCTTATAACCGATTTTGGCCAACCCGGTCAATGTCCCAACAGGATCTTTTTTCATATCATCACGAACGGAGTAGAGCTGAATCCCTACAATTTCACCTGAACGGGATGCTCCAAAAGCCGTTTTCGACAGAAGTGCAGATCCGGCAAGGATTACAGCACTGTTTTTAAGAAAAGTCCTACGAGATGTTGTCATAATAGTTTATTATAATATCAAACAAATATATGGTTTACTTCGGCAAAAAACAAAGGACTCGTTATCTTTGAAAAATTATTCTTAATAGTGATCTTATGAAGACATTTTCAGCTCTTTTGTTCTTCTGTTTTTTTGTACAATCACTTTTGGCCCAGGATCGGATCACCGGGCGGTCATTTGCCACCAGATCTGAAGTGATTGCCCAACATGGAATGGCTTGCACAAGTCAGCCCCTTGCTACACAAACAGCCATCGATATTTTAAAGGCCGGAGGAAGTGCCATTGATGCTGCAATTGCTGCTGATGCTGTTCTAGGACTAACTGAACCAACGGGCTCCGGTATTGGGGGTGATCTTTTCGCCATTATCTGGGATGCTAAGACAAAGAAACTATATGGCCTCAATGCTAGTGGCCGGTCGCCGAAATCACTGACAAGAGAGATGCTTTTGAAAAAGGGTCTAACATCGATCCCTTCATTGGGACCTCTTCCTGTTTCAGTTCCCGGATGTGTGGATGGCTGGTTTGAACTACACCAGAAATTTGGAAAGCTGACAATGAAACAAATATTAGCCGGAGCGATTAATTATGCCCGCGATGGATTTCCTGTAAGTGAGGTAATTGCCTATTACATGGGTTCAAATTCCCGATCACTTCAGCAATACCCAAACTTTAAAGAGACCTATATGCCCGATGGCAAATCTCCACAAAAAGGTGAAATTTTTAAAAATCCCCGACTTGCAAATACTCTGCAGAAAATCGTAGATGGTGGAAGAGATGCGTTTTATAAAGGGGATATTGCCAAAACTATCGCTGATTATATGAAACGTAACGGAGGATATCTTTCCTACGAAGATCTGGCAACACATAATAGTGAGTGGGTTGAACCGGTTTCATCGAACTATCGTGGATATGATATTTGGGAATTGCCACCAAATAGTCAGGGAATTGCAGCATTGCAGATGCTCAATATCATGGAAGGGTATGACGTGAAATCAATGGGATTTGGAAGTGCTGAGTATATTCATCTGTTTGTTGAGGCAAAAAAGCTGGCTTTCGAAGACAGGGCGAAATTTTATGCTGATCCCACCTTTCATCAACTTCCAATTCAGCAATTGATCTCGAAGGAATACGCTGCAGAGCGGAGGAAATTGCTCGATAGGAACAAATCATCGAAAAGACAGTTGCCAGGAAATCCCGAACATGGGAACACGATTTATCTAACAGTAGCCGATGGGGTGGGTAATATGATCTCGTTTATTCAGAGCAACTATCGTGGTATGGGTAGCGGAATGACACCCGATCAGCTCGGTTTTGTATTGCAGGATCGTGGTGAGATGTTTACATTGGAGGAGAACCATGTCAATACCTATGAGCCGGGGAAGCGACCCTTCCAAACCATAATACCGGCTTTTATCACTAAGGACGGTCAGCCCTGGGTCAGTTTTGGAGTAATGGGTGGCGCCATGCAACCTCAGGGGCATGTGCAGATTGTGGTTAACCTGATCGATTTTGGGATGAATCTGCAGGAGGCTGGCGATGCCCCGAGGATTCAGCATTTCGGATCTTCGGAACCCACTGGAGAGAAGATGATGGATGGCGGAATTGTATGTCTGGAAAGCGGCTTTGATTATGAGACCATCCGGACCTTGATGCAGAAAGGACATAAAATTCAGTACGATCTTGGTGGTTATGGCGGTTATCAGGCCATCATGTACGATTCAAAAAATAAGGTCTACCTCGGCGCATCCGAATCGAGAAAAGATGGAGAGGCATCCGGATATTAGGTTTTAATGAAAATCCGCATTTAACCAATCTATAAAGAAAATGAATCCAAGGGAAAGAGTATTAAGCGCTTTTAACAGAACTGGATATGACCGAATTCCAGTTAAACATGAAGGGACTCCTGAGATCAACCAGATGATCATGGAACATTTTGGACTCACTAATTTTGAACAACTTCTCCGCGTTGTGGGTGATGACTTTCGGTACGTTGATCCTATATATATTGGGCCGGAATTAAGAAAATTTGAAGATGGCAGTGTTGAAGGGTATTGGGGCGAACGGTACAAATATGCCGAATTTGAAGGAGGAAAATACCTCGAAGCGAGTTATCTTCCATTTGCCAATATCGATTCGGTCAGTCACCTGGATCGGTCACACTTCCCGGTTGCTGACTGGTTTGACTACTCCACCATCAAACAGCAGTGTGGAAAAATTGCTGAGCAGAATTATGCGATTTGTTTCGGTACTGCGGGGGATATGGATTTTATCAACAGCATTGCACGTGCAAGAGGAACAGAGCAGGTGCTTATTGACTTAATCACCGATGATCCGGTTTATCTTGAAATAATGGAGGCCCGGTTCAGGTTTTATTACGACATGCATGAACGGGTGTTAAGGGAGGCCGAAGGATTAATTGATTTCACCCATATTGGAGAGGATCTTGGAACTCAAAAATCACAGGTGATTGATTTTGAAATATTTGAAAGGCATTTTGCACCTAAGTTCAAAAAATATTTCGAAATGGTCCACAGCTATGGAGCCAAAACGATGATGCACATGTGCGGTTGTGTGAGGGCATTTTTGCCACGTTTAATTGAACTTGGGCTCGATGTTTATGATGTTGTCCAGCCAACTACTCCCGAAATGGACATCGAAGTATTAAATAGTGACTTTGGTAACAGGATCGTCTTTTGTGGAAGTGTCTGCGTTCAAAGTACCCTTGCATTTGGTACTGTGGACGATGTAGTCAATGAGGTGGAGCGGAGAAAAAGAGTTTTTTCCAATGGTGGTCTTTTCCTGGGTCCTTCACATGCCATACAGGTAGGAACACCCCTTGAAAATATCATTGCCTTATACCAGACAGCTGGGAGTCTGACGGATAAGATTGATGTTTCAATTCTTTCAATAGAGGATGGCAAAAATACGGGTGAAATTAATATGTCAAAACTTTTTTAACGCTCGGTATTTTAGGTGAGTGTTGCCCTGAATGCTTTGCATGCGGACAGTAAATCTGTTGGCGATAACTTAATCTGCATCCCTCTTACTCCCGCACTGATATAAATTAATGGATGAATAAATGCAGATTCATCTATATATACAGGGAATTGTTTTTTCATTCCCAGGGGCGAACACCCACCTCTGATGTACCCTGTCAGCGGTTCAAGATCTTTCATTTTGATCATAGCCACCTTTTTATTGAAACTTGCCATGGCCGCTTTTTTCAGATCAATCTCATCACCTCCCGGAATGATGCAGACTAAATTCCCGTTTTTATCCCCTTCCAAAACAAGTGTTTTAAAAACCATTGAAATGGGAATGCCGGCAGTTTCAGCGAGATGTACCGCGCTTAAGTCTGATTCATCAACTTGGTATTCAATTAATTCATATGCTATCTTTAACATGTCGAGCATCCTTGCGGCATTTGTCTTCTTCATCATTTCACAATTTTTCGGTGGTCTTTTACAACTGATTTGTATTTAAGAGATATTTACGCAATCCTAAAATGGGTAGATATTATAAAAGTCAGGTCAAAATTAGTCCGAAAATTGCACTATTCAACCTTTATTACGAGTCCACCCCCCTCAAAAAATTAAGAAACACTTAACATACCGGAAACGTTTTACGTGTAAAATGTTTCCGTTCTTTGTCAACGAAATAATTAAGATAGTGAAATGAAAAATGAATAGTGATTTAAACAGGCAGGAAGAAAAAATGGAGCCGATGCTTGATCAGATCAAGGAGCTGTTTTTTGAATTTGGGATCAAGAATCTGAACATGGATGATATCAGCCACAAGCTGGGAATATCAAAAAAGACGCTCTATCGGTTTGTTAAAAGTAAGGAGGATCTGATTTCACAGGTATTTGAATACGAGGAAAAAAAATATGCTGAGTCTGTAGCTAAGATCGGATCTCAGAATATCAATGCAATTGAGGTACTCTTTAAGGTGAGCCTTCTTGTTTATGAAGGGATGCAGCGTTATAACCCAATGCTGTTGTTCGAACTCCGGAAATACTATGAGGCTATTTTCAACGAGTTTCATGACAGAAGATTGGCACATATTTCAAAATCGATGAGGATAAATCTGGAGAGGGGGATTACAGAGGGGCTTTACCGGCAGGATGTCAACAAGGAGGCTGTCGTAGCAATTTATATGAATCACCTTGTCGATATTCATAATTCGGAGATGTGTAAAAGAGCGGATATCACTTTTGACGAACTTTTCAAGGTGATGTTTGAAAATCATGTCAGGGCAATTTCGACGCCGGAAGGGGTGATCTATTTTGAGAAGCGTAAAAAAGAGATTACAGAAAATTTAATAAAAAATAATAACTAAAAAAGGAATCATATGTTTTTGAAGAAATGTCAGATGATGTTGTTGATCCTGCTCTTTCTTGGAGGGGTGAAGACAACTGTAGCGCAGGATACCTTGCGTCTTTCACTGAACGATGCACTCAGGATTGCGCAGGAAAAGAACCTGAATATTAAAAATTCCCAGCTTGACCTGAAAATTGCACAAAAGAAAATCTGGGAAACCCTTGCAATAGGGTTACCACATATCGATGGGACGGCTAAATATCAGTATATTCCTTTAGTACCTAGTTTACCGGCTTCGAACTTTGATCCAAAAGCTGCTGCAGATGCAATGATCGAACTTGGTGTAAAACAGAATATTGTATACGATTTATCTGTTTCGCAGCTTATATTTAACGGATCATACCTTATTGGACTGAAGGCCTCCAAAGTGTATTATAACTTATCGGAAGAGTCGCTCGAAAAGGCGATGCTCGAAATCAATGAGTCGGTGACCAACACTTATTATATGATTCTTGTGGGGCAGGAAAGCCGCAAAGTCTTAAAAAGTAATCTTGAAAATGTAAACAAAACTTTTGCCGACATTAAAGAGATGTACAAGCAGGGATTTGTCGAAAAGACCGATGCCGATCAGCTGGAACTGACAGCCAATACAATTACAAACGCAATTGCTCAGATCGATAATAATCTTGAAATGGGTAAAAGATTGTTAAAGATTCATTTGGGAATTGCCGAGAATACCAATATTCTCCTATTAGATCCTTTGGGAATGGAAGAGGCTCAGGTCAAAAAACTTACAGCTTTAGCACGTGAACCATTTATTTTGGAGAAAAACGTTGATTTCAAATTACTGACAACGACGGAACTGCTGGCAAAATACGATTATAAAAGGGAGATCACGAATTCTTTACCCTCAATTGCCGCTTTTTATAACCATCAGGAGAAATGGAAAACACCGATTTTTGATTTCTCACCCAAAAATGTTTACGGAATCAATTTAAGTCTCCCACTTTTCAGTAGCGGCCAAAGAAGTGCAGCTGTTTCACAGAAAAAGATGGCCTTCGAAAAGGCGACCAACACAAAACTTTATGTGGGGAATACGCTGATCATGCAATCCGATCAGTGCCAGAACGATCTTCGTACAAAAATCGATAAGTTCCAGATTCAGAAAAAAAGCATGGAGTTGTCGGACAATATTTACCAGCGTACACTCGAAAAATACAAACAGGGGATCTCGTCGAGCATGGAGCTGATGACCATTCAGAATCAATATTTGAATAACCTATCCAACTATTATCAAGGTATTTATGACGTAGTTGGTGCAAGAACAAAACTGGAAAAAATATTTAATATCAATCAGAAAATCTCAAAATAAACATCATATGAAAAACATTATTTATGCTCTGGCAATTGCTGCCATCCTGGTTTCATGCGGCAGTTCTTCCGATAAAAAAGGGGAATTGGTAAAATTAAAAGTTCAACACGATGAGTTAGCGACAAGGATCGCTAAACTTGAGGCCGAACTAAATCCCAATGGTCAATCATCAGATATAAAATCGATGACCGTAAAAGTTGAAGCTGTTACGGGTTGCGTATTCAATCATTATGTTGAAGTTCAGGGAATTGTTGACGGCGATCAGAATGTGGCCGTAAGTCCTCAGATGGCTGGTATTGTCACAATTGTAAATGTAACCGAAGGATCTAATGTGAAAAAAGGACAGGTGCTTGCCGAACTCGATGCCGTTGTACTTAAACAGTCACTCGACGAATTGAAAACTCAGTACAGCCTTGTATGTAGTCTCTTCGAAAAGCAGAAAGCGCTCTGGGATAAAAATATCGGTAGCGAAGTGCAATTCCTTCAGGCCAGAACAAACAAGGAAGCGCTTGAGAATAAAATCAAAACGCTACAGGGTCAGATCGACATGGCAAGAATTCTCTCTCCAATTAACGGAACTGTTGAAAGTGTACCTTTAAAGGTGGGGCAGATGGCTTCTCCCGGATTACCCACTTCGGCAATCAGGGTAATCAATATGAGTTCGGCAAAAATCAAGGCTGATGTTTCAGAAAATTTTGCTTCAAGGATTCAAAATGGGAATGAGGCTTTGGTCCGGTTTCCAGATCTTGGAAAAGAGATTGCAACCAAACTTAATTTTACCAGCCGTTTTATCGATCCAACAAACAGGACTTTTCAGGTGGAGTGCAGAATTCAATCGGGTGAAGTGCAATTGCGGGCCAATATGATCGCCTATGTTAAAATTAAGGATTACACTAATGAGAAAGCATTCTGTATACCAGTAAATTATATCCAGAGTAACAAAGACGGGAAGTTTGTATATGTTGCAATTCAAAAAGATAATCAGTGGTTTGCTTCAAGGCGATTGGTCAAACCAGGGATGAACTATAACGGAGTTGCAGAAGTTTTGGAAGGTTTAGCCCTGGGAGATAAGGTAATCACTTCCGGATATCAGAACCTCAACGAAGGAGCACTCATAACCTATTAATTTACAACGAATTTACGATATGTCAAAAGGCAAATTAAAAATCAAGGAATTCCTCCCCACGAGTTGGGCGATTGATAACAAAACCAGTATCTATGTACTGGCCATACTGATATCAATTCTGGGGCTCATGAACTACTATTTCATCCCGAAAGAGCAGTTCCCACAGGTAGTCATTCCCTATATCATTGTAAATACCCCTTATCCGGGTACTTCTCCTGAGGATATCGAAAATCTGGTTACCCGTCCCATTGAAAAACAACTGAAATCAATTGCGGATGTCAAGAAAATAACCAGCAACTCTGTTCCCGATTACTCTTCGATTGTGGTGGAATTCGATCCCGATATTTCGATCGAGTCTGCCAAACAGCGGGTTCGTGATGCTGTGGATAAATCAAAAACAGACTTACCGAATGATCTGCCCGATCAGCCCCAGATTCTCGATATCGACCTCTCCGAATTTCCGGTGATGTATCTTAATATTTCAGGAAATTATAGTCTCGACAAACTGAAGAAATTTGCGGACATAGCGCAGGACA
This sequence comes from Prolixibacteraceae bacterium, assembly GCA_963677935.2. Taxonomy (GTDB): domain Bacteria; phylum Bacteroidota; class Bacteroidia; order Bacteroidales; family Prolixibacteraceae; genus JAAFHB01. The sequence continues at coordinate 4,472,105 of CAXXEH010000003.1, read as the reverse complement.
AAATCGAAGGTGTCAAGGAGATTACGCGTGTTGACATTGTAGGCGCACTTGAGCGGGAGATCCAAATTGATGCCGACATTTTCAAGATGCAGGCGGCCAAGGTGACTTTCAGCGATATCGAACGGGCTGTTGCCAGCGAGAATCTGACCATTTCGGGCGGTACTATCAATACACACGGAACAAAAAATACGGTTCGTTTGAAAGGGCAGTTTCAAAAGGTGGAAACATTACGGGATATTGTGATTCACTCATCCAGCGGCGCCTACGTAAGGTTGAGCGATATTGCTGATATTAAGGATGACTTTAAGGAGCAGGAGAGTTTCGCTCATCTTGACGGGAAGAATGTGATTACGCTAAACGTGATTAAGAAAAGCGGAGCGAACCTTCTGGATGCTTCTGATAATATTAAGGATATCGTTGATAATCAGCTTAAGGGGAGAGATTTTCCTTCTGACCTGACACTTACAGTCACCGGCGATCAAAGCCGTTTCACACGAAATACACTGGAAGAACTTAACAATACGATCATCATCGGTTTTATCCTTGTAACCATCGTGCTGATGTTCTTCATGGGATTCACCAACTCCTTTTTCGTTGGCCTCTCAGTTCCCCTCTCCATGGCAGTGGCTTATCTGGTCCTTCCGGGAATTGGTTTCACAATGAACATGATTGTGATGTTCGGCTTTATTTTTGCTTTGGGGATTGTGGTGGATGATGCCATCGTGGTGATTGAAAATACCCACCGGATTCACCGAAATCATCCCGATATCAAAGTGGCGGCCAAGATGGCTGCCGGAGAAGTCTTCATGCCGATATTATCGGGAACACTAACTACACTGGCACCTTTTTTCCCATTGGCATTCTGGCCTGGTATCGTGGGACAGTTTATGCATTATCTTCCGGTAACTCTTATTATAACGTTGTTTGCATCGCTTTTTGTAGCTTACATTTTCAATCCTGTTTTTGCAGTCTCTTTTATGCAGCATGAATATGATAATGAGAGTGACGGAAAGAGCGAGTGGAAAAAGATGAGAAAAATACTGATTGTGACTTTTGGAATTTCGTTATTATTCTATGCCACAAAGATGTATGGACTTGCCAACTTCCTTATGATTGCAATTCTGCTGGTTGTAGCTTATCATTTTGCGATTCGTCATTGGATCAGCGGATTCCAGGACAAATTGTGGCCCTGGCTGATGGGGTTTTACGAACGGACAATTCGATATGCCCTTAAGGGACACCATGCAGCATGGATGTTGGTATCAATGATCGCGTTATTCTTCTTTACCGTATTTCTTACAGGTGCTGTAAAACCCACGGTTTTGTTTTTCCCGAATAGTGATCCAAATAATGTTTACGTCTATATAAAGATGCCCGGAGGTACCGATCAGCTGGTTACTGACAGCGTCACACGGATTGTAGGAGACCTGGTCTATAAGTCAATCGGGAAAAATAATCCGGATGTGGAATCAATTATCTCCAACGTTACAATCGGGGTTGAAGAAGAGGGATTTTCCTCGGCAGGGAAACCTTACAACAAGGGGAAAATCTCTGTAAACTTTGTAGAACACAAGCTCAGAACAACCGGCATATCGACGACCCAATATATGGAGAGAATGCGAAAAGACATTGCCAATATCCCGGGAGCTGAGATCACTGTTGACAAAAGCAAGATGGGCCCGCCAACAGGAAAACCGATCAATATTGAGGTCACCAGCGAAAACCTGGAATACCTGGTTGCTGATGCTTACGCTTTCAAAGGTTACCTTGATTCGTTGAGGATTCCGGGAGTGGCAGAACTTAAGACTGACTTTGAGATGAACTCACCCGAAATTATCATTGACATTGATCGCGACCGTGCGATGCGCGAAGGGCTTACAACCGGGCAAATTGGTCTCGAAATCCGGACAGCTCTTTTTGGTAAGGAGATTTCGAAATTTAAGCAGGATGAAGACGAATATCCGATTACACTCCGTTATCGCAAGGTGACCCGTGATAATATCAATGCCTTGGTAAATTTGTTGATTACCTACCGGGATATGAACAGCGGGCAACTGAGGAGCATTCCATTGTCCACAGTTGCAAAAATTAATTACTCCACTTCTTATGCCGGAATTAAGAGGTTAAATCAAAAACGGGTGATTACAGTCTATTCCAATGTATTGACCGATTACTCTGCCAACGATATTGTTCCTAAGATTAAGAAAATCGCAGCAGAATTCAATAAGCATGAAGGAACAGAGTTCAAACTTACCGGTGAACAGGATGATCAGAATGAAACATCCGCATTCCTGTTGAAGGCGATGGTCATTGCATTGGGGATTATCTTCTTTATCCTGATCACACAGTTTGGGTCGGTCAGTAAAACAATCATCATTCTAAGTGAGGTGATATTTAGTATCATCGGAGTCTTGCTTGGCGTAATCATCTTCAGGATGGATCTGGTCATTATGATGACCGGGCTTGGAGTCGTGGCTTTGGGTGGTATTGTTGTGCGGAACGGAATCCTGATCGTGGAGTTTTGTGATGTGATGAAAGAGCGGGGGATGAAAACGCGGGAGGCAATCGTATTGGCTGGCAGAACCCGTCTCACTCCCGTAGTACTTACGGCTGCTGCAACCATGCTTGGTCTTATTCCTTTGGCGGTGGGGATGAATATTAACTTTGTAACCCTGTTTACCCAATTAAATCCTCATATTTATTTTGGTGGAGATAATGTGGCTTTCTGGGGTCCATTAGCCTGGACGATTATCTTTGGTCTGAGTTTTGCGACTTTCCTTACGCTGGTTTTCGTGCCTGCACTATATTATATGGATTATGTGGGTAAGTTGAAAATTAAAAGAAGGAGGAATCTGAAAAGAATAAAATCACTTAATCAAAATTAAATGAAAGCGGGGCACGAAATTGTCCCGCTTTTTTTATTCATATAATTCACTATAGAGTCGATATTTTTAATTATTATTGGTTCATCAAAGAGATCATAAAAAGGTGCTAACTTATACCCATTAACTATTTTAGATTAGTAAACTTTATTGAACTTAAATACATTACTGATGTCACCGTCTTATTATTTACCCCTATTGGCAACTATACCTCTGGGATTCTTTGTTCCGGAAAGTTTTGCACAAATGCAGACAAATAAACCTAATGTCATTTTTATCTATGCCGATGATATTGGTTATGGTGACCTAAGTTGTAACGGTGCTAAAACGATCAAAACTCCAAATGTGGAACGACTTGCTAAACATGGAGTTAGATTTACAAATATGCATAGTTCAGCCGCAACATGTACACCTTCCAGATACGCTTTGCTGACTGGTGAGTATGCCTGGCGACGTGAAGGAACGGGTATTGCCTCGGGGGATGCTGGCTCTATCATCCGTCCTGAACGTTATACCCTTGCCGATCTGTTTAAAAATGCTGGTTATCAGACAGGTGTGGTTGGGAAATGGCACCTTGGTTTGGGTGACAAAACAGGAACACAGAACTGGAATGGCCATATTACACCCGGACCTTCGGATATTGGTTTCGATTACTCATTTATTCTTGCGGCTACCGGCGATCGCGTTCCTTGCGTTTATGTTGAGAATGAGCGCATCGTCAATCTGGACCCAAACGATCCGATTGCAGTCAGTTATGAGAAAAATTTCGAAGGTGAACCAACGGGTAAATCAAATCCGGAGCTGTTGAAAATGCATCCAAGTCATGGTCACGACATGTCGATTGTAAATGGCATTTCTCGTATTGGATTTATGAAAGGTGGTAAATCGGCATTATGGAAAGACGAAGAAATAGCAGATGTCGTCACCGAAAAGGCGCTTTCATTTATTGAAAAGAGCAAGGACAAACCTTTCTTTCTCTATTTTGCCACACATGATGCCCATGTGCCTCGTGTACCCAATCCCCGGTTTATCGGCAAAAGCGGTATGGGGCCTCGCGGAGATGCCATCATTGAATTCGACTGGTCGGTAGGAGAGGTGATGAAAACCCTTGAACGACTTGGTCTCGGAAAAAATACAATTATTATTCTGACAAGCGACAATGGTCCGGTTGTAGACGACGGCTATAAAGACCGGGCAGTTGAAATGCTGGGTAATCACAAACCAGCAGGTGAGCTGAGGGGTGGAAAATACAGCAGTTTCGAAGGGGGGACAAGGGTACCCGGAATCTTAAGCTGGCCAGGCAAAGTAAAATCGGGTGTATCGGATGAACTGCTGTGTCAGGTAGATATGTTGGCTACAATTTCCAACTTATTAAAGGTAAAACTTCCGTCAGATGCTGCTCCCGATAGTGAAAACCACCTGAATGCCTGGCTCAACAAAGGTGGGAAAGGGCGTAAATTCCTGGTCTTGCAGAATGTAAACAACAACCTGTCCATCGAAGACGGAAAATGGAAATTTATTGCTCCCGGGAAAGGGACTGCAATTAATGTTTCCACCAATACTGAACTTGGAAATCTAAATCAGAATCAGTTGTATGATTTATCCAATGACATCGGTGAAAAACAAAATGTTGCAGGACAAAATCCCCAAATCGTTGAGAAGTTAAGAACGGAACTTAATCAAATAAAAGGGGTAAAATAAGTCAGAACGAGTTTGACAACTTAAAGAATATTTGTTGTTTTTTTGGTGATATTATGCTGTCATTAATTCTCTAGTTTTATTACTTTTATCTTTTAACCTTACCATTCGCTCAATCAAATTTTAATATAGTTCTTATGGCAAAAATCGTTGTTCTGGGCGCAGGTATCTCCGGGCATACCGCTGCTGCATTCATTAAGAAAAAACTTGGGCGGGCGCACCAGGTGGTCGTTGTCAGTCCGGGGGCTTACTACCAATGGATACCCTCGAATATATGGGTGGGTATTGGCAAAATGACCATCGATCAGGTACGGTTTAAACTCAAGCCAGTTTATGACCGCTGGAAAATCGAATTCCGGCAGGCCAAAGCGGTGGCTATTTTCCCTGAAGGAGACCAATCAATGGAGAGAGCCTATGTTTCAATAGAGTATACGGATGAATCCCGTAGGGGTGAAACTGACAAAATTGATTACGATTACCTGGTAAATGCAACAGGACCAAAACTCAATTTTGAAGCTACTGAAGGACTTGGCCCCAATAAATTTACCCATTCAGTTTGCTCGTGTGACCATGCCGTTGCAACCTGGGAGGCGCTTCAAACTTGCTTTGCACGCATGAAAAATGGAGAAAAGATCCGTTTCCTGATTGGGACTGGTCATCCTACCGCGACATGTCAGGGGGCAGCTTTTGAATATGCGCTCAATGTCGCCTACGAGATTAAAACACGCGGCTTATTGCACATGGCCGAGATTACCTGGATTTCGAATGAATATGAACTGGGCGATTTCGGAATGGGTGGAGCTTTCATCAAACGGGGAGGTTATGTAACACCTACCAAAGTTTTCAGCGAATCTATTTTTGCAGAATATGGCATCCGCTGGATTAAGCGGGCCGGGGTAACTAAAATAGAAGAGGGGCTAGCACATTATGAAACACTCGACGGAGAGATGCATACCGTTCCATTTGACTTTTCAATGTTAATTCCGGCCTTTGCCGGAGTGGGGATGAAGGCCTATAATAAAATAGGAGAAGATATCACTGCTCAACTTTTTGCCCCAAGCGGTTTTATGAAGGTGGATGCCGATTATTCGGGAAAGGCATTCGAGGAGTGGGCAGTTGAAGATTGGCCTTCGGTGTATCAGAACCCTGCTTTTGGAAATATCTTTGCTACTGGTATCGCTTTTGCACCACCTCACCAGATTTCTAAACCTATGAAAAGTCCTAATGGTATGCTGATTACACCAGCTCCTCCGCGTACGGGGATGCCGTCAGGAGTCATTGGCAAGATTGTTGCGCTCAATATCGTCAACAGGATCAAAACGGGACGTACTGATTTCAAACATAAGGCATCAATGGGCAAGATGGGGGCTGCCTGTGTGGTGTCGGCAGGTTTTAGCATGTTTAAAGGAAATGCCGCTACAATGACTGTCTTCCCCATTGTCCCCGACTGGCAGAAGTTTCCGGAGTGGGGACGCGACCTTAATTACACCGTTGGCGAAGCCGGTTTGGCGGGGCACTGGATTAAGCTGTTTCTGCATTATATGTTTATTCATAAAGCTAAAGGTTACCCATTCTGGTGGCTCCTTCCTGAGTAAATTATTTATATTTAATAACTTAGTAAAATAGTTGTAATGGCAAAAAATATAGTTCGCGGATATTACGATGAGTCATATCCTCCCATACCTACAAGTGGAACCCGTTTCTGGCGCCGTAACCTGATTTGGCAAGCCTGGCGGTTTATTGTGCTCAACCTTAAAATTATGCGGATCATTGTTGGGGGGCATTCCTAAGATTACAACCTTTGTTGATTAATTTCACCGAAACCATGAAGCTGTGTTTAAAATGGTAAATTGCACGATTTTAAAACGATTTAATTTATAAATACAAAATATTCTCTGAAGATGAAAAAGGTTATAGCGTTGATCATGATCGTAATCGCTGCACTGGTGATACTCTATGTTGGAATGCCGGTTATCGCCTACGGTTTCTGGGGATTGCCTGTAGGGCTGGCAGTATTGACAATAATCTGGATCGCCTTGAATATGAAAGTACTACCGATAACTATTGATGGTGTCCAGACTTTTCAGGTGAAATCGAACAGTAAAATCGCCACTGTTATTCTGGTCATTTTGGCGCTCTATTCAACGGTATTGCCAATGGTTACCTCGTGGCCGTTACTCCGCACCTCGGATTACCGGAATCTAATTGGAAATATTGAGGTTGGTGAGAACCTGTCAACCCATATGGCGCCAATCTCGATGGAAAAAATTAGGGTGGTGGATCAATCGCTGGCCAATCTTCTGGGCGATAAGGTACTTGGGGCACAGCCGGCGCTTGGAAGCCAGGTGCGTCTGGGGACATTCAATATTCAGAAGGTGAAAAATAACCTTTACTGGGTAGCCCCCTTATTACATTCCGGATTTTTCAAGTGGAACAAGAATTCTGAAGGGACAAACGGTTATGTGATGGTGAATGCCTCGAATGAAAGGGATGTGAAATTGGTACAGGAGATTAACGGAAAAAAAGTGCGGATCAAATATCAGTCAGAAGGTTTTTTTAATGACTTTCTGGAGCGTCATCTCTACATGAGTGGTTTTTATAATTTAGGACTGACCGATTATAGTTTTGAAATTGATGATGACGGCATCCCTTATTGGGTGGTTACGAAGTTTAAAAAAACGATTGGATTTAATGGGGAAGAGGCTACCGGAGTCATTGTTGTAAATACGGAGACCGGGAAGTGTGACGAGTATGGCATCGCAAATGCTCCGGCATGGATCGATCGAATTCAACCTGACTATTTTATCGAAAAACAGCTTAACGATTGGGGAAATTTTGTGAAAGGGTACTGGAATTTCTCAAATGAGAATAAATTACAAATTACCGAAGGGGTAACGTTGGTTTATGGAGAGGACAATAAGGCCTACTGGTACACCGGACTCACTTCGGTTGGCGCCGATGAGGCGACTGTCGGATTCGTATTGGTCGACACCAGGACTAAAAAGACCATTTGGTACAAACAAAGTGGCGCCACTGAGTTTGCTGCTCAAAAATCTGCCCGTGGGAAAGTCCAGGAGAAACGATTTTCAGCATCTCAGCCGATTCCCTACAATATTAACAATATACCAACTTACGTGATGACGCTAAAGGATGATGGCGGTCTGGTGAAGATGTTTGCAATGGTTGCCATCGAAGACTATACCATTGTTGGGGTTGGCAATACCCTGACTGAAACCTTAATGGCCTATAAAAATGCCTTTAACATGGCAGGTAATAAAATAAATCCCAAAGGGACTACGAAAAAGCTGATTCTTAATTCCGTAGTTCAGCGGATCAATTCGGATATTAAAAACGGGAACAGTTTCTACTATTTCACTGTCGAAGGAAGGCCTAATATTTTTATTGGTTCCTCACAGATCTCAAACGAACTTCCGGTTACCTTATCGGGAGACAGCATCGCGATCAGCTTTGATGACGATACCCAGGGTCTGATCGATATTTCAAGCTTTAAAAACAGAAGTATCGGGAAACGATAGTAGAAATTTTTACTTATAAATCCAGGAATAATTGGGATCTTTAATTATTATATTTGTACAAATTATTTGACAATGAATATCTTAACATTGGTTTAGCATATTCTTATATTCATCAAAAGGTATATTTTACTAAATTTTAGGGTAGAGGATGGTGAAGGATCAAACATTGACTTTGATAAAGTTGTAAAGCATTGGATTGAAAAATAGAAATTATTAGATTATGGATAAAACAAATGCTTTAGATATCGCACAAAAATATGCAGATGCCGTTAATGCAAATTAAGAAGAAAAATTGATAGTAGGATTGAACCACATCCTTTTAGGGAGAGTGAATTTGAAAGATCTAATCCGATTGTTAATGAGATTATTAAGTACGGTCAGGAAATACAATTCAACATCGCCTGAATGATTATAATATTGGATCAATCTTTAATAGCGATTTATCAATTCTCACCCATCCCCGATCCTTCTTAGGATATCAATTCCTTAGTCGATAACAGCCCGCAAGCGGCATAAATATCCTGGCCCCTTGATGCCCTGATAGTTGTGGTGATATCTTTGGCGTTCAATTGGTCTCTGAAACTGTTGATCGTCTCTTCGTCAGGGCTCTCCAATGGGGTTCCCGGGACGGGGTGAAAGCGGATCAGGTTGATCCGGCACCTGATTCCGGATAAAAGTCTTACAAGTTCACGGACATGATAGGCACTGTCATTCAGTCCCTTAAATAGGATATATTCGAATGAGACCCTCCGTTGCCGGCCAAAATCCCAACCTTTGATCTCATTTACAACTTCGGCAATCGGATAGGCGATCTGAACAGGCATGAGTTTACGCCGCTCCTCATCAAACGGCGTGTGAAGACTGATGGCCAGATGAGCTTCACTTTCGTTGAGAAAGCGGATCATAGCTGGAATAATTCCGATTGAGGAGACGGTAATACGCCTTGGGCTCATGGCATATCCCCAATCTGAGGTCAGGATGTCCAGACTTTTCAGAACTGCTTCGAGGTTATCGAATGGTTCACCCATTCCCATGTAGACAATGTTGGAAACTTCGCCATACTCCTCAATGCTTCTGATCTGATTTACAATTTCCCCGGCGGTAAGCTGACCCTGAAAACCCTGTTTACCCGTCATGCAGAAAAGACAACCCATCTTGCATCCCACCTGCGTCGAAACACAAACTGTTTTGCGGTCATCGTCGGGTATCATTGCCGTTTCGATGAATTTATTGTGCAGGGTAGGGAAGAGGTACTTTTTTGTCCCGTCTATGCTCACCTGAACTTTGGAGGGGGCCGATAGTCCAAATTCATATTTTTCGTTGAGCAACTCACGGGCCTTCTTCGAAAGATTGCTCATCTCATCAATCGAACTGACCTCCTTTTTGTAAAGCCAGTCGGCAAGCTGTTTCCCGGTAAATTTGGGCAACCCAAGTGCCAGACTAAGTTTCTGTAATTCGATTAAATTTTTGCCAAAGAGTTGATCCTTCATCACCGTGAAATTTTAATATTGAAATTTTCCTGACTTTGAGTCACTAATGGCTTAGAAGTAGATCTCTGCAAAAATATTCTCGTAGGGTATCCCTTTGGATATTAAAAGATCCCGAACGTCGACTACCATCAGCGACTTGCCGCAAAGGTAGTATTTAAAATCTTTGGGAAACTGATTTCTCTCAACGAGATAACTGGTCACCCTTCCGGGAAAGACATTGCAGGATTGTTCACCAGAGCAGCAACGGATATAACGATCGCCCAGCGCCCATTCCAGCTCATCTTCAAAGTAGAACTGACTCAGATTTCGTGCCCCGTGGATCAGAATTTTCTGATCGGATAATCCCGACTGAAACATGCTGTAAAAAGGGGCAATTCCTGTACCTGTCGCAATCCAGTAGGCCGGAGTGTGATCGCCATGAAAGCTGCCATAAGGTTTGGAAACTAAAAGCTCATCACCCGGAATTGCCGCCGCCAGTCGTGGAGTGAGGTATCCGTCCTCCTTAATATTAAATAGGACACTGAATTTATCCCCCGTATTTCCGCTGCAAAGACTGTAAATGCGTGGTGGCTGAAGCTGGTCGAGTGCCAGTTTTACCACCTGACCTGGTATAAATGACACTTTTTGGCGCCATGAAATCAGAAAGACACCCGGAGATACCTCTGTATTATCGGTCACCTTAACCGGAAATAATTGTTGTTCTGCCCTGGAGTATTCTTCTGCCTTTGCCATCATCTGCATTTTAACATCAAACACACAAATTGGATGAAGGTTCTGTGATATTGCGAATTTTAAAGTAAGATTGATTGTTCGGAAATATTCAGATATACCTGAAAAAGTCAATCAAAATGTGAAATGTTTCATTTGTATATAATTTGTTATTTAGCGGCCAAATGGAATAGCCATGGTGATATATTCCTCTTCGGTTTGTGATTTTACAACCATGGCTATTTCATCTGTATCTGAATGTTTTTAATATTGATGATTAAAAGACAAATAAGTCTTAATTGGAAATATTTGATTAATTTTGCACTCCAAAATTTAAGGTCATGATGAGTTTGATGAAGCCCGACATGAAAATGGACGAGAGCTTTTATAAGGTTGAGGAGATCAGATATTTGACAGATGAGACGTTTTCATTGAAATTACCTAAGGCACGTTTTGCATTTAAAGCCGGACAGCATATTTCGCTGGGAATCGTTGGCGGAAATCAAAGCCGGGAATATTCGATTTACAGTGGCGTGAACGACGAAAATCTTGAAGTGCTGGTAAAGGAGGTCGAAAATGGTTATTTCACACCAAGATTGAGGAAGCTTAAACCGGGTAATATGGTTGAGGTGCACGGCCCATTCGGAAAATTTGGAATGGAACCGGAGCTGGCTGCAAAAGGGAAATTTGTATTTATCGCCAGTGGCACAGGAATTGCGCCATTCAGAAGTATCGTACATACTTTTCCTGAAATTGATTATCAGCTTATCCATGGTGTCCGTTATTCAAATGAAGCGTATGACCGTAATGAATATGCCAGTGACCGGTACACCCTTTGTTCCAGCCGTGATAAAAGCGGGGATTATCACGGACGGCTTACCGGTTATTTAAAAACCTGTAAATTTGCACCCGAAACACAGTTCGATCTCTGTGGAAACAGCGAAATGATTTTTGATGCGCTTGAAATCCTTAAACAGAAAGGTTTTGACCGCGATCAGATCCATTGCGAGGTCTATTTTTAACTGGCGGCTAGCTGCTGGCTGCCAGTAGCTTAACGCAAAATTATAATTGGAAGAATGAAGTACCATTTAATTACCTTGGGCTGCCAGATGAACCTCTCTGATAGTGAACGGGTAAGTTCCGTCCTCGAAGGGATGGGATATGTCCGGACTGAAAATGAGGAAGATGCCAGCCTGCTGGGTATTCTTGCCTGTTCGGTGAGGCAAAAGCCGATCGATAAGGTTTACAACAAAATTGCACAATGGAACAAATGGAAGAACAAACGTAATCTGATCACCTTTGTTTCTGGATGTCTGTTGCCTGCCGATAAGGAAAAATTTCTAAAGACTTTTGACCTTATTTTTCAAATGAGCGAACTGGAACAACTTCCCGAAATGATCCGCGGATATGGCGTAGTCTCGCCGGCAGGACTTAAGATGCCCCAGCCGGTGATGCCCAAAAATGAGCACATTGCAGGAATGTGGAACATCAAGCCCAAATACCAGTCGACTTACGAGGCGTTCGTTCCGATTCAAAATGGATGCGATAAATTTTGCACCTTTTGTGCTGTTCCCTATACCCGGGGGCGTGAGGTTTCTCGTCCGTCAGTCGAGATTATCGAAGAGATCGCACATCTGGTCAGTCAGGGTTATAAATCGATCACCCTTTTGGGACAGAATGTAAATTCCTATGGACTTGATAAAAATGGTGAAGAGGTCAGTTTTGCTGAATTGCTCAGACAGATTGGGGAATTTGGGAAGAATTCAGAACATGAATTCTGGGTCTATTTCACCTCGCCACACCCACAGGATATGAACCGTGAAGTGATTGAGGTGATCTCAAAATACGATTGTCTGGCCAAGCAGATTCACCTTCCTATGCAGAGTGGCGATGAGCGGGTGCTGATCAAGATGAACCGGCGTCACTCGATGGACAAATATAGGCGTATTGTGGCCGACATCCGGGAACTGATTCCCCAGGCAACCTTGTTTACCGATATCATCGTTGGATTTACGGGTGAAGGGGAAGATGAATTTCAGAATACCATTGTGGCTATGGAGGAGTTTAAATTCAATATGGCTTACATTGCGATGTATTCGCCACGACCTGGTGCTGCGAGTTACCGTTGGGAAGATGAGGTTTCATCCGACATTAAAAAAGATCGGCTTCATCGCCTTTCCGAAGTATTGAAGATCTACTCTCACGAATACAATTCAACTTTGGTGGGTAAAACCATGCGTATGCTGGTCAACGGAACTGACCGAAAAACCGGCTTTTCAACCGGACTCACCGAAGGTAAAATCATTGTCCGGCTCGATCAGCACGATGATTCGCTGATGGGGAGAATCGTGGATGTCAAAATTACCTCGGCTACCCATTTTTCGATGAGTGGTGAGTTGGTTGAAAATGAAAAGAGTAGTAGCTCAAATCTTGTTTTATCTGAAGAACAAATCCGTGATAACAAATAAAAAGAAGACTGTTGCCTTTAAAACATTAGGTTGCAGACTTAACCAGTACGAAACCGATGCGTTGGTAACCGATTTTAGCGAGGCTGGCTACGAACTGGTAGACACGAATTCCTCGCCCGATGTGGTGATTGTAAATACCTGTACGGTGACCAATCAGAGCGATCAGAAATCGAGAACAGTGATCAGTCAGGCTGCCCGCAAAACCAAAAATGCGGTGGTGGTAGTAACTGGTTGCATGGCTAACAATTTTAAGGAGAAACTCGAAAGCCAGGAGAACATCACTTTTGTAGTCGAAAACAGCCGGAAGAGTTCGATCCTTGCTTTGGTCGATGCCCATTTCTCTGGCGAAATTCTGCATCCCGACAAGTTACCTGAGGATGTTTTCAGGTATGAGCCTGTGCGTAAGAGTCTTCACACCCGCAGTGCAGTTAAGATTCAGGATGGTTGTGATAATTTTTGCACCTTCTGTATTATTCCGATGGTTCGGGGAATGGCGGTCTCCCGACCCGTTGCCGATGTGCTCGAAAGCGTACAGAAAACAATCGAAAACGGGTTTAAGGAAATTGTGATCACAGGGGTGAATATTGGGCGATACGAAGACGGATTCGTCCGCTTTGAAGATTTGCTGGCACAAATTCTGGAGGTCCCCGGAGATTTCAGGGTAAGAATTTCGTCACTTGAACCCGACGGGTTTGGCGACGACTTTGTGAAACTTTTTGCAAATCCCAAACTGATGCCACACCTCCACCTGTGTCTGCAAAGCGGATCTGAGAAGACATTACTTCGGATGCGCAGGATGTACGATGTGGAACAATTCCGCAAAACCATTAAACTCTTCAGAACGGCTTACCCTGACTTCAATTTTACAACCGATATTATTGTTGGTTTTCCTGGCGAAACCGAAGAGGAGTTTCAGCAGACACTTGATGCAGTTAATGAATTTAATTTCAGTCATATCCACACTTTTAAATACTCCGTCAGGAAGGGGACAAGAGCGGAAAGACTTGAAAATCATATCCATGAAAAAGTAAAAAACGCAAGGTCACTCCAGGTAAGGGAGCTTTCTGTTGAGAATAAAATGCGATATTTCAACTCCTTTATCGGTCAATCTGAGAATGTACTGATTGAAAAAATTACCCAGGGAATAGCAAATGGCTATGGGCAACATTATGTCCCGGTTCGGTTTAAGGTCTCAGGAGAACTGAAAAATACGGTTCATGCTGTCACCCTTACCGAAATAAGGGGGACAGATGAAGATATGTATTTGTTTGGGGAGATCAACAATTAGCTTCCCGCAAGAATAATCAGTCCGAGTCCGGCTACAAAAAGGAGAAACATCAGTGTCAGCAAGGTGTTTACCCCTTTGGGTGAATTTTTAAACTCTTTCCAGATAAATACCCCCCAGAGTGCTGCAATCAGGGTGGCGCCCTGCCCAAGACCGTAAGATATTGCAAATCCTGCTTTATTTGCTGCCAGGATACTCAGTGACATTCCGACGCACCAGATCATTCCACCTAAAATTCCTGTAAGGTGTTCCTTCAGCGATCCCTTGAAATATTGGGAATAGGTTACCGGCTCACCCTCTACGGGTTTTTTCATCAGTACGGTATTAATCAGAAAGTTGCTGATTAGTATTCCTAATGCAAAAATAAATACAGCGGCATACGGGGTTAACTTACCCATCTCGGGGCTTAAAGGGTTAGTTGCCATTGAGCTGGCCACAAAACGGTAGAATAATGCCATCAAAACACCACCGACCACTGAGAGAATAATACCTTTAGCAGGAACCTTCTTCGCTTGTGCCGCCTTCTTCCGGTAGGCCAAGGCATCAATAACAATGGCGAGACCAATCAGAGCGACTCCGCTAAAAAGCAATAATGCATCTCCCTGAGGTGAGGCAAAATAGTTAATGATTACACCCAAAACCAATGCAATTCCGATACCTACCGGGAAGGCGACCGACATTCCTGCAATGGCTATTGCCGCAACAATCAATATATTGGCCAGGTTAAAAATCACCCCACCGGCTAATGCGCTTGAAGTACTTGACCAGTTAGCCTGACGAAGACTATCCGCAAATCCCATCCCCTGAGCTCCTGTGCTTCCTAAAGAATGTCCCAGAATTAAAGAGAAGAGGACAATACCCAGCACATAATCCCAGTAAAATAGTTCAAAGCGCCAGGTTTTTGCGGCCAGCTTCTGGGTATTGGCCCACGATCCCCAGCAAAGCATTGTGATTACAGTAAGGATTACAGCAACAGAATAAGTCTCAACTATATACATAATATTCAGTTATTTGGTTTCGTGCATCATATATTTTTCAATCAGTTCCGATAGCTCTTCGGGAGATTTCTTAAAGATGAGGTAAGAATGTTTTCCATTTTTATCGGTCTGCCACCTGTTAAATCCTGATGGTTCGGCAACCATCCTCCCTTTTACCTCACCAAAATTGGGTGAAGTTCCCTGAACAGCTGTTAATACGGCACTCTGGTCCCAGCTCATCCGGCCATTTTTATCCCCATGCGACATTGGGATCGCAATACTAAAAGCCATCTTTGCCGGGCTTTTCAGGTTGCTCTTTATCAGCTTTGTCCCTGTAAATAATTTCTCCCCGATCTCAAATCCGCTTAAGATTATTTTCGTAGGCCAGTTATCAAAAACATATTTCGATGATGTGGAATCTTCTTTTACGTTGAATTCCCAGCCTTCAGGAAATTTTCCTGCCATCGATACAAGGTGTTTTACCTTTTTGATTACCAGATCTTTTCCGTTTAACGGAGAAATGGCGTCAGAAGGAGAAAGTAACAGATCGTTCAGATTAGTGAGGAAACCTACCGTAACGATGACAACAGAGGAATCGGGTTGAGAGGAAAGAATTTTGCGGTATAACAGAACAACATCCTGTGCCTGATCGTTTGATTTGATCTGATGGGGATAATTTGCCGTGAGTGAATCTGTCCAGTGCTGGCTGCAGTCAAAGGTAACTCCATGGGTTTTGGGGGATCCGACAGGTATAGCCGGACGACCGTAATAGGTGTTGATTACATCCAGACATGGTGCAACCAGAGAATATTTATTTGAGGCCATCGTCCCCAGGATCTCTGCCTTTCCACTGTCTGCAAAGGCATGCAGCAGTGTGAGGGCGCCCACATCGTCGTAGTCGGGACCCATATCGCTGTCGAAGATAATTTTAACCGGTTCGACAGCAATTGGTTTTGGCGACTGACACGAGATCAAAATCAAAAGAGCTGCAGAAATTATAAGCTTTACTGTTAATTTAAGGGTCATGGTTCTTATTTAATACGTTGATACTGTTTAAAATATTTGTTACGTACTGGCAAAATTATTAAAAAAAGAGCCCTTGGCTCGGATCATATTGTAGGGCAGGATTTTAATCCGGTTATGGGGAAGTTACAAAATTGAGGGAGTGCCATCGGCACGGAACATATTAACATATTGGGAGGTACCAGCATAATAATGAAATGATTTGTTAAAAAATGAATCGTGCCAATGGCACTCATTTAAAATTTTATCTCCTGATTCCAGCAGGGATTGAAATCCCTGGCTACAATATGAAGAGTTCCGGAGGAACTATCAAACATTGAATTCACAAATAGTGATTTTATTTTTTTATCTTACATATGACATTAAATTATTCTAATCACCATGACCTTTAATTACTTCTGAAAGGAAAACTTGTAATTCTCATTCGTCTTACCGCCGGTTTTAAAGACAATCGCTTTAGTCAGATATAAGTTTGCGGCTGTTGCTTCGGGTCGTTTCTCCCCTTTAACCACAATCTTAACGGTATGTTTCCCCTGTTGAAGATTGGTGATATGGTATAAATCCATATCGTTATGGGTCTGTTTGGCATGCCAGAAATAGGCATCTATGGTCCTTTTTAGCTCTCCGTCGACAAAAATATCGGCTTTCCCACAATCCCTGAACCAGTTTCCATTTATTGAAACTCCCGTACCTTCGAATGTAAAAACGGCTTCGTCACCTGCTTTGCAACTAAATTTAGCCTTAGGATTATCCTTGGTAAAAGGTTCCCATTTCCCTTTAAATTGCCAGCCATCTTTTTCAAAAACTCTGACAGTCCGATCGAAGACCAGCTTAGAAAATGCCGTTTCAAGGGCAAAAGGTTGAGGTGATTGAACTTTAATCTTAATTTCATTTTCGCTTACTACACCACCATTCTGTGCCGCAAGTACTTTGGCATACTTCAAGGTTTGTTTCACCGCTTTATTGAAGGAATAGTCAGTAAAAACAAACAGTGAATCCCCCATGTTCTTAATGGCATCCTGATATCCCTGAGGCAATCCGCTAAGCCCTTTTATCACACCGAGAACTGCCATGGCATTTGAGGGATTGCAATCAGAATCCTGTCCGCAACGGGTGGTAATCTCCATTGTCTTCACAGGATCGCCTTCGCCGTAGAGTAGTCCGATTACAATAAAGGCGCCATTAAATTTTGCATCGATATTTGATATTGTTCCTGCATCGCAAATATGGGTATTTCCCCATTTAGCTTCCAGCTCTTTCCATGCGGCACGCCAATCGGTGGGGTATTGATCGTGCAGGAGGATGGCATCTTTCACAATTTTGTAATAATCACTTTCGGCAGGAAGTGATTGAAGCGCCTTTTCGACCAATTTTCGGATATCGTTTTCGAAATAAGCCTGTGAATATAAAGCCCCGACAAAAACGCCACCGTAAACACCATCGCCATAGTTCATGATATGCCCGATCTTATCGGATATCTTGTTTGAAGTTTGGGGCATCCCCGGACACATAAATCCAATATAATCGGCTTCTATTTGAAAATCAATGTCATCGGCATGGATGTTGTAATCGGGGTGACTCGATTGAGGGGGGAAAATGCTGTCAAAATAATTTTTACGCCCTTGCACATTGGCGTGCCATAGTTGATAACCCGCTTTGGCAAACAGTTCCTGAAATTTTTTGGCAGGAGCATCAATACCGAATTGATCCATGGTCATCAGAAAGGTGAGCTGAACATAGAGATCATCCTGCCAAAGCGACCCTTTTACATCCGAGGGGACCCAATTGATTGGATCATCAAAGGTTTTACCTTGCGCTTTAAATTCGGTTGGAGCCCCGTAAGTTACCCCGAGCATTTTACCAGCCCATCCACCGGCAATTTTATCTTTCAGTGTTTTTACCGAAATAGTTCGCGATTCAGATGCTCCTTTTTCCGGGTTGACGCCGCAGGATGAAATAGTGAGGGCCAGTATGATCAATTTTAAGATGTTTTTTTTCATTTACAACACTTTATGGTTTTAAATTCAGTTCCTGTTTTGCATTTTACACGCTACATCTTGCGTTTTTCATTTTACTCAATTTCTTTCCGGTAAGGCGCCGATGATTGTGCGCCCATTCTGGTTACTGAGATGGCTGCGGCCTTACAAGCGAATTTTATCGCTTCATCGAGTTCCATACCCTCAGAAATTGCCACAGCAATTGCCCCGTTAAACACATCACCTGCTGCGGTTGTATCAACCGCTTCCACTTTAGGAGATTCGATTACTCTTGCTTCATCTCCTGTATAAAGTAAGGCGCCTTTGCTTCCTAATGTGATAATTACCACTTTAACACCACGCTCGTAAAGGTTTTGGGCGGCAAGGATTGCAGATTCGGTATCCGTAACGGCAATTCCGGAGATCAGTTCAGCCTCTGTTTCATTGGGGGTGATCATATAGAGTTTGGACAGGAGATCATCGGAGATTTTTGCAGCAGGGGCCGGATTAAGGATGATTTTTTTGCCTGCCTTGTAAGCGATATTTGCAACATAAATCACCGTTTCGAGAGGAATTTCCAGTTGCATCAAAATAAGCGTTGAACTGAGAATCTCTTCAAGGGCTAGATCAATATCGTTTTGGGTGAGGTAACTGTTTGATCCCGGCGCAACAACGATACAGTTTTCGCCATGGGCATCAACGGTTATGAGTGCAACACCGGAAGGGTGATCCGCATCAATTACCAGATTATTGGTATTGATATTTTCAATTTCAAATAGTTGCCTTGCCTGTTTCCCAAAGACATCATCACCTGTTTTTGCAATAAAACTTACCTTACCACCTAAACGTGCTGCTGCGACGGCCTGGTTGGCCCCTTTACCGCCGGCATTCATAAAAAAATCTCCACCCAGGATCGTTTCACCCGGAGCGGGTAATTTGCTGGTCTTAATAACCATATCGGTATTGCTGCTTCCGATAACTGTAATGTGGTTTGAATTCATTTAGATTGTTTACGCCTTATTATAATTAATGATCTTTATATCAGGTTTGGTTATTGTGACCAAAATTAATTATTTTAAAACGATAACAACAAGGCTTATCAGAAATCAATGGTAGCTCCTTAATTTTTTACCAGTTGACCATGTTTTTGGGCACCACTTTTTCAATCAGGATCTGTTTTTGGGAATTGGTAATCCCCGCGTTTTTAAAGTGTGTAATTCCGGTTCCGGAACCCGAAATATGAATAAGAGGAAACTCTTTATTCGGAGTAATCAAGCCATCAATAATGACATCAAGACTGTTTTTTAGGTCAATCGCAGGTGTTTTTTTTGTTTTCAGGGTTAGATTTTTAATTTTCACATTTTTGGCATCTGAGCAAATCAATCCATAATCAGACTCCATCTGAACATTTTCGAGTAAGATATTTTCAAGTTTCATTTCAGGCAATCCCTGCAGGTAGATACCCTGAAAAGCCCCTTTGCAATTTACATCACGGATGAAGATATTTTTAAACTGAGGGGTTTCCTCCGTAACAGGTATAAGTTTCTCAACGGTACCGTTATCTCCGGCATCCAGGTCTTCGGATGCTGATCTTCCACTGTAATAAAGGTTAAACGAAATGGCCTGTGTAGGGATATTCATCATCTCAATATCTGAAATGTAGATGTTTTCAACAACACCTCCACGACCCCGGTTACTTTTAAAGCGGAGGCCGACATCTGTTCCAATAAACGTGCAGTTTGAAACGTGGAGGTTGCGTACGCCCCCCGACATCTCGCTTCCAACAGTGACTCCGCCATGACCGTGAAAGACGACACAATTTTTCACGATCAGGTTTTCGTTAGGTATCCCCCGGTCGCGTCCCTCCTTGTCTTTTCCCGATTTGATACAGATGGCATCGTCCCCAACATCGAAATTGGAGTCATGAATGATACTGTTTTTGCACGACTCAATGTCAATTCCATCACCATTTTGCGAATACCATGGATTGCGTACAGTTGTATTGCGCAAGGTAAAATCTTCACACATTAGCGGATGGATGCACCACGCCGGCGAGTTTTGAAAGGTTGGACCATCTATTAGCACCCTTTTACACGAAATAAGGCTGATCATCACAGGACGGAGAAAATCCCGGATCTGTTCAAATTCAGCTTTGGTTTTAAGCGAACGCGGGACATTCATCTCAGCGACCTTCTCTCCATTAATGAATTGTTGAGAGGGATACCAAGTTTTGCCGTTTTCACTTACCAAACCACCCGAGGCCACCAGTTTTTTCCATTGTCCGTCTGTCAGTTTTTCCTTTTTAACGGAACGCCAAACATCTCCTGAACCATCAAAAATGCCTTTCCCTGTGATGCAAATATTTTGCAGATTCCGCCCGTTAACCGGGGAAACACAACGGTAGGTATCAAACCCTTCGAAATTGGTTTTAACCAAAGGGTACAGATTTTTATCGGTACTGAAAACTATCAATGCCCCTTCCTCCGTAAACAGCTCGAGATTGCTTTGCATGGTAATTGGACCGGTTAGCCATATTCCACGGGGAACAATTACCTTACCGCCTCCTCTCTTCGAAACAGCATCAATCGCATCGGCAAATGCCTGAGTACAGAGTACCAATCCTCCACTTTGGGCGCCGAAATCGGCAATCGAAACTTTGTTGGCGGGAATGACTGGTTCTTTAACACAGGGCATCTTAAATTCAATCCCTTTATATAAGGCGTCACTTAAACTATTTTTGGAAATGGCCTGAGATACAGCTGTATCAGATAATATGACTGCCGGAACCAGAAATAAAAGTGTTTTGAGAAATTTCATAACGAATAAGGTTACTATTTATTTGTAATTGCTTCAAATTATAAACCTGAATCATACCATTTGGGGCTGCGCTGAATTTCCCAACCTAAATCAGCACAAATCTCCTTTTTATTATATTTTGATGCCTCGTATTGATTCATTTTTTTTGACCAGTGGACACGCTGCCGGGTATCTGCTCCCAATCCTGAATTGTTATATTCAGCAAATAAAGCTGTTTTTTCGTTTTCGGCTTTTGACCAGTTATTCCATCCTTCCGGAAGGATAAATGAACCCATTTCACAATTCAGGAAGGCTACCCTTGCATAACTTCTCCAAGGACGACCCAGAAAAACTTTATTAACTCCATCATCGGCTGTGATTTTGCATCTCTGAAAAACGAAGCCAAAAGGTTTACCTTCCGGGGTGCTAGCGGCAGTAATAAATGAATTTGCTTTACAGTGAATGGAACATTTTTCAAACAATGCAGTAGCCTCCCCAAAAATAAAATCGGTGGTACCTTCAATATAACAATCAGTAAAAAGCATCCGGCTGAACCTGCCTGCTGCATAAACGGTATCCTGGTTGCCCAGAAAGCGGCAGTTGATAAAAACGCACCGGTCACCTTCAACATGCAGGGCAACAGCTTGCCCAACAGGACCGGCACTATTTTCAACTGTCATATTTTCAAGAATGAAGTCGTTCGCTTCGACCTTCAAAGTATAGGTATAGAAAGTACTGTTTCGTCCCAGGTTTATTTTATAAAAATGGTCATCAAAAGTGATAATGGTTTTATTGGCACTCTCACCAACGATTGACAATTGGGTGTTACAGGATGGTACGACCAACTTCTCCTTATAGATTCCGTTTTTCACAAATAGGGTGATCCGTTTGTCTGGAAAGGCTTTGCAACTATCAATCGCTTTTTGAATGGAGGTAAAGTTGCCACTCCCATCTTTTGCAACTGTAAAATTGTAGTTTCGGGCTATCGAATATGTTGCCGAAAACATCAGTAAAGCAATAAAAGCTCCTCTGATATAAAATCTAAGTAACGAATCTACCTTAAAAATTGTACACATAAGATTAAAAGTTAATGCATTTAAATTTTTTCTGGTTAATATAACTTTCTCATGTTTATATTATTTCAAAATCTTATCCAAAAAAGCAACCATATATTCAACGGTTGATTCAAACCAGGGATGGAACAACCAGAAGGGGTGAGGTGTAGCTGAGATGGTGTGAACTTCAGAGTAAATGTGATGACTATTTAAAATCGTAATTAAACTGTCTCTTCCGGCATGAAACCGGGGCAAAGAACTGTTAATACACAATATTGGGGGGGTATTTATCCCGGCATATCTGATTGGAGAGGCTTCGATCCACTTTTCAGGGGCTTCTTTAAAGGTGCCTCCAAACCAGTAGGCTCCGGCCGATCGGCGGGCCGGATTATTGTCTTTTGCACTTTCATTCGGATCGGTAAAGTCGAGGACGCCATCTATATCGATGATCGCCTGAACACCTGACGAAACAGAGTTGAACCCTTCGTCTCCCTCAAATTTTTTCATGTCATTTGTCATTCCAATCAGGGAAGCTAGCTGTCCCCCGGCAGAACTTCCCGAGATCGCTATCCTGTCGCGAATGATGCTTAATTTTTCGGAATTATGGCGCAAAAACCGGATGGCTGCTTTGATGTCGTGTACCGCTGCAGGGTAAAGTGCCTCTGGGGATAGTCTGTATTCAACGGTAACTGTAACATAACCCTTTGCAGCAATTTGTTGTGCCAACGGTACCTGCATTGATTTATTCCCTGAACGCCAGCCGCCTCCATGAATCAGAATTAAGGCCGGATATTTACCTTTCTTCTCCGGACTAAAAAGGTCGAGATGCAGTTCGCGTTTTCCGTATGGGGTAACGGGTAAAGTAACATAAACCAAATCATACTGGGCAGAAACGCCTGTGGGGAGGTGAGGTTTTACAATTGTCGCTTCCGGGAAACCTTTATGAATACTGAGCCATGCCTGGTACGGGGTAAATGAGGTATCACGAGGAACAGGTTTAATAGCTCCATTCTGTCCCTTCAGTCCGGAAGTCATCCCGCAAAAGAGTATTATCCAAAGTATTATTCTCATCACTATTCCCTTTTTAATGTTTTATGACATTTTCATTTGGGATCCGTTTTTTTTCCCATTCAGGATATCTATTTAGCACCTCCTGGGGCGAATAAGTGTACCATCCGTATCCGCTGCGCCGTTCACGGCTAACTTCAGACAAGGAATATAACAACTTGCTGTTGCGGTCGCTAAACAATGGTTTTTCAGTATTGAGTTCGTAATATCTTGTCCAGATTGGCGGAGCGAGTGAATCAGTCACAACAACCCTGTCAATTGTACTTGTTTTCCATCGCGATCTTTCAGGCGGGGCAGGATTCGTTTTTATCCTTATATGATAAATCTTTGAATCTCTGAACCATTTAACGGCACTCTGAACCGA
Organism: Prolixibacteraceae bacterium; assembly: GCA_963677935.2. GTDB lineage: Bacteria > Bacteroidota > Bacteroidia > Bacteroidales > Prolixibacteraceae > JAAFHB01. The sequence goes on along the minus strand of CAXXEH010000003.1, from coordinate 4,448,779 downwards.
TTTGATAATTTGCTGGCTGGGATGATCGATGTTCATTAGGAACAACGTGATCCCCGCACTCTCACCATTGCAAATGGCTGGCGGCTCGAATGCCCTGGCCGAGGCTGGCGACAGATCGGTTTCATTATGTTGCTGGCACCATGCTGTCAGTCTTCCATTACTGATAATTTGTGTGTTAAGTATGCACTGTACCCCTTTATCGTAAGCAAGGCTTACTTCTTTGCGGAGATCGTCATTTACAAAATAGAAATCCGGATCGTTATTCCTTATCTTACAGAGTGTGCCCATGATTCCGATAAAAGCACCGTCATTGTAGGTGATCCTTCGGCTATAGTTATCTTTATCTTCCAGCGGAAAATACTGTGGCCACCCTCCGTTGGGATACTGAGCCGAAAGGGTGAAAGCAATTCCCTTCAGACAGCCATCCTTGTACTTTTCTGTTTTGGTAATTGTGTAAACCCTGGCAAGATATTCGATGTGGGTATAAGTCGTCGAATTGTCAAATGTTGTATGAAATTTATCTTTTGTTTTGAGAAGACTATCTACCTGTTTATTGGTTAAAACAGCCTGCACGTCATAGTTTTTAGGCCATCCTCCGTTGTTACGCTGGAAAAGAAGAATGTTGTCGGCGATCTTAGTGATTTCGCTCTCCTTATATTTGGGTTGATTCACTACCGGATTGACAATATTAACATCGTCATGAATTCCATACCAATGCCGCGAACTGTCAGAAAATGGTTCCAGACTTATTGCCGGATACTCCTTTTGTTGCAACAGTAGGTTTGCATAAAGGCCTATAGGCATAATTAAACATTTGATTAACAATATTGTAATAGAAATATTGAAATGTGTTTTCATCTTCCTAAGTTATGGATATCTGGTACTTTAAGACCTGTCAGGTATTAATTTCTGACAGGTCTGTGAGTTTTAATATTGGAAGAAATACGATATTGGAAATCAATTACCGGTGATGTAAGATTCCGACTTCAATTATTTGGCAACATAGCCAGGATTCTGTGTGATTTTGGCTTCGTTCAGATCTATTGCGTCCTGAGGAATTGGACGTAAAATTTTATCCAGACCGTCGAGACCTTTAAAGGCTACATTTACACCAATCTTTTTAATGTCGTAATTGTATTTTCCGCAGAATTCCTTGAGTTTTCCGGTCCTTCTCAGTTCCGGCCATCTCAGGTATTCACCAGCAAATTCTTTGGCGCTTTCAATCAGGTAGGCATTTAATGCATCACTCTGTGTGGCAGCCTCAGCTATTGATGTGTTTGGAAGGAGTTTGATGCCATCTTTGGCATTTCCGGGGCGATCGAGTACTTTCTGCACATTGGTCGCAGCATTGGTAAAATCATTCAATCCGATGCACGCTTCTGCATAGATGAAGTAGGTCTCAGCTCTGCGAGCCAATACGATATCACGGGTGCTGCAGTTTGGGTCGAAAATTGCAGAGGTTGCCGGACTGTCGAATTTTTTAATTACCGGAGTGCAGAAATCGAGTTCATAAGCTGCGCGATAAGCCACTTCATCATATTTAAACGGATAGTATTTGATGTTTGAAGCAAGCTGAACAGTATGGGCGGCCTTCCAGGTTGTGAGATCTGCATCTGAATACTCGCGGCCCCAGACACGCGGGTAATAGGCCCGGATCAACATCTTTGTTTTGTCCTTGGTACTATCGTAATAGTAAAAATACTGATCATAGATGGTTGTCATAAATGTCGCATCATAGCGGGCATCGTTTTGGCCGTAAAAATTGTGCAGGTTCCATGATGGATAGAGCAAAGTACTCATGTATTTATGTTTCAATTCCGATCCTCCGAGATAGGGGCCAAAGAGGGATTGCTGATTGTTCCCTGTGATTGTACTTGCAATTGACTTAGCATCATACTGAACGGAGAAAATAATCTCGTCATTATTTTCGTTGGTAGGGCTCCACAATGTTTCAAAGGGAATCGTTATCCCTTTACTGGCTATTGCTGCGGTTGCGTAGGTTTTAGCCTTGTCGAAATCGGTACTCTGTTTCAGGTCCCAGCCTCGGGTGAGGTAAACCTTTGCCAGGAAGTGATTGGCTACAGTTTTGTTTACTTTGGCAACTTCAACACCCAGATTAGGCAATGCAGCTTCCATTTCGGTAATGATAAAGTTATACGACTCACTCAGCGAACTTCTTGGCATGTTCATACGTGGTGCCAGGGTCGGTTCACTGCTGATACAGACACCGCCGAATTGCTCAACCAGAATAAAATGGTAGTATGCGCGTAAAAACTTTAATTCAGCTTTCCATGCTGCCTTTTTGGCATTGGTAGTAACCGAGAGATCGACATAGTATAAAGCCATATTTACGATCTGAATTCCACTGTATACATTCTGATAGAAGGTTTTTACAAAGCTATCGGTTGCATAGAGTTGTTCGTATTCCTGGATTGATTTATTTCCAGTCCCCCGTTCGCGTTGATACATATCGGTACCCGCGCATTGCAGCCACGGTGTAACACCCCAAATTGTCCGTAATGAATTGTATGATGCAGTGACAAGTGTGGTAAAACCTACCTCTGTCGTATAAAATTCTTGGTTGGTGATCCCACTTTTGTTGTCTTCATTCAGGAAATCGCTGCAGCTTGCCAGAATCAAAACCATTAACAGTGTGCTTATAAATTTTCTCATCTTGAAATTGTTTTTTAATTAAAATTTCACATTAACCCCAAACTGATAGGTAACATTGGCAGGGCCATTACCATTTTGCAACGTTGTTGTTGCATATTCCGGATCCCATCCCTCATAATCAGTAATGATAAAGGGATTTAAAATGTTGACATAAAAACGTAGCTGACTCATTTTTATCTTTGAGATCAATTTCTTTGGAAGTGAGTATCCCAGACTGATGTTTTTCACTTTGATAAATGAGGCGTCTGTGTATTGTCCGTTTGATCCGTAATAAGGGCCGGCATTATTAGGGGCGGGGTATTTTGCATTTTCATTACCTGTAGCTGCTCCCCAGATTGCCTTTGGCGTATCAGCAACTGAAGTATCCCATGCGTTCCAGTCATACCTGGCAATTCCTGTTGGGATAAAATAGTCGGCTACAATTTTCGGACGACCACGCTGAGTATTGGTAGAACCAAATTCACCTAAAAACTCATCTTTTACAAACGATCCCTGCCGGGTGTAAATATTAAAGGAGAAGTCCCAGTTTTTATAATTGAGTTCGGAGGTAATGCTCCCTGTCCAGGTTGGATCGGGACTTCCCAGAATGACCCGGTCTTTGTCTGCCGTGATCACACCATCTTTGCTGATGTCCTCAGCAATAGCCTGACCCGGTTGTTCGCCCCATTTTGCTGCTTCGGTAGCTTGAGATGAATTCCACACCCCAATAATTCGGTAATCGTAAATAACATTGATCGGCTGACCGATGAAACGGGCTTCACCCATCACATCCTGCTTCTTGCCGTACAATGTTTCGATGGCGTTCTTGTTGTAGGCAAAAGTAAAAGCGGTTGACCATTCGAAATTGTCAGTCCTCACATTTACAGTATTTAAGGATACTTCAATTCCCTTGTTGCTTACAGAACCGATATTGTCCTTCATACTTGGTACACCCGATTCGATGCTTAATGTGCGACTCATGAGTAATCCATCGGAGAGTTTGTTGTATAAATCTACTGTACCTGTGATTCGGTTGTTAAAGAATCCAAAGTCAATACCAAAGTTAAACTCACGGGTTTTTTCCCATGTAATGCTCTGGTTTACCGGATATCCAGGTGCAAATCCTGAGACAACAGTACCATTGTAATCGTAATAGACATTTGCACTGGTCTGAGGTGTTAATTGTGTGCCGAAAGGGCTGATTCCATTGTTATTTCCGGAATAACCAAAACTAAAGCGGGCTTTTAAGTTGGATAGAAAATTTGCTTTCATAAAATTTTCCTCAGAAAGTCGCCATGCTACGGCCAATGAAGGGAAAGCAGCCCATTTATCTGCAAGCTTGGAGCTGCCGTCATACCTTAAAGTTCCTGTAAACAAGTACTTATTCATATAATCATAATTTACACGAGTGGCATACGATAGGAGAGTTGTTTCGGTATAGTTTGATTTAGAGTCGCCTGGAACCAATGTTCCGCTGAACAGGTTATACCATTCCGAGTTGTAGGGAAGACCTTCAGTTGCTGCCTGAAGTAATTCGTAACGGCTCTTAAAGAAGCTGTTGATGAAGGATGCATTGATATGGTGAACATCTTTAATTGTTTTATTGTAGGTAATCTGATTGTCCCAGGTGTATTCAAAGGCCTCGGCATCAGCTTGTGAAGCATAGTCTTTTGTGCGGTTCCCGGATACAATACCATAATATTTACCAGTTCTGGTTTTGTTCAGACGTGGTGAGAGGGTCGATTTTAATTCGAGACCAGCGATCGGGTTGATCTGGACAAAGATGTTTCCAATGACATCGTATCTTCTGATCTCCTGAGTACCGCTGTTAATCTCCTTTAACGGATTGGGAGAGCTGGTAAAATTCCCGGCGCCCTGAATTGATGTTGCTATTCCTGGTTGATCGATCAGAACTCCGCTATCATCATAAGCTTTCAGAATTGATGGCATACGAAGTACATCGCGATAGCCATACTGACTTCCCGAATTGGTGATGGTCTGGCTCATATTGAATGAACCTCCGGTCGAGAAAACATCAGAAACTTTATGAAAAATGCTACCCTTCATACTGTAACGGTCAAGCGATTCCTTGATAAAATTTCCTACCTCATTCTGATAACCCACTCCTAAGTTGTAAGCGATATCTTTCGAGCTTCCCGATATGTTAAGATAATGGTTTTGTTGTGTTCCCTGCCGGGTGGCAAGACCTAACCAATCTTCATAGTCCTTATTGTACAGCCGTTTTTCGAGTAAAGGACTTTTCTGAAGGATAGATGCTTTGCTTGCATCACTTATAATGTAACCCTTTGTTGCAGTATCGTAAGTGTAAAAGGCAGAGGTCCTGAAATCAACCCATTCTGTTCCACTCATAAAATTGGGTATATTGGATAGGTCTCTTACTCCAGTATATCCGTCATAACTTATTGTTGTTTTGGACCCTGTAAGAGAACCAGCCCCTTTTGTTTTAACGAGAATAACCCCGTTGGAACCCCGCGATCCGTAAATGGCAGTTGAAGAGGCATCTTTTAGAACATCAATCCGATCGATATCAGCAGGATTTAAAAACTCGATATCACTTGTAACCACTCCATCTACAACGTAAAGTGGACTACCTGCCTCGATGGAGTTCTGACCACGGATTCTGATTGTTGAACCTCCGCCAGGTCTCACCGAATTGGTCGTAATATTTACACCAGCTATTGTTCCCTGCAAAGCACTTAATACCGAAGTTGTCCCTTTCGAAACCAACAAGTCTGAAGAGACTGTCCCGACAGAACCTGTCAGGTCGTTTTTCTTTATAACACCATATCCAACAGCTACTATCTCGTCCAACACGAGGGAACTGCTTTTCAGCTGTACATTAATCACCTTCTCACCATTGATTCTGATCTCTTTTGTTTCAAAACCAATAAAGGAGAATGAGAGAACATCTTTTTGAGGATCGCCCGGGGTAATTGTATAACTACCCTCAATATTTGTAATTACGCCGTTTGTTGTCCCTTTGATAACAACGTTGACGCCAGGCATCGGAGCATTTAACTCGTCTACCACAACACCCGCAACTTTCTGCGCAAAAAGTTGTGTGCCCGTACAGATTAAAAACAGTACTAACAGGCAAACCTTTCCAGGAAAACTTTGCTTCATTTTCATCATAAATAGTTGTTAAATTTGTTTGTTAATAGAAATTATTTTTGTTTACTGTATTCAAGCGATGCCATTATAAATGGTCCGACTCCTTTAGGATCATCTGAACGAACCAATTCTTTTATATAGTATTCAAAAGTTCCATCCCGGTAGGGAGTTCCACCTAGACCGGCAACAGCACAACATTTGGTGAGACTAATAGTTCCATCGGAGTTATTTTGAATGAAATTGTTCAGCAGACCGCTATAAGCTTTAACTGCAACCGAATGATAATCTTTACTGATATATTCCTTGCGCGTCGCTTTGAGTAAGGCATAGGTAAACATCGATGAAGCGGTTGCTTCCAGGTAATTTCCTTTGCGGCTACCCTGGTCTAAAACCTGAAACCACAGACCGGTTTTTATATCCTGACAACTTTTAATACCACTTACCACCTGATTCAATATTTCAATAATTTTTATCCGCCCGGGGTGATCTGAAGGTATATAATCAAGTACATCAACAAGTGCCATGGCATACCATCCCATTGCCCTTCCCCAGAAATTGGGTGAACAGCCTGTAACAGGATCAGCCCATTTTTGCTTTTTGCTTTCGTCCCATCCGTGATAATTCAGGCCTGCTTTTGCATTGTAGGTGTGTTTGTGAATGGTGACAAACTGCCTGATCACATCATCAAAAATAAGTAGGTCATTAGTCTCCGAAGCATATTTTGCCAAAAAGGGGGCGCCCATATACAATCCGTCAAGCCACATTTGGTTGGGATATCTTTGTTTATGCCAGAAACCTCCCTCTGAAGTGCGGGGTTGTGTTCGGAGCTGATCACGCATGTGGTTGATCGCTTTCAGATAACGCTGATCTCTTGTCTTCTCGTACAAATCAAAAAGAAACTTACCCGAATTCACACAGTCGATATTGTATTCTTCTGATTTATAACCTGAAATAATTCCGGTGGAATCGATCATCTTATCAGCATAAGCTTTGGCGTAATTATAATAGGATAAATTGCCGGTTACTTTCCATACTTGAATCATGGCATCAGCAATTAAGCCCTGCGTATAATTCCAGACAGGTTTGGGGTTAAAATCAACACTCCAGGGTTCAGAGAAGTGTTTAATTTCCGAGTCAGCCATTTTGGCTGCCATATCAAATCCTTTTAATGGATTCCTTTGAGTCTGGGCGAAACTAGTTTGGAAAACAATCAGAAATCCGACAAGAAATATCCAAATTCTTTTCATCTATAATTAGTTGGTGTAAAATTATGATTCCGCATGTGCGGGAAAAACTGTCCTTTTGGTTTGCCGTTTATTCAGTGGCGCAGCATTAATTACTTCAGGTAATTATTTGCTACACATCATAAAATTGTAAAAATCAAAAGGGATATTATAGCAGCAAGGATAATGGCGATAAGTCCAATGCTCCAGGAACCTTTTTTAAGTTTAATTTTAATCTTTTCCATCACTGATAATAAAGTTAATTCGGTCATGTAAAACTATGATAAAAGAGATTTATTGGGTGTTTAAAACGTAACAGGAAGGGGGGGCGGAATTCCCACGAGCAGGCTAAGAATCCCAAAATGCGGGTGTAGAAATATCAAGATAATTGGAGATATACTACAAATTGCAGTATATTAGTCGTATAGATATAAAAACTGAGGTGGCCGAAATTATTATTTGGGGAGGTGGGTATCAACGTATTCTGAAGCGCTCATTCCAAACTCCAGTTTAAAGCATTTTCGGAAATGCGACAAATCCCTGAATCCAACAGCATAGGCAATTTCCGAAATATTGAGTTTTTTCTGAACCAAAAGTTGAGCGGCCCTTTTTAACCGGATGTTCCTTACAAATTCCTTCACAGTCATTTCGGTGAGGGCGTCAAGCTTGCGGTACAATTGCATTCGACTAACGCCAATTTCTGCTGCAAACCGTTCGATGTCGAGATCCGGATCAGAGATGTTATTCTCAACCACCTCGATTGCTTTTTGAAGAAATCGCTCGTCGGGTGAGTGAAGTATAATATTTTTAGGTTGAAGAAGCATTTCCTTGGCATATCGTTGTTTCAGTGACTTTCGTACCGAAAGAATATTCTCAACCTTTGTTTGAAGAATTACCAGATCAAATGGTTTGGTAATGTAATCATCGGCTCCGTAGCTTAATCCTTCAATTTCGTGTTCCCGCGAATTAAGAGCGGTAACCAGAATAATGGGAATGTGTGAAGTTCGTTCATCTTTGCGGATCTTTCGGCAGAATTCAAAACCGTCGATATCGGGCATCATCACATCGCTGATAATGATATCCGGTATTGTTTTAAGTGCAATATTCCATCCATCCATCCCACTACCGGCTTCCAGTACCTGATAAATATAGCTGAAATGGGATTTGATAAAGTATCTGACGTCCGCATTGTCATCAACCAAAAGCATTATTTTTCGTCCGGCAGATAATCCATCATTGCCCGGTTCATCAATAGATTGATATTCTGTTTGTTCGGGTTGATTTTCATGATTTGGTATTTTTACTGCCTGCTCGTTGACCATCTCTACATAAGGGAGGTGGATCGTAAATTTCGAACCTTTACCGGGTTTACTTTGAACAGAAATAGCTCCCTTGTGCAATTTTACCAGCTCTTTGGTTAAGGCCAGTCCAATCCCGGTTCCGGTTTGTTTGATTCCATCATCTACCTGGAAGAAACGGTTAAAGATTTTTTCGAAGTTGGTTTCTGCGATTCCAATTCCCGAATCTTTCACTGTAATTTCAATCATTCTATTCTCACTTGAATCGTTGTTCTGCTCACCATCCTGTGAATCAAAAATCAGGGAGAGGTTAACCGCTATTTTCCCCCCCTTACCAGTGAATTTGAATGCATTTGACAAGAGGTTATTCATTATTTTACCCAACTTATCGGCATCAAAGTTGGTGATGATCTCTTTCTTAAGGGAATTGAATTTTAGTATAATCTCTTTTTCTTCGGCATATTTGTCAAATGAACCAACGATTTCGGCCAGAAAAGCGACCAGATCGCCACACCCCATTGTCAGTTTTAGATTTCCGGTTTCCAGTTTCCGGAAATCGAGTAGCTGATTGATTAATTGATGTAATTGACTTGCATTCCGGTGCATCACTTCAATATGTCCTTTTATTTCCTGCTCGGGTATTGTATTGGTTCGCATTTTTTCAAGAGGACCGAGTATTAAGGTGAGCGGAGTCCGAATCTCATGCGAAATGTTCGTGTAAAATCGCAGTTTCATCATATCGAGTTCGTGAAGTTTCCTGGCATTCAGCCGTTCCAGTCTCAGGTCGTTTTTGAGTTTCTCCTTGTACAGAAGAAAAGAAATCAACAGGTACAATAAGGCGGCAAGAAGAAGAAATACCAGACTTCTGAACCACCATGTTTCACGGAAAGGGGGAAGCACGACGATTTTCAATGCGGGTCCCTGATTACTCTCCTTCCGGTCGATAGAAACTGTTTTTACCAGGAAAGTATACTCACCTGGATTAAGGTTGGTATATGTTGCCGAGCGGTTATCCGATGGCTCATTCCAATCTTTGTCGAACCCTTTAAGAAAATAGGAATATTGATTTCCCAGACTGGTGGCGTAATCAAACGAAGCAAAATCGATTGTTATTGAATTCTGTTCATATTTGAGGTTTATTTTTTCGGTTTCCGAGATGCTTTTCGTCAAAACATCATTTTTTTGGTTACCTATCTTAACCGATTTATTAAAAATCTTCAGATCAGTCAATACGATCTTTGGGAAATAGTCAGTCGATTTAATTTTGGTCGGATTAAAAATGTTGAAGCCCGAAATACCGCCAAAAAGCAGCTCCCCTCCTGATGTTTTATAGGCAGCTCCATAGGTAAACTGATTATTCTGGAATCCATTTTTCAAGGTGAAGTTATGAAAACGTTCACTTTCGGGATCAAATTTGGAAAGTCCATTGGTGGTGCTAATCCATAGAAAATGTTCATTGTCTTCCAGAATGGCTAATGTTTGATTGTTTGATAATCCGTTTTTTTCGGAGTAATACTTTATAATTCCCTTCTCTTTTGAGAACAGTGCAATTCCCCTGTTTGGGGTAGCCAACCAATAGCGGTTCTTCGAATCATGAAGCATATATCGGGTGGATTCCTGTATCCGGGTTATTTTTTGATTTTTTGGGTCATAAAGCACCAGGTTATCTGCTCCTATCCATATCGTGTGATCGCTATCTTCTGACAGCCAGTTGACCTGTTGACCATCAACCAGATTCCGGTAATGCGTGAAGGAACCAGTAGCCGGATTAAACTTATCAAGTGAGACACTGGTACCGACCCAGATATCATTGTTGCTGTCGCGCAGTAATGACCACACCCGATTGTCAGAGAGACTTGAACCATCGGAGGGATCGTTTCTGAAATGTCTGAAAGTACCGGTCTGAAGATTCATCACATCAATCCCACCCAGAAAAGTCCCGATCCAGAGGTTGTTTTTACCATCGTCGAGGAGGGCTTTGATACAATTGCGCGATAGAGAATTTGGATTTCCTTTTATTGGCAAAAGGTATCTGAAACGTCCAGTTTTCTTGTTCAGAACGTTGATCCCTCCACTTTCGGTCCCTGCCCAGATATCACCTTTGGCGTCTACCCAAAACGCGTATATTTCACTGCTGTTCAGGTAGCGATTGTCGCCAGGCATCGATTTATACCCCTGAATATTCTGCCGCTCTTCAATCAGAAAATTAATCCCGTTACGGGTACCAATCCAGACATCCCCCTTAAGATCGTGGAAAATACATTGAATTGAGTTGTTAACCAAACTTTTAGGTTCTCGTTCATCATGGTAATAAAATGAGGTAGCACCTTTTATTTTTTCATAAAGATAGAGACCGCCCCTGGTCCCTATCCAATATTTTCCATTTCTGTCTTTTGCAACAGCCCTCACCGTTAAACTCCGGTCATTTTCCGGATCAAGGGTCAATTGTTTTACTTCCAGCGTGACGGAGTTAACGGTTAAGAGTCCGTTGGCATAAGTGCCGATCCATAAAGTACCATCGTCATCCTTATATATATCCCAAATTTCCTGATTCGACGATAGATTGACAGAAAGATTTATTTTTTGAATCAGATTATTTTTTGGATCATAAAGGTACAGACCACTATTGGTACCCAGCCATATCTTTCCTGACTGATCGGGCCGTATAACCCTGATATATTCCGAGAATCCTTTAAGATTTACAGGCTCAATCTCTGTTAATTTGTTTTCGCCATCTATCTTGTTCAGATGAGTGCTTGTGCCAACCCATAAATTTCCGGTTGAATCTTCCTGAATTGCAGTAACGGAGGAATTGTTCAGGAACGGCTGACTGCCGGAATAAAAATAGTGGTGAAAATTCTCCTTTTCACGGTTAAACTGATTCAATCCGCCATATTCTGTTCCAATCCAAAGTTGCCCTTTTCGGTCTTCGAAAATGGTCCTGACCAGGTTCCCTTTCAGACTCGTTGAATCTTCAGGGTTGTTCTTAAAAACAGTAAACTTATAACCGTCAAAACGACAAATTCCCTGTGATGTACCAAACCACATCCACCCTTTGCTATCCTGATGAATGCAATGGATCTGATTATTTGAAAGTCCGTTCTCCTGAGAAAAGAAATCAAAATTCAGATTATTAACTACCTGTGTGCCTGATGAGTAGATGGATAAGAATAAGATGCCCAGGAACAGAAAATATTTTTTTCTGCAACTGTCAACAGTAATCCGCTTTCTAAACTTTGAAGTAACTACCTGTACATTCATATCCTGAAATCTTAAAGCAGGTAGCTAAATTACAATCTTTTTAGAGATTCTATTGAAATCAGTCAAAATAGATTTGTTTTGATTACAAAACAAATAGAATTAAGGATTTATAACATATAAGATAGGCTATGATTAGCCGATATGTAATCATAATAGTTTCGTTTTCAGATCAACTAATTTGCTAAGCCAGGATTAGAAAGTTGGCCTATTCGTTTTGCTCTTTTTTTGCCTTGACTTTTGGTTTCGCTTTTCCCGATTGTTTCAAATATTCAACTTTTGGTATGGCTGCAATTTTGCTCTGAGAGAGCTTAACTGCCGACATCTCCTTTTTAACCTGCTTCAACTCTTTTTCCGCAATATCGAGACTCTTCGATTTTGCACTAATTACCTCCTTTAGATTGGTTATTTCCAGATCTTTAGCACTTTCAGGAACCAATGCATTCAGCCTGATCTTGAAATCGCTTAATATATTCATGTAATTAATAAATGCGGCATAGGGGGTGGGGTAGGGGTTAAAATATTTATGAACCTCGCCATCGGAAAAGAATTTGGTGCACATGTAATAAAAATGATCGATGGTTTGGAGGTAGTCCCAATCTTTGAGTAATGTGGGATCTTTACAAATTTCCATCCGGTCTTTTAGCTGATATAGTTTATCAAAAGCCTCTTTCTGAAGCTCATTACCTAACCAAGCTGAGAGATCCCGCTCTTCGTCAGCCCAGGAGATGGGATAGAGTACATAGACTGCAGAAACAGGCTGCAGATTGGCAATTACCTCAGAGGGGGTTGAAAACTGAAGTTCCCCTGTTTTTAAAATAGCGTTTGGAAGATTTTTCAGGAAATCAAAAATACCTGAGCTTTTGGGCTGAAGCTGACCGAAAGTTTCGTAATTAATAAATACATTGACAACTTCTTCTTCATTCGGAAGACTGGCCATCCACCCGGCATATTTTTCAGTGGTTAGTGGGTATTCATTCCATGCCTTATTTGAAAATCGGAAAGAAAGATCGTCGCTGAACCGGAAGTTGCGCATCAGAACTTTAAGTCTTGGATTTAATCCATTGCAATACAAATAGTTGGGACTTTTCCAGCCCAGAACATGTTTGGCGCCCTCAGTGATCATTGCCTCAAATCCCATCTTCTGAACAAGATCACCTAATTCGTCAGAATAGATGAGTTCGGTATTTCTAAACACTTTAGGTCGTTGTCCAAAGAGCTCTTCAATCAGATCATCATGGGCTTTTACCTGTGATTCGAACAACGTTCCATTTGTTAATGAAACCAGCGAATTGGCGTACGTCTCAGATAAAAACTCGACACAACCTGTAGCAGCCAGTGCTGCAAACGAATCGATCACTTCGGGGGCATATAGTTTGAATTGATCGATTACTGTACCTGATAAGGAATAGGTTACCTTGAACTTCCCTTTGTGTTTAATGATCTGTTCAAGAATAATTTTATTGGCTGGCAAATAGGATTGATCTGCAACCTTACGCATGAAAGTTTCGTTTGCGAAATCATCATAGTAATATGCGTCATTGCCAATGTCGAAAAACCGGTATTTCCTGTAACGGAAAGGTTGATGTATCTGAAAGTTGAGGCAAACTGATTTCATAACTCTTAATTTTTAACGGTAGATAATGCTGATAAATAGACTTTATGGACATGTTCTGCCGACTGTTTCCACTGTAAACTGTCCACCTCTTCACGTCCATATTTTCTGAACATGGCCGATAAAGCCGGGTATTTAAGGATTCCGTAAATGGCGTCAGCCATGGCATTAATGTCCCAAAAGTCAACTTTAATGGCATGAGTGAGAATCTCTGCTACACCCGATTGTTTTGAAATTATGGTAGGTACATCCGCCATCATTGCTTCCAGCGGAGAGATTCCAAAAGGTTCAGAAACGGAGGGCATCACATAAACATCGCTCATGCGGAACATATCGAATACATCGTCGCCGTGGAGGAATCCGGTAAAATGGAACCGGTCGGCGATTCCCAGATGGGCTGCGCGACGGATCATTTTTTCCATCATGTCTCCGCTACCGGCCATCACAAAATGGACATTATCGGTACGACGCAAAACCTGGTAGGCTGCTTCGACGAAGTACTCAGGTCCTTTTTGCATCGTAATCCGACCCAGAAAGGTGACAATTTTTTCATTGATCCCTTTGGAATAGCGCTTATTTCCCGTGTTTTCGATAGGTTCAACAGCATTATAAACGGTTGTAACTTTGGCAGGATCAATTCCATATTTTTCAATCACAATATTCCGGGTGAGGTTGCTGACCGTAATGATCTGATCGGCAACATCCATCCCTTCACGTTCGATGGAGTAAACTTTTGGGTTAACGCTCCCGCCGCTCCGGTCAAAGTCGGTCGCGTGTACATGAATCACGAGTGGTTTTCCACTGACCCTTTTTGCAGCAATTCCCGCCGGATAGGCAAGCCAGTCGTGGGCATGTATGACATCAAAATCATATTCTCTGCCGATGTATTCAGCTACGATGGCATAATTTGAAATCTCTTCAAGCAGATTGGCGCCGTATTTCCCGGTAAATGGGAGTTTTCCTTCAGAATCGGTTTGTATAAAGCGTGTTTGTGATGTGACCCGCTGTTCGGTTAATTTCCAAAACTCTTCGGGTGTGGAGTAGGGGAGAAGATTGGATTCAACTTCGAGGGATGTAAATTGATGTTCTGTATTGCTAAAGACGATCTTCTTCTGGGAAATTGAAATATCACTTGCGCCGATAATTTTTTCGACAGCTGAATTATCTTCATCGCCATATGCTTTTGGAACGACAAAAAGCACCTCAACATCATCGAGTTGCGCCAGACCCTTGGTCAATCCGTAGCTGGCTGTACCGAGACCCCCACTAATATGCGGGGGAAACTCCCATCCAAACATTAAAACTTTCATCCTTAAATAGCTGAGTTGAGAAATAGTCTTTATATATCAAATTCGAATACGGAATTGTTCATGCACGAACCCTAATTTGATTGGAAATAACAAATCATCCGGTTTAACGGATGGTCATCGTATTTATGGCGCCTCTCCAAATTTTTCAAGTACCGACAGGGCACTTAAGACCCCACCGACATTCCATGCCTGTGAAATAGCGCCCCGGGCAGTATAGGGGGGATTTCCCTCATAAAGCTCGGAGAGTGTTCCCACGCAATGTTCCGACATCTCCTCTTCGAATCCTGCCATGATCTGTTTGACAAAAGATAAACCTCCCGCTTTATGGATATCGAGATATCCTTTAACAAATGGGTAGATCAGAAAGGGGTAGGCACTGCCCATATGAGCAGCAGCCGATCGCGTATCGGGATCTCCTACACACGAACCCTTGTAGTTATAGTCCTGGGGAGCCAGTGATCTTAATCCTCTGGGTGTAAGTAGTTCATTGCGCACTTTGCTGATGATCGACTTTTTCTGTTCGCGTGATAACGGTGAGTAGTTGAACCCTACAGCAAAAATCATATTAGGCCTTACCGACCAGTCAGTATAACCCCCGTCAACGTAATCGGCCAGATAACCCTCTTTTTCATTCCAGAATGTATCCAGGAACGATTTTGCTATCAGTTCAGGATAGGTAGACCATTCATTGATAAACAGTTTATCTTTCGCTGATTCAGCAAGTTCAAGTGCAAAACAAACGGCGTTATACCAGGCTGCATTGATCTCGACGGCTAATCCGCCACGTTGGGTCACCGGTTTTCCGTTAATATAGGCATCCATCCAGGTTAATGCAACACCATCCTGCTTTGCATGAATCAGTCCATCCTGGTTCATATGTATATTAAAACGGGTCCCTTTCTTATAGCAGGAAAGAATCTCCTTCAGTGCAGTGCCATAATTTTTCCAGATCTCTTTTTTCTCCTTGAATGGTATCAGCTCCTGAAGGGCACTAAATGCCAGTAGAGGAGCATCCGCCGCATCGTAATCGAATGGCATGCCGGCATACTTGGGCAAAAGTCCTTCTTTCAACCTGCTGAGGTTGGTCTTTATTATCTCCTCGAAAATGGCAACCTCCGACTGAGTCAAAAAGATTCCTGGTAAAGCAAGAAAAGTTTGACGAGGAATCGATTCATACCATGGATATCCGGCGATCAGATCTTTCCCGTCTTTTCTTTCACACATGAATTGTTGTGCAGCATTAATCAGACAATTGTTGAAACTATCGCGCGGAATGCGTCTCTCTTTTTCTACCTCATATTGTTTTTTTAAAGTTGATGGATCGCAAACCTCTGTTGCTGCAGAGAAGAAGATTGACTCCCCTTTTTTGATTGGCAATTCGAAATATCCTGGTACGTAGAGATCCTCCTGATATTCATAACCTCTTGACCGTTCCTTTATATATTCCACATTGCGTGACCAGTCGGGAACAGGTACAAAATCAGGATCTTTCGAGAATTGCATAAACAATTCTGGATATCCTTCGTAAAGTTTCATTTTAATCCCGTTCTTGACCGTGGCATATTTAGTATTTGCAACCATATTTGCCCTGGTCAGGTGATGAACATTTCTAAATGCCAGGAAAGGTTTGAATCTTAAGGTGGTGGGGCTATTTGCCTCCTCGAGGGTATATTTTACAATTACCTGATTCTTGTGATCCACAAGCATTCTGGTTTTTGTCAGAATTACACCTCCCACCCTGTAGGTCACCTTGGGTATCGTATCCATCTCAAAGTTCCGAATATACTTGTGCCCTTTTGGTTCATAAAAATCACCCGGGTATTTGTGAATACCCAGATTGAATTGCGCATCATGCTGAATAATCGATTCGTCAAGCGAAGAGAGCAACAAATGTTTACCTCCATCAAGCTCATCCAGTTGCACAACCAACATGCCATGATACTTACGGGTGTTACACCCCGCGAGGGTTGATGCGGAATAGGCTCCGGAACGGTTGGTGCGAAGAAATTCGCGTTGCAACGAGTACTCCAGATTAACAAGTTCCTCTTTATCGAATTTTAGGTAGCTCATACGAACTTGATTTTTATTTTTTTATCCTTTTTTTGTGAGACACCTTCCAAAAATCGGAAAGGTGTTTTTGCTAAAATAGAAAAAGGTTTTGTCAACAGAAAATTTAATCGGTTGTTTTTTTATTAAACTTTTTTGTCATCCGGCTAAAGTCAACAAAAGGGTATTTCATCTTAAGCTGATCCAATTTCTCAACCTGCCGCCCGATAAAGGAGATATATCCTGCATCATCTGAACTTCTGGGTCTGTGATTAAGAGCTAATAGAATTTTATCCACTTCATTTACAATAGTTTTTGCCTCCGGATCGATGATAGCTGTCATAAATTTTTCGCGGATAAAGTCAATCGCCACATCGCTCAAATGGGTCATGTCAGATGCATAAAACCGGTAATCACGAAGTTCGTCAAGTAATAGCTCATAGGATGGAAAATAGGAGATCAGATCATTCCCAAAGTGAGAATTCAACGCTTCTATTGCCAAAAGGAGAGTCGCCTTACTAAGCTGGTTCTCATGAGCCCCATCTTTCAAATGCCTGATCGGACTAACGGTAAAAATCAGATGCAGATTGGGATTCATCTGTTTCAACACTTCGATCAAGGGAATCCATCTTCCTATTATTTGTTCAACCGACAGACGGTAACGGTTAAATGTGGCCGCCGGAAGTTTATGGCAATTCGATACTATTTCGCCGTTTATCTTATGTTGAAATACCCATGAAGTACCAAAAGTGATAAAAAGATGGCTTGAATTTTTCAGTGCAAAGGATGCTTCATTTGCCAGGCTATTCATCCGTTCCAAAGTTTTCTCCTGATCGCTATTTGAGAATCTGCTGTGATGAGAGAAACTGTTGAAAACCCCATTTGCAAAGAAGAGATCCTGCCCGGTAAATATTTTTCTGGTAATCAGCAGTTCAAGGCTGTTGGCTATTGAGATTGGATTGTATAATATCCCGAAAGGATTGATCATGACCGGAAATGAGTGATCCTCGAGCCAGAACCCGATACTTTCTGCAAAACATGAGCCGATCATCATTGAATGATGACGGTAGCCCATCTTTTTTGAGAATTCGGGTAGATCAACTTCAGTTCTGAATTTTATCATATTCCCTCCTTAATCCAATCAATCATATATTCCATCACTTCATTGCTTCTATCAGAGTTATGCAACTGATGTCCTGCATATTTCCATTCGCGGTAATTCACCTGTCCGGGCGCCCCCTCATTTAATTTCCGGGTTGCTGTATTTTTCATAATCATGTCACCTCTGCCCTGCATCAGCAAAAGAGGAGTCTTAATATCAGAGAAATGGGTCTGAATCCAGGTGGACTCCTTTTCTACCTCTGAAAATAACCTGGCCGAGATCCGACAATGCACAAACTGGTCATTTTCTCTTTGTTGCGTATACCCCTCAATGGTGGAGAAATCTGAGGAGTGAAGACCAGTTTTGAAAGTTAAAAATGGCGCAATCCGATTGCCTAATTTAATAAATAAAGATAACCATTTTTTTGGTGGTTTTTTCATCTGGAGCCATGGTGAAGTTGCAATGGCCAGATCGGGATGGGAGGAAGATTTCAGGATATAGCTTAAAACTACTGTCGCCCCCATACTGTGGCCATACAGCACAAATGGGATACCGGGGAAAAGTTCTTTTCCCTTTTCGTGTAATAACGAAACATCCTTTAACAGGTCGTCAAATCGTCTGATCACCCCTCTTCTCCCTTGTGAGCGGCCATGTCCCCGATAGTCAAATGTGAGTACTGAAATATTTCTTGCTGTCATTTTCGAAAACCATTGGTCATATCTTCTGCAATGATCGCCATGACCATGAACAAAAGCAACAATTGCTTCAGGCTTTTCATTTGCATTCCATTGTAATGCATAAAGATCAAGCCCATCGAATGATTTCCAATGATATTCTGTTAAGCTCATGAAATAGTACCGATGAAAAATAAATTGTTGGTGCAAAGATAAGAGTAATAGTTACTCTTTCAGGTAGCTGATATTCCGCCTGATCCTGTTGTAACCTGCCCTCTCGAAAGCGGTTTTCCTGAATATTTGATTGTAAGTGTCGCGGCCGAGTTCCAGCCAATCTTTTTTTTTCATTTCCAGCAATCCATCAATCGGCATAAAATCAATGCTTTGTGTGGGAAGTATTACTTTATTCCATGGACATACATCCTGGCAGATGTCGCATCCAAAAATACGATTCTGAAATTTTTCGCGAAGAGAAGGGGGGGCCTCCTCTTTATTTTCAATTGTATGATAGGAGATGCATTTTCGGGCATCGACAATATGGTCTGCAACGATTGCGCCTGTGGGACACGCATCTATGCAACGGGTACAGGTTCCGCAATGATCACTTGTGAATGGATCGTCGTAAGCAAGTTCAAGATCTATAATCAATTCACCAATAAATACATAAGATCCATAATACTTGTTGATGAGGAGGGAGTGTTTGCCAATCCATCCTAACCCTGCCGATTTGGCCAACGCGCGTTCAAGAACCGGCGCAGAGTCGACAAAAGGTCTTCCGTTACATGGCGAAACCTCTTTTTGGATGAACATTAAAAGATCGTTAAGTTTTTCTCTTACAATGAAATGATAGTCTTTTCCGTAGGCATATTTCGAAATAATGGGAGCTTCCGGATCAATTTGTTTTTTGGATGGAAAGTAGTTTATAAGAACCGAAATTATCGATTTAGCACCTTCTTCAATCTTTCCGGGATCGAGCCGTTTTTCGAAATGATTGGCCATATATCCCATATTCCCGTTCATTCCGTTCAAAATCCACTTCTTAAGAGGCTCGCGCTCCTCTTCGAGAACTCTAACCTTCGAAATGCCACACTCTGAAAAACCAAGCTCAATTGCTTTTTGCTTGATTTGAAGCGTGTATTTTTCCGGAAGGTTGACCATTGAAGAAGAGGGTTATAAGATGTATGGAAATGAAATAGAAAAATAGTTGAAATATATGGAAATGCGATATTAAGTAATGAGCATCATTAAATATCGTATTGTAATCTCCTATGGCTGACAAGGATTAGCAAAAGAAAAAATGCCACAATCTGTCAGTTGCCGGACTAAGATTCAAATGATACGCCAAGCCGCAAAGTTTTATTTCTTGGTGGCTTAGCGCCTTCGCGAGATTTTTTTTAAGTTATCTGTTTTAAGGTTGGAGTTTCACAACTCCCGATTACTTAGTGGCTTTTTTAAGGCTGCACCCTGAATAGCATTACATAAATCCAAGTTCCAGCCGTGCCTCTTCCGACATCATCGATTTTTCCCATGCAGGTTCAAAAGTGATCTCAACTTTGCAGCTATCCACCCCCTCCACCTTCTTTGTCATGTATTCGACATCCGCCAGAATCATATCGGCAGCAGGGCAGTTGGGAGCAGTAAGGGTCATCAGTATTTTGGCTTCATCACCCTCCATATCAACACTGTATACCAATCCTAAGTCGTAAATATTTACCGGGATTTCCGGGTCAAACACCTCTTTGAGGTTTTCGATAATTAAATCTATCCGTGGGTCCATTTTAGTTATTTTTTGCTGAAATTTTCTCGTATGCCAAAGCATAAAGTTTCATCTGTTTTACCATTGCAAGGAGACCATTCGAACGGGTGGGGGAGAGGTGTTGCCTCAATCCGATCTCGTCAATAAACTTCGGCTCTGAGGCCAGAATTTCCTGAGGTGTGTGATTGGAATAAATTTTAAGCAATAAGGCCACTAATCCCTTAACAATCAAAGCGTCACTTTCAGCTTCAAAGATTATTCTCCCCTCGCTAAATTCCTGATGGAGCCAAACCCTTGACTGACATCCACGTATCAGATTGCTCTCAACCTTGTATTTGGGATCAATAGGAGTCAACTCATTTCCTAATTCGATGAGATAGGCGTATTTATCCATCCAATCTTCAAACCCCGAAAAATCTTCTACAATCTCCTGCTGAACTTCGTCTATTGTCATTTATTGGTAAAGTATATAATTGTTTTTTAAATGTCGTGAATTTTAAAACATTGCCTTTAACCTGATCAATGCAATGTAAAATGCATCAATCTCTTCAGGAGTATTATAAAAAGCAAATGAAGCGCGCACCATATTCTCAACACCATAATGGTCCATCACCGGATCGGCACACAACCGCCCTGTTCTGACAGCAATTCCCATCTGATCGAGTAAAGTTCCAAGATCAAACGGATGAATCCCTTCAATATTAAAACTGATTACACCGGTTTTCAGCGGGGCCTCCCCATATATTGTCATACCTTCAATCTGCCTTAATTTGGCCGAAGCCTCCAGGAGCAAATCATGTTCGTATTTTGCAAGTAATTGAATATTATTATTATGAATATAGTCAATAGCTGTTCCCAGTCCGATTGCCCCTACATAATGAGGAGTACCGGCTTCAAATTTGTAGGGGATTTCATTGTAGGTAGTCTTTACAAAAGTCACTCTGTCAATCATCTCTCCCCCACCAAAAAAGGGGGGCATCCTGTCGAGCCATTCCCGCTTTCCGTAAAGGACTCCAATACCTGTTGGACCGTATAATTTATGGCCCGAAAAGGCATAGAAATCACAATCAAGTGACTGAACATCAATTTTAAAATGAGGCGCTCCCTGTGCCCCGTCAATCAAAACAGGAACATTTCTGAGGTGCGCTTTCGCGATGATCTCAGCTAGTGGATTGATCGTTCCAAGGGTATTGGAGACATGAGCAACTGCTATAATCTTTGTTTTATCGGTGATAAGGCTGTCTAATAAATCTATAAGAAGTTCCCCCTTGTCACTAAACGGAATTACCTTCAGCAGTGCATCCTTTCGTTCGCACATCATCTGCCAGGGAACAATATTGGCATGATGCTCCATCTCTGTCACGATCACTTCATCTCCAGATGAGATAAAAGCTTCACCAAACGAAAAAGCTACGAGGTTAATCGATTCAGTTGTTCCATGGGTGAAGATCACCTCAGCAGCTTCCGATGCGTTCAGATAATTACGGACAATCTCTCTGGCTGATTCAAAAGCCTCTGTAGTTTTGTTCGCCAGTGAGTGGGTGGCACGGTGAATATTGCCATTGGTACGAAGCGAAAATTCATTCAATCGTTCGATGACCTGGAGCGGGCGTTGACTTGTTGCTGCATTATCGAAATAGATCAGCGGTTTACCGTTGACTTTTTGATCAAGGATCGGAAAATCTTTGCGTATTTTGGTAATATCCGGAATCATTTTATAGCTATTTGAAAACGATTATGTGACGTTTTGATCAGCGAATGCAGTCCATCGCGCACGAGTGGCATTTTGATACTTCTCCCCTTAACCTTTTATTCACCAGCTTGTCAATTACATCACGTAATTTTTCAACTTTTACTTCAGCAAGCACCTCATGAGCAAAGGCAAACATTAACATCAACCGCGCCTCTTTTTCGTTGATTCCTCTGGCCTGAAGATAGAAAAGCGCTTCATCGTTAATGCGACCAACTGTTGCTCCGTGTGAACATTTTACATCATCGTTATCGATTACCAGTTGCGGTTTAGTATTCATTTTCGCCGCATTGGTAAGTAAAACATTGTTGTTTCGCTGATAAGCCTGAGTCTTTACGGCATGTGGCAAGACATGTATACGACCGGTAAATCCACCTGTGGAGCTATCATCAAGAATATTCTTATAAAGCTGATTACTTTGACAGTTGGGTTTAAGATGTTCGATATTTGTATAATTATCAACGTGTTGATTTTTATCCGACAGGGCAAGACCACAAATCATGGCAGAGGCATGTTCTCCATCGAGCAATACTTTGAGGTTATTCCTGATAATGCCGCCATGAAGTGATATGGCGTTGGTAACCAGTTGCGATCCCTTTTGTTGACGGATATAAATTCCGGAAAAATTTGCAGTTTTATTATGCTGGTTTTGAATGCTGTAAATGTCAATCACTGCATCCTCGCCCAACTCACACTCAGTCAGATTGTTGATGATGAAGTTTTGCGGAAGCAACGTATGATCGCAGAACATGATCTTGGCCTGACTGTTTTTACCGGCAATGACCAGGTTTCGTTGGGTCACATACAAATCATCTTCGCTCCGTAGAATATTAATCAGTTGTAATGGCTTTTCAATATGAGTGTTATCCGGAATGTAGATGAATACTCCATCCTGTGCAAATGCTGTATTCATGGCAGTCAATGGATCTGCAGCTGACTCTGCCATCTTATTGAAATATTTTTCAACAAGATCAGCGTTTTCAATCATCGCCTTTCTTAGGCTTTTAATGATCACCCCTTGGGGATACGATTTATGAGGATTGTTCGACTCTTCATACCATCCATTAACGACAAGAATCAGGTGGGTATCAAATTCAGGAACATCGCAACTGAACACTTCATTCAGATTGACCGCAAACTCATCTGGTCTAAAAGCCCGTCTGAAATTTTCGTTTTCAAAAAGCCTCGTCAGATCGGTATATTTATAATTCTCGGTTCTGAATCCCGGAATTCCCATCCGCTGAAAAGCCTCAAGGGCAGGTCTGCGTAGATTATTGACCCAATCAGGCAATCCGTCACTGATTTTGGACAGGTTATTCCGGTAGATGTCGCTAATCCGCTGGACCGTTGTTATTTTTTCTATAACCTCTGTCATAACTATTCTCCCAACTCTTTTTTGATCCAGTCGTAACCCTTCTCCTCCAGCTCAAAAGCTAACTCTTTACCTGCCGATTTGACAATCCGCCCTTCATACAAAACGTGTACAAAGTCAGGGACAATATAGTCAAGCAAACGCTGATAATGGGTGACAAGAATTGTTGCATTATCTTTGTTCTTCAGCATATTCACACCGTTAGAAACAATCCTCAGGGCATCGATATCGAGTCCGCTGTCGGTTTCGTCGAGAATGGCCAGCTTTGGCTCAAGCATCGCCATCTGGAAAATCTCATTTTTCTTTTTTTCGCCACCAGAAAATCCTTCGTTTACCGAACGGTTGGTTAGCTGAGAATCGATCTGAACCATCGCTTTCTTCTCACGCATCAGTTTAAGGAAATCTCCGGCACTTAATTCCTTTTGATTCCGGTATTTACGATGTTCATTTACGGCAGTCTTCAGAAAATTAACCATGCTAACTCCAGGAATTTCAACCGGATACTGAAAGCTGAGAAACAATCCCTCTTTCGCTCTGACATCTGGCGACATTTCAAAAATATCTTTACCATTAAATGTGATAGAACCATGGGTAACCTCAAAATTGGTGTTTCCAGCCAGAACATTTGCCAGGGTACTTTTTCCCGAGCCATTAGGTCCCATGATTGCATGAACTTCACCTGCATTAACGGTCAGGTTTATTCCTTTAAGGATATCTTTCCCTTCGACCCTGGCATATAAATCTTTAATAACTAACATATTCTCATTTTTCATTTTTCACTCTTTCATTCCTAAATTTCTTCACTCCTTCATTCCTACCTTAACCCACACTCCCTTCAAGGCTGATCTGCAGTAATTTCTGAGCTTCAACCGCAAACTCCATCGGAAGTTTGTTAATCACTTCACGGGCGTAACCATTCACAATCATACCGATTGCGTCTTCTGTTGAGATACCGCGCTGGTTGCAATAGAAAATCTGGTCTTCACCGATTTTTGAAGTGGTTGCTTCATGTTCTACGATCGAACTGCTGTTTCCAACTTCTATATAGGGAAAGGTATGCGCTCCACAGGTATCGCCAAGCAATAGTGAGTCGCACTGCGAAAAGTTGCGGGCATTTTCGGCTTTTGCTGCAACACGCACTAAACCCCGGTAGGAGTTGGAACTGCGGCCTGCTGAAATTCCCTTCGAAACGATGGTGCTCTTGGTATTTTTCCCAAGATGGATCATTTTCGTACCCGTATCAGCCTGCTGATAATTATTGGTGAGGGCCACAGAGTTGAACTCTGCAACGGAATTATCTCCTGCCAGGATGCAGCTTGGGTATTTCCAGGTGATGGCAGATCCTGTTTCCACCTGGTTCCAAAGTATTTTTGAGGAGATACCTTTGCAAATACCCCGCTTTGTTACGAAATTGAAGATGCCCCCTTTCCCGTTTTTATCGCCGGGATACCAGTTTTGGACAGTGGAATATTTGACTTCGGCGCGATCCATGGCAATGATCTCAACAACAGCCGCATGAAGCTGGTTTTCGTCACGCATGGGGGCAGTGCATCCCTCCAGATAGGAGACATAGCTGTCGTCATCTGCTATAATCAAGGTTCGCTCAAACTGACCTGTATTTTGGGCGTTGATCCGGAAATAGGTCGAAAGCTCCATCGGACAGCGGGTTCCTTTAGGAATGTAAACAAACGATCCGTCAGAAAATACAGCTGAGTTAAGCGCTGCAAAGTAATTGTCGTTATAAGGTACCGCCATCCCAAGGTATTTCTGAATCAGATCGGGATGGTGTTTTACCGCTTCGCTGAACGAGCAGAAGATAATTCCGCGCTCCGCGAGGGTCTCTTTAAAGGTCGTTTTCACCGAAACGCTGTCAATCACAGCATCAACTGCAACACCTGAAAGCATTTTTTGCTCCTCGAGGGGTATTCCCAGTTTTTCGAAAGTACGAAGCAACTCAGGATCTACTTCGTTAAGGCTCTCATATTTGGCTTGCTGTGTAGGTGCCGCGTAAAATATTATTTCCTGATAGTCAATCACCGGTATCTTAAGTTGAGCCCATTCCGGCATTTTCATGGTCAACCAGCGACGATAGGCCTTCAGGCGGAATTCGAGCATAAACTCGGGCTCATCCTTCTTGGCAGAAATGATTCTGATAACCTCTTCATTTAAGCCTTTGACAATCGTATCGGTTTCGATATCTGTCACAAAGCCAAACCGGTAATCTCGCTGGGTGACCTCATGTATTAATTTATTTTGGTCTTCCATGATAATTTTAATATGCAATAATATTAACCAGTAACAAACAAAGAGAACAAATTCCTATTTGATGTTTAAATAGACTGGTTATAAATTGCAAAGATATAAAATGAACACTACTTTTGGGGTTGCAAAATTCTAAAATAAAGGTTGATTCATTATGACAAACGCAATGCACAATAAAACAGAGCTTTCGGAGCTTGGAGAGTTCGGTTTAATACGGCATCTTACCCAAAATATCGTTTTAAAAAACGAGAGTACACTCACTGGTGTCGGTGACGATTGCGCGGTTTTGGACTTTAAAAATAAAAAAATTGTGGTCACAACCGATTTGCTTACCGAAGGGGTTCACTTCAATCTGATGTATGTCCCTTTGAAACATCTTGGCTATAAAGCTGTCACCGTCAATCTTAGCGATGTCTATGCCATGAATGCCACTCCAAGGCAGATCACAGTTTCGATTGCCGTTTCAGCAAAAATGTCAGTTGAGGCCATTACAGAACTTTATTCAGGAATTTACCTGGCTTGTGAAAGATACGGCGTCGATCTGGTTGGGGGTGATACCACATCGTCTCTAACGGGACTATTAATCTCTGTGACAGCCATTGGGGAAGCCGACGAGGAGGACCTTGTTTACCGTAAAGGGGCAAAAGATACAGATCTACTATGCGTTACGGGCGATCTTGGAGGTGCGTATATGGGATTGCAGCTTCTTGAGCGTGAGAATGAGGTGTTTAAAGTAAATCCAAATATGGCGCCCCAGTTTGCCGGTTATGATTACATTCTTGAACGGCAACTGAAACCGGAAGCCCGAAAAGATATACCGCCACTATTTAAGGAGTTGGGTATCAAGCCTACCTCGATGATTGATATTTCTGACGGACTTTCTTCTGAAATTCTTCACCTGTGTACCCAAAGCGATGTGGGTTGCCGGCTTTATGAAGACCGCCTGCTCTACGACAATCAAACCAAAAAAATGGCCACTGAGCTGAATATTAACCCGCTGGTGGCTGCCCTAAACGGAGGCGAGGATTATGAACTGCTCTTTACCCTTCCCGTGACAGATAATGAAAAGATCCGTAATCACCCTGATATTTCGGTTATTGGCTATATTACTGATAAAAGTGAAGGGGTAAACCTCATTACTGCAGGTGTCGGACAGGCAATACCCTTGCAGGCGCAGGGGTGGAATCCGCTGAAAGACTAAACGAAGAGAGTGAATAAGAGAATGGAATGATTCTAAAATTCCAAAATCTTCCATCGAGCCGATTTGTACATTTTACCACTAAATGTATTGAGTTTGCATTTTAAAGAACCCATAGAAACAAAATTTTTAAGTCTTTTGGGAATTCATTTTCGTCTTATCAACAAATGCTTTAAAATGCAAAAATGGAAGATGCTAACGGCCGTAGCAAATTAAAAGAACTCGAAAACGTAATAACAGAATTTCAGGATCAGCTATTCAGGTTCGCTTTTTATCGGACAGGTTGTTTTGCCGAATCACAGGATATTGTTCAGGAGGTGTTTGTAAAACTTTACAATGAAAATGGCCGTTTGGCCTCCATTCGCGATATCAGGCTTTATCTGTTCCGAAGTATAGCAAATGCCTGCATTGATTATCAGCGAAAAAATGAAAAGGTAAAGTTCGAAACGCTTGATAAAGCAATTATCCCGAATAACTTAAACGAAAAAGATGCCTCGCATGAAATGGTACAAAGAGAAGAATACTATCGGATCGAAGCGTTGTTACGAAAGTTACCGGAAGAGCAAGCTGAAACAATCCGTTTAAGGGTGTTGGACGATCTAAGTTTCACAGATATTGCAACTATTCTTAATATTCCTGTTTCTACAACTAAATCGCGGTTTAAGTATGGGATTGATAAGCTAAAATCAAAAGTCTTAAAATTGAAGGAGGTAAATTATGGACTGTAAAGAATGTAAACTGGAAATGGTTAACCTGTTTGATTCAGACGTCGATCAAACTACTGTTGCCAGATTGAAGGAGCATTTGCTGCAATGCCCTGACTGTGCTACTGATTATCGCGAGATGATTGAAATGTTGGCGATATTGAAACCCAAATTGTTACCAGGTGCTCCATTTTTGCTAAAGCAAAACATTATTAATCAATTAAAATTGGAGGAAGGTAAAATGAAAAACAAAACATCTAAGGTTATAAGATTCAGTTCAAAGGTTAAGAAAATTCTAAGTGTAGCAGCAGTGCTGACTATTATCATGATGATTATTCCATTTATAAGTAAAAACGATGGTTTTGTAAGCAGTACGGCGAGAGCTGCCGAATGTTTAATCAAAAGTTCAATAAAAGCTACTGGTTTGATTAAAAGTATGGTGATTAAATTGCAGGTACGAACTGTAGCCCACGAAAATTTTTCTTTTGTTGGTACCGAATACAATATGATTGACCATACTATTTGGAAAACGTTTGAAAATCCGGTTAAATGGAGAGTTGATAAGGGCGAAAGGGTAGTCGTATTTGATGGTAAATACCAGTATCTCTGGCTTCAAAAGTATGAGGAGGGGATAAAAGCCGGTGCCGATGCCAATTTCACTGAGTGGCTGAAAATTCTGCTCGATCCTGAAGCCATTCTTGTCAAAGAGCAAACAGCGACTAAAGATAAAGGTTCGAAGTTTACAATGGATGAAAAGAGTGGTAAACTGTTGATGACTATTACCTCCAAAGCCCGGGGTAATTTCATAAACGATTATTGTAAAAACTCATCCATCGAGGAATCGGACAATCGGCGCGAATATACCTTCGACAGCAATTCCAAGTTGTTAAAAGGGTTAAAAATCTATATTCTGGAGGGTAAAAAAGAGACATTGATCCTTAATATAGAAAAAATAGATTATAACCTACCCATTGATTCTTCTCTTTTTGCCATTGTTTTGCCGAAAGGAGCACAGTGGAAAGTGCTTAACGATAATTACAGTAGTGATACGTTTAAAAACATCAGCTCTAGACATGCCGCGGAGCTATTCTTTGGTGGATTGGCCAATAACGATTGGAAACTTGTTGAAGAGGCTTGTGAATTTTTCAAAAATCCATCAGAAAAAGTACACGAAATGAAAAATTACATTGGGGGCCTGACAATCATAAAAATAGGCGAACCATTTAAATCTGGTTTATATCCTGGTGAATTTGTCCCATATGAGATTAAATTTAAATCTGGTGAGACTCAAAAATTAAATTTGGCGCTAAGAAATGACAATCCCAATAAAGTCTGGGTTGTTGACGGAGGATTTTAAATAAGAATCCGGATATAAGCTTGCTGATATTTGAATTCAGCTTACTGGTTGGTCTGACAATTATTTTTCGTTCTCAATTTCCCTTTATTACTTAGGGAGGTTTGAGAACGATTTTTTTTTTAATTCAATCTTAATTCAACTGTACGAAATTGAACACCCTAAAGTTCGAAAGTGTACAGTTTTTTATGCAACATCTCAAGCCGAAAATAGATTATATGGTTTAATTTCAATGATATGAAATCGCTGGCATGACTCTTGTAAACAAAAAATGCAAGTTGCTGACCAAAAAAAACTGGTTTTGACTGTGACGATCAGGTAAAATTTGCATCTTTATATTTTTAATGCCTTCGTGATCTGAAATAAATGATTTAAAAATTAGTAAAATGATACAGATTAGTAATCTGCACAAGTCTTATTCAATGGGAACCAACAGCCTTCATGTATTAAAAGGGCTGGATCTTGATATCGAAGAGGGTGAGTTTGTTTCCATCATGGGTTCGTCGGGTTCGGGGAAATCAACCTTATTGAATATTCTGGGAATCCTCGACGACTATGACCAGGGGACTTACCATCTGGGTGGCAAGTTGATTCAAGGATTAAATGAAACCAAGGCTGCGATGACCCGAAATGAAATGATCGGATTTATATTTCAGTCATTTAACCTGATATCGTTCAAGAATGCCATGGAAAATGTCGCTTTACCACTTTATTATCAGAAGGTCAGTCGTAAAAAGCGCAACCAGATCGCTCTCGAATACCTCGACCGGCTCGGTTTAAAAGAGTGGGCGCACCATTTGCCGAGCGAATTGTCGGGTGGTCAAAAGCAACGGGTGGCCATTGCTCGTGCCTTAATCTCAAAACCACAGATCATTCTTGCCGACGAACCTACGGGCGCTCTCGATACCACCACCTCCTTCGAAGTGATGGATATTCTTAAAGAGATCAACGATCAGGGAAAGACCGTTATCATTGTCACTCATGAGCACGACATCGCAGCGATGACCAAAAAGATCATCCGACTGAGAGACGGAGTAATTGAAGAGGTGATTAAAAATGGTGATTTGCAGCTTTTTAAAGAACGCGTTCGTACCGAATAAAACCCGATACCATGTTTGACGTAGATGTTTGGCAGGAGATCTTCTCCACCATTAAAAAAAATAAGTTAAGGACATTCCTCACCGGATTTTCGGTAGCCTGGGGTATTTTTATGCTCATGATTCTTCTCGGATCTGGAAATGGACTTCAAAACGGTGTAAAAGAGCAGTTCGCCGAAAATTCTGTAAACATTATGTGGATGTGGACCGGCGATACCTCCATCCCTTACCAGGGGATGAAAGAGGGGAGAACCATCAAATTTAATAATGCCGATTACAGTTTTCTGAAAGAGAAGAATGAAGATCTGGATCTGGTCTCTTCGAGGTATTATCTGCCCGGAAATATCATGTACACCTATAAAAACGAGTATGGTTCGTTTGAAACTTCATCCTGCCACCCTGCCTTAAAAGAGATGGAGAAGATCGATCTTACTGCTGGCCGGTTTATCAATGATCTGGATATGAATGATTTTCGCAAAGTTATTGTCATTGGTGAAAATATCAGGAAGGCGCTATTTAAGGAGGAGGATCCGATCGGTAAATATGTGAAACTGAATAACGTTCCATTCAAAGTGATTGGAGTTGCTATGAATAAAAGTCGCAATAATGAGCGGACTGCTTATGTTCCTATTTCAACTGCGCAGCGTATTTTTAATGGGGCCGACAGGGTACACACTTTTGCCATCACCACAAAAATGGTAAAAACAGTTGAAGAGGCCGATTCGATTACTGCCAAAGTGCGACAGGGAATGGCGCTAAGGCACAAATTTGACCCTAAAGATAAACGGGCAATGGGCTCATTCAATATGTTGGCCGAATATATCAGGACTATGAAAATTTTTCAGGCAATAAAAATATTTGTCTGGATCATTGGAATCGGAACCCTGATTGCCGGGATCGTCGGTGTTAGCAATATCATGCTGATATTAGTTAAGGAACGCACACGGGAAATAGGAATCCGTAAAGCGCTGGGGGCTTCACCTGCATCTGTAATTGGATTGGTTTTACTCGAATCAATACTGATCACAACAGTAGCAGGATATATTGGATTGTTGGTTGGTGTGGGAATTATGGAGGGGATCAATTATGGTCTGGAGCAGATGTTGGCGGGCGGTGGCGGCGAAGGGATATTTTTCCGCAATCCTACCGTCGATTTTACCACAGCGATCACCTCCATGTTAATATTGGTTGTTTCAGGAGCATTGGCAGGTTACCTCCCGGCCCGAAAAGCAGCAAATGTTAAACCGATAGAGGCTTTACGCGATGAGAATTGACAATCTCAGAAGTGATTGCAAAGCGAGCTACTGGCCGCCAGTTACTAGCTGCCAGTGGCAATAGTTCAGTTATGTGGTATTTAGGTTTCAAATTTGAATTATAAAAACGAGAGCAATGTTTGATATCGACAGGTGGAATGAAATTTGGAATGCCTTGGCAAAGAACAAGGTCCGGAGTTTGCTCACTGCATTTGGCGTTTTTTGGGGTATCTTCATGCTTATTGTGATGGCGGGTGCCGGAAAAGGACTTCAGAATGGGGTATCTGAGGGTATTGCAAAATTTGCTGCCAATTCAGCATTTTTCTGGAGCGAACAGACAGGTGAACCTTATAAAGGGTTTAAAAGGGGGCGTTATTGGCATATGGATTCCGAAGATCTTCAATACTTAAAAGATAATATTCCTGAAATAGAGTATATTACACCAAAGAATTTTACAGGTCGTTTCGGAAGTGCCTCAAACGTGATCAGGGGAAGGAAGAATGGCTCCTTCAATATCAAAGGTGATTATCCCGATTATGTAAAGATTGATCCTGCCACAGTGCTGAAAGGGCGGTGGATTAATGATCTGGATATACGTGACAAACGAAAAGTATGCGTGATCGGAGAGAAGGTATTTGAATCGATGTTTGACCCTAAAGAAGATCCGCTGGGACAGTATCTTAAGATTTCAGGTGTTTACTATCAGGTAGTGGGATTGATCAGAGCTGAAACCAGGATCAATATCAACGGCAGAACAGAAGAGTCAATTTCGCTCCCCTTTACCACCATGTTGCAGACGTATAATATGGGTAATCAGGTTCACTTCCTGGCAATTACTGCACAAAAAGGGGTTCCGGTAAGTGTTGTTGAGGATAAAGTAAAAGAATTTATCAAAAAGAGACATTCCATTGCCCCAAATGACCTTCAGGCTTTAAATAGTGTAAATATCGAAAAGGTGTTTAAACAGACGAGTGGTCTCTTTCTGGGTATCCAGATCTTAACCTGGATTGTAGGAATTGGTACACTTATGGCAGGAGTGATTGGTGTTAGTAATATCATGCTCGTAATTATCAAAGAGCGGACAAAGGAGATTGGTGTACAAAGGGCTATAGGGGCAACACCGCGCACAATTATTGCACAGATCATGCTCGAAAGTGTTGTCCTTACTACTGTTGCCGGTTATATCGGATTATCAATGGGGGTCGGTCTGCTCGAATTGGTTAACCGGATAATTGAAAATTCGGCAACCCAAAGTGGAGATCATGCGTTTTTTGCACACCCTGAAGTTAGCCTTACAGTGGCACTTTCTGCACTTGCCGTGTTGATTATTGCCGGTCTCTTTGCCGGAATGATCCCAGCAACAAGGGCGATACAGATCAAACCAATAGATGCCTTAAGAGAAGAATAAGATATAAATAATTAATAATAATTGCATAACAGGTGTATCATGAAAAAGAATAGTGGAAGTATCGTAAGAAAGATTGCTAAAATTTTCGGGTTATCGTTTCTTGTGGTGGTGTTCATTGGAACACTGGTTTTCCTTTACAAGAAATCACAGGCAAAGCCTGATGTTTTTGAGATTCAGAAAGCACAGGTAACCAATATTGTGAAAAAGACCGTTGCAACAGGCTCGGTCATCCCCCGCAAAGAGATTGAGATCAAACCTCAGGTTTCGGGTATTGTTGAAGAGATTTTTATCCAGGCCGGACAAAAAATCCGCAAAGGAGATGTCATTGCAAGGGTTAAAATTATTCCTGATATGGTAAACCTCAACAACGCAGAATCACGTGTCAACCGTGCGAAATTGAACATGGAGGATGCCCGGATCGATTTCG
The DNA here is from genome assembly GCA_963677935.2 of Prolixibacteraceae bacterium. Taxonomy (GTDB): domain Bacteria; phylum Bacteroidota; class Bacteroidia; order Bacteroidales; family Prolixibacteraceae; genus JAAFHB01. The sequence continues at coordinate 4,415,888 of CAXXEH010000003.1, read as the reverse complement.
ACCGGCAGTCGGCACTCTTTTCCAAACAGGTGACCTCAAAAGAGGAATTTCAAAAAGCCAGACTTACCTTTAACTCGGCAAAAGAGGAGTCAGAAGCTGCTGAAAATAACCTGGAACTGATCCGTAAAGGAGTCACAAAAAATTCAGCAACTACAACTAACACACTGATCCGTTCCACCATTGACGGAATGGTGCTTGACGTACCAGTCAAAGAGGGATTTTCTGTTATTCAAGCCAATACATTTAATGCAGGAACAACAATCGGGATTGTTGCCGATATGAATGATATGATTTTCCAGGGTAAAGTTGATGAAACAGAAGTGGGGAAAATCAGAGAAGGGATGAATATCGAATTAACCATTGGGGCAATTGAATCTGAGAAATTTAATGCGGTATTGAAATACATCGCGCCGAAAGGTTTGATTGAAAATGGAGCTATTCAATTTGATATCAAAGCCGATGTGAAGCTGAAAGAAAATCAGTTTATCCGCTCAGGTTACAGTGCAAATGCAAACATTGTTCTCGAGAAACGGGACAGCGTTCTGGCAATACCTGAAGGTTTATTAAAGTTCGAGAAAGACTCGGCATTTGTTGAAGTGGAATCTCTGCCACAGAAATTTGACAAGAAATTTGTTAAAACAGGTATTTCTGATGGGATTAATATCGAAATCATCTCGGGGATTAAAAAGGGAGATCGGCTAAAAGGATTGTTGGTCGATCCGAAGAAAAAACCGGCAGAAAAAAAATCATAAAACAATAAAATAACTTCAAAACGTTTAATAATTTAGCGAATCCTTCTGTCAACTAAAAAGATCACCTATGATACGGACAATATTTACAATAACCTGCCTCCTTATTGGGGCGCAATTGACCTCCCTTCATGCGCAGGAGGTATGGAGCCTTGAGAAGTGTATCAACTATGCCCTGGAGAACAATATTAAAATTAAGCAGGGGGTTATATCGACGAAATACCAGCAAAATCAGTTAAAACAAACCCGATCCTCGAGACTCCCGAATATGAATGGTTCAATGTCCCAAAGTTTCTATTTTGGCCGTACCCTGCTCAGCGACAATTCATATTCCGATATTAACTCTGCGCAGACAGGATTCGGATTAGGGACAAGTGTTCCTGTATTTCAGGGTTTTTATATTTCGAATAACATATCCAAACTTGACTTAGACCTTCAAGCTAGTATTTCGGATCTTGAAAAGGCAAAGAGCGACATATCAGTAAATATTGCCTCTACCTTTCTGGAAATCCTGTTCGCTAAAGACCTCGTAAAAGTGTCAGAAGATCAATTGGTTGTCACCAATTTGCAGATCAGGCAAATCAATGAAAAGGTCGAAGCCGGAAGTCTTGCACGGGGTAGTCTGCTTGAGATACAGGCACAGGCCGCCGGCGAAGAGCTCAACCTGGTGAATGCCAGAAACCAGCTTCAGCTGGCCAAATTAAAACTCACCCAATTACTTGAACTTCCGTTAAAAGATAATTTTGATGTTGAGGTTCCCTTACTACCCGAAATCTCAGCGCAGGCCTCAATCGTCTCCTCTGGCGAAGTTTACAAATCGGCTCTGCTGACCCGTCCAGAGATCAAAGGGGCCAATTTGCGATATCAAAGTTCACAGTTTCAGCTAAAAATGGCTCAGGGCGCATTATACCCATCAGTTAGTCTTTACGCCAATGCCAATTATTCCTATAATAATAAAAATAAGACCATAAACCGGGATCCAAACACTGGCGCAATCATATCTTATTCAGATATCGGATTTTATCAGCAGTTAAAGAATTTCCAGAGTAAAAATATCGGTCTGCAAATGAATATTCCCATTTTTACCCGTTTCCAGAACAGATTGCAGATCGACAATGCCAGACTTCAGGTGTTGAATTACGAACTCGATCTGGAGAGCGCCAAAAAACTGCTCCGTTCCGATATCGAAACTGCTCAGACCAATGCCATTGCGGCGCTGAACCGTTTTATCTCAAATCAAAAGGCAGTATCTTCGATGAGAGAAGCATTTCGCTATTCGGAAGAAAAATTTGGGGTGGGATTGGTCAATGCCGTTGAGTATAACACTTCAAAAACAAAGCTGGCCAAATCGGAGTCTGACCTGCTGCAGGCAAAATATGAGTTTATCTTCAGGACAAAGATTCTCGATTTCTACCGCGGACTACCTTTGACACTTTAGGAAGATCTTTTCAAAACAAATAAAATAAACCCCGAAGGTTTCCAAAACCTTCGGGGTTTATAGTTTATAATTTAATGAACTCCACCCTCCGGTTAAGTGCTTTGTTTGCCGGTGTATCGTTTGGAGCTACGGGCTGAGTCTCCCCTTTCCCATCGGTTTCAAATCTGGAGCCATCAATACCAAAGGTTTTTATGAGTTCGTCTTTAACCGATGCAGCTCTGCGTTTCGATAGATCCATGTTTTTTGCATCATCTCCGTCGGAATCGGTGTGCCCGAAAATCTTTACCCGAACACCGGGATTTTCAGTCAGTGCCGCAGCAATTTCCTTTAAAGTGCCGTAAGATTCAGGTTTCACAACATCCTTGTTAACATCAAAATAGATTCCGTAGGTGACCAGTTTCCCTTCGGTGATCAGTTTGTTGCGGGTATCGGGTAAACCGGCAGCAACCCTGAAATTCGAGATAAATGGTTTGCTGTCATCGAGCTGAAAACGCAAAATATTGTATTTAAATCCCAATGGCAAAATGCGTGGTGAATCGACCACTTTTTTCTCATTGACATAAATACGTATACGTTGTTTCTGAATCCAGTAGGAATAATGGACTTTTTCACCTGGCTTTACAGTGAATTCACTGCTGGTACTGTTGATGGTATAAGCTCCATCGGCGTAACCCGACAAATCGATTGAGGTTGGAGTTATGTTGGTTTTAACGCCGGCAACACCAGGAACAGCGCCCCCCTCGTTGGGATCTTTCACGTTTCCGGAAACTAGATAGAACCCAACATAGTACGATTCCCCTTCCGGAGGGTTGAGGAGCATATCAAATTCCACCGTGAAATTTTCGGTGGTGAGCAAATCCCTTTCAGGATAGTAACACCCTTGTGCAGTTACATTTAGCCATTTCCCCGGATAATTATTGAGTGACACTACTTCGCCGGAACCATTCGAAAACCAGGCTGCCGGGAAATCACCTACATTATCGGAGCTAAAATCATCGTAGAATATAATTTTCTGGCCCGGTACAAAATCATATTTGGAATAGACCGCCAATGTTGGTTTTGAGTCTGATGCAGGTTTTGCATCCTGTGGCGCCTCCTGAGGTTGAATTTCAGGTTCTGTTTTCTGTACCTGTTCTTCGGGTTGTGCCGAGGTGTTTTTCTTCTTCTTGAAAAGACCCTTTACACCATTCTGAACGGCATTTAATCCTTCGTCAATACCTTGTCCAACTGTGCTGTTGGCTTTGTCGTTGGTCTGATTTTTCACCTCACCTTTCACGTCAACCTGGGCATTCAGGTTGATAAACATAACACAAAAAAGAATCGTTATTATAATCCGGGTCATTTTCATTAAATTTAGATTTGTAAAATGTAAATAATTCAAAATTATATTTTCCGCTATTTTTTAGCGTGTCCCTGGTTCATATTAATCTGTCTGAGGGTAGCCCCTTTTACAGTTATGGTATGGCTAAAATTTGGGTTGATCTCTTTTGTTTCGGCTTTCATCATCAGTTTCCCCTTTTCATCATAGGCTTCGCTTGCAAGGATAATCCCCCCCTCAAAGCCTGAATATCCGTAATAAGCGCCCATTCCGGTTCTCTGCCATCCCCTTTTGTCAATTTTCATATTGACATCCCTGGTAAACCAAACTTTGCCGGTATTTTTGTTCTCCTGATCTGTATAGGAATACTCGTCACATTTGTAGCCGGCAATTACCCTTGTGTTTCCCGTTTTGGAATAATCTTTTGGAGTAATTTTGTGAATTGGTTTTCCATCGGGCTGTGTGGGTGCAGAATTCTCATCAGGTATCGCCGAGATCATCCCCATTTTGGATCCATTTAGGTCGGTAAGAATGATAAAACATTTATTTTCTCCATCCATCACCATTGCAGAGGCCACCGGGGCACTTTTACCCTCTTTGTCTGTTATTGATTTTGTTTCCATCCCTACACTGGCAGAATTGGCGCTGAAATACATATAAAGATCAATCTTCATTACCTCCTTTTTATCATAGGTCTCCGTTACCATATAGAGTTTTGAGGTGAAATTGTATTCATCATTATATTTCAAATCAACTTTACCTCCTAAAAATTTAGTGAAATCCATACCCCCCTGATTCCCTTCGCCGTTTTCTTTTTGTTTGTCGGCTGGGGTATTACCCTCCATTTCGGCTTTCTTCTTTGCCGCTGTATCAGCCTCATTCGCTTTCTCCTTAGCGACAGCATTCAACCCTTTTGAGACTTTATTCTTAATGAAATTTCCAAGCTGCGCGTTTGAAACAGCGGGCACCATAAATGTTATGGTTAGTACCAGAATGATTATTTTCTTGTTCATACTTATAAAGGTTTAAAATATTTGAAGTATAAAATTAGTAATTTTTATTCTCTGTTGCAAAGGGCTGGCAATAATTTCATTAGTGAGGGACTCCTTTTGAATGATATCTTCAAAAACCAATTTGATCATATCCGGTTAAGGATATTTACACTAACTTAAAATTTTACAGGAATGTGGTCTATAACAGTTCCAGCTGTTGTACCTGCCCTGCCCTTTCTCAAGATCCATCTTCGTTAATTGTTTTAGTGGCCGGGTGAGTTGATGTCCCTGAAGGCACTCACCCCGTCACCCGTTCTTGATTGTGACCGGGTGACTTTCAGATCCTGAACCCCGTCACCCGTTCTTGATTGTGACCGGGTGACTTTCAGAGTATGAACACAGTCACCCGTTCACTTTTCAAAGAATAGCCCTAATTGATCACAAAGTTTCCGATTGATCAGAGTTCCATTTCTTAAAAAGGCAAAATCTCTTGCTGAAGAAAATTCCCAGTCGGTGATCTTCTGGACCAATCCGGCTTTTACAGGATTATTATGGATATACCTGAAACAAGTGTGCAGATATTCCTTCTCTAAATCCGTCATGGTTACGGGTATTTGTTTAATGCGATTTTGATATTTCAACTTTTCGCTTTCGATACTTCCCAGCCTGACTGCTTTAGTCCTTTCACGGAATAACGATCCGGAACGCTTTTCCTGGATATTGATAGCACGGGTGTAAGATCGGAGCATGACAGCGATCGAGTTGTTGATCGGGAGAGGGTGACTTTGGGAGAGTTGAGTTAGCGGGTGACTCTGAGTTACCTGCTCACTATTGATAGCAATGATCAGATGAAAATGGTTGGGCATCAGGCACCAGGCCAGCAGATCTGCAAAGGGACAGATATGTTGTTCAATCTTCTTTAGAAAATAGGGGTAGTTCTCCTTCCTGAAAAAGATCTTTCCATGATTGTTCCCTTGGTTGTAGAGATGATAAATATGCCCTTTCTCAAGATCCATCTTCGTTAATTGTTTTAGTGGCCGGGCGAGTTGCTGTCCCTGAATTATTCACCCGGTCACTTCTCCTGCAACAAAATTTATCTTCGGTAGCGGTGACCGGGTGACTTTCAGAGTATGAACCCCGTCACCCGTTCTTGATTGTGACCGGGTGACTTTCAGAGTATGAACACAGTCACCCGTTCACTATATTCTATTTTCCGACTTTCAGATCCTGAACACAGTCACCCGTTCACTATATCTAAACAACCGCAGGCGTAACTACCTCCTTCAGCCTTCCGTTGATTAGTGCATTGTACTGATCGATCAGCGCATTCAGCTCGCTGATGACTTTTTTGTACTCAGGAGTGTTCAGAATTGTGGCGTAGGCCTCAAGGTATTTCCTTAGCTCATAGTAGGCAATCACTGTCTCATTCCTTTTCGATTTAAGGGTGTCGGGATTGGCAGCGCTATATTCCTTTGTCCGGGCAAGGTATTTCTGGTCGAACAGTTGATTGGCTGTTTTTAGTTCCTCTTTCCAGGGGGTTAAACCAAGCATTGCAAGCGCAGCGGTAAGCTCAGGTTTTGTTTCCCAGTCGTTAACAATACCGTTGACCGAGGCTGTTTCGGCCTGGAAATTCTGACGTGCGATCCCAACACCAAAAAGTTTTAAATCGTTTGCCAGTTGATTAGCCGCTTGTGCCGTTTCGGCAACATAATGGGAACAGTACCCATCTATTACTACAGTTATACCGGTAATGGCCCGGTCACGTCGGTCATCCAGGAGTATCAATTCCTGCGTGATTGCGCTTGACCGTTCGGTGTTAAAGAGCGCGGCTGTTTCATTGACTTTTATTTTAAATACCGCGTGTTGTACTTCGACGTTTAGTCCTTTCGGATTGTTAGATTCAACCAAGTCAGAAACATTGGTCCCAAATTGCAAAAATTCGCCATTGCGAAGCTTTGCCAGATCAATCGCGTTAATCATACGAATTAATTTAAAATGGTTAATACTCAAAAAACGATCTTATAAATCGGTAACGTATTATTTTAATTTTCATCGCCGGGAATGCCCGAAACCATCTTTCACTTCTGTTTGAATCCTCGGGCGTTCCCTACAGCGTCTTGCACGAGTGTTTGGTATTGTCGGGCGTTCCCGATACCCTCCTTCACCACTGCCTGGAACTTTCGGATCTTCCCGAAACCTTCTTGCATTATTGTTTGAAGGTTTCGGGATTTATTTAAAGCCATACCATTCCCTCGTGCCCCAAAAAGCATGGTGCACATCATAAAAGCCTTATGGAATACGGATTTTTTGATGTTGATAAGGTTTTAGGTTAAGTAATCAAAGTCAAAACCGATCCGATAATTGAAACACAATAAAGTTACGAAAAATATTTATCGTTTGAATGTTAAATATTTACAAATTAATTTAGTGGCCGGGTGAGTTGCTGTCCCTGAATTATTCACCCGGTCACTTCTCCTGCAACAAAATTTATCTTCGGTAGAAGTGACCGGGTGACTTTCAGAGTATGAACATGGTCACCCGTTCACTAAAAGATATCCTCCGGAAGGGACTTTAATCTCTGAAAATTCTCCTTTACAGCCAGATCATATTTGGTGATGTTAGCGGCTTTCTTAATCCGCTTAAAGGTTTTATGGGGATCGGGAAACGAAAAACAGAAATAGCTCCAGAATTTTTCCATCCGCATAAGTAAGTGACTACTTCCATTGAGGAGCTTTGAATATCCCAGAAAAATCTCATCATGAAAATTTCTTAGTGCCTCAGCTTTAAGATCATTTTCGGATAAGGCGCTGTTTCTAAGAAGTTGTGGAAGGAACGGGTTTTTCAGGATTCCGCGCCCTATCATCCAGGTATCGGTTTCACCAAATAGTTCGTTCAGACGGTGATAGTTGTCAGCCGATTCAATATCACCATTATATACAAGAGGGAGCTTAATCCTTTTGGACACCTCGGCAAAGATTTCCTCATCAGGGGCGCCCCGGTAAAGTTGTTTGGCAATTCTCGGATGTAAGATGACCTCTGTGAGGGGGAAATCATTCAGAACATCAATAACAGGTGGGATTTCATCGGCTGATTGAAGTCCCATCCTCATCTTCACCGAAATCGTGCTCCGGATTTTTGGTAACGACTCTTCAAGAATGGTTTTGATCCGTTCGGGATGTGGAAGCAATCCTGATCCCAACCCTTTGTTAGTCACCATGGGGTAGGGGCAGCCAAGGTTCCAGTTGATCTCGTCGTATCCGTACTCCTGAAGCAATTGGACAAGGAAGATAAAATCGGTCGAATTGCCGGCAACTATTTGCGGAATAAGGCGATATTCGTGATTGTTTGCCGGATTAATGTCGCGAAGATGTGAATTTTTGACCGATCCATCGTTTTGCCGAAGGATGTAAGGGGCAAAATATTTATCAACGCATCCAAAGAATTTCGCATATGCGCTCCGGTAGATGTGATCGGTTGACTCCTGGAGCGGAGCAAAGTAAATACTTAAAGATGATTTTTTATCCATATCTGCAAAAATAGCGATCTCTTCTCATTTATTATAAAGTCTCCCGATGAGTTACTTTTTTGGATGAGGAGTATCAACTCTTTATTTTTTATCTTTGCACTGCCAAAAATGTTTGCCTTATGTTTGTGTTTCCGTTGGTCGAAAGAGAGATTTCTGATGTCATTGTTGCCGATATGAGTGCGGCAAATGGTCAGCGGACACAGCAAATCCCGGGTGGCGCCAGGATGAAAAAAGGGGTAACCGGTACCAAAAAATCGGTTGGCAGAACGGCAAACACAAAATATAGTCCTAAAAAAGAGGTTGTTCTGAAGAAAACCTATTCCGAAGAAGCTATTGTAAAGGATCAATCCTGGAACATTTATACAGGTAATCCGGGGTATTTCAACACGAAAGGGGATACCGTTTATTTTGGAACAGCAAAAACCCTGTCGGATTCCGCCTTTTTAGAGGCACAGCGAAATATCGTTCCGATCACAATCAAACCGTATGGATTTGTTGGTAAACCGGTAGTTGTTCCGAATCAGGATTGGAGTTTGGGGGTTATCCTGATCTTATGGATGATCTTTGCGTCGGTAAGAGTTGGATTTCCACAATACCTGGGTCATATTTTTGTTAGTGTTGTTAATTTTGGAGCAGCATCACGATTATTCCGGCAAAGGGGTTATAAAACAATATTCGGAGCAATACGTCTTGACTTTATTTTTCATTTAATACTCCCGCTTGCGGCATTTCAGATAGCCCGATATTACAAGATAGATGCGGGTGGTTACCCTTCGGTGATCCTTTTTCTTGGATTATTATTGATTATTAACGGATATTTTTTCATTAAGATTTTGCTCTATCGGCTGGTCGGTAGTATCGCAATGCTGAAGGAACAAACCGAAGAGTCGGTTTTTAATATTAGGTTGTATTATAAGGTTTTGGGTGTCATATTATTGCCTCTTGTAACGGTCCATGAGATACTCACTGTGACGAACTTTATTACCGTTTGGGTAATGGCAGGCTTGTTTGTAATTATGTATATTGCAACTGTAATACGAAGTTTTTATCTGGGATACCAAAAAGACATTTCTATTTTCTATTTGATTTTATACCTTTGTACCCTTGAAATTCTACCGTTGCTTTTGATTTTTAAACTCATAAGTGCGCCATAGAAGAGGCTTTAAAAATACATATTTTTAAAAGTTAATAAGTTGAGAATTAGAAAAATATTAGTTTCACAACCGGAACCGAACCCAGGGAATTCACCTTACAATGATCTGGCTGTCAAGCACAATCTGAAGATTGATTTTCGTCAGTTTATTCAGGTCGAAGGGATTCCTGCAAAGGATTTTCGTAAAGACAGGATCCAGATACTGGACCATACTGCTGTTATTTTTACCAGCAGAACAGCAATTGATCACTTTTTCAGGATAGCGCAGGAGTTGCGTCTGACGATTCCCGATGCGATGAAATACTTCTGTATTTCTGAAGCGACAGCTTTTTATCTGCAGAAATATATCGTTTACAGGAAGCGGAAAATATTTTATGCCAACGGGAAATTTTCCGATCTGGTAGATGTCCTTTTGAAACACAAGGAGGATAAATTTCTGATTCCATTATCTGATGTTCATAAGGATGAAATTCCGGACCTGCTTGAAAAGGCCAAGGTATCTGTTACTGAAGCGATCATGTATCGTACCGTTAGCAGTGATTTGTCCGATTTAAAAGATGTAAATTACGATATGCTTGTTTTTTTCACTCCGGTAGGGATTAGGTCTTTGACTCAGAATTTCCCCGATTTTGAACAAAATGAGACGAAAATTGCAACTTTTGGACCTGCAACAGCGCAAGCTGTCAGGGATGCTGGTTTGAGGCTGGATATTGAGGCGCCCATCCCTGAAGCTCCGTCAATGGTAGCTGCAATCGATCGTTTCATTACTGAATTCAATAAAAATAATAAATAGAAATATTTTATATTTTCGTTCAAAGGGGAAAGAAATTTCCCCTTTTTTTGTATTTTTCAGCCTATGACCACATATACATTTCGAAAGGAGGAAAAATTGTGCAGCCAGAAGATCATTGGTGAGATCTTTCTATCTGGCAGTTCTTTTCTGTGTTATCCACTGAAGGTGGTCTGGAAATACGAAAATCTATTTACCCCGTTTCCAGCCCAGGTTGTATTTAGCGTTCCCAAACGATTATTTAAAAGGGCACACGATCGTAATTTACTCAAACGGCGGTTGAGGGAGGCTTACCGGATTAAAAAGCACGATCTTTATCTGCACCTCGGGGCGAAGGAGCAGAAAATGGCACTGATGATTGTCTATATTGCGAAGGAAGAGCTCGGATTTGAGGTGATCAATGAGGCAATGACCAAGGTTATTGATCGGTTGAAGAATAAGTGAGAGGTATTGAGCGGGTGACTTCAAATCACCCGCTCAATCAACTAAATTATAAATCACTGTCCATGATTTCAGTCTGCTGACGAACCGAATCCTCGTGGATCAACTGGAAGATTATTTTAATAAATGTTTCATCCAGATTGAGTTTGCGGGCAGTGTTAAGGCGATCTTCCATAATCTGAGTCCAGCGATTGATCTGCAGTGCTGTAACCTTATTTTCTTTTTTGTACATACCGATTTGTTTGACAATCTCCATTCGCGAAGCTAAGATCTCCATGATCTCATGGTCAATACCATCGATTCGTGAACGGAGTGCATCGAGCGCATTTTCGAAAAGAGGATCGTTCGAACTGGCATATCTGATCACCAGTTTATCCAGTATCTTCCCTAATTCGGCTGGCGTTACCTGTTGATCTTTATCGCTTAAGGCACACGATGGATCGATATGTGATTCAAGCATCAATCCATCCAACCCAAGGTCAAAAGCTTTTTGTGAAATCTCGAACAGATATTCCCGTTTTCCAGCGATATGACTCGGATCGCAGATGATGGGCAGATTTGGCATTAATTGCCTTAATTCAATCACCGTTTTCCAGCTGGGATAGTTGCGGTATTTCGATTCGCCAAACGGAGTGAATCCGCGATGGATGGCGACAAGATTTTTTAATCCGGCCTGGTTGAGTCGTTCAAGCGCTCCGATCCATAATTGCACATCAGGATTAACCGGATTTTTTACCATCACAATCTGATCGGTCCCTTTTAAAACGTCGGCAATCTCCTGTACTACAAATGGTGATGCTGTTGACCGGGCCCCAATCCAAAGCACATCTACTCCGGCTTTCAGGCACTCTTCAACATGCTGTGCATTGGCCACTTCTGTTCCGGTCAGTAAACCTGTCTCCTGCTTGACCAGTTTCAGCCATTCCAAAGCAATACTCCCCATCCCTTCAAAGGAGCCCGGACGGGTGCGGGGTTTCCAGATTCCTCCGCGATAAACCATAACCCGTTTGTCTTTTGCAAGCTCCCTGGCGGTAGCCATCGCCTGCTCTTCTGACTCAAGGCTACAAGGACCACTGATTAATAGCGGATTATCTATCTTTGGTAACCAGTGGCTAATTGGTTGAATGTCTAATTTTGATCCCATTTTGTTTATTTTGTATAAAATTTAATAATTGTTTCTTCGTTTTTTGTTAAAGATGAATTCTCTCCCTCGAGTACGCCACGGATTTTATTGGCATTAACAATTAATTCGGTTAATCGTTCCCGATCATTATTTTTAAGACTCTCTTTAAACTCTTCCAGATGGTGGATATAGACCTCAAGCGCTTCATAAATGTAATCGCGATTTTGCCAGAATATCGGCGACCACATTTGAGGTGAGCTCTTTGCCAGACGAACAGTAGATTGAAATCCTCCTGATGCAAGGTCAAAGATGATATTCCGGTCTTCGATGGCCAGTACCGCATTGGCCAATGCGAATGAGGTGGCATGTGGAAGGTGGGAGATAAATGCCGTGGTGTGATCCTGCTCATCACTTGTCATGTATGCAATCGGCATTCCAAGTGACTGAAACATTTTTTCGGCAAGTGCCAAATGTTGTGGCCTGCACTGCTCATTGTCACAGATAATGCAGATCTTACCCTCGAACAGATGCTCTACAGCTGCAAAAGGACCACTGTTTTCGGTTCCTGACATTGGGTGTGAAGGGACAAAATTACCGCGTAGCAGGTGGTCTTTCACTGCCTCGGCGATTTCGCGCTTGGTCGACCCCACATCAATAACCGTTGTTGAAGGGGAGATGTGATCCAGAATATGGGGGAGCAGATAGACGATCTTATCTACCGGTATTGCGACAATAACGATATCAGCTTCTTTTACCGCTTTTTCAAGCGTTTCGATTCTGTCGGCAATGCCCACCTCGAGTGCAATCCTTGCATTTTCGGCATTGTTATCTACTCCGATGATTTCTGTGGCAAATTTCGTCCGCCGCAAATCTTTTGCCATCGAACCTCCAATCAACCCAAGTCCTATTACCGCTAACTTCATTCTTATGAATTATTTGATCAAAAAAAAAGTCTCCGGATTCGGAGACTTTTTTTTGATTTAATATTGTTTCTTTTTAACAATACCTTACCGTTCAGTCCCCATCCGAAGGCCGAGATAACTAAACCAAAAGTAAAAAGTATTGTTGTTCACTGTTCCCATTTATTTATTGTGGGCAAATTTATATAAATTATTTAGATATAACGGTAAAGATCATGAAAATGTTCATTTTTTTGATTTGAAATATGGACCATTGCTTATATTTGTTGAATACCAATGAGTACTGAATAAATTAGTAGTAATAACTGGACTTAATTAGTAATAAAAAATTATGAAAATTTGCAGACACTTTTTAAACGTGCAAGTCTATTTTTTAATCATCATGGTTGCATTTACCATCGAAAGCTTTTCGCATAAAGATGCAAGAAGTCAACTGTTGCCAGTGATGCTTACAACCGATTATGGCAACGAACCTGTTGGAATACAAACAGATAAACCTGGATTTGGTTGGCAGTTCGAGACTGCTGAACGTGATGAGCATCAAACAGCCTATCAGGTGCTTGTTGCGGGTAGCCTGACAGAACTTAATAAGGACAATGGCGACCTCTGGAATTCCGGTAAAATTGATTCTGACCGATCTTATAATATACAGTATAAAGGAAAGCCACTTCAAAGTCGTCAGGTTTGCTTTTGGAAGGTTCGTACCTGGGATGCAAACCATAGAGTAAGCGATTGGAGCAAGCCTTCCCGATTTGAGATGGCTTTGCTTGCAACGACGGACTGGCGTGCTAAATGGATCGGGCTGCAAATGACCGGAAATTCAAATTCTGCGATTTCGCCGTTATTGCGCAAAGAGGTTGAGGTCACCGGCAAAGTCCGAAGGGCAAGGGTGTATATTTCCGGGCTGGGTTGGAGTGAACTTTACCTTAATGGGAAAAAGGTTTCTGATGATGTGCTCTCTCCTGGACTTACCGATTATAATCAGGAGGTCTTTTATTGCACCTACGATGTCACCTCTTTGCTGGAGCAGGGTTCGAATGCTATTGGCATTATGCTGGGAAATGGCTGGTTTAGTGCTACGGGCATATTCGAGAAGTTGAATGGATGGGCAGCCAGGCCGCAGGCGATTTTTCAGATGATAGTTACTTATGATGATGGAACTGAGAAACAATTTTTTTCAGATGAGACGTGGAAGACTACTACCGGACCAATCGGATTAAACGAGAAGAGGCCTGGCGAAGCGTACGACGCCAGACTTGAAAAGCCCGGGTGGAATAATGTGGGTTACGATGATCGTCAATGGACCCCTGCCTCAGTTTTTCCTGCTCCCCAGGGTCGCCTGATCTGCCAGACCTTCCCACATATGAAAGTTCAGGATACCCTTCGTCCAATTAAGGTGACTAAGGACGCCGACGGTGCCTGGGTATTTGAGTTTGACCACTATTTCTCAGGCTGGGTACGGCTGAATGTCAAAGGAAAGGCAGGTACAAAGATTACCATAAAATATGAGAAAGATAGAATAGTGACCTATACAGGTGAACGGGATACTTATATTCTCAAAGGCGCCCCTGACGGGGAAATCTATGAACCACGTTTCACCTTTCATCCTGTCAGGCACGTGTCGGTAGAGGGACTCGAGGGAGAACCAACACCTGAAACCCTTACGGGGAGGGAAGTCTACAGCGACGTCGATCTGTATGGCAGTTTCACCTGTTCAAACGATCTTCTGAACCGGATACATGAAAATATTCAGCGTTCACTGAAGGTCGGTCTGAAGGGCTTCATTCTGGACTGCATTCACAGAGAGCCCATTACATATAATGAGCCGGCAAGTCTTTTCGGATCTCTGGCCACCCGTAAGTTCATGCCTGATCTTTGGTTAAGGGAGGCACGCAATATTCAGCTTGGAAGTTCCCGCAATGGTGACCTTTCAGATGTTGTACCAATTCTGCCGGGTATGAAAAGAGAGAGTGATGTGTCGCAGAATGGCGCTTATCCCATGCTTACCTGGTATTTGTATGGATGTTATGGAGACATGCAACTATTGGAGCAGCATTACCCGACAGTTAAGGCATGGGTCGATTTTATCGGACGGGAATTAGCCGACTCAATGCATATCGTCAGAAAAGGGTGGCTTGGGGAACACATGTTACCAAAGAGTGATACTCCCGGATGGGACTTCATCAGCAAAGAGACGCCAAAGGATTTTATCTGGACCTGCTTATATTATCAGAATACCAGGATACTTGCAGGAATGAGTCATGTATTGGGAAAAAAGGAAGATGAGAGCAGTTATACTACCCTGGCTGATATAATAAAGGCTACAATCAACAGGGAGTGGCTGGATACTAAATCCGGGCATTATGCCTCTGCCTCACAAACGTCTGATATACTTCCACTCGCCATTGGTGTCGTACCCCGGGAAATCCGGCAACAGGTGATCGATAACATTGCCAGGACGATCAGTGAAAATGGAGGTAGATTCAAAGTTGGCCATATTGGTTTGCCGGGCTTTATGGAATCGCTGGTGGATCAAGGTCTTGGCGAAGTCGTTTATAAGGCGGTAAACACTACTGAATTTCCAGGATGGGGATATATGGTTTCCAAAGGGGCTACAACAGTGTGGGAAGGCTGGAGTCTCAAAAATGGCACGTATCAGGCAGAAGAGAGTATGACGATGCTGACCGGTGTCGGCAGGTTCTTCTATGAAGGTATTGCGGGGATACAGGAGCCACAATTTTATGGCGACCGTGTTTTCGCTCCGGGTTACAGCCATATCAACATCAGACCACATGTGCCAGGAGATCTGACCTACGCCAGTGCCTCAATAAAAACTGTGAGAGGAATTATTTCATCGGGTTGGAAGAAGATGCCTAATGGATTGAATCTGGATGTCACTATACCCGTAAACGCAACTGCCAGTGTGAGCGTGCCTTTAATGGAGTCGAAGAACACCACTATTACCGAGGGCAATAAAGTTGTTTGGAAAGATGGTGCTTTTGTAAAGGGCGTTGCAGGAATTACTGGTGGCAAACAGGAAGCCGGCTACGTTACCTTCAGTTCAGGGTCGGGGGAATATCGGTTTAAGTCGCAATATAACGATGATAAATAATAGGTGTAAGCAGTATACCTGAGATCTTAAAGTACTTAATGAATCTTGTGTTTCGGGTTTACAGGTCCGGTAAAAATTAGTGCTCTGATCAGCTATCAACTTCTGTATTTCGAATCATCTTCGCCAATCAACGAGAGGTATGACTCATATCGAGTTGCCGGAATTTCGCCTTTTTCGGCAGCTGCTTTAACGGCGCAGCCAGGTTCATGCGTGTGGGTACAGTTGAAAAACCTGCATTGATCGAGTAATCCAAATATCTCGGGGAAATAGTGGGCAATCTCCTCTTTTCCCATATCAATGACCCCAAATCCCCGGATTCCTGGGGTATCGATGATATAGGCTCCATCGGAAATTTCAAACATCTCGGCAAAAGTGGTGGTGTGCTTCCCCTGCTGGTGATGATCCGAGATGATTCCGGTCTTTAGCTTCAGCGTAGGATCGATACAGTTGAGGATGGATGATTTTCCTACACCCGAGAGGCCCGAAAAGAGGCTGATTTTCCCTTTAAGTTCTTCACGCAAAGCATCTATATTGAAATTTTTTTCAGCTGAAACCTGGAAACATTTATAACCTATCGACTCGTAAGTTTGAAGGTATTCTTCCAGTTTTTGGTAATCCTTATCATTATATAAATCGAGTTTATTGAATACAAGCGCTGTCGGTATCCTGTAAGCCATGGCCGAAACCAAATAGCGATCAATAAATCCCGGTAGGGTAACAGGGTAATTTACTGTCACAACAATTAATGCCTGATCAATATTGGCAGCAACAATCTGGCTCTCTCTCGACAGGTTGGAGGCTTTCCTGATGATGTAGTTTTTTCGTGGTTCAACAGCCGAAATAATACCTGTCACTCCCTCTTTAGTCGTTTCATCATGGAGAAGCTCAAATTCGACCCGGTCGCCAACTGCAACCGGATTAGTTGTCCGAACCTCTTTCATCCGAAGTTTTCCCTTAATACGGCAATCCAAAAGAGCTCCCGTATCCGATTTCACCGAATACCAGCTCCCTGTTGACCGAATGACTAACCCTTTGCCCAATGTGTTTGATTTTTACGGGATAAAAATACGCTAAACTTTTGAACAGTCACCGCTGTTACACTATTCTGATGGTGTGTTTACCATCAAAAGTAATTTATTAACCGTTACAAAGGTGAGATAAATTGGGCGATGAGCTGAAAGAATGATCGAATTGTCATGGAATCGCTCCCGAATTACTACTTTTGCAAAGTTAGAATAAATGAGATTGATAATTAATAACGGGTTCAAAACGTATGAGTAACAAAATATTGAAGGCAGCGCTTGGAGTGTCCATAGTTGTAATTCTCGGACTCTCTTTTTGGAGTTTCAAAAGCGATCAGAAGAATTTCGAGATTTCTAAAAACCTCGATATCTTCTATACACTTGTCCGGGAATTGAATCTCTTTTATGTTGATGAAGTAAAACCCGATAAACTGATTAAGAAAGGGATCGATGATATGCTTGAGACCCTTGATCCCTATACGGTTTTTATTCCTGAATCGGAGATGGATGATTTTAAGTTCATGACTACGGGTGAGTATGCGGGTATCGGGGCGATGATTAGCAAACGGAAGAATCAAATAATTGTAGCTGAGCCTTATGAAGGATTTCCTGCTCAGAAAAGCGGATTACGCGCCGGTGATATATTTCTGGAAGTTGACGGGAAGCCGGTAGATAAAATGGTTGTTTCTGATGTGTCAGAAATACTGAAAGGTCCGGCAAAAAAATCGGTGAAAGTAAAGATGGAACGTCCCGGTGAGAAAAAACCCTTCACCCTGGATATAGTGCGCGAAGAGATTCAGATTGATCCCGTAACCTATTATGGAATGATTGATCAGACCACCGGGTACGTTCGCCTGTCTAGTTTTACAGATGGTTGTGCAGAGGGGGTACGTAGCGCAGTTGTTGAGTTGAGGGACAAAAAAGGGGCTAAATCACTGGTCCTTGACCTTCGTTCTAATCCCGGAGGTTTGCTTGGCGAAGCGGTTAAAGTAACCAATTTGTTTGTGAATCATGGTCAGGAGATCGTAAGTACCAAAGGTAAAGTATCGCAGTGGGATAAGACTTATCGTGCCTCAGAGCAACCGGTTGATTCGCTAATGCCATTGGTAATATTAGTAAATAGCGGATCTGCATCAGCATCCGAAATTGTGGCTGGCGCCCTTCAGGACCTCGACCGTGCAGTAATTCTGGGTAATCGTACTTTTGGCAAAGGTTTGGTCCAAACCACCAGAGACCTAAGTTACAATACGAAGCTTAAAGTTACAACTGCCAAGTATTATATTCCTAGTGGCCGGTGTATTCAGGCACTCGATTATTCGCATAAGAATGCCGATGGTAGTGTTGGGAATATCCCCGATTCTCTGATCTCCGAATTTAAAACGAAGAATGGTCGACTTGTCAAAGATGGTGGAGGTGTGACTCCGGATATACTTGATATTCAGGATACCTTAAGTACATTGGCCTATAAGCTTGTTCAGGATTATATGATATTTGATTTTGCTACAGAATTTGCCGGAAAACATAAAACAATTACTGCACCCGATAAATTTATGGTGAGTGATGATATTTATAATGAATTTCATCAGTTTCTCACTAATAAAAATTTCTCGTATGAGTCGAGGAGTGAGCAAACACTAAAAACTTTAGTTGAGACAGCCAAGAGAGAGCGCTATTATGAGGGGGCAAAAAGTGAATTTGCAGCTCTTGAAAAAGGGTTAACCTTAAATCTGAATCAGGACCTGGAACAGTTTAGCGAAGAGATACGTGATTTGCTTAAAGATGAGATTGTTTCCCGTTATTATTATCAAAAAGGGGCAATCATTGCTGCACTTGGAAACGATAAAGAGATTAAGCATGTCTTAACTCTGTTTCAGAACCCGGTAGAATATTCAAGGGTTTTATTGCCATCAGCAACGCCACCTGCAATCAACAAAAAGAAATAAAGGGTAATTTTAATTCCCCAGCAATGAAAAGGTTTTTGGGAACATAATCGTAAGTGCAACAAAGATTAGAATAATTGCGGCAAGAGCTACGAAAAAGAGGGTAATCCCTTGCTTAAACCGTTTATTACTGTTAATTATATTGTTATTGATTATTAACTTGTTAATCTTATCTGTAAGTCTGTTTAAAGCATGCTGGTCCTTTACAATGTAATCGAAGGCTCCATATTTCATACAATTAATCGCAACTTCAATATTATCTTGTGCCGACAAAAAAATAAATTCTGTTTCCGGATATTTCTTTTTAGTTGCAATTAAAACATCAATACCGTTTATACCTTCAAGCAGGTAATCCTGAATAATGATGTCTGGTTTGCGATTGATGTTTTTGAGGGCTTCTTCTCCGCTTAAATAACTCTCAGTCCTGACCAGTTTGTGAAGACGAAGATGATTTAAGATAAGCTTATTGTAGACAGAATTGTCTTCAACGATAAAGATCAGCGGATATTTGTGGTCTGTCATAGTGATTGGTTTTAAGAAATGATCGAATTAATTCTATGTCACTTCAAAACGTTGGTAGTTATCCAATAAAGTGTTGTAAATATAAGAAATTGATTTGATATATTTATATTTTCAATTCTTTTTATATCTTCGCTGAATTAAATTCTCAAAAATCAATAACATGAAAGTTCTGAGTATTGTTCTTATCCTGATTGTTCTGATGACTGTAGGCTGCAAAACTCAAAAGATTGCACCAAAGCCAAAACCTGTACCGGTAAAGTCGGAAAGTGTTGTTTCGGAAACTGTAGAGCCTGAGGCGACTGCCAAACCCATTGTGAAGAGTGGTGTAGGCTCATCGGCTAAATCAAAAGAAGAGCGGATAAGTGCGGCCAAAGGTGAAGACAATAGTTTGGGATCAAAAAGGTTTTATATTATTGTCGGTAGTTTTGGAGTATATGAGAACGCCCAGAAATTTAAAAAACAACTTATAGCAGAGGGATTTGCTCCTGGTATACTCGTCAATGAAGCGGGATTATATCGTGTCTGTGTAAATAGTTATAATGATGAAGATTCTGCAAGAAGTAAACTAGGTGAGATCCGTCAGAGCTTCCCTAAATATGGCGATTCGTGGTTGCTGATTAAAAAGCAATAACTTCGGGTTATCTGTTTTTATTTGCAGAGTTAAGAAGAGTTGGTGTAATGCCGGCAAAGTCTTGGCTAAGTTTTTCGGCACGTTATGATCCTGGCGAATTTTTTTGGAAACGTTATAGTTAAGCGATTTTGATTTTCCATACATCCTCCTCTTGCATCATGTAAGTGCGTACTTTGTTTAGGGTTAAGCTTTTAATATGCGAAGCAGGCGGTTTTGTTTATTATGGATTTTAATTGGATTTATCATCCCGTCATCACAGGGACGAGACCACTTCAGTCAGTTATTTAGCTTAAAACCAGATTCTTCCTATGTTCAAAATAATCAGCATGATCTGATTCTGCGGATTTATGCGTCACAAAAATACTCTTCTCAAAAAATTCTTGATTTGGGTGAGAAAACCACCCTTAACTACCGACCCTCCAATGGATATGTTGTCGGATTAGGCTTTAATTATAAATTTCTGGGTGTCAATATAGGAACGATATTCCCTTTCGCACAGCCCGATATCTTACGTTATGGGAAGACGAAATACCTGGATTTCCAATCTCATCTCTATCTGCGGTTTTTGACCGTCGATTTTTATACCGGATATTATAAAGGGCTCTATTTGTCAAATTCTGCAGAGGTCTTAAGCGGCCGCCCTTCGGGTTCTGAGTTTTATACACGGGGCGATATCTCAACAACCTCAGGAGGGTTTGGTGTATATGCAAACCTTAATCCCACCAAATATTCGGTCAGAGCGCCATTTCTTCAAAATGAATGGCAGAAACGAAGTGCGGGTCAGCCCATGCTGGGCGTTGAACTCTACTGGGTCGGTTCCTCTGCTGATTCATCTTTTATACCGACCAAATTGACCAATCGTAATTTTTTCGATGGGATTGACTTCAATAAATGGCGGTTTTACTCTTTGAACCTGACCGGAGGTTATGCCTATACTTTTGTGATCAGGAAGAAGTTTTTTATAATGGCTGGTCTTAATGGAAGTGTTGGCATTGGTGAATATCAGCTGTCACCGGTTGAAGGTGAAAAAATGAACCGCACTTATCCCAATGTAAGTCTTAATCAGAAGGTAGGAATCGGCTACCACTTCGACAGACTGTTTGTGGGATTGTCACTGGCTAATTTTCAGTACCTGACTCCAACTCCTGTTAAACAGACCTCTATCAGGTGGCAAACCGGAAATTTAAGGTTTAATATTGCCTACCGGATCAGCATGAAGCGGGACATTGAGATCAGGCCATGGAAATGGTTTTGATTAAGTGACTATGACCTGGTCACATGTGGTCATTTATTTGTATAATGACCCGGATTCAGCGCTTCAGGCGACCACTGTTTCAGAAAATCAAGCACCCGCTTTTTGGAATAACTCTCACCCTCTTCCAGGTACGAAGAATTTTGGGTGTGAATCCGCTTACCGTTTGCATCAAGGATTACAAAAACAGGAAACCCGAACCGCTGCGGAAATTCAAGTTTTTTCAGTGTCTCCAGATTCCGGTTTTCCTTGCTGTAGTTGACCTTTATGACAACAAAGTTTTGGCTCATTAATGAATCAATCTGCGAATCAGCCGCACAAAATTTGTGGAATTTAAGACACCATGGGCACCAATTTCCGCCAATCTGTATAAAAATGTGTTTATTTTCGGCCTTAGCAAGGACAACTCCCCGGTTAATGGAGGCGGAGGCGTCTGCTTCCGGAGTGTAGAGCTTCACCGTTTGGGCAGAACCGCTGAACAAAATCAGAAAAAGAGCAATGGTAAATAATGGTTTCATCTGTAAATTATTTGTTTTTTAAGGTCAGTTGGAATCCGTCAACTCACGGATGGTAATATATTCATTTTGGTTTTTGTTTTTTACACCAGTGCTATTTCATACACTGTGGGTTATATTGTTAGCGCAACCAAATGATCGGCTAAATTAAAAATGGTGTCTCAAAGCTATACTATTTTATTGCAAAAAAAACGCAGAGAGACGCAGCGTGAAAATTCATTAATGTTCTCTGCGGCCCTCTGCGCTTTCTAAGCGTATTTCTGCGGATAAACCTTTTGGAGATAATCTGGTTTTAAAAGGTTTGAATTTTTTATACAGTGAGAATATCCTTCTCTTTTAATGCAATTAATTCATCTATTTTTTTTGTGAATTTATCGGTGAGAATCTGAACTTTATCAACTGTATCCTTCTCATCGTCTTCTGAAATTTCCTTTGATTTGAGCAGTTTTCTGAGGTAGTCATTCGCATCCTTCCGTGCTGACCGTACACTCACTTTGGCGATTTCACCTTCTTTATGGGCATCTTTGACAAGATTTCGGCGGCGCTCTTCCGTTGGAACCGGAACATTCAGGCGGATGTATTCGCCATTATTATCAGGGTTAAATCCAAGATTTGAATTAATAATTGCCCTTTCAATGGGTTGGATCATTTTCTTTTCCCATGGCTGGATAGAAATGGTCCTGGCATCCGGAGTACTCACGTTGGATACCTGCATAATTGGAGTCGGAACTCCATAGTAATCAACTACGACACTTTCAATCATTCGTGGATTGGCTTTCCCTGCGCGAATGTGTCCTAATTCGTGTTCAAGGTGAGCAATGGCATGTTCCATCCTTTCGGTGGAGTCGTCAATAATCATTTGTATTTCGTCGTTCATAGGGCGAATAGATTAAAATTTGTTGTTCAGAGCAAAGGTACGATAAAAATAAAATTCAAAAAGCTGATTGATGGCAAAAATAATCAGGAATCTATTTTAGAAATTGCTACTTGCGGCTTGCTACTTGCTGCTAGCGACTGGCTTGAATAGCTTTAGTCCGAACTTATA
This sequence comes from Prolixibacteraceae bacterium, assembly GCA_963677935.2. Lineage (GTDB taxonomy): Bacteria > Bacteroidota > Bacteroidia > Bacteroidales > Prolixibacteraceae > JAAFHB01. The sequence goes on along the minus strand of CAXXEH010000003.1, from coordinate 4,393,399 downwards.
TTCACAATTATATTTTGATTCAAAAAACATTTCTGGAATAAAGATTAGCCAATTGCCTGCAGCCAGCACCCCTTTATCCTCAATTATGTACTACTGTTCCGATAGGTTCTCCCTTTAAAACTCTGATCAGATTTCCGACTGTATCCATATCGAAGACGACAATGGGCAGATTGTTCTCTTTGCACATCGTTGTTGCTGTCAGATCCATAATTTTCAAACCTCGCGTATAAATCTCATCAAACGTGATATCGGTAAATTTTGTGGCATTGGGATCTTTAAGCGGATCGGCAGTATAAATTCCATCTACTCTTGTCCCTTTTAGCATGGCATCAGCCTCAATTTCGATTCCACGAAGTGATGAACCGGTATCGGTAGTAAAGTAGGGATTGCCTGTGCCGGCAGAGAATATAGCCACCTCGCCGTGTTCAAGCGTTTCTATCGCTTTATCTTTGGAATAGAACTCACCTATAGGTTCCATCCTGATGGCTGTCAGAACCCTCGATTTGACCCCTGCAACTGTAAGGGCGGAATGAAGCGCCAGGCTATTGATGACAGTTGCCAACATCCCCATCTGGTCTCCTTTCACCCTATCGAAACCTTTTGAGGCGCCGCTTAACCCCCTGAAAATATTCCCACCGCCAATCACAATTCCAATTTCTACACCAAGATCGGTTGCCGCTTTGATTTGTGTTGCATAATCCGATAACCTGACCGGATCGATTCCATATTGTTGCTCCCCCATCAGCGATTCGCCGGAGAGTTTTAGTAAGACGCGTTTATATTTTATCATATCATCTATTTAGCAGGACAAATCTACACCAAAAATGAGTTTAAACAAAAAGAGCCCCAAAAATTGAGGCTCTTTTATTCTTAAGAAATAACGTGTTAGACATTCAATGTGAAACGGATAAATCCGGTTACTTTTACATCTTTATCAACACTTGTAAGATATTGACGGATTGTCGATTTATTATCTTTTACAAAATCCTGATTAAGCAGCGTGCTGTCTTTATAGAATTTATTTAATGCGCCCTGGGCAATTTTATCTAACATTGCTTCGGGTTTTCCTTCCAGACGGAATTTTTCCTTGGCAATTTTCAACTCCTGCTCAACAATTTCAGGCGCAACATCGCTACTATCGACAGCGACAGGATTCATCGCTGCAATTTGCATTGCTACATCTCTGCCAGCTTGGTATTCAATAGTTTTCGTGAATCCAACAAGTGTGGCAAGTTTGTTTCCCGGGTGAATGTAAGGGACAACATTTGCAGTCGAGATACAAGCGTAATAGGGCAATTCGATTTTTTCACCGATTATACCTGTTTGTTCAAGCACCTGTTCTCCAATTGTCCTTCCATCCATCATCAATGCTTTTACCTCATCAAGATTGGCGCATTTATTGGCAATGGCATGGTCAAGGATTTTTTCTGTGAGGGCAATGAAATTAACATTCTTTGCCACAAAGTCTGTTTCGCAGTTTAACGATACAACAGCACCAAAGCTTTTATCATCAGATACTTTGGCAAGCACAACCCCTTCAGAAGATTCTCTGTCAGCGCGTTTGCTGGCGACCAATTTACCTTTTTCGCGGATGATTTCGACGGCACGATCAAAATTGCCTTCGGCCTCAGTAAGGGCGTTTTTGCAATCCATCATTCCGGCACCAGTTGCTTTGCGCAACTTTACAACATCAGCAGTAGAAATATCCATTATTCAAATTTTTTTTATGCAGTTAAAAATGAAACTACTTTACATCAATTACGTCTTCGTCGGCAACTTCCTCATCGGCGATTTCCTCATCGATTGCCTCTTCGTCAAGAAGATCTTCGTCGATCACTAAATCGGAAAGGGTATCATCTGCCAAATCCTCTTTTTCATCGGCTTCTTCAATATCGTCTTCGACAATAATTTTCACAACAGCCTTACGACCGGTTTTCTTCAGTGTGAATGGTTTTTCGTCGGTTTCGTCTTTTTCGCGTTCAACCTTGCGATCGGAAAGGCCATCTTTCATTGCTTCACACATCGTGCTGATAATTAAATCAATAGACTGTGATGCGTCGTCGTTTGCAGGGATTACAAAGTCAATTCCTTCGGGATTGGAGTTGGTATCAACCATAGCAAAAATGGGGATGCTCAGGCGTTGTGCTTCGCGTACGGCGATTTTTTCTTTCAATACGTCAACGATGAAAAGGGCAGCTGGAAGACGTGTCAGATCGACGATAGATCCCAAAACTTTTTCAAGTTTTGCCCTCTGACGGGTGATCTGTAATTTTTCGCGTTTTGATAAATTGTCCCATGCAGCATCTTTCATCATCTTATCGATGGAAGACATTTTCTTTACCGCTTTACGGATGGTTGGGAAGTTGGTGAGCATACCACCCGGCCAACGTTCTGCAACATAAGGCATATTGATTGCGCTTACTTTCTCGGCAACAATTGATTTAGCCTGTTTTTTGGTGGCAACGAAAAGTACTTTCCTACCTGACCTTGAGATTTGTTTTAACGCTTCTGCAGCCTCATCGATTTTAACGATAGTTTTTTGCAGGTCGATAATGTGAATCCCATTTTTCTCCATAAAAATGTAAGGAGCCATAGCCGGGTTCCATTTACGCTTGAGGTGACCAAAGTGTACACCAGCGTCGAGCAATTGCTTAAATTCTGTTCTTGGCATAATAATGATTTGTTTACGTTCTGTTCAGTCAATTACCCGGTAGTCCAAAAAAATTGGAGTCCGGGTAATTTAGATGCTAAACAATATTTATTAAAAAATAATTCAATTCGAAGATTAACGTTTCGAGAACTGGAAGCGTTTGCGCGCTTTTGGGCGTCCTGGTTTCTTACGTTCCACCTCGCGTGGATCGCGGGTAAGGAATCCGGCAGCTTTTAGTTTCGGACGATATTCAGCTTCGTTGATTTTAAGCAGGGCGCGTGAGATACCCAGGCGAAGAGCTTCTGCCTGACCATTCAAACCACCTCCGTCGAGATTGACTTTAACATCGTACTGACCGGCAACCTCGCAAAGGTTAAATGGTTGTAGTACAATATACTGCAATGTCCCGACGGGGAAATATTCGTTCAAGTCCCGTTTGTTGATGGTAATATTTCCTTTTCCTTCAGAAAGATATACACGGGCAACAGCAGTTTTTCTTCTGCCAATAGTGTTAATGATTTCCATGATACTTACCTAATATTGTCCAGGTTAATAAATTTTGGCTGCTGTGCTTCTTTGTCATGATTTGCGCCTACAAATACATGCAGATTGGTGAAAAGTTTGCTTCCAAGACTGTTCTTGGGGAGCATCCCCTTAACGGCCTTTTCCATCAGTCTTTCAGGAAATTTCTTTAGAAGATCGGCAGCAGTTTGTGTGCGCTGACCTCCGGGATAACCTGTATGACGGATGTACTCTTTCAGCTTCCATTTATTCCCGGTTAATCTTACTTTCTCAGCATTGATAACTATCACGTTATCACCACAATCGACATGAGGTGTATAACCCGGTTTATGTTTGCCTCTAAGGACAAAGGCCACTTTGCTGGCCAAACGACCCAAAATCTGGTCTGTGGCATCTACGATGACCCACTCTTTGTTTACCGTTGCTTTGTTCAACGATATTGTTTTGTAACTTAAACTATCCACTTTCGTTTCAATTTTTAAATGTGACACAATCCATTTTGCTGATTCACCAGATCAACAGGTAATGTAACAGGTTTATTAACAATTAATTGTTAATAACATTTGCTAAGGTTGCTACAATACCCGATTAATACTTCAGCAAATAAGGATAAAATCGGGACTGCAAAAGTAGATATTATTTTTTAATTTACAACTTTTGGCAAAAAATAACTTCAACTAAATCAATGTAAAGCAATTCTGGTGACCAAGATAGGGCAGGAGGAGAGTTCTCCTTATTTTGGGTGGCTAATTTGCCACTTTGTGACAATTCCGAAATTCACAACCAGGTATAATCCGGCGCTATTCACGGCCTCCTTACGGATGGTGTCGTAATAGTAATCAAACATAAATCCAAAGTAGGTATCCTTCATAATTTGGTATTGATAATTGTACTTCAGATCGATCAATTCGTGATTTTCCAGCCAGTCAGTTCCTGTTCCGGGATAATTTTGAAATATGGGAGTTCCCTGTGGTGTGTAAAATAGATGTCCATGCCAGTAGGCGGTAGTAAGGCCCCCAATAGCAGAATGGATTGTTCCGCCCGCATTTAGGCCCCATCCTTTAGATTGTTTGAAAATCACGTTGTCTTTGGGGTATGTTGAAATTGAGAAGGTTGTGTTTATTTCCAGACCAGAAATTAGTTTGCCGGAGAGATTCTTTTTGAACAGTAATCCGGGGGTGATGGTTATAAAACTTTTAGCTAATCCGGTTGCCGTTCCGATGGTTCCCCCTTCGTGTAACCCATAAAAGGTAAACGGAAAGGATAAGGATGTTGCACTATTATTCAAAAGTAGCAGATTAGATCTTGCGCCAAATACAAATCGTTCTTTGTAAGGGTCTCCGGTCAGAATCATTTGTTGCCAGTCGATCCATAGATCTGTAGAAAACCGATTTGAAATGTATTTCGCCTGAAGTCCCGCTTCGGGTTTTGCTGAATAAAATAGCTCAGGATTGCAAAGTTGCTCAGGAAGTAAATGATTCTGATCGGCATCAAGATTTCCCAGGATAATGGCTATTTTATTTGTAGGTTGATAATGTATATTGAACCAGGGAGATATATGAGCATAGTCGTCGCGTCCATTGTATTTTAAAACATGTCCGCCTAATTCCATCCTCAGTTTTGGATCGGGATAATATACCGCTTTGGGACGAAAAAGCGCACCGGTGATCGAGTAGTCAGCGCTGCGTTCTAGTTTATTTTCATTGTTTTTGAAAAAGTTCACATTGTCCACCGCAATATAAAACTTTCCGGTACTGTCGGGCTTGAATGGTTCGTAATATTTAAACAGGTGATATTCGTTTTGAGCCGATGTTTGCTGAGCAACGAAAACCAGCAGTACCATTAAAGCCGGATATTGAAAACTTTTGACGATTCGATAAAATAAGTTTGGCATCATCTTGATGTTGTTTATTGGCAGGTTCAAATTTACCTTCTTTTGATGATAAACTGATCATAGAGGAATAAGATAACCGACGCTGAGATTCCTATTCCGGTTACAACGGTCCAAAATGCAGAGGGATGGTATTTGTCCCACAAAAATTGGGTTAACTGGTCGGTACTCATATTCATTTTTGAGGCGGCACTCTGAAAATATTCATTCTTGGTAAATTGGGTACCAATTGCCGGAAGATCCAATTTTCTGACTAATACCTCTTTCTGGGTAAGGGTAATTTTATCTGAAATATTTTGATACACTTTACCCGATACAATACCGGCAAAAAGATTTCCCAGGGCTACCGGAATATAGGAACACCCGATGTAAAGTGCAGTTTTATCTGAAGGGGCAATGCGTCCAATATATTCTGTAATTTTAGGGGAACTCATCATTTCGCCTACTGAGAAGACGAGCAAAGCGACAACAATGAAGAGTCCGTCCTGTGTGGCAAGACTAAGTCCCAGTCCGATGGATGCTATTAAAATTCCGGCAATCATGGCGCTTAGCGGTTTATAGCGCATTACAATGGCGGAGATACCGATTTGGAATAAGATGATATAACCGGCATCCATGTTCAACAGGTACTCGGTTGGGATCGTTCCTGCTGTTGTTCCTAACTGATGAGCCAGCCACGGCCAGTAATGATTAACAAAATCATATAAACCAGCAGTGTTCACCCATTGGTCAATAAAAACCGGTAAAGTCATGTAAAACTGCATATACATGGTCCAGAAGCCCGAAATAATGAGAAGAAACAAAGCAAATCGCCAGTCTGAGAGCGCTTTTCCTATATTTCCAAAAATATGTCGGATTTGCTCAACGAATGAATAGGTCTGTTTTTCTCCTTTATTCTTTTGAACGGGTTCCTTGTAAAAGAAAGCGACCAGGATAAAATTGACGGCAATAACAGCTGCTGATGAGTAGAACACATAATCCCATGAATATTTCCTGACAAAGCCGGTAACAAAAGGGCCTATAAATCCACCAATATTCACCATCATATAAAAAATTCCAAAGCCAATGGAGGAAGTTTGCGCATCAGTCGTTTTTGTTACTGTTGCAGCAATAATTGGTTTGAAGAGTGCTGCCCCAATTGCCAGCATCAGGTATATTGCGAAAACGGAGGTAAATGATTTGAAATTCGGGATCAGAAGGAATACTATTGTATATATAGAGTATGCAATAAATAAAGTCTTCCGGTAACCGATCCGGTCAGACAAAGCGCCGGTCACAATGGGCAGCAGATAGAGAAATGCGGTGCCAATCCCCATGATCAGCCCTTTTTGTGTTTGTGTGAATCCCAGGGCCCCTTCATCCGTAGAATTTGTCAGGTACAAAGCGAAGATGATATAAAAGCCATACCATGCCCAACGCTCAAACAACTCCATCATATTGGCGACCCAGAAAGTAGTCGGATATCTTTTTAAGACACTTGTTAAACTCATAATTGTTTTAAATTTGAAAGTGTCCAAAAGTAGGAAAATTGGAATTGATACAGCAGTTTGCCAATTTTTAAAATGCTTAACTTGGCACCCTCAAAAACCGGTGAGTCAAATGGAAATTAAAAGGAAGCCTGAATGGCTCAAAATCAAGTTGCCCTACGGTGCCAATTACCGTCATGTGAAACAGATTGTTGCCAGTCATGGACTGCATACGATATGTTCGAGTGGACAATGTCCCAATATGGGAGAATGCTGGGGTGCAGGAACTGCAACATTTATGATTTTAGGTGAAATATGCACCCGCTCTTGTAAATTTTGTGCGACCCGTTCAGGAAAGCCGCTTCCACCTGAGCCCATGGAGCCATCCAGGCTGGCAGAATCTGTTCAACTGATGCAATTAAAACATGTGGTGATCACCTCCGTTGATAGGGATGATCTTAGTGATGGTGGCGCCGCACACTGGGCATCAACGATAAATGCAGTGAAAAACATTAATCCGGGGATTACCATCGAAGTATTGATACCCGATTTTGATAATAAAGCTGAATTGATTCAGCTAATTGCCGATGCTAAACCTGATATTATTTCGCATAATCTTGAAACGGTTGAAAGGCTTACCCCACTGGTTCGTAGCAGGGCCAGTTACCAGAGAAGCCTTGATGTAATCAGGAAAGTTTCTGCCTCCGGCTCTATTTCCAAATCGGGCATTATGCTGGGGCTTGGCGAAAAAAGAGACGAAATCTTAAATACAATGGATGACCTTGTCGGAGCCGGATGCCAAATCTTCACGATGGGTCAGTATTTGCAACCGTCCAAAGCACATCTTGAAGTTGACGAATACCTTCATCCTGATGAATTTGACCGTTTAAAAACAGAAGGTCTGCAGAGGGGGTTCAGGATGGTTGAAAGCGCTCCACTTGTCCGCTCTTCTTATCACGCTGAAAAACATATACTTTAACATGACATGGGAAATAAGGAAATAAACTACCTGGATCTGGGAGTTTCGGAATACAAACACACGTGGGAAAAGCAGGAACAATTATTGAATCAAATTGTAGCGATTAAAAAGGCAAACAACAATTCTGCTGACAGACCCTCACTTCCTACACCTAATTATCTGATATTTGTTGAGCATCCACATGTATATACGCTTGGCAAGAGTGGTGACGAGCAAAACCTTTTATTGAATTTTATTCAGTTACAAGCCAAAGACGCTGTATTCTTCAAGACCGATCGCGGAGGAGATATCACTTATCACGGACCCGGGCAGATTGTAGGATATCCCATTCTCGATCTTGAAAACTTTGGGTTGGGGCTCAGGCAATACATCTATAATATCGAGGAGGTCATTATTCGCTTCCTTATATTATACGGTTTAACGGGTACGCGCGATCCGCATGCCACGGGTGTTTGGCTTGATGTGGGTAAACCAACAGCCCGAAAAATCTGTGCAATCGGGGTGAAAAGTTCCCGTTTTGTGACGATGCATGGGTTTGCAATAAATATAAATACCGATTTGGAGTACTTTAAACACATCAATCCATGTGGTTTTTCCGACAAAGGGGTTACGTCACTTGAAAAGGAGCTAGGTTTCAGGCAGGATTTTGAGAGGGCCAAGGCATTAATTCTGGAACAATTCGCCGAAGTATTCGGTTCAAGCTTCGTCTGAAGCCCTTGTTTCGTCCCTTTTTTACCATAAATGGTCTGTTTTGATGGAGGTATTAGTGAGTTTAACATTTAGTTAACATATCTATTATACTGAGATTAGGGAAGATACACAATTGCCAATAAAAAATGGAAATAAAAGGGTGTTTTTTTATTGGATAATGATCAGACAGGAATAAAACCGTTTACATTTGCACCACGATTTGAGGGAGCAGAAATAGCGAACAAAGGTTGACGTTCACTGAGGAAATAAAGGGGAAAATGGGTGAGGAAAAGATTTCAAAAAAATCGAAAAAAGTTTTTGAGTATTGAGAAATTGGATTACCTTTGCCGAACTTTCGCCAGAAAAAATTTGGTGGGATGAATGAAGAGAGAATAACAGAGTTCATTGAAGATATTGAGAAGGAAAGAGAACGAACTACGAGAATATTAAGCTGAGATAGCTTTGATAGAAAAGAAGGTTCATGAAAGCCGGGTCAGGACAGAAAATTATTTAAAGATTTCTATACAACGGAGAGTTTGATCCTGGCTCAGGATGAACGCTAGCGGGAGGCTTAACACATGCAAGTCGAGGGGTATAATAGCAATATTAGAGACCGGCGCACGGGTGAGTAACGCGTATGCAACCTGCCCTTTACAGGGGGATAGCCCGTAGAAATGCGGATTAATACCCCATAGTACTATAAGATCGCATGGTTTTATAGTTAAAGTTTCGGCGGTAAAGGATGGGCATGCGTGACATTAGCTAGTTGGTGAGGTAACGGCTCACCAAGGCTGCGATGTCTAGGGGTTCTGAGAGGAAGATCCCCCACACTGGTACTGAGACACGGACCAGACTCCTACGGGAGGCAGCAGTGAGGAATATTGGTCAATGGGCGGGAGCCTGAACCAGCCATCCCGCGTGCAGGAAGAATGCCCTATGGGTTGTAAACTGCTTTTTCGCATGAAGAACATCCCTGACGTGTCGGGGACTGACGGTAATGCGTGAATAAGCACCGGCTAACTCCGTGCCAGCAGCCGCGGTAATACGGAGGGTGCAAGCGTTATCCGGATTTATTGGGTTTAAAGGGTGCGTAGGCGGTTATATAAGTCAGTGGTGAAATCCTGCAGCTCAACTGTAGAACAGCCATTGAAACTGTATGACTTGAGTAATCTTGAGGTAGGCGGAATGTGTAGTGTAGCGGTGAAATGCTTAGATATTACACAGAACACCGATTGCGAAGGCAGCTTACTAAGGATTTACTGACGCTGATGCACGAAAGCGTGGGGATCAAACAGGATTAGATACCCTGGTAGTCCACGCCGTAAACGATGATAACTCGCTGTTGGCGATACACAGTCAGCGGCTTAGCGAAAGCGTTAAGTTATCCACCTGGGGAGTACGCTCGCAAGAGTGAAACTCAAAGGAATTGACGGGGGCCCGCACAAGCGGAGGAACATGTGGTTTAATTCGATGATACGCGAGGAACCTTACCTGGGCTTAAATGTGCTATGACCGCTGGAGAAATTCGGCTTTTCGCAAGAACAGAGTACAAGGTGCTGCATGGTTGTCGTCAGCTCGTGCCGTGAGGTGTCGGGTTAAGTCCCATAACGAGCGCAACCCTTATTGTCAGTTGCTAACAGGTAAAGCTGAGGACTCTGGCGAGACTGCCACCGTAAGGTGTGAGGAAGGTGGGGATGACGTCAAATCAGCACGGCCCTTATGTCCAGGGCTACACACGTGTTACAATGGCCGATACAAAGGGCAGCTACCTCGCGAGAGGATGCTAATCTCTAAAGTCGGTCTCAGTTCGGATCGGAGTCTGCAACCCGACTCCGTGAAGCTGGATTCGCTAGTAATCGCGCATCAGCCATGGCGCGGTGAATACGTTCCCGGGCCTTGTACACACCGCCCGTCAAACCATGGGAGTTGGGGGTACCTGAAGTATGTGACCGCAAGGAGCGTCCTAGGGTAAAACCAATGACTGGGGTTAAGTCGTAACAAGGTAGCCGTACCGGAAGGTGTGGCTGGAACACCTCCTTTCTGGAGCCTTGACTCGGTAGAACCTTTAATTAGAGTGACAGGTTTACTATTTTACGAGTAAGTTTTCTTCCTTTTTAACAAAATTACAATAAGCAAGTAGGGCAATTGATAAGCAGACAATTGAGAACCGGATGATGATCAATTGTCAGATTTTCGTTGTCAGATTTCAACAGTCCCGTAGCTCAGCTGGTTAGAGCGCTACACTGATAATGTAGAGGTCCCCAGTTCAAGTCTGGGTGGGACTACCAGAGGTTAATGCGATAATTACTTAATGTGCTAATTTTCCAATTGAGAAGTTGGTTAATTATCAATAGCACATTAACACATTAGCACATTCGCACATTAAACCTGGGGGATTAGCTCAGTTGGCTAGAGCGCTTGATTTGCATTCAAGAGGTCAAGGGTTCGACTCCCTTATTCTCCACTTTTTTTTCACCCGGCAGATAAACGCCAAGAGATAGAGATTTGGAGAAGGGTGAAAAAAAAGGAAATACTTAGAAATAAGTAGAAACAGATTGAAATACGTTCATTATATATTGAGATTAAGGAATTAAGAAGTTAATTGATTAAAGAATGATGGAATTGAGTAATTCGTTATTAATTGTTTCTTCCCATTTTTTCATTTTTCATTTTTCATTTTTTCATTCTTTAATTAAAAATTTAGGTTTGCCTGGTGGCAGCGAGATTTAATCCGTAACATTGGATTAAGGATTGCAAGAAAGATATTAAGGTTCGATTCCTTTGAAATCACACTATCCGCCGATTGGCGGATAAAGTTCATTGACATATTGGAAGAAACAGAGTTTTAAAAGAAATGCGTAAAGGAGAAATCCAGGTATTAACAGTGATGTTAGTACCAAGAGCGAGAGAAAGTAAATAAGGGCGTACGGAGGATGCCTTGGCTCTTTGAGGCGAAGAAGGACGTGATAAGCTGCGATAAGCTGCGGGGATGTGCAAATAACAGTTAATCCGCAGATTTCCGAATGGGGCAACCCACCCGCCATTAGGCGGGTACACTGCTTCGGCAGTGGGCGAACCCGGGGAACTGAAACATCTCATTACCCGGAGGAAAAGAAAACAATAGTGATTCCCTTAGTAGTGGCGATCGAACGGGGATCAGCCTAAACCAGCGATGTTTCGGCATTGTTGGGGTTGTAGGGCTGCGATATACGAGTTGAAATGAAGTGGAATTGTTCTGGAAAGATGAACCACAGAGGGTGAAAGTCCCGTACACGTAAGTTGTCAACGAGTTAGCAGTACCCTGAGTAGGGCGGGACACGAGGAATCCTGTCTGAATCTGCCGGGACCATCCGGTAAGGCTAAATACTACAAAGAGACCGATAGTGAACCAGTACTGTGAAGGAAAGGTGAAAAGAACCCCGAACAGGGGAGTGAAATAGTTCCTGAAACCGTACGCTTACAAGCGGTCGGAGTCCGCCGCGAGGTCGGATGACGGCGTGCCTTTTGCATAATGAGCCTACGAGTTACTCCTCACTGGCAAGGTTAAGGATTTAAGATCCGGAGCCGAAGCGAAAGCGAGTCTGAATAGGGCGCTTGAGTCAGTGGGGGTAGACGCGAAACCTTGTGATCTACCCATGATCAGGTTGAAGGTCCGGTAACACGGACTGGAGGACCGAACCAGGGAGCGTTGAAAAGCTCTTGGATGAATTGTGGGTAGGGGTGAAAGGCTAATCAAACTGGGAAATAGCTCGTACTCCCCGAAATGCATTTAGGTGCAGCCTCGGTTACGAGTCTTATAGAGGTAGAGCTACTGATTGGATGCGAGGGCTTCACCGCCTATCAACTCCAGACAAACTCCGAATGCTATAAGATGCTCACCGGGAGTGAGGGCGCGGGTGCTAAGGTCCGCGTCCGAGAGGAAAAGAATCCGGACCATCAGCTAAGGTCCCCAAGTGTATGTTAAGTTGAACTAACGAGGTCTGATTGCAGAGACAGCTAGGATGTTGGCTTGGAAGCAGCCATTCATTTAAAGAGTGCGTAACAGCTCACTAGTCGAGCGGTCGGGCATGGATAATAATCGGGCATCAAACATACCACCGAAGCTATGGATTGTCCGCCGCAGGGCGGGCACTGGTAGGGGAGCATTCCACTCTGCGTCGAAGGTGTGTCGTGAGGCATGCTGGAGCGTGTGGAAAAGCAAATGTAGGCATAAGTAACGATAAAGGGGGAGAGTAACCCCCTCGCCGATAGACTAAGGTTTCCTGATCAACGCTAATCGGATCAGGGTCAGTCGGGACCTAAGGCTAAGCCGAAAGGTGATGTCGATGGCAAACCGGTTAATATTCCGGTACTTTTAAATACTGCGAAGTGGGGACGGAGTGATGAAAGATCCGCGTACTGACGGAATAGTACGTTGAAGGGCGTAAGTTTAGAGAGAAGTAGGCAAATCCGCTTCTTGAGCTGAAACCCGATAGTACCGAGAGCCTTCGGGCAATCGGATAGTGATCCTAAGGGCTTCCAAGAAAATCCGCTAAGCTATAGGTATTTAAGACCCGTACCACAAACCGACACAGGTAGTCAAGGAGAGAATCCTGAGGCGCTCGAGTGAATCATGGCTAAGGAACTAGGCAAAATCGCCCCGTAACTTCGGGAGAAGGGGCACCCCAGCAATGGGGTCGCAGAAAATTGGTCCAGGCGACTGTTTATCAAAAACACAGGGCTATGCTAAATCGGAAGATGATGTATATGGCCTGACACCTGCCCGGTGCCGGAAGGTTAAGTGGGGATGTTATTCGAAAGGAGAAGCATTGAAATGAAGCCCCGGTAAACGGCGGCCGTAACTATAACGGTCCTAAGGTAGCGAAATTCCTTGTCGGGTAAGTTCCGACCTGCACGAATGGTGTAACGATCTGGACACTGTCTCAGCCATGAGCTCGGTGAAATTGTAGTAGCGGTGAAGATGCCGCTTACCCGCAACGGGACGGAAAGACCCCGTGAACCTTTACTGCAACTTCACATTGGTTCTGGGTAAGTGATGTGTAGGATAGGACGGAGGCTATGAAGGGGGTTCGCTAGGATCCTTGGAGCCATCCTTGAAATACGTCCCTTTGCTTATCTGGGATCTAACCCGCCAACCGGCGGGGACATTGTGTGGTGGGTAGTTTGACTGGGGTGGTCGCCTCCAAAAGAGTAACGGAGGCTCCCAAAGGTACCCTCATGGCGATTGGTAACCGCCAGAAGAGTGTAATGGCATAAGGGTGCTTGACTGTGAGACAAACAAGTCGAACAGGGACGAAAGTTGGGCATAGTGATCCGGTGTTTCCGCATGGAAGGGACATCGCTCAAAGGATAAAAGGTACTCCGGGGATAACAGGCTGATCGCTCCCAAGAGCTCATATCGACGGAGCGGTTTGGCACCTCGATGTCGGCTCGTCACATCCTGGGGCTGGAGAAGGTCCCAAGGGTTCGGCTGTTCGCCGATTAAAGTGGCACGCGAGCTGGGTTCAGAACGTCGTGAGACAGTTCGGTCCCTATCTGTTGTGGGCGTAGGAAACTTGAGAGGACCTGACACTAGTACGAGAGGACCGCGTTGGACATACCTCTGGTGCACCAGTTGTTCCGCCAGGAGCACTGCTGGGTAGCTAAGTATGGCAGAGATAAGCGCTGAAAGCATCTAAGCGCGAAGCTCCCCTCAAGATGAGGTTTCCTTTAAGGGTCGTTGAAGACTACGACGTTGATAGGCCACAGGTGTAAAGGCAGTAATGTCAAAGCCGAGTGGTACTAATTGCCCGTAACTTTCCAGGGCCGGGAAATTTTCTTGCACATTTTTCTTAAAACATACGTTTCTTCCTTTTGTTGACGAATTTAAAATATACGTTCATATGTGTAGAGACGTGCCATGGCGCGTCTGTAACCAAAAAGATATTGATTGCTGATTAGCTAGAATGTTAGAGACGTTGGAAGCAATGTTTCTACACCAAAGATTTAGGTGGCTATAGCGTCGGGGTTCCACCTCTTCCCATTCCGAACAGAGAAGTTAAGCCCGACAGCGCCGATGGTACTGCGTAAAGTGGGAGAGTAGGCCGCCGCCAACTTAAACCAACCCCGGATTCTCAACCTGAGTCCGGGGTTTTTTATTGGATATTATTATAAACCCTAAAGGTTTCGAAAACCTTGAGGGTTTCTGTCTATTAGGGTTTTAAGGTGATTTTGGGACCGATAGACTATACCTCTTTCCATTCCGATCCGCCATCTGGCGGATAAGCCCGACAGCGCCGATGGTACTGCGTAAAGTGGGAGAGTAGGTCGCCGCCAACTTATTCTAACCCCGGATTCACAACTGAGTCCGGGGTTTTTTAATTAAAAACGAATTACACCAGGGGAGTTTAGTCCGGGTGCAACTTCGAGTCAAGCCCGGACTAAAACAAAACAGATCCTGATTTGTGTATTAGGTTCCACCTCTTCCCATTCCGATCCGCCAACTGGCGGATAAGCCCGATCCGTCAGCTGACGGACTGATGGTACTGTCCGCCAACCGGCGGATGGGAGAGTAGGCCGCCGCCAACTTATTCTAACCCCGGATTCACAACTGAGTCCGGGGTTTTTTATTGATACAAAATCACTATCGGTCAAAATGGACGATTCCCTAATAAAGGAGCATCGAAGTTAATCGCAATTATTCAAACCCAGCACCTTAATCCGTTTACAAAGGAGTTCGCGGTATTTTTCTTTCATCTCCGTTGAAAGAAAACTAATATCAATTAATCTGAACCATGAAGGTAAGGCTTCACTTATCGACATCAGGATCTTTTCTATGATTTTATCGTTCAAACCACAACGCTCTTTACCAAAATAGTTGATCAGAACATTCCGGGAGAGGTTTTTTTTCTTCCCCTTTACGGGCAATGCAATTTCTTCCGGATCACCTCTCAAAACGATCGTAGAATTAAGCAAGTCGTAAGCTGGTGTTAATTCCACCCTGCCATTGACGATGATCACTGAATAATTTTTGAGGTGCATATCTTCGTTCCCAATCAGAAAGTTGAAAAGTACCCTGGTAAATAGTTTAGCCTTTTCAATAGCCGGGAAAGTACAGTATTGATCGATCAGACTGACCAATCTTTCCATGGAATAATTATATTTTGTTTCTCTGCTCATTCCCGCTAACTGGGCAAAATCTTCAACCGCAATTTTATCCTTCTGACCTTTTCGGTCAAACCGTTTAATAAAATAAGTCAGAGAATTGTCCTTCGTCCAGATCAGACCGTGCAGGGGAGTCTTAATACCGATGGTTGATGCAATACGCATGGTGAGATCTTCATTTTGCGGCAGCTCAGGAAAATAGGGATGCTGAGGTTTGAGTATGTACCTGCCATTTATGTCGACTATTTCGAACAATCCTTCTTTGATATTTAAAATAGCGCTTAGCTTGGGCTGTACTCCCTGGATCGACATTTTAGTAGCTCTTTTCATCGCTTCAGCTCTTAATTCCTCTGCAGTAAAATCAAGTGCCGCAAGTCCTTTAAGTACAGGTGAAAGAAGCTTTAATCCTTTTTCGCTATAAATGAGCTCTCCACAATTTTCGTAGGTGATCGGACACCGATTCATGATGGTATCTCCTTTATCGTTACATTTCCAACCATATCTGCACCAACAGCAATTAGTTGAGAAAATTGGTCATTACGGTCGATTTTCCCAAATTTAAGCAGGCCATCCAATTGGAACCCTTCAGGAAGCAGTCCATCAAAAAAAGAAGGGAAAGTATCGTATTCATAAACCCTGGTTTTATCAGAAATTGTAAGAGAAACCGGAGCTCCTGAATAACCTGGCAGATATTCGAACCGATACATTTTGTGGAAATTAACCTCTGTGAGGGTCCCTGCCTCGCTGTTATTTACGAAAACTTTAGCTTTTCTCATGGCCGTCTATTTGATTCATGAATGGACTAATCAGCTGAACTTTAATATTCAGGACAGTAAAGACCTTTCGTAAGGTATCGAGTTGAACTGTCTCTTTCCCTTTCTCAAGATCAAACACGGAAGTTTTACCCACACCCGCCATTTCTGCGAGTTGAAGCTGGCTAAGCCCGGCGGCTTTGCGATGTTTCCGGATTAAGGATGCCAATAGTTGAGGTTCAAGCATAGCAACATTGTTATAGCGGTAAATATAATTAATTAGTAACTAGAATGCAAATCTATTTGATGATAATTACCGCTAAGGCCATATATTTTACCGATTTCCAATTTAAAGGAATTTATTTGTCGCATTTTTACTGCTATGGCGGGAATTCAGCATTGATCCGGGCGTGACTCGAATTCGCACCCAGACTTAAATCCTAAACCTAAACAGTCCGACCCGGACTAGTCCTGATAAATTTCTCATAAATGCAATGCATCCTCCAACGATTTTCTAAAATCGTCGCTGACTCTCACAGAAAAGCTCTTGCACGAAATGTCACAATAGGTTCAATTTCTGTATGCAATTTGTAATACTGCATGCCCGATTACCGATTGAAATAATTCCTATATTTGTACTCTTTTTTAAGGGAGTATTTAAAGCGCTATGAGTAAGAAATTCAGGGAATACAAAGAGTTTGATCTTTCGAAAATTAACCAGGATATCCTGAAATTTTGGGAACAAAACGACACATTTCATCAATCGATGGCTACTCGTGCCGGTAGTCCGACTTTTGTATTTTACGAGGGTCCACCCTCTGCTAATGGATTGCCGGGTATCCACCATGTGGTTTCAAGGGCAATCAAAGATATATTCTGCAGATACAAAACTCAGCAGGGATTTTTAGTCAAACGGAAAGCCGGATGGGATACCCATGGTCTGCCCGTTGAGCTTGCTGTTGAGAAGATGTTGGGAATCACCAAAGAGAATATTGGAAAAACCATCTCGGTGGCCGATTATAACGCAGCATGCCGTAAAGAGGTGATGAAATATACCGATAAATGGGAGGACCTTACCCATCAGATGGGCTATTGGGTAAATATGGACGATCCCTATATTACTTATGATAGCCGGTATATCGAAACCTTATGGTGGCTCCTGAAAGATCTTTATAAAAAGAATCTGCTTTACAAAGGTTACAGCATACAACCCTATTCGCCGGCAGCAGGAACCGGATTGAGTTCACATGAACTAAATCAGCCGGGATGCTACCGCGATGTAAAAGATACCACCTGTATTGCCCAGTTTAAGGTGGTTGAAAATGAAAAGTCAAAATCTCTTTTTGCAGGTCTCGACTCCGATCTCTTTATCCTCGCCTGGACAACCACCCCCTGGACCCTCCCTTCAAATACGGCTCTGGCCGTAGGCTCGCATATCAGGTATGTAAAAGTAAAGACCTTTAACCCGTATACATCAGAACCTGTTACAGTCATTCTCGCCAAAGATTTGCTTCGGAACTATTTTCCCGAAAAGAACGGAGCGTTATCTTTTGAAGATTATAAGGGAGATGGGAAAAATATACCCTATCAGATCCTGGATGAATTTACAGGTAGCACCCTGGTTGGAGTTGTTTACGAACAGCTGATCCATTGGGTTAAACCTTTGGGTGATGCTTTCAGGGTAATCGCAGGTGATTTTGTGACAACCGAGGATGGTACCGGTATTGTACATATTGCTCCTACTTTTGGAGCCGATGACGACCGGGTAGCCAAACAAACCGGGATTGTCCCCCTAATGCTGATTGACAAAGACGGAAAACAGCAGCCAATGGTTGATCGTCAGGGAAGATTCTTCCGCCTTGAAGATCTTTCTGATGATTTTATTTCTAACAATATCGATATTCAACTATATGGTGAATTTGCCGGTCGTTTTGTAAAAAACGAATACGACGATTCCCTGACAGAAAATGATGCCACCCTGGATATCGATCTATCAGTAATGCTCAAGAGGGAGAACAGGGCGTTCAAGATTGAGAAACATGTGCACAGTTATCCCCATTGCTGGAGAACCGATAAGCCTGTTTTATACTATCCGCTTGACTCGTGGTTCATCCGCACAACTGCAGTCCGTGATCAATTGATCGGATTGAATAAAACGATTAACTGGAAACCACAGTCTACCGGCACTGGTCGTTTTGGGAACTGGCTCGAAAATCTGGTCGACTGGAACCTCTCCCGTTCACGTTATTGGGGGACACCTCTCCCGATCTGGCGGACCGAAGATCGTTCGGAGGAGATCTGCATCGGCTCTGCTGAAGAGTTAATTACCGAAATTAATAAATCGGTAGCCGCAGGAGTGATGGAATCAAATCCATTCAAGGATTTTAAGGTGGGTGATTTCTCTAAACTGAATTATGATAAGATTGATTTTCACCGCCCTTATGTTGACGAAATTGTTCTTGTTTCACCCAAAGGGGTAAAGATGTTTCGTGAGGCAGATCTGATTGATGTATGGTTTGATTCAGGCGCAATGCCTTTTGCGCAGGCACATTATCCTTTTGAGAATGAGGATCTTTTTAATGAAGTCTTCCCGGCGGATTTTGTGGCTGAAGGGGTTGACCAGACACGTGGATGGTTCTTTACACTTCATGCCATTGCAACAATGGTAAAGGGCTCTGTCGCATTTAAGAATATAATCTCCAATGGATTGGTTCTTGATGCTAACGGCAATAAAATGTCCAAGCGTCTTGGGAATGGCATTGATCCATTTGAAACAATCGAAAAATATGGGTCCGATCCTTTGCGTTGGTATATGATTACCAATTCACAGCCGTGGGATAATCTTAAATTTGATATTGCCGGTGTCGAAGAGGTTCGTCGTAAGTTCTTCGGAACACTTTATAATACCTATAACTTCTTTGCGCTCTATGCCAATGTTGACGGTTTCACTTTTAGCGAAGAGCAGATATCGGATCAATTACGTCCGGAACTTGATCGCTGGATCATGTCGTTACTAAACAGCCTGATCAAGGAGGTTACAGAATCTTATGAGAGTTATGAACCCACGCGTGCCGGAAGGGCCATCTCGGAGTTTGTTACTGAAAACCTTTCCAACTGGTATGTCCGCTTAAGCCGGAAACGTTTCTGGGGCGGCGAGTACGATACGGATAAAATATCTGCTTATCAGACGCTTTATACCTGTCTGGAAACAGTTGCAAAACTGGCAGCGCCCATTGCCCCATTTTATACCGATCAGCTTTACTGCGATTTAAATGCGATAAGCGGACGCGAGAACAATAATTCGATTCATTTGACTTTATTCCCTGTATATAACGAAGCGGTTATTAATAAAGAACTTGAAGAGCAGATGGATATTGCTCAGAAGGTCTCATCCATGATTCTGGGTTTACGACGGAGGGAGAAGCTGAAAGTTCGCCAACCTTTAGCCAAGATCATTGTCCCTGTTCTGAATGAGAAATTCCGCAGACAATTTGAAGCTGTCGAGCGCATTATTCTGACTGAAGTAAATGTGAAGGAGGTTGAATATCTGACAGATGCTGCCGGGGTAATCAAGAAAAAAATTAAGGCAAATTTCAAAGCTCTCGGTCCAAAATACGGAAAGCTCATGAAGGCGGTTTCGGTGTTAATCGGGGAAATGAGTCAGCAGGAGATTGCAACTTTTGAACGAACCGGTAATTTTGAGGCGTTGATTCAAGGGGAAAGCGTTACACTGTCGCTGGAAGATGTTGAGATCTTTTCGGAGGATATTCCAGGCTTACAGGTAGCCAGTGAGGGAGCCATAACTGTCGCACTTGATATAAATGTAACTCCTGAATTGAGGCTGGAAGGGATTGCACGGGAGTTCGTAAACCGTATTCAGAACCTTCGCAAGGAGAGTGATTTTGAAGTAACCGACAAGATAATCCTTCGGATCTTGCGCCACCCTGAATTGAATGAAGCGATGGATAAATTCGGTGATTATATTGGAATTCAAACGCTTGCTTCAAAAGTTGAATTAGTTGACCAGTTGCCTGATGGCATAGGAAAACTGATTGAAATTGAAAAAGGGGTTGAGACCTTCATTCAGGTAGAAAAGGAGATTCTTTAGCAGTTGTTCTTAACCTGTTGGAAAATATTTTTTCAGTTAGTATAATTGAAACCTAAATATATTATTTTTACATCAAACCGAAAATGCAATGAGCGAAAAAACGCGATATTCAGACGAAGAACTTCAGGAGTTCAAAGAGTTAATCCAGGATAAGCTTTTTAAAGCACGTCAGGATTATCAATTATATAAAAATGCAATAACCCATGGCGATGGTAACGATACTGAGGATACATCGCCAACTTTCAAAGTTTTGGAAGAGGGGGCTGCAACCTTGTCAAAAGAGGAGGCTGGAAAACTTGCTCAACGACAATTGAAATTTATTCAATATCTCGAAGCAGCATTGGTACGCATCGAAAACAAAACCTATGGAATCTGCCGGGAAACGGGTAAACTGATTTCGAAAGAGAGGTTACGCGCTGTACCACATGCAACACTTTCTATTGATGCAAAGAATAATCAGCGTTGAGATATTGGATTCTTTCAAGCGTTAAAAGGGTAATTATATCCGTATAAATTTTACAACGTTCGGGGTGGTTGAGTATGCCCCGTTTTTTTTTGTTTCTATCATGCCAATACTATTTTTATGAGTGCAAAGTCGAAGTCGATCCTGATCATTTTATTGATCCTTTTTTTAGATCAGGTCCTTAAGATCTGGATTAAATCGAATATGATGCTAGGGGATGAGATCATTATGGCTAAAAATTGGTTTATCATCCATTTTGTTGAGAATAATGGAATGGCTTTCGGAATTGAATTTGGCAATTCTATCGGCAAATATTTCCTCAGTATTTTTCGCATAATCGCCATTGGGGCTATTGGCTGGTATCTCTCCAAATTATGGAAACGTGAGGTCCCCTTTGGACTGATTGCCTGCTTTTCACTCATCATGGCGGGTGCGATAGGCAATATTTTGGACAGTGCCTTTTACGGGTTAATTTTTAACGATAGCTACGGAAAGGTTGCTACACTGTTTCCAGCCGGGGGTGGTTATTCCTCCTTCCTTCAGGGAAGGGTTGTCGATATGTTTTATTTTCCGCTAATTTCTGGAAATTACCCTTCATGGTTTCCTTTTATGGGTGGTGAAAGCTTTATTTTTTTCCGCCCTGTATTTAATATGGCAGACTCGTCTATCACTGTGGGAATTATCTCAATATTAATCTTCTACAGACGATTTTTTGAAGAAAAGCCTGCTGTTGCACCTGAGATTTCGGAAGTGGCTAATTCAGAGACAGATGTTAATGACGAAGCCGAAGCCAAGAATTAGGATTTATTAACAGGATTGCAGAGAACCAAATTAGAATCAAAACGTTGAATATAGTGTAATATTGCAGATTAATATTGATCTGTTAAGACGTTTTATCAAAATTTTGATTGGTTATGAAAGTTGTACCCAAATATTTGACCCGGTTTTCTATTATTTTGATCCTTGTAGTTCTATTTTTTAATTGCAGGAAAGGGATAGTTACAACTACTCCGGTCGTTCCTGTTGTAATTGCTGACACTTCTGTTGTAAATAGGTTCATTTATAACGGTTTAAAGCTCTATTACTTGTGGGAAGATAAAATTCCAGCCTTCACCGCAACGAAATATAACAATGCAGATACTCTGAATGCATTACTAAATTCATATAATGATCCGCAAAAGTTCTTCACGAGTTTGCTTTATCAATATAAAACGGTTGATAAATGGTCATTTATGGTGGCCGATCCTAAAATAATCTCCGATTGGATTTCGGGAATTTCTGAAACGATGGGATATGATTTTATGTTGGCCCGAATAGGTACGAGCGGAAATATCTTTGGTTTTGTGAGATATGTATTTAAAGACTCTCCGGCTGAGAAGGCAGGGATAAAAAGGGGTGATCTTTTCATGCAGGTGAATGGAACTCAGCTGACCGTCAGTAACTACCAGTCTTTATTGCTAAATAGTATAACTTATACCCTCTCCTTTGCAACGATAACCGGAGACAATATTGTAGGGCATAAAATTGCCTTAAACGGCAAATCAGTAACCATGACTGCCGTGACGATGCAGGAGAATCCAATTCTGATGGATACCATTTTGAATGTAGGTAGTTCGAAGGTGGGTTATCTTGTATATAACGGATTCAATGCCGATTTTGACTTGCAGTTGAACAGTGTGTTTAAAAAATTCAAGGATGCCACAGTGGATAATCTTATTCTTGATCTGCGTTATAACGGAGGAGGATCTGTTCAGACAGCAGTGTACCTGGCCAGCATGATCTATGGAACGAGCACCTCCAAAGTTTTAATCAAAAGTCAGTACAATCCTACTTTTCAGGCTGAAATAATTAGCTATTATGGGACTTCTTCAGTTCTAAATCAATATTTCACAAATGTAATAGCGAAGACAACTACAACAGTTGAAACTCCTATTAATACTTTGAATTTAGCCAAACTGTATGTGATCACATCTGACAATACAGCATCAGCAAGTGAGCTATTAATTAATGGACTAAAACCTTATATGCAGGTAGTTCAGGTGGGTGATACTACAGTCGGAAAGTATGTGGCGTCAACGACCATTGAAGAAGCGGATGTTTTTAAAGTCCCTAACCCCAAGGATACTTATGCCATGCAACCTATCATTGTGAAATACTATAATTCAGCTGGTGTTTCGGATTTTGTTGATGGGCTGGCACCCGATCCTGATAAATATGTAGAGGAAGATTTTACGAATCTCATTGCTTTTGGAAATTCTGATGAAACTATTCTCAAAGAAGTAATTAGTCTCATCACCGGATCACCGCTTAAAAAGCTTACCCTGCGATCAGCCCAAATGGGGATGAAGAAGGTATTTGATTCCCAGGATACTCGTCCATTTACTAAACAAATGTACACTAATCCTTTATTAAAGATCAAAAAAGAATAGAAGATAAGTAAATTAGCCCCAAAGTATTACCTCTAAATTTTAAGATTATGAAAAAGATTTTTGTACTTGTGTTTCTTTTTGTTTGTTCATCGGTTATTTATGCTCAGGGACAGAGTGCTGATGATATTACAGGAATTTGGTGGAACGATATTAAGAGTTCCAAAATTAAAGTTGAAAAGAAAGAGGGGAAATATATCGGTACAATTGTATACATCATACCAGAAAAATACGTCAATGGAGAACCTGAAAAAGATACAAAAAATCCGGATACAAAACTGCAAAGCAGATCAATTCTTAATCTTCAGATATTAAGTGGTTTAGTTTACAATCAGGAAGATAAGGAGTGGGCCGGTGGAATGATTTATGATCCAAAATCAGGTAAAACGTATGAATGTTTTGTCTGGCTTGAGGGGAAAGATCTCCTTCAGTTAAAAGGTTTTGTAGCCGGTATCAGGATGCTGGGACGTAAATCTGCCTGGACCCGGACAACATTGTAAGAGGCAAAAAATTATAGGATTCTTCACTACGTTCGGAATGGGGAATCTCTCTTTCATGTGAAAATAATTTGTTTTTTAAAGGCCACATGGAACCCTCATTGATTTTCATGCTATTTGGCGAGCTTTTGCTCATGAGGGTTTCATTCTGTATTTTCTTAGCTGTCATAAAATTTAGCTGTCATTGTATTCTGACAATTGTAGAGACCCACGGCCGTGGGTCTCTACAATCCTACGCATATTCGTATTTCGTAATATTCCGGCCAATAATAAATGTTGTCATTAGAAGCGAAACAAAGGGTAACGAAGAATCGAATAATACTGATTGCCATTTTTCCGGTCAATAATAGGAGGCAATAAACCTTTTCCTGTTCCCTATAGGTCGTCACCAACTGCTGCTTTTGTTTCCCGTTTCATATAAAGTTTTCGGAAAAAGAACGTTAAAAAAATCAGGCTGATGATAACGAGGTAGAAACTTCCGTCTGACAGTGTGCCGGTTTTGTCAAGGTGATCGCTCATAAGTCCATTGTGGACCCGGTAAAAAGCGATAACAGCTACAGTATTATTAATAAAATGGGCGATTACCGGCAACCATAAAGTTCCGCTCCATTCGAGCATATAACCAAATATCGCGCCCAAAACCAGTCGGGGGAGAAACCCAAAAAACTGAAGATGTAACGCGCTGAATATAGCAGCAGAAATCCAGATGGCCGCATGTGCATTACCGAACATCTTTTTAAACAGCTGCTGCACAATCCCTCTGAAAAGTAACTCTTCTCCGATAGCGGGAAGTACCCCGATCATAATAATATTTCCCAGAAGTACAGAGAGGGAGGTGGTCGACAAGAAAGCTTCTGTAATTTTGGTAGCCTGATTTTCTGAATTCTTCATCCATATTTCCACAGAATGCATCCATTCAGGAAGAGCCAAATTCGAGTTGATTTCATTTAGCCAGTTAATCAACGGGTTGGAGAAGAAAACAATGGCAATTACTAGCAATATACTCTGAAAATCGGGTGACTTGCGATACTGTAAATAAACAGATGGCTTTCCCTGTAAAAACCAGGCGACGATAAATGGCGGAATAATGAATACTCCGATCGATTGAATGGTCTGAAAAAATTTAAGGATCGAGACATTCTCTGGTTTGGAAAGATCCTGCATGAGGGATTCTATTTCGGAAAGATTTACCCCAAAGATTACCCAGCCTATTGCAATTCCGAGTACAGTTACTGCGATACCGCAGATGAATATGACCAATGCAGTAAAGAGCAGCTGAGCTGACGGTTTGGATTCACGAATTGCCTGTCGAAACATCTATCTAAAGTTTTTTGCAAAGTTAACAATCTGGCTTAAAGAAGCGATTCGCCTGATTTTATTTGAAATCGCTATGATTAACTATCTTTGCGGCTTGTTTTTAAAACGATTTAAGTGAAAATTGGCAATCTGGAACTGGGAAAGCTGCCGTTGTTTCTGGCGCCCATGGAAGACGTAACCTATAAGTCTTTCCGTTATATGTGCAAAAGTTTTGGCGCCGACGTGATGTACACAGAGTTCATTTCGTCAGAGGCGTTGATCCGTGATGTGCAGAAAACATTAAGGAAGATGACTATTTTTGATTTCGACCGGCCTGTTGCCATTCAGATTTATGGTTCCAACATTGATTCCATGATTGGGGCAGCAAAAGTAGCAGAAGCAGCTCAACCCGATTTCATTGATATTAATTTTGGTTGCCCGATGAAAAAAATCGCCGGTAAAGGGGCGGGCGCCGGTCTGTTACGTGACCTTCCCAAGATGGTAAAAATGGCGGAGGAGGTCGTTAAAGCGGTCAATTTACCGGTTACAGCTAAAACCAGGCTGGGATGGGATCACGATGACATGCCAATTGTCGAGGTGGCAGAACGATTGCAGGATGTAGGTATTCAGGCGCTTGCAATACATGGCCGGACACGTAGCCAGCTCTATACCGGTGAAGCTGACTGGTCGCTTATTGCCCGGGTTAAACAAAATCAAAGAATGTACATTCCCATTATTGGGAATGGTGATATCAATGGTCCAGAAAAAGCGAAGGCTTTTTTGGAACAGTCAGCGGTTGATGCACTGATGATCGGCCGTGGAGCTATCGGGCGTCCATGGATTTTCAGGGAGGTTCGTCAATATTTCGAGACAGGTGAACTTCCCTTAGCACCCTTAGTGCCCGATGTGGTGGCCAATGTAAAAGAGCAGCTCCACCAGTCTTTAAGCTGGAAAGAGGAACCGAAAAGGGCCATCCTTGAGATGAGGCGGCATTTCGCCCGTTATTTCCCGAATTTAAAGGATTTCCGCGAATTACGTATTCAATTGCTTCAGGCGCTTGAAGTGGATGAGGTGATCAGGTTGCTTGATGTGATCGCTGAGAAATATGCCGGCGAACGGGTCGATTATACCAATATTGGATTAAAAAACTAATTCAATTTATTTTCTCCCCTTTCCACAAATCTGATAATTCATCCGGCACTGCCTTCGATAGATCCGGTGTCCTGAAATAGGTGTATTTACCCGCCGGATCAGCAAATTCGGTTAAAACAAGGTTTAAATTTCCGCTATTTCCCATAGAAAAAGGGCTGTTGTCTCCTTTTAAACGGCATGCTATACCATCGGGACGCACTGCATTATTTAAAATTGGCTCAGTTTCGATGGATGCCAGGTCGATCACAATTCTTCCAGGATCTGATCCCTCCTTTTTGGTCAGTGACTCGTTTTGGGCCGGATTAAGACAGAATAGCTGGGGTCCCCGCATAACAGCAACCCGACCAGCCTGCCGTTCTCTTCCTAAAACTAACCTCCATGTCATCGGCATATCAAGGAGAACCTGGTCACCTTTTTTCCAAAACCGTTTAATGTCAGCAAATGTACCTGATTTACATTCGACCAGCATTGGTTTTCCGTTGACTGCGATTGTAGCTTTGGTGCACCAGGAAGGGATTCGTAATTTTAGGTTAAACATGGATGGTTCTGAAGGATCAATGGCGATCAACACATGACCTGAGTTTGGATAGTCTGTTTCCTGCCTGACCTTAACGGAGCGACCTTTATCCAATTCGATGATCGCATCGGACGGTGAATAAAGGTTAAGTGCAACTCCATTGGCTGCATGGTAATAAACCATCGATGGAAGCTCTGAAACGATACGTCTGTAGTTGCATGGGCAGCAATAGGTATCTCCGTTGTGATAATGACGCTCACCTTCCAAAGGGGTAAAATAGCGGATGTGCCTTCCTTCCGGCGACTGTGCCCCAAACAGTGCATTATAAATTGTACGTTCCATCAGATCCCCAAACCGGGAGTCCCCTTTAAGTCTCAGGAGATTATCATACACGCGAAGTTGATAGGCTGTTGCACAGGTCTCGCCAAGATCGCCGCCTCCATCCTGATCATCAGTCCAAATTTCGTCCTGCCCGGCACCTCCCGATATTGCCATCCCATTTTTTGAAGTCAGGAAATTGATTGCCTTGCTGGTCGGTCCCAACAATTTCTCATCATGAATTAGGCGGTACATCTCCAACTGAGCCAGGCAGCCGGCCATATACCCATAGATGTGCCCCTCGATCATTTTGCGCCGTCCGATTACAATCCCCGGATCCTGATTTTTCAGATTAAGCTGGTTCAGACAAAAATCAAGATAACTTTTATTATTGGTGACGCCATAAAGGGTTAATATCGTTCTGTGAAGACCAGTTATTGCGATGCGTGTGGCAACTCCAGTTGTTTGTCCCCAATCCGGTGGCATTGAATTCCAGTTTTTTAGGAGATAAGCCGCAGCTCCATTCGCGGCATCAATTGACTGTTGATCACCAAAAAGTATATAATCTGTGATTAACGCATTGATAATATATCCTGTTTCATGAATATCCCAAAGCTGCCACATACGGTTGGGAGGTGTCATATTCCCGATGTAACCATCCTGTTCCTGTCCCTTAATTACCTCTTGTATAAGATGTTTCTTCAGGTTTAACAGCCTGTTATCTCTAGTATAAGCAGCCATTTTCACTACACCATCAATCAACTTCCCTAAACCAATATATCCAGCATCATTCTTCTTCTGAAAGCTGGCCAGAAAGTCTTTGTCAATATCGAGCTGGAGAAGGTTGTTTTCAATAGTTGCACCAATGCGTCTGCCAATCTCACCCCCAACCTTAACATAGGGGAGACTAATTGGAATTAACTGATCCTTAGTTGGTCTATTGAAGGATTGTTTTTGAGCAAAACTGGTAATGGCAAAAAATAAGGCAAGGAATAAAATAGAGCGTCTCATATTTGAAATGTTTGTTTAGAATAATTGTTAATTGCATGGTTCTAATGTTCATTATCAGTAAATTTACCGGGTGGAAAGTGGATCATTTTACTCATTTCCACATCATTCCTCTCAAGATTTAAAGGCGGAATAAATTTAAACAGAATTCTCCAGGATTGTATGAATCAATGCAAAAATATTGCAAGGTCTTCAGTAGATGTGAGGTTTTATTTCTACCTGATTGGTATAGTGACCCTACTTACGGCTCCGTTTTCATACGGCATAACAGTTATTGATTCCCAGGATCATTGGCGGGAAATCCGAGTTGGATCATTTACCGGACAGCAGCAGGATAAGTTATTTACGCAGGCTGATTTTTATAACTACGCAAGAATAAGGGATGAAGAGTATTCCGAATGTCTGAAAGAGACCTGGCATGATTTTTCAATTGGGTCCGGACTTCAGGAAGAACCCCGGAATACATTTATTAAACAACCTGTCTTTAATTATTCGAGCCAGGATATTACCTCGCCAGTCATACTTCGTTATTCCGGGGTGATTGGTTTCAACCAATCGGGGCCAAACCGCGTAAAATTGATTCCCAGAATCAGAAAACCTGAAATTATCGGGAATACTTCGATACGGACTTCATTTCTGTTTTACGGACAACAAATCAACCTTCGTTACGACAGGTTAATTCTCCTTTCAACAACGTCTTCGGTATCTGAAGATTCCATTTCAGGATTCTGGAAATCTTTTTCGAGATCGAACAATAATTATTTGGTGGATCAGCTAATGGATTATCGCGATTTGCTTGGATTAGGAGACTGGGGATATTTTCAGCTCGTAAAAGCATTTTCCAAACACCTCGTGGCAGATAACCGGTGGAGATCCGATCAATTGACCTGGGCTTTAATGATCAGGTCGGGCTTTGACGTGAGGCTTGCATTTAACCAAAACAGTATTACATTATTATTTCCATCCGAAAATACCATCTATTCAAGACAATATGTGATTATCGGTCAGAAGAGGTTTTACCTCGACAGTGAGATGAAAAGTCAATTACTTGCCACCTGTCCCAGTCCATTTCCGGATACCGATGGGATGATCAATTTAAGATTTACCAGATCACTCAATTTTGCCGGTAAATTAATGATTCAAAAGTACCTGGTTACCTGGACCAATAAGAAATATGAGTTTTCACTTCGTTACAATCCGGATGTTATCCGTTTTTATGCAGATTATCCAAAGAGTGACCCGGATGTTTATTTTGGAGCTCCAGTGTCATCCACTTTTAAAGAGGATCTATTAAAACAATTTTATCCGGTATTATCCAAAATCAACAAAGCTGAGGCAGCTGCATTGTTGCAGCAGTTTGTTCAAAATGACATTGGTTTTAGTTTGGTCAATAAACACGAGGATCTGAATTCCGGTCGCTTTGCAGAGGAGGTCATTGCTGCTAAATCGGGTGATGCAAGGGGCAAGTCGGTACTTTATTCGTGGCTGGTTAGAACACTTCTCCGGTTACCGGTGGTTGGTGTTCAGTTTCCAGGCTACTATTCAACAGCTGTTTGCTACGATGAACCTTTGGATGGAGACTCCTACCTATGGCGTACGGGAAAATACATTTTCACCGATCCAATATTTTTAAATGCACCGATCGGCGTGATGATGTCTGAATTCGACGGATTATCTCCACTGTTAATAGACCTCCCAATTGATGATTCTGCAAAAAGTAGTGTTCAGAAAATTTGGAAGTCGGCGTACAAAATGGGCGCCAGAAGGGGTGGAGCAAGTCAGGATGTTATTTTTGACAAGGAGGGAAGGGCCTTTATAACCGGTTATTTCCCTGACAAGAGCCTGGACTACCCTTTCATTGCTTGTTTCTCGGAGGGGAATTCATTGCAGTGGATTAGAAAATTTGAAGGTGATGGAAGAGCTTCTGCTTTTGCAATTACAAGAGTAAACGAGAATGAAATTTATATTACCGGCGCTTTTAGCGGAAAGATAACCATGGATGGCAATACGATTCAAAGCAGTAGTATGAAAAAGGAATTATTCATTGCCCAGTTTAACCAGAATGGCGAATTAATCTGGATGAAGAATATACCCATCGATTCTGGTCTGAAGGATGATGCATTTGCCTATCTTGTAAAATCCGATCGGACCGGAGATAATATATCCATCCATTGGTTTAACGAGGATGAAAGAAATGTAAAGACGGGTTTTTTGGGGGCAACTGAGACCGGTATATGCTTTTCGGGATCCATAAATTTCTCGGTTACAAGGATGGCTGTTAATCCTGAATTAGGATTAGCTAAGGAATTGGAGTCTTTGGCAACAATAAAGTGTGATCCAAAAGTGTCAGCCATTTTAACTGTATTGAAATGGCTTCAGAAACCAGGGAATGAAATAACAGGCCTTCAGATTCAAGCTTTACTGAACCTCAGTAACCCGTTGTTTGCGAGCAACAGTCCATCGTTGTTTAAAACATTCGGACAGATAGCACTACTGAAAAATAGGAATGGAGTTATCACATTAAGTACCAATAATTACAAATCAATACTCCTTAATAATCTGAAGGTGGAAAACGGAGCTGAGTTTACGATTTCTCCGTTTAGTAACGGTGATCTTTCTGTTAATTGCGTTTCGGGATTTCGGAATATCGTCAATCAGGTGATTTTGTCAATGAACAGCCTGTTAATTGATCGTTCAGCCGGAAATGTAATCCTGGATTACGATTACGACCACACATTGAAAACAGTATCACTCAGCTTTTAAAAGGGGATATTTAATTACCTGATCATCCTCTCATCTTTTCAAAGTTCCGACATTTGCGTTTCCAAAAAGAAGGAATATGATTTTTATGATTCCATAAAGCACCACTAAAGTAAAAATGATAGCAGCTCCTGACGGGATGTCGTAGATGTACGAAAGGGCGAGTCCGGTTACAGAACCCAGAAATGCGAAGGCGATTGAATAGAACATCATTATATCAAACCTTTTTGTGAAAAGGTTGGCGATGGCCTGGGGTATCGTAAGTAGCGACATTACCAGAATAATGCCTACTACTCTAATATTTAATACAATAGTAAGAGCCACTAGACTTATAAGTAATGAATTGAAGAGGCGGACAGGGGCATTATTCGTAAGTGCAAATTCTTCATCGAATGACACGAAAATAATCATCCGGTAGAAAGTCAGAAAGAAACCAATGACAAAAACCGACAGAAAGAGGAGAAATAATAGATCACCTTTTGAAACGGTGAGAATATTTCCGAAGAGATAACTCATTAAGTTTGGCGCATAACCAGGTGTCAGGAAGATGAAAATAACGCCAAGTGCCATTCCCAGCGACCACAACATGGCGATCGCTGAATCTTCGCGCAGATCTGCTTTTTTGGTAAAAAGCTCTATCCCGAGTGCTGAAAGAATCCCGAAACCAATCGCACCTAAAATGGGATTGAACCCAAAGAAGTACCCCATTCCTATTCCTCCGAATGAGGCATGGGTTATTCCCCCACTGATAAAAACAATCCGGCGCGAAACGATATATGTCCCTATAATCCCGCAGGTTACACTAGCCATTAAGGCCGCAAGAAAGGCGTTCCTGAAAAATTCAAAGCTGAACAGTGCAATCAGATTTTCCATTACGACAGATGTTTATGTAAGACAGTATGTGGAATATCTCCGTGAGAGATGATCTGTATGGGGCATTCATACGATTTTAGAAGTTCGGGTGTCAATTCATTGCCGGAATGATAATGCAATGAACTGTTAACGCAGGCATAGGATTTGACGTAGGTTGAGATGGTCCCAAGATCGTGCGATACCAGCAGAATGGCCAGCTTATCGTTGAGCAATTTCAGCTTTTCGTACAATTCGCGTTCGAAACGGTTGTCGACATAGGTGTTGGGTTCGTCGAGGATCAGCAATTTGGGATTGTTGACCAACGCACGACACAGTAAGGCACGCTGAATTTGCCCGCCCGAAAGTTCGCCAATTGCTTTGTGGCGAATGGCCGATATCCCCATTTCATTCATCAGATCGTTGGAGCGCTCATTCTCTTCGTTGCTGTATCGACCAATCAGCCGTTTGCGTGACATCAATCCTGACCTCACAACATCATAAACACTAACCGGGAATTTTCGATCGATGTTATTGATTTGCGGAAGATAGCCAATACGATGAGCATTACCACCGATCATCGATTCTTCGAACACAATTTCTCCGGCCATCACCGGAATTAATCCGAGCAACGCTTTTAGCAGGGTCGTTTTTCCGCCGCCGTTAGGTCCAATTACTCCGATAAAATCGAATTGCTCAATGGTGAGACTCACATCACGCAGGACGATATTTTGCCCGTAACCTGCTGATAAATTGCGGATTTCGACTAATTTGTCCATCATCCTTTGTTTAATGTGGTGTTTCTGAAAGTTTTTTCGCAATTGCGATCATCTGATCCGGCCAGTTATAGTCGAGCGGATCGATCTGGAGGATTTTACTGCCCGTTTCCTTTGCAATGATTTCAGCATTCTCAATATCAAACTCTTTCTGAATCAGGATAAATTTGATGTTCTGCGATTTTGCCGTTTCAATTACAACCTGAAGATGCTTTGGGGAGGGAACCTTCCCTTCAAATTCAATCGATAGCTGTTCAAGTCCATAATCACGGGCGAAGTAACCCAATGCAGGGTGAAAAATGATAAATTTCCTGGAAGATGCATGTGCCAGTAGTTGGGTCACTGTTGAATCGACTTTCTGAATCTCAGTCATGAGTGCGTTAAGATTTTTCTGATAGGTATCTCCGTTTGACGGGTCGATAATCATCATCCCGTCAAAAATATTTTGCGCAATGAGTCGTACTGTCTTTGGTGACGACCAGATATGAGGGTCTACCCCCTGAAGATGAACGTGATCACTTTGATGATCACCATCATGATGTTCCTCCTTAATCAGGTCGATCCTTTTTGAGGTAGCAAATACCTGAAGTTGCGGATTCGATGACCTGAAATTTTCAAGCCATGCCTGCTCAAATCCGAGATATCCTATTGAAAAATAGGCCTGAGCCTCGCCAAGCCGCATGATTTGTTTGGGTGTCGGAGAGTAGGTCTCAGGTCCAACACCTGGAGGTACGGTAACTTCAACCTTCCAACCTTCGCCTGCAATTTTGTCTGCGAAATACTTTAGTGGCAATATGCTGACAAACAATATTTTATTCTGTGATTTAGGAGGTTGGGAAGAACATCCTGAGAGCAATATTCCAATAAAAAGGTAAATAAAAAATCTTCTCATTCTTAATTCTTTAATTCTTTAATTCTTTCATTCTTCTTAGGGGGTACCGGATCATAACCATGGGTTCCCCATGGATGACATTTTAGTATTCGCCTGGTAGCGAGATAGATTCCTTTAACAGGACCATGAATTTTTAAAGCCTCCAGGGCATATTGCGAACAGCTTGGGATATGGCGGCACGACGCAGGAGTTAATGGTGAAATGGCATATTTGTAAAAATAGACAGGAACCATTAATAGTTTTATTAATATCCACCTGAATCCACCTAACGCCTTCTTCAACATCTATTTCTTAACTTTGTACAAATCGTCAATTTTTACCACCTCAATCGATGTGGAGTCTTTAAGCGTCTTGGAAATCAGCCCATAAGGCGCCACAATAATTTCATCATCAGCGTTTAATCCTTCAAGGATCTGGATGTTCGAATTATCCTGAATTCCGGTCTTTACCTTTACCTGTCGCGCTAACCCTTTTCTATTAACGAAAACGACTTCAAATTGTTCAGGATCTTTAAGTGTCACTTTCTCATCTTTAGTATTCGCCCCTTCAACCTCGGGCACATTATTGGCTTGTTTAGCAGTTCCGTTTCCGGAGCGTGTAGTTACTGCCTGAATAGGAACTGAGATCACACCACGGCGTGTTTCTGTGCGGATTTCAACAGTTGCCGACATCCCCGGCAAGAATGGATAACGATGTGGATTGCTGATTAGCAAATCTTTATATGAATCTTGCAAAAGCAGGATCTTCACATTGAAATTGGTCACCTGATCGGTAGAGGTTCCGGCAACATTAGCTGAACTGGCAATTTCGGTCACTAATCCACTGAACTTTCGTTTCAGATAAGCATCGATCTGCACATCGGCTGTATCCGATTTTTCGACATTGACGATGTCATTTTCATTCACTTCGACCTTGACTTCCATTTTGGTCAGATCGGCAATGGTCATTAACTCTGTGCCGGCAAATTGGTTTGTCCCAACCACTTTTTCCCCCTGTTCGACATTCAGCTTTGATACTGTTCCCGAAATGGGGGAGTAAATCTTTGTTTTTGTGAGGTTCTCCTGCGATTCGCTCAGGCTCGATTCTGCACTTTTTATTGAAAAACGGGCGGCCTGCACCTCGGACTGGGCAACTTTCCAGGCAGCCTCAATGGTCTCGAAATCTGATTTTGCGATGGTATTCTTTTCAAAAAGTTGTTTTGATCTTTTGTAATTAAGCTCTTTTTCAACTAATTGTGCTTCAGCCTGAGCCAGACGGGCTTTCTGGCTGTTAAGTGCAGCTTCATTTCTGTTCCGGTTCGAAATGTAAATATCGGGGCGAATTACAACGAGTAGATCGCCTTTATTGACTTCGTCACCCTCTTTTACCGGAAGTTCAATAATTTCACCCGGAACTTCAGGACTAATCTTTACCAGCATCTGTGGTTCAACTTTTCCGTTGGCCGTAATAATTTCGGTGATATCTTTCTTCTGAACCTTTTCGGTTGAGACCTTCAGGGCGATCTCCTTACCAAACCAACCTGCTTTCTTTCCGACAATCAACAGGATAATCACCACAACACTCAAAATGCTTATATACAGCACTGTATTATTTTTCTTCTTCATCTTGCGCTCATTTCAAATTTATTATTCCTTCAGTTATGCAATGAAAAGCCATCTTACGGAGTGTTTGATTCCGCATCGTGAATATCTTTCAAAGCGGGGATTATAAAGAGCTAAAATTACGAATAATTATTAACCTTTAACGCAATGGTTCTGCAAAATTTGCGCCACTTTATGATACCCTGTTTCTGTAAAATTTGGCTTATTTCCGCACAGCTGTGCGATTATTTAATTAAAATTTGATCAATTTGTCTTCATCATTCCTTTAAAAAACCGTTTGAAAAATGGCAATGTGTTTTATTAGCTAAAGATGAGGCTTTTAGTGAGCTTTTAATTGGTTCCCAAACTCCTTGCATTTTTTGGCATAATTAATGCTATCTAACATTTTGGTAGCCTCGGTTCACTTATGAGAACCGCTGCGTGGTACGCATCAAAGTATTTTAAACGAAAATATCAGTTACCAATGGAGACTGGAGTGAGGGGGCTACATGAGTCCTGAACCGAATTCCAGTAGATGCCATAGTTGGCCAAAGAGAATGGGGGTCGGGCATGGGTTGTATATAGTGATTAGGGTATAATTAGCGGTGTTGCGGCCCCCAAACCTTTGAGAAAAGGGATGGCTTTTTAACGTCAATATTTATATCCATTTACAACCATTAGTTCGATTCCTTCGATTTTTCCTTCAACAAACGAGTCTGCAAGCAGCGTGCGCTCAACACTAATGCTGTCCCAGTACTTATCATAAGCTGACATTTCTGATTTAGTGTAAGCACTTTCCTGCAACAGCTCAATGGCTTCTCGTATTTCCTGCACTTCATACAATTCGGGCGATATCGTTTCTGTGGCGGTCTTAATCTCTGACAGATACCTGAGCCACAACAACTGGGGCCGTTTTTCGTTATAATTAGCAGCTTTGAATTTGGGTATTTCGAAAACTTCAGCAAAGGCACTTCGGGTACCAGCTCTGCCGGCAGGTATTCCAGATCCTTTATCGGTACAGAAAGTGGCAGCATGGCGTTCAGAAAGCTCTTGAGTAACCGCGGGTGCTCTCCGAATACCTTCCTGAAGGTGAGGTT
This sequence comes from Prolixibacteraceae bacterium, assembly GCA_963677935.2. Lineage (GTDB taxonomy): Bacteria > Bacteroidota > Bacteroidia > Bacteroidales > Prolixibacteraceae > JAAFHB01. Next base: position 4,357,567 of record CAXXEH010000003.1, on the reverse strand, counting down.
ATTTATGGGATCAAGATAGCGCATGATGCCTGTTTTAATACAAGTATAAGGAACATCGTCGCTATAACGAAATGTATGTTTAACGAAATTTTTGTTTCCTTTTAAACGGTTTCTCATGCAATGCTGGCAATTAGGTACTGGCAGCTAGCTTGAATGCCTGTAACTAATTGACTTTTATTCTTAACCTTAATCTGAAAAGAACGACTTTCTCCCGGCAAAATCTGCCAGCGGCTAGTTTCCAATTGCCAACTGCAAAGGTGCTATATTCACTTTGCCTGCACCTAACACACAATTGACCAACATATTAAGCTGCACCACCCAAATAACGGAATATGAAATTCTACAGATCCTAAGATTTAATTTAATCAGTGAGTCTGGTACGAGCTATTTTTAATTTCTTACCTGCTTAAACCATGATTTCTGAGGATCTCATTCACTTGAAACACCCTTAATGTGGATTTACGCTTAAGATTTGTTGTTTAAAATCCTTAAACGACATCCCTGTTCTGGCATAAATTGCCCGTTTTAATGAATTTACAGAACCAAATCCGCACCGGTGTGCAAAATCTTCGGTAGTCGTTTCGACGTTTACGGGGATAAGTCGTTTCAACTCCTCAATGCGGAAATCATTTACAAAAGAGCAGAAGTTTTGGTAGGAGTGCTGATTGATGATTAAAGAGACATAACATCTGTTGGTGCCGACTCTTTTCACTACTTCGGCGATGTTGAGGTCGGTGTTCAGATAGATCTTATGGCGGGTGAATTGGTCCACAATCTTACTAAAAAATTCCTCCTGCTCGTTAATTGATATTTCAGAGGATGGAATTGAAATATCCTCACCGTTTTCCGCAAGGATAGGATTGATCATTTTTTGCCTTCTGCCCGAATTGCCCATCATAAACAGCAGAACCGCAAACAAGGTCCACCCCAGATCGATTAGCCAATCCATATGCACAAGTAAAGCACGTCCGATTGAAAAGATTCCGACGCACACAATACCCATGGCCATGATGACATAGTTAATATTTCTTGCATTGGTATGTTTGGCATCCAGAATATCGGAATAAAACTGCTCGGCATTGCCACCGTATTTTCGGATCAGCCAATCATTACCAATTAACGACAGGATCAGGGAAATTAAAAAAGTGATCCGAATAATGGTTCGCATAACGATCAAAAATCGGATGGATGAGGATGAAAAATCATTCGTTGGATTGAACAACCACGATTTATATTCATCAGCAGGGGTCAATAGCACACCTAATCCGTAAATAAGAGCCACAATTGCCGGTATGAACAAGTACTTCGTATGTGTTTTAAACGAAAAATGGTCATCCACGGTCAGCAGCCTGAAATAGATGTGATACAAAGGGAAAATGGTTAAACCTAACCATTGAAGTGGTACATCAGCAAAGCGGTAGAGGTTGGGGAAGGGGGCAAAATAGAGAAAATGAGCGGTAAAAATCATTCCGGTCAACAGCATAAACCACGAAAGAAACCGACGCGGCGTACTGTATTTTTTTCTGTCACCATTCAGGGTAATTGACCAGAAGAGACTTACAAAAATGGGGGCCAATAAAAAAATGATCCTGACCATAGTTATACAATTAGTAGATAAGGCTGAATTTATACTATTGTTTTCAAAAGTACGAAAACTAAAGGAGATATTAATGCCAATTCAGATGGTCGGTAAACATTTAAATATACGTTTTGGACGAAAGGAAATACGTTTTGGACAGTCAGCAGTTACAAATAAAAATAATTTTACTGGCTAAAAATAAATTTACTGACCACAAACTATTTTACAACATGTTGCCTGGTGAGATGGCATACACTTGAAACCGGATTAAAATCTGCAAAACTCAAATTTTATACTCCTAATAATACCTTGAATAATGAAAAAATTTACATCAAGCCGAAGGTTTCCTGCTCTGGCAGGAAAATTGGTAATGGCAGTAATGCTTTTACAAATGTTCAGCACGAGCCAGCTGGTTGCCCAAACCGCCACCGCACCGTTGGCAGGTGCTGGCACAAGCGAAAGCCCCTACCAGATTGCCACTCTTGATAATCTCTACTGGCTTAGCCAGAACGCTGCCCAATGGAGCAAATCCTACATTCAAACTGCAGATATAAATGCTTCGTCAACTTCTGGTTGGGATAGTAATAAAGGCTGGCTACCTATTGGTAATATGGACAATCCTTTTATTGGATCATATGATGGCGATGGCAAAACTATTTCAGGGCTTACTATCTCTCGCGGGTCCATTGATAATATTGGTTTATTTGGATGGGCGTCAAATGCAACTATTGCCAATTTAGGTGTCAGCGCTGTGAATATTGCAGGGGCGTATAACGTTGGCGGTCTGGTTGGGTATAATGATGGATCATCCATTGTTATCAACTGTTTTGCCACCGGTTCAGTGAGTGGAAATTCTAAAGTTGGTGGTGTTGTGGGGAATAATGCTACTGCTGCTGCGATTAGTTACAGTTTTGCTGACGTTTCCGTTAGTGGGGCATATAATATAGGCGGTCTGGCAGGGGTTAATGCGGGCACCGCCAGCAGCAGTTATTCCACGGGTTCCGTAAGTGGAACCGATTATGTTGGCGGTCTGGTAGGGGAAAATGACCATGTCATCAGCAAATGCTATGCTACCGGTTTCGTGAGTGGTGGTTCAAGTTCAGGCGGTCTGGTAGGGATAGTTTATGCAGGGGGGTATTCTTCTTCCAAGTCCTGCTGGGATACACAAACTACGGGAAAAGCAAATAGTGCAACGGGAGGTACGGGAAAAACTACGTTAGAAATGAAAATCCAAACCACCTTTACCGGAATAGATAGTGATAGTTGGGACTTTACAACAATCTGGTCAATGAACTCCGGTATCAATTCAGGATACCCTTACCTGACCAACAATCCACCTCATTTGGAAGCCCCCCTCACCCAGGCTACCAACATCACATTTTCAACAATAGGAACTACCCAAATGACAATTAACTGGACCATTGGAAACGGTTCTGGCAGGGCTGTTTTTGTTAAGCAAACCGACACCGGAACCACAACTCCTGCTAATAACACTACCTACACTGCAAATACTGTTTTTGGCAGTGGAACCCTAATTTCAACAGGCTGGTATTGCGTTTACAACGGCACGGGGACAAGTGTTACAGTCACCGGATTAACGCCGGTCACTAAATACATTACGCAAGTGTTTGAATATAATGGCGAGGCTACTGCAGAGATCTATAATACCACTACTGCATCAAATAATCCCAAATCACAGTACACCGGTTTCCCCGGAGCAGGAACGGCAGATGATCCCTACCAAATAACTACAGCGGCTGATCTGGCATTGGTCGCTACCAACGTGAATGCTGGCACCACCTATTCGGGAAAATATTTTAAACTGATGAACGATATCAGTTTATCCGATTATACAAACTGGACGCCTATAGGAAAAGATCCTTCCTATGTTTTCAGGGGTTCATTTGATGGCAACAATAAGGTAATTAGCCACTTGACCATTACTGGAATGTCTGATTACCGCGGATTATTCGGCTATGTGAACAGTGATGCAACAATTAAAAACCTGTCAATTGAAAACTGCAGTATTTCAGCAGGATCGTATGCCGGGGGATTGGCAGGTTTTGTTTATCTTGATCTCGCCAGTTCTTCTGTAACGATTTCAAATTGTCATACATCGGGTACCATTTCATCCCAAAATATGACCGGTGGGCTTATAGGCGGTATCAGGAACACTGAATCAGTAACCGGAGGCGAAGTTTATAATATTTTTATCAGGAACTGCTCTTCGAGCGCAACGGTATCAGCGACAGCTTATTCTTGTTACGTAGGTGGACTCATCGGGAGCTCTGAGGGCGCTACTTCTACTGATAAAACAAAATTTCCGCGAATCAGCAGTAGTTTTTCTTCGGGTACAGTAACCAGTGAGGCTGAATCTTCATGCATTGGCGGATTAATTGGCAATAGTAATTCTTTTATATCGAATTGTTATTCAACTGCAAATGTAACAGCAACAAATGCGAACTCGTACGTAGGAGGCTTGATTGGAGTGTATTTTAATTCTGTCATTAGCAATTCCTATTCGGCAGGGATAGTCACAGGTACCGGAACCTGGTTTAAGGGGTTTGTAAGCAACGGTGTTGAAAACCCAACCGGATGTTACTGGGATACACAGGTTTCAACGAAAGGAACAAGTAGTGGTGGTTTAGAAGTGGTAGGTAAAACCACGGCCGATATGAAATCCCCTTCCACATTCACCGCCGGGGGCTGGGATTTTATAGGAGAAACATTCAATGGCGCAAATGATTATTGGGGGATTAATTCTACGGACAATAGCGGATACCCTTTCCTGGTGTGGCAGGGATACAATTCTATGCCAACCACCCAGGCATCAAGCATTGTCTTTTCAAATGTACAATCCACACAAATGACCATTGGCTGGACCAATGGAACCGGAGCGAAAAGGGCGGTATTTGTGAAAGAAGAAACAGGGGCAATCACAAATCCTTCCGATAAATCGACTTTTACTGCCAATTCAGATTGGGCTTCAAAAGGGTCTGAGTTGAGTTCCTCAGGATATTATTGCGTGTATAACAACACAAGCAATACAGTAACCATTACCGGACTTAGCGTTGCCACACAGTATACAGTGCAGGTTTTCGAATACAATGGCGACCCAGCGGCTGAAATCTATAATACCACTACCGCATCGAATAATCCCAAAACACAGTATACTGGTTTCACCGGAGCTGGTACGGCAGATGATCCATACCAAATTTCTACAGCAGCAGAGCTGGCAAAGCTTGCCACCATTGTTAACTCTGGCACTACCTATTCCGGCAAATATCTTAAGCTGATGAACGATATCAGTTTATCAGCCTATACAGACTGGACGCCCATCGGATCTAATGCTGACTATGTTTTCAGGGGTTCATTTGACGGCAATACTAAAATAATTACCAACTTAACCATTACCGGAACATCAGATTACCGCGGATTATTCGGTTTTGTATATAGTGACGCAACCATCAAAAACCTGACGATTTCAAGTTGCAGCATTTCCGGTAGATGGTATGCCGGGGGATTGGCAGGTTTTGTTTATCTTGATGTCGCCAGTTCTTCTGTAACGATTTTAAATTGTCATACATCGGGAACCATTTCATCCACGAATATGACCGGTGGGTTAATCGGCGCTGTCAGGAATAACGCATCTACAACAGGAGGTGACGTTTATAGTATTTTTGTAAGTAACTGTTCCTCTTCAGCTACTGTTTCAGCTACAGAAAGTAGTTGTTACGTAGGAGGTCTCATCGGGAGCTCTGAGGGCCCTTCACCTGCCACAAATGCTCCGCGAATAAGCAGATGTTTTTCTTCTGGCACGGCAACCAGTAATGCAGCATCTTCAAGCGTTGGCGGATTAATTGGCTACAGTAATTCTTCCATATCGAATTGTTATTCAACTGCACACGTAACAGCAACAGATGCGAACTCATATGCCGGAGGCTTGATTGGAATGTATTATAATTCTGTTATTAGCAATTCTTATTCGGCAGGGATAGTCACAGGTACCGGAACCTGGTTTAAGGGGTTTGTAAGCAACGGTGTTGAAAACCCAACCGGATGTTACTGGGATACACAGGTTTCAACGAAAGGAACAAGTAGTGGTGGTTTAGAAGTGGTAGGTAAAACCACGGCCGATATGAAATCCCCTTCCACATTCACCGCCGGGGGCTGGGATTTTATAGGAGAAACATTCAATGGCGCAAATGATTATTGGGGGATTAATTCTACGGACAATAGCGGATACCCTTTCCTGGCGTGGCAGGGATACAATTCTATGCCAACCACCCAGGCATCAAGCATTGTCTTTTCAAATGTACAATCCACACAAATGACCATTGGCTGGACCAATGGCACCGGAGCGAAAAGGGCACTGTTTGTGAAAGAGGGCACAGGGGCAATCACAAATCCTTCCGATAATTCGGCATACATTGCCAGTGCAAGCTGGGCTTCAAAAGGGACCCAACTTGGCACATCGGGTTATTATTGCGTGTATAATAACACAAGCAACACGGTAACCATTACCGGACTTAGCGTTGCCACACAATATTCCGTGCAGATATTCGAATACAATGGTTCGGACGGGGCAGAAACCTACAATACCAATACCGGAGGGAATAACCCAAAATCACAATATACCGGTTTCACCGGAGTAGGAACGGCAGATGATCCGTACCAAATAACCACAGCGGCAGAATTGGCAACACTTGCCTCCAGTGTTAATGCAGGCAATACCTATTCCGGCAAATATCTTAAGCTGATGGACAATATAAGTTTATACGCCTATTCAGACTGGACGCCAATCGGAACTGATGATTCAAATTCCTTCAGGGGTTCATTTGATGGCAACAATAAGGCAATTACCAACTTGACCATTACCGGATCGTCTGATTACCGCGGATTATTCGGATATGTAAAAAACGGAGCGACCATCAAAAACCTGACGATTTCAAATTGCAGCATTTCCGGTAGATGGTATGCCGGGGGATTGGCAGGTTTTGTTTATCTTGATGTCGCCAGTTCTTCCATAACAATTTCAAATTGTCATACATCGGGAACCATTTCATCCACGAATATGACTGGTGGTTTAATCGGCGGAGTCAGGAATGATGCATCAGCAACAGGAGGTGACGTTTATAGTATTTTTGTAAGTAACTGTTCCTGTTCAGCTACTGTTTCAGCTACAGAAAGTAGTTGTTACGTAGGTGGTCTCATCGGCAGCTCCGGGGGCCCTTCACCTGCCACAAATGCTCCGCGAATAAGCAGATGTTTTTCTTCTGGCACGGTAACCAGTAATGCAGCATCTTCAAGCGTTGGCGGATTAATTGGCTATAGTAATTCTTTCATATCGAATTGTTATTCAACCGCACAGGTAACGGCAACCGATGCGAACTCGTATGCCGGAGGCTTGACTGGAATGTATTATAATTCTGTCATCAGCAATTCCTATTCGGCAGGGTTAATCTCAGGTACCGGATATTGGTATAAAGGGTTTATAAGCAATGGTGCTGAAAACCCAACCGGATGTTATTGGGATACACAGGTCTCCACACAAGCGACCAGTGGTGGAGGTGCAGGAGTGGTAGGCAAAACCACTGCCGAAATGAAAACCCTAAGCACTTTTACTGCCAGTTCTTGGGATTTTGCAACACCCATATGGTACATAAGCTCTTCAAATAATGACGGATACCCCTACCTGGCCTGGCAGACTTTCTCTAAGACCTGGACCGGCACAACCGATACCGATTGGAACACTGCCAGCAACTGGAGTCCGGCTAGCGTACCGACAACATCCGATCTTTTGACCATTCCAAATACAACCAATAAACCTGTTTTCACGGGCGACCTTACCATTGCGTCGGGAGGATCTGTAACCATCGCACCCGGTGCATCCCTTACCGTTACCGGCACCCTCACCAACAACAACACGAGCGGCGGAGTCATTCTCCAAAGTGATGTCACGGGAACAGGATCGCTCATTGTTAATGCTGTGGCCGGGTCGGGCACGACGATTGCCCAAAGTTACCTGACCACCGGGAGGTGGCACATCGTTTCGTCACCGGTGGCACAAACAATTACCGAATTTTTAGTGGGCAACAGCAATATTCCTACCGGTACGGGAGGAATAAGGGGGATGATGGATTATAACCCGACCACAAATGGCTGGAAATCATTTTTTACCAATTCCACAAGTGGCAGTATTGGTGGTGGCACAGGATATAGCCTACGCTCCACTGCCGATGGCATCGTGAGTTACACAGGCGCTCTACAGACAGGAATCAAAACCGTTTCGGGTCTTTTGGCCGGCAGTTGGAACTGTGTAGGGAACCCATATTCATCTGCAATAGGGATCAATTCTGCAAGCAGCAGTGTTAGCCGTTTTATTGAAGCCAATGCCGACAATCTTGATGTGTCTTATGGAGCTGTTTATATCTGGGACCACGAGGATACAAGTAATGATGTTGACACAAGGCCTTATACCATTATTTCCAATGTCCCGGTTCCTGAAACTCCCATTGCTGTTCAGCAGGGACAAGGTTTTATGGTAAAAATGAAAACTGGCAAATCATCTGTAAGTTTTAATTCATCGATGCAATTTCATAGCCCTACTCTCGCGTTAAAATCGGCAACGGCACCCTGGCCAACCATCAAACTGATCACAACGTCTGGCAACAGGGAGTGTTCAACGATTGTTGCCTTTAACGGCGGCATGACCAAAGGGCTTGACCCAACTTACGATGCAGGATTGTTTAAAGCGGGTACCGACCTGCTGGTGTATACCAAACTGGTGACGGATAACGGCAGCGGCATCCCGTTTGCCATCCAGGCGCTGCCCAACAATGCCTATGCAGGGTTGATCATTCCAGTCGGTCTCGACTGCAAATCGGGTGGCGAGGTAATCTTCTTGGCAGAGACAGTCAATCTGGCAACTGATTGCAAAGCCATATTGGAGGATAAACTCACCTCCACGTTTACCGATCTGTCGAAGGGGACCTACAAGGTAACGGTTGCTGCCAACTCAATTCTTACCGACCGCTTCCGGCTTTACGCCTCCACCCCGACCATCAGCGCGGTGGGCGATCTGGTCACAGCCGGCCAGTTGAGTGCCTATGCTGTAAGAAACGTTGAGATCCGGATCACGGGTAAGGTAACCCCTAATGCAGTTGCTTCGCTCTATGATACCAGTGGAAAACTGATCCTTACCCGAAAGCTCGATGAAGGGAGCCTGAATGTTATTCCGACCCCGGGATTCAGGAGCGGGATGTACGTGCTGAAGGTGAACGATAAGGGGAAGGTGAATGGGTTTAAGATGATGATGAGGGAATGAAGGAAACAATTAAAGAATGAAAAAAGTTTTTGAGTCAACCGCCTAATCCTCCACCCGGGAATGCAAAATGAACAATGCAAAATGTAAAAATCAAAATAGGAAAAAAAAACCTGAAGATATGAAAACAAAAAAAAACGAAAAAGTCAAAGAGAAAGCTAGCGGATTGACGGCAAAAATGATGAACCGCAAGGAGGCGCTCCAAAAAACAGGGTATATCGCCGCAGCTACGATGATGATTTTGCTCAGCACGGGTAAGGCGGCGCATGCTTCGGGTCAGTCGGGAGCCCCTTCTGCGCCGACAAGATGGACCCCAGGGGGATAACTTCCCCCCTTAGAAAAAGGAGGGTAGGGGGGATTTTATTTTATTGAATCAGCCTTCGAGGTTTCTGAAACCTCGAAGGTTGTTAAAGCTTTATCAAACCGTAATTTCTCAAAATCGCTTCTACTTCCTCAGCGCTGATTTGTGCCATAACAGATAAGATTTCAATTGAGATGCCAGCTTTATTTCCATTAACAATCATCAGGTTGATTCCTTCGGATTTTCCTTCGATCTTTCCTTCCATCTTCCCTTCAGCAAAAGAGTCTACAAGCAAGGTTCGTTCAACGCTGATGCTGTCCCAGTATTTGTCGTACGCCACTAATTCTGATTTGGTGTATGCGCTCTCCTGCAACAGCTCAATGGCTTCGCGTATTTCCTGCACCTCAAACAATTCGGGCGATATCGTTTCGGTGGCGTTTTTAATCTCTGACAAATACCTTAGCCACAACACCTGAAGTCGCTTCTCGTTGTAATTGGCTGCCTTGAACTTAGGTATCTCCACGAACACAAATTCGAGCCTTGCTGGCATTGAACAGTACCCGGGTCTTGAAACTGTCGGTCCACAACATTTGCATCTCCACGATAAACTGCCGACCCTGCTCGTCAACACAGCGGACATCGACGATCGAAAACTTCAGCAACGGCACCTCGGGTACCAGTTCTGCGGGGAGGTATTCAAGATACTTAATCGGTACCGAAAGCGGAAACATGGCGTTCAGAAAGCTCTTGAGTAACCGCGGGTGCTCTCCGAATACCTTCCTGAAGGTGAGACCATTTTTGGGATCAAGATAGCGCATGTCCTTATCTTTATACAAATATACAAAATATTTCCACGAGATGGAACCCTGGATGAAGTGTGTAGTAAGGACGAATTTGGATCAGTTGGAGTGGGTTATCGATTAATAGGTGGCGTTTTAATGCCCTCCTTTGTTCGCAATATTTTTGCATAGTTCAATGATCCTGGTCAATATTTTACCTTCCGAAGGGTGGGTTATTTCTTTCTCACTTGAAATGATTCCAGCAGGTAAGTGGTTCTGACGAATTTTATCCTTAAAAAGTTCATCCGAAAAATGAGCAATAAGTTCAGCACCTTCGGTACCTATTCTTTTGCGAAAATAGACCAGATCTGAAGGGTCGCAAGGGAACTTCCATTGAAATTCCGATTCGCCGCAGAAGTACTGAAAGTAGGGATTCTGAACCCATTCCTCCATAACTGATGTATCGCCAAGATTATAAAGCCGTTTAAGCATCAATAACCCAACCATGGTGCGGATTGGGACTCCGGGTTTACCCGTATTGGAATACAATTGACCAAAGTCGTTCTCAAACCGCTTCCACTCTACCTTCGCCGATAAAACTGCAACTTCGTGGCAAGGATTGATAATTTCAATTAAAATTGGACGAAAAATATTTCTTTGTTCCTGAGCGGGTAGTTTGCCTTTCATTTGTCAAAGGATTTTCCACTAATTTATATAAAATTGCAACTTTTAAAACCACTAAAATTAAAAAAATATTAACATTATAATGTTGATATACAAATAATTAATCTGATTTCGCAGATTGACTTTTATTTTGACACAAAAAAATCAATATACGTCTGAAAATGTGCACGATACCATTGCCAACTGCTGAGCCGTCCGATTACAGATCGGCGCATTTTACTCGAATAGATGGATTGAATTGACTGTCCAATATATCCCAGGAATATCTTTTTCCCAAGGAATAAGAGCGTACGATGAATTTTAAAGAAGAGCGGAGAACTGTAATTCAGATCGTGTTTCATTAAAAAAAGCCGGGCTGAAAAACTACTTTCGGAATAGAGTCTTTTTTCCAATCCGAATGCTTTGTCTGCGAATGCAAAATAGACAACAGCCTTCCTTCTCTTTTTTAGATCAGGGATGACCTGATCTAAAGGAGTTCTTTTCGAGAGGAGGTATAAATCATACAAATCCCTGAAAGAGACGAGACCGTTGAGATGACCATCATGACTTAACTGGCCGTGAACGAAATTGTGAATAATCTTGATCCTTTCGGATGGGACAAAGCATCCACTAATTGATAAAACCGGTTTTTTCTCCCGCTCCATAATTGGTGGATTAAACCAACTCAGATGATTGGCAGTAAGTAAGCGATGAACTTCGAGATCAGCCGGATAGCCCGATTTTATAAGTCGGGGATAGTGCTTTAAAGTCTCAGGTTTAAAGTACGCCGAACTACCTTCCAAGGTTGAGTATCCTTCGGTTTCTAAAAGTTTTGCTGTGGACAGATAATCTTTTTCAGGAACCAGGAAATCAATATCTCCCAAAATACGTTCCCCGTTATTTGAATAAAGCCCATCCAGTAAATGGGCGGCCCCTTTTAAATACAACGGATAGATGTTGTTTTTATTCAGCAATGCGGTAACCTCCCTGATTTGAGACAGGATCTGCTCGTTCCTGGATAGATTCAGATCAAAGATTTCCTTTAAAAATAGTGCAAGATCATCGGGTAAAGAATTAATAATTTCATGAGTTGTAAATATCCGGTAAATTGCCGGCAGAATTAAATGATTACTGCCCAGTACAACGAAATTTTGCCAATCGATCTCGTCAGACTCAATTTTCTCAATGATTTCTTCTCTGAATTCAGGGTGCTCATCAAGTATCAGGCATCGACCTAAAAAATAGAACAACTCTTTATTATGCATGGTCAAACAGTTTAGTGATCTTATTGAGCGCCTTTTCATTATTGGAATAAGTCAATTGAAAAAAAGAGAGCTTTGTAATCCATTCGAAGAGGATTGCCGCATTGCCTTGAGACGGTACTACCCAGGCTTGATCAAGCAAAAGCTTTATCGCTTTGACTTTGTCAAGTTTTTCCCATAAGAAATCTACCGAACTGTTGTAATTGACAAAAATGAATTCACGGACAGGGAAGAGGGCCTGAAAAACATCAAGATCGGGATCAGGCACCAGGTATCGTACACTTTTTTCAGGTGTGATATAGTTGATTTCCTTTTGATTGAGCCCGGCGAATAAGGTGGAAAGTACCTCCATGGCGCCTTGTTTGATGGACATAGCGATAGGGAAGGGATATGCCTTAAAAGAATTCCTGTCGATTGGAACAAAATCATCAGAGATTAGCCGGTACCCACGTGATTGGAGTAACGCGGCGATGGTGGTTTTCCCGTGGCCGGGAGGGGCGGTAAAGAGGATCGTTTTTTTTCCATTCGTGATGGCTGAGGCGTGAACGGTCATCAGCCAGTCTGTATCGTTTTTATCATAAATTACATTTATCAAAAACATGAAGATAAGCCCTTTTACCAAATGGGTCTCATCACCAGACCATATTCCCTTTACTTCGCCATTAAAACGGAACACAATCTGTTCTTCATAGGTAAATAACTCAAAAAGTGCCATCGCGTTGTTACTTTTATCCGATTCGAGATGGCAGATCAGGGGGTGAATATAATTTTCAAAATTCGGAGTTTCACAGGAGAAGGCAATCCGCTTATCTCCCAGCTGGTAGTAGTGAACAGAAAATGGGCAAAATATTTGATCATCGATCTTATAATTCGCCAGAGCTGACTTATTTTGGGCAATATCGATCTGGTTTAGTTTTTCGGTTTGAGAACAGATCTCCTTTACAAATACCTCGCTTTCACCGGTGGAAACCCCATAACGGAGGGCAAAATCTTTTGCAATCGTAGCCGACTTGTACCTATGCGTAGTTTTATTGAATACAAACCAGGCAGGTTCTTCCAGTTGAAGGTACGAATTGCTGTTTTGCATCCAGACCAGCCAGGAGCCTCCGATTTTTTTTTTAAGGTGAGGGATTTCAGACATTGAGATTCAAATTTTCTTATAATAACGAAGCGATCGGTAAATCTATCGGCAGAATCAATTAACTTCTAAAACTAAATATTATTTTTATATTTCCGGATAACCGATTGGCAATCGCTTTGCTATAAAAGCGAAATAAAATGGATTAGTCGATTTTAAAACTAAACAACACAAAAAATGAAACAAAGAATCAGAATCGTATTTGTGGTAATTTTAGTTCTGCAAAGCGGAACTTTATTTTCTCAGAAAAAATTGAGAATCATTGCCGGAGTTGATGTGGTGAGCAGGTATATCTGGCGTGGATCAAACATTGGCCTTGGATTTGACGATTCAAATAGTTTTCACATTCAGCCTTCATTAGTCGGAACTTATAGGAATTTTGAAATAGGTTATTGGGGTAGTTTTGGCGCCACCAACGGGTATAGCGAATATGATTTATGGGCAAAATACAAGTTCAAACAATTTTCAATTTCTGTTTTCGATTACAATTCTCCATTTGAAGATGAGAATGGTAACACCCATGGAGGTTATTTTAACATACCGTTTAGTAGCTTGGGCTCTTATGCCGAGGTAAATCTTGCCTATGCCGGCGGTGAAAATTTTCCAATTTATGTTAGTTATAACCGGTTTTTCTACAATGATGATGCAACTTATTTGGAGGCAGGTTATAAATTCAATACAAAAAAACAATTGCCCATGGATTTTAATGTGGGTATGACTCCTGCTGCCGGATCTTACGCTGAAAAGGCCGGTTTTGTAAATATCAGCCTGAAGGTGAGCTATGATATTCATTTTACTGAGAAGTTTAGATTGCCAATATTCTCCTCCTTAATTCGTAATCCCCAGTTAGAAAAAACTTTTTTTGTGGTTGGACTCTCCCTCTCAACAAACTAAGGTCCCATTCGTCAACTTAACTGCATCAGCCAGTAAATAAAGTAACAATTCTTCATCAAAGTCAATTAATATGAGAAAAGTCATATTATATTAATAAAATATAATTATGCTAAAATCGATTGGTTATTCACGTCGTTAATCTGTGATTTTGTTTGTTCCTCAAAAACAAATTTTATACAAATTGAAACCTTTTGCTTTAAAAATTCGTTGAAGGTATATTGGTTGATGATTTTAGCATATGGGGTCTGGATTTAGTCTTAACATAAAAAATAGAATTTCAGTCGATTAGGTTCCTATTCAAATGAAATAGTTTTTAAATTCTTAAGCGATGATTTCACATGGTTTAAGTATTGTAATTAATGAACTCAAAAAGCATCTCGAGGATGCTTACGGCGTACCGGCATCGAATGATGAAGTTCAGTCGGGAAACCTTGCCGAAGGATTGGCAGGTTCGGGGAATAATGGTGGGGTGGCCAGGGATAAGCTTATTTTTTCGGTGGTAAATGTCAAAGAAGAGAAGGCTTTGAAAAACCTACCCAATTTTGTCAGGAACGATACCACACTTAGGGCAACTTACGAAAATCCACCTATCTTCCTTAATTTCCTGATACTGGCTACAGCCACACATTCCAATTACAACAATGCATTGCTGGTTTTGTCACGTGCATTACGTTTCTTCCAGTCAAAAAATGTCTTCACCCAGGATGATGTGGCCCCATCCTCCATCACGAGTAATGCACCCCCTAATGCCCTTGACCGGCTCGAAACTTTTAAAATAATTTTTGATCTGTATTCTCCGACACTTGAGGAGGTAAATCACCTTTGGGGAACCTTGGGTGGCAAACAATACCCATTTGTGATGTACACGATGCGGATGTTCGATTTGAAATTCAGGGCGGTATATAACGAAAGCGGCCTGATCACCGAAGTGGTCAGCGAGTTTTACCATAAAAATACTCGATGATATGGCAGAACGAATTGTGATTGGATACAAGCGTCTTTTTGAGGTGCGATTATTGCACCATTACTGGCTCGACGAAGGATCAGCAATATATGATACCCTGCCGGAAATTAAAAGAAACAAATTACTTTTAACCTACGATGCGCGCACATTCCTGGAAATAAGCCCCACTTCTGCCACAACAAACAAAATAAAAGCATTAAAAGGTGTTTTTAAGGAGACTTCACTGGGATTTCTTGTTGCTGTTCCAAAATCAAAAAAAATACCTGATAATGAGGTGTTTTCCTTTATTGTGACTATAAAAGATGGTGCATTCTTCAACTTCACCTCTTTAACTTTGCTAAACAGGAAAATTGTTGAAATGTATGATGCATCCCAGGACAAAATACTGAGATTTAAGGAGAACATTCCTGTATTTTCGAACCTTACCGGAACTTCACGGGGCGTGAATCCAAATAAATCCCTCTTTCTTTCAAAAGAGATTCCGGGTTCGATGCCCACTGATAAGGCTGAATATATGAATATTACAGCTGGAGCGCTGGTTCAGTTGATCAATAGCCAGCCCGGCGCCACTACCCAACAGATCAACGCTCTTGCCTCAAAAATGCCGGTTTTTATCCATCAGAACGATACACCGGTTCTTGTTCCACCGGCTGGATTGACGGGAGTACCTGCCAGGGGTATTTTGCTTTCTGATGAAATTCCCGACAATGTATTTGGAATCATCAATATTACTGCAGCAAATCCGGTTGATCCTGATTTTAGCTGTACCAGTTTGGGTATTGCAAAAGATACAACACCCATCTTTCAGCTTCGTTTTAAAAACAGATCAGCCTATTGGAAGTACCTAAATAAAAACACGGGTGCACCGGTTTCGGAAAGTAGTTCATCGCTCCCTTTCACCTATACCGGAAATGCAGGCACAAAAATGAAACCAGGAGACCCGGTTGTAAAGGTAAAATTTGAGAGTAATGACCCAACAAAAAGAATAGAGAAAATTTACACGGAAATATTTGAATAAGGATTCATTTCATCACTTTAAATTAAATGACTATGGCAACATCGTACAAGACCCCAGGGGTTTATGTTGAAGAAATCCCGAAACTACCACCATCTGTAGCTCAGGTGGAAACTGCTATTCCGGCGTTTATCGGGTACACGCAAATAGCGATGAACCTTGCCGCCGGCGATTTAAATAACGTACCAAAACGGATTGGATCATTGGTGGATTATGAACACTATTTTGGCGTCGGCCCGTCACCGGCTGTGACAAAAGTAAATATTAACGATGCCAATAGTTTTGTGTCGGCAACGGTAAGCAATAAATTTTATTTATACGATAGTCTTCGTATGTTTTATGCAAACGGCGGTGGTGATTGTTTTATCGTTTCAATCGGTGACTATTCGGCATCGGTTGATGATTCCGCCTTTACCACCGGCATCACAGCTATTGCCAAAGAAACTGCCCCTACCATCCTTTTATTTCCTGACGCCGTGACCCTCGACGACAGTAAAATTGCTGCAGTGCAGGCTGCGGCTCTCACCCAATGCCAGGATTTACAGGACCGTGTGGTTGTGATGGATGTCAAAGAAAATGATGCACAGGGAGCAATTTTCAGAAATAATGTGGGCATTAATTACCTGAGTTATGGTGCGGTATATACGCCATGGTTAAAAGTTAACCTTCCTAAAAATGTGACCTATAACGATGTTAAAAGTGTAATTTATCGTTCGGGAGTAGCCACAACGCTGGATGGACTGACGAGTGATGTGGTCATTCAAAATGCCATTTCCGATTTAAATAAGGCATTTGCCGATGTTGCAAATATCGATGCAAAAACTAAATTACTCAGTCCTCCAAACGGGAATTTAAGGGTTGCCCTGAATACCCTGAGCGCCGCATTTGCCGGAATTGGAGGTAATACCAATGCCAATCTCAAGGCTGTGTTTGGGTATTATTACTCCATTGCTGCCCAGATTGATAAGTTTATCAAGGCCGCTGATCCTGCAGTATTGACCCTGACAAGTTTAAAAGCAGATGTTATTGCAGCTGTGACTTCCAACTTTAATCCAACTTTCAAAAAAATCGTTGGTTTGGAAACAGAAACAGCTGCAAAAATTGGAACTTATACTGCGACAAATACTGCTACTACTTTTATCGAAGCCAGCTGGACTGGTGTAATTGGCGTCGCAGCTACAACTTTAATACCTCCCACGGCAGTTACGGATACAGACAAACGTTTGTTCTCGTTTAATAATCTTCTGCCACTATTCGAGGAGATCAATCAGGCTTATCTTACACTAATTGTTAGCGCAGCAGCTTCCTATACGAAAAAACTGGATGAGTCGCTTGCACTTCGCTTTCCAATTTACAAATCAATTCTCGCCGGCGTAGGTAACAGCTTAACCGGTATGCCGCCAAGCGGGGCTGTCGTTGGCGTTTATGCAGCAACCGACAGGACCCGTGGCGTCTGGAAAGCGCCTGCAAATATCAGTCTGGCAAACGTGATCTCACCTTCGGTCATATTCACCAAAACAGAACTGGAAAATCTGAATGTAGATTCAGTTGCCGGAAAATCGATCAATGCAATCAGGTCGTTCACCGGAAAGGGGACCTTAATCTATGGCGCCCGCACACTAGCCGGTAACGATAATGAATGGCGGTATATCAGTGTTCGCCGGTTCTTTAACATGGTGGAAGAGAGCACAAAAAATGCCACTGAAGCGTTCGTTTTTGAACCCAATGATGCCAATACCTGGGTAAAGGTGCAGGCGATGATCGAGAACTTCCTTTCAACACTCTGGCGGCAGGGGGCTCTTCAGGGGATAAAACCTGAACACGCATTTTATGTGGCGGTAGGTCTGGGGAAAACGATGACAGCCCTCGACATTCTTGAAGGACGGATGATCATTGAAATCGGAATGGCAGTGGTTCGTCCGGCAGAATTTATCATCCTCAGGTTCTCTCATAAGATGGCCGAATCGTGATTGGAAATTCCTGATAACCAGTTAATCATTCTTTTAATATAAATCTAATTTAATAATATATAGTTATGGCACAGCAATATCCGTTACCGCGTTTCCATTACCAGGTCGATTGGGGTGGCGTTAAAATCAGTTTTACCGAAGTCACTGGTATGGATCAGCAGGTCGAAGTGATTGAATACAGGCACAGCGACAGTAAGGATTTCAGTAAAATTAAGATGCCTGGCATGAGAAAATACAGCAATATAACCCTTAAGCGGGGTAAGTTTGAAGGGGACTTTGATTACAATAACTGGATGGATCAGATTTCCAATGATCGTTCTGGCGCCCGCCGAGATGTGGTGGTGAGATTGATGAACGAGAAGCACGAACCCGTTGCAGTTTGGAAAGCTGTTAACTGTTTTCCTGTTAAGATCACCGCACCCGACCTGAAATCGGATGCCAACGAGATCGCTATCGAGACATTGGAAATCGCACACGAAGGGCTTAGCCTTGTCCGTTAATTATGGCTGATGACTCGCCATATTATCCGCCATTAGGGTTCTATTACAAAGTGGAATTTGGCATCAGCAGCAATAGCAATGATGTCAGATTTCAATCTGTATCCGGATTGTCGGTAGAGTACGAATACGAAAACTTTAAAGAGGGTGGTGAAAACCGTTTTGAGCACAAGTTACCTGTCAGAACCAGGTATGCCGATCTGGTTCTGAAACGGGGAATGGTCGTTGATTCGGAGATCATCAACTGGTTTAACAACGCTTTTCGTGACCGTCAGTTTGAGGCTACCGATATCAATGTGATCCTGATGAACGAAAAAGGGGAACCGCTGCGATCATGGAAAGTTGCTCAAGCCATCCCCAAAAAATGGGTGGTCAGCGATCTGAGTTCAACCGATAGCGCCCTTGTGATTGAAACCATGGAGATTACCTACCGGTATTTTACCGTGCAGTGACATTGGGGAGGCTATTAGACTGTTAGCCTATTAGGCTTTTAGACTGTTCGGCTATTAGTCTAACGGTCTACAGCCCAAAAGCCTCATAATGAATTATTATTTCAATTGCTAATACCTCTGACACAATGCCTATCGAAATACGGGAACTCCATATCCAGGTGACTGTAAACTCCCCTCAGAACGAAGCGACATCTTCGGGTGGAGCGTCCTCTTCAGCTACTGGTGGGAATAGCCCCGGGGGAGCTGGCAATGAGGGGATCATTGCGGCATGTGTTGAAAAGGTGATGGAGATACTTCAAAATAAAACAGAACGGTGATGCCAGGGACAGGAAAACTTGAAAAAATGCTCATTTTGGCTTTTTCAGATTCGGAGAAGGCTGAAAACGGGGGTGTGAATGATGCTGACGATCAGTTTGAAGCACTCATTAACCCGGAGAGTTATACCCTGCAATACAAATTGAAATTTTCGCAGGGTGCACAGGGTCAGGGTACTAGTGGAGCACAGCTGAAATATGAATACACCGAACCCGATGAGATTACCTTTGATTTCTTGTTTGACAATACGGGTATCATTGATGGTCAGCCGCGGGAGAGTGTCGTCGATGACCTAAAAAAAATGAAGGATGTGCTGATCGGTTATAAAGGCGATTCTCATGAACCAAGACACCTGAAACTGGTTTGGGGCGAAAACTCCATTTTCAAAGGACGGGTGACCGAACTGTCCATCAATCACAAAATGTTCAAACCCGATGGGACCCCTATCCGGGCTATTGCCACCGTTAAATTTAAAAGTAGTATTGAAGAACAAAAAAGGGCAGCAAAAGAGAATAAAAGTTCACCCGATCTGACCCATATCCGGAAGGTAAAACAGGGCGATACACTGCCATTGATGTGCTATTCCATTTATGGTGATCCAAAGTATTACCTCCAGGTGGCTGAGGTGAATGGATTAGCGAATTTTCGTCATCTCAAACCCGGAAGTGATCTGTTTTTTCCACCATTAAAAAAAACAAAATAACCTTTGCCTACTGACGCCAACATACCAACCCCTGCAACTCCCGATACCTGTACATCGGTGATTTTGATCGACGGAGCCCAGCTTCCGGGCGCTTACCATGTATTATCGGTGGTCGTCTCGCGTGAATTGAACCGGATCCCTTCAGCCCTTATTCATCTGCGTGATGGTGAAGCATCACAGGCTACGTTTGAAGCGAGCTCATCTGATTTATTTGTCCCGGGCAAAAAAATTGAGATCCAAATGGGGTACCGTTCTCAAAATGATACTGTTTTTAAAGGGATGATTGTGAGGCATAGCCTCAAGGTGCGGAGCAGTGGAAGTCAGCTGATTGTCGAATGCCGCGATGAAGCGGTCAAAATGACCAGCGGGGTCAAAAGCAAGTATTTCATTGATATGAAGGACAGTGATATCATGGAGCAATTGATCGGACAATATGGGTTGCAGAAGGATGTTGAAGCTACTCTCCCCGGGCTGAAGGAGGTGGTTCAGTATGATTCGACGGACTGGGATTTTATACTGTGCCGTGCCGAAGCAAACGGTCAGGTGGTGATGGTGGAGGACGGAAAGATAAAAATTGCCAAACCGGCTGTCGGGGCAGATCCCATTGTTAAATTGACTTTTGGATCTACCTTGAAGGAGTTCGATGCAGAGATGGATGCACGTATCCAGAGTAAAGGGATCAAAGCCAGTAGCTGGAATGCGAGTGATCAGGAGGTGGTGGAGGCTTCAGCTGCCGAACCAACAACTACCAATAACGGGAATCTTTCTCCAGCTGATCTGGCTGGTGTTATCGGAGGCGATGACCTGAAGATCAGGCATGGCGGTAAACTCAGTGAACCTGAATTGCAGGCCTGGGCCAACGGACGGCTGTTGAAGGAACGGTTGGCAAAAATACGCGGAAGGGCACGTTTCCAGGGACTTGCAACGATATTGCCAGGAAAAATTGTCGAAATTGCCGGAGTTGGGGAGCGCTTCGAAGGGAAAATATTTGTTTCGGGAGTGCGGCATACTTTGTCGGGAGGGAATTGGGAGACGGATGCACAGTTAGGACTAAGTCCCGATCTGTTTTCGAATACCTATAACCTCCGTCCGATGCCAGCCTCCGGACTTTTGCCTGCCGTAGCCGGATTACAAATCGGTGTTGTCACCGTTCTGGAAGGCGATCCGGATGGCGAAGACCGGATAAAAGTGAGGCTCCCAATGATCAGCACTGCTGATGACGGGATCTGGGCCCGTATTTCGACGCTGGATGCCGGTATGGAACGTGGAACGTACTTCCGACCTGAAATTGGTGACGAGGTAATCATCGGTTTTCTGAATGACGATCCACGTCATCCTGTGGTGTTGGGAATGTGTCACAGCAGTGCCAAGCCGGCCCCTGAACATCCGAAAGACGATAATCACCACAAAGGGTATGTGAGCCGCGAAAAAATGAAGTTCACCTTCGACGACGAAAAGAAAATCATCACCCTCGAAACTCCGGGTGGGAATAAAATCATGCTATCTGATGAAGATAAAGGGATCATTTTAGAAGATCAGAATGGCAATAAAATAACAATGAACGATAGCGGAATTAAGATTGAAAGCTTTAAAGACCTGATTAATAAAGCGCAAAAAGATTTCGCGGTTGAAGGAATGAGCATAGCAGCTAAAGCACAGACCTCTTTTAAAGCTGAAGGAACAGCCACGGCTGAAGTATCGGGAGCAAATACGACCATTAAGGGAAGTGCTGCTGCGATTATTCAGGGTGGAATTGTTCAAATAAATTAAAAATAACGATATGCCACCAGCAGCGCGTGTTTCGGATATGATCGTGAGTACGGCAACGATGGGAACACCAACGCCGATTCTGCCACCTGGTTGTCCGACAGTTTTAATCGGGGGACTACCTGCCGCCCGAATGGGTGATTCGTGCGGAGTGGATGCAATCGTAAAAGGATCGGCGGTGGTGATGATTGGCGGAATGCCTGCTGCAAGGATTGGCGACATCACAGCTTCAGGAGGAGCTGTAATACCTCCGGGAGCACCAACCGTTTTGATCGGCGGATGAATTTGTAAATTTTCATTGGAACCTGAAAATAAAGAATTATGGAACAAAACCTCACATTTATTGGTCGTGGATGGTCGTTTCCACCAAAGTTCAATTCCAGTAATGGAACGGTGGAAATGCTTGAACAGGAAGCAGATATTGCTTCAAGCCTTGAGGTTTTACTACAGACCGTTCGTGGCGAAAGGGTGATGTTGCCGCAATATGGATGCAACCTCGATGAGTTGATTTTTGAAAACCTTGATACGCGGATGAAAACACTCATGACCGATAAAATCGAATCTGCCATTCTGTACCACGAGCCGCGTATTGAGCTTGAAAAAGTGACACTGGACGATAGTGGGGAACTGGAGGGGGTGATCCTGATCGGAATTGTTTATCGCGTAAGGACGACCAATTCACGTTTCAATTTTGTATTTCCATTTTATAAACTGGAAGGAACAGATATCAACCTTACCACTTCAATTAGTTTAATATCTTGATAATATGCTGATTGTATGACAAAGCCGAAAGATTGTAATCACAATACAGATCCACTTAAGCTGATCCGCGATGGGGTCAATCAGGAGCAACGACTTTTGCCTACGCTCGATCCGTTGTATGCTCCCGTAAATGAGCATAACGCAGCTAATGGAATGATGTTTGCCCGGGAATTGTCAGCATTTGTGAAATACTTCGACACCGACAATTCAGAAAACGGGAACTGGACCCCTTTCTTTAGCAATGACCCATCGCTCAGACTGGCAGTTACCTCGGTTCAGAACATTGAAGATTATAAAACCCAGGTCAAGAGCTATTTTGATTTCTTAAACAACCTGGATAATGAATTGAAAAACAGCGAGCTGATTAAAAATATCAGTTCTATTTTTAGTTGTCTGGGAACGCTTGCAAAGCAACTTGATCTGCTTAAAGAAGGGCTTCCCGCCGAATTTGCACTTAAATCAACCTTGAAAAATCTGATTCAGTCACAATTGGCACCCGCCTTACAACGACTGATTGCATGGCAGAAAGCCGGGGTTACCTTATCGGTGATTGCTGATGTGGCCCCCTCCGAAAGTATAAAAATTCTGGGTATGCTACCCGAAAAGTTTACCGATTTTCTTAACTCCGGGTTGTCGAAGGATTGGATTACAAATGGTTCCACAGAGTGGAATGGCTACCTGACCTCCATTGATCCTGATTCTTCAGTTTATGGGAATCCAGCAGGAAGCGTATTTGAGCTTACGAATCATATCGCCACACACAACCTTTTCACAGCTGTTGCAGATCAGTTCCTGAAAGTATTTGCCCGGATAATCAGTGAAGCGAGGCTTGCCCTGGAGGATACCTTCACCAATTGGGACCGCCATGACCCCCATTACGCACTGTTTTTGAGTTTCCTCAGGTTAATGGAATATGCCCGTTCTGAAGCCAATACCCTCACAGGGCGCCATCTCGATTTTTATTACCGGGAGGTTCTCCAACTAAAGGAGAAACCGGCCATTCCTGCACAGGTGCACCTTCTGGCAGAACTGGCCAAACAAGCTGTTTCTGCCCAGGTTAAAAAAGATGAATTGTTCAAAGCAGGAAAAGATGACAAAGGAGTTGAAGCATTCTTTGCCAATGACCGTGAGCTGATTGCCAACCAGGCAAAAGTGACTTCATTACAAACCCTGTATCGGCATGGAAGTGAGCCGGTCGGTTCCGATGGTAATGCAAATAAACAAAATGGTCGGCTATATGCTTCTCCAGTAGCCAATTCCGATGATGGTCTGGGTGCAGCCTTAACATCGGCTGATCTTTCGTGGCATCCGTTTTATAATAAAATCTATTCTAACGGGAAACTGACTTCAATCCAAATGCCATTTGCAGAAGTTGGCTTCGCAGTCGCCTCTCATTATTTGTGGCTTGCCGAGGGTAAGCGTGATGTCTCCATCGATCTGACCGTATCGGGTTTTAAGGGAAAAACCGGTGAAGAGAGGGGATCGGATATCACCTGCCTGTTTACGGGAGAAAAAGGTTGGATCGAAAAATCACCCGCAACATTTTTAGCAACAACAGCGACAAATATCCGTCTTACCGTCTCTCTGGCCGGTGATGATGCAGCAGTAATTGCTTACGATGCAAAAAAACATGGTTATGGCTTTGATGTGGCAACACCGGTTCTGCTGATTAAACTGAATAATGAGGCGACCAACACCTATGGTTTTGCCGATTTTGAAAGTACGGTAATAAAGCAAATACAGTTACAGGTTTCTGTAGATCAGGTTAAAAATCTTACTTTATCGAACGATTTCGGCCCTGTCGATGCCTCAAAACCGTTCTTCCCGTTTGGCGCTCAGCCGGAAAGCGGAAGTTCACTTATCGTCGGAAGTCAGGAAATATTCGCAAAAAGAGATATTACCAGTTGTAACTTATCCCTAAACTGGAAAAACATACCAGATATCCGATCGGTGATGTATAAAACCCTGGAACAAAATTATCCCTCCTCCACCTACGATTACTATACCAAGCATGTTCCGGGAGTGTATGTAACCTTTCTGAAAGAGGGTAACTGGAGCGATAACAGCTATCAGACGCTGTTTGATGGAGACAATGAGGTAATCCTGGATATCAAACCTCCCGCTGACGAATTTAATAAAGAAGACCGATCCGATTTTCAGACCGACAATCAGTTTACGATCAGGTCAAAATCAGGCTTCGTTCAGCTTCGTCTTTCTGAGGGGATGGGTCATAAAGCATACCGGGAGGCATTGTCGGACTATATTCTTGCTGTGGCCAATGGAAGTACTACTGCAAAAAAGCCAACGGAGCCTTACTCGCCGGTATTGTCTTCAATAACAGCAGAATATACCGCAGTTCAAACGATTGTTCTCGATTCTTCGGCGAAATCCGGATTTGAAAATCGGAGTGCGAAATTTCTTCATGTCGCCCCTTTTGGTTTTGCGGAACAACATCCTTATCTAAAAACAAACGCTCCTGACACTACTGTGTATCTGCTTCCTCAGCTTAGGCATTTGAATACCACAGATGGTGCTATGTCTATTGGTCAGCAGGTGACCCATGAAGCTGAGTTTTACATCGGGATAACAGGATTAAAACCTCCGCAAAACCTGGCTTTACTTTTTCAGGTTGCAGACGGTACTGCTAATCCCCTTGCGGTGAAGCCTCCCCAACACCTGCACTGGAGTTATCTCAGGGAGAACGAATGGATAACTTTTGATCAGAGTGAAGTGGAGGACCTGACAGAGGGATTGCTAAAGTCGGGTATTGTCACTTTTTCGATGCCCCGCGAAGCTTTTGCCCTGAATACACTTTTACCCCTTGGTCAGCATTGGATTCGGATTGCAGTATCGACAACAAGCGATGCAGTTTGCCGGCTGATCCTGGTGGCAGCACAAGGGTTGAAGGCGGTTTTTGCTGATCAGGGAAACGATCCTGCTTTTGCCTCAAAGGTACTGCCTGCAGGGACCATCAATAAACTAAATATCCCGGTATCGGAAATTAAAAAGATCATACAACCTTTCGAGTCGTTTGGCGGGCGGGGAGCTGAAGAACCCTCATCATTTTACACACGCGTCAGTGAACGGTTGAGGCACAAGGACCGCGCCATTTCAATTTGGGATTACGAACATCTTGTTCTGGAAGCCTTCCCCGAAATCTACAGGGTAAAGTGCCTGAATCACACCCACTATGAGCCAAATGAAAGTGGTTCCGGAATTTACAGGGAGCTTGCTCCGGGTCATGTTTCGATTGTCACCGTCCCTAATAAGCAATTTCACAATCTGGCAGATCCTTTGAAGCCCTATACCAGCCTGGGTCTGCTGCAGGAGATCACCCAATATATTGGAAGCCGTGTCTCCTGCTTCGTAAAACTTCATGTGAATAATCCTCAGTTTGAAGAGGTACGCACAACTATGAAAGTGCGGTTTTATGATGGTTTCGACGAAACCTGGTACACCAATCTTTTGCAGCAGTCAATCATGCGGTTCCTCTCTCCCTGGGCATTTCCTGAAGGGGGAAATCCAACTTTTGGCGGAAAGGTGTATAAATCGGTCATCATCGACTATGTGGAAGAGCAACCCTATGTCGATTATGTAACTGATGTGAAGCTATTTCTTGACATCGAAGGGGTAAAGGGAACTGCAGACCTCAATGAGGCAGAAGGTTCATTGGCCGTTTCAATATTGGTGTCAGTGCCTGCAGATCAACATCTAATCACGGTAATTAAACCATCAGAAGAGAAGATCGCTTCTGAAAAATGCAGCTGCGAGTCATGAATATACAACCTGTTTCCATCGAAAAGAAGCCAGATCTGAAACCGGCACACGATTACTACCGTCTCCGAAAAGAGGGCATTGGCTTTATTGAACAGATGGGTAGCCGGCAATGGACCGATTATAATACCCATGACCCTGGAATTACCATTCTCGAGGCACTTTGTTATGCCATCACCGATCTTGCTTACCGGACCGGCAAGGATATAAAAGATATTCTTACTCCGGAGAGCCCTTCAACCGGAAAAAATCCTTTCCCTGATCAGTCTTTTTTCACGGCAAGGGAAATTCTCACCGTTAACCCCTGGACGTCAAATGATTTTCGCAGAATCCTTATCGACCTTGAAGGGATTCGCAATGGCTGGGTATTTTGTAAGGAATGTGCCTGTGATGCTGAATATTATGCATGGTGTGACGAAGATAAACTTAACCTCTCGTTTGAAAAACCTAAAAAGGAGGGGCTCCAGCCATTAAAGGTTTCTCCCCGGGGACTTTATGATGTATTGCTTGAGCTGGAATCTGATCCCGAATTAGGGGATCTGAATAATCGCAAAATCGAACAGAAATACACTTTTTCTGATAGCGATGGAAAATCTCACGAGATGCTTATTGAATTCCGGTTCCCGGAATGGCAATTGGGGAATAGCGCTTCGTGGAGACTTTTCACTGAAAGCAATGATAACTTTAATTTTGAAAACGGGAAATCTTTTGCCCTGAAACTCCTGCAGCTGGGAGCCACAAAATCGTATGATGTTATACATGATCCGTGGCTCAACGATACCGCAAAAGACGACTATCTGAGAAGAGAGTGGCGGAATATTTTTTATGCAGATTTTGAGGTGGAGCTGATCCCTTCACACGAGAAAATTAGGATTGACAACGTAGCCATCCTCTTGATCGGAGATGCTACGACAAAGAAGATGAGCACAGTTTTGGATATCCGGAAACGGCTGGAAGAGACTGGTAGCGGCGGAATCATCCGGCTTTACCGCAGGAAATTGTTGAAAGTTGCGGAGATGGTAAGCGCCACGAAATCTAATCTGTACTGCCATCGCAATCTGGATGAGGATTTTTGCCGCATAAAAGGTGTGGGTATTGAAGATGTGGCCGTCTGTGCCGATGTGGAGGTTGCTGCCGGTGCCGATATCGAGCGGGTCCAGGCCATGATCTGGTTTGAAATTGAAAGGTACTTTAATCCGCCTGTTTTATTTTATTCCCTTCAGGAGATGATCGCAGAAAAGGTTCCTGTTGAGGAGATATTTAACGGACCCGAATTGTCAAACGGGTTTATAAAAGCCAACGATCTGGAAATTGCGGCGCTGAAAAAGGTGTTACGCACCTCTGATATCGTTAATCTGCTAATGGAAATTGAAGGGGTCATTGCCGTTAATAACCTTATGCTTACCAAATATGATGAGGAGGGTAATGTCGCGAGGGGAGCAGCCGATCCCTCATGGGTGAACGGTAAGCCGGTTTTCGACGCGAATAAGTCAAGTGCATCATGGTTGCTCTATGTGAAGGAGATGCACCAGCCGCGCCTCTATCCCAATTTTTCGCGGTTTCTGTTTTATAAAAACGGACTACCCTTTCAGCCACGCATGGATGAGGTAAAAGATACCCTTACCCAGTTACGCGGCGAGGCCGAACGTCCGAAGTTCAGCGGCGCTCAAAACGATTTGCCGGTTCAGGGAGGGCAATTTGCCAATACGGAAGATTACTTCCCGGTTCAGTACAGCCTGCCGGCAGTGTACGGCGTCGGTCCTGCCGGCTTGCCGTCACAAGCTGCTGCGCATCGGAAGAGTGCCGCCAAACAGCTTAAAGCCTATCTGCTGATCTATGAGCAATTGCTGGGGAATGCTTTTGCGCAGATCGCTCACCTCCCCGATTTATTTTCACTCAATCCCAATGTTGGTAAGACCTATTTTGTCAAAGAATTCAGCGAAGAGCTGATTGCAGGTTACAACGAGATAACAACCGGTCTGAATAAACCGGCGCTGGAAGGGATGGCAGAGACGTTTTCGGAATTTCAGGAGCGTCGGAATCGGTTCCTGAATCACCTTTTAGCGAGGTTTGGAGAGCAATTCAGCGAATATGCCCTTATGCTCACAAATCTTCAGGGGAAACCCGTGGCGGCTAAACACCTGATCGACGATAAGATTTCCTTCCTGAAAAAATACCCGGTTATCAGTCACGACCGCGCCAGGGCATTTGATTTCAGGCAGAAATTCGGTAACCCGGCAAATATTTCGGGACTCGAAAAGCGGATCACACTTTTGCTCGGCTATCCCGACCTCGCCTTTAGCTGGAGCATTACCGGAATAGCAAGCCTCTTTACGGTAAAATTCTCGCTTAATGACAATAACGGCACGGCGTGGTTAAGGGGATCGCTGAAAGTAAAAGCGTTAACGGTTGAACTGGCAGGTGAATCTGCCTACAAACAGATGATCAAACAGATGATTCAGGAGGATGCCTGGGAAATTATCGCAAAGGATGATCAGTTTAATCTTATTCTGAAAGATGAAGCCGGGAATCCGCTGGGATCTGATCCGCATCCGTTTAAATCGAAGGCTGAGGCTTTGGATGTAATGAACGAATTGTTAGGCTGGAGCGCCAACGAAAAGGCATTTGTAGTTGAACATCTCTTGTTGAGGCCCAAATTTCCCGGAGATGCACTCTATCCGGCGTGTAACGACGGCTCGTGCAAAACTTGCGGGGATGAAGATCCGTACTCTTTCCGGCTCACCTATGTGATGCCCGGATGGACCGCTCCCTTCAATGTCAATCTCGATATGCGCCGATTTGCTGACCGGACCATCCGGCAGGAACTCCCTTCCCATTTGTTGGGTAAAATCTGCTGGGTTGGCAACGATGGGTTCATAGAAAATCCGTGTGATCCGGTTATCTCTGATATCACTGGTTTAGTGATGAATAAAGGGATTAATTCAGGGGGTGAGCGCCCTTCGGAAAAAGAAGCCTGTGGATGTACCCTTTCGCTTTATACCCTCTTTTCGAACACTTTCAGTACCTGGTATGAGGATAAAACACTTACCTGGTGGAATCCCGATGTGCTCAATACGGCACTTGATAAACTCTTTTCGAAATTAAAACCTTCGGATATCACCTGTTCCCTGACGATTGACAAAGATCTTTGGAAGGAGATCACCGGTTTGATGGTTGGTTATTTCAGTGATATTGTGGTGAATGGATGGCAGTTCGAACGTTTTGAAGATGCCTGGTGCCAATGGCTGAAGGAGAATGAAGCATTCGACTGGACGGAAGAGCGGCTGCACGAAAATGTTGAGGCCATTCTTAAGGCGAACCTTGCAACAGATCTGCCATCATCGAACAAATACGACAGCTGTGCCTGTGCATCGCAGGTAATCAATAATTACGGAATGTCATTTTACAGATGGATGGATAATAATATTGAGGCAGGTCGTGAACTGAAGGATTTCTCAAACTTTAAACCACCTAAAGTTTCACTCTGTCCGGGAATTCCTTATCAACCCGGGACTGAGGAGAAAGTAGGGGAGTACCTACTTCAAAAATATAAATCCTATAAAAAGGTGTCGTATAGTCTTAGGAAAGTTGTGCAAATGCTGAGCAAGTTAAAAAACAGTTACCCGGGAGCCACACTGCACGATTGTGACGATGGTAGCGATCAGAATCCTGTCCGGCTGGGGAGTACGGCCCTCGGAAATAATGGTGTCAGGAGAAATGTAACACTTTAATGATCATACGTAAATTGAAAAAATGGACATTAATATCATCCCAAAAATGAATTTATTATGAAACCGATTCAAGATAGTTATCCGTTTTTCGAAGCCAACCAAGTGCTTACAAGTTTTCATTTGAATCAGATATTCGATTACCTCGATGAACCGGAGCGGCTCACGCGGGCTAATCTGATTGGTATTGGAATCGCGTGTGGCTTGGAAATCAGGTCCGAAACCATCGGAAGCGATAAGGTGATCCATCTTACCCGGGGATGCGGAGTGGGTTCTGCCGGCTATCTCCTGGTTGAACCTGCGGATGTCACCCTGGTTTCCTACAAAAATTATACCCTTCCGGGTGAGGTCGGATACCCTCAGTTTAGGTATGAATCAGGAGGGAAATCTTTCCAGTATACCATGTGGGAGTTGTTCCCTGCCGGGGAACCGAATTCCATTTTGTTAGGAAAAGATCCGACTTTTTTGGATGATAAAGCGGTTATTCTGTTTTTGGAGTTGAAAAAAGAGGGGTTGCGCAATTGCAGCGCCAACAACTGTGATGATAAAGGTGGAATGGTGACCGCAACGGTCCGCAGGCTGCTGATCGGCGTCGATGACCTTGCAAAAGTTATTGCTGTTTCAAACCAATTAGGAACTAATTATACCGCAACTGATATTGAATCGGCGCTCCTCTCAAGGATCAATTTGCATGATATCCGTTTGCCCCGTTACAATGTTCCGAATACCACTCCGGTCACCTCAAACGAAGTTTTTGCCGCTTTTTTAACTGTATTTCAGAAAAACAGAGTGGCAGCGAACATGGGTAAGGTCTTGTCTGCTGCCTTTAAAGCTTTTGCCCCATTATTTCATGAGACCTATCCGGCAGATCCGTTTGCCGGGTTCGACAAGAAATTCGGATTTTTGGATGGCGTACCAACCGATACCGGCCAGGTGCGTTTCCTCCAGTATTATTTTGACTTTTTTGACGACCTAATCCAGGCTTACGAAGAGTTTCGATGGAAAGGGGCCAGTCTGATGTGCGCCTGTTGTCCACCTGAAGAACTTTTCCCCCGCCATCTGATGCTTGGGTTGATGAATCCCGGTTCAGTAAAAAATCCAGGCATCTATCGCCACGATTTTCTATTGTCTCCTGCCATTCAAGGTTGTGAAGAGCGTAAAGCAGAAGTACTCCAGCTGTTCACGAGGATGGTGGAGATGGTGGTTCATTTTACCAATAATCCTACTCCTCCCGATTTTACCAATAAGGAGGTCGCACGAAAATTCATCCCTGTTCGGGTCACCCCCAGCAAGCTTTCAGATGCGCCACTTTCGTCAAAATCAATTCCCTATTATTACCTTCAAATGGGAAATCCACCACTGTTCCAGGTTTGGAATGTCGAAAAAACACGCCGCAACAGGGCCAACCAGAACCTGAGCTACCGATCGGACGAATATATTCCTCTTGCTCCTGCTTTTGTAACCCGCCCATTGGAATATGATCTTGAGCCTTTTAACTTCTTTAGAATTGAGGGTCATCTGGGCAAGAATGTGAAAAGTGTGTTGAGTACCCTTCTTGAAATTAAAACAGCCAACCGGCTTCCGATCGAAATCATCGCATTGCGAACAGGTGAATTTGATGCCCGGATACCTGTTGACCTGAGTAAGGAAGTCTGCAGGTTTGAGGATCTGGAGGCGCTGTTTGACGCGCTCCGGGATGAGTTCATCAGTGCATTAGGCAAAACCCTGGCCTCATTTTACAGACGGAAGGTGAGCCGGGAAATTTTGATCACAGACACAACAAAAGCATCCTTAATCCATGCCTTTAATCCGGATGTGGTGGTTGAACCCTCAACTTTCGGGGCAATGCTCGAAATGCAATATGCAGCTACAAGAAAAGCAAAAACAGATGCAACGACAACGACCAAAAGGGCGACACACTTTAACATCAAAGATGCTTTTCTGGGCGAAAGTGCGATCATTCAGGCCACGGCATCCTATGCCGAAGTATTGCTCGATATTTGTAATTATCTTAAAAACACGCTCCTGAGCGATTTTAGTCTAACTGAATTCAAGGACCTGTTTGATCAGCTGGAGTTTTTAAATGCACAATTCAAAAAGCAGGCAGATACTGCAAGCAATGAATGGAACGATCTCTTTAACCTCCTTGAGGCGGTTCGTTATGCCAGTCAGATGGAAGCATTCAGATCAATTGGTGAAGAGTATGCAAAGCGTTTGACCGATGTGAAGAAGAAATTATTTTTAAGTAACTTCCTGCAGAAAAATCCGGGAATTCAGCATAAAGCGGGAGTGCCAATTGGAGGTACATTTATTGTTGTTTACCACGATGACCCAACTCCAATCAGGCTTCAGACGGTTGCGGTAACCAATTACAATTCACTGAAAGCCGGTTTAAGGGAGGTGGGATTTGCTTCCGAAAGCACTGACACCATCTCAAAAGCATTTGAACGACTGATGGTTAAAAGCGATACAGTGCAGATCGATCCTGACATTAAATTGATTGTCAATGAAATGTCGAAACAAATCTCCCGCACTGATTTGGATATTGAAAAGGGGATACGTGAAAAGACAGCTGAAAGAATTATCGCTAAAACAGTTAACGAGCTGGCAGATGGAACGGTGATCGCCGATTTCTTTCTCCCTTATATCTGTTGTTCCGGTTGTTCACCCATTCAGTTTATCCTTCCAAAGGCGCCGCTCAATTTTAGTGTCAATATGGAGTGCACCAATTCTGACGACAAAGCAAATATTAGGATAACCCCTACAGGTGGAATGTCACCCTATAAAATTAAAATAAACAGTGCTGACTTTATTGACCTGAAAAATGAATTTCTTCTTGCCAGTGGAAATTACACCCTGATTGTGAGAGATATTGAGGGGACATTATCCGCTGTTCAGCAGATTGAGGTTCCGATGCATCTTTCATTGGGAACACCCAAATATGAGTGCGTGGGTGATAAGGGGGAATATGTTACAACCCTGCAGATTTCGGGAGGAACGCCACCCTATACTTCAAAATCGGGCAAGATTGATGGCAGTAACTTTCAGAGCGATCCGATACCCTCAAAAACCAATACAGAAATTGTGATCACCGATTACCGGGGGTGTTCAGCAGCGGTTACCGTGAATTATACCTGTAAAAAACCATGCCTGCTCCCTTGTGAAGGAAAATCGCGCAAATCGGCGTATCGGCTTTGGCTGCAACCACCAACCGATGGTGCACCTTACAAATTGTATGATCAGATAAAAGAGGTTGTGTTCAGATTTAATGGAAAAACGATTAATCTTCCTTCATCAGCTGATTTATTACAGATGCCTGTTGATGTCCTGAATAATGATTTTAAAGGTGCAATGGCCAAAATGGCAGGGAAGTTAAATGAAGTCATTCAAAAGTCGTTGATTGAACTCCTGGGTGATGCTGGTAAAAACCGGCTGATGATCACCTACGAACCGACAGATACCGATCCGTTTGGAATCCTCTGGATCGAATATTTTGTTTGTGAGACATTTAACCTTGAATTTGAATATAAAGCAGCAAAACCGTCACAGGGATTTGCCCTTAATTACAGGTATACCAATGAACCTGATGTGAACGGAGTTGCTTTCGACGGTACGATATCCACAAATCTTGAGCTGAAGGAGAAAATGTCAGTACCTGCTTTTGATGGTCGCGAGCGCAACCAGTGTGCAGGTACCGATTATGTGAAATTGTGTACCGCGGCACTGTTGAAGCCTGAACTGGTCATCGAACCATCGGATAATGGTTTATTCGTGTTTCAGTGTATCTCCAAAGAGAAAAACCTGATTTCATGGGTGTGGGATGTTTTGAATACCGATGCCACTGAACCATTTTATGTGGGTGAGAAGGTGCAGGCCGTTGTCCGTAAACCCAACGGATCGGTTCGGCTAACAGTGATTAATGCCAATGGGTGTTTTGTAACAGCTGAAAATAAGTTCAAATAATGAGACACTTTATCCGGCAACAATTTCTGAATGTTGATCTGAACGGTTCAGAAGCTGAAGGTTTTGCATTGCAGCGCCATATGCCGGATCTCTATTATTCAAAAGTATTGCCAGCAATCGGGGAGGTATTGGATGACCACGATGTTTCGGGAACCCAACTGGTGATCGATCGTCTGGTGATTGATGCAGGAACGATTAACCTGTCGAGGATTGATCAGGATCTTGCATCAATTGTGGCCGCGGAGTTAAGAAAAATTATTAAAAAAGAATCTCTTAAGTCCGTTTCAATTGATCATAGGCAGACTACTGAAGGAACCTATATTCAAAGCATTGAAGAAAAATTGTGGGAAGTATTTATTTATTTTCTGAAAATGGGGCGCCTTCCATGGTCGTATCAATTGCCGGAAGGGAAAAGCCTGGAGGTAGTCCTTTCAGAGCGGATGATCAATGATGATTCAGGTGTCGGTCGTCCAATCCCAACGGTAAAAATCATGGAGTCGTTTCAATCCCAGGGTGCGGCAAAACGGCTGATCCTGCAGTTTTCAAAGAAGTTTATTCAGCTGTTATTCCGGAAAGTGGCCCCCGGGATTTTAACTATTTACCACGAAATGGTGAAATTAATTGATGAGTCAGATCATTTGCCGGACAAACCTGATCTTCTGCTCCATCTCCCGGATAACTTTACATTTACACCTGAAATCCGCAAGATTCTGAAGCAGTTAATTCTTGAGAAAACCATTATCCTTTCAGCATTTAATCCGGCAGTCCGGAAAGTTGAAATTGTGAATCAGGTGCTTGATGAATTAAAATCACAAGTCGTACTGGTAAAATATATCATCCGAATTTTTGAAGATATTTTGTCAGAAGATCAACCCTTTATCAATAAGCTAAGTTTGAAGAAGTTGGGTGAAACAGCGGAGGTTAAAGGAAAAATACAATCTGTTTCTGTTCCCGCGATTGCATCAGAATCAGTGAATCAGGAAATTCGTGAAGGTATTTTCATCGATAATTCCGGACTGATACTGCTTCACCCATTTCTTCAGCGGTTTTTTGAACTGCTGGGAATTGCAGCGGAAGATGAACTTTTGCAACCAGAGAGGGCGCTGTGTCTGCTTCATTACCTGGTTTCGGGGCATACGGATGCACCGGAATATGAATTGGTTTTACCTAAGCTTCTTTGCGGTATTCCCCTTTCAATGCCTGTGCCGTTATTGATTGAAATTTCGGAGAGTGAAAAAAACGAAGCCTTGGCTATGCTGGAGGCCGCCATCAGTCATTGGGAAGCCTTGGGCAATACATCCGTGGATGGTTTGAGGGGAAGTTTTCTTGTCAGACCAGGAAAACTCTCACAGAAGGAGGACGGGGATTGGCTGCTGCAGGTTGAATCGCGAACATACGATATTCTCCTCGATCAATTGCCCTGGGGAATTTCAATGATCAGACTCCCCTGGATGAAAACAATGCTTTGGGTGGAGTGGAGGTGATGCGATAAAATATAACCACATTAGGCACATTAGGTCACAATAAGGGGATTAAAAAAAAATAAGATGACACAGAGGTATCTCAACGAATTGACTCATAAGATTATTGGAGCTGCGATCGAGGTTCATAGGGAACTTGGGCCTGGATTGCTTGAGTGCATCTATGAAAAATGTCTTGCCTATTTGCTAAGGGAACAAGGATTGCATTTAGCGATTCAACAGAAAGTTCCCCTTGTGTTTAGAGGCCTGCATCTGGATTGCGATCTTAGGTTTGATTTAATGGTAGAAGACGCCATAATTGTTGAAATAAAAGCTGTTGATGATCTTATGCCTATCCATGAAGCGCAGCTGCTTACCTATTTGAAACTTCTCGAAAAACCTAAAGGCATCTTATTGAATTTTAATTGCACTAATATATTTAAAGAAGGACAGAAAACAATGGTCACGGAACGATATGCGGCTTTACCAAAAGGATACTAATGTGTCCTACTGTGCCTAATGTGGTTCAATCAATTCTAAATGTAACAATTTAATGAAGGACAAAAAACACTGAATATGCATCATAACAATAAAGAATACTGTGTCCTACTGTGCCTAATGTGGTTCAATCTATTCTAAATGTAACAATTTATTGAAGGACGAAAAACAATGAAAATGCATCATAACAATAAAAAATACTGTGACCTACTGTGCCTAATGTGGTTCAATCTTTTCTAAATATATCAATTTAATGAAGAAAAAAAGCAATGAAAATGCAGCATAACCAAAAAAATACTAATGTGTCCTACTGTGCCTAATGTGGTTCAATCTATTCTAAATGTAACAATTTAATGAAGGACAAAAAACACTGAATATGCATCATAACAATAAAGAATACTGTGTCCTACTGTGCCTAATGTGGTTCAATCTATTCTAAATGTAACAATTTATTGAAGGACAAAAAACAATGAAAATGCATCATAACAATAAAAAATACTGTGACCTACTGTGCCTAATGTGGTTCAATCTATTTTAAATGTAACAATTTAATGAAGAAAAAGCAATGAAAATGCAGCATAAACAAACCGAAACTACTGTGTTCTACTGTGCCTAATGTGGTTCATTAATTTTTTTATTTATGAAAGCAACAGCACAAAAATCGACCCATGCCACACCTGCCAGTTTGCAGGCCAAGCCGGTACGACCTTTCTTTGCAAAGGCTGGTGGCGGAGATTATTTTGCCCCTGCCCCCATATCTGTTCAAACCAAATTGGCAGTCAATAAACCGGGTGACAAATATGAAGTTGAAGCCGATCACATGGCCGCTAAAGTGATGCGCATGTCCGGAAGTGGTAAACAAAAGCGTGAAAAAGAATTGGAGTCACAGCCCGAAAAGAAATTGCAAAAAAAAGAATCAGCGTCAATTCAATTGTTGGAACTACCTACTCAGCAACAAGGTGATGGCCACACTCAGATGGCTAATGAGCAAACTGCAGCTATCATCCGGAGTAAAACTTCGGGTGGTCAGCCGCTTCCCGTTGAAACCCGTAGCTTTATGGAGCCCCGGTTTGGCAATGACTTCTCCAATGTTCGTATTCATCAGGATCAGGGTGCAGCTCAGCTAAATACCCAACTCAATGCACGTGCCTTCACCTATCAGAATCATATCTTTTTTGGAGAGGGACAGTACCAGCCGCAGTCCTCGCAGGGAAAGCATTTATTGGCGCACGAGCTTACCCATGTCGTTCAGCAGGGTGGATCAAAAGGGCTCAATGGCAAATCAGAGACAGGCAGCAGTCAACCTGATGAGACGGTATCAGACAGACTTTCTCAAACAGGTTCCCAGGTTATCCAAAGAGGGCTCCTCGACGATGTAAAAGAGGGTGCCGGGGCTATAGCAGGAGCGGTTAGTGGAATTATAAATAATGTCAGGCAGGCGATAGGTGGGGGAATTGCTGCAGCCACCACCTGGATTCGCAATATTGCATCGGGAATAGGAGCCGGAATTTCGGCGGCCTGGACCTTTATTAGCAACCTGGCATCGACAGCAAGATTGGGTGTTGCTGTAGCGTGGACATTAATTCAGGGTATCGCTTCCCGGATTGGGCAGGGTATCACTTCTGCATCGGCCTGGATCAAAGGATTGGCTGCAAAACTCAACATGGGGATAACCAATGCCTGGAACTTTATTCAGATAATAGCTTCCTCAATCGCCATGAATATTACGAATTCATGGAACTTTATCCAGAATTTAGCATCCAGCATGGCAACAGAAATTACCAGGGCCTGGAGTTTTATTCAGGCAGCAGCCAAACAGATAGCCATGAATATCACCAATTCCTGGAGCTTCATTCAGAAACTCGCTTCCCGATTGGCAATGGGGATTACCAATGCATGGAAATGGGTTCAGACGGTAGCATCCAATATAGCCCGTTCGATTACTTCTGCATGGGACTGGATTCAGACTGTCGCCTCAAAGATCGGGATGCATCTGCCCGCCTCGTGGAACTGGGTAAAAGTACTCGCTTCCCGTCTGGCAATGGGCATAACCAACTCCTGGAATTGGGTCCAGGCCATGGCTTCAAGGATTGCAACAGGGATAACCAATGCCTGGAACAGGATTCAAGCCATGGCCTCGAGATTGGCGATGCGGATTACCAATGCGTGGAATTGGATTCAGACTATGGCCTCGAGATTGGCAACCGGCATTACCAACGCATGGAACTGGGTGCAGGCCATGGCTTCGAAAATTGCAATGCGGATCACTAGCGCATGGAATTGGGTTCAGGCTATGGCCTCCAGATTGGCTATGGCGATTACCAACGCATGGAACTGGGTTCAGGCAATGGCATCAAGAATTGCCATGGGGATAATCAAGGCGTGGAACTGGATTCAGTCTGTAGCCTCAAAAATCGTAATGGCAATCAACAAGGCCTGGAGCTGGGTTCAGTCCATGGCATCACAAATCCTGCTGGGGATTGTGGCGGCTTGGAATTGGCTGGTTAATAAAGCAAAACAGCTCGGAAAGATGATTGTTGATACATGGCAATGGATTATTAATATGGCAAAAGTAATTGGGAAAGCAATTCTGCAGGCCTGGAACTGGCTCATAAATTTTGCCAAAAATGTATTAAAGGGCATCCTAAACCTTTTGGAAGCCCTGGATTATTATTTACGTGCACCTGATTTTACGATTGAAACCCAATATATTGCCCCGGATGGATCAGGGAGAGTTCGTTCCAAAGTTGGCGTAGGTGAAAAAGTGACATTTAAGGGGAGTAAGATTGGTGACTGGAAAGTTACAGGAGGTACTCCTGCATCGCTTGTTGCAAATCAGAATTTAGTCTGGACAGCGCCTGAAAGAGGCGCTTCTGTCAGCGTGAGCTTAACCTCCGGAAAACATACCAGGACAAAGGAAATAATTGTCGTTGAACCAAATGCAATTACTGGTCGGCGAACGGATGTTTTGTCTTACAATCCTGCCATTATGGGTGCAGGTATGCAACTTAAATTCTTATACCACCCAAAAAATGTTTCTTTCATGAATGTGGAGGCAGGGGAAGTTTCGGGGCCGGCGAGTGATGTTGAAGGATATTTTGAAGATTTTGCAGGAAGATTAGCCCATGATTCAGGGGATCGGTTTTTCCCGCTTCAAATCAATAATGAGAATAGCGCCACTGATACCGCTGCAATTAAAGGATTCCCCAAACCCTGGGAGTTCGGAAAATTTAAATGGGTTATTCCAAACCGATTCCGCGTTAATACAGAAGGTGGAGATGGTAAAGTATTCACCAATGTTGAACAGGCATTTACCCTTGAAAATAAAAGGGGAAAAACCAAAGTGACAAAAGCCGGAACCAGCGTAGACCGTACCCCAACATTATAATGGAATTAATTCAAAGTAACTACTATTTTAGCAATCCGGATCTCCTTCGTACACCTGAGGATATCCAATACAACTTTTATTTGTTATGAACTCCAATTCGCTATCATCTGCCTTAGTTTACCTTCAGTCGGTTATCTGTCAAAGATTTGAGAAAATCGCTGAAACGGTTGATAACGAAATCCTGCCGGTTGAAATCTTACCGGACGATGCTTCTCCTTTCGCCAATTTCATGAGAAGGTATCACTTTAATAGCTCAGAATCTATTATTCTTTTATTAGCCATCGCTCCTCATCTCCAACCTGACTTCTTTAATCAAATTATTAACAGATACTTACCCGACGGAGGCGACCTCCCTGAGTTCGGAGGGGTGAAGGGAAATAATCACAGGGGTATCCTCCCAACTGGCGAAACAGCCCAGTTTATCATTGCAGGTAACAACCTGATGAGCCGTCTTGAGGTACAAAAGTTGTTTTCAGGCGAACACTTGTTTTTTAAAAAACATATTCTTTGGCTCGATGAAGTGCAGCATGGTGAACCACTGATGAGCGGTAAACTGATAATTGATCCTGAGATCGTTGAATTGCTGACCACAGGGGTGGTCAGCAAACCCAGGTTCAGCATTAATTTCCCGGCAGAACATGTCGAAACAGAAATGGAATGGGACGACCTCGTGCTTCATCCGAAAACATTTCAGCAGATAAAGGAAATGGAGCACTGGATTACCTATAATGATACCCTGCTTCATGAGTGGGGTATGAAAAAAAGGATTAAGCCTGGTTATCGCGCTTTGTTCTTTGGTCCACCGGGTACAGGAAAGACACTAACCGCAACATTATTAGGAAAATACACAGGCAAGGATGTATACCGGATCGATTTGTCAAGAGTCGTATCAAAATACATAGGTGAAACAGAGAAAAACCTCTCCACCCTTTTCGATAAGGCGGAAAATAAAAACTGGATCCTCTTTTTTGATGAGGCAGATGCCCTTTTTGGAAGGCGAACCGATATCCGCGATGCACACGATAAATATGCAAACCAGGAAGTGGCTTACCTGCTTCAGCGGATCGAGGTTTATAACGGCCTTGTCATTCTGGCTACGAATCAAAGGGGTAATATAGATGATGCATTTATCAGGCGTTTTCAGGCAATTATCCATTTCCCTATGCCCGGACCCAACGAGAGGGAATCCATCTGGAGGAAAGCATTTCCTAGGCAATTAGAGATAGATCCGGGTATTAACTGGCATCAGATCGCCACACGTTACGAACTGACAGGCGCCGGTATCATTAACGTTGCCCATTATTGTGCCGTTGAGGTGCTTGCCAGCAAGGTTTATCACCTGAGTCTAAGTCAGCTCGAAAGCTCCATCACCCGGGAGTATATTAAAGAGGGGAAAGTGGTGTAATGCGTGATTAAGCAACCAAAAGAGGCCGGTTGCCCGGCCTCTCCGACACACCTCTGCTATGAAAGGTCTCCCGACTTTTACAGGTGCAGCTATTTTTTAATGTAATAAATGAATTTAACGGGTTCCCCTTTTTTGAAGGTTTCCCCTAATTGGGCAAGGGATTCGGCTTCACCACAGATAAATATAAGTTTGGCGGTCTCCGTGGAGCTCAATGTTCCATTGTATTTTTTCAATATGGCCTGAACGGCTACAACGAGTTCAGGTCCCATTGTTGCCTTAATTTCAATCACTTCCTTAAAGGTCCCATCATCGCCCAGGAAATTGATAGATTGCACATTGCTAATCCTCATATCATTTGGTACGATATCCGGCCATTTTACACCAGGGGCAATTGTACCTGGTTTGGCTGGTTTCAAGTTCTGAAGGTTTGACTTTGCCGCCAGATCTTCAATTACTGCCCTGGTAACATTTCCACTTATCCCGAAAGTGATCGCCACCTCTGCCTCAGGTAATGCCACTACTAAAAAGGTGACTTCTGAGAAAAAGAAACTGACTGTTTTATAACCATTCCAGGTATAAGGAACAGCCTCCTTTTTCATCATTTTGTATTCGTCGAACTTGTCGATACCAGCAACCCTCAATTGAAGGGCTTTGGTTGGACCGCTTCCCAGCATGGCAGTGTATTCGGCGCCATCCTGTTCACTTTCCACAAAAGGATAACCTGTGATTTTGATCTGCTTTGCCCAGCTTTCGAAATCGGCAAAGGAGACCGTCAGCTTCGCTTGCGCATGGGCAAACACTGCTGAAATGACAAAAATTGATACAAATATTAATCGTTTCATAGGTATATTGTTTTATTTTATGTTTGATTTTGGAACGGTTCCTGTGATTGTGTAAGTTGCTGCTCCTATGGTTTTGGAAAACGAAAAATTCTCACCCTTTTTCATTTTCTCTACAATGTCATCAGTAACCTTTGCATCCACCACACCAGTCAAAGGATTCACTGCAAGGTCGCCTTGTCGCTTGTGCAGATGATCAAAAGTCTCGGAGGCTTCGAGTTTAAAATACTGCATCTCTTTTCCGCTCTCCTCCACCTTGATCAAGCCACTGAAATTCCAGGTCATGTAAATTCCTTTTTTTACTGCATATAAATTATCAATCAGTACATCTTTGTCGTATTCCACAACCTCAACCTCACTGTATAAACCATCTTCGCTGAAATCATACCTTATCGGAACGTGTTCTTCCCAGAATCCATCGGCACCGGTATTCCGTTCCATTTTGGGAGGACCATGGTATTTAAAAATATCACTGCAAATAATTTCCTGATCAGGTCTTTCGAGCATAATAAAAGGAGGTTGCAATATTTTATTATTCACATCCAGTACATTACCAAGGGAATCCTTAGGTATTCCTTCCCAGTTTTGGGCATTACCTACACTGAATTTCTGCGGTTTTTCTCCAACTCCGAAAGCGATGACCACATTGTCCCAAATGGCCGTGAATCCCAATTTGCCTTTCGGATGGTTGTAATCATATTTTAATTCAATCTGGTAGCCCACAGCACCCAGATTTTGTTGATACCGCCTATTGGGAGATTTGGGTTCTTTGGTGATTGGATCACAGTTACAAACTTCCACCACTTTGCCAGATTCTTTAAGTCCATCTATATAAACTTTATAAACTCCGCTTGGAATGTCTCCAAATTTGTATTGTCCGTCCTTCGCCATAACAAACTTTGGAAATATCGGATCATTTGACTTCCAGCCATAAGGTTCAATCCAGACCTTTTGGTTTCCTTTCAGTAATTGAACCTCATCTTTATTTATAAAATCGGAGTCGCGCCATTCCTCTATCCTTTGTGAGGGGGTTACGATAAAACCATCCACTGTATTTCCTGTGCTGAAAGTGGTAAAAACTTCTGCTTTAAGTATTTTCTCTGCAGTCACGTTATCGGGTTTTACTGTTTTTTGTCCCTTTGTTGGGTTATCCCAATTTATAGTTCCTTTGGTTTTAAGAATCAACTCCTGATCTTTGTTTTTATCCTGATCTTCGAGTTTCTGAATGCATCCATTCAATTTTACGGATGGGAAATAATGTCCCGGAGTTAGTGATGTAATGTCAAAATTGGATTGATTACCTTGAAATGGCTTCCAGTCAACCTCTTTTTCAGGATCTCCCGAGTTGACGCTTTCGTCCCCCGGTCCCAGTCTTCGGAACCTTACCTTTCTTTCGCCCGAAGAAGATTTAAATGCCTTGTCACTAAAAGGAGCATCCGAACCATCTTTGGTTTTATAAAATACATCTCCTGCTATTCCACCATCTTTAGGGGTTTCAATAATAAATTGAGCTCCAATCTGAATGGTAAACGAGCGAAATACACCGTTTTTCGATTCTTTGCAGGTATAAGTGTGTGAATAAACTGCAAATGTTTCATTTGTTGTATTTTGTGGTGTAAGTCCGGCCGAAAAATACATAATGCCATTTTTGCCAAAAGGCTTTAATGGTTGATTCAAATTAAAACGATCAAATTTATGACTGGCTAACATTCCTTCAACCATCAATAATATGGCGTCGGAGTTAACAACATTTGAGACTTCTCCGCCTTCTTTGGCAGAGACTTTCACAGACAATTGAAAACCATAAGGATCGCAATCTTTTGTTAGTGACTGATTAGCCGAATTAATGATTTCTGCAATTTTTGCGTAAACCTCATCTATTGATAATGTTGGGCTAATTTCCTGCGCATATGGATTTAAGGCAAAGAAGATGAATAAAATAATTGCCTGAGTTTTTTTCATCTTTATTCCGTTTTCATCTTTTTAAGAAAACCTTTCAGGTCTTTCATGTTTTTTATTGGCGCCTCTTCGGCAGGGGCTCCCTTTTTTGTAGAATTGTCGCTGTTTTCACCTGTCGTCGTTACTTTATTCATCATTTCAATCGGGTCGGTGGTTCCTGTATTTTCAAATTTGATGTCAGATGGTATCTTGAATTTGTCTGCTGGTACACCTTCATCAATCTTTATAGTTGTGGCAGTCCAGATGGTTTTTGTCCCTAACATTTTAATTTCCGATTTCATCGCCAGGCTGTTCCACATCCAGATGGTCGTCATTCCACCTAAGCCCTTCCATATTTCACATAATTTTCCACTAATCGTTTCTGTCCTTTTCTTTTCAAATCCAAGCGACTCCATGGTGAGCTTTCCAAACTCCTTTGGATCGAAATTTGGATCATTCATCATATTTTCTACAAGTGAATTGTGCAATTTGCTTCCTTTCCTGGTTTTCAGATCCCATAGAAAAATATCAAGCCCCTTAGTAACTTTGGCTTCATTCTTTTCAGACTTTTGGCCAAATGCCTTTGATACCGTCTGTTCAATAGTGCACTGCAAAAATCCGTAATTATCGATGTACAGGTTTTGTTTCCCGGTTGAATTTCCTTCATAGGTATATTCAATCTCGGCAGTCTTAAACGGGTAAAGTTTTTTGTTTTTTATCTGTGCCGACAGATTGATCACGATCAAGAGGCAGATTGATAAAATAATAGACTTCATATTTTTATGTCTTTAAAATTTCACAAATTCGACTCTGCGGTTTTGTGCTTTACCTTCAGGAGTATCATTGCCGGACATTGGTTTGCTTTCACCAAGCCCCTTACTGGTGAGGCGATCAGCAGAAATTCCCAAATTAACCATTACATTCATAACCGATTTGGAGCGTGCTTCAGAGAGTTTTTGGTTAGCAGCATTTTCGCCATCGCTGTCTGTATGCCCCTCAACTGAGAATTTTAACTCCGGATGGTCAGTCATCATTTTTACCACGTAGTTGATCGTTCCCATCGATTCT
The DNA here is from genome assembly GCA_963677935.2 of Prolixibacteraceae bacterium. Taxonomy (GTDB): domain Bacteria; phylum Bacteroidota; class Bacteroidia; order Bacteroidales; family Prolixibacteraceae; genus JAAFHB01. Next base: position 4,313,121 of record CAXXEH010000003.1, on the reverse strand, counting down.
GGTTTGATGGTCGCTTTGTTCACATCAAACTTGATACCTGTTGTCACAAATTTCCCATTGACTAAAAATTTGTCATAAAGGGGAACTGCCCCTTTTGCTATCCTGACGTTTTTTATGAAAGGTTTGCCTTTACCCGCCACATTCCCGGCTGACAACATAACACCGGTGGGATTAAACTCAATATTGGGGATGTTCACCAATCTTGTATCATCAAGGTAGCATTTTAACGCGCGTTTATTGAACGAAACGGCAACGTGCCTCCAGCCGGCGATAGGTTTCATGGCATTCTGACCAGGATACAAATCACCTGCGTGGTCATAGGTTACCTGGTTAAAGTCAACCCTTATGGGTTTGCTGGGCGACAAGATTTTCATTTGGTTTTTAACGTCATACAAAAAGAGGTAATAGGTATAATTATCGAGTTTTTTGTCATAGAAATAACAGTCAAACTCTATTGTAAATTCTTCAGGAAGGTAATCTTCTTTTCGGTTGGTGAGTAAAGGAAGAATAGCCTCAGGAACATTGGTATTTGTTTTGCGGAAATAGACCACCATATCATCTCCAAATTGAGCCATCTCGACAGTCCCTTTGGTAATATCCCAGCGCGAAGGGAATTCACCATTGAGCTCTCCTTTAAAATCATCTTCAAAAATGATTTCAGTGCCAGGCACAAAATCGTATTTGGCCCATGTAAGTTGTGGCTGAGTGGATTCAACGGGAGCCGATAGTGCCCCGGCTGGTGCTTGTTGAGATTCAACAACTGCAGGACTTTTCTTTGGCTCAGGCTCTACGGTAGTCGGTTTTTTGTCTTTTTTCTTAAAAATGCTCCCAATTCCCTCTTCTACCTTGTCGAACGTTTTGTCGATCGCCTGATCAGTGCGTTGATTGGCACGTTGGTTGGCCTGTGAATTGACCTTCTTTTTTACGTTAACTTTAACCTGAGCCTCGCTGGTAAAGCAGGTGATAACCAGAAATACCAATCCCAGCCCTAAAAAACGGGTAATAAATTTTCCTTTCATAGCAGTGAGTTTTAAATTCACTCACGAAATTAGAGGAAAGAAAACGAAAGAAAGGTTCAAACTTGAATTCGTAGGAAATGGCTTTGATTCCGTCAGAGTTTATTTAACAGCTCTAAAATTGGTTGTTTTCGTCGCACGGAAACCGGAATCTCTACATTGTCCTTCAAAATTAGGAACCCACCATCGCTTTTATCGAGCTTTTTAATATAGTTGAGATTAACCAGGTGAGACTGGTGCGGAGTTACAAACCCATAGCATGATAGCAATTCAATGAAATTACAAATACCTTTTGAAACCAGAATTTTTTCGCCTGAAGTCAGAAAAAAAGTAGTATAAGCGTTGTCGGCTTCACAACGGATGATCTCATCAATATTTACCACATGAATATCCTGCATAGTACGCAATACCAGTTTTTTATTCTGTTTTTCCTGATGATTGATAAAAAGGGTCTCCAGCGGACTTTGCTTTTCATTTCTCTCAATCTCCTGAACAGCCCGCTCGACGCCTGCTTTAAACTCAAACTCATTAATGGGCTTGAGGATATAATCAATAGCGCTGAATTTGATCGCCTGAATAGCAAACTCATTATAGGCAGTGATGAAAATCAGTTTAAAATTACGGGTTTTAAGCTGCTGGAGTACATGAAAGCCTGTTCCACACCTGATCTCAATATCGAGGAAAACCAAATCAGGCTGGTGCTGCTCAATCGCCTGTACTGACTGCTGAACACTTTCAGTCTGAGCGACCACATGAATATTGGGGAAATAGTCCTTGAGAAGCACCTCAATCATCTCCCTGAAACAGGCTTCATCATCTACAATTACAGCTTTGATCATCGGTCAGGATTAAAATACAAAGTTAGAAGTATAAAGTTATAAAATTTGGTTTCGTGTCGTATTATTACCCTTATCGTATCTTTAAAGGGAGAAGCACTGTGACAACTGTGCCCCGATTTTGATCTTCAGTAACTCCTTTATTACCTATTTTATACGAAATATCCATACCCGACGACTTTTTCAGGTTGGCTATTCGCTCCTCAAAAATCTGCAAAGCATACGAAACATGATTTTCCCTCTTTCCTGCCCGATTTTGATCAATGCCTTTGCCATTATCTTTCACAATTATTTTTAAAAAATTATTTTCTATACTGAATAAAACTACAATCTCTCCATTACCCTCCATTTTTTCAATCCCGTGAATAATTGCGTTTTCAACAAAAGGCTGAATCAGCATTGGTGGTAGAATCGTGTCTTCCATTTCCAGCTCCTCCGCAACATTGACTACAAAAGAGAGTCTGTTGCCTAGCCTGAGCTGATGCAGGTGCAAATAATTCTCAAGGGTTTGTTTTTCCTCCTGGAGCGTGATCAATTCCTCACGCGAATTTTTCAGAATAGAGCGCATCAGAGATGAAAAACTGCTCAGATAAAAGGCAGCCTTACGTCCGTCGTTTTTCATCATAAATTGCTGGATCGCCCCCAGAGAGTTGAAAATAAAGTGGGGATTCATCTGAGAGCGTAACAGCTTTTGCTCAAGTTCATTTTGCCTGGTTATTTGTTGTTTTCGCTTCTGGTTAAAAATGAAAAATGCAAAAACCAGCAGGATCAGGAAAAATAAACTACCTCCCCCAATGGTCAGCTTCTGAAGTTCAATTCTGGAACTCTTCAACTTGTTTTCGCTGTTGAGCAATTTAATTTGTTGTTCCTTCTTTCCGGTCTGGTACCTCGTTTCTATTTCCGTCAGCTTCTTCTGCAGATCGGTGTTTTGGAGCGAATCTTCAAGTTGACTCCATTTTTCGTGATATAACAACGCATCCTTTAAGTTCCCCTTCTTTCTTGCAACACGATAAAGACCATTCAGCGATTCTATCTGTTCATTAATATAATTCATATTCAATGAAAGTTTTAGCCCTTTCTGGAAGTTTTCCTGAGCCTGATTGAGGGATCCCATAACCAGATAAACTTCTCCAAGTTGATTGTAAGCAGTTAGCTGCCCATAACCGTTTTCACGTTTTAACTGTATCTGTAAAGCTTCCCTGGCACATTTCAGGGCCTTTTCATTTTGCCCCATGTTACGATATACAGGTGACATGTTGGTCAAAGCTGTAGCAATCCCATTTAAGTAATCTTCTTTTTTGCTCAGTTCATACATTTTCAGGTAAACTTTGATAGCTTCGTTGTATTGCCGCTCTGCTTCATATATTCCGCCATAATCATTCATGATGCCAATTTTGGTTTTAAAACTGGCATATTTTGGATGATCGGATAAGCGATTGGCTGTTTCGAGTGACGATTTCCATTTATCCCGGATACCAAGTTGCTTATAAACTTCTCCAAGGCGCTGGTAGTAGGCAGCAATGTTCGTGGAGTCTCCACATTGAAGTCGTAAATCCAGCGCTTCAAGTTCAATTTTAAGCGCCTCTTCAAAATTTCCGTTATTGGTATAATCCATACCAATATTGATTTTGACATTTGCAGCGCGTACTGAATCTCCTGCAAGGAGAAAGTTTTCGTAAGCTTTGAATGACATTTCAATTCCCTCATCCCTTCTCCCCATGGCGCTTAGATTAATCGCCAAAAAATTCAACGATCTTGCCATTAACGGATAATCTCTGATCGTACTGGCCAGTCTTAATGCTTCGTGAATTGCTGCAGTACTCTCCTCTGTCTTTCCTGCATCATCCAGTGCAACCCCTTTACTGAACATTTCCCGGGCTATTTTAAGGGTATCGTTTATTGGCTGATTATCATCAATTCGGGATACCTGAAACCCGATGGCTTGTTCAGCAATCAATATCAAGATGGGAAAAACTATGCTTAAAAATGATTTCATTACAATTGATTAAAATGACCTGTTCTATGCCCCGGAATTCCTAAAATAATTTGTTTGATGTACAATCATTAGCAAACTTAAAGAATAAAATGAATTCCCATGATATTATACTACCTTGTTTAGTGAATTGTAACTTTACTTTTTTAATGAGTGGAAAATAGTAAGGTAAAAGATTGAAATTATTAGAATTTGGTTTTCGGTGGTCAAGGTTTTTTTAATTATATTTGGCCGCTTAACACAACTAATTTTATTTTTCAGTATTTCTTTTTCTTTCTTCGTATGATCAAAAAGTTTAAGTTCCTCAGATGGTCGTGGCTTGTTTTTTTTACAGGAGCTATTGCCTGGGCTATCTTGTTATTTATCAGCAATAAAGCAATTCATCTCACCTCTACTGATGAATATTGCCAATCGTGTCATATTCATCCGGATGCCGATGCCTCCTGGAAAAAATCGAGCCACTTTTACAACCCAAGTGGTGTCAGAGTTCACTGCGTTGAATGTCATCTTCCGCCGAAGGAAGACAACCGCTATTTACTCGTAAAAGCAAAAACAGGATTACACGACCTGTATGCCTTTTATTTTAAGGACAAAAAATCGTTCAACTGGGAAAACAAAAGGCTTCTGGAACATGCCGTGAAGATCGTTTATAATGAATCGTGCATCAAATGTCATCAGAATCTGTTTTCAAAGGGATTATCTGCCGAGGGGGGAACCGCCCACCTGTACTACGAAAAAAATGCAGCAAAGCTCGATCTTCAATGTATTAATTGCCATCTTGATGTAGGCCATTTTAATCCAAACTATAAGCACTCAAAAATGACCGGTGTGCCTGTATCAAGTGTTGCTTCAAAGAATTTGTATCCGGCGCCGGCAAAGGTGACCACCTTTACAAACTTTCAGGAGTTTATTCCTAATAGTGCGATATCATTCAATATGATTGCGGTGAAAGGGGGAACCTTTAACATGGGAAGCCCTCAGAACGAACCTTTCCGTAAAAGTGATGAGGGACCCGTAAGAAAGGTGACCGTTTCTCCATTCTTCATGGGTGAAGTTGAGGTGACCTGGGATGAATTCTGGACTTTCTTCGCCTCCACTATGTCCGAAGGACGAGTCGATCCGAATTTGGTAATGGCTCACAATGCCAATTCTCCCGATGCGGTGACAGGGCCTACACCCCCTTTCGGAATTCCTGATCAGGGATGGGGAAGCGGAAAACGTCCTGCCATTACAATGACCCATTACTCTGCCTCCACCTATTGCCAATGGTTGTCGAAAGTCACGGGAAAACATTACCGATTACCTACCGAAGCAGAATGGGAATACGCCTGCCGGGCTGGTACCGAAACTCCCTATTTCTTCCCGGGCGATCCAAAACGGTTATCTGAACAAGGATTTCGAAGCAAAATATTTGGCGCAGACACCTCAAATATCAGCAGATATGTTGTTTACGCACTTAACTCAACTGGCAAGTCACAGGAACCCGGTTTTGTAAAAGCCAATCCGTTTGGTTTGAAAAATATGCTGGGTAATGTACTCGAATATTGTTCTGATTACTATGCCGAAAACACCTACTCTAAAACGGGGGCAACGGTTTCAGATCCCAAAGGACCTCAATCGGGTGACGAACATGTAATTCGTGGTGGTAATTACTCTTTTGATGCCAAAGATCTTCGGGTTGCCGCAAGAGGATTTACAAAAACTACCGACTGGCTGAAAACTGATCCACAGCAACCAAAAAGTATCTGGTGGTATTCTGATATTAAGGGTGTTGGTTTCCGGGTTGTTTGTGAACCAGATAGTTCAATTGCTATTAAGTGAAATTTAAGATAGAATCCAATCCATTTAAACACAAAAAGATCATGACTAAAAAGAATTCGTTAAGCAGAAGAGATTTTTTTTCGACTACTGCTGTTGTTGGTGTTGTTGGTACAATCGGAGCGGGAGCAGTATTGGCTTCATGCGGTCCCGGTAAGGAAAAATTAATCCCTTTAAAGTCTCTTGAAGGTGCCTACATTCCTAACCTTGTGGATAAGGCAGCTGATGGGAGAGTGTTAAAAGCCGGGGTAATCGGTTGTGGTGGCCGTGGATCAGGCGCTGTCCAGAACTTTCTCGATTCAGCAAATAATCTCGAGATTGTTGCTTTAGGCGATCTGTTTCAGGATCGGATAGACGACTGCCGTAAGGGGTTAAAAGATAAATATAAGGTAGAAGTGCCTGATAATATGTGTTTCACAGGATTCGATAATTATAAGAAAGTGCTTGCTGCCGGTGTCGATCTTGTCATTATTGCAACTCCTCCCGCATTTCGTCCAACCCATTTTGAAGCTGCTGTCGAAGCTGGCAAGCATGTGTTCATGGAAAAACCGATTTGTGTTGATCCGGTTGGAGCTCGCTTAATTTTTGCCACTGCCAAGAAAGCAGAATCACAAGGTCTTTGTGTTGTAACGGGAACCCAACGTCACCATCAAAGAAGTTATGTCGAAAGTTTCAAGCAAATCCAAAGTGGCCTGATTGGCGAGATTGTCTCAGGAAATGTATACTGGAACCAATCGATGTTATGGTACCGTGAACGCAAAAAAGAGTGGTCCGACATGGAATTCATGGTTCGCGACTGGGTAAACTGGAAATGGCTCTCAGGCGATCATATCGTTGAACAACACGTTCATAACCTCGACGTTTTCAACTGGTTCTTTGGAAAGAAACCATTAAAAGCGGTTGGCTTTGGCGCTAAACAACGTAGGTTATCCGGCGATCAGTACGACATGTTCAGCATTGATTATGAATATGAAGGTGGCGTACACCTGCACAGTATGTGTCGTCAGATTGACGGATGTGTAAATAATGTATCAGAACACATCCAGGGGACCAAGGGTTCATGGAGTAGCAATACAATGGAGATAAAAGACCTTCAGGGCAATGTGGTATGGAAATATGATTCAGATAAGGAGAAAGCCGAATTCAAACAAACCAATGCTTATGTGCTTGAACATGTTGATCTTGTGAACCACATTAGGTCAAATACCCCGATCAATCAGGCCGAAGAGACTGCAATTTCATGCCTTACCGCAGTTATGGGTCGTGAATCGGCTTATACAGGTGCTGCCGTAACCTGGGAAGAACTCGCTAATTCAACATTAAACTATCTTCCTGAAAAACTTGAGATAGGCGCAGTCGACATGAGCAGTTATGTTGTCCGTGTTCCAGGTAAACCTAAAGAAGAGAAGAAAGGATAATTCGATAAGATAATTAGATTTTTTAAAGACCCCCTGTCGCTGAAAAGTGGCGGGGGATTTTTTTTGATAAATTTTCCGTTCACCTTGCGGCAGACAGGTGTTCAGCCCTTATCTCTTCTGCCAACAACTCAGGTAGTATTACCCTGACAGATTTTCCGTGAGCAAGCAGTTCCATCCTGAAATCAAATGTATTATAAATTAATAATTTGATTCGTAACTCATCAGCGTTATCAATAATAATCTGCTGGGACTGGTGAAGAGGTAACGTTTTGATATACTTCCCCTGGTCGGGATCAAACGACAAGATTACCTCCACTGGATTTTCTTCAGTTGGAGATATGATTCCGAAACAGTGCCTGAAGTATTCCTCAATATCAAAATTCTTAGGGTACTTAAACTTACTCCGGGTAATCTACAATGAGGAAATTCGATCCAATCCAAAAGTTTTTATAATACCATCCGAGGTCTCCTTCTCCAAATTCGTTGAAATAAGGTACCACCGGTTTTTAAACTCTTTAAGAGCCAAAGGACCAACACTCCGTTGTGAAGCTTCATCCTCCCAGAATTTTTGATAAGTAAACCGGATTTGCAAACTATTAGTGATCGCATGGAGTAATCCAAAAAGGTGTTCAGTCCCCTGAGGCCGCCGGTTTTCAAACTGAATCGATTTGGATACATTTTCTCCTATTTTTAATGCGTTGAAGGTGTCAAAAGCCTCTAACCGACGACGGCTTACCTCGGATTGCAACTCCTCATCGATAGCGTAGACCCGGCGCTTAAAATCATAGCTGATTTCAATTTCGAAAATCGATCCGATATCTTCAAGATCGCGCTTGAACTGCCGCTTCGAAACATTGAAATTCATACTTTGCAGTTCCGATTGTTGTTGAAGGTAAGCGTCTATCTCATTAAAAGTTGCGGGAGCTTTTCGCAACTTATTTGTAATATGGAAGTAACGCAAGAGTGATTCTTTGGTGGACATACTTTCTGAAGTTTTGTTTAAGCAAAGATATGGAGTGACTATGACATAATATGTCGTAGTTAAAAACAATTTCCAAATTATTCTTTTTGATTTACTTCTGTTTGGCCCTGGTTACAGATTTACGACTGGTCATTAATCGTATTAATTTATTCTCCCCCAAAAGAAATAGTGTATTTTAAAAGATTTTTTGCCGTAACTTTGGATTAGATATAATTTGTTAAAATGCAAATTGCTAATATTGAATCCAGGATTTACGAGATCAGGGGCCAAAAGGTAATGTTGGATTTTGATCTTGCAGAACTTTATGAGGTTGAGACTAAAGTTCTGAACCAGTCAGTTAAGCGTAATATTGACCGTTTTCCTCCGGATTTTATGATCCAAATTACACGACAAGAATACAATTTTCTAAGGTCACAATTTGTGACCTTAGAGACAGGAAGAGGAAAATACGCCAAATATTTACCTTATGCATTTACCGAGCAAGGTGTATCGATGCTATCGAGCGTATTGAACAGCCCCAAAGCTATTCAAATAAATATTCAGATAATCCGCGCTTTTGTGTTTATCAGACAGTATGCATTGTCGCACAGCGATTTAACTGTTAAGCTTAGGGAACTCGAAAGCAAATATGATAAGCAATTTAAGGATGTTTATGATGCGATAAATTTTTTGTTGCAAAAAGATCATCTGGCATTGGTGCAGAAACAACGCAAAAAGATAGGTTATAAGAATTCTTAACAAAATGAGATTTTTCGTCAGGTAACCGAATATCTGAAAGCTAACAACATGACACAATCCCAGTTGGCTTTACAGCTTGGTTTGTCAAAGGGTTACGTGTCACAAGTGATGAAAGGAGAATTTAATTATACCCTTAAAAAATTGATCGAACTTTCACTGGCAGAGGGAAAAGCGCCAGTCTTCCTATTTAAGCCGCTCGACGAACTCCATTTAACAAAGAATGAAAAGATATCTTCCCCGGAAATGCCTCCATTCAACAAAGTGGCAGATCCGCTTGAATTTTACAAGAATTAGGGAGAATAAACCTAAAGTCCTATTCGCCTAATAGCCCAAATCCTATTCGCCTAATTGCCAAATAGCCTGTACACTCCCTCAGTTGATCTCAAAGTGGACCGGATCGTGGTAGTTCCGGTAGGTGCCTCCCCATAAGAGTCCGTAACGTTTGGCAATTTCGGGGATTCCCGTGGCGATCCATGAACCCTTCGAATTACTTTTTTTTAACCTTATAAACCGAAATCCGTTCCGCCTATAAAGATTCAGGTCTACTGCTCGTCCTAATACATGCCGGCTCTTTTTGACAGAAGCATTTCGCGGATTATCGCGTTTCAATTGAATCTGCTCCTCTTTGGTGCGTAAACCACTGATTATTTCTACCTTCCAGTCGGTTTCTTTCTCAATGGCATCCACAAAATGGGTAAACCTTGTGCCATAATCTTCATTTACACCTGCAATATCCTTGAGTTCGGAACGGTTGATGAAACGGATACGAAGATCATAAACAATTGTAAAACAAATATATCCAACAGATAAGATTATCGTGATAAGGAGGATATTGATCAAATTTCTGATTAACGGTTTTCTCTTTCTGGAGCCCATTATAACTGCCTGAATTTTCTGAATTATCAAAACCACGAAAATAGTACCATTCCATTAACTTCTCATCTGCTACTTTACATTTAATCTTTTTTTGATGATATTTTTATTCATGTTGAAGGGGTTTCATTAAAGTTTTGTTTGTAACTTTAGTGCCGATTATAAAATGGTTAACGGTACAAAACAAACAAAATGAACAGAAAATTACGAATGGGAATGGTAGGCGGAGGAAGCGACGCCTTTATTGGTGCAATCCACCGTCTTGCAGCTTTTATGGACAACCAGATCGAATTGGTTTGTGGTTGTTTTAGTATAAATCCCGAGATTTCTCTCTCATCCGGAAAGTCCTATTTCCTTCCTGATAACCGCGTATATAAAACTTATCAGGAGATGTTTGAGAATGAGGTAAAACTGCCTGTAGGTGAACGAATGGATTTTGTCACAATTGTTACGCCAAATTTTGCACACTTTGGACCCGCTATGATGGCGCTCGAATATGGTTTTAACGTAGTGATCGATAAACCAATCACCTTTACACTTGATGAAGCAAAACTGCTTAAAGCAAAAATTGAGGAGACGGGTCTGATCTTAGCGCTGACCCATACCTATTCCGGCTATCCGGCTGTTAAAGAGGCCCGCGAACGGGTACGCCGGGGTGATTTCGGGAAAATAAGGAAAATATTTGTGGAATATCCGCAGGGATGGCTCTCCTCCAAACTCGAAGATGCCGGAAATGCGCAGGCCTCATGGCGTACCGATCCCAAACGTTCGGGTAAAGCTGGTTGTATGGGCGATATCGGAACTCATGCACACCACCTGGCAGAATATGTCACAGGACTTAAAACAGTGGAAATCTGTGCAGAACTGAATGTTTTTGTTCCCGGTCGTTTACTGGATGATGATGGCGCTGCCTTGCTTCGTTTCGATAATGGCGCACGGGGAGTCTTGGTTGCAACACAAATTGCAGCTGGTGAAGAGAATAACATTAGGCTGAGAGTTTATGGCGATAAGGGCGGACTGGAATGGCATCAGCATGAGCCAAATACGCTGTTTCTTAAATGGGGCGACAGACCGGCAGAGATCGTTCGGGTTGGGAATGGCTATATGAGTGCAATCGCACAACACAATACCCGTACACCGGGTGGTCATCCCGAAGGATATCTCGAAGCATTTGCCAATATCTACCGCAACTTTTCATTGACAGTTCGTGCAAAAATGAATGGTGAGGAACCCAAAGCCGAATGGCTTGACTTCCCAACCGTTGAAGATGGAATACGGGGAATGCAGTTTATCGATACCGTAGTGGAAGCCGGTTATAACGATCAGCAGAAGTGGGTAAAATTCGCAGAATAAACATAAACTAAATAGTTACACATGAAAAGACCAGTTACCCTTTTTACCGGCCAATGGGCCGACCTGACCCTTGAAACAGTCGCACAAAAAGCCAAATCGTTTGGATACGATGGTTTGGAGCTCGCCTGCTGGGGCGACCATATCGAAGTGGAAAAGGCCGATCAGGCTTATTGCGATGCCAAACTCGCTTTGCTGAAAAAGTATGATCTTCAGCTGTTCTCTATTTCAAACCACCTTGTTGGACAGGCTGTATGCGATAATCCCGATAGCCGCCACAAAGGGATGCTTTCTGAAGAGATTTGGGGAGACGGTGACCCGGAAGGTATCCGTCAAAGAGCTGCAGCCAACGTTATTGAAGCCGCAAGGGTGGCAAAACGGCTGGGATTAAAGGTTGTTAATGGCTTTACAGGCAGTTCAATCTGGAAATATCTTTATTCATTTCCCTCCGTTACACAGGAGACAATCGATGAAGGTTATCAGGATTTTGCCAAACGGTGGATTCCGATTCTCGATGCCTATCAGGAGTTGGGGATTAAATTTGCCCTTGAAGTCCATCCGACCGAAATTGCTTTCGATATTGAAACCGCAAAAAGAGCTTTGAAGGCGCTGAACAATCATCCTGCTTTTGGGTTCAATTTTGATCCGAGTCATTTCGGTTATCAGGGCGTTGACTATGTACAGTTTATTTACGAATTCAGCGACCGGATTTTCCACGTTCATATGAAAGATGTAACCTGGAATGAACATCCCGGAACTGTTGGTGTGTTTGGTGGTCATGTGGAATTTGGCGATAACCGACGTTTCTGGAATTTCAGAAGTGTAGGACGCGGAAAGATCGATTTTGAGCGGATCATCCGTGCACTAAATGATATTCAATACGCCGGACCACTCTCTGTTGAATGGGAAGATAGTGGTATGGATCGCGAAATGGGTGCTGCCGAATCATGCGAATTTGTGAAGAAGGTTGACTTTTCACCAAGCTCTCTTGCTTTCGATGCCGCTTTTAGCAAAGAATAACAGAATCTGGTAAAAATTTGTTTTGAAAGGCCGGACCAAAATCCGGTCTTTTCTTGTTTAAGAAATAATCATTTTACAACTCTGTAATACAAACAATTCGAACCATTCATATAAATTAAACATCAATACTTATTTATTAATCAACGCATGATTCACTCTTTCAGTTTTCGCCACTTGTTTGTTTTGATTCCGGAGATTGAGTTCTTGGTAATGTAAACCGGAAAGTACTTCCTTTTCCTTCCTCGCTTTCAATTTGCAATTTGCCTCCGTGCTTATCAATAAAATCTTTACAGAGTATCAAACCTAATCCTGTACTATATTCACCATCAGTTCCTTTTCGATTTGTATTGATATCAAGTCGGAATAAATTTTCGATCATCTCCTTACTCATTCCAATTCCCGAATCAGTAATTGAAATTTCAACGTCCTTACCGGAATCCAAGCGTGCTGAAACACTTATTTTCCCGCCTTGAGGTGTGAATTTTAACGCATTAGATGTTAAATTTCGGATAATAGACTCCAGCATATTTTTATCGGCAAAAACAAATAAATCTTCTGGTATATTAAGATCAAGGGTAACATCCTTAATATTTGATTCTCCAATAATATGAAATATACTGTCAGAAATAACCGAACTCAATAAAAGTAATCTCGGGGAAAATATAGTTACCCCCCTTTGCATACGCGACCATTCTAAAAGATTTCCAAGTAAGCGAAAAATATTTGCTGCAGAATTTTTCATCACCACGGCCATTTTGTGAAACTCTTCAGAAGAAATTCCATCAGATCCTTCAGCCATTACCTCAGTCAATCCCATAAATCCGCTTAAAGGGCTCCGTAGGTCATGGGCTATAATGGAAAAAAACTTGTCTTTTTCGGCGTTAACTTTCAAAAGCTCCTCATTTTTCTGCTGTATTACTACTTCCGCACATTTGCGCTCGCTAATATCCATAATAGTTCCCACAAAACGCACTGGTTGCCCGTCACTATCATTTATAACAGTCCCTTGCGCCTGACAGAACTTTGGATTAACACTATAGTTTATCAACCTGATATCGATATCAAAGGGGATACCTGACTTCAAACATTGCTCGAATGATGCTCTATATAATTCGACATCATCGGGATGTATGAATTGGCTGTTTGCCTCGAAACCAGGAACGAAGTCTTCTGCACTTACCCCAAAAATCCTATAGGTCTCATCCGACCACCAAACGGTATTCGTTAGCAAATTCCATTCCCAGCTTCCAATGGAAGCAACCTTTTGAGCTTCATTCAGTCTTTCTATATATTCGGATTTGGATTGCTCGATTTCTTTTTGCACTTCATCTGACCTTTTAAGCTCAGTAACATCATGAAATACCCATAAAATTGTACCTCCCTGAATGTCTACACGACTTACAGTTAAATGAAAAATCCGTTCTATACCGCTTTTATCAGTAATCGTCCGTTCAATATTTGCAATAATTCCATGGGCATTCAAATCGTTCATATCGAACAGTTGTTCGCCTACCAATCCGGAAATATTGCCTATCTGTTCTAGTTCTTGGTTGTTATAACCCAGAATCCTTAAAACGTTGGGACAAATAAAGATAAATCTGCCCGAATCAGTGGTAATAAATACAGGATCAGATATACTTGCAATAGTAATCCGATGTAATTCTTCAGACTCACGAAGTGCCATCTCAGCTACTTTCCTTTCGGTAATCACTTCAAATACAGCAACAAAATAATCTTTTTCAGGACTATAAACGGAGACTGAAAACCAAATTTTCAGGGTTTTCAGATATATTTCAACGGATTCTGAATTGCCCGAGGTCGCAACCCTTGCATACAATTGAATCAATTCCGGATCAATTTCGTGAATTTGCGGAATGACTTCTGATACTTTTTTCCCAACAACATCTTTCAAACCAGTTAACTCTTCAAACGCCTTATTGACTATAAGGAATGTAAAATCAAAAGCTAGACCATTCTCATAATTAATTTTGCAATAAGCAAAACCATTCAGCATATTAAACAAAGTGCGGTGAGATTTCTCGCTCTTCAGTAGTTTCTCCTCAGCCAGTTTGAGGTCAGTAATGTCGGTGATCATCACGCATACACCTAATATCAGGTTGGTTAACAATGGACTAAATGAAAGATAAAAATTGCGGGTACCACCATCAGGATCTGAATACTTAAATTCTCCGAAGCACTTTTTCTTGCGACCCTCTTTCAGCAGCGCTTCGAATTTTGACTTTTCTTGTTCTCCGAAGAATCGGCTAAGCTTTGTCCCTATCGCCTTTTCAGGAGTCACAGCTATCAGTTCTGTGAACCGGCGGTTGCAATATTGAATAATACCGATATCCGAAAGATTGACCAACCCTTCATTCATTGCATCAATCAAGTTACGATAAGCAGTTTCAAAAGTAGTATCACCACCGATACGATTACCATCAATCGTAGTTGCTTCCTCTTTGCATATTGCCTTTAGTTTTTCTTCCGTTTCGGTCAAACGGATCCTCAATTCGTGGTTTTCATCACGAAGATTTTTTTCTAATTCAGAAATTATTTTCTTTGACATCTGATTACTTTCTTAATATGAAAGGGGAATCACTTTTAAATTTGCTTTTTTCTTTGTATATTCTATTTTTATACCCTTGTTAATGGGCGGTTTATCTTTATTAAAATCAAATTTATTCTATGATAAAAGTTGGATTCAACCTGATGCTGGGAAACTGGCGTTCGAAGTTTTTTGTTTCATGACTACCTTTCTTTAAATTGGATTATCAAATCAGTTTCTGTCCTGTCATCTATTGATATTTTGAGCACTAAATATACCTAAAATAAATCAATTAATGACAGAAAAGTACAAATATATTCTTTGAGGCTTAGCTATTTATGAGTTTATTGAATAATGCAACTCCATTTTTTTCTTTAATTTAAATCGTGCTCAAAAACTATCATCAATAACCTCCGGGGTGATTTTTATTATAATATTCAATTATATTATTTTGCTGCAATGAAGGATTTTCATTCAGGCTGTTGGTTAAATTATTTTGTTTCACCTAATATGATTCTGGTTAAGCATAAACTAAACAAACTGATTTTAAATTAGGAATGAAACGATTGAAATGGAAATGTGACCAAACCTGAACTGTCAAAGTTTATAGCCCCTGAATTTATTGGAATTAATATTTTTCCGAAGGAAATAAATAATGGATTTTATCCTAAAGCTGACTATCTTGGGGAAATATTTAATACTTTTTTTAACAATGCAGGTCAATGATAAAAATTATCAAACGATATGGGTTCATCCTGACAATCGGGGTATTATTCAGGTGATCGACCAGCGTAAGTTGCCTTTTGAATTTCAGATTATTGATCTGAAAACTCCCGGCGATGCCTTTGATGCCATTCAAAATATGACGGTCAGAGGGGCGCCGCTCATCGGTGTTACCGGGGCTTATGGGGTCTATCTCAGTCTTGTTAACTTGGTAGATCAGAATTGGAGAGCATCTCTGAAGAAGGATGCAGATTATCTGAAATCGGCACGACCAACGGCTGTTAACCTTGCAATTCTGATTGATGAAATGATGGATCAGTTGAGTGAATGCCCAACATCGGAAGTGGCGTGTGAGATGGCCCTTTCGGAAGCTGGTCGTTTAAAAAACAGGGAGATCAGCTGGTCTGAAGCAATTGGCGATTATGGGTACACATTGATAGAGGCGATCAGCAAATCAAAAGACGGGCAGCCCGTCAATATCCTGACCCATTGCAACGCCGGATGGCTCGCCTGTATCGATTGGGGAACAGCCACGGCGCCCATCTACAAAGCTTTTCTCAAGGGAATCGCGCTTCATGTGTGGGTTGATGAGACCAGACCGCGAAATCAGGGGGCCCGACTCACTGCATGGGAATTGTCACACGAAGGTGTTCCCCATACCGTAATCCCCGATAATGCCGGGGGGCATCTGATGCAACATGGCATGGTCGATCTTTGCATCGTTGGGAGCGACCGAACAACCTCAACCGGAGACGTGGCCAATAAAATCGGAACCTATCTCAAGGCTTTGGCCGCATCTGACAACAAGGTTCCTTTTTATGTGGCACTCCCTTCCTCCTCAATCGATTTTTCAATGGAAAATGGTGTTTCCGAAATTCCTATCGAACAACGCGATGGAGAGGAAGTCAGCTGGATAGAGGGTCAGCTCGAAAATGGTGAACCAGGAAGGATCAGAATTGTAAATGAAAGATCACCTGTAGCGAACTATGGCTTTGACGTCACTCCAGCCAGATTCGTTACTGGCCTCATTACCGAAAGGGGAATATGCAAGGCCACAAGGGAGGATATTCAAAACTTATTTCCCGAAAAGTGAAGGTGATGATTATAAGGCAATTAGAATAATAGGATGTCGCGTTTCAATATTTAATTTTTAAGTCCATTTTTTATTTTGGATTTATAAGAAGGCAGTAAAATATGGAAATAAGACATTATTTAGTTCTTATAACTTAGTTAAAATCTATTGTCACATTTAATGCAAAAATTATCAAATTGTATACTTATGAAAACTAAACAAAGGTTATTTCAGGGTTGGTTTGTTGCCGCTCTTTTATTTGCTTTTGTAACTATTCAGGCACAAAACATAAAAGTTGGTCCCCAACCCGATGGGAGTATACTCGTCCCGTCCAACCAATTATTACGACCTGCCGGATTTCAGGTTGATCTGCACGGCCGACCGGTGGACCTCTCTTTGATTTCAGGCGGAGATTTTCTTCTTGTCAAAAATATGAAATCGCTCGATCTGATCAGGTTGAGCGACAGAATGGTGGTGCAAACGCTTCCATATGACAAAACTGGCGCATCTTTCACCGGGATCTGTTCTTCGAAAGACAACCGCAATATTTATGTTTCTGAGGCCTCAAACAAGATCCTGGTTGCCCATGCCGATAAAAATAATCTCCTAAGCTGGGATTTGCCGATTGTAATGCCTATGCCTGCAATAGGTGGGAATCCCTATCCCGGAGGTCTTGTTTTAAATTCAAAAGAGGAGAAGCTATTGGTTACATTAAACAGGAATAATTCACTGGCAATTGTAAATCTGATCGATCATTCGGTAAATGAGATCCCGGTAGGAATTGCCCCATATGATGTGGTATTGTGCACCGATGTAAAAGCGTATGTCACCAATTGGGGTGGGAGAAAACCTGTTGCCGGCGAGTCGACCTATCCTACTTCAGGAAGCGAGGTACTCGTTGATCCTAAAACGGGTATTGCCAACAACGGTTCGGTATCGGTGGTTGATCTGAAAAAGAGCGTCCAGCTGAAAGAGATCAATGTTGGATTACACCCTTCGGGAATGATACTGAGTCCAGACCACTCTTTGTTGTATGTGGCTTGCGCAAACAGTGATAAGATCTATGTAATTGACACCAAAAAAGATGAGGTCAAAAGTGAGATATCGGTTCATATGAATAAGGAACTCCTTTTTGGCAGTGCACCCAACGCTTTGGCCATTTCGCCCGACGGGAAATACCTTTATGTTGCAAATGGTACTGAGAATGCCATTTGTATCATCAGAATCGGCGCCTCAAATCAGGTAATCGGATATATTCCAACAGGTTGGTATCCGGGATCTGTCGTTGTCAATAAGGGAGGGAATCAATTGTATGTGGCAAATGTGAAAGGTACGGGTTCAAGGAACAAGGGGGCAGATCATGAGGGGTATAACTCACATGATTATAGCGGGACCATTTCAATTATTGGGGTGCCTCAAAAAAAGGAGCTTTTGGCAATGACACAACTCGTTGTGCAGAATAATACGCTTGCGAAAGATCCAAAGAATCAATTGTTAATGGGAAACAACCTGAAAAAAGTGGCGATCCCCCAAGTGCCCGGCCAGAGTTCTCATTTCAAACATGTCGTCTATATTATCAAGGAGAACAGAACCTACGATCAGGTTTTCGGGGATATGAAGCAGGGGAACGGAGATACGAGCCTGGTCCATTTTGGTCGTGAAATAACCCCTAATCATCACAAACTGGCCGAAACATTTGTGTTGATGGATAACTTTTATTGCAGTGGTGTGCTCAGCGCCGACGGACATCAGTGGACCGATGAAGCGTATGTAACCGATTATCTCGAGAAATCGTTTGGGAGTTTTACCCGAAGCTATCCCTATGATGGTGATGATCCATTGGCTTATGCAAGCTCCGGATTTATCTGGGACCACGTGCTGAAAAATGGTTTGACATTTCGCAATTACGGAGAATTTGTCGATGCAGAAATCAATCCAAAATCTGCCACATTTACAGATATTTATAATGACTTTCAGAAAGGGACAAATCTGATTTCAATAAAGGCAAAAGCAAATCTCGAACAGATTATACCTTATACCTGCCCCACATTTATCGGTTTTCCAAACATTGTATCCGATGCCTATCGTGCTGCTGAATTTATTAAAGAGCTGCATGAATTTGAGAAGAATGATAATTTTCCAAATTTTAGTATCATGCTGTTACCTACCGATCATACTTCAGGAACACGACCTGGCGTTCCTACCCCGCGTGCTGCAGTAGCTGACAATGACCTTGCATTGGGGCAGATCGTTGAAGCAATATCGAAGAGTAAATTCTGGAAAGAGACCTGCATTTTTGTTACGGAAGATGATCCACAGGCCGGACTTGACCATGTGGATGGACACCGGACAGTTGGGATGGTGATCAGCCCTTATACCAAGCGCAACGAGGTGGTATCGACCTATTATTCCCAGATCAACATGGTTCGGACCATGGAAAATATTCTTGGTATTGGACCAATGAATCAGTTGGATATGGCGGCTGAGCCAATGTCGGATTGTTTCCGCGAAACGGCCGATTTTACACCATATAAAGCTGAACGGAATAATATTCCACTTGATGAACTCAATCCTCCGCTTAAAGGATTATCGGGCAAACAACTATCGTGGGCGAAGAAATCGATGGAGCAGGACCTCGATGATTTTGACCGTATTGATGAAGATATATTTAACCGGATTATCTGGCATGCCATGAAGGGTTACGATCGTCCCTACCCGGAGCTTACCAGGAAATAAACTAAAGATCATTCCATGATTCATGTCCATGGATGATCTTCCTGCCGGAATCCTCCTTTTTGCATAAATGATTGATTTCATCACTATTTCGGACATCATACTCCGGATGATCTTTTAATAATGTGATCAGACGATCCAAATTACTTTTGCAGTCAGGTAGATTATACCAGATGTCGGGTGTGACCAGTTTATCCGGTTAAAATGAAAGTATGTTAAGATGTCGTGGCGGTTGCAAAAGTCCAGTCTGATTCGTTTTCGGGCAATGCATTCTTGCTATACTGCCAGACGTATGATTTTGCCCCTTTTACTGCCTGCCTGTGGAGCTGGATCGAACCCGATTTCTCACCCTGCTCTATGCTGAACTCCGGTCTTTGATAGGGTGCAGGTGGTTTTGACAAATTAAAACCAGCGCTAAGGATAATTGCCGGATCATCGTCGGCTATCCGCTCGACATACCGGGCCAATTTGCGCATCAGATCATCCCAAAGCGTTTCGGTTTGATGCATCAGGGTGGTCTCTGCCTTGCCCCCGTTTTGGGCTGCCCGGTTACGACTCTCAAGCAGATCGGTCTGCTCTTTAAGAATGTCTAATGAGACATCCGGATTCGGAAAGCTGGGATTATTCTTCATCATTGAAAGGCCAATTTGTGTTTAGGTTTCGTAACTTTACAATTGTAAAAACCGCGTAATTTGCGGGGTATTAAATTTAACCATTATGAAACTAATTCTATTTGAAGTTCTTGTGCTGGTACTTCTTTCCTTTTGCAAAGATGAGCAGGGCCAGAATACATTCGTTTTGGATAAACCTTTTGAGCTAAAATATGGCGAGGTAATCAAAAATACTGAATACCAGATTTCGATTGTGCTCGATTCCGTTTTAAACGATTCGCGATGTCCCACTGGTGCCCAATGTGTCTGGGCTGGAAATGGTGCTGTACGATTTGTCTTTACATCGGCAAACACCATTGTGCCTTTTGTGTTGAACACCAACCCTTCACTCCGGACCGATTCGCTGATCGGCGGATACCGTATAAAACTGAATAAACTGACCCCAACTCCTGTGCTAGGTGTCGTGATTAAACCGGCCGATTATAAAGCAGAAATAGAAATTGCCAAAAAATAAAATCGTTGTCCGAATTAACAAAACCACCGTTTCAAAACAGATCCATTTATTGGGATATCCAAAATTTGCCTGGCAACGTTCTTTTCACGATCATATTATTCGTGATGACAAAACCTATGATGCCATTTCAAATTATTTTTTAAACAATCCCTTGAAATGGGGAAGCGATAGATTTTACAGTCAATGAGTAATAACACAGCAGTGATTAGGTTGTCGACAATGCTCCTCATGCCGTCATGTTAACCCCAATCAGGATGTGGATCAGATAACTTAAATAACTGATATTGTATTGTTTTTTTATTAAATAATCATCTATCTTTATGATAGAAAAGTGTTAATTAAATAGTAGAAAGCATGAACACATTCCATCCACTCCATGAATCCACCCGGCGAAAGTCACTGAGATTGTGGCCGGGTATCGTTATTGTTCTATTACAATGGCTGTCAAGATTTGTTCTGCCTGAACTTTTTCCCGATGCAATTGCATTTGGATTCCTTAGTATATTCCTGTTCGGGTTGGCATTAGCGATCTGGTGGGCCTTTTTTAGCAGAGCTCCGGCCTTTGAGCGTTGGTTTGCAATTGTTTTAATGGTGGCAGGATTAGTTGCCACATCACAAATAATTGACAAATCAATTGCCACGGCGAATGTGGGATTAATGTTTGCATTTTATTCAATCCCTGTAATGTCCCTTGCCTTTGTGGTATGGGCAGTTGCCAGCCGCAATTTCACTGATAAACTCAGGCGTATAACAATGGTTTTCACCATTCTGCTCGCCTCCGGATTTTGGGCTTTGCTCCGCACCAATGGAATGGATGCAGAAATCCATCACGAATTTGCCTGGAGATGGGCCACAACTGCTGAAGAGTCCTTAATTTCAACTCCTGATCAACTTACTTCAATGCCCCTGGATTCGGAGGCCAGAGCAAAAGAACCTGAATGGGCTGGTTTTCGCGGAACTAACCGCGATGGTATTGTTCATGGTAGCCAGATAGAAACCGATTGGACGAAGAACTCACCCGTGGAGCTATGGCGCCGCCCTGTTGGACCAGGATGCTCCTCTTTTGCCGTTCATGGGGATCTGATGTTTACCCAGGAACAGCGCGGGGATTACGAAATGGTCACATGCTATCATCTGAATACGGGTGATCCTGTCTGGAAACATAGCGATTCAACACGTTTCTGGGATGCACACGCAGGCGCTGGTCCCCGTTCGACACCCACACTTTATAAAGGCCGACTTTATTCAATGGGCGCAACCGGGATCGTAAATGTACTCGATGAAGCTACCGGAACGCTTATCTGGACGCGAAATGCAGCAAAGGATACCCATGTGGAGATTCCGGGCTGGGGTTATACCGGTTCGCCTCTTGTTGTTGACAGCACCGTTTTTATCTCCATCTCCGGACAGATTTTGGCCTATGATATTTCCAATGGCCATCTGCGGTGGTCGGGCAAAGATGGAGGAGAAAGTTATTGTTCACCTCATTTAATGGTGAACAATGACACCAAGCAAGTCTTATTTACGAACAAGGAGGGTTTAACCAGTTATGCACCCGCCGATGGCAATATACTTTGGAATCTTTCCTTTCCGGGAATAAGGGTTATTCAGCCGGCGTTGATCAATGAAACTGATTTGCTGATAAATCAGGAAGAGAGAAAAGCGCTGAAACGTATCGCGGTTAATAAAAATGCAGGTGTTTGGAAAGTTGAAGAACGCTGGACTTCTGAAAACCTGAAACCCGATTATAACGATATCGTCATCCATAAAGGATATGTCTATGGTTTTGAAGGAGGGCTCAGTCTGGCTTGCATCGACATCGAAAAAGGGGAGCGAAAATGGAAAGGGGCTCGATATGGCGGACAGCTGATCTTACTTGCCGATCAGGATATTCTGTTGGTTTTAACCGAAAAAGGAGAAATAGCATTGGTCAAAGCCATCCCCGGTCAGTTCACCGAACTGGCACGATTCCCTGCCATAAAAGGGAAAACATGGAACCATCCGGTTTTGGCAGGCCATATTTTGCTGGTCCGAAATACGCAGGAGATGGTGGCATTTCGTTTATAGTGAACCTGGAACTAAAGCATGATATGAAAAAGCTTGATCCATTTTTAATCTTTATCGAACAAGTGATGGATAATAAGTAATTGGAATGATATAATGAACGATTGTAAAGTATTATGAAAAACGAATGGAGAAAAGACGAGAAACAATTCTATTTGCCTAAGAATAAACCGGAACTGATTAGTGTCCCAGGTTTTAAATTCTTCACAATTAATGGGGAAGGAAACCCAAATGATGACTTTTTCCCGGAATACATTGGCGTGTTGTATGCATTATCGTATGCTGTAAAAATGAGTCCTAAAAAAAGAATGGAACCGCAAGGTTATTTTGATTATACTGTTTACCCGCTTGAAGGGGTTTGGGATTTAAGTGAACAAGCAAAGAAATCATTTAAAGGTGCAATTAATAAAAATGAGTTGATATTCAAATTGATGATACGTCAACCGGATTTTGTGGATTACAAATTTGCTATGTTAATACTTGAACAGGCAAAACAGAAAAAACCACACCAGTTATTGGAGAAAGTTGTGTTTGAAGAAATTGTTGAAGGTAGAGTTATTCAAATGATGCACTTAGGTAGTTATGACGATGAACCGGCTAGTTTCAAAATAATGGAGGAGTTTGCAGAAAAGGAGAATTGTGTGCGAAAATCAAAAGCTCACCGTGAAATTTATTTAAGTGATGCGAGACAAGTACCGTCGGAAAAATTAAAAACAGTTTTGAGATTTAGTGTAGAACCGAAATAGCCTCAATTTAAACTATAAAATACAGAAGTGAAATGGGATTGGAAAATTTTGGATACAATGACCAACTTGAGCAATTCAGAACAGAACATAACCTCAATAACTTTGATACCGGCAGGGTTATAGCAGAACACAAGGAGCGATATATCGTCAAAACTCTAAATGGTGAATTTGAAGCAGAGGTAACAGGTAATATGCGTTTTACGGCAAAAACCAGAGAGGATTTTCCGGCAGTGGGAGACTGGGTTGCCCTATCAACCTATGATACTGATTTTGCATTAATACATAAAATACTGCCGAGATTCTCCATCATTAAAAGGCAGGCAGTCGGACAATTTGGAGAGACACAGATCATTGCAACAAACATTGATTATGCCTTTATCGTCCAGGCCGTTGACAGGGACTTTAATATCAACCGACTTGAAAGATATTTGACTATCTGTAATACCTCAAAGGTGAGTCCAATAATTGTACTCAGCAAGACAGACTTAATCAACGAAGAGCAACTTTCTGAGATAATGGTGAACATAAAAGACCGGATTAAAAATGTTCCGATTATTGCAATAAGTAACGAGTCCCACGATGGATACGACAGAATTTTAACGACCATTGAAAAGGGAAAAACATATTGTATGCTCGGTTCTTCGGGTGTAGGTAAATCGACATTATTAAATAATCTTTCCGGAAAGAGATTAATGCAAACCGCTGCAATTAGTCAAAGTACCAATAAAGGGAGACATGTTACCAGTCACAGGGAATTAGTTGTTCTTGAATGTGGCGGAATTCTTATTGACAATCCAGGGATGAGAGAAGTAGGTATTGCTGATTCAACAAATGGCCTGGAAATTACATTCGACAAAATTGTTGACCGTTCTCAATATTGTAAGTTTAAAGATTGCACACATACCAATGAAATCGGATGTTCGGTTATTGATGCTGTCGAAAAAGGAGAAATCGACAGAGCATCGTGGGAGAATTACCTAAAAATGGAAAGAGAAAAAGCCCATTTTGAATCAACAGTTGAAGCGCGACGAAAAAAGGATAAGGAATTTGGGAAGGTGGTAAAGAATTATAAAAAAGGGATAAACAAAAATAATTCTTACCATTAAAACAATGGAATTTAAACTCAGACCCTTGACATGATTGATTTTATTTGTGGGTAATCCTCCTCTTTCCTTCATATTAATATACCTTAAATTTTTCACAATAAATAGGATGCAAATGGCAAGATAGGTCATTCTTATTTTTACATTTGCTATATTATATTAAGAAGACATTTTTTTATGAGAAGAGTAAGTATTTTATTGATTTTATTGATTCTAAATTTGATCACCTATTCTCAGGATCTTGAATATGCAAAATCCGTTGTTAAGAAATTGGCCTCTCCTGAATTGCACGGAAGAGGATATACCCAAAAGGGGGATTTGCTGGCTGCTGAATTTATCTCCGGCGAATATAAGAGCATAGGATTACTCCCACTGGGTAAGTCATATTATCAAAAGTTCGATATACCCATCAATACATTCCCAAATAAAATGTCGCTAAAAATTGATGGTGAAACTTTAAAACCAGCTGTTGATTATCTTATTGAATCTTCTTCTCCGGGGATTAAAGGGAAATACAACATTCTAAAAACCAGCCGAAAAGAGATCGACACAAAGGAAAAGCTGATGGATCTCATTAGCAGGGTAGGTGATCATTTCATTTTAATTGATAATACTGAGAAAGTATCTGATGATAAAGAATTGAATAAAAGAATTGATGAACATATCTCCTATCTTAAACATAGTCCTCAAATTTCAGTTAAAGGAGTTATTATCTTCACGAAGGAAAAATTAATGTGGGAAAATTCAATTTTTCAGAACGTTAGGCCGGTTGTTGTTATTAATAAGGATATTAGCCTTAGTCGTGTTAGTTCGGTTGAAGTCAATATCGAGAGTAAATTCATTAAGAATTACGAAACTCAAAATGTTGTTGGTTATCTAAAAGGCAGTTTCAATCCTGACTCCTTTATTGTTGTTACAGCGCACTATGACCATTTGGGTAGAATGGGGAAAGAAACCTATTTTCCCGGCGCCAATGATAATGCAAGCGGAGTTGCAATGATTTTAAGTCTGGCCAATTATTATGCAAAAAACAAACCTAAATATTCGGTCGTATTTATTGCATTATCAGCCGAAGAGGTGGGCATTCTGGGGGCAAAAGAATTTACTGAACATCCTTTAATGAAACTTAACAGCATTAAGTTCCTCATTAACTTTGACATGGCCGGGACCGGAGAGGAAGGGGTAAGAGTAGTCAATGGAAGTGTTTATAAGGAGAAGTTTGATTTATTGACGATGATTAATTCAGAAAATAAATATTTGCCTAAAATTGACATACGCGGAGCGGCCTGCAACAGCGACCACTGTTTGTTCTATCAAAAAGGTGTCCCATGTTTTTATATCTACACACAGGGTGGCATTAAAGCCTATCACGATATTTACGACAAATACGAAACCTTGCCATTCACTGAGTTTGTCGATTATTGTGCACTCATGATTCAATTTTTTGATAAAATCTGATCATCCATAAAAGCAAATTATTGCAAATGAGAAGTATCGTATTAACCATATGTTTTTCGTTCAGTTTGCTATCGTTTTCTCAGGTACCAATAAAATGGGGAAAACCTTCAGGTAAAGAGATTGATTTAAAGATCTGTAGTTTTGATAGTACTGCAAAAGCAGTTATTTTGTCGGAAAATGGTTCTATTGATTTTAGTGCCGGAAATGCCTACATCCATATATATAAGAAAATCAAAATTTTAAATCAACAAGGAATTCAATTTGCAAATATCGAAATTCCATATTATTACAAAAATAATTTGGAAACCATTGTGGATATAGAAGCACAAACGATCAATATTGAGAATGGTGTAATTTCCAAAACCGAATTAAAGAAGAGTGATTTTTATACAAAAATCGATAATTCACGCTGGAGTGAGATACGGTTTACATTTCCTTCTGTAAAGGAGGGTTCGATTCTGGAATATAAATATACTTTCATTACCCAAAGAATTACATTTTTAGATTCATGGATTTTCCAGCATCAAATGCCTACAATTTATAGCGAAATAAAAGTTAGGTTCCCTTCAACATTGAAATATAGTATATTAATTTTTGGGGATATGCTTAAGTCAAAATATAATGGGAAAGAGAATATTGACAATCTTTGGGTATTAAACAATATTCCCGGGTATGAGAATGAGAAAAATGTTTTTTGTTATGAAGACTATGTGGAGAAACTCAGGTTTCAGCTGCAAAGTTACGAGGTTTGGGAAACAGGAGCTTATGCAAAACACATCTATAACAAAGATGTATTAATTAGCTGGGACAAATTGGCAGAAGATATTTCTGAAGAGTATACCAAATATCTGAACAGAACGGGAAAGGTGAAAGAGGTATTGGATACAATTATGAATGTTTCCGATTCAAAAGAGGTGAAGATTCAAAAGATTTATAAGTTTGTCAAATCGTATGTTGCCTGGAACAAGGATTATTATATTTTTTCAGAAAAGAGTCTTATAGAACTATTAAATTCCAGACATGGAAATTCGGCAGAAATTAACCTTCTTACTTGCTTGTTGTTAAATGAAGCAGGAATTAATGCATATCCTGTATTAATCTCCACAAAATCGCATGGTAAAATCACAAAGGACTATCCATTATTAGAACAATTTAATCATATTATTGTGGCCATTGAGGATGATAATGGCTATAAGTATATTGATGGAATCAGCTCCGATAAAAACTGTTATCTGATTCCATATCAGGATTGCAATTATTATGGATTTTTACTTGATAAAAAGAATGGTAAATGGATTGATGTAAAATACCAGACAGATTCAAAGGAAAATAGATCTATCACCTGCAAATTCGATAGTTCAGGAGTTCATTTAGAGATTCTCAATAAGTATTCCGGTTATTGCGCTACAAATCGGCAGAATATATTAAATGAGCAAAATGTAAGGCAATCAGAAACCACCAATCTTATCAGTAACGCTTTTTTTAAAAAAGATAGTTCAAGTATTAAAGATCAAAACATTGGGAATTCCAGTTTTTCAGAATGCTTCTATTATTCTTCAAAATTTCAATTTCCGGATAAAATTTATTTCAATTTAAATTCCAATGATTTTGGAAATCCATATAAAGAAAGGGATCGGCTATTTCCGATAGAGCTGGACTTTCCATTTTCAAAGCAAATTAGATATTCTATCATTATTCCCAAAGGGTATACTCCTGAGATCTTACCAAAGAATAGAGCGTTTTCACTTCCAAACAAAGCCGGAAAATTCATTTACAATATTACAGTTATGGGCAATCAAATGTCCATATTTATTGAACAGGATATAAATATTTCAATAATGCCAAAGGAATACTATGATTATTTAAAAGAATTTTATAATCAGATTATACTGAAAATGAATGAACCTATCGTCTTAGAGAAAAAATTATGAAAGACCTTGTTTTCATTCTTTTTATTTCGTTTCATGTCTTCAATTCATATGGTCAGGATAAAGA
Organism: Prolixibacteraceae bacterium; assembly: GCA_963677935.2. GTDB lineage: Bacteria > Bacteroidota > Bacteroidia > Bacteroidales > Prolixibacteraceae > JAAFHB01. The sequence continues at coordinate 4,285,513 of CAXXEH010000003.1, read as the reverse complement.
TTCAATTGATAGCGCAATTGTTGAGTTCAAGAGAGCTGAATATAATATTTCCTCATTAACTAAAACTACCCTTATCTATAAGTATCGCGTTAAAATATTAAAAGCTCAGGGAGAGAAGTTTGGCAATATTGAAATTCCAATTGGCAATAATATTCAATTCAGGAATTTTAAGGGTAATTTATTCGATTCAAATGGGAAGAGGATTAGGAAGATCTTACAATCAGAACTTTTTACAGTAAGCGATTTCGATGAATATTCGCTCTATTCGGATAGTAAAGCTAAAAGGGCAATTATTCGTTATTTCAATTACCCTTATTTTGTTGAATATGAATATGAATTGGAATACAATTACTTTCTGGGTTGTTATTGGACACTATTGGATGATTATGGAATAGCTTCAAAATCAGTTCAGTTAGTAATAAAATCGCCTAAAGATCTGGAAATTGGATTTAGGACAAACAAATTTTGTGGTGTGCATGATACCCTTACCCAGGGCAATACCAAGGTTAATAGCTGGAATTGTCAAAATGTAAATTCAATCCCAAAGAGGAATTCTCTCAGGGAATTCTCGATTTATTCCCTTCAATCGTTATTTCGCCAAAACTATTCTGCTATGAAGGTTATTGTGGAACAAATGATACGTGGATAAACTATGGTAAATGGATTTGGAACTTATTAGAAAATAGAAATGTATTACCTGTTGAAACAATATTAAAAGTTCATCAATTAGCAGATCCAGTTAGTGACACAATTGCTAAAATTAAATCCATTTATAAATATTTTCAGTCAAACACACGATATGTCAGTATTCAAAAGGGGATAGGTGGCTTTCAGCCAGTGCCGGCAATAACCGTTGATAAGTGTAAATATGGCGATTGCAAAGCATTATCAAATTATCTAAAGTCGCTATTGTCAGTCATTGGGGTTGATGCAATTTACACTGAAATTGGTAATGGGAAGGACCGTAGAATTAAATGGAGTGATTTCCCAAGTGTTTACCAAACAAATCATGTTATACTGGCTATTCCGTTACATGGAGATACAATCTGGCTTGAATGTACAAACAACCATATTCCTTTCGGGTATATCGGAAGCGGTAATTGCAACAGAAAAGCGGTATGTATTAATCAGACGGGAGGCAAAATAGTCAATACCCCGGATTTTGGACCAACCGAAAATTATCAGACAACAAAAGCAATCATTTTTCTTGATAAAAATGGAAATATGCGATGCAATGCCACCTATAGAAAATCCGGTGTTTTAATGGATGAACTCATCCTTTTGAAAAATAGTGACAGGAAGAATCAGGAAAAAGTACTTATTGATAGGTTTCCTTCAGTTAATCTTGAGATTGAAGATTTCAAGATTTCTGAAACAAATGATGTTTTTCCAAAAATGATATTGGATATTCAAATGAATGAACGGAGTTTTATATCAAGAACAGAAAGGTTTTATACTTTTAGGCCTAATTATCTGAACATATTCAGTAATTCTCTGAAATTTAATGAGAAAAGAATAAATGATATATGGTCAGAAAACAGCTACACAATGTCTGACACAATCAGATTTATTTTACCAGTCAATTTTAAACCGGAATATTTGCCTAAAGATGAAATAATTGAAACCATTTTTGGGAAATACCAGGTTGAGTATCATTTCGCAAAAAGTGAATTGGTATATATCAGAAATTTTATGTTTTTTAATGGTACTTATTCGAAAGATAAAAACACTGAATTAATTGAATTTTTGAATAATTTGCAAATTGCAGATATTCAAAAGGTCATATTTAAAGAAGAATAATAAAGAAGAGATTGATCTTCTTCCGAAGAAGGGATTTTGATTCTCAAAGAAATCTATTGCAGATTCTGCAACAGGATCATTGGAATAGGATCGGGCAAATCGCCATTGGCTCGTTAAACCAATTTTATATGATCAATGATTTGTGGATTTGATTTTTATTATTTCCTTTGATTTTCTGGATGGTTTAAGTAATAGGAAAGATATCGTATGCAAAATTAAACTTCAATTTCATCATATAAGACCACTCTTTTGGTCTGTTTGCTGAACAACTCCTGCTCTTTACTCACCTCCACTGGAGGAGTTGGGGGAGGTCAGAGGATGGAAGAGAATGAAGATCAGAATGAAGCAATAGATTATTTCGACTACTTAGGTAACAGTCCAAATCATATTTTTAATCTTAAATCAGTTAATACAAATGGTAAATGTCAGGCTTATAGGTGTTATTGTTGTTCTCTTATTCATACTTCAATCCGTATCAATGGCTGAGAACTGGCCGGGATGGCGCGGTCCGAACGGAGATGGGACGAGTTCGGAAACAAATCTACCGGTTAAATGGGATTCAACGACCAATGTGGTATGGAAGGTCCCGGTTCCGGGAGTTGGTTATGCATCACCCATTGTATGGGAAGAGAAGCTGTTTAGCGTTACAGCCATGACAGAAACACAGGAGAAACAATTGCTATGTTACGATACAAAAACCGGCAACCTTTTATGGCAGGTAACTGTACTAAAAAGCCCCCTGGAGCGGAAACATCCGGATAACAGCTTTGCCTCGGGTACTCCGGTCACAGATGGGAAATCGATCTTTTTATCATTTCTTGATGGCGACTCAGTTGTAGTGGCAGCCTATGACTTTTCCGGGAAGCAGTTGTGGATGAAGCGTCCCGGCACCTATGCGAGTCCACATGGTTACAGTGTCTCCCCAATCCTCTATAAAGATAAGGTGATCATCAATGGCGATAGTAAGGGGGATGCTTTTATTGCCGCGTTAAGTCAGACAGATGGTAATACGCTGTGGAAAACTAAATTCGATAAAAAATCCCAGAGTTTTAGCACCCCACTTATCAGGAAGCTTGCAGGAAGAACTCAGATGATTGTTTGCGGAAATATGGAGGTAGCCTCAATTAATCCAGACGATGGGTCACGTTACTGGATTGCCACCGGCCCTTCCGAGGATTTTGCTTCGAGTCCCATTTATAACGAACAGACCGGATTGTTGATCATCAGCAGTGGATGGCCTAAGCGGATCATCTATGCACTTAAACCTGATGGGAATGGGGATGTAACCAATACCCATATTGCCTGGCAATCGGTTGATGGTGCTTTCTATGTTCCATCATCTGTTACGACAGGTAATTATTTAATCACCACAATGGTCAATGGATTGGTGAATTGTATGGAAGCTGCAACGGGGAAAGTACTCTGGAAGGAGAATCTCGGGAAGCAATATGGTTCATCGGTTCTTGCGGATGGATTAGTTTATGTACCCTCCGACCAGGGTGTAATCACGGTTTTTAAACCAGGCGCCACCTTTGAACCTGTTGCGAAAAACAGCATCGGGGAGACGATGTTTGCATCGCCGGCAATCAGCAACGGAAAGATCTACCTTCGAACTACAACTCATCTATTTTGTATTGGGGCAAAGTAGAGGGCTGAATTCATAACTGATAGTTGCTGAAGATGAGCGTATTTTAATTCCTGCCTACGGTTTTCGGAAAACTGAAAGAAATGTCAGAAATAAGGATAAAAAAAACCTTCATGAATTTAGCTGATAAAAAGATTATGTAACTTTACCTGTCGAATAATCGCAATGTTATCTCGCATGGCCAGATGCTAAAGGTAATGATTATGAATGAAGAAATTGAAATAAGTCTAGGAAGTGTTCAAAGAACTTTATTATTGCCATTATGGGGCAGAGCAATTGAGACAAGAAAACAAAAGCCATTATTAATTGATTACAAGGCTGTTTCGATAATAGATAGCCTTTCTTACGACTTTAGTGCAATTGCAAACCATGTGAGTAGATTAAGCCAGGCAGCATGGATTGCACGAAGTATATTTTTCGATGAAAAGATCAAGGAATTCATTTCTGCTTATCCTGAGGCTACTATTGTTAATGTTGGTTGTGGACTTGATACTACATTTGACAGGGTTGATAATGGGAAAATACATTGGAAAGATCTGGATTTACCTGATTCGATAGCTCTGCGTAAAAAATTTATACCGGAGACGGACCGAAGACAATTTATTTCGATGTCGGTTTTTGACACAGACTGGTATCAAAAGATAGAAAACGCTGATAAGGTAATGCTACTAATTGCCGGAGTTATTTATTACTTTGATGAAGCAGGAGTAAAAAAACTATTTAGCGATTTTCATACTTACATTCCCGGAGCAGAAATAATCTTAGATTATAGTTCAAAGAAAGGGATGAAAATCGCAAACAAAAAAGTGATTGATAGAGGAGGAATGGATAAAGATGCCTACTTGAAATGGGGAACTGACAATATCTTCGAAATTGAGAAATGGGACGAGAATATTAAAGTAAAGAGCACTATACCAATGTTTAGCGAACATAAAAAGAAATATCCAATGATGAAAAGAATCGGAATGGGAATTTCGGATGCCTTGAAAATTATGTCATTGGCTCATATAAAAATAAACTAAGGCAATTACGAACACCCAATATTCGATCCGGAATTGAAGATTAAAAGAATATGGACGCAACTTTCATATTTTCAATCCGAAAAGAATGGAAGGTCACAGACCATTAGCCGCCATTTTAAATTGATAATACCTTTTCACCGCTTTATTAAGAACCGATATGAAGCTGAAATTTTTGATAAAAACAATGATTACGACACTGATCTTTTCTGCCATCTTATTCCTTTGTGCGGGGAAGGTCAACTATTTCCAGGGTTGGGTTTTTCTAACTACAAATCTTGTTGCAGCCATTCTGAATTTTTGGGCCATTAGAAATAATGCTGAACTGATGACTGAACGTTCCAAAATTGGAGAAGGGACTAAATCGTGGGATAAACTGATATTGGCATTATCGGGTTTGGCTTATCTGGCAAGTGTCGCAGTTTCAGGATTTGATTCGGGACGTTATCATTGGTCCCCCGATTTTCATTGGAGTATTTATGTTTTGGGAGTTGTCTTAACCTTCGTCGGACAGATAATTTTTCTTAAAGCCAGAAATGAAAATAAATTCTTTTCAAGTGTAGTGAGAATACAAACCGAAAGAGGTCATACCGTTTGTGATACCGGTGTTTACAGAATTGTGCGGCATCCGGGATATTCAGGAATGACAATTTCGTTGTTTGCTCTGCCACTATTGACCGGTTCACTTTGGAGTATAATTCCTATAATAATTGACATTATCCTATTATTTATGAGAACCTACTTTGAAGATGAGGTGCTAAAAAAAGAACTATCGGGTTATAAGGAATATGCACAAAAGACAAAACAGCGACTAATCCCGAGACTATGGTAATCTGTTTTTGTTCCGGGAAATATAACTTATCTCTGTTACTTTATCGTTATGCCTGATTTTTTTGATATTCAGTACTATTATTTTTCAAATCCGGATGGTTTATGTTTATAGATAGATATCCGGATCGGGGGATATTGGACTCCACGGAGTCCAATATGGCAACTAAATTAACCTAACCAATGGTCTGAAGTCTGCGGGGTACTATATGGGAAAACTGATTGCAGGTGTAATTTGATAATCCTAAACTGGCTGTCATAAGATAGAAATTTCTTATCTATCAATGATTGTAGGGCTTTACAGATTTGATCCTGAGTATATTTTCTGATGATGTATCTCTTACAGAAATCTTTAAAAGAAAAAATGGATGGTGATGTAAGAATCGCATCATAAAGTTCAGATTCAAGATCTGTAACATTATGCAAATGAAACAGTTTGTCAACAGAAACCGGTTCTTGTGGTAATTTGTTTAAATTTTCCATGTCCTTAAAGATTAAATTAAAATTCTTTAGGTGCAAGATAAACTCTGAATTATGAAAATCTTTGTAACAAATAGTAAAGATTGTTAATAAAATTCATTACAATAATACTCCCCTTTTTCAGCCTAATTCATAAATTGATTATGTAAATTTACAGATCAAATAATACAAAGTTTTGTAGCACAGAAGCTAATAATATTTGCATCAAGAATGAGGGTTTGTTGCGTGGATATAAGAGTTACCGCCAAGCTTAAAAAAACAGACAAACAATAATATATGATACCAGATTTTCAATCAATAATGCTTCCGTTTTTAAAGATCCTATCTGATGGAGAAGAACATACAACAATTGAGACAAACCAAAAGTTAGCGAAATACTTCAACTTGACGGATGAAGAAATAAACGAATTTCTTCCAAGTGGAGCGGCAAAGACTTTCCCCAATCGGGTTGCCTGGGCGAAATCGCATTTTAAAATGGCTGGACTTCTTGAGAATACTAAAAGAAGTTCATTCAGAATCACAGAAGCTGGAAAACACCTCATCGACACTAATCCAGTTGAAATAAATTTGAGAGTTTTAAGATCGATTCCAGCATACCAGGAAAGAACTGGCCGTACTCGAGAGGACTCTTCAATGGACATTGAAGTTTCTCAAACATCGTCCACACCTGAAGAAATTTTAGAAAACAGTTATCTGAATATTCGAAAGAATCTCGCGCAGGAATTACTTTTAAAAATCAAATGTAGTAGTCCTTCTTTTTTTGAGACTTTAGTTGTGGAATTATTGGTTAAAATGGGTTATGGTGGTTCTATTAAAGACGCTGGCCGTTCAATTGGTCGTTCAGGAGATGAAGGAATTGATGGAATTATCAAAGAGGATAAACTCGGGCTTGATGTAATTTACATTCAAGCAAAAAGATGGGAAAATGTTGTCGGCAGACCAGAAATTCACAAGTTTGTTGGTGCTTTAGCAGGTCAAGGAGCAAAAAAAGGAGTTTTTATTACGACATCACGATATACAAATGAGGCACGGGATTATCAACCACGAAATGAAACAAAAATTGTTTTGATAGATGGTGAGCAATTAGCGGAATTAATGATAGACCATAATCTTGCGGTTTCGACTGTTAATACTTTTGAGATTAAACGAATTGACAATGATTATTTTGGCGATGAATAGAATTTAAAAGTTGTATTTTTGAAAGAACAGAATAAACGCTGAAATGGAACAACTGTCGATTGAAAAATACCGAAATCAGATAAAAGAGGCTGTCCTTCTTTTTTGGAAAACAAGAGGAGCTCAGTCAACAAATGGAACAAATAAAGACCAGGGCAACAGAGGAGCAGTTACCGGTGGAAAGCAACTGAATGGATTTATTGATTTGTTTGTTGCAATATCAAAAGATTTAGGTGTACCAACAGATTGTATATTTACAAAAGGGAATAACCTTCCGGGATATTTCAGACCGACAAAAGACTGGGATTTTTTGATTATTTCAGGATCAAATCAGCTTATTGCGGCTATTGAATTCAAATCTCAGGTAGGCTCTTTCGGAAATAATTTTAATAACAGAACAGAAGAAGCATTGGGAAGTGCGGTTGATTTATGGACAGCATTTCGGGAACAGGGATTTCCACAAAAACAACCACCTTGGGTTGGATACATGATCCTTGTTGAGAAAAAAGATAAATCTACAACTAAGGTTAGATTAAAAGAGCCTTATTTTAAGGTCAGACCGGAATTTCAAAATACAAGTTATCTGGACAGATATGTGATTTTTTGTCAGAAACTAATGCAGGAAAGGCATTATTCGGCGACTTCGTTAATTTGGACAAACGATCTGACAGAATATGGGTCACTTGATGACGATATCTCAATCGATTCATTTATTTTATCTTTTATGGGCTTTATTCAGGGTAAACTAAAAGATTTAACGAAATGATTTATGGGACAAGGTCAAATGGAAATTTGCACGGTCTTGTAATAACCAAACCAGTCGTAGTAAATAAAATGCTTGATTTGGTAGGATATGTGGCGGAAAATGATCTGAGTTTAATCAGGATCATTGAACCAGCTGCAGGGGATGGAGCGTTTGCCAGCTCAATTGTAAATCGGTTATATAAATCTTCATTAATTCATGGGTTCGATTTAGAGATTGCCTTATCGAACCTTTCCTTTTTTGAATTAGATCCGGTCAATGCTGACTTACTCAAGTCCCGAATTGAAAATATCCTATATCCTCTTGGTATTGGCTTACCAGATTCAGTAATAAAAGTTGAGGATTTTTTACTTTCAAATGCTCATTCTTGCGATATAATAATTGGCAATCCCCCTTATGTCAGGCACGAGAATATTCCGCAGGAGTTAAAGGAGATCTATCGAAGAAGATTTAAGACTTTCAGTCACAGGAGTGATTTATTCATTGCTTTTTATGAAAAGGGATTGACAATATTAAAGGAAGGTGGCATCTTATCATTTATTTGTGCAAATAGGTGGCTAAAGAATCAATACGGCAAAAAACTCAGACATCTGATAAGTTCTTTATATACCTTGGAAGTAGTTATTGATATGGAGAATTCATCTCCATTCGAAGAAGAAGTAACTGCTTATCCTGCAATTACCAATATCAGAAAAGAGAGAGGCGTTAAGCGAGCGGGCTATTATCTAATCGATGATATAAATGCATTGCATAATTTTTCAAAATCCGATGAACCTAATAGAATTCTGAATTTATCCATTTCCGATGATTGGTTTTCAAGTACAGAATTATTTGATTCATTCAGTAAATATCTTGACACGATACCTAATCAAGGTTTTAAAATCGGGATTGGGGTTGCAACGGGTTGTGATAATGTTTTTATAGGAACACACTTAAAAGATAAGATAGAACCTGAACTGGTATTACCAATTTTGATGTCAAAAGACTTAAAAGGCAATAAATTAAATTGGTCGGGCAACTATATTATTAATCCATTCACCGGATCTGGTAACCTTATATGTTTGGATGAATTCCCCAAAGCAAAGTCATATTTTGACTTAAATAAAGAGATTCTTCTTAACAGGCATATCTCCAAAAAAAATGCGAAGCATTGGTTCCGGACGATTGATAAAATTAGTGCGGAACTTGTTAAGAAGGATAAAATTTTATTGCCGGATATTTCGGGAAATTCCCAAATTTTACTGGATCGGGGCAACTTTTACCCTCACCACAATATCTATTATATAACCGGACGAAGCTTTGAAAAGTTGGTTTTATTGGCAGCTATTCTTATGTCCGATTTTGTAAGGGATCAACTGTTACAGTCGGGCAATAAAATGAATGGTGGTTACCCCAGATGGCAGAGTCAGAATTTAAGAAAATTAAGTATTCCAATAATTGATGCGATACCAAGAGAATCACAGGAAAGATTAATAGAAGCATACTATCAAAATAATATTGAAGCTATTAACTGTATTATTAAACCTTCTCAAATAGCTGAATATGAATTTGAATCAGTTCAGACAAAACTATTTGAGCCAACGAAAGAGTACAATTCTTCAAACAATACTGCATGAGATAGCAATAACAAGATTTTTCACCCACTTATCTAAAACCTCAGCAATATGACTCCCCCAAAAACCTTATTCCCAGCCAATATCCTACTAATGATTGTATTAAGTTTTCCTTTTTTTGCCTTCAAACCTGTAGCGGTAAATCAAGATCATCCGGGCGCCATCACAGAAGCAGCAAATCCCGATACGACCGTGGTAATGGATGGGGTGTTTGCAATTCCGGAGCTACAAATCACCCCCTCACCATCGAATGAAAACCATCTTACTTTTGCCACTGGAGAGAAAGTCGTCGATTATGATGTCTCACCTGTTGGGATCACTGTCGCTGCAATTATAGCCCAACCTGATGGGAAAGACATGATTAAATTCTGGCAGATTGGCAAAAGTGAATTTTCTGATAGCTTTCCTTTGCCCGAAGGATTAATTGCCAAAGCAATCACCTGGCACCCCAATGGGAATACCCTTTTTGTGATGGGGGCCAAAGGATCCGGTTATGAGATCTGCCGGATTGAAAAAGCCAGCAATACCTGGCGTTTTAAAACAATTTTTTCGACCCCAAAGACACTCCGAAGGCTTCTGGTTTGTCCAAGGCCGTTTATCACAAGCTATGATAACAAAACGGAGAAGGAATACTATACCTACCGCCTCTTCTTCGGTATGGACAACAGCGATCAGAGCTACCGGATTGTTTCAATAACGGAAACGGGCCATCGCTTTTATCAGGTTGTTGGTCCGGCCAGAACATTTTCGAAAATAAGTGATTTTGATGCAAGTGCTGATCCGAGTAAAATGTCAGCTGCATGGGCATTGCCCGTTGCGTTCCATCCTGCTGGTCATCAGCTGATCTGGGAAGATAAAAACAATAGTTATTTTGTGGCGAGGTACGATTCAAAATATTGGGGAGACTCCAAACCCATGAACATTGGAACCAAAATCATTGGTAGCATGACCCCAACTCCCAACGGATTGGGATTGGTTCACTGGCAAAAGGGAAAACAGGGGATTGGGATTTTTAGCCTTTTGTCCAAAAGTGAAGTGGTTCAGCTTCCCGGATTTCAGTTTGTCTCCACACCGTCATCCGTCCCCGATGGCAAAGGGATTGTGGGCCTCACTTTTTCAAATGGATGTTACACGTTGAATTATCTTCCGGTTGATCTTCCGTTAGCCGATGTGGTTAATGCGTGGATGTTTGCTGGTTCGGGTGAAGAACTGGACCATTTTCAGAAACAAGCAGGTCTTTTTCGTCCCAACAGCGATGACCAGCTTTATAAGCTTTATGAAACAGAGAACTACTTGTGTAATGGTTACGACCGGAATGCACCCACTAGACCCTATATCGTCACCACTGATCTGTTCTGGGAACTGTTTGGCGCTGCCTACCAGGGACTTTTTATCGTCAGGGAGCGGGATGAAGCAATACCGCACTTCTGGAGATTTATCGTTGAGGCAGATGGTTACCTGAAAAAGTCCAATCAGAAATCGGCATGGTTACCCGTTTTTGAAGTACTGAAGGAATTCTATTCAGAGAATAGCACGAATCCGGAGGTGTTACGGATTAAGAATGAAAAGGATGGCCTGAGTGAAATCATTAAGGAAAATTATGCTTATTCCGATTTAAAGCCAAGGGGGCATTACACTTCATCACCAGAGATGAAGCGCTATTTTAAGGCATTCCGTTATTTCACAACGATCTATAAAAATAACCAGGAGGCAGTGAGGGAGTTGAACTTATTGCCTGATGAGATCACTGCAATAGCTGCAAAATGGATTAACAGTTACACCGGTTTTATCTCTCCTTCAAGATCCCCGCTGGTGTGGAACAAGTCGAAACAAACTGTTCCTCCCTATTGCCACTCTCCTCAAAAGGAATTTACTATTTTCCCGTTGTCGTGGGGTTTCGATAATGAAGTTTTGTACTCCACGGTCTATCATCCCGATGCACCGGCTGACTTGCAGGTTAAGGGCCCATCGGGAGAGCGGATGCTTACTTCTGGTCTTGATCTGGCCACCGCATTGGGGAATGGCCTGGCTGAAAATCTGCTTGAATCGGATTATGAAAAATATCCTCCCCTCCGAAAGGTGATCGGCAATCTGAAACAAAATTTTAAAGACAATCTTAGCCAGTCAGATCTCAAGGGAAACTTATATAACCAGTGGATCAATGCAATTGCCGTTCAGTGGGCTGGTTCAGGCAACGGGTTAAACGGGACTAAAGATCCGGAGATCTGGCAGGCCAAACGTCTGCAAACGGGTTTTGCAACATGGGCAACCCTTCGTCATGCAACGGTGCTTGTGAATGAACGGACGGCTGCTGAATGCGGGGAGGGTGGTTTCGAAGAGATACTTATGCGGGCGCCAAGGGGATTTGTTGAACCTGATCCCCAAACATTTGGCGCCATTGCTGTTTTATTTGAGAGTGCCGTAAACCAGGTATCCAAAACAATTGCAGGTAAGGCGGATATTCAGGATGCCTTCAGTTCTGAACAACGGTCACTGTACGACGGGATCACTTCAAGGTTAAAGGAAGCTGCACAGGAAGCCCGGGCATTTCTGGCGATGGCCGAAAAAGAGATAAAAGGGGAAAACCTCAGCAATGAAGAGAACGAGAAGATCCTCTATGTGGCCCGGACAGGTGAACATCTCTTCCTGGTTTTCAACAGTCTTTCGAACAAGGATTATGCGCTGTCGAACCCCGACCCAATGGCAAAGATAGCCGATGTTGCAGGTGACGGAATACATTCTCCTTATTTGATGTCTGCTGTCGGGAATTCGATGGAGTGGAATTATATCGTCCCTTTTTACGGGAGACATCAGATTGTCAAAGGCTCCATCTATTCCTATTATGAGTTCAAATCCAATCAATTAATCAATGATGAAGAGTGGCGTGAGAAAGCAGCAAAACAGGAATTTTTACCATGGATAAAACCCTTTGTAACCGGTCAAAAAGCCTCAGGCATGGCCAATACCTGTTATTAGTTCTCCTTTGTATAGCGAATATTGCCAGTGGACAGGCTGATCATTCAGAGATCAGGGTGCTCTTCGTGGGAGATATCCTCCTGTCGCGAAATGTTAAGGAGGAGATGGAGTCACGGAAGACATTTCCATGGGAACATTTACAGCCGCTGTTTATGTCGGCCGATCTGGTTGCGGGTAACCTCGAAGGGGCAGTTGGAGATCGTCAGGATGAAGTTCACTCTGAAGTTAAATCGCCGGTTTTTAATATTGACCGGGCAGATATTTCAATGTTAAAGCGTGCAGGATTCGGGATTATTACAACCGAAAACAATCATCACCTGGATCTGGGAGAGAAGGGGAGGAGTCAGACGATTGAGGCGTTACGTGAAAATGGCATTGTCCCCTTGTCACTTGAAAATTCGCCGCAGTTTTTTACCGTCAGGGGTGTGGTTATCTCCCTTGTTTCGCTCAATATTGTGTTAAGCAGGGATAGCTCTAAAAATAGTATACCCTCAGTTGAGGTTGCGCAGAAATTGCGGCTGGCAAAAAGCCTGTCCAATATTGTGATGGTTTCTATTCACTGGGGATCTGAATTACTGGAGTGGCCCAATCGGGAACAGAGGGAGACTGCACGGTGGTTAATCAAAAATGGGGCAGATCTGATTATTGGAAGTCATCCCCATGTGGTTCAAAAGCCGGAGTTAATCGATGAAAAACCCGTCTTCTTCTCATTAGGAAACCATCTGTTTGATCAGAAATATCCCGCCACAAAAGAGGGTTTGATTGCCGATATCCGGATCCGTGATGGGAAATTCCGTTGTGCCGGAAATGTGACTCATACGAAACGGAACTCTTTTTATCCCGAAATTACTGATCGTATTGATTATCCGTTTGCCCCTGTTCCCTATACTATCACACCTTTAAAAATTAATGATTATACGTTGAAACCAGTGTCAGAATCTAATAGTAAGGGAAACAGGATTGTCCTGCAGGCTTTTCTGAAGAATAAATTGATTTGGCAAACCCATCCGATGTCTGTAGTTTCGGTGAGCGCTGCCAGATTAGATGGTGTAAATGAGTATTTGTTTGCCCTCGAAAAACACTACTCAACGCTTGATAGTGAGATGAATGTACGGCCATATGTCTATGATCTGGATAACCAGGGGCTCATTGCCCGATGGCGCGGCTCCGCACTCGCATGGCCATTGATTGATGCTCAGATCTCTCCAATTGATAATACCATTTTGTGCGCACTTCATCGGGGCGATTCCTTTATTCGTCCTGATAAAACCACAAAGGGAAGACGGGTGGCAGCCTATCGCTGGAATGGTTTTGGATTTAAGGGGTTACCCGATTCAACAGCCTGTAAATTGTGTGATCGGATGTCTAAAGAACAGGTTATTGGATTTTGAAATTAATGGGGTTTTGATTAATTTTATAAAAACTTTTTACAATGGCAAATATTGACACCATAAGAAATGGTATTATAGAAAAACTTTTAACAATTTCGAATGAAAAATTCTTAAATGCACTTTATCAATTGGTTGAAAATAGTTCAGTGAATCAGGATAAAGTAAAACTGACTAAGGAACAAATATTAATGCTTCAATTAAGTGAAAGAGATATTAAAACAGGAAGACTTATAGCCCAAAGTCAGTTAGATAAAAATGATCTCAAATGGCTAAGAGAACTGTAGTTTGGACTGAGACCGCAGCACGTCAAAGGAGAGAGATTCTAAAATACTGGACTCTAAGGAATGGGTCGACAGAATATTCAGAAAAATTAATTAGGCTTTCTGCAGGGCAAATTAGGATTATTCTTAATCAACCGGAATCATTTAAATTGTCTGATTATTCAAAAACACGAGTGTCTGCAATGGGATATTTCAGTATTTATTATAAGATAACCCGGGAACACTTAATAATCACTGCATTTTGGGACAACCGACAAGATCCAAAGAGCCTATTAGAACTGCTTTTAAATCAAAACGATTAAAAATTCCCAATCTCTAATTTTCGATCTCCCCGCTTAAATTCTGAGCAAGATAAGCCTTCACCTCTGCAACAGATAGCTGCTGACCGAGCAGAAACATCATTTTGGTAACTGCAGCCTCGATAGTAATGTCTTTCCCACTCACTACTCCCGCTTCGAGCAGTTCGCGGCTCGTTTCGTAATAACCCATCTTTACCTGTCCGCCCGGGCACTGACTCACATTCATAAAAACAATCCCCGAAAGGGTTGCTTCCCTTATTGCCTCGAATATCCAGGGATAGGTGGGCATATTACCCGAACCGTACGATTCGAGGATAATCCCCTTTAATCCCGGAAGAGCCAGGATTGCGTCAAAATATCTGCGGTTAATCCCGGGAAAAATCTTTAAAATCAGAACATTGTCATCAATAGCAGTGTTTATATTCAAAATCCCCTTACTTCGGGGATAGTTAATTTTCTCGTAATTATACCTGATATCGACCCCTGCGACGGCGAGCTTGGGATAGTGATGTGAGGTAAAGGCGCTGAATTGCTGTGAGTCCTCCTTGGTTGTGCGGTTTCCCCGGAAAAGATGGGAACTAAAATAGATACATACTTCGGGAACAATCGCTTTGCCATTTTTTTTTGCTGCAGCAATTTGTATGGCAGTGATGATATTCTCCTTTCCGTCGGTACGTAAAATCCCTATGGGAAGTTGCGATCCTGTCATGATTACCGGCTTATCGAGATTTTCAAGCATATAACTCAGTGCCGAAGCGGTGTAGGCCATTGTATC
This sequence comes from Prolixibacteraceae bacterium, assembly GCA_963677935.2. Lineage (GTDB taxonomy): Bacteria > Bacteroidota > Bacteroidia > Bacteroidales > Prolixibacteraceae > JAAFHB01. The sequence continues at coordinate 4,270,467 of CAXXEH010000003.1, read as the reverse complement.
GGTTCCATGTAAAATCACGAACCCATCATACCTCGAATAATTATCCTTAATGGTTTTGGCCAGTTCGATCCATATTCCGGGAGTCATATTGGCGGAATCGATGGGTGGATTAAACGTCACAGATTCGATCTCGAATCCAAGTTTGTGTAGTTCAGGAATCTCCTCCTGGATCATTTCAAACTTCATTGGGGAGAGGGTTTTGGTCTTGGGATCTTCGCGCATCCCGATAGTCCCTCCCGTATAGATAATCAGAATTGATTGTTTGTCTGAATCCATTTTTGCTGCAATTAATGATCTGTTCTATAACGAAATATGTGGTTGAATAAAACTATCGTCACCAGGATTTGCTACTGGCTTTTGGCTACTGGCTGATCGCTTTAACACTTTTGCGGTGTCTTTGATTTTCATGATAACGTTTTGAGAAGAAAAAAAATCAGAACTACATTCAGTAAACTTCGGGTTGTCAGTTGCAAGCCACAATGTTTAAATTAGCCATACCAAAAGTCACGGCATCTTATTTTTATGCAACAAAGGTAGGAATCCCTGATTAATTAATGGGCTAAAATCCAAATAATTGTTGTGCATTTTGGGTGGTTATCCTCCCCACCTCCTCAACGGTGGTCTGGTGCAGAGCAGCAATTTTGGTGGCTATTGCGGTGATGTAGGCGCTCTCGTTACGACGTCCGCGGTGGGGGACAGGAGCAAGCCATGGTGAATCGGTTTCCAGCAATATGCTTTGAAGTGAGATTTGCTGAACGACGCCATCCATACCCGAATTTTTAAAGGTGACAATCCCTCCGACACCAATCTTAAAGCCAAGATCAATGATGTGGGCTGCCTGCTCAGCCGTTCCTGTAAAACTGTGAAAGACACCTGAAAGTGAATCTTCTTTCTCCTGCTCTATCACTTCAAGCACTTCAGGAAAGGAATCCCTGACGTGGATTACAATAGGAATACTCGCTTTTTTGGCCCATCCTATCTGTATTCTGAATGCCTCTATCTGTTCATTGATGAAAGTTTTATCCCAATAGAGATCAATCCCTATCTCCCCAATCCCGGCGAATTTCCGCCTGTCAAACCAGTATTCCATGATTTCCAGCTCCTTCCGAAAATCCTCCTTCACTGAGGTGGGATGTAATCCTAATAGCGGGATAAACAGATCGGGACGCGAATCAGACAGGTCGAGCATTGGTTTTAGGGTGGAACTGTCGATGTTGGGTAGAATAATTTTGTTGACTCCCGACTTTATTGCACGGGCAATAACCTCATTCCTGTCGGAACTAAACTCTTCGGAATAGACATGCGAATGGGTGTCAACAAACATCATTGGAAATTTGAGACAAAGATAGTTTGGAAGTAGCTGATATTCGTTAAAATAATGTTATTTAAGTGTTATCTTCATTACATAAGGAAGGCAAATGGCTGTGATTGAAAACCACAAATCGGAATGAAAATATTATCATTGGAAACAGCTTTGGATGGTGAGGTACTCCTGAGCCGGATTTTTATTATGCCGTTTTGCGGTACGATATTTTTAAAGAACAGATCTACCGCTTTGTTCCTGCTTTTGGCAGTGGCGATAACATTCAGGTTATGGACTAATATTTCTTCATTGATGATGATATCGAAGCCATTTTGGTGCCGGGTGGTATCCTGAGTTGCGGCAAACTTAAGCTGTACTCCATATTTTCCTGGTCATACGGTAACATTTACCCAAAAATCACCGGCACGATAACCATATCGATATAGTTCCGGATCGGGTGTGGCTGTAATACTGTTTCGGGTTTCCTTCATCCAGCATTGTGCCACATTGTCTCCTTTTGGCATGGGGAGGCGTGAAACAATTTCTGTGGCAGGCCTCCACAAGTCACCATCTTTATCTTTATAATCCTGTCGTTTTGGATAACCCAAAATCATTCGTTGCACTCCTGTAGGTCCTGTTCCAGACGGAAAATTATAGATATCAGATTCAGATGAAAAATGGATGGCATCTATATTTATCCGACAATCCTGAGCATTGGGATTGTGGGTGCCGTGAGCAACAATTTTCAAAGTATGCTCTCCGGGATCAAGGCCGTTTTTGTAATAGAGTATTTGCTGATTACAGGTTGATGGGATGAAGACTCACTGTTTTATACTGTCAATAAAAACATCGGCTTCTTCGCCGTATTGTGCCATTACCGCGCCAACCATTAATGGTGCATACCATTACGAGCGGCCGCAGCAACTGCTCGATTCGGGATAAGCCCATGCGCCATTGAATACATCACCACCCGATTTTGGATCGGCGCTGCTATGGTTGAGAAACAAAGTAAGAAGAACAACTTTTATCGCACCCGCCAAGGTCTGCAGGAAAGAGCAAATATACAGAAGTTCAGTCAGATATCGGTTAGTCGAGTTTTAATACTGCAAGGAAAGCTTTTTGAGGAACCTCTACATTTCCAATCTGTTTCATTCGCTTTTTACCTTTCTTCTGCTTATCGAGCAGTTTACGCTTACGGGTAATATCTCCCCCATAACATTTTGCGGTAACATCCTTACGGACGGCCTTGATTGTCTCACGGGCGATAATTTTAGCCCCTATCGCTGCCTGAATAGCCACATCGTATTGCTGTCGTGGGATCAGTTCCTTCAGTTTTTCACACATTCTCCGGCCAAAATTGTAGGCATTGTCGAAATGGATCAGTGTCGAAAGTGCATCAACAGGTTCACTGTTGAGGAGGATATCGAGTTTCGCCAGTTTGGCGGGGCGATATCCGGTAATATGGTAATCGAACGAGGCATATCCTTTTGAAATACTCTTTAATTTGTCGTAAAAGTCGAAGACGATTTCACCAAGTGGCAGATCGAAGGTCAGTTCGGCCCGTTCGGCAGTGAGGTATTCTTGCTTTCTAAGCATGCCTCGCTTGTCGAGGCAGAGGGTCATGATGGCGCCAATATACTCTGAGCGGGTGATAATCTGTGCTTTGATATAGGGCTCTTCAATCAGTTCGATCAGTGATGCATCGGGCATCCCTGCTGGATTATAAACTTCGTAATCTTCGCCGGCCCTGGTATGAATCATATAAGATACGTTCGGTACTGTGGTAATGACGTTCATGTCGAATTCGCGGTCGAGCCGCTCCTGAACAATCTCCATGTGGAGCAATCCCAGGAAGCCGCAACGGAAGCCGAATCCGAGTGCAGCAGATGATTCAAGGGTATAGGTGAGCGAAGCATCGTTGAGCTGGAGTTTCTCCATCGCCGCACGGAGATCCTCATAATCCTCGCTGTCGATGGGATAGACGCCGGCAAATACCATCGGTTTGACCTCCTCGAATCCCGATATTACATTCGAACAGGGCTGTTTTACATTGGTGACGGTATCTCCGACCCTGATTTCACGAGCGGTTTTAATATTCGAAATGATATAACCAACATCACCGGCACTTAATGATTCTCTCGGATCGAGTGCCATCTTCAGTACCCCAACCTCATCAACATTGTATTGTTTCTCTGTAGCAACGAACTTCACAACGTCCCCTTTCCGGACTGTTCCGTTGACAACTTTTACATAAGCGACTACGCCACGGAACTGGTTGTAGACCGAATCGAAGATCAATCCCTGAAGGGGAGCTTCCGGATCGCCGGCAGGTGCTGGAATGTCGGAAATGATCCGTTTCAAAATCTCATCAATCCCCTCACCGGTTTTTCCCGATGCCCTGATGATGGTATCGCGTTTGCATCCTATTAATTCGATGATCTGATCTTCAACAACTTCTGGCATTGCATTGGGAAGGTCCATTTTATTCATGATCGGAATGATCTCAAGATCGTGTTCAATGGCAAGGTAAAGATTCGATATGGTCTGCGCCTGAATACCCTGTGTTGCATCAATAATGAGCAATGCTCCTTCGCAGGCGGCAATTGAACGTGATACTTCATACGAGAAGTCAACGTGCCCCGGAGTATCAATAAGATTTAGCCTGTATTTTTCGCCATCCTGAATATGATCCATCTGAATGGCATGACTCTTGATTGTAATCCCACGCTCTTTCTCCAACTCCATATCATCAAGTACCTGAGCCTGCATATCGCGACCGCTGACGGTCTGGGTTATCTCCAGAAGACGGTCGGCAAGCGTACTTTTTCCATGATCAATATGGGCAATAATGCAAAAGTTCCTGATGTTCTTCATCGTTGAATAATTTGATTTTTAATGGTCGGTTGGAACTAACCCCGATTATCCGTGATTCGTTTCAAAGGTAAAAATCTTTATATCCTTGATTTCCTTATTGAATCCTTATTTTCCAAACGCTGCACAAATATATTCAAAATTCGGCAATATGATAATTTGACGATTTGGCAATTTGTTAATTTGAAAATTAGCAGGAATCTTGTCATCTCTTTTTTGTTAGATTTGTAACTGATTTAACCTTTTGTCTCAATGGAATATATTGCTGATTCCGGATATATCCTTACCATCATCGTACCACTTTATAATGAGGAGGGGAATCTTCCGCGATTGGCGAAGGAACTCTCCGATTACCTCTCCTTGTCACCTTATAAGGCAAAGGTGCTGTTTGTTAATGATGGATCGACGGATGGTAGTGCGCAGATTGTAGAAAGCATTTGTGCCGGGCATCCTGAATTCAATATTATTCATCTTACGAAAAACAGTGGCCTTAGTACAGCTTTAAAAGCAGGTTTTGATCAGGTGGAGACCCCCTTTATTGGTTATATCGATGCCGATCTTCAGACTTCGCCGTTTGATTTTGACCTGTTAATGGAATATGCCAGTCAATATGAGTTGGTTACAGGGACACGAAGTGGCAGAAAAGATGGATTGATCAAGCGGATTACTTCAACGCTGGCCAATGCAATTCGCCAGACCGTTACCCACGACGGGATTTCTGATACGGGATGTCCGCTCAAGGTTTTACAAACCACGATTGTCCGCCGGATTCCGTTTTTTAATGGGATGCACCGGTTTCTTCCGGCCCTTGTCCTGCTCGACGGAGGCGCTGTCAGGGAGGTGCCTGTCCGCCACTTTGAGCGCCTTATTGGTAAATCAAACTATCGCCTGTTTAATAGACTATTAGGACCTGCAGCTGATCTTATTGCCTTTGCCTGGATGCGAAAGCGGTATATTCATTATGAAATATCTGGCAGAAAATGAGTACATCATCCCCTTGGACCTTCGTCATCGGATTTACTGCTCAATTGCTTTTTGCTGCCCGCATGATTGTACAATGGATCAGGTCCGAAAAAGCAGGTAAACCAATTTCCCCGATTATTTTTTGGCAAATAAGTGTAATAGGATCCTTGGTATTTCTTGTTTATGGAATTTTGCGACACGATTTTGCCATCGTACTGGGTCAGATATTGGTCTATTTTATCTATATCCGGAATCTTTACCTGCAGGAGAGGTGGCGTACGATACCAATAATATTCAGAACATTCATTTTCATCGCACCGATTCTGACTTTGGGATATCTTCTTTTCGGTACCAGTGGAAATATATTCCTGCTCCTGATCAATAAAGAGATCTCTACCCCGCTTAAAATGTGGGGCAGTGCCGGGCAGATTATCTTTACCCTTCGGTTTTACATCCAATGGATCGATTCGGAATCGAAAAGTGAATCAGTTTTAACCCGACGGTTTTGGTTGGTGAGTGTAGTGGGTTCTTTAATGATTATCACCTATGCTATTCTCCGATACGATCCTGTTCTGCTCATTGGACAGTTTGCAGGTCTTGTGATTTATATCAGAAATATAGAGCTTGGAAGGTCTAAAAAAGTGTCCCAATAAATCCAAAAAAATTGCTATTTTTGATGAATAAACTAGCTTTTTATCTATGATAGCGGATGTTAATCGTCAAAAGCTTTGTAAACCTTAAAATCATGGAAACTTCCCAGATCTACATTGTAATTTCAATTATCATTTTGGCAATTATCGCTTTATGGGTAGGTTTTAAATCGAATAGCGGCAACCGGAAAAGGCTTTCTCCGTTAGCCGGAATTGCTTTTGCTTTTATTTTAGCCGGCCTTTTTTGTGGTGATTACAGAACTTTAGGTTATAGTTTAATCGGATTTGGTATCATTCTGTCGGTTATTGATATCGTTATGAAATTCAGAGGAAATAAAGGGTAAAGTTGACTTATGACCAATCGCAAGCTACAACTTTTTCTTATTCTGCTGATTACCTTCATTGCTTTTGTGGTGAATAACGGTGCCATTGAGGCAAACATCATGGAGGCGAGAAATCTCACTACTGCGCGTGAGATGCTTGAGGAAAACAACTGGCTTGAGCCGACCATGAATGGTGAGTTACGTCTCGAAAAACCTCCATTACCCACCTGGATTGCCGCTGTGATGATGAAACTCTGTGGCGCTGAAAACCTCTCCCTGCTACGACTCCCCTCTGCATTAGCTGGATTTTTGATGGTTTTTTTCCTCTATCACCTGACCTCCCAAATAAGTGAAGATCCGTTGCTCCGATTTCTTGTTGCCTGCACTTCTGCTACTTCGTTTTATATCTTTTTTTTGGCTCGCGATATGAGTTGGGATATCTTTTGTCATGCTTTCATGATTGGGGCAATATCACTGATTCATAAAGGGATGAAAGGAAAAGGCGAGGGATGGTCAGCCTTTTTGGGTGCCGGGATTTTGATGGGCCTCTCGTTTTTGAGTAAAGGTCCGGTCTCCTTTTATGCCCTCCTTTTGCCTTACCTGATTGCCAGGTCTTTCACTTATGGATGGAAGGGGGCGAATACTCGTAAATGGAGACTAATTACTATGGTGCTGATCGCTTTGGTGTTGAGTTTCTGGTGGCCACTCTATATCTGGTTTTCGCATCCCGAATTTTCGGCTATGATCGCAAAGCAGGAATCATTGGCATGGCTTGAAAGGAGTACCCGTCCATTTTATCATTATTGGAGTTTTCCGGCACAGTCGGGTATCTGGGCCATCTTTGCAGCTATTACCCTTACTTACCCCTATGCACGTCAACGGATTAATAAGTTTGGAAACTATAATTTTCTTTTTATCTGGGTGTTTTCTTCCGTATTGCTACTTTCCTTTTTTCCGGAGAAAAAGGAGCGCTACCTCCTTCCAGTGCTTCTTCCGCTTGCAATACTCACGGCCATTTATTTCAGGTATCTCATCGACGCATTTAGAGGATCTCCGACTGATCGAACAGATCGAATTATCTTTCGTGTCAATACATTGCTGATGACTTTGATCTGCGTGGCAATACCTTTTGTTTTAATTTTTCTTCCGAAAGTTATGGAGTGTGCGGGATACGGACCACACCTAATTAATTTTATCCTTTTCTGGGGATTGGCGGCACTTTTGGTAATTGCATTACGTTTGAAAAACCCATTTATGCTGTGGATGGGAATGGTGGGGATGGTCCTGGCGGTATGTTTGTCACTTATGCCACTGGTCCCCAAATTCGCAATAACCAATCCGGAATACCGTTCGTATCAGGAACTGCGTCACAGAAATGATCTGAAAGCTATTCCCTTCTTTTTTAATGGTGAAATACCAGGTAAGTTTATTGAGGTGATCTGGAACAGTGGTCACAAAGTCAAAAAGTGGGATCCAGTAATTGAGCCACAGCTTCCGGCAACTCCGCCGCTCCTTTTTTTCTCGAACGAACACCCTTTCGATGTATTGCCAGCCGCAATTCTGAAAAATTATCATATTGAGGTGATTGGTCATTTTGACAGCAATCCCGGGAAACGGGGGGGGAATAAAGTTCTCTCCAATTTTGCAACAGTAATACAATAAAGAACCCCGAAAGCATTAAATTTCAGGGTTTTTTAAAGAAGAGAGACAAATCTACTCTTTGAGGGGCTCTTTTTTATTACTCGAATCGAGAATTTTTTTCGGAGCTTCTGCCGGTTTTTCGTCTTCATCTTTTATGGCTTTTTTAAACTCCTTCATTCCCTTGCCAATTCCACCCATCATTTCAGGAATCTTCTGGCCTCCAAACAGCAGTAGAACGGCTCCAATGAGGATAACGATGTGCCACGGTGCAAATAAGTCCATCTTGCTTTTATTAAAATTATTAAGTCACAAAATTACAAATGTTTTATTCAGGCAGGAAAGAAAGCCTGAAATATTTATTACAATCGATAAATTCGATTGTTTACTGATGAGTTCTTTATCACTTTAACCACTATCTTTGACGTCAAAATTATCCATTTCAATTATCATCAATTACACCCTGAGGGTGTTATAAAATTCAAATCATGAAAAAGAACATTTTTTTGACTTTATTACTGGCAGTCGGAGTGTTGATTTCGCTTCCCTTATTTTCGCAGGAGTTAAACAAACTTTCGAAGAAGGAGAAAAAGGATGGCTGGGTGTTGCTTTTTAACGGCAAGGACTTCAGCGGCTGGAGACAATGTAATGGTACTGCGATGCCCACTAACTGGGTGATCGATGAGAATGCGATGAAAGTATTTACCGCAGAAGGGAAAAAGCCGGGCCAGGGTTCCAATGGAGATATCCTTTTCCAACAAAAGAAGTATAAAAACTTCGAATTGTCTGTTGACTTTAAGGCCGGCAAGGCAGGAAATTCGGGTATCTTCTATTATGTTCGTGAAGTTCCCGGTAAACCTATCTACTATGCAGCTCCTGAAGTTCAGGTGCTCGATAATGTGGATGCCTCTGATAATAAAATAGATAGTCATCTTGCCGGATCGCTTTACGACCTGATTGCCTGTGATCCTAAGACAGTTCATCCTGCGGGTTCATGGAATACGGTTGTGATCAAAGTGAAAGATGGCCAAGCTACTCATACAATGAATGGTGTTAAAGTAGTCTCCTACACTTTGTGGACACCGGAGTGGGATGCCCTTGTGAAAAAGAGCAAATTCAAAGACTTTCCGGGATGGACCGAAGGGATTGCCAAAGAGGGTTATATTGGACTTCAGGATCATGGATATTCGATCTGGTTCCGTAACATCAAGATTCGCGAACTCTAACAGATAACCGGGAAAATCGCTACTTTCCCGTTTCTCAAAACCGGGACCTTACCGCTAACTTGTCAGAAAGTTGGAGGTAGGATCCCGGTTTTTTGTCTGTTTATGTCATCTTTTGTACGGCCCATTACCATTCTTTGCTCAATTACAGAAATTTAACAGATAAAATGCATCTTTTCAGAAGAATATCTCGTAAATAGAAGTAGATTTTAAGCTGTGTTATGTGGTAAAATTTCTAGTTTATGAATACTGATCAGAAAAGTAAATTAAATATGTATCTGGCAATAATGGATTTCCTGAAACCCAGGATTACGCTGTTGTCTCCATTGCCTAATTTCATGGTTGTATACGACACTTTTGTCGATAGTGTAACCGAAATTCAGAGAACCACTACTCAGCAATCGATCCGAACACAGGAAGTCACAAAGATAAAGGAGGAGGTCAGAGCGTCGCTACTGTCGATTACGGCTGAAATTGCACATCAACTTAATGTTCTGGCTCACTCATTGAATGATCAGGTTCTTTTGGCTGAAACTCACTTTACGCAAAACGAGCAGGAGGCTATTTCTGACCTGATATTAGCCGATCGGGCAATGCACATTAATAACCTTGCAGAACGCTACATCTCCGGTCGTTCCGATATTCATGATTATGATGATATTTTGTCTAAGTTTAAGAATGAATTTGATACATTTATTGCATTAATGCCCGGCTCAGCATTAAGTGGAGGTTATTCCAGGATCTCTAATCTAAAGCTTGAGGAGAACTTCAGAATGGCAGATGAGTCACTCCTCTATTTTGATACCTTAATAAATATCATTCAACTTCCCCAATCCCATTTCTATCGTAATTATTTCAAGTTGCGTAAGTTGCAGAAATACAGTTCATATCCTGTACAACTTAAAGGGAGAGTATGGGCCCTGAAACGTAATCTACCCCGTAAGGAACCGCTGGCCTAAAAGTCCCGGTTAAATAAATACCCTTGTACATTAAACTACCGGCCTGAATGATCGTCCAAAACAGATACTGTCCGTAATCAATAGATATTTTAAATTAATATTATGAAAAACATCATATTGTTCCTCGTCCTGTTCTCAACATTAACCATTAAAGTAATAGCGCAAAGCGATGCATTAAGATCAAGGATGGTGGGAAAGGAGAAAGTCGTTGATGGAAATGATAATGAATGGAATAAACCTCTGAATTTCTATGATGACAAAACCGGATTGATGTTTGCTATCTCAAATAGTCGACAAAACCTTTATTTCATTTTTACCTGTAAAGAAGAGATGAAGATGAGAAAGATGATGAGTGCAGGATGGGTTATCGAATTGTCCTCGAAAGAAAAGGACAAAAAGTTTAAGTCAAAACTTACTTTTCCTGCAACGAAGATGACCTGGCCAGGAGATAGAAGAGTTGCCGGCACGATGGAGAGAAAAATTAAGGGCAACCCTTTTTTTACCTCCTACATGGAGCAGATCCCCTCGGTTGGAACGAAGGGATTTCAATCAGGGGTGAATGAGGTAATGTTAAACGATCGAAATGGTATTGATATTGCAATTGGGGCTGATAATGACCAACATATTGTTTATGAGATTTCTATCCCATTGAAAGAGCTTTATCCCGGAAATCCGGTTCGTTTGGATGAACTGATAAATATGAATGTAACAGTTAATGCATTGGACCGACCATCATCCGGCGGGGGTGGTGATCGTGGTGGCAGATCTGGCGGTGGAATGTCCGGAATGGGAATGTCAGGAATGGGTGGCGGCAGATCCGGCGGTGGAATGTCAGAAATGGGCGGCGGCCGGCAAGGTGGTGGCGGATCAGGAATGGGTGGCGGTCGGCAAGGGGGAGGAATGTCCGGTGGCGGTGGTTATCGTGGAAACGGTGGTGATGAGAGGAACAGCCTGTTTGAAAAGGTTTCGTTTAAACAGAAATTTACACTTTCGGTTGATTGATGACGCCATAACATGTTAATTATCAAATTTATAAATTCATGAGTCCTTTTTCGGATATAGAAAGCCATTTTCTCACTCCGGGAAGGTTAATCCCTTTAATTCCAACTATGATACAGAACGATTGGGATTCAATCAGTTTGAGTTTCGAATTAATACCCATTCTAAATAATAGGTTACAATTCAAAAGTCTTTCGACTTGTTTTGATTAAAGATTAATTAGTTGTATAATCGCGGCGATAAAACCTGAATTATGAAGGAATCGTATTTGCGGCCTCTTCATCAGACTAAATATGCAAAATAATTTCAAATTACGAATAACGAACAATTAAGAGCAATTATGGAGAATTTCGAACAATTGAAAACAGTTAAGTTTTATAGTGGTGATGCTACTCCACTCGAAATGCATAAAGTACGTGTGGTTCAGAAACTGAACTTACTGCCTATCGAACAACGCAAGGAGTCGATTTTTGGCGCCGGATTTAATACCTTTCTGCTTCAGAACAAGGATGTTTACCTTGATATGCTGACTGACTCGGGAACAAATGCAATGAGCGATAATCAGGTTGCAGCGATGAGTGTTGCCGATGATTCGTATGCCGGGTCTTCAAGTTACACCAAACTCGAGAAAGCGATACTTGAAGTTTTCAACCAGAAATATTTTCTGCCGGTTCATCAGGGACGTGCCGCAGAACACATCATTTCGAAGACTTTTGTAAAGCCGGGAAAGGTAATTCCCATGAATTACCACTTTACCACTACCAAGGCCCATATTGAGATGATGGGTGGTATCGTTGAGGAGATCTATACGGAAGAGGCGTTGAAAATCAAGAGCGATTTCCCTTTTAAGGGGAATATGGATATCAACAAATTGAATAAGGTCATTCAAAAATGGGGCGCCGAAAATGTCGCCTATATCCGTTTTGAAGCGGGAACGAATCTCATTGGTGGTCAGCCATTTTCGATGGCGAACCTGCGCGAGGTTTCGGCTATCGCGAAGGCTCATAAAATCATGTTGTTGATGGACACAAGTCTGATTAATGAAAACCTCTATTTTATTAAAGTCCGCGAAGAGGGTTACCAGAATATGCCAATTAAGGATATTCTTCACGAAATGCTCAGCTATACCGATTTCTCCTATTTCTCGGGACGTAAAGTGAGTTGTACGCGTGGAGGTGGTATTTGTACCAATAACCACGATATTTATATGCAAATGCGCGACTGGGTGCCACTATATGAAGGTTTCCTAACTTATGGTGGTATGAGTGTTCGTGAGATTGAGGCGATGGCGGTAGGTCTGGTCGAAACCCTTGATTTTGATGTGATCAGCCATTCTCCCACTTTTATTAAATACCTCGTTGATGCGCTTGATGCCAAGGGGATCCCGGTAATTACTCCTGCGGGAGGATTGGGATGTCACCTTGATGCTGGTGCCTTTATCTCTCATGTTCCACAAAATCAGTATCCTGCAGGAGCCTTAGCCGCTGCATTATATGTTGCTTCAGGGATTCGCGGTATGGAACGCGGTACGATTTCAAGTGTGCGCGATGCAAATGGCGACGATGTCCTGGCTGATGTTGAATTACTTCGCCTCGCATTCCCTCGCCGGGTGTTTACGTTATCGCAAATTAAATATGCAGAAGACCGTATCCAATGGCTCTACGATAACCGCCACCTGATTGGAGGACTCGAATGGAGTGAAGAACCACCTGTGCTCCGTTTCTTTGTGGGCAAGCTCAAACCTATCGGTGATTGGGTTGACAAGCTTGTCGCAAAATTCCGCGAGGATTTTGGTGATAGCCTTTAAGAAAAGAGGGTGTGAAGGAGTGAGGGAGAGACTTTGAGATTTTATCCCTAATCAGATACTTTTTTTCACTTATCAATGACATCTCATTATTAATATTGACCCCGGATAACATTCCATCAGATTGTTTATCCGGGGTTTCTGATTTATCCGGGAATTGATTCCTATTCCCGAAAAGTACTATTTTTGACAAAAAACAGAAAGATGCAAATTGAAATCCGAAAAGGTCAAATCTCCGACTGTGATCCGATTGCCCGGTTCCAGGTAGCGATGGCTTGGGAAACAGAGAACTATAAGCTTGACCTGGAGACAGTAAGGAAAGGGGTGGCAGCAGTCCTGGGAGATGAACGTCATGGTGCTTATTATGTTGCCGTGATTGAAGGTCAAGTAGTGGGTTCGTTGCTAACCACCTTTGAATGGAGCGACTGGAGAAACGGCACAGTGTTATGGATTCAGTCGGTGTTTGTCGATTCGGCATTCAGGAAGCAGGGGATCTATGGAGCACTCTATTCCCATATTAAAACACTTGTTGCTGCTGACAGGGCGCTGAAAGGCATCCGACTATATGTAGATGAGTCGAATAAAAAAGCCATGGAGGTTTATAACCGACTGGGTATGAATGGCGAGCATTACCGCGTGTTTGAGTGGATGAAGGAGTGATTTTAAACAATAGAAATTGTCTTAATATTAACCACATTAGGCACATTAGGTCACAGTAGATACCTTCATGAAAATTGGTGAACGTTTCTATTTACATTGCATAATATCTTACATGGTCCAGTCTCCACAATTCTAATATGCCCAATTGTGCCTATTGTGGTTCAATGTATTATCATTTTCATCCTTGTTTGAGTTTATAGGCCAGCAAACACTTGCCATGTCTGATATAGAGTACGCCATCCCCGATGACAGGATGGGCAAAATGTTCTTTGGTCCCCTGAGTAATCTTAAACTTACTGATCTCCCTCAGAGCATCTCCAGTTGGATCAACAAGATGAACATTCCCCTTTTCGTCATAAAGATAAATCATTCCGTCAGCATAAATCGTTGATCCCCTGCCAATCGGAAGTCGGTCTGTCACCATCCCCTTTGTCATATCGAGCGACATGAGTTCCTGTTTACGGTGGCCTGTAGCAATCAGCCGATTTCCAACATGAACAACCCCACCCATTATATTATCAAATGGGAGTGCGCGCCAAACCTCTGAAACGCTTTCACCATCGTCGGCAAGCTTCAGTTTTACAGTTCGGTTACCATCGCCCGCAACATAATAGAGATATCCATTTTCATAAATCGGAGCATTTGAATGGACATTTCCCGTGGTATCCTGTTGATGTGTGAAAAGCAGTTTGCCGTTATCGGCATCGATTCCCAGCATTGCACGCTCTGAGAAGGTGAGTAATATCGTGTGTTTCCCTCGTTGAATGATTTTTGGGGAACAGAAGGCTGAGAGTTGCCCCTTCCCTTTACATTTCCAGATTAACTCTCCGTTATAGCGGTTCAGCGCTACGACATTGGTGTCGGCGCCTCCGGGTGAACAGTAAATCATCTGATCTTTGACGAGTAGTCCTTCAGAATATCCGAAGATGGTATTTTTCCCGTGAAGCACGGAGAACAGATTGACGGACCACCGCTTATTGCCGTCTTTGCGCTCTACACAAACTATTTCGCCCTTACCCGAGGAGGCATAAACCAGATCGTCTATCACCGTAGGGGCCGATCGTGAGCCGGGAAATCCTATGGTCCATTCGGGACCGTATGCAACTTTCCAATTAAGATTGCCCTTGAGATCAAATGAAAAGAGGTATGCTGTGCTGTCGATCGCTCCTGTGACAAACAAAGCATCGTGGGTCACCACAGGTGAGCCATATCCGTTGCCAATCTGATCACTTGACCAAAGCAGTTGTGGTCCTTCCTTTGGCCATTGCCTGAGCAATCCACTCCCGGGATAGATCCCATCCCGGTTAGGACCACGCCATTGTGCAATTTCGGGTTGGCGCGTGCAAGCCACAACAATCAATAATAGAGGTAGTGCAAGAATAAGTGATCTCATCATTCAAATTAATTGGTCGTTTTTATCATTTTAAAATGTTCTTCTTTCCCTCCGAATCGTATGGACAATATCAGAAAACCGGTGGGCAATTTAGAGAGGTTTTTTAGTACGATTGTTTCGGAAGGGGTGACACCCGATTGCCATAAACAGATACCTTTCAAGTTATAGATGCTTATGAGACAGTTAATGCCCGAAACCGGAATAAGATTTCGGAGTGTGATAAAGTCGTTAAACGGATTTGGTGATATGCTCCACGAAGCAGTGTGATAAAGTGGGACAGCAGTATTTAATTTCAGATAATTGTCCGCCTTTTCAAAATTAGGAATTCCGTAACCCAGCAATGTGTCGGGATTATTATAGGTGCTACAGCTCTGTTCAATAGCTACTTTGATCAGTTTTGCCGTAGCATAGGGATTGGACTGAAGCAAACAAGCCCCCATTCCGGCCAGGACCGGTGATGAAAATGAGGTTCCGCTTAAGGAACCCGGAATGCCTGTATTGGTTATAAGAAATGTTGCCAATCCTGTTGCTGCTACATTGGGTTTAACCGCTATACCCAATGCCGGTCCAACAGAGCTGAAAGAGGCACGGATGCCATTTTTGTCAACGGCGGCAACGCAAATCACATTTACTCCATCTGATGGTGCAATGATATATCTCCACGAATTCGCCCCTTCATTACCGGCACTGTTGAAAACCAGTATCCCTTTCTGAAAAGCCATGTTGGCACCCTGGGTTACCCGGGTTGTTTTTCCATTCATTTCGGAATATTTGTGGTTCATTTTTGGGTCGTCAAACTCTGAGTAACCCAGGGATGAATTAATAATATCCACTCCAACACTGTCGGCTAATTCGGCTGCAGCCACCCAGTTGTCTTCTTCGATGAGGTATTCGGTCACGTCATCTTCGGAGCGAAACAGATAAAAGGAGGCATCGGGTGCGGTGCCAAGCATTGTCAGGGGCTGATTACCCCCCATGCACGATAGGACGCTCATTCCATGGTAGTGCTTCTGATAGACATCCGATCCTGGCTCCACAAAATCCCGTGTGCCTAATAGGCGTCCTGAATTACGTAGGCTATCGAAAGCCGCGATTTGGTTCGCATGCCAGAAACCGGCATCCAAAATGGCAATCTGAATACCTTTTCCCCGAAAACCTTTGTTGTGAAGGTATTGACCGTTTAGCTGGGTAAGCTGGCCAATGGCAGAACCATAATTCAGCGGATTGTATATGGTTTGCAATTGGTTTTCCTGGAATTTGAAGATAACTGATTTCTGTGGAATGGCCGGTTTGGTCAGTTGAACTGAAGTGACAAACGAAAGTGCGGCAATCTTTTTGATCAGTGTGGTATCTGCAGTTTTAACGGTTACTCCGTTGAGCCATTTCGAGGTATGAACTACTTCAACTCCGCGATTTTTAAGGGTGTCAAGATATACTGCAGAGACGGGCAGATCGGTCTGATCGACCGGAATATTTTGCCTGATCCGCCTGTCGATGGCCCTTGTTGAGAGGAAAGCTTCCGGATTACTGATTTGATAGAGGGTTCCGGTTTTGTCTTTGAGCTTTACCCAATATGAATTTTTAGAGATGGTTTGGGCAAAGGAGGTCATCCCAACCATCAAAAAAAACAGTATCAGCCTTGACCTCATGAGAATATTATTTAAGCAAAATAATGTTTGCCGGGTAATCGGAAGAACTTTCTCTAACCACAAAAATCGCTGTTCAAAGGTAATAACAGGCTTCAGATTTTATACTATGAAAAGTCATTAATGAAATTCTATTATTTTTGGTTTTGTCAATATTCATTTATTTGAAATTGGCATGGGAAGAATGTCAAGATTATTGGTGAATTTATATTATCTTTGAATTGAGTTAAATTTTTGAGATCATGATAATTGAAAGAACCAAATCTGAAATAATAATTAGAGTCTCTGCCAAAATTAATACTTTTGGATTGCAGCGGCTTGTTGATTATTTAAAATATCAGGAACTAACTGCAACCAGTAAGGCAGAACAGTCAGATATTGACGAATTGGCAAGAGAGGTTAATAAAAGTTGGTGGATTAACAATAAGCACAGATTCATAAAAGAGTGAAGGTTGTTGTCGATACTAATATCGTTTTCAGTGCCATACTTAACTCCGATGGCAAAATTGGCGATTTACTTTCCCATCTCCTCTTTCAGGTATCTTGCGGTATACGATTGTTCGAGAACCATGATCTCTTCGGGTGAACCGTTGCACAACAGGCGACCTCCATCTTTTCCCCCTTCGGGACCAATGTCAATGATATGGTCGGCCACTTTTATCACCTCCATATTGTGCTCAATCACAATCACCGTATTCCCTTTATCAACCAATTTGTTAAGCACTTCGAGCAATACCCTGATATCTTCGAAATGGAGTCCGGTGGTAGGTTCGTCGAGGATATAAAGGGTCATCCCCGTATCGCGTTTACTTAATTCAGTTGCCAGTTTTACCCGTTGTGACTCGCCGCCCGATAAGGTGGTGGAGGACTGACCTAATGTGATATAACCCAAACCGACCTCCTGTAAAGTGCGCAGGCGGTGGACAATTGCAGGGATGCTCTCGAAAAATTCTACACCCTGATTGATTGTCATATCAAGCACATCGCTGATCGACTTACCCTTAAAACGCACTTCAAGTGTTTCGCGGTTGTACCTCTTTCCGTTACACTTATCGCAATGGACATATACATCGGGGAGAAAATTCATCTCAATTACTTTCATACCGGCACCTTCGCACTCTTCGCAACGGCCTCCCTTTACATTAAAAGAGAAACGCCCCGGTTTATAGCCTCTGATTTTCGCTTCAGGTAACAGTGTGAAGAGGTTTCGGATATCGGTGAAAACACCTGTATATGTTACCGGATTAGAGCGGGGAGTTCTACCGATGGGCGACTGATCGACCTGGACTACCTTGTCGATATGTTCGATCCCTTCGATGGCGCTATAGGCCAAAGGATCGAGCAATGACTTGTAAAAATACTGACTTAAGATCGGTTGTAATGTCTCGTTGATCAGGGTCGATTTACCGCTTCCGGAGACGCCGGTCACACAGATCAGCTTTCCGAGCGGAAATTCGACGTCGATATTTTTCAGATTGTTACCTGCTGCTCCCCTGATGATTAGCGATTTACCATTGCCGGGTCTGCGTTTGGCCGGGACTTCTATTTTTTTGTGACCGGTAAGGTACTGAGCCGTCAGGGTATTTGTTTGAAGCACCTCGGAGGGGAGGCCGGCTGCGACAATTTCACCGCCATGAATACCCGCCATAGGTCCCATATCAATCAGATAATCGGCCTGAAGCATCATATCGCGGTCGTGCTCTACCACAACCACAGAGTTGCCCGTATCGCGAAGCTGCTGCAATGAGTTGATTAACCTGAGGTTATCGCGGTGATGCAGCCCTATGCTTGGCTCGTCAAGAATATAGAGGACATTGACCAGTTGTGATCCGATTTGAGTGGCCAGCCTGATTCGTTGTGACTCACCTCCCGAAAGGGTTCCGGCGGGGCGGTCGAGCGAGAGATAGGTGAGTCCCACATCGATCAGGAATCGGAGCCGCGTCCTGAGCTCCTTAATCACTTCAGTTGCAATCTGCAATTGCCGATTGGTGAGTCGTTTTTCGATATCATCAAAGAAATCAAATAGTTCACAGACGTCTAATTGTGCCAGTTCCGAAATATTTTTGTTGTCGATCTTAAAATGGAGGGGCTCCTTTTGTAACCGTTGACCGTTACATTCGGGGCAGGTCATGCTTTTATGGAATTGTTCAGCCCATTTTTGAGCTGTCTTCGAAGGGTTATCGCTTCTTTGGTTGAGAATGTATTTTACGATTCCTTCATAGGTCATCATATAATCGATAGAACTTCCTAATGGCGAGTTCTTCAGTTGGATTCTGTCGCCAGTTCCAAAGAGGATGGCATTGAGCGCCTCTTCAGAAATTTCCCCGACAGGGGTTTTTAGGGTAAACCCATATTTTTCAACCAACGCCTCGATTTGCCAAAAAATCATGGAGTTTTTAAGTGGACCGAGTGGAGCGATTCCACCTTTTGCAATCGATAGGGTAGGGTCAGGGATCATTTTCTCCTGATCAATCTCGGTGATCTCTCCCAGACCATTACATTTGTGACATGCTCCCTGAGGTGAATTAAACGAAAAACTGTGAGGAGCCGGGTCATTATAAGAAATTCCCGTGGTGGGACACATCAGATGACGTGAAAAGAAGCGGGTATCACCTGATTCCGCATCAAGGATAATGATAATTCCCTGACCATGTTTCATGGCGATATCAACAGAGTTACGAAGCCGTTTACGATCTCCCGGGTCGACCACCATTTTGTCAATCACCATCTCAATGGAGTGGTTTTTATAACGATCGACTTTATATCCGTGAGTCATTTCCCTGATTTCGCCATCTACACGGGCATAGAGAAATCCTTTTTTGCGGATCTGTTCAAAGAGTTCACGGTAGTGCCCTTTTCGCCCCCTTACTACAGGGGCCAGAATCATTGTCCGTTTCCCGTTAAACTTCTCAATAATCAGATTAATGATCTGCTCGTCGGTATATTTGACCATTTTCTCACCCGTATTGTAAGAATAAGCCTCACCCGCTCTTGCAAAGAGGAGCCTGAGGAAGTCGTAAATCTCTGTAACTGTTCCAACGGTAGATCGGGGATTCTTATTGGTTGTTTTTTGTTCGATGGAGATCACAGGACTTAACCCGGTGATCTCATCTACATCGGGGCGTTCCATATTTCCAAGAAAACTACGTGCATAGGCAGAGAAAGTCTCGATGTAACGGCGTTGCCCTTCGGCGTAGATCGTGTCGAAGGCAAGCGACGATTTGCCGCTGCCACTCAGCCCCGTAATCACAGTCAGTTGATTACGCGGAATTTCCACATTGATATTTTTAAGGTTATGCTCTCGCGCCCCTCTAACTACAATTCTTTCTTCTCCATCCATTTATTGAATACACTTATAGCCGAAAGGGGTAAATTATTGCTGATCCGTAAATAAAAATTTGCGGTATTTGCCGGTTTCCGGTATTTTTACGATATATGTTTTGTTTTTCACGTTTTTCAGTCCGGTCTGTCTGAGCCACGGATTAAACAACTTGAATAACTTATAATTGATATTATTGGATCGGGCAAAGTCTGTGAAATTTTTGATGCTCCCGGTTATTTTTACTTCAGTAACAGGAATGATGGGGTATTTTTCCTCATCGTTCACCATAAATCCGTATTTATCAGGATCCCCGATCACCAGTTTTAAGGCAAGTATACGAAAAAGATACCTTGAAGTTTCTTCGTTCAGTAGCAAATCGTAATAGTTTCTCGTATCCTGTACTTCTATCTGATGGCCGACACCACTAATCCCGGCATTATACGAGGCCGCAACCATAGTCCAGTTACCATACAGATTGAATGAATGCTTAAGATATCTGCAGGCTGCCTCAGTGGCCTTTTCGATATGGTAACGTTCATCAATTTCTTCGTTAACTTCTAGTCCGTTTTCAATGGCGGCACTTTTCATAAATTGCCAGATACCCACTGCTCCCGAAGGAGAGACTACTTTATCGAGAAATCCGCTTTCTGCCAATGCAAGGTATTTAAAATCATCGGGGATCTGATTTTTACTGAGGATAGGTTCAATGATTGAAAAATAGCGGGTGGTTTTTTTGATATAAAGGAGTGCCTGCGAATGAAAATTAGCGATACTTAGCAATTCACGATCGAGCGATTCACGAATATCAAAATTCCCGAGCGGCACCTCCTCATTGGCAAAGTCGAGCTTTTCGGGAAGTGGCACTGCCGTAAAACAGATATCCTGTTGAATCGGATTAGTTCCGATTACATGGTTCCCCGTTCGGGCAGATTGGGAGTTAAAAAATAATCCAACCGAAATCACACAAAAGGCGATTACGGAGAGGAAAATAGCGACCTTTGGAAGGCCAAATCTATGATTAACGGAGTTTATATCTTCCATAAAACTGCATAAAGTAAGCCTGCAAAGTTAGTTTTTTCCAAGGTCTAATCCTATAATTGAACTAAAACTCAATTAAAGCAATAGGTGAGCCCAGTTGCAATTTCCATTTGTTGAGGCTTATAATTTACAGATTTACTTGTGCTTAATGAATTGATATAATGTTTTAAGCGAGGTTCTATCGTGAGGGTTAAGCGGTTGGAGATCTGGTAGCCTATTTCGAGGCCAACCTCTCCGGAGTAGACAACATTACGCATATTGGCTGTTTCACCGCTGCCACTCAAATCACCACTCCCTGATAGGAGTGCCTTATTTCCAACCAGAATATTGGTACTAATTCCTCCTGTTACACCAAGATCCATTTTGCTGTTGATCAGCTTATAGGTTGCATGGACCGGAATCTCGACAAACTGCATATTCTGCTTTAAAACATTATTACCCGAATAAATTGAGGTATTTGTTATCTGAGAATCAGAAATCAGAGTTGCTCCGTTACTATTTGCTCCCGAGGCATTCAACGTGACTAATCCGGTTGGAGTTGTAGCATGCAGTGTATTTCCGGCAGCAATAAAACTGTTGTTCATTCCCATAAAATCAGCGTTACTCGTCGTTTGCCGGATGTTTTTAATAATCATTCCAGACTTGATTATCAGTCGTTTACTAACTTTATATCCGGCTATGATTCCTGCTGAAAAGGTATTTTCTGATGTGGTTTTCTGAGGTGAATAGTTTTGCGATAAACCGGAATTGAGATAACCTTGTTGCCCGTTATTGGGCGCCTGCCTGTTAAACACCGGTGCAACTTCAGCTTTAAGACTCCAGCGTCCGCTGACGTTTTTGAAATGATCGATGTTTTGGATTCCAGTTGATTTATCCAAACTGATGGCAGCAATCGCCGTTTTTGCAGGGGACTTTGAAATGGAATCAAATGAACGAATGGTATCGTCGCTTACTTTATCGGCTATCCATTCTGTGATTTTTTTTACTACTTTTAATTTTTGTTCTAAATTTTCGAGTACAACCTTTTCGGAATCAAGTAGAATCCTTTCACCTGGTTTCAATGCAGATGGCTGTCCGTTTGTACCGATAAAAGTAGTATTTGCGGCAAATGCAGCGAGTGATGAAACTTTGGATGGGAGCACCTGATTCTTTTCCGAAGGGAGAGGTGACTTAACCTTATCAGTGTTAATGGTGGGTGTATCTAAAGTTATATTTTTCGGCTGATCGGTTTTGTTCGTAATTACCCCTTGGCTGACAATGCTGTTCTGCAGTTGAGAACCCTCCTTTTCTGGATTGGTCATCCACCATCCGGCAAGCAAGACGAGGACTATTGCTGCAGCTATTGAAATAGTTCGCAGCATAATGATACGACCAGTTGAACGTTGGTCGAGTCGTTTTTCGATATTGGTCCAGACAGACACCGGCGGTCTCTTTTCGTATTCACCTAATGTCTTAAGGAATAATTTGTCTATATCATCGTGTTCAGTTAGCATAACGTTGTTGTAACCGTATTTTTCCCCAATCCAAAATTTTCAATCACCTTTTTTTGAAGGATGACCCTTGCTCTTGAGAGATTCGATTTGGAGGTGCCTTCATTAATTTTCATTAATTTGGCAATCTCCTGATGCGAGTATCCTTCAATGGCATAAAGGTTGAATACCATTCTGTAACGTGGTGGAAGTTCCTGGATAATCTTCAATAAATCATCTGCCGAAATGGCAGATAGTGTCTGTTCGTCATTTTGTATATTTTCAAAAACCATCATATCTTCAACTGGATAGAGATGATTATTTTTTCTGAATTTTTCAAGTGATGTATTTACCATTATTCGGCGCATCCACCCTTCGAACGACCCCTTGAAACCATATTGATCAATCTTTGTAAATACACGAATAAATCCATCCTGAAGGTTGTCTTCAGCTTCAGCAGCATCTTTTGAATAATTCAGGCACACACCATACATTTTTGATGCAAACTGCATGTAGAGTGTCGTCTGAGCTTTCCGGTCGCCAGATGCACATTTTTTTATGGTTTCTTCGAGGTCGGTCACAAAATCTATTTAAGTATAATACAGCAAAAATCAGGCCCGAAGAAACATCAAAATTCGCATCAATAATTTTAAAATATGTTAAAGAACGAAAAAGAAAGATATTTGTGCACAAATGTCTTAGAAATGGCAGTACTGAATCGGTTTCTTCAGGTTTAAAGCCCCTGTTTTAAAGTTAAAAGATACGTTTATTCATAAGAGAATTATTTTGCCCTTTTGGTTGCGTTATTTTAAATAAAATTGCAACTTTATAGAAACGAATATCATCTATAGGGTATTCGTGATGAGAACAGAAACCGAGACTATTGATCGATAGCATTTGAGTAAGACCGTATTGTTGGAGAAAATGAAAAATTTATGAAATGGAAAATAAAATTTATACCATCTTATTGGTAATGAGTTTCTCGTTGGCAGGGTGTTCCAATCGTGTAGAATCAGATCCTGTACCGGGAGATATCGTAATGACTCAAAAATCATTGCAATTGGTAAGCGCTGATAACTCATTTACTTTTAGCCTTTTTAAAAAATTGCCTGACAGCCAGGGCCATAACGTAATGGTATCTCCATTAAGCATTTCGCTGGCGCTCTCAATGGCGCTTAATGGGGCAGAGGGCGATACTAAAAGTGCGATTATCAGTGCTCTGGGATTTAATGGGCTTACTGTTGACGAGATTAACCAGATTTATTTTGATCTGGTTACTGCATTAAAAAAGGCCGATCCCAACGTGGTGATGAATATTGCCAACTCGATTTGGATCAGGAAAACCTATCCGGTTCTGGCGCCATTTATTTCCACAAATCAGAAATATTATGAGGCAAGTGTCGAAAGGCTTGATTTTGATCAAGCAGGGTTGAGTACGATCAACAACTGGGTAAATGAGAAAACAAATGAGAAAATCCCCAAGATTCTTGACCAGATTTCAGCTGACGAAATCATGTTTCTGATCAATGCCATCTATTTTAACGGGAAATGGGATATTCAGTTCGAAAAGGCTAATACTACAGATGGAGCATTTACGCTTGCCTCAGGTTCGACAGCAACCATTCCGCTGATGAAAATTAAAGAGAAGTTTGGTTATTCGGAACAGTCAGGTTATAAGTCGCTGAAGATGCCATATGGTCGCGGAAAGTTTGGAATGATCCTACTTCTTCCGGATGCTGGGAAAACTCCTGATCAGATCATGAGTCAATTGACAGTGTCGGCATGGGCAAATCTAAAAACGGCATTGAGCAGCAGCACCAAAGTGGATGTCTGGGTACCCCGGTTCAAATTCACATGGGAGAGCGACTTGAACGATATTTTATCCTCCCTCGGTATGTCGGTGGCTTTTTCAAAAGCCCAGGCCAATTTTTCCAAAATCAATGCTACTGATCAACTTTTTATTACTAAAGTGAAGCACAAGTCGTATATCGAAGTAAATGAAGAGGGGACCGAGGCTGCTGCTGTTACATCCATTGGGATTGGGGTTACAAGCATTGGGCCTGGCGAACCGGAGTTTCATGCTACGCGTCCATTTCTATTTCTGATAACAGAGGAGGATACAGGTGCGATACTCTTTGCCGGAAAGGTTGAAAATCCACTGCTGTCGAATTAGAAGAGGTAATGAGGAATCTCACTTTCATTATTTATTTACTTTTGCTGCCATAACATCTGGTGTGCTTGTATAGTATAGGGAATCAGAATCTTTCATTTTTCCCTGGAGAGTTGTATAAACTTAGGATTAAAAAATACATTATATACAAATGAATAAAATTTGGCTGCTTTTGGGTGTTTTGTTTGTGCAATGTTCTTGTACGGATAAGCAAGACGAGGTGGCTCTTACTGAGTGTTATTTTCAGTATGAATATGTGAACTATGCATGGGGATACCAGCACTCCGGATTTACGATCACCCCTGCAGGAGAAGTATATACCTTTAATAGATTGACTCCATGGGTGTTTTCAAAAGATAGTAAGATATCAACTGCAGATATTAGGAAAAACATAGTGGCCTCAGTTAAAATGGACACGCTTATAAGCAATTCAGATATAAGTCATTACGTGAAGCTTGCCTTATCTGCAAGTAATGGTGGATTAAGTCAGCCGGTTATGCAGGGTGCTGATGGGGGTAGTTATGGCTGTAGTGTTTTTATCCCTGAGCAGGATAACACAGGTAGTTATCGCCAGGTTATTCTTACTGAGTCTGGCGATTGGGAGCAGCACAATCTCGCTCCCGAAGCCGCGGTACTGGCGCGGTGGTTGACAAATCTCCGGATTCATTGAGAAGCAGACTATATTAATTGTTGCGAATTAATTTCTTCACCCATTCTAATTTGTTATTGAATTCCATTCATCGATTTTCGCCGTTTTCTTTTGAACCAGGAAAATCTTAGCTTTGTCCAAAATTAATTTATGGGCGCAATTTTTCAGCAGATTCTTAGCTGGTATATGGATCATATCACCTATTGGACCGTATTTTTACTAATGGGAATCGAAAGCACGATTATCCCCTTCCCTTCTGAACTGGTTATTCCACCTGCAGCCTTTAAAGCAGCTAACGGAGATCTGAATATCTTTTTGGTTGTTTTCTCCGGTTCCATGGGCGCAGTGGCCGGCTCAATGATTAATTACTACCTTGCCAAATGGCTTGGAAATAAGTTGTTGATGAAATTTGTCAATACACGTCTTGCCCATTTAATGATGATTGATCAATCCGCAATAGAAAAAACCGAACGTTATTTCCTTAAAAATGGAAAGATCTCAACGCTGATCGGACGGCTGGTTCCTGGAATCCGCCATTTAATTTCATTACCAGCTGGATTAGCCAATATGAAAATGCGTGACTTTATCTTATTTACTGCAATTGGGGCCACTGCATGGAATATCATTCTTGCCATGCTGGGTTATTTCTTCTATTCCCAGAAAGAAATTCTTGACAAATATTATAAGGAGCTTATAGTTGTTATTTTAACAATAGGTGTTGTGTATGTTCTATACCTGGTCTACAAAGGTGTCAAAAAGAATAACAGAGCGCAGATTTGAAATTTTGATTCCGAATATTTTGTAGGGTTTTATTCCGTTATGAAAACAATTTTAGTCCTGTTGATTGCCCTAGTCGCAACCGCTCATTGTTCTAAAAGTATTCCCCCACGAGTTCAGCCGACGAGGATTTCAGGGGTTCAGTTGTCACCGGTACGAATTCCTGAAATGACAGGAAAGTCCGATGAATTACTCTATTCAATTAAATTTCAATTGGATAAGGATGGAGAAAAGATGACACTTAAGAATATCACGCTTAACTTTACCCCTTCCAGTCAAACCGAAGGTATCGCTTCTATTTCGGCAGTTCATGCTGGAACAGAAAATCAGCAAATCGGAGAAACCCAAATTGTCGGGGTCAAAACCCAAATTGTAGTTGATAGGCTTGAGCCAACAGGTCCTAACCTGATCAACCTTCTTTTCACATTAAAAAATAATGTATTACTGACAAATAGCTTTGAAATTCAGGATGCAGAGCTTTTGTTTGGTGATAATCAAATTATTAAAATCACCCCTGACTCAAAATTTGTTTTCCGTCCGGCCATATTGTTGCGAGCTGCCGGTCA
Source organism: Prolixibacteraceae bacterium (assembly GCA_963677935.2). GTDB lineage: Bacteria > Bacteroidota > Bacteroidia > Bacteroidales > Prolixibacteraceae > JAAFHB01. The sequence continues at coordinate 4,244,044 of CAXXEH010000003.1, read as the reverse complement.
GGATCAGGTCAACACTTATCGTATCCCAGGTCTGGCAACCACCAATACCGGTACTTTGATCTCAGTCTATGATATCCGTTACCTGAGTAGTGGCGACCTGCAAGGCGATATCGACGTTGGGATGAGCCGGAGTACCAATAATAGCGGTCAAACCTGGCAACCGATGAAAAAGATCATGGATATGGGGGAGTGGGGAGGAAGACCAAACAGTGAGAACGGGATCGGAGATCCGTGTGTATTGGTCGACAAAACCACAGGCACTATCTGGGTTGCGGCACTTTGGGGGCACGGAAAACCCGGTAAATCGGTCTGGGGAAGCTCCGGACCCGGTTTGTCACCCGATGAAACCGGACAATTTATGCTGGTAAAAAGTGATGATGATGGTCTCACCTGGTCCGATCCAATCAATATCACCTCACAAATAAAAAAGCCCGAATGGTACCTCTTCTTCCAGGGTCCCGGAAATGGTATTACGATGCATGACGGAACACTCGTCTTCCCGGCACAATATAAAGATGCAAATCAGATCCCCTGGTCAACCTTGATTTATAGCAAGGATCATGGCAAAACCTGGACTACAGGTACAGGGGCAAAATCAAATACGACTGAATCGCAGATTGTTGAACTGGCTGATGGCATTCTGATGCTCAATATGAGGGATGACCGGAACCGAACAGACAAAGGGGCGACAAATGGTCGTGCAGTAGCCATTACCAATGATTTTGGAAAAACCTGGATCACACACTCCTCATCCAATTCAGCACTGCCCGAACCCAATTGTATGGCGAGCATCATCAGTGCCAATGCGAAAATTAACGGGGTCTCTCAACAGGTATTGATTTTCTCCAACCCAAATAATAAAACTGACCGGGCCAATATGACCATCAAGGCAAGTATTGACGGTGGAGTGACGTGGCCGGCGACCTTGCAGACAGAATTGAATTCTCAAAGCGGGTATGGTTACTCCTGCCTGACCATGGTGGATGAAAATACCATAGGGATTGTTTATGAGGGGGTAAAAGAGCTGTATTTTCAGAAAATTTTGCTCTCTGATTTGTTGGAAAGTTTAATTAAATAAAGATAATGAAAAGAAACGAAGGATTGATTGCCGCGCCATTCACACCGATGGATAAAAATGGTGAAGTAATATATGATGCTATCCCTGGGTATTACGAATTTCTTGAGAAGAATAAGGTCGTTGGAGCATTTATCAATGGCTCAACAGGTGAAGGGGTCTCTCTCTCTCAAAAGGAGAAGATGAAAATTGTGGAGTGTTGGACTGCTCAATCCAAACAGAAAAAAACAGTAAAAGTGATTAATCTGGTGGGTGGCACCTCCTATAAAGAGTGCATTGAAAACGCGCAACATGCCACAGAAAACGGCGTGGATGCCATCGCATTGCTTGCGCCCTACTATTTTAAACCGGCAGGGGCAAAACAATTAGCCGAATTTTGCGCTGTTGTTGCCCAGGAAGTTCCGCAAACCCCGGTTTATTTTTATCATATTCCCGTATTAAGCGGATGTTTTGTCCCGATGTTTGAGTTCCTTCAGGAGGCAGCACCTATCATTCCAAATCTTGCAGGAATTAAATTTACACATGAGGATTTTATGGATTTCCTAAGCTGTCATCATTTAATGAATGGTAAATTCGAGATGATGTGGGGACGTGACGAAAATATGTTATCTGCGCTTGTCCTGGGGATCCGCAGCGCTGTAGGAAGTACGTTTAACTATGCTGCTCCACTTTATTATCAGATGATAGATGCATTTGATAATGGAGATCTGCCAAAAGCAAGGAATCTGCAGCAACAATCGATCGACATGATCAGATTACTGGGAAAATACGGGGGTATCGCCACCGGCAAAGCCTATATGAAATATATTGGGATGGATCTTGGTCAATTCCGCTTACCCATTAAAAATATGGCAGATAATAGCTATCAAAAATTTGTTGAAGATGTTAATGCGCTTAATATGCATGATTTATTCTCCATATTGTAAAATACTGATTATCTATTTTATAACAATGTTTGTATTCACTGGATCTTAAAAATTAAGAAGTGGGATGGACGGTACTTCCCCAACTTCCGATGCCACTTCCTCATGCAGAGGTTGTCAACCAATAGGACAGAAAGGAAACATGCATTTATATAATCAGAGGGAGAAACAAAACTACTTAGATTTCAACATAAAAAGTAGAAACGATGGAAAAGGATTTCAAAAAATTGGCGGAACAATACCGGAATGAATTACTGAATAGAGTGATCCCTTTCTGGGAAAATCATTCGAAAGATGAGACTCACGGAGGCTATTTCACCTGCCTCGACCGTCAGGGAAATGTATTCGATACAGACAAGTTCATCTGGCTGCAGGGGCGCCAGGTCTGGATGTTTTCCACACTTTTCAACAAGGTGGAACAAAAGCAAGAGTGGTTGGAAATGGCGATTCACGGCGCCGATTTTCTTCAAAAACATGGGCACGACGGCAACCTGAACTGGTATTTCTCGCTGACCCGCGAGGGAAAACCGCTTGTTCAGCCTTACAATATCTTCTCCGACTGCTTTGCCACGATGGGGTTTGGCCAATTATTCAAAGCCACCGGCAAGGAGGAATATGGCGCAATTGCCAAAAACACATTCGAGAATATCCTGAAGAGAAGGGCTAATCCCAAAGGCAAATTCAGTAAAACCATCCCCGAAAACCGTCCATTAAAAGCGTTCTCCCTGCCGATGATCCTGTGTAATCTGTCGCTGGAAATTGAACATCTGCTGGGAAAAGAGTTGGTAGAAGAGACAGTTGACACCTGTATTCATGAGGTGATGGATGTATTCTATAATCTCGACTCAGGGCTGATTATGGAAAATGTCCGGCCGGATGGAAGCTTTTCAGATTCCTTTGAGGGTCGGTTACTCAATCCCGGTCATGCTATTGAATCGATGTGGTTTATCATGGATTTGTCGGTCCGCCTTCATAAACCTGAACTGGCTCAGAAAGCGGTTGAAATTATGCTGCATACCATCAAATATGGCTGGGATGAGCAATACGGAGGTCTCTTCTATTTTCTGGATATCAAGGGTAATCCGCCACAACAGCTGGAATGGGACCAGAAACTCTGGTGGGTCCATGTTGAAACATTGATCAGCCTGATTAAAGGTTATGCGCTGACAGGAGATCTCCGGTGTCTGGAGTGGTTTGAAAAAGTTCATGATTATACCTGGTCCCATTTTACAGATAGTGAATATGACGAATGGTACGGCTATTTAAACCGCAGAGGTGAAGTATTATTATCCCTAAAAGGTGGAAAATGGAAAGGATGTTTCCATGTACCACGCGGTTTGTTTCAGGTCTGGAAAACATTGGAACAATTGTATTTTTGAAAATATTATAGCCAAACAACAATTTATGAAAAACAGATACCGGTCATTTTATCCCTGGGTAGTGGTTGGCCTCCTTTGGGTGGTTGCGCTGCTCAACTATATGGATCGCCAGATGCTCTCAACCATGAAAATCGCCATGATGGGCGATATTGTTGAACTTGAAAAGGCAGAGAATTTTGGTCGTCTGATGGCTGTTTTCCTTTGGATTTATGCTTTGATGAGTCCCATGGCGGGACTTATTGCCGACAGGGTTAATCGAAAATGGCTGATTGTTGGAAGTTTAGCTGTATGGTCGGGAGTCACATTGGCCATGGGGTATGCCACCAGTTTCGATCAACTCTATCTCCTTCGGGCGTTTATGGGGGTGAGTGAGGCCTTGTATATTCCTGCCGGGTTGGCTTTAATTGCCGATTATCACCGTGGGAACACCCGTTCACTGGCAATAGGTATTCACCTCTCGGGATTATATTTTGGTCAGGCTTTGGGTGGTTTTGGGGCAACCGTTGCGCATGAATACTCCTGGCAGCAAGCCTTCCATCTGTTTGGTCTGATCGGAATCTGCTACAGCGTTATCCTGATCCTCTTCCTCAAAGACAACCGCGAAAAATCTGTTGTCCAGAAGGTTAATCCCGTGAGTAGATTTCAATCGGTAAAAAATAGTCTTGGAATGTTACTCGGAACGATGAGTTTCTGGATTGTCCTATTTTATTTTACCGCTCCTTCCTTTCCCGGATGGGCCGTCAAAAACTGGATGCCTACCCTCTTTTCGCAATCGCTCCACCTGGACATGTCAATAGCAGGGCCAATGGCAACCATAACAATTGCCGGATCATCATTAATCAGTGTGATTCTGGGAGGAATGCTGGCCGACCGATGGATCAGCTACAATTTACGAGGCAGAATTTTCACCGGAGTGATTGGCCTGACACTTATGGTGCCCGCTCTGATACTTCTTGGATATGGTCAGAATGGTTTCACGGTTATCGGGGGCGCTGTCCTTTTCGGAACCGGATTTGGAATGTTCGATGCGAACAGTATGCCCATCCTTTGCCAGTTTGTTTCGCCCCGACATCGTGCAGCCGGATACGGATTAATGAACATGACCGGTATTGCTGCCGGGGCCGTAATCACTACATTTCTGGGCAAATCAACAGATGCAGGAAGTCTGGGACCCGATGTGGCCTTGCTGGCCATCCCTGTTATTATGGCTATCGTTCTTCAACTGACTGTTCTTCAACCAAAATTTGCGGATAAACTGGAGGATTAAAAAAAAGTGTGCAGTGATCATTTTCACTGCACACTTTTTTTCTGAGAATATCTGAATCCCAATTTTGATTATGGTAGCAATTCTGCAAGCTTTTTCTCAAGTTCTTCACCACGAAGATTCTTGGCGATAATCTTTCCCTCTTTGTCGAGCAATAATGCAAATGGGATTGACTGAACACCATATTTAACCGCTGCTTCATTTTGCCAGAATTTAAGATCTGAAACATGATGCCAGGTTAGCTGATCGTCGGCAATGGCTTTCAACCATGATTCCTTGTCACGGTCGAGCGAAACCCCAAGTATATCGAAACCTTTGTCTTTAAACTTGTTATAGGCCTTTAGTACATTAGGATTTTCCTGACGGCAAGGCTTGCACCATGAAGCCCAGAAATCGACAAGTACAATTTTTCCGCGCAAAGAAGAGAGGGTAAGGGGAGTCCCTTCAGGGGTATTGAGGGTAAAATCGGAAGCCACAGCGCCAATATTGGTTAGCCTCATTTTGTCGGCAAGTTTCTTGAGCTCTGTCACATAAATCGACGGCTGAATGGAGGGGTCAAAAGATGCTATTATGGCATCGATCTCTTGTCCACTTGATTCCTGTGCCAATTGCATCAGAACAATCAGGGGTGATACCGTTGATTTGGGATGTTCGCGGACGAAATTTTTGACATAAACTTTTTGATTCCCCATCATTGCGGCATAGTCAATCTGGGCTTTTTTCATCTCATCTTCGTTCCCGCTCTGCATGGCTGCAGAATATTTTTGCTGTAAACCCTGAGTCTCCTTTGCGATGTTCTTAAGCTCCTTTTTAAGTAATGTAAACTCTTCGTTCGATTTTGATCCAACCACTTCTGAATTAGCTAAACTATCGGCATCGGCGTTCAGCGTAAGACTCCCGTTTTCGGCAAAAAACTGTGCCACTACTGTCTGAGGAACGATCGTTATTATTCGTAATTCGGGTAAGGCAGCCTTCCCTTTTAACTCGAATTTCCCTTTTACAATTTTTGCTGAGTCTTCGGAAATCCATTTCCCGTCGGTATATTTCATTAGTTTGATATCACCGCTCTCTTTTCCCTTGATCTGTCCTTTGATTACAAACCCAACAGGTTTTGAGCAGGAAAGGAGTCCTGCAAATGCAATGAAGATAAATAGAAGATTTCTCATTAGATAATAATTAACAGAAGTGATTGAATTTTCTTATTTGAATATAGAAAACAAAGGTATCAAAACAATTTGATTGGCAAATAGTAGTTATTCATTTTCAAATGATTTGAAATAGGAATCCAATAATTCGTGAGCAGCAATAAAAGAGCTCATTCCATTGCTGAGCACCAGTTTTTCGTATTGCGGAAGCCTTGATCTGATTTGTTGATCCTGGTAAAAACTATTCCGAAGGGTTTCATTGATAGTCTCATACATCCAGTATCTGGCCTGATCGTTACGCCTTTTTTTGAAGTAGTGGTTCCCTGTAGTCAATGCAATATATTCATTTACAGTATCCCATACCTGTTGTATACCGCTATTCTCTAATGCGGAACAGGTCAAAACAGGAGGAATCCATCCTGAACCGGTCGGGGGAAATAAATGAAGTGCGTTACGGAATTGGGCAGCTGCCAATTGTGCTTTTTCGAAATTGTCACCATCAGCTTTATTAATAACTATTGCATCAGCCATTTCCATAATCCCCCGTTTTATCCCCTGCAACTCGTCACCGGCTCCTGCAATCTGAATTAAAAGAAAAAAATCGACCATCGAGTGGACCACCGTTTCCGACTGACCAACCCCTACTGTTTCGATGAAGATCGTGCTGAAACCAGCTGCTTCGCATAAGATGATGATTTCTCTCGTTTTACGGGCAACTCCCCCGAGTGAACCCGCCGACGGACTGGGGCGGATATAGGCATTGGGATCGGATGAGAGTTCTTCCATACGGGTTTTATCCCCCAAAATAGACCCTTTCGATCGTTCGGAACTTGGGTCGATTGCCAGTACTGCTAACTTCCCACCACTTGTGGTAATTTTTTTTCCAAGTGACTCGATAAAGGTGCTTTTCCCCGCTCCCGGAACTCCTGTGATACCAAGCCTGACCGATTTCCCTGAGTAGGGGAGACATTTGATAATAATCTCCTGTGCCACCTTCTGATGCTCGGGTTTGTTGCTTTCGATAAGGGTAACGGCCTGACTGAGAATAGTGATATTTCCATCGATGATCCCGCTACAATATTCGTCGGGCGAAAGAATCTGACGTTTGCCTCTCTTCAGAAACCTTTTTACAGAATCGGCATTCACCGCTTCCGGTTTCTCAATTCCTGCATTGACATTCAGCCCAATATATTGAGGATCGTTTTCAGGATGATGATAACTCATAATATTCTTGTTTATAAAGTGTATGCCTATTTTCGTACCGTCCCGGTTACCCTCAGGATGGTCGTTGAATGACCCGGATCATTCGAGATAACGGTAATAATTTTATTCTGCATTCCCACTTTCTCATCTGAATCAAAGGTGACCTTCATTTGAGTTTTTCCTCCGGGTGGGATAACATTCGAGGCGGGCTGCCCAGTAGTACAACCACATGATGCTGTTACACTTCGTATTACCAAATCTCTTTTACCTTTGTTCATAATTTCAAATGTGTAATCCACTTTTTTCCCTTCAGGTATTTCCCCAAAATCGAAAATTCTGGTGTTGTACTCAATATGGGGTGCGCTGGCCAGATCAGATGTGCTCAGTTTTGAAAAATCTTCCTCAATAGTAGCACTCACTTTTAAGGCGTTGTCATATTTGTTTTCTCCATTGAATGACAGGTAGATGCGATTTGTCGAAAACCCATACTCCCCTTTTTTTGTGGCGTCAAAGGTGATCAGAAAATACCCTTTTGTTTTAGACTGAATGATCTCCGGAACTGTTTTGATTGTAATATGGGGTGGAATTATTTTGAAACCTATCGATACCCGAGATGTTCCCGGATTATAAAAGGGAAGCGTATCGGTTTTTACCTCATTATTTTTAATTCTCACAAATGACAACTCGTTCGATGACATTCTTAGATTTCCGAAATCAACAGGATAAAGGTCCGAAATACTTAACGCCCTTGGAATCACCTCGCCTGAGATGGTCAGCACACGCGGACTTTTCGGAACGTTTGCATTTACAGTGATACTTTTGGCAAAGGCCCCGGGGCGTTGCTCAGGATTATAGGATACTTTAATAAATCCTCCCTTACCGGGGAGAATGGGTTCCTGGCTCCACTCGGGCGTTGTGCAACCGCACGAAGCCTCCACACCCTGGATAATCAGGGGTGCATTTCCAGTGTTTGTAAATCTGAAGTTGAAAACGGCAGGACCAGCTTCTTCATTGATTTTGCCAAAGCTGTGATCCATTTTCTCAAACTGAATATCTGCCAGATTCTGAGCCTTTACATTGGAGAATACGGCCATCAGGGCAAATAAAATAATTACACTAACCTTGCTCATTTATCTTTCTTAAACAGTTCATTCCTTATTTTGTGAAATATCTGATTTAAAAATCATTCATCTCCGAAAAGCACCCCCATATTCCGCGCTTTTCTGATCAACAGATGGTTAGGATCTACCAAGCTGAGTTTCCCTCCTACCTCTTCAAGCGGGACAGAACTTAGAACATCACCGTGAATGGCAACCATCTGTCCATATTCCCCTTTGGCAATCAGCTCAGCGGCATAAGCCCCATAACGGGTTGCAAGAATCCGGTCCATTGCCGAAGGGCTTCCTCCGCGCTGGACATAACCCAACCTTGTTTCACGTGCCTCAATATTGGTAAGTTGTTGGATCTTTGAAACGATATAGGAGGCAGCTGAAATGTTTTCGGGTTTTTCGATCCCTTCAGCAACCACGACAATGGCAGAAATTTTTCCCTTCGAAAACCGCTCTTCAATTGTGCGACAAACCTTGCTGATGTCGTATCCGATTTCCGGGATGAGAATAATATCGCCACCACCTGCAATTCCGGCATAAAGGGCAATCCACCCTGCGTTGTGCCCCATGACTTCGATCACCATTGCCCTTTGGTGAGAGTTGGCGGTAGAGTGTAAGCGGTCAATTGCTTCAGTTGCAATACTCACAGCTGAATCAAATCCAAAAGTGATTTCTGTACCAAAAACGTCATTATCAATTGTTTTGGGAATGCCTATCACGTTAAGACCCTCCTGAGAGAGGAGATGTGCCGTTTTCATTGTCCCATTTCCTCCGATGCAAACCACACAATCCAAACCAAGCTCTTCGTAATTTTTCTTGATCAAACCCGGCTTGTTATTGAAGGTTAACCCTTTTTCAAGTTTAAAAGGTTTTTCACGGGATGTTCCAAGGATGGTTCCACCAAGAGTAAGAATTCCCGAAAGTTTGGTCTCATCAAGCTCAACATACTCTTTTCTGATTAAACCGCTGAATCCGGCAGTAAATCCGATTACCTTCATATCGTGATTTACAATTGCGGTTTTTCCAACGCCTCTTATGGCGGCATTTAATCCCGGACAGTCGCCACCTGCTGTGAGGATTGCAATCTTTTTACCCATAAACTATCGGTTATAAATAATATTTGTGTGAATGACAATTTTTTTAAAATTTATGATTTACAAATCTAATACATATTTTGCCTGACCAAATTTATTACAATCATCATTTTATCGTAATTTTGAATCATTCTTACTAAATGGTTAAAAATGAAAAATTTAATTATTAATCTCACCCTTCTGCTGTTTCTGTTTTCAGGTTGCCGGATCGGAACCAAAAAAAGCGGCGAAAATTCACCGGTTGTCAGCAAGCTGCCCGAAGCTGTGCCATGCTGCGAAAAAGGGCCGGTCAATCAGCTGACTGACGCCGAAAAGGCACAGGATTGGATTTTGTTGTTTGATGGGTCAACATCAACGGGATGGAGGGGTTACAATAAAACCAATTTTCCGGCCTCATGGGTGGTTGAGGAGGGGACACTCCGGTGCAGGGGAGAAGCAAGCAGGGGAGAAGCTGGCAAAGCCGATGGCGGGGATATCGTCTATTCAAACCGGCTCTTTTCTAATTTTGATCTCCGGCTGGAATGGAAAATTGCAGAAGGTGGTAATTCGGGGATTTTTTATCTCGGAAGAGAGGTAGCCGGCTGGCCATTATATAAAAGTGCACCCGAGATGCAGATTCTCGACAATGAAAAAAATCCCGATTCTTTCAGGGGAAAGGATGGGAACCGAAAAGCAGGCTCTTTGTACGATATTATTCCTGCGAAACCTCAAAATGTACGACCTGCGGGCGAATGGAATTCAGTCGAAATTATTTGTTTGAATGGGAAAGTCATCCATCGGCAAAATGGGGTGCAAATTCTTGAATATGAGCTCGGGACGCCTGAGTGGAAAATACTGGTCTCCAGATCGAAATTTCCTGGACTGAATCCCGACTGGGAAAATGTTGCAAAGGAGGGGTTGATTGGATTACAGGATCACGGAGAGGATGTTTGGTTTAGAAATGTCAAGATTCGTCCGTTGTAATCAGCTGATATAATTATAGATAAAGTATTATAATAGGTGACATTCTGACAAGGATGCCATCTGTTTTTCCGATGTTACTACCCGCTTACCTGAACTTCGAGCCCGGTCTCCTTTCTGACCCTGATGGCAATTGTCTCCAGCTCTTCAGTCGAAACCTTACGAAGCTCTTTCGCAGGGGTATCCCGAGCAATGGTGTAAATCATAACAGATTTTGGGCGGATCTGTTGAAGAAGTGAAATCCAGGCCACCAATTCCGGCTCTGTCGTATTATCAATAGCTTCACCATTAAACGCCCCCCGGATAAACATGGTTTGAATGATTTGATGACCATTAAACAGTTTGAGATGATTCACAACATTTTCCAAATTGAATCTTCCCACTGGCTGATCGAGTAATCTGATGGTGGAAAGAATTCCGGAATCAAGTTTCAGTATATTGTCATCCACCTTTTTAAGTGCCTCAACTACCATAGTTTTATGAAGCATAGTGGAATTTGAAAGAACTGCAATTCGTGCATTTGGACAGAATTCAGCTCTGATAAGCAGGGTATCCTCAATAATGGCTGAAAAATCGGGGTGGATCGTGGGCTCACCATTTCCGGCAAAGGTGATCACATCGGGTAAATTATTCTCACGTTTCATCACTTCTAATTTTTCCCTGAGTAACCGACTTACTTCACTCCTCGGGGGAAGGATTGCCCTGACACTACCCTTTTCAGGATTCCAACCACATTCACAATAGATGCAATCAAAGGAACATAATTTCGAATCGTTTGGTAATAAGTTGATTCCAAGAGAAATACCTAATCTTCGGCTAACAACTGGGCCGAATACAGTTTGATCAAAAAGAAAAGTTGGCATAAAATTGTCTCTAATATTTTAAGTTGAAGCTGTCCTAAACTTTGTCAATTTACATAAGCTTCTTTACTTTTGAATGAGATTGTAAATAAAGGCGTTGCAAATCCATTCCAGTAATCAGATTTATCCCGGGCCGCATCCCTATATCGATGGTTCCTGCCCAATGGTTCATCTTCAGCGCCTGAGCGCCGTTACGCGTCGCCCATGTGATGATTTCGGCAAACGGAAGGTCAGGGAAATGGGTTTGGATAGTTTTCATCTCTTCGAGAACCGAGAGTTTCCGGTTCGAAGAGAGACTGTCGGTCCCCAGGCAAATCTGCAACTTGTTTTTACGAAAAAGTTCAATATCGGGCAGGCGGTCTTCAATATAAAGATTTGATTCGGGACAAAGAACAAACCAGGTTTTGTTTAAGGACCTTGTATTTTTAATAACATCGATATCTGGCTGCCTGGTTTGGATATTGTGAACGAGTAAAAGGTTGTTTTCTTTTGGCAACCAGCCAATAACACTTTCCAACGCCGATTTCCCGGTTGGTCGAAAAGAGGAGAGATCAAGCCCGAGATTTTCGGTCAGGTGGCCGAAGATCCCCCCTTTTCCCGAAAAGTACAAATCATCTTCATCGGAACACTCCTGGCTGTGCATCGATATAACAGCGTATTGATTAACAGCAAACTCAGAAATTCTGTCAAATAACGCTTTTGAAATGGCATAAGGGGAATGAGGAACCACCGAAGCAGGCAATCCTAATTTCTGAGCCTCCTCATGGCAATGCATGGCCCACGAAAATGCTTTGTCTGCCCGTTGAGGCGAAAATCCAAGTGCTTCAATAAATGTGTGATAAACTATTTTTGAACATGATTTTAGTGAAAAAGTAGTGGTTGTATTCGAGACATCACCTACTGCTACAACGCCATTCTTCCAAAGTTCAAAATCGGCTTTCCTGGCTTCTTCTATCACACGGCTCTCCTCAAGGTTACGATGTTCAACAACGTTTTTAAGAAAATCGGGTAATCCGGTCTTTTCGGGGAAAACGGAACGCAGATGAGATAATTCCAGGTGGCAGTGAGCATTTACAAATCCCGGGGTGATTACGCCGCTGAAAAATTCCACGCCAGCCATCTCTTCAAGATCACCATTTGTGTCGGTGATATCTGCTACAACCCCTTCATCAGTTAGGGTAATAATTCCCTTTGACAAAACTGCACCCGTACCAGTAAAGATGTAATGAGCAGATAACTTGCGCATAAGCAGCTATTTTTTAATCTTTGCCGCGTCTATTGGCTTTAACTTTACATTTTGAATAGAGTCTTTTGCCTTGGACCTTACATCCATCTCGTTCAACAGGTCAACCACGTCGTCGTAAATGGGTTTGTATTTTTCCGGATGCTTTCCGTAATATAATACCGATGCTTCAAAAACCTTTTGATCGACTTTATATTTCTTTAGTACAGAAAGGTAAAGGTCTTCATGAAAGTTTTCGCGTGAGATATTAAGGGAACTGCTCAAGGTAAATATCCCTTCAGCCAGATGAATATCAACGAGAACAGGGGTGATCTCTCTGGCTGACATAATCCCACTCGGGACTCTATTCAACGAGCAGCCAACAAGCAGTGTAACAATAATCATGGGTAAAAATTTTCTCATTCGTCATCCTCCATTTTTTTTAATTCCCTGAATTTCTTTGAAAAAGGTGATGCAAAAACAAAGGCATTCAGCTTTTTGTTTCTGGTATTGAAAATCTGGGTGCTATTTCCTTCCCAACATTTTTGCCCTTCTGAGATAAATAGAATCTTGTCGCCAATCTCCATTACAGAATTCATATCGTGGGTATTGATGATGGTAGTGATATCAAACTCAGCAGTGATATCTTTAATCAATGAGTCGATCAGTATTGAGGTTACGGGGTCAAGCCCCGAATTTGGCTCATCGCAGAACAAGTATCTGGGATTGAGTGCAATGGCCCTGGCAATTGCCACCCGTTTTCGCATTCCACCCGATATCTCAGACGGATATAAGTGATTTGATTCTTTGATATTCACCCTGTCAAGACAAAAATTCAGTCTCATTGCTTTCTCTTTCATGGTCTTGTTGGTAAACATATCCATCGGGAACCGTACATTCTCTTCAACTGTAAGGGAATCGAAAAGTGCCCCGTTTTGGAAAACCATCCCGATCTCCTGGCGGAGTGATTTTTGTTCTTTAAAGTCCATTGTACGAACGTTCCGTCCATCAAACAGAATTTCACCACATTCGATATCAAACAGGCCAACAATTGACTTGAGCAGGACGGTCTTTCCTGAACCACTCTGGCCGATAATCAGATTGGTTTTTCCTTTTTCGAAAACGGCGGAAATCTCCTTGAGTACCTCGCGACCCTCGAAAGACTTACAAACATTTTTAATTTCAATCATTTGAAAAGCAATTGGGTAAGGACAAGGTCGAAAAATAGTATAAGAATACTGGTATTAACCACCGCCTTTGTGCTCGCGCGCCCAACCTCAAGTGCCCCCCCCTGCACATAATATCCCAGATAAGCAGGGACAGTGGCAATTAAAAATCCAAACACAAATGTTTTGATGATCGAAAAAGTAACATAAAAGGGGACAAAAAGGGTAGTCATACCTGTAACATAGGTGGCAACCGTTACAGTACCTGAAAGTGGTCCGGTAATTAATCCGCCAAATAATCCACAACCGACACTGATGATAAACAATAGCGGACTCATAAAAACGACAGCGATAATTTTGGGAAGAATCAGATATGAAGCCGAATTTACACCCATAATCTCCATTGAGTCAATTTGCTCGGTTATTCTCATGCTTCCCAGTTCAGAGGCGATATTTGAACCTACTTTTCCGGCGAGCATCAGGCTAAGAACAGTTGACGAGAATTCAAGAATCAAGGTGTCGCGGTTTCCAAGTCCGATAATGTAATTCGGCATTAATGGACTTACCATGTTATAGGTCAACTGAAGTGTGATAATTCCACCCATGAAAACAGAGATGACTGCAACAATTCCAATCGAATTAATCCCCAGTTTTTCAATCTCGAGGACTAATTGCCGCCGATAGATTGAGTTCTTCTCTGGTTTCTTAAATACCCTTACCAGCAGTAAGAAGTATTGTCCGATATGATAAAATACATTCACAAATTCGATATTTAAATTTTTCGATAAAAATACAAAATTTTAATCAATGCAGTCAGGGGGCTTAACCACTGATGATGACGAATACATTGAAATGATTCTATGTTTATTTCAAAAAAATAAATAATTTTAAGCAAAAATAAACGGATGAAAAATTGCAATAATTTTTGTGTTATTATGGCAGGGGGTATCGGAAGTCGGTTCTGGCCATTAAGCACCGCCGAGAAACCGAAACAGTTTTTAGATATTCTCGGTGTCGGACGTTCTCTTCTTCAACTTACCTACGACCGCTTTTCACAAATCATCCCACCGGCAAATTTTCTGGTGGTTACAAGCGAGAATCACAAACATCTTGTTTTAGACCAACTGCCTATTTTAAAGGAGGCTCAGGTTTTGTCGGAGCCACTTCGCCGGAATACGGCGCCATGCGTTGCCTATGCGACCTATAAAATTTTAAACACATGCCCGGATGCCAATGTGATTGTAGCACCTGCTGATCATTTGATACTGAAAGAGGATTATTTTCTGGAAGAGATCAATAACGGACTAAGGTACGTAACCGGAAAAGATGTACTTCTTACACTGGGGCTCCATCCCCTGCGTCCTGAAACGGGATATGGTTACATTCAGGTAGCTGAAAAAGTGGAATTCGAACAAAAGGAAAATCTGTTCAGAGTGAAGACTTTTACTGAAAAGCCCGATCGTAAAATGGCAGAGTTGTTCATTGAAACCGGAGAGTTTTACTGGAATTCCGGAATTTTTATTTGGTCAGCCAAAGCGATACTGAACGCTTTTATCAAACATTTGCCCGAAGTGGCTGCCCTGTTCGACTATGGGAAAAAGCATATCAATACTCCCAATGAAGTTCAATATATCAATAAAGTCTATTCGGAATGTCCGAACATTTCAATTGACTACGGGGTAATGGAAAAAGCTGACAATGTTTATGTCATGTGCGCTGACTTTGGCTGGTCTGATCTGGGTACCTGGGGATCGCTTTACGATAATCATAAAAAAGATCACTCTGCCAATGCCATTAGCGGGAACAGAATTTTCCTGTACGATACCAAAGATTGCATTGTTAATATGCCAGATAATAAAATTGCAGTAATTCAGGGTCTTAAAGACTATATTGTTGTTGAATCAGAGAAGACGCTGTTAATATGTAAAAAGCACGACGAGCAGCAGATACGTCAATTTGTTGCTGATGTTATGCTCTCTGACGGGAACAATAAAAAGGAGAAAAAAAGCTGAATGAATTATGGTAACATGAAACGTTCTCCCGGTTATTTCAGATCGGCTACTGCCCGTGGTTTGGTATTCAGAAGTTGTATAACAGAATCCCTCAGAACATTGAATTTACTGAGATTGGTCGTGTCAATTGGTTTACCCGGATCTGATTTCACTTTTAGCGGATCAACCGCCGTACCGCCCATATAAACCCTGAAATCGAGATGTGGGCCCGATGCGAGTCCGGTGGCTCCAACATAACCAATCACCTCTCCCTGCCTGACATGTGAGCCGGTTTTAAGACCTGTGGCAAATTTGGATAAGTGCATGTAAGTGGTGGTATATACCGAATTGTGTTTGATTTTTACAAAATTTCCACCGCCTGCAGTCTGATAGCTCTTTTGAAGAACAACACCATCCCCTATGGTATAAACCGGAGTACCAGTGGCTGCCGCATAGTCAACACCATGATGTGGCCTCACAATCCGGAGTACAGGATGCATTCTGTTGTTGGAAAAGCGGGAGCTGATTCGCGAAAATTTCAGAGGCGCTTTAAGAAATGCCTTTTTCAGATTAATCCCCTTCTCATCAAAGAAACTGTCACCGTCTTCCTGTGTAAAACGGATGGCATAAAAAACGGTTCCTCCCTGGGTAAAAGATGCCGTGTAGACCTTTCCCAAACCGATAGACTCCCCGCCAACAAAATCTTCATCATAAACAACAGTAAATTGATCCCCTTTCTGAATGGCAAAGAAATCGATGGTCCATGCATAAATATCCGATAGTTCAACTGCCAATAGGGGACTTATATTGCTTTCTTTCATTGCATTCCACAATGAAGAGCTGATGACTCCCGATACCGTTCTCCTTTTTGAAATCACTTCATGTTTACCCGGAGTTACTTTTAAATCACCCGAAAGAGAATAAAGGTAATAATCTATATTGTTATTTTGGTAAGCCAGATATTGTGGTGTTCTATTCGTATCCTTTGAGTAAAACAGGGTAATCCGGTTTCCGGCTTTCATTTTTCTCACATCAAATACAGCTACAGAATTTTTGGCAATCTGATCGACCGTCTGAGCTGAAACTCCCCGGTCAATCAGAATATCCGAGAGATTCTGGTTTCTCAAGACGGTGCTCTCCTCAATATGAAAGGAATCGGCAGGCAATCCATATAAAAGTTTTGGTTCGGGAATATTCACAACAAGATCTTCTCCCAGCTTGGGGATTTTCTGAAAATACTTTACTGCCACAAATGTAAAAATTGCAACTACTATGATAACGAATCCTAAAGTCCAAATTTTTCTGCTCTTCATTGGTTAATCCAATTGGGATTTGATAGGCGGCTAAATTAGTGAAATATGTCATAAGCTCAGCATTCGGGTCTCGCGGTTTTTAACCACGCGAAGATTATCTTCGTTTAAATACAATACTCCCGACCCATCGCCCGACCCAATCATGAAGCGACTCAAACGCTCACACTCTTAATACTTGAGCTCATCAAACCCTTTTCCATATACCCCCATCACCTTATTCAACGAGATAAACGCCTTGGGATCAAGCTCTTTTATTTTGCGAAATATTTCGGGTGACTCCCGTTGCCGGACCACTGTCATGATCACTTTTACATTCGACCCGGTGTACCAGCCGGTCCCGTTAAATACCGTTAATCCCCTGCGCGACTCTTTCGTGATAAAATCGGCAATCTGTTCATATTTTTCGGAGACAATAAACAGCTGAACCGATTGCTGGGCACCTGTCAGAAAAGCATCAATTGAATAAGCGACGACCCACATCGATACATATCCGTAAACCAGTTTTTCGACCGAATGTAATACCAGAAACGACGAGGCAATGATGATCACATCACAATACATGATAATCCGGCCAGGACTGATGTTCCGGTATTTATTGATTATCATGGCAATAATATCTGTCCCTCCGGTGCTGCCTCCTTCATTGAAAATCAGACCTATTCCGACTCCTCCAAGTATACCGCTCAGAACAGACGATAAAAACATATCCTTCAGAATAGGCTCGTGTACATAATTTTGCATCACATTTAGCAAAATTGCGATGATGGACATGCTGAAGATGGTTTTTATCCCAAAGTTAACCCCCAATACTTTAATTGCGATGAGGATCAAAAAAATGTTGATGATAAAGTAGGTATAACCGGTTCCAAAACCAGTGGCATAATAGACCAACATAGAAATTCCGGTGACTCCGCCACCTGCAATTTTTAACGGAATCAGAAAGGCAGTAATTCCAAAGGCATAGAGTGCAAGACCAATCACCATTACGGTATAGGAACGGATTTGCATAAAAAGTTTTGAGGCCATAAATTCCTGAATTTTGGCGCAAAAGAATGATTAATTATTCTATAAAAAGGTGAATTTAACCCATGTTTTTTTTGCAACGGTAAATTTCATCTTTTTTGTTCGATTCTTTCAATTTTCGTAAATAATTTAAAACTATTTTTGAACTTGGAATGTTTATATTGATGTAATAATTAATATCAATGATTTCATCTCAAACTAATTAGAATTACACATAACAAATCAATATAGAAATGAAAATTCATGAGTATCAGGCTAAAGAGATTTTAGCACGCTATGAGATTCCTGTAACCAAAGAAATACTATGTTATTCTGTCAGCGAAGTAGAAGTTGCTGCACAAAAACTGGGATTTCCGGCAGTTGTAAAAGCACAGGTTCTTACCGGTGGAAGAGGAAAAGCTGGAGGAGTTAAACTTGTTCGCAATGTTGAAGAGGCAACAGGAGCAGCTGAGAAGATCCTTGGACTGGACATCAAAGGTTTTATTGTCGAAAAAGTACTTGTCGCACAAGGCGTATCGTTTGTAAGCGAGATTTATGCAGGACTGACAATTGACAGAAATACTAAGTCTGCAGTATTTATGGTTAGTCGCGAAGGTGGCGTTGAAATTGAAGAGGTTGCCAAAGATAATCCGGAGGCCATTCTAAAATTCGCAATCGATCCTGATCTGGGAATGGCACCATTCTTTGCACGAAAGATTGCCTTTGCCCTCTTCGGCAACGATATGAACCTGGTTCGTCAGGCAACCGATCTGTTTCAGAAATTGTATAGGGTTTTTGTCGATACAGATGCATCATTGGTTGAGATCAACCCTTTGGTTATCACTTCTGACGGAAATCTGCTTGCCCTTGATGGGAAGATGACCTTTGATGACAATGCACTGTTTCGTCAACCTGAAATACTCGCACTTAACGAACCTTCCGAAGATGAAAAGAAAGAGATACTTGCAAAAGAGAAGGGGTTATCCTATATCCGGCTTGATGGTTCAATCGGCTGTATGGTGAACGGTGCTGGTCTTGCCATGGCTACAATGGACATGATCAAGTTATATGGAGGAGAACCTGCCAATTTCCTCGATATTGGGGGAAGTTCCAATCCACAGAAAGTGATTGATGCCATGAATTTAATCCTCTCGGATAAAAATGTGAAAGTGATCATGATCAACATATTCGGAGGGATTACCCGTTGCGACGATGTTGCAAAAGGTTTGATTGCCGCGCTTGAGCAGATAAAGATTCAGATTCCAATTGTGATCAGGCTCTCAGGGACCAACTCAAAAGAGGGGCTCGAGATTTTAAAAAGCGCCAATCTGCCTACTGTTGAAACGATGAGTGAAGCAGCACAGAAAGCGATCAGCCTCAGCGTTGATTTTTTAAGATAACCAAATTAAAGCATTAAATATGAGTATTTTAGTTAACAAGAATACAAAATTGCTGGTTCAGGGAATTACCGGCCGGGACGGAGGATTCCATACCAAAAAAATGATTGAATATGGGACAAATGTAGTTGGAGGTGTATCTCCGGGTAAGGCAGGACAATCAGTTCATGGTGTGCCTGTTTTTAATACAATGGCTGATGCAGTTAAAGCTACAGGAGCGAACACTTCTGTTATTTTCGTACCCGCCCCATTTGCTGCAGATGCAGTACTCGAGGCCGCAGAAGCTGGAATTGAACTAGTAATTGCGATATCGGAAGGAGTCCCTACCCTGGATATGGTTAGAATTACGCCGTATCTGAAAAAGATGGGGACGAAACTGGTAGGCGCCAATTGCCCTGGTCTGATCTCTCCCGACGAAGCAATGGTGGGAATACTACCAGGAAATATTTTTTTAAAGGGGAATATTGGTTTGATGAGCAGAAGCGGCACCCTGACTTATGAGATGGTTTATCAGTTGACATCAAACGGATTAGGACAAAGTACGTGTGTGGGAATTGGCGGTGATCCTGTTGCCGGGCTCTATTATGAGGAGTTGTTGCAAATGTTCGAAGAGGATACTGAAACCGATGCAATTGTGCTGATCGGTGAGATTGGTGGTGATGCAGAGGAGAGGGCTGCACAATATATAAAAGAACACATCACCAAGCCTGTCGTCGGATTTATCGGCGGACTTACCGCCCCTCCGGGTAAACGGATGGGACATGCCGGTGCCATTATCTCCAGCGGAACAGGTACAGGCGCTGAAAAGATTGCAGCTTTCGAAGCAGTTGGTGTTCAGGTAGCCCGACAGCCTTCTGAAATTCCGGAACTCCTTAAGAAATTACTGAAAATTTGATTTTAAATGGATAGGAATTGATGGCATAAATTTAATTTACGAAAACCTGGTTAATCGCCGGGTTTTTTGTTGTAGAGACGTTTCATGCAACGTCTCTACTATTAAATGGCGATCTGTTGAATCAGAGAATCAACCAATTGATTTATTTCATGGGTGGCTGCGATCATTACCTCTCTCACCGATTCAGGTATGCCGGCTGCCAATTGAACGCCGTTAATCATGGCAATATAGGTTTTATTGTCTTCCTTCAGATAAATTGAAATTCTGCATGGCATCAATACTGAAACGATCCTTTCATCGTTTTTTTCGAGCATCTTGCCGGCGTATTCAGGTTTACACACTTCGAACACCTTCACCGATTTTACTTCCTTACCGGCTTTGGCAAGCGAAGCCTGAAGATCGTGAATTGCAGGGATCATCCAATTCTGCTTTTCTAACTCCGCTGTTAATAATTCAAATGTCTTTTCAAAGTCCCAGGGACTTACTTTCTCGATAATCAATTGATTTGTTTCCATTTTTTACTTATTTAAAACGCAGATATTTTTATTAATCCATGGATTTTAAGGAATTCTATTCCTCCGTCGAAAATCATTTGGACCCCGATTGTTGCGATGATTAAACCAATTATCCGGATGAAAGGTGACATTATATTCAATTTAATCATTGCACTTCCAATTTCCTTTGCAAAGAGCATAATAATCAGGTTGATAGAAAGTGCCGCAAATACAGCCACTACTGTTACAGAAGCTCCATACTGAGCCGGGAATGTCACTGTTGCAGTGATGGTCCCGGGACCTGCAATCATTGGAATAGCAATTGGAACTGACGAAATATCCTGAATCCTCACATCTTTCCCAATATTGATCAAAACTCCCTGATGCAGAGCAATCCAACCACTGTACACGAGAACCATTCCACATGTTACACGAAATGAATAAAGTTGAATCCTGAAGACGTAGGTAAAAATCACATTCCCAAGAAAAAGGAACAACAGGAGGATAATAAAGGCGGTTAATGATGATTTGATGGATATGTATCGTAATTCACTGTCAGATAGTTGCCCTTGTAATGAATTGATCAAAAAAATTTTCTGAATCGGATTGATTAAGGCAAGCAAGGTAATAAATGCACTAATGAAGTACGCTGTGTTAAAGGTAAAGATCATTTCAAACACCTTATTAAGTAATATATGTGGTTCTTCCAATTATACCTTCTCAATAGTACAAAAAAACTGAATCATTTCAATGGTTTTTATTTTCTGTCATTGTTTTTGTTGAACTCCAGGATCCTCTCCGGATAAACTAAAATTGTTGGTTTATGATACTTGTAAGCTGACTTTTACTCACAACTCCACAGTGCCTCCAAACGATTTGCCCCTTTTTAAAAATAATTAGGGTTGGAACACTCTGAATTCGGTATTGTCCAGCCACTTTTGGGTTTTGATCGACATCAATTTTTATAACCCTGACACGTTCCCCAAATTCCACAGCTACCTCTTTTAAAATGGGAGACTGTGCCTTACAAGGGCCGCACCATAAGGCATGGAAGTCTACGATGACAGGCTTATTGTCGTTTATGATCGATTCAAAATTTGCTTTCATGGATAGATTGTTTTTAAGAGAATTGTATGGCCAGTGCCTTGAAATTAATAAAGTACATTATGTGGCTTTTTCGCTCATTTATAACTCTTTTAATTTGACTTTAATGATTCAAAGGTGCAGAGCACCGCTTATATTTGTAGAACGGGGATAAATTGTATTCAAACCAGGTTATTTATATTTTCTATAAATCTTTCGGTACGCCGTACCTTTTTTGAATTCCAGATTCGGTCTCTATTTGTCCAGGTACTTTCCTATCTCCTTCTCCAGGTCGGTCCCATGCAGGTTTTCTGCCAGAATAATACCCTTACCATCAATTAAAACATTGAATGGTAATTCCTGGATATTATAGGCCTTGGCAACCGGGGATCTCCAAAATTTCAGATCGCTTACCTGTATCCAGTTGATTTTATTTTTGGCAACGAAATTTTCCCAGTTCGGTTTTTTTGCTTCCAATGCAACACCGTAGATTTCAAACCCCTTTCCATTGGTAAAAGATGCCAGTTTGTATTTTTTGTATAACCGGGCTAATTCAGCTTGTTCCTGTACGCATGGAGCACACCAGGTACCCCAAAAGTCAATCAAAACTAATTTACCTTTCAGAGACGATAGTGCCACAGTATCCCCTTTGATGCCAGGAAGTTTGATCTCCGGAGCCTTGTTCCCTCTTTCAAGCCCTATTGACTGGGCAGTTAAAGTAGAACTACCCAAGCTTAGTAACAATAAAGCCAATGGTAAGATTTTCATAAATGAATGGTTAATAAATTATTCCGACATTGGATAACCCTTGTCAATCCAGTCAACCTTAACGTTTTGAGGCAGGTTTAATAATTTATAATTGGTGAATTGCATGCTTCTTAAAAGTTCCATGGCAGGCCTGACATTGGGGCACCTTGAGAACGGGCAACAACCGCAATAAACCACAATCTGTGAATTCTTTGACAGTTTGCTTAACTTTTGTTTCAGAACATTCAGGTTTTCAGGCCTCATTGTAGGTCCGATATCAATTGAACCTTTTATTATTGCCTGCATGCCAATACTGTATACAATTGGCTGGGGCGATTTAGGATTATTCAGAACTTTGGCAAGATCTGCCGGAGCCAACAATTGCTGCTGTGTCCAGGGGTCGTTCTGTTGCAGCGCAGAAGACTGATTAATTGAAAATAAAGAAGTTGCAATTGCAAAAAATAAGAAGACTAAAATTTTTGTTTTCATGTTTTTACTTTGATTGTTTGTTAAAATACTAATTTCTCGAAACCAAAGGCAGCAACGAGATAATCGAAGTTTAATGTATGATTTTCGCTGATAACCGTTTTTCGCCACCCTTAATCTGACTAACTTTATCAACGATCAGCTTAAAGGGGTATTTTTTCTGAATATTGGCGATTGTAACCTTTACATCGTCAAGCTCCTTTTTATGGACCGGAATCCAGATGGAGATGGGAAAGAGATACAAGTAATTGCGGTAGGATACCATAGTAACCTCAAATTGTTTGCTTTTTTGCAATTCGATAGCAGTTTGCACTCCCGCAAAACCACCTCCAAGAATTAACACATTTTTCATTGAAATATTTAGCTCAATTTATTATTCAAACTTTGCCATCTGCCGCCATTATGGACATTGGTAAAACCATTGGAAGTCAAAATTCCCTTTGCTGAAGAACTTCTCATTCCTGATTCACAGCAAGTAATTACGGGACGTTTTTTATCTTTTAACTTGTGAAGATTTTTGTGTAGTTGCTCAACCGGAATATTGACTGATCCCCTTATATGTCCCGATCCATATTCACCTTTTGTGCGAACATCCAAAATAATCGCGCCTTCTTTCGCTAATTCTGAAAGATCTACTTTGGGACCTATACCCAGGATTTTTTTTATTGTTCCTAACATAATTAATTTGATTTAAATTTCAATGAGTTGTTAAATTTTGACGTCCTTATATTTTTTATCGCTGCATCATCATCTGCATGAGTCCTCCGCCGTTTTTTACGTTTGTAAAACCCAGCTGTTTCAGCACCCGCTGACCGTAACCCGAACGGGCGCCCGAAGCACAATAGAGGGTGATCTCTCTTGTCTTACCTCCCAGTTCACTGATTCTGTGCTGCAGTTCATCCACCGGAATATTTATTGCGCTGGGATAAGCGCCACCTGAAAATTCTTCTTTCGAACGAACATCCACAATTACAGGTTCGGTTGAAACACTTGGTGCAGAAGGTCTTGTGTTTCGCTGTGCCATCATAGCAGCAATTCCGCCACCATTTCTAACTTTGGTGTAACCTATCTTGGCCAACATCCGCTGGGCATAGGCTGAGCGGGCTCCGGAAGCACAGTAAACAACGATATCGCGTGATTTATTATTTCCAAGTTCAACGTAACGTTCCATTAGTTCATCAAGCTCAATATTTATAGCTCCCGGATATGCGCCCGATTGAAATTCATGGGGAGTACGTACATCTACAATAATTGGGGTATTCTTATCAACGGCCTTTTCAGCAGTTTTTTCTGCTCCCTTTGAAACCTCCTCTTCCAACGATTTTAATACAACTGGTAAAAGATCAATTTTCAGATGTTTAAATCCGATTGTACGTGCATGTCTTTGTATCGAAGTATGTCCTCCCGAAATATTGGTGACCTCTTTAAACCCTGCACCTAATAAAGTCCGAAGGGCCTGGTGTCCTTTTTTTCCGGTTTCGTCGTAAACGATCACAGGATGACTTGCAGGTATGGTTTTGATTTGTTGTGGCAATACTTCAAGCGGTAGGTGAATCGCACCCTTGATATGACTTTTTTGAAAGGCAAAAACATCACGAACATCTACAAAAACAGGATTCTTCCCTTCGATAAAATCATCAAGTTCTGAAACTGTAACTGAGGGGCTGAAACCCGAAATTCTGTTTTCGGCGGTATAGGCAGCCAAATTGATTGCATCGTTGGCTGTTCCGATAGGTGGGGAATAGGCGAAATCAATATCTGCCAGATCACTGATGGTCAATTTTGCTGCAGTTGCGGTTGCAATCACATCAAGACGTTTATCGGCCCCTTTGTAGCCGGCAGTCTGTCCGCCGAGGATAATTCCTGTGTTACGGTCATAAATTAACATGGTTGTGACCGTTTCGGCGCCCGGATAATAGGAAGTATGGTGTTCTTTATGAACGACCACAGCATCGGCATCCATCCCGGCAGCGCGTGCCTGTTTCAGGGAAAGTCCGGTTGTCCCGGCAACAGCTTCGAAAACACGGACCACTGAAGTTCCGATGGCCCCCTTATAATTGTGATTTCCGCCAAGCGCATTTTCAGCGGCAATACGACCCTGACGATTCGCAGGTCCTGCCAATGGGATACGTACCTTCTTACCATTCACCCGATGTTCAATCTCAACCATATCTCCTGCTGCATAAATATCGGGATCAGAGGTTTGTAATTGTGAATTCACCAGTAAGCCTCCTGCTTCCCCGATTTCGAGACCCGCCTCTTTTGCAAGTTGCAGTGTCGGGCGAACACCTATCGAAAGGAGGACCATATCCGCCTCAAGGAACTTTCCATTGTCCAGTTTTACAGATTGGGGCATGATCTGGGTTACTCCTGCGCCGGTATGGATACCGACACCATATGAAAGAAGTTCATTTTCAATAAAACCCGCAGTCTCAGCTTCCATCAGGGCCATTACATGGGGCATCATCTCCACAACATTTACCTTCAAACCCCGTTTAGCCAGGGCTTCAACCATCTCAAGACCAATGAATCCACCTCCAACAACAACAGCATTTTTGGGTTTTTTCTCTTCCAGATGATGCGAAATCTTATCCATATCTTCCAGCGTCCAGAGGGTGAAGACATGATCCAGATCAGCTCCGGGCAAGGTTGGCGTGATTGGCCGGCCGCCCTGGGCCATGATTAATTTGGTGTAATTAAAGGTTTTCTGCTCTCCGCTTCGCGTATCCATAGTTTTCACCTTGTGGACGACCCTGTCAATTGACGAAACGATGGTATGGGTATGCACCTCAACTCCATATTGCTCATTAAAGCTTTCGGGACTTTGAAGGATCAGCTTCGACCTGCTCTTGATATCACCACCGATAAAATAGGGTAATCCGCAATTGGCAAACGAGATGTCCGGCCCCGCTTCAAGCATAATGATTTCAGCAGTTGGGGAGATACGGCGTACCTTGGCCGCTGCTGTTGCTCCGGCGGCGACCCCACCGATAATTATAATCTTTTCCATATTCTTAATTGTAGTTTAAAAAATTTGAGATGAACTTTCGCAGAAAGACTATCCTACTTTAGCAATCTCCTTTAATAAAAATTCTTTTGATTTGATCCCAATAAAGCGGTTTATCTCAGCGCCATTTTTAAAAAGGATTAAGGTAGGGATACTGCGCACCTTAAATTTCTGGGCAAGGGATTGGAATTGTTCAATATCCACTTTCCCAACATGCGAGTTTCCCGATAATTCGGAGGCAACATCGTTTAAGACAGGCGCCATCATGCGGCACGGGGCGCACCAGGTTGCCCAGAAATCGACCAGGACCACTTTATTTTTTGTCTGCTGCTGAAAATTTTTATCCGTTAGGGTCAGTACCTTCTCATGGTCAGCGACCATTGGGGTATTTTTTATCTTCGCCATCGCGATTAAGCGGAAAACAATTAATGCTGTCACTAAAACTCCAATTACAATCAATGTTGTTTGCATAAGACTTGGTGTTAAAATTTTGTATTTCTCTTTGTTTGTATTGTTGCATCCTTCGCCTTAAACGCCGACGGCAGATGAGAATTCCTGGTATAAAATATCTGTCAACTGCATTTTGGATTGAATTCCAGTGGTTGCCTTTACGATTTGCCCGCTTTTGTAATAAATGGCAATCGGGATTTCCGTAAAGCCACAAACTTCGGGTAAATTGCGAACAACATACGACTCGGGATTGTCAAATTCCATATCATAGAACTTGATTTGTGTGAATTTAGCAGCCAGCTCTTCGGCAATTCGAATGAGAGGAATACACGTTGGGTCCATCCGCCCGCAAATCAACACCAACTTTTCGCTTTCGCTAATGATGCTTGTGTATTCTGCCGCGCTTTCGATGTGCTTTAAATTTGTGTACAACATGGCTTATCCGTTTGAAAATTTTATGACACAAATCTACAGGACAAAACTTAACGGATAAAGTTTTTCACCCGGTAGCGTAACAACTCAGGGGTTGAATTGCGACAACTTATTTATTGATCTATTTCGAAAAAACAAAATAGTAATTGACGCTCTGGAAATGCTAACGGGTAAGGCCTATTTATTTCACTTGCCTGTAAAGTTTTACAAACTGATCAGGTTCCAAACCTAAATCATCCCGAATTATTTTACGCATCAAACCTCTGGGAAGATCTTCATTTTTATGAACTGGAACTGTGGTAATCCGTCCATCAGGATGTTTTAGTCTATGGTGGGAACCATTGATTCGAACTACCTTAAAACCTGGTAGTTCAAGAAAAACAAGTTTTCTCCTGAAATTACCGGCAATTGTGGCATATCTAATATTAGATCACAACTTTTTTTAACGAAACCTGAATCTCTCTAAAACCGACAAATCGGTTAATTTCTGAGAGTTTTTTCTTTTCCTCCTCAATACACATCTCTATAACTTCCTGAATGTTGGCTAAAGCTTCATCGATGGTTTTCCCGTAAGAGTGGCATCCGCTAAAAACAGGACAACTTACAATATAGACATTATCTTCGTCCTGCTCAATAAGAACTGGCAGATGCAATATTTGCGCAGTATCATTATCATTTTGTTCGTGAGGATTATCACTCTTTCAATTGTATAATACAAAGATAAGAAATATTCGTGTTCGCTTTTCAGAATTTAGCTCAAAACAACTTTCAAATTCAACTTCCCAAAGGTATGTTAACTGTTTTGTTTAACTTTACCCATTAATCCTGAACAGTTATAAATGAAATAGCCATGGTTGAAAAATCACACACCGAAGATGAATATCTCCCTGGCTATTGGCATCGCTGATCTTCGATTCCATTCAGCCATTAAAAGACAAATAATTAGCGCATGAAAACCATCCTCGAGACAGACATCGATTTTATCTGCGACATACAAGCGCCATGTTTTCAAATGCTTTCACCCGAGGAGGTGGAGCTGGTAAGGGGAAGCAAGACACAGGTGCTTTTCCGCAAGGGAGACATCCTTACCAAGCAGGGTGCCTTCACCTCCTACGTTTTATTTATAATCAGCGGATTAGTAAAGCAATATATTGAAGGTGACAATAACAAAAGCCACAACCTCCGTATTATCAGGCCGGGTGAATTCGTGGGACTTTCAGCGGTTTTCACCAAAAATACGTTTCAATATTCATCTGTCGCCCTCACCGACTGCCAGGTCTTTCTCATAGAAAAGGAGGCAGTAGCCCGGGTAATAAAACAGAACGGAATGTTTGGGTACACCATGATTACACGGTATTGCCAGCAAAATGCAGACCTGTTCGACTCCCTTCGTATGGTTTTATACAAGCAAATGAACGGACGCATTGCCGATACGTTGCTCTACATTGATAGCCTAAAAGCGGAAAACCCCGAAATTTTCCAGCTCCTTTCGCGCAAGGATATGGCCGACTTTGCCGGTATTTCTACTGAGAGTGCCGTTAAACTGCTGAAGAGTTTTGAAAAGGACGGGTTAATTGAATTAAACGAAAAAGATATTTTGGTTGTTAATCACGATGGATTGCGCGAAATAAGCAGAAAAGGTTAGACTTATTTCATTATACATCAATTTCAATTCAACTCCTTGGCAATTGCGATAGCCGCAATAGTTCCATCTGCAACGGCTGTTGTAATCTGCCTGTATTTTTTGCTGATCACATCACCAACAGCGAATATGTCAGGCAAACTGGTCCGCATATCTTCATCTGTTTTGATATAGCCCCATTGATCAAGTGTGAGCTTATCCTTAAATAGCTGGACATTGGGTTTCATCCCTATAAAGATAAATACACCATCAGAAACCAGCGTTTTGATCTCTTTTGTTTTAAGATCTTCCACTTCTGTAATGATCTTATCCCCATCACGTCTGAAGGACCGGGGTTCATGTTCCAGCATTGTACTGATTTTGGGATTAGCGAGCAGCTTTTCCTGAGCCGTTTTGTTGGCTGTGAGGGCATCAAACTGGTGAATGAGTGTGATCTTGCGGGCAAATTTTGAGATAAAATCGGACTCCTCAACTGCCGAGTTCCCACCTCCAATAACTACAACTTCCTTATCTCCATAATATTTGGCGTCGCAGGTCGCGCAATAGGATATTCCTTTACCCTTCAACTCCCTTTCTCCTGGGATTCCCATCAGATTGGGAGAGGTTCCGGTGGCAATAATGATCTTCTTTGCTTTTACGGTTTCAACCTCATCCAGGATTACCTCCCGTTTTTCAAGATCAACCTTCGTTACATCAACTGCAACCTTATAGGCAGTTCCGCAAAGTTTGGTCTGTTCCGACATGTTGTGCGACAGCATATAACCTGCCTGAGGTTCAATAAATCCCGGATAGTTGGAGACTTCATGCGTTGTAGCCACATGTCCGCCAGGTAATGCGATATCAATCAGCACGGTATTGATTTTGGCCTGACAAAGATAAAGTCCGGCAGTGAGGCCGCCAGGCCCTGCCCCCAAAATCATCACATCGTATTCGTTAATACTGGGCTTAATCTTTTCATTGATTGTGGCAACTTTCTCTGAAGAAATTAATTTGTTCAGGTTGGTTATAATATCTTTCCTTTTTATTCCACCGGTCAACACTTCTCCAACCTCTTTGCCGTTATCAAAGAACAAAAGGGTAGGTGAGGATTTTACCCCCAATTGATCGGCCAGTTCGCGGTTTTTCTGGCGAAAAATCTTTAAAAACTGAATGTCATTGCCATACAATTTGGCCAGCGATTCAAATTTTGGCGCTAACGCCTCGCATGGAGGACATTCGGATGAATAAAAATCGAGGACAACTTTTCCCCCGTTTAATACCTCTTTCTCAAATTCGGCAGATGTAATTTCAGTCATGATATCATTTTGTAATATTTGAATATTATTGTTATTCAGTAAGATAAGCAGCAAAACCCAGTTCAAGTAGCTCTTTTACCGGTCGGCAATCGGTAGAGCAGATGGTACCGTTTTTATTTTTGGCCACAGATCCGCATCCCCCTCCGCAGGCTAATTGTACTGAGCAGGTTTTACATTCCGGAATAGTCGTCACATCGCGCGATTCCCATTGGTCAATGATCTCATCTATGCGGCTTATTTCGGGGTAAAAAGTTCCCAGCGACTCATCATCTTTTCCCACTGTGGCGGTACAGGAATAGATTTTACCTGTATAATCGAATGCCCATTCTGTTTTGCAGGCAGGGCAGGAGTCGAACAAAGGATCGGGCAGCGCTCCATTCTGAGCAAGAAATTTTGAAATGGAATAGGCTGGCTGATAAAATTCCAGTATATGTGGTTGTATTTGAGTTAATTCATATAGTTTTTCGTAGAGCGAAATTCGACTATATAGCTTATCAACAGCAGATTGGCAATGATGCAACTCGTAATTCCGACCGATTTGGCTCTTAAAATATGGAGTTGAGGTCCACCCTTTGTCAATGGCAAACTGCGCCAAATCAGTAAGATTTTCGATGTTCTCCTTATCGATTACCATTCTTAAATTAACCGTAAGGTGGTTCGCAAGGCAGGCATCTACCCCTTCAACAATTTTGTCGAAAGTTCCTGCACCTCCTTTCAAGAAGCGACGGTTGTTATGAACTGAAGCCGTGCCATCCATGGTAATCTGAATCTCGCGGATAGATCCCAGTTTCAGGATATCCATATACTCAACGAGCGTATAACCATTGGTAACAAAACATACCTCAAGATTTGAGGCCTTCGCTTTACGGAGGAGGTAAGAGATATTTTCTTTTTGGTAGGGAGAATTCAACAACGGCTCGCCACCAAAAACGGTGATGTATTTCCTCCGGCCGGGAAATTCTTTTTGGATATAAGCAAAAAAGGAATCAATAATTTCGTGGTTTAACTGCCCTTTTGTGGGGGCATATTCATCCTGGTAACAGTAGGAACAGGCAAAATTGCAGCTGTAATTGGGGACAAAGAACAATTGAATCTCATCTTCATCACGGTTGTCGAGAAAATCAAGATATTTGGTTCTGAAAAGTTTACGTTCTTCAGCCTCTTCAATCAGATAACCTTTCTCCTGCATTTCACTCATAAATCCTTCGTCAGCAAGTACCTCTCGGTTAAATAACTGGTTCACTTTTTCAGCATCAGAAGGGGTAAGAATATCGGCATTACCCGTGAGTGGATTGACAATGAAAAAATTGTCGGAATCCTTTATTTTTGAGAATATGTTGTGCTTCGAAAAATACATAACGTTTCAGTTCACCAGTAAGATTTCATTTCAGTTTAATTTCGAATTGAATTAACATTTGCCTCTGCTACAAGGACTACTAACGATAAATAACCCAAATAATCCACCATAAATAGTACTCATTAAAGGGTTACTTGTAATAGCACAATTACCCGTTGAGCACCCTACATAATAGTAATACAAAAATCCGGCAAGTCCGCCTAGCGTTATTCCACCAAATGGTTTCAAGAAATTCTTTGATTTAAAAAAATCCTTAACGGTTTCTAACCTGGATTTTACTTTAGTACTGTTTTCCATATCCTGATTTTTATTTGTTTCGTTGCAAAGGTAAAAAAAGAAATTCAATGAATCGCAATAGTAACACTTAAATCTTTTTAATATCACTATCTTTTTATATCTTTGCAGAAATATTAAACTGAATATGGGAGCCATTTTTAATAATAACCTTAGTCCTGAGCAACTTGAGGAGATGTTTCAAAGCGACGAAAAATGTCTCGAATTTCTGGCCGAAATTAAATGGGCCAATGGCTTTGTTTGTAAGAAATGTGGTAATACCAATTCCTGTGCAGGGAAAGAACCTTACTCACGTCGTTGTACGAAGTGTAAATCGAAAGAAACAGCAACAAACGGAACAATTTTTCATGGCGTTAAATTTCCCATCAGTAAGGCTTTTTATATTGCTTACAATATTTGCAAAGGTAAAGAGAGTCTATCATCTTACGAGTTTGGCCGGCGTCTGTCGTTGCGTCAGATGACCTGCTGGAATTTTAAGACCAAAATCGAACATGCGCTTGGTGATATGGATACACTTTCATTAAAAGAGCGTAGTTCCATTGAGAAGATTTTAACAAGTTAAATGATTATCTCATCTCCAACCCGATTGTAAAATAGGTGCGTTTCGCATTCATGATACATTTCGGCATATTTTTCAATCCCCGTACAGTGGCAAACACCAATTGATTCAGGTTTCAGAATTCTGAAATACTCCATATTTTGTGAGAATTGCTCAACAGAGCAATCTTTCAAATGGAATCCCCCAAGTATTAGACCGACCGGTACCTTAAAATATTCAGTAGCAGCGTTGCAAATATTGGTAATTCCCCTGTGCGAACACGCTGTTATAATATTGATTTTTTCATTCTGTCGTATCACCATAAATAATTCATCCTCAAACTCATCAGGTACGAATTTGTTGTTCACTTTTTTATTCATCCCTTTAAAATGGGTGTCGTTTGAATCGCGAATATCAATTTCAGGAATTAAAAAAATATTTTCAGCTATTTCAGTAATGGTATCAACATTAACCAGCCTGTTTTTCAGGAGTTCCTTGTTGAATAGCGTTCCGGTAAAACGGTTTCGTCCGCTATATTTGGGGGTGAACAGCTGACTTTTTGCATATACTCTTGCTTTGCTGTTAATTTCGAGAAAGGGGTATAATCCTCCGGTATGGTCGTAATGCCCATGCGACAAAACAAGCGAGTCGATATCTTTAATTGATATCCCAAGTGCTTTAGCATTTTTAAGAAACAATCCACTTTGTCCCACATCAAAAAGGATTTTTTTACCCTCAGATTCTATATAAATCGATAAACCATGTTCAGCGAACAATCCCTTCTTATAAACCAGGTTCTCAATTAGTGTAACGATTTTCATATTTTGGATATACCAAATAAGTAGAGGGAACAATATATTGTCGTAATGATCTATTTTCTTAATTTAACTGAATTCAGCAGGTTGTTATTCGTTACCAATCCTAATGTCCATCTTTTCCAACGCATCTGTAAAGCATACCTGAATACAAAAATACGATGAGTCACATTTACTGCCATCAAACGACACTTTCCCTTTATGAAGATGCAAGGCCTCAGATGGGCAAACCAGTAAACATGCCTGGCATGAAATACATTTACCTGCAATCCAATTAACTACCGACGTTTGCGACATTCTGTTTTATTCTAATGGTTCAATAATTCAATAATGTTACTTATCTTTCTTTCAGGGTCTTTTAGGATGACCAGCTTAATCTTAAGACTGTCGAAAAGTGATTTTACCTTGGCTCCAAACTCTCCGGATACAACTTTCACAGCCCCTCTTGATGCAATTAATTGAACTGATGCCTGACCTGCCCCTTCAATATTTTCTTTGTAAGGATTGGGAATGAACTCAGTGGATTGACTTTCAGTGTCATATATAACGAAATATGAACACCGGCCAAAATGGCTGTCTAATTTTGATTCCAAACTATTTCCTGTGGATGTGATGGTAACTTTCATGGAGTAGTAATTTGTTCTAATTGCAATTATTATTGTTTATTCCCTTTTGAAGGGGGACTCCTTTTCGAATCATCTGGCAATTACAGGTTGGACAAATTTCGTTCTTGCAGGGTGTTCCTGGCAGATGTACCCTTTCGTTTCCGCACGTTGGACAAACGCATCGATCGTCATTAATTGTGTGTTGTGAATTATCGAAATATTGTTCGAAATCTTTTGAACCGCAGAGGGTACATTGCTCAATTTTCTGCCCCTTTTCGGTATGGTTAAACCAACAACCACAACTATTACAGGAATACCATTCGCTATCGAAATAGACTTTACCCCCTTCGAAAACGATGGTTCTTCCCTGCACAAAAGCCTCCGCAACCTTGCGTCTGGCACTTTCATAAATTCGGGTATAGGTGGGGCGCGAAACCCCCATAATTTGTGCGGCTTCAACATGACCATGAAACTCAAAATCGCTTAAACGAATGGCCTCATACTCTTCAAAATTGATGACTACCGGATGATTTTCTTCACTTAACCCGATAGGACTGAATCCCTTAAAATGTGGGGGATTGTTCATTTTACGTATTCTTTTCGGTCTTGGCATACTTAAACGATCAATTGTTCGATATATTTATAATGAGCATTTGCTTAATACGATTATTCTGCTTACGTTTGTAAGAATTGATGAGTATTCTATTTTATACGTACTTAATACCTTCACAAAATGAAACAAATAATTGTAAAATTAGTGATCTTTCTTCCAATACTGCTTTTTATTGATTGGATAATTATGATTGTTATAGGTTGCATTTCCAATATTTGTATTTCCAATGTAATTTTCTTCAGTACAATATATTCATATTTTGGTGTAGCATTATTAGTCGTGTCTCTTTTATTTTTAGCACTTATTCTTTATGATACATTTGATGTCGATAGAAACAGGACAAAAATTCCCCATTAAATGGTGTATAGTATAGCAGTTCAGTTATATACATAAAGCAAGCCTCCTGGAATAGTTCTGATACTAAATGAACATCCACGAGCTGTTTACAATTATCTATTTAGATAGGGGAGGGGAGACCTCCTTATTGCCTATTTTTGTGCTACCAACAAAAATAAGGGGTACTTTCTACCTGATTCACGTTTAACTTCAAAGCAGGTTTTGTACTCAACATTCGTAAATCCGGCATTTTTTAAGATACTGGTCAGTTCTTCAGGATCAAAACCCCAATGAACTTTTACATCTATACCATGGAATGAGCCATCTTCAGAGAAGAGGTCTGCAATAGCGAGATAACCACCAGGATTTAGTAAATCATAAAATTTGTGAAGCATCCCTTCAACACCATTGACATGGTGCATAACCATTTGATTGTAAATGACATCAAATTTATCATCGAAATAGGTGTGTTCAAGATCTAACCAAATCGGATGTATATGACTGGTTTGGTAAAATTCGCTTTTTTCAACACAAACTTTAATCATCTCCTGTGAACTGTCCATCAGGGTAATCTCTGAAAAATGATCTTTTAACAGGAAACTCAGAATACCGGTACCAGCCCCATATTCCAGGGCTTTCATTGAATGACTTAGCGTTATCATCTCCTCAAGCCCCGTTGCAATGGCCACTGAACGTTCCATATGCATTTTATCTTTGTCCCATTCACGGGCACGCGCATCAAAACTACTCATTTTCAAATTTCCAAATTAATATTAATGATTACATTGATGCTCTTCTCCTTGAGATTCATGGCTTTTGCATCCTTCACCCGAATCACTGATTTCACCATGTAAAAATCCTTCAGTCAGCAGAAGTACATCCCCTGTGCACCCCCGGTATACTTTAATCCCATGACTGGTAAGCACATTTAATGCACCATTTCCCATGTTTCCAGCCAGCATAACGCTTACACCTAATTGCTGTAATACACTGGCAATATTGCTTTTGCAACCGCAACCCTGTGGCGATGGCAACATATCGTAACCAACTATTTTTTTGTTTTCGTCTATACTAAAAACCGTATATGCTTCACAATGGCCAAAATGGTTGTCGACTATTCCTCCTCTGGTGGGTACCGCTAATTTCATCTTTATCTGTTTTTTTACTAGGTAAATTATAAAGACCTCAAAGATAATGAACATATGCTCACAATTCAAAATGTAATGGATATTTCTTCAAGCAATTAAAATAAAATCAGCAGTTTCTAAACAAAAGCTAAAAAATAATTCAGAGGAGTGCCGGCTTTTTGAATTCCGGCACTCCCCATCAATTATCATGAATTAATCATGACAACCAACAACTGTCCTTGAGGTTTTTGCACAACACTGAGCAATTTTCGCAGCCTTTGGCTCCTCTTTTTTCTTAATAAGACTTTTCATAAATAATAATTTAACGCGTTGTTGTTATCGCCTTCCGTTTCCATAATCGGGGAAGGTTTATCCTTGACAGCAGCATCCTCCTGCGGGTTTCTTCCCTGCAATTGTGAGGCTTGCCACTTCTGCTTTTCCTTTTTGATACGGTTTCGATTCTTCTATAACCTCAATTCCGGTAAAACCTCTCTTCGCAAGCGTATTCAAATATTCTCCTCGTGTTACAGCACCTGCCCAGCACTCTGCGACTGCAACCGGGTCGTTGCGGAATTCCTCGGGAATCGGACTTGTTGAGTAAATGTCGCTCACGACAAATCGTCCCCCCTTTTTCAGAATCCGGTATATTTCACTCCAAACAGCTTCCTTGTCTGATGCATGATTGATGGTGCAGTTCGAGATTACCAGATCTGCAATACCGTCTGCCAAATCGATTTTCTCCAGCTCACACCTCAAAAAACGGACATTGCTGACCTCCAGTTTTGCAGCATTTTGCTCCGCTTTCCTGATCATGCCCTCCGAAATATCGATGCCATAAACAAATCCGGTTTCACCAACTTCATCAGCCATGCGGAGAACATCTGTACCACGGCCACTCCCTAAATCAATGCATATTTCACCATTTTTCGGCTTGGCGTAATTAATTGCCCCACCACACGACAGACAGCATTCGGTGGCTGCCAATTCTCCATATCTGATATTTATTGCTGAGAAATCCATTCCTAAAAGATTTAAAAAGTCGTAATATTTTGCTTTGCCTTCAATATTAGCAGGTACTGCAGGGTCGTTTCACGATAAAAAGTCCAACTATCGGTTTACAGAAATACCAGGATTTAAGTTTAGCTGACCACCCTTTTGGTTGACTATTCACCTCGCAAGAACTACTCATATTTTAAATTTTAATGACATTGCAAAGCTAAAAAAGTTTTTAATAAATCGCATTAGGATCACCTAAATCTTTTTAGTATCACTATTTTTATTCCAAAAGGTGAGGAGATCATACAATTCGACAGTAGGATGATCCGGGAATGAACGATGAACCAATCTAAGATTTTGGGTTAAAAAGAGAGGGCATATTCAGCTAATATCTATTATTTCAGCTGATTGTAAAACTCCATGTATTTTTGCAGATCTCTCTCCTTTTTGAAAATCTTCAGATTCTCATCGCTGATGATCATGTTTCTGAAGGTTGTCCCTTTTAAAACCGCCGCAAGTGCTGCATCTGATTGCGATCTTTGAAGATAGGCCGATGCCGAATCTTTCTCGCCAAGTCCGCTAACAATTAAAATACCTCTGTTGTTATCAAGTGATTCGACCGATACTTTCATCTTTGGAGAACCGAAATTTGTCTGATTAAAAGACTCATATGCTTTGATCAGTTTGGTCTCGTCGTTCTGCTTCTTAATATAAACCAATGAATAACAATAGGCTGAGTTTGGTTTTTGGGAATAAGGTCCGCTATATTCAATTTTTGCAACTGCTTTGACCTGGGCGATTGTATCCTTAGTTTGAACAGGTTTAATGAGAACAAATTTTCCCTTCGCGACAGATTCTTCCTCTTTCCTAACTTTCGCCAACAACTCCTGTGGATTAGGCAATTCATCCTGTGGAATATTGGAACTGATATATGAACTGTAATTTTTAATAAAGAAGGGAAGGTAAGAGAGATAATCCTTCTCTGCAATTATTGTCCGGTAATTGGTGGAGGAGGCTACGAAATTGACATATTCCGTCCCTTTTAAGGCTTGGAAAACAGGACGTTTCCTAATAATTGAACGGAAATAGATCAGCCCTTCTCCCTTGTCAGGGAAACTTCTGACAATGACCAACTGCGTTTTGGCATCGAGGTTAATCTGCTCAATATCAAAATCGGTGGTAGTGTAATAGTCTAAGTTATAATTTGCAATATCGTATATTAGCCTGCTCACATCAACTTTTGACTCTTTCGAGAAGGCAATCACAAAATATTGAAACATGTTTTCGTCATACGAATATTTACCACCAAACTCATCATTTGAACGATCTTTTTCCCCTTTCATCTCTTCATTGGCAATCTCTTCTTTAATATAACCTTTGGCCAGAAGTTGCTGATAATCAACCAGCGAATTTGTCGTAATCAATTCTTTGATGTGTATTGCAATAGCTGTTGTTGGACTCTTTGGATATGTTTTAATATACTTGTCGAGGGCGACTGAGAATGCCGCACGTTCCTGAGTCGGGCCATTGGCAACCACTTCAATAAATTTAACTTTCGAAAAGAGGGCGCTATCAGGATTTAAAGCTAATGTAGCCGTTGCCGCTTCCCGCGCTTTACCGTAATCGTAAGCTCTAAACATTCTTAAGGTTTCGCCATATTTTTTTTCTATTGCCCCATTTTTCTCCTCAAGCTCTGTGAAATAGTTGGGATTTATAAGGTATTTGGCATATTTCGAATTAGGGTATTGTGCAATAATCTTCTGCTTATAGTCTTCGGTATTTGTAGCGTCGCCATTCTCTTTGTACAGCTGATAAAGTTCGAAAAAGGCTGGCAGCTCATAAATGCTCCCTTTGAATCGGCGGTTAAGCTCCTGAAATATTTCGATTGATCGCTCAAAATCATTAAATTCTGTCCGGTAGATTCTCCCCGCACTGAACAATGCACTTTTAATCATTTCGTTCGAGACCTTCATCAACGAATCGGTGAGTGGGACATCCTGGAGATAGAAAGCAGGTGTTTTGGGATCGAGTGATTTTCTTTTAGTTTCGGTTACGGCAGCCCCTTTGGCTAAAGAATCAACATTTTGTTCTGATTCAACCTCAACTGTTGAGGTCTTGTTTTTTCGTCGCCAGTTGTCCTCCAGCTTTCTATTACCCCAGATTCTTTGAAAATCGGATTTTCCGATTCCTACTGTCAGGGGGTTATAAAAATACCACAGGTTTTGATTTGTTGTTGCGCTGTTGCCTACCTGTTGTTGTCTGAATTGCTGTGATCTGAAGTAGTTCTGATTGGCCATTTCAGCATTTGCAGCCTTTGCCAGGTCGGCTTCCTTTTGCTTTAAATCGCTTATAATCTTATTTATAAATGAATTGCGTTCCTGTTCAGGCAACAGTGCCAATTTTTGTAAACTATCTTCCCGATTGATCGTATTAAGCTCCTTGGTCAGTCTCCTTAAGCCGGATGAGCGGGTAGTGATTTCGGCATATCCCGGATAATTGGCATCGATTACTGCAACTGCACTGTCGTAATAACAGGCTGATTGGAGGTATTCATTCTCTTCAAAGAGGATTCGGGCTACGTCAAGGCTTGATATTGCACGTTGTTTAGGATTGGTTGTACTGTAATGTACCGAATTTTTAAGATCAGCGATCGCGTCCCCTTTTCTGTTCTCTTTAAGGGCAATATTGGCTTTTGCAAAATAAATCCGGTCACGATATTCAAGATTGATTGGATTATCGAGCATCTTCTGTAATTGACGTCCGATCTCTTTGTCTTCCCCACCAAGGATTTCCATGCGCGAAATCCTGGCATTAAATGCCATTTGGTAAGGAGGTCGCATCTTTAATACATGATGATATTGCTTAGCTGCCTCATCCATGTGATTAGTAACTGCCAGTAATTGAGCCAGAACATAATTGATGCGAAGTTTTTCAGATCGGGGAAGAGAGGTTTGCAATGCCAATTTCAAATGGGTGATGGTCTGGTCAGGATCGTTATTTTTTAAATAATAATGAGCCTGAGCAAGGTTAAGTTCCTGATTTAGTCTTGCAGGAAAACCTCCATCGCGCGAAAGTGAGTTGAAGATTTCAAGTGCCTGGGGATAATCGCCTGTTTCGATATACGATCTGGCCATACCAAGAAAGGCATCATAACGGGTGGGCTGATCTGAAAATTTTCGGATCACATAGTTGAAGTTTTCGATGGCACGATGATAATCATGGTTATAATAGCTGGCCATTCCCATCAAAACATAACTTTCATCCACCCATTCATTATACTCACCCTTGGAAGCAAATTTTTTATAACGCTCAGAATTGTTTGGTTTGCGCAGCGGACTTTTTGTGATGGAATGCAATGCAATCA
Source organism: Prolixibacteraceae bacterium (assembly GCA_963677935.2). Classification (GTDB taxonomy): domain Bacteria; phylum Bacteroidota; class Bacteroidia; order Bacteroidales; family Prolixibacteraceae; genus JAAFHB01. The sequence goes on along the minus strand of CAXXEH010000003.1, from coordinate 4,204,365 downwards.
GTTTGTTACACTTTGTAATAGCCAGTTCCATTTCGGAGGTTGCTACCTTGCCTGCTTCGGGGAGCGAGCTTTTATAAATAGGTAAGGTCAGGGTATAATCGTCAGGAATTGTTTGATTTATGCGGCGAAGTCCGGCTTTTAAACTCTCTTTGGCATTAAAATAGACATTATAATGAGCCGATACATTGTGATAGGCACGCGAAGCACGGGTGTTTTTTTTAGTAGAACATCCAATAATGATTCCGGCTACCCATAAGAGAAGCAGAATATTTCTTCCGGTCTGTTTCATCCCTAAATGAATTACCTTTTTAAGGGGGGATGGAACCCGCAAGAGATCAATCTCTTCACTGTCTGTATTATGTGAACATGCTCGTTTCAAAAGTCTTAACTTAGTGCAATGCGTTACAGATATGTGTCGGTTTCTGACCGACTACACATCTACGGTAAAGATACAAAGAGAAATGAATCTGTCACCTTTTTTTTACACGAACGCGTTCTGTAGGTTTTAAATTTTCGTTTCTGTATTCCAATTCACGAATTACATTGACAGCCAGGTTTTTAAATGCCAATCCAGTTAAGGTATCCTCGCTCCATGCAACAGGGATTCCATGATCGCCCCCTTCCCGAATTCCCATCTCGATCGGAATCTGACCCAAACAGGCAATCCCCATTTTTTCAGCAAGATTCTTGCCTCCGTCTTTCCCAAAGATGTAATACTTATTATCGGGAAGTTCTTCTGGGGTGAACCATGACATATTTTCAACGATCCCCAGAACCGGCACTTCAATGGATTTACTTCGGAACATCGAAACACCTTTTATCACATCAAGTAACGCAACATCCTGCGGAGTGGTCACAATGACACTGCCGGTAACCGGAAGCGTCTGGACAATTGTGAGGTGAATATCGCTGGTTCCCGGAGGAAGATCGATCAATAAATAGTCAAGCTCTCCCCATAATCCCTGAATAATCAATTGTTTAAGTGCATTTGAGGCCACAGGTCCACGCCAGATCAGTGCATTATCCTTATTCCCAAAGAATCCGATCGAGAGTATTTTTACTCCGAATTTCTCTATCGGAATAATCATGTCACGCCCTTCGATTTCCTCCATCAGCGGATGCGCCTCTTCTTCACCAAACATTTTTGGGATCGACGGACCGAAAATATCCGCATCGATCAATCCCACTTTTGCCCCTGATTTGGCTAGTGCAACAGCAAGGTTTACAGCAACCGTTGATTTTCCAACCCCACCTTTGCCCGAGGCGATGGCAAGGATATTTTTTACTCCGGGTAAGACAGGCGCTTTCATCCTTTGACTCCCTTTTGGAGTGATCGAGAGGTCGTATTCTGACCCAAGGACCTTCTCTATTTCTGCAGCGCACGCTTCAGAAACCGACTGAATATTTGGATCGTCCTCGCGGTGAAAAACCAGTGAAAAGCTGATCCGGCTTCCTGCAGTTCGAATCTCCTGAACCATCTCAAGATCGACCACATTGTCGTTGGTTCCCGGGAAATTCACTTTCCGAAGGATATCTGTAATTGTTTTTGGTATAACAGTCATTTATTTTTTATTCTTTAAGCAATAACCAAACGCCTCAGCGCTCAAATTGTTCATCTCAATTCTTTATTTGGATCCCAGAAAAGTGTTTTGAAGTCAGCCACACAATCGTTATCAATAATTACCCCTTCGTTTTCAAGTAATTCCTGCATTTCATCGGGTGATCCGAAATGAATTTTTCCGGTCAATAATCCATTACGGTTAACCACGCGGTGCGCCGGAACATAGATCTCCTGTTGGTGTGACAAATTCATTGCCCAACCCACCATCCTGGATGACCCGGCAGTCCCAAGGTAACGGGCAATTGCTCCATAGCTGGTCACTCTTCCTGCCGGTATTTGCCTGACCACCTCAAAAACACGCTGGTAAAAGTCTGACACGCTCTATTTTTTTGTTTCTATATGGTCCCTGTTGGTTGAACTGCGTCCAAAACTTCGGTAATCATCGAATGGAATCTCCACCTCTGGTTCTGTGAGATCATTCCCATGAGGGATATATCTTATGTATTTGATCTTTTTGCCCCTGTCGAGCCATTGTTGTTCATAATAGGTTCGGATGCTCAGAATATCGTCGGCCATTCCGGTAGCGTATAAATCATCTGTGTTAACCTGTACCGGAAAATTATTTGCCTCAATCGTTGCAAGTGTATATTGATAGAGAAAATCACTGTCAGTTTTAAGGTGGATGACACCTTCGGGTTGAAGTATTTCGCAATACTGGCTTAAGAACCGGACAGATGTAAGTCTTTTTTTTGTCTTCTTCATCTGCGGATCGGGGAAAGTGATCCAAATTTCTGAAACCTCACCAGAAGCAAAAAAGTGGGATAATAACTCGATATTCGTCCGTACAAAACCACTGTTCCGAAGTTCATCCTGATGCACCTCTTTTGCTCCTGACCACATACGGGATCCTTTAATGTCAATTCCAATAAAATTCTTCATTGGGAAGAGCCTTGCAAGCCCGACGGTATATTCACCTTTACCGCATCCAAGTTCTAAAACGATGGGATGGTCGTTTTTAAAAAAATCTTTATTCCAGGTCCCCTTTAAAGAGAATCCTTCATTTATTAATTTGCTGTACGAAAGTTGTATAACATGGCCAAAAGAATTCAGATCTGCAAACTTGGCCAGTTTGTTTTTACTCATCAGGAATATGTATATTTTATAATTTAGAGTGCTTTTTCAAGCAAAATACCAAAGTCATGAATTCCCGTTAGGATTCCGGTCTGGGTACGCATTCCCTGCCTGACTGAGATGGTATATTTCCCGGTCTCAGGGAAGAAAATCGTTTGCTTATAAGGATATTTACGGTCATATAGATCGCCTAGACCGCTACCCAGCCATTCACCTGAGGGCTTTGCCAGGGTAAGTTCCAATGTATCTGTCGTCACTTTTCCCGAAGGGGGAGTTATTGCCACAAACAACCAAAGATTGCTGTAAGCATATCTTCCCTCATTGCGAACTGTAAACGAAAGATCATACACTTTCTTTGGATCAGGAATATTTATTTCAAAAACTAAAAGTGTATCCTGATGCCACTCTGAGTGATTTAACCTCCGGTAATCATCAACAATCCCCTTTTTATAACATGAGGTCATCGAAGTGGTCAACAAAGTCAACACACCGAGCACAAAAAGGTAATATTTAATCCGTTGCAAGTTTATTTCCCTGACCTTCATTGCCTGGATTTGGTTTTCGTGTTAAAACTGGTTTCCTCCTTTTTTTGCGACGATTCTTTGTGGACTGATCAAATCTTTCGATACTTTCAAGCCCCACTGAATTGTGATAAGTATGTCCTTCTGGTTCAGCGACAACCAGGTTTTCGCTGGTCAACTGAGCAATTTTTCTGCCACTTCTGTTGAGAAGCTGAATCTCTTTTACTTTTTCCACTGATACGGCGACCATCCCTCCGGGTTGATTATTCTCCTTAACATACCAGAAGATCCCTTTGAAAATGTCAGCTTTCAGATAATTGTAATTGCCCTTCTCCGTTTCGATCTGAATATTTGTAGGGGGAAAATTTTTCTGTGCATCGATATAACAATCGAGTTCATAATTCAGGCAGCATTTAAGTTTACCACATTGTCCGGCAAGTTTTTGCGGATTAAGTGATATCTCCTGATAGCGGGCGGAATTGGTCGTTACTGAGACAAAGTTCGAAATCCAGGAGCTGCAGCAGAGTTCTCTTCCACAGGGTCCGATTCCACCAATCCTGGCCGCTTCCTGTCTCGCTCCGATTTGTCGCATCTCAATGCGGATTCTAAAGGTATCGGCATAAAGTTTTATTAATTGTCTAAAGTCAACACGCTCATCTGCAATATAATAAAAAATTGCTTTTGTTTTGTCGCCTTGAAATTCAACATCACCGATTTTCATATTTAATTTCAAGTCTTCAGCAATTTTTCGTGCTTTAAGCATGGTTGCATGTTCACTGGCAATTGCTTCTTCCCATTTTTGAAGATCGACAGTTTTAGCCAAACGATAAATTTTCCTGAGTTCACCATCGATCATTGTTGCCTTATGACGTTTCATCTGTTTAAGGACAAGATCGCCAACGAGTGAAACCATGCCAATATCGTGACCCGGACTTGCTTCTACTGCAATCATATCACCTGCTTTAAGGACCAGCCCATTGACATTCCGAAAATAATCCTTGCGTGTATTTTTAAATCGGACTTCAACAATATCGGCGGTATTAATGGTGCTTTTGACATCGTAAAGCCAGTCGTAGACATTTAATTTAGCGCAACTACCTACTCTATCGTTGGTTGGACAGCCGCGTGCTGTTTTATCTATAGTGTTCATGTATCTGATATATATATATTTAGACTGTCCGATCAAAGCCTTGTCAGACAGAGAAAAATTTGAATTTCACAAAAATAGTGATTCTTATTCTAATTAACAGGGAAATACAAAATGCAAAATGCAAACTGCAAGTTGCAAAATGGAATAATGCAAAAAAAAATGTGCAGAAATGGGAGTCAGATTAATCGTCTCAGAGTCTGATCAGCTTTGATAACTTCAATCCCAGATCGGTGAAGATAAGTCGGGCATTCCCATTCATGGAGATATCGGTGTATGCTTTTTCAAACTCACCAAAGAGGTGGATCACATTTTTCTCATTGATAAATGGTGAGAATTTTTGCGAAAATTCATTCTCCTGGTCATCCATATAGATCAAATCAGGTTCTCTAAGATTGAGCAGAAAATTTTCGCGAAGAAACTCTCCGCAATATTTCAAAAGGCTCATCTGTCTTACCCTTCCTATTGTGGCGACTTCTTCAGACCAGGTGAGGATCTCCTGCAACTTTCGCCCATATCCATATCGCATAATATCTCTGAATTGCTGAAAGTTATACTTCCGGATTTCGTCATTTTGCATGATCTCAAGCGCCAGATAATAATTGCCGCGGGCAAGCCTGGCTACAGTTGCAGGGTTGCTTCCGGTTGATTCAGCGATTGGAGCAAGAGCCGTTTGCAGATCATCATCCGTGATCTTTGGAACCCTAATAAACTGACATCTGGACCTTATCGTACTCAGCAATTTTTCTTCGGCCTCTGAAATCAGTATAAATATGGTCTTTGTGGGGGGCTCTTCCAATATTTTAAGAATTTTATTGGCGCAAGTGATATTCATTGTTTCCGGTAGCCAGATAATTGAAACCTTATACTCTGCCTCATACGACTTCTGATTCAGCTTGCGAATCAGCTCTTTGGCTTCATCAACGTAAATAGCACCCTGTTTATTCTCATCCGCTATCAGCTGCATCCATTTCTCATATTGAGGATAGGGATTCTCACCAAAATAGAGTCGCCATTTCGCCATATAATCACTACTTGTCGGATTAGAAATGGAGGAGGTTTTTATTACGGGAATGGTGAAATGGAGATCGGGATGGATTAGTCTGGCATATTTCCGGCATGAGCTGCACACCCCGCAAGAATCGAGGGATGTTTTTTCGGGGCAGTTAATATATTGAGCAAAAGCAAGAGCAAGGGCAAGTTTTCCGTTGCCCGGAGGCCCTGCAAACAATTGTGCATGAGGTATCCGATCCTCGTCAACGGCCTGAATCAATCGTTGTTTTATACTATTTTGTCCGATTACATCTTTAAATTGCATAGGTCACGAATATGATTTATTGGAGAAAATAACTGAAGAATCCGATTCTGACTCCTCATCCGGGGTTCAAAAGTAGAAAAATTGTTAAGAATAGATCAATTCGAACCAAAATTCTACACGATTTAAAGATTGTAAAACACATTTTTATCTATCTTTGGAGAACAAAATATAAAATTCAGCTAAAATGCAGACGATTGAGAATTATGACTTTTCGGGCAAAAAGGCCCTGATCCGTGTTGACTTCAATGTTCCGCTTGATGAAAATTTCGTGATTACCGACGATACACGAATGACGGCAGCGCTCCCCACTATCAAACAGGTGATCGGAAATGGTGGTGCAGCAATTATCATGTCTCATCTTGGTCGTCCAAAGAAAGGTCCGGAAGATAAGTTTTCGATGAAACATCTGGTTCCTCACCTTTCGGAAATACTTGGCGGTATAGAAGTGAAGATTGCTCCTGATTGTATTGGCGAAGCAACAAAAAAAATGGCCGATGCACTCAAACCTGGAGAAGTACTTGTACTTGAAAATCTCCGTTTTCATCCCGAAGAGGAGGGTGGCAATGTCGAATTTGCAAAGCAACTGTCCGAACTTGGGGATTGCTGGATCAATGATGCTTTCGGAACTGCGCACCGTGCTCATGCGTCGACAGCTGTAATTGCTCAATTTTTTCCCAATGATAAATTGTTTGGTTATCTTGTTGAGAGTGAAGTTAAGAGTCTTGACAAAGTACTTAAAGCGCCACAACGTCCTTTCACTGCCATCATGGGTGGTTCAAAAGTATCTTCAAAGATTACTATTATCGAAAATCTTTTGAATAGCGTTGATAATCTGATTATCGGGGGTGGCATGACCTACACTTTTGTAAAGGCCCAGGGTGGTAAAATCGGTAATTCCCTTTGCGAAGATGATTATCTGACATTAGCCCTTGATATTTTGAAAAAAGCAGAACAGAAAGGGGTAAAAATCATTCTTGCAGTTGATATTCTTGAGGCAGATGCGTTTGCCGAAACTGCAAACACTCGTATCGTTCCTTTTAATAACATCAGCGACGGCTGGTCAGGTCTTGACGTCGGTCCTGAAACGATTGCCCTTTTTAAGAAAGTGATCAGCGAATCAAAAACTATCCTCTGGAATGGTCCTGTGGGTGTTTTCGAAATGGAAAAATTTGCAAACGGAACAAAAGCAATCGGCGACGCCATTGTTGAAGCCACAGCAAAAGGAGCTTTCTCACTCGTTGGCGGAGGCGACTCAGTTGCAGCAGTGAATAAATTCGGAATAGCTGATAAAGTATCCTATATCTCAACTGCAGGGGGAGCGATGCTTGAATACCTTGAGGGAAGAGTTCTTCCGGGTATAGCCGCTGTATTAGAGTAGGTTACGGTTTTAGAATATAATTTGGAAGGTGTATAAACCTTTTTAACCGCAAAGTTTTGCAGCGTCGGCGCAAAGGTCACAAAATCAAAATGTTGCCATCGTTAACGCTGCTGATCTTTGCGGTTTTTATTTTTTGTTCTCCACATTTAAATTTTGTGCATTTTGTTATTCCTCCCTTTCGCAAATTAAAAGCCACAAAAAGATGCAAAGCATTGTAGTTTCGACTGAAATATTGCTAGAGCGGATTGACATCAATGATGCACCCGTTATTTTTCATGCCATTGATCAGAACCGGCCCCACCTCAGTGTGTGGTTACCTTTCGTTGATGCGACCAAATCGGTCAGCGATAGTGAGGCATTTATCCGGACGGTCATTGCCCATCGTGACCAGACACTTAACGAGGTTTATACCATTTGGTTCAAGGGGGAATTTGCAGGAATTATCGGCTATCACAATACTGACAGGGTAAACGAGAAGACAGAGTTAGGATATTGGCTGGTCAGCGAAATGATTGGAAAGGGTATTATTTCGAAGTCATGCAGAATGCTTATCCCACTTGCTTTTGAGAAAATGGGGATGAATCGCATTACAATCCGATGTGCATTAGGCAATATCCAAAGTGAAAAGATCCCAATCCGACTCGGTTTTAAATATGAAGGGATAGAACGGAATGGTGAGCGGTATCAGGACCGGTTTCTTGATCTGAAAGTATTTAGCTTGTTAAAAGAGGAGTGTTCATTTTAATAAAGGAAAGGTATACCTAAGATTATGGAAATATTTCAAGCTTTTTTGGGTACAGGTGATTATTTTCTTGTTGAATATTCTGGTGCACCTTTAATAAAATTACATTAAGAAGGGTAACGATTAGCGTTGAAATATCCTTAATTTCGCATCGCCCAAAATTTAAAAGCAATTTTAACGAATTCAGAAATAATGCAAAGAATTAAATTTAAATTAATAGGTTTAGCTATTTGCTCCATGATTTTCAGCATGGTAGCCAGCGCACAGGACGATGCTCGTCTGATGCGTTTCCCCGATATCAATAAAAACCTGATTGCCTTCGTTTATGCCGGTGATATCTGGTCGGTTGATTCCAACGGTGGAGAAGCCCGACGTCTGACATCCCATCCGGGGCAGGAATTATTTCCCAAGATTTCACCCGATGGAAAATGGATTGCGTTCTCAGGCGAATACTCCGGAAGCCGCCAGATTTTTGTGATCCCTTCGGTTGGGGGAACTCCACGGCAACTTACCTTCTATAATTCCGTAGGTGTAATGCCCCCGCGCGGTGGTTATGACGATGTCGTACTTGACTGGACATCAGATAGTAAAAATATCATGATCCGCGCCAACCGTACGTCTTTTGGTGACCGAAACGGTAAATATTTTCTGGTCAGTTTAGCAGGTGGTCTTGAAAAACCATTCCCAATCGTAAACGGAGGGTTTGCTGTTTTATCACCCGATGATAAAAAGATCTGCTTTACACCGGTCGATCGCGAATTCCGTACCTGGAAAAGATACAAGGGTGGGCGTGCTTCCGATTTATGGATTTATGATCTGGACAAAAGCACTTCAGAACAAATCACCGATTTTAAAGGAACCGACCAGTTGCCAACCTGGTATGGAGAAAACATCTATTTTGCATCGGACCGCGACCTGAAACTAAATATATATCAGTATAATACCAATACCAAGGCGCTCAAACAACTTACCAGACACACTGAATTTGATTGTATGTGGCCCTCGGGTGAAAACGGCCAAATGGTTTACGAAAACGGAGGTTATCTTTACAAGTTGAATCTGCAAACCGCAAAGGAAGAAAAAGTGAATGTTAGCATTCATTTTGATAACCCAAATATTGTACCTACTTACAAGAACGTGAAGAGCTTTGTCCAAAGCTTCGCCGTCTCTCCAACGGCAAAGCGAGCTTTGATTTCTGCCCGGGGTGATATTTTCTCTGTCCCGGCCGAAAATGGTCCCATCTTGAACCTGACTAAAACTCAGGGCATTCGGGAAATTTATCCGCGCTGGTCACCCGATGGTAAATACATCTCCTATTATTCGGATGTTTCGGGCGAATACGAGATCTACCTCCTCGAAAACAAGGCAGGTGCTATTCCGCGGCAGCTTACTACAGGATCTTCAGCATGGAAATACGATTCGGAATGGTCGCCCAACAGCAAATACCTGCTCTATTTCGACCGCACACTCCAATTGAAACTGGTGGATGTCGAAAACGGAAAAACAACGATTATAACACATGCCGACCGTACCGAAATCCGTTCTTATGCGTTTTCTCCCGATTCGAAATGGATTACCTATGACAAAGAAGGTGCAAACGGTCTGGGCGCCGTCTGGGTGTATAATCTCGAAACTGCACAGAATCATCAGCTCACCGATGATTCATTTAACGATGGATCTCCGGTTTTCTCGCCTGATGGCAAGTATATTTATTTTGTTTCTGACCGCGACTTCAACCTTGATTTCTCAAGTTTCGAATTCAACTATGTTTACAACAAATCGACACGCATTTATGCTGTTGCGCTGAGATCTGACTGTCCCAGACTCTTTACGGATAAAAATGATACTGAGCCGGTGAAGGAGGCCGAAAAACCAAAAGTGGAGCCGAAGAATGGGGAAAAGCCCAAAGCAGAAGTAAAACCGGAGCCAAAAGAAGTGGCAAAAGTTCAGATAGACTTTGATGGGATCAACTCCCGAATCACTGCCTTTCCTCTAAAAGCGGGCAGCTACAGAAATCTGATGGCCGTTGAGGGTGGTATTCTCTATATCTCTGAATCAGATTTACGTAAATATACCATCGATGATAAGAAGGATGAAGCAGTCATGGACAATGTAAGTCAGGCAGAGGTAAGTTCCGATGGCAAAATGATGATCTACCGTTTCGGCAAAGATTTTGGAATTGCAAAACTGACTCCCGGACAAAAGTCGGGGGCCGGCAAACTGAACCTTGATGACCTGGTGATGAAAATAGATCCTAAGAAAGAATGGGCGCAGATATATACCGACGGATGGAGAATTTTCAGGGACTATTTTTACGAAGGCAATATTCACGGTGTTGATTGGAAAGGAATTCGTGAGCGGTACAATCCGCTGGTTCAGGATGTCAGTCATCGTGCAGACCTTGATTATATCCTGGGTGAAATAATCTCGGAAACCAATACCGGTCATTGTTATGATGATTGGGGTGATTTCGAACGGGTAAAACGTGTAGATACAGGTTTACTTGGGGTCGAGTTGCAAGCCGATCAAACATCTGGAAGATATAAGATTACAAAAATTTATGCGGGTGAAAACTGGAATGAGGAGCGTCGCTCACCGCTTACGGAACAGGGTGTGAAAGCGAATGAAGGTGATTACCTCATTGCTATTAATGGGGTTGAATTGAGCCTTGATAAAAATCCTTACGAATTACTCGAAAATACAGTTGGAAAAACGGTTGAAATTACCGTCAATGTAAAACCCGAAAAAAGTGGCGCCAAAATATATACGATCCATCCAATAGCCAGCGAACTGGAATTATTCTATCTGAACTGGGTAAACGAACGACGGGCAATGGTTGACAAACTATCGGGAGGGAAAATTGGCTACATTCATGTGCCAAATACTTCAGCAGATGGAAACCGGGAATTGTACAGGGGTATGTATGCCTACAACGAAAAAGAGGCCCTGATTATTGATGACCGGTATAATGGAGGTGGCTTTATTCCGGATGTAATGACCGACCTGCTCAATCGCAAAACCCTCAGCTACTGGCAACGTAACGGTTTAACTTCAATGAAAACACCTGGAGTTGCTCACAATGGCCCAAAGGTGATGCTTACAAATGGCTATTCCTCATCGGGTGGCGATGCTTTCCCCTATTATTTCCGTAAAAAAGGGCTTGGAAAACTAATCGGAACCCGCACCTGGGGAGGATTGGTCGGAATGTCGGGAAATGCCGGTTTGGTTGATGGCGGGTACATTTCGGTTCCACAGTTTGGAATATATGACGAGAATGAACAATGGATCATTGAAGGTGTTGGCGTTTCACCAGATATTGAAGTGGTTGACCGTCCTGAGCAATTGGCCAAAGGGATTGATCCCTGTATTGAAAAGGCGGTCGAAGTGTTAATGAAACAACTTCAGGAAAATCCGGTTAAAAAAGTGAATCCACCTGTACCTCCGAACCGGTCGAAATGGAATGAACAAATGCAATAGGTTGTTATTTTCTTAACTTATTCACGAAAAAAAGCAGGTGACATTTCAGATGTTATCTGCCTTTTTTTTTATATATTCTGTAATGTTTATATTTCATTTAACCAGTTTACCAAATCGCGGAACATTGCATCGGTAATGGTATGTCCGGCAGGATACTCCCGATACGTTGGATTTAAGTTTATTTTCTTTAGATAAGCTGCGGCATCACGGCCATATTGAACGGTTAAAACCTGGTCGTTGGTACCATGAGAAATGAATATTTTTAATTGTTGTAAATCGTTGGTGAATGCAATCATCGGCTTCACTTCATCCAGAATCCTCCCGCTCATTGTCGCAATCCCCTTTATTTTGTCTGATTGGGTAAGTCCGACATAATATGCCATAATAGCTCCCTGACTAAAACCACATAAATAGATCTGTGTTTCATCAATCGGATATTTTATTTTTAACTGACTAATAAACTGAAGAATAGTATTCCTGCTCTTTTCTGCCTGCTCTTTATTGTAACGGGGCTTACCAGATGAAAAATCAACCTGATACCAGGCATAACTATCCTTGCCTGCGATATATGGACCTCTGGCCGAAATAACCAGGAATTTTGCGGGTAATTGCCCGGCAAATGAGAACAAATCATTCTCATTACTTCCAACGCCATGCAAAAGAATGATAAGTGGAAACTTTCCGCTAACGATTCGGGGTTCTCTGATGAGATAGTTGAGAATCGTTTCGTTTTCAGGAGTGCTGTTATCTGGTTTTTCCATTGTGGTAAATAAATTAATTATCAATATCTTAATCTTAATTTTTGGAGTCTTGTTATATCCATGCTAAGGTTTTAATTTAGGCTGGCTCTCTTGCATAAGCAACAATGGTCATAACGGATAAAGTTCCATCCGGGGCAACGGGAATTTATCTCAAAATTAGCTGAATTATTTATGAAAAAAAGGCATTAAACGGGGTAACAATTCAATCCATTTGGCAATTCATCTTAATCAGACATAGGAATTAGATGTCTGTAATTTTCTTAAACCGGCTGCCATGAAAACCCCGATTACACTATTTTTTTCCTTTATTCTAATACTTTTGTTGGGAGGGTCAAAAATGTGCGTGGCTCAGAGTGTTGTAACCGGACATATGTCTGCGGAAGTAATTGAATCGGTAAGTGCATCCTCGCAAGTGGTGACAAGTTTTACGCTTGACCCGACTGCCGGAAACAACAGTCAATCATCAGGACAATCAGAATTTTCTACCTCAACAATTCCACTCGGAGCAATAACCATCAATAACGGAAACCAGGGAACAGTCAATGTTGTCCTAAAACCGGCAACCTTCTCCAATTCTCACGGGAATGGTTTTACATTAGATACCACACTTGTTAACAAATCGTTCACCGCCTCGGCGCAGTCCGATAATTCTCAAACCATTCAACTAAACGGAACGGCAAATTTGGGGGCAAGTCAGGCATCAGGGATTTATCAGGGTTCCTACACGGTCGTGTTCGCTTATAACTAAATTGTCAATCTCATAACGAAATTGCAATTTTAATCCCTAAAAGTATCAAAAATCCGCCCAAAGTCCGGTTGATGCTTTTTTCATATTTAAGGAAGACCCGTTGCACGTTTTGTTGCGCCAGAAAAACAGAAACTATAGTGAACCAGACGAATGCGGTTGCCAAAATTATAAAGGATATCGTTAAGATGACGTAAACCGGAGTGGAATTACCGATCACAAAAGTGAACAGACTTAGAAAGAATAGTGTTGCCTTTGGGTTGAGGACATTGGTCAGGAAACCCATTTTAAAAGCCTGTAAGCGGCTAAGATCGGGTCCTGTCCGTTCCCCGGTAACTTCTAATTTTGAGCCTTTTGCCAAAAGTGAGCCAATACCCATATAGATCAGATAAACCACTCCAAGCCATTTAATGATTGAAAACAGAACGATAGATTTGGAGATGATGTAGCCAACGCCTGCCGCACAATAGATCAGATGAACGCCAAGCCCAAGACTGATGCCCAGGCTTGTAAAAATTCCTGCCCGGCGGGAGTAGCAAAGCGAATTCCTGACGGTCATCACAAAGTCGGGTCCCGGACTGACAGCTGCCAGTAAATTCAGGAGTGCAACAGTTCCAATAAGGGGAAGGTATTCCATTTTTTATAGGAGTTCATTAAATCCGGGTACTTCATCCAGTCGAATCGGTCTGCCCCGTTTTAATCCGACTCCGATAACTTTGGCGTGTGCGACCAGCTTATCGTCCGACAACCTGAATATATCCTGCTCAAAAATTAATTTCAGGGCCCCTTCTCTCAGGATATTCAGCTTTACCACAAAGAGATCTCCGCTGGTCAGCGAGAGTTTATAATCGATCTCGATTCGCGATACGACCAGGTCAATCCCCTCGGCATGCAGGAGGGCAAAGTCAATATTTTTCCTGATCAAAAAGGTGTGTCTTGTATGTTCAAAATAATTCAGATATACCGCGTTGTTGACGATCCCCTGCAAATCGCATTCATAATCGCGGACAGAGAAATCGAGTTCATACAGGTAACTGGTTGCAGCTTTATGCATCATTTTTTCGCACTATTTTATGAATCAGGGTTATTAAAATCACTTTTTTAACGGGATAAAGATGACGTAAAAACCCCGGTTACTTTAAAAGCAGCCGGGGCTCACTCCAATCTAACCATTAACTTAAATTTTCAGAATATGGATCACCACGTAAAAATAAGAAGAAAAAGCACCAAATCCAAATATTTTTGCTGTAAATAGATCAGTATATTCCCGCGTAGACGCTCTGTGATGTATAACAAAAATGATCATTCAGGTATACAAATATCTCTTTATATTACGTTTGGGCGTTTTCTCAAATTCCTTATCAACCAGGATAATTGAATTGAGTTGGGCAAATTTTGGAAGTTCTTTATTCACCTGTTTGAGATTTTCATCCATAATTTCCTTCATCCGGTTTTCATCCGGCTTTTCTGACTCAACCAATTCAGGATCGGCAAAAACAAACGCAACCATTTTGCCGCTACGTTCGGTAATTACACATTCAAGTACAAACGGATAGTTACTGAGCTTGGCTTCCATCTCTTCGGGATAGATATTTTGCCCCGACGGACCAAGAAGCATGTTCTTGCATCGTCCGCGGATGTAAATAAAATCTTCTTTATCAATGATTCCGAGATCACCCGTATGTAGCCAACCTTCGCTGTCGATGGCATCTGATGTGGCTTTCTCATTTTTATAATAACCCATCATCACATTTGCCCCCTGAACGAGGATTTCACCCACTTCGTTATAGGGATCTTTTGAGTCGATATGAACTTTCATCCGGTCAACCAGCCTTCCCGCCGAGGATGGTCTGAACCGTGTCCAGGGTTCATACGAAATCAGTGGCCCGCATTCTGTCATTCCATAGCCGATTGTAAAAGGGAATTTAATTTTTCGGAAAAACGTTTCAACCTCATGATTGAGTGGAGCTCCGCCAATTACCATTTCGTGAAAGTTGCCACCAAAGGTTTCCATAAGAGTGGTCCGAATCTTTTTGTGCAAAATCAGTCGGATACCGGGAACTTTGAGTAGAAATTTCACTACCGGTTTTTCAAGTGAAGGTAGTATCCGTTTTTTGTAAATTTTTTCGATGACCAATGGAACTGATAAAATCAATCTTGGTTTTACCTCCTGAAATGCTTTAATGATCAGCTGCGGAGTTGGAGCCTTCGAAAGGAATGTGACATGGCATCCGACTGAAACAGGGAACAGAAATTCGAATAATAGCCCGAAAACATGTGCCATTGGAAGGAAGGAGACAATACGGTCGCCTGCTTTTAAGGGCATATGGTCCTGGGCATAGACGATGTTGGACAGTAAACTACGGGCCGGAATCATTACACCTTTTGAAAAGCCAGAAGTGCCGCTGGTGTACGAAAGGATACTCAGCTCTTCACTATCAAATTCGGTTAGTTCAAAATTATCTGGTAATGATTGTCCTGCATATTCTTTTGTAAAGCATTTTTTCCATAGCTCTTTTTCTTCAGGAGTTTTAAAAAAAATAGGGGAGAAGTCGGTCAAACTGATCACCCCTTTGATTCCTGGCATTTTATCGCTGTTGAGTTTGTCAAAAAGGGTATCGGCGGCAAACAGGAACCGAGTATCAGAATGATTGAGGATATGCAGAATGTCATCCGGATAAAAATCGGGTAATACAGGAACATTTACTACTCCATAACCTGAAATGGCCAGAAACGAGATCGCCCAGTTGGAGGAGTTACGCCCAAGAATAGCGATCTTATCCCCTTTTTGAATACCACTCTCACTGAAATAACGATGTATCTGACGAATCAATTGTGCAGCTTCACCATAAGTAGTGGTTGATCCCTGAAAATCGGAAAAAGCTGGTAGAAGCCAATTCTCCCGAAAACATTTTGTATACATCCCAATTAGTTTGTCGCGCTCCATAAGTTCAAAATATTGATGGTTTAGATACTTCAACAGATGACTTCCAAAATTAATCAAATTGGTGAGTTGTTTTAAAAATAAATGTAAATTTGATAGGATAAAAAGTTGAACCCCATTTATAAAAATTGTGGATATGCTAACCATTATAGGTAATCAATTTAGGAAACCAAGCGGATTCTTAGGGAAAATTATTTCCAGAATAATGATAAAAGGGAATCGCTCTGAATATGACAAAATTATACCCGAACTTCATATCACGCAGAATGACAGAATTATGGAAATAGGGTATGGGCATGGAGCAGGAGTGGACAGAATAGCATCGAATTACGATTGCTTCGTAGAGGGCATTGATTTTTCAAATTTAATGTTCATAGAGGCGACAAGAAGAAATAAAAAACACATTAAGAACAAAAAAGTTGTACTCTATTTTGGAGATCTGCTAACCTCAGAAATGAAGCCAAATTATTATGATAAGGTTTTTTGTTTAAATGTTATTTATTTCTGGGATAAGCTGGAGGAACCATTTTCAAAGATAAAAGCGATGCTTAAGGAGGGGGGGACACTTTGTATGTATATGGCTCATCGGGATTTTTTGAAAAAAGTGAAGTTTACCAAAGATGGTATTTTTAATAAATATGCAATAGAAGAGGTAGTTGAGAAATTAGGATTAGCCGGATTTAAAGATATTGGTTACCAATTGGACAATGTCGGATATGTTATAAAAGGTAGAAAATAGAGAAAGGGCAAACAGGACGCGATCTGTTGCTGGTTATTCTCAGCCGACAAGAGCTGAGGCTGAAAGTGTCAGAATCCAGGCGATCAAACATACATAAAAATTTTGAGTTCAATTTAAATATTGTAAATTGCTTAAAATGTAAATACCAATTTTAGACACTGATTTATGCTTTCATACGCTGAGCAGCTTTTCCTTTTAACAGTTGATCCGGTTTCCTGTAAGTTATTTCCAGTACCAGAAAAGGTTTTGCACCTGACTCTTGCCGGAGCACTGCTTTTTGATGCCTCGTTCAACGGTTTGATTAACGATGACTGGAAACAACTGGAGGTGATAAGGAAATCGGATACCGGAAACCTTGCGCTGGATGAGGCATTGCGGTGTTTATTGATTTTAGAACGATCTATACCTATAGATCAGGCAGTTGCTATTGTTGCTGCTCACGGTTCTACTTTAAGTCGCCTGGTGTGGGATTCTTTACAGAAACAAGGTTTGTTGGCTATTAAAAAACAAACTATTTTTAATAGCCCGGGCAAACAAAAACTTTTTTCGTCTGATCTTCCACTTGTGATTGAAATTCATAAAAAAATCAGGAAGAGCATCCTTACAGATGAGATACCTGATTTTCAGATGCCCCCACTTGTCAGCCTGATTGAGGCTGGTGGATTGACCCGTTATATCTTAAAATCGGAGGAGACTTGTCGTTTTAAAGAGCGGATTGCCTGGCTCGCCGGAATGGAATCACTTGGCAGGGAGATTATTCGTTCGATTCATGCACTCGAACAGGAGGATCTTGAAAAGGATACCGCCACAATAATTGGATTGAATCAGAATCAGCCCAGAACATTTGCAGGTGGAATGGATGCTGTTTTATCGTCGCTGAGCTTTCTTTACAAAGAAGCCGGAATAACCCGGAGCCGGAAACTCATTGGTAACCTTAACCATTTCAGAGGTTTTGAATGCCCTGGATGCTCCTGGCCCAACCCTGATAAGAATAGGTCGCATTTCGAATTTTGTGAAAATGGGGCTAAAAACGTTAGTTCTGCTGCTACAACCCGGGTAATAACCGCAGATTTTTTCAGGAAATGGTCGGTCCATGATCTCCTGTTAACTCCTGAGTATTGGCTTGAACAACAGGGACGACTTACCGAGCCCATGTTTCTTGATGAAAATTCCACCCACTACCAACCCATTAGCTGGGATGATGCATTTGGGCTTATTGCCAATGAGTTAAAATCACTTAACCATCCCGATGAAGCAGTTTTTTATTCTTCGGGAAGAACCTCTAATGAGGCCGCATTTCTGTATCAGCTGTTTGCCCGAACCTATGGAACCAATAACCTCCCTAATAGTGCCAACCTTTGTCATGAACCATCTGGGAAGGCGCTTAGCATGAGTCTGGGTTTCGGCAAAAGTAGTGTCATTTTGGATGATTTTCCAAAGGCAGATGCCATACTCGTTTTCGGGCATAATCCTGGTTCTAACCACCCCCGTATGCTGAAAGCTATGCAGTCGGCTGTCCGAAATGGATGCAAGATTATTGCTGTTAATCCCATGCCGGAAGCAAGTTTAATGGGTTTTGCTGATCCACAGGAAGCAATGTCGTATCTGGGCAAGCAAACCGCTCTTTCACATTTATACATTCAACCCATGATCAATGGTGATATGGCGTTGATCCGTGGAATTGTGAAGGCTACCCTTGAAGCGGAAGAGCGCGAAGGGGGGATCCTCGATTGTAATTTTATCCAGGAGCATACCAGTGGCTTTGAAGCGTATAAACAGACCGTTAAAAATGCCAATTGGGATGAACTTATTACCGCCAGCGGAGTAAGTAAGGATCAAATCATTGAAGCAGCAGAAATCTATATTAAGGCAAAAAACACAATTGCCAGTTGGTGTCTGGGGATCACCCACCATCGTAATTCAATAGAAACAATAAGGGAAATGATCAATTTGATGCTGCTGAAAGGTAATGTTGGGAGGGCAGGTGCGGGGCTATGTCCGGTGAGGGGGCATAGCAATGTTCAGGGGATACGAACCTCCGGTGCCGGGGAAAATATGCCCGAAGTTTTTCTTAAAGCGTTGGAAGAAAGATTTTCTATATCTGTCCCCCGAACTCCTGGAATGAGTGTAATTCCCGCAATCAAATCGATTGCTTCGGGCAAATCAAAAGTGTTGATCTCACTTGGAGGAAACCTTGCATCAGCGGTTCCTGACACCCATTTTGTCGAACAGGCATTACTAAATTGCCACCTGACGGTTATGATCTCGACAAAACTGAACAGAAGCCATCTCATAACCGGAAAAAAATCGTTAATTCTTCCCTGTTTTTCAAGATTGGATGATGATGTTCAAAACGGGGTAAGGCAGACCGTTTCTATTGAGGATACCATGGGGAAGATCGGGTTTTCGCAGGGTTGTCTTCCCCCGCTTTCGGCAAACACCAAGAGCGAAGTTTTAATTATAACAGGAATGGCCAGGGCCACCCTGGGTGAACAAGGAGGAATCGACTGGAAACATTTTGAAAATGACAATCAAAACATCCGATCCGCAATTTCTCAGGTTATTCCGGCGCTGATCGAACTCGGTAAAAAATCGGTATCAGCGCAGGAATTTTATCTTGAAAATCCGCTGAGGAACCGTGTTTTTAAAACAAGCGATGCAAAGGCACAATTCAGCAATTATCCGCTTGAAGTGCTTGCGCCGAAAGAAGGTGAACTGTTTATGATGACCATCCGCAGTCACGATCAGTTCAATACCTCCATTTTCGGTCTTAATGATCGTTATCGGGGAATCACCAACGAGAGGAGGGTCGTATTTATGAACAGCGAGGATATGGAAAAACGGAATATTTCAGCAGAACAGATGGTGGAGATCGCGAGTTATTATGACAATAAGCTGCGGAAAGTTGAGGGTTATTATGCCATTCCCTATCCGATCAGACAAGGGTGCGTTGCAGCCTACTTCCCGGAAACGAATGAGCTCACCTCTATTAATAACATCGGTGAACTTTCCCAAACACCGGCATTCAAATCGATCAGCGTGCAGGTTCGTCCGCATCTGACGCTTACACAACAAATGGAAACAACTTCCTAATCTGATATAGATTGACGATGGAAAAATTTAAGCCAAATTATTATCCAATTTAAGCCAACTTTCTGAAATTGCTTATTGCCGGCTTAACCTGTTGTTTGTTGGCAAAGGTAACAGTTCCGTTTATGGACTGACAAAGGTAGCCGTTGGTCAACTCACCAAAAGTAGCGCTGTCGATTGTGCATTGGGGGTGTTTTAATTTTCATCTATGGTTGGTTATTAATTTAAAAACAGCTGAAGATTCTCATATTCATCCATAATAATCTGGTAACCATGGGTGTATAAATTCATTCGCTTTTCTAAACTACGTTCGGTCCGTCCGACAGAGAATTCAGGGGAGGGAGCAATAATGAATAATCTTCCCTCCCTCTCCATTCGGTCACAGAGATCAAGGGTTTTATTGTATTGTTCATTTCGCCTGATTAATGCTTTTAGAAATTCAGGTTGTTTCCTGAAAGCAATTTTAAGTAGTAATTTATTGTTTAATTTTCCTTTCCGGTATCCCCGCGGACGTGTAAGCACAACAACCACTTTTTCGTGTTGGCTCAATGCATACGCTACAGGTATGGAATCCGATACTCCTCCATCAAAGTAGGACTCGCCCCCAACGTTTACTGCCCGTGATAGGAGGGGGATACTTGATGAAGCAACCAGCACTTTGTTTAATCCAATTTTCGCTATCTCACTTTTGGAGAAAACCATGCTGTCGCCCGTAGTCAGCGAGGTCGCTATTACATCAAATTTAGCGGGATTTTTGAAAAATGCCGATTCATCAAATGGGACCAGCCGGTTAGGCAGTTCATTAAAGACAAACTCCATATTGAAATAGGATCCTGTGGTAATCAGATGATTAAATCCCATAAAGCGCTTATCTGAAGGATATTCCACATTCACTTTTCGGTTTCGTTCCCTCTGTTTCGACAAATAGGATGCGCCAACACAGGCGCCAGCGGAGACCCCAATCACCCTATCAAAATTCAGATCTTTTTCAAGCAGGTATTCCATTACCCCGCTTGTAAAAGCTCCCCGAAGACCCCCGCCTTCCAGCACAATACAAGAATTATTCATATAAATACCTTTCGGTCAAAGATAGGTATCTCTCTGTTAACTTCAAAAATTCCCCCCGAGCCAGTTCCTACGAGGGCTAAACCCGAAACGGGGTAACCAGTAATAACCGGGGAGGATTCGCCGGAAGTTTTATTTTCGTAAAATAGATTTTGCAAACCAGTTCATTTGGTTATTAATTAACGGCTTACCTGTGCTGAAAGATGTCAGCCATGTATTTCAGCCCGTCGAGTGTCAGGTTTTCGTCGATGATCTGAATCCTTGCTGAAACATTTTGTAAAACCGATGATAATCCACCTGTTGCGATGACATTTATTTGCTCTGAAAGCTCCAGCTCAGTTCGGGCAACCATCGAATCGACCAATCCGGCGAAGCCCAACACTATTCCTGATTGAATGGCGTGAATCGTATTATCGCCAAGAATGGAGGGAGGGGCAACCAGTTGCACATCCCGTAACTGAGCCGTATTACCGGTTAATGACTTCAATGCGGTCAATAATCCTGGCGCAATGGCAACACCCAATATTTTACCGCTCTTGCTGATGGTTGTAAAGGTAAGCGCTGTGCCGAAATCAATCACCATACACGGCCCTCCGTAATGGATAAAAGCTGCTGTTGCATCGGCAACGATGTCGGTACCAATTTCATGGGGGCTTAATATTTCAATGGGTAATTTTTTATACATGGAAGGTTCCACCAGAAAAGGTGGACGACCCAGTAAATGGTCCAGCATCTCACTGAAAGGTCTGATCAGACTGGGAACTACACTACTTAGTACAGTTCTGGAAATTTCACTTTCGCAGATGTTGGAGATGGTGAATAATGACCTGAAGATCACCTCATATTCATCCGCAGTTTTGAATAAATCTGTCTGTATCCTCCAAATTTTCAGCCATTCATTTTGATGAGATACCCCGAAAACAATATTGGTATTGCCGATGTCGATTGTTAAAATCATTCCTTTTTAGTTTTGAGAACTTTCAGAAATAAAATAATTTAGTTCAAAAGTAAAACAATTTTCTCAGACCACTTTCACCCGTAAACCTTCAGAATAAACCAATTTTGCATGACAAACAATAAATTCATGCGAATATTCTTAATTAAAGATCTAAAGTTTTACCTTTACAGCCGAAATTGAAGATTACGCTAAAAATGGTTCAAATATCCTGAATTTTCACTATTTAATTGTCATGCAATTATTTGGAAATCTATACGCACCCGACCACTTAGAAAGATGACTTAAATAAATACCATATGATACAACCGCTAACCTCTTTAAAAACTTATCTGATTATTGTCGCCTCAATGTTTTTTATTGTTCAGAACAATTATGCTCAGAACAATGAAGAATTGGTTCCCAGGGTGAGTTACTGGGAATTTGGATTTTCCGGTGGGGTTTCGAAATTTATCCGTACCACGAATCCCTCTTCCAATGCGGTGTATAAAAGCTTTAATTACTGGGATTCCAATTTAAACATGGGTATGTCGCTTTCAGCAATAAAACATATATCTCCTGTGTTCAGTCTTGAATTCGATTATTTGAGAACCACACTTTCAGGAAGTTGGAACACAAATAATGGTTACCCTGTCCCTGCGGATGTAATAGCCCAGGGTCTCACTGTTCCTCCAACTTTTAAAACGGGAATTAATCAGTTTTCTCTGCTGCTAAATACAAATCTCAATAAACTTTTCTTTCCCAAACTTGCCGGTGACATCTGGTACCTCTATTTTAATGGAGGTGTCGGCTATAGTTTGTTAAAATACAAGAAGGGTTTTGATGTCCTTTCCGGGAGCAAATCGAAAGGGATGGTACTTTACGGCCCTGGGGTTTCATTTAAAATCGATAAAAATATCAATGTATTAGCAGGATTTACCCGTTACATTGTTTATACCGACCGGTTGGATGCTCTTTCTACATTGGAGACAGATTCTAATGGAAGTGTGAAAAGTGTTATGAATACAAATGAACGATATAACTATTCATATATCGGAATCACATATCGGTTCGACCAGAGTGACCGTAAACCGGGAAGAAAGGATGAGCTCTATTATAAATCTAATATTAATAGATCTACCGTCTGGAATAGATTTTTCAGGCATATTTTTTAATTCGAGCTACAGCTTTCTGTTTGCTACCATTTGATTAATTCAGGATCATTATTATTTACAAGGATTCGGAACAGTGTTATGGTTTAATGGTTCAAAGAGAATAGGCGACACCTATGTTACATTTGAATTTCGGAAATGGAGTTATATTACTTTGTATGGCCTGATTAGCCAGAAAAAAGAGGGAGAAAGGAGAATTCCTTACTGAGGTTGAAATCTTTGGAGATATGAACGACCCGTCATTGTTTCCTTCGTAATTGATATAATAGAGTTGAACACTCAGGTTCATTTGAACCTTTTTCCCAATATTAAATTCGGATCTGTCCCAGAAAAAAGCCAGATAATGTCCTTTTATCGATTCTTCTTCCTGCCCCCTATCGTTCCAATAAAGACATGATATAGAGCTAACAGGCGTAAACTTGTACAACCCTGCCAGTTCAAAGGTAAAATATCGCTGGCTATGCCATACAAACTCCTCTGAGGGTTTATATTGCTCCAGGTAGGCGCTTGGATTGAAACCTGCCCTCAATTCAAATACAGGCCTGACGATCAGTTTATAGTGCATCCAGTTATCAATAAACCAGGGCCTCGAATCCAGGCCAAAGGCAAGGTTGGGTTCATAGCTGAATCGGTTTTTCACCAGTGAGATTGAAGCCATAATAGCTGGTTTTTCGAGAGAAAAAGCGGGTACCGGAGCCATGCCGTTGCTATTCAAGCTAAAGGATGCGGTTGTTTGGAGCTTTCTTTTGGCACTTACAGTGATCTCCTGCGAAAAGGAGACAATAGTAATTAAAATAAAAAGGAGGCAAAATGTTAATCTCATATTTTTAAACAGATAATATAGAACAAGTCCAAAGATTGATGGATCTAAATTGTCAGTTGGCTTGACTCTTCCGATCGGAAGTTATCCCCCCCTTTCAACATCCAATTTCGAAGAGTGCGCTTGACAACCAGTGATTCTGCTGGTCTGTTTTTCATTTGAATTTACCCTGATAAACTCAAATTTCAACAAACTCCGGCGATAACCTGGATGACATAAAAAACACTTGTCCTTTTGTAAGGATAAGTGTTTCAATTTTTTTAATAAGCAAAAATAAGTGAATCAATGCATTACCACTCCCATAACCGAATCCCTATCGCCTCGATCCTCAATGAGCGACGTGTGACCAAAAATAGAAAATTTCCGGTTAAAGTAAGGATTTCTTATAACAGAGATCTTAAATAAAGAATTATTTTTTTGAGGTAGCCTGGTGTTTTGATACGTCATCTGCCGGATGGTTATATGCTTACCCCTGAAGGATGGCGTTTATCCCTGGTTTTTGACATCAATCAATCCATAGACAAAGAAGGTTTGGCATTAAATATTGATAACAATTCTTTGGATATTGAACTTGCAAAAAGTGTTTTCATCGAGTATTTTATACCACCTCCGAAAATCATCGTATTTTCCAATGTCCTATCATTCGTCTGCCAGAGGCCATTCAATAATCCGGAAACATACTGTGAATCGGCCACCTTAACACGCAGACCAATCAAACTTTCGTGGTTGATTTAAGATCTGAGCCCACAGAAAATATTCAGTACGTTTTGTCCCTTAAGTAAACCTTGAGGAAGACTGAGTTTCTTTTGCCCGTTGATGGGTAGTGACAAGATGTATCTTTGTTTCATTTGTATATAATTTGTTTTTTAACGGCCAAATGGAATAGCCATCCGCCGGTTGGCGGATTCATCTTCGGTTTGTGATTTACTACCATGGCTATTTCATCAGCTGATCGTTTTTTGAAAGATAGGTACGGGAAACATCATCAGAGAGAACCGTTGTTCATTCATAAATGACAGATCCACGTACTTCACAATCAACAAATTTTGCTCTTGAAATTCCCTCAGCGATTCTGCTAAAGGCTTTCCCCCCAACGTCTTCGATGATTACTGAGGCAAGACCTGCTCCAAGATATCCTGCTTCCTTTTCAGATTTTCCTGAAGCAATTCCATGGAAAAAACCTGATGCGAATACATCCCCGGCCCCGGTAGGATCGACTTCAACTGTTTTAAAAACTCCATAGGAATTCTTAATTCCATTTTTGTAAATATCATACCCATTTTCTCCATGCGTAAGAGCTACTGTGGGAACGAACTTTATAATCCTATCCAGAAGATCACTTTGACCCTGAATATCCTCTTCACTCAAACAGATCAGATTTAAGGCTTTAAATTCCTCATCAGAAATATCTGACATTTTAGGTAAGACCATCTTTGAATCATCAATTCTTCGTAACCAACCTTGCAGACCAATTGCAACAAGCTTTGATTTAACAAGACTCACCCACAATTTAATATCAATTTCACCTAGCACAGGTGCTAAATGCAGAATATCACATTCTTTAAAATCATCCGGAATTGCTTCCGGCCTAATGGGCTCAGCCTGGGCAATACTAATTTGTTGGCGGATAGAATCTTTTTTGTAAATATTTTTAAACCGGGTAGTTTGGCCAATTCTTTTTACAAAAGCATCCAGGTCGTTAAAAATTTCATTAAACTTAAAATCTTCACCAATTGTTGAAACCAGTTTCACCTGGGCTCCGAGTGCCAGATAGGTCCGGCTGCAATAATAGGCACTTCCACCAGGAACAAGCTTCCCATCATATTCATCTAAAGTTATGTGCCCAACAACCACAATTTTTATCTTTTTTATCATATAAAATTTTTATCTGAAAAATAGTTCGTTGTTAATTTCAAAAGAATCACACCCTGCGTTTTTATGAATTATTTGATAATCAAAGCATATTTTATTATCCAGTTTTTAATTGTGTCTATTTTCAAAAAGAATTTTTGAAATAATAGGATCCCGGCAACTGCACAAATGATTCCCGCCAGAACATCGGTTATGTAATGATGGCTGGAGTAAACAGCCGAAAACCATATGCCTGCCATGAATAAACCCAGCAACCAGTTGATCCGGCCTAACCTGCATTTCAGAGCGTAATAAAAAACGACTACAGGATAAGCGCTGTGCAATGAGGGTAATGCCGCAAAAACATTTGAGTTACGGGCGTAAATTGATTCAAAAACCGGTAGATGAACCAGGTTATCAAACCTTGCGAGTCCGGCGGTATTGCCGGGGACATCGTGGATGAATTCAAAGCCGTTCATGTTCACATACCATGGTGGAGCTGCCGGATGAATATAGTAAATGCAGAATCCTATGATGTTGACGAGAAAGAACGTCAGCGAGAAATACAAAAACTGTTGTTCGTCAGTTAGATAGAGGTATGCAGCAAAAGCCAGCGGGACTGGTATCCAGTTGATGTAGAACAGTCCGCTTAAAATATCGAGAAAGGTGGTATGGTATTGGTTAAAAAACTCATTAGGTGTCAGAAATTGTCCATTCCAGGTAAATCCAAATATGGATTGTTCAAAATGATACAGTGATGAAATATCAACTTGATTAACCATGTAATTCGGATAAACCTTCATTAGGTCGTAAAGGATGCCAAATACCAGAAAGATGGTAAAAGCAAAGATAAATTTTCGGGTTTTTGTTCCAATGAAAAAGCATAGGTTGTAAATGCAGAGAATCAGCAAATGTTCTGTTCTTAAACCGACAAGAAAGGATACTAATGCTAAATATAGCATCGAAATAAAAATAACCGGTAATCCCTGTTTCTTCATTATACTCAATTTTGAAAATTTGTGCATTTCTACAGTTATGGGATGTATTTTTCAGCTACTGGTTGTCCGTTTTTAAGGCTTATGCCCGATATTTCAACATATTTCACAGATAATGGTATACCAAGTGAGTTGTTCTCTGATTTAATGTACAAATGTGTGAGTTCTGACAACTCACCTTGGATGTTAATAAATGCTTTATAGGTGGCTGTATGGTCGTCTTTTAGCAGGTATATTTCCCTTTTCCTGAAACTATTAAAGTGTAAGATATAATTTTCTTTTGCCTTATCGGTCAATTGCCATTGTATTCCAAAAGCTTTTTTTTGCAGGAATGAGAGTTCTTTTTTGACGCCACCTTCTTCATACCTGATCCAGTAGCTGTCAACCGGTTTGGTTCTATTTATTGTACCATCTGACAATTTGTTGAGCTCATAAATAACTGTGTTCTTATTATGGCTGCGCTGAAAGTAAAACAACAGGTTTTCTGTTTTTTGGGGCACCGGATAACCGGCCTGAGCTTTTCCTTGAAGGACAATTCCCACAATAAAAGAAAACAGGACAAGAAAACGGATGATTTTTGACAATTTCATGGCTGGTTTAATCTTTAGGAACTCAATTCTTTGATGCTTTTGGTCTGTCAGAATGGATTTTCTTTTCACTTGCCTCTGGAAAATTCATTTGTATTCGGCAATGGTTCAAACGTTTGATAGCTGTCAGGTTGGCTAGGATTGCAACAAGAGCAATTGGATAGATAAAAATGGAAATGGTTTCAACCACGTCATACTTTAGCCCGGGAATGAACAGTTTTTGATTGCCACCCGTCCAGGCCGAAACAATACCGCATATAATTCCCGAAACAGAAATAATGATAATCCTTTCGGGCCGTTGCATCAGGCCTGCTTTACATTCGATATTCAAACCTTCAGCCCTTGCCCTGACGTAACTGACCATCATTGACCCTATCAGGGCAATAAAAGCTGTCAGTGAACTGAGAAAATAGTGATGAGCTACCAGATAGTAGCAAATGCCAAGGAACATGACCAGTTCGCTGTACCTGTCCAAAACAGAGTCGTACAGTGCCCCAAAACTCGAAGCCATATTGCCCAATCGGGCAACCTGTCCGTCAAGCATGTCGAATAGTCCTGCAAAAAGAATTAAGCCACATCCCCAGCCAATGTAGGATAAATCGCCACGTGAACCATATTCACCTCCAATGATAAACACAATTGCAGCCAATATGTTAATCCCTAACCCAATAGTGGTTACGATGTTTGGTGTGATGCCCAGTTTTATCATTAGTTTCACTACTGGCTCAATTACTTTGTAAATCACTTGTTGTCCCTTGTCTCTTAATTTCATCGTATTACTTTATTAAAAATCAAATTTGAACCTTGCCCTGATGCCAATGCTTGCAACGTTTGGGAGGTCTAAATAAGTCAACCGTTTAACTACATCTACCCTGAAGAATTTAAAAATATTTGAAATGCCAACGCTGGCTTCCATATATGGTTTCTTCTCGAGTGTAAACGTTGTAGGGTTCCCATCGCTATCGGCAGGAAGTTTGAACAAACCGTTTTCTTTATTGGGATTGTTGCTGTCACTTAAACTTCCGTACAATACTTTACAGGTGATCACTTCCCTAAGTCTTAGCTTCTTTATAATTGGTATTTTATTGAATATAAATCCATTAAAACAATGATCGATATTGACTGATGTATATTGGTCGCTTACAAACTCCAGAAAATTCATCAGGTTATATGAAGCAATCTGATACGAATAGGTTTGATTTGCCCGGTGGATGGTTAATAGCGGATAGGGAACTTTTCCAAATATTTTTCCTGCCTCCCAGATTACATCAGTATAACCCAGTACCGATGGATAAAATCTCTTTGAGATGGACAACCGCAAATTTTGATAGTTGTAGTCGTTCCCAAGTAATTTAGAGCCAACGGTATATTGCAATTGAAGAATGGGATATTTATTTGTAATTGGTGTCCGATAAAGTTTCCCCTGATAAAATTGTTCATGCGGGGCATATCTGAGGGTGGTGCTTAACTCCGACATGTTGATAGAAGGAATATTGTAGTCCGTTAAATTATAGTTGACAGGATTAAAAAACAGATTCCCCCCAGGTGATTGTCTGGTGTAATTATAACTAAGTGCATACGAAAAATGGTTTTCAAATTCGTTAAGGTATTCAATTCTGAATGATTTATTGTATAAAAGCTTTTTGTTTTCACCTCTCTTAATCGAAAGCAAAATGTTATCTTCCTGCACAAACTGAAGTTCCTGTCCAGGTATTTTCGTTTCATCCTGAATACTGACTTTGACAGATTTTACAGGGAAATTACGGATCGCTTTATCAGTAAGCGAATAGGTCGCACCTAAGTAATATTTATATTTTTCGTCCATATTTGCATAAGCCATATAGCTTTCAAAATTTATCTTTTTACTGAATTTTGGGGTTGTCCGCCCACCCAACCTGAATCTGATCCCCTCGATTGGATTGTAACTATAAAATGTATTTACCGGGCCAACCTCAAATTTTCCAAAATCCCTGTATCCTGAAATCAAAAGCATCAAAATGTCCATAGTCCGCTTAAAGGCTGGTATTTTTTTAACACTGTCGATAACCGTATAGACTCCATTTTCTGACTTTGACAAGGGGTGATGTCGGTTGGTATTCCAGAAAGCAGAACTTTTGATATCAGCATCTTTGTTCTGAACGATGTCAACCCCTTGAAAAATACTATCAGACAATTCCTGGTTAACTTTATAGTTTTTGTAAGAAACGGTCCGCTGCCCGAAAATACCCATGCCACTTTTTGAAAGCCCAAAATCGATCGAAATTTCATCTGTTGTAAGCAGCCATCCTTTGTCCTGTATGTGATTGAAATCCTGAATAATATTTACCTCTTTTACCCAATTGAGGTTGATGTCCTTATTGACTGACATTTCTATCCTTTTTACAACATAGCTGCTATCAAGCTTAATGAACATAAATCCATTAAAAAGAAAGTCAGTTTTTATACGGGGCGAAAAAAACAGTTTAACACATTTTGTGCCTTCCACCATCGTAGTATCCTGGATAAAATATTTGTAAAACGAAGGTGCTGTGTTGGCAATCGGGCTAAGAAACTGATTTGTAAGAAATGTTACGATATTGTCATAGATATTTATATCCTGATACATGTATTTCAAATATTCTGTCATCCCCTGATTGTCAATATATCCGTCAAAACTGACCATTTTATTGGCTTTGACTATTTCTTTGGTAGCCTTTGGCGATTTCCTAAAATAGTAGTCAGATAAAGTTTCTTTCAGATAGACAGGCATAATTTTGGAGCCTGCCAGGGTAGTGGAATCAACATTATCAAAAACAAACCTAAACTTTCTGAAAGCCTTGCGATGCTTCAATTTCTCACTAAAATTACTTAGTGCAAATTGCGTTTTCTCATATTTTTCATATTCGTAAGAATCTAAACCTTCCTTACGGTTTTTCGATTTATTTTGGATTACTTTTTCAATCAGTTCAACAGCAGGATTCTTCTTGTTTTTATATCTTCGTTTATCTGGCTTTACCACAACTTCATTGATCGATACGACCGTCGGCTTAAGCCTTACATTGATAATCTGAGATTTACCAGGAGATAAAGCTTTTACCTCTGTAACGTAACCGATACTTGAAAACCTGATATTTGTGGCATTCCCAGCTGACCTTAAGTTATACCGGCCATCCCTGCCTGTTGTGGTCCCTGTTTTTGTGCCTACAAGTTCAATGTATGCATAGGGTACAGGTTCGTTTGTTTCTGCATCGACAACGGTACCTTTAAGGAAAATATTTGAATTATTCTGACCTTCAACACGAAAGCCGAATATTACTTCAAGAAAGCAATAAATGAAAAAAACGTATTTAAGTTTTAAAAATCGCATATTAAGTTCTGAAAACAAATGATTTTTGAAAATAAAAGTTGAACCCTACCCCTGCCAATACCGCAATTATCGATTTTGAGAGGATGTAGTGTATGCTTAACACATCAGTAAGAAAAAATACCCCGAACGTATTAAATATCAAGCTTCCAGACCAAACAATGATATACCTTGTTATCTGTGAAATTGTATCGCCATTTTTTACCCGGTATACCCAGTTCCGTCCCAGCGAAAAATTAATACATCCACCAAGTAAGGTTCCTATGAATGATGAGAGCAAATACCAAAAACCTACGACCTGCGTCAAAAAAAGGGTCACCATAAAATCGGCTAATGTTGAAATTACAGATGCATATTGTGATTTAAGGAAATTGCCTGAAAGGATACGATCTGGTTTCATGTTATCAATTAATAGCAGTTTTTATAAGGATGAAAATCTGAATGATAAGATTGGCATAGATTCCGGCTAAAACATCGTCCATCATGACTCCCCAACCCCCTTTAAGGTTTTCCATCTTTCTAATAAACAATGGCTTATAAATATCGAAAAACCGAAACAGGAGAAAGGCTGCAACCATATAGCTGAATCCTGAAGGGATCATCAGCAGTGCAATCCACATGCCGACCACTTCATCGATAACAATCCGGGACGGATCTTTCCCCCAAATAAGTTCCATTTTGTTGGAGCTGTGAACTCCAAGGAAAAAGAACAGTACAATTAGGGAGGAAAGTATAAGTACATTAAATCCCGTGAACAGTGTTATTACATATGCTATCAGACATCCTCCAAGGGCTCCGACGGTACCAGGCGCTACTGGGCTAAAACCCAAACCCAAGCTGGTAGTTATAATGATATGCCTTATTTTCATATAGTTGGTGATAATAATTTATTTTAGGAGGGATAGTCAAGTAATTTTCCTGAAGGTTGCGCAACAAATGTTGTGAGTTTTTCTTCCAAACGATAAATGTTTCCCAGTTCGTTGTATGCAGGAACAATAATTGTTAATTTGTAACCTGATGTTTTATTCATTGTGTATTCTATTAGTACATCCCATTCATATACGGCATTAAACCATGTTTTTAATTTTATCATCATCTGACTGTGATTTTAGGTTTTGATTTTTAGGAGCTTCCTTGCATTTGAATCCGGTTTAATCTCATTATGAAAATAGTAATCAGTTTTTTTCTGCTCCAGCGTATGGAGAGAGGTCCTAAACAGGTAAAATCGTTCAGATATATGTCTTTTACAAGTGCATCATTACAAGCATATTCCTTGTAAAACGTTTTTTTGGAAATATACAAACGATAAGCAATGTCATCCATACAAATACTACTTCTCCCAAAATTATAAAAAAGTTTTAGGATAGGTGTAAAGAATTGAATTAAAAAAGATTCCATTAAATTCTTGTTAATTGTACTGTAAAGGTGCATAACTCAATATCTTATTTCCCAGCATTATGTAAGTGTTGTTTGGTTCTAAGTCGCGATTAATTTTTGATGAAGTCCCTGCAAGGCTATCGCAATTTTAAAATCGGTATCCAATTCCAAAACTCACAGAGTATGGAAACATTGAAGCATCATTTTTTTTTGCCTCAAGTGCATTGGTCAAGCCCGTTTTATACCCAACATTCACTTGTATTCCACTGCCAAATTCGTATCCGATGATTGCGGCGGCACCGATTTCTAACCGGGTCATACAAGCCTTGTCCACAACTTCATCATTTTCATAAAGATCAATTTCATTTCCCATGGTCTTGAATTTTGCATTAAGTCCATCTTCGACATAAGGTCCGACACCTACATAAAATCTTTCGCATTTATTCATCTTCAACTGGGACATGAAATAAATAGGGAATTCCAGACCCCAGTATTGATAGTCACTTTTAACGTCACCCTGTTCGAAGGAGGATGTTTTATAATGGAATAAAGCATCCCCTTGAAGGGCAAAATGCTCTGCTAAATCAAGTTTTACAAAACCTCCGAATGTGCCTCCAATATTTATTTTACTTGTGGCATCTGGCATTTCTGACAAGCTAAAGCTCGATATGATCACTTCTGTTTTGAACCCACCTGATATATTATCCGTTACTTTCTTTATAAAACTTTGAGCGTTTGCCTGGATAAAACTGAATCCCATAACTATTGCTGCTACTATCTTCCTCATCTTGTTTATTTTAATAATTTGATAATTATTAATGTTATTTTGTTGCCGTCCTGATGAACTGATCAAAGAGATCTCGTTTCCTTCTAAATCGCATATGGTTTTCGATGGAGTCCGTACCCGGTTATTTTAGCTTTAATTCCGATAGACTGGATAGTAATCATTATTTGTTTTCGGATTTATATTATTTAATATCAATTAATTATATAATTTTGCCTTGGGAAGTACATGATCAGCCTTCAATATTTCCTTTGGACGTTTTTTCTCGTTTATTTGGTCTTTCTTCAGCATTTTAGAAATTAAAACATAAATGACCGGAATTATAATCAGCGACAGGAACATCGAGCTTGTAAGCCCGCCAATCAGCACCCAACCGATGCCGCTTTTCCATTCCGCACCCGCACCACTTGAAAGTGCTAACGGAAGCAAACCGAAGATTAGCGCTAAATTCGTCATCAAAATTGGTCGAAAACGAAGGCTGGTTGCTTCCACTATAGAATCTAAACTTTGTGGCCTTTGTTAACCCTATCTTCGGCATAAACCACCTCAACACCCGATTCTTTCTCATCCCTGAACTGAATATTGGGATGTAGCTTTCAATCCAATGGTATTCATATTGTTAAAATCTTTTAACTTAAATTCGGTGGCGTAACCCGAATAAGAAAATTGTCCGAATGCAGCCAAATTTGGGTAGAAAGCTGCCCTGTCCGATTTGACCTGTAATTCAGCTAGTTCCTGTTGTTTATTCAGGTTGGTCAAAGTAACCTTCAAACGACTCACATCGGTCTGTTTGACAAAGTCATTTTCATACTGAAGCTTCAATATGTTGTATATTTTTTCCAGATTCTGGATGTTATCATTTAAAATATTCAGGTTCAAATAAATCATAAGCACCTGGTAATAACTTTCCGAAATATCGTGAATGACCTCTTTTTCGGTTTTCTGAAGCAGCGATTCGTACAAACCTTCTGCTGTCTTAACCTGTTTCACTCCAGTGAGGTACGATTGACTGTAAAGCAGTTGGCTAACATGAACTCCTGCAGAAGTAGTATGCAACGCCTTCATATCACTTAATCCGCTCACAAGTGGCGCAATTTCCTCAGGTTGCATAGCAAACATTTCCTGAGATGTGAAAAGGGCAAATAATAGTAAAATTGTTGACTGTTTCATAATTAGTACAAGATTCTGATATATATAAATGGTTCGAAACAACAAGAACCATAGGGATAAAAAAATTAATGTTCCTTTTTGTATTCTATTTTTAATTCTTCTAACCTCCGGATGAAGAATTCCATTCCTGTTAAAACATTCTTTAAAAACATCGCATTCCTCGAATTCGGCTCTTTTTTCAATTCAATAATCTGATGGATGGTTTCAAGACTTTTTATTATCTTGGCTTCCATTTCATTGATCATTCCGATAATTTCTCCGGAAACAAAGCGGAAATAACGCTTGCGGTCTCCGGGATAGGTAACATATTCGATGATGCCGCGAATCTCCAGATTTTTCAAAGCGGTACTGACCGAACTTTTACTGATCTTCATTTCTTCAACAATCTCTTCGAAGGTATATTCTTCCTTATCCATGACCATTAGCAAGCCCAAAATCCGCGCCGGAACAGGCTGAAATCCTTCACGTTCATTTTGCCTCCCAATGTATTCGACTAGCTCCTTTTGCTTATTTAGTCTTTCAAACTCTTCCATTTTGTATATAATATTGATGCAAATATAGTGAGTTTTATTTGTTCGCAACAAATAGAACCAAAATTTTTAGTGAAAATTTCAGATTGAGCAGTTCCCTGATTTACATCTTGCGGTTGGTTGATGTTGGATTAAGTTATCCAATCGAGTAATATCACTTTTGTATATTGCTTATTTCCAACCATTGGTGATGAAAGGAGACCTGACTACTAATTTCAAAATAACGCATAGTAAATCGACCCAAGTAAGGTGTTAACCAACATTCAATCCTTAATGCTTTTCTTTTCTGCTTAGTATCTTCTTCTTTTTTCGCCACGGATTTTCATGATTATACAAGGGCAATAACCTCACTATTTCAAGGATCAGGCGACTTATCCTCCTGTGATTGTTTACAATATCTTCAATTTTGACCGGATCAAAACTTATCCAATTGGTAAATATTAGAAATTCACGAAATGAAAGTCCAGCCAACATATAACTGACAACTCTTCGGTTTAGGTCAGGTTCTCCGCGATAAATGTCCAATGCTGAGGAGGCTGAGAAAATAACCTGCATCTCCGGTAACCCATCAGTTAAAATGTTGATCGAATTCTTCGGATTATGAATTTCCTAAAGATAGATTTCAATTCAGTTTTGATCTACTTGTGTACAAATTGTATGCTAATGGAAATAAAAAAGGACTTACAATATGTATCGTAAGTCCTTGATATTCTGAGGGTGGGCCCACCAGGGCATGATCCTGGGACCCCCTGATTATGAGTAATTAAATTTATCTTTTTAAGATTTTTTACTTACTATATTCATTATTCAATATGCTGATATTCAGCATATATTATAAAACATATTTTTATTCTATTTGCATTTATTTTCTTTGTTAATTTATTTGTGTGCAAATTGTGTGTACATCTATTTTGTAATAAGCATAAAAAAGGAACTCAATGTATAACTACTCACATAACGGAATTACAATCGCTTCGATCCTCGATGAGCGATGTGAAACCAAAAGTAGAAAATTTCCGGTTAAAATAAGGGTTACTTTTAACAGAGATCGTAAATATTATTCTACAGGGAAAAGCCTTTCTCCCATAGAATGGGAATAACTTCCGGGAACTAAAAGCCGGGCACTTTCAGATGTAAGGACAGATATTCAAAATTCTTTTGAAAATGTTAAAGAAATTGTTCAAGCACTTGAAGATACAAACAACTTTTCTTTTGCTCTCCTAAACAGGGATTTGGAAAAGGGAATAACTGATACCCTAAATACTGCATTCAGGGCAAAAATTAAAAGAAAGTCTCGAAGCAGAAGGAAGATCCGGAACACAGCTTTATTACAAGTGCGCTTTAAACAGTATTGAGAAATTTGCAGGGACAAAAATTTTATTTTCAGAGGTAACTGTCGAGTGGCTTCAAAAATATGAAAAATACATGTTAGAGAATAGAAGCTATACTTTAAATGGTAAAGATTACACTGAAAAAGGCCGGAGCTTTACTACAATTGGGATGTACTTAAGGGCTATTCGTACTTAGATGAATGAGGTCATTCGTTCAGGAATAATCAAAGCAAATCAATACCCCTTTGGTTGGGATAAAAAGGAGATTGCCACCGGCTCTGGACGCAAATTAGCTCTGACACTTGCTCAGATTAAAAGAATTGTTGATTTTTCAGATGGAAACACCACAACCGACCGTTACCGGGATTTATGGTTTTTCTTCTACTTATGTAATGGGATTAACTTTACTGATATGGTGCATCTTAAATATGGAAATATCCAAATCAACGAGATTTTGTATTTAAGAGAAAAAACAAAGCGTACCTCAAAAATAAAAAAAGAGATACAAGCCATTCTTACTTTCGAAATGAAAGAAATAATTCAAAAATGGGGTAATCCAAATAAGGAACCCAATCACTTCATTTTTCCATATCTGAACGGGAGCGAGACACCGATGGAAGCTAAAGTTAAATCACACGAATTGATACGACGAACAATTAAGCGACTAAAGGAGATAGGAAAAGCGTTAAATATTGACCACCTAAGCACTTATTCAGCCCGTCACAGCTTCGCGACAGTTTTAAAACGGTCCGGAGCATATATTGCTTTTATTTCTGAATCGTTGGGTCATGCCGACCAAAAAACTACTGAAAATTATCTTGCGAGCTTTGAACAGGAGGAACGGATAAAGAATGCCGCTTTGCTGACTAAGTTTTAATTAGGTAATAATTGTACCAACTTTTTTGGAACCAAAGGTATTTGAGTAGAGGTGCCACATTCCTAGCGAAAACATCTTTTGCGTTCATCTTAGGGAGTTCAGGACCGCCCCCTTTTTGTCTCATTCGCTTAATATTAAAAACATATTAGGCGTGGTATAATTTCTTTGTTTTCCCATTCATACATAATAACAAATGTATTCTTCACAATTATCACATTTGTGTACTCTTAAGTTGAATACTTTCTTTCATTGTTTTCTTTCACATTTTAATTTATTTCTTTCCTATTTGAAAATATTAATTTGTATTATGAAAACTATTCGGCAGAATATCAATATGTAAAAGCAAATTTTATTAAATTATGATATATTTTAATGAAAAATTATATTTCATATCGTTTTTTTATTAAAATATAATTGCTTTAATTTGCAGTATGGAAATGAAATGAAACTAATAAAAAATGAAATGAAATTAATAATGGCTTAAATAGAGAATATATGAAATACAAAATTTCGAGTCAGGTGGGAAGTCATACTAAAAAGGAGATTCTTCAGCAACCAATTTCGTGGATGAATACTTATAAAATTATTAGAGAAAGGAAAGAATCGATTATCGCTTTTCTTAAAAGTGCTCTCTCTGATAATGTAGACATCATATTGACTGGTGCAGGAAGTTCAGCCTTTATCGGCGAGGCTATGCAAGGTGAGATGTTAAAAAGAAAGGATTTTATTGCGCGCTCGATCGCGACAACTGATATTTTAACTCATCCCGAACTATTTCTGTCAAAAAGAAAGAAAACCTTGCTCGTTTCATTTGCACGTTCAGGAAACAGTCCTGAAAGTATTGCGGCAATTCGTATTGTAAATAAATATTGTACTGATCCGTCTCATTTAATCATTACATGTAATCCGGATGGGCAGCTCTATCTTGAGACCGAAAATAGTAAAACACTTAAAATCTTATTGTCCCCGGAAACCAACGATGAAAGTCTGGCAATGACAAGCAGCTTTACCTCTATGATGTTGGCCTACATCTTAATAGCCAGAATTGACACAATTTTAGAAGAGGAAATAAAAGTAAAGGAATTGGCTTTGTGGATAGAAACGATGCTCTCTGAAAAATCAGAGGCCATTACTAATATTGCTAAACTAGATTTTAAAAGGGTTGTTTTTCTGGGTTCAGGGCCCCTTCAGGGTACTGCACATGAAAGTCATCTCAAACTGCAGGAGCTAACTGATGGTAATGTGATTTGCAAATTTGATACTTTTCTTGGATTCAGACATGGACCAAAAGTTGTGATCAATGATAAAACTCTTGTAGTATATCTTTTCTCGGATGATGAAGTTGCTAGGCATTATGAAATTGATCTTGTGCGACAAATCAACTGTGGAAATGTGGGCATGGCACAGGTCTCCGTATCATCAAAACCAGTACAAATAGAAAATTTCCTGCCAACACTTGAAGTTTGTTACCAGAGCATGGGAGAAGTTTCAGATATCAGTTATTTATGTGTGGCGCATGTAGTTTTTGCGCAATTGCTCGGATTCTATAAATCTGTTGCATTGGGATTAGATCCCGATTCGCCATCAGTATCCGGAACGATTTCTCGTGTTGTTGAAGGTGTTAATATTTATATCTAACATATAATGAATATATTGGGAAAAGATATTAGGATTAATGCTTGCGAAACTGGTCTACCTGTAACAGAGTATATTCTAAAGCGAATTAAGGAACTCAAAAGGGAGGGTCATCCTAATCGAACTTTGCTCGCTGTTTGTCCAAATTCTCTTTCAGTTATTAAAGCCGCGTTTAGAGCAGCAAAACGGAATGATGCTCCTATCAAATTTGCTGCAACTCTAAATCAGGTTGATTTCGACGGAGGCTATACCGGATTAACACAAAGTGATTTTATCCGTTTGTTACGAAAAGAGGCGGAAGCCATCAACTACAAGGGAGTGACTATTGTTGCCATTGATCATGGTGGCCCTTGGTTAAAGGATATTCAGACAATCGAGAATTGGAGTCTTGATAATGCCATGAATGGGGTCAAACATTCCTTTGAACTAGCAGTTAGTGCAGGTTACGACCTTATTCATGTAGACCCAACAATAGATATTACCCTTTCTAAATCAAATCAAATTAGTATTGAAACAGTCGTCGAACGGACAATTGAACTTATTGCTCATTCCGAAAGATTTCGAAAGTCAGAGGACCTTCCTCCTATTTCATATGAAGTCGGGACCGAAGAGGTTCATGGGGGTTTAGCCAACGATGAAAATTTTGATAAATTTCTTAACATGCTTAAGGAGGGATTGGCAATTGAGGGACTCAATGACATATGGCCTTGCTTTATTGTAGGGAAGGTTGGAACCGATTTACATACGACCCTTTTTGATCCGGCTGTTGCATGTAAACTAACTTCAAAAGTTGAGCCCTACGGAAGCCTGATCAAAGGGCATTATTCCGATGACGTTTCAAATCCAGAAGACTATCCATTGTCGGGAATGGGAGCTGCCAATGTTGGTCCAGAACTAACAATCTGTGAATATGTTGCACTAATCGAACTAGAAGCGATTGAAATAGAGCTATTTGCCCATAACAGGATTGCTCTGATTTCCAGAATCAAGGATAAGCTTTGGGATGCAGTTTTGAGGACAAATCGCTGGAAAAAATGGTTGCTTGCTGATGAATCAGATCTTGATTTTGAGCAAATCAACCCTGAACGGCAAAAATGGCTGATTATGACCTGTTGCAGATACATCTGGCAATCACCAGAAGTTTTGGTTTCCAGGTATCTGCTCTACGAAAATCTAAAAAATAATGGAATTGAAGCAGAGGAAATAGTACTTTCACGTATTGAAAGAAACATTGATAAATATTATAATAAATTCAACCTTGTTGGGTTAAATGATTATTTGTAATGGAAAGAAAATATAAGGTACTAGCAGTTGGTGAGCTTAATGTTGATTTGATTTTAAACCAAATTAAAGGGTTTCCTGAGATTGGGAAAGAATTCTTGGCAGATAGTATGGCGCTTACATTAGGTAGTTCTACAGCTATTTTTGCATCTAATGTGGCTTCTCTTTCAACTTCAGTAGCTTTTCTGGGGAAGATAGGAAAGGATAGTTTTGGTAAATTGGTAAAGGAAAGTCTTGACTCAAAAGGTGTTGATACTTCATTAGTTATCGAAGATGAAACACTGGCTACCGGGGCAACAGTGGTTTTAAACTATAGTGAGGACAGGGCTATGATTACTCATCCGGGTGCGATGAATCATCTAACTATTGAAGATATAAGTTTCGAAAAATTGAAGTGTGCCAATCATATGCACTTTTCATCCCTTTTCCTTCAGAAAGGGATTCAAAACGACATCGGAAAGCTATTTAAAAATGCACAATGGTGTGGAATGACCACATCGCTTGATACACAATGGGATCCAAATGAGCTGTGGGATTTTGATTATAAAAATATCCTTCCCTGGGTAGATGTTTTCATGCCAAATGAGAAGGAGGTGATGCTGAATACTTCATCATCCACTATTGAAGAAGCGATCGAAAAGATGTTGCCATATTTAAATTGTATGGTGATAAAAATGGGCAATCAGGGATCGTTGCTTATTACGAAAGAGAATAAACCCCTGATGCTACCTGCGTTTCTGAATAACGACGTGGTCGATGCAATCGGGGCAGGCGATAGTTTTAATGCAGGATTTATTTCCAAATTTGTAGAAGGGGCGTCTTTGCCAGAGTGCCAACGATTTGGAAACCTGATGGGTGCAATCAATACAACGGCAGCAGGCGGAACATCAGCGTTTGCTACAAAAGAACTCATAGTTAAAACTGCGAAAGAAAAATTTGGCCAAATAATAATATTAGAATGAAGATTCAAGAGAGGCTAAAACAGTGTCAGGCTGATAAAACCGCTATATTGGCGACCAATTTCTATAACCTGGAAACACTCCAGGCGATTCTGGCTGCGGCTTCTGCTTCTCAATCTGACGTAATCTTGCAACTCACTCAAAGTTCAATTGATTACATGGGATTAAAAATGGCGGTAACTATGGCCAGAGCCGGGTTAGATGAATATCAGGTCAATGGTTGGTTGCATCTTGATCATGGCAATTCAATTGAAATTGTAAAACGCTGTCTTGATGTCAATTTCGATTCAGTAATGATTGATGCCAGTGAAAAAAGCTTTGCCGAAAATGTGGCGATCACTTTACAAGTTGTTGAACTGGCTAAATCCTTTGGGGCAAATGTAGAGGCAGAATTGGGCTATGTTCCAAAATTGGGGCAGACGCATGACAAGAGTGGATTTACCACGGCAGAAGAAGCACAACGATTTGTACGCGAAACCGGAGTTGATGCCTTGGCAATTGCAATCGGTTCTGCGCATGGATTTTACAAATCGGAACCTAAACTCGATATGGAACGGCTGTCCGAAATCCATGATGCCATATCAATTGTTTTGGTATTACATGGAAGTTCCGGAATTCCCAATAGTATGGTTAGTGAAGCTATCTCTCATGGGATATCCAAAGTAAACCTTGCAACCGAGATTAAAGATACTTTCATGCGAAAACTCAAACAAACACTTCTAACAACAGAAGAAATTGATTTGCGAAAAATTTTTCCAGCTGCCACTAAATCAGTGACGAAACTGCTATGCGAAAAATTTGATTCGATTCACTAGTACTAAATTGTTATTCATTCAAATTAAAACGAAACCTAAATTAGTTATATTATTTATGAAACGCAACCTAAATGTAGTTGATTTAAAATTATTATGTCATTTTAGTATTTGGATCTGTAATTAGATTCATTCTCAGTAATGCAAGAAAAACCATGTATTAATTAACTCGATATTGAGATGGTAGCTTGTGATTTGTAAATGTAAACATACAGTCTATTAATCATTTATATGTGCTAATAATACATAGATCATATAAAGGTAATTTGAACTGAAGTAGAATCAGTATTGCTTTTAATAAAAAATGAAATAATTCTTTATTGGTTTTAAAATATTTCAAATATTCTTTTGTATTGAAAATATAGTTATATATTTGCAATACAAAAAGAATGAAACAAAACTATAAAAGAAATGATATGAAGTAAACAAGAGTTAAGTTCTGAAAGAAGTGTTTCTATAATTGATTATATATTTCTATTACAAACTTTAAAACTATTTAAAACTATTAAAACTATGATTAGACGATTTAAAACAATGCGTGGAGCTTTTCTTATGTCATTGCTTTTCGCTACTTTCTTTAGCATCAATAGTTATGCTGGAGAGTTCACCACGGGAAATGCGATAAGCCAAAAACCAATAACAGGTGTCGTAAGGGATGCTGATGGTGGTGTATTACCCGGTGCCACAGTTCTCGTTAAGGGTACAACTATTGGAGTCTTAACTGATGCGTATGGAAAATTTGCACTTATTGCACCCGATAATGCTTCTGTTTTAGCAGTTTCTTTTGTGGGTTACATAACCACGGAAGTTAAGATAGGTTCTTTGACGAACTTTGAAGTGAAGTTGAAGACCGATTTTAAATCGCTTCAGGATGTGGTTGTGGTAGGTTATGGTTCTCAATCAAAAGCCTTACTGACCTCCTCATTGGCATCTGTCACTGCTGACCAGCTTAAAGATCGGGGCGGTGTTACTTTCACTGAGGCCATGGTGGGTCAGGTTGCAGGGGTCCAGGTACAACAAACAACAGGAGCCCCGGGAAGTGGTTTTTCAGTTAAGGTAAGAGGGGTTGGTTCCATCACTTCAGGAACTCAGCCTTTATTTGTAGTTGACGGAGTCCCTATCGATAATGTTATTACAACGTCAGCTGTTCAGCAAGGTTTGTACGGCGTGACATCCAATGGTCAGCAACCCCAGAATGGTATGGCCTCACTTAATCCCAATGATATTCAATCGATAGAAATACTTAAAGATGCATCATCTACAGCAATATATGGTTCTCGCGGATCTAACGGGGTAATATTAATAACCACCAAACAAGGTTCTGTTGGGAAGGCGAAATTTTCCGTGAATGTTAGTTCTGGCATACAAACGGTATCAAAGAAAGTGGATATGATGAACCTAACTGATTATATTGCAATGGAAACACAACGCCGGAATTATCAATGGCTGCAATACGGTAGCGGTGCTAACAGGAACCTTAATGATCCTAACTCTAAAAGGACGAGCAATGCATACAAGATCCCCCTCGAGTTTGCAAATCCATCAAATTTCAAAGGAACTGACTGGCAGAATGAATTATTTCAAAACGCCCCAATTCAAACGGTTCAATTGGCAGTTTCCGGAGGAGCAAACAAAACTCGTTTTTACCTGTCAGGTGATTTTGTTAATCAGGATGGGATTGTCTTGAACTCAGGATTTAAGAAATTTTCATTAAGAAGCAATGTCGATGCTGAAGTTACAGACAAAATTAAGATGGGTTTCAAAATCAATCCTTCTTTCAATTCCAGTAATATTGCTCCTGCAGGTGGATATGGGGGTGTAATTGCACATGGTGTCCTCAATTTGCCTCCTACTTTTGAGCCCTACAATACCGATGGCAGTTATAATTTTTATGCCCCGAAATACACCTACGGTGATGGTACCTTCGATCATCCCTTAATGTCTTCGGGTGGTTTGGGTAATCCAGTTGCACAGGTAAAAGAAACTGAGATGAAATCAGAACAAATAAGACTTTTATCAAGTGTCTACCTGTCTGCAGAGATAGTAAAGAACCTGATCTTTAAAACAACAGCCAGCGCTGATATAAATCAATTTTCTTATAATCAATTCACTCCTTCGACGGCTGGCGCTCCGGGTAACGTTTGGGTTAACGGAAGTTTAAGCTCTTCTCGAAGCATCAACTGGGTCAATGAAAACATTCTTACCTACACAAAC
This sequence comes from Prolixibacteraceae bacterium, assembly GCA_963677935.2. Taxonomy (GTDB): domain Bacteria; phylum Bacteroidota; class Bacteroidia; order Bacteroidales; family Prolixibacteraceae; genus JAAFHB01. Next base: position 4,161,074 of record CAXXEH010000003.1, on the reverse strand, counting down.
ACATTTATCGAAAAGCATAACCTGACGCTGATGGGGGGGGTTACCGAGCAAAAATCGTATTTTGAATACCATGATATGGGTGCACAAAATTTTCCGAATGACAACGTTCATACTTTGAATGCGGGTGTTATTTATGGTGGTACGCAAACAAAGTCTGAATGGGCATTGTTATCCTTACTTGGCCGGGTAAGTTATGATTTTGACAAGAAATATTTAGTTTCTGCTACACTGCGGAAAGATGGATCCTCCCGCTTTGGGTCCGAAAATAGATGGGGAACATTCCCTTCTGCTTCTGTAGGCTGGCGTGTATCACAGGAGAATTTTCTAAAGAATGTGAATCAAATAAGTGAATTAAAGGTAAGGGCAAGTTATGGGATTGTCGGGAATAATAATATTGGCGACTATGGTTCAATTGGTTCCGTTAGCGCTAGTAATTATATTCTGGGTAGTGGAAACGGAGCAATAGTGAATGGATTGGTTCAAAATTCTATTTCCAATAGAATGCTGGGCTGGGAGCAGACAAAACAGACGGATATTGGAGTTGAGCTCGGTATGTTCCAGAACAGGGTTTACATTAACGCCGATTATTACAACTCATTAACTTCTGGATTACTTCTTAATGTTCCAGTCCCTCTGATAACAGGTTTCTCATCTGCCCTCCAGAACATAGGCCAAGTAAGAAATAGAGGGGTTGAGTTTTCAATTGATACGAAAAATATTGTAAAGGGGGATTTTCAATGGAATACCAATTTTAATATTTCATTTAACAGAAATAAAGTTGAATCAATGGGCCCGACTAACGCACCAATCATTGTTGGCCCTCGAAACTTTTTTAATGAATTGGCATATATTACAGAAGTCGGACAACCAGTCGGTAGTTTCTATGGATACGTATATGAGGGAGTTTATAAGACAAAAGCGGAAGCAGATGCTGATCCGGCGAAATTCGCAGGTGTTACAGCAGGAGATATGAAATATAAAGACATCAGTGGCATCAATGGGGTACCTGACGGAAAATTGGACGCATACGATCAGAAGTGTATAGGACACAGTAATCCCGATTTTATTTGGGGCCTTACCAATACCTTGGTTTTCAAAAGTTTTGATTTAAGTTTAACATTACAGGGTGTTCAGGGAGCTACGGCGTTGAATGGCCAGATAAGAAACATGTACAGATGGTTCTCCGGACAAGTTCGCAATTATTGGAAATCTGAGGCTCAACCTGGTGATGGCCTAACACCTAACCCAGGGGGCAGTAATATGAACCGGAGGGTTTCGACCTGGTGGTTACAGGATGCCTCCTTCCTGAGGGTTAAAAATCTTACTGTAGGATATAATCTTCCTGCAAAATTATTGGGCAAAACAGTTAGTAAAGCAAGAGTATTTTTGAATGCTTCAAACCTGTTCACATTTTCCAAATATCCGCTTTATAACCCTGAAATTAACTCAGGCGAAGGAGATGATTACAATCAATTAACTCCCGGACTGGATTTTGGCGGATATCCGCTGGCGCGTACAATAACTTTGGGTGTTAATGTATCATTTTAGGTCGAGGTTTTAATCTTAATATTAAAAGAAATGAAATACACAAATAGAATTATGAGAGGTTCACGACTCTTAGCAATCATCGCATCAATCACATTAGTTTCCTCGTGCAAAAATTTTCTGGAATTAAAGCCAATTTCAATTTCCAGTGTTGATGCTTTCTATAAAACTCAGGACGATTTTATGCAGGCAGTAAATGGGGCATATTCTGCAGTTACAGGTCAATACGGTGCTGGATATTATATGCTTTTTGCCGATTTACGGGCAGACAACACTACAATGCTTGGAATCGGAGGGGGTACCGAACAACAAAAAATCTCCATTGACAATTTCACGATTGACGCAACCAATGAACACACATTGCAATACTGGACATATGCTTATATTGCTATCCAAAGGGCTAACGGCGTTCTGTCAAATATAAAAGCCGCTACCTTTGATCAGGCAAAAAAAGATCAATACACCGGTGAAAGCGAAGCAATCAGGGCGCTCACCTATTTTAATCTGGTAAGAATGTTCGGTGGCGTACCTATCGTTACCGTTGGAGATGTTAATATTGGTGAAAGTTATAATACTCCACGCTCTTCTGTGGACGATGTTTATAAACTGATTGTTAGTGATTTAACAGATGCCATTTCGAAGCTTCCCACTACATATGGATCTGCTGATGCTGGTAGGGTTACAAAAGGTGCTGCTCAGTCATTATTGGGACAAGTATATCTCGTTCAGAAAAAGTATTCAGATGCGGCTACTGTATTAAAAAGTGTCATAACTGATGGAAATTACGCCCTATTATCCAAATATGAGAATAATTTTACAGGTACTGATCAGGGTAACAAGGAGGCAATCTGGCAGATTTTGTATAAGAGTAGTTCAAACGGCGCAGGTAGCAATTATCCTAACTGGTGCGCCCCATTGGGATCAGAAACAGTTCTGATTCCCCAAGGTGGTGCCTATGGTTTTAATCAGCCAACACTTGATATTTTTAATGCCTACACTCCGGGAGATTTGCGGAGAGATGTCTCTATTGGTGTTGGTTTTACATCTACGGCTGGAGTTTTTGTCAATGCCAGGTATATCAAATTGTATGTTGATCGTAATACCGGAAGTGGCTATAACGATTCAGATGCAGATTGGAATGTATTGAGATATTCGTATGTGATGCTGATGTGCGCCGAAGCTTTAAATGAGGCAAACAGTAGCCCTACAGCTGATGCCTATAATTACATCAATCAGGTCAGGAGCCGGGCCGGACTTGCCCCGTTAAGTGCCCTGTCACAAAGTGCATTCCGTAATGCTGTTTACCTTGAAGAAAGATTAGAAGTGGCTTTTGAGGGTCAACGATGGTTTGACCTTGTTCGTACAGGTACTGCTTTAAGTGTAATGAATTCCAAATTAGGAGGTAGTGATCCGGTTGGTCCAAGTGCAGCCGTTTCCCAAAATCAGTTACTTTATCCAATCCCCACTAATGTCATTATGACTAGTAGTCCTGGCATAATTACCCAAAATCCGGGTTATTAATATAGCCACTAAGAGGCTGTATTAAAATACTTTGAACGGAATCTAAATTACAAGGTTGAATTATAAATTCTCTTAATTATGATTTTAAAAAATAGCTCCGATTTTAAAGATCGGGGCTATTTTTTAAATTCTTACCTTGACCCCCATTCCGCATAGATATTAAGAAATTCAAATATTCCAATCATTTTCAATTGTGATGTTAATTAGAAATTTTCGTATTCATAGCATTGAAATCAAATTCCGAATTCTCTTATTTGGTGTGATTTTATTGGCAAATTCAAAATCCTATTGCCAGAACAGTGTAATCACAAAGAAAAATATCAGGTTCATCGAATATCCGGGATTTCCAAACGGTCATTCTACCTGGGGAGATATTGGGTACAACGCAAAAAATAATGCTGTTTATATCGGGGTAACCAATCATGCCGACAGCGTTGGTCTGTATGAATACAATATCCTGATGGATAAGATGGAACTTAAAGGATTTATTGGCGATCTGGCCAATCTAAGGAGATACCAGTGGCAGGGGAAAATTCATACCAAGATAGTTGCAGGCCCTGACGGGAAGGTTTACTTTGCTACAGATGGGGGCGAAAGCCGAGAGGAGTACCTTATGGAGCACCCTCATGGTTATGCCGGCGGATTTGTAATGCAATGGAATCCCTTCGACAATAAGATGACCAATTTAGGCAATGGGTTGCAATACGAGAGTTTTAAAGATATAGACCTCGATCCTCAAACCGGAAACATTTATTTAGTAAGTTATCCACAGGTACACTTTCTGATTTACAACCTTGAAAAAAAATTACTCCGTGATCTGGGTCGTTTGGGAAGTTCTCATGTTCCGAGGGTTATTTTTACCGATAATTGGGGGAATTGCTACTATGTAGATTGGCGGCAACGTCTCGTGATGTATGATAAAAGTGCGGGAGAACTTGTGTTTGCGAAGGAAAGTCTGCCTGCGTTTCCGGGAACTCCTGGCGGCAAAATCATAACCGGCTTAACTTCCTTTGCGAAGGATCGTAAAAATGGCACTATATATCTGATTACATATGGAGCTAAACTGCTCGCTTTCCATCCTCAGAAAAGCGGGATCGGGAAGGTAGAGGATTTGGGAGGAGTACTTCCTCAAAGCATGACTGATCCATTGTGGGGGCCATATTGTCCAAATCTGAATTTGGGAGATAATGGCAAACTTTATTACGTAGTTGGCGGACATGGCAATTTTTCAGAGGAGAACAAAACGCTGCTGATGGAATTCGATCCTAGTACAAAAAAATATAGTGTAATTTTTAATTTTCCATTATCACAGGTTTCCGAAGTAACAGGATCAGATGTGAAGGATACATCTGGAAACCTTTATTTTGCAGCCAGGAAAAATGTTTCCGCTTTAAATGCCAAGGATAATGGAGAAGGGGGTACAAAAGGGGAAATATCGAGACCAGTGATGATCAAATTTAACCCGGAAAAGGAGGTCAAAAGATGAAAAAAATTGTTAAAAAAATTCTGGTCGGGTTACTAATTGGTATATCGATTCCGGTAAAGGGACAATACGAGTTTTTTTGTCCAAAGGGTTCATTTGCCATTGAGGTTTCCTTATCAAATTCTGATCAGCTAAGGCTGCCAATGTACCGCAATTCGATCACTTCGCTGACATTAAAAGGTGATCATGTTCTTGGCGGAACCACAGCCTCAGAAGGATTAACCCCGTTCATTTTTTCCGCATCAATTTCCCAACAGGAGATGATTGATATTTTTGATCTTAACAAGGTTGTTCCAGGGCAGAAAAGTATCCGGTCAGGGTTCTGCAATTGGAAGAATAATATTCTGATTGCCGGAACGATACCCCTCGATAACAATGGCGGACATCTCCTTAGTATTGAGATTGACAAGGACGGGACAATAAAAAGTAAAGACCTGGGAATCCCTGTCCCTAGTGAAGGAATTTTCTCATTAACAAATAGTACAATTGAAAATAAGCTATTTGGAATAACCTTTCCATCAGGTTTCTTCTTCAGTTTCGATCTGGAGTCCGGGAAATCACAGATCTTTAAAGATATTTCACCCAAAGAAAAGGAAATTGAACAATTGCAACAATTTGCCCTTACTCCTGAATGGTATTTAAGCCGATCGCTGATCATAGATAATAAAGGATGTATCTATGGAAGCATGCCAGTTAATAAATTATTTTGTTTTAATCCCTCGAATGAGAGTTTCAAGATTTTGGATTGCTCACTTCCCGATGTCTGGGGGAGAAGTGTACTGGGGCAGGTTGATTCGTGGGCAAAGTCGGATGACGGTCAGCTTTATGGAGGGAATTCAGGTGACGGGCAGCTTTTTATGCTGGACACTGAAAAGATGAAAATGAAAAATTTAGGCAAACCGGCTATGATGCCGAGGCTCAATGGACTGACATTTGGCCGGGACGGAAACTTGTACGGTATTACAGGAGCTTCTCCCGGATATACTCATTTGTTCAGTTACAACAAAGAAGTAGGGTTTCATGATTATGGTAACCCCGAATTTACGATGAAAATACCGGGTGTTGAATCGGGTATTCCTTGGAGGGGGTTTCAGCTCGGAACAATTGCTTCATCAGAGGATGGAAAGTATATTGTGATGGGCGAGGATGAAGCGCTTAGCCAGTTATTGATCTTTACGGTAGAGGCAAAAAAGTAATTGTTGATTATACACTTATATTTTTTTATGATAAGATATATAGCTGCATTGGTTTTAGGGATAATTTTGGGAGGATGTAATATTCCTGAAGCAGATAAAAATTCGGAATGGACTGTTTCAGTCCTACCCTCTTCTATCCGGCTGGACCCCTCCACTAATGAGATCATCGATGGAAGATACACCAGCCTGAAAAATAAAGGATCAATTTATAAAGATGTCTTAAAAAAGAACTGGATCTACAATGGTGAACGGGTTTCGTTGCATGGAGCAAGAGGAGAATATGTCTCTTTTCAACTTGTATTGACTAATCACAGGGACACCACCTTACGAAATATTAAGGTTGAAATGTTACCTTTCAGGAATGGGAATGCCAAGTTTGCCAATCAACCCGAGCTCTTTTTGGAGTGGGCAGTGGAGGTTAAATCAAAAAGTACAGGATATCCCAAAGCCTCACTCGGAAAGGGGTGGTATCCTGATGCACTTATCCCTTTTAAATACATTCAGCAGGATTCTTCAAATATAAAAGGTGATTGGGTCTATCCGCTATGGCTACCCGACTTTAACAACCGCATCGACAATCAGAAATCACTCATAATCTGGATAGACCAGTATATCCCATTTGAAAAAAGTGAGGTGGGAGTAGGGTTGTATTCCACTTCACTTTCAGTTTCCATTGGAGGAAAAGTGCAAGAGATCCCTATTGATCTGAAGATATGGAATTTTGTAGTTCCAAACGAGAATAAGTTTAAGGCAAGTTTGCAGCATGAAGGGTTTCTGAGCAGGATGAACGAATCGGAAGAGCTGGAGCTGTACCAGCTTTTTAAGCGCAATAGGATCGCCTTGCTTGACCCGACTTATAAACCGCAGTTTGGCTATACATCAACTGGAAACCTCAGTGTAAATTGGAATAGCTTCGATGAGAGAATGAGTAAATACTTAAATGGAAAGGTATTTACATCAGAATATGGTTATAATTATGGTCCTGGATATGGTGAACCACTAGAAACTTTTGCTCTCCCTTTTGATGTATACGGAAAGCATAGAACAATTGGGTGGCCGAATGTTGGAAAACCTGATGTAGAACGTAACCCTGGGAATAGGGCAATTTATATTCAGGCTATAAAAAGTGTACGCGATCATTTTAAAAATCTTATTGACCCGAAGAAAACGGACATTAGTGTTTATTTGAATGGCCTTGATGAATCCTACTTTCCTGAAGCATGGAACAGGATGGTTTATTATGGAAATCTGTTCCGCACCTGCTACCCCGAGGCTCATTTCCGGATTGATGGGGGCTACAGCGAAGAGGCTATGGCAATTGTAAAAGGCTCAATCAATGCATGGGCCTCTCACACACTGAATTATGACATCAAAAAAATCGGGAAATACCAGAAATTGGGAATTGAGGATTGGATTTATGGTCCGTTAATCTACGAGAGTAAAGTAAATGCCTGGGTGGGAAGTTCAACTTTTATTGACTTGCCCTTGGTTAATGATCGCGGAATCAGCTGGGCATGCTGGAAGTATAGCTCTTATTCGTGGATAAGCTGGGGCATTGGAGCAGGCTGGGAAAAAGGGTGGTATGATCCCGAATCCTGGAAGAATGAATACAAATCGGGTGCCGACACCGATTCAATCTACAAGTATAAAAAATTGAATGGAAATGCTTTGCTGGTATACAGCCCCGGAATAGTTCCTAACGTGAATGGTCCCTGTCCTTCCATCCGGTTAAAGAGCATGCGGGACGGTGTACAGGAATATGAATACATGAGGCTGTTGGCAGGATCTGACAATAACAGGGAACGGACCGATTCGATAGTAAACACTATTGTTAATCAGCCTTTCGGGCCGGGTTCAATCGGAAACCTTCAAATCTGGAGTTTTGATGCCAGAGAATGGGATCAGGCCAGGATTAAACTTGGAGAATTATTAGAACAAACAGTAAACAGAAACCAAAATGAAAAAAAATAAAAGTTCCCAGGTACTTTTTATCATTCTAATTGCACTCGGAAGCTGCAGTGTCCCACCAACTCTGACAAAAGTAGTGCCAAAGGCAACTGATATTACCCTGCTTAATCCCGGAAGGGGATTTACGACAACCGGAAACACATTCAATGAATCGCTGGGAAACCGGCTTCACCCGTTGAGCGGAATTCACCAGGCCAGGTGGTATTGGGATGTTATGGAACCCGAAGAGGGGAAATACAATTTCGCCATGATTGACAGTCTGCTCGAAAAAGTCACTAAAAACGGAGAGCTATTGAATTTTAGGATTATGTGCCAGAATGTTGACATGACAATTCCCGCATGGGCGATCCGGGCAGGGGTAGCCCAACCCTATTACGACAATCCGGCCTTTTTGCAAAAACAGGAGAATTTGATAAAAGCTTTTGGTGAACGATATGATGGCAATCCCAACCTGGCATTTGTTGATATAGGAACTATCGGACAATGGGGAGAGTGGCATTCAGAAGAAAACCCTGAAATAAAAATGCCTTCTCAGGAAAATGCAAATAAAATCGTTGCCATCTATCTGAAATATTTTACAAAAACACCGCTGGTTATGCTTATCGGAGGACTTGGACTGCAATATTCGGTTGACCATGGGACAGGTTGGAGAGCTGATTGTTGGGGAGATATGGGTAATAAATGGAATCACATGGGAATACGGTACCCAAATATTTTTAAAAAATCAAAAATTGATGATGCATGGAAAAGATCACCTGTTGCACTCGAAACATGCGGAACCATAAATGATTGGTACGAACAGAAGTGGGACATAGATTATGTACTGGCTAAAGCACTCGAGTGGCATGCAACAGGCGTAAATAATGGCTCCTATGCCATTCCAAAAGATTGGTGGCCAAGGATTCAGGAATTCGAAAAAAAACTTGGATACCGGTTTGCACTTCGTGAGTTCACCTACCCGGCATCGGTTAAGAACAAGGAACTACTGAGATATTCGATGAAATTGGAGAACTGCGGCGTTGCACCTATTTATAAACAGTATCCCCTGGCTTTAAGTTTATGCTCAGTTTCTGATTCATCAAAAAGATGGATAGTCGTCACAAATGAAGATATAAGACGCTGGATGCCTGGAGTTTCTGAAATAAAGTCTGGATTAAAATTACCAGATAATATTCCCTCGGGAAGATATGTAATTTCCGTTGGACTGATCTCTCCGGTTACCAATAAGCCAGCCATTCGATTAGCAATTGAAGGCAGGGATACTGAAGGGTGGTATAAAATGGGTGAAATTCAAATAGACAATTAAAATATATTCAACACGTATGATACTAAAATCAATTTGGGTATTCAGTTTAATCCTTGTTTGCCTGACGGTAGATTCAAAACTTTACAGCCAGAACATTGGGCTGGTGGATGTTAAAAAAAGTGAGCTGGTTATCACGGTTGGTGGTCCTGATGCCGATCTTTCCGGTTATACGTCAGAGGCGGTCCAAATGGCTCTGGATGCAGTAAAGACCAGAGGCGGAGGAATTGTAAAACTAAATCCGGGGAAATTTAATATCAAATGTCCTCTCCGTCTTTCAGACAATACCTCTCTTTTGGGATCCGGGGAAACTACCATTCTGAAAAAATGCGAAGGTTATAAAACCAGCTTTATCATTGATGCGGACTGGGGAATGTTAAAGGCAGTAGTCAAAGATGCCAGTGGATTCAAATTAGGGATGGGGATTCAATTATATGATGATAAACATTCTGATGGATGGAATGTTACAACTGCCATAATAACAGACATTCAGGATAATGTTATCTATTTTGACAATAGAACAATCAATGATTACATCTCCTCTTTGAATGGTACAGTTTCAAATGGCTGTTCAATAATTGAGGCTGTTGACATTCAAAATGTAAAAATTGCCGATCTTGTCATTGAGGGGAATAAAAATACAAATGAATATATCAACGGATGCCGCGGAGGAGGAATTTACATCCACAAATCCAAAAACTGCGTGGTTGAGAATGTTAAGGTAAACGAGTTTAACGGTGACTCATTCAGCTGGCAAATTACAGAGAAAATCACGGTAAAGGGATGTGAGGCTTCGAATGGGAACGGGCTTGGATTTCATCCGGGCACTGGCTCTGATCATTCAATCATAGAAAACTGCATTAGCCACCATAATAAGGGAGATGGAATCTTCCTGTGCTGGCGTGTTCAAAACGGAATATTCAGGAATAATACCATCTATGCCAACGGCGATAATGGAATTTCAATCGGACATAAGGATACCGATAACCTGTTTGAAAATAACCATGTTTACGAAAATGGCAATCAGGGTATCCTTTTCCGCAATGAAAGCGAACAAAACAGCGGACACCGAAATGCATTTTCAAATAATACCATTGAAAACAACGGAGTTATCAAGGAGTCATGCGGTTTCTACATTGGTGGAGAGACACATGACATTACCATTACGAATAATATTATCCGGTCTACCGGTAAGGGCAATCAAACTACAGCAGTCTTTATTGGTAAAAAATCATCTAATATAACTATGACAGAAAATGAAGTAACCGGATGCAAAAAACTTGTCAATGAAAAAGAGTAACAATTGGCTTACCTTTGTCGTCATCCATGTCACCTTTATGGGTGTCTGGGGGGCTTTAATCGAAATCCCCGAGAAGAACGGATTTCCTCCCACCTTAGGATATATTGTGTGGGCATTGGTGATGATACCGGCTGCTATTGTCGCATTAATCAATAATAACTGGAAACTGGAAAAAGATATCCGCTCCGTTCTGTTGGGAACCTTAGTCGGATTATTGGGATCAATAGGACAACTGGTACTTTTCATCACCTTAAAAAAGGCTCCCGCATACCTTGTTTTCCCCCTGCTCTCTCTGACCCCGGTCATTACTATTTTATTGGCGGTCATTTTTCTAAAGGAGAAAACAGGACGTCTGGGTTGGATGGGTATTGCAATTGCGGTAGTCGCACTTTTATTGCTCTCTTATCAGTCATCGGGAGATGGGAGTTTTGAGAGCTACGCCTGGATGTTTCTGGCAGCCATCCCGTTGGTGGCTTGGGGAACACAGGGTTATGTGATGCGTTTTGCAAATGAGACAATGAAAGCAGAAAGTATCTTCTTTTATATGGCATTGTCTTCAGTCATCCTTATTCCATTTGCATGGTACATGACCGATTTTTCACAGCCGGTAAACTGGGGCTTTAACGGTCCCTACCTGGCTGGGGTGATTCAGATATTAAATGCCTTTGGCGCTCTATGCCTGGTCTATGCATTCCGATATGGAAAGGCAATAATCATTGCACCAATGACAACTGCACTATCTCCTGTAATCACAGTAGTAATTTCATTGGCCATTTATGCTGTTATCCCTCACCCGCTGATTATTGCAGGGATGCTGCTAGCCATTACCTCAGCCGTTTTTATGGGAATAGAAGAGACAAAAAAGTGATAATCAGGAAAGGATTATATCGATTAAACATCATTAATTGACAATTAATTAGATGATTATGAAGAAATATTTTGACCGGTCAAAATTTAGGGTATAAAGATCATAATAACAATGTTTTAAAAAGCTTTTTAGACCTCCTCCAACAAAGAAACAGTGCAATGAAACAAGCTGCAAATCAGGTTCGCCTCAACAACAAGATGATATTCTACCAAAAATAAACAAACAACGATGCCTAGACTATCCTTTATTTTGTTTGCCCTATTAGGTTTATTGACCGTGATTTCATGTGGAATAAAGAAATCACATGTGAACAATCCTCCTCTTTTGAAAATATCTGCAGCAAACCTTGAAGGCCTTGATCATAATCAATGGTCTGATACGAAAGAGATTGATGGTAAAAAAGCACGTGTTATACTGGGTGATGAGGTAGCCGTATTTATGTTGCCCGCCTGGTGGGGAAATAGCGCCAGACCAAAAGAGGGTGAAATATATGTTCTTGAGATAGATTATAAGGATATTGTGTCAGATCCATTTATCGTTTCCTCATTTGGTAATTGCGCAAATAGCGCAAAATACCGTTCGGCTGCCCATACTGCCGCAAATGAGCTTGAGATTGGGAGAAGACTTAGTATTTTAAGTGAACTTCATCGTGTTGCCGGAGAAAACAGCTCAACCTGGAAAACAGCAATAGTTCCGGTATCCTGGGATTATCTGTTCGCGGGAGAAGGCAATCCAATGGGGATTGGAAAACAGGAGTTCGGCATCAAATCAGGAAATAAAAATAATCAACTGCCCATATCGGAGATCCGGATAAGAAGAGCGACAAAAGAAGACGAAGTCAGGTACAATGAAGAAACCCGGTCATGGATCAGGAAAAGTCAACAAAAATTTTACAGAAAGGATACTACTTCTGTGACACATCTGCCGGACTGCTGGACATCAAAAGAAATCATACCTTTTTTGCGGAATTATTTAACTCCAATTCTCCCTTCAGATACTCCCATGGAAGTAGAAGCGGGCGCTGCCATGAAAGTCCGTATGGCCTTGAATGAAACTGAATGTAAACAATTGGGGGTTTATGCCAATGGGAAAGACCTCGAAGGGGTTTCTATTTGTCTTTCCGATCTGAAAAATGAAGATGGAGAATTACTGAAAGCCAAAACAGATTTGTTCACAGTAGAATATGCATTCGTAAGCGCGAGAAACAAACAAGCCAAAATAGATGCACAAAGAATATGGCCTCTCTTCGAAACGTCGGTGAAGTCCGGAAACTCGCAGGCATTTTGGCTTGACTTTAAAACGGATGAGAATTCAACTAAACCAGGCATATATAAAGGAGATATTTCCATCCTGTCGAAGAGTAGGGCCCCGGTAAAAGTTCCGGTAGAAATTGAGGTTATGCCAATAAAATTACTGTCTATGAACGAAGCAGGTTTATCCATGGGGGGGTGTGTTACAGGTTTGTTACCATTCCATAATATTACCTATGCCGTTCAAAACAATGTCAATGCAACCAATCTGTGGTTTAATAGCGTAAGACCAGCCATGAGCAAGATAAATGGCAAATTAGTATTGGATTTTACACTTATAGACGAATGGATGAAGGAAGCAAAGCGGTTTGGTCTGCAGAATATTGTTTATTTTCTGGGAGGCAATCCGTATGGGTTCCCCAGAACGATGAATATAGAGCGTGAACTCTATGTAATAATGCAGGACGAAGGCAATAATGAAATCAGGACAGAGAAATTTTTAAAACTGTCAGCGGATAAATCAAACAGGGGCCATGTTCTGAAAGAGATCAGGGAAGTTTATGGTCAGTGGGTTAAGGAAGTTACGGAACATGCCCGGAATAATGGATGGCCGGAACTTATTTTAACCCCTTTTGATGAACCGGCCAAGCATACACAAAAACCTTACCGAAAAGAAAGCTATGAAAATGATGATTTGGTTATTGGGACAGGTTCCTGGATTAAGACGCATTTCGAAGAAGCGTGCGATATAATCAGGAAATCCGCATGGCCGGGTACGCGAATATACGGTTCAATTCATGCTGCCTCCGGCATTGAATTTTTGCCTGTAATCAATGTATTTTGCACCAATGCAATATTTGATGATCCGGCGCTGGGAGATAAAGTTCGGGCTCGTGGGAGTGATAAATATTTCTGGCAATATACAGGTGTTAGTTCTACTAGTGAGCCAGCAAACATGAGATATTCCTTTGGCTTTTATTTTGGCGCCTATAACTCGCGCGGGTCACTTTTATGGGCCTACAATTGGGGAAACCGATTCAATACCACGGAAGGAAATAACTGGATGATTTGTTGGGACACGCCGTTTAGTACCATACCCACACTTTCATATGCAGGTCTCAGGGAAGCCTGGGATGACCGTAGATACATTGAAACCCTAAAAAAAATAGCTGTTGAAAAGAAAAAGGAGCGACAAGTGCAGTCATTTTTAGACTCTGTTTTTTATGAAGCAATTCATTCCAAATGTAAGGGTGGAGTGGATACGGTGAATGATTTCTGGTCCGGAACAAAGGATCCAAAAAAATTGGACGAATGGCGGTTTTTAATAGCAGATAAAATTATTACTATCTCCAATTAATTCTATAGACATTATATTAAGGAATTATGAAAAAAGATTTTACTTATAAAGGGGCAGAGTTTATTCCCGGAAAAACATTTATAGTGCTATACTTAATCCTTGCCGGAATTTTTAGCGGGAACATTGCTAAGGGCCAGACGTCCACCGTAACTCAGACCAATAAAACGATCAGGACCTATCCCTTTTCTGATCCCAACCCTCTTCCATCAATGGCTATAAATCAGAAGGTATCACCTTTTTATCCATACTTTGTATTCGACGGGTTCTCAGATAAAGGGGTCAATAAAGATTGGAAAGTAGTTACTCTCGAAAATAAATATATCAGTGTTACGGTACTTCCGGAAGTTGGGGGTAAGGTATGGGGGGCAACAGAAAAATCGACTGGCCGGGAGTTTGTCTATCAGAATCATGTTATGAAATTCAGGGCAATCGGAATCCGTGGTCCATGGACAAGCGGAGGTATCGAACACAATTTCGGGTTGGATCTAGGACATGCCCCCTGGACAGCATCGCCGGTTGATTATATTGTTAAAGAGAACAGTGATGGCAGTGTAAGCTGTATTGTTGGAGGACTTGATCTTGCCTCACGTACCCAATGGCGAGTGAAAATAACCGTTCCCAGAGATAAGGCATATTTTGAAACCAAAAGTATGTGGTACAACCCTACCCCATTGCATGACGCTTACTTATCATGGGAAAATGCCGGATTCAAGGCTACTGATGACCTGCAGTTTTGTTTTCCAGGTACTTATTATATCGGCCATGATGGACTAGTGAATCCGTGGCCAATCAGCAAGGAGGGAAGAAATCTCTCGTTTTACAATCAGAATAATTTTGGGCCAAGCAAATCTTATCACGTTTCGGGGTTGTATACCTACTGGTTTGGTGGATATTGGCACAATGCCGACTTTGGTTTTGGTCACTGGGCGCCTTACACCGATGCTCCAGGGAAAAAAATCTGGATCTGGTCACTCGCCCGCGAAGGGGCAATATGGGAAAATTTACTGACAGATTCCGATGGCCAGTATGTTGAGGCCCAGTCGGGTGTGAAATTCAACCAGGCCAGTCTCGAAAGCGGATTTAACAGCCCGTTTACACAACTGTCAATGAGGCCTCATTATATGGAGACCAAAACCGAGTACTGGTTTCCAGTTGTAAAAACGAAAGGGATGGTAAATGCTTCACAGTCAGGATCACTTAATGTCGTAATTTTAAAGGACAGCCTGAAGATTTCGGTATCGCCCATTACTACTATCTCCGACACTCTGATCGTTAGCCTCAACGGGAAACCTATTTATAAAGATTTTTTGCAATTGGAGCCTTTGCAACCTTATCAAAAATCCATTTTCCTGGAGGATGGTGCACGCAGGGATATCCAGGTGGTAATAGGGAAAAACCTATTAGCTTATAATTCAGGAAATAAGTTAAATAATACTGACAGGCCTACATTATCATCTATAACACAGGATTCCAGCTCAGCTGAACATCTCTTTAGTATGGCCGAACAATTCACTGCAATGAGAGATTACTCTCAGGCCAAAGCCTATTACCTTGCTTGTCTTCAAAAAGCGCCCGACCATAGCAAAGCATTGTCGAAGGTTGCTGAATTATATTATCGTGGGGGAGCTAACTCCGAGGGACTCAAATATGCCCGTAAAGTACTCATGAATGATACCTATGATGCCGCTGCTAATTTCATTTCAGGAGTTATATACAGAAGTGAAGAAAAATTTATACAGGCAGAGGAATCATTCAGCGTTGCAACCCGGACTATGGAATACCGGTCGGGCAGTTACCTCCAAATTGCTGGCATCAGACTCCGAAATTCCGATTTTGAAAATGCCATAGCATATGCAAATAAGGCCCTGGATTATAATCGTTATAATGTATCAGCCTATGAGCTACTTGCCTCGGGTTACAGAAAACAAAAGAACTATCAGCTAGCCGCAGCGATAATCAATGACCTTCTGGAAATCGATCCACTCAACCACTATGCACGTTTTGAGCACTATCTGTTAAATCCGACGCCAGCTAATCTGGAAAATTTTAAATCTCAGATCCGCAATGAGCTGCCCTATGAGAGCTATCTCGAACTTGCAATTGAATATGTAAATCAAGGACTGGATGAGGAGGCCATCAAATTATTAGAACAATCGCCACCCTACCCAACCGTTTTTTACTGGTTGGCATACCTGACCCGATATTCTTCCCCTGGGAGAAGCAGTCACTACCTGAAGCAGGCTGAAGCGATCTCCCCTTTTCTCGTCTTTCCCTACAGATTGGAGACCATTCCTATACTGACCTGGGCACATAAGCAGGTACCATCTTGGAAAACGGATTATTACCTTGGGCTAATTTACTGGCACATACATCAGACCGATAAAGCAAAGGAATTATTCGGAAGATGTGGAAACACTCCAGACTATGCTCCCTTTTATATTTCAAGGGGAATTCTTTTTCAAGATGATCAGGAGAAAAAGAAGGATGCCGAAAATGATTTTATTCGGGCTCAAAAACTCGATCCCAAAGAGTGGAGGTGCTGGCTTTATCAAAGTAAATTTTATGAAAATAACGGTAATTTTAAAAAGCAGCTTGAGATCACCAAACAGATGTATCCGCTTTTCATGGATAATCCTGTTGTAGGGATTTCACATGCCAAGGCGCTATTAAACACGGAAAATTATCTGGAATGTTTAAAGGTGCTTGCCAATGTGAATATTCTTCCCCAGGAGGGCGCCCAAGAAGGTCATGATATTTACGAATTGGCTAATCTCTCTGTTGCTGTTGAACTTTTGGAGCGAAAAAAATTCAAGGAAGCGCTAAAATATGTCGGTGATTCCAAAAACTGGCCCGAAACACTGGGTGCTGGTAAACCATACGAACCGGATATCCGTTTTCAGGATTTTATTTCTGCCTTCTGTTACGCTAGGATAGGCAACAAAAAACTGACAGAGGATTTTCTGGGCCAGATCATTAGCTATTCTGAAAGTTATTGGGGAAATATGTTAGATCCGTTGAATATAACACTGGCAAATCAGGTATTCAATGATCATGGAAAGCAAAAGGAGGCCGCCATTCTAATGGAAAAATGGACAACGGAGCAGGATTCGCTGAGTAAATGGAATATTTCAAAGGGTTCATCATCACTAAAAGCTCAGTGGGTAGTTGCTAAATGGCTTCAGGAGGGAGAAAAGAGTGCGAAACTGGAAAAGGAGATCGCATCGATTCCGGTTGAAGCCCGGTTCAGGTTGTTTATAAAAACGTTGTCCATTATCAATACGAGTAAATAATAGCTCTTAATTTAATGAATATGAGAGTAATATATTCTTTTTTGATCTGTTTTTTCGTCCTTTTATTGTACAGCGAATGTCATGCCCAAAAAGTCATTGCCTCCTTTGAAGAGGAGGTTGATTTTAAAAATGTCATAGTTACACCAGGAGCGGAGGTTTCACGTTCAACCGATTTCCCTGCATTGAAGACTCATTCCTGTAAAGCTGTATTTCCTGAAAAAGGGGGTGAAGTGTCCCTGATCAACCTGAGTAATACCAATTGGAGCAGAGAGGAAGCGCTACTGCTATTTATCTGGACGCACGAGGTGGGGAAGATTTCCCTTATCATTAAAGACTCTCTGAATAATTCTTACAACAGGCAATATGCCATGAAGCAAGGGGCCAACCATGTTCAACTTTCCTTATCCGACCTGGGGAAAATTGATAAAACCCATGTCACTTCAATTGGAATTCATACGGAAAATAAAGCGGTGCTCTACCTCGACTATGTTTCATTGGATCAGTATCAGCCTGTATTGGATAAACGTGGACGTTGGGATGTTGGATATTCCACCGAAATTAAAACTCCTCATTTCTCCTGGGGTAAAGGCTTTGTGAATGGTCCCATTAAATCGTATTCAATTTCTCCGGTTTTTGACGGAAGGGGTATTGTTGAATTGGCAGAGCGTCTCAACCTTGATTTTAAGGTTACGACCCAGGGAAGAACAATTGGGGAAGAAAAATGGGGATTTGGGGATTTTTATGGTCGACGTGATCTCAGCCCAAAAACTGAAGAGTGTCCTTATAGCCTCACCCATAATTATATTGCTGACGATTTGATGTTTAGTCCTGAGTATGATGTAATCATCTGGCCCGGATTACATCCCTGGGAAAGTTACCCTGAACAAGTCAGAAATTCAATTTTGGAAAGGGTGAAGAATGGAACTGGTCTGGTTCTTCTTTATCCAATCAGCGACAAGGAAGGGGAGGGGGCTGATCTCTGGAAGATATCACCCCTGAAAAGCCTGATAGCGTCTAAGGTACAAAAGCCTGTAGCTGATTCAGAAAGATGGACTATTCCCCCGTTGGATTCGTCTTCATGGAGTCCGGCAAAGCCACATTACATCACAAGAGGGGTATGCTTTGAAGCTTTCCCTTACTCCTCCATGGGAGTAATTCCCTACCGGAATAATCAGGGGGAGGTGTTGATAAAATCAGCTAAAGGGAATCCGGTAATGGCTATCAATACGTACGGAAAGGGACGGATTGTTGCCTTTTCTTACCCGGAGAGGGGATTCCTGCCAAGAATTGATAATCCATGGGGAACAGGTCTTCAATATCCTTACTGGGAATATTTGTGGTCAATGCTAGCCCGGTCGGTGGTTTGGGCAGCAAACAAAGAACCCGAAGCTTTTATTGAGCAGGTAACCAGAACTTCGGAAGGAATTGGCATTGTTCTGCAAAATAAATTAGATCATGCTTCACTTCTGATCCAGGTTACAGATGATTTTGGCGCTATTGAGCAAGAAACAGCTTTAACGCTTGCTCCAAAACAAAATCATGCTGCGATACCTCTTAAAAATACACTGAATGGCGGAGGGCACATCGTCAATGTCATCATGAAAGGAAAGAGAGGTGTCTATGATTGGTTTTCCCTGATGTTTCATAAAGGTAAAATTGGTGAAATTATTTCAGTGACCAGTGAGAAACCTGAGATACCAATCGGAGAAAAGGTGCATACATTAGTAAAATTAAAAACCGATAAGTTTATTAAGGGGAGACTTACTTCAAGGCTTTACGACAATTATGAGCGGCTGGTCGATGAACAAAAAATGGATGTTACCTTTACAGGAGAAAAAGAATACGCCATTATTCTGAATCCCAAAAACATCCTTACCAACCTTGCAAAATCGGAATATATCTTTGAAGTTAATGGTCATCAGGCAGATCATCAAGTGGCTGAACATTTTATCCTTCAACCCAGGGTCTGGAATGATTACGATATTACGATGTATCATTTTGGGCCAAATCCTGTTCCGGGAGTCTGGCCTGCAGTCGATCAGCAACTGCAGAATTTGAATGTCACCACCCTTGCAGCCTATACGCTGGAGAATAGTAAACATGCGAATTATAAAGTGCAGGCGCAGACCCGTATCACCGGTGTGGAATCTCCCGACGAAGGTCCGAATCTCGATTATTATACGGAGATGAAAAAAAAGTACCTGGGGACCAATGACAAACACCTGTTGATCAGGAAATATGGACTTAAGGATTCCGTTTATTTAAATTCTGTTATCGAAGAATTAAAAACGATGTTAAGAAAATGGAAGAAATTCTCACCGTCAGCTTATTACATCTTTGAAGAGCCTTCGGTTACACGATACGATGATGCTCTGGACATCTGTTTCGCGAAAAGCACTTTAGATGCCATGCACGAATGGCTGAAAAAACAGTACCTGACACTGGATGCTCTTAATAAACAGTGGGGAACAGAATTTACAAGGTGGGTGGATGTCTTACCCGATGATTCAGGCGAAGCAAGGATAAGAGGGAATTACTCTTCCTGGGCGGATCATCGGTCGTTTATGGAAATCTGCTGGTCCGACCTGTTCAAATTTGTTCAGAAGTCAGTCAATGAAATTGATCCGGGGGGACTGGTTCAATTGTCGGGGACACAAGCAGCGAGTTCCCACAACGGTTACGATTATAGCTTGTTGGATCAATATGTCGGTCAGATGAACCCATACGATATAGGGAATCAACTTGAGTATCACCATACTTTTAATCCAGATCTTAAGATATCAGGGCAGGCCGGTTACGGAGCCTTAGGTAAAGGTGTACTTTATGATTACTACAATCACCTGTTTTTAAAGGAAACCGGGGGATCTTACATATTCTGGCAGGTTTCATCCCTGAACCCGGATCTGCGCATTTGTGAGGCAGGTAAGATAATGAAAGAGGGTTTCGATGAGATGCTGAAAAGAGGAATTGGCCGGCTGATAGGTTCGTATGAGCCTGAAAATGAATTAAAAATAGCCATTCATTATTCGTATCCATCTATTCACGCTGCCTGGATTGCAGACGGTAAAATTGGTCCTGATACCGAGGATAATGGGAGCAAAACATTAGCACAGTTTGACAGAAATCGGGATGGTTGGGTAAAGATATTACATGACATGGGTGTCGGGTTTAATTTCATTTCATACAGCGCAATTGAAAAGGGGGGACTTCTGTCGAATGGCTATAAAATCCTTATTCTTCCCATGAGCATGGCTTTAAGCGATCAGGAAGTCAAAAATATTGAGGCCTTTGTAAAACAAGGAGGAATTCTTATTGCAGATGCACTCCCGGGAGTGATGGACAACCATACAAAATTCCGGAAGGAGAGAGCCTTGGCCGATATTTTTGGGATTAGCGCCAGATCCTTCACCCCTGCAGAGTTGATAACACCTGATCACGAATCAGATTTGAAGATTACCACAGCTAAAGTCATATTAAATGGTTCTGAGAGCAAGGTTCAGCTGCTTCAAAATAATTTTGCCGGGGGCAAAGCCTATTTGCTAAACTATTTCATGGATAAATATCCGGAAGAAAAGTTAAGCCATACCAACGAACCGTCGCTTGCCAAACTCAAAAAGCTATTTGATAGCGTCGGTCTGAATTCAGGAATTGTAATCACTTCCCCTACCACGGGCGAGACTGAAAACGGCATTGAAAAATACGTGCTTTCCGATGCAGGGGGGTCAACGCGGCTGTTAGGCTTGCTTCCCGGGAAAGTTGGAAAGGACCGGGCGGTACTCCTCCACCTGAAAGAACCTGTATATTTATATGACATTCGTAACAGGGTATATTTTGGTAAGGGGAATGAATTCGAAATTAAAATTAAGAACAGTGTTCCTGAGCTTTTTGCCTTATTACAGGGCAGCATCCAAGGCTTTAAAATTAACGTCGCATCCCAAACTAAACGTGGGGAAACAATTGCCCTTGATTTCAACATGACCGGTGAGAAAACCTCAAATCTTAATTCTGTTGCTACAGTTGAGGTGTTGGATCCGACAGGAAAAAAGGTGAATCATTACAGTAAAAATTGCGATATCAAAAGTGGAGCCGGCCATTACAGCTACAATATTGCGATGAACGATCCTAAAGGAACCTGGAAGATCCGGGTCACTGAGGTAATCAGTAATATCCAAAAGGAGATCTCCGTAATCATCAATTAATAGATTATGCAAATTATTGTCCGGGTATTATTACTATGCTGTTTTCCGCTTTCAGTCTTCTCTTTTACTGATGAAAGTCACTACAGTAAAACCTTTGATGCAAAAAGGTTCTTTAGGGTT
The DNA here is from genome assembly GCA_963677935.2 of Prolixibacteraceae bacterium. Lineage (GTDB taxonomy): Bacteria > Bacteroidota > Bacteroidia > Bacteroidales > Prolixibacteraceae > JAAFHB01. The sequence continues at coordinate 4,139,674 of CAXXEH010000003.1, read as the reverse complement.
TTTACCCCTGTGGGATATGATGCGGGAAACAACTCGAAGAGATATCCTGTAATCTATTATCTCCATGGATGTGGTGGCAGTTACCGAAGCAGCGGAACCAATAGTTACAAAGATTTTGGTTTAACTGTACCTGCTGTCGTTAACCGGCCCTGGAATAAGGAGTACGAATATCCCAACAACGCTGATTTTGAAAATTATTCAAATCAGCGGGAGGTGATTATCGTTTGTGTTGATGGTAAAATTGAGGGAATTCCGGGAGGGTGTGGTGTCTATTTCCCTTCGCAGGCGGAAAATTGGAAAAGTAACTATTACAACTTTTCGGCCTATATCCGGGAGCTTTTTGATGTTGTAGATTTGCGATACAACACTATAAGGGGGCCGCAATTCAGGGCCATCTCAGGCCTTTCAATGGGCGGTAATACCGCATTATGGGTAGCCGCAGCCAACCCCCACCTTTTCAGCAGTGCTTCAGAGTTTTGTCATAGTCCTAATTTTTATGATGTTGGAGATCCCGCATTCCAGACAACCATAGATGTTCAGCAGTTGTGGAGGAATTTAAGGGAACTTCCATTCAGACACTCGACAAACGACCGGGATTATCTCAGGTATTATACAGAGGAGCTTTCTGCTACTTATTCGGGCGCCGGTTTCGAAAATGAATTCTATCTTGCCGATTTCTGTAAGCACCATGCAGCCAGGGTCGATTTACAATTTGACTTTCATGTCAACCATTTTACCTCGCCAAAGAAAAATGCTTCCTGCTTTTCCTATATCAACCTCTATCCGCAATTTGAAATATGGGGTTATGAATTAGCTAGTTCCAAAAAGGGCAATGGGTGGATATACCTTCATTCAGTGACCAAAAACGGCTTAGGGCTCTATACCAGGAAACGTCTTCCCTGGGGAAAAGCTCTTCCAAACTTTAATATTTCACTGACCACTCCGGCAATTTATATTCCCAAAAATATTTATACAATATCGAGGTACAACTACCGTAATAATACCTTTACTGCTCAGGAAATTGCTGCTGATTCTGAGGGGAAGTTGACTTTATCTTCATCAGGGGGAATGGGAGAAGAGATCGGCATCATTGGAAAGGAACTTCAGCCACCTGTATTTCTCCTCACCGATACGATAAATGAGAATATTTACCTGAATAGTGGTACCAAAACCGCACTCACTTTTGATGTTGTAAACCTCTCCTCATCCGTTCAAATAGTCGATTTCGGGGTTTCGACGGAAAATTCTGATTTACTGTCAATTTTAAGCAAAACTAAACGAGTCCTCTTACCTGCCAGGAGCAAGGTGCGGGTCGATTCACTTTTTGAGTGCAGAGGAACTTACCTTTCAAACTATAAAAATAAAGGGTATATTAAAATATCATCCTCAATTGACGGAGTTATCCAGGACAGGGATTGTCTTTTCCAGGTAACTGTAAAGAATCATTCCCAACGCACTGAATTATTTGCGATAAAAATATTAGATGGCAGATCCGAGAGAGTTCCATTGTTCAAATATGCCTGGGGGGAATGGAAAGCCCCATTGACATCCGGGATTATTACTGAAGGATCAGGCAATGGAAACGGAAAGGCCGAAATGGGAGAGGTTTTTTCTGTTTGGATTCAACCAGATTCAGCATTTGATTCATTGGATATCAGAACTTGGCATCCGGTTGTTCCGATAAATAGTCGTGACAATCCGGATATTGAAATATTAAAAATAAACCAGTATATTTTTAATACAGGAAGACCACTCCTTTCGGCGGAAATTAGGTTTAACAGACGACCCACCAAAGAGCATCCGGTAAGAATTCCTGTTCAGACAGAATTTCTAAAAATAGAACATCTGGAGAATGATTGTCATAGAAACGTTGCCGATAATTTCAGCTATTTCTACTCCGAAATTCTGATATATGAAGACGGTACCGCCCGTGTGGTACGAAGAAATGAAAATAGCAAACTGAAATAAGCCACATGAAAACTGATAAAATAGTAATTAGCCATACATTATGAAAAGCAAAGAAACACTTTCGACAATTCAGATAACCGCTTTGGTAATATTGCGGATGATGATCGGATGGCATATCCTTTATGAGGGGCTGTCTAAACTTTTTAATCCGGCCTGGTCGTCCATTGGTTTTCTCAAGGAATCAAAATGGATCTTATCCGGATTTTCAAAATGGATAATGTCAAACAGCAACGTATTAAATAGTGTTGATTTTTTGAACACATGGGGATTGATAGCAATAGGTCTCGGATTAATTCTTGGGCTTTTTGCACGCCCGGCATCAATTGCCGGAGCATTACTTTTGTTAATGTACTATTTGAATAATCCACCACTCATAGGATTAGAATACTCCATGCCTTCGGAAGGAAATTATTTAATTGTAAGCAAGACACTTATAGAGGCTGCCTCTTTGTTTGTCCTGGTTTTGTTTCCAACAAGCTCTGTAATTGGTTTGGATTTGTACGTGACAAGATTTAGGAATCGTAAAAACAAAAAATCATAAAATATTATGGCAAAAATTTCAGATTCAGATATGCTTAAGCAGGAACACGAAAAAAGTATAGCAAACACTTCCTTACAGCGCAGGTCATTATTAAAAGCAGTTGCAGGATTGCCACTATTAGGGCTGATGGGCTATGAGGTTTTCAAGAAAAAGGCATTTGACGATATTAAGAAAAGCGGAATAGTTAAAGAGATAGGTTTAGATAATATTCAAGTTCCAAACATAATAAAAAATTCGTCAAAAGATAAGAAGGACATTATTCGCGTTGGCATGATAGGCTTTGGGAACAGAGCCAAACAGTTGTCTGAGGCTTTGGGATTTATGCATCCGGTAAATGTAGAAAAAAGAAGAAAGACCAATAGTCTGAATTCCTGGCTCGAGCAGGAATATCTTAATGTGGTTATAGTGGGTATTTGTGATGTTTTTGATCTTCATGCTGAGAATGGATTAGCTACTGCCAAAAATGAAGTACGCCCTGGAGGCAATTCTAAAACGGTGCTTCCGGTTAAACGTTATCTCCATTTTCAGGAAATGCTTGATGATAAAGATGTTGATGCGGTGATCATTGCAACTCCAGATCACCACCATGCCCCAATGGCCATAGCGGCCGCCAAAGCCGGAAAACATGTATATTGCGAAAAAAGTCCGGCTCATTCTGAAGATGAATTGAACGAATTATATCAAGTTATAAAAAATAGTAAAGTCACCTATCAGTTGGGACATCAGATTTCGAAAAATGTCATTTTTCAGCAGGCCAAAGAGATTATCAACCGGGGAATACTAGGTAAAATAACTCTGATCGAAACAACAACAAACCGTAATACTGCAAATGGGGCATGGATCAGAGATCTTGATGAAAATGGCAAACCTCTGCCGGGTGATGAAAGATCTATCGACTGGAACCAATGGCTTGGTTCAAAACCCAAAGTCCCGTTCACTACAGATCGTTATTACAACTGGACGAAATGGTTCGAATATGACCTGGGTATGATTGGACAGCTCTTTACTCATGAATATGATGCGGTAAACCAGCTATTAAGAATAGGAATACCTAAATCTGCATCTTCTTCAGGTGGTATTTATTATTGGAAAGACAACCGTGAAATTCCCGACTCCCTTCATTGTGTCTTTGAATACCCCGATCGCGATTTAACATTGCTTTATAGTGCGAACCTGGCTTGCAGCCGCAACAGAAGTCGCGTTTTTATGGGAAATGATGCATCAATGGAACTAGGAAATTCGATTAACATTATAGCAGATGGCGATTCAAAGCGATTCAGTAAACAGCTAAACGATGGCACAATCAACTCCTCAGAACCTATGATCACGATGAATCCCGGTTTGGGGAAAGTGGATGCTGTCACCTCTGCTACAGCAAAATATTATGCAGCAAGGGGTTTGACCACCACCAATATTAACGGAAAACAAGTTGATGTTACCCATTTACATATTAAAGAGTGGTTGGATTGCATTCGTACAGGCGAGATACCAGCTGCAAATATAGACCGCGCATTTGAAGAGGGGATTACTATTCTAATGGCACATAAATCGTATATTGAAAAACGGCAAGTATTTTGGGATCCGGTTATAAGAAAAATTGTATGATATTAAGTCATCTCAAACAAAAAGTAAAAACCAATTTGCACAACCCGATCTTAAAGTATTCTGGAAATCTTCTGTATTCAAAATCTGATCTGATTGTCCTGACCGAAGCTTGCGACCGACCGTAGGGACTCGATGATGATCAGTAATTGAGCAGATACTGAGTCTCCCGTAATTCAATGTGATTTTGACCGTGGGGCATATGCTTTTTGTTTTGACCTGAATTTTGAGGAATTGCAGTTCAAATATGAAGCCCTGATTTTTTCTCATCAAGAAATAATGGAGGTTTGATACTGGCTTACTGGGCATTTACCTGCAGGACATTTTTGTTGGAGCGATAGTATCACCAGGATGCCAATCTGAAATACGAAGTCAGCATTGAAAAATTTTAGCTTCAGATACCAATTTGTTTCATTATTTAGTAGCCAAAGTGAACCTGGATTACCGTTTTGTACACTTCGACTTTAGTTGGGGAAAGCTTAAATCTTTAAATAAGAAATATGGTGAAAGAGTTCCTGAAAACTGCATAGCAAACCAGTCAAAGACGAAGATGACAATATTTATTTCATTCCGAAGGCTATCTGCTCGCTATTGGCTTTGCCGGCAATTTTTATAGGTTCGACCTAAAAAAACGGGTCACTAAGAACCAATGACGGACGCAGACCATTTGGAAGTGGTGTGGCTGTTGAAATGGGAAACAACGTATTCCCAAAGGCGCCTGCTGGTACATCAACCTTTAATATTTTAATTAAATCTTGATATAGAATTAAGTAAAGTTGACAGTTGGATATACTATGTTACACTTCAATTAAAAATGATACAAAATGAGATATGATATTGACTGAATTAGCATTACTTGTATTACCCAAATGATTTTGAACTGATTTTGCAGATATTTTCTAAAAAAATATCAATCTCCTTTCTTGTGGTTAAGGGATTCATGAATACTGCTTTTTCACCGGGAAATTTGTGAATTCTATCTTTCTCATCATATTCAGTACGTGCTATAAACTCCACCCAATTTGTGAAAAGACCCACTTTCCCACGATTGAGAAACAATTGTCGATGCCACGCGCTATTTCTCTCAAATCTTTGCAGGTATTCCATGTTGTCTTGAAATTCAGATTCATATTTGTACTCTTCTTCTGCATCCTCAATATGATCAGGATTGTAGATTCGAAATCCAACACTAGGCCCTTGATTTTGGATGGCCATTACCTTTACAAATTGCAATTTGCTTAACCGATATCTGAAATAATTGGCGTTTTGGAGGCAATGTGCTATTGTTATTTGGTAGCCTTCTTTCCCCAAATACTTCAATGCTGCATATGCACCAAAGGTTCCTGCTGCTCCTCTTGAACACTCGATGGTTGACTGTAAGTGTGAATGGCCTTGTGTATGTTTCTCAAAATAACTGAAATTATCAGGGTCATTTTCCAGATATTTTAAATCTGATTTATCTTTAATCATGACCAGACTTGAAGTATAAGGCACATATCCCCATTTTTGAAAATCAATGGTGTAGGAGTCGGCATATTTCAATTCACTAAATAAACATGTGATTTTTCTAAGGCTTTCTAATGTTCTCTTGTTTATCCTTAATGGGTTTTCGTCAAAATCATAATCCAGAAAAAATATAATTGCCCAGCCAATTGCAGAATCCACATGGATATGTGGTTTTATTTTTATTTCATACTTTTCACATAACTGGTTTCTTAGATCATACACCGGTTTTACATGGTCCACTCCAAATGTGTCTGTCGTTCCCATTGTTAGCATAATAGTTGTGACAAAAATTTTAAGCTGAAAACATGCTGTCAGATGCTTTTCGAGATCCTCCATATCCATGTCATTATTTTCAGTGATCTTAATTCGAATGACCTTGTTTTTAATGTCAACACCCAAAAGTGACAAATTGGTAATATTGGAGTAGTGCCCCCCCTGTGAATTTATCATCCTGTAATCATTTACAGTCGATAATCCATGATGAATTGAATTGGAGAAAGATTTTCGAATACCAAGCAGATACCCGTAAAGGTTGCAAAAAGTGCCACCTTGAGTGAAGATACCAGTGGCTATTTCAGGATCATATCGGGATAAATTTGCCATTTGCCGCACTACATTTTTTTCCAACTCACTAGCCATCTGAGAATACTCATAATGAACCAGATTGGCATTAACAAGCATGCCGATCATAGAACCATAAATGGCAGGATCGCATGGCATAGTAATGACATTTTCTACACTTCCCGGGTTTTCCCAGTTCTTGGATAGTGAAGCTGAAAATTCAAGGATATCGTCGCATTTGCCGCCTGGGGTGCTGAATCTTTCAGGAATCTTTTCTTCATTAATAAGTTTCTCATGAAGCATTTCTCCCTGAGGGTAGAATCTGATTCTTTCTTCAGGATCGAGATTTTGTTTTCTAAAATCAACAATATTTCTAAAACTGGAATCGCCAAAAAAAGACCAATACTTGGGATTTCTTGAGAAGAAAATATCTATTAACGATCTTTTCTCTGCTTCGAATATTGCATCAATCTCATTTTCCTGCCCGGTTCCAAAATTTTGTGTTGGATTTTCAATACGTTTCATATTAACTGTTTAAATTCTATATGTATTTTGACTTTTTGCCTCTTCAATAAACGCGATGATGTTACCTATTGAAGTATCCCCCTAAACGGCGTTACAACCACCCTTTTCCCCGGCATTCAACAGGGAACGGGTTTCATTGATTGCATCATCGACAGACCCAAAAGGTAAAGTTTTCTGGATGGACAGACCTCTCAAAAAGGAGAATCTGTTTTTACACAATGTAAAGGATTTGAAACTTCCATTAACGAAGGTTGAAAAGAATTTAAGCAATCAACACCGATTTCAATCAGATCATCGAAGATTTCTTTTGCATTCGCGCAGAAATGAATAAATACAAGTTTACCTCTCTTTTTCATTGCATTATAATTTATTTTTAAATAATAATAGATAAAACCCCTCCAGGAATCATACCCTATAATCAATCAGCCCTGTTTGTTGCCCCCAATCATCTCCCAATTCTATTGCATCAATATTAAACTGGCGTGCTTTTTCAACCTGAGCAATATTGCAAATCGCAATAGTGTTCATTAATTCAGGAACAAATTCGGGATTCATGCAAAAAACCATCAACAGATTTTTCATTCCCCGCATTGACCAGGCTCTTTCGAACAAGGGAAAGTCAATGACATAAAGCCTGAACCTGTCACCATAAATGGAGATTTTACCAGGAATATCCTCGAATTAAAAATTGTCCAACGGATCAGAAAAATGACACTCGGTTAGTGAAGGTTTCTGAAGAAGAACACCTATCACATTCCCGATATCTTTATCAATACTTCTGTCCCATACAACGCCGAACACATCTTGATAGAGGTTTTCTCCCAGATATTCAAACAACTATTTATCATTCCTCATTTCAGCAAAATGGTTCGGAGATAATCCTCTATGTTTTGCACTCCTGGATAATCAACAAGTTTATCTTTTGCCTCCATTGTAAACTTAAAATGCCGGGAGACATTGGGTATTTCTTTGTGATAATAAAATTTTCATCTTTAAGCACCTTCATTTTCTCAAACGGGGTTTGCCAATGTGCAACAAGCATTTCCAATTATAAAAACAGCACCAGTAACAATCTAAATACAATCATGATTATTAATTTAATACATCAATTGAAATGATAAGAATTTATGAAATATAGCCCTCCCGTTAGTGTGGATATTTTAAGGGTTTAATTTCTCCTGTTGCAACGGACAATGCATTGAATGCAAGGGACTCAAGTTCGTCTTCTCCGGGGTATATATAAACTCCGGCAAGGAAATCAACCTTTGAAGTTATATATTGAGTAAGATACTTATTGAAAGCCAATCCTCCGGTTAATAATATGGCATCAACTTTTCCATTAAGGACAACCGCCATTTCACCGATCACCTTTGCAATCTGATAACCAAGGGCATCCTGAATATTAATCGCTTTTTTATCACCATTTCTGGCTCGCTGTTCTACTTCAGAAGCATCGTTAGTTCCCAGGTAAGCCATGTATCCACCTTCACCAATGATCATTCTGAGTATTTCATCTTTCCCGTACTTATTACTAAAACATGATTCAACGACCTGACCCAAAGACAAGGTTCCGCTGCGTTCAGGACTAAATGGCCCCTCTCCATCGAGTGCATTATTAACATCCACAACTTTCCCATTTTTATGAGCTCCTACCGAAATGCCTCCACCAAGATGAGCAACAATCAGGTTCAGCTTTTCATACGAAATTCCAATTTTTTTGGCATGTTTTCGTGCTGTTGCTTTTTGGTTTAGTGCATGAAAAACCGATCTTCGCTCAAAATCGGGGTGACCGGAAAACCGGGCAACCTCCTCGAGTTCGTCTGTCACTACTGGATCTGCAATGTAAGCATGGGCATCACGAATCAGGCAGGCAAAATAATTGGCAATTATGGCCCCCAGATTACTTGCGTGCTGACCGCAAATTCCGCTTCGTAAATGTTTCAGCATCCTGCTGTTAATCAAATAGACACCCGACTTTAATGGATATGTGAATCCACCTCGGCCAATGATGTACTTGATTTTATGGATATCAAAACCTTCTTCAACCAGCGAATCCATGATCAGTTCTTTCCTGAATTCATACTGATTAATTACATTGGAATAACTTGATAATTCATCCACAGAATGCGTTATTGTTTTTTTAAATTTACATTCGTTTCCAAAATATACGGCAAACTTTGTTGTTGTAGAACCTGGATTAATGGCTAGTATTTGTATATAGTTCATAAATGTCAATTCAAAATAATCCCGACTTTGTTATTGGATAAATAATTGCTCATACAATGGTCTAATGACATGCTTGCTGATTTTTCTGATTCATTTTCAATATTTCTACTCCGGCAAGCAGTACAGCTCCAAGTCCGTGAATATCGTTTAATGCAACAGGTCGTTCATAGTAAAAACCCAAATCATCTTTTATTCCGGTTCCGACACAAATATCCTGAACCTGACCATCAGGCTGGACTTTAGATTTTATTCCTGCCCATCCTTGTGTAGCAATTGATCCGAATCTTGCATCAATCCAGCCTTTGTTAACCGCTTTAGCAATGGAATAGGTAAACATTGCTGAAGAAGAGGTTTCCAGATAGGAATCTGTTTTATCCAACAGTTGATGCCACATACCGGATGCACTCTGGTACCTCGAAATTCCCAATACTTGATGACGGAAAATCGTAAGAATTGCATTCCGTTGAGGATGATTTTCCGGTAAATACTCCAATAAGTCTGCTTGTGCGAGCATTATCCAGCCATTACATCGACCCCAATGTGCGACCCCATTTTGTTGAAGGTCACTGTACCAACAATGGTAATACAATTGACTATTTTTTTCATACAGATATTTGGTAAAATTAATTACCTGCCTTATTGCATCATCAAAATACTTCTGATCTCCAGTAAGTTTTCCCATTCGGGCAAGGAAAACAACACTCATATACAAATCATCTGCCCAAAGTGTCATTTCATGCGGAAATTTTCGAACAAGGGTTCCATCCTTCAACCGCTGTTGTTTCTTTAGAATATGATCAGCTGCTTTGTCAATGTAAGCCCGGTAATCTTTCCGGCTATTTTCCATATAAACCTCAATAAGACCTGCTCCCATCGCCCCGCAATCATCAAGTTCTTCTGTTACAATATATTGGCCAAATGGATAATTCCATTTATTCACTTCCTTTTTGTATTTATCTTTGAAGATGGCAACATTATCGAAGACGAATTCATAATTCTTTAAAGTGAACTGTTTATATACAGGATCGTTGAAATATTCTGTCAAATCGAGCATTGCAATATTTAAGACTCCATTCCAATAATTCCACGTATTGTAAGGACTCTTTATTTTTAGACCTGGTGTATAGTTGCTGATATCAATCTTGCTGAGCACTTTTTCAGATCCCGAATCATAAAAGTTATACTTTGTATTTGATAGGATGTTGTTTGCAATTGATTTTACAATTCGTTCGTCCGGGCTGTTTGTTTGACCTGAGGTTAACAAAGTGGTAACAAGTAAAATCATCATGGTTATCAGGCAATCTTTCATTCTTTTCATGTGTTTTCAATTTTATTGCTGTTTAAATTATAAAAACCGGAATAATTCCGGATACTATTCTTATCGTGTAAAAAGTAATTCTTTTAAAACTTCTGTCCCTCTATTCTAATTAGTGATCCTTTTGGTCTAATATTTACTCGATAAAGGTCAATTCCAACTGTTTCTTTGGCAGGAATGAGATAATTACTGCTCCAACGGCAGCAACACAGATCAAAACAATAAATCCAGTTGCATAACTCTTTGAAACCCCGTTATAAAGTGCACCAACCAACATTGGGAAGAGTGATTCAGCGACACCATCAGCAACGAGAATGATTCCCATTATTCGGCCCAATGCTTTAACACCAAATAAATCACCAGCCATCAAAGGGATAATCATATAATCGCCACCCAGCCCGATTCCAAATATTACTGCGAATAGGATGATTCTTCCAGGAAAATCTGGGACCATTAACAACGGAATTGTAAGGCCTACAATGGTGTAAATCAGAATCATTACATATTTGCGGTTAATCAGATCGGCCAGGAATCCCATCAAAATCCTTCCCACAAGGCTTGAAAGCAATACAAGTGACATCACCTGAGCTGCTTGTGATTGTGTAAAGTCAAGATCACGGAGATAAAGTTTAAGATGCTGACCAATTCCGCCAACAACTCCAATTGAACACATACTTCCAATGGCAAGAAGATAAAAATTTCTACTTTGGAGAATAGAATGAATAGAAACCATTGTTTCTTTTTTTGCCTGTTCCATTCTGTCTCTCCCTGAATCTTTGATAAAAAAAGCAAGTGGGACTGCAATTAACATCACTATAACACCCAGGGCCATCAAGGCGATATGCCATCCATAGTTTTTTTCGAGTCCAGATGATACTAATGGAACCAATGCCCCGCCTGTTCCGATTCCGAGATAGGCTATACCCATCGCTTTTCCACGATTTTTATCAAACCATCTTGAAATTAAGACCTGACAAGGAAGTGGACCACCCAAAACATACCCGAGTGCATTAAAAATGTAAAAGAAATAAAATATCCACAGTGTACCTGAAAAACTTAATCCTATCAGAGCTATACCCATTAATAATGCACCGGTTAACATCATTTTGCGTGGTCCATGACGATCAATCATCCATCCTGCGACAAATCCGAACAACGGACCAATCAATAATTTACCAACTGCATTTCCTGATGTAACTACCGCCCGCGACCAGCCAAATTCCCTGATCATAAAATCATAAAAAAAAGGGAGGCCATAGTAAGCAATACCTACCAGTGAAAATAGAGAAAGAAAGACTGTAGCCAGAATATATGCTTGCGAACTTCGCGAACGATTACCAGAAATAGTCAGGTTTAATTCATTCATTAGTTATTAATTTTCAAACGTCGTGTACTATTTTTAAACTTGGAAGGGTTTCTTATTAAATCAGTTTTTATTTTGTTCTTATATAATTAAGATGATCATCCAGCGGTGTCATCTTAGGCATCAACCAGTGAACGAATCCCAGAATAATCAAATAAGATAAGCCAGAGATTAAAAACGCCCAGAAATAGCCGGAATTGTTGGCAGTATCCAGCACGGAACCCAAAGCAATATCAGCAATGACTGCGACTGTAACCCCAATCATTTTTCCAATTCCAATTACAGAGGCAATAGCTTTTTTTGGAAAAACATCCGGAACCAAGGTATAGCCATTTATCGACCACGACTGATGTCCTGCAGCAGCAATGCCAATTAAAAATACGGCAAACCATTTATTGGAAATAACTGGGACAAACGAAACTGGTAAAATAATAATTGCACAAATGAGCATAGTGATTTTCCTCGCCTTATTGATTGACCATCCCTTCTTAATCAATGCCCCGGAAGTATATCCTCCCAGCAGACTTCCTGCATCTGCCATGATGAAAATTATCAGAAATGGAAGTCCAATATTATTTATATCTACGCCAAACTGTTCACCAAGAAATTTGGCGCCCCAGAAAAGATAAAACCACCAAACGCCATCAGGAATCGTTGTTAGGGAAAAAGCCCATGTCTCCCGCTTGGGTAAAAGTTTTAACCAGGGAATTTTTTCAATTGTCTCTTCTGTGGAATCGCTGTTAATGTAGTTCAACTCTTCTTCTGATAATGTGGGATGATTCTCCGGCTTTTGATATGTTTTCGTCCATAACACAACCCATATGGAACTAAGCACTCCTGTGATAAGAAAAGGAATTTGCCAATTATCCCCTTTTACTGAAACAATTGCCCCAACAATAAACGGGGCTAAAATTGCTCCAACACTGGTTGATGCATCAAAAATGCCTGTGGCAAATGCCCTATCCTTCTTGGGAAACCACTCAGCAACAGTTTTTATCGCGGCGGGAAAATTCCCCGACTCACCAATACCCAGTCCAAAGCGGACCATCATAAAGCCGATTAAGCTAAAAGCAGGTCTGATTGCAGCATGTAACATGCCGAAGAAGCTCCAGATCACAATTGAAAGGGTGTAACCAATTTTGGTGCCCAGTCTGTCAATGATACCTCCCATAAACAATAATCCTATTCCGTAAGCAATTTTGAAGGATACCATAATAGCGGCATAGTCTTTATTTGACCAATAGAATAATTTTTGCAATGTAGGAGCCATCACTCCAATAATACTCCGGTCGAAATAATTTATTGTTGTGGCCATAAATACCAGGGCCAATATTCGGTATCGAAAATTTCCAATACTATTCTTAATTTCCCTCATAATGAATTGATTATTAGGAATATTAGAAGGTCAAACTGATAAAGCTGGGAATCCCTCTATTCCCGAATATATCTTCAGGAATTACTTTAACCTTATTCTCCCCTGAGTGCAGCTTCCAGGAAAATAAACCGTTAAGCATTGTAATCGGAGATTTGTTGTCAATAAAAACCAGGTACTGTTTGAAAAATGGTTGTGTATTTCCGAATTCCAATGAAATGATATTTTCACTTGTTCGAACAGCCTTTATGGAGGCCTGGTTTAAGCTCCACCAAAGATCCCTCTCCCTTCCGGTGTATGTTTGAATATTGCTTGTTCTAGGTGGCGTGGCATCGTCAATCCAGTGTAAATGACTGTTATATACGATCCCATTGCCAAAATCACTGAACCATGGCTCCCGTTGGGAAACATAATTATTCCTTTCGGTCAGGCGTAGAAACCCACTTACCATATAACCGTGAAACCAACCCCAGTCATAGACCTTTGAATCTACCCTGCCTCCATAATGCCATCCACTGTCAACGCAAAGAATTGGGGCTAGCTTCCCTCTTCCTGCACCCTTTGAATTTATTCTTATCATCAATGAATCCCTGGAAAGGTCGTTAAAAGTTTCTCGCGGAAGAAGTGCGAAACGAGTATAAATGTCATGCATTTCCTTGAGAGAAAGAGGATTATTTGTTTTTGGATCAAGATAAAACTGGCTTAAAGAAGGGTCAAGATAGATCCATTTTCTAAGACTGTCTACCCAGACTTCCACTACCTCATGGTCCATGTCCCTGAAGCCGTTGGCAGACCAATGGCGGGAATAATAACCAAAAGCTGTGAGGGAGTTGATTAATACAACCGCATATGACATGCAATGTCCTTTGATTGACATCTTTCCATCTTGTAAACTACAGATTTCACGCGGATCGAAGGGATAATCCGTTGACCAGCCATCATGGGAGTGGTTTGGTGTGCTTGCAACAGCAGTATTAAGAATCTGAAGACTTCTCAGATTTGAACTGTTTTTGGCTATAAGGGTGTCGTATCCCATCAGCTTTACGAAAGCTGCTAGTTCCTTATTGTCTGGTCTTTCATATTTAAAATCAAATTGGGAGGTAATCAGCTTTTCATTCTCAAACTGGTGAATCTTAATTTCTTTTTGAAAATGGGCAGGAAATTTTTCATAGTCAGCTTTAATCGTCAAAGATTTAATGAGAGGGGATTTCTCAATTGATGGGGCTGATAAAATCAGGCGAAAACGGCAATATTTCCCCTTTGGATTTTTAATTTCCACCTGATGACCTTTTACTTTTTCCCATTTATTCCAACCATCAGCAGAATAAAAAGTATTCCCAAAACTGACATATAAATCGACGGAAGCATCTTTGGGAAGCATTGCTTCAATCGTAAACCGGATTGATTTAAGCGTTTTTTTGTCTTGTACCAAAACATTTTTGTTATCAGCCGGGTCAATACAATCGCTCTCAATAATACCTTTAAATGGAGCTTGAAAATTCCTTCCTTCCAACGTAATCACATCTGTTTTCAAAGACAATCGAACTTGTTTCGCAATGTGGGCATTGTAAAGTTCATTGGGACCGAACTTGAGTGCGTTGAAAACTTGGGCGTTCACTTTTAAGAACGAAAAAACCGTTAACGAGATTAGGATTAGCTTAAGCATTATAAAAATGGTTCAGAATTTTAAAATGTTTTCAACATCATCGAAAACAGCTTCTTTGGAAATTATCTTATGTCCTGAGGAATCAGATTTAAGATCGAAGTACTGCAATTTTCCTTTAACAGGCAGATTCATCAGGTAAGGCTTACAGTCAGGTAATGCTTTCATTGCTTTTACTGCCCCAGCATATAGAGCAGATCGTGTTTCTTCAAATGGATAAAAGATTGCTGCCTCACGGGATATCCCCTCCTTAACAGGAACTGTAACGCAGTCCTTTCCAAGGAATTGTCGCGCCTCCCTACAAGTGGCTACATCACCGGTTACCAATATAGTTGGAACTCGATATTTCCCTGCAATTGCCGCGCATTGGGCCAGTTCTCCCGATTCGACACCATTATACCAATACCTGTTCTCCGGTTTCGACGATTGCGTGTGGTTTAGTACACCATCGGGGGTGCCCATCATTGCATGCGCTCCGAACTGAACGAATCCCGAATACGAAGAATTCAGTCCCCAAAGTGCAGCCGGTCTTGGGACTCCTGTGAGATATTTTGCACCTGGTATCATCATTCGTGGAATCACACATTGACTTCCATGTCCGTCTACTACCAGTATTTCAGTGGCTCCACCATCGCGTAATCCACGAATAACCGCAGATAGGTCATCCATAAAATATTCGCATGCCTGTATATTCAAGGGCGAATCTTTTTCCCTGGTTTGGGCAAACTTATATACGCCACTTACCCCTTCAAGATCAGTGATAATGTAGATTTTTTTCTGGGCAGTAACCGGACAAGCGGCAGATAAACAAAGCAATACGGCTATTATGAATATTTGTCTGACGGAGAGGCCTTTTGATTTTTTCATAGTTAAAGTATTTATTCATTCATAGGTTTTTCTTTTAATCCTTCGATTGGCAGATTGTGGGTTTTGGCAAAATCGGTCATTGCACCCATTAATTGCTTTTGCCATTTTTCAATCTCCATTCTTTCAAAAGGGGCAAGCATATAATCAAGGCCCAACCTTCGGTCTGCAAAATGGTCTTTCAAATCATCGAGTACGTGGTTGAATTTTCGGCCACCAACAGACCGGCATTTTTCAAACCTGCTTTTTTCCCAGGTAGTCGTGAGTTCTGTTACCACCTCGTTTTTTTCTTTCAGTATTTCTCCGGCAAGATTATATGCGTTAACCATCAATCCCATAGCAACGGGATTATCTTTAGACTTCTTTGATGCTTTTATCAGATCATCCTCTATTGTTACCCAATTCATCAAAGTATTAATTGTGTATTTCTCAAGATATGCAATTGAGAGAAGTACTTCTAGATTATAGTGATTTCTACTGACTCTCGACATGTTTCGCATCAGAAGACTGATCAGCCTGTCATTTTCACGACGTAACAGTTGAGCCCTTTCAATTTTCCGGGAATATTTTGTTCTAAAAACAGGATTTGAACTGATTCCCGGTCTTGGAAGAGTAGCAAGAGTAGGGTCAAAACGTTCCGTATTAATTCCTTTACCCATCCAATCGCCGTAACCCGGAGCTCTTTCCCGTGATATTACATTATCCCATAAATCCTCATAAAAGCGTGCCCCATCTTCAATCATTCGATACACTTCTACCATATCAGGACTGTCATAACCATAGAAGGCATCCATGAAATCTGCGGTACTCTGTTCAAGTGATGGTTTGTCAACAGACCATGCATATTGTGCTCCGGTAGCCCAACCCAGCCAAAAAAGTTCGTTATGCAGACCCGAATCATCCCATGCTGCGGTAAATGATCCTGTCAGATTGGCCCCTTTTTTAATCGCCTCAACGCCCGAGACAGCAGTAGAGTGAAGATTCCCTTTAATTTCAGAATTTTCATACTGTGTAGCGAAATAATTGGGGAAAAGGTACTCAGCGCCTTGAATAGAGTTGTAATTCAATTGTTTAATTCCTGCTTTATTTAGCTCATCAATCCAATCAACATTCAGGACCCCGTCAATCATTCCTGAAGGCAGTTTGTGAATATCCTCAGATAGCAGGGGAAATTCGATCCACGATATCATTTTCCGACCGTGCTCTGACATCCATTTATTCATACGGACCGTGTAATCAACCAATGCCTGACTTCGGTTTTTCACGTTATTTTCATTTTTACATTTATTACAAATTCCGGCATAGTAGACCTCATCAGTTGAAACTAAAAAGTAATCTACTCCGGGAGTAGCATCAATCATATCCAGGTACATATCCTGAATGAGTTTGATTGCCTCTTCATCGCACATACAAATCTGATAATTACTCCCGTCTGCTTTTAAATGAGCAAATTCCTTGTGTTTAAGTACATATGCCAAATGCGCGGGGGCCTGGACATCCGGTACCAACTGGATAAAACGTTCCCTGGCATACCTGGTAAGATCCTGCATTTCAGCCTTTGTGAAAGCACCAGGAGCTCCAATAACCGGATGGCTTGGATATTCGTACTTGTCTTCAATCTCGAATGCCACCGCATTGACTTTGAAATAGGCTGACCAATCCAGATAATGTTTTAATGTTTCGATCCGATCCTGATGGTGCTTGGTATCCCAATGAATGAAGCGCATTTGCATATCTGGCCAATCTGTTATTATCCCTTCTGGTAATGAAAAACTGCAGTTTCCATCAGGACGTATTAGTTGCAAAAGGCTTTGTACCCCATAAAACAACCCGGCGCCATCATTACCGGTAATTTTGATCTGTCCATTGGAAATTTCAAGCCTGTAAGCCTGTTGAGCAATCGCAGGATCCAATCCTTTTTTAATACTGCCTGGAATAATTTCCAGAATAATTTTGCCTTTCCCATTTCCGGTAAGCTTAATACCATAAAAATCCATCATACCGGATTGGAGCCGCCTTACAGCCATACTGCCGGCATCAAGTTTAGTGTCGATGGCCCACCCCTTGTCAAGCAAAACCTTTTTCCCAGTTATCTCTATTCTTTGCGGAGCAGGTATCAGACTATATCCTATCCTCCTTAGATCGTTCATCGCGCCAAAACTGACAGACGAAAAAAATATTAACAAAAAGAACAGCATAGATTTAATTGCCGGATTAGGATAGATCTTTCTTCCATCAAATTTAGTATCAACAATGACAGATTTTAATTTAGTTCGGATGCGACATTTTTTTTTCATGTGGGTTATTTTTGTTGTAGATAAATTCTGATTGCATTTTTTGAGTATATCTTGTCTACGACTGTTTTTGGAAGATGTAAACCTTTAAATTCTAAACTAAAACTAGTATTGGTCATTAATCTATCTGTATTAAAATAGATCCAATCCCTCATCCACAACTCATGTGCATTTCTTCTCTCTTCTTCCTGATTTTGGGTGTCATCAATGATAATATCGGTTCCATATAAAAGGCGATCCTGATATTTCATTATAAAATCATATACTTTCTGATAATCCTGCAAGGAGTGAAATTGAAAGTAGCATATCCGCTCTGCAAGATCAACCGACATGAGGGGAAAGGTGTCAAGTCTTTTTGCCAGCTCATCAATACTCCATTCCTGACTTCCCAGATGGGCACCAACATATACCAAATTTGGATGTTTTTTCAACATCCGGTCCCTCCCTTCAATATGCTTTTCATAAGTTGGGTTCTCTGGGTGCAAATACATATGGTATTCAGGATTCTTGCCAAAATAATCGATGTCTCCTGAAATCTTCATCTCATCGATGGGCAACCAACAACTTTTAGGTTCTCCGATATGTCCTGTTAGTGGAATCTGATTCTCTTCCAAATAGTTAAATATGGGATCAAAAACGAAATCGTCAACAAAAATATCTCTCCCTTCAGCAGTTTTTTCCCCCATTCCGATATTTTTCCAAACTTTTACTCCGGCGGCGCCCTTGACAAATGACTCTTTCAGATATTTCATAACTGACTCTTTCCATTCGGGCTTTTCAAATCCATTTACGCGGAACGTTGTCAGATAATAAAACCTGTCGGGATGAATCTCGTGTTGTTTGATCGAATACTCCCGTTGCAATTCAATTGAAGTTTCAGGAAATCCATCAACATTGATACTTATAAAAATAAAATTATCTTCTACTGCTTGTTCAATGATTGTTTGCTTAAAAGTATTTATATGAATATGCGCATCAATTTTCACGACTTTGGTAAAATCATCGATTGAATAATAGTTCATATAGCTTTGTTTATCAGATTTTTTCATTTCAATATTTTTAATTTTTAAAGCAATGTCCTTTGACAATCTCATCTATTATTAAGTACTTTTGTTTACAACTCTGAAAATAAAAATTACCTTTTAAGCCACTTGTCAAACCAGTCGAATGCCTAATTTTGCATTTCTGCATCAAATTTGTGTATTCCCGGATAAGCCGCCGCAACCAATCCGCGTTGAGTCGACATCTTCGCGAGCACATAAAATGTCAAGCGCTATACGGTCTTCGGCAAAAAAAAAACCCGGCCAGGTAGTTCCGGCACTGAATAGCGATTTGGCCATTACATCTTCATGGTTTCTGGCCCATTGGTTGTATAAAACAATATTTTGGGAGTCTTCAGGATTTTTATCAGTAAGAGAGGAAGCCCAATTCCCATATAGCCCAATGATGCTAAGTTTCTTCTTACTCAACTCTTCAGATTCCATATCAGAATTTGCGAAAATTGAAGACCATTCAAACGGAAATGAAAAGGCCATTGAAATTTTGGATCCGGCAACACCTAATCCTGCCAATCCTGCATATTTAAGAAAAATTCTTCTGTCATTTTTCATGCTATTACTCTCTTTTATAGACTACTTTTCCTGCTACAATGGTTTTTTGAATTACTATAATTCCATCTGCCATAGTAAATAAAATCATATCGGCACGTTTCCCTGGTTTTAATTCCCCAAGGGTGTTTAAACCTAATAAACGCGCCGGATTTGAACTCGCCGTTTGAATAGCATCCTTTAGGCTGCAATGGGTGAATTTCATAATATTACTGACCCCTCTGCTAATCGGTTGAACAGCTCCTGCCAAAACGTTTTGAGCCGGATATTTAACAACCTCTTTGGTCAAAACAAGAGTGTCCCCATCTGAAAGATATACGCCAGGAGGAAGACCAGCTAAAGAGACCGCATCAGAAACGAGAATGGATTTTTCAACACCTTTAACCTTATAAAATGTGATGACTTCCTCCTTATTTAGATGAGCTCCGTCGGCAATAATGCTGATAGACAGACCTTCATTCGCTAATTGGGGCCAGATCGGATTGTTGTGACGGTCTATTTCATTGGCACAGCCATTCCCCAAATGTGTAGAGAGAGCGGCCCCTGCAACAACTGCCTTCTCAATAATATCAGCTGTGGCGTTATGATGGCCCAAAGAAACAACAACTCCGGTTCCGCAACATTTTTCAATAAAAGGGATGGCTCCTGCCATTTCCGGGGCAACGGTAATCAATCTGATTTTGTTCCGTGCACTCTCTTGAAATTCCTGAAATTCAGTCCAATCGGGTAGTCTGATCTCATTTTCATTATGCGCACCACGATAACCCTTTAATGGAGAAATGTAGGGCCCCTCCAGATGAAATCCCAAAATTGATTTTCCTATCAGGGAATCATCTATCATCTTTGACAAGAAAGCAAAACTTTTTAAGAGTTTGGTATGACTGCTGCTTGTTAAAGTAGGTAAAAAACTGGTAACCCCTTCTTTCCAAATTGCCAAAGTGGCTTTGCGCATGTTTTCCAAAGTCAGCTCCTGGTCTGAAAAATCAATTCCCATGTACCCGTTTATCTGAATATCTATCAACCCCGGTGCTACATATACTTTTGGCAGACCGGATGCTACAGGCAAATGGGTGATTTCGGTAATCATGCCATTGAGGATTTTAACTGACACAGGGGTGCCATCAAGATATAGGAAACCTTCAATATTTATACTGTCTTTCGTTCCTGCAATTGCTTGGAATGAAATAAAGATAGATAAAAAAAATATTTTGCAACATGACTTCATCATTAGTAATTCTATTGTTTATTTTCCTGTCAATAGTTAGTAGATAACATTTACCCATTCCTGACTTAAAACAGATTTCTCTAAAGCCTCCAGAACTGCGACATCACTTAGTATGCTCTGATGGGTTCTGGGTTCTTTCCCCGTTCTGAACATTTTAACCATGTCCACATAGCACAGGGCAGGATCACTCTCTGTTATACGAGGTTTAAGCACAATCAGTCCGTCCTTTGTTTCAACGAATGTTTCCCAACCCGAATAACTATTTTTAAAAATCAACGTCGCATACAATCCACTTTTAAAAATCAGGCTTGCACTTCCGTTTTTTCCTTCTCTGATTACCTTCACCTTTTCGATATCCTCGCCGAAGATATTCATCAATGGTTGCAGAAGGTGGACTCCATAAAAAAATATGCCTCCATATTCTGATTCCACATCTACCGGCCCGAAACTTACAACCTGATTGATATTCTCCAAAGAATTTACCTGGTTTTTTAAATCTTGGGTCGCACTGGAGTATGCAACAGCACTATAGGACGATACGGGTGTTCTGTATTTTCGGGCAAGAGCCAAAAATTCTTTCCCTTCATTAATTCTGTAACAAAAAGGTTTGTCTATAAAGGTGGGAATTCCCGCTTTAATAAAAGGGATAGCAGCCTCTAGGTGGTATTTGGCATGGCGATGGTCAACAATCAGAGCATCAATTTTTCCAAGCATTTCCAGAGGATCTTTTGCCATTTGAGGTATATTCCCCTTCAACATGGCGTTTTTTGCAATCTCCTCCGTTTCACCCCATACAAAAATAACCTCTACTCCGGGGAATTTCTTGTCAATATTAAACACTTTCCCATATCCGACGGTATGAGAGTTTTCGGCTCCTATGATACCAATCCGTATGGATTTGAGTTTTTGTTCTTCCCCTGCCAATAATTGGTGGGCAAATCCTCCGGCGGATGAAAAGGAAACTGTAGATAGTGTAATGCCAGTTCCAATATTTTTCACAAATGATCTTCTTACATTCATATAAAATCGGTATTTCAAGAAAAATTAGAGTTTCATCTCCCACCCATTTTCATAACTCCGGGACCAATATTGCAATGCCTGTTTATCGTTTAGAATATGTCCGGTTTTTGGATCAATTTCAAGAGAATGCCCGACCCGCTGGGCAATATTGCCAAGTTGGACAAGCAGAGTACTCCTATTTCCTGAATCAATACCTGAATGTAGCTTGTCACTTCCATTCCGGATTCCTTCAAAGAAATTTTTGATATGCAGCAAATCAAGGTTCTCAGAAGGGTTAGCCAGGTTATTTGAATTAATGATCAGGTCCGTTTTCACCTCTTTTACAACACCACCATCCAAATTGAATATGGTGTAATCGTTGCCTCCAGGAAATAATATACTACCTTTTTCACCATAAAAAATTACTCCAGCCGCACTTCCTTCGATTGGTTTCGCATTACAACTTCTTCCTTCCCAATTAATGGTAACACCTTCTTTAAAATCCAGATTGATTACTTGGGTGTCTGGTGTCTCCCAGTCATCCTGATACCTGTATCTTCCCCCGTTTGAACTCACTTTTACCGGATACTCCACGCCCAAACCCCATCTTAAAAGGTCAATCATGTGGGTGCCATTGTTTAATGCTTCACCTGTTCCCCAGTGCCATTGCCAGTGCCAGTTATAGTGCACCAGATTATCTTTGTACGCTTTTCTTGGAGCAGGTCCCTGCCAGAGATTCCAATCAAGCCATTGGGGAACAGCTGTCTCCTTCCCTTTTCCTATTGGTCCGCGGTTATTGGTATACCATCCTTTCCCAAAATAGGCACGTCCGATTGCACCGTCTCTAATCTCTTGTATTCCCTGCTTTACCTTGGGGAAGGAGCGTCTTTGATTGCCCAGTTGCAGCGCCTTACCGTATTTTGAAGCTGCTTTTACAAGGATTTCTCCTTCATTGGGATTATGGCTGCTTGGTTTTTCAAGATAGACATGTTTTCCGGCTTGCATTGCAATTAGCGCAGCTGGGGCATGCCAATGGTCGGGAGTCGCAATAACCATAGCATCGATATTTTTATCTTGAAGTGATTCCCTAAAATCCCTAAAACCTTTAGGCTTGTTATCCTGATACTTCAAAACCTCTATCATACATTTTTCTATTGCCCTGCTATCCACATCGCAAATATGAACCACTTCGCATTCTTTGAGTTGAGCAAAACTCGTCGATAAAGCTTTTCCTCTCGAATTAACCCCCATCATCGAAACCCGTATTTTCTCATTTGAACCAATAATATTACCATAGCTCTTTGCGCTAAAAGTTG
The DNA here is from genome assembly GCA_963677935.2 of Prolixibacteraceae bacterium. Lineage (GTDB taxonomy): Bacteria > Bacteroidota > Bacteroidia > Bacteroidales > Prolixibacteraceae > JAAFHB01. The sequence continues at coordinate 4,116,727 of CAXXEH010000003.1, read as the reverse complement.
GCAGAATCCCTCCGAAGGATAAAGCCATCGTGGCTGCTGAGGAATTTTTAATAAAGTTTCTTCTTGATGTAGAGTCCATATTTTTAAAGTTTTACATTGTTTTATGAAATTCTTGTATTGATCATTTCATTTAAATTTTCAGTTCTGGTTATGCATATTGATGTCCCATTGAATTTATAAAAGCCACCTGTCTTTGTTTTCTCTAACAAAAGCATCATCATTTAACTCAGGATAAGCCAGATAAACCCTTTCTATCTCACCCTTTTGTCCAGGAGATAGCACTTCGCTTTCGTCCAGAGTCCATAACCCTTCCAATAAACCCTGACGTCGAAGTACTTCATGGAGTCCTGTGATACACCCCGCGAAATTATTGGCCGGATCAAAGAAGGCTGCATTCGTATCAGTAATTTTGTTTGCCAACTTCAATGACTGTTGAGCATCATGATCTAATTCACCACTGTGGATCCTTTCCAAAAGTTTCACAGCAGAACGATTCCAAACTGCCCAATGCCCCAGAAGTCCACCTACGATACGTTTTGAACACAGTATAGATCCATAAGAAATTTGGTACTCTGTTAAAAGATCAACTACAATGTTATCATCGTTGCCCGTGTACAAGGCTATCTGACCGGCCCTACCTGATTCAACGACCCCCCTGACTACATCTAAGGTTTGGTATCGGTTGAAAGGAGCCATTTTAATCGCGATCACATTTTCAATCTGAGCAAATTCGCGCCAAAAATTGACGTCCAGCTTTCTTCCGCCCACTGCAGGTTGTAAATAGAAACCTATTACAGGAATAATATCAGCTATGACACGGCAATGCGCTATTATAAGTTGATTAGAATCGTTCTGGAAAGCAGCTAAACTTAAAAGTATTGCATGAAAACCATTCATTAAAGCAAATTGAGCCTCTTTAACAGCTTGTTCTGTTCTTCCTATTACACCCGATATCCTAATAACTGGTTTCCCGGTTATCAAACTGAAATTATCAAACTCTTCTTTTGCAATTTCCAATATGGGCTTAAACAAATCAATCTTTGGTGACCGGATTGCGAACTGGGTTGTATGAACAGCAACAGCTATTCCACCACTACCGGCTTCCAAATAGTACCTCATTAGAGCCCGCTGCCGACGTTCGTCCAATTTGCGGTACCTATTTAAAGCCAATGGCAATGCAGGAATAACAACCCCTTTTTGCAAAGAAGAAATCACCTCTCCCGGTATTTCATCTGACTGCATAGTGAAATTTTTTATTAATATTTTCCATTTCTGACCTCAAAATGTGTTGGTTTTCCTAATAACATTTTCCCATCAATAATCCAGTCAGCTATCCATTTTAATACTTGATTGGCAGGAACTTTAGGTTTTCCGAAAAGGGTGTAAGCCTTTTCGGAATTGTTAAGAAGTGCAGTATCCGATTCATCGTTAATAAATCTTGGTTTAATCCCAAATAATTTCCCGAATTCGCTAGCCACCTCACGAACAGATAGTATTTCTGGTCCAGTGATATTCAAGGTCTTTGCTGGACTTTCACATTGTTCTAGTGAGCGAAGTACCACGTTATTAACGTCCCCCTGCCAAATCACATTGAAATATCCCATGGACAAATCAATGATTTCCTGATTCTTAACTTTGATGGCAATATCGGTTAAGACACCATACCTTGGTTCTACTGAATAGTTCAAACGGATTAATGCAACAGATGTATTGTTTTTTAAACTACTGTATTCGAACATTCTTTCACGGCCAAGACAGGATTGTGCGTATTCTCCGGATGGTATCGGACGATCAGTTTCTTTCGAGCCGCCTGAATTGACTCGTACCAAAGGGTAAACGCAACCTGTAGAAAAGACAACAATCCTTGAGTCTTTGAAATGCTCAGCAACCAATGCAGGCAAGTAGGTATTTATTGCCCAGGTCAATGAAAGATTTTCTTCGGCGCCAAACTTCATTCCAGCCAAAAAAAATACATTTCTTACTTTTGGTAAACTATTGATAAAATTCTTTTCAAGCAGATCTCCGCGAATTACTTCAATACCATAATGCTCAATCTGCTTACTTTCACATTCGGTATGGAAGCGCGAAACCCCGATAACTCTTTTATTGCATCCGGCTGCCTCACTGGCCCTTTTGGCCATTCGTGCCAAAGATGGTCCTATTTTGCCTGAAATACCTAATAGGATAATATCTCCTTCAAGCTGCCCAAACAATTGAATTGTTTCTGCAGTTGGTCTTGAAATGAGTTCTTCCAACAAGGTCTCGTCTGATATCTTCTCTGGATATTCAATCATTGTTAATTCTTTCTGTTCAGGATTATGTTTTTATAAATACGTACGGCATTTTTGATATTGCCTAAGTAGCAGAATTCATCTGTTTTATGTGCCATTTCAGGCTGCCCGGGACCAAGAATAACAGTCGGGGCTCCATTATAAAGATTCTGCAAAACAGATCCATCTGTTAAATAGGGCAATGCTTTGGAATACTCTCCTAATGAACGGTCAATATTGCATACTTTATATACCATTTGAATAAACGGATCCTCCTCTGTTGTTGAAACAGGAGACATATTTACTAAGGTGGTTAATTTGACTTCTTCACCCAATTCATCCTTGAGCCTTTGAATGATTTCAGTGTGTTTAATTTTGTTAGTAGTACGAACATCAATAGTAAACTCAGCATGGTCAGGTACTGAATTAAGGTTCAGGCCACCTCTTATCTGTCCGACATTTACTGTTGGATATCCAAGCAAAGGATCGCGCTCGACCAAGAAGTTAATACTTTCAATTTTGGAAATTGCACGTGCAGCTTTATAAATTGCATTTACTCCCAGTTCAGGCATGGAGGAGTGGGCTGTAATTCCTGTAGTCAAAGCATTGAAATAAAGTGCACCCTTATGTCCAATCGCAGGAATATTTGCTGTCGGTTCACCGACAATTATTGCCCTGGCATTACCAAATTTCTTATATTTTTCGGTCAATTGAACTACTCCCTGACAGCCCTGCTCTTCGCCTGCTGTAAAAATAATACGAACTCCACCTTCAGGGATACCTTCATTGAAACAACTAATTGCTGCATCAATCATTGCGGCCAAACCGGATTTCATATCACTGGACCCACGTCCAAAAATTTTATTTCCAGTTATCACTCCAGCAAAGGGATCCATTTCCCATACTTTGGCATTGAGCGGTACAGTATCAAAGTGCCCCGAAAGAACTAAAGGTTGCGCCATATCTGACAGGCCTCGCTCTGCAACTAGATGTAACCTGTTTTCACCAAACAGGATATAGTCTACATCGAAACCATTTTCGGAAAGTAATTTGCCAACAAATTTGGCAATTACCAACTCATTTCCAGGTGGATTTATCGTATTAAATGATATCAATTTTTGTGTCAGGGAAATCACATCTATTAAAGCCATCGCTCAGATATTTAAATATAAAGAAAATTTCATTTTCCGGAACTGAGAAAAATGTAACCACCTTCGAAATACAAGTATTTAATCCCCTTTTTAGTATTTTACCTTTATTTTGGACAATAATACTAATAGAAGTCATTTTAAATAAAAGTATATTACATATATAATAGTTTCATATTATTTCATTTGTATTTCGTTATATTATTTATGCAAAGAAAAAGATTAAATATTAAAGCGCCAAGAAAAATAGTATAAAACTAATTTTAACTCATGATATTCTTAATTGAATAATTTTGCATATCTGTATTATATCCTAATTCAGCACTATAGCTAAACATAAGCTAAGGAAAGCAATGTTTTGTAAGCGTGAAAAGAGGCTCTTATCTTGATTTGGCATATTATTAAAGCAATTATATTAATCATGCAATATTGTCTTTTATATTACAGTTTTGCTATTTTTTTTTAACTTTGCACAAAACAATTAATATGAGTAAAGAAAGTTCAACACCTGAAAGAAGGGATTATATTTTGCAAGAATTAATGAAAAAGGGTACAATCAGAGTAAAAGACGTGAGCAATCGTTTTGGTGTATCTGAAGTTACAATCCGAAAAGATCTAGAACTTTTGGAAATGAAAAATCTTTTACTCCGAGTCAGAAGTGGAGCCATAAGATTGAATCACAATTATATAGGTGATGATTTTTCAATCAACGAGAAACAACAGAAAAATTTTAAAGAAAAGCAGTTGATTGGCAAGGTTGCTGCTACGCTAATTAATGAGAATGACACAATTATATTTGACTCCGGAACAACAACTTTAGAGGTAGCAAAAAATCTAACTAAGTTTCAAAACCTTTCGATAATTACAAATGCTCTAAATATCGCAATTATTCTAAATGAATATAAAAGATTTCCTGTTATCATACCAGGAGGTTATTTGAGAGAGAAATCAATGTCGCTTGTTGGACCATTTGCAGAGGAATTCTTAAAGAAATTTTATTGTGATAAACTCTTTTTAGGTATTGATAGTTTCAATTTCGAAAGAGGCGTTTCGACTCCAAACATGGAAGAAGCGAGTATGAATCAAACAATGATCTCAATATCAAAAGAGGTTATCGCCGTATTTGATTCCAGTAAATTCGACAAACATAGTTTTGCGACAATTGCTCCTGTAACGAAAATTAATACTATTGTTACCGATTCAGGCATTGATCCGAAAATAAATGCGGAATTGGAGCGAATTGGCATTAAAGTGATAATTGTTTGATTATGTTAATTGGTGTAGATTATTCCCCAATAATCTACACCAATTAAGGCATCATTGGTATTTCGATTTAGTCGGTAGTTTATTTTTTTTGGAAAAAAATTACCTTATTTGGATATTTGGAAAGGGAGCATCAAAACTTGGTGCACTTAGTCTTAATTTATAAATTCATGTCCTCCAAATATTATCTTTTTATTAGTGGATGACCAACGTTTGGATGCAATAGGATATTACAGTTATTAAATCGCTAAAATTGCTGAGATGAATTAGCTTACCCAAGAAATTGCCTATTTCGAAAAACCCTTTGTCTCAAAATCTGTATAATCTTCGCTCAAAGGATTAATAATCAAATACCTATTTGGGAGGGAACAACCTGAAATACTTTTCGGCAATTTCAGTGCAGAATACTATGCTGACCTAAGCAATCTTGTAGTACATAGAAATAATGGTTATGATTCCGGATTCTACGGGTAATCGGGAGTAATGATCAATTTCCCATTAAAGGCAATCTGGCGTTCCAGGTTTCTGATAGCCTTATCCAATTTTTCTAGAATAATCCGTGGAGGAGCCTTTTTTTGAAAGAGCAATGATCTCGAGTGTACTAAAATCGCAATTCATAAATAGGGGAGTCTTTTGAAGTTCAGCGATCAGTAAATCGTGTATCTTCAATTCCCCAGCCATTATTTTTAGTAGCTTCCTTCGTGGCATAATCAAAAGCTTCTTGAGCAAGTGTATTATTAATATTTTTTTGTCGCTTCGTTTCTATGCAAGTTAATAGTGATGTGGTATAACAAATATATCCAAAATCTTTAAATAATTGATAAAATCATTTTGGATGATGCAATCTGGAAGGTAATGAAAACAATGATAAAAAAACAGTTGTGTACAAATTGTATGCTAATGGAAATAAAAAAGGACTTACAATATGTATCGTAAGTCCTTGATTTTCTGAGGGTGGGCCCACCAGGGCATGATCCTGGGACCCCCTGATTATGAGTCAGATGCTCTAACCAACTGAGCTATAGGCCCTGAAATTTCAGTGATGAATTTCGGACTGCAATTTTAATCATTTGTCGCGGATTTCCCAAATATTTTTGAAAATTATACTGTAGGAATCACTTTAAGGAGAATATTGATCACATTGTGTACATTCTTTCCGAAAACTTCAAGTATCTCCTCCCACGTTACAGTAGTTCCATCGTCTTTCCAGCTGTCATAGTCGGTGGCCATTGCTATTGCTGCATAGGGAATTCCAAGTTCATTGGCCAGTATACACTCGGGGGCAGTACTCATATTGATCATATCGCCTCCCCAGCTCCGGAACATCCTCGATTCGGCTCGTGTCGAAAACCGGGGCCCCTCAATGGTAATGATACATCCGTTGGGGTGAACCTTTAAATCGAGTTCACGACTTGCCAACATCAGTTTATCTCTCAGACTGCCATTGAAAGGATCTGCCATAGGCGTATGTTTCATCTCATTTGGTTTGAACTCATCGAAAAAGGTCACTGGCCGGTGTCTCGTAAAATCGATGAACTGATCCGGAATCACCAGATCACCCCTCCCAATATTTTCCCGTAGACTTCCACAAGCCGTTGATGCCAGAATGTGGGTACATTCGAGCTGTTTAATGGCAAATAGATTGGCCCTGTTATTGACTTGTGATGGGGGAATTGTATGTTCACGTCCATGTCGCGACAGCAAAACCACTTCCACATCTGCTATGGTCCCGCAAATAAAATCTGAACTTGGATCACCATAAGGTGTTGTCAATACCTTACGTTCTGCATGTTTCAAAATTTCAGGATTCTCCAGTCCTGAACCTCCTATAATTGCGATTTTAGACATTACAATAATTATTACGTTTTTATATTCATCCAATAGTAGCTGGCATTTGGCAACTGGTGGCTGACAAATGGTTATTTTGGATCAATACCAAATATCTGTAAAATAGACTTTGCATTTTTCACTTTACATTCTCCATTTTATGGCTCCTAATCCTTTTAAAGGGCAAGAATTATCCTTGCAGCCTCCTCAACTGTCTTCCCAAAGGAGATGATCCCCTCTTCGTGTCCACCCATCACAAATACTTTATTAATTTGTGTTTCGGCAAGACCCATTATACGCATAATTTCATATGCCATTTCAGGTGTGCCGTATTCCACCTCTTTGGCTGTTGTAGGAAGCACGTCAATTAACTTCTCCCAGAGTTGACGATTGTGGATATGTACAACAGCACCCACTTCAGCGCTTGCCGAATAGATTGCACCATGACTCATCGATTCAGCAGAAGCTTTTACGGAGCCACGACACCAAATGGCGTTCAGTGAAAGGTCGCATTTCTCCACAAGGGAGTAATGAATCTGATCGAGTTCAGGAATTCCCCCGGTTGAAGTACCTGAAATATAAAACTGATCGCTCTCTGGAATTAGAATTGAGATATTCCCATAACCGATACCATCGGTATAGGCACCAATTAAAGATTTGATCCAAAGCTCATTTCGCCAATAGTTCAATGGCATGAAGAGATCCGAGGGTATGATCAGCTTTTCTTTGGTATGGTGACAAGTGAACTTTATTGAGCCATCCAATGGCTGGGAAGTATTCATGTAAATGTTTTAAGGTTGAACAAAAATTCAGCAATTAAAATTTTCTTTATCTGAAAAACTCCGGGAAACAGGAGAACGGCTCTTCCTGAATCTCAAAATAAGGCCAGTATTCGAATTCGCTGTTTCCCTCAATTGAGAAATGCAAAGGTTTTCCCGGGATAGGCTTTAACATCTTCTTAATGCTTTCAGCTGTTGCTTTCACTCCGATGTCAAACTTCTTGGCTTTCACCCCAACCATTGCCATCAAAATCGGTCCGTATTCGATGGCATAGTGATTTTCTTCAAACCCCTTTTCAAGTCCTGTATATTTTGTAACCCTGAAATCCATTGGCAGGGTAAACGAAATCACATCTCCATTTTTCCATTTTCTGTCAATAACGACATAGGTCCCGGGCTTTCCTCTGACCACTTCGCTTTCATTAACAACTATTGGCATATCCTCCGATCCCCAGGCAGGGACACGAATCCGGATCTTATTTTGCAGGGATTGTTCCAACCCGATTTGGATTTTCACTTTGGCATCATATGGAAAAAGAGTGTTCATTTTTAGACTTACAGACTGATTTTGCGTCTGATATTTTATCTCAGAGGCAGTAAACAAGTCAACATAAATACCATCTTCGGCAACGGAATAGATGTATTCGGGGAGAGAGCCGAATACTCGGGTTCCCTGCCCTTCGCAACAGGTATTCATGCAATGGTGGGAATTGGGAGAATGATCACCGTATTTCCGGTCGACCAGTTTTGCAAAATAGCGTATTCCCTCAGGTCCGTACTGGTTGGCTATGGCAACGTTATAGATTGATTTCTCAATTTCGCTCACATATTTTTCTTCAGTTGGGTAGAGCAAATGAAAACGTTGATTCAGCTTTATCCAAAAGGAATTTCCGCATAACTCGCCAGTCTCGCGCCGTAAGTAATACGATTTTGGTTCATATAGAAAGGTCCCCTCGTTGATGGCCAGCGAACCTCCAATATGTTCCCAGTTGTCGTGATATAAATCCCATGCTCCCATTGCAGCGTCCAGGTATTTTTTAGCTCCTGTTGCGCGGTACAAATCGAGGTAGGGTTCGATTCCTGTGACCAGATAGTTATGGGGACGGTCGTATGGGTATAACCAGATTGCCTTTGGATCGCGGTTGGCCATCTGTTCCATCCAAAAGTTCTCCTGGAAGTACTGTTGCACAACCTGAATATCTTTTGGTTTTCCTACAGGGGTAAAATAGGTTCTCGTGATTGGGATAATTCCCTGGGTACCTTGTCTTACCCTACGTAACATTTCAGGAAGATATTCGCAGTTATCAAACCAGTCGTAAAATCCGCGAAGCAAAGGAAATGCCTTTTTGTTTCCCGCATATCCGGCTTCTATCAGCCCTTGCGATACCCACGACCTTGTGTACGCGCCATTCTCATGGTCGAACATGGCATGCTTGGGAAACGCCATAAGATATCCGTCAGGTTCTTTACACTGGTCAATCACATCAACAATATCATTCATTTCTTTACGTAAACCGGCATTTTCTGTCCATCGCAAAGTATTTCCGGCGCCGGTGAGAAAACGGGCTGCTTCAGAACCGGGAAGAATCTGAAACCACATATTTTTAAACCGATCCTCAAGGGATTCAACAGGAAATCCACCTTTGACGCGAAAATTACGAACCAGCTGATCGAAGGTAAACGAGTTCATGAGATAGCTGATGTTGTTGTCCATGGTTGTTTTAAACAACCCTTCACCCAGTTGTACTCCACCCATGGGCGTTTGAGCTTTATAAAGAACTGGTTTCCATGTTTTCTCGGGCATTACATTTCCGGGATTGTTGGTCACCACATATTCCCCCTGTGGACGAGGTGCACGTGTAAGTAATTCGATGTGAGAATCTTTGCCTGGATTTGATTCTGTAGCGGGGCATCCCTCTGCAATATCCTTCCCATCAGAGAGGACAATGATTTTGGTCATTGCCAGCTTATTGTCCCTGAGGCTGGTTGCTGTTAGCCTCACATATTGCCCAATGACCTCTTTTGAGGCAAAGGTGATAACCATATCATCCGGATTGGGGAATTCTTCCTTAAGGGTCCAGTCTTCATACATGACGGAGTGCTTGAAATCCACATCGTTTGAAACTTCAAGTTTAAAGTGTGAAGGAAATCCTCCCGACGCAGGTCCCCATCCCTGGGCGCCAGGTAATAATTTAATTCCGTCAATTTTTTTGGATTGTCCCAGGTCGATTTGCACCCATCGTACTTCGCTGTTGCTTCCCGCCCTTGAAGCATAAGCTGGAATATAATACCTTGCCACCCGCTCAATGCCCATTCTGGCTTCGCGAAGTTCATTTGCGGCATTATACTTTACCTGGGCATTCACTGAATTGATGATCAGGGTAACAAAGAGAGAAACGACCAGGCGTGCCAGCTTAACTCTTCTGTTGAAAATGTAGGATGCTGAATTCATTTTGGAATTTAATTTTGGAACGATTTAGAATAGAAGCAAAAATACAGAAATGTATTGTTAAATATTCGTGTTGTCCAAAATCCCGGTGAAAATATTACGAATAACTACTAATTCAATGATTTAAGATTTTCCAGCGCATCAGGAACATATTTGTGAATATTTCCTACGATAGGGCAACTTTCCATTTTGTCACAATCGGCACAGGTTTTAAACTCTTTCGATCTCACGCAATTCCTTATTTCACATTGTAAGCAATGCTCAAATTTAACTCCGGCTTCTCTGCATCCGGTACAATTAATCATTTCGGTTGAAATGGTTGGGGCATTGAATTGCACGCTCCAAGCTTCGGCTGTTTTGGCGCGCAATTCATTATCATTCATTACTGTGGCTAATCTTGCATCGCAAGTAGCACAATCCAAACCACAACAGGCAATTAGTTTTTCCATGATAATTTAATTTTTAAGGGTTATTTTACTCGAAATAGTAATCAACACTAATCAGAGTCTATGTATTACCACGAGGTTTTCTTTCTGTCAGGCAAGTTTAACTGTCTGGTTGAGCAAATCAAGTCGCAATTTGTTTTCAAAAGCTTCACGCTTTGGAGTTCCCAGTTTGCCGATATATTTATCAGTAACCTCGTCAAGGCTAATTGTTTTTAATGATTTATCTTTCATTGTTTTTTCCTTTCGAAATAAAGTTTTCTAATTCTCTGCTTTCTCTAATTCTCCGCTGGGATTTTTTATGCATGGGATTTCGGCTATTCTGCTAAATGTTACCAGCGGTGTTCCTTTTTCTTCATTATTTGTCATAGTTACGATAATAAAGTGATACCTGTCAAATTTGCTTGATTGCTTTTCAAAAATGCATAGGTTATTTTATCCACTTTACAGTCAACAAACTGTACTCTTTTAAATTTCTTGTTGTTTTTAAAGAACGTATTTATTAGAGTTGCCTTCTGGAATTTAACTCCATAAAAGGCACAGTTCTCAAAAAAGCAGCCATCCAAAGTACCTTCAAAGACTATGTCCTGAATCTGCATTTCAATAAAAGAGGTACTATTCCACTTTGAATTTACAATTTTGTTTTTCATGAAGTTACTGGATTTGAATGTCGTTTTGGTAAAATCGGCATCGGAGAAATCACAGGCGTTTATATTACTTTTTAAAAATTCAGTTTCTGTCAGTGAGCATTTTTTGAATATATTGTTGCCTAAATTAGAATTCTGAATTTGGCTGTTGCTAATGTCCGAATCCGTGAAGTCACAGCTGTCAACATTATTACTGTTTAAAAGAAGCCCCGACATATTTGAACCGATAAACAAACATCTCTGCATATTGGATGAACTGAATTTTTCATGAAGATTGTCCAACCCTGAAAAATCACTATCCACTAAGTTCAACTTTGACATATCCCAAATGAGTTTTTTCTTCTGCCCACCAGATGACGATTCTGTCGACTGTTTTGTCAAAGAATCAATGTTTGTCACTTCGTTGTCTGTCGATTGGAAACTCTCTGAAAAATAGTTAAGGTCTACACCCAGAATTTCAGCAATGCGGTTTAACGTTGTGATGTCTGGCATTGATTCACCACGTTCCCATTTTCCTACTGCTTGAGAACTGATTGATACTTGCTGTGCAAGTTCTGCTTGTGAAAGATTTGTTTTCTTTCTTGCTGTGGCAATTTTGTCGCCAATTGATTTTGAATTTAGCATCTTAGTTTTATTTTAAAGTTTTGATGCTACAAAGTTATTTTGTCCTTCTACCATAATGTTAGATTAATAGCTACTTATGGTTGTAGTTGCACTACTTTCAGTTGTTATTTGACAACCAATGGTTGTTTTAAGTATTTGTTCAATTTTTGTCTCCATAAAATTACTTTAAAACTGTCTCAGTAGTGTGGTCGCACCTAACATTGCTGGACCGGGTAGCTTACGCCCCCTAGAACCGTACGTGCGACTTTATGCATTTAATATTTACTTTAAATTGTATGCATGATTTTTAATTCACCGCATACGGCGAAGGGTCACCCGGCTGTTGTTACTAACTTTACTTGTCATAAAAGTAGTTATTTGTTTACACTCTTTTGATATTTCGGCTCTTTGTTTTGTTCTGATAAATAAGTATTTGTCAAATTGTTTCCATGCTGGTATTTTGCCCATCTTTTGAGTTGCCACCAGATGAATGAATCAAGTCGGATGAACAAACGCTGGGGGCAAACCTAATCGCTACCCCCGCATATCCATTGCCTGATTCCTGCTGCGGGATATGCACTGAACGATCAATGGAAAAATGTCGGCCATTTAGGGCAGTTCCTATATCCGGTTCACCAGTTAAGCGATTCCTTTAAAGCAAAGTTCCCCGACAGTCTCAAACGCGCTTTGCGCAAGGAAAACGAACTGACACTGTTCTACAATAAGGGACACTTGCATGTGGTACATTGTCAAAGTAGAAATTAAGATCCGGGTATTTTTGCTTAATCTCACGCATTAACCAAGCATTTGGATCTGTAATATATCTTTCAATTTCATTGATGGTAGTCATTTTAATATTAAACAGCTTAGGCTTCCGGCAAATCGGGACAAGTTGTGCCTAAGTCGTACCTGTTAAAGCAAGGTAAGCCTTCAAGAATAGAACGAGGGTTTCTGGCTGCTTAGTGGTTAAATATATTTTGTGCTTACCAAACAGCCTCAAGGCGAATATACCAAGATTCGAAATGTTTACTGCTTAAAAATGCCAACCAACTTTAAGCGATACTTCTCCTTGAAACTTTCTGGTTTTGTACTCAGCTGCGCCAACAATTACTTTCTCGTTGTTTAGTATGTAGTGTACGGCACCCCAGGGTTCAATGTAGAAGTTTTTATAAACCTTAAAAATATAGCCGATCCCTGCTGTCGCAACATAATTGTTAAATCGGTAATTGTTGTTATCAATTTTCGAGGTTATCGTGTTATTCCACTTTTCAAACCCTGCTCCAACCCACCATCCCTTAAAGTTGTAATTTTTGAAGTAATCAAAAATCAAAGCCGTAGCAGCTATTTTTAAATCTTTAAAATCATTATTGCCCATAAGCTTATCCGGCATCTGAAATCCAGCAATTACTCCACGAATCCGGAATTTATTGTACCCATACCACAATTGAGCTGAGTAACCAAAATGACCGGTTGAGGCACTTATAATTGGGGGTAGCAAATCGATTGCCGTACCTATGGTCCTTTTTGTCTTTAGACTATCGGTTTGAGTATTGAGATTTGGTTTGCAAAATGTTGCGCCAAACGTATTTGAATGCACTGAGATTGTTGTGGCTAATGAGATCAACACAAAAAATGCGAAGAACTGATTTTTCATACCATTACGTTTTATATTTTATGGTACAAAGATCAGCATCTTCAACAAATCAAATTCTCCACATTTGTTACCAAATTGCTCTAATGAGATATTTCTTTACGAATTCGGCTTAATGATTTTGGGGCAATGCCTAAATAATTGGCGATATGGTAAAGCGGTACTCTTTGAATGAATTCCGGAAACGTATGTAGCAGCCGTTCATAACGATCTTTTGCCGAAAGCACCTGAAGGTCAATGCTCTGTTGAACGATGTTTAGGAATGCCTGTTCCATCAAAATCCGCCCTAAACGTTCTGTTTTAGGAATCCTTGTATATATATCCAAAAGCTTTTGCTGGTTAACAACCAAAAGCTCCGATGGCTCAATTGCTTTAATATTAATGGTTGAGGGTGTATTATTCAGCCGACTCTGGTTGTTCGTTACCCAATTGTTCTCAAATGCAAAATCTGTTGTTATTTCATTTCCATTATCAATTACCTTAAAATACACCAGTACCCCGTAGTTTACAAATCCAATAAAGTTACTAACCTGACCCTCCTTTAAGAAATAGTCATTCCTTTTCAGAGTTACTATTTCAAATGAATTGCAAAAAATCAGCCATTCTTCGTTTGTCAAAGAGATAATTGAATCGATATTTTTTTTTATCTGAACAGCTTTATCCATTCTTATAGGGTATTCAATAAATGGTCTATAACGTTATGAAAATAGATGCAGTTGCGGATTTGCGGGCTTCGTTCCTGTCAAGCTGCACCGAAGTTTATGCGGGGCAGGATGCTCGAATACCACGGAATTGAAAATCAGCGTAGCTAAACCCTTATTGCCCGCTACACTTTGTTGAACTAAATCCGCCCTTTGGCGGATAGCTTTTCTGAACAAATATACTTAAAATGGTACTGAACGGGAGGAAGAACTCCCTAAAAACTAAATTATTAATTATTAGCAAACTATTCCGGGAGGCAGAAGCCAGCGTACGCTGGATAATTACATTCGCCGGATAGCCTTGGTATGCCTGGAATCTAACCGGCTTCCGGAAGTTATTTCGGAAGAAGAGATCAGCGAGTACCTCACTGGTCTGGCTTAAATTGAACACGACCATCACAGTTGCAAGACTCACCCAGCGAGGCTATGAACCGTTACTGACTCATTATTACAAAGTAAATCCACATTACCCAAGTTCGCCGCTATTTGGCTACTGAGCGTAGCCTAAGTATCCCATTGTTTAACGAACCGCCATATACGAGACCCGTACGTACGGTGGTGTAAGAGGCACTTCCTGAGGTGTTTACACCTTGGGGCGGTCTACTCGATTAGCTGCCGTGGTTTTTTTGTCCATAAAAGCTGTCTTCTACTGTTCATTCGTTATGTTAGACCCGTTATCATCTTAAAAATAGACTTTTTTACGGTATCTGATAAAGAATCCATGTAATGAGATTCTGTCATAAAGTTAATCTCTTTTGATAAATCAGGATGATTTTTTGCAATTTTGACTATCAACTTAAAAGCATTATAGCGAACGGATGGTTTTTTTCCTATCTTTTCCCATATATTTACACAAATGTCAAACAACATTCCTTCGTAATCGTCATTTAATTCCATTAGTTGCAGAATTATCAATAATTCTCTCAACTGGTCATCGCATTTTGTTGGTAATGTGTCAATTATTTTTTTTACGTGTCTATGTATCCGGGGGTCATTTTTATCCATGCAACTCCATAATAACCATGCGGCTCTCCATGAATAGGGCTGTTTATCTGCAATGGATAATTTTATAAGCTTATTAAAATCTTCAGGATGAGACTTCATATAGGAAATCAAATCTGCTTTGTATGAATGAGTCAAGATATGTTCCAACTTAGTCTCCACCAGTGTCTTTAATCATTATATTATCAATAATCCAGCAATTTTTTAAATCAATATCGAGTCGTCATTGCCAATCTATCTAATCGCTGTCGTTTCTTAACATGGCAGCTAACTTTAAGCTCTTGAAAAACTTCGAAAATACAAATTTTTGGGTACAAAAGAGAATTTACATCGAGGGTATTTTTCCAGAGGGTTCACCCTTTACCACAGGTTTTGCTGAACAGAGAATAGACCAAAATCCCATTATCCTTTTCCGGTAATGGGATTATTTATGCACGGGATTTCGGCTATTCTGCTAAATGTTAGCGCAAGTTATTTATTATACTCGTTTAACATTCAAGGATTTAATGAAATTCAGAAAATCTTGCAATTCACTCTCAGAGAACATTTTCTTATCAAGTAAAGTCGCAACCATTTTCCCGTGATAAAACATGAAAAAATTCTTGGTCTCTTTTATTTGGTAAAAATGAGTCCATTTTAGAGTCGAATTTACTGTATTACCCTTAATCCTAATTGAGTCATTGGTTAAAATGTAAGTAAGTTGTTCTTGAAATATTTTGTTAGTTTTATAAAGTCTCTTAATCTGTATGAGAGTAAAAATCGGCGAAAGGAGAAATGCCCCAATAATTATAAATATGAAATAATTGGAATCAAACTGATTCATCATATTTTCTCTGTTTACCAAAAATGTTAACGAGAATAGAAGCATTAACCCAAGTACAACTAAATAAATTGGTTTTTTAAAACTTAATCCTAAAATCAAATTTCTATAATCAAGATATTCAATCAGCCCAGTCAGGTTAATGCTCAGTACTTTATCATAATCAACAATTTCAATTACCTTGTCTTTCTTAACTTTTTTTATTCCATTTTTCAAACCAAACATCAAAAGAGAAATTACAATCAAAAATCCCAACGAAGAACCTAAAATCTCTTTAATCGACATGTGAATTTCAGTGTTTTTAGTCAACACTCCTGGAATAATTGCAACTAAAGCAATTGCAAAAATCAACAAGAATATCGAACAGAAAATAATCAGAATCCAACCAGTTAGCTTTTTCATATCTTAAATTTCAGTCAGTTATTTCTCATTTGTTGCAGTTTCTCTATAATTTGCGCTAACACTTGTACATCCACAGAGTTGTGGATATATCGTTATTGGTTTTATCGTGTTATATTAGTTAATATACAGATAATTAGCTGTATAAATAAATTCTGTGTCATTTTTAATTAAATCTTCAGGTTTAGAAAAAAATGTATTTTTTTTGATCGAATAAAACATAAAATTGTGCACATACAAATATATGATTATGTTTTTAAAAATCAAGATAATCCACCGGATTTTGTATCTGGTCGAAACCTTCTTTTAATGCCAACTCTGGCGTATGCATCTTTAACAATGGTCTGTACATTGCTAACCGAAAACCGCGATCTTGCCGGAATAAAATCCGCTCCCAATCCGATTTTCCCGCGTTAATCCGCATTTCAATTTTTATTTCCGAAGAGCCAACCAATGCTTTCGAACGCCTAACATATGCGACGTTATGCCTGACTTACATCACGTCACACCTAACCTATGATCAAATATCCGGATATGCACCGGGCCTATGGCACTCGTGGGTTATGACATCGCATTTTCCACGGGAATAAAATCCCGCGCTACACGATGAGCCATTCCACATAAATTATAAGTACTTAATAATTTCGTTTTTTTGTTCAATTGTCAAATAATGATTATCAACCAAAATAAGGTAATGAGGCGGTGGAATGTGAGTATGGCTTTTCTACTGAGGACGCTATTGAGAATATGATTTTTAAAAATGCAATCAATATTATTGGAATTCAGGATAGGTATAAAGTGTCGTCAATATCTTACCACAAAAAAAGACCGCCATTCGTTTAACCGAATGACGATCTTTATTATAAAATTCATTAATTCATTAATTTTTCATTCTTTCATCCCCTAATACCCTGTATTTTGAGTATACAACCCAGGGATGGCATCGAGCTGCGACTGTGGAACAGGATAAACGATATATCCGGCGACCACCTGGTTCATCTGTTTTCTCGTGGCATCATCAACAGCTATCCAGCTGTTCATAATGGTCAGCAGGTTTCCGCTTCTCTGAAGATCAAACCAGCGATTTCCCTCATCGGCAAACTCTCTTCTTCTTTCTTCATAAAGCTGAGCCAGCGTAACGCCCGACAGTGCCGGAGTTCCAACACCTGCCCGGGTTCTAACCTGGTTCACCACTGCATCAACATCGGTCGCCTGTGAGCCTGGAGCGCCGTTTAAAACGCATTCGGCTTTTAACAACAAGATGTCGGTATATCTGATGGCGATAAAGTTAATGCCCCAGTCGAAACGGCTTGAAGCAGGGATCTTCGTAAAATCAAGATATTTTTGAAAAAACGGACGTGTTTCTGTACTGCCTGAACTTACGTAAGGTGCGGTATGAATAGCGAATGTTTTCCGAACATCGGTAGCGCCATATTTACTCAGTAGGTCATTTGACACCGGTATCACTTCCAGACTTCCGTTTGACTTTGTGTCGTTTATTGACTTAAAGTAAATAGCCGGGGTAAGCTGCCAGCAAAAGGTTGCCCCATAAAGTGAACTGCTCGTGGAGGTACTTGCTCCTGCCAGATACATCACATCAAACACCGCCTCCTTGTTTACCGCCGGATTTTGGTTCGAGTATGAAAATATATTGGCAAAACTTGGATTAAAGACAAAAAGGCCACTGCTGATCACATCTTGCAATAACGGTAAAGCAAGACTCCATTCACTTAATCCCAAACCGGGACCTTCAACTCCGTAAGTTGGGCCGGAACGGGCCATATAAACCTGTGCTAGCAAAGCTTCGGCAGCATATTTCGTTGCCCGGCCAACATCGACCCCGGTGTACGATGCAGGTAAATTTGCTACTGCTTTTTGAAGGTCGGCAATAATCAATTTATAGACCTCTGCTACAGGGCTTCGCGGAATTGTATTTGCTTCAGAAGCAATTACAGTATGGTCAATGATTGGAACCTTACCAAAATACCTTACCAGGTCGAAATAGAAAAAGGCGCGTAAAAATCGTGCTTCAGCATCTAACCTGGTTTGTAAAGTGGTAGAATTGATGGTGGCGCCACTTTTAACAATCTGCTCAAGAACAGTATTGGCACGCGATATTCCGTTAAAATCGATATTCCATGCTTCTTCGACATAGGCATTACCGGTGATGGCTTTTTGAAAGCTGTTGATCGGGTCCCAGTCGCGGACGCCCAAATCGGATACCCCGTAAATATTATCGGAACGGATCTCCGAAAGGTTGAGTAATCTGTCAGGATAAGCCCTTAGATCGCTATAGATGGCGTTTACCCCTTGTATGAAATCACTTGGAGATTGATAAAATGTGAGCGTTGTACCCTGTGAAATCGGGATTTGATTTAAATCCTTACTGCACGAGATAATGAGTATGCTTAGTGCAGCTGCGAATATTGTAAATATCTTCTTCATTTTCAGTTGATTTAAGGATGATTAAAAAGTGATATTCAATCCTAAGATTAATGATTTTGCTAAAGGCAAACCGCCATAGTCGCCGGCTGCGAGATAATTAGCATTTCCACTAAGGTCAGTATTGGTTGCATCGGGATTGGCGCCACCATAATATTTGTCGTGTCCAAACCAGTTTTCAGCGGTGATGTAAACTCGTGCACCCTGTACGATATTCTTTTTAATCACTGTTCCCAGGTCATAGCCTAAAGTGATATTGCGTACCCGCATGTAGTTTGAAGAGTACAACCAGTCGGTATTTACAATACGTCCAAAGGTGGAATACACTTTACTTACGCGACCGGCACCCGGTTTTTCCGGTGAAATCCACCTGTCGAGATAGAATGACGGGGCATTATCGGTAAATCCCTGTCCGGTTCTGGTGATGGCACGACCTAAGAGTGAATAAATCGATCCGCCATTCTGGCCCTGGATCAGTACGCTTAAATCAAAACCTTTATATTTAAACGAGTTGGTAATCCCCCAGGTATAATCAGGGTTTGGATGACCTACAATCTGACGGTCGTTGGCGTCAATAACACCATCCGGAACCCCTTTGGGACCACTAATATCGACATACCGTGGATCGCCAACAGTTTCTGTCCCGTACATGGCTGCCTTGTTTGCAATATCGGACGCTGTTAAACAACCATCCTGTTTCACAACAAAAATACTGTTCATCGGCTCGCCAACCCTAAGAATAAAGTTGGAAATATCGAAAGAGGAGGGGATTAAAATTTGTGACTGACCTGGTCCTAAAGCAACGACCTTATTGGTATTATGACTGATCGAAACTGTGGTGTTCCATTTAAATTTTCCAATCAGGTTATGAGAGGTCAGTTCCAGCTCTTCACCAATATTTCTTACAGAACCTGTGTTGGATAAATAGGTGGTAAAGCCAGTTACTTCAGGGACCTGAACATTCAATAATAGTTTAGTGTTCAGTTTATTGTAATAATCGAACGATCCTGTTATCCTGTTATCGAGGAAACCAAAATCGAAACCAATATCATAAGTAACCGATCTTTCCCATTGCAGATCGGGATTTGCGATTTTACTCGGAGACTGTCCAATTACAGCAGCCTGTGTTGTTCCAAATACATAACCCGATGTAACCAGCGTAGGAATTGGCGCATAGTCGGATCCAAGATTATTCGTACCATTTGCCCCGAAACTTGCTCTTAGTTTTAAATCGCTGACAGCATGAATGTTTTGCATGAATTTTTCCTTAACAATGCTCCATCCGATAGAAGCCGATGGGAATATCCCGTATTGTGCATTGGCGCCAAATCTTGAAGAACCGTCCTCGCGTAAACTGGCAGAAAACAAATATTTGTTAGCGTAGCTGTATTGAACACGGCTAAAATAGGACAGCAAAACATTTTGAGTTGACGTGGTGTTGCCTGTGACCGCTGCTGCTGCATTTAAGGTTTGTATTACACTGCTGGTATATCCGCCGCTTGACGACATGGCAGAAATATCAGTTCTGTCAAGATTATACGACTGGCCCAGAAGTACGTTTAAATTATGAACCTTATTAAAGGTTGTCGAATACGAAAGGGTATTTTCATTGACAAATGTTTGTCGCTTGTAGGTATTGAATGTACCTGAAGTATTCGAAGTAAGGGCTTTGCCTGCAGGGTCAAAGGTGCGGCTTGCCAAAGTACCCGAAACGGTGTATGGCACATATGAACGTGAACTGTTGTCGGTGTTGTCGAGGTTGACCGATGTTCTGAAAGTGAGCCCTTTGATAAATTCGTATTCACCATAAAGTGATGCAAGGGTACGGAATCTTTTCGTCTCGCCAACAATGTTCTCCAATTTACCAAGGACACTGTTGGTGGTATTACTCCAAACATATTGGGCATTATTGAATGTGTTTGCATATACACCAGCCGTTGATTCCTGTACAGGACTCATACTGAGTGACTGGTGATAAATATTGTCCTTCCCCTCAACACCCGGGTCCTCGACGATAGAGTAGGTTGGAGCAATATTTATACCCATCTTTAAATTTTTGGCAGC
The DNA here is from genome assembly GCA_963677935.2 of Prolixibacteraceae bacterium. Lineage (GTDB taxonomy): Bacteria > Bacteroidota > Bacteroidia > Bacteroidales > Prolixibacteraceae > JAAFHB01. The sequence continues at coordinate 4,096,219 of CAXXEH010000003.1, read as the reverse complement.
ATTAATCTCCACATTGGCCCGGGCAGAATAGGTTTTGTAACCCTGATTTTTAACGAAGCCATCCTGATTTGCAAAGTTTCCCGATACGAAATACTTTACGAAATCGTTACCGCCACTTGCCGAAATTTCATGATTCTGCATCTGCCCTGTTCTGAAGATCTGGTCCTGCCAGTTGATGAAATCCAAACCCGGGTGACCTGCCTGTGTCCACCGTGGATCAAGAAAGTAATTGGCGCTAAATGAACCAACAATAGCGGTTCTGGCGGCTGTATTATCTGCTGTTGTGGCCCCCTTTGCGCCATAATCTCTAAGGTAATTTCCATTGATGATCTCAGTTGCCCTGTCAATCCATCCCTGGCCATCGAGCATATCCACTTTTCTACTGGCCTGGTTGATCCCAAAATAGGTATTGTAAGTGATTTTAGGTTTTCCGGTCTGACCTCTTTTGGTGGTAATGAGGATTACCCCATTCGATGCTCTCGAACCGTAAATTGCAGCTGCAGCTGCATCTTTTAAAACCTGGATCGACTCAATGTCGCTTGGGTTAATATTATCCAGGGGATTACCTGTGGCATAATTTCCCGCACCATTGGTGGTTGCTGTTGATAAAGGGAAACCATCAATAACATACAAGGGCTCGTTCCCTGCACTGATTGATCCGGTTCCACGTACTTGGATACTAAAGGCTTTCCCGGGAACACCAGTTGTTTGTTTTACATTTACACCGGCCATTTGTCCTACCAATGCCTGGTCAACACGGGTGATGGCCCGCTCATCAAGGTTGGTATTTTTAAATGTGGAAACCGATGTTGTCAGGTTTGCTTTCTTGAGTGTACCGTATCCGACAGCGACAACCTCTTCCAGATTAATCGACTCTTCAGTAAGGGTAACATTGTATTCCGATTTATTGCCAATGGCCACCTCCTGCGAACGCATTCCAATAAACGAAAAGACAATCGCTTTTGCATCGGCAGATAATGTCAATGCGAAATTACCATCATTATCTGTTATGGCCCCAATTGTGGTCCCTTTCACGACTACCGAAACCCCCGGCATTGGCACATGAGATTGGTCAATGACTTTTCCGGTAATCTTTTTGCCTTGCTGCTCACTCATAAACGGCTCCATTTCTTCCTTATCGTATAATGCAATCTGGCGACCCAGTACCTTGTACTTAACCGTAGTATTTGCCAACACATTATCGAGGATCTCGATGACCGATTTTTCATTTACCTCAACGGAAACAGTTTTGTTCACATCTATTTTCTCGTTGTAAAAGAATTTGAATTCACTCTGTCCTTCGATCGCACGGAGCACGTTCAGCAGCGTTGAGTTATTCTCAGCTAAAGTCAATTTTGTGGTCTGCGAATAGGTTTGCGCAGCGAAACTACTTAAAATTGACAGCGTTAAAATAAAGATAGTTAGTTTCATTTTTCTTAAAAATTGATAAAATAATGGCATTTTGCCATATTCTCGTAGCAATTTATTCATAACTTTGCATTTGGTTTAAATAATTAATGTTTTTAAATCTAATCTGGTTCAAAGGTGGGAACGGCCATTCTCACCTTTACTTTTTTTCTAATCCGGTTGTCTGATTCTCTCCATAGTTAAAATTTTGGTTGACTTTTTGGTTCTTTAGTTATTGATGTGGGATTTATCTCCCCCAAATCTTTAATATCCTTGTTTTTTTATCAAAAACCGATTTGATTGGTGTTGTCGTATTGATCAGTTCGAGTACTTCGCTAAAGGTCTCCAGTTCAATTGTTCCGGTATAGCCTAGTTTCTTGAGTCTGTTGCCCTGCAGCTCTATTCTTACATTATACCACCGCTCCAGCTCCCTGGATACGTTTTCAAAGGGCTCTTTTACAAAGATCAATTTTCCCTCCTTCCATGAAGTAATTAAATCGGTGTTCACCTCTTTCATTGCCAGTTCATTCGCACCATTAATCCTGGATTGCTGACCAGGTTTTAATGTAGCGACCTGATTGTTCTGGTTGCTCACTTTCACACTCCCTTCGACCAGGGTTGTTTCAAAGGTTTCGTTTGGATAGGCTTTGACATCGAAGGAGGTTCCCATTACTTCTACTTCTCCTAAAACAGTTTTAACCAAAAAAGGTTTACCATCTTTTAAAACCTTGAAATAGGCCTCACCTGCAAGTTCTACATTCCTGATCTCTCCGTATTGGCGGGGAAAGGAGATGGTTGAACCTGAATTGAGCCAAACTTCCGACCCATCGGGCAGCGTGAAATTGGTTCTGGCGCCATAGGGCGTTTTAACAGTTTCAATAACAGTGGCATAATGAGGTTTATCCGGCTTTTGGGAGAGGAAAAGTGTCGAAATTGTTAATCCGATGATTAATACAGCAGCTACTCTTAGCAGATTCTGGTACAACTTAAACCGTTTGGCCACTGTCCTGGACTCCTCAAGCGCAATACGGTGGTGAATCTTATCGAGTAACCGGCTGTTCTCTTTGTTTTCTATCGCGGTGGTTAAGGCCTCTTTCCAGAGTTTGAGGAGTTCAATTGACACTTTGTCTCCGTTACTCTCGGAACATAAAGCTGTAATGACCTCAGAAAATTCTTCCGGGTTAGCCGTGCCATTTAAATATTTGTTGAATTGTTTTTCCATTTTATACCGTTAATACACAAAAGGACGGGCTATCCCCTGCTCCGAAAGTGAAAAAATTATAAAAAAAGATAAAAATAAAGGATGGAGAGGATGCCCATCTCGTTCAGAGAGAGCCTTATTTGCTTAATAGCGTGGGTGATATGATCCTCGACAGTTTTTTCGGAAATATTTAGGTGAAGGGCAATTTCTTTGTTGGAGCGACCTTCTGTTCTGCTTAAAATAAAAACCTGTTGTCTTTTTTCGGGAAGATTTGCAACTATTTTGTCTATTCCGGCCTTGATTTCTTCGTATTCTACCGGCGATGAGGTTTGATATTCTTCGCCCACAGAGCGAAGATAGAGTTCATCCTTGAAGGTCTGATCTTTTAGATTATTCCTGATCAGATTCAGGATTTCGTTTTTTGTAATTGTGAAGATCCATGAGTTAAAGGTCTCGGCGTTACCTATCCTTTGCCGGTTAAGCCAGATCTTCACAAATACCTCCTGAAGGATGTCATCAATCTCATCCTCAATTTTTAGTATGGATCTTGAGAAATGGTAAAGACGGGGATAATAGTAATTAAACAGGTCATCTACTGCTGATTTGTCCTCTTTTTTCAGCCTTCGGATAAGTTCTTCAGTATCACCAATTGTCATGACCCCGGTTTTTTCCATATTTATAACATGGCTGATAAAAGATTTTTCATAAGTTCCGGTTAGTTGATCAAAAGTAGTTATTTCTGACGTTAATGCAAAATCTTAGGCATGATAGATTTTACTAATTCTTAGTTTTTTAGAAACTTATTGCGGATATTTGTGTAAAATCATTTGGAAGGTTGGAGCAATATCTGGTAAGGGCTTTGACAGCCTTCCAAAATCGTATGCCATTCTGAACCATTAGATAATTTTCCAGTTATGAAAAGTCAACCTTTTTCAGCTTCGCGCCGAAAGTTTTTACAAACTTCCGTAACCGCCGCAGTTGCAGCTCCACTACTCCTGGGATGCGCAGGAAACACCAGGAGGCCAAACAGCAAACTCAATCATGCCTGCATAGGGGTTGGGGGAATGGGTTGGTGGGATTTTTTGCAATTCAAGGAGGATCCAAATGTCCAGATTATCGCTTTATGTGATGTGGATGCAGAGAATCTGAAAAAGGCCTCTGATGCCTATCCTGGTGCACGCATATATACGGATTGGCGTGAACTGCTTGAGAAAGAAGGGGACAAGATCGACTCTGTTAATGTTGCTGTGCCAGACCACAGTCACTTCTCAATCGCCTATGCGGCAATTCAAAAAGGGAAACATGTTTATTGCCAAAAACCCATGTGTCACGATGTAGCTGAAGTTCGGACACTTACTGAAGCATCGGTCAAACACGGAGTAATTACACAGCTGGGCACACAGGTTGCTGCAAGAATGGATGAGCGGAGAGCTGTTCAATGGCTTAAAGAAGGAGCGATAGGTAAAGTTAAACATGCTTACCTCTGTTCGAACCGTCCAGGTGCAATTGAGTACAGGATCGAGGGACCGCGTCCTTCACATGGAGACGAACCGCCTGCAAAACTGAGCTGGGAACTCTGGATTGGTTCTGCTCCTTTTCGCCCCTTTGTTCCTGCTATATATCATCCTACAAAGTGGAGGGCATGGCAGGACTTCGGAACGGGATGGTCTGGAGATATTGGATGCCATATATTTGACCCTGTATGGAAAGGTCTTGGATTAAACCCCCCCATTTCTGTGATTGCCGAGGTTCAGAAGTCCTGGCAGAACTCTCCCGAACGAAGATCGGATACCTGGCCGCAGGGCGACCATATCACCTGGATGTTTCCGGGGAACGATCTCACTGATGCAAATGTATTACCGCTCGAATGGTTCGACGGAGAGTTTTATCCGCCAAAGGAGATCATGGACTTATACCCCGGGAAGGAGTATCCATCCGAATCTTCCATGTTGGTTGGTACGGAAGGGGCCCTGCTTATCCCGCACAACGGAACTCCTGTTCTTCTGCCCGAAAGTAAATTTAAAAATTATAAATCACCAAAGCTCGAAGCTCAAAATCATTATTATAACTTTGTGATTGCCTGTTTGGGCGGTCCAAAAACCGCCTCTCATTTCAAACAGACCGGACCAATGACAGAAGCGATTCTACTGGGTACGGTAGCACTCCGGGTACCTGACAGGCTGCTGAAGTGGGATGCTGTCAATATGAAATTTCCTGATGACCCGGATGTCAATAAATACCTTCGCCGCAATTATCGGAATGGATGGGGTATGGCTGGATTCTAACGCATCCTGAAACCATTCGAGCCGCCTGGTCAGTGAGGTATCCTTTACAATACCATTTCAATTTTCAGAACAAGATACTTAAAAAGAGGATTTTCGTACTTCTCATTTCTTTAATTGATGAACAGGATATAGTTCGGTAAAAATGCAAAAAGGATGCAACAACAGAATGTAAATTTCACGTTTGGTGACACCCTCATTAATGGTCCGTTTTATCATTTTTTACCATTAGCCAAACCTCAGCTACCTGAACACCTCTGCCACTTCCTCCTAATCCCGTAGGTCGGTTCCACCGGAGCCTTAACTCTCCGGTTTTTGTGGCCTCTGCAGGAATATCGAATTCCACTGGTTGATAGTTCATCTCTTTGGGGCGCATCGGATGGATCTCATATTGACCGTTGGCCACCAGTCTGATGTCAGAGCCAGCCTCTGCACCGTAGACAATACGTAGCCGATAGCGGGCTGTTTTATCCAGGTGAGGATAAAACATTTCAAGGGGGTAATCATGTAAAGTTTCAGCATAAGTACTTGACGAAACACGGGACTGTTGATCCCGCAAGCGGACTGCCATACCCGATAGTGGGGCACTTTGACAGGCAGGATCGTCCGCATAAACTGAGCCGGTTACCAGGTGGGGTTGTGAACCCACCCTGCCCAGATCATCATAGAAACCCCCTGAACCGGGATTGCTCCAGTTGACGATCGCATCAATCTTCTTTAAACGTTCCGCCTCGGTTGAAAGGGTCCGGATCTCAGAAAAACGTTTAAGCAGCCATGGTGCATCGTTTAGCGGAAAGTCGATGAGATCGAGGTTGGCTCCCCTGCGAATTCCGATTGCCTTGTACCGTGGTACGCTCAGCTGCATATGAATACTCTGAAAAAGAGCTTCAGCAAGCTCAAAAACACGGGCACGGGTATCGGCATATGGAGGCCTATCCGGCTTGAGAAGAGCTGATTCGCTATTTTCGAGGGCTTTTAAACTGCCGGTTAAATGTGCTAGTCGGAGTGATTCCAATGCTTTTTCTTCCTGTGCGTATTCGAATAAAAGCCGGGTGCGGTCTGTGGCATCATAATAAGCACGGTATAGCACCTGCTGGAATCGCCAGTTTTGCAACATTGAAGGGGTGGCCGATTGCTCCAATCCCTGAAACTGCTCAAGCGTGGTTTGAACCCCTTTGTTGTCGGCCAGGGCGCCTCTCCAGTTGCGTTCCAAATTGATGAGTCCTTGTGAAAAGGAGGCTCCAGCTGTTGAATTGATAAAATACCTTCCATAATCACGAAGAATATCTTCCAAATTTGTGTCGGGATCCCATCCCAGGCCACTCCATATGAACTTATTCACATCGTCATTACAACCTTCAGAGTAAGTTAGAAAGCCATATGGTGCAAAAGGTTGCAAACTTTTAAATATCGCTGCCTGATCAACGGGTCGCGGATTGATCGGTTCACGGTTTAGTGTCGCCATATAGGCAAAATCCCAATCAGGCACAGGGTACTGTGACCACGCCGAATGGGTGATATCGGGATAAAAACGGATCTTAAACCGCTTTGGTATTTTTAAGCGCAAATCCTCCAGCCGTTCAAATTGCTGTGGACCAAATACAACCCCTTCGAGCCAGGTGGGCTCTGCTTTCATAATGGTATAAAAATCATTCATCCATGCAGCGTTAAACCCCTGAGGCGACATCCACATTTTGGCGCCCGGATGTAATTTTTGGAGCTGTGCAGTTTGCTTCTCCAGCATAGGAAACAAATTCTTTGGAGAAGTATGCCCGGGATCTCCGCCCGGGACAAATATGGCATCCACGCGAGGCAACTGCCGCAACACCTCACCCCACTCTTTTATTGCCCTGCTTACTGTCGCTGTATCTCCATAATCTTTCTCCATGGAAGGATACCAGACCCAACATTCAATCCCGTAATCTTTAGCTAACTGTGACATCCTGATCATCATCTTCATTGGATCGAGGGTGAAATGGGGACTGTCGGCATCATCATCCGAAACGGGAGGAATCAACTCAATTGCGTTGGTACCAAATATAACCAGATCACGAATGTATTGCTCCCACATAGGGAGAGACCACCCGTCATAGGAATTGGTCTTTGGCCGGTAACCCAACTGATGTCCCCTAAGGGGATAACGGGGTGAAGTTGTTAAATTTACAGGGTGTGGAAGCGAAACCTGATCCCTGGCATAATCCATTAACCGGAGTAATCTTCCGGCGCCAAAAAGGACGCCTCGCTCATCATTACCGGCGATTACAATTAAACCAGATTCAAGGGTGAGAATTTGAAAACCTTCAGCTTTCTGATGCCCTTCATCTTTTAAATCATCGGCAAGAGCGGGGAAGGAGCGAATGATCTCTTTTCGTTGACCCAATACAACACCCCTATTCCCTTTTTCAGGTAATTTATTTGTGACCGGCCAGTGAATCCAGCTCCGTTTCTCAATTTCATCAAGCAACATTTCTGAAGCTTTTTTTTCGGGACCACTCATCCCGGGTGCCAGGATAAGAACCGCTTCAGAGAGGTTAATTGGACCAATTTGTGGCGCAGTCCTTTTTATATTCTGCATCTCCCCCTGAGCCAAAAGTGGGAGCATCGTCAAACAAAAAAGAGCAAAATCAATTAGGAAAAATCTTTTTTTGAACATGATTTAATCAGGTTAAAATTCAATCATAATCCCTATCGTGGGTAAAACCGTACCACCGGAACCCGCTATCGTTTTCAACAGGTATTTATTAGGATTGTATGGATCGGTGAGCGGTTTTCCGGTTGAATCTTCCTGCCGTATCAGATAATCCTGCTGGTCGGATTTGAAATTGTAGGCATTCTGAATATCAAAATAGAGCATCAGCGACCATTTATTGTAATACCATGATTTATCAACTCTTAAGTCAAGCTGATGAAATGCGCTCAGCCGTTCCTTGTTAAATTTGCTGTAATCGAGATATCCATTACCCTGAACATCCCAGGCCGTTTTAAGTGCTGACCGATCGAGATCCCAAGGAGTGTAAGGAGCTCCTCCGATATATCGCCACCTGAGCCCCATATCCCAATTCTTTTTTAGATTTTGGGTAGCCGTAATGGTGATTAAGTGGCGGTTATCCCACGAGGAGGGGATAAATACCCCTTTTTTATCGGTAAACTCACTCCTTACAAAGGTATAGGTAACAATAGCGCTAAGCCCTTTGTACTTTTTCAAACGTCCCATAAGCTCCAATCCGTATGCATTCCCTTTACTTGTCGGAGTAACAGCCTCGGCGCCATAGACATCATAATTGGCACCTTTACTGGCCAACGAAACGGAGTCTTTCACAGAAAACGGGTAACGATTATACCTTTTGTAGAAACCTTCAACAGTGATCTGTGAATTATCGGACGGACGGAACTCAATTCCGGCTACCAAATGGTTAACCTGAATATAGGTAAGACCATTCAGTTTATTGACAAGCTGTTTACTGTAATCGGTATAACCGAGTGTAGTATAGGATGGAAGTTGCGCAAACTTCCCAACATTAAAATTAAGCGAGGTGCCCGGAGTTAAACGTACGCTTGCCGAAATCCTTGGGGAGAGCTGGTTAAGCGGATTGTTCATGTTATTTGAATAGCTGTTTCCATCGGCTCTCAAGCCAAATGAAAGGTCGAGTAACCGATCGAGGAAGGAGTGGCTCACCTGACCGAACAGGGCATATTTGGCAAATTCAAGTGTCGATCGGTCATTGATCGTGACAGGAATATTACCCCGTGTGATCTTTTGATAGGTCCGGTTAAAGTAACTGGCGTATTGCAGATCCAATCCGTAATTTAATTTGAAGGCCGTTGCAGACTGGTAGTTGTGCTCATACCTGAATTTGGTCTCCAGTTCATACGAATTGTAGTCAAGGTTCAGGTTCTGAGGTTGCTCAATGTTATCCTGATATTTGATTGCAGCATTATTCAACTTGTTCTGACTTAGAACATAAGTGTCGTTTCCTTTCGGATTGAAATGTTTAAGTACTGCCCCAAGGGTATAATTCCATTGATCATTCTCAGGAAGGTAACCCAGAATATAGCGTTGTTGTTCCGTTTCGTTGGCGCTTGTATTCAGTTTCGACTTGTCGAGGGCGCCAAGACCGATAAATGAAAGCTCTGTTTTTGAATTGATTTTGGTCTTAATCTTAAACTGAAGATCATTATAGGTTGGCAGAAAAGGGAGACCGATGGCCTGAAAAAGGAACTGGAGATACGAGCGCCGTACCGAGGCCATAAAAGTGGTCTTCTTACTTAATGGTCCTTCAATGGCAATGGCAAGATCAGATGCGCCAACGGTACCTCTGAACTTCACTTTTTCACTGGCTTCGCGCTGATTAAATTCCAGCACAGAGCTCATCGCATTGCCCCGTGAGGCAGGAAAAGCGCCTGAATAAAAATTCACTTCACGGATAAAATCGACATTGATGATTCCAATCGGTCCGCCCGAAGCCCCCTGTGTTGCAAAATGGTTCAGATTCGGAATTTCAACACCATCAATGTAGAACCTGTTCTCGCTCGGTCCGCCGCCGCGTACAATAATGTCATTCCGGAAGGCCGAAGAGGACGAAACCCCCGGATAGGACTGGAGCACCTTTGAAATATCACGGTTTCCACCTGGATTTTTCTCAATCTCATCAATCCCAATGGTTCGCAACGAAACCGGGCTCTCCTCCTTTTTCCTGAAATAGGATGGTCGTACCACTACCTCCTGCAGTTCAACGTTTTCCTCCTCCATCGGGACAAGGAGATTGGCGCCCGCTGATTTTGTAACGCGGAATGATTCGGAAATATAGGTTTTGTATCCAATCACCGAAACTTTGATCTTGTAAAAACCGGGTTCTACGTTTTCAATATCAAAATTACCCTGCTCATCGGTTACCCCCCCCTTTGTGATGTCAGGAATGATTACTGTTGCATAAGCTATTGGTTCATTGTTTTTAGCGTTAAAAACTCTCCCTTTCACATCACCTGCTCCAAATGATACAGTGGTGGTGCAAAAGAGAACAAGCAAAAACAGATATATTTTGTTTTTCATTCTATTTATTTTAAGTTTACAAAATACCCTAATTAACAAAAAAATTAGCAAAAGGTTTTTTTAGAAATTATAAAATACTTTTAATGAGAATTTCAGACGAAGGAGTGGTTGAGTCGCAGAACGCAGGAATTTAGCGAATCATCCCCTTTGCAACATTTTGAATCGTTATGGAACAAATTATTGAAGTGTCAGAATACAAGATATTTACAAAGGTTGAAGGGGAAGGGTCTCCAACTCTTTTACTGCATAGCTATTGGGGTAGCCAGCTTCTATTCGATCAGCTTACTGCAACACTTTCCCAAAAATGTAAGGTAATCCTGATCGATCTGCCTGGTCACGGTGATTCGGGAAATCCCCCTCCGGGTTACAGCTTCGATTCATTTGCACCCGTTTTGAACGAGCTATTGATCCGGCTGAATGTGCCGGGAAAGGTATCGGTTGTTGGCCATTCGATGGGTGGCTATATTGCGCTGGCTTTTGCTGCCAGATATCCCGAAAGGGTGGCTTCATTGACGCTGATGCATGCTCCTGTTAAAGAGGCAGATCAATTGAGCATCAAACAGCGCAACAGAGAAGCGCGGTTATTAATCAAAGGAAAGAAGGATTTGCTGCTGCAGGCGACTATCCCGTCAAATTTCGCCCCCGGGAACAGCGATACGATGAATGAGGCGGTTACACTTCTCAATCGCACAAGTAATCAGGTTCGAGTCGATGGAGCGATCAATTCAATAAATGCCATGAACTGCCGGAGCAATTATCTGGAGATGCTGAAAGGGGCCCGTTTTCCTGTTTTTATCGTAATTGGCAAACACGACAAAGTCTATGATGCTGATGAACAGATGAAGGATGCCCGTAGTATCCCAGGCGCTGAAATTCTGTACCTCCACCATTCGGGACATCTGGGATTTCTGGAGGAACGTGAATTAGTAACTTCAGAAATTGAGATATTTCTGGATAAGATAACCTTGTAAAGTTCAGTTTTAGTGGACTAAAGCGTCTGATTTATTTAACCGGATATTTGCGGATGACCAGGTATTTTAATTCGGTGTCTCCCACATTGCTGATTCCATGCTCACTGTTTTCGGGGCAGTAAAAGCTCGTATTGGCGCCTCCTGTTGTAATTTTGCCGTTTAGGTAAAATTGTGCAGTTCCTTCAAGTATAAAAAATATTTCATCTCCTGCATGCTTGTGTGGTGCATGTGTCGCTTGCCGGGGTCCTACCGCACTCATTTTTACGGTTAAACCGTCTTCAAGAAAATTTTGTCCGATAAACCAGTATTGATATCCTACTGAAGTCTTGGTTGCCTGATCTTTATCAAACCGGTTGATACAATTTTCGATTGTATATTCTTTCCCTTTTTTGCCGGCTGTTTGATTCTGATCCTGAGCCAGTACCGGTTTGATTAGTGCCAGGGATATCCATAGTGGAAGGACAAATTTGTATGTCATTGTTGAATCATTTGATTGAGGTGCAAATCTATTTATTTTTTGTTGGATATATATGTATTTCAATAACTCACTATGTAATCGCAATTTTGTGTAGAATCATTTTAAATTAGGGTTTTGATCAGATTCATGTTGTAAAGCATAAAGGCAAGGGCTACTTTTGTGGTGAATTTTATAAATGCAGTTTTAATTCATATAATTATTAAAATCAAGTACTTATGAGCAATTTCCTGAGTGCCTCCCTAGGCCGGAAAGTATTTATGAGCCTCACAGGACTTTTCCTTATCTCATTTTTGTTAATTCACCTGACGCTGAATCTCTTTCTGATCTTCGACGATTCAGGTGTTCTGTTTAACCAGGCGGCCCATTTCATGGCTACAAACCCGATTATCAAAATTGTGGAGCCTCTGCTTGCTTTAGGTTTCATTATTCATATCATTTGGGCGGGATGGATTACCCTTGATAACATGAAAGCACGCCCACAGAAATATGCCTCCGGAGATCAGCTTCTAAAGTGGTATGCCCCTTCCAAGAACATGTTTATTCTGGGTGGTATGATTTTGATTTTTCTGGTTCTCCACCTTTTTAACTTCTGGGTTAAAATGAAGCTTACCGGAGACCCATTATTGGATCGGGCAACAGGAACAGGTGTGGAGATGCACAACGCTTATGCTTTGGTTTCCAATTTATTTATCAATTTCCCCCTTTATGATCTTCTTTATGTGGTCGGTGGAATACTTTTAGGTTTGCATTTAACACATGGGTTTTGGAGTGCTTTCCAAACAATTGGATTGAATAATATCAAGTGGATGAAGCGGTTGAAATGCCTTGCCAACTTTATTGCAATTGTATTTGCAATTGGGTTTTCAGCTATTCCGATCTATTTCCTTCTTAAATTTTAATTGCAATAAAAAGATCCAAACATATGAGCATCTTAAATTCAAAGATACCTGAAGGGCCAATATCCCAAAAATGGTCCAATCATAAAGCAGAAATCAGAGTCGTCAGTCCTGCAAATAAACGTAAGCTTGAGGTGATTGTAATCGGGACCGGATTGGCCGGTGCATCCGCAGCTGCATCACTTTCTGAATTAGGTTACAATGTGAAGGCTTTCTGTTACCAGGATAGTCCCCGTCGTGCCCACTCCATTGCGGCGCAGGGGGGAATCAATGCTGCAAAGAACTACCAGAATGATAATGATTCAGTTTACCGGTTATTCTATGATACCGTTAAAGGTGGCGACTACCGCTCACGCGAAGCGAATGTGCATCGTCTGGCTGAAGTTTCACCTAATATTATAGATCAGTGTGTTGCTCAGGGAGTTCCGTTTGCCCGTGAATATGGCGGTTTACTATCGAACCGTTCCTTTGGTGGCGTTTTGGTCAGTCGTACATTTTATGCGCGGGGTCAGACCGGGCAACAGCTTTTACTGGGTGCATACTCTGCATTGAACAGGCAGATTGCCGAAGGGGGAGTGAAAATGTATACCCGCCACGAAATGGTCGACCTCGTAACCATCGATGGAAAAGCTCGCGGAATTATTGCCCGTGACATGGTGACGGGTGAGGTGAAGCGTTTTGGAGCTCATGCCGTTGTGATTGCTTCGGGCGGATATGGAAATGTATTTTTCCTTTCAACGAATGCAATGGGATGTAATGCCTCTGCCGCATGGGTTTGTTACAAAAAAGGGGCATTCTTCGCCAATCCTTGTTTTGTTCAGATTCATCCAACCTGTATACCGGTTCATGGTTCCCAGCAATCGAAACTGACGCTGATGTCGGAATCGTTAAGGAATGATGGAAGGGTATGGACGCCGAAAAAACAGGAGGATGCCGAAAAATTGCGTAAAGGGATCATTGGTCCAAATGATATAAAAGATGAAGATCGTGATTTTTACCTCGAAAGACGTTATCCATCCTACGGAAATCTTGTACCGCGCGATGTGGCCTCAAGGGCTGCCAAGGAACGTTGCGATGCCGGTTTCGGTGTTAATTCGGAAGGGAAAGCGGTTTATCTCGATTTCAAGTATGCCATTGAACGTTTAGGGAAAGGGACCATTGAGAAAAGATATGGAAATCTTTTCCAGATGTATGAAAAAATCACAGACTCAGATCCCTATAAAGAGCCAATGCAGATCTACCCTGCGATCCATTATACAATGGGTGGAACATGGGTTGATTATAACCTGATGACGACAATTCCGGGTCTCTATGCCATTGGAGAGGCCAACTTCTCAGACCATGGCGCCAACCGGCTGGGTGCTTCTGCTTTAATGCAGGGTTTGGCTGATGGCTATTTCGTTCTTCCGTATACCATTGGCGATTACCTTGCCGGTGAGATTATGGTTCCAAAAGTCGATACCAATCGTCCTGAATTTGTTGAAGCAGAGAAGGCAGTTGTTGCCAAACTCGAGAAGCTTTTCAATATCAATGGCAAAACACCTGTTGATCATTTCCATAAAAAGTTAGGTCAGATCATGTGGGATAATGTTGGTATGGCCCGCAATGCAGAGGGGTTAACCAGGGCTATTAAAGAGATTCAGGAGTTGCGGGTTGAGTTCTATAAAGATCTTCTTGTCCCTGGTGAAATGAAAAATGTAAATCCCGAACTTGAAAAAGCGGGAAGGGTTGCAGATTTTATTGAACTCGGAGAATTACTTGCCCGTGATGCACTTAATCGTAATGAATCATGTGGCGGACACTTCCGTGAAGAATCTTCCACCGAAGAGGGTGAAGCCAAACGCGATGATGAAAACTTTGCCTATGTTTCGGCATGGGAATTTAAAGGCGTTGATGCTGAACCTATCCTTCACAAGGAAGAGTTGGTTTTTGAAACGATTCATTTAACGCAGAGAAGTTATAAATAAAGAAGTCTCCTTTTTAGTAGCTCATATCTAATATTCTATAAAAATGGCTGATAAAATTCTCAATAAAATATATGTAAAGGTCTGGAGGCAGAACAACGCAAAGGCTAAAGGGCGGTTCGAAACCTACACCGTTGAAAATGTTTCACAGGGAACATCGTTCCTCGAAATGATCGATATTGTGAATGACGAACTCATTCTGGCAGGGAAAGACCCGATTGCCTTTGATCACGATTGTCGCGAAGGGATTTGCGGAATGTGCTCCCTTTATATTAACGGACACGCGCATGGCCCGGATACCGAGGTGACTACTTGTCAGTTGCATATGCGTAAGTTCAACGAAGGGCAAACCATAACGGTTGAACCATGGCGTGTGGGTGCTTTCCCGGTGATTAAAGATGTGATGGTTGATCGTACTGCATTCGAAAAAATTCAACAGGCGGGCGGATTTGTTTCGGTAAACACGGGTGGTGTTCCTGATGGAAATGCAATCCCCATTTTTCAGGATGATGCTGAGGAGGCGATGGATGCGGCTGCCTGCATTGGTTGTGGCGCCTGTGCTGCAACATGTAAAAATTCATCTGCAATGTTGTTTTTAGCCGCCAAGGTATCTCAGTTTGCCAAATTACCTCAGGGTAAGGTTGAAGCCAAACGTCGTGCAAAGGCGATGTATGCAAAAATGGATGAACTTGGATTTGGTGGCTGCACAAATACAGGCGCCTGCGAGCTGGCTTGTCCAAAGAGTATCTCAATAGCCCATATTGCCAGATTAAACCGCGAATACCTGAAAGCAAAACTTGCTGATTAATTAATAATCAAGGATATAATAACAAGAAAGCATGGCAAATCAGCCATGCTTTCTTGTTATCAACTAATTTTAGTTGATAACTCTTTTTTTTTCCTCGTTGCGAATAACGGAAAAAACAAGATTATGCATAAATTCGCAGCTCAAGGACCAATACGTAAAACTTGAGAAATGCCTTATAGAAGATTACCGAATACCGACCAGGCAAGATTAAGAGCTCTTAAGACTGCCATTGTTATGGGGCAGAAAAAGGAGAGCGATGATCTCGCATTTTCGGAAAAGTCTTTGAACAGACTCAGGGCATTCTATACAAATTTTGAAACGACTCTGATTCATCATAAACTGGCACGTACACAACAGGAGAAAAGCAGTAATACTTATCTTGGTACAGTAAAGAAAGCCAGATTATACCTGTCGCACTTTATTCAGGTGCTGAACTTTTCTATTCAGCGGGGGGATATCAAGTCATCCGTCAGAGATTTTTACGGATTCAGCGATAAAAAATCACCTTCCTTGATTATGGATTCGGAAGTTTTGGAGTGGGGAAAGAAGATTATTGAAGGGGAACACAAACGGATCAGCCATGGAGGCAATCCGTTGTATAATCCCTCTATTGCAATAGTAAAAGTGAAATTCGATCAGTTTGTTGATGCATATCATTTTCAGAAGACATTGCAGAACAATACAGCGAGGTGGACAATAAAAGTGGCAGAGTTAAGGAAGGATGCAGATGAGATCATTCTAAACATCTGGAATGAAGTTGAAGAACGATTCTCCGATTTACCGGATGAGCTGAAAAGAGAAAAGGCGATAGAATACGGTTTAACTTATGTGTACCGTCCAATGGAGCGGATTAAAAAGAGTGAACCGCACTTTTTTGCCAAAAGCCTGTTTCCTGACTGAGCAATCTTTGCTCTAATCTGGAGCCTATTTTTGATTGCAAAACGATAAACTTAATTTTAATTGGAAATAAAAATAGGGTAGGTAACCAAGGTTATCTGCCCTTAATAGTTATTTTAAGTTTTCTTGCAGGGTAAAACTGAATACACACCCTTTGCCCGTAATATTTTCACTCGAAACAAATACCTCGCCTCCCAGCTTTTCAATAATTCGCTTTGTGATTGAAAGGCCAAGTCCATGCCCTTCAACATTTTTTTTGCCCAGCCTTTCGAAATCGGTAAAAAGTTTTTCAAATGATTCTACGGGAAGTCCGTTCCCGTTGTCCTGAATCCAGAAGCGATGCCAACCATTTTCCAGCTTTTCGCTCCCCATCAGTATTTTAGGTGGTTTACCTCCATATTTGATTGCATTGCTGATCAAATTTGCCCAAACCTCCTCAATCCATTGCGGATGCCCCATCACCACGGGCCACGTTAGCGGTAAATCAAATGTCGCTTTCCGATCTTCATAATGTTTTGAGATTCTATTAATAGCTTCATTTACTATTGATTGCATGTCAATTGTCACCAACTGAATGTCCTCTTTTCTGATTCGGGATAACAGGAGTAGTTCATCTACAATCTTAAGCATCTTATGACCCTGTTCATGAAGCATATCAAGTAATTCAAAGGCCTGCTCCTGATTTTGATTTAGAATGTCATCCTTTATAAATTCGGTTAATCCGATCACCCCGCTGATCGGATTTTTCAGGTCATGCGCCACCGTACGGGCGTAAGCATCAAGGTCTTCAATCAGTTTCTCCTTTGAAACAATTTCATTTCGTAAACGTGTGTTTGATTCGAAAGCGTTATCAAGCGCTCTTTTCCTGATGGAGATGTCGTGCAGAAGAAAGATTCTCCCAATTAGTTGATGCCTGGAGTTGGTAACCGGACTATATTTTACCTCGAAGTATTTCGACCCATTATTCGTACGTATGGTTGTTTCGGTCAGAAACTCGCTATCGGCGGCACGTTCTTCTGATCCCTTGTTGAGAAATAATTTGCTGAATCTTTTAAATTGGTTTCCTATTAATTCATCACGTTCTGCATTTATAATACGGCCAAAGGCCTGATTTACGTCTACAATCCTGTCCGACATGTCAACTACAATAACACCGTCAGTCAGACTGTTGATGGTCTGCATTCTTGCGACCGGTCCTACATCAAACATCCGTTGAAAGTAAATCCCAATTGCTGAAAGAATCCCGGAAAAGATCAGCACAATTGGGGTAAGATCGGAATTGATAGGGAGTAGTTTAAATACATAAAGTATACTCGTAATCAGTGGGAGAGAGGAGGCGAAGATCAGGTAAATTAGCTGAGCTTTATAGATTCGGTAGGATCTGGTCGTACTCAATAAAAGGATTACTATGGCTGCAAAAAGGACAAAATACTCATAAATAGCATATATCCAGAACCAGGTTCCGTAATGGTAAGTGCTTTCATTGGTTAATGGATGGAGTTCAACAAACTGCCAGATCAACCGGTGATAGGTATTGGTAAAAACAAGCAGGATGGTTACCAATGGAATAAACATCAATATCCCAATGGTCACCGGCTTGACGAATTTATTGGTTTGGGTATAGGTGAGAGTGAACAGTAAAAAAAAGACGGTGGTAGTTGAGGACCCAATGTATCCGACCTGTGACCAGAATATCTTTAAGGCTAAACTGGTTGATGCATGCTCGAAACCATCCGATATTGCCCACAGGGAGGCCGCAAATTCGAAAAGGATCAGAAAAAGTACTCCTTCGGTATCCTTTCTTTTCCAAAGTGCAATGACTAAGGCAATAGCAAGCAGACCGGATAATAAACGGACAAAAAAGAGTAAAGTAAATTCCAAATTCATAATCAAAAATGATTTTGCCTTATATTTTGGACAAAGCAAAACGTTATGCTGTTTTACTGAATCTAATCCGGAAAATTACAAACCTTTAAAAAAGCATTTTAACTTTTTCGATCACTGATTTTGAATCCGGATCAAGTGGAAAAACCAGCGAGGGTTTTAAAAAGTTTATTTTGTTTTCGCGCCTGAATTTTTCAATCCCTCCGCCAGTAATATTCAGCATAATTGTGTTAGCGACATCAATGTTACCTTTACGTACCTCCATGATCAAAGATGCAACAGCAACTGATGCCGCAGGCTCAAGATCATTCCCTTCGGTTTCGTTGAATAAAAGTGCTGCATCTGCTGCCTCCTGATTGGTAACTGCAAGAACCTCACCTCCGGCATCTTTCATAGCATCGTACAATCCACCGGTGATACCGTAAGGGGGTTTCCTGTTGGATAAAACTTTCGCGTTGATCTCCTCTACCTGTTTCCTGGCCTCTTGGTCGTCGATGGGTAACATTTCAGGAGAATCGGCATCCCAGGCCTCCTTGATGGGGAGAAAGGGGGTATTTTGTGATAGCATCAATTTCATTTTTGTGGAACCATATCGTCCGTCTTCAAGCAACCTTAGATTCGCCTCCCAGGCGGCAATAGCCCCAGTACCACTTCCAATTGCCTGAAAATAAAGATCGGGAATCCTCCCAATTGTTGTTACAGCTGATAAAACGGTGGTCCCCATTCCATCGCGTCGTGCAACATTCTTTGCCCCCCCTTCAGGATAGAACCCTTCGATATTACTTGCGACGAGATTTGACAAATGGATCGCATCAAAATAATCTCCCCCCGATTGTGCAGCAATAACTTTCACACATGGGTCAATTTCCTGTGCAAACCATAAGGCGTTTAAATTATCTTCAGGTATACAGATTAAAACAGGAATTTTATTCTCGGAACACACTTTTGCAAAAGCCCGGGCTGTATTTCCGGCCGAGGCCACGACCATTACACCATTGACATTTGAGTTGGGACGGGCGCACACCGAAAAGGCTTCACACTCCTTGAAGGTACCTGTTTCCATCATTGCACCTTTTTCGGGCCAGTAGCCATTAAAGGTGATATATAGGTTTTGTAATCCCAATTCATTCGCCAACCCTATACTTTTATAGGTAACAGGTGCACCAGATCCTTTCAGTGTCCTTGCAACCGGAAGCCAGGAGGAAAATTTGTATAATCCCGGTAATGTCTCATCTACAATCAATTGTTTGTTGTCGTATATTGCCCTTAGCAAGCCCGGCTGATGAGTGTTTGGACAGTTTAATTCCCAGTTTTGGTCTTCAAATAATTCTCCGCAGCAAAGTGACTTGAGATGGTATTTTGTCTTGGTAAAACCTGTCATATTGATAATTTTGATTCTTCAAAAATAGCTTTTTTGGAGGGGACTGCCAAAGTATTTTAATCATTAGTTCAATGATTATCGAATCCATTTATATTCTCATCCACAGCCCTGTTCAAATATTTGTTGTAGGGATGGATGATCCTGAACACCCCGATCGCTTTCATTAGAAAATCGGGCGCAAACAACTCTTCCTCCTCAACGCTGTGACCCAATGCATAGCTTCGGTTTTTAATCAGGTCAATGTATTCCCAGTCTTTGGGATAACCTTTGGGAGCTGTTTTCAGTTTGTCAAAGTATTGTGATGTGTAAGTTGTTTTAAACTCCTTATTCTCAATTAGCCTGATATAATCCTGAGGATGGTAGTAGATTTCCTGGCGTATGGCCTGAAGGTGCTCGGGTGGAGGCATATATATTCCTCCCGAGAGGAAACACTCACCCGGCTGGATATGAAGATAATATCCGGCAAACCCAGACTTTTTCCCTCCACGGGCAATGAAACAGCCGTAATTTGATTTAAAGGGTCGTTTGTCATTTGAGAAACGAACATCACGAAAAATTCTGAATACGCAATCCTTAGGGTTCAGAAGAGGTATCTCTTCATCAAATTTCCGGATTTCGTGAATCAAATATTCTGCCACATGAAGAAATTTCATACGCGTTTCATCATATCGCGCTCTGTTCTGGTCGAACCATTCCCGTGTATTATTGGCTTCCAGATCTTTTAGGTAATTGAGTATCTCCTTCATCTCTAAATAGTTTGTTCTTTAATAATCGGACCCGGGAGGTAATCTCAACGACAATTTCAGTAGTTGGAACAACCTCCTCATGTTTCAAAATTACCTGAAATTGTTCAACAATGTTTCAAATGGTTCCCTATTTTTGTAAAAAAGATATCACATGAATAGATGTTGCATTATCGTGGCGGGGGGAAACGGGTCTCGTATGGGGGCTGAGCTCCCGAAACAGTTTCTTCCCTTAGGAGGTATACCTGTTTTAATGCATACCATCCGGAATTTTTATGATTTTGACCCGTCGATGCAACTTGTTGTTGTACTTCCTAAGGAGGAGATTGAGAGTTGGAACAGGCTCTGCAGTGAGCACTGTTTTGTGATTCCGCATCAGATCGTGATTGGTGGCAGGACACGTTTCGAATCGGTTAAAAACGGACTTTCGCAGCTCTCCGAATGTGGGCTGGTTGCTGTTCACGATGGTGTAAGACCTCTGGTTAGCCGCGAAACCCTGAAGCGATGTTTTGATTGTGCCGCAGAGATGGGTACAGCGATTCCCGTTCTCCCTGCCAATGAATCGGTACGTAAAGGGAGTATGATTGCTTCAGTTCCGGTGAACCGTTCGCACTATTTTATGGTTCAGACACCCCAGGTTTTTAAAGTCGAAATTATCAAAAAGGGATACCTTCAGACCTGGATTCCGGAATTTACAGATGATGCTTCGGTTATAGAGCATACCGGAACAACCGTTCACCTGGTGATGGGGAATCGCGAGAACATCAAGATTACCTTTCCTGAGGATCTTCAAATTGCAGAGCTGTTTATGAATAACAGGCTGAAATAATGAACGTTAGGTATATAAAAACTTAACGAATTCCTGGTTTTCAATCCATTTTGGCAATTAGAAAAATTTCTAATATTAGGTTATCTAACAGGAAATCAAATTATTCCTTAATCACCTTAATTTCCATTTTTATATCCTTTACAGGGCGATCTTTGGGACCGGTGGGCTGGGCGGCAATTGAATCGATCACCGAAAGACCTTCAATAACCTCACCAAACACGGTATAACCTCCATCAAGATGGGGGGTTCCGCCAACAGTGGTATAAACTTGTTTTTGCTCTTCCGTCAGTTTGAAGGGGGTTAGTTTTGCCTTGGCCATGGCTTCGGTTTGAAGTCTGGAAATCATTTTATCAAATGCCCCCTTATTTTCGGTTTGCCGATAGATTTTCATTGAATCTTCATATTCCCGGGCAAGCTGGCGCATATTGCTGTCTGCCTGACGCTGGGTTCCTTCCTCTTCAAGCGCCTGAAGATTATCGGACGGGAACACCACTCCCTGAACGATATAGAATTGAGAGCCGGAAGATTTTTTCTCCGGATTGGTTTGATCACCCTGACGGGCAGCGGCTAATGCCCCTTTTCTGTGAAGCAATTTAGGATTTATTTCATTGTCAATAACATATCCAGGACCGCCATTACCCAGTTTTTGGTCTGGTTGGGCATTTTTTGTATCCGGATCACCCCCCTGAATCATAAAATCCTTAATCACCCGGTGAAAAAGGGTTCCATCGAAAAAACCCTCTTTCGCCAATTTAAGGAAATTGTCGCGATGTTTGGGGGTCTCATTATAGAGTGCCACCTTCATATCACCAAAATCGGTTTTTATCACCACTATCGGACGTTTATCTCCGTTATCCTGGGCATTTCCGCAGGAGACTAACAGGATGGAAGCCAGGATAAGACCTCCCTTTAAAAATTTCATCATCATCTTTTATTCTTTTTGCCAAAGATAATTTTTTAATTTTGTCGTTAGTTTGAAAATAATAGAAGGATGAGCGATTTTATCATATACAATACACTTAGTCGGAAGAAAGAGATCTTCGAACCTTTAAATCCCGGACATGTGGGGATGTATGTTTGCGGTCCGACTGTTTATGGAGAAGCTCATCTGGGTCACTCCCGACCCGCAATTACCTTCGATTTACTCTTCCGCTACCTTAAACACCTGGGTTATAAAGTGCGTTATGTCCGCAATATAACCGATGTGGGTCATCTTGTGAATGATGCCGATGAAGGTGAGGATAAGATTGCCCGTAAAGCGAAAGTGGAGGAACTCGAACCAATGGAGATTGTTCAACGGTATACCAACAGCTATCGGCTGAATATGGCACAGTTGAATGTATTGCCTCCAAGTATTGAACCAACCGCATCGGGACATATCATCGAGCAGATTGCAACAGTGCAGAAAATGATCGCTTCGGGTTTTGCATACGAAGTAAACGGCTCAGTATATTTTGATGTTGAAAAGTTTGCTTCAGTCCATTCTTATGGTAAATTGTCGGGAAGGAAAATTGAAGATCTCTACTCCAATACACGCGATCTTGATGCTCAGTCAGAGAAAAGATCAAGCCTTGACTTTGCAGTTTGGAAAAGCGCCTTACCTGAACACATTATGCGGTGGCCATCACCCTGGAGTGATGGATTTCCTGGCTGGCATACCGAATGTACAGCGATGAGTACAAAATATCTTGGCGAAACTTTCGACATTCATGGAGGCGGACTTGATCTGCTTTTCCCGCATCACGAGGCCGAAATAGCACAAGGTATGGCTTGCTTCGGACACGATCCAGTACGATACTGGATGCACAACAACCTGATTACCATTAATGGACAGAAAATGGGCAAATCATTGGGGAACTTTATTACACTCGACGAACTTTTTTCGGGAAGTCATCCTTTACTCGAAAAAACCTATTCACCAATAACCATCCGGTTTTTCATCCTTCAGGCTCACTACCGGAGTCCCCTTGACTTTTCAAATGAGGCGCTGCAGGCTGCAGAGAAAGGGCTGGAACGCTTACTTAAAGCGGTTTCACTGCTTGACCAGGTTCAATCGTCAGAAAGTTCAACCATAGATATTTCGGGATTAACGGAGAAGTGCTATGCTGCGATTAATGACGATCTGAATACACCCGTTTTAATTGCACATCTTTTCGACGGGGTTAAAATGATCAATTCAATCAATGATGGGAAAGCAACGGTAACCAGCGCCGACCTTGAGCTATTAAAAAAGCTCTACAACGATTTTGTAATTGACATCCTTGGATTTAAAAGTGAAGCAGTTGCAGGTGGATCTGCCAATGAGGAGGTCTTAAAAAATGTAGTCGATCTGTTACTTAACCTCCGGATTGAGGCGAAGAAGAACAAGGATTGGGCAACATCGGATAAAATACGGAACAGCCTTACCGAAGTGGGTATTGAGGTGAAGGATACCAAAGAGGGGTTTACATGGGAGTTGAAGAAATGATTTTTGTTAGCGAGCGGGTGACTTGTTCTGGAATGAATAAGTCACCCGCTCCCTTTGAAAGAGAGTGTTCCGTTCCAAACAGGTCACCCGCTCACTCTATTGTTCAAAGTACCGGAACCAACCTAAAAATTATTCCGGGTGATTCGACCGCAATGTAGACAAATCCATCGGGTCCCATCTCCACATTACGTAACCGTCCAATATTAGGAAGTAAAATCTCCTTATGAACAACCTTATTGCCATTGAGTTCACAACGAACCAGGTATTTGAATCTTAAAGATCCGACGAGGACATTTTCTTCCCAGCCTTTGTATTTTCCACCTTTGATAAAAGTCATGCCGCACGGTGCAATTGAAGGAATCCAATAAGTAACCGGCTTTTCCATACCAACTCTTGCCGTATCTTTTGTGATAATTGTGCCGTCATAATTGATTCCAAAGGTGATTACCGGCCAGCCATAGTTTTTCCCGGGTTGGATAATGTTCAATTCATCACCACCTTTGGGGCCATGCTCGCTTTCCCACAAAATTCCGGTATCACGATTGTAAAACAGTCCCTGCGGGTTACGGTGACCATAACTCCAGATACTCTGTTTGGCAGCACTCCCCTGATTCACAAAAGGATTATCGGCAGGGACTGTGCCATCCTCGTTGAGCCGGTGGATTTTTCCACAATCGTTGGTTAAATCCTGGGCATTTTCCTGACGGCCCCGCTCCCCTACGCTGAAGAAAAGGTGACCCTTCCCATCGAATGTTATCCTGCTACCTACATGATGGCCCGTTTTGGAGTCGGGCATCGCCTTAAATAACACTTTCTGATCGACAAGAGTGTTCTTCTTTAACCGGGCACGCATTAATGTGGTATTCCAACCCTCCTCTTTACTTACTGAACTGGAGGTATATGTAAAATAGATCCAGCCATTTTTTTTGTAATCGGGATGCAACCTGATATCTAGCAATCCTCCCTGCCCAACTGTTTGTATTTCCGGAAGGCCTTGTATCTCAGCCACTTTTTTGCCATTTCTGAAACGATACATCTTTGCCTCCCGTTCGGTAACAAGCATATCTCCATCAGGCAAGAAAGCCATACCCCATGGAGTATCCATACCCGTAATTACCGTATCAAGACGAAGGTTTAGTTTCTCAGTAACAATTCGTTTGGTATCCAGGTCTTTGATCCCGTTTTCACCGATATTTAATTCAAGTTTAGTATAGATCAACTTCGCGATATCCCGCAATTCCTTTTCTGAGAAGGTATTTTTAAACGAGGGCATTCCAAAATCGGGATAGCCAGTCCTGGCGCTAGTATAAATATCGTTCTGGGTGCCGCCGTACTTCCATTTTCGTTTTGCAAACCAGCTCATATCCTCCCGATGACAGCTTGCACAGATGTTGTTATAACTTCGTTGTGCATGAATCATTGCAGAATCCTGGAGTATTGAAACCTTTGATTTGTCATCAGACCGGGCATAACTACCCTTTCCTGTAGTTGAAAATAGAAAAACAAGGATCGAAATGACTAAAATATGTTTCATAAATGAGGTATTAATTTAAAGAGAATAAATGATCAAACAATCACTTAACATTTCTGTGCCGGGTTTGGTTTACCCTGCTATCGATTTTAGCTATTTTCTAAAATTGTGGTAAGAAATATTTACTGTACCGATGAACCAACGTGGTAATCCGGGATAAAAATAGCGTGGTGCCCTTGAACCGGTTCCGGGAGCATTCACAACGACCATCGAAGCATATTTTTCGTCGGCCAGGTTATTTATTTTAATGGCTGTATCAAACCTAAGATTCTTAAAAAGTTTAAAGATATAACCGGCTTTCAGGTTCATTACCATCCAACCTCTGGAATACCTGTCGTTATAATCGTTTAATGGAATTTCTCCTGAGCAGTTCATCTCAAACCGGGTATAAAAACCGTTGGCTACCTTTAATTCAAGGGTTCCGGAGAAGAGTTGGTCAGGCATTCCGGGAAGTTTCTTACCCGAAAAGTCCATATTATCCTGTGTGAAATTCAGAAAGTTAAACCTGCTGACAGCGTAAGCCAGGTTTGCCTTTATGGTAACCGGGCGTGCGTCGGCTACCTCTCCATCGCCAATAATCCATTGCTGCAGTGCCAGTTCCAATCCTTTGTGACGTGATGAACCTGCATTCATTCCGACATAAATATCCTCTGCAATCCGTTTAGGAACAATCAGATCGGTCACCCGCATATAGTAACCGGCAAGATCGATAAATGTGGTCCGATTAAACAGGTTAGCCCTGACTCCTCCTTCAAGACTCCAGGCTTTTTCAGGTTTAATCTCACGATTGATTAAACCCAGCGGACTTAACGTCTCCGATAGCGAAGGTGTCGAAAATCCCTTATTAATTGAACCATAAAGATATACATCTGTCATTGGATTCCATGTTATGGCAAGACGCGGAGCAAAAATGGGTTCAAAATGGTAATTACCCGACTGCTGCAGTGTGTCGGAAGTAAAAAGGTCATTATTGCGAAAACCTGAGCGGTTCAAATTGATCCCTCCTGTAATGGCAACCTTATTCATTTGCACCTCCAGTTGTCCAAAAAAATCGGTCTGAAAAAGTGATTCTTTTCCATCCTGCTGAAGTTTCCCTTTTATTCCAATCCCTGCAACATTTTCAGATAAGGAACTTCGGATATTTTCAAAAAAAAGATTAGTTCCGGCACTGAATCGCCAGGTGGTCGTTGCACTTTCAACATCATGCTGAACCAAAAAACGGGCGCCATATGAAAAATCATTCTCATTCAAATAGTTAAATGGTCGGTTCTCCTCCGTCTTTCGTGAATTAAAGAATATGGATGTTGAATAATTCCAGTTTGCAGTTTTGCCATATTGAAGATTATAACCTGCGAAGATCCGGTTAGGATGTTCGTAACCCTTTGTTTTTAACCAGTTGGCTGCAGCCCGTTCAGGATGATCTGCATAAGTGGCTGAATCGACAGAGCTTGGGATCTGAGAGCTGATCTTTGATCCAGAAACAACTAGGTTCCCGGTAAGGTTTGTGCCAAAACGCTGATGATGATTCATAAAGAAGGAGTTCCGGCTATAATTACTATTTTCACGATAACCTCCTGATTGAATACCGGATATGGAGATCAACAGATCATTTTGAGGGGTCCCTTTTGAGTAACTTAACCCGTTTTTAAAATATCCGAAACTCCCGGCAGAACTTCCTGAGCTAACCTCTTCGCTGTTATGGTTTGATCTTAAAGGATATAGTATGAGTGTGCCGCCAAGCGAGGCGCCATAAATGCCTGATGCCGGACCCCGTAAAACCTCAATTCGACTAATGTATTCCGGATTGATATCGTCAAAGGTGGTCTCCCCCTCGGCGCTGTACATTGGGATCTCCCCAAAAAACAGTTTGATCTTTTTTGTCCCGTAAGGATAATGTGAACCGATCCCCCTTAATGTCAATTTGATTGTTCCCGGAGTTCCCTCCTGCATCACTAATCCGGGTACCGTAGATAACGAAGAGGCAATATTTACTGCTGAGTTTTCGATCCTGTCTGTGGGTATCACCGATACCGATCCGGAGGCCGACTTAAGCAAATCGGCTGAACGAAAGGCCAGTACCGGAATCTCGGGAAGACTGTTTTCTGCGATCTTTAAACTATCGGGATAAACATTTCCGGCAACAGCAGAACTATTCGCTTTTTGCCCTGCCAGTGAAACAGAACACAAAAACAATGTGAAAATGAATAAAAACTTCATTTTCTATTAACCGAAGCTCACCACTTTTGTTTACCGCAAGTTGAAAAATTAAGCCAGCGCCTTCTCTAATCTAATCAGTCCTTCCTCCAAAACAGAGCGGGGACAACCAAAATTGAGTCTGAAATAGCCCTCTCCACCCTTACCGAATTTACTCCCATGATTTAAAGCAATTCCGCCCTCAATCAATCGTTTGGCCAACTCTTTCTCACTCAGCCCATATGCCGTAAAGTCGAGCCAAACGAGGAAGGTGGCTTCCGGTTTCATCACTTTAATGCTGGGCATCCTTTCTTTCAGAAAAGTTTCCGCAAACCGGTAATTCTCTTCCAGGTAAGCCATTAGCTGAGTCAACCAGTCGTAGCCGTGCTTAAAAGCAGCTTCGGTGGCAATATTCCCGAAGATATTGCCACCACTGATGTGAATTGTATTCATCACCTGCTCATATTTTACCCTTAATTTTTTATTGGGGATGACCACAATGGCTGTTGAGAGGCCGGCAACATTGAATGTTTTGCTGGCCGCCATCAACACTGCACAATTCATGGCAATCTGGTCGGAGACCATGGGAACTGGTATATGGCGGTTCCCCTTGAAAACCAGATCAGAATGGATCTCATCTGAAATAATCACAATACCATTTTCGATACATATCCTCGACAATTCTTCCAATTCCTCTAAGGTCCAGACCATTCCTCCGGGATTATGGGGACTGCACAGTATCAGTAATTTGGTCTTTGAATCAATGATCTGTTTAAGATTTTCAAAATCAAAGGTATATCTGCCATCTTTAATAACAAGCGGATTTTCAATCATCTTCCTCCCCGATCCCTTAATACTTGTGAAGAAGGGGAAGTAAACAGGTGGCTGAACAATCACCTTATCACCGGGTTCCGAAAGTGCCATGATCAACATTGTCACTGCCGAAACAACCCCGGGGCTTGAGGTAATCATCTCTTTGTCAATCTTCCATCCATGCTTTCGCTCCAACCAGTTGATGATCGCTTCAAAATAACTGTCAGGGCGGTATGAATAGGCCAGTATCTCATGGTTCATCCTGTTGCGAAGTGCCTCCATAATAAAGTCCGGAACCCGGAAATCGGTGTCAGCCACCCAAAGGGGGAGTGCTTCACTATTTCCGAAATAGAGTTCAAGCATATCATATTTGACACTGTCGGTTCCGCGCCTTTCTATGATTTCATCAAAGTTATATTGTGTCATCTTCTACTATAGTATTTATAAGTTTAATTTTCTTCTTAAGCTGCTGGCAACTGGCAACTTGTTGCTGGTAGCTTGCAAAGGGCTTTTGAAATTGGCAATAGGTGACTGGTTGTTATTTCCCGATTTTCCTCAACCAATTAAAACCATCTCCTTTTTCGATTTTCAGAATAAAATCAAAACGGTTTGGGTCGAGGCAAAGTTCAAAATCGGTTGCGGGTGACCATTCGTGATTGGCAGGATCAAGCAGTCGTGCTCCATCGCCTGTTCGGAGGATCTCCTTCATTTTTTCAAAGTCGGGCGCTCTGTTGAGTAAGCTGTCACGAACATATTCGGCCAGAAAAGTATCCTCCTGGGTCGGATAACGCCCTTCATATCCCATGCAAACAAGGCTTAAAGTTGCAGGTTTTTTTGTACGGATATAGTTGATGATGGCTCCAGCATTCACAAAACTTCCCGTAATAATTTCGTCAGCAAGAATTGCGTTGGCAATACCACGAGTTCCCGAACTTGTTGTCATTACAACCGTCTTTCCGGTAAGATCCTGATCTTTAATGTGTGTAGGCGAATTTCCAAAATCGAAACCGGGTACCTTACGTTCGAAACGCTCACCCAAAGTCACTACATTGCTCAACGTCTCTTTTATTTTCAAAACCTCTTCCACGTGTTCAACGGGGATAATTTTCTCAGCGCCTGCAGCAACGAGATAGCAGGCCGTCGAGAAAGCTCTGAAGACATCGATCACCACTGTTAACCCCGTTGCCTGTTTTGCCCCTTCGGTGAGCTGAAGAATTTTAATATCCATATCTGATCTTTTGGTCGTTCCAAGCGGAACTTTTGTAAATTGGCAGCGAAATTAAAGTAAATGTAGGAAAGAAAGATGATCTCTGTCACAATAAAAGGTTTATCGGTTTTGCAGTTTGCCGGTCTTAACAGATTTCCGGAGTTATTTCACTTTTCAACTTTACGTGCAGGTGGAATAAGCAGAGATAATTACAGCTCATTAAATCTGGGACTTAACTCAGGTGATGCTCCTGAAAATGTGATTGCAAACAGGATCGCTCTTTGCAATGCCTTTGATATCCGCACCGAAAGGTTGATTTTACCCAAACAGACCCATTCTGACACGGTGAAGGTGATTGAGGCCGGTTTTTTCAGGAAAGGAGAACCGGCGCGAAAAGATTTTCTCAACAACACGGATGCTGTCATAACCGGAGTGAATGGGGTTTGTGTTGCGGTAAAAACTGCTGATTGTGTTCCTGTTCTCCTTTTTGATCCGAAACTAAAGGTGGTTGCGGCGATCCATGCCGGGTGGCGGGGGACGGTGCAAAATATTGTATTAAAAACAATCCTTAAACTGACGGAAGAATTTGGATCGCAACCAGCTGATCTATTTGCCGGTATAGGTCCCTCTATCAGTCCGGATGTTTATGAGGTTGGACCTGAGGTGTGGGATCAGTTTTCACCTGAATTTTATCATTCAGGAATTCCTCCTAAGGATGATAAAAGGTTGCTTGATCTTTGGAAAGCCAATCATCATCAGTTGGTTATGGCAGGAGTGCCATCCAGTCAGATCGAAACGGCAGGAATCTGCACCTTATTTGATCAGGATCAGTTTTTTTCGGCCCGTCGTGATGGTCCCAAAACCGGAAGAATGGCAACTGGAATTATGATGAGAGGATAAAATAAGGATTTTTTGATTCAAAGATTTAAAATTAATATATGAAGAACTTTAATGAATAATTAATTGAACTGCACTAACCGCTAATCGAGTAACCCGCCCCGCCAGTAAAAACTGGCAGGGAGAGTCTCTCACATCTTGTAATTTTTCCGGTTCATTAAGATTATTAAATTCTCATAGCCGCCAGATGCCAACCGCCAGCGGCATTCTTTAAACCTAATTTTTTCTGTCTGAAAACGAATAGGGGAAACTTGCCGGTAAAGTACCCCTTGATTTATTCGGATTTTTACTCATATCGAACTGAAGTTTTCCCCCTTTCATTAAGTCGGTATGGGTGATGTAGTTTTTATCATAAACTGCCCCGTCAAGGGTGATTTTATCGACATAAACATTTTCAGTACTGTTTTGCGGAGCACTGATCTCGATCTTCTTCCCGTTTTCGAGTAGAAGGGATACTTTCTTAAACAAGGGAGAACCAAAAATATACTCTCCTGTTCCGGGAGCCACCGGATAAAATCCCATTGCGGAGAAAACATACCATGCCGAAGTCTGTCCGTTGTCTTCGTCGCCACAGAGTCCATCAGGGTTGGGATTATAGAGTCTGTCCATCACCTGCCTGACCCAATATTGCCCCTTCCATGGTTGACCAAGGTAATTGTAAAGATAAATTGCATGCTGAACGGGCTGGTTTCCATGTGCATATTGCCCCATGTTGCTGATGAGCATCTCTGTAATTTCATGAATCTGAGATCTGTAGTACGAGCAGTCGAAGGTGGGGGTTGAGGTAAAAACTTCATCGAGACGTTGTGCCATCTTTTCACGTCCTCCCATCAGGTTGGCAAGGCCCTGCGGATCGTGAAACACGCACCAGGTGTAATGCCAGCTTGAACCTTCCGTAAAGGCATCACCCCATTTGTCAGGGCGGAATGGGGTCTGAAAAGTACCATCTTCATTTCTGCCACGCATAAAGTTGACCGATTTGTCAAAAACATTCCGGTAATTCATCGCACGTTTTGCAAAACGGTCAATCTCCTCCTGCGGCCGCCCCAACTCTTTCGCCAGTTTCCAGATACACCAGTCATCAAATGAATATTCCAACGTACGGGCAGCATTTTCATTAACACCGACATTGTAAGGGACATAACCTAATTTATTATAGTATTTCACCCCAAACCGACCAACAGAATTCATCGGACCTTCGTTTTCCGAATTTTTCAAAATGGCCTCGTACAGTTTTTTAATATCAAAGCCCCGGATCCCTTTTAAATAGGAATCGGCGATATTTACAGCGGAGTTCGACCCGATCATACAATTGCGGTGCCCCGGGCTTGCCCACTCGGGGAGCCATCCGCTTTCGTTATAGGTATTTGCAAGCCCCTCCATAATCTGAGCATTAAGGGTTGGGTGCATAAAGGTAAAAAATGGAAAAACGGCACGGAAGGTATCCCAGAAACCGTTGTCGGTGAACATGTAACCGGGCAGCACTTTCCCATTGTAGGGACTGTAGTGCATAACCTTGTTATTTGCGTCAATTTCATAAAATTTTCGTGGAAAGAGCATGGTACGGTAAAGTGCGGTGTAGAAAGTACGGTTTTGGTCCGTAGTTCCCCCTTCAATTTTTACCCTTGCAAATTCTTTATTCCACTCCTCTTCAGCTTTATTTTTTGTCTGGTCGAAAGTATCCTGTCCAATCTCCCTTTTCAGGTTGAGCTCTGCCTGCTCAGGGCTGATGAATGAGGAGGCGACACGCGCATGGATCATCTCCCCTTTTTTTGTTTTGAAGGTCAAAATAGCCATTACATGCTTCCCCTCAGCCATATTACTCCCGTTTGAGATTGCACTGTCTTTCCAGGTTGCGATTTCTGAAAACTCCTTATCGAATAGGATTACAAAATAGTTGTGAAAGTTTTCGGGTACACCTTCACTGTTATTCCTGCAATATCCGGTAATTTTCTTCTCCTGTTGTGATATTTTAACCATTGATCCCATGTTGAAGGCGTCAATAAGAACATGTGATTCCCCCGATTCGGGAAAAGTAAATCTGAACTGAGCAGCACGGTCTGAAGGGGTAATCTCCGTAACAACATCATAATTTGCCAAATAGGCACGGTAATAATAAGGTCTGGCAACTTCTGCCTTGTGAGAAAACCATGAAGCTCGTTTACTTTCATCGGTGATTATTTTTCCGGTCTCAGGAAACAACGCGAAAGCGGCATAATCGCCTATCCACGGACTTGGCTGATGTGTCTGCTTGAAACCCCTTAATTTGGTGTCATCATACATATAGGCCCATCCATTCCCCATTTTATTGGTCTGTGGTGTCCAGAAGTTCATACCCCATGGGGTTGCGATTGCCGGGTAGGTATTCCCGTTCGATAAAGCATGGTCAGAATCAGTCCCCACCAATGGATTGACGTAGTCTGCCAACGACACCTTTTGCCCCACCATCTGCTGCCCGCAAGCGAGAGACGAAATGAGTACAAGTGCCAAAAACATAAATTTAAATCTCATTTTCATTGTTTGAAGTTGTTTTAATTAATAGCGTTTATTTTAATTTGATATTCTCATTTTCATTAATCACTCCTGACACCACTTCAATATTCAGGCGAATATCCAGAATCGTTCAGGATCTTCTGGTAGTTCTGATCTGCCATAAGTTCCGGAAGGGTGATTTCGGAATGCTTTTTCATATAGCTTTTGACGATCTGCCAGCCAATCCAGACGCCGGTCCTTCCCGGTGAATCCGGGGTGAAGCAGGAGGTAAAGGGCGCCGGGTTGATAAAACGAACGATAGTCATCCGGTCTGAATTAAACAGAAGCTTGTGTTCGATGAGGTAGGTCCACATTCCCGGTTCATTTTTTTTGCACCATTCGAGCTTTTCGGGTTGGAATCCGATTTTGAGAAGATCGGGTTCGTCAGGAAACATTGCATCCAGAAAATAGATCATTTTCCCCTGGTAAATCATGTTGGATATCAGGTCATTTTTCGATTCATTAAATTCGAATTCCGAAATTCCCCAGGCGTAAAGTACATCTATGGGGATTTTGTCTGCGTTCATGTTCTCCCTTTTAAAAGCAGGCAACGCAAGCATCCTGTAAAATGGGCAATCGGCTCCGAGATAATTGTCAAGGCTAATTCCAATCGCATCGTTTGTCATAACCACCGATTGGTTAAATCCTGAGATGATCGTAATGATCTGAGGAATAGTCTTATTCGGAAAGTAATATTTATAATGCCTGAACCCGTTTTCCAGCTTCTGTTGAATAATGGCAAGGTTACTAAAGGCGGAATCGATTTTCGCGTGCGATGCCTTCCGGATGCTATCTGTAAGAAATGTATTGAGATAGTTGGAATACATCGGATCGGTGGGATCACCAAGAGCGATCACATTTTCGTTGTATGCCTTGAAAAAAGATCCGTATTTTTGAGCCAATTTAGGGATTGCATTCTGCAGGTTATCAGGTGTAACCGTGAAAATATCCTGATCGAGCCTTTTTATGTTTAATTTCAGATCGATGCCCGATACATCTACCTTTAACGGACTTCTCTGACAACAATTGAGTAAAAATATCAGCGGAAGCAGACGGAAAACTTTAAGCATGGATCACCATTTTAAATTTTGACTACATTTGTTCTTTTCGGTGTAAAAGTATAAAATGAGCGGGACAACCTGATTCAAAATTTCTGTGGATATGAATAAACTCATAGCAGTTCTTATCTTATTTGTGATAATAACTAATTGCTACGCGCAGAATAGGTTTAATCTGACCTTTCTGGCAAGCCCTCAGGTTTCATGGTTTAAGTCTGATTCAAAAGATATTGGCGGGGGTAGAAGTTTTGCGGGATTTGGATATGGGGTTGAGGGGGATCTGTTTCTTATGTCAGAGAATTACGCAATCACAACAGGGATGACGGTGAGTACTGCAGGCGTGTCACTTACCTATAAAACAGCAATCCCTATTAGCGGAAAGGTATTGCCTGCCGGGACAAAGGTTGATTATAACCTCACCTTTCTTGAATTTCCCCTGGCACTGAAGATGCGAACAAGAAATTTTTTCAACACCCGTTACTATGCCCAGTTTGGCCTGACAAACTGGTTCAATATTAAAGCGAGAGGAACCAGTAGCGACAGATCATTCCAAAAGGAACCAGTTCAGGATGTAATCAGGTTTTTCGATGTGGGTCTGAATGTTGGCGGGGGATTTGAATATGATCTTGGACACGGTGATGCTTTAACATGTGGTCTGGTTTATTCCAATGGTTTTACCGATGCAACCACCACTGTGGGCGTTACAATGAAAATTGTCCGTCTGAGGTTAGGCTTCGTTTTTTAAGGTTTTTAGTTTCTAAATTTAGTAAATCAGATATAAATCAGTCCTTTGTAAGGCCTGAAAATTAATAAAGTTTTCATGAAGATAGCACTTGCCCAGTTAAATTACCATATTGGAAATTTTGAGTCAAACAGAGAACAGATTATACAAAACATTGAAAAAGCAAAAGCGCAGGGGGCTGATCTTGTTGTTTTCTCTGAGCTTGCCGTTTGCGGTTATTATCCCAATGATCTGTTGGAGCGTCGTGAATTTATTGATAAGTGCATTGAATCGGTCCATCAGATTGCATCTCATTGTTATAATATTGCTGCATTAGTTGGCGCCCCGAGTATCAACAGTTCACCAAACGGAAAGATGCTTTTTAATTCGGCCTATTTTCTAAAAGATGGAAAGATTGAAAGTATACACAGTAAAACGCTGCTGCCGACCTATGATGTTTTTGATGAATACCGTCATTTTGAACCCAATCGCGAGTTTAATCTGATTGAAATGAACGGATTAAGATTAGCGGTTACCATTTGTGAGGATCTTTGGTTTAATCAGCCGGTATTTAGTACCTTCGGCAGAGAGAATCTCTACTCAATATGCCCGGTTGCTGAGTATTGCAAGCAAAATCCGGATCTGATTATCAATCTTTCGGCCTCCCCCTTTTCGTATAACCAGGCGAAACTCAGAAAAGAGATCCTTCTCGATAATGCACGGAAGTATGCGGTGCCCATCATTTATGTCAATCAGATAGGTGCTCAGACTGAGCTGATTTTCGATGGCGGCTCATTGTTTGTCGATCATTCAGGTAAGGTAATCTGTGAAATGGCCTATTTTTCTCCCGATTTCACCATCATCGATACAGAACAAAGGAATTGTGAACAATTTGTCCAACCGGAGCAGGAGACAATTGCCAAAATTCATGATGCACTGGTTTTGGGGATTCGCGATTATTTCGGTAAGACCGGATTTAAAACGGCGACACTTGGTCTCTCAGGAGGGATTGATTCTGCAGTTACCCTGGCACTAGCCGAAAAAGCCCTTGGAGCGTCGAATCTGCATGTCCTTCTAATGCCCTCGAAGTTTTCATCTGATCATTCTGTTGATGATGCTGTGAAATTGGCTGAAAATCTGGGAGTAAGATACGATATCGTTAAAATCCATTCTATCGTTGATGCTTTTGATTTGACATTGGCCCCTGTTTTTGAAGGAAAGGAAAATGATTTGGCTGAAGAAAATATCCAGGCACGTGTACGTGGAACGCTATTAATGGGGTTATCGAATAAATTCGGTCATATATTACTGAATACTTCCAATAAAAGCGAGGCAGCTGTCGGGTATGGGACTTTATATGGCGACATGAACGGAGGATTATCGGTTTTGGGAGATGTTTATAAAAGTGATGTTTTCGAACTGGCGAGATTTATCAACCGGAATCAAGAGGTGATCCCATTGAATACGATCATAAAACCCCCCTCCGCAGAGTTACGCCCTGACCAGAAAGATTCAGATTCACTTCCTGAATATGAGGTGCTCGACAAGATCTTATTTGATTATATAGAACTTGCTAAAAGCCCTTCCGAAATTGTGGCGGCAGGGTTTGATGAGGCTACGGTTCACCGGACAGTTCTAATGGTGAACAGGAATGAATACAAACGTTTTCAGACACCGCCTATCCTTCGTGTCTCGTCCAAAGCTTTTGGATTTGGGCGAAAAATGCCAATTGTGGCAAAATATGCTTTATAATTCGATAAAATTTTTAATTTTGATGTTTTAAAACATATAATCGGGCAATCAATGTTGGATTCAGGTCAATTCTATGAGAGTCAGTTTGAGGGTGAGAATTGTATTTTTAATCTTTTAGAACCTGAGGAAAAGGCTATTCTTGAACAGAACCACGAATTAACGCGGTATAAGAAGAATGATTTTGTCTACCGTGAAGGGGAGATGCCAGTTGGAATGCAGTATCTGAAAGAGGGTATGGTAAAGTTGATTAAAGAGGGGATTGGTGGAAGAGATCAGATTATCAGGATGATACCACGTAATGGCCTGATCGGTTACCGTTCTCTGATTGCCGGAGAACCTCATAATGGAACCACAATAGCCATAGAGGATTCCGAAATTATCACTATTCCCCCCGATATCCTTTATAATGTTCTATTAAAGAATTACAATTTTGCACTCGCCCTGCTGAAGGATCTTGCTCTGGAACTGGGCTTTTCACATTACCGTACGGTTAGTCTTACCCAGAAACATATTCGGGGGCGATTGGCCGAATCGATTCTTCTTCTGATTGAGAAGTATGGTTTTGAGCATGATAATAAGACCCTTAGAGTTTATTTGCCCCGCGAAGACCTGGCCAATCTCTCCAATATGACCTCTTCAAATGCAATCAGAACGCTGTCAACCTTTGCCAGCGAAAAAGTGATAGCCATGGATGGCCGAAAGATAAAAGTTATAAATCTGGAAAAATTAGAAAAAATCAGTAAGCAAGGATAAAAGTGTTTTTCTACTTTTAGGTGAACCAATTTTGATCACTCTCAAATCTTTCGAATTCTGAACAACTTCTGCGCTTTACTCCACTCTTTTCCCTATCGGCATTGGTTAAAGGTTTGTCCACATGCGTACATAACAAAATAGCACAAGGGCCACGAAAAATAATTTTGTTTTCATTCAATAATTAAATAAAAATTGAAATATTTGAAGAATTCTAAAACAAATCAGCGATATTTGTTAAGTATTTTAACTTTTTTGCCTTGCTTGCTTAATTAAAACTGAAAATGGAGTTAAAATTAAATGCAAACTGAATAAAATACTTGAAGTTATTCTGTGCCTAATCATTTTTCTTTGAAACTGTTACCGGCAAACTTAATAAAGTAGATTTATCCATCAACTAATTTCAGGCTTATGTGGTAATTATATGTAGGAAAAGAATTGAATTCTCAGACTATGAACTATTTGGAGAATCCTTCCGACTTTTAAAAATTATTTTACTTACAGATGAAGAATCAAATTAACGCCATTATTGCATTCTTATTTTTAGCTTTCCCACTTCTGTTCATCTCAGCCTGCAGAGAGTCTGTCATGGTTAATACATCAAGAGTTGAAGTGATATCTGACAACTGGAAGATACAACCGGCAGATAAATTGGCAGGTACAGATGAAACGTCGATTTCTCAAAATGGATATGATACCCAATCGTGGTATAAGGCTGAAGTCCCCGGTACAGTTTTGGGAAGCCTGGCAATTAATAAGGTTATTGCAGATCCCACCTTTGGTATCAATATGAAGAATGTTGATACCATGCAATTTAAACAGCCATGGTGGTACAGGACAACTTTTAAATTAGATGGATCTGATTTAAAGAAAAATGTTTCTCTTCGTTTTAACGGAGTAAACTATCGTGCTGATTTGTGGGTTAACGGGAAAAAAGTCGTTGGAAAGGATACGTTTGCCGGAACTTACCGGATGTATACCTATAATATCAATCCGTATATCAGGGAAGGTGAAAATAGTGTTGCCTTAAAATTATTACAATATGCCTATGGTGAATACTCTTTGGGCTTTTGCGACTGGAATCCAATCCCTTCGGACCGTAGCATGGGTATTTTCAGGGAGGTCTTCCTTGAAATCAATGAAGGGATAAAGATCAGAAGTCCTTTTGTCTATTCAAGAGTCGATACAGTTACAAAAAGTTCAGCGAATCTTTTTATTCAGGCCGAAATCGTGAACAAAACCGCCAAACCGGTTGAGGGTATTCTGCGTGTAGATTATGAAAGAGGGGTAGTTGAGAAAAAAGTGATTGTTAATGCCGGAGACACCCTATCCTACAGGTTTACCTCTGACGAATTTCCCCAGTTGTCGGTTAAAAATGTAGAGCTTTGGTGGCCAAATGGAATGGGAAAGGCAAAGCTATATAACCTGAAAACCGAGTTTATTGCGGATAACAAAGTGATCGATAGGGTTGATAAAAAATATGGCATCAGGGAAATTCGTAGTTATCTGAATAAGGAGAAGAACCGCACCTTCGAAATTAATGGTAAATTTATTCTGGTCAAAGGTGGTGGCTGGGCCGATGATATTTTCCTGCGCGATACGCGCAAATCGGTGGAAGCACAGATGCGGTATATCCGTCACATGAACCTGAACAGCATCCGGTGCGAAGGATTCTGGGGTAAAGACGATAACCTGTATGATCTTTGCGATGAATATGGCATATTGGTAATGATTGGTTATAACTGTATCTGGGAATGGGAAGAATATCTTCATAAACCGTGTCATGAAAAATACGGAGGCGCTGTTAATGATGAGGATATCGCTTTGCTTTCGGCATCATGGAAAGACCAGATGTTGTGGCTGAGAAATCACCCGAGCATCTATTTATGGATGTTGGGAAGTGATAAACTGCCAGATCCCAGACTCGAAAGAAAATATGTAGAACTCTTCAAAAAATACGATCCATCAAGACCTTATTCTACATCAGCCGGAGGTGCAGGTACAGAGGATAATAATGTAGTGGCCACAGTTCCACTGGTGAGCGAAATCAGTGGACCGACCGGTATGAAAATGATGGGACCTTATGCCTGGACTCCTCCCCAATATTGGTTTACCGATACAAAACTTGGCGGGGCATGGGGTTTTAATACTGAAACCTGTCCGGGTGCGGCTATTCCTCCACTTGCCTCCTTAAAGAAAATGGTTCCTGAAGCCAGCCTCTGGCCTATCGACAAAAAATACTGGGAATATCATACCGGAAGGAATGAGTTTACCTCCCTCGATCGTGATATCAATGCGATTAATAGCAGGTACGGAAAATCATCAGGAGCTGAAGAATTTTCGTTCAAGGCCCAGGTAAACAACTACGAGATTATGCGTCCCCAGTTTGAGGCATTCATTGCCCACAAACCAAAGAGTACCGGACTGGTACAGTGGCAGCTTAATTCTGCATGGCCCAAAATGATCTGGCAATTGTACGATACCTATCTGCAGCCAAACGGTTCCTTCTATGGTGTTAAAAAAGCGTGTACGCCGCTTCACGCCATTTACAGGTACGGTTTCGATGATATTTACCTGGCAAACGAAGATTTAGATGAAGCAAAAGAGCTAACTGTTAAAATCAGGATTTTTGATCTCAATTCCAAAGAGATTTTTACTGATCAATGGAAGGGCAATATCAAATCTAACATTTCGCAATTAATCTATAAACTTCCTGTACTCAAAAAACATACCCCGGTGTGGTTTCTCGATTTGAGGATTTATGACAAAAACAACAAAGAGGTTGACAATAGCATTTATTGGTTATCCGAAAAGAAAGACATTCTGGATTACATGGCTTATAAAAAATTATCATGGCCGTTCTATACCCCAACCAAACAATTTGCAGATTTTACGGCGCTTGATAAATTACCCAGGGTTAAATTAGGTTATGACTACCAGTTTAGTAAAGATGAAAAGTTTGGGAAAATCAGCCTGAAGGTGAAAAACCCTTCATCTGCCATCGCATTCTTTTTGTACATGGATGTAGTCAATTCCGCGACTCAGCAACCGATTCTGCCCGTCTACTGGAATGATAATTATGTGACACTGTTGCCGGGTGAAGAGCGTACCTATGAAGCCAGTTATTTTCTGTCTGATTCTGATGGGAGCAGACCGGTATTGGAAGTTAAGGCATGGAATGTGGAAAAGGAAACTATAAAATAATTAAACGTAAATAGTTGAATTTATGAGATATGCAGTAGGAATCGATTTGGGAGGAACCTTTGTAAAGTTTGCGCTTGTTTCTGAAAGTGGAGATATTTTGTTTGATGATAAACTCTCGATTGGTGGAAAAGCCTTGCGTGATGATATTCTCGACACCGTAAGAAAAGCCATAGGATTAGTTATTCAGAAGGCTGGTGAATTAAATGTTGGGGTGATTGGCATCGGATTTGGATCTCCCGGTATTGTGGATGGTGGAATCGTTCACGGAGGTGCTGATAACCTGAATGGATGGGAAAATATCAACATCTCTGAACTATATTCAAAAGAGTTTGGACTACCTGTTTTAGTGGATAACGATGCCAATGTGATGGGGCTGGGAGAGGCTGTTTACGGAGCAGCAAAGGGGTGCACTGATGCAATATTTCTAACTGTCGGAACTGGAATCGGTGGGGCAATTATCGCGAATGGACAACTCTATGGCGGGTATAAAAACCGTGGAACCGAAATGGGTCATGTGACGATTGATCACAAAGGAATAGCTTGCAATTGCGGTGGTAGAGGTTGTCTCGAAGCATATGCCTCGACCAACGCCCTGATCGGCCAATATGCAAAACGTTCAGGAAGGAACGAAAATGAAATCAACGGCCATTATATAGTAGGAAAATTCCTTGAAGGTGAAGCCACTGCCGTAGAATGTATGCAGGAACATACAGATTATCTGGGACATGCGATCGCTGGTTTCATCAATACCTTTGCCCCTCAGAAAGTGATTATTGGCGGAGGCATTTCAGAAGCAGGCCAGTTTTATATCGACATGATTAAAAAGTCGGCCTTCAGCTATGTGATGCCCGATTGTTCCAGGTTTACTGACATTGTTGGGGCAACCCTTGGGAATAGTGCCGGATGCCTAGGCGCTGCATCTTTGATTTTTAAAAATTGTAATTAACTAATTTTCAAATGAAAAAAAATTACCTGGTTGTCGGACTGATCATGCTGATCTTTTTTGTTATCTCCTTTTTAACAAATATTATCGGACCATTAATTCCGGAGGTGATCAAAGGTTATAGCGTAAGTAAGGGAATGGCCGGACTTTTGAATTTCTCTTTTTTCATTGCCTATGGCGTAATGTCAATCCCGGCAGGGATTTTAACCGAGAAATACAAGGAAAAGAAAGTAATTACAGTCGCCTTCATATTAGCAATAATCGGCGCTTTTTTATTTTCCCTTTTCCCGACTTTTAGTGTTTACCTGGTTTCTCTGTTTCTTATTGGAATGGGAATGGCAATTCTGCAGGTAGCAATTAATCCATTGCTTAGGGTATCGGGCGGGGAAGAACATTTTGCATTTACTTCGGTACTTGCACAATTGTTTTTTGGGGGAGCCTCATTTTTAAGTCCCCTCCTTTATTCCTACCTGGTTACAAACCTCACAGCCGGAAATAAATCCAACTTGCTGCTATCAACGCTTGACAGTATCGTCCCCCCAAATTTGAAATGGGTCTCGATCTACTGGATTTTTGCCATAGTTGCCATTGCAATGACAGTAATCATCATGATCTCAAAATTTCCAAAGGTTGAGCTAAATGAAGAGGAGAAGGTAGGAAGTTTTGAAACGGTTAAAGAGTTGCTCAAAAACAAATATGTGGTGCTGTTCTTCTTTGGAATATTTGCCTATGTAGGTACAGAACAGGGTGTTGCAAGCTGGATCTCCAAATTTCTGTCCGATTACCATGGTATGAATCCCGAAGTCGAAGGTGCAACTGCTATTTCATGGTTTTGGGGATTGCTAACCCTGGGATGTTTCCTTGGTCTTGGATTATTAAAGATAATAGACAGTAAAATTGTACTTAGGATTTTTTCCATAGGCGCAATGATCTCTCTGGCTACTGCATTAACCACAGGAAGTGGAATGACAGCCTATTACGCGTTTATTTGTGTTGGATTTTTTGCTTCTGTAATGTGGTCGGTTGTATTTTCATTGGCGCTTAACTCCTTGAAGAATAACCACGGAGCTTTTTCGGGAATCCTTTGTTCAGGGATAATAGGAGGAGCAGTTGTTCCATTGATCGTGGGAGTGCTTGGCGATGCTTTCGGTTTAAGAATAGGGATGTCGTTCGTTTTTATCACACTTAGCTACATCCTCAGTCTTAGTTTCTGGGCAAATCCATTGGTTAAAAATAAAACCATCAGCTTTAAAGCTGAAATATCCTAATCCATTCAATTCGAAGGTGAATGGTAATTTTAAATCAGAAAAGAAAGATCAATAATTAACGAATTAATTAAAAGGTTATGAAAACGTTAGCAATTTTAGGTGGGTCTCCGGTTCGTGATACCAAAACAAATCCATGGCCCAAATGGCCGGTTTGGGACGAAAAAGAGGAAAAAGCATTGCTTGAAGTTTTAAACAGTGGCGTCTGGTCCTATAACGGACCCAAAGAGATGGAATTCAATAAAAACTTTGCTGAATATTGTGGCGTAAAGTATGCTGTCTCTGCAGCTAACGGAACGGTCACATTGCAAATGGCTCTGGAAGCCTGTGGTATAGGTGTTGGTGATGAAGTTATTCTCCCTGGTCTGACCTGGCAGGCTACTGCAGCAACTATCATCGATGTGAATGCCACACCTATACTGGTGGATGTTTGTGAGGATACCTGGTGTATTGATCCCAAAGAGATCGAAAAAGCGATTACGCCACGCACAAAGGCAATTATTCCGGTTCACCTTTATGGCAGTTTTGCCGATATGGATGAGGTGCTGAGGATTGCCAAAACACACAATCTCTTTGTTATTGAAGATTGTGCTCACAAACATGGTGGAGAATGGAACGGCAAAAAAGCGGGAAGTATTGGCGATATCGGCAGCTTCAGTTACCAATTGTCGAAGCACCTCACTGCAGGCGAAGGGGGAACGGTTACCACCAACAGCTTTGAATTATACGAAAAGTTGGATGCGTTACGCAACTGTGGCAGAAGGCCTGAGCCTGAGACAGAAGTAAAAGCAGATAAGGGAGAAGGAGTATATTTTGATGCCGGAAACTTCTGCCAGTCTGGAAATTTCAGAATTACCGAATTTCAGGCAGCTATCTTAATCGAAGGGTTGAAACGCCTGCCTGTGCAAAACCAGGTGAGGGACGAAAACGGAATTTATCTTAATTCACTGATTAAGTCAATTCCCGGAATCATCCCAATGAGAAGAGACGCCCGTGAAACCAAAGAGGCTTACTTCAATTTTTCATTCAGGTACGATCAGGCCGGATTCAAGGGTTTGCCCGTTGCAAAATTCCGTGCGGCCCTTACTGCCGAAATCGGAATAGAAGTGGCAGCAAGTTATACACCACTAAATAAGTGCTCATTATACGTTCCTCTAACAAAACCTGCACGTCATAAACTCACTGAGGAGTATTGGGCAGCCATCGATCCTGCAAGATTCGACCTTCCGGTATGTGATAAGATTCACTTCGAAGGATCTGCTTGTATCCACCACAAGATCCTGATGGGTACGAAAGCCGATATGGAGCTGGTTGCAGCTGCAATCCAAAAGGTTTATGATAATGCAGAAAGCTTGTAAATGAAGACAATAAAAATAGCGCTTATTGGCGCCGGATATATTTCCAACTATCATGTCCGCGGACTTCAGTCTATTCCGGGCGTTGAAATTGCTGTCGTTGTTGGACTTCCTATTGAGGCGGCGCAAGCCTTTGCCGATAAATACAACATCAAAGAGGCGACCACAGACGCGACAACGCTTTATGGCAGAGATGATATAGATGCTGTGGTTATTGGTACTCCCAATAAATTTCATGCACCATATGCCATTGAATTTCTGA
Source organism: Prolixibacteraceae bacterium (assembly GCA_963677935.2). Lineage (GTDB taxonomy): Bacteria > Bacteroidota > Bacteroidia > Bacteroidales > Prolixibacteraceae > JAAFHB01. The sequence goes on along the minus strand of CAXXEH010000003.1, from coordinate 4,052,478 downwards.
ATAGCGGGAAAGATGTATTCCTCGAAAAACCGATGGCAATGTCTGCAGTAGAGGGTCTTACAATTAAGGCGGCAGCTGATGCCGGAAACCAAATTGTGATGACTGGTCATATGTGGCGTTTCGATAATGATGTAAACTTTGTAAAGGGTACCGTTGACTCAGGTCAGCTGGGTAGAATCGTAAAAACCAAAGGTTATGGAATCCATGAAAACTGGGGACCGGCAGGGTGGTTTTCACAAAAGGAACTTGCTGGTGGTGGCGCCCTTGCAGACATGGGGGTTCATGCGATTGATACTGCACGTTACATTCTGGGTGATCCAAAACCAACAAAGGTCTATGCCAAAATCGGAACCCATTATGGCGATTATGACGTGGATGATTCCGGAATTATCATGATCTCATGGGATAACGGAGCAGAATCGATTATCGAAAGCGGCTGGTGGCAACCTCATATGGATGGCCCTGAGGCAGCGACAGGAATCTATGGAACAAAGGGTTATGCCAATATTTTTCCTACCTTCCTCAAATACAAGGTTGGCAATATCCCCGGAAAATTTGACGCTAAGCTTCCTGCTAAAACAGAGCATTGTGACCAGTCGATGTATACACGACAGATGGAGCATTTTGTCGATTGCATCCGATCGCGCAAAACACCGGTTCCGGGATTAATTGAGGGACAGATTATTCTCGATATCGTGGATGCAGCTTATAAATCATCCCAAACCGGTGAGGTTGTTAATATGGGTTGATTTAATTGAGATTACGAATTCTATTTTATAAAATTGATAAGATTGTTTCGAAATTATCAATTTTCAATGCAGAGAACCGCAAAGCAACACCGCAGAGATACGCAGAGTTTTAATGATTTTAATAACTCTGCGGCACTTTGCGCCTTCTTTGCGTAACTCTGCGGTAAAAAGGCATTCATGTTCGTTTCAATGTCTTCATCTTTGGTACACTGAACAGACTTAAACTCCCTTGGTATGAAATTTGCAAATCTGTTGTTTCATGGTTTATTCGTGGTGGCAATTTTCTTCGTTTGCAGTTGCACCAGACCTAATCCAGGTGTACTTCCCCTAAAAGACAACTGGAATATTCAGTCTTCAGAAGTAATTATCCAGGACGGAAGTAAGATCTCAAAAAATGACTTTCAGCCTGACAAATGGTATCCGGTGACGGTCCCCACCACCGTCTTGGCAGCTCTGGTTGAAAACAAAGTATACCCCGATCCGTTTTATGGTGATAATCTAAAAACCATTCCTGGATACCGGTCGGGTAGCTGGCTCTCGATGCCAAAAGATAGTCCTTTCCGCCCGTCATGGTGGTACCGAACTAAGTTTGCAATTCCTTCCGATTGGGACGGACAATATATGACATTACACCTGAACGGGATTAATCTTAAGGCTAATGTTTGGCTCAATGGCCACCAGATTGCAGATACATCCACTGTTGTTGGGATGTTCAGACGATTTGAATTCGACATTAATGAATGGAGTAAACCCGGTTCTGAAAATAGCCTTGCAATTCAGGTCTATGGTCCCGGAAGGATCGCCGATGTAAAATACTACACCAAGCAGGTGGAAGCTACCACCGGATGGGACGACCATAATCCCCAACCACCCGATCTCAATATGGGGGTTTGGCAGGAGGTATTTATTTCAGCCGACGGACCGGTCTCGATCCGAAATCCTTATGTGGTTACTGACCTTGATCTCCCTTCACTGGAGAATGCACACCTCACCATTTCAACTAAGCTGATCAATAAAAGTGATAAACTAGTCAAAGGAAAATTCATAGGGGTGATCGAAAATATCCGGTTTGAAAAGGAGGTTATTCTCGCCCCTCACGAATCAAAAGTGGTAGAATGTTCCCCTACGGAATTCACGCAGCTCAATATCAAAAATCCCAGGATCTGGTGGCCTCACAACGTAGGTGCCCAGGAATTATACAATTTGAAGCTCTCCTTTGTGGCTGAAGGTAATCTTTCAGCTTTTGAGAAGGTTAGGTTTGGAATACGGGAAGTTTCAACCTACCTCAACAAAGATGGATGGCGCGGTTACCAGGTGAACGGGAAAAATATCCTGATCCGCGGTGGCGCCTGGATGACGAGTGATATGTTGCTGCGGTTATCACCTCGTCGTTATGAAGGGCTTATTCGTTATGCCAAAGAAGCTGGTTTAAATGCTTTAAGATCAGAAGGGTTTTCAATCCGTGAAACGGAAGATTTTTATAACCTCTGTGATGAGCATGGAATTTTGGTGATTCAGCAATTCTTTGGACGCAACCTGCCCGATGAAAAATTGGCTGTAGACATTATTGAAGACATGTTACTACGAATCCGCAACCATCCAAGTCTGATCCATTTCCTTGGACATGACGAAACTTTTCCGACCGAAAATCTTGACAAGCGTTATAAGGAACTAATTGCCAAATATACGCCTCAAAGAACTTATCAGCCACATTCCGGCGCTTTTCATATTGAGGACCGGTTTAAAACAGGTGGTACCCGCACAGGGACACTCGAGCTTTGGGCATATGCCAATCCTTCCCATTATTATACACACAAAGATGATGGCGCCTGGGGATTTGCACAGTCGGGGGGAATCGGAGGCGTTTTTGCACCTTATGAAAGCATGCGCAAGATGCTTCCTGAAAAGGCGTTATGGCCAGTCAACAATGAGACTTTTTCATTTCATACGGTTCTTCAGGGAACAGATTATTTCACGGCAGGTCTTGAAGCATTGGACAAAAGGTATGGAAAAGCTACAGATATTGTCGATTTCTGCGCCAAAGGGATGGCGCTTAATTATGAAAGTGCCCGCGGAATGTTCGAGGCTTATGCCCGCAACAAGTATGAAGCGCTGGGTATCACAACCTGGAAGTATGATGCTGCCTGGCCAGCCGTTTACAGCTGGCAGTATGTCGACTGGTACCTCAATGTCGGCGGCGCCTACTATGGTGCAAAAAAAGCTTGCAAACCATTGCATGTCCAATATTCGTACGATGATCATTCAATCTATGTGGTTAACAGCAAGTATCAGGATTTTAAGGACCTGAAGGTTACCGCAAAGATCTTTAATTTCGATCTGAGCGAAAAGCTTTCCAAATCTGCAGTTGTTGGTGTAGGTCCCGACGGGAAGACTGAAGCTTTTAAGATTGAGTTTCCTAAAGGTTTAAGTAAAACATTCTTTTTGAGATTAAAATTGGAAGATGCATCAGGTAAGGAGATTACCGACAACTTTTATTGGCTATCAACAGTGAAGGATGTTGAAGGGACTAAAATGGAGACAAAGAGTTCCCGTGGCTTCGACTGGGACCTGTTTACTGCCAGACCTAAATCGGTTGCCGATTTTACTGATCTTGAAAAACTTCCTAAAGTGGAACTTGAAAAATCCTATACCTTTCAGCAGGATAGTTCTAAAATAACGGGGGTCGTTAAGATTAAAAACCTTGGAAAGAATCTTGCTTTTATGGTTCACCTGGCTTTAACAAAGGGGGAGGGGAGCGATGAAATCACGCCTGCGTATTGGGGTGACAACTATTTTTCGTTGTTTCCCGGAGAAGAGAAGGAGATAAAAGTAGACTACAATAAAGTTGATCAGGGATCTGGAAATACAGCATTAAGAGTGGATGGTTGGAATATAAAACCTTAGAATTATGATAAAGGAAGAGAAACATGCCCCGTGGCTTTTTATTATTTTTCCGGCAGTCACCATGCTGTTCGGGTGGGGACTCCGGGGATAAATTAGTGGCGGCCCTTTTGGCGCCATGATACCAGATGCAATGGTTGCAATAAGTATTTCATGGATTTCCTTTCGGATTAATAAGGAGAATAATAAATTGATATAGAATTAAATAGGAATACTAACCAGAATAAATCAAATCATTAACAAAATGAAAATCAAAAATCTTTTTACCGGATTGGTGCTGCTGATTGCAGTACAAATCTTAACCCAATCCAAACCAGGTGACCAGGTTCCTCAACTGGGTAAGGATAAAATTGGAAAAGTGATTGCAGCCATGACACCTGATGAGAAGATCGGGATGTCGGTCGGTGACGGGAAGTTCCTCCCTGCAGCCGTCTCGAAAACAACAGAACAGGGGACCGGGATTATCATCGCCAATCAGAATTCCAAACTGGTTATACCGCGACTCTCCATCTACTCTTCCGCATTAACCGACGGGCCATCAGGGGTAAACCGGGATCCTCATCCTGCCGGAGCAACAGCGTATTCCTATACAACAGCTTTCCCAACTTCAACATGTCTTGCCTCAACCTGGAATCTTGAGCTGATAGAAAATGTGGGAAAAGCATTTGGTAATGAGGTGCTCGAATACGACTATGATGTGGTGTTAATGCCAGCCCTTAATCTGCACCGAAATCCCAAATGTGGTCGTAATTTTGAGTATTATTCCGAGGACCCTTTGCTTTCAGGGAAACTTGCAGGGGCAATGGTCCGTGGCGTTCAGTCAAACGGTGTAGGAGCAACTTTAAAACATTTTCTGGGCAATAACCAGGAGACTAACCGAAGAACATACAATGCAGTGATCAGTCAGAGAGCCTTACGGGAAATTTACCTGCGCGGTTTTGAAATTGCGGTTAAGGAGGGTGGTCCAAAAGCGATCATGACCTCTTATAACAAGGTAAATGGTTACTATACTGCTGAAACCCCTGAACTGTTAAACGATATTGTTCGTAAGGAATGGGGATTTAATGGCGTTTTTATGACAGATTTCGATGGATACGGAAGTGCTGTTGCAAAAGTACGCGCTGGCAATAACATGCTGATGGGCGGTAGTCCGGATGAGGTTAAGGAACTTACAACGGCGCTCAAAGATAAAACCCTCGACGAGAGTGCCCTCGATAAGAACCTTGTTTATAATATGGAGCTTAAATTGAACTCTCCACGGGCGAAAGGTCATATTCCGACACAAAAACCCGACTTGGATGGTCATGCAAAAATTGCCCGGGAGGCAGCGGGTGAGGGGATGGTTCTTTTGAAAAATGAGAACAAAGCTCTTCCGTTTAAAGGGGTTAAGAAAGTAGCTATATTCGGAAAGATCTCCTATTACCTCATCGAAGCAGGAACCGGAAGCGGCGGAATTAGAAGTAATAAGTATGCAATATCTGTAAATGAAGGACTTAAAGCTGCCGGGTTTAAGATATTGAAAGAACTTGAGGATAGCTATACCGCTTTTAATGCTAACATTATGGAGCAGAACCTCGTTCCTGATTACTTCAATAATCCTGTAATGCTGGCGAATAATGGGGTTAAGGATGGTAAGGCGCCTGGTCACTTCAAGAAAAGGCTGATCCCGTTTCATGATGAGATGGCAATGACCGAAGAGCAGATTAAAAAGCAGGTTCCCATTTCTGATATAGCTGTGATTTCTATTGGCCGCAGTGGTGGCGAAGGGTACGATAACGGCTATTTCCCAACCTCTAAGAATGAATTTAACCTGGTAAAGAATGTCTGTGAGGCCTACCATGCTTCCGGAAAAAAGGTGGTTGTGGTTTTGAATATCGGCGGTGTATGCGAAACAGCCAGCTGGAAGAATTTCCCTGATGCGATACTTGTTGCCTGGCAGCCTGGACAGGAGGGTGGACATGCCATTGTCGATGTATTAAAAGGGGCAGTCAACCCTTCAGGCAAACTTCCGGACTCTTTTCCTGTTAAATTTGAGGATGTCCCTTCGGCAAGTACTTTTCCTGGTGAGCCGGCAGACAATCCTGTAAATTCGTTCTATAAAGAGGGTATCTATGTGGGCTATCGTTATTATGATACATTCAAGGCGCCGGTTTCCTACGAGTTTGGGTTTGGATTATCCTATACAACCTTTGATTATTCAGATCTGAAATTGAGCAGTACCACCTTCTCCGACAAAATTAATGTGACTGTCATGGTTAAGAATTCCGGTAAAGTTGCCGGCAAAGAGGTTGCTGAACTTTATCTTTCAGCACCCAATACCGGGATGGAAAAACCAGCCCGGGAGCTGAAAGGTTTTGCCAAGACCCGGTTACTCAAATCAGGAGAGAGTCAGCAATTATCTTTTGAACTTGATTCACGGTCCCTTGCCTCCTTTCGCAGCGGATTAAGTGCCTGGGTTGCCGACAAGGGTGAATATAAAGTCGCAATTGGTGCATCTTCGAGGGATATGCGGCTCAATGCCACCTTTGAATTGGCTAAAGAACTTATTGTAGAAAGAGTTCACGATGTGATGTATCCAAATTTTGCAATGGAAGAGCTTAGTCAATATAAAAAATAATTTCAAATGACAAATAGTAAAGCCCGGGTAATCATTCTGTTGCTTTTTGTTTTGTCTCAGATTTTTCTGTTAAGTTGCGGGACCGATAAAGTTCTTCAACTTACAGCTGGCAATTATAGTGAAGTGATACAGGCACTTACTGTTGACGAGAAAATTGCGTTGACCGTGGGTATAGGCGATGGTCAAACGCCACCTCCGGGTATGCCGGTTTACGATCCGAAATCGGGTGTCAGCATTGAGGACCATACGATGTCCAATAATAACCCTCTTTTTGCCCCGGTGGTGGATGGACAGGTGTGGGGAATTCCCCGGTTAGGTATAAAATCTACGCTGATGGGGGGAATCACCATTGCGTGCACCAACCCAAAGGATTCGGCTCAGGAGATTCGGTACACCGCTTTCCCAAGTGAAACAGCAATGGCTGCAACATGGAATACTCCATTGATCGAAAAGGTGGGCGAGGCGATCGGGAATGAGGTGCTGGAGTCGAATGTCGATATAATGCTTGAGCCTGGTCTGAATATTCAGCGAAACCCAATGTGCGGACGTAACTTCGAATATTTTTCGGAGGACCCCCTGCTCTCTGGGAAAATGGCTGCTGCCTATGTGCGCGGAGTTCAGTTGCAGGGAGTTGGCACTTCAATTAAACACTTTGCTGCCAACAATCAGGAGTCTGACCGACGCAGTTACGATGCAATCATCAGTCAGCGCGCCCTGCGTGAAATTTACCTTCGGGGATTTGAAATAGCGGTAAAAGAGAGCCATCCCTGGTCAATCATGACCTCCTACAATAAACTCAATGGCTATTATACTTCCGAAAATCGGGAACTACTCAGAACCATCGTTCGCGATGAGTGGGGTTTCGACGGCGTTTTTATGACCGACTGGGACGGATTGGGTGACGCGGTGGCAAAATTAAGAGGTGGCAGTAACCTGTTAATGAGCGGCAGTAATGCCGAACGGGAAGAACTTAAAGCTGCCCTGAAAGATAAAAGTGTGGATGAGGCTGATCTTGATAAGAGTGTAGAGTATGTTTTGAAATTTAAAATGAAGACTCCCCGTTCCAGAGGATACAAACCGTCATTGAAATTTAACAAGGTTGCGCATGATTCCCTCTCAAGGTTAGCCGCAGGTGAAGCCATTGTATTGCTTAAAAATAGCAATGCAACACTGCCGTTTAATTCCAATATTAAGACAATTGCCCTTTTTAGTAAAGGTTCTTACTTTTTTGTGGCAAGCGGATCGGGGAGCGGCGAGTCGAAGCCCAAACATTCCGTTACGATTAACGAAGGGATCAAAAATAGTGGTTATCAGATTGTAAAATACCTCGAAGATACCTATTCGAAGTTTGTGGATACCATCCTTGTCAACAATTGTAAGGTGACAGACTATTTTAGCCGACGGATAATCCCCTTTCATTCAGAGCTTAATATACCGAAATCTGTTATTGCACAACAGGTTGAAGGGTCTGATATTGCGGTGATTACAATCGGGCGAAGTGGTGGAGAGGGGCATGATAATGGCTATCTTCCATTGGACAATACCGAGCTGGATCTGGTCCGCAATGTGTGCGAACTCTATCACGCTGCTGCGAAAAAGGTGGTTGTGATACTCAACGTTGGTGGCGCCTTTGAAACGGCGAGCTGGAGCGATCTTCCCGATGCTATCCTTCATGTCTGGCAGACCGGACAACAGGGTGGCAACGCTGTTGCAGATGTACTCAGCGGGAAGGTCAACCCGTCAGGAAAATTACCCGTTTCATTTCCGGTAAAATATGTGGATGACCCTTCTGCAACTCATTTTAAAGGAGAAGTGGAAACTGCGAAAGTCAATGTCATCCCTGTCCTTTACAATGAAGGAATCTATGTGGGATACCGTTATTATGATTCATTTAAAGTGCCGACAGCCTACGAATTTGGTTACGGACTCTCCTATACAACCTTTGAGTTTATGGATTTAAAGTTAAGCAGCACGACCTTCGATGGCAGGATAAATGCAGAAGTTACCGTGAAAAACAGCGGTAAGGTTGAGGGGAAAGAGGTGGTTCAGCTTTATCTGGCTGCACCTGTTTTAGGAATTGAGAAACCGGTTCAGGAGCTTAAAGGATTTGCCAAGACGACGCTGTTAAAACCCGGTGAGAGCCAACGACTCTCTTTTGTACTGGATGAACGCTCGATCGCCTCGTTCTGGACAGGAAAGTCTGCATGGGTAGCTGATCCAGGTATTTATGAAGTACGTATCGGTTCATCCTCGAAGGATATCCGCCTTAAATCCACCTTCATCCTACCAAAAGAGCTGATTGTCGAAAAGGTGCATGAGGTGCTTTACCCCTTTTCGTTGCTGAATGCCACACTCGACGAAATAGGTATTAACAAAAAATCATAAGGTTGATGTACTGATGCCTAATGCATGGACAATAGATATTTCCAGGATTGTGAAGGGATTTAATCCGAAGTTAGTGTTACCTGGGCATGAAATTGAGTTGGGGCATACCGTTTGGACAGGCTCCCCTTCTGGGGTGATGATAAATATCTGGAATTGAATTATGCAGACTTGAAAGAATCAAAATATCCGGTGGTTGTATTGGTATGGGGGAATCGTTTCAGTATAATCCCGGAGGTAAAAAATAGATTTTTAAAAACTATATAATAAGAATAGTAAAATGTCATTATACTTTATTGAAAATGAGATTCCACATTCCGAACACAGTGAGGAATCTACTTATTTTGCCAACAGAATGATGTCATTGGTAAGGAAGGGAGGAATCTCCTAATTTAAAAAGGAAACAGGATGTCGTCAATAGTAGGAGCTGTCTAATATCTTTTGGTCTGAAAAGATCTGCATTATCTTTATCGGCGACGAAGCAATCTACTAAATAGAGGTTATTTATCGTCTTATGACAATAATTTCTTGCTCAATATTTAATGCCCGTGTCAACCAAATTTATTGCTTAGTTAGTGGCAAAATAGAAGTTTTAATATTAAAGAATTACTTTTCTAACCATTTAATCAATGAACCGCTTAAAAAAAACATACAAGGTATCGGCAGTTTTAATATTCGCAATCATTCTTATTTCTGCTCTTTTTCATTACTCGATTCATATTGAAAATGCACTTACTTTGGAACCTTTATCCGAATTCGGAATCCATATTTCAATCTGGAAAATAGTGTTTGAGCCGGTTCTGGGGATTTTGCTTTTCTTTAACCGCTCATTTCATGCCTTAATCGAATTGAGGTTTTTATTGTTTTGGGTGCTGATCGTTTTCATAGTTTACTCAATTATTAAATCAATCCGGATAAGAGAAAAGGGATTGAGAAGTAAATTTATTGTTGATCAATTGGTTAATATTCCAATCCTAATTGGTCTGTGGTTTACCTTCCTTGTAATTATAATTTTCATTCCCCTGCCCAACAATACCATTGTAAATAATTCGTCGAATACGATTCTGGTAACCACACATTCCCATACCTATTACAGCCATGATGGCCTGATCTCTGAAGAGGGATTATTGAAATGGCACAAGCGCAATGGCTTTGATGCTCTCTTTATTACCGATCACAATAATCACGACAGAACCTTTGATTTTGTTAATTCTCAGCGGAATCAAAAATTTCCGGGAGAGCCGCTTGCGATGTGTGGTGAAGAGTACTCGGGGAGTAACCATTTGAGTCTTCTAGGACTCAAAGAGAAATTTAGTACTAAAGGGGCTTCTGATTCAGCGGTTATTGCGTTAACACATGCCGGCAATGGTGCCGTTCTCGTGAACCATTGGTTTGACGGCGAGCATAAGTCAATGGAGTACTATAAAAACCTGGGTGTTGACGGATTCGAAATTGAGAATAGCGCCACAGATATTACCTATGACAGAACTATTTATAAAAGACTAAAAGATTTCTGCGAGGGCAATAATCTGATTATGAACGGAGGTCTCGATTTTCACGGGTATGGCAATGCCTGTTCGCTATGGAATGGCTTTGAAATACCGGGGTGGCGCAGTTTAGATCAGAATTCAAAAGAGGAGGCCATTTTAAAGATTGTCAGAAGTCGTGACCAGAGTAAACTCCGGGTGTTACTCTACAAAGACCGCCCATACTATACCACGAAATACCTCTGGTTAAGTCCGGGGTTTACCCTCTTTAATTATTTCCGGACCTTGAATGTTTTACAGGTAATCTCATGGATTTTCTGGATTTTACTCATTGCCAGGATTAGAAATAGAATCACTTATCACTATAAATCGAGGCAACTCCTTTCTTTTAACCGGCTTGTTCCTGCAGTTGGTATTCTGAGCTCCCTGTTTTTGCTCAGTCTGGGTTTATATTACTTTACTGGAATAAAGGATATTGAAAATTATACGAATATGTACCATGAATACAGTAAACTGTTATTTTATACAGGTGCTCTGCTTTTGGTTTATTCAGGACTGGTGGCATTCTTCAGGAACGGTGCAATATCAAAAGGATAATCTCAAATCTCAAATATAAATTATGGAAACTACATTAAAACCGAATTTTAAACAAAGATTAAGTTCACTTGATACCCTACGTGGATTTGACATGTTCTGGATTATTGGGGGAGGGGAATTGCTCAGGGCATTCTCAAAATCAACTGGGTGGGATTGGATGAATAGTTTGGCCAATCAGACACAGCACATACAATGGGACGGCCTCCACTTTGAAGATTTAATATTCCCACTGTTTATGTTTATTTCCGGAGCGGCAATCCCATTCGCATTAACGAGTAAACTGGAAAAAGGAACTCCCAAAACTGAACTTTACAAGAAAGTATTTCAAAGAATGGTTTTGCTTGTAGTATTCGGGTTGATCTATAACGGAACCCTGAAGAATGGTTTTTCGAATATGAGATATCCCAGTGTTTTATCTCAGATAGGGATTGCCTATTTTTTTGCCTCCCTTGTGGTTATAAATACTACCACAATAAAAGCCAGGATATTCTGGTTAACAGGAATACTGGCAGGAATTGCAATCCTCCAAAACCTGGTGCCTGTTCCGGGATTTGGCGCCGGAGTATTGACCCCTGACGGAAGCATAAATGCCTGGTTGGATCAACATCTTCTTCCGGGGGTTTTAATCGATAAATATTTTGATCCTGAAGGTGTTTTGTGCATCATATCAGCCGTTTCTGTTACTTTAATGGGGGCGCTTGCCGGATCTGTCCTGCGTGCTGAAAGATATTCCCCATCCAGAAAAACGGTTATTTTGCTGATTTCAGGAGCTTCTTTGGTAATGGTCGCACTTTTACTCTCCCCATTTTATCCCATCATAAAGAGATTATGGACAGTTCCTTTCGATCTCCTTACAGCCGGTATAAGTTTTCTTTTACTTGCCATTTTTTATTTTGTCATTGATGTGAAATTGTGGAACAATTGGATACTCTTTTTTAAGGTCATCGGGTTGAATTCAATAACCATCTATCTGGCTGATCGACTACTTGATTTTGAGTATCCTTCGAAATTTCTCCTGGGCTGGATCGCAATCCCAAGTGGCAATTTTGGAGAGGTAATCATTGTTACCGGTATGATTTCTATCGAGTGGATATTCCTGTACTATCTATACAAAAACAAGATATTTCTTAGGGTATAATGCGCTTAATTGTTGGACGCTCAACAATGAATCTTTTCAAATAAACCGTTATTTTCCGAAATCGTATTCAATTTAAATGCCATAAATGATGAAAATTTCTCGCTTAATCTTCGGTATGTCATCCAGACAAACAGACCAAAAGAATGCTGATTCCAGATATAGTCGACTTGGCGCCTTGGTGGCAAAAAGTGCATTTTTTAAACCTGAGTATTCCTTTAAAATTAAAGCTTTCCTCATCTTATTCATGGTTTTAATTCAAACCGCAACAATTTTTGCCCAACAACCCCAGGAGAAACCGCTATACCTCGATTACACCAGGCCGTATAAATTAAGGGTCAGTGATTTACTGTCAAAAATGACACTGGAAGAGAAGTTGTTACAGATGAGTTCACGCATCTCTTCTCCTATTACACGGCTCGGAATTCCCGGTTTTCTCTGGAGCAGTGCCGGAGACGGCCATTGTGTAGGAGTCCCTGCGGGGGAAGCCGCTACCATATTTCCGGTACCGATTGCCCAGGCAGCCTCCTTTGACAGGAATATGGTGCATAAAATGGCTGATGCGATGTCGGACGAGGTAAGAGCCAGGGTAAATGGCAACGTACCCAAAGCCACCCTGACATTTTGGGCGCCGGTTATTGAAATGGCACGTGATCCGCGTTGGGGAAGGACGGAAGAGTGTTATGGTGAGGATCCGTACCTAACCTCTCAGTTAGGTCTCGCTTTTGTGAAAGGGCTTCAGGGAGATAATCCAAGATACCTGAAATCGACAGCAGGTCCCAAACACTTTGCACTCAATAATGAGGAGTGGTGCCGTCACAACGGATCCTCCAATGTCGATGATCAACTTCTGCACGAATACTATTTGCGTCCTTATCAGGCGATGGTTCAACAAGGGAGGGTTTTGCAGATCATGGCCGCATATAATCGGTTGAACGGAGTTCCCTGCATCGGGAATAAAAAATTGCTGACCGATATTCTGCGCGGAGAATGGGGTTATGAAGGGAATATTGTATCTGATTGTAATGGGATCAGAGATTTATTCGAGGGACACAAATATGTGTCCAATGTTCAGGAGGCTATTGCCCTGGCCTTAAATTCCGGGATGGACATTGAATGTGGCGATTGCTTCCGGGACCATCTGGCAGAAGTGGTCAAAATGGGGCTGGTTTCTCAGGCTACTATTGACACAGCTGTTTTTCGGATTCTCCTTCCCCGTTTTAAACTGGGATTATACGATCCTCCTGAGATGGTTCCTTATACAAAGATTCCTCATTCGGTAGTGGATGGCCCCGAAAACCGGGCTGTGGCAAGAGAGGCTGCACGAAAAACAATCGTGATGCTTAAAAATGACAGTCATCTGCTGCCACTTGATAAAAATAAGATCCGATCCATCGCAGTGATCGGTCCTGTTGCCGCAGTGGCGGAATTGGGAGGCTATACCGGCGGATATTCAAAAGCGATCTCCCCCCTTCAGGGGATTATCAATAAACTGGATAGTACAAATGTCTGTTATGTAAAGGGTACAGATGTAAAAATTACCTTGCCGGTTATCCCAACCGAAAATTTGATTCCTGCCGGAGGAAAGCCAGGTGAGCACGGTTTAAAGGGGGAATATTTTAACAATATTGACTTTTCGGGCGAACCTGTACTGACCCGTGTCGATCCGGTCATCGATTTTAACTTTGGTAGAAATGCCCCAGCCCCCGGCATACCGGGTACCTATTATTCTGTAAGGTGGACGGGTAGTTTTATTGCCCCTTGCTCCGGTCCCTATTATATTGGAGGTGAATTCGATGATGCTATTCGGCTGTATATCAACAACCGGTTACTTATCGACCGTACATTAAACCGAAACAAGTCATCGGATGTTGCAAAGATTGAGGTTGAAGCGGGAAAGAGTTATGACTTGCGGCTCGAGTACACCCAACAGTGGTATCGTGCCGAAGTTAAACTTTGGGGAGCGCCCCAGAATCCTGAGAAATTCATGGCAGCTACGGAGGCTGCCCGTAAGGCGGAGGTTGCTGTTGTGGTACTGGGAACTGATGAAAGCGTTGAAAAGGAAGGGGTTGATCGTTCGGACCTTAATTTGCCCGGTGACCAGGAGGATCTTGTGAAGGCTGTTTTTAGGGCCAATCCTAAAACTATTGTAATCCTGCAAAATGGTAGTACATTGTCAATTAGTTGGTTAAAGGCGAATGTTCCTGCAATTTTCGAAACATGGTATAATGGAGAGGAGGGAGGTAATGCTATAGCAGATGTCATCTTCGGAGACTACAATCCTGCAGGAAGATTACCCCTCACATTTTATAAATCATCTGAGAATTTCCCGTCCTTCAGCGACTATGATGTCCGCAAAGGGAGGACTTATATGTACGGGAATAATGTGAAGGATAATTCAAGGATCAGCGAAGTCCTCTATCCGTTTGGTTACGGACTCAGCTATACTCAGTTTACTTACGGGAAATTGCAGGTCATTTCAAGAAATGTTGATGCAACAGGAAATGTAACAGCAAAAATAACCGTAAAAAATAGCGGGAAGCGCGCCGGCGACGAGGTGGTTCAGCTATATGCACATCAGGGAAAGTCAAGTGTTCTGAGACCTGAAAAACAACTGGTCTGCTTTGAGCGAATTACCCTTCAGCCGAATGAGAGTAAAATAGTTGAACTTGTGTTTCCCGCAAAGGACCTGGCATTCTATGATGTAAATATGAAATCATTTGTCGTTGAACCCGGTATCTTTAAACTGATGGTAGGCGCTTCTTCGACTGACATTAAATCAACAGGGGAGATATCAATTAAATAATTGTAAAGCATTAAATTTTGAAAATATTAAACAGGATAACCACATTAGACACAATAGGTCACAATAGATTTCTTTTAGTTCTTACACATTGGTAAATATGTCTAATGTGTCCTATGTGCCTATTGTGGTTTCACTTATCAAACTAATTGGAAAAATAAACATTCTAAAATATGAAAAACCAGCTAATTACCATTTTAATCATGGCCATGACTCTCGGAACAGCATGGGCAATACGTGGTCAGTTTGGTCACGAACCCGGAGCCGCCTGGGCCGGAGGAATTGGTGGACTGGCTCTTGTGCTTGTTTCAAAACGGAAAGACTGGTATGCAAAGATTTACTCAATTGCCATGGCTTCAGCAGTTGGCTGGGGAGCGGGTGGAATGATGAGTTACGGGATCGTTGTAGGTTACGGCAGAAGCAGCAGTTTGCCCGATGCTTTTTACGGTCTGTTGATGCTTTTCGTAATTGGAGGTTTATATGGGATTCTGGGAGGAGGCTTAGTCGGTTTATCGCTTGATTCGACCAAGGAAAAAAGAGTTAACTGGGGTTGCTTGCTTTCTGAAATGGTCGCTGGGGGATTGATTGGTTATTACCTGCTGATTGTTCAGTTCGAATGGCTCATGACCCCGCCAAGATCAGAGGCCTGGGCACTTTGTTTTGGCGCTGGAATGGCATTACTATGGCATATGGCAAGAAATAATTTTAAATCACCAATTCGTGTCGCTCTGTTTTCGGCTATTGGTGCCGGTTTTGGATTTGCTTTTGGAAATTTTCTCCAAACGTTTGGAACCAGTCTGGAGATTCAATTTAACATGTGGAACGTAATGGAGTACAGCATTGGATTCTTTGGAGGGATCGGGATGGCTTATGGCGTATTCAGTTCCAAATGGCCCGGGGAATCCCGTATTCCGGAAAGGTGGGAATCCCGCATATCCATGTTGATTGTCTTTGTGATCATTCCGTTTATCATTCTGATTGATGCAATGGGCTACAATACATTGATGGAGCGGATTAAAGATCTGATCAACCCTGAAACAACGGCGATGCTAAGTGCCCTTTTTAGCATTTTTGTTATTTTTTCAGTTGCCATAATCGGATATTATAAATTTTCAAAGTCAAGAACCGGTTTTGAAAGAAAGGATATATTGGTGCTGTTTATCGTATACCTTACCGCTTATATCTTAATAAGCTATGTTGTTTCGGGCGTATTTGCCGGCAGATTCCCCTCGAATCACCAGCTTTATGTGGTAAATTTTGTAGTTATACTGTGGCTGATGAAAAAGCAGTTCACCCCATTTTTCGGGAATCCTGTTTCAGTCATGCCGGTGAACAGGTGGTTCCTGTTTCTGATTGGTATTGTAATCATAATCATGTTTCTCGCTTTAATTTCTGTCAATACACATGGCGTAATGAGTGGGGCACATGAGCGGTTTGTGAATTAAGAATAATCTATTTATGAAAACCAGTTTCAAACCAGTTTTTAGTTGCATCTGCCTGATCTTTATAATCCCCCAGCTTTTCCTGAATCCCCCGGTTTCAGCTCAAGGGCGTTTTTTAAGGGGAGTAGAAAAAACCGAATTTACCCTGACAGGAACTGCAGCCGATTTTTATATTTCCCCATCAGGGAGTGACAGTTGGACAGGTACATTATCTGAACCAAACGTAAGTAAAACCGATGGTCCTTTTGCCACAATTGTCCGTGCAAAAATGGCGGTCAGCAGCCTCAAGGATCAGGTTTATAAGGTTAAAAAGAAAGCTGTTGATAAAAGATTCAAAGGGACCCCGCATCAATTTGGCGTTGGACGCGATATCCTTGTTTTAATCCGGCAGGGAAATTATGAACTCGATAGTCTGCTAACTTTTGGAGCTGCTGACGGTGGTGAGCGCGTTGAAACAGATCTTCCAACCGGGGCATTTGAATATCATGAACTTACAGATTTCTATGTCACTTATGCCGCCTATCCCGGTGAGTACCCGGTTATCTCGGGGGGGGAAAGAATAAAAGGCTGGGAGAAAAAGAAAGACGGGATATGGACTGCTAGCACAAACCGGTCAGAGATCAGTGAATTGTATGCAAACGGGAAGCGGCTAACCCTCGCCCGGACTCCTAACACCGGATTCTTTTACCCGGATGGGCAGCCTACAGATTCCGTCTTCGTTAAATTTAAAGCCGGTGACCTTAAGCCATGGAAGGATCTGGAAACGAATAAAATATACCTGAAGGTCAGATGGGGTGCAATTCAGACGAGTATCACCCGGATTGATACAAAGAGCAGGACTGCCTGGTTGAAAACTCCATCACCAGAAATGATGATCATACCTCCCAGATACTATGTGGAGAACCTGGAGGCAGTAATGGATACAGCAGGTGAGTGGTACTTCAACAACAAGGAACATTATATCAGCTTTATACCGGGTGAGGGAGTTAGTGATCCAAACCAGGCTTCAATTGTTGTTCCAAAACTTGAAAACCTTATTACTGTATCGGGTACGCGGGAAAAACCTGTCCGGAACCTTAGATTTTATAATCTCAGATTTTCTGACACGCGCACAGGAGGCAAGGGCGCCCTTTCATTTCAATATGCTAAAAATTGTGAAGTACTGAAAAACAACATTGAAAATGTGAGTCAGTCAGGAATCCATTTTGGTATTGGATCTCACCATAATCTAATCAGCCGAAATGTGGTCAACGATGTAAAAGGAAGCGGAATTGTAGTTGCCGGAAACCCAAAGCCAGAAAACTGGAGTGATATGGTAAGTGACAACATTATCTCCTACAACAAGATAACTAACATGGAGATTGGGGGCACAGGCGTAAGTACTTACAATGCGCTTAGGAGCACGGTTTCGCATAACTACATTTCAAATATCAGTAGTTATGGGATAACCCTCGGGTCGTGGCCAAATATCGAAGAGACGTGTGACGGGAGTCATCTGGCTGAATACAACAACGTATCATTTACAAATATGAAATGGGATGATCAGGGTGGAATTGCAGTTTATGGCCTGAGCCCGGGCTCTATTGTTCGTTATAACCTGATTCATGATGTCCATCCTGCCGCTACAAACGAAAATGTGGCGCTGTTTTTTCAGAATATGTCATCCGGATGGACCGTTACAGACAACACCTATTACAATCTTAAGCAGGGAGAGATGAAATTGTGTGCCTGCTATCTTGTTGATAACGTTTATGAAAATAATCATCTGATCGAAACTCCTGTAGTCCCGGCAGAAGAGATTATTGATGGTAAGCCTGATCTAAGTTATAAAAATTTAGTGGTAAAAGCTATCGGCCAATCTGCTACAGGAAGTGATTTTTCGCTCTCAGCTATAATTGCAAACAGTGGCTCATCGGGAATGGAGGATATACTTCTATACGTCGACGGAAAGGTTGTAAGCTCAAGAAGACTCCCCTTTATATCGAAAAATGAGCGCAAAATAGAATTCATCTACAAATTCTTCGACCCGGGAAAACATTCTGTTGCAATAGGCAAAACAGCAGCAAAGGAGGTCGTGATCACCGGAGATCCACTCTACATTATTTACCGCAATTTAAATACACGACTTTCTGAACTACCAGTCGGAGATTCTCTTCAGGTCACAATAGAAGCTCAGAATGTAAGGGCAGAGAAGATCGCTCAAAAAGTTGAAATGATGGTTGATGGCAAACCGGTTGCGGTTAAGGAGATCCTTTTTAAGGAGAATGAAACCGTTCAGATTTGTTTCGCGTGGTTGGCAGAACTGGGGATCCATAAAGTTTCTTTTGCCAATCAGCCTCCTCTCCAAATTCATGTCTATCCTGTTAAGGTGGTGGATGTCGCTAACGCTCATTTTTTAACCTATTGCTCTGCGACAGCCGAACCATGCAAATTCAACTTTGATATCAGGAAGAATCATTTTGAAATCACAGCCGCCGGGACCGATTTCCTCCATGCCGAAGATTCATACGGAGCTGTTTATCTTAAAGAGGCTATTGAGGGGAATTTTGTGGCTACAGTGAAAGTTGTTGGTTTTAGCGAGGGGATCAGCGAATGGTTTCGTGCCGGGATATTTACAAGAAACGACATGTCGAAGAGCAATAGCTCAAAAAGCAGTACACTGGGATCGCTCCTTTTATTCTCTACCACCAAGCGATGCGGGGCTGAGTGGGACGAATTTGGGGACGGGTGTATGCACAACACCAATAGCAGGAATTATGGTGTCGATCAACCCTTGCCGGTCTGGTTGAAACTGGTGCGGCACGGAAACCGTTTCTCGGGATATTACAGTTTTGATGGCAAAACCTGGATACTTGCGCGCGAGTCGGGAGATATTCCCGGCCTTGCCAAAAAGATGGATATCGGTCTTGCGGGTGGCGCCAACGATCAGAAAGTCTCCACTGTGATTTTTGAGGAATTTAAACTGGAGGTTGAAAAGAAATAATTCTGTTAATCCATGTAGATACGCACAACTGTGCGTATCTACAGAAATTCATAACCGAATAAATATTCAGTAACAAATAATATACAAATGAAAAATAGATTTGTAATTCTCTGGTTAATATGGACTTTTTTTGGAGTCGCCTTGATTTATGGTATCTCGGCATCAGAATCGAAGAATAGTGTAATTTCAATTATTTCCAACGTTTTAAGTCTAGCACCTTTAATGGGAATAATGCTTGCTTTAGGTTCTGTAAAGGCATTCCAACGGTTTAACGATTGGTTACGCAGCGATCAGAATTCGCACTATTATGTGGCAGGCGGAATATCCATCTTGTTTATGGTCCCCGGAATATTGATGTTTAAATTCGATCCCTATTTTTCTGTCATTTTCGCTGCGATCGCTTTTGCGGTACTGGGAGTCTTAAAGCAGGCAAAGAATCAGGCATTCGCACTTACCTGGACCGATTTATTGCTTTGGATGGTCCTTTGGATTCCATTTGACCTTCGCTGGTACATGGGAATGCTTCCTGCGGGCAGTGATTCATACGCATGGTTTTCAGTTGCAATTTCTGTTGTCGCTATAATCGGGTGGAATGGATATCGGGAAGCTGGTATTGGATATAATCTTGTGCCCAAATTAAAAGATTTGCGCGTTGTCGGGCTTTCTATGCTAATAATTATGGCATTTGTAGTTCCTCCGGGACTGCTAACCGGCTTTCTGACTTTCTCAATGCCTGAATCATACCATATTCCTAAATTATTCTTTCAGTTTGTTGGACTCTTTCTGACCGTTGCATTGCCTGAGGAACTCTTTTTCAGGGGTATTTTGCTTGGTGGAATGGAAAAAATGTTCTCAAAAAAATGGATCTCCCTGGTTATATCCTCCCTTGCTTTTGGACTCAT
This sequence comes from Prolixibacteraceae bacterium, assembly GCA_963677935.2. GTDB lineage: Bacteria > Bacteroidota > Bacteroidia > Bacteroidales > Prolixibacteraceae > JAAFHB01. The sequence goes on along the minus strand of CAXXEH010000003.1, from coordinate 4,032,480 downwards.
GCACTGGAATAACGTGAATACCCTATCGACACAGATCACCTATGTTTCTTTAGCTGCAGTTGCCGGTATGGGGTATGGGTGGGCCTACAGGAAGAGCGGAAATAACTTAATTGCCGCAATACTTGTTCATACACTTGTTGATTGGACCTGGAGATTATTCCTGACAAACTAAATGCAACATCAACCCCGAAGGGTGTTGAATATTGTCTGAGATCTAATCAGGATTTTACATTCAATGGGGACTTAAAATTAAAACAATTTAACCGCAGAGGACCGTAAAGGAAATCCGCAGAGAAACGCAAAGTATTAAAAATGAAAATATCACTCTCTTTAATTATTTTTCTTTTTCTCTTTAATTCATTGGGGGCAAAAGAAAAAGACCATACCCAGCAGGTCAATGTCTTTGTCGGTACCAATGCGCATGGCCATACCTTCCCGGGAGCGACGGTGCCACATGGAATGGTTCAGTTAAGCCCTGATACCCGCACCGAAACCTGGGATGGATGTGCAGGATACCATTATTCCGACAAGAGCATTATGGGATTCACTCACAACCATTTCAGCGGAGTTGGAAGTGGTGGTGGCGGAGATATCCTCTTAATGCCGACAACAGGGCAGATTCAGCTAACTGCACCTCAATCTGCGGATGATGTCTCCGGCTACCGGGCCTCCTTTAAACATGAGAATGAAGCCGCATCACCTGGATACTACAGTGTCAGACTTGACAACGGAATTCGCGTCGAATTAACAGCAACTGTACGTACAGGTCTGCATAAATATACGTATGGAGAAACGGATCAGGGGAATATTGTCCTCGATCTCACCCATGGGATCAACGATATAATCGATTCCCTCTGTATCAAAAAATTATCGGATACTAAAATTGAGGGATTCAGGCACTCTTCGATGGGATTAGACGGGAACAGGACTATTTATTTTGTGGCTGAGTTCTCACAACCTCTTCTGAATTACGGATTATACCTTAATGACAAATTGGTCCCAAATGCATTGGAAGTAGGTGGTAGAAATGTCAAGGCTCATTTCACGTTTGATACAAGGAAAAACAAGGAAGTTCTTGTTAAAGTGGCCATTTCGAGGGTCGATTTTGAGGGGGCCGAAAAAAACCTCAAAGGAGAACTTCCTGACTGGAATTTCAGTTTAATTCGTGAGAAGGCGAGGCAAGAATGGGAAAAGGAGCTGGCACGTATTTCAGTGGAAGGGGGAACGGAGGCTCAGCAACGAACCTTCTATACAGCAATGTATCACACCTTTGTACATCCAAATATCAATTTTGATGTTGACCGGCGTTACCGAAGCACCGATCATAAGGTCTATACAGCTACAGGGTTTGACAACTATACCACCTTCTCACTCTGGGATACTTTCAGAGCCCTGCACCCGCTCTATACGATTATAGAACCCAACAGAACAAATCAGTTTATCCGTAGTTTTATTGAAAGGTATCACCATTTTGGCAACTTACCCATCATGGAATTTGGGGGCAACGAGGGTTTTGCTATGATCGGATACCACTCATTGCCCCTTATTGCCGATGCCTGGGTAAAAGGGATCAGGGATTATGATGAGAAGACAGCCTTTGAAGCCATGAAAAAGCTCTCGGAAGGTTTCCGTGACGGGAAGGCGGTTTATAAAAAAATCGGTTTTATCCCATACGAATCCGAAAGCCAGTCCGTTGCGCGTACACTGGAATATTGCTACGACGACTGGTGCGTATCACGGCTTGCTCAAAAGTTCAGTAAAGCCGACTATGATCTCTATTCACAAAAGGGGAAATTCTACGAAAATATTTTTAATGTAGAAACTGGATTTATGCGTCCCCGCGGAAGTGATTATCATTGGCTCACTCCCTTCAATCCGATTGAGGAATCGGTTCATTACACCGAAGCAAATGCCTATCAGTATACCACTTTTGTTCCGCAGGATATTAACGGGCTTATAAAACTGATCGGCGGAGATGAGAAATTCGATCGTTGGCTTGACGTCTGTTTTTCTCTGAACAATGCACCTTCATCTGCCAATCTTCAGGATATGACAGGACTTATCGGCCAATATGCCCACGGGAATGAGCCGAGTCATAACATGGCCTATTTGTACAGCTTCATTGGGAAGTCCTGGAAATCACAGCAGAAAGCCAGGCGAATTGTTGACCAGTTTTATACCGATCAGGCAAACGGACTTTGCGGCAATGATGATGCTGGTCAGATGTCGGCCTGGTATATCCTAAGTGCGATGGGATTTTATCCGGCAACCCCGGGTATTGAGGAGTATGTGATCGGATCGCCACTCTTTGATAAGGTGATCATCCATCTTGAAAATGGGAAACATTTTATTATCAGGGCAAAGAATGGTGGATTGCGAAATCTGTATGTTCAATCACTACGGCTAAATGGGAAAGATCACCCCAAATCATATTTTAAACATCAGGATATTGTAAATGGCGGAGAGATGGTTTTTGAGATGGGAGAAAAGCCTAATGAACAATGGGGGTCTGATCCTGAAAACCGACCCCGGACACCCGATTACCCTTCACCTGTCATGCCACGGATTGAATCAAAGGAAAAAACGTTTCTGCAATCTACTCAAATTGCGCTGAATTGCGATGATGTGGGGGCTGTAATTCATTATACCTTAGATGGATCTGATCCTTCTGAATCTTCACCTTTGTATTCGGGCACATTTAGCCTCGATCATTCTGCTACCTTAAAGACGCGTAGTTTTATCTTTGGTCAGCATCCGAGTTATGCCGCTTTGGTAGAATTTGAAAAGCTGACACCTGCCCCGGCTACTGAAGTTGAAAATCCTCAGCCGGGATTGCATTATGACTATCTCGAAGGGTATTGTGTAAAGGTTGAGGATATGAAAAAATACCCGGTAATGAGTTCCGGAATTATCCCTACTTTTAATATCTCTGCCATAAAAGATAAAAGGTCGTTTGGCTATACTTTTCAGGGTTATCTGAATGCACCTGAAAGCGGAGTTTACACGATCTATCTCAATTCAAATGACGGCGGTATCTTATCCATTGATGGGAAAATGATCATCGACAATGACGGATTCCACCGGACGCAGGAGAAATCGAAGAAGCTTGCCCTGGCAAAGGGGTTTCATCCCATTTTGTTGAAATACTTTCAGATGGGTGGCGTTAAGGCGTTGAATGTAAGCTGGGAAAAACCAGGTAGCTCAAAGGAGGAGATTCCGGAGGGGGCGCTGTTTCATTAATATTTTTTGGGTAGGGACATAAAATATCGAATAGGTGTAGAATCGTATTGACGCACAGCCGTACGTCTACAATGTCAAAAACTAATTTAAAATAAACATTATGAAGCTGATTTTTAATTTTTTAATCTTACTTCTTATCACCAATGCCTGCAGCGAAAAGCTTCAGGTGATTGTCACCAATTTAAAGTGTGAAAATAAAGTAACACCACTAGGAGTGGATATTCTGAATCCACGGCTGAGCTGGATTTCGGAGTCAGACCACCGTGGAGTTAACCAGAGGGCCTATCAGATATTCGTTGCATCAAGTTTACAAAAATTGGATGAAAATGTACCCGATTTATGGGATAGTCAAAAGATATATTCAATTAAATCGAACCAGATCAGCTATGAAGGTAAGCCGCTGGAGAGTAACCATAAGTATTTTTGGAAAGTCAGAATCTGGGATCAGAACGGCAGGGTGCATACCAGTGAAGCAACGTTCTGGACAACAGGATTATTCCATAATTCAGATTGGAAAGCAAAATGGATCGGTCTTGAAAAAGCAGTTGGTTCTGATGACCCTAAAAGGCCTCACACTATTCTTTCCGCCAGGATGTTAAGATCTGAATTTAATGTGGGGAAGAAAATAAAAACAGCAACTGCATTTATCTCCGGACTTGGTCTGTTTGAACTTTATCTCAACGGTGAAAAAATCGGGGACCAGGTCCTTGCCCCGGGACTGACAGAATACAACAAAAGGGCTTTTTATATGACCTTTGATGTGACTAAGTATCTGCATCAGAATAATAACGCAATAGGTGTGGTCCTTGGGAACGGGCGATTCTTCGCGCCAAGAGCTGGTGGAGCTGACAAAATAAGATCTTACGGCTTTCCGAAGGTGCTCTGCCAGATAGAAATTGAATATGAGGATGGTACAGCCCAATCGATTATCACAGACGAAAAATGGAAATTGACTGCAAACGGACCGATTCGAAAGAATAATGAATATGATGGAGAATACTATGATGCCCGTATGGAGTTTCAGGGTTGGAATAAAACCGGCTTTGATGATTCCAAATGGGCCAACGCAGAACTTGTTGAAAAACCATGTAAAGAATTGGTGGCACAACCTACGGATCCGATAAAAATAACTGGTGAGATTACCCCTGTGGCGTTGAATAAACTAAATCAGGGAACCTATATTTTTGATATGGGTCAGAATATGGTTGGCTGGGTTGAATTAAATGTAAAAGGGGTGAAGGGCTATAAAGTTACACTTCGGTTTTCTGAAACCTTAAAGAGCGATGGCAGTCTTTTTCTGGCGAATATCCGAAGTGCAGAGGTTACAGATACCTATATTCTGAAAGGTGACGGAGAAGAGAAATGGGAACCACGATTCACCTATCATGGATTCCGTTATGTTGAGATGGTGGGGTATCCGGGAAGTCCGACATTATCTTCCATCAAAGGGAAAGTGGTGCACGATGCACTGGATGTTACAGGTTTATTTATTACTTCCAATCCTCTGATTAATAGTATTTATAGGAATGCTTTCTGGGGAATCAGAGGAAATTACAGATCCATACCTACCGACTGTCCGCAGCGTGACGAGCGGCAGGGTTGGCTGGGCGACCGGTCTGCAGAGTGTACCGGTGAAAGTTACCTCTTTGATATTTCGAAACTCTATTCCAAATGGGTGACAGATATCCGTGATGCCCAGCTCGAAAGCGGTAGCATCCCCGATGTTGCTCCATCCTACTGGCCTATCTACAGCGATAATACTACATGGCCGGGGACTTTCCTCTTCGCCTCGGATATGCTGCATACTCAATATGGAGACGTGAAAGCAATTGAAAATAGTTATCCGGCGATGCAAAAGTGGATTGAGCACATGAGTAAGTATTTAAATAATAGTACGATGCCCAAAGACACTTACGGCGATTGGTGTGTTCCCCCAGAAGATCTTAGACTGATCAATTCGAGCGATCCTGCAAGAATCACAAGCTCGGAATTCATCGGAACCGTATATTTCTATTATGAGTTAAGACTCATGGAAAAATTTGCCCGCTTGCTGGGCAAAGCGAGTGATGCTGCACGATATTCCAAAATAGCAGGTGAAATGAAAACTGCATTTAACCTGAGATTTTTGGATAAAACGGAAGTTAAATACAGCAACAATACCTGTACAGCCAATATTCTGCCACTTGCATTTGGTCTGGTGCCGGATCAATACAAAGAGAGAATTGTTGACAATCTGTTGCAGAAAATAATGGGTGAGAATGGTGGCCATATTGGAAATGGCTTAATTGGCGGGCAATGGTTAATGAGAGCGCTCACTTACAGCGGACATGCCGATGTTGCTTATACACTGGCATCACAATCCACTTATCCGGGTTGGGGCTATATGGTCAAACAAGGGGCGACTACAATTTGGGAACTATGGAACGGCGATCGCGGAGATCCGGGAATGAATTCAGGAAATCATGTGATGTTGCTGGGTGACCTGATCACATGGTTTTACGAAAACCTTGCCGGCATCAAAGCTGATCCTGCTATCCCCGGATTCAGGCATATCATCATGAAACCTTATGTCTTAGGCGATTTATCCTATGTTGATGCTTCCTATAACTCCATCAACGGGAAGATAGCCAGCAGCTGGAAGCTGGAAGATGGTAAATTCAATTGGGAAGTAACAATCCCAGCCAATACAACTGCCACGGTTTATATTCCGACCTTAAACAAGGAAGAGGTAATGGAAGGGAATAACCCCGCAACCAAATCGGAAAGTATCAAATTTGTCAAATGGGAAGATAATCTGGCAGTTTTTGAAATTCAATCCGGAAAATACAGCTTTACCTCAAATGGAGTCAAAAAAATTACCACCGAATCTTATTTGGCAACTCCTGTGATTTCGCCGAAAGACACGATAATTACAGCTGGGAATAAATTATTTGTCAAAATTAGCAGTACCGATGCCACAGCTAATATACATTATACAATTGATGGAACTGAGGTTAATGATGCATCTCCGGTTTATACCAATCCATTCGAAATTTCAGGAAATACAATTGTGAAGTCCAGGGCATTTTTGAAAGGCGCTCATTCCAGTAATCAGATACACGCCATTTACAATTACGTTAATCCTGATAAAAATGGGGTCATGTGGTCACTTTACAAGGGGGCATTTACAAAAGTTCCCGATTGTGATCAATTAAAACCAGTTGCAAAAGGGAATTTGTTTCAATTTGGTTTGGCAAAGATTGACTGTCCCAAAGAGAATTTTGCGCTTCAGCTTAAATCGTTTATTCAGATTGATAAGGCCGGGAAATATACTTTTTATGTCACTTCAAATGATGGGAGTAAATTGTATGTCGATAATAATCTGCTTGTTGATAATGATGGTGAGCATGGGACGAAAGAGATGAGCAACTCCCTCACTCTTGAAAAAGGGATGCACCAGATTCGGATTGATTATTTCCAGAGTGGCGGGCAAAAAACGCTTTTAGCTGCCTATAGCTCCGATGATATCCGGTACCAGTCAATCCCGGAATCTATTTTATTTAAATCGAAAGATTAACCGGATAGCAGTCAGCGGGTGACTCTTCATGTCCTGAACAGTCACCCGCTCACTTCACCAATTACAATAACTAAAACTTCCGTTTTGAAAACCACGAGCTTTGTTAAAGGGATTGCTCCAAGCTATTCTGAGACCGTACATTTCAGGCAGATTGAAATGCTTAACCCTGTTGAAGTGTCAGACCTGAAACCGGGGGTGAACTACTTATATAAAGAGGGTGATATGATGAATACGGGTTATCTGAAGAATCTTCCGGTCCTGGAAACCGGCGTTCAGGAAACGTTTAATCTTAATAAGATAAAGGATGGCCGGCAATTTGGATATAATTTTTCTGGCTATTTAAAAGCCTGAATCTTACCTGGGAAGGTCCCGGTGTTAAAAGCCAGGAGGTTCCGGCAGAGGTACTTTTCCATTAGAATAATTTAAGTCAATTCACCAGGTATTCCGGATTGTTTTTTTTGTTAAATAATTCCTGATTTCACAACTCATTTGGAATTGGCCCTTTTCAACCAAATGAACGCCATCCTCCGTTTTTTCATTGAATCCCTGCTTTAGGGAGGCGTAGGTATCAAGAAAGTCAACCCTGGTTTTCAGTGCGACCTTTTTAAATTGAAGGTTGTTTTTTTGAATACGTTCATCACCTCCTCCGTATTTTTCTTTGTTCACCTTTTGTTCATCCATTGGCGAAGGGGTAATGATACAAATTGAGGGGAGTGTTTTATGTTGGTCAATCATAAATTTTGTGATCTTTTGAACGAGATTGGTCATATTTTGAGCAACCTCCTTTTGGCGGTCAATGAAAATTCTCTTTGTGTCATTTGTTCCCAGATTAATTAAAATGTAATCAAAAACCCCTGATCCTCCCAACTCCTGATAGGCTTCCTCCAGGTACCTGTCAATATTTTTTAGTGTGTTTAGTTTTGATTGATCCAGGTTGTCAAATCCAATGGTATTGCCTGAAATTGATTTGTTTACAACCGTTGAAAAGGGGAGTAGTTTTCTCAGCTGTTGAGGCCAGCCATATTCGGCAGCACCGTTCGAATCTCCGATGGTGAGAATTTTCAGCCTCGGCTGTTTGTCATTACTGGTTTGCAGGAGTGCTAAAGCCTGGGGAACGATCATTTCATGACCACCTTCAAAAATTGTAAGACTAAGATTGGGTAATTCCCTGATTAAATGAATTTTTCTCCCTCCCAATACCTGACCGGAATCTGCAAATGAACTGTTCTGTCTCGAAAGCAAAGAGATGATTGTCCGATCATCAACCCGTTTATCTCCATTTTCGGGACTCATCTCCGGAAGCAACCTATTAAAGAAATTGATGGAATGGGTTACGGGAACAGATTCAGTGTATCCGTCGTGAATTCCGGCATATATACGAAGGGATGATCCCTTTCGTTTCAACGGTTGGAACTTCATCAACAGTGGAGATCGTTTTCGGGCATCCATCGCATCGAACCCTTTTCCTACCGATGTAACCAATTCTATATCATGGGCATATTTAAGTCCTCTCCCTTTACATTCCCAATACCAATCTTCCAGACTGGAAATTGAAGCCCATGCATTGAAACTTCTGACCGGATATTCTAATTTCATAAAGGCCAGCAAGGTCGCATATCCGCCGCCCGATACACCAATAATATGCACCTGATCTTTATCCACATTCCCATTTTTTATGGCAAATTGGATGGCATCCTCAATATCTGCAATTACCAGTTCACTTCCACAAGCTTGTGGCGTTTTATTCGCTCCTCTAAAGTCGGGATGGATGTAATTCCAGTCGCGCAGCAGAATCTCCTTCGTCAGGGGATCTTCCTGAGCATAATTGCCACTCCAGGTATGCAGTGAAACGATCAGCGGTTGAGGTTTAGGCTGGTTGGTTTTATAAAAAACAGCTTTTTGGAACGAACTATCTGCAGAAGATTTAATGTCTGTCTGTATAAAACCAACCGGCCACTTTTTGTCAATTGTATTGTCCCATAATGTTTTATCACCCTGAGCATCACTGAGGAAATGGCTAATTATCAATGTGATGAGTAAAATTGAAGATTTATTCATAAACAATGGTTGAAAGGGCCAAAGATAAGCGTTTATGACACTTTTTGTGCTGCTCCTCCCCAATAATACAAATTGCCTTTGTTACATGTGATCAGCTAGGCCTCCTCAATGACTTTCCAACCCATCCTGTCGGCCATTGCAAAAACCGGTTCTTTCAAATCACCATAGAAAGTTACCCTGTGCCAACCCCATTTATCCCACATGGTGAACAGTTTCTCAATATCTCCAAGCGGTTCAGCACACAGTTTGGTTCTGCAGGCTCTGTCGTCAGCGTCGTTGTCCCTTGCAATAGCCTGATGAAATAGTATTTCTTTCCTGTCGTTATTGATCTGTAGCGTGGTGGTCAGATAATTGACAGGAAGAACTGATTGTACCGAAGCTCCATTCCGATCCTCAGAATGGGTCAGTATCCTGAATGGATTAGTCTCACCTTTTGGACCGAACATTCTATTGGGAGCAACACAATGCGCATATATGATCTGTCGTTTCGAGGTGTCAATCACGGGGTCTGATATAAACCCTGGTCTTCCGTTGGTCATTGTTGTAAATGCGAGCATCGTGGCTGTGGATGGCACATCGCATTCACAAGCTCCAATCAGCCCTTCGTTACATAATTCGTGAAAGCCAAGACAGGGATATGCATGAATATGTCCACCGTAAAAACCTCCCAAACAATTAATTGTAATGGCATTGGCCCCATGTTTCTTAATAACTGATTTCATTCCAAGGTACATACATGCCGAGGTCAGTAACGTTTCGTGAGGAACACCAATTATTGCCAGGGCTGATTTTTTCCACCGCTCAACAATACTGGCTGCATCATCTTTGTTTGCAGAACTCCATGCATTATTCACCTCTGAAAAAGGTATATAATCAACCGGAATGCCCATCATCGGTTTTCCTGTTTCAGCGTTTTGGTTTCTTACGGCCAGAATTTTAGAATTATTAAGCCGATGAATGCCCTCTTCCGGTGATAAAAATTTTAAATTGTTGGGTGTCAGTGAATAATTTCCCGCCTGCTTAGTCGCATTAATCCTTGCTTTTGATACCGCAGCTGCAAAATCAGCACCCGATGCACCCTTTTTCAATATTTTAAAACAGCTTACTGCTGCAAAAAGATCTTCCAAATTGGAAGAAGCGACGAATCCAACGTTCTGAGTGTTTGTCCGGAGGAAGGTGGAATTGTATACCAGAAAACCTCCGCTACCTCCAAATTGAAAATCAGCATAGAGAACCGGTTTGCCTGTCTTTGCAATTGTCTGAACCACTTTATTCCAGCAGTTCATCTGATAAACAATATATCCATCTACTAAATCCTGAGCATCTGTTTGGACGATCTTCTCTGCCTCCTCAGGACCTTTGGCCATGGTTGGAACAAATTCAAAATCAGGAAATTTTTTTGTCAAAGCGGTATTGATCTTATCCATTACCGGATTGAAATCAAATCCGATATTTGGCCAGTCGGGTTTTTTTTGTATGGGTTCGTGAAGCGAATAGAGTACCCGAATCCTCATTTTTTTATTGCTGTTCCCGGTAGAACATGAGGTGTCGAGAAAACTCAGGGGTGCAATAGCCATACAAGCTGCACATGCAGAACATGAAGATAAGAAGTTTCTTCGGTTAACATTTGGCAAATTTTTGATTTGAATTTTGATTTGGTTGTCAAACAGGATCTTAGACATAGCAGTAGTTTTAAGTTGTTAATTAAATATCTAATCACAATTAATCTCTGAAGCAAAATCACCTGTTAAAATTAAGTAAAATTTAAACAGTCTATAAAATTATTCCTGCAAAAAAAAAATGATTTTTTTGCAGGAATAATTTGCCCTGTCAAACGACTGTTTTTTTCTAATCCGTACCTTTAGAAAGTTCCAAAATCTTATTTTTCAGAAAAGTAATACGTTCTTCTCGTTTAGCGGACCAGGTTTTATCCTCATCTTCGAGAAATTCGAGTAAGATCAACGATTTTTCGTAACAAATTTGAGCATAGGATAACTTTTGTCGGGTTTCGCTTAACGTTGCCTCGGCGAAAAAGAGTTCGGCCAATACCGTCAGATGACCATGCTCGTAATGATGCTCTTCAATGAGTTGATTGGTTAGTTGTTCCTTAGGAATAATTTGAAAAAATGCAGCATCATGTCTTAACAGTTCAATATAACCTCTTTCGAGCATCTTTTCAGCCTGTTCAAGGTCTCCTTTTTTGATTAAACCCAGCATCGCGGCGATCAGATCACCGATCATCTCTACCATTCTTAAGATATAGTCTTTCTGAAACATAGCAATTTTTTGCCTGATTTAATGACTTTTCACTTTAGTCTATTGCTTTAATCAATAGGCAGGCTCCACCTCCGGCAGCAAGTTTTGCATGCACTTTATCGTTTGATTTTAGGATTTTCTTCTCTGATTTCAGCACTTCCCGGTTCGTCAGATAATGGGCATTGGCGCCATCCTGAATAATGGTTACTTCATATATCCCGGTCTTTAAAAAGCTTAGTGGAATATCGAGTTCCCTGGGGGATTCGTTGGTTGCAGCACCAACGAGCCATATCCCGTCGGATGCCTGCCGGGCCATGACGATGTACTGACCGATTTCACCCGAAAGAGTCTTGCTCTCCTGCCAGGGCATTTTTTGAGCGGCAATGAACCGGAGCAAATCGGGATATTTCTTGTAATCTTCCGGGATATCTGGCAGGATGGTGGCGCCTGAAAAGACAATCAGTGTACGTGCTGCTTCCGAAACAAGTGTTGATGGAACAGGCTGGTTTTCGTCTACACGTGTGGTTTTTCCCTGGCGAAGATCAAACATCCCATTATTCATATCGATTGGCCCGGCAACCATATTTACAAAAACGGTCGTTACAAAAGTGGTTGGTACAAAAACGCGATGTGCATCAAGTTGTGCATGACAGAATTCACGTGTAACTGCATTAGGAAAAGTGCGCATTTGACCATAAGGATGGACCGGCCCGTCGTGGAAATCGCAAAGCAGATGATTTTGTGCACAAAGTTGAGTAATTTTGCGTGTCCAGCCATTTTTTTCAACCGGTGTGCCATTCATAAAACCATATTTAATTCCTGCAGCCCCCCATTCGCTATATTGCTTTAAGGTTTGTTCAATAGGATATTTCCGGCCACCCACATCGTTAAGATATAGCCATATACCTATGCCCTTCAATTTGCCATATTTTAAAAGTTTCATCACGTCAGCCGCTTTGTCGCCTTTCACAGGATCAGAATTGGCTTCATGTTCAGGGCCATACCAGTTGGCATCAAGAACGAGGTATCGGATGTTGTTTTCGGCTGCGAAGTCAACCATCCGGACCCAGGAAGGATAACTCATCGAATAGGTGAATCCATCAATCTGGGCGCCATTAATACGCCAGTCCCAAACGGCTACTCCAGGTTTTACCCAGGAAAAATCACCTTCCGGTTCAGGATTCAACAGTTCAATTAAATGGGAGTCAACCAATATTCCCGGCGTTCTACCAAACAGAATCACCCTCCATGCAGAGTGGTAACCGGCTTCAAGTTTACCCGGAATCGAAACAATTGAAAAAGTGGTCTCCTTTTTTTTCGACTCAAGAATCAACGGATCGCCAATAGTAAGATCGGATTCGTGAATGGCGAGATAAGCATCTTTATCTGCTTTGATGGTCATCACCGGCATCCGTTTCCCGCTTGTTTCTGACAGTTTTTCGGGACCCAGGTTTTCGTGCTCACCATTATAATACCATGCAGTGTAGTCGCCGGCAAAATTGTACTTTGTCAGCTCTGCAGAAGCTGTTGACCAGTTTTTTACCTCTGCAGGAATGGAATAACGGAAGGCAATACCATCATTATATGCCCGTGCTTCAAGACGTAAAGAATTAAGAACAGTTGCATCGTCACCTTTTAAATCGAGGCATAACTCATTATACTGATCGGGAACAACTGCGCGTTTGCCCCATATTGGTTTCCAGACAGAATTAACCGATTTTTGCATCGATTTATTTAAAAGCCAGCCTGAGGAAGGGATTGTTTTATTGTTATCAACCACATATCCCAAAGGTGAGTCGTTAATGAATGGTCTGTTACCTGCGGTGAATGAATAGCTTAGATGACCATCTTTTGCCAGTTGGATGGTTAATTGAAGCTCTCCGTTTGGTGATCGGAGTGTTTTAATTTCCTGAGCTGACAGACTTTGAAAGGTGTTCAGTAGAAGCGGAATAATAAAAGTCAAGTGAAATATTTTCATTTATTATGATTTATAGAGCTTTAAGGGTTTATTATTAGCTTTTTATGGTCTGAAATAGCTTTTGATTATCTTATCTGCCAGCTGCGTATTATTCTCATTTTTTGCCTTTTCGAGGCGATCCATGAACAGGTAGAATTTAAGCCAATATCCCTGACTGTACTTCTGTCTGATTGATTTAGGATGCTTTAGTAATGCATACCAGTTGGTATTGATCCCCTGTTCTTCGGTTAATTTGACAAAGTCAGACGCGCTTTCCCAGGTGCTTTCTGCCACTTTCTTTTGCAGTTTGTTGAAATCGGCGTATTTCATTTTTGAGATTTGAAAAATATCGGTCACATCGCTGATTCCAAAATCCTTCAAAGAGAAGGCATAGTCGACTTTCTGATCACCATCAAGATCAAACTCAATGGTATCGAAGAAACCATTGTTGTCGGTATCTTTATAACTGATTAACGGGAAAACTGTTGGATCTGCGGGAGTCCTCACCGGACCATATCCGTCGTACAATCCCCCCATGCCCTGATAAAAGAACGCATTCTGATCAACGCGCCAGTATCCTTTTTCTGCTCCGAGCAGGTGAATTTTACCATCCAAAGGGCTGATATAAAGATTTCCATTCCCGGAATTATCCAGATCCCATTCGCTACGATCGCCGACAGGATCTGACTGTGCATTATCATCAAGACCTCCTTTTCTTACGCCAACGGTATAAGGAGCCTTCGGATCGGGTAATTCGACCCGTTCCCACCGTTCGCAATCGTCATCCTCGTCATATACGAACCACGCTTCCTTCCATTTACCGCGATTAAAAATCAGATCGCGTGCTTTATCATGATCGGGATAGATGAATTCCTCCAGCTGCCGGATGCGGGGATCCATAAAATATTGATCAGCTGCTGGTAATCCACGAAGATTTTTGAACCGATGAACCTGGTCCATGTAATCAAAACCACCTCCGCGGAAGCTGATGGTCATATCGAAATCGAAGGGATTACCCGGGGAATTATCGTTGTCCATATCATATGACATCGTCATATAGTCGATTTTTCCTGTGAGGTTAGTGAGGTATTTGTCGCCCGGTTTCCCATAAGTGGGGCGGTCGAGTAACCGAATGGCACATTCGGTAAGTCCATCTTTGTCCACATCGTAAAACAGGAACGGATTTTCCCAGTTCAGGCGCAGATCGTTGATGTTTTGAGGCGAAGCGTGAATTTTCAAAAACAAGGTCTGGCCAGAGTAATCTTCGAAGAAATCTGACTTTCCGTCGTGAATCCAGCATCGCACCTGAAAAGTGTTCCAGTCGATGTAATTCAGGATGTCATCCTTATCCAAATCCATATTCACCATAAAATGACCGGGCCCAAAAGGTTTATCCTTTTCTTTCTCGCTTGAAAATTCGGAATAGATTTGAATATCTGCCTTGCCGTCATCATTGGTATCCACCCAATCGATGATCACATCCGAATAACTGCCGTATTTCCCATCGTTATTCATATCTACCATCAGGCAATCATTATCTGTATCGCCAAAGGTATCGGTGATTTTCATATCATCATCGTCGTCAATCCATTGCACATGAAAGCCGTTGGCTGTGGTGTATCTCATCACATCTGGATCACCGTCCTTATCCAGATCGATGAACTCCGGTTTTGTCCCGGGCATTATTTCAAACAACCGGTAACTGTTGAGTCTGGAATGGTTATTCCAGGTCGTTTTTTGTTCCGGATTTTGAGCATTAACGGATATAAAGAAGCCGAAACTCAGAAAAAGCATAAGAAATTGATGATGCATCTTTTATTTTATTGAATTAATTCTCCTGCGACAAATATAGCGCCTACATACCAGTAATTGTCTTCATATTTTTTTGGATTTTTATCAAAATCCGCTCTGTTTTGCTCAAAAAGGATGTTTCTTTTATCCAGTTTTTCCGGCAATATTTTGATTTTCAGCTCATGTATTTTTGTTTGATCTTCCTTAAATGCGGCATTTGTGATGGCTAACCGCCGATAAGTACAATAGCCATCAATGCGGTTCACATTCGAAATTTTTCCATCTATAGTGATTTCGAGCCGGCAACCATCAGGCCCCAGTAAATCGTATATTTTAACTGCCTCACCTTTAAATTTAAGGGTGAGTGTTGCCCCTGCAGCACCACGCCAAAAAGAGGATACCCTGTTGATAAAAGGCTTCGCCACCTCATTTTCCTGAGGTAGTTTCATCCATTCCCCTTGTAGATTAGCCTTATCCGGATCGAGCATTATCGTATTCTCGTAATTATTTGGATTAAAAGGACCGTTAAGTTGATGTGACCTGCTCTTTTTTGAAGCACTCCTGATCAGGGGGAGGGAGCGTTCAATTGCCTCCATATAAAGTTGGTGACCTGTATTGATATAGGGATGAACACCATCACTTGAAAAGTGGATTTTCCCTTCAGCTGAAAGGGGTAGCTTATAGCTTTGATTTAATTCGTCACCAGATACTTTTTCAACTTTCACCTCAGGCGCCTTCATGATCAGCTTCCCTTCCTTTTCCAGATGAACAGCTTCCAATCCCAGATGAATTGAAGGTATGGCATAATAGTCGGCAATCACCTCCATAGTCGCCGCCGATCGGTTAAGTTTTCCGGTTTTCAGATCCTGAAAAAGGGGACTATCGGTAAAAGTATAAACAAAACAAATATCGCATTTAGGGTATGCCTTCCATGTCTTGCGAACAATTCCCTCCATTGATTTCGCAATCTCAACAGGATCTGAGTTGGAATCGTTCACTGCGAACTCCACGAACAGCAAATCCGGTTTCTGTGATAAAACATCATGTTGTATCCGAAGCACTCCAAGGTCGGAGCCTGTCCCTCCGATGGCTGCATTTATTTCAGAAAATTGACATTTTGGATAGCTCTTTTTAAAATAATCAAGACTTTTCACGCGCCATCCCGCCTGCGCAGTGATACTTCCGCCAAGGTAGGCGATCCTGATCTTTTCACCTTTGCTGATCTTTCTGAAGAAATGAGGCAGACCGCCTCGTGTTGTACATTCCAAAGCTTCTCTCGCCGGAGGAAAGTCTGAGCCCACTGTGGCAGATGTTACCACCAAAGAATTTATTAAAAGACAGGCAATGAAAATAATAGACATTAAATGCAATTTCCCGGAAAATTTATTCTTCATCATTATATTCGTATTTACTTTAATTTTTCATTTGTATATAATTTGTTTTTAAGCGGCCAGATGGAATAGCCATCCGCCGGTTGGCGGATTCATTTCGGTTAGTGATATTCTTATCATGTCTATTTCACTTGACCGGGATGCCATCCGGTTTAAAAATTCTTCGGGTGGTGAAAGTCTGCCTGAAATCAGGGGATGGGCAGGGAACATTGCGTAAGACCTTCACCCGAAGCAAACACCTTTATTGCCGGAATTTTTAATTGCAACAGCTGAAAAGCATTTCCCAGCAAGAGATCCATATTGCCAAGCAGAACCTTGTTTGAAGTGACTTCAAGGGATTGAAACGTGGCCAGATCAGAAACCATGCTCAACCTCAAAATAAATATAATGATAATAATCAACTGAATGGACTTTTGTTTTATAATCATCGTGTATTTAACGTGAATTTGATGCACATAGTCGAAAATATTTGCAAAGGAAACAAGGTTATGACTTGATTTAAATATCTGATATACAGACAAATAAAAAAATAACCTTAGTTCAGCTTAAACGCTAAAATTACTCAATGAGCTTTGCCCAAATTTGGCTTGCATGAACAGTGAGTTCACTGCATTGTCTTATTTTAATCCACTTCAAAGATAACTATTCCTCGTTTGTATTTACCATCCAGAACGAAAAGGTGTTCAGATAATTCCAGAACGAGGAAAGCACATCGTCAGGCAATTCAAGTTTTGAAAGTACTTCAATATAGCACTGTAACCAGACGATTCTGGCTTCTTCAGTGATGGCAAACGGTGAGTGCCTTTTAGCCAGCATAGGTTTGCCACGACTTTTATTATAATAGGGGTCTCCTCCGCAAATCTGAATAAAGAAGTCGGATGAACGTTGCTTTGCCTTATCCAGCGCCTCTTCAATCCGGGGAAAGAGATGACTCACTTTACTTCTGCTCAGCAAATCGTAATGGTCGCTCACCAATTTACGCATCCCTTCCTCTGTAAGTAATTTCAGAAATTCAGGTGAAGGGATCGTAACGGGAGGGCGATCTCCGAATTCAAACTGACTGATGATGCAATTCATAGCTAAATTTCGAGTGTCATCCGTTCGGTTACAGTCATATAATACCTGGCAAAATTGTCGTCAGTCATGTAATTATGCAATTTAGTCTGCCATTTTTTTGACCGTTCCGAAAGCAGTACAATATTCTTATTGTTTTCCTGATTCTCAGGATCAACCTTTTGTATCCTGATCACCTGGATAAATTCGTCCATCCATTTCTCGTACCCATTCATAAACGCCTTCTGATCGGGGGTGATATTCATTTCCGGTGAAGGTTGGATGATATTGGCTGAAATTAATGAGGTCGCTGTTAATGTTGCTCCAAGAGTGAAACCTAATTTACGTAAAAAATCTCTTCTTTTATCTTCGTAAGGATCCATTATTGTTCTATTTTTTAGGTATAACAATGGTTTTAGGAATTTGTTTTACAACTAATTTATTTTGATTTTAGGGAAGGATTTCGTGGAGAACATCAAATAGCGATCAATCAAATTTCCCTTAAGTGATTTCATCTCAACAGTTAATGCCTCTTTTGAAATGGTCATTAAGATATACCCGCTGACACCCTGAAGAATTTTTGAAAATTCATCCGGGTATTTATCCCCTGCTTTCAGTGAGGTATTGAAATAGGGAAAACCTTCAACTTCAGCTCGCTCCGAAAAATAGCCATACCCTGAAATTACGGCAGCGCCTTTTTGAAATAGCTTTCCCCATTCCCCTTTCTCCTGACTACGGATGGATTGGTTTTTTTCATTTTGCAAGGTAATAATATTTGTGCCCTGGTTTATCTTCAAAATTTCGCGAAACCATTCCATTTGTTCCGAACCAAGGTGGAAATCATGGCAAGTCTGCCATGTTGAACCAAAATCAGAAATATGGTTCAGGTCAAGTGCAACAAAACATACATTGAAATCAGGTACATTAAAATCCCATTTCCATTCGCTGTCAGGCAATTCAAAAAAATTACGATAAGCCGTAGCATCAATATCGTAAACAGGAAGTTGCGGGTATTTTGTTCCCCGCTCTCTTATTTCTTTATCATGGTTTCCCAATATTGGCATAAAAGGTGTTGTCTGGAATAGCTCAGGTGAGGAGTCTATCAATTTCAGAAATGGTTCAATACAATCAGTCACTCCCTCCCCGCAAAGGTCGTGAAGATTTTGGATATTGTCCCCGAGCGTCAACAGCAGATGGGGATCATCTTGTATCAGGGCAGACAAATCCGGGCACCCGGAATATCCCCAATTACCAACGACGGCTACGCGTAGTTTTTTCCGGTCTGATGGATAAGCTTTAAAAATATGGGATTTAGATTTCTCATTTCCGGTAATCACCTCATAATAATACGGTACATCTTTTTCTTTCAAGGGAATTTCCACATGGTGCAACGTTGTTTCTCCGGCTACTATGATCCGATGTTCTTTCCCGTTACCGGTATGAAAACGGACTTCAGAGTTTCCGGGTTTGTTGCTTTGCCAGTTGACCACAAGATGAGAAGGTTCATTTGTCCGGTGGGTCAGCCATATCCGGCTAATCTGGCCTTTGGCAGAGTTTATACCAATCAGGTTTATTGAAAAGAAGATTATTATCGGAGTAATTTTCATTTTAAGACAATAGAATATTTTTTGTAACGAAACTGTTGAAATTCAATTTAATCCAGCAGTGCAAATCCTCCAACATGAGCCGCTCCTAAAGGGATGAATTTAAAATACAGATTTTCAGCTTGCTGGAAATTCTCATAATTTGATCTTCAGTATCCAGGCATGTTCGCAAGGCCTGTTGGTAACTTTTTGTAATTGATCGGGAAGTTTTACAGTAATTCCTTCATTGAAACTTTTCCACTCCAAAGGATTATTATCTCCCAACATTTCGATTTTACTCCCCGATACCGGATTTATCCCCTTCAGGTGCAGCTTCTCTCCGGGCCACTCTTTCATAATAGCATACACAAATTGATTGTCTTTGCTTCGGGTAAAAGCAACTGAACCATCTGATTGACGCTTGAATGGACGGGTTGAATAAATGCCTTCACCGTTTACTTTCAGCCATTTCCCAATATCTTTCAACCGGTTTTCCTGAATTTTTGGTAATGCCCCTTCTCCATCCAGGTTCACAATTAAAAGGAGGTTACCTCCATGCGCTACAATATCGACGAACTTATCAATAAATTCCTTTGAGCTGATCACGTTTTCATCGGTATCCTGCCAGTTGTATCCAAAGGACTGACTGATCCCCCAGCATGCTTCCCAGGCATGGGTAGTTTGTTTGGCTTCCTTCTCCATATCGCCATACTCATTTGTGAAAAAATCGCCCCTTACCGAACGCAGCCATTTTTTTTCATGTGTACCATAACGGTCGTTAACGGCCACTTCTTTGCGCCCTTCTGCCTTGTTGTAGAAATAGGAAGCAATTTCATAGGTTTTAAGGCCTTCAGCACTTACTGATGACATATCTCCATCATACCAGATCAGATCCGGGTTATACTTGTCAATAAATTCAGTGGCCTGGGGAACAAGATAATCAGCAGCATAATCTTTTACAGCTATTTTTCCTGAACATTTTTCCTCCAAATCTGGAGTATAAGGTTTTATTTCTTTCTTCCATCCCCATCCCCGGTTTTGCAGATGACCCTCACTATTAATTAATGGATATTCCCACTCTTCAATACTGAAGTAAAAGCCAAATTTCATCCCTTCTTTTTTGCAGCTTTCCACCAGTGGTTTAATCAAATCCTTATGGGGTCCCATATTCATGGCATCGCGCTGTGTATAAGATGACGGCCAAAGGCAAAATCCCCCATGGTGCTTACTAAACGGGACGATATATTTCATCCCGGCTTCTTTTGCAATTTCGACCAATTTTTTGGGCTGATATTTACCGGCTGTAAATAAGGATATAAAATCGTCCCTTTTAAAATCCTTACCCCAGTTCTTTTCATGATATTTTATAAATGCAGAATCGGTATCGTGCCTGAATTCATACCAGTCGGGGTACATGGCCCCCTTTTCTTTTTTTGGGGCCCACCCTGCAACTGACCAGAGCCCCCAGTCGATGAACATCCCAAACTTAACATCCTTGAACCATTCGGGTGCCTGATGACTATCGATTGATTCAGGGGTTGGCTTCCATTTACCTTTATTATTTACTTCCTTGACTGTTTCATATTGTTTGGCTGCAAGCTTCATCGTTTTTTCTGAAAAGTTATTCTTTAAACTTTCCAATGAATTTTTGGAATTGACCGGCTGAAAGTTCTTTGGCCTCCGGTTCTGAACGGGAGCAAATCGCATTTTATCTACCGGGGAGGTTTGTCCATATTCGGAAATAAAAAGCAACAAAAACAATAATCCGGTAATAACCTTTATTCTCATAATTTTATAGTTTTTTATTTACAACCTTTACAAACCGTGATAAAAAGTGCAACTGGTCATCCGATTTGTTTGTTTTAATCAAGTTTTGAAATTGAGGTAGGGCAATTTAACGCTCCTGTTCCCCATGTGTAGTTTGGCTGATCTCCCATTTCAAATTCGATGGTCACCGTCCCCTTTTTGAATAGTTCCTTATGTTGAAACCAGTTTTTCGTATAATTTTTACCATTAACTCTTACTGACTGGATATAGATATTCTTATCGCTGTTGTTTTTTGTTGAAATTATTAATTTTCCACCAAATCCATGGTCAAATTCCAGGCGGTCGAATATTGGCGACCCTATCATGTATTGCCCCTGCCCATGATTTACCGGATAAAAGCCCATTGCACTAAAAATATACCAGGCTGACATTTGTCCGGTATCTTCATTTCCACAGTATCCTTCAGGTGAATTATCATATTGAGAAGTCATGATCATCCGCACCCTTTCCTGAGTCTTCCAGGGTTTTCCCAGATAGTTATACAAATAGGGAATATGCTGACTTACTTCATTGCCATGTGCATATTGCCCGATCATCCCACTCATATCACCTGATGCCAAAGCATATTTTTGCTGGGGTTTGACCATAAATAAGGAATCAAGCTTTTGAGCCATCACCTCTTTTCCACCCATTAAATCTGCAAGACCAACCGGATCATGCGGGACAAAGAATGTCCATTGCCAGGCATTTCCTTCCATATAATCGTCAAACCTGTGATGTGAAAAAAATGGATCGAACGGGGTACGCCAGGTACCATCTGCCATCCGCCCTCTCATAAAGTGGGTGGTTTTATCAAAGACGTTTTTATAATTTGCCGACCGGTTTATGAAATAGGTATAATCTTCCTTTTTCCCCAGCATTCTGGCAAACTGGGCTACGGTCCAATCGTCATAGGCATATTCCAGGGTTTTTGCAACCGATTCGTATTCCAGGTTGGCAGGTACATAATTGTATTTCTTGTAGTGGAGTAAACCCACGAATCTTCGCATATCCAATCCAAAGGTATCTTTCATTGCTGTGGATTTTACGGCTTCATAAACTTTCTTTATATTGTAATTGCGGATCCCTTTGTAATAGGTATCTGCAATCATCGGGACCGAATGAAATCCTTGCATGGTATGTGTCTCTTCACCGGCAACCACCCAGACTGGCAAAAGTTTAGAAATCTCATAATGAGAGAGCATTGTTTTTACGTAATCATTGGCTACTTCAGGCTCAATCAATGTCAGCAGGGGATTGGCAGCTCTGAATACGTCCCAGGTGCCGATGTATCCGGAGTAGTGGTTGTACCCTTTTGCGGTAGTTACCCGATGGTCCGGTCCACGATATTCACCGTTAGTGTCCATGTACAACATCGGATAAATGAGTACATTATAGAGGCCGGTCATAAATTGTTTTTGTTGTTTCACGCTTCCCCCTTCAATTCTGAATTTCCCCAGCTCTTTCCTCCATTCTGATTTGTTTGCTTCGACGATTTGCTCAAAATCCCATCCGGGGATTTCTGTTTTAAGATTTTTCCAGGCATTGGCAATACTCACAGGTGATATCCCAACTTTCACAAGCACGGTGGGGTCGTTTCCTAAATTGAAATCGAAGTTGGCCTTTGTATGAAGATTTGATGATTCCTTTGCTCCGGAGAGGTATTTTCCGCCGGATTCGATTCCGTGACTGCTGAACGGACGTGAAAATTCCATGGCAAAATAGACATGCATGGCATCGGCCCATCCATCCGAGATCCGGTATCCTTCAACCCTTCGATCATCAACAACCCTTAATGAAGCGACTGTGGTAGTATCGTAACCATCCTCTTTTACGATTGTACAGGCTCCGGTATTGCCATGAGCCAGGTCTAATATAATGTGCGATTGTTTGCCTTCCGGAAATTTGTATTGGTGAAAACCACACCGTTTAGTGGCAGTAAGGGCAACATCAATATCATAATCAGCGAGCCTTACGCGGTATAATCCAGGTTCTGCATGTTCTTCCTGATGACTGAACCGTGATCGGTACCCTGAATTAAGATCATTTTCATTCCCCGGATTAAGTTTAAGTGTTCCTGTAGTTGGTTGAAGCAAAATGTCCTGGAAGTCGCCGCATCCGCCGCCACTCTTATGTGTATGGGAGAACCCAATGATGGTTTTGTCATTAAAATGGTAGCCGCTACCGTAAGTCCTGGTATCAGGCCCAGGTTGAACCATCCCGTGTGGAACGACGACAACCGGAATTACCGCACCATTTGCTCCGGTTCCGATTAAAGGATCTACCTGTTTAAGGGGATCATTCGATGAGTATTTATTTTGTGCTTCACAAAACAAATTAAATAGAATAAAAATTAAAACGACAAGGTAATGACAGGCTTTCATTGATGCACCTTTTAAGATAGATTCAAAATTGTTTTTTATTTGGAGCTTTATACCTTGATTTCTTATTGGTTCGTTCATCCATGATGTTTTTAATCCGAAGATCATCCTTATGGCAGTCGGTACAGGATACCCAATGGATATTATTCGGACTTTTTGAATCGGTATAAGTGGTATTCATTTTCGTCACATCGAGTTTACAGTTCGAAATGGCAGGGTGGCATTTTGTGCAACTGTTCCTTGCATCGTTGCTGTGTGGTTCATGACAGGCCAGACAACTTAAGCCCAGATGTACTCCACGTGGAGTACGGTCATCGCTTGTGCCAGCCTCATGCCAGCCATTTGGGGCGTGGCACTGGACGCAGTTCCGCATTCTTTCATCATCACTTACAACGATTGGTTTATCTCCATCCATCAGTTGCAGCTTAGGCAGCATTGCCGACAGGAGATGAACTTTCTCGTGACGGTCATAAAAACTCACTTTCGAGTTTGAACTATTACGGGCATAAAAGACAGATGACGGTTGGGCATAATCGGGTCTTATCACCGGTTTTCCATCTGTGTGTATTGCATGGCAGGCCATACATGGAATTGTGGGCTGGTCCCCCTTTTGAGGATCTTTCATTGTCCATGGCCCTTGTGTACTGATGGGCCCGACTAATTCCGGGGTAGTTCCTTCAAAAAACATCCCGTGACAACGTAGACAGTCAAAATTGAGTTGTTCTGTTTTATTATGGGTTTCATCCAGAAAAATGTTTTTGTAGGAAGCTGAATGCCCCCCTGATTTCCAGTTTGCAAACTCTTTTGTATGACAACGCTTACAGTTGGTCATTACCTCCAGTAATTGTGCTTCGTTCATCCGTGGTTTTTCACCCTTTTCATCACTGACATGGTTTACCACCATCATCGTTTTTTCCTTCAGGCTGTGAAAGCCGTTGCTTAAAGCCGTGCCATGACACTCTTTGCAATGCATTTCACGGTGTGAGGATTGTGAGAAAGAGTGTACAGCGCTGTTAATTTCATGGCAGGAGGCACAGGTCTGATCAGGAGAGGCCGTATTCCAGTAGGTATAGAATGAACCAAAGGAAAGGGTGACCACAACAAAAAGAATCGCGATCGGTATAAATATTTTTGATAAGATCTTCTTATTCTTCATCTTTATATTATTATTCTGTTTATTTGAACCTGTTTCCTTTTTGCCACTCTGAAACAATATGTCCCCCGACCCAATACCCCATCGCCATAATGGTCAAAGCAGGGTTGAAGCCGCCGTTGGTGACATGTAGGCTTCCATCTGCAACAAAGAGGTTAGGCACCGTGTGTACCCTTCCGAATTTATCACAAACGGAGGTCTTGGGATCGTTTCCCATCCGGCACGTTCCTGCCTGGTGCTGACCGCCACTTAAGCCCCGCGTCTCTTTGATCACACCGGTTTGCCAGGTTTCAGTTGCACCGGCTTCTTTAAGCCACAGTTCTGCTTTCCCGGCCATAAAAGCCGTACCTTCCCCGTCTTTCAGATGTCCCGATCCTGAGAGTCTGACGACCGGAATACCCCAGAAATCTTTAACAACAGGGTCAACGCTCACCCTTGCATGAAAACTGGGGATCTCCTGGTAAGGGCCGATCACCTCGCCAACGCGTTTAAAATTCTTTTGCTGAAATTTTTTATGTTCCAATCCCCACCGGGCAGAGCCGGGAGGACGCACGCCGGTAAAAAGATAGGGGAGCCTGAAAAATTCATTGCACAAGACACCGCCACCTATAATCCCGGGATTATGATGTGAAAAATCGCCAATCGCCAGCGAAGTGCCCGGACCACAGTCATCAAATATATCCTGATCAAAAATTCCGTAAGCCCCGCAATAGGCATGTCCCTGCAGATTTCGACCCACCCAGTCATTTTCATTGCCTATCCCTTTGGGGAAGAATACAGATTTGGAATTGAGCAGAAGCCTGGCCGTTTCTGTAGCGGCTGCAGAGAGGACCACAATGTCGGCGCTCTGTGTTTGCTTCCGGTTATTTTCGTCAAAATAGATGACCCCGGTTATTTTGCCCTGATCATTAACGACTACTTCACTCACCACGCAATGGGTCCTTAACTCGCAGTTCCCACTTGCCAGAGCCACTGGTATCACCGTATTATGAGTTCCGCACTTGGCATTTACCGGGCAGGCAAATCCGCAGCAGGTCCGCATCCTGTAGCATTGAGGACGACCTCCGTAGGGGACTGAATTACGCAGTAACGGAACGGGATAAGGGTGTAAACCTAATCTTCGGGCAGCTGCTTCGAGTATCCGGGCTTCTTTATTATGCGGGAAAGGGGGCATCGGTTGAGCCTTTTTACGTGGCGGTGCAAACGGACTCTGGCTGTCATCACCGGCGACGCCAATTTCCCATTCTGCTTTTTCGTAACAGGGTTCCAGATCATCGTACGAAATTGGCCAATCTTCTAAGGTGGAACCCTCCACATGGCCATAGGTTGTTTTCATTATGAAATCTTCGGGCATAAACCTCCAGCCCATCGCCCCGTAACTGACTGTACCCGACCCAACACAGGCTGCATTATGCCCTCCCCCTTCACTGGGAAGGACAATCGTGCTTTTCCCGTCACCAGATACGCTGACCCTGCAATGGTGCAGATCATCAGGTCCGTAAGCCATTCCCAAAACCGTTGTCCGCTGCGAGATCAGTTCATCATGATCGTGGTCGTCGAGGGTAACCCAGCCCCCCCGCTCGAAAAGGACAACCGACATACCCGCAGTACTAAGTTCTTTGGCCACAACTCCACCACCGGCACCGGCGCCAACGATAATTGCATTTACATGCTGATTTTTCATAAACTGAATTTTATTGTGGTTTTGCCTATTCAAGATTGTCTATCTTCATTTTTATTTAAACCTGTTTCCTTTTTGCCACTCTGAAGCAATATATCCTCCAACCCAAAAGCCCAAAGCCATAATCGTCAAAGCAGGGTTAAAACCCCCATTTGTCACATGAAGACTCCCATCTGCGACAAACAGGTTTGGCACATTGTGTACCCGGCCAAATTTATCACAAACCGATGTCCGGGGGTCGTTTCCCATACGGCAGGTTCCTGCCTGATGCTGACCCCCGCTCACTCCACGCTTCCCCTTTATTACACCAGTTTTCCATGTTTCAACGGCGCCTGCCTCTTTAAGCCAGATCTCAGCTTTTTCGGAGAGAAAAGCGGTCCCTTCAGCATCTCCTGGGTGACCATATCCCGAAAGGCGGACAACCGGAATGCCCCAGAAATCCTTAACAACCGGATCGACACTGACCTTCGCATGAAAGCATGGAATTTCCTGACATGGCCCTTTCATCTCCCCTAAACGTTTATAATTCTTTTGCTGAAATTTTTTATGTTCCAATCCCCAACCTGCAGATCCGGGCGGACGAAGACCAGTAAAAAGGTAGGGCAAGCGGTAGAAACTGCTGTACAGGGCGCCTCCCCCGACTATTCCGGGGTTATGATGCGAGAAGTCGCCAATGGCCAAAGAAGAGCCGGGACCACAATCATCAAAAACATCTTCATCAAATATTCCCAATGCCCCGCAATAGGCATGTCCCTGCAGGTTTCTACCCACCCAGTCATTTTCATTACCTATCCCTTTGGGAAAAAACCGGGATTTGGAATTGAGCAGTAACCTGGCTGTTTCTGTTGCCGATGCAGAAAGAACCACCAGGTCTGCGGTCTGTATTTGTTCTCTGTTTTTTTCATCAAAATACCTGACACCGGTTATCTTTCCCTGATCATTTACAAGTATCCCGCTCACAACGCATCTTATCCTCAATTCACAGTTTCCGCTTGCCAGAGCAATTGGGATTACCGTATTATGGGTTCCGCATTTTGCATTTACCGGGCAGGCAAATCCTACGCAGGTACGCATTCTGATACATTGAGGCCGACCTCCGTAAGGAATTGAATTTCTCAACATTGGTGCAGGATATGGATGAAACCCCAACCTCCGGGCGGCGGCTTCCAGAATCCTGGCTTCTTTGTTGTGCGGGAAAGGGGGCATCGGTTGTGGTTTTTTACGTGGCGGGGCAAACGGGCTCTGACTATCATCGCCCGCCACACCAATTTCCCATTCCGCTTTTTCATAATAAGGTTCAAGATCATCGTACGAAATTGGCCAGTCTTCCAAAGTGGAACCTTCAACATGTCCGTAGGTCGTTTTCATCCTGAAATCTTCAGGCATAAATCTCCAGCCTAATGCCCCGTAACTAACGGTACCCGAACCAACACACGCCGCAACATTATTATACCCACCTTCACTTGGAAGGACAATCCTGGTACTCCCGTCAGTTGATTCCACAACTCTGCAATAATGATCATCATCAGGACCATATGCATTTCCAAGAACTGTTATTCGTTGCGATATCAGTTCGTCATGGTCATGGTCGTCGAGGGTAACCCATCTCCCCCGTTCGAAAAGGACGACCGACATACCGGCTGTACTCAGCTCTTTGGCCACTACACCACCTCCGGCTCCGGCGCCAACGATAATCGCATTGACATGTTTATTTTTCATTAACTAACCTTTATACCGGTTTTGTCCAATAATAAAAGGGTAGTCGAGTCCGATCATCTTATAACTGACATAATTTTTGTTTCCCCCATGCCGCGGGCTTCCGTAAAATCCCTGCATGGAGTGGTCGCGGATCAGTTTGAAAAACTGACGGTCAAAACCTTCCGCCCAAAGTTCCCCTTCCATCTTCCCCCCTTCCATCGTTTCCAGAAACCGGGTTTGCTCAACAAATGGTAATTCTTCGAATCGCTTTTGGAATTTGTTTTTACTGGTTTCCTGAATCGCCATCAACCCTTTTCGATAGGTTTCCTGGAAGCGTGTGTAAGGTCCCTTTAATTGTTGGTCAATGAATCTGGTGACACCAGAATCACGTCCACCTGGCCATTCGTCGGTCGGGATGATCTGTTCTGCCAATGCATCAAGCAAAACTGATTCCTGTTTTGTGATGAATTTCCACGAGGAAATGGGAGGATTGGAGCAACGGCTGAGTAAGCACATTCCACCTGTTCCCAATACAGAAAGCGCTATAAAGCGGCGCCGTGTTAGTTTAGTCTGCTTTTCCATCATAAGATTATTAAGCTGAGATGATGTTTTTTGGCCTCTCATTTCTGAAGAAAATGGCGAAGGCCAGCACCAAAACAAATGCTGATGCAGAGGTAATTGCCCAAATTGCATTCCAATTGTAGGTTCTGACAGTACCTGATAACTCTGAAAAATATTCAATTACTTCCCCGTTTATAAAATTACCGGCCAGGAGACCTAACCCAAATGTCACAAAAAAGATAAATCCCTGTGCCTGGGCTTTAAGATCCGGTGGTGCCTTTTGGTCAATATATATTTGACCGCCAAGAAAGAAGTATCCGAAAATGATCCCGTGTAACAATATTCCTATAAAATAAAAAACTGGCATATCTGAAGCAGAACCTGCATAAAATGCAATGTAGCGGATTAACAAGGCTACAAGTCCCAGAATCATTGTATTTCTTAAACCTGTTTTTCGGATGGCATAAGGAACAGTGAGGAGTAATATCATCTCTGCCAATTGTCCAAAGTTCATTGTGATACTGATGTATTCAAATTTACGGTCAAGTAAGAATTCGGAACAATACGACCAGTACATCGAAAAGGGGATCATGGACAAAAATGAGAAGATGATAAAAAGTGCAAAATTACGGTCTTTCATCAGACGAACAGACCGTAGTCCCAGGGCTTCTGTGATGGAGGTTTTTTTGCCTTTACCTGAAGAAGGGGTTGAGGGAAGATATAAATTAAAGATAACCGCCAGGAAGCCAATTGCCGAAGCAAAAAAGAAGGGCAAATTTGTACCATCAAAACGAATATTAAAAAATTTTACTACAACCAGGCTAAAAACTCCGGAAAACACCCAGCCCACTGATCCTAATACACGAATCCGTGAGAATTGTTCGGAACGGGCGTGAGTCATGGCAATAGAGCTGGTTAAACTCCAGGAAGGCATGTAAAAAAGCATGGCCAGCAATAAAAAAAGAAACAGCCAATCGGGGTTGCTTGTCATGCCTGCCAATAACAGCATTGAAGCACTCAGAAGGTTTAACACCGCCAGCACTTTCTGTCCGTCAAAATAACGGTCAGCAATCATTCCTATCATCGGCGAAGCCATACAGCCGATAGCCATAGAGCTTAGTACCAGCGATTTTTGTACTCCAATAACACCCATATTCGTTAAATAGGCGGCCAGTGGAACCCACCACACAGCAAACATCATGTATTGGAAAAACATCATTAATGATAGTTTGATTGAAGTAGTTGTTAAAGTATTCCTCATATAAAAAGGTTAAATATAAATATGTTTAATTTATCAGATCAAAAATAGCTAAATATCCACCCGTTGCAACCATATTGACCGATAGGTTACTTTTCGAATTCACTTTTACAATTTGTTTTTTTGCAGCACAAAAACCATCTGAAAAGCCAGAAGCATCATCTTTGAATATCGTAGCATTATAAGCTTTTCCATCCTCCAGAAAGGTTAGCGGCAATTCCTCATCAAAAGCTTCATCACCGGTCATGCCGCCAACAAACCATGAATTACCACTCTTCCGTGCAGTTATGATATGATGGCCAATCTTTGCACTGAGTACTTTTGTATCATCCCAGGTTGCCGGAATCCTTCGTAAGAATTCAATTTCTTCCCCTCCCTTTCCTGATCTCCTGTTGTCATTCCAGGCCGTAAAACCACCCCTGATCGTTTGGGCAGGCCCAAAATAGGTTACCAAAAAAGCAAGCATATGGGTATTACTTCTTCCCCGGGTATAAATAGATGGGGTATAATCGAATGGCCCTGCCAGACAACGACTGAAAGGAAGCATCACATCATGTACCACCGGGTGGCCACCTTCCTGACCACCACCTCCTTCATTGATGATCAGGTTGGGGTAGGTCCGGCTTGTACCATCAGGTATCCTGGCATCGTGGATGCAAAGCAGGAGGTGATGTTTGGCAGCGAGTTCTACCATGGTGCGGATCCAATTGGTATTTTCCTGAGTGCCATATTTAACAAAACCGGGTTTCAACCCCGCCAGACCCCACTTTTTATATTCCGAAAACAATGAATCAAGATTGCACGAACGCAAGGTATTACCGGCTTCCACATAAAGGCAGATACCAACCCCCTTATTTTTTGCATACGAAATCAATTCATGAATGTCAAGGTCAACGTAAGTATAAGCGTTTTTCCATCTTTCGTCCCAACCATAGGGGACATAGCCTTTCCCTACCTTAAATGGGTTTGCCTGAGCATTTGTTTCCCATCCCGAATTTTTAAATTTTTCAGGCATCATCCGACTGAAATTTTTTATCTGGTCATCTGTCCATTTTACCTCGGTACCATACCATCCCCAATCCAATTGAAGGTATTTAAAGCCGTTTTCCGAAGCAAAATCGACAACTTTTTTAAGCTTGTCTGTCTCAAGTCCGACGCTTCCCTCGTTGCTGATTGTTTTTCCTGCGCTAATCCATGAGGTATTCCCAATTGCACAAGGAGGATTAAGGTTCAATATCATGGCTTCGTTCCCGATTAACCTCCTTTCATCCCCGGCAAGAAGTATGGCCCTCCAGGGGGAAGAAAACGGGGGAGAAACTTCCGCTGTCCCATAAATTCTGGAAACCAGACCACTTTGAGGAGCCTTGTCCAGACACATATTGGGATAGTTGTATACATTGGCTTCCAAAAGTGAAGCAAACCCATTTGGGAGACGGACGGTAAATGGCATAAATGCCCCGGAGTTAACTTTTTCGATTTCAACCGGTACATTCGAAAAGGTCTGCTCTGTTCTATAGATTGGATAAGCAAATGACCCTTTTGGAAAATTAAAGGCGGATAACTCTTTATTGATTTTCCATACTGTTGAATCGTCCTGCTTCGGCGCCACATACCGAAAAGCAAGCCCCTGGTTATAAGCCCGGAACACAATATTTAGCAACCTGTGCCGTTTCCCATTTTCTTTTAACCTAATTTCCAGGCTATTGTAGTGGTCATGTATTTTTTCATATTCTCCGTAAACCGGTTTCCACCATTGATCAGAGCCACTTTTTAAAGTAGTAACCATTTCAAAACCACCTTCAAATGGACTGTTCATCTCAAATCCCATTGAAGATGGGGCAATTACTTGTCCTGATTTGTAAAAAACAGAATAGACCGGGATGCCATCCCTGAGGTCAAAAATGACTTTTATATTTTTGTCAGGAGAGTAAGCTGCATAGGGTGAACCATTTGAAATCAGGCAACTGGTAAAAATGGATAAAACGAAGACAACCCGAATTAGGTTCTTGCTGCTGAAAATTTTCGTTAAAGATCTCATATTAAACTCTATTTATAATTATTCAGGTCTAATTCAAAGGGTGACAGTCCCACCATTTTTTCTTTTCCCAAAAGGGCAGCGATCACTGCAGAATGCATAACCGGGGTGTTGGAATACGCATTTATACAGGTATTTACCCTTTCGAAATACTCATTGGTCAGATAGGGACTTCCAAAGTTGACAACAATAATTTTATCTTTAGGCATGGCATTTACTGCCCACACTGATTGTGCTTCATCATCGTACAATTGCAACGGTCCAAAAGGGGTATGTGGTGTACGGGCAATCGCAACGATAATCCGGTCGTACTTTTGAGGTGCATCATCAGACCAGCCTTGTGTTTCGTATAAAATATTATGTCTGAAATCAACATTGAATCCTTTTGCCCTTAGTTGCTGAGCGAAACTCTCCAGCCCCTTCAGATGTTTATCGCCCCCTTTACGGGAGACAGGGGTGACACCCACAACCAAAATATTTTTGTCTCTGGTTGTGCTTATCGGTAATGCATTTTTTGTGTCACGAACCAGTGTAATCGCGTTTTTACAAATTTCTCCTGCTGTTTTCAACGCTTCGTCCTTTTCGCCCGATGACATTTCACGTATTAATTCACGGTTTTTTTCAAGTAATCCGAATTGTTCTTTTAAACTCCATATTCGCTGTACTGCATCGTTTAAACGTTCAAGTGGGATTTCATGCCGGGTTATTCTGGCTTCAAGTGTATCCATAAACGCGTAAGATGGCCAAAGCATAATATCAACTCCAGCAAGGAAACTCTGGATCTCCCCTTCAAGTTCGTTTTCGTACCATCCCCTAAAACCGCCCATTACCATGGCATCAGAGACGATCACACCACGGAAGCCCAATTCGCCTTTTAAAAGTCCGGTTAATAATTCTTTGGATAAGCTGGCTGGTAGGCACTTCCCATTTGTACGTTCCTTCTGGTAAGCCGGCAGGGTGATGTGTCCCGGCATAATACAGGCCACTCCGCTATCGATCAATGCCTTAAATACCTTCCCATGTTTTTCTTTCCAAGCGGGTAGCGTGAGGGAGTTACAAGTGGTTAACAAATGCTGATCACGGAAATCGACCCCGTCACCCGGGAAATGTTTAATGGTTGCTGCCACACCATTTTGCTGTAATCCCCTGATTTGCTGGCTAAGCAATTTAATAGCCTTATCAGGATTATCGGAAATGCTGCGTACATTGGTTATTGGATTAAATGGGTTAAGATTTAAATCGGCTACCGGATGCAGTACCCATGTGACGCCAACTGAACGACATTCCCGTGCTATCGCTTTTCCGCAGGCATAGGCTAATTCAGGGGAATTTGCAGCCCCAAGCGTCATCTCGTTGGGAAAAGAGGTCATCCCTTCAATATCTACACCACTTTCGTAATCTTCCTGAAAAATCAACGGCAGATTGCTCGCTTCCTGGTATTCTCTGCAACTTTTTCTTATATGATCAAAACGATCTTTATATTTTACATTTTCGTACAACTTCCATCCCATAAAATATCCCGATACCGGATAATTTTTAAAGTAGGCTTTTAAAGAACCTTTACCCAGCTCCAACTCCTTTTTACGGTCGGGGAGCATTAACATGGTCTGGCCAATTTTCTGCCGAAGTGTAAGCGCTTTCCAGCTTGTATCTTTCAATTGATAAAAGGCAGGAATTGCAGGTTTTAAGGAAGTTACATCTTTTTTCTTTTCCGTTTGGCACCCGGTAATAAAAAAGAGACTGAAGCAAAAAAACAATTGTCTGATCATCATATTTCCGGATTGGTTTTTTTAATAAATTTCAATTTTTAGGGATTTAGAATCCTTTGACCATCGGAAAAGGCTGATTAACAGAGCTCCACACACGCAGGTAATCGATATAAAAGGTGGCAGGCAGATCGGCCGGATCGGGTAACCCAACCCAACCTTCCATTATCTCGCAGTCGAACATGATATGTAGTGCAGTGTTATAATAGTCGTTATCACGTGCAAAGACCTCCTTCCCATCAATAAACCATTTCATTTCAGTTGGTGTCCATAAGAAAGCGTAGAGATGAAAGTCTGCATAAAAATCAAAAGGGACCCGCTGCTGTGCACCTTTTTTGGGTAAGGAAGTCTGGGTAAAGTTAGCAATCGACTCAACATATGGGGTGCAGAACCTGTGCACCGTCGTGCAGTAAACCCGTTCATAATCTTTTTTAGCCGGATGGCCGAATATCTCGAAAATATCGATTTCCTCCGAAAAACTTCCTTCCCGGTATTTAGCAGGGGGATTGAGTGGGTCGTACAGCCAGAAAGCATTGCAAACCCCGGCTTTCATTGACTTGCATCGGGCTTCAAAATAGCCGTATTTAATCCTTTTCTTACTTTTAACAATAGAGGTTGTAAATTTATCATACCCTCTCACCTTATTCTCGATTGTTACTTCATCAGGATTTTGCACACGGGCTGTAAGTTGTAGCATACCGTTGATTACTGAAACATTTTTACGATCAAAATAGGCGGGTTTACGTCCTACCCATTCGGGGTTGAAGTCCCACCATTTTGTGTTATCCAGACCTTGTTGCCCATTGAATTCATCGCTAAACTCAGGATTAAATATCCATTGCTCACCCATTGGGCAGGCAGGCGAAGGGGCTTGTTGAGCATATAAGTTACCGCAAATTACATTTAGTAAAATCAGTATTACAATAGGTCCACAAATTTGTTGTTTCCTGGTATTCATTTGATATAGTTTATTTTTTCGGATGATTCATCAAAAAGGATTGATTACCATACTATTGCCCCAAGAAAGCAACTGGAATCATTGGCGTGGTGCGAATCGAAGCAAAAGTTTTTATTGTCGTCCCAGATATATGGTTTGTCAGCACTTTGTCCACCTAAAGCAGTAAATGCTAAAATAAAAGGCGCCAAACAAAAGAACCTTGCTAATCCTTGAACTGATTATTTGCATTGTGTTAATTTCCTGGTGTTTGACTTTGATATTTTTAAGGATTAAATGGAAAGAATAAGAGGAAGACAACCTCCAATTATTCTTTCCAATTTGAACTGCTCTACCCGATATTTAAGTAATTGGAATGATATAATGTACTAAATTAAATATATTATTCAAGCTACTTATCTCTGTATTGCTATTAAAAACATTATTACTTATAGCTATTATTTAGATCCTTTTCAACTATGGGGATTGGCCATACGAATCCTTTATCAGTATATGGAACACTACCAGCTCCACGTTCACCATTAGCAATGTTTACTTTTAATCCCCGCAGGTAATCTATCCGGTCGCCTTCACAAAACATCTCGATCAGTCGTTCATCGCTGATCATCTGCTCTGTAATATTTCCCTCAGTGACGAAGTTAGCTGACGCTTCATACGCTACTCCGGCGACATTTGCATCCCATGCACGCTTTCTTACCACATTTAAATCGCTGGCGGCGCTTTTTTTATCTCCGGTTTTGAATGAAACTATAGCCCGGGTCAGGTACATTTCGGCGAGCCTTATCTGAGGAACGTTCGTATATCCTACTGCTGGCCCCCTGAAATATTTATTGGCAACGACCGAACGCCAGGTCATGTTTACACGAGTTTCGTAGTATCGTCCTGCAATTTGTTGTGCCGCTGGCACATTTGCCGGCTCCCTAACAAAAAACAGTTGCTGAAACCGTTTGTCTTTTCTTGCAGCAATGTTTATCGTTGTATCACTTTTAGCTGCATTCATCCATCCAATGCGGTTTAATGTTGCATAATCCATATGGGTTGCTACCCAGCCGCATGGTCCGGCCTGAAAGAGATGGGTAAAACAGGTTGCATGTAAGTTTTGCCTGCCATAAGTCTTATCGTAGCACGGAATATACATGATCACTTCCTTACCACGAGCCAGTGTACTTTTATTAAAAGCTGAGATTGGTTCTTCGCTCAGATTATAGTCTCCTCCGTTTTGGTCAATCGTAAAGCTGGCATATTCCTTTGCTTTTGCATAGTTTCCCATTGCAAAATAGGAGCGTGACAACATGGCGGCGGCGGCAAATTTATTGGCCCTTCCAGCCTGATAGGAGAGATGCATTTTGCCCGCGATATAACGTTCAGGGAGCAATTCATATGCTTTTTGGAAGTCGGAAAGTATCTGATCCCAAATTTCCTGAGTCGTTCCTATTTTCGAATTTGTTGCATCCTGATAAGAACTCGCTGTCGTTATCCGCAAAGGTATTTGTTTTGTGTCGTTAGCCCCCCCTGGAACATATGCATTGCTACACAAAGTTGTTACCATATAATAAGCAAACCCCCTTAAAAAGTGAAGTTCACCTACAATCCGGTCAAGATTGTATTTTTGGTCATCCGCACTCAAATTGGGAAATGGAATGCCACCTTTGTTGTCGACAAACTGAAGCGCATCATTTATAGAGCCAATTACAGCATATGAAGCAGTGAATGTCTCATCTACCCAACCCTTGTTGTTTTGCGTATCGCGGTACCATCCCCAGGTAGCATCACCGGGTGTCGACCATGCTACATCGTCCCCAATAGCATTTTTGTATAAGTACCAATAGTTAAAAATATTACCCCAGTCACCCTGAGCAAATAGTTTACCATATGCGCCAATCGGAGCGCGATCAAATTCTGCCAGTTTAGTCCAAGGACTTTCAACTGGTCTTTCCAGTTCAAAGTATTTTTTGTCATTACATGCAGTATGCAGCAACAAAAAAATAAAAGCCAGATATATCGTTTTTTTCATGTCGTTGAATAGTTTAAAATTTAACTGTTACTCCTATGCTTGCCGAGAATAGTTGGGGCAGGTCCCATTGGTTTAAATAACCTAGTCCTTCAGGATCCCATCCGGGGTATTTTGTTAGCGTATACAAGTTTTCCAAAGTTGCATAAATCCGGAGACCTTTGAATACCTTCTTATTGTATGATGCAGGGAGCGTATATCCAAAATTTATAGATTTTAGTTTCACAAAATCACCCTTAAATAAAAATTGGTTGGACGCAGTACGTGGATCTCCCATTCCCACTATTGTCCCATCTTCCATTTTTACATTTCCTCTCCAGGTCATTCGTTGGTATTTTGCTATATCTCCCGGCTTTTTCCAATAATTCTGATATACATCTTCTAATATTCTAACATCTGAGTTTTGAACCGCCAGATTCCTCTGGTAGTTATCTAATATATAATTTCCCCCTGAAAATGTAACCAAAACACTTAAGTCGAAAGCTTTGTAAGTAAATTTATTCGTGATACCCCCAAAATAGACAGGCATTGCACTTTTCCCTTTCAGATGGAAATAATTTGTAGCTGAGTTCGCCTGGCTGGCCAATATGAGAACATCATTTCCCTGGGTATCTTTCAGGCGTTGCGTCTCTCCGGTCTTTGCGTAATTGGCTTTGTCAAGCGCGTAAATCTGACTCAGGCCCGTTTTGGGGTCGATACCTGCCCAATCAGCCAAATAAAACTCACGAACCCCATAACCGATTTTGGTAATATAAGGGGAGGCTGTCATCCCAGTTCCCTTCGCATCCACCTGTGGAGTCAATTTCTTCACCTCGTTGTGGTTAAAAGCTACATTTAGTGTTGTCTGCCATTTGAAATTCCCGGATGCCAGATTGGAGGTTGTTACTGAAAGTTCAACTCCGGAATTGACAAGATCGCCTATATTTCCCCAGATAGAGCTGATTCCGGCTGATGAGGGGAGGCTACTTGCCAGAAGAAGGTCTTTTACATATTTGTGGTAATAGGCTAAAGAACCATCAACACGGTGATTAAAAAAGCCAAAATCAAGACCCATATCCATGTTGTTTGTTGATTCCCACCTCAGATCTGTGACCCCGATAGAGGTTACCAGGGTGCCATTATTGCCTAAGATTGTCCCATCTCCATAAGCATAAGTGCTTGAATAACCCGTTACATCAAGTTTTCCTGGGATACTTGCATTTCCTGTCTGGCCGAAACTACCCCTTAGCTTCATGAAATTTTTCTTTCCGAATTCTCCCATAAAAGCTTCATCGGAGATAATCCATCCAGCCGAGAGTGCAACAAAGTTACCCCACCTGAACTCAGGGGTAAAAACGGAGGAACCGTCCCGGCGGATGCTGATCCCTGCAAGATATTTGTCCTTATATTTATAATTGGCTCTGCCAAAATAAGATTTCAGGTAATTTTCGCCCGCTAATCCGGAGTTCATGGCAATCAGTAGCGATGGAGTACCCAGTTGCTGATAGGTACCGATAAGGTTCTGACCTTCCATGTTGCGGTACCAGGTGGTAGAGCGCTGTGATTCTGTTCCTCCTACAAGATTTAGGCTATGATCACCAAAAGCTTTATCATACTTAAGAAAAAAGTTGTAATTAATCGTACGGGCCGTTGATGAGTTATCCTGGGCCATAGAGCCCAAAGAGCGAATTGCATCTGATACCCAGAAGTTTCTGTTGGCCTGTATAAAATCTACCGATAATTCAGTTCTGGCTGAAAGTCCCTTGATAAAAGGAAGCGTATATTCCGCATAGGTACTTGACAAAACACGGTACATATCCAAAGCTTCGACCATGTTGGAAGGATCACTTGTAGCGACCGGATTTCCTGAATATGGATTATAATATTTAAGCGGATTGGCCAGGCTATAAACCGGCTCAAAAGAGACGGCGGCGCTATTCAGGTAGGCAAATCCTCCGCTTGTTCCGGCTTTATTCCCATCCGATGTATCTAAATTTACATTCTTGCCACGGTTACCCTTGGATAACGACAGATTGATTTTTGTTCCAATGTCCAGTGAACTTAATGGTTTAAGATCGATATTGGCCCGAATCCCATAACGTTCAAGATCTTCATTATTCATGACACTTTTATCATTTCTATAATTACCTGATACGTAATACCGGACTGCTTTATCTCCTCCTACAGTTGAGAAATTGATATTTTGGAAATTTCCTTTTCGCATTGCGGCTTTTAGCCAGTCTGTATTGATATTTAAAGCTTGTTCACGAGTAAGAAACTCTGTAGTGTAAGGTTTACTAGCGTAAAAATCAGACATTTGATAATTACCTAAACCGTAAGCCTGCTTCGACTCGTCCTTCATTTGGAACCATTGTTTCGTATTTATGAACTTGGGCTGTTGCGATGGTAAATCAGAAATTCCGGTACTGTAATCAAGGTTCAGGGAAGCTTTCCCGGTAACACCCGACTTTGTTGTCACCATAATTACACCATTTGAACCTCTGGAACCATATATTGAGGTAGCTGCCGCATCCTTAAGAATCTGTATTGATTCTATATCGGCCTGATTGATCAATGCCATAGGCGACTGGGCTGCTGATCCGTTATTGCCGATGGTAATATCAGTAATGATAGGGACACCATCAATAATCCAAAGCGGACTTGTTCCCGCACTGATCGAGCTTAATCCTCTTACCTTTATGTCGACATTAGCTCCTAATCTACCGGAAGTAGACTGGACACTGACCCCTGCTGCTTGTCCCTGTAAAAGGGAATTGAAATTCGAAGAACCTGATGGGATTCCGATCAGATCGGACTTTATCGTTGAAATACTTCCGATCACATCCCTTTTTTTCTGCGATCCGTATCCTACTGCTACAATTTCTTCAAGTCCGATGGTCTCTTCAGATAGTACGACATTAAATACCGATTTTGAATCAACTGCGATTTCCTGCGTTCTCATACCTATAAAAGAGAAAACAAGCGTTTTAGCATCAAGGGGTATTGACAGAAAATAATTCCCGTCATTATCAGTATTTACACCTTTGGTAGTACCTTTCACCACGACTGATGCCCCGGGGATTGGCGCCCCTGATGAATCGGTAACTTTACCCGAAACCGATTTCTGTTGCTGATTTAACGGACTACCTGCCTCTTTTCCCGAAAGGATAATCTGCCGGTTATTAATGGTATATTCAATATTTGTATCCTTAAATAGCGCATCCAAAATTTCATTAATCGTTTTTTCCTTCAGATCAACCGAAATTTTTTTGTCGAGTTTGACAACCTTATTGTTGTAAAAAAAGAAGAACTCTGATTGTGCCTCAATTGTCTCGAGAGCAGAGACAATAGTTGATTGTTCAATTTTTACATCCATTCGTTTGGTCTGAGCGTAATTGTCCAATGCAAATGTTTGTAATGTGGCAAGAGCGATAATGAAAAAGGTAATTTTCATAAGTTTAAATAATTTTCCTGCACAGGCAAATAAATACCTGTGGTTCGTTAGGAACCATGTTTTTTTCATACTTTTGTTTTTCTTGAGTTGATTATTAATAAATAATTGATTCACCAGGGGTAGTGCCGCAAACACTGCCCTTGTTTCTTTTAATTAATTTTTGCTATTGATATACACCTCCCTCTTTTCAATTTTAGTTTTTATTCTTGTTGATATCTCAATCATTTTCAGCACTTCTCCTAAAGTTTCGTCCTGAATCGTCGCCGTATACATCAAACCGGCATTCATTAATCTGGTATCCAGGTGAATTTTACAATTGAACCATCTTTCAAGTTGTACAGTTACATCCGGTAAGGATGTATTCCTGAAAATCAATTTTCCGTCTTTCCAAGAGGTGGTTAACAGTGTCTCCACATCTTTAACCTCTATTGTATTGGTTGTCTTATCGAGAATGGCCTTTTGTCCCGGATGAATCCTGGTTACCTCTTTGTTATTCAGGCCAATAATAGCTATCGAACCCTCTTCAAGTGTTGAACTGACTTCTTTGTCTTCGGCATAACCGGATACATCAAAACAAGTTCCCAATGCCTTAACACTAATTCCATCTGTTACCACAAAAAACGGATGTGCCGCATCGTGAGCCACCTTAAAATATCCCTGTCCCGACAATTTAACTTTTCGGCTTTCCTGCTCGTTCAGTGCAAGGGGATATTCAAGCGTACTGCCCGAATTAAGCCAAACTTCAGTCTGATCGGGCAATGTAAAATGAACCCTGGAACCCGGATGAGCAACCACCATCTCAATAGCTGTAGTTGCAATCATCTGCTCCATACGTTTGTCCATACGGTAAAAGATAAATATTGAACCCAGAAAGAGAGGGATAAATAACACCGCAGCAGCGCGCATCAGATAATTTTTCCAATTGCTTTTGAAAAAGCGGAAATCCGTTCCGGATGAATCTGCTCTCTGATTTATTTTGGAAATTATCCGATTTTTCAAGATTTTCAACTGCATTTCATCGGCAACCAGCTCCTGATCCTCCAACCTTAACCAATGATTGCGCATCATTAAATTCAGTTCCTCGTCGTGATATGAATTCTGTATATAGGATTGAAGATGGTCCTTTTCAGCGGGGGTTAATTTCCCGGAAAGCATATGGTCGAGCTGGTATTTAAAATCTGTTTTGTGTTTTGGACCCATTATGATTTTTGGTTATTCATACAGGTATACACGCAAGCGTCACGAAACCCCTATTCGTGTTGAACTATTTTTATCAAAAAAATAATTTAAAGAAGATAACCCCAGAGAATCCGAGCGATCGCAGGTTTCTGCGAATTTCGGATATGGCTGTTGTCATCTGATTTTCAACTGTTTTTACCGAAATGCTCATCTTTTCGGCAATTTCGGCATTCGAAAGAGCTTGCTCCCGGCTTAATAAAAATATTTCTTTTCTGCGTGGGCTTAGTTGTTCGATTGCTTCATGATATGCTTTTTTAAGCTCATTGAAATTTAATTCCTCATCAAGCAGGACGTTTTTTTCGGGGTTGATTTTTACATAATTGAGGTAGGCCTGCTCTGATTTTGATTTTCGGATGGTATTTAATATGCCATTACGGGCAATGGTAAACAAATAAGACTCAATCGATTTCTGAGCTGATAATTCTAACCGGTTATCCCATATTTTCATAAAAACTTCCTGAACAATCTCCTCAGCATTCTCAACCGACTTTAGATATCCGATCGAAAAATTGTACAATCGTTTACCGTACCGGTCAAACAGTTCGTTAAATGCCTGAAGATCACCTTCTTTTAACGCTAGAATCCAGTCGGTTTCGGAAATGTAATTGGTTTTCAACAGAGGATAATCCGGTTAATTTTATGCCCACAAAATAAGCCTATTTTCAGTATTTTCAATCACAAATTATATTTTTCTAATCAATAGTTGTTAGAAATTATATCAGTTCTAATTTAAATTTAACGGGAGAGTATCAGTTAACAGATTCCAACCTTCCACCTGAATTGTTAGATTTTTACTTTTCAACTGATTATGGGAAGCGCTGACCGTAACCGTAATTGATTCTGCCGGGGCCAACGAAAAATAGTTGGCCGACCAATAGGACGGCAATATTTCCATACCATTATCCATCAATTGGGGTCGGATAAAAAATGCAAGCTGATTGGATCTATTGGTCAGTTTTAAGGTCCACTTTGTTTCTGTTTTCCCTTTTTCTGTTTTTATTACGGTGGTTTCGACCTTTGCCGCTTTCAGTTTATTCAAGGCTTTATAATTATCGTCGGCAGCAATCCAGTAACAATTGTGCGAGATTAAATTTCCGGTGGCATTTTTCAGATTTAAAACCACAATACTAACCCCCTTAGCGTCGGTTAGAACCTTAGATAATGAGCATATGTCTTTTACATCTGTTGTCGCGAGGTTTAACTTTGCTTCCTGATGATAGATGCGTTTAGAATCAATACTGAAAACATCAGCCTGTAAAGTCAGATTTGATCGGGGTTGATAGGTCCGGTTTAGAACGGTTACAGTATAATTGAGTGGATTTAGCTGAACATGAACAGGTTCGCAGGCATTCTGCATGAAATAATAGCCGGCATTCGGTTCAAGATACCAGTCAAAAATCTGCCAGACAACACTTGGGAAAGCAGCATTTAACTTCCAAAGCATTACCCCGCCAATATCGTTGAGTTTATGGCCGGCTGCTTCAAAAATACCCTGATACCCTGTTGCATTCATCAGCTGCATTTTGTGCGAAAAATCTTCCATTGAGGTAGGTTCGCCATATCTTTTCACCATACTTTCATAATAGAGATCATACTTCCCGTTTCCGCTGCATGCATCGTGATATCCCCATGAATTATTCAATGGGAAGGGTAATGTGGAGTCCCACACCAGATTGGGAATTATTTTCACAAGACTGTTATAGGGTGGCTGGGAGGGCAAACCAGTCTCATCTTTAAATACCCAGTCCTTTGCAGAATCGGCTAAGTTGTAGTACTTTTTTGAATCCTGCCAGGTATAGGGTCCTCCGCTATAGACTCCTGAAGCCTTGTTGTCGGGCCAGGCGCCATCCCATCCTTCGGGAAGTTTTGCAAACCCTGATGAACTAGGGATAAAGGGTCTTGTTCCATCAAGTGTAATCACCCTATCTCTCATCTTGTCATAGAGCTCTTTACGGATATGCCCTTCGTTTCCGCCGGTCCACACCAGGAGGCTGGGGTGGTTACGAATGCGATAGATGGTGCTTTCGACATTGTTCATGAAAACACTGCTCTCCAAAGGGTATTCGGTTGATCCTTTAAATTCACCATGGGTATCGCCAGTGACCCAGAAATCGGACCAGACCAACATTCCGTAGCGGTCGGCGAGATCGAAAAAAACATCTTCAGGTGTAATTCCTCCACCCCAAATCCTGACAAGGTTGATGTTTGAATTCCTGAAAAGGTGCATTTCGGCATCATAACGGATTGAATCGCGGTTAAGCATCATATCGGGAACCCACGCTCCACCTGTGAGTTGAACCCGTTTCCCGTTGACATAAAAATCACGGCGTAAGGATTTGTTGGCTACTTCAACCGCCTTTGAGCTCACGGTCCGGATGCCAAAGGCAAAGGTGGTATCGTCTGAAATTACACCACCTGCTTCAAACTGAAGGTGAATGCGGTATAAATTTGCTTTCCCATATCCATTGGGCCACCAAAGATGAGGTTGTCTGATTTGGAACTGACTGGTATTTAAGCTGTTCAGATCAACAATTGCGGTTGCTCCGGATGCAATGGTCACCTCTTTGGAAATTTGAATGGTCTGTCCTGCAAAGTTTACAGGAGCAATATTGATTTTTAAAGCCCCTTTTGCAGTTGATGCTGCATGATTTGACAGCGAAAGTTTTAGCGAAAGTTTAGCGATGGAGGTGTCAGGCAGATTGGGCAGATCGGTAACCAGGTGAGGTTGCATAATGGTGACATCTCCCGAGGTGCGCAAAAATACGGGTTGCCAGATTCCCATGTTACGGTCACGCACGGGGGGCATCCAGTCCCATCCTACAGAGCAGACCATCGTTACATTTTTGCCAATATCACCCGTTGGTCCTCCGTTTAAAAAGAAATCTCCCATCGCCTTTAATTGTTCCTCTGCGGGTAATCCTGGAAAATCAAGCGGATAGATCTTCACCGCTAAAAAATTCTCTTCACCGGGTTTAATCACCTTACTGACATCAAAGCTAAATTCTGCAAACATCCCTGCCATTTGGGCAGAATCGGCGATGGCGTGTCCGTTCAGCCAAACAGCCGCGCGGTAATTAATCCCTTTAAATATTAACTGGAAATGCCGATTCTTGTCGGCAACCGGAACCTTAAACGAGGTACGGTACCAGTAAGGTTTTTTCCAAGGGTTTGGTACATTGGGAATATGACTGTATTGCTCAAGATGGTAAATCTTATTAAATTCATCCGAGGCATCAGGAATAAGCATATTGTTCATCCCTGAATAAGGATCGGGGTAAATCCGGTTAGCCACAAGTCCTGTAAGAACAGTTGAAGGCACTTTTACCGGAAACCAATAGACGCTGGAATGATAATCGGGTGAGGAAATTTTCTCACCTGAACCATTTATTAATTCGCAGGACTGCAATTCAAACCGGGAAAGCTCTACCTGCTTTATGCGGCCACCTTGAGCATAGGTTTGCAATGGAAGCTGTAAAGAGATAATTAACAGAACGATTAATTGGATAGCCTTTGACATTTTGGATGTTAAATTTAATTCATAATCAATCGTGAAAGATAACACATCCCCAATAAAATTTCATAACCGCTCTGAATTTTTATCCGGATATAATTGAAATCGCAAAGAATCGAATTCTCAGATCCGATTCTCTGATATTTTAAAAACCTGGATCTGATTATTTACAAAGCCGATAGACTTCACTCCCCGCCAGAAGAAAGCAACCTAATCCGTAATCCTCAAAATTTGGAACCCGGTCATAACTTACAGGCTGACTATCCGAAGGTTGTTTTCCTGTTCCCTGCACATAACCTAAAAATCCGTTGGAATGGACCGATTCTTTGATCATGGCGTTCCATGCCTTTTTAATCACCGGAAGGTATTTCTTTTTGCTCAGCACTCCATTGTTGACTCCCCAGGCTA
Source organism: Prolixibacteraceae bacterium (assembly GCA_963677935.2). Taxonomy (GTDB): domain Bacteria; phylum Bacteroidota; class Bacteroidia; order Bacteroidales; family Prolixibacteraceae; genus JAAFHB01. The sequence goes on along the minus strand of CAXXEH010000003.1, from coordinate 3,987,699 downwards.
TTCCATAAGTAAAAAGAGCCGTTCCGGTCATCTCTTTTCCTCCAAAATTATTGGGATCGTGAAGGCTGGCATTCCAGAAACCATCTTTCCTCTGAATCGGGATCAGCGCTTCAATCATTTGTACCAAAGTTTTCTGATATTCATCACGATGGGGAGCATCTTTTGGCATTATATTCAGAACACGAACCAGGGCGGCAACCACCCACCCATTTCCGCGCGACCAGTAGCAATCTTCACCGTTGGGTTCTTTGTATGGGGGTACAAAATCTTTGTCGCGCCACCATAAGTTGTCTTTCGGGTTATACAATCCGTTTCCACCGAGTACCGTTTTGCTGACCATATACATCTCATACATCCTTTCAAAATAGCGGCTATCGTTGTATAAAACCCCAAGTTGTGCAAAAACCGGCATACCCATCTGAAGGGCATCGATCCAGGTCCAGTCATCCGTTTTTGACGTTTCAAGCATCAGGTCAATTGAAGCCTTCAAATCTTTTATCCGTTCCGGTTTTTTGTCGATCAGATATAAATCGACATAAGTCTGACCGCAACAATGATTATCAGCATTGCGGGTCTGAATTCCATTATTCAGGCCCCATTGGTGCGATTCACCCCAATTGACGGCGTAATCGTAATAGGCTTTATCGGGATTGAGCTGGTATAAAGCCATCAATCCCTCGTAATATACGGCCCTTGTCCAGATGTGGCTCGGACGGGTTTTGTCAGTTACAATAACTGTTCCCGGATCGGGCCACTTGTTCATAAAATAGGCGTTGGTCAATACCATTTTGGAAAGCACCTCCTTTTTGGAAGGGAGTCTTTGTGCATTGATTACACTTGTCTGCAGTAGGAGCAGAGTAATCAGAGTGAGTGTGTTTCTGTAATTCATCTGTATATAATTTGTTGTATTTTTTTGTTTGAAATTTTAAGTTTGAGTTATCAAAAATTAGAGATTACGTTCTAATAATTTTTTATCATTTGGAGCGGAGTCAAGGTTACCGGTCCGATCAATCCGGACTCCTGTGGTTGCCAATCTTTGGTTGTGAACAAGCCGTCAGCACCGCGGTTGATGGCGTCGTGAGACGGGAAATTGACATTGTAAAAAATCTTATAAGGTTGACACTTTCGTTCCATATCGGTCATCCGATTGCCCATCAGATTTGTTACCGATATTTCCAATGTATTTTGCTCTTTCAAATCATCACTTTTAATATTTACTGAAAACGGCGGAGCAATTAGTATGGCCAATTCATTGCCATTCAGTTTAATCCGGGCACTCTGAGCCACCTTTCCAAGATCAAGCCGGTAATATTTCGCTGTTTCAGCAGGTTTTGCGAAGGATGTTTTATAGACCGCAGTGCCGGAAAAAGCCTTATAACTATCGCCATCGAATTCGGTCCAAGAACCTAATTTTGAAAGTTTTACGGTCTTCGGAAGTTCAGGTCCACCCAATACAAAACTGAGTGTCCAATCTGAAATAAGAGAAGTTTGCTCCCCTGAAGTTTTCATTAAAGGATACTCCGGAGCATCGGCCTTGCCCGGAAATAGCTGGACCAGACAACTTTCTCCGGGTTTTAGTTGAAGGTAAACCTCATTTGTTTTCCCGGTTGTTCTGGATATGGTCCTGCCAATTTCGCCATTCATAGGATTATACAAAACTGCAGTACCAATTTTTGATGAAAGCGGAATCAGTCCGTCGACCGTTTCTGTTCCCCGGTTGGCAATAAAATAGGTGGTATTGATCCCGTCAATACGCCGGATACACTGCAACCCCTTATCGAACATCGCTTCCCGGCGGATTTTAGCCTGCTTCAGCAAATTGGGGAGATTACCAATCAGGATCTCTCCCTTTCCAATCGTCGCTTTCTGAATAGTTTCGGTTGCTGGCACAAATTTTAAAGATTTTTTTAATTCCTGAAATTTTGCCCGTCTTTCGGAGAGCTTACCCAATCCGGGAACATCTTGGGGTAGTTGTTCCATGATTATAGTTGCACCATCCATTGCCAATGTGACAATTTTCTGAAATGTTTCAGCCGGCATCAGTTTCACGGGTGGCAATAATAGGATCTGATAAGTTACTCCTCCCGTAAGGATCTGACCTGGTTTGCTTTTCAGGTTTTGGATCTGACGATCGGAGATATAGTCGAATGCATAACCTTCTGCAAACAGTTTTTCAGCCGTTTCACGTACCGATGAGCCTTTTGCTGCGCCGTCAAAATGGAGTAATAGTGAGCGGCCACGTACCGCATATTCATCTGAAATGGGATAATATAACAGGATATCGTTGTCGGGTTTGCCTGACTGTAAAAATGATTGTGAACGTGCAATATAGGTATTCAACGTCCCAAAATCGTTCCAGAAAGTGTTGGTTGGTCCGAAATGAACGGCGGCATAAAACATCCATCCCGGCCATGGTGCATCCTGGGGCGAGAAGGTGGTACCATGATAAAAAACATGGTTGACACCTGCCAGTAAAAAACGGTCGATAGCCTGTTTTACATCAGCCAGTGATGCTTCGAAATGGTCTTTGAGCCAGGTAGCCGATTCTGAAGAGGCCAACTTTTTACCGGTTACATGAGCCACCGACGAGGCCGTTTTTATCTTTACAATATCGATGCCTTCGGTTTCCGGAATATCTGCCGCCCCATATAAATCGAGGATATTGGCTGGGGCTCCATGCGCCTGATTGCGGATAATTTTGCCCCCTTTCGCTGCCCAATCGTGCCAGCGTTTAGTGTAGTTTTCGAGAATAAGATCGGATATGGTTTCTCGATAATCGCACAATACTCGGCTATTGTTTTCGTCAGAATCTTCACCAATCAGTGCGGGAAGGTAGTTCCGAAGATCATAGCCACGCCGTTTTTGAAACTCATCGAACATAAGGGGTGTAAAATCGGCTTCACCATGCGCATCGTCCACTTCATAGGAGTCATTGAAATAGGCACGCAATCCACTTATATCGTGATTTTTGAATGATTCGGTGAAGTGCTCCAGGTAATTATCAATTGCTTTGGTCGAAAAATGGTCAATCACGTCACCTTCGCCTCCCGGGCCGGCACGCTCAACCATTTTACCATGCCATCCCTGGAACAGGGCGTACAATTTCCAGTTCCCTGAAGGAGCGGTCCAGTTTAGTTTTCCCTCAACATCAACTTTGGTCGTCAAATTAATGATTTCATGGTGATCGGAATAGGCCATCAGGGCCTGAAGCGGCATCGGTTTTGAATAACGCACCTGCTCTATCGCCCAGTTTTGCAGACTGTCGGCATTGGCGCTGACCGGATATTTCAACTGCTCTATCTTAAGATCCTTACTGCTAATTGTCCGCAACATAGGTGTCTGAATCATTGTAACTTTCGTCGGAAGCTGCTCCCCTTTTTTCAGTTGATACGATTGAACAGACATATATTTGCACGCATCCTCCGGAGTAACCCATAAACCTCCGAATGGCCAGCCTGAAGCCATGGCCAGGTCAATACCCAGATCAAGCCGTTTGCCCTCCTGAAGGGTATATTTAAAATTATCAACCCATGCCGGAGAGAGGAATTTAACGAATTTATCTTCATAACCATGAACACCATAGATTGGTGTGATTTCCAATCCACCTAAGCCGGCTTTGGAATAAGCCTCCATGGCAGCTTTCAGATCGGATGGACTGACACTGCTTCCCATCCACCACCAACGACTCCAGGGCTTTGATTCTTTGGTAATGGCAGGCCAGCCGGGTTTCAGATCGGAAGGCTGACTTTGGCACGGGTTCAGAAATAAAAGCATCGATAAAAGAAACAATCCTGTAAGTGCCAGTTTTTTAAAATCTTTGATCATGATTATACTGATTATAGTAATTACCTAATTTCGAATGAGATTGCACTTCACAACCCCTTAATTTCACGATATTTAATTATTCTTGTTACCTAATCCCCAAATTAGACTTCTTTTGGGGATTAGGGCCTAAACACTCAATTTTTCGATTTCCCGATTTCAACGGCATAAATATCGGAATGGCCTTCAAAATTGGCCCTGAAGATGATCCATTTCCCATCGGGTGAAAAATGGACGTTGGGTTCAAGCTTGTAGTTGTGATGTTTCATATTCACGAGACGTTCTGACCTGAAATGGTTCCTTTCCGGACGAAACAGGTAAATCCACATCCCGTCCTTGGCCTTTGCCACCTGACCCGGGTCGCCGCCATCACCGGCAAATAGTTGCTGATCAGGTGATACATTAAAATGGATCGACCAATCGTTACGGGTCATTTTGTATCTTTTCTCAATTCCTGTTACCAAATCGGAACCACTCAGGAAAAATGTTACGCTGCGTGGCATCTGGAGGTCGAACCAAATCTTTTTCCCGTCGGGACTAAAAAATTCATGCCCCGCTATTTCGCCATCGACCGTCCGCTTGTGCATCAGTACGGGCTTACCGCCATTTACGTTTATGGCCCATATCCGGTCGACCTTATGCCATGGACCTTCGTGACAAAACATCAATAAATCAGCCTCTTTTGGTGAGAATTGAATGTGATTAAGCCACGCATTTTCAGCATATATTTTTCTCAGCTGGCCACCCTGGGCTGGCAGGAGAAAAAGAGTACGACGAAGTTTTGCCTCATAAATACGATTAAAATAGTCGTGTTTTTCGGGAAACTGTTTGAATATTTGGGCTTCTTCGGCAGAATTGAGCGCTCCTGCCAACAGTGTTTCGTCCGCATTTAAGGTGGTAATGTGACCTTTGATGCTGTCGGAGAATACATAAATGAGTCGTGTCAGGTGATTTTCAATACCAGTGGCAAACACGCTATCGCCACATTGATAATAAACCTCCCGGCCTTTTATAGATACAATTTCACCGGAAACACTTTTTTTATTGGTGATTTGATCTGTCTGCCGCGTTTTAAGATCAACAGAAAAAATCTGAGGGCTATTATCCACCATTCTGTAGAAAACCATTTTCTCACCGATCGCACCATTCGCTGGAAGGAACGGGTTGTTGTGAAAGTAGAAACTTTGGTTATCACCGTCACCTGGTACCAGGTGGATGATTTTATGACCGGTATCCTTATCGATCCATTCTGCTGGCATCGGTGTGACAGAACCGGTTTCAATCGAGGGTATTTTTTGGGCTTTGGCCGCACCTGCCGTAATTAGAAGCAGCAACCCGATTAAATATTTTTGGTTCATGTTTGAGTTATTTGTTAAGCGCTACACTTATCTTCTCATCTGCTTTTTTTGCAATTGTCACCTCTAAAATGTTTTTCGTCTCATCAAATGCCCAGTTACTGAGAAAAGCATCTCCCGAAATCACCGAAATTGGTTTTTTATCAAGATGAATGCGCAAGGTATAATTACGGTCAGAGAGGTGGTATTTCCCTGTTGAACCAAGGATTTCAACCTTTGTGGATTGACTTTTATCGGAGCAGTTAATTATAGTCTGAGCGAATACACCTTTTTGGTAATCAAGCGATAAGCCATCGTCTTCATAGATTTTGAAGGTGGAATTTCCGTAAGGATATATATCGAGGGTTATCGGATCGACAGGTTTTTCGCCAAAATAGTTCATTTCGGGTTGCATGGGAATGATTGCCCCGGCTTTCACAAAAATGGGTAGTTTTTCCAATGGCGTTTTTGTGACGATATTTTGCTTGCCCGTATATTTTTCACCTGACCAGTAATCAATCCAGTCTCCTTCGGGCAGATATAACGTGCGCGATTTGGCCCCCTTCTCCGTGACAGGACAAACCATCATATTTTCTCCAAAGAAATACTGGTCATCTATATTGTAGGTGTTTACATCATTGGGATAATTAAAAACCATTGCCTGAATGATGGGGCTGCCAGTCTTATATGACTCATAATAGGATGAATAGAGGTAAGGGATCAACCTGTAACGAAGTTTGTCATATTTGGTAAAAATTGCCTGTGCTTCAGCTCCATAATTCCACGGTTCCTTGTAGTTGGGGTGTTCCATCCCGAAAAGGTGGGCAATAGGGCTGAACATCCCAAACTGACACCAGCGAACATACAATTCGGGATCGGCAACCTGCTCAAAACCACCCATGCAATGGGCCCATGCCGGCACTCCTGAAAGGCCAATGTTCAATCCTGCGCGGATCACCGGTTTGAAATATTGCCATAACGAAGGCCAGTCGCCTGCAAAAATAAACGGGTAACGCTGGATTCCTGCAAAACCCTCGCGGGTATGTTCCAATCCACGCATGTGGTTGTATTCCTGAAATTTAATAAATGGGGCCTTCGCATAAGCGACCGGGAACAGGTTATGAAGGTAAGCGATCTCTTTTCCCTGAGGGCCCATTTTGTCAACAAGCTCGTTACCAACTCGGCCAAATGCACTTCCTTCGTCTGTTTTCACAAATTTGCATCCAAGATCGGCAAGCGGTTTAAGGCAATTATCCCACCACCAATCGACCGCTTTCTGATCAAAAAAGTTGGGGAAGTCGCCTGGTTTCCCGTTTTCGGGATAGGTAAAACCTTTTTCTTTGGCAATACTGAGGTAATTTTTGAGGTTTCCATTATCAATCCTTGGACGGAGATGCAGACCAACCATCTGATAATTCAAAGCATAAAGTGAATCGAACATCGCTTTAGGATTAGGGAATCCGGGTTGACGCCATTCAAAACTGGTTCCCCCCTTGCCATTTACCTTACCGAAAATGCGCCAGGTGGAGTCGAGGTGTAATATATCTGCGGGTATCCCCAGTTCCCTGAATTTTTTGGCAAGTTTAATAACGTAATATTGTGAAGTGAGATTTTCAAAGCCCCACGTTCCTCCGCTGTAGGTCCCAACGTGCAGACCCATGGCAGCGCGGGGAAGCAGTGGAGAGGCGCCGGTGAGTGAGGTGTAAGATCCGATAATTTCTTTAAACGACGGACCATAAATAAAATAGTAATCGAGTTCTCCGGCGCTGGCGCTGAATGAATAATTTTTTATTGACGATTGCCCCATATCCCAGGTACTTGGGTTGGCATTGTGCAGGAAGATTCCATAACCACGCGTACTCATAAAAAATGGCACGGGTGAATAGTTGGCTTCCAGGATGTTATAGGCGCCCGTTTCGTGATCGGAGGCTGTTCCTCTGCCAACATCGAGGGTGAGTTTTTTTCCGAGTTGATCCATAAAGTCCATCCGCTCGCCAAAACCAAAAAAATGTTCTCCCGGCTGAAGCTCTTTTGTGCAGGATGGCAATGGAGTGTTCATCTTTTGTTCCCCGGATAGGACATCGCGGTTGATGAGAATTCCATCAGGAGTATAGAAGGCTATTGTAAAAGGATTGGTAGTGATTTTGGCTGTCAGAACATCGGTTTTTATCTCTGCCTCTGTCTTTTTATCGTTCATGGTAAAGGGGACCTTTTCCCATTCGTAATGGTTGACCATGAGTTGCTCATTGGCTTCAAATCCTTCCGGACCGGCATGGCGGATCCGGATCATTGAAGAGGTGCAGATTTCGAGCTGATATTTATCTGAACCATTGTCGATAAGGATCATATTCCCCGAACGGGAAATATTTGTTTGGGTTTTTGAGAAGGTAGTAAACGCAATAAGAAATACCCAGGAGAACGTGGTAAGATGTCTTTTAAACGAGGATTTCATGTTATCAAAGTTTTTAAAAGGTGAGTGCAACACCAATCCTTTTTTGCAATTTATACTATTTTTTTCAGACCTCATTAACCTGGATTCTGATAGTTTGCCATTCAGTTCCATCCACTTTAATCTTATCATAACTATCTGTAACAAATTTATATAGAGATGTTTTTTCTTCTTCGGGGACATCCGGTTTTCCGATTATCACAGCTGGTTCATATTTCATCAGGACTTCCGACCGGTTTTCACTCGCATTGAAAGCTGGTTAGAATAAAGGTTTAGAATATTGCCGGAACAAATCGTCAAAAAGTTGAGGATTCCCTAAATTATAAAACAGGCCGTTGTTAGCGGATTGATACATTAGAAAATTATGCTTTGGATATTTTTGAATTAAGGGTCTAATAGGTCACGTTTTTTCCCTCTTCAATTCTTTATCGGTACAAATGTATCAGATTCTTTGGTAATAACAATAGGGCTATCTTTTTAGACAGCCCTATATAAAAATGTTGATGAGGTGAATTAAATAATGACGCCGGAACTATCTCCGGTTATAGAATTTCAGATAATAACACCGGGCGATGTTCCAATGTTGATTTTTTTGCAGCCATGGCAATGGCTACCGATTTTAAACCGTCGTCGCCGGAGACAGGAAGGGGCAAATCGTTTACGACAGCATCGCAAAAGATCTTCATCTCGTTTGCATAAGCTTCGAGATACCGCTCCATGAAGAAATTGAGAGGCAAAGAGGCATGAACCCCATCGGCGGCAAAGTAGCGGTGATTTTCGGGGTAATTGTTATCTGCGCAAGCCATCCCCTTTGATCCGAATATCTCAACGCGCTGGTCGTAACCATATACTGCTTTGCGGCTGTTATCAATAACACCCATGGCGCCGTTGGCAAAGGTGAGGGTAATTATTGCGGTATCCACGTCGCCGGCTTTGCCAATCTCCGGATCGACCAATACTGCTGCATTAGTGTAGACTTCAGTTACTTCGCTCCCGACAATATACCTTGCCATATCAAAATCGTGTATGGTCATGTCCATAAACATTCCGCCTGAAACAGCGCTGTATTCGGCAGGAGGAGGCGCCGGATCGCGGGAAGTAATTTTTAGAATATGGGGATCGCCAATTTTTCCATCAGCAACCAATTGTTTTATTTTTGCGAAATTAGGATCGAAACGACGGTTAAACCCTACCATTAGTTTAACACCTGCTTTTGCAACGGCATCCAAAGCGCCCTGAATGACGTCTAAAGAGAGATCGACGGGCTTTTCGCAGAAGATGTGTTTTCCAGCTTTTGCAGCCTCGATAATGTATTGTGCGTGCGTATCAGTAGGAGAGCAGATCACAACAGCCTCAACGTCAGGGTGATTAATCACTGCCTGATAGTCACTGTAAACTGTCGTGATACCAAACCCTTTAGCCACTTCTTTCGCACCCTCAAGATTTACATCGGCAACCGCTACGACCTCTGCCTGAGGGACACGCTGTACCAAAGTTGCAATATGAACTTTACCAATTCTTCCTGTTCCAATAACTCCAAGTTTTAATTTTTTCATCTTAAGTTGATTTTCATAATTTTATTGAATAATTTACAAACCAAGCGATGTGATATAGTCCCGGTTACGTTGAGCGCAAACTTTAGGATTACCCATACCCGGAAGGACATCCTGTTCGACGGTGATCCATCCCGAATAATTTTGTGTGGTCAGCTCTTCAACGATAGCGGGAAAATCGACGCCACCTTTACCCAGTTCGCAGAAAACCCCGTTTCCGACAGATTGAAAATAATCCCATCCTTCAGTTCTTGATTTTGCGGCAATATCGGGATGACAATCTTTAAAGTGGATATGCCAGATGCGGGCTTTGTGTTTTTTCAGGGCAGATAATGGGTCTCCTCCTCCAAACTGGTAATGCCCCATATCGAGGACGAGACCTACCAGCGAAGGATCAGTCAGGGCCATTAATTGATCAACTTCAGAAGGTGTTTCGACATAACCTGCACAATGGTGGTGAAAGACTGTGCGTAAGCCGGTCTTCTCTTTTACTTCGCGGGCTATATAATTTGCTCCGACGGCAAAAATGCGCCACTCCTCTTCGGTCAATCCCATTTCAGGGGTTACCCTTCCGGCATTGAGTGTGCGTTCCTGAACACTGCCATTATCGTCCGCGAGAACAATAAAGGCTTCTTTATAACCTGCATCTGCCATCAATTTTGCTGTTCTGACAGCGGCTTCGGCTCCAGCAACATGTTTGGAGGGATCTTTCAGAAACACAGGAACAAAAGCTCCAACCATGGAGAGGTTACGCACATCAAGTTCGCATTTTAACCCTTCGGGGACGGATGGCATAAATCCCCAGTCTCCAAGTTCACTCCCTTCATAACCAGTTTCCCTGATTTCGTCAAGAACCTGTTCAAAACCTGCTGCCTTACCATCCAGATCAAATTCGAGAACTCCCCAGGAACATGGGGCATTTGCTATTTTTATCATTGTGAAAAAGGTATAAATAAGATTTAGAAATTATTGAATCAGAATTTTCTTGTCCACTCTTCATTCCACCTTTCGATGACCACTTTTGTCTGGGTATAAAATTCGACAGCGTGAAATGTCTGTCCGTGCAGATCCCCGAAGAAACTTTCCTTCCATCCGCTGAACGGGAAAAAGGCCATTGGGGCCGCCACACCGATATTTACCCCTATATTCCCGGCCAGCGTGTCGTGCCGGAACTTCCGTGCAGCTGCTCCACTGCGGGTAAAAATGCAGGCAGAGTTCCCATAACGGTTTTTGTTGATCAGTGCAATTGCTTCCTCAAGGGTATTCACATTGATTATACTTAAAACCGGACCAAAGATCTCCGTTTTATAAACCTGACTTTCAGGATCTACATTTCCCAAAATGGTTGGACCGATGAAGTAACCATCTTCAAAACCGGTGACCTTTACATTGCGACCGTCAAGCAGTAATTCTGCCCCCTCTTCAACTCCGGTTTCGATTAATTTTTCAATCCGCTCCTTACTATCCAATGTGATGACAGGGCCCATATCTACATCGGAAGCCATACCATTTCCTGTTTTCTTTGATCCTGCGAGAGCAATCAGTTTCTGAGTAATCTCTTTTGATTCTCCGACTGTTACAACTATTGAAGCCGCAAGACATCGCTGACCAGCGCATCCAAAAGCACTATCGGCAATGATTCTGACGGTAGTGTCAATTTCGGCATCGGGCATTACCACGATTGCATTTTTTGCACCCCCCTGTGCCTGTACCCGTTTCCCGTTTAGTGTTCCGGTCTGATAGACATGTTTAGCCACAGCAGTGGAGCCCACAAAACTTATGGCAGGAATAAATGGATGTTCGAGAATGGCATCGACAGCGGCTTTTCCACCGTGAACCATATTTAAAACACCTTTTGGTAAATTCAGACTTTCGAACAATTCGAATATCCGGGTCATCGTCATTGGTACCTTCTCCGAAGGTTTGATGATATAGGTGTTTCCGCAGGCAATGGCGTAAGGCATAAACCAGAACGGAATCATAATCGGGAAATTAAAAGGGGAGATGCAGGCGCCTACTCCCAGTGGTTGCCGGATCATAAACTCATCAACCCCAGTTGCAATGTCTTCTGAAAATGTACTTTGCATCAATGTTGGTATACCACAGGCAACTTCTATATTTTCGACCGCGCGGACCATCTCCGCTTTTGATTCAGCATATGTTTTACCGCATTCTTTGGTACAGATCGCAGCGATTTCGTCAGTATGAGCTTCGAGTACATGTTTCATTTTAAACAGATACTGAACGCGTTGCGTTGCAGGGGTGTTTCTCCATGCTTCCCAGGCCGCGTGTGCAGAACCGGCGGCATACTGAATATCTTCACGACACCCTGCCGGGACTTTGGCAATTGCGAGCCCGGTTGCAGGATTAATCACATCCAGGGTTGCCGGATCACTGCTCTCCATCCATTGTCCGTTGATATAATTCTTTAATATTGTTGACATAGTATTCGATATTAAAAGGTTCTTTTACAAATATTGATTCTTATATTTAAGATGCTGGCAGCTTGCGTCTTGTTGCGGGCAAATTTACTTCGGACTTTGATTTTCTGCCAGTTGCCAGAAGCTAATTACCAGTCGTTGTGGATTATTCGGTTATAAAAAATACCTCTGTTTCTTTTTATGTTCCTCATATTCTGAACGTGCCTGCTGAACAGTCTCTATCTCTGAAACTTCGGCAATGGCAACTTCCCACCATGCATATCCGGGAACCCCTTTGGTAAGACTGGTTTCGATGTAAATCACAGTGGTCTCTGTTTGTGCTTTTGCTTCGGCAAGGGCAGCTTTCAATGAGGCGATATCAGTAGCTGTGATCACATGAGCTCCCAGACTGCGTGCGTTTTGTGCAAAATCGACAGGAAGAATTTCACCTGTAAGCAAACCTGTCTCTTCATCCCGATAACGGTACTTTGTTCCGAAACGTTCCGATCCGATCGATTGCGACAATCCACCAATACTGGCAAACCCGTTGTTATTTAAAAGAATGATGGTAAATTTTATCCCCTCCTGAATGGCGGTGACGATTTCGTTATTCATCATCAGATAATTACCATCGCCCACCATCACAAAAATTTCACGGTCGGGACAAGCCATTTTGGCGCCAATGCCGGCAGGAATTTCATAACCCATTGTTGAATAGCCATATTCGAGGTGAAAACTTTTCGGATCAGCAGAGCGCCAGAGTTTATGAAGATCACCGGGTAAACTCCCGGCAGCGCAAATCACTACATCACGCGGGCTTGCGAACTCATTCACTGCACCAACTACTTCACCCTGGGTTACCGGCGACTGACCTGAAACTTTATAAAATTGGGTGACCTGCTCATCCCATGTTTTGCTGAATGTTGCAATGCGTGCCCGATATTCTTCGGATACACTGTAACCCGCCAACAATTCCAGAAGCTCCTCCAGGCTTACCCTGGCATCGCCGGTCAACGGCAGAGCGCTGTGTTTTCCGGAATCAAATTCGGCTGTGTTGATATTGATAAATTTCACATCCGGGTTTTGAAAGGCGGTCTTTGAAGCGGTGGTGAAATCGCTGTACCGGGTTCCGATTCCGATTACCAGATCGGCTTCTCCGGTGATCTCATTGGCACCGGGTGTTCCTGTAGCTCCGACTGCACCCAAATTTGAGGCATGGTCATAGGGGAGCGCCCCTTTACCGGCAAAGGTTTCCGTAACAGGGATACCCGTCTGTTCAACCAGTTGTTTCAATATTTGGGTGGCTTCGCTGTAAATTACCCCACCTCCGGAGACAATCACCGGTTTTTTCGATTTTCTGATCAGCCCTGCAGCCTCTTTTAATAAGGTGACATCTGGTCGTTGACGAGCAATTTTCCAAACCCTTTTGCTGAATAACGCTTCCGGAAAGTCAAAGGCTTCAGCCTGCACATCCTGCGGAAGGCAAAGTGTTACTGCACCGGTATCTGATGGAGAAGTGAGTACGCGCATTACTTCAGGTAGCGAAGTAATCAGCTGTTCAGCCCTGTTGATTCTGTCCCAGTATTTCGAAACTGGTTTAAAACAGTCATTGACTGAGATATCCTGGGTTGAGGAAGACTCAAATTGTTGTAAAACAGGGGCAACATTGCGGGTGGCAAAAATATCTCCGGGAATAATCAATACGGGTAAGCGGTTAATAGTGGCACATGCAGCCCCGGTAATCATATTGGTAGCCCCCGGACCGATTGATGAAATACAGGCAAAAGCGCCCAGCCGGTTTTTCATTTTGGCATAGGCGATGGCAATATGGACCGAAGCCTGTTCATTTCGGGTCATATAATATCGGAAGTCGGTATTTTGCGTTAATCCCTGGCCAACACCTGCAATGATGCCATGACCAAATATTCCAAGGCAACCAGCAAAAAATTGACTTTCGATTCCATCGCGTTCAACATACTGGTTCTTTAGGAACTTTACAACAGCTTGTCCTACAGTTAATCGAATTGTTTTCATATTGAATATATTTTGTATTTAGGTTTATCTAATTTTACGAGACTGCTGGCACCTGGCAACCAGCGACTGGCTGCCAGCCGCTAGTTGCTAGAATCCCCCCTTATCTTCAATAAATTTCATCACTTCATCGAGTGTCGGGTTGAAATTAGAGCACCCGGGTTTTGTAACCAGAATAGCCCCGCAGGCATTACCCATGCGGCAGCATTTGTACCAATCCCATCCGTTCAGGTAACCGTAAATAAAGCCACTTGCAAAAGCGTCACCGGCGCCAAGGACATTCATCACTTCAACAGAAAAGCCGGGTACATCAATCACTTCACCTGTTTTCAGAATTACAGATGACCCTTTAGCTCCCCGTTTCACGATTAAAGCTTCGATTCCCAGCTCCATAATTTGTTTTATAGCTGCATTCACATTGCCCCTGATTTCGGGCGCCGAAATTTGCTGATTGGTAATTTTTATCTGGTTGGGATCACTCAACATTGTAGCCAGGATCTCTTCCTCTGTCCCCAATGCAATGGTACAATTTCGGAGGTAAGCCCGCGTAGTAACTCCGAATGATCTTGGGTCATGCCACTGATCAGCCCTGAAATCCAGGTCGATAAGGATGGGTACGTTGTTTTTTACCGCCTCTTCGGCTGCGAAAAAACCAGCTGAGCGTGAAGGTTCAACATTTAATGCTGTTGCAGAAATCTCGAATAACCGGCAATCACCAATATTTGCACTGATCACATCATCAATCGTTACCTTTGAGTCGGCACAATTCTCGCGATAATAGACCAGCGGAAAATTGTCAGGAGGCTGAATGCCTAGTATCACGGCACTTGTACGGAAACCCGGTTTACGAGGGATAAATTTCGTTTCTACTCCCTCTTTATTCAGAAAATTCAAAAGAAAATCTCCAATCTGATCCTGGCCAATTCCGGTTAGCAATGCCGATTTGAGGCCTAACCGTTTTGTACCAACTGCCATATTCAGGGGAGAACCGCCAACATAAGCATTAAACGATTGTATGTCAATAAAATCAGCTCCAATATTTGCAGAGTACAGGTCAATCGATGACCGGCCATAGGTGATTACATCGTAAGTTTTTTTAGACATAATATTTAAAAGTTAAATATGTTAATGGGTTAAACCGTATGTAATTGAAATTTATTTACTTAACATCGTTCATTAGATCAATTCTTTGTGTTCACTGTTGTCTTCGTAGCCAATTATTCTGCCACAAAGCACTAAACACTAAAGTTTCACCTGGTGATACTGAATAAAACTCATAATTAATCGACATTCATTATTTCATTATTTCATTATTTCATTATTTCATTATTTCATTATTTCATTCCTTCATTCATCTCCTTTGTTACCATTGGAATTCTTGGGTCCATCCCTTTCCATGTGCCATAAATCCATTTATGATCCGGATCGTCGTAGCTGGCAAGACTTTGGTCACTGCCGGCCAGGAAATTAAGGTAATAAACGTTGTATCCGTGCCCGGCAATCACCGGATGGTAGCCTTTTGGGATCAAGACAACATCATTATTATGGGCTTCTGCAATTTCATCCAGGCTTCGATCGTCGGTGTACACTTTTTGTAAGGCAAATCCCTGTGGTTTATCGATTTTGTAAAAATAGATCTCCTCCAGTTTTGCTTCGAGGAGTTTATCTGAAACGGGATCGACTTTTCGCTCGTCGTGCTTGTGGGCAGGGAAGGAGCTCCAGTTTCCGGATGGGGTGTAAACCTCAACGCATACCAACCGGTGACACGCTGAACCGGGAGGGAGTAACCGGTTGATCTGCCTGCTGGCATTGTCGCCACCGCGGTATTCAATCCCCATTTTTTCAACATCGTCGGGCGTGATAAATTGGGCAGGGTAGTGTTGATCGGAGACCACCCAGCTGCAGGCAAGATCCAATATTTCACTGTCAGCAGTCAGGGTAAATGTTGTATTTGGAGGAAGGTATAATCCATGAGGAAATCCGCTGAATACATCCCTACGGCCATTTACAGTTTTCCAACTACCTGAATCTGACTGAACCGAAAAGTTCCCGCCCATTAAAACGATCAGCATCTCGTGGTGGCCTGTATTGTGAACCCATTGCTCATCTCTTTTTAGGATACGCGCCTCAAAATTGAGCAATTCCCATCCTGCTTCCAAATTTGTAATACGCTGATAAATGGAATCATCTGGTATTTGTCTGGCAATCAGGGAACATTTTTTATCTCTGTTCATTTCAATTATTTCTTATTGGATTTTAGAAATGTACACTTTTGGGAAACAAACGTTTCCAGTGCATTCATATAGGCTCTTCCGGGTACCACCATATCAAAAAGTTCCGGTGTGTCACGGAAGAATTCACGGTGGATACGGGTCCAGATCAGCCGCATATCTGTGGCAATGTTGATTTTACATACCCCGTATCTGATAGCTTCCAGCAGTTCAAGGTCATCTGCACCTTTGGCATCTTCCCTGATCTTTCCGCCGGCAAGGTTGATCCTGTTAACCTCTTCACAAGGTACAGCTGAAGCGCCGTGCAAAACCAATGGGAAACCGGGAATTCTTTGTTGAATCTCCGCCAGAATGTTCAATTGTAAGCCCTGACCGCCCGAAAATTTGTAGGCTCCATGACTTGTTCCGGCGGCAACAGCCAGACTGTCGCAGCCAGTCCTGTGGACAAACTCCTCCGCCTGACGGGGATCGGTATAAAGTGCATGCTTTTCCTCAATCGAGATGTGGTCCTCGACTCCACTTAAAACCCCCAGTTCAGCCTCGACGGCAATCCCTTTGGCGTGAGCTTTAGCAACAATTTCACTTGTGATCCGGATATTCTCTTCAAACGATTCATGGGAGGCATCGATCATAATTGAATTGTAATAGCCTGAATCGATTGCTTTTACACAATGATCATAATTGCCGTGATCGAGATGAACCGTATAGGTTACCTCGGGATAGATTTTTTCCGCAGCCACTAATATCCCTTCAAGCATTTCAGGGTGAAGATAATCACGTGCAACAGGAGTCAACTGGATAATCACGGGTGCGCCAGCTAATGATGCTCCCCTGAAAATGCCATGTACCTGTTCTGCATTAAAAACATTGAATGCTCCGATACCGTATTTCCCGTATCCTTTCTGATATAATTCTTTAATAGGAACCCTCATGACTTGATTAAATATTTTATTAATTTAGAACACCAGCTATTAGCTACTAGCTATTAGCGGCTGGCTACTAGGAGCCAGTTGCCAGTTACCAGCTGCCAGTTGCAAGCCGCGAGTTTCTCACCAGAAGAATCCGTATAAAACCGCCAGTATACCGCAAATACCGATAGCGGCAATATTGAAGACATCAGTTGTTTTAAACAGTGATCGTTCAATGATTAATCCCTTTTCGTTCATGGTTCGGCTGGTAGAATTAAATATTAGGATAGTGCCGATCAGGAGAAATCCGACAACCAAAACATAGATTGCCTCAATGGCCAGATTTCGCATTGGAACCACAAAAAAGGCTGCAATTATACCAACAGTAGCGGCAATTGTAATGATTCTCCATCCCAGTTTAATGGATCTACTTTTGGCAAGATCGCTGGTAAATTGATTTTCAACGCGATGGGATTTGTCCAGTAAACTTAACCCGATCATCACAACGGTAAGAATAATAAATACATAGCCAATTCTCAGGATGAAGGGGAGGTCAGGGTTGACGACTTTCAGAAGAATTCCCAAGGGGATGGTCAGCAAGGCAATCCAGACTGCGGCTGTAGCTGTTGATTTGCGCCAGAATAGTCCGCAAAAGAAGATCAGGAACTCACCAGGATAAATATACCCTGTGTACTCCTGAATATATTGGTACGCCTGATCGAGCGTTCGAAGCTGAGGTGCTACACAGGTTGCAATGATTAGGGCAACCAGGGCAACCACACGCCCCACGACTACTAATTTTTTGTCTGCCGTCCCTTTTCTTAAATGGGCTTTATAGATGTCCATCGTAAACACAGTAGAAACGCTATTGACAATTGAACTCAGCGCAGAAACAGCCGCAGCTGCAATGGCAGAGAAGGCTAGCCCTTTGATACCGACCGGCACAATATTGCTCAATAACCAGGGATATGCTTCGTCCGATTTTGCCAGATCGGCTCCGAGGGCAAATGCCGCTATCCCGGGAACCACCACAAGAAGGGGAATTAGCAATTTAAGATAGCCGGCAAAGACCACTCCATATTGGGCTTCCTTAAGGCTTTTTCCTGCCAGCCCACGTTGAATGATAAACTGATTGAAGCCCCAGAATCCAAAATTGGTCAGCCACATCGAGCCAAGAACAACACCTAATCCTGGAAGATCAAGGAATGCGTCTTTTTTTCCCCCTGAACCATTTGGAACAAAAATGGTCCCTTTCTCGATGATCATATGAAATTTCTGGGGCGCTTTATGGATTAGTTCTGCAAAACCTGAAAAGAAACCGTGGTGGTCGACTCCCAATGCGCTAACGGCCAGAAAGGTGGTGACCAATCCTCCGAAAATCAGTACTGCTACATTGATCACATCGGTCCAGGCAATCGCTTTCATCCCTCCCCATAAGGAGTAAACTGCGGAGAAAAACGAAAAACCGATAATCCCGTAAACCATCGGAACCCCGATTATTTTTTCCATCGCCAATGCGCCAAGGTAAAGAACTGCAGTCATGTTTACGAAAATATAGACCAGTACCCAAAAAACAGCCATTATCGTACTTACCCTTTTGTCGTACCGTTGAGCCAGAAACTGCGGCATCGTATAGATCCCTTTCTGAATAAAAACCGGCAGGAAATATTTGGCCACAAATATCAGCACGATTGCTGCTATCCATTCGTAAGCGGCTATTGCTAAGCCAACTGCATATCCTGATCCGGACATGGCAATAAAATGCTCGGCTGATATATTTGCTGCAAGCAAGGCTGCACCTATGGTCCACCAGGGTAAAGAACGACCTGCAAGGAAATAGTCCGATGTCGTTTTTTGCTCTCCTTTCTTCGAACGGGAGACCCATAGGCCGGTAAAAACAATGATGGAAGCATAGCCAAGAAATACGATCCAGTCCAATAGTGCAAATTGCTTCATTTAGTTAGTTTTTTTGAGTGTTTGCAAAAACAAACTTAATTTGATTTTTTTTAATCTGTACTTGTGATTTTAGCTTTATGTAATGCTATTTTAGCTTATTGCATCCCGGATATATTTATTTTGCTAATATTGTAATAATTCAAAACCATATTTTCACTATATTTGTTATTATCATTGTGATCTGGTTTTAATCGTGACGCTTATTTATCTGAGTTTGTTTGCTCAGATTCCTGAAAAAAATGTTCCGGATCTGAAAACCGAGTGGTGGGGAGATGTCGATAGATATATCAATCAACAGGATAAGGTGTCGTTGGTGATGTGTTGAATAGTTATCGCCATCCTTATAGAAGCAAATCGAACGAAAAATAGTCTTTGGTAGAAAAATGTCATTACCCCCCTGGAGCGAAATAACTGCCAATTTTGTAATTATTAATTGTAATTATACATTTTTTGTAGTTTTGATTTATTAATTTTATAGAAAACTAACTATTGACCAAAGAATCAAGAAATAAAGATTACTGGCAGCTCGTTTGGTTTAATTTTAAAAACGGGGATCGCGATTCATTTGAAGAGTTATTCAATGAATTCGCTGATCAGTTATTTGCTTATGGATCTAAAATTACAGATGATCGTGAACTTTTAAAGGATTGCATCCAGGATTTATTTGTTGACATCTATACATACAGTCCCAATTTAAAGAATCCGGAGTTGTTGGAGTATTATCTTTATAAGTCATTGAAACGTTCGATTCTTAAAAAGCTTAAAAAGGATAAGCGTTTGGAGAGTTTCAGTAATGAACGGAATTCATTTCATCTTACCTTTGATTTAGAAACAGATGGATTTCAGGATGATTCGAAAAATTTCCAAATTGAATTCCTCAAAAGAGCCTTAAATACGTTGGATGAAAAAAAAAGAGAACTACTTTTTTTGAAATTTGATAGTGGTTTGAATTATAATGAAATTGGGGATTTATTGAACATGAAACCGGATACTGTAAAAAAGCAGGTTTACAGGATTATTCAACATCTGCGTGACAATTTTGGGGCCAGATTACTGGAGCTTTTCTTTATTCTCAGGAAATAGTTAAAAATTCTTAAATTTTTTTTTCTGTTTTTGTCCCTTTTTCACTTCTGCTTGCTCTTATTGTAAATTTACTCATCCTGTTTTATGGATATTTACGAAAGATTAATAGAGAACCCCTTATTTTTCAAGTGGATTTATCATCCTGGACCTGAAATTGATTCCTGGTGGAGAACCTATCTTGAGTTGAACCCGTCGGATGCTGATCAGATACTTCAGTTCAAACATAGATTCAAGGTATTAGGTTTTTCGGTAGAAAAACTTTCTGAGCCCGAAAAAAAGGCATTGACCAAAAGGATCATTTTTGAAATGGATTCTCTTGAAAAGAAAAAAAAGCGGAATCATTTTATAATTGGATTAACCAGATATGCTGCAGTCGCTCTCCTCTTCTTTTCTATAGGGAGTATTTATGTTTATGTTAGGATGGACAAGAAGAGTAAGGAATGGAAAGTTTGCGAGACACGGATTCCATCACAACTACAAGGGCCTGTGTTGATTTTACCACATGGGAATAGTGTCCCCCTTAAAAAGTCGGAATCCTCTCTGGATTATACTAATCCGGGGGAAGTGGTTCTTAACAATGATTCGGTAATACAATCAAGAAAGGAGGTTGAAACAGTTGAACAAAACCAGTTGATTATCCCTTATGGGAATCGTTCAAAAGTGATCCTGAGCGACAATTCTGTCGTTTGGCTAAATGCCGGTAGCAGATTGATTTATCCATCCAGGTTCTCAGGAGAAAGGCGTGAGGTCATGCTGTTTGGTGAAGCATTTTTTGATGTTTCGAAGAACAAGGATATGCCTTTTGTAGTCAAAACATCTTTTCTTGAGGTCAAAGTTCTTGGAACTGAATTTGATATTTCGGCCTATCCGGAAGATAATATCATTCAGACTGTTCTGAAGGAGGGAAGTGTTACCATCCACAGAAACAGTGCCGGCATGTTCGAGAAAGACCTGGAATTGAAACCAAACCAGATGGCTTCGTTTGACAAGGGTTCTCAGAATTCTAAAATATATGATGTAAATGCCAATGAGTATGCCATATGGACAAAGGGTTTGCTCAGTTTTGATGATCTCGAAATGTGCAGGGTATTAAAGAACCTTGAGCGCTTTTATAACATTCAAATCCATTACACCGATCCTAAAACAGGATCACTCAGGATTAGCGGAAAACTTGATTTAAATAAAGATCTGGAAGAGGTTTTGGAGTATTTATCAAAAGTTTCTGAAACAAATTTTACGAAGATTGATAATGATAATTATCAAATAAAATAAACCGGTAAATGCGGGAACATTTGCCGGCTTAATACAAATACCATCTAATATTTAAATTTTTACAGTATTCATTTAACACAGTTCAAAAGTATGAAAAAAAAATGGCTAACGGATCTTTCCGACAGGGAAAGTCTTAAAAAACTACGACTAATTATGAAGCTTACATTGTTCTTAGTGTTAGGTTTATTCTTTTCTGTTTCAGCGAAAAGCTATTCGCAGACCAAACGGATGGATATTAACATGACCAGTAGTACTTTACGGGATGTAATGGGTTATGTGGAAGAGCACAGCGAATTTGTTTTTCTGTACAAAAAAGAGGATCTGAATCTTAGTAAGAAGGTGGATGTTCAATTGACTGATGCGACAATTGATCAGATTCTGGAGCAGGTTCTAAAAGACGAAAGGGTGACTTATGATGTCTATGAGCGGCAAATTGTTATCCGCAGGGTTGAACCAAGTCCTTTGCTACAACAGCAGAAGGTCTCAGTTTCGGGTAAAGTCACAGATTCAAAGGGAGGTACATTACCTGGTGTTTCGGTGTTTGTGAAGGGGACCACGACAGGTACCATCACCGATAATGATGGTAAGTTTTCTTTACCGGTTCCTGCGGATGCAAAAACACTGGTATTTTCTTTCGTGGGGATGAAGTCCCAGGAGATTACCATAACCGGGAAAACAAGTGTTAGTATTGTGTTGCAGGAAGAGTTGGTTGGAATAGAAGAAGTAGTAACTGTTGGTTACGGGACTTCAAGGAAAAAAGATATCACAGGATCTGTCTCAACTATTACTGCCTCAGAGATGAACAAGGGTGTATATTCATCTCCGGCTCAAATGTTACAGGGTAAAATTCCCGGACTTAACATTACGAAAAACGGAGATCCGACAGCAACACCTTCAATTACACTACGCGGACCTTCAACCCTGAGATCCGGTGCAGCGATGGAGCCGTTTTATGTCGTTGATGGTGTTCCCGGAGCATCAATTGAATCGGTTGCAGCAGATGATATCGTATCGATAGATGTCCTTCGGGATGCCTCATCAACTGCTATTTATGGTTCGCGTGCTGCAAACGGAGTAATTATGATTACCACCAAGCGTGCCAAAGCCGGACAATCGTATGTTAATTTCAGCAGCTATGCGGCAGTTGAGAATGTATCAAATCGCATCGAAATGCTATCGGCCAGTGAATTAAGAACTTATCTTAAAGCAGTCAACAAAGTTCCTTTTGATGATAATGGCGGAAATACCGTATGGCAGGATGAAGTGTCCAGAACAGGAATTTCTCAAAACCATAACTTGTCGTTTGGGGGTGGCACAGATAAAACTACTTATGGAGTAAGTATAAATTATCTTGAAAATCAAGGCATTATAAAAACCAGTTCTCTTAACAGATGGACTGGTCGTATGAATGTTGAGCAAAAGGCCTTTAATGATAAGGTCACAGTTGGGTTGAACCTTACAAATGCAACAACAAACCGACAATTAGTTCGTAGCGACGTTTTCGCTAATATGCTTAAATATCTGCCAACTGTAAGTATTTTCAAACCAGATGGCACCTATTTTGAGAATACCCAGAACAGTAATTATTACAACCCGGTTGCGATGTTGGATAATGATCTGAATTACCTTAAAACTATCAACCAGCTTGCAAATTTTACTTTGAAAGTGAATATCATGCCATGGTTAACCTATAATGCCAATGCATCATTACAAACAACAGAGAATCAGAATAATCAATATTCCAAAGCAGCCTCAACGCTCCATTTAAGTGCAAATGGTTACGCCATTAGGTCGGAATATACGAACAAGAGTACACTTGCTGAGAACTATTTTACATTTGAAAAGGTTTACGGATTGCATAATTTAAAAGTTCTGGCCGGTTATTCATGGCAAGAGGATAAGATCAATGACGGATTTCAGGCTGCAAACAGCAATTTTATCTCTGACGACCTCCTCTACAACAATCTTTCACTTGGAAGTTCACCTGAAAAGGTGAATAATGCAGACCGGTTTGGGACAGCGACCATTCAAACACTGCGAATCGTCTCTCTTTATTCCCGCGTTAATTATCAGTTCAATAATAAGTATCTTTTACAGGCAACCATACGTCGTGACGGATCGTCCGCCTTTGGAGCAAATCACCAGTGGGGTACTTTCCCTTCTGCATCAGCAGGTTGGAAAATTATTAATGAGCCTTTCATGGCCAAATATAAGAGTGTAAGCGATCTGAAATTGCGTATCGGGTATGGTGTAAGCGGTAATTCGCTAGGCTTTGATCCGATGATTGCGAGGTTAAAATATGGAGTAACAGGTGTGACCTACATCAATGGGGTTCAACTTCAGGCAATAGGGGTAACCCAGAACGAAAATCCTGACCTGAAATGGGAATCAACGTCAATGACCAATGTTGGTCTCGATTTTGGATTTCTTGGAAACCGAATAACTGGTACCATCGAAGCATACAGCAAACAGACCAGCGACCTTATATGGAATTATCCGGTTTCAACAACTAAGTACCTTTATTCTTCTCTTATTGCCAATGTTGGTAAAATCAGCAACAAAGGGATCGAGCTGCAGATTAATGTCATACCGGTTAGAACCAAGGATTTTCAATGGACCTCGTCTTTTAATATTTCCAGTAATGTAAATAAGGTAGTATCGTTATCAAACGACCAGTTCCCTACCTTTACCGAAATCAGAACTGCAGGATTCGGAGGGAAAGGTCAGTCGGGAAATCCTTCACAGATTATCAAGGAAGGCGAACCTATCGGAACATTTTTTGTCCGTCAGTATGCCGGAAGGAATATTAAGGGGATCTCTATGTTTTACAAGGCAAACGGGGATACTTCGAAGGTGGTTACCGTAGAAGATTTCAAACAAAGTGGCAGTGCTCAACCTAAATTTATGTTTGGATGGAACAATACTTTAACCTATAAGAATTTCGACTTTAGCTGTTTCTTAAGAGGTGTCTCAGGGAATAAAATCCTTAATGCAACTTTGGCCAGTCTGAATGATGTAAACAACGCATCGAATAACAACATTCCGAAGTTTTCACTTGGTGAACCTGCAACAGACGTAAACTCATTCTATAATTCGACCCGATACATCGAAAACGGATCTTATATCCGGATGGACAATGCGACACTCGGATACACTTTTAATATCAAGGATGCCAGAATTAAGAGTGCCCGCCTGTATATTACTTCGAATAATTTGTTCGTAATTACAAAATACAGAGGTATCGATCCTGAGATTAATCTTGGTGGAATTGAACCTGGTATTGACAACAATAATTTTTACCCCAAGACACGTACTTTCATGTTGGGGATAAATATTAGTTTGTAATTATTGATAAGTTCCAATCTTTATTTTTAAAAATTATCAAAATGATAACAAATATATCAGTCATAAAAAAATTAGCCGGCGCCGCATTACTGGTAGCCTTGCTCTTTACAAACTGCGCGAACCTTGATATTAAAGCGGAATCGGAATTAACTCCCGATAACTTTCCGACTAAGGCAGCGGATTTTGAGGCCGCTAAGGGAATCATTTATACTATTCTTCCAGCCAACTATGCCATTGATTACTGGCGTCTTGAATCGCTTTCAACCGATGAGGCGCTTATCCCTGCCAGGGCTGGAAACTGGGATGATGGTGGTCAATACCGTGAACTCCATAAGCATACCTGGACACCTGATAATGCCATTGTTTCCACGATATGGACTTATGCTTTTAACGGGATTATTGCCTGTAACCGCGTTTTGGGAATGTTCGATGCCGTTCCTGAAGGGACATTGAAGAACCAGCAGTTTGCAGAGCTTCGTATGATGAGGGCTTTCTTTTATTTCATTTTATTGGATAATTACGGAAATGTCCCGATTTTGAAAAAATTCGGAGACGATACGCCGACTTCCCCTCGTGCCGATGTGTTTGCCTTTATCGAGAGTGAAGTAAAAGAGATTGCCCCTTATCTGCCCCGGGCAAAAAACTCAGTTACATATGGTCGGCCAACTGTCTGGATGGCACATGCATTACTTGCCAAATTGTATTTAAATGCAGCGGTATATAAAGGGAGTGGTGGCATGTACAACGAGACTGTCGCCCAGTGCGATTCTGTTATTAAATCGGGATTGTTTGCCTTGGATACCGATTACAAAAGTATGTTCCTTCCTACCAATGGTCCGGCAGTGAAAGAATTCATATTTGCCATTGTATATGATGCATACAAAATTACAGGAAACTCCTTCACGCGCTATGACCTTACCCCGGAATTGAAGACTAAGTATGGATTAGGATCAAAATCCCCAAGTAACTGTATGAAGACGCTGCCCGAATACTTCGATAAGTTTAATCTTGCTGGAGATGTTCGCACAGGTACCTGGATTGTTGGTAAGCAATTTGAGTTTGATGGGAAAACACCAATTACTGTAAAAACAACCTACAAAGGATTAGATGAGACTTATACGGGGCCAAATGGCGGCCGAGATACTATCTGGCAGCTTGAATTGACCAAGGCTGTCTGGCTCAGAGGTGATCCTAGTAAAATGGACACAGGGAACGACTTCCTTTCACAGTACATGGGCGCCCGCTCAATTAAATTTTACCCCGATCCTAACTGGGATCCTAATACCCGTAGTGACAACAACGACTTTCCTGTTTACCGTTATGCCGATATTTTGATGATGAAAGCAGAAGCTATCCTTAGGGGTGCCAGTGCAACAAATGGAGAGACTCCTATTACCCTAATAAATCAAATCAGAACCAGGGCAAAAGCTCCGGTCCTCATCGCAAATCCAACGCTTGATGAATTCCTGGATGAACGTGTAAGGGAGTTTGCATGGGAAGCATGGCGCAGAAACGATTTGATCCGCTTTGGCAAATACAGCGGACTCTGGTTGTTCAAAGACGCGGTAAGTGCCAAAACACGCGAACTTTTCCCAGTTCCCGGAAATGAACTCAAATTGAACTCAAAACTGGTTCAGAATCCGGGTTATTAATGGGTTCTGAAAATTGATCATACTCTACTAATCATTTGTTTTAATGGATGGTACACCAAATCTGATACCAGAATTTTTTACAATTTAGTAGATTATTTAAAAAGAAATCAGCCAATTGAACTTAGGTTCTTTTGGTTGATTTTCTTTTTACCTATTTTAGCCATAATAATTCTGGCTTTGCTAAAATATCAATTGACATGAAGCCTTTCTTTCAGAAACTGGCGTCGTTGCCTACCGAATCGGTCATCTTTTTTAATGAAGAACGGCCCCATTTTACTGTTCCCTGGCATTTTCACCCCGAGATAGAGATCCTTTTTGTTGTTAAAAGTTCGGGCACAAGCTATGTTGGCGACGGCATCCATCGTTTTACCGAGGGGGAGATCAGTATAATTGGTGAAAATGTCCCACACTGGTGGAAAAGTGACCCAAAATATATGGATGGGAAAGATACAACGGGGATTAAGGTGCTTATTATACAGTTTAATAAGAAGATTTTTGATCCAAATTTCATCAGTCTGCCTGAGATGAAGGCAATTAAGGAGTTTCTTGAAAAAGCCCAAAGGGGGATTCAGTTTCTCAGTAAAAGCAGCAAAGCTTTGGGAGAACAGATTACTAAAATATTTCAGCTAAGTGGTATCCAGCGGATCACAGAGCTAATCCTGTTGCTGGAAATGATGTCAGGTACCAAGGATTATAAATATCATGCAAGTGTCGGGTATTCCAGAACTATCAATACCTATGATTTTTACCGGTTTAACAAGATTCATGAACACATCATTCTGAATTTTAATAAACCAATAAAACTGGAAGATGTGGCTAATACTGTGAATATTTCTCCTACTGCTTTTTGCAGGTATTTTAAAAAACATACCGGCAAGACTTTTCTTTCGTTTCTGAATGAGATGAGAATCGGGCATGCCTGCAAATTAATGGTTGAAGGTAAGATGACCATCTCCATGGCGAGTATGGAAAGTGGTTATAATAATTTATCTCATTTCAATGACCAGTTTAAAAGGGTCATGAAATTAACACCTTCGGAATATATATCTGCTTATAAGCCTGATAATATTTAATTTAGCAGTGATCTGGTTGCGATATGCATGATCTGAAAGTCACCCGGACATTATTTTCACAACTGAATCCTGAGGTTATTCATCCTGATTGGCTGATGCTCACTCCCGGGATGGTGAAGCTTTAATTCGCAATGGTTATTATTGGTGAATTTTCGGGGTGAAAGATGCTGATTGTAGATGGATTGGTCAATATTTTTATCGATTTTATAAACCAACTGATAACCATAACGATTGTTAAACTTGAACAATAACTGATTTTTTCCCGCCTTCAACGGGAGCAGTACCAACTCTTTATTCATCCTGATGTCGCGTGGGTTATTGTGTTTCACCAGATTTTCTCCATTCAGCCAGAGCTGGATTCCATCACCGCCACCGGCTTCAATTAGCAGATATTGAGCAGATGCAGAAACTATCTCCTGCAGAATATAATAAGACTGAAATGGATTAGTGTTGACTGTTTCTTCCAAACCATCTTTCCACGAGGGAACAAAATTCCATTTTGAATTATGTTCATCTGACCACGGTAGGTCGGGATTGATTCCACCGGAAATTGGTCCGGAAAGATTTTCGAATCCTGAACCTACCGGTCCGAAGGAATAACGGTTGCCCCATTTAACTGGATCCATATTTTTAATCGCCGGAAGCTTTGTGCCACCCTCCAACCTGACAATCTCTTTTTCTCCGTTCCAGTTCAGCTCAATCTCTTTTCCAATCTCTTCTGAGGTGTAATAAACCACTGGTATCGCTAACTTTTGACTCTTACTGAAATTCCACGATTGTTTAACGATACTTCTGTGATTATTATAGTAATCGATACAGGAATAACTGTAATGTTTTATCGCGTTGTGAAAATCGAGCGTTATGTTTTTATCTGTAAGCAGTTGTTCGGGTTGTAAGTGGTAGATTCCGTTGAATTCAACAACAATAACCTGATAATCTGTATTTAGATAGAGTTTTTCAGGAGTGAAAATGGTCAGACTCTCCTTTGCTGTTTTAATTTTTAAAGTTGATTGAGGATCATTTAGCAGTGAGACCTTCCTGATCTGTCCCGAGATACCCGGAAGAACAATATTTTCAGTAGTTTTGCCAGAGAGGATAAGGTACAGCCGATTCTTGTTTGAGGTTATTTCGCCCCATGGGAAAGAGTTTGGAAAAGGATTGGCATTTGTGCCGTAAATTGCCTCGCCGTTTTTCTCAAGCCATTTGCCAACGCCTGAAAGCACCTCTGTTTCGTAAGACACAACTGTTCCGTCACCCTTCGGACCAATATTGAGCAGATAGTTTCCACCACGGCTCACCACCTTAATTAAACTCAGTAATTTCTGTTGAATCTTACCTTCAACATTTTCCCGCTTTTGCCAGGAGCGGTATCCCCACGTCTCGTCGAATATCGATGCAGGCGTTTGCCAGGGAGCATCTATTTTAAAATCGGGGTATTCGTTGTCGCCCATCACACAAAAATCATAGGCATTGTTTCCCAGGCGCCCGCTCACCATACAATCGGGCTGTAACCTGTGAACCAACTCATATATCTCGCGACTTTGCCTGGTAGTAAGTGAACCCATATCGAACCACATTTCCGAAATGGGGCCATAGTTGTTTAAAAGCTCTGTTACTTGTTTTTTATTATACTCGTGATGATCGGCAGTAATTGGATTGGCATTATGAGAGGTAAAGGGATGCAGGGTATAGTCGATCAGCGAATAGTACAATCCAAAGTTGAGACCTGCTCTTTTACATGCCTCTGAAAGTTCCCCGATTACATCCCTTTTAAAAGGGGTAGCATCCACAACGTTGAATCGCGTAGTAGCAGTTTTGTACATGCAAAAACCATCATGATGTTTTGATGTTATGACAATTGACCGCATTCCTGCTTTTTTAGCCAGTGCAGCAATGGTATCGGCATTCCAGTTGACCGGGTTAAAGAGGGCTGGAACCTTTTCGTAATCATCCGCCATTATTCCGGCGGTGGCATGGATCTGTTCACTGTAACCGTTTTCAACAGGTTTACCCTGCCAGACTCCCCCCAGTTCGGAATAGACCCCAAAATGGATAAACATCGAATATTTGTTGTCGTGCCATCGCTGCAACGCCGATGACTTAGGCTGAGCCAATGCGGAACCGCATAGCCAAAAAAATATCAGAGCTATCCGTAGGGTCTGTTTTCCCAAAATTGATGTGTGTATCATTGGTTTTGATCAAATATATTACCGTCATTAACTGTTGGGTAAAGATATTTTTTAAACCACAGATACGCAAACCTGAAAACATGACATAACAGTCAATTCATACGAAGTTTTTAGCCATTTACAAGAGGGACCAAGGAGTTGGCAAATTTTTAACTATTCAAATACCAGCAGGTTTTAGGTTTGTTATTTTTTCTGTATCCAGACCCCTAAATATTTATCCTTTAAAACTTCAAGTATTTTTTTTGCTTCACTCAATTTTGCATATCCGATTCCGACCCTTATCCTTCCTGCCTCACGTTGAATTGTTGCTGCATAACCTTCATCTTTAAGTTGCTGAACAAGATTTAAAGCCCTTTTTTCATCCTGGAATGATCCCAAAACAAGAAAATAGTTCGCCCCATCGACATTCGCGATCTTCACACTTTCAGCTTTCGGAATAACTGTTTCGTGCGGGACTATTTTAACTTTAGGAGTCTCTGCAATAGTTGCTGCTTTTTCAACTTTGGTCACCTTTTCAACTTTCAGCATATCTTTTACCGGAGTAGCTTGTATGCTTTTTTCAACGATTGATCCATGTTCTTTCAATGAGCTGTAATCCTTTGCAGCATCAGGTTTTCCATTTGAATAATCTCCTGATTCCTGTTTGACTGCTTCACCCCTTAAAAATCCCGGAATAAAGATTTCTGTTCTGCGGTTTTCCCGGTTCTCCTCGGGTGTACATTTTCTGCCTCCGATCCCTTTGTGGATAAGCTGTGTTTTCCCGTAGCCCGTCCCTTTGATTCTCGATCGATCGATTCCTTTTGAAACGATATAATCAACTGCCGACTTAGCACGCAATTGTGATAATCTTAAATTGTAAGACTCAGTACCCCGGTCGTCGGTATGAGAACCCAATTCGACTTTCATCCCCGGATTTGCCTTCATCAGGGTCACCAGCTGGTCAAGTTCTTTGGCAGCATCGGATAAAATATCCCATTTGTCAAAGTCGTAATAGATATTTCTTAAGGCAATTTTTTGATTTACTAGAATATCCATCCAGATTGTATCGTTGACAACTCCTTTGTCGTTCATTTTGCATTCGGATAGTATTTTTGATTTATCGGGATAACCAAAGGTGCTGGCAACTACTTTGCAATTGTTTCCGATACATGGTAAACACGTCACTTTTCCAGTCCCATCAGTAATATAAAATTGTTTGTCACATGATTCAATTCTGACCCCCGGAATCGGGTGCTGGCTGCTCTGGTCAAACACAAATAAGGTTCTGCACTTTGGAGCTAACTGTATCATTTTTCTGATGATCCGTTTGAATGTGAATTTGTAGATGTCGTCATCGCCCGTACCGGGTCGGTTAGAAGTGAAGTATCCAAATTCAGCATCTGGAGGTATTGTCATGGCAAAATCGTCATACTTTGTGTTTATGGGCGGATCAAAATGACCAATCTCACTATAGTCTGAAGGAAATCTGGTATAATACAAATCGAACCCTCCATTTCCAAACCTCCCCTTTGAAGAGAATATTAGGAATTGACCACCAAGGTGATGGTCTGTAAGAAACGCGAACTCCTCTTTTCCTGAGGTATTAATTTTCGGCCCAAGATTAACCGGGATTCCCCATTTGCCATTTGATCTGACTGAAGAGTACAAGTCAGTTTCTCCGAATCCGCCTGGCCGGTCGCTCGAAAATATCAAAGTATCACCAGATTCTGTCACTGCAGGATGGCCAACAGAATATTCCGGATTATTATATGGAAAATCGCTGGCATATCTCCATTTCCCATTTACACGTTTTGCAATGATAATTCGGAGCCGGTTGATTTCAACATGGAAAGGCTTGGTTTTAATTGATTGATCACTATAATTTTGTGTGACAAAAAGTTCACCTGTTTTTGGACTATAAGTAACTGGTCCATCATTAAACCTGGTGATAAATTCCTCAACAGGTTCCCTTTTCCCAATAACATCTCCCTTATTGTTAATTGCCGTGCAGTACAAATCATAAAACTCTCTATTCCTTAATGTCCAGTCACTTTTTTCCCTAAGTTTATCGTTGAAGGTTGTGAAATATAAAGTATCGCTAATGACTAACGGTCCGAAATCACTGTGGGTCGAATTTAGTCCTATCGGAGATATTTTTAATATTGAATCGTTGAAAATCCGATTGTCATTGGTTTGAGAATACAAAAATGGAGGGAATAACAACAGAATCAACAAAGAGAGGTTATGTATTAAAGAGAATGAGTTCATTATGATAATATTTTAATCCTTAGGTTATAAACTGCTGAAATATAGTTATTACTTTTTGTTTTAAAAGTATCTTGGTGAAACATATCTCCGTTTTGAATAAGTGAATTCGAAGGAGACCATCACCTCGTGTATTCCATTGTGAAAACTTTGGAGGTCGGTGGTGGTGAAATCGTAGGCATAGCCAAAACGTAGATTTTTGTTAAAAATCCATTGAGCTATAGCTCCATAGGAGTCTCCAGATCGATACATCCCTCCGATCCAGAATTTTTCAGCGAGTAAAAAATTGGCCGAAAGGTCATACTGGAATGGCGTCCCTTCAACAGTTTTAGTCATGAAAGTTGGTTTGAACTGAATATTTTCAGAGAGGGTAAACATGAATCCTCCGGCAAAATAGAGCTGACGCATTTCAGATTTTGTAGTGAAATTGGCTGAATTAGACTGGTAAGTATTTTCGATGATTTTAGGTAAAGAAAGACTTAAGTAATACCTTTGAGAGGAGAGGAAAAGTCCGAACCCAAAATTTGGCATAAATTTGGTTTGAATGTTATCCTGAAATACCGGATCGGATGTATAATCCGGATATTGTTCGTATGCTGAAAGGTTGTTACTGTAATTTGTGAATCCCCCCTTAATACCGAACCTTAGAGCCGTGTTTTCGGATAACAGCACTTTGTAGGAATAGTCGATATTGACTGAGAGTCTTTTTTCTAGTCCAACTTTATCTGCGATAACATTAAGTCCTAATCCCACATTCTCAGATCTTAGCGGAGTCTGAAAAGAGAAAGTCTGGGTACTTGGGTGACCTTTAAAGTCCACCCATTGAAGGCGGGATAGTGCCATGACCCCAATAGATTGCCATGTGCCGGCATAGGCCGGATTGATGGTCTGCAAATTAAACATATATTGCGTGTACATAGGATCCTGCTGCCCTTTAGAAATGAGTGCACCCATCATTATCAGCGTGGCCAATGTTACTTTTTTCATCATTCTTATCATTCTTCTATCCCTTTCTTTCTGTTATCATCACTTTAAAGGGGCGGGATGGTCATCCCGCCCTTTTTCCCATTTTATTTGTTTAAGAACAAAAAGCCGGTTAATGCTTTGCTCTTTTCTAATTTGAGCACATAATAATAGGTTCCGACAGGCACAACGTATTGACCGCCAATGGTCAATTTATTGTCAGAATGTCCGTCCCACCAGGCATTCGATTCACCTCCCCAATAATCAACATCTCCGTAATGTTCTTTTTTATAGATCAGATTCCCCCAACGATTGTATATTTCGATAATCGGATTCTCATAATTATATAAGCATCTGATCTTGAAGGTTTCATGAATTCCATCACCATTGGGCGAGAAGGAGTTAGGGACATAAACAGGACAATTTTCATCCTTTTCAATTACAATTTTTACGATTGCGGTATCGCACAATGAAGGTATTCCATCATCACAAATCCGGTAAACAAAGGTGTCTGTCCCAATAAAATCAATGTCTGGCTGATAAGTGAAATCACCGTTGGAGAGGAGGTTTAATTTACCATGTTCCGGAAGTTTAACAGGAGTGGTCTCCACAATCAAATGGTCTGCATCTATATCGTCATCATTTGGTAGCACATTCTCTTCAAGTTTTTTATTTTCCTTGCCTTTGTAGTTATCAGGGTTAGCTACCGGTGGATGATTCACAGGCTTTATGGTGAGAATCATTTGGTCGGTGACCATTCCGCATGGATTGGCCGATAAAGCCGACAAGGTGAGTGTAATTATTCCGGTTTCATGTAGCGCCGGCTTGTAAATTGGCGTCAGCGTGCTGGCATTGATAAGCGTACCTGTACCGTTTGTAGTCCATAAAACAGAGGTGGCATATTTGACCGTTGCCTTATTCACCGTAAATTCAGAATCTTCATTTATGGTAGCATCAGCCCCCGCGTTTGGAAGAGCCTTGTGTGTGATATTCAAGACCATTGCATCAGTAACAGGTGGGCATGAAGCTCCCTGCGAAGCATTCAAAGTAAGGGTCACCGAACCATTTTCAATATCATCTGCACCAGGAGTATAAACCGGGTTCAGTGTATTAGCATTATTGAAGAAACCTGTTCCGGTTGAAATCCAGTACACGGAAAGTGAATTGGTTGCAGAACTTCCGCTTAAGGAGTAAGTATCCGACTCGCAGATGGACGCATCAGGTCCTGCCGAAACCGCGACTGGAGCCGGCTGACTTAAAATCACGGGTAATTCAGCCGTACACCCATTGGTATCGGTTACGCGAATGGTATAATTACCAGCTTTCAATTTGGAGATCATATTCCCGGCTACCATTGCAGGAGAGCCTGGAACAGGTTGGGAAATAATGGAGTAATTGTAATCAGGAGTCCCGCCTGAAGCCGCCACAATGACACTTCCTGTTGAGGAACCGTTGCACAAAACATTGTTTTGACTGGTCAGCGCAAGTGAGAGTAGCGGCGGATTGAAGATACTAAAGCTCACTGTGTATACACAGGAGTTGGCATCAACTACCATTATGTTATGATTACCTGATGAAATATTCAGGAAAGAACCCGTTGATTGAGGCGTTGTTCCATCGAGTGAATAGGTGAGTTTTCCGGTACCACCTATGCCGTTAACAACCACTGAACCTTTTCCATTATGACATGACGGAGAGGTGAGGCTTGTGATATTTGCGGAAAGTGTACTGCTCGTATTGTCAATACGGAATGTGGTAGTCGCAGGACAGGATCCTAATGAAACCGGCGTATAATACCCGGCAATCAAACCTGTAAAGACTGAACCCGACGGCTTGGTTACACCGCTTAAGGTTACCATACTTCCATCGCTGCTGGTTAGTACCACCGATCCTGTGGAAGCACCACATGTCGTACTGAATATTGAACTCGCCGTCAAAGTAACTGCTGTTGGATTGGTTAACACATAGGGGCCTCCACTGACAGAGCAGCCGCTTGCATCAGTAACAATCACAGAATAAGAACCTGCCGCCAATCCCGCCGGATCAGCTGAATTTGTTCCGTTACTCCAACTGTAAGAGTAGGGAAGGGAACCACCTGTAACCGTAGTGTTAATGCTTCCTGTAGAAGTGCCATTACACGACGGATTGGTTACAATCGCCGGAGTTCCGGTAATGCTTAAACTATTGATCGGTTGTGATATGACAACAGGCAGGGTTGCAGTACAATGATTGGCATCTTCTACCTGAATCAGATAACTTCCTGCCGACATTCCGGTAATTAAATTTCCGGTAACTACGGGGGTATTCGGCCCGGATAGTACAGAATAAATATATGCTGTTGTTCCCCCTGCTGCATTCACAATCACACTTCCTGTAGTAGAACCATAGCACAATACATTCGTTTTACTGGCCAGTTCCAGTATCAGTAACGTAGGCTTATTAACATAGAAATCTATGGAATAAGTACATCCATTGTCGTCGGTGATTTTGACTGTATGGTTTCCGGAAGAGATGCCGGTAAATGAATTGCTACTCTGAGTAACTCCCCCGTCAAGCCTAAAGCGATACCCATCGGTTGAGGTTATGCTTCCTCCGGTTGTAGTCCCTCCGGTTGCATTCACCGTAACTGAACCAGTAGCCGTATTACATGAGGCGTCTGTGACAATAACTGTTCCTGAGAGATCACTATTTGAATTGGTAATCTGGAAATTAGCTATTGCGGTACATCCGGTTGCCCCGGCTGAAAAGGTAGCTGTGAAGTATCCTGCTGATAATCCGGTAAAGGTTGCCGGTGAAGGTTTTGATACGCCATTCAACGTAATGCTACCAGCGACACTTCCGGTCAGCACGACTGACCCGAGTGAATTGCTACAGGTGGTATTGATAATCGAACTGACAGTTAAAGTTGGGGCAGCATTGACCGTCAGATCAATATAACTCATCGCATTTGAACACGAACTGCCTAATCTGCTTGCAGTTAAAGTAAGTCTGACGATCCCGCTAAAACCTGATGCCGGGGTAAACGTTGGGTTAAGGGCATTTGGATTATTGAAAGATCCACCTGCATTGGAGTTCCATGTTAAAGCGCTGTAATTTGTGGCTGTTGCACCTGTAAGAACATAAGTGCTTCCGGCACAAATTGCTGCAGATGAAGGCCCGGCATCGGCTGTTGGAGGTGGCCAGATATTCAGAACCATAAAGTCGCTTACAACGGCACAAGGTCCATTGCCTTTAGCAGTCAGCATTAACTGAACCTGTCCTGTGGCAATATCAGCAGCGCTGGGGGTGTAAGTTGCATTATACAGTGATGTCTGATTGGTAAAAATACCTGTCCCTGAAGTTGTCCACTTATAACTGATTGCATTTGCCGCACTTGTTCCGGTTAATGAAGTGATAACAGTTGTTGAACAGATTGTCTGATCAGGACCAGCATAGACCGTGATGTTTCCTGCCGGCTGTGTAATGGTCACCGCATTGATAAGGTTGACAAAACATCCATTTTCATCGGTTATCGTCACGGAATAGGTACCTGCGATCAGATTCGAAGCAGTCTGATCTGTTGATCCGTTATTCCACAGGTAAGTGTACGGGGGAGTTCCGTTACTTGCCGTTACTGTTGCGCTGCCAGTAGCTGCGCCATAGCAAAGCACATTTGTACTTGAAGTAATTGATGCAACCAGTGCATTGGCAGGTTCAGTAATGGTAACGTTCATCGTCGCAGTGCATAGGTTCACATCAGTAACGGTGATAATGTAAGGTGTCGGGGAAGCAACCAGACCAGATATCGTATTGCCTGAAACTGTTCCCGAAGGTGAAGTGAATTTGTATGGAGCGACACCACCCGTGGCATCCACAACTATCGACCCATTTGAACCACCTTTGCAGGTTACGTTGATCTGGCTGACAAGAACCACATTCAATGCAGCCGGTTGGTCAATCTTGATGGTCTGGATTGCAGAACAACCCTTCGAATCTGTTACCGTTATAAGGTATGTACTGGCTGCCAAACCAGTTGCTACATTAGGATTAACATGTTTGTCAGCCTGGGTAACAGTTCCTGACCACGCGAAAGTATAAGGAGCAGTACCTCCAGAGGCGGTTACGCTTGCGCTGCCGTTACTCAGACCATTACAGGTTGCATCAACCTCTGTGGTTATGGCCTGGGTGAGCAGGTTCGGGTCTGTCACCTGGAAAGAACCTGAAGCCGTACACCCATTTGCATCAGTGACCGTGTAGGTATAACCACCTGAAGAGAGTCCGGTAAATGAACCTGTTGAGTTTGTTGTTCCAATACTCAGACTGTAGCTAAATGATCCAGCCCCGCCGGAACTAACACCCAGTTGTACGCTGCCGGTGAGGCCACCCTGACAATTGGCATTGGTTACCACCGGTGTAGCCAGCACGATCGAATTTGTTACAGTCAGTGTCATTGAAGAGACTGCATTTGAACAAGTACCAGATCCTAATCCGTTAGCTGTTAAAGTAATAGTAATTGGACCTGTTGTCGTAGGTGTAAATGTTGGGTTCAATGCATGGGCATTGTCAAACGTTCCACCAGAACTTGTCCAGGAAATCGTTGTGTAATTTGAAGCGGTGGCTCCGGTAAGCACGAAAGACTTTCCTTCACAAATGCTGGCATCGGGTCCTGCAAAAGCAGTGGCAGCTTTCCAGATGACAAGAGTCATTTGATCGCTAATTGTACCAACGCTACCAACCCCGAATGCTGTTAGTGTCAACTGAACCTCTCCTGTTACAATATCTGCTTCACTTGGTTTATAATTCGGATTCTGGATGGTTGCATCTGAGAATAATCCGGTTCCATTGGTAGTCCATAACAGCGAACTATAATTGGTTGCTACTGCACCAATTAAAGTATAGGTGATTGATGAACTGCACGTTGAATCATCTAAGCCGGCACTTGCCGTCATTGCTGATTTAACCCCGAAGTTGGCATTTGTCACACTGGCTGAACCAATATTGACTGCAAGTATACCATCAACCAGGCCGTCGTTACCGGCGCCTGAACCGATATTTTCTCCTGTTGACACCCATCCTGTGGGATAGGTTGCGGCCGATAATGTGGCTCCGACGGTTTGTGCGCCATTGGAGAGGATCAGGTTATAGTTGGTGCTCACGGTCAGTCCGTCGGTCTCACTGAACGAATAGGTTCCGCCTGCGGCGACCGGTTTTGAAGCAACGACCTGATTGAGACCATTTACCAGGTTCATATAAAGTGTACCTGCATTGGTTCCGGTACCGTCAACGATACCATTTGACAGACCGTTCACGTCGTTGAATACGTTACCTGTCAGGGTAAGCGTACCAAAAGGCATGATTACAGAAGCCGTGTTGGCAGACTCTTTGCCTGCATTGTCGATAACCTTAAACGAGATTACCGGGCTCACGCTGCCGTCAATGGGGTCAATGGCAATGGCTGATGTGGGATTGCCATCGGTATTTGCTGCGATGGTAACACCTGTGCCCGGGAAAGTTCCGGAGGTATAGGTTGTTCCGCCAACGGTAATACTGGTGACAAAAGTCGGGAAAGCAGTAATTTTGATAAAGGAGATGTTTCCCGGAGCGGGATCAGTACCTGTGAACAGGGTTGTGGCCACCGGTAAGTTGGTTGTTCCTCCAGGATTAGGCTGAGTTGCTGCGGTGGCTCCAATGGCTGTTGGCAACTGGTCGATACCAAAGTTGGCATTGGCTACACTGCCTGAGGTGGTAGTGACCGCTAATTTTCCATCAACGGTAGCATCACTGCCAGCACCTGCTCCGATGTTCTCGCCTGTGGATACCCAGTTCGAAGGATAGGAGGCCGTAGTAAGGGTGGCCCCTGTTGTCTGCAGGGCGCTGGTCAGTATGATGGTATAGGCTGTAGCTGTTTTAACTCCGTCGGCTGTGGTGAACGAGTAAGTTCCGTCAGCGGCTACTGCCACCGATTTGACCACGAGGTTTGTCCCGTCGGCAATATTGGCATACACGGCGCCACCTGCGTTGGTCACTGTTCCGTCGACCGTGTTGGCCGGCAGACCCAGAAGGCCGTTTGCATCGTTATAAACGGTACCTGATACGATCAGATCTGACAGCGGCAGGGTGAGGGTAGCTGTATTGGTGCTCTCTTTCCCTGCATTGTCAATCACCTTAAAGGCGATCGCCACATTGCCCGTGCCGTCTAAAGGATCAACACTGACGGCTGTTCCTGCGTCTGCTGTTACCCCGCCCACAGGCCATCCTGCCGAAGCGTAACTGGTCGCGCCAATGGTTATGGTGGTAACTCCGGTTGGGAATGTGGTATAATGGATTTGTGCTATTGTCCCGTCAGCGTCGGTACCTGTGAAGGATTCCGGGTTGATGGAGAGCAGATTTGTGCCTCCCGGGTTTTGCTGGGTGGCGACTGTGATTGCAGAGGTAACCGGCAACTGTTCGATTCCGAAGTTGGCATTGGCCACATTGCCTGCAACAGCAGGTACTGCAAGTACTCCGTTTACAGCTCCGTCGCTTCCTGCGCCTGCACCAAGGTTTTCGCCCGTAGAGACCCATCCCGTTGGGTAGTTGGCCGTTGTCAGGGTCGAGCCCACAACCTGCGCACTGTTGGTCAGTATCAGGTTATAGACCTCTAACCTGGTCACGCCATTGGCTGTAGTGAACAGATAAGTCCCGTCGGTGGCTACCGTGACAGAGGCGGCTACTTTATTGTCAGAGCTGGTAATCAGGTTGGCGTAAACAGTTCCTCCCACGTTGGTAGGCGTACCGTCCACCGTGTTAACCGGCAGACCCAGCAATCCGTTACCGTCATCATAAACTGTACCCGAGATGGATAGTTCTG
This sequence comes from Prolixibacteraceae bacterium, assembly GCA_963677935.2. GTDB lineage: Bacteria > Bacteroidota > Bacteroidia > Bacteroidales > Prolixibacteraceae > JAAFHB01. The sequence goes on along the minus strand of CAXXEH010000003.1, from coordinate 3,948,345 downwards.
TCAGTGACAGGGTGAGACTGGCTTCATTTGAACTCTCTTTTCCTGCGTTGTCGATTACCTTAAACGGTACCGCCACATTGCCTGTTCCGTCAATAGGATCAATACTAACTGCAGTTCCTGCCGCCACAGTTACTCCCGGGGCGGGCCATGTTGATGCTGTGTAGCTGGTCCCGCCAATGGTAACTGAGGTAATACCGGTTGGGAATGTGGTATAGTGGATCTGTGCGATTGTTCCGTCCGCATCGGTACCGGTAAAGAGTACCGGGTTGATGGTCAGAAGATTTGTACCGCCCGGATTTTGCTGTGTATTTACCCCTGAGGTGGCTACGGGCAACTGTTCAATACCGAAGTTGGCATTGACAACCGATGATGTTGTAACAGATACTGCAATTATGCCGTCTGCCAATCCATCACCTGCGGCTATAAGGCCGTCTGCCGTATTGACCCATCCTGATGGCAACAATGCTGAGGCAACGCCACCAGTAAGTCCCTGGGTGGTAGATAAAACTACCGTATAGTTTGTACCGTTCTTCACCCCCTGTGCAGTGCCTAAAGAATAAGTACCGTTACTGTTCACACTTATCACGCCAACGATTTTACCTGTAGCAGTACTGACCAGGTTGGCATAGAGTTGTGCTGTGCCAGCTGTTCCGGTCCCTGTGCCGTCGATCACTCCGCCATTGCTGTCGTGGAACACTGTTCCTGTGATGGTCAGGTCGGCGATTGGAAGGGTTATCGTGGCGGTATTGGTACTCTCTTTACCTGCATTGTCAATCACCCTGAAAGGTAGATCGACGCTGCCTGTTCCGTCAGTCGGATCAACACTCACGGTAGTCCCTGCCGGTACGGTCAATCCTCCCGATGGCCAGGTCGTCAGCGTATAATTGGTGCCGCCGATGGTCACCGAGGTGGCTCCTGTTGGGAAGCTCGTAAAATGAATGCTGGCTATTGTTCCTCCATCAGGATCTGTCCCTGTAAAGGCAGTCGGGTCGATGATCAGCAGGTTGCTATTGCCCGGATTGGGCTGTGAGGCTACCGTTGAAGTGGTGGCCGTTGGCAACTGTTCAACCCCGAAGTTGGCATTGATCAGATTTCCCGAGTTGGTATTAATCTCCAGGATACCGTTGATTGTGCCATCACTGCCAGGTCCGGTTCCGATATTTTCGCCCGTTGATACCCATCCTGTGGGATAGGTTGCGGCCGATAATGTGGCTCCGACGGTTTGTGCGCCATTGGAGAGGATCAGGTTATACGAAGTATTTACAGCCAGCCCGTTGGCCCCGGTGAACTGGTAAGTTCCGTTAGCGGCAACAGGGATTGAAGCGACCACCTGGTTAAGGGTATTGACCAGAATCATGTAAAGGGCTCCGCCCACATTGGTTCCTGTGCCATCTACTGTATTGTTTGTCAATCCGTTCGTGTCATTGAAAACGGTTCCTGACACCGATAGTACGGCAAATGGAACGGATACAGAGCCGGTCGTAACGGAAGCCAGACCATTATTGTCAATTACGTTGTAGGATAGTACAGAAGTGACTGCCCCACTGATCGGGTCGATGGAGATGGGTAAAAGAGGCTGTCCGGTTGTATTGGTCGGGACCGATATTCCACCTGCCGGGAAGGTAAGCGATGTATAGGTTGTCCCTCCGACTGTAATGCTGGTTGCATTGGTTGGCATGGATGGTATCAGGATCGAAGCGATAGTTCCGTCCACGTCGGTGCCACTGAACTGATTAGCTGGTATAGCCAGGCTGTTTGTTCCTCCCGGGTTGAACTGGGAGGTCATGGTTGAAACACCTGCCACCGGGGCATCGTTTACCGGGTTAACGGTGATGGTCAATTCAGCAGTACTGGTATTCGTTCCGTTCGTTGCGGTATAGGTAACCGGCGGAACAGGTCCGCTGTAGTTGGCAACCGGTGTAAAGGTGTAAGTCCCATTGGCGTTCACCACCAGGGTGCCGACCCCGGGGATTGCGGCAGTAGTACCTGCAGGGTAGGTTATTCCGTTAATCACAAACTGGGTAACGGATAAAGTTAGCGCCGGTGAATTTGGATCGGAATCGTTACTTAATACACTTCCTGTTGCCGGAGTGTCTTCCGGGGTTGTAGGATTATCATTAATGGTGACCGGGTTACAGGTTGTTTCGGTAATGGTGACATTGAGCGTTTGCAAACAATGATTGGCATCTTCGACCTCTATGGTGTAGTTACCGGCTTTCATCGCGGTGACCATATTTTCTGAGATGGCTGCAGTCCCGAGCGTAATACGATAAATGTAAGGCGTTGTCCCGCCGGTAGCCTGGACGGTAACCGAACCATCTGACAATCCTTTACAGGATACATTGGTCTGGCTGGCCAGCGACAGAACGAGAGGTGTTGGCTGGTCGATATCAAAAGCGACGGTATAGGTACAACCGTTTGCATCTTTAATTTTGACATTATGGCTGCCGACAGCTAATCCGGCGAAGTTAACCGGTGATGCTGTGGCCGTACCATATCCACCATTATCAATGTTGTACTGATAGCTGGCTGTACCGCCAAAAGCAGTAATAATGGCTGATCCGATGCCACCGTTGCAAACTGCATCGGTAACAACAGCAGTACCTGTAAGGTCACTGTTTGTGTTGGTGATCTGGAAGTTTGCTGTTGTGGTGCATCCTGTAGCATTAGCGATAAAGGTTGCGGTAAAGTAACCTGCAGCCAGTCCTGTAAAAGTATAAGGGGTAGTATGTGACAACCCGTTGAGTGTAACCGTTCCGGGTTCACTGCTTGTAAATGCAACTGAGCCAACTGAATTATTGCACGTTGTGTTGGTGATGGTACCAACAGTCAGGGTTGGGGAGGCATTAACGGAGAGGTCAATATAATCTGAGGCATCAGAACAGGCGCCGGAGCCTAATCCGGTAGCGGTTAAGGTGAGTCTGACTGTTCCTGAATAGCCTGTTGCCGATGTAAACCTCGGGTTCAAAGCATTTGGATTATCGAAAGATCCGCCTGCATTTGAGCTCCAGGTCAAACCTGCATAATTTGTAGCTGTAGCGCCTGTCAGCGGATAAGCACTTCCGGAGCAGATTGCCGCGGTGGCAGGTCCGGCATCAGCAGTTGCTGCCGGCCAGATGGTGAGTGTCATATGACTGGTCAGCGTAGGAACGCTTCCGATACCTGTTCCGGTGAGGGTAAGCTGAACTTCGCCTGTAGCAATATCAGCTGTACTTGGAGTATAAACAGCATGAATAGTGGTTGCATCGGCAAATAAACCAGTTCCGTTGGTAGTCCACAGTAGCGATGTATAGTTGCTGGCAGATGCCCCGCTCAGCGTATAGGAATTGGCTGAGCTGCAGATTGCCGCATTGGCACCCGCACTGATTACCATAGCTGAAGCAACCCCGAAGTTGGCATTTGCCAGATTACCCGAGTTGGTATTAACCTCCAGGATACCGTTGATTGTGCCATCACTGCCAGGTCCGGTTCCGATATTTTCGCCCGTTGATACCCATCCTGTGGGATAGGTTGCGGCCGATAATGTGGCTCCGACGGTTTGTGCGCCATTGGAGAGGATCAGGTTATACGAAGTATTTACAGCCAGCCCGTTGGCCCCGGTGAACTGGTAAGTTCCGTTAGCGGCAACAGGGATTGAAGCGACCACCTGGTTAAGGGTATTGACCAGAATCATGTAAAGGGCTCCGCCCACATTGGTTCCTGTGCCATCTACTGTATTGTTTGTCAATCCGTTCGTGTCATTGAAAACGGTTCCTGACACCGATAGTACGGCAAATGGAACGGATACAGAGCCGGTCGTAACGGAAGCCAGACCATTATTGTCAATTACGTTGTAGGATAGTACAGAAGTGACTGCCCCACTGATCGGGTCGATGGAGATGGGTAAAAGAGGCTGTCCGGTTGTATTGGTCGGGACCGATATTCCACCTGCCGGGAAGGTAAGCGATGTATAGGTTGTCCCTCCGACTGTAATGCTGGTTGCATTGGTTGGCATGGATGGTATCAGGATCGAAGCGATAGTTCCGTCCACGTCGGTGCCACTGAACTGATTAGCTGGTATAGCCAGGCTGTTTGTTCCTCCCGGGTTGAACTGGGAGGTCATGGTTGAAACACCTGCCACCGGGGCATCGTTTACCGGGTTAACGGTGATGGTCAATTCAGCAGTACTGGTATTCGTTCCGTTCGTTGCGGTATAGGTAACCGGCGGAACAGGTCCGCTGTAGTTGGCAACCGGTGTAAAGGTGTAAGTCCCATTGGCGTTCACCACCAGGGTGCCGACCCCGGGGATTGCGGCAGTAGTACCTGCAGGGTAGGTTATTCCGTTAATCACAAACTGGGTAACGGATAAAGTTAGCGCCGGTGAATTTGGATCGGAATCGTTACTTAATACACTTCCTGTTGCCGGAGTGTCTTCCGGGGTTGTAGGATTATCATTAATGGTGACCGGGTTACAGGTTGTTTCGGTAATGGTGACATTGAGCGTTTGCAAACAATGATTGGCATCTTCGACCTCTATGGTGTAGTTACCGGCTTTCATCGCGGTGACCATATTTTCTGAGATGGCTGCAGTCCCGAGCGTAATACGATAAATGTAAGGCGTTGTCCCGCCGGTAGCCTGGACGGTAACCGAACCATCTGACAATCCTTTACAGGATACATTGGTCTGGCTGGCCAGCGACAGAACGAGAGGTGTTGGCTGGTCGATATCAAAAGCGACGGTATAGGTACAACCGTTTGCATCTTTAATTTTGACATTATGGCTGCCGACAGCTAATCCGGCGAAGTTAACCGGTGATGCTGTGGCCGTACCATATCCACCATTATCAATGTTGTACTGATAGCTGGCTGTACCGCCGAAAGCAGTAATAATGGCTGATCCGATGCCACCGTTGCAAACTGCATCGGTAACAACAGCAGTACCTGTAAGGTCACTGTTTGTGTTGGTGATCTGGAAGTTTGCTGTTGTGGTGCATCCTGTAGCATTAGCGATAAAGGTTGCGGTAAAGTAACCTGCAGCCAGTCCTGTAAAAGTATAAGGGGTAGTATGTGACAACCCGTTGAGTGTAACCGTTCCGGGTTCACTGCTTGTAAATGCAACTGAGCCAACTGAATTATTGCACGTTGTGTTGGTGATGGTACCAACAGTCAGGGTTGGGGAGGCATTAACGGAGAGGTCAATATAATCTGAGGCATCAGAACAGGCGCCGGAGCCTAATCCGGTAGCGGTTAAGGTGAGTCTGACTGTTCCTGAATAGCCTGTTGCCGGTGTAAACCTCGGGTTCAAAGCATTTGGATTGTCGAAAGATCCGCCTGCATTTGAGCTCCAGGTCAAACCTGCATAATTTGTAGCTGTAGCGCCTGTCAGCGGATAAGCACTTCCGGAGCAGATTGCCACGGTGGCAGGTCCGGCATCAGCAGTTGCTGCCGGCCAGATGGTGAGTACAATATAATCGCTTACAGGTGTACAACCGGTATTACCCGTAGCAGTAAGCGTAAGCTGCACCTGACCTGTCGCGATATCGGCAGCACTCGGAGTATAAGTCGGAGTAAGTGTTGTTTCGTTTCCACCAAAACTTCCGGTTCCGCTTGTTGTCCACTGCAGTGAAGAATAGTTTGAAGCTGTTCCTGCAAGCAGATGTGTTCCTGTTGAACAGATTGTTGCATCAGCACCTGCACCGGCAGTAATTGCACCGTCAGGCTGGGTGATCACAGCGGAATTGACACCGTCGACAATAACATTACAACCGTTTTTATCTGTAACGGTCACGGTATAGGTTCCTGCTATCAATGCGGAAGCCATCTGATCAGTTGATCCGTTGCTCCATAAAAAGGTATACGGAGCTGTACCATTAGTTGCCGTTACCGTTGCTGTTCCTGTCGCAGCACCATAGCAAAGTATATTTGTGCTTGCGGTAATGGTTGCCGCGAGTGCGGCAGGCAGAGCATTTACCGAAACCGAGGTTGGAGCAGATATACAGGTTATGCTGTTTGATCGCCTGACCAGGATTGGATGCGATCCGGCGGCAACACTGGTAAATGTGGTTGAAGTCTGCCATGTTCCTCCGTCAATATTATATTCGTAAAGACCCAGCGGCGCTGTTACCACGATTGTCCCTGTTGCAACAGAACAGGTTGGCTGAATCGTAGTTGTGGCTGTTGGTGCTTCCGGAGCTGTTGGCTGGGCGTTAACATTTACAATCGTTGCAGAAGAAATACAAGTGGGATCAGTCGTTCTTCTGACCAGGATATTGTGTGCGCCGGCTGCTATTGCGGTGAATGTTACCGGGGACTGCCAGGTACCGCCGTCAATATTGTATTCATAGGTTGCCCCTGTCGGTGCTGTCACTACGATTGTTCCGGTTGCTACCGAGCAGGTTGGCTGGATGGTTACGCTGGCCGTGGCCGCTGCCGGCACTGAGGGGTCAGCGGTTACTGTTACCGATGTTGCGGTAGCAGAGATACAGGTTGGGTCGCCGGTTCTTCTCACTAAAATTGCGTGTGTACCGGCAGCCATTGCTGTGAATGTTGTAGATAGCTGGTAAGCTCCACCGTCAATGTTGTATTCGTAACCTGCGCCGGTTGGGGCGCTTACTACGATTGTTCCTGTTGGTACCGAACAGCTTGGCTGGATGGTCGTACTTGCAGTCGCATTAGCCGGAGCTGTTGGTTGTGTGTTAACCGAAACCGAGGTTGGAGCAGATATACAGGTTATGCTGTTTGATCGCCTGACCAGGATTGGATGCGATCCGGCGGCAACACTGGTAAATGTGGTTGAAGTCTGCCATGTTCCGCCGTCAATATTATATTCGTAAAGACCCAGCGGCGCTGTTACCACGATTGTCCCTGTTGCAACAGAACAGGTTGGCTGAATCGTAGTTGTGGCTGTTGGCGCTTCCGGAGCTGTTGGCTGGGCGTTTACGTTTACAATCGTTGCCGAAGAAATACAAGTGGGATCAGTCGTTCTTCTGACCAGGATATTGTGTGCGCCGGCCGCTATTGCGGTGAATGTTACCGGGGACTGCCAGGTACCGCCGTCAATATTGTATTCATAGGTTGCCCCTGTCGGCGCTGTCACTACGATGGTTCCGGTTGCCACCGAGCAGGTTGGCTGGATGGTTACGCTGGCCGTTGCCGCTGCCGGCACTGAGGGGTCAGCGGTTACTGTTACCGATGTTGCGGCAGCAGAGATACAGGTTGGGTCGCCGGTTCTTCTCACTAAAATTGCGTGTGTACCGGCAGCCATTGCTGTGAATGTTGTAGATAGCTGGTAAGCTCCACCGTCAATGTTGTATTCGTAACCTGCGCCGGTTGGGGCAGTTACTACGATTGTTCCTGTTGGTAACGAACAGCTTGGCTGGATGGTCGTACTTGCAGTCGCATTAGCCGGAGCTGTTGGTTGTGTGTTAACCGATACCGAAGTTGGAGCCGATATACAGGTTATGCTGTTTGATCGCCTGACCAGGATTGGATGCGATCCGGCAGCAACACTGGTAAATGTGGTTGAAGTCTGCCATGTTCCTCCGTCAATATTATATTCGTAAAGACCCAGAGGCGCTGTTACCACGATTGTCCCTGTTGCCACTGAACAGGTAGGCTGAATGGTAGTTGTGGCTGTTGGCGCTTCCGGAGCTGTTGGCTGGGCGTTTACGTTTACAATCGTTGCCGAAGAAATACAAGTGGGATCAGTAGTTCTTCTGACCAGGATATTGTGTGCGCCGGCCGCTATTGCGGTGAATGTTACCGGGGACTGCCAGGTACCGCCGTCAATATTGTATTCATAGGTTGCCCCTGTCGGCGCTGTCACTACGATTGTTCCGGTTGCCACCGAGCAGGTTGGCTGGATGGTTACGCTGGCCGTGGCCGCTGCCGGCACTGAGGGGTCAGCGGTTACTGTTACCGATGTTGCGGCAGCAGAGATACAGGTTGGGTCGCCGGTTCTTCTCACTAAAATTGCGTGTGTACCGGCAGCCATTGCTGTGAATGTTGTAGATAGCTGGTAAGCTCCACCGTCAATGTTGTATTCGTAACCTGCGCCGGTTGGGGCAGTTACTACGATTGTTCCTGTTGGTACCGAACAGCTTGGCTGGATGGTCGTACTTGCAGTCGCATTAGCCGGAGCTGTTGGTTGTGTGTTAACCGAAACCGAGGTTGGAGCAGATATACAGGTTATGCTGTTTGATCGCCTGACCAGGATTGGATGCGATCCGGCGGCAACACTTGTAAATGTGGTTGAAGTTTGCCATGTTCCGCCGTCAATATTATATTCGTAAAGACCCAGCGGCGCTGTTACCACGATTGTCCCTGTTGCAACAGAACAGGTTGGCTGAATGGTAGTTGTGGCTGTTGGCGCTTCCGGAGCTGTTGGCTGGGCGTTAACATTTACAATCGTTGCCGAAGAAATACAAGTGGGATCAGTCGTTCTTCTGACCAGGATATTGTGTGCGCCGGCCGCTATTGCGGTGAATGTTACCGGGGACTGCCAGGTACCGCCGTCAATATTGTATTCATAGGTTGCCCCTGTCGGCGCTGTCACTACGATTGTTCCGGTTGCCACCGAGCAGGTTGGCTGGATGGTTACGCTGGCCGTGGCCGCTGCCGGCACTGAGGGGTCAGCGGTTACTGTTACCGATGTTGCGGCAGCAGAGATACAGGTTGGGTCGCCGGTTCTTCTCACTAAAATTGCGTGTGTACCGGCAGCCATTGCTGTGAATGTTGTAGATAGCTGGTAAGCTCCACCGTCAATGTTGTATTCGTAACCTGCGCCGGTTGGGGCAGTTACTACGATTGTTCCTGTTGGTACCGAACAGCTTGGCTGGATGGTCGTACTTGCAGTCGCATTAGCCGGAGCTGTTGGTTGTGTGTTAACCGAAACCGAGGTTGGAGCAGATATACAGGTTATGCTGTTTGATCGCCTGACCAGGATTGGATGCGATCCGGCGGCAACACTTGTAAATGTGGTTGAAGTTTGCCATGTTCCGCCGTCAATATTATATTCGTAAAGACCCAGCGGCGCTGTTACCACGATTGTCCCTGTTGCAACAGAACAGGTTGGCTGAATCGTAGTTGTGGCTGTTGGCGCTTCCGGAGCTGTTGGCTGGGCGTTAACATTTACAATCGTTGCAGAAGAAATACAAGTGGGATCAGTAGTTCTTCTGACCAGGATATTGTGTGCGCCGGCTGCTATTGCGGTGAATGTTACCGGGGACTGCCAGGTACCGCCGTCAATATTGTATTCATAGGTTGCCCCTGTCGGTGCTGTCACTACGATTGTTCCGGTTGCCACCGAGCAGGTTGGCTGGATGGTTACGCTGGCCGTGGCCGCTGCCGGCACTGAGGGGTCAGCGGTTACTGTTACCGATGTTGCGGTAGCAGAGATACAGGTTGGGTCGCCGGTTCTTCTCACTAAAATTGCGTGTGTACCGGCAGCCATTGCTGTGAATGTTGTAGATAGCTGGTAAGCTCCACCGTCAATGTTGTATTCATAGGTTGCCCCTGTCGGTGCTGTCACTACGATCGTTCCTGTTGGTACCGAACAGCTTGGCTGGATGGTCGTACTTGCAGTCGCATTAGCCGGAGCTGTTGGTTGTGTGTTAACCGAAACCGAGGTTGGAGCAGATATACAGGTTATGCTGTTTGATCGCCTGACCAGGATTGGATGCGATCCGGCAGCAACACTTGTAAATGTGGTTGAAGTTTGCCATGTTCCGCCGTCAATATTATATTCGTAAAGACCCAGCGGCGCTGTTACCACGATTGTCCCTGTTGCAACAGAACAGGTTGGCTGAATCGTAGTTGTGGCTGTTGGCGCTTCCGGAGCTGTTGGCTGGGCGTTAACATTTACAATCGTTGCAGAAGAAATACAAGTGGGATCAGTAGTTCTTCTGACCAGGATATTGTGTGCGCCGGCTGCTATTGCGGTGAATGTTACCGGGGACTGCCAGGTACCGCCGTCAATATTGTATTCATAGGTTGCCCCTGTCGGTGCTGTCACTACGATTGTTCCGGTTGCCACCGAGCAGGTTGGCTGGATGGTTACGCTGGCCGTTGCCGCTGCCGGCACTGAGGGGTCAGCGGTTACTGTTACCGATGTTGCGGCAGCAGAGATACAGGTTGGGTCGCCGGTTCTTCTCACTAAAATTGCGTGTGTACCGGCAGCCATTGCTGTGAATGTTGTAGATAGCTGGTAAGCTCCACCGTCAATGTTGTATTCGTAACCTGCGCCGGTTGGGGCAGTTACTACGATTGTTCCTGTTGGTAACGAACAGCTTGGCTGGATGGTCGTACTTGCAGTCGCATTAGCCGGAGCTGTTGGTTGTGTGTTAACCGATACCGATGTTGGAGCAGATATACAGGTTATGCTGTTTGATCGCCTGACCAGGATTGGATGCGATCCGGCAGCAACGCTGGTAAATGTGGTGGATGTCTGCCATGTTCCTCCGTCAATATTATATTCGTAAAGACCCAGCGGCGCTGTTACCACGATTGTCCCTGTTGCAACAGAACAGGTTGGCTGAATCGTAGTTGTGGCTGTTGGTGCTTCCGGAGCTGTTGGCTGGGCGTTAACATTTACAATCGTTGCAGAAGAAATACAAGTGGGATCAGTCGTTCTTCTGACCAGGATATTGTGTGCGCCGGCCGCTATTGCGGTGAATGTTACCGGGGACTGCCAGGTACCGCCGTCAATATTGTATTCATAGGTTGCCCCTGTCGGCGCTGTCACTACGATTGTTCCAGTTGCCACCGAGCAGGTTGGCTGGATGGTTGTACTGGCCGTTGCTGCAGCTGGAACTGCTGGTATAGCATTTACTGTAACAGAAGTTGCCGATGCAGAGATGCACAAATTATCTGTTTTACTTCGTACTAAAATGGGATGAGACCCAGGTAGTACTCCGGCAAAAGTTACTGATGACTGGTATGCACGGCCATCAATATTGTACTCGTATGCACCAATAGGCGCAGTTACAACAATAGTACCTGTTGGAATTGAGCAGGTTGGCTGAATGGTTGTACTTGCAGTCGCATTTGCAGGAAGTGTTGGTACTGCGCTTACCGTAACTGAAGCTGAAGAAGTACACGACGTGTTATTAATATTTCTCACATAAATTGTTCGGCTACCTGCGGCCACCCCTGTAAAAGTTGTTGAAGCCTGGTATGTTCCTCCTGCATCAATTTTATACTCGTATAATCCCAGAGGCGAAGTTACTTCTATCGTTCCGGTTGCTGTTGAACAGGTTGGTTGGATGATGGTTGCGGTTGGTGTGTCTGGGGTCTTCCAAATGGTTAAAATCATTGAAGAGGTCACATTCGGACACACTCCTCCACTGATAGCAGTGAGTGTTAGCACCACCTGTCCGTCCTGAACATCGGAAGCACTTGGGGTGTAGGTTGTAGTTGCTGCGATATTACTACCGAATGTACCTGTCCCGTCTGTTGTCCATAAATAGGAGCCTGGAGTTCCCGTTACAGTTGGATTCAGTGTATAATTTGGTTCAAAAGGATAACAAATCTGGCCATTAGCAATACTCACTGTGACTGCCGGCGAGCAGGCAGTAATAACCGGTGTTGGAGAGCTTTCAGCTGGGTCTCCATTGTGATTTGGATCAGGATCGCTGCCATTTTCAGATCTGTCTTTTGCAGTTCCTGATGTCGTTGAACTAGCTGTTGCCTGGTTACTGTATGTTCCGGCACTTAAAATCTTTATCCTTAAACGGATATCTGATGATGCACCTACCGCCAGACTATTGCCGGAGGAAACCAGCAGGTTCCAGTCTGTATTTCCATTATAAGCCGTATTAACGGCAAAGTTGGCACTTGAGATTCCTAAAATAGCATATTTACCAATAAAGGCTCCCTGATTTAATGTGTCAGTTACCTGGATATTATCCAATGTCAAATTTCCATAGTTCTGTACACGGATATTAAATAAAGCATCATAGGTTCCGTCGCCATTGTTGTCGAGGCTGACCAATTGTTTGGCCACACCGATTTTTGGAGCACAATTTAATACATTCACCTTAAGTTCAAAGGCAGGGCCTGTGCAATTGGTAGGTATAGGTCCATGCGGGGTAATGGTATAGGTTACCTGGCCGTCTCCGCTACCGGTATTGGTTAAGGTATTGTTAATTGCTTCGGATCCGCTCACAGCGTATCCGATGACAGTTCCAATTGTATTTTGTGCGGTCCAGGTAAAAGTTGTCCCTGTAACAGCTGAAGTTGGAGTATAATTTACAGCCAAACCACTACAAATAGATAAGGATGAAGCGCTTGTTACGGTTGGGGTTGGATTGACAGTGATCGTGAAATTCTGAACTGGTCCCTGACAGCTTACAGCTCCATTGGTAAAAGTAGGGGTTAAGGTAATGGTAGCAACTACTGGTGTTGTACCTGTATTTATTGCTGTGAACGCTGGAATCGTTGGTCCTGATCCACCCGGCGCCAGTCCAATACCAGGCGTGTTGTTGATCCATGAATAGGAGGTTGTTTCGACTGTGTTATTTGTACTAAATGTAATGAGTGAAGTAACTGTATTATTGCACAATACCTGGTTCCCAGGATTGTTGGCCTGTCCGCTTGGATTCACGGTAATGGTGAATGTTTTGGTAGGACCGAAACACGAAGTCCCCCCATTTGAAAAAGTTGGTGTCACGACGATGTTGGCCAGAATAGGTGCAGTCGTTGTGTTTGTGGCAGTAAAAGATATATCATTACTTCCAATTGCCAACAGACCAATAGCCGTGTTGTCGTTCGTCCACGTATAGGTGGTCGTTCCCCCTGTATTACTTGTAGCAAAAGTAACCGTTCCGGTGGCGTTGTTACAAAATACCACGTTGGCAGGTTGATTTACCTCCCCTGTGGGATTCACAGTGATCGTAAAGGTTTTGGTTGAACCGTCACAAATAGGCGCACCATTGTCAAAATGAGGTGTTACAACTATTGTTGCTACTACAGGGGCCGTGCCATTGTTTATTCCTGTGAAAGAGCCAATATCACCTGAGCCGCTGGCGCCAAGCCCAATACTGGTGGTATTGTTGGTCCATGAGTAGGTTGTCGTTCCTACCAGATTACTGGTGGTAAATGTGATAGGTGTGGTGGCTGCATTATTGCAAACTACCTGGCTTGCAGGCTGATTAACCTGGCCAGCAGGATTTACAGTAACAACCACATCGATGGCTGTTCCGGCACATCCTCCAATGAATGGTGTGATGTGGTAAGTAACAGTGGCTGGTGAAGTTGTTGTATTGGTTAATGTCTGGGCAATTGTATTGCCACTGCTATTAGAGAATCCACCCGCAGTCCCGGAAGTAAGAGCTGCTGTCCAGGAATAGGTTACGGTTCCCGTAGTAGTTGATGACAGTGCTATGTTTGTTGCTGTGTTGTGGCAGATAATCTGTGAAGCGGGTGTTGCAATTACGTTGGCAACAGGCTGCACAGTAACGGTCACTATAAAAGTCGATCCCGTACAACTTCCTGATGTTGGAGTTACCGTATAGATAGCAGTAGCAGCTGCACTGGTGGTATTAACCAAAGTTCCGCTGATACTCGTAGGTGAACCAATGCTGGCTGCTCCACCTGTAAAACCAGATCCACTTGGCGCTGACCAGCTGTAAGTTGTTCCTGACGGTACAATTCCATTTGTGCCATCCAACGGAGTAACGGTAAATGTTCCCCCACTGCAGATTGTGGAGGTTAGAGGGAATATTGCCGGTTTCGGATTGACCGTGATCACCACATTTCTTGAAGCTCCAACACATCCCAAAGGACTTCTGGGCCTTATAGCATAAGTAGCTGTACGTGAAGTAGATGTTGTATTGACAAGGATGTCGGTTATTGGTAACGCTGTCCCTGGGGTCGATCTTGCAGTTCCACCTGTTATATTCGCTGCACCTCCCGAAATTGAGGGCGTCGCCCAATAGTAGGTTGTTCCCGCAACATCAGGAGTAGTCGTAAGGGCTAAATTTGCAGCTGTTCCGCTACATATCGTTTGAACCAGTCCCGATGTCACCGAAGGTGTAGGGTTTACTGTCACCACAAGGGTTGAGGGGGTACCCAAGCAATTTCCGGGCGCAGGTCCTGTTGGCGTTAAAATGTAAAATACATCAATTGGGGTTCCTAATGAATTGGTGAGCGTTTCGCTGATGGACGAGGTACTTCCGCCCCCTGTAGCCGGGGTGATTCCGGTTACGGCAGCTCTCGTCCAGGTAAAGGAGGAGTTAGTAACGTTGCTTGAAATTGTATAGGAATAAACCGATCCACTACAAGCAGAACCGGTGAGTGGACTGGTAATCAAAGCGCGTGGATAAACCGTAATAACCACATTTTTAGCCAGTCCAATGCAGCCGCCTAAACCTGAAGGCGCCGTTGATATTACACTGTATGTGGCGGTTTGTGCAGTATTTGTATTATTGATGAAGGTGTCGGTGATTGGATCCACACTTCCCGAACTGCGGGCAGTACCTCCGGTCATTCCCCCTGTATTGGTAGGCGCGTCATAGGTGAACAACGCTCCTGCCATCGATGGAGTGGTAGTCAACGCCAAATTTGAAGTTGCCTGATAAGAGGCATTAGTACAGATCCCCTGAGCTAAACCAGTTGTAACAATCGGAACAGGATTAACTGTTACTACAATTGTGATAGGTGTTCCGGTACAGCCATTTATAATTGGATAAACAATATAGGTGGCTGTTTGAACAGCTGCCGTGGTATTGACCAATACGTCGGTAATTGCAGCTGTAGTTCCCGGTGTTGCCCTTGCCGCCCCGCCTGTAATATTACCGGAGGCATTGGAGATTGTCGGTGCAGCATAATAGAATGTTGTTCCAGGTACAGTGGTGCTTAAGGTAATTGCTACCGAGTTGTTGCTACAGATTGTTTTGGTTAAAGGAGCCGTTACAATAGGTGTTGGATCTACTGTCACATCAAAATTAAATGGAATACCGGGACAAGTGGTTGTTGCCGGTCCGGTGGGGGTAATGATATACCTGACAATACCAGATGAGGTACCCGTATTTACCAGAGTATGGCCGATACTTGTACCGCAGGAGGATGAACAATCACTAAAACCGGTGATCGTTCCACCCGTTGGGGCGGAGAATACAGATGCTGTCCAGGTAAAGGTTGTTCCTGTCGTTGCTGAGGAAATCGTATAATTAACAAGTGAATTATTACAAATTGTTTTAGTTGAGGCACTACTTATTGTTGGTATGGGATCTACCGTAATGGTGGCAGTTATCGGATCACCTGCACAAAAAGTAGGAGTTGGGCCAGTTGGGGTTATGGTGTAGGTAACCACAACCGGGGCAGCGGTGGTATTGGTAAATACCCCTCCTGAAATTACATCTCCAATAGCTAATCCTGATCCGCTTGTTGCCAGTGCAGAAGTAATACCTGCTGGTGTAGTTCTTGTCCAGGCAAAT
Source organism: Prolixibacteraceae bacterium (assembly GCA_963677935.2). Classification (GTDB taxonomy): domain Bacteria; phylum Bacteroidota; class Bacteroidia; order Bacteroidales; family Prolixibacteraceae; genus JAAFHB01. The sequence goes on along the minus strand of CAXXEH010000003.1, from coordinate 3,932,932 downwards.
GTTGTGCCGATAAGGCTGTTACTCGTTCCCAAAGTCATGTCCAAGCTGGAGCTTCCTGAACAAAATACCTGCGATTGATTGGTCAAAGTAGCAAGGGGTAAAGGATTTGCTTTCACATCGTGCGTAATCGAGGCAGGACAAAGACTGGGAAGGAATCCGTTTGTAATTGACAATGTCACGTGGTAAGTACCCGCAATGGCGTAGGCATGCGTTGGGTTTTGCTGGGTGGAATGGGGTGATAAATCGCCGAAATCCCAATCCCACGTTGAGACCGCGTAGCGCGGATCAACAATGGTCGATTGATCGGTGAATTGAAAGACCAGTTTTTCACAGGTCAGCCCACCAACCGCGGCAGAAGTAAATGCCGCAACAGGCGCTTCGCTGGTATTGATGCGTTGGTCCACACCATAATAATAGGAGTAGTCACCACAGGTAGGATCACGTAGAATAAGGATAGGCAACCTGGTTCCCCAGGTGGTGTAGGTATGAGCCGTTGTTGCGGAAGTTACACCGCCAGCAATTGCCTGGGTTTGAGTTATACCATCCCCAAAATCCCAGGTAAGCGAGGTCACGCCATCAAGACTGTTGGCAAAATAATGCTCGGTATGGAGTACGCAGTCTGGTGTATTATCATAGGTAAATGTACCCACCGCACCTGCAATTATAATAGGGATTGTGGTTGATTTGGTGCATCCGCCTGTGAGAACCTCGGTTAATGTAACTGTATAGTGTCCGGGAACTGTGTAATAATGATTGGGATCACGAGCCGAAGAAACTCCACCGTCTCCAAAGTTCCATGAATAAGAGGTAACATCCACTGCCGCATCATCGTTGTGAAACTGGGCAGCAACCGGGGCGCAACCTAATTCAGGATTATTTAAATGGAAGGTCCCCGTACCATCAACAACAGTTAGCGTTTTAGTAAATACATCTGTACAGGTCAGATTGCTTGTAACCCTTTGTCTGATGGTAAATGTCCCTGTAGAAGTAAATGTACGGGATTGACTTGCAGCTCCGCCTAAAATTTCATAGATGCCATCGTCATTAAGATCCCAGTCATAAGAGGTGATTGTTCCGACTGCCGCATCGGTAAAATTTACCAAATCATTTTTGCAGTAGATGTCGCGGGTGGTTGTGAACCCGGCGGCGAATGTGGGCGCCGAAACTGTTCCTAGGTGTGATATGGTACTTATACAACCCAGATTGTTGGTGACCTGTAACGTGACTGTATAGTTGCCTGTGGCAATATAAGTATGTACCGGGTTTTGATCCGTTGAATTACCTCCATCGCCAAATGTCCAGTAGTAAGTATAGGAAACTGCAGGATCGTTGGCGGCTTTTGTAACAGTGGAAGTAAACGTAACGGGATCCGATTGGGTAATGCATACTTGTGACTTGTTTACCGCGAAATCGATGATAGGACCCCGGACATCAATTTGGATAGGTAAAGAATAGCTGTAGATGCAACCCTGGGTCTCTTTCACCTCCAGAGAAACAGTGTAGAGTCCGGGTGTAGTATAGGTATGAGATGGATTTGGTAAGGTCGAAGTTTGACCGTCTCCAAAAGTCCAAAGATACGAGCCAACAGAGAAATTGGAGGAGGAGTTTGCAGCAACCAGGTTGGTAAAGGTTGAAGCCGTACCGGCACATACCACAGTATTGTTTACGGTAAACAAGGGATTAGAGGTGGTAATATGTATCGTCCTGGTTGTTACATCGGAGCATCCGGTGGTGCTACTGGTCACAGTCAGTGTTACGGTGTAATCCCCCGTTGCCGTATAGGTATGGGAGGGACTTACCGCAGTAGAGGTATTGTTTCCACCACTGGTCGGATCGCCAAAATCCCAGCTTTGACTTGTTGTACCTGTACTGCCGTTTGTGAAAATAATTGTCGAAGGAACAGCACATTGCACAGTTGCTGAAGGGGTAAAGCTGGCAGTGGGTTCATTGATTATGATGCCATTCAGCGTGTAGGGAGTCGAAGGGCACCCATTATACCAGGCTGTTAAAGTAGCTGATTTTGTTCCAGGTGTTCCATAAACATGAGTAGTTGAACTGGTAGTTACTCCTGAAACAACTTGTGAAACAGTGGGTGTTCCGTCGTTAAAATCCCATACCAATTGATCAGTCAGGGCACTGATTGTTGCGGTAAATCCAACGGTATTGGTATGACAATAAGAGGCCTGTGAAGTGGTAATCAGCGTTATGTTTTGAGGCGTACCTACAATTATATACTCTGGTTTGGTTTGTGTGAGGGTACATCCGTTGGTCGTGGTAACCGTTAGTGTTACGTAATATTTACCAGCAGCAGTATAATTATGAGAAGGAGTTGGTAGGGTAGAAGAATTATTACCCCCACTTGGCACATCGCCGAAATTCCAGCTGTAGGTAAGGATGGGATCAGCAACATTGGTGTAAATAGCGGTAAATGCCGGGGAGAGTGGGGCACACCCTGTAACCGGGGTTGCCGAAAAATCAACGACTGCATCCGGAATCACAACATTTGTCAAAATATTACTGGAACAGCCATCAGAGGAGGTTACTGTAAGCCGTACGGGGAAAGTGCCAGACGCATTAAAGTTGTGAGTCGGAGTAGGTGTCAGGTCATCTGTGGTTCCATTATTGTCGAAATCCCATGCCCAACCTGTAATCGTATTCCCCGCTGAGGCAGTGGCAGTGGAGGTAAAACCGATCGTATAATTAGGTGGACACGCGGCGCTTGTGCTATAAGTAAATGCAGAAGTTGGACCGGTAATCGTTAGCGGATGGGTAGTTGTCATCACGCAACCGTCGTTGAAAGTCACTGTAAGTTTTGCCGTTACTGCTCCTGTAGCGTTGTAGGTATGTGTCGGATTTTGAGTTGTGGCGTCAATTGTGCCGTTGTTGTCAAAATCCCAGGCCCGGCTTGCTATACCGCTACTTGATAAATCAGTGAAAGCCACAGGCTGACCGGCGCAACTGCCGGCAGTAGAAAAGTCAACCGAATTGGAACTGTTAAATAAAATCGATTTTTGAATCTGAGTAGATGAGCAACCTGCCGCTGAGGTAGCAGTATAGGAGACCACATAAGATCCAGCTGTAGTATAATTGTGAACCGGATTTTGAAGTCCTGAGGTGTTGTTTGCCCCGCTTGCAGGATCTCCAAAATTCCATGCATATCCAGCAATTGTTCCGGTGGCTACAGAAGCTGTTCCTGTGAAATTCACATTACCTGTGCCACACAGGTTGGCCTTTACAAAACTAAAATCAGCCGTCGGTTTTGGATTAACAATAATTACGCTTTGTTTAAAAACAGAATTGGAACAACCTTTATCATCAGTTACTGTAAGCAAAACATCGTAAATACCAACCGGAATGTTCGTGAGCGATAATACATTGGGATTTGCATCAACCCCTACAACTTTTGTAACTGTAGGTAAATCACCGAAAAAATTCCATGTATAGGAAACTGCATTTCCACCTGTTATTCCTCCTACTGTGGTAGTAAGTGGAATTCGGGGATCGGTGCCGGTAAGGACAAATGAACTAACAACCACGGGTGTTGCTACAGCAGTCAGAGAGGTTGAAAAGGGTTCACACCCCTCGACTGAAAGGGGAATAGTGGGATTTGGCTTCGGATAAACATTTATTGCCTGAGAGGTGGAACTTGTACCTCCGTTTATTGTAAGAGTGACAGTATAGACACCTGGTTGGGGATAGTTTGCAGAAGGATTCTGGTCAAGAGATAAGTTGGAATTTCCAAAATTCCATAACCGTGATGTTTCACCTGTGGAAGTGTCAGTAAAATTAATGTTAGAAGGCGAACAGGTCGATGTAGAACTAGCAGTAAAAGATGCAGTTTGACCTACTACCGTTGGTGCATATCCGAAAAAAGTAATAATCAAAAAGAGGAGTAAAAGCTTGTTATATGTACAAAGGGGGAGCATCCGTCGTCCGGAAACAGATTTTAATTGAACTGCCATAATGTGATTTGATTGTATATGAATGATCATCAGGTGGTAAAGTCGTGAAAGGCTGAATAATGTTTAGATTTTTAGTATTCGTTTTTTACGTGGTTGGTAACAAATAAACAATCCAGCATCTATATTAGGTTTCAATAGCATAAGACTTATATTTTAAGTTAATGATTTCAAGTCCCCAAAGCCAAGGCCGAGTTCAATAACTTTGATTAGAAATGAGTAAATTGTAAATATATATTACATATATAACAACCAAACCTTAATTAAATTATGTTACTTAAAATTATTAAATAGAAATATTTTACAAAAATTGGGCCTAAAGTTGTTTGTTGGTTATATTAAATTGTTAATTTGTTGTAATATAGACTTATATACCTGAATATCATGCAGATAATGACAGAAATAAAATTATGTATATAGTGTGTATTTTTAAATGTAATTCATTTTTTGGAATTTAGTGTAACTAATTTCGCAGAAGTGAATTTATTATTTTACACAATGGGATTCGATTATCCAGTTAATTGTATTCCTAAAAAGAAATACTGCCTGCAAGGAATCTTAAAAAGATCACCTCGCAGGCAGTATCCTGACACCTTTTCGATTCAAATTTAATTAGTACTTATTGACTCTACCATTTTTACATCACACTAAATTTTATAAATCTATTTGATTCTCTCCTTATTTCTGAGCTTTGGCGGAACCGCTTAGCCATAACAATATTAAAGCTATCCGTAGGGTCTGTTTTCCCAAAATTGATGTGTGTATCATTGGTTTTGATCAAATATATTACCGTCATTAACTGTTGGGTAAAGATATTTTTTAAACCACAGATAAGCAAGCTCACCAATCAGATCAACTTTATCTTTTCAGTATCCATGCACCCTGGAATTTATTCTTAATCAAGTCGAGTTGTTCCCTGGCCTGACTGAATCGCGGATAACCGATCCCAACCCTGAATGGTGCAGATTCACCGCAAATTATGGTTTCGTAACCTTCAGTTTTAAGTTGCTGAACATATTTCAACGCTTTGCTTCCGTCAGTAAATGAACCTAGAATAAGATAATATTTTGCTGTATCACCTTTTGGAATGATCACCTCTGGCACCTTTTGTGATTTTTTATCTTTTAATGTATTATCCACCTTTAGAGCTTTTTCAGTTTTGGGAGTTGGTACTACCTGAGGTGTCTTTTCTTCCTTAGGAGTTTGAGCAGCTGCCGGAACCTGATCAAATATTGATCCGTGCTCTTTAAACGAACTGTAATCTTTAGAAGCATTATTTTTCCCATTCGAATAATCCCCTTTCTCCTGTTTGACAGCTTCACCTCTTAAAAATCCAGGGATAAAGATCTCTGTTCTTCTGTTCTCCCTGTTTTGTTCAGGAGTACATTTCTGACCATTTGCACCTTTGTGGATTAACTGAGTTTTTCCGTATCCTGTCCCTTTGATCCTTGATTGATCAACCCCTTTCGATATGATATAATCGACTGCTGACTGAGCCCGCAATTGCGACAATTTCATATTATATGGTTCAGTACCACGGTCATCGGTATGAGAGCTTAATTCAACTTTCATTTCCGGGTTTTCCTTCATCAGCGAAATCAAAAGATCGAGCTCCTGAGCCGCATCAGGCAGAATATTCCATTTATCAAAGTCGTAATAGATATTTTTGAGTGCAATTTTCTTGTTTACAATAATATTCATCCAGATGGTGTCCCTGGTAAGCTCACTGCTGTTTTTATTACAGGCCAGCAAAAGCTTTGACTCTTCGGGATAACCAAAGGCGATTGCAGTTGCTTTGCAATCGGTCTCAGGACATGGCAAAGCTGATACTTTACCCGTTGCATCAGTTTGATAACTCTTTGTATTGCATAGATTTACCTTTGCACCAGGTATTGGTTTCAGACTGGTTTTATCGTATACATACAGCTCTCTGGATTTAGCTACCGGTTTAACAATTCGTTTAAAGGTAAATTTGTAGATATCATCGCTCCCTGTACCGGGGCGGTTAGAGGTGAGATAACCATACTGAGCATCAGTCGGAATAGTCATCGCAAAATCGTCAAGTTTTGTATTAATGGGCTCTTCAAAATGGTTAATCTCACTATAATCTGATGGAAATGTGGAATAATAGAGATCAAACCCTCCACTACCGGACCTTCCTTTCGAAGCAAAGATCAAAAACCGGCCACTAAAGTGCGAATCTGTAATAAATGCAAATTCCTCCTTCTCTTTTGTGTTGATTTTAGGTCCGAGGTTAATGGGATTTTCCCACTTCCCGTTTTTTCTTATCGAATAATAGAGGTCCGTTTCTCCATATCCACCAGGTTTATCACTTGAATAGATCAGCGTATCGCCGGATTCGGTAACTGCGGGGTGCCCTACCGAATAATTTGGATTGTTATAAGGGAAATCGGCAATCTGTACCCATTTCCCGTTGACGTGTTTGGCAATGTAGATTCTCAGTCTGTTAACTACCTCATGAAAAGGTTTTAGATTAACTGATTGATTGTTGTAGTTCTGTGTGACGAATAGCTCCCCAGTTTTTGGACAATAGGATACAGGACCATCATTAAACTGTGTAATAAACTCTTCAACAGGTTCACGTGTGCCAATAATATCACCCTGTTTGTCAATTGCAGCTTTATAAAGATCATAAAACTCCTTATTTTTAAGAATCTGATCGCTCTTTCTGAATAGTTTATCATTAAAAGTTGTGAAATAAAGTGTATCCCGCACAATAGCCGGGCCGAAATCACTATGAACGGAATTCGCACTTATTTCTGAAATCTTTATTGGCGAATTATCAAAAATGCGATTCTCTTTGCCTTGCGAATAGACAAGTGTTGAGAAAAACATCAAAATCAGCAAGATAAAGCTGTGTTTTTCAGATAGTGATTTCATGAGCATATCATTTGTTATATTTTAATCTTTATGTTGTATTTCGGGAACTTTGATTTTTACCTTGTTTTAGAAGTACCTGGGTGAAATGTACCTGCGTTTGGCGTAAACGAATTCATACGAGATCATCACCTCATGAACTCCATTGTGATAATTTCGCAAGTCAGTAGTTGTGAAATCGTAAGCATACCCAAAGCGCAATTTCCTGCTGAAAATCCATTGGGCAATCCCCCCGAAGGAATCGCCTGACCGGTACATTCCTCCAATCCAGAATTTTTCAGCCAGCAGGAAATTTGCGGAGATATCATACTCGAATGGACTACCCATTACCGATTTTGTCATGAATGATGGCTTAAACTTCACATTATCTGATAAATCAAACAGTAATCCTCCTGCAAAAAACAGGTGGCGCACATCCGATTTGGTCGAAAAATTATTCACATTCGATTGGTAACTGTTTTCAAGAATCTTAGGTAAGGAAAGGCTTAAATAGTACTTTGGCGATGAAAGGAAGAGACCTACTCCGAAGTTGGGCATTAGCTTATTGTCAATATTTGTCTGGAAAGATGGGTCAGATGGATCCACCTGCACATATTCCATTAGATTATTACTATAATTTGTAAATCCCCCTTTTAATCCAAACCGTAAGGATGTGTTTTCACTTAAAAAGATCTGATAGGAATAGTCGAAGTTTACCATAAGTCTTTTTTCAAGACCAACCTTATCAAGTACAATATTAAATCCAATTCCTACATTCTCAGACTTTAAAGGAGTCTGAAACGAAAAGGTCTGCGTTGTGGGATGCCCGTTCAGACCAACCCATTGATTACGGGACAACAGTGTAATTCCTGTTGTTTGCCAGTACCCGACATAGGCTGGATTAACAGTCTGCAGGTTGAAGATATATTGCGTGTACATCGGATCTTGCTGTCCTTTAGAAAAGAGTGTACCCAAAACCATTAGCAATGCCAAGGTCACCTTTTTTATTATTTTCATAGTTCTCTCTTATCTATTCCTTTTTATTGTTGTTTACTTTGAAGTGAGCCGGATGAAAGGCTCGTTTTCTTAAAAATATGTTACTTGTTTAAGAATAAAAAACCTGTTAGTATCCTGATTTTATTCAACTTAAGAATATAGTAGTAGGTTCCGACCGGCAGGTCCTGACTGCCAATTGTCAATTTATTTTCGGAACGTCCGTTCCACCATGCATCTGTTTCACTACCCCAGAAGTCTACATCGCCGTAATGATCTTTTTTGAATACCAGGTTCCCCCAGCGATTATAAATTTCAATTATAGGATTCTCATAATTATATAAGCAGTTGACTTTGAAGTAATCGTTTATTCCATCGCCATTAGGGGAGAAGGAGTTTGGAACCAGTATTTCGCAGGTGGCATCTTCAGAAAGCACCACCTGAACCTTTACTTCGGCTGAGGCTGTTGTGGAACAGCCGTAAGCATCAGAAACAGTTACCGTATAGATCCCACCGGAAAGATCTGTGAGGTCCTTAGTGCTAGCAGTAAATGCATTCTGACCACTCCAGGAATAGGTGAATGGTGCAGTCCCTCCCGAAACTGTAAGATCGATGGATCCACCGGTAGTTCCAAGAATATTTGATCCATTGATACTCATTGACTTAGTTGCCATTTTGGGGAGGGTGGTCAGACTCAGTAATGCGCCTGATTCTTCAACAGTTGTCGAGGTCGTTTTCGTACAACCATTGGCATCAGAAACTGTGACGTTATAAGTCCCACCTGAAAGCCCTGAAAGGTCTTCAGTTGTTGCAGAAAACGAACCAGGACCTGTCCATGTATAGGTGAAAGGGGCCTTGCCATTTGAAACTGTAAGATTGATAGTTCCGTTAGCTGCACCTTTACAAGTGACATTTGCAGGTAATGCATCCAGGGTAATCGCCGGAGGCTGTATGACATCAATTGTTCCTGTTAATGGTCCGCACTGGTTGGCATCAGTAATATTGTAGGTTAGCGCATTCCCTGCTAAGACTCCATTGAAAACTCCGCTGGAATTTTTTACCCCGTTCAACGTATAGGTTATCGGAGCAGTTCCTCCACTTGTATACAATGTTACAGTCGCAGTTCCTCCATAACATACTATGGGAGTTGTCACCACAGCTTTAGTTAAAGCGAGAACCGGAGGAGCGGGATTAATCGTAACAGAGATCCCCAATGAAGTACAACCATTTGAATTTTTTACGGTAACCTGATAAGTACCCGAAGGAACCTCCGTAAATATGCCGTTTGTATTAGTATACGTTATCCCGTCAATGCTGTAGGTTAAACCACTCCCTGTTGGTCCGCTCAATGTTATTGTTCCGGTAGAAGAGGAACAGGCAGGCTGGGTGATCTTTCCAACCGTTGGCGCTGTTGGTGTATCCGGTTGAGCGTTAATCACAACATTTTCAGATGCGGATGAAGTACATCCTACACCATTGGTAACTGTATAGCTATAGGATCCTGCAGCAAGAGCTGAAATGGTGGTGCTTATCCCTATTCCAGTTGTTGTTACTCCACCCGGTGTTCTGGTAAGTGTCCATGTACCTGTTGCCGGTAATCCGCTAAGAATCACACGTCCGGTTGCCGTTGCACAGGTTGGTTGAGTGATGGTTCCAACCGTTGGCGCTGTTGGTGTAGCCGGTTGAGCGTTGATCACCACATTGGCAGATGCAGAAGAAGTACATCCAACAGCGTTGGTAACAGTATAGGTATAGATTCCTGTAGCAAGTCCTGTGATGGTTGTTGTTGTGCCCGTACCTGTTGATGTAACTGCTCCCGGAGATCTGGTGAGTGTCCATGATCCTGTTGCCGGTAATCCGCTAAGAATCACACGTCCGGTTGCCGTTGCACAGGTTGGTTGAGTGATGGTTCCAACCGTTGGCGCTGTTGGTGTAGCCGGTTGAGCGTTAATTACAACATTGGCAGATGCGGCTGAAGTACATCCAACACTATTGGTAACTGTGTAGCTATATGTTCCTGCAGCAAGAGCTGAAATGGTGGTGCTTATCCCTGTTCCAGTTGTTGTTACTCCACCCGGTGTTCTGGTGAGTGTCCATGATCCTGTTGCCGGTAATCCGCTAATAATCACACTTCCGGTTGCCGTTGCACAGGTTGGTTGAGTGATGGTTCCAACCGTTGGCACTATTGGTGTAGCCGGTTGAGCGTTAATTACAACATTGGCGGATGCGGCTGAAGTACATCCAACACTATTGGTAACTGTGTAGCTATAGGTTCCTGCAGCAAGAGCTGATATGGTCGCTGTTGTGCCCGTACCTGTTGATGTAATTGCTCCCGGAGATCTGGTTAACGTCCATGTTCCTGTTGCTGGTAATCCGCTAATAATCACACTTCCGGTTGCCGTTGCACAGGTTGGTTGAGTGATGGTTCCAACCGTTGGTACTGTTGGCGTAGCCGGTTGAGCGTTGATCACCACATTGGCAGATGCAGAAGAGGTACATCCAACAGCGTTGGTAACAATATAGGTATAGCTTCCTGCCGCAAGAGCTGGGATGGTTGTTGTGGCGCCCGTACCCGTTGAGGTAACTGCTCCTGGCGATCTGGTAAGTGTCCATGTACCTGTTGCCGGTAATCCGCTAAGCACTACACTTCCTGTGGCTAAAGCACATGTTGGCTGCGTTCTGGAACCTACAACAGGTGGTGTTGGTGTTGCAGGCTGTGCATTGATCACGACACTGGCAGAAGCTGTTGAGATACATCCTGTAGCATTGGTCACCGTGTAGGTGTAGGCTCCTGCGGCAATTCCTGTGATGGTTCTTGCTGTGCCTGTACCTGTTGATGTAACTGCTCCTGGAGATCTGGTGAGTGTCCATGTTCCTGTTGCCGGTAATCCACTAAGAACCACACTCCCTGTGGCTACTCCACATGTTGGTTGCGTTCTGGCACCTACAACGGGTGGTGTTGGTGTTGCGGGCTGTGTGTTGATCACAATATTGACAGAGGCTGTTGAGATACATCCGGTAGCATTGGTCACCGTATAAGTGTAAGTTCCTGCGACAAGACCTGATATTGTTGCGGTTGTTCCCGTACCCGTTGAGGTAACTGCGCCAGGCGATCTGGTTAACGTCCAGGTTCCTGTTGCAGGTAATCCATTCAAAATCACTCGTCCAGTCGCTACCGCACATGTTGGTTGTGTTCTGGCACTTACAACAGGTGGTGTTGGTGTTGGAGGCTGTGCGTTGATCACGATATTGTCAGATGCCGGAGATGTACATCCTGTTGTATTTTGAACAGTATAAGTATAGCTACCAGTCGCAAGACTTGTGATTGTGGTACTTGTACCAGTTCCTGTTGAGGTAACTGCACCAGGCGATCTGGTTAACGTCCATGTTCCTGTTGCTGGTAATCCATTCAATATCACACTTCCTGTTGCTATGGCACAAGTTGGTTGGGTTATGGTTGCCGTTGGCTTGTCCGGCGTACCGGGCTGTGCGGCCATTGTTCCTGTTACAGCTGCAGATATACATCCGTCGGTATTTTTAGCAGTTATGCTGTATGATGCCCCTGCGGCTACGGTGTAGGCAGCTGAGTACGCGGCATATGCCGATCCGTTGATGCTGTAGGTCAGACCTGTTGTTACAGATGTGACGGCGACTGTACCGTTGGGACTTGCACATGTTGGCAGTGTCTCGCTGACTGTTGGCTTGTCCGGCGTACCGGGCTGTGCGGCCATTGTTCCTGTCACAGCTGCAGATATACATCCGTCGGTATTTTTAGCAGTTATGCTGTATGATGCACCTGCGGCTACGGTGTAGGCAGCTGAGTAAGCGGCATATGCCGATCCGTTGATGCTGAATGTCAGACCTGTTGTTACAGATGTGACGGCCACTGTACCGTTGGGACTTGCGCATGTTGGCAGTGTCTCGCTGACCGCTGGTTTGTCCGGCGTACCGGGCTGTGCGGCCATTGTTCCTGTCACAGCTGCAGATATACATCCGTCGGTATTCTTGGCAGTTATGCTGTATGATGCCCCTGCGGCTACGGTGTAGGCAGCTGAGTAAGCGGCATATGCCGATCCGTTGATGCTGAATGTCAGACCTGTTGTTACAGATGTGACGGCCACTGTACCGTTGGGACTTGCGCATGTTGGCAGTGTTTCACTGACTGTTGGCTTGTCCGGCGTACCTGGCTGGACGGCCATTGTTCCTGTTACAGCTGCAGATATACATCCGTCGGTATTCTTGGCAGTGATGCTGTATGATGCACCTGCGGCTACGGTGTAGGGAGCTGAGTAAGCGGCATATGGTGATCCGTTGATGCTGAATGTCAGACCTGTTGTTACAGATGTGATGGCCACTGTACCGTTGGGACTTGCGCATGTTGGCAGTGTTTCACTGACTGTTGGCTTGTCCGGCGTACCGGGCTGTGCGGCCATTGTTCCTGTTACAGCTGCAGATATACATCCGTCGGTATTCTTGGCAGTGATGCTGTATGATGCCCCTGCGGCTACGGTGTAGGCAGCTGAGTAAGCGGCATATGGTGATCCGTTGATGCTGTAGGTCAGACCTGTTGTTACAGATGTGACGGCCACTGTACCGTTGGGACTTGCGCATGTTGGCAGTGTTTCACTGACTGTTGGCTTGTCCGGCGTACCGGGCTGTGCGGCCATTGTTCCTGTTACAGCTGCAGATATACATCCGTCGGTATTTTTAGCAGTTATGCTGTATGACGCACCTGCGGCTACGGTGTAGGCAGCTGAGTACGCGGCATATGCCGATCCGTTGATGCTGAATGTCAGACCTGTTGTTACAGATGTGACGGCCACTGTACCGTTGGGACTTGCGCATGTTGGCAGTGTCTCGCTGACCGCTGGTTTGTCCGGTGTACCGGGCTGTGCGGCCATTGTTCCTGTCACAGCTGCAGATATACATCCGTCGGTATTCTTGGCAGTTATGCTGTATGATGCCCCTGCGGCTACGGTGTAGGGAGCTGAGTAAGCGGCATATGGTGATCCGTTGATGCTGTAGGTCAGACCTGTTGTTACAGATGTGATGGCCACTGTCCCGTTGGGACTTGCGCATGTTGGCAGTGTCTCGCTGACTGTTGGCTTGTCCGGCGTACCTGGCTGTGCGGCCATTGTTCCTGTTACAGCTGCAGATATACATCCGTCGGTATTCTTGGCAGTTATGCTGTATGATGCCCCTGCGGCTACGGTGTAGGCAGCTGAGTAAGCGGCATATGCCGATCCGTTGATGCTGAATGTCAGACCTGTTGTTACAGATGTGACGGCCACTGTACCGTTGGGACTTGCGCATGTTGGCAGTGTTTCACTGACTGTTGGCTTGTCCGGCGTACCGGGCTGTGCGGCCATTGTTCCTGTTACAGCTGCAGATATACATCCGTCGGTATTCTTGGCAGTTATGCTGTATGATGCCCCTGCGGCTACGGTGTAGGGAGCTGAGTAAGCGGCATATGCCGATCCGTTGATGCTGTAGGTCAGACCTGTTGTTACAGATGTGATGGCGACTGTACCGTTGGGACTTGCACATGTTGGCAGTGTTTCACTGACTGTTGGCTTGTCCGGCGTACCGGGCTGTGCGGCCATTGTTCCTGTTACAGCTGCAGATATACATCCGTCGGTATTTTTAGCAGTTATGCTGTATGATGCCCCTGCGGCTACGGTGTAGGCAGCTGAGTAAGCGGCATATGGTGATCCGTTGATGCTGTAGGTCAGACCTGTTGTTACAGATGTGACGGCCACTGTACCGTTGGGACTTGCGCATGTTGGCAGTGTTTCACTGACTGTTGGTTTGTCCGGCGTACCGGGCTGTGCGGCCATTGTTCCTGTCACAGCTGCAGATATACATCCGTCGGTATTCTTGGCAGTGATGCTGTATGATGCACCTGCGGCTACGGTGTAGGCAGCTGAGTAAGCGGCATATGCCGATCCGTTGATGCTGAATGTCAGACCTGTTGTTACAGATGTGACGGCCACTGTACCGTTGGGACTTGCGCATGTTGGCAGTGTTTCACTGACTGTTGGTTTGTCCGGCGTACCGGGCTGTGCGGCCATTGTTCCTGTCACAGCTGCAGATATACATCCGTCGGTATTCTTGGCAGTGATGCTGTATGATGCACCTGCGGCTACGGTGTAGGGAGCTGAGTAAGCGGCATATGCCGATCCGTTGATGCTGTAGGTCAGACCTGTTGTTACAGATGTGACGGCCACTGTACCGTTGGGACTTGCGCATGTTGGCAGTGTCTCGCTGACTGTTGGCTTGTCCGGCGTACCGGGCTGTGCGGCCATTGTTCCTGTTACAGCTGCAGATATACATCCGTCGGTATTCTTGGCAGTGATGCTGTACGATGCACCTGCGGCTACGGTGTAGGGAGCTGAGTAAGCGGCATATGCCGATCCGTTGATGCTGAATGTCAGACCTGTTGTTACAGATGTGACGGCCACTGTACCGTTGGGACTTGCGCATGTTGGCAGTGTTTCACTGACTGTTGGCTTGTCCGGCGTACCGGGCTGGACGGCCATTGTTCCTGTCACAGCTGCAGATATACATCCGTCGGTATTTTTAGCAGTTATGCTGTATGATGCACCTGCGGCTACGGTGTAGGGAGCTGAGTAAGCGGCATATGGTGATCCGTTGATGCTGAATGTCAGACCTGTTGTTACAGATGTGACGGCCACTGTACCGTTGGGACTTGCGCATGTTGGCAGTGTCTCGCTGACCGCTGGTTTGTCCGGTGTACCGGGCTGTGCGGCCATTGTTCCTGTTACAGCTGCAGATATACATCCGTCGGTATTTTTAGCAGTTATGCTGTATGATGCCCCTGCGGCTACGGTGTAGGCAGCTGAGTAAGCGGCATATGCCGATCCGTTGATGCTGTAGGTCAGACCTGTTGTTACAGATGTGATGGCCACTGTCCCGTTGGGACTTGCGCATGTTGGCAGTGTCTCGCTGACTGTTGGCTTGTCCGGCGTACCGGGCTGTGCGGCCATTGTTCCTGTTACAGCTGCAGATATACATCCGTCGGTATTCTTGGCAGTTATGCTGTATGATGCCCCTGCGGCTACGGTGTAGGCAGCTGAGTAAGCGGCATATGGTGATCCGTTGATGCTGTAGGTCAGACCTGTTGTTACAGATGTGACGGCCACTGTACCGTTGGGACTTGCGCATGTTGGCAGTGTCTCGCTGACTGTTGGCTTGTCCGGCGTACCGGGCTGTGCTGCCATTGTTCCTGTCACAGCTGCAGATATACATCCGTCGGTATTCTTGGCAGTTATGCTGTATGATGCCCCTGCGGCTACGGTGTAGGCAGCTGAGTAAGCGGCATATGCCGATCCGTTGATGCTGAATGTCAGACCTGTTGTTACAGATGTGACGGCCACTGTACCGTTGGGACTTGCGCATGTTGGCAGTGTTTCACTGACTGTTGGCTTGTCCGGCGTACCGGGCTGTGCGGCCATTGTTCCTGTTACAGCTGCAGATATACATCCGTCGGTATTCTTGGCAGTGATGCTGTACGATGCCCCTGCGGCTACGGTGTAGGCAGCTGAGTACGCGACATATGGTGATCCGTTGATGCTGTAGGTCAGACCTGTTGTTACAGATGTGACGGCCACTGTACCGTTGGGACTTGCGCATGTTGGCAGTGTCTCGCTGACTGTTGGCTTGTCCGGTGTACCGGGCTGTGCGGCCATTGTTCCTGTTACAGCTGCAGATATACATCCGTCGGTATTTTTAGCAGTTATGCTGTATGATGCACCTGCGGCTACGGTGTAGGCAGCTGAGTAAGTGGCATATGGTGATCCATTGATGCTGTAGGTCAGACCTGTTGTTACAGATGTGACGGCCACCGTACCGTTGGGACTTGCGCATGTTGGCAGTGTTTCACTGACTGTTGGTTTGTCCGGCGTACCGGGCTGTGCGGCCATTGTTCCTGTCACAGCTGCAGATATACATCCGTCGGTATTCTTGGCAGTGATGCTGTATGATGCACCTGCGGCTACGGTGTAGGCAGCTGAGTAAGCGGCATATGCCGATCCGTTGATGCTGAATGTCAGACCTGTTGTTACAGATGTGACGGCCACTGTACCGTTGGGACTTGCGCATGTTGGCAGTGTTTCACTGACTGTTGGTTTGTCCGGCGTACCGGGCTGTGCGGCCATTGTTCCTGTCACAGCTGCAGATATACATCCGTCGGTATTCTTGGCAGTGATGCTGTATGATGCACCTGCGGCTACGGTGTAGGGAGCTGAGTAAGCGGCATATGCCGATCCGTTGATGCTGTAGGTCAGACCTGTTGTTACAGATGTGACGGCCACTGTACCGTTGGGACTTGCGCATGTTGGCAGTGTTTCACTGACTGTTGGCTTGTCCGGCGTACCTGGCTGGACGGCCATTGTTCCTGTTACAGCTGCAGATATACATCCGTCGGTATTCTTGGCAGTGATGCTGTACGATGCACCTGCGGCTACGGTGTAGGGAGCTGAGTAAGCGGCATATGCCGATCCGTTGATGCTGAATGTCAGACCTGTTGTTACAGATGTGACGGCCACTGTACCGTTGGGACTTGCGCATGTTGGCAGTGTTTCACTGACTGTTGGCTTGTCCGGCGTACCGGGCTGGACGGCCATTGTTCCTGTCACAGCTGCAGATATACATCCGTCGGTATTTTTAGCAGTTATGCTGTATGATGCACCTGCGGCTACGGTGTAGGGAGCTGAGTAAGCGGCATATGGTGATCCGTTGATGCTGAATGTCAGACCTGTTGTTACAGATGTGACGGCCACTGTACCGTTGGGACTTGCGCATGTTGGCAGTGTCTCGCTGACCGCTGGTTTGTCCGGTGTACCGGGCTGTGCGGCCATTGTTCCTGTTACAGCTGCAGATATACATCCGTCGGTATTTTTAGCAGTTATGCTGTATGATGCCCCTGCGGCTACGGTGTAGGCAGCTGAGTAAGCGGCATATGCCGATCCGTTGATGCTGTAGGTCAGACCTGTTGTTACAGATGTGATGGCCACTGTCCCGTTGGGACTTGCGCATGTTGGCAGTGTCTCGCTGACTGTTGGCTTGTCCGGCGTACCGGGCTGTGCGGCCATTGTTCCTGTTACAGCTGCAGATATACATCCGTCGGTATTCTTAGCAGTTATGCTGTATGATGCCCCTGCGGCTACGGTGTAGGCAGCTGAGTAAGCGGCATATGGTGATCCGTTGATGCTGTAGGTCAGACCTGTTGTTACAGATGTGATGGCCACTGTACCGTTGGGACTTGCACATGTTGGCAGTGTTTCACTGACTGTGGGCTTGTCCGGCGTACCGGGCTGGGCAGCCATTGTTCCTGTCACAGCTGCAGATATACATCCGTCGGTATTTTTAGCAGTTATGCTGTATGACGCACCTGCGGCTACGGTGTAGGCAGCTGAGTAAGCGGCATATGCCGATCCGTTGATGCTGTAGGTCAGACCTGTTGTTACAGATGTGACGGCCACTGTCCCGTTGGGACTTGCACATGTTGGCAGTGTTTCACTGACTGTGGGCTTGTCCGGCGTACCGGGCTGGACGGCCATTGTTCCTGTTACAGCTGCAGATATACATCCGTCGGTATTTTTAGCAGTGATGCTGTATGATGCCCCTGCAGCTACGGTGTAGGGAGCTGAGTACGCGGCATATGCCGATCCGTTTATGCTGTAGGTCAGACCTGTTGTTACAGATGTGACGGCCACTGTACCGTTGGGACTTGCACATGTTGGCAGTGTCTCGCTAACTATCGGAGCGGGTATATCGGCACATAACACGGGTATGGTCACGGTTGCCGGTGTTGCATCGACAGCACCGAGGTTATCGGTAGCGGTGAATGTAAATGTGTCGTTACCTGTGAAAGTACCATCGGGATCGTACTTCAGGGTAAGTGCTTCGGCGGGTGTCAGTACCTGCCCTTCGGTTACCGTTGATGCGCCCAGGTACAATGTTCCGTGAGTTGGCAGAGAGACAACGGTATAGCTTGCTATAGATCCGTCGGCATCAGTAGCGGTCAGCGGATCGATGGCTGTTGCCCCTGCGCTGGATGGTATTGCTGCGTTGGTATGATCAATGGCTACGGGAGGATTGTTCCCCACGGGAATGGTCACGGTTGCCGGTGTTGCATCGACAGCACCGAGGTTATCGGTAGCGGTGAATGTAAATGTGTCGTTACCTGTGAAAGTACCATCGGGATCGTACTTCAGGGTAAGCGCTTCGGCGGGTGTCAGTACCTGCCCTTCGGTTACCGTTGATGCGCCCAGGTACAATGTTCCGTGAGCTGGCAGAGAGACAACGGTAAAGCTTGCTATAGAGCCGTCGGCATCAGTGGCCGTTAGCGGATCGATAGCCGTTGCCCCTGCGCTGGAAGGTATTGCTGCGTTGGTATGATCAATGGCTACGGGAGGATTGTTCCCCACGGGTATGGTCACGGTTGCCGGTGTTGCATCGACAGCTCCTAGGTTATCGGTAGCCGTGAATTTAAATGTATCGTTACCAGTGAAAGTACCATCGGGATCGTACTTCAGGGTAAGTGCTTCGGCGGGTGTCAGTACCTGCCCTTCGGTTACCGTTGATGCGCCCAGGTACAATGTTCCGTGAGTTGGCAGAGTGACAACGGTATAGCTTGCGACAGAGCCGTCGGCATCAGTGGCCGTTAGCGGATCGATAGCCGTTGCCCCTGCGCTGGAAGGTATTGCTGCGTTGGTATGATCAATGGCTACGGGAGGATTGTTCCCCACGGGTATGGTCACGGTTGCCGGTGTTGCATCGACAGCTCCTAGGTTATCGGTAGCCGTGAATTTGAATGTATCGTTACCAGTGAAAGTACCATCGGGATCGTACTTCAGGGTAAGCGCTTCGGCGGGTGTCAGTACCTGCCCTTCGGTTACCGTTGATGCGCCCAGGTACAATGTTCCGTGAGTTGGCAGAGTGACAACGGTATAGCTTGCAATAGAGCCGTCGGCATCAGTAGCAGTTAGCGGATCGATGGCTGTTGCCCCTGCGCTGGAAGGTATTGCTGCGTTGGTATGGTCAATGGCTACGGGAGGAATGTTCGAACTAAGTATGTTTGTAGAAGTATTGTTAGTTAGATCATTATCGGTTATCCCATCCGGTGCTGTAACAGTTGTTGTATTGACAAGATTTCCGGTAAAGCTTGCCGGAACCGTCGCCGTAACTGTATAAATGATATTGTTTCCTGATCCTGAAGTGATGGTTACCAGCTCATCAATAATACTGCCTGATCCTGAACTGTGTGTAACACTTGCACTTCCGTGAGGTGTTGCGATCCAGCTTACCCCTGTAAGTGAACTGTTAACAAGGTCATTTATTTTGGCCCCGGTAGCATTACCCGGTCCTGCATTCGTCACGGTAATTGTCCAGGAGACATTTTGTCCCGGAGTATAAGTGGTTGGAATACTGATTTTGGTAATTGCCAGATCGACAGGAACAACGAATGGAACTGGTGTTGGTACCAATTCATCGGGATTATTGTCATTATCTGTACCATCCGGATCTGTACCATCTGTTGATCTATCGGTGACAGTTGTACCTGCGGCACTTGTCCCTTCTGCAGTTCCATTATTATTTAAACTAAGTGTTGCGCCGGGAGTTACCTTAAAGCTAACCGATACGGTTTCAACTGCACCAATTGCTAAAGACTGTCCTTCAACTAATATGTTTGATGTTGCTGTACCATCCCAGCTTCCATTGGCAAATAGTGTTCCTTCAGATGCACTGAAATTGGTGGGACTAACGGTTGAAAATTGAGTAATAATATCATCATAGATTTTCAGGTTGTTGATGGCGATATCCCCAAAATTTTCAATACGGAACAGAAAAGTAACCGTATTGGTTAAATCGTGGTTGTCGACAACACTGACTAAACTTTTTGCAAGCCCTATTTTTGGATTATTGGAGAAACTTACAGGAGTGGGTACATTATCGTCGGTTGCAAGTCCATTGTTATCAGGATCGACAGATGTTCCATCCTGCGAACTGTCAAAAACATATCTGCCGCCCGGACTTTGAGCCGTCCCCACAGCTGAATTATCATATGGGCCGCCAACACCGCCGGGAGTAACAGTTACCGTAACCCGAAGGAGTGCATACTCCCCATATAGCAAGGAGCCGGTTCCATTCAACAGATTTGCATTTGATGAACCATTATAACTACTGTTTAAAACCAGCGTGGTGCTTGTCGGCTGTTGTTGAATGATGGCTGAGACACCGCTAATACTACTGGCAGCTACGAAAGTCTGACTAAGATTCTCAATCGCCTGAACATTTGAAAGGGGTACATTCCCGTAATTTTGAATCCTAATTTGGTAGGTAAGGGTATAAGTTCCGTTACCGTTGTTGACCGGACCATTTATTATTGTTTTAGCTAATCCAATTTGTGGACTCTCTGTAAGGGTTAACGGTGTTAACGAGTTGTTATTATTAGGGTTACCATCCCCGTCCGGATCAACGTTTGTGCCATTAACAGAATTATCTGTCACGATAGTGCCTCCAAGTCCTGTACCTGTGGCAATCGCACTATTGTCATATACCCCAAGTTTAGTGCCGGGTGTTATTGTTACTGATATTATGACCGTTCCACTGGCGCCAACAGCAAGCAAATCAGAACCGGAAAGTAGTGTCAAAACGGAATTCCCGTTATATCCAGGGTAATTTACAGTGAATGTTGAACTTGTAACAGAATTAATGGTAAATCCTGTAGCTCCTGAAAATGCAGTAACTAAATTGTCCGTGGCCTGCACATTGTGTAACGGAGAAGTTCCAGTATTTGCAATTTTGAATGTATAGTCAACTGTATACGTTCCGTTATGATTATTGACTGGTGTTCCAACCGATTTGGCAATACCTATCTGAGGATTCTCTGTAAATGTAACCGGAGTAGGTGAAGTATCGTTATTTGGATTACCATCACCATCAGGATCGACAAGAGTACCATCAACCGAATTGTCGGTAACTACAGTTCCTCCGGAGCCTGTTCCTGAAACAGCTGCATTATTATTATATGGTCCTAAAATTTCACTTAATTGTACAGTTAACGAAATTTCCAATATTGCGTATTCGCCAGAATGTAAGGTATTTGATTCATTTAGTAAATTGATATTTGAACTGCCGTTGTAGCTTCCATTGGCTGTTAAGGTTGTCGAAGCGGGTTGCGAAACTACACTTACACTAACCGATGAGAGGGTTAATCCGGCAAAAGTGGTTGCAAGATGATCAGTTGCCTGAACTCCGATAAAAGGTACGTTCCCCATATTCTGGATCCGTAAACGGTATTTCAGCGACCAGGTTCCATCGTTATTGTTTACGGGTGTGCCATAAAGCACTTTTGCCAAACCAATAATTGGATTTTCGGTAAAAGTTACCGGAGTAGGATCACTGTTGTCTCCAGGTCCGTTGTTATTTGGATCTACATTGGTCCCATCCTGAGAAATATCTGAAACGGCGATTCCGGCGGGACTGGTTGCACTGCTGCCCGCAGAATTGTTAAAAGGGCCGAGACTACCATTCAACGCAACAGTAAAGGTCACCTGTATGATTCCGTATTCCCCCGGTTTCAAAGTATTTGTGCCACTCAATAAATTGATATTGGAGCTTCCGTTGTAGCTGCTATTGATTGTTAAGGTAGTTCCCGGAGGCTGGTTAGCGATGCTTGCGCTTACACCAGTCAATATGAGGCCTGGGAAGGTAGTCGTAAGGTTGTCAGCAACCTGGACATTGTGCAAAAGGACATTTCCCACATTTTGAACCTTCAACTGATAACTTAAGGTATAGGTTCCATTGGTATTATTTACCGGAGTGCTACTGATTGTTTTTGCCAAACCAATTCCAGGTGATTCTGCAAATGTTATTGGGGTAGGATCACTATTATCACCTGGATTTCCATTGCCATCGGGATCAACATCGGCTCCGTTATGCGAATTATCGCTTACCAATTTTCCGGCAGCGCTCTGTCCGCTGGCAACGGATGTGTTATTATATGTCAAAGTTGCACCTGGAGTAACGGTCGAAGTAACTCTGATCATGGCGAACTCTCCTGCCTGTAAACTGCCAGTGGAACTTAAAAGGTTAGCAGACACATTCCCATCAAAACTGTTATTCAATGACCAGCTATTGCTTGAGGGTTGTGAAATCATGATGACGCTATTCACCGAAAATCCAGTTGCAGAAGCGAAAGTGGTCATCAGATTTTCAACCACCTGGATTCCCTGTAGGGATACGGTCCCTTTGTTTTCAACACGGATATCATACGACAATGTATAAGTGCCGTCACCATTGTTTACCGGGGTGGCAGCTACATTTTTGGCAGTACCGAGGCAAGCCGATTCAATCACATAAGTTCCGATTTTTTGACATCCGTTGGCATCAGTAACTGTAACCGAATAGGTTCCGGTACTCAATCCACTTACATTTTGTGTTATTGCTCCATTAGACCATTGATAGTGGTAGGCGGCAGGGCCGCTAAACGGGGTACCGCCTCCAGGGGTTATCGTTATGGTGCCATAATCGGCAGGAACGACAGGATTACAATTAGATTCGACCACCACTGCTGAAAGTGTAAGCGGAGCAGGTTGTGAAATTGTTTCTGATAAGGGGAGGGTGCAACCATTGGCATCGGAAACCGTAACTGAGTAGGTTCCTGCCTTAAGTCCAGTAAGATTCTGGCTTGTTGCACCATTCGACCATAGATAGGTATAGGGAGTTGTCCCGCCCGTGGGAGTTGTCAGGGTAATGGAACCGTTTGAATTTCCATTACAGAGATTATTAATGAATGATGCTGAAGCAGCTAATACGGCGGGTTGAGTTATTGTAATACTTGACGTTGCAGTTGCTTTGGGGCTTGCATTGTCGGTAATCGTGACATTATAGGTCCCTGCTGTAATCGCTGACAAGTCCTGGGTAGTAGCCGTAATTCCAGTACTTGCAGTCCATGCATAAGTATAGGGAGAAGTTCCCCCGATAACCTCCAGGTTAACTGAACCTGTGCTTCCTCCATTACATCTGACATTGGTACCCGCAATAAGACTCACTTCAAGCGGACCGCCAATCCGGTCAACTGTAAAAATATGTGTTGCATTACAACCGTTGTTATCAGTCGCTGTGACTGTGTAGGTTCCCCCTGCAATATTGGTAAGATTCTGGCTAGTCGCACTATTAGACCATAAATAGGAATACCCCGGACTTCCCCCGCCAGTAGTAATGGTTATGGCACCGTTTGATGCCCCATAGGGGTTTTCATTTGTGACTGAACCCGAAATGCTGATTGCTGAAGCAGGCTCGTTAATGGCAGCACTTATTGTTCCCATGCATCCATTGGCATCTGTGACTGTAACATTATAGGTGCCTGGGGCCAAAGCTGAAATATTCCCGATCGAAGCTGTATATCCGTTAGGTCCTGTCCATGAATAGGTGTATGGTGCAATGCCGGAGTTAACGGCCAGGTTAATAGCACCCGATTTGGAACCATAACAGAGAATATCTGTCGGAGTAGCAGTTAAGGTAACATGCGTCACAACCATTTTGACGGTTTGTGTTGTGCCCGGACCACAA
Source organism: Prolixibacteraceae bacterium (assembly GCA_963677935.2). GTDB lineage: Bacteria > Bacteroidota > Bacteroidia > Bacteroidales > Prolixibacteraceae > JAAFHB01. Next base: position 3,909,503 of record CAXXEH010000003.1, on the reverse strand, counting down.
TCGTTGGCTGGGGTTACACCAATTTCGTAGGTGCCGGGACTTACACCCGCTGACCAAACTACGGTAATGTTTGGCAAAATCGTATGAGGATCAGGTAAAGTTCCTGTATAGGTGCTGGTTACAGTAGCGCCTGCCGGTAAATGCCAGACATATCCGACTGCACCCGGGACCGAAGGAACGGAGAGGGTGTTGGTTCCCAACGAACAGGCATATTCGGCAAAAATAACTTTGACGGTTACTTTGGCTATCGAAAATTGTGTCGGTGAAGGGCAGCCTGTGTCATAAATCTTGTAGTAAAAAATGTCTGTTCCGATAAAGTCGGGATTGGGAGAATAATTAATTGTTCCATTTGAATTAACGGTTGCAGTGCCGTAGGTAGGAGGGGTAGAAACAGTCAGGGTGGATGGATCAAGACTGCCATCCCAATCGGTATCGTTGCTTAACACCGAAATTGCAACCGGAAGGTTTACCGATGTCTGGACAAGATCGTCAGTTAATGAAGGGGGATTGTTTACATTCGAATAAAATACACTTGCTGTGGCAGATGAAGAATAGGTTGAAGGATAGTTACTGTCTGCAACCTTATAAGTGAATGTTAGCAATTGATTATCTGCTAAACTCCCAACAGGAGTGAATTGAATCGTTTTGTCAACATTGACACTTAAGGTATAGTTGGCTGATGGAGCTGAAGTTATCGTTACGGTGCCGAAAGAACCATCGGGATCAGTGTCATTGGCCAGTACATTGAGTGAGGTGACGCCGCTTACGCAAAACTGATCCGGATTAGCTACAGGGGGCTGATCGATGTTGATAGAAACCGCACTTGAGAATGTCCCGGTCGGAACCAAATATCCATTAACATCTATGGCTCCGCTAACAGTTGCGGTATTGGTAGTTGGATCACAGTTGCCAATGACTTTGAAATTTACGGTTACATTGGTAGTGGAACCGGGCGTAAGCGTACCCAGATTTGTCCAGCTGATATTACCACCGGCAACACTGTTTTGTGCGGGAACAGCACTGACGAACTGCAGGCAATCTGTATTAAACAGATCCTGCAAAGGTAATGTAGTGATATTGATCGTCCCTGTGTTTTTAATCGCCACATTATAACTCAGATTGGTGTTGATTGTGTATGGAGCTGTTGCCGGACTCGTCAATGTCTTTGTAACTGTTAATGCGGAGGACGTTTTAAGCGTGAATGGCAGTGTTTTAACATTTGTTACCGTCGCTTCTGTACCCTCTTTTGCAGTAAATCGAAGACTATAATTTCCGGCAATATTTGAAGGGGTTGTCCATGCATATTCATAAGTCCTTGTACATCCTGAAGTAGCTACAGAAGATGCCGTTATGGTTGAAACACCACCCAAAGGTGTGGTGATCTGCAAATCAAGCCCGGTGATATCGCTGAAACCGAATGGATCACTAACTGTTGCACGGGTATAAACCGTATTTCCGGTGAAAGCGCTCGTTATGATGGAACCCCCAGAGAAAGCCGCATTATAAACCGCGTAACTATCTATATTTATGGGTGTAGTAGTTGGTAAATCGATTTTTGACGGATAAGTAGTGCTGTTATACCGAAGTGAAAAATCAGCTGCCGGTTCACTTGTTGTTATCACTAATTCAATTGAACTTCCCGCAGGAACGTTAACTGTACTGCCAAGGGTTCCTGTCCAGGTAAGCGTCCCCGCCCCACTCGACCATGTTGGACTAACGAGGGTTGCAAATACAGTGGGTGTTCCTGTATATCTTAAAATAGCTGAAATGGCGGGTGTTGCAGGCAGGGTGCCACTTGTAACATTGGCATACGCAGTAACAGAAACTGCCCCACCCGTAGGCATCGACAAATTGCTGCACATTGCTGTACCCTGGGTGAATGTAAGGGTCGACACTCCGGAATAGGTTGCTGCAATCTGAAAATTATCAAAAGTGACTGTTTTGGCTGCATTGCCATCTATTCCATTGATTCGGACCCTAAAATTTGCATTGAGTTCACCGGCAGCTATCGTAAAACTTCTGGCATTTGTCGTTGTACTGGTGGATGTAATCGTTTCTACAGTCCGGTAGGTACTCCCGTTATAAACCTCTACATTGATTGTACCGTGGCCTGCATTCTGCATTCCAATTGTAATAACATTATAAGTCAGGGTTGCTGACGACGCTCCGGAAAGATTCACCGGACGATAAATATTATCTGTATTATTTGCAGTAACCGTTAAATAACCAGCGGTAGTAACCTGAATATTCCCAGCGGTTGCCCCTGCTCCGCCAGCATCCGTTTCTACCCAGGGAGTTGCACTCCAGTTTATAGTGCCATTGGTGTTGTTAAATGCCTGAGTACTGAAATTATCCAGGTAAGTTTGGCTTCCCCCCCTGACAGTTAGGGTTGAACTTGTTTGAGTTGCATCTGCACCCGAAGGTTTAATACGGTCAAGACCTGTACCTGGGTCAGTCAGATATAAGGGTTTATCGACCGTTTGTGCCTGAATGGTTCCATTGGGAATTATCCAAAGCGCTATTAAAAGAGTAATTATTTTGACCATTCGTTTGATAAGGCTGTACCTTATGGCAGATGTTATATTATTCATTATCCTTATATTAGGATTGATATAGGGTTTATATGTTTAAGGCGTTTTGGTAATTGTTCCTGGTTGCGCCGGAAGTGTCTGAAGTATAACAGTAAAGCAGCTGGAAGTTGAACTTACACATCCCATAGTGGTTGTTTGTCTCACACAAATCTGGCCGCTGATATTGCTTATCCAGCTTACAATAATCTGATTTGTACCTTGTCCGCCTGTAATTTCTGCACCTCCCGGAACAGTCCAGGCATAGGTGTACCCAGCTGTATTTGGTACAGTATAAGTAACTCCTGTGGCTCCAACACAAACCGGATTCTGACTTGCTGTAATAGTGCCGGGTGGCAAGGGAATACAAGTTCCATCTGTACAATCGATCAATCCATTCCCGTCATTATCGATACCATCATTACAAATTTCCGGTTCGTAAATCGTTGTTGAAATGGTTGCTGTACAACCATTTGCATCGGTTACTAGTACAGAATAAATTCCCGCTGTAAGGTTGGCAAGATCTTTAGTAGACGCGGTAAAGCCGCTGTTTGCTTTGGTCCACGCATATCCGTATGTTGGTGTCCCTCCGCTGATCGTCAGTGTAATTGTGCCATTGCCAGCCGCAGAAGGATCAGTATCACTGACTTTTACAACCGACAGAGAAACGGGAGCCGGCTGAGTTACGGCTATTGTTGATGACTGAGTGCAACCTTTGGCATCGGTAGCTGTAAGTGTGTAGGATCCAGCACTTAAATTTGTAATATCTTTAGTAGTTGCCCCTGTGGACCACAAATAGGTAAAAGGTGAATTTCCGGATACCGTTGCGCTAATGGATCCATTACTTGAACCATAACAGGTTGTTGGTGTTTGGACAAGGGAGATCACAGGGGGAGATCCTGCTTCAACTACAACCCCGGCAAGCGCCTTTGTGCAGCCAATGTTGTCGGTTACCGTGACTGAATAGGTTCCTGCAGCCAGGCCTGTAGGATTCTGAACTGTGGAAACCTGAGTGTTTGAGGCATTAAGCCAGCTGTAGCTAAGTGGTGGCGTTCCCCCCTCCACAGTGAGATGGATCGTTCCATCACTACCCGAGCACGACACCGTTGAGGTAGCAGAGATTCCCGTAAAAAGCGGTTTGAGCGGATCAACACTAACCAGGATTGAAACATCAGGGACAGAACAACCCGTTGTGGATAATATGGTATGAAGTGTGTATGTTCCAATATTACTGACTGTAACTGTTGGTTGGGCAGGATCTGTGTCTATAGCGCCATCAACAGTTGTCCAAAGATAAGTTGCATCTGTCCGTATAGGGTCTGCTGAAAGCGATACTGTAGGATTATTACAAGTGATGGGATTGGTTCCTATTATTTTTGTATTCATTGAAGCCTGACCCCATCCAAAAGGACCGGCAAAATCTTTAAGTTGTGCAGTAAAGGAGTTGGACGACCTCGTTTTTACGATGAAAGTATGTGTTGGGAAAATACATTTGTCAACGCCTAAAAGGGTTGAATGGTCAAGTCCGAAATGGGACATATTGATCCCTAACTCTGCCACAGAATAATCGATATAATTTGTTCCCCAGGTATTCGCTTTTGTCCCTTTTGTTCCCCATGGTGGTGCCAATGGATTTTGTCCGCTGGTGTTAACGATACCGCAAATTTCGGGAGTAGCTGGAATGATGCTGGCGTATCCATAAGGAGATCCGGTAAAGGCTCCATCATAATTGGGCCCCCAGGTAAATCCCGGCGGATGATGTCCTGAAGTATAATCGGCATAGCTCACCCACAAACGGACTTCAATACCTGGATTTGTACCACCACCGGTTAAACTGACATTAAAAATAAAATCACCTACCTTGGTGATGTTGCCTGAGGAATCGAAGTTAAATGCGGTATGGCCCAATTGCGCTCCCCCTGAGGAAAATCCGGCTCCCGGGGTATAAGTAACGTTCTCAACAAAAAATTCAAAATCCATGTAGGCATCTCCTCCTGGTTCTGCCCTGTTAATTAACCCAACAAACCATAGATTGTCATCAAGTGTTACCCCATCCCGGTACATGAATCCTCCAACATCAATCAGGTCATTTTTTCCCAAAACATTCTGTGGACCCGGATCCCAGATCGCCGGATCCTCCCCGTTTTTACTGGCAGTGTTAAACGATGTCAGATCAGTTCCCCCTGTACCACCAAAATTATCCCGCGCCCAAACAGCATCAATCATTAGATGGTTGCTTTCCAGACTGTTAATGTTGCCTTTCATATGCCTGACGTAAGTGGGATTTCCCGGAGACTGAAGAAGTGCTTTTAGGATAAGCGGATTGGATTCATCAATCACCCCATACCCAATTCCTCCCACACCAGCAGAAAAGAACCAATCTGCCGACCCCGATGCCGGCGTGGCGCTTCCATACTCAATGGTATTGGAGTACAATCCTGCATCTATACCAAAATTGTGTGATAAACAACCTGTAGTACCAATCTGAGCAAATAAATGCGATAATCCCCAAAATGGGAAAAGGAAGAATATTATTGCAGTTTTCCGTTTTTTTCCATGCATCCAGCAAAAGAATAATCCAGCTATAAGTCTTATATTCAATAGCATATGGTTTTTATTTTGTAATTAATGATTTTTGGCTCTAAAATAAAGACCACAGTGTTATGGAATTTGGATTAGAAAAAATGTGGTTTTTTCTTTTTATGGTTAAAGCAGTAATCCTTAATTATATTATGTATATTTCAAGAGTAATCTTTCTCAAATGACAATAATTACGCCAAAGATTATTTATTAATTATATTCGACGTATAACTTAGCTTTAGTTATACTGTATATATTTGCAATGCAGTTGATTAATATTTGAAATTATTTAAATATATAGATATAAAAATACATTATGATAACTTAATTTATAGCGAACAGTGGATATTATTTCACATCAAGTAAAAGTATTTTACGCGGCAGGTTTTGATCATCCGGTTTCAATAGTTTTCCTAAAAAAATAGTGCCGGCAAGGAATCTTATTCAGATCTCCTTGCCGGCACTTTCCGGGCACTCCTTTAATTAAATTTATTTTTGCTCAGAAGCCCTGATATTATTTCTCATACCTGGCAAATAAAGCAGCTATCCGCTTCTGATGCTGATCCCCAATTTTTGAATAATGGGCCATCCGTTTTGCAAATCCATTGTACATCGAGAGTGCTGTTTTTTCGTAAAATTGATTGATTCCCTCTTTGCGTTCTGAAGTAATGGGTCGGTAATATCCAGGTCCAGGATCTATGGTTATACGTATACGGTAGTCTTCAAAACAACCAATTGCTGTCGTTAAAAAAGCCCTTTCGTATTCTGCTCCGGACTCATTGGCTAAGCTCTTGTTCATCGCCAACAGAACATCGTAAGGCTTTTTCATTGATTCCGGAAATTCAGTCGTTACGGGTACGCTGGTCGCTTTTTTGGGAACCAGTGGAGGTTTCACCGGATAAATCGTTACTGAGGCTTCATCGGGCCATCCCCCTTCTGTGGTGATTTCAATATTTGCTTTTTGCGGCAATTGATCGTAGAAAAGGACCACTTCATCGGGCGAACCCACACTGACATCAGCGCCATTTATCTTCACACCCTTGACTTTTGGCCCTTCATTGTTACACGACAGGAATATTTGCTTTTCGCCAAAGCGGATGGGCTCTTTCTGATTGTACCGGGTGATCGAACCAGGTATACGTGGCCGTAGGATAAGACGGTCGAATCGGTAATCAAAGTCAAATAGTCCGCGGATTGTTGCTGCCGGAATGGCGAAGTTATCGACCATTACAGCGACCCCGCCAACCCTGAATTTTCCGGAATCGGACCAGGGATTATGGGTGTTTTCGCCCAGTTGCGACCAGGGTGCATCCATCCTGAAATCCTTCGCCCATCGCATGGCGCGCGTGGCAGAACGTCTGATATCTTCAAATTTACCAAGCCGGTAATACATTAAAATTGCCCGCCCCTCCACTGTGCCCCACACTCCACCATTGACCCAGTCGCCGAAAGTCCAGAATCCTTCAAGACCCTTTCCCGACGTCTTCCCCCATCCCCCATAAGTGTCGTCAAGTCCTGGAGCATTGGTTATTAGAAAATCAAAAGGACGTATTGCAGGAAAAGCAACTATCTGCTTATAAATGTTTTCCGAAGTTGGGGTGTCAACTACGCGTAAAGCCACCGCATCTGCATTGGCTACCCCTTCGAGGTATCCGAAATGTTGCTGTCCTAAAACACCATGTTTTATACCTCCGGGTTCGACCGATTTGACGAAATAGCCCGCAGGGGTCATTAATTGGGCTAACGATTCCCGGGTGATCTTTTGACGGTTTTCGTAGATCGCCAGTTTCTCCTTCTCGCCGGTAAATTTGTAAAGTTCCACCATTCGATCCAATGCAGCCAGATAGGTGATTGAAAGACCTGATAAATATCCTTTTCCAAAAGTTCCATCTGGTAGTCTGACACCGCCGTAGCTTGGGGCAAGCAGGTTACAGGCTGGTCCCACGAGAAATAAATTATTTTTCGGGTCACGGGTCTTTTCAATAAATTCACATGCCTTCTCCATTTTAGGGAGATAAATGTCGCAAGCTTTTTTGTCATGGCTGACCAGTAGAATTTCGGATTGCATCACAACTCCAGCAGCAGTAGCTTCGTAAAACCAGTCGTGCTTTTTTACTTCGCCATCCCCCTGTTTGAAAACAATTTGGGTGGGCGATGCAGCATCGCCAAGACAGCCATCAGGTGCAATCAATTCTGAAACCTGGTTTGGTTTCCCATCGCCCCATCCTCCTTTACGTTTGCCATCTCCCTGGTTATTCCAGAAAAGATCCCACGATCGCTGCAAAACAGAGAACCAGGGTTCCTGCAGAAATGGAGTCGCTGCATACGAGAATCCGTAACTATTTTGGATCCACCAGGCGCCCCAACCGGCGCCTTCTGTGAAAGTATCCCATTCGGCATTATAGATCATCGAAAGATTGGGTACTACCGGATTGGGATGAAAGTAGGCAAAAGATTCATCGATAAGGCGAAGAAAATTTTTGTCCCCAGTTCCTGAACAATATTTTCCTTCGTACGCAAAAGTATTCAGTACCACCTTTACCGGCATCCTCTTTCGGTATTTTTTTACAGGCCCCTTTTTGATTACTTTAGTTAGCGCCTTGGGTGTTGTCTGGCCCTGCGAATCAAGAGATACTATCCCATTTACAGCTATACTAACGATCAAGAAAATGAGAATTGTGAGTTTTTTCATCGTCCTAAAATTTAATCCATACAAAAGAAAATAATCATTTTAGTTTTTGTAATTTTCCAAATATGTTGCAAGGTCTTGAATATGATCGGTATTGATGTAGTCGACCTTAAACCTCATCAGGGTTCTCCATGCAAAAGCCGTATCGGGTGCATTCCAGAATCTTATTTTTTTGTTCAAACCATGTACCGAATCAATGATTTGCACTAGTTTTTTCTCCTCCTCTGCATCCATTACCGTTTTACCTTTCCATTTTGCGAAATTCGCCAGATTTTCGCTGAACAGGCCAACTCTTTTAAGTTGCCGGGCATCATATTTCTGGGTAACATTACCATCAAAATATACCCAAAGAGGATATTTTGCAAAATCAGACGGGGTGGGCCTGTTACCCGTTATAACAATAGAGATTGCATTTTTATTAACATCGGAATTAAAGACGTCCGGATATTTTTTGAGTAACTCCACCAATAGGGGTAATGTCGGATCCACCTTAGTTTTCAAATCAATCATCAGCTGAAAGGTAGAGGAGTGATTGCCCCAGGCTTTCCCACCATTTTTTCTGAACAGCTTCACAATAGGCTGCAGATAGAGGGCATCCAATGTCCTTTCACCTGTGATCCCCGAGCTGTCGTGTGCGACAAACAATTCCCCTTTTACGGCCCAAATATCTGCTTCAATCGAGCCGAAATTGGCGTTGTACGCAAGCAGAAATGGCATTTTCTGTTCGTAATCGTTGTGAGAGTGAGCATTCAGGGTGGTGTACTGGGCTTGTGCTGAAATAAGAACACTCATGAGTAACACTAATGATGAAAGGCAATTTTTCATGGTTTACCAGATTGAATTTTTTAATTTATCATTCAGCAAAGATCATAAAATGATCGATAAAGTCATTATATGCCAGGAATAAGATTTTAATGCCCAAAATTTTGTAAGAGAAGAAGGTGTACTGTGAAGATATCATTAAGTTAAGAATTTGCTGCATCGTAAAACGACGACTGAAAGTTTGAATAACATATATTTGCAGTACACTCTAATTTATTGAGTGCGGTTTCGAATAACAATCATTTTTTGATTAGGGTAACAAAAAAATATTTAATCCTATTAATTACACCTTTCAACATCCAAACCCAAATAGATATTTAAACCTGTTTAGTATGCCAATTCCAATAAATATTTTCTTTAGTCTTTCGGTAAGTTTTACAATTGTTTATTTTGTTATTCCCGGTGTTATTCGTGCTGCCAGAGCCAAAAAGCTGTTTGATGTCCCTAATTCCCGTTCAGCAGCCAAAAAGGTGGTCCCAACACTTGGAGGGATTGCCATTTTTGTTGGATTTGTATTGAGTACAATCATCTCTTCTGATAGTTTTAGATTTGATGAACTGAAATACTTGTTTGCATCCATTACTATTATGTTTGTCATCGGACTAAATGATGATATTCTTGGAGTTTCAGCGCGCAGGAAATTAGTGATCGAGATTTTAATGGCATTCTATCTGGTAGTTCTTGGGAATTATCGGTTTACAGATCTTCATGGAATTTTAGGAATAAATCAGATCAATTATTTAAGTGGTGTAATTCTTTCTGTGATTGCCATAGTAGGAATCGTTAATGCGCTTAACCTTATTGACGGAATCGACGGTTTGGCTGCGGGGGTAGGGATTCTTATTTCAGTTACTTACGGAATTTGGTTTTTGAATGCAGAAGATTACATCTATGCGCTGACCTGCTTTAGCTTAACAGGTAGTCTGGCAGCTTTTTTCCTCTACAACGTTTTTGGAGTAACAAATAAAATATTTATGGGTGATACCGGATCACTAATTGTAGGGACGATTGTAGCCGTTTTAACCATTCATTTTAATGAAACTGTTCCGGTTTCAGCTGTGTCCTTCCATGGATTTCCTGCTTTATCATTGGCGATCATTATTGTACCAATTGTTGATACCCTCCGGGTCATTACGATACGTTTAATCAGCAAAAAATCACCTTTTTTGCCCGACATGAACCACCTTCATCACAATCTTCTCCGGTTAACGAACAGCCACCTAAAATCGAGTTTGATCATTATTGCCGTAAATGGAATAATGATCTTGCTCGCCTTCCGTTTGATTGAGCCTTTGGGAAACAATATTTTATTCTTTCTCCTTCTGTTTTCAGGGTTCATTCTGGCTGATATTCCTGTCTGGATTTTAAGGTTTAGGGAGCGAAATTCCTCATCTGTCACTGAAATAAAATCAATTTTTGAATTGATATCTTCGAACAAAAAGGCGGGATAATTATTTGCCAATCCATTTTTGCATAGCGGGTTTTTTTGTAGTTTTACGAACAAAATGAAATATCCATTGTTAATGTGATATTGTTTATCCTTATTTTAAAATGTAGAATACTTTAAAATGCCACAAGATTATATACCGGTTTTAATTCAAGTAATAATCGTCCTTGGATTTGTGATAACAACAATGGTCCTTACCCATTTTCTGGGACCAAAGCGCTCCTCAAAAGCAAAACTTGAGAATTTTGAGTGTGGAATCGAAGGACTGGGTAATGCCAGGAGCCCTTTTTCGGTTAAGTATTTCCTGATTGCGATACTTTTTGTGCTTTTTGATGTTGAAGTTATCTTTATGTACCCTTGGGCCGTTAATTTTAAGTCTTTGGGGAAAGAGGGTTTTATCGACATGTTTTTGTTTATGATCCTTGTTCTTGCCGGTTTTATTTATATTATTCTGAAGGGCGCTTTAAAGTGGGAGAAGCGTTAACCCACACTTTCAATATCAAATTCATGTCAGAAAAACCATACCCGAAAATGGCGCCAACTGTTGCTGAAATACCCGAGGGAGTTTCAGGGCAAGGATTTTTTGCCACCTCAATGGAGAAAGCAGTTGGGCTTGCACGTAAAAATTCACTATGGCCATTGCCTTTTGCCACCTCGTGTTGCGGTATTGAATTTATGGCAACCATGGGTTCTCATTACGACCTTGCCCGATTTGGTTCCGAACGGTTAAGCTTTTCACCGCGTCAGAGCGATCTTCTCATGGTTATGGGAACTGTAGCAAAAAAAATGGGACCTGTTTTACGAGAGATATATATTCAAATGGCCGAGCCTAAATGGGTTATTGCGGTAGGCGCTTGTGCTTCGAGCGGTGGCATCTTTGATACTTACAGCGTTTTGCAAGGGATCGACCGTATCATCCCGGTGGATGTTTATGTGCCGGGGTGCCCTCCACGTCCTGAACAAATTATTGATGGACTCATCAAGATTCAGGAACTTGTAGGCAACGAATCTCTAAGAAGAAGGAATTCAAGCGAATACGAAGATTTAATGAAACAATACAATATGGAATAACCTTATTGAGTAAAAGTATAAACCATCTAAAAATAGTTTTGTGTTCGAGATCATCCCGGAAAGAAACCAGTTTGTTGTCAGAAAACTAATCGAGCATTTTGGGGAATCGATTGAATTCCATGAGGTTGTGAGCGATATGCTTTGTCTTACTGTAAGAAATGAAGTTATTTTTGATGTACTTCTCCTTCTCAAGAATGACCAGGAGCTCCAATTTAACTTCCTAACAACGTTATGTGGTATGCATTATCCTGAACAGGAGTTGCTTGGCGTTGTATATCACCTGCATAGTTTCGCAAATAATCACAGGATCAGAATTAAGACATCCACATCTCTATCAGATCCCAAATTGCCTACGATCACACCAATATGGCCCTCCGCCAACTGGATGGAACGGGAGACATTTGAATTTTACGGAATAATTTTTGAAGGACATCCAAACCTTCAACGTATTCTGAATGTTGATGATATGGTGGGATTTCCACTTCGGAAAGATTTCCCGCTCGAAGATCAGACCCGTGAGGATAAGGATGATCGATTTTTTGGAAGGTGATCGATATTTTGGGTGCGTAGAGATAGGTTAGAAAGGATCTGATTATTTAGGATGGTTAATTTCGGAATATTATTAACCTCCGGGTATTTAATTGATTATATGATTATAGTATTTGAGAAATCACAAACCATAAATGGCAAAAGAACTTAATACTGATTATTGGGACAAAGATGTTGTCAAAACGGAAGAGCCAAAGGAATACAACACACTAAATGTTGGTCCGACTCATCCTGCGACACATGGCGTTTTTCAGAATGTAATGCTGATGGATGGGGAATTTATTGTAAGTACTGAACAAACAATAGGTTACATTCATCGTGCTTTTGAAAAGATAGCAGAACGCAGGCCTTTTTATCAGATCACTCCACTTACCGACCGTTTAAATTACTGCTCAGCCCCGCTCAATAACATGGGATGGCATATGACGGTTGAAAAATTATTGGGTATCGAAACGCCAAAACGTGTCGACTATCTTAGAATAATCATCATGGAGCTTGCCCGTATAGCAGATCACCTGATTTGCAATAGTGTGATTGGAGTGGATAGCGGTGCACTGACCGGTTTCACCTACTTATTTCAGGACCGGGAATTCATTTATGAAATATACGAAGAGATCTGTGGATCGAGGCTTACTACAAATATGGGGAGGATTGGTGGTTTTGAGCGGAATTTCAGTGCAAAAGCATGGGAAAAAATCCGCTATTTTCTGAAATCATATCCGTCCAAATTAAAGGAATTTGAGAACCTGTTGGCAAGGAACCGCATTTTCATGGATCGGACTATTAACGTGGGTTCCTTTTCAGCCGAGCGTGCACTGGCTTACGGATTTACGGGTCCAAATCTACGTGCCTGCGGAGTCGATTATGATGTCCGGGTGATGAATCCCTACAGTTCGTACGAAGAATTTGACTTTATTGTACCCATTGGCCAAAGCGGGGATACGTACGACCGGTTTATGGTTCGCCAGGAGGAACAGCGCCAAAGTCTTTACATCATTCAACAGGCATTGGACAAATTGGATAAACTGGAGGATAAAGAGACCTATTTTGCCAAAGATCCCAGGTATGTTCTTCCTCCCAAAGAAGAGGTTTACAATAACATGGAAGCTCTGATCTGGCACTTTAAAATTGTGATGGGTGAAACCGATATTCCTGTTGGAGAAGTTTACCATAGTATTGAAGCGGCGAACGGTGAGCTTGGATTTTACCTGGTAAGTGATGGCGGACGTACCCCTTCGAGGTTGCATTTTCGCCGTCCCTGTTTTATTTATTATCAGGCATATCCCGAGATGGTTCAGGGAAATATGTTGTCGGATGCGATTCTGACCATGAGTTCTATGAATGTTATTGCAGGTGAACTGGATGCTTAGAAAAATGAAAAAATGAATATAATGCAGGATAAGAATATCACATCTGAATTTAAGACCGAAACGCTTGATCTGGTGAGTCAGATTATCAAACGGTATCCGCCGGGCAGACAGAAATCGGCTTTAATCCCTATATTACATATTGCCCAATCAGAAAACGATGGGTGGCTGAGTTCCGATACCATGGATTATGTGGCCACCTTACTTGGAATTCAACCGATCGAAGTGTATGAGGTGGCTTCATTTTATAGTATGTTTAACCTTCAGCCTGTAGGCAATTGTTTGATAGAGGTTTGTCAGACTGGTCCCTGCTGGTTAAATGGCGCCGAGCAAATCCTTGCTCATTTCGAGAAACGACTTGGAATTAAACCGGGTGAAACAACTTCTGATGGCAAATTTACCCTAAGAACTGTTGAATGTCTGGCAGCCTGCGGGAATGCCCCTGTTATCCAGGTGGGTACCGAATACCACGAAAACCTTACCACTCAGAAAGCGGATAATCTGCTTAACAAATGGAGGCGTGAAAATAAAAATTCGCACACTAACCCTTACCTGTAACTATGGCAAAACAGATATTACTTAAAAATATTGATGTCCACGGTCTTGCCTCTTTTGACGTTTACAGGAAATTAGGGGGTTATTCAGCTGTTGAAAAGGCATTAAAAGATTATACCCCTGACCAGGTGACCGACGAAGTGAAAAAGTCGGGGTTGAAAGGTCGGGGAGGAGCAGGTTTCCCCGCAGGTATGAAATGGGGTTTCATCGATAAAAAGAGTGAAAAGCCACGCTATTTTGTTTGTAATTTTGATGAAAGCGAACCCGGAACATTTAAGGACAGACATATCGGGCAATCGAATCCACATCAGCTGATTGAAGGGATGATCCTTGGATCGTATGCACTGGGAGCCCATTCTGCCTATATTTACATCCGCGGGGAACTTTTTTATGTCCTGAATATTATTGAGAAAGCAATCGCAGAGGCCTATAAAAACGGATTTATTGGTGAAAATATCCTTGGAAGCGGTTATTCACTCGATTTGTATTGTCACCCTGGCGCCGGCGCTTATATCTGCGGAGAAGAGACAGCGCTGCTCGAATCGCTGGAAGGTAAAAGGGGTAATCCCCGCATCAAACCACCGTTCCCCGCAATTGTCGGGCTATATGATTGTCCGACAGTTATTAATAATGTTGAAACAATTGCTGCCCTCCCCTGGATCATCAATAACGGAGGCGAGGCTTATGCCGCCATAGGTGTTGGAGCAAGTACCGGTACAAAGCTTATTTCTGCCTGTGGTCATATCAACAAACCTGGCATTTACGAAATTGAACTTGGCTTGCCAGTCGAAGAATTTATTTACAGCGATGAATACTGTGGTGGCATCCGTAATGGAAACCAGCTCAAAGCTGTAGTTGCCGGAGGCTCTTCTGTACCCATTCTGCCAGCGAGTTTGATCCTGAAAACAGCAAAGGGCGAACCCCGGCTAATGAGCTATGAGTCGTTGGCGGAAGGTGGTTTTCAGACGGGTACGATGCTTGGATCGGGAGGGTTTATTGTCATGGATCATACCACCTGCATCGTTAAAAATCTCCTCACGTTTGCAAGATTTTATCATCACGAATCGTGCGGTCAGTGTAGCCCCTGCCGCGAAGGAACCGGCTGGATGGAAAAAATCCTGCAACGTATCGAAAACGGGCAGGGGACAATAAAAGATATAAACCTGCTTGCCGATATTGCGAAACATATTGAAGGGAATACGATCTGTCCGCTTGGTGATGCATCAGCATGGCCTGTTGCGAGCGCCATTCGTCATTTCCGCGAAGAATTTGAAGAACACGTAAAACTACAGAAATGCCCCTTTTAAAGGTAACCATCGATAATATTGAGGTTGAGGTAGAAGCCGGAACAACCATCATGAATGCCGCCCGTCAGATTGGGGGCAGCGTGGTTCCTCCTGCCATGTGCTATTACTCAAAACTGGAGGGAAGTGGAGGGAAATGCAGGACTTGCCTGGTAAAAGTGGCCCAGGGTTCTTCCAAAGATCCACGACCAATGCCCAAACTGGTGGCTTCGTGCCGTACCCTTGTACAAGATGGAATGGTTGTGCAAAATACGACCTCTCCCGAAGTGATCGAAGCCAGAGGTGCGATCACCGAATTTTTACTGCTCAATCACCCTCTTGATTGTCCGGTTTGTGATCAGGCTGGTGAATGCCATCTTCAGGACCTCTCCTATGTTCACGGGTTGGAGGAGACACGTACCGTTGAAGAGAGGCGGGTTTTTAAGCCAATTGACATTGGAGATACGATTAAACTCAATATGAACCGTTGTATACTCTGCTACCGTTGTGTAATGGTAGCTGACCAAATTACCGATCACCGGGTACATGGGGTGATGGGGCGTGGCGACCATTGCGAAATCAGCACTCATATTCTCAAAGCAATTGACAACGATTTTTCGGGTAATATGATCGATGTTTGCCCTGTTGGAGCATTAACCGACCGGACATTCCGGTTTAAAAGCCGCGTCTGGTTTACAAAACCTTTTGATGCTCACCGCGAATGTACCAAATGCAGCGGTAAAACGGTATTGTGGATGAAAGGTGATGAGGTACTTCGCGTCACGGGAAGGAAAGATAAATATGGCGAGCTTGAAGAATTTATCTGCAACGGGTGTCGTTTTCAGCATAAAGAGAAGGAGGATTGGAAAATAGAGGGTCCGAGAAAGATTGAACGTCATTCGGTCATCTCCCAGAATCATTATCAAACGAGCATGGCCAATAAACAAAAATTGTGATATGGATTGGACAACAATAATTTATAAGACCATTTTGCTTTTTATCATTTTATTTGTCACCCTTATTGTGGCAATGTACTCGACTTATGGTGAGAGAAAAGTGGCGGCATTTATGCAGGATCGTCGTGGTCCAAACCGCGCCGGCCCTTTTGGTTTATTGCAACCGCTGGCTGATGGTCTTAAAATGTTCATGAAAGAGGAGATAATTCCCCTTACTGCCAATAAAAGACTTTTTATCCTTGGTCCTTCCATTGCCATGACTACCGCTTTGCTCACAGGTGTTGTAATTCCCTGGGGTGGGACCTTAACTATTGGTGGACAACCATTTTCGCTCCAGATTGCCGATCTCAATATTGGCATTCTCTACATTTTTGCGATGGTCTCCATTGGTGTATACGGCATTATGATTGGAGGATGGGCTTCGAATAATAAATACGCTTTGCTTGGCGCAATCAGGGCAGCATCGCAGATGATCAGCTACGAGCTGGCTATGGGAATGTCGATTGTTGCACTTGTCCTCACAACCGGTTCATTGAGCCTTCACGATATTGTCACTCAACAGCATGGCGGACATTGGAACATTTTCTATCAACCGCTGGGATTTCTGATCTTCCTCACCTGTGCCTTTGCCGAAACAAACCGTTCGCCATTCGACCTGCCGGAATGCGAAACCGAGTTGATTGGGGGATATCACACCGAATACAGCTCGATGAAACTCGGGTTTTATCTTTTTGCTGAATACATCAATATGTTCATATCGTCAGCAGTTGTCGCTACCTTATATTTTGGAGGTTATAACATGCCCTTTATTGATCAGTTAGGACTCTCTCCCAATTGGGTGACCATACTTGGAACGCTCTTTTTCTTCATGAAGATATTTGGCATGATCTTCCTTTTCATGTGGATAAGATGGACTTTACCCAGATTCCGGTACGACCAGTTGATGAACCTGGGATGGAAAGGATTGCTTCCATTGTCGATATTTAATATTATAGTGACAGGAATCTATTATTTCTTCACTGAACTTAAGTAATCCGGAAAAACCATGAAATCATTAACAAACAGATCCAAAGTTGTTTCGGACAAGAAGATGACCTTTATGGAATGGATCTATATTCCTGCCATTATAAAAGGGATGTCCATAACGCTAAAGCATTTTTTCGGCAAGAAAGCAACCATCAATTATCCGGAGCAGAAACGCGAATTTAGTAAGATATACCGTGGTCAACATGTCCTGAAACGCGATGATCTGGGACGCGAACGGTGTACTGCCTGCGGATTATGTGCCGTAGCCTGCCCGGCGGAAGCAATAACAATGGTTGCTGCTGAACGGAAACCAGGCGAAGAACATTTGTACCGCGAAGAGAAATATGCTGAAATTTATGAAATAAATATGATCCGCTGCATCTTTTGTGGCGATTGCGAAGAGGCATGCCCAAAGGAAGCAATCTTCCTGACTGATCGTATTGTCGCATCTGAATATCACCGAAAGCCGTTTATTTACGGGAAAGATATTTTAGTAGAACCAATTGATCCTGATCAACGAATTGATGTGTCGGTCCGGCAAACAGAGAAAGTGCTCCGGTTCAAAGAAAATAAGCGGTTTGCTCATAATAAATAGATTTTGACTTTTAAAATATACAAATAATGATCTTCTTATTTTACCTGCTCTCTGCAATAATGATCATCTGTGCATTGGCGGTTGTATTCTCAAAGAATCCAATTAACAATGTCATCTATTTGATTGTTTGTTTTTTAGCTATGGCTGGTCACTATATTCTTTTAAATGCCCAGTTTCTGGCAGTGGTCCATATCATCGTCTATACGGGTGCAATCATGGTCTTATTTCTGTTTGTGATCATGCTCCTCAATCTGAACAAGGCGATTATTCTTCGCAAATCGAAAGTAACGCGCATCACTGCGGTTTTTACCGGAGGGATATTTTTTCTGGTTTTGGTTGCGGCTACACGTCAGACTTTCGAGATCCATCCTCGATATCCTTTTGCAAGCGATATCGGATTGTTATCTCAAATTGGAAAAGTGTTATTCAGGGAATTTCTCCTTCCTTTTGAGATGTCCTCCATATTGTTTATATCTGCAATGGTAGGTGCAATTATGTTTGGGAAAAAGGATTCATAGAAATAATATGTTTGTAGACGCACGGCCGTGTGTCTACAATAAAATAAATTCATAAAATAAAACAATGAAAGAGATCTCATCTGCCATACAAATCATCCCCCTGGAACACTACATATTTTTGAGTGTAGCGCTTTTCTGCATCGGGATGATGGGTGTTTTATTCAGGAGAAATACGATCGCTATTCTGATGTGCCTAGAACTGATGTTTAATTCTGTAAATCTTTTACTTACAGCATTTTCGGCCTATCATTCAGATCCTTCAGGACAAGTATTTGTGTTTTTTATCATGATTGTTGCCGCTGCTGAGGTTGCTGTTGGTTTATCGATACTGGTAATGATGAAACGCAACGTCGATTCTGTAGATATTAACCTTTTGAACCGGTTGAAATGGTAGAACTAAATCCCTATATCCCGATTGCCTGGCTTGTTCCTGCCTTCCCTTTGTTGGGGTTTCTGATAACAGGGCTCGGATACAAACGGCTTAAAAAGGACCAGGCAGGTATCCTTGCAAGTGCAATGGTGCTATTCTCTTTTATAGCATCAGTTGTTCTGTTTTTTACCCTTCGTTCCTCAGGAAACGAATCGGCCACAGTAACCCTTTTCAACTGGATTTCCCTTGGGGAGATGAAGATCCCGTTTGCATTTCTGATCGATCATCTTTCGCTGACCATGATGCTGATTGTTACAGGAATAGGGCTCCTTATTCATGTATATTCCATCGGATATATGAGCGGCGACGACCGGGTTAATTCCTTCTTTGCACAGATGAATTTGTTTACCTTCAGTATGTTGCTTCTGGTGATGGGGGCGAATTATCTTGTTTTGTTTATCGGTTGGGAAGGGGTTGGTTTTTGCTCCTATTTACTGATTGGATTCTGGTTCAAAAATCCGTCATTTAATTATGCAGCCCGTAAGGCTTTTGTGATGAATCGTATCGGTGATCTTGGATTTATTCTTGGGATTATATTGCTTTTTTACACTTTTAACTCCGTAAGTTTTACAGAAATATTTTCAAAAGCTGCCACCTTTGAGGTCGGAGCTCCGGTAATTACCTTGATTACTATTCTCTTGTTGGTGGGAGCCGTTGGTAAAAGCGCTCAGATTCCCCTTTTTACCTGGTTACCCGATGCCATGGCTGGTCCAACCCCCGTGTCAGCTCTTATTCACGCAGCAACGATGGTAACAGCAGGAATTTATATGATAGCCCGTTCAAGCATCCTCTACAATCTGGCCCCTATCACTCTAAATATCATGATTGTCCTTGGTTTGGCAACAGCGCTGATGGCTGCTGCTATCGGATTAAAGCAGAATGATATTAAAAAGGTATTGGCCTACTCCACTGTTTCACAATTGGGATATATGTTTATAGCCCTGGGGCTTGGCGCCTATTCCACTGCAGTATTTCATCTCACCACTCACGCTTTTTTCAAAGCATTGCTGTTTCTTGGGGCTGGTAGTGTGATCCATGCCATGGGTGGGGAGCAGGACATTCGAAAGATGGGTGGTTTGAGAAAAAAAATGCCGGTTACTTTTCTGACCTTCCTGGTTGCCACCCTTGCCATAAGCGGAATTCCTCCCTTTTCGGGTTTCTTCAGTAAAGACCTTATCCTTACAAAAGCCTTTGAGCAAAATCCGCTGATCTATATTCTTGCGCTGGTCGGCGCACTCCTTACCTGCTTTTATATGTTCAGGTTATTGTACCTGGTTTTCTATGGGAATCAGCGACTGGCAACGGCTCATCCACACGAATCTCCGAAACTGATGACTATTCCGCTGATCATATTGGGATTCCTGTCGCTGTTTGGCGGATTTTTAAATATCCCATCTCTCTTCGGAGGTGATTCGGGGTTTAGTAAATACCTTGTAAATTCCGTTTTCTCAAAAGTAACGGAAGAGATATCACAGGCGACTGAAATTGGTTTAATTGTCGTCTCACTGACCCTTTTAGGTCTGGTCATATTGTATGCCTACCGGACTTTTGTGAAACGAGGGCGAATACCAGCTCAGGATGGGGAGGCAATGTCATTCTTTGGCAGAGTGATTTTTAATAAGTTCTATCTCGACGAGATCTATGCCTTTCTGTTTGAAAAACCTTTCGGCTTTCTTTCCGATTTCTTTTTCAATAAAGTTGAAAACGCAGTGCTTGATCCTGCAGTGGACGGCATAGGGATTACTACTGCCCGGTTAGGGACTTTGGTACGGAAACTCCAACAGGGGAACATCAGTTTTTACCTGTTTGCCATGGTTGCCGGGATTCTTTTATTTATCATCTTTATTTTAATTGTCTGATCCTATGATATTGCTGATTATTCTGATAATACCTCTTATCACGGGCCTGTTCCTCTTTTTATTCAGGAATCCGGCAACCGTGCGATTATTGGCTCTGGGATCAACCATTGCCAATCTGCTTCTCACTATATTCCTCCTTACAACAGCTTCTGCTGCGAACTATTCAGTCGACTGGATCAGTTTCATGGGGGTAAAATTTGCTCTTGGATATGATGGGATAAGTCTCATTATGTTGATTTTAACTAATTTGCTCTTCCCGTTTATTATTCTGTCTGGTTTTACCCGGAACCAACGGCAGGTGTCGATCCTGAATTTTCTCATCCTTTTCACACAATCGGCATTGATCGGGGTTTTCATAGCTCAGAACGCTTTTCTGTTTTATATTTTCTGGGAGCTGGCTCTGATTCCTCTGTATTTCATTCTCCTCCTCTGGGGAGGTGAGAACCGAAGATCCATCACCTTAAAGTTTTTCATTTACACTTTGACAGGTAGTTTATTTCTTCTTTTTGGGATTATTTACCTCTTTCAATTGACTCCAGGGCTCCATTCAACCGATTTTGCAGCATTTAACCAGCTTAGAATCCCTGCCGATACACAGGTGTGGCTTTTCTGGATACTATTTATTGCCTTTGCCATAAAAATGCCGGTTTTCCCGTTTCATACCTGGCAACCTTCAACATACACCATGGCTTCCAAACAAGGAGTCATGATATTGGCAGGGGTAATGACCAAAATGGGTATCTATGGCGCCCTGCGCTTTCTTTTCCCAATTGTTCCGGCCGGTGTTCTTTACTGGCAAAATTTAGTCATTATCTTGTGCCTTACCGGAGTTATATATGCTTCAGTGATCGCTTTCCGGCAGACAAATCTCAAAAAGCTTATCGCGTTTTCGTCAATGGCCCATATTTCACTGATGGCTGCGGCTATGTTTGCATTGAATTATTATTCCCTGCAGGGTCTTCTTCTGCAGGTGATTAGCCATGGCGTAACCATTGTTGCCCTTTTCTACCTGGTCACAATCATCCATGACCGGGCATCTACTTTCGAAATGCCGCAAATGGGTGGATTAAAACATTTTGCACCCAATATGGCCATTCTCCTGCTGATTGTGGTATTGGGTTCGGTTGCATTGCCCCTGACAGCCGGTTTTGTTGGCGAATTCTTAATCATTACCGGACTTTTTAAACTTTCGGCCTGGTATGCCTTTTTTGGAGGAATGACAATGATTCTTGGGGCAATTTATATGCTTTACGCCTATCAGCGTATCATGCTTGGTGATAAAAATCCGGTTTTTGAAAAAGGAGGAGATATGCGAACACTCGACTATGTTATCCTTATTCCATTGGTTGTTATTATATTGACTCTTGGGATATATCCTCAGCCGGTCCTGAACCTGCTTGGTGAATCGATGAGTTCAATGCACCATCTTTTGATTCCTGTTAATGATGCCATCACATCCTTAACACTTTAATAGAACCTATTAGAAACTAATTGAATACAGTAACCAAATGAGTGCATTAATTTTTATTACGGTTTTTGGGATCATCCTTCTTTACCTGGGATTTGCAAATAAAAAGGCAATACTGTCGCCTGTAGCAATTTTGGGCTTGCTGATCACCTTATTCCTTTTTTACAAAGATTGGGGACGTGGCTCCAAATATTTCCACGATATGATTATCATCGATAATTTCTCGATTGCCTTCAATATCTCCATGATCATCATTACCATCCTGATCTTTTTGTTTGGAATCAATTATTACAAGCGGATGGAGCACCATGTTGCAGAGCAATATTCCCTGATGATATTTGCCCTCACAGGGGCGTTTCTGATGACATCCTTCTCCAATCTGATCATGCTTTTTCTTGGAATTGAGATTTTATCCATTCCACTCTATATCCTTGCCGGCGGAAAGAAAAGTTCTTACCGCTCAAATGAAGCTTCGTTTAAATATTTCATACTTGGTTCGTTTGCCACGACCTTCTTTCTTTTCGGTATTGCCTTGGTTTACGGCGCCTCAGCTACATTTTATCTCCCTGAGATCAAGACCTATATAGCCCAATTTCACGGACATCTACCTCCCATGTTACTGATGGGGCTCCTGTTTATCCTGATTGGAGTTGCATTTAAAGTGGCAGTTGCTCCCTTCCACTTCTGGAGTCCGGATGTTTACGAAGGCGCACCCACCTTAGTTACCACTTTTATGGCTACTGTGGCCAAGACCGCTGGATTTGCTGCTTTTTACCGTCTGTTGGGGATGGGACTCCTTCCATTACCAGGTCCTCTTGAAAAAACCTTGTGGGTGATGACTGGTCTTTCCCTCATGGTGGGGAATCTTGCGGCCCTGAAACAAGCCAACTTTAAACGGTTGCTGGCTTATTCCTCAATTGTACATACCGGATTTATGATGCTGGCAATGTTATCGCAGCACGATTCGGCAGCTACGGTGCTACTCTATTATACTTTTGTCTATTCACTGGCTACGGTCCCTTTATTTATCATCTTTATCCACATGAAGCGTGCATCAAACGGGCTGGAGGAAATTTCCATTTTTCGCGGACTTTTCAAGCGAAAACCGTGGATGGCTGTCTTTATGACCATCATGCTCATGTCGCTGGCAGGAATACCCCCCACAGCAGGTTTTTTGGCCAAATACCGGGTGTTTGTATTATCCATCAGCCGCGGATACCTCGCCATCTCAATTTTCGCTATTATAATGGCAGTAATTGGTATTTACTATTACTTCTACGTTTTACGCGAAGCATTTACTGAAAGCGAAAATTCAAATCCAATCGTTGTAAGCAAACTGAATGCAGCCCTGATCATCTTTTGTGGTGTGGCGGTTGTCCTTTTAGGCATATTTGTTTGGGATGTTCCGATCTGACGTATAAATTCGATTTGCAGAACAGTCACTATACCAGCTTTTCTTCTATAACAGAATTAATTATGGCTTTGCCGGCATTTAAAATTGTCCCGTAAGCTCCATACATATCATCATGGTTGTACCATTTTATATTTTTAGGTCCGCCTGCCCATGTAAAATTCCTTATTTCTTTTTCAATCCGCTCTTTTAGCCTTGGGTAAAACGGCTCCAGAACAGAACCACCTATTATAATTGTATTCGGATCTAAAATATTGGTAGTCACAACCAGGATATACTTTATTGCTGTATAGACATATTTAAAAAGTAGTTCGTCTTCCCTTAATTCATTTGGAAGTTCGTTAATACTCTTTATTCCGGCGCCATAGCTCTTATTAACAAATTCGACGAGCCCTTTCATCGAAATAGCAGATTCAACACTCTGAAATTCTCCCACCTGATCAGAAAATGTGTAGGGTATATGACCAATTTCACCAGAGAATCCCCTGGTCCCTAAAAACAAACCATTGTCAAAAATGGACATGGAAATGCCACTCCCAATATGAAGAAATACATAATTTGAATCATTCCATTTTTGTTGGCGGATTACTGAGGATGCCTGGGCATGTATATCATGTTCAATGAAAGTATACGGTATAGCCGGAAGTATATTGAAAAGCTGATTAAAGTTGTAATTTTTAATCGATTTTATTCGCGGTGCAAACAGCCATCTTTTGTTTATAATATCGATTCCCCCGGCTAATGCCAATGACAATCCTATTACAGAATCCGGCTTTATACCAGCCTGAACGAGTGAATTAATATAGGCAGAAGAAACCATACCTGCAATATTCGAATGGTTAATTGACATCTGGTTTGGGTAAGAGTTCCTTGAAATCTCCCCTTCACCCCAGTTCATAATCGAACAAAGAATCTCATCTTCCCTGATTTCCATTCCGAAGAATAAATTTTTCTGATTGTTAAATTGATATTCAGAAGTCCTTCTTCCCTTTCCAACACCAAGCCTGTTTTCGGTTTTAATGATGATCTCTTTTTCATATAGTAGGTTTATAATGCTGCTGCACGATCCCCAGGAAAGGTTTGTTTCTTCCATGATTCCATTCTTGGTAAAAATCCCCTTTTTTAACGCATTAACAACCTTTTGAATTGAACTTATCCGCATCTCTTTATGCGATGATTGCTCACTTTTATTGAATCCGGTCATTTATTTATTATTTCATATTCTGATACAAATTTAGTAATCAAAAATAAAATACCTATTAAACTGAATCTATTGAATTTTTTTAAAATATATATATCATAACCTGATATAAATAAAAAATTCAATAGATTTGCATAATCATTTTAACTCGAATAGCAAGTTATGGAGGATGCATATTTAGGTATTGAAATTGGAGGTACGAAACTTCAACTTTTTTTGGGTGATGTTCACGGCAAGATAATATTCAGGTTTAAAACCAATGTAGGAGAAACAAAAGAGGCCTCAATCATACAAAACGCCATTTTCGGGGCTTTAAAAAATGTGATATTTCCGCTTGGTTATAACATCAAGGCAATTGGAATTGGATTTGGAGGGCCTGTTGACAAAACCAACGGAAGAATTCTAAATTCTTATCACATAGCTGGTTGGAAAGATTTCGGAATAGTTCAATGGGTGAAACAGATTCTCAATGTACCAGTTTACCTTGAAAATGATGCTAACCTTGCGGCTCTGGCTGAAGCTCAGGTCGGAGCAGGGCAAAATGCCGGATTGGTTTACTATATAACAATGGGAAGCGGAATCGGAGGCGGATTTATTATTCATAAATCAATTTATAACGGAAGTGGAATGGCCGAATCAGAGATTGGACATCTCCGATTGAATAAAAACGGCTCCATTTTTCAATCGGAGTGTTCCGGATGGGGAATCAATGAAAAAATACGAATTGCCATACAAAAATTCCCTGATAGCACTTTGGCACAATTAGTAAATGGAGATACAGATTCGGAGGCAAAATATTTAAAACAAGCATTCCTGAACAAGTGTCCGGTGTCCGAACAAATATTTTCAGAACTTACTGACAACGTTGCATTTGCACTCTCACATGTTGTTCATCTTTTAAATCCTGAAATCATTATAATCGGAGGCGGATTATCCCAGATGGGTGAAATGTTCGTGACCTCCATAAAGGAGAAGATCCCAAACTACTTAATGGATGTGATGCGTCCGGGACCTTTAATCTGTCTGTCCCAATTAAATGAAGATGTTGTTGTTGCCGGTGCTATATTTCTGGCAATCGAAAAATACAGTTTAAACCATTAATACTTAAAACGATGATAGAGACATGGATTCAGAAGTACATCGCTTCTCAAATAGTCAATTTGGAAAATTTTCCTGAAGAAGAAGTCACAAAACTGATAGAGACTTTAAGATCGGCAAACATTGAAGGTCGCCAGATTTTTGTTCTCGGAAATGGTGGAAGCGCTGCAAATGCCTCTCACTTTATTACTGACCTTGGGAAGGGGGTTACCGGTGAAGGAATAAGAAAATTTAAATGTCGGGCCATGAATGAAAGCATTGCCTGGATGACTGCTATTGGAAATGATTTCTCGTATGAAGAATTATTCTGTAAACAGCTTGAAAACTTTGCTGTTGCGGGAGATTTGGTCTTGATAATGAGTGTCAGCGGAACTTCTCCGAATATTATAAAGGCAGCTAAGTGGTCAAAAGAAAATGGATTATATGTTGTTGCTTTAGTGGGTAATAAGGAGACGCCTCTCTATTCGATTGCAGATCAGGTTATTCCGGTGCATGATAACCATTACGGACGTGTGGAGGACCTTCATATGTTGATCTGCCATGTTGTAGCCTATGCATTTATGGAGCATCCTGATTTAGTCCGGCTTCCTGTTTTGGTCTAAAGGGAAAGATTAAAAGATGAGCAGAAATAACTTTTTTATCCACTCTTTATTGTTTCTTCATCATCTACTCTATATTAATTAAGGTTATTTCTGATCCAGGATAAAAACCAACAATAACTATCTGTACTATGAAAACTTATCATCAAAATAAAACATTGGTCATCATTATTGCAGTTATTGCTTCAACAGGAGGACTGCTTTTTGGTTTCGACACGGGTGTCATTTCCGGAGCTATCCCTTTTTTGCAACAGGACTTTGGACTAAAAGACAATCAGATTGAGAATATTACGGCCTTTGGTTTAATTGGGGCTGCAATGGGTGCCATGATCGGAGGTAGGCTGGCTGATATATTTGGCAGAAAAAAGATTATTATTGCTGCTGCAATTATTTTTGCCACCGGAGCTCTCTGGTCCGGATTTTCACCAAATCCAACCCAATTACTTCTTTCCAGATTCTATATCGGCATAGCAATCGGGGTATCTTCATTTGCTGTACCACTCTATATTGCTGAAATTTCCCCCACAAGAATGAGGGGAACTTTAGTTTTTCTTTTCCAATTTATGATTACTATAGGAATTCTGGTTTCTTACCTGAGCGATAGTGCATTTGCGAACAACAACAACGAAGAAAGCTGGAGAGCCATGTTTTACGTTGGGATAATTCCTGCTTTAATTCTATTGATAGGCGCAATTTTTCTACCTGAAACACCAAGATGGTTGATGAAAAAGGGAAAGGTGGAGGAAAGCCTTAAAATTTTGAAAAAACTCGAGGATCATGATCAGGTGACAGGTATTTTTAACGAAATGAAAGATGAAGTCAGTAAAGATTCCGGTAAAGTCAGTTGGAAAATCATATTTAGTCCCTGGTTGAAAAATGCACTTATTATTGCAGTCGGAATCATGTTTTTCCAGCAATTCGTCGGCATCAATACCGTTATTTATTACAGCCCAAAGATTTTTTTAAAAGCAGGGTTTGTGGGAAATGAAGCTGCAATCTGGGCATCAGTGAGTGTTGGTGTCATTAATGTTCTGTTTACAGTATTGTCTATCTATCTGGTCGATAAGCTTGGGCGTCGAAAACTTTATTTTATCGGATTATCCGGAATCGTTATTTCGCTTATTTGTATGGGGTTGGTCTTTATACAAAAAGATATTCAGGTAGCAAACTACAAATGGTTTCTGGTTATTTCGATGTTAAGCTATGTCGGATTCTTTACTTTAAGTATTGGACCACTTGGATGGCTTTTAATATCTGAAGTATTTCCGATTAAAGTGAGAGGATTAGGCTCTTCAATCGGTTCTCTTGCAAACTGGGGTTTTAACGCGTTGGTTGTTTGGTCATTCTTTAAACTCACAAAAATAATAGGCGATGCTGAAGTTTTCTGGCTATTTGCCCTGATCGGACTCTTTGGGATGTTATGGGGGTACCGATATATTCCTGAAACTAAGGGAGTCTCACTCGAGGAGATCGAAGAACACTGGAGGTCAGGGAAATCTCCCAAGGACTTAAAGAGTAAAATCTCCTCCCCGATTTGAAATTTTATTCCAGGATTGCATTATCTTTATTGTCACCAAAATGTTAATCCGAAAAAGATATGGGCAGCCGGAGATTTATTTTAGTTGGTTTTTTTGTCTGTTTTATTAGCTTGTTTAGTGCTTTTAGTCAGAATATCAGGATCGAATGGCAAAATAGCCGACCCAAAGGGACTATTGAAGTTTTAAATGGAAATCTGGTAAGGATTGAGGTAGTTAGGGGGGAAGGGAAAATCAAAGGCAATTCGTTCGAATTTCGACAGAAGGGTGGTGCACGTTTGATTATCACCCTTTCGAATATTCATAATCACCCGGGAAGCGATCCTACGATTGTAACGGTCAGAAACAGTGACCATCCGTTTTCTTTCTTTCTCAGGGATATTAACAAAGATTATCCGGTTTATATTCCGGAATTTCAGGTGGCGGTGACAACAGCAGAAGATATCCGCACGTATGAACAGATTGAGACTGCGCTTAAGAACCGGCATCTCAAAACCAAATTACAGCAAATTGAGGGGGAGCAGGAAGAGTCTTTTGATTCGGCATCAGTTCATACCCGGAACCAACCCTGTCCAACATGGCTGGGAATAAGCCGGGATATGCGGATCTTCGAATTATCCGACAACCGTACCCACCCTGCCAGTGAAATGAATATTATCAGACCACGTGATTCATCCACTCCGGTAAAAATTCAGGAGTCGGGAGAAAAAATCCTGGAATATGGTTATTTGGTCGGACGTGGTCAGGGTGTGACCATAAATACGACCCGCCGGCTGGAAGAGGGGGTACTTCCCATTCTTCATTCCACACTGATTGATGAAGATATTGAATATTATTCCACCGCCTTTGTATCACTCGAAAAGTCGCCTCTGACCATTGATACACCAATCGGGACCGATTTTTTGGTAGCCGATCAGTTTAGCGGAGGTCATATGCTTACAAAGGAACAGAATGAGTTGGTGAAAACCAGGATTGAGGCTGAAAATGCCAAAACCGAATCAACGGTTTTATATTATCGAAATGAAGCGACCAATAAAGCCGCTGTTCCCAGATACGCATGGTTTAAAACTATTCGCCCGGGTGGCGGATGGTGGATGAAGAGCCCCTATTCTTTTAATAAGGAAACAGGTTATTCTGCCTTTCCATCGGGTAGTGTCTTTGGCATCTCTAAATTAAACGGGAACCCTTTACACGACGAGGAGATTGCCGTTTTATTACAACCAAACGAAAAAGCGGTATTTGAATTTTATATCCCCCATTCACCCGTTTCGAAGGAGCGGGCGCAGGAGTTATCGAAACAATCCTTCGATGTCAGATTTGACGAATGCCGGCAATTCTGGAGAGAAAAACTGGCTAAAGCAGCACAGATCAGTGTCCCTGAAAAGCGGGTGAATGAGATGATTCAGGCGGGATTATTGCACCTTGAAATGGTAACTTACGGAAATGATCCTAAAGGTACCGTAGCACCGGCAATTGGAGTCTATTCTCCGATTGGGACCGAGAGTTCACCCATTATCCAGTTCTATAATTCGATGGGATTACCCGATATTGCCCGGCGTTCATTGATGTTCTTTCTTGATAAGCAGCATGATGACGGCATGATTCAGAACTTTGGAGGATACATGGTCGAAACCGGCGCTGCCCTTTGGAGTATGGGGGAATACTTCCGCTATACCAAAGATAAGCTGTGGGTGAAACAGGTTGAACCTAAATTATTGAAGGCGTGCCAGTTTTTAATCCAGTGGAGGGAAAAGAATAAAAAGGAGGAACTAACAGGAAGAGGTTATGGGATGATTTCGGGGAAGGTGGCCGACCCTGAAGATCCTTTTCACCAATATATGCTCAACGCCTATGCTTATCTCGGAATCAGCCGTGTGGCAGAGATGTTGAAGGAGATTGATCCGGAGCAATCGAAAAGATTAATGCAGGAAGCAGAATCCTGGAAAGAGGATATCCGAATCTCCCTGATGAACAGTATCGCAAATTCACCTGTTGTACCACTTGGCGATGGCCGATGGACTCCGACCTTACCCCCCTGGACCGAGGCAATTGGTCCACGGGCGCTTCATATCATTCCTGAAACCTATGTCTCGCATGGAACAGTTACGGCCCCCGATGTATTATTAGGTCCGTTGTACCTGGTGTTTTGTGAAGTATTTGCCCCCGATGAGTTGGTTTCCAGGATGATGCTCGATTATCACAGTGAGCTTTTTTATCAGCGCAATGCGGCATTCAGTCAACCCTATTATAGCCGGCATAATTGGGTGCAGCTGAAGCTCGGTTTAACAAAGCCATACCTGAAAACCTGGTACAACACTTTTTCTGCACTGGCTGATAGGGAGACCTATTCCTTCTGGGAACATCTCTATCAGGTGAGTGTCCATAAAACACACGAAGAGGGTTGGTTCCTGATGGAGACGCGCTGGATGCTCTATCTGGAGGAGGGGACCACCTTAAAATTGCTACCTGCAATACCGCGTAAGTGGATGGAAGATGGGAAGCAGATTACACTAAAAAATGTAGCGAGCTATTTTGGCCCCATCTCTCTACAGGTAAATTCAAATGTGAAACATGGCTTTATTGAAGCGACCGTCATCTGTAATTCGGAATCTAAACCCCGGGACGTCCTTATCCGGCTTCTCCACCCTGACGGCAAAAAGGCGGTTAAAGTTACAGGCGGGAGCTATGATGCAGCTGCAGAGTCTGTATTAATCAAAAACTTTGAAGGAACGGCGAATGTAAAAGTGGAGTTTTAAGTAATGAGAAGGTCGATACTGGTTTTGTTTTTCTGCTTTTCAAATTAAATGATCGTTCAAAGTAATATATTACAATTGAAGTTAGGAAGATAAGGATATGAAAAATTCTCAGGTAAAACTTGAACTAAGAATTGACTGGAGTGAAATTGACTTGTTCGGACATGTAAACAATCTGGCTATTTTGAAATACGTACAGGCTGCAAGAGTTAATTATCTGGAAATTATAGGATTGATGCAATTGCAATCAAAAATCAAAATCGGACCTATTTTGGCTTCAACAACCTGTCAATTTCGCAAGCCATTATTTTATCCGGGTATGGTGGTGATTTATACGAAAGTAGTCGCAATAAAGAATACCAGTTTTCATTTCAAACATGAAATTGTAAATGACAATGATGATGTTATTGCTGAAGCTCAGGATATTATTGTTTTGTATGACTTTAATAAAAATTCCAAAATATTGATACCTGATGAGATTAAGGCAAAAATTGTTGATCTGGAGGGCCGCTCTTTTCAGGGGTCGATAATGGGTGACTAACCATCGGATATTTTCTGTATTAGTGATATTTGCATTAATGATTTTAAACTAAAGAATATGAAAATTAGATTAGGACTTATTTTAGCACTCTTTGTTTTTCAGTCCTTTGCGAGTGCCACGGAAAAAGAGGCGGACATCAGGACTGCTTTATTGATTGTGGATATCCAGAACTTTTATTTCCCCGGGGAGAAGCCCGGATTAGTTAATGCAATACCAGCAAGTTTAAAAGCGAAGGAGATTCTTGAAATCTTTAGGGAAAAGAGACAGTTGGTAGTGCATGTCCGCCATAAATCAAATAAGGGATTTGAAATACACAAAAATGTTGAACCTCTCTCCGGAGAGAAGGTGATTACCAAAGAGGAGGTGAATAGTTTTCAGGGAACTGATTTGCTGGAATATTTGAAGAATAACAAGATCAGTCGTTTGGTTATTGTTGGAATGCAGACCCAAATGTGTGTCGAAGCAGCCATTCGGGCAGGACACGATTATGGTTTTGAATGTGTTGTTATCTCTGATGCCTGCGCTACCCGGGATGTTAAGTTCAATGACAAAACTGTAAAAGCGGAAGATGTTCAAAACACGATTTTTGCCACAATAATTGACGGACGATATGGTAAAGTTACAGATATGCAGGTTTTTAAAGAAAATATCGATAAGTATTTACATCAAAAGCTGGATTAGGTTCCTCGTTAACATTTTAAACAAAATAGCGAAGTGGTAAAACAATCCTTGAAATAACCTTTATAATCCCGAGTTTGAAATAACCCTATTTCAAATATTCATTAATCGCATTTGTTATCTCCAGGGTATTCAACGGCTTTCTGAAATATCCCAATATTAATTTTCGCTCAAGTGCCTCTGTTATTTCCTTTGTGCAATCAAAACCGGTAAAAATGAAAAAGGAGATATCGGTGAAGGCTTGGTTTGCCAATGTGATAAATTCAATGCCATCCATTTCAGGCATTTTCATGTCGGAGACCACCACTTTGATATCTTTTTCCAAATGAAGAATTTTTAAACCTTCACTACCAGAATCAGCCGTAAAAACATTATATTCTTGCTTGAAAATACGCTTAAATAACAGAAGATTAACGGGTTCGTCATCGACGTAAAGTACGGAAGCTTTTTCATTCATAATTTGACATTTTTATAATTGTAAAAATGGGATCAAATATTTTCGGAAGATTCTCCTGGTTTAATCCATACCCTGAATCACTATGTCATAAAAAATCAATT
Organism: Prolixibacteraceae bacterium; assembly: GCA_963677935.2. Classification (GTDB taxonomy): domain Bacteria; phylum Bacteroidota; class Bacteroidia; order Bacteroidales; family Prolixibacteraceae; genus JAAFHB01. The sequence continues at coordinate 3,877,347 of CAXXEH010000003.1, read as the reverse complement.
TGTTCTATCTCTCTGGTTTTAAAGACATTTCAATCATTTCCTGTCCAAAAGATGGAAGATCAAGCATCAGAACACCTTCCTGAAGCTGTTTCGAGGTAAAATATCCCAACTCTTTACCCGAAAACAGGGCTTTTAGCTGGTACTCTTTGTTCTCTTTTACCCAGGGAATATTGATTTTTTGTGAACCGGGTCCGCTACTTCCTCGTAAAACGATCACGACACCACAACCATCAGCATTAAGTTTTCCCCACCAGTGCCAACCTTCGTCGGTGGGAGAAGGTACTCCGCTGTACTGAAAAAAGGGATAAATGCCATATTTTTGCTGAAGATTTTCGACCATCGCAAAACGGCTCCGGTAACGTTCAATATTGGCATCTGTCAGCGAACCCAGATCGCCTGAATAAGAGAGTGGAGCACCCATGAGCCAGCTGCAAACCTGCCGGTCCTGAATGTCAGGGGTAAGGCTTCCCTGGAAATTGGCAGTTACAGCTCCAAATACTTCAATCCGGTTGAGGGGCAATCCCCGATGTGAATATAAAAGATCCCGGGCACGGAAAGCACCCTGCATCAGCTTTTTCTTCAAGCTATCGACGTTGTATTTCCAGTCGGAGGAGACCAATTTGCTCCGGTTGCCGGCACCCCAATATTCGTTTGGTGCGGAATGGTATGAATCGACATGTTTTAAAACGGCTACATCAGCTGCCGGTCCGGGAGTCTCCCAGTAAATCTCGTGTGACAGCTGAAGCCACACATTGGGCGCCTGTTTGTGGATCTCATCCTGCATTGAAAATAATCCCCTCAATCCCCGAAGGTAGGACTCCTTTAAAGTTCTGCTCTCGTGACCACGGGCAATATCCCCATAACATAAATTACTCAGATCCTGTTTGAAATAATCGGCATGAAAGGTTTTATGCAGAGAGACAATGTCGTTTACATACCTTTCACGTGAAGGAAGGTAACAAAAACTTATTCCCAGACCACCGGCACGACGGATCATGGGTAGGCTGAATAACAATGGTTTATCCCCCTTTTTCTCGGCCAGTTGTTCATTAAGGAATACCGAATACCAAAGACCGGTTTTCATATTCCGGGTTTGAAAATAATCGCTCAATTTTTTCAGATCGGGGAATTTTTGCTGAATAGGCTTTGGTGTTGAAACAGCCCATCCGCCACCAGGTCCGCTTTCCGACCAACCTGCATCCAGCTGGAAACATTTAAATCCAATCCTGGAAGCTACAGCTGCAGCGGAACGCATATTACTGTCGTTGATGTCCGCACTGTAATTGGTCCATGAACAAAACAGAGGTGCGATTCCTGTGATACCCTTTACCGGACGGAGGATCTTTTCATTCAGAAACGAATGAAATCCGTTTTCGACACAGCGATCCAACGCTGTCGAAACGGAAGAAATGGTCTGGTCGCTTTTCCCTGAAAAGGCATAAATAAAGACAGGTTCCGAATCGAATGATTCTCCTGGACCTAATACCCATTCGAAGAAATCCGGATTATATCCACTCACTCCATCAACAGACAAATGGCGCAGTCTGGAGGGTATCTCATTTGCCGAAATTATTCCCGTGGAAGCTGTCGGATCACTAAAGGACAGAATGCTGGGGTCTATCCCTCGTGTGCCAGGAGTGAGAAGCGTGGTGTGCGAATAGGTGTCTTTTAGACGAAATTGTTCGAGGTTTAAGTCGGAGATTTTAATCCACTGAATCCCTTTATTGTTAAATTTTACCCATTTACGGATTACAGGATATCCCTTGTAGATCTCGTAGTTTATCTCAAAAGAAATTCCTTTTAATAGCTTTTTGGATGTAAAAGTCAGAGACATCCTCTTTGATCCATTTTTTTGATCACTTACCAGGAACCCCGATTTGGTGAAGATATCTCCAATTGTGGCGTTTGTTATTTTTAGTGAATCGATCCATTGAACACTTGTATCCTGATGGCTTACTTTCTTTTTTACAGCAAGGGCATCTGTCTGATTTTTCACAGCATCAGCCTGTTCCACGCCTCCTTCTGTTGAATATTCAATTCCCGTTGGCCGCTTATTTGGAAATGCTTTCCGAATACAAAATGTGATCTCTTCAGCTGGAATCGAAAGGAGGTTATTCCCAGAGACTGATATGGATGGACAGACTAATCCCGATTTTGTCCAAACCAGATCACGTTGCAAGATTCCGGCCTTTAAACTGTAGATACTATCTCTCTTTTCGACCGACCATCCTGCACTTTGCTTATCCGCTCCGTATCCTGAAAAACACAACAGGCAAAAAAGTGGGAGAATCAAACTCTTTTTATATAGTAAACTCATCCTGAATATAATTTGAATGAAAGATTTTAATTGGATATTTGTTTGTAACTAATCAGCAAAGACTTCTGTTTTCCGGATAGTGTTAGTTTTAACCCATCCCGAAGCGCTTCACCTTTTTGAATAACTTTCTTTCCGGTGTCTTCGTCTGATAATTCATAATCTCCCTTTAAATCAAGACCCAGAAGTTTAACTGTTATGGTTTCGTCAGGACAATTTTTTCGGCGGAAGGCCATGACGATACCATCACCCTTATCCGGACGGTTGAACTGATAGGCAAGCCAGACATTGTCACTGGTCATATTCTCCTTGGCAGTTAAGGGGTAGTAGTCGCTGTAATAATAGGGGCGGAACCGTTTAAAGTCCGAAAAGTATTTTTGAAGTTCTGGCATTGAGTGCTCCCGGCTGTTGATATCCCAATTGATCACCATCGAAGTGCTCATATTCGATCGGAAGTGATAGGGAGATACCGTAAAGTTACCGGTTCCATGCATGGGAATATAGAAACTCAACCCATAAGTGTGACATTGTGAACCATCCGGCTCACCGTATTGGTAATCTGTTCTCCAGAGGGGAGAGCTTCGCGAGATGCTCTCCAGATCAATGCGCCGTCCTCCACTTGCACAATTGTCGATGATCAGATTGGGAAACCGGTCCAGCAAACTATCCCAAAAAGCATATAAACCTTCAATATGTCTAATCTCAGAGATTCCGATCCTGTCAGGCTTGTCGTTTGCTTTCCAGTAGGGCATCGGATCAAAATTAAAATCCTGCCTGTAGTAGTCGACCCCCTCTTTTTTAAGAAAATCTGATATATAGTCGGTCAGCCATAAACGCGCTTCGTTGTTCCCCAGGCTAAAAAGGGCGTTGCCATTCCCAGGAAGTTTGATCAGCCAGTCGGGATTTTTGTCATAAAATTGGGTATTCTTTGTTACCCGTTCAGGTTCAAACCACAAAAGGAATTTGGCTCCAACCTGATGAGCTGCATCAGTTACCGGTTTTAATCCGGCAGGAAAGTTATCTTTATTGGGAGTCCAATTACCGACGTTAGGCCAGCTCCCATTGCATGCGTACCAACCTGCATCAAGCCAGAATATATCAGGGACAATATTAAATTGTTTGTAACGGTTAATCATTGCAACCGAAAAAGATTCAGTAGCACAGGTATGTTCATTACAGGGCGGGGGACCTTCGCGGGCTAAGAATGTCGAAAACGGGAGTTCCACATGTTTCCCATTGATTTTTCGCGTGTGATGGACCAGAACAAACTGTCTGAACAGGTTGTGACCCACCATCCGGTCTTCCCCTTTCCAGAAAAGGAGAGCAATTTTCGGTGTACGGATCTCCTCTTTTGGAAACAGTTTGAGTTGCATAATCTCCATCCCCGATTTAAGTGTTACCGACTGCCCATTCAATTGGCTGACATCTGAAAACCATTTCCCGGTCCAGCCAACGGCTATCATAACACCTTGTTTTCCTGGCATCTCGATGTTGAAAAATGGAAAGGCGGTATTGTCGGATGAACGTCCGCCTACAGGGGTCATGTAACAGTTTTTCCCGATTTGCAGAGTTTCGTCAATAGGTTGGTAATCAGTTCGCTCAGCATTGCTCCCATTGGCGTGGTGAAGGATAAACGAACCGCTCTCTTTTACCCCAAAAGAGTAGTCAATAACCAGTGCTTTTTCAATAAGTTGAGTGCTCTTTTCCGAAGTATTCGAGAACTTCAGCACCCATTCGACAGCCTGAAAATCGTTGAAGCAGGTCACAAAACAGCTGACAGCAAGCCCTGTCTGAGGATCGAGGTATTTGTAGATGAACTCATTTATATTCGGATCGGTCGGCTTGATCCTTTCAATGCTGTATTGCCATTTGCGGATAAAAGTATCCGAGCTTTTTCCTCCGTACAGAAACGAAAATGGAGGAGTCTTCCCTTTTGCAAAGTTCTTTTCGATCCACTGGTGAACCGCCTCCTTCCTGGATAGATTTCCAGGAAATGACTGACCGGCAGCTGATCCAATTCCCATAAAAATGGCCAAAAGGATTGGGATTATGATCTTCAGATAAAATTTTCCTGAGGTTTTTCTGGTAGTTTCCTGCATAGGTATTTGTTTTAATGGTTTGATCGGTTTATGGTTGCATTTTATTTTAGTGTGATATATTGAGATATCATGAAATTAAGATTTCCACCGATATCTATGCCGAAGATAGTGAATTATTAAGTAAAATGAGGAAAGAGGTTTAAAAATATGTTCAGAATATAAAAAATTCAACAGTATGAAATATTTAGCTCTATGACGTTTGTTGTAGGTAATATAAATATTGCTCTTGATGCCTAGCAATTGGCAACTTGCAGCTGGCAGATTTTCCAGCAGAAAGAGAAAATTCTTGACCAATACCATTCGTTATAGAGTTAAATATGCCTTATCTTTGAGATTAGTAAAACATAAGAAGCAGATTGTTGATGAGCTATAAAGGAAAGGTCGTGATAGTAACAGGAGCCGGAAGAGGTCTGGGAGGTTCAATAGCCCGGACCTATGCATCCAAAGGGGCCAAAGTGGTGCTGGCAGAGAAGGAACTCTATTTGGGATTGGAAACAGAAAAGGCTATTATCTCCGCGGGAGGAATCGCCACCTGTATCAAAACAGATGTAAGTCGACCTGAAGAGATCGAAGAATTATTCAGGAAGAGTGGCCAACTATATGGAACTGTTGATATTCTGATTAATAATGCAGGTATTTCGAAATGGAAATCCCCTTATGAGATCACTGTTGAAGAGTGGGATGAAATCATTAATACCAATTTACGAAGCGTTTTTCTGTGTTCACGTGAAGCTGCAAAAATCATGAGAGTTCATGGGGGCGGCTCTATCGTTAATATTGCATCGACCAGGGCCTACATGTCGGAGCCTGATTCAGAGGCGTATGCAGCTTCAAAAGGGGGCATTGTCTCTTTGACACATGCGCTGGCTACCTCATTTTCGCCCGATCATATCCAGGTGAATTGTATCAGCCCGGGGTGGATTGAGACCGGCGATTATAACCAGCTGAACGAAGCTGACCATAACCAGCACCTCTCGGGGCGTGTCGGTAAACCGGAGGATATCGTCAGTGCCTGCCTTTACCTTACTGGTGAAGGGAATGATTTTATAAACGGCACCAACATCACCGTTGATGGTGGGATGACCCGTAAGATGATCTATTTGTAATTAATCGCTTTTTTGGTCCGGTTCTTAGAGCAAAATGGTGACAAGCTTTCAAACAGTGCGAAAGAGAAGGAATTTGCAAAACTGACCGGGAATGAAATTCAGATGATTGAGGAGAATTATCAAAAGATATTTCTTTAATCATTCTGTTAGTATTTTTTTGATTGAAAATGGCTATATTTGTAAGAGTATCCCATTAAAATAAAATAATATAGTGAATTCTGGACCTACTTTTAAAAGCTATTAACCAATGATTGTAAAACAGGTATATAATACAGATCATAAGAAACAAATATTGGTTGATCTTCCTGAATATTTTAGGAAGAAGAGCCGTGTGCTTATTGTTCTTGATGATTCCATAGATTCAAATAGTGAGAAAATGGAACTTATGAAACACGCAAAAAATGATCCACTATTTCAAGCTGATATTAAAGATGTAACTGAAGATTTCCAGCAGATCGATAATGAGATATTATGAGTTATAAAAGGTGGACAATTTGGAGAGCAAATCTTGATCCCATAATTGGTTCAGAACAAGGGCATACCAGACCTGTAATGATCATTAGTGATGATACGATTAATAATCTTTTATTTATTCACTTACTACCAACCTGTTTTCCCACGCCCCAATCTCCGGAATCACAAATTTCTGATATGCCCCATCGGTTCCGGAAGATTGAATAACTGTCTCCTTGCAAGCCATATCGTAGACCTTAATGGTTTTATTTTCTGTATGTAACATCAACGTTACCACTTTTGCCGGATCGAAACTGGAGTTGGTAAAAGCCAAAGCTATTTTGCCATTTTCAGGTTGCCTCATCCATAGGTTAATCTTATGAAATGAAGCAACATAACCCGGAAGTGTCTCTTTGGAGAGCCAGCGAAAAACCGATTTCATCTGCGAACTCTTCGAGCGGTTCTCCATAAAGGTAAAGGGATAATAACCTGCAACACAGATGCGCCCACCCAGTTTATTTTCGAATGTACCGGATGTACAGGCTGAAACCTCCTTCCCGGAGTAATCAATCAGCGTACTCAGCACTTCGGCGTTGTTAGCTGTTGGCTTTAATGTATAAGCGGCACATTTCCAGAACGATTGTCTGTTGTCGCGCTGAGAGTTTACAAATGCTCTGTTCAGTGGGTGGTTCGTGAACTTTTCAATCCGGTCAACCTCATCAGAACCGACTACCTCGAATCCGGTGAATTCCCCAAAACCCATCCTGTTCAACTGCTGCAATGCCTCTGCATCCATATAAACGCCACCCGAAAGGAGGTTTCTGATCTCCTCCTTCGATAACACCAAAACATTGTCTTTCCCCAGGATCGTGACTTTGGCGTTTTTATTGGAGTAGGTGGTCGGAAGTCCAATGTTATAGAGATCGTGATTCACCAGCGGATTTCCTGCGGTAACCCAGTTCCCCTCGTCCGCTTTTCCCGTAGCATAACTGTTGATATTCCAGAAGGTCTGGACTCCGGCTAATTCACTTCGTCCTAATATTTTGGCCATCAGGTCAAAGTATGGTCTTGCTTCATGCAGCCGGGCGATCAGTGGTTCATACTCATCCATTGGCTCATCATAAGGCATGAGAACATTAAATGCTGCCCCTGTACAACCTGCGGCAATATGTGAACAGGCTTCCAGTGCAACAATATTAGCGGCTTTTTTTAGCCGTTGGTAAGGGAAGTTTTCAATCTCAGACTGAATAGACATCACCTCCTGAGGCAAAACTGATACCTGCCTTCCTACATCGTGTGATTTTCCTACCAAATCACTGTTTGTATTGTCGTTATAATAGCCACCACCCGGCCTCCACATGACTGGTGAATGATTTGGCCCTGCAAGGATTTTAGCCCAGTTGTTAAAATCGTAACCTTCAAAAAACCGGTCACCTGTCATAAATCCAAGGGGCATCGCGGGAGTAATTTCATGCACTGTTTTTTCAATAAGGACGAATAATTTGGATATCGTATTCCGGTTATGCTGAAGCCAGGCCTCGCGGAGCTTTAGTTTTGCTGCCAAAGGGCCTTCATTCATTGCTTTCTTTAAGCTTTCGCGGGTATATTTTACTCCCGACTCGGTTTCAAAAATCCGAAGACAATTATCGCAAAAGCACCCCTGCCCGATTGGCATATGTCCAAAACGGACATCATCATCGATCCAGATATAGTCGGGATTTGCCCGGGTGGTTAGTTGATAGATATTCCGCACGTATTCCCGCATTCCTTCATCATTTGGACAAAAAGAGCCATTACATATCTGCCCGTCGATATTAGTCATGCGTGTGTAATTACCTTTGAGTGAATTGTCAAGGTTTTCGTTGTGATGACCAATGGTTGAGAGGATATTGATCCCGGTTTTATACCCCCGTTTTCGGGCTTCCGCCATCCGTACCTTTAAGATTCCAGCCCTCTCACTGAAAACATTAACTGGTATTGGGGGATGGGTTAGCGAAGTAAAAAAGGTGATCTCATCGGTAACACCCTTATACTTGTCGAACAGGTCGAAAACCTCGTTACACCGTTTTTCGGAGATCCAAAGAGGAACACCTATCCGGAAAGAGATAAAGGCTTTATCGATTTTTGAACTGGCTGAGCCGGATGTTTTTTCAGCTGGTTTTAGAGTCTGGGGTGTTTGATTACAACCTACCAGGATTAATAGCGAAATAGCAACGATTAGTTTTTTCATAATTGAATCAATTTCTATAAGAATGCGGCAGTTGTATCAAAAATCATTTTACCGCAGAGGTGCGAAAAGAAGACGCAAAGTTATTAAATTATAAATTAATACTTTGCGGTTCTCTGCGGTTTCACTCAGCAGTTCTCTGCGGTTAAATTTTCTAATTTTGATAGAACCTCTAAATTATGTAACATAAATTTTTTATTCTGTAATCCCCTTCCATGTATCGGTACGGAATGGTGATGCAGGAAGGTCGGCGCTGTTGTAGAGATTCGCATCATCAGGGTTGTTCCCCCACCCAAAACGGACAGCAACCGGTTTCTTAACCTCCGGGCAAGAGACTTCAATACTTGCAGGACCGGTTATTTTTGCTTTAGCCCAGTAGAATTTATGGTCTTCACCTGCAACCGCAAAACCTTTGATATATCCATATTTATCCTTAATCTTTAATCCTTCACCTGTCTGATCAAATATTAGGGTAGCTTTATTGCCACTAACGCTCATCGTTTTGTAAACTGGTCCGCAGAAGATAATGTTTTGTTTGTAAGCCACTTTCATGGCCGACAGGGCGAGGCGTTTTCCTACGGTTTGTTTATCTGTGGGATGAATATTGATGGCATCTCCAACATCGGTAGTAACAGCCATTCCTGTGTTGGGTAAAGCCAGTGTCATGTTTTGCGCTTCCCTGAGTTCGGCCCAGCTACTCTCCTGAGGCATGGAATCGACCTTCAGAAAGCTCGCTAACTGAACAAATAAGAATGGAAAATCACCCTGATTCCAATGGTTTCTCCAATCTTTGATCAGATCGGGAAATACCCTCTGATATTGTTTCGCTCTTCCGGAATTCCCTTCACCCTGATACCAGATGGCACCTTTGATACCATAAGGTACTAAGGGGTGAATCATCCCGTTGTAAAGGAGGGTAGGATAGGAGTTAGGGCTCAAAACGGCATTGTATTTTACCAGTCCAACTTTGTATTTCCAATTCCCGCTTAGTGATATGCTCCGGTCCTGGCAATTCAATTTTAGCGCTGCAGAATCACCATAGATACCACCCATACCGCCGATGTCTTCTACCTGGACCGTTATGATATTCTTTCCGGCTTTCAGTAATCCGGCAGGGACAGTATAAATCCGCGATCTTTCTGCAATCAGTTTATTGGAACCAATGAGTGTCCCGTTGAGGAAGGTATTATCAGAGTCGTTGATCTTGGCAAGACTAAGTGTGGCCGTTTTACCGGCTTCGGAAGGTGAAATCTCCACCTCTTTTCTAAACCAGATAATCCCGTCAACCCCTGCCAGACCATTGTTCTCGATGTATCCTGGCAGTCTCATTTTTTTCCACTCAGTATCATTAAAGTCGGAAGCAGCCCAGACCGGTAGATCCCCTTTCATCCCCTGATCAACTGTTGAGGCGTTACCAACCCTGGCTTTCACCTCTTTTTCAATTGTCCGCACATAATCATCCAGATCAATTTTCTTTAACTGAGCCATTTGCTCGGCGAAATCGGGATTCTCTGTGATCATTTCATTGCTCGTCCATGTTTCGGCAATTGTACCACCCCATGAGGTGTTGATAAGTCCGATAGGGACTTTTAATTTTTCATAGAGCGCCCTTCCAAAGAAATATCCTACAGCAGAAAAGCGGGGAGAGGAGGTGGGTGAACATGGAAGCCATTCTCCCTCCTCAAGTTGCTCCTGAGGTTTTTGAGAGATTCTTTTTTTGACAGAAAAGAGCCTTATCAGGGGATAATCAGCCGAGGCAACTTCAGCATCTCCATTTTTACTGTTGATCAGATAAAATTCCATATTGGATTGCCCCGAACAGACCCAAACCTCGCCGATCATTATATTTTCAAGCGTCTGAATGTTTTTCCCTTTAACAGTCATTTTGTATGGACCGCCATAATTCATTACGGGTAGTTTCAGACTCCATTTTCCCTGTTTGTTCGCCTTGGCTGAAACTTTTCCTTTTTCGAGTGTGACCGTAACTTTTTCACCCGGAGAGGCCATACCCCAAACTGGAATCTCCATCCCCTGTTGCAACACCATGTTGCTTGAGAAGATGGGTGAGAGTTTCACCTGAGCGTTTACAATGGCTGCTAAAAGGATAAGCAGTAGTGTAAACCATTTTTTTGAGGTACTCCTTGTCATAGTTGTCTTAATAGTTAAATGTTATTCCGATATAAGCTATTTTAAGAATAAACCACATTAGGCACAATAGATCACAATAGAATTTAGAAAAGGAGAAACAACGGCATTAACGTGTGTCATTTGTTTTTAAATAGATTTCTGAGTTATTCCCATTTTACTAATATGTCGTAATGTGTCTATTGTGGTGCCCCGGTTTTAAAAGGACGAGTAAAAATATAAAGTCCACTTCCAAGTTCAATTTTTACCTTTCGATTATTTTCTGAAATTTGGGCTGCTCCATTTTTTAAAAGAGGCAGCTTATTTAGTAAGATATCTTTTGCTGCTACATTATCAAAACTGACTGTTGCAGAACTATTTGGTGGAATTGAACAGGTGTAATGCATTAACCCGTTTTCAAGTTTCCAGTCCGATTTGATCGTTCCGTATAATGTTTTTAACGTTGCAGATGCATTTGTAAGTCCGCCACCGGGATGGGGTTGAAGTGTGAAATGTTTATAACCCGGGAATTTCGGATCATTTTCGATTCCGGCTACATATTGGTAAAGCCACTGGCCTATTGCGCCATAGGCATAATGATTAAAGCTGTTCATGCTCACATCCTGGAACGAGCCGTCGGGTTTTTGTCCGTCCCATCGTTCCCAGATGGTGGTGGCCCCCTTGGTGACCGGATAAAGCCATGATGGATATTCTTTACGATTGAGCAACATAAATGCCAGATCTGCGTAACCGTTATCCGAAAGTGCCTTACAAAGCAAAGGGGTTCCAACGAAACCGGTTGTCAGATGTTTCATCTTATCGACATCTTCAGCCAGGTAGCCTGCTGATTTTGCAATCAGGTGATCAGGAATCAGACCAAATGACAGCGCCAGTGCATAGGCTGTTTGGGTATTGGACACCAAACGTCCTGCAGCTGTTACATATTCATGGGTGAAAGCAGACTTAATCTTGAGGGCTAATTCACTGTACTTGCCGGCATCGTCATTCTTACCAAGGATCTTTGCGATCTGAGCCAGCAGGTTTGTTGACCAGGCATAATATCCTGTCGCAATCAGGTCTTTATCTGTTGTGGCACCGGGATAATCAGATTTTGTGGTGGCAAATGCCAGCCAGTCGCCGTAGTGGGCATCGCCGGTCCAAAGATGGTCGTCACCAGCCCGTTGGTGCATGAATTCGACCCAGGCTTTCATGCTTGGGTATTGATTTTCAAGAATCCGGGTGTCGCCATAAACCAGGTAGACATTCCACGGAACCACAATAGCAGCGTCGCCCCATGCCGTTGAACTGCCCCGTCCGGTTCGTACGTCGGGGACCACATCTGGCACTTTTCCGTCAGGCAGCTGATCGGCAGCCAGATCGAGCATCCATTTGGTAAAGAAGGGGGCAACATCGTAATTGAATGCGGCAGTTGGAGCGAAAACCTGGGCATCGCCGGTCCATCCAAGTCGCTCGTCACGCTGAGGGCAGTCGGTAGGCACATCGAGAAAATTACCCCGTTGTCCCCACTGGATATTTTCTTGCAACCGGTTAATCAAAGTATCAGAACAGGTGAATGAACCTGTCTGTGGCATGGCGGAGTGAATAACAACACCTGTTACACTATTCAGGTCAGGTGTTCCGGGAAACTGTTCCAGTTTTACATACCTGAATCCGTGAAAAGTGAAATGTGGTTCATAGGATTCGGCCTCCCCACCTTTTAAAATATACTCGTCGGTAGCTTTGGCTGTCCGGAGATTATCGGTATAAAAATTGCCCTCTTTCGTCAGTATTTCTGCAAACCTGATTACAACCCTATCGCCACGTTGTCCCTTTACTTTTAACCTCACCCAGCCAACTATATTCTGACCCATATCATAAACTGTCTCCCCTTTTGGCGTGGTGATCATTTTTTGAGGTTTAAGTTCCGTTATCGCCCTGACCGGATAACTGACAGGGGCTACCAGAATACTATTGGGATGATCAAGAATAGTGGCAGGTAAAAACGATTCCGAATTAAATCCCGACCGGTCCCATCCTGCCATCTCCAGCGTTGCATCATAACTCTCCCCATTGTAGATATCCGAAAGAATAATCGGACCATTTCCGGTTAACCACGAACCATCTGTTTTAATTGTCTGAATTGTACCGTCGGTAAATTTAATTTCCAGCTGAGCAATTAAAGCTGATTTATTTCCGAAGTAATTATTTTTCACCTTCCCTCCGACGTTTCCGCGGTACCAACCATCTCCAACAATGGCCCCAAGGCCATTTTTAGGTTTAATCAGATTGGTAACATCATAGGTTTGGTATTGTGTCCTTTTGTTAAAACTAGTATAACCCGGAGTAAAGAGGTCAGAAGTCACTTTTTCACCATTCACGAAAGCCTCGTAAAGTCCAAGAGAAGAGATATAAAGACGGGCCGAAGCTACCTTTTTTTCACAAGTGAACTCTTTTCTGAAATAGACAGGACGATGATCTTCCGCAACTTTTCCCGGAGCGCCAATCCAATCTGCTTTCCAAAGTGTACTATCGAACAAGGCTGTTTCCAACCATGCAGGGTCACTCCATGATGTTGCTTTTCCCTTGTTGTCCCATATCCGTACCTGCCAGTAATAGCGCGTCTTAGAATCAAGTTGTACCCCTTTAAATTCCACATTCACCGACTGATCAGAACTTACTTTTCCTGAGTTCCACACCAGTTTATTTTCCTGACTGAGTATTGATAGTGATTTTGCCACACGGACTTCATAGGCTGTTTGCATAAAGTTTACCTCCGTACTCTCGATTTGCCAGGTCAGCCTGGGATTTATAACATTAATTCCAAGAGGATTGGTGAGATATTCACATCGTAATCCCGAGAGGGAGGTCTTTGCAGATAATAGGGCTGATATGTTGATAAGAATCAGCATAATCAGGAGTTTGGAAGGGTGGAATTTTAAGGCCATCGATTTTTTGAAACAGATTAATATATTTTTTTTTGAATATCATGTTTAACCCACTTCGGGGTTGCAGATTTTCGCTTTTTTGCCTACCCCCGGTGTAGCTTGCGAAACCGGGGGTTATTCATATTTAACTCCTTGCGGAGTTATTACAAGATGGTTAATACATCCTGGGAATACCGAGCTGAGTTTTTCCTGATGAGTGGTATCTGACCTTCTCATTGGACAACGGGTTTTCGGCAGCGGATGTCCACCCTTTGAAATCTTTGCCCTCTGGCAGAATGAAAATTAATTCATTTGGTTTAGTCTTAAATTCAGCTAGATCACCACTGATTTTTTGACCTGCTTTCTTCAGGCTGGATTGCACCGTTCCATTTTTCCAGGGCATTGCGAGTTTACATAAATTTCCAAGCAGGCTTTTGATGCTGATCCACTGCACTTCACCTGATTTGATTTCAGCTGAGACAATGAACCCACCCGCTGCATGAAGGGTGAACCGTCCGGATTTATTGTTTGGAAAGGCTGGGAATATTCTAAGAGTCCCGTCGTAACTTTGAAGCAGTGACTCGTTCATTGCAGTTGTTAGCACCGACATGGCTTCCATTGACATATGGCGGAAGGGCCACATGGGAAGGGGAAATCTCTCATCCTTTGATTTGGAAGCGACATCTCTCACTTTGTTGGTTCTGAAAAACCACTCAGCATCTTTATTTACTTCCTCTTCAGGGCCCCAGTGGCCCCAGCCGTTACAATAGATTTGCCACCTAGCAGGAAACCGTTCCAGATCAATTGCCAACTCTTTAGCAAGCCCCAAACGTGCCATAACAACCGGTACGGGATCCCATCCGGTAACTTCAGATCCATATAAAAGGGTTGTTGCAGTAGCGATTTTAAACAGGGAGTCCTCCTTCTGCGTTAATCCGATCACTCCGGATGGAAAAACAGGCGATGAAGGTACCGACGGAAAAATCCCATCCAATAATTTCAGTCCGTTGTTGGGATAATACCGACTCTTAATAGTGTCACTCTTCCCAACCGGGTCATAAACGACCAACATCTTCTTCTCCTTGATTCCCCAGCCGGCAGCAAGAATGGTGTTGGAAGGTGCAGGCTCCCCTTTGAAAAATCCACGATTCATCTTATAGACTGAACCATCGGGTTTGATTGTTTCCGGATCGTTTTTCAGAACCGGCAGAGGGGCCAGATGGCCTAATATATCACTCCAGTTTGCCGCTTCGGGCAAACTGGCACCGTCTGCCTTTAAAGCTTTCAAAGCTACATTAAATAAGGCATTTGCATAGGTGAGTTCAGTAAGGCCATCTCTCAGCCTGATCCACCCTTCGTATCCGGTCCCCTCTTTGGCGTGATACAATCCATCTGCCTCTTTTACCAGAATGGTCTCGTAAAAACGTGCAGCTTCTGTAATAAAAGGAAGCGCCTTTTCGTGGAGGAATTTTTTGTCACCAGTGTATTGATATTGCCGCCAGAAATCGAGGGCGATCTCGGCAATAGGGGTGTGGTTTATCTTCTCACCGGAGGAGTTATAACCCCGGCGTTCCGTTACATCGGAGATAAAGGCGCCATTTGAATTAAATAATTTCTTTGCATCATTTTTGGCTTCGGGCAGTGAATTAAACCTGAAGTCAAGATATGGATTGACCAACTCATGGAACCCGGCTGCATTCAAAGGCCAGCACAATTGTTGCTGATTCCAGTGAAAATAGAAATTCCAGTTCTGTACATCTCTGCTCCAGCCCCATATTCCGTTGTTAAACCGTCCGGGATATTTACCACCCTGCGAGGCATTGGCATAAAACATTGTCAGATACCAAAGGTTGTTGAGGTAGCCATCCCCGTAATCGATAAAGGAACGATTCCAGATCGATTTCCAGGCCTCAGCATTGGAATTCATAAACATTTTCAAATCATTTTCTTTTAAATTTGAACGGATGTTTATTAATTCATTAACCGGATCTCCGTCGGTGGGGGAGGTTACTGAAAAAGCGAGCTGGGCATTTTTTTGCCCATTTCCCGATAATTTTATTGTGGCGCTGTGGGAATGGTCCCGGGAGTAATTTACCGTTATATCGTTTTTCTGAATTACACTACCGCCAACCGCAAATGTACCCGAAGACAGTTTTTGGATAATACATACCCCATCATTGTCGGCCATTGCCTCTGTTCCGGACAACCCAATGTTGGCGTCCCTGTTGATCTGGCTGTACCAGTGGGAATAAGTTCTTGAACCAAAACGCTCTATTGCGATATCAACCGGAGTATTTTCCTGCAAATCACTTTTCAGATCATAAAACAGCAGACCTGTTTGGTGATCAACAAAAGCATTTAAACTCACTTTCCCAAAAGCGCTTTCACCTTCGAGACTTAAAGATGCATCAGCCAGGTTAAGTTTTGCCTTAAATCCGGTAAGATAAAGGGTATTAAAAACCGGAAGCCTAAAATCGATCACGATTCGGCAGGCATGGCGCTGGGTTGTGCTGTAATCCTCCTCCTCGCCACTCCAGTTATGAAACGGTCCAAATTTGGCATCATCCCACAAATCACTTTTGTTGACAACAGCAATTATTTTTGAATCCTCGCACCAGAACAAAACGCCTACCTCGCCGTTTCCCAGCGGAATTCCCTGCATCGGATCAATAGGAGGAGAGAGGTAAACCAGGTCGTACTGTGACACCCGTCCCGGCCAGGTGATATCCCAGGTTGCGGTTTTGGGGTTAAACGCTGATTGGATGGTTTTACCAGCTTCAGGCTGTTTGGCTGAAAGGGAGATCTCCCATAGAGGGCAAATTAAAATCACCAGTAAAAGTACTCTTATGGTCTGAATCTGAATTGCTTTCATAATTTTGAATTTAAATATTATGATACATAAGAAATAGTTGTTAATTCAGTCATTTTGATATTATGGAATGGATATCCGTTACCTGAGCTGACCATGGAGGCATCTCCAAACTAACTTCCAGTTGGCCCTCCTTGTTAATCTTTGCCCAGGGTTTTGATGATATGAAATTACTTAAATTGCTCAACCCCGCTTTTTTAAGGTCAAATTTTCCGGATATTGTCCTCTGATTGTCTGAGAGGTTGAACATATTAATCATGAATGCATTTTCTGCAGGCAATACATGAAGGTGTATCTCTTCAGTGATTCCGTAGAAGTCGCCTCTCTTATAGAACCTCTCGAACTTCCTGTAAAACTTCATTGCCGTTTTATGGGCCTCAACAGTTTTTCGATCGGCATGGGTTCCTCCAATGCCCAGGTGTCTGGCCGTAGAAGCAAACCACCAGAGCATAACCGAATGGATATTGTCCTTTCTCAGATCAATATGGAGATATATGGGGACATTACAGGACAGATTGTAGTAATACATTGCCAGACCTTTACCCTGTTTCAGATCTTCCATCGGATTCCACATTAGTTCAAATCCCCAGTTTTCATCATAACTCAAGGGCAAACCATACTTATAGTACACAGGGGTCATTCGAAATTCACTTCCGGAGCCCAGCATGTCGTGTAGCTCAATCAACACGTCAGGATACTTAAGATGGACACGTTTTACCATTTCGATGCAGTTACGGATATGGTCTTCCTGGAGGTAGGGAACCGGATGACCATGTGTGGAGTCGGAACAGGCCCCGTTCCAACCCGTTCCATCATACATTAAGAAGGATACTCCATCTTTACAATTCTCAAGTAATCGCTTTTCAGCGTCATCCATAAACGCTTTTGATCCCATGCAGATTTCGGGACCTTTACCAACTACATTGACGGTAAAAGTATCGGGAGACGCCATACGTCTTGACTCTAAAGGCCAATCCGATGCGCAGTTGGGCCCCATCTCAAATCCTTTACATGTGCTCCATGGGGGCATTGGTGTGTGTAATGAAACTTTAAGCCCATATTTTGACTGTATCTCTTCAATGAATTGCTTCCGCGGCCCAAGCCATTTTTCGCCCCATTGAAAAGTTGCGAATTTTGTATCCCAACCCGGATCGAGGTATAATGCTTCACAACTATACGCTACCCCCTTTAATGCTTCCTTCTCAACACGTGATTTTGTATAGTTTTTGATCCGGTTGTTCCATGCTCCCTCCATATCATAAAGTTGTTCCCAGTGGATGGGCGGATTGAAATTTTCCGGGAAACGGCACCCCTTCTCATCCAGCATAGCTCTGTAAGCATAGGCGACTTCGTTATAGCCCCCGGCAATAGAGGTGTATCGTGTAATCCCAAAGTCAATCGTATCTCCGGGATTGATCCGGTTCAAAGCCGTTGGTTGTGAATGGATCGGAAGAAAACATGCTCCACCGAAACGTAAAACAGATCCCTTTGAGGTTGTAACTGGCGAGAGTACACTATAAACCAGATGTTCCTGGTTAAAGCTGAAAATTCCAATACTGCGATTCCCGTGAATCCATGCCCAACCTTCGGAGAAATGATGTCGCGAAGGAAGAATGTAAGTTTTTGTAAGCAGGAAGTTTGGGAAGTACTCCCATCCGCGTTTTCCAGGTAACTCGCTAATACTGCAATCATGTACGATTCCATTTTTATCGTCAGCCCTATGACGAAAAGGGACTGCGACCAAACGATCGTCAATTAAATCAGGGTTGATCTTACCCTCTTCGTCTTTGACCGAAAGGGGAAAGCCCATTTCGAATTCTGCGAGAGATATCTTCTTATCCCCCGGATTATGAATAACGATATGTTCTTCAAGAATAGGTTTGTTGGGAGGCAGATAAAAATGGTGTTCAATTTCAAGGCCGGCAAGTTTCCCCCGAATCGTTAAATTCTGGCCGGATACTGTAACTGAAGGTTCCAGTAATGCAAATGCGGTGTCTTTTGATCCTTTAACCTGAGCACGGTATACATAGTTCCCCTCCGACAACCGCAAAGGTATTTGTCTCTCTTGAAGTACCACATGAACTTCCGGATTATTAACCGTTATCCTCAGCGAGAATGCACCGTTGGATACCTCATGAGTCACCGAGGCCGGATTTGTACAAGCCAATACGGAGGCAGAAATTGCGATGATCAGGCTTAATTTAGTTTTATTAAAAAATACCCTTGTTAAAAACATCTATCCCCTCCTTTCTTCTTCTATTTGAATCTTATTGAATATAAATCAGCATCTTTCATCTGAACTCTTAGCCGGACAGTTTTTGAAATCAGATTTTTCAGATCTCCGTTACCCTTCCAAAGAACGACCCTTGAGATTTCATTTCCGATCACCCGCTGCGAATATTCCAGTGTGTATCCTGGGATGGGCACTCCATTTTCATCCTGCAGTTCAAACCGCATCTCGCCGGGCGCTGAAGTGGAGTAATTAATTTCAAGTTCATGACCTGAAAAAGTAAATGGCTTTGTAATCATTTCTCCCCCCTTGTAAGGGGCCGATAATGAAGTAAAACCGTCAATCCGCATCGAATAGCGATGCAGGTGGGCTGTAGGTTGTGCATAATCCTGGTTGACATAAAGGGACATCTCTTCCGGAGAGGTTTGAACCACATTTAGCGCAGGATAGTTGGACCGCGAAACCCAGTTCCCCATCCCGATTCCCGGTCGGATAAAGGCCTCCATAAAGGTCCGGTCATAAACACTTCCTCCGCGGGTTGTCATTATATAGGCATCGGAACAGTCTTTAAAATAACCAGGATCAACATTGAGATTTTTGGCTTGTTCGTCAGTCAATACCTGACGGTCCGGCATAAAACGTCCCCCGATAGCTACATAAATATGGGGCGCCCTGAAATAAGGACTTGTCTGTTGCGTATAGAGTTGTTCAGGTGGAGTATCGCCGTAGGTCATCGCTACAGGTTTTGTCCATTCTATAAAATCTTTTGAGGTGGTTCGGCTGACGGAACGAAATCCCTTGTAGCCTCCTCCCGACCATGAGCGAAAATAACACAAATAGCATTGCTCACTTTCTGACCAGAAGGCAACGTTTTGAGAGTCAAATGCAAAGCCGGAAATTACCGCCTCCTCCCTTAACTTTTTCCAGTGAATGCCATCAGGAGAAACATAAGCCAAGAGGCCAACTTTATCATGACCTGCCAGCGCCTTATACTTTTGGCTCGGATCACCATTCGGATTTTTATCCAAAAACGGGCAGAAATTGTGGCTTGACGGCGCCTCATTGGCAAGAATGACATTGTTTTTTAAAGAACCTCCAATTTTATATAGCTTAAGCCTGGGTTTTTCCCAGTGAATACCATCCTGTGACTCTGCAATGCAGGTCGTTTCAGTATTGGTAGCATCTTTGCCGGCAGTTGGCAAGCCACGGTAGTAAACACGAAACAGTTCACTATCCTTAATCACGGTACAATATCCGCAAAAAACACCCTCCCAAGGTTTTTCAAAATAGAGAACCGGACCTTCGTCGTGAGGGGTATGTTTAATCATCTGAACTCCATCCATCTTATCAATCAGATAATGGTCAACGAAGATCTCCCGTCTGTCACCCATCTGAATGACTTCTTTCACCTGGCTGAAACTGCCATAAGAGAGGGTAATGAATATGAAATTGAATAAGATAAATTTGGTAGTATTCATCATTTTAGAAAATATTTATTGTTGCGGAGTCACCGGGTGACTCTTCAGGACCTGAAGAAGTCACCCGGTGACTAATTTAAACGAATCATTTAACCTTTGCCGAGGTTTTAGTAAACACTGTATTCTTCGGAAAATGGCCTTCGAAAAATGCCTTTTCTGAACCGTCAAATTGTGCTACCCTGACTGTCCCCCACGTTTCCTGGTCTCCGGTGGCATAGTAAAGATAGGTCTTTCCTTGATATTCAATGATATCTACATCGGAATTGTTTTTCCCCTCACCCGCTTCTGCTTCCAGAATGGGATTGAAAGGGCTTAATTCCCAGTTTTCCAGATCTTTGGATCGGGTTAGGTACGAGATCCATCCGTTATGTCCGGTTAAGGGAGCATGAAGATAGATGACATAATAATATGGTTTGATATAGCGGATCAACGGACAGGCCGAATATTCATGTTTAACTCCGGTAAATACCACTCCGGGAAGCTTTTCCCATTTTGACAAATCATTGGACCGCGCAAATTTGAAACAAAACTGGACCGGTTTATCCGATTCGTAAGCCATGAGATACCCTTTTTCATCACTGCAAACCGAAGAGTTAAAGAGGTGTTCGGTTCCTTCGGGGAGGATCACCTTTTCGGTTTTCCAGGTTTTCAGATCGGTGGAGGTGAGGCGGTCGATCCCGGTTGAATTCATTATCCTCCCGAAATCGGTAAATTCGAGGGCAAAAACATTCAGCTCATTCCCGTTTAGATAGGCCGAAACAAACGAATGCCCCTGTCCAAACCGGGCAACCTCTTTACCAGTCTGCAAATCATCGATGTACAAATAGGCATCTTTCCCCTTGGCATCGGCTCCACCCGGGCGGTTATTAGAAACCAGCAACAGCCTCGAATTCATTAGAATAGGTGTATTTTCCATTGGTGTTCTCCCAACATCCGAAAAGGCAAAGGGGAGTTTGACTAATGTGGGTTTCTGAGCAGTAGAAGAAATTGAAAGGAAAAGAAGAAATAAACAACTTGTAATTTGCATCTTTTTAGTTCTATGACATTTCATAAGGTTTATTGGTTTTAATTTTAGTTTCAAAATTTTGATATAATGTTCAACCTATTTAGGTTGAGGGAAGGTTAAAATATTTTTTCGAAATTAGCTTTAACACCTACAAAAAAGCTCTGAAAGAGCTAAATCTGAATAACCGTGGGTGAACACCCACGGCCTCGAGTTTGGCATTTGACTAGATAAAGATAATATTTTTCAGAAAATATATTGCAATTAGCTTGTTCTGATTGCAATTTTTCATTAGTTTTGATACTAGTTATATAACTAGATTTAAAATTAAAGCCATGGGACTACCAACAAAAATTCAGCTTATTAAAAGAGCGAAAAGCGAACAGTGGTACATCAATTTTCCATCAGCCATTGCTCAGGCAATGGAGTTCGAACGTGGAGAAGTAGTAGAATGGATAATTGAAGATAAACACAAAATGACTCTCAAGCGGAATGAATCTGTTTTGAATTCTGATAAAAAAAAACCTCAGACGGATCTCTAATTGATGAGTTTGACTTGCTACTTAACCAATGTGTGAATGCTTTCAATCAGGATAATGCATGGAAAACAGGGCGTGATCTGGCTTTTGGCGCTCTTTCCTGTATGGGCAGACACACAGTTACAGGTATGCTTACAGCTAGCGGACAACAGTTTATGGATTGGTCATCTGCGTATCGTTTGTTTAGTCAGCATCGTATTGACATGTCAAAATTTTTTGATGTAGCCCGCTCTGGGGTTTTGCAAGAACTTGGGCCGCAACAGACAATTGTTGTTCATATGGATGATACCATCTTGAAAAAGACCGGCAGGTATATACCTGGTACCGCATGGCGCAGAGATCCATTGGGACCGCACTTTCAAACCAATTTTATTTGGGGACAACGTTTCCTGCAAATCTCTATGGCACTCCCTGATCATCAGGGATGTTCTCAGTCCAGAGCCATACCGATCGATTTTCATCACTGTCCTACGGTAAAAAAGCCAGGTCAAACTGCTGGTGAACAGGATTGGAAAAACTTCAAGGAACAACAAAGGAAATTAAAATTAAGCAAACAAGGTAGTGAGCGGCTAAAACAACTTCGTGATGCACTGGATAATCAAGGTGCCAAAGAGAGGCAACTCGTTGCAAGCGTTGACGGTAGCTACACAAACGCAGAAGTACTGAAACATTTACCAGAACGAACCACCATGATTGGACGTATCCGAAAAGATACAAAACTGTATGCTTTTCCCGAACAACAACCTGGCTCAGGTAGAAAACGCGTTTATGGAGACAGATTGCCTACTCCGGAACAAGTCAGGCAGTCAGACCAATATCCGTGGTTGGAAGTAAATGCGTGGGCTACCGGGAAAGAACATAAGTTCAATGTCAAAGCAATTAAAAATGTCCGGTGGCGATCAGCAGGTCAGAGACACAATTTACAGCTGGTAGTAATTAGACCTTTAGGATATAGACTTACCAAATTCTCCAAAATGCTGTATCGGGAACCGGCCTATCTGATTTGCACAGACAATGAACTTAATGTTGATAAACTTTTGCAGGATTATTTATGGCGTTGGGAAATTGAAGTCAACTTCAGGGATGAAAAAACTTTGCTTGGATGTGGACAGGCACAGGTAAGAAATCCGGAATCAGCAGAACGTGTTCCTGCTTTTATATCCGCCATTTATGCATTGCTTCACCTGGCAGCGCACAAGTCTCTCAAATTATCAAATCAAGCACTGTTGCCCAGACCAAAATGGTATCTGAAAAAGGAAGGAAAACGTCACTCAACAGGTGATTTAATCAATAACCTAAAGGCCCAGGCATGGACAAAAGCAATCGGAATGAATTTCTCTGGCTTCGTGAATCAAGAATTGGAAACGCGAAGCCGTAGAAATAAGGCAAACCCCTTTACTTCCGCAATGTTTTACATGAGAAATTAGCCAAACTTAAGACCGTGGGTGAACACCCACGGCAAAAGACCAAGTGTTTGAAAACAGCCCTGAAGGGGGTTGAATCATAACGTTATGGAAAATATTTCTCATTGAATTCGATCCCGTGTTCTTTGAGTAATTTTGTTTCTTAGAATTCCCAAAAAATAGGCAAAAAGTTCTTTGGAATGTTCCGAAACAAGTGTTTTCTGACTATCTTTTGTCCGAAAGACTAAATGGTATAAAATCCGACGGTAACTTGACATATTGTATACTTTATTCAACCACTTCGTGGCTGAGGTTGATGATTTGTTTGCTACCCCCGGTTTCGCAAGCTCCACCGAGGGTTATTCATATTGAACCACTTCGTGGTATCAGAATCTATGATTTTAATTCTTCATTTATATCCTATTGCCTTTAATTTGGATTCAAAATCTTCCGGCAATTTTTCGATCGGCTTCTTCTGATCCAGGGCTGCAAAACGCAACATATTGCGCAAAAGACGTTCGGCTGCAGGATGAATACCCAGATTTTCGCGGATAAGCAAGGTATTGAGTACGAAGTTTCCCGCACCAAACGAATTCACAGAAACCATCAATCCGGAGGCATAATCGAGTGAAGCTTTGATTGCTCCTGCGACTGCCTCTTTAGGCGGTTCCTGTCCGATCCATGCCGAAGCCGGAATGATTTCACGATAGAATTGGTGGTCCATTAAACCTCCCGAAGGAAGAGCTTCAAAAATTGGGTGTTGCTTTGCCCATTCATCCTTCAGATAGAGCCAGCTATACATGTTCGATAAAGACCCCTTCTTCTCCAAAGGGAGAAACCTTACCTTGTTCATTCGTTGACGGAATACCTCCGGAGCCAGAAATACTGCGTTTGAACCTCTGGCGATATGTTGCATCAGCGAAGTAAATGACAATAAGGTATCACCTCCGGATGGTGGATTTGCACCAACCAATATCACTTCCCTTAATTTTTGGTTGCCGGCATTAAAAGGTTGTGTTTTAATGTGGTGATCTGTGAGCCATTTCATCAATACTGTATCTGCTCCCCAGGTCGTAATTTCGGTCTCAATTGCAGGCATTTGATTTGGATCGTCCACATAAAATTCAACTTCGCCACAGGTTGGAGCGCCACCCCGCTCAAGTGTAGCTAAAAGACGGTATTTCCCGGCTGGTCCATCGATTGGCAAATCAACGGAGAAAACAGGTTGTGCGATTGGGGGCTCAACTCCATTCTGGGTTTTACCGATTGTGATTGTGGATTTGTGCTCATAGATTTTCACGTTTAAAGGACCAACGACTTGAATTAGTGCAGTATAATTACCTGGCGTAAGGACGTCTTCGTTGGCAAGTACCACTTCAAGTTTAACTTTTTCACCACGATAGCTGTTCTTTGGTTCAGCAAACAAACACCATCGCAAAGGGGCTAACTCCTCAAACAAAGCATCTGTCGTGCCAGGTTTTAGCTCCCTGAACGTTGTTGTTAATCCTTCACCCCCCATGACGTGGTCGTTCATCCCCGTTAGATTATAGCCTGCGATTTGAGGGTTTGAACGGATCGCTGTAAGACCGATTCTCCGCTGACCAGCCACTCTGCGAATACTTTCAGCGAAGAAATCCTCCGGTCGAATGTAGATTTCATCCATTTTCCATCGCTCCCAATCGGCCAGATATTTATCCAGTTTATCCTTATAAAAAAGGGCATCCTCTGCATCCGCTTTCCCGATGCGTTCGAAATGACGCGTTATCCGCCAAAGGTCAACGGAACTGCCGATTCCATATTCGGAAAGTAAAACCGGTTTTGAATTTTTTCCGAGATTACGTATCAGATCTGTGGCTTTCAAAGGTTGAGGAACGACCGGGTAAACATGCGCATCTCCGGCACCCTCGCAATATCCCCCAATTTTTGTCATTTTTGCAGGAGAAGTCGTGGGCGATTCATTTCCAAGGAGGTATTCCCATGTTTGTGAATTGGGATTGGATATCGAGCCGATATTGTATTGACCATCCCAGCGACCACTTCCCAGGAGTACCATCCGGCTGTTATCCATTGATCGTAAGCGGGGAAGCATAGCTACGGCATGTCTGAATACAAGACCATCAAAAGTTTCATTAAGAAGTCCCCATATAACGACACTTGGATGGTTCCGGTCGCGACGAATCATTCCCAGCTGGGAACGGTCAAAACGCTCAAACATCACTGCAGAGCTGTCCAATCCCTGGGATGCAAAAGATTCATTATAGACCATTAATCCGATCTCATCGCATAAATCAAGCTGGTAAGGTTGTGCACCTCCCCAGATAAACCGGATCGCGTTGAATCCCATCACCTTCATATCGAGTAAATCCCTGCGGGCCAGATCCGGGTCCATTGGTAACCTCTGACCAACAGGATAGTTGTTGCAGGAGTGGGCAGACCTTAAAAAAAGACGCTTTCCGTTGAGCCGGAAACTTCCGTTTTCAAATTTAAAATCTCGAAAACCAAAACGGACGGAACGTTCATCGGATGACTGATCCTTCTTATTGGTATTGTGCAGGCTTAATCTGTACAAATAGGGATTATTGAGATCCCATAAGTACGGTTCTTCTATTTTCAGGGTGGTCTTAATGATCGTATCTCCCGGTGGAACAGCACAATCAAATTCCAAAGACTTTAGGGTTTCTCCATTTGATGCAGGAGCTACGTTAAATAATAGATGTTGTGATATGCGTTTTGTCCCGGCATTTCGTAGTGTGGCCTCTATCTCAATCAGATCGCTTTTTGAGTTGGCAGATGCGAAAAGATCCTCCACGCGAACCATCGGTACCAGCATCAATTCAACTGATCCGGTGATCCCGCCGCAATTGTATTCACCTCCGGCAGAATAGGGTATAATTCTTGCCTGACGCGGGATTTGTTTCAGCGTCATGCCGTCAATAGGTTCATTTGAAGGATTTAATACCCTAACGCTCAAATGATTTGTTTCTCCCGGTTTGATCACATCTGTAACATCAATTACAAAGGTGACATCGCCACTTTCGTATCGGCCCATAAAGTGATTGTTGAGCCACACTTCTCCCATATAATCAATAGATCCAAAACGTAATAATGTCCTGCCTGAAGGATAGTTATTCCGCGGTGCCACAAAGTTTTGCCAATACCAGACAACGCCATGATAGGCCGGAAAAACTTCCTGAAGAATCCAGGGAACTTTAATCTTTTTGGCGCCGGAAGCGGGTGTATCCCACCATTTCTGTGACTTTCCGATATTCAGAGGATCTTTTTCAATTAACCATTCTCCATCCAGCGAAATAATCGATTTCGAAGTTAAAGTACTGGTTTTTATCGTTGAAGTCTGAGCCGGTAACCTGCCGGAATAGAAAGAGAAAAGAAGAACAATTACAAATAACAGACCATATTTACTCATATTAATTGCTTTAAGGATGAGTTAGAGCCCTAATATTTAATGCATTTCAGTTTCGCATACGCCCAGGCCACCCCTGAAATAGTTAAATTGTACATTTGGATGATCCGCCAGTAATGACATCGGAACGGCGCTGTCCATAATTTTCTTGCTGATCATTAATGCGGTTAATCGCTGTCCGAAAGGATTATCATGAGCTCCTGCCTGCCAGATTGAAACTTTTTCTGCTTTCCAGGTTTGCTGAGGCCCAACTGTCAATGCCTGCCTTGGAATGCCTGTAACAACACCACCGGCGCTGGTCCGTGCGTTTTGCATACAGGTGATGGGGTGAAGATCAACTACGCGTGTGGTCAGTTTCCTAAACTCTTCAGGTGTTGGGGGGGCATCCTTATATTGACCTTCTCTTTTAAATGGATCGTTGAAGGCCCAGTGTTTGGTATCTCCCTGGCCTCCCTGCATCACGGCGCAGCGAACGCCGCTATCCCAGCTTTGAATATATTTGCTGGTATCCCCTTTGGGGAAATGCATGTTTGACTCCGGCATCCTTAATTCAGGTTTAATCCTGTTAAAACAGAGGTCTTTATCGGCTTTTTCAAAAGATATGGGATGGTCTGCCGCCAGCTCCTTGCCATCGACATACCACTCGTCCATTCCCCAGAAATGTGCATTTGCCAGATTGAGGTCCAATGCATTCACAATACGGGCAACCAGTGGCAATTGTTCAGTAGGACCAATCGGACCGCAGATTCCTACCGGATTACTCGCCGTAGCCTGTTTCCATGCCGAGATATACTCCAACGCTTCGGCAAGATAAAAATCCTCCAGGGTATCATAGAAAACAACTTTAAATCCAGGTCGCGACAACTGAAGAAGATCTTCAGGGGTAAGTTTTGCGGCATCCATCAATAAATCATCCTCCAAAGTAGTAAAATCCCACCATTCAGGAGCTAACATACTTAGTTTTCTGGCCATAAGAATTTTAGTTTTGTATATTAAGAAATTAATTATGAAAATTATACCTTATCTGCAATTATCAAATTATCATATTAACACATTATCAAATTGCCCACAGCCTATTTTATCACCACCGCATTGCCAATGAGCTCTATCAGAATATTATCCTGAGGATATCCGTGTCCCAGGTGTTGCCTGAACCCTTCCGCATATTGAACGCTGATCTCTGCACCTCTCTTTCCGGCGAATCCTTTCATTGCAATAAGATATTGATCCATTTTATGATGTTTTCTTAGCCATTCGCGTTGACTGGCATGGCATGAAAGCATCTCTTCCTTGATCCCGATTTCGTCTGAAATATCTACATAAAAAGTGGGGATAACGGGGATGCCAAACTTATCTTTCCCCTCCATTGGATCGACGTAATATAAATGAGGAACCATACCGAACGGTTCCCCTTCTGCTTCCATATTTTTAATGCCAGCGCCAAAACATGCGGTCTGGGTTACCAGACTGGCCATCTCATGATCGATCATATAGTCATTAGGACTGGCGGTTATAACGATCGTTGGTTGTACTTCCCGTATTAACGCAGTCGCCTTATTAATCGTCTCACGATCGTAAACGATATAAACATCATCACATTCAAGGCAATGGTAGGTTCCATTGAGCAATGCAGCAGCTTTAGCCGCTTCACCTTTTCTGATCAGGCTGATCTCACTCCTGGTCAGCTCTGCTGAGCCTTTGTCACCAGGTGTCATGGTTGCAATATGGATTGACCATCCGGCCTTTGCCAAAAGGGAGAGTGTCCCAGCGCACATCAATTCCGCATCATCTGGATGGGCAAAAATTCCTAATACTGTTTTATTCATAACAACCTTTTAAATTTTATTCTTAAATTCCTTCATTATTAATTCCAGTTAAAATGGAGTAAGATCCATTTTTCTAACGAAAATCTCAGCCCCCTCTGACTGAACCTGTATCTTTCCTTTCTGTGGCTGAACATCGATGGCGTGATTCACTAAAGTACCGTTGAGGTAGATCGTAATCTCTTTTCCCTGTGCAAGACACACTAATTTGTTCCATTTCCCCAATGGTTTTTCAATATCTTTTGTTCCCCTGAATCCCTTAACATCTTTCCATTGAGGATCACGGCCATACCAGTTAATCCGTCCGCCATTGATTGTCTCAGGGGCGCCATCTGGTTTGAAGAGATACGATCCATCCTGCTTTTGAGATGCAACAGGGCAGGTTAACAAAAACTTCGAAGTGCCATCACCCACAACAAGCAGATCTCCAGTGCCACCTTCTATTAACTGACATTCAATAGAGTGCATCCAAATGCCTGAAAAGGCGCCATCTTCGCCTGTCGAGTGCAACAATACACCACTATCCCTTGCGTTATTCACCCGGGGGGTACAGGTTTTTTCTCCCCATTTGAATTCAACTTCGAGTTTGTAGTTCGAATATTCATTGTTGGTCGTGATACACCCGAACTCTTCGCCGGAGATGCGTATCAAACCATTTTTTACAGTGAATACCTGATTCGGATCGATATTCTTTCCCTTCCCTTTTAGGAAAGTGTACCAACCGGTAAGATCTTTACCATTGAAAAGATGCATCTTAGAAGTTGGAGACTTCTTCCCAACAGCTGGGGTGGACTCATGGTTCTTTGCAAAACCGGTTTCTGTTAACTGAACGAGGACAAAAGCAAAGAGGATGGAGAAGATCAATTGTCGTTTCATTTGTATATAATTTGTTTTTTAGCGGCCAAATGGAATAGCCATGGTGATATATTCATCTTCGGTTTGTGATTTTAAAACCATGGCTATTTCATATGATTCAATTAAGTTTATTTTTTCCCGTTTTTTTCCGCCGCTTTATCCGCTGCAAAAATCACTTGATGTGTTTTGAGCGCTTCCGCAAGGTTGGTTAAAGGCATTTCAACTCCTTGATCAACGGCGCTAAAGAATGCTTCGAACTGAGCCTGATAGGGGTGATCCGAGACATCGCCCGAGTCGAGCATTTTCATGGGAAGTTCGGTCCAGGTATTCTTGTTTAGTCCGGGCACTTTTGTGGAATAATACTTATTATCTAAAAGACTCCCTTCGCTTCCCACAAGATGGAAATGGAAATAATAGGGTTGCAGACAGTCAATCACTGAAGCTGCTTTTCCGACGGCGCCATTTTTGAATTTAACGATGGAGACTGAGCTTGTAGGATATTCATATTTGGCAAAATCGTTGTTTTCAGAATAGGAGGCATAGCTACTGACACTCTCAAACTCACTTCCCATACATAGCAACAGTGCATCCATGGCATGACACCCTGCCGACAGAAGGCTGCTTCCCGCAGCATCTTTGAGGGTGTTCCAGCGGTATTGACCGTACCAGGGACCAATCCCATGGTAATAATCAACTTCGCCATAATGAATCTTCCCAAGTAGTCCCTGGTCAATCACCGATTTGATGGTCAGTAGCTGGCTTGAAAAGCGGCATTCAAAACAAACACATGCTTTTACTCCCGCCTCTTTTACAGCCGCCTCGACAGCCAGACACTCCTCCCAGGTAAGGGCGATTGGCTTTTCGATGATCAGATGTTTTCCGGCCTTTGCGGCCATTATTGCCTGTTGGGCATGTTCGGCAGGATAACTGCAAATGGAGACAATATCTAAATCGGCATCAGCAAGCATAAGGGCCAAATCGGTATAACATTTGATCTGGCAGCCGTGGGTGGCACTGATCTCCTCTGCATTCAGCTGACGCGAGGAGCAAACTGCAGTAACCTGGGCCAATGGTGTTTTGTTGATTGCCTCGATGTGGGCGCCTGCAACCCAGCTGTAACCAATAATTCCAACATTGTACTTTTTCATAAGTTCAAGGTTTAAGGTGTTTTACAAGTGAATTTAGCGACAGTTTAAATGATATTTTATTTGTTTGAGTTTTGTAAATTTTAGTTTAAAACAACCCCTAAAGTTAACAATTTATTTCCAGAATTCCGAAAGCATCTGCACCATCTGAACTTCCCTCAAAAAGATAAGGATCGCCCATACCGGATTGAGCATAAAGATCGAAAACGGCGTGAACCACTTTTGATGCGCTTTTTTCAGCAAGGATTGCCACTGTTCCACCGGCGCCTCCACCAGTGATCTTGGCGCCATAAATACCGTTTGCGACCCCTTCCTTCCTGAAAAGATCGACGATAAAATCGGTGGCTTTAGCACCCAGACCACATTCGGTATAGGCATAATGTGACTGATACATCAATTCTCCCATCAGCTGAAAAGCCCTTTTTGTCGGGGCCAGCGAGGCTCCCCTCGATAACTCTGAAAATAGCTGGACGCGATAGTTTTCTTCAACTGCATAACGGGTATTGGCAAGAATATGATAGGCAACTCCCTCTTTTAATGGGGTATAGGGATCCACATGAAAACCATATTGAGAAAGGTACTCACCACTGCTCATCGAAACGGGCAGGTGCTGTTCGTATTTTCCATGAAAAAGGGAGGGAGAGAGGTTCGCAAGATAGCCATGCCAACAGATATCGGTATACCGTTCAATCTCACTACTGAGATCTACGGTCACGGGGATTTGTTCGCAGTCGCAGATTATTTTGTACCCCATAAATGCGGCAGCGCGGGCAGCTTCATATTCAATTCCCGATACCTGATGACTTACCCCTGAATCGATTCCCCAAATTTGCAGATCGTTTGGAAGTTGGATTAAAGGCTCAGGAATGCACGGTTGGCAAACCAACGGAAGGATAAATCCCTCCTTCCCGGCTACAACAGCAATCTGGTCCATGATCCCGCAGGCCGATTCTGCGATCACATTCTCCACCCACTGACATGCCAGGGCAAGTTCAATGCCTTCCAGTTTAATTTTATAGGCTGCAGCTGCCGCTTTCATCACCGATACCTCGATTGCCGCTGAAGAGCTGACTCCCCTGTTTAAAGGAACGGTCGATTCCATATATACCTGAATTCCAAAATTGGCCTGTTCAGGAAATTTTTTCCTCAGGTAATAAAGTGTTCCCAATACATAGGCTGTCCAACGGATAGCCGGGGAGCTGTTTACATAATCTCTAACCGTGGCATCATCATTCAGATCCAGGTAGGCAATTGTAACATCACCTTGCCATCCGGCTTCTGAAGCAGTCTGATTTTTTAGAACAATTAATTGATCAGTACGTATTTGGGCTGCTGCAAAAGTCGCCTCACGGATGGTTGATTCAAAAACCAGCCCTCCAGTATAATCATCGTTACCACCCATCAGATCGAGCCGCCCGGGTGAACGGGTGATATAAACGGGGGAGGAAGGGGTGAAAAACCTGTCTGATCCGATTAGTGATTTTATCGTTTCTACAAATTCCGATGACATATTATGTTTTGTATTTAGTTTAATGATTTAATGCTCCTGGCAGTTTGCTACTTGCAACTCGCGGACTTTTCTTTCGATGAAGAAATACAAAAAAATAAAATTCAATAAAGCTAATTTACTTTGCATACAACCAACCACCAGTTGCCAGCCGCCAGCCGCTAGTTACCAGCATCCAGCCGTTTTATTTCCTGACCTCCTTGATGCTGTTAACCAGGTATTCCAATGCCTCCTCTGTCTGGCGCGGGTTGATAGGCAGTGTTACCAGCTGATCACCTAATTTTTCAGCGTTGGGGAACTGCCCTTTTTTGAATCCGCGGTTTTTGAATGCTGTCGAGTAATGGAGTGGTATATAATGAAAGCCGATTTTAATTCCAAACTTATGGAGCATATCGTAGATAAAATCCTCTTTTGACATTCCGAACTCTTTTGGATCGATCATTACGGGATAGAGGTGGAAGACATGCTTGTTGTAAGGACGTACAGTGGGCAACGTGAGACCTGGAACTCTCTCCAGTCCGTTGGTGATATAAGCAGCGTTATCGATACGATTTTGATTCAGCTGGTCCAGTTTTTTCAATTGCTCGATACCTACGGCGGCCTGAATGTCAGTCATCCGGAAGTTATATCCGCAGTCATCGAAGTCCTGCCACCAGAATTTTTTCCCGATTGGAAATTTTTCGGTATCCAGGGTGCAGTATTTTGTACTGGCACCATGAACTCTGGTACAATGTGAGCGATAAAGAGAGATCCGTTCAAAAATCTCATCGTCGTTGGTAAGGACCATCCCTCCTTCACCCAATGTGGAGATATTTTTTTGTTCGTGAAAGCTGAAGCATCCTGTGGCTCCGATGGTTCCTACCTTTTTCCCTTTATATTCAGCCCCGATGGCATGGGCGGCATCTTCGACTACTGCAAAGTTATGTTTTTGGGATAACGCCATGATCTCATCCATATCGCATGATTGCCCATAAAGGTGGACCGGAATCACCGCTTTGGTATTTGGGGTTAATTTATCCTCCAGTTGATTGGGGTCCAGGTTATAGGTGACCGGATCGATATCGACAAAGTCAACTTCGGCACCCAGTGTGACGGGTGCTGCTGCAGTGGCAATCCAGGTCACTGGTGTGGTTAAGACCCTGTCGCCTGGTTTCAGACCAATTCCAATCATTGAGAGAAAGAGGGCAGAGGTACCATTATTGACCACCCTTGCGTGTTTTGCTCCGGTGTATGCTGCATACATCTTTTCGAAGGCGATACATTCATCTCCGCTTGTTGGTGCATTATTGCGTAATACTTTCAGGACTGCATCCTCCTCTTCTTTCCCATATTGGGATCCGAATTTAATTTCGAGGTCAAATTTTATTTTGCTCATTCTATTTTTGATTTACTTTTTAAAATTAAGGGTCAGATTCAGCCCTTCAGACAATGTACGCATCGGGGTTTTTAAAACCTGTTTTGCGAGTGAATTGTCCATTGAGGCATCATTGGCGCGGGGAGCCCTTCCCGGCATGACGTTTGAATTGGCACTGATGATCAGATCAGTAGAATATCCCAGTGTGGTGGCAATCTCAAGCCCCATCTGATACCTGTTGATCTTTGTGTTTCCCGAAAGATGAATAATGCCACCGAATTGATTTCCTGCCAGTTCTACCAGTGCACTTCCCAGTGTTATCACATCGATTGGGGTACGGGTTTCGTTCACAGGGAAGGGGATCTCCATCCCTTTACTTAGCTTTGAGATGGTATCAGCAAGGAAGGAATTTCCTTGTCCGATCACCGGCAGCCCCATTACAAGCGCTAACCGGGCCACCACATTTTTAGGCGATGCCGATAATACGATCTGTTCCCCTTTTATCTTTGTTTCGGCATAGAAATTAACTGCGTGAGGAGTGTCCGTTTCTGTGTAATCTCCCTTGATTCCGTCAAAAATAGTGTCGGTAGAACAAAAGACCATTTTAGCGCCTCGCGCTGAGCAAAGCCGTGCGATCATCTTTGTGATCCCAACGTTCACTTGTTCTGCCTTTTCCTGATTAACCTGACAAACATCAATATTGGCCATCGCAGCGGTATGAATAACTGCATCGGGTGAGATTTCATTAAAAAGGGGGATGAACTTTTGCTCATCCAATAAGTCAAGAGTATGATAGAAAATTCCGGGCTCATTTCCCGGACTCTCCGATCTTCCGATGCCGTGAATCTCCCAGGTTCCTTGAGCATGTGCGATCACGCTTCCTGCAACGAACCCGTTAAAACCGGTTATTAGTAATTTCATTTGTATATAATTTGTTTTTTAGCGGCCAAATGGAATCGTAGATCAGCGAAGCTAATAGCCATGGTGATATATTTATCTTCGGTTTGTGATTTTGCAACCATGGCTATTTCATGTATAAATTATTAAAATTTAAGATTTTCTGTTGCTTACTCAATCTCCTTTCCTCCGAACCGGTCAGTTAACAGTCGGACTATTTTATTTTGAAGCTTTTTTCCGGCTTCAATTGAACAACTTGAAATATAACTTCTGACCACTCCTTTTTCGTTCGTTGCAGTCCGGACATAGGCCGAATACCAGTCGTCTTGCAGCTTGATTTTCCCCCGATGGTGTTCTACCCCTTTATAAACGACGGTCCCTTCAAGATCGTCGCCATTCTCAGAATGGGTGGTCATCGTGGCTCCATCCTGTTCAAACATTGCGATTACTGCACTCATAGCCTGATCCCTTATCGCGTCATCCTTAAACTCAAAATTAAACTCTCCACTGGTGAATACCTGGTCCTGCAATTCCCTGATTTCATTAATGATGGATCTTTTTTGGTGAACCGATTTCAGAAAAAGAAGGATGGTATAAAGTGAGTTTTCTCCCGAAATGACCATCTCACCAAGTGGTAACCGGTGATAAAAATGGCCTGATTCTTCTGCACCGGCAATGGCGCCAGTCCCTTTCATGAATGCCTTGATCTGGGAGTGACCATTCCGGAACAATACAGGGTCACCGTTTAATTCGGCCCATTTGAGCAGTGCCATCGGATTCACTTTCGGATCATAAAGCACCTTCCGGGTGATTGTGCTTTTTTCGCTGAAAAGTATTGATTTTAAGATGGGAACCATTACGAATCCGGCACTGAATACCCCTTTTTGATCTCCAAAAACAATGCGGTCACCATCGCCGTCAATACCTATCATCAGATCTGCATTTTTTTGTTTTGCCAACTCCATGGCAGGATTCATTTTGTTCTGACTCGTAGGATTGGGTGATCCTGTAGGAAAATCGCCATTAGGTACGAGTCGCAGGGTGGTAACCTTCACTCCAGCTCTCATTAATGCCCTGTAGATTTCGGGGCCGGCTGAACCATTGAAAGTGTCGAGGACAACCGAAAGGCCCTGAAGTGCACCGCTTTCCACTCCTGCCAACTGAAAGGTATAATCAATATATTCATCAGCCGGATGCTTTAATAGGATCAGTGAACCACTTTCCGATTTTTTTGAGGTAAAATCTTTTTGATGATAGAGTTCCTTTACTTTTTTCAACCCGCCAAGGGGTCCGCAATCATATCCGATCGCTTCGACTGTTGGTACGGTATATTTTATCCCAATATACTGTTTGGGGTTATGTGATGCGGTAACAGTAAGCCCCATCGTATGCGGAAAATTGACAGTGACTTGCATTGTTGCAAAGTAACTGAGGGGGGTGCTGATTGGGTCAAAACAGGCGAAGACGCGAAATCCGGCTTCAACTGCCACATTGATTCCAATTTCCATTACGCGGGCACATCCCAGACGGGCATCCCTTGTCAGAATGATTGTGTCTACTCCAATAATGGAGGCATATCGCAAAGATGCTTCAAAGAGACGCGATACCTCAATATCGTCAAATTCGCTGACCTCCCAACGGGCATCATATACTTTTATCGGATCTTTAACCTGGGTCATATTGACAATAGAATAAAGTTAAATATTTAGTATCTGGCTTTTAGGCTGATGGCTTTTAGACTTTTAGTCGCCTTCAGATCAGAATATCAATCAGTCAATAATATTATTCCCAACCCTAACAGTCTAATAGTCTAATCGCCTAACAGCCTAACAGTCTAATAGTCTACAGCCCAATAGTCTATTCCTTTAATCCATTTCTTTTTAACAGCGGTAGCCGGGTAAAAAAGAACGCATAGATGGTCACCATCACGACGCAAAACATAGGAATCACATAGGAGATCTGAACGCCGTGCTGATCTGCAATCATCCCCTGTATTGGAGGAAATACCGAACCGCCAACGATTGCGAAATTCAGCAGAGCTGAACCTTTTCCTGTAAAAGAGCCGATCTCTTCAATCGCAAGACCGAAGATGGTAGGAAACATAATTGAAAGAAAAAGCCCCAATCCCGCCATCAGGAATTCGTTGTACCCACTATTAAACGTGATGATCACAGCAAAAAGTACGATCATCCCTAATCCAAAGAAACCCAGTAGTTTGTGGGCATCGACATATTTGAGCAGAATTACGCCAAAAATACCCATCACAGCGGTAAAAATATAGTAGAGCGTCAGGTAACTTGCAGCAGATTGATCTGTAAAATGAAGGACTGTCTTCAGGTAGGGGATGAAAAAACCGCAAGTGGAAGCTTCGGCGCCCATATAGAAAAACATCGCGAAGAGACCAAAGAAGAGATGTTTGTGGGCATATCCTTCCCCGATAATCCCTTTAAGGGTAAACTGATCATCACTCTCAGGCTTCATAGCCGGGAGGTGGGATAACCCCATCAAAAGGGCAATCATCAAAAGGATACCGGATAGAAGAAGGTAGGGGAAATGAAATCTGATTTCACCTATTTGATTATATATCAGTGTTGTGGCAACTGCTGGTGTGACAGCATACCCTATTCTCGAAAAAACCTGAACAAAATTAATTCGCTGGTGTGCTCCTTCAGGATCACCCAACATTGAGGCGAAAGGATTTGCCGCTACATTGATAATGGTTAATCCGGTTGAGATGATGAAGATCGCAAAAAGGACAAAAGGATAGGAATCAAATATTTTAGCAGGCCAAAAAAAGGCAGCGCCAATTGCACAGGTCACCACCGCCACCAACAGACTAACCTTATAACCGTACCGGTGAATCATCCATGCAATGGGAATGGGGAATAGAATATAGGTGAGGTAAAAGGTGAACTGAATCATCGTCGCCTGGGTGTAATTCAGTTTGAAGTGGGTGATCAGCGAGGGGAGCAGGATATCGTTCATGCAGAAAAGGGCTCCAACCATGAAAAACATCAGAGATAAAAGCATCAAAGGTTTGTACTGGTGTTTCATCCGATTTTAGTTTGCTTGTGAAATATGGTCAAAAATACATTTGCCTTTCGCCAAATACTTCTTTTATATTAGATAAAGCACATTAAATATTAACTGATTTTCAGTTTAGACCATTGAATATTTCTGCTTTTGGTTTAAATAATTGCGGATGTTAAACACTTAGAGTTTTCCATAATCGAACAATTTATTCGGATACCCAAACGCACCTTGAGTATAAAAATCTCAAAGAAATAAAAATGAATCAGGTATAAATGGCAACAAAAAGTCTGGAAACTATTGAGACAGATTAAATGTAACCTTTGCTCTTAAGGTGAGGCCTGGCTGAGATGGCAGTTCTCTAAGAGCCGCAGGGTTAGCTACCTGGTTGCGGGTGGCATAGAATACTGGTCCGCCGGATACAGAAAATGAGAGCCTTGAATTGTTGGTTGTCATATTCATGGAAGGTCCTACGAGTAATTTTGCACCACCTTCCGCCTCTTCCTCATCCCAGAACCCTTCAAGATCTTCACCTACAGTTTCAAATCCGCCGTATAGATTGCCTGATAAGCGGTAATGGAACCCTAAACTTGAGATAACATCCACTGCATCTCTGTTACCGGCAAAAGCTTTTTCAATGAGTAGGTTACCCCCGGCCTTCCATCTTGGAGCATCATAGGATGCTGTGATCCTGCTTAAAAAAGATGCCACATTGCTGTAATCCCTGCTCGCTCCAACTCCTATGCCAAGTCGCAAGCCCATGTTTTTTTTGCCACCTATAAAATCACGGATGATTTCTACCTGCTGGGCACTTGTAACCTTGTCCTCATTGGCAAAACCCAATGCAGCATGTGCATAAACGGTAAACTGCTTTCCCAGATATCCTTTTAACCCAAATTGCTGACCTATCCCGTCATGTCCAAAGGGACCTGTCACCCTTTCACCATAGCTGGTTGAATAATCGAGACTCCACGAGAGATCTTCAGGTGTTAGCGTGGTCATCGAAAACAGAAAAGGTTCAGGAGCCCTTTTAACGGCTATAAAATCATTTCTTTCAGTGGTTTGTCCTGATAAAGTTCCGACTATCATTATGGTTCCCACGAGTGTAAGAATTCTTTTATTCATAAGTATGTAATTTTATTCTTCGTTATATGATCTTTAACTGTAAAGATAAATTTTTCCACAACAAATTTTCAGGCCAATCCTTGCTCGCAAAAACCCCGGACACTTTGGGAGCAACCGGGGTCAACTTACCTAAACCTAACCTAAAAGTTGATCGGCTGATCAACTATGATAAAGGTATAACATAATTCTCCATTTAATTACATTTAATCGAATATTTTTTAATCAATTATAAAAAAAAGGATAATTGTGCAACAAATCATTTTTGGGCCTCGTATATCTGTAATCAGAACGAATTGAAAATTGCAGAAATTGTGGAATCGTTTTATGGCTTTTAATGCTGGTGAAAGCCTTCTCTTAATAATCAAACACCAGCTTAACCTGAAAAATTAACAATGATGAGCGAAATGAAAGGTAAATTAGGTTTGGGATGGTTACCAGACTATCCCGATTTTAGGGATTACACCACCGGGGAGGATCGTATTAATGCTATGTTGGCCACAGTTGGAGTTGAAAAACCGTTAAAGGTTGGCCTTCCGGTATCTGTCGATTTAAGGCCCTGGTGCTCACCCATTGAAAACCAGGGTTCCCTGGGTTCCTGTACTGCCAATGCCGGAGTTGGGATGGTCGAGTATTTTGAGCGGAGGGCATTCGGAAAACATGTTGACGGATCGAGGCTTTTTCTGTATAAAGCCACCCGAAATCTGCTCCACTGGACAGGCGATACCGGGGCATTTCTGCGCTCAACGATGGGAGCATTGGTATTGTTCGGAATCCCCCCTGAAGAGTATTGGCCATATGTTGTCGCTGACTATGAAAAAGAACCTACCGCCTTTTGCTATGCCTATGCGCAAAATTATCAGACGATCAACTACTATCGGTTGGATCCTCCCGGTACAACAACAGCAACCCTGTTAAATCAAATCAAGACAAACCTTTCGGGAGGCCTCCCATCTATGTTTGGATTTACAGTTTATAACTCTATTTCACAGGCAGATACAACAGGAAAGATTCCATATCCGACAAAGGGAGATAAAATCTCTGGTGGTCATGCTATTATGGCAGTTGGTTACGATGAGAACATAAAAATTAAAAACAGTAATCCCGGGGGAGTCGAAACCAAAGGTGCATTGCTGATCCGGAATTCATGGGGAACAGGATGGGGAGACGGTGGATACGGATGGTTACCCTTTGAATATGTGCTGAAAGGATTAGCTACCGACTGGTGGTCGCTGCTTAAAACCGAGTGGATCGATACCGGAGTATTCAAAGCCTGATAATCAGGAACGTTAAATACCTGACCAATTGTCAAGATTGAAGTTTTTCTCTGTGCCCCTCTGTGTATTCTCAGCGTCTCTCCGTGTTATAAATATTTCACAGAGTTACACAGAGAAGTCACACAGAGGAACTCAGAGATCATTCTGATATATTCTGTGAGTTATTATTCACATTAAAGCTAAAGCAAGAATTATTCCATACTAATTTACTGTCAAATCATGGATGTTAATAAGATAACTGAAGCTATTATAGGTTGTGCGATAGAGGTGCACCGACAACTTGGTCCAGGGTTACTTGAGTCAGCTTATGAGGAATGTTTATGTTATGAGCTTCTGAAAACCGGACTAAAATACGAAAGACAAAAGCCTGTTCCTGTCGTTTATAAAGAGATAAAACTTGATTGCGGGTACCGGATAGATGTGTTGGTAGAGAACTCCGTGGTTGTTGAATTAAAAACTGTGGAGGTATTTAGCCCTGTCCATGAGGCTCAAGTTTTAACCTATATGAAATTTGCGAATAAAAATATTGGGTTACTTATCAATTTTTACGTGACAATTCTAAAGAATGGAATAAAGAGATATATTCGATAAAATACCTGACCACTTGTCAAAATTGAGGTTCTCCTCTGTGGCCCTCAGTGTATTCTCTGTGGCTCTCTGTGTTATAAAAATTTCACAGAGGTACACAGAGAATTCACAGAGTTACTCAGAGATAATACCCTTAGTGTAAGTGTACATTGTTGCAAAACATACACAGAATTAATTTGCCTTATTCTATCCTGATATCGTATTTATCCAGTAACCCGGCAAGTCCGTCTTTCGAAAACCTGGCTTTTTTAATCCGGTTGACAGTGGGATCAATGGAATAGTGCCATGAGGTGCGAAAATCGGCTTTCTCTAAATTCGTCCGTTCGAATATGGCCCTTTCGAGGTCGCAATTGTCAAAAACAGCAAGGGTCATCTCCGTTTCTGTAAAATCGGTTTCCTGAAGATTACAGTTTCTGAATTTGATTCCCTTAAGTTTAAGCTTGTAAAATGAGGCTAAATTTAAAAGGCAGTTCTCAAAACCGAGAGAGAGGAGAAAACTGTTACAGTCACTAAAATTTAATCCCAATAACTTACAGTTTTTAAATACTACCGTTTTAAAAGCAGAATTTTTGATTTTTGTCATGCTTAGATTGCAATCTGCAAACTCGCAATCAATAAAAGTGATATTTGAGAGATCTGATCCGGAGAATTCACACACTTTGAACCGGCATCCTTCATATTCTCCTTTGGCAAGAGCCGTTTCCGTATAGTTATTTTTCTCGAATACCGTATTCTGAATGATTTTTAAAGCCATTTCTTGTTCGTTTTATTCGATATTGATGGTAATCACCTCAGTTGGCTCACGACGGGAAGTGACCACAAGGTTAAATCTGTCACCGAGATGTTTTAAGGCATCATAAGCTATCTGAGGGGTATTGTTTTCTCCCGATAGGTGGCTGAGCAGTACCCATTTTAAAGCAGGACCTGCATGTTCTGACAATAAATTTTCTGCCTGAGCATTCGATAAATGGCCAACATCTGAGGCGACACGTTGTTTCAGATGATAAGGATATGATCCTGCCCAAAGCATCTTTTCATCATAATTTGTCTCTAAAAACAAGGCATGACATTGTTTTAAATGGGAGGTTACATTGGCGCAGGGAGATCCGATATCGGTAAATACCCCTATGTTTATCCCTTGATAATCGACCCTGAACGAGGTTGGTTCGCTTGCATCATGGTTTTTTAATACGGGGTGAATGATAAACGGGAGAAACATTACCGGTTGTCCGGGCTCAATAAACCTAACTGCCACGGGCTGATTGGTCACATAAAGCGATTGATAGGTTCCTTTGGTCATGTAAACCGGAATATCGAGTTTCTTACCGAGCACCCGTGCTCCGCAGACATGGTCGTTGTGTTCGTGGGTGATGAATATCCCCCTGAGCCTTGAGACGTTGAGCCCTTTCAGTTTCATTCTGGCCAGGATTTGTTTACAATTTATCCCGGCATCCACAAGAATCGCATCCTCTTTATTTCCTATATAATAGCAATTCCCGTTACTTCCCGAAGCCAAAGCGCATATCTCAATCATCAAAAATGTTTTATCCGGCAAATTTAATCTTTAATGAGAGAGCGGGAGAGTTTTGTAGTAAAAAATGAAAAATTCAAAGTTCGGAATTCAAAGTTTTACGTGCATATTTTAAATTCTTCCTAGTATTCTTCAGCCTAAAAGCCTACAGCCAAACAGCCTAATAGCCTTTATCCGATCCGGGTAATATTCCGGCCAAGTAGTAGTGTGATCAACTCTTCGCGAAAGGTTTCTGAAACCAACAGTTTGTGTTTGCCGATAATTGCAAGATTGCCATCAATATGGTCGATTTTCTGAAGATTAATTAGGATTGACCGGTGTATTTTCTGAAACAACTGTCCTTTCAGTTTCTCTTCCCAGCTTTTCAGCGTCTCGTGGGTGATGAGCTTTTTATCAGTACAACAGACGGTGGTATAATCACCGCACGATTCTATATATAAAAGGTCATCAAGATCGATCTGGTAGATGCGCTTATCCGCCTTTACGGTGATCCTGCGGGTTAAATTGGCGACTGATTTGGGGAAAAGTCGTTCCCTTGCCTTGTTGACCGATTTGTAAAACCGCTCGAACGAAAAAGGTTTTAACAGAAAATCGACCACCTCAAGATCGAATCCATCAACTGCATATTGGGGATAGGCAGTTGTGATAATCACCAGTGGAGGATGAATTAAGGTACGTAAAAAACTGACTCCCGACATTCCCGGAAGGTTGATATCGAGAAAAATAAGGTCGATGCTATTTTTATCCAAAAAGGTTTGTGCAGAAAATGGATCTTCGAACGAACCGCAACATTCAAGATCCGGACATTGTAATATGTTTCGCTGCAGGATCTCCCTTGCTGCGGGTTCGTCTTCGATGATCATACATTTAATGGCCATGCAGTTTAGTCTAAATCGATCTTCATTTCTGCTTTAAAAAGATTCCCCTCTTCCGAAAAGGTCAGCAGATGTTTTTCGGGATACAACAAATTTAATCTTTTTTCTACATTTAATATTCCAATTCCTCCCTGTTCATGATTTAACGGATTTTCGCGCCGTTCAATCGGGTTCTTTGTACAGAAACAGAGTTGATGTCCGGAGTATAAGATGTCAATCTGTATAGTTCCCTTCTCATTCCCGATACCATGTTTAAAGCAGTTTTCAGCCAGGGGTAGTAAAAGTAAAGGGGCGATATAAACGCCGGAGAAGTCACCATCAACATTAAGGATGATCTCCGTAGTGTTTTTATTGATTCGCTCGGTTTGCAAGCCGACATAAGTTTTGATAATCTCTACCTCTTTCTCCAGTTCGATTTTTTCACTCGAGGTATCATATAAAACATATCTGAGAAAATCGGATAACTGAAGAATGACCTCCTTGGTACGGAGATCACCCTTTTCTGCAAGGGCGTAAATTGTATTCAGGTTGTTGAACAGAAAATGGGGATTGATCTGAGCCTTAAGAGCCGACAGTTCATTAATCGCCTTTTCGCGGTTGGCAACGAGCATTAGCGCGTATTGCCAAAGGAGAAAAACAATAGTCGTAATTGCCAGATAACCTGACATGATCAGGATCAATTCCCACACTTTAAACCATGAAATGAAGAAAAGTTGGGGGAAGATGACATCAATACAAAAATCAAACAGGGCAAAATTCAATACACCGGCAATAACAATCAGACAGGATACACCGATCAGGTACAGACCAAATTTTCCCTTGGTTAAATATCTGTTAATTAATACATTGATATTCAGATAAACGACGCATATGATCGTAATATGAAAGATCATTACATATAGAAAGTTATTGAGAAAAAAGCCCAAAATCAACGGAACAATAATCATGTCCTGACCAGTATAAATTAAACGAATTGCAGCCCATACAAGAAGTATCAACGGAATTGCAGTAATTGCGTATTTAACTCCTCTTTTAATTCCCCTGATAAACCAGATAATTGGTACTATCAGAAATGCGACAATTATATTGCTGATAAATAGTACATTCCATTCAGTCAGTTCAAAACCGTCAAGTACATGGCTCGATTCTATCCCCCTGCTAAAGAAAGAATTAAAGAGATTGAAAGAGAGAATCCAGAACAGCAGGTGGAGGATAGTAACAAATTGATTCTTATATTTTAAGGTTCTCATTATGGTCTTAATTTAATTGGGTTAATACTAATCTGGCTTGCTGCTCGTTCCAATTAATAAACCGTGGCTGATCGCCATACCGTTCAATCATGGCGGTCAGATCGCGGGAAGAGGCGGTGAGTAGAAATCTTCCCGTTTCCTTTACCCATTGGTAATTGATCCTGACCCGTTTTTTCTCAATCATCTCTTTCATACAGTCAGCACCCAACCA
Organism: Prolixibacteraceae bacterium; assembly: GCA_963677935.2. Classification (GTDB taxonomy): domain Bacteria; phylum Bacteroidota; class Bacteroidia; order Bacteroidales; family Prolixibacteraceae; genus JAAFHB01. Next base: position 3,833,692 of record CAXXEH010000003.1, on the reverse strand, counting down.
TGATATTTCTAAGCGATTACTGATTAAGATGACTCGAGCCAGGGTATGAACTTCAAAGAGACTGTTTGAAGCAAGTCTGCTTTTGATCAGCTCTTTTTTTTCAATGGGAATAAAATCGGCATACAGACCATTTTTCACCTTGAACAGTACCATTTTAAATTCATACCGTGTTGAATCGTGGGGTAAAAGCTGGGCGATGTAAAAATTCTCAGGTTTGTAGGTGGTGGAGTCGATCCCCTTTTTTGTCTTGACGACCTGTTCGGAAATATACCGTTTAATCGTCCATGTTGAGGTAGTGTCCGCGATGCCCCAGATTTCGGAATTGGGCGAATTTGCCGAGTCTTTCAGCGACTTCACTGGTTTGGCAAACCATGCGCCTTCGATTTCGGGTGAGAGGATGATGTTTTTTTCAAGATAAAACGGGTTGAGGGAGCAGATCATATAATAGGTATCGCACCCGATGAAAAGAAACACCAATCCGGAGACAAGCCATAGTTTTCGCTTCATAACGTTGGTTTTTTATTGATTTACAAGGCGAAGGTAAGCTTGGAACTAACTACTACCCAAATTATTTCGATGAGATACCGTTTATTTTCGATGAGCGCTTTATATGGGCGGTCCGGTTAGGGGCCGAAGGCCCGCGTTTAAATTTACAATCCATTTTAAAAGATGCTTAAGCCAGAGCGGGTATTAAAAAGAAGGTTTCGACCAGATACAAAATCCGTTAGATCATCTTGATTTTTAAAAACATAATCTTATATTTGTGTGTGCATAATTTTATGTTTTATTCGATCAAAAAGAAATACATTTTTTTCTATACCTGAAGATTTAATTAAAAATGACACAGAATTTATATATACAGCAAAATATCAGTACATTAACTAATAAAACTCGATAAAAACAATAACGATATATCCACAACTCTGTGGGTATACAAGTGTTATGTGGCAGTTTAAAAAAATGAACTCGATACGATGAAAGCACTTTTGATAATTGATATGCAGAAAGTTTCTTTTACGTCAAAAACACCAAGATTCGATTCTGATAACGTAATTAAACGTATAAACATTCTCTCTGATAAATTCAGGAATAATGGAGACATTGTGATTTTCATTCAACACAATGGTTCAAAAGAAGGATATTGTATTCCCAATACTGAAGAATGGGAAATTTTATCTTCATTAGAAATCGATAAAAACGACTTATTCATTTCGAAGACTGCAAATGATTCGTTCTATAAAACGACTCTGAAAAGCGATTTGATTCGACTTGGAATAGAAGAAATTATAATTACAGGATGTGCGACAGATTTTTGCGTTGATTCAACGGTGAAATCAGCTTTGACAAATGACTTTAAAATCACAATAATTTCTGATGGACATACAACAGCTGATAGAAACTATATTTCAGCTAAACAGGCGATAGATTATTACAACTGGATTTGGAATGAAATGACACCTACAAAAGATAAGATAGAAGTTATCAAATTTGATGACTATTATGAAAAAATGAAATAAAAACCGCCACATAACATCATGTATAAAAAATTGCCGGTTCATCGGTTACTTAAAGGTTGTTTCCCGTAGCAAGTTCATTGTATCTTGAAAGGGAATCGCTCCGCAAACGGCAACTTTTCATACATGTAACGTTAGCAGCCATATTAACAAATCGACGCGAACTATGACAAATAAAGAAACATTTTCAAAACGACTTGGACTTTATTCAATTAAGGGAAAGGAAATCACTATTCGAGAAGATGCTCCAGAAGGTCTTCGGGGTTACATACGAATGGCATTTTACGACTTGAAAAAACATCCTTCTGACCTCCGTGCAATAACAACAAGGGTTTTAAAAACACCCCCAGACAGTACTAATTGGTCAGAATTTCCAAATATAGACTGCGAAGTTGATAGTCACTTACAAGGTTGTGAATGGTATTTGGTTTATGACATAATCGAAATAATAATTCAAAAGCTTAGTCCTCAAGAAAGTGAAATATTTTCTAAGGAAATTAATGAATATTTTATATCAAATGGAATTGGTTGGAAAATTGTAAATGGACAAATTGAGACACGCGGTGACGAAGTTTTTGAAACTGCTGTAGAAAAGGTAGTTTTAGTTCTTGAAACCGCAAAACTTATAACTGCCAAGACAGAAATTAATGAAGCCCTTCGCGATTTATCTAGGCGACCTGCGCCTGACATTACTGGTGCAATACAACATTCTCTTGCTTGTCTAGAATGTGTGACACGAGAAATCACGGGTGACAATAGATCAACTCTTGGTGAATTGATGAAAAAATTTCCGGGTGTCATACCAACACCACTTGATCAAGCAGTGACAAAGATTTGGGGATTTACCTCGGAACAAGGTAGACATTTGAGAGAAGGACAAGCACCAGAATATTTAGAAGCTGAATTAGTAGTTGAAGTAACAGCAGCAATTTCAACATATTTAGGAAAAAAACTTGGAGGTACAGAATTAAATCAGGTAGATGATGAATGTCCTTAATGGCAAGTTAAATACGGCTGCTAATAAGTAGGACTCTGAGCGGTCTGCAAGACGCAGTCCGCCAGTTGGCGGATTGAACTACACCCGCCGGGATCAGGGCTATGCACTTTGCGAAGGTTTTATTGATTTTTATATTTTAAAACAGAGGTTAAGAATAACCGGCAGTTTGGCCTCTTTTTTGAGCGAAGGGAGTGCGATGGCATTTTTGTTCATCCCAAGCAGTCGGAATTAGAAACGCAGACCATAAACCATGTGTTTAAAGCTGCTGCGTGAAGGAGGATTTGGTTCAACAATTTAATCCCGCACTTGCCATAGCGTCAATCGTTGTGGGTAATGGCTTAAAAATCTGTCATATGAGAAGTTTTCTTGTGATAATTTGTATTCTAATTAGTTTCGATGGATTTTCTCAAAGGAAATATAGTGCAGTTGAGATTAGGTCAGACATTGACACTTTATTTTCAAAGTTGGATTTTATTCATCCTAACTTATATGCATATACTTCCAAAGATTCGTTATTCGAGCAATTGAGAAGTATTGAATCTAACTTAAAAGATTCATTATCAACATTGGACTTTTGGTTTTTGATTGCTCCAATTGTCAATGGACTAAACCAAGGTCACACAGAAGTTACACCGAATAGGGAAGATGTTATTGCTTATGAAAATAGACTTAAAGAAAAAGGTGACAAAATTTTGCCAATAGATGTTATAATTAAAGACACTTTGATAATCGTAAAAAAAGTATGGAATGATAATAAGATAAGTCCAGGCTCAATAATAAAGTCAATTAATAACATTACGTCAAAGGAAATATTAGCTAAAATGCTCAAGTATGTTACTGGTGAGCGTAAAGAGTTTCGTTTGACCAAAGTTGAACCATTTTTTGCATCTCAATTTTCATTTTACTATCCGTCCAAAGACTTTAACCTTAAGCTTATTGATAATAAAGACAAACAGTTTGACATTGTGCTAAATGGAATTTCAAATTCCGAAATTGATAGTTTATATTCCGAAAAATATTTTTCCAGACCCGATTTCAATTTCAGAACGATTAATGGCAATATTGGCTTACTTGAGATTAACAGCTTTCATGAAAACGATAAATTCAATCCTTTCATTGACAGTGTTTTCAAGAGTTTGACTAACACAAAATCACAAAATTTAATAATTGATATTCGTAATAATGGCGGTGGAGACACTCGTGTATGCGACGAAATAATAACTTATCTGACAGATCGACCATATAAGGAATACAAAATTATTAGTGTTAAGCTTACTAAGGATATTCGAAACAATTTTGAGTATTTTTCTTCTTTTCATAAAGATACTTCAGTCATTATGGATGCATACAACAATAATGTACCAAACAAGAAATATCGATTTAAAGGAAATGTGTTTGTGTTAACAGGTTCATCGACTTTTTCTAGCGCCACATATTTTGCCATGATTATCAAAGATTACAAACTTGGTACTTTAGTCGGAGAAGAAACTGGTGGTTTGCCTACAGGTTATGGAGATATGTTTAGATTTCAACTTCCTATTACAAAATTAAACTGTGTTGTCTCCTATAAATCATTTGTGAGACCAAGTGGACTTGTTAACAATAGAGGAGTTATTCCCGATTATATAGTAAAACCAAGCATAGATGATTTAATCAAAGGAAGTGATAAAGTGATGGGATTTGTACTAAAGAAAATGGAGGGAAAATAGCTAATACCCACAATAAAAAGGACTTTGAACTACACCCGCCGGGATCAGGGCTATGCACTTTGCGAAGGTTTTAATGATTTTTAAATTTTAAAACAGTGGTTAAGAATAACCGGAAGTTTGGCCTGAAATCTTTCTTTACATTTGTACGGGCAGACCGTTGATTAACAATTTAGTCCCGCTCTTGTAATAGCGTCAACCGTTACCTGCAAGGTTGAAAAAAACAAAAACTACCATCAATGGATTTTAGCGATTGTATTGTATATTTGTAAAAACGAAAACAATGGATTTGCAAACCAGAAAATTGAATGCTATCAAATACTTGATTGGTCTTCAGGACGAAAAGATATTTAGTAAAATCGAGTCTACGATTAATGAGACTCAGAAACCCAATGAGATTAGCAGAGATTTAATACCTTTTTCTCAACGACAACTTTTGTCTAGAGCAAAGCAATCCAATAAGGATTACCAAACTGGAAAATTCAAGACACAGGAGCAATTGGAAAAGGAATCTGAAAATTGGTAACCCATGAAAATAATTTGGTCAGACTTTGCTTCAAAGACTCTTTTAGAAATATATAAATATTATAAAGCAGCAGCAAACAAAGACGTTGCGACCAAAATTTAGAATAGCATTTTTTCTTCTACCAGACAATTAGTAAAACACCCCGACTCAGGACAAATAGAATTAACTCTTGAACAATTAGGTGAAGGTCATCGATATATAGTTAGAGACAACTATAAGATTGTATATAAGATAGTTGAAGAAGGAGTTTTAATTGCAGATATTTTTGATACGCGCCAAGATCCAAGAAAAATAAACGATAAAAAAAGAAAACCCAGCAGGTAATTAATAGGACTTTGAGCGGTCTGCAAGACCCAGTCCGCCAATTGGCGGATTGCACAACATCCACCGGGATCAGGGCGATGCACTTTGCGAAGGTTTTATTGATTTTTTAAGTTCGAAAACAGAGTTTAAGAATAACCGGCAGATATCGCAACTCGTTTCTTTAAGAACTTAGCAATATATAAATCTACAAAGATTTAGTAACTACCTTGGAGAAAGCAAGGCTGCGTAGCAGCTAAATCTTTGTAGAAATATTAGTAAAATGGAATTGAAGCCACGTAGTGGCGATATCTAATATGCTCATTACGAGATATTTCATAATTTTAACCGGACACAAACGAAACCAATATTAAAACGTCATAGCGCATTATTATCCCTTATTTCACAACCACATTGATAATCTTATTGGTCACAATAATAATTTTTGCAATCGTTTTTCCTTCGATCCATTTGTTGGTATGGTCATGGGCAAGCACCGCTTTTTCGATATCGCCAATTGGCAGATCAACCGCAAGGGCAATTTTAAACCTCACCTTACCGTTAAATGAAACGGGGTATTCGAACGTATCTTCAGTGAGATAGGATTCATTAAACAGTGGCCATGGATGGTAACTCAGTACGGAGGTATTCCCGTAAAGCTCCCAGAGTTCCTCTGCAACGTGAGGTGCAAATGGCGCCAAAAGCTGGAAGAAGGTTACCGCCGTTTCGTGATTCACTTTACCTACCTTGTAACAATGGTTGGTAAAGACCATCATCTGCGAAATTGCCGTATTGAATTTGAGGTCGCGGATATCATCACTCACCTTACGGATCGTCTGATGGAGGATCTTCAAGGTATCTTTGCTCTCTTCACCTTCAGAAATATTCCCTTTCTCGCCAAAGAAGGCAACAACCCTGCGCAGAAAATTGTAAACTCCCTTCACACCGTTTTCTGTCCACGGCTTTGTGGCATCGAGCGGACCGATAAACATCTCGAAAAGACGGAGGGAATCTGCCCCGTAGTTATTCACCACATCGTCGGGATTCACCACGTTTTTAAGCGATTTCGACATCTTTGCAACAATCTGGTGAAGTTCTTCCCCGGTAACTGTACTAAAATATTTTCCTTCACGTTCCTCCACCTGATCAGAAGGGACTTTGGACCCAGATGCTGTTTCATAGGCAAAGGCCAGGATCATCCCCTGATTGAACAGTTTCCGGAACGGTTCATTGGTTGAAACGATTCCCAGATCGAAAAGCACCTTGTGCCAGAAACGGCTGTAAAGCAAGTGTAAGACAGCATGTTCAGCGCCACCGACGTAAAGATCCACAGGCATCCAGTAGTTTTCGGCAACTTTGCTGAATGGTTCGCCATTGTTCTCAGGATCGGTAAACCGGAGGTAATACCAGCAAGAACCTGCCCATTGGGGCATGGTGTTGGTTTCGCGGCGCCCTTTTCTTCCATTCTTATCGGTTACAATCAGCCAGTCTCCTGCATTGGAGAGGGGCGACTCGCCCGTTTCACCCGGCATATATTTTTCGACTTCGGGAAGCGGAAGTGGCAATTCGCTGTCATCCAATACGCTTACCTCTCCGTCTTCCCAGTGGATAACCGGGAATGGTTCACCCCAATATCTTTGGCGACTGAATAACCAATCGCGTAATTTGTAGTTGATGGTCGGTTGTCCGAGGCCATTTGATTCAAGCCATTGGGTAACTGTCCTGATTCCCTCCTCTTTCGAAAGACCGTTAATTTCGATGCCGAGTCCCTGATTGGCAGAGTTAATATAGGCGCCGTCTTCAGTCCAGCAGGCTTCCCCATTCAGTACTTTAGTACGCAACTCTTCAGGGGCGTTTTTAGGATCGAGAATACAGATGATTGGAATATTAAAAGTCTGAGCGAACTCAAAGTCACGTGTGTCGTGTGCAGGAACTGCCATGATGGCTCCAGTTCCGTAACCCATTAACACATAGTCGGCTACCCATATCTGTATTTTCGATCCGTTGATGGGGTTGATCGCATACCTTCCTGTGAATACACCCGTTTTTCCTTTTGCCAGATCAGTTCTGTCGAGATCGCTTTTTAAGGCGGCATTCAGAATATATGCTTTTACCGCATCACGCTGATCGGGAGTTGTAATCTCACCAACCAATTCGTGTTCGGGAGCTACAACCATGTAAGTCGCTCCAAATAAAGTATCGGGACGTGTCGTGTAAACACGTAATTTCCGGTCAGTTCCATCGATGGCAAAATCAACCTCAGCTCCGGTTGAGCGGCCGATCCAGTTACGCTGCATATCCTTCACCCCTTCAGGCCAGTCGAGCTCATCCAATCCTTCCAAAAGCCGTTCGGCATATTGTGGTATGCGCAACATCCACTGTTTAAGATATCGACGCTCGACCTCCTTTGTACCGCATTTTTCATGCGATCCATCGTTGAGTACCTCTTCGTTGGCGCAAACAGTTTTGCAGTTTCGACAGTACCAAACCTGGGCATTATCGTAATAGGCCAGCCTTTTGGAACCAATATAATTATGAATAGCTGTACTACCCTGGTTTTTTATCTCCTCAGGAATTGGCAATTCGCTGATGTGTCTTCCTCTATTTTGATCCTGGTCGAACCAGGTGTTGAACAATCGGATAAAAATCCACTGTGTCCATTTAAAATAATTCGGGTCGGTGGTATTGATTTCCCTTTCCCAGTCATAACTCAAACCTAAAGATTGAATCTGACGGCGGAAGGTATCACAATTTTTCTGAGTGGTGATGGCAGGATGCGTTCCTGTCTGAATGGCATATTGTTCTGCGGGTAATCCAAAAGCGTCCCATCCCATCGGATGAAGCACGTTAAATCCATTCGCTCTTTTGTATCTGCAAATAATATCTGTGGCGGTATATCCTTCGGGGTGACCAACATGTAAGCCTGCTCCCGAAGGGTAGGGGAACATATCGAGACAATAAAATTTCGGCTTATTAAGGTCGATTACCGATTTGAAAGTTTTGTTATCGGCCCAGCATTGCTGCCATTTTTTTTCAATCTCTTTGAAATTATAATCCATCGGTTTTGAGCGTATTCGTTCATTTTCAATTAAGCTGCGAAATTAACGCTTTATTCGCTCTTCAGGGTTGTCAGAAAGAAGATTTGTGCAAAAAAATAGTCCTGAATGGTTTAAATCGTAATGTTTATAGGTAATCTTGTCCAATCTTTCGCCGGGAACAGTTTTCTTTAATTTGGATGAAATGTAAAATTTGGGCGCCGGTATTTCTGATATATATCATAAAAATGGATAAACATGTCAGAACTCACATTTCAATAAATTGTAAAAATCAGATATCTAAGACAATAGCTTTTTGTTGTTTTAATCCCTTTTTCATCAGGATGCAAAAGAAATCTGTAAATTTGATTGTGCAAAAACTTAAACAATATTAAAGATGAATGCCGGAATAGATAATTTTATGGAAGGGCTAAAGGCTCGTACTCCTGGTGAATTGGAGTTTCATCAGGCCGTTTTGGAAGTTGTGGAATCTGTTTGGGATGTTTATGATGCCAATCCACGATACAAACAGGCAAAAATTCTGGAGCGGATGGTCGAGCCAGAGCGAACGATCATGTTCAGAGTCCCCTGGAGTAATGATAAGGGCGAGGTTGAAATTAACCGGGGCTATCGTGTTGAATTCAACAGCGCACTCGGACCATATAAGGGTGGACTCCGGTTTCACAAGAGCGTTACATTAAGCATCCTGAAGTTCCTTGGATTTGAGCAAACCTTTAAAAACAGCCTGACCACACTTCCCATGGGAGGTGGAAAAGGAGGTTCTGATTTCAGTGCAAAAGGGCGGAGCGACAATGAGATCATGAGGTTTTGCCAATCTTTTATGACGGAGCTTTTTCGTCATATTGGTCCTAATACGGATGTTCCTGCAGGTGATATTGGTGTTGGCGGACGTGAGATAGGTTTCCTTTTCGGTCAGTATAAACGGATCAGGAATGAATTTACGGGTGTTCTTACCGGAAAAGGGTTGGGCTGGGGTGGCTCTTTAATACGCCCTGAAGCTACAGGATTTGGAGCGGTCTACTTTGTTCAGCATATGTTAAAGGAGATGGGTAAAGAGGTGAAAGGGAAAACTTTCAGTGTTTCAGGTTTCGGGAATGTGGCCTGGGGTGCAATTACCAAAATCAACGAATTGGGTGGTAAGGTTGTAACGATTTCAGGACCGGACGGCTATATTTACGATCCGGACGGAATCACTGGAAATAAGGTGGATTACCTGCTCGAATTGCGTGAAAGCAACAACGACGTGGTCGCTCCGTATGCAGATGAGTTTGGCGTAGAATTTTATCCCAATGCAAAACCTTGGGAGGCAAAAGTGGATATTGCCTTACCGTGTGCAACTCAAAATGAGCTTGATGAATCAGATGCCATTAAATTGATGGCGAACGGTTGTTTTTTGGTGGCTGAAGTCTCCAATATGGGATGCACTTCTGCTGCAGTGAATTGTTTTGTGAATAATAAATTCACCTTTGCTCCGGGGAAAGCGGTAAATGCAGGTGGAGTAGCGGTTTCAGGTCTGGAGATGTCGCAAAATAGTATGCGTTATAACTGGACCAGTGAAGAAGTAGACAAACGGCTTCACCTGATCATGAAGGATATTCATGATACTTGTACAAAACACGGTCAGTCGGGTGAATATATTAATTATGTAAAAGGCGCCAATGTAGGTGGCTTCGTGAAAGTTGCCGAAGCAATGCTGGCACAGGGATTGGTTTAATTGTTTTTCTTTAGAGGCTGTATAAAAAGGCTTTCACCGCAGAGATACATAAAGAAGACGCAAAGAACCGCAGAGCTATTATTTTAGATAAATATAGAGCTTTGCGGTTCTCGTCTGTTAAATTCTCCGCATTTGATACGACCTCTGTAAAATTGCACCTCTATAAATTCTATAACCCATCATCACAGGTCAGAACCAATATCCAAAATTGGCTGAAAAAGTGGGTTTATCGGTTGAACCTGAATATCCTAAAGTCATATCAAGGGGGCCCAGAAAAGTTTTCTGTGAATATCTGATACCACTTCCATAAGTCGCATTAATTCCTTTCCCGAATGACAAATCGGTATTCTGCCAGAAGCCATTCAACAGGAGCGAAACATAATGTGAACCGGTAATATTTACCCTCAAACCAATCAGCCCAACACAGGCAAACCGATCTGCAATGTTTACTGCTGATAAACCAACAAATGGAAGATGGTAATTAAAATACTGTGAATAAGGCTCTCCCCCAACCAGAGTCATTCTGGAGCGTGGAAAATCGGCATCAAAAAGGGCTCGTCCGTAAATATCAAAAAGTAAGGCACTCCCTTTTTGCAATGGAATTACATTTTTCATTCTCAAAAGCGCTACCGGGGTAATTTCTTTGGTTTGTTTGAAATCGGCCATCATCGAAAATTCGGCATACAGGTTTATCCCTTTGGTAGGGAAATAGAAATCGTCCATATTGTCAAACGACAGGTAGGAATAGGCATTGGTCAGCAGAAAATCCATTTTTCCGGAGGTTTCAATTGTCGTATTTCTGCTAAAGATATCGCCATGATAGTACTCCTCCTGAAGTCCGATACCAGTAATAAACCGATGCATAATTGGCTTATAGAGATATAATGATCCTGAGGTGTAAAAAATATTGGCCTTATAAATTTTGTCACCTTTTTCAAATACATTATAATTCTGATACTTCCCTTTGAGGTTGATACCAGCTGTTGGGAGGGATGTTTGATCCGATTCGGCAATAATATTTAATCCGGGATTGACCGATAATTCGGTGCTGACCGATAACAAACCAAATATGTTTTCATAGTTTTTTCGGGTGGTATTGAGTAATATGGCTGCCCCATCGGTAGTATTCGCCTTGAAACCTATATTTTGTGAGAAAACCTTTTTGGTAACAATATTCAGGTTAAGGTCTTTCCCTGATTTATTATCTATTAAATTGAAATAGATCCGTTCAAAACCTCCCAAACCATAAAGCCGGTCGATGGCCATTTTAATCTCATCAGCTGAGTAATTTCCGGGGATTTCAAGGTTCATGGTTTTTTGTAAAAACTCATAGTCCAGTTGCTCCTTTCCGCTAAAACTTATACCGGTGATGTTCCATTGATCGGGCTTAACCATTCTCCGCGATTTTTCAACAGGCTTCAGGTGGTATCTTCGTTTAAGTTCCCTGAGTTGTTCTCTTAAAGCATTTGTGGCCACTTCTCCTCTTAAAACTAAGGAGTCGACTGCCTCATTGCTAAAACTCGACATTGAATAGCCCGTAATATCGGGACGTATAATCAGGTTGCAAAAGCTGTTATTGACCGAATCTTTTCCCTGATCAAAAAAACTAACAAGTTGATTAAGAACACTTTTAATTGATTTTAAATTTTTCCGGTCATAATGGTCATTTCGGATATCCACTCCGATGATGATGTCAGCCCCCATCTTTTTAGCCACATCTGTAGGAAAATTATTGACAATTCCTCCGTCAATCAGTAAAAGAGAGTCTCTTTCAGATGATTGGAAAACAAGAGGAATAGCCATACTTGAAAACATTGCAGTTGGCAGAAACCCATTTTTCAAAACCACTTCCTTTCCGGTTTCAAGATTTGTTGCAACACAGGCAAAAGAGATTGGGAATTTATCAAAATCGGCATCAAGGGGGACATTCCCGGCTAATTCGCAGAAGATATTCAAGACATTTTGTCCTTTAATTAGTCCAAGTGGAAGGCGAAGCTTTTTTTCCCTTTTGATGGGTAATGATAAGAAGTACCTCTGCTTTAACATTTGATCGTTTCTTGAAAGAAAAGCACGCGAAACTTCATCGGAAAGAACGGTTTCCCAATTCAATGATTTAACCAGTTTCTCCAACTCAGATGCATTGTATCCAATTGAATAAATGCCACCTACAAGACTCCCCATACTGGTGCCGACAATTATATCGATCGGAATACCTTCCTCCTCCAGAACTTTCAGCACTCCAATGTGAGCAAAACCTTTGGCCCCACCGCCACTTAATACCAGGGCGACCCTGGGGTGGTCCGGTTTTTCACTAAATTTCTGAGCTTTGCTGATCAAAGGAAACAATAGAAATAGACAGAGGACCAATTCAGTGAGAATAATTCTCAGGGACGATCTTTTGTTCTGGCAATTCCAATTTATAAAATTAATTAACCACATTTTTGGTTTGATTCGCTTTGTCACTCCGGCCTATAATTGTGATTGGTCCCCTCATCTGGAAAAAATCCCGGACATTTTGCCCGGGATTTTTATTCAAATATGGTTACCTATGATTAAACAATCAGCTTATATCCTTTACCGTGGACATTAATAATTTCGATCCCTTCCTCCGATTTCAGATGCTTTCTGAGCTTGGTAATATAGACATCCATGCTCCGGGCATTAAAATAGTTATCGTCAACCCAGATAGTTTTAAGGGCGAAGTTTCTTTCGAGTATCTTATTGGCATTTACGCAGAGCAATTTAAGGAGGTCAGACTCTTTGGTCGTCAGTTTTGTATTTTCGTTGGCATCCGATAAAATCTGTTTACGCGCGTCAAAAATAAATCTTCCCAGTTTAAAAACTGACTGAGCATTATCCCCTTCCCCTCCGCTTCTTCTTAATATTGCTTCGATGCGGAACAACAGTTCCTCCATGCTGAAAGGTTTGGTCATATAGTCGTCTGCCCCGATTTTAAACCCTTCGATGACATCCTCCTTCATACTTTTGGCAGTCAGAAATATGATAGGAATATCAGAATTGACCATCCTGATCTCTTTAGCCAAAGTGAATCCATCTTTTTTAGGCATCATTACATCAAAGATGCAGAGATCATACTGATTCTTCTGAAATCCTTTATAGGCTACCTCGCCATCGGGATATAAGTCAGTATCATAACCTTTTGCAATAAGATATTCTCTAAGCAAAAGCCCCAGATTTTCGTCATCCTCAGTGAGAATCACTCTAATTTTCTTTTCCATAATTCTGAACATTTTTTAATGGGAAATATAATCTGAAACGCGTACCTTTCCCTAAGGTACTGTCAACTTTAATTTTACCGTTATGAACGTCAACAATCCGCTTAACATATGACAATCCAAGTCCGAAACCCTTGACATTGTGTATATTCCCTGTCGGAACACGGTAGAAACGTTCAAATATCTGCGACTGATGTTCCTTTGGAATCCCAATCCCATTATCTTTTATCTGAACAATGGCCCAACCATTTCTGTTTTCGGTCGAAAGCTCAATCAACGGGTTCAATTTGCTGTATTTAACGGCGTTGTCCAACAAGTTGAAAATCACATTGGTAATATGGACTTCATCTCCTCTGATAAATGGATTCTCTGCCTGCAAGTCTGTCTTTAATTCCCCATTTTCGTTCGATACCCTGATTTCGAAATTCGAGGCAACCGACTCTGCCAATTTATTGAGATCAATTTGGGTAAATTTCAATTTTAATCTCCCTTCATTGAAAACAGCCATTTGCAATACCTTTTCCACCTGATTGCTTAACCGCTTACTCTCATCAAAAATCACGCCGGAAATATGATCCACCGTTGAATGTGATAATGAAACTGACGAATCGCGCAGCATCTGCGATGCCAGTGAGATCGTAGAAATAGGGGTCTTCAGTTCGTGCGTCATATTATTGATGAAATCATTCTTGATCTGTGAAATCTTCTTTTGACGCAAAATAATCTGAAGTGTCACAATAAATATGCCGATAATCATTAAGGTGAGCACCAGCGAGGGGAAAACCAGGAATGAAGTTGACTTAAAGAAATTATTATTCTGGCCGGGGAAATAGATACAAAGGTAGTCGGGTTTTATCAGCGCATCATCGGGTAATAAAAGTCTTTTGTAGGGTTTGGTCCTTTTCCCCGGTTTGTAATCCTTACTTCCCATTATATAAGCATTTTTCCCATCTATCTGTGTTAGAATGGCATACTTGTATTCAAGAAAAATGTCATTGTGCTTTAGGGCAGAATCCAGTGCAACAGCAAGTATTTCGGGGGGGAATCGCGAGGATAAAGGCATTTCAGACCGTTCTTTCATGAAAATCCGGTACCTGAGTTTTTGTTCGTCCTGGGCGCTTTTCCTGTTGTACACATGCTGAAAGCTCTGAATCTGAACCTGTGAAAAAAAATTCGATCGTTCGGTAATCACTCCGCTGGTGCCTGAACTTGAAAACTTCCTGTAAACCGAAATCTCACCGCTCTTTTCAAGGGCGCTCAATGGCAAAACCGGATCGGAGTTGGGGAAAAGTCCTGAAGAATTTGATGGCCAGTCGCTTTGATCGGCATCGATCACGTAAAACTGATTAATCTCAAATATGTCCAGGTTATCAGTAACCTCCTGAAGTGCCTTGAACACCTGGGTACTGAAGTTCTTCTCCTGAAGTTCTGCCGTATGTTTAATAGTGATCATCTGTACAACAATCAGGGATGCTGCAGCGATGGCCATTACCACACTTAAGGTATATATCATTCTTCTACTCATCGAAACAAAGATAAAGCTATTAATGAATCAGGGCTGTTCTCCTTAACATTATTTAACTTAGGAACTTAAAAGAAGAAATAATCGCGTCAATAAAGTTTTGGTAGATTTTATTTCCAACTCCCTAAAGATTTATGCTTGGGAAGGTACATAGGTCTTATTCTCCGGGATCCAAATTGGAGTATCAGTGACAATCGGAGATTCCGAGGTAAACCAGGGCTTTGCAGGCAGAATTCTGTTGAGCCTCTTTTTTTGAGTAGCCCTCACCTTTTCCGACAAGCTGACCATCAATCCGGATGATCGAAACAAATGGAAGATTGTTATGACTTGTGTCCGGATTTTCGTGGGTGTCGAATTCAACCTCTCTTTTGTACTTCTGTCCCCATTCGATCAATTGGCTCTTATAATTGTTATCACTCCTCTCTAATTCATGAACATCAACATGAACAGATAAGACTTTTTTGATCACGAAATGTTTAGCCCCCTGATAACCCTTGTCGAGATAGATGGCGCCAATAAATGCTTCGAAAACATCTCCAAAGATATGGCTTGAATCATTGACAGAATTGGTATTCGAATTGACGAACAGATTGAGACCAAGTTTAAAAGTGAGTTGTGTAAGAAAACTCCTGTTGACGATACGTGAACGCATCTGTGTGAGAAACCCTTCGTCTTTTCTGGGGAAACGGTTATAAAGGTATTCTGCAACAATTGCTCCTAGTACAGCATCTCCTAAATATTCCAGTCGCTCATTATTAATGGGTTGGCCCATTATATCGGAAGATGAGGCCGACCGATGTACGAATGCAAGATCATATAACCGGAGTTTCAGTGGGCTAAATCCGATCGTCTTTTTTATAAATGAATAAAACTCTTTTCTTGGAGAAGAAAAGAGTTTTATTCTATACCTTAAATCTCGTAACACTTTACTAAGAAAGTTTTTTAAAGATTACAGTTCCATTATGACCGCCAAACCCAAAGGTGTTACTCAAAACATAATTGAGATCGCGTTTTTTCGCTTTGTTAAATGTGAAGTCAATCCTTGGATCAATTTCAGGGTCTAGCTCAAACTGGTTGATTGTAGGTGGAACGATGCTGTCTTTCATTGCCAGGATAGCGGCAATTGCTTCAACAGCTCCGGCTGCACCTAATAAATGACCAGTCATAGACTTTGTGGCACTGATGCTAACATTGTAGATATGGTCACCAAATACTTTTCGGATAGCCTTAGGTTCAGCGATATCGCCAAGACCAGTAGAGGTTCCGTGAACATTGATGTAGTCTATATCAGTTGGCTTCAGCCCGGCATCTTCCAATGCCCTCTTCATCACCAGGGCAGCTCCACCACCTTCAGGATCGGGTGCTGTCATGTGATAAGCATCTGTGGACATCCCAATGCCTACCAATTCAGCATAGATGGTAGCACCCCGATTTACAGCATGTTCATACTCTTCAAGGATTAAAGCGCCGGCGCCTTCTGCCATTACGAATCCGTCACGTCCTACATCAAAAGGTCTGGATGCAGTTTTCGGATCATCATTGCGGGTTGATAGAGCACGCATGGCATTAAAACCTCCTACACCTGCTTCGTTGATGGCCGATTCTGAACCACCTGCAATAAAGATATTTGCTTTTCCCAAACGAATATAGGTTGCAGCGTCAATCATCGCATGTGTAGCTGATGCACAGGCTGTAACAGTAGTGATTGTCGGTCCGCGGAAATGGTACTTCAAAGCGATATTTCCACTGGCCATATTGGCAATCATTTTTGGGATAAAAAATGGAGAGAACCGTGGATTTTCAGGAGTGGCGTTATACTCAGTTACAACTTGTAGAAAAGTATTTAATCCACCAATTCCTGCACCCCAGATGACCCCACATTCATCTTTGTCAATTTTTTCAAGATCAAGCCCCGAATGCTTGAGCGCCTGAGCAGCAGCAATATATGCAAACTGAGCATACATGTCGTGCTTGTGAACCTCTTTTTTCTCGAGGTATTCACCCGGGTCGAAATTCTTAACTTCACAGGCAAACTGTGTTTTGAACCTGGAGGCGTCAAAACGAGTAATGGGGCCGGCACCGCTAACCCCATTGCACAGGTTTTCCCAGAATTCTTCTATGTTCTTACCAAGCGGGTTTATCGTGCCCAAACCGGTTACAACAACTCGTTTTAATTCCATAGTAAGCTTTTGAGCCCTTTATTAATGAAAAAATTGATTATTTCGCGTTTTCAGTGATGTAATTAATTGCATCACCGACTGTTCCGATTTTTTCAGCCTGATCATCGGGGATCGCAATGTTGAACTCTTTTTCGAATTCCATGATTAACTCAACGGTATCGAGAGAATCGGCACCTAAGTCGTTAGTGAATGATGCCTCTGGCGTAACTTCGCTTTCATCGACACCTAATTTGTCAACAATAATTGCTTTTACTTTGGCTGAAATGTCAGACATGATTTTTTAAATTTTTACGTTAATACTATTACTAAATTTACTCGCTGATTTTATTGATTCAGCGAGTGCAAAGAAACAAAGAAAGAAATTTATCTTCCAAATATTTAGACAAGAATCTATTATTTTAGGCATCAAAATAACTGTTCTCAATTCTTTTTAAAACATATTGTTCGAATATTCTAATTTATAAAGTTTGTAATCTGTTGCTTATGAAAAATATAGCTATATTTGCTTCCGGGTCGGGTAGTAATGCCGAGAACATTATCACCTACTTCAAAAACCATCCTAAAGCGAGGATTGATTCCGTCTGGACAAATAAAAGGGACGCATTTGTGCTCCAGCGTGCTCAAAAACTTGGTGTTGAATCGCACTTTTTTTCGCGTGAGGAGTTTTACGGATCCGATCAGCTGATAAAGGAACTTCAGCACAGGGAGATTGGACTGGTTATTTTGGCCGGTTTTCTTTGGCTTGTTCCTCCCCAGTTTGTCGATGCTTTTACTATTATCAATATCCACCCTGCACTTTTACCTGCATATGGTGGCAAGGGGATGTATGGCGCCCGGGTACATGAGGCGGTCATAGTCAATAAAGAAAAGGAGTCGGGTATTACAATTCATCTGGTAAACAAAGAGTACGACAAAGGGGAGCACCTGTTGCAGGTAAAATGCCTGGTCTTACCCGATGATACTGCCGATACCCTAGCGGCAAAAATACATGAGCTCGAATATCAATACTTTCCAAAGGCAATAGAAGATTATCTTAAAAGAATGGAGCTCTGATCGTATGTTCAGCCGGTTTGTCTGATTGGTTGAATAACAGTCTATTCTCGTTAAAAATAAAAAATTCAAATGAAGTATCCTCCCTATCTTTTACCCGGCGATAAGGTTTCAATCATTTCTCCGGCTGGTAAAATTGATCGTCAAATTGTAGAGCGTGGCGCCGAATTGCTGAGGCAACAGGGATTTCAGGTCGAAATCGGCTTGCATACCTTTCATGAAGAGGGAGTATTTGCAGGATCTGATCTGGCCCGTGCGGCTGACATGCAAAAGGCACTTGATGACAAATCGATAAAAGCAATATTTTTCTCACGCGGAGGGTATGGGTCAATAAGGACCTATCTTAGCCTCAATTGGTCATCGTTTTTTAAGAAACCAAAATGGCTGATCGGATTCAGCGATATCACAGTTTTTCATGCCTACCTCTCAAATCATCATATTGCTTCGGTACATGGTGTGATGACTGCCTGGTTCGAAAAGGAGGGGGAACTTACCGGAAGTTTCCTGCAGATGATGGAACTCTTAAAAGGTAAAGCTCCCGAATATTCTTTAATTCCGCATGAACTGAACAGAAACGGTGATGCCACAGGAATTCTGACGGGGGGGAATTTGTCGATCATCCAGAGCTTGAGGGGAACCCCACTCGATATATCTCCTGTTGGAAAAATCCTCTTTATTGAGGATATTGATGAACACCATTATCATCTCGACCGGATGATGTTTAATCTGAAGGTGGGACGCATACTTGAAAAAATCTCCGGATTGATTGTTGGATACTTTACCGATATAACCGATGGCGAAACTCCCTTTGGTAAGACTGCCAATGAAATTGTCAGAGAGGCTGTCGACTCATACGACTATCCAGTTGTATTTGGCTTTGAAGCGGGGCACGAATTACCAAACTATCCAATGATTATGGGAAGCAGAATCTCTTTGGATGTGACTAAAGAGAAGGTTATTATAAAAAAAATCTAAAGATAAATTGTGATGACTCCATCAGCGGAACTTGGCAATAAAGGGGAAGAGATTGCGGTAGCATACCTTATAAAGGAGGGATATAAAATTTTGGAGCGTAACTGGCTTTACGGACATAAGGAGGTCGATATTATTGCAAAACAAGGTGAAGAAATTGTAATTGTTGAGGTTAAAACCCGTGAAGGTGATTATTTCGAAGAACCATGGGAAGCAGTTTCTATTCAAAAGATCAGAAATATTGTTGAAGTTGCTGACGCATGGCTTATTGGAAAGCAGATCGATCTCGAAACCCGTTTCGATGTGATTTCAATTATCTTCTCCGACGATGTAACTTATGAATTGACCCATTTCCCGGGAGCATTTATCCCGCCGGTCAATTAATGAAAATGCAAAATGAACGATGACCTGATTAGTCGTAGGATTTTTCTAATTTTGATAAAACATTTTAATCTGTTTTACTTATGGATATTGAAGAGATAAGAGCATATTGCATCTCAAAAAATGGGACAGAGGAGAGTTTTCCATTTGATGATACTACCCTTGTTATCAAAGTCGGTGGCAAAATATTCATTTTGCTCAACCTTGAGGGTGATTTTTCGATGAACCTCAAATGTAATCCCGAGCGGGCCATCGAACTTCGTGAAGCGAATCCTGCAATCATTCCAGGCTGGCATATGAATAAGAAGCATTGGAATACAGTCGTTTTGGACGGATCGTTACCCAAAAAACTGATTTTTGAAATGATAGATCACTCCTACGATTTGGTTTTTAAATCATTACCAGCCAAACTCCAATCAGAAATACTTATGAGTTAATTTTAAAACAATGATATTCAATCTAAAAGGTGCTGAATTTGTCGAACTGATCAAGTTATTAAAGCTGCTTCACTTTGCCCAGTCAGGTGGCCATGCAAAAATAATGGTCGAGGATGGAGAGGTCAAATTGAATGGGGAAGTTGAATACCGCAAACGAGCGAAGCTCCGCCCCGGCGATCTGGTTGAAACATCCGGAACCACCATTAATATTGAGAATTAATTGCCGGTCACCATTCCCAAAATGTTAAATTGTCAAAAAAGTTGTCTGGATATGCTTCGGTGATCCAGCCTTCAGGTAGACCCTGTTTCAATGGGTAAATGTATTGAAAGTGACTTATAATCTGAATACTAATTTTTCATTTTTCATTTTTCATTTTTCATTTTTCGATTAGCACTTTGTTAATTAAACAATAACGTTACCCTCTGTTGCAAATAATCGGTCTTAATCACGCAACTTCCTTGTATTTTTGTTGTTCATATATTAGGTGATGCAAGTTTTCAACCCTTTTTATCAGGGATTAAGAAATTGAGATCAGTAGTAATTGGATAAACAAGGAAACACAGATTTCCGGATAAAATGGGTAGATGAATAGATTTATAAGGCTGATAATATTATTGTTGATTTCTGCTTTAGGGGCAAATGCCCAGAAAACAGTGGTGCAGGGGAAAATTACTGAAGCAGTTTCAACTAATCCGGTTCCATATGTAAATATTATCTTTAAGGACACCTATACCGGGACCATGTCCGACCTGAATGGAAATTACAACCTAAGTTCCCTTAAACCGACCTCAATCATCGAAGTCTCTGCAGTCGGATACAAAAAACAGAGCTTCAAAATCAAACTAAATCAGGTAAATAATATTGATATAAAGATGGTTGAGGATGTTATTTCCCTGGGTGTGATTTCGATCCGTCCGGGCGAAAATCCTGCCATTCCCCTCTTCCGGAAGATTGTGAGCCATAAAAAGGAGAATAACCCATCGAATTTTCCATCGTGGCAATCGAAGCTTTATGCCAAGACTGAGGTAGATATCAAAAATATCAATGGTTCACTTCGCAAAAAGAAGCTATTAAAGCAATTTGAGTTCGTATTCAAATATATTGATTCTCTTGAGATTGAGGGAAAAACTTTTCTTCCTGTCTTCTTTACGGAAACGGTCTCCAACTACTATCATAACAGCATCCTGAATACAAATCATGAAGATATCATCGCTAATAAAGCTTCGGGAATGACCACCGACATGATCACACAATTTACAGGGAAAATGTATGAAGGGATAAATGTCTATGATAATTATATCATGATTTCGGATATCGGACTGATCTCTCCAATAAACTCGCTTGGTCTGCAATTTTATCATTATTATCTGAGAGACAGTGCAATGGTAAAAGGTCGTAAGATCTACGAAATCTCTTTTAAGCCCAGACTTCCACAGGATCCCACATTTAAAGGTAAGTTTTGGGTTGAAGATGGAAGCTTTGCCCTTACGAGAGTCGAGATGCAGCTTTCGACAAAAGCAAATGTCAATTTTTTGAACAATCTTCAATATTCAATTGATTATCAGAATAATGATCATCGATGGGTTCCCCGTAATGAATCAATGATTGCCGATCTGGACATCAAGAAGGATAAAGACTCTGAACAAATCGGAATAATGGGACGTAAGACCAATGTTTATGAGGACTTTTCATTTACAGAGGTGCCGGATGATGTCGTTAAACAAAAGAATGCCATTATTGTGAGTAAGGATGCTATTAAGAAAGATGAGGTCTTTTGGGAAAAATCGCGTCCTATAGAATTGCAGAAGCGGGAAGCCGGCATTTATGCGATGGTTGATTCGATTAAGAATGTCCCTCTTTATAAGACAATTGCAGAATATGTATACATGTTTTATTATGGTTACCGCGATTTGGGGAAATTTGAATTAGGACCCTATTATTCATTGATCAGTTCAAATAAGGTGGAAGGTTACAGGACAAGAATCGGTGCGCGCACAACCATGAAATTCAATCCTAATATCAGGCTAAATGGATATGGTGCTTATGGATTTAATGATCAGGATCTTAAGTTTGGGGGGGGATTTGAATACTTTTTTTCAAAGAAACCGCGGGCAATGATCGCTTTTCAGGGACAGCATGATTATGAATTACTGGGCGAAAGTTCCAACGCATTTACCCGTGATAACTTTCTGACCTCGGTATTAAGCAAAAATCCCTATACCAAACTCAATATGATCGACAGGGTTACTGGTACTTTCGATAAAGATTGGGTCAGAGGTTTCTCCAATCAATTATCGGTCACCTCATCCAATATAAAATCGGGACCCTTTGTCCCCTTTGTGGATCCGCTGGGAAACATGATATCATCAGTCAGAACAGGTGAAATAAAACTGAATACCCGATATGCACCAAAGGAAACAGTTATGGTCGACGGTTTTGAACGGAATACCTTTGGAATCTTCAATCCGGTTTTTAATTTATCGGCAACGGGTGGATTAAAAGGGTTTTTGGGAGGCGAATATGAGTATCTCAAATTGGATATGAACTTTTCGGATAAAATTGCTTTAAATCCAATCGGTTTTATAACCTACTATATACAGGCAGGCAAGATTTGGGGCAATGTTCCGTGGCCCTTGATGAAAATACACGAGGGAAATGAGTCGTATGCTTTTGATGCTTATGCATTTAATCTGATGAATTATCAGGAATTTGTAAGTGATACCTACTTCAGTCTCTTCCTCGAACACCATTTTCAGGGATTTTTCCTGAATAAAGTTCCTCTTTTCAAACGATTGAAATGGAGGGAAGTTGTGGGTGTACGCTCTTTAGTTGGGAGTTATGATCCAACCAAGCATACCGGAATGGTTTTTCCCAAGGGGATGACCGGTCTGAGAAGTACCCCTTATACAGAATTTTCGGCAGGAGTGGAGAATATCCTAAAGATTATCAGGGTCGATGCAGTCTGGCGTTATAACTACAACGAAGACCGAAAAATAAAACTTGGATTGATGTTCTCGTTGCAGTTGACACTGTAAACAAAAAACGACCAAAAGTGTTAATGTTGTTCGGAAAGTCGCTTATAGAATCCATTCGATAACGTATTTTGAAAATAACTTCAAAAAATATTCAGTACCTATTTTTACTGTGGTTGTTTATCCATCCGACAGCCATTCAGTTTTTTCATCATCATGGAGAGGAGATATTATTTCATGCTGAAGAGGGTGATTTCTGGCATGTAAAGCATGAAAAATGTGCCGTCTGCGATTTTCACTTTCCGATCTTTTCCTGTAAATCTCCCGACCAAACTGTTCAAAAACCTGTTCCAACTTTCCGGGAACTGGTATATCTTTACCATTCACCATCCATTTGTTCCACTCTTCGGGTAACCTCTCTCCGGGGGCCGCCACAGCAGGACAATTTCCATCTGATAGTATCCAGGTAGTTATTGTAATGCCTTGGGTATTGTTTTATTTTGTCAGTAGGGTGTCTCAAAAGTCTTTTCCACATCTGTTTTATTTAAATGAATGTGGATTAATCAAAAATTTATTGGATGAAAAATATAATATTATTGGCAATCGCTGTTGCAACCACAGGTCTGGCATTTGCACAAAACAATGTCATTGGCATTATTACCAATCAACAGGGGGAGTCATTGGCTGGTGCAAACGTCTTTATCATGGAACAGAATAAAGGGACGGTTACCGATCGGGAGGGTCACTATTTTCTAAAGAATCTGCCAAAGGGAAAATTCAAAATAAAGTATTCATATGTCGGTTATAACAACAGGTTGGTGACCGTGATAATGGATGGGAAACCCCTTGAAATCGATATGGTCCTGCAGCATGAACCGATCGAAACCGAATCGGTTGTGGTGGTCGGAGGATATAACTCCACCCAGCACGAAAATGCGGTTAAGATAGATGTAATCAAAGCTGAAGCGATCAGCAGGGGAGGGACACCGAATTTTGCGGAGACACTGACTAAAATCCCGGGGGTGGATATGATTTCCAAAGGGAGCGGAATCTCGAAGCCGGTAATCCGTGGTCTTGCCATGAACGATATTCTTGTGTTGAATAACGGTGTCAGGTACGAGAATTATCAATATTCTGATCATCATCCCCTGGGAATTGATGAGTTTGGGATCGAAAGTGTAGAGGTGATCAAGGGGCCGGCATCGCTGCTTTACGGTTCCGACGCGATCGGGGGTGTCGTAGATTTTGTAAAAGAGAAACCTGCACCTGTGGGCCTGATCATGGGAGATTATAATCTGCAGCTCAATTCCAATTCGTTGGGTGCAACTACCAATCTTGGGGTCAGGGGGGCTTCCCAAAATTTTTTCTGGGGAATAAGGGGAGGGGGTAAAACCAATGCCGATTATTACCAGGGTGGGGGAGAGCTCGTTCCCAATTCGAGGTTCAATGAGTGGTCCGTGAAAGGAAATGGCGGATTCGCCGGCAAGAGAGGTACTTTTAAAATATTTTATGATGTGAATGAGCAAAAAATAGGGATCGTAGAACCCGATGTTATTGATCTAATAACTGAAAGGGGTAGAAAGGCTGAGATCTGGTTCCAAACATTCAACAACAAATTACTCTCAACTCAGAATAAACTCTATCTTGGTAATTATAAGGTCGAGATAAATGCGGCCTTCCAGAATACCCATTTGTTACACAACGACGAAAGAGTCATTCCTTTTATCGATATGCAACTGGCTACGCTTACCTGGGAAACCAAACTTTATTTTCCATCGGTCCGGAACAGTGAATATATCATTGGATTCCAGGGCCTTAATCAGAATAATAAAAACCTGAATAACAGGGAAACGCGACTCCTTTCGGATGCCAGTATCAACAGTTACTCTGGTTTTACACTTCTGCAATATACTTTTATCGAAAAGATACGGTTACAGGCAGGAATAAGGTATGATTACCGGACCATTTCAACTGATTCGTACATGGCACCCACTGATGCTGATTTTCATCCCCCCTTATCGAATGATTACAACAGCCTTAGCGGATCATTTGGAGCGACTTATAATTTGTCAGAGAAATTATTGATCAGAGCTAATCTGGCTGCCGCTTTCCGGTCCCCAAATCTGGCCGAACTGACATCTGGTGGTTTACATGAGAATCGTTATGAGATAGGAAACCGGGATCTGAAGCCTCAGCGTGCCTATGAAACAGACGTAAGCGCTCATTATCATTTCGATAATCTTTCGTTTGACCTTGCCGGATTTTACAACAAAATTAACGATTATATCTTTATTACACCTACTGAAGAGTTGAGTGCTAAGGGATTCCCGGTTTACAGGTACATGCAATCGGATGCCCGGCTGTTTGGGGGTGAAGCGGTGATTCACATTCATCCGAAACCCATCGAATGGCTCCATTTTGAAACCACTTTTGCTACGGTGACAGGGAAAAAGGATCATGAAGAATACCTTCCGCTGGTTCCGGCTAACAAATTAAGGTTTGAACTAAGAGCCGAAAAGGAACAGCTGCTGTTTATGGAAAAAGCATACCTGAAAATCAATCTGCTAAATGCATTTAAACAGATTAATGTTGCACCCGAAGAGGAGGAGACAGCCGGATATTCGCTGGTGGATTTGGGGATCGGCGCAAATCTTAAAGTGGTGAATCAGCCGGTGGTTATCGGAATAACTGCCAATAACATCTTCGATACAAAATATATTGATCATCTTTCCACCCTAAAGGAGGCCGGGTTTTTTAATCCCGGAATGAACATCGGATTTAACCTCAAAATCCCGTTCGGAATTCAATAAAGGCTGAATTAAATAATCTTACCGGTTAAAAAAACATTCTGGATTTTTTTTAAATTTAGCACCCTGGATGTTGATGACCCTAAAATATTTCTGATTTTATGGTTTGATTTGTTGTCAAATCGTCGAATTGTCACCACTTTTCTTTATCGCCTTTCCTCAAAAAACCGTTTGAGGAGTAGACCACATTCATTTTGAAGAATTCCACCCAGAAGTTGTGTTTTCGGATGAAGGGCATCTGGTGCAAATCTCAGGAAACCCCTTTTCTCATCGCTGGCGCCATAGACGATCCGGTCGATTTGCGACCATCCCAATGCGCCGGCACACATGGTACATGGTTCAAGTGTTACATATAACGTACATCCCGTAAGGTATTTCCCCCCAAGGAGATTGGCTGCAGCAGTAATGGCCTGCATTTCGGCATGTGCGGTAACATCATTGAGCATTTCTGTAAGGTTGCGCGCCCTTGCAATGATCTGATTTCTGCAAACAATGAGCGCTCCGACAGGAATCTCCCCCTCAGCATAAGCCTGCTCTGCTTCAGCCAGGGCCCTCTTCATAAAATATTCGTCATCAAAAGGATCAATCATAACAAGGTTTTTTCTTTCTCAAAAGTAAAGGTTATTCGGCAAATGCGATGGGATGATTTACAAAAGTTTTGATTTCGATAAATGTTCGATTCTGTTAATCTTATGCTTCTGGTGGCTCGCTTCTTGCAACTGGCAGATTTCTTCCAAATAAATGATGATTTAAAACCAGCAGCTGGCAGCCGGCTCCTAGCAGCTAGCTGCCAACTACAATTCAAATATATCTATTTACAACCTGCTTTTTCAAATATCCCCGCAGTTTTGTAATTTTACCGCTTCAATCATACAATGTAATTCAATGTACAGAAATTTTACTTGCGGTGAGCTCAGACTGACACATGTGGGTCAGGAACCGGTTTTGGCTGGCTGGGTTCAAACAATCAGGAATCTTGGCGCCATGACTTTCATCGATATTCGCGACCGTTATGGAATCACCCAGCTGGTGGCCGATGAAAATACTCCGGTTCAATTAAAAGAGCAGTTCGATAAACTGGGACGTGAATACGTGATTCAGGTGAAAGGGGTTGTCCGCGAGCGAACAAGTAAAAACCCAAAGATGGCTACAGGTGATATTGAGCTGGATATAAAAGAGCTGACCATACTAAATAAGGCTGTATTGCCTCCATTCACGATTCAGGATGATACCGATGGGGGAGATGAGTTAAGGATGAAATTCCGCTATCTTGATCTGCGACGTGAGTCAATCAGGAAAAATCTTGAGTTAAGGGCAAAGATGGCACATGTGGTCCGTAATTACCTTAATGACCTTCAATTTATCGAAACCGAAACACCTGTGCTGATCAGATCAACTCCTGAAGGGGCACGCGACTTTGTCGTTCCTTCAAGAATGAACCCCAACCAGTTTTATGCGTTGCCACAATCACCTCAGATCTTTAAGCAATTGCTGATGGTTGCCGGATTTGATCGTTATTATCAGATTGTAAAGTGTTTCCGTGATGAGGATCTTCGCGCTGACCGGCAGCCCGAATTTACACAGATCGATTGTGAGATGTCGTTTGTACAGCAGGAAGACGTTCTGAACATGTTCGAAGGGCTTACCCGCCATCTGTTTAAAGAGATCAAGGGGATCGACCCGGGAGCCTTTCCGCGGATGACCTATGCCGAAGCAATGGAAAATTATGGTAATGACAAACCTGATATTCGCTTTGACCTTAAATTCAAAGATCTGACAAATATCGTCAAGGGTAAAGAATTTAAAGTTTTTGATGATGCTGAGTATATTGGTGGAATATGTGCACCGGGTTGCGGCGAGTATACCCGCAAACAACTCGACGCCCTTACCGAATTTGTCAAACGGCCTCAGGTTGGCGCCAAAGGACTTATTTATGCCAAAGTTAATGAGGATGGATCGGTTAAATCATCTGTCGATAAGTTCTATACACAGGAAGATCTCATAAAATGGCGCGATACCTTCGAAGCAAAACCGGGAGATTTGCTTTTAATCCTTTCCGGGGAGAAAGCGCGTACGCTTCCTGCTTTATCTATACTTCGTCTTGAGATGGGACGTCAATGCGGATTAATGGATAAAGAAAATTTCAAACCGCTTTGGGTGATCGATTTCCCGTTACTCGAATGGAATGAAGAGTCAGCACGCTGGCATGCAATGCATCATCCTTTTACTTCACCAAAACCGGAGGATATCTCTTTATTGGACTCCGATCCGGGAAAGATCAGGGCAAATGCGTATGACCTGGTGATCAATGGTGTTGAGATTGGCGGGGGTTCTGTGAGGATCTTTGACAGTGAACTTCAGGCTAAGATGTTTAAAACTTTGGGCTTTACCAAACAGGATGCTGAAAACCAGTTTGGATTCCTCATGGAGGCCTTTAAATATGGAGCGCCACCCCATGCTGGTATCGCTTTTGGATTTGACCGGCTTACTTCAATGTTTGCCGGCCTGGACTCGATCCGGGATGTGATCGCCTTCCCGAAAAATAATTCCGGTCGCGATGTGATGAACGACGCACCAGCTGAGATTGCTCAGGCACAACTCGACGAACTTTGCCTTTCACTGATCATGCCAAAAGCAAAGGGTTAATTTGTGACTCTGGTAATGTAACAATAGTTATTTCAGTTGTTTAGATTGTAAATACTGGTTTTTAGACACTGCCCTTTCTGGGTGGATTATGAACATCCCCGGGTGAGCGAACGAAGTGAGCATTACCCGGGGATATTATTTAGGGAACTGAGGAAGTCCCATTTCGAGATATTGGGAGAGAAATACAGGAATGAAGACCCTAATTCAGAAGAGGAAATCTGGATTCCCATCAAACTAAAAAATTTAATGCGACAATTATAAGATCCAATGGTGGACATATCCTACCTCCCCAACTCTGCAATAAAGGTGGAGAGAAGCTCCTGTTTTTAGTCGGATTATGGGGAAACATGTTCCAAAACTGAAAATAAATAATTATTGGGTTTGACAAATTATTCCATGAATGTCGGGAAAACTTTTATAATTTTGACCATATAAACGTTTAGCTCAAAAGTGATTGCCACTGCCTGTTTTATTTCGATAACCTGATCTTTAAAAGTACACTGCAATTTAATGGGGAGTGATAAAATCAGTAACCCGGGGAAATAATATTTATATCCGATGAACGAGATTAAAAGTTCAATAATTCCTATAACCGGCTTATCCTGTAGTAATTGTTCTCTGTTGATTGAGTCGGAATTAAGAAAACGGCAAGGCATAAAAACGGCAAGTGTTGATTTTCCAGGTGAAAAACTCTCTGTCACCTTCGATAAAGAGGTGCTAAGCGAAATCGATATTATAGCTGCTGTCAGGCGGATTGGATACGGCGTGGCAACCGGTCGTATTGATTTGCCTGTTACCGGTCTACAGGATAACACCGATGCCTTAACGCTGGAGAAAATACTGATTAGATGCAATGGTGTACTTCATGCAAATGTGAGTCATGCCACAGAACGGGCAGTACTCGAATATATTCCTGGTATGACCAGTATTGCTGAACTTGCTGCTGTGATACGAAAATCGGGTTTCGATATCATTCAGGTTGGAGAAAACGAAGTAGCTGAAGATATTGAGGCAAAAGTGCGTATATCAGAACTTCTCAAACAGAAATTTTTATTGAACGTTGGATTGGTATTTACCTTGCCACTCATCATTTTCAGTATGATGCGCGACTTTAAAATTGCAGGGTTCGAATACGATCAGTTTGCAATGCTTGCCGCAGCGACTGTTGTCCAGTTTGTTGTCGGCTGGCAGTTTTATGTAGGGGCCTTTAAAAGCCTTCGGTTTGGCAGCGCAAACATGGATGTCCTGATCATGACGGGTTCGTCGGCTGCCTATTTTTCAGGCCTTTTCGTTACATTGGGGATCATTGATAGTCCTAATGTTTATTTTGAGACCGGGGCAGCAATCATCACCCTGATCAGGCTCGGCAAATACCTTGAGACCAGAGCAAAAGGAAAAACTTCAGAAGCTCTGCGGGCATTGATCGGATTACGTGCCAGGACTGCTTTTGTGATACGCAACAGCGTTGAATCAGAAATTAATATTGAAGAAGTTGTAATTGGCGATACTATTGTAGTGCGCCCCGGTGGGAAAGTGCCTGTTGATGGAATCATCAGCGAGGGGCATTCGGCCTTTGAAGAGTCGATGATTACCGGCGAGTCGATGCCGGTTAGCAAGGGTCCGGGTGATGAAGTGATCGGAGCCACGATCAACCGTGAAGGGATGATCAGGTTTGAAGCCACCCGGGTAGGGAAAAACACAACCTTGTCGCAGATTGTAAAGATGGTCCAGGAAGCCCAGGGAAGTAAGGCGCCTATACAAAAACTAACCGACGAAATTGGCAAATATTTCGTCCCTATCATCATAGGAATTGCCACGTTCACCTTCTTAGGTTGGATATATATTGCACACGAAAGCTGGACTTTGGCCATGATCAACGCCATAGCGGTTCTTGTTATTGCGTGTCCCTGCGCCATTGGGCTGGCCACCCCGACAGCCATTATGGTGGGTACATCGAAAGGGGCCGAAAATGGTATCCTGTTTAAAAACAGTGAAATCATGGAACGTGCCGGTCGCGTAAACATCGTGGTACTAGATAAAACCGGCACGATAACGCGGGGGGAACCAAAAGTGACAGATATCATTCCTCTGGCCAGTCATTCTGCCGATGAAGTTCTGAAGGTGGCTGCAAGCGCTGAACAAGGATCAGAACATCCTTTGGGTAGCGCTATGCTAATTGCAGCAAGAGAGAGAGGTTTGGTTTATCGTCAACCGCAACAATCCCGTTCATTTGGCGGACTTGGTGTCAGGGCTGTAGTTGACGATAAAACTATTTCAATCGGGAATCTGCGCATGATGCAGAACGAAGGAATTTCTACGGATGAAATTCAATTAGAAATTGTAAGACTCCAGGCTGAAGGGAAGACTGCCATGATCGTTGCTGTCAGGCAAACCGATGATGTTAATCCTGCCACGCCTATCGGAATCATCGCAGTAGCCGATACCGTGAAATCGGGAGCAAAACAGGCCATCGCCGACCTACGCCGGTTAGGGATGGATATTGTGATGATCACTGGCGACAACCAAAGCACTGCCAATGCTATTGCCAGAGAAGTGGGTATCGATCGTGTATTGGCTGAAGTGTTGCCCGGCGAAAAGGCTGATGCGATCCGAAAGCTTCAGGAACAATGCACGTTAGGCAATTTTGCCCATCCAAAGGTAGCAATGGTGGGTGATGGCATCAACGATGCACCCGCCCTGGCGCAGGCTGATGTTGGTATCGCGATTGGAACCGGTACCGATATAGCAATAGCTGCAGCCGGAATTACAATTATTAGCGGCGAACTGTCGGGAATTGGCCGCGCCATCTCTTTATCGCGCGGAACTTCGCAAACTATCGTTCAGAACCTGATCTGGGCGCTTTTCTACAACGTGGCATTGATCCCAATTGCGGCTTACGGTTTGCTTAGTCCGATGTTTGCGGCAGGAGCCATGGCGTTCAGTTCTATTTTCGTCGTCACCAACAGCCTTCGTTTACGCCGCTATAAAGTGCAAACCTTTGCCCCGAGAAAGACCATCCTTCGGCAATCGCTCGAATTATTGCCCCGCATCATTGCCCCGGCTGCAGCACTGGCAATCCTTATTATCGGTCCAATGGTCCTTATGCCGGGTGGAAATATGGAAATCAAAGGAACGATCACCGGTACCATGACACCCCTTTTGATGATGGTCATGGCTATTGCAAATGCCATCATTGCCATATCCTACGCATCCATTCCATTTTTCCTGGTTGTATTTCTGCGGAAACGAAAAGATATGCCATTTACCTGGATTATTTTCCTTTTCGGACTATTCATTCTGGCATGCGGAACCACCCATATTATGCATGTAATTGGACTCTGGTGGCCCGTAAATTGGGAGCAGGCAACGGTTGATGCCTTATGCGCCCTAATTTCTTTGGCTACGGCAATCGTACTTTGGCCGGTATTGCCCAAACTCCTTTCCATACCCAGTCCCCATCAGTTAAGGATGGTCAACCAGGAGCTTGAAAAGGAAAAGGATAAATTGATTTACCTGCAGGGAGAGTTGCAGAAGGTCCTGGAGGAAGTGGAACACCGGGTCAGGGAACGGACTAAAGAGTTGGAAGTTGCCAACAGACAGCTTCATGAGCAGATTGCTGAAAGGGAGAAAGCGGAAGAAGAGGCCCGCGTTAACGAAGAGTATTTCAGAAATATTTTTGAGTATTCTTCAGTTGGAATTTCAATTACTTCTATTGACGGCGGAGTATTAACAAATAATCAATTCAGACAGATATTAGGATACTCTGAAGAAGAATTGAAACAGGCAAAGTGGCAGGATTTAACCTATCCTGACGATGTGGAAAGAGATCAGGAGAATGTGAATTCAATTATTAGCGGTCTCAATTTATCAATGCGATGGGAAAAGCGGTATTTTCATAAGGACGGTCATATCGTCTGGATTGATATCAGCACAATTCTCCAGCGGGACAAGGCGGGCAAACCACTCTATTTTATAACCTCGATCCAGGATATCACCGATCGAAGACGGACAGCCGAAGTATTGCAAAAGAGCGAAAAACGGTACCGCAGTTTGCTAAATAATCTTGAAGCGGGTGTCATTGTACATGCGCCGGATAGTTCAATTGTGATGAGCAACCATCGGGCATCTGAATTACTGGGCTTTAGTGATGATCAGATGACTGGTAAACTGGCTATCGACCCGCGATGGAAATTTATTCATGAAAACCATATACCGGTCACTCTTGAAGAATACCCGGTCAACAGAATTATTGTCTCAAAAGAACCGTTTAAAGATCTTATTCTTGGTGTTGAAAGGCCTGAATCAAATGATATTGCCTGGCTTTCTGTTAACGGGGTACCTGTTTTTGATCCAAATGGGGAACTTATCGAAGTGTTAATCAGCTTTATTGACATTACCGGCCGTAAACATTCTGAAGAAGAGCTTATCGAGAGTGAACGATTATTGCGTGAATCGCAGTCAGTTGCCAATTTGGGCAGTTTTGCATGGGATTTGTCAACCGGTTTGTGGAAAAGTTCTGAAACCCTGGATAAGATTTTCGGTATCGATGAAAGTTATATCCGGTCGTTTGAAGCCTGGACACTTATCATTCATCCTGATTGGCAGAAAATTATGACCGATTACGTATTGAATGAGGTCTTAGGGATGCTCCGGAAATTTGACAAGGAATATAAAATCATCAGGCAGGATAACGGCCAGGAACGGTGGGTACACGGATTGGCCGTTTTGGAAATAGATTCCAATAATCAGCCGACCAGGCTAATCGGAACAATCAGCGATGTCACCGAACGAAAGATGGCAGAAGATAAATTGCGCCGCAGCGAGGAGGATTACCGTAAATTATTTGAAGAGCATAGTGCGGTCAAACTTATTATCGATCCTGAAACGGCAAATATTTTTGACGCTAATTACGCTGCCGCTCAATATTATGGATGGTCGCGTGAAGAACTCAGGAAGATGAATCTGCGGCAAATAAACACCCTCTACTCATCAGAAATTCAGGCTGCGTTGAAAGATTCAAAAACACATAAAAAAGTTAGTTCCGAATTTAAGCACCTGAAGGCAGATGGTTCCTTAAGTGATGTTGAAGTTTTCAGTAACCTCATTACCATGGAAGGGAAAGAATACCTCCATGCAATCGTTACGGATATTACCGACCGAAAGCGGGCAGAGGAAGAGATCCGAAATCTCAATGAGACACTCGAACGCCGTGTAATTGAACGGACCACTCAACTTGAAGCGGTAAACAAGGAACTTGAGGCTTTCTCCTACTCTGTTTCTCACGATTTGCGGGCTCCTTTAAGACACATCTGCGGATTTGCAGAAATGTTGACAAAAGATTCGGCTGCTCAACTGCCCGAAAAATCGCTTCACTACCTGGAAGTCATTAACAATGCAGCGAAAAAAATGGGAACGCTGATTGATGACCTGTTAAGCTTTTCGAGAACCGGTCGTGCGGAAATAAAAAAATCAAAGGTTAACATGGACCAACTGGTGGAAAATACAGTAATACAGATAAGAAATTCGAATGAAGGGCACAAAATAGGTTGGAATATCGCTAAATTGCCGGAAGTTTTTGTCGATGGTAATCTATTTCGGCAGGTGTGGGTGAACCTGCTCGAAAATGCAGTAAAATACAGCATGCCACGGGAAGAATCATTGATACAAATTGGTTATCAGGAAGAACAAACAGAATATATTTTTTACATCCGGGATAATGGAGTAGGTTTTGATATGAAATACGCGCCAAAGTTATTTGGGGTATTTCAGAGACTACATTCAGAGGAGGAATTTGAAGGGACAGGAATCGGACTTGCCAATGTTCAGCGCATCATTCTGAAACATGGGGGGCGAATTTGGGCAGAAGCAGAGCCAGATAAAGGCGCGACATTCTATTTTTCGATATTGAAATACTAAGATCATAATATGGAAAATCTAAGAGTAATATTGCTGGCGGAGGACAACCCAAATGATGCCGAATTAACCTTGGCGGCACTTGCCGATCTTAAATTGGCAAACCCCATTATTGCGGTA
This sequence comes from Prolixibacteraceae bacterium, assembly GCA_963677935.2. Taxonomy (GTDB): domain Bacteria; phylum Bacteroidota; class Bacteroidia; order Bacteroidales; family Prolixibacteraceae; genus JAAFHB01. The sequence goes on along the minus strand of CAXXEH010000003.1, from coordinate 3,799,642 downwards.
AGTGACGGCGCTCAGGCGCTTGAATATTTACATTATGAAGGGAAATATAGCCGAAGAGCGGTTTGTAATCCGGCCGTAATCCTGCTCGATATTAAAATGCCCCTGGTGAATGGTATCGAGGTACTGCAAATTATCCGGAAAGATCCGGTTCTTAAAAGCATACCGGTGGTGATGCTCACTTCATCACGCGAAGAACCTGATCTGAAAAAGTGTTACGACCTGGGCGTTAATGCTTATGTGGTTAAACCTGTTGACTTTAAAGATTTTTTTGAAGCTATTAAACAATTGGGGGTATTCTGGGCATTGATTAACGAACTTCCTCCCGAACAAGAAAAGTAAAATGGAACCAAAACCACATGTGGATTACCTTTTGAATATATTGTCTCTTGAAGACTCAGCTCCTGATTATGAGATAATTTGCAGACTATTAACCGAGGCCGGATATAATTTTAACATCTCCCGTGTTGATAAGGAAAAAGAATTTGAAGCTTCACTTCGAAATAACCAATACGATATTATCCTGGCAGATTTCAATCTCCCCGGATTTGATGCATTTGGCGCTTTGCATTTGCGAAACGAAATTTGCCCTGAAATTCCGTTTATTTGTGTTTCCGGATCTATCGGGGAAGAGTTGGCAATTGAACTCTTAAAACTTGGCGCTTCCGATTATGTGCTCAAGGACAGGCCGGGAAGGCTTCCTTTCGCAATTAAACGGGCGCTTGAAGATTTCAATGAAAAAATAGTACGCCGGAAGGCTGAAAAAGAACTAAGGAAGCTGGTACGCGCGGTAGATCAGAGTGTAAACGCAATAATCATAACAGATACTACCGGCACGATTGAATATGTCAACCCGGTAACCTGTAAATTAACCGGGTTTACCAGGGAGGAGCTGATAGGCAAAAATCCTAGGATACTCAGTTCCGGTGAGACCACTAAAGAAGAATATGCCAGGTTATGGGGTGATATCCTTGCCGGGAAAGAGTGGATAGGTGAGTTTCATAACAAAAATAAAAACGGGGAACTTTACTGGGAATCGGCATCCATCTCCCCTATTATGGATGAAAAGGGGAGGATAACGAACTTTCTGGCTATCAAGAGTGATATTACAAGGGATAAATTTCTGAAAGCTGAACTTATTGAAGCTAAAGAACATGCCGAAGAAAGTGATCGCCTCAAAACCGCATTTCTTTGTAATATGAGCCACGAAATCCGTACACCGATGAACGGGATACTTGGTTTTGCTGATCTTCTCAAAGAACCGGGATTATCTGGCGAAGAGCAACTGGAGTATATCAGGATTATCCAGAAGAGCGGCGCCCGAATGCTCAATATCATCAACAATATCGTTGATATTTCGAAAATAGAATCGGGTCAGATGAAAGTCTCTTTAGCTGAAACCAATGTGAACGAGCAGATGGAATTTATCTGTAATTTCTTTAAATCAGAGGTGGAGAAGAAAGGGCTTCAACTCACCTTGGGAAATTTGCTACCCTCATCATCGGCCATCATCCGGACCGATAGTGAAAAGCTTCACGCTATCCTTGCTAACCTGGTAAATAATGCGATTAAATATACTCCCCAGGGATCGGTGGAATTCGGATGTCATGCTGTAGAGAAGTTGCATGCCACTTCTATACAATTTTATGTAAAAGATACTGGCATTGGAATCCCCCGAAACAGGCTGGAGGCGATCTTCGAACGGTTTATCCAGGCCGATATCACCGATAAAATGGCCCGGCAGGGGGCTGGCCTTGGTTTAGCCATTTCGAAGGCTTATGTCGAAATGCTGGGGGGGAGAATCTGGGTCGAAAGCCAGGAAGATAAAGGTAGTTCATTTTATTTTTCACTTCCGGCTAACCACCAGCTGGTCAATAAATCGGATCAGAATATTAATATGGCGACCCTCTCCGGGGCTAATACTGCAGACAAACTAAAAGTAGTGATCGCTGAAGACGATGAATTTTCCAGCCGCTTTATCGCTATTACGATCCATCATTTGGCAGAAGAGATTATCGTGGCTCAAAATGGGAAAGAGGCAGTAGAAGCCCTCCGTAATCGTTCCGATATTGATTTAGTCCTGATGGATATCCTGATGCCTGAAATGGACGGCTATGAAGCGACCCGTCAAATCAGGCAATTCAACCAGGATGTTATAATTATTGCTCAAACAGCTTATGCTCTTGTTGGTGACAGGGAAAAGGCGATAGCGGCAGGATGTAACGATTATATTTCGAAACCTGTCAAAAGAACAGAATTAGTGGCATTACTGAATAAATATTTTTCAAAAACGTAACTAAAGATGGTCGTTTGATCAGATGTGCTTGGTTCATCTAGCCAATTGTCTGCGAGACCGGAAAGCCTATTGGAATATCCTCGTTAGTGATGGACATCACAATGCGCGAACATTGAACAACAGGTAAAAGAATTTTCGCCTTCTTAACCGGAACAAAATTCAGGTTTACCGATTCGGGCTTTTTATTACCTCATACCAGATCTCCCCATTTCTCATGATTGGCCGGTATTGTACCCCGCCGAAAATGTAAAAAGTCTCGCCGTTGATCACTACCTTTTCATATCCGCGGGGGATGCTTTCAACGATCGCTCCTAATGGGGGTGCAACTACCTCATATTCATTTCCTCTGTGAATGTAATAGGTGCCGCCATAATAATAGTAGGGAAATCCTCCGATACTAAAACTCAGAAAACCTCTTGGAAGTATGCCGATTCTAAGTCCAAATGGCGGAGGAGCTATTACATATCCATTGTTATAGGGGCGGTAATAAAAGCCATTCCTGAAATGGTAATAATTCCCACCATAATTGATCCGGTAGGCTGAATGTGGCAACCTGTGAACATATGCTCCATGCGCGGGCACTCTCGAATAGTGCCATGCAGGATCGCGATGACCTCCTCCATGTCTTTGTGCATCAGCGACTGAACCTGAACTTATTATTAAAGCAAAACACAAAGTGGAAATTGTCAATATCTTCCGGATTTGTACCGTAAAAGAAAAATTACTGATTTTTAATAAATTGCGTTTCATACCTGTTAAATTGTTTTTAGTTTTTTCAGAAATACCATTAAACATTGAGAAAACCGCGGTTCAATTAAATAATATCCAAAAATTGGGCCAAAAATCAAACTTTAACCTTATTTTACTATTTGATCAATATTTAATGTGCTTTATCCAAAATTATGGAAGTATTTGGTCGTGGACCTATGTACTTTTGACTAAAATCCAACAACTAAATTACCGATACTGATTAATCGATAAAACATGAGCGCAAACAAATTATCCTTATTCTTATCACTAAGCATATTGTTTTCGAGTAGTTATGCCCAAATGAACAGCCAACTTCGCGACTTTACAAAACTGGTTAATCCGTTTATGGGGACAGCCGCTGATGGGAATACCTTCCCGGGAGCAGCATTTCCTTTTGGATCGGTCCAGCTTAGTCCCGATACAAAATTAACAGGCGCTGGAATATGCGGAGGATATTATTATCCCGATTCAACGATACTCGGATTTTCACATACTCATCTTAGCGGTGTAGGTGAACCTGAATACCGTGACATCCTGTTTATGCCGACGGTTGGAAAGATCAACTTTCTGCCCGGTATTGAAAAGGGGAATACCTCAGGATATAAATCCACTTATGATCATAAGACCGAATCGGCATCGCCCGGTTATTATTCTGTTTTTCTCAGGGATTACAATGTCAGGGCTGAACTTACTGTTACACAAAGATGTGGCTTCCATAAATATACCTATCCTGAATCAGATAGCGCCCATGTGATCATCGATCTGTACCATCCAGGAGGTGCAGAAGAGCTGTACATTAAAAAAGTGAGTGACACCGAAATTGAAGGTTTGCGCCGTTCACACGGGTGGGCATGGGATCAGTATCTCTATTTTGTGGCAAGGTTCTCCAAACCATTTACATCTGTTGACATCGCATTGGATGATAAAATTCTCAAAGGCGTTTCGCAGGTTAATGGTAAAAATGTGAAAGCTTCAGTCAATTTAAAAACCGCAAAAGGTGAAGTCCTGCTTGTGAAGGTTGGAACATCGGCAGTAAGTGTTGACGGGGCAAGAAAAAACCTCACTGCGGAACTCAAGGACTGGAATTTTGCAAAGGTTGTTGCTGATGCCCAAAAGGCATGGAATAGGGAGCTCTCCAAAATTGAGGTAGAAGGTGGAAGCGGAGAAGACCAGAAGAATTTTTATACATCGATGTACCATGCCTGCTTAAGTCCCAATATTTTTATGGATATCGACGGTAAGTACCGCGGAACAGACCATAAGGTGCACGAAGTAAAAGGTTTTACCAATTATACCGTGTTTTCGTTATGGGATACCTTCCGTGCATTACATCCTCTGTTTACAATTATCGATCAGAAAAGGACCAACGATTTTGTGAAAACACTGTTGCAGATTTACGATGATGGGGGAAGGCTGCCAATGTGGCCCCTTGCCGGAAATTATACCGACGATATGCTGGGTTATCATGCTGTGCCCGTCATCGCTGATGCTTATGTGAAAGGGATTCGCAATTATGATTTGCAGAAAGCTTACACTGCAGTCAGACACAGTGCAGAACTGGATAAACTGGGACTTAAGTATTATAAGACAATAGGTTACCTCCCCTGCGATCGTCAGGGCGAGTCAGTTTCAAAAACGCTGGAATATTGTTACGACGACTGGTGTATTTCGCAGATGGCCAAAGAGATGGGCTCAAAGGAAGATTATTTGAGATACCATCAGCGGGCTCATAATTATGAGAATGTTTTTGATCCCTCTACGGGATTTATGAGGGGAAAGAACATGGATCGCAGTTGGTTAAGCCCTTTTAATCCGTTGGTCAATTCAGCCTATTCCGAAGGGAATGCCTACCAGTATATGTTTGTGCCCCATGATGCTGACGGACTTAAAAATCTTATGGGTGGTGATCAGCAGTTCTCAAAATGGCTTGATGTACTTTTCTCCTTAAAATCAGGGAAGGACGAACGGGGAATGATCGGGCAGTACTGGCACGGTAACGAACCTGGGCACCACCTTCCATACCTCTATGATTATGTAGGCGAACCATGGAAAACGCAGCAGCTTGTCCGCCGGATTCTGACCACACTTTACCGCGATACCCCTGTTGGACTTGCGGGTAACGAAGATTGCGGTCAGATGTCGGGGTGGTACATTTTAAGTGCGATGGGTTTCTATTCTGTAGCTCCCGGACAGAAGATTTATGCGATTGGATCTCCACTCTTCAGTAAGGCAACGATAAACCTCGAAAACGGCAAAAAATTTACAGTGCGGGCAAACAATAACTCTGAAAAAAACATCTATATCCAATCGGCAGTGCTTAACGGGAAAAAATATAAAAACTCTTATCTTCGTCATGATGACATAATGGGTGGTTCGGAGTTGGTTTTTGAGATGGGTCCAAATCCAAATGAGCAATGGGGAGGTGGTGCGAAAGAGCGTCCCTATTCCGAAAACGGCAATCCCGTTGCGAAGGTTCCCTATATCAAATTAGGAGAGACCTTGTTTCTGGAATCGACAGAAGTCACCCTTGCCTGCGATACAAAGGAGGCTGAAATACGTTTTACCCTCGATGGTTCTGAACCGAAGGTTACATCGGGACTTTACACGGCTCCAATAAAGTTCAAAAAATCCGGCACATTGAAAATGAGCTCTTTTTGCAAGAATAGGTTGTCCAGTTTCCCTGTTGCTGTTGAATTTAAAAAAGCTGTTTTCAGTAAGTCAGTTGGTAAACCTGGGCTAAAGCAGGGATTGGCTTACGATTATTTTGAACGGTTTTTTGTTACCACTGCAGATCTTGATGTTTGTAAACCCCTTAGTTCCGGTCTTACCGATCAGTTTAGTATTAAGAATGCCCCCAGAGAGAATTACTATGGTTACCGTTATCATGGCTATATTGATGTCGCCAAAGATGGTATTTATTGTTTTTATCTGATCTCCAACGATGGTAGCAGATTATTCATTGACGGAAAGGAACTGATTGAAAACGATGCCAATCACGGAGCGGTTGAAGAGCCGGGAAGTATCGCCCTCAAAGCAGGTCTGCATCAAATTCTGGTGAAATATTTTCAGTGCGGGGGAGGGAAAGCGTTAAAGGTCAGCTGGTCAGGGCCTGGAATGGAAAAACATGAGATCTTGGCGAGAGAGCTTTTTACAGATAATTAAATAAAGATGAGACTATTCTGCCAAATTCTGTTGCTCGTGGGTATTGCAGCCACAATGGGTTGCACCCGGCAAAAACAACCTGTCGATTATGTTGATCCTTTTCTGGGAACATCGGGTAACCGTTGGATGCTCTTTCCCGGACCCTGTCTGCCATTCGGAATGGTGAAGCTCAGTCCTGATAATACTGATGATTATGCCTTTGATGCCGGGTATGAATATAGAAATAACAGTGTCTGTGGCTTTGGGCATGTCCATTCATGGGCGACCGGAAGTTTCTTAACCATGCCCGGAACCGGAAAGATTAAGATCGTTCCGGGGACAAAAGAGCACCCCGAAGGTGGATACCGCTCAAAAATCGACCATGAATCAGAAATCGCTTCACCCGGATATTATTCTGTTTTGTTAAAGGATTTCGGAATAAGGGCTGAATTGACAGCAACGACTCGTGGTGGATTTCAACGCTATACCTTTCCACAAAATGAGGATGGACATATCCTGTTTGACCTGCAGGTTCCCAATGAGGAGAAACCGATAACTGTCGGTGCTTCGATACGAAAAGTAAGCAATACCGAGATCGAAGGGTGGGTACATCATCTCGCTGGATTTAATGACTATGTACTCCATTTTGTTGCCCGTTTCAACCGACCGTTCGAGGTCATGGGAGGATGGCAGGGAAGTGAAATTGTAAACGAAACCAATGAAATCACTATAAACAAAGATACGGATATCGGAGCATTCCTAAGATTTAAGATGGGCGATAACCCGGTTGTTTTAATGGAAACGGGAATGTCATATGTCAGCACAGGGCAGGCAAGATTGAATCTGGAGACTGAAATGGGGAAATTTAACTGGGATTTTGAGGCTGCCCATCAAAGTGCGAGGGATATTTGGAACAATTTATTAGGAAAAATAAAAGTAGAGGGGGGAACTGAAAGTGACAAAATAAAATTTTATACCAACCTGTACCATTCCTACAGTGCACGAACCATTTACAGCGATGTCAACGGAAAGTACATGGATATGTGCGAGAAGGAACAACAACTTTCAGATCCCGATTCCCCGGTCTATGGTTGTGATGCTTTCTGGATGACTTTCTGGAACCTGAATCAGCTTTGGGGATTGGTAACCCCCGATGTAAATGAGAAATGGGTGAAGTCATTGCTCGAAATCTACGACAAGGGTGGATGGTTATCGAATGGTCCGGGAGGAGTAGAATATTTCAGCATCATGGTAGCTGAACATGAAATTCCACTGATTGTAGGGGCCTGGCAAAAAGGGATCAGAAACTTCGATGGGAACAAAGCGTATAAGGCGATGCGGGAAATTCAGACAACTCCCTCAAAATCGCATGAATGTGGCGGATACGTTGGAAACCGGAATATTATACCCTATATGACCATGGGCTTTGTCCCTGCGGATGAAGGTCCTGTTTCAAATACACTCGAATACGCCTTCGACGACTGGTGTGTCGCTCAAATGGCCAAGTCACTGGGTAAAACCGAAGATTACAACTATTTTATGCAAAGGGGGCAGAATTACCGCAATGTCTTTGACCAATCTATAGGTTATATTCGACCAAAATATGCTGGTGGTCCCTGGCTGGAGGAGTTTACTCCGGTAATTAGTGCTGTTGGGAAAGAGGATAATTTTGGGACCCGCGATTATGTAGAGGCCAATGCCTGGCAGTACAGCTGGTTTGTACCACATGACCTGAAGGGATTAATAGAACTTATGGGGAAAGATGAGTTTAATAATCGTTTGGAAGCGGGTTTCAAAAAGTCGCTGCCCATTTTCACAAGTGCTTTCGTGAACCACAGTAACCAGCCAAATATGCAGGCAGCCTGGCTCTTCAACTATTCGGGAAAACCGTGGTTGACCCAATACTGGGTAAGAGAGATTCTTGATAAATATTATGGCACGACTCCGTTTGACGGTTATCCGGGCGATGAAGATGAAGGGCAGATGGGGGCATGGTATGTGATGAGTGCAATGGGGCTATTCGAGATGGATGGCGGAGCCTCCACAACCCCTGCTTATGAACTCTCGGGTCCCCTTTTCAAAAAAATAACCATTCAGCTCGATCCCAGATACTATAAAGGGGGTGAATTCGTTATTGAAGCAAAAAACAGCTCCTCAGAAAACCGGTATATTCAATCTGCAACCTTAAATGGGAAAGCGCTAAATCAGTTCTGGATCAGACATGCCGAGGTAGTAAAGGGAGGTAAGCTCAAATTGATAATGGGTCCGGAACCAAACAAATCATGGGCCGCAAACAGCATTCATCCACAGGTAATGGATGTGAATCAGATTGTTGCAACACCTTCAATTGTCAAGACAGACCTGATGTTTCTAAAGGAGCAACTGGTAACGCTGGCTTGTAACACGATTGGGGCGGAAATCCGCTATACCCTTAATGGCACTGAACCGGGGCGGAGTTCCGATCTTTACAGGGAACCATTTCTGGTAAATAAAACCACAAAAATTAAAATGATCGCTTTCAAAGGAGATCAAAAGAGTTTGCCGGCTCAGGTCGAACTCGAAAAGGCAGGGATGAGTAAGTCTATTCATGCTGCAGAAGTGGAACCTGGACTTCTGTACAAGTATTTTAAGGGCTCTTTTCGGATGGTGCATGAATTTCTGAAACTTGAACCTTTGAAATCGGGAATAATTCCCAATTTCGCAATTCAACCACGTGAAAGTGAGCAGTTTTTTGCCTTTATTTACGAAGGATTCATCCGGATTCCCAAAGATGGACTTTATACCCTTTACCTGGCTTCGAATGACGGAGGAAGGTTGCTGATTGACAATCGTTTGCTGATCAATAATGACGGATTACATCCCATGGTTGAGATTTATAAACCGGTTGCATTAAAGGCGGGACTTCATCCTGTTACTGTTCAATATTTCCAGGAAGGCGGTGGCAAAGGTTTGAAGGTTTCGTGGCAGGGACCAGGATTTGGGAAAGAGGAAATACCTCCTGCAGTTTTATTTCATCATAAGATTACCCAGTTATAAAATTAAATCGTATAAATCGTAATAATATGAAAACAGGAAAACTTTTAATTGGTTTATTTCTCTTACTATTCATCTTTGGAACCCGGTTTCAGTTGAATGCCCAAATGGCAAAGGTTCCCGGAGTAGTCGTGAATCATATCCCTGCATCCACTAAAGTATTCATCGGCTCGCCAAGTATCTGCATCCTTCCAAATGGTGATTATGTCGCATCGCACGACCATTTTGGGCCAGCTACAACAGAACATTCAGAGGCATTGACAGCTGTTTATAAATCGACCAACAGGGGTAAGTCGTGGACGAAAATCTCTGAAATTCATGGTCAGTTCTGGTCCAATCTTTTTGTCCATAAAAATGCGTTATATATCATGGGAACCTGGAAGCATCATGGTAATTTAATCATCCGCCGTTCGACCGACGGAGGGAATACCTGGACAGAACCTACCAACAGTGCAACAGGTCTGTTACGCGAAGGGGAATATCATACCGCCCCTATGCCCATGTTGATTCATAATGGACGAATCTGGAGAGCCATAGAAAATGCAAAGTCGGAAAGCACAAAATGGGGGCTCCGTTACAGTGCAATGGCGGTCTCTGCGCCTCTGGATGCAGACCTTTTAAATGCAGCAAGCTGGACCTCTACCAATTTTCTGACCCATAATCCGGCTTATCTCGATGGCAAATTTGGTGGTTGGATAGAGGGGAATGCGGTTGTTACACCTGAAGGAAAAATGGTCGATTTTCTTCGGGTGGCCACCTCGGAGAAAGGTCGCGAACTGGCCGCTATTGTAAATATTAGCGAGGATGGATTAACCGCCTCTTTTGATCCCTCAACCGGGTTCATCGATTTTGTGGGAGGTTCCCGAAAGTTTTCAATTCGATATGATGATCAATCAAAAATTTATTGGACGATCAGCAACATGATTACTCCCGAATTCACCCATATGGATGCCGGATCTGTCCGAAATACACTGGTGCTTAAAAGTTCAAAGGATTTGAAAAACTGGACGGTCAATAAAGTGCTGCTACACCATCCGGAAGTATTCAAACATGGATTTCAATATATTGATTGGCAATTCGATGGGAAAGACATCATCTTCCTGTCGCGAACCGCTTTCGATGATGAATTTGGAGGGGCAGATAATTTCCACAATGCAAATTTTCTGACCTTTCACCGGATAAAGAATTTCAGAAAGCTCAGCCATAAGGACATTTTTACAAAATAATACAATGCAACTAAATCTGATCCTTTTAATCGTTCTTTTTGCATTCACCTCGACAACAGGGTCTTCATCCCCCAGGGACAAAAAGGGATACGAGGCTGCCATAAAAAATGGGATCATTGCCAGCGAAGCTTTTGTTCGGTCTTTGAATTTTGTAAAAGGGTGGATGCAGCATCGCGATAGCGCCAGTGGATTGATCCCCACAAACCTCACCACAGCCAAAGATATTTGGGAACCGCATAATTCGGCTGCAGACAACTGGGCCTTTATGGTGTTGACAACCTATCTGCTTGATAAAGATTTGTATAAAGGAACAATGCTTGACATGTTGCGTGCAGAGCGTAAACTCACCTCGCGGGTCAAATCATTACCTGATACTTATTCCTTTTCGAAACGGAATTTTAAAACTGAAAAGCCGGATATGCACTGGGTTATTTTCGGGACTGCCGAGTATATGAAAGATGGCATCATTCCGCTGTGTGAATATATCGGGAAGTCGCCCTGGAGCGACCGGATGATGGAGATGCTGAACGACCTTCCGGAATATTACACTTTATTTAAGGATATTGATATTCTGGGGCCCTATAAAGTTGCTTCAGAAGAGGTGAATGGGGATATGCTCCAGACATTGGTCAGGGTTTACTGGATGACCGGGGATAAAAAATTTCTTGATTGGGCCGAAAAGATCGGGGATTATTACATGCTGGGTGAACGTGATCTCGATAAATTACCTTACCTCCGATTACGCGATCATGGTTGTGAAATTATAGGTGGGCTAAGTGAACTGTATGTTGCGCTGAATTTTGTCAAACCCGAAAAAAAGAGAAGATACCAGGAACCGATGCACCGGCTGCTCGACCGCGTGTTAGCTGTGGGCCGCAACAGCGACGGGTTGTTTTACAATGCAGTGAACCCCGTCACTGGTTCGGTTGAGGATAAGGGAATTGCCGATACCTGGGGCTATACTTTTGATGCTTTTTATTCTGTCTATCTGATTGATAAAACGGAAAAATACCGTCAGGCATTTTTGTCAGTGATCAGCAATCTGGATCTCAAATACCGGAACTATCCCTGGGAAGGGAAGAGCATGGATGGTTATGCTGATGCACTTGAAAGCGGAATAAACCTTTACAACCGCGAAATGGTTCCTCAGCTGAAAGAGTGGATTGACAGCCAAATGCAGGTGATGTGGAAAATTCAGAGACCCGACGGGATCGTTGAGGGTTGGCATGGAGATGGCAATTTTGCCCGCACCAGCATCATGTACGCCTTATGGAAAACCCAGGGAACTCACCTGCAACCCTGGAGAAGTGATTTAAAAATCGGTGCCGAGATGAAAAACGGGAAGCTTTTTCTTGCCATTTCTGCTGAAAAGGAGTGGCAGGGGAAACTGGTTTTTGACTTCAAAAGACATGAAGAGAATTTGCATCTGCCAATCGATTATCCCCGTATCAACCAGTTCCCCGAATGGTTTATTGCTGAATCTGAAAAAACATACAGCGTTATTTCAGATAACCTCGAATTAAAAGGGAAATACTTAGGATCAGATTTGCGCAATGGACTTTCAATCAAATTAAAACCAGGTGAACGATTGTTGATGGAGATTAAATAATGAGTTGAATCCTTAGTCTGAAATGCTGAGAGCAAAATGGGAAAATCAGACACAGGTTTTATGTTAAAAGAGGTTGGTGTCCGGTTGAAATCAGGAAGTATTTCGCAATGCCTTAACTATTAATATTATAAAAAGATGTCGCCACTACGTGGCTCCGTTTTCTCCTTCGATCGATAACTACAAAGATGACGCTGCTCCGCAGCTTTGTATCAATTTCAATTATAACAGGACTGTTGAAGTTTTGACACTCTAAATTTACAAATGGAACGACTTAAAAAAGTATTTAAGATTCTGATCTATATTGTTATATCATTGTTGCTCATGTGTGCAATTGTGATATTTACCAGCTATATCTCCTATCAGCGGACGGTTAATACAAAGCAGGGGCAGATGATGATCGTTCCCGTCAGACCCGGAGAACTAGGGAAGTGGGTGAACCCTTTTATCGGAACGGGTGGATTCCCAACCTATACAAGCGCCGACGATATTCCAGGAGTAACTGTTCCTTTCGGGATGGTGCGGCTAAGTCCTGATACCGAATTCTTCCTTGGATCCCTGTTTGGTGATGAAAAAACAGTAAGTACCGCAGGTTATTATTATGGTGATCACAAGATGATGGGTTTCAGCCATACCCGGATGATTGGGACAGGAGCTTACGAGGGAGGACATTTTCGGGTCATTCCGGGCATGGGTGAAAACGGAGTAAACGATTATTTGAATGAGCATTACAGTGAGTTTTCACATAGCGATGAAGTCGCATTTCCTGGTTATTATTCGGTAAAGCTTCGCAAACAGAATGTTCTGGCTGAACTGACGGCAAGTGAAAGAGTGGGTGTACACCGTTATACCTTTTCGGGGGAAGAGCACCCTCATATTCTGATTGATGTTTCGAGTGCCCTTGGGAAGAGCAAAACTACAGAAGGTGAGGTGCAGATACTGACCGAAAAACAGGAGGTTGTGGGAACTATCCGGACATTTGGCTCCTTTGCCTCAAGATATGGAGGGGAAAAAATTTATTTCTCAGCTCATTTCAGCCAGCCCTTTTCCAGTTATAGTTTGTGGTCTGGTAAAAGTGTCTTTAAAAACCAACCGGCTGTTAAAGGAGATCGGGTTGGAGTTGACCTGAGTTTTAATAAATCAGAAGGTGATCAGGTTATTGTGCTTAAACTGGGAATCTCGTATGTAAGCATCGAAAATGCCCGTGCAAATCTTGTGGCAGAGACAGATAATCTGAGTTTTGATGATCTGGTTTCCAAAGCGAAACAGGCCTGGGAAGATCGGTTGGCCTCGATAAAAATAGATGGGGGCAGTGATGATCAGAAGCATATTTTTTATACGGCACTCTATCACTCCTTGCAGATGCCCACACTTTTTAATGATGTAAATGGCGATTATATGGGTTTTGATAAAAAGGTTCATCAGACAACCGATTACCGTTATTTTACTGATCTTTCGTTATGGGATACCTTTCGGACCATCCACCCGCTTTTTACTTTAATTGCTCCAAAAGAACAGCGCGATATGATGGTATCACTCGTAAAAATGTGTGAACAGGGTGGCGTTCTTCCAAGATGGCCTTCAGGATATGGTTATACCGGTTCAATGCTTGGCGCTTCAGCCGATATTGTCCTTACCGAATCGTACCTGAAAGGGATAAAGGATTTTGATGTGGAGACCGTTTATCAGGCCATGCGCAAGGCTGCTTTAGGTATTGAACCAAAAAGGGAAGGTTATAACCCAAGGGGTGGGATGGACGATTGCCTGAAATATCACTATTGTCCAGATGATTTGATGGATAAGTCGGTCAGTAAAACCCTCGAATATGCCTATGCGGATGACGCCGTTTCGAAACTTGCTAAGGAGCTTGGGCACCAAGAGGATGCAAAATTATTTGCGGACCACTCACAATATTACCGGAATATCTGGAATCCGGAAACTCAATACTTCCACCCCAGGACTACCTCAGGCGAATTCTTGAAAAATTTTAAGCCACTAAAATTAACCTATCTCGATTTTAATCATAAATACACAAATGGCTATGTTGAAGGGAGTGCATTGCAATGGCGTTGGGCGCTGTTTTTTGATCCGGACGGATTGATCTCGTTATTTAAAAGTAATGATTATTTTGTCAGCGAACTCAATGATTTCTTCGCACTTTCAGATCCCAAACGGGGAACCTGGAGCCCCGGTTCCTATTACTGGCATGGGAATGAGCCGGATCTTCATGCCGCCTATCTTTTTAATTCTGCAGGTCGTCCCGATCTGACCCAGAAATGGGTGCGGTGGATTCTTGATAATAAGTATGGTGCGGGATATGAAGGTATTGATGGCGACGATGATGCAGGGACGCTCTCGTCATGGTATGTCTGGAGTTCGCTTGGTTTATATCCGGTTGCCGGATCGGACCGCTACCAGATTGGAGCCCCTCTTTTTAAAAAGGCAACGATAAAAATAGGGGACAAAATTCTAACCATTGTGGCAGATAATTATTCGCCTGAAAATAAATATGTTCGAACAGTGTGGTTGAATGAGGTTCTTCTTAATCGTTATTGGATTCACCATTCAGAGATAGCCAGTGGTGGAACTTTGCGTTTTGAGATGACCAATCTGCCGGTACATCAATAAATGTAATTTAAAATCTGAGGTTATTACATTAAATCTTATGAAATATCTTGTTTTTATACTACTTGCACTCACCCTTTTTGCTTTTGCGCCGTCCGAAAAACGGGGGAGGATCATTAAAACGATCGGGGAGCAAAAATTGGATCGTAATACAGTTGAAAACAGTGGTCCGGAACCCGATTACAGCAATCTCCACAATTGGGCCGCCTCCCCATTTAAGGAGGATACCAGCGATAGTATCCCCGATTTTTTAAGATCAGAGACCAGGGATGAGCGGGCCGATGTCTTCTTTATCCATCCTACATCCTTCTTTGGAGAAGCTGAAACAGCAGCCTGGAATGGTGACCTGAGCGATACAATAGTCAATCATACAACAGACTCTAGATCTATCCTTTTTCAGGCAACAGTTTTTAACGGCAGTTGCCGGGTGTTTGCCCCCCGGTACCGACAGGCCAATATGAAGGCATTTTATGTTTATGGCACTCCATCCGCAAAAAAGGCTTTTGACCTTGCGTACAGTGACATCCGACAGGCATTTCTTTATTTCCTGAAAAATTGCAATAATAACCGTCCGATTATTATTGCATCCCATAGTCAGGGGAGTCTTCATGCCATCCGGCTTTTGCAGGAGTTTTTCGACGGAAAGCCTTTGCAGAAACGACTGGTTTGTGCCTACGTGATCGGTTATCAGATCAGGAAAGATGCATTCCGAAGGCTTCCAGTCGGTGATCATGCCAACCAGATCGGATGTTTTGTCGGGTGGCGCAGTTATGCAAAAGGGGAGGTCCCCAAAGGGGTAGCAGCTGAGAATGGCAATTCGGTTTGTGTGAATCCGCTGACATGGACAACTGAAGAAAAACCGGCATCAAAGGATCTGCACCAGGGGATAATGAACGGTTTACGTAATATCATCCCTCATACGGTTGGTACAGAAATTGCCCCATCTGCTAAAATACTCTGGGTGGATACCGAAGCAGTTTTGGATGAGAAGAAATCGGAAATAAAAAACCTCCATATTTACGATTACAATCTCTTCTGGATGAATATCAGGCAAAATGTTAAATTAAGGATTGATACTTTTCTTGCAAATAAGGCTGGATGACAGGTTTTTTATCTGTGTAGATCAATCCTGAATTTAGTTCATCCATTTATTACTCTTCATCCAAAGAAATAAAGGGGACATCCACTCCTCTGTTGGGATGGACAATACAAAGCCATGATTCCCTTTTGGATAGAGATGCAACTCCGCAGGCACCTTATGATGCCTTAGCGCTTCATAAAAAGTAATGCTGTTATCCACATCCACCACCTTGTCATCTCCTGTATGAGTCAGATAGGTCGGAGGGGTTTGATCGGTTACATGTAGTTCATTCGAGAAGAATTCAAGTTGCTTTGCCGTAGG
Source organism: Prolixibacteraceae bacterium (assembly GCA_963677935.2). Lineage (GTDB taxonomy): Bacteria > Bacteroidota > Bacteroidia > Bacteroidales > Prolixibacteraceae > JAAFHB01. The sequence goes on along the minus strand of CAXXEH010000003.1, from coordinate 3,783,566 downwards.
ATTTGATCCCAGCAGATTTCGCAATGAACCTGGATGTGTAAGCTTTTCATTCGTGGAGATTACAGGATAGATAAGGATCATAAAATCGGGACGAACACTTATATTCTTTTTATTGGCGACCAGACAGGTATCGAAATGGGTTCCGGCAGTGGAGGCAAGATGTCCGCCAGCCGAAAACCCCATAATTCCTATCTTATTCGGATCAACATTCCATTTAGCACTCCACTGGCGCACCAGTTTTATCGCCTGTTGAGCATCCTGTAACGGACCAATCGATTTGTCTGGCATAATTGAATCGGATGGTAACCTGTACTTCAGGATAAAGGCTGCGGTACCGTGATTGATGAATGTTTTGGCAATATTGAGTCCCTCCAGACGGTAACTTTCCATTCCGTAACCACCCCCGGGGCAAATAATCACTGCTGATCCATTGGATTGCTCTTTCACTGGAAGATAAATTTCCAGGGTTGGTTTGGAGATATTTCTGTAACCCCCAAATTGGCCATCCCAATTAAGTGTAACTTCCTTCATCGGATAGGAGATCGAATTGGGGATTTCCTTATTGTATAACGGGATGATTTCCTGTGCTTTTAAGTTACACAGCAGGAGTGAAATGCAAAAGAACGATAGTGTAATTCGTTTTTTCATAGTCGTATTGCGATTGCCTTTAAAATTTTGTTTTCAAAGATATATTAAAAGAATTTAAACGAAAGATTTATTGCGAAAGATGTTAATTTCACAATAAAATACCAACAGATGAAATAGCCATGATAAGAATGTCACCTAAAATATTTTTAGCTATCTTTCAATTAATTGTATCTATCAATATCGAAAAATGCAAAGAATAATTCTGACATTCTCCCTTATTCTGGGTCTGTGGGGCTCTGTCTTCTCGCAGCTTATAGTAGATAAGGGGATCTATAAAGTCGATTTTAGCAACACCTTTCATGCCCCGAGATATATCAGTTATATCCTGTACAAAGGGGGAGGCGATTGCAAACGGGAGAACTTCCATTTCAAGAATGATGAGCCTAATCTACAATGTGCTACTGATGATGATTTTAAGGGGAGTCATTATGAAAAGGGACACCTTGCAAATGCAGAAGATTTTGCATATGATTGCACAAAGGATGAACTAACTTTCAGATACTACAATTGCTTGCCCCAAACGCCGAACCTTAATCGTGGTATCTGGAAAAAGAATGAAACACAAATCAGGAAATGGTCCCAAACCGATAAACTTTATATCGTTTGCGGGGGATTCTTCGGAAATAAAAGGATCGGTAAAGTCGCTGTTCCCTCCTATTGCTGGAAAGTGGTTCAATCTGTTTCAACTAAAAAAGTGCTCTTTTGCGGATGGTTTAGCAATACTGCACAAGCTACCCTGGAGGAGATCAGCCTGAAAGAACTTGAAAGTAGAATCAAATCACCTGTAATTCTGTTAAAGTAGCAAGATTCAAAGTGCATTAACCAACCAGCTAAACCATTCACAATGAGATTATTCCTTCCAATTCTGGTTTTTACGTTTGCATCCCGCTCGTTATCAGGAATTTATTAAAACTTTCCTGGAGATGTACCGCATCAGCGGTGTGCTGCCCCAATGAGAGCTTGCTGGAAATAATACAGCTGTGATGATTGGATACCATACCCATTCGGTTATTCTGGATGGATAAGTGAAGAGAATTCGTGGTTTTGATGAAAAACTGGCCTTTAAAGCGATGAAGAAACGGGTTGAGAACATTGGCTATTATAAAGATCTTGGATTTATACCTTTTCGATCAAGGAAAACGACCGGTGTACACTTTACCTCGATGGAAGGGAATTTCTTGGAGGTGGTTTAAAGACTATCGCACTGCGGAAAGGTAAGTACGAGGTTTTGGAGAAATATTTTCAGTTAGGCGCCAGGAAATCCAATATTGTAATGTGGGAAGGGCAGGGGATTGCGAAACAGGAGATACCGGCAGGGGCGTTGTTTCATTTGTATATAATTTGTTTTTTAATGGCCAAATGGAATCGAAGATCAGCGAAGCTAATAGCCATGGTGATTTATTCCTCTTCGGTTTGTGATTTACAACCATGGCTATTTCATCTTAAAAAGGTTAATAAGGTTTCGGGATGGTGGCTATTTATGGTGCTACTAAGGTTTAAATATTGAAAATAAGGTTTTTTCTTGTCCCAAATTGATAGTAACCTTGTCAAAAGTGGGGGATCCGATGATATAAGTATTATTGCAGGGAGTTACCGGATAAAAGCCTGTTGTACTGAATATATACCATGAAGAGAGTGACCCTATATCCTCTTTTCCACCCATTAGCTGAATAAGCCCCGGGATATCCTGCTGAACAGCCCACACATATGGACAGGCATTCTATTCTGAAAAATGACGGTTGGGCGCCCTGCCAATCAGTAGCAGATCAAAGTAAGCATACCAGGTATGATTCCCATTGGTTTTTGTCTCCAGCAGCTGATCTTCCCGGGGAAGTAGGTCGAGAAATTTTCCGTTGACCAACTTGGGTCGCATCATCCTTGTTTCCCGATCCCATAAGTTGACATAGTTACCTCCTCTTTTCATAAAGTAGTTATAATCATCTGTTTCCCCATTGCATTAGCCATCTGTGCAAGGCGCCAGTCGTCAAAAGTATACTCAAGGGTACACGAAGCCGATTTTTTATCCTTTTATATTTTAAAATGTGATTTGGCAAAGTTATTTGCTCATCGAAGGTGGAGCATCCTCAGCTCTGGCGCCCCATTTTTTGTTCGGCTCCGGTCCCATTTCGAAGATGACAGTTCCCCCGTCGGTAATCTCCTTCTGTGAAAGCCAGGTTTTACCAATTGGTTTACCATTCAGCATAGCAGACTGAATATATTTGTTTTCAGCAGAATTATTTCTGGTCTCGATGGTAAATGATTTACCCTTTCCCAGATCGATGGTTGCTTTACCAAAAAGCGGACTTCCGATGGCATAAAATGGAGAGCCTGGAGTTACCGGATAGATTCCCATTGAACTTAAAACGTACCACGAGGAGAGCGACCCCATATCTTCATTGCCGCACAATCCGCCGGCGCCGCTGCGGTAAAGTTCTGTGGTGACTTCCCTGGCCCATTTCTGCGTTTTCCAGGGTTCCCCGGCAAAATCATAGAGGTAGGCTACATGGTGTGAAGGCTGGTTTCCCTGGACGTATTGCCCGATTGTCCCCACAACACCAACATATTTGGGAGGGGTGATATTGGGACTCATCTCAAAAAAAGTATCCAGTTTGGCCACAAAAGCTTTATTTCCCCCAAACAGGTTGATCAATCCTTTTGCATCATGCTGAACCGACCATATGTACTGCCAGGCATTTGATTCTGTATAATGACGGTTGGGACGCTTGCCAACCAACAGCGGATCAAAATATTTGTAATACGAATGTTCGCCGATTTTTACGATGTCCTGCTCGCGGCCATTTAGTGGTTCAAGCCAGGAGCCATCTGCTTTTTTGGGGCGCATAAACTTCGTGACAGGTTCCCACAAATTTTGATAGTTATGGGCTCTTTTTATAAATAGCTCATAATCTTTACTCTTGCCAAGCTCTTTGGCCAACTGAGCGATGCACCAGTCGTCATAAGCCAGTTCCATTGTATTTGGCACAGATTCGGGAACCTTATCGACGGGAGTATACCCAAGTTCCATGTAGTATTTAAGTCCTGATCTTCCTGAATAATGGGGAACGGGCAATTTAGGTTCCTCAAGGGCCTTCTTTCGCATCGCCTCATAGATAAAACTCACATCAAAATCCCTGAATCCCTTCATATAAGCATCGACAACGATCGGGATAAGGTGGTCACCAACCATTGCTTCGCCATAAAGGTTAAGGAAATGTTGTGCAGGAAGCCAGCCGTAATCTTTCGTGGTTTGGACAATCGATTTAACGAAATCGTTCACATGCTCGGGGGCAGTTATGGTAAGTAGCGGGTGTTGCGACCGATAGGTATCCCAGCATGAGAATGATCCGTACATGTCGTACCCCTTTGCCTCATGCACTTTCTTGTCTGCGCCAATATATTTACCATCCACATCCTGGGAAATATACTGGGCAAGAAAGGAGTGATACATTGCGGTGTAGAAGATCTCCTTCTGATCATCGGAGGCGCCATCGATTTTAATCTTTGCCAACTCCCTTTCCCAAACCTCACTACCTTCGGTTCTGATCCGGTCGAAATCCCAATGGGGAATCTCTGCATTGAGGTTTCTCCGGGCCCCTTCGACACTTGTATAGGAGATCCCCACTTTTACAAGGATCTGTTCATTCTCTGTTGTCCGATAAGAGACAAATGCCCCGATATTCTTCCCTGCCTCACCATTCTTGTAAGGCCAGACGCTACCTCCTGATTCGGGAGTTTTCAGGTCATTGTCGAACGTGCCATAATAGGTAAAAGGCCGGTTGAATTCTGCCACAAAATAGACATTCCCCAGACTCGTACTCTTATTCCCCTCAATACGGTTATTATTTATGATTTTAAATTCAGACGGAGCATCAGAGGTATTGTTTCCGATCTGATGACCCAAATCGAGGATAACCCTCGAACATTCCGATTTCGGAAAAGTATAACGGTGAAATCCTGCCCTTTGCGTTGAGGTCAGTTCAACTTTCACATTACAATCCTTCAACAATACAGTATAATAACCGGGCGAAGCTGATTCGCTGGAATGGTCGAAACGTGAACGATACCCCTCCTCCGGATTTTCGGGTGAACCTGGAACCGTTTTAAGTTTATAACCGACTGTCGGCATAAACATCACCTCTCCCCCATTCACCATTCCAACGCCACTCCAGTGAGTGTGGCTAAAACCCATGATCGAGTTATCGGAATAAATGTATCCCGCGCAATAGGTCCACCCCTGTGTATTCAAATCAGGGCTAAGATGGACCATCGCAAACGGCCTTGAGGCGCCCGGGAAGGTATGTCCGAAAAAATCGGTCCCCAGAAAGGGGTTTACGTATTTAATCGGGGTGTCTGACTGTGCCCGGAGGGAATTTTGCATTCCTGTAGACAGGAGAAAGCAAATGAATAAAAAGCGGAGGATAAGGAGTTTCATAATGGTGTTATTTAGCGTCTTATTTTTGGTGTGTTATTTATTTTAATCAGCTTTAAGTTTAAAGAAATTCAAAGTCCAAAATGCAAGATGCAAAGTGCAAAAAATCCCTGAGGGGTATTACTTATGCTTAGAAAGATTTTGCAATATTCAATTTGCATTTTGAATTTAATAATCAAGATAGTACATAATTGCAAAATACTATTTCAATTCCGGCATTGCAGGGCCGTCGTACGGTTTTGCCCCTACCGGACCTGAGGTAGTTTTAGGAACAGAAATTAATTCCGGGTCTGTCGTTGACGGCGCCTGAATAAAACCGTGATACCGTCCCATCCAGTAATCTCTGAGAAAACGTACCGGTTCTACAACTACCCTTCCACCTGAACCTCCATCAAGAACTGTGGCATTGCCACTCCCTTTTGAAACGGATGTTTCCCGGGGTGACAGGCATTTCAGCGCTCCTTCGTAGGAGATATAGCCGGGCTCAATGGTCAAATCATCGCGCTCAGAGTTCCGGTAAGTAAACTGCGTACAGTCAAGTGTCCACTCACGCAGGTGTTTTACTGCCCGATCCGTTTCACAATCATTGCCGGTCAGTGCTCCGTAAGAAAAATTATACCAGGGACTGTGCTCCATCCGTTTGACCTCCCAGGTACGCCCGAGGCTCCTGAGGTACACAGATCTGAGCGAAGGATCATTGGTATATCTGAGCAAGGTGTTATAACTTTCGAAAGCCAGGTTATCATCCCACGGAGCGAGCGTGGCTGGTGGAAATGTATTTTTCTGCCGAAGGGTATTGGCCGGATAGCCCCAGGCAATAAGTTGTTTCAAACCCTTACTGAATTTCACATCACCGGTAATAGAATAAGCAGACTGCATAAAGGCTAATGCCTCCAGTCCGTTTACCCCACGGTCATTATATCCGTAAGGACGTAAAAGATATTCGGGATTCCAACGTGCCCAACGTGTCGGTTTTCCGTCCATGTCGTTCATCACCCATCCGCATGCAAGTATATAGGAGGCCATATTATTCAGATGTTCTGCCGCCAGTTCCTTCTCTTTTCCGACGGCTACCAGATCGTAAAAGAGCGATACCGCATAAAAATGGGCAGTAACCTCATCACTTGAGGTATCCCCTTTCCAGAACCATTTACCGTCAGGGGTAGGATACCATTTTGCCGGTAATCCGCCCGATCCCTGTGTACTCCGTTCATCTTTGTCGGCAGTGGCTGACCATATAGAACGGGCAATAAAACCTTTTATGGGTGTGATTTTTCCAAGCCAAACCATCGCCTTAAACGAGGCAACAGCTTCCTCCCTGGCAGATTGATCGCCTGTGGCAGCATATTTATAACACATCGCTGCAAGGTAAGTTGCAGTATGACCACCATCATTATCACTTACTTCACGAATCCATTCCCCGTTTTTCTGATAAAGGGTGTGAATAAAACCGAGCCGTTTATGGCCCCACTCTTCAATATGACGCTGATAATATTCGGCCTTTTTAAGTAAAGTATAAGGTTTATAAGTGATTACACCAACTCCTTTGTCTGTGGCCACATATACAATTTTATCACCTACCGCGATATCGTGTACCTGATCGCCCGGAAGCCAATGGTCGGCGCCGAAATAGTGCCACCCATTGGGCAACATCCTGACAGCCCCTTTTGAAGTGCCGATCCAGATATCCCCGTCAAATCCCTTTTTAAGACAGGTGGTATTTTCAACAGGAAGGCCATCTTTTCCTTTCAGTACCGTTAATGTGGCCCCCCTCAATATGGCAAGTCCCTTGTCGGTGGAGATCAACAGACGACTCCCCTGACTGAGCAAATCCCTGGTATTCTTTGAAGGAAGCACTCCCCAGTCGATAAAATCCTCATTTACTTCAAGACCGTCAAAAAGGATCAGTTTTCCCGGACGGAGCACGTAAAGTGTGCCGCTATAAGAGGCAATTCTTGTGATGGGGCCCAGTTGAACCGGAGTATCGTGCAACTGCGAACCATCTTCCATGAGCATTGTTATATCGCTTGAGTAATAGCCATCCTTTGGTTTTATCGAGATAAACTTATCATTTTCCAATCGGAAGATCTCCTCTTTTGTGGCGCCATGAACCGTCCCATTGTGTAAGCAAAGATCGACATACTCCTGACTGTCAATTTTCTGCCATTTGTCAACCTTAAATCTATAGATTCCATCAGATACAAGCGCCCAAAGTGACCCATCGATGACAATCAATCTTTTAACTCCAACGGGTGCGCCATTCTCACCATCAAATAGATCATTGACCAACCTGCAAACGACTCCGTCAACAACCGCAAAGCATTGCCCCTGGAATAAGGCGATGGCGGTTACAGGCTTTTGCGTTGGAATCTTTTTCTCAACCTCCTGTAAATAAACTTCATCCTGCTGAGACTTCCACAAATGTTCCGTTGGTTTGTTGATCGTCTGAGCAATCATTACGGAAGGGAAAAGGATCAAAAATATCAGAATTACAGGGTTTGATTTAATCCGTGACTTCATTGGTGCAGATTTTGTCAGTTTCCGTTTTGAATTTATTTCCACATATTCCCGCCATAGGACCAGCCATTTCGTGCCGGCACGTTGATAAACTCATCAATATCCTGCCGGTTTGTAATTTTCATTTTTGAAGCATCATATTCAATTTTTGCAGCAAATTTTTGAGACAATACCCCAATCAGGGCCATTTCGGATAAATCGGCGGCGTAATCGAAATTGGAACCTGGAAGCGTATTGTTTTTTATGCAATCGATCCACTCCTGTTGTGGCTGTTCTTCTCCGATACGTTTAAAGGTTTGTGCAGGAGGATTTTTCAGAAATTCCTGCCATTCCTCTTCCGAAACCATCAGGCGGGGTTCGTTTGGCCTTCCACCGGTAATTAAGGTTTTCTTCTCCCCAATCATCATCATACCTGAGCCGGGGAGTTTATCAACTCCCCATTCGGGACGGATTTCAGGTTTCGAACCCCCTTCGTGCCAGACCAGATTAACCGGAGCTTTGTTGCCCCGTGCACCAAATTGGTAGGAAATAACCGATTCATCAGGAATAAAACTATGATCCGGCACCGGATTTGGTACCGTTGATTCAACGGTATGTGGCATTCCAAGGTCCAATGCCCAGAATGGGGCATCCAGGGTATGGCATGCCCAGTCGCCCAGGAGACCATTGCCAAAATCGTAAAAACCTCTCCATGATTTGGGACAATAAGCGATATTGTATGGGTGTTCAGCAGCCTGGCCTAACCACAAATCCCAGTCGAGCCCGGCGGGTACGGGTTGAGTCGATGGTGGAAAACTGTCAGGTTTGGTCCAGTAACCGCCAGGTTGAAAATCATAAGGTCCAAACCAGGCATGTACCTCCTTGACCTGTCCGAGTACACCTGCATCATACCACTCCCTGATCTTCCTGATTCCATTTGTCGTATGACCCTGGTTACCCATCTGAGAAACAATCCTGTAATGTTTGGCTGCCTTTTTCATGGTACGTAACTGCCATATATTATGCGCCAAAGGTTTCTCAACATAGACATGTTTCCCAAGCTGCATAGCAATCATTGTGGCTGCAAAATGCGAATGATCAGGAGTCGAAATAATAACAGCATCAATCTGGTTGGCCATTTCGTCGAACATTACCCTGTAGTCTTTGTATTTTTTTGCTTTTGGGAAAACTTCAAATCCATAGGCAGCACGTTTTTCGTCAACATCGCAAAGCGCAACCACGTTTTCCCTCAGGATCTTTCGAATTTGTCCATCCTTTTTTTTATTTGAGTCACCATTTTCATCTGAAAACAGTGTTTTCCAATTCTCCGCTCCCCTGCCACCAACTCCAATAATGGCAATGTTTAATTTGTTATTCGCCGAACAGCTAAGCAGGTTCGGAATCAATAATGTACCTGCTGTGGCAATTGAAGCTGATTTCAGGAAGGTTCTGCGTGAAAAATTCTCCATCTGTTAAAAATTATTTATTCAATTGGTTTTATTTGTTTTTGATATTCTATATCTGTTTTGATCTTAAACAACTATGGTAAAGGTTTAACCATGATATTTTTAAAATACACCTTACTTTTTGGATCATGTCCCTGCAGGCAGAAGGTGCCATGCGAAATCTTACGTCCCGGGAAATCCTTATAAATTACATTCTCAGGTTCGACATAGTCAACTGTTGTTTTGCCGTCCAGCTTTACCACAATGTGTTTTCCGGTTACAGTGATTTGCATGGTAAACCACTTTTTATCTTTAGTCGGGACCTCCTTCAGATCAAAAATACCATATAATCCGCTGGTTCTCCGCCAGTCACTGTGACTGTTGTTAACCTGGACTTCATATCCCTTTTCAGGCCACCCTTCCGCCTGATAATCAGTATGAAAATAGACACCTGAATTTGAGCCTGGCTCAGTCATAATATCAGCCTTGAACTCAAAGTTTTTAAAATCATGGGTTTGCACGGGACCTTCATAGAACAAATGACTTCGTTCACCATTTACTACAATCATACCATCCTGAACTTTAAATGTACCCTCCTTGTCGTTAAATCTCCAGTTATCCAGGTTCCTTCCGTTAAATAGACTTATCCACCCTTTCTGAGCGATATTCCTGGCAGATTGTCTTTCTTTTTGAATCCCGAAACTTTGCAGAACTGCTGCAACAAGTGCAATCAAAATCAATTTTTTCATCATACAATTATTAAATTAAGATTTAAAAGTAACGAATATTTGGAATTTATTTAGGAATAATCGATTTAAACGAATCGGGCCAGCGGTACTCCAGAACTTTCTTCCCCCCTTTTTCGCGTATCCAGGTTTCGAACCGGCGCTCACCCTGGGTCAAAACAATGACCCGGCCACCGGCCATCGGATCTTTTACAGGATCACGCATGATTTTGGATACCCTGCCGTAGGCTAGCGCAAGACCGCCGTAAACGCCTATGTAATCATTAATATGGTCGTGACCAACAAAAGTTCCCATCACATCGCCACAGGAAAGCATGGCAGCAAACATCCCCGTATTGATTTGAGGTGCGCATTCAGCTTCATTTTTTACACCTATTGGCTTGGGATTCTTATTATTCCATGCCTGGATATATTCAGGAAGCGGAATGTGAAAGAAAGCCAGGGCAGGAAGCGGTTTTCCGTCGTTTGCTTTGGAAAAGGTTTCACTATTCCTCCTGTACCAATCCACCTGAGAAAATTCGAGCCACCCATACCCTTCAATAGTTGGTTTCAGGGTGCTGTAGGTATTCGAATCCATACAATAAAGTATCGCTCCCGGCTTTTTGTCTTTGCTGTAAACAGGGAGAATAAAATTCGAATTTCCCTGGATGGTTCCACGATCATCGTTCAGGCAAAGGGCAAGCGTCTGAATGAAATCTGCAAGAGGCTTCCGTTGCAGATTGTGCTCCGATTCATGATTCCCGAAGACAACGGCCCACGGAATGTGAAAGGATACAAAGATATCGGAAAGGGTGCGGAATGCTTTTTGCGGATCATCCTGCGACACTATATCTCCGGTTAGAATCACCAGATCAGGCTTTTCTGCATTAAGTACCTCTTTTATAATTTCAAACGCCTCCAGATTGTTCCCATCAATCATATTGATATGGGTATCGGTAAACTGGACAATTTTGAATTTCCCGTCGACGTTGAATTTCAAACCGGCATTAGGTTTTGCTCCGGCCTGAATGACAAGGAAAAACGATAAAAGAATGAAAATTAGAATTTTGTTCATTGGTGGTGAGTCATTTTTAAGACCTGACAGGTTTCAAAAACCTGTCAGGTCTATTTATTAATTTATTATTTTTTAATTTTAAACGAATCAACAACCTTATTATCCGCGTTAACCGATACAAACGACAGCTCACCCCCACTTATTTTCACATTCTGGAAAAGTGGACCTTCGTTATTGCGTACCGCAGCATACGGTTCATCGGTCATCTCACGCGCATTTGCCGGAATTCCAACCGAAATAACATATGCTGTTCCATCGTTATACGAAGTGACAACTTTTCCGGCTTTCATTGGTTTAGAGCGCATATAATAATGGATATGACCACCCAGCACTAGATCAACATGGTACTTGTCGAAGATGGGCACCCATGCTTTTTGAATGTTGAAATAGGGTTCTTCCCAGTTATAAGGTGGGAAGTGAAACATCACAAACTTCCATGTGGCGTTTGATTTGGCAAGTTGTTCTTCGATCCATGAGTTTTGAATTTCGATCGGAGCAGTACAATCAATCATCAGGAACAAGGCGTTCTTAAAGTTGAAAGCGTAAGTATGCTCCTTCTCCACGCCGGCAGGTCCATTTTTCGGATAACTGACAAGTTCGCGGTACATTAATGCGCCAAGGCCACTCCTGTTATCATGATTTCCAAGAACCGACATCATCGGTTTACGGGAAAGGGCCGGTTTTGAGAATTCAAAAAGGTCGTCCCACTGTTCGCGGTGTAAACCATCGCTAACCATGTCGCCAACGATCGAAAAAAAGGCGGCATCAGGATAGTTCTTTTCTGCCACTTTTTGAATTTCGCCATATTTTGGGGAGTGGTGGGTATCTCCAAACCAGTTAAAAGAGAACTGGTTGTCTTTAGCCGATGTTGAAAAAGTACATTCTTCAGACCAGTCTGATCGGGGTAAAACCTGATATTCGTAGGTTGTACCGGGTTTTAGATTCCGTAGTTCAGCTGTAAAACGGTTGATATAGCGGTCGTTCATCAAAACCCGGTCTTCCATCCGGTATCGGGATGCCTTTACTGAAAATTGCTGGTTACTCCCCTTTTCGCGATATTTCACTACTCCTTCTGCGATAGTTGTATCTGTTCGCCACTGGATATCCATCCCTGTTGAAGGATCGGAACTCCAGGTAAGCATCACCTGGTCAGGTTTTGACGAGGATGGATAAACCGTTGACCTGAAAGCGCCTATCAGATGGGTCTCTTCCCCACGTCCACGGATGGTCGTGAGTATTTTCTCCCCTTTCATCGCTTCAGGAACCTGTTCCAATACCAGTTCATCCCAGTCGTGATAAACAAATGCACCGTTATCCAAAACGCCAACATATTGGTTTGCAGGAAAAAAATCGGATAACACGAGCTGATCGTTTTTATTCTGAGGAGTAACCGACACAAAGTAGTGAAGCATAAAATTTTCGAATCCGTTTACTCCCAGTCCGACCGGGCCCGCCTTAAAGGCTTTCTGCCAGACTTCATAGGTAGTCTGTTCATTCTTCATCGTCCTGTCTGTTTTGATAAAACCGCTTTTAGTCAGCCAAAATGGTTTGATCTTCTGTTCGTTGCTCCGCATCACCGAGACGATGACGGGTACATTCACTGTGAACATCCAGTGACGCGTGGATAACACCTCAATTTCGTCAGACGAAAAAAGCTTCATCACCTGGTCATTGTCCAATTTCTGCAACTGCTTAACATCCATTGTTTTGTATAGTTGAGTAATGGTTTTGTCCATTACCTCCTTTACTGTTCCTGGTTTCTGATTGCAAGATACCAAAAGGGTTGTCATACAAAACAGAAATGAATACAGCAGAAATTTAATGAATCGAATTTCCTTCATTCTTTAATTTTTTAATTCCTTAGTTCCCTTCACCGGCGCCCCGATCACGTCAAGATAACGCCCAATCCAGTAAGGAAGTAGCCAGATATCGCCGGCACTATATTCGGAACGACCGCCACCTCTTTCACGCAGATCAAAACGGTTACCATTATGTCTGGAAATTCTAAGTTCGTCGGGAGGAAGTACCTCTTTGATGGTTTGCATTCTGAAATTTGGTTCAATTTTTTGGATATCCTTCCGTTGATCAGCATCAACACTCCAGTCGATCAGATCCAAAGGATACTCCTGCAGGTACCAGATCGCTTCTTTCAAATCGATGTTTTTGGTTCCTGCAATAGCTGTCATGATATTCCACAACCCCTCTTTTTCAGGTCGTTCAATCTCCCAATGGTCAATAATTGCAGCTTTATATTTTGCTTTCAATGAATCGTTGAAGGCATAACGGTACAATCCCCAGTAACCGCAGTAATACATTTCGTCGTCAGAGTGGTTCCAACCATCCGACAACTCCCGGCTTAAAAGATCGGCGCTCTCGGGGGCATTGGTCACCTCCTTCATCGGTTTCATCAGATTCTCAAGGTATCCATGTTTTGTCATCAGATAGAATGCAGCGTCTTTATATTTTGCTTTTTTGGTAAAGTGGTAAGCGGTCTGCAACATTGCAATAATATTAGACGAGTTGATCTTCCGGTCGCCCACCATTTTAGGGCGTGCATTCACATACTCAGGATTCCATTTCCCCCATTGGGTCGGTTTGCCATTCCAGTCGATCATGTAAAAATCATTTTTTACTATATGTGACATTAACGTATCAATCAGCATAATGGCTTTATTCTTTAATTCGGTCTCGGCGACCAGCTCAGCAATTGCGCCAAAAGCAAAGATATGACCGATTGCCTCGTCGCTGCTGGTGGTTGATTTCCAGTCCCACTCAGGATCTTCGGTTGGTCTCCATGGCTTACTATTTTTATTGTAACCCGATCTTTCGAAAGAGCGCGAAGGGAAACCTGAATGCAATGGATTTATTGTATAAAGCCGTTCCAATGCGTCGAGTGACTCGCGCACATTTTGCAAAGCATCATCCGATTTGGTGACGGCATATCGGAACGTCTCCCCGGCAAGGTACATGGCCGTCCACAAACCGTCATTGTCCGAATTTTCCATACTGCCCGTGGTGACATCCCCATTGACCATTCCGGAAACAGAGGCATTAAAACCGGTGCGGATATGACGTTCACGAACCTGCTTTTCGTAGAACATCGCCTTATCATATAAAGTCATATCGCTGAAACAAATCTTTCCCAACCCATTGCTGGTGAGAATGAATACTGAATTTTCAGGACCTTTGGAGATATTAACAATCGTATCGGAAGGAATCCAACGCTCTGACGCATAATAATTAAACTTGCCATCCGGACGTAACATCATGGCGCCAAGGGTCGATCCGAACCAGATTTTACCATCGATTTCGCTGACCGTTGTTAGGTCGGTCCAGGGCATCTTTTTATTAACCTCGCCGCTCTGTTTCATCGTTTTTGAATCAATGGTGAAGTAGCCATCCGATGTTCCAACAACCAATTTTCCCGATGTAGGAGCAATGCAGGTGAGTTTATTTCCGTTCATCACCTTTACCACTATTTTCTTTTCAGGTGAAAATGTGCTGATGGAAGCGTTCCCCAAAATCCAAAAGAGATTGTTGGCAGAATCGAATTTAATGTCTTTTACCTCTTCGCCTGATAAGGTCCCTTCCCACAATTTTTGGGAATCTTTCAGCAGGATAATCGCTTTCCCATCCGAAATCAGAAAGGTAAAATCGTTACCCCCCGCAAAGATGTTTGCTCCTGGCAACGAATGTTTTGAGAATAACTTACCGGCCCAGGCATTGCTTAAAACGGCTTTATCATCGATGTAAACCAGCTGATTCAGGTAGGTACCTATTCCGGCAATTTTCTTATCCGATGTTGGTCTGTCCTGCCGATCGGTGACCAGTGTACCGGGGAACAGAAACGCTCCATTGCGTGGACGAAGCAATCCCTTCGAAGATAGAATCTGGATGTAACCGTTTCTGTCGGAAACAACCTTTTTGAGCTGAATACTCTTGTCTGCTACGGTATACCTGATACTGTAATCCTGGGAAAAGGATTTATCCTGGTGCTTTGTGGCAACCTGTGCGATCAGATTATCCGCAATTAAAATCATTGCAGATGTAATAACCAGTAGCGTAATCCAATGTAATGTTCTCTTCATTTTTGATATATTTACAATGCTCTTAAATAATTAGTACCTTCTTTTTTTATTTGTAGAAATAAGATGATTAATCCCGGTAGAGCACAACTCACCCGAATAATTGATCAGTCTAACCATATATCGGAAAGATTTGCTCTTTCACATTTAGTTGAGCACCCCGAGTTAAAACCTCCCTGACGATTTCAGTGTAATCGAGATTTCGAATTTTTGTTTTTTTAAGAATGGCAAATGCGGCAGCGATACCGGTTGCCTGACCCATCATTGAACAGGTTGTGGATACCCTGGAAGAGGTCAAAGCTAACTGTTCGGCAGACATGCAACGTCCTGCCATCAGCAGGTTGTCTGTATCCTTTGAAATCAGACTCCTCATAGGGATCTGATAAGGAGGCACTTTCATTTGATTCTGAGGTAAAATGTAGGTTCTTTTGTCGTCTGTCAACCCATGGCCATCCAGGTAATAAGTTCCCCTGGCGACTCCATCTTCAAAAGTGCTGCCGGCTCTCAAATCTTCCAGCTTCAGAATATAATCGCCCTCGATGCGGCAACCTTCCCTGATTCCAATCTGAGTGGCGCTATTTGTTAGCCGCCATTTTTTCTTTTCAACTCTCTGGAAATAATTTAATACATCCATCGTTCGTCTTTTCGCCTGAATCTCAGCAGCGGTCAACCCCTCGGTTGTAGTAGAGTCGAACATCGGGATCTTCAGTTTGATGGCTTTTCCACCAGGTCCATCGGGCCAGATACTGACCATTGGCAAATCCTCCTTGTTTAAAATCGGTGTCGGCCAGTTTTCAGGAGTCTGCAGAACAAACCCTTTGTCATCCACCTCTCTGACGAAGAATATTTTGGACATCGGTAGCTGATATCCGCACTTTGCATCCCCCTTTATCGTGCTAACTCCGGCATACCTCGCCAGGTCGGCATCCCCTGAACAATCGATGAAAAGATTCCCTTTTACAGCCTCTAGTCCCGATTTTCCACAAATGACACATTCCGTAACCGTATTCCCTTTGACCATAACATCGACCAATCGGGTATGATACAACACTTTAATATTACGTCTAAGAACCAACTCCTGAAGAACATAAGCCAGGATCTCATAATTGAAAACCGAAGTTTTTGTCCCCTCGCCAAGAGAATTGAATTTTCGAAGGTCCTTTAGAATTTCATCGAAGACTTCCCCCTGCGCGTCAATCTGACCACAAAAATTGGCAACTCCTCCCGTTGTTAAAGATCCTCCAAGCATACCAAACCGTTCAACCAGGATTACCTTCACACCTGATAAAGCGGCAGAACAGGCAGCAGATACACCCGAGATGCCGCCCCCGATTACCACAACATCGGCATTATACCGGACAGGAACCTCCCTTTTTAACGAAATGGTTTCCTGCTTAGGAGAACCGGCAGAAGCAGTCTCTGCCAACTGAGCTGATGAACAGGCAGTGCCGGCAGCGAGGAGTAAACCATCTCTTAAAAATTCGCGTCTTTTTACCATGTTGAATTTCATTTGATTCAAATTTAATACTGTTTTTGAAGCCAGGGAGCGGCAGAGCCGCAAAATATTTATAGCAATAACGCTGATTGAAGACGGGGAAGGTGCAGCACACCGTAACATCAAATCTATTTGCACCAATATTCCGGTGCTCTGCACCTTATAAAAATAACAATTTATTGTACCCCTAAAAACCTTTTAAGGTCTTATTTTATCGTTATCCATTCCAGCCGTTGTCGATCACCGCTCTGTTTTTTTCGCAAGACTTTGTATTTTAATTTCTGAACCGGGATATTCCTGTCAATTGCAACATCATAGGCTTCTCCGTTTTGATAAAACAATAGTTCAGGGGAATACAACAATATCAGAACCCATGAAAACTTTTATAAAGTGGGTTGATTAAACCCATTTCGTATATACCAATTTTCTATTTCAGATAAAATTCCCCTATTTTTTCACCGGTGCGCTGATCACGCCCAGGTACCTTCCCATCCAGTAAGGCAATAACCAGATATCTCCGGCACTCTCCTCGCCTGTTCCGTTGCCGCCCTTCTTATCGATGTTGAACATATTTCCATTATGCCGCTGGACAGGTCTTTCATCAGGAGGCAAAACCTCCGTAAGCGTCTGTTGTCTGAAATTCGGAGCAATCATTTCAATATCTTTACGATGACTGTTCATGATATCCCAGTTGATCAGATCCAACGGATGCTCCTGCAAATACCAGATTGCCTCTTTCAAATCAAAATTGTTGGTTGTCATGGCTGTAAAGATATTCCAGGCACCTTCCTTTTCCGGCCTTTCAATCTCCCAATGGTCAATAATTGAAGCTTTAAACTTAGATTTCAGCTCTTCGTTTAAGGCATAGCGGTATAAACCCCAGTAACCAAGAAAGTACATCTCATCATCGGAGTGATTCCACTCTGTTGAAAGCTCTTTGCTGAGTTCGTCTGCATTAGCAGGCGCTTTTCCAATCGATTTCATGGGTCGCATCAGGTTTTCGAGATATCCGTTTTTATACAATAATTCCAGCACTTTCTTCTTATAAATCTCCTTATGCGTAAAATGATAGGCGGTTTGCAACATTGAAGTAATATTGGATGAACAGATCTTCCGGTCACCAACAATTATCGAACGTGCATTGACATATTCAGGGTTCCATCGGCCCCAGGTGGTGGGTTTACCATCCCAATCAACCAGGTACAAATCATGATCGACGATGTGCTGCATCAGAATATCGATCAGGTGAATAGCCCTTGATTTCATCGGCTCTTTATCAATCAGTTCAGCCATTGCCCCCAAAGCAAAAATATGACCAATTGCCTCGTCGCTGCTTGTGGTTGCTTTCCAGTCCCATTCAGGATCTTTGGCATGTTTCCATCTGTCATGATCAGATAATCTGGACATATCGCCCCGTCGTTCAAATGATCGTGCCGGAAAACCTACCTGATTGGAATTAATCGTATAAAGCCGTTCCATCGCATCGAGCGACTCCTCACAATTTTGTAGCGCCTCATCCGATTTGGTTACAGCGTACCTGAATATTTCGCCACCCAGGTACATCGATGTCCATAAACCATCATTATCAGAGTCTTTAACATATCCGGTTGAAATATTCCCATCCTTCATTCCCTCTATCGAAGAATTAAATCCATTACGGATATGGCGGTCGCGTACCTGCTTCTCAAAATAGGTTGCCTTCTCCGCGAGTGTCATTTGTTTGAAACAGATCTGACCCAATCCTTTATTGGTCAATACCAATACCGAGTTATCGGGCCCTTCCGAAATATATTTCACCTGATCGCCGGGCAGCCACCTCTCGCCATTGTAATAATTATACTTCCCGTCCTCACGCAGCATAAATGCTCCAAAAGTTGATCCGAACCAGACCTTTCCATCAATCACCTTTACGCAGGTAATTTCAGGACAAGGAACTTTACGGTGAATTTCACCAACCTGCTTTCCTGTAGCATTATTGATCTCAAGATATCCGTTCTTAGTTCCGATGATGGTTTTAGTACTTTTATCACACAGATCGAATGAGGTAAAATCAGCACCTTCAAAAATAGTAGTGAGTTTTTTCTCTTTTGATGAAAACATAGCCAATGATTTACTTCCTAAAATCCAGAATGACCCGGCTTCAGGAGCATATCGGATATCGATGATTTCATCGGAAAATTTCCCGGACCAAATGGTCTGAGAATCTTTATTAATGTACTTTAGATGATTGCCGGCCCCAACGAGTGAGATAAAATCGGCCCCGACTGCAAATACACTGGCTTCAGCCATTTCATGTCTGGAAAACAGTTTTCCGGCCCAGGCATTGCTTAAGACCGCCTGATGGTCCAGGTAAACAAACTGATGTTCGAAAACACCCATATCGGTAATCTTTTTATCCCCCATCGGACGGTATAATCCCTCCTTAACAACGGTCCCAGGATAAAGAAAGGCACCGGCATAAGGCTTTAACAAACCGTCAGAGGACAATATCTGGATGACTCCATTACGGTCTGAAAAAGCTTTAATCAGCTGACCTTCTTCATTATTTGAATAATATTTTATACTATAATCCTGGTTAAATGGCACATCCATAAAGACCGGGTTTGGGGATTTCCCCGGCTTCGCATGGGAAGAGATAACAAGTAATAGGGATAAGAGTGCAATAAATCGGATTTTCATTTTCATTTCTATAGATCTGTTATGAAATATAACTCAATTCTAATAAAAAAAAAGGTGCTGTCAAATTAATCAACAGCACCCCTTTATTTCTATTGTAGTATTCCCAAAGTGATTATTGCAATAACCACATCTTAGAGAATTCATCGTCAACAGCAGGTACTAATGTTGCAACGCCTTTATTGTAAGCAGTTACGTTCTGACCTAACTCATTCCCTGGATAACGATAACGATTTGGGAAAGTGTAAGTACCCAACAAACCAGCACTGAAAATATTTGGCAATCTTGTTCTGCGCAAATCAAGATAAGCTTCAGAGGCTACAGTAAACAGTGCGATCCATTTCTGCTCGGCAATCTTAGCAAGCTTGCCCGGATTATCACCTGGTAACGCAATGCTCGACTGTGCCAGATAAGTTGCGATAGCGGCAGCGCCAATTCCCCAACGTTGCATAGATGCGGTAATGCCAGCCCTGTAATAGGTGTCAGCGCTACCGGTAATATATCCTTTAACTGCTGCTTCTGCAAGATTAAAGTTCACCTCATCCTTGTTCATAATCTGAGCTCTTAACAAAGCATGAGCATTTTGCTGGAATAATTTTGAATATTTAGATACCTTGAAATTTCCATAAGCACCACCTGCAGCGGTGTTCCAGTGACCATTACCATTTTTAAAGTCACCATTCATACCTGCAATAAATCCCGCATAAACAACATCTTTATCAAGTATATTTACCTTCTGAGCAACTCTTAGCGCCTCAATCACGGGATCAGGATTTACATAATTGATATACTCCCATGTCGAAGAATAGGTATATCCGTTAGGATCTGTTGTAACAAAGGTAAGCCCTTGTTTTGCAGGGTCGGTTGTCCATGGATTTTCGATGGGTGCAAACCAAACTAATTCACGGGGATCATTTAATGCAGACAACTTATCAGCAAAGGTCTTGCTGGGCCTTCTTCTTTCAAATTCACCACCATTCCCCCAGTTGTTGGGGCCTCCAATCCATGAGTTCCCTGCAATAGTTCCTACGTAAGCGATGGATGCATTTAAATCGGAAGATGCGGTTAATAAGGGAGCTGCAGCAACAGCGGCAATTCGAGTACCTGCATCAGACAATTTTGCTGATGCATGCATTAGTAATCGTAATTTTAAAGAATTGCAAAATTTCACCCATTGAGTTTTATCGCCGCCAAACATAAGGTCATACGTTGGACTAATAGTCTCTGATCCACTGCTAATATCTGCATTAGCAGTGTCAAGTTCTTTTAAAAGTCCAGTGTAAATATCGGCCTGTTTGTCATATTCCGGATAAAGGATTCCCTCGCGACCTTTCAAAGCCTGACTGTAATAAACGTCGCCATAAAAGTCGGTCATAAAAGAGAATAATAAAACACGGAAAGTGGTAAAAATACCCACATGAACTTTTGAACCACGGGCATCTGCAAGTTTAATTGATGCATCAATAAACTTCAAGATATCCATCGCTGTATACATGTCTGTTGTAAGTTGCTTAAATCCCTGATAAGTGTTATCACCACCCTGGTAATTTCGTTCCATGTGCTGAACCGCACCTGGAAGTTTGCTTGCACCAAAACCCATATCCTGATAAAACAGAGAGGATTTCTTAATGATAGACGATAACAGGTAAGGGTCATTTAATGACTCCACCGCATTTTTCTGCTGAAGCGCATCGTACTGCCTTAGATCATCTTTACTACAAGAGAAAGCCCCCAGAAGTAAAAGAATTGCAAGCGCTTTTGTTATATTTGATTTCATATTTTTTATATTTTTTATTCAATGAAAGTCAGCAATTAAAAATCAAAACCAAGTTTAAATCCAAGAGAACGAATACTTGGTAATGTCGCCCTTAATACACCCTGGTCAGTGCCCGTTCCATCAAAAGCAGATTCCGGGTCTTCGTGACGTCCTGAAGCATTCCATTGGAAGACATTCCTTCCAATCAAGGAGATAGTTACATTATTTACCTTTAGTCTACTGGTAACTGAATTTGGAAGAGAATAGGTCAATGAAACTTCTCTTAATTTAAAATTAGTTGCATCGTAAACCCTAGTTGATGAAAAATTCCAAACGCAATCGCCCCAACTGTTATAAGCAAACTGATAGAAGGTATTCTTTAAATCGGCGCCATTAACAATATAATCTGCATCGGTAGGAGTCGTTCCTGAGAAATTCGGATTAAGAAATACTCCCTTTGCATAACCAGCATCTGCAACTAAATCTGTACGTTGACCATCATTGTTATTATTGATCGCTTCATAAATACTTGAACCAGCCACAGGCCATGGATGACCACCAAAAGCAGCTGTACGACCACCACTCCATAATGCATTATCTGGACCTGAACCCAAAGATTCCATAGACCGACCATTAGAGTCCATATATTTCTGATTTACTGAAATATATTTACCACCCATACGAAGTGCTCCAACCAAATTTAATGAAACTCTTTTGTACGTTATTGTTGTGTTAAAACCCATCATGTACTTCGGGTTGTAATTTCCCAACTGTGCACGATCCTTTTCGTTAGAGGATCTTTGGAATTCACCAGCCTCGCCATCCAAAAGGGCCATTCCTGCATATTTGCCTGATTGTACACGAACGATTGGCCACTGTTCATAAAGGTTTCCAATTTCTTCCCCTTCCGCAATTTTAACTGTCATATTTGAGCCATATCCGGCAAAGATATAGCCTGCAGGGGCAAATTTTGGAGACAAACGCTGAATATGTGCCAGGTAGTGAGTAAAAGTAGCTGTAAAATCCCAGTTCCAGTCGTTTGTTCTGACAGGATTAATCGTTAATCCCCATTCGAAACCTTTACTTCTGACATCGCCGATATTCGTGGTCATCCCCGTGAAACCAGTTCCCTGAACAACAGGAATATCTCCGAGCTGATTGTTCTGATCTTTCTGGAAGTAGGTGAAATCAAACATAATCCGTTTATTTAACATCCAAAGGTCAATACCTGCCTCTTTAGTAATTGACTGCATCGGCTTAATATTTGGATCAACCAAAGATGCACTAATATTGGCAGTTTTTACCGTGCTGGACCAGTCAGGTGACTCGAAGGCATATCTATCTACAGCGCGTTGTTTGGTTAACCCATTACCTACATTAGCTAATCCTAAACGTATTTTTAATAAATTAATTGATTCAGGAAGTTTAAAGGTTTCAGATGCAATCCATGAAAGAGAAACTGACGGATAAAAGTAATTTATTTTTTCTTCGGGCAAATTCCCTTTCCAGTCGTTACGACCAGTCACACCTAAAAAGAGTTGTTTGCTCCAGGCAATATCTGCAGTTCCATAAACACTATAAGAAGGACCAGCACCCCAACCGTAACCATTTGTACCATTAGCAGTCTGTGTAATCGCCAATTTCCCTGGGAAAGCATTACTCATTTGGAATAATCCTGGAACGTTTAGGGCATTGGCAGAAATTGCATATGAATTCGAGTTATTGTAAGCATAGTTTACCCCACCAACAGCGGTAATATCAAATTTTCCAAGTGTTTTGTTATAGGAAAGAATAGCGTCAGAGTTAAAGGATAAACTCTTTGATAATTCAGTCTGAAACATCCCATCACCACTTGTAGCCCTACTAGCCATTGCTACCTGTCCAAATGATTGACGATACTCATAATTATCAACCTGATTATCCATACCCGACCGTAACAGAAGTGCAAACTCCTTATTGATTTGCCAGTCTAATTGCATTTTTCCAAAAAAGTTATCACGGCTGAATCGATTAATCTTTTCATAAGTCGTCCACCATGGATTATTTTCCGATTTATCAATCCCATTATCCTTCTGAATCGCTCCATTCATTTGAATCCCTTCAAAACCGGTCATCCAGTAATTTTTCATATCAGCCAGTGGCTGAAGATTCGCAGGAAAATTGAATAAAAGACTGTTTAAAACACTGTTGGATCCGGCAACATTGGCTTTATTAGGAGAGTATGTACGAGCATAACTAGCATTAGTGGAAATTTTAATCTTATCGGTCAACTTATATTCCGAAGCAATTGTAACCGATTTCTGGTTCGTTTTTGTATTGGGCATGACACCATTATTACCCATATTGCTCAGCGACAAACGAAAAGAACCTTTATCATAATTACCACTGACATTTACATTGGTGGTTATGGTACTCCCTGTATTCAGATAGGCTTTCATTCGATTCTCCTTGGCCGCGGTCATTGGACCATTATCCCATTTCTGAGTCTTGGTATTCCAGAAATCACCCGTATAAGATCCATCAAGAGTCGGACCCCATGTGTCAGTATTGTCATATTGCCACTCATAAGCACGTTCTCCCTGCCCAAATAGTTTTTGTTCCTCAAGGAATTGATATGGCGAATCCATGGTTGCGGAAGTTGAGAAGGATACGCCAATTCCCTTTTTCCCTCCCTTACCAGATTTTGTTGTGATCATGACAACACCATTCCCACCGTCAGAACCATAAAGAGCTCCGGCACTACCCCCTTTAAGAACAGTGACACTCTCAATATCTTCAGGATTTAATTGCGAAAGGATATTTCCGAAATCAACACCATTTTTTTGTGTAAAAGTTTGATTGCCAATAGGAATCCCATCAACCACATAAAGGGGCTGACCTTTGACAGCAACATTTGCGTCACTAGCAGAAGGCAGGACCGTAGTACCACGAATGTTCACTAAAACAGAAGAAGTAGGATCACTACTTAAACTGGTCAGATTCACACCACTCACTTTTCCATCTAACGATTTCATAAGGTTGGTTTGTCCACCCTTTACCAGATCATCAGATTTCACTTCGCTCACAGAATAGGCAAGTGACTTCTTCGCCTTCGTAATACCCATCGCAGTTACAACAACCTCATCCATACTGACACTTGTTGGCGCCAGAGAAATATTAATGACAGTTTTGCCATTTAGGGCAATCTCCTTACTTTCCATCCCTACAAAAGAGATCACCAAAGTAGATTGGGCATCAGGAACCGTTATGTTGTACTTACCATCTACATCGGTAACTACCCCATTCGTTGTCCCTTTGACCACGATAGTCGCCCCTGGAAGTAATTCCCCCGTGGAGCTCTTAACAACACCACTCACTTTAACCTGGGCAAACGCGTTACTTGTAAAAAGAACACACATACCCAGCAGGAGCATTTGAAAGATTTTTCTTTTCATAGTTAATTAATTTATTTATTTATAAAAACCCAGATTGAAACAAACATCTAAATAGGAATGTTTGTCAATATGTACCATCTAAGGCAAAGATTTCAAAAAAAAAAAAAACCAACCTTGTAGAATATTACTTATTTTACATCAAATATTAACATTCTGCATTATATTTTAACATTCTGAATTTTGCTAAACCGATTTAATCTGTTATTGATGTTAAAATTTAATTACAATAGTGTTAATTTTTAATAAATTTTGGGAAACAGTCAGGAACTGATTAAAAAAATATCAGACCTTTTTTCACATCATTTTAATCAATTAGGCTACCAAAAAAAATCTATCCAACATAAGATTTAATTAGAAAATAAAGTTAGCCATATATGGCTTTTCATAAATATTCTATAAAACACTAAATGCAAAAACCAAAGATTTTTTTGAAGATAAAATATATTTATAATACTTCACAAAACGCCACATTTTGTTGTGACTAAGTAGATATAGTTAAATAACAATAGCTGGCACCGCCTATCTTTCTGTAGAGATTGATAGCGATAAAGGCAAATATAAAAATAAAATCAGAGAATTGCAATACCGCCTAACTACTTTTTTGCGATTAATTGGGATAACCACAGAGTTATAGGAGACCTAAAAAAAATCCTCAGAAGAATTAAATACATCACAATGAATTCCTGCACACTTTCATGGTTATTGAGCAACAAATTCCATTGAACCTCTTATTGTTTTCCTCCCAGCCTCTCCATAACAGGTAGTATCTCCACGAACCTCTTCTTTCCACTCTTTTGTCTTTCAATCCGGAAAGCATCGAAAAGATGACCATTTGCCGTGAAGCACTGAAAGGAAAGCGTATTATCATTAATGGATATCTCCTGAAAAAGTTGTAAATCACCCCCACTCTTTTCCATCCAGGTTTTTGTGCCTGCAGGGTATAGTTTCGGTCCGCTTACCGATACCACATAAACAATGGAGGGCTTAATTAACGGATTATCCGAAGCCCTGCCACGACCATATGAATGGTCATGACCTGTAAGTACAAGATCTACCTTGTATTTTTCGAGTATGGGTTGAAAATTTCTACGCAACTGCGGATTGTCGCGGCTATCTTTGGTCGAGTAAAAAGGAAGATGAGTTGTAATCACTACCCACTTAGCTGTATTTGTTGAGAGGACAGAATCAAGCCATGCCTTTTGTACCTGAAGGGGAACTCCCTTTTCATCTTCAAGTTCTGAACCTGCTGCCGAGTCAATAGAGATTAACCGCAGATTTGGATAATCAATGAAGAAGCAGGTTCCCTTAAGGCCGGCAGGCCCGTTGTTCGGTTGTGTAAATTGCGAATTCCAGTGGGAATCAAGCTTAGCTGAGGCATAATCGTGATTGCCGGGTGTCATCACCTGCGGAACCATCGCACAAAGGAAGGAGGAGGTTTTAAACCATTCGTCCCACTCAGAATCTCTCCCCGAACGGTTGATCAGATCACCTGCATAGAGCATAAAACGGCAATCGGGACATTGCTGGAACGCTTTCCTGATTACACGCGGCCATTCCGATTTTAAGCCAATCTGAGGATCACCAAAATAAATAAAGGAGAAAGGTTCATTGTTTAAAGAGGGTGTCCGGAATTCAAACCATTCGCTCCAAAATGATCCGTTTCCTACCCGGTAAACATATTCCGAACCAGGCTTTAATCCTTTCACAATATACGAATGGTGGTTGGAGGTAATGGTGGGTTCATCTTTATACGGATAACAGACCGTTTTTGTATTGGCTCTGGCCGTAATACTCTCTTCAGCTTTTATTTTAGTGTCAGTTGCCGGTTGCCATTCGCAAAAACCTGTATGAATAGTGGTATCTGTCCGCCAAGTCACTGCAACTGAGGTTGCAGGGTCAGGCGTTGGATTCAGAATAATCCTGTCAGGAAATTTTGTGGCAATATTAATCTGACCATTGACGGCAGTAATTAAAATAAAGGTAACCATGGATAACACACAGATTGCCCTGGTTGAAATTCCAGATAAATAATTCATAGACAATATTATAACAATAATAGTTTAATATTAGGTGCGAAATAAACCACATTAGGCACAGTAGGGCACATGAGGTTTTTTTAATAAAGAACTGCCAATAATGTCAGTATCCGGATACTTTTATTGAGCTATTGTGTTCAACTGTGCCTATTGTGGTAAAAATAAATATAGTATCAAAAAAACAACCTATTTCTCAAAGGGTTTAATCCAAATAACGAAATTCCGGATGAATTTCAAAACGGATGAAAAATCCACAAAATCCCTATCGCAATGGCAAGGACTGCTCCAGAAAATGAAAACCATTTTAAGAATACCTGCTGCTGTTTTACTTCTGACCTGAATGCCACCAGTCCCAAAATAAATGCAAAAATAATCATCGTCAGTATTGTACCTGTTGCAAAAGCAAAAACATAAATAAGAGAAGCCATTAGCGTTGGTAGCGCCAGTGAGGGCAGGAGGGCAAAAAGGTGACTGAAACCCGCGAATCCATGAATAATTCCGATAAACAGCGCAGAGAGGCCATTCTGCTTTAAAGTTATATGATGGGTATGACCATGTGGATGTCCTGCATCAACCGGATGCTTGTCATGTACTACAAATCCCTCTATTTGAGGTTGCACATGATCGTGTAGTCGTGCCGTCGTGTCGTCGTATGGTCGTGTTGTCGTATAGTCGTGATCCCGTGTAGTCGTGTGCTCATGTGTTCGTGTAGTCGTGTGCTCATGTGTTCGTGTAGTCGTGTAGTCGTGCTCTCCTGTAGTCGTATGTTCGTGATCATGCAGATGAAGGTGCTCCGGATGGGGATGATGATCAACTACAGGTGGAGCAGGATGGTCATGTTTATGGATATGGGCATATAAAAATGGTCTCGTGTGAAAATGGGTATGTGGCTTATATCCATGCGAGTGTTGGAGATAGATTCTCAATAAAGCCCAACTACCTATCCCGATAAGCAAAAATCCGATGACGGTATCACTGTATTTTGAGATGGCATCAATTGGCAGAAGTTCTTTGAAAAGAATAAACAAAAGTCCGATGAGTAACATCCCGATGGTATGTCCGAGCCCCCATAACAATCCGACGATCCACGATTTCTTCCGGCTGTCGATAGCTAAAGGGGTAACTGCTGCAAGGTGATCGGGCCCTGTCGCAACATGGGCGACGCTTGCAATAAAACCGGTCAGGAATGTAATCATTGAAATCAGTTATCGGAGTAAATATAAATACAAATATATACTTTTACATCAACTCATCAGAAAGTCTCATTGGAAAAATCTTTACAAATAATAGTTACCGGATTAGTTCAAGGGGTCGGTTTTCGCCCCTTTGGGCTACTTAAAAATTGTGTAATTTCCCGTATGATATACATCGGTTTTTATAATAAGTTTTCTCTTTTTAAAATCGAAATTATAATTCACCGAATCTAACAGAATTGTATCATCCAGTACTACCCGACTTGGTTTTTCAGCCAGATGAATGTTCAGAATATGCGGCTTGTGCTGGTTCCCGAGAGTAATACAAATTTTCTTAGGATCATTTGCAACCAGCAAAGAGGTATTACCGCATTTGTCAGGGTGTTCAACAGTAAATTCATTTTTACCATCCGGGTAGATCAGAAAGGTCAGATAACCCATTGAATTTTTATCGCCGATTTTCGTATAATCGCGTTTAATATCCATTGGTACAATGGCCCCTTCACGAACATAAACCGGGAATTCATCCAGCGGAAACTCCCGATCGAAGGTGACCGGCCCCCGGATAACCTCTTTATCGTCGAAGAAATACCTCCATTTACCCGCTGGTAGCGTAACTGTATTCTTTAACTCATCCTTATAATAGGGAGCAACCAAAAAATCGTCCCCGAACAAATAGTGATATTTGCCTTTAACCGGGTGCTGGAGCAATGCTCCACCCTTATGCGCCCTTACCACATAGGTGTACATATAGGGGACCAATTCGGTATGGAGCCACGAGAATTTCCTGATTATCTCAAGTTCCTGTTTTGACCTTTTCCATAATGCCCGCTCGCCATGTCCACCATTGAGGAACAATCCACAAAATGTTGAAAACTGTGTCCAGCGGATGTAAAGACGGGGAGGAATTATCTTTCCTGAGAAACCTGCCACATCAGACCCAATTATATTGTATCCAACCCTGGCACTTTCCATGATATTCTTCAACGCCAATTCAATTCCATCGATCCCCTCCATGGCGATATCTTTATTTTGCCGGTCTTCCTCTGTAACCTTACCCGTAGATTCCCAGGTATGTTTTTGATCTCCTACCCAGTTTACCGGAGATGCATCAATCGGGGCAAATCCCTCAGGGTGATACCACCGATCGATTCCCCTTGACATAGTTGCAAATTCCGGATTCTGTGTCAACCCATAAAAATATTCATCTCGGTAATAATGATCCATATAAGTGCGCGTAGTCATCAGTCCGCTAAAGGTCGATTTGTAAAAAAGGGGAACCTTACCTCCAATCAGCGTATAAAAGAGTGTGCCTGTGCCATCCAGTTTCCAACCATCGATACCATAATCGAAAACTTTTTTCTGCAATCCGCGCCACCATTTCATCGCTTCAGGGTTGGTATAATCGATAAATCCACCCCTGCCTTTCCACCATTTAATCTGGCCTCCATGACCTGCCAGGTAACCTTTTTCTTTAGCCTCATCGAACCATGGTTTCGATTGCTCTATTCGGGTATCCTGGCTTTGACTGTTTACCATGGTCGTCATCCACAAGACCACACGATATCCGTTATCCTGAAGTTTTTTAAACCAGGCATCAGGATGGGGATAGCGAATGGTATCAACAATGAAGTCGTTATAACGCAAGCTCCACGGACTGTCCAATATGACAGTCCGCACCGGAATATCGTATTTGGCATAACCTTCAAGCAAGGTATCCACCCGCTGCGCTGTGTTATAATCATCTTCCCAAAGCCAGCATTCCAAAGCCCAGGCCGGAGTAAGGGGCGGATTACCATGGCGTTGTCCGTTAAAAGGAACTCCCCGGAAAGGGTAGGCAAAGCCAAAATAGTAAATCAGCGATAAAACGGATAAGATGACCACCAAATGTTTCAGAATTTTGCGGATCCTTGATGATTTCGACATAATGTTGTTGTGATTGTCAGGAATTAATTTGATTATTTTATAAACTCCAATCCAAAAATCAAAACTGAGCAATTAACTAATGTATGCACAATCGCACTGTAAAAGACATTTTTGGTTTTAAGATAGGTATATCCATAGGCCCACCCGGCAATACAAGCAAACCCGATATAGATAATTGCATGAGAATGGTAATGAACCAATCCGAATATTGTGCTGGTAATTGCAAGACCGGTATAAACTCCGGATTTCTGTTTATTTCCCCTTTCAATAAAAAAGGCTGCAGTAAAGAGCAAAATGGTCATCAAGGCAGGAAACCATTGCATCCCACCCTTTAAAGTGTATCCAACAAGCAAAGCAAGTGGAATTGAAGCGGCAAGCCCCCAATACCAGAAAATTTTCCATGACTTCGACTGTCCGATTCTTTTTGTCAGCATATTGAGCAGAATCCCTCTGAAAAAGAGCTCTTCGAAAATTGCGGTGTGAAAAAAGGTAGCAATCAATGCAAGTGCTATTTTATAGAGTAAGGCCTTATCAATCAG
The DNA here is from genome assembly GCA_963677935.2 of Prolixibacteraceae bacterium. Taxonomy (GTDB): domain Bacteria; phylum Bacteroidota; class Bacteroidia; order Bacteroidales; family Prolixibacteraceae; genus JAAFHB01. The sequence continues at coordinate 3,753,608 of CAXXEH010000003.1, read as the reverse complement.
TTCATGACCCACAAATTTTATAAAATTGACGTTATATCCCACGATCACAACAAACAGGTAGAACACAAACCATACCCAAATTGCGATCCACAGATACTTCATATTAAAAACAGGATAAAACCCGACATCCGTTATTCCCCGGATGGTGGCAAAGGCATAAACTGCTGTAAGGATCATGCTAATCCTGAAGATTGATTCAAAATCATTGCCGTTAAAAGGGAGGTTTCCTGCCGGTTTGACTTCCAAAAAAAGCGTCGGAAGGAGGTATAGAACAAAGGCGGTAAAATCCATCCAGTTCACCTTTTTAATCTTTCGTCGGCTATAAGCGAAGACTAAAAGCGGAAAAAAGATCAGGTAGGGGATAAGGGCAAGTGCACCCCGATATGGACTTTGTCCATTGATTAATACATAAATGATGTAGAGGATCAAAAGAGATGCCGGGAGGACTATCATTTTTTTAACATCAGAACCGATCCACTGCCTCAGGGTGGTAGAGACTCCATCTCTCCCTATTGAAAAGAAACTATAATAAAGTACAATGAAGAATGGCAGCGCAATAACTATATCGTTCAGGGTACTGGTTTTGGAGTAGAACAGGAGAAATAAAAGGGTCAGAAGTGCAGTCCAGACGGCACTTTTTTTTATTTCACGGAGCAATTCACTTGTGATTTTCATAGAATCAGTTCTGTAAGATTAAAGATCAAAAGTAAAATTTTTATGGCGCTGCATACACAAATTGAGAAAATATCTTTCAATAAGTAACGGTATATTGAAGTTTTCAGTTTTGCTATAACAATTTAGCGTGGTTAATTATCAAAATAATTGGGAGGTCAAAGTTAAATTTCTATGCATAATTATTAAAATAACACAAGTCATTTTAATTTATTTCAAATAACTTTACAATTGTTATTGCCCCCAGTAAGGGGTTGTGACCTGGCTAATTTCAAAAATCGACTACGTTATTATTTTCCATTTCCATAAAATCTTTGTAATTAATTCTGAAAAATTGATTTCGATTGAACCAAATGAAATGATTACTTGTTAAGATTTCATAATATTCATTAAAAAATAATATTAATTTAAGTTTATATCAATATGTCAAATCAACAACAATCTATTTAACTATGAAACAAAAATTAAATTTACCCTTTTTGATCTTTACAGTGATGATGACTTTTATCTTGTCTTCATGTACTAAAGAGAAAGGCCAATTGACATTTCCACTTTCGGCAGAAATTTTTAAAAGCGTTGTGGATAAACAAGTGGCATTTACTGCATTGACCCATAGCGCTGTTACTTGGGCTTGGGATTTTGGTGACGGGAAAACCAGTACCGAAAAAGATCCGGTCCATGTTTATGCGGATGGTGGATATTACAAGGCAACCTTAACCGCTAAAGATGCTGCAGGTGCGAGTGTAGTGAAAGAGATCAAATTAGCGATTGCGCTTACTCCGTATGCTCTTCTGACCGGAGACCATACCGATCCTAATTATAAAGGAAAGACCTGGAAATTAAGTGCAGATCATTCTACACATGGTGATTATCTGGCCACTTCAGATGCAAATTTGACTACAATGGATCCTGATATCACACCACTTCCGACGGGAGCATTTGGACTTTACCTGAATCTTGGGGAAGCCTATGATGATACTTATACCTTCTTTTTTGACGGAAAGTATGGACATGATGTTAAAGCCGATAAAGCTGCGTTTGGAGGAATAGTGCATCAGCTAAAAACGAACGGAGGAGCAGGTATTGTTAAAATGTCCTCGGAGTCGGATTTTCCACTTTGTAACGCAAAATATACCCCTGAGGCAGGCGCAACTTTTACCTATGTTCAAAAGGAGGATCTGGCTATCGGTTCAGTGTACGGACCTCCTAATTTTGTAGTTACCTATAAAGGTGTCAGCACTTTGAATTTTTCCGGAACCGAATTTCTTGGCTTCATGGATAAGCAGAGAAAAATTATTGTTAAGGAAATTACCGATAGAACCATGAAGGTCGTAATGTTTGCTGCCCTGCATCCCACTTATTATCCGCTGAATACAACAGCGCTTATTCTTACATTTGAAGTGGTGGATTAACTAAACAGGTAACAAACAGAAAATAATGATCATTATATTTAAAACTAGCATAGTCAATAATTATGAAATATAAACTCATAGATAGAAAATTAGCCAGGCAATTAGTTAATGTACTATTAGCCATAACATTGCTTTTTGGAACAGCATGGACTAGTTTCGGAATGCCTGGGCAGAAAGATTCGCCAAATATTTCGGAAGCCCAACAGGGGATTGTTATTTCCGGTAAAATAACTTCAGGCGCTGATAACAGCAGCTTACCAGGGGCAACTGTTGTTGTAAAAGGAACCACAAATGGTGTTGTGTCCGATTTTGAAGGTAAGTACACGATTACAGTTCCAAATGCACAGTCTACCCTCACAATTTCTTTTGTAGGGATGCAAACTCAGGAAATTGCAGTAAACGGTAGAAAGGTCATAAATATTACTTTGGCTCCAACCACTGTTGAAGTTGGGGAGGTCGTTGTTACCGCTTTGGGTATAAAACGGGAAGAAAAATCGTTAGGTTTTTCCATTGGCAAAGTTAGTGGTGAGGAGTTAACAAGGGTTGTACATGAGAATTTATTGAATTCACTTGCAGGTAAAGTTTCGGGTGTCACCATCAATTCAACCGGAGGTACAGGCTCTACTGTCAGCATGGTTATCAGGGGCGCGACCTCAATGACAACGGATAATCAGCCACTTTTTGTTGTTGATGGGGTTCCAATGTCGAATACTGTCAATAATGTTGGAGGATTTGGTTTCGACAACAGGGTCGACTATGGTAATACTATTTCCGATCTCGATCCTGAGAGCATTGAGAATATCACCATATTAAAAGGCCCCAGCGCCGCCGCCTTATATGGAACCCGTGCCGGCAATGGCGTTGTTCTTGTAACAACAAAAAAAGCAAAAGGTAAAGATGGAATGAAGGTATCGGTGACATCCAATACGGTTTTTGATATCCCTGCTCGTTTCCTTAATATCCAGAATAAATTTGCCACCGGCGGATTCTCCTACAGACCGGAAGATACAGGTGGCATACTGCCCCCGATTAATTATGACCAACCGGCTGGCGCTGGTCCTGAACTCGACAAAGGTTATTGGGCCGTACAATGGGATGGACCAAAAGATGCAAACGGCGTTCCTGTTCCCACCGAATTGGTCTCTCATCCCAACAATTTCAAAAACTTTATAAACGACTACGCATTTACAACTACCAATGGCGCTTCTATTTCGAGTAGTAATGCAACGTCAAACTATCGGATTGGGTTGACCAATATGACCCACAGTGGAATAGTTCCAAATTCCGATTTGAATAAAAATAACTTTACGCTATCTGCATCTTCGAAAGTGCGTAAAAATCTTACGATCAGTACCGACATTAACTTCGCGAATAACTGGGCCAAGAACAGGCCTGCGACCAATGTAGGAGCAAACCCGTTGCAATGGGCATACATTAGTCCAACCGAAATTGATATCCGGAGATTAAAGGATTATGGCACAGGAAGTGATGTTAAAAAAATTGGATTACAATATGATAATCCATATTTCATAGCTAATGAAATCAACAACAGCTTCAACCGTTACCATCTCTCCGGGAATGTTGTTGCAAACTGGGAAATTTCACCCGCCTTTAATATAATGGGGCGATATACATTGAACAAAACAGATGAAGTTCGCGAAACCAAAATGGCTCCAGGCGGTTACAGTAAAGAACCAAACAATGGCGCTTATGGTATCGTAACCAGCAATGGTCTTGAACGGAATATGGATATGCTTGCTACCTATACTAAAAACTGGACCGATTTCTCCCTGAAAGCTTCACTTGGAGGCAACCTTCTCTATTCCAAAGGCTCAAGTATAAGTAATTCATCAAAAAAAGGAGTAGGACTAATAACTCCAAATGTATTTACAGTTCAGAATATTAGTTCAGGCGCATTGGAATACAGTAATGGGAGGAGCCAGAAAGCGATTAACAGTGTTTATGCAATGGCTAATTTGGGTTGGAAAGATATTGCCTATCTTGACTTAACGGCCAGAAATGATTGGTCAAGTACCTTACCGGCTGCAAACCGCTCCTACTTTTACCCTTCAACTTCGCTGAGTGTTATGGTTGATAAAATATTTAACCTGGGGCCAAAAGTGAATATGTTAAAAATCAGAGGTGGTTGGGCACAGGTAGGTAACGACACTTCGCCTTACCAGCTGACTTCAACATACTATGATGCAGGCCAATGGGGAGATGCAGCCAGGCTGGGAAAACCAGGTAGTTTACAGAGTCCGAACCTGTTACCGGAACAGGCAACATCCTTTGAGTTTGGTACAGATCTTAAAATGTTCGAAAACCGGTTACGTTTTGAAGGAACCTATTATCAAAAAGAAAACAGAAATCAAATCTTAGGCGTTCCCTTAGCAGCTTCAACAGGATTTAGCGGCGTTCTGATTAATGCCGGGTTGCTTGAAAGTAAAGGGGTCGAATTTTTATTGGGAGCTACGCCAATTAAAACGAAGGATTGGTCCTGGGACCTGAATTTAAATTTCACCAAAAATGAAACAAAGCTTCTGGAATTGACAGATAATGTGGAATTTATTCAATTCTGGGAAGGCTCCAAAGTTAAAAATATCGGTTATGTTAAAGACGCTACACATGATGGATTGGTGGGCAACTTATATGCACGAAAAATTCAAAGGGTAACCGATAAAACTTCTCAATACTATGGATTTCCAATCATTGGTTACGGGTTTGACGCCGAATGGCAGGGAGAAGAGGAATACTCAAAGGTCGGAAATTACAATCCCGATTTTATCATGGGATTACAATCCTCAGTTAGCTATAAGAATTTCACTTTGAACATGACTTTCGACTGGAGATCAGGTGGTCAGTATGTATCGCAAACGTATACCTATTTCTCGGAAGGGGTAATTACCCAAACCTGGCTCGATCAATTGGTGAATCCTGGTACCTTAGGCGGCCAGTTAGGACCGGCGCTTCGTGACTGGGTCCTTGCAAATAAAGATCAGTTACTTTTGGGGAACCATTTAAGGCCGGTTGGAGGCCCGACCCCCGAATATGGCGGATTCGCTGAAACCTTCAGTGGCTACTCGGTTCACGATGGCACTTTTGCCCCTGGTGTACAAGGGCATTACGATACAAGCGGGAAATTTATTTTAGAACAAGAAAATCTGGGGAATGTAGGAACCACAATTGTTCCTTATGTTGGTTGCTGGCCATGGGATATTGGAGAAACAAGCCTTCTTGATGCGGATTATGTGAAATTAAGAGAAATTTCGTTAAGTTATAGATTGCCCAGAAGTATTTCCCAAAAAATTGGGATGGAGGATGTGAATTTATCTATTTATAGCCGGAATATCATGTTATGGACTAAAGCATCCGGTTTTGGAATAGATCCTGAAAGGGCATACGAAGCTGATGGAAGCAGTTTCAGACAAGGTATGGAAAGATACAATGCAGAACCTGGGTTTGTTCCTATTGGATTTAAAGTTGGCTTTACTTTTTAAGAAACTTAACATATGAAGATCATGAATAAAATAAAAAATAGCTTTATAATCGTATTAACTTTAGTTTTTACTTTGGTTATATCGTGTAAAAATTTGGATGAAATGAATATCAATCCAAATGGGGTCGATCCTCAGAATGCAGACCTTAATTTACTGATGCCGACTGTTGTTGTCAGTGTAGGACAAACTGTGGTAGATTTAGGTTTCGGTAATCTTGCAGGTGTTATGCAGCACACACAATATACCGGCTGGTCAGGAGGTCATAACGATTATGACTGGGACAATACATCTCAAAGTTGGGGAGGCTACTATGATATCTTGAGAAATAATGATGAATATTACAAAAAAGCGGTTGCAGGTGGATATGAGTTTCACCAGGGTGTTTCTTTGATCATGAGAGCATATACCTTTGGACTGATTACCGATCTATGGGGAGATGCTCCCTACTCTCAGGCGCTGAAAGCCGAAGCGGGAGCGGAATTTTTCAAACCTGTTTACGATCCCCAAAAGGATATTTACACAGGAATTCTTGCAGACCTCGAAAGTGCAAATACATTGCTCTCCAAAAATAGTGACGCTTATAAAAATATAGTATCAAAACAAGACGTATTATATAAAGGAGATGTAACTAAATGGAGGAAATTTGCCAACTCTCTTGCACTCAGGTATTATATGAGACTATCCAAAAAAGAACCAGCGATTGCAGAGCAGGGGATAAAGAAAATTACCTTGGATCCTGTTAAATATCCATTAATTACAGAAGCATCTGGTGATGCCAACATCAGCTACATTGGTGCATCATCTGCTGATTCATGGCCAAGTAATATGGTTTTCAGTACTGATCCAAGCGGGACCTACATGAGGAATAAATTATGTGCTACTTTGGTGGATGCTCTTCAGGCATTAAATGATCCGAGACTGGGCGTATGGGCAAATAAGATTGAAATACCTCTTGTATTAGCTTCGGGAACAGGAATAGATAAAATCGAGAATGGGAAACGTTATGTTTCGCAGGATATTATTGATGCTGCGAAAGTAATAACGACTTATAACGTGGATTTTGACCCTCTTTATGTTGGAATTCCTACATCAAATCCTACAGGACAGATTTATAATTTAAATCCGAACCTCGCTCAGGGCACTTACAATCCGCATGTTTCCATGTTAAACGATATTTATAAGAAAAGCAGCGATCCAATGTTATTAATGAGATTAATGTCTGCTGCCGAAGTTCACTTTATTCTTGCAGAGGCTGCCCTAAATGGTTGGGTAACCGGAACTCCTCAAAGCCATTATAATGCAGGAATTCAGCAATCGTTTAACGCCTGGGGCGTTGGCGCTGCCTATACCAATTATATTACTGGCGCTGCCTATTCAGGCCTTGAAAGTATTATAAAACAAAAATGGATTGCAAGCTGGACAGCTGCAGCTGAAGCATGGTTCGATTACAGAAGAACCGGTCTTCCAAATTTACAAACAGGTGGATCCGCAAAAAGGGTAGCCTTACCGCTTCGCTTTTATTATCACTATGATAGTGAGATCGCAAAAAACACCGTAAACGCTGAGGCAGCAATATTAAAACTAGAACCAACAGCATTTAAAGGTAGCGATGTTAGCAATAACAGCGCCTGGTCGAAAATGTGGTTATTGCAGGGTACCGGAAAACCATATTAAAAATAATTTTATTTAATGCAATAAATAGGCAGGTGATATTCCCAAAATATCCCTGCTTAACTTTTTTTATGAATTCAGTATCAATAATTAATTAAAAATGAAGAAAATACTATTGGGATTTTTAATGCTGATTTGTTCAGTATCCTTTTTATCTGCAAGCAAACCAATTACACCTGAAACCGCACTTCAGGCCTACCTTTACAATGGTGACAAATCTTTTAAATGGGAAGTCCAGGATAAAAAAAAAGGTGATGGAGTCATGTTATATCGTCTTCAATACACCTCTCAGACCTGGCGTGGAATCGCGTGGAAGCATGAAATGTTCGTTATGGTTCCCGATATCTTAAAATACAATGATGCACTGTTGTTTATCACAGGTGGTCATAATACAAATACCGTCCCCAGTACCCATAAATGGGATGAAGAACTGGTCACCTCACTGAGCAAAATAGCAAAGACAAACATGTCGATTGTTTCGTTGATCTGGCAGGTACCGAACCAACCCCTTTACGGAGATCTGACCGAAGATGCATTGATATCCTATACACTTCATCAGTACCTGGGTGACCACGATTTTTCCTGGCCACTGCTGTTCCCGATGACAAAAAGTGCAATCAGGGGTATGGATGTTGTTCAGCAATTCTCCAAAAAGGAGATCAAGAGAAAAGTGGGCCATTTTATTGTATCCGGCGCCTCCAAACGGGGATGGACAACCTGGTTGACAGGTGCAAATGATAAAAGGGTAAAAGCCATTGGACCAATGGTGATCGATGTATTGAATATGCCCGTGAATGTGGATTATCAAAAAAAGGTTTGGGGAGATTACAGCATCGAAATTGAAGACTATGTAAAGTTGGGAATTGCCCAGCAATTTAATACCCCCGGTGGAAGCGACATCGTAAAAATGGTGGATCCTTATTCCTACCGCAAAACCTTAACGATGCCCAAAATGATTTTTATGGGAACGAACGATCCATACTGGCCATCGGATGCCGTCAAAAATTATATCGACAGCATTCCGGGTGATAACCACATCTGTTATTCACCAAATGCAGCACATGACCTTGGTGACAAGAAAAAAGCATTCGCCACCCTGAGCGCCTTCCTTGGAACTACCGTAACGAATGGTAAATACCCGATTTGTAATTACACTATTTCGCAGGATAACAGAACGATCACATTAAAAATAAAATCAACCCCTGAAATGCTGGTTGATGCCCTGATCTGGAGCGCTGATTCCAAAGATCAGGATTTCAGGGATGAACATTGGTCGGGAAAAAGCTTAAATTCTGCAAATAAGCCTGAAATAGTTGTCGAAATTAAAATTCCTGAAACAGGTTTTAAGGCTTTTTATGTAGATTTGAAATATAAATCTACCTTCGGTGAAGATTTTACCCAGAGCACCAGAATGTTTGTTACAAATGATAAAAAATTGCTGGTTAAGGGTAATTAGTTTCAATATTATGAGAATACGGTGCCGAACAGATTATTTAAGCTTCGAAATGGAAATCAAATCAGTATTGTCCGGGGAAATGGCAATCAACATTAAAAGATTCTTCGCTGCACTTCGTTTCGCTCAGAATGAAAGTGAGATTCCTCATTCCGAACGCAGTGAGGAATCTCCGCTTTTTAAGAGCCAATAGAATGCTGTCATTAGTAGCATAGCGTAGAATCTTTGATTTCCCCTGGACAGTAGTGTATCAAATATTGAAAAAATAAATATTTTACTCTTTATAATCGTAATGTTATGACATCAGGAAGAAGAGATTTTCTAAGGCAGACTTTGATTGGCTCGGGAATAATTGCTTCAGGACTGGCAGGACATGCTGCCTCAGTCAACAATGAACCAGGCTCAGAGAAGGTTGGAAGTCAACCGAAACAACGATTTAACATGAGTGGGTATTGCGCCCCAAAGATGGAAAAGGTCCGCATTGGGTTTGTGGGTCTTGGTAACCGGGGACCGGGAGCCGTTGAACGGATGTCGAATATTGAGGGGGTAGAGATTGTCGCGTTGTGTGACGTACTTGGCGATCGGGTCGAGAAGTGTCAGGCCATACTTGAAAAGCATGGCCTTCCAAAGGCAAAATCTTATTCAGGTTCTAAGGAGATCTGGAAAGAGATGTGCCAGAATCCAGGTATTGACCTGATTTACATCACCACTCCATGGGCCTGGCATACCCCGATGGCCGTTTATGCCATGGAGAGTGGCAAACATGCCGTATCCGAAGTCCCTGCAGCCAAAACTATTGAGGAATGCTGGCAGCTGGTCGAAACATCGGAAAAGACAAAGAAACATTTTATGATGCTGGAAAATTGCTGTTATGATTTCTTTGAATTATTAACCCTGAACATGGCCCGTCAGGGGTACTTTGGTGAAGTCATCCATGGTGAAGGGGCATATATCCATGACCTTTTGGAAGGCAATTTCAGCAAGTCCAAATATTCGGAGATGTGGCGCCTTAAAGAGAACTACCGTAAGGGAAACCTCTATCCTACACACGGATTGGGTCCCATCTGTCAGATTATGAACATCAACCGTGGAGACAAAATGGAGTTCCTGACATCAGTGGCCTCAGGTGATTTTCTGATGGCAGCCACAGCCAATGAACTCTCGGCAAAAGATCCTTTTTACAATGAATTTGCCGGGAAGTCATTCCGCGGGAATATGTCAACCACAACGATCCGAACGTTCAAAGAGAAGACCATCATGGTACAGCACGATGTGACAAGTCCGCGTCCCTACTCCCGCATCCACCTGGTTAGCGGGACCAAAGGGATGGCCTGCAAATGGCCCGAACCTGCACGCATTTCAAACGGTCATGGCTGGTGCACCGAACAGGAGATGAAAGAAATTACGGATAAGTATACTCCCGAGATCGTAAAACGGATTGGGGAAATGGCCAAAAAAATTGGAGGTCATGGCGGCATGGACTTTATGATGGACTGGAGATTAATCGATTGCCTCCGCAATGGGCTTCCACTCGATGAAAATGTCTATGATGCAGCCTTATGGAGTTCAATTGCACCCCTGAGTATACAATCAATTGCCAGCCGCTCAAATTCTGTTGACGTTCCCGACTTTACCAATGGCGCCTGGAAAACCAATGCTCCCGTTGAATTGACCCTTAAAGGGGGCGGGACAACCGGGGTAAGAGGTTCTAAATAGATAAATAGCCATGATAAATTAAATCACAATGAGAAAAAGTATTACGCTTCTGATTGTTCTTCTCTCCCTCCTCCTAACGGCTTGTGTCACTCCAGGACGTTTTAAATCGGATGTTGAGACCCTTAAGAAACCCTGGACGAATCTCAATTTTAACAACGACCCCAACAATTTTCAGTTCGGCATTATGAGCGATCGGCAGGGAGGGAACCGCCCCGGGGTTTTTGAAGACGGGGTTAAGAAGCTGAATATGATGCTTCCTGAATTTGTTATGTGCGTGGGTGATCTTATCCCGGGTTATACCACTGATACAGCAGTGATAAAAAAAGACTGGAACGATGTGAACACGATCATCTCAGGTCTGAAAATGCCCTTTTTCTATCTTCCCGGGAACCACGACATTACTAATAAAACAATGGAGAAGGAGTGGGAAATGCTGTACGGAAGGCGTTACTATAATTTTGTATACAAAAATGCGCTGTTTATTATACTGGACAGCAATGATGACGATGACTATAATTTAACCACCAAACAAACCGATTTTGTTTTAAATACCTTACAGAAAAATGGAGGCGTACGCTGGACATTTATCTTTATGCACCACCCGATCTGGAAATACAACACCGACGGCAGGTTTGAGAAAATCGAGAAAGCATTAAAAAACCGGAAATATACCGTTATCGCCGGACATGAACATCATTATCATCAGGCAGAACGGAACGGATCAAATTACTACATCCTTTCCACGACCGGGGCAGGAAGTGCGCTGAGAGGGAACTATGTCGGGGAATTTGATCATATCTCATGGGTTACAGTCACCGATAATGGTCCGGTGATTGCTAATCTCAGGCTCGACGGAATCCTGCCTCATGATATCAGTAATGATAAAACCGACCTTCTGGCTAAACCGTTGCTGGAAAACATCAACTTCAACCATCTGATTCTTTGTAATAAAGGGGATAAATTCACCAACGGAACGTTACATCTGTCATTCAAAAATCCTACAGATACAGATCTCGATATTAAACTGAACTTCTTTCACAATCACCAACTGCAGATTGAGCAACCTGAGTTGGTCATCCACCTGGCTGCCGGCGAAAATCAGGTGGCCGAGGTGCCTTTCACCGCGATAAAGCCGTTAGATTACGGATCGATTGACCTGCTCTGCTTTGATTGGGAAATGAAATACAATCATCCCGGATATCCTGGTTTCGGATTATATGGAAAATACCAGATAACGGTTGAACCGGGTAAACCTGAATTCATCGACCGGGAAATCAATATTTTCGTCGGGAAGGCATCCATTGGATTTGTTCATCCCTATTCAGGTCTGGAATCGTTTTTCCAGATTAATAATACGGAGCCGGAAAAATATTCCAGACCAATTGAAATTAATGAAACTTCAAAACTCTCCTTTTTTATGAAAAATTCGAAAGAGGAATACACCAATATTGAAACCCGCAATTTCGAAAAATCTGAATTTAATGTTCCTATCGAAGTTGCCAATCCCCAGCCTGGTCTGAAGTACAAATATTATGAAGGCAATTGGTCAAAGATGCCCGACTACACTAAACTTAAACCGGATATGGATGGAATTGCCAACAACTTTTCAGTCCGGGATTATGCACTGCGTGAGGACTATTGGGGGCTTTCATTCGCTGGATTCATTAAAATAGAGGAGGATAATTTCTATCAGCTGATGATCAAAGCTGATGATGCCGGTCGTTTTTATGTGAATAACAAGGTAGTTGTTGATGAGAATACGCTGGTAAGGGGGGCAAACGTAGGCGCCGTTGCTCTAAAAAAAGGTTTTCATCCTATAAGAATTGATTTTCTGGAGAAGATCGGGAACCAACGACTCCGTGTTTACATCAAAAAAAGTGGTGCAGAAGATTGGATTCAGCTGGAAGCTGGACACTTCTTCCATAATTAGTCCATCATTGGTTTTGAATAACAAATTCTGACTTATTTGGTATACTTATTTTTAATATTCAGAAATGAGAATATTACAGCTAATAAAAAGAGATTAATTATGAATTACAAACTATTTGGCTGCGTTTTAATTGCCTGTCTGTTCTATACAATCACAGGTCTTGCCCAATCAGCCAATTTTTCAAAAGCATCTGTTTTTCTCTCCGAAAAGAAAAATATTCAGCTTCAAAAAACCGCTCAGGTTTTGCAGGAGGAGATTCAAAAGCGGACAAATCTGTCGCTTCCTTTCATCAATAGAGCCGCACCAGAAGGGAAGCAGGTGATCATCGTGGGTGTTGAAGGACGGATGGAACAATTATCCGGGGAGTGCAAAGCGGTGTTAAGCGCTTTGGCTCAAACCGGGAAAGATGGATACAAGATCGCACTGATCGGAATCAATACAATGGTTATCGCTGGTCATGACGAACGGGGCGCACTGTACGGCGTCGGAAAACTGCTCCGAAAAATGGAATTGCACGATGGAACGATTTTAATTCCAGTCAATATCACAACTTCCTCAACCCCGGCTTATCCTATTCGCGGGCATCAGATGGGATACCGTCCGAAAACCAATGCCTATGATGCCTGGAGTGTCGCTCAATACGACCGCTATATCCGTGACCTGGCCATTTTTGGAGCCAACAGCATTGAGATTATGCCGCCAAGAACGGATGATGACGGGACAAGCATACACATGAAATTACCAGCTATTCAAATGATTGCAGAACAATCACGAATTTGTAAATCGTATGGACTCGACCTCTGGATGTGGTATCCCAACATGGGAAGCAATTATACCTCACCCGATTCAATCAACGCTGAGTTAGCCGAGCGCGAAAAGGTGTTTAGCGTATTACCCAAATTGGATGCCCTCTTCGTTCCTGCGGGAGATCCGGGTGACCTTGAACCTGATGTGCTTTTCGAATGGCTTAAAAAGGAGGCAGTTGTTCTTCATAAATACCATCCGAATGCCAAAATATGGGTTTCACCACAGGTTTTTAAACCAAGTAAGGAGTGGTACGCTAAATTCTATGAACATGTAAACCGCCAATACGATTGGTTTGGAGGAGTTGTGTATGGTCCATGGATCAAAACTCCACTGCCCGAGGTGAAAAAACTGATCAAACCATCCATCCCCATCCGTTTGTACCCTGATATCACCCATAGTTACAGCTGCCAGTACCCGATCCCGGACTGGGATATCGCCTATGCGATGACTTTAGGCCGGGAGTGTATTAATCCAAGACCTGAAGACGAAAAGTATATCCATAACTTCTATGCCGGATTGGCACAGGGTAGTATCAGTTATTCTGAGGGCACCAATGATGATGTGAATAAATTTGTGTGGAGCGATCAGGATTGGAATCCATCAACACCGGTTATCGAAACCCTGCGCGATTATGCCCGTTATTTTGTCGGCTATAATTATAGTGAAGGTGTTGCCCAGGGATTAATGGCCCTGGAACGGAATATCCGCGGACCCCTATTGTCGAACGATCAGGTACAACGAACACTTCAACAGTGGCAAGCAATGGAAAAGAGTGCCCCCGACAACGTTCTGAGTAACCCCCGTTTTCAAAGTGGATTGATCAGGGCCTATTTCGATGGATACACACAGCGGAGATTAATCTATGAAACCAGTCTCGAACGCGAGGCAAGAAATATTCTCGAAAGGGCAAAGCAGACTGGCGCGAAAGTGGCGGTTACAGAAGCGCGAAATACGTTAACCCTTGCCCATGAAAAACCAATTTCTCCTGAACTAAAGCAACGTTGTTATGCACTCGCCGATTCACTCTTCAGGAGCTTTGGCGCCCAGCTGACCATAGCTAAACACCACGCAATGGGGGGAAGAGGAAATTTTATCGACAATATTGATATCCCATTGAACGATGCATTATGGCTACTGGATCAGCTTGGTCAGGTCGAAAAAATTGATGGTGAACCTGAGCGCTTGGTTGCCATTGATAAAATACTTCACCGGACCGATCCCGGGCCTGGTGGTTTTTATGATAACTTTGGCAGCCCATCTGCATGGAAAAGGGTAAAAGCAAATAAAACATGGGCTGAAGATCCGGGTAGTCTTGAATCACCAAGGGTGAGTTTTGGCGTTGGACTGACAGGAATTGACTGGGTGCATGAGATTGTTGCAAAGGGTTTTGAAGGACAAACCACCCCTTTGGCCTGGATGAACCAGATCAACACCCTTTATGATACCCCTTTGAAAATGGAATATGACAATCTCGATCCGAATGGCACCTATACTTTAAGAATTGCCTATACCGGTCGCTTCCGTTCAAAAATGAAACTGGTGGCTAACGGCGTCCTGATCCATGATTATATCCGTATGGGAACCAGGCCGTTGTTTGAATTCCCATTACCACAGGAGGTAACCCGTGGGGGAAAGGTGCTGTTTACCTGGAGTTGCGGCGATGACGATAAAGGTGAAGGTGAACGCGGATCGCAGGTCGCTGAAATCTGGATAATTAAAGGAAAGCAATAATGAAGAATAAATAATTACGACAATAGATTATTCAAACTACTTACTTATTGATTTTTGTTAGATGTCATCAATAATCCTAAAACTCCTCAATATGTTTAGATCCCTCTTTCTTATCGCTTTCGTTACCTTTTTTCTGCATGTAACCACTTTTGCACAACCCCTCACACCACAACCACTTATTCCAGGACAATGGCTCAAAACATGGCTTCTTTGTGGTCCGATTCCGGTAAAAGAGCCCTCAGATCCATCTGATGGATGGGATCATCTTGTGGGATTTAATACCGATTATCTGGTAAAAAGTGGCGGGGAACAAAATCTTAGGATTAAAGCGGGTGATGTTGTGAAATATCCAAAGGGCTCAGCCAAATGGATCCTCTACACCTCGCCCGATTCAATCGTTGATTTGCGTAAATCGGTATCACGGCAATTCCCGGTATTCGCCTACGCCTATACTGAAGTTCTTTCAAATGAAGCCAAAGTGATTTTCATCAGTTTGGGAACAAATGACGGAGGGAAGCTTTGGGTCAACGGACAAAATATATGGGATTACCCGCAACAACGTGGTTGTTATCCTGATGATGATATTATTCCAGTGACGCTCAAAAAAGGGAAAAATACCCTGCTGTTAAAAGTGGAACAAAGGGGCAATAGGTGGGAATTCTGTGCCAGGTTCCAAACGTTCTCAACTTCCAGCCTGCTCGAAAAGGGGGATCTTTTCACCATCTCTGCCGGATTAGATGGGCAGGCTGCAATTACTTCAAAATTCGCACCTACGGTTTTACAACAACTTATTCATGACCTGGATATTCAAATAAAGAATAATCAAAATCAACTCGTCTTTAAAGATCTGCGAACTACTGACTTTTGTGGAAAGACAAAACTTGAATCTGATGATTATCAACTTTATAGTGCAACTTTAACGGCACGCTTGAACGGAAGAGGTCTTACTTACCGGAAATTTTCCTTCTTTGCCGGCAACCGGAAAGACTACCCACTCTTCGCTGACGGGAAATCGGATTACAGGATTGCCCTGGGCCCCAATGCTGCAGAATCGGAAATATGGGCAGCCAAAGAACTTCAGCATTGGTTGAAGGAGATCAGCGGTGTAGAATTACCTGTTCAACAGCTCGATCAGCCGCATCAGGGTCCGCAGATTGTGATTGGTTATAATGAGATCATTAAATCAAAAACAGGTGCCAGCGCCCCTGCAAATCTGGATGAATCGTTCCGCTACTTCAACTCCGGACCCGATCTGCTCATTTACGGAGGAAAAATGCGCGGCTCAATGTATGGGGTGATGGCTTTCCTTGAAAACGAATTGGGCTGCAGGTGGTACACTCCTGAGGTGAATATCATTCCGAAAAGAAAGGAATTCACTTTTAACTGGATGGATCATTCCGAGAAACCCGGGATCAGGGTCAGAAACGATTTTTATTTTGAAGCATTTGATCCAATCTGGGCAGCCAGAAACAGGATGAACGGCACCCTGGGATTTAACGAATCGAAACCTCAACCTGGTGGAACAGAGAATTACTGGGCGGTCCACACCTTTTATCCGTTAATGCCGCCATCAGAATTTTACGACAAACATCCTGAATACTATAGTCTTATTGAAGGTAAAAGGATTCACGAAAGGGCTCAGCTATGCCTGACCAACCCCGATGTATTAAAAATTATTACCGAGAGGATCAAAAAGCGGATGCACGAAAGCCCTGAATACCTGATCTACGACGTATCTCAAAACGACTGGCACAATCCATGCCAATGCGATAAATGTCAGGAGATTGTAAAGCGGGAAGGGACTGAATCGGGATTGATGATCTGGTTTGTGAACCAGGTCGCGGAAGCTGTTGAAAAGAAATTTCCCGATAAGTTTATAGGGACGCTGGCTTATCAGTACACACGTACTCCGCCGAAGAGCATGCGCCCGCGCAATAATGTGGTGGTGAGGCTATGCAGTATCGAATGTTGTTTTGCGCACGATTTTAAATCATGCCCCGAAAACCAGTCCTTCCTGAACGATCTGAAGAAATGGTCATCGCTCGCCCCTCACCTTTATATCTGGGATTATGTGGTCAACTTTAGCCATTATGTAATGCCCTATCCCAATTTCAGGGTACTTCAATCCAATATTCAAACGCTAAGGGAAAATAATTCCATCGGAATCATGGAACAGGCAGCCTACCAAAGTCGTGGCGGTGAATTTTCGGAGCTGAAGGCTTACCTGATCTCACGCTTGCTTTGGAACCCCGACGGCGATGTTGAAAAGGTGATCAATGATTTCATGTATGGATATTACGGACGAGCAGGGAAATTTGTCAGGGAGTATTTCGACCTGATACAAAACCGGGTTACTCGCGAAACCCATATCCACCTTGGATTGGCCCCTAACGACAAGATCTTTTCAGATGATTTTGTAAATCAAGCACTGGAAATTTTTGCGAACGCGGCAAAGGTGGCAGATAATGACGAGGTGTTGCACCGGGTTGAAATGACTTCACTTCCTGTTCTTTACCTCAAATGCAAAAGATCGCCCGTACTTGCCAAATATGATGGTACTTACGACAAATTCTGCATTATCGCAAAACGTGAAGGGGTTACCTATTATGCCGAAGCAGGCGAACCACACCGGTTATCATTTCACAAGAGTGTGGAGGGGGCAAAATAAAAAAGGCTGAGAAAGTCATTTCCAGATATATCACTATGAAAAAATTTAATCTTGCAATCGCTGTTCTATTTATCATTAATACAGGGTTTTCCCAGTCCCTTAAACACGCTGTTACCGGAGTTGCTTCCGGGAAACCAGGGAAAAACACCTACTATCTCTCGTCTTATGGCGCCTTATCTGATGCCGAAATCGGAATGAACAGTGTGACTTTCGGAACTGATAATACTTCTGTCATACAGTCTGTCCTCAACAAGGCAAAAGATGGCCCGATAACCGTCTATTGGGATGGTAAATATTCGGTGACAGGTCTGAAAATCTTCAGCAATACCACCATCGTTGCCAATGCAGGTTGTGGCGCAATATTGAGAAATCACTCCGACAAATCTATTTTTATCAATGCCTGCCAATCGTTTGGTTCTGAAAAAGATTCCAATATTGTGATCATGGGGGGAATCTGGAACGGGAACTATTACAATCCGGAAATCCGGAGTGGTGCACAAAGCAAGGGAGACAGCATTAGCGGACTGGTCGGATGTTTCCGGTTTTATGGCGTAGACAACCTGATTGTCAGGGATGCAATTCTTTATAAACCGGCAACTTATGCCTTGGCAGCAGCAAATGTAACACACGTTTTATACGAAAATATCATTGTGGACGTGGGGCCCGATCCTTTGATTAACAATGATGGTTTGCATATAGACGGAAATTCGCAGTATGGCGTAATCAGGCATTGCATACTGAACACCCACGACGATGCCATCGGATTAAATGCAGATGACCTTTACCTGAAATGGTTCGACAGGAAAGGGACCCCCTCATACAAAGTATTTTATACTGAAAAAGCTGCCGGTCCGATCTCAGATATTCTCATTGACGATATCACACTGAACAGTTCGTTGTTTGGAATCAGAATTCTAAGCGGCAAAAGCAGGGTGGATAGGATCACTATTAGAAATATTAAGGGGTATACCAAAGGATATGCAGTGGTCATTGACAACTACCAACATGATCCGGGAATCTTAACGTGGGCCGGCCCGGGCAATATCGGGACGATCAATATTGAAGATTTTGATGTGGCCATTTACGACGGGAAAATCAAAATGCCCAATGAGAGTTGCATTAATGTGAGTACAAATGTAGAACAACTTATCATTAAGAATCTTAAGAGGAAATATTTTGGCGCCGGTGAACCAACCATCTTTATAAAAGGTAAGAATACGGTAATTGGTACGATGGAGTTGGATGGATATTATAGTCTCGATTCCACCAGGAATTCTACGATAGCCCATGTGCTGGTTGACGGCGCAACCATCAATCAGCTAAGTATATCCAATGTATCGGTTGACAGAAAATTCAAAGAAACTGTGAATCATAGCGTTTTACTAAAAACTCAAAACCAGGGCAGTATTAATTACCTGCAATTCAATAGGATAAATACAGAAGGGATAGCTTCTGTACTATTTAATGCCACTGGGAAATTGAATGTGATAAATGGGTCAAATATAATTCATGTCAATGCGTTTGGCAATTACCCGTTTTTTCTGAATAATGATCAGAATGTGATTAAAGCCTTAACCATCTCCAATTTCTTTGGAAGTGATCAGATCGTTGGAGGCAGCAGCAAAATCATTAGAAAGAGTGGGGATGCATTTTAAGTAAACTTTAAAGTAATTTTCCCACTTATTCGTCTACCTCTATATGGACGAAATAATTACACTCCCGATGGCCCAGCGACAGATGAGAATTCAGGATGCCGTGCAAGAATATGGGAAGCGTTTACTCCGGTTTATACGCAGCCGCGTAAAAAGTGACGAGGACGCCGAAGATATTCTGCAGGATGTATGGTACCAGCTGAGTACCGTCATCGACACTGAACCGATTGTTCAACTGAGTTCCTGGCTTTACCGGGTAAGCAAAAACAGGATTGTGGACAAAAAACGTAAGAAATCGGCCTCATCTCTCACTGATCTGGTTTACGAAGATGAAGAGGGGGAAATGGTATGGCCGGAAGCATTACTTGCCGATAGTACCAATCCCGACAATGAATTTGAACGGTCGTTTATTAGGGAATCTTTCTTTGCAGCCCTGAACGAATTGCCCGATAAACAAAGAGAGGTGTTTGTATGGAACGAACTGGAAGATATGACCCTGCAGGAAATTGCCGACAAAACAGGAACCAACTTAAAAACGGTCATCTCACGAAAACGATATGCCGTCGCACACCTGCGTGAGCGGCTTCAAAGTTTGTATAGCGATTATTAACGTTTTTTTTTAATCCTTACTTCTCCTCGAAAGGATATCCCCATTTCTCCAACGGAAGATAAGCGATGACCACATCAGCATTCCCGCGCTGGTTTGAAGTAAATTCCACGCTTTTACTGTCTGGTGCCCAGCCCACATGCGGGTGTTCTCCGCGACCATAAATGCGATGGTTTTGGGTAAGTATCTTAAGATGTGAGGTTCTCATATCAATAACAGCAATACGTCCATGCCAGTTATCGGCAGCCACCCAATTTCCATCGCGTGCACCTGAAGCGTGCCACCAGTTGTATTTGGCGATTTCGGATGGTTTACCACCTTCCCACCAGGCGCCGGCGCCTATAATCCTGGTTTTCTGATCATGAATACTGACCAGCTTAACGTGCGATTCCTCAGGCTTGTAACCACCGCAGAAGGTGAGCTGATCATTTACCCACCAATCTTCATGAGTTACAAGTTCACCTGTCTCCTGTAAATGAATTTTAGTTGCTGTCCCGGGCTTTCTGGTATCTACTACCCACATCCGGTGAACACCGGGCAATTTTGGACCATCGTGAGCAAACCTCAAAAGATAGGGGTTATACTTACTGAACTGAATATGGGTGAGCGGAATGGAGTCATTCATCGCATACAATAATTTAAAATTACCTGTCCGGATATCAACCGATAAAATCTCCTTTTCAAAAGGACGGTCATTGGGGGCTACTGCTACTGCAAGGTATTTACAGTCGCCACTCTGTGTGAGCGCACTACTGATCTTCTTCCCTTCGGGGGCCTTCGCCACAGTCCGTTCCTTTACCGTTACTTTCTCCACCTTCGTGGAATCACGATTAAACCCAATTGTGATATTCCAGGCAATCATCGAATTATTTCCTGTCATGTAAACGTCATGCGACTGATAATCAACAACTCCAAACCAATAGTTCTTATCTTCTTTTTCAGGACTGCAACATATTAACTCGCCGGTTTTGGGAACATATCCAAAAAGTTCGGTCTTTCCGTTACGGTCAGAAGTAAAAAACAGACACGACTGATCTTTGAACCAGCTGTTCCAGTCGAAATAAAAATTGAGATCTTTCCCCGGATTTGTAGTTACAAAAATTAGCTTCGCTCCACTGGTAGAATCAATAACGATCTTGTGTTCCGGAGGATAAATCCTACCCGCCCACTGGTCACTCCACTTATTTTTCAAGACCTGGCTATTACAGTTTAGACTACTAACTGACAGTAATATAACAAGAAAGGAAAAGAGAAAATGCCACTTTTTCATAACTTAATTTTTACAGGTAAAACAGATGGTAAATCGCTAAATTTGATGGTTGAAAATTAGCAATTTATCATGACTAAATTTCAAAATAAGCTAACTTTTTAAAGATTAAAGTTGCTATCTTGCAGTTGAATTCAAAACCAGAAACTAATTTACATGAAGAAAATCGTCTGTTTAGCAATGCTTTCGATGCTGCTAACTTTTTTTGCTAAAAGCCAGGTCAGCGAGCCGGTGGTTCAGAACAACGATTCACTTCCGGTGATTGACAATGGCATTCTTACCCTTAAACTCGATCTGACCCGGGGAGGAGCTATTTGTTACCTCTCATTATCCGGTTCAAACAGGAGTATTGTCAATATTTCTGATGAAGGGAGATACATCCAGCAATCGTATTATGCAGGTAAGAGCATCGACCGTAAAGCCGATGGGCAGGCTAAAAACTGGTCGCCATGGAGCTGGAACCCCATTCAGGTTGGGGACTACAACCGCAACCGAGCAAAAATTCTCTCCTTCAAAAAAAATGGTAATGAGCTCTATGTGAAATGCATCCCTATGCAATGGGATATGAATAACCGTCCTGCAGAAGCAGAGATGGAACAGTGGACGATATTGGAAGGTAATGTTTTAAAGGTCCATAATAGGCTTACCTGTCACCGCACCGATCATATTTACGGAGATAGTATTCTCAACGATCAGGAGTTACCAGCGGTCTATCCCATTTCGTCATTAAAAAATCTATATACCTATCTGGGAAACTCGCCATTTACCAATGCTTCGTTAGATAATCCCTCTGTTATTAAACTTTCGAGCGGATTCTGGGGGATCTATCCCAATGTTACTGAACATTGGATGGCCTTTGTGGATGATCGACTCTGGGGAATGGGGGTTTATAATCGCAAATGCGATCGGTTCCTTGCAGGTATGGCCGGAATTCCAGGAGGAGAGGCTGCCAGTGGCTCAACCTCCTACATTGCTCCTGTGAA
The DNA here is from genome assembly GCA_963677935.2 of Prolixibacteraceae bacterium. GTDB lineage: Bacteria > Bacteroidota > Bacteroidia > Bacteroidales > Prolixibacteraceae > JAAFHB01. The sequence continues at coordinate 3,731,542 of CAXXEH010000003.1, read as the reverse complement.
GAAGGAGACTCTTTATAAAAACAGCGTCTATGAATATGAATATTATGTGATTATAGGAACACTTACGGAGATCAGAAGTGCAGTGTATAAACTACAATAAATTTCACCACATTAGACACAATAGGTCACAGTAAATGGGAAAGTTTTTATGAAATAGCCATGGTTGCAAAATCACAAACCGAAGATGAATATATCACCATGGCTATTCCATTTGGCCGTTAAAAAACAAATTATATACAAATGAATTGTACCAAGATGGATTAATTAATACGACATGTGTGTATCGAAACAAACCAATTAGTAATTGAATAATTATGAAAAAATCAGCACTCACAACTCTGGCGATAGCACTTTTATTTTCTCTCCAGGCCCAGGTTCAGATCAGACCCTTGCCAAAACACGGGTATGAACAACGCATCAAAAATTTTGTCGACAATGTAAGGGTGGTTGATACCCATGAACATCTGGAAGCTCAGGCAGGATGGATGAAAAGTGGCAAACTCGATTTTATGTTGCTATTGCAGCACTATAGCTATGATGATATCCGGTCGGCGGGGATGCCAAAGTCTACTTTCGGAACATTACTGACCGATTCCCTGACAGTAATGCAAAAATGGAATATCTTAAAACCCTATTGGGAGGCGACGTCCAATACGGCTTATTGCCGTGCGGCATTACTCACTGCAGATAACCTATTTGGGATCAAAGACTTAAACGAATCAACGGTAGAGGAATTATCAGCCAAAATCAAAAAAGCCTATGAGACCGACTGGTATAGCAAAGTCCTGATCGAAAAAAGTGGCATCGACTATGTGGTTACTGACAGCGAAAACCACAATTTGGGAGATCCAGGAATGTATAAATACGTGAAACGGTTTGGGGAGTTCATTTTTGCCGTCTCTGCCCAGAAAATAGAAGCTGTTGCAAAACAACAAAATACACCAATTAAAACACTTGATGATTTTGTTACCGCCTTAGGGGTTGCGTTTCACAAATCGATGGATAAAAATAATGTTGCCGTTAAAATCGGAACTGCCTATGAGCGGACCCTGTTCTTTGAGGATGTGAGCAAAGAGCGGGCAGAAGCGGTTTTTAATAAAATTATGAACCTGCCTGCAGGTGAGGTTCTACCTTACAACGGAAGTGAGATAAAACCTTTGCAGGATTATATGGTACACCGGATTTTAGATCTTGCAAAAGCGACCAACACTCCTGTACAAATTCACACCGGACTTCAGGCCGGCGATGGAAATTACATCCAAAACTCCAATCCTGCACACCTTGCCAACCTTTTTCTAAAATACCGTGATGTAAAGTTTATCCTGTTTCATGGAGGGTATCCTTACGGCGGAGAACTGGCTTCATTGGCTAAAAACTTCAGGAATGTTTACATCGATATGTGCTGGTTACATATCATCTCACCCTCATATAGCGAAAGGTATTTACACGAATGGCTCGAAACGGTCCCTGCCAGTAAAATCATGGCATTCGGAGGCGATTTCAGAAATGTGGAGAATATCTATGGACATCTCTTAGTTGGAAAACAAGTGGTTACAAAGGTATTGACGGAGAAGGTAAGAGATGGTTATTTTACTGAGTCTGAAGCGCTCAAAATTGCACAGATGATCTTCCATGACAATGCCATCCGGATTCTCAAATTGGATAAACGCTAATCAGATCAACTATTAAATAATACAAAATTATGTGTAAAAGATTTCATGGAATAAAAGCCCTGACAATAAAATTCGCTATCGTAATTGTCGCATTATCAGTTAGTAATCAATGCACTGACAGGGATTTACAAATTACGGTTTTTTCCTCCTCCCAGGACGGAGAGAGGCTAACCCTACAACCGGCATTAAAATTCGGGGAATTGAAGTCATCATCACTCCCGGAAATAACGATAAAGGAGGACACAATTTTTCAAAGGATGGATGGCTTCGGGGCTACATTTAACGAGGCTGGTATGATCTGCCTCAACTCACTGGAACCAGTGGCAAAAGACAAAGTACTCGAATCGTTGTTTTCGCCCGAATCCGGCGCCGGATTTACCCTGATGAAATCGCCTATGGCTGCGTGTGATTTTGCTTCTGCCGGACCATGGTTCTCCTACAACGAAACACCCGGAGATACGGCGATGGAACATTTCTCAATCGCAAGGGATCTGGCGCCCAACGGACTGGTTCCCTATATAAAAGGGGCGATGAAGTACGGCAAATTTGAAATCGAAACCTGCGCTGATTTTGTCTCCGACTGGATGTATTTTGGATTAGGGAAAGATCAAAAACACATCAGACCCGAATACTATGGGGCATTGTCAAAATACTACTCAAAATACATTCAGGCTTATGCAGCGCAGGGGATCTCAGTTAAGTTCCTTAATCTTTTCAATGAGGCTGACAACTCACACTATTCCAATGTTCTTTATAAAGATATGGGTATCATCATAAAAAACCATCTTGCCGCACGCCTTAAGGCAGACGGACTGGATACGAAAATTCAGCTGGGTGAAACATGCACAAGAGAGGAGGGTCTGAGAAAATTCCCTCCCGTAATTGCCGATTCCCTTGTTAAAAAACAGATCAGCACATTCACCGTTCACGGCTACGATTTTGATGATTCTAAATTCAACTCACTCACCAAATTACATAATCTGGTGCCTGATATTCCGATTTGGATGACTGAGGTATGCTATGCCGGAAAATCACTTTGTCCAAGAATCTATCCCTTTGAACGCAAATGGCCGGTCTGCCATTTTGAGGATGGAGAGCTTTGGGGTAATATGATTATCAACGACATGAAAAACTGGGTTTCGGGGTGGATTTACTGGAATATGATACTTGACCAAAACGGCGGACCCTGGCTGGTTGCAGTTGATCGCGGAGATCCGGAAAACAATTTCCAGCATTCGGTAGTGATGATTAACCGCGAAACAAAGGAGGTGACATATACCGGGTTGTACTACTACCTTGCGCATTTTAGCAAGTTTGTAAGGCCTGGAGCCTACCGGATCAATACGGTTGGAGGTACTGACAGATTAAATTTTGTGGGATTTAAAAATCCTGATGGCACAGTGATACTCAATGTCGTAAATAATGGAGCATCAACGGAGTGTCAGGTCACCTATAATGGTAAAATTGCTACAGCAAAATTCAAATCACATTCAATCACCACCTTAAAATGGAGCGCAGTTCCAAATTAAAGACGTTTAGTTAATCCTTTGAAGCAATCGAATCATGATCAAAGATCTACTCACCATCCTGACTTTTGCTGGTTGCATTTTAAGTGTAAACACCGGTTTCGGACAGCGATATGTAGTTGAGCCAGGTCCGGTTTCAGCTGGTTTTCAATGGCCTGCAGGAAAGAAGATGGCCATGACCCTGACTTTTGACGATGCCCGTTTTTCGCAGGTCGATTATTGTCTCCCATTACTCGACAGATATGGTGTTACTGCTACCTTTTTTGTTTCTCCCGACATTATGAGAGAAAGAATTGAAGATTGGAAAAAGGCAGTAAAAAAGGGGCATGAGATTGGTAATCATACCCTCTACCATGCCTGCAGTATAAATTTTGAATGGTCAAGAAAACATTCCCTGGAAGAAACAACACTTCATCAAATGAAGGAGCAGCTGGACTCAGCAAATGCAATCATCCAAAAATGCCTGGGGGTGAAAGTGAAATCTTTTGCTTATCCGTGCGGGCAGAAGTACCTGGGCAAAGGGGAGAATACCAAAAGTTATGTGCCACTTATAGCCCGGAAATTTGAAACAGGAAGGAGCTGGCACGATGAGGATGCCAATGATCCAATGTTTTGCAATTTGGTACAGCTGAATGGGTTCGAAATGGACGGAAAATCATTTGACGAATTGAAATCATGGATCGACAAGGCAAAAGCAAAGGGTAAATGGCTTATTCTGGCTGGTCATGAAGTGAATAACGGAGGAGATCAAACAACCCTATTAACCACACTTGAAGCCCTATGCAAGTATGCCTCCGAGCCTGCCAATGAAATTTGGCTGGATAATGTACACAATGTCGCAACCTATATCAAAAAACAAAGAAAAGTCCACTAAAATACGCCTTTTGATACAATTATATCTGACATAAAGACCTAAAGTATAATGAATTACAAAACAACGCTGCTTTTTACATTAATTTGTATTACCATATCCCCCCTCTTTTCGCAACCGGTTGGCAGGGAAAATTTCGATGCCGGATGGAAGTTCCATTTAGGAGATATAAAGGATGCAGAAAAGGCCGGTTTTTCTGATCAGGATTGGCGTATCCTTGATCTGCCGCACGACTGGAGCATCGAAGGGAGCTTTAAACCCGACAATCCGGCAACCAATTCAGGCGCCTCACTGCCGGGTGGAATTGGTTGGTACAGAAAGAGCTTTAAGGTCTCCGATACCCAATCAAAGCACCGGTTTATCCGGTTTGATGGTGTTTATATGAACAGCACTGTCTGGGTCAACGGCCACCTGCTTGGAAACCGTCCGTTCGGTTACTCCACTTTTGAGTATAATATGACACCATATATCACCGAAGGAGAGAATGTTATCGCTGTGAAAGTGGACAATTCACTTCAACCCAATTCACGATGGTATTCAGGTTCAGGAATTTATCGGCATGTCTGGCTGACCACCTATTTTCCGGTACATGTCAGCCAGTGGGGCGCCTATGTAACTACTCCAAAGGTTTCTGAAAAAGAGGCTCGGGTGCAGGTAGAAACGAACATCACCAATGAAAATAATTGTAAAGTTACGGTTAGAATTGTATCCTCACTCCTGGATCAAAACGGAAATAAAGTAGCAAGCCAGGTTCAAAACGGAAAGATAGAACCGGCGGGGCAACTAAAGATTAACTCAGATTTAAAAGTCACTTCCCCAAAGCTCTGGAGTACTGACCAACCAAACCTCTATCAACTGAAAAGCGAGATCTTTCAGGGCAAAGTGCTTAGCGACACCTATTATACAACTTTTGGGATTCGTTCCATCGTTTTCAGATCGGATAGCGGACTATTCGTAAATGGTAAATGTGTGAGAGTTTTAGGGGTATGCCAGCATCACGATCTGGGATGTTTAGGCGTCGCCCTAAACACAAGGGCGCTGACCCGTCAGCTGGAAATTCTGAAAAGCATGGGTTGCAATGGGATTCGCACGAGTCATAACCCGCCCTCTCCGGACCTGCTTGATCTGTGCGACAAGATGGGATTCCTGGTAATGGATGAGGCATTTGATGTCTGGAATCTTGAGAAGATGAAGTATGATTATCACATCTACTTTAAGGATTGGCATGAACGCGATTTATCCGATATGGTGCTCCGTGACAGGAATCATCCCTCTATTTTTCTTTGGAGTATCGGGAACGAAATCCCGGAGAAAAATCACACCAAATATGGGGGAGCTGCCATCGCTAAGGAGCTGGACGGAATTGTCAAACGGTACGATCAAAGTCGTTACACCACCTCAGCATTCGCAGGAGTCTGGCGGGCCGACACTACATTTATGTCCGACAAGGTGGATGTAATCGGAATCAACTATACCGTTGAGAGGTATCCCGAGGAGAAGGCCAAACATCCCAATGGATTTTTCATTGCGAGTGAAACCACCTCGTCCCTAAGCGACAGAGGGATCTACCATTTCCCGGCCGACTCGGCAATGAAGTCAACACCCGATATGCATTGCTCCTCATTTGATAACCGCGGAACCTATTACGACCGACCAGCAACAATGATCTCCCAGACAACCTGGAGGGCTGTTAAAGAGACCCCTTACGTGGCAGGCCTTTTTATCTGGACTGGTTTTGATTATTACGGCGAACCAGCCTATCCCTACCCCTGCATTTCCTCCAGTTTTGGTATTGTAGATCTTTGCGGATTTCCAAAAGATATCTTTTACTTCTATAAAAGTCAATGGACCAAAGAACCCGTCCTTCACCTCCTCCCTCACTGGAACTGGGAAAAGGGTCAACTGATTGATGTGATTGCCTATACCAATTGCGATGAAGTTAAACTCTATCTCAACGACAAACTAATTGATCGGCAGGCTTTTGCTGAAACAAGAATCACTTACAAATCCAAACAGTGGGATAAAGTGATTAATTTAGGTGAAGGGCAAAAACTTTCTCTCGACTGGAAAGTTCCGTTTACACCCGGTACCCTTCGGGCTGAAGGGTATAAAAACGGAAAGCTTATTGCCACTGATGTTGTAAAAACGGCCAACGATCCGGCTAAGATTGAGCTTATTGCAGATCGCTCAACGATTTCCGCCGATGGGAAGGACCTATCCTACATCACCGTAAAAATCAAAGATAAAGAGGGGACATTAGTTCCTGATGCAGACCATCTGATTCATTTTGACCTTGAAGGGGAAGGCCAAATCGTAGGTGTCGGGAACGGAAACCCGATCAGTCTCGAATCTCCCAAAGGGAAAGAGTGCAGGGCATTCAGCGGAATGTGCCAGGTGGTTATACAAAGTACACCCCGGAAGGGAAAAATCATTTTGAAAGCCTCCTCGCTGGGGTTGTCTGATGAAAAAATAGAATTAAGCAGTAATTAAATAAATTCCTAAATAATGAAAACAACTATTACTATTCTATTGCTATTATGCTTCTTTGCTAATCCTCAGCTTTCAGCGCAATCTGCAGGCCGTGAGAACTTTGATGCCGGTTGGAGATTCCATTTAGGAGATCTCCCCAATGCCGAAAAGGTCACCTACTCTGATCAAAAATGGCGTCTGCTGAACCTGCCCCACGACTGGAGCATCGAAGGGAGCTTCCGTCCTGATAACCCCTCTGGTCATCAGGGAGGTTTACTACCCGGAGGTATCGGCTGGTACAGGAAAAACTTTAACCTTACCGGAGTGAAAGAGAAAAAATATTTTATCGTTATTGATGGCGCCTATAAAAACAGTACTGTTTATATCAACGGAAATCCTTTAGGTACCAGACCATATGGTTATGCCACTTTTCAATACGATATGACCCCATTTATTCAGGAGGGTGAGAATTTGATTGCCGTAAAGGTCGACAACTCGAAGCAGCCCGATTCACGATGGTACACAGGCGCCGGTATTTACAGACATGTATGGCTGGTTAACACTGCACCGGTTTATGTCAGTCAATGGGGCACATATGTGACTACTCCAAAAGTATCAGCAAAGGAGGCGACCGTGAATGTGGCAACAACTATTGCCAATGATAGTAAAGAGAAGGCCAATCTAAAAATCGTCTCAACGATCGTGAATTATGCTGGTACAAAAGTAGCCACGTTTATTCAGAATGGTAAGGCAACCCCCAACTCCAAAATAACGGTAAATACCAACTTGAAGGTCAGCTCACCCAACCTCTGGGATGTGGAGCACCCAAATCTTTATAAACTGATCACTAAAGTGTATCAGGAGAAAGAACTAAAGGATACTTATACCACAACTTTCGGTATCAGGACTATCGCTTTCAGAGCAGACAGTGGATTCTTCCTGAACGGAAAAAATGTAAAGATTTTAGGGGTATGCAACCACCATGATCTTGGAAGTCTGGGTGCTGCAATTAACGATAGGGCATTGCAGCGACAGCTGGAATTACTTAAGTCGATGGGTTGTAATGGGATCAGGTGTAGTCATAACCTGATGGCCCCCGAGCTTTTTGAGCTTTGCGACAAAATGGGATTTTTAGTAATGGACGAAACCTTCGATTGCTGGTATATCGGCAAAGATGCGGCTCCATTTGGATTTCAGAATTATTTTAAAGATTGGCACGAAAGGGAGATTACCGATATGGTACTTCGCGACAGAAATCACCCTTCGGTGGTGATGTGGAGCATTGGTAACGAAATAAAGGAACAATGGTTTCCGGGCAGTACCAATGGGGGTGAGATTGCCAGAGAACTCGTTGGGATCATCAAAAAATATGATACGACACGCCCTACCACTTCGGCTTTTAACTTCTCACGGGATGCCGAAAAGAAAGGGATGACAGCTGCTGTTGATGTTGTGGGATTTAACTATACCATTGATGCTTATGATGAATTTAAGAAAAAACATCCTGACTGGGCCTATATCGCAAGCGAAACAGCTTCACAATTTGACAGTCGGGGAGTGTACCATTTTACACTTGATACACTTGTAAAAACCTTTAGCGATTTCCAGACTTCAGCCTTCGATGATGCTGGTGGCGGATCAACTCACAAGGAAGCCTGGTTGGCTGTTAAAAACAGACCTTTCATATCCGGAATGTTTATCTGGACAGGATTTGATTACCTTGGGGAACCTTCTCCCTACGAAAAATCTGCGGTAAGTTCCTATTATGGAGCTTTCGATCTTTGCGGTTTTCCAAAGGACAGTTACTACTTTTACAAAAGCCAGTGGACAAAAGATCCAATGGTACATCTGCTTCCTCACTGGAATTGGAAGTCAGGTCAGATAATCGATGTTGTAGCCTACACCAACTGCGATGAGGTAAGACTTTTTCTCAATAACCAACCTTTGGAAACAAAGAATTTCAAGGATACCACAAAATTATCGCTACGCTGGAAGGTGCCGTTTACGGCCGGTACACTTAAAGCGGAAGGGTATCGGGATGGACGCCTTGTTGCCACAGACCTGGTAAAAACAGCGGATGAAGCTGCAAAAATTGAGTTGTCAGCCGACCGAACCTCTATTCATGCTGATGGTAAAGATCTCTCATTTATTACAGTGAAAATTAAAGATGAGCACAATACTTTGGTTCCGGAGGCAGATAACCTCATTCATTTTGAGATCGAAGGTGAAGGAAAAATTGTGGGTGTAGGCAACGGCAATGCCATGAGCCGGGAACCTGCCAAAGGAAAAGAGCGCAGGACCTTTAGCGGGATGTGCCAGGTGATTATTCAAACAACCGGTAAAAAAGGGAACATCCAGTTAAAAGCATCTTCACTGGGATTGCCTGATGAAAAGATTGTAATTTCCGCAGATTAATTTGACCATTAATTCAATATGATACAACATAATACATGTTTTTCAACAATCCATTACCAGTTCTACTATAAAAATTCAAAACGCACGTAAATGCGTACTGAATTTCGTATTTTTGGTACAAATAAGAATTACATGGGACAAAATGCACCGGGTTTTAGTCTTGCTTACCTTCCTCCGCAAAGAGACAAGGTAGAAACCATTGAAATACTCCGCCAGACTAGCAGGGCTGCAGCAGCATTGGCCGAATTGAAGGGGATTGCAAAGACAATTCCCAATCAGACCATGTTAATTAATGCCATTGTACTTCAGGAAGCAAAGGATAGTTCGGAGATTGAAAATATTATCACAACTCAGGATGAACTATACAAGGCGCTGATTATTCAGCAATCAACTGTTTCATCAGATACAAAGGAAGTTGTTAATTACCGAAAGGCAATATTACATGGATTCGATTTCATTAAAGCACAGGGATTCCTCCGAATAAACGATATAATAAGCATTCAGCAGCAATTGGTTAACAACACCGCCGGAATCAGGAGTATGCCCGGCACGGTCCTCAAAAATGATACTACCGACGAAGTGGTCTACACCCCGCCACAAGAAAAGGGGGAAATCCTGGATTTATTATCTAATTTCATTACTCATTTTAATCAGAATGAGCAGGATTTGTCGCCGCTGATAAACCTGGCTATCCTGCATTATCAATTCGAAAGCATCCACCCGTTTTACGACGGGAATGGAAGAACTGGCAGGATTCTGAATATATTGTACCTGATTTTGAATGATTTGATTGAGGTACCCATTTTGTATCTTAGTTCCTATATCACGGAGAATAAACCTGAGTACTATCGGCTTCTGAATCATACCAACCGTACAGGTGAATGGGAAGATTGGATCCTGTTTATGCTCGAAGCAGTCGAATACACTTCACGAACAACGATAGCTTAAATAAATGTAATCAGGCAACTACTGAACCAAACCATTGAGGAGGTACAAAAGAAGGCTCCCAAGGTTTATAAGAAGGAGTTGGTTGAATTGTTATTTGAAATGCCCTATTCAAAAATAGAATTTGTGGTGAATCGGCTTCAGGTTGAACGGAAAGCTGCGTCGAGATACCTCCGGGAAATGGAGTCAATCGGAATTCTTGAATCGCAGCGGGTTGGAAGAGAGACACTGTATATCAATAGACAATTGATTGAAATTCTGAAAAAATAATCGGATCAATGACGAAGTATACGAGTATTTCAGTTTTTAATCATTTTGCAACAAAGACTGTGATCAAACGACCGAAGACAAAAATTATGGTCAAACCTTCTTATCTTATTTATAAACCTGAGTAAACATCAGAAATAACAGAAACTATGAAACTCTACCCCCTTCTCACCCTGCTTCTGGTCCCGATTTTCTTTTTGGATGTTTTCGCCCAGGAGACTTCCCTGGAAAGTAAAATTCAAACAGCAGACAGTTTGTGGAAAAACAACCGGCTGACCGATGCGATCGTGCAGTACAAACTGATCATTGACAAAGAAGTAGTTCCTGCACAATATCAGTCACTTGTTTACCTTCGGCTTGCAAATGCCCAATTTCAGGCTAAGCTTTCCAAAGATTGCAGGAAAACGCTAAATAAGGTCAAATTACTTCCGGTTCTTCCTGCTCATCATCAGCTGATGATCGACGAGTTGGAGAAGAAACTCAACGGAATTCCGCTAACCGGACACACCATCCTGTCTCCTCAACACCAACCTGTTGCATCACTTTATGTATCTTCAGATATCCATGGTCAAAAAGACAGATTAGTTTACTTATCGCTCAAAGAAGCGTTGGAAGCGCTTCCTAAAATCATGAGTAAACCTGGTCTCCCAAAAGGTCCGGTCGAAATAATCATTGAAGGAGGTACTTATCCCCTTAACGAAACGATTCATGTCACACCCGGGAATTCGGGAACAAAGAACAATCCCCTTGTGATCAGGTCCGCCTCAACCGACAAAAGAGTCGTATTCAGCGGAGGTGTCTCCTTAAAAAAGTGGAAACGGGAAACAAATCCGCAGATCCTCGATCGACTACCCCAAATCTCACGATCAAAAGTATGGGTAGCTGATTTGAAAGAGAATAATATCTACGGTATCGATAGCCTGGTATTTGGGGGATTTTCGAGTAAACGTGCTGAAGGAGGCAGTTCAACTTTCAAAACGCTACCTGTTCCCGAATTGTTCGAAAACGGCCTGCCACAACAGATGGCGCGATGGCCCAATAATGAAGACACCATTATTGCATTAAAAGATTTTAAAAGTAGCAGGGTCATCAAATGGGCCAAAGATCCCGATGTCTGGCTTCATGGTTATTGGTTCCACATGTGGGCTGATGCTTATGAAAAAATGGGTGGAATATCCATGAAAGACTCTACGATTGAAATAGCCCCACCGGTCAATAATTATGGTTTCGCAAAAAGTAAATGGCATGTGATCAACGCATTATCCGAACTTGATAATCCGGGTGAATGGTCCATTTCGATCAAAGAGGGTAAAATCTGGTACTTCCCTCAAAACGATGTGAATCCTGTAAATACAGTTTTAAGCAGCAACGGCCCTGCCCTGATGGCCGAAAACTGCAACTATCTCACCATAAAAGGAGTTGATTTTCAATATATCCGTGGCGATGGAATGCTCTTTACCAATTGCAGTCATTTAACACTGGCAGATTGTTCGGTGAAAAACACTTCAGGTCTTGGAATTAAAATCACCGGTGGAGAAAGCCATCTGTTGCACTCCTGTACCATCGAAAGTATGGGTCGGGGTGGAATAGATATTGGCGCCGGCGATAAGCTAAGACTCGTAGGGTCAGGCAGCATTATCGAGAATTGTAAAATACGAAATCTATCGCGAATAGACCGGACCTATACTCCGGCAATTGTTCTTGAAGGGGATGGCATCAAGGTGCGCTACTGTCTATTTGCAGATATTCCAAGCAGTGGCATCCGGCTTGAAGGGAATGATATGGTGGTCGAGCTGAATGAGTTTACAAAATGTGTGATCGAGTCGGATGACCAGGGGGCAATCGATGTCTGGGGAAATCCTTTGTACCGCGGTAATATCATCCGCTGGAACTTTTTTCACGATATCGGGGTCCCCAATCTTCATATGGCGGCAGGTGTGAGGCTGGATGATGCCATCAGTGGTTTCGGAATCTATGAAAACCTGTTTTTACGTTCGTCCAACAACATGTTTGGAGGTGTACAGATTCACGGAGGAAAAGACAATTTTCTGGAGGGAAATATCTTTGCCGACTGCCATGCCGCTTTCAGCCAGTCAGCCTGGGGTGATAAACGATGGAAGGAGTCGATGAATAACCCGGAGCATCCCATGTACAAGGCGATGCATACCACCGACTGGCAAAGCAAGTTCTGGCAACAGAAGTATCCAGCACTGAAGAATTTACTTACCGATGCAGATGTAAATTATGCCATCGATAATCAGGCAATCAATGCAGAATCATGGGTCTTACGAAAATCAAAACGGTTTGAGTTATTAAATAACCGGTTAGTGAAATCTGAAAAACATCCGTCAGTTGCCGCCGATTACAAGGATTATCTCGTACCATGGCATCCTATTCCGGTTGATCAAATCGGGCTATACAGATAATCACTACTGTCAATGGAAAAATTAAAGATTATTCGCTACGCTCAGAATGACAACAAGTTATTGCATTGGAGAGGGAAAGGGGGTTGGAAGTGGCTCTGCCACTTCCAACCCCCTTTCCCTTATTACCTAAATAATTGTCATTCTGAACGGCACGTAGTGTAGCGAAGAATCTATTAATACTGATTGCCATTTCCCCGGACAATACTGATAAACAATTTGTAAAACGCCAATACCCCTCGTTTGAAACGAGGGGTTAACGGTTCAGAGTTTGCAACTCGTAACAATGACTATTTCTTCATTTTGTCTTCCGTTTACCAACGTGCCATCTGGTGCGACAGATGTTACCCAAAACTTTATTACAGAAAAAATCGAAAATACAATCCAATGAATATCAACCATCTGCTTTTATCTTTTATTTTGATTGCGGGTTTAGCTATAGACATATCCGCTCAGCAGCAACCGAACCACCCCGATGAAAAAGGGATCGTTACCGCTGTAAAGGCAAACCTTGCCTGGTACGATCTTCAAAAGCAATCAGCTCCAGTTTTGCAGGGGCAGGGATGGAGTGAAGAACAAAAAGGGACCTATGGCCGGCTTCCTGCCCGAGCAAAAGAGAAAGTCCGACCTACGATATGGTCACTCTCGGAACAATGTGCCGGCATTTCGGTCCGGTTCGTTACCAATGCTGCTGAGATCAAGGTAATCTACCAGGTTTCCGAAAAACTGTCATTTCCCCATATGTCGGCTACGGGAGTAAGTGGTCTGGATCTTTATACCATTGATGAGAAGGGGAAAAAGTTATGGAGTGCAGGTGGTAACCCATCGGGTGATACCATAAAATATAGTTTCAATAAACTTAACTCTTTCACTGATAATTCAAAAAAGAGGGAATACCAGTTGTTTCTCCCATTATATAATCATGTGAAATGGTTGGAGATAGGGTTACCTCAGGATGCAGAGCTTACCTGGATCGCCCCTTCGCGGGAATTACCTGTCGTTGTTTATGGAACCTCGATTGCTCAGGGGGCTTGCGCCTCACGCCCCGGAATGGCCTGGACCGGAATTCTGAACAGGGAGTTACCCTATCCACTCCTCAACTTCGGATTTTCGGGGAATGGATTACTCGAAAAGGAGGTACTAAATTTTATCAACGAGATCGATGCGAAACTTTATATCTTCGATTGCATACCTAACCTTGTCGGAAAGTCCGCCTCCCAAATTGAAACGGCAACGGTTGAAGCTGTGAAACAGATCAGAACACTGCACCAAACACCTGTCCTTCTCGTCGAACATCCCGGATACACGGATGGATTTGTCGATAAAAAGAAATATGAGTCCTATACCCGTGCAAATGAAGCCTCAAAAGCAGCGTTCAAACAACTTAAAGATCAGGGCATTAAAAACATCTACTATCTTTCTAATAAAGAGATTAATATGCCCATGGATGGTATGGTTGACGGGATTCATCCAACCGACTGGGGCATGCGGGTTTATGCGGATGCCTACGAGAAGGTGATCAGGAAAATTTTGCGGAACAGGTAGAGACATTGCAAAATATGTGGAACAGCTTGTTATTGGCCGGTTTGACGATGCTCCGGCTCCCTATACCCGGTTCCTGGGATCAATTGGGTTTGTCGCTGCAGTGATGACGGGCGTTTTTGCAAGTACGATCCGTTCAAAAACCTTAACTTTCGCTGGCTGAAATCCGAAAACATTCATAAGAGAATCAGGAATTTTCGAATACTGATTCTTCAGATAGGGATTTGTTCTTTCCATCTGATGTAATTTTCACTTTTTAAGACCGTTTAGAAAACTAATTTACCCCTTCACGTGTTAAAATTCAATGGATAATAAATAAAATACCACAAGTTTAATTGCACACGCTAGTATAATATTGCATTATATATCAAGTTTTAAACTAATAAATCCGATAATGAAACGATTTATACGCATTTTGGGGATTATACTTGTGAGTATTCTACTGATTCTCTTCTTTAGCACTTCACTTGTTGACCGGACACCATATTATCTGACAGACTATTATAAAAAAACTGCGGCAAGAGTCGATAGTCTTAAATCAGCCGTAGTCAATGAGAAAGACTCCATTGAGGCGGGATTTTCAAGAATCAGCATTACCCCGGGACTCAATAACACTTCAATAAATCTATCAGAAGGAAAATTTATGGACGTGCCACTTGCCGGTTATGGGGCACGCAAAGGAAAAGCAGCCACAGGTATTCACGATAGTATCTTCGTGAAGGCTGCAGCCCTGAGGACACACCATCAAACAGTTGTGATTGTGGGAGCTGATCTGTTGATTATGCCCCCCAATATTATCGATGAGGTGAGCCTGATATTATCCCAAAAGGGGATTAAGCGAAGCCAGGTGTTTTATTCGGCAACACACAGCCACTCGAGCCTTGGGGGTTGGGGACCAGGTTTTATCGGAGAACAGTTTGCAGGTGTGGAAAATAAGAATATATCCAAATGGCTTGTCCAACAAATATCGAAAGCAGTAACCACGGCTATTGAGGATCTTCATCCTGCCACAATTGGTTCGGGATGTTTTAATGCCTCAACCTATACACGAAATCGGCTCATCGGGGAATCGGGTACTAAAAATGATGACTTTGGCTACATTTACATCGAACAAACCGGACGAAAAAAAGCTATTATCGGCTCATTTGGCGCCCATTCAACAACTCTCGGAGCTGGAAATATGGAGGTTAGCGCCGATTATCCTGGTTATTGGGAACGGAAAATGGAAAAAACATCGGCCGATCTGGCCATCTTTTGTGGCGGTTCAGTTGGAAGCCAGAGTCCCGCAGTGGAGGGTAAAGGGTTCGACAGACCCAAACTGATCGGGGAGGCGTTGGCTGATAGTCTGAACAGCAAAATTCATCAGGTTGTTATGGAGGATAGGGTTTCATTCGCTGCAGCATCGTTAAAGATACAATTACCACCGTACCACGTCCGGTTAACGACAAAAATCAATCTGACAACTTATTTAAGTGAGAAACTGATGCCGCTACCTGAGAATGTCTATCTGCAGGCTTTTAAGATCGGGAAAATGGTGTGGATTACCACCCCGTCAGATTTCAGCGGCGAATACGCCCTTCAAATTAAGAATTACCTCGCCTCAAAAGGTTTTAATGCGAACGTCTCAAGCTTTAACGGCAGCTATGTTGGCTATATTATCCCGGGTCGCTATTTCTATCTTGATGAATATGAGCCAAAGTTAATGGGTTGGTTTGGTCCGAATATGGGAGAATATACCATGGATATGATTCGGAGGATTTCGGATATTGTGATTAAAAAAGAGAAAATGTAGGTGAAATCCATTTTAAATAAAACAAATGGGTCGCCTGCCCAACAAGTTTGAATTGTTCTGTATATAAGATAGATATAATTTTATTGGACTCATTATGGGTAAAAAAACATTCAAAAATCGATCATTTCTATTTTTAGGGATTTTTCTGATCGCCCTTATCGTTTTATTTACTCCTGCGCTGTGGCATCACTGGATTACCTATCCACTATTCGAAAAAGAGATCAGCGAATTTCAGAAACTACGTAAAGAACCTGCTCCGCTGACAAAGCTCAATACTTATCGTGGGGTGATGCATGTGCACAGTTATTTGTCGCACGATAGCAGAGGCACGTTGGCTGATATTATCCCCGCGGCAAAAACAGATGGAATCGATTTTATCTTTCTGACTGATCATCCACGTTGTGATATCGATACCATACCCAAAGGATATCACGGCAATTACGATGGTGTTTTAATTGAATCGGGCAGCGAGAAACAAGGTTTTGATTGCTGGCCTCTCAAAACCACAATCATCAACTGGAAAATGAATAAAGATTCCATTGCTAAAAATATAGTTTCACAGGGTGGGATCTTGTTTTATGCCCACACCGAGGAACCTCACAACTGGGGGAATCCTGATTATCAGGGTATGGAGATCTACAATTTTCACAGTGATACCAAAGATGAATCGCTACCACACCATATCTTAAATTTTATCGTTAACGGGAACAAATACCGCCCCTGGGCATTACGTGAATTTTTCAATGAGCAAACGACCATTCTTGCTCGATGGGATTCTTTGAATATGCAAAGAAAGATTGTTGGTTTTTCAGCCGTTGATACACATGAAAACCAGAACTTCCGGGCAAGGTATTTAAAAGATGGACGCATTCAATGGGTTGGTCTTAATGCCCATATTATTGATACAATGGAGGTACGATTCTGGAACAGGTGGCTTTTTCATCAACCGGATTCAAGTGGCTGGGTTTTCAAATGGATGGTGGATACCTATAAGGAGGGATTCAACTATATCACGAACTATGTGCTTGCCGACACTTTAACTGTTCACTCGCTGGCTGAAAACATAAAAAAAGGACACCTCTATACCGCCTTTAAAAGTTTAGGCGATGCGAAAGGATTTATGTATTATGCTACAAATCTTGAGGATAGCCTGATTGGCATGATGGGTGATTCTGTTAAAATTAAACACGTCAAGGCATTAAAGGCTATTTCACCCCTGCCCGGTCAGTTCAGACTGATACATGATGGTAAGATTTTAAATACCACCTCTGGCAAAAATTATCAGTACACCTGGTCCGAACCTATCAAACCGGGGGCCTACAGGATCGAAATACAAATCAAACTGCGTGGTAAAGATATCCCCTGGCTCTACTCAAATCCGATCTATGTTTATTAATTATTTATAACTTTCAATATATCAACAAAATGACAAGAATAAAAATTACAACAACACTCCTTCTTCTGCTTTCATTGGTAAATCTTAATGCTCAGACATTTAAAGCAGGGGCCGCAATGAGAAATATTACTCCAAAAACACTCATCCCCATCTCAGGTGGCATGGGAACTCCCGAAATCCCGACAGGGACAAAAGGGGAACTGACTGTTCGAGCTTTTGTACTCGACAAGGGTACAACCCGTTTCGCAATCGTCAGCGTCGATAATATCGGCTGGCCGGCTTACCTGGGCGACCGTTCGCGTAAACTGATTAAAGGTATTGCACCTGAGAATATACTGATTGGCGCCACACACGCACACAGCTGTCCGGATGCTTATGGCTTTACAGATGAAAAAGGGAATACGGGTGCCGACCTCAAATACCTCGACTGGTGTGTTACCCAAATAGCAGATGCTGTGAATGAAGCCGTCTCAAAACTTGAACCAGCTTCACTTAAAACTGCTGTTGGTCAGGCCAAAGGGAAAATTGCCTATAACTATTATGCAGATAAACTTTACGATCCGCGTATGGGGATTATTCAGGCAATCGCAACAACAGGCAAAAACACAGGAAAACCGATCGCCACACTGGTCAATTATGCCACACATCCCGAAATTCTTGGACCCGATCGTAAATTGATCAGTCCCGATTTATGTGGCCCACTTTACGACCGGATTGAATCAAAAGTGGGGGGAATGGCAATTTTTATGAATAGTGCCCAGGGTGGAATGGTCACCGCCGATGTACGACTGGAGAACGGGAAAGAGGCCAACAACTGGGAGGAGTGCATCCGGATTGGTAACCTCATGGCTGACGAAGCGTTACGAATTATCAGTTCTGCGCCTGATCAGCTGAACCCCGAAATTTATTGCGTTTCAAAAAACATTCGCTTTCCGGTTGATTCCGAAATCATGCGATTTGTATTCAAACATTCGCCTCTGGCAACCGAAGCGGCCAAAAACAGCGATTTCACCTCTATTACAACACGGCTTAACCTGTTAAATATCGGTAAGGCACAGGTGGTGACCATCCCCGGGGAGGCATTACCGAATATCGGTTTCTATGTAAAAAGGAAAATGAAAAGTGATCAGCCATTCCTTTTTGGTCTCACGAACGATGCATTCGGCTATATGCTGACCAAGGAAGATTTTGGCAGTTTTGAGCGCTACAGCTACTGCAGCCGCACCTCGCTGGGCGAAATGACCGGGTGCATTTACGAGGAAGAGGCAATCAAACTGGTTAATGAAAGTCCGGTTCCCGCAAAGTGACCAGAAAGGAGAAATGAGGGAGAAATTAATTAGAAATACGGGGAACAATGGAGAATTTCCACGATTTTGTATTAATTTTACCCTTCAACTAACATTTTCAAGATCAAATCCCCTTTACAACTGACCAATTATACGATGAAATTGTAAGTTCCTGTTCGAATTGATCACCACTAATTTCAGACTAAATGAATAAAAATCTGTCATATACCGGTTCTTTTCTATTAACCAGTCTGATATTATCAGGTTGTCTTTTCATCCTTTTTCCCTTTCAGATCTCTGCCCGGACCAGAATTGCCAATAATCCTGAATCGTCGATAACAGCACCATCTCTCTTACTCAACAACGAAAAGCCAGTCGCCAACTGGATATGGGATTCGGGGGAGGATAATCCACGGAATTATTACCTATTTGTCCGAAAAACATTTGATTTGGGACAAATTCCAAACGAAGCCATCGCCTTCATCTCGGCATATGCTTACGCGGATGTTTATATCAACGGGAGACTAGTCGATCGCTGCCCAATGAATTGTGATCCGGAATTTCAGGTTTACGAAAAATTTGATCTGACCGGATACTTCACGAAAGGAAAAAATACCATTGCTGCCCTGGTCTACAATTTTGGAACAGGGATGCACCACCGGATTAATGGCCGGGGAGGCTTTTTCTTTCAGGGAGTTTTGACTTCAGATGAAGGCGACATTAAAATAAACAGCGATAATTCGTGGCGTGTATCAAAGGCTGAAGCCTGGGATAACCAAACAGATACCCGTACACTCGCCTCCAATCTTATTGGGTTTGTCGAGAAATTCGATGCCAGCCGAATGCCGGAAAACTGGAAGGAGACCAACTTTGATGATTCCCTCTGGGAGCCCGCACGTATGTTGGGAATTCCGCCTGTTGCCCCCTGGAATCATATCGTAGAAATTACCCGTCGCCCACTTTTCCGCGAAAAAGTTTACCCAGTAAATCATTGGTTTGTTGGCGATAAGGTGATTTATGATTTTGGGAAGGAGATAGCAGGGACCCCGATCCTTGACCTATTCTCCCGTGAGGGGGGAATCAAGCTCGAAATGGGAACCGGCGAACGATTGCTGGCCGACAGTTCAGTTCTTTACACAAAAAGGGTCAATTATACCGATTACTACATCAGTAAAAAAGGGTTTCAGTCGTGGAGTCCGCTTACCTGGCGCGGATTTCGCTATCTGAGCCTTTCACAGAACGACAGTGTAATCATTAAGGGGATATCGGCCGTCAACCGCCATTACGATTTTAAAAGAGAGGGCTCTTTCGAATGTTCCGATCCCCTGTTGAACAGGATTTGGGAAGTTGGGAATCAAACCATTTTGCTTTGTGCGCAAGACACTTACATGGATACACCCTGGCGGGAACAAACCCATTATATTGCCGGTGACAGCCGTTTTTTACAGAAATACTCCTTTTATCCTTTTGGGATGAGTTCCGAATTTCTGATGCATTACAATATTCTGTCAGGCGCCTGGTCACAAAGGTGGCAAAACGACGGCGCCATCCGTTCGCGCTATCCCACCGACTGGTTGCTGGGAAAGGGAACTTCGGCCTATCTTGCAGATTATGAACTGGAATGGGTCATCATGTTGGGGGAATATTACCAGTATTTTGGAAAACAAGATCTGATCAAACAGGTCTATCCCAACCTCAAAAAACTGATGACCCTTTTCGATGGCTATATCGGAAAAGAGCATGGCCTATTATCCAAAGTTCCCGGATGGATTGTGCTGGACCATCCCGATAGCTATCCGATGGACCAACGCGAGGAGATTACGGGATTGAACTGCCTCTATTATGAAGCGCTGAAGCAGGCTTCGGCCATTGCCCGAACCATTACATCTGATCCTTCACAAGCCGATCTCTGGTCTGAAAAAGCTGAAAAGCTAAAGGGAAACATCCGGAAATGGTTGTGGTTGCCCGAAAAACAACTCTTTATGGATAGCTACGGAGGGACAAAATGCAGTCAGCAAACGCAGGTTTATGCCCTGCTTTATGGTCTGGTGGAAGACAAAGAAAGAGAGCATGTTATGGATGCAATTGCTGCCGGGAACAGAAGTAGTGAACAATCATTCTCCTATTATGTAGTCAGTTCAATCTTCGATAGCAAGCCACAATGGGCGATTGATTTTATCCGTAAGAACTGGGGCGATCAGATGAAATCACCCTTTTTTAACGGAGCATGGCACGAATGCTGGGATATTGCAAACTTTGCTACTGATCTGATGACCACCTCACACGCCTGGTGTTCAGGGCCAACCGCTCTACTGCCCCAGAAGGTGCTGGGTGTAGAACCCATCTCAGCCGGCTGGGAAACATTCTCTGTACGTCCCAATCCGTGTGATCTGAAATGGGCAAAAGGTGTGGTCTCATCTCCTTTTGGACCGGTCTGCGTCGAATGGCACATTGACGAAAACAAATTTTTCAACTTGTATGTAGCTGTTCCTGAACATGCCACAGCCGAAATAGCCCTTCCCGGAACCAATCGGGATAAGCTTAAAATCAACGATCAGCCTGCAGGAAGCAATCCCGACATTAAAATTAAAGGTTTGATAAAGGGTAGATTGACATTGGAGGTTAAGCCGGGAGAATACCGGTTTATTTTGTCAGATTAATTTCAATTTACTGATCAAATGTACCATCATGAGAACGTACCATTTTTTGTCCATCCTGTTAATTTTCATAGCCTTAAGCTCCTGTACGTTCCATAGGGACTACGCTTTACTCGATGCAAAAGATGAATGGTCGCACCATTTTGCGTTTGGCAGTCCATCGTGGGACACATTTGAACGGTTTTCAAATAACCCGGTTTATCAGGGGCGCGATGGAATGGAATGGCCCGTAAACGGATTCCTTTTCAGCGATCCTGTCAGCAAAAACTGGTACCTCTTTATCGGTGAATATCGCCGGAATTATGCGATTGCACACGATTCATCCACCAAAAATTTTAATTGCGTCATTTACAAATCGAAAGACAGAGGAAAATCCTGGGAAAAGAGTGGCGATCTGTTTCCCCTAAAAATGAGCTGTTATGATTCCCTCAATATCCAGGCGCCCGATGTAATGGTCGTGTACGATGCAGGAAAATACCATATGGTCTTCGACTGGGTTTCGTCCAAATCATCATGGAAGGAGATGGGACAAACCGGAATCGGATATGCGGTTTCAGACCGACCCGAAGGACCCTATACGATTTCGGCAAAGCCTCTTAAGATTAATTCACAATACCGGGAAAATCCACTTTTGAACCGCTACTGGAGAATGTATGCACAGATGCTGGTAAAGCGGAAAAATGACTGGGTATTGCTTTATATGATGGACACTGCCCCTCCACGAAGCTGGGCGTTAGCGGCTTCGACCGCTTCGCGCCCCGAAGGTCCGTACAGCGACCCTGTCCTTATCAGGAATGTTGAAAGTAAAACCAGCTACCCTCCGCTGATGGAATACTTTCCGGCTTTTGAACACCAGGGATATATCTATTTCCCGGCTACTTCAGTCGCCACTAACCGCAATTATCAGCTAATCTCAAGAGTAAAGACCGAAGATGTTACCAATCGGGATAAGTGGGAAATATTCAGTCCCGGCACTTTTTGGCATTCGAAAAATACCGAAAACGAATACGCCGGCATCTGGGGACAGACGCTCACGGGGTTTGTAGACGATTCAGATTCAATTGTAGTGATGTTTCCTTCAAAAAATAAAATGAATTATGGAACCATCAATCTGGCAAAGGCATCATGGAACCAACTCAACAGAACGAGGGGGTTTGCCCTTTCAGCCTGCGAATCTGGGTCATTCACCTATATAAAACATGGCATCAATCTTGATGACCTGAATATGGAATTCGACCTTTCGGGAACCATGCGAATTGTCTGGGACTTCCATAAACCGCTTGACATTCAGAATACATGGGGTAAATTTTCTTTTGATCAGGATGAGGGTGATTATAAAGAGATCGAAATATCAGAAAGCGGATGGAAGATTCATCTGATTGGTAAGGGAATTATTCAGACGGTTGATTCCGGTAAGATTCTGAATTTAAAAAAAACAGGAAACAATCTTCACCTTGGAAAGAAGAATGGGCTGTTTTTGTTGAATATCAATAATCGGAAAATGTGGGAAGGAACTTTGAAGAACCAACCCGGAGTGATTGGGATCATGCTTGATCCGCGAAGTAACCTTTTCATAAGCCATTTTGATGTGAAAGGGAGGCAAACCGAAGGCAAACTTTCCTTTGGTTACTACGAGGCATTGCTGAATGCGGGAAATCAGGATAGCGATTGGGAATTTAAAATGGATACGTTGTTCAGAAACGGCAAAGGTGCTATTTCAAAGAAGGCTGAAGCCTTCGCAAAATGGAATTTTGAAGGTACCAAATTCGAAATTTACCTTCCAAAAGGTCCAATGTTCGGTACCGTAGCTATTTTTGTTGATGGTCACCCTTCTGGATTTGTAAATCTTAAAAATGACAAGTTGCTCAAATCTAAAGTAGTATTTAAATCGGAAACATTAAACAGGGGTACTCACGCCGTTTATCTGAAAACAATTAATGGACTTCTCCCTTTAAATTGTATTGAGGTTAGTTTTTGAAATTCTAAATCCTATCTTTATCTACAATTAAAATGACCAAAAAACGAATAACTTATGACTACAAAAACATTACCAACCCTAAGGATCGGTGATCTTGAAATTAATCCTCCCATTATTCAGGGAGGAATGGGAGTACGGGTATCCGGATCGGGATTGGCATCCGCAGTTGCAAATGAGGGATGTGCCGGTATCATTGCCAGTGTAGGGTTAGGAGCATTTGAAGATCTTTCTGCCTCAAAATTTGTGGAAGTAAACAATGACGCCCTAAGGTCAGAAATCAGAAGAGCCCGTTCGCTTTCGAACGGCGTAATTGGGGTGAATGTGATGGTGGTTTTATCTAATTATGAAGAACTTATCAAGGTTTGTGTCGAAGAGAAAGTGGATATGATTATTTGTGGATCGGGCCTTCCACTGGATCTGCCCCGACTAACTGCAGGGTCAAATATCAAACTAATTCCTATCGTGTCGTCGGCCAGGGCTTTAAATATTATTTACCGGAAGTGGAAACAAAACTATAATAAGATTCCCGATGCAGTAATATTGGAAGGTCCAATGGCCGGTGGCCATCTTGGTTTCAATCACGATGATATTGTGAACGGGACAGCCCCAATACTCGAAGATCTGGTGAAGGAGCTGGTCGATTTTGTTAACACGCTCGAGGAGGATATTCCGGTGATTGCTGCCGGAGGTATCTGGGACGGAGCAGATATTGCCAAATTCCTGAAAATAGGGGCATCAGGAGTTCAGATGGCGACCAGGTTCGTCTGCACCAACGAATGCGATGTTCATGACGATTTTAAGCAGGCCTATATTCATGCCAAAAAGGAGGATATTTCCATCATACACAGTCCTGTAGGCTTACCTGGCAGGGTGATTCACAACGAGTTTACCGAAAGAGTCAACAGGGGTGAAACGATCCCGTTCAAATGTCCCCATCATTGTTTAAGATCGTGCAATCCACGCGTGGCCCCTTATTGTATTGCCAAAGTGCTGGTCGAAGCCTCCAAAGGATGGCTGCTCAGTTCATTTGCATTTGCCGGAGCCAATGCCTACCGTTGTACCGAAATTGTATCGGTAAAAACACTTGTCAATCAGCTGAAAGAGGAGCTGAGTGAAGCATTGTAGTTTTTAGATTAAGGCTATTAGACTGTTAGGCAATCAAACCTTAGGCAGAATAGAACTTAGAGGTTATAGGATGATTTAGCTTTATGAAGGTGGGAGCATGATAAAAAAGTAAATTGCAAGACGGGAGTCTGAATAAATTGTTCCCTGGAATGACCGCTCCCGCAAGGCGCAAAATATCCATTTCCGGAATGGATTTCCTACAAGCATATTTGCATTCATTCTATTTTAAGATTAAATTTGTATAAAATATAGTCTATGCCAGAATTATGCAGATTTTTAGGAATTGTGATTTTCATGAACTTTAATGAACATAATCCACCACACTTCCATGCAAAGTATGGTGATTTTGAGATTATTATCGAAATTAATTCCGGAATAATTGAAGGTTAATTTCCCAAAAGAGCCTTAAGTATGGTTTTGGAATGGTATGAAATTCATAAAGATGAATTAATGGTAGACTGGGATCTCATAAGAACTACCGGAGAATTTAACAAAATTCAACCTTTGGAATAACAGTATGATAATCAATATTATAGATGCTGAGTATAAAGCTGGATACGAGGTTTTTCTAACTTTTAATAATGGAGAGTCTGTTTTGACAGATTTGAAGGAGACAATATTTAATGATTCGCGAAGAATATTCATTCCCTTGAGAGATATAGCTTATTTTAAGTCTTTTAAAATAAGGCTAAATACAATAACGTGGGAAAACGAAGCAGATTTCGCACCAGAGTTTTTACTTCAATTAGGAAAACAACAGGAATTAAAAAGAGTGGAATACGTCTAATCACGCCTGAGTTGAATAAATTGTAGAAGTCAGTAAGGTGCCAATTGGCGAAGGTCAAAATATTAGGCTGGTACGATAAATCCCGTCCAAGCCGGGACAAAACCACACTCCTCGGCACTCATTTCTATTATAATATTATTGAATCACTTTGCGAATCTTTGCGTTTCCCCTTTGCGGCTCTTTGCGTTTAAATTTTTCCCTACTGATACAGCCAGACTTGGTGGGTTTATTCAACTTTTACGGTTATCCTATTTTTATCCCCTGAACACCCAAAATTGAGATTGCCCTTTGTATCCGGCTGTGATACTTTAACCGGAATATTATTGACGCGTATGGCGTATTTTTTCCCCGGATTTAGTCCATTCAGGATATATTCCACTTTTGTTTTTCCACTTCCTGAGGTTTGCTTCCAACTGATTTCTGAATCATTCTTCGCTACCAATTCAAGATTGCAGAGACCAGTCGATTTGGCTTTAAATGTCTCTTTCGGCTCATTTTCAAAGAAAACGGCTATTCCGTTGCTACCCGGATTGACCCCGAACGGTTTTGAAGAGGATACCGTGAAGTTGTCTGTCTTCACTGTTGTATTACCTGTATTAAGTCCGATCAAATAATTCTTATCCCGTAAATTGTATTTTATTTCAGTACCATCCAACTCAGGGGTGATGTGGGGCTCAAGATATAACCTGTTATACTGCGGACGGATACCATAGATATTCCTGTACAAACCTACTATTGCCATGGCATTATTGGCCAGTATATCTTCACCTGCCCCCATCTGCGATTTCCGCTGGTATCGCTGGTGTGCAAGGCCATCCTGATCGTATTTTGCAATAACATTTTGAATATATTTAACCGCAATTTCAGGATTCTTTTCCGAATAACACCGGGTGCCTAATTCAGCCCACCCTAAAAACAGATCTCCGTTTTCGTAGTTTGGCCAGGGATAGTTTACATTCTTAAGCCCTACGTTTTCTTCGTAAGGAAAATAACAGGCAGGCCAGATGAACAGATTCTCTTTGCTGTTCAACTCCTCCATCTTCGATAAAACAGCCTCCTTCCGGGTCGGATCATCACATATACCGTAACCTATCGCCATAAAATTTACAACGCTTACAAGGTTATTGCCATAGACCGATCCGTCCTTTTCGCGCCAGTGGATGTACCACTGTTTTTCAGGATTCCAAAATCCACCATCTGCAATGTTTTTGTTGTAGGCTGTTTTTAATTTCAGGGCCAGTGACACGTAGCGATCAGCCATTTTTTGATCGCCAAGCAGCATCTCCAATTCCGACCACCGGGTCAACGCTTTATACATCAAGGCATTTATAGAAGCAACTTCGTACGAAGCCCAGACAACATCCAGCCAGTCGGTCCCTTTTTTCTCAAGGTGGGAATTCTGAATCACCTCAAAGAGCCCGTTCCCGTCAGAGTCGCGCCGGATCATATATTCCAGGGCGCTTTCACAACTACTTTTAAATTTCTTCAACCAAACCTTATCGCCTGTCATGTCGAACTGCTCGGCTACATCAATCGCGAAGGCGGGTTGCGAATCGAGCATATAACCCCACTGACATTCGTAATAACCATTTTTTGTAAAAGTATTAGGCATTCCATCTCCGGCATCATGGTGCCACCTGGGCAACACCCTTCCGTCAGGCAGAATAGCGTGCTCCTTTTCATATTCAAGTGTTTGCGAATAACCTCTGACATATTCGGGATCATCGATTGCCAGACCAAACAGTGCAAGCCATTGTTCCTGGAGAACGGCATATCCTGTTCTCCATCCGTTCGACCCATATAAATTCTGATCCACTACTGAATATCGGGCAATCGTATTTAGTATTTCATTTACAGATGATTCGTTGATTCCTTTCAGGGTTCCCCGGTCGTAAGCAACATCGTAGTTCGATGCCTGCAGAGAATAGCTAACATTAAAAGTTGATTTTTTGACTGAAACGGGTGCAAAAACATCGGCGCCGTTTTCGATAAACCGTCGAAATCCTTGTTTGGTAGTTATTTCGGCGTTCGAAAAAGTTTGTACTACTCCTAAAACATTCTCTTTAAGATGGCTGAATGATAAAGCCGGGAAAATGTCCCTCCCAATTTCAGATGAAATGCGGAAACAGCTATTATTATTTCTGTTCCAGAAAGTCATACCCGAAGCATGAGCGCCGTAAGTGAAATTCTCCTTTTCCAGAAAGCGGCACCAGGCAACTCCTCCATTATTCAGCATGGCGCCATCCCAGATTTGCATTGAATTAAAATTCCATGCCGGCAGATAGCTCATATCCATGGTTCCATCATTTAAATAATTTCGTTTGATTTGCCAGCGAATATTATTTTTCAGAATGGTAAAAATCCATGACTCCTCAATCCCAAAATTGCTTTTTCCAAATTTTATCCTGCTTATCGTAAGTATGTTACTGGCTATTTTGACTAATGGAATTTCGGAAGAATTTGCTGAGGAGTATGTCTCTGCTCCTTGCGTAAAACCCGTAAAAATACGATTCCCATTCCCAACAACCTGACTGTTTTTTATTGTCAGCTGATCAATTTCGCACCCCTTATCACATTTTAAATGGATGGAAATAGTTGCCAGACTGTCAGACAAAAAAACCGAGTTTGAGACTTTATCATACTCAATATTTGACTTTTGCTTCTGAGCATTGCCAGCGAATGAAAAACATATGAAAAGGACTATCAAGGCTTTATTCTTCATCTTTTATTCAATTTAAGGGTCAATCAGAAATCTTCAATTTGAATTTCCTATTATGATTTTATCTTCACTTAGGTGCGGTTAACGGAAGGTTCAAATATGCCAGTCCGATACTTCGCCGCATGTGACTGACACTGTTACCACCGGGTGCATCATACAATACTGCCAGCCGATTTTTGTATTTGATCACATAGGGCAATCCGATACAGCGTTTTGACCATTTACAGTTTTGTCCGTCGAGAACAACCGCTTTGTTTGCAGGATCCCATTTATTCAAATCTTTGGACCAATAGACCCAAACAGCGTCAGTATATTCTCCCAAGTCGTCAAGTGCAATATGATTTGTAAACAAAAACCAGGTTTTATTGGATTTCTCATAATACATCGACGTATTTTCCACCTGTTCCTCAGGTGGAATGATAGGTGCTGAATCAATCTTCCACGGGCCATCAAGATCCCTGGTACGCGCAATACAGATCGTCCTTTTGATGGTAAAATCTGCAGCAGAAAAAAACATCATATATTCATCCTTGTTTTTGACAATAAAACCGGGTGAGGTTGTCGAACTATAAAATGTATTTTCTTTTGGTTTAAACGGAGTGATATCTGCCCTTTTTATCCATGGACCATAAGGTGATTTCGATTCTGCCTTCATATTCAGATAGGGAAATGCAGGGATAAAATTGGGTGCCGCGGTGACATTAGGTGTTCCCAGGTAAAACATATGCCATTTTTTTCCGTCAAAATAAGTGGTTCCGTAGCTGGCACTTTTTGAGTCCGGTTCATCTTTACCCCCCAACTGAAGTACTGGCCCACGCTTTTCCCAATGGACCAGATCCTTGCTCACTGCCAACGAAGTCAGCCACCCTTTTGGTCCGGCAGCATCGTAATGCATACAGAAGGTAGAATCATCTGCCTTAAACATCCAAAGATCGCGGGCACCAAGAAAATCGCATGAATCGGGGCCACCTCCATAAGCCATAACCATGCCAGCATCTTCGGCATCCATCCGGTATTTGCATTCCGGCCTGCCATCTTTATATTTAGAGATGGTAAACCCCAGGAAGAGAATTGAAGAAAACAATATAAGTCTCATAATCATTTAATCATAAAAACTACTATTCTTTTAACTGTACTTAATCACACCAATCTTCAGAAGTTGGCTAAGCCGATCTAATTCAATTTTTGCCTTATCCAGTGATTTGGCCTTCAAAATTGGCATAATCTCCTTATTGTCTGAATAATACAATATTATTCTAAAATCCTTAACGGGAATGTCCAGCGTACGGTTACTTCGGCTAAATGTTCTCCATACTTTGATTGATACCTTTATCCCAATTTTCATATCAGGCTGAATATCCATCCATCGGCCTGTTACCCAAAATCCAAACAAGTTATTTGAAAACATTATTTTTCTGTTTTCTACATCAATTTTGGTGCCTGATGTAGAGAATCCCCAGAAGGCTCCGAACAAAAGGAGGAAAAGTCCGGAAAATGAAAAAAAAGTAATGATCATTCCGGAAATAAAAAGAAACACTCCGGCAATACTACCGGATGGTCCAAATGATTTATCTAATTTATTAGTTATCATCCCAATCTTGTTAAAAAACACTTCTTTAAAATAAGGTGGTCTTAAGCAAACAAATGAGTGACCAATACGATCATCAGATTTTTTATATGACTGTAATTCTTTAATGCTTAACTGGTAAATATACAGATTTTCGATGAATTCAATAGGTTAATCTTCCGTTTTGTTCGCTGTTTTTGGATGCAACATGGTCAACTGTAAAACCACCGCTGCCAGTACAAAAACAGACAAAAGTGCAATATCCCGGCTCAGATTGCCTGAATCGGCCGATTTTCCCAGAAAGGTGGTGATTACTGCACCTGTAGAAATCCCTGCAAGGTTCATCAGTCCGTATCCTGTTGCTCTATAACGTGGCGATGCAAATTGACATAAAATAGGCATGCAGTTTACATCAAAAATTCCAAACCCTAAACCGAAGAGCGATGCACCAAGCATGATAGGTAGAAATTCGTGTCCAAATCCAATTAACAAAACTGATGGGATTGTCAGTGTCAGACCTATGGCCCCGGTGAATATCCTTCCACGCATGTTTCGTTGAATCCATCTGTCAGAGATCAAACCACCCATTAACACCCCCACAAGGGACGACAAAGCCATGGTAATCGTAGCAAGAGGTCCTGCATGTGACATATCAATATGCAAATTATTGGCAAATAGTGTAGGCAGCCAGCTTTTAGTTGCCCATCCGGGTAGACTTGGCGCCGAGAAATAAAACAAAATTACCCAAAAAGAGATGTTACCCAATAAAATACCCATCCCTTTAAACAACTCTTTAAACCTTTTCCACAGTGAATAGGTAAGATTCCGGGCAATGGTATAAGCCTTTTTCTCTCTCAGAAAAAGTATAAGAATAATGCTGTAGAGAACACCAATTAATCCGAAAACGTGAAAGGTGGTCTGCCACGAAAAGTTTACTGCAATAGTTGCCCCAAACCCTCCAAGGGCCTGCCCCAGATAAATACCGGTCATGTGTAATCCAACCGCTACCGAACGGGTTTTCCCCTGATGATAGTCTGCTATAAGAGCAAGGCCAGCAGGCATATAGAAAGCTTCACTTACCCCCATAAGTGCCCGAAGTATATAAAGCTGATCAAAGGTTTTAGCAAAACCCATCATCATTGTAACCGCCGACCAGACAAATAAGCTCCCTACGATCATCCATTTACGGTTCAGCCTGTCTGCAATTATGCCAGACACGGGGCTCATCAGCGCATAGATCCATAGGAAAATAGCCATTAACCGTCCAAAATTTGCCGCTGTATTTAATTCGGCAATATCGATCATCATGGTCGGTTTCATGGTTGAAAGCATTTGCCGGTCCAGATAGTTCAACAGCGCGACAACCCATAAAAGAGCCACGACCAGCCAGGGGTACCATTTTTTTTCTTGCATAGCGAGAAGATATAATTTAATGATTAAAATTTCTATTTTACATATTTCTCAAAAAAATCGTTCATCTTCCGCTGCGAAAAGTCATTTACTCGTTGAACAACATCCATTGCGTGAGGCCAAAACGGAACTTTATAATATACGCTGGGAACACCCAGACTGTCGAGCTTTGCTTTAAGAAGATCAGACTGACTATATGGGACGAGGTTGTCGGATGTACCGTGAAGGATCATCGTGGGTGGATCATTTTTATCAAGATATTGGATTGGTGATGCCTCTTTGTAAAGTTGAGGTGTCTCACTGTAAGGATGCCCAATCAGATTGATCACCAAACGTTGGTTTTTCGCATATTCAGTTGTCAGGTCAATTGGTCCGTAAATATCAACCACCGCTTTTATCCGATGGGGAGCGAGGGGAACTTTTGCAGTATCAGCACTTATTCCTGGTTTCTTCCATTCGTATGCTGCCAGAAGGGCCAGATGAGCTCCCGCCGATCCACCGATCAAGGCAATCCTATCCGGATCGTAACCGTATTTTTCGCCATTCCTGAAAAACCATTGTACGGCGTCTGTAATATCTTCGATACATGCAGGATAGGGCCCTTCCTTCAACAGTCGGTAAGACACGGTGGCGGTCATATACCCTTTTTTGGCAAATGCCAGCAGATAGACCAGATAATCGGATCGTTTTCCATGACTCCACGATCCACCATGAATAAAGACAAGCAGTGGCGCCGGTTTAACGATGTTTTTAGGACGATAGATATCGATTTGAAGTGATTTTCCGTTGATATTTTTGTATTCAATGTCCTTGATCACCTCGATATCTGCAGGAACCGGCGGATTGGTATCAATTACCTTTTCGAGTCCAAGGCCAAGCGCTATATAACCAGGAAGCATAAAATGGTAGCCCACAGGTGGTTTATCCGGATTCAAAGCCGACCATACCCGGGGTGATGCTACTAAAAGAAATCCTAATATCAGGATGATCAATAACCCGTAAAAAAAGCGTTTCAATATTCTCATAATTACAACT
This sequence comes from Prolixibacteraceae bacterium, assembly GCA_963677935.2. Taxonomy (GTDB): domain Bacteria; phylum Bacteroidota; class Bacteroidia; order Bacteroidales; family Prolixibacteraceae; genus JAAFHB01. The sequence continues at coordinate 3,699,659 of CAXXEH010000003.1, read as the reverse complement.
CAATTTGTTTGACCAACTTTCGGCCATTTTCACCGGAACGGATCAGTGATTATTTTAGATAGTTCTCAAAGAACAAAGTCATCTTTTCCTCCGAAAAGCGGTTAACCCTTTCGATGGCATCCATGGTGTGGGGCCACAATGGGACCTTGTAATAAACATTGGGAACTCCCAGACTATCAAGGCGTCCTTTCAACAGATCGGATTGGCTGACTGGCACAATCTGATCTGATGTGCCATGCAGAATCATTGTTGGTGGATTATTTTTATTCAGGTAATGGATGGGAGACGCTTCCATAAATATTTCCGGAGCCTGATCATAAGTCCGGGCAAGAAAATCGGTAACCGTTGAATTGGTCCTTGAAAATTCGGTGGTCAGATCAGTTGGTCCGTAGATGTCGACCACGGCTTTGATCTTGTGCCTGATTCCCTGGGCTTTTGAAGAATCGGGGGGTGCACCATTTCTCTTCCATTCGTAACCTGCCAGCATTGCCAGATGTGCACCTGCCGAACCACCTATCAGGGCTATTCTGTCGGGATCGTAACCATAGTTTTCCCCATTTTTATACAGCCACTGAACCGCATCTGTTATATCTTCGGCACAGGCAGGATAGGGAGCAACATTCAGCAACCGGTAGGAAACTGTTGCAGTGACATAACCCTTTTTGGCAAAGGCAATAAGATAAACCAGATAATCAGCCCGGTTGCCACTCTTCCAGCCACCTCCGTGAATAAACACCAGTAAAGGGGCTGGTTTGATGACAGATTTGGATTTATAAATATCGAGCTGAACCGATTTTCCATTGATATTTTTATATTCAATGTTTTTAATTTCCTGAATATCAGATGGCACCTGTGGCCTTCTGTCTATCATCTTTTCCAATCCGATCTTGATAGCGACATAGGTTGGTGTCAGAAAATGGTAGCCTACAGGGGGTTTGTCAGGATTCAAGGCAGACCAAATCCGGGGGGTCATCATCAGCGATGCAAAGATGATGACGATCCAAATTAGGCCATAAAGTACACGTTTGAAAATTCCATGTTTTACTCCCATAATTATTTATTTAGTTCCCCCAAAATCTCCTTCAGGTTTTTATGGAGTGTTGGGGCCGTTTCCGAACCGAGAGAATTTCCCTCACCGTAAGGTGCCCCATCTTTTTTATAGGTATATGGGGCCTTAACATCCCACTGACTCTTGGGAACGATATAACCGATCTCATCATTGGCCAGGCCAATAACAAATTTGTATTTCCCCCCCATCATATCCCTTACACTGGGAACCTCAACCGGTGCAATTTTAAAGTCCTGACCTTCCGGCGCTTCAACTCCTCCATTCAGAATCTCAGGATAAATCTCGCCAGGCAAGGTCGCAAATGATAGCGGCCCGATTTTAAAAGCAGAAATCTCGGAACGCATCTTCATCCATCCTGTTGTACCTCTGTCGAGTACACCCATGGATGTGCCAAGTTCAAACATGATATTATCGATTGACAAAAAGAGGGTGCGGACAACCAACGAAATCGAAGCAGAGTCGATTTTTTCTTCCGGTTTTTCCATGGCATTCAAAGCCAATAGAGCGAGTTGTTTCCCTTGCGCTTCTGCCTTTTCAAAAGTAGGTGCCTTAAATTCTTTCCCTGTGAAAGGGTCTTTGATCGTCAGTCTCGGATGGGTAGTCATCAATCCGCCAACAGCGCCATTTGAATAGATGCATACGCCACCAATACCTGGCTTCATCAAACTATCCTTGTTGAAAATCCCCTTTTCAACACCTTCGCGAACATAATGGCAAAAGTCGGAACTGATTAGCAAGTTGTCGCTCCATAAGGTTTCAGGGTGATCTCCCCACGACACCAATGATCCCAAAATCGTCCCTTTTTCTTTGTCAACAGCCTTGATTAATCTTAGACCCGAATCGAAGACTTCCGGTTTACGGGTATCAATTGCCAGAGGCAGTGCTCCAGTCAGGTCTTGCGAAATCTCCAATCTTGCCGGACGCAGGTTTTTAACTGCAGTGACTACCGATTTTACAACCTGCGTTTTTACATATTCCAGCCATTTCTTATTAATCCCGCTCCTGAAATGTGAATCTCCCCAAAGACCCAATAAATCAGCACTTTCATGAGTATGGGTAGAGGAAACAATCGTATAGGTAACTCCTAGATCGTGGGGAAGTCTCCCTCTGATATCGATAATATCGTCGTTCATAAACCCGATCGCATCGAGTACAACAAGCGCAAGACGTGTTTTACCGTCATCAATGACCATTGTTCTGGCCCAGACATCGTCGTGCACTCCGTTAGCTGCCCGGCTATTTCCGAATCCGGCAATCCACACCCCATCAAAAACACCATTCCCGTTACCATCTGTGAACGTATCGCCATCTTCGGGATGATACTCGGCATCCTTGTTTTTATCGACCCACCGGTCCGGAACCTCCGGTGTAATCGGGAAAGCGGCAAATCCAGCCTTAAGTTCTGAAGGTTGGTTGTTTAAAACTTTCATATCCGCCTTATAACCCGGATTGCGATCCTTTAAGTTGGAATGAACCCAAATAACTAATCCGATTATCAAAACCAGCAATACCCATCCCAATAGCTTAAAAAAAAATTTCATAATTATTAATTGTATGATATTTAACAACTTAAACTACTTTATTTTTGATTCTGTTTATTATAATGAACTGCCCGTTCAACTTCTTCATTATCCAAAGGTGGCCCCTGTTCTATTTTACGCCAGTCAATCGTCCGTTGATACCTTTTCATTGATTTCTCCGCATCAAACACACGTGAATCGTTCTTTTCAAGTGTATAGGGTGTATAATCGGGAGTAGAGGTGAAGAAGTCCTGTAACAACGAAGCCGTCACATCAAACTGGTTGACATATTTAACATTCAGGATGTTGTAAATTGTTTTCAGGATTGATCCAAAATTGGCGTGGGTATGAGAAACATAACCTTTTTTCACATAGGGACCCTCCATCATCAACACCGAGCGGTGCGCGTCGATATGATCAACTCCACCCTGAGGGTCATCCTCTGTAATAATAACCAGCATATTTTTCCAGTATTTCGTTCTTGAGAGAAAATGGAGTATCCGCCCCACTGCCAGGTCATTATCCGCCATAAAGGAGTTGGGAGAGTAATAGCCATCGACAGGCCTGATACCAGCGCCATGATCGTTGGGGACCTGCATGGTCAGCAGTGAAGGTAATTTTTCCTTCCCTTTGATCCATTTATCAGTAAACTCTTTCTCAAACTGATCCATTCTGTACTGGTCAGGAATATTGGTATTAAATCCTGCATAATTATGACTTGTCCTGTTAAACAACGCCTTTTGCATTGGGACCATCACGCCATGGGCCGCACCCGTATTTACATCATTCCACTCCTCGCGGACCAGGGCAGTTTCATTCGCTTCTCCAAAGTTGTAAAACGATACTTTGGCCCTGTCGAGCGCTTCCCATAGCCCGCCAATCTCTGCATAATCTTCAGGATCAATGCTGCCGGTCGTGCCGGGATGACGCCTGCCCGGCGCCTTTGAAAAAATCATAGCAGATTTGGATACACTGGAGTTGGCCTCTACCCATTCGTTGGGAATAACACCCATCATCCAATGGTGCCCATGAATGGAGGCATCACTGTCGCAGTAATAATTATCTGAAAATGAGAATTGCTGAGCTGCCTTAATATGATTAGGGCTTACCCTCATCTGCGGAAATTTCTTTCGCAACGAGTCGGGTAAGGTATATTCATTGTTTACTCCGAACCGTGCAATCGTACTATCCCCCGTGGCATTTTTTAACTGACCAAATATCTCATCATATGTTCTGTTCTCCTTGGTGATGTAAACTATGTATTTAATAGGTGACTTACGCACACCTGGAAAAGGAGGCAGGGGATTCGTTGCGTCATCGGTCAAGGTAACACTTTTAAAGGTATTCTCAATCGACTGTTTAGTGTAAGTTGCCAGTTGGGCGTCATCTGGCATCATCACCTTCTGAAAACTTCCCAACTGTAAATCGCCAACATAAAAACCTTGCTGTGGCGACACAAAACCCTTACCGCCGTTAGGACCTGCTCCTAAACCACGACAAGTAATGATATAGATCTCCTTTTCGTCTTTGGATAACTTTACCCTTGTGGGGCCCCATCCCGAAGGAATTAAACCTTTTGTCGTTTTGGATTGGACATCAACAACTGCTACAGCATTAAATCCAAGTAAAGCCACATAGAGTGTTTTCTCATCTTTGCTGAGTGTCAGACCAAATGGCAACAATCCCCGGTATTTGTCAATCCGTGAATCAACCAGAATCGGAATATGACCCAAAATCTTATGATTGTTATAATCGATGATGGAAATATTGTCATTCGTGGCGTTGGAGACATAGGCAAATTGTTTACCCACTGCAATCGAATTGGGACTTGCGCCCCCAACGACCTCTGCATCTTCGATCATATGGCCGATCTGGTGTCCCGTTTTAAACTTATCAATCACCTTATTAGTAGTCAGATCAATCGTAAATACGCTCATGGCATCGGGATGCAACGGACTTCCGACGCCGGGTATTTTACGTCCTTCAACCACTGTGCCGTAAATCGACTCTTTTGTATTGTCGCCATACGGATGGTGAGAGATCATCAACGAATCGTAATTGGAAGGGGTGGCACCCGTTATTAAAGGATAGGAGTACATCCCCACGTTAGCTACAAAAGCGGTCTTCCCGTTAGGGCTAAGGGTGAGTCCGAAAGGCTGACGTCCAACAGGTATCGATGCCGTAATCTTTTTTGTTGTCAGGTCGATCCGCACCATTCTGAAATTACCCCGATCCAACACAAGGATCTCATTATTCGACTCATTAAGAACCAGATCAGAGGTGAAACTGTCATTATAGGTAACACCTGAAACAACTCCATTCAGGGAGATCGAGTCAAGACGGGTAAAGTTCCTGATATCGTAAATGATTACGGCTCCATTATCCCCTCCACTCAGGTAGACTGTTTTTGAATCTCCTGAAAAAGCCACTCCAAGATAAGATCCTTTTGATAAAGGTGATTTGATCTTCTTGTCATAACTTGGAACACGGGTAGCACCCATCGTTGGGAGATCGATGATTGTAAATACCCCATTATGTAATGTCACCGATTTCGTCCCATCCGGGGAAACGGCCATCCCGAATGGGTCATTTGTAATCCGGATAAAATCACCAGCCGGGGTTAAAAATCTTCCGCTGGGGAGGATTGTTGTACCCTGAACGTTTATTTTGGTGAACTTATCACCAGCAGGAACAGTCAGGATCTCCAGCTTATTCTGTGAAAATCCAAAATTACAGCCTATCGCAAAAAAGGAAAAGGCTACAAAGCGTGGTAAAAATCTCATCTTCTATTTATTTGAATTCAGTTTGATAACAAAGATCTGCTTTTTTTGATCATTTTTCACACCTACAGGCATTATGCGATTGAAGGCCATTGTTTTTTCATCATTGGACCACACCAGATTGGATATCTCTTCGACAGACCGGGCCGTCAATCTTCTCATTCTTTGTTCAAAAGGACGATCTGAAATTTCGCAAAGTACAATACTGTTATCCCAGATGTAGGCAATCGATTTGCCATCGTGGCTCCATCTGGCGCCCGTTTGAACAGCTGAAGTGTGTTCTGTAACCTGCACCGCCTCGCCACCCAAAGGTGAGATGAGATAGATCTGCTGAATTCCATTTTTATCTCTTGCCAGAAAGGAGATCAGCTTTCCGTCGGGCGAAGAGCGGACAACACCGCCACATCCCGGGAATTTACTCTCTGCCGTATGGGTTAACCTGCGCTGAACTGTACCTTTAGGAGGCATGGGAAAAGAGGTTTTTGTCCCTTCAAGTGGACCAAATTCCCCGGCTACATTGATCGAATCGGGGATATCAACCACAAAAAGCTCATCCACCGGGTTTCCATCCTTGTTATTCACTTTCCCAATAAAAGCTCTGGCAACCTGCATGGAACCATCCGGTTTCTGATAACCTGAAGTACCTATCCAACTGTCAGAGGCTGCATTACTGATTTCATCACTTCCCGGCTTCGGAGAGGGTACTACCCTGACAACAACGGCACTAAACCATGTTCCGGCGACATTCTCCCCAGCAGGATCCTGATCAACATTTACCCTATGGCGCTGATTGGAGACAGCAATGGTCCGCAGATTCCATTTAATTCCTGTTGAATCCTCCAGCTTTTTCATAAAGGCATCGTTGTAGGTATAGCCCACCCATTTGCCATCGCGGCTCCATTCATGCCGGTGCGTTCCCCCTCTCAAGGCACCCGGAGTAAAAGGGAATGTCACATCTCGGGCATCCATTAGAATAGGAATGTTGGGCTGATCATCTTTGACGATGACACCACTCCTTCTCCATTGCTGATAAGGATTCTTTTCGGTACAAACAGGCAGTCCATGAATAAAAATCACCTTGTTTTCGATTGGATGGTAACTGGCAGCGCCGGCGCCTGGTCCATAATCATGGTTATCATCAATGCCGAAAAGCACCTCGGTTTTGCCCGTTTCAACATTTACACGCTCTACCGAAGGGCTGCCTCCGATTCCGCCTATTCCGGTCCGGGTATCATAAACCAACCATTTTCCGTCGGGTGAAAAATTGTCGTTATTGTCCAGATCATGGTTTTTCGTTTGATCCTTCGTCAATTGAATTTCCTTTAAATAAGATTCAGTGGTACAGCAAGATCCAAGAATCAAGAGTCCAATCAGCCATTTACAGTTCATCCGAATAATTTTAATACTGTTTTTATCCATCTCCATTTCGGAATTATTTCAGATTCAGATATTTCAATACAGCTTCATTCCCTTGCAGTGCATTTGCAGGGATGGGGTGCTCCCTGGTAAAAACCCTGAGTTCATCATCCGTTAATATTTTTATAAAGCTTTCGTCGAATCCGTTTTTATATGGAATCTTACTTAGGCTTAAATTCAGGTGACGGGCGAGAAAGGTGTAGGCAACTGACCTTTTGTTGTATCCGTAATCGTGGACTTCGGCAGGAAAGTGGGCGTTCTCGATTTTGTGCTCTGCATTATATAAGGCGTAAACCTTTTGAATGTAAGGATACTCTATGCGCGGTGTGTTGCTGGTCCAGTCGCTCCCATCCGAGATTAGTAACATGGGTCTGGGCGCACAAAGTGCAGCAATTTCAACATTGTTGGTTTGATGATTTTTACTTTTATGAACCGGCATACCGCTTTCGCAGTTGCAACCGCCAAAGAAATGAGCCGATACCATTACTACAGGAACCGAAACCTTAATCCGGTTATCAATAGCGGTCAACATGATGGTTTGAGTTCCACCACCCGATTCACCTGTAATTCCGATTCTTTCAGGGTCGACATCGGGTCGCGAAAGCAAATAATCAAGTACACGCTGGCTGTTCCACGTCTGCAAAAGCAAAGCAATCGGAATATCATGTGTCACCTGACGTGAGTCGGCATACCCCACCATATCATAAATAAAAACAATTGCACCCATTTTGGCAAAAGCAGCGCATCGGGTTTGAGCCTCTGCCATAAAACGCCTGTTGTCCCAATGACCGTGAGGGGTGAGAATCGCTGCACATTTCTTCCCGGGATTCGCAGGGCGATAGATATTACCCGTCACGTAAAATCCGGGAAAACTCTCAAATGCAACATTCTCGACAATGTAGCCATCCCCTTTGTGGGTATTGTTTACGATTAATTTGATCTCGCTGTTCACTTTGGGCATTTGATTGAGTTTCATCCCATCAATTATGCCATTCCGGATAACGGTCGCCCTTTTTTCCCACGATTCCCGGCTGTTCCACTCCGAAGAAAACTTTTTCATCATCATATTCCCCTGATCTTCGGTCCAGTACTTGCCACGGCACAACATATCCTCCTGTGCATATCCATGAATGTTTAAACCTAAGAACATCAATAACAGGATTGATTTTATAGTTTTTAAAATTCTCATATTAATCTTTTGTATTTAGTTAGCAAACAGTTTTTAACACACTTTTTAACGTCCAAAATTTCACGAATGAAACCCGCTAAAAATATAATTGAAGAACGCCAATAACTTCAGCTATTTTGGATAAAGCACATTAAATATTCACCTTAAAATTAAGAAAAAAAAAGTATCATCTGAAAAAAGTATAACTTTGAAAAAGGAACTGAATAATCTTAAGAATCTCTAAGAATTTGTATGATGGAAACCCAAAACAAACCTGTTTTAAACCGATTGGTGTCGCTGGATGCACTGCGTGGATTTGATATGTTCTGGATTATAGGTGGAGGGGCCATTTTTGTAGGTCTTGGTCAACTTACAGGTTGGCCTGTTCTTCAATGGTGGGCAGAACAACAGGAGCATGTACCCTGGCATGGATTCCATTTTGAAGATATGATTTTCCCGCTCTTTCTCTTTATTGCCGGAATAGCCTTCCCATTTTCAGTGGCAAACCGGATAGCCCGGAATGATAGCCGTATGTCGATTTATAGCCATATCCTCTCGCGGGCGTTGATCCTGGGTTTTCTTGGATTTATCTATGTTAATAATGGTATCAGGTTCGATTTTGCCAATTTACGGTATGCGAGTGTCCTGGCAAGAATTGGTCTGGCATGGATGTTTGCCTCTTTAATCTTTTTAAACACCAGCCTCCGGTTTAGGATAGTCTGGTTCTGGGGACTTCTGATCGGTTACTGGCTGTTGCTGCTTCTTTTTCCGGCTCATGACCTTGGCTCAACCGACATCTTCTCTCAGGAAGGAAACCTAACCAGTTATCTTGATCGTCATCTGCTTCCAGGCAAATTTTATCAGGGTAATCCCAACCACGATCCCGAAGGGTTATTGGCTACTTTACCTGCAATAGGGACAGCCTTGCTTGGGATGTTCACGGGTGAATTTATGCTGTCGAAATACCTGCATGATAAGCCGCTGCGCAAAGTACTCTATCTGGTTTTGTCGGCAATAGCGCTCATGATTACCGGAATGATCTGGGATATTGCCTTTCCAATTAATAAAAACTTATGGACCAGCTCTTTTGTCTGTTTAGTGGGTGGACTGAGCCTTCTTCTTTTTGCGCTCTTTTACCTTGTTATCGATGTTTGGCAATACACAAAATGGACCTTCTTTTTTGTGGTGATAGGGATGAACCCAATAACCATTTACCTTGCTTTGAAAATAATTAATTTCAAACTGGCTACTAAATTTTTCTTTGGCGGAATTATTGACCTTCTCCCCGGATCATGGGCAACGTTTATCAATGGTGTTGGAATAACCACAATTGGCTGGGTATTCCTGTACATACTCTATAAAAAGAAGATCTTCCTGAAAGTATGATTGACAATAAAATGTAGTTCGCAAAATCCTCTATTTTTACCGTTTAACTAAAAAGAAGCTTCCAGCTATGAAAAACTTCAATTTGACAACCATTATCATTTTGCTATTCAGCCTGATGCTGAAACCTGTATCAGGAGAAGAGAAAGCTTATTCCATCATTCCTGCGCCTGTATCATTTTCCTTAAAGGCAGGAAGTTTTACTTTTTCTGAAAAGACGAAAATTATAGTTTCACCCTTAAACAGTGAAACAGAACTTTCTGCCGATCTGCTGGCCCTTTTGGTAAAAAATCCCACAGGTTATCCCCTTTCGATTGCCGATGGGAAAAAGCCCGCCAATGGATCTGTGTTTATGTCTCTTGACCCCTCAATAAAAAACGATGAAGGGTATCATCTTTCAGTTACAACAAAGGGAGTCACCTTACGGGCAAAAACTGCAGTTGGTCTGTTTTATGGTATTCAATCGATCCGCCAATTACTTCCTGTTGAGGTTGAAAAAAACAGTGTCATTAAAGGGATAAAGCTTTCACTGCCGGCGTGTGAAATAGCCGATGAACCCCGTTTTGCCTACCGGGGGATGCATCTGGATGTTGGACGGCACCTTTTCCCAATTGCCAGCATAAAACGGTATATCGATATGCTTGCCCTGCACAAGATGAACACCTTTCATTGGCACCTTACGGAGGATCAGGGATGGAGGATTGAAATCAAAAAATATCCCCGGCTTACCGAGATCGGCGCCTATCGTAAAGAGACCGTTGCCGGTCAACAAAAAAAGACAAATAATACCTTTGACGGAATCCCTTACGGAGGATTCTATACCCAGAATGAGGTCAGGGATATTGTAAAATATGCCGGATCTAAATTTATCACAGTGATCCCCGAGATCGAAATGCCGGGTCATGCAATTGCGGCACTTACATCGTATCCTGAATTGTCGTGTACGGGAGGGCCATTCGAGGTGCGAAAATTATGGGGAGTTGAAGAAGATGTCTTTTGCGCAGGTAACGATCAGGTATTTAAATTTATACAGGATGTACTTACAGAGGTGATGGATCTTTTCCCCTCAAAATATATACACATAGGTGGAGATGAGTGCCCGAAAAAGCGTTGGGAGAAGTGCCCAAAATGTCAGAAAAGGATGAAGGACGAAGGGCTCAAAAACGAGATGGAACTTCAGAGTTATTTCATCAAACGGATTGAAAAGTTTGTAAGCTCCAAAGGGCGCAATATTATCGGATGGGATGAGATCCTTGAAGGCGGGCTGGCACCGGGAGCAACGGTGATGTCATGGCGTGGTGAAAATGGAGGTATTGAAGCTGCCAGAACAGGTCATAATGTAATAATGACCCCGGGGAAATATACCTATTTTTGCTACTACCAAAGTGAGAATCATGATGGTCAGCCACTTGCACTTGGAGGATACGTCCCTCTTGAAATGGTTTACGGCTACAATCCGACACCCAAAGAGCTGACCGCTGAAGAGCAAAAGCATATTCTTGGACTTCAGGGATGTTTGTGGAGTGAACAAATACCTACGCCCGAAATTTTGGAATTTATGGCTTACCCGCGGACCTTCGCAATTGCAGAAACGGGCTGGACCCCAGATAATCAGAAAAACTTTGAAGATTTCGTTCTCCGGCTGAAGGAATTGGGTAAAAGATATGATGCAATAGGAATTAATTATTACAAGGGAGAATACCGCGATACTAAGGCATTGAAAGAAAAAAAGGCGCTATGACAACAAGTTATCCTTTTTATCTAAACAATTGTTATTCTGAGCGAAACAAAGTGTAGCGAAGAATCTCTGGGCTTCCCCCGGCAGTCGCGAAAATAAATCGTTCCTGATCAAATGTTCTTCAGTTAACGGGAAAATTTGCAAATTTTCCCGTTAACTGAAGATTTTTTTGTATATTTATAACACCAAAAAATTGGGTTTCCGATTGATCGTATGCAATCTAAAACTTACAAGATGAAAATCATTTTTTATACCTTCCTGCTATTTCTCCTGTCGTTCGGTTTATACGCCCAAACATCTTTGACCTTTTCGAACAACACACTTGTCGCAGGAGATTCTTATACCTTTCGGGAGATTCAGTTTCCCGATCCCGGGAATGGAGGTTCAAATCAGATCTGGGATTTTTCCGGTATTCAATATACGGGAAAAAGTCAGGTGAGCAACATGCAGAACGCTGCCGAGCAAAAACTGACCGGTGCAGCTAATTACAATCTTTCTCTTAACGAGAACGGATACGATTTTTTTATGAACACAACCGCTACTTCGCTTGAGGAGTGTGGCTACGAAAATACGGCATTAAAATTAACCCTCGCCTATTCTGATCCGGTAGTCAAAATGAAATATCCCTTTTCGTATGGCGATCAGTTCAGTGACCATTTTATTGCCATTGCTTATTATAATGATAATGAGACAAATAAAATTGATTTTTTTGGAGACCATGTTGTAACTGCAGATGGCTACGGCACCTTAATTCTACCTGATGGAATTATCCAAAATACCCTGAGGGTAAAGTCTGTTAAAAAAGGGTTGCAAATCAACATGTGTGGTATGACTGATGTAAATGTCACAAAATACAGTTGGTTTGCAACCGGTTACAGATATCCGTTAGTTAGTCTGACCATATCCGAAAACCAGGCTGTCGGAGGCGCATTGCAAATCACAAAACTTGCATTTACCAATACGCAACAGAGTCAGATTAAAAGCGGTTCGCTAACCGGAACAAATGTTTCTCCCAAATCGGTTGATCCTGCCACTCCATTAACAAAGCCTGAGGTTTCTGTCACCCTTTCGCCAAATCCCTTTATTGACAAATTGACCTACAGTTATTCTTTGACTGAACCATTACCTGTTTCTATTGAACTCTATTCCACGGCCGGGAAAAACATTGGCTGGCTTTTTAATACCCGGACACAACCCGTTGGTTTGCATACAGGCGAACTTAATTCAATGATGTACAGTTTAACCTCTGGAGTATATTTTATACGGTTTACTTTTGACAAACAGGTTATTATCCGCAAAGTAGTCAAGATTTAGAAAACTTCTTCGGAGATATAAGATTATTGAAAAGGGGACTTTATCGGCACTAAAGTTCCCGCTTTTCAACCTTTTCCAGTTTTGTATCCTCAACACCTTTCACTTGGTGTGTTGAGAAGTTGGTTACATTTTTGAGAATAAACTGAGGCGCGCCATCCCCTTTTTGTGCATCAATATGGTAAAAGCTCGCATTGTGAACATCATCCAACACAAAGGGAGGACGTTCATCACGATTCATATAGCTCAAAACGACATTGCTCACGCTCAACCCTTTTACGTAACGGAAATACATCCCGTAAGCGGGCAAAGTGTGCCAGCGATATGGATCGGGGTATACGTCGATGTTTTGGGGAACCTCCTGGTTAATCGCCTCTTTTGAACTCCCTCCCCGGCAAATAATCCGGATATTGCTCAGTGTCAGATCTTCAATATAATGACCCGGAATCCCAATCACCATGCCTGCACCCAATCCGGGGAACTTTGTACGTCCACCAACATCGTAAACAATGATATTACTGAGGGTAATGCGTCTGCAAACACCTACGGGTGTCCCTTCCGGACCCCTCATCCGGGCATTTAGCCGGATAAAGAATGGAGTATCGGTCACGTCGCGCATCGTAATACCATTGATTACCACATCCTCAATTAAACCTCCGTCGGCAGTTTCGATACAGATCCCACGCGAATGTTCAAAAACACAATTGGAAACGGTGATATTCCGGAACCCTCCGTTTGATTCAGTTCCCATTTTCAATCGGCCCGTAATACTGTGATTTGCTTTCGGATCCTCATCCTTGAACTCTTTCTTGAACGTTCCGTCCATCAGAGTGCCGTGATCATAACCATACACCTGGCAATTGGTGATGGTAACATTCTCTGTAGCCTTTGCATAACCAAGTCCGAACGACGATTTTAAGCAAAGCCCGTCGTCGGTAGGTGAGTTGATGTTACAGTTTGAGATGCGAACATTTTTGCAGCAATCGATATCGAATGCATCGCGGTCGGCATCGGCACGTACATTATCGATGGTCAGATTATCGACTCCTGTAGCCAGAATACAAAAATGGCCTCCGTGAAGTATGGAGACATCCCTGATGGTAACGTTGAAGCAATTTTTCAATCCGATTGCCTTATTTCCTGACCCTTTGATGCCTGGCTTGTCGTAGGTATACAATCCTTTGCCCCAGATCATTCCGTTTCCGGTGATCGCAATGTCGCGCAGACTATCGCCATAAATCAGACTGTTTTTCCAGTAACTATGCCCAAAATCCTGAAATTTTTTATACCAGGCATCGGCTTCTGGCAAGTCATATCCTATGCCATTCACCTCCTGGTCCCCGATCAGCACAGCCCCCTGGTCCAGAAAAAGGGTGATTTTACTTTTCATCCGAATCGTAAACGAAAGAAAATCACCGGCAGGAAAATAAACCGTTCCCCCTCCATTCTTTGCAGCAGCCTCAACAGCGGCGTTGATTGCCTTTGTATTATTGGTTTTACCATCACCCTTTGCGCCAAAATCCAGCACATTATAATAGATTGGTTTCGCCGAAATGGTCAGCGTTATTGAAATTAAGAAAAGGAAAGTTAAGGAAATCTTGGAAATCATTTGATTATCAGTTAAAAATTAGCAATTTATTGGAGTCATTTTCCGTATCAAGTGATTATCTACCGGTAAGCAGGGACCGAAGGGCGCGGCTCACCATCAAAAGTCAACTCGATAACACTTAACCACGGATCAGGTGGATATTGAGGCATATCGTGCAGCCAAACGCGGTCCCCTTTTTGCTCTATCCTTGCATACTGCCCCGTCGCCAGCAGACAGGCCGATTTCACTTTTGAGCCACACCATGCGATTGGGACTGTTGAGCCAGGCCATCTTTGTATAAGGAGATAAACCTTATCTTTTACTCTTGTGGCCATTCCCAGGTTGGGGGCGCCTATCGGAGATGGACCTGCGCCATAAAGCGCTTTCCCGTTCACTTTCATCCACTTTCCAATACTGGCCAGAATCTCAGCCTGTTCAATTGGTATCACCCCTTCCCCGTCGGGGCTGACATTCAACAGAAAATTACCGTTTTGCGAAGAACATGATGCAAGCAGTCGTAGGATTTCGTGAACAGGTTTATAATTGCGGTCATAACGGGCATACCCCCATGTCCTGTTCATGCAAAAGCACGATTCCCAGGGTCTGGGTTGTGCCGCTACGACATTTTCAGGTGTCGAGAAATCACCCGGAAGAGCAGCCCGGTCATTGATCAGGATTTCGGGTTGCAGTTTCCGTGCCATATCGAGGATCTGCTGCGATCTCCACCGTAAAGGATCATTGGGGTTGCATCCATCAAACCACAAAATATCTACTTTCCCATAATTGGAAAGCAATTCCTGAACCTGAGCATAAGCCTGATCTGCAACCAATTTCATTGTTGATTCAGAAACAGGAACTCCCAGCGGCAGTACTCCCGGAAAATGCCAGTCCATCAGCGAATAATAAAATCCCATTCGCATACCGGCTTCATGGCATGCATCAGCAAATTCCCTGACAAGATCGCGTTTCGCACCCGTTTTAACAGAGGTAAAATCGGAGGCTTTGCTATCAAACAGGCAAAATCCATCGTGATGCCGGGTAGTCAGAACAACATATTTCATCCCGGCTTCCTTTGCCTTGGCAACCCACTCCTTAGGGTTGAAATCCTTTGGATTAAATTGATCTGCCAGGGTTGCATATTCTGAAAAAGGGACATGCTCCTGGTACATCAGCCATTCACCACGTGCAGGGATGGAATAGACCCCCCAATGGATAAACATCCCAAACCGTGCCTCCTGCCACCAGCTCACATCGGGATGGTTTTGTTTCTGAACTGAAACCTTATTCCCATTTTGGGCAAACGAGCTGACCGCAAATTCAAAAAAAATAAATATTAATATCAATCTATTTTTCAAATTCATAAGTTAATTATTATAAGATTGGAAAAATCAATTCCAAATGCAGAGAGGCACAGCAGTGCTCTATATTTGTTTACCTGGGATATCATCAAATTGCCGAATTTTCAAATTATTTTATTTCTTGTTTTTTATAAATTCAATTAGTCCCTGAGGGTTATCGGTCTGAATACCGTCTGTTCCCCATTTAATAATCTGTTCCCACTCTTCCGGGGTACCCTTTTTATCATCGACAAAAACTTTGGCCTGATGGAGGTGGGCTGTCTTTACAAAACTCTCGGTTAACTGTCCCATATCACTTGCGATTACGCGCGGACGGACCTGTTTCTCCACTTCAGGTATATTCTTTTCAGCTCCTGGATCAGGCATTGCGATACATTTATAGCACAGACGTTTTAACTCCAGGATTAAATCCATATGTGAGGCAGGAATATACCAGACAATCTCGCGTTCCATATCATATTTCTGTATGATCCGGAGTAGTTCCGGAACCAAAGGCTCTTTAAGGTCAAGGTAAATACCTATCTGACCACGGCATAACTGAAGAATATCTTCAATTCCGGGTATGCGGGTATTCTTCCAGTCAGGACCCGTTTTTTCACCGATATCCAGCTTTTTGATCTCCTCCAGTGTAAAATCGCTAACTTTTCCCTTTGTTCCGACAACATAATTATCTACAGTAGAATTATGGACACTTACAATTCTTCCATCTTTGGTTGCTCTTGTATCAATCTCCACGAAGTCGCAACCCAGATCAATTGCCTTTTGAATGGCTGGCAGCGAGTTTTCAGGGATACCGATGTGTGCACCGCGGTGAGCAATGACGTAAGTGTTACCATGTTTAGGTTTTGGGAAATAGTCCCGGATTGCAGCCTGAACTTTACCATCAGGTGTTTTTGCAGTGGCCCACTCAGGAATAGCTTTCAATGCATCCATGAAATTATGAATCACATCGGTATGACAATCTTCCTGCCATCCCCCCTCTCTGAGCCAGTGCCATTCGCCCGTCTGATCGCAAACAACGCCATCTTCCCGGATAAAATAGGTGATCCACGAAAGGTTACGGAAGGCCATATCACGATACATTTCCCCTCCACCGGCTGCATAGAACATGGCGGTCACCGCTCCAAAAGTTGAATTGATTCCGCCCCATGCCCGTCGATCGGTATCCTGTTCACCAACACAGGTAACTCCTCCGGGACGATCCATGCCAAAATTCCTGATTGCAAACTGAATGCATCGCTCCGCATGTTCCTTCCATTGGGAATCGAGTTTCTCTCTCTTTTCGATAAGGTACCGGGCCATATTCAATGGTGCCCAGGCATTTCGGTTATCCTCCTTTGGCTGATCTTCAAAAAACTGGACCCACAAACAATTCTCTTTGTCTTCCGGGGCTTTCATCTGGAAATTGACGATCCATCCCCATAATTCATCACGCGACTTTTTAAATTCAGGATATCCCATTTCAAGCAGACGATCCCAAAGTCTTAAGATATAAACCATATTGCCACTTCTTTCGCCCCAATATTTACCGGTAACCGCATCCACTCTGAAAGGCCAAGGAGAATGAAGGGAATCCCCTTTCCGCATGTTTTTAACTAAAACCTGTGCATTGTGTACCGCCTGATCGAGATACTTTTTCTCCTTTGTCACATGATAAAGCTCGAGCAAGGCAAAACCGGCAATTCCCCCCTTGTCGGGTTCAATTACATTTTTGCCGTAATCGGCATCATTCTGAGAACTTTGTTTCTGCGGAAAATCGGTGACAAATCCTGTCGACCGGGTAAAACCGGGATAAGCCCCTTCGTTGGCTGTATTCGCCTCCTTTACCAGATAATCCCCCATTTTTTTAGCAACGTCAAGCACCTTTGGATTGGCCTTCCCTTTGTATTCCCAGTATTTCAGATAGGAAATAATACCCATCCCATCCTGTGTTGCCGGAATAAAGTCACTCCGGTAAGCCTGGTAATTCTCATTCATAAAGGTGATATAAACATAGGAGGGATAGCCTTGTTCATTTATGGGAGCTTTTAAATACCAGTTCATCTCCCTTTCAATGGCATCGTCCCAGGTGGTCCAGGGAGTTAATTTCGGTTCTTTCGGATTGTCATCATAAATGGATTCGTGCCATCCGATTTTTGCTGGCATAAAGTTGTGAATAGCTTGAGCATACCCCTCATTTTTATGAAAAAAAAGGAACAGTAATGTAGTAATTATGAAGAAGACAATATTGGTTTTGACAGATCTCATAGTTATATTTCAGATGAACTCAAAAATAGTGATGGTTCTGGTCAATAACTTCTGAAATCTTAGGAAAAGCACATTAAATATTACCATTTTTTCATATTTACTCAGCATACATTTTGTACTTTTGGACAACAATCGAAGTCTGATTATAATCCTGGAGTTATGATGTGGAAAAAAACTGTTCCGGTTCTTCTTTGTTTAATCGTTTTATACCAGTTTGGGAATTGTCTCTTTGCCGCTAATCTAAGCGAAAATGATCCATCAATTGCGTACTATAACGTGAAAAATTATGGAGCAAAAGCAAACGGAGTTGCCAAAGATACCCATGCTGTTCAGACTGCTATTGACTCATGTAAAGCCCTTGGCGGAGGGACCGTTTATTTTCCTTCCGGAACCTACATCTGCGGAACTCTCCATTTAAAAAGCAATATCGCATTATACCTTGATCATGGAGCGGTAATCAAAATGTCGGCGGATAACGAAGACTTTGATCCTTACGAGAAGCTGGATTTTAAAACTGCAGGGGATAAGGAGACCAGTTTTTTCCATTATGCACTTATCCAGGGTGAAGACCTTGAACATATCGCCATTCTGGGTACAGGGATCATTGATGGGAACAGGGTAAAAAGAGGTGGTCCCAAACCCATTGCATTAAAACGTTGCAGCCAGGTTACCATCAGGGATATCACCTTAAAAAATGCCCCAAACTATAACATCAGCCTGCTTGGTACTGATTTTGTCAACATATCCGGGGTTACCATCCTGAATGGATACAGCGATGGTATTGATCCGGATGCCTGTAAAAATGTCAGAATATCTGATTGTTTTATTGATTGTTATGATGATGCCATCGTACCAAAGGCCAGCTTTTCGCTGGGCGAGCGGCGATCGGTTGAAAACCTCACGGTAACCAATTGCATCCTGGCATCCAATTGCAATGCCTTTAAATTCGGGACTGAGTCGGGTGGCGGATTTAAAAATGTAACCTTCTCCAACTCCACCATACTTCCCCGAAAAATTGGAAGACCCGCTGATTCAGGAATCTCTTTGGAGTCTGTGGATGGAGCTGATATTGAAGGGGTAACCATCTCCAATATTGCGATGACCAATATAAAATCGCCTGTTTTTCTACGGCTTGGAAACCGGGGAAGAGATATGCAAACCCCAACCCCTGGCTATTTAAGAAATGTGATCATTAGTAATATTACCGCAACCGGAGCATTACAGGCGTCGATCATTGCAGGAATACCAGGATTTCCGGTTGAGAACGTTACGTTGAATAATTTTAAAATAGCTTGTGTTGGAGGCGGTTCATTTGATGGTAAGATTGAGAGTGTCCCGGAGCTAATCGACAAATACCCCGATTCCGATATGTTTGGAGTAATACCTTCCTGGGGATTCTATTGCCGGCATGCAAAGAACCTGAGGCTTGAGTCGATCGACCTGACTTTTGATCACCCTGACAAACGGTCCGCATTCATTTTTGAGGATGTGACAAAATTGAATATTGTCGCTGCTGCCGCCGAAGGGAGCGAAGGGGCGCCTTCACTCCTGTATTTCAAAGATATCAAACAGGTGGTGATCAGCGGCTGCCGGATACCAAAGGACAAATCAATTTTTATGGAAGTACCGGCGAACCAGAGAAATGAGATTCATCTGATTGATAATGTAGCAATTAAGAATTAAGATTGAAAATCCACAAAATAGATTAAAAAATGAACCAATCGAAAGAAGAGACCAAAATTCCGGTTTTTATTCAGACGGCATTTCCTGCTCAGCCCGATCTGGATAACTGGAAACAGGTAGGAGAAGAGGAAGCCCAAATGGTTTACGATATGACCCTAAGGAATGAACTTTCCGGAGGGACACCTGTTGTTCGTGAATTTGAGAAGAGCTGGCGCGAATGGCTGAATGTAAAATATGCCATTTCAACATTTAACGGTACTTCGGCTTTGTATTGTTCCTATTTTGGAGTGGGTGTCGGTCCTGGAGATGAGATCATTTGTCCCGTCTATACCTGGATCTGTACAATTGCCCCAGCCCTTTTTCTGGGTGCACGGCCCGTTTTCGCTGAGTGTGATCCGGAAACCCTCCAAATCGATCCTGAGGATATCCTTCGAAAGATAACCCCCCAAACCCGGGCAATCGTTGTGGTTCATTTATGGGGAAATGTGTGCGATATGGACCGGATCATGGAGATCAGCATAAAGACTGGAATTCCAATTATCGAGGACTGCTCGCACGCCCATGGCGCCATGTACAAAGGGAAAATGGTTGGCTCAATCGGTCAGGTTGGAGCATGGAGTTTGCAGGGGAGCAAAGCCCTTAGTGCCGGAGAGGGTGGAATGATCGCAACCAATGATGCTGAAATATTTGAACGGGCCTGTCTGGCCGGACAGGTGAACCGTCTTGGGGGAATTGACTTATCGACCGAGAAATACGCAGATCTCCAACCGCTGGGGCTGGGGATGAAATTCAGGGCACACCCTTTGGGCATGGGGATTGCCACTGTTCAGTTTAAAAAACTCCCGGGGTTAAATCTGCGAAGAAAGAGCTATGTTGAGGGAGTTGAGGAGCAGCTCAAAAATATTCCCGGTTTGAGCCCGTTAAAAGTTTATCAGGGGGCTGAACGTGGCGGATATTATGCTTTCCCCATCCTGTATCATCCGAAGGAGTTGAACGGAAAACCAACTTCAACTTTAATTCAGCTCATTCAACAAGAGGGACTTAATGCATCAGCAAGTCCTTATGGCTTGTTACATGGGTTAAAACTGTTTGCCAAAGGATTTGATATTTTCACACATGAGCGCGGGCCACTTAGCGGCGATTACCAGGGATATCAGGAAGGAGACTTCCCTGTTACCGAAGCCATTTTTCAGCGACTGATCTTTTTACCTGTCCTGTCTGATCCGGTACCGGGCGCCGTTGAGAAAGTAGTGGAGATGCTGAAACGGGCGGTAAAAAGGTTAGAGGAAATGTGATAATCATGATATTAAATCCCACTACCCCATAACCTTATTGACTTTATTTTGGGACTATTGCATTAAGTGGGACTATCGTAAACTGAGCCAAACAAAACTTGGGGATCGAATCCCGAAGATTCACCTCAGGCGACAAACAAATAAATTAATAATTACTTCTTGTCGGGAGTCTTTAAGATGATATTTTTTGACCCCTGGCCAGAAAAGATCCTTTTTAGTCTGATTAAATGATGTAGTGGTTCTAAACACTAAAATCATTAAATAAATAGGTCGTCCGGCTCTGTTTTTCATAAGATTAATTTTTATAGCATGATAATTTTCATCTTCTTTGGCGAGCTTATGCTTATGAGGGTTTCAATGTCGGGAAAGATTGAACAATCCATTTAAATTATTTGTTTCCAGATGAAATAGCCATGGTTGTAAAATCACAAACCGAAGAGGAATATATCACCATGGCTATTCCATTTGGCCGCTAAAAAACAAATTATATACAAATGAAAGAAATACTTATGCTCGAAATAGATGGCCGATTTCTCTATTATGCTTTTTTAGCCGGAGGAAAGAAAATTCTGCAAAATCAGGCAGAAATAAATCGCATCAATGTTTTTCCGGTAAATGATAAGGATACCGGTACAAACCTGGCATCAACCGTCCGCTCCGTATTAGACAATATCAGGCCACACCGGTCCTATAAAACAACTGTAGGTAATATTGCCGAAGCTGCATTAATCGGCGCCCGTGGTAACTCCGGGGTGATATTTGCTCAGTTTCTCTATGGTGTTAGTCAGGAGACCATCAATAAAAGTGTCATCACCCTTTCGGAATTTGCCGATAGTATAAAAAGATCAATTCCATATATTTATGATGCCGTGGCCAATCCGGTCGAAGGGACAATGCTGACGGTCATTCAGGATTGGTCCGAATATATTTTCAGTAAGAAAGCAATCATCCACGATTTCAAAAAAGTATTTATCGACTCCCTGGGAATCCTTGAAAAATCTCTGATTGAAACAAAATCAAAACTGAATATTTTAAAACAGTATAATTTTGTTGATGCTGGAGCTAAAGGATTTGTGTTGTTTATAGAAGGTATTATTGACTTTATCCTTAGCCATAATATCCGAAAATTTGTGGCTCAACCGATCGAAAGTATTTCGCTTATTCATACGGAAAGTATTATTGATGAGAATATTATATTTCGATTTTGTGCAGAGGCAATTATAAAAGATCTCAAAATCACAAAAGGGGAGCTTCAAAATCTGCTGGGTGAATATGGCGATTCTGTTGTGATTGCCGGATCAGAAACCCTTTGCCGGATCCATGTTCATACGAACCGACTGGCGGAACTGTTTAATGTGCTGAAAGATGATGGCATCATTACTTATCAGAAAGTTGACGACATGATTCGTCAGAACGAAGCTGCGACCCGACGAAAATGGAAAATCGCGCTGGTAACCGATTCCACCTGTGATTTGTCTCAGGACATTATCGATGATTATCAGATTAATATGGTTCCACTGAATATTAATTTTGGTGAAAATCATTTTCTCGATAAAGTGACCATTCAACCGGAACAATTTTATGACCTGCTTGCGGTTAGCCCCGAATTTCCCAAAACATCGCAAATCAATGAACGCACCCTTACCAATCTTTATTCCCATTTAGCCTCTCATTATGATGCCATTATCTCCATTCATCTGACGGGTCATTTTAGCGGCACCTATCAGAGCAGCGTTAAGGCAGCAAAGAAAATCAGCGATGAATTCAACAAACCCGTTGTGGTGATCGATTCAAAGAATTTGTCAGGCGCTTTGGGCTTAATCGTATTGCGGGTGGCTCAGGCCATTGAATCCGGCTGGACAGTGGAGGCAATTACTGCGGGTGTAAAAATCTGGATCAATCAGGTGAAAATATTTGTAAGTGTTAAAGACCTTAAATACATGATCAGAGGTGGCCGGGTTTCGAAACAAAAGGGATTTATTGCCAATCTGCTGGGAGTTAAGCCCATTGTTTCGATGGATAGCAACGGGAAATCGGTTTTAATTGGTCACACTTTTAGTCAGCAGGCAAACATCCGCGAAGTGATGAAACAAATTGAATCGCTTGGTAAAGGAGAACAAATCAGGAACTATATTGTTCTACATGCACAGAACCCTGCCGGAGCAGAAGTCTATACTGAGAAAATGGTTCATTTAACAGGGAAACAACCGGTTTCAGTGGTCGATATCTCCCCTGTAATCGGAATGAACGCAGGAATAGGATCTATCGCAGTTGCATTGATGTTCGAATAGTTTAATAAATCTTCAGATGAGCCAGATCTACCTTTATGGGTTGTTTTCGATTATGTCTTTAATGATTATTCTATGGATAATCAGCGTTTTCCTTAAAAATGTGAGTATTGTTGATCTTTTCTGGGGTGTTGGCTTCGTGATTGCAGATGGCTGGTATTTATTTGCAAACGATACGTATAGCTACCGTGGGATCTTACTGTTTATTCTTGTAACGGTATGGGGAATCAGACTCTCGGTTTATCTTGCCTTACGAAACATAGGAAAGGGGGAGGATTTTCGTTACCGCGAATTCCGGAAAAATTATGGCGAGCGGAATTACTGGTGGGTGAGTTTCTTTCAGACATTTCTCCTTCAGGGGATTCTGATGTGGATGATCTCACTCACTTTGTGGGGAGCCAACCGGCCGACAGATGAGGTTGGATTAAATTTCATCGATTATCTGGGTGTATTAGTTTGGATTATTGGTTTTATCTTTGAATCGGGTGGCGATTACCAACTGGCAAAATTCAAACGCGACACCACCAACAAAGGGAAGGTGCTAAACAGGGGATTCTGGCGTTACACAAGGCATCCCAACTATTTTGGAGATGCAGCTGTTTGGTGGGGGTACGGCATCATTTGTATGGCTACGGGCCATTATTGGTACGTTTCAGGTTCCATTTTGATGACTTTACTGATTATCAAGGTATCAGGAGTAGCTTTGCTGGAAAAGACATTAAAGGTTCAGAAGCCTGAATACCAAGATTATATCCAAAAAACCAACTCTTTTTTCCCATGGTTCCCTAAAAATCAGAAGTTATGAATTTCATCTATACAAATATCTGGCTCATCCTTTTTCTGGCGTGGGGATTGCCACTGACCATATACCGGAGTAAGTTCCGTAAATTGGTTTATCAGACAGATAGCTGGATCATTAATTTAAAACCTGTTTTTATGAAAGAGATCAGAGGATTGGTCGGAAATATTTATCCGGGCAACCATAAATATCGAAAATTCAGAAATTTTTACCGATTCTACCTGGCCATCTATTTTTTACTGTTTTTTTTCTACTTCAACTTTAAAAGTTATTCACAAACAACAACAAACGATATGGACAAAATAGGAGTTGGGAGTGCGATTCCCTCTTTCTCGCTTAAAGATCAGAATGGTAAACTATTTGATATCAATTCGGTGAAAGGGATAAAAAATCTGGTGATCTATTTTTACCCGAAAGATGATAGTCCGGGATGTACCAAAGAGGCCTGTTCCTTCCGCGATCAATTTGAGGTATTCAGTCAGGCAGATGCCGTGATCATCGGTATAAGCGGACAATCGGTACAAAGTCATCTTGATTTTGCCAATAAATACAGGCTGAACTATACCTTGCTGAGTGATGAGGGCAACGAAGTACGGAAGTTGTTTGGCGTCCCTACCAACCTGTTGGGATTACTCCCGGGACGCGTCACCTATGTCGTAAATAAAGAGGGGAAGGTTGTATTTGTTTTTAATTCCCAGATACAAGCTCAAAAACATATAGAGGAGGCATTGCGAATACTGAAAGAATTGAAATGAACCTTTGGCCTGACATAACTATTGTTGCGCTTGCCTATTTACTGGGCTCTATACCGTTTGGGTATATTTTCACAAAATACTTTACCGGTACGAATATCCTTGAGAAAGGAAGTGGCAATATAGGTTCAACAAATGTCGGACGAATTGCAGGCAAAAAAGTCGCGCGAATCACACAGGTTTGCGATATGTTAAAAGGTCTCCTCCCTGTCGCGGTGGTAATGATTATTGAGGAAAGAAATCTTTATCATTTTGACGAATCCCTGATCCTTCTTGTTGCCTTAGCTGCTATTTTGGGTCACGATTTTTCGGTTTTTTTAAAATTTAAAGGAGGTAAAGGGGTAAATACAACTTTGGGAGCCTCGCTGCTCATCGCTCCCTATTCAGTATTCATAGCGGTAATGATCTACTTCGGGGTCAAATGGAAGTACAAAATTGTTTCCCTGGGATCACTTTGTTTAGCAATATCCTTACCGGTCACCGAATGGATTATGCGTAGTTTGTCATCGCATTTTTACTTTCTGCTCCTCTCTGCAGGGTTAATCATCATCCGGCATATCCCAAACATCAAACGGTTATTAAATGGAACAGAAAACCGGGTTCATTAAAATCACTTCTTCCAACTGGCAGGTGATCGCTTAATTATTGTTTTATACCCGATCTTCCTCATTTTGTTTCAAAAATACTTTTATTTGGCACCTGATTTAGCTATATTTGTTACGAAGGTTCAATTCAAAACAATACGGCTATGAAAAATAAACTGGTAATTTCATTAGTTATGTTAACTCTTCTGGCTTTGGCCGGATGTATTAAGAGGAGTGACACCTTTGAGGTTTCTGATGAATCCCCAACACTGAAGAAGGCAAATGTCGAGGTGGCTTACGATATGGTACCCAATGAACTACTTGTCAAATTCAGGGAAGGTGTTGACGAAAACAGGAAAACGCTGGTAATCGGGATGTTTGGAGGAAAACATAAAGAAAAGATCCTGACCAGCATGATGGAAAAGCGTGGTGATAAACAGGGAATTGCACTTGTGAGCACACCCGGTGCTGTTTCGGAGGCTATTGCAAAACTAAAAGGTCTTCCTGAAATTGAATATGCCGAACCAAACTACATTTACACCCATCAGGTGACAGCCGATGATCCCTACTATACCAATGGGTACCTGTGGGGGATGTATGGTGACGCGTCCCCGTTAAAAACTAATGCTTTTGGTTGCGAGGCCGGTGAAGCCTGGAATCTTGAACATATCGGTTCAAGTACGGTTTATGTTGGCCTTATTGATGAGGGGTATATGTATACGCACGAGGATTTAGCCCCTAATGCAGGAACCAATCCTGGGGAGATAGCAGGAAACGGCATAGATGATGATGGAAACGGTTATAAGGATGATGTTTATGGCTGGGATTTTGATGGAAATAACAATACCGTTTTTGATGGTGTTCAGGATGACCATGGCACCCATGTTGCCGGAATTATTGGTGCGGTTGGCGGTAACGGAAAGGGTGTTGCCGGAGTCTGCTGGAAGGTTAAAATCTTAAATGCCAAATTTTTAGGAAACAGAGGCGGAACAACTGCAAATGCGGTCAAAGCCGTTGACTATTTCACCAACCTGAAAACAAGGGGATCCAACAGCGTGAATATTGTTGCAACCAATAACTCCTGGGGTGGCGGAGGTTTTTCACAGTCATTACAGGATGCCATTGAAAGGGCTAATGCCGCTAACATCCTCTTCATTGCTGCGGCAGGCAATGACGGAAAAAATACCGAAACAACGATTAGCTATCCTTCGGGTTACCCGAATGCCAATATCGTAGCTGTTGCTTCGATAAAATCTACCGGCGCCCTTTCGACATGGTCCAATTATGCTGCCACAAAAGTTGATCTGGGTGCTCCAGGAGAAGCCATTTGGTCATGTGTTCCTGCCACTGCAAGAGTTAATCGTAAAAATACGATCGTTTCAGGATATGCCAGCTATAGCGGAACTTCGATGGCAACTCCGCACGTCACCGGGGCAGTAGCATTATATGCCGCATCCAATCCAGGTGCAACTGCTGCCCAGATAAAGGCGGCTATTCTTGCCGAAACAACTACTACATCCTCATTAACGGGTAAATGCTTAACCGGAGGCCGGTTGAATGTGAGCGGTTTTTAAATTGCTTAGAATTTGATTGAGGGTCCCGCGATGGGTGGGACTCTCATTGTATTTGTGCCCCGTCTGGAAATAAATTACAGAACTCCCTCCTTTCATAATTCTAGCATAAAAACTTTCCTTTTCTATCTTTGTTAATCTATTTTAAATATAAATAGGAATAAAGATGAAAAGAAAAAACTTAATTTATGCGATCGGTCTGGTGATCATTACTTTGGCTGGGTGTAGTGAAAAAAATATACAGGAACAAACCCCGGAAGTATCCTTAACCCTGAAAAGTGCAAGCATACAAAATGGGTACAATACAGTGCCAAATGAGCTCCTCATAAAATTTAAGGATGGGGTTGATGAAAATAAAAAAGCTGAAGTATTGGGAAAAATTGGTGGATCAAATAAAGAAAAGATATTCACCAATGAGATGGAACGACATGGCGATAAGCAGGGGATTGCATTGGTAAATATGCCTGGAACGGTTGATGATGCCATTGCTAAAATTAAAGTGCTTCCCGAAGTAGAATATGCTGAGCCCAATTATATTTATACGCATGAAGCTGCATCCAATGATCCCTATTATACAAATGGCTCATTGTGGGGAATGTATGGGGCTGGAACCTCTCCTGCCAACCTGTATGGCAGTCAGGCTACAATTGCCTGGTCTGCCGGACATACCGGGTCAAATGCTGTTTCTATTGGGATAATCGACGAAGGGTACATGTACATGCATGAGGACCTGGCCGCAAATGCCGGAGTCAATCCCGGAGAGATCGCAGGAAATGGCAAGGATGATGATGGCAATGGTTATATTGATGATGTTTATGGCTGGGACTTTGATGGGAATAATAGTACCGTTTTTGATGGGGTGAATGACGATCATGGTACTCATGTAGCAGGGACGATTGGTGCAGTTGGCGGGAATGGTAAAGGTGTTGCCGGTATTTGCTGGAATGTCAGGTTATTAGATGCCAAATTCCTGGGGAATCGTGGTGGAACTACTGCGAATGCGATTAAGGCGATTGACTATTTCACCAACCTGAAAACCAGGGCAAACAATAAAGTCAATATTGTTGCTACAAATAATTCATGGGGTGGTGGGGGCTTCTCACAGGGTCTGCAGGATGCTATTGAGAGGGCGAATGCAGCAGGGATTCTCTTTATAGCTGCGGCCGGAAATGACGGGTTGAATACCGAAACATCCACCAGTTATCCTTCAGGTTATCCTAACGCGAATATTATTGCTGTTGCCTCAATCAATTCTTCAGGGGCATTATCCTCCTTCTCGAATTACGCCTCTTCAAAAGTCGATTGTGGGGCTCCTGGCGAAGGAATCTGGTCGAGTGTTCCGGTTTCATCAAAAGGAAAAATTATTTCCGGCTATGCAAATTACAGTGGTACTTCCATGGCAACACCCCATGTTACAGGGGCAGTAGCTTTGTATGCGTCGACTCATCCCGGTGCTACAGCAGCAGACATTAAGAGTGCTATTCTAGGTTCTACCGTACCTACCAATTCGCTGACAGGAAAATGTGTTACTGGCGGAAGGCTGAATGTAAGTGGCTTTTAAATTATTTACTTATGAAAAATCTCCTCTTTTTTTTATGTGCCATTTTTCTTTTCTCTTGTTCCCCGGCAAATAAAAATCGGGGAGAAGAGGCCATTCTGTATAAAAATATCGAAAAGCACATCGCCGAACTTTCATCTGACCGCTATCAGGGACGGATGCCTTTGTCGGCAACGGAGGGGATTACAGTCGACTATATTGCCCGGCAAATGAAAGATATCGGATTGGAACCGGCAAACAGAGGGAGTTTTTTTCAGGAGGTTCCGTTGTTGGCCGTCAATTCGTTAATTTCAAACACACTTGATTTTTCAACCCCTAAAGGTCAATTAAGATTTCATAAACTAGTCGATTATGTGACTTTTACCCGGAGAGCTGAGCAAGAGCAGAAACTTGAATTATCGGAGCTTGTTTTTGCAGGGTTTGGAATCAATGCTCCTGAATATGGTCGTGACGATTTCAAGGGAATGGATCTCAAGGGGAAAACCATACTTGTTTTTGTGAACGATCCGGGTTATGGAACATCTGGTTCCTATTTTAAAGGGAATACGATGACCTATTATGGCCGCTGGACTTATAAGTTTGAGGAGGCTGCCCGGCAGGGAGCAAAAGGGTGCCTGATTATTCACGAAACCGGACCGGCAGGATATCCATGGCAGGTAGTTCGTAATAACGGAGAAACAACGAAGTTGTATCTGAAACCCGAAAACGGATATCAAGATCGTTGTGCGATTGAGGGGTGGATCTCCCAATCAGCTGCAGAACAATTGTTTTCGGCTTGCGGAATGAGTTTTGGTGAAGCGAAAAAAATCGCCATACAGAAGGATTTTAAGCCTTTCGGGCTGCCCGTAAAAGTCTCTGGATGGATTAAAAGCCGTTTTGAAACCAAAACTTCACGAAATGTCTGCGGAATGATTCAAGGAGGTAAACACCCTGACGAAGTTCTGGTCTATACTGCTCACTGGGATCATCTTGGCGTTGGTACTCCGGTAAAGAATGACAGTATCTACAATGGCGCAACCGATAATGCCAGTGCTGTTTCCTGGATGCTCGAGATTGCCAGAGGGTTTAAAAATAGTCCAACGCCGGAACGGTCTCTTTTGTTTTTGTCGGTAACCAGTGAGGAGTCAGGATTACTGGGCTCTTCCTATTATGCAGAACATCCGTTTTTCCCAATGTCGAAGACTGTGGCTTGCATAAATACAGATGTAATGCTGTTTCTTGGTAATTTTAATGATGTTACACTCACCGGCTCCGGGCAGTCTGAACTGGATTCCTGGGTGAAAATTGAGGCAGGAAAGCAAGGGAGATACCTTGCAGCCGATCCAAATCCCGAAAACGGGATGTTCTTCCGCTCTGATCAGTTTCCGTTTGTAAAAATGGGGGTGCCGGCTATTTATGCCAAAGGTTATATTGATGCAAAAAAATATGGCAAGGCTGAGACCCTCAAAATTCTGGATCATTACTGGAGAGATATTTATCACTCACCATTTGATGAGTACCACCCTTCAACCGATGATTTAGGCGGAATTGTTCAGGATGCTAAATTGCTTTTCCATGTCGGCACAAATCTTGCCAATAGCAAAGCATGGCCCTCCTGGAATCAGGATTCTGAATTTAAAGGTGTGCGGGAAAATTCACGCGGAAAGATGCGGAAAGATTGATTTCAGATCACTTTGTAGGAAGGGTAACCCGAAAAGTACTCCCCTTTCCAACTTCACTCTCAATCCATATTTTCCCATGATTTTTTTCGATAAAATCCTTGCAAAGAATTAATCCCAGACCAGTACTGTATTCACCTTCAGTACCTTTCTGACCTGTATTGCTGTCCAGTCGAAAAAGATTGTTAATCATCTCCTTCGTCATTCCGATCCCTGTATCACGGATAGAAATCTCTACCTGGTTGTCAGTAACAGATGTTGCCGATACGATGATACTTCCACCTTTGGGGGTAAACTTCACCGCATTCGATACGATATTACGAATAATTCCATCAAACATATTCCCATCGGCGAAAACAACCAGATCATCAGCGATATCATAACTGATCGTGATTCCCTTTTTATCGGCCATGTCCATTACCAATTGAGTACTCTCCAAAATCTTTGGTTTCAAGGGATATAAAATTGGAATTAAGGTTGTTAACCCCCTTTGCATACGCGACCATTCCAAAAGATTGCCCAGTAAACGGAAAAGATTGATAGCCGAAGTTCTCATAATCGAAATTATATTGCTGATCTCCTCCTTCGATAGTTCATCGAGTTTTTCAACCAGCAACTCGGTAAGCCCTAAAAACCCACTAAACGGACTGCGCAGATCGTGGGCGATAATGGAGAAAAATTTGTCCTTTTCGATATTAACTCTTGAAAGTTCGTCGTTTTTAAGTTTTATCTCCTCCTCCGCCTCGATTTGTTTTGTAATGTCACGAATGGAGGCAAGAATGACCATACGCTCCTTCAGTAAAAATTGGCTTGCTGAAATATCGACCGGAAAAACTGTCCCGTCTCTTTTTTTATGATACCGAAGTCGGATCCGATCCTGAAACTCTTTGGTTGCAAGTCTGGTCTCGTCCGCTTCGGGCGAGATATCGGTACTTTTTAACCTAAGCATCTCTTCGCATGAATATCCATAGAGTTGACAAGCCGATTCGTTAACATCGAGGATAGCACCGGATTCCTTATCGATCAGAAAAAGGGCGTCCCGCTCTGTATCAAAAACATTTCGATATTTCTCTTCACTCTCTTTAAGTGACTGCTCCGCATGAATACGATCAGTGATGTCAACTGAACTTGACTGAATGGCGTAATTTGATCCGTTTTGATCCTGCAGGCATTGATCAATGACAAGAAACGTCTTCTTAACTCCATGCAGAATAAATTCGTCTTGATAGATTCGTGAACCACCTGAATCAATCAAAGCCTGATTAAACTTAAGATAATTGTGACTCAACTCTTCAGGTAGCAGATCAAACATGGTTTTACCGATAATTTCATCAGGAGTAAATCCAAAACAAAGGGCTGCATTTTGATTAACCATCAGATAGGTCCCTTCCCGATCGACAATTATAATATTGGTACCCGAAAATTCAAATAGATTTTTATACTGTTGCTCACTCAACCTAAGCTTTCTTTCAACCTTTTTTCGCTCGGTGATATCTCTGGTAACAATGGCGCACGATACATCAGGTAATAATAAGGGCGCTGCACTTACCATTGTCCAGATGGTCTCCCCATCCTCTTTAACTACCCCAATTTCCACATTATGGACAGTTCTTTGCTCTTTAACAGCGATTGTGCTTGGAAACTCGGCCTTGGTCATTGGCCTATTTTCACTATTTATATAAGCTCGATGGATATAGTTTTGATTTTCAATACCTTTACTGGCAATGCCAAGGATTTGTTCCAATGCCGGATTAAATTCTTTAACTCTACCCTCCTGATCGAGTATCGAAACGCCAACAGGTAAAATTTCAAAAAGTGTCCGCCATTTTTCTTCACTCTCTTTAAGCTCTTGTTCTGTTTGTAACCTGTCAGTAACATCATGAATAACAGAGAATAGTATCGAATGATCCTGATAATAAATCGGAGAGGACTGAACGTCAACCATCCGAATCATGCCATTAGCTAATTTGTGAGGGAAAATAAAGCGATTTCGTTTTTTATTTACGGCATCTGTATAATCAATTTTTATTTGCGTTGAAACCAGCGTATTTATTTGGGAAATATTCATCGAACGCAAAGATGATCGATCATATCCATAAAATTGAACAGCCGCATCATTCGCATCAAGGATCAATCCTGATTCGGGATCGATTAATAGCATGATCGAAGAATGGCCGGAAAACATATTTCTAAATAGTAATTCACTTTCTTTGAGCGCCTCTTCTAACACCTTTTTTTCAGTAATATCGCTTAAGGAACCAACCAGCGTTACCGGGTTGTGGTCCTGATCAAAATTGAGCTGCCCTTTGGCATGGATCCAACGCTCAGCCTTGTCATTGCAACGAATAATTTTATAATCTATTTCAAAATGGGAATCCACCTTTTGAACCAGATAGTAATAATAATCACGCATTATTTGCCGCCATTCGGGGTGGACCAGTGAAATCCATCCCTGAAACGATTTGTCATAATCCGAATCGATTCCATAAAGTATATCAAGCATCTCGGAACCAGTCCATTTCCCTTGGATAAGGTCTATTGAAAATGATCCATGCCTGACAATTAATTGCATCTCCTTTAGAAATGTATCACTCTGCCTGATTACTTGCTCTGCATTTTTACGCTCGTTAATTACATCAAAAACAGCCACAAAATATTCCCTGGCAGGGCTATAAACAGAGACCGAGAACCACATTTTCATCGATTCAAGGTAAATTTCAAAACTTTCAGACTGACCTGTCATTGCCACCCGGCCATAGATTTCGAAAAGCTCCGGAGAGGTCTCCTGTATTCCCGGAACGACTTCTGAAACTTTTTTGCCACATACATCCTTAAGTCCGGTCTGGGTTTCAAATGCATCATTGACTAACAGGTAAATAAAGTCAACAGGCTTTTCATCTTCAAACAGCATTTGACAATAGGCAAAGCCGTTGAGCATGTTAAATAAGGATTGATAAAATTTTTCGCTCTCCCTAATCTTTTCCTCTGCCACCTTTTGTTCTGTAACATCTGCGATCGAAATCAGGCATTTCTCTTCCTCCTCAACTGCGATGCCGTCAAGGTGAACATATATTTTGGAAAGGTCATTGCGGATGATGGTTACCTCGCAGGTTGCTTTTGCAATACTTTCAAATACAACATCAAGAAAGTTGTTGAAAATTCCACGTGTATCTTCCGAAACAAAAAAACCTAATCTGTAATTAATGAGCTGATTAGGTTCTTTCCGGAGCATTTTGGCGCCGCAAATATTTGCCTCAATGATATCTCCGTCTCTGGAAATGGTAAAATATCCTGATGGCGACCCGTTGTATAATTTTAAATACTTTTCACTCGCTAATTCTGCAACCTGTTTCTTTGCGTTTATAAGTTCTTCGTTCTGTAATTCCAATTCTATCTGATGCACCTCCAGTTCATGAACAAGCCTCAGCAATTCTGCTTCGGTAAGCTGAGATGCCGGTTTTGAAAACTTTTGCTTCAGTAATTCCTCGGCTCTTTTACGCAGAGTTGTTTCATCGGAATGGATATCCTTTTTATCGGGTTTCGAATGTCCCATGACAACTTTTGTATTAGTTGAATCTGTAAAGGTTAGGTAGAATTGGGTAAAAAATGAATCAATCAAAGATGGTCAATTCATTTTTTACTCCTGAGGTATTCTTATTACTTTATAATTGGTGTTAAAACAATATTCCGATACGAAACTTTTCCATGATCTCCCTGCAAATAAATCGGTCCCGGTGTAAATACATCCGATTTCATCGCACCACCAGTTGGGCCGTAAATAGGTTGATTATCAATGATTTTTACGCCATTTAGAATGACAGTTGCATGGCGGTCACATAGGGTCATATCCATCGTCTGCCATGTTCCAGCAGGTTTCTCGGCACTGACAGTAGGAGTAATACGGCTGTAAATGGCACCCATATTGTGGGGATCAAGTTCCTTTTTATACGAATCAAGAACCTGAACTTCATACATTCCGCGCAGATAAACACCGCTGTTACTACCCTCTGGTATATTGACTTCCAGTTTAAGGTTGAAATCTTCAAATTCCTGATCTGTTCTTAGGTTTCCGTAGCTCACATGTTTTGCACCTTCAACCTGTACCGGATCAGTTGTCAAAATACCATTCGCAGCAGAGAAGCCATTTTTTTGCTTGTCATTAATTAATCTCCATCCCGTTAGGTCTTTGCCGTTAAACAGGGTGATAGGGGTTCCAAATTTTAGTTTGTTCATGTCCGGAGCAGGGGGAGGTGCAGGCAATTTTGTCCCAACAAATGCCGTTGAGTCGACACCCTGTCCGTTGCGTTTCGGATTCAAAAGGAAACCGACAATCTTATCACCTTTTTTCCCAACTTCTAACCAGTTGGTAACCAGATGTGTTCGAAGAGGTGCGTTATTGGCATCCTTTGTCCTGACGACCTTGTCAGTACGCTCTACGATTAACTTATCCTTTGACAGGTATACATTCGATACGGGAACAACACTTCCACCACCCCAAAGAAGGTCGGCATCGAGGTAGTCCTTTTCCTGGCGCACTTCAAGCCAACCTACTGAACCACCTGCGATATCAATGGTCCACTGTCCAAAGAATTCACTGACATCTGTTTTCTGAACAGGTTCAACTTTCGGTTTGACAGTACATGAAGTTACTGCCAATAAGATTAAAACAACAGCCAAATAGGTACAAATAGTTTTCATTGGATTAATTATTAGATGATAAATTCGGCAAGGGTGCCGTTTTAAGCAATCTTGCTTTGATTCAATTTGATATGTTAAAAATAGTGTTTTTTACTTGAATTACAATGGTTCACAGAAATAATTCGTGATTAAAATTAAGAAATCATATATTTGTAATTCGAACTTTTTTAAAGATTTTCTATTATGTCAGAGACAATATTAGGTGTGGGCTCACGTGTGAAACATCCCCAGATGGGAAAAGGTGTTATAGTCCAGTTACGTTCTGATGCCTATGAGATTGGTTTTATTGATTTTGGTGTAAGGCAGATTAAGCGTGATTATGAAGGTCTTGAGGTCCTTGAGGCCGTCGAAACCCCATCAGATCTGTTGACCTACGAAAAGATAGAAAAGAGCCTTACACGGGTACTTAACCGTTTCAGCGATATCCAGGAAACAGTCCCGCTTGGGCAGAAATGGGCAGGTGGACGGATGGTGTTATATCCTGGAGATAAGTCTTTAAAAGAAAAGGAGATACCTGTCGAGACCTTTTTTCATAAAATCGTAATGGTCCGCGATAGGGTAAGAGTGATGGAACAACGGATCAACGCGAGTAACCTGACGGATGAAGAAAAGGTTGATCTGGAGCAATATATTACCAGAATTTACGGCAGTCTGACAACCTTTAATGTTCTGTTTAAAAATAAGGAGGATCAGTTTATCGGGGAAAAATTAGGCAAATGATATTTGTTTTATCCATTAAGTCTGGATTATTGAAAGCATAAAAAAAGAGATTCAATCAGCTATATGATTGAATCTCTTTTTTTAGTTGTACAATTTTTATTAAAATGGATCTTAATTCAGGTATGCAACATAGCAGTTGCCTGCAGGTACGATTTTGGTGCTTTTGAAAACTTTGTAAGGCATATAAAAGAATCCCGACAATCCCCATGAAGTACCCCAGGAGTTCTGAACACGGAATGAACCACCACCAATCGTATCATCATAACCGATAATCGGGGTAGCGTGCCCGCCGAGCAGTCTTGCACCTGTTACCAAAGCTCCACTGGTTGTCAAAGGATTGTAAATATAGCTCGTTGTATTTAAACGCTCAAATATTTTGTAGGTTAATGGATTATCATATACATTAAATCCCATCATTACTGGTATATGAGCAGCTATAAGCGCTTTAACGCCATCAACGTCACCTGTCGCAATCACTTTATAACTTGGAGGATTGGTAGTTTGGTTTATCCTGTAAGATAGACCATTGGCAAATGCGGCGGCTGTTGGTGCAGTTTTGTAAGCTGTAGAAGTATTGCTGCTCGGATATTGATACAAACTCTCGAGGCAATCGCCATATTTTTGTAGTGCCTGTGGGATGTTCACCATATATGCACCCTTGTCAGCAGTTATTTTTTGTTTCAGAATTAGTACCCGTTCACAGTAATAAATAAACGCAGGGCTTAATACCGGGGGTATTAAACCAGTTTTATTATAGTAAAGGATCTCATCCGCTTCTGCTCCGCAAAACGCCGTGCAGGAACCGATCTGGCCCTGATCCCGAACAGGTGGATTCCATGCTACGTTATCGATGGCGAGTAGTGCTGCTTTTAAATTCATGGTGGCAGGAAAAGTTTCCTTGGAAAAGACAGGTAAATTGAGAAACTGATCTGGAGTCATCGGTAAAACCCCATAATTATGGAGTCCACTTACATTTGATACTTGTGTCAAATCCCCAGGGTTGG
This sequence comes from Prolixibacteraceae bacterium, assembly GCA_963677935.2. Taxonomy (GTDB): domain Bacteria; phylum Bacteroidota; class Bacteroidia; order Bacteroidales; family Prolixibacteraceae; genus JAAFHB01. The sequence goes on along the minus strand of CAXXEH010000003.1, from coordinate 3,663,471 downwards.
TTCCTTCGTTTATCTTGGTGCATCCGTAAAACATAAACATTACGAACGTTACTGCAATTAAAAACCTGTTGGCTAAAGTTTTCATTTTATGTTTTTTTAAGATTAAGTGTTAAAGGAAATTAAATTTTTTTAAAAATCAAAATTAATTTGTTTGATTTTATTGAGAAGTGTAAAAAAATATTTTCTGTTTGTTTTTCCCCTCCCAGCGATTTGCCAAAGGCGATTTTATGATGTTTATTTAATAAATAATTGCACTAAAGCAACTCCCTTCCGACACAATTTTAGTGTTCTGATAAACTTTGTAAGGCAGATAGAAAAATCCGCTATTCCCCCACGATTTCCCCCATGAATTCTGACAAAGGAATCGTTGTTTCAAATCGTCAAATCCAATAATTGGTACAGCGTGCCCTCCCAGTAATTCTGCCCCTTTTACCAAAGCCCCGGAAGATGTTAAGGGATTGTAAGTGGAATTTTTAGTGTTTAACCCCTCAAATAGTGTATAGGAGGAGTTATCGTATACCGCAAAACCCATCATTACCGGAGTGTTGGTGGAAAGGAGGAGTTTAACAGCAGTCAGATTTCCCTGAGGGAGCATCGCATAGCTGAATTTATGCTGGCCCGTCCTGTATTTTAATGCCTCAGTAATCGCTGCATCCGAGGGAGGAGTTGTGTAGGCAGCTGAGGTGTTACTGGATGGATAGGCATAGGAATCCTCTGTGCAATCACCATATTTTTGTAGCGCCTCAACAATATTATCCATATACGCTCCCGCATCCGCGGTGATAGGTTGTTTTTGTATAAGCACCCGTTCACAGTAGTAAATAAATGCCGGGCTTAAAATGGAATCTTTGGTAAATGGTCTGAAATGGTAAAGGATCTCATTCGCTTCTGCTCCGCAAAAAGCGGTGCACGAACCTATCTGACCCTGGTCGCGAACTGCCGGATTCCAGGGAATACGATAACTCAGTTTTAAGGATTTTAAGGGCTGATTTAACGGAAAAGACTCCATAGAATAAACAGGCATTCTCAAAATCTTTTCCGGGCTCATCGGTAATAACCCATACCAATGCCTGCCATCACTAGTTAATTGCGGTGAGCGCAATGAATCGCCAGGATCGTTTAAGTCGCTTATCTTGGTACATCCATAAATCATAAACATTATGAATGCAATAAAAATAAGAAATCTGTTGGTTGAAGTTTTCATATTAAGTTTTTTAGATTAAGTGTAAAGGAAATTATATTTAATGTATAATAAAAATCTATTTGCGTAAAGTATTAGAAACATGTAAAAAAATCATGTTTACATTGGGCAGCCAATTTATGCTACTGAATTTTTAACATTTTTTTTATATTTTTGAAATGTAGCTTGAACCTGTTTTATAATCTTATTCTTTAAAAATGAAGCTGATAATATTCCTTCTCTTTTTCTACTGTGTCCCGACAGGGGTTGGGGCCAGACAATCAACTCCTGTTAAAGAGCCGGTTGATTATGTCGATCTGTTTACAGGCACATCGAATTCCCGATGGATGCTCGGTCCTTATGCATCTGTTCCATACGGTATGGTTGAGCTGGGGCCGGATAACCAGGCTTCAGGCTGGATGGGAGGATACGAATATTCGTTGATGAATGTATCGGGGTTTAGCCATATCCACGCCTGGACAATGTCAGGTTTAAGGGTCATGCCTGCGATGCAGGATTTTACAAAAGAGGATGGGGCTCCCGATCGCCCTTATAAAGGGGCCAGTTCTGGATATCACTCACGTATCGAAAAAGCAACAGAGAAAGCATCCCCGGGATATTATTCCTGCTTTCTGTATGATGCCAATTGCAAAGCCGAAATGACGGCTACCACCCGTTGCGGCTTCCACAAATACACTTTTGATAAGGAGGGAGAGGCACGTATTATACTTGCATTACTTTTCCCCGCCGAAGATCAGGCCGAGATCCTCGATGCAAAAATTGTCAAAGTAAGCGATACTCTGATAGAGGGTTATGCAAATACAATTGTGCCAGCTACCAAAAATATGGAATATAAACTCTACTTCTCGATACAATTCAGTAAGCCGTTTAAAACGATGGGCGGCTGGGTGAATGATTCAATTATTGACAATACTTCATTAATCAGCGGTAAGGGTGATGTTGCCGCTTTTGTCAATTACTCAACCAAAGTCGGAGAGCCCGTAATGCTTAAGATCGGACTTTCCCTTGTGGATCCGGAAGGTTCACGCAATAACCTAAAAACAGAACTTGGCGATTATGGGTGGAATTTTGAAAAGGTTGCGGCTAATGCCCGTAACAAATGGAATGAACTTCTATCCAAAATTAAAGTGGAGGGGAGGGAGAATGATAAAAGGAAATTTTACACAAACCTCTACAGGAGTTTTGCCAAACAAACCTGGAATGACGTGGATGGACGCTATTGCGATCCTTTCGAAGAGATACAGCAATTGCCTAAAGGGCAGGATATTTATGGCGGCGATGCTTTCTGGAATACCTACTGGAATCTTAATACAATTTTATCCCTGATTGCCCCCAATATCATGAACAATTGGGTGACCACACAGCTCGAATTGTTTAAACATACCGGATGGACAAACAATGGGCCAACAGGTCTTGAACATACCCGCGTTATGGGGGTAACCCATGAAATGGCACTTATGGTCTCTGCCTACCAAAAGGGAATTCGCAATTATGACATTAGCCAGCTTTGGGCTGCAGTAAAGCATAACGCAACAGAACAGGGGAAGAAACTCGATAAAACGGGTAATGTAGGGATGGAATGGCTCGACATTTACGATAAGCTGGGTTATGTCCCCTATGATATTTCAAGGCGTTCATCCCGTACACTTGACTACTCATTTACCGACTTTTGTACTGCCCAGCTGGCAAAGGCAGTCGGAAAATCAGATGATTATACTTTTTTTCTGAAGCGGTCAAACAACTGGAAAAACCAGTTTAATCCCGATGTTAAATGGCAGATGCCCCGCGATTCCAAGGGGAATTGGAAGACCGATAACAATATCTTCTCGGGTGAACTTTGGAGCGAAGGAAATGCCTGGCAGTACAGTTTTTATGTGCCTCACGACATTCCCGGTGTTGTTCAACTGATGGGAAAGGATTTGTTTAACCAACGGCTCGAGGAGGGTTTTCAGAAATCGGAAAAGTTTATGTTTGCCGCTCATGCTCTTGACCGGATGCAGTCGAAAATTTATGAGTATTACATTAACCAGGGAAATGAGGTGAATCTTCAGGCCTCCTATCTTTTCAACTACTCTGATAAGCCCTGGCTCACTCAGAAATATACGAGGGCAATACTGAACTCCTATTACGGAGATACCCCATACCATGGATGGGAAGGCGATGAAGACGAAGGTCAGATGGGAGGGTGGTTTGCAATAACTGCAATGGGACTCTTTGAAATGAACGGCGGTGTCACTGAGAACTCAAAGGTTGATTTGACAGCCCCACTGTTCCATAAAATTACATTATCGCTTGATCCTAAATATTATAATGGTAAAACTTTTATTATAACGACAGAAAATAACACCCCTGAAAATATCTACATCCAAAGCGCAAAACTTAACGGAAAACCACTCCGGAAATCATGGATATATTTCAGCGATATCGTTAACGGCGGCACGTTAAGCTACGTTTTAGGAAGAAATCCGAACCCCCAATGGGGAGAGCGTTAGGAGGTTATAAATAATTTGGATTTTAAGGCCAAATAAAAATATGAGAAAATCTATTTTGTTTTTATTATTTTTCTCTGCATACTCGCTTTCAGCCCAGCTTAGGGATGGCACATTGATGCGCAGCGAGTCGAGGCAGGAGTTTGATCCTGCAAAAGCTAGGGGAGACTTTTATGTTTCCCCGAAGGGTAACGACAACTGGTCAGGGACACTCGCAGAACCTAATAAAACTGGCACTGATGGCCCTTTTGCCACAATTAAAAGAGCGCAGCAAGGGGTACTCGACCTTAAGGCTCAGGTTTATCAGCCAAAGAAAATATCCAATATTTCAAGGTACATTGGCAGTAATCATCCGCTTGGCAAGGGTAAGGATATTGTTGTTTTTATTCGCGAGGGGCTTTACACTTTAACATCCCCACTAACATTTGCGCCAAAAGATGGCGGAGAACGTGTTGAAACAAACCTCCCTACAGGTGCATTTGAGTTTCATCACCTCAGAGACCACTATGTAACCTATGCTGCCTTTCCGGGCGAAAAGCCTGTTATATCGGGTGGAACAGAGGTAACTAACTGGAAAAAAGCTCGCAATTGCTGGGTTGCACCTTTTTCGCAGGAAAATGCTACGATACTTCTTGCCAACGGAATGAAGCAAACCCCTGCAAGAACGCCGGATTCAGGCTATTTTACAGTTGAAAAACTGACGAATAATTCGGAGCTAAACTTCAGAAAAGGGGATGTTAAAAACTGGAAAGAGATGGCTTATAACCGTTTAATATTGCTGATGAGATGGAATATTGCTGAAAATTCAATTGCAAAAGTTGACGAGAAAAAACAAACTGCCTTGCTGGCCCATCCCGAATCCCGGTTACTCCTCGTGCCACCACGCTACTATGTCGAAAATGTAAAGGATGCTATGAATTTGCCTGGTGAATGGTACTTTGATAAAGGGAAAAGAGAGATAAGCTATATTCCAATGGATGGAATTGATAACCCTAACAATGCGAAGATGTGTGTCCCTGGATATAACCGGTTGGTTACGGTGACAGGAGACGAGGGAAGACCTGTGAGGAACCTCCGTTTTTACGGCCTGACTTTCGATGGAGTTACTTCTGGAGGGACAGTCATTACTTACGAATATGTCCAGGGGTGCGAGCTCGAATTCGCTGAGCTGAGCAACAGCGAAAGTACTGCGGTTAAGCTGGGTTATGGGTGCTCAAATACCCGAATAGCAAATAACCTGTTCAGAGAGCTCAGGAAAGGGGCTATTCAGGGGAGAGGTCCAAAAGAAAATGGGAATATCCGGCAACAGGTTAAGCAAACATTGATTTACAGAAACAAATTTATTGGATGCGGTGGGGACGTTGTACAGTTTCTTTACACCAATTTTACTACAATTTCGCATAACTATTTTTACAAAAGTTACTGGCCCAACTGCATCTCATGCCAGTGGGGTAACATGGAGGAAGAGGCGGATGAAAGTTACCTTGTGGAGTATAACCATTTCGACGATATGCAAAATGATGCTGACGATACAGGTGTTATTAAGCTCGCCGGCTTAACGCTGAATTCTTTTGTACGGAATAATCTTTTTCATCGTGTACGCCGCGGTTTTACAAACGAGAATGTCCCCATTTGGTTTGACTGCCTTGCAAAAGACTGGGTAGTCGAGAAAAATATTTATTACGACATTGAGCAAAGAACGATGAAACTTAACGGAGCATACATTGCCGACAATATTTACAGAGATAATGAGCTCATTGAGGCGCCAAGAAATGCACCTGAGGAAATTATCGAGGGCAATCCGGTGTTTGCAGCATCAAACCTTAAAATTATCAGCAGCGTATTATCAGCTTCAGATTCTATACCTTCAGGTTCTGTTGTTAAAGTGTCGGCAGATATCTTTAACTCCGGATCCACAGGTTTTGGCACTGTATATTTATACATTAAAAGTAAAGTATTTCAAACTAAGGAGTTTCCGGTTATAAAAAATAACAGTCGCAGAATTGAGTTTGAATTTCGCTTATTAAACAATGGCAGGCAGGAAATAGCCATTGGTGAGACACAGCCTCAAGCGGTAAATGTAGTAGGCGAGAGACCCTCAATCGTGTTCGATAATATTCGCGCTTCCGAGGAAAGGGTGCTGTCTGGTGAGGTCATCAGGGTGAGTGCGGCAGCGAAGAATGTGAAACAGGAAAACTTCCAGTCAAATATCCATTTATATGCCAACGGAAAGGAACTAAATAGTCAGGCACTCTCACTCCTGCCAATGGAGGAAAAAGAGGTTCAGTTTGTGATTACCCCTGAGGTGGGAGTCCATAATGTTCGAATTGAGAACAGTTCTGAAATTATCCTTAAAGTTTCCGAATATAAGGAGTTGGATTTAAAAAAGGAAAAGCTTCTGACCTATATTTCAGCGAAAGCAAAGCCTGCAAATGCAGAATTTAGTCAGCAAGACGGTCGTTATAAAATAACAGCAGCGGGGAGCGATTTCTTCCATGCTGAAGATGCCTATGCTACACTATACCTAAGGCAGTTGGAAGGAGATTTTGTGGCGTCGGTTAAGGTTGCAGCCTTTGGTGAAAAAACGGAGGCCTGGTTTCGTGCAGGTCTATATGCACGAAACGACATCACACAAAGCTTTGATGTAGTTAAGGGTAGCCTGGGCTCTGTTTTGATGTTTACTACGCCCAATCGTGCAGGTATTGAATACGACGAATTTGGGGATGGGAGTATGCATAAGGCGGCCAGTGAAAATCTGCCGGAAAATACGACAATGCCGGTTTGGCTCAAACTCGAACGACATGGAAATACTTATAGCGGTTATGTCAGTGTGGACGGCAAAAACTGGATTATTCAACGTAAGTCAACCCCGCTTCCCGGCTTAACCGAAGCTGTTGACCTGGGACTTGCAGCCGGTTCTTCCAATGGTAAGCCCTATACAGTTACTTTCTCTGACTGGAGTGTGAAGGTACAGGTTAGTCAGAAGTGATTATTAACAGTTATAATGCGAATGAATATTTTACTTTTCTATCAATAATCCATGATATCTCCCCATCCAGTAAGGGAGTAAGAAGAAGGCACCGTCATCTTCTCCGTACCCGTCAGAGCCTGAGTCATAAATATAGGTGTTGCTGTTCCATTTGGTCACTCCCCGTTCGGGTGTTGGAATAGGTCGGATCGCCTGCGCCTTTCCAAACCTGTCGCTCATCTGATCTTTAGGTAAATCCCAGCGGTGACTGTTCTCCATCTTCCAGGTAATCAGATCCATTGGGATAAGCTGAAGTTCCTCAAGGGCAATATTCAGATCGCAATCTTTTTTTAACGCAACGCTTGAGATGATATTCCAGAGCGGAATATGGTCAGGCTGTTCTACCCTCCAGCTTCGTAGCGTACTTTTTAAAAAGGTTGGAAGTAATTTAGGATCATCGGCATACCTAAGCAGGGTATAGTTTGGCAAAAAAGCAAGCTCATCGTCAGAATGGTTGATATCGAAAGGTCCATACATCTTCTGAGGAACCATGTTCTCTGCATAATGATGCTTTTGGATTAACGTTTGGTAGGCTTTTTCAAATTTGGGGTCCCCCGTCACATGCAATCCTGCTTTCAGAAAAGCAAGGATCTGCATGGAGTTGATCCCCCGCTCATACCACCAGTTGTTGGAGAAGTTAATTGAATCGGGAGTCCAGACCGCCCACCGCGTGGCAATACCATCAATATCGGTAAGTTGAAAATTGTGATCAACAATATGGGTCATTATCCGGTGAACAAGGCCTTTAACCCTCTCTTTCATCGCCCCTTCGGCTATCAGATCATAAAAGAGGGGATAGGCAAACATATGGCCCACAATCTCGTCTGAACTTGTATCCCCTTTCCATTTCCATTTTTTGTCGGGAGTAAGGTGCCATTCTCCGCCCTGACCTGTGTTTTCATCTGCTGCCACGAGTGAGCGGGCAGGAAATCCCGGAATACCAGTGATCGTTTCGAGCCGTTCCATCGCTTCATAGGCTTTTATGGCATTTTTCTTTGCTTCCGGATCTTTGGTGACTGCATACCTGTAACATTCGGCGGCCAGGTAGATCGAAGTCCATAATCCGTCATTGTCATCGGTACCCGTTTGACTTGTCGATAAATCCCCGGGAGTAAGAAGCCTTGAACCGCTTACCATTCCGTACCGGTCATGACGCAGTTTAATACGCTCTTCAAAAGAGGCAGCCTTTTGGGCAAGGGTCATCTTAACCTGCTGGATTTGACTAATTCCTTTTGGGGTAGCGATCCATGTTGTGTGTTCATCAACCGGAAGAATGTCGTTCACTTTATTATCAGATAACCAGCGTTTCCCATTGTAGTAGTGCCACCCGTTATCTTTTTTTATTGCCCCGCGATCTGTTCCAAGCCACATTACGTTTTTTCCGGACCGGATAAGTGTAATTGGTCCGTAAGGCAGACCGTCGGCACCCCTTAAGAGCCAGTGGTTGCCATCCTCTGCAATACATCCTACGGAGAATAACCCTCCAAATAAAACATCGGCCTTCGTCTTCCCGCTCTCAAGGGCAAAATAGGAACGCTTCAGTCCAAAAGCCATGAGATCATCATCCATGTTTACCCAATTTCCGTTCATTCTGCGTAAAAGTCCGCCATTCGTTGCTACCCAAAGATCTTCTTTTGAGTCCTTGAGAATTGAATTCACCCGTTTTCCTGTGCCAATTGGAACGATTCTCCAGTTTCCGTCATAAGTGAAAAGCCCGTTTGTGGTTCCAACCTGCAATGTTTTTTCATTTTCCCATAAAAGGGAGAGGATTGTATCATTTTGGGCAACTTCAGGCAAGTTAAGTTGTTTTGATTCACCTTCCTGTTGAATAGAGTGAGCAGATACTAGCCATATTTTACCTTTGGAGTCAAGTGTCGCAGTGCGCCATCCGGATCCAAAAGGTTCGCCTATCCATTGATCGCTGGTTTTGCGGTACACCCCGTTTGCCATTACTGCGGTTATCTGTTTCTGATCAGTGAACAATTTCAATACAGGGGTTGCTGCCTGTTTTGGCAATTCAATCTCTGTCTTTATTTCCTGAAGGTATTTGCCACATTTTATCCCGGGAATTACCTGTGCGCTGGAGGGAATTACCCAGCAGAGTAAAATCAAAACCGGTAAAATCAACTTTATTCGTTTCATAATCAACTTCATTTAGTATTTGTAGAACTGTTTTATTTTTAGAGTATTGACCTCCGCGAGGTCATATGTTTATAGAAATCATGGAGCTGATCTGACATTCGACTCCTGGGAGTCGCACCCACACCCTGCCATTCTTTGCTATAAACATTCAAACCCGCCGGGTTTGAATAATATAAATAATTGATAGTTAAAATATCATGTTTATTGGCTTTTTTTGGAGATATTATCACATAAATAAATGAATTCCATCACTTTACAGTCAGGGGTTCCATCTTCAATATCGGCTGCAACGATGTCGCAGGGACCATATTCGAGTGCAATCCGTTCCAGATCGCCCCTTATTTGATCGGACGGTTTACCTGCAAGCTCCATCGGCGTGTACATAATGGAGCGCCTTGTATCAGGGAAAAGGTTTCGGGCTTTGATTAAATCTGAATCTTTGCCCATGTCAAGGTAGGCAACTCCAGGAATCTTCGCATAATGATCAAGATAGGGGGTTGCACTCCATGCGCAGTTATGAATCCCGATTTTATCGAAAGCTTCTGCAATCTTTATATCAAACGGCAACAGGTATTCCGCATAGAGATCCGGATCAACCATGTTTACAAGGCAGTTGCTCACGGTGAAGAATGACAGTGAGTTGCTATATTTTTGTTGTTTCTGATGCAATCGTTTTGCGGCATCAATCATGGTTGAGCACACACAATCGAGCAGGTGGATTGTTCTCTCAGGCGCCATAAACATATCCATAAAAATATCCTGTCCCCGAAGCCGTTGTGCATTATTCAGCACCCCCTGCCAGTTCATAAACCCCGAAATCTGCCCCTCCTCTTCTCCGATCCGGTCGACCTGTTCCATGAGTGTTTTAAAAAAAGGATTTTGATCCAGATCGGGAGGAGTGAGATTATCAACCTCTTCATCCGAAAAATAGTGATGTTCGGATGTAGGCCATTGTTCACTGTCGTACCTGATCGGAACACCATAAATAGCTGCGATAGATGAAGCGCCGTATATTCCTGTCAACAGATCAGTTGTGTTCTCTCCATTGCTACCAATATGGGTCCCGGGAAACCGTTTGTCGAGTTTCTCCCTCATTTTGATCCGGGTTTGGCGTCGATACTCAACATCGGTATGCCACATTTCTCCAAAGTCTGTACCGATAGATTTTGCATACCATTTTGGGGTAAAACCAATTTCTGGTCTCAAAAAAGGTAGATCCCCCGATGCGGGACGCCGTGTAGCAGGTGCTCCAGGGGCGATATAGCTGATTAATTGTTGTTTCATTGGTATTGTAATCTGGTTTTTTGTGTAGAAGATGCACAGCGGTGCGTCTACGTGGCATTACAACTACATTTAATATCATTTTCAAGTTCGGTCACCCGCTTAATCAATTGATCAGCAATTTGCTGATGTACCCTATCGAATGGAAGTATCGGATCCCGAACCTTTTCTGTAGGGTATATTCCCTGCCGATATAAAAGCCGTTTGAAAAAATGGATCGAAATATCGAGATGCTGGTTTGAAAAGGCCAGCACCGGGAGAATCTGCTGAAATAGTTTTGTTGCCTCTGATTCCTTTCCCTCCTTCCAAAGTTTATAAATCTTACAATAGATCCAATGCATCCCAGTCGGCATAAACGCATGAACGCCACGTGTAAGTCCTTCAATCATCTGGGTGACCGCCCATCCACCGCTAACATTTAGCCGCCCGTCAGTGAGTGAAAGTATGCGTGAATATTTAACCCCCGCGGGAACTGTTTCAATCTTGAGACAACGAAAGGCCGGCACTTGGTTAAAAAGGTCGCAGATCAGGTCATCCGGCAGCCCATATCCTGAGGCATTCCAATCCTGCAGCATGATCATATCCACATCTATTTCAGCCAGTCTTAAAAAATGGGATTTAAACTGTTGTTCATTCTCGAAGGGAATTTGAAAGAGGCCATTTTTACAACCCAGGTCTGAATAGGATTTCAAAAGTCTCCTGCTTTTGGCTAAATCAGTCTCACCGGCACCTGCAATTACGGGCACCTTGTGTTGGACCTCATCCAGTACGACCTCCACCATTTTTATCCGCTCGACCTCCGAAAGTCTATAAATCTCCGAGGCCATTGCAGGAACTAAAAATCCGGCTACCCCAGCTTTCACAGCTTCGCCAACATTGATTCTCAGCGCGTGGAAGTCGATGGTGTTATCTGTTTTAAACGGTGTATTTAAGACCGTTACGATGCCAAAGAGGGGATAGAGTTCTTTCATTTTTTCAATAACATTTTGTCCTAATTCTCTCTTACCAGCTTTTCCCTTCTTCAGGAAAGGTAGTGCAGGTTATTAGAGTTTCCGTAAAGTGCCCACGTTGTCCTGAACAATGACTCCCTCTTTATGCTCTCCCAAGTCCACCACCAATTGTTTTAATGCACCCAAATGCTGCACATTGTTCCTGATTACAGAGCTTTCAAGGCCTTTTACCACAATACCATAATCGGGAGAATAAATCCCTGCACCATCATCACGGCCCGAGTTTAGGGCATTCCCGGTGAAAACAATCCCCTGGGCATCTTCTATTCGCACATGTGCATTATCGTACTCATCATTTCTACCCCATTCAGGTTTTCCACTCCTGAAGATGACATTCCCGGTAATGGCCATGGTATGACAACCTCTTGTTTTGTTCGGAAGGAGCAAAATTCCACAATGTCCGGACCTGTCGATATAATTTCCGGTGATGTTATATTGAGCGCCGCCTTTTATAACGATTCCGCCTTCTTTGTTCCATTCAATACGGTTGCCGGTAATCGTGTTGCTGGCATTTTCGTCATAGGCAGCAATGCCGACCTGACCGTTTCCTGAAAACCAGTTGTCGAGGATAAACCCGTCCCAGCCACGAATCCTTAATCCACAACCCTGATTACAGAACGAATGGCTGTGGCGGACAACAAAACACCAGATTCTTTCAAGATGTATCCCGTCCCCCGAAAAGGACTCAACCCGGCAGGAATCAATGCGGGGAGTGTCTTCGTGCTTTCCATAATCCACCTGCTTGTCCACCATAATCCCATGGATCTCTTTTCCCAGGTTATTTCCTTTCAGGCACAGTCCAAACAGATATGCGCCCCAAGCTTCGGTGATGTTAATCAGACATTTGGAAGAATCATCTTTCAAAGTCAGAATGGTTCCCATTCCTTTGCTGTAGCCCCAGGCCGGAAGACCATGAACCCCGGTTCCTTCCCTGACTTTCAATTCGGAGCAGAGGTAATTTCCTTCGGGAATAAACACCGAGCCATTTGTTTTTGCTGCCTGGTCAAGCGCTTTTTGAATGGGGACAGTATCATCTGTCACACCATCTCCTTTTGCACCGAAATCCCGAACATTCAACATCCCTGAATAGTGTTTCTCGTCGTGAGCTGCTCCGGCGTTGACTGCCAGTGGAAGAACCGATGAAGCTGTCAGCAGGCTTCCTGCCGATAGAAAATGCCGTCTTGAAAAATCCATAGGTTGTTCATTTAAAAATTTACAACTTTACTTATTGTTTTTATTTTTCATCATGGGATTTTACCCCTGGCTATTCATATTCAAACCTTTCAGGCTTTTTATTCACGCATTATCTTCTCAGAACCCATACTTCGCATACCCTAGATTGATCTCTCCAACCCAGGTTTTCTTCATCAGGCTTATCGAAGGTAATTTTTAGTTTGCCATCTTTGATTAAATCCTTTGGAAGCGGGAATTCTTTAAATTCTCCGAATCCTTTTTCATACCTGGTTGGTTTTATACGTTGACCGTTTGCACGTAACAACGCTTCCCCGAAACCGGAAATCCGGATCAGGTAATTTGAATTCGGATCGAGTTCTTTATATTTTAATTCGGGTGTGAACTGGAATAATTGCAAAGAGAGCCTTTTGCGGCTATAACCGTCCTTTTCCCAAAGATAATCGATGGCATCATCTGTTTCGGATGTCACATGTTTGGAATAGACGCTCGAAATATTATCGTAAAAACTCCCTTCACCCGGATTTTCATAGTTCCTGATAAAATCGAGTCTGGCCAGTTTTTCCTTTTCCGATTTCAGTTCCTTTATTTTTTTAAACTCATCTTCGAGCCACCAACGGTTATTCAGCGGGAAGTCGATAAAATCGCGTACACAACCACGCTCTGAACCGGCGGCATTGTATAACTTAACGCTGGTTTGCAATCCAACCGATTTATACAATTCGTCAATATAATAGATTGCTTTTTGCTTTAGATCCTGAGCTACAAATTCCTTATCGGCAAGTTGAACATGCGCCAGCGCTTCGCCCATCGTTTTGTCTGCCCCCATCGTTTTGGCGTTTGCAAGAATAGCATTGGCTTCAGCTTCCAGTTTTTTCTCGTAAGCAAGTCTTTGCTGGATATAGGCGTCGTAATAGGCCCGCATTACAAGTTGCTGCCATCTCCAGTTCCCGGCCAGCTGCGGATTTTCAGCTTCCAGCTTTTTCCAACGCGCCAGTGTTTTTCCAATTAATGAATTTCCCAATATTGGTCCGACCCAGTTTTGTTCCAGGGCAAGAATAGCGTCAGCGGCCTCAATGGCAATTTTCGAACCAAAGAAAAAGCTGCAATATCCCACCACAACATTTCTGACGACATTTTTTGTATTCCAGGCCATCTGGCTCCATACAATTTTATTCACATCGTCATGAACGCCATCAGAATAGGATATGAATCCATCAGTAAAGGGGGCATCGTGGTTATGAACTTCAGCGTAATAAAGCGGTTGCGGATTGGTGCATTCACGTCCTTCGGTTAAGGCAAATGCCTGATCCCATTTTTTCACCGGAAACTGGCAACGCACGGTATGTGTAAGGTCGGGGTAGGAGCGGAGCTTATATCTCTTTGGCAGACGCTGACGCTCCTCGGCTATTGGCGGGCTGCTTGGTCCGTTGGCAACACCTGTGAGCCAATCGGGATTTTTCTCCTTCAGGTAATTAAAGAAGTAATCTACTTTCTCCTTGTCGAATCCCTGAAGTGAGATCCACATTCCGGCATTTGGGTGATATTTGTGCAGGATAGTGGTCATATCTTCAAGGAAAGGCATCACCAGAGAAGGGTGGTTATCGCCGGGATCACCTCCCGGGAAAAATACGCCATCGAACCGGGGACACTCCTTAAAAAATGCCTCGTATTTATCGAGCAGGTCCTGACGTTGTTTTAGATTCTTCAGATCAACCTCGGCAGCAGCCCAGACCCAGTAGTCGGCGCCATACTTGTCACAAATTTTACTCAATTCGACATTCATCACTGAGCGGGGGTATTTCATAAGCGTATCCTTACGTTCGTCCTGAAATGGAATCCCTTCAATACTGTTTGCCCCGAAAAGTACCTGTTCGCGAATGTGCTGGTCGAACTGGGCGATTGTCCATGAATCCCATGAATTGGCTGTCATGCGGTATCCAAACTGGTGGCCCCGGATTGCGTATTCAGGTGAAGAAGATACATCTGTGGCAGTTGCAAGAAGAATCTGCTTCTCTTTTGTTTCTGCAGTCATCAGAAATTTACCAATTCCGTACAGGATACCCCTCTCATCGGCCCCGATAATCCACAAAATATTTTTGCCATTTTTTATCTCATGAAAAAGACGGTAGCCCTCTTTTTTTGATTCGGGCAAATTTTTCCCTTCCCGTTTGGGAACCTGTACTCCGAAAAAATCATTGTCACCCGAAAGTGCACAGGCAATGATTGTTCTGTTATCCCAGTTCTCACCAATTTTTAGTTCCAGGGCAGTTCGTTTGCCGATCTCTTCGGTTAGGATCATCGCAGTCGATTCCTTGATTGGAGATTTTACCTTCGGAGAAATAAGAATAGTAGCCCGGGATAAATCAAGCTTTTTGCCCGTTTCGTTGGTGCACGATGCGAAAATTCCCGCAAATGCGACCACCAAAAAGATTTTGAAGATATGTTTCATATTAGTTTGCTGCTATTTACTGAGTTATTTTTTGATCAGCCACACGTCCGAAACATGTGACTGATTGCTCCATCTGATATGTGACTCCTCAGGCCGATCGAAGGTGACTTTTATAGTTCCATCCTGGGTAAGGTTTTTGGGAACGACAAACTCTTTAAAACCCCCGATCGCTTTATCATAAACGATTGGATCGAGTCTCATACCATCAACGCGTAAAAGGGCTTCCCCTTTTCCTGACACCCTGATATTATATCTTCCGTTTTGATCAAGGTTGATGCATTCAAGTGTTGGCTGAGGCTGAAAAAGCTGGGAAGATAACCTTTCACGACTGTAACCACCTTTCCACCAAGCTACATCGGTTGCATCATAAGAAGTTGTCAGTACGCGTGGCCCGGTTTCGATGTTGGATACATTGTCGTAATAGCTCCCCGGTCCCGGATTTTCCCATTTGCGGATAACTTCAAGTCGTTCGAGTTTTTTTTCTTCGTTATCCATGGAACTAATTTTCTTAAATTCGTCGGTGAGCCACCATCGGTTATTAAGCGGGTAGTTCACAAACTGCAGAATGCAACTTCGCTGGGAATTGGATGCATGATATTTTTCAACATCCGATTGATAACCAATGGAGTGAAAGAGATCATCGCAAAGCTTCACTATTTTAGAATGTAAATCCTGATTTCGAGGTTTAGTGTCTGCCTGGTTAACCAGTTCCAGTGCCTGAGTCATCGCTTTTTCAGCTCCGATCTCTTTGGCTTTGGCAAGTATTTTATTCGCCTCTTTTTCAAGCCCCTCCTCGTAGATTTTCCTTCTGCGCTGGTAGGTATCGTAATATGCGCGTAGCACAAGCATTTGCCATCTCCAGTTTTCGGAAAGCTGTGGATTCGCTTTCTCCAGTTTTTGCCAGAAATCGAAGGTGGGTTCTATAGCTCCGTTTTTCCGGATGGGGCCAACCCAGTTTTGCTCGAGGGCCATTATTCCGTTTGCCGCTTTTTTAGCTACTTCAGCACCAAAAAAGAAGCGGCAATAATCGGTCATAATATCGACCGGTTCCTGTTCGATATCCCAGCCGCGCATACTCCAGATAACTTTATTCACATCGTCATGTACGCCGTCCGAGTAGGAGATAAAACCATCGGTGAACTGTGCATATGTTTCATGAATTTTAGCATAGTAATTGGGCATGGGATTGATCCCTTCGCGCCCGATCGTGAGCATATAAGCCTGGTCCCAGTTCACAACCGGAAAGTCGCATCTCACATTGTGTGTAATATCAGGATATTGGCGATGTTTGTACTTTGCAGGAAGACGATACCGGGTTTCTGCGATGGAAGGACTACCCGGACCCGAGACAATGCCTCTGAGCCAGTCCGGTTTGTTTTCATCCAGATAGGTATAAAAATAGTCGATCTGTTCTTCACTGAACCCCTGGAGCGAGATCCATATCCCTGCTTCGGGATGATATTTTATCAGCCGGTCATGCAATTCTTTCAGGAAAGGCATCACCTCCCTGGGATGGTTCTCGCCCGGATCGCCTCCCGGAAAGAATACGTCATCCAGCTGGGGCAACTCTTTATAGATTTTTTCGTTCTTCGCCAACTCTTTTTCACGTAGCTCTTTAACTTTTAAATCGCAGGTAGCCGGGGTCCAGATCCAGTTTTCAATACCATAAGCGGCGCAGATTTCACTGATATGAATGTTCATTTCAGCCGGAGGAACAGGCATGAGCGGGCTCTTGTCGCCATCATTCAAAGGGATAGTTTCGATAGCATTGGTACCGAAAATGACAAGATCCCTGATGTATTGTTCGTATTTTTTGACATCCCATGCATCCAACGTGTTGTTGGTATTTCGATAACCTAACTGATGGCCACGAATGGATTGCATGGGTGAGCTGGCAAAATCGAGGGATTGCTCCAGATAGAATTTATTTTTAGTCATGTTGGCGGTCCGGAGCAATTTCCCAACCCCGAATAACACCCCTCTCTCGTCAGCACCGATTATCCAGATCACCTCTTTCCCCTCCTTTTTTTCATAGTACAGGCGGTACCCTTCACTCTTCGATTCGGGCAGGTTATCACCGGTCCGCTTTGGAACCAGCACTTCGTTAATCGTTGCCTCATTTCGTGTGGCCAATGCAATCACAACTCCTTTGCCCCATTTTGATTCAAGCGGAAGCTGAATGGAGGTTCGTTGAGCCACCTCTTCACGCAAAACACGGATAGCCGTTTTCCTGACAACAGAAACATTTTTCACGTCGGTGAGAATTGAAGCCTTGCTTAAATCGAGTGTCTGGGCAGATATTACGCCTGAAAAAACGATCTGCAGGGTGATCAGGAAGATTTTATCAACACGATATTTTATATTCATTGCATTGATTTACTGAATGTAATAATACTACAACCGAACAAGTTCTGCATCTAATCCCGCTATCTCGACAGAATAGTTTTTGTCATCCAGTTTAACGGTAATCGTCTCTTTGTTTTCAGACAGGTTCCAAAGCAAGACGGTCTTAATTTTCGGATACCAGGTACACACCACTGGTTTATCTTCTGCAACGTAGGGAATCCCCCTGAGTTGAGGAATGATTTCATGTTTCAGTGCAAAAAGTTCGTTCAGATTTTGAGGTATGAATCGCGCCCCATTCAGTTTCTGATCGGAGGATGTACTATAAACAAATTTGGTCCCTTTTGATTCAAGTTTGCCTGAAATAACATCATTCAAATCAAAATCGGAAAGGAAAGTCCACCCGTCAGCTGCAGGTGTATCGGTCACCTCAAACGGAATACCGCTTGCTAAAAAAAGGCTGTTGGGATTATCATCACCGACCATGCGGCTCCCTTCTCCCCAGTAGTGCTTAAAGGGACCGCACAGTTGCTGACCTGCGACCTTTTTATGCATGGATGCTGCCTTTTTCATTGCGGGGGTAAGGGTGCTCCAGTGGGTAAACGGAAAAGGTTCCAGTCCGCTCATCATCGCGGTGTTCCTGATATCGGCAATGGTCGTAATATGGAATTTTGCTGCCATATTCTTTGCCGACAATTTATCTGCCGGATACGCTGTCGTTTCGCTGTAGGCCAGCTCCGGTGTGACATATCTGCGGTGAAAAAGGGCGCTGAAAAGTTCATCCGTTTTCCCCTTCACAGGAGCGATTGAACGGTCGTCAAACATTAGTTCTCCTACTCTTAGCAGTTTTCCCTTGTAATCGCTTAACCTGATCCCCGCTTTTTCAGAACCAAGGTACATCACCATAATGCCAAGCTGGACATCGGGTGCTGCCGCCTGTTGTGCATTAAACGAGCTGGTGAGTATATCACAATTAAAGTCAATCCAGTTTTTCAACACCGGAGTGAGTTTTCGTTCTTTAATATTTTGTTTGAGCGCTGTCCACTCTTTTTCTCCGTACCCGTACTTCCCAAGAAATTCACGGTGGTGATCATCACAGAAACATCCCCCAATCTTTCCCGGAGTCCGGGCTAATCTGAAATCATCATCGAGGAATAGTTTTTTAAAGCCCGACTTACTGACCTTCTGAATCACTGAGATATTCTCATCCGTTATTAGAGGATGTACGGATGATCCTGAATATTTGTTCCCATCGATATCCACACCCCGGGGCCAGTTTTTAGGGGTACTCTCGAAATCGGGGGCGCCACCCAAAGAATTTCCGGGGTGACCTAAAGGAACTGAGGCAATTTGAACTTCTATTCCTTTTTGCTCAAACTTATCTTTCCAGCGCAGAATTTCCTCCATTGGATAGGGCCAGTATCCGTTAAGAAAGAGGGGTAGCCAAACATCCGTAACCCCGCTACTGACGATCAGGTCGAAAAAATCGGGATTTTTATTCAGTGTTTCCGTGTTTGTGCAAAGACTAAAGCTTCTGCACTTTCCACTCCTGGAGGTAATTGCGGGTGAAAATCCAGCCAAGGTACCTGAACCTAATAAAGCTGATATTTTCAGAAAGTCACGTCTGTCTGTCATCATCTGGATTTGATTTTAGTCAATAATTTCCTGTTCTCTATTTTGAAAGCGTCATGGATTGTGCCGTCTTAATCACTTCCTTTGAAATTAATTCACCCAGATCGGGTCCGTAAAAGCTTCACTCGATTCATATCCCTCTCCATGAATGTATTGGTCACTGCTAAGAATATAGCTGATCCATTCGCTGGCAAGTCCTCCTATCACAACATGTTTTATCCCGGCCTCGGCAACTGTTTTCTTGATATTCAAACCTAGCCCAGCAGTCATTTCACCGGGCACTCCGGCTATCAACAGATCTCCGATTCTTACAGCACTTAAACCAACCTCTTTTGGGGCCAGCACGTCCATCACAATTTTTACCGTCTTCTCATTTAATCCGTATTCCTCACCACCCGTTTTCATAAACGAAGGGTGGGCAACATGTTCGGGTAGGATGATCGTACGATAAATGTAATCAAATGTTTTAAACTTTTCCGTTTTTATAGTACGATAAAGATCATACGCTTTTGCAGCGATTATTTTTCCGTAGATTTCAATCTTTTCATATCCCTTCTTTGGACTGTTCAGAATTGTGGACTGATCACCTTCTGCGCCATTAAAATACATGGCTGTTACTCCTTTCCCGATCAGACGCTGAAGTTCACTTTGAAGATACCCTGGCCATTCAGCTGAAACCAGCATATCTGTTCCCCCTAAAAAGGTGGGATGGGCTGTCCAGTTAACAAGAACTGCAAGCGGCTTCCTGTTGACCAGGTCAATCCTGGTAACAGTCAGCTCCTTATCCACATCCGGATCTTTTCGCCGGTTGCGGTTTAGACCTTCAAGCATGGCGCATCCTGTGCCAATTTTGACCGGTTGATAGTTTCGGTCGGCCTCCTTGATCAGGCTTTCCAGTTTATCGAGCAGAAATGCCAGCAGTTCAGGCTGAAAGATTCCAAGGTTGGGATTATTCAGGATGTTTTTGCTGTTCAATGCTGCCATCTCGAGACTCCCATGTGAATGGCTGGGCAGGAGCATTATATTTTCCATGCTCCATCCTAAACCTGAAACCCGTTTAACAAGATCACTTTTAACGTTTTGCGGAAGTCCCAGAATATCAAGGGTAATCAATACATATTTACGGTCACCCTTTTTCATCGTCAACGCCTTTGCCCAAATGTGATCATGAATTCCTTCTGCCGGTTTATTCATCCGCTCGCCATAACCACCTAGCGTATACTTCATTGAAAGTGGAGGAGTTATGTCAACGGAAGATACATTTGCAGTCAGGTTGACTCCTTTAGAGGAGAAACTGAAGGCAATTAGAAAACTGAATACAAGGGACAGAAATTTCATACTATAATAATTTGTTATTAATGGCAGTATGGAACTCCATGGTGCAGAAAACTATTATCATTCCCTTGGGTGATGTCTGGCAACATGTTCGTTTCATTTTGTTTTTTAATTAAATATATATTTAGCTTTTCCAAAGATCTTCGCCATACGACCACCCTTCACGAACAGGTTCCTTGATGTATTTATCAAATTCGGGATGATTGGTAACTTTCATATTTACAGCATCATAATCAATCCTGGTATTGAGCCGTTGTGCCAGAATTCCAACAGCGTTCAACTCGCTTAAGGGGGCTGAATATTCAAAGTTAGCGCCGGGCAGAGGTCCGGTACCTTTAATGGCCCTTATCCACTCGACGACCGGACCACCTTCGACACGTGGAATCGTCTCTTTTGGCAGGTTCTTCGTGAAATGATCCCAATCTGCATCAGGAATCAGCAGTTTTGGATTTGCAGGTCTTCCACCTGTCAGAAGCGACATCTTTTCCCCGACCATGATCATTCCCCGTCCTGGCACTTCCTTCAATCCCCATTCGGGACGATTTTCAGGTTTCTGACCTCCGTCCATCCAGGTTAATGTTACCGCAGGCTTTTTTCCACGGGCAGCAAATTCAAATTTTAAAACCGATTGATCCGATACAAAACCTTCACCCGAGGGTGTTCTAAGGATCGGATCAACGGATAACGGCAATCCCAGATCGAGCGCCCAGTTAGGAGCGTCGAGTGTATGGCATCCCCAGTCGCCGAGCCCTCCATTTCCAAAGTCATACCAGCTTCTCCAGAAGCGCGGGAGGTACATCGGGCTGTACGATCTTTTTGCCGCAGGTCCTACCCATACGTCCCAATCCAGGGTTGCCGGAATCGGTTCTTCTTTCGGGGGGTAACTGTCGGGTTTGGTAAAGTACCCTTTAGGATCGAATTGTGGCCCTTCAAACCATGCGATCACCTCTTTCACTTCACCTAAAATGCCTGCCTCATACCACTCCTTTACATAACGGATCCCCATCGTGGCGTGACCCTGAATACCCATGGCGTTGATCACGTTGTAATGTTTTGCCGCTTTACGTAACGTGCGGATTTGCCAGATATTATGAGCAAGCGGTTTTTCGACGTACACATGTTTTCCCAATTGCATCGCGGCCATTGCTGCCGGAAAGTGAACATGATCGGGGGTGGCAACAATCACTGCATCGATGTCATTCGCCATCTTATCGAACATCACCCTGAAATCCTTGAATCTTTTGGCATTGGGGAAGGTCTTGAATCCTTCTGCCGCGGCAACATCGTTCACATCGCACAGGGCAACTACATTTTCAGTCATAACATCAGGCCAATGGTCCTGGGCACGTCCGCCGACTCCGATAAAGGCAATATTTACTTTTCCCGGTTTGCAACCTGTTAGTCCGGGCAATAATGCAGCTCCGGCCGCAACAACTGCTGATCTGGTGATAAATGATCTGCGTGATAAATTGGTCATACAATTTTAATTGTTAGTTGTTTTAATTTAAAAATAGGAACTAAGAAATGAGAAAAATGTTAAGGTAAAGATTGCTTCGTCGTACCTCCTCGCAATGACTGTTTTAGACTTGTCAAGTGGGGATAGGTGAGAGTTGGAGGCTCCGCCTCCAACTCTCACCTATCCCCACTCTTAAAAAACAACTTTGTCATTGCGAGGAGCGACGTCAGGAGTGACGAAGCAATCTCATTAGAAATAAAATACGACATTATATTTTAGCCATTACATACTATTATGAAATTTCATCTGAATATAATTTATTTTTAACGGCCAAATGGAATCGAAGATCAGCGAAGCTAATAGCCATGGTGAAAGATTCATTTCGGTTGGTGATATTCTTATCATGGCTATTTCATTCTTTCATTTTTTTCTCCTTCACCCAAATGCGTGATCTCGGCGCCATTTCCAAACGGATCTCTTTGCCGTTCAAAGGGATTGCGTTCCCGGTAAATTCATCAATATAACTACCACCCTCTTTTAGCTGAATATCGACTGCTGTCTTTTCCTGGTTATAATTGTGGATCACAAAACTTTGATCGGCAAGTTGCTGCATGGAGACTCTTGATGGGGCATCAAGTACGGGTTCCGCTTTGGAATGAAAAGCGGAACGAATCGTATTGATCCACGGTTTTGGAAGCTCAAGTAACCCGATTTGCCGGGGACAAAGCAAAACCTCGCCCACAGCATCAAAATCCTTTTGTGAAAATGTATGGGGATTAATTACATAAATGGATTTGTTCTGAGTCATGAACGGTTGAGTTGCTGTCGTCTGAAGCAATACATTTGCGCCATTGGTAATAATCTGATAATCCATGCTCAATGGAAATTTAAGTTTGAGCGGTTTGTTCTCGGCGATCACAGTTTCGGAGGTGGATTGTTGCAAGGTGAGTGGCCATTTAATCCCTGCAAGCTGAGCCAGTTTCTCCCCCTCTTTCGCGTTAGCCAGGAAGCCAGTAGTCATAATTATTTTGGCCCCTTTATCGACTGATTTTAAAACTTTTGGCAGAATATCCCGATCAGCTGCAGCCTGTGTAGGAAGAAGGATCACTTCGCTTTTCTCAGGATATTTAGAATCAGGGACAAAGGAGATTCCAAACATTCCGATATAATCCATGAGGTAAAGATCGCCTCCGGCATCGCTGTTGACAGGTTTATATCCCGTTGCCCCCTTAACCGGATTTTTGGCAACCACTTTAGCCAGGTCAGCCAGTTTCTCGAAATCCTGCCGTAGCTGGTGATGTCCGGGATGGCCAGCCACAAAAACGTCGAAGCTGAAGATAACAAATTGATTGGCGCCTGAAAGTGTTGATTGATAAGCCTGTTCGAT
The DNA here is from genome assembly GCA_963677935.2 of Prolixibacteraceae bacterium. Classification (GTDB taxonomy): domain Bacteria; phylum Bacteroidota; class Bacteroidia; order Bacteroidales; family Prolixibacteraceae; genus JAAFHB01. Next base: position 3,640,524 of record CAXXEH010000003.1, on the reverse strand, counting down.
AAAGTCGACATCTGTGCAGTCGCCATGATCGAACCATGCGCCCCTGATTTTATCACCGGAAAGTGTGGATATCCAACGGTAATTGACAAATCCTTCGTAAGGCTGAACAAATCCGTACCGCTGGGTGTACTGCCCACGAGTTTCAGTTCCAACCCAAACTCCGTCAAACAGCGCTGGTTCGGTGGAGAGATCGTATCCGAAAAGATGAAAACGGTCGTACCATTGGGGGTATTTGATAATGATTTTAAGGGATGGATTCTTTGCCTTGGCAGGTTTAATCATCACCGATTGAGCAACTTCTGTAAGGAGTGCACGTCGGTAATCTGACCAGCTTCGGTTTCCTTTCGCCAATTTCGATTCATCACTGGTATCGGAGGTACAGAAGAAGTCATCAATAATAAATGTATCGAAGATTGGGGCGGCATCCTCCATTATTTTTCGCATGTCATTTTGCGATTTTGGGTTTTGCCAGTTTAACCAGGTAAGGGGCCCTTTCTGGGGTACTCCGATATCTCCGCCAGGTAAAGTTGCAATTCCCCCGACCACTTCGATGCCGTTACTTTTTAACAAAGCTACGGCATTTTTGAGAACCTCGGGGGATATCACCAACCCACAACGGTGAACCTCGAGGTAAACAGTGGTTATCCCATTACATTTCAAAAGGGATATCGCCTCGCGTCGCCCGGCTTCTGTAGTAAACATCTGGTCGACATTCTGCGCCGTAATGTAGACCCCAAGACTCAAATCTGATTTTCGTGCCTTGGCAAGGCTCCAGATATCATCAGATGGTGGTTGTGTTTTTGTAGTGCACCCTAAATTTATTAGAAGTGCAACAAGGACCAGGAAAAGGTTTGCTGTTTTCATAATTTAAGAGTCGTTAATTTTTGAAATACCTTTAGGATCAGCTATTATTTTGCCACTTCAATTTTCCAATCCGAAAACTCAACAGTATATTGCCGTTTATCGGGACCGCCTGCGGCCAGACCAAGGTCGATGGACTCAGCAACTCCCGGAATATCTGCGGTATGCCTTTCAATGATCCAGTTTTTACCGTCCAGGCTGATGTAACCACTGAAACTGTTGCCGTGCCGGACCATTTTCAGGTAGAGCGGTGGTTTTGAATTTTCAGGAAGATTCTGACTTGAAGCCTTATGCATACAGCCGTTTGCAAATTCGTCATATTCTACGCCTGCACGTCCCGGAGTCCCGAAAACCAGAAAAGATCCTTTGCTTCCCGGTTGTACATCAAAACTCTGTGCCATATCATTACGGACAAATAATCCTGAGCGGAACCATTCGTGGGTGCGGTCTCCGAAGCCGGTGATTTTAACCGTTGCCACGAAATCACCTTTAATCCCTTTTAAGTAGATAGCCGCATAGGAATCTTCCGCATGATAAAAATCAGATCCACCTGCTGTTATTTTGAACTTATTTGCTTTTGCATCTGCTCCAATTTCATAGGGTTTTGCCTTTACGGAACAATATTGCCTGATTTCCATTTTTGAGAGATCCAGAGTTACTGACTCAAAAACCGTCAGATTCTTCTCTGCACTGTTTTCAATGCGCAGCTGGTGATTTCCGGCAGGGGGTGCAATTTCAAAGCTGACTGCTTTCGACTCATTCCCTTCCAATTCAAAGGCCTGGTTCTCAACTTTTGATTGATCAAGAAGAAGATGGACATTCATCTTTTGGGAGGTGGAGTTTAGATTCCTGGCAATTGCTGTTGCCTTGATTTTCTCCCCATGTATTATCCTGTCTCCGGATAGTTTGAAATCCTCGAAAACAACAGAAGGTTTCTCTCCTTCAATTTTAACCGTCTGATAAGGTGTTGATCCGATGGCTAACTGATGATCTCCTTGCTCATAAACCCTGATTTCGAAATCAATCTTCCTGCTATTATTTTTGATTACAGGAAATAGTTTTTTGTCATAGACCTTACCGTCAAGATAGATTTCAACGGGAGCAGCACCAGTAGAACCAGCGTTAAAAACATCAGCTGAAAGACGAATAACGCTTCCTGCCATAATGGTTCCGGATTCCGATTTGGAGGCAGACTCAATTTTCAGATGGCTCTCCTTAAAATCGGGTTCACCATCAATAATTATTTCAGGTCCATTAACGGGAGCTTCGATTTTAAAATTATTCCGGTAGATATTGTCTTCAGCCAGTGCGGCACAAAGTTTCCACTCGCCCTGTTCAAGGTTATAATAGATATTCTCCTCAGAAGTCCAGCCCAACGACATATTGTCGAACCAGAAAGCCACATTATCGTTAAAAAATCCAGCGCGAACATCGTGGATCAGGTTTCTCCGGATAATGGAATTAAATGTCATTCCTGCAGTTTTAATGGCCCCCGAATCATCCGCATCGCGCTGAACATCATCAAGATGGTTGTATTCAACCCTGTATCCGCCATCAATAGCCTCTTCCTGGTTCGACCATCCACCAACGTCAATCCCGTAACGCCCCCTGGTTTTAGTGACATAATTATGAGAGATGGTGGTCATTAAGGTATTTGCAGCAAGGATACTGACACCGCCGCAATCGTAAAACCTATTGTATGAGGTAGTTGTCTCTCTGATTATTTCCCTTCCATCACCTGGATTTCCGGCTCCCTGGGCATAAACGCCACCGTTATCCAACGTTTCGAAGCGGCTTTTGAGGATTCGGGTTTGATAACACCCTTTTTTTATGAGAATTCCGGTTCCCTGGCAGGAACGCACCCCACCATCAACAAATTCGCAGGCATGGGCAAATTCAAAACTGATGGCGCTATTCGAAGGGGGCTCCTTTTCGGCTATACCGGTTACACCATCAACTCCGTCATAATGTACTGCAGCTATATTTTGACCAATTATGGCTCCTTCAAATGTTAATCCGTAGATGCGCAAATTGCGGACAGGCTGCCCCATTTTCCCGCGCACTTCCAACAACTGACTGATTACAGGCACTCCTGTGGCGACCTGATTGGGGTCACTAATTCCGTCAGCAGGAATATAACAGATCTCTTTCAGTTTTTTATCAAAAAACCACTCGCCCGGAGCATCGAGCAATGCCTTGACATTCTCGACATAATACCTTGGAGGTACAATCACGATCCCTTCCTGCGGTGTTTTAAGGGTTGCGATTCCTGATTTTTCATCCACTTTCGTGATGGTATTAATGCCGGTGTGCCATCGGAGCAACATAATTATCCGGTTCCCTTCCATCTCTTTCCACGATTTGAGGTCACCTTTTTTAAAATTGAGTTCGCCGGTTGTTTTAGAGATGGCAGGGGGGGTAAAATAACCGACGTTGGGGGTTCGGGCAAGCACCTGCTTTTTACCGTCAGCCACCAGCATTGCCACAGAGTCGGCATCAAAACGCGCGCTCCATATTTTACCCGTTTTCTTCCATCCTGTAACTGGAACTTCTCCTGAGATAACCGGTTTTTCCCCGGGATAAGCTGCATAGGTCACAAAATGATCTTTCAGTTTATGGTATTCAAATGCGCCGGTCGGTAAATTGGTTTCCACCCTTTCGCCACCATCTGCAGGTTCAAATACAATTCGGTGTCGTAACGAATAATGACCTTCACGGATATAGACCAGAATATCTTTACCCCTTCCCAAGGGATGGGGCGATCCGATCCAACGTTTTTCAACCGGCGGATCTTTAGGGAAAAACGTCTTTGCTTTCAACTCCCGAACGGCTTTTTGTGCCTGCCTGATGGTTTGAAAAGGTCCGTCAGTATGATTTGCATTTGGCTCCGGAAGAGTTCCTGACCAATGATCATCTCCCTTTGTCGAAACATAAAAGTCAGCTTTTGAGGGATAACTGAATGGTTGCCATTGATCGCCCTGAAGTAGTTTTCCATCGCGTTGCAGAACTGATGTTTGAGATAAAGCTTCAAAGTTCAGCAATCCCATCGCCAGAACCACTCCACATAACCGGAGCAAATTTCCAACGCTGGTGGATGTTTTAGATTGAAAATAATCTCTCCTGTTTTTTTTCTTAGAGGAGCTGGCATTGTTACTGTAAAATCCCGGTGTCATGATAAGATTTTTTGATTTGTGTATAAAGCTGGTCAATTTGAGAGTCAAACTTATTTAAATTGATGCTATTGATTCAATGAGTTTTTGTCTATTCTTTATGGTTTTTTAACCAATTCAGCCGGTTTAGACGGATCGTCAACCAAAATGTGCTAATTATCTATCGAAATTCGATAAAATAACAGATGTTTTTTACTGCGATAATTGATTACTTTGACTGAAGGGAGGTATTTCAATGAGAGAAAACAGCCCGCAACAGGCAGCTTGCTGCTGGCATATCTCTGCCAGTTGCTGGTAGCCAGTCGCCAATTGCATTTTCACAAATCAAATGATCACAAGCTGACTTAAAAAATGAAAAAGACTAACTTAATTGTGGTATTGCTTTTCTTTATTGCTGCCACCGCTGTTGCCCAAAGTTTAGGGAGAACAGAAATTGAAAATATCCAGTTAAAGTTTAAAAATCCTCCAGCCGATTGCTGGCCCCACACCCGTTGGTGGTGGCCCGGAAACCCGCTCTCTAAAGTCGAAATCACCCATGAACTGGAGGAGATGCGCAGCCATGGCATTCGGGGCGTTGAACAAATTTCGATGGGTGAAGTATACGAAAAAGGGAATATTCCTTACCTCTCGGATCAGTTTATGGAGATGCTGACCTATACCGTGAAGGAGGCAAAGCGACTTGGAATGGAGATTTCTCTTAATTTTGGTGGTCCTGGCTGGATCATCGGAGGAGAGTGGGTCAAAGAGGAGCAGAAAAGCAAGGATATGGTTCCTTCCTTTATGGATCTTAATGGCAACCAGCTGTTTTCGGGCAATCTACCTGATGGGTTGATCAAAACGAAAAGGTCATGGGAAAAGTACACACCTCAGCTGGACGGGAGTGAAACGCTACTTGCTGTTGTTGCCGGCAGGATCGAACACGACGGCAGGATCAGTGAAAAATCATTGATAAACCTCACCTCAATTGTCGTTGGAAATAAAATAACGTGGAAGGTCCCTGAAGGGGAATGGCGGCTGATGGCCTTCTGGTTGAAGAAAAATGGAATTAGTAATGCCGTCGATCATTTCAATAAAACGGCGATGGAAACCTATTGCAACTACCTGGGCGACAAATTTTACAAGGCTTTTGGCGAGGAATTTGGAAAAACAGTGGAATCGCTTTTTGCAGATAGTTTTGAATTAGCCAGCCTTGCGAGCGGCATCAACTGGTCAACAGGATTACTGGAAGCATTTAAGGAAGATAAAGGATATGATCTGATCCCCTATCTTCCTGCAATCTGGTGGAATGTGGGTGATATTTCACCCAAGATCAGGTTCGACGTAAATGAATTTCTCCATACGACAGGATTGAATGTATTTTTTAAAACCTTTCTGGGATGGTGCGAAGCCCATCATATACAGGGGAGGATTCAGTCGTACGGTTTTAACACAGACAATATCGAAGCATCTGGAATGGCCCATATCCCTGAAATGGAGATAACTGCCGGAGAAAAGGATGCAGCCGACTGGTTTGATACGAGGATCGGACCAAAACAGTATGTCGCTTCCGGCGCCCATCTTTATGGACGAAAGGTGGTATCAGCCGAAGTTTATACTTTTATTCACTGGGAAAGGTACCGCGAAACACTCGAAGAGTTAAAGATTGCCAGCGATGGTTACCTGATGGCTGGAGCCACAAAGTTTTACAATCACGGATTTAACTTCTCACCCGAGAAGAATGTCTCGCCGACACGCTCACTCCCTTTTGCCGCGTATATCCAGCCTCAGAATGTGTGGTGGAAATATTATCCCAAACTGTCAGAATATATTGCCCGATGCTCTTATTTACTAAGGCAGGGTGATTTCGTCGGAGATATTGCATTGTATTCTCCTTTGGCCAACCAATGGGCTATCAATGTGTTGAATATGCGTAAATGGACCCGCGAATTTGACTGGGGTGGGCTGGGGGATCTGCTGATCTCAAACGGCTATAATTATGATCTGATTAACGATGATGCGTTGCAGAACCTGGCAAAAATCGAGGAGGGAAAGATTAAAATCAGGAATATAGAGTATAAAGTCCTCATCCTTCCCAATGTGGAGACGATTCCGTTGAAAACCCTGCAATTTATTGAAAGGTATGTAGATAGGGGAGGTGTGGTGATTGCTCTCGAACGGTTGCCCGAAAAGTCAACGGGATTACAGGATTATAAACAGGCGGACGAAAAGGTTAAAGAGATTACCAATAACCTTTTTAATAAGCCTAAACAGTCGAATGACAAAGTGGATAATCCCTATGGACTTAGTGGCCCCGGCATTGTAGAGGGCATAGTAATGAACCCTTACGGGAAAGGGGGAACCTACCAACTTAAAAATGTGATTGATCGTCAGATCTGGTGGGACAAACGGAGCAGCGCTCTCGATCCTTTTCTGGAAACGATACGCCGACATATTGCTCCCGATTTCGGAATTGATTTTGCTTTCGAAGGGTTACGGAAAAATGAGGGGCTTACCTTTCTTCATCGCAAACTAGGTGAGAAGGATATCTATTTCGTCTCAAATATCCAGGATCGTCAAAGTACCATTCCGGTGACCTTTCGGGTAAAGAACAAAATTATTCGTAAATGGAATCCCTATACCGGGGAAATTGCCCCGGTGGTTCACTTCTCCGAAACCAACGATGGAATTAAAGTGCCGCTGGACCTGTCGCCCTATGAATCATTGTTTCTCGAATTCTCCCCGGGTGAGCCGGAAGCCTATGTAACTAAAACTTCATTTCCTCAGGTTGCAGATGCCGGAAAGAACGAATTAAAGGCTTTTGCGAATCAAAACGGGACTTACATCACTTCTGTAAAATCTGGTAATTTGGAGAAAGTGGTTACTTCAGCTGTATCGGGAATACCAGCACCCTTACAGATCTCCGGAAAATGGACAATGGAGCTCAAATCGGATAACTTTCCGCTTTATTCGAGACAGACAGATTTTCTGGTCTCCTGGATTGATGACCCGTTAACCAGGAACTTCAGCGGTACAGGTCGTTACGAAATTTATTTTAACCTCTCGGCTGAATACCTCCAAAAGGATTTGAAGTTGTTTCTTGATTTAGGGAAGGTAGGGAATATTGCTGAAGTGAGTTTGAATGGCAAAGATGTTGGAATAACCTGGATGCGTGGACAAAAACTGGAAGTTACTGGCGCCGTAAAGGCAGGGGATAATGACCTGACAATTTTAGTAACCAATACCTTGATTAACCGGGTCTCTGCAATGAAGGAGCCGCCGGCTGTTCCGGCAGAACTTGTGTCACAATTTGGAGGTGGAAATGTAACGAATGAGAAGCCCAGGGAATTCGGATTTAAACCATTGCCAGCTTCGGGATTATTTGGACCGGTTATGATTATTCCGGTGAAGGAGTTGAATGTAAAGTATTAAATATCTTGTGGAGGCCTAGCTTATGGCAATTAGCAGCTAGCTGCTTGCGGACAATTACTTCAGGATAATACATATCCTAAAAAATTAGTATGCAAATGCTACTTGTTTTGTGGGGTCATTGCCAGTTGCCGGGTGCCAGTAGCAGGAGGGGTATTTAATCCCACAAGTGAATGTTGGTAATTAGATTCCCTTAGAAGCTGTTATTTTACATGTTTCGCAATAAACGCCAGCGACTTTAGCATCGCATCAATGTCGTTGGCTGTGGTAAATCCGTGACCTTCATTTGGATAATAGACCAATTGATTGGAAACACCTTTCAAATTCAGTTTGTCGATCAGCATGTTCGATTGGGTAGGGTAAACAAGATCGTCCTTTCCACCCTGTAGGACAATCGTTGGTGGACTTTGCGCATTGATAAAATTGATGGGACTCGATTGGGTATAGATGGCCGGATCCTGGTCGTAGGTTTTGCCGGTAACTAATATTAATCCAAGTTGAATGATAAAGCCATCATTCCACATGGCCACCAGATCAGTAGGGCCAAAAAAATCGACGATCGCTTTCACATGCTTGTCAGGATCGTTTTTGTAACCATGAAGTAATGCCAGATGTGCTCCGGCGCTGGCTCCCAGGATAACGATATCCTTTGAAATCAGGTAAGATGCCGATTTGGCAAGATATGATTCGATGGCTGTTTTTACATCATTCTCCTGGGCAGGGAAAAGATCGGAGGCCCCGTTAATGGCCAGACGGTAATTCAGATTAATAAATGCCCATGTGGGTAAACGCCTCTTCAATGAATCAACAACATAAGTCATCTCTGATTTATCCCCTTCGAGCCAGGCGCCTCCATGGATGACCACCATTGTTTTTGTCGTATTAACGGTTCTCCCTGCGGGCAGAAAAACATCCATCTTTTGCAACGCCTGTGTTCCATATGCGAGATCAGTGTAAACTAAAGGTTGTGCCGGATTTGATACCGGATCGGGAGTGAGAGCATCACGACCACATGATGCCAATAAAAAAATTGTCGAAAATAGAATTGCAATCCGTCGCATGGCAAATGTTATTAATCCTTCATCTTAAAACAAATCGAATCTTTAATGGTTCAAAGTAAGCTAATTTGGATAAGATTACGAAATATCAAAATAATTGACCGTCAATTTTTTCTGTTCTTTTTGATAAATGTATTGGAGGATATATTGTAATGTACACCAAGCGAAAAATGATTAAAATCCGAGTTGGATAAAACCACCATTGGCTCAAAGGAAAGGGTTTTGCTGACAGGTATATAGGCTGAAAAATAGCCACCAATTTCAGGGGAGATGAATCCACCGACCCGTAAATTTGCCTCATTGAACCCAAATCCTGTTCCGATGCCTATTTGCTGGTAAAAGCACGGGAATGGTGAGGGAAACTGGTCTGCAAAATGGTAATCAATAAAGAAGATCCGTTTTGGCCCCAGACGGAAATAGGCCTGCGGATAAAAGGAGGTTTTAGCTATTGCTGTGGTTGCATCACCTTCATCTTTAATGCTGTTTTTGGTGTAGATCATATTACCAAAATGAATTCCGCCGCCAATTCCAAGGAACTTAGTGTCAAGTTTGATGAATGGATTTATTCCAAAAAGGGGATTTTTTACTTCAGCGCCTGTCAATTCAAGAATTTCTTTGTTTTGCCCAAAATACACATTCACCCCATAATTGGTTGTTAATCTCTTCCCGGGATATTCATCTTTTATCGAAAAAGCTGCGCCCGCCATGGTGTATTTTTGTCTAATGTAGTTGGTTTCAGACTGAGAACACCCCTCTTCTGTTGTTCCCGTGATCCGGCTGAAAGGGTTTTCCTGATTTCCGGATGCCATTCCAAAACTGATCTTTTTGGTTCTGAACACCATCGTTGAATCATTTTGGGCTTTAGGAATAGTTTGACTTGTAATGAGCAGCGGAAGTAAGAGTAGCACCATATAAGCTATTTTGGTCCCGGATGAGGCAATTTCTTTGAGTATCCAGGAGAGGATAAGGAGACTTGAAATAAGGAAGGTAAGTAGGATCGCGATCAGCTCGGAAGTCGAAAACCAGTGGCGCAAGGCAAAAATCAGCAGCGATTCAACGGTAAACAATAACAGGTTTAATTTTATTCCGATTGGCGAATCGGTGGTGAGCGAAAGGGGTGTTGGAAGTGCAATATTTTTCTCACGATAAAGAAGGAGGAGTGTTAATAATCCGAAAACAATTAGCATTGCCCACTGTAACTGATTGAAAACTCCTGACATCTCGCCACCTGTTGAATGGGCAGGTATGGCCCTGAAGAATTCTGTAACGAAACGGACCAGGCAGAACGATAATATGGAGAAAAGGAATAAACTACCTTTCGCTTTCCAAAATTTTCGGGTCTTAAATACAATAAGTGCAACAAGAAATGAACCGGCCATTTCGTAGATCTGGACCGGATGAATCGGAAGCGAAAGGAGTTCATTCGTTCCAATCAGACCAATTTCATAATGATGATAATGAGGAAGGGTATTAACAGGATATTGCACACTCCAGAACAGTGAAGTGGGATTTCCATAGCAACAACCATTTAAAAAACATCCAATCTTCTGAATTCCAAAGGCTATTGGAACAACAATTGCAAAGGCATCGACGAAGTCATGTTTTATCCTTAAAATGTACTTTCCGCATACCAGTGCCAAACACCCCAGGATTATGCCGCCAGGGAGGATTTTTTCTGAAGTGGGGAACAGTGTGGTTTGCCGGATCATCAATAACCACTCATCCGGGCTGAAAGTGAAGATCTTTGTCCCGAATATGAAACTAACCCTGGCGAAGATTAATAGTAGCACCCATGGAACTATCGGGATTTTCCTTTGGTATCCTTCCCACAAAAGCACAATAAACGCAACGAAAAATGCCAGTGTGTAGAAAATCGTAAAATAGAGGCTACCATTTGAAGTATTAATTATCATGGCGTTCTCTTTAGTTCAATTATCCCTATAAATATAAGCAATTTTTTTGAGATTTTGAAGGAATGAATGATTTTATTCATTCCTTCAAACAAGATCCATTAAAACCGGCTCAGCTAATACCCGACATCAGTTTTTAGCTATCTTTGGGCACTGATAAACCGAAGATTATTTAGGTTATTGAACCAAAATTGTAATCAAATGAGAAAAATACTAGTCGCACTTTTTGTTCTTTTTGTCTCTTTCCCAGTATATTCGAAATTGTTAAAAAGGAGTATTCCTGACAAACTGATCGTTTTTACCTTTGATGATGCTACAGCCAGCCATTATTCGGTTGTTGCGCCGTTGTTGAAGTCATATGGCTTTGGCGGGACCTTTTTCATTTGCGAGTTTGGACAGAATTTTAAGGATACCTCCAAATATATGAACTGGAGGCAAATTAAGGAGTTGGATAAGATGGGTTTTGAAGTTGCCAACCATACCCGGTCGCATCCTGCCGTAAGCAAACTATCCAAAGAAGAGGTCATTGGCCAGCTTAAATACATCGAAGATAAATGTGATTCACTTCATATTAAAACCCCATCTACTTTTGCATATCCCGGTTATGACCTTAGCTTGCCTGTAATCGGTGTTCTTTCTGACCGGGGGTATCAGTTTGCCCGTGCAGGTGGGAGCAGGGCTTATGATCCGCTGACCGATCATCCGCTTTTAGTGCCAAGCTGGGCGATGGCTGCAGGTAACAAGCAGCAAATCATCGAATCGTTTAATGAAGCCCACGATGGGAAAATTGTTGTACTGACCATTCACGGAGTTCCTGATATAGAACATTCATGGGTAAACACCCCCCCTGAACTGTTCAAGGAATATTTGCAATATCTTTATGATCACCACTATCAGGTTATTGCATTAAGAGATCTCGGCAAATATATTGATGTGAAAAAGGCGATGAAAAAAATCGTCCCCGATTTGAATAAGAAGCTTAAAAACTAAGGTTTATGAATAGACAAAAATTGTACCTGGCAATTCTGTTGTTTCTGGCGGTTTCCGGGATTGCGATAGGGCAAAACCTCGCTTTTTTGACCGCTAAAATCAGTGTGGCACCCGAAGTTAAACCGCTGTTTATAAAAGGTGGCAGGTTAATTCTCTATATTACAAAGCAACACAAGGAACCACGGAATGGTTTTGATATGATCGTGGGAGTTACACCTCCCAACTGGGATGGTTCAACTCCTTTTATCATCGATACACGTAAGAAGGAGGTGATCAATGCTGAGCTTGATAAAGGTTTTGTTCAACCCTCTGAAAAGTACTATTTTCAGGTGCTTTACAAACAGAATGTAGATGACGGAGAGGAAAACGTCCCCGGTAATTTGTACAGCGAGGTTGACACTGTAGCCTTGACACCAGGTGTAAATCTTACGTTAAACCTTAAAAGTGTGATCCCTCCGTATAACGTTATCCAACATAAGTTCGTAAAACCGATTGTGATCCAAAGTAAATGTTTGTCCGACTATTCAGGTCATCCACGATATGCGAGGGCTTCGGTCCTCCTCCCCTCGGGCTATTTCGAACATCCGGGTAAATCGTATCCTATTTGCTATCGTGCTCCGGGCCTGAATGGAAGATACGACGAGGTAAACGGCATGATGGAAAACAAACAATTCTCCGATTGGTGGTTTTCGGGGGAAGCGCCACAAATTATTTTTGTATTTCTCGATTCACAGGGGCCTTATGGCGATTCCTATCAGGTCGACTCAGAAAATAATGGTCCTTGCGGCAAAGCGTTTACAGAAGAGTTGGTCCCGGCCATTGAGAAGGAAGTTGGATACAATCCATTGTCTAAAAAGCGTTATCTTGCCGGCGCTTCTACCGGAGGATGGGTAGTGCTTGGATTGCAAATCTTCTATCCCGATTTTTTTGATGGGGCATGGTCGTATAGTCCTGACCCGGTTGAGTTTGAACATTACGGATTGATTAATATTTACGAAGATGAGAATGCATTCTATAATCATTTCGGATATCTGCAACCCGAATCAAGGACCATCTACGATGAACCTAAATGGTCGATGAAAGAGTGCATCACAGAAGAAAACGTACTTGGCAGAACCAATAATTATAGTGGTTCAGGTTGTCAGTTTGGCGCCTATAATGCCGTATTCGGACCAAAAGGAAAAGATGGTCTCCCCACATTGCTGTTTGATCCGGTAACCGGAAAAATTGATCACGCCATTGCGAAAAAGTGGGAAAAATATGATCTGAAAAAAGTGCTGGAGAAAAACTGGGCAACACTCGGCCCTAAACTTCAGGGTAAAATCTGGATATGGACAGGTGATATGGATGGGCTCTATTCGAATGTGGCCACCAGGTTCCTGAAAATGTATCTTGATAAAACAGAAAATCCCAAATCGGATGCAAAAATATCGTTTACTCCTATGGCCGGACATTGCCAGGAGTGGAACGACAAAACGGTGGTAAAGATGGTGGCCGAAAAGGCGGCGAAAAGGTAAAAAATTCTTTGTTGGCATATTCTTGAAATGTACCAAATAGCAGTACATTTGTAGATATGAAAATTAAGATCATGATTGAATTATCTGTCAATAAATTCAGGGCAAACCTTAAAGATTTTGTAGACAAAGCCATTGAGGAACACCAACCCATCAGGGTAAACCGCCGCGAAGGGAAGGATTTTATCATTGTGAGCGCCGAAGACTGGGAGCGTGAGCAGGAAACACTGTATGTTCTGAGAAATAAATCGTTAATGTACCAGATTGCGGAATCATCACTTAGCTATCAGAATAGTAGTGGAGTTCAACCTAATCTTGAACAGCTTGATGAGATCAATCGTTTTTGAGGGAGATACCTGGATGGTTTATGAGAATTTGAGGATAAAAGATAAAATTCTTCATAAAAACCTTTGCCGGATTCTGAAAGAGATGCAACGGGAGGATCCGCAGAACGGCATCGGAAAACCTGAACAGCTAAAGTATGAATTGTCGGGATATTGGTCCAGAAAATTATCTCAGTACGATCGGTTGATTTATAAATTTGATGAAGATTCAATCCACATTTTTGCAATTGGAGGGCATTACGAGAATTTGTATTGATGCTCAATGTATTTCATGTGAAAATTATTTGATTTTTTAATTTGACCAGAACAAAAAATAGCAAGGGAGTGATACATTGAGAATCTTAATTTTATAACACATTCTTCAAAACAATTTTAAAACTAATATCTTCCATAAAATGAAGAAAATTATACCCGTTTTTGTAATTGCAATAACTTTTCTGATTGCAGTTCCTGCGTATTCCCAATCAAATAAAACGTTGCGCCAACAAAAGAAATACATCACCTCGTATGAGACGAGTACACTCACGGGGAGCGATTTGCCGGTGTTAATGCCATACAATAAATGGGTTGACCCGGCAGGTGAGCAACTCTATTTTGGGGACAAGGAAAATGAAAACCACGCACTTGACTGTACTCTTTCGCCCGATGGAAAATGGATTGCTGTCGAAGGGCGCTACTCCGTTGTGATCATTGATCCGGCAACGAAAAAGGTGGCTTCGCGCTTTACGCTGAAAAGTCATTTTGCCAGCGATGGTCTGATGAATACCTATTCCGGTATCACATGGCGTAAAACCGCAAGTGGTTATGAGCTTTATTGGAGTGCCTTGGGTAAAACCAAATCAGTAGTTGTTCAGGCAATCTGGAATGAGAAGAAAATTAGTGTTTTAAAAACTTTTTCATTTGAAACTGTTAAACCGGCTCTGACGGCTTTACCCAATGAAGTTCTCGTGACTATAGAGTCGGGTTCACCGATACTTTATGTAGTACTCAATGGAAACAATACTGTTGAAAAGCTGGATATCAATACCGGAAAAACAATCTGGTTAGCTCCTGCAGGTGTTGCTCCGTTTGGCATTACATCAGCCAATGGCAAACTGTATGTGACCAACTGGGCCGGATCAATACCAGATAAAGGGGATGTTGATGTAGCAGGCGTTCCTTGGGGAGCTGCCAAAGTTGATCCGAGGACCGGAGCTACCCGCGAAGGAACCGTTCTTGTCCTTGATCCTCATTCAGGCAGTGCGCTGAAAGAAATTAAGGTTGGTTTACATCCAAATGATATCATTGCCTGTAAGGATCAAAAATTCGTTTATGTTGCCAATGCAAACAGCGATATGGTGTCTGTGATTAATACCGCAATGGATGAGGTTAGCGAACAAATTTCGGTCCGTTTATCTCCCGATAAAAATAGCTATTTCGGTGATTCACCTAATGGTCTGGCCATCGATGGAAATGGTAAAACACTCTATGTGGCTAACGGTATGGATAATGCTGTTGCAATTGTTAGTCTGGGCAAACTATCTTCAACAGCATCGGCTCAGAACAACAGTAAGGTGGCAGGGTTTATACCAACGGGTGCTTATCCGGGAGGGGTAGCCATCTATGGGGATAGCCTTTTATTTGTGGCCAATATTGAAGCCGAAGGTTCACGCATACCTAATACTTCTGAGAAATCCACGAATACGGTCTATAATTCACACCGAATGATGGCCTCTGTTTCGGTTATCCCTTTACCTCAAAGGTCTACATTACAGAAATATACGGAGAAAGTTGAAAAGTGCAACCAGCTATTCAGACTGGCCCTTACCGAAAGATTACCCCGTAAGAATGTAGCGCCGGTACCGGTTCCACTCCGTATCGGTGAACCATCCTTATTTAAACATGTGCTTTACATTATCAAAGAGAACAGGACCTATGATCAGGTGCTTGGCGATGTTCGTGCCGGAGACGGCGATTCAGCGCTGGTTGTCTTTGGGAAAAAAATAACCCCGAATACCCATAAGATTGTTGATGAATTTCTGTTGATGGATAACTATTATGCATCGGGGAAATGCTCAGCTGAGGGCCATCAATGGACCGATATGGGGATGGTTACCGATTATGTTGAGCGAAATGTAAGAGCCTGGATCAGAAGTTATCCCCATGTTCAGTACGACGCACTGGTTTATGCTCCCACAGGTTTTATATGGGACAATGCCCTGAAACATGGCAAAAGTGTTCGCATTTACGGCGAAGCATGTGATGTTGAATTTGATAAAAAGCTGAACTGGACCTCTATTTATGAGGGATTCCAAAAGGGTGAAAAATTCAGTTTTGTGAATAAAACAACCATTAAGCCGGTTGAGAAAATTTTAAGTCAGAACTTCCCAAGTTCCGATAATCATCAGATTCCGGATATACTCCGGGCAAAGGCATTTATTGATGAGCTGAATGCCTATGATAAAATGGAGGGTGACCAGTTACCCGAATTGATGGTGATGGCCCTGTCAAACGATCACACCTCAGGCACACGACCTGGAGTACCCACACCAAGATCCTTCGTGGCTGATAACGATTTGGCCCTGGGTCAGATGATCGAGGCCCTTTCAAAAAGCCGGTTCTGGAAGAATACCGCTATTTTTATCACAGAGGATGATTCTCAGGATGGTTGGGACCATGTTTCGGCTTACCGGACTGTTGGAACCGTCGTAAGTCCCTATTCGAGGTTAAAGAAGACAGTCCGGACCAATTATAATCAGGTTTCCATGTTACGAACTATCGAGCAGATACTGGGAATTCCTCCGATGAATATCAGCGATGCAACAGCTATGCCCATGTTCGATTGTTTTTCACCTACTCCTGATTTTTCAGCTTACCAATCGTTATCTAATCAGATCCCTCTGAATGAGATGAATAAGAGTTTAGCCGAATTAAAGGGTACCGCGCTCCATTACGCACTCAGAAGCATGGAGCCGCAGTTTGATTATATTGACCAGGGAGATGACGATCTGTTCAACAGGATTATCTGGTATGCGATGAAAGGAAAGGAAAAGTATCCCAGGAAATTTGTTGGAAAAGATGGGGATGATAAATAGTAATGTTTAGTGAAGGGCTGGCTCTTGTAGTTTCAATCTTTGTTAGGGACTGATTTTAAGTCAGACCCTAACAAACAGAGAAATAAGGAATTCTACCTGCCGCGACCTTTTGAGCTCTTCCCGGGCTTTTTTGGTAAGGTCATGAACTTCTGTAAATAGCTACTGAATATTGGACTACCTATAGTTACTTACATATTTGTTAATTATCTCCATTAATGTCTCTTTCCTGATTGGTTTGGAGATGAAATCGTTACAACCAGAAACATATGCGAGCTCTATCTCTTCGGGAAGAGAATAGGCAGTCTGGGCAACAATAGGAATTGCAGGAAATTTCTTCTTTATAATTTTTGTAGCCTCAATTCCGCCCATCACAGGCATTTTCAGATCCATCAGAATAAGGTCATACCTGTTATTTGAAACCATTTCGACGGCCTCCTGACCATTCCTTGCATGATCAATTCTTTTGAACATCCCCTTCAAAATGGCCTCCAGATATTGAAAATTTATCGGCTCATCATCAGTAATGAGAATTGTACATTCGCTCAGATTCTTTAATTTAGTGATTTGTGATTGATATTCCGGATTTTTCTTCAGCGATTTATCAACCGGGAGAGAGAAGTAAAAGCGTGACCCGCTGTTAACTTCTGAGTCTACCCCGATTGTTCCCCCAATTACATTAACCAGCTCTTTTGCAATATTTAATCCTAATCCGGTTCCCCGAATTGCACAGGATAATGCCTGTTCGCCACGGTAAAATGTCTCAAAAATCTGCTGTTGCTCTTTTTCAGAAATACCAATTCCGGTGTCTTTTACATAGAATTCGATTTGTCCGTTCTGCAGATCACAACCTATCTCAATGCTCCCTTCAAAGGTGTATTTGACAGCATTTGAGGTCAAATTGGTCAAAATCTGCTTTACCTTATTTGCATCACTCTTGATGATCAGGTTCTTTGATTCCTCAGGAATTTTCACCACAATTCCCAGTCCATTATTCATCTCCGGATGATTAAACATCTGGTAGACATCTTTTATCAGTTCAGAAGGATAGAATTCGGCAACGTGGACAGGCATTTTCTCGCTCTGCAATCGGGAGATGAGAATCACATCATCGATCAGGCTGAGTAATTGAATTGAACTTTTATTGATAATCTCAGCATAAGCATTTTTTTCTTCCTCATCTGCCTCTGCCATTAAATCTGAAAAGCCGATAATGGCATTCATAGGAGTTCTTATCTCGTGACTCATATTCCCTAAAAAGGCAGATTTCAGACGATTAATCTCTTCAGCTTTCTCTTTTGCTGCAACCAGTTCATCTCTGTTTTTACTTATTTCGGTGATGTCGATCGCAACACCTATCATGGCTATAGGTTCCTCGTTTTCGTCTTTGATCAAGGACGTAGACAACAATATTGGAAACTGCGTTCCATCCTTCTTAACATTGATAATTTCACCTCTCCATCCCCCTTCCATTGTTTTAGGAAGAATTGTTCTGGCTAGTTCAAGCTTTTGTTCCGGTGTACGCAGAATACTGATGTGCTTTCCTAAGATCTCCTCTTTGGTATACTGATAGGTATGCAGCAACGATTCATTAATATATATGATATTATCGTAAAGGTCGGTTATTGTAACGCATTCGCTGATACTCTCCAGCGATTGGGCAAGAAGTTTAACTTTTTTCTCCGTCTTTTTCTTTTGAGTGATGTCCTGGAATATCTCCAGCATCGCTTTTTTCTCACGAAACATCATCCCGGTATGGCTAATCTGGAAAGTTTTATTACCCATTACTCCGGATGTTTCGAAAAGACTGGTTTCCCCAACACTTATTCCTGCAAGTAAGGGACAATTACTGCACTGATGATGATTATCACAGTAAAGGCTCCAGCATTTCTTGCCAATTGCTTCTTTCCCAAATAGTTTCTCGAAATTTTCGCTCATGAATAGAATATTCCCTTCTTCATCTACAATATCCATCCCGAACGGAATAGTTCGAATCAAGGTTTTATTGAATTCATTACTTTCAATTAATGCTCTTTCGGTGCGCTTTCGGTCAGTTGTTTCACTGTAATAAACCGCGATCCCTTCATTTGTGGGGTAAATCCGGTTTTCAAACCAACGGTCCCAGGGCTCATAATAATCCTCAAAAATAAGAGTAGTACGGGTCTCCAACGCATGAAGATAATTATTGGCAAAGGGGGTACCTTTGGCGTCGCGAAACTCCTCCAAGTAGTTCTTCCCGATCAGATCTTCCGGTTTAAGGCCGAATAATGCCGCTCCCCGTGTGTTGATATAAGTATAGTTCATGTGGGCGTCAAAAGCGACAAATCCATCTGTAATGCTTTCCAGAATTTCGGCAATCTGTTTTTGCGAAGCTTCCAATCGTTCTTCTGCCAACTTCCGTTCCGTAATGTCCAGAATATTACCGACTAATACGGGATTGTTATTTATAGTCGTCATTCCGCCCAATACCAGGATATAGATTATTTCTCCATTTTTTTTGACGCCTCGAAATTCATATTTTAAAGAAGATATCTCTCCCTCCATTCTACGACGAATATTTTCTGCGACAAGCTTCCGGTCAGCCGGATGAATTACGACCAAAGTATCTGTACCGGTAAGCTCATCCTGCGTGTAGCCGAAAATATTGGCAAATGCCGGATTAATGTACTGTAAGCGGTTGTTAGATATCGTATATATCCCTGTTAAAGAATTCTCGCTCAGAATCCGGAAGAGGGTTTCACTCTTAATCAGGGCAAGTTCGATCTGTTTCTGATCTGTAATGTCATGTGCTACAATCTGTAATCCCTGATTCTGCTTATTCTCATTAATGATCGGTTGATAGATCGAATGAAACCATCTCTTCCCATCAGGCATATCAAGGGCGATTTCGAATTCCTCAGATATTCCTGTTCCCATCACATGATACATCTGTTCCATAATTGGAGAACCGGTGGTGGGACCGAAGATCTCAAGTGCGGTTTTCCCTGTTGTTTCCTTCTTCTCCCTTCCGATGATTTTTGCCGATTGATCATTTTGAAGTATAAGACGGCAATTGGCATCGAAAATTAAATTAATGGTTCCTGAGTTCTCAAAAACTAATTTATATCGCAATTGGCTTTCATTCAATTTCTCCTCAGCATGCTTACGTTCGGTGATATCACGGAAAATCCCCAAAAGAGATGGTCTCCCTTTGATTCTGATGATGGATGAAACTATTTCAACCGGAACTTCTGTGCCATCAGACCGAAGCACCATCATCTCAACCGGATGAGGAGAAATCTGTTGAGTAGTTGGAACCGATTGATCATGAAAAGTGACTTTGGAAAATTCAATCATTCGGGAAGGATGCAGCATGGATTGATGAAGTCCGACTATCTTTTCGTGAGGTAATAATAACAACCCTGAAGCAGCCTCATTGGCATCCACAATCAGACCTGAATTGGTATCTGCAATAAATATGGCATCAGGAGCCCTTTCAAAAAAATCTCTGAATTGTGCCTCACTTTCCATCAGTTTGGCTTCGGTTTGCTTTCGCCTGGAGATGTCGTGTAAATTCCCAATAATCTTTTCGGGAACACCTTTTGCATCAAGGCAAATTTTTGCAGATATGGTACACTGAATTATTGAACCGTCCTTATTAAGCAGCGCCAATTCGAAATCATTTACCCGCCCTTTTTCGTGTAAAAGTGAAAGAAAAAGTTCACGATCCTCTGCATAGGCATAAAATATTGATATTGGGCTACCAATGATGTCATTTCTGTTATACTGGCCATACGAAATGATTTCGATGGAAGGGCTCAACTCCGTGATTATTCCATCAAGAGAGGCCTCATAATAAACATCCTGGATGTTCTCGAAGATCCTGCGGTATTTTTCTTCGTTTTTCTGTAGACTGCGTTGGATTAGATTATTAGCTGATCTTATTTTTAGCATTGCCCTTATCTGAGCTATCAGTTCAATTTTATCAAACGGAAGGTAAACAAATGCCTCAACTCCGGACGCCAGTGCCTCATTCCTGGCTTTATCATTTTCGTCACGAAAAGTTATGCCGAGTATCGGAATATTTTCGGAGCTGTTATCCTGTTTTATCTTTCGACATGTAAAGAGTCCATTGCTTTGCTCTATTGTAAGGTTTAAAAGTATTACATCAGGATCTTTCGCTAATGCAATATCAATTTCACCGGAATTAGTGAGATGGCAGAAAAGAGATGAATCAGGGAAAGCCTCTTTGATGATCTCCTCTAACAGAAACTGGTTGTTTAGATCATGATCAATTAAAAGAAATTTTTCCATTTAAATACTAGTCGTTAGTTGCTATAAAAGAAGTTACGATATTGGAATCCTGTTAAAAAGAGAATCACTTCTCTGTTAATAGATAGTTATTTAGCTTTTAATCCTTGTAAAAGTAAGGAGACGATAAATCTAAATAAAAATAGATGAAATCAGGTTGTTTTATATCAATTAATCAAGTTAAATCCTCCTTGCTGCAACATTCACGTATTGATAATTGTTATC
The DNA here is from genome assembly GCA_963677935.2 of Prolixibacteraceae bacterium. Lineage (GTDB taxonomy): Bacteria > Bacteroidota > Bacteroidia > Bacteroidales > Prolixibacteraceae > JAAFHB01. The sequence continues at coordinate 3,619,686 of CAXXEH010000003.1, read as the reverse complement.
TGTTTTTAATTCTGTCTGATTTATGAAAGTATACTTAATAAGCATGCTAAATGCATTTGTTTTGATTCTGGTTGGTTTGTGGGGCTACTGGGGTTCACAAACCCCGTCTCCAACTGCCCTTATTCCTGTATTAGGGGGAGCATTGCTACTCTTATTCATCAATGGGGTTAAGACCGGGAACCGGCTGATTGCCCATTTTTCTGTTGTCCTGACCTTATTACTATTAATCGGGCTTATAAAACCACTGACCGGCGCTTTTGGCCGGGCAGATAAAGGTGCAATTGTGCGTGTTGCATTGATGATGATTTCATGTACAATTGCGATGGTTTATTTTATTCGCAGCTTTATCAATGTGAGGAAAGCCAGGTTAAAAGCCGGTGAATAGTGGTGTGATGATAAATCCGTGTTTCTGTTAAATATATTAGAATTAAATCCTCCTCAAATGAATATCAGGAAGTGGAAATTTAGATTTGGTATTGTGGTTATCATGATTTCTATCCTGATATTTTTCATCTTGTTTGCGCTTCCATTTCTTTCGATGGATGTAAAAACGAAATTAGCACTGACACCTGTTCTTCTGGTTGCCGGGGAAGTGATGTTCTGGGGAGGAATCGTACTGATCGGGAAGGATGTTTACCTCAGGTTTAAAGAAAAACTTATAGGTGCCTGGCAGACCAGTAAGCAACACCGATTAAAAGAGCCACCCAAATAATTGTTTAGAATCCTGTTCCCTTAATTTGTTTTTTCCTTATCCGGGACCAAATGGCTTAACATACCGTTGAGAAGCCAAAAGATTTTTTCTGTTTCCATTGTCAAATCAAGTAAGCATCCCTTACTAATCGGTGAAACGAGTTTATCGTTGTCGATATATGCTTTTCGAAGCTTTTCCATTGATGGAGCATTGGATGAACTCAGGTCCAGGAACATCCGAATGTCTTCCTTATCCTTTGTTTTTTCAATTTCAGTCGCAAAATTCAGCAGAAATTCTATAGATTCCATGCAAGCGTCCGAAAGTCCCGTTAGTGATGGATATGTCCTTGCCTTTAAAATAATTCTCACACCTGAAGCAGTACTGTCAGCCAATTGCTCAAGTAAAGTCTGGTGTGTTTGCATGAAGGCATGTTCCTTGGTTTTTTGCTGGAGCATTGGCATTGCTGCCACATTCGTTAATGCCACAGCCACCTGTCCTGCCAATGATTTGAATGCATCGTGACGCAATGCAAGGGTAGCCCCTTCATATTCAATGCGTGCTGTAGCAATGAAAGCTGCGATTTGTTCCAATTCACGTGTTTGCTCCAGATGGATCATTTCCAGGGCAGTGTCTGGATCCTGAGCCTCGAATTCCGATAAATATTTGGACTGTGATAAACCCTCTTCCTCTGATGGAGGCAGAGATCTTCCCAGCCAGCGGGTTAGCGGTCCATTAATGGCAATGAAGAATAGTGCTGAAGTGAGATTAAAGAGAAGAAATACCCAGGCTGCCTGATGCACCAGATCGAGTTTGAAAAAATTGAGCATTGCCATTAACAGCGGTATCTGAAGATAGACTTCGATATAGTATAGCAGGATAAAAACTGAAGCTCCGAAAATGTTAAACAGGTTTACAAACCTGACAAGCTGCCGTGATGTTCCGCGAAATGCCTGCCCAAGCATCACCTTGAACATCGTGGAACCTATGGCCGCACCATACATAAACAGAAATGTCTGCGGACCGGTAAGTATATTCTCTCTTGCGAGCCCGATAGCAACAAGCCCTACAGCTGTAGATGATTGCACGATAAACCCCAGAGCGGCACCTACGATGATTGAAAGCAGTGAATAATTGCGACTAAACTCCATTGCACCTGTAAACCAGACCTCCTCCCGTAAAGGTTTGACTCCGGCAGACATCATCAGATTGCCAAAGAAAATCAAACCCAATCCAAGTCCAATCCTGAAATAAACAAGGTATCTCTCATCCTTGGTTAAAAACATCGCAATTCCGCTAATTCCGACAAGAAACATTATCCCAATCGAGATATTCATTGAGACGATGAATAACAAAACACAATTCCCGACACTGAAACCGGTCAGGATCGCGATTGCCTGTGGGACATTTAGCATTGCTGCAGAAATCAGACTTGCTAGAATCATCAGCGCGGCTGATGTACTCTGCATAATAACTCCTGAGCCTATCCCAAATAACAACGCCTTACCATTGGAGGATGCCGATTGCGCGGCAAAAATGCGGAAAGGCCTGCTGCCCATTTGTTTTAGACCGAAAGATAACATCTGAACCCCGGTAAACATCAATCCCAGGCCTAACAGTACCTTACTTAATATTTCGATCATTCTGTTATGATTAATTCTAATTGGGTTTATTAGCTTCGGAAGAAGCCTTTTCGCCGAAAAATGGTGTGAAAGTACAAATTTTCCCGGACTGGCCATGGTGTTGCTCCAGCTTTTCAACGAGAAGGGGAAGCTTGCCGTTGAAGATAAACTTTCAAAATACTACCTCCCTTATCCCAAATATGTTTGATGTCACGGTACCCGGCTGGCAGGCAATATAATGATTTGTTTATTTTTAAAATTAATCCGGGTGGATTAAGTGATATCTTTTAAATTGGCTAAATTTGTTGCAGGTATTCAATACCTGATATATTGCCAAGGGTTAATAGGAACATAATGTCAAACACCGATTCTAATGGTTTACTGATAATTTTATAAACTACTGCAATGAAAAAGTACAATAAAAATCTTATTCCGGTTGTTCTGTTCCTGGCTGCCTCCCTGACTTCCTGTCATCAATTCAAACCCAATGCAGCCGCTATACTAGCCGGGGGCCGATGGATTGACCTCACCTGGAATTTTGATCAAAGTACCGTCTATTGGCCTACAAACATTTCGTTTAAGCATGATACTGTATTTTATGGGATCAATGATAAAGGTTACTTCTATTCATCATTTAAATACTCAGCCGAGGAGCATGGAGGGACTCATTTTGATGCCCCGCTCCATTTTGCGAAGGGAGGGCGATCCATTGAACAGATTACAGTACAGGAGCTTACTGGTCCGGCATTTGTGATCGATGTCTCCGCTCAATCCGACAAAAATAGAGACTACCTTGTTTGTACAAATGATTTGTTGCAATGGGAGAAAATAAACGGATTGATTCCCCGGCACTCAATTGTTTTATTGCATACCGGTTTTGGTAAATTTTGGGGTAATCCTGAAAAATACACCGGGACGCTGAAAACAGGTGTAGCAGGAGTTGCTGAACTACATTTTCCCGGTCTGGATCCTGATGCAGCAACCTGGCTGGTGAAAGAGCGGAATATTAAGGCTGTGGGAATTGATACCCCAAGTATTGATTATGGCCAATCAGCAGATTTTAAGACACATCGCATCCTGTGCACAAACAATATCACCGCTTATGAAAATATCGCAAATCTTGGTCTCCTTCCATCGTTAGGAGCTTATGTAGTCGCTGCTCCGATGAAGATCAAGGGTGGTAGTGGTTCTCCGCTCAGGTTATTGGCCTGGATACCTGGATCTTAATACTAACTTTAACTAAAACTAAATGTAAATGAACAAATCAGACGTTTTTATAAGTATTTTAATGCTTGTGATTTTGGTGGCCTGCCAATCTACACCTAGAAAAACCATGATTGGATACATTCAAATCACCGAAGATCCGGTACTGAATGCAGCCAAATCGGGAGTTTTTCGTGCCCTGGCTGATTCCGGCTTTGTAAATGGGGTAAATATTAAGGTGCTCGATAATAATGCACAAGGGGACCTTTCGATGATCAATATGATCCTCCAGTCACTGGTATCACAAAACGTCGACCTGATTATCACAAATAGTACCCCTTGTATGGTCGCTGCTGCACAGACTGTAAAAACCATCCCGATTGTTTTTACAGTGGCATTCAGTCCCGATCAGATAGGACTTAAAACAAAACCTGACAATCTTTACGGTGTATTTGATCCTTTGAACGTTAAGGCATTTGTTGATCTTATGCAGGAATGCATCCCTAATCTGAAACGGATTGGAATTCCCTATAACAATGCAGAACCCAATGCAGAGTATTCTGTCAAAGTACTGAGTAAAGAATTTACCGACCGTGGATTAACGCTTGTTACAGCATCGGTCACAAGTTCGAATGATATTATTCAGGCAGGCCAGTATCTTGCCGGACAACAAATTGATGCACTTGTAGCCGCTGCCGACAATACGATCTACATGGGTTTGCCGGTTTTGGCGAAAGTTGCTTCTGATCAAAAAATTCCGCTATTTGTTACCGATCCTCTGCAGGCCGAAAAGGGGGCCGCTATGGGACTTGGAGTAAACTATGATCAATGGGGTTACGAGACCGGGCTTAAAGCTGTTGAAATATTGAAGGGAAGAATTCCGCAGGAGAAGAAAATCGAGCCAATCTTAAAGTATGATCTGACTGTCAATGCTAAAGCGTGTGCTGATCAGGGACTTATAATTCCTGAGAAAGTTGTGGGCAGGGCAGGTAAGATCATAAAATAACTATCTGATGATCAACTACTGTTTTTCTCTCAAAATTGTAAAAGTTGGCACTATCGATAATTTATATTCAGTATTATTAATTATTTTTGAGAAATAAGTGATGTTTGTTTTTTGATATTCAATTTGCTATCGCCTTCAGGTACTTAAAAACTCATTTCTATGAAGTCATTTTTACGCGGGATAATTGCGTTGATTATTGTTTCATCTATTTTACTTTTTTCTGATCTTCAGAACCGGAAGAAGAAAAAAGATCTTCCCCGACCTGTTAAACGTGCACAATCTGAGGCTATTCCCGGGCGAAATTACACGTTGGGGCTTTGTTATTTTGCCCCTGATGCATCGCATGACGAATTACTGACCGGTTTATGGACCCGTCTTAGTGAGCTTGGTTTTGAGCGCGATAAAAATCTGAAGGTAAATGAATCCCATTCCAATGGTGAGATAGGAAACATCTCATCGATTCTGCTTAATATGGACAACCTACCGCTGGATTTAATACTGGTTACCTCAACACCTTGTGTTACTGCAGCATTAACAACAATAAAGAAACATCCGGTTGCTTTCACCTATTGTTCTGATCCGATCGCTGCGGGAGCAGGTAAGAGTTATACGGATCATGTAAAAGGTATTTCAGGCATTGGCTCCTTTCCTCCTGTGGAAAAAACCATTCAGTTTATCCTGGAAACAGTTCCGGGAACGAAAAAGATCGGGACCATCTATAACAATGCAGAAGCGAACTCCCGGAGTGTTGTGAGTCTGATGCGCAAAGTAGCTGTTAAAAAAGGATTTGAATTGATCGAGATACCGGTAGTGAATACCTCTGAGGTTTTTCAGGCAACACAGGTCATCTTGAGCAAGGGGATCGACGCGATGTATATTTCGGGTGACAATACAGCAACACAGGCATTTGAGGCAATAATTGGACTTTGCACCAAAAACTCAATTCCGGTAATTGTAAATGATTCCCCCCTTGTTGCGAAAGGGGCGCTGGCTGCCATCGGTCCTGGTTGGAGAGGCGTTGGGTATCACACGGGCGATCTTATCGCCAAAATGCTGAACGGTGCCTCTCCGGATACCATCCCTCTCGAAAATTATGCGAATGAGGCTGTTTTGGTAGATCCGGCGAGAGCCAAAGTTCTCGGGTTAAAGATTCCAAATGAGTACCTCAAATCTGCAATCCCAACGGCTGATGCCAGGAAAAAAAGAATCGCCCTGGTTCATTATGTAGATAGCCATAATTCGGAAGATTGTGAAAAAGGGATACGTAAAGCCTTTGAGGATAATAACTTTAAGGAAGGATCTGATTTCTCATGTAAGGTTTATAATGCTCAGGGTGACATTTCAACCCTGAACAGTATTGTTGGGACAGTTGGTAATGATACATGGGATCTGGTTATGGCAGTTTCGACCCCACCCGCTCAGCTGGTGGCTAAAAAATTGGTTGATGCTAAAATTGTATTTACAAATGTAGGTGATCCTATTGCCGCTGGATTGGGTAAATCGTTTGAGGATCATCTTCCTAATATTTGTGGTATATCGACTATGTCGGATTTTGACGGGCTGATGAAACTGGTTATTGCCCTTCATCCGGGAGCGAAGCGTGTAGGAACAGTTTTTACTCCGGCCGAAATCAACTCTGTCGCCTACAGAGACAGACTCGCAGTGGCAACCAAAAAAATTGGGATTGAGCTGATCTCCGTTCCGGCGAACAGCGCCACCGAAGTGCTCGATGCGGCCAACTCGCTGGTGGCACAACAAATCGATGTTTTTTGCCAGATATCAGATAATCTTACTGGTAGTTGTTGCTCAGCCATTCTGAAAGTATCACATGACAGTAAAGTACCTTATTATGGATTCGTATCTCAACAATTGAAACAAGGGGGTGTCGCAGTTTGTGCCCGCGACTATTTTCAGGCGGGTTACGACGCAGGGAAGATGGCTTTGGACGTGCTGGCGGGCAAAAACCCTGCAGATATACCCAATCGCTTTGTTGAAAAGACCGATTACCTGATTAATATGGAGGCTGCAGCATTTTTTAAAATTCAGGTCCCTGATCGGTTGTTTAAAGATTTTCCAACCTTAAAAAAAGAGAATTAAATACTTATTAAACGTAATAAAATGGAGAGTAAACTTGATATTCGAAAAGATCCTCCCGGCAAGGAACAGCGCATCCATCTTGAAGGACGATTGGATGCCAACTGGGCCGGGCATCTTGATGATTACCTCGATGGATTGGTACGTGAGGGAGCTCACCGCCTTGTACTGAACATGTCAAAAGTGCAGTATATGAGCTCTGCAGGTATACGAACACTGATCAACCAGTATAAAAAGATCAAGCAGATCGGAGGATTGTTTGTTCTGGAGGAACTTTCAGAGGGTGTATCTGAGGTGTTGAGTATGGTGGGAATGATTAGTATGCTTACAGATCGCGCACCAGAAACGACAGTCCCGGAAATTAAACAAGCCGATTTTCTGGAGATCAATAATTATCGATTTGAAATTGAGGCATTAGCATCCCAGCCGATGACTCTTCAATTATCAGGTAATCCGGGTTTATCGCTCACTTCAGGTTTCACAGCGACTGATAACAAAAAGTTTAAATTCAAACCTAATCAATACGGATTGGGGATAGGTGCCATCGGCGATGGATTTGAAGATTGCAAAAGTCGTTACGGGGAATTTCTTGCCATTGGTGATGCGCTGGTATACAAACCTTCTGACGGCTCAAAAATTCCCGATTATATGGTAAAAACGGGGAAGCTTGAACCTGAAATCAATGCGCTGTATGCATTGCAGGCTCAGGGTAATTTTTCGAACAGGATCACCTTCGAACCAATTGAAATCAACTCCTCAATCTCGCATTGTGATCTGATGGCTGGATTTGCCAAATCTTCAGGATCTTCTCAATTTGTATTTCTGGTAATTGCAGAGAGCGATGGTTTGGTAGGCGCCAGCCTGAATGCTCCCCCTGTTGATGGAACACCATTGTTCGAATTTCCGGGAATCAGGGAGAATATTCATTTTACCACAGAACCGGCTTATCCTAAAATGCTTACTGTATCACTTGGGTTTTACGCTGTTGATCCTCCGGACCATTTCAAAGCTTATCTCCGCCCCGCAAAAGTGGGATCTGCGGCCTATATTCATACCCACACCACTGTTTTCCCCTTCCAGTCATTGCCAAAAAACGAGAAATCGGCGGGAAAGCTGGTTCTCCACCTTTTTGAAACCAGCCATGTACTCGATGTGCTACACCTGATCAACGACACACGTGAGATTGCAGGGATAGGGGAGAGCATGTTTAAGCAGGGCGTTGCCTGGATCGGAAAACTCAGTTAATGATTTAAATCAAAGTTCAATGACACTACTTATCGGCTCAATCACAATCGGACTTGTTCTCGCGCTGCTGGCGCTTGGCATTTTCATCAGCTTCCGGATTTTCGATTTTCCGGATATTACTGCAGAAGGTTCATTTACATTCGGTGCATCGATTACTGCCTCCCTGATTGTGGCCGGCGTTAATCCTGTTGCGGCTACCCTTCTGGCTTTTGTTGGAGGTTTACTTGCGGGATCGGCTACAGGACTGATTCATACGCGGTTCAAAATAAATCCACTTCTATCAGGAATCCTGGTGATGACGGCCCTCTATTCTGTAAACCTCCATGTGATGGGGAAAAGCAATGTCCCCCTGCTATCCCAGATTACCCTGTTTACATGGGTTGAGAACTTCTCAGTTGCCTTCTCCGGGAAAGATGCCGTGATTAACCTGATCGGTTGGAGTGTTTCGGTTAAAGATCTGTGGACCCTCTTCTTTTGTTTATTGATGATCGTGGCTTTCAGCCTGATCCTGTTTTGGTTCTTTCGCACCAATATTGGTACGGCAATGCGTGCTACCGGAGATAACGATCAGATGATTAGGGCTCTGGGGGTAAATACCAATGTGATGATTATTTTCGGTGTTGCACTGTCGAACGGATTTATTGCACTTTCTGGTTCGATGCTGGCCCAGTTCCAGGGATTTGCCGATGTGCAAATGGGGATTGGCATGATGGTTTGGGGACTTGCCAGTGTAATCATCGGTGAGGCCCTAATCAATGAAAAAAAATTGGGATTATTGATTGCCGGGGCAGTAATCGGAGCGGTGTTGTTTAGGTTATTGGTGGCCATTGCATTGCGTTGGGGGATGAATCCCAATGATCTGAAGCTGATCACAGCCGGATTTGTATTTCTTGCTTTGGTATTACCGGGCTTTATGAAGCAGACTAAAAAGTTCAAATTAATCAAACAATGAACATGTTAGAAATATCAAACCTGTGCAAAACATTTAATGCCGGAACCATCAATGAGGTGATGTCGCTGCAGAATGTTAGTCTTACCATCGAGGATGGCAGTTTTGTTTGTGTATTGGGAACCAATGGTTCAGGGAAGTCAACGTTGCTGAATGCAGTGGCAGGAACCTTTATGACCGATTCAGGTACGATCTTACTGAAGGGGAGGGAGATCACCAAATGGCCGGAGTACAGACGTGCTGGTCAGATCGGACGGGTATTCCAGAATCCATTTAGTGGTACAGCCCCGGGGATGTCGATTGCAGAAAATCTTGCCCTGGCGGCACGAAGGGGGAAGAAACGTGGCCTGGGCTGGGGATTACCAGCCTCGGTGATCCGTGATCTGAAAAACCGTGTTAAGGACCTCAATATGGGATTGGAAGATCGGCTTGAAACTCCGATAGGAAAATTGTCAGGTGGTCAACGGCAGGCACTTACCCTTCTGATGTCGAGCTGGATCAAACCCGATTTACTCCTGCTTGATGAACATACCGCCGCTCTTGATCCCAAAACGGCCTCGAAGGTGATTGAACTGACCGAAAGGATCGTTAAAGAGGGTCAATTGACGACATTGATGGTGACCCATTCCATGCAGCAGGCCGTTAACCTGGGCGACAGGATCATTATGATGCATCAGGGACAGATCAAATATGATTTCCGGGGAGAGGAGAAAAAAAGGTTGAAGGTCCCTGACCTCCTCGCACTTTTTGATGAACTCCGCCGGAAAGATCAGATTGATGGTGCAGTTGCTGAATTGTTGATGCGTGAATATGTTTAAAGGGACTTTGGTGAAATTAAATGCAACCAGCTGCAAATTATAATTATGTGTTTTCAATTTGTTCCAGATTAAGTAATTAAATACAAATGAAACAATTTATCCGCCCATTTCTATTTCTGATTGGTGTTTGCGCCATCCTGCTACTCTCCGATTTGCAAAACCGCAAAGGTGGTAGTCGCGCAGTCGGAAAAACCCGGATTGCGATTTTCAGGTTTAACTCAAATCAGATTCTTGAGGAGACCGAAAATGGGGTATTGGACAAAATACAGGGGTCCAAGGCGTTTGCGAAGGGGGCGATCGAAATCCGCAGATATTGTGCCGAAGGCGATATGGCTGTTGCAAATACGATTGCCCGTAATATCATAAGCGAAAAATTCGACATGGTGGTTTCGATCAGCACACCTGGATTACAGGTAACTGCCAATGCCAATAAAGATGGAAAAGTATTGCATGTGTTTTGTGCTGTAACAGATCCTATTGCCTCGGGAGTCGGAATTACAGGTCCCGGAGTAAACCAGCATCCGGCCCATTTGGTGGGAATTGGCACATTCCAGCCTGTTGAGGCTATTTTCAGAATTGCACGCCAGATGAATCCTGATCTTAAGAGGGTTGGTGTGGTTTGGTGTACAAGTGAGACCTGCTCCGAGGCTTGTGTCAAAAAGGCCAGGGTTATTTGCAAGGAACTGGGTATTGAGCTGGTGGAATCAAGTGTTGAAACTGCCTCTCAGGTTTATGAAGCTGCGCTTTCAGTGTGTTCAAAAGGAGTCGAAGCGATGTGGATCGGAGGTGACAATATCGTCGAATCAGCTATCGATATGTATATTGGAGCGGCTACAAAAAATCATATTCCTGTCATCTCCAATAATCCCAAACATGCCTTTAAAGGGGCTATGGCAAACCTGGGTGCAAACTATTTTCAGGTAGGTCAGACTGCCGGCGATATGGTTGTTGCTCTCATGAATGGATTAAAGACCAATAAAATAGAGATAAAAAATGTGGTGCCTGAGAAGCTTTATCTCAACGATCGGGTAAGAAAACAGGTAACTGGTAATTGGATGATTCCACCGGATTTGAAGGCTAAGGCTGATTCAATTATCCGGTAATCAGTTATATCCGGTTCGGGCAGGCCCCAAGTCTTTAAAACAGTGGGATTTAATATTCGTTTAAAAAGTAAAACAATGATCGAGATTAATATTCAAACCGAACAATCTGTCACGGTAGTAATTCCAAAAGGGAGGATCGATACCACAACCAGTTCTGATCTTGACCAGATGCTCCGACCGCTGATTGAAAAGGAGAAATATCTGATTCTCGATCTTTCGCAATGTAACTTTTTATCGAGTGCAGGTATTCGCATCCTTTTGGTATCGGCAAAAAAATGTTTAGCCGGTGGGGGTGGATTGTTTCTTGCAGGATTGTTACCTGAAGTATTTCAGGTACTTGAGATGGCGGGATTACATCAGATTTTTCGAATCTTCAAAAGCACAGAAGAGGCACAGACTGAAATTGAGCGGATCAGGATTTTATCCGAAGGTTCACATGAATGGCATTCTGGTTCATGGTCGTTTCATTTTCAGCCAATAAAAAATGAAAGGGAGGCTGCCCGGTATTGGAAGGATCAGGGAATTGCCGGATATAATGAGCTCGATTTTTCTGTTGGAATCGGTTCTCCCGCCGAAACACCTGAAGAAGATATTCAAACAAGTGGAGTTTTTATGACCATCGGCGGCTGCGCCGGTTTTATCCCCGATGATCGGGATTTACCTTCTGACTTCAGGATACCTCAAAACCCATCCAATGCCGGCGTTTTTGTCAGCGAGGCTCTCTCGTTTGGTGACCATCCGACAGGAAAGGTGAGATTGGCAAAGCCGGCATCGCTCACCCTTGGTCAACTGACCGAAGAATTGTTTGTGATGAAACGTCAGTTCTCACCCAGCGAGGACGATTTGATGGCATTGGTTGTGGCAAATTTTGATGCTGATGTGCCATCCATCTCACTTTGTCTGGTCGTGGACCAGAATTTAAGTGATGTTTTGAAACAGTCCGGATTTCATGAAATTCCTCAACGAACTTATGGTAGCGTATTGAATACCTGCGTTTGGGGCGCTAAATATATTTTGGGGGATGTTCCTGATATGCCAGCCAATATCTCCATTTCAAATTTTCTAAAGAAAAGTCTGACTATTGAAAATATTATCAGCGTTGAGGTTGTTCAGCCTTCCGATTTGTTGGTTAACCCCGTCACCTGGATATTTATTTCCGCCGGACTGGCCGATTCATCCGGTAACCGTCTCGTGATTGAGACAAAGGATGACTTTTTGTTCGAAACACATAAAGCCTTTTTGGCACGGCGATTATATACCGACTCCGGGCGACTGGTGATCTCACAGCTTCATGGGGGGTATTCGGCCCAAACCTATCAGGTTACCTCCTTCGACCATCAGGGACGGAAACTCAGGCCAACTGTTTTAAAGATTGCCAACCGGGCTATTATTGCAAGGGAATCGGAACGATGCCAGAAGTTTGCCCTTCCATATATTTTAAACAACAGTGCTCAGGTTCTGGGCACACAGTTTTTTGGAGATACCGGGGCATTACGGTATAACTTTGTCGGAATAGGGGGGGGGCAGAGCCAGCTCAAATGGCTGACCCATTATTTTAACAACTGGAAGCTGGAGCTGCTCGAGCCTTTATTTGACAAAATATTCCAGCAAATCCTCCATCCGTGGTATGGGCAGCCAATCAGTGAGACGATTTACCCGTTTAAGGATCATGACCCCACTTTCACCTTCTTCCCGCAACTCTGCCAAACCGCTAAAGATGAACTCTCTGTTTCGTCTGAAGATAAATATTTTACCGTTGAAGAGACTGGTCAACAGCTTATTAATCCCTACTGGTTTCTGAAATATGAGTTTGCAAGGCTTCGCGATACCGGAATCGAATATTACACCTCAATTTGTCATGGTGACCTAAATATGCAGAACATCCTGCTCGATGAGGATATGAACGTCTATCTGATTGATTTTTCTGAAACGAAACCCCGCTCGCTTATTTCCGATTTCGCCAGACTTGAAGCTATTTTTATGATTGAACATGCACCACTTGCAAACGAACAGGAGATCGGAGAATATATCAGATTTATATCCCGTTTTTACGATTCTGTACTGCCCGGCATTCCTCCGGTGAACAGCTATGAGGGTGAGCACCAGGATAAAGTAAACAGGAATGTTTCCCTGACTTTGAAAATGAGGGAATATGCCTTTAAAGGGGTGAATGGTCATCCGAACCATGTCCCCTATTGTCTGGCTCTGTTGGAATGGGTGCTCCCTGTGGTATGTTATTATTCTGCTCCGTTGGCTGTAAAACGTGTTTCAATGATTGTGGCGGGGCATTTATGCAAAAATGTAATGTCCTAAAGATTTTGTTTTTAATACTAAATTGATATGAGAGTTATTCAATCGGATGAGTCAATGGTTAAAATTGCCCTTTCAGGGAAACTGGACAGCAATTATGTCTCCAACCACGACGTGAAATTTTTTGCGCTGTTGAATGGTCTCGAAGGACCTGTTGTGCTCGATTTTTCGGAAGTTACTTTTATCGGATCACTGGGAATTCGTATGATTCTTATGGCATTGAAAGAGGTTAAAAGACAAGGTTTTACCATGAAAATCGAGCATGTTGTTCCTAATGTTGAAAATATCTTCCTTATGACGAGTCTGGGCGATTTGCTAATCTAGGCCGCTCAGGTTAGATCTGGATTTTTCAAATAAAACTTTGATATTAAGTGTTATGGAAAATAATCAGGATCATTTGGAGTGCATCTCCGGTATTAGTAATTATTACGGAACCCGGCCTGAGGGTGGAATTCAGCAGAGAGAAGGGAAAAAGGCGCCTTCTCCACGCGCCGAAAAAGCCCGCCGGATGTACCTTGAAACAAAGTCATCCGCATCTGTCGAGTTTCCTTACTGGTATACACGCCGTTGGGATGAATTGGAAGGTGAAGTTCCGATTATCAGGCGAGCAGAGGCTTTGAAATCTGGGTTTTCGCACCTCACTCCAGCCGTTTTTCCAGGTGAATTACTTGCAATGAGAAAGGCTAACTATTTGCGCGGTTCCTATCCGATGCCATGGCTTTCGGAGGCGTTTTTTCTCTCTAAAGAAGACGATTTGTATAAGGAAGCGCAGAAAGCAGGAAAAGCAAGCGCCGATGAGGTAACAACGATGGGTCAGGGAGGTGGTAATGTTACGGAAAGCATTGGTAATGTGATTTCTATTGCGGGGAAATTTGGGTTACGCAAGGAAGAGATGCCGATCCTTATCAAAACTGCAAAGAGATGGCTGAACCGCTCTGTCGATGATATAGGTCATAAATACGAGCAGCTTGTTCCTGGCTATTCAACCAAAGAGGAGATCATGCGCGCTGTAATTTGCATGTTCGATTCAGGTTATACCCTTCCCCAGGGGCGCGAGGTGATCAATTATTATTATCCACTGCAATACGGAATAGAAGGTATAAAAAGGATCTGCAAGGAGAAACAGAATAACGCGGCGGGTCATCCCGGGATGGACAGGTTGTATTTTTATAAGGCTGTTCACACGATGCTGGAGGGGCTTCAGATTTGGATTATGAACTACTGCCGGGAAGCCCTTCTGATGGCCTCACTGGAAAGAGATGAAGGTCAGAAGAAAGAATATCAAGAGATTGCAGACCGTCTTGAATGGCTTTCGGAAAACAAACCGGTTACATTTCATGATGCACTTCAGCTGGTTTGGATTTTCCATGTTGCAGTACTCAATGAAGATGCTATTTCAGGTTTATCACCGGGGCGTCTTGGACAGGTCCTTTACCCTTTCTGGAAGCAGGATATGGATAATGGTACACTCACAAAGGGAAAGACCATTGAACTCCTGGAAATCATGCGTGTTAAATTCACCGAGCTCGACTGTTTTGCATCGATGGGGGTAGTAGGCGGCGTTTTAAGCGGCAACACATTTAATAACCTTTGCATCGGAGGTCTCGATAAGGAAGGTAATAGTGCAGCCAATGAACTTGAAGTGCTGATCCTCGAATCGGCCATGTCGTGCGATACACCGCAACCAACGCTGAGCCTACTTTTTGATGAAAAATTGCCGGAAGAGTTTTTGCTCAAAGGTGTTGAATGCACCAAAATCGGAACAGGATATCCTGCTTGGATCAGCAACAGGGTGGCCATGGAATTTATTCTGAACAATTTCAGAAAAGAGGGGATGCAATCCGAAGAGGCTAGAGCCTGGTCGATTGGGGGTTGCCTTGAAACCTCACCCGGAAGCTGGATGCCCCTTGAATTGAATGGTAAGACCTGGTTTATTCCGGGAGGATCTGCTCCTGCCACCAGTGTCGGTGTCCATTTTATCTCCCTCCCTAAAGTTCTCGAAGCTGTTCTTTTTGATGGATTGGACAAAAGAACAGGGAAACGAGTCTATCCCGCGCATGGCTCTGAACTCGGATCCTATGAAGAGATATGGACAATATTTAAACGTTATTTCAGTCTTACCGTTGAAGTTCTAACCTTAACAAACAATATCCAGCACGACATCTGGGGTAAGGTAACACCGTCAATCATAAACAGTATGCTCAAGCCCGATTGCCTTGAGACAGGAAAGGATATCAGTCAAAAAGGTTGCCGGTATAACCGGACCTTTAACGTTGAGATCTGCGGCGGGGTAAATCTTGTCAATTCACTGGCTTCGATCCGGAAAAATGTATTTGATGAAAAAATGTTCTCATTATCTGAACTTAAAAGTGTCATCCATGCAAATTTTGGCTATCTGTCTGCATTGGAAACGGGTTCATACAGCCTGACCGAGCAGGTTAAGACGAAAGATTACAGATATTGGCTGAAGATTCATAAGCTTTGTCTTGATGCCCCAAAGTACGGAAATGATGATCAATATGCCGATCAGATCTTTAAAGAGTGGCAGCTCTGGTTTAGCGCTATGTGCGAAAATTACAGCTCACTCTACGATGAACCACTCTATTCATGCCAGATTTCCGTATCAACACATGCTCCGATGGGGGCAGTTACTTTGGCAACACCCGATGGAAGGTTATGTGGGACTACTTTTGCCGATGGTTCGGTTTCTGCCTATCCGGGATCAGATAAAAATGGCCCCTATGCTTTATTCAATTCTGCAACCTGTTACAACCATGCCTTATCGCAAAATTCACAGCTGAATATGAAGATTCATCCATCGGTGGTGATGGGACGCGAAGGTTCGCGTAAATTCCTTGAGATGATCAAAGCATATCTTCGAAAGGGTGGGTTTCACGCCCAGTTTAATATTGTCGATTCCAGAATGCTGAAAGATGCCCAGAAAAATCCCGATAGGTACAGGGGATTGATGGTCAGGGTCGCCGGATTTACCCAATATTGGGTTGAACTTGGTAAACAGATTCAGGATGAGGTAATTGCACGTACAGAATATGAACAGTTAGGATAACCAGGAAAATGAAGCATTACGATTGTAAATATTACCTGAATAGCGATGTATTCAAAGGTATGTGTAAGCGGGACAAGAATTTTATTAACGCGGATGATGCTGCATGTGAGCATTTTATCCATGCTCAGAAATGTAAGTATTGTTCAAATTTTTCACTCACCTCTGCAGACCTGGGTACATGCATGAACAAATATGACGCCTATCCCGAAATGAATGCGGTAACCTGCAATGACTTTAAGTAAGAACAATAGTGATTTAAAGGGTTACCTATTTGATATACAGGGACTTTCAGTGCATGACGGTCCCGGATGCCGGACCCTGATTTTTCTTTGCGGATGTACCCTAAACTGTTTTTGGTGTTCCAATCCGGAGGGAATCAGTCCAAAACCTTCATTGATGTACACTGCTGCAAAATGTATCGGGTGTCGAAATTGTATTGGAAACTGTCCGGAAAATGCCCTCGACCTCGTAGATGGAAAGCTCAGAATAGCCAGACAAATTTGCGTTAAATGTATAACCAAAGAGTGTTTAAGAGATTGTTATACAGGTGCATTGCGTCTAAGCGGATATGAAATATCAGTTGAGAAATTATATGAGATTATCAGGCGCGACCGGCAGTTCTGGGGTCTTGATGGCGGTATCACCCTGACAGGAGGAGAACCGTTGCTGCAGATCGGTTTTGTTAAAAAAATACTGGCGAAATGTCATGAGGATTATATCCACACCGCCATTGAAACGTGCGGCAATATTCCATGGAAAAATCTCGGGGAGGTTATTCCCTATTTGGACTGGATCTTTTTCGATCTTAAACATCAGGACAATAGCCTCCACCAAAAAGCGACCTCCGCCGGAAATTCACTGATTTTGGAGAATGCAAAACGACTTTCAAAAGAGTTTAGGGGAAGGCTGATATTTCGGCTTCCCCTAATTCCGGGTTTTAATGATTTTGAAAAAAATATTTTAGATGTAATCGCATTTCTCCGTGCAACAGATAGAAATGAAATTAATATTCTTCCCTTGCACCACCTAGGCCGTGAAAAGTATCAGTTATTACAAAAAGATTATCAGGGAAGTAATATTCACACACCAACCTCAGAGCAGCTAAAGGTGATCGGTGAGTTGTTCCGGACATCAGGAATTGAATGTTTTACTGGCAGCGAAACTCCATTCTGACGAACAAAATATAGTCTGATTTTAGAGTTGCTCACGGAAACCACTTTCGGAATATCGCATCATAGGTTCCATCTGACCGCATCGCCTGCAAAGTTGCCTGCCATTGATTGATGATCGTTACCGGGGTATTCTTTGAGAAGGCTATGTAATAGTCAGACGACATCAGCGAAAATGATGTAACTACCTGGTTGTATTGATACCCTTGCCCTTTCATGATCTCCGGAAAGGTAACATCGGTACAAACAAAGGCATCCACTTCCCCATGCATAAGCTTATTGGTCATCACGCTGGGGTCGTTATCCGAAACCAGATTAGTAAACCCAAGCGACCTGAGGTACTGATCAGAAAACCAAGAGGTTACTGTGCCAACAGCCTTCAGGTTCCTCGCATTTTCAATGGATGAAATGGTGATCCCGGAACCCGCTTTTGTATAAAGCCAGGTTGTGTTTGTCCCGATAGGACCTACCCACTGAAACAGGTTATCGCGCAATTGTGTGCGATCCATTGTAAAGAGACAAAAATTTGGATTGTTCAGGGCCAGGTCGTAACCATTGCTCCACAACGAAAGTTTGATATCAACGAAAAGGTGATTGCGTTTCATAATTTCATTCACCACATCCGACCCAAATCCGGTTATTTCGCCAAAACTATTCATGAAAGTGAGAGGCGGATAATTTTCAGTATAGATCTGCATTGTTCCCGGAGCATCCGAAGAGTTCAGATATTTTTGGGTGAGACTCCTTAAGACCCCGGATGTTTTTAACTGATCAATTTCTTCCTGAAAATCAGCAACCACATTATCAGGTATATTTTTGTTAAAAGCAAAGTAAACCAGATCAGTCCGGATCGTCAATTTCTGCGTAACCGCATAAATTGATTTATTCAGCGAATTGAGGGCCGCTTCGGCGGTTATCTTTTCGGCAGGGAAAAGGTCAATTTCACCCTTTAAAAGTCGGTCAAATGCCTGAATATTATCGGTGCAATAGACCAGATTGGTAAATCCTTCCCTGACAAGGTACTGCTCAATGGCATAATCTTTGAGAACTCCGATCTTTCCGGCCTTTTTCGCATCGTCGAGTGTGTTAAGGGTGGTCTGATTGAGTGAGGAGGAGAAGAACGACCAGTCTAGTGAGGCAATGGGTCCTGCCCACTTAAACAGATCCTTTCTGTCAGTATTTAGTACGGTAGAAAAAAGAACAACATTATCGGTTTTCAGTGCCATGTTATACCCTTCACTCCAGGGTAGAACCTTAACTTCAAAAGGAATATTACGTGCAATACATATCTCTTTCAACAGATCGGGAGCAAGACCGGTCAGGTTGGAATTATCAACATAATTTAAAGGTTTGTAGTTTTCTGTAATAAATTGAAATTTGAAAGGGTATCCGGCGTTATCATTTTTTTTGCAATTTGAGAAAAAGAGAAGTAGGGTGGAAGCCACCAGGATGGATAGGTATAACCGTTTTTTCATTTTGGAAAATTAATTCATTCAGGTTCCGAAGATAGATTATTTTTTTTTGTTTAATAAATATTAAAACAATAACTATTTTAAAATCATCAGATCATCTGACGCCTAACAAGTTCAGCAAATTTACCACCTTGTTGTTGAAGCTGGCTAAATGTTCCCGATTCAACGATCTGGCCATTTTCCATTACAAAGATCCTGTCGGCATTGATGACTGTACTTAGCCTGTGAGCGATTACTATTCGGGTAGCATTCAGTGAATCAAGACTTTTGCTTACCATATGTTGGGTGGTATTGTCGAGGGCGCTGGTTGCCTCATCCAGAAAAAGAATACGGGGTTTTGTAACGAGCGCCCGTGCGATGAGGATACGCTGCCGCTGTCCGCCCGAAAGGGTGCTTATCCCTTCTGAAATAGCCGTGAACATTCCCATGGGCATCGAGTCAATATCTTCGCCAAGACCTGCCAGGTATGCAGCCTCATATACATCATCGGGATTGGCAGCTGTAATTCCGGCAATATTTGAAAATATGGTGCCCGGAAAAAGTTGTGAGGTCTGTAATACAGAACCCACTTGTCTGCGGATGGATTCCGGATCTATCATGGTGATATCCTGCCGGTCGTAACAGATTGTCCCGGTTTCAGGCGCCTCGAAGCCGAGCAATAACCGCAGAAGTGTTGACTTACCCGATCCGGATGGTCCTACTATAGCAACAAATTCACCCGGATTTACATGGATCGAGACATTATTGAGTACCAGCGGAGATTTTTCATGGTACCTGAAACTCAGGTTTGAAATGGTAACACTCCCCTGCAACATGGTGCTTGAGGGTTTATCCTGATGATTTTCAGGGAGTGTCTCAAGAATTGGTTTAACATTGTCGAACAAAGGCATTGCAACAAAGAAGTAGGCAATCGCAGTTGAAGCTCCCATAAAACCAATCACAGTAATTGTTACAGCGGTGAAAAAAGTCATAAACTCACCTGTTGACATTTTTTGCGAAGCGTTCAAGTGAATGAAAACAAAAATAAAGATAGTGACAAAAACAGGAGTCAGGGTGAGTACCTGCTGCAAGGAAATAGTCAATTTTCCCAGGGCCATGTTTTTCTTTTTCTGACTGGAAAAACGATTGGCCCATTGCTCAAATGCATTTATCTCAGAACCGGTAGTTTTGATTTTTGAAATGCTGGTAAGCAATTGTGTAATCATACCGTATAGTTTATTCCGAAGGCCGATCTGAGCAGTCTGAAGCTTGTTCATACGATAGCCAATATTTCCGATAAGGAACAGGCTGACCGACAACATCGCCACAGTAATAATTCCCATGGTAAAATTGAACCAAAATAGGTATATTATATTAAATATCAACGTGATGGAACTTATTAATGCGTAGACAACTGAATCGGAGAGCACCTTCCTGAGGGCCAGAATACTGTTTGTCTTTATTGCAAGTTCTCCTGAAGTGTATTTTCTGAAAAATGGAATCGGAAGGTTCAGTAGCCTGTCCCATATTGCTGACTGAAGGATAAAATCCATTTTTGTTTCGAGACGAACCATGGATAGGCTGCGGATCAGCTGGAAAAGGGATATTGAAATAGTTGCCAGGATCAGAATAGCACCAATTATAAGAAGCATAGGGAGTTCACTACGAGGGATCACCTGGTCGAATACATATCCGGTAGCCAAAGGAAGGAGGAGGTTCAGTAATCCACCTGCCAGGGCAAGAAAAGCGATAAAGAAAATTTCGCGACGGCAATTTTTTATTCCAAAGATGATCAACTCCTTCCCTCTTATCACCTGATTGGGTAAGGGTGGATAAAACTGGTAAGCAAATGGCTGGATTAATTTTGACAGTGAAGAAGACATTTGGGTTTTGGTTCCCGCAACAATATCAAAATATTCAATATAACCTGGTTTCTTCTGTACAAGTGCGACCGGATTTTGCCCGTTGATTGTAAATGCCAGCAAAGATCCTGTATCGTTAACCCACCACTCTTCGTCAAGCTTTACCTTTCTTGCACGGAAACGCGAAGCATGCAATACATCATTTAACGAAAATGGTTGTTGCTCTTCGGTTCTTGGTTTGACCGGTTTCTTAACAGGAATACCCGAATATTTTGCAACCAGCTTACAGGCGGTAAGCATTGGGTCCTCCCTGCTTTCGAAGTGGCTTTCCCTGATTTTTGTGTTTACAACCGAAGCAATCCGGTACAAGGTATCTGATTGATTAAGACGGGCATAATCCGATTTTTCCTTTAGCAGGTTTAGTTCATCCACCCTGGCTAACTTTATTTTAAACTCAAGGCAAATCAGCAGAATGTGATAGAAATGATCCAGCGAATCCCAGAAAAACGGAATTTGTAATGCTTCAGCGGTATTGTAGCAATCACCCTTTACCTTGTTAACTGGTTGAAGCCATAATCCCCCGGTAAAAGGAACCAAAGTGCTCATCCCGCTCTTTCTTACCTCGTTCAGCCCGAGTAAGAAGGCATCTCCTTCTGTCATTCCGAGCCAAAGAACTTGTCGGCGATTGTGGATAAATGAATTGGGCTGAAAAAACTGATTTAAACCTGCGATTGTATTTCTACCAGAAATTTCCAAATCCCCAAACGATACACCGGAGGCAATCCTTGTGATCCATTTGTCAATTAGTGGTATGATAAACAGGTTATTGTGAATTTCTACGGTAAATTCCTTTAAAGCCGACAGGTTGAAATCTGATACAATGGTATTTTGAGTGGCAACAGCAAGAAAATGAAGATCAACGTCCTCAACTATGGGGAGTGAAAGTAGAATCTCCCCTTTTTCAGCTGTAAAGTAATGTGTTCGGGCGCCAACAGCCACACCCTGATCAATCCTGACTGAAAATACATCAATTCTGCCCTCCTGAATAAACCATCCCCAGCCAGGTTTATTTAAGAGGAAAGGTTGATTACTCTCCACCTTCCATCGAGGTCTGTTTTCAAAGAATTGAAGGGTCGTATCCATCTAAATTAATTTGAATGGTTATTCTTTAATAAATTCCCGGTATAGTCCATCTTCCTGCATAAGTGATTCATGCGTTCCTCGTTGCGAAATCTCCCCCTTTTTGAGTACGATGATCTCGTCGCAGTCGCGGATTGTGCTCAACCGGTGAGCGATGATCAGGCAGGTGCAGCCTCGCCGCCTAAGGTTCAGATCGATTTGATGTTCGGTTTTTGCATCAAGTGCACTCGTTGCTTCATCGAGGATGATAATGGAAGGGTTATGAACCAGTGCCCGTGCAATCTCTATTCGCTGCCGTTGTCCACCACTGAAATTTCTCCCGTTTTCCTCTACTTCACCATCAAATCCTCCCGGGCGCGATGCAATATCTTCATATATACAGGCATCCATAGCCGCCTGATGGATCTGTTTTTCAGGAACAGAGGGATCCCACATCGTGAGGTTTTCGCGAATAGTCCCTTCGAATAAAAAGATGCTCTGATCAACCATCGACACCGATTGGCGGAAAAGTAAGGAGGACATTTCATCCGACTTTTTACCGTCAAAAAGGATCTCCCCTGACCAGGTTGTGTACAATCCTGATACAAGCGCTGCGATGGTTGACTTTCCTGAGCCGGAATGTCCCACCAAAGCAACACGGTGACCAGGATTTAGGTGAAGTGAAAAATCTTTAATAAGAGGTACTTCCATCCGGCTATAACCAAAAACAATATCCTTCAGATCTAAATATCCCTCCGTCTTAAAGGTTAGTTTTCCTGAACAAGAATTCTTTTCATGTTCGGGAGGGGTGAAGGGATACTGATAAACATCTGCAATGCGGCGCATGCTCCCCTCAACATCCTGAAGAGACCCTCCAAGATAGACCAGCGCTACTATTGGCTGGGTAAAACTGGCAAGCAAAGTCTGGAAAGCCACAAATGTACCAACCGACATGGCTCCATTAATAATATAAAAGCTTCCGACCACCAAAACAATGGCAGATGTAAGCAAACCCAGAAACAGAGGTGCAACCTGAAGTGATTGCGATAACATTCCTAACTTTTGCTCCATGTTCAAAAGCCTTGTCTGATAGCCTGACCACCTGGTAAAGAATTCCGGTTCGGAGGCATTGGCTTTGATGCTTTCAATCATCCTCAGTCCTGAAGTGGCCAATCCGAAGATTTTTCCGTTCTCCTGTAACATCTGTTGGTTGATATCAACCCTTCTGCGTGAGATGTATTTCAATGCCGCGAAATTCAATAACGAAAGTAGTATCCCAATGATGGTGAGAGGAATGCTGTAAAAGGCCATCAAAATGGTATAAATCGCGATGGTAAATAAGTTGAGAAGGGTATTCCCAAGCTGACCCGAAAGTTGTTGCGCTACATCACTGTTCGCGTTTAGTCGCATGGCCAGATCACCCGGGGGCCTTTGAATGTGAAAATTAACAGGCAATTGCAACAGTCGCCAGAAAAACTTACTGCTGAAGCCAACAGATAAACTAGCCTCAAACCTGACAAGGCTGCTTTGCTGTAACCAGGTAAAAAGAAAACGTAGAAGTGCTGAAAATGTCAAACCAATTATCAGGGGTATAAACCACGATGAAGCCTCCTTCATAAAAACCTGATCAATAAATATTTGAGAGAAGACAGGGATTAATAACCCTGGAATAAGAAGTCCCAAACCTGTTAGAAACAGAAATAACAGATCACTGTTATGCCCTCTGAACCATGCTTTTAAAAGTGGTAGGAGGCTGTTTTTTTGCCCAAGTTTTCTGAATTCTGCCCCGGGTTGCATGATTAAGAGTTCCCCGGTGAAATTTTCATCAAAGGTTTTTTCATCAATGATTGTAGGACCGCAAGCCGGATCGTTGAGGTAAACCATATTTTTACCGAATCCTTCCAGCACGAGGAAATGATCAAACCGCCAGAACAGTATTGCAGGGAAGGATATTGTCTTTAATTGATCCCGTTCCATTTCAATCCGCTTTACTTCTAAACCGTAGTTGCTGCCTGCCTTGGCAATGTTTGCAGCATCACTTCCATTGCGCGAAATTCCGCAATCGATCCTGAGTTTTTCGGGCGAAACATGGCATCCGTAATACGACAGGATAATTCCAAGCGCTGCTGCTCCACTCTCCTGCATCTCCAATTGCAGAAAGGTAGGCGTTATAACCCGTACGCTACGGTATCGTTGAATATTTTTTTTCAGAAAAGAGAAGGGATTGAACGACATGGATCTAAATCTTTATTTTGAAGGTGATAGCAGATAGGCAATCGGACTACTTTGCGAAACAATGGCTTCTCCATAACAAACTTTTCCATACAGATCATCCACCGAATAACCTTCAAAAGGGTCAGCTGAATGCAAGGATGGTACATTGGCAGTGCGAACAAGATAAAAACTCCCTTTCCGGAACTGTGCTGCAATTTCTGCATTGTAAATGACATTGATGATCGATTCATCTGATGCAGGTAATTTGCTGATGTAGGTGATGTTACTTTCAATCAGGATCGATTTTGATTCATAACCCTGAATCCGGATGGTTACGGTCTGGCCTACTACAAGACTACTCACCATTTTGTCGGATACAAAAAATAAAAATTCGGGCCGTATTATTTGCCGGTGCTGATTTTTTGAGACTTTTGCCGCAAGGTAACCGGGGGTTAAAAATACCCCCTCACGGATATTCAGTTCAACAAGTTCACCTGTGATTGGAGACAATAAGTATTTCGCTTTACCCCCATTTTCAGGAAGATATCCAATAATTGGCTGATCTTTAACTACCTTATCTCCAGGCCAATGAAAAATTGAATCAACGATCCCAGATTCACGGGCAATGAGTGACAGTGGCGGATCAACCGGCTGTATGGCGCCGATCATCGTCACTTTGTTGACGATGCGCCCAAAGACCCCCCATATGATTCCCGCAAAGATCAGGCAAAGTATCGATACCAACAGAAGCCACGATAATTTTGAATTAACCTGTAATAGTTCATCCAGATCATCAGGTGTGGATAACTTATCTAAAGCTTTTTTTCTGAATATTTCCTTGTTGAACATGATCAAAAAATATTTCCATTTAAATGATTTAAACTATAATTTTCCATTTGCAATAATGGATGCAGGTATGGAAACTACTCTTAAAAGTAGGTCAGACCAATTTTTTCCGTTTTCTTTTTGGATCGACTGTGATTTCAAGGTAGCTCAGTGCCAAAGTCAATAAAGCGGCAATGATAATATAGATGAAAGCTGCCATGATCAGGGGGAAGAATGCATCGAAGGTGCGGCTCCGGATGATATCACTCGCCTTTGTTAAATCCTGCACTGCGATGTAACCGACGATAGAAGTCATCTTGAGCAAAGAGATAAATTCCCCTTTGTAAACCGGAAGAACGTGACGCATCGCCTGCGGCATAATGATAAAGACGAATGTTTGAACTTTTGAAAAGCCGGATGCTGTGCCTGCCTCCTGCTGCCCTTTGTCGACACTTTCGATGGATGTGCGGAACATTTCCGACACGTAGGCGCCAAAATTTATTCCGAAGGCAACCACGGCGACCGCTGTAGGATTGATATTTACGGAAGCGAATATGACATAAAAGATAATCATTAACAGGACAAGTACGGGAGTTCCCCTTATCAGTGATATGTAAAAACGGGCAGTAACAGAAAGAATCCTTCTTTTCGACATTCGCATAAAACAGATCAGGGCCCCTATGAATGTTCCGAATATGGCCGAGAGTATGGAGATATAAATCGTAACTTTTAATCCCTCGATGATCAGAAGATACCTGTTTTCAAGAATGATGTTGCTGTAAAAACTATTTGAGACCGATTTTAAAAACGATGTTTTTGCGGGGAGAACATTTTCAACTTTATAACCTGCCAAATTTTTTTTTACGGCAACTACCGCTGTTCGGAATTCCGCATAACTATCCGAGAAATCGATTTGTTTTGACCGTTCTTCACTTATTGCAATCCCATCAGTTATCATATCTGCTTTCCCCGAAGCAAGTGCAGCCACCAGTGAAGGAAATTCCATGGTGACTACTTCAAGATGGTAATTTCCACTCTCAGCAAATCTTTTGATCATCTCAATATCGAACCCGACAAAGTCATTGTTCATATACGCCACGTATGGAAGATCTTCAACAGAGACAGCAACCGTCAGATTTTTGGGTGAATCAGGATTTTTGAACGAGGGCATTACCGCTTTTTCGGCGTCGTCAACAAACCATCTTTTGTACATTACATCATAGGTACCATCGTTCCGGATTTTTTTCAGAAAGGCGTTAAAGTCGTTTCGAAGCCGGGGATTATTTTTATTGAACCCAACTCCCAATGGCATGTTGAAAATATTATCGGTCAACAGCCCCAGATCTGCATTGTGTTTTAATAAGATACGGGCAGTAATTAAATCGAACATGGCCACATCGATCTTATCGGTTTTCAGCGATAACATCATATCTGATGTGCTAGTGTACTGTAAAGCTCTGGCCTTTGGATATTTACGTGCCACAAAGGCATCGTGAACCGTACCTGCGAAAATGCCAATTCGTTTCTCCGCGATGTCTTCAGCTTTTTTCATTTTGACTGAAGATTCTTTTGAGATGTTTTTTTTCTTCGCGATAATGCTGATTTCAGAATCATAATAGGGATCTGAAAAAACAATCTGCTTTTTCCGCTCTTCGGTAATCGCCAGGGAGCTGATAATTACATCAATTTTATTGGTAGATACAGCTGCAAGCAAACTTCCGAATTGCATATCGACCGGAATAAGTTCTTTCCCAAGATAGGCTGCAAAACGGGTTGATAGCTCTACATCGAAACCTACTATCTTGCCATTTTTCATAAATGTAAATGGAACTCCCATGTCACTGACAAAGCCAACTCTCAGCTTACCATTCGATTGACTGTTTTTAATATCAGGTATTTCTGTCGATTGTCGGCCCATCCAGCGGCTGATGATCTGATCGTAAATTCCGTTTGATTTAATTTGCCGGAGAAAAGAGTTGAACTGATCTCTCAGTTTATCGTTCTCCTTGTTAAAACCTGCCCCAATTCCGACACTAAATACATTCTCAACCAGCACACCCACTTCCCGATTGGCCTCCAGCACTTCCGGAAGGTAATTAGCGCTAAAAAAGGCCACATCCGTCTTTTCAGAATTTACGGCAATCACCAGATCAGAAGCATTCTGATATTGCAGTATTTTGGAATTTGGATAATTTTTGGTTGCATAAGTATCATGGATTGAACCCAGCAAAACTCCAATGCGCTTATCTTTAATATCATCTATACTCTTTAGTTGAAGATTCAGGGCAGCTCCGATAGTCTGCGAATCCTCTCTAATGGCCCGATTATTTGCTTTTCCGGATTTGTCGTGAACACAACCAAATAAGGAAAGAGTGGAAAGTAGGATCAGAAAATGGATACAATTTTTATTCATATATTAAGTCATGAGCTAATAACAAATATAATTTATTTTTTGGGTATTCTCTGGGGGAGTTTGCTTTTATATCTTATTATATTTGTCATGGAAATGGTTACTAGACTGTACCCAACTTTTCTTCATCAAAAACATCTTTTATAACCGGACTGAATGGAAGATAAAACGCTATTAATAGACAATCAGCTTGATGAACTGAGCCGGGTTGTCGAATTTCTGGAAGAACTTGGAGAGGAATGGGGGCTTGCAATGACTCTGGTATTTTCATTAAATCTGGTTTTGG
Organism: Prolixibacteraceae bacterium; assembly: GCA_963677935.2. Classification (GTDB taxonomy): domain Bacteria; phylum Bacteroidota; class Bacteroidia; order Bacteroidales; family Prolixibacteraceae; genus JAAFHB01. The sequence continues at coordinate 3,592,245 of CAXXEH010000003.1, read as the reverse complement.
AAGAAGCTCTGACGAATGTTATTTTATACGGATTTGATAATGATGACAAACACGCGATTGAGATAAATTTTAAAAAGGTTGATCGTGAATTGTCAATAACAATTATAGATGATGGGCGAGCTTATGACCCAACCTTAAAAGCAGATCCTGACATCACTTTATCTGTAGATGAACGACCAATTGGCGGATTAGGTATCTTCCTAATTAAGAAGATTATGGATAGTGTTGAATATCAGCGAAAAGAGAACAAGAATTTTTTAATGCTTAAAAAAAATATCGAGTTATGAATTTAGAAATTACAAAATCAGCTGATTACACGTTAGTAAGTGTAAAAGGACGCGTCGACACTACCAATGCAAATGAACTTGAAAAGTCAATTCTGGAGTTAATCGACGGGGGAGACACAAAAATCATAATGGACTGCTCCGAACTGAATTATATCAGTAGCTCAGGATTGAGGGTCTTTTTGATTGTTCAGAAAAGATTGATGTCTATCAAGGGACAATTCCGTCTGTGCAGCCTTCAACCAGGAATTAAGGAAATATTCGATATTTCGGGCTTTTCATCCATATTTTCGCTGTTTGCGGATGCAGATGCTGCAACAAAATAACATGCCGTTATTTCAGCCAGGGCTCAGGTGAAATTGAAACTACCTGTGTTTCGCAATAGTTTCAGGTAGTGATTGTTTTGACTATTCATCTCAAATCAGCACACAATGAATGTAGTATTTGGATTTTTGCCGGTAATTCTACTGTTGGCATTCCTCTTTCTGCTCGACAGTTTTAACCTGGTTCGCGTTAAAACATTAATTCTATGTTTCTTATGGGGAACGGTTTGTGCTGTAACCAGCTATTTTCTGAATACTTATATGGCCAATTTGCTGGCTATTGATTATCGGATCCTTTCGCAATATGTGGCCCCTGTGATTGAGGAGTTGATGAAGGCGATAATCTTTTTTTACCTGATTTCGAGAAAGAAAATTGGATTTACTATTGATGCGGCCATCTACGGTTTTGCTGTTGGTGCCGGATTTTCGTTGATAGAAAATATCTACTTTTTGTTCAATATGACCTCTGACTACAATTTGTTGATCTGGATTATCAGGGGATTGGGGACGGGAATAATGCATGGCGGATGTACTTCATTTTTTGCAGTCCTTTTTGTAGGAGGTGTTAACCGATCCGAGAATCGGTTGATTTCTTTCTTACCGGCTCTCTTTTTTGCGATAGTGCTCCATTCAGGTTTCAATCATTTCCCCTTAAATCCTGTTTTACAGACCTTATTGATTATTATTTTATTGCCCATCATATTTGCATTGGTTTTCAGATTCAGTAATTCCAAACTTCAAAAATGGCTTGAAATTGAATTTAACAGCGAGGTTGAAATTCTGGGTATGATCCATAAAGGGGTATTCGGGACCACCAAAGCCGGCAAATATCTCGAATCTCTTAAAGGGAGGTTCAGCCGCGATGTTATTGTTGATATGTATTGTTATATTGCCCTTTACCTCGAACTTTCGATCAAAGCCAAACGTAATCTGATGCTAAAGGAAAATGACTTTCCGATCATTGTTGAGGATGATCTACCAGCCAAGTTAGTGGAATTGGCACAGATGAGAAAGCAGATTGGGAAAGTGGGAGAGATGGCACTTTCTCCCTTGATCAGAATGAGTTACAGAAATATTTGGAAACTTAATCAGTTCCGGTTGTAATTCAAAATAGAATTAGTATATTAGTCTCCATTTTTATAACTCAAAACCATTTATGAAAACAAAACTAAAATTAACTATCGCACTTGGTTTTATCATCACATTGTGTGTTGGATACCTGCTTGGGATTCTTGTAAATTTCCCTCCTGTCAGTAAATTGGATCTTGCGGGAACATTTGGCAAAGCTGAAAAATTTCACAATTCGCAAATGTCCCCCAAAGACATACAGCTCCGGAGTGCTATGACTAAAGATACGGCCAAACTTAGAGATCTCATATCAACGCTAACCTATTTTTCCGTTTTCACCGATCGGGTTGGAAGCAGTATTGATGCATCACTTATTACCTTTAAGGAAAGGGGAATGGGGGCCGGAACAGACGAAGCTGAGCGATTCAATGCACTGCAGGATTATGCCGATTTTATCCGCAATAACAACACCACGCTGAGCCAAACCATTACCATATTCACCGATTTTTACCAGAACAAATCGGCTGATGCCTCACAGGATGTTGAAAAAACACTGAGGGATTTAGGAGCTTACCTGAAAAACCTGAATAGTAAAAACAGCGTGTTCACAAATGCACTGGAGAGCATGGACAGCTTCATTTCCGGCCGCGTTGCACTCCATGCTCCGAACGATGAGGTCAAGCAGCTCAAATGGATTCGTGACCAGCTGCTGATCAAAGGACTCCAACTTGGAGCAATAACCGGCGATCCTAAAATCGTGAACAGACTTATCTGCTCAGCTATTGCCAAAGAGGGGAAGCCTTATGAAATTCAGAATGTTAATGCAGGTTCCGCGGACAATGTTAAGTCAAAAGCAGAAGGCACGAAAGGAAAATTATTAAGCTACAATAGTAACACATTGAAATTCAGTATAATAGAAGAAAAGCAATATGCGGACGAAGCTTCAAAGAGCACTTCAGTTTCGTTAGTCTGCCAATTAGATGGGGGAAAGGCAGATGTTGCCTTGCCTAAATTTTCAATGAAAGAGGTCGCACATGTCCTGGCACGTAATAATATCAGTAATAATGTAAGTAATAATGTAAGTAATAATGTAAGTAATAATGTAAGTAATAATGTAAGTAATAATGTAAGTAATAATGTAAGTAATAATGTAAGTAATAATGTAAGTAATAATGTAAGTAATAATGTAAGTAATAATGTAAGTAATAATGTAAGTAATAATGTAAGTAATAATGTAAGTAATAATGTAAGTAATAATGTAAGTAATAATGTAAGTAATAATTTAAGCAACAATATAAGTAATAATTTAAGTTACAATATAAGCAACAATATAAGCAACAATATCAGTAATATGATACAAAATAACATAAGTAATAACGTTAGTAATAACATTAGTAATCCGCCTATTCAATAATAATTAGTAAGTAATAACTATAATTTCAATTAATAAGTTTTTTTATATTTTGTTTTAAAGATAATGTCATGTTCCATTCCGGAAATATTAAGGCCGATCATTACAGAAGCAAAAGAAGCTCAAAATGAAAATAAAGATCATGGTTGTGGACGACGAAGAAGACCTCGAACAGTTGATTCGTCAGAAGTTCCGGCGACAGATCAGGGAGGGAGTATACGATTTTGAGTTTGCCCACAATGGTTTGGAAGCACTTGCCAAGTTGATTGAACAACCTGAAATAAGATTAATCCTGTCAGACATCAACATGCCGGAAATGGATGGTTTGACCTTGCTTTCCAGGTTGAAAGAGCTGAAAAGCCCGGGGCTCAAAACGGTAATTGTTTCTGCTTATGGGGATATGGAAAATATCCGGTCGGCCATGAACCGGGGTGCTTTTGACTTTATTACTAAACCGATCAGTTTTGACGATCTGGAGATCACGATTAATAAGACGATCGGGGAGATCTCCATGATCTGTAAAAGTTTGAAGGAACATGACGAGTTGATTTCCATTCAGCAGGATCTGCGCACGGCACGTGGTATCCAGCAGGCCATTCTTCCTAAAATATTTCCCCCATTCCCTGAGCGCACTGAATTCTCAATTTTTGGCGCTATGATTGCGGCTAAAGAGGTTGGAGGTGACTTTTTCGATTTTTTCATGATCGATAACGACCGATTGGGATTTGTAATTGGAGATGTGTCCGGGAAAGGGATTACAGCAGCAATATTTATGGCGGTGAGTCGCACCCTGATCAGGGCAACCGGAATTAAGGGTATCTCAACCCGTGAATGTATGAATTATGTTAATCGGCTGCTTTGTAGTGACAACGATTCCGGAATGTTTGTTACCGTTTTCTATGGCATCCTGAACATCATCAGTGGTGAAGTTGAATATGTAAATGCCGGCCATAATCCTCCCTATATCGTGTCAGAAAACAACGTAAATCCGGTTGAAATGACTGGCGGACCTATCCTGGGATGTCTGGAAGATATTGATTATCGATCAAAAAAAATACAACTAAAACCGGATGATTTACTTTTCCTTTATACGGACGGTGTCACCGAGGCTTTCAACATCCGGGAGGAACTTTATGGGGATGAGCGTTTAGTCGCCTTTTTGGAGGCTCAAAACTCGACTCCAATCGAGGAGATTGTCAAAAAATCGAATCTGTCTGTCTCCGATTTTTCAGCAGGAGTACCACAATCCGATGATATCACCTTATTGGCGATCCGATATCACGGATAGATCTAATAATTAAACTTTTGGAAAAATTGGATTCCTATGAAAACGTTTAAATGCTGCTGGAATATTTGCGTATCTTTCCTTCTTCTTCCCCTCTTTTTGTGGTTTTCAGCCCCTCATTCTCTTCATGCACAGGGTAAAATTGATTTACAAAAATTTGAAACTCCAAACCTTAAGTTGGTTTTTCTGGATAAAAGCACCTCCTACCTTGTTCCGCATACGGTAAGATCGTTTGAGAACTCGCTTGCTTTTCATGAGAAATTCTGGAATTACATACCCTCTGACAAAACGAATATCCTCTTCAATGATTTTACTGATGTCGGAAGTGGTGGATCAGTAGTATTTCCGTGGAATTTCATAGTTATTGGCGTGGCCCCATTTGACTACACTTTTTCTGTGCTTCCCTCCAACGAACGGATGCAATGGCTGATGAGCCACGAGCTGACTCACCAGGTAATTTGCGATATGGCGTCGAAACAGGATCGTCTTTTTCGCTCCATTTTGGGTGGGAAGGCTGTTGCCGACAATCGGGATCCAATCTCGATGGCGTACAGCTATTTCACCACCCCCCGCGCATTTTCCCCTCGCTGGTACCATGAAGGGATAGCGGTATTTATGGAAACATGGATGTCTGGCGGTATAGGACGGGTGATGGGAGGGTACGACGAAATGGTTTTTCGCACCATGGTACGCGACAGTGCCTTCTTTTACAATGTCATTGGACTTGAATCGGAAGGGACAGCTATAGATTTTCAGGTAGGGGTGAATTCTTACCTTTACGGAACCCGTTTCGTAAGCTATCTTGCATACCATTACGGCCTTCCAAAACTCAAGGAGTTCTATGCGAGAACTGATTCGAGTAAACGCTTTTTTGCTGCACAGTTTAAACAAGTATATGGAATACCTATTCAGGAAGAATGGGATAAATGGGTTGCCTGGGAACAACAGTTCCAACAATCGAACCTGAAGGAAATCCGGAAATTCCCGATCACCGGTTATCGTAGAATATCTCAAAAACCACTGGGTTCTGTTTCGCGGCAATACTATGATCCTGCTTCCAAAAAAATATTAACAGCACTCAGTTATCCGGGGAAACTGGCTTATATTGCTGCTATTGATGTAATTGACGGTGCAATGACAAAGATTGCTCCTGTTCCAAGCCCGAGTCTGTTTTTTGTAACCAACCTGGCCTATGATGATTCTTCCAAAACAATTTTTGCTTCAACAAAAAACAAAGATTGGCGGGGACTTCAGTCTGTTGATGTAAAAACAGGAAGAGTTAAAGAACTCATTAAAATTACCCGGACTGGCAATCTGGTTATTGATCCTGTAGATCATTCATTGTGGGGTATTCAGAGCATGAGTGGCCGTACAGGACTGGTGCAAATTAAGCCTCCGTATACCGAACTCCAAACGATCATGACCCTTCCTTATGGAAAAGATTTATCTGACCCTGCCATATCGCCGGATGGAAGGCTGATTTCAGTCACACTTTCTGATGTTACAGGAAGCCAGAAACTGGTTGTCTATAAAATTGCCGACCTGATTGCAGGCAAATCTGATCCGCAGGTCATTTACGAATTTGAAGATAATCCTGCTGCCAACTTCGTTTTTTCACCTGACGGAAAGTATCTTTATGGAACATCCTATTATACAGGTGTTTCCAATGTTTTTCGTATTTCGGTTGAGACAAAGAAAGCACAGATTCTGACCAATGCTGAGACCGGGTTTTTTCGACCCCTCCCTATTTCAGCAGATTCGATGATCGTTTTTAGTTACTCTCATGACGGTATGGTCCCTGGCATAATGAAAATTGATACATTGGAATCTGTGAATCCGATTACCTTCCTGGGGCAGCAGGTCGTTGAAAAAAATCCGGAAGTTGAAAGTTGGACCTTACCTTCCCCGTTAAAAATCAATCTCGATTCAATAAAAGTTGTCGAAAAGCAGTATCGCCCTGTTAAAGAGCTCCGTTTGGCAAGCGCTTATCCCATAATCCAGGGATACAAAAATTTGGTGGCGGCAGGGTATCGTTTAAATTTTATGGATCCTATGGGCCTTAACTACCTAAAGCTTAAGATTTCCTTTACTCCGTCCGATACGTTGCCACGAAAGCAGATCCCCCATTTTTCGGCCGAATACAATTACTGGAACTGGACCTTCACGGGAAATTACAATTATGCAGATTTCTACGACCTGTTTGGTCCTACGAAGTTCAGCAGGGCCGGTTATTCATTCTCGACCAAATATTATAAACTGATTAACCGATTCTCTCCGAGAAAGACCGATTTATATGCCAAGCTTGCCATCTATGGCGATTTGGAAACCCTTCCCGGTTATCAGAATATTGCTTCCGATTACAAAAATATCTATGTTGGAACAATCAACTACCATAAGAGCTACCTCCGCAAATCGCTTGGGGCGATTGAACCTGAACAGGGTTACGACTGGAATGTATATGCCTACAGTAGTATGGCAAAGCAAACTTTCTATCCTCAGCTGATTAATAACTTTGATCTGGGATATTTATTGCCTTTGCGGAATACCTCTTTTTGGCTCAGATCATCAGTTGGACAGTCATTTGGACAAACTGATAAAACCAATTCCTTCTTTTACTTTGGCGGATTTGGGAATAACTTCCTGGATTACAGATCTTCGCAGCAATACCGCGAGATGTCGAGTTTCCCCGGGATGGAGATTGATGCCATATCGGCGATAAATTATGGAAAGTTATCGATGGAGGTCAATTTGAAACCGGTCAGGTTCCGGAGGCTGGGGTTCAAGGGGCTCTATTCGACCTATGCACGGTTAACAATGTTTGGAATGGGTTTATTTACCAATGTCGGTTATAATCAACCTCAAATCAGACAACTCAACTACTATTCATCCGGCACACAGCTTGATTTTGAAATCGTTCTGTTTTCATTACTTAAAGCAACTCTATCGGTTGGTTATTCAAAGGCTTATAGTCACCTGAAGAATGATGATCAGTTTATGGTTTCATTAAAACTATAACTTTCTTTATATTTATCACACGATTGGATGATTATCAAACGAATTGAAAATGAATTAAATAAGTAAATGCTTCTTTATAAGTAAATTTTTTTGTAAGTAAAATGATTTATTTTATTGTAACTTTCTTATCTTGTACCCAAATATTCTAAATAGAAACTGATCAAAGATTTATTATTATGAAACGACATTTTTATAGGACAGGAGTTATTTTTATTGCAGTAATCCTGATATGTTCTGGTTGCAATCAAAGACCAAAGGTTAAGGAGAGCCCAATGAAAAATTCGCAAGGGCAGACTGCCACTGTGGAGGTTGAAGTTTTTGATGCAGTTAAGCTAAAAGATCAGTTGGTTGAGATCATTAAAACTGCTCCAAAACCAGCAGACCTTGTCGATTTTATCAACAAGGGTGGTTACTCCTATATGGCGGATCTTACACTTCCTATTGAAAATGCAGAGAAATACATGACTCTGGCTGAGCAGAGTCTTGCAACAGGAATTTATAAGTTCGACCTATATTATGCCAAAGTCTATAATCGCCACGATATTGTGACTGAGATTTTTGATGTACAACAAAAACTAGTTGGTAAGATTGGTTTGCAGAGTGACATAGCTGCAATGAAAAAATACAATCCCAGAATAAGCCAAAACAAAGAGAATACCGACTCTCTGAATGTAATTATTTCTGCTGTGATGAATGATCTTTCTCAAAGCTATTTATCGGGCGAACATTCAGGTGTATACGCCTTGTCGTATGTTAGTGCAAACATTGAAGGGTTGTACATCATCACTCAGATTGCTTCAATGGTCAAGGACAATACCGAGCTCATTAAGTTGATTGGTCAACAAAAGGAGCGGGTTAAAACCAATTATCAACTTTTGGAGATTATGGCTTCCGATGCAGCCGTGACTCCTATTTTTGAAAAGATGAAACCGATATTGGACTCTTTTAGCGCTCCTGAGTTTACAGCTAAGCAACTAACTGAAGTTACCCCTCTAATTGCCGGTTTACGGAATGAAATTGGCAAATAATTTTTGAAAAAAATCAAGTCGTTGCCTGTACCACGAATCCGGGGTACAGGCAACGACTTTAATTGTCAGGTTCTGATTTTATCCTTGCGACTAACCAATGAATGAAGTTACGCTCAATGCACTAATCAACCTGTTTGCCATTTTTTCGGCAATTACCCGGTCAGAACGGGAATATGCGAGAAGCTCTTTCTCCTCCTACCTTGAATTACATCTGGGGATTTCATCTTCAGAGGAATACCGGAAATTATTCGATGAACTGATCGGCTTCTATGGTATCGACGAGCCCGATGAACCAATGTTCGACATGATAAAGCAGGCCGAAACAATCTGCAACAATATTAAGGGAAGGCTGCACCGGACAGAACAAATCATGTTGTTTCTTCGATTCCTTGAACTTGCCAGGAGGGAGGTCGATCAGGAAAAGGCGGGAGAATTGTTTCAGACGGTGGCGAGGGTTTTCCACATATCTCCTGAAGAGTACAGTAAATATTGTTCATTTATCTACGGACTATCAGCAAATGACAAGATATATCCCGATTTTCTGATTATTAATCAGGATTCGGAGCCTCAGCATCAGGCTTTAAAACACCTCAGACGCGATAATCTTGATGGAGAACTGGTTTTCCTTTTTCTTAAGGATATCGGTCATTATATATTTATTTTCAGGGGGAAAGAGAACCTCTACCTGGAGGGCAATCCGATCTTGCCCGGCCGCTTTTATGCCTTTAAAGAGGGAGGTATTATCCGTGGGGCAAGAATTTCACCGGTTTATTTTACAGATGTAAATGCCGCTTTTTTTAATCAGGCTGAAACACCAATTTTTACCCTGAATGGTCAGAATGCTGAATTTAAATTCAAGAATAGCAAGAATGGACTCTATGAGTTCAATTTCACTGAACGGTCAGGTCAGCTGGTAGCGATCATGGGAGGAAGCGGGGTCGGAAAATCGACGCTGCTCAATGTCCTCAATGGGAATATACCTTTAGATAAGGGAAAGATTCTTATTAATAGCTTTGATATACAAGAATATAAAAAGGAGACCGAGGGATTGATTGGATTTGTACCTCAGGACGACCTCCTTTTCGAAGAGTTAACTGTATGGGAAAATTTGTATTATAATGCCCGGCTTTGCCTGGCTGGTTTTAGTGAGGAGGAGATTAATAAGGCAGTTACAAAGGTTCTGATCGAGCTGGAACTATTTGAATTCCGTGGATTGAAGGTGGGAAGTCCATTGAAGAAAACAATTAGCGGGGGACAACGTAAACGTCTCAATGTTGCACTTGAATTAATCCGTGAGCCTTCTATCTTATATGTTGATGAGCCCACCTCCGGACTCTCATCGATGGACTCGGAGAAGGTAATGCTACTGCTGAAACACCAGGCCAGAAAAGGAAAATTGGTCATTGTCAACATCCATCAGCCATCATCAGATATCTTTAAACTATTTGATAAACTGTGGATTATGGATAAAGGTGGTCGGATGATCTACACAGGAAATCCACTCGATGCCATCATTTATTTTAAGGATCTTACCAACCATGTGAACGCCCTCGAATGCGAATGCCTGCAATGCGGTAACGTCAATCCTGAACAGGTGCTCGAAATTGTAGAGACAAAAAAGATCGATGAGTCGGGCAATTTTATCCCTGAACGTCGGTTCCCACCTGAAGAGTGGTATCGTCTTTTTAAACAGAATATCGAGATTAAGGAGATTGCAGCTTCCCCGGCCAGTGAAGACATTCCTAAAACGCAATTTAAAAAACCGGGAATCTGGAAACAGCTTCAGATCTTCTTTTCGCGAAACCTGCGGATCAAGGTTTCAGATCGGCAATATCTGATGATTAACCTTATAGAAGCACCGTTGCTTGCCCTGATTGTTGGTTATTTTACAAAATATGCGGAAGGTACAGAATACATTTTTGCTCAAAACAAAAACCTGATCTCCTATATTTTCATGGCCATCGTTGTTGTTCTCTTTATGGGGATGAGCGTGAGCGCAGAAGAGATTATCAAAGATCGAAAAATCCTCCAGCGGGAATCGTTTCTCAACCTGAGTAGGTTTAGTTACATTAACTCAAAAGTGGTGTTTTTATTACTATTATCTGCCTTTCAGACCCTTACGTTTGTATTGGTTGGAAATCTGGTGATTGGTATTCATGGGCTCAATCTGGTATACTGGCTTGTTCTTTTCTCTGTAGCCGTATTCTCCAATATGCTGGGACTTAATATCTCTTCTGCCTTTGATTCAGTGGTTACCATCTATATTATGATTCCTTTACTACTGATTCCGCAGATTCTGTTATGTGGTGTTATTGTGAAATTTGATGATCTTCAGAATAAATCTGCCGATAAAGACTCCGTCCCAATCGTTGGTGAACTGATGGTTGCACGTTGGGCTTTTGAAGCGCTGGCGGTGGAACAATATATGGGAAATGGCTATATGGCCGACTTTTTTGAGGAAGAGAAAGAGTTATCACAGGTGAGATATCGTTCGGATTTGCTCCTGACAGAATTACTTGGAAGAGTTGAATATATTGCAGGTCAGATAAATAAGGGTAAACCGGCAACTGATTTTGCATCGAAACTTACCATCATCCGGAATGAGATGAAGGAGCTTGACCGCGATGAGGTGATCCCTCCTCTGGCAGTTGTAGATTCAATATCACCGGAGAAATTCTCCGGACGTATTTCAGACCAGGCCAAAAAACACTTGCATGATTTGCAGGATTATTACCTGTCGAGGAAGAATTCATTGCGTAAGCAGATGGATGCTAATGTTTTTAAACTTAACAAACAATTTGGCAGGAATTATCTGTTCGATCTCAAACAGAAATATCACAATCTGGCCGTTGAAAACCTGGTGATGAATGGCGGCTCAAATGAGTATTACCGGGAAACAGCCACCGGACTCATGCAAAAAGTGGCGCCTATCTATAAAGTACCTGACTTTAATACTGGCAGAGCCCATTTTCTCGCATCGGAAAAGAGATTTTTTTCTGTTTCAGTCAGAACATTGTATTTTAATGTTACAATCATCTGGCTGATGACAATCCTTTTATATGTTGCTTTGTACTATAACTGGTTTAGAAGGATTCTCAATAAATAGAATAAGAATACAATGTTTATCGACCCTTATTCTATTTATTGAGACTCTTTAACTGAGGCTATTTTTAAAGCTATGAGATGTTTAATACCTCATCCAGTCCCGAAATCTTAAATGTTTTCTTAATAAAAGGTTGGCAATTCCTGATTGAAAACAGCCCCTTGCCGGCTATTTTTGCGTACATCACACATATCCGGATAAAAGAAGAAGCAATATAGTCAACGTCCCTGATATCAAAAACAATTTGGTCTTCGAAATGCCTGTTTTTTATCATAGGTTCTGCCTCGATTATTTCGCCAACTTTTATTGCAGCCACAGCATCCATCCGTCCGGTAAAGGTGAGTGTAATAATTTTCTCTTCGCTGTTATATTCAAATGTTACCATAAATTAGTAAGTTGTAGGTTTAGTGATTTTTATAATAATCTTCCGCAATTTCATCTGCTGTACGTGATTCATCAAAGAATTTCGACTGATCGTAGCTGAACCACAATTCGTTAGGTTTCCGGCGACATACCCTTTGCACATTAAGGAGGTTCTTTGCCGTGATATTTTCAGTAGTGATATTTTTACCTCCGGTACCGCACCCAAGAGTTAGCGACGGCGGCAGTTGGTTGTAAAAACCTCCTACGGCCCCCTGGGATGTTGGGGTATTGACCAAAACGCGCCCGGCATTAAGCAATTCAGCATATTCGTTAATCCGCTTCTCGTTATTGGCATAGATAGCAGCGCTGTGACCTATTCCTCCAAGGTAGTTTAGGTCGAGGCACATATTTATTGCAGCATGGTAATCCTTTGCGCTGTAAAAAGCCAGAATAGGGGCCAGTACTTCATTGGAGAGGGGAAAATCTTTCCCGATCCCATCCAGCTTTGCCATAAGTATTTTTGTCCCTTCGGGAACCGAAATGCCGGCTAATTTTACGATGGCTGAAACCGACTGGCCAACAACCTGAGCACTCATGCTATTCGTCTCGGAAACAAAGGCAATTTGCTCAACCTTTTTAATCTCATCATTGGTCAGAAAGTAACAATTTTGCCTTTCAAACTCAGCTTTTACCTGCTGTTCAATAGAATCAACCATGACAATTGCCTGTTCACTGGCACAAACCGTTCCATTGTCAAATGTCTTTGAAGATATAATATTGCTGACGGCAAAGGGGATGTCAGCGCTTTCATCAATAAATACCGGAACATTCCCCGGGCCGACGCCAATGGCAGGGTTTCCTGAACTGTAAGCCGCCTTGACAAGCCCTGTCCCTCCGGTAGCCAGGATCAGTGCAATTTTAGGATGCGCCATCATCATCTGGGTGAACTCCCTGCTTCCTGAAGATATCATCTGGATGCAATCTTCAGGTGCACCAGCACTTAACGCAGCCTCATAACATATCCGTACCGCTTCTGCACAACATTTTGCTGCCCCCCGGTGGGAACTGATGATGATTGGATTACGTGACTTCAAACAGATGAGGATTTTGAACATTACCGTTGAAGTGGGATTAGTAACAGGTATTACAGCCAGAATAGGCCCCAATGGTTGTGCAATTTCTGTGATTCCTGTCCGGAAATCAGATGAGATTACACCTACGGTCTTTTCATTTTTGATACTTTCATAAACAAGTTGAGTACTCAACACATTTTTGATTACTTTGTGCTCCCAAACACCCATTCCGGTCTCTTCGTGTGCCATTTTTGCAAGCCTCACGCGCTCCTTAAATCCAGCTTTATAAACGGCCTCTACTATCCGGTCGGTCTGTTCCTGATTAAACTGATGAAACTCAGCAGCTGCCAACTGAGCCTTTTCAAGTACATCGTTGGCAATTTCCAATAGATTTTCTGACATAGGTTTGTATATGCTGATTAATAATAAAAAAATAAGTTAGTAGTTTTATGGTTGATTGTTATCAGAACTTCAGGGAATCAACCTTTTCAAAATCTATGTGGGGGAAAGATACAAAAATATTAGCTTTCTTACTTCAGTTGTAATTTTTTTTTCTCCATATTTACCTTGTAATTGTTTATTTATATTTTGTTAAAATAATGACCGGATGAGAACTTATAAGGAGTATGCTGATTCATTTGAAATTGCTTTTGATCCCGGAATGTTGGATTTCAATACATTAGATTCAAACCATGTCGTTTTTACCGGATCAAAACCTCTAAATACCCCCGGTGGGAATCTGTTTTCACATCCTTCGATTGGGCTTATCCGGATGATTGTTACCGATTTGCAATTATTTTACGATTTTAAGCGGAAGGAATTGAGCTCTTCTGTATTATTTGCTTTTTGTAAGGATATACTTATTTCAAGTGGAGATCCATTCATAAGAGATTGGGAAAATCAACTTAATTCGGATCTTTTTGTGATGATTAAGACATCCGGAAAGTCGACACTTCAACCCCTCACTCCTGATGATCCGCTTTTTGGATTTTCCTTTACCACAATAACAGGATTGATGGAGCACGTCAATGAATTTACGGCGAAGGTGATGAGTGAGTTCAGCCTGGATGAGAATGAGTCCCAGCCTTTCCCTGAGCTTTTAAGACTTTGTTATGACCGTTTTACTGATGAACAGAAAGTGGCAATGCAGGCTTTGGGAGGGATCCATGGCTCAGGAATTGTTTTACCATTATTGTTAGTTTCAGGAGTAATCACATCTGTTGAATATGTTAAAGGTCTGATATCGCTTCGGATTCAGCCGAAAGAACTTTTTGCAGAACTCCTTGCCGGGGTGGTCAGGGTACAAACCTATTATCTCTGGGCTTTAATTGAAAAGCAACTGCCCAAAAAACAGATATCGTCTCTGATTGCAGAGGGTGAAGGGAATTTGATTGAGTTTAAGTCGACACTTCGGTGGGATATCCGTCAGGGTAAAACCAACTCAGCTATTGAAAGAGCCTGTCTGAAAACCATTTCTGCCTTTCTGAATTCATCCGGCGGAACCCTGCTGATCGGGGTTCGCGATGATGGTTCCATTGAAGGGATAGGAACCGATAAATTTGCCAATGACGATAAGTTTCTGCTTCACCTTTGGACGCTGATCCGCACCTGCCTGGGTAGGGATATCAGCCCTTATATCCGGTCAAGACTCGAGATAGTGGAAGAGAAAACTATTTGTGTGGTTGATTGCCTTCCGGCGAAGCGGCCTGTTTTTCTTCGGCAACCTGGATTTGATGAGGAATTGTACATCAGATTGGGGCCATCGAGCAATGCCATGGATATTAGTGAAGCTTTACAATATATTGAAAATCACTTTAACCGGCACTAACAGAATAGGGGCAGTGTAATTGAATGGAGGAAAATGATGGCGCTATAATCCTTGTTAGATTTACGCTTGAAATTGTTAATTTTAGCTGCATAAACTTATTCGTCAAATGAAGCTGTTTCGACAGTTAATCCTGATTCTCTTATTGTGCTCCTCTCAAACACTAAGCTTTGGGAATGATCGTTCATTTTCAAGACTTTCTGTAGAAAATGGTTTATCTAATAATTTGGTTAAAGCGATCTATAAAGATTCTTTCGGGTTTATCTGGTTTGGTACCCTGGAGGGGTTGGATCGGTATGACGGAGTCGAAATAAGACCCTGGTCTTCAAAATTTCCTGAGGCTGTTGAGAATGTTTATGCGATTACAGAAGATTTTGGAAAAAATCTTTGGGTTGGAACAGCCACGGGGTTATTCTGTTACAGCACTATTCCCGACAGGTTTGACAGGATCAGAATTGACAGCGCAAATATTTCTGTTCAGGCTTTGGCGGTGATGCCAGACAGCAATCTATGTGTCGGAACAACAAATGGTTTGTACCTTGTAAACACTAAAACCAGACATTCAGAACATTTTGTTTTTACCGATTTACGAAATTATAAAACCAGCATTATTACGGGGATATTTCCCGACAAGCATGGGAATTGTTGGTTATCGACTCGCTCAGGACTTGTCCGGTTTTCAGTTACCGATAAACGAAAAGACCTCTTCGTATTCAAAACTACACCCGAGGATGCATTCAACTCATTTACATCTGTTTGTAATATCGGCAATAAAATTTACCTGGGGACAACGAATAATGGAATTGTCGAATTCGACCTGTCGGCAAAGGTGTTTTCTCCCGGGGTAAGCCTTGACAACAACATCATTTTAACCATTAATTGTGATAATAAGGAGCTCCTCTATGCAGGGACAGATGGCGGTGGTCTAAGTGTGATCAATGTAAGAACCAGGCAGGTTGAATCAATTAAAAATCAAGAAAATAATCCATCCTCCATCAGTTCAAATTCGATTTATTCCTTTTATCTGGACGAAAATAACAGGTACTGGATTGGAACCTACACGGGAGGGGTTAATTACATCAAAAGTATTGCAGGAAGTTTCAAGCTTCATCCGGTAACCTCCCTTTATCCCGAGGCGAATAAGAGTATTCGGTCGTTCTATTTTGCTCCTGATGGCGCCCAGTATTTCGGGACACGAAATGGTTTGATCCAAATCAGCAGGAAAGGTGGCGTGGCTAAATTCTTCATGGCAAATCCAAACGATAAAAATGGATTGAGATCCAATATTATTCTTGCAGTTTATCCATTTATGGGTGATATTCTGATTGGGACTTATGGGGGAGGAATCAGCCGTTTTTCGGTTTCGGAGCAACGAATCAAACCTTTTCTGGATTCACAGATTTTTTCACAGGGGAATGCCTATGGTTTTGAAACCGACAAAAGTGGTAATCTTTGGATCGCATCATTCAATGGAATCTACCGGTATTCCCCTTCCGACAAACGTATTCTCAATTTTAACCGGCAAAACTGCGAACTTAAGAGTGACGAGATTTTTGAAATCACCTTTGATTCCAAAGGACGATTATGGGCGGGAACGATGTCGGGCACCTCTGTTTTAACACCTAAGGGGGACAAACTTGAAAAAACTGACCTGCCGGAGACTGCTTTGAATAGCTTCAAAACAAATTATATCTATGAGGATCAGGCTGGAAATATCTGGATTTGCACTGAACGGGGCGGCTTGATGATGGTTGATCCGGGATTGAAAAAGTGCAAAATCTATCGCGATAAAGATGGGCTACCGGATAATTCGGTATGTGCGATCATCGAAAGCAGCACCGGAGAGTACTGGATCAGTACATTAAAAGGATTCTGCAAATTCTCATCCCTGACTCAAAAATTCATGCGATTTTCTATTTCAGATGGATTGCCAGGACTCGTATTTTCACCTGCGGCCAATTATCTTGCGCCCGATGGGACCCTCTATTTTGGCAATGAAAAGGGGTTGGTCTATTTCACCCCATCCGAAGCGACGGAAACAGCACTCAAATCAAAAATCCGACTGACCGATTTCTACCTTTTTGGAAAAGCGGTGGCTCCGGGACTGGAATCAGCAATTAATCGTCCAATTGAAGCCATTGAGGAGATCCGGTTGAGTGATCGCTCAAATAGTATCGGTTTCCGGTTTGTGGCCCTTAATTACATTAATCCGACAGATAATAAGTATGAGTACAAATTAGAGGGGGTTGACAAGGAATGGAGGAATAATGGGAGCAACAATACAGTGTTTTATGAGAAGCTGAAATCGGGTAATTATACCTTCAAGGTTAGAAATGCAGGAGAATCGGATGACTCACCCAACAGTGTTAAAATACGGATCGTTCTCTATCATTCAATATTCAGTTCTCCGCTGTTTTTCGTATTTCTTATTCTGCTCGTCATGTCTGGCGCCTTTATCATCCTAAAATACATCAAAAAACTTCAGAAGGATGGTATCAAACCGGTTGAGATTCCACAAAAGTTGGAAAAATACAAGGGCTCCAGGATTTCGGAAAGCCACAGCTCAGTTATAATTAATGAGCTAAAGCGGTATATGGAAGAGAAGAAGCCCTATTTGAATGCTGAGTTGAAACTGGCAGATCTGGCTTCGGAGATCAATTATCCCTTACACGAAATATCACAGGTATTGAATCAGGACCTTGACCAAAGCTTTTCGGACTTCATCAACAAATACCGTGTTGAGGAGGTGAAGAAATGTATGGAAGATAAGGCATTCGCGAAATATACTTTTATCGCCATTGCCCAGCGATGCGGCTTTAACTCCAAAACCTCCTTTTACCGCATCTTTAAAAATGAAACCGGCAAAACCCCCGCCGATTATCTAAAGGAGCTTAAACAGCATTGAAACAGAGTTTTATTCAGATGAATAATTGAATTATTATCAAGAATGAATCTTTTAATTAGCCCCTTTCTATAAAAGTGATCTGCAAATAGCCAGTCGCCAGTTGCCGGTTGCCAGCTTCCGGTAG
This sequence comes from Prolixibacteraceae bacterium, assembly GCA_963677935.2. GTDB lineage: Bacteria > Bacteroidota > Bacteroidia > Bacteroidales > Prolixibacteraceae > JAAFHB01. The sequence continues at coordinate 3,574,438 of CAXXEH010000003.1, read as the reverse complement.
GCAGCTGCATTTATTAATTGTGTTTAATACTCTTTTTCGGGAAGAATAATTTAACCAAAAATTGAGGTTTACAGGTGCCAAAATAAAAATGGTACTAACATTTTTTAACACTTAAGTTAAATAAAGTGTAAGTATTTAATTATCAAATAAATAAAATATGAACTTGAAGAGTCCCAAATTACAAAATGGGACTTTTTTTGCGTTTCGTAACAAACAGGACACACTGTTTTAACCTTAGTTTTACATTGAGTCCAGGAAGAAAAATCGTATGAAAAAAAATGCATCCCATTGAATGAACTCAAACGCACATTATAAAATTAAAGTTTAACAATTACAATTAACATTTATGAAACAAAAACCGAATGAGATCTCTGACGGGAACAGCCGAAAACTGAAAAAGCTGTATTCTATTATTGGCATCGTTGTGTTGAGCATCATGCTGACGTTTTCACAAGCCTTTGCACAACAAGGCAAAACCATAAAGGGAGTTGTCACCGACAGTAAAGGATTACCACTTCCGGGGGTAACTATATTGGTAAAAGGAACAATGACAGGGACAACCACCAATAATGAAGGTGCTTACACTTTGGAATTACCTGCTAACGGGAAAGTAGTGGCCTATTCCTTCGTTGGTATGAAAGCAATTGAGCAGACAGTTGGCAATCAGTCACAAATCAATGTGAAACTGGAAGATGAATCGATTGGGTTGGAAGATGTTGTTGTAGTTGGTTATGGTACCCAGAGGAAAATCACCCTTTCTGGGGCAGTTGCTCAGGTGAGTGGAAATGAAGTTTTAAAAGGAAAGGCAACTACCAATATCGCTTCTGCATTGCAGGGCGAAATTCCCGGACTTACAATTACCCGTACCTCTTCACGTCCGGGAAATGAAGGAACTTCAATTACTCTGCGTGGTGGAATTTCTGTGAATGCAGTTGATCCGATGATTGTAATTGATGGTATTGCGGCCTATAGCTGGGAACTCTCACAGATCAATCCCAATGATGTTGAATCGGTCTCGGTTCTGAAAGATGCAGCTGCCTCTATTTATGGTACGCGTGCCGCAGGCGGTGTTATCCTGGTAACAACCAAAAGGGGAAAAGAGGGTGAAGTTAAGGTTAGCTATTCGGGAAGTACCCACCTTAATTACATTGGCAACCGTTTCCCTGTCGCCTCTGGTCAGGAATGGGCAAAGATGAGTATTGAAGCGAATACCAACGATGCAGTTGCATCTGGTACGACCAATAACTACTGGCTATTTACTGAAGCTGTTTACAAGAAACTGGCCAATAACGAAACAGTCTGGAGAGAGGACAATAAACTTTATATGGACCCTACTGCCAACCAGTTTGATGCTGTTTACGGGAATAGCTGGGGTCAGGATCATAATTTCTCTGTTTCGGGTGGTAGCGATAAAATAAAGGTGATGACCTCTCTGGGTTATGCCAAGGATCGTTCGCTGATTAAAGTTGCCCTTGATGGTACTGAAAAATATACTTTCCGCACCAATGTTGACTATAAGATGAATAATTGGGCAAAAGCCGAAGTCAATGTATCGTATGACAAGCGTCTCGTAAGTACCCCGACAGATGGTGTTGGTTACGGAGTTCAGGATATGTTTATTTTCCCGATGTATAATCCTAACGGACAATTCTACGATGCATTTGGAACGAACAACATCCTTTCCAAGTTGATTGAAGGGGGCCGTACAAATAATACCGAGAATATCTTTAGGGCAGGTGGTAAATTAACGCTTGACATGGGATTTTTTAAACCACTAAAAGGTTTGATATTAAGTGCCAATGCCAATATGAAGGAGCGTAAAGGTTTTAAAGTGCAGCGCAACACTACTGAAACAATGTACGACTGGGCCGGAGAAACCGGAAAAGTCAACAATATTTTCTTTCAGACTGCATTAAGTAACCGTGCAGTAGCCGATACTTATTCAAACAATCTTTATACCACCTATGGGACATTTGCAAATTACAATAAATCGATTCAAAATCATCATATTGCATTAATGGCTGGTATGACTGCTGAAAAAGAGGCCTTCAATGATTTATATGCCAAACGCGCCTACATGCTTGATGATAAACTGGACGCAATTAATACTGGTGATGCCACTTATGACGACAACTCAGGTAATGCTTATACCACAGGTCTGGTTTCCTATATTGGACGTTTAAATTATGATTTTAAGGAAATTTACCTTCTTGAGGCATCCTATCGTAAGGATGGTTCATCCAAACTTGCTCCTGAAAACAGGTGGGCCGATTTTGTAGGCGCCTCAGCCGGTGTGCGTATCTCTGAATTTGATGTTATTAAGAATCTTAATATTTTCAATAATCTGAAATTGCGAATCTCCTACGGTGAAATGGGTTCTCTTTCGGGGATTGGGAACTACGACTATGTCTCCAACATGACATTGGGAACAACGGTTTTCGGAACGACTCCGGCACAGACTGCCACAGCTTTTGTTGCTGCAATGACCAGCCGTGACCGTACCTGGGAGCGGGTTGCTTCAACCAATTATGGGGTTGATTTCTCGGTATTGAACAACCGTCTGGCTGGATCATTCGATTACTTTGTCCGCCAAAATAAGGGGATGTTAATTGATGTTACCTATCCAAATGTACTGGGAGCTACAGCCCCAAAAACCAATGATGGCAATTTTGTGGCAAAAGGTTTTGAACTCTCCTTACAGTGGAAAGATAAAATTGGAAAGGACTTCAGCTATAATGCAGGAGTATCCTTAGCAGATGCCCGCACAGAAGTAACCCATTATCCGGGAAAAGTTTCTGTGGCTGCAGGTTTAAACAGTACGGTTGAAGGTAAACCTATCAATTCCCTGTATGTCTACAGAACGAATGGATACCTCCAGACTGAGGCAGACGTACTCGATTATTACACAAAGGTTAGTGGCTCCGGTTCTCTCATTCCTATACCAGGATATAACGGCACTACAAAGTTGGGAGTTGACCGGCTAACGCCTGGTAGTGTAAGAAAACTTGATTTACGGGGTCCAAAGGATGCCAGTGGTAAATACACTGTTGCCGACGGTTCGATTACCACCGCTGATCTGGATTATTATGGTGACGCCAATCCGCATTATAATTTTGGTATCAATCTTGGAGCAACATTCAAAAACTTTGATTTCAATGCTTTCTTCCAGGGAATTGGTCAGCAGTATGTTGTCCGTACCGGTTCTTTGTCGGGACCTTTCCGTGTAGGTTACCAAAATCAAAACAACACTTTTTTGGGTAACACCTGGACCGCCGAAAACCCAAATGCCAAATACCCTGTAATCTCACGAAACTCTGCACGTAACAACTGGAACTACGCCTATATCAATGACATTAATGTATCGAATGTCTCTTATATGAGGTGTAAATCACTTGTTCTGGGTTATACTTTACCACAAATGATGGTTAAAAAGGTAGGTTTAGGCAATGTCCGTTTCTGGTTATCAGGTGACAACCTTTTCGAATTCGATAACGTGAAGGACGGATTCGATCCTGAAAGTCAGGCTGCAGCGGGTCAGGGAAATGTGGATGTATATTCCCGTACGGTATCACTTGGTATTGATTTGACTTTCTAATTTATTAATTTGAAAAGCTAAGAACATGAAAATAAAACACATCATATTAGGAATTGCAGCTTTAGGTACGATGCTGAACAGTTGCGAACAGGCTTTCCTCGATCAGCAACCGCAGGCTGTACTGAGTGAAGCTATTTATTACAGCAATCTCAGCCAGTTTCAGGCTGGCGCTAACGACCTACACACCAACGTTTACGGATGGCAGGTGAATTCAACCAATGCCAGTGGAAACAATACTTATCCCATTCTTTTTGATTTTGGCACAGATATTAATTCTCAGGCAGGAGCCCAGGGTAGTGGCAATAATACGGTCGGAACTACAGATGTTTACTGGGAACAGGCCTATAGCTGGCTTCGTAAAGTCAATGTTTTCCTTGCTAAGGTTAAAGTATATTCCAAAAAAGATGAAATTGCCGGTCCTGCAGGTCAGGGCTATTTCTTCCGCGCTTGGCACCATTTCTTTCTTTTGAAACGGTTTGGTGGTGTGCCAATCGCCAATCAAACAACCCAAACAACTTCCGATGTGGTTTGGGGTCCTAGGGCTTCCCGCTACCAGGTGATGGATCAGATTGTTAATGACCTTGACAGTGCGATTCTGTTGCTCAATAAGGCCAGTATCACAAAAGCATCAACAGCCAACGACGGTCATGTTACACTTGAAGCGGCAAAAGCTTTCAAGGCGCGTGTATGCCTTTATGAAGGAACCTGGGAAAAATATGTGAAGAACACCACCGATGGTGACGGAACTTCCTCTGGAGCAGGAACAGCAGGTTATAGCGCTACTAAGTATAATGATTACCTGACGATGGCAAAATCGCTTTCTAAAGAGATCATCGATGGTAACCAGTTCTCGCTCTGGAATGGTGTAGATGCGGTTACCGCATCCTCAGTGGCCAATAAAGCGATGTATGCTCATACCAGTTATTTTTATCTTTTCAACCTCGAAGATGCACAATCCAATCCAAATGGGCTGAATAAGTCATCAAACCAGGAAGCCATCTTCCGCAGCGTTTTTGATTTTACAAACCGCAAAGGTGGAATGAATCTGACGCAAACTGTTCCCGCCGGTGTGACACGTAAACTGATGGATATGTACCTCTGCACAGATGGACTTCCAGTACAGTATTCTCCCTTATTCCAGGGATATGCAACAATGACCTCTGAGTATGCCAACCGTGATTACCGTTTAGTCGGACTGGTTACAAAACCCATGGCATGGTATTGGGGATATAATAAATACAAGACCGGTTCCAATTATGCCATTGATATTACTACACTTGCTTCTGCAACCTATCAGAATATTCCAAATCTTACAGGTGGTGGTGGCTATGGCGGAAGAAAATTTATTACAGAAAGTGCCCTGCGTACTGAATACGAAGAATCTGCGGATTATCTGCAAATTCGTCTGGCCGAAATTTACCTGATTTATGCCGAAGCAACCTGCGAATTAGGAAGTGGTGATATCTCTGATGTTGATCTGAATTTATCCATCAACAAGATTCGTACCCGAGCCGGTGTGGCGCCATTAACCCATGCATTGATTGCTCCATATCCTGCTCTTACTCTTCTGGGAGAGATTCGTCGTGAACGCGCACTTGAATTACACGCAGAAGGTCAGCGTCTTATGGATCTTTGCCGTTGGGGAATCGCGGAGGCTGAGTTAAAAAGCAAACCGATATGCGGAGTTTATTTGACCTATAATGGAACTACAACAGAATATTCAACCGCAGTCAATCCAAATACGAAGAACCCTATTCTGACTGCAGCGGCTTATCCAGCTACAAACAGGACACAATCTGAAATCGTTGTCTCCTCCTATGCCGGAATTGCCCCTACAAAGGCAGGTGCTGTCATCACGGAACAGGCGACCAACCGGAATTTTGCCTTAAAGAATTATTTGCAACCGATTCCAACGGCTCAGATAGACCTGAACCCCAAATTAAAACAGAATCCAAGCTGGTAAATATGCTTTCATAATGATTTATTCTTCATTTTGGCTTTCCGGATCTCCGTTAACCTCTGACCTCCCCTAACCAAAGGAGGGGAAAAGAGGGGTAATAGAACTGACGTTGTTAAGTTCTCCGACCATAAGTCTCGGGGAGATTTAGAGGGGTCCTAAATGCTGAATAATAAATTAAATTCCTTGTCACTTTCCGATTACTAGTTTCGTTCAGAATTATATTGAATATTAAAGCAGCCTGCAGTCAATCCAAAATTTATTGCTGCAGGTTGTTTTTTCCTTTCTCTTTTTGAAAAGCTTTTGACTCAATTTATCAAACAATGGCCCGATTTACTGCTACATATGGTTTAATGATCTTATTAGTCATGACTTTATTAAGGGGCACGATGAATGCAAATGCTGCATCTACCCTTAAATATGAGATTAAATCCCCCGACGGGAATTATACCATCACCTTTTCAACCCTGAATCATCCCGGTTTAGAGCTTTCATATTCTGTTAATTACAAAGATAAAACTGTTGTCGAACCTTCGAAACTCGACATCGTGCTCGATAACCATATCTCTGAACTGGCTATGGCTATTAAACCCGATGCGAATTTTCACTTCGTTGGCGACATGGATTTTATCTCCCGAAAGGATACATCTGTAAATACAACCTGGACAAATACCCTTGGGGAAAGGAGTACGATTAAAGAAAACTACAACCAATCATCGTTTCTGTTTGAAAAAAGAAATAAAAAAGGGTATCAGCTTCAGATCGAGATCAGGGCATACAACGAAGGAGTTGCCTTCCGCTACCATTTCCCGCTGAATCCCAAAGGCTTGTACTACCAGATTGTCCGGGAAAACAGTGAATTCGTAATGCCTCAGGGCACTAAAGCCTGGTACCACCGATGGGCACAGGCCCCTTATGAATTGTTGCCACTTAAAAACTGGACCGATGAGTCAGAACGACCATTGACCTGCGAATTGCCTAATGGATTGTTGGTTACATTAGCTGAAGCTCAAATGGTGGATTATGTCCGGACAAAATTCAGGGTAAAACCTGATCAGTCTGGAACTTTGGTCACCTCCATCTGGTCTCCTGTTGATGCGATCACCCCCTTCGATACCCCATGGCGCGTGATTATGGCTGCCGAAAAACCGGGAGATCTGCTCGAACACAACGACATTTTACTTAACCTGAATAAAACCTCCACCATCCTGGATATCTCCTGGATTAAACCCGGGAAAATCATGCGCGAAATCGCGCAGACCAACGAAAATACAAAAGCCTGCATCGACTTTGCTGCCGAAAATGGGTTGCAATACATTCTTTACGACTGGAAATGGTATGGCCCGGCATTTGATTTCAACTCGGATGCCTCAAAAGTAGCCATCAACCTCGATCTGCAAAAGTGGATCGCTTATGGTAAGGAACGTGGCGTCGGAATCTGGCTGTATGTCAACCAGCAGGCGTTGTTGAAGCAGATGCGCGAAATCTTCCCGTTCTACAAAAAATGGGGAATCGCCGGTGTCAAATTCGGCTTCGTCGAGGTGGGTTCACAAAGGTGGACAACATGGTTGCACGAAGCGATTCAATTGGCTGCCGATAAAGGGTTGATGGTGAATATCCACGATGAATTTCGGACAACGGGTGAAAACCGTACCTGGCCCAATATTCTTACTGTTGAGGGGATTCGCGGCAACGAGGAATTCCCGACAGCCACTCACAATACGATTTTGCCTTTTACAAGATATATCGCAGGACCAGCGGATTATACGATCTGTTATATGGATAAGCGGCTGAAAACTACCCATGCCCATCAGCTGGCACTTGGAGTTATCTTTTTCAGTCCGTTGCAAACCCTCTACTGGTACGATAAACCGGAAATGCTTTCGGGAGTTCCTGAAACCGAATTCTTTAAAAACCTTCCCACGGTTTGGGATGAAACAAAGGTGCTTTCCGGTGAGATCGGAAAATATGTCTCCATCGCCCGTCGCAGCGGAAAAAAATGGTTTGTTGGCGCCATCACGAATACTGAAGTGCGGAAGTTGCCTCTCTCCTTTGATTTTCTTCCGGAAGGAAAAAAATATATGGCACACCTCTATTCTGATGATCCAAAGTTGCAGACGCGCACGCAAATAAAGATTGAAATGAAAACAGTTACCAGCAAATCACACCTGCAGCCCGACCTGTTGCAATCTGGTGGACTGGCCATCTGGCTTGAATTATTAGATTAACCATGGCTTTTAAACCAGGGGATGAAATAGAAAACATATTGTTTTAAAAAAATTAAATATGAAGTTTTTTAACTTACCGGTAATTGTCGTAATGCTCATATTGTCTTTTTCGTGCACATCTCCAAAGAGAGCGGTTGAGGCGCCCGATACGAAAAAGATGTTGGATTACTGCATTTCAAAAACGGTGGCCACAATGATTGATTTGACAGACGCTGATAGTTTACCGCGAAATATCTATCCGGGTCAAACCAGATGGAATAAGGTTAACATTTATGACTGGACCAGCGGATTCTGGTCAGGTGTACTTTGGAAGGCTTATGAGGCGTCGGGCAATAAGGAAATATTGGTCAACGCGCAGAAATTTACCGCTCCATTACGCGGAGTACTCTCCGTTCCGGTTGATAATCACGATTTGGGTTTTATGCTTTTTAGCAGTTTTGGGAATGGATATCGTTTAACAAAAGATTCCGTTTACCGCAAATTTCTGCTGGTTGCAGCCGATTCACTGGCCACCTTGTATAATCCTAAAGTAGGTACGATCCTTTCATGGCCGGCGATGCGTGAAACAATGAACTGGCCACATAATACGATTATCGATAATCTGATTAACCTCGAGCTTCTTTTCTGGGCAAGCAAAAATGGCGGGAATCCTGATTTTTACAAAATGGCTGTGAAACATGCCCAAACTTGTATGCATACCTTGATCCGTCCCGATTATACCACCTTTCATGTGGCAGTCTTCGATACCATGGATGGTCATTTTATCAAAGGGGTTACGCATCAGGGATATTCCGACAGCTCGATGTGGGCACGTGGACAAGCCTGGGGTATATACGGTTACACCATGTGCTACAGGGAAACCGGTAAACCTGAATTTCTGGAAACGGCCCGGCGGTTAGCGGATGTGTTTATTAAAAGGTTACCAACGGATGGAATTCCTTACTGGGATTTTGATGATCCAGCAATCCCCAGTGTTCCTAAAGATGCATCGGCAGCTGCGGTGGCGGCTTCCGCGATGCTGGAGCTTTCAGGATTTGTAAAGGATGTGGTCGACAAGGCAAAATACAAAAATGCAGCCCTATCACTGTTGGCGAAACTCTCTTCAATCCAGTATTTAAGCGGGGATAAAAATCAGGCTTTTTTGTTGCATTCCACGGGTCATAAACCCAAAGGTTCGGAGATTGATACCTCAATCATTTATGCCGATTATTATTATCTTGAAGCTTTGTTAAGGTTAAAAACAATGGAAAAGAGATAGGAACGCTGATGACACGGATCGGGCTGATTTTCGCGGGTCAAAATCCGTATTTTCCGCGTCATCCGCGTTCCCATTCAAAAAATTATGAACTAACATGAAAATTGCCGTATCGTTAGCCATCATTGTTATTGTTCTTGGTAGCATATCCTGTAGTAATCAGGTCAGGCAATCATCCAAACCAAAGTTTGACTTATCATCTTTAAACGGGAAGATTCAATCATGGGTGGATAACGGATATTACTCCGGTGCCGGACTGATTATTTCCAAAGATAATCAGGTAATTATCGATAAATTCTACGGAAATTATACCACCGATACGGTGGTTTATATCGCCTCGGCCGGAAAGTGGCTGGTAGCTGCAACAATTGCCGCAGTGGTTGATGAGGGAAAACTATCATGGAACGATCAGGTAAATAAATGGTTGCCCGAATTTGCCGATGTGAAAGGAACTGCTACTCTTCGCCAGCTTTTATCACACACCTCCGGCTATCCCGATTATCAGCCCAAAGGGGCTCATCGGGACGATTATCAGACATTGAAGGAATCTGTGGAAAATATTGTCGGACTGTCAGCGCACGCACTTCCCGGAACCGAATTTAAATATGGTGGTTTGGCGATGCAGGTCGCAGGGAGAATGGCAGAGCTTGCAACAGGAAAAGATTGGGAATCCCTTTTTCAGGAAAAAATAGCCCGACCATTGGGGTTGAAAAATACCCATTTTTCACCAGTTCATCAGGGTGGAGGTCACAGTCCGATGTTAGGGGGCGGTGCCCGGACCGTTTTGCACGATTATGCCGCATTCCTGAATATGATCAGTAACAACGGCATTTTTAACGGTAAACGGATTTTATCGGAGACTGTCATTGCCGAAATGCAGACCGATCAGGTTGGGGAAGCGAAAGTTTCTGAACACGAATTTGTGGAGCGGGTAAGAGCTGAAATGCACAACGGCATTTACGGTCTGGGAGAATGGCGTGAGGAACTGGATACAAATGGAAAAGCAGTTTTAATCAGCAGTCCCGGCTGGGCGGGCGCCTATCCATGGATCGATAAAACAACCCATACCTACGGCTTTTTTATTACCCATGTGAATGTGGGAAAAGCTAGTCAGGGTGGTTTCTCTTCGTTTTACAGCAGCCCAGTTTTGCCGATCATGGTACGAGCGATGTACAAAAAAGCTGCGGAACCTGATTGTGTAAAAAGTAAGTGATCTTGTCCGGTGTCGGACAATCGGGCAACGCGGAAGCTTTACGAAATTGGCGTAGTAGTTTATTTGAGGAAATTCAATAAATTAGCGGATATTATTAAAAATTCTCATCATGAATCTGATTAAATGTTTGTTATGCTGTGTTTTAATGTCAGGTGGCCTTTCGATAACGGCTGAAATAAAAGCCCAGCCTTCCGGAAAACATGCCTCTCTTGAAATTTTTAAACCTGGAGAGGTGTGGCCCGATCAGGATGGCAATCACATTCAGGCGCACGGAGGTGGAATCATTAAAACTAAAAAGAGCTATTTCTGGTATGGCGAACAGCGGGGAAAGGGTCTCGATCCGAAATACCGTTATGTAAGTTGCTATTCTTCGAAAGACCTTCTCAACTGGAAATTCAGGGGGAATGTGGTTAAAATGTTGCCACCTGATTCACTATCCACAAACTGGGTACTGGAACGGCCAAAAGTATTCTACAATGCAACTTCCAAAAAATATGTCATGTATTTTCATATCGATGACCGGATGTATAAGGTTGCGCAGGTGGGAATTGCCGTATGTGACAAACCCGATGGCGAGTATAAATTCGTCAGGAGATTTCGTCCGCTTGGTCACGAGAGCCGCGATATTGGTCAGTTTATCGATGATGACGGTACAGCCTACCTGGTTTTTGAAGACCGTCCATTTGGTTTCCGGATTGCCAGATTATCTTCTGATTACATGGACGTTGAAAAGGAGATGACCCTTGTCAAAGCACATATGGAGGGGGGCGCCATAGTCCATTACAATGGATTGTATTATTCAATTGGCTCTGGTCTAACAGGTTGGAATGCCAATCCCAATAAGTATTCAACGGCCCCCACGCTCGAAGGACCCTGGACCGAATTTAAGGATATTGCTCCGGTGCCAACCAATACTTATGGCTCACAATCCACAATGCTCATCAAGGTCGTTGGGACAAAAAAAACAACTGTAATATTTATGGGTGATATCTGGAAACCTAAGAACCAGTACGATTCCCGTTATATCTGGATGCCGTTGGAAATTGGCGATGGTAAATTGTGGCTACCTGAGCCAAAGCCCTGGAAATTAAATCTTAAAACGGGTGAAACATCAGTACTAACGATCAACTAATATTGATTGAGCCAATTGTTCTTTAATATGCAAATACAGTTTTCAGTGAAAACCACTACCTTTTTAATCATCTTTTATTTTCTCCACGCTGCTGCCATTGCCGGAATTCCTGTGAAATTGCAATGCGAATACCTTACATGTCCGCTTGGTATCGATAATCCAATTCCAAGGCTTTCATGGCAAATTAGCGATTCTGTTCAAAATGCGGCACAATCTGCCTGGCAGATTCTTATAGATACCGATTCCGCAACCGTGACAAATGGGGAGGGAAGAATCTGGAACTCTGGTAAAGTATCTTCGGGAAAGAGTAGGATTGCCTATGATGGAAGTGAATTGCAACCCTTCACAACCTATTATTGGACTGTTAAATACTGGGATCAAAATAAACGTAGCTCTTCTTATGCACCAGTTTCCCGGTTTGAAACAGGAATGATGACACCATCCAACTGGCAGGGAAACTGGATTTCTGACGGGAATCCGATTGACTACAGGCCTGCTCCCTATTTCAGGAAAAGCATATCCATCAAAAAAAAGATAAAGTCTGCAAGAGCCTATACTGCTGTTGCCGGTCTTTACGAATTGTATGTCAACGGTGTAAAAATAGGAGATCATATTCTGAACCCCATGTTTACCCGTTTTGACAGGCGCACACTTTATACAACCCTCGATATCACCCCTCAGTTGAAGGAAGGTGAAAATGCACTTGGCCTAACTTTAGGGAACGGCTGGTACAATTTGCAGTCAAAGGCTGTCTGGTTTTTCGAAAAAGCGCCATGGCGTTCGCGACCAAAATTTTGCATGGATGTAAGGATTACCTACGAAGATGGCACTTCTGAAATCATTTTGACTGACCAAAGCTGGAAAACGACAGAGAGTCCCATCGTGTTTAACAGCATCTATTCCGGTGAATATTTCGATGCAGGCAAGGAAATAGCGGGTTGGTGTTTTCCTGACTTTAATGACAGCTCATGGAAATCTGCAACACTGACGGGTGCCCCTTCACAAAACATCGTATCCCAACAACTTCATCCGATCAGGGTGACTGAGGAACTCAGTCCCGTTTCTGTAAAAAAAATAGACTCAAAAACTTATGTCTATTCCTTTGCCAGAAATATTGCAGGAATAACCCGATTGCAGGTTCATGGAGAAGCCGGAATACAAATCACCCTGAAGCATGGTGAGAAATTATACGAATCGGGTTTAGTCGATTTCGAAACGATTTCTAAAAGATTATTGCCAGGCCCAAATGATCCGCCCGATCCTTTTGGAACAGATGTTTATACGCTCAAAGGGATTGGAACGGAAACATTTTCCCCTCATTTCAATTACAAGGGATTCCAATATGTGGAAGTCAGGACTTCTGTGCCTATGGAATTGGATAAGACAAGTCTAACCGCTTTGGTTGTACACAGCGATGTCCCCAAAATTGGTGATGTGAGAAGTTCCAATAGCTTGATCAATAAACTATTTGAAGCTACCAACAACTCCTATCTGAACAACCTGTACGGCTATCCAACCGACTGTCCCCACAGGGAGAAAAATGGCTGGACAGGCGATGCCCATATTGCGATTGAAACAGCGCTTTATAGCTATGACGGAATCACTATCTATGAAAAGTGGCTGAATGACCATCTCGACGAACAGTTACCAAACGGTACTTTGCCCAATATTATTCCATCAGCCGGTTGGGGCTATCATTGGGCAAACGGCTCCGACTGGGTTAGCTCGATTGCCATCATTCCGTGGCAGATATACCAGTTTTACGGGGACAAGAGCTTACTTGAACATACCTACGCCGGCATCAAAAAGTATGTCGACCTTCTTGAACGGAAAAGCAAGGATGGGCTGATTGACTGGGCTTTGGGCGACTGGTCACCCATCCGCACCAAAAGCAACACAGAATATATCTCTTCACTCTATTTTTATCAGGATGCAAAGATTCTCGCTGAAGCTGCTATGCTATTTCACAATGGATCGGACAATGCTTACTACTTAAAGCTTGCAGAGAAAATTAAATCGGCCATCAACAACAAATTTCTAAATAAGGAAACCGGTATTTATGCGGGTGGAAGTCAGACAGAACTATCAGCTGCACTTTTTTTTAGGATAGTCCCTGAGGAGTTCAAAGGCAAAGTTGCTGACAAACTGGTGAAGAAAATTCACGAAAACAATGACCATATCGATATTGGTTTATTGGGTGCCAAGACCCTCTTCAACGCTCTGAGTGAAAACGGACAGGCAGATCTGGCCTTCAAATTGCTTGCGCAGGATACTCATCCTTCATTCGGATATTATATTGCCAGTGGAGCTACCACCCTTTATGAAGGATGGAATCCCGATAAGAATAAGATTCCTTCGTTGAATCACATCATGTTCGGCGAATGTGCAGCCTGGCTCTACAAGGCCATTCTGGGCATCTTCCCCGATCCTGCCGAACCAGGTTTCAGGAATATCCTCCTGAAACCTAATTTTATAACTGCGTTGGACTGGGCTGAGGGTTATCATGATTCCCCCTTTGGAAGGATATCAGTAAGCTGGAAACGGGAAAACAGGAGAATCAATTATAAAGTTGTTATTCCTCCCAATTCAACAGCAACCATCATTTTACCGGCACCAAAGGAAAATCCTGTTTTGGAATCGGGAAAACCCGTCAAGGATAATAAAAGTATTCGTATCCTATCGAAATCACAGGAATCGGTTGCCTATCATTTGTTATCGGGATCCTATAGTTTTCAATGGCAGTAATAATTATTTCCGTTGGATAATACATCTCTTCTAAACCCGACCGATCTGAATAAGTAATAACAATTGCCATCTACCATTTAAACGAATAAAAAATGAAAATACATTCCGGAAAATTGTTGATTGTTGAACTGGTTGTCGCTTACTATTCGGCAGTCATACGATTTATTCCCAAAATATTGTTCCCAAGTCTGATTCATCCTCTGTTTCGCGGGTATGGGAATCTGATAATGGCGACGGAACTTATTCCAACCCCATTTTATATGCCGATTATTCCGATCCTGATGTCATCAGGGTTGGTGACGACTTTTTTATGACCGCTTCCAGTTTTAACTGCTCACCCGGATTGCCTATCCTTCACTCCAAAGATCTGGTCAACTGGAAAATCGTCAATAATGCCCTGAAAAGAAATGTTCCGGATGATGTTTTTAGTGTTCCGCAACATGGCAAAGGGGTTTGGGCCCCCTGTATCCGTTTTCACAAAGGGGAATATTTTATTTTCTGGGGCGATCCCGATTTTGGCGTTTACCGTGTTAAGACGAAAAATCCGTTCGGAAAATGGGAAGAACCTGTTTTGGTTTTACCAGGAAAGGGAATTATTGATTCAAGTCCGCTCTGGGACAACGATGGGAAAGCTTATCTGGTAACCGGCTGGGCTGCGAGCCGCTCCGGCATCAATAGTCTGCTTACGGTTTGGCCATTGAATCCTGACGGATCAAAAGTGATTGGTGAAGGGAAACATGTATTCGACGGACACGATGCCCACAGAACAGTTGAGGGACCTAAACTTTACAAAAAGGAAGGTTATTACTATATTTTTGCTCCGGCCGGTGGTGTTGTAACGGGCTGGCAGTTGGTGCTGCGATCCAAAAACATTTATGGCCCTTACGAAGAAAAGGTGGTCATGGCCCAGGGAAATACGCCAATCAATGGTCCCCACCAGGGTGGATGGGTCGAAACGCAAACGGGTGAATCGTGGTTTATCCATTTTCAGGATAAAGGGGCCTACGGGCGAATCGTGCACCTTCAGCCGGTAACCTGGAAAAGCGGTTGGCCTGTGATGGGTGACGATCCTGATGGAGATGGTTGCGGTCAGCCGGTTTTGAAACATCAAAAACCCAATGTGGGTAAAAAATGGCCGGCCTTCACGCCTCAGGAATCGGATGAATTTACAGGGGATACTCTTGGTTTGCAATGGCAATGGGCTGCCAATCAACGAATCAATTGGTATGTTCTGCTTCGGGGGAAAGGGTTTCTCAGGTTACTTGCATACCCCAAGAGTGTAGCAGGTGAACCGCTTTGGAATGTTCCCAACCTGCTGATGCAGAAATTTCCAGCCCCCGATTTTAAAGCCACCACCAAAGTGAAGCTGACCAACGAATTTGAGGTGTGGCAGGGTAAACAGGCCGGGCTGATCGTCATGGGAAACGATTACAGCTACCTGGCCATCTCGAAAGATGAGTCGGGTTATCAGCTGGATCAGATCACTTGCAAAAACGCCGATCAGGGTGGACAGGAACAAAAAGGGAGATTGGCCAGGCTCAGACAAAACGAAGTGTTTTTGCGGGTTCAGGTCTCATCGCCTGATGCAAAATGTCAATTTTCATACAGCGAGAACGGAACTGATTTTGTCATCATCGGCGAACCCTTTCAGGCTAAAAATGAGTTGTGGATTGGTTCGAAAATCGGCTTGTTCTGCACTGCCGAGCCTGGAATCAAAAAAGGGAGTTATGCCGATTTTGATTGGTTCAGAATAGAAAAATAAACGCCTCACTCAGCGGGAAACTTACTCAGCGGGTAACTCCAAGTCACCCGCTGAGTAAAAAAACATCGATTATGTTAAAATTATTATTGCTTTTCATATTGTTGATTATTAATACACTGCCTTTCGGGATGGGTAGGGGAGCGGTTCTTGGACAATCTCACTATCCTGGTCAGCATCAGGACAAATTAATTTTGAAGGAAACTGCACCTATGAAAGCTTATGCCTTCGATCTGCAGGATGTGAGACTACTCGATTCCAGGTTTAAAGAGAATATGGAGCGGGAGAGTGCCTGGATTCTTTCTATTGATACACAAAGTCTGCTCCATAGTTTTCGTACCAATGCAGGGATCGCCTCCGGTTTGGAAGGCGGTTACGATACGATTCGAAAGCTGGCGGGCTGGGAATCTGTAGATTGTGATTTACGTGGCCATACAACCGGTCATATCCTGTCTGGGCTGGCACTTTTGTATGCTTCAACAGGAAAGGAAGTCTATAAATTAAAGGGAGATACACTGGTCAAAGGTCTGTCCGAAGTGCAAAAGGCAATCAACCAAAATGGTTACCTGAGCGCATTCCCGCAGAATCTGATCGACCGGAATATAGCAGGTAAACCAGTTTGGGCCCCCTGGTATACCCTGCATAAGATATTTTCAGGCCTGATCGACCAATATCTCTATTGCGATAACAAACAAGCGCTGGAGGTGGTTGAAAAAATGGCGATGTGGGCGCATCAAAAACTCAAAACGGTCACACCCGAACAACGAAAGATGATGATCCGTAATGAGTTTGGCGGGGTCAACGATTCATTCTACACCTTGTACGAAATTACCGGGAAGACGGAATACAAGTGGCTGGCAGAGTTCTTCTACCACGAGGAGACCCTCGATCCGCTAATGGCTCAGGTCGATAACCTGAAGGGTAAACATGCCAATACCTACATTCCCAAACTGATAGGTTTGGCGAGGGCTTACGAGATTGGCGAGCCGGAAAGGAACAAGACCATCGCCGGGTTCTTCTGGAATACGGTAATCGGTCACCATTCATTTTGTACAGGTAGTAACAGCGACAGGGAGTCGTTTTTTGAGCCCGATCATCAGTCAGTGCACCTCTCTGGTGTGACAGGTGAGTCATGCAATGTTTACAATATGCTGAAGCTGACCCGTCATCTTTTCTGCCTTGACGGGGACGAAAAATATGCCGATTATTATGAAAAAGGACTTTTCAACCACATTCTGGGACAGCAGGATCCGGCAACGGGGATGATTGCCTATTTTCTCCCCATGCTTCCGGGTGGGCATAAGGTTTACAGTACGCGTGATAGTTCGTTCTGGTGTTGCGTGGGAACTGGTTTTGAAAACCAGGCAAAATACGGCGAGGCGATTTATTACCATAACGATAATGGGCTTTTTGTTAATTTGTTTATCCCCTCGGAACTAACATGGAAAGAGAAAGGGGTTAATATCAGGCAGGAAACAAGATTCCCGTCAGAAGAAACTACCCGGCTTACCTTTGAAACCAAAACATCGGTCAATATGCCAGTCTATTTCCGGTATCCCGAATGGGCAACATCGGGCTCGGTGGTAAAGATCAACGGTAAAAAGGTCAACATAAAACAATATCCGGGGAGCTATATCACGCTTGACCGCAAATGGCAGAACGGCGACAAACTGGAAGTGACCTTTCCATTGAAACTAAAGATAAGTGCAACGCCCGATAATCCCGATGTGGTTTCGGTATCCTATGGACCTGTTGTCCTTGCAGCCAAAATGGGTACAGAAGGGATGCAAAAACCTGCACCTTTTTCGAATCCAAAGCTGCACAACGATTACTATACTTACGATTACCATGTTCCTGCAACTCTTTCAAATGTATTGAATGTTAAGGGAAAACCGGTAACTGAATGGCTGAAACCGGTTGTGGGGCAGCCCCTGACGTTCAAAACCGTAAGTGAGGGCAAAGAAATTACGTTTGTGCCACTTTATGATCTTCATCGTGTAAGATATGTCGTTTACTGGCATTTGAAATAAGATAAACATGAAATTTATTGTACTCTTACTCTACTGTATATTTACGCAGTTCGCACAGGCATCAGTCTGGCAATGGTCTGTAAAAGTTCCGGGTGTTGTCTCCGGTGAGACCAATGACCATCCGCGCGCTTTTTTGTGGATACCCGAAGATTGCAAACAGGTCAGGGCAGTCATTGTTGGTCAGCACAATATGACCGAAGAGGATATTTTTGAACATCCAAAATTCCGTAAAGAGCTCTCCAGATTGGGCATTGCTGAAGTTTGGGTAACCCCAGGATTCAATTTTATATTCGATTTTAACAATGGCGCCGGTGAACAGTTTGAAGAGATGATGAAACTGCTTGCCAAAGAATCTGGTTACACTGAACTCGAATTTGCCCCTGCCATTCCTATTGGCCATTCAGCGTGTGCTAGTTATCCCTGGAATTTTGGGGCCTGGAATCCCGACCGTACTTTGGCGATCCTCTCCATTCACGGTGATGCCCCGTTAACTAAGCTAACCGGTAGCGGCCGTCCAAATCCGGACTGGGGAAACAGGAATATCAACGGAGTTCCCGGGTTAATGGTGGAAGGGGAATACGAATGGTGGGAAGATCGTGTGCAGCCGGCGCTCGACTTTCATCAGCGATTTCCTGAGGCTGCCGTCTCATTTTTATGCGATGCCGGTCATGGCCATTTCGACATTTCAGACGAACTGATCGGCTACCTTACCCTATTTATCAAAAAGGCAGTTCAATATCGGTTGCCCGAAAGAGTAGCACTCAATATCCCTGTTCCCTTATTGCCCGTGAATCCAAAGTCAGGCTGGCTTGGGGAGCGTTGGAAACGTGACCGGTTGCCGCAGTTTTTATCTGCCCCATACAATCAATATAATGGTGATCGGAAGGAGGCTTTCTGGTATTTCGACAAAGAGGTGGCCGAAGCAACCGAAAATTATTATGCAAACGTCCGGGGTAAAAAGGAGCAATACCTTGGTTTTGTACAGGATGGCAAAATGCTCCCCTTTAACCCAAAATTACACGCGCGAATTGTTGGAAAATTTTCACCCGAAGCTGATGGATTGACTTTTCATGTTCGCGCTGAGTTCACTGATACCCTGAGAATTGCAAAATCAGAAAATCATGCTGTAGGCCACCCGATTATCAGTCGGATTTGTGGCCCGGTTGAAAAAGTCAACGATACTACTTTTACCGTACGATTCTATCGCATGGGGTTCGACAATGAAAAGCGGACAGGTGATATCTGGTTGCTGGCCAGCCATCCGGGAGATAAAAATTTCAAGAGTACTGTTCAGCAGTTCAATATGCGAATTCCCATACGGAATAATGAAGGATCCGATCAGAATATTATATTTAAAGCTATCCCGGATGTCAATCAAAGGGTGAAAACGGTATCTTTAACGGCAACTTCCGGGAGTAAATTACCTGTCTGTTTTTATGTTCAGGAAGGGCCTGCTGAAGTGGAGAATGGGAAACTGGTTTTTACCAAAATTCCTCCCCGAAGCAAATTTCCTGTCAGGGTAACCGTTGTCGCCTGGCAGTATGGAAGGTCAATTGAACCAAAGGTGAAAACGGCTGAGCCTGTTACGCTGAATTTATATGTCAATAAATGATTTAATAGTAATTAAACTTTTTCCGGAATGAAACGTGTAATTTCCCTTTTCGCTATTGGCTTCTTATTTAGCCTTGTAACCAGTGCGTCAGTAATCGATACAATCAACACTTTCAGCAACAGCATGGAAAAGCAGATCAAAGCTGTTGTAATAACTCCCAATGGATACGACAAAGTCCGGGAGTTACCTGTCCTCTATCTTTTACATGGATACAGTGGAAATTATTCGGATTGGGTCAAAAAAGACAAGGCCCTTGGCCAGTTGTCCGATCTATATCAAATGATCATTGTTTGTCCTGATGGGGGATTTAGCAGCTGGTATTTCGATAGTCCGGTAGATAAAACCATCCGTTACGAAACCTATGTTTCCAAAGAATTGGTGAACATTATTGACGGGAAATACAAAACCATCAAAAACAGGAAAGGACGTGCGATTACCGGCCTGAGCATGGGAGGTCATGGCGCTCTTTATCTTGCTTTCAGGCATCAGGATATCTTTGGTGCAGCCGGAAGTATGAGTGGAGGGGTTGATATTCGCCCATTTCCAAACAACTGGGACATTAAAGAGCGGTTGGGTAGTTATGATAAAAGCAAGGACAACTGGGAAAATAATACCGTCATCAATATGGTGAACCTGCTTACACCCAAGAGCCTTGCACTGATTTTTGATTGCGGAACGGAAGATTTCTTTTTCCAGGTGAATAAAAAGTTACATGAAGAGCTGCTCTATAGAAATATTCCGCACGATTTTATTACTCGTCCGGGTGGACACAGCTGGCCTTACTGGATGAATTCCATCGAATATCAGGCAATGTTTTTTAATAAGTATTTTAGGGAGTCTGTTCAATAGTGATGTTCGCGCAAAGTAATTAGTAAAAATTCCGCGCCAGATACTCCGGAGTTGTGAAGCTCCAACCTTAAAAAAGATAACGTTAATAAATCACGCAAAGGCGCAAAGTCCCTAAAGAATAAAGCTTTGCATCTTCGTGGCTTGGCGAGAGAAAAAAGAGTTAAACAGGAAAGGAAAAGATAATTTTCTGGCGACCTGGTATGTGTAACGTAAAATTATTCCTGATGAAAAAATATCTCATTTCCATCATTGTCACTCTCTTCCTGGTAACAGGAGTTAATTTTAATCTTCAGGCTCAAAAGCACCGTTACCTGCTTCATACCGATGCCAATATCTCCCGTCTGAAGGAGCAGATTAAAAATAATCCTGAGGTGAAACAAGCGTGGGAGAACCAGTTAAACAAGGCGGAAGAGATTCTGAAAAGAGAACGCTCCGGTGCACCCGATCTGCAGGAACTTGGTCTGGCTTACCGTATGACTGGTGACATCCGTTTTGCAGAAAAGATCAAAAAAATATTGATTCAGGTAACTGCACAGCAGACCTGGGAAGGGGAGGATCTGCTGAAAAGAACTCCGCCGTGGAGGGGTGGTCTGGGAACATCCCACACCAGTTTTGTTGTGGCGATTGGATACGATTGTATCTGGAATTTTCTTACTCCTGCAGAGCGCAAGCAAATTGCAGCCGGGATTGTCAAAGTGGGGATTAAACCAGCTATGGAAGATTGGATGACTCCCGAAACAAATCTTCACACCTTCGATACAATGGGGCATAACTGGTGGAGTGCATGTGTCGATATGGCTGGATTCGCAGCCCTTGCTGTTCGGGATGAGCTACCTGAAGCACAAAAATGGGCTGAAGAGATTTCAAAAACATCGGTTGAATGGTTCAATTTCTCCGGAAATGTGATGGACAATAAACCGGTCAGTTTCGACCGTGACGGGGGTTTTTACGAAAGTATCAACTATGCAGGCTATGGTCTCTCTCAATATTTGCTGTTCAGGTTGGCGTTTCAGAATGTGCTGCCTGAAGTGAAATTACCCGGGATCCCGGTGATGGAGAAGATGGCCGATTTCTTTATTCAGACCACCTATTATTCCAAAAACGGACCAATGTCGGTCAATTTTGGCGACGGCAATATTAAACGGAATGGTAATGCCTGTGTGACTTTGCTCTGGAACCTCGGTTTTCACAAGGATCGGTATGCCTGGTATTTGGATAAGACGTCGCAGGGAACAGATAAGGAGGGAATGGAATTGAATAGTCCGAACGGACTGATTCTTCATCCCGATTTGCCAAAGCCACAGGATCTCAAATTGCCCAATTTGCCTGATTCAAAGCTGTTTTCAGATATGGGATGGGCTACCTTACGTGATTCGTGGAGTGATGATGCAACGATGCTGGGGATCAAATGTGGCATGACCTGGAACCATTCCCATGCCGATGCAGGTTCCTATATCCTTTTTCATAAGGGTAAAAACCTGATTATCGACTCCGGAAATTCATCCTACGTCCGTCCGGAATACACCCAATATTATTGCCAGAGCGAGGCTCACAATGTGGTACTTTTCAATGGAAAGGGACAAAACCGGAAAGATCCCTATTTTGGAGTAAAGAATGAAGGTCACGTCTACAATCTGCTTGATGCTGGTAACCTGAAGTATATCTTTGCCGATGCTACCGGTCCCACATCGAGGTGGTTTACCCGTAATTACCGCCACTTTCTCTGGATTGGCGATGTGATTCTGGTGATCGACGACCTCGAATCGTATGAGCCCGGTAAGTTTGAATGGTTGCTCCATTACGACGGTCAATCGAAACGACATGGACTAGATTTGTCAATTAAAGATGGAGATGCGGAGGTTCTGGTCCGTCCTTTATTTCCTGAGACCTTTCCCGATGGCGGATTGCCGCACGACTTCCCGGAGAAAATGCGTCTCGAAGAGAAACAGGGTTTGAAAGACCATGAGCCCGATGTGAAGCAATCCTATTGGTCGGTTAGCCATTTCCAGGATACCGATCGTACAAAGTTCGTTACCGCTATTATTCTAAATAAGGATCAGAATAAGAGTGTTTTACCCAAAATTGAAAGGTTTGACGGAAAGGATTTTCTGGGTGTCAGGATTACCCAAAACGGGCAGACCTCCGAAATTTTCCTGAACCTGCTGGCAGATGGTCGGATCAAGCACCGCAACAGTCTTAATTTGATGAATGGGTGGGATACAGATGCCTACCTGATGGCCCTCACTTTCCCGGAAGGGGTTGATTGCAGTCAGCCAAAAAATATTAAACAGCTGTTTATCGCCGATGGAAGTTATCTGCGTCGTGATAGCAAACCAGTGATCCATGCCCTCTCCAAGTTTTTTACGGTTGTTGATTGTGATGGAGATAACAGAACCGTTCGGTTTGAAGGGCAACCTACGGTAAAGCTGTTGATGGCGGCTGATCGGAAACCTGCATCAGTGATCCTGAACGGACAAAAACTGAAAACCAGCTATAATTCGGAGAGCAAAATGATTGACTTGAACATAAATACTCATTAATTTCAAAATGTTATAAAAAATTCTTATCCAGGTACTCCTGAAATTTTTCCTTGTACTGGTCGCTTACCGGAATATAGATCTTACCGAAAATAATCCGGCTCCGTTCAATTGTATCGATTTTGTCGAGATTTACGATAAAGGAGCGGTGTACGCGCATAAATTTTTCTTCCGGCAATTTTTGTTCGAGCGATTTAATCGAGTTAAGCGATATTACTGGCTTGTCATCACCTGTTATAAAAACTTTGATATAGTCTTTTAACCCTTCGATATACAGGATATCGTTGAAGTTAATGCGTCGGATTTTATACTCCGATTTCAGGAATAGAAACTTATTGTTTGCTTCGATCGAGGGGAGTGCATTGGATTCAAGTTCCACCTGTTTATGAGCTTTACCCGCTGCTTTTAGAAATTCCTCGTAACTAAAGGGTTTTAATAGGTAATCGATTGCGTTGAGTTTAAATCCTTCGATTGCATACTTCTCATAAGCTGTTGTAAAGATGATTTTTGGAGCATTTTCCAGGCTTCGGGTAAACTCAATACCGGTGAGGTCGGGCATCTGAATGTCAACAAGGATCAGGTCGACACTATTGGTGGAGAGGAAATCAATGGCATCCAACGGATTGTCGAATGATCCCACAAGCTCCAGAAAGGGCGTTTTGTCCACGTAATCGCTTACCAACCTGAGGGCAAGCGGTTCGTCGTCGATGGCAATCGTTTTCAGTTTCATCCTTGTAATTTTTTGTTTTGAATGAAAAGTTCAACGCGGAATATTGTCTCATTTTGTTCAATTTTCAATTCATGATTGTCAGGGAACAGCAGCCCCAATCGTTTTTGGACATTTTCGAGACCAATGCCCGAATGTGGAAGGTCTCCGGTCTGACTACTTTTTCCCACGCTGTTTTCAGCACTAAAACGAATCTGTTCGTTCTCTAACTTAAGGCTGATATTGATGAAGGATTGATTGCGATACGTAATCCCATGCTTAAATGCATTTTCAATAAATGGTACAAAAAGGAGGGGAGGGATCGAAAAGTCGGGAAATTCCCTGGGAAAATCGACCTTTAATTCTACTTTGGAGCTTAGTCGTAACTTCATCAGATCGATGTAATTATTCATGAAATCAATTTCGCTACTGATCAGGGTCTCTCCATGTTCCGATTCATAGAGCAGGTACCGCATCAGCTTTGATAATTTTAACACCGATTCCTGGGCGGTGGGTCCATCAATGCCTATTAGGGAGTATATGTTATTCAGTGTATTAAAGAAAAAGTGAGGACTAATCTGGTTTTTGAGAAATGCCAGTTCTGAATGAAGTTTTTCTTTTTCCAGCTCCTTTTGCCTCTTCTCATTTTGTTTCAGTTTTTCCATTACACCAAGGCCAATAGCAAAACCTGAAAGCAAAAAAGACGAAAGAATGTGATTGAAAAACCCAAAAGCTTTTATTGGAGGACGAAAATTTTCATCCTTCCCTGTTATATTTTTCATCGCTTCCTGAAATTTCACAAACTGGGCCGGGTCATAAAAGTAGGACTCTTCGATATAATTTGTGATGTAGTGGGTCGCAAGAATTATTCCGATTAAAATGATTATGTAATGAAATATTTTGTCCTGTAGAAAAAATCTGGGTACCAGCCATAGGTAACCTATATAAAAAATGACTCCCGCAGAAAACGTGTGCAGATAAAATTCATAAAGTCGGTGCTGATTGCCGCCCCCATATGCCTTGTCAAGGTAAAGCGGTATGATAATAACAATAATCCAGGCAATTACATGGAGTGTTGCCTTGATCCAATTGTCATGTATTGTTGTGGATTTTTGCATACGAATGTCATTTTTTCCAAAGATAATTATTTAAGAGAGCAATATTTTAAGATAATGCAGGAACCGGATTTTTGCGATTTTTTATTCGATTCATGTATTTTTTGATAATGGGAAGACGTACTACAAATCCTATCATTAGAAGAATGGCATAAGGGGCCCAATCTCCATGTTCGAGCAGAACCATATGCAAAATTGCCAGAAGTCCGGCAAGGTAGGCAAACCGGTGAAGTTTCTTCCACCCTTTTCGGAAGAATTTCATCGATCGTTTATTGGAAGTGATGGCCAATATAAGCATTATCATTGTTGCAACCAATCCTAACATATTTCCAAATTCTTTAAAAGTTTCCATCAAACCTTTATCAATACAAAAGAACAGCAGGTGCAAAAATGCATAAATAAATGCAGTTATGCCGATTGATTGCCTTATATGTAGCCGGGATTTAATACCTGTAAGTACATAAATTGGCGTTAAACTTAATACGGCTACCAACCAACGTATGGCCCATTCGCCGGTTTCTTTAACAGCCATGTGAGCGCCTGAGACTTCTTTGGACAGTTCCCCGGGAAATCTTCCATGCATTGTGAAGGAGTCCATTGATATCCATGATGCACTTGTTGCAGTAAAATCGATATTGATCATCTTCAAAATACTCAATAAAGGGAGTATTGCAATGATAATTACAGTTATCCAGCCCCAATTTTTGTTGATATAGTTTCTCATTGTTTTAAAGCATTTTGTATCCTAAAATGTTAAAATTAAATTTTCAAAGTAGCAATATCGTTTTTCTGATCATATTTAAACTGAATTATTCATAGCGTAACGCATCGATAGGGTTCAGACTGGCTGCTTTTCTGGCAGGATACCATCCAAAGAAAATACCGATTGCCGAGCAAACAAGGAACGCCATAACCACTGAGATGGTTGTGATGACCACAGGCCAGTTCATGATTGATGACATCACCTGCGTCGATATAATTCCCAGGGTAATTCCGATGATTCCCCCAAAAACACTAAGTAAAATTGATTCGATCAGGAATTGGAGCAGGATGTCGTTTCCTCGGCCTCCAACTGAAAGACGAAGACCAATTTCACGTGTGCGTTCCGTTACAGATACATACATGATATTCATAATTCCTATGCCACCCACAAGCAGCGATATTCCTGAAATAGCCCCCAGCAATAAGGTCATAATGTTGCTGATGGAACTAAACATTTGCACCATTTCGGATTGTGACCTGACCTGAAAATCATCTGCTACACCATCTTTGAGTTTGTGGCTGTGCCGCAGCGACGCTGTGATTTGCTCAATTGCCGCTTCGTTCTGGAGTTCGCTTACAGCCGAAGCTGCAATACTCTGAATATGGGTGATGGCCAGAATACGCTTCTGAACAGTGGTATACGGTGCCA
The DNA here is from genome assembly GCA_963677935.2 of Prolixibacteraceae bacterium. Lineage (GTDB taxonomy): Bacteria > Bacteroidota > Bacteroidia > Bacteroidales > Prolixibacteraceae > JAAFHB01. The sequence goes on along the minus strand of CAXXEH010000003.1, from coordinate 3,548,294 downwards.
TAATCAGGTCGTCCTGATCCTGCCCCATCCCGTTCTCACCTTTTTCTCCCAACACTCCGATAATCAGGAGTGGAATATTCTTAAAACGAATAGATTGTCCAATAGGATCGCTCTTTCCAAACAAATTTTCGACAATCGTTTTTCCAACCAGGCATACCTTTGCATATGTTTGAATTTCATTTTCGGTAAAAGTACGGCCCGTGCCAATGGAATATTTTCGGATGCTGAAATACTTATTATTCACCCCATAAATAGTAGTTGGCCAGTTTTGGTTACCAACTACTGCCTGACCACTGGACCGCACTTCAGGAGATACATTGCTGATAGCAGGGCAATTCTTTTCTATGGCATCAATATCGCTCAGTTTCATGCTCTGTGCATCGCTGTTTCCCATCCGCAAACCACCTTTTTGTTCAGCTCCGGGCATGGCGAAAATAAGATTGGTTCCCATTCCCGACATTTGATCCTGAATGCTTTTTTTAGAACCTTGCCCGATGGCTAACATCACAATCACAGAAGCGACCCCTATGATGATCCCCAACATGGTAAGAAAAGCCCTGAATTTATTCCTTTTCAAGGCATTTAAAGCAATCTTTATTGAATTAATATAGTTCATAATTCGATTTTTTACTTTTAAACCAGTTCTTCAACAGGTAGATTTTTAAGCAGTTCAACTGCATTGTTCCGATTGGCAACAAGTTCTTCGCGGATAATGTGGCCGTCACGGAAAACTACCTGGCGAGTCATAAATTTGGCGATATCAGGCTCATGGGTCACAAACACAATGGTTTTTCCTTTTTGATTTAAATCCTGTAGCAGTGCCATTATTTCGAAGGAGGTCCGTGTGTCAAGGTTACCTGTGGCTTCGTCTGCCAGGATAACCACCGGATCGTTTACGAGTGACCTGGCAATAGCCACACGTTGTTGTTGTCCACCCGACAATTGATTGGGCATGTGGTGCATACGGTCGGATAATCCAACAGCTTCGAGAGCAGCCTCGGCACGTTCACGACGCTCTTTTGATCGTATTTTTGGGTTGTAAAATAACGGAAGTTCAACATTTTCGAGCGCTGATGTTCTCGACAACAGGTTGTAGGACTGAAAAACAAAGCCCAATTTGATATTGCGTAAATTTGCCAGTTCGTTTTTCGATAGCTCACCCATGCTGATTCCATCGAGGAAGTAAGTTCCTGAGGTTGGTTTATCCAGACAACCCAGGATGTTCAACATCGTCGATTTACCGGAACCGCTCGTACCCATAATCGCTACAAATTCCCCTTCTTTGATTTCAAGATTAACCCCTCTCAGCGCATGTACTGTAATTTCGCCGACATAGAAATCTTTCTTCAGCTGGTTAACCGCTATAATTGTTTTATTCATGGTCACTTTGGTGTTGTTGCTGTTGTTTTTCTGTTGCTTCCCGGCCTTTGCGGCATGAAAGGACTTTTGGCTACTGCAGTTTTTGCCTTACTTGTGCTGGTGGTACCCGTGCTCATCGAAATGACTACTTCGTCACCTTCGTGTAAACCGGATAATACCTCGAAATGAATTTCATCGGTAACCCCGACCTTAACTTTTTGCGGATGAATCATTAATCCCTGTTTTATCCAAACTGTTTTATCGGCGTTTTCTGTTTGTTTCTCAATAGCAATCCCTTCTTCTGATAGGAGTAATGGCTGCTCGCCTCCTGTTAGCGTCTGGTTGTATTTTGCCAGTGCTTCCATATCCGGAGTAAATTGGATCGATTTGGCAGGAACGAGTAATATGTCCTTACGCTCTGTTACGAAAAACGAAGCATTAGCGGTCATTCCCGGCATCAGAATTTTATCGGGATTAGGGGCATTAACGACTACTGTGTAAGTGATTACATTTGCAGAGGCCACAGGCTGAAGCCTGATCTCGGTAACCTCTCCCGAGAATTTTTTCAGGGGAAACGCATCAACAAGAAACTCAACCCGCTGTCCATTGGCAATCTTGCCTATATCGGCCTCGTCAACTTTAGCCTCAACACGCATTTGGGTGAGGTCATTGGCAATCGAAAACAAGGTAGGAGTACTGAAACTTGCAGCTACTGTCTGCCCCTCGTCAACTGCCCGACTAAGAATAATTCCATCGATCGGAGAATAAATTCTGGCATAGGCAAGGTTTATCTTGTTTTTATCGTTCACCGATTTAACATTGCTTAATGTTGCCAGTGCTTTGTTGTAGTTATACTCTGCAAGATCAAAGTCCGATTGTGCAATCAGCTTTTTTTCTACAAGTACTTTATAACGTTCGAAAGTTGCTTTTTGATATTTTACCTCTGCTTCAGACTGATCGACAGTAGCTTTGCTTTGAGCCAGCTGTGCCAGAAGAGGTGTTTCATCTATCTGGGCCAACAACTGACCTTTTTTTACCTGTGAATTAAAGTCAACATATATTTTCTCAATTACCCCCGAAACCTGAGTTCCAACCTGAACCGTCTTTATCGCTTCTAGTGTTCCTGTTGCAGTAACCGTATTACTGATAGTCCCTTTTGAGATTTTAGCGGTTTCGAATGTTATCGTTTTTTCTGTGCTCCCAAACGATTTAAAAACGTAGAAGCCGGTAGCAATCAGTACTAATGCCAATCCAATGTATAAAAGTTTCGTTTTCATTTGTATAATATTTCTTAATTTCTATCTGTTTCTGTTTAATTCTAAAGTCTTATAGTGTTAATGGAACTCCTTTGTAGAAATCGAGCACCTTAAAGCTGAAAATCTGTTTGAATTTCGATTGAAGTAATTTACTCTCTGAAGTAATCAGGTTTGTTTTCTCGAAAAGGTAATCGACTGAATTCATAAGTCCCTGTTTAAATTTTTCGGTAGATACATCGTATGATTCCTTGGATGCCTGATTTTCTTCGAGACTTGCAGCGTATTTTGATTGTGCCGAAATTACATCAACACATGCCTGTTCGATGCTTTTACGCAGTTCATTTTTAGTATTGATCTCGTCGAGTTCGGCATCCGACACGGCGATTGCAGCGATTTGGACATTTGTTTTAACCTGTTTCTTCTGAAATACAGGAATTGATAACGAAAGACCCACTGCAGGATTAATTTTGTTTTTCAACTGACTGGCGTATCCGCTTTCTGTGGTTAGGCTTGAGTAACTGCTCGATAAACCTGCATTCATCGAAAGGGTTGGTAAATAATCGGCTTTTGCAATTTTTACATCAAGTGCGGCACCCTCCCTGGTTAATTCTGCATTTTTAATTTGTGGTTTAATTCCCAGGGCAAGATTATAGATTTCGAGTGCATTAGGTCGTTTGTTCTGGACCATCAAACTGTCGAGGTTTGGAGATTTGATTTCAAAATTGTCATTAACGGGTAGTTCCATCAACTGCATAAGTGTAACTTTATCAATTGCGAGTTGACTTTGTGCATCGGCAAGCGTCGATTTTTCAGTAGCCAGTTCCGACTTGATTTGCAGGTAGTCGGATTTCGAGATTACACCAAGGTCCATCCGTTCATTGGCTAATGTCAGTTGACTGGTTGTTAATTCAATCTGTTTTTCTGCATTACTTACACTTTCGTAAGCATAAAGTACCTGAAGATAAGCATTCAAAATATTAAGTTCAACCGATTCTTTGATGGTTTCGGAGTAATACTTACCAGCTTGCAAATCGAGTTCTGCAAGCTTTATCCGGTTTTGAAGTTTCTGTCCGTTGTAAAGTGCGACATTTGAACTAATCGAATAATTGGTACTGTTATTGCTACTTCCATATTGTCCTGTTGAGGAGTCAAATCCCTTGTACCAATTAGCGTTTTGGGCAATTGATGCCCCTAATGAAGGCAAACGGTTAGCCTGAGCCTGATTGGAGTAAAGTTGATTTTTGTCGTTTGCCAGGTTTGCTTTCTGAACCTGGATGTTTTTGCTTTTGGCAAAGGTGATGCAATCTTCCAGCGTCCAGGATTTGTTTTGCCCCTTACAGTCGATTCCTGAGAAAACGATCAGAAGGCATACTGTTAAAAAACTTGTTTGAAATGTTCTCATATTGTAGTGCTATTTTGAACCAAAGTTATTTCAGCAACGAACCCTTTGAAAATTACTTCGACTATTGGGCACTTTTCATCGACAGTTAGTTTGATTTTATGCTAAGATGACGCCTGCGCCGGTTCAAAAATTGCCCATTTGTTCGTGGAGAACAAGCAATCTTAAAAGATTTAGTGAAGAAATAAAACGGAAATATTTGATTTGAAGGAGAATAGTAATCGCTGGGAGATTGTATCGAGTAGCCCAAAAGGCTAATAAAAAAAGTTTGTAAATAATGTCCTGCTGATTTATTGCAGGACATTATTACAAACACGCAAATCACCTCAGGAGGTGTGATTTCGAGACAAATTACTGTTTCTTGGTGGCAGTCAGATCTAGAACTCCATCCGGCGCATTTACCTTACCGGTAATCTTTGCGTTTTCCAGCTTGCCCTTTACCTTAATATCGTTTCCTTCGATATTGACCGCAAATGTGATAACATCCTTGGTAAATTCAAGATTGGACACTTTAAGTTCCTGGCCATCTTCAAAAACAACTTTACCGGATAGGACCCCTTTAGCCTCCGAAAAGATAAATGAGCTTTTAGCGTATTGATAAGGTGCATCGACGACCGCAACTTTCCAGGTTCCAAGGACAATTTTATTGTCATTGGCGAAACCTTTTTGATTCAAAACAACTAAACACAGAACCATCAAAACAAATGCTGCTTTTTTCATAAAAAAAACTTTTAAAATAAAACAATAAAAAAATAATTAATTGAACTTATAAATTGTCCCTTCAGAATATGGATAGGAGACTGAGGGGACAGAAAACTCCCAATTGCCCGGCACTAATAGCAAATCTTTAAAGTTTACCTTAGCGGATAGATCCACAAGAAAACAATCAAACTATCAGATATAATCTATTGGTTTCCCTGACTAATTTAGATCGTGATATTATTGAATCGTGGCAAATATAGTCAGGTTGATAACGTCAGAATGGCTTCAGGGGTGAATTTCCATTATCGGGTATAGGTTTCACAAAATGGGATTAAGTGCTCAAAACTTCGGAAGTTCTCATTTACCTGTTCAGGATCGAGCCGGCAATGAAGGCTTCATAAAACGTCGGGGATGCTGGGATTTTGAGGCCATAAGGTAAATACAACAGGTAGCGTTTTGGTTCCTTCCTGACTTGTCGTATTCTGTCAGTGTGCACCATAAATGATCGGTGACAGCGCTGGATGCCAAATTGTTTCAACCCTGGCTCAAGATTTTTAAGACTATTTCGTAGGATTTGCTTTTGTATATTGTCAATTTCAAAAAAATATATGATCACATAATTATCAGCAGCTTCAAGGTAGAAGATATCCTCCGCCTTTATTCCAAATTTAAAATTCCCGTTTTCGTCATTAAATGAAACCAATGAATTCTCCTGATCGTTTTTTACCTGACTATTAAAAACTACACTTTTCTTTGGAGTAAAGATACTGTTGATAAGAAGTGAAAATGTATATGCCAGGCCAGCAACAAGAGTTGTATACCTGAAAGTTGTCCAGATTGCGCCACTTAAATTACTTATTGATAATGCATCAGTTGCAAATAGAAAATAAAAAACAAAAGTAAGTACAAAGATCTCACCCAAAGCCCAAAAGCAAAAATCTAAAACTCTAAACTTCAATGAGTTTGTAGCCGGCCGCACTGCAAATTGCGATAAGCCAATAACCAAAATTGATATTAAGCCAAAACTGCTATAAAATAAACCCTCCCAACGTCCGGGAATATCAAACCATCTCTCCATATTAAATGGCCTGAAAACATTAATAAACAAAATACCAAATATGCCATTAACAATCACAAATCTTAATCGCTGGGAGATTGTATCGAGTAGCCCAAAAGGCTTATAAAAAAAGGTCTTTAGCTTAATAAATAACTGAATCCACATTCTGTTAGGATTGAAAATTTAAAGATATTAAATTTTCAATTGATTTAATTCCTGCAAATCAATTTCAATGAAAGGAGTTCCTGTTAAACACGTTTTTCAAAAAAAAATGTTTGTAAAAAAGAGAATACCTTTTGGGACACCCTCATTCCGAAATTAGTTGTGGTTTGGCGTTAATGGAAAATTTGTACTTATCGCCCCTGTAATAAGATTTTTCGATTTCAACTATTTTCCCGTCACTGGTAAATACTGCCCCGTCGAGGATAAAAACGGCAAGCGGAATTTCATTATCAAAGTAATTATCAGATGCACCGGTAAGCATAATGGTTGTTCCAAGCGTCCTTTGCACCTCATCCAGTTTAAGGTGATATATTTCTTCGAAAATTTTAAGCGATGACTCCTGCATATCCAGCAGGTTAATCTTTGGGCAGCAGGTCATTGATATATACCTCGTCTCGTCTTTTAGCAACGTTGAATTTCCATATCTCAGACGATGCATTTTTAATACCGGACCTTCAATGATACAATGGCGGCCATTGATGCTGGAGGAGATTCCATTTTCCATGACTGTTTTCTCCAGAATGATATTTTTAGGGGTAAATCCTTCTTTAATCAGATTATCGTTAAAACTCTCTTTTATGGCAAAAAACGAACCGAGTACTCTGGTGAGATGGCTGTCCTCCGAACGGTTTAGCACAAATGTCCCCTTCCCTTTAATTCTGGTTGCCCACCCTTTTAGTTCAATTTCCTGCAAACTCTTACGTGCAGTGGTGTTGCTTATCTTGTAAGTTGAGATCAATTCGTTTTCAGACGGGACTTTATCTCCTGCCTGCAATTCTCCCGACTCAATCCTGTTGATAATTTCCTTGCTGATTGTCAGATACTTGGAGCTTCCGTTGTTTTTCATAGAAGAGGATTTTGGTAAAATATTAGAACCCATAAAAACATGTTGTATAACATTCATCAAATATAATAAAAAAAGTTGCAATTATAAAAATTGCCTTATATTTGTAAAAAAATAACATAGTGCGTTAAGACGGATGAAACAAATATCGACATATAGTTATTGGATCATTATTGTTTTGCTTTTGCTCGCAACTTCACTGAGTTTTCTCGACCGTCAGGTACTTTCTGTATCAATCCTGAAGATCAAGGAAGATCTGAGTATTACAGATATTGATTATGGTTTCATCAATTCCGGCTTTTTGGTCAGTTACGCCATTATGTTCACGTTGGGGGGAATTCTGATCGATCGTTTTGGAAGTCGGCTTGGACTCGCTTTTTCAGTTGGATTCTGGTCATTCGCTACTCTTCTGCACAGTTTGTCGACGAATGTTTTTCATTTTGGGCTGTTTCGTTTTATGCTTGGCATTGGAGAGGGAGGTTGTTTTCCCGGAGCAATAAAGGCCGTTATGGAATGGGTTCCCAAAAGTAAACATGCACTTGCAAACGGAATAGCCATTGGGGGTTCGGCAATCGGTGCAGTTGTTGCCCCCCCTTTAACCGTCTATTTGTTGGGGATTGTTGGTTGGAGAGCGGTGTTTATTGTTACCGGCGGATTCGGCTTTTTATGGCTGGTGGCGTGGCTGATTTTTACTAAATCAAAAAAACAAACTTCAAGAATAACGGTAACAGAAAATGGGATGCCAAATAAAAGAGTTCCACTTGTGGCCTTGCTTAAAAATAAAGAGGTGAAGGTGTTTGTTGCCATCCGGTTTCTACTCGACCCGATTTTCTACTATTATATGTTCTGGATCCCGAAATATTTAAGCCAGGTGCATGGTCTGTCACTCGATGTGATTGGAAATATTTTGTGGATTCCTTTTCTGGCTCTGGGAATTGGTAATATTTTGGGGGGATGGATTTCTGATTTAATTTTTGTAAAGACAAAAAGTCTCAATTTTGCCCGAAAACTTGTAATGGGTATCGCTGCAGCATTGACCATACCAATCATATCTGTAGGTTTTATTCATTCCTATATCATTATCATTGGATTAATGACGCTGGCCTTTCTGGCTCACGGTTTGTGGATCACCAACTACATTACCGCAATCAGCGATCTGTTTGGGAAACGGGTAACCTCAACTGTGGTTGGTTTATCCGGTTCGGCAGGTGCACTTTCGGCATTGGCCATTAATCCTTTTATTGGTTACGTTGTGACCCATTATTCGTATGGTTCACTGTGGTGGTATTCCGGGATCATGTACCCGATTGCCTTCCTTTTGCTGCTCAAATTTATTCCAAAGATTGAAATGATTAATAATAAGCAAAGTACATTCGCATAGAATTGATTATATTTTTTTGAATCAAATTAGTTAGTGCGTTAATAGCAAATATATAATACGTTAATATGATTTTAGTAAACACAGAAAAAAGCGTAAAAGTCAAATCAAATACATCAGTAAGGATTGGGGTATTTGGAGTGGGTTATGACAGATACTGGGAGCAATTTCCCGGTCTCTTCGATGAGATGATCCGGAAACAGGAGCAATTTATTCAAAAAATACCGGATTTTGTAACAGAAGTCGTTGATTTTGGGATTATTGATACCCCTCTCAAGGCCTATGAAATTGTAAAGGAAATTGAATGTGCAAATCTGGACCTGATTTTTTGCGATATGCTAACCTACGCAACATCGGGGACATTTGGGATCATTATCAAAACAATTAACATCCCAATTGTCTTAGTCGCGTTACAACCGTTGAAATCATTGGATTATTCCAACGGTTCGACCTATTTGCAACTGATGAACGACGATTTTTGTGCACTTCCTGAATTTGCAGGTGTTGCAGTCCGTATGGGGAAAAAAGTACCTGAAATGATCATCGGGACTTTGGAAAATGATCCTGATGTAGATCTGCAAATCAAGGAATTTTGCCTTATTGCAAATGTATTGCACGACCTGAAAAATGCACATCTTGGACACCTGGGGCACCCGCTCAATGCGATGCTCGACATGCACACCGATGCTACGATGCTCACCTCGTTTTTTGGAAGCCATATTGTACAATGTGAGGCTAATCAATTAATGAAGTGTTTCGGGGAGGTTTCCGAAGATCAGATTGCTGCAGCAGAAAAGCAAATTCTTGATTTTTTTGATACACCTGAACCTGTTTCTGACCCCATTTCAATGAAACTTACTGTGGAGGATTTAAGGATCGCCGCAAAAGTGAGTGTTGCCTTGGCGAGTTTTATCAAAACGAACGATCTGGATGGATTGGCCTATTATTACGATGGTCCGGAGGAGAGTGAAATCAGGACGGTGATGTCAAACCTGATCGTCGGAAACTCGTTACTCACAGCCCAGCATATTCCAATGTGCGGCGAATCGGACTTAAAAACGCTAATCGCGTTAATGATTTTTGACCGTCTAAGCATTGGCGGAAGTTTTGCAGAGTTTCATCCAATTGATTTTAATGAGGGTTTTGTCCTTGTCGGACATGATGGGCCACATAATATTTCGATTGCTGAAGGAAAACCAGTACTACGAAGCCTTAAAAAATACCATGGAAAACCAGGTCATGGAGCGGGAGTTGAGTTTAAAATCAAGGAAGGCCCCATTACCATGCTTTCTATCTCCTCCACCTATGATGGTAAATTCAAATTCATTATTGCAGAGGGCGAATCCGTCGGAGGACCTATTCCACCAACGGGAAACACCAATACCCGTGGTTTTTTCAAACCAGACATCAAAACCTTTCTGAAAAGGTGGGTCAGCGAAGGCCCAACTCACCATTTTGCTTTAGGTATTGGTCACCATGCTGCGACAATTGAAAAGATTGCAAACTATTTGAATATTGAATCAAAAATTGTCTCATGAAAATGAAAAAAAACTTACTATATCTAACTCATTTTAAGGTTTTTTATCAACTATTTGCTCATTTTGCGTTACCGAAATTTTCCGGCAATCCGGATCAACCGAATTTAGAAAAATTTTGCGGATAAGCTTACTCTGAAATAAAACTTTGTTTTTAAGATACAACCATTTGCTAATGCAATATCAGAATATTGTATTTACTCCACGTATTTTTGAAAATATTTATCAACTAGAAATATATTAAAATCAAACAACTATGGACAAAAAAGTAATCATTGTGTACCACAAAAAAAATCGGATTTTGCAATTGATGGCTATTCATCTTTTGTTTACGATTTGCCTAAGTCTATGTACTTCGTTTTCAGCAAGAGCCGGATTCTCCAATCAGGGCAGGGTTTTGCACGGAGTTGTTAAGGGGGAGGATGGAAAACCTTTACCTGGTGTGAATGTTGTGATCAAAGGGACCTTTAAAGGGGCGATAACTGACTCTGAAGGAAAATATTCCTTGCAAAATGAAGGAAAGAGTTCAGTATTGGTTTTTTCTTTTATCGGTTTTATTCCTCAGGAAGTCCGCTTTGGGGCAAATGATATTATTAATGTTATCTTAAAGGAAGATCTGAAAAAATTGGATGATGTTGTTATTGTTGGTTATGGAACACAAAAGAAGTCAACATTAACAGGTTCCATCGCATCAATAAAAACCGAGGCAATTCTGAAAAATCCCGTGGCCAATGTCACCAATAGTTTGACTGGTCGTACCCTTGGTGTAGTGGTGGCTCAACGAAGCGGTAAGCCAGGAGCCGATCAGGCCGATATATTTATCCGTGGACGGGCAACAACGGGAGATGCTTCTCCATTAATTATTGTCGATGGGGCAGAAAGGCCTTCTTTCGGTGATATCGATCCGAATGAGATTGAAACGATCTCAGTCTTAAAGGATGCCTCCTCCACAGCTCTCTTTGGTATTAAAGGTGGTAACGGTGTTATCCTGATTACGACCAAATCGGGAAAAGAAGGGAAACCCAGAATCAGTTATACCGGTAATTATTCCTTACAGGCATATACCGCTATCCCTCAAACGCTGGATGCATACACCAGCGCCAGTTTATTAAATGAAGCCAATTCCAATGTTGGAAAAGCTGCTGCATTTACAGATACTGAGCTACAAAAATTTAAAGATCATTCCGATCCGGTCCGGTATCCTGATTTTAATTGGTATAAATTCCTGGTAAGAAAAACTTTCCCTCAAACACAACACAATATTAATATATCTGGTGGGACAAAAATTGCCAAGTATTTTGTATCGATGGGTTATTTGTTTGAAGATGGATACTTGAAAAAATTTGATAATCCATATTGTGGCTACAAAACAACTCCCAGTTATGACCGTTATAATTTCAGGTCAAATGTTGACCTGAATTTAAGTAAGGATCTTTCCGTGTCGATTAAACTCGGTGGAAGATTGGAAAAAAGATATGCCCCGGCAGCAGGCGATTTCTACACGAATGGGACCTGGGCAGATGCTCAGGTTGAATATTTGCTTTCGCGCATTAATAACATCCCCTCCTATGCATTTGTTCCTTTTTTACCCGATGGCCGGTGGATGGAAAACCCAACAGCAGGAGTTAACCTGACCAACCCATTAGGCTGGTTAGAAACGCAAGGATATTCTATGAAACAAACCAATTCTATTGAAAGCACTATTGGTTTAAACTATAAGCTGGATAAGCTGTTAAAAGGCTTATCTTTCCGGACACAGTACGCTTACGATGCCTATTTCAGAGCAAACAGGTTGCAATCAGGTTCATTTACTTCCTACAACATTAATAAAATAACAGGGGTTGAAACGCTGGGAAGTGCTTCCCTTGGGACGAGTGATTCACCATTGGGCGCAATTGCATCAAGTTATGATGGCAACATTAATTACGATTTGCAGGCCAGCCTGAATTTAGTACGTGAATTTGGGATGCATTCAGTCACCGGTATGATCTTATTTCAACGCAATTCCAGGCGTGTGATAGGAGCTCAGCCACCTTATGCCTCTCAGGGATTTGTGTCCAGATTGACTTATAATTATCAAAACAGGTATTTTGCAGAGTTTAACGGATCCTACAATGGTTCAGAAAACTTTGCCTCGGCGCGGCGTTACGGATTTTTTCCGGCAGTTTCGGCTGGTTGGACTTTGAGTAATGAACCATTTATGAAATCGGTCTCCTGGCTCAATCTTCTTAAAATAAGGGGATCATATGGTAAAATTGGGTTTGATAAAATTGGAGGATCGCGCTTCCTGTACCTGGATGAGTACAGCCAAAATACCTCGCTTGTACAATTTGGATTACCTACTTCGATTCAGTTCGGCTATCCAAGTTCTGTCGGAAACTACCCGGCAGTTATACATTCCAGGATAGGAAATCCATATATTACATGGGAAACTTCTACAAAACGCAATATTGGGTTCGAAAGTAGCTTTTTTGATAATCGTCTCTCTGTTAATTTTGATCTGTTTGACGAACACCGAAGTAACATTCTGCTCAATCGTGCATCTGGTCTTGCCGCTTATGGGGAAGCCTACCCGATGGTAAACCTTGGTGCGGTTTACAATCACGGTTATGAACTTGAAGTGAAGATTCGCAATAAAGGATTGGGAGATTTTAGATACAGCATCGCAGGACAGTTCAGCTTTGCCCGCAATCGCATTGAAAGTGTCGATGAACCTATCGGGAAACCGGCCTATCAAAAGCAGGCAGGCTATCGTATCGGGCAATACCGCGGATATCTGACGAATGGATTTTATAATTCACAGGAGGATATCAACACCTCAACACCTTCAAAATTGGGCAAAGCAATTCCCGGCGATTTGAAGTTTGTAGATTACAATAATGATGGTGTTATTACTTCTGACGATATCGTACCGATTGGTTATTCAATCGTCCCTGAAATCACCTACAGTGTGGAACCAGTCATCAGTTGGAAAAGATTATCGTTGTCGGTAATGATACAGGGGGTGACCAACGTAAGTTCAGACATCCAATTCGACCAAAGAGCATTGAGTGCCAATCAAATGTACGAAAATATGCTAGGGCGGTGGACTCCCGCAAATGCGGATCATGCAACATGGCCTTCTTTGCAACCAGCTGTAGGCGGAAATTTTATGAGTTACAGTACCAACAACTTCCTGCTTACCGATGCCAGTTATGTAAAAATCAGAAATGCACAACTCTCGTATCAGTTGCCTGAAAATCTTGCACATAAAATCGGGGTTGGCAGTATGCGCATCTATTTGTCAGGACAAAACCTCCACACATGGACCAAAATGTTGTATATCGATCCTGAAAACATTGGGCGACAGGCTCCACAAGGTGGGTATTGTGTAATCCCAAATAACCGGATCTACAATTTAGGCCTTAATGTTGAATTTTAATCCACTTTAAACTCGATATTATGAAAAGAATATATGTTTTTCTACTGATATGTTTAGTGACTTTGTCAATAAGTTGCAACAATAAATTTCTTGAGGTTGCACCGGAAGTCGCACTTGATGAGGATAAGGTCTTTGCCGATCCGGTACTGGCAGCTCAATTTGCCGATAATGCATACCGTTACCGCCCTGATGATTATTTACGTTGGACCGGTATTACCGGTACTTCTCAGGTTACGGATGAAGCAGTGGGAACCGATATCACCTCCAATCTTATTTATACCTTTCAGAAAGGATTATATCATGACCATGCACTGATTAATCCGACATCATTAAGTGACAGATATCAATTAAATGAGGTCTCAGGCGTTTGGACCATGTGCTATACCGGTATCCGCATTGCAAACAAAATGCTTCCCAGAATAGATCAGGTTGCATGGACTGCCGAACAAAATCCCGGAAGGATCAAGGGGGAGATGTATTATTTACGGGCATTCATGTATTTTGAGCTGATTAAAAGGTTTGGCGGGGTGGTCATCATCGATAAAGCTTACTTACCTACTGATGATATTGATTTTCCAAGAAGTACTTATGACGAATGTGTTGCATTTATTTTAAAAGATATCGAGAAGGCAATAGCTGCACTTCCGGATGATTACGATCAGGCAAATTATGGAAGGGCTACTGCCGGCGCTGCCAGAGCATTGAAATCACGTTTGCTCCTTTACGCTGCGAGTCCGCTTCACAACATGAGTGGTGATGCTGCAAAGTGGAAAGCCGCAGCCGATGCAGCCAAGGCTGTAATGGATATGAACAAATATACATTACATCCAATTTACAGTGAAATTCTGAGTCCTCCCGGAAATGGGACTACTAATGAATACATTTTAATAAAAGTCAGGGGTCCCAAAGATCCTAGTTATCCTATGCTATCGGTTGTATCACCCGGATCGGGTGGAAGGCAAGGAGAGTTTAATCCCACTCAAAACCATGTCGATTTGTATGAAATGAGCAACGGGCTTCCGATCACCGATCCTAAATCAGGGTATGATCCTGCAAATCCTTATGCCAAACGCGACCCCCGTTTTTATGCTAATATCTTGTACAACGATGCTCCATGGCAAAGCCGCAAAATGCAAATGTGGGATGGGGGTTCTGATTATACTTCAAATAATGCAGCATATACTACAACTGGTTATTATTGCAGAAAAATGTGGCCGGAGGTTTTTAAGACGCCTTTTACGCAAAATGCCCTTTTAAACTTTGTATTTTTTCGCTATGGGGAAATCCTGCTGAATTATGCAGAAGCACAAAACGAAGCAGTTGGTCCGGACGCCAGTGTTTACAGTGCAATCAACCAACTACGAAGCCGTTCAGCAATGCCTGATTTACCTGATGGTTTGACAAAAGATCAGATGAGGGTGCGTATCCGGAACGAAAGAGCAGTCGAATTAGCTTTTGAAGACCACCGTTTGTATGATGCCCAACGTTGGAAAAAAGGGGTGGAGATTATTGCCCAACCTATCTATGGAATAAATGTCGTCAAAAACACCAATGGGACATTCACCTATACCCCTAGAAAGCTGACCGAATTCTATCAAAGGGTTTTTGAAGAATACATGCACCTCTATCCAATCCCGAAGACAGAGATTCAAAAAAGTAAGAATATGGTACAGAACCCCGGATGGTAGCTATTAATCTAAACAAGTAGAAAATATGAAATTAAGATATTTATTGATGGTGGTTCTTTTTTCAATGTTATTGACAGAACTACAGGCTCAGGAGCAGGTTCCAAATACCATTTCAGGTATTGTAACCGATAAAAACAAACAACCTGTTTCAGGGATAACTGTCGAAGTACAGGAACGTGGCACAGAAGCAAAAACAGATGCAGAAGGACGTTTTCAAATCCCGGTTTTGAAAGGTGATGTACTCGTATTTATGAAGGACGGGTATCTGACATCCTATCAGGATATTAAAAATAGCAAGGATGCTGTTGTGATCCAGGTAACTCCTTCGATTGCCGAGGCCGGAGAAAAGGACAATGTTTTTATTCCGTTTGGCACAGTCAAAAAGCGCGAAATCAATGGGACTGTATCAACAATTAAAGCTTCCAATTTGTCCCAATTACCTATGAGCTCACTGACAAACTTATTGGCTGGACAAGCGCCAGGACTCAATGTTTGGCAGAGCGGTACACAACCAGGTCAGGATTTGGCCACTATTGTAATTCGAAATAGGGCATCTTTTGCTGGTGCAAATGTCCCGTTGTTATTGGTTGATGGTGTTGCCCGTGATTTTTCTGACATGGATTTAAACGAAATTGAATCCGTTACCGTATTAAAAGATGCTGCTTCACTGGCATGGTATGGCAACCGGGGTGCTAACGGCGTTCTCTTAATTACCACAAAACGTGGAAGCGCTGAACGTACACGCTTTTCATACGATATGCAGATGGGTTCGCAGATGCCAACTGCATTGACCAAACCGCTGGACTCTTATACTTTCGGAACACTTTACAATCAGGCGCTCCAAAACGATGGTTTCCCTGCCCTCTATTCTGAAGGTACTCTTGCCAACTACAAATCGGGAAGTGATCCGTATAATTATCCCAGCAACAACTTTGTAAATAAGTTTATTAAAGATAATGCATTGGTCCAGAGACATGTGCTGACTGCTTCAGGAGGTTCGCGCACAATACGGTATTTTACCACTCTTAGTTTTTTTGATCAGAACGGACTCTTCAACGATGCAAAGACTTCGCAATTTAATACCAATGTGGGTTACCAGCGTTATAATCTGCGGACAAATCTCGATATCCAGGTTACACCGATGCTCAATGTTCAACTGGACATGGGCGGTCGGGTCGAAGACCGACGTGAACCAGGCAACTTTGGTGCCTCCAGCTTTTTGAGCACTGTGTTTACTACACCACCCAATGCATTCCCGTTGTTAAATGAGAATGGTTCCTATGGCGGCTCCAGCTTGTTTTCGAACAACCCCTTGGCTCAGTTAAAGAGCAATGGTTACAGTAGCGAATTAACCCGCGTATTGTTGGGTACTTTGAATGCGAATCATAAACTCGACTTTATATTAAAGGGGCTGTCAGCCAATATTTTCTATACTTTTGATATCCAGGGAAGATATACAAGCGGACGCAGTCAGAATTACGAGATTTACCAACGCAGTGCAAATGGTACCCTGACCCGGTTTGGCACTAAAACTCCTTTGGGCTATTTAACATCGGCTTTTGCAGATAACAGCAGAAGTAATGAAATCTGGACTGGTCTTGATTATAAAAACAGCTTTGGGAAACACGCTATTAGCGGAAGTGTCCGCTACCAGCAAGCCATAACTTCTATTCCGAGCAGGTTTGAAGACAAACGACAAGGCGTCTCTGCAAGGGGTTCCTACTCTTACAACGACAGGTATTATGTTGATCTGGTTGCCGGTTACACAGGCAGCGATAATTATATGCCGGGTAAACAATTCGGACTCTTTCCGGCAATCGCATTGGGATGGGTTATTTCAGAGGAGAATTTTTTCAAAAAGTTGTCATTTATAGATTACCTGAAATTTCGGGGTTCCTATGGAATGGCAGGAAACAGTTCGACCGGTGAAACCAATAAATTCCCATATGCCTACCTGTACAATTCCTCCGGTGGTGGTTATGCTTTCGGGAACAGTTTTACCTTTGTTCAGGGTGGTTCAGAAAGAACATTACCCAATCCTGATATTACCTGGGAGAAAGCCTATAAAACCGATTTGGGATTCGAGGCCAAAATACTGAAAAACAGCGTGTCAATAGCTGTCAACTATTTTAATGAAATCCGGAAGGATATCCTTACAAATCCTATTCGTCCCTCTATTATTGGTATGACCTCATTTAACATCAATGATGGAGAAACACGTCTTAGAGGCTTCGAGGGGATGATCGATTTTACAAAAAAAATCGGTGATTTTACCCTTTACCTAAGCGGAAATTATACATCAGCCAAAAACAAAATTCTTAGAATTAATGAATCTGCAGGTTTGGTAAATTACCAGCTTCAGAAAGGGCACAATATTGGCGCTGTTTCCGGATTAGGGAAACTGATGTTGCTTTCCGATGGTATTTTTAAGTCGCAGGCAGAGATTGACAATAGTCCGGTGCAACGTTTTGCCGGGATCGTCCGTCCGGGTGATATCAAGTACAAAGACGTCAATAACGATAAGGTGATTGATAATTTCGACCGCGTGATGACTGACTATAACGATACACCTGATTCCTATTATGGATTTAGAATAGGTGGTCAGTACAGAAATTTCGATTTTTCAGCTTTGATGCAGGGAGTTGGTGGACGGACAATTCAGATTCGTACACTTGTACAGGCTGGTACAAACAGTACAGGTTATATCAACCAGTTCAGCGTTGATGCGTGGACGGCCTTAAATCCAACAGCACCTTATCCAAGGCTTGGTATTTCAGATCGTGGAAACAATACCGCAGATTCTGATTTTTGGCTTAGATCGGGTAATTATCTAAGATTAAAATCGGTTGAGGTTGGATATACTATTCCTGATGAAATTTCTAAGAGGCTTAAAATTAGATCGCTGAGGTTCTATCTGAATGGATTTAATCTGCTAAATTTCAATAAAACAGGATTGGATATAGATCCCGAAATGAATTTCGCCGGATTCAATTCCTCGTATCCCTATGTTCGTACTGTGTCAGCAGGCTTAAACCTGAAATTTTAAAAAGTATTAAATTTTAAGAATATGAAAAAGCACATTTTTCCTATACTATTCACCCTTCTGTTGTTAACCTCTTCATGTGATTTCTTGAAGTTTGACTTTTATGATGGGCCGGTTACCGAAGATCAATTCTGGAAACTGAATAATTCAGCCCGCGGACAGCTTAATCAGGGTTATGCCTATTTGCAGGAGGGATTTAACCGATATGACGGTGCAATGCTGGCAGCGGGTTGCGATGAGGCCGTCAATTCCAATCTGAATTCCTCGGTCAATATTTTTAACAATGGAACCTGGAGCCCGCTCCGTACGCTCGATGATGTGTATGCAACCAACTATAATGGAATCAGGCAGGTTAATGTTTTTATTGCAAAGGCAAAAACTGCCAATATTATCCCGACAACCGATATTCCGCGTTTGAGAGGTGAAGCTTTCTTCTTAAGAGCATATTTTCATTTTGAACTAATGAAACGGTACGGTGGGGTAGTGATTGTTAATAAGGTTTATAATACAACCGACAACATTGATCTTCCGAGAAATACCTTTACTGAAACAGTTGACCAAATTCTTGCCGACTGCGATTCAGCAATTCTGGTTTTACCTTTAGCGATAGCTCAATCGGCTGACGCGGATAAAGGTCGTGCTACCAAGGCAGCAGCACTGGCGCTAAAATCGCGTACTTTACTATATGCTGCCAGCCTATTAAACAATCCTTCCAACGATGTCATACTCTGGCAAAAAGCTGCAGCTGCAGCCAAGGCATTAATTGATCTTAAGGCGCATAGTCTTTATGCAACATATGCAAATATTTTCAATTATTCGGTTGCCGCTTATAACGCAGAGGTGATCTTTGCTACAGCAGCCAACAACCGAAATGATATCGAAACGAATAATGCTCCAATAAGTTTCAATGGGGCATTGGGGAGAACAAACCCAACACAGGAGTTGGTTGATGCCTATGAAATGAAAACAGGTCTTCCAATCACCGATGTGGCTTCAGGTTATAATCCGGCAGACCCGTACATTAACAGGGATCCACGGATGGCAGCGTCAATATTTTATAATGGTTCAGTTTTCAAATCAACTGCCATCAATACCTATGCTGGAGGTAAAGATGCCGGTGACCAGAGTATAAACGGGACAAAAACTGGTTACTATCTTTCCAAATTTTTAAGTGGTTCTGCCACCTGGAACCAGGTTACCAATACTTTGGTTCGCCGACCCTGGGTGATATTCAGGTATGCTGAGATATTGCTGAACTATGCAGAAGCCCAGAATGAAGCAGTTGGAGCCGATGCCAGTGTTTATGATGCAGTTAATCAAATCCGCAAGCGTGCCGGAATGCCAAATCTGCCCGTTGGACTTACCAAAGATCAGATGCGTGATCGTATCCGCAACGAACGCCGTGTTGAACTGGCTTTCGAGGAGCACCGGTTCTTCGATGTCCGCCGTTGGAAAATCGGCGACCAGGTTCTCGCTAAACCAGTTACCGGGATGAAAATTGTTTTGAATGGGACAACATTGACCTATCAGCGGTTTACCGTAGAGAACAGAGTCTTCACCGATAAGAATTACCATTATCCGATTCCGCAGTCAGAAAAGGACAAGACTACAAAATTGGTTCAAAATGATGGGTGGTAAAGTTTTCATTATAAAATTTGACGATCGAATAAATATATAATAATATTCAGATATGAAAAAAATACTGATAATACTAACTCTGATTGCCGGACTGATAGGCTGTGAGAAGAATAAATTTGTGGATTTTGATTATACAGCTGGTTATTTCCCTAATCAATATCCTGTGGAGACTCTTGATACCTACAACAGCGCGAATGACTATGGTCATAAGTTCCAGATTCCTGCTGTAATGGGTGGAGTTTACAATAACACGAAGGATCGGGTATTTAATATTGAAATAGCAACTGATCTTTGCACCAGGGCACAATTTGAGTCTACAAAGGATCCCATCCTTTTAATGCCTTCAGCCTATTACACTTTGAGTTCATCCGACAAATTAACAATTCCGGCAGGTAAATTAAATGGAAGTATCGAAGTGCAATTGAAAGATGCTTTTTTTGATGATCCGCTGTCCGCAAAACTGGGATATGTAATACCAATTCGCCTGAAGAGTGCAACGAATCTGGATTCGGTTCTGAGCGGTAAGTCATCTTTAACTAACCCCGATCCCAGAGTAGCCAGTCAATGGACCATTTTACCCAAAAATTATACCATGTTTGCTGTTAAATATGTCAATCAGTATCAAGGGAATTATTTTCACAGGGGAGCTAGTATTGTAAAGGATCCAACCGGAAAGGTTGTTGAGAATAATGTTTATCGCACATCATCCCTGATCAATAATGAAATATGGGCTTTATCCACTAATGGTAAGAGCCAGGTCTGGGTAAACAGCGTAATCAGCAGCAAAATATTGATCGGAAATCTAATGATGAATCTTCTGATTGGCAGTGATGGCGCTTGTTCAATTTCTCAGACATCCGGTTCAAGTGTCCCGGTATCGGGAACAGGTAAATTCGTCAAAGACGGCGATGAAACGGGAGGGATAAAACGTAATTCAATTGTTCTTGCGTATAATTATTCTGTACAATACACTGCACCTGTACTTGAAGGACCTATCCAAACCAGAGATGACAACAATTCCGCAATTGTATATACCGGAGCATGGTCTACGAGTCCGGAGGCAGCCAATTATGGTGGCGACAGGCATTATTCCAGTACGGTGGGAAATTACTTTACTTTTAATTTTACAGGAGATGGAATTGCACTTTATTGGAAGACAGGACCTAGTTATGGTGCATTTGATGTTTATCTGGATGATATGACAGTACCTGTTGCAACAAATGTTTCAACAGTGACACCTGCCAATCAATTCCAGCAAAAGTTATACGAAGTCAAGGGGTTAACTTTTAAGTCTCATACAATAAAGGTTGTGTTAAAGGTGGCTACAAATACAATTTTTGATTATCTTGTTTATACTGTTCCTCAGATTGTTTTGCCAAGTGGAACCTATACAATCGCTGCGCAGGACACCATCGTTGCCAGGGATAGGATTATTCCTACGGAAAATTTTACACCTGTTATCTATTAATCCTCCTTCATAAAATGAAGAGATCTCAAAAGATTGCAAAACCTTCATTGTGAAATTTTTAATCATCTAATTAATGAATAATGACCCGGAATTTATTTCCGGGTCTATTATTCATCCTTAATAATTCGCCAGGTCAACAGAATTGTCCAATAAAGTATAATTACGCTCTTGAATAGTCGACCCACAGGAATATTTTTGTATTAATATTTTGAATCAGAGCATTTTGATCGCTTCAGATTAACGGCATGTTCCTTCGGGTCATTTACCCCTTTTAGTACAACTGTAATAAAATCAATATATTCCTACATGTCAAAAATTTTAAGTTTTATTCTTTGCTTCGTTTTGTGTGCAGGACATGTTATTGCACAACCGATAGTTTCACCAGTTGTCAGGGATCAATTGTCGGCAATCTCATCTGTAAAACTAAATGGATTTGTCGGCAATAAGCTCGATGAATTGAATAAGAACCGCATCCTCGCACAGGATGCTTCACACCTGATTGAACCGTTTAAACATCGCAATGAAACAAGGCTCTGGCAAACCGAATTTTGGGGGAAATGGGTTACTTCGGCTATTGGTGCATACCAGTACAATCACGATCCGGAATTATTTGCAAAAATAAAGCAATCTGTAACCGATTTACTCGCGACCCAATCTCCGGATGGCTATATCGGTAACTATGCGGATAATGCACACCTGCAACAATGGGACATTTGGGGAAGAAAATACACATTACTTGGACTATTGGAATATTACGGAATCAGCAGGGACAAAAATGTGCTGAAAGCTGCCATAAGGCTCGCCGATCATTTACTTGCTGAAGTTGGTCCGGGCAAAACAAATATTGTTAAAACCGGAAATCACCGGGGCATGGCCAGTAGTTCAGTCCTTCAGCCAATTGTACTGCTGTATGAAGTCACCGGAGAAAAAAGGTTTCTCGATTTTGCCAATTACATTGTTACCCAATGGGAAACAGAGGATTATCCAAAACTAATCTCCAAAGCCTTGGCCGGGGTAGATGTAGCTGACCGATATCCACATCCAAAGGAGTGGTTTAGCTGGGAAAACGGCGTAAAGTCCTATGAAATGATGTCGTGCTATGAAGGATTACTGGAACTTTACCGGGTAACCGGATTTCCTCTTTACCTTTCGGCAGTTGAAGCGACTGTTCAAAATATTATCAGGACCGAAATCAACGTGGCCGGGTCGGGGTCTGCCTTTGAATGTTGGTACCATGGTCACTTTAACCAGATTTTCCCATCCTTTCAGACCAATGAAACCTGTGTGGCAACAACCTGGGTCAAATTATGCTTCGATTTATTAAAGGTAACCGGAAAATCTGTCTATGCCGACCAGATCGAGAAAAGCTTCTACAACTCCTTATTGGGAGCTGTAAAGACAGATGGCTCTACATTGATATATTATACCCAGTTAGAAGGGTACAAAACACCAGGGGCGAAACAATGTGGTATGGAGATCAGTTGTTGTATTGCCAATGGTCCCCGGGCATTTGTTTTAATGCCCCGTTTTGCTGTAATGAAAAACGATGATGGCATTGTTGTTAATTTTTATTGCCAATCAGAAGCAAAAGTACAGTTGGCTGATGGAAATAATGTGTTTCTCAAACAAACAACAAATTATCCTGAATCAGACTCGATCGTTGTTGAAGCTATTCCTGAAAAAGAAGCCAATTTTCCAATTATGTTCCGGATTCCTGAATGGTCTGAAAAGAGCTCCATCTCCGTTAATGGTCAATATGAAGAAAAGATTGAAGCTGGTACTTACAAATCGGTTTCGCGAATATGGAAAAGGGGCGACCGGGTCACAATAAAATTAGACCTCCGTGGAAAAGTAGTGAGGAAGGGCCGTCATTTTGCATTGACCCGCGGCCCCATTCTGCTTGCCCGTGATTCCCGTTTAGGAGGTGGTGATATTGATGAATCGGCAATTGTACTTGACAAAAATGGAATCGTTCCATTAGAGCCATGCTCTGAAAAGCCTGCAAACGTATGGATGTGCTTTACCGTACCATTACAGATGGGAAGTTATGTTCAGCTTGGTGCAGATAACAGGACCGTTCGTTTTTGTGATTTTTCTTCGGCTGGGAATGAATGGAGCAAAGAGAATCGTTATAAAGTCTGGCTGGAAGAAACAATCGATGTCCGGAAATAACCAAATGGAAACATTATATCATGATTAAAAAAACAAGTAAAGTCAGACTAATATCTGGAGCAAACATCTGTTGCCTGTTTTTAGTTTTAACCTTTATACTTCTGTCGGTAACCTGCCAATCGAAGAAAGAAGTTGAACCCCTTCCATCTGCCAATGTTACAGGTACGCTGAAAGTGTCCGCTGACGGCATTTTTATGCGTGATGGAAAGGAATATCACGGGATAGGTGTCAATTATTTCAACGCATTTTACCGGACAGTTCTAAATTCAACGGATAAAACCTACGAAGCTGGCCTCAAATATCTAGGTGAAAATAAGATCCCATTTATCCGGTTTTCCGCCAATGGGTTTTGGCCGAATGAGCTGAAATTGTATCAGACAAACAAAACAAGATATTTTACTTTGCTCGATGAGTTTGTGAAATCTGCTGAAACGAACGGAGTGGGATTAATCCCGTCGTTGTTTTGGTTTTATGCTGCAGTACCAGATTTGATGGGGGAACATCTGAATCAATGGGGAAACCCCAACAGCAAGACCATCGAATTTATGCGAACCTATACCTCTGAAATGGTTCAGCGGTATAAGAATTCGCCGGCAATTTGGGGATGGGAATTTTCCAATGAAGTCAATTTATACCTTAGCTTTACCGGACAAAAAAACCCGTCCTTGCCGGGTGTTAGTCCGACTCAGGGAACTCCGGTCCAACGCACATCCGAAGATGTTATTGACACAGAAATATACGGTTATGCGTTGAAAGAGTTTAGCGCGACGATCAGAAAAATTGATGCTGAAAGGCCAATCTTCAGCGGGAATTCAATTGCAAGCCCCGACATGTATCACCGGTATAAATACCAAAATACGACACCCGATTCCTCCACAGATTTCACTTCGTTGCTGGATGTTCAGAATCCGGCCAGCCTGGGAACACTGACCCTTCATACCTATCCCGATATTGAGTTTAAATACTTTTCCGATGTGAAATGCGACTTTTCACAAATCATCCAGGAGGCCATGCGATCATCAAAGGAGTTAAAACGCCCGCTTTTTATCGGGGAATTTGGAGCATCCAAATTACTTGGGACAGAAACCGAAGCCCAAAAATTTTATCAGGTACTCAAGGCAATAATTGATAACAAGGTACAGCTTTCCGCACTTTGGGTGTTTGACTTCTCCTACCAGGACGCCGACTGGAATATCACCCCGACGAACAGCCGGAAGTATCAGCTGGAGGAGATTGTTAAAGCAAATACACAACTCAAGTCCGGTTCAGGATTTTAACTAAAAAATATCGTAATGAACAGCATTTCTCAAATAACAAAAATGATTTTTGTAAAGCCCTTCGTTTATTTACTCCTGGTATTCGTTGTTCCGATTACAACGTTGAACTGTCAATCCACGAAAAAGGATACTGAAATCAGTGAACCCGTCATCGTTTCCGGAATTCTGAAAGTTTCAACTGATGGCGTTTTTATGCGTGATGGTAAGGCCTACCGCGGAATTGGGGTTAATTATTTCAATGCCTTTTACCGGACAATTATTAACTCAAATGACAAAAGCTACACCGATGGTTTTAAGTACTTAAGCGATAACAAAATCCCTTTTGTAAGGTTCTCTGCCAATGGGTTTTGGCCGAACGAACTTAAGCTGTACCAAACAAACAAAACAAGGTATTTCACCTTGCTCGATGAGTTTGTGAAATCTGCTGAAACAAACGGAGTAGGATTAATCCCGTCGTTGTTCTGGTTTTATGCCGCAGTACCCGATTTGATGGGAGAACATATGAACCAATGGGGAAATCCAAACAGCAGGACCATCGCTTTCATGCGCACCTACACAACCGAAGTCGTTAGCAGGTATAAAAATTCACCGGCTATCTGGGGATGGGAATTTGGCAACGAGTGGAATTCCTATGTTGACCTGCTAAGTCAGGCAATGAATTATTTACCCAAGGTCAATACTTCAGCGGGAACTCCCGCAGCACGTACCTCCGAAGATATTTTCACTACCGAAATTCTTCAGTACGCATTGAATGAGTTTGCTGCAACAGTCCGGAAGACAGATCCCGACAGGGCAATCTTCAGCGGAAATGGTATGCCAGGTACAAATAGCTACCATCGTTACAAATATCAAACCTGGATACAGGATTCGGCAACAGATTTTACAGCTCTCCTTGATGTTCAAAATCCTTCCGGATTGGGAACATTAACCCTGCATCCCTATCCTGATCAGGAATTTAAATATTTTTCCGGTATCAATGCAACCCTTTCGCAAATCATACAGGAAGCCATGAGATCGGCAAGAGAGCTAAAACGACCATTATTTATAGGCGAATTTGGTTCTCCTAAAACGCTCGGAGCAGCAATGGAGGCTCAAAAATTCCGTGAATCATTAAATGCAGTAATTGAGAACAAGGTACAGCTAGCTTCACTTTGGGTTTTTGATTTTTCCTCTCAGGATGCTGACTGGAATGTGACCCCGACCAACAGCCGGAAATATCAGCTGGATGAGATTATTAAAGCCAATGCCAGCTTTTCAGCGCAATAAGATTTGTAAATTTGAACTTTAGAAAAAATGAGGTCAATAAGGTTTTTGATTTTTTCGTTAGTATTGTTGCAACTGACGTACTGCAAGGGTCAGCAGGCAGAACTGGCTATCCGGGTTTTCCCGACAGCCGAAAGTCTATTGCCCAACAATTATATTGTAGAAGGAAATCTTGCCCGGCTTAATGTTGTTTTCGCAAAAGCACAAATGGGTGGAAAGATGGTAATTGGGGCTTTGGGTGGCTCTATTACCGAAGGTGCAGCTTCGCCTAATGTTGACAAACGTTATGCAAACGTGGTACTTGCCTGGTGGAAAAAGACATTTCCAAAGGCTGAATTCGAATTGGTCAACGCCGGGATTGGCGCAACAGGATCAGATTATGGTGCAATGCGCACAAAACGCGATTTGCTTTCAAAATCGCCCGACTTTGTGGTAGTAGATTATGCTGTCAACGATCCCAATACCAGCGAATATGCAGAATCTTACGAAGGGGTAATCAGACAAATTCTAAATGCGCCACAAAAGCCTGCGTTAATGCTTCTTTTTATGACTAAAAATGATGGGTCGAATGCCCAGGAATGGCAGTCCAAAATAGGGAAACATTACAGTTTGCCCATGATCAGTTACCGCGATGCCATCTGGCCTGAAATACAAAAAGGAAAGTTAAAGTGGACAGAAATAAGTCCTGATAATGTGCATCCTAACGAGGCAGGCCATGTGTTAACCGGTGAATTGATTTGCATGGCATTGGATAAAGCCTTTAAAAATTTTTCTACTGAAAATATTCCTTCAGTTAATTCACCTATTCCGTCGGCATTTTTTTCCGATTCTTTTGAATTTACGTCTGTATTCGATGGCGAAGCCCTTGTACCTGTCACTAATAAAAATTGGGTATTTGATGGATCTCAACCAAAAATTGCCGGATGGAAAAGTTCTGTTCCTGGCAGTATAATCGAATTTGAGATCAATGGAACGGTAATTTTTCTTTCATGTTGGCGGATAAACGGACCAATGGGCAAAGCCGTCATCACGGTGGATGGAACAAATCCGGTGATCATGGACGCCTGGTTTGATCAAACCTGGGGCGGATACCGGTATATGCTCCCTGTCCGGAAAAATTTATTATCAGAAAAACATATTGTGCGCATTGAGCTTCTGGCAGAAAAGAACACGCAAAGTACCGGAACCGAATTCAGGGTTCTTTGTCTGGGGTCGGCAGGAATTGAAAAATAATTAAACATATAAAGATGAAGAATAGTCAGTATTATACAAGTTATCCGATGAAGGTAATCGTTGTTTTTACCTTCCTGGTTGCGATTGGTTATGATTTTTGTTTGGGACAAGAGCAACACAAATCTGTCCCGGTTGTGTTGAAAGTTTACAACGACACGGTGTTAATGAAAGAATTCCTTGGCGTGAATGGGGTGTATCAGGGTTTTGCCTATATGCCGGAGCAGATTAAAAAAGGGATGAATGAAAATGACCGGCAGCGGGAATTCTCAAGGGTTAAAAATATGGATTTGAAAATTGCCCGTACCTGGTACCGTGCCGACTGGGCTTGCGGTGACAATATGTATAATGATTTCAACTGGGAAACTACAAAAATGAAGGCTTTCTATTTGTGGCTCGACAAAATGAAAGAATTGAAGGTCGATGTAGCTTTACAGGCAGGATGGTGGTTTACTAAGGATACCTATTACCATACACCGGTGAAAGATGAAAAAGATACGATCGGCCCAAATCCGGATAAAGATCCTGAACGGTTTGCGCTTTGGATAAAAGAGTCGCTCCGTCATTTGATTCAGGTAAAAGGTTATACCAACATCAAATATCTGGTACTTTTTACCGAACCTCTGAATTATCCTGCGGGGATTATTCCCCGGGGATTTACCGAGCCGGAATATTACGATAAGGTGTGTACGCGAATTCATGAGCAACTGGTTGAATCAGGGCTAAGGTCGAAATTAAAACTGGTGGGCCCGAACAGCGGAAGTACAGACACCGCAGCATGGGTAGGATGGAGCGTAAAGAATATGAATCAGGTTATTGATATCTACAGCTGGCATGCCTACAATGGTGGAAAATACAACAGCATTCCCCCTTTGGAATATGATGGTTGGAAAAGCGTCGTTGCAGTTGGCCGTGAAAAAATGAAACAAACCGGAAAGCCTTTCTGGATTGATGAATATGGAGCGAATAAACCGGATGAAACGATGCGATTCAGGCCCGACTACGGAAACTACCTGGCACAGTGCATTGCAGCATTTACCAATGAGGGGGCCCAGACCTCTTTAATCTGGCTATTGTTTGATCAGCAATATGTTGCCCCTGGAGATAACACAACAAATAAAGATAGTTTTCACAATGGAGTACATCGCTGGGGAGTTGCCAAATGGCCGCATGATGATGTTTCAGAACCCGAAAATCCATATCCATCCTGGTATGCTTTGAGTATGATGAGCAGGTATCTGGGAGGACGTAACCATACAAAGGTTTATAAAACCGCAAATGCAGATAGTGTGTATGTTGTAGCGACTCAGCCAAACGGCAGGGAATTATCTGTGATGGTTGTCAATGCCTCACATTCATCGAAGCAAATTTTAGTTGAATTTCAGAAAAACATTAATGTAACATTGAACCGGCACCTCTATGATCCTGCAAGGATTGTGGTGACGAAAGAAGCAGCAATATTGGAAAGTGACAAAAAAATCAAAATTGAGAAAAGTAGTTTTAATGATAATCTTCCTTCCAGGGGAGTAGCAATGTATACAACTTTAAAGTAGCTTGGCATCACGAAATACTTGCCTGCAACCTACCATCTGGTGACAATCCTTAAAAATCCAGAAAAGGACATAATAAATAGATAATCAAATTATTAAAATATTCATTTATGTTTAAAAATGGTTTTTCCAGACGACGCTTTATACAAATGGTGGCGATTGGTTCAGGAAGCCTGCTATTATTTCCTCGGTGCACAAACCCTTCAATAAAATCTACCTGGCGGTTCTTCACTGAAAAGGAGGCATCAATGGTAAATGCCATGGTAGAACAAATCATCCCAACAGATGAATGGCCCGGAGCAAAAGATGCCGGAGTTGCAAATTTTATCGACAAGCAGTTGGTTGGACCTTATATCCGGTACCAGGAAAAATACAGAAAAGGTCTTGCTGATACCGATGCATCCTGCAAATTGCTCTATCAAAAGTTGTTTGAGGAATTGCCATGGGAAATGCAGACCGACTATCTGAAATTAATGCAAAGCGGCAAACTGGCAGAATTGCTAAAGAATAGTAAAACAGCTCAGTCCGGAGAAATCTGGGCTGAAGGACTTGACCGGATATTTTTCGGATTGATCCGGGACCATACGATGCAGGGATTCTACGGTAGTCCGCGTCATGGTGGAAACAAAAATTATGTGAGTTATAAGATGATAGGTTTGGATTACCCTTTTATTATTGGTCAGAACCGCTACAAGATTTAAATAATGAGGAATAAACATATCAATGCGATTGTAGTAGGTTCAGGTGCGGGTGGTGGTGTGGTTGCCAAGGAGCTGAGTACGGCCGGGATGTCGGTGGTATTGTTTGAACGGGGAGGATGGGTTACGCTTGACGATCACGACCATGATGAATTGATTTCGCAGCGCACAACTGTTCTTGGCAACGCTTATGGCCCTGATGACAAGCATTATCGCAGGATCAGGGTTTCAGTAGATGGTAAAAGTTCGATCCTGCTTCCCAGCGAAGGCGGATATGGAAACAATGCAGCTTGTGTCGGTTCAGGAACAGTCAGTTATGGAGCTATGGGCTGGAGGTTTATGCCCGAAGATTTCAGGATGAAGACGACTTACGGGGATGTGGAAGGTTCAACATTGGAAGACTGGCCAATTTCATACGATGATCTTGAACCCTGTTATGAAAAAGCGGAATGGGAGATCGGTGTGGCGGGTGATGACAGTCAGAGCCCATTTGCACCCCCGCGCAAAAAACCACAACCAATGCCTCCCTTTGAGCACAATAAGGAGGCCCGGATATTGGAAGCAGCTGCCCGAAGGTTAGGGTATCATCCTTATCCGATTCCAATGTTAAGGAATTCAATACCTTATGGAGGTCGTCCTCAATGTTACCGGATGCGCACCTGCTGCGGATTTGCCTGTCCTGTCAATGCAAAATGCGGCACCCATAATACCGTGATCCCGGTTGCGCTGGCAACCGGAAACTGTGAGCTGAGAACCAACTGTTTAGTAAACGAAATTCTGATCAATGACCAGGGAAAAATAACCGGAGTAAGCTATTTTGATGAGAATAATAAAAAACAAATCCAGACTGCAGATATCGTCATTATTTCTGCCTCTGCGACCGAAACACCCCGACTTTTGCTTAATTCCAAATCCCGATTTTTCCCGAAGGGAATTGGAAACGAAAACGACTGGGTGGGAAGAAACCTCCAAAGTCATTCCTATTGCGGAGCCTTTGGGCTTTTTGATGAGGATATTTATGACGATTTTGGACCCGGCGCCTCGGTGGCTATCGGCGATTTTTCTCACCATAATCCCGGAATAGTTGGTGGAGGGGTGTTGTGTAATGAATTTAACCGGCTCCCGTACGCCTTTACCAATTTGCGCCCTCCCCAATCACCTACGTGGGGGCTGGAACATAAAAGGTTTCAACAAAGAAATTATAAACGGATAGCACAGGTGATAGGCCCTTACCAGGAAATCCCCGATTTTAACGGCAGGGTTGATGTTGATCCGGTTGTTAAAGACTTCTGGGGAATTCCGGTCGCACGAATTTCCGGGGCAAAACATCTGAAAAATTCTGAAGGCACCGCTTTTATGGCTGGTAAGGCGGAGCTTTGGCTCAGGGAAGCCGGGGCTGTTGAAACCTGGCAAACCGGCGTAATCAATGGTAAAGTTCCGGTAAGTGGGGGCCAGCACCAGGCGGGAACCTGCCGGATGGGGAATGACCCAAAAACTTCAGTTTGTGATCGGTTTGGCCGGGTACACGCAGTCCAAAACCTTTTCGTAGCCGATGGTAGTCTGCATGTGACCAATGGAGGTTTTAACCCGGCTTTGACGATTATGGCTATGGGATATTGGGTTGGGGGACATATTGTATCGGAGTGGAAAAAAGGAAACAGGTTCAAATAAAGGCGAAAGAAATGAAGATCAATATATTCCCCAAAATAGTTTTATCACTGGCAGTTTGCCTGATTTTTATAGGTATCTCCTTTGGGTCTTTTTATTCATATTGGAATTCTGCTTCTCCTGAACGGACGTGTGCTTCGTGCCATGAAATCGGGAGCTCTGTCGACTCTTTTTCTCAGTCATCACATCGCGAAATGCATTGCAAAGAATGCCATGGAACTGCTTTGAGCAATGGCTTTCACAGCCTGAAAGAAAAGGCGATGATGGTGGTTAACCATGCCCGGGAACAACGGGTGGAAGAGATCCGGATGAACG
Source organism: Prolixibacteraceae bacterium (assembly GCA_963677935.2). Classification (GTDB taxonomy): domain Bacteria; phylum Bacteroidota; class Bacteroidia; order Bacteroidales; family Prolixibacteraceae; genus JAAFHB01. Next base: position 3,517,111 of record CAXXEH010000003.1, on the reverse strand, counting down.
AATCGCAGGTGTTGGATGTGATGAACAACTGTAAACGATGCCACGCCTCAGAATTTGCAAACTGGAAATCGGGAGGACATTCTGCCTCCTATAAAGACATTTTCCTGAATCAAACCCATAACAAAACTGAACAATTAAATTTTGATTGTTTGCGTTGTCACGGAATGTTTTTTGAAGGGACCACCCCTGACTTGGTAGGACCTATGAATACAAAAGGCCCGTGGGAATTGAAAGATAAGAACAAAGCTGATCAACCGGTAATCCCTTGTTTGGCATGCCATCAGATACACATCAAAGGTTTACCATCCGAACTACCTGATCATTCAGACCCCGCAGCTATTTTTTATAGTCGTATAAAGCTGGAATACAATTTAAGCTTTTACGATCGCCATGAGAAAGTGAATGTCGCTTCAATAATGCTGCCTAAATTAAAGTTAGTCAATGGACTAAAATCTGTGAAAGTCTCAGATGATTACAAAATGAGAAATTGCATACAGTGTCATGCTCCCAATGGTGCACACGAGGCTGGCACAAGCGATGACCGGACTCCCAGAGGCGTTCACCAAGGGTTAAGTTGCATGTCTTGTCACGAGCCTCACAGTAACAATGCAAGAAACAGTTGTATAAAGTGCCATCCGGCTATTTCAAACTGTAATCTGAATGTGATGACCATGAACACCACTTATTCCAATCCCAAGAGTCCAAATAATATCCATTGGGTATCGTGTACCGACTGCCACAAAGGTAATGCGGGAATTAAATCGGGAGAAAACAGATCAACAAACGTAAACTTTAGGTAATCATGTATAAACAAAAATTGAAGATAAAGGGTTGGGATTTTTATCGTTTGTTGTTTGGGGGCTTGGTCTTCTAATCGGGATACAGATTAATGGTTTCCTGATTGGCTATTTCAAAATCGGGGAATTGCGGGATTGGAACACGATTTTTTTAATTACCTCAGTCTGTTCCGCAATTATATTAATCCTGTTCGGAGTATTTTTCAGGGGTAACACAAAACATGAAATGCAAGATTAGAATTATTTTAACTGGAAATACTTGTAGCTTTACATACGAACCGTCCATTGAGGGGATAACTTATTTTAAAACAGAACTATGAAAAAGATTTTGATCCTATTATTCCTGTTTAGCGGAAATTGGCTTTATAGTCAGGGTGTTATAAATCGCACGTTAAGTGGTAACTGGAAATTGTATTATGGCATTTCTGACAAAGATGCCCCGGAAACTCCCGCGGAATTATTGACGAAGAGCTGGCAGGAGATCCCTGCCACTGTGCCGGGAAATGTCGAACTCGATTTACTAGCCGCGGGAAAAATAAAGAATCCGGAAGTTGGCAATAATATTTATGATCTGCGTAAATATGAAGCCTACCAATGGTGGTATTTCAAAACTTTTGACACACCTCCTCTTAAAGTTGGAGAGCGGGTTGAGATTGTATTTGATGGATTGGATTGTTTCGGTACGATTTGGATAAATAACCAGGAAATAGGTACAACTGACAACATGTTTTTTAGTCACCGGTTTGATATCACCAAGTTCCTGAAGTCAGGGGGCAACAATGCCATTTATATCCGAATTGATCCGGCAGTTAAGGAAGGCCAAAAAATGATTCAAGGAGTTGTCGGTTCGCGATCGGGCAACGCCTCCGAATTTGTAAATGTACGCAAAGCACCCCACATGTATGGCTGGGATATTATGCCGCGGTTAATAAGCGCAGGGCTTTGGAGGGATGTTTATCTGGATATTAAGAAGCCCACAAGGCTCGAACAGGTTTACTGGATGACTAATTCTGTAGATGTTGCCAAAAGGCAGGCACAAGTACTTCTTGATTGGCAGTTCTCAACGGATTACCTGACCATTGACGGGTTAACAATGGAAGTCTCATTGGATAGAGGAAACCAAAAGGTATTTAAACAGTCGTATCCACTGTACAATCATTGCAGCCGTAAAGTAATACAACTGGAAAATGTAGATTTTTGGTGGCCAAAGGGGTATGGAGAACCCAACCTTTATGATGCCACCATGCGCATCGTAGATGATAAGAAGAATATCCTGGATGAAAAGCGACAAAAGGTAGGCATCCGGACAGCCGAATTAATTCATTCAGAGATTACCACCCAAGAAAATCCCGGAGAATTTGTATTTGAAGTAAATGGAGAAAAGATTTTTATCAGAGGTACCAATTGGGTTCCGCTTGATGCTTTTCACAGCAGGGACAGAAATCATGTAAAAGAGGCTGTTAATATGATTTGTGACCTGAATTGCAATATGATCCGTTGCTGGGGTGGCAATGTATACGAAGATACAAAGTTCTTCGATTTATGTGACGAAAACGGAATCATGGTCTGGCAGGATTTTGCAATGGCCTGTTCAATAACTCCCCAAGGCAACGAATTTGCTGAAAAAATCAGGAAAGAAGCGATCCAGGTAGTGCTAAAACTGAGGCAACATCCAGCATTGGTTTTATGGTCAGGCGACAATGAGAATGACCAGTCCCTGACATGGGGTTTTAAAAAACCTTCCAATCCTTCTGAAAATAGGATTACCAGAGAAATATTGCCCCTTGTTATTTGGGAATATGATCCGATCCGTTCTTATTTGCCAAGTTCTCCATATTATAGTGAAGAAGTTTATAAAAAAGGAGGGGATATGGATTTATTGCCAGAAGTACATTTGTGGGGACCGCGGGGATATTATAAAGCGCCTTTTTATACAAAGGTCGATGCTCATTTTGTAAGTGAAATCGGGTATCATGGTTGTCCAAACCATAGTAGTCTGAAAAAAATGTTTGATCTTGATTTTATTTATCCCTGGAACAAAGACGGAAAATGGAACGATGAGTGGCAAACCAAGGCAGTCCGTTCCAATCCAGAATCCAATGGGCAGGATCATCGTAATGATTTAATGGTAAATCAAGTTAATGCATTATTTGGCGAATGCCCGAAAGATTTGGACGAGTTTATTTTTGCCTCACAGACAGTACAGGCGGAAGCGATGAAATTTTTCATTGAGCTCTGGCGAATGGATAAATTCCGCAAAACAGGGATTATCTGGTGGAACCTGCGTGATGGTTGGCCAATCATTTCGGATGCAGTTGTGGATTATTATAACAGTAAAAAGCTGGCTTATTACTATATCCGACAGGTTCAGTTCAACGCTTGTGTAATGATTGGAGATCCGGTAGACGGGAAACAACTGGTGGTCGCTGTGAATGACACACGGGATGAAAAGTCGGGGAGTGTTACTGTCAGGGATGCCGATAGTGGAGAGACCATATTTACTTCGTTATTTAAAATTCCGGTCAACGGAAAAACGGTGATTGGCACGATTCCAAAAAGTAACGTGCAATCGATGTGGCTGATAGATTATACCATTGGAGAAGAAAAACATACGAATCATTATTTGGCAGGAGACCCTCCGTTTAAACTCACTGATTATCAGGGATGGTATAAAAAATTAAAAATAAAAAGGGATTAAAATTTTCAATATCTAACAAGTAAGTGTAATGAATAAACTGTTGTCCGTTGTTCCGTTATTGGTTTTATGGTTGTTCACTGTAACCAGCTTCGCTCAGATCCATCTCTCTGTTAAAGATCCGGCTCTCCTGAAGAATCGGTTTAATAATATCACGCTGGAGATGTCGCTTAAACCGTTTAAAAAGAACGATAAAGCCTATATTAGGGAAGTTGCTGATGAGGTTTTTACGCAGTGGTCGGCCTTACTCCGACAGGCCGACACGGTTTCGGTTATGTTATGGACTAGCGATGGCTCCGAAATTTTGGATTATAAAGGATCAATGGATCAGTCACTTGAATGGGCAAAGTACATGGGAAATCCGAATACTGACCATGAGGTAGGTTCAGGTCCTAAAGAACTTTCCCTTCACGAAAGGGCCTACCTCTACATGGAAAATCCGCCAAATTACAAATATGGAGACCTTAAATTTATTGTTGAGGCATTGAAAGAGGCAGGTCACAAAATTACCGGAAAAACGATCCTTGTGGGTGAAACATTCGATCCTGGTCCCGAATTTGCCAAATCGGACTTCAAATACAAAAAACACACCGAGATATTGGGTGGTAATGCAATGGGACACAAGACTTTTGTGAGTTGTTACTCGGTTTTGAATGCGGATAACGAAGGGTATGCGGGATTTCCTAAAGGGATACCTGCAAATACCCCTTTCGGGACTTTTTTCGGGCGGCAATGCCAGCATTTACTGAGCGATCTGGGATTTGATTTCATCTGGTTCAGCAACGGTTTTGGATTTGGTTATGAAGGGTGGTCGGCTACGGGCGCCATTTTTGACGGAAAGAGTTTCGAACAGGAGAAAATAGGAGATGCGACTGCAAAAATTGGTGAGTTTTGGAAACTGTTCCGGAAAGAATGCCCCAATTTTGAGATCAGAACTCGTGGCACCAATTTATCAGCTGGTAGCGATTTGGCGCGCGATGCCGTAGACCTTAAAAATATCTACAAAGGGAAATTTAATATGCTTCCCCCACCAAACTCTCCATGGGCAGCGCTCGATGGTGATTTTGGATTGGAAATGGCTGGTTACATGTCGCGCATGGCCGAGTTGCCCGACAACCGTTTCCCGTTCCGCTATTATACGCACGACCCCTGGTGGCTCAACAGCCCGTGGTTTGACCGCTACGGCCGCGAACCGCACGATATTTATCTGCCAATGTCGGTTTGCCGGATTGATGCGAATGGAAACATTGGAATTCCAACTCATCTTAGTTTCCTTACCATTGATGACTCCTATGGAAATATGCCGGTGCAGGTTCCCAACGAAGTGACCCCACATATTCTAAAAGCCAGAATGGATGCGCCTACTGCTCCGGGGCCGTTGGTTTGGGTTTACCCTTTTGATGAATATTACGAATGGGCACACAAATTCAAAGACCGTTTGCCCGAAATTTATTATGGCGACTGGTTTATTCGCCAGGCAATCAACAATGGCCTTCCGCTGAATACGGTTATTTCCACGACCTCGTTTCAATCGGTTATTACAAAAAAGCCTGAATTGTTTAAGGAATCCATATTGATGACCATTGCCCCGGATGCAGGTTCTTCCCTTGAGAAGTCCTTGATAAGATTTGTTGAAAACGGGGGGAAACTGATCGTTTTTGGTCCGGTTGATCATTCAGAAGAACAATTTTCTGACTTTCTGAACCTGAAAAACGGATCACCTCTGGAAGGTGAATTCAAAATTGTTTCCGGTTATACACCGGATATCCTCGAAACCGCTTATCCGAAGGTGTTGAATCACCGCTCATTGCTGTCTGGCGGCGGAATTAGAACATTATTGAAAAACACAAATGACAGCTTTACGAAAATTTTAGTACAGGTGGAACAATCGGGTGTAAAACGTGACATTGCCTGGGTGCGAAGCAAACCTGAATGGCATGGCGGAAAAGTGGTCTATTTGCGTGGAACCAATTCGAGCCGCTTTGATGGCGGTCGGTTACTGACTCCTGACAATCCTTCGAAATGGTTTACGGGACCACTTTTGTCAAGATATGTGTTGCATGAATTTGGTCTCGATTGTTCGGTCGACAAGCAGGATCCATCGGTCAAAAATCCGGTGCTTACCATTGCCCGCTCAAATAACGCATTTATCTTTTCAGGTTATAATCCGGGCAATACAGTCAAACTACGGTTTAAAATGGCTCAGGGCGCCCCTTTGCTCCTTGGACTTGAGACGAAACTCGAAAAGGGAAACGCTACTTACATCATGCCAACAGCATGGAACCGCGAGTGCCGGATCTTCGTGGAACAAAACAATGGTATTGTTTCATGCAAAGAGCTCTATTCCGGTCAGATCGGAATAACCAAACGTTATCAGGTTACCGGATTAAAAAAAGGGACAATCCGGATATATCCTGAGGACGATGTGACCGCTCAATCGTTCCATGCCTACGTAAATGCTGAATATCCGTGGAAAACCGGTCAGGTCGCATTTAAGACAGGTGATGAAAAACCGGGGAAATATTTTGTCGTCGAAAATGTGACAGGAAACCTGGTGGTTTCGTGGTAGTTCTTGAATTTTATGTTTATAAAGGTGAAAGATAATTGTTTAAAAAAAGCGACCATGGGAAGAAAAAAGATGATTCATTTAATGTTTGGATTTGTTTTGTTTGGACTCCTGATTTCCCCTGAAATTTACGGGCAGTTCCACAATCAACTTAATTTGTCGGGAAAATGGAAAGTAACCTGGAATGATGGTATTCATGGATCAGACGGAGTTGAAGCGTATAGCAGCAATAATCCATTGAATGACACATCAAGGTACATGGATGTTGATGTCCCGATGGACCTGAACGTGGCCATGCAAAAGAAAGGGATGATTGGGGATCTCAACTATGGTATTAACTATTTATCGGCCCGGTGGGTAAGTTGTCAGTACTGGCAATACTACAAACAGTTCAATGTTCCCAGGGAAGCTCTAAACAAATCAGTCTGGCTGAAATTTGACAGGCTGGATTATTCTGCAAAAATTTATCTGAACGGCCAGCCAATCGGAAAACATGATAATGCTTTTATCCCATGTATGATTGACGTTACCGGGAAATTGAAAGAAGGGATTAATATCCTGACAGTTGCAATTGAGAGTGGGTTATATGAGGTCGCGAACAAAAATCTGTCTGACTATAATATGGCCATTAGTGTTCATCTTAACAAACGGTACTGGTTGCGCAAACCTCAGTACCAGTTTGGATGGGACTGGAATCCTCAGCTGATCAATGTTGGTATTACCGGAGATGTCTCACTCATTTGGCGCGATGAAGCCAGATTAGATAATATTGTCCCCTGGATAAAGATGTCCGATGACCTGTTGGCGGCAGATATTACAATTAGAACATTCATTGAAGGAGCGAAGGATGAGAACAGGCTTACGATAGAAGCAACCCTGGTTGAAATGAGTCAAAAGGTTTCGGGGCAAATAGTGGCATCAAAAGGGATTAAACCTTATGAATTAAAGATGAAAGTCAGCCGACCAAAGTTATGGTGGCCTGCAGGACAAGGCGCCCCCAATTTATATACCCTGAGGATAGAGGTGAAAAAAGATGGGAAAGTAATCGATTCAGGCTTCCGGAAAATTGGTTTCCGGAAAATTGAGGTTGACCGGTCTCAACATCAGGTTGAGGGAAATAATTTTACCATAAAAGTAAATAACCGTCCTGTTTTTATGAAGGGGGGCAACTGGGTACCTGCTGAGATGATCTATAGCAATACGGACAGTACACGGCTTGAAAAATTGGTTGATATGGCCGTTGATGCAAATTTTAATATTCTTCGCATCTGGGGGGGAGGTCTTTTTGCCGGTAATGAGTTGCTCCGGTTATGCGATGAAAAAGGACTCGTTGTGTGGCATGATTTTCTGTTCGCATGTTCCAAATATCCAGGCGATAATGTTGATTTTTATGATAATGTAAAAAGGGAAGTAACCTGGGCAGTCCGTGAGTTTGCTTATCATCCTTCTCTAATTGTATGGTGCGGCAATAATGAGCTGGAATGGGGAACATGGGATTGGGGTTTCGCGAGTAGCGGAAAAGTAGTTCCGGATTATCTTATATACCACCACCTGATGCCGGTCATCATAAAAGAAGAAGATCCATACCGTTTTTATTGGCCGAGTTCTCCCTATTCAGAAAATTTTGAATTCCCGAATAGCCCCATTACAGGCGATCAGCATCCATGGGGCGTTTCATTGGGAAAGGATTCCACGAGTTTTTGGGCTTACCGGAATTATGTGGACCGTTTCCCGAACGAAGGTGGGATTCTTGGCGCCAGTTCGCCTGCCACATTACGCCAGTTTCTTCCTCCTAATGATCAATTTGTCAGATCCTTCTCATGGGATTTGCATGATAATTCAATGAATTTCAAGAGCGACAAGAAAGGTGTAACCTATAAATATGTGGAAGATTGGCTCGGCAAAGATTATAAGAAAATGAGTTTTGATGATTATGCCTTTGCCAGTGCGTTGCTTCAGGCTGAAGGATTAATGGAGTACATCAACAATTATCACAGGCGAATGTACAGCAGTTCAAGCGCCATATTCTGGATGTATAACGACTCGTGGCCAGTTACCCACGGATGGACCATTGTTGATTATTATCTCCGAAAGAAACTTGCTTATCATCCTGTTCGAAGGGCATTTGAACAAATTGGTGTAGTGGTGGCAGAGGAGGATAATAAAATAAACATCTATGGAATAAACGAGAAGCAGCAATTGTGGAGAGGCAAACTTCAGTATGGCCTGTTCGAAACCAGTGGAAAGTATCCTGTTAACGAGTTAAAGAATGTCACACTACCTCCAAATGCATCAACAATAATTGCTTCGTTCGACAAGGATGCTTTCGAAAAAGCAGGAATCAAAAATCATGGGGCATTTGCTGTATTGAAAGATAAAGAAACTATCATTTCCCGGCACAGGTTGTTCCGGACGAGGTTTAAAGACCTGATTTTACAGAAACCTCAGGTTTCAATCAAATATGATGGCGAAAAGGCGATTCTCACTTCTCCGGTTTATGTTTGGGGACTTTGTCTCGACATTGATGGAGAATCGGATATTAGCGACAATTGCTTTGACCTTCTTCCGGGAATTCCATATACGATCAATCTTCGGCAGGGTGAAAAGGTCGAAGTCCGGATGACGGGTAATGAATTGATGAACAGATAATATGAACGCAAATAATTTCACTTCGAATATTCTTGTTCTGGGTGCATTAATAATAGGATTAAACGGTTTTAGCCAGAAAGCAGAAAAGAAACCTATCTCGTATGTAAACTGCATGATCGGAACCGGAGGTGATGCCAATCTGTTGCCTGTGGCCTCTGTTCCTTTTGGCATGGTACAGATTGGTGCTGATACTCATTTGAACAATTCAGGGTATAAATATTCCGCTCATGAAATTATAGGGTTCAGCCAGACCCACATGTCGGGTGGCGGATGCAACGATTTTAAAGATATCATGTTTTTCCCGGTATCAGACCCTTCCTGGATTGGCAGGACTCAATATCCTGACAAAGTTTTAAGTCCGTTTTCACACAGCAAGGAGCTGGCGGAACCCGGATATTATAAGGTGAAACTTCTTGATTCGGATATTGATGTTGAACTGTCAGCTACCGAACGGTGCGGTGTGCATCGGTACACTTATCCAAAGGGCAAGCCACAGCAATTAATCGTCGATTTAAAGTATGGCCATAACAGCGGCTGCACCGTTTGTCCGGGTTATAATTACGATACCGTAAGGGTAACGCATGTTGAAATTATTGATAATTACACGATTAAAGGATACCGCATTTCCGACGGATGGTTAAATAGCATTAACGTAAATTTTTATGCCCAATTTTCCAAACCATTTTCTGTTGTTCAGGTTTATGAAAATAAACAATTAAAGCATAACCTGAAAGCCCTTTCGGGAAGAGATGTGAAGCTTGTATTGCAGTTCGATGATAAGGACGACAAGCCTCTTGTTGCACGGGTTGGTATTTCGCCGGTCAGTATGGAGGGAGCAATGAAAAACCTGCAGGCTGAAGTAAATACCTGGGATTTCGACCATGTAAAAAATCAGGCACAGCAAACCTGGAACAAAGAGTTAAGCGCTATTCAAATTAATGATGAAAGCTCGCCGCAAAAGGAAATGTTCTACACCTACCTTTACCGCACACTGTTTTATCCCATGCTTTATTCTGATGTGAATGGTGAATTCCGAAGCTCCGACCATCAGGTGCATTCTGGTAATTTCAGGTATTTTGCTGGGGTCTTAGGCCTTTGGGATACGTTCAGGGCGCAAAATCCGATGATAACCATACTCCGTCCGGATGTGATGAATGATCTGATGAAAACATTTCTGGAACACTTTAAGAATAGTGGGCAACTTCCGCAATGGACTGGTGCGGGTGTCGAAAATCTATGTATGATCGGTTATCCGGCTATGCCTGTTATTGCTGATGCGTATAAGAAAGGAATCCGCGATTTCGATGTTCAACAACTTTACAAAGCGATGAAAGTATCGGCCAATGTCGATACTTTTGGCTTTTCTGAAGGAAATTGTGTTTATAAAGGAGCTATAAATTACAAACGTTACGGTTTCATCCCGTGTGAAAAAGAGATCAATTCGGTTGCAAAATCACTGGAGTTCAACTACGGCGATTGGTGCATTGCCCAAATGGCCAAAATGCTGGGAAGGCAAGCCGACTACACCTTTTACATCAGGAGGGCAGGCGGGTATAAAAACCTTTACGATAGTCAAACCAAGCTTTTACGTCCGAAACATGCTGACGGAAGCTGGCGAACCCCGTTTGATCCTGTTTTTACGAACCATTATCACCCCGGAGACGATTATTGTGAAGGAACTGCATACCAATGGACATTTTTTGTGCCGCATGATACCCAGGGTCTGGCGACTTTAATGGGTGGAAAGGATGTTTTTGCCGCCCAGTTGGACTCTCTGTTTATTCGAAGTTCTGCAATACATGATGGGGGCCAGGGTTCTCCGGATCTTAATCCTGATGGAATGATTGGCCAGTATGCTCATGCCAACGAGCCCGGGCACCACACTATTTACTTGTTTAATACGGTTGGACAGCCCTGGAAAACGCAGAAATGGATAAGCACAGTCATGAAAAACCTTTATCATACTACTACAGACGGGCTTTGTGGTAACGACGATACGGGACAAATGTCGGCCTGGTATGTATTTAGTGCGATGGGATTTTATCCGGTCACACACGGCGATGGGATATATTACATTGGAACTCCTTTGTTCAGGGAGCTGTCGCTGAAGCATAAAAATGGTACACTTTCAATCAAGGCCAACCGCGTTTCGAAAGAAAATATTTATATCCAATCTGTTACCCTTAACGAAAAAGCATATTCCAAAAACTGGCTGAGACATGAGGACATTTTCAGTGGAAATGCAAAACTGGTATTTGAAATGGGAAATACACCAAATAAAAATTGGGGTAGTAAAACGACCGGTTTGCCTCCTTCGATGAGCGATGAAAGATTTTAGCTTATGAAACGAAAACGAGTTAATCAATTGATTTAGCCAAGCAAATAATATTGAGACAACCTCGTGGTGGTTTCATGGTAAGGAAATATTAACCATTTGTTTAAACAAAAAAAATGAAAAGAGTCAGTACAATTATTTACTTCATCCTATTAACCATATGGAGTAATGGGCAAACGAAAAATGAAAACAGGAAAATAACCCTATCGGAAGGGGAGACCGTTTGGGCAGGGATCATTAATGATGGCCAGTTGATGCCTTTTTCTGCCGATTATTCCATGAATTTTTATTCCAATAACAAGGCCAATCAGTTACAACCCTTGATCCTTACGAACAAAGGGCAGTTTGTATGGAGCGAGCATCCTTACAAATTTGAGATTAAGGGGGATGAAATTTACATTACGGACCCCTCCAAACAGGTTGTGACCGGGAAATCTGGTAGTACCCTTGCTGAGGTGCAGGCTTATGTCCGTCAAAAATATTTTCCGGCCAGTGGTAAAACCCCGGATACCTTGTTATTCGCACGTCCTCAATACAATACATGGATTGAACTCACCTACAACCAGAACCAGACTGATGTTCTGAAATATGCAAAAGGGATCATCAATTCCGGTTTGCCTTCCGGAGTTTTTATGATTGACGATACCTGGCAGGAGGATTATGGCTTGTGGAAGTTTCATCCGGGAAGATTTCCTAATCCTAAAGAGATGGTTGATCAGTTACATGCGATGGGATTTAAAGTGATGTTATGGATTTGTCCGTTTGTTAGCGCTGACCAGTTATTAATTTATAAAAAGCTGAAAGAATCGAAAGCCTTCCTGCTTGAACGAAAATCAGCTTCAGACACGTGGCAATCGCAATCCAAACCGCTTATGGTTGAATGGTGGAACGGGCAATCGGCTGAACTTGATTTTTCTAATCCTACTGCCGTAAATTGGTTCAATGAACAATTAGATCGGTTGGTAAAGGATTATGGCATTGATGGTTTTAAATTCGATGCAGGAGACATGAATTTTTATCCGGGAAATGGGATAAGCAAACTAAATATCACACCTAATCAACACTCCGAATTATTTGCCCAATTTGGTCTTCGTTTCCCGTTAAACGAATATCGGGCATGTTGGAAAATGGGAGGACAACCACTGGCACAACGGCTGCTCGATAAGGAACATACATGGGTCGATTTGAAAAAATTAATCCCAAATATGATTCTGGAAGGGCTTTGTGGCTATACATTTTCGTGCCCTGATATGATTGGTGGCGGAATGTGGACCTCTTTTTTTGACCAGGCAATACTTGATCAGGATATGGTAGTCCGTTCGGCTCAGTGTCATGCTTTAATGCCCATGATGCAATTTTCGGTGGCGCCGTGGAGAATTCTGGATACCGTACACCTGGATGCAGTCAGAAAAGCTGTTGCGTTAAGGATGAAATTTACACCCCTGATCATGCAATTGGCCCGTGAATCGGCAAAAACCGGAGCTCCAATAATACGAAGTTTGGAATTTGAATTTCCCGGCCAGGGACTTGAACGTATTGTGGATGAATTTATGCTGGGTAGTAAGCTTTTGGTAGCTCCAATGCTTGAGAAAGGTTTTATTAGAAAAGTAACCCTTCCAAAAGGGAAATGGAAGGATCGGGATGGAAAAATTCTTATAGGGGGGAAAACCTATGAAATAAATGTCGGCATCGACCAGCTACTTTATTTTGAATGTAAATAATAATTAATAGTCTATATCGTATGAAAAAAACACTAATCCTTTGTTTTATTGCCCTGGCATTTTCGGTTATGGCAAAGCAGCCCGGGTCTGTTTCAGCAAGACAGGATAAGATTTATTTCAATCCCCTGAATTTAACCCATCTGGATGGTTACCTGGGCAGCAAAATTGACCTTTGCATCAATGAGCGCATTAAAAAGCAGGATGTTGACCACCTGATCGAACCTTTCCGTCACCGCGCAGAAAAGAGTGCATGGCAGACCGAGTTCTGGGGGAAATGGATCCTTTCTGCAATCGCCGCCTACGAGTACAATCATGACCCGGAACTTTACACCATCATTCGCAACGCGGTTACAGGTTTATTGGCGACCCAGACTCCGGACGGATACATTGGGAACTATGCCCCTGAAGCTCAGTTGCAGCAATGGGACATCTGGGGCCGCAAATATACTTTACTCGGATTACTCGCCTTTTACGATATTTCCGCAGACAAAAAAGTGCTGGACGCCGCACGGAAACTGGCTGACCACCTCCTTACACAGGTTGGCCCCGGCAAGACAGATATTGTAAAAACAGGCAATTACCGTGGAATGCCCAGCAGTTCTATACTTGAACCCATGGTATTATTGTATAACCACACCGGTGAACAGAAGTACCTCGACTTTGCCAAATATATAGTGGCCCGGTGGGAGGCTGATGACGAACCTCTACTGATCAGTAAAGCGTTGGCTGGTATTCCGGTAGCAGAACGTTTCCCTTTTCCAGCATCTTGGTTTTCAAGAGAAAACGGGCAGAAGGCATATGAAATGATGTCGTGTTACGAAGGATTGCTCGAACTTTACCGTATAACAGGTGATCCAACTTATCTGAAATCAGCTGAAATGACTGTTCAGAGTATCATCGACTCAGAGATTAATGTTGCCGGATCGGGTACCGCCTTTGAATGTTTCTATCACGGTGGTGTGCGCCAAACAGAACCAACTTACCACACGATGGAAACCTGTGTGACCTTTACCTGGATGAAACTCTGCAACAATTTACTTCGGCTGACGCATAACCCAATGTATGCAGATCAAATTGAGAAAACAGCCTACAATGCACTTCTGGCTGCGATGAAATCAGATGGTTCGCAGATTGCCAAATACAGTCCGCTTGAGGGGCGTCGGCAGGCTGGTGAAGAACAATGCAGGATGCACATCAATTGTTGCAGTGCGAATGGTCCACGGGCTTTTACACTGTTGCCAAAAATTGCTGTGCAGTCATTAACTGACGAGATTTTCATAAACCTTTATTGCCAATCCTCAGCAGTTGTACCGGTAAATCCTCAAAATAAGGTCGTTGTAGCACAGAAGACTACCTATCCTGAATCTGGTGAAATTGAGATCCTCCTTCAACCCGAAAAGCCAGAGAGTTTTTCACTGAACCTGCGTATTCCCGCATGGAGCAATCAGACCACTATTTTGGTAAATGGAAGCCCGATTACAGATATCAAAGCCGGGAGCTATCAAAAAATCACAAGGATGTGGCAAAAGGGGGACAAGATAATCATGAAACTTGATCTGACTGGCCGGTTGATCAACCTGAACGGTTACCAGGCCATTCTCCGGGGACCCGTTTTACTTGCCCGGGATTCTCGTTTCAATGACGGATTTGTGGATGAAACAGCCCTTATACAGCACAAGAACAACCTTGTGGAACTTCAGGTTTCAAAAGAGAAACCCGAACAGGTTTGGATGTCGTTCACTGCACCGTTGGTTTTGGGAACCGATCTCGAAGGGGAGTTCAAAAAACCGCATCCAGTTCATTTTTGCGATTTTGCCTCTGCCGGAAATACCTGGGAACAAACTTCCCGCTATCGGGCCTGGATTCCCAGAACCTTGAATGTAATGCAGACAGAATATAAACCTTACTGATGTATCGCTGATCTTCGATTCCATTTGGCCTTTAAATTAATTATTTACAGATGAACCGTATAAAAATCAAACCATTGAATCAAACCAAAAAAGCTGGATGGTTTATGCTCATTATGCTTTTCAGTTCATCCTTACATGCGATTTTACTTCCGGCACGGATATTTTCCGATAACATGGTACTTCAGCGCGAAGCTGCAATACCTGTTTGGGGAACGGCCATTCCCGGGGAACAGATCACACTTCGGTTGGGTGCTTCAAAAGTAAAAACGGTAACCAAATCCGATGGTCATTGGAGGGTGAATCTCCCCCAATTGCCGGCAGGTGGGCCATTTAAGCTCGAAATTAAAGGTCAAAAAGAAAAAATTGAATTCAAAAATGTACTGATTGGCGATGTATGGTTTGCTTCGGGACAGTCGAATATGGAGCATCCGATGAAAGGGTGGGAATTTATCCCTCACTCGGCCATTGATCATGCGGAAAAAGAAATTGCCGATTCAAATTATCCTGAGATCAGACTATTTTCGGTTCCAAAATATCCCTCTCCGGTTGAACAAAAAGATCTTCCGGGGGGGAAATGGGAAATTGCCGGACCTGAATCAGTTTCCGGATTCTCGTCCACGGCCTGGTTCTTTGGAAAAGAGTTGTATCGGAAGCTAAAAGTCCCCATAGGCATCATTCATAGTTCGTGGGGCGGAACACCCATTCAAACCTGGATGAGCCGCGAGTCGCTTGAGCCCTATAAAACATCGGTGAAGATTCCGGAAGTGCCCCTGAAATTCGATCCGGAGGGGTGGTCCGAAAAAGTGCGTGAATCGCTCGAAAAGAACCTGATCCGCCGGAACCAGATCAGCTATCCGATTGCTGGATTGCCCGAAAAAATCGGCAAATCTGATTATGATGATTCAACCTGGAAATCGGTCGATATTTTGAACCCAAACAGTCGTTTTGGTAATATTGTCTGGTTACGGAATAAGATTGTCATTCCTGAATCTTATCGCAAGCAAAGACTCTGTTTATCGTTAGGATTTCTCGGATGGCAAAGTCAGGTTTTTTGTAATGGCACTGAACTCGGCTATTTTTCGTATCCCCGTCCGGTGAAAGTTGAAATTCCCGCTCAATTGGTTCATTCGGGAGAAAATGTGGTGAGTATCCGGTTGGCAATGCCCTGGGGCGGGACGCAGGTTTTTGGCGATAAGGAGCAATTCTTTATAGCAAATTCAAATCGCTCTTTTTACAGCGGTCTTGTTGATGGCTGGAAAGTAAATGATCAGCTTGAGTCAATAATTCCCATTGTGGAAAGTTATCAGAACAATCCGTCTTTCCTTTTCAATGGGATGGTGGCTCCGGTGATCCCTTATGCATTAAAAGGTTTTATCTGGTATCAGGGGGAATCGAATGCCGGAGAGCCTCAGTTGTACGAAAAAATGTTTAAGCAATTAATTGTGGATTGGCGGAAGTTATGGAGACAGGAGAATTTGCCATTTTTGTTTGTTCAAACCTCTAACATTGAACAGTCGCACGAATTTGACAAGAAGTCTGATTCATGGTGTCTCTTACGTGAAGCACAGCAAAAAGCACTTTCATTGCCCATGACAGGGATGGCGATTTCACTCGATATGGGTAACCCGTACGATGTCCATCCGAAAAACAAACAGGATTTTGGTCATCGTCTGGCACTTCATGCTCTTAAAGTTGCCTATCATCAAAATGTAGTTGCTGATGGACCGGCATACGAATCGTTTGAAAATAAAGGTGATACAATTATGATTCAGATAAAGGCCCCATTAAACTACCTGGTACTTAAACGCCCCGGAAATTTATCTGGCTTTGAAACAGCTGGTAAGGATGGATTATTTCAGGAGGCAAAGGCATTTTTAAGAGGCAAAAGAATTTATATTTATGCTGATAAAATAAAAAATCCTGTGGCTGTAAGATATGGCTGGACAAATAATCCGGATTGTAGTTTATTTAATAAGGAAGGACTTCCATTAGCGCCTTTCCGCACCGCAAATCCATAAATAATCGCATAAATAATTCAACAATATATGATTAATCCGGATTGGACAATATGACCAGTTCACGCTTAGCGTTCTCCTTGTCTGACCTGTTGTGGAACCACATAGCCAATACAGATCCGGTAATGTTCTGGATAGGGCTGAACACTGCTGCCGGAATGGGAAACCCTGTTCCAATCATCGTAAGATCCAAGGACTTGAGCGCTGGATTTGAGGTCTGTTGAGCCATTTGTTCCATCCCCTGGAGTTTCACCGCCATTGCTGAAGCCATCCCTCCGTTTTGCATCCCTACCTCAAAAGTGAGGGCACGGCAATCCTGTTCTTTCATCCGCATTAACCGGCAGAACCAATATCCGGAGAAATACCCGCAGCAATTATGCAACAGCATTGCCGGAACCAAAAGCAGTCCCCATTTGCTCAACAGCGTGTCGTACCCGTTGGCAACAATAATTACCGTGATGATTATCAACCCGATCTGGGACATCATTGAAAGAATCCGGGACAACAACTTTGGATCGCCATCGGCTAATCGTTTAAACAGCAAGCCTGCAAGCGGTGGAAGCATAAAGAAGATCAGCAAATCCAGTGACAGTGAAGCCAACATCCGGATTCCCGGTAGCTCCAGTGCAACATATGCTATGCCATTTTTGGAAATAATCAGCAGCAGGAAAACACCTATCTGCCAGTACAAACTTTTACGTTTCACTCCGCCAAAGCAAAAATTGTTAAAACTTAATCCGGCAACAATTGGCAGTAAAACCATCTTTACGATCTCCATAACCATTTCAATCACATTGATATGCACCATTTGGCCTGCAAACAATTTTAAAAGCAAAGGAGTTAACAACGGAGATATCATTGTGGAAAAGGCGGTTACCGTAATGGCAAGAGCCAGGTTTCCTTTCCCAAGGAATACCATCACATTTGAGGCCATTCCACTGGGGGTACAAGCTACCAAAATGATCCCCACCGCTATTTCAGGAGGAAACCCAAACATTTTTGCTATCGAATAACCTATAATTGGCATTAATGTGTAATGACACAGAAGACCAACCATTACACCTTTGGGCATTTTCAGCACACCTGAGAAATCCTTGAGATTCATGTGAGAACCCATTCCAAACATGATGATTTGCAGTAATGGGGCAATAAGTCCTGAAAATTTGTACCCGTCATAACTTTGAAAATACCTCGGATAGGAAAGCGCTATGGCAACAGCCGTAAAAATCCACATCGTATAGGTGTAGCCCCTTAGTTTGGGAGATCCTCTCATCGCGAAGCAGGTGCTAATAAATCCGGCAACGAGAAAAGGGGAGGCCAGAACCTGATTATGAATAGCAAAAGCGGCAAGGGAACTAAGAATAAACAGGCCAGCCAGTAGTATCAAAATCCTATATTTATCCACCCTGAATATTGATGGTATCATTGGTTATTAAGTTGAGCTATCAATGATTCATAACCCTTGCGCAGTATCCCAAGATCGGAATCAATCGCAAAACAGCTAAATCCAAGTTGAGTATATTGGGGAATATCATCTATGTTTTTTACCAGAATGCCGGCCTGTTTCCGGTTCTTTATAGCTGCCTCGGCAACACGCTTTATTGCACTGTTGAAATCCATCGTGGCGCCACTGCGGGTTGTGAGATCTACTGTCAGATCGGAAGGACCAATAAACAATACGTCAACACCTTCGACCAGTGCGATAGCCTCCGCATTGATAACCCCTTCGTAATTCTCAATCTGGACCATTAAAACCGGTGGCATGACACTACCAATATCTTCGGGCGTATTTGAGCCATAGGCGAAACATCGGGCCTGACCGGAATAACCACGGATTCCCAATGGAGGATACCGCATTGACATAACACAAGCCTTAGCTTGTTCCGATGAAGAAACATGGGGAATCATGATCCCGGAAGCTCCCCAATCCAATACACGGGCAATCAGTGATGCATCGCAAGACGGAACCCTTACGATTTTTTTAACTGCATCATTTCGCACTACCTGCAGATTCCCCAAAAGAGAACTTTCTGTCAGATAACCGTGCTCCATATCAAACAACAACCAGTCGAACGGAAAACCTGACACCATTTCTGTGATGATCGGCGACCCGATTGTTATCCAGGTACCTCGTCCTAAAACATTTATTTTTTTATTTTCACTCATAAATCTGTAATTTTTGCCTGTCCCGTAAGTCCGGAATAGGCCAAATGGATACGTTCACGGGTAGTTGTTTCAAGACTTTTTCCATCAGCACCGCTTCCTATCAGAAAAAAATCGTCTTTCCTGTCAAAATATCCGGCTCCAACCCGGATTACTGCTTTAACAATCATGTTTCGAAGCAGGTGAAGCCAGAAACGGCTTTCAAAATGCCCGGGCAATTCCCGAACTTTTTGATACCCATGCAACACTGAAACCATAAACATGCTGTTATGAAAACAGGCCAGCAGCGAAAGGTCATCGGTTGGATCGCCGCTAATAGAGTCATCCCAGTCGATAAATGCCTGAATCTCGTCCTTACTTCCCAAAATATTCCACAACGCCAGGTCTTTATGCACCAGACATCCCTGTTTAATCTGGAGAATGGGCAAATGTTCGTTCACGACATTCTGAAGTTTAAGCGTTTCTTCCGATGAAAGAAATTTCCGGCTTTTCAGAAAATCAAGATGCTGGTCCAAGTTGAGCAGAAAATAATCCTGATACCGTCCATGAAGTCCTTGTAACCGGTTCTCTTCTTCCATAAAGGACGGATCAAAAGGGCCAAAACCGCAGGGTTTGATCGCCTGCCAGCGAGCTACGTTTTCCCCAATTTGCTCACCAATCAACAGAAGATTAAGTTCCCCCTCTTTATCGATTGAATTTAAATCAGGATAATCCAGAAATTCCATGATCTGATAGGCAAAAGGGACATTCTTCCGTGAGGAATCCACCGCAAATATCTTTGGTGTTTTAACGCCGCTCGCCCTGACTTCATCCATTACCCTGGCCTCAATCCCCATGTAATTATCACCTTCAGGCCCGTCTTCAATCCGAAGGAAATAGTTATTTCCCTGGTGTAAAACCAAATAGGTGAGGTGGTTTCCCTGTCCCCCGGCAGGTCGAAAAGAGAACTCATTGTTCCCAAAATGCCGGTACAACAAACCGGAAATGTCGGATTCAGAAACTGAAACGCCATTATTTTGCGACTTTTCGTTCAACGCATAAAATGCGTTAGGCCGGTCGCACTTCCAGTAATAGATTGATTTTCGATTAATCATTTTCTGTAAATTTCAAAAATATCCCCGATATAATCCAGACCGGGGATATTTTTAACACACCTCGTTTATTGATTACTTCTTTTTTAATGGCCGGGCAATAATCATTTTCAGTTTCGACTGGGGACTGACGATTTTACCGGCCAGAATATCTTCTTCAGTAAATCTGGCCATTGTAATTTCACCCGGGCCCCGGTTATGGTCATACGAGACATAAATGGTTCCGTCAGGTGCCTGAAATCCGTCGGGATAAGTGACACTCTCCCGGTCATCTATCACAAGTCCTCCTTTCCATGTTTGGCCATCATCTTCCGAAAGCCAGGCGCTGAAATAATTGCGTCCTGAGTTTTGATGAAGATCCTTGCCGTTTTTAATCAGCAGAATACTACCCGAAGCCAGACGCCGGAAGAAAAACCGGGCATTAGGATGCTGAATATTTGCAGCAGTAGCAGCAGGTTCCGACCATGTTGCCCCCCGATCAGAAGAAAAACTTTCCATAATACCCTTTCCCGTACGGGCCATCATCCACAATTGTCCATCTTTTTTCTCCACAATCATCGCCTCATGCCAGTCAGGGTTAGGGAATGACCGGATGCCGCGCAGTTGCCAGGATTTTCCCTGGTCTTTTGATACGAGGACATTCACCCCACGATACGGGTCAAGCTCGGGGAAGATGCCATTAAATGCCCCAAAGCCTTTGTTTTGTAAGAGGTAGGAAGGTAACAACCATTCCCCGGACGAGATTACTACTGGTTTGTTCAGCATGGAACCATGCCAGATACGAGTAGGTTTCGACCAAACGGGATTTTCCGAATCGGGATTTTCACAAATGATTGCCCAAAGACCGCTTCTTCCATCAAAATGATTCATGGTTTGGTCGAAGAATAACCAGAGTCGCCCCAGCGGATCGGTCCAGAAATTACCGATAATCACGGTTCTGGAAATCGGAAACAAGGGCAAACCTCCTTCAATTACAAGGCGAGGTTTTGACCAGGTTTCGCCATTGTCGTCGCTTGTTGCAGCCATAAGAAACGCATTCGGGCAATCGCATCCACCGATCCATGCCGACCAGATACGTCCTTTGACTGTCCGTTCGATCGTAAGAGCCATCACATAATCCTGTGTATCATAGTCGTACTTCGGCAGTGGTGAAGTATTGATTTCAGGTGTTATCAGCGCTAAATCGGCTATCTGACGCATAACCTTGTTCTCGTAACGTTTTGCCTCTTCCGGATTTAGTTTCTGGAACCTGGCATCGCTCTTCCAGTTAGGGCGATGTTGAAGTTTTTTGTTGTTCTGAGCTGTACAAGTGATGGCAAACATGATCAATAATATACCTAATACTTCTTTCATTTTTATAAATATTTTTAATACTTAATTTGTTGAACACACATAAATATAAGATTATGTGAAAGATAAAAGCTTTTCTTGCGGATGATTTGTTTTTATCGAAATTGGAGGCATTTTATTTTATCCTCTTTTATAGGGAACTTTTGACGCGTTGTCTTCACCCTTGATATTGTTTTGTTTTTCTCATAATTGACTTAATATTAAATATTCTCAAAATTACAGGAAGTAAAAACAATATTCCGATATTCTATTAGCAAATGGTTGTATTTCATAAACAAAGTTTCATTTCAGAGTAAGCTTATCCGGTAAATTTTTCTAAATTCGGCCCTTCCGGAGTGACGGAGAATTCCTGTAACGCAAAATGAACAAAAAGTTGATAAATAACCTTTAAATGAGTTATATATACTAAATGTAAATAGTGCTCTATGGATATGGGGGTTGCATAAAGCCTTCAAAAAATCAATATATTACTAACAATTTCAGTATGAAGATCAGACACGAACAAATTGATTTTCCGGGTCAATCCACGTTAAAGATAAACTATGCTAAAAGACCCTATTTTCTCCACCCCTGGCATTTTCATGAAGAATTTCAGATTACCTATGTTATTAAGAGTTCCGGGACACGATTTGTGGGTGATCAGGCTGAACTTTTCGGACCGGGAGATCTGGTCATGCTCGCGGGAAACCTTCCCCATTACTGGAGAAGTGATGAAATCTATTATACCGGTAATCCGGAATATTTTGTTCATCGACTCACCATCCAGTTTCCCGGTGATTTTTTAAAAAATACATTTTCAATGTATCCTGAATTCTCATCGATAACCCATTTAATTCAACGGTCGGAACGGGGAATAAAATTTAATCCTCCGGAATCAGAAAAGCTTGGAAAAATGTTGCTTAATCTGAATAAAATGAAAGGTTTCAGGCAGATGGTATATTTTATGGAAATTTTGTACTTAATGGCTAATGCTCAAAATACGCAGCTACTTGCCAGTGAAAGATACCAACCCGGCAGGAATGAACTGACTGATGATCGGCTCAAAAAGATTATCCGTTTTTTATCATCCAATTACCATCGGGAGGTATCTTTTTCCGAAATTGCTGATATTGCCGGACTGCATCCCGTTTCATTATGCAGGTACTTTAAGGAGAAAACAGGAAAAAAAATCTCTGTATATCTAAATGAACTGAGAATAGGATTTGCATGTAAATTATTGTTGGAAGGGACGCTCCAGGTTTCACAAATATGTTTTGAAGTGGGATTTAATAATATTTCAAATTTCAACCGGAATTTCAGACGAATAACCGGAATGACCCCAAAACAATACAAGACTGAATTTTTCAAATGAGATAATATATTGAAATCCCGGCTCAATTAGTTTACCGTATATTTTTTTCTCTGAATTCAGACGGAGTGATTCCTGTTTTTTGTTTAAACAGTCGGCAGAAGTAGTCGGGGGATTCGAATCCAAGTGCGAAGGCGATTTCTTTGAGCGATTGATTGGATCTGATTAATAAATCTTTTGCTCTGCTAACCTTCAGTTGAATTTGATATTGTGCGGGAGAAATGCCAGTGTATTCCTTAAACTTTTTTCGATATAATGAGTATCCCAAACCAATATTTTGTGCTGTTTCTTCCTGTGAAATGGTTTTATGAACATTCTCCATAATCATCAATTTTGCCTGTCGGATCTGGTTTTCAATGACCTTTCCTTCAAAGGATTGATGCTTTTTTGAGGCAAAGATTTGACCCAATATCTGAACTAAAATCCCTGAGGCGATATATTGAAATCCTGGTTTCTCGTCTCTGATTAATTTGATGATCTTTAGATAATTTTCAGCTATATCTTCCTGTAAACCAATCGTGATTACCGGATTCTCGGGGTTAAGGAATTCTTTGGTCCGAAAGTGGCTGATCAGCTCTCCATCAAACCCGACCCAGTATTCATCCCAACCTGCCGAATTGTCGGGTTTAAAACGGTGCCAAATATTGGGGAAGAGAATAAACAGCATTTATTTTTCTGAGGCCTGTCATTTCAGATTCAAAAACACCCTGCCCTCTTGTGATGTATAAAATCTGATACTCCGACAACCTTCTTCCGGTTGACCAATGGAAATAATGATGCGAAGGATCATCCTTCAAGGGATATTCGGTATGCTTGTCAATCTTAATATGCCCTGCGCCGGTCAGGTAAATACCCCATCGTTTATCTTCTTCACCAACCGAAATGTATTTGTAAAATCTTTTGTCCTCGAATATCATTTTATACAGTAGTTATGCCATTTTATCTATCTGGAATTCTACATCAGATACCTTGTTTTACACTGATTTACTTTTCATTCACAAAAATACAGAATAAAGTTAAAATGTAAATAAAAAGTAGTGGTCAGATTCCAAATATCAACAGTAGTATCAATTTGTCAGGTTCTGTAATTAAAGATCACGCGGTATGATAAATTCTTTCGGGGATGGATATTGGAGCATCCAAAATTGAAGAAAACTTAAGTAATTGGCATTATTTGTTGTCCTATTTTTGGAGTGACCTCTATGAGAAAAATATTTCATGGTCAAGTCAGAATTTTCAAAAATATTTCGTTGCGCTGCACCTTTGGGTATGCGTTGATTAACATTCTACAAATATTTTGGTGCGCCGCACCTTTTGCTAAAATGCAACGCAGCAGAGCTGCAGGATATTTGTAGAAATAATACAGACGAACTTCATTTAAGGTGCAGCGCACCGTAATATCTTTTTCTGGATATGCCAAATGACTTGTTCCTCTTATTCGGGCCCGATTGTCTTTAAAAAGCAAGCAGAACAAAGCTGATTTTAAATTCAAACAACAACAAATTGAAAGCTTAAAACAATTGGAAGATAGCGGATACATAGATCTTTACTTTGGTGATGAAAGCCACTTTGGACTTACACCTAATGTGCCATATGCATGGCAAACAAAGGATAATCCGATATTGCTACCTGCTGCTAAAGGCAAGTTTCTTAATGTTGTAGGTCTAATGAGCCGTAAGAATGATTTGTTCTTTGAAGTGCATGAAACAACATTCAATACCGATAGTTTCATCCAATTCATGGAACGATTTGTTGCCCAGACAGTTAAAAAGACAGTTGTAATACTTGACATTTTAAGTATTAACGAGGAAGATGAAGAAAAACAGGATAGGATTAGTGTTTCAATACTGATTTATTGTTAAGTAAAAATGATGTTTTACAAATGTTTTACAAACCCACGAAATGAATAAAGCCAAATCGCTGATAGTTAGACGATTTGGCTTTATTGTTTTCCCTTAAAGGTGACCCCGGAGAGACTCGAACCCCCAACCTTCTGATCCGTAGTCAGATGCTCTATCCATTAAGCTACGGGGCCATTTTTGCTGTTAAGCGGTGCAAAGATAATCAGATTTTATAAATCAAAACCATCCATCCCTATTATTTTCAATTTTATCCTTTCAAGGAGAAGAGATATAAGTTCGGTGTTGTATATCTCTCAGATATTTAGGAATTTAGATCAGGTAGCTGTTATACCCCGACTGCTCTCTTTTATTCTGCCCATTTTACCTTAAAAATTCACGCTAATATTCCTTGAATTAAGATTTATTGCCATATATTTGCATCCTATTTTTAATTGTTCTTAA
Organism: Prolixibacteraceae bacterium; assembly: GCA_963677935.2. Lineage (GTDB taxonomy): Bacteria > Bacteroidota > Bacteroidia > Bacteroidales > Prolixibacteraceae > JAAFHB01. The sequence goes on along the minus strand of CAXXEH010000003.1, from coordinate 3,492,168 downwards.
TAAGAATAAAGGTGCGTCTTTCGGAAGTAGAAGAAAACAAGCATGTAGTGATCACCAAGGTGCTGGGTCATGGCTCTTTCCGGCGTCGGATCTCTGAAATGGGATTTGTCGCAGGTAAGGAAGTAGTGGTGTTGAAAAATGCGCCATTATTTGATCCTGTTGAATATCAGCTGCTTGGGTATAATGTGTCTCTGCGCCGTGCCGAAGCCTTTCTTATAGAAGTGATTACTGCAGAGGAAGCCATGAGTTCTGCCCTTCCGAATTTTGATGGTACTATTGATCTTGATGTGTTGAAGATCTCTGCCCGTGAAAAAGGGAAAACAATTCATGTGGCTTTGGCCGGAAATCCAAACTGTGGTAAAACAACTTTGTTTAACCGCGTTACCCATTCAAAAGAACATGTAGGCAATTACAGCGGAGTAACCGTCGATTCCAAAATCTCCTCATTTGAGCGGAAGGGCTACACCTTTAAGCTTGTTGACCTGCCCGGAACATATTCATTGACCACCTTTTCTCCTGAAGAGTTATTCACCCGAAACTATATCATCGAGGAAACACCAGATATCATTTTGAATGTTGTTGATGCGGCTAACCTTGAACGGAATATGTTTCTGACCACCCAGTTGATCGATATGGATATCAAGGTGGTGATTGCCTTGAATATGTACGATGATCTCAAGACAGGTGGTGCAAAACTTGATACAGAAAAGTTGGGTGAGTTGCTTGGAATCCCGATCATTCCCACTACTGCAAGCAAGGGAATCGGGCTGGACACCTTATTTGATGAGATAATTGAAGTTTACGAAGATCGTAATCCCGTTGTCCGACATATCCATATCAATTATGGAGAGGAACTTGAAAAATCAATTAAGGCTATCCGAAAAGAGATCAAGGAAGATAAGCCGACCAGGGCAAAGCTCTCATCGAGGTATTTGGCATTACGGCTTTTGGATAAAGATCCGGAAGCTCTTGAGAAGTTAAAGACGTCATCAAATTTTTCACGGATCAACGAAGTTTCCCAAACAGAGATTAGCCGGTTAAAATCGAGGTTGAATGAAGAGAGTTCCCATCTGATCACTGACGCTAAATTTGGTTTTATTGCCGGAGCGCTTCAGGAAACGTATGTGCCTGGCATCCAATGGAGATATGCCGTAACCGGAAAGATCGATCAACTGATTACGAACCGTATTCTTGGATTTCCTATTTTCTTGTTTTTCATGTTTGTGACTTTCTTTGCCACATTCAGGTTGGGAGCAATTCCGATGAATTGGATTAACGTGGGTGTTGCTATCATTTCTGATTTTGTCAAAACATCGATGCCTTCAGGGATGTTTAAAGACCTGCTGACCGACGGAATCATCAACGGTCTGGGCAGTATTATCGTCTTTCTGCCAAATATTCTGATCCTGTTCTTCTTTACCTCGTTGATGGAGGATACAGGTTATATGGCCCGTGCCGCTTTTATTATGGATAAACTGATGCATAAAATAGGTTTGCACGGTCGTTCGTTCATCCCAATGGTGATGGGTTTTGGATGCAATGTACCGGCAATTATGGCTACACGTACAATCCGTAATAGGGGAGACCGGTTACTTACAATGCTGATCATCCCATTTATGTCGTGTTCAGCCCGCTTGCCTGTTTACATCGTCCTGATTTCGGCTTTCTTTAAAAAATATCCGGCTTTGATTCTTACGGGTTTATACCTTCTTGGGATTTTGATCGCAATTTTGATGGCCAAAATTTTAAACCGTACCCTCTTCAGACGAAAGGAGACCCCTTTTGTGATGGAATTGCCCCCTTACAGGATGCCGGTTTTACGTAACACGTTGTTACATATGTGGGACAAGGCAAGTCAGTATTTTAAAAAGATTGGCGGAACAATCCTTGTGGCGGTAGTCATCATCTGGGCACTCGAGTATTTTCCCAGAAGTGAAGAAAATCAGTATAGGGAAAAGAGAGTTGTTGGTGCTAATACAGCTGTTGATTGGCATCTTCAGTCTCAGATTGAGCATTCCTATCTCGGAATTATTGGACATACCATTGAGCCTTTAATCAGCCCTTTGGGTTTTGATTGGCGAATGGGCATATGCCTGGTCGCTGGAATTCCGGCCAAGGAGATCGTGGTAAGCACCATGGGTGTTTTATACGAAACCGGGAAAGATGATTCAAAAACCAGGGAATTACTACCTGAAGTATTGAAATCGGAAGTTTATTTCTCCGGTCCAAAAACCGGAGAGAAAGTATTTAACCAGGCAGTCGCTCTCTCTTTCCTGGTCTTTGTCCTTCTGTATTTCCCATGCATTGCAGTAATTGCAACCATTAAACGGGAATCGGGCAGCTGGAAATGGGCGTTATTTACCGTTTTTTATACGACCGCATTTGCGTGGATTATGGCATTTGTGGTGTATCATGTGGCACTTTATTTCATTATAAACATTTAATAACTAAATATTTATGCAGGAGATTTTAACATGGACCGTAGTTGTAGGGGCAGCGATAATTCTTGTGTATAAGACAACACAATCACTCAAATCATTTAAAAAGAGCGATAGCAGTTGCAATGGATGTGGCGGAGCATGCTGTGGTTGTCCGGTAGCCCCTGCAAACAGAAAGGCAGTAAGACAGAATCACCGTTAGATACTTTCAATCATCTTTAATCACTAAACGTTAGGCCATTCTTTAGTTTGACGACAAAATACCTGATATTATGCGCATTATCGCAATAATGAAAAGAGCGCAAAGTTACTTTTCTCTTTGCGCTCTTTTTGTTCCTGGCAGGAAATAGTTAAAGGGAATCCAGGTTTTTCAATTGGATTTCAACCTATTCCAATTCTATTTCAACTGAAGTTCCAATATTTTCGCAACATCATCGGGAGTCAGATCACCACGTTCACCAATAGCTGTTATCCCTCTTTCCTTAAAACGATTAACTATTTTGGGTATAACATCACTCCCAATACCGTAGTCAGCTAATTTTGTTTTAATACCTACCGACTCGAAGAAATTAACTGTTTTTTCAATCGCTGCATCGATTCGTTCATCTATGGTTCCTTCGGTGATTTTCCAGACCCTCTCACCATACTGAAGCATTTTCTCTTTCTTATTTTCACGTTTTACCTGCATAATTCCGGGTAGTACGATACAAAGTGTCTGTCCATGATCAATTCCGTAAAATGCGGTCAGTTCGTGCCCGATCATATGTGAGGCCCAGTCCTGGGGAACACCAACTCCGATCAAACCGTTCAGGGCCATTGTCGCAGCCCACATAAAATTGGCAGCTGCATTGTAATTGGAACGATCGGCAAGTACTTTAGGTCCCTCCTCGATCAGTGTGATTAGTAAAGATTCTGCAAAACGGTCCTGAACAGGAGCATTTGCCGGGAAAGTAAGGTACTGCTCCATCACGTGAATAAAGGCATCTACAATTCCATTGGACACCTGTATCTGAGGCAATGAAAAAACGACTTCCGGGTCGAGAATGGAGAAGCGGGGCATCACTAACTCAGATGCAAATGCAAGTTTATCTTTTGTTTCCCAGCGTGTTACTACTGCAGTTCCATTCATTTCAGACCCTGTAGCGGGAAGTGTCAGTACGGTTCCGATTGGTATTGCCTTCACAACACTCACCTCGTTGCGTCGTGCCAATATTTCCCAGGGATCAGAACCTTCCCATAATGAAGCTGCTGCAATGAATTTTGTGCCATCCAGTACAGAACCGCCCCCTACAGCCAACAGGAAATCGATCTTATTCGCTTTAACCAGGGCTACACCTTTCATCAGTGTTTCGTAATGCGGATTTGCCTCTATACCGCTGAATTCAATAATATTGAACCCTTTTAGTGCGGTGATGACCTGGTCATATATCCCATTTTTCTTTATACTTCCACCACCATAGGTGAGCATAATATTAGCGCCTTTGGGAACCAGCTTTGAAAGTCTTGCAATTTCTCCTTTACCAAAACGGATTCTTACAGGATTATAAAACTCAAAATTTTTCATTCTAAAATGCATTAAATAAATATGTTGTGAGAATGATTTACAATGAATTGTTAAGTGTTATTTTAAGACCGAAACGTCCTCATTTTCTATTTGTCTGTTCGATGCAAAGATAGTTTAGTTACCTAAAGTTGCAACCATTACCGCTTTGATTGTATGCATACGGTTTATGGCCTGATCAAAAACGATAGAGGCATCACTTTCAAATACCTCATCGGTTACTTCCATCGATTCGAGTCCAAATTTCTGAAATATTGATTCTCCAATTTTTGTATTGCGGTCGTGGTTGGCGGGCAGGCAATGGAGGAATTTAACACCCGGATTTCCCGTAAGCTCCATCACATTTGCATTTACCTGATAGGGTTTAAGGAGTGCAATTCTATTCTCCCAAACATCATCCGGTTCACCCATCGAGACCCAAACATCGGTGTAAAGAAAGTCGCAATCCCAAACAGCTTCAGCGACATTTTCCGTAATTGTGATCCTTGCTCCACTCTCCCTGGCAATTTCCCTGCACTCTGCCTGCAATTTAGCCGATGGCTGGAATTCTTTTGGCGCTGCGGCACGGAAATCCATCCCCATTTTTGCTGCTCCTACCATCAGTGAGTTACCCATATTGTTTCTTGCATCACCGAGGTAAGCGAATTTTATTTCCGTCAGTGGTTTGTCACAGTGTTCACGCATTGTCAATAAATCGGCCAGGATCTGAGTGGGGTGAAATTCATCCGTAAGACCATTCCAGACCGGGACTCCTGCATATTGAGCCAACTCTTCTACAATTGACTGCTTGAAACCGCGATATTGAATACCGTCGTACATTCTGCCGAGTACTCTGGCGGTATCTTTCATCGACTCTTTTGTTCCAATCTGCGAACCTGAGGGTCCAAGATAGGTGACGTGTGCTCCCTGGTCATACGCCGCAACCTCGAAGGCGCATCTGGTTCGTGTTGAAGTTTTTTCAAAGATAAGGGCAATATTTCTACCGACTAACCGCTGTTCTTCAGTTCCTGCTGACTTTGCCCATTTTAATTCGGCTGCTAATTCAAGTAGGTATTCGATTTCTTTGGCAGAGAAATCCAGCAATTTCAAAAAATGCCTGGCGTGGAGGTTTTTAACCATAATATCTGATTTAAGGTGGTTGTCTTTATCAAAATTCTCAGAAAGCATTTAGGGCAGGCAAATTTACGTGAAATATTAATCACATGTCATATTCCATGGTTATTTTCGATCCGTATGATTTGTCTTCAAGTTTTGAGGCTTCTGTGATTATACTCTTGTCTCCGCCATTTTTAATAAACGACAATGCCGCTCCAATCTTAGGGGCCATAGACCCTTCACCGAAGGTGCCTTGTTCGAGATATTTCACAGCGTCATTGTAATCCAAAAATTCGAGTTTTTCCTGCGTTGGAAGTCCGAAATCCTTAAAAATGAAGGGGACATCGGTTAGAATATAAAATTCATCAGCGCATGTTCCATTGGCCAGGACTGATGAGGCCAGATCTTTATCGATAACGGCATCAATGGTCCTGATTTCACTGTTTTCGTCAAAGTAAACCGGAATTCCTCCCCCTCCGCAGGTAATGACGATGTTTCCCTGCCGGGCCAGGTTGCCGATTATATCAAGATTGATAATTGATTTTGGAATGGGAGAAGGTACGACACGTCTCCACCCTTTATGGCCCTGTTTACTCAATTTGAAAATCCATCCTTTCTCTTTGGTAAGTAGTTGAGCCTGATCTTCTGAATAATACATTCCGATTCGCTTTGTCGGATTTAAAAAAGCCTGATCCTGGGGATCGACTTCCACCATTCCAACAATAGTAATCACATTTCTCTTTATTCCGTGTTTAATTAAAATGTTCCTGAAAATCCGTTCAATCATGTACCCAATGCCACCTTGTGTATCTGCAACACAAATATCCAGGGGCATTTGGGTAATTCCATAAAGTTGCATGCCAGCATCATTCCTCATTAAAATATTGCCTACCTGAGGACCGTTTCCATGTGTGACAATTAAATTGTATCCCTCCTTTATCAGGAATATCAGATTTTCAAGTGTTTCTGATGTATGCCTTTCCTGTTCTTCAATGGTCCCCTTTTCGTTATCCCGAAGAAGGGCATTTCCTCCCAATGCTACAACTGCCAGTTTGTTCACAATAAATTGTTTTAATATACCGAATAAACTTCGACCTAAAGTAAAGCTATATCAAAGAACCGAAATCTGTATTAATGTCATATATTTATTATTTTTTTAATTTAAGGAATGTAATTTGTAATTAAAGCGTGAAGAGAGGTTCAGCCGTACATCGCAACACGTTTTCGCTGAATTTTATTGCCTGTTCCCTTTTTTAGTTAAATTTGCAGTGGAATTCAACGATCTTTTTTAAATCTCCTGATCTTATAAATACATGACTCGCAGCAAGAAAGAAAAATCAAGTGGCACTTCGACCAGGAAAGGGGGTTTGGCTGGCCGTCTCGGAAAGCTGAGTACCTGGGAACGTGTAGGCGCAGGACTTGGATTTATCTTACTTTCATTTTCACTTTACCTGCTCTTTTCGTTTGCCTCCTTTCTCTTTTCGGGTGGGGCTGATATCAGTCATCTGAAGGTTTCAGCAAAAGAATTAATGTCAAATCCCGATCTGAAAATCCAAAATGTAGGGGGAAGATGGGGGGCAATATTGGCTAATTTGTTTATCAACCGAGGATTTGGAATTGCCTCTGTCGGATTTATTTATCTTTTCTTCATCACCGCCTTGCGATTATTTAATGCTTTCAGATTTTCGATGAGCCGGAATTTTGCTTATGGCCTGTTTCTGATTATATGGACATCCGTTACTTCAGGCTATTTTCTATCCTCATTTTATGAAAAATCATTCCTGCTCCCAGGTGGAGATTATGGTAAAAACATCAGTTTACTGTTGAATATAACGATTGGAAAAGTTGGTACTTTTTTCCTCATTATTGCATCAATGTTTATTTGCGTCATCATTGCCTTCGAGGAAGCATGGCCAATTTTAAAAAAATGGCTGACCTATAAGCGATTGAAATCAACACCTAAAAAAGTGGAGATCCCGCAGGAAGATACCTTTTTGATCCCCCAGGCGCCCCTTATCGAAACCAAAGAGAGGGCGTTCGCCAAAGTGGCTGTGGGGAACAATGTGGAGATCGTCTATGCCGGAACCAATGATAATACCTCTCTTGAGATTGAGAGGGAAGAGATTCACAGGGAGGAACCTTCACCGTTTGTTGGGCATTCCCAGTTCACCCCTGTTCAACATAAGAGTGAGGAGGAAGATGGACTCTATGAGGGAGCAGATGCCGAGATGCCTGACTTTGATCCTACACTCGAGTTATCTCGCTATAAATTTCCGCCTATCGAATTGCTCGAGGAACGTTCGACAGGAAATCCGCAGGTATCTGACGATGAATTGATTGCCAATAAGAATAAGATCCTTCAGACCCTTAAAAACTACAATATTGAAATTGTAAAGATCAAGGCAACTACAGGACCTACAATTACCCTTTACGAAATTGTTCCGGCTCCGGGTGTCAGAATTTCGAAGATAAAAAACCTTGAAGATGATATCGCCCTCAGTCTTTCCGCATTAGGAATAAGGATCATCGCCCCGATACCCGGAAAAGGGACGGTCGGGATAGAAGTTCCAAACAGCAAACCTGAGATTGTTTCAATGCGTTCGCTCATCTCCTCCAAAGTTTTTCAGGAGAGCGACTATGAACTTCCGCTTGCCCTGGGAAAAACAATTTCGAATGAAACATTTGTTGTGGATCTGACCAAGATGCCCCACATTTTGGTTGCGGGGGCGACAGGACAGGGAAAATCGGTTGGTTTAAATGCGATAATCTCGTCATTGCTTTATAAGAAACATCCGGCTCAACTGAAATTTGTATTTATTGATCCCAAGAAAGTTGAATTAAACCTTTACTCTATTATCGAGAAACACTTTCTCGCTAAAATGGAAGGGGAGACTGATCCCATTATTACGGATGTTCAGCGGGTGAAGAATACCCTTAATTCGTTGAATCATGAGATGGATTTGCGGTACGATCTTTTAAAAAAGGCGCATGCCCGAAATATCAAGGAGTATAACGAAAAATTCATTTCCAGAAGGTTGAATCCCGAAAAGGGACATCGATATCAACCATATATTGTGGTGGTTATAGATGAGTTTGCTGACCTTATTATGACTGCAGGGAAAGAGATTGAATTGCCGATTGCCCGGATTGCCCAGCTGGCCAGAGCTGTTGGAATCCATATGGTAATTGCTACACAGCGCCCATCCATTAATATTATTACAGGTGTAATTAAGGCCAATTTCCCGGCTAGGATTGCCTTTAAGGTGGCATCAATGGTTGACTCCAGAACCATATTGGATACCCCGGGTGCTAATCAGCTGATTGGAAAGGGAGATATGCTTGTTTCGACGGGTAATTCCCTGATACGGGTTCAGTGTGCATTTGTTGATACGCCTGAAGTTGAGTCAATTGCAAAATACATCAGCCAGCAGCCTTCATATCCCAGTGCATATTTGTTGCCCGAATGCCACGATGAAAGTGCGGGAGAATCAGATACCATCGATTTAAAGAACCGTGATGAGTTTTTCGATGAGGCTGCAAGAATAGTTGTAATGAATCAAACCGGTTCGACATCGGCAATTCAGCGCCGATTTTCAATTGGCTATAACAGAGCCGGGAGAATAATGGATCAGCTGGAAGCTGCCGGAATCGTCGGACAAAATGAGGGGAGCAAGGCTCGTCAGGTTTTATTGCAGGATGAGTACGCTTTGGAACAGTTATTGCGGGGGCTTAATCAATAATTGGAATTTAATTTATATAAAATGAAGACTGTTTTTTTATTTGGTGTTTTAATTCTGGGGGGCTGCTCACTGTTTGCACAGCAGGATATCAAGGCGAAAGAGATTCTTGACAAACTATCACTGACAAACAAAAGTTACAAAACCATTCAGATCGATTTTTCATTTACTCTTCAAAACAAATCTGGCAGTGTTACCGAAACGAATGAGGGGAGTGTAGCTTTAAAAGGGAAAAGTTACCGGTTACATATGCCTGCCATGGGGATGGAAGTTTTTTCAAACGGAGTGGCTACCTGGAGCTATCTGACCCAATCGAATGAGGTCAATATCAGCGCGATTGATGCCGAGAGCGACGCAGCTCTTAATCCGGCGAACCTCTTTACGATTTATGAAAAGGGATTTACATACACCTATATTGGAGAGGAAACTATTGGTGGAAAGGCTTCAATAGTGGTGGATCTTTTCCCGACCGATAAGGCCAAAGAGTTTACAAAGGTGAGACTATATGTTGATAGGGTTAAATATCAAATAGTTGCAGCAAAGACGTTTAACAAAGACGGGAATATCTACACCCTTGCAATGAAAAATATGAAAACTGATCAGAATTTGACAGATGACTTTTTTAAATTCGATCCGGCTAAATTTCCCAAAGTTGAAATCAATGATATGAGATAAAAAATAGCCCATCCCGACATTTAGTTGAGATGGTTTTTTTTTTGGCAACTATTTATCTGCGCCATCCTCTGTATTTTTTCTGAAATGTGTAGCTATAGCCAAAAGTTACAACCCCTGCGCCAGTAAAGGCCTTTCCGTTTTCGATCGGTTTTTGTATGGATAAAAATCCGTAATTACCGCCACCTTCAACAAATAAGGTATGGTTCCGGGTAAGATTATATGCAATACCCACAAAGCCTTCAATACCCACATTGAATGTATACATATCGTTTTTAATGTCGGCCTGGTTATCGGGTAAAAATTCCTCATCAATGAGTTTTGTTCTGGCTTCATCCTCAAAAGTAGCGCTATAAGTTTTAAACTGCCTGGCTTTCAGTAAGTACCCAGCAAATGGTCCTATTGCTGTATATAAACCTAAACGACTTCTTTTATTCTTCTTCCAGCTGTATCTTGCCAAAACAGGTACTAACAGGTAATCAAGTTTTACTTCCCGTTGATAGTTGAGATAAAGATTTTCAGGTGGAGGAAAACTATTTAAAGCGGTTTGAAAACTTTCAGTTACCCCTCCTTGAGAAGAGTATTCAGCACCCACCGAGATTGAAAATCTTTTATTTATATGATACTCACCGTAAATGCCACCATCAGCACGCAATTGTGAAGAATAACCTGAATTCAAAAAGTTTTGAGATCCACCTGGGGTAAGGTTCGGAATGTTAAATCCACCTTTGAAACCAATACTTACCTTCTGGGCATAAAGATTGCATCCTAATAGTAATGCAATGAGGGTTAATTGTATTACATTTTTTTTCATTTGTATATAATTTGTTTTTTAACGGCCAAATGGAATAGCCATGGTGATATATTCATCTTCGGTTTGTGATTTACAACCATGGCTATTTCATCTTAAAAAATTCTAATGTTAGACAAGTCGATCACCATAAATAAGAAACCGTTGATCCCGCTTTACAGAATTTCAAAACAAATAATTTTCTAATTTTCTGTAGTTATATGCTTACTGTTCTTTTTCTCTTTGGTCATTCGTGCCACTGAGGCAATCTCTATAAATGAGGTTCCGCCACCAACCCCGAAATTTCCGCCAACATAGACCACAGTATCGTTTTCCGTAATTTTGCCGCGTGCTTCAAGGTCAAGAAGGGAAGATTCAACCAATTTATGCTTATTTTTTTTAGAAACAATCTGGCTGGCCTGGACACCATATGAAAGGGCCAGTTCGCGTTTAACCCGTCCATTATGGCATTTGGCATAAACGGGACGTGGGCTTCTGAATGCTGAGATATAGCGGGCGATTTTACCTGTCAGGGTATCGGTAACGATTGCGGCAACATTTAATTCATTGGCGGCCATTACGGCAGCCTCTGCTAAAAAAGCTGACACTTCGTTGTCGAGACGTGGCACAGGCAAGTCATTTCTCCTGTCTTTACTCGATTCGATCTCAATGGCAACGCGTGTCATTAATTGTACTGCTTCAACCGGATATTGTCCATAAGCAGTCTCGCCTGATAACATGATGGCATCTGTCCGGTCGAAAATAGCATTAGCTACATCGCTCACCTCAGCTCTGGTAGGGCGGGGGCTGTTGATCATGGTGTGGAGCATCTGTGTGGCAACGATCACCGGTTTCTTCCGTTCAACACATTTTCTGATCAGCTTTCGCTGGATCGCAGGGATTTTTTCTGCAGCAATCTCTATTCCTAGGTCACCTCTGGCAACCATGATTCCATAGGAGTAATCAAGTATCTCATCGATATTGTTTACACCATCGGTATTTTCGATCTTTGAGATAATTTTTATACGACTTTGCTTTGCATCCAGGATATTTTGTACGGCCAATACATCCTCTTTATTACGAACAAACGAATGAGCCACAAAATCAATATCATGGTCTGCTGCCCATTCAATGAACATTTTGTCCTTTTCGGTTATTGGTGGAAGCGAAATTGTAACTCCGGGAGTATTAATGCTCTTTTTATTTTTTATTTCACCATCGTTACACACCAATACTTCGAGTGCATCGCCAACTTTTGCAATGATTTTGAATTCAAGCTCTCCATCATCAATCAACATTGAACTTCCAATTGGAATATTTTCAGCAAACTGCTTATAGTCAACAATTAATAATCCATCTGCAGATTCTTCATCACCCCCTTTTACGAGAAGTTTGTCACCTGTTTTTACAATTATTGGATTGGCAACATTCTTTGTTCGTATTTCGGGTCCTTTGGTGTCGATAAGGATTGCGATGCAATCACACACACTCCTGACATTATTCACAATTTGCAGGGCACTCTCTGGTGTTTGATGAGCTGTATTGATCCGAACGACATTCATCCCTGCTTCAAACAGCGCCAGCAAAAAGGGGGGATCGCAATGCTTATCCGAGATGGTGGCAACAATCTTGGTGCATTTTGTTACTTTCATATTCAATGCTATTAATTACTATTGCAGGCAAAGGTAATGCTATTATTCGGGAGCAAGAAAACTTTCAACACCAAGCCGGTAAGAATCGAGACCGAAACCCATAATGCTCCCTTTACAAACAGGACCTATTATTGATTCATGTCTGAATTGCTCACGGGTAAGTATGTTTGAGATATGAACCTCGACCACAGGGGTCGTGATTGCCGCAATCGCATCGCGGATTGCAACCGATGTGTGCGTGTATGCTCCGGCGTTTATTACGATGCCATCAGCCGAAAATCCTTCCTTATGAAGATAATTTATTATTTCACCTTCAACATTTGACTGAAAATACTCAAATTCCAAATCCGGATATCGGGTGGTGAGTGTTTTATAATAATTTGTAAATGAGCTACTTCCATAAATGCTTTTTTCCCGGACCCCTAACAAATTTAGATTTGGGCCATTTACAATAATAATTTTCATTAATGTAATATATTTTGTATATTTATATTGTGCAATTTGCGAAAAAATGAAACAACTTTTATACTTTTTCGTTTGTTCTTTATAATATATTTTGATTAACTAATTTCTTTCACCTTTATTAAAAAAAAAAGTATTATGAATTGGTCAGAAAGTAAAAAAGGGTATGAAACGTTTCTGAGGATAGAGAAATCATTATCTCCAAACTCAGTAAGTGCTTATGTTAATGACATCAACAAGCTTATTTCATTTGTTGAAGAGCATTATCCTAATCTCACACCGGAAACGGTAAAATTGGCTCAATTAAGAAAATTTGTGGAGTGGATGAATCAGAATGGGATAAGCCCCCGAACACAGGCCCGGACGATTTCTGGCATAAAATCTTTCTATAAGTTCCTTTTGATTGAAGAAGCAGTTGAAAATGATCCGACAACGCTGCTTGAGTCTCCAAGAATTGGTAGGAAACTCCCTGAAATTCTAACAGATGATGAAATTAACAATCTAATTGAAGCCATTGATGTTACAAAAGCTGAAGGTCTTCGCAACAAAGCCATTCTCGAGACTCTTTATAGTTGTGGTTTGCGCGTGTCAGAACTGGTTGATCTTAAGATATCAAATCTTCATTTCGAACAGGAATTTCTTAGGATTGCAGGTAAAGGGGAGCGTGAACGCCTGGTCCCCATCAGTAAACGGGCAATAGACGATATCAAAAAATACCTGGTTAATTCGCGAAAGAAACTTACCATCGAAAAAGGGTATGAGAATATTGTATTTCTCAACAGAAGGGGAAAGAAATTGAGCCGGGTGATGATTTTTACAATTATTAAAAATCTGGCAGATAAAATAAAACTGGGAAAAAGTATTAGCCCTCATACCTTCAGGCATTCATTTGCTTCTGCACTCGTGCAGGGAGGTGCTGATCTGAGAACTGTTCAGGAGATGCTTGGTCATGAATCTATCTTAACCACCGAGATTTATGCTCATTTGGATAAAGAGTATCTGAAAGACACCGTAAACAGATACCACCCAAGATCGTGAAATTTTTGCCGAAGGGGCCCGGCAATCATTTTCAATAAGAGGACATTGTAACTAATTGGTTACAGGTCCTCTTGTTGTGTATTGGCCCGTAATATCAAGTGATCCGGAATTGATTTATCCCACTTTTCATTCATCTGTTTTGCTCTGCTGATTCGATCGTTACCCTCTCCGACTTACCAATTTTAACCAATCCCGAATTTCTGATTGTTAAGTATTACTTAATTTATTAACCTGAGCTTAGGGGGCAACCCAAAAAAAATTATCTTTGCATTTTTATAAATCAATTAATTAAATCTAATTTATAGCATACGATCAATGAATCGATTGGGAGAAAGAATCAAGCGTAAAAGAGAAATGTTGAGCTTACCCTTAAGCGATCTTTCAAAAAAAGTCGGAATCAGTGCAAGTGCACTTTCACAAATCGAAAATTCCAAGGCATTTCCGTCCATTGTAACCTTAAAAAGTATTGCGAATAGTTTGTATGCAACAGTAGGTGAGCTTATTGGCGAACATGAGTCACTCACAAAAAATCCGTTGATCAAGTCAGGTGATATCAAATTCGTGAAAGTAAACTCAAGTGGAACCTCTCTTTTCCTCCTTTCCCATCACGAAAACAGTAAGCAAATGGAGCCCTACATTCTGAAATTTGTGGAGAACTCCGATTCCTCTGAGATTATGCATCCTCATCCGGGCCAGGAGTTTATATATATTTTGGAAGGGAAATTGATGATGACCCTTGACAATTCTCAGTATATTCTTGAAAAAGGGGATAATTTCTATTTCAACTCCACTATTCCCCACACGCTGAAAAACATTCACAACTCATCTGCGAAGGTACTATGGATAATCACCCCGCCAAACATTTGAATACTTCAGTTCAGGTTTGCATCTATGTCAAATCATTGTTAAGTTTTGAGGATTCAAATATAGTTGTTATCTTTTTTCGGGATATTTAGATAATTTTGCACTTAAGTATTAATTAAATAAATTAAACAGCGCTTAATGGACACACAGGCAATTGACCTTAATGAGATCATTCAGAAGGTGAATAAGAATGTTCTTGAATTATTGAGTGACCGGGGTAAAAATATCTTTTTTCCCAAGCTTGGAATTTTGTCACAATCGGCACAGGCCAGGGGTAAAAGTATTAATGCTACAATAGGTGAAGCAATTGAGGATGATGGGTCATCTATGCACCTTTCCGAATTTGATAAATTGATCAATCTCCCTCTTGGATCGGTCTATCCCTATGCTCCTAGTTTTGGGAAAAAGGAGTTGCGTGATTTTTGGAAAGAGTCTGTTTACAGAAAAAATCCTTCACTTGGCGCTACTCCAATAAGTCTCCCCATCGTGACCAGCGGATTGACCCACGGAATTAGCATGGCCGGTTATTTATTTGTTGATGAAGGTGATACAGTTGTCATTCCCGACCTGTTCTGGGAAAATTACTCCCTTATATTTGAGAACTCCTACAAAGGGCAAGTGGTTACATTTCCACTGTTTAAAAACGGAGGTTTTAATGTTGACGGATTCTCAGAGACCCTTGATACCATAAAGGGTAAAATCGTACTACTACTCAATTTCCCCAATAATCCTACTGGTTATACCCCACTTGTTTCTGAGATTGGACCGATTGTAAATGCAATAAAAAATCAGGCCGATCAGGGTAAGAATATTGTTGCGCTGATTGATGATGCCTATTTTGGACTTGTATATGAGAATAAGGTCTATACGGAATCCATTTTCACCCAACTGTGCAACCTGAGTGAGAAAGTGCTTGCGGTGAAATTAGACGGGCCGACTAAAGAGGACTATGTTTGGGGATTCAGGGTTGGATTTATATCCTATGGTGTGAAGAATGGTAACCCCGAATTGTACGAAGCGCTTGAAAACAAAACTGCAGGTGCTGTCAGGGGAAATATCTCAAATGTGAGCCACCTTTCTCAATCGTTGTTATATAAAGCCTATTTTTCAGCGCAATACGAAGAGGATAAAAAGGCGAAATATGTCACATTAAAATCACGGTATCAGTCAATAATTCAGGTGCTTTCTGATCAAAAATACAGTGAGTATTTTGTGGCTCTTCCTTTTAATTCGGGGTATTTCATGTGTATTGAGCTGAAAGATCCGTTAAAAGCCGAGGCCATCAGGAAGATACTGCTCGAAAAATACAGTACTGGTGTAATTGTTTTTGGGAATTTGATTAGACTGGCATTCTCTGCTGTTCCTCAGTCAAAAGTTTCCGAACTGATTGAGAATATTTATCTGGCCTGCAAGGATTATATGGAACAAAAATAGAATATGCTTCAAATTGGGGCAGAATTCCTTTTGAATAATTGTTAATAATAAAAAGAATTTAATGACTAGTAATCAGAAATTAATTAATTGGGTAAACGAATGGGCTGAGCTTTGTCAGCCTGAAAAAGTTTATTGGTGTGATGGTTCGGAAGAGGAAAACGATCGTCTTCTTGGAGAAATGGTTGCAAGTGGTATGGCTGTAAAACTGGATGAAAAGAAACGTCCGGGAAGCTACTATTTTCAGTCGGATCCAAGTGATGTGGCACGTGTTGAAAACAGAACCTACATCTGTTCTGCAAAGAAAGAAGATGCAGGACCAACCAACAACTGGGCTGACCCCGTTGAGATGAAGGCTACTTTAAAAGGTTTCTTTAAAGGCTGTATGAAAGGACGCACCATGTATGTGATTCCTTTTAGCATGGGCCCGCTTGGTTCAGATATTGCTCATATTGGAATCGAGTTGACTGATTCTCCATATGTTGTTGTAAATATGAAAATTATGACACGCATGGGTAAGGCGGTTCTCGATGTTCTTGGAAATGGCGAATTTGTACCATGTATTCACTCTGTCGGAGCTCCACTCGAACCAGGTCAGGAAGATTCCAAATGGCCATGTGCCCCTATTGAAGACAAATACATCACCCATTTTCCCGAAACCAACGAGATTCTTTCGTATGGCAGTGGTTACGGTGGTAATGCTTTACTTGGAAAGAAATGTTTTGCCCTTCGTATTGCATCGAGTATGGCCAAAAGAGAAGGATGGCTTGCTGAGCATATGCTGATCATGGGTATTACTAGTCCTCAGGGAGTTAAAAAATATTTCGCTGCGGCATTCCCAAGTGCTTGTGGAAAGACCAACCTCGCCATGCTTGTTCCTACCATTCCGGGTTGGAAAGTTGAAACAGTTGGAGATGATATCGCATGGATGAAATTTGGTAAAGATGGTCAGCTTTATGCCATAAATCCTGAAGCTGGTTTCTTTGGCGTTGCTCCTTATACATCAATGGATACCAACCCAAATGCGATGTTGTCTGCCAGGGCAAACACCATTTTTACGAATACAGGTTTAACACCCGATGGCGACATCTGGTGGGAGGGTATCGGTTATGATGCTCCAGAGGGAACCATCACCTGGACAAACGAAGTTTACGATTCTGCAAGTGGTAAACCTGCAGCTCATCCGAATGCTCGTTTCAGCGCCCCTGCATACCAATGTCCTGTAATCGACAAAGATTGGGAAAACCCAACAGGTGTTCCGATTTCTGCGATCCTTTTCGGAGGCCGTCGCCCGGGTACAGTACCATTAGTGTATCAGTCTTTTGACTGGAACCATGGTGTATTTATGGGTTCGATTGTTGGTTCCGAAGTAACCGCCGCAGCTATCGGATTGAAAGCCGGTGTACGTCGTGATCCTTTTGCAATGTTACCATTCTGTGGTTACCACATGGGCGACTATTTCGGACATTGGGTGAATATCGGTGAAAATGCCCCTGACAAGGCTAAGCTTCCTAAGATTTTCAATGTTAACTGGTTCCGTAAAAGTGCCCAGGGTAAATTCCTATGGCCGGGATATGGTGACAACATTCGTGTATTACAATGGATCTTCGAAAGAGTTGCCGGAACCGCCGCTGCTGACAAAACACCAATTGGTTTTGTTCCTCAGTTAGGTTCAATTAATACTGCCGGTCTTGAAGGTGTTGATGCCAACATGCCTGAATTGCTTGCCGTTGATAAAGGTCAATGGAAAGACGAACTCGATCTTGTCCGCGAACAATATGCGACTTTCGGAACTCGTCTTCCCTCAGAACTTGCAAAACAAATCATTGCAATTGAAGAACGCTTCGATAAGTAATTATCTGAATCAGATATAATTTTAAAGCCACTCCATTTTCGGGGTGGCTTTTTCGTTATCCTTACACCCTGGTCCGATTCATACTCCGATCAATATTTGAAAACTATTAGCAATTCAGTTTGTTTAGTATAACGATTGTTAAATATTTAGTTTAGACCAAATAAGCTGTTATTTTTGCATTTACAATTTAAATAAAAATGAAGCTTTTTAATATTTCAAGGGATAGGTGTCAGGCCAATGAGTACTTTGTATTGATCTACAGGTTCGTTGTGGTAATGTTTTTATATTCAGCTGGTCGGGTTATTTTTTACCTGTTCAACAGTTCGATGTTTCCTAATGTAGATCCGACCTCTTTTGTCAGGATTATGAGAGGTGGTGTGATGTTTGATACTAGCGCAGTACTCTACCTGAACGCGATCTACTTCCTTTTATACCTGCTTCCATTCCCCTTTAAATTCGGTGAAAGGTACCAAAGTGTGTTAAAGTGGGTATTCATGGTCCTTAATAGTGTAGGTCTTGCATTCAATCACATCGATATCATCTACTATCGCTTTATCCTCAAAAGGACCACCGCTAGTGTTTTTGATATCGTGAGTAACGACGCAGGAAATTTCAGGCTGATTTTCAGGTTTTTCTATGATTTTTGGTATATTTTATTGATTTGGCTGGGAACTGTTCTTTTATTGGCATGGTCATATTCATTGATTAGACCAATTCCCCGGTTTAAAGTGGGAAGCTGGAAATATACTGTATCGACTATCATCGGCATATTAGTTATTTCCTACTTAAGTGTGATTGGAATGAGAGGTGGATATATGCCAAGTACACGTCCAATCAGTATGAATAATGCGGGGAAATATGTCAATTCAACACCGGAGATGGCTCTGGTTCAAAATACTCCATTCTGCATTATAAGAACCTGGGGGAAAAAGGCATTTGAGGTAAGAAATTATTTCAGTTCTGATGAAGAAATCAACAATATTTATACACCTGTCAGAGTTCCCGATTCAAATTTGATTTTGAAAAAAAATAATGTTGTAGTTATCATCCTTGAAAGTTTTAGTCGCGAATTTGTGGGTTCTTTGAATAAAAGCCTGAATAACGGAGAATATAAAGGGTATACACCTTTTATCGAT
This sequence comes from Prolixibacteraceae bacterium, assembly GCA_963677935.2. Taxonomy (GTDB): domain Bacteria; phylum Bacteroidota; class Bacteroidia; order Bacteroidales; family Prolixibacteraceae; genus JAAFHB01. The sequence continues at coordinate 3,473,437 of CAXXEH010000003.1, read as the reverse complement.
TCATTGATCAGCAAAAGCTTAGTGTTTCCCAATGCCTTTGCAAACGGGCGTAAATCGATTGATGCGATTCCTTCAATTACTGCAAGTATCCCTGCATTGGTGGTCCCTTATGTAATATCAGAACGTTCGGGTAATCAGATTAATAGCCTCGCCAGTTTATTGTCGAAGGAGGGTTACGAGACCGCTTTCTTTCATGGAGCTCCTAACGGATCAATGGGCTTTGATGCATTTACAAAGATAGCCGGCTTCAAGCGTTACGTCGGAAAGAATGAATATGGTAATGATGATGGATTCGATGGCGTTTGGGGAATCTGGGATGAGCCATTTTTTCAGTTTTTTGCTGATGAGATGGATAAAATGAAGGAACCTTTCCTTACTACGATCTTTTCTGTTTCGTCGCATCACCCTTTTAAGGTTCCTGAACAATATAAGGGACGATTTCCGGAGGAGCATCTTCCCCTTCAAAAATGCATCCGCTATACCGACATGGCCCTTCATGAGTTTTTCGATAAAGCCTCAACGATGCCCTGGTTCAAAAATACATTGTTTGTAATCACTTCGGATCATTGTTCAGAATCTGATTTTAAGGAATACAAAACAGCAGTCAACTATTATGCCGCGCCACTCATTTTTTATAAAGGGGATGGTAGTTTAATGGGGAAAGATGAATCATTGGCCCAACAGATCGATATAATGCCCTCAGTACTCGGGTATCTCAATTATTCAAAGCCATATATTGCCTTTGGAAATAATCTTTTCGATCCTTCGGCACAACGATTTGTAATTAATTATCTTGAAGACAGCTATCAGTTTCTGATCGGCGATTACGCTCTGTATTTCACTGAGAATAAGCTGACAGGTATTTTTAATCGGAAAATCGATCCCTATTTGCTTGAAAACCTTCAGGGACAGAATAATTTTAAAAATGAACAGCAACTGTTTAAGGCTGTTGTACAGCAGTTTAATAATCGGATGGTACAGGATCGCCTGGTGATTGAAAAAAAATAAATTACTAATATTATGAAAACAAAAGTAGTATTCCTCACGCTTATGATGATTCTTATTGTTGCATACTGTTTTCCACAAGAGGCCACACGAAGAGCACGCCGTGAAAGAGACAAAATTGTGAAGGAGCATCAGATTGACTCACTTATTAATTCCAAATCGTTTGTTTTTATTGCATCAAGGGCACTGCCTCAGGGTGGCCGGTCGATTGATATGACTACCAATTCAAACTCAATAAAATTTAGTCCTGAAATGGTATCGAGTTATATGCCCTTCTTTGGGCGGGCTTATAGTATTGATTATGGAGGAGATGCCGGTATTAAGTTTGAAGGGAAACCCAAAGAATTCAATATTTCAGCCAGCAAAAGTGGAAAAGGGTATGAGGTAAAAGTGAAGGTGGAGGTTCCCCGTGATACTTATCAGCTGATGCTCTTTGTGAACCCTGCAGGGAATGCTACACTTACCATTAATTGTAACCAGCGGAGTACTATTTCCTATTATGGGGATATTGTAAAGTTTGAGGAGAAGGAAGATAAGAAGCAATAAATGGCTGGTAGCTTGCACCTGGTTGTTGGCAGGTATTAATTGAGATGAGTTTATTCAGCATTAAATATTTATCCGGTAATGAATAGCTTTGCCGAACACAGGCTTATGGCTAATAAGTAGCCAGTTGCCAATAGCCAGTTACCAGCTGCCATTTTTCATTTACTCCCAAATTTCGTTTTTATACCGTATCTTTTCTACTTTCGCACATAAATTCAGATAAAGGATGATCATCAGAAAAAAATTCCGGTTCGAAGGAGCCCATATCGTTCGGAACTGCACCTCACAGCGTTGTCGCGAAAATATTCACGGACACTCCTACGAGGTGGAAGTCTTTTTAAAGTCAGATCACCTTGACCAGGGTTTTATGGTTATGGATTTTGTGCTTCTAAATAATGTGGCGGAATTTATCCATAGTTTTGATCACTCCTACACCTTGTGGAACAAAGAGGTAGAGGAGGTGAAGGAAGCCATTTACCGGATCAATACCAGGGTTGCAGAAATTCCTGTCTCTCCCTCGGCTGAAGGGTATGCACTCTTATTCTTTTTTGTTATTAATCAGGTTATTTCGAATATCAGACTGATAAATGGTGAGGGAAATGTCCATTTGCATGCCGTCCGTGTGCATGAAACGCTCTCTGGATATGCAGAGGCTTCAGCAGAGGATCTGAAACTGGTTTCTTTCACAATGAAAGATATCAGGTTCAATGAAGGCATCAAAAGGGAATGGAAGGACAAGGCATGGTGGAATCAGCTTGAGGGATGGTAAAAGTTAACAATGTATAAAATACTTCCGGGGTATTAAAAAAGTTTTACTTTTGCACACGAATTTTTATTTTGTGCAATTTATTATTTTGAAAAGTACCACACGTCATACAATCATTACAGTTGCCCGGTTGGTCTTTGCCCATCAAGGAGCGGATAACACAACTATGGATGATGTTGCCAAGGCATCAGGACTTGGACGAAGAACACTCTATACCTATTTTAAAACACGGGAAGAGCTTTATCTTGAGGTGATTAAAAAGGAAATTGATGCAATCCTCAAACAGTTGAACAAGGTTGCAGGTATGAAGATTTCGCCTGAGAAAAAGATTGCAAAATTCATGGTTAATCATATGAAGACGATTGAGAAGTTGATCCGGAAAGATCGACTCTTAAAAATGGAATTTCTGAAAAGAAGCGATAAAATCGAAAATTTTCGCAGGGAGATCGATACCCACGAGAAGAAGTGCCTTGTAAATGTTCTTCAGGAAGGGACTCAATCGGGTGTATTTTTTGTTGATGATTACGAAAACACTGCAGTTCTAACACTTACAACGTTGAAGGGGCTTGAACACCAGTTTATACAAGATAATTTTGGAAAACCCAGCCATGAGACCCTTGAGCTCTGGCAAAAGATTCTATTCCGCGGAATAAAAACCTCCGCTTAATTAATTGTCATTTTGAATTTTTGATATGAGAATGTTTATTAACACGATTTCGCATTACATCCCGGAACAGCGCGTTCCTAATGAGTACTTTAAGTCACTAAACGGTCTGGATGATGAATGGATTTTTGACAGGACCGGAATAAGGACACGCTCCAAGGCTGCGATAGGGGAGAATGCCAATACGATGGCTGTTGCAGCGGTTACACGGGCGCTTAAGGATTTGCCTTTTGACATAAAAGAGGTCGATTTGATCATTGGCGCTTCCTATACTCCCTATGATACTGTTGCTACAATAGGTCATACAGTGCAGCGTGAGTTTGGTATTCCGGAGGCACAGGTCCTTTATATCTCTTCAGCCTGTTCTTCACTGGTGAATGCACTTGAGATCGTAGAAGGATATTTCGCAATGGGAAAAGCTACCCGGGCTTTGGTGATTGCTTCTGAGCACAATACATTTTATAGCGACGAAACGTGTGAGAAGAGTGGACATTTATGGGGTGACGGCGCTACTGCAATATTTATCTCTGAAGAACCTCTTGGAAAAAAGCCGGGTGAAATATTAAATATTTTTACCCGCGGACTTGGCCATGTAGGAAAAGGTACAGAGGCTGTTTATCTTCGCCCCGGTGAAGGAGGGCTTCAAATGCCTGACGGAAGGGATGTATTCATGCATGCCTGCAATTTTATGCGAGTGGCACTTGAAACAACACTTGAAAGCTGTTCGCTAACCATCGAAGATCTCGATTTTATTATCCCCCATCAGGCTAATCATCGGATCATTGCTAATCTGATTAAACAGTTAAATATTTTGCCTAAAAAAGTACTGACGAATATTCAGGATCTCGGTAACACAGGTTGCGCAAGCACAGGCATATGTCTTTCACAAAATATTGACAAGATTCCTGCAGATTCATTGGTAGGAATTACCGTATTCGGTGGAGGATACTCAGCCGGAGCTTTGCTGGTCAGATTCTGATCAAATACTTGTTCTATTTTCGCATACAAATATCAAATATGAAAAATAGTTTTAGTCGCAGAGACTTTGTAAGTAAATCATTAATCACATTCACAGGAATTGTATTAACGAGTAATCCTGTTTCAGCAAAATCCTACAATAATTTGTCTGAAGGAACCCGGGTTGGTATTATCGGGCTGGATACATCACATTGTATCGCTTTTACCAAAGCGCTCAACGATCCAAAGGCAGGCCCTGAATTTGCGGGGTACAAGGTGGTTGCAGCTTACCCTACAGTTGGTAGCAGCGATCTTCCGGCCAGTGTGGACCGGCTTGCTGGTTTTACTGAACAAGTCAGACAAGAAGGGGTACAGATCGTTGGCTCAATCAAAGAACTGTTAACACTGGTCGATGTTGTAATTCTGGAAACAGTTGATGGCAGGAAACATTTGGAACAGGCTTTGCCGGTAATAAAAGCTGGTAAACGGATGTTTATTGATAAACCTGTAGCTGCCTGTTTGAAAGATGCTTCCGCTATATTTAAGGCGGCAGCAAAATATGATGTCCCCGTATTCTCCTCCTCTTCTTTAAGATATATTGTTGGAGCTAAAGAAATAAGGGAAGGAAAATTAGGAAAAGTAATTGGTGCAGACACTTACGGACCTGCTAAAATTGAAAAAACACATCCCGATCTTTTCTGGTATGGGATTCATGGCATTGAAGCGTTGTTTGCTGTTATGGGTATCGGATGTAAAAATGTAGTCCGGATTAATACAGCCGATACAGATATGTGCGTTGGTACATGGAAAGATGGTCGCATCGGCTCCTATAGGGGAACCCGATCGGGTAAAGGGAATTTTGGGGGTACCGTATTTGGTGAAAACGGAGTTGAGGTACTTGGTGAATTTAGGGGATATAACCCATTGTTAGAAAAAATAATTGAATTTTTCAAGACCGGCATTGTTCCTGTTAGTGCAGAGGAAACACTGGAGATTGTCGCATTTATGGAAGCCGCTGATGAAAGCAAGATAAAGGGGGGGATATCCGTTGACCTTCAACCGATTTTGGAAAGAGCAAAAATAGAAAAATAAAATTTGAACCTGTCAGAACGAGTCAAAAAGAAGTAAAACCTATACACTAATGACTGATTTAATAAATGTCCCCAAAAGAATAGAGGGTATTCATTATCTTGATTTTACTCCGGTTGCAATTGAAATTGCAAATGGTAAAATCGTGAGTATCGAAAGATTGAACAAGCTTTCCAATGAAAGCAGACCTGTTTTTATTGCTCCCGGATTGGTTGATATCCAGGTGAATGGATTCAATTCGATATCATTTTCGCTTGAAGGTGCGGAGAATAGTCCAGGTAGTAACGGGGAGTTGTCTGTTGCGAATGTTATGAAAGTCACTGAAGGTCTGTGGAAAGAGGGGGTCACTACTTATTTTCCGACCCTTACTACAAATAGTCAGGATTTGTTGCTGAAGAATTTTGCCACACTTGCCAAAGCAATGGATGAGCTCTCTTTATTGGGTTCCATTGCGGGTTTTCATCTCGAAGGGCCCTATATCTCACCAGTAGATGGATACCGTGGGGCACACCCGTTGAATCATGTCCGGAAGCCCGATTGGAATGAGTTTATTGAACTCCAAAATGCTTCAGGGGGTAAGATACTGTTGGTGACCGTTGCTCCTGAAGTTGAAGGCGCGTTTGAGTTTATTCAGAAATGCAGGGAAAATGGAATAGTTGTATCTTTAGGACATCATAACGGTTCCGCAGAAACCATAAAAAAGGCCATCGATTATGGCGCCGGACTGGCGACCCATCTGGGTAACGGTTGCGCCAATACGATCAACAGACACAATAATCCTATCTGGCCTCAACTGGCTGATGATCGATTAATGATTAGTATTATCGCCGATGGATTTCACCTTCCTCCCGAAGTCCTAAGGGTGTTTTACAAAGCAAAAGGACCAGAAGAGATTATTATCACCTCTGATGTTACAAGCTATGCCGGATTACCACCGGGCAATTACAAAATAAAGAGCGGGGAGACCATTGAAAAAACAGCTGATGGAAACCTTAGATTCTCTGGTCAGCAAGGTGGATTATATGGTTCTGCTTCACCATTGACCAAGGGGGTTGGACATATCATGAAAGTTACGGGGTGCAGCCTGGCAAAAGCGATTCTGATGACCGCAACAAATCCTGCCTCCTTTCACCACTTAAATGATCGGGGGACATTAGAACCAGGGAAAAGGGCTGACATCATATTATTTACAATGGATGATTTCAATATGAAGATCCTGAAAACTATAGTAAACGGGAAACTGGTATTTGAATCAAAACAATAATTAGTAATTAGAAGAATAAATGGAGAAATCATTTTATAAGGACAAACTAAAGGTCGAAATATTTGGTAACAAAGAAGATATGGGCAGGAGTGCTGCTGCTTTTGTAACCAAAATACTGAACCAGGCAATTCTGGAGCGAGGAGATGCATCTCTTATTCTTGGAACAGGAGCTTCACAATACCCATTACTTGATGTCCTTCTTAAAAATGAGATCGATTGGACAAAAATAACCTTATTCCATCTTGATGAGTATATTGGATTATCGGACCAGCATCCTGCAAGTTTCAGAAAATTCCTCAAAGAACGCATTGCCGATAAAGTAAATCCTAAAAAGGTCTACTATTTACAAGGTGATGCGGAAGACATCGATATAGAGATAAAGCGATATGAAAAATTGCTTAAAGATAACCCGGTCGATGTGGCTTGCATTGGAATTGGAGAAAACGGTCATATCGCCTTCAACGATCCGGCTGTTGCCGATTTTAACGATCCGGCATACCTGAAAGTTGTCGAGATGGATGAGGCTTGCAGAAAGCAACAGGTGGGTGAAGGGTGGTTTCCAACCATTAACCATGTTCCCAAAATGGCTGTAACTTTGACAATAACAGCAATAATGGATTGTAAATCGTTATGCTGCACCGTACCTGACGAACGTAAATCGGAGGCTGTTTTTAATACATTATCCGGAGTAATCAGTACCTCCTGCCCTGCATCAATTTTAAGAGAACACGATAATGCGGTTCTTTTCCTTGACAGTTTTGCTGCAAAAAGAATGATAAGCTAAATCAAATCAACCCATAAAATGGAACGAAGACTTTTCATCAGTAACGCAGTGGCTGCAACAGCCGGAGCAATTGTTTTTCCGACCATTATCCCCTCCACGGTTATAGGGAAAAATCCTCCGGGAAATAAGATCAATATTGGTCTGATTGGCTGTGGTCGTATTGCCCGTGATCATAATCTCCGGGAAGTGCTTAAATACGACATAGCCAGAATTATAGCCGTTTGCGATCTTGACAGTAAACGCCTTTCAGATGGCAAGAAACTGATAGAAGAGTTCTATGCAAAAAAATCAGGTTCTGCCAATTATGTAGATGTGAAGATGTACGAAGATTACCGGATCATGCTGCAAAATACAGATATAGATGCCGTAATAATTTGTACACCTGATCATTGGCATGCACAGATAGCCATCGAAGCGGCACTTGCCAAAAAAGATATCTATTTGCAGAAACCGACTACACTGACAATTCCCGAAGGACGTCTTCTAAGTGATGTTGTTAGGAAACAAGGTGTAATATTGCAGGTGGGCGCCCAATGTCGCTCATCTTCACCACAATACAGAAAAGCAGCTGAGCTGGTGCGTAATGGCAGGATAGGGAAAGTTCATACTGTAAAAATTGGTCTTCCCGGTGATCCATCCGGACCTGTTGCACCTGAAATGGATGTCCCTAAAAACCTCAATTATGATATGTGGCTAGGTTCAACACCTGAGGTTTACTATACTGAAATGCGGGTACATCCACAGAACGATTATTCCCGCCCGGGTTGGCTCCGGTGTGAACAATTTGGATCAGGAATGATCACTGGTTGGGGCGCCCACTTGTTCGACTACTCTTCGTGGGGTATGGATACGGAATATACTGGACCAATTTCGGTGGAGGGTGTTGCCCAGTTTCCAAAGTCGGGTCTTTGGGATGTCCATGGTGATTTTATGGTAAAAGCCGAATATGAGAACGGGATTACAATGTACACCAATTCGGCTTTCCCTGCAGGGATCAGATACGAAGGTGATGAGGGATGGATATTTGTTTCGCACGTGGGTTCAAATACTTTTGATGCCAGCGATCCTAAAATGCTTACTTCGGAAATCAGGGAAAATGAAATTCGCCTCTACCATACCGAAGAACATCATGGAAACTGGCTCGAATGTATTCAAAACCGTAAACAACCTATTTCACCCATCGAAATGGGGCATCGGGCATGCTCAATTTGTCTTATCAGCCATATAGCGATGAAAATCCCCGGAGTTCTCAAATGGGATCCCAAATCCGAACGATTCAGGGGAAATGAGCTTGCCAATTCAATGTTGAAAAGGGAACAAAGGTTCCCTTTTGGAACCGGTTATCTGAAATAATAGGGTGACAAAATGTGATCATATTGAAATCAACCACGAAATAATTTTATCTTAGTCGAAGTTTTAACGAATCGTGATATTCAAAAATAAATGTCTTGTGTTATGAACCGGAGAAAAATGATTGGAAATGCAGCTGGCATAGCTGCCATTACTGCAGCAGGAATGCCTGCTGCCAGTGTTTTTGCAGCATCTGCATCAGGTACAGCGAAACTCAAAGGAAATATTCACCATTCGGTCAGCCAGTGGTGCTATAACAGTATTCCACTTGAGGAGTTTGCAAAAGCCTGTTCTGACATGGGACTTGAATCGATTGAACTTTTGGGCGAAAAAGATTGGGCAACTGTCCGAAAATTTGGATTAAAATGCGCTGTAGGATATGCCACGGATTGGGGTATTCCAAAGGGTTTTAACCGGATTGCCAATCATGCCAAACTGATTGCTGATTTTGAAGCGATGATCCCTAAAGCTGCCGAGGCAGGAGTGCCTAACCTGATTTGTTTCTCGGGAAATAATGAGGGTCAGGATCGTAATGTCGGGATGATTAACTGTGCCATAGGTCTGCGTAAGCTAATGCCATTGGCCGAAAAACATGGTGTCACCATCATCATGGAGTTATTGAACAGCTATGGTCATACAGATTATCAATGCGATAAAACGGCCTGGGGAGCTGCTCTTTGCGAGATGGTTGGCTCTCCCCGATTTAAATTACTTTATGATATTTTCCACATGCAGATCATGGAAGGGAATATCATCGATACCATTCAAAAGAATATTCAATATATCGGGCATGTTCATACTGGAGGGGTGCCTGGCAGGCACGAACTGGATGATACCCAGGAACTTTACTATCCTGCCATTATGAAAGCCCTCGTGGCAGCCGGTTATAAAGGCTTTGTTGGTCAGGAGTTTGTCCCATCCCAACCCGACAAATTGGAATCTTTACGTAAATCGGTCCTTATTTGCGACGTGTAACTGATTACCTCAGTGTATTTTTTTAGAGGCAAAGCACTGCCTTGTCTCTAATTCGTCTGTTTATGTTTTCCGTAATTATGGCATTATAAAAACTGATATGAACGAACCAATCACCCTTACCACTCCGGCACTGTTGTTCTCGGCCATTTCACTGATAATGCTGGCCTATACCAATCGTTTTCTAAGTTATGCGACACTCATTCGGACACTCCACGAAAAATTCAAAGTAAATCCCAATGAGATCTTGCTCGGGCAGATTGCCAATCTCCGAAAGCGGCTCTACCTAACTAAGTATATGCAGATTTTGGGTGTTTCGAGTCTTTTCCTTTGTGTATTCACCATGTTTTTAATATTTATCGGAAGTCAGCTTCCAGCCATTTGGATGTTTGGGACCTCCCTCCTGTTATTGATTGCCTCATTGGGCGTTTCAATTCATGAAATTCAGATTTCAGTCAAGGCCCTCGATCTTCATCTCGGAGATATGGAAATTAACCGGTAATTTGATCTCTATTTTTTTTATATTTGTGGTTTAGTTTAATATTAAACTGATGCTCACAGATATACTTATTACATTTTTGCTGGTATTTCTCAACGGATTTTTTGTTGCTGCAGAATTTGCCATGGTGAAGGTACGAACCTCCCAATTGGAGCTTAAGGCTCAGAACGGCAATTATCTTGCTGGCGTTGCCAGAAATATTGTTTCGAAGCTTGACGGATATCTGGCAGCGACCCAGCTTGGAATTACCCTCGCAAGTCTTGGATTGGGTTGGATCGGTGAACCCGTTGTGGCGAAGATTATTATCAATGTGATGACCATGGCAGGTATTGAAATCACTCCTGAATTGGCACACAGCATCGCATTACCAATCGCTTTCCTGCTTATCACTATATTACATATTGTTTTCGGGGAATTGGCCCCTAAATCACTGGCTATTCAGCGTTCCCAGCGCATTGTAATGATCATTGCCTTACCACTCAAATTCTTCTTTTATGTGTTCCGCCCTTTTATTTGGTTATTGAACGGATTTGCTAACCTGGTTTTAAAAACCATTGGCATATCAACTGTCCAAGGTCAGGAGATGCACAGCAGTGATGAGTTGAAATATTTGGTTAAGCAGGGTAAAGATAGCGGCGAAATAGAACAGGCAGATTATGATATTATTAAGAATGCCTTTGAGTTTTCTGAACGGACCGCCAAACAAATTATGATTCCCAGAACCCAGGTTTTGGCTATCGATGTCAATGACTTTCACGATAAGATGCTGGAAAGTTTGATCGAAGAGAACTATTCGCGCATTCCATGTTATGCCGATTCACTTGACAATATCGTTGGAGTCGTTTACCTTAAAGATATCCTGATCAAAATGCGTAGAAACGATCCCATTAAAATAACTTCCATCATGCGTTCCGTAGTGATTGTACCTGAAACAAAGCGGATCGCACAGTTACTTAAAGAGTTTCAATCGAAGCATCAGCAAATAGCCGTGGTTGTCGATGAGTATGGGGGAACGCAGGGAATTGTAACAATGGAAGATATTCTGGAAGAGTTGGTAGGTGAGATTCAGGATGAATATGACAACGAAATACCATTTGTTGAAAAGAAGGGGGATAAAAACTATACGGTCCTCGCATCTGCCTCACTTGATGATATTAACGAATTACTGCCACATCCGTTGACCATGAATGAAGATTATGAGACCCTTGCCGGCTATTTGATTCTTAAATTGGGAAGGATACCTAACATCAACGAGAAAATCAGTTTTGACGATTACGAGTTTACCATTTTGAAGAAGAATAAAAACTCAATTATTCTGGCGCAACTGGTTGATACAACAATGGATATTTAGAAGTTGCAGGGAAATATACTGACACTTATGTGAACTTTTTTAAGGACAAATCCTGGGGAGAGTTAGTATTCAAGAGCGTGTGAACTGTAAAATAAGATCCAGGATAAGACCGGAAAGTGTATCTTGCATAGGTTACATCCCATTATCAGGAAACATCAATGATATAAATAATCCTGTTGGGTTAAATTTGACTAAATTTGTAAAAATGAATTTTTGTCATGAAGATACCCCATCCCATACCATATCAGGGAAGTAAAAGAAACCTTGCAGAGGATATATTACGATTTTTTCCGGAGAAGGTTGATCGATTGATTGAACCATTTGCTGGTTCAGCAGCAATAACTATTGCTGCTGCATTTTACAATAAGACCAATACCTTCATTGTTAATGATATTAATGAACCGCTCATTAATCTTTGGAATAGAATTATAAATGAACCTCATGAAATTATCAAGGATTACAATCAAATCTGGAATAATCAACTGGGTAAGGAAGAAGCTTATTATTATGAAATAAGAGACAATTTCAATCAAACGTATGAGCCGCAATTTTTATTGTTTCTGTTAGCCAAATGTGTTAAAGCTGCAGTACGCTACAATTCAGACGGGAAATTTAATCAAAGTCCTGACAAGCGGAGGAAAGGTCGATTACCAGAGAATATGCGATACGATATTTTAAACGTTTCTAATTTACTAAAAGGAAAGGTTGCTTTTTATTCTTTTGACTATGAAAAAATTCTGGATATGGCTACCGAAAAGGATTTAGTTTATATGGATCCGCCATACCAGGGAACAGCAAAAAATGGAGGTTTCAGATATAAGGAAGACCTTAACCACGGAAATTTTGTGAATTCACTTTATAAACTAAATCAACTGAATATTCCTTTCATTTTAAGTTATGATGGACGTACTGAAAATAAAACATACGGAGAGGAACTTCCAAAAGAATTAAATCTGCGTAAAATAGAGCTTGATGCAGGTCGCTCATCTATAGCAACATTGCACAGCAGGAATGAGCGGACCTATGAAGCATTGTATATTTCAGGTAATTTAGCCTCTGCCTCTCGGGTCAATAAGAGAATTGAATCATTCGCGATTAAGCAGCCATCATTATTTGACAACCTATGAAAAAATATCCAGAAAATTTTTTAAAACTTGCTGAGTCAATAACAAATAAAAGGGCAAAAATTGTAATTGATCATATTTTTAAACACGGATTTATAACAACAGAAGAATTAGAGAAAACCTATGGTTACAATCATCCTCCCAGAGCAGCGAGAGATGTAAGGGAAGCAGGTATTCCTCTCGAAACATTCAAAATAAAATCAGGAGAGGGCAAGTCAATAGCGGCTTATCGATTTGGCGATTTATCGAAGATTCGTAATAATCGGGTTGATGGAAGACAAACTTTTTCGAAAGAGTTTAAACAAACATTATTTGGTGCAAATAATGGCCATTGTTATATATGTGATGGAAAATTTGATTCACGTTATTTCCAGGTCGATCACAGAATACCCTACGAAATAATTGGAGATGATGAAAATTTCCAACAAAATATTAAAGATTATATGCTGCTCTGTGCTTCATGTAATAGGGCAAAATCCTGGTCTTGTGAACACTGTGAAAATTGGATCGAAACGAAAGACTTTGAAATCTGTTTGAAATGTTATTGGGGCACACCTGAAAACTATGACCATATCACATTGGAGAAAATAAGGCGCCTGGAATTGACATGGCATGGAGCTGAGGTAACCTTTTTTGAATTATTAAAAAAAGAGGCTGATAAGGGCGAAATTACAATGCCTGAATACATTAAATCGATCTTATTAAGCCATATAAATAAAAAAAGGTACTAACGAATGATTCCGATGGTCAACCAAAATAGATAAAAAAAAGATAAGATTTAGACGATTTCTTTTCGTCCCATCCAGGACGAAGTCACCTTTCATGTTATTATTTTTTTCCAAACAACCTCTTCTCTAAATCAGGCCGATTAATTTTTCGCAGCTCAGCAATCAATTCATTCCGGTACTCCTTCTGATACCAGAAAAGAAATTTCCGTTGGGTCTGTTTCTGTACCTGAGTCCTTGGCGTACTTATTTTCTCCAAAGTATAGGGATGATATCCCGAATAGTAGATCACTGTTGCCAGGGTCATAGGTGTTGGAGTGAAATCCTGTACCTGCTCCAGTTTAAAATCCAGATCCTTGGTTTCAGCGGCCAGTTCGGCCATATCCGCACTGGTGCTCCCCGGGTGACTCGAAATAAAATAGGGGATGAGTTGCTGTTTAAGGCCATTTGCAGCGTTCACCTTGTCAAAAAACTTTTTTAGTTTGAAGAAGATATTGAATGATGGCTTGCGCATTAATTTCAGCACTTTATCAGAGGTGTGTTCGGGGGCCACTTTCAATCTGCCAGAAACATGATTTACGATAACCTCCTCAAGATACTCTTCATTGGCTTGGTTAATGTTCTCATCTTTTGTTTTATGAAAAATGATGTCATAGCGGATACCACTGCCGATAAAAGCCTTTTTAACTCCGGGAACAGCCGCGACTTTACGGTAAAGGTCGGTCATGGGGCGGTGGTCAGTATTCAGATTGGTGCAAACTTCGGGAAAGATACACGAGGGACGACGGCATACCTGGCACATCTCCAAGTGCTTACCTTCCATTTTGTACATATTTGCCGATGGACCTCCAACATCCGAAATGTATCCTTTAAAATCTGCCATCTGAGTAACCTGCTTTACCTCCTCAAGCACCGATTCATCAGAACGTGAGGCAATAAATTTTCCCTGATGCGCCGATATGGTGCAAAAGGTACAACCTCCAAAACAGCCACGGTGGGTATTCACGGAATGTCGTATCATCTCGTATGCCGGAATTGCCCCCTTGCCTCTGTAACGTGGATGTGGAAGCCGGGTAAACGGAAGTGCATGAAAACTATCCATTTCGGCTGTACTCAACAAGGGATAGGAAGGATTAATAATGATATTTTTGTCCTGATACCCCTGAATAAGCTTTCGTGACACCATCTTATTTGACTCTTCTTCTATATGCCTGAAATTCTTGGCATAGTTCAGTTTTTCTGCCTGACAAGCTTCATGAGAATTAAGCTCCAGCTCCTCCCATTCACCATTTGTCGCATATTTCGCTGACCGATCTACTATAAATGCGGTTTGAGGAACAGTTGTAATCTCACTAAATGGAATTCCTGCATTCAGGTTGCTGATGATCTCGATAATCGATTTTTCTCCCATCCCATATACAAGCAGATCAGCCTTTGTATCAACCAGAATAGAGGGTCTGAGTTGATCCGACCAATAGTCATAATGGGTAACTCTGCGTAGTGATGCCTCAATGCCCCCGATCAGGACCGGAATATCGGGATAAATTGTTTTTAAAATATTTGAATAGACCACCGACGCATAATCGGGCCTGGCCCCTGCTCTTCCACCTGGGGTGTAGGCATCGTTTGAACGCTTCCGTTTGTTAGCAGTATAATGATTCACCATCGAATCCATACAGCCTGCTGTTATGGCAAAGAAAAGACGGGGTTTCCCAAGCTTTTTAAAGTCACGCAGATCGTCCTGCCAGTTAGGTTGGGGAACAATCGCCACCCGCAACCCTTCGCGCTCAAGTATCCTCCCAATCACTGCGGCGCCAAAAGAGGGGTGATCCACGTAAGCATCACCTGAAAACAGGATCACATCGGGTTGATCCCATCCCAGCGCTTCTACCTCTTTTTTTGTGGTCGGAAGCCATCTTCCTTCAAAATTTCTTTCCGTATTTTCCATAACTGTGTGCAAAATTACGCCATTTTATTGGGCTTATTTTATCTTAATGAGCCAATAGGAATAAATGATTTATAGCCATTTATTCTTATACTATTTGCATAACAAAAAAAAGATAACAATTATTGTCTCCATTTTCCTATTTTTGGACTCAAAATCATTCTGTACTAAATGAAACTAGTCAAACCGCAGGACTTATTGAAGGTAAGTCCAATAATGCAATACCTCGGAGGCGAGTATTTTGCCCGTTTACTGATGCACCTTTTGCAGTTCAATAAGATCAATAAATTATACGATAATATCAGTGATAAAAAAGGGATCGAATCGATTGATGGTATTCTTAAATACCTGAATGTCACCATTGATTTTGATGAAAAGGATTTAAAAAAGCTCCCACCTAACGGCAGTTTTATCACCGTTTCGAACCATCCTTATGGTGGAATTGACGGAATTCTTCTCATAAAATTACTTTCGATGGCCCGTGCAGATCATAAGGTGATCGCCAATTTTTTACTTAAGAAAGTGGAGCCAATCTCGGATTACTTCCTTGCAGTAAATCCATTTGAAAATCAGCCAAATGCACCATCGAGTATTGGTGGATTGAAAACTGCTCTCGATCATCTTAGTACCGGAGGAGTTTTAAGTTTCTTCCCTGCGGGCGAGGTTTCCACTACTTACACTTCAAAGACAATCACTGACCGCGAGTGGCTAATCTCGGCGCTTCGATTCATTAAAAAGGCCCATGTACCTGTTGTCCCCATCTATTTCCATGGTAGTAACAGTCGTTTATTTCACCTTCTGGGACGAATTCATCCCTCATTGCGTACTGCAAAGCTCCCGTCTGAAGTCATGAACAAGAAAAATAAAACCATCAAGATCAGGATAGGAAATCCAATATCGGTAAAGGATCAGGATAAATTCGCTGATGTTCATCAACTTGGACGTTATTTACGCTGTAAAACTTATTGTCTGGATTCGGGATTAGAGGTTAAACGTTTCTTCGATTATTCGCTTAAAAGTCAGCCACTTCCGCAACAAATAGTAGATCCGCAACCCTCTGAGAAAATTGCTGGAGAGATAGCCTCATTAAGCAATGAGCATCATCTCTTTACGATTAAAAACTATGCCGTTTATTGTGCTCCATCAGACCAGATACCAGTGATCATGAATGAGCTGGGTCGTCTTCGCGAAATAACCTTTCGTGAAGTGGGCGAGGGGACTAATCAATCGACTGATGTGGATGAATTTGATCTTTATTATAACCATTTGATTATCTGGGATATTGAAGCCGGTCGGATAGTCGGGGGATACCGCATCGGCAAGGGAAATGATATCTATGGACAATTTGGGGTTAAAGGATTCTATACGCAAAGTCTTTTTAAGATGAAAGCCGGTTTTACTGATACCCTGAAGCAGAGCCTTGAGCTGGGACGTTCATTCATTGTAAAAGATTATCAGCGTAAACCGCTCCCATTGTTTTTGCTTTGGAAAGGGATACTCTATTTTTTATTAAAAAATCCTGAATACCGATATTTAATCGGTCCTGTAAGCATCAGCAATACCTATTCCGGAATATCGAAGGAGTTGATTATTAGATACATAATGGCAAATTTCTTCGACTATAAAAGAGCGGCATTTGTCCAGCCAAGAAATCAGTTTAAAGTGACGACAAAAGATCCACATTTAAATACAGCGCTTGAGCATATGACACCTGATTTGCACTCCCTGGATAAATTCATTGGAGATATTGACCAGTTCAACAGTGGGTTACCGGTCCTTTTGAAAAAATACCTGGGACTGAATGCAAAAATTGTGGCATTTAATATTGACCCAAAGTTTAATGATTGCGTCGACGGTTTACTTGTTCTGGATATTTTTGAGGTACCAAAACCAACCATCGAGTCGCTGGCAAAGGAGGTAAATGATATGAGCCTGCTTAATCGCCTGTTTTCGGTTAATGAACCCTAATATTCGGGTTTAAATTTCATTTTCCCGCTCCCTCAATTTTCAATAACTCCGATTTCTTATTGGTCAGGATGGTCTGATTAAAATGGAAATTGTCAGGGATTTGTAATGTGTAATTTCTGATATACGCTACTGCAACCTCCCCTTTGATCAGGGTACAACTTAAAAGATGCCCACCTGTATGCTTATCTGATGAAAGAAAATGGAGATGAAAGCCATCCATATTGACATCTTTGAGGTAAGCCGGGAATTTATATCCGAACAACATCCCTTCCTGGTGCAAATAAGTAAAAACTCCCTGTTGCTTATAAGCTTCAATCAATCTTTTATAGGGTTTTTCCTGCTTTGGAACACTTCGAGTTACCACCGTGTCGAAGCTTCCTGTAATTTTATAGGCAAAAATCAGGTTGGACTTTTTGACTGCATTGCCAATTCGGGTTTCGAGTTCCCGCAGATTTACCGGGCGATCGATCTGAATAACGGTATCGGGTGAAAAACTACAGATTGCTGCAAAAGGTGTTTTTTCTTCATCGTTTACCTTTATCACTTTCCCATCAGAACAGACCTTGTAACATTCGTGATCGGCAAGGATTAATTCACCATCGAGTGCGTTGAAGGTTCCGATTCCATAATTGCCTTGTTTTCTCAATTCGCCAATCGTCAACTCTCCGTCATAAACCCCTTCGAGCAGAGCGCTTAAGGTCGAGTATTGGAATATGGCATTCTTTTTTGACTCTTTTACTTTCTCCCGGGGGGAGCATACCCCCTGGACAATCATACAATAGATGATCAGGAAATAGATAAGAATGGTTTTCATGTGTTTCATTATTTAGAATCGTTCAAAAGTACGATTTTAAATGGTTTCTCCAAAAAAATCAAAGATTCGAGTTGCTTCTCCGGCTAGAGTGCGTCAGGCTATTCCCGGCAACTCCATTCCGGTAATCTTCCGGTAGAGGTTAAGTGCAAAAAGATCGGTCATTCCCGAAACGAAATCAACAACCGACTGAATCTTACCATACATCGAATCATCACTATTTTGGTACTGTGAAGGGATCAGGGTTAATAATTTTTGTGAAAGGAATCCATCCGGTTCAACTACTGCTGTTATAAAGGCTTCGAGGAGTGTCCCTAGAATTTTATAACCGGCAATTTCGATTTCGATGACTGCTCTGTCGTTGTAAATCTTTTTAAGACTAACCGATTTCACCTTTGCCATTGCACTCTTTGAAGGTTCCTCCAATGAGTTAAACAGTGGAATTATCTTCTCTTCATGGTTGAAGTCACTGATTCGTGAAATAAAAAGCTGAGCGCACTCTTTTGTCAGCTTACCGATAACCATGGCCCTGAGGTAGGCTATCCTTTCATTTGCATCTGTTACTAATTTTAAATTGGACGTGATATTATTGAGCGTTACCTTGTCTGTAGCTGGATGAAAGAAATTGAGAAAGAGCGACTCTGTCTCCGGATAGGTCAGTATTTTAAGTTTATGAGCATCTTCCACATCCATAATCTGATAGCAGATATCATCGGCTGCTTCTACAAGATAGACCAATGGATGTCGCAAATACTGTAAAGGGTTCTCTGAAAGTTGTACCAGCTCAAGTTGTGTCGCGATTTTGCGAAACATCTCTTTCTCGCTTTGGAAAAATCCGAATTTGGGTTTCCCGCCTGCTACTGAAGACTCGTACGGGTATTTAACGATGCTTGCCAGCGTACTGTATGTTAATGCAAATCCACCGTATCGTTTTCCGGAAAACTGATGAGTGAGTACCCTGAATGCATTGGCATTTCCTTCGAAACAGGTAAAATCGGTCCACTGCTCTGTTGTAACACTGTTTTGGTATTTTAATCCGCCCCCTCTTTTGAAGAAATCGGCGATTGCGCTCTCTCCTGAATGTCCAAACGGGGGATTACCCAGGTCATGGGCAAGACAGGCTGCTGATACAATTGCACCTATCTCACCAATCTCACCAACAATATCTTGCAATTGTGGCTCATGAGTGGTTTTAACAGACGCAGTAACCATATTTCCCAGTGAACGACCCACACTGGCCACTTCAAGGGAGTGAGTAAGCCTGTTGTGGACAAAAATACTTCCGGGAAGGGGAAATACCTGGGTTTTATCCTGAAGTCTTCTGAAAGGGGAGGAGAAGATGATCCGGTCGTAATCGCGCTGGAAAGTCGAACGGATATCATCATCTTCATGAATCATCCGGTCTTCAAGGCCGAGCCGGCAATCTGAAATCAATTTATCCCATTTTATCATTCTGATGATCAATTTATTTAAACGTTTCTATTGTCCCTAAATTTCTATGGTTTCTATTGTTCCTCTTCGTACTCACTCCCTGTCTCTCAGTCTCTCAGTCTCCAAGTCACTCACTCTCCAATATGTCTCTCCAAAGTTGTCGGTTTTTTTGATGACTGCAAAATCTAATTTGGTAATAACTCTTAATTAAATACCTTCGCAGGAATTTTTTTAGATTATGCTGTCACCAATGCTTAACGGTTTGCTCCTGCCGTTTCTGGTTGCCATGTTTCTGGCGATTAATATGGGAGGAAGCGGTACTTCTCCATCATTTGCTACGGCTTATGGATCGGGTATATTACGAAAAGACCTGATCCCGGGTCTGTTTGGACTATGCGTCCTTTTAGGAGCGCTGCTTGCGGGAAAAAATACGGCTATTACCCTGGGGAAAGGAATTCTTCCGTCTGAGAGCCTAAATTATACTTTGACCACAATTATACTTTTCTCGGTTGCAATATCCCTCCTTTTTGCCAATTTGGTCGGTGTACCTCAATCGACGTCACAGTCCACGGTTCTGGCCCTTGCAGCGCCTGCTCACTATATGGGCCAGTTAAATACGAAAAAGGTTTTTCTTGAGATCATTCCGACCTGGGTAATGCTTCCCTTAATATCTTTCGGATTAATGTACCTGATTGCAAATATTTCTATCAAACGGTTTGATATCAAGCATCCCGATTATTTTAAAACGATTAAAAGACAGTCCCTTTTTCGCTGGATCGTGATCATTACCAGCTGTTATGTGGCTTTCTCTATCGGCTCAAATAATGTGGCAAATGCCTCCGGTCCAATTGCGTCAATGATTACCAATGAGTTAAATATCAACCCGACAGGTGGTAATTTTGTGCTGATCATGATTCTTGCAACCTTGATCATTGCCCCCTCATTTGGGATCGGGAGTTCGATTTTTGGGCACAAACTGATTGTTAAAACGGGAACTGAGATCGTGGAAATAGGAAAGGTTGAGGCTTCCATTATCTCAGTTATCACTGCAACTTTGCTCCTGGGCGCCTCTGTTAGTAAAGGTATCCCAACTTCACTGGTTCAGTTGAATACTTTTGCCATACTTGCTTTGAGTGTTTCGAAGAAAGGATGGAAAGAGACCTTTTCAAATAAGGTGGTGAAACGGCTTTGGGTTATCTGGTTTATTGCACCTGTATTTGCATTTTTTCTTTCCTACTTCCTGACCATGATGGCTGATCAGGCCGGTTTGTTACACATCTGATGCGGAATATATTCCCGTCCTGATTTTCTTAAGCTCCTTATCCATTTCAGCTGTATCCGGATAATGCTTCTTCATGGTCGCTTTGAAATCGGGCCCGTGATTGGGAATGATCGTGTGGACCAGTTCATGAACAATAACATAGTCGATTAACCGATCATTCAATCTCATCAGATGAAGGTTGAGATTGATGTTTTTGCGGTTTGAGCAACTTCCCCAATTGGTTTTATTGTTTTTAATGGTGACCCTTTGGAAGGTGTATCCCAGAGTTGTAGCCAGTTCTGTAATCCTTCCGGGAAGATATTTTTTCGCATCAAACCGGAGGACATTCTCGATCATTTTCCGAAGACTGATTTGTATTTCCGTCGATTCAATCAAATGAGCGACAGGAAATTCAAAGAATACCTGCCGCTCATTTTTGTTATATCTGATCCGTGGTTGACTTATGTCAGCAGGGCCAACATGGTATTGGTAATTTCGGGTTGAAAATAAATGGCCCGATTGAATATATTTTGAAACAACAGGTTTTCTGGCCACTTTATCCTTTGTCTCCGAAATCCATTGCAGATGTTCAGCGAGAAATTTCTCTCCGCTTTTGATGGAGGCTAGCCAGGGTATCGTTACCCTGACCGATCCGTCGGGTCGGATTGCGATTTTATACCTGGTTGCCTGGCGGTTTCTGCTTATTGAAACCAAACCAACCTCATTGATAAAAACCTGTTTAATATTCATTTATATTACATCCGGAATTAAAAAACTAACCTTTCCTGGAATTAGCAACTAGCTGATTGAAAATTACAACCTGCTCTTTTAAGGCACTCACTTTATCGGCAGGATCGGTTCGCGCTTCCATCAGAATCCAGCCTTTGTAATGCATTCCGGTAAACAGATTGATTAACTGTTGATAAGGATAATTTCCAACATTAAATTCCCTGACATGTACTGTATCACCAAACCACTTTTTAACACTGTTGAAGTTTTCTTTAAGTCCCGGAGGGAGGAGGTCCTGATCATTACAATTCCAGCACATCTTCACATTTTTCTCAGTCACCTGATCGAATATTGCTTTTATATTTGGAATTTCCTGTGTCTTGTTTCCATGTACCTCAACCCTAACCAATTGTCCGTAGTCGCGGGCAAATTTTCCTATCTCATTAAATGAAGTGGCAATCTGAGCGATGGTTTTCTCCTTTTCCACACCGGCCGGCAGATCGTTTGGCTTAACCTTAATACCTGTTGCTCCAATCTCTTTGCAAAGTTTAATATATTCTTTAGCCTGATCAATATTCCATCTTAGCTTAACCGGATCAGGACTATGAAATTCGAAATTTGAACCATATCCCAGACAGGTAACAGGGCTGTCGGCAAACATCTTTTTCACTTCAGCGCGTTGAGCAGTATTTAATTTAATCTCGACATGGTGAGCATGTTCAGTCCTCAGTTCAACCCCAAGAATTCCCGTTTTGGTGCAATTGGCAATCAGTGTGGGTAAATCCCAGTCTTTTGCCCACTGATAGGTAACGAGTCCAATCCTCATTCCTGATTTTTCAGGTTTTGCCCAGGAGGTGATTGGATTAATTGCAGCAAGTCCTATAGTGGCAACTGCGCTTTTCTGAATAAAATTGCGTCGTGACAAATTTGTTTCCATAATAAACAATTTTAATGCTGTAGTTTGAAGGGGTGAAGATAGCAAATTAGCCTGAAAATTTGTTTATTTTGCATTGCGAAAGCAAAATGGAAATAAAAAAGCAAATTATATACAGATGAATATTCTTATCATTGGTTCGGGTGGAAGGGAACACGCATTTGCCTGGAAGATTAGACAAAGTCCAAAACTAAATCAACTCTTTATTGCTCCGGGAAATGCCGGGACTGCCGAATTTGGAACGAATATTGAGGTTGGAGTCACCGATTTTCCGGCAATCCGCAATATCGTGTTAGAGAAGCACATCGATATGGTTATTGTGGGGCCTGAAGTACCTTTGGTTGAGGGTATTCATGATTTCTTTCTTGCGGACGAATTGCTAAGGAAGATTTCGGTCATTGGACCTGTGAGCAGCGGGGCACGGCTGGAAGGGAGCAAGGATTTTGCCAAACAATTTATGATCCGCCATCAAATTCCTACCGCTGCCTACTTTTCAGTTACCAAAGAAAATCTGAATCAGGGAATTAATTTTTTGCGCAGTTTAAAAGCCCCTTATGTACTAAAAGCTGACGGATTGGCTGCAGGAAAGGGAGTCCTGATTATTGAGGATCTTTATGAGGCAGAGCAATCAATTGGCGAAATGCTGGGTGGAATGTTTGGCCAGGCAAGTGAGACGGTAGTTATTGAAGAATTTCTTTCAGGGATTGAGTGCTCGGTATTTGTGATCACCGATGGGAATGACTATAAAATTCTTCCTGTTGCGAAAGACTATAAACGAATAGGCGAGGGTGACACCGGACTAAATACAGGAGGTATGGGTGCAATATCGCCTGTCCCTTTTGCAGATGAACTTTTCATGAAAAAAGTGGAAGAACGGATTATCGTACCGACAGTAAAGGGTTTACAAAAGGATGGAATCGACTACAAAGGATTTATCTTTTTCGGATTAATTAGCGTTAATTCAGAACCTTATGTGATTGAGTACAATGTTCGGATGGGAGATCCTGAAACAGAAGCAGTAATTCTTAGGGTGAAGTCTGATCTGGTTGATCTGTTCGAGGGGGTGGCCAGTGGCGATCTGGCAGATCGTGAGCTTGTTATTGATGACAATGCTGCGGTTGCTGTTATGCTGGTTGCTGGTGGTTATCCGGGAGCATACGAAAAGGGAGATGCCATTTCTGATCTTGATCAGGTTTCGGATAGTATCATTTTTCATGCCGGAACCCGAATCTCCGGAAATGAAGTGGTCACAAACGGTGGGAGAGTAATTGCCGTATGTTCTAAAGGGAAGAATTTCACAGAGGCACTCGGTAAATCGTATCAGAATGCCTCTAAAATCCTGTATAGTAATAAGTTCTATAGGAAAGACCTGGGATTTGATTTGAAAAAATAATAATGTTATGTTACTACGCATTTTAAAAAGTAATACGCTGCTCAGTTCGTTACTGATCCCGGCGATCGGTATTCTTTTCTGGATGCATAGTTTTCATGCCCCGCTGGTATTAAACCTAAATTCGACGAATGGTGCAATGCCACTCTACTACCTGGTTTATCAGCAGATGAAAAATCAGGATTTCTGGCAGGTCTTTATAGCATTTATCCTGGTGCTTTTCAACTCTTTCTTTATTGCCCAACTGGGATCTTCATTTCTGTTTTTGAAAAAAAGATCGTATCTCCCGGGAATAATTTATCTGGTTACAGTTTCATCCATTCATCAATTGCATTCGCTTCTTCCGGTTCATCTGGCAACACTTTTTGTTTTAATATCGATCTACCTTATCTTTGAAACCTATCATAAAAAGGTAGAGATTACCTATACTTTTAATGCCTCCTTTTTTCTGGCCTTAGCCTCGCTGTTCTACCTTCCGGCCCTTGTCCTTTTCCCATTGGTATGGATTTCCATTTTTGTATTACAAAAAGACGATAACTGGAGGCTTCTGGCCGTACCCGTCCTGGGATTTGGCGCCCCATGGCTTTTTCTGTGGGCATATACCTTTTTGAATGACACCTATTCATCATTATGGAAAGACCTGATTACGATGCTTTGGACCGACCGTAATGGTTACCTTTTCGAACCTTTTTTTCTGATTCCAACCGCGGTGGTCACCATTTTGACTACGCTTGGAAGCTTTTCGGTAATCTCACTTTATCACCGGATGAAGGTGAGTACACGAAAGTATTTTGTTATTTTTTACTGGATGCTTGGGTTGGTGTTAACCTCTGCCCTGGCATTAATTACGATCGGCGAAGAGGTTGTTGCATTATCGACCGTTCCTGTGGCCTTTTTTATTTCCCACTATCTGGTTTCTGATCAGAAATATTTCTGGCGCGAGGTGATGACCTGGATCTATATGGGAGTTATGATCTTTGTACTGATTTATCATCCGTAGAGACAAGGCATGGCCTTGTCTCCTTATTGTCTTGTCTCCAATCTCTTATCACCGAAGCCTTGTCTCTGTAAATCATCGGTTTTTAAAGATGATTCTCCTAAATAAAAGGGCGGATAATTCCTTACCCGCCCTTTTATTTGATTCGATATTATTTATCAATCAGGAAAATACCCTTTGATGATTCCCCTTTTTGAATCTTTGAGGAATAAGAGGATTTCATCCCGTTCGCGCGATGCCTGCATTTCTGCTTCAATCACTTCGAGCGCCTGACTGTTATTATAACCCTTTTGGTAAATGATCCGGTAGATATCCTGAATCTGGCAGATCACTTCGTTGGAGAATCCTCTGCGTCGCAGGCCAATGGAATTGACTCCAGCATAGGATAATGGTTCACGACCTGCTTTAATATAAGGTGGAACATCTTTACGTACCAATGAGCCGCCTGATAGCATCACATGTTTTCCTATGTGGCAGAATTGATGAATTCCGGTGTGTCCACCAATAATTGCGAAATCGTCCACAATTACTTCACCGGCAAGGGCAACGGAGTTGACAAGAATTACACTATCACCTACAACACAGTCATGAGCGACATGTACATAGGCCATAATGAGACAGTTGCTGCCAATCACAGTCTTTCCGTGGGCTGATGTGCCTCTGTTAACGGTAACACACTCCCTGATCGTTGTGTTGTCGCCTATCTCAACAGTTGTATATTCTCCTTTGAATTTTAAGTCTTGTGGCTCACCGCCAATCACCGCTCCTGAATGGATTTTGCAGTTTTTGCCAATACGGCAACCTGGTAATATAACCGCTGTAGGACCAATGTATGATCCGTCGCCAATAATCACATCATTCGAAACGGTTGCGAAAGGTTCAATCGTGACCCCAACACCAATCTTTGCATTTGGATGAATATTCGCTAATGGTTGATTCATTGTTATTGAATTTGTTAAAAAAACAATTACCCCGGTCTTAAGGAATAATTATTTGGTTTTTACTATTTGGGCCATAAATTCTCCTTCGCAAACTACCGTATCCCCGACAAAGGCGATTGCCCGCATATTTGCGATTCCGCGACGGATAGGACCGAGTAATTTTAACCTGAAAACAAGGGTGTCGCCAGGAACAACTTTCTTACGGAATTTAATACTGTCCATTGTCATAAAATAAGTAGAAAACTCACCCACAGTAGTTTGTGAGCTAATGACAAATACGCCGCCTGCCTGAGCCATCGCTTCAATGATCAGTACTCCGGGCATCACTGGTTCTTCCGGGAAATGGCCAACGAAAAAAGGCTCATTCATCGTAACATTCTTCACCCCGATAATATAATCAGCTCCTTTCTCAATCACTTTATCAAGAAGGAGAAAAGGATTACGATGAGGCAACATCTTCTTAATCTGATTTACATCATACAAAGGGGCTTTATTCGGATCATATTCAGGAGCAGTATTTTCGGAAATACACTTGAGATATTCCTTCTGAAGCATTTTGGCAAATTCGGTATTGGGACCGTGACCGGGTCTTTTGGCAACGATCCTCCCTTTAATTCTTTTACCGATCAAGGCCAGATCTCCAATAACATCAAGCAACTTGTGCCGGGCACATTCGTTGTCGAAATGGAGGGTGAGATTGTTTAAAATTCCGATTTTGTTCACTTCAATATGTTTCTGATTGAACAAATCGGCAATCCGGTTCAGCTCTTCCTGAGCAATGGGCTGATCCATGATTACAATGGCATTATCTACATCACCCCCTTTGACAAGGTTGTTTTTCAGCAGCATCTCGAGTTCGCGTACAAAAACAAAGGTTCGGCAGGGAGCAATCTCCTGCGCAAAAGGTGTCTGATAATTATAACTGGCATACTGATTGGCCAAAACAGCCGAGTTGTACGAAATCATCACATCAACACTGAAATCATCATCAGGATAGGCAATTAACTCTGTGCCGGTTTCGGCATTTCTATAAACAATTTTTCTTTTAATCTCGAAATATTCACGATCAGCATTTTGAGCGACCAATCCCGCTTCGCCCAGCATTTTGACATAGGCCGCTGCACTCCCGTCCAGAATGGGGGCTTCAGGCCCGTTCAGCTCAATCAGAACGTTGTCGACTCCCATACCAATCAATGCAGCCATTACATGTTCAATGGTACTGATCACAATGTCTCCGTCTTTTAAAACAGTCCCTCGTGATGTCCCTTTAACTTTGGAAACATTGGCATCAATTACAGGATGACCTTCAATGTCGACGCGTTTAAATTTAAAACCAAAATCTTCGGGTGCTGGCTTAAATGTCAGTTTGACTTCAACGCCAGTATGCAACCCTTTACCTGAAATGGTTACCTCTCTTTCGATTGTATTCTGCTTTACATTCATCATTTCATCCGAATATGATTAATATTATTTACCTAAATTCTCTTTTTTATTTGTTGTTTTCGATTGATTTTATCTTTTTTTGAAGTTCGATGACATCTTCACGTAATTGTGGCAGATTACGGATGATTGAAAACGACTTCATTGCTTGTTTGAAATCAATGGCAGGGGCTCCTAAAACAACCAGGTTCGGTTTAAGAGATGACATCACCCCCGATTTTGGCCCTATTTTACAGCCATCACCAATGGTGATGTGTCCGGTTATGGCGGCATGTCCACCAAACTGACAGTTTTTACCGATTATAGTAGAACCCGCGACCCCAACCTGAGCCGCCATAACCGTATTTTCGCCAATTTCTACATTATGAGCAATATGAACAAGATTGTCAAGTTTGACTCCATTACGTAATATCGTTGAACCCATTGTAGATCTGTCTATTGTCGTATTGGCGCCGAGTTCAACATTATCTTCAATTATTACATTTCCAATTTGTTCAATCTTGGAGTAGGTTCCATCGGGATTCGGGGCAAACCCAAATCCATCAGATCCAACAACTGCTCCTGAATGAAGGATGCACGACGCACCAATAAGGCAGTCGGAATAGATTTTTACTCCGGAAAACAATATTGAATCATCACCAATTTTTACATTGTCACCAACATAAACATGGGGATAAATCTTCACGTTTTTTCCGATGTGCACATTGTTCCCAATATAGGCAAAGGCGCCAATATATATTTGCTCACCAATAACAGCAGAATTACTTACAAAACTTGGCTGTTCGATCCCGACTTTTGCAGGTTTTGATTTAACATAAAAATCGAGCAGTTTGGCAAGGGCTGCATAGGCATCATCAACTCTGATTAAGGTGCAGGCAAGGTTGTTCTCTGCTTTAAAATCCTTATTGACAATAACTATTGAAGCAGTAGTGGTATAAATATATTTGGTGTATGCCGGATTTGACAGAAAAGTCAGTGTGCCGGGTATGGGCTGGTCTATTTTAGAAATATTGCTTACCCTAACATTGCTACTCCCTTCAACTTCACCATTTAGCAAAGCTGCGATATCTTTTGCCGAAAACTCCATTCGTTCATTTTTAATTTTACCGTGCAAAAATAATAAAATAATTACCTTCAAATGATTTCTCCCGGATAACACACAAAATGTTTGCGTACAGTCTTGGTAAGACCTTCCAGATTAATGTCTGAAGCCTCCTTAATATCTTTTAATTTCCCGTTTTTGAAGAGTATATTGATACTTTCTGCCCCTTCGTCATAAGCGCTGTTGGTAATTTCTCCATCAATTACGAAGAATGCAGCTTCACCTGGGCTTATATGAAACATTTTTATTGATAAGTCTTTAAGTCTGGATAGTCTGGTTTCAGGGAAAGGAGTACCCGAAAGTTTAATTTTGAAAAGTTTTCGGTCAATGATTGCACGCGAAAGGTTGGAAAGGATGGGATCCGGATGTTCTATCCACTCTTTAATAGCAATCAGGATATCGGAATCATCAAGATAGGCAAAATGGTGAAGTGCCCGTTTTCGGATCATTAAATCGTTTGAACGAAAATCTTCAGCCTTGATCTCCCCGTTTAAAAACAGTGCAAGATGACGCGTTGAAGGAACATTTGTCCCATTTAGTGCAAGATCGGACGCGCGTTGCAACAGTTTGATCATCATATGCTCTGCCGAAAGAACCGTCTTGTGAAGATAAACCTGCCAATACATTAACCGGCGTGCGATCAGAAATTTCTCTACCGAGTAGATCCCCTTAACTTCAACAACAAGTTGATCGTGCCTTACATTCAGCATTTTTATAATCCGTTCAGACGATACCACTCCCTCTGATACTCCGGAATAAAAACTGTCGCGTTTTAAAAAATCGAGTCGATCCATGTCA
This sequence comes from Prolixibacteraceae bacterium, assembly GCA_963677935.2. GTDB lineage: Bacteria > Bacteroidota > Bacteroidia > Bacteroidales > Prolixibacteraceae > JAAFHB01. The sequence goes on along the minus strand of CAXXEH010000003.1, from coordinate 3,444,597 downwards.
AGCTGACTGCTCACCAATTGATGAAGAAATCTCTTGGGATAATTGTTTTTGAAGATGTCGATAGCCATGGTAAGCCGACCATTCATTTCACGATTCAGTTCGTCCATATAGACAAGTGAAAGCTCTTCGTGCGAAACGCCCTGAACAATACTCTGTTCAAGCGCGTGTGAAAAGGGTCCATGCCCAATATCGTGCAATAAAAGTGCTGCAATTACTCCCTCTTCCTCCTCTTCGGTGATTTTGTTCCCCTTCTTAATAAGAACCTCCACTGCCGATCGTACTAAATGCATCGTCCCAATGGCATGTTCAAAGCGGGTATGATTGGCTCCGGGATAGACGAGTGAAGAGAGTCCCAATTGTTTTATCCTGCGGAGGCGCTGAAAATAGGGGTGCTCTATCAATTCAACATGAAGATCGGAGTCTAAATCAATAAATCCCCAGACCGGATCATTTACTATTTTATTTTTTAAGCTTTTCAACTTCAATTTCTTTAATAAAATGACAGGTCAAAACTAAGAAATGTTCTCCTTTATTTAGCCTTTCTTTTTACAACTTGCTCATTTAAAAAATCATATTCAAAGTTGAAGTGAATTTTATTTGTTTTTTTAACACAAAAGGTTTACTTTTGCAAAGGAGAATAATCGAAGGATTAGGGGACGGAAAGTCCCCTATTTTATTGATATTAAAGATGATAGCTAAGGAAAAGATTCAAAATCTTGTTGAAGAAGTACTGTCGGAAGACCAGTTTCTTGTTGAAATTACTGTTGGTGCAGCGAACCAGATATCGGTTTCTGTCGATAGTGATGCAGGAATAAGCATTGGTGAGTGTGTCCAGATCAGCCGGCACATTGAAGCCAGTCTGGACCGGGAGGCTGATGATTTTTCGCTTGAAGTCTCCTCTCCTGGACTTTCATCGCCGTTTAAAGTTTTACGCCAATACCTTAAAAATATTGGGCGCGAAGTGGAGGTGGTGACAACAACCGGAGAAAAGCATAAAGGAATATTAAAATCTGCACATGAGGTAGGTTTCGAATTAGAGATAGTTGCAAAGGAAAAGGTTGACGGTACAAAGGTTGAAGTAACCAAATCGTTGATGTTTGATTTTGATCATATTAAGACAGTTAAAATAGTAATTTCTTTTAAATAAAATCCTGAAGATATGGACAACCTGAATTTGATTGACACGTTTTCGGAATTTAAAGATCTGAAGAGCATCGACCGTGCTACCATGATGAGTGTGCTTGAAGACTCTTTCCGGAGTGTTCTGCAGAAACAGTTTGGTACCGATGAAAATTTCGATGTTATCATTAATCCTGATAAGGGAGACTTTGAAATCTGGCGTAACCGAACAGTAGTTGAAGATAGTGAGTTTACTGATCCCAACCTTCAAATTACCCTTTCGCAGGCAAAGAAAATTGATAATGATTATGAAATCGGTGAAGAAGTTACCGATGAAGTGAAATTCTCCGATTTTGGCAGAAGAGCGATTCTTAACCTTCGTCAAAACCTGGCTACCCGTATTCTTGAGCTTGAGAAGGACAACGTTTACACAAAATATAAAAACAAAATTGGAGAAATCGTAACAGGTGAAGTTTATCAGATCTGGAAGCGTGAATTACTTTTACTCGATGATGAAGGTAATGAATTGTTGCTTCCTAAAGTTGAACAGATCCCTACCGACTTTTTCCGTAAAGGTGACAGCGTGAGAGCAGTCATCATCAGAGTTGAGATGAGGAATAACAGTCCTTATATTATTCTTTCGCGTACCTCATCGGTTTTCCTTGAACGACTATTCGAACTCGAGGTTCCTGAGATTTTTGATGGATTAATTACAATCAAAAAAATTGTCCGCATCCCGGGCGAGAGGGCCAAAGTGGCTGTCGAATCTTACGATGAGAGGGTTGACCCGGTTGGCGCCTGCGTCGGAATGAAAGGTTCCCGTATTCATGGAATTGTACGTGAACTCAGGAACGAAAATATTGATATCATCAATTTTACAAACAACATACAGCTATATATACAGCGGGCGCTGAATCCGGCAAAGATCTCTTCAATAAAATTGTACCCCACCGGGAACCGTGCTGAAGTCTTTCTGAAACCTGAAGAGGTATCGCTGGCTATCGGGAAGGGTGGTTTGAATATTAAACTTGCCAGTCAGCTCACGGGGTACGATATTGATGTATACCGTGATCGCGAAGCTGTGGATGAAGAGGATGTCAACCTCGACGAATTCTCAGATGAAATCGAAGGATGGATTATCGATGAACTAAAAGCAATAGGTTGTGATACTGCTAAAAACGTACTAAGCCTTTCGCGCGAAGACCTAATCAAACGCACCGATCTCGAAGAGGAAACGATAGATGAGGTGTTGCGAATATTTAAAGCTGAGTTTGAATAATTTATTTTTGTGAATAAATGAGTTAAACTTGGTGGGGACAATAGGAAAATTAACTGTTTGGGAAGATTATGATTACAGGGGAAAAAGGATCAAGATTAAGTAAAATTGCTCGCGAACTTAACGTGGGAATCACTACATTGGTAGATTTCCTTAATAAGCAGGGCTTTAAAATCTCTACTGATCCGAACACGAAAATTGAGGCTGAGGTGCATGAGCTTCTTGAAAAGCAATTCAGGAAAGATCATGAAGCCAGAATTGAAGCGGATAAAGTCAATCTTCGCCATCACCACGCCAAAAACGAAGCGGTATCAATCACTGATTTACCAACAGTCAAAAAAGAGGTGGAAGAATCGGATGCCGATGACGATTCCATAATGATCAAGGATCATAGTCTTCATCATTATAAAGAGGAAAAACGTCCTGAACCTGGTTTTGTGACACGTATTCCGGAACCGGTCCCTGCTCCTCCCAAACCAGAACCTGTTACCGTAGTTCCCAAACCGGAACCTGCTCCGGTAAGTGAACCCGAAAGACCCCAGGTCACAGTTGTAGGTCAGGTTGACCTCAACGCCCTCCTGCGCAAGCCAAAACCTAAAGAGGTGAAACCTGAAATTCCGGTTAAAAAAGAGATTTCCGAAACAGAGAAACCGGTGGAAAAACCGGTAGAACCACCAAAACCGGCACAGGAACCAAAAAATCCAGAAGTACAACCCGAAATTGTTCCGGTTGTTGAGCCCAAGGAAGTGGTGATTGTTGCCGAACAACCGCATGAACCTGAGATTCCGGAGACAAAAATTGAGATGGTTTCAAACCGCTCTCAGATCGAAAATAATATAAAGGTAATCGGTAAGATTGATCTTAGTCCACCTAAGCCTGCCGAAAAACCTGTCAGAGAAATTATTAAAAAGAAGTTAATTACCCGTAAAGCATCTGAAGAAATAAGCAGGTCACAACCCGAGAAAGAACGTCCTGCAAGGGTCGAGATCAAAAGGGTAAAGGACCTTATTGCTCCTGATCTGGAAGTGCCGGATGAGATTTTTAAACTGGATCGGAAAAAGCTTTCAGGACCTACTGTAATTGGCCGGATTGATCTTCCGGTGGAGGAGAAAAAGAAACCTGCCCGCCTTGACGATGGACCATCACGAAATAAGAAAAAGAGAAAACGTGTTCCCAAAGAGGGCAAGGAACGGGTGGAATTAGCTGAGAAGAAATTCGAACCATCAAAAGAGAAACCCGAAAAATCAGATAAGCTAAAGAAAAAGATCTCTTTGGTGGTTAAGAAAAAGGCCCCTGCGAAACAAGAGGTTAAAGAAGAAGATGTTCAGAAACAAATAAAAGAGACATTGGCACGTCTGACCACAAAGGGTCAGAAAACCAAAGGTTCCAAATACCGTCGTGATAAACGACTTGCTTTCAGTGAGAAAATGGCTGAGCAGAGTGCCCGCGACGAGATAGACAAGAGTATTATCAAGGTAACCGAATTTGTTTCGGTCAACGAGTTAGCCTCGATGATGGATGTCCCACCAACTAAGATCATTGCAACTTGTATGTCGCTTGGACTTTTTGTCTCGATTAATCAGCGTCTTGATGCCGAAACAATGGCTGTTGTTGCCGATGAATTTGGTTTTAAGGTAGAGTTTATTTCTGTTGAAGTTCAGGAAGCAATCATCGAAGAGGAAGATCAGGAAAAAGATCTGTTGGCCAGACCCCCTATCGTAACGGTAATGGGACACGTCGACCATGGAAAAACATCGCTTCTCGATTATATCCGGAAAGCAAATGTTATTGCCGGTGAGGCGGGAGGAATCACGCAGCACATTGGCGCATATAATGTGACCCTTGAAGGTGGCCGTAAGATTACCTTCCTTGATACGCCGGGTCACGAAGCATTTACGGCTATGCGTGCCCGTGGCGCCCAGGTTACAGATATTGTTATTATTATCGTAGCAGCTGATGACGATGTAATGCCTCAGACTGTTGAGGCTATTAATCATGCCACGGCAGCAGGGGTTCCAATTATATTTGCCATCAATAAGGTGGATAAGCATGCCGCAGACCCCGAAAAAATAAAACAACAATTGGCAAATATGAACTTCCTCGTCGAAGACTGGGGCGGAAAATATCAGTCACAGGATATTTCAGCCAAGGGAGGACAAGGGGTTCTTGAGTTACTCGAAAAGGTATTGCTCGAAGCCGATATGCTTGAATTGAAGGCCAACCCGAACAAACGTGCCGTTGGCTCCGTAATTGAGTCGTCACTGGACAAAGGTCGTGGTTATGTGGCCACCATTCTTGTTCAGAACGGAACATTAAAGGTTGGAGATGTGATACTTGCCGGACCTCATTTTGGTCACATCAAGGCAATGTTTAATGAGCGTAATCAGCGTGTTGAAGAGGTCGGCCCAGCTGAACCTGTTTTAATCCTAGGATTAAATGGAGCTCCCCAGGCTGGTGATAAGTTTAATGTGATGGAGAGCGAACGCGAAGCGCGACTGATTGCCAATAAACGGGAACAGCTGCAGCGTGAACAGGGTCTTCGTACCCAAAAGCACATCACACTTGATGAAATCGGACGACGAATTGCAATCGGAAACTTCCAGGAACTCAATATTATCGTTAAGGGTGACGTCGACGGATCGATAGAGGCGCTCTCTGACTCACTGATCAAACTCTCAGTCGGGGAAATCCAGGTGAATGTAATTCATAAGGCGGTTGGGCAGATCACCGAATCGGATATCATGCTTGCCTCGGCCTCCAATGCAATTATTGTGGGATTCCAGGTCCGTCCTTCCTTGAGCGCCAGAAAACTGGCTGAGAAAGAGGGTATTGACATCAGACTATACTCCATTATTTATGATGCCATCAACGAAGTTAAATCGGCGATGGAAGGAATGCTTGCACCTGAAATCAAGGAAGAGATCAAGGGAACTGCCGAAATTCTTAGCGTCTTCAATATTACGAAGGTGGGAACCATTGCCGGATGTATTGTCAGGGATGGTAAGATTACCCGTAACTCCAAAGTTCGTCTCATCCGCGACGGTATCGTAGTCTTTACCGGCGACCTCGAATCGTTGAAACGATTTAAGGATGATGTGAAAGATGTTGCCAAGGGTTATGAGTGCGGATTGAATATCCGGGGTTACAACGACCTGAAGGAAGGCGATTTTATCGAAGCTTTCGAACAGGTTTCTGTTGCAAAGACACTGGATTAGTCATTAGATTAATTTTGAACATAACATAAGACCGTAATCCCTAATTGGGGATTCAGAAAATCAGAAACTGATCAGTAAAATGGTTCATACAACCTTTTTACTGATCAGTTTCTGTTTTATTAATTACTACTGTCCGGGGAAAAATTAAAGATTCTTCGCTATGCTACTAATGACAGCATTCTAATGGCTATTTTTAAAAGGAGATTCCTCACTGCGTTCGGAATGACATCCATCCCATTGAAGTGTGTGTGGGGTTACGGGGCGGCGTTGCCGCCCCGTAACCCCACACCTTTAAACACAGTCCATTGTCATTCCGAATGCAGTGCAACGGAATGAGGAATCTCACTTTCATTCATTATTTTCTTAGCTGTCATAAAATTTGGTGTGCTTGTTAGAATTGGGTCTCCGAATGACAACAAGTTATTTCATTGGAGAGGGAAAGGGGGGTTGGAAGTGGCTCCACCACTTCCAACCCCCCTTTCCCCATATTATCTAAATAATTGTCATTCTGAGCGAAACGTAGTGTAGCGAAGAATCTTTTAATACTGATTGCCCTTTCCCCCGACAATACTGTTTAGCAATTTATAGGAGATTAATAATTAAAGAGATATAGTTTCGGCATACAGAAATATTTTGGTTCAATGACGATCTGCATGGGTAAATAAGATTTCTTTATACTAACAGGTTATTGATTCGCGGCTTGCCGTTAGCTACTGGCGGCTAGCCTGAAAGCCTGTAATGAATTAAATTTCATCCTTAACCTTGTTCTGAAAAAACTACTTTCTCTAAACACGAAAATCTGGCAATTGCCAGATCCCAATTGCCAGATGCAATGAGAGCAAAATTTTGTATAACCCATTGTAAACGTCATAGAACCAGGATTTGCAGGATTTCTCAATACCTCTTTCCCAAAATCCCTGGTATAATTTGTGCAAAAACATTAAATTTGTTGGAAATAAAAGATAAAATGAAAGGGTAGGCCGGGTCGGGCGAATTTTATTCGCCCAATTTCTTTACCGCTTTCATGCACGAAAATGATGCGATGACGCACCTCTGACATGCGTTCACGCAGGAAAATGGTGTGATGACGCACCGTTGAGTTGTGTTCAGGGTCGGGCGAATTATATTCGCCCATATTGTTTTCATATCCGCGGTTGGAAACCGCAGGACCCGGTCATTCGCACCAAACAAAAGAAATACAGTAATTTACATCATTTATAAATATTGTTTCAAATCAAATTGCTCAGTATGAACCTTAGATTTCAAACCAATTGTGACGAAATTGACTGGGAACTGATCCCCGAAATCTTAAAAACGGTGGGGATGTCCTATCATTCGGCGGAGGTACACCGCAAAACATTTTCAGTTAGCGAATCAGTGGTTTTTGTTTTTAATGATCATCAGCTGATTGGTTTTGGAAGGGCGATCTCCGATGGATATATCCAGGCTGCCATTTACGATGTGGCCGTATTACCCAACTACCAAAGGGATGGTATTGGCCGGCAAATCATCGGTAAAATTGTGGACTCACTTCCGGGATGTAATTTCATCTTATATGCAGCCCCCGGGAAAGAACCCTTTTATCAGAAGCTTGGGTTCCGGAGGATGAAAACCGCCATGGCGTTATTTATAAAACAGGAGATTATGACCACACGGGGATTTACGGAGTAGATTTGATAAGATTATTAATTTGCCAGTTCTAATACTACATATCTTTACTATTATTATTTTGCCGGAGGCCTTACAGAATCATCTGCCTGCTCAGCGTGATACATCATCGTCAACTCCCGGAATCCGGCTTCAACTTCATCGTTCGGGATTCCTTTGTTCAGCCGTAATTCGTGGTCGAACATGGCCCGCAGCAATAAAATGCGCCAACGCCACCCTTTTTTTGTCCTGTCAGAAAGTTCTTGATCAACCGCTTTAAGTAATTCATAGGCTTTCTCTGCTCCATGATCTTCAGCAAGAAAGTAAAACTTTGGTGGATTACCTGCTTTAAAGGCCGCTCTCAATCCATGGTTTTTTTCAATAATCGCTATGGCTTCAAGGATGGCATCAGCATGATCGTGCGAGAACTCGAATGATACATATTCTTTCATGGTTTCGGATGCAGATTTATCTCTATCCCAGTAAAACTGACTGTAAATGACTTTATTGATATCTTCAAAGATCCCTTCAGAATAGGGGGCGCCCCCTGCCACCTTATCCTTGACTTCATTCCACAACCGCTGAAACCTTCCGGGAAGAGGGTTGGCGCCAAACCCACCCCACGGCCACGAGCCCCACATGCTAATTTCGGGGAAATTCAATAAAGGAAGATTTCCCGGTACGGGATTATTCATTAAATAGCGGGGGAAGAGCTCATGGGAGTCGGCCTGAATATAATCTACCCAGGGCTTCTCTTCTTTGAACGCTTGTGCAACCCCTGTCCATTCACCCTCATTCTCTACACAGTCGAAAAGCCAGGTGGAGAGGATGATTTTGATTCCGGGTATCTTTTTTCGGGCAACTTCAGTTATGATTCTTGACAATTTTAAATATCCGTTACTTCCCCAGGGGGTGCAGCGGTCGCATCCGCAACCACCCTGGTCATAAGGCCATAAGACAATAAAGTCGACAATTACTCCCCGACTGTTAAAGGCATTTAATTCCTCGGTAACCTGTTTGATGATCAGTTCTGTACCTCCCGGTTGTGACGGGCAGATCTCCACTCCGTAACATCCCCGTAGCCGGATCTGTTTTGGGGGTTTCGCACGTAATTCGATCGGGGATGAGTTGTACCCTTCATTGGCAAGCATACAGATGGTGATCTTCATACCGACATCTTTCCCGGCTTTGAAGAGGAGTGCGAGCCGGTCGAGCATAGCAGCAGCTTTCGGATCATTGATCCCTTCAAAACCGTGCATATCAAACCATACTTCAATATTATTGTACCCCCATAGCGCCAGTTCTTCTATATATCGGGTCACCTTTCCGATGGGTGCAGTATGGTAGAAATTGTGAAAATGGGTGGCAAAGTAGATATTTCTTTGCGGCTTTTCGGGTACTGACAGACCCTGCCATTTTCCGGGAGTGAAACCTGAATCGTTTAGTACGGAAGAGTGCAACAGCTTTCCTAGGCCATACAGGATACCGTTCGGATCACCAGATGTTATTGTAATCAGGTGTTCGCCAGTATATTCAATCCTAAAGGCTTCAGAAGGCATCGATTGAGAGACTGTCTTCAATAATATTGTCAGTCGGTTTTCGCCTGTTTTGGTAAAATCGAAACTGGTACGTTCTGAAAGAATCCTGTAAAAGATATTTATTGCTTTTAGAGTCAGAAACCCCGGACTTTGAGTTGTATCAAAACTGATGAATTGATAACCTTTACCTGTATTGATATTTTGTGGCTTGCTCAGGTTGTTTACACTTACCTGTGATGAATGCTCACTGTTTGTTGCAGCAATTCCGGATAACGCAATTCCGGCTATTGCCCCTTTTTTTAGAAATTCCCTGCGGTTGTTCATCGATTTATTATTGTTTCTGTGGTTGGGGTGTAAAATATGATGCCCTTACAATTATCCAGCCTTAATATATTCCCTTAAGGTATATTTTACGCAAGGCAGTTTGCTGGACAACAGTTATGCCTAAGCCCTCAGAAAAATAATTTTCTATGCTGCCATATTTTGTCTGCAATTCGTCAAAGGCAGCCCTGAGGTACTCTTCTTTCACCCCCAGGATGGCTGCGGGAATTGAAGGGTATCCTCCGGCAGCGACGAATTTTTGGATGAAAGTCTCGTACATTGGGAGAATGTATTCATTGCTGCGCAAGTAATCCTTTATGACTGCTTCCATAGGCACGCCAATAAGGGTCAACAGCGCTGCTGCTGCCCATCCGGTTCGATCTTTACCAGTTGTACAATGAAAAAGTGCTGGTAACTGATTTTTGTCTGCCAGAGAAAGGAATAACTCCCTGAATGCTGTTTTTGCACTCGGCAAAGAAATAAACTGCCGGTAAGCTACTTTAAACAGATCTTCAACCTTGCCATTGCCAAGATCGGTATTCGCTTTTTGAGGTTCCGATAAGAGTGTTATCAGATTTGCCGGTCCAGAACTTGGATCGTCTGCCAGCACATCCAGCCATACATTGTTGACACCAACAGGTAACTCATCCGGTTTGGCATTTCGCTCTATTGTGGTACGCAAGTCAAAGTCATTCTTGATATTAAGCTTTGCAAGCAAAGGCATATCACTTGCACTGATTTTGTAGAGTTGATTTGAACGATATACCAATCCTCTTGCTACAGTGGCGCCATTTGTAGTTTTATAACCACCCATGTCTCGTAGATTAGGGACGGAGGCAATACCTAGACTTTGTCCTGGTTCTAGTTCATTATCACTACGTGTAGAGCAAGAACTAAAGATAATGCTTGAAAATAGGATTAGAAAAGCAAACATGCAGTTTGAATACATTTTTTTTGTGTAAGTCATCATTTGGTTATTTAATATTATTTTATTCAATACCCGACGGCGGTGCATCATCAACCGACGAACCCCATTTCTTGTTTGGAAGAGGACCCATTTCCAGCTCGATGGTTGCTCCATTGAGCAGATCTGAATGAGTAAACCATGGTCTGTTCAGCTGCTGACCGTTCAGTTTTGCCGACTGGATATATTTATTCCCCTTTGCATAGTTATGGGCGATAATGGAAAATGTCTTTCCATTGCTGAGTTTGATTTTTGTCTCTGCAAAAACGGGACTACCGATATTGTAAATCGGAAGACCGGGCGTTACCGGATAGAAACCCATTGAGGAGAATACTACAAATGCGGTCATACCGCCACCATCCTCATCACCCGGAATACCGAAGATATTATCCTGAAACCACACATCCAGTAAAAAGCGGATCCGTTTCTGAGTTTTCCAGGGTTCTCCCGAATAGTTATATAGCCATGGTATATGAAAGCTGGGTTCGTTTCCCATCGAGAATTGTCCCACCATTCCGGTTGCATCGGCAAATTTTGCCCAGAACTGGTATTTTGTCCTTCCAAGATCCTCGCGGAACAGTTGATCGAGGTTCGCAGTGAAATTCTCGCGTCCTCCCATCAGTTTAATTAACCCATGAATATCCTCCTGAACCTGCCATTGATAGGTGTAGCCGTTGTTCTCATCGTAATAGTCGCGTCCACCCGGACCACCATCAAATTTGGGATCGATTTCAATCCACTCACCCTTGGCATTTTTCGGCCACATGAGCTTTTTATCTGGCCGATATAAATTGCGATAGTTGGTGGCCTGCTGATGAAAATATTGTTCATCCTGCTGATGTCCGAGTTCTTTAGCCATTTCAGAAAGGGCCCAGTCGTCATAACTGGCGCCCAGGGTGACAGCAACACTCTGTCGTTTCTCGAAATCATGAACCTCTTTTACCGTTTCCGCCTCACCGGGCATCAGGGCAGGGAAATAGCCTTTTTCACGGTAAAAAGTATCCAATGAGCACTTTGGACCATTCCTCCATGGAAGCAGGGTTGCATCAGTTCCATTTTTTCTGATCCCTTCATAGGTTTTATTGATATCATAACCCCGGATCCCTTTTCTCCAGGCATCGAGAAAGACGATCGTTGAATGAACACCGTTCATACAGGGATCATCCATATAAAGAACAGGGAATTGTGGCATCCAGCCACCCTGTTCGTAAATTGTGGTGTAGGAGTTGAGCATATCGGCCTCTTTCTGCGGCTGAAGGATCATCCGCAAAGGATGATTGGCAAGATAGGTATCCCATACCCAATCATCAATGTAGAAATCGCGGTCACTTTTATGCACTTTTTGATCGAAACTGCTGTAATAACTTCCATATTCATTGATGTTTACCATCCGTTCATAAGTGCGGTAAAGGGAGGTGTAAAAGGAACGGCGCTGGGCATTGGTACCCCCTTTCACCTGGATCTGATCCATCGCTTTTGCCCAAACCTGTTCACCATTGTTTTTTATTGTTTCAAAATTCCAGTCGGGAATCTCTTTTTTCAGATTCTCTTTAGCTTGTTCAGCACTGATAAAAGAGATGCCATATTTGAATCCGACAATCTTACCCTGATCTTTTGAAAATTTAAGCCATGCCACGGGTTCCACCCTGGTTTTATTTGTCTTTTTGATGATTTTTGTCTCATCCTTCAGTATAAGTTGGCATTCCTGATTAAACTCGCCGTAAACAAAAGCCTTCATCCCAAAAAACTGCTCTTCACCGGAAATGGCATTCTTTGAAACAATATCCCAATGACCTGTCTGATTAATATGAAGTCTGACGATCTTTTCACTTTTTTCGGGGAAGGTGAATCTGAAAACCCCGGACTTGCTGGAAGGGGTAAATTCTGCTTTAATATCTTCATCGATCAGATAGGTTGAAAAGTAGAAGGGACGCGTAACCTCCAGATCATGATCATAAGTTTGCCGCTCCTTCCATGTTCCCTCTTCTTTATTGCCAGTTCCTGGCAAGATGCCAAAAAGTTCACCCCTTCGGTGAGAGATCATGGTTAGGGGAAAAAAGCTGATCTGGTCATCGAGGTAATCGGCTCTAAACGGATGCATGCGGATCATCTGGTTGGGTAATTGCACATTGGGCCTGGTAGGATGTAACAGGTACCCCATCCCGCCAATGTAAGGATCAACAGAATCGAGGTTTGACTTTCTGGTGTCAACAGGTGTAAAACCGGTGATTAACAAAAGGAGGATAAATACAACAACTAATTTTGTTAGGTTTTTATTCATAAAGCATTTAATATTAATATGTTGTTTTTAATTTTTTCTTTGTATTTTTCAATCCGAATTCAGTGAGGATAAAATTAGGCGAAAGAGGATCTTAAAGAAGACCAGTCTGGCAAGCCGGAAACAAATATAAGATATAGATTTGTAATTAAATGCATGGAAGAAAAGAATAAACTTGCAGGAGTTAAGGAGATTGGCCGAAGAGCAAATGTTTCATTGGCAACTGTTGACCGGGTTATTCATAACAGGGGTGGTGTATCGAAAAAGACAAAGGAGAAGATAGAGCTTATTATTAAGGAGTTAAACTACCAGCCAAATCTGCTGGCACGTCGATTGGCTTCACCTAAAAAAATAAAGCTTGCCACCCTCATCCCTAAAGTTTCGGAAGAGACCGATTTTTGGGAATCGCCTCATCAGGGTGTCTTAATGGCTGAGGCTGAAATCAGACAATATGGTGTGGTAATCGATAAATATTTTTTTGATCTGAATGATAAAGAGACATTTAACCATCAGGCTGAACTAATTCTTCAGCAAAATTATAATGGAATATTAGTTGCCCCTTTATTTATAAATGAATCTATACGGTTTATTAATGTACTACAGGAGAGAAGTATACCTTTTGTTTTTGTTGATTCAGATATCCCCGGTTACAATAGTCTGACCTATATTGGCCCTGATTTGTATCACAGCGGATATGTTGTGGCGCATCTGGTGAGTTATCTCGTAAAAGAGGGTAGTAAAATCCTGATTGTAAATATTGCAAAAGAGATCGAAAACAACCACCCACTGCTTAGGATTGGACAGGGATTCAGAAATTATATTATTGAAAATAAGAAAACATATGATATTATTGAATTTGAAATAAAACAGACCAGCTATGTCTCGGTTGAAACATCGATTTCGGATGTTCTAAAACAGGAGGGAAGGGCAGACGTCATCTTCGTTACAAGTTCAAGAGTTTTTACCGTTGCAAATTATCTGGAGAAGAATGGTATGGGGAAAGAGACTATATTAATAGGATTCGATTTCCTTAATGAAAATGTAAAGTATTTATATAACGGGACGATCGATTTTTTGATTTGCCATAAGCCAAAAGAACAGGCATACAGGGGAACCCATATTCTTTTTCAGTCGCTGATGTCTGATATTAATATCGAGAAGGTTAACTTGATGCCGATTGATATCATTACAAAGGAAAATGCACGGTTTTACAGAGATTGATTGCATTTTTTATTTTCAAAATAAAAAATGTAATTAATCTTATTCTACTATTTTTTATTTACGTTTGTGCACGTGCACGATAATTTTAAAACATACTCGTCATTCGGGATTAATTGAAAATTGTTTATTAAATTTGGGGTACTTGAAGGGTAATTTTAAACGACATATTTACTTAATTTAATCAAAATTAAAAGATGGAAAATAATAGTTTTTCAAGGCGTCAGTTCATAGCAGATGTTTCTGTAGGGTCTATTGCAACTGTAGCTTCAGGCAGCATTCCTGCCTTTGGGAGTATTTCTCATAAAATGAGTGAAGCCGGTAAACTTGCCGTTTTGGGAGGCACCCCGGTTGTCAAGAGTAAAGTATGGCCTGCATGGCCTTATGTAGACGAAAAGATGGTCGCAGAAATCACCAAGACGGTCAGGAGTGGAATCTGGTGCAGAATTCAGTCACCAACAGGGACAGTCTCTACCTTTGAAAGCGAATATGCCAAGCTGATGGGGACCAAATTTGCATTGGGAACCGGCTCGGGAACACAGGCGCTTAATACATGTGTTGAAGCGTTGGGAATAGGTCCCGGAGATGAGATTATTACTTCGCCTTATACCGACATGGGAACCATTTCTTCTATTATCAGTAGCCGTGTCCTTCCGGTAATGGTAGATCTCGATCCTGAGTCTTATCAGCTTAATCCGGATGAGGTAGAAAAAAGAATTAACGAAAATACCAAAGCCATTATGCCGATACATATCATGGGGCAACCTTGCAATATGGAACGGATCATGGCTATTGCCAAAAAACACAACCTGAGAGTGATTGAAGATGCCTGTCAGGCGCACCTTGGAGAATATCAGGGAAAAATATTAGGTACCATAGGTGATGTTGGGTGTTTCAGTTTCCAAACCTCCAAAACAATTTCGTGTGGTGAGGGAGGTGGAATCATCGGCAATAATGAAGAACTGATGGATAAATGTTACACCGTTCAGAATCATGGAACTTCACGCAAGGGAAAGTCCATAACTATCGGTCCAAAATACCGGATGAACGAACTTGAAGGTGCACTTCTCCTGGCACAATTAGAAGGAGCCAAAGAACGTTTTGCGCTTCGCAACAAGAATGCTGCTTATCTCAGCTCCAAACTAAAGAATTTCCCGGGTCTTACTCCGCAAAAACTGTATGAAGGGACAAACAGTGGTTCTTTCTATCTTTATACGATGTCGTACCATAAAGAACACTGGAATAATGCATCACGTGACCAATTTTTGAAAGCGCTTGCTGCTGAAGGTATTAGCATGAGCGGTTATATTGCCAATGGTTTACATAAAGAACCTTGGGTCGATCATATTTTGAATTTGAAAGTCTATCAGAAGATGTATTCTCCTTCCCGACTTCAACAATACCGTGATGAGTTAGCTTGTCCAAAATGTGATCAGGTTTGTGCTGATATGGTGATGCTTTGGGCATCAGGTCCTTTGCTCGGAACCCAGGCTGATATGGATGACATTATCAATGCCATCATGAAAGTACATGATAACAAAGATAAATTGAATCAGATCTGATTATGTGCAACAATAATAAGGTGTACACCCGATTATTACGCTGCATTTTTGTCGGAATACTTTCACTCTTTACTGGAAGTACTTATGCAATCGGATTTCCTGAACATCCTCAATCGGCAGCCATTCGGGTGGCAACGTTCGACGTTGATGCCACTCCACCCGTTGGCTCCCTGCTGACCTACGATCCCGAGATCAACAAATGGGATTTGGGACTAAGAGCCCGGGGCATTGTGATTTTGGGAGCTGGACAGCCAATTGTTTTGTGTTCAGTTGACTGGATTGGTATTGCCAACGAGGGACAAGATGCCTTCAGGCAAGCACTTGCAGATGCAGCGGGAACCATTCCTGAGCGGGTAACGGTAAATACTGTACATCAGCATGATGCTCCTATGTGCGATTTTGGTGCAGAAAAGATGCTTAAAGAGGCTGGTATAAGTCCCATATGCTTTGAAGGTAGTTTTCAACGTGAGGTTATTCTTCGTCTTGGTACAGCTGTTAAACAATCCTTGAATCATAGTCAGTTGGTTACCCAAATGGGTTTGGGTGATGCGAAGGTCTACAAGGTCGCATCAAACCGGCGTATTATCGGTTCTGATGGTCTTTTACGGGCAACCCGATTTTCGACCTGTAAAGATTCGGCTTTGCGTGCCGAACCGGAAGGATTGATCGATCCAATGGTCTCGCTGGTTAGTTTTTGGAACGGGAAACTGCCGATAGCAGTACTTAGTTATTATGCCACTCATCCCCAGAGCTACTACCGAACTGGTATTGTTAACCCTGATTTTCCCGGTGTTGCCCGATTCATGCGACAACTGGCTATTCCTCAGGCACTTCATGTTCATTTTAACGGAGCAGGAGGAAATATTACTGCTGGTAAATACAATGACGGATCGCAGGAGAACCGTGGCATTTTGGCAGAAAGACTTGCTGATGGGATGAAAAGGGCATGGGAAGCAACCCGGTTTGAACCGGTAACTGCTGATGCGATCTCCTGGACTGTTGAACCTCTGGTACTTCCATTATCCAAAAATATCGATAACGTTCAGGCCATGATGGCGGCTAAGGATCCCATATTAATTGCCAACAATATTTCTAAACTTGTATGGTTACGGAGATGTCAGTCAGGTAAATTACTTGATGTGAGGTGTCTGAAAGTGGGTCGTGCCCGGATTTTGTTCTTACCCGGTGAGGTATTCGTAGAGTATCAGCTGGCTGCCAAGGCCATGCGGCCTGATTTGTTTGTTGCAATGGCTGCTTACGGTGACTATGCTCCGGCATATATATGTACCTCAATCGCTTATAAAGAGGGTGGCTATGAATCGGGACAGGCTTCTGCTGTTACTCCCGAGGCGGAAGGTATTCTTATGACCGCCATTCGTAAGTTGTTGAATGAGAAGTAATACAAATATACTTTTAATAATTCCGGAAATGGACTTAAAATGTCTTGACATTAGACGATTAATCGTTTTTTTTTCGGTACTCTTTCTGAACCTGGTGTTTTTGAATACAACACAAGCCCAGACGAACGTGGAGAAAGAAACTGTTAAATCCAATACAAGGGTTTTGCTCTCATTTGTAGATAAAAATGGGGTAAAGAAACCTGTCACAACATTAAGGAACTGGGAGAATAAACGGAGGCAAATCCTTGATAGTATGCAGGCTGTCATGGGTAAGTTGCCCGATCGTAAAGGTCTGCTTCCGCTTGATATCAAAGTAACTGACAGCCTGAGAAGGGATAATTATACGCGTCTTACAATCAGCTTTACCGTAGCCGAAAACGAAAGAGTTTTTGCTAATCTGTATATCCCCCTCAAAAAGAAGCCACACGAAAAGTTCCCTGCCATGCTCGTTTTACATGGAACCGGCGATCAGGGTAAAATGCTTGTCGATGGAAGCAGTCCTTTGGCCAATCGGGCGAACGCCAGGGAACTGGCGCAAAGAGGCTATGTGGTAATTGCCCCTGACTATCCCAGTTTCGGAGATATGAAAGATTATGACTTTGATAAGGATCGGTATGAATCCGGGACCATGAAAGGAATTTTTGATCATCTGCGATGCATTGACCTGCTGCAATCCAGGTCAGATGTTGACTCTGAGCGAATTGGAGTGATTGGGCACTCACTTGGCGGGCATAATTCAATGTTTGTTGGCGCTTTCGATAAACGGATTAAAGTGGTTGTTTCAAGCTGTGGCTGGACACTATTTGATTATTACAACGTTGGAGAAGAGGCTTCCAAAAAATATGGAGGTCGGCTTGGTCCATGGGCACAAACACGTTATATGCCACTGTTCCGTGATAAATATAACCTGGATGGGACAAAGATCCCATTTGATTTTGATGAAGTTATCGCGGCTATTGCCCCTCGTCCGTTTTTTTCGAATTCACCTTTGCGTGATGCCAATTTCGATGTACAAGGTGTCAGAAAAGGTATTTTCCGGGCGTCAGCAGTTTACCGTTTTTTAAAGGCAGAAGAGAACCTGCAGGTCCGTTATCCCGACGCAACACATGATTTCCCCACGGAAGTTCGGCTTGAGGCGTATAGATATATCGATAAAGTACTTAGGCACATTCCCTTAATCGATGAGATAAAATAGCTTATTTTAATTTAAAAATTATTGAAATGGGTAAGGAACAATATGTAAGGCGCGAATTTGTAAAACGAAGTTCAGTTGCTACTGCAGGTGCTCTTCTTACTGCAGGTTTATCGCCAACCTTGTATGCTAATGCCGCAAATGGCTTGTCAGAACCTGCAATACTCGGTGGTTTACCTGTACACACCAAGGGTTGGCCTGTTTGGCCGTTATGGAATCCTGAAACGGATGAAAAGCGGCTGATCGAAGATATTAGAAGTGGTGTTTGGTCACGAAGCGGTTTGGTAACCGAATTCGAAGAGCAATGGGCCGCAGCGGTTGGGGCGAAACGTTCTCTGGCTGTGGTGAACGGAACGAATGCCCTGATTGCATCCCTGGTTCAGCTGAATATTGGGGGTGGAGATGAGGTGATCGTTCCTCCTTATACTTTCATCGCCACAGTAGCTGCGGTACTGGCAACCGGTGCAATCCCGGTATTTGCGGATGTCGATCCGGAAACATTTCAAATCAATCCTGATAAGATTGAAGAAAAAATAACAACGCGCACCAGGGCGATCATTCCGGTTCATATCCTTGGTTTGCCTGCCAATATGCCCCGGATCATGGAGATCGCAAAAAAGCATGATCTGATTGTTGTTGAGGATGCCTGTCAGGCCCACCTGGCCGAAATCAACCACCAGAAAGTGGGTACTTTTGGACATGCAGGTTGTTTCAGTTTTCAAAATTCAAAGAACCTTGCAATAGGGGAGGGGGGGGCCATTGTGAGTAATGATCCTGAATTTATGGACAGGTGTTACTCGTATCATAATTATGGAAATCCCTACGGAACAGTTGTTGGCGCCCTTAGTGCCGGAACCGTAATTCAGGGTACGAAATTGCGGCTTACCGAATATCAGGCAGCCATTGGTTTGGCGCAATTGGTGCGGTTGGACGGGCAAACCACAACACGCAACATCAATGCCGGATATCTCAGATCGAAGATCAAAAATATCCCCGGAATAATTCCTTACAGGCTCTATGAAAATGTGACCAGGGCTGCTTTTCATCTTTTCCCGTTCAGGTATAAAAAAGAGGAGTTTAAAGACCTTTCCCGTAAGGATTTTCTGAAAGCGCTAACGGCAGAGGGAATCCCATGCTCGGGGGGATATCAGACCCTCAACACGATGCCATTCCTGGAAAACACCTTCCAAACGAAAAATTATAAGAAAATGTACCCTGCAAATATGCTGGATATCAATAAGTATAATGAGCAGAACCGGTGCCCCTCGAATGATCGGTTGTGCAATGAAGAGGCAGTATGGCTTTCGCAAAATATGCTGCTCGGCACAACATCGGATATGGATGATATTGCCAGGGCAATTGAAAAAATTCATATCAATGCAGATAAGATTAAAAACAGTTCGAAAAATAAAAATTAAGGATGAAGACACGCAAAATTATTATTTCTGCCCTACTAATTGGTTTATTTGCATTTAGTTGCCAACAGGGACCCAAACAGGTTACCATAAAATCAGTCAAACAGGAACTGCCATCCAATTTGATTGCAAAAACCTATAACTCCGGTTTCTCACTGGCACACGATACCTACAATGGTATTTCTCCAGCCAGCGATGGAAATATTTACTATGTCCTCTGTTCCCAATCGATCGACGAGGGGGGGCAAATCTATTGTTTTAATCCAAAGAGTGAAACGGTAAAACATTTAGGTGATCTGACTGAAATATGTGGTGAGAAGGGACTTAAGGCAATTGTGCAGGGGAAGAGCCATGTGAAATTTGTTGAAGCCAACGGAAAACTCTATTTCGCTACCCACATTGGTTATTACAGTATGGTTGATGGTATGGAAAAAATGGGTATCCCTCCCGCTGGCTATAAGCCTTACCCGGGTGGACATCTGATCGCTTATGATATGGCTACGGGAAAATTTGACAACCTGGCAATAGCCCCGCATCAGGAGGGTATACTGACCATGAATATGGATACAAAACGAGGTTTGATTTATGGTATAACCTGGCCTACAGGCTATTTCTTCCGTTATGACCTTGCCAATAAAGAGTTGAAAGACCTTGGCCCGATTACAGGTGAAGGGGAGAATGGTAAAGGGGCGGCTTTCCGTGTCATATGTCGCTCTATTGCAATAAATCCGGAGGATGGAACAGCCTACATGACCAACGCTGAAGGGGCAATCCTTCGTTGCCGGGTTGGACAGGATGTTGTGGAACATGTCGAAGGCGAGAATATGAAGAAAGATTATTTTGGTATTTATGATCCATCTTCTTCAGGCAGTATGGGGTACAACTGGCGTCAGGTGATCTGGTGTCAGGCCGACAAAAAATTTTATGGCGTACATGGAAATTCAGGTTATCTCTTTAGTTTTGACCCCAGTGTGCCATGTATTGAGGTACTCGACCGGCTTACATCAAAAGTCTCGCAGCGCAGTGGTATGTTCGATCAGTTTAGCTACGGTTATCTCGGTTTCACACTTGGCGCGGACGGAAATACCTTATATTACCTGACTGGTGGCCCGATCTATCAGGAAGGGAAACGTGTGACGGGAAAGAGTTCAACCGCTATGGGCGAAGCGAAGGGATTGGAAAATTTGCATGTGATTACCTATGATATTGCCAAAAGCAAGTATGAGGATCATGGGGCTGTTTTCTATTCGAATGGAGAACGTCCGCTTTATGTAAATTCAATTGCCGTTGGAGCAGATAGTACGGTATATACATTGGGGCGCATTACCGAAAACGGAAAAACACGAGCCGATTTGATTTGTATTGGAAATCCGTTTAAGAAATAAAATATTAAAACAATTACAGATGGAATCGAGAAGAAACTTTATAAAAACGGTAGGCACAGGAGCCGCAATGTCGGCTGTCTCAATATCCGTGCCTTCAATTGTATCAGCCATGGCTGCGGATCAGGATCTTAATTTGAAACCCATCCGGGTTGGTATTATCGGAGCGGAGAACTCCCATACGGTTGGTTTCGGAAAAATGTTCAACATCGAAAAAAAGTTTCCCGGGGTTGAGGTCACCCACCTATGGGGAGAAACCGACGAATTTGCCCGTAAAGCTGCTGATGCCGGGAAGATCCCCAATATTGTAAAAGATCAGAAGGAGATGCTAGGGAAAATAGATGCACTGATTGTGGATCATCGCCATGCTAAATTTCATCTGGAAGCAGCCACCCCATTTGTAAAAGCCGGTATTCCCACTTTCATTGACAAACCATTCTGTTACAGGGTTGAAGAGGGAAAAGCGTTTCTGGAAATGGCCCGCAAGGCAGGGACTCCGATCACCTCATTCAGCTCAATTGCCAATAGTGTATGTACTTACGATATCAAACAACAACTGGAGTCGTTGGGGGATATCAGCCATGTAGTTCGTTGTGGTCCGGTTGATCTGGATTCGGAATACGGTGGTGTGTTTTTCTATGGAGTCCATATTCTTCAGCCACTTATGGTCATGTTTGGTGAGGATATTGAGCGGGTAAAAATCACCAGGAATGGCAAAAAAGGGAGTGCAGCACTCGTATTTAAAAGTGGTTTATATGCCACACTTATCTTCAAAAATCTTGCCTATGGATGGGAAACTTTTATAGATACGAAAAAGGGGTTGGTAGAGTTGAAATCACGAATTCCTGAGAGCGACCCAGTAAAAATTTACACCGATATCGTCGGTATGTTCAGAACACGCATTGAGCCGCGCAGTCATCAGAGTATTTTGAACGAAGTGGCCGTTCTTGAAGCTTTGGAAAAATCGGCTTTGAACGAACAATGGGTTGAGGTAATCATTTAAAAATATGGTCCAGGGCGCAAATTGCCAATCGATTTTAACCGATTGCAGTGCCCATATTGACCAATAAATAACATCAATGGAAAATTCAATAAGCATTAAGTCCAAAATGTCGGCTACCAACTGGTCAACAATTTTTTCAGTAGCTATTATTGGCTTGTTATTCTTTATTTTTGGTTTTACGACCTGGATAAACGCAATATTGATCCCTTATTTTAAAATCGCCTGCGAATTAAATTATGTCCAGTCTTTATTGGTTGCATTTGCTTTCTATATAGCCTATTTTGTAATGGCAATACCTGCGGCACATCTGTTGGAAAAGGTTGGATTCAAAAAAGGGATAATGATCGGTTTCTGGATTATGTCTCTTGGCGCGCTTATCTTTATACCGGCAGCTCTTACCAGAACATATGGAATATTTCTGTTGGGGCTTTTCTCTATAGGGACCGGATTGGCTATTTTGCAACCTGCTGCCAATGTTTATATTACAATGATTGGTTCGAAAGAGAGGGCAGCTCAGCGGATGAGTATTATGGGAGTCTGCAACAAAACTGCCGGAATAATAGCCCCATTGTTGTTAGCCGCAGCAATTTTCAGACCTACTGATACGGAGCTGTTCAAACAGATTCCGTTGATGGACGCAGCGACCCGGAATGCTGCATTGGATGAGTTGATCCTCAGAGTTATCATCCCTTATGCCAGTATGGCTGTTGTCCTTTTCGGACTTGGATTGATGATCAGATATTCAATATTACCCGAAATTGATACCAACAACGAAACGTCTGAAGTGGCCAATGCAAATTCGGGTAAAACCAGTATCATTCAGTTTCCGCATCTTATTTTGGGTGCTATTGGATTATTTCTACATGTGGGATCGCAGGTGACCGGTATCAACACCGTGATAGGATATGCCCAATCACTAGGATTGCCATTATTGGAAGCGAAAATATTTCCCTCCTATATCTTAGGCATAACTATGTTTGGCTTTTTAATGGGTATTGTCCTTATTCCAAAATACATCAATCATCTGAATGTGTTGCGAATATGCACAACATCAGCAATTGCTCTGACGCTGTTGTTTTTTCTGGTGCGTGGTCAGGTAACCTTTCTTGGTCATACTGCTAATCTCTCCATCTGGTTTCTCGTGTTACTGGGACTTTCCAATTCACTGATGTGGTCAACACTATGGCCGCTGGCTCTGAATGGACTTGGACGGTTTACGAAAATGGGTGGATCAATTCTTGTAATGGGACTCTGCGGAAGCGCTATCATCCCTATTTTTTATGGCTATTTCGCAGATCATTTTAATACCCATCTGGCTTACCTGGTACTATTGCCTTGTTATATCTATCTGGTTTATTATGCCTATTACGGATATCGTGTTAAAAACTGGTCATTTAAAAGAAGGTAATCCTATTCAATTGTTAGTTAATACGTTTTTTTATTCACCTATCAGAACCGGTTATGGAATCATCCAATTCTCGTCGTCGTTTTGTTAAAAAAACGGCTGTTTCTGCCATTGGCATCGGGGCGATAAGTAATGTCCCGTTGTTTGGACAACCTCTTTTAGCCCAGGAAACCAGGGGTCAAATCAATAAGGATTTAAATAATAACTTACCTTTTATCCCTAATCGTGTCGCCAGTTGGTGGTGCGACATTGAAGATCTTTTTTGGCCGCAAAAGAAAATTGTGGACAGAATAAAACACAGGGCAGAAGGTTTTGCAAAGGCAAGAATTGATACGGCAATTAATTTTGGTTTTCATATACGGTTTGATTTTTCAAACTATTTTGGTCAGTTAAACAGTTATTACGCAAATGTTTGCGATGAATTGCATCGGCATGATATAAAATTTATTGATCATTATTCGTGCAACCATGTTGAAAGGCCCCGCGGAGATGCTGAATTCAAAAAACTGCATAAAGGTCAGCGGCATCATGTATTACTATTTCATGATCCTGTTGCTGCGCAATATGCACAATATGAAGGGCATTTTTTTAATGATATCTGCGAGGTCGATCTGCGTGATGGAAGCAGGGGTTATGCCGCACAATATCAGATGGAAGTGTTTTGCCATAATAACCCCGGCTTTCTCGATATGCATAAAAAATACCTTCTGAGATTAATGAAGGAGGTCCCGTTTGATGGCATTGAAGTGGATGATATGTGTGATTACGCCGGTCTTACAACCTGCGGATGCAGTTATTGCAGGGATCGGTTTAGACGGGAATATGGACATGAGATCCCCGCTTTTAGTGACAAAGGTTTTTTTGGAGACACCTCAAAAGCGATGCTACAGTGGGGAAATTATGAAAATCCTGTATTCAGGGATTGGATAAAAATGAAGTTCGATTCTGTTGCTGATCATGTTAAGATGATTAAGGGGATCGTTGGCGACAAACCGTTAATGTCGTGCTGTTCCAGTACAGGCCCGATCACAATGAATGCCCTTGCACTTAGCCTGGAAACTTTAGCGCCTCATCTCGATTTTTTTATGCTTGAAAATGTGGGGCTGAACATCAAATGTACCGATTGGGTAAGAATGGATGCCGAAGCCCTGCAACAAAAGGATATTGCCCAAAAGAGAGGAAATGCCCCTTCAATGGCGTTGAGTTATACCATATATGAGAAAGGTGGTTACCTTGGATGGTGCCTTAGCCGTTTTTGGGGTGTAGCTAATTGGAGTAGTACGTTGACCCATCGCCTTGAAGAGGACCCGGCGGATGCAATGGAAATAGAGGATATTATTGGTCCTTATAACAATTGGGAAGTTAAGCATAGCGACCTGAATTACAGAACGGGCAGGGATTTTGCTGAAGTCAGACTGGTAAGCAGCAGTTATTGCAGAGATAACGGATGGCGCCGGGCAGATGGCGTGGAACAATGGGATAGAGTCAAAGCGTGGTCGGCCAATCTGGTCAGGCATAATGTAGGATATCGCTTTTTACGTTCTACTGAGTTATCCGATCCGGTTGCTTTGTGCAAAGAGGATACCCCGCTGATTATGGATAGTTTGGGTTGTGTTTCTGACAGTCAGTTTAGTGCCATAAAAACCTATCTTTCCAAAGGTAGGGTGGCATGGCTATCACTCCCGTTTGGCACTCATGATGAAAAAGGATCGAAACGTAAGTCTCCCTTATCCGAAGAACTAATCAGGTCAAAGTTTAAGAACCTTCTCCTTATGGACACTTCAGTAACTTCTGATCCCCTTGAAAATCTCATTCAAAAAGAGACGTTCCAACCTGTCATCAAACAAATTTCGGGTGATCCAGGTTGGGCTGCAAGAATAAGACTGCATGGTGATAAAACAGTTATCCATTTTATGAATACTGCACTTAAACCAATCCCTCATCCTACCCTGAAAGATGTTCCCGGTGTACCCATATTAAAAGATATTGAATCAAAAATAGTGGACAATCATCTGACCTATAAGATTAATACCCAAAAGGTCGCGTTGTCTCAACTTGCCATTGTAAGCCCGGAACTCGGAGAAGAAACAAGAAAAGCGGATATCCGAAATTTGAAACATGGATATGCTACAGTAAATGTGGATCTTACTGGAGTCAATGTTTATGCAGTTGCCCAATAAGCCATAGGCGTGGGTCAAGTGAATTTTATAGACAACCTACTTATTTGATGGCCTTGCCCCGACATGTTTCATCATACGGTGAATTGCCTTTAATATTTTCTCTTCCACATTATTAGCGAAAGGGCCGGGAAGTCCATAGTAGATCATACTTGTATCTGGTTCATAACCTCCTTCTTCTAGTATTTTCAGTGTTGGGATGTAGCACATTAACTCGGTGCAGTAACCGGCTACGAATAGGTTTTCGCGGCTGTACTCATTTTTCAGGGTCAGTGAATAGTCAACAACCACTTCGTCGCTCATTGCAAGAAATATCAGATCGTTATTAAATCGGACCACCTGTACGGGATAACGGAACTTACTCATATCCCATCCCTTATTGTAAGCTTCCTGCATTAGCCTGGCCCGGCGTTGCAAATATTTATCGGCGCTTAAAATCTCCTTTTGATAGGTATTCAGGTCGAACGGGCGAAATTCAAGATCAACAATTGTATAATCTGTACGAATAGGGGAGCGCACCGGATGAAGGTCGCCCAATAATGCCTTTTGGACTGCCTCGGATAGCGATTTTCCATGTTGCCGGGCAAGCTCTTCTGTGCCACGGGGTTGCGGATTTTGATCGGCGCCGCATCCCATGAAAAAGAGCGCTGTTGCTCCGGGGAATTTTTTTTCCAGATCGATTTGTGCGAACCCGGCATAATCACCATTGATCCTATAACCACTCCCTTGTAATGTCGTGTTATGGCATGCATAACCAAAAAGTATCGCTTTTAATGCACCATCAGGAGTGGCGACTTTAAGCACGGGAACATCATGATCAACCGGACCATTTAGATTCTTACCGTTAATTATCCCTTTTTCTGTTGGTTGACGACGGTTCATTGCGAAATCGGCTGTGCCATGACCACTCCATACTTTCATCGGTGTGAGGCGGCTCATGGCCGAATCGACCACAGAAACAATATCGTCGGTTAATTTTAGGGCATATTGGGCTACTACACGCTGATCTTCAACATTAAAATCAAATATCATGCTTAATGAAGGCCACACAACTGGTCCTGAATGGGTATGCGACGAGCTTAGCAATAATTGTGATCGTTTAATCCCGTACTTTTTTATGACCCGGTTTGCGATATCCTCAGATACTTCGTGTGATAAACCCAATAAGTCTGTGGTTACAATTACGATCCGGCTATCCCGATCTTCTTCAATTACCATCGCTTTGGCCCAAATATCGTGCAGAACTTCGGCTGCAGGTCGGATTCTGCTTGCATAGCCGGTCATCCAGAAGGGGAGTTGTGGCGTAATCACTTTGGATGCAATTCCTACCTTGATTTCAGCGCCCCACAAAGTGGAGGAGATCAGTAGTAGTATTATTGGAAGTATTTTTTTCATAGGATTATCATTTATTTTTTAGAGGATAAATGGAATGAACTGCATTAATGATTGACCACTATTTCTCCAATATATATCTGAGCCTTTTGACCAACAGTGGGGTAAGGTGGAGGCATGAGCTTGTTTCCTGTCACTTTTAAACAGAGATACCGGAATGGCCTAACCGCTATTATTGGTCAGGAATTTTTGGTTATACACTTTCACCTGCACTGCCTGATCTCCTTTTCTCCCCCTTCGCCTCACGGATCAGATTCAGCTCATCCTCTAATTTGTCAGCAAAAAGGAACATGTCGGAACTGTGCATCAGGATATTGGCGCCTGCTTTGGCCCACTCCAGCTGGATATCGAGGCTTCCCCTGGAACCTCCGTGACAACCGGCGGCAACACCAAACGCTCTTGCTTTTTTGATGATTCCGCAGCTTAGATCCAGAAATTCCTTGCTCCGGTATCTTTCGGGCATGTCGTATGAGGTGGAGAGATCGTGCGGACCAATCACAATTCCATCAACACCTGGTCCATCCACCGACTGAATCGCAAAGAATTCCTCCATATTTGCTACGCCGGCAGGGCTTTCAATATTAAGGAGAAGGGAGTGATTTTTATTGTGATTTTTCAGATAAGCCTCAAGCTCAACCGAGGGTTTCTCTTCGCCATCAAGTAACTTTTTTAGTTTTTTCCCTTTCAGCGGACGATACTTTACTGCCCCGACCAGGTCATAAACATCTTCTATATTTTCGATATAAGGGACAAGGATGGCGCCAGCACCGGCATCAAGCGCCTGGGTGGCCAGAAAAGGATCGGGTTCCAGTATCCGCACAACAGGATTAATTCCGGCAGCTTTAAAGGCCCTGCACATCCAGCTCAATGTTTCGGGATTATAAGCGACGTGCTCGGTACATAAAAAAACATAATCAAGTCCCAGGCTGACCGCAGTGTCAAACATCTTTGGAGATGTTGAGGTAATCAGTGTACCATAAACATTTTTACCTGAGCGCAGTGCGTCTCTGAATTGCTGTCCAATCATTATTTCCATTCTCCTTCCTTGCCAAGTGCAGCTACAGCTGCTTTGTTAAAAGTTTTTGCCGCTTCGTTCATGCTCTCGGCAATATTCAAGTGTTCGTCTGTAAAATCGTATGCCAGTGCGGCATTGATCACCGTATCACATTCGTTGTTATCCATAAAAAGTGAGGCGTTGAGTATTCCCGGCTGGTCTTCCTCGGGAATGATCAGAAATCCGTGTTTATCGGCATGGATAAGATCGCCCGGGTTAACTTTCGTCCCAAACACTTCAACTGGCTCACCCCAGCAGATGGGAGTTGCATAAGCATGTCCGACACAAAGACGACGCGCCAGGGCTTTAAATCCGGCACTTTTCATCTCGTCGAGATCCCTGATGGCCCCGTCAACAATCACCCCCACGCACCCTAAAGTCCGGTGGGTGTTTGCGCTCACTTCACCCCAGAAAGAGCCAATCACATTCGGCTTATCCAGATCCTGCATCACAATAATTTTGGGACCTGGAATGGATGCAATATATTTCCGGTATTCTGACCATGCATTGGGATTCGATCCGGGTGTCGATGGTTTAATGGTAACGGTTATCGCATAACCGATCATTGGTCCTAATTCGGGCATGAAATCCTGGGTCTCCTCCAGATTAAATCCCGATGTTCTTGGCCTTTTAGTAATCTGTTCCCAACCGTTGTAGATGGTTGGGGTATTCCACCGTTTCAGTTTAAGTAAGTCGCTTAATGGCAGCATGGTTTTCGTTTATTTTTCGTTCTTTTTGGTGAACCTGTTACTTGTTAACTACATTTTGCGCGATTCCGTCAAGGAATGCTTTCAGATTATCAACGGCTGTATTCATTAATCGAATTCTCGATTCCTTAGGCGCCCAGGCAATATGAGGCGTCAGAATACAGTTTTTAGCTTTTAGCAGAACATTATTGATATCGATGGGTTCGGTGGTAACGACATCAAGTGCAGCCCCTCCGATTTTCCCGCTGTTTAGCGCTTCAGATAAATCTTTCTCTACCACAAGTGGACCACGGGATGTATTTATAATCATCACACCACTCTTCATTTTAGCAATATTGTTCTTATTGATAATCCCCTGGGTGCTCTCCAATAATGGGCAATGTAAACTGATGATATCTGACTTTGCAAAAAGGTGATCCAATTCTGCGAATTGACAATTCTCGCCGATCATTTCAGCTGGTTGGCTGATGTCATTAAACAATACTTTCATTCCAAAAGCGAGTGCAATTCTGGCGGTAGCCTGACCGATCCGGCCAAATCCGATAATCCCGATTGTCTTACCTGCAAGTTCAATCAGCGGAGTGTTCCAGAAACAAAAATCGGGGCAGGCGCTCCATTCCCCTTTTTTGACTGCCTGATTATGGTCGCCTACATGGTGGCACAATTCAAGAATCAGTGCAAAAGTCATTTGACCAACAGCAATCGTTCCATAGGTTGGAATGTTGGTAACTACGATTCCCAGATCTTTTGCCGCTACCACATCTACCACGTTATATCCGGTGGCCAGTACTCCGATGTATCGGACTGAGGGTGTCTGCTCTAGAACCTCTTTTGGCAATGGCGTTTTATTGGTAAAGATCACCTCTGCTGTGCCAATTGCCTGTACGATTTTAGCAGTCTCCTTTTCAGTTCTGTCATAAACCGTTAAATCACCGAATTTTTTCAATTCCTCCCAGCTCAGGTCGCCGGGGTTTAAGGTATACCCATCAAGTACAACTATTTCCATTCGCTTGTTTTGTAAAGTATTCTGTTTTTAACTGCCTTATTGTTTGTTGCTTATATCATCAGTGCAATGATTTTAAATCCGGATTCCAGATGGTACAGCCAATAAAACTTTCCGGATGCTCCTTATCCTGAAAATAGTAGATGGTGACCACTTTCCCATCGGGCCGTTGCACACTTCTGACGTAACCAATACCTTGAGGTGCAGGCCCCAGATTCTTATCATACCCTTGTAAAAAGCCCACGAGGATCTCATTATTCCAGAGCCATATCCCATTATTTGCAGGATAGCCACCAAGGTGCTCCCGTTCGTCGTAAACCTTAACGTGTTTAATTTTATTGAAAGGATAAAAGCACCCTGTCAATAAAATTAAAATAACACCGAATACTGAGCATGGTCTCATAAACTATACAATCAATCTCATTTTCTTTGCGATCTCTTGTACCTGACCAAACAATTAATAACATTCTCTACTTAAGTAATTATTAGACGGTCATTTCCCACCCTTTTTCGTATTCACGCCCCCAAAGTTTCATCGCCTCCCGGTCGTTTAAGATATGACCGTTCTTTGTATCAATCTTCAGTGTTCGTCCAACGCGTTGGGAAATATTCCCTAATTGAACAAGTAAAGTACTGTTATGTCCCCCAATGATATCTGAATGTAAAGGTGTCCCTTTTGTGATCCCGTCAAAGAAGTTTTGAAGATGCAATGCATCAAGCTGCTCTCCGGGATTCATGAGGTTGGTGGCATCAACCTTAAAATCGCTCTTTACGCTTTTAACCACCTTGTTGTCCTGTCCTATAATTGTATAGCCGTTACCACCCTGTATGATCATGGATCCTTTTTCACCATAGAATGTTGCACCCACACTTGCTCCTTCAATAAATTGGGAATTGCAGCTTCGACCTTCCCAGGTGAGCGCTGTATTGTTGGCAAATTCCATGCTGATCACCTGTGTGTCGGGCGTCTCCCAATCGTCGTTGAAACGGAAACGTCCGCCGGCAGAGTTAACCATTGTCGGGAAATCTACTCCCAGTCCCCAGCGCATCAGATCGACCATGTGGGTGCCATTATTGAGTGCCTCACCTGTTCCCCAGTGCCAAAACCAGTGCCAGTTATAATGCACATAATTGTCTTTGAACGGTTTACGTTTTGCAGGCCCTTGCCACAGATCCCAGTCGAGCCACTCCGGAACAGGCGCTTCCTTCCCTATACCAATGGATGGCCGATTGTTTGCATACCAGCCCTTGGCAAAGTAAACACGACCAATGATCCCCTCTTTTAGTTCGTTAATTCCTTGTATGACATTCGGCCACGACCGGCGCTGATTGCCCATTTGCATCACCCTTTTATATTTTTCGGCTCCTTTAACGAGCATCTCCCCCTCGGCAGGGGCATAACTGCAGGGTTTTTCAAGGTAGACGTGTTTACCTGCCTTCATAGCAAGCATGGCCGCAGGGGCGTGCCAGTTATCGGGGGTTGCAACCACGACTGCATCAACATCTTTGCTTTCGAGCGATTTTCTGAAGTCACGAAATCCGGTTGGTTTTTTCCCAGTTATTTTTTCCACATTGGTACAGCATTTTACTATTGCCCTGCTATCAACATCGCAAACATGGATGACTTCGCAGGTATCCAGTTTCGAAAAATTCTGGGCAAGGGCATTCCCACGGGAATTTACCCCAATTGATGATAGTCGGATTCGTTCGTTTGAACCCATAATCCTGCTGTAACTACTTGCGCTGAATCCTGGTAGTATACCTCCGATTGCAAGAGCTGCTGAAGCAGCGGCGCTCTTCTTGATGTACTCACGTCTTGTTGTCATGGTTGGATAAAATAAAGTTATTGTTCTTTCCCCTTTGCCATCTCTAAAGCTGTGGTCGTAATGTAGTATTTTGCCAAAGTATTTGGGACTTCCCATTTTGGCAAGTCCCTGATCACAAGGTAACCGGTGAAGACTTTAAAAGTTGGATCACGGGAAATTTCCGGTGTCGAAGGTATAATAATTTCAGTACTTTCTTTCTGTTTTGAAATGGATAATCCCGGAAAAATTGACTGCAATCCGGATATCATTCCCTATTTTTATCGGGTACCTCTCCGCAATAAAAGAGGGTAAACAGTAGAAAAATAGGGGTTAGAAGTCTGGTAATCATTGCTTATAGTTTAAAAAACAGTTTTTTCCGGTATAGGATGAATGCCACAAGAAAGCAGGAACTAACAGATACCAGCGACCAGATTAGGGAGGCATTGACCTCAGCCATTCCCATACCCGAGAGTCCGAAATATACGAAATCGTGAAACCGGGTATATTTATAGATCGTTTCGAAAACATCGCCCATTACGTAAACAAGAATGGCATTACTGCCAAAAATAACTCCTGCCCGGGCAATAATATTGTTTTTATAATCCTGAAAATCAATTAACCACAGCGATAATGCCAGCGCAATTAACGCCCATCCTGAGGTATAAAGGACATAAGAACTGGTCCATAACTTTTTATTGATTGGGAATTGCCAATCCCAGATTGATCCTGCAAGGAGAGATAAAACACCGGCTGTAAAAAGCCAGATCACTGTTCGCTCCGATAATTTTTGTTTAATGATCAGGTGGCCTGCCAACATCCCCGTAATCCCGGTGGCTATTGCAGTGAAGGTGCTAAAAACTCCTTCGGAGTTCCATCCATGTTTGCCAAGCATCGCCGGTGAAAAAATCAGCCGGTCGAACCAAGCCGCAAAATTAAGACCAGGTTCCAATGTCCCAGGCAACGTTTCAGGTGTGGGTGTAAATGACATTAATATCCAGTAGGTTAGCAAAATGCCAGCTAAAATGTAAGTTTGTGATTTCCGGTTCGTATAGATAAACAGAAGGGCACAAACCATAAAAACGATCGCAATCCTTTGAAGTACACCGAACAAATCGATTTTGGCGAAATCGAATTCAGGAAGGTAATGGAGCAGGTATCCAATTACATATATTTTCAATGCACGGATCACGATCTTCTTCACCATCTCCTTTCGAGGTTTTGCTGCCTCAATTTGTTTGGAGTAGGAAAGGGCAATCGAAACACCGACAATGAAAATGAAAAAAGGGAAAATTAAGTCAGTAGGGGTGATGCCATTCCAACGTGAATGTGCCAGTGGTGCATACATGTAGCTGTATGATCCAGGATAATTTACCAGGATCATTGCCGCAATGGTCAACCCTCTGAAAACATCAACAGAAATCAGTCTGTTTGAAGTATTCATAAGCCCTGCTCTTCAAAACGTTTCATAATCTCTTTCCAGTTGGTAATGATAATACCTTCGTCCTTAAAGAATTTGATAACAACAGGATCTGAAAATAGTTCACCTTCCCAAACCCTTTGCTGCCAGGTTCCGGTAATCGATTTCAGATTGTCGGAGGGTGTGGCGGGGTGGAAAATTATTTCAGTTAATCCGGCATTCAACGATTTTACCAGTTTGAAAAAATTGGCCCGTTTTATTTCGTAGGTCGACCCTTCCTGTACGCTGGTGAAATTGTCAAGTTTGGGTAAGCTGTATTCACCCACCTGACTGATCACCTCATCTGTAATAGGATATCCTGCTTTTCTGAAGAAGGCGGCTACCTCAGGTCTTGAAACATCGATGATATTGCCAGGGATATGATATTCTTCAGCGACTTTTAAAAATGCTTTGACATAGTCAGGCGATCCGTAAAGTGTCCCCATGTGGGTATCGATATGGGTAGGCTGGTGCCCCAAGGCGATCATCTTATCTATCTGGGCACGGATTTCGATCTCCACCTCTTTTGCAGAGGCATGCATTACCACCTCCGGAACTTCATGGTAGAATTTCCCAAAAGGATCGACCAATCCAGGTACTTGTGCAGGATCTGATACGGGACCCCAACGGTAATTCTGCCACTCGCTCGTTAGGGTGAGATGAACACCAATGTCGGCCAAAGGATGACTCTTGCCCCAGCTCACGAATTCAGGGGCACTAACGCAAGGCATCATCACTGCTGCAGAGCTTAGGTGCCCTTTCCCGATATAATTCTCGGTTGCCGCATTGGCCTCAGGACACATTCCAGCATCATCGATATGGAGCAGTAAAACTTTTTTCCCCTGGGGGAATCCCAGCTTTTCGGACCATAATTTACCGTTCTGTTTCAGGTTCTTTGCTGTTATGATGGATTGAATGCATGAAATCATCTCACTCCTGAAATC
The DNA here is from genome assembly GCA_963677935.2 of Prolixibacteraceae bacterium. GTDB lineage: Bacteria > Bacteroidota > Bacteroidia > Bacteroidales > Prolixibacteraceae > JAAFHB01. The sequence continues at coordinate 3,411,124 of CAXXEH010000003.1, read as the reverse complement.
AGCCATTTTTGCATCACTGCACACCAAATCAAATACCTCGCGCGACTGACCCAGTTTCATGGCCTGGTAACCCGGATCGATCAGATTGGGTAGACTCACATTAAGAAGATGTTCGATATTTTTGTGCACCTGTTGATCAGGATTTACCTCTGATTTTAAATAGTTTTTAATCGCTTCCAAAATCCTGTAATCTTCAATCCCCTCGCGTACAGCTTCCCATCTGCGGCTGGTAATCGATTTTGTGGTACCGGGATAGACCAGGTTATACTCTTGTTTGATCCGCGACCATGGATTTTCGCTTCCCAAATTGTAACACCAGTAGCCAATACCCGTCACTCCGTTTCGCATGGCCAGAAGTGCTGCGGTGCGGAATTCATAGATCAGGTTGATGTTTTTTATGTTGGGACCAACGGGGCGTGAAGAGGCATAGGAACAATTATACGACCAAAGTAATTTTCCTGTGGTGCGCATCACGTTCATCTCCGGGGTCTTATCTGCAACCCAGTCAATCGTAGGACACCAGACATCGAGGTATTTTGACATTGCATTGAACATGGGTAATTCACCTCCGCCATCCTGATAAAGCATTACCTCCTGATTAACCTCATTTGCTATCTCCCCGAACTGAACTACTGTATTCACCGCTTTCCATCCGTTTCCACCCGGTTCATCGATGGGGTATAATGCAAACCGATCGGTACCGATTCCATAGCAGGCCAAATGAGTTACCAAATCTTTCAAATAGAGCGCGAACTGTTTTTTATACCCCTGTGATCCAAATTCTTCCTTGATACCCGGAAGTCCGTTTACCAAAAAGAAGGCCTCCTTACCTTTAAACTGATCCAGAATTTTATCAATCGCCGTATAGTCAAACCCGGTCAGTTCGTTATTGGTATTGTACTTAAATGTAGGATTGGTCAATAAGAATACATTATTTCCATGTGCAAGCAAACCAGGAACTTCCGGTCCGGTTGAAGGTGACCAGGTACACAATCTGAATACAGACGATGGGGCCATTTTGAAAGGAAGGACATTGAGTGAAATCGTTACTTTAGTTTCCGGGGCAGGAACTGCATGTGGATTGGTGGGCGCATCCAAAACTCCGGCGCCATTGAGTGCCAGCAAGGTAACATCAACGTCATGCTTACCTGATTTGGCATTGCCTGTTTCGATATCCAGCCACACTTCACGGCTCGAAAGGGAAGGGATACTTATCACACCCGATTCGTCCAATTCAGGCAGTGCATCCCACGATTCCTCACCTAAGGAGGTGACCGTTTCGACCGGGTGCATTAACTTAATTTTAACCGTATTGTTTTGACTGTTAGTTTGTACCCTTACATTTAAAAGGTGATCGGTCACATTAAACAACACCAGCGGGACCGGTTCGTGCTCATCGGGAACGACTGTGTGATTTAACAAAACCGGGTTTTCAACCTTTGAGGGCAACTGTTTGTCGACATTCCGGTTATCCCATTTATTCCCTTCAAATGCGATCAGGCTGGTTCCCGATCCAAGGTTAGCGGCCCTGGTGATCAGATCGCTGATTTTTACAGCACGTTTTGCCCTTTCATTCAGCTTTGAGGTATTACTGATGACCCCCTGAACTGCAAGTGCAGGACTCACCGGTACCTTCTCCTGTTGTAAGGCAAGGGTATTTGCTGATGTCTGAATTTCAAAGGCTTCTTTTCGGAGTGCGAGTGCCGATAAAGGCAAAACTGCCTCTGTTTTATCGGCTGCACTATTGAGCATGGCCACAGCACTATTTGCCAATGCCTTATCGTTTTCAAATGGTTGAACTGTTACTTCACGCGAGGCAGAAAGTAATTCTGTTCCATCGCTATTGGTGAGCGACCAGCTGAATTTATAACTGCCGGGGAGTACAAAATCCAATGGGAGGAGCAACTGTCCCTCTTTCCCATCGATATTTGCAATGGCGTAATTTCGTGCTCCGTCGGGGCTGATGCAAACGGCTGATGCCTTTAAAGGTTTTGTGCCGGGATTCGGATTGTAAACGTTGAATTGAATCCTGTCGCCCAAATAGAGTTTATTCCAGGTCAGATTTTGCGGAACCATACGCAATGCATCCGATTTGGTCAGACCAAACCATGAACCGGTATTCCGGATATTGCATCGGTAGTTCGACCACTGCATTTTTGGGTTTTTTGTCACGGGGGTTTCAAAGCAATAAGTAAGACCGGCTTCACCACCTGTTATGATCAGGTCCAGTTTATCCATATTTCCGGTGACATGTCCAAACGAAGGGGTTACATTGATCGAGCGCGACGGTAGTTGATGGTCAAAAACCACCTCTCCGCTATTATTCAATACGAGCACATGCCCTTGCTGTGTTGACAATATATATTCGGGTTTCCCGTCGTTGTTGATATCTCCGATGGCGCCAGGCGCCAGGGTGCGTCCCTGCATATCTATGTTCCAGAGGACATTCCCCTTTTCGTCGAAGCGATAGATCATCCCTTTATGGGTGATGAGAAAGATATCTGCTTGTCCGTCCTGATCAAAATCGCCAACCGAGATGGATGAAGATACAGGTACATTGGTTGGGAATTGCCAAACCTGTTTTCCGTTGGCATCGATGCAAAATATTTCGCCAATGCCCGAAGCTGCCACTACATAGGATTTTCCATCGGAGGCGCCAAACATAACCGGTGCTGAGGTTGACCATGACTCGGAAAATCCTCCGATTTTGACCCTCCATAATTCCGAAAGATCATTCCCAAGAGCTGTAATTGATCCGTCGTTGGTGGCGATTACGATTTCTGATTTCCCGTCGCCATTCAGATCTCCAACACAAGGACTAACCGGCTGACCCAATATTTTTTTCTTATTGATCTGTTTGCCATTTAAAGCGTCAAATATCCAGATATTTCCTGTTGCATCGGTTTGCACCAATTCGAATGATCCATTTCCATCGAGGTCTGCGACAACACTTGCAGACCAGTCCGATGGAGCGCCCAAATCTGCCTGCCAGACAACTTTTCCTTTGCCGTCAATACAACTCAATTGACCGCTGTTATCTGTTGCATAAATCAATGCAAGTTCACCTTTGCGTTTTAACACAGTTGGATAGGTCATAAACCGGGCCCTGGTTCTCCACCTCCATAAGCTGGCGCCATTTTTCCCAATAGCGATCAGCTCCTCCTGCGAGGTGACTAAAGCCTCATCCAATCCGTTGTTATCAATGTCAGCAACGGTGGCAGCACTTTCCAAAAAGCATTTCTGATTAGTGGTCCATTTTAATTCCATATTTAATTTCTGGGCAGGGACAAAGCCGGGGACCAGAAGGAATATAGTCAATGTGGCTAATAAAATGCAGTAATTAATTGAATGAATAGGTGATTTTAAGTAGGACTGATTAGCCACCCGACTTTTAAAGTATACCATTGGTTTTATGATTAGGGTTAGTTATTTTGTGATCTTGGTTGGATCAATCACCACATGTTTGATTGACTCTTTTCGGTCTCCCTTCGAATAAGAGTAAGAGATATTCAACAGGCCATCATTGGTCTGGATGAGACATGGATAGGAGAAACTACCTTTTTTTTCGGGTTCATATTCAAGTAGCTCTTTCCATTTCCAGGTTGCCCCTTCAGTGTCTGAGAGGTAAAGTGAAAGCTGATAACGACCATCATTGATATCATTTCCGATAAAGGCCCATTTCCCATCCTTTAAAACGGCGAGTTCAACGCTGGCTTCATTGGGGATTTCTGTTTTTCTGGCCACACTCCACGATTCTCCGTCGTCTGTGGAGGTGCTCATTTGTACCCTTGTAGGGGAATCGCCACTGTCGCGCATATATGCGACGATGGTCCTGTCTTTCTTTACTGCAAGGGCAGGTTGTATCGGACCACGGCCAACAATCGGGAGGCTCGGTCGCCAGGTGGCGCCGTCATCATCAGAAATGGCCACTATCGAAAAGTTGAAACCATCATTGTAAAGAGGTAAAAGGATTCTTCCACTTTCGAGGGTGATCGGGTGTATACGTCCCATCCATCCGATACTTCTTTTTAGTAGTTCTTTACTTGCATCTTTGATCATATTGTCATATAGCGGGGCATATCCTGCCCATCCGGCTTCACTTTGGGGCAACTCTTTGAGCTTTTTCTCCACCTCTTTGGCAAAATTTTCATCAGGTTTCAGGAAAATGTTATCCTGCCACTCCCATGAGGGCGCTTCATTACCTGAATAGTTGACTGATGTTCGGAACCTTAGGATTCCATCCTCCCATTTATTGGCAATTACCGCTACCCAAAACAGAAAAAGCTTCCCTTTGCGGTTAAGAAACAGGACAGGATTACAATCGGGGATCCCTTTGGTGTCTGCCATCAGAAAAGGGACACTCCATGTTTTTGAACCTTTTTTTAATCTTGCGCCCATTACCCTTACATCATCAGCAGTCCGTTCACCGCTGCCCTGAAACCAGGCTGCCAATAAATCACCGTTGGGAAGCATCACAATGCTGCTACCATGGGTATGTTCACTTTGTGACGGGAAAATGATCTCTTCGCTTACTATTGCATTACTGCCATTCCTTATTTGCGCCGTTGCAGCTAAGGCTGATAACAGAATTAAAACTGAAAAAAGATGGATTATTTTCATAATATGGTTTCATGTATTTGATATACAATATTATACTGTAAATATCCGGGTTAATTTTCAGGCCAGACACCATTAACAATCGGTCTGGTTTTTAGTTTTGAAGGATCGATCACCACATGTTTGATTAGTTTCCGGTTCCAGGTATAAACGGTATGGATCAGGCCATCTTTAGTTTGAATTACAGCAGGATAGGAATACTCCCCTTCCGGATTTGGGTCATTTTCCAAAAGTATTGCGCCATTCCAGTTGGCGCCATCATTTGAAACCGCTACAGCGAGTCTATTTCTCCCTTTAATTACCGGGTTGAAAACCAGCAGATGCCTCCCGTCTTTTAGGGTTACTGCATCAATTCCGGAATTGTTGTTAGGCAATTGTGTCGGAATTATGGGCGACCATGTCTGGCCATTATCGTTCGACCACGATTGGTTGATTGTTTTGTTCCTGCTGCGGCAGATCAACTGCAATTTTCCACCCTTGTGGAATAGAATTGTGGGCTGGATCGAATTAAGATTATTGTTGTCAATGTCGATTTTCTTCCACTCTTTGAGATTTTGGTCAGAGGTTTCGATATAGACATTCCATTTTTGAGGTGTTTCAAAACTTGTGGGATACAATATCTTACCATCAGGTAATCGAACAGGTTTATTTTTAATGGGACCGAGAAGATTATCCGGTATTTTATTCTCTGCAGACCAGGTTTTCCCATTATCGTTTGATGTTTTGAAAAGTCCCCACCAGCTTCTCGGATCGGGTCCTACTTTATAATAGAGTACAATTTCCCCGTTGTCTTTTGTAAACAACACGGGATTCCAGCAGGGATACCTCTTCTCCTGCACAATTCCGTCAGCAACCATAACAGGGATACTCCAACGTCCCTTCACATTTGTAGCGGCATATATACAAACATCCGGAGCTTTTTCTTCCTTTCCTCCAAACCATGAGGCGATTAATCCATCGGCTGTTTCTGTGATCGTTGAGGCATGACAGCTTGGAAATGAAACATCCTGCTGCCGATAGATATACTCCGATTTAAGGATCGCCTTTGTCCCTGTCCATGGATTTCCTGCCAGGGCTACAGATGATATAAGGAGTGCTAACAAAATATTGAAAGATTTTTTCATAATATATATTTTTGGGTTATCGAATTCTAATAAATTGTAACTGCAATCTCAACTATAAAAAAACTATAAGAATACTCATAACACAGATTAATTGCCATTGATTCTAAAATGGGATCAATCTATATGCCTGGCAGATCGTGAAAAGCAATGGAAAAGTTTTTTCACCGCCAGCGGTAATGTTAAGTTCATCTGGTTACTATCGGAGTTATGCCGTCTAATTGGAGAAAAGGGGTGTTTCCATGATAAAGAATACCATTCAAAAAGGTAGATATGATGAATAACCAAAGCAGGCCACTTACCTCCATATAAGGTAAATGGCCTGCCTGACTTATTCATAAAGAAAAAACCGGATCGAAAAAATGCTTTTCCCAAAGTCAGAACAAGAAAATCAATTAAATCCAGCAGCGATAGTTTCATTTGGGTCGTTTATCAAATTTAAATAACCCTAAGAGTAATCAAATAATAATACCCTTTAAATCAGCAACATATTGTTCTATTTTCTGTCGGTCTTCACCCTCGTATCTGGAGAGCGGAAGGGCTGCGTAATCGTTGCAAATTCCCAAAGTATTCAGAACGCACTTAATGCCTCTGATATATTTTGAACTGTTCTTACTTACGTTGTAAATAGTATTGTATAATAACATATTAATCTCCCTAAGCTTAGCAATCTTATCAAAGTCATGGGCCAGAGAAGCCTCATAAAAGTCGACAAAGAATCGGGGAAACATATTGGCGCCACCGGCAATAGCGCCGTGTCCTCCCTGAAGAATTGTTTCAGGAATAAACAGTTCCGTACCAGCAATAATGGCAAATTCTGGTGAGCTTTTAAACTCTTCTATCAGTGAAGTCTGATAAAACATGTCACCTGAGCTGTCCTTAATTCCAATAGCACCCAGATCTTTTCCAGCCTTAACCGTTTTAAGAGCCATATGGAGTTTGGTGTGGCTTGGCATATTATAAAGCAATAATGGGAGTGGTGATTTTGGAATCAGATTCTCTAAGTAATAGATCAATTCCAATTGCGATATCGGCATGTAAAAGGGTGGAGCGACCACTACCGCATCAGCCCCAACACTTTGCGAATATTCGGCAATTTCAAGTGAACCATCAAACGAAGCATCGGTGATTCCAACCATAACCGGAATACGGTGATTCGTCAATTCACAGGTTCGTTTGATAAATTCTTTACGGAGTTTATAACTAAGGCTAGGCGCTTCACCAGTCGTTCCTAGAATAAATAATCCATGCACCCCTCCTGAAACAAGGTGTTCAACAAGATTTTCGAGACCTTTTACATCAAGCGTATGATTGTCAAGAAGTGGTGTAATTACTGGAGGAATGATTCCCCTTAATGGTAGTTCCATAATTATGTAATGTATATTTGTTTAATCTGCTAAATTTAATTTTTTCTAAAAACAGGAATTCAAAATAAATTCTAATTGTTACTACAAATTAAAAGCTTCGGGATCTTTTTTACTTCTACAATCTTGTTCTATTTGCATTGTTTTTTAACTGTTATATGACAATAATCGCTTATATTTGTCTTTTGAAGTTAAAAAACTAAAACCGAATCAGATGGAAATAATCTATGAGAAAATTTTTGTTTCCCATAACTACTCGTTCATTACACGAAAATTACAGCTGGCTTCAAAAACCACAAGGATACATTCGCACAGAAATTTTGAGTTAAATTATATCTCCTCTGGTACAGGGAAAAGGATTATAGGGAATAGTATTTCCGGTTATACCAGCGGAGACCTTGTTCTTTTGGGCCCTCATATCCCTCATTGCTGGGATAATGCTGAGGTGGAGCAGGACAATATTGGTGAATGCATTGTTACCCATTTTAATGAGAACATCATCAGTTCCGATTTTTTTAATATCCCGGAACTTGAGCAGGTTGTTGATTTGCTAAAAAATGCAAGCAACGGGATTTGGTTCAAAGGGAAAAAGGCCGAAAAGGTGGGCCAAACCCTCAAAAAGATGGTGAATCTGAAGGGGCTGGAGCGTTATATCGAATTGTTGAAGGTTTTTCATCTTCTTTTGCAGATTGAAGATCGGGAAAATCTCGCGCTACCTTCCTCCCTTACCAACTCTTTTGAAACGGATCATGACCAGATCAATAAAATCTATGAGTATGTTTTTAAGAATATACAGACCGGAATAAAACTAAAAGAGGCATCTGCATTGGTGTTTAAAGAGCCGGGTTCTTTCTGTCGGTATTTTAAAAAGAAAACCAATCAGACTTTCATGGATTACGTCAAAAATGTGCGTATAGGACTTGCAGCTAAGCTGTTGGCTGAAACAGACAAACAGATTACCCAGATTTGTTATGAATGTGGGTATAATAATCTGGCTAATTTCAATCACTATTTCAGGGTTATTATGAAGAAAACTCCATCGGAGTACCGCAAGGAATTTAAATAATGTGTGGTTAATATTGTATAGGAATCAGGCAAGAATTGACACATAAAATTCGATTTTATGCAGTTTCTTTGATTAGCCTGAAAATCCGAATACATGAGAAAACATGATCTGAGTACATTCTTTAAAGATTGTTGTAAAGGGTTGCTAAAACGACTTAGCAGTGGCGTGATTTGGTTGCAATCAGGTTTTAAATCTATAATTTTTTTTGATAATATTCTCATTGATTCGAGGTGGCGATCTCTGGCCATTCTGGTGATATCTGCTTTCCTATTCTCCCATTGTGATGCAGCAGCTGATTATGGTTTTTCCTTCAGAAGGATGTTAGTGGAATATAGTGAAAATCCTGTTAATATTGACGAATCACATCCACAATTCTCGTGGATTATCATTTCCGGCAAACGCAACCAGACTCAATCTTCCTACCGGATAATGGTCTCCTCCTCCCCAATGAATCTGAACCGTAATTGCGGCGAATTGTGGGATTCCGGATCTGTTCCATCCAATGAAACGATCCATCATGAATACGGGAATAACAACCTTAAATCGAATACGATATATTACTGGAAGGTAATCATCCGGGATGGCAGTGGCCTGGAACATGAAAGTCCGGTGTCGAAGTTTGAAACCGCATTGTTATCACAGAATGACTGGGAAGCAAGTTGGATAGGCAACGGAAAGCCATCAGAAATAGTGCCTCCCCAGGGTTTTTATAAGGATAGGAAGGAGCAGTTTGAAGGGGCAGATTCAATTGTTCATGAAGGCAATTCATTGTTGCTTAGGCGGGAGTTTGGCATAACAAAAAAAGTCAGGTCGGCTAAGGCATTTGTCACAGGTGTCGGATTCTATGAATTCTTTATCAACGGGAATCGTGTAGGCGACAATGTTCTGGCTCCGGCAAAAACACCCTATCACAAACAGATCCTGTATGACACTTATGATATTACTAACCTTTTAACCAAAGGGGCAAACTCCTTCGGGATCCATCTGGGAAATGGGTGGTACAATCCTTATAAAAAATGGTGGAACGATTACCGGATGCAGTGGTTCGGATCGAAGAAAGCAATAGCCCAGATTCACATAACCTTTATTGACGGAACTTCTCAAAAGATCATCACCGATAAAAACTGGTCATGGGCGCCGGGACCAGTCATCTTTAACTGTGTTTACGACGGCGAGCTCTTCGATGCGAATCTTGATCATGATGGGTGGTCCAAACCAGGATATGATGACTCTGGCTGGAAACCGGTAACTGTGTTTAAAAATCCCACGGCCAGGTTGCTTTCACACCGGATGCCACCAATTAAAGTCAACGAATGCTTCAAACCGCGCCTGGTGAATACCTCAAAAGCGGGTATGAAGGTGTATGATATGGGTCAGAATTTTGCCGGATGGGTCCGCATCAAAGTCAAAGGAACAAAGAATACTCTTGTGAAAATCAGGTTCTCCGAAGACCTTAATGATGACGGCACGATTAATATTACAAGTAACGAAAATGCCAGGGCAACTGCAGAATACAGGATGAAAGGGGTTGGGATAGAAACCTATGAACCCCGTTTCACTTATTTCGGTTTTAAATATGTGGAAATTACCTCGCAGAATGGCTCACCTGAAATTATTGATGTGGAAGGGAGGGCGCTCTATTCTGCAAATCCTCCCACCGGTAATTTTGAATGCGATCGTAAACTGGTGAATAAAATGCACAAGGCTACCGTATGGTCGCAGAAAAGTAATATGATGGGCTATCCGATGGATTGTCCGCAGCGCGATGAACGACTTGGCTGGTTTGGGGATGCACAGGTGACCGCCGAAGAGGCGATGTTTAACTTTGATATGGCCCTTTTTTATCAAAACTGGTTCGAAGGGATAAAGGATAATCAGGATGAGAAAACAGGTGATATCCCAATAATTTCACCACGTCCCTACATTTTTGATGAGGGTATTGAGTGGAGCAGTACTTACCTTACCATGCTCTGGCAATTTTATAATTTTTATGGTGACCGTCGGATCTTACTGCGGCACTATCCGACCATGAAAAAGTATATGGTATTTCTGGACCATATTTCTAAGGATTTAATCCTCCCCAAAGGGTGGATCGGAGACTGGGGAAGTATGGTAAAAGGGTGGAAGGAGGGTGAGCCGGCATCGGTCCCAACCGCTTTTTATTATCTGAATTCCAAGATAATGGCTGAAGTAGCCCATGTTTTGGGAAATAATGGGGATCATCTATATTATACCAGATTATCGGAGGCTATCCGCGATAATTATAATAAAACCTATCTTAATATCTCAACCGCAAGTTATAACGATGGTAGTCAAATGGCTAATTCCTTTCCCCTTTATCTGGGAATTGTTCCTGAAAATATTAAAAGTAAGGTTTTGGATAACCTGGTAAATGACATTGTTGTTAAAAATAACACTCATCTTACGACGGGTGTACTGGGTACCAAATATATGCCCGAAGCGCTTACCCGGCTGGGACGCGAAGATATTGCATGGGAAATAATCAATCAGAAAAGTGCCCCGGGCTGGAATGATATGATGTCGAAATATACCACCATGTGCGAGTTCTGGACATTAAAACAATCGAAAAACCATGTGATGATGGGGAGCATTGATGCCTGGTTTTATAAGTATATTGCAGGTATTCAGCTGGATGAAAATTTTCCTGCATTTGCATCCTTTGTGGTTAAACCATTGGTTTTGGATAGTCTTGGATCGGCAAAAGCGGACATTGAAACAATTAGGGGGACAATATCCTCAGCGTGGAAAAGGATGAACGGACATTTCTCTTTAAAAGTGGAGGTCCCCTTTAATACCTCCGCTATGGTTTATATTCCCGGAAAAGAGGGTGATGAAATTAAGGAGGGGGGAGTTCCTGTGGTACAGGCAAAAGGTGTTGATCCTTTAGGATTTAAAGAAGGGGCTAGTATTTTTAGGGTTCATTCAGGAAGATATTCATTCACAACTTGTAAAAATGAATAATTTTAAAAATCAGGATTATAAGGTGGAATTATCCAAATTTGAATGGATCAGTCAGCCTGCTAAATTTGGGTTTGAAACAAACCAGCTGACCATTATCACCGAACCGGAAACCGATTTCTGGCAGCGCACCTATTATGGTTTTCAAAATGACAATGGGCATGCATTCGTCAAGGCGGTTGAGGGTGATTTTACCTTTGTTGTGAAAACAGAATTCGAACCGGTTAGTCAGTACGATCAATGCGGTATTATCCTTTATCAGGGGAGTGAAAACTGGGTGAAGGGTTCAGTGGAATATGAAAATAATCAATACGCCAGGCTCGGTTCGGTAGTTACCAATTTGGGGTATTCAGACTGGGCATCGACTGATATTCCATCGGATATTACCTCGATGTGGTACAGGTTCAGCCGAAAGGGACAGGATTTCTGTCTGGAGAATTCCCTCGATGGTGAAACCTATCAGCAGATGCGTATTTTTCATATGTACACTCCAATTAATGTTGCAAGAGTTGGCGTTTATGCCTGTAGTCCAATGAAATCGAGTTTTAAAGCAGTTTTCTCAAAGTTTAGTTTGGGGGATTGCACCTGGCCCGATCATCAAATTAATTAAAATAAAAATGATAGCAGATAGAAAAGTAATTATTTATATCGCAATGAGTTTGGACGGTTATATTGCCAGATCTGATGGTGATATTAGCTTTTTATCGGTGGTTGAACAGAAGGGGGAGGATTACGGCTATACCGATTTCTTAAAGTCAGTTGACGCCGTGATCATTGGGCGCAAGACCTATGATCATGTTATTGAAATGGGCTATGACTATCCCCATCAGGATAAAGATGTGTATATCCTTTCAAGGTCCGAACGATCCGAAGTTGGTTTACCAAATTATTTCAAAGGAAGTTTGAGCGGATTAATCGCAGAACTGAAAGCTAAAGAAGGGAAAAATATTTATTGTGACGGAGGCGCCGAAGTAATAAATGCACTCTTAAAAGAAAACCTGATCGACGAGTTTATTATTTCTATTATCCCCATTTTTCTGGGGGAAGGGGTGCCACTTTTTAAAAACGGGAGACCGGAAAATATGCTGGAATTGATCGGCTCAAAACAATTTGACAAAGGTCTTGTACAGTTACATTATAAGCAAATTGTAAAAGGTAGAATATGAGTTATATAAAGCTAAATATGGCGCGATTCCTAATAGTATTCCTGGACATTATTATTTCTATCAGTTTAAATTCCTGTCTGCAGGCGCCTAAAGATGAAGTCGCCAGACAAATTTTTGCCGCATATCAGGATACTGCTTTTGTTCAGGAGTCTCATGATGCCTATCTGATCAGCAATAAAAAGGAAGACAATGAGGTACGCAGTATTACTGTGGATAAGGAATCAAATGTCTGGATTGCAACAGCTTCCGGTATTTTCAGAAAAGGAGTTGGTACAAGGATCTGGGAACCGGTTATTTCGGGCGAAGAGCGTGGTCCGGCCTATTCAGTAGCAGCGAATCCTGACGGGGCAGTTTTGATGGGTACCTGGAATGGCATCTATCGTTTTTCTAATCATCAACTTTTGAAAGAAGAGGGGATTAAGCCGCCGATTTCAATTATTTGCAACGATGGAGATGATAACTATGCCCTGGGTCCAAACGGAATCTGGCACTCGAAGGGTGACCGCTGGGTGGCTCAGCACATTTCTGTTGCACGTTCGGTTCGTGATGCTGCAGTTGATCCTAAAGGCAATCTATGGATCGGCACCGATGCAGGGCTATACCTTTGTCAGAATGAAAAAACCACTCTGTTTCAAAATACAAACGAACTGATCAGTTGCTATGTCAAGGCGATCTCTTTTTCCCCGGGGGGCGATCTGTGGGCTGGAGGCATGGGTGGAGTTTCAATCCGTCAACATGAGAAACTGATTAAAAAAATAACTCCAGTGGAGGGGCTATCATCAGCAATGGTGAACTGTATCACCCGGTCACCCGACGGCAGGATGTGGGTTGGAACCGATGTTGGAGTGGTCCGGTTTGCCAAAGATCTTTCGCACTCTTTACGCTTCAGCCGCCGGTGGCTGACGAATGACCGGGTCACTGATGTTGCGTTCGATCGGGAGGGGAACGCCTGGCTTGCTACAGATCATGGTGTGAGTGCCATCAAAAGGCAAATGATGACCCTGGCTGATAAACAGGCCAATTTTTACGGACAACTGATGAAAAAGCACATTCGGCCACCCTGGACCTGCGGTAGCCTGAGGCTTGAAATTCCTGGAGATACCGCTTCGTGGCGCAACTCGGATGACGACAATGACGGCGAATATACCAGCGGATACCTGGCTATGGAGAGCTTCAGGTATGCGGTGACCAAAGACCCGGATGCTAAAGTAAAGGCCCGTAAGGCTTTTGAGTTCCTGAAATATTTACAGACGGTAACCGGAACGGAAGGTTTTTTTGCCCGATCAATCGTCCCTACAGACTGGACGAAAGTTCATGATGCAAACCAGACCTATTCTCCAAAACAAATTGCCGAAGAACTGGTGAAAGATCCGAGGTATAAACCGGTTGAAATCAGGTGGCGAAAGTCAAAAGACGGAAAGTGGATGTGGAAAGGGGATACCAGCACCGACGAAATGGATGGCCATATGATGGGCTATTTCTTCTTTTATGAACTGGCGGCCAATCCCGAGGAGAAAATACTTATACGCGATCATGTTAAAAAAATCATCGATCATCTGATTGAAACCAAATATAACCTGATCGATATTGATGGTTTGCCCACCCATTGGGCAATCTGGTCCCCCGAACAGATCAATCACGATCCCGACTGGGCTTCGGAGCGAAGTATCAACTCCTTCGAACTGCTCACTTATCTTAAATTCGCAGGGCATCTTACCGGAGATGAAAAATACGAAAAGGAGTACCGTCGACTCATCGACCAGGAGGGTTATCTTGAAAATGTTGCTTATCTGAATCAGAAGAACCCGGCCTGGCAAATCTATTTTGACCGCACACTCGAAGGTTATCTTTTCCCCATCCTGTTGAAATATGAGAAAGATCCAAAACTTAGAACATTTTACCTTCACCTGATAGACGATTGGATGGCCAATCAGCCGGCAGGTGAAAACCTGATCAATAACCTCACCTATGCCTATGCAACCGGAAAGGTAGTGAATGTGCCCCAGACCATAGATTTTTTGAGAGATACGCCGCTTGACCTGGTCGATTGGCCCATTAATCATCTTTCGCGCGAAGATGTTCATGTGGTGAGAAGTCCGATTCTGGAAGAGATACAGATCTCGGAAATTCCTCCGGCTAGTGAGCGGGCCACTGTCCGGTGGGATAAGAATCCCTGGGCGGCAGTGCAGGGCGACCTGACACAGGTGAGGGAACCTGTTTTCTGGCTCTGGCCTTACTGGATGGCACGCTATCAGGGAATTATAAAAAAAGGAAGAATGAAGGAATGAAAGAATTAAGGAATGACATTAATTCATTGATAGAGGTTGATTTTTAGGAGATACAACTGCAATTTTAAAGTACCTCAATTTGAATAATTAACTGACCGATTTGCTATAAAATATTGAGTATGAAAAATATATTTTTTTTGTGCCTTTTCTCTTTATTTTTCCTGTCCGGCTATCCCTTATCAGCTAAAAAGGCGGATAAAATCAGGATTGGGATGTGCACCGATGTCCATCTGACCACGATGCACGACTCAAAATACCGGATCACGAAATTTATCGACAGCATGAACGTGGCAAAGCCCGATTTTATTATCGAATTGGGTGATTTTGTGACACCGGAGAAAAAATACGCCGAACTATTTGATATCTGGAATTCATGGCCAGGCGACAAATACCATGTGATCGGAAACCATGAGATGGATGGTGGAACCTCGCGGCAGGCTGCCCTTGATTATCGAAAGATGGCAAAATCGTACTATTCATTCGATAAAAACGGTTTTCATTTTATTGTTCTTGACGGTAATGATATTAAAAGTCCCGCAGCCAAAGGGTATAAACAGTATATTGGTCCGGAACAGTTTGAATGGCTGAAGTGTGATCTGGAAAAAAGCGAACATCCCGTGGTGATATTTTCACATCAGGGGCTGGCACATTACCAAAGCGCTGATGAATCTTACGGCGTGGAAAACTATCAGCAGATGCAACAGGTACTGGTTAACCATAATTCCCGGCACCCTTCCGAAAAGGTGATTGCCTGTTTTAACGGTCATACCCATTATGACTATGCCGAGAATATTAACGGTATATGGTACATCACCATCACTTCCATGTCGTATCACTGGCTGGGAGATAAATATGAGCATATACGTTACAGCGATGAGGTTGACAAAAATTTTAAATGGATCAAATATACGGCACCATTCAAGGATCCTCTTTTTACGGTAGTTGAAATCTCGACAAAAGGAACGATAAGAATTGCCGGAAAAAAATCAGTGTGGGTAGGCCCGACACCATGGGAATTAGGTTATCCTGAAACTCTTAAAAAATACATGAGACCTGCCATTTCACCTAGAACGCTTAAGTTTAACCTGAAATAACCAAACAACTTAGAGAATAAAAAAACTAACCGGTATGAAATTGATTCAAAATAAATCTGTAGTGTGTAAGGTGCTTTCTGACAGAAGAAAGAGTGCACAAGTGTTGATATGGATTGCTGGTATCGTTTTGATTTTTAGTGGTTTAATTTCCTGCAAATTCCACTCCCAAAACAGCGATATGGTTGAGACAAAGGTCGATTTTTTGCTCTCTCAGATGACCCTTCAGGAAAAAGTTGATCTTGTGGGAGGGCTTGGCTTCAAAACAAAGGAGATAAAACGACTTGGGATTCCCGAAATTGTGATGACAGACGGGGGAATTGGTCCCAACCGGAGAGGAAAATCAACCAATTACTCGGCCACAATAAATCTTGCTGCAGCGTTTGATAAACCCTTGATGCGTAAGGTGGCTGAAAATATGGGGGAGGAGACACACATTACCAAAAGTAATATGTTTTTGGCCCCAATGATCAATATTATCCGCACCCCATTTGGTGGCAGGGCTTTCGAGCTTTTCAGCGAAGATCCTTACCTGACTTCCCGGATGTGCGTCGAATTTGTAAAGGGGGTACAAAGTAAAAATATCATTACGTGCACGAAGGTCATTGCTGTCAATAACCAGGAATGGAACAGGTTTGATGTTGATGTAAAGGTAAGTGAACGTGCTTTACACGAGATCTATCTTCCGGCCATGAAAGCCGCTGTTCAGGAGGCAGATACCTGGACGATTATGGCCGCATACAACTCGATTAACGGGGATTACGGTTGCGAAAACAAACACCTGTTAACCGACATCTTAAAAAAAGAGTGGGGATTCACAGGTGTTGTTGTTTCAGATTGGGGAGGCGCCCGTTCGACAGTAAAAATGGCCAATTCGGGTCTTGACCTCGAGATGCCCGTTGCTTTATATTATGGTGAAAAACTGTTAAACGCGATAAAAGAGAAACAGGTTGAGGTGCAGGTGCTGGATGATAAAGTGAGAAGGTTGCTCCGCATCATGTGTAAAGCAAAACTGTTTGAAAAATCAAACGTCGATTATGGTCCTTCCGATACCCCTGAAAGGAGAAAACTGGCACTTGAGGTGGCACAAAAGAGCATTGTATTATTGAAGAACGATCATCATTTTTTGCCTTTGGATAAAAAGAAGATTAAGACCATTGCAGTGATCGGGCCTAATGGTGATGTGGCGCAGATGTCAGGAGGAGGCAGTGGCTTCCTTCAGGGGAATTACGGAATCTCACCACTTGATGGGATCATTGCCAAAACCAAAGGAAAATCGCTCGTCAGTTTTGAGCAGGGAATCACCCCGGACCGGATGGAACTACCAATAGCCGGGCCGGAAAGATATTTTTTGCCCGATGGAACTTCCGGAATCAAAGCTGAATATTTTAACAACCGCGATCTTGAAGGGAAACCTGTCCTGACCAGGATTGAAAAATCGATCGATTTTGACTGGGGTTATGGCAATGGAAATGATCCTGGTAAATTGGGATCTCCCGATTCAACAATCGTTCCTATTAACCATTGGTCTGCACGCTGGACCGGAAAATTCAAATCTCCGGGTGAGGGATGGTTCGACATTGGCGTGGCTGCTGATAACGGGGTAAGGCTTTATCTCGACGGCAAAAAAATCATCGATTATTGGATCGATTCGCGGCCCAGCCGGTTTAAAATTACCCCTGTAAAATTTTCACCCAATCATCTTTACGATATTAAGGTTGAATTTTACGAAAATATGGGGAGTGCGTTATGCAAACTTGGCGTGGCGCCGATCGATAAAATAGATAAGCTGGGGAACGCAGTGAAACTGGCTGTGAAAAGTGATCTGGTTGTGTTATGTCTCGGGTTAAACAAAGATATGGAGGGCGAATCAACAGACAGGGAGGATCTTGCATTACCGGCAAAACAGTTGAAACTGGTAACCGAAATCATAAAAGCTAATCCCCGAACCATAGTTGTTTTAAATAATGCAACACCTATCCTCATGAGTGGTTGGATTGAAAAAGTTCCCGCAGTGATTGAAGCTTTCTATCCCGGGCAGGAGGGGGGCAATGCGCTGGCTGATATTCTATTTGGTGATGTGAACCCATCCGGAAAATTACCCGTCACGCTGATGAAAAGAAGGGAAGATGCATCAGATTTTGGGTCCTATCCGGGAACTAAAAGTTTCGCTAACTATAAGGAGGGGATTTTTGTCGGGTACCGCCATTTTGATAAGGAAAATATTGAACCTCAATTCCCATTTGGGTTTGGCCTTTCTTATACTTCTTTTGAATATTCTGATCTTAAAATAGACAAACCGGTGATGGAACAAAACGATACCATCACAATAAGCCTTAAAATTAAAAATACCGGTAAAATGGACGGAGATGAAATTGTCCAGCTCTACATTCACGATCCGGTTGCCAGTGTTGAAAGGGAGGTGAAATCGTTAAAAGGTTTTGAAAGAGTGAGTCTGAAAGCCGGCGAGAGCAAGGAGGTCCGGTTTAAAATAGACAAAAGCCACCTCAGTTTTTACGATACACCATCGAAAAGGTGGGTGGCAGAACCTGGCCAGTTTGATGTGCTGATTGGAAGCTCGTCAAGAGATATCCGATTAAAACAACAGTTTACTCTAAAATAAATCCAATACAACTTATACTTATGAAGATCCAATTCCTCTCTTTTTGCCTCTTTCTACTGATTTTGTCAGGATGTGAACCTCAAAAAATTATCCCTGAAGTAGCCGATCTTCGTTGTGAATATCTTGTGAATCCAGTGGGAATGGATGTTTTAAGACCGCGTCTCTCGTGGAAGATGATGAAGCAGGTAAACGGGGCACGGCAAACCGCCTATCGGATAATGGTGGCTACCAATGATGAACTATTATCAAAAGAGACCCCCGATCTTTGGGATTCGGGCAAAATCGAGTCAGATCAATCCATTCAGGTGGAATACCAGGGTAAGCCTTTAACTTCTGGGTTGAAAGTGAGCTGGAAAGTTCAAATTTGGGATGAGGAGAAGAACTGCTCCTCATGGAGTCCGGTTCAGAATTGGGAAATGGCATTGCTCTCGCAGGGAGAGTGGCAGGCCAAATGGATTGGGGCGCCTGAATCACTATTTCCCACGGAGTGGAAGCTGGCCGCACCACAATTCAGGAAAGAGGCGATCCTCCCGAAAAAAGTTAAAAAAGCCCGCGCATATATCAGCGGACTTGGATATTACGAGCTTTATATCAACGGCAGGAAAATTGGAGATCATGTTTTGTCGCCTAATCAAACCAACTATGATCGTCAGAAAGTAGAGAAATGGGGTGAACCCAGGATCGGAAATATGACCTCAACGGTACTGTATGAAACATTCGATATCACCTCATCTTTGAACCAGGGTGCAAATGTGTTTGGTTTAATCCTGGGAAATGGCTGGTACCTTCAGGCAGACCGGCCGAATGATACAATGTTATGGTATGATACTCCACGCTCACTTGCGCAATTCAACCTGGAATATGAAGACGGAACCAGAGAACTGATTACCACTGATGGAAGTTGGAGATCTTCAATTAGTCCGATCCTCTACAACGGATTACACTCAGGTGAAATATACGATGCCCGCCTGGAACAGAAGGGGTGGACCGAGGCAGGTTTTGACGATTCAAAATGGGTTAATGCCTTACCGGTCCGTCCACCAACAGGTATCCTGAAAGCGCAAACTTCTGCACCTGACCGGGTAACAAAAACCATTCAGCCGGTTTCGGTTACTGAACCCGATAAAGGAATTTACCATTTCGATATGGGTCGGTTATTCTCAGGCTGGGTACGATTAAAAATTTCGGGTCCAAAGGGAACTTCAATCCGGCTTAGATTTACTGAAGAGTTCGGTCCAACCTATAATCAGTCAGACACCTACATTTTAAAGGGTGAAGGAACCGAAATTTGGGAACCCCGCTTCACCTGGCATGCCTTCAGGTATATCGATGTATTTGGATCACCATCACAACTCACCGTTGAAAATCTGGAGGGTCGGGTTGTCAATACCGACATTGCCCTGACGGGAAGTTTTGAATGCTCGAACAAACTGCTCAATAAAATCCTCGATAATTATCAATGGACCCAACTTGGGAATGTCCATGGCGGAGTTCCAAGCGACTGTCCGCATCGTGAAAGACGTGGTTATACAGGTGATGGACAGATTTCTGCCCGGGCGGCAATCTATAATTTCGATATGTCGCAGTTTTATACCAAATGGCTCGATGATATTGCCGACGGACAGAACCATAAGACCGGATATGTTCCGAATACCACCCCTTATCAGGATGGAGGAGGCGGAACTCCATGGGGATCGGCATATGTCATTATTCCATGGTATATGTATCAGTATTATGGAGATATCAGGGTTCTTCAGAAGCATTATGAAGGGATGAAACATTGGGTGGAATATATGAAAAACTCACTCGATAAGGATGGCATCCTGGCGAACCAGGGACTTGGAGAGTGGGTCCCACCGGAAATTGTAGATCTCCCTGCAGATTTTGTAAACAGCTGTTATTATTTCTATTGCATCGATTTGATGACGAAAGTTTCGGGAGCGCTGGACCTCTCTTCCGATAAGGAATATTTCACAAGATTGGCTGCGAAAGCAAAAACCGATATTAACAAAGCTTATTTTAATAAAGCTGTTTCGAGTTATTCCATTGGACGACAGGGGGCCAATATCTACCCGCTGGGATTTGGTATTGCGGAAAATCAAAATGTTGAGATGGTATTTAAAAATCTGGTAAAGAATGTGGTGAATGACAACAAGGCACATTTTGATACCGGAATTCTGGGTACGCCGCTGCTGCTTGAGGTTCTTACAGAGATGGACCGTGCCGATCTTGCCTATACGCTGATGAACCAGCGCGATTTTCCCGGATTTGGATTTATGATCGAAAAGGGCGCCACAACGATCTGGGAAACTTTTCAGGGGGATGTGTCGCATAGCCACCCTATGTTCGGTAGTGTTTGTGCCTGGTTTTACCAGAACCTTGGGGGAATTTCACCAGATCCCGATCGCCCCGGATTTAAACATTCGATCATCAGGCCCTCACCCGTTACAAGCCTCACTTACGCAAATGCTACTTATCAGTCACTGTATGGCGAGATCAAAACCAGGTGGCGTTTTTCGGGAAATGATTACCTTTTGAATGTTTCAATTCCGGCTAATACCTCAGCAACTATTTATGTTTTAGCCCTTAAAAAGGGAAAGGTCACCGAAAGCGATAAACCCATCAATAAAAATCCGAATGTAATCTACCTGAGAAACGAAGGTAAATATGCCGTTTATGAAGTGAAATCGGGTGATTATCAGTTTTTATCGAAAGGATCAAGGAATTTATTGAAAAACTCAATTCTGTCAAATCCGATCATCCATCCGGGAGATACACTGGCCCAGGTTCACGACTCGGTGGTGGTCAGTATTACTTCCGATGTGGCTGAAGCACAAATTCATTATACCATCGACGGTTCTGAGCCTGACAATGGTTCACACTTGTTTGATCACCCATTTTATATTTCAAAACCAACTATCATCAGAGCTAAAGCTGTTTTGAACGGTTATGAACCAAGTTTCACCAAAACCAATTATATCGATTTTATCAATCCGGAGGTGAATGGGTTAACGTACAAATATTACGAAGGTGTCTGGATGAAGATTCCCGATTTCTCAAAACTTACCCCCGCAAAATCGGGAATAGTGTATAAGTTCGGGCTGGAAAAGATCATCTCCACAAGGGATGAGTTTGCATTGACGTTTGACGGAGTGATACAAATCAGAAAAGACGGGGAATATAAATTTTATCTCCAGTCAAACGATGGGAGTAAGTTATTTATTAATAATGAATTGGTTATAGATCATGATGGTCCGCATGGGGCTGATATCGAGAAAACGGGTAATATTACCCTGAAAAAAGGTATTTACCCGATAAAGCTTAACTATTTCCAGGCGGGAGGAGGGATGTTTCTCCGTGTACAATATTCAACTCCGGGTATCGAAAAACAAGATATACCGGCAATGGTACTATTTCAAAAATAAAACGACCTACTATGAAAAAGATGTTGCAATTATTCATGTTTTTGTTGTTGGTAACCACAAGTTTATATGCAATTCAACCCGGACCGGTTTACAAAGATCCGAAGCCCGGAATGTTCCTGCGCGAGTGGTTGTTGTGCGGTCCGTTTCCGAATCCATTACCCGCGGGAATCAACCAGTATCGGTTTGATTCGACATCATTGGGTCATTATCGTGATTACCTGATCCAATATGGTGGAGAAGGTCAGATCAGGCCTTATGAAGGAATGGAGGTAAAACATCCTGACGGACAGATATTAAAATGGACAAGGTTCAGAAATTCGTTCGGTCTGATTCCATTGAGTGAGATTTTGACACCCAATGTACAGACCATCGTTTATGCTGCCTGTGTGGTCAATTCATCTGTAGAAAAGAAAATGGTTTTGTCGGTAACCTCCAACGACGGGATAAGAATTTGGCAGAATGGGGAACGAATACTGGAACATAATACAATGGGATCAGAAGAACCTGACCGGGATCAGATCCCCGTCATTCTGAAAAAAGGGGATAACTATTTTTGTGTCAAAATCTCTCAGGGTTTTGGGAAATGGAGTTTTCAGCTGCGATTTCTCGATTTTGCGGCAACCGCCAGGCAGGTTGAGCAGAGCGTTTATTTATACACCCGGCCTGAAATCACCGAAACAACAGATGAATATCAGATCTTTGCCGGACAACGGTATAAAATTGAACTGCTGCAGCGTAAAATTCCGGCATTGATCAACATAATGGATCAGGATGGAAATCATGTTATTACATCGTACAAAACAAATCTGGGCGAGACATTGAAGATCAAAAAATCTTCCCTTCATCTCATTGACGGTCTTCATCCGGTTTCATGTGCAATCGACTTACCCGACGGAAAGCAGAGCTTTCTGCGTAATTATTTGTTCGTCGGAAAAGCACCCGATATTAACGAAACTCTACAGCATTTCCGCGAGATTCCGTTACCCGACTCGACCCTCTTCCATGGTCAGCAGGAACTCAAAAATGCAAAATGTATGGCCTACCAGCTTACCGACGATGCCAAAGCCGGAAACCTCGAGGCAATGGACGCATGGACACAACAGGAGGTGGCCGATCGTTATGAGAAATGGCTTACCTCGATTAAAAACGCCCCATCCCCTTATCATAAGGTGTTTCCCGAGATACAAAATATCGTACTTCTGAAAAAAGCTGAATTTCTGATTGGCAAAGAGCTTACCTTTAATGATTTGACCCACGGTGGAGTGAATGCCGATATCGGACGTATCGGGGATTTATTGCAGGGTAAGCAGGGTGTAAGCTGGAAACAATCTGATAATGGAGCTGTTGTTTTCGGATTACAAAAAGATTTTCCTGAAGCAAAAGGGACCTTTTTTCCCAATAATGAGGCATATCGGATTCTGGTGGATCATCATCAGATAAAGGTGATTGGCGCCACGACCAGAGGTTTGCATTTTGGAGTGGTAACACTCAGGCAGCTGTTCGAAATGAATATCCCACTTCCTGCGGTTGATCTGCTTGATTTTCCGGCAGCGGCTCATCGTGCAACTTTTCAGCTTCTTCCAGTGCCAATGACCCAAAAAACCAAAGACCGGATTCTTGAATATGTTGATCTGAAATACAACGAAATCGTGGTTCGCTCCGGTGATTACCAGAAGATCGATGATCCTGAAATCCAAAAGGGATTAAAGGAGTATTTTGATTTCATTAAAAGCTTCCAGGTTGAACCGATTCCAATACTTTGGATATCTGGTGATCCTTCGTGGGAAGAGGGGTTTTTATTAGAAAACGAACCTGTGACATTTAAGGGTGATCGTGCTGAATTTACCTTTCAAAGACTGGTAAATATTGAAAGTTCACGGCCGGTATTCCGTTCGGCAATCAAAGGGGGGATGATTTATGAGGCTGGAAAGGACTACAATATCGTCTCTTCATCTCCGGCTGTGATTGAAAGAATCAGTTCAGGACGTATTCCGCGGGATGGGACTATTTTTCTTACGGGGGATATCATCGACAGCAGGGCGCACCGGTTCTCTAAAACATGCCCCTCCGAAGAGGTTGCATACGAGGAATTTGATCGTCTGGCCGGATTGGTTATTAAAACGTTAAAGCCTCTGAAGTTGCATGTCAATCATGATGAAATTGGTCTGGTGAACAGTGACAGTCGTTGCATAAAACGGCACATGAAGGAATACGAACTGGTCGCCTATCAAATCAACAATATGAGAGATATTATCAAAAAACATGACCCTAATGTGGATATGATTATGTGGGCCGATTGCGTAAACCCTTATCACAATGCGGGATTAAAACAACTTGAAAAAACGGGTGACTTGCTCCATAAGGACATCATCATGGCTCACTGGTACTATTCAGCTGAAAATTTCCTCCAGCGCGACCTTCTCGAAATGGGGGCAAACTATCTGTTGAACAAGGGTTTCCGAACTTATGGCTCACCATGGGATCACCTGGTTAACCACCAGGCATGGGAACGCATTTTATTACAGAATGCCGGCAACCCCAATTTTATGGGCTTGATGCACACCGAATGGTACAGCGATGACCGTTCCTATGGTCTCTCACAAACAGCAGAGATTAACTGGACAGGGAAAACATGGCTTACAAAATAGTATAAATTAGTGATCGGGTGATTGTCCAGAAAATGAATGGTCACCCGGTCGCTTAACCAGAAATGAACAACTAATGGATCGATACCGGTTTTTACTTTTAACCATTTTGCTTTTACAGCCATTTCTTGCGTCTTCCCAGACTTTCTGGAAAGTTGCAAATGAGTATGGCGACGAGATTCTGCTCACCCTTGATCTTAACCGTGAGAAAAGTACGTTTGAGGCTTATACCCGAAAAGATGCGCTGAAGGATCTGGCCGGAGTCTTTACCTATACCCTTGCAAAAGCAGCTGGCAAGCTCAAATATCCTGAAATTGTATTTATTGATGGGAAAACCCGGAATAAAAATGACAGTTTGCTTTTAAACGGCACCTTCACCTATTTCGATAAACAATTCCTTTTTTCTGCATCAATCGTGGGAAACCATTTCTATGGGAAATATACAGATCTTAAAAGCCGGTCACACTCTTTGACAGGTGTTAAAGTTGCAGATAAAAAGCCGATCAGGAATTATGAATCAATCGTAAATGCTGCATTCTTAATTACTGAAAGATCGCTTTTCAATTCTGCATGGCTTCTTACAGATGACTGGAAAGAGTTTAAGAAGAGGGTCAATGAGCTGAAATCTAAGATCTCTGACGATTATGAACTTGCTGCAACCTTTTTCTGGCTTGGGAAAAAACTTCCGTTTTCACCTTATGAGATGAATAAGAAAAGAGCAGACTATCCCTCTGCCGGAAGAAGGACCAGGCCCGCTGTGAGAGAAATAAAACCCGGCACTGCATTTTTTGATGCCAACAGTATTCCTGTCAATCAGAAAGATATGGATAGCCTTTCCGCGATCATCACAATAAAAGGGTATAAGAAACTGATACTTGACCTTCGCGGTAACAATCGGTTAACCCCCGTTGGGGCCAATATAATTGCAAATTACTTGTCGCATAAACCTTTCTGTCCAGGAGTATATCTGACCAGGCGATGGAACGACAGCAATAAGACAATTCCCCAGGCAGGAGATTATCAAAAACTGTTCAGGGGATTTACTGATAAGGACTTCAGACCTGATGGGCTTTACAAAGATCCCGGTCGTGTATTGAATATTGTCCCGGTAGAAAAACCTTTTCAAGGCAAGGTTTATGTTCTGGCTGATGGAAAATCGTCGAAAGTGGCTGAAATGCTTATTTATACATTAAAAAAGGAGAAGATAGCGACCATCATAGGTCAAAAAACGGCAGGGATAACATTTTTGCCTGAAAGTCTGATGATTAATAGTGAATTTGATCTTATTCTTCCCGATTCTGATTTTTATACCAGTGATGGTAAAAACCTGAACAGAACTGGCGTTGAGCCGGATATTTCAAAGTCGGGAGATGAGACAATGAATTATGTTTTAGGCCTGATATGAAAATAATGGAAATATTTAAACGATAATTAATTAACCGAATAACAATGGCTAAAGAGAAAATTACAAGAAGGAATTTTGTTGGGAAGTCGGCGCTTGGATTGACCGGGGCTGCAATTGTCACAAGCGCTTCGTCGATGAGTGCTGCTTCGTATAAAAGGATTATCGGGGCAAACGATCGTATCAACATCGCTTTTCTAGGATGTGGTTCCAGAAGTAAGGGACATCAGAATATGGTAAAGATGTCGGCGAAGGAGAAAAACCTGGGAGTTGTAGCGGTTTGCGATCTTTGGAAAAAGAACCGCGAAGGTACAGCCGCCAGGTGTAAAGAGTTGTTTGGTAACGAGGTTCGGCAGTTTCAGTATTTTGACCAAATGTTGGCGCTTCCTGAAGTGGATGGAGTGATGATTGCAACCGGAGATTTCCAGCATGCAAAGATTCTGGCTGAGGTTGTCAAAGCGGGGAAAGATTGCTATTGCGAAAAACCGATGGCCGATTGTGTCGATGATGCCAAACTGGCAAGGGAGGCGGTTCTTGGCTCAAAGCAGGTGGTTCAAATGGGTTCGCAATGGTTGAGTGAACCTATTCAGCTTAAGATCCGCGAGATTGTCCGCTCCGGGAAATTGGGACAGATCACCAAGATTGAGCAGGTCTGGAACGATAATGGTCCACGCTGGCACAATCCAAATAATCCCAATGTGGCGGCTATGCATGAAGAGGATACCGACTGGAAAAGGTGGCTTCTGGGTAAACCCTATGTTCCGTTTGATCCCTGGAAATATTGCGAATTCCGCATATTCCGTGATTATTCGGGTGGTATTACCTCCCAATGGATGTCGCATGCCATCGGATTGGCTCATTTTTATACCGATACTGCCATCCCCGATACGATGGTAGCTAACGGCGGCATTTTCGGCTGGCCGGATATCCGGCAGAATCCCGACACCTTTCAGGCACTTGCAACATATAATGATTCTAAATTATTGTACTCTTATTCATCCAGTTATGCCAATAAATTTGGTGATTACAGCCTGATTCGAGGTAAGGAGGGGTCCCTTTTTGCACATGGAGGTGAAGGGAGTCCCCGTTGGTTTTATATTCCGGAACATCAAAAATTGCCTGGTGGTTTCGATTTTTACGAAGGTATGAAAGAGGCGGTTAAAAATGGGAAAGCAGAGATGATCACTACCGAGGAATATGGAATGAAGCTTCCTCCTGTAGGACTCGACGATGATAGCAAATTTCATATGGATAATTGGGCTGATTGTATGCGAAGCCGGAATCAGGAGACCAATGGAAACATCCATACCGGTTTCTGGCATTCTATCGGCTGCGTGATGGCAACGCGGAGTTACAGAGAAGGAAAAAAAATGTTTTGGGACAGGGCTAAAGAGGAGATCGTTGACCACCCGTTGTTTTGATCTTTGTTTTACCTAATTTTGGCCACGCTAATATTTGCAGGGTGATTCCGATGATTCTCCTGTATTATAATTGAATAATTGCAAATTTTGAAAACATCTTCCGATAAGAAGACACATCAGTTTATATGAAAAAAACATCACTCAGCGATATAGCGAAACACCTTGGAGTATCCAAAACCCTTGTCTCTTTTGTTTTAAACGGAAAGGGAAAGGAATTTCGAATCAGTGAAGATATTTGCAAAAAGGTGCTACAGGTTGCCAAAGATCTGAATTATCAACCTAACCGGATTGCTCAGGGGTTACGAACCGGGAAAACCAATACCATCGGGCTGATCATTGCCGACATTGCCAATCCTTTTTTTGGAATTTTAGGACGTGAAATAGAACAGGAAGCCGCCCGTTATGGTTATCGGGTAATTTTTTGCAGTTCTGATGAAAATCCGGAAAAGTCGAGGCAGCAGATCGCTATGCTTCAGCAAAGCCAGGTGGATGGTTATATTATTTCACCCCCAATGAATAGTGAGGAACAAATCCGGGTTCTTGCAATGGGGCAGGTCCCCCTCGTTTTAATTGATCGGTATTTTCCTGAAATTGAATGTAGTTATATCGTAATCGATAATTTCGATGCTGCTTATCAGGCAACAAACCATTTGTTGGCCCGTGGGAGGAAAAAAATCGCCAATATCACCGTCAATCTGAATCTTGTGAACATGAAGGAGCGGACCGAAGGTTACAAACAGGCACTCAGGGATGCTTCAATTCCTGTCGACGAAAGCCTGATAAAAGTGCTCCCCTTTTCACATGAAAACAAAGATGTGGCAAAAGCCATAAAAGAACTGGTGGGAAAACCTGGAAATAAAAAAGTTGATGCAATTCTGTTTTCAACAAGTAAGCTCGGAATTAATGGCATCGAATCGATCACGGCTATGGGACTGAAAATTCCCGATGATATTGCCATCGTCAGTTTCGACAATCCCGACGCCTATAAAATCTGTGTCAGTCCGGTAACTGTTGTTAACCAACCGCTTAAGGAAATTGGAAAAACTGCGGTCCAGCTGATTATCAATGAACTTAAACATCCCGAAACCATCTCTAAAATTCAAAAAATCATTCTCAAAACAGATTTGATCATCCGGAAATCCTGCGGATCATAATTTTTTTGTATTTTAAGAAATCGATTTAGTGAATTTGTATTTTGATTTTATTTTCCTAACAGCAATTCAATTATGCGCAACTATTCCATTAACAGATTATTGTTCTTTTTCTTGTTGCTTATTTCCTTCTCTTTAGACCTGAGTGCGGAGGATAAAGCGAAGGATTACCGAAAACTGGAAGTAGCCATTCCAATGAAAGACGGGACAACTTTAGCGACTGATATCTATCTGCCAGAAATAAACAGGCCTGTTCCTGTGATATTGGTTCGTACACCCTACAACAAAGATGCGGTCAAGGGTTCTGCGGAAAAATTTCTGAAAAATAATATCGCTGTTGTATCGCAGGATTGCAGGGGAAGATTTAAGTCAGGCGGAGCGTTTTACCCGTTTATAAATGAACGTGAAGATGGGTTGGCAACTTTAAAATGGATCAGAGCGCAAAAATGGTCAAACGGAAAAATCGGAGGTTGGGGTGGCAGTTATGTGGGTTATACGCAGTGGGCGATCGCTGATTCATTGGATGTTTTGACTCCTCATTTAACAGGTGCCAGCATTTACGATCTGCTCTACCCAGATTCACTGTTATCTCTTCAAACAGCATTTAACTGGGGACTTGTCATTTCGGCAAAACAAGTCGATGAAACTTTACTTAAGGCAATACCCAAATCCTATTACATCTTACCACTCTCTTCAGCCGATGATTCGGTATCGTATGATGTGAAATTCATAAACGACTGGATCGAACATGGTCAATACGACAACTACTGGAAGTCTCAGGACCATAGGAGGATTATAAATGCTCCTATTCTTTCTGTTGCCGGATGGTATGATATATTTTTAAAACAGCAAATATCCGATTTTCAGTCTCTTGTAATCAAAGGTTCGCCTGACAACCGGCTCGTGATAGGTCCCTGGTGCCATGGTTCCCAGGGAATTAAGAAAGAGTATGGTGGCTCTGGAAATACAGGCAAACAGGAGGAGATTATTGGTAACTTTCTGATCAATCACCTGGCAGACCCTTCGCATGTTATTATGGTTCCGCCTTTTACAGACAAGAAATATAGCTTGTTTATCATGGAAAGGAACGATTATTTTGGTTCTGATGTATGGCCCCCCAGGGAATCAAAATCAACAGCTTATTATATTGGGAAAGACAATTATCTCTCTGCAAAAGGTTGTCCGACGAAAGGAACGCTTCAGTATACTTATTTCCCTGATAAGCCTTATTTGAGTGCAGGAGGGACCGGGCTAGGCACAAATATTGGACCGGCTTTACAAAACAGTAATCTGGAAAGGAAAGACCAGTTGATTTTTGCCACCCCGATTTTGAAAGACCCTTTAACGCTGCTGGGCGATTTGTCTGCAGTTTTGTACCTCTCAAGCGATGTGGAATGCACCGATTTTTTTGTTTGCATCCAGGATGTTTTCCCAAATGGTGATATCATCAATATCCAGGAAGGTGGGGCAAAAGTCCATTTTTCGGGTCATAAGATAAAAAAACAGGAGATTTCGGTCTGGTCAACGGGGTATGAACTAAAACAGGGACATCAGTTGCGGGTCGTAATTACTTCGGGGTGGTTTCCCCGTTTTAACCGCAGTTTAAACAGTTGTGAACCTGCCTTTACTGCTATACGTTTTATGCCCGCAAATCAAACTGTCCATTATGGAAAGGATACTCCATCACATATTATCCTCCCCGTTTTAAATGCAGGAAAATAACATTGCATTCTATTTTCTCATTGTTTCATCCAACTTTTCAGCTAAGGATACCACCCTTTTATGCAATTTCTGTCCCTCGGAGAACGAAGGCTTTTTTTGATGCCAGTCATCCCAGAGTTGTTGTAATTCTGTTACCACTGTCACATCACTGATCTCGCCGAATTCCTTAATAAACTGTTTGCTGGCTGTGGGTTTGTGATTAACATATATTCCTTTCGATTCAAGTGATAGCTTTACCAGTGTCATACTATGCCAAATGGTATTAAAGGTCAGAAAATCTGCAGGTGTAACTCTTTCAAGACCTATTGGCATCCTTTTAATTTGCTCTGAAAATTGTTCGGGGCTACCAGTGCTGATTTTTTCAAGTTCTTTTAATTCTTTGAGAAAAGAGGGCCATTTCATTTTAGCCTCGGCAGATAATATCTTTTTCAACCCCTCCTTTTCAGGGTAAAGATTACTTGTGATTTTTCCCTCTTTAAAAGCCTTATCTGCCAGTAAAAGGAGTTCATCGAGGTGGACGGCCTCAACCTGATCAGACGAAAATTTTTCCAATGCCGTTTTAATCTGACCCATTGGTACAGAATGGTTTACAAGATTGAATACAAACAATGGCCGGTTTGGACAAGCATCGATAAAATTTTTCAAAACCTTGTACACATCATCTCCTATATGAATTCCCTCACCAATAAAGATATAGGGTTGTCCGTTTCCCAAAAAACTCTCTTCAAAGGCTGATTCACCCATTCCCCGTGTAAACCCTACTGCGTTGGGCATGGTTTGTTTCAGCTGATCGTAAAAATGGGGCAGTTCCACCTCCTGCCACCAGTCGCGGTCATTCCAGTTGGTCATGTTGATTGTCGTCAGTCCACATTTCTTCATATATTGGTTACTGAGTTGCAGAAACTTTTCGGGATGTGGATGGCGGAATGGATAGGTATAAGTTGCCCCGGCCGGTCCGCAAACAAAATAATCGGTCGGTTTCAGATTTTCCATGTAGTATTGAACAGTCCCCGGCATGAGGTCATATGCCAGTGGCAAAAATCCCCAGTTATATTTAAAGTTCCCATGGGCAGGATCCTTCCAGTCTTTATTCACATGGTTGAGCATAAACCAGGAGGCATCGCCGTCTGTCGCCATGTTGGCCACATAAACCTTGTTCTCAATTTTTAGCTCTGTTGGATTGATTACCCGCTGATGATAAACCTTTTCGCGATCAACAGGAATACTTGAATGAACGGTAAGATTTGAGGTATGAAGGCTGCACAATCCATAATGACCAAAATCAGCTGCAACTCCTATTGCCTCATGCTCCTTGTCGCGGGCGCAATGCCAACCAAAAATGACTGCTCCCTCGGGCAAAACCTGATAGATATTACGCAAAAGGTTGTAATCTGCTTTATCTCTTTCGGAAGATGAGATATCGAACGAAAAGACCTGATGTGCCACCACATAATCGCGGTTTTTATAGGTCGATGTGGGCCACTCACCTTCATGGACGCATAAATTGGCAAGCATGGTTTTATTACACTTTGGCAATAACTCTTTTATGGCCTCACGGTAGATTTCAATCATTTTCTTACCTTCCTCCTTAAGCTCCCGTTTCTTATGTATACCCGCTTTTTGCAGCAGCTCTTCCTGTGATTTTGTTGCTGGTAAGAGATTTCCCAATGCGCCAATGGTGGTTGCAATATTCAATAAATGAGGTGAATCGGCAGGGTAGAGTATATATCCATCAATCTCCCGACCAAAACGTTTTAAAAGATCTTCAATCCCCGATACCTTTTCGCAGGGAATGCCAAAACTTTTCCTGTAATAATCGAGCCAGAACCGATCATTCTCATTAATGTTGTAATAAATCCTTGTTTTTTTCCGGTTTACCAACCCCTGAAAGCAGGTGAGCATGTTTTTATCGGCCCATCCCATCTCCTCTTGCAGATCGAGAATGAATAACTTTTCCGGAACTGAACCTCCGGGCATCTTTCGGTCGGGTTCC
This sequence comes from Prolixibacteraceae bacterium, assembly GCA_963677935.2. Classification (GTDB taxonomy): domain Bacteria; phylum Bacteroidota; class Bacteroidia; order Bacteroidales; family Prolixibacteraceae; genus JAAFHB01. The sequence continues at coordinate 3,379,050 of CAXXEH010000003.1, read as the reverse complement.
GACTTTTTCTGAGGAGTACAGCTGCAGAAGGTGAATAGGAGAGTTGTACCAAGAATTTTTGTGATCCGGCTTTTAAGTGTTGTTTTCATTGGCGATTCAATTTTTGTTTGGTTGTTGATAGAAATTGGCAATTCTTAAATTTGGCGCCTTAGTGTCTTTGCGTGATTTTTCTTTATATCTCACGTAATCCGCCAACTGCCTGAGCCAAGGTATTAAGTAGAAAAATGGGACAATATATATTTCCCACTACTTTATTAATCCAATTGCTTACATCCTAATTTCCTTCCGGTTATTTGATCAGCTGATGATAAAGCGCCATATAGTACGGCAGAAGGAAAAATGTCCCCTCCTGTTCTGATTTACCACTACCAACTTCCTCAAAATTCAATGCAAAACCATCTCTGTCCTGCCTGACATGCCCTCTCTCTTCAACCGGTACGGCATATCCTCCGACCCGCCAGCCCATTCCAGGTCTCTGACCCGGGGCAGGATCAAAAACAACATCCATGCGATGAGTGTTATCCATTTGATATCCGATAAGATCAAGAGGAATGCGCTGAAGTGTCTCCAGGATACCTTCGCCCAGGGTGGGAACTGTTAATAATTCAGATAAATAACCTCATGATCGTTAAGTTTGATTTGCACCTATGATTCTTAATGCTTTAGAAATAAGCTAAAAAATCATCAAAACCTGTCAACATTTATTGGCACAATCTCCTAATTTATTTTTAACTATGCAACAATAATCTTAACCAACATACCATAATTTTTGCCCGACGATCTCTTCTTTTTGAAGATTTTAATTTGAACTAGTTAATGTCCTAAAATTTAAAATGTTATGAATTTCTTAAAACAGATGCTTTTGATTGTTATTTCATTGAGTTTCATCCTTGGTGGGTGCATTAATCGTCCAAACAAAGTGGAACAAAACAAATTAACGAAGGATGAAAAAGATCAGGGATGGGGCCTTCTTTTTGATGGTAAATCGTTTAACGGATGGCGTGGACTTGGCCGTGAAACGGTTCAACAGGATCACTGGAGAATTGAAGATGGAATGATCCGGAAAGTGAACAGCCATGATGTACCTTTAGGTGCCGATGGCAAACCTATTGAAGGGGGTGATTTAATGACCATCGAAACCTTCGATAATTTTGATTTAACTTTTGAATGGAAAATAAAAGCAGGAGGTAACAGCGGGATTAAATACAATGTCTCGGAAGAGCTAACTCAAAAGTGGGGATCGAAATATGGCGCCCTGGGTTTTGAGTACCAAATTCTTGACGATAATAGTGAATTGTATAAAGGAATATTGAAACCCTCACAATTTACTGCAGGACTTTACGAGATGGTTGCCCCTCAAAATGTCCATCTTAATCCATTAGACCAATTTAACAGCGGACGAATCGTGCTCAATGGAAATCATGGCGAACATTGGTTAAATGGGGTGAAGGTTTTGGAGTACGAATTTGGAACTGCAAAGTTTGACTCTTTGTTCCAACTAAGTAAATATCATAAATATCCCGACTTCGAAAAAAAGCGTAAGGGACATATTGTGATCACTAATCACACCGATGATTCCTGGTACAGAAATATCAAGATCAGAAAACTGTAGGTAATTAAATTATCCGAAAATCTTGCGGTTCGGAAAATTTTTATATTTTTGCTAAAACGATTTAGTAATTAAACAAAATGGCTAAAATGAATGAAATAGATCAAAATCAAAAGGATATGTATATTGGGCTGAACGTTGGCGGCACCAATTGCAGCGTCGTAGTTGGAGATGCTTCGTTTTTAATCATCCACAGGTCGGGTTTCGAAACCCGGACAGAGCGTGGATATCAGGCTATTCTGGAAGAATTCAAGGAGCACATTTACGAGATATTGACCAAACATCCTGATTTCAACCTGAAGCGGATTGGGATTAGCTGTGGTGGTCCGCTCGATTCAAAAACAGGGATGATCTATTCTCCGCCAAACTTACCAGGCTGGGATAATGTGCCGATTACGAAAATCTTTGGTGATGAATTTGGAGTCGATGTTGCGATCCAGAATGACGCCAACGCATGTGCATTAGCCGAATGGTTAATGGGTGCAGGGAAGGGAACTTCAAACATGATTTTTCTGACATTCGGTACTGGCATGGGTGCCGGCCTAATTCTAAACGGAAGGTTGTACAGTGGTACGAATGATTTGGGTGGAGAAGTTGGTCATATCAGACTTGAAAAAACCGGCCCTATTGGATTTGGAAAGGCTGGTTCGTTTGAAGGATTTTGCAGTGGCGGGGGAATTGCCCAACTGGCAAAATCGACAGTGGCAGCCAGACTGGCAAATAACCAACATGTTGGTTTCTGCCCGACAACAGATATGATTGCTGATATCGACACAAAAATGGTAGCGCTAGCCGCTCAGGCAGGCGATCCTGTTGCCTATGAGATAATCAGGACCTCAGCCGAATATCTTGGACAGGGATTGTCTGTATTGATCGATATCCTTAATCCGGAGTGTATTGTTATCGGAAGCATTTATGCCCGCAATGAAGAACTTTTTAAACCGCTTGTTGAGAGGATTTTACATATGGAAGCTATCCCGTCGGCAGTTGAAGTGTGCAGGATAAAACCTGCAAAGCTGGGTGATGCGATTGGTGATTATGCCGCTTTATGTGTTGCCATTTATGAGGATAAATTTTAATAATTAAGGATGGTGGAAAATAACTTTTTTTTGGAAGAATTGGTCGCCCGGTATCCACAACTTTTGCCGGTCAAAGATGAGATTCGAAAAGCTGCTGAATGTATTATCGCCAGCTATGAGCAGGGGGGGAAATTACTCGTTTGCGGGAATGGCGGAAGTTGCTCCGATTCGGATCATATCGTAGGTGAATTGATGAAGGGTTTTGAAAATAAACGGAGAATCACAGAGGTCCTAAAAAAACAATTGATAGCAACAGATGGTGACAGGGGAATTTATCTCGCCGATAAACTTCAGCATGCCTTACCTGCTATTTCTCTGACCGCTCACTCTGCCCTGATAACGGCTGTTGCAAACGACACTGATGCCGATCTTATTTTTGCCCAGCAGGTGGTTGGTTATGGAAACTCCTGGGATGTCCTTATTGGAATAAGCAGTTCAGGGAACTCACAAAATGTGATTGATGCACTGATCACCGCAAAAGCAAAGGGGATGAGTGTAATCGGATTAACGGGTGAAACAGGGGGAAAGATGAAACAGTATTGCGATATTCTGATCAATGTGCAGGGAAAACGAACTGCCTTTGTTCAGGAATTACATCTGCCGGTCTACCATGTCCTTTGCCTGATGGTGGAGAATCACTTCTTCGGAAATCAAAAAGGGCTTTAGACTAGTCTATTAGGATTTTCGGCTATAGACTATTCGGCTTTTAGGAAAAAAAGGATATGAAGGACTTCCTAACAGCCTAAAAGTCGAACAGCCTAAACTCCATAATAATCGAATAAACTAAACACAAAGTATAACCATGAAGACTAGAAACAACCACATTTCCCGCAGAACATTTATCAACCGTGCCGGTGCAGGTTCTGCACTATTTGCTATGGGAACTACAACCAGGCTTTTTGCTGATGATTTAAAGAAGGTTGTCCCCTGGCCTGCAGATTCGACAAAATACAGGGCCCATATGATTGGACATGGACATATTGATCCCGTTTGGTTATGGCCTATGTCAGAAGGGATTTCCATTACCTACAGTACGTTCCGTTCAAATTTAGACCGGATGAATGAGACTCCCGGCTTTAAATTTACCTCTAGTTCTGCGCAGTTTTACCAGTGGATTGCCGATAATGATCCTCAGATGATGGCTCAGATTCGCAAACGTGTCGAAGAGGGGCGCTGGGGTGTAGTAGGCGGATGGTGGGTTGAACCCGATGTGAATATTCCAAGTGGCGAGGCGATGGTGAGACAGGGGTTGTATGGTCAGCTGACTTTGCAAAATCTGCTGGGAGTCAGGGCTAAAGTCGGTTTTAATCCAGATTCATTCGGCCATACCAGTACCTTACCCCAGATCATCAAATTACAGGGGATGGATAATTACGTTTTCATGCGTCCCGGACCAAATGAGAAAACGCTTCCTGCCGACCTTTTCTGGTGGGAGGGTGTTGATGGAACACGCGTCCTTACTTATCGTATCCCGTTTAGTTACGGTGATGGAGGATCGGTTAGAAATCGACTGATTCAGACCATGGACCGATTTAAAAATCAACCTGCAAAAAGTTTCGTCCAGTATTATGGAGCTGGTGATCACGGAGGTGGCGCCACAAAAGAGAATATCCGTTCAATTATAGAGATACAAGGCGAAAAGGATGCTCCTACTGTACTTTTCAGTACCCATGACGCCTATTTCAAAGAGGTAAGAGCCGATAATAAATTGGAGATCCCAGTGGTTAAAGACGATCTTCAGCATCATGCCCGGGGCTGTTATACAGCTGAATGTGCTATCAAAAAAGGAAACCGCCATTCGGAAAATGCGTTAGTTACTGCCGAGAAAATTGCAGCAATTGGATCTGCAGCCTGGGGCGCCAGATATCCAAAGGGAGAGTTCTCCTCTGCCTGGAAAAGAGTACTCTTCCTTCAGTTCCACGATAGTCTTGCCGGAAGTTCACTTTTTGATCATTCAGCTACGGCTGTTGAGGGATATGGTTACGCGATGGATATTGCTCATCAGTCCGTATCAATGTCTTTGCAGAAACTTGAATTGCAGATCCCGACCGAAGATCCCGATTCACAATATCTGATTGTATTTAATCCACATGCATGGGATGTTCGCCAAAATATTGAATACGATTTAAACTGGGGAACAATGCACAAAACCTCACGTGTTGATGATGAACTGGGGAATCCGCTTCCACATCAGTGGACCCTTGGATCTTCCCAGGCAGGAAGCCGGAGAAAACTGATCATCAATGCGACCATCCCAGCCATGGGATACAGGCAATTAAGACTTTGGGATGGTGGGGATTACAATCATAAAAGCATAGCAAGTGCGAAAGATAATATCCTCGAGAATGAACTTGTTACCGTCCGATTCTCAGCAAATGGTTCATTTGGTATTTTTGACAAGGAGAGCGGTAAAGAGATATTTGCTGGCAGTGAAAGTGGAGGTAAAGCGGTGGTAATTAATGATACAAGCGATACCTGGAGCCATGATATCAAGACTTTTGCCGATGAGATTGGCTCCTTCGGAAATGCAACCATTAAAATACTTGAGAATGGACCGTTAAGGGCGACCATCCGTGTTATCACTTTCTTCAATCTTTCAAATCTTTCTATCGACTGGACCCTTTATGCAGGTTCGCGTAACCTTGAAGCAAAGGTGACACTCGACTGGCACGAACATCTCAAAATGGTGAAGTTCTCCTTCCCGGTTAATGTTGAATCGCCAACTTCAACCTACGAAACGCCATACGGGTTTATCGAAAGGGTGACCAATGGCGAGGAAGAACCGGGTCAGCGCTGGGTAGATGTGAGCGGAACACGTGCCGGATCACCTTTCGGACTTACTGTTTTCAATGATGCCAAATATGGTTACAACGTAAATGGGAACGATCTCCGGATCTCTGTGGCCCGTTCTGCTGTTTATGCCCATCACAATCCTAAGATTCTCAATATGAAGGAGGAATACTACTGGATGGATCAGGGAATTCAGACCATGCGAATGTTACTTGTTCCTCACAGCGAAAGCTGGAAGAAAAGCAATATCGTAAGGATGGCAGAAGAGTTCATGACTCCTGCAGGACTTGCTTATCAGGGGATACATGGAGGCAAGTTGTCTAAATCGGGCTCATACCTCTCTGTTGATGCTCCCAATGTGATCGTTTCTTCAATTAAACAGGCAGAAAAAGGCGAAGATATGATTATTCGCTGCGTTGAAAGTACAGGAACACAAACAACTGCAACACTCGATCTGAAGTTTGCCCATCTTAAATGGAGTGGTAATTTCCGCCCCTCCGAAATAAAGACACTGCGGATTAGCAAGGCCGGAACAATTAAGGAGGTCAATCTGCTGGAGGAATAAGAATTAAAATAGTAATCCATTAAAATCAAATTAATATAACTAAAAATTAAATTATGAGTAGTTCAAAAGTTCAGATGGGTAAATTAGCTCCGGTAATGTTGTCCTTTGTAATCATGGGTTTTGTCGATATTATCGGAACGGCAACAAATCATATCCAGGAAGATTTTCATAAGAATGATTTTATTGTACAGTTTCTTCCAATGATGGTGTTGCTATGGTTTTTTATTCTTGGAGTACCTGCAGGTATTGTGCAGGATAAGATTGGCAAACGCAATATGTTGAATATCGGTATGGCGCTGCAGGCTGTTGGTCTTGGCCTTCCTTTTATTAATTACTCTTTCGAAATGATGTTTGTCTCTTTTATCCTCCTTGGTATTGGAAACACAATTATCCAGGTTTCGGCTAACCCGTTATTGCAGGATGTTTCCCCTTCCGATAAACTGGCCAGTTATATGAGTACCTCCCAGTTTGTAAAGGCAATAGTATCGACGCTTGGACCAATTATTGCTACATTCATGGCAACACAATTTGGTGACTGGAAATTGGTACTTGCAATATATGGTATCACCTCCATATTGGGAGCCTTATGGTTATCAATGACACCCATTGTTGAATCGAAACCTGATCGTAAACCTGCATCATTTGCCTCATGCCTTGGATTGCTTAAAAACAGTTTTGTTGCATTGATGGCGCTATCCATCTTCCTGATTGTTGGTGCCGAAGTTGCAATTAACACAAATATTGCGAAGGTGTTAATGGCAAAATACGGAATCACTCTGGAGGCGGCAGCCTATGGAATCAGTCTCTTTTTTGTCGGTGAAACAATATCCCGTTTCCTAGGTGCAATTATTTTAAACTGGATTAAACCACGCCTTTTTCTTTTTCTGATTTCTGTTTTATCGCTTATTGGTGTGTTGGGTGTTTTCCTGGCTCCAACCAATCTGGTAGCTTTTGTGGCAATAGTGATTATTGGATTGGGAGTTGGAAATATGTTCCCAATTATATTCTCTCTCGCTTTAGCTAAAATGCCGGAGCGTTCAAATGAGATTTCCGGCTTGCTGATTATGGCAGTTTCGGGCGGTGCATTTATTCCATTAGTGATGGGTTATGTAAGTACTGCATTTGGACCGCTTGCCAGTATTTTTGTTGTGGGCGTTTGTATGCTTTATATCCTTTGGGTATCTTTCTTCGTAAGAAAGAGTCAGGCTGCGTAATTCTTTTTTTTAGTGACCGGGTGACTCTTCATGTCCTGAACAGTCACCCGCTGACTTCACCGAAAACGAAATTTAAATCTGTTCGTTGAAATATCCCGGAGGGATAAATGTATATAGAAAGACCTTCCGAGTGTAACAAGTTCGACGCCGGGGAGTCGAATATTCAACCTTCAACAGATTTTCCATATACAAATGACCTCGCTGAGGTCATTGGGAAACCTATATGAATTTTTCTGAAAAATCAATGTAAAGGCTTACTTAATTATAACATCAAATAACAGGGCGAAGTCAATGAAAAAAAATTTGTTTCCATTTATTTTATTGGGTTTAATCGCTGGTTATACCTATGGGCAGCCACGGTTAACATCCAAAGGTGAGATACCAATTCTTGCCTGGTATAGTATTCCCGCTAATGAAACAACGGTCGAACGTTATCAGGAGATGAAGGAAGCCGGAATAACCTATCAGTTTAACGGTTTTCCCAACGCAGATGCGATGCAGAAAGCGCTGGACGTGGCCGAAAAAGTGGGGATTAAAATGGTTGTTTCATGTCCTGAACTTAAAACCGATCCGGAGAAAACGGTCAGACGGTTTATGAACCATCCCGCAGTAGTGGGTTATCACCTCCAGGACGAACCTTCGATGCCTCAGCTTAAAGGATTGGGTGAATGGGGCCGACAGATTCAGTCCATCGACAGGAAGCATTTTTGCTATGTGAACCTGTTCCCCAATTTTGCCGATTCTACTCAGCTTGGGACGAAGGATTATATGGAATATGTGAGGGAGTACATTAAACAATTACCTGTTCAATTTATCTCCTTCGACTATTACCCTATCATGAAAGATCGTATCTCCAAAACCTGGTATCAGAACCTCGAACAGGTTGCAGGCGAAGCAACGAAGGCAGGATTACCTTTCTGGGCTTTCGCACTTACGACAAACTACGACGAAAATCATGTGACCCCCCAAACATTGGCTGCAATGCGGCTTCAGGTATACAGTGATTTGGCTTATGGTGCGCAAGGAATTCAATACTTCACCTACTGGTCGGCGACTTCGGTTAACGCCCCATCGGGCGAAGACCAGCGTGGTGCTCCCATCAGTGCAGCTGGTAAACGTAGTGTCGTATACGATCGGGTTAAGCTGATGAGTCAGGAGATCAAAAACCTTTCGGGAGTTTTTCTAGGTTCAAAAGTGGTCTCTGTCAGACATACCGGGAAAGGGATGATTCCGGGTGGGACCATTCGCCTTACTACGCTACCAAAGGCAATAAAGGTGCTCAACACCAATGATGCACCTGCACTCGTTTCAGTATTGGAAAATGGAGAAAACACCTTTATGGTAATTGTCAATAAAGATTTTCTTAATAGTATCAATGTGACCGTTTATGGTGATGAAACGGTAAAAAAAATATTGAAAGACGGAACAATAGTTCCAGCCAGCGCTTATGATAGCACCCTGGAACTTGATCCGGGTGATGCCGAAATTTTTATGTTTCCAACGAAATAAATGTAATTAGATGAAGATGAACATGCAAATCAAATTCGGAGCCCTTGCATATATCATGCTATTCACAATACCCGGATTATCCGGAGCAGGGTCCGTGCCGGTTAATTATGCCGGCTATGTGAATCCATTGGTCGGAACAAATGATCACGGACACACTTTCCCAGGGGCTGCTTTACCCGGAGGAATGGTACAATTGGGCCCCGATACCGATACTAAAGGATGGGACTGGTGTTCCGGTTACCATTACAGCGACAGCTCTGTCATGGGATTCAGTCATTTGCACCGAAGTGGAATGGGCGCCGGCGACTGGGGTGATATCCTGCTGATGCCAACAACGGGTGCTCTTAAAGTTGAACCAGGAGCAAAAGATAAGCCCGGAGAAGGGTACCGGTCAAGGTTTTCACACGCCGAAGAGGAAGCATCTCCCGGATATTATGCAGTCACTTTAAAAGATTATGGGATCAAAGCCCAGTTAACCGTTACGGAAAGGGCAGGTCTTCACAAATATACATTCCCAAAGTCTGAAGCTTCCCATATCCTTATTGATATGTACCACGGCGTTCGTGACAATTGCACTGATGCACAGGTTAAGATCGTTAACAATAATGAAATTGAGGGGCACAGAGTTTCAACAGGATTTGTAAAGAATAAAAACGTTTATTTTTGCGCAAAGTTCAGTAAACCATTTTTTTCATTCGGCACCTGGGAGAAAAAGAGCATTAAGGCTGGTTCCCGTCAAGCTTCAGGAGCTCAGTCAGGCGCCTATGTCGATTATCGTACCTCGGACAACGAATCAGTAGAGGTAAAAGTTGGAATCTCCTATACAAGTATTGCACAGGCACGTCTCAATCTGGATACCGAAATACCTCAATGGAATTTCGATCAGGTTAGAGAGGCTGCAAAGGCTAAATGGAATAAGGCTTTGGCTAAGATTGAAATTGAATTGGATAAAGGCAATGACACAAATTCTGCCAAACAGAAATTCGAAATCTTCTATACGGCACTTTATCATTCCCTCCTTTTCCCGGCTACTTTCAGCGACGTGGATGGAAAATACATGGGGTTGGATAACGAAGTTCACACATCAAAAGATTTTACCTATCGGAGTGATTTCTCGCTTTGGGATACCTTCAGGGCAGAGATGCCGTTGTTAACCCTGATAGCTCCGGACAGGAGCAACGATGCCATCAACACCATGATCGCTCAATATGAGCAAGGTGGTTGGCTGCCTACTCCCCAACAGTTTGGAAACAGTTATACCAATGACATGATCGGTGATCATCCTGTTGTTGTTTTCCTTGATGCCTATCGCAAAGGAATCCGGAATTTTGATCTGCAAAAGGCTTACCAGGCGGTGCGGAAAAACGCAATGGAAACACCTCCATCTGATCACCGTTCCCGTGGTCGTATTGGATTGGAATACTATCTTAAATTGGGATATGTACCCTATGACAAGATCCGGGAGTCTGTTTCCAGAACATTGGAATATGTGTTCAACGACTGGTGTGTAGCCCAGTTGGCAAAAGAGGCTGGCAGGATGGATGACTACGAACTATTTATGAAAAGAGCCTCCAATTACAAAAATGTGATGGATCTCTCCACCGGATTTGCACGACCGAAAGACAGTAACGGTAAATGGCTTGATCCGTTTGATCCGAAATTTGTCGGACAAGGCAAGGATCGTCATTATACCGAGGCAAATGCCTGGCAATATACCTTGTTTGTACCTCATGATGTGAATGGGGTAATTAACCTTTCGGGTGGACGGTCAAATTTTGTGGCAAAACTGGATACCCTTTTTACAACCAGCTCCGAAATAAAAAGTACAGTTTCCGATATAACCGGTTTGATTGGACAATATGCACACGGCAACGAGCCTGGTCATCATACGGTCTACCTCTATAATTATGCTGGTGTTCCGTGGAAAACCCAGAACATGGCCCGAAGGGTAATGGACGAGCTGTACACATCAGGTCCTGCCGGATTGTGCGGGAATGAAGATATGGGGCAGATGTCGGCCTGGTATGTGCTTAGCTCAATGGGTTTTTACCCGGTTGCACCCGGCCAGAATGTTTATTCCATTGGAAGTCCTGAATTCAGGAAGGTGACCATTCAGCTCGACAAATCCTTTGGTAACGCCGGGAAGTTCATTATCGAAACGAAAAACAACTCCAAAGAGAACAAATATATTCAGTCTGCCACTTTGAATGGCAAACCATTAAATAAACCATGGTTCGACCATGCTGAAATTAAAAATGGCGGAACACTGAGCTTCGTGATGGGACCTGAACCGAATAAGAGTTGGGGTAGCGCAGTTGATGCAGCTCCGCCATCGATGACAAAGTAATCAATTGGGTCTTGAATTTAATCGATTCAGGTTTTGCATAAAAGGATGAATGGATTTTTAGTGAATAATTTTTAATCCCTTTAGGGATATAATATGGGTAGAATTTCGAAATCAGGTGAAGTTCCGTCCCGGATGGGACGGGATATTTTTACGGATTGTTTTTTTCTACCCATATCAAATGCCTCTGGCAATATGATTTAAAACCTCCGCTATATCGGATAATACTTTTGTAAGAATGAGAAATATTTTGTTGCTGTGCACTTTAACGCTGTTTTTTACGATAAGGATTAGTGCCCAGGAAAAACTAATATCAGAAAAGCCGCTCCCGATTATGGCCTGGGCAGGGATACCTGATTCGGAAACCAATCTGGAGCGATTCATGGAACTAAAGGAGATGGGAATTAACATCAACCTTTCCAACTATCCGACGGCTGATGCAATGCAAAAAGCATTGGATCTGGCTCAGGAAGCCGGAATCAAAATGGTTACTTCGTGCCCTGAATTGAAGAGCGATCCTGAAAAAACGGTGAAGCGGTTTATCAACCATCCTGCCCTGGCCGGTTATTTCCTAAGGGATGAGCCTGTCCGTAAAGACTTTGGAGAGCTTGGTGACTGGGCAAAAAAAATTGAAGCCGTCGATAAAAATCATTTCTGCTTTGTGAATCTAATTGCAAGCATAAATACCACTAAAACAGAAGCACTTGGAACGTCAACCTATGCCGAATATGTGAACACGTTTGCAACGGAAGTCCCCTCTCAACTGCTCTCCTTCGATTTTTATCCCATCCTTACCGAGGGAATTCATGAAAGCTGGTATGCAGGACTGGAAGTGTTTTCAGCCGAAGCAAAGAAACTCGGTAAACCTTTCTGGGCTTTCGGCCTGGCCAGTTCCTATAACGAACTGCATCCTATTCCCATATTGCCGGCACTTCGGCTACAGCTTTACAGCGATCTGGCTTATGGCGCCCAGGGTCTGGAGTTTTGGGCTTACTGGATGTCGCAGGGTTTGCGTTGCGCCCCGATCGGACTGGATGGCAAACGGACCATCGTATACGATCGGATCAAAACTGTAAATAATGAGATACAGAATCTGTCAGGAGTCTTTGTCGGAGCAAAGGTGGTCTCTGTTAAACATACGGGAGTTGTGATTCCTAAGGGGACTTCACAATTAACTTCCCTACCTTCTGCCATCAAGGTTTTCGAAACGGAAGGTGCAGGTGCACTCGTATCGATCCTGGAGAATGGTCCGAATACCTTCTTTGTGGTGGTAAACCGTGATCTGAATAAAAGTATACCCTATACAATTTTAGGGGATTCATCCCTGAAAAAGGTGCTAAAAGATGGTTCGATCGTGAAGGCATCAGCCTATGCGAATACCAGTGAAATTGAGCCGGGAGATGTGGCAATTTATATGTTCCCCACTAAAAAGTAGAATGGAATGAAGAACATTATATTAATTGGCATTCTTGTCATTTCAACCCTGGGTCAGGCATTGTCACAGGAAAAGTTAAAATCAGCCGGCACAATACCGGTGATGTCGTGGGGTGGAATTGCACAGACAGAAATTTCTGTTGAAAGCTATAAAAAGCTGAAAGATGTTGGCGTCAATATTGACATCGCCTTCTTTGCCAATGCTGATGCCATTGCTACCGCACTTGATGCAGCGGGTAAAGCGGGTGTCAAATTGATGATCTCTTGCCCTGAACTCAAAAGCGATCCTGAGAAGACCGCAAACCGGTTTAAAAATCATGCAGCTCTCGAAGGGTACTATCTTGGCGATGAGCCAGGGAAACCCCTTTTCCAGGAATTGGCCGATATTCAGAAACGATTAAGAATAACTGATCCAAAACATTACAGTTTTGTAAACCTCTATCCAAATATTAATTCGAACAAAAGTAAATTTGGGACGAAAGACTATGAAGAATACATTTCAACCTTTGACAAGCTATTTCCCGCACCCTACCTCTCTTTTGATTTTTATCCGGTTGTCGATGGAGGATTGCATCCCCGATGGTTTGAAAATCTGGAGTTCTTTGCCAATAAATATCAGGCAGAAGGGAGGCCATTTTGGGCATTTGCCTTGACCACTTCTTATCTGGCCTACTCGGATGATACCGTTCAACCCTCGTTAAATGATTTTTTCCAGTTATACAGTGTTTATAAACCTGAAAAAACCTTCGTGCACGATATTCCAACCCTCGCTTCATTGAGGCTGCAAATTTATGCAGACCTGGCCTATGGTGCCCAGGGAATTGAATACTGGAGCTTCAGGGGCTTTGGTTCGCCACTCGATGCACAAGGTAAACGGACGGTGATTTACGACCGGTTGCAGAAGGTAAGCAATGAGATTCAGCAAATCTCTGGTGTATTTTTAGGGGCGAAGGTTGTTTCAGTTGCTCACACTGGGTTAAATATTCCAAATGAGACAAAACGATTGGTCCAGCTTCCTGCACCGATAAAACTTCTCGAAACAGTTGGGGAAGGAGCTGTGGTTTCTGTTCTTGAAAACGGTAAAAACACCTTTTTGGTAATTGTAAACAGAGACTTTAAGAACGCAATGAAACTGATTATTTCAACCGATGATTCGGTAAAAAAGGTACTTAAAGATGGAACACTAATTCCTGCAACCGATTACGCTAATGCCACAGAGGTCGAACCTGGAGATGCTGCGATATATATGTTTCCGACAGGAGTCAGGAATGAAAAATGAAGAATGAAGAATGAAAAATGCAGGATGTAAAGTGTAATGTGCTTTCTGCAAAGTTTAAGGAGGTTTATGCAAAGTGTGAGTTGAGTTATTTGAAGTTTAGGTTATAAAACCCTGAAAGGGTTAAATATTCCTACACCGTGGGTGGAACCCACGGTGTAGGAATATCGCAAAAACGCAACCCTGAAAGGGTTCATTATAAATAGCCATGGGTAAAACCCATGGAATAGGAATATTAATTTTATAGTTAAAATATTGATAACAAAAAACATATAAATAATTTTAAAATGAAAAAAGAACAACTACAAAAAATTCTACAGGATATAAGTGCTGTGAAAATTGCCGTGATTGGTGATTTCTGCCTCGATGCCTATTGGTTTATCGATGAGGCGATGAGTGAAATTTCGGTCGAAACCAACCAGGCAACCCGTCCCGTAAGGACGCAAAAATACTCGCTCGGTGGTGCAGGTAATGTGACCAATAACCTCGCTGCTATGAAAATCAGGGATATCCGCGCTTTTGGAGTGATCGGGACTGATCCTTTCGGGGCCGAGATGGTCCGCGTAATGAAAGCGACCGGAATCGATCCCCGAAATCTCCTTGTCCAGGAGGAGGAGTGGTACACGCATGCCTATGCGAAACCCTATATAGATGATAAGGAGTTGAACCGCGTTGACTTTGGTAACTATAACAAGTTGTCAGTTGAAACGGCTGACCGTTTGATTGCCAATCTGATTAAAGAGATTCCAGAGGTCAATATTGTGATTATCAATCAGCAGGTCCCTTCCGGCATCCATATCGATTATTTTAAAAAGAGGCTTGTTGAGGTGATCGCACAGTTCCCTGATAAAACTTTTATCGTTGACAGTCGTAACTTCAACGACTATTATACCGGGGCAATCCGCAAAATGAATGACACTGAGGCTGCCCGCCTTTGTGGAATGGATAAGAAACCGGATGATGTGGTACTCCATTCCGAAATTGTTGCATCTGCCAATGAACTGTATAAAAGGTATCAGAAGCCGCTGTTTATCACCAGGGGGAGCAAAGGCTCATTGACCATCGACGCGAACGGAATTTCCGAAATCCCTGGACTGATGATCCTGTCGAAAGTTGATACCGTTGGGGCAGGTGACAGTTATCTTGCCGGTGCAGCCTCTTCGCTGGCTGCCGGTTATTCGATGGATATTGCGGCTCAGGTTGGATCGTATGTTGCAGGGGTTACCGTTCAGAAACTATTCCAGTGCGGTACGGCAACTCCTGAGGAGATTCTCGCTATTGGGGTTGATCCTGACTATATTTATGCTTCAGAACTTGCTGAAGATATGCGTCATGCCAAATACCTTCCCGGTACGGAAATTGAAATTGTCAACAAGTGGGAACATGCGCCACAGATCGAACATGCGATATTTGATCATGACGGTACCATCTCCACACTCCGCGAAGGGTGGGAACTGATCATGGGCCCAATGATGATCAAAGCTATCCTGGGCGATAAGTACCTTGATGCAGATGAATCATTATATCAAAAAGTTAAAGAGCGTTCCGACGAGTTTATCGACAAGACTACAGGCATACAGACCCTCGTACAGATGAAAGGACTCATTGAGCTGATCCGCGAATTTGGATGTGTTCCTGAAGATAAAATCCTGGACGAATTTGGCTACAAACAGATTTACAATGATGAGTTGCTGATTATGGTCAAACAACGTGAAGAGAAATATGCAAAAGGTGAACTCTCACTCGAGGATTTTACCCTTAAAAATGCAGTGCCATTTCTTGAGAAACTTCATGCAGCCGGTGTCAAACTTTATCTGGCAAGCGGTACCGATGAAGCAGATGTAAAGAGCGAGGCAAAAGGTTTAGGTTATGATTACCTCTTCGAAGGTCGTATTTACGGGGCAGTGGGCGATATTACCAAAGAGGCCAAGAAGATCGTTCTTGATCGTATTCTCGATTCTATCGGTGAATCTGCGCTGGGCAAGGTGGCCACTTTGGGCGACGGACCTGTGGAGATGCGCGAAACCAACAAACGGGGTGGAATCTCCATTGGGGTTGCAAGCAACGAATTGCGCCGTTATGGTTTGAACGAGAGTAAACGTACACGCCTGATCAAAGCGGGAGCCGATGTGATCATTCCCGATTTTTCTCAATTACCACAGTTGCTTAATTTGTTAAATATTAAATCGTAAGATATGCCTTACCCAAAATTGGACCGGGACCGGCTCTCCATTAAAAAATTAGTTGACCGGAAAAACAAGGTTTACATTGAAAGGGATCATGTTCCTGTTACCCAAAAACCTGCACACCTCTCAGAATTAGGGAAGAAGCTGATTGAAAAAACTGCCGATCGGATCAGGCTGGCACGGGATGGGGAACGGTCACGGATGCTTACTTTCGGCGCCCATACCATTAAAAACGGGATGGCGCCTACACTGATCGCATTGATGGAGGAGGGTTGGGTGACCCATCTCTCCACAAATGGCGCTGGAATAATACACGACTGGGAGTTTGCCTTCCAGGGGAAGTCGAGCGAGGATGTTCGTGAGAATGTTGAACTTGGACAGTTCGGAATATGGGACCACACGGGATTCAATATTAACCTGGCACTCATTGTTGGCGCTTACGAAGGGTTGGGATATGGCGAATCTGTTGGGAAAATGATCTCCCTTGAAGGTTTGACGATCCCTGAAATTTCATCTCTTCAGGATGAAGTGGTCGGCAATATTAAAACCAATCCGGATCATGCTGCCGCTGCGGCCGATCTGGCAGGGATTATTCAGAAGTTCGATCTTAAAGCCGGATTTATGGTCATTCCCCATCCTTTTAAAAACTATTCAGTACAGGCAAGGGCTTTTGAATTGGGAATCCCATTTACCGGACACCCTATGTTTGGCCATGATATCATTTACAACCACCCGATGAATCACGGGGCGGCGATTGGCCGTGTTGCCCAGAATGACTTCCTGAGTTTTGCAAAGAGTGTCAGCAACCTCGATTATGGCGTCTATATGTCTATCGGATCGGCAGTAATGTCACCCATGATCTTTGAAAAAGCGTTGTCGATGTCGCAAAACCTGATCATGCAGGAAGGTGGCCATATTGATCACCACTATATGTTAATCGTTGACCTTGCAAAATCGGACTGGGACTGGAATACGGATGGAGAACCTCCTATGGATAATCCTGCCTATTACCTTCGTTACTGCAAAACCTTTAACCGTATGGGTGGCGAGATGCATTACCTTACCGCCGATAACCGCGATTTTCTTCTGGCGATCTATCAGAAACTTACTGTGAAGTGAGGGAGAGACTTAGAGAAGAGGAGACTTAGTGAGGAAGTGACTTAGAGAAGAGGAGACTTAGAGAGGGAGTGACTTAGAGAGGGGACTGAAATAATGTGATAATTTGAAAATGTGATAATTTGAAAATGCGCTAATTTAAAAATTTGATATTCTGCTGAATTGATATTGAGAAATTTCAATCAGAAACTATTTTAATACCCCGAAGGGGTAGCATGATTATGGAAATAAACGTAATATTATCACCAATTTCTTACCCTGAAAGGGTTAAAGCTGAATAACCGTGGGTAAGGCGATCCCGGGAGGAACGATCCGGGAGAGGCGTAACCCACGGCAAATAAGAGCGGTAAAAAACGGCGCAATCAGCCAGCTCAAACAAGGGGAAAAGCAGACTGCGCCGAAAGGAACAAATGAATGAATGAGAATAAAAAAACTAACAATATTATAGTATGAACAAAGAAGAACTAATCGAATTGAAACAGGAGGCCGAAAATCATCTGATGAATGAGCTTCTCCCTTTCTGGACCACCCGGATGAAAGACGAAGTCAACGGTGGATACCTTACCCATTTTGATAAGGATGGAAACGATTCGGGTGAAGATGAAAAGTCGCTGATTGCACAGACACGCTGTTTATACACCATCTCGTCTGCCCATCGTGCAGGATATGGTGGTGGCGCCTATGCTGCATTGGCAAAACATGGCGCTGATTTCCTGATCGATAAGATGTGGGATAAGGAATATGGTGGCTTCTTTTGGATGATGGATAGGAAGGGAAACGTAAAAATCGATCAGAAAATCATCTATGGACATAGCTTTGCGATCTATTCACTGAGCGAATATACCCTGGCAACGGGCGACCAGCGGGGTATTGAATATGCTGAAAAGGTATTTGATCTGCTCCAAAAGTATTGTGTTGATACCATGTATGGTGGCTACTGGGAGATGTTTCATCGTGACTGGACCCTCTGCGGACCGGGAAGTCAGGGGGGTGACCGCAAAACACTCGATGTCCATATGCACCTGATGGAGGCGTATACTACCCTTTATGAATGTACCGGTAAGGAGGTTCATCGGCGGAAATTATTGGAGGATATCGATCTGCTGATCAACCGGATTATCCATCCTGTATACAAAACAGGTATCCCCCAATTCTATAAAGACTGGACCGTTGCACCTCAGATAAAGTTCGACATCATCTGGGGATGGGACCGCTTCTCTGAAGAGGGACAGAAAGGAAATGCGACCGACAATACCTGCTACGGTCATAATGCGGAGTTTGCCCATCTGCTGATTCATGCCCTTAAAATCCTGAATCTGGATTCAAAAACCTATACCGATTTGTTCAGGATTATCTTTGACCATACCGTTGATAATGGAATCGACTGGGAGTTTGGCGGAGTTTATGTGGAAGGTCCACATTCGGGTGGCGTTTATGATAAGGAGAAGGAGTTCTGGCAACAGGCTGAGGCTTTGATCGGACTGCTCGACGGTGTCCTCCTTTTTGGCGATGATAAATATTGGGAGGCTTACAAGAACGTTCACCGATTCGTACTCGATAAAATGGTCAACAAGGGTGTTGGGGAGTGGTATCCGTTGCTTTCACGACGCGGCGAACCAATCTGGACACACATGAGCCATTCGTGGAAAATCAACTACCATACCGTCAGGGCGATGATTCAAAGTATCATTCGGTTGGACAAGATAGTTAATAAACTGGATGTACTTTAACTAACGAAAAATGAATTTAACACTAACTACTCTGGATTGGGTTGTTCTGGTCTGTGTGATTACCGGGAGTTTATCTTTTGGGTTGTATATGGCCTATCGCAAAAAAGCAGGACAAAACAGTTCCAACTTCTTCCTGGGGGGAAGATCAATGAAATGGCCAATTGTCGGCGCTTCGATGTTCGCCACCAATATTGGCGCTGAACACCTTGTCGGGTTATCAGGAGACTCTTATCGTTATGGTCTTTCTGCAGGTTCAGTAGAATTGACTTGCGCAATTACACTGGGATTTGCCTGTGCAATTTTGTACCCATATTACATTAAGAATAAAATTTTTACGATACCTGAATTTCTTGAATTACGTTATAACCGGCGTGCCAGAACCCTGTTTTCCGGATTGATGCTGGTTATCAGTATAATGACAAAACTCGCGTTCACCCTTTTTGCCGGCGCTCTGGTACTGAACAGTATCCTGGGATGGAATGTGATGACAACCGTTTTAATCGTTGGTATGGCTGTTGCCCTGTTTACGATGTTGGGCGGGTTTACTGCTGTTGCTTATACCGATGTAATTCAGGTTGTAATTATGGTAGGAGGTACTTCGATCATGCTTTTTATCGGTCTCGATAAAGTTGGTGGATGGGATGGTCTGATGACTAAAGTTCCAAATATGATGTCTATTGCCAAACCATACGACGATCCGGTTTATCCTTTCTGGGGAATTTTGGCCACCGCTTTTTATGCCGGAATATTTTATTGGGGTATCGATCAGGTTAACGTACAACGAGGTTTGGCAGCGAAGGATATCAATCATGCGAGATGGGGAGCAATGTTTGCTACCTTGCTCAAACTTTCGCCCATATTTATTTTTGCATTACCAGGTGTTATTGCTTATGCTTTGTTCCCAGGTGAGTTGCAAGGTGAAGCGACCAAACAGACTTTTGTCCTTTTGCTGAATAAACTACTCCCTACCGGACTAAGGGGCCTTTTATTAGCCTCGCTGATGGCAGCGCTCGTTTCGTCAACAATTGCCGTTTTAAATTCGGTATCCACACTTGTGGTACGCGATTTTTTATTGGAGTTCCGTCCTAATGTCCCTGAAAAGAAGCAGGTCAGGTTTGGACGTATGGTGATTCTGATAGTCGCGTTTCTGGGAATGGGCGCCGCATGGCTGGTTTATAAGAACGAAGAGGGATTATACAAGTACTTGCAGACCATATCTGCTTACCTTGTTATCCCGGTTTTCCCGGCCATCTTCTTTGGTATTGTAAGTAAAAAAGTCACCCTGAAAGGAGCAGCCGCTTCAGTTGGTTTTGGTATTATTCTTTCAACAATATTTGTGATTGACCAGTTACTGGCGCCGGCAACGGCAAAAGCGGTTTTCCCAGTTCTTCACTTTCCCCTTACTACCAATTTCGGTTACCGGGGACTTTGGGCTGAAATGTTAATAACCGGCCTGCTGTTTGCCGTCTCTGCATTTACACCCAAAACAGCACCCGAGAAGCTTGAAAAAACAACAATTAATTATTCCAAAGGGATTCCAAAATTTACGGGGATCACCGATTGGAGATTGCATTGGAGTATCCTTGCCGGGATTACGCTGTTTTTATATGTGTGGTTAAGCTGATTGCGTTTTACTAATATGAATCCCGGATTTCCGGGATTGGAACAGGGAATAAATACCCTGAATAGGGTTTAATCGAATTAAAAGAAATTGTATATCTGTACGAAACGTCATAGAGCCGAATAAATTGAATGATTTTCATTTTGAACTATAACAAATTTCTAAATTTTTAATCATGAAAAAAACCTCTGTATTTTTATTCATCGTCCTGATGATTGGTTTGAACCTTATTGGCGAGGCCAAACCAAAATGGATTTCGTTATTTAATGGTAAGGATTTAACCGGTTGGTTTGTTCGTGGAAAGGCAACATGGACAGTTCAGGATGGCATTTTGGTTGGCGAGGGTGGTATGGGTCATATCTATACCGATGCCGTGTGTACCGATTTTGAAGCCAAAGGTGAATTCCGCCTCTCTGCAACGGGAAGTGCAAAAGGGAATAGTGGGTTCTATTTTCGTGCCAATCCTCCGGTTGATAACCCACAAGGTTTTCCGCGCGGTTATGAGGCGCAGATCTATAATGGTCCCGATTCCTATACGGGTTGGTTGTGGAAACCTGGTACTCCTACCGGGAAAGCCACTGAATTGTTGACCAAAGACGGGGAGTGGTTTACTTATCAGATCAAGGCAGTAGGTGCTCATATTCAATTCTGGATCAACGGAAAACCAGTAATGACCTATGATGACAGCGAATACAAGACTGGCCATTTTGCGATTCAGGGACACAATCCAGGAATGAAAATTGAAGCTAAGAATTTGTATTACAGAAGTCTTGATAAGAAAAAGTGATAGGATAAACTCCTGAATCTATTCTGTAATGAGAATAATTTAATGTCGTGAAGAATGCTTCGTCGTACCTTACAATGACAGGAGGTTCGTGGAAAGAGGATAGATGGGAGGGGATGGCGGCAGAGCCGCCATCCCCTCCCATCTATCTGTAAATCAAACTATCGGTCATTGCGAGGAGCTTCGAGATAATTTTAAATGAAATGATTGACATCCTGAGCGACGAAGCAATCTTTACCACGGGTCTTCTTTCCTTGGTTACTGCAATTAAGCAATATTACATCTTTAATCCGACATCTTTTTATTTTGGTCATTCTAGCCCTTGCTGCACTAACCGACGTGCCGTCAGGCATACAATACGGGAAGAAAACTCAAAGTTTTATTTCTTCGTGTCGTAGCGAGATTTATAGCGTTATCTGTTTTGAGGTTGGAGTTCCTGAACTACAGATTACTTTAGGTTGATTTTTTTCGGTTAATAAACCATATGATTTGAATAAATAATTGGAGGTTTTTGCCCTTCAATTGATGTTATTTTGCTCAAATCAGTTCATTCACCCGAAAAATGAAAAATAAAGCAATAGTTATCCCATTCCTGGGAATACTCCTAATCTCTCTATCCGTTTTCGGTAAAGTAAATCCTCCGCTGCCGGACCAGACGAGGAATGAAAAGGGGCAGCCAATCTATACGGATCAACCCTATTTACAGGATTATAGTGTCAGGTATTACCTGGCTCCGTCTCACAAATCATTAAGGCTTTCTGCGATCTCATCCAACCGCGACGGCCAGATCCGGATGCTCTCCGACAGCGGAATCTTTGTCCCTGATAACGGGACCCTTTTCTATCCGGGTAAACTCTGCCGCGATATCTCCTACCCTCCGCTTTTTCCCAAAAAGATCAGGTCGATTGGTACTTACCGAAAGCAGACGGTCTACCTGGATGATAAACAACTCTTCAGCAATGCATGGGCCGGTAAAATCCAGATCGATCACAACCTTCCAAATGCCTCCATTTTTGCCGGAGGTGACGACTTCCATTTCCTTGTCTCGGATGGTGAACAGCTTGTTTATCTCGACCAGTCAGGCGCCAGGCTTTGGACAGGCCATATGAACGGGGTTATCCAAATCCGTTATAACGAAAAGAAAAACAGCTTTTTGCTGATCTCTTCAAATGCTGTTGCTGATTATCTTCCGGGACAACAAATCAAAACGTTATTTTCCGGATCAGGAATTACCTGTGCCATAGTTGTTGGTAACGGGGAGGATATCGTAATCGGTACAAATTCAGGATACCTTCATCTATCCGATAAGAAACTTATATCTAAAATCCCTTGTCCTGAAATTACCGACATCAAAGAGATCAACGGTCAGCTATGGTTTGGATCTGCCTGGGGCGCCTTCTATCTCAATAATAAGGGGAAATACAGCTATTATGCCGGCGAACGCTGGCTTCCGGGAAACCGGGTCATTGCTCTGGAGGCTGGTCCTGAAAAGAGCGTATTGGTCTTAACCGATAAAGGGCTTGGACAACTTTCGTTTAAAGAGATGACCCTTGAGGAGAAAGCCCTCTTTTACGAAAAGCAGGTTCGTGAGAAAAATATCCGTTACGGTTTAAACTGCAGTTCTGTTGCGATACCAGACGGTTATTCCACAGCAAGGACAGCAAACCAGCCCAGCGATAACCTTTGGACGGGAATGTACCTGGTGGGAGAGCTATTCCGCTATAAGGTAACCGGATCTGAAGATGCAAAACAGAATGCTTACGAAGCTTTTGAGGCGATGGAACGTTTGCATACGGTGACCAATATCCCCGGACTTTTTGCACGAAGCTTTGAGCGCGATTACAAGATTGAAAACACAAAGGGGGCCGACTGGAAGAAAAAAGAACTCCTTTCGGGAAGTCCGGCAAGCCTTTGGCTTCCTGCGGCAGATCATCCCAACTGGACCTGGCGCTCAACGGCAAGCAGTGACCAGGCCGTGGGGCAGATTTTTGCCCTTACCACAATTCTGGAACTATCGGATGATGCAGCATGGAAAGCCCGTGCCCTCAAGATGCTCGATAACCTGATGGGTTACATCGTTAAGAATGATCTGTATATCATTGATGTTGACGGGGAACCAACCATGTGGGGAAAATGGAATCCTGAATATGTGAATCAGTTTCCGGTGAATGTGGGGGACCGTAAGATAAACTCTTCCAATATTGTGGCATTTCTTCAAACTGCATATCACTTTACAGGAAAGGAGATCTACAAAACCAAGGCAAATGAGTTGATGACCAAATATGGCTATCTCGAAAACCTGACCCGCCCGTTCTCTCAAATCGGTCCCAATCAATCGGATGAGCTAAGTAAAGCTCTTTCAGAGGAGTGGAACCATTCGGACGATGAGATGTACTTTTTGGCATACTGGGGACTATATCCCTATGCCCTGAGTGACAGTCTAAAAATAAAATTTCGGGAAGCCATCAGGGATCACTGGGAGGTTGAACGTCCCGAGGGTAATGCTCTCTGGAATTTTACCTATGCTATGACTGGCGCCAGGGAGTTTGACCTTGGGACATCCATTGACTTTCTGAAAGATTATCCTTTGGATATGCGGACTTGGGGGATGCATAATTCCCACAGAAAGGATATTGAGAAACTTCCGGTTAACTTCAGGGGACAGACCACCAAAGAGCGGTTACCCTTAAACGAACTCCCGATCTACCGCCACAACGGACAAATCTTTAACCTTGATTCGCCCGGCGATGGCGGTTCACTGGTTAGTGCCGGCGATACATGGCTTTTGCCCTACTGGATGGGGCGGTACCTGGGGATTATCTCTGCACCGGTAAAGAAATAGCTTAATGTGATAATTTGACAATGTGATAATTTGAAAATTGGTCAATATTTACAGATTGCCAAAATAATTTGAATGTTAAGTTAAAACCCTGAAGGGGTTTCATCTGAATTGAAAATCAGTTGTTCAATGCGCCGCAAATTGGAACCCCAAAAAATGTACTAAAGATTTGAATTTTGGAATAAAAACAATTTAAGAATAATAATACAAATGAAGAAATCTATTCAACTCCTTATTTTGTTCCTGATGATGGGCTTGCTCTCAAAGGCACAGGATAAATATGCCATCGGCATGTTCCATTTTAATCTTCAGTATGTTGCCGGAGATTACAAGATTGAAAGTAAGATCATTAAGAATTCGGTTTATCCCGTACTTCAGTTTTTTGAAAAAAATCCGCAATACAAATCTGATATAGAGATTCAGGGTTATGCCATCGAAACCCTTGCCGATGAGCACCCTGAGGTTTTGGCGCTACTAAAAAAACTGGTAAATAAAGGTCAGATTGAACTCGTCATAGCACACTATTCCGATCAGTTCTTTATTGGATATCCTGCCCTCGATCTTCAAAAATCGATTGAGATATCAGACCAGATATTGGCAGACCATGGGATGAAGCGGTCGCGCGTCTTCTTTGGCCAGGAGATTCAGTGGACACCAGCCTATGCGAGTGTCCTTAAAGATAAATACGATCTGATCGTGACCAGTTCTGATCCGCACAGCCATTTCAGGGGCAAAACCCTTCCTTTGGTCAATATAACCTATGGGAATGACCACATCCTTGGATTAATTGGCGCCGGAGAGAAGAAATTAAACGGGCTGAATTGGGATTTTGCATTCCTTGATGATGGTGAAGTGTTTAATACACTTGATTATAATAGCGATTTTAACATCGTTCCCGAGCAGGAGAAGAAAAGCATCGACAATTTTAAAAGATTGCAGAAGGAGGGGTATAAATTTGTAACCATGACCGAGCTAGCCAATAAAATCAAAGCTTCGAAGGGGTATCAGATCCCTGATTATGAATTTGTCCCTGAGGGAACCTGGAATATGTCGGTTTGCGGCCCATTTATGTGGATGGGAAGGCAACGAACCGGAGTAGAAAAGGACGGACTCACACGGGCATTATCTTATAAGATGAGGGGTGTTATCCTGATGGCAGAACGTTTGGTCGATTATGCTGCAGCCAAAGGGATGGATGTTAGTAAGTTGAGGAAATTGGTTCTGGAGGCCTGGAAACATCTGCTCCTTTCGGAAGTCTCAGATTCAAGCGGTTGGTCACCTTTGTTGGTGGAAGTTCAATATACCGATAACGAGGTTGCCAATACTGAACTGATTATTGGTGAAGTGATGAAATCGTTGAAGTCTCTTCTCCCTGTGGATGAAAGGAATTACCTGGTCAATACAAAAAGCGGAAAGGTAGAGTTAGCCACAGATACAAAAGGTGGCAATTCCACCGCGGGTGTGCTCCCAATCCCTTTTGCTGTCAGAGCTGAGAAATCGGTCAGTAGCATAAAAAAAATCAGTGAGAACCTTTATCGCATCGATATTAAAGGGGAGCGTCCTGCCGATGGAGCGGTAGAGATCATTTTTGATACACCGGCCAAAGGACTTTATTATTCAGCCGGTACAGGTGAAGAGATCGCCGTTGAAATACCTGCCGACCTGAAAAATAATCCTGCGTTTACGCTGTCGAACGGATTTATCTACCTGAACAACGGATATAGTCTGATCAAGGATTGTTCTGTAGAACATATCGCTGCAACATGGAAAATGAAAGAGCAAAAGCTGGTTTTCCGTGAGGAACTCAATAAAAATAACCCGGAGATGAACATGCGTTTCTATCTGTTAAAGGGGAATAGGAATGACGGGTTGGAATTGGCCAATAAGCTGAATACATGGCCATCTTACAATGTAATTTTTTCAAAAACAGGGATTAGCTATGTTAAGGTGATGCCTGAAGAGATGTAAAATCAATTATAAAGATATGATTTGCTTATTGAATTCCAGAATGATTGTGACTATTTTCAGTTTTTGCATGGCATTCACCCTATCTGCCAAAGAGTATAATATTACTTCCTACGGTGCCAAATCAGATACTACAATTCTTAGCACCAGGGCTATTCAGGGGGCCATCGATGATTGCAGCAGAAATGGGGGAGGAAAGGTCATTATCCCTGCCGGGAATTACCTGACCGGAACACTCTATTTCAAAAGTAACGTAACCATTCATCTTGAGCAGGGCGCTGTTTTGTACGGAAGCACCCGTTTGGCCGATTATCCTGAGAATCTACCCGATTACACCTTTTACAGAAAAGGGGAGGTGAAACGGGCGCTAATCTATGCAGAGAAGTGTTCCGATATTGCACTTGAGGGAGAGGGGATGATTAACGGGCAGGGAGGTGCTTTTATCGTCCCTAAAGGTTCGAAACTTGATTCCTACACTGTGAGGCCATACCTGATATGGATGATTCAGTGCCGCAATGTCAGGACAGAAGGGATTAAACTGAGGAATTCGGCCTTGTGGATGCAACACTACCTGGCATGCGATCAGGTTTATATTCACAACATCGATGTTTTTAATCATTGTAACAAAAACAACGATATGATCGATCTCGATGGTTGTCATGATGTAAGAATATCGGATTGCATCGGAGACTCGGATGATGATGGGATTACCCTGAAAAGCACCTCCGCGAGGGCAAATGAAAATATTGTCATCACTAATTGTCTGCTTAGCAGCCACTGTAATGCCCTGAAAATGGGGACAGAGTCGAATGGGGGATTTAAAAATGTGGTAGTCTCCAACCTCGTAATCAGACCCTCGGTGGTATCTGACAAATCCATTGGCGGCTCTCCTCACGGACATACAGGAATTGCACTTGAACTGGTGGATGGCGGAATTCTGGATGGTGTGGTTATCTCAAATATCCATATTGATGGTCCCGATTGCCCGATTTTTATCCGGTTGGGAAACAGGGCCCGTCCATGGATTGAAGGTCAGAAAATTGACAAGGTCGGAGTGCTTCAGAATATTTTGATCAGTAATATCATTGCCACCAACGCAAAAAAGATGGGTTGTTCAATCACAGGAATTCCGGGTAATCCGGTACAGAATATCACCCTAAAAGATATCACCATTGAATTTGACGGGGGAGGTACCATTGCTGATTTCAAAAGGGAGATTCCCGAGGTGGAAAAAGCCTACCCTGAGGCAGATATGTTTGGTGTCCTGCCGTCCTACGGTTTCTTTATCCGGCACGCTCAGAATATCCGTTTTAACAACATTGAGCTGAAAACTAAAAGTGTTGATCTAAGACCTGCTATCCTTTTATGCGATGTTAAAGATATTGATCTTGATGCCTTGAAGATGACAGGTTCTGCCAATAACTCCTGTTCAATATCCGTAGAGAAGACAGAGACAATCAGAATTAGCGGATGCAGGATTGATGGTGCATCCAACAGCCTGCTTGGGTTAAAAGGGGTTGAGAATTCAAGAGTGATCATAACCAATAATAATCTTGCGAATATTAAATCACTCGCTGTTCCTGGAAATAGGGGGAATACGGCAATATTTCAAACGGGTAATATAAAATAAGAAACTATTTTAACTTTTTGGGTTCCCCGATCATCTCTTTAAACGGCACCCCGTCAATCATCAGGTCACCTACGACAAATTGATTTTCTTTTATTTTAATTTTCAAATAATTAGTTTTCAGCGTATCGCACAAACCGTTTTTAATCACAGATTCGACTTTTTTGTTTTCAGTATCGCGGATATAATAGTTTTGAAACGGATAAGCTATCTGTAATCTTGTGGAATCTTTCCGGTTCACCCATACGTTTGTCCAGACCCAATCATAGGTGTCGACTGGTTTCATGGTCGTGACCGATCTGACCTTTGCAAAACCAGCGCTGTCAGTGGTAAATATTACATAAGCATGATGGATCTTCTCCCAATATTGTTTATCCGTTATTGCGACATGATTTTCTTTAACCCATAACAGGATAAACTTGCCGCTGAGATCGGAGCCGATTCCATTAAAATCGGGATTAAACTTGTTTGCTGTCCTGAATTTAAATTCAGTTCCCGTATTTGCATAACCGGCCTGACTACTGATCATCTGAATGGGCACATACAGTTGTACCAGAGCCACCAGAATGAAAGCGGACAATAGCAATGTTTTAGTCTTCATTTTCTTTTCTTTTTTTGATCATCAACCAATTCGCTGCAAAAAAGCCAATGCCGACAAGTACAAACAGAACACCCTTAACGACAAAGGTCAAATCAGAATCAAATGAGCGGCATACAGCCAGCAAAGCAATGATTAACATACCCAGGTTGATTACCCCAAGATGTGTCTGTTTCGCCCCTTCCCTGAGCAGAATCAGCCCAAAAATCAGAACCATCAGGTTAATCAGGACAACAGAGAGTGTTGTGACCTGAAAGCCAAGGAGGAAAAGGATCAGAAACAGGAGATAGGTAATATCCATCATCTTCCAGTCTCCCCATTTTTTACCAATGTTTTGTTTGAAGAGGAGGAAAGTGGCAAGGACAAACAAAATGACGCAGCCTGCAAATTCAGGAGTTACGATTATATTTGAAAAATGATAAACAGGATCTGTCAGCTCCTTCCAGTTTGACTTAAATGTCATCACCAACAGAGAAATAATGGTTCCCGCAAAACCAAAGACCAGATATCCGTTGTGAAGAAGGTGTCGGCTGTTGAAGAATGGACGTTCTCCGATGAAATAAAATACGGTGAACAGGAAGATGTAAGCAGGATGCATCACCATATGCGCCTGATGTGAGAGGATAAAAAATGTCTGAGTCAGCACATATGGGATCAGCCAGTTGTGGAGGATGAACAAAATACTGGCAGGAGATTTTCGGAGGATTTGATAATAGTGGGGAAGGGGTAGCGCAAAAAGAATCCAGAAAAGGTGTTCTTCGTTCGGAAATGTGCCACTATCTTTCGCTGTCATACCGAAAATCATACACATAATTATATAAGCCAGGGAAAGTGCCGACGCGTCAAGCAAGTAAATCAGCGGCAATGTCAGAAGCATCCATGTCATCATAAATGAACTCGCATCACCATTGATGTGATAAATCTGACTTACGAGCGAGATGTTGGCGCCTACGGCAAAGAAGAGCAAAAGGGCGGCGATTTCCCTCCAGACTATTTTCTCCGTTTTCTTCACCATTACGTAGGCACAGAAGAGTTGCGGAATGATCAGCAGGAGAAAAGCACACGTCGTTTTGGCAAATTGGGAGAACTGATCCCATTGGTTGGCAACAATAAACAATACACCGGTTCCCACCAGCAAAGCCCCCAGGATTCCAAAAATCAGCAATTGCCGGTTCGGGGAAGCCTGATGTTTTTTTTCGTAATAATTTGTGATTTGCCGTGCGGTGTCACCGGAGATGATATTGGCACTTACAAGTTCGGGGAGATCTTTAAGTAAGCTCATACCGTAATGTTTTTAAATAGGTTAATATCAAAACATACCCAAATATACGAAATGAAATTGTTTTATTTTTTATAATGAAGGGAGGATTGCCATTATTTTGATATAAACATAGAAATTATTGCATTTTTAGAGTAACTATCAAAAGTTCATATTTTTTGGTTTGATAAGTTCATTATTAATTGTAATAATCATCGCCCACCTGCCACCAAATTGCAATTCTTACCTTTTTATCCTCCACCTTTCTGCACTGATCTGCAATAATTAGCTTTTGAGCTTCGGCATCTCTGAATATAGCGGTAAACTTGGCGTTAAAAGCTTTGGATTTAAGGTCTTATATGACAATATTTCTCAAAATAGCTCCGATGATTCAGATCGGAGGGTCACCTATTGATTCAAAAAGTGACAGGTTGAATCAAAAACGCGAAAAAATTACTGCCCGGAAGATTAATTTTTGTACTCTATGCAGAAGATTGCTCCCTTTTAGGAGAAACTTTATCTTCTATTATAGAACTTTGAAAGATATTTCCTGAAATTAAGCAGCAAACAGGACTACTTTTGGATTCTGTTTGGCATACTCCAACGCTTTAGTTACAAGTATCAACAATGACACTCTCATCAATTAACAAAAAAGGCATTGGCAGTTACCCGCCAATGCCTTTCTATTAAGCATATCCGAATCAGTGATCCGTTTAGTAAGTGATCACAAGTTTAAAAAGACTCCATCCACCCTGATCAACAGAAGGAGTTAAATTTAAAGTAATCTTATGCAAACAAGCATCAATATCACCTTTACCTACAATTGCAGCGTTAGTATAGGTAGGCATTCCCCAATCTGCCAGGTTTGCTGCATAAATCTGCTTTGGAACGGTAATAAGGCGGGTGGATGGATCAATCGTCATCACAAAATCGCCTCCAAGTTCAGCAAAGTTTTTAAATTTCAAATGGGTTGCATCTACCTTTTCAATGGTTGTGGTGTAGACACCGCCATACCAGTAGTCATCACTAATCGTTGCTGTTCCGGCAAATGTATCGATGTATAATGCACATACTGCAGGGAGTTTCAGGATAGGACTGGATCCCGGAAGATTTGTTGGTCCTGAGCCATAACCTACGCCAAGCGGATTAAATGCGGGATACCATTTGCCATCCTTCATCTGAACATCAAGTCCAAATTCAAAATAGTCGCCAATAAGAATGGTTGATTTTCCAAACAATGTTGCCAGTTCAGCCCCTGTCACTGTATAAGTGGTAGGGAAAGTCGTAACTCCTGTTTTAAAAGTCTTTATAGCTGTTGCAGCATAATTACCATTCATAGCAACTACGACTTTTGCATCTGTTGGAAGGTCCTTATAGTAGGAGTCAACAACGATCTTTCCAGTATAAGGTATACCATCCTGTATCAGTTTTTCAGACGTAGTATCAAAAGTAATCTTCGGGAGGGCTGCTAATTGTACGTCCGGCATTCTCAGATCTGAACTACAGGAACCAAGAAACAGGACGACAAAGAAGAGTATTGATTTTATAATATTTGTTCTCATCTTATATAAATTAATTGATTAATTAATATCATTTATCCCAGAAAACTTTGAAAGTTGAAGGATCTGTCTTTTGCTTTGGAGCGTTTGCATTCTTATTAATTTCTTCGTTTGGCCAAGGCAAGCTCAATGGATAGTTCAATGAACAACTAACTTTTACTTTAGGAAGCGTACGGTCTGGATCGCCACCTGCAGGAGGAGTCACATAACCACCCGGAGCCATAGTTGTATTGTTGGGGTCAAAAATAACGGGATAACCTGTTCTACGATAATCCGTATATTGGTCAATAAAACTTCCGAAACTCGCAATCCACTTCTGTGTCATGATAATTTCCATCTTCTTTTCAGCACTGGCAGCGTCATATAAAGCCAGGATCTTGGTTTTATAGGTCGTTGTTGTTGCGAGGGTAGCTACTACAGGTACTGTTTGTGTTGCAGCTACCTTGGTGACTACATAGTCAACCTGCTTGAATGCTTCTGTAAGTGCAGCGCTAAATTTAGCCCTTGCATCACCCGTGATTACACCTGCAGCCAATAACTCTGCTTCAATAAACAAACGGTCTGTGTAGGTGAGGAAACGATAAGGCGCGGCGCCTGTTCCACTTGTTGCAGATACTGTAGTTGCATCCCCCTGATCATAACGTCCACCACAAGGATAGATTCCATAAACCGAAATTGATTTATCCTGAGAACGATCCCTGTCGGGTCCGTTTGATCCAAAATAAATAGAGGTAAAACCCCCAACACGGTATTCAAATGTGCTACCATCTTTTCCTGTTTGCGTATTATTCAGCTGTTTATAAAAATAATAAGGGAGACGTGGATCGACGATGCCACTGAATACCGGATTGATTCCACTAAGGATTTCGAAGAACCAGGGGCTCATATGTGTCGTTTTCTGAGTTGCCTCATAGGTTTCAACATAAGCGGGATTCCTTTCGTCAGGTGTCCTCTTTGATGTATAGGGGAACACAAAGCTTTGAGTGGTGGCAGTAATTAATTCAGTACTGTTTGCCAATAAAGCAGTGATCTTTGTTCCAACGGTATTGTCAACCAAACGTATTTGGTTGTACAATTTCAATTTAATCGTGTTGGCTGTCTTAATCCAGTTTGTTGCGGAACCTCCAAAAATAAGGTCGTCGGTTCCTGGATAGATCGCACCTGCAGGTTTTTTCAGATCCGCAATAGCTTCATCCAGCATTGTAAATAGCTGAGGATAAATAGTTTCTCCCTTGTCAAACTTTGGATAGAGGATGCCCTTATCTTTCTGATTTGCTTCACTAAATGGAACATCGCCAAAGACGTCAACATATTGCGAGAACATATAGGCTTTGATAATTTTAACAATCCCAGAATAGTAGGGAGCTTGTTGAGCTGTTGCTTTAATCAGCACTTTTTCAATATTCATCAGTGTGGTATTATACATTGTCGACCATCCCTGGTCTGTATAATAGGCATTGCCATCGATGCCATATACGTTGGCTTCCTCACGGGTTGAAAATTGATGAGTATAAACCCCTAAGTCCTGACCAAGGCCTGTACCAGCTGATAATGATGCTGCCGCATTTTTTTCGATTGTAGGTAATAACATCGACATTGGAACATCTACCGGACTACTCTCATCAGTATTGACGTCGAGCCACTTACTGCATCCGGAAAGAAAACCGGAAATAACAAATAATATTAATAACTTTTTCATTTTAAGTCAATTTAGAGATTAAAACTTAGAAGGACAATTTCAGGTTGAAACCAAAACGCCTTGAGGAAGGTGCTGCACTCAACTCAATACCTTGTGTTGATGTTGAACCAAAACTGTTTACTTCAGGATCAAAACGGGTATACTTAGGCACGTTCGGTGCAAAGTACCACAAGTTATAACCGGA
Organism: Prolixibacteraceae bacterium; assembly: GCA_963677935.2. Taxonomy (GTDB): domain Bacteria; phylum Bacteroidota; class Bacteroidia; order Bacteroidales; family Prolixibacteraceae; genus JAAFHB01. Next base: position 3,346,064 of record CAXXEH010000003.1, on the reverse strand, counting down.
GAAGCTTAAAGATGCACTACCAAACGGAGTTCTTGTCAACAGTTTCTGAGGAAGATTGTAGCCAAAGGTAAACTCTCTGAAACGATAGACTGTACCATCATAAATATTAAAATAAGTCGATGAATTAATGGCAAACGAACCACTGCCACTGCCGGGGGCGAAATATAAATCATTAGTGGTAATTGGTATTGTATTTGGAATCTTTTGTCCTGCATTATCCAGTATTGGAGCGCCCGTATTTGCATCGCCATAATATCCGGGAATCACCCATGTGCGTTCACGGTCTTCAGTATCACGTGTTACACCACGACCCAACAAAGAATTGATGGTAACAGAATAGAAATCGCCACCTTGTCTCCAGTCGAATTGTCCGGTCAGGAAGAAATTTTTGTAGGTGAATGTGGTATTTAACCCCACCTTGAATTTTGGATTCGGATCACCTACCATGGTTTCGGTTTTATCTGTCATAAGTAAACCTGTTTTTGGATCGATTAATAAATTACCCTGATCATCACGGTAATCAGTTGTTCCTCTTAAATAACCAAATGGCATCCCTTTTTCCAAATAAGGAGAAATACCTGTCAAAACGCCATTCAACTGGATACGATCGACACCCTCAACTAAATCAAGCACGGTGTTTTTATTCTGTGCAAATGTGATGTGGGTTGACCAGGAGAAATCTTTGGTCTGAATTATCTTTCCGCTTAAATCGATTTCAACACCTTTATTCTGAATCTTTCCAAAATTGGTGAAATAGCTTTGATAACCACTTGAGTAGGGTAATCCAACCGCCGCGATCTGATTGGTAGAAATTTTGTTGTACCAGGTGAAGTCCAATGCCAGTCTTCTGTTGAAGAACTCTAATTGGGTACCCACTTCTATCTCCTCTGTAAACTCAGGCTCCAAATTAGCATTATTACTTGTTGTTGGAACTCCCGCTCTTGCCTGACTATTGAAAGGATCATAAAGATCGTAAGTGTCAACCAATGAATATGGACTTGCATCGCGTCCTACCTTAGCCCAGCCTGCACGAACTTTTCCATAGCTAAAAAAGTCATTTTTAATTTCGAATGCATCAGAGAAAATAAATGTACCTGAAGCTGACGGATAGAAATAACTTCTGTTATTCACCGGAAGGGTGGAAGACCAGTCATTACGACCTGTAAAGGTGACAAATGCATAATTTTTGTAACCTAATGTCATGTCTCCAAATACCCCCATCAGTCTGCGTTTACTTGTATTGTCAGATAGCGTGGTCTGGGTTTTTGTATTCGAAAGGGTGTAAATATTTGGAACTCCGAATTCAGAACCTTTCATAGCTGTTCGTGAGGTGTACCTTTGATTCAGGTTATGGCCAACAGACATTTTAAAAGAGAACTTATCCATAAAGTCTTTTTGTGCAGTAACCACAAAATTTGATTCCAACTCTGCACTTCTGTAAGCGTCAGTGGTTAATTGACCTTTTCCACCTAATGCACGAGAACCGATATCGATCACTTCCCGACGGTTGAGTGAGTAGATATTGGTACCTAACTGATAGGAAGCTGAAATCCATGGAAGAATTTGGTAATCAGCTCCAATGTTAGCCATTGACCGGTCAACTTTGGTCTTTACAGTATTGTGTTTAAATGCCCATAATGGGTTATCATACTGTGAATTATTTGTTGAAATAGGAAGTCCGGTTGCCGTTTCGAAAGGGCGACCAGCAATATCCCAGTTACGAGCCAGGAACAAGGTTCTTGCAAAAGAAGAAGATGCACCGTCAACCTGGTTTTCTCCAAACACACTACCAAGCTGGTCTGTATTGGTATAACTAATATTACCCCTTACATTCAATCCATTCAATAAGGCAGACGACCCACCCACACTCATACTTGAGCGCTGGTAACTTGAATTGGGTACGTATCCTTTTTGGTTCATATTCGATACTGTTGTATTATAAGCTGTTTTTCCGTTGCTTCCCGAAATATTAATAGAGTTATCGGCAACTAATCCAGTACGAAATAGGTCTTTTACGTTGTTCGGATAAGCTTTGTAGGGTACATTCCCTGATGAAGGGAACAAAGTCGGATAATTGGTTCTCCATAATGGATTCTGGATTGGAATTGAATCAAGTCCAACAGTTCCGAAAGCTGGTCCCCATGAACCATTTGAGTTTGAATAGCCACCGTTGGATCCGGCGCCATATTTATTTTGATAATCAGGTAAATTGGCTACAGTCTCAATTGACCAGGAGGAGCTTAACGTAATCTCCATTTTCTTTTTGGCTGTACTTACACTACCCGATTTGGTTTTAATCATGATTACACCATTCGAAGCACGCGATCCGTAAAGTGCAGCAGCAGCTGAACCTTTTAAAACTGATAATGAGGCGATATCATTTGGGTCGAGCGAAGAGAAACCATCTGAATAGGCGCCACCACCCGATGTTTGGGAACTGGTGGTGACCTGATCATTACTTAATGGCACCCCATCAACAATAATAAGGGGTTGGTTCGAACCATAAAATGATGAGTTTCCACGAATATTGATACGTGTTGCAGCTCCAGGAGTACCTTGTGAGGTCCGGATATCAACACCTGCCAGTTTTCCTTGCATTGATTTCAGGAAGTCTGGCTGAGATTTCATCAAACCGTCGTTAGGATCCATCTTGGCAGTTGAATATCCTAAAGACTTTTCTGAACGCTTAATACCAAATGCGGTAACAACAACTTCATCAACCGAAATGCTTTCAGGTTTGAGTTTAATTGCGTAATTTGTCGATCCGGTAATCGGCACCTCCAAGGAGGTCATCCCAACAAATGAAACGATTAATGCCGAACTATTCTTGGGAACCTTTAAGGCAAACTTACCTTCCATATCGGTGATCGTTCCAAGTGTAGTTCCTTTAACGACGACTGAAGCTCCTGGAACGGTGCTTCCATCTTCGCTGGAAGTCACAACACCGGTGATCTCCCTGGTCTGTGCAAAAACCACCTGCAATCCTATGAACCCTAGAAAAGCAAGCAACAGCGAAATTTTCTTCATAGACTAAAATTTAATGTTAAACAAATTATAAAATATTGATATCAATTAACAATTGGGTGAAAGTTTTACCTAGCTACAATCTTATATAACACAGTAAAAATGATTCTTTGCAATTTGGAGCTCCGCCAAGCTCTATGTATGCCTCAATGGCAAAGTTTATTGCAAACTGTTAACAAAGATCACAAAGTTGTTAAAAATTGTTATCTGATGCAAATATATTTAAAGAAAAATATTCTGCAATATTTTTGAGGCGGATATAAATATCTATATATCGTACTAACCTGATATTTATCATGTTTACAAAAAACAGACATTTGACGGAGATGTCTATTTGATTAAATATCTGAATAATAGTGATGCGTTGTTATTTTGGTAAAGGCTAGTATAGAATGAATAAAAATTATTTATAGAATGTTAAATAATTGGTTGAGGTCAGAGATCATTATTGTTAGTGCACCATTATTTTCATTTATTTTTAACTTTGGTTCCGAAAAATTAGGGGTAGGAATTGTAATGTCGTTTAAATTATGATAGTTTGATACAAAAAATATACCTTCTTCTTCAGAAAGATCAATTTTGGGATTATAAAAAATCTGATCGATCCCAAAGTTTCTCGCCCCTATAATATCAGCATCCCATGAGTCTCCGATCATCAAGGAGCTTTTTTTCGGGGCATTCATCGACTTAAGTGCGTGTTCAAAGATCTTTCTACCTGGTTTCTGTGCCCCTACCTCCTCAGAAATGAATATTTTACGGAAATATTTTGATAGTTCCGATTTTTTTAATTTTTCGTATTGAACCTCCTTGAATCCATTTGTAATTATGGCCACCTCATATCTTCCATGCAGGTAATCCAGCACCTTCCGGGCGCCATCAACCAGCTTGGTTTGCAAAGGCATTTCGGCCAGGTAGGCGTCATTGACAACATCGCCTCCAATATTTACCGGTGTACCATGTTTCTTGAATGACTCATCGAACCGCTGTTTGCTCAGTATCTTTTTGGGCATCAAGCCCTGACGGTACAGCTCCCACAGCTTTTCGTTTACTTCAGCATAGATCCCGAAAAATGTTTCATATGAACCAATCTGGTCCAGCAACCGGAGCTTGTCCAGTGCATTATATAATGCATCAAATGAATTGGAATTAAAATCCCATAGGGTATTATCCAGATCGAAGAATAAGTGGGTATATTTCTTTTTTAAAGCCATTAAATGATTTTTGGTTATGTATTTTCATCGGGCGTTGCCCAACGGTTTTTCTTACGCCTTTTCAGGGCTCGTGAATGACGATTTCTATTCTCACCCAGAATGGGTTAGAGCATCAACATTGGCAACGCCCGATGATCTAAGTCAGGAAACTCCGCTAAATCCTGAAAGGGTGCTAGCAGTAAGTTACCATCAGTACTAAAATACTTCACATCATTAACCCTTATTAACATCTTCCTCATCTACTTCCTCTCTCTCATTCCCTTTCAAATCTGGTTTCCCTTCCAATACAATAACAATCTCCCCTTTAACTGTTTTCGACTTAAAATGTGCCAACACTTCTGCTAATGTACCCCGAAAATTCTCCTCAAAGAGTTTTGAAAGCTCGCGAGATACCGACACCCGTCTGTCGGGGCCAAAATATTCTGAAAACTGCTCCAGGGCTTTTACCAATCGATAGGGCGATTCATAAAAAATCATTGTGCGGGTTTCGTCGGCAAGATTCTTCAGCTTGGTCTGACGCCCTTTCTTTTGAGGTAAAAAACCTTCAAAACAAAATCGGTCACTCGGGAACCCTGAATTGACCAGTGCTGGTACAAAAGCGGTTGCCCCGGGGAGGCACTCCACTTCCACGCCCATATTCAGACAGGTACGTGTCAGTAAAAATCCGGGATCAGAAATTGATGGGGTACCTGCATCAGAGATCAATGCAATATTTTCGCCTGCAAGTATTTGTTCTGCAATCCGTTCAACTGTCCGATGTTCGTTGAATTTGTGGTGCGACGCGAGGCGTGTGGCAATATTATAATGCCTGAGTAAAACTGCAGAAGTACGTGTATCTTCGGCCAGAATAAGATCGGCTTCCTTTAATATTCTTAAAGCCCTCAGGGTGATATCCTCAAGATTTCCTATCGGTGTTGGTACAATATACAATTTCCCCATTCCCTATTTTGTAAAGCGGCGTTTAACTAAAACCAGAAATTTTTCACTTGCCTCGGTTTTATGCCATTTAAAATTCATTTTTAAATAATTGACTGCCTCGTGAATCGTGTTCAGCTGATTAATGGCTGTGACTGACGTCTCAAACTTAGAACTGTTATTCTCAAATAATTCACGAATAAAAAGAACCCGGTCATTGATGCCAATGCCATCCCAGATACTTTTGATTGGAATTAGCTGATATCCCGATTCACTTTTTTCCTTCGAAAGGATATCATTAACCATTTGTTGAGATTCACCCAATTCCTCGATCTGCATTTTCTTCTCTTCATCAATTTGCCCGGCAGGCAATTCTTCTTTCAGTTCAATTATGATCGGATTAATCTCTTTTTCGAAGGTTGTTGTTTCAGGCATTTGAAGTACTTCTGGAGAAACAAGAACTGCTGCTACTTCAATTTTAACAGGTGTTGGCTCAGCAACATATTCGGCTTCATTTTCCACCGGTTCAACGTGTTCCATTTGAGAATTTTGGTATTCGGAAACCTCATTCTTTGGCTTATCTGCAGTTATATAGGCTGTTAGATTCTGGTCGTTCTTGTCTGTCAGTTTTTGTAGTAACTCAAGTTGACGAATAAGCGCCTTCGCACGAACCAGGGCCAACTCAACTTCATCAGATGAAGGAAATGAATCGATCGTGAATTCATCAGTAATCCCTTGAAGATGTGAGATATCATCCTTAATTAATCTCAAAAGAGTTTTTGTTTCCATTGATCTTATTTTTTCGAAAGTAAAAATACAAAAACCAGTTGATTAAATTTCGTTATTTTTGCTCTATGTTTATCGAAAGCAATCTACCAAATAGCCGCAAACGCGGATGGATCGAAGTTATCGCAGGATCAATGTTCTCGGGTAAAACTGAAGAGTTGATCCGAAGATTGCGGCGTGCTGAAATCGCAAGACAAAAGGTTGAAATTTTCAAACCCAGTGTCGATATCAGGTATTCACTGACTGAAGTTGTCTCTCATGACGATCATTCTATTCGCTCGACTGCGGTCGAAAATTCGGCAACCATTTTACTCCTCACCGGCGATGTTGATGTTGTAGGTATTGATGAGGCACAGTTTTTTGATATGGGTCTGATTGACGTTTGCAACAGATTGTCAAACATGGGTATACGGGTTGTTGTTGCAGGTCTTGATATGGATTTCAGAGGTAAACCCTTCGGGCCCGTACCTGGACTTATGGCAAGTGCTGAATATGTGACAAAGGTTCACGCGATTTGTATGCGGTGCGGAAACCTTGCTCATTTTAGCCACCGGCTTTCTGACACTGAAAAGCTGGTTGTTCTTGGCGAAAAAGGGGATTATGAGCCGCTGTGCCGTGAGTGTTACTACGATTTGGGACTTGATACCTATTGAAAACAGCTCTTTAAATAGTTTTAGAAATTTACATGATTCCCTATACACTCAAAGAGATTGTCACGATTATTGGCGGTCAATTGTTCGGGTCGGCTTACTCCGATCATCAATCCATCCGGTTTCTCTCTTTCGATAGCCGTACTATCCTTTCAGGGAGGGAGACCCTTTTTTTTGCACTCAAAAGTGACCGGAACGATGGCCATCGTTTTATCGAAGAAGCTATTGCGAGAGAGGTCTCTATGTTTGTTGTCGAAAAGCTACCTGACAAAAACAGGTTAAATGCTGATTGTCATTTTATTGTCGTCGATAGTTCGCTTGCAGCACTTCAACAGCTTGCAGCGTTTCATCGCCGAAAGTTTACCTATCCTGTTATTGGAATTACAGGAAGTAATGGAAAGACAATTGTAAAAGAGTGGCTTAGCGAATTGTTAAGTCCCGAATTAAAAATTGTAAGAAGTCCCCGTAGTTATAATTCTCAGATTGGTAACCCCCTTTCTGTTTGGTTAATGGATGATCGGTTTGATCTGGCCATTTTTGAAGCGGGAATTTCCAGACCGGGTGAGATGGAAAAATTGGAGCAGATTCTTCACCCCGATCACGGAATTTTTACCCATCTTGGAAAGGCACATCTCGAAAATTTTAGATCAGTGGAAGAGCTGGTCAATGAGAAAATCAAGTTGTTTATAAATAGCACACTATTAATATATTGCAAGGATTTTCCTCTGCTTTGCGAGGTGATTGGGAAGACTGTATTTAATAAAAATCCGGAATTATTCAGTTGGTCTTCAACCGATTCTTCATCCGATTTGTGGATTATTAATAAAACCAAATGTACTGGGTCCACTTTGATTGAAGGGATACATCAATCACAAAAAACCGCTATAACAATTCCTTTTACAGATGATGCCAGCATCGAAAATGCCATTCACTGTTGGGCATATCTGCTGGCGACTTCATGTCATTCAGACGTTTACAAGGATAAGTTTCTGAAAATTACCCCTATTGCAATGCGGCTTGAGATGAAAAAGGGGATAAATGGCTGTACTGTGATTAACGATTCCTACAATTCAGATACAGCATCACTTATTAATGCGCTGGATTTCATTGTACAACAATCGGATAATCATAAAAAGCGGAGTACGGTAATCATCTCGGATATCCTCCAATCGGGTGAAAATCCCGAAATCCTTTATCGTGAAATTGCCGATTATATACAAATGCGTAATATTAATCGGACCATCGGAATCGGACCGGAGATCTGCCGGTTCAGCGCCATGTTTGATTCACCTGACAAACTCTTTTTCCCCTCATGTGATGAGTTTTTGCTTCACTTCCGGGAAAGCGATTTTAACCATGAAGTGATTCTTTTGAAAGGTGCACGTCAATTCCGGTTTGACAGGATATCCACTCTGCTACAGGAAAAAGCGCATCAGACAGTGATGGAGATCGACCTTGACGCGATGATCCACAATCTGAATTTTTATCGCAGGAAAGTTAGTCCGACCACAAAAGTGATGGCAATGGTTAAAGCCTTTTCCTATGGTACAGGATCTGTGGAGGTGGCAAAAGCGTTGCAATATCAAAAGATAGATTATCTCGCTGTTGCCATTGCAGACGAAGGGATCGAACTTCGGAATAATGGCATTGATGTACCCATCGTGGTGATGAATCCCGAAGAACACAGCTTTGATGCAATGATCGAAAACAGGCTTGAACCGAATATTTACCGCTTTGAATTGCTTGAGAAATTTGATGAGGCGTTAAGACGAAATGCAGTGAATAATTTCCCGGTTCATCTAAAAGTCGATACCGGAATGAAACGCCTTGGATTCGATCACCCTGACGAGTTGAAACGTGTCGGAGAATATATTCTGCTGCACGACACGATGTACATCCGTTCGATTTTTTCCCACCTCGCGGTAAGTGACGATCCGGGGAATGACCAGTTTACGCAGTTACAGTTCAAACAGTTCAGCGAATTTTGCAATATTATTACTAATTTATTCAGTTATAAGATCTTAAGACATATACTGAATTCTTCAGGGATTGAACGATTTCCGGCGATGGAGTTAGATATGGTCAGACTTGGAATTGGTCTGTATGGAGTGAGTCCCATTTTTCAGAGCGAATTGCACAATGTTGCGACGCTTAAAACAACAATTTCCCAGATAAGAACTGTTATGTCAGGTGAAACAATAGGTTACGGTCGAAGTGGAATTGCCCCTCAATTACTCAAAATTGCAGTATTGCCTATAGGTTATGCCGACGGGCTGAACCGCAGGTTGAGCAATGGTGTTGGAAAAGTCCTGATCGGTGGATCAAAAGCACCAGTAATAGGGACCATTTGTATGGATATGTGTATGGTCGATATCTCCGGAATTGATGCCAAAGAAGGAGACCGGGCTATCATTTTTGGTGAGGAACTTCCTGTGAGTGAAGTTGCCTCAATTTTGGGAACCATCTCCTACGAAATCCTCACCTCGATCGGTCAAAGGGTGAAAAGGGTTTATTTTAAAGAATAATTAAATGTAGACGCTGCATGCAACGTCTCATTGCATGCAGCGTCTTCTACATTTAAAACGGCGCACCTTCAATCAAATGATCGCCAGGCCGTCCAAATCCGGAGACAGGCAAGCTCGTTCCGGCAGAGGCCGATTCATAGTTCATCTTTGAACGGTAAATCGCCTCTTTTTTCCCTTCTCCCAGATCATCAGGCATTGTACCCATTGAGATCTCTTCAAGGTTGCTGAACTTCGCCAGGGAAGCCTTGAAGGCAAGCTGAACATCGCCTACAGAGCCGTTCCTGTGCTTGGCAATGATTATTTCGGCGACCCCAAGCAGTGAGTTTCCATCGGCATCCTGCGTGATTCCGTAATATTCAGGTCGGTGAATAAACATCACCATGTCGGCATCCTGTTCAATCGCTCCCGATTCACGTAAATCTGAAAGCTGTGGACGTTTACCATCGCGTGATTCCACTGAACGGTTGAGCTGCGAAAGGGCAATAATTGGTACATTGATCTCTTTGGCAATTGCTTTCAGATTCCTCGAAATGGTACTGACCTCCTGTTCCCGGTTCCCTTTTACATCGTTTCCGGCAGTCATCAGCTGAAGGTAATCCACAATGACGATTCCTATGCCATATTGCATTTTCAATCTTCGACATTTAGCCCGGAATTCGAAAATGGATAAGGCAGGGGTGTCATCAATATATAGAGGGGCATTTTCGAGATTCTTGATCCTTCGGTTAAACAGTTCCCATTCCCATTCTTCGAGTTTTCCACTTTTTATCTTTTCTGATCCAAGCTCTGTTTCTGCTGCAATTAGCCTGAGGACTAACTGCATAGATGACATCTCCAATGAAAAAACTGCAACCGGAACCTGTTTTAGTACAGCCATATTACGGGCCATTGAGAGTACAAAAGCAGTTTTTCCCATCGCCGGACGTGCTGCAACAATCATTAAGTCGGTGTTTTGCCATCCGGAAGTGATCTTGTCAAGTTTTGTAAATCCAGAAGCAATACCACTTAGACCATCAGGTTTCTTTGCATTTTCCTCAATCCTTTCGATTGCCTCGCGCAACAACGGTTTGATTGGTTGAGACTCTTTCGATATATTTCCCTCTGTGACTTTAAACAATGACGATTCGGCATAATCGATCAAATCGTCCAACTCCATGGAGTCATCGAACGATTTCACCTGAATTTCGGACGAGATCCTGATCAGTTCGCGTTGAATGTACTTCTGAGCAATAATTCGGGCATGAAATTCGATATGTGCAGCGGATGCTACTCGGCTGGTTAATTGGGTGATATATATTGGTCCACCAACCTCATCCAGTTCCTGTCTGTTCTTTAACTCCTGAGTAACCATTAAAAGGTCAACAGGTTTTTCGTTGGCAACCAGATGCTGAATGACTTTGAATATTTTTTGATGCTCCTCCTTATAAAAGCTTTCCGACTTAAGAATGGCCGCCACGCCGGTAAAAGCATCACGTTCGAGCATTAATGCCCCCAGCACCGCCTCTTCTACTTCGGTTGCCTGAGGTGGAATTTTCCCGTATTGAGCATTTAACTGTTCAATAGTCATTTTAGGCTTATTCCGGTTACGGAAATTATTTGTTTCGGCAGGCATAACGATAGATTTAAAACAAAATGTTATTAATTATATTTGAATAATTAATTGAAATTCAATAATATAGATTATTAATTTAATTGTTATCCACTCCAAAAATTCCAATATTGGAAGGTACGGTTATTCCTTCAAAAATAGTATGCAATTTTGGATTTCAAAACCGGCAGATGAGGTCAGAAGGGGATATCGGCACCTTGTTCAGCCCTTTGCCCTCTTCGTAAAAGTTGTCAACATCTTATTAACACTGTTATGCACAAAATACAGAGATCATTCATAGGTTTCAAATCTCAGGCATAATCAGGTATTTACAATTCCTATTTTAAACCGGACTGAATAATGTCTGTTAATAAATCAGTGAGGTTCAGTCCCATGGCTTCGATTTGCTGAGGGATAAAACTGGTTTCTGTCATGCCGGGTACTGTATTTACCTCCAAAAAGTAGAACGTATCTCCTTTCAGGATATAATCAATCCGAACGATACCTTTACAGTTACAGAGATCATAAATTTGAGATGAGCACGCCTGCACCTTAAGGGTTAGCGCTTCGGAAATCCGGGCAGGGGTTATCTCGTCGGCCATCCCGGGCTTATATTTTGAATCGAAATCGAAAAACTCATTTTTCGGAATGACCTCAGTTACCGGAAAGATTAATTTTCGCTCACCGATTTTAACAACTCCGCAGGTAAATTCTTTCCCTTCAATAAACTGCTCAATGATTGTCTCCGGGCTTTCATCCAGGGCTTTATTCACCGCTGCAACAAGGTCCTCTCCTTTTTTCACCTTTGTAACGCCAAAGCTCGACCCACCGGCACTCGGTTTAACGAACAGAGGCAGACCTAACGATTCGACAATTTGAGTTGCACTATATTTTTCACCGGTAATGAGGCGCACAGAATTGGCCATTGGAATGCCGAAGCTTCTTAAGTAATTGTTACAAAAGAATTTATTAAAGGTTAATGCAGACGATTGAACATCACATGAGGAATAAGGGATGTTTAGCATTTCGAAATAACCCTGCAATTTTCCATCCTCTCCCGGAGTTCCATGAATTATGATGTAAGCATAGTCGAATCTGGATTTATTTCCATCGATGGTAAAGGAGAAATCTGATTTGTCAACAGCTGCAATCTGATTTTCTCCCTCAAGAACGATCCATTCTTCCCCTTTTATTCTGACAAGCCATGGTGTAAATAAATCGTGATTGATCGCCTTTAAAACATTAGCGCCACTTTTAACAGATACGATGTATTCAGATGAGTCGCCTCCGGCAACAATCGCTATATTTTTCTTGATCATAGGTTATTGTTTTATTCTAAATCTCTGTTTGAAATATAATTACGCCATTTGTCCACCAGTTGTCCCAGATTTTCCGGCAATTCGGAATCGAATAGCATCTCCTCGTGGGTCACCGGATGAACGAATCCAAGCATTTTGGCATGAAGTGCCTGTCCTGGAATTAGCGAGAAACAATTTTCGACAAATTGTTTGTATTTTGCAAATGTAGTCCCTTTTAGAATTTTGTTTCCACCATAAACGTCATCATTAAATAACGGATGACCGATGTGTTTCATGTGTACCCTGATCTGATGAGTTCGTCCGGTTTCCAGAATGCACTCAACAAGATTGACATATCCCAGCCTTTCGATGACCCGGTAATGGGTGACGGCTGGTTTTCCAATATCGCCATCGGGGTAAACAGTATACACCTGACGGTTCTTTGTACTTCTACCGATGTTACCCTCTATTGTTCCTTCATTGGAGGCAAGATTACCCCATACCAATGCCACATACTTCCGTTTGGTTGTTTTTTTAAAAAACTGAAAAGCCAGATTGAGCTTTGCCAATTCGGTTTTTGCAACGACCAATAATCCGGAGGTATTTTTATCGATCCGATGAACCAACCCAGGCCTTGGATCATTGCCTCCATATAATTCCAGATTCTGATATTTGTAAACCAATCCATTCACAAGTGTGCCGTTGTAATTCCCATGTCCGGGGTGTACAACCAGTCCTGCAGGTTTATTGATGATCATGAGCTCTTCGTCTTCATAGACGATGTTAAGTGGGATATTTTCGGGAGTAATTTTTAGTTCCCGCCTGGGGTAATCAAGCATAACCGTCACCTCCTCACCCGGCTTTACCCTGTAATTCGATTTAACGGGAATACCATTTACCATGATACTGCCGGCTTCTGCAGCGGTCTGGATTCGGTTACGAGATGTCCCCTCCATCCGGTTGGTCAGGAACTTATCAATCCTTAGCAATCCCTGCCCCTGATCGGCTACAAACCGAAAGTGTTCAAACAGACCATTTTCTTCACCGGCGTCATCCAATTCGTCCGGTTCTTCATCATTGTTTAGCATATTTTCATTAATGGATGATTGAATTGACAGATGCTGAATCGGTGGTCATCGGTTTCAGCTTTAGCCATAAATCAACCGATATTCCTGGCATCACAAGGGTAGTAGAATCGTGTGGTGGCATTTGTTTCCAAATGATTGCATTTAAAGAATCACCGGCAGTCAGGATTGAGGGGTCATAAATGACCGAACCAACAGTTAATGATCTGCTTCTTAAGATATTCCTGGCAACAGTGAGCGAAACCATTTTTAAGTCCGGAATGGTCGTTTCTCCACCAGTCATGTGTTTACCGACTACCAGATCAATGGTTGCACCGTTGCCCAATTTTGAACCCGGTTCAACGGGCCGGCCATTGTACTTTTGTTCCAGAACAAGATCGTCAAATTCGGAGGGGCGCAACATGATGTTTCCGATTGCAAATCCTTTTGATTCGAGCAGTTCCCTTGCCTGACGTATGGAGATATCGGTGAGCTTTGGAACTTCAACCTGCTCTGGTATAAATGAGGCCACTGTAATATAGATAAGTCTGTTGGGTTTGATTTTGTGACCAGCAGCTGGATTCTGATAAACGACTGTGCCAGGATTAAACTCTTTTCGGTACACTGAGTCCTTGACCACGAAGCGAAAATCATGATTGTTGACCAGCGTTTCAATTTGAGCAATTGTCAGCCCTTTGAAATCCGGAGTAGGAAAATTTTCTCCCTTGTTCGTATATAACGAGAGCATCAATAATGTCAGCCAGATCAATAGAATCGATAACAGAACAGCAAACCCTATGTTTTTCAGTAAGATTTTACTGGAGAGAAATTCTTTTAACCGCATACGAATTGTTTCAAATATTTTTTCACCGGCAACAAAATTAATCAGAATAGGGATAAACACAAAAGGTAAAGAACCAAGTTCTTTACCTTTTGTGAAAAATTGCTGAACAACAACCTTTTATCTCTTGTGCTGAGGTTCGTCCGAGACACTAAGTTTTTTACGTCCTTTTGCACGACGTGCTTTTAAAACCTTACGTCCGTTTGCAGTAGACATTCTTTCACGGAATCCGTGTTTGTTTCTCCTTTTTCTATTCGATGGTTGAAATGTTCTTTTCATCTCGGAAAAATATTTTATTAATTTAAACTATTTCTTTTCTAATTTGGAGTGCAAAAATAACTCTTTTTTCGTTTTTGCCAAAACAAAATGTGAATTAGAATAAATTTATTTCAAACAATCACTTGTTAACTGGGAGGTAGATCACTTTTTTTGTTTCAAAATAGGGCTCGGGGAAGAAATCTGAAATGTTGGTAACCTCAATTTGATTTTTAAATTTTCTTATTTCTTCCTGAAAATCACCACCTTTTAAATAAATAATTCCATTTGGAAGTGAGTTTTGTGGCTTGCGGACAATATTCTTTTTTACTAAAGCAACAAAATCCGGAAAGGCGGTAACTGCTCTTGAGATTACAAAATCAAACTCTTCCTTTACATCTTCGACCCGTGTCTGGATGGCTGTTACATTTTTCAGTCCAAGTTCATCGGCTACAGCCTGCACTACTTTTATTTTTTTCCCAATTGAATCGATGAGAACAAAATGAGTAGTCGGAAACAATATCGCAAGGGGAATACCTGGAAATCCACCGCCTGTGCCGACATCAAGTATTCTGGTTCCCGGTCTGAAGTTCACAATTTTAGCGATTGCAAGCGCATGCAAAATGTGTTTTTCATAAAGCGAATCAATATCTTTTCGCGAAATGACATTGATTTTTTCGTTCCACTCACGATAAAGTGGAGCCATTTTTTCGAAACAGATGATCTGTTCCGGAGTTAAATCAGGGAAATGCTTTAATATATTCACCATAATTAATAAATCAGGAAAATGAGCTAATCGCTCATTTCGGTATCTTTTAGGATTTCAAGAAGTTTCTCACGTGAACGAAAGAGTTGCACTTTTACTGTCCCAAGAGGGAGTTGTAGTTCTTCTGCTATTTCTGAATAGGAATATTCGAAAAAATAGCGTAATTCGAGTAAGGTACGGTACCTCGGTTTTAATGAGGATACAGCTTTACGCAATATTTTTGCATTTTGTTTTTTTATAAACTGCTCTTCCGGGTTATCATTTTCTGTTCTGGCATTAAAGTTATACTCAATTCCAAAACTTTTACCGCTTTCTAAGGAAGGCTCAAGCGAAACAGTAACAGCCCTTTTCTTTCGAAGATGATCGATTGCATTATTGGATGCAATCCGAAAAAGCCAGGTACTGAAGGCAAAGTGTGGTTCGTATTGGTGAATATCAGTAAATGCTTTTCCAAAGGCTTCTATGGTGTAATCTTCGGCATCCGTTTTATTATTGACCATTTTTAGCAACATAAAATAAATGGCATCTTTATACCGCTTCATGAGTAGGGCAAAAGCGTTCTGATCTCCTGACCGGGCAGCAATTACCAGTTCCATATCATGTCTGGCATTTTCAGAGAGATTTGGGTTTATTTCCATTTACGCTTTCGCCGGGTAAATAACTGTTTTATCGATAAAATACCATTAAAGAGTGGAACAATGGATCTCAGCAATAACAATCCCGGGAAAAGATTTTTTTCGCCAAGACGGTTCATGGCGATTATTCCCCAGATTAGTTCCTGAATAATTTTAAACAACCATATTCCTGCTACCCAAAATCTTAAAGGAGATAGGATCATAAGGGCAATCATCGAAGCATCAAAAACTAACCGGCTAATGGTGTTGATCCATAAAAAAATACTCTGACCAAAAGAGAATTTTTTCTTTAATAACAACTGTTTCTTTTTAAAGTTCATTCCATCGTACCAGTCGGTATCTCCAACGTAATCAACAACCGTTGAGCGATCAAGGAGGAAAATCGTGTTTTTGCGGTTTGATACTTTATTGATGTACAGTTCATTTTCACTGAAACGTGAATCAAGAACCCCAGCGAAGCCTTTGAGATTCAGAAATTGTTCCCGCCTGTAAGCAATATTCATATCGGTTATGGGCATAGGTAAACCCAGATAACGGGCCGATCCGTAAAGAATAAATGAATCAAAATTTTCGTATCTGAAAAATTTCTGCATAGAACCATGCAGATTTGAAAATTTCACAAATCCGAATACTGCCTCGGTATTTGGCCGAAAAGATCCTGCAAATGTCTTTAACCACTCTTTATCTCCAACTCTGCAAAGCGGATTTAAAAATATCAGCCATTCTTTAGAGGCGGCTCTGACACCAATTGTAATTGCCAGCGCATTTGGAAAATCGGTTTCCTGAACGATATGACTGGTTTTTAGTTTGTTGGAGTGTAATTTTAGTTCTGCAAGATACCATTCTGTCCCGTCCGCAGAACAATCGTCAACAACTACAACTTCAAAATCAGGATAATTTTGATCGAGAAGTGTTGGGATCAGTATTCTGAGATTTTCTTCGTAGTTCCGTGACGGAACAATAATTGAGACTGATGGATAATCACCCAGCTTCTCTCTCTTTTTACCGCTTAAGGTGAAAATGACCACCAATAGTTGATAAAACAACTGTATAATAAATGTTAAAACAAATCCGATAAGTAGCAAAAGCTCTGCCACTGTAAATGAAAACCCGCTTATTTCAATCATAATAATTTCAACGAAAGTGCTCAAAATTACACATTGGCTCCGAACAATCATCCTTTTTAACGATTTTTTCACATTTCCGGATATTCTTCTTTAATGACTATCTTTGCGGCGCGAAATTTTGAAAATGAAATTTGAACTCCAATGTACTGCTCCGATGTCAAAAGCTCGGGCAGGAAAAATAGAAACAGCTCATGGATATATAGATACCCCGATATTTATGCCGGTTGGCACAATTGGATCGGTGAAGGGTGTCCATTTTAAAGATCTGAAGGAAGATATTAAAGCTCAGATTATTCTTGGTAATACCTACCATCTGTACTTGAGGCCGGGTGTCGAAATTATCGAAAAGGCTGGAGGCCTTCATCGATTTAATGGGTGGGACAAGCCAATTTTAACAGATAGCGGAGGATTCCAGGTGTTTTCACTGGGTGATATCCGAAAATTAACGGAAGAGGGGGCCAGATTCCAGTCACATATAGATGGATCACGACATCTTTTTACACCCGAAAATGTGATCGATATTCAACGATCTATCGGAGCTGATATCATCATGGCTTTTGATGAATGTACTCCGGGCGATGCCGATTATGACTATGCCCGGAAGTCACTGGAACTGACTCAGAGGTGGCTTGAAAGATGTATCAAAAGGTTCGATGAAACAGACCCAAAATATGGATATGCCCAATCACTGTTCCCAATAGTTCAGGGGTGCGTCTATTCAGACCTGCGCAGGAGAGCGGCAGAACATGTGGCCACTTTCAACAGCGACGGATATGCAATAGGGGGACTCTCGGTAGGAGAGAAGGAAGAGGAGATGTATGAAATGATTGAGGTCGTAAATGAAATACTTCCTGAGAATAAGCCAAGATACCTGATGGGAGTTGGAACACCGGTCAATATCCTTCAGGCGATTGACCGCGGTATCGATATGTTCGATTGTGTGATGCCTACCAGGAACGGAAGGAATGGGATGCTGTTCACCCGACATGGTATTATCAATATCAAAAATAACAAATGGCGCGATGATTTTTCGCCGATTGATCCTGAGGGAACCTCGTTTGTTGACCAACAATATTCCAAAGCATATCTGCGCCATCTGTTCAATGCAAAGGAGATGTTGGGTGCTCAGATTGGCAGCATTCATAATCTGGCTTTCTATCTCTGGCTTGTTGGAGAAGCTCGCCACCAGATTCTAAAGGGTACTTTTAAAGAGTGGAAGGACAAGATGATTCAACAAGTGGGAAAACGGCTTTAATAGAATTCATATCAAAAAAAACTAAAGCGAATGGATATAAAGTTTATTAAAAGGATCGACAAGTATATCATCAAAAAATATCTTGGAACTTTCTTTCTTGCTATTGCATTGATAATCAGTATATCGATTATCTTTGATATCTCCGAGAATATCGATGATTTTATTACCAAAAAGGCCCCCCTGAAGGCGATAGCCATTGACTATTACCTTAATTTCATCCCCTATTTTGCGAATCTGTTCAGCGCGTTATTTACATTTATTGCCGTAATATTCTTCACCAGTAAAATGGCCTACAACTCCGAGATTATTGCAATTCTTGCCAGCGGGATCTCCTACAAACGATTGATGCGCCCTTATATGATCGCCTCAGGCATTATTGCCGGAATGTCTTGGATTCTTGGAAATTTTGTGATTCCGGCTTCAACTGAATCACGGGTGAACTTCAGAAATACCTATATCAAAAACGAATACATCAACAACGATAAAAACATACATCGACAGCTGGAGCCTGGACTTTTTGTTTATATGCAGAGCTACAACAATAAATTGGATGTAGGTTACCGGTTCTCCATCGATCAGTTTGAAGATAAACGGTTAATTTCGAAACTGATCGCTGAAAGTATCAAATGGGACAGGGATAAAAAGAAATGGGTGATCCAAAATTATTATATACGCGATATGCGTGGACCTCAGGAAATTATTAGGACAGGGATTGCGATTGATACCACGCTGAAAATGTTGCCTGGTGACTTTGGTCAGCAAAATAGTAAGGAGGAGACTATGGACTTCTGGCAGATCAATAGTTATATTAAAGATCTTAAACTACGAGGTGTTGATAATGTTGCCCGCTATGAACAGGAGAAATACCGACGTACAGCAGGTCCTATCAGCACTTTTATTTTATCCGTTATTGGTGTTTCACTCGCCTCGCGACGGATGAGGGGTGGAATGGGACTTCACCTCGGTCTTGGCTTAGTGCTAAGCTTCTCTTATATCATGTTTATGCAGGTCTCCACGATCTTTGCCTATAACCTTGGGTTTAATACCCTTCTTGCTGTTTGGCTTCCCAATTTGGTCTACTCCGTTATCGCAATCGGTCTTTACAGATGGGCATCAAAATAATTAGAATATTATACTAAATTAGTCTATTCTTTGATTTATAAATAATTAGTGAAGTTTAATTTTAACAATCGGGTAATTAAAAGTATAAATTGTTGTACTTTTACAGCCGGATTTTTTTAACCAAACGATGTTTGGAGTTGATAAAATACGATAAATTAGTAATTTAAAACGCACTTATGTCATTTAAAAGGAACATCCTTGACCTCCGGAAAAGAAAGAAGGAGGCCCAACAGGGAGGTGGCGAAAAGGCCATTGAGAAGCAGGTGGCGATGGGTAAGAAAACTGCCCGCGAAAGAATAAAAGCCATTTTGGACGAAAACTCATTTCATGAGTATGATCTTTTTGTAGAACATACTGGTCGTGATTTCGACATGGAAAAAAAGGTTTTGCATGGTGACGGTGTTATTATTGGAACTGGTACCATGTACAATCAGCCAGTTGCTATTTATGCCCAGGATTTTACCGTTGCAGGTGGATCGCTCGGTTTGATGCATGCCCGCAAGATTACCAAGATTATGGATCACGCTTTGAAAATGCGCGTTCCTCTTATCGGGATCAATGACTCGGGTGGCGCCCGAATTCAGGAAGGTGTCAATTCGCTTGCCGGATATGGTGAAATTTTTTACCGTAACACAATTGCCTCAGGAGTAATACCTCAGATTTCAGTCATTCTGGGGCCATGCGCTGGTGGCGCTGTGTACTCACCGGCATTGACCGATTTTGTATTTGTGGTTGAGAATATTTCCAAAATGTTTATTACTGGTCCAAGTGTGATAAAAAGTGTGCTTGGAGAAGAGATTTCGATGGAAGAACTGGGTGGTGCAATGGTTCACAGCGAGATAACTGGAAATGCCCATTTCTTTGCCAAAAGCGAAGATGAATGTTTTGCCCAAATTAAGAAGCTGATCACATTCATCCCCTGGAATAATGCACAAAAGGCCCTTAAGTTTCCGATACAACAACCACTGATTTCGAAAAGTATTGAAGAGATTGTTCCTGTTGATCCACACAACCCTTACGATATTCGCGATATTATTAAAGCGGTAACTGATGGTTCGGATTTCTTCGAAATTATGGAATTTTTTGCGAAGAATATTGTTATTGGATTCGGACGTATTCAGGGAAATACCATTGGATTTGTCGCCAATCAGCCGATGTACCTTGCAGGAGTTCTTGATTGCGACAGTTCTGATAAAGCGGCCCGTTTTATCCGTTATTGCAATGCTTTTAATATTCCTATTGTGACCCTGGAAGATATGCCCGGATATTTGCCTGGTGTCGACCAGGAACACGCCGGAGTGATCAGACATGGGGCTAAATTGTTGTACGCCTACAGTGAAGCTACAGTTCCAAAAGTTACGGTAATCATTCGAAAAGCTTATGGAGGAGGGTATATTGCAATGAATTCCAGACACCTGGGTGCTGACTTTGTATTTGCATGGCCAACAGCTGAAATTGCAGTAATGGGCCCTGAAGGGGCTGCAAACATCGTATTTAAAAAAGAGATCGATGAGGCAGAAAATCCTGCAGAAATGCGGAAACAAAAAATACAGGAGTACAAGGATAAATTTGCAAATCCATTTGTTGCCGCATCCAAGGGGTATATTGATGAAGTTATTGAACCATCTGAAACAAGGGCACGACTTATCCATTCACTCGAAGTTTCAGGAAGTAAAGTCGATCAGCGGCCTGCTAAAAAACATGGTATCCCTCCTTTCTGATCCGAATTTTGCTAAAATTATAGTTTATTATGGAAGATAATAGTTCGAAATATCAGGTTTTTGTTGTTAATAGTGCCAAATATCTGACACTAACAACCACAAAATTTGACAGACGTAAGAAGTACGAAAAGTCCGATCCCAGGGAGATAATTTCAATCATCCCAGGTTCGGTAATTGAGATCTTCGTCTCTCCGGGGCAAAAAGTAAAAGAGGGAGAGGTGATTCTTACACTCGATGCCATGAAGATGTACACAAAAGTGGAAATGCCTTTTGATGGTGTGATTAAGAGCATCAATGTTGCAAAAGGTGATAAAATACCCAAAAATTGTGTAATGATCACAATTGAATAAAAAAAGGGGGGCCGCTAAATCAGCAGCCCTCCTTTTTTTTATCTATTTCTCTGAAAATCTTAAGTAGATACTCAGGTTTGGTGTCACAATCTACAGGAATTCCAATTTCCTGCAGAAACAATACTGATTCAGTGAGCAGGCTGGCACGGTTTAAGGTAGTATGATGAGCCGAATTAAGGTATTGCAATATCCAGAATGCATTGAACAAATGGAAAAACCTTTTTGCGAAGACTTTTGAGTTTGAACAATTATTTTTTAATTCAATTATCTCAGCGACTATTTTTGAATTTTCGCAAAAAGATGAAAGCAATGGGTGCAGTTGGTTAAATTCAGTTGATATGTCGGCAGTTTTCATCTCCCAAAACTGTGATGGAACAGCAAAAAGTGGCTGCAAATGACGAAAAGCTTCCAGCGAATAGGTGTAATTTAATTCCGAACCCCCTTCACTCCATTTTTTTAGTGCAGCTCCTGTTCCGAATGGAACCCTGTCGGAGCATCGTGAAGCCGGAAGGACAGTGGTTTTGCTAATATTCCCATATGGCCCCAGCAACACCATCTTATGTAAAAAGTAAAAATCTTCTCCTGCCTTTCTCCTGTTCATCCCTCCTTGTTTAGCATATGCCGATCCTTTAAGTGCGAAACTTGAACCGACAGTGTGAATGGCATGGGGATAACCACTCCACTCCATTGCATTTCGGTAATAACGCATATGAAGTTCATAATGAATGATTCCCTCTTTGATTGTAGGACTTAAATCATGGGTGTCAATTGGATGTTCGAAATGAATAGTGAAGAAATTGAACTGGGGATGTTCATCGAAAGCTGTTTCTATTGCCTGAAGATAGTTGGGTAACACAGTGCTGTCTGCATCGAGAGAAATAATTATTCCGTCTGAGTAATTATTCTTAATCATTTGTTTTACGGCCTCATCCATTCCGATTTTACGAGCCCAACCGACACCTGCCCATTTTTGTGGAAGAGCATGGGCATAAACACGTATCACATCAAAAAACAGATCAGGATGGTCATTCTGCCACTGTGAAACACTTATTAATGTTAAAATATTTTGATTTACAGCTTCTTCCGGTGTTTCTGTTGCATCATTGATAACCACCATGACAGAAATCTGAGCACGGGGAGGGGAACAATTAGCGAGCGAATCAAGGGTAGCGATGAGTTCCGGTTCATTGTAACATGGGATTACAACAAATATTGAAGCAGACTTTTCTGTCTGATCCAGGCAAACTGAATAGAGCTCTTTCTGCCGGCTAATGTAACTCTGTAAAATTTCCATGGCAGAAAAAAAGAGGGACCGATCATTTAAATAAACGATCCCTCCCTCTGATTTATTTGGTAAAAGATTTGTACCGGTCGTTTAATCCCTGGGTAACTTCTTTGGTGATATTATGTTGGGCCGAGCCTTCAAGCATGCTCGCACTGTTTAGGATAATATCATACTTTTTAACCGCATTATAGCTTTTCAAAAAGGAGGAGATGCTGTCAACAATTTGTTGATTGATCTGTCCCTGCATTTCAGATAATTTCTGTGTGAGATCATTATCGAGCTTTTGAACCTCCTGCTGTGCAGCAACAAGCCGGTCATTCTCCTGTTTAGCTCGCTCTTCAGTGAGGAAACCTCCTTTTTGAACTTTTTCCTGGAATGTTGCAGCATCCCGCTCAAATCTAATTCGTTTATCAGTGTACTCTTTTCTGAAAGCTTCCTTTTTCTCTGAGAATTCAATATTTAGTTTTTTTGCAAGTTCATAAGTAAAAAGCATCGAATCCATTTTTACATATGCGATTGTCAAAGGATTATTCGTCTCTTTTGCCTGATCAGCCTGAGATGATTTGTTTTTATTATTTCCGGTGAAATAGATAATGTAAAGAGCTGCAACTGCAAGCGCTAAAACGATATTAACAATATTCGGGTTTTTCATAAAAAGCATTTACGTTTTTAATCTCAGCAAAAAAATGTCTGACAAATATAATCGAAAAGTCGAAGCAGAAAACTTGCAGGATCAATTTTTGTTTTATCATAAGCGCTTCTTTCACAAAAATATCAAAAAATGATCTTCGGTATTGATAAACATCATAGATCTACCGGTTTTGGAGCTGTATTTTTACAAAGTTTAACAAAAAGTAAGTATCAGGACTAATCCAAGGAGATGATGATCAATAATCTTATTGCAAAAATGCTTCCCTATTTCCCGGAAAGGGTGGTGTGGATTTTTTCGAAACGGTATATTTCAGGACAGTACATCAGTGATGCACTTGCAGAATCGCGAAAATTCAATTCAATCGGAGTATTGGTTACTGTTGATTTGCTTGGGGAGCATATCAATAATCTTGCAGAAGCAGAAGTTTATAAGGAGCAATATATTGATTTAATTGAAAGATTTACTTTAGAAAAGATCGAGGGTAATTTTTCGGTGAAACCTTCAATGTTTGGATTATTGCTCGATCGGGAGGCCTGTTATCGGAATCTGCGCGAAATTGTGGAAGCGGCAGACAGATGTGAGTCATTTATAAGAATTGATATGGAGGATGCAGAATGCACTTCCAATGAAATTGAGATTTTCAGACGTCTAAAAACCGAATTTCCAATCCGGGTCGGATTAGTCATTCAGGCTTATATGCGCCGAACTACCGACGATATCAAAAGTTTATTGGATCTAAACTACCCTGACGCACCCTTGAATTTCAGACTCTGTAAGGGGATTTATATTGAAGCGGAGCAAATCGCTTTCAAAGGACATCAGGAAATCAGGGACCATTTTCTGAATGATTTGCGTTTTATGCTTGAAAATAAAATTTTTGTTGGAATTGCTACTCATGATAAGTGTCTGATAGAAAAGGCCTATGAGATAATTGAAGACTTAAAAGTCCCGAAAGGTAGGTATGAGTTTCAGATGCTATATGGGGTGACACCTCAGCTTCGACAGTCAATTGTTAAAAACGGACACCCAATGAGGGTATACGTCCCCTACGGAAAGCAGTGGTTTGCCTATTCCACGCGCCGGCTTAAAGAAAATCCTGCTATGGTTTGGCACATCCTTAAAGCCCTTTTTGTCAGGCAATAGGGATCGGAGTGGCTCGTGGTTCGTTTTATGATTTCCTTAATACAAAATTGACGAATTGTCTTGTCAGAATATCGCCGGATAAGTTTCATTAACCTATTTTTGCTCTTTGCTAATCGTGTCGGTAACAGCTTCATTTTGTAATATCGTGCCTTTCGCCTCTTCGAAATGTTTTAAAAGCAAATTGCTTTCATTGCTGGTAACCATTTCCCTTGCAATTCGGCCAGAAGTGCTTATAGGTGTCCCGTAAATCACATTAAAGGTCTTGTAACTTTGGGTGGATATTCCGACAGTGTTTTCGGGTGTGACCAGCATTCCTTTGTATTCAGTTCGCATCTGATTGGTTCGCATCGTCTTTCTTGCATTCATATCTGCATCATAAACCTTTGGAGCCCGTGTTAAACCTTCGATTGTAGCCTTATCTACATGGTTCTGCGCGATATTCATGGTTCTTTGATCTGTTTTAACCGGGGTAATAATCATTGAAGATGGGGTAATTCTTCGGAGAATGATGATCTCAGCCAATTTTATCGCCTGCTCACGCATAAAAACGCCCATGACGTACTCCTCTGACTTGAGCGTATCTGGTACAATAAGCGTCGCATGTTGATATCCCATATAAGTAAAAACTACGGTATCGTTTGGAAATCCGTAGAATGAAAATCGTCCTGATTCATTTGTGGCAAAACTGTTTTTACTATTGATGCTAAAATTGGCATTCGACAATGGTTCCTTAGTTTTACTGTCAAATGCAATCCCTGTAATAAAAATTGATTTGTTGCTCTTGTTTGGAATGACCTGTCCCTTGGCAGGGCTGCCTAAACACCATATAATCAATACGATTAATATGGTCAGCTTCAAGTTAAGACTTTTCATTGCAGTTATTATTAATCAGTTTGAGTTGTATAAAGATAATCATATAAGGTTCGAAAACGAAATATTTCGATAAAATTTTATTTGATCTGTTTAATTTTCAAAATATACTTCACAACAAGCTTTCAGCCAATCGCCATCCAATCAACAGAAAAGGATAACGGGTGAAAGATCATTACGTCGTTAATTTTTCTTTCAGGTTCGTATTACATGTTTAATAACATCTAAAAAATAAATTTGCGACATAAATAAAAGATTAAGTTTGCAGAACGGATCAGAACAGATGAGCCGATAGTTTTTCTGCATGAATAAATTTAGTTTTAAACCTAATTTAGACTCGGGGGTATCAAAAGTTCAGCAACTTGTTGATGCTTTAATTCGTTCCATCAATTTTAAGATGCTTCGCGAGGGTGATGCCTTACCTTCCGTAAATGAATTGATGAAAGAATCCGGTTTATCACGGGATACGGTATTCAAAAGTTATTCGGAACTCAAACGACGGGGTATTGTTGAAGCGATTCCGAATAAGGGGTATTTTGTGACCCGGTCGCAAAAGCAGGTATTTCTTTTCCTAGACACCTTTAAGGCTTATAAAGAGGTGCTTTATAACTCATTCAAGCAGAGTCTTCCACGTAATGTAATGGTTGATATTAATTTTCATCACTATAATTTTGATTTGTTTGAATCGATAATCCGTAATAGCGTCGGAAAGTTTAATTCATATATCATCATGAATTTTAATCATCCAGGCATACCAGGAATTGTAAGTGAAATAGACCCCGATAAATTACTACTTATCGACTGGCAGATTTATTCCGGGAAAGGGCAGGCAAAAGTGTATCAGGATTTTGGGCAATCGGTATATCGCTGTTTAAGTTCAGGTTGGCATTTACTCAGAAAATATGATGAGGTTGTTTGCGTTTATCCTGAGTATACTTTTCACCCGATCGAGTCGGTTGAAAATGTCAATCGGTTTTGTGATGATAATAATTTGAAATTTAGTGTTATTTACGATATTGAAGAGCTCGATATTCAGATGGGAAAAGTCTATATGGTTTTTGAAGATATCGATCTGGCAGCAATCCTTGAGCAGGCTAACCGTAAAAAGTTCAGGCTTCGTGATGATTTCGGTATTCTCTCGTATAATGATACTCCAATGAAGAAGTTTATCGCGAAAGGAATCACCGTCATTTCGACCGATTTTAAATTGATGGGACAAAAAGCAGCAGAGTTTGCCCTGGGTAATTCGAAGATCGATTTTCTCGTTCCTACGGAATTAATTATTCGGGAATCGATCTAATGATCATGACACAACAGAACAGATTTATTTATAAATTTTGAAAAACAAACCTCTATGTATCTGCTAGGAATTGACATCGGAAGTTCTTCAGTGAAGGCCTCCATTATGAATGGTGAAACCGGCCTGATCGCCGGATCATCCTTCTTTCCAAAAAGTGAGATGACCATCGTGGCCAAACAGGCGGGATGGGCAGAACAGCAACCAGAACTCTGGTGGGATAACCTAAAGCTGGCTATCCTCGAAGCAAGGTCATTGGCGGGGATATCCGGTGATGAAATTATTGCAGTTGGTATTTCGTATCAGATGCACGGGCTGGTAGTGGTCGATAAACAACAGCATGTACTGCGGCCGTCCATTATCTGGTGCGATAGCCGCGCCACAGAAATCGGAAACAGAGCTTTTAATGAGATTGGTAATGAAAAGTGCCTTAATTCGTTGCTCAATTCGCCAGGTAATTTTACTGCCTCCAAACTGAAGTGGGTGAAGGATAAGGAGCCTGCCCTTTATGATCAGATTGATAAAATAATGTTGCCGGGTGATTATATCGCTATGCGGTTGACTGGAGAGATCAGAACTACAGCATCGGGTTTATCGGAAGGGATGTTTTGGGATTTCAGACAAAATGAGGTTTCAGATCTGGTTCTGGGATATTATGGATTTCGAAAAGAGCTGATCCCTCAACTTGTCGATACATTTGGAATTCAGGGATATGTTATGGCAGGAGTTGCCGCTGAACTTGGTTTAAAACCAGGAATTCCCGTATCGTACAGGGCAGGTGATCAGCCAAATAATGCGCTGTCGCTTAATGTTCTGAATCCGGGAGAGATTGCTGCAACTGCAGGAACCTCAGGTGTCGTTTATGGGGTCAGTGGAGAGGTAAAATATGATCCGCAATCGCGGGTGAACACATTTGCCCATGTCAATCATTCTGTTGCTGCTGACCGGTTAGGTGTTTTGCTTTGCATTAACGGGACAGGAATTCTTAATTCATGGATGAATAAATACATTGGGAATAAGGATTATTCGTACGAACAAATGAATGAACTGGCAGGCGCGATACCTACGGGCTCAGAAGGTGTTTCTGTTCTTCCGTTTGGCAATGGTGCAGAGCGGGTTCTGGGGAACCGGAATATTGGCGCTCAGATTTGTGGACTTGATTTTAACCGGCATGGACAGGGCCATTTGTTCAGAGCCGCTCAGGAGGGGATCGTTTTCTCTTTTAAATATGGGATGGAGATCCTGAAAGGGATTGGAATTGAAGCAAAGGTGATCAGGGCAGGCAAGTCCAATATGTTCCTGAGTCCGGTTTTCCGTGAGACGCTCGCCAATATTACCGGTGTTTCAATTGAATTGTATAATACGGATGGTGCGGCAGGTGCTGCACGAGGTGCCGGTGTGGGTTCAGGATATTACCCCTCATTTGCAGATGCGTTCTCCGGTTTGAAGAAGCTCGATTTGGTTGAGCCTGATCTGAATCAGAAAGATCAGGTGGAACAGGCCTACCAGGAATGGGAGAATAACCTGAATAAGTTTATTTAAAATGTAATTCAAAGGGTGTTTTTTTGTGTTAGAAGTATAAAATAGTGTTAACCTTATATAATATAAATAGTTATGGATGCATTTGTTGGAGGTAAAGCGTATTTTCCGGGAATAGGAAAAATTAAGTTTGAAGGTGTCGAATCCAAAAACCCACTGGCTTTTAAGTGGTACGATGAAACCCGGGTGATTAATGGAAAGAGCATGAAGGAATATCTTCGTTTTGCAGTAGCCTACTGGCATACTTTCTGCGGTGATGGTGGCGACCCGTTTGGACCAGGAACACAAATTTTCCCATGGGTTGGTGCCTCGGATAAAATGGATGCCGCCAAAGAGAGAATGGATGCGGCATTTGAGTTTATCAGTAAAATAGGCGCCCCTTTCTACTGTTTTCATGATACCGATGTAGTGGGCGATGGTTCAGTTTTTGAAATCGAACAACGTCTTGCCAAAATGGTAGACTTTGCCAAAGAACGGCAGGCTGCTACGGGAATTAAACTACTTTGGGGCACAGCAAACGTTTTCTCAAATCCCCGTTACATGAATGGTGCATCTACCAATCCGGATTTCAATGTATTGACGAATGCAACTGTTCAGGTTAAGAATGCCATTGACGCTACTATTGCCCTTGGTGGGACCAACTATGTCTTCTGGGGTGGTCGCGAAGGGTACATGAGTCTGCACAATACCGATGTGAAGCGGGAACTTGAACACATGGGCAAATTCCTGGGTGCAGCCCGCGACTATGCCCGGGCACAGGGATTTAAAGGAACCTTCCTGATTGAACCAAAGCCGATGGAACCCATGAAACATCAGTACGATTTTGATACTCAAACGGTCATCGGATTCCTTAAAGCTCACGGTTTAGAAAAGGATTTCAAATTAAACATCGAAGTAAACCACGCCACTCTCGCTGGTCACACCTTCTCACACGAACTGCGAATGGCTGCAGATCAGGGGATGTTGGGCTCAATTGATGCCAACAAAGGGGATTATCAAAACGGATGGGATACCGATGAGTTCCCGACCAATATTTATGAAGTGACTGAAGCCATGATGGAGATCATCCAGGCTGGTGGTTTCACCAACGGCGGTGTAAACTTTGATGCCAAAACACGTCGCAATTCATCTGATCTTGAAGATATCTTTATCTCCCATGTTTCAGGTATGGATGTATTTGCCCGGGCACTGTTAATTGCAGACAATATATTGAAAGACTCAGATTATCTAAAACTTAGAAAGAACAGATATGCCAGCTACGACAGTGGTAAAGGTGCTGAATTTGAAGCTGGTAAACTGAGTTTTACAGATCTTTACAATATTGCAAAAGAAGTGGGCGAACCGAAACAGATTAGCGGAAAACAGGAAATGTTGGAACAGCTGATTAATTGCTACATCTGATCCTATGAAGGAGCATAGTTCGTTTTACGTTATTGGCATAACTTTGGTCGCCACGTTGGGTGGACTCTTATTCGGATACGATACTGCGGTTATCTCCGGAGCTGAAAAATCAATCCAGGCCTATTTAATCACCGGGCTTGGCCTTGGTTCTCTTGCGCATGGTGCAACGATCTCAAGCGCATTAATAGGTTGTATTATTGGAGGAATGGTCTCCGGATTGGTTGCATCAAAACTGGGACGAAAGAATTCACTTTTACTCGCGGCGTTCCTCTTTTTCTTTAGTGCGCTCGGATCAGGCTGGCCCGAGTTCCTCTTTTTTACCAGGGGAGAACCGACGATGGGTCTTTTATTTATGTTCAACTTCTACCGGATTATCGGAGGTGTCGGGGTGGGTATAGCATCAGCTGTCAGCCCTATGTATATCGGAGAAATAGCCCCGGCTGAGATTCGCGGACGACTCGTCTCACTCAACCAGATCGCTATTATCTTTGGTATGCTGGTGGTTTACTTTGTCAATTATTTTATAGCCCACGGACACACAGTTGAGTGGATTAATGCGATCGGCTGGCGATGGATGTTTACTTCAGCGGCATTCCCATCAGCACTCTTTGCAATTTTGCTCTTTTTCGTACCTGAAACACCGCGTTATCTTGCTCTTACCAACCAGGATACCAAAGCCCTTGAGATACTGACGAAAATTAACGGGGTTCAGCAGGCTAAACTCATAATGATCGATATCAAAAAATCGGTCGAGGCTGCGTCCGAAAGAATATTTGCATTTGGAAAAACCGTAATTTTTATTGGTATACTTCTCTCTGTTTTTCAGCAGTTTGTAGGAATCAATGTCGCTTTGTATTATGCTCCCCGTATTTTTGAAAGTATGGGCGCTGCCAAGGATGCTTCTATGCTTCAAACTGTGGTAATGGGTTTTATAAACGTCGTATTTAGTGTCGTGGCAACCCTTACAGTTGATAAATATGGGAGAAAAATATTATTGATGATTGGATCTATTGGTATGGCCGTTGGAATGTTTGCCATTGGTGCCCTTGCTTTTATGAAAATTATAGGTATCAGCACATTGGTTTTTATCCTCATCTACACCGCATCGTTTATGATGTCGTGGGGACCTATTTGCTGGGTGCTTATTTCCGAAATCTTTCCAAATAAGATCAGGGGACGTGCGATCGCAATTGCAGTCGCCGCACAGTGGGCAGCCAACTACTTTATTTCATCAACCTATCCGGCGATGATGGAATTTAGTGGGGGTATAACCTATTGGTTTTACGGAGCTATGAGTATTCTTTCATTTATTTTCGTATGGAAAATGGTTCCTGAGACTAAAGGAATGACCCTTGAAGCAATGGAAGAGTTATGGCTGAAGAAAAAATAAGTCGGAAAGAGATTTAATTACGTTAAGGTATTTGAATGTAACATATATTCATTTACCAATAGAATCCCTCTGAGAGAATGAATCTTAGAGGGATTTTTGTGTCAGTAAAAACTGTTAATTGCCGTTAGGATCGGTTTGCATAATCATTTTTTGTCTCTCTCCATTAAACCATCAACTCTTTGATATGTCTAAAGTCGTACTTGAGGTAAAAAGCACTATTTTTTTACATTTAAACAGATCATCAATTGCCAAATTTATCGATCATAATAGTTAATTACAGAGGTTGGGAAAGACTTTTCCAATGCCTTGATTCCCTTAGTTTTATTAAGGATAATCGGTTTACGCATGAGGTGATTGTAGTTGATAATAATTCCAATGATGGACAAATAGAACGGTTTCGGAGTTTGTTCCCGAAGTTCAAATTTGTTTTAAATCCAGACAACCTTGGTTTTGCTTATGGCTGTAATTGGGGAGCAGTATACGGCAGAGGTTCAAATTTTCTCTTCCTGAATCCTGATACGATTGTTACTGCTGATGCCCTTTTCTCAATGCTAACTGAAGTGCGGGTTAGGAGGGCCAATTCTATCATTTCATGTTGTCAGAAAAAGGAAAATGGTGCAAATGAACACCCTTACGGTCGATTCTTATCGCCTTTCACCTTAACCGGATGGCTCCGTGCAATTCTTAAAATTGTTTTGCTTCAAGGCGAAGAGCCGTTTCTCCAAACCGATGACTATATTTATCCCGATTGGATTTCGGGTTCAGTTGTAATGATCAAAAGGGAGAGTTTTCAAAGTTTAGGTGGATGGGACGACGATTTCTGGATGTATTTTGAGGATGTAGACCTGTGCCGCAGAGCCAGTCAGAAAAATGGCGAGATTGTATTGCTTAAAAATGCCTGCGTAGAGCATAATCATGGAGGGTCTTCACGAATAAACCTTCAGGTTACTGCTTTAACCAAAACTGAAGTAAATATCTCCCGCCATGTTTATATTTCAAAACATGAAAGCGGAGGGAAAGCTTTGTATATGCATTTGTTTCTGATTGCTAATAATTTGCTCTTTGGATTTATTCCGGCAGTGGCGGGATTAATTCTTTTTTTTATAAAAGATTTAAATGTTATGTCGCATATCTATTTCCGGTTGATTGCCTATTACTTTAATGCAATGCTATCGGGTACATGGTTAAGCAAAAGGTCAGTTAAGGCTACTTTAAATGAAAGAATCCGTAATTACAAAATGGGAATTCAAAGAGACTAAGGTTCACTTCATTTCTGAAGTAAATTGCTTACGAAACTTCCATTACCAGTTTCTGGTAGAGATCCATTAATCTTTGGGCCACCAATTTATCGCTAAAGAGTACAGCATTGGCCTTTCCTTTTTGAATCATCTCCTCTCTCAACAGACTGTCGGATAATAAATTATTTAGGGTTTGCCCGATTTCCGAAATATCTGCCGGATTAACATAGAGTGCTCCTTCACCACCTGCTTCCGGTAAGCTGCTGATATTGGAGGTAATAACGGGGCATCCCGACGCCTGAGCTTCAAGAACAGGGAGTCCGAACCCTTCAAAAAAAGAGGGGTAAACCATTACATCAGCCATTTGATAGATGGCCTGTAATTCATCTGTTGTGGTGTTATGGAGAAACATCACCTGTTTACAAATGCCGGAATCATGAATAAACTGAATAATATCATTCATGTATACGGTTGGCTTCCCTAAAATTACAACGGCTGTATCCAGCTTTTCTTTGACAACTGCTTTTAAAATGGCAAGCTGGTTCTTTCTTCTTTCAATCGTACCTACACAAAGAATAAACTTCTCCGGTAAGTTGAATTTCAACCTGACAGATTTTTTTTCAGCTTTATCCAATTTTTTAAAAAAGCGGTTGTCGCAAGATTGGTAGATAACCTCAATTTTATCCGGATCAGTTCCAAAAAAGTTGATCAGATCGGCCTTCGTCTGCTGACTTATTGCAATTATCTTAGTGGCCATTCGGCAGGAATTCTTACAAATGGAGCGATACATTTTTCGGTCCAACTTTTTATAATATTCCGGATACCTCAGGTAAATCAGATCATGAACGGTAACAATAGATGGCACTCCCGTTTTTTCGATTCCCAATGGTAAGACATGACTTAAACCATGAAAAATGTCAATTTTATTGATTCCTAGTAATTTAGTGGTTTGGTGTAGTCTCCAGTAAGATCTGAAATATTTCGAAAAAAAGGTTTTTGGGGTGACGACTTCAGTTGATTCAGAAAGGGCATAAAGATCGGTAATCCTGGGTGCAAAAAGTTTATAGGTGTTTTCAGGGTAATATCTTACTAACAGATTAATCAGATTCCGGCTATAGTTTCCCAGTCCCGATAAGTTTTGAAATGCCCGTTTAGCTTCGAAGCCGATAATCATAAAAGTATTATTAATTAAGTTTTTAATTTCTTAATGTATTCAAAATCTGCTAAAACCATTTTTTTAATTAAACTTCCGAAAGATGTTTTTTGGGGATTCCATCCCAACAAATTTTTTGCTTTGGAGGGATCTCCGCACAATAGCTCAACTTCAGTCGGTCTGTAGTATTGTGGATCAATTTCTATGATTACATTACCGGTTTTTGTACATAACCCTTTTTCATCAATACCACTACCTTTCCATTCGAGTTCTATACCTGCCTCTTGAAATGCTATTGTGCAGAATTCCCGGACGGTATGCATCTCTCCTGTGGCTATAACAAAATCCTCAGGTTTAGGATATTGAAGCATTAACCACATACATTCCACATAGTCTTTGGCATAGCCCCAATCGCGCAAGGCATTCAAATTTCCTAGGTATAATTTTTTTTGCCTGCCGGTAGTTATTCTCACAGCTGCCAGTGTTATTTTTCTTGTGACAAAATTTTCGCCCCGCCGTTCACTCTCATGGTTAAATAAGATCCCGTTTACTGCATACATACCATATGCTTCCCGATAATTTTTAGTCATCCAAAATGCAAATTGCTTTGAAATGCCATAGGGTGAACGCGGATAAAATGGGGTTGTTTCCGATTGAGGAGTTTCCTGAACCAAACCATAAAGTTCGGATGTGGAAGCCTGATAAATACGAATTTTTCTCTCCATCTCCAATATGCGAACTGCCTCAAGTATCCGAAGTGTACCAATTGCATCGGTTTCTGCAGTATATTCAGGAACGTCAAACGACACTTTAACATGAGATTGAGCTGCCAAATTGTATATTTCATCTGGCTTAACCTTCTGTATAATACGGACTAAGGAGCTTGAATCCGTCATGTCTCCATAATGGAGGGTCAGCTTGTTCTTCAACCGAATGTCCTTAATCATCTCATCGATATAAAGATGTTCAATCCTGCTTCGATTGAATTGTGATGAACGACGAACAATCCCATGCACGTTGTACCCTTTTTCAATCAAAAACTCAGCTAAATAGGAGCCATCCTGGCCGGTAATTCCTGTGATTAGTGCTATTTTCATTCTCCGTTTTGGTTCGTCAAATTAAGTGAAAATATTTATAATCATTCGATAATTTTTTTGAATAATTCGATATAACTTTTTACATTTTCCTCCCAGGTATACTTTAGGGAGTGTTGCTTTAAAATAGAGGGGCGTTTTGAATCGCTATAAAATTCGTCAATTTTTTGCAAAAAAAAGCGACTCATTTCATCCGGTTCGAAAGTTTCCCAATAATAGGCTTTATCTCCACTCACTTCTGGAATACTCGAATAGGTGGAAGCAAATACAGGTTTGCCAAACCGCATGGCTTCAACCGGAGGAAAACCCATCCCTTCAAATTTTGATGGGAATAGTACCGCTTTACAATTGGTGTACATCCAGAATTTATCCTCCTCCGAAATTAATCCGGGTAAAAATATCCGGTTTTGCAAACCAAGGGTCTTTATTTTTTGTTCAAGTTCTTCGGAATAGGTGCCTGCTTTATTCCCTGCAATGATCAGCTTATAATTTTCGGGTAAACGTCGAATAAAATCGATCAGGACATGATAATTCTTTTTCATACGAACGACGCCCACTGAGAATAATAAATCACCATCAGGAGCAAATTCCGGTTTCGGAACATTTTCAAAGGTTTTTACTTTTACTCCGCAATATATCACATATATTGGAATATCTCCAACATTAAGATTTTCCCTGACAACACTTTCTGTAAATTTAGAAATTACAGTGATCGCTGTCGCCCGGTTTACTTTTTTCTGCAATTGAGCTAACCTTATTTTTGCTTTTGCCGGGGACTTTTCACCTAAAAAATTTAAATCATTGATTGTCAGTATAAAAGGAGATTTTTTGTCAGAGGGGAAATAGGCTGAATCCTGATGGATAGTGTACCAGAGGTCATACTTCCTGCACAGGGACGGGAAATACCGCCGTTTTAGTGAAACAATTTCATAATCAACATTAGTGCCGAAATATCCTTTAAATTTTTTGGGAACTAAAAAGGTAAATTTAAATGTTTCATCCTTTAGCTGGCTAATCTCATTACCGAAAAATTCAGCGACCTGTCCTAACCCTGTATTTAGATCTTTAAGGCGGTCTAAATCGATTAGTACCGAAAAAGGTTTGATATTATAGTTTCCCATTCTTATTTAATTCTCTAAGTTTCACATATTTCATAAAAGTAGCGAATGAGTTGATGTAGCAGATGATAATTCCATAATATCCGTCAAGAAATCCAAGTTTAAAGAAAAATCCCTGTATGAAATTAGCCATAGATTTAATGAAAATTCCAAAAATTCCGATTTTTCGCTTTTCAGAGAATAATTCGTAAGCGGAAATGGAAGTAAACCGATTGAATTGTTGGACATGTGCCTCTATGGAATCATAGCAGTAGTGTAAAAGTTCTCCTTTTAAATATCCAATTTTTGAACCCTGATCCATCATTACCGTATTGTGGGGATTTCGTCCGCCCCAATGACCCATATTCCGATTCCAAAGCCTTATTTTCCGATCGGGATACCATGAACCATGACGAATCCATTGACCGCAGTAATTATTCATCCGGTTCATGGAATAACCTTCGTGGTCCAATTTTTTCTTAGCCTCAAGAATAGAATTACATAGCATTTCGTCAATAGCTTCGTCAGCATCTATTGTTAAAATGTATTCGAAATTTGCGAGTGAGGTTGCATAAGCCTGTTGTTCAATATAACCTTCAAAAGAATGTTCAATAAACTGAACCCCCAAAGTCAGGCAAATTTCTTTAGTCCTGTCCTGTGAAAAGGAATCTACAACAATGATTTCATCTGCAATCGGGATAACCGATTTAATACACCGTGCAATAGTCAGTTCCTCGTTTAAAGTGATGATTACTACAGAAATGTTATTCATTTTAGTTGAAAAATTTGAGTATTTGTGCTGCAATAAACTGAACATCGTCATTACTTAGGTCCGGGAAGCTGGGTAAATTGATCCCGCGGGAACTGATATCTGATGCAACAGGAAAATCAGTATGGGCAAATTTCGTATACATTGACATGGTATGTACTGGGTAGAACAACGGTCGTGTTTCAATACCTGATCGACTTAAAAAGGCTCTGAGGTCATTTCGTTGTCCGGCGTGAGGAATAAGTATTGAACACATCCAATACGAATTAAAAGTGTTCACTTCCTGACCATGAAACTCAACGCACGAATTTTCAAAAGCTTTTGCGTAGAGTGCTGCAATGCGGATTTTATTAGCCATTATTTCGTCAATCCGCTCTAACTGAGCTAATCCGATAGCCGCACAAATGTTGGTCATTCTGAAATTGTATCCGACCATATCATGCCAGTAAAGAATATCCGAAATACCTTGATTTTTAATATTTTTTGCACGATCAATCAACTCTTTTGAATTTGAAACCACCATACCTCCTTCACCTGTTGTGATGGTTTTATTGCCAAAGAAGCTGTAGGTAGCAATATCTCCAAATGTACCTACATGCTTGTTCTGATATTTACTTCCAATGGCCTCGGCGCAATCTTCAATCAAAAACAGGTGATGCCGG
The DNA here is from genome assembly GCA_963677935.2 of Prolixibacteraceae bacterium. GTDB lineage: Bacteria > Bacteroidota > Bacteroidia > Bacteroidales > Prolixibacteraceae > JAAFHB01. The sequence goes on along the minus strand of CAXXEH010000003.1, from coordinate 3,309,341 downwards.
CTACAAATATCAAGCAAGGCATCCATCTCGCAGGGATGGCCATACAGGTGAGGCGCCATAATCGCTTTGGTCCTGGATGTGATTTTTTGCTCTGCATCATGGTAATCCATTTGCCAGGTTTGTGGTAACGAATCGACAAACACAGGTGTTGCTCCAACATAAACAATAGAATTGACAGATGCTATATAGGTAAAGGTTGGAACAATAACCTCATCTCCAGGTTGAATGTCTAAAACCAACAATGCCAGATGTAAAGCAACTGTTCCGTTACATACACTGGTAGCAAAGCCGGCATTTAGATATTCGGCAAACTGTGTTTCAAAATTGGAAATGTACTTTCCCTTCGACGAAATCCAGGTTGATTCGATACACTCAGTTACATACTTTAATTCATTCCCTTTCAAAGAAGGTTGATAAACAGGGTATTTAATATCCATTTTATCGGTTAGTATTTATTGCTCTTCATTAATTAGTCTGAACTGCTCCTATTTATTTCGATATAATTGGAAAGAACAATTAATAATTTAGCTTTGCTCTCCATTTAATCAGACTGCAAAAATAACAAACTTTGATTCTTATGATTGACTATTTTATTAAATCCCTAAAAAGGAAAATTGCCAGAAGATTTACAAAAGAATATCCGGTGAGAATAAATTCTTTTGATGTTGAAAATTATGGAACTGTCAGGTATACCTATTGGGAAAATCCAATTTTTCTAAACCGGACAATCTCAGGAGGTGAGGTGAAATTTTTTGCCAAATTTTTGAAAGAGGGAGATCTTGCGATAGATATCGGTGCGAATATCGGTCATGAAACTCTCCAAATGGCTTTGGTAACTGGTAAAACCGGATTAACTCTATCGTTTGATCCGAATCCCTATGTTTACAAAATTCTCGAAAAGAATTCGCAATTAAATACTGACAAAACCAATATCGCCACCTTTAATTGTGCCATTACAAACAAGGAGGAGGAGTTTTATTATCATTCTTCTGAGGCCACCTTCAGTAACGGTGGGATTTCTGTTGATAGAAAGAGTAAACATGGTAAATACACGTTCCCCCACAAGATTAAGGGGATCGTTTTGGAATCATTTTTAGAAAAAAACTATCCACATTATCTTGAAAAGCTTAAACTGATTAAAATTGACACTGAAGGTTATGATAAAGAAATCATTAAATCAATTTCTAACCTGCTAACAAAATATCAACCAGTAGTTATTACCGAATGTTTTTTCCGGAATACCAGTGAGGAGCGGTATGAACAGTATAATGTATTGAAGGCAATAGGGTATTCTCTCTATTATGTGTCTGATTTTGAAGAAAATGCGAAGATCGTTCCAATACTAGCTGAAAGCGATATGTTAAAGTGGAAACATTTTGATCTGTTTGCTATCATTGAATGATCGTCAAATTAAGACAAGTATTTTCTAATTTAATGATAACTAAACCATTCATGAATATTGTCACTTCGCAAATCGTCAGGGCTGTAATACCTAAATTTATTTACAAAAGAATTCTCACGCGCAAAGTTCGGAATTCGGTACTCTGTTATTACAGTACCCATCATGAAATTCCATCGGAAGAGGTCCAAAGGATTCTGGATTATTTAAAAAATAAACCGATAACTGTATTTCCATATCATGAATTAGATCAGTATGTTGCATCTGATGTAGAGGTCCATAAAGATAAGGAGAAAGGGTTGAAATTTGTCTTACTCGATGGCAAAAGGCTCTATTTTAAGCGACGATGGAGTAAAAACAGGATTAGAAAAACGTTTAACGGATTGAGGAAAGAGCAGGATCCAAGGTGTCCCCATTGCTATGAAAACGAGCGTTTCAGGGTGGAGGAGGGGGATGTCCTTCTCGATATTGGGGCAGCAGAGGGAAATTTTGCCTTAAACTCAGTCGATAAGGCGGCGCGAATAATCCTTTTTGAAAGTAATACGGAATGGATTGAAGCTTTGAACGCCACTTTTGAGCCATGGAAAGAGAAAGTAACCATAGTAAATAAATTTGTTGGTGATGTAACTAACTCAGAATGTACCACATTAGATGATTGTATTTCGGAAGATGAAAGAATATCGTTTCTGAAAATTGATGTTGAAGGAGCTGAATCACAGCTATTAAATGGTTGCAGAAGAATACTTCAGGAGAGATCCCCACTTAAGGTTGCAATCTGTACTTATCACAAACAGCAGGATGAACAGGAGTTCAACGAGTTATTAACCCGTTTTGGATTTAAAACAACACATTCAGATGGTTATATGCTTTTATATCATGATAAAAAAATCAAGGCGCCTTTTTTAAGACGGGGCCTGATTAGGGCAATAAAGTATTAATTACGATAGCTGACATTTATTAGTAAAAATGTCGTAACCACCCTCTAACTTTGCAGTCAAATTAATTGTGTTCAAAATTTTGTTGTTTTGAACAAACTAAAAATGCACTGCGATGTCAAAAGGATTTTATAATGTCCCGATTCCTCATAATGAGCCAGTAAAGAGCTATAAGCCTGGGTCGTCCGAACGCGAAGAACTCAAAGCGATGATTCGTGAACTCCGCTCAGAAGTAAGAGAGCTTCCGATGTTTATAGGAGGAAAGGAGGTTAAAAGTTCAAGGAAAGTTGAAATAAATCCTCCGCACGATATTCACCATCTGCTCGGTTATTTTTATCAGGGTGATGAATCACATGTGAAACTTGCCATTGATGCAGCCCTTGCTGCCCGTTCAGCCTGGGCAGATCTTGCGTGGCAGCATCGGGCATCCATATTTTTAAAAGCAGCCGATCTGTTGGCTGGTCCCTACCGGGCAAAATTAAATGCTGCAACAATGCTGGGGCAATCAAAAAATGCCTATCAGGCCGAGATTGATGCGGCCTGTGAACTGGCTGATTTTTATAGGTATGGGGTGAAATGTATGACCCAGATCTATGAAATGCAGCCTGAATCAAATCCAGGTATGTGGAATTACAACGAATTCCGTCCCCTTGAGGGATTTGTGTTTGCTTTGACGCCGTTTAATTTTACCTCTATTGCAGGTAATCTGCCTGTCGCCCCCGCCATGATGGGTAATGTTTGTGTCTGGAAACCTGCAAAAACTGCGGTTTATTCAGCTGCAGTCATTATGGAGATCTTAAAAGAAGCTGGTCTCCCTGATGGCGTGATTAACCTTGTTTTCGTCTCAGGCCCTGCTGCAGGGAAGATTATATTTAGTCACCCCGATTTTGCCGGAATTCACTTCACCGGATCGACAGGTGTCTTTCAGGATATCTGGAAGAGTATTGGAGAAAATATTTCCAGGTATAAATCTTACCCGCGGATCGTCGGAGAAACTGGAGGTAAAGATTTTATTTTTGCCGATCCTACTGCTGACACCAGTGCCCTCGCTACAGCCATCGTTCGTGGTGCCTTTGAATATCAGGGGCAGAAGTGTTCCGCAGCTTCACGGGTTTATGTGCCGGTATCGATATGGGAAAAAACATGGGAGGCAGCTGTTTCGCAGCTGAAAAAGATGAAAATGGGACCACCAGAAGATTTCACCAACTATATTAATGCTGTCATTGACGAAGCATCGTTTGATAAACTGAAAGGTTTTATCGATAAGGCGCGTGATGATGAGGACGCGGAGGTGATCTTTGGCGGGAATTGCGATAAATCACAAGGGTATTTTATCCAACCTACCGTAATCCGTGCAAAAAAAGCCGATTATATCACCATGAAGGAGGAGCTTTTTGGTCCTGTTGTCACTATCTTTGTTTATGATGATGATAAGATCGATGAAACGCTCACTTTGGTGGATACCACTTCGGTTTATGCCCTCACCGGTGCAGTTTTTTCGCAAAACCGTTATTCGATTGAGCGGATGACTAAAAGGCTGAGCAATGCTGCCGGCAATTTTTATATCAATGATAAACCAACTGGTGCGGTCGTCGGACAACAACCTTTTGGCGGAGCAAGGGGTTCGGGGACCAACGATAAAGCAGGCTCTGTTTTCAACATGCTTCGGTGGGTCTCCATTCGGACCATCAAAGAGACTTTTGTGCCTGCTACTGATTTTACATACCCTAATTTTTTTCCTGATATTTGATAAAGCTTGTGGGAGCCTATGATCTAATAGATTTGTTTCGAAATTGATGCGTCTCTTATTCAATAATTTGTATGACAGACAATAAATTATAACTGATTCTCCTTTTTATTTTGTCAGGGAATCTGTTATTTTGTAATTTAATTGATGAGTTTAGGATGAAACCGATTATACGAAGAAACATTTTCAAAACTTTTACAAACAAATACCTGGTTGCATTTGTGGTTTTTAGTTTTTGGATGATCTTCATTGATGAGCATAATATTCTGTTTATGAGACAGAATTTGAATAAACTGAAGAAATACAGGATTGAAAGCAGCTATTACAAAGCCAAGATTTTGGCGGATAGTGAGCGTTTGAAAGAACTTCAGACCAGTTCGAAAAACCTTGAGAAATTTGCCCGTGAGCAGTTTTTAATGAAGAAAAAGAACGAAGATATCTTTGTGATTATTGAAAAGTAGTTAAGATTTGAATTATGAAAATCGATTTCGATTTTTTCAAAATACATAGTAAGCTTACACCTCAAAAAGGGAGAATCCTTATTTCGGAGCCATTTTTGCCGGGGAATTTCTTTAGCCGTTCGACTGTATTGCTGGTCGATTATTCCTCCACCGGAGCAGTAGGCTTTATCCTGAATAAGCCATTTGGAGCGCAGATAAATGAACTGTTCTCCCTCTCTCCGGTTTTTGTTCCTGAAGTCTTCGTTGGGGGCCCGGTGAGTGACGACAGCCTTTTTTTTATTCATACACTGGGGGATAAGATTCAGGGCAGTATTCACATAAAGGATGAGTTATTCTGGGGGGGCAACTTTGAAGAGTTGAAGTCGGTAATTTTGTCCGGAAAAGCTAAGGCTGATCAGGTGAAGTTTTTTGTCGGCTATTCGGGATGGAGCCCGGGACAGCTTGAAGAAGAGATTTCGGGGAATTCATGGCTTGTTGCGGAAGTTGACCCAAAGCGGGTGATGAAAAGCACCCGTAATTTATGGCTCGAAAGTGTTAAAAATGCAGGAAGGCATTACGAAACATGGCAGAATTTTCCCGAAGATCCTAACTCCAATTAAGTTCAGATCACAAACGGAACAAACCTTTTGGTCCGTTTCATGTATTGCCGGTATTTATCGCCAAAATAGGCAATGCACTCCCTTTCATCAAATATAGCGGTAAGAACAAGGAAGAGTGTTCCAATAACTGAAACGATTAATAGAAAAGTTGTGGTTTGCTTCAGGAAGGTGCCCCATGTCAGAAAAAGCAATGAAGAATAAAGCGGGTGTCTGATCTGTTTATAAATGCCTTTTTCAATAAGTTCTGAAGTCTTTTCAAACTCGTAAAGTGTTTTTTCGCCGCTACGCTCATCGCTCTTCCTTCCCTTTTTGAGCTGGATCACTCCTGTTGTAACCAGATAAACCGAAAAGAAAAGGAAAGTCCATGATATGAGCTGCGGAATTTCAAAAGGGTGATCAAACCAATGACTTATATTCGACACCAGGAGCCAAAGGATACATTCCCAGCTGAAAAAGCGGTAAAAACCATGGCTTTTAACATTCCTCAGAGTTCGCCACGACACAAGAAGAATGGGTAAACTTAAAACTCCAAATGCAAATAGTCTTTCCATTACTTCTAATTTAATACACTTTATTTGAGCGTTTTAAAGATTTTTTAGATTTGGATTGCCAGAATTACTGATGTAATCCTTTCCTAAAATGGATCTCATGGAGGTGCCATTTATAAAATATTCAAAATGTGAGTTATCAACCAGTTTATTTTCGCTAATAATCCTGCCGCGCTGATCGATCTTTAATCTGTAAGCCCGGTTCATTATACCAACCGCTTTACCATTTTTATCAATTATTGGCGAACCTACAAAATCGGAAAAGTTTAAGTATTCCTCAGTTTTTATCCGGATATCATCATCAGCGTATTTTTCCTTAAGTGCTGTTTCAACAAAGCCTCTGATAATTTTTAATTTATTCATATTATCATATCCTACTAAAAAAAGGGTGTCCCTGTTTCGAATTCTCCGGACATCCGGTTCCAATGGGATCATCTGCCTGTGAATATTTTTTAAGGCAAAAGTTAGAATTGGTTTTGAATAGATGAAAACCGAGAAGGTTCTTTCTATTTTGTCTCTAAAAGCCAGCGTATCCATTAAAATATACTTCGAAGGATCATCCGGTAAATACATTTTCCAACCTATTAATTCCTTATCAAAATCCTTGATTGACAATATCTGACCATGAGTTAATGTGGACCTGAAAAAATCACGTGCCGTACATGCGATAATACCGGTATTGTATTTTATTAGAAATGCAGATCCCCAATCGAGATCTTTGAGGTTCTGAAATGTTGCGTAATTTTTCAGTATTACTTTGTCCCATTCAATCTTCGATTTTATTCTTTCCACCTCCTGTGCAAATGGCCTTTCTATGAATACCATAATCAGTAATGAAATCAGTAATAAATGTTTTAAGATACCCCTTTCCATAATTCTTTTTTTCACATCTGTAAATTTACTTCATGTTAATTTTCTATTTGCCTGCGAGATGAGTGTAATTTCTCATTCTGAGCTTTCATCCCTCATTTTGAAATTCTAAAAAGAGGGATGTTCTTTTCGTGCTGTCTCACTTAACTTCGAGGCAACCACTATTGTGCCGGTCATGTAATATCTTCTGGCACTCAGACCTAAGACCGGAAGAATACCAAGGCAATTGTCGATCAGGAACAATTCATCGGCATTCAGTAGGTCTTTATGACTGATCTCTTTATTCTCAATGATTCTATAGCCGCATTGTTCGGTGCACTCCATAACCACTCCAAGCAGAGGTGGCGAATAGCCCAATGATTCGGGAGCAGGAAACACTGCAGAATGATCAATCAGGTAACCAAACGTTCCACCGATTGATTCACAGGCAAATCCGTCACTATTTGAAATAATCAAATTATGCTGGGTGCTTAGAAGGGCGGTTCGGGTGGCTGTCATCCATAAAAAGCGGCTCGATGGTTCGTACGGAGAGGCTGTTGATTTAGATTTTACCCCTTCTTTGTAAAAATCAATTAACAACCCACCTTCATTGAGAGGAAAAAATCCACGTGTAAGTTCTTCGGCAGATAAAAGATAGTCTGTCCCCGAAGTGCCGGGAATCAGATTTACAACCACCTTTGCCGCCAGAAAGAGGTGATTTTTATTCAACAGTCTCGAAACATCTCGCTTAAAGCGGGATAGATCCCAATCAACCGGGATTGGTAAACCTAAGGCTAATAGCGAATTGATTAGGAAGTTGAAATTCTCCTCAGCGAACATCACCAGATTATTCTCTGTCCTGATTGACCCTCTGATTCCCGAATTCAGTCTGTAGAGATCGGCGCTGGGAAACAGCGCCTCGGGTTCAGGATAAAACCTTCCATTGAAGAGAATAAAACCGCCTTTCATGAGAATACAATTTACATCAAAATCCTGCCAAATAGCATATCGAAAAACCCAAGCAGCAATGAGGGTCTGAGTATTACAGGGAGGAAGAATCCGAAGATTGCCCCCAAAAAATGGGCATCATGGGCAATATTATCTGTTTTTTTTGTACTCATATAATAAGAGTAATAGAGGTACAATCCGCCGAAGATGATTCCGGGAATCGGTAAAATGCCAAAAAAGTAGATGCTGCTCCAAGGGTCAAAAAAGATAGCTGTGAATAGTACAGCTGAAACAGCTCCTGATGCTCCGACAGCATTATAATATGGATTATCTTTTTGTTTGTATAGCGACCACAGCGTTGAAAAGAGAATTGAACCAAAAAACAGGATCAAATAATAGGTTATCCCCCCGACCCTTCCGAAATTTTCCTGGAAATAGTGCTCAACAACTGAACCAAAGGAAAAAAGTACGATCATATTAACAATCAGGTGTTCCCAGTTTGCATGAATAAATGCATGAGTGAATAATCGGTAAACCTGTTTGCGATGATAGATTTTATATGCGTTGAACTGCAACTGTGCCATTGTTCCCTTCTGCGAAAATGACATTGCAGAAGTTAAAGATATAATCAGAATCAACATTATTGTTATTGTTCCCATTGCCTAGATATGTAAAATTTTAAATGTTAATTCACGTAGCAAATCCCCATTCGGGGTGCTGCCTCCACGCCCACCTTTTGAACGTAAGTCGTATTCCCTCATCATCGAAATGATATTGATCGCCTTATCAAGCGGATAATTGCGTGAGGCAGAGATGTAATCATTAATAAAAAAAGGGTTTACCCCAAGTTTTTGTGCAACAATATTTCGATCATTTTTATTTTCCAAACCATGAAAAACGAGTATTTTCCTGAAATAGGTGGCAAGGTTTCCAATAATTGATGTCAGAGAATTTTGTTTCTCATTATCAATAAAATAGTTAATGATCTGGTTAGATTTTAGGATCTCCTTATTTCCCAGTGCTTTTTGTAATTCAAAGAAATTAAAGTCCTTACTAATACCGATGTTCTTTTCAACATCTTCCGGCATAATGCTTGTCCCCGGGACTAATGAGATTGTTACTTTTTCAAGTTCATTAACAATCCGTTGAAGGTCGCTTCCAATAAAATCGGCTATCATTTGTGCGGCACGGGGATCGATTCCAAGGTTTTTCTCTTTCAGATATTTCGAAATCCAGGCAGCAACCTGATTGTCGTACAATGGTTTTGATTCCATGTAGACGCCCTTTTTTTGCAAAGCCTTATAAAGTTTTTTCCTTTTGTCGATTGTTTTGTACTTGTAATTGATCACCAGTATAGTTGATTGCATCGGATTTTCAACATAGGAAGCCAAATCTTCGATGTTTTTGATATTCTGGGCCTCACGAATTACAACAACCTGTCGTTCAGCCATCATCGGAAACCTTTTGGCTGAAGTCATTATTGTGTCAATGCTCAGATCTTTGCCATAAAGTATCGACTGGTTGAACCCTTTCTCATCGTCGGTCAAGACGTTTTCGAGAATATAATGACTAATCTGATCCATAAAATAGGGCTCTTCCCCTTCCAGAAAGTAAACCGGTGAATATTTTCTATTTTTTAAATCAGTAATAATCTGGCTGTAATCCATATTGGTTAAAATTTCAAATGTTTCACAGACCGGCCATCATTGATAATCTCCGTCAGGGCGCCGATCCCTATTTCGAGATGCCTGTTTACAAATTTGCGTGTAACCTCTTTATCACTCGCGGCGGTTTTTACACCGGTTGAAATCATCGGCTGATCCGAAACAAGGAGCAAGGCTCCTGTTGGAATCTGATTGTAGAATCCTACCGTGAAAATTGTTGCGGTTTCCATGTCAATTGCCATCGCACGTGTTTTACTCAGATATTTTTTAAACCGTTCGTCGTATTCCCACACCCTTTTATTGGTCGTGAATACGGTGCCGGTCCAATAGTCAAGACCAAGATCCCGAATGGTGGAGGAGACGGCACGCTGAAGACTGAATGCAGGTAAAGCAGGTACTTCGGGGGGAAGGTAATCGTTGGACGTACCATCACTTCGGATGGCAGCTATGGGTAGAATCAGACTACCCAGTTCGCTTTTTCGCTTCAATCCCCCACATTTTCCTAAAAACAGGACTGCTTCAGGCATAATGGCACTTAACAAGTCCATAATCGTAGCGGCATTGGGGCTCCCCATTCCAAAGTTAATGATGGTAATCCCATTGGCACTTGCATTGGGCATCGATTTGTCTTCACCAATTATTGGAACTCCAAATCGCTCAGCAAAATTTTCAATATAGTTCTGAAAATTCGTGAGAATTATATATCGCGAAAAATCTTCAAGTTCCCGCCCGGTATATCGGGGGAGCCAATTTCTTACAATCTCTTCCTTTGTTTTCATAGGCAATTTTAGGCAAAATTATCTGGTTTTTGCAGATTCTTGTTTCAAATGAAAATAAAAATTAGTTTTGAGTGATTTATATATCAACAATGGATCTTAATCTGCCTCAATTTACATTTCGAATCAAAGACAACCAGGGTAAAAAGTTGATTTTTGATGGTTTTCGCCGTCGATGGGTCGCGTTGACACCAGAAGAGTGGGTGAGACAAAATTTTGCCCGATATCTTACCGAGGTAAAACATTACCCGCCTTCGCTCATCGCGCTCGAACGATCATTAAAGATCAATCAGCACGATTTTCGCTCAGATATTGTCCTTTTCTCAAAATCCGGAAATCCGCTTGCTGTTGTCGAATGCAAAGCTCCTGAGGTGAAAATATCGCAACAGGTATTTGATCAGATTGCACGTTATAATCTTAAGCTAAGGGTTAGTTATCTGATTGTTACAAACGGTTTGATCCATTATTGCTGCCAATTCGATCAGCAACTGCTCACCTATACTTTTTTAGTTGAAATTCCAGATTACAGGGAGATTCAGATCATTGATTAACCTGAAAGTTACCATGGATTTAATACTTTGGCAATTCAGAGATTAATTGCATCAACACTTCATCCTTCCAGCCAGATGTTGTTCTAAGCCACTCTTTTTTTACACCGCACATTTTAAAACCATATTTTTCGAACAGCGAACGACTTATCTCGTTATCTGATTCAATATTTGCATACAGCTGGTGAATATTCAATTTGTTAAAACAATAGGAGATCAAAAGTTCAAGGGTGGCCGAGGCATATCCTTTCGATCGATCCTCACGGTTATAGATTAATAGTCCAACTCCAGCTCTTGAATGATAGGGGTCAAAATCAAATAGATCAACTGCCCCAACGGTTTTTCCAGCCGGGTTACTGATCATCAATCTGAGTTGTTTGCTTTCGTAAATATCTTTATCTGAATTCTTTATATATAATGCCAGAATGTACTTTGAATAGGGAACCAGCGTATGGCTGATTTCCCAGATTTCCGGATCGTTTTCCCAGCTATATAACAATTCAATATCTTCAGGTTCAATTGCCCTGAGCGTGACAGTATTGTTGGTGAGGTATTTATCCATGATGGTTATCCAAGAAAATTTTCGAAAAGCATCCTGTTTACGATGGAACGCCCAAGTGTAACCTCGTCGGTATACTCAATCTCGTCGCCAATCGAGACACCACGTGCCAGTGTGGTGATCTTAATTGCGTAATTTTTTAATTTTTTAAAGATATAAAAATTGGTGCTATCCCCTTCCATTGTGGTGCTTAAGGCAAATATCACTTCATCGACCTCCCCCTTTTCCACCCTTGCCAGAAGTGATTCAATCTCCAGATCGGCAGGACCAATCCCATCCATAGGCGATATAATTCCCCCCAGAACATGATATACTCCCCTGTATTGCTGGGTATTTTCAATCGACATCACATCGCGGATGTTCTCAACAACACATACCATGCGGTGATCGCGTGTAGGATTGTTGCAAATATTGCAGATATCTGCATCGGAAATATTCCGGCAGATCCGGCAATGTTTCACCTCTTCACGCAATTGTGTCAAGGCATGGCTGAAACGCTGGACCTCAATAACATCCTTCTTAAGCAGGTGAAGAACCAGCCGCAATGCTGTTTTCTTTCCAATACCTGGTAGTTTAGAAAATTCATTTACAGCGTTTTCCAGAAGTTTTGACGGAAAATTTTCTATTGTCATGCACTGATTTTAATTTATCCAAAGTTAATAAGTGTGGGTAAATGGTTTTCATCCTGCAATAAAATATTTTGGGAGCAATTGTTTTTCGTATTTTTATAGGATGATCAGAAATAAAATCGAGGCTTTCTTTAACCCGGAGCAGTTCCAGGGTTGGGGCAAATCACACAAGTACTTCGAGGGGTGGTATTTTAAGGTTGTCAATGGTGATGAAACCAAAGCACTTGCTTTTATTCCGGGGATAGCCATGGACGATTCAGGCCGGAAACAGGCATTTATTCAGGTACTTGACGGAAAGAAACAAACTTCGGTAAATCATCTTTTCGCGGCTGTAGACTTTACTCCGGTTCCGGGGATATTTCAATTAAATATTGGGAGTAATCATTTCTCGGAAAATTTATTATCACTTCAATTGCCTGATATTTTGGGTAAACTCCATTTTACCAATAATATTCCCTGGCCCAAACACTGGTATTCACCCGGAATTATGGGACCTTATTCGTTTGTCCCCTTTATGGAGTGTTATCATGGAATTGTGAGCATGGATCATGCAATCAGCGGTCAATTGCAGATCAACGGCGAAATTGTCGATTTTGATGGGGGGAGAGGTTATACCGAGAAAGATTGGGGCCATTCGTTCCCGAGCGCTTATATCTGGATGCAAACTAACCATTTCTCAACACCTGGGATTTCGCTCAAGTCATCTGTTGCCAATATCCCCTGGATTGGAAAATCGTTTGTAGGTTTTATTGCCGGTATCTGGTTGTATGACCGGTTATTCCAATTTACGACCTACAATCGTTCTTCGCTTAGGAAGTCGTCTGTTGATGAGCAAAAAATTGAATTAGTCATCGAAAACAGCAAATACCGGATTGAGATTCTTGCGCACAGAGATAAAGTTACGGCTTTAGCTTCCCCAATAAAAGGGATGATGGATGGACGAATAGAGGAGTGTATGACTTCCCGCATTGAAGTAGCGCTTTTCGACAGAAAACTTCAGCGGACCCTACTTTCAGACACCGGTAGAAATGCAGGACTTGAAGTGGCAGGTAAGATTATTGAAATTCTGATTTAGTTGAAATAGATATCCACCTGCATAATCTCTGATTTTCCGGCTGTTTTAACCTGAGGACCCCAAAGGCGCAGGCCACTGGTTACAAAAAAATGGGTATTGCTTATTTTCCGGTATCCCCAACTCAGTTCATACATACGATGAATGAAATAGTTGAGGGGGAAAAGCTGACCATTATGGGTATGGCCCGAAAACTGGACATCAACCGCTGACTTACTGGTCTTTTGTAATTCGGTGGGTCGATGATCCATCAGAATAACAGGCAGATCGGGGGTGATGTTTTCGAGTATCTTGACAACACTCTTACGTGCTTTATATTGCTGGTCAAATCTTCCAGCCAAATAGAATGAACTGTCAATTTTTACAATAGTATCACACAGCAGGTTAATCCCTGATTTTTGATAGAAGTTTCCCCTGACATGACCCAAATAATATTCATGATTCCCGGGAATACCAAATGTTCCATATTTAGTTGAAATAGTTTTTAACGCCGATTCAATGGTCCTGATCGTCTCGCTATCACTTTTCCCTTCAATGATATCGCCGCCATAAAGGAGGAGATCGGGTTGAAGATCATTCACTTTTCTGATGAACTGTTCCATATAACGGAGGCTTGTATTTGGCATAATGTGAATATCGGCCACAAATGCAATCCGAAGGTGATCTATCCTGCTTTGTTTCCGTGGAACGTCAATCCGGTATTTCGATATGCGGATGGTATTCAGGTTAATGGCGCCGGCTATTATTATTGCAACAGGTAGTAGAATCATTACAGTAAGGGTATAACTTCTGAATGATAATTTTTTCTTTTTATCTTGAGAGAGGATGTTCAACCGGCGATTGAACAACAAAAACAGGTCAAACAATAGAACAATGAGGAAGAGGTACAAATAAAATGGCAATATGTAACCCGAAATATCGGAGAGCGCAAGTATCAGGAAATTTCTATCCAGGCGCCAAAGTTGACCAACCAGTGGGAAGATTGTAGCTAACATTAAATAAATCAGCACATACCATCGTTTGTAACCTTCGCTGATGAAGAGGTCCTTTATCCTGAAAAAGGGGTAGACCGTAAGAATGATATATGCGAGTATGATAAAAAGATGAAACATCAGCTATTATTTTAAGAATCAAACAGGTGCGAAGATAAAAATTCATACCGGAACTATCTGCCAAAATTCAATGCATATTTGTTTTCAGAAATCAGTTCATCCACGATGGGCGAAATTATTTGGTTTTGGATGATTTAAAATTCCCGCAACGGATGTAAATTTACGCTAAAGTGATGATAGGAGAATCTAAAGGTATGGATTTGCTGATTAATAAATTATAACTATCTGTTATGAAGCTTAGAATCGTAGTTGCTATTGGTATTATTATTGGATTGGCCTATTGTAAGGACAAAAATTACGATGATTACCAATCCAGGGGAAAGATTACCGGCCCGGATCTTGGAATGTGCATCTGTTGCGGAGGCTGGAAGATTGCGATCGATGATGCAACGTACAATTTTGATTCAATCCCTTCCGGATCAGCAATCAACCTGGAAAAGGAAACCTTTCCCCTATATGTAAAACTTAACTGGGAGATGTCAGGTATTAACCGCTGTCCCAAATGGATCACCATCCAAAAAATTGTAAAAGAGTATTAATAATTTAAGCGACCAGGGCTGTCAAATAACGCAGCCCTGATCGTTTAAATTATTTTATAAGAATAGGTTTTCCTAACCCAACTTTTTCCAGATCATTCATTTGTGTTTTTGCATCACCCACAACCACATAATACATTTTCGAAGGATCGATGTATTTATTTATTTTCTCCAGTTGTTCTTTGACGGTAAGCCCCCTCACATAGGTTTCGTTCTTTTTAATATAGTCTGCAGGAAGTCCGAATAATGCAACGGAATTTAACATCCCCAGCAAGTCGTCCAGTTTCTCAAAGCGGAGGGCATTTCCTTTTATCAGTGCGCTTTTAGTAAAATCAATATACTCCTGAGGTATTGTCTGGCGATATTTCTCCATTTCTGTTTTGAAAATGGTCACAGATTCGAGGGTGGAGTTTGTCCGAACCATCGAGGAAGCTGAGAAAACGCCATATTTCAGGGAGCCGGAAAACGATGAACGAGCACCGTAGGTAAACCCTTTTTCCTCGCGGAGAATTAGATTAAAGACACCATTAAAAGAGCCACCCAACTTGTAATTGGCAACAACAGCCGGATAAAAGTCGGGATTCGATCTGGAAATCGAGGGGGTTCCAATTGAAATTACCGATTGTTTGGCACCTGGCACATCGACAAAATAGATGGCAGAAGTCTCCGGTGGGGTAGGAACTTTAAGTTCAGGTATTCTCACCTCTTTTGAAGGCCAATTTTTTGTCAGACCGGCAAAAGCAGCTTTAACTTTGGCTTGATCCACATCTCCTGCAATAATAAGTTTTGAATATTGAGGGGCGAAATAACTTGAATAGAAATTCTTCAGGTCATCAATTGTCATCGTAGTTACAGAAGTTTCTGTCCCTGAGGCTTCAACAGCCAGAATGTTATTTTCGCCGAAGATCAGTTTATTTAGGGTTGTTGAGGCGAGGTAACTGGGATTTGACTTATTTCGTTTAAGACCATTGATAATACGGCTCTTGGCCAGGGCAAATTGTTCCTTGTCCCACCTTGGTTCGAGGAGCATTTCCTGAACAAGTGCAATGGTTTTTTCGAAATTTTTTGTCAGTGTGCTGACGTTGATGGAGATATCTTCATTACCGGCAGTTATTCTGATTGATGCGCCAAGCAGTCCGATGGCCTCTTCAAGTTCTTCCGGAGTTTTACTTTTTGTCCCCTCATTCATTATCGATGCCACAAGGTTTGCTAGTCCGGCTTTGGAAATATCCTCAGCCATATGCCCCCCCTCAAGTACCAGAGAATATTGAACAAGTGGAAGTTCGTGCTGCTGAATTCCCCAAACCTTCATTCCATTACTGAGAACTGAGTTCCATACCTGGGGGATCGTAACCGATGGATCAGGTCCGATGGGTGGCATTTTTGAGCGATCGAATTTTGTGGGAGTTAATATTACCGGTTCATCGGTTACGGATGCGGTTTTTACCTCTGCCGCATGGGCGGCATCCTCTTCAACGATTCCTGCATTTATTGAACCTTCAGATATTAAATTTGCCTTACCTTTTGGAACAAAGCTGGTTTCAACAAAATTTTTCCCCTTGATATATTTATTATAAACATACTTGATATCCTCCATCGTGACCGCCCGCGCTGCAGCAAAGTCCTTCTTGTAATACTCCGGATCACCCGCAAATACATTATACTCAGCAAGCTGAAAAGCTTTTTCCTGTACTCCGGCAAATCCATTGTAGAATCGGGTCTCATATTTAGCCTTAATACGGATAAGATCTTCTTCGTTAAATCCCTCCTTTTCGAATTTCTCAAATCCTTCGAAGATTGCCTTTTCGACATTTGTAAGGTTGACATCCGGATTTGCTGTGACTGAGATTGTAAAATCTCCGGTTAGCTCCTGCGATCCGTTTCTTGCCATAATGCGGGAGGTCAGCTTTTTGTCTTTCACCAGAACCACATAAAGCGGAGCTTTTTTGGTGTTTGCCAAAAGTTCACCCAAAAAGTCGAGGGCATAGGAGTCTTTCGAAAATTGCTCAACGGTTGGAAAAACCATCGTCAATTGCGGTACTTTTGCAAAATTGTCCTCGTGAAAGAGTTTTTTAGTCGTTGAAAGGTTTATCGGCATTGCTTTCCTTTGTTCAACCGGGCTGCCCCCGGGAATCTCGCCAAAATATTTTTTAACCCATGCTTTTACCTCTTCCTTGTCAATGTCGCCGGAAATGGCCAGAGTGGCATTGTTGGGAAGATAGAATTTATTATGAAATGCCTTGACATCCTCAATTGTAGCATTTGTCAGGTCTTCCATTTTTCCGATTACTGTCCAGCTATAAGGGTGCCCGGCTGGGAACAGGGTTTTGGCGATCAGTTCGTGATTAAAGCCATAAGCAGCATTATCAACACTCTGCCGTTTTTCATTCTGAACCACATTCTGCTGATTGGTCAATGCCGACTTTGTCACAGTATTGGTAAGGTAACCCATTCTGTCAGATTCAATCCAAATCACCATTTCAAGTGCATTTTTGGGAACTACCTCATAATAGTTGGTCACATCCTGACTTGTGCTTCCATTTAATGTTCCCCCTGCACCCTGAATATTCTTGAAAAGCTGATCCTCTCCCACGTGTTCCGACTTCTGGAACATCATATGTTCAAAAAGATGGGCAAAACCGGTCTTCCCACTCACTTCGCGGCTTGAACCGACATGGTAGTAAACTGCAAGGGCAACAATCGGATCTGATTTGTCAACGTTAAGTACAACTGTTAAGCCATTTGCCAATTTGTATTTTTCAATTGGGATGGTTAATCCTGCCATTTTATTCGATACACCGCCAAATAAAAGAGGCATGATCATAAAAACGGCGATAATTAGGCATATTGTTTTCATAATTAAATAATTAAAGCAAATTAGTAAGATGTTATATAAGTTATCAGTTTAAATCCTTGCATTTGTCTGAAAAGCTGGATAAAAGTACGTAATATATTTGTGTGGGGGAACGCAAGAAATGGGACTAAAAAAAGTCAATTCGATATGACTTAATTGACAAGTATTTTTCAGCTTTATATTTTGCTATGAAAAAAAAATTTCAAGGTGTAAGATGAACACAACGCTTTTTGAGTTATCTTTGTCACCGAATTAAACAGGGGTGCCTTAAAAAAACGGGCTGAGAACAAACCCATAGAACCTGTCCGGGTAATGCCGGAAAGGGAAAATGAAAAATCGACTCTTTTATATTTTCTCCTGTCAATTTAAAAATGATCACTTTGGAATTTGTTGGTTTTCAGCAGATTTTGAAAATTTAATTTGATTGTAATGCGCAATGGGGTGCCTTAAGATTACGGGCTGAGATCATACCCACCGAACCTGATCCGGATAATGCCGGTGCAGGGATGGCGAAAAGATATTATCCTCCTCATTGGTTAGTTTTTAACCACATTAAGTATTTGAAAATGAAACGAATTGGATTGTTTATTGCTTTACAGTTACTTGCAGCGATGGTTTTCGCACAACTGTCCCTGACGGGAACTGTTAAAGATGAGAAAGGTGAAGTACTAAGCGGAGCCAATGTATCGCTTGGGAATAGATTTAACGGAATTACTACAGCTCTTAATGGTGAGTTTAAGTTTTCGAATCTGACAAAGGGGAAATATACCCTGCAGGTAACATTTTTAGGCTATGCTAATTTTAGTAAGGAATTGATTATTAACGAATCGAAAAACCTGGCAGTTGTGTTAATTCCTGCAACTGTATTGACAGAAGAGGTGCTTGTCGCGGCCTCCCGTGCCGGGGATAAATCGCCTGTTGCCTTTACAAATGTTGGTAAGGAGACCATCAGCAACTCGAATATGGGACAGGATATTCCCTACTTATTGAGCTATACCCCTTCATTTGTTGCGACTTCGGATGCAGGGAATGGAGTTGGTTATACCAATTTCAGGATCAGGGGAACCGATTTGAACCGGATAAACGTGACAATCAACGGGATCCCGATGTCAGAAGCCGAGTCGCATAGCACCTACTTTGTGGATATCCCCGATCTGGCGGCATCGACTGAGAATATCCAGATACAAAGGGGTGTTGGAAATTCAACCAATGGGGCAGGGGCCTTTGGCGCTACAATCGACTTGCAAACCAGCAAGATAAATTCAAAAGCAAATGCTAGTTACAGCTCATCTGCCGGTTCATTCAGCACTTTTAGAAACAACCTCACTGCCGGAACCGGATTGATCAACGGCAAATTTGCCCTGGACGCGTCTCTTTCAAAGATCACTTCAGCCGGGTTTGTTGACAGGGGCGCCTCTGACCTGAAATCGTTTTTTCTCTCAGGTGGATATTTTACTGCAAACACCATTCTAAAAGCTACTATTTTTTCGGGATTTGAGGAAACCTATCAGGCATGGAATGGTGTCCCCTCAGTAAGGCTCAATAATGATTTTGAAGGGATGAAAAGATATGAGGATCACTATCTGTACACTCCTGAACAAACTCAAAATATGATTAATTCTGATAGCAGAACCTATAATCTGTATACCTATAAAAATCAGGTTGACCATTATCAGCAGGATCATTACCAACTTCACTTTTCGCACCGGTTTAATCCGTATTTAAACCTAAAGGCCGCTGCCTTTTATACCTACGGTCGTGGATATTACGAACAGTTTGAAACAGATCAGAAATTTGAGGACTATCAGCTTGCAAAGCCTGTCATTAATGGGATTACCATTGATAAAACCGATTTGATCAGGCGCAAGTGGCTTGATAACGATTTTTATGGTCTGACTTTTACCTTTAGCTATAAAAAGGGAGACAATTCATTGAGTTTAGGTGGCGGTACAAATGTTTATGATGGTCGCCATTTTGGAAGGGTAATCTGGGCAAGTATAGCCGGGAGTGCACCATATGATCACGAATGGTACAGGGGTACCGGTTTAAAAAAAGACGGAAATATTTATGCAAGGTATAATATTCAGCTGTCGGGAAAGCTATCAGCAACTGCCGATCTTCAGTACCGCCATATCAATTATGAGATTGGTGGTATTGATGATAACCTGCGGGATCTGACACAAAATCACCAGTTTAATTTTTTCAATCCTAAAGTTGGATTGTTTTATAAACCTGGAGTTAATCAGGAACTATATCTTAATTATAGCAGGGCAAATCGAGAGCCCAATCGTGACAATTTTGTGGATGCCGATCCGGGTGGGAAACAGCCAACTTTCGAGACATTAAATGATTTTGAATCGGGTTATAAATTCAAATCTTCGAATCTACTTGTTGGAGCCAATCTTTATTACATGAGTTACCGCAATCAGTTGATTCTGACGGGTCAGATCAATAATGTGGGTTCCCCCATCATGACCAACGTCGATCAAAGCTACAGGGTTGGGGTTGAATTAATGGCAGGAATAAAGTTTCTGAAATATCTCCATTGGGATCTGAATACTACCATTAGCCAAAATAGAATCAATGATTTTACCGAATACGTTGAGGATTGGGATAATGGAGGTCTAAGAACCAATTATATAGGTAAAACAGATCTGGCATTTGCTCCGCAGCTGACTGCCAATAGCGTTCTGTTGTTTAACCCCAATAAAAACCTCGAGCTTGGATTTTTATCCAATTATGTAGGTAAACAGTACATCGATAATACTGCAAACAACGACCGAAAATTGAATAGTTACCTTATCAATAACCTGAAAGCTGCTTATAAGTTAAAGCAAAAACTCTTTAAAGAGATGAGATTCAGTTTGTTGGTAAATAACATCTTCAATGAGACGTATGAGAGCAATGCCTGGATTTATTCCTATTATTATGAAGGGAATAGAAATAAAATGGATGGCTATTTTCCGCAGGCTGGGACTAATTTTATGATTGGTTTAAATATTGGTTTCTGAAAATCATAAAAAAACCCGCAATATTGCGGGTTTTTTTATATTATACCTCTATCTCTCCTCCAATTATCGAGCGGATTCCTGATTCAGTGAGAATAAATTCTTTGTCATCTTTAATGCAAAAACCTTTTTTCTCATTTTTGTTCAGACAATCGCTGGCATTAATAAGCTTCTCGATATGAGCCGATTTTAGAGATTTTGAAACCATTGGGGTTGAAAATTTTTCTACCCCCTGTGAGTGGAGATATACAGCAGTAGCCAGGAATTTTTTCACCTGATTCTTATCTGCACTTTTCCCTTTCAGAAACTCAAATAGCGGATCGCCGGCAAATTCTTCAATTTGAGAGTTGTTAACTAACTTTGTCTTGTTTTCCCGCTTATTCCGCTCTTTTTTCTCTGCGACCATATCTGGATTTTCTCCACCTTCTTTTTCTGGAGTGTGGATTGATCCTTCTGATTTCACAAAAAAATCAGATTTGTTTAGTCCGGGAATACGATTAAGTACTTGATTTAATTGAGCTTCGACCCAATCCTTATCACCTTCACAAGAAAAATGAAGATTATCAAACGAGAAATCAATTTTTGATTCAGCCATCGGTTAAATTTTTATAGTGATTAAGAGCTATAAAATTACATTATTTAGAGATACAAAATAATGATTATTACCTGAAACCGATTATTAATTATATTTTTTTATAGTTATTATCCATTTCTTTTAATATTTTATCAATCTCCTCCTCAGTGTTGTGAAGTTTCTCCTTACATAAGGTAACTAATTGTGAAACTCTCTTCACTTTATCAGAGAGTTCGTCTACATCTAATTCATTGTTTTCAAGTCGGCTCAATATCTCTTCAATCTCTGTGATTGCTTCTTTATAAGATACATTCTTTTTGCTTATGTTCATTACGTATTTTCTTTTATGATGGTTTTTACTTCGCTGATAATATTGCCCTTGTATAGTCTTGTTTCGATGACCGCATTATTCTCTAAACTATCCACATCCTTTAACAGACGTCCATTATAGGTTGTTATCGAGTAGCCTCTTGCCAGGATTTTATTTGGATCGGTTAGCATTGCTTTTTGAGAGGATAGTTCCAGATAGTGCCTTTGATCTGTGATAGTGCTTCTCGCAATATATTCAGATCGTTGCATCTTTCTTGCAAGCAGATCGTGACCGGTGACGGTAACAAGTCGTAATGCGGCCGATAGGTCCCTCGTCGATTTTTCAAGCGCTCTAAGTTGAAGATGGGTGAAATTTTTAAATTCATACCGCACAGTCTCCTCTCTTTTTTCTAGCTGATAGCCCTGGTTCTGTATGAAAATCTTAACGTTATTATCTAATTTCCATATAGTCTGACTAAGACGACTGTTTGCCTTTGTAATTTTATCCCTTGTCAGAGGAATAATCTTTCGGGTAAATTGTTCGATATCACTCTTGGATTCGCTTAACAATTCTTCAATCACTTCTACAAAACGATGTTTTAGTTCGTCAATGTGCAGATCAAACTGAGCAACTCCGCTAATCAGAAATTCGGCAACAGCAGTTGGGGTTTTTAACCGGGTATGGGCTACCAGGTCAACAATGGAATCATCTTTTTCGTGTCCTATCCCGGTGATGACAGGTAATGGAAACTGGGTGACATAATAGGCCAGATTATAATTATCAAAACAACTCAGATCAGCCTGCGAACCTCCTCCCCTGATGATAACCACCGCATCAAAAAAACCTTCATAAAGATAGATTTGTTCAAGAGCTCCGATGATGGATGATTCAGCCTGATTTCCCTGCATAATTGCCGGGAATAGCTGGATATGAAAATGGTATTTGGCCGGATTGTTAGTCAATTGATCGATAAAGTCCTGATAACCTGCTGCAGTTGGGGATGAAATAATGGCGATCTTTTGTGGAACCAGGGGGAGTGTGAGCTCTTTATTCATCTCAAAAACACCCTCTGATTGGAGGCGAATAATGATTTCCCTTCTACGTCGGGCCATATCCCCTAAAGTATAAGTTGGATCTATATCCCGTATGTTAAGACTATACCCATATAATTCATGAAATTCAACAGAAACGCTAACTAATACCTTAAGCCCTTCGGTTATCTGCTGTCCGGTTGTTGATTCAAAAAACGGCTGGAGCATCCTGAAGGTATAAGACCAGATTGTTGCCCTTGCCTGAGCGATAATGGCATCCCCGTTCTCCTCTTTTTCAATAAGTACAAGATAGCAGTGCCCGCTCCGATTCATCTTTAATTCGGAGATTTCACCAATAACCCATATTGGTGCAGTGAATGTGTCGCTTATGGCTTTTTTAACCCGGCCGTTTAATTCGGATAATTTTAGTTGCTCATTCATCATCCCCAAAGTTAAACATTGATAATCATTTTGTAGTTTTACAGACAACTATTTTGTCGGTTTCCTCCAACTTTTATTCATTTTAGGAAATTGGATGAATGGATTTTGGGAAAACGATTGGTTAGGGATAATCCAACAGAAGAGGGAGCGGTTATTCGTTCCGGACGGAAATTGATTAATTGAAGGAGATGGCACATGAATAGAATAAATCTTAAAGGGTCAAATTTTGGAATATTCAGGATTCTAAAGATGATATGGCCATTTCTAATTGCAGCTTTGGTTTTTCTCGGTGTAGGACTCTCCGTCAGGAACTCACGTTGGATTGAACACTATTATTCAAACGGAGCTTACCCCATTATCGCAAATTTGTTTTCAGGATTGAGCAACTTATTCCCGTTCTCTTTATGGGACCTTTTTTGGGTGCTGGCAATATTGCTTATAATTTTAGGTATTACGCTTGTTGTTTTCCGAAAAAAAAAGTGGAGCTGGTTAATTCTTCGCATCGTTCAGACGATGGCCCTGCTTTACGCAATTTTCTACCTTGTTTGGGGTTTGAACTACTTTCGGCCAAAAATTGAAACCAGAAACGGTTGGGAGAAACAAAAAGCTAACGAAACGATTTTTCGCGCGGTTCTCGACACGATTATTGTCCATACCAATTCGAGCTACACTCCGGTTTCTCCTTCAGATTATCCGATAATTGATCAGCTGATAGAGGAATCGTATTCCAGGAACAGAGATGTATTGGGAATTAATTATCCCAATGGCTCACGGCGACCAAAGACCATGTTGTTTAGTTCCTTTTTTGCAAAATCGGGTGTGAGCGGCTATTTCGGACCGTTTTTTAATGAGATTCATTTGAATTATTACCTTCTTCCCATGGAATATCCTTATGTTCTGGCACATGAAAAGGCCCATCAGTTTGGAATTACTAACGAAGCAGAGGCTAATCTTGCTGCATTTGTAGTTTGTACCACTTCCCCAGACCACAGGCTTCAGTACTCAGGCTACGTGAATCTGTTGATTTACTTTCTCTCCGACGCTTCGCAGCTAAAGGAAATTAAAGAATATGTGAAGAAGATAGAAAAGCCGGTAATCCTGAATTTGCGTTTTCAACGCCACCACTGGCAGGGATTGCAAAATAAAACGCTGGATCAGGTCCAGAGTGCCGCAAATAATGCCTACCTCAAAACCAATCATATCGAAGAGGGGGTTAAGAATTACAACCAGGTTGTGGCGTTGGTGATTAGCTGGTATTACAATGAAAGCCGGAAGAATAACAACAAGAATTAATTAAATAGGCAGTCATGTGTAGACTTTAGGCTGCGTATCTTTTCAAAAAAATAGAAAACCATGTCTGTTGCAATTCGTCATTTTTATTTAAGATTGAACAAAATCGTTTTAATTGAAACCCTGCTTATTATATCAACATTAAGTGGCATGGCCATATCAAAAGGTGGAGCAACACCTATGGTTAGTGGCATTTACCGCGACAATATCCGGAGTGTTCAGTTTTTCCGGGAGGGTTGGGAGTTCTCACTCCCGGTAATTGAGATGGGTACAGATCAGCGGTTAAGCCTGAAATTTGATGATTTGTCAGAAGGTGTGACAAATTTTTATTATACGATAACACATTGTGATGCGGAATGGTATCCATCGCGATTGGTGCAATCGGAATATGTTGAAGGGTTCCTGGAAAATCCCGTGAATGATTATGCTGCCTCCACCAACACCACAGTAAAATATACCAACTATTTGTTGTCGCTTCCCAACGAACAGGTCCGTTTTTTAATTTCCGGTAATTACCTGGTCTCTGTTTTTGATGAGGCAAAACGGAATACTCCTGTCCTAACCCGCCGCTTTTATGTATTGGAGCCAAAAACAGCGGTTCGTGGTGAAGTTAAGAAGTCGACTTTTGAAGGATACAGGGGAAAAGATCAGGAGATCGATTTTGAAGTCGATTATTCGCGGATCAGTATTCAGGATCCGCGTACAGAGATAAATGTGGTAATGATGCAGAATGCACGGACAGATAATTGCATCACTAATCTTAAACCACTGTTTGTTAGAGATAATCAGTTAAGCTACGATCTTAGCAGGGAGAATGTCTTTCCCGGGGGTAATGAATTCAGGAATTTTGATTCTAAGAACCTCAGGATAAATGGTTTGGGAGTTGAAAATATTGAATATGTTAATCCTTTGTACCACGTAACATTACGGACCGATCAGATGCGCAGGGGAGGCGATTATCGCTCAGAGAGTGATCTGAACGGTCGCTATCTGATAAAAAATGACCGGGCTACCGACGCTGATCTGGAGGCAGATTATATGCTTGTCCGTTTTTCTCTCGAAATGCCCGAGCCGTTATTAGGTGGCAATATCTATGTTTTCGGCGGTTTGTCTGATTGGCAATGCACTCCGGTTAATAAAATGACCTGGAATTTTGATTTGAAACGGTATGAAGCCTCGATAGTGGTAAAACAGGGTTTTTATGACTACCAGTATGTTTATATTCAAAACGGTGAAACCCGCATAGATAACACATTATTGGAAGGGAGCTATGTTGAAACCGAGAATGATTATCAGATTTTTGTTTATTATCATGGATTCTCATCAAGGTATGACAGATTAATCGGGTATAGAACAATTAATTCCATAAAACGATAATTAATCAGTAGGTTAAGCCAAACTGCCAGAGTGGAATAGTGTTCAAATAATTTGTCCATGGCAGTTTCTTTTTACAAAAGTCATCAATACGCACGTCAGTAAGTGCAATAATAAAAAGGCTGCCTTTTCAGACAGCCTCTTTATATATTTTATTTCAAGTGGTTCAAAGCATGATGGATTACCAGAAGTTGTTTTTTTACTGTAGTATATCAACAGGATAACCTGTTTTAATCTCTACGTCTCTCCCTCACGCCATCTTGCCCTCTTACTTCACCTCTTCAAAATCAACGTCAGTTACTTCACCGTCGCCTTTTGAACCCTGTTGCTGCGAACCCTGTCCTGCCTGAGGACCGGCATGTTCTCCCTGGCCCTGTGCGCTGGCCGCATTATACATCTCCTGCGAAGCGGCCTGGAATACTGCATTTAACTCAGTTGTTGCGGCATCAATGCCGGCAAGATCCTGAACTTTATGCGCCTCTTTCAGTTTTGCTAACGCGGCTTCGATCGGACCCTTTTTATCAGCCGGGAGTTTGTCTCCGAATTCCTTCAGTTGTTTTTCTGTCTGGAAGATCAGACTATCTGCATGATTCAGTTTTTCAACTTTTTCTTTTGCCAGCTTATCCGATTCTGCATTTGCTGCAGCTTCGTCTCTCATTCTCCTGATCTCCTCGTCGGTGAGGCCTGTTGTTGCTTCAATTCTGATCGATTGTTCCTTATTCGTGGCCTTGTCCTTTGCCATTACATGAAGGATTCCGTTGGCATCAATGTCAAAAGTAACTTCAATCTGAGGCACACCACGTGGTGCAGGTGGAAGTCCGTCAAGGTGGAAGCGACCAATTGTCTTATTTCCTGAAGCCATTGGACGTTCACCCTGAAGTACATGAATTTCAACAGATGGCTGACTATCAGCAGCTGTAGTAAAGGTTTCAGCTTTCTTTGTAGGGATTGTTGTATTGGCTTCGATCAGCTTTGTCATGACCCCGCCCATGGTTTCAATACCAAGAGAAAGTGGAGTAACGTCGAGTAACAGAACGTCTGTCACCTCACCTGATAGGACACCACCTTGAATAGCGGCGCCAACTGCAACAACTTCGTCAGGATTCACCCCTTTTGAGGGAACTCTTCCAAAAAGGCTCTGAACTTTTTCCTGGATGGCAGGAATTCGTGTAGAACCACCTACAAGGATAACTTCGTCTATATCTTTAATGGTCATTCCGGCATTCTGTAATGCTTTGCGACATGGCTCCATGGTTGCGTTGATCAGTTTGTCACACAACTGCTCGAATTTGGCACGGGTTAGTGTCTTCACAAGGTGTTTTGGCACTCCGTTAACCGGCATAATATAAGGCAGATTGATCTCCGTTTGAGTCGAGCTTGAAAGTTCGATTTTCGCTTTTTCGGCGGCCTCCTTCAGACGTTGTAATGCCATTGCATCTTTATGCAAATCAACACCTTCGTCTTTTTTGAATTCGTCTGTAAGCCAGTCTACAATCGCCTGATCGAAATCGTCACCACCTAAATGGGTATCACCATCGGTTGATTTAACCTCAAACACACCGTCACCCAATTCAAGAATTGAGATGTCAAAAGTACCACCGCCAAGGTCAAAAACAGCAATCTTCATGTCTTTGTGCATCTTATCAAGACCATAAGCCAATGAAGCGGCTGTTGGTTCATTGATAATTCGACGCACTTTTAATCCTGCAATTTCTCCGGCTTCTTTTGTGGCCTGACGTTGCGAATCGTTAAAATAAGCAGGAACTGTAATGACTGCCTCAGTTACCTCTTGTCCAAGATAATCTTCTGCAGTTTTCTTCATTTTCTGAAGCACCATCGCAGAGATTTCCTGAGGAGAATAGAAACGGTCGTCAATCTTTACTCTGGGTGTGTCATGATCACCCTGGATAACAGAGAACGGTACTCTCTTTATTTCTTTCGACAAATTTGTATATGGCTCACCCATAAAACGTTTAATGGAGGAGATCGTTTTGCTTGGGTTTGTAATCGCCTGACGTTTTGCCGGATCACCAACCTTGCGTTCGCTGTTTTCAACAAATGCCACAACTGACGGGGTCGTACGTTTCCCTTCACTGTTGGGGATAACCACCGGTTCGTTGCCTTCCATAACGGCAACACAGGAGTTGGTTGTTCCTAAGTCAATTCCAATAATTTTTCCCATTTTTTCTATATTTATTTTAAAACTGTTGATTCATTTTTTATTTCCAATATCTTCTTTCTACCAATCGTTGTGCCAATATTTATAATCCCCCTTATTTGGTAATATTGGCATAATAAAATGGCGGTATCAAATTGAAGTGCCATTTTTAGTGACAAAACGACAGAAGCAATAGGGCATTTGCCTGACAGAATATTGGTAGGAATATGAACAGGGATTTGAACAATTTATCTGGGATCAGGATATGTAAACACAAGGTAGAAGTTTAATTACAACTAAACCCCGCTTTAAAACGATTATCAACAGATTTTTCTCTGCGGATTTCCGGGGTATCACAGGGAATGGGATTGTAACGGATGTTTTGTAGTGCCGATACCAACTAAAACGTTATAGCTTTAAAGTATTTTCAGATCAAAAAGGCTAAAACTTGCAGCTTAATTCAAATTGTATAACTTTGAACAAACTATATTAATCCCAAAAATATTATTAAATGAAAACAAAAAAGAGCGAAATGAAACAGCCGGAGCGTCTGCAATCGCTGGACGTATTGCGCGGATTTGACATGCTGTGGATCGTTGGCGGAGGCAGCCTGATTGTGGCGTTGGCCAAGGCTACAGACTGGGGTTGGCTTCAGGTAATTGCCGGTCAGATGGAACATGTAAGATGGGAAGGATTTCATTTTGAAGATCTTATTTTCCCGATGTTTATGTTTATCTCTGGAGTCGCGATTCCTTATGCAGTAACTGCTAAAGTAGAACAAGGGGTAAACCGCAAATCCCTGTTCAATAAGATACTTAAACGAGGAATCCTTCTGGTTATTTTGGGGATTATCTACAACGGTAACCTAAGACGTGATTTCGCAGGTATTTCAGATATGCGTTTTGCAAGCGTACTTGGGCAAATTGGTCTTGGATATTTGTTTGCAGCTACAATTGTTTTATATACGAAATCTTTTAAAACCCGTCTGGTTTGGTTAATTGGCATAATGGCAGGTATTGCTACCCTTCAGCTTGCTATTCCTGTTCCTGGACACGGCGCCGGTCTTTTAGATCCTGAATGGGGTATGAATGCCTGGATTGATCGTCTGCTGATGCCAGGTAGACTTCACGGAACCACATTTGATCCGGAGGGATTATTGTGTATCGTTTCTGCTATCACGGTAACATTGATGGGTGCTCTTGCCGGATCGGTTTTGCGCGACGGAGAGCCGGCATCAAAACGCAAAGCTGGAATTTTAGCGATCGGGGGAGTTGTGCTTGTGATCATTGCCCTGATCCTTTCACCTGTTTATCCGATTATCAAAGCTTGCTGGACCGTTCCTTTTAATCTGCTTACTGCAGGGATTAGTTCGATTTTATTGTCACTTTTCTATTTCTCTATTGACGTAAAAGACTGGACACACGGAATACTGTCTTATAAGGTATTGTTTTTTAAAGTGATAGGGATGAATTCCATTACTATATATCTGGGTCATTCAATCATCGATTTTGATCATGCCTCCAATTTTTTCCTGGGTTGCCTTTCTGCACCGTTGGGAGCGTGGATCGTAATAATAGGTTCTATAATCATTGAATGGATGCTCCTGTATTACTTATATCAAAAGAAAATCTTCCTCAGGGTATAATCACGCTGATCTGTTCCTGCGAATCTCCGGAACGAAAATTTCACCATTCGTTCCGGAGATTGCTTGTTTTTTATACTTTTGACGTCAATAATTCATCGTTGAAATTGAAGTTATGTCGGTACAGAAAGAGGTAAAAAGGGTTACAACCCATGTTCTTGCAGAGATGAAGTTGCACGGAGAGAAAATCTCGATGTTAACCTCATACGATTACAGCATGGCCAAATTGGTCGATCAGGCAGGGATTGATGTGATTCTTGTCGGCGATTCAGCCTCCAATGTGATGGCCGGAAATGAAACAACATTACCTATCACACTCGAACAGATGATCTATCACGGAAAGTCGGTTGTAAAGGGGGTGACAAGAGCTTTGGTCGTAGTTGATATGCCATTTGGAACCTATCAGGGAAATTCTCTGGAAGCATTGAATTCTGCCATCCGGATTATGAAAATTACCCATGCAGATGCCGTAAAACTGGAAGGTGGCAAGGAGGTGATCGAATCGGTGGAACGAATTGTATTGGCCGGGATTCCTGTAATGGGACATCTGGGCCTGATGCCTCAGTCAATTCATAAATATGGAACCTATACTGTAAGGGCGAAGGAGGAGATTGAGGCAAAGAAACTTCTTGAAGATGCCCATCTACTCGAACAAGCCGGATGTTTTGCAATCGTTCTTGAGAAAATTCCAGCAAAACTTGGCGGAGTTGTGGCAAAAGAGTTGAAGATTCCTGTAATCGGTATAGGCGCCGGCGGATATGTTGATGGTCAGGTACTTGTCATTCACGATATGCTTGGACTTACTCAGGAATTTTCTCCAAGATTTTTGCGTCGCTACCTGAATCTGGCCTCTGAGATCAAAGGCGCTGTCGCCAATTATGTGGCGGATGTAAAGTCGCGGGATTTTCCAAATGAGAAAGAACAGTACGATTAATGCTCAACAATAGGCGGCTAGCAACTGGCGGCTTGAAACTAGCTTCTGGCGGCTAGCAGCCGGCTGATATAAATGAAAATATGAGCTTATTCTAGGATTAACACATATCTGAAAAAAGAATTTAGCCAGCCGCCAGTTGCATGTCGCCACCCCCCAGCTGCAATCCTGAATCAATCATACGTAAAATGATTTTTTATAATCAATTCTTTAATGGTCCAATTAGCTGTTCTTTTTGAAGATAATCACATTATTGCCATTAACAAGCGATGCGGCGATATCGTCCAGGGGGACAAGACCGGTGATCCGACCATGGGTGATGTGGTAAAAAACTACCTGAAGGAACGTTACAACAAACCCGGTAATGTTTTTTTAGGGATTACTCACCGTCTCGACCGGCCAACAAGTGGAGTGGTTCTTTTCGCAAGGACTTCGAAAGCACTAACGCGGTTGAATGAGATGTTTAAAGAAGATCATGCAATCCACAAAACGTACTGGGCTGTTGTTGATAAGAAACCAGAGCCAATAACCGGACGATTGGAACATTGGCTTGTTCGCGACACAAAACAGAATAAGTCATTTGCCTGGCCGAACGAGCGAAAAGAATCAAAAAAAGCGATTCTGACTTATCGTCATTTAGGATCTTCTGATAAGTTTCATTTAATTGAAATTGAATTACATACTGGTCGGCACCATCAGATCAGGGCTCAGCTGGCCGCCATTGGGTTGCATATAAAAGGGGATCTCAAATATGGTTTTCCAAGATCGAACAGCGATGGCGGAATCCACCTTCATGCACGTAAAATCGAATTTACCCATCCTGTGACAGGTGAAGAGGTGAACATTGTTGCATCACCTCCCAACGATCCCATTTGGAATTATTTTATACGGACGATTGAAGGATAAAAATAGGTGCAAATGTCGTTTTGTGAGCGGACTGAATTATTGATCATAGGGATTAAGTAGTTTGATCCCTTTTATCTTATTAAAATCTGAAGTATTATTGGTGAAAAGAATGAACCCATGGTGCAAAGCCGTAGCTGCTATAATCGCATCTGGAAGTTTAATCCGGTATTTCTTGCGTACTTCAATAGCTAGTTCGGTAATCTACTCATCTAATGGGTGAACGTATGCATAACTTACAAAGTCAATCAAATCCTGGTCAACTTTTGCGAAGCCAAGAAGTTCAATTTTATTGATAACAGAGAGATTAATTTCATCATCAACCACCAGGGCCAACGTTGCCATCGCATTATCAGGCAGTTTATTGCCCATATAATCCAATACCGTATTCGTGTCTAATAAGTATCTCTTTCCCATTCGTTACGCATTTGGATAAGTTCTTTATGCAATTCTTCGGATCTTTCCCTGGAAATACATCCTGCAAACCGCTCGGAAAGCTTTTGCTTAGTAGGTGCAGTTTTATTATCTATAACCTTTAATATGTGCATGCTTTCCAGGTTGTGAAGAAGTTTTAATGCGATGTCGTTTTTTATTTCTACAATCACCGTTTTCATAAATTGATGGAATTGAGTTAATATTTATTGTGTTCTGCACTTCCTTTCGCATCAAGTTCCGATTTTTTACAAACCCATGCTCGTTCTCTGTATACGCTATGAACACCTGCTTAGCAAAGATAGAGAATATTTATCTGAAGGGGAATAAACGAATTAAAATAGTTCGAATTAGTCCATCCCGTTACCGGTGATGCCGTCTCTACTGTGGCTCCCCCGCCAAATGATCCGGTCTGGAATTATTTTAAAGGCTGATTGAGGGATAACCTGATATGCTAATCATTCAGATAACGTGTTAAGCTTTCAATTAGTGTCCCTGGCTCAATATGGAGCACTTTCATTCCGATAGAGATTGCCGCCTTGGTATTCTCTTCCATATCATCAATAAACAGGGTCTCTTCAGGAACAAGTCCCGCTTCCATTAAAGCTTGAATATATATCTGAGGATCGGGTTTTCTCAAACCCATTTCATGCGAATAGAAGTTTCGCTCAAATACGTTGTAAAACGAATATCCGAAATCCTTCTCAAAATCGCGGTGAAATTTTAACCGGTGAATTTCGTTGGTATTGCTGAGTAAGAATAGCCGGTAGCTCTTTTTCAGTTCCTCAAGATACCTGATTCTTTCAGCGGGAATATCAAGAATCATGGCCGACCAGGCACTATCAATCGCATGATCATCCACATAGTCTTTAATCATTGTTCTGACTGAATCTCTGAAAACATCTGGTGACGAATTTCCCTTCTCCAACCTGAAAAACAGATCCCTTACAACCGATTGGCCATTCTCCTTGTAAAAATCTTCCCATCCAAGTTTTCTAAATTCATTCACAGTGAGTTGGGGGTCGATATTAAGGATGACTCCCCCAAGGTCAAAAATTATATTGCGAATAGGTGTTAACGACATAGCTTTTTGTTTAGGATTGCAAATATATTAGTTTCGTCAATAGTATATTCTTTTTCAGGTTATCAAAAAAGGTCCGGGGAACGGATGAACTAATGTTCGGGCTGTTTGTAATAATTAATAGTCATTCTACAATTCATATGAGTACAGAACATCACCGCCACTCTGTTAATGGGAAAAGCCTGTTTCTTCCTATTCTGCTTAATATAGGAATCACTTTTGCACAGATTGCAGGGGGCATTTTGTCAGGAAGTATTGCCCTTTTGTCTGATGCCGCACACAACTTCAGTGACGTCCTGGCACTTATTTTCAGTTATATTGCAGCAAGGCTTTCAGGACGGAAAAGAACGTTAAGGCAGACTTTTGGCTACAAACGGGCCGGGATATTTGCCGCCTTTATCAATGCAGGAACTTTGATGATTATTGCGACTATTCTGGTACGTGAGGCGGTAGGAAGATTGATGTACCCTAGGCCGATCGAAGGAAGTATCGTGATTTGGCTTGCAGCATTGGGCATACTCTTTAATGGGGTGAGTGCATGGATGGTAAAAAATGGGGCAGACTCTGATATCAATATGCGTTCTGCCTATTTGCACCTGTTCACCGATATGCTGACCTCTGTCGGGGTTTTTGCAGGTGGATTTGCCATTACCTTTCTTGGCTGGTACTGGGTGGATGGTGTTATCACCATAGCAATTTCTATCTATTTGATCTATAGTAGCTGGGAAATCTTATATGCATCCATAAGAATTTTTATGCAATTTACCCCTTCTCAAATCAGTATTGAGGAGATTGCTAAGGAAATTACTCAAATTCATGGTGTTAAGAATATTCATCATGTACATGTGTGGAAACTTGACGATCATGAGATGATGTTTGAGGCGCACCTCGATCTTACCGAGGATTATCCGATTTCCTATTTTGAGGTCATCCTCGAAGAGGTGGAAACAACACTTTACCGTTTTGATATTCACCATTACAATATCCAACCCGAATGGGTAAGAGGCGATGAAAAAACGTTAATTAATAATCTGAACCATTGATCACAGATTCTTTTTGAGGATAGAATCAGGAGATAATCACATCATGATTAAGACGCTCCATGACATTTCGTGTGGGTAATATAATTTTGCTGGTATTGCAGTTGGCAATTTGCAGCTGGCAGATTTTTACCGGGAGAAAGTTTTTTCACATCAAGGTTAAGAATAAAATTTATTAGTTAAAGGCATTCCAGCTAGCCGCCGGAAGCTAAAAGCAAGCTGCAAATCAATAACCCGCCAACAGAAAGAGAAGCTTCTTTCCGCACATCAAACATCATGGAACCATTTAAGAACACAGTTCTTTTAGGGTTGTTTTACTGAGAATTTCGAATGTGTTGTCTCTTACCGCTTTAAAGGCGTTCCTGATTTTACAGATCTCCTCTTCCTTGCAGAATTCGCAGGGTTGATAGGCCTTTTCTGAAACACATGAAAGCATGGCAATCGTCCCTTCAAAATGGCGCACAATATCGGAAAGGGTTACCATTTCGGGACTCTTCAGTAAAAAATAGCCTCCCGATTTCCCAAGTTTGCTTCCCAAAAAACCGAGATTTTTCAATTCGAGCAGGATATTCTCCAGAAATCGTTGGGGAATGTTCTCGCTTTTAGCGATTTCACTGATCAGAATTGCACCTTTACCATATTCTTTGGCAAGTTTGATCATGGCAATCATCGCATATCGGGTTTTTTTTGAAAGTAGCATAAATTGATATTTAACCTATTTTACTGATCGCGTAAAGTTTTTCCAGGTCGTTGATTATTATTTTTTTGCCCTTCAGGGTTATCAGTCCCTCCTTGTTGAATTTCGATAATGTTGTAATTGCATTCTCATGTGAGCAGGCAGCAAATTCCGCGATTTCCTTCCGTGAAAGATTAAATTCGAATTCGCTATCCATATAAACATGTTCCCAAAGGTAAATCAAAATATCAGCAATCCGGCCATTGACCTGTTTATGTGCCAGACTAATAAAATTAAAGATGGACGACTGGAACATCTCAATCGATCTTTCGCACATGGCCAATAATAGATCACCGTGTTTGACTGCTACAGCTAATAACCGCTTTTGATCGATCAGACAGATATCACACTCTTCGACAGCCACGAGGGCCAGCACATTTGTCTCCCTGAAAAATAAATTGGCTGCTCCCAGTAATTTCGGCCCCTTTACAATAGCCAGAATAAAATCTTTGTCAGCATCGACATGATCCACGAATTTCACAATCCCCCGGTGTAAAAAAGCCAGATGAGTTGACATGGTTCCCTGTTTAAAGATGGTTTCACCTTTCTTAAAGCGAAGCTGAATGGATGCTTCACGAATGAATCCGAATTCTTCCGTGGTTAAGTACTGACAGGTTAAAATCCTGAATAAGCAATCGTTACAGTTATAAAGTGGGGCAACCGGGTCAAACATAGTCTCTTTTAATAGGTCGATATATGAAATTTTTAATGTTGCAAAATTAATTATCCAATGCGAATGTACACTAAGTTGGTGAGCATTATCGATTATTTTGTCGAAAATATTTGTGGATAATTAATAAAATGATTTATTTTATGAAAAAACTGATTCTAATATTGATTTTTAGTGCTTATACCTTGATAGGTGTAGCTCAAACAACAAATGATGTGCTTGAATTATTGATTAAAAACAAAACAATTACTCAGGAGCAGGCCGATTCAGTGCGCGCTGAGGCCGCAATTAAACAGCAGGATCTGGATGCCAATAAGAAATCATTTTTTGCTTCAGCCAGCCGTTTGATTCAATTGTCGGGTTATACGCAATTGCGTTATCGTTTTCTCCAGGAGTCAGGAAAGATGGATGAATTTGATATCCGGAGAGCAAGGCTTGATGTTCGTGGTGCAGTCAGCCCCTTCTTCGCTTACAGGCTCCAAACCGATTTTGCCGTTTCTCCGAAATTACTTGATGCCTATGCAGAGGTAAAACTCTATGATTATTTGAATCTTACGATAGGCCAGGCAAAAATCCCTTTCTCTTTTGAAAATCTGGCATCTTCGAATAAGATGGAATCTATCGATCGATCCCAGGTGGTTGAAGCGCTTGTGTCCAGAGGTAAGGATGTCATTGGAAATCAAAATGGCAGGGATATTGGGGTGCAGGTTGGTGGTACTTTCTGGAAATTTGATCACCGTTTTTTGTTTGATTACAAGATCGGGGTATTCAACGGTTCGGGAATTAACCAGGATGATAAAAATAAGAATAAAGATATTGTGGGTCGGTTAATTGCTCATCCCATTAAAGGCCTTGGTCTTGGAGGATCATTTTATACCGGTACGGGAACATTCGGAACTCCAACGGCAACAAATCAGGACCGAAACCGTTATGGTATTGAGTTAAATTATGAACATCAACGGTTTTTTGCCCGTGGCGAATTTATTGAGGGGAAAGATGGCTCCACCAACAAGAATGGTTGGTATATACAAACCGGATATTTTGTAATTCCTGCCCGGTTGCAGTTGATCGCGAAGTATGATACCTATGATCCAAATACTGACATAGCCAGTAATGCTACGACAGCTTATATGATCGGGGGAAACTATATTTTCAATAATTGGTCACGAATTCAGGCTGGATTTACATTAAATAAGGAAGAAGGCTCCCAGATAAATAATAATTTTGGGATCATTCAATATCAAATAAGTTTTTAATCATCACGAGATATTGTAAATATGAAAAGTAAATTATTTTTTTTGGTATTGATTTTTGTATGTTTGAATTTTTTAATTGCTAATCCGGCTTTCAGTCAGAAGAAGCTCGAGGGGCGACTCTCCTTTTCAGGGGCATTTGCACTTTATCCGATGGCTGTGAAATGGGCGGAAGAGTTCAAGAAAATTAATCCTGCTGTTAAAATTGATATTTCAGCTGGTGGCGCAGGTAAAGGGATGACAGATGTGTTAAACAATATGGTCGATTTAGGGATGGTTTCTCGTGAAATTTATCCTGAAGAGGTGAAGAAAGGGGCCTTTGGATTTGCCGTTACAAAAGATGCAGTTGTTGCGGTAATGTCGGCTCAGAACCCAGCCATAAACGAGATTTTGGCTACAGGATTAAAACCAGATGCAGGCAATGATATTTGGATCACCGGTAAATATAAAACATGGGGACAAGCATTTAGCTCAAAATTAAAAGTTCCGATCCATGTTTACACACGCTCTGATGCCTGTGGTGCAGCTGAGGTCTGGGCGAAGTTTTTTGGGAAAAAGCAGGAGGATCTTCTGGGAAGCGGGGTTTTTGGCGATCCGGGTCTGGCGCTGGCAGTCAAGAAAGATCCGATCGGAATTGGTTTTAACAACATAGGTTATGCCTACGATTTCAATACAAAAAAGCAGATAGCAGGAATCAGGGTTGTTCCACTGGATCTGAATGAAAACGGTAAAATTGATCCTGAAGAAAATTTTTACGATTCAATGAATGACTTAATCAATGCCATAGCAACAGGGAAATACCCCTCGCCTCCGGCACGTGATCTTTATTTTGTCACAAACGGGAAACCTACAAACAAACTGGTCATCGAATTTCTGAAATGGGTGCTGGTGGATGGTCAAAAATTTGTAAATGAAACCGGATATATTAATTTATCCAAAGAGATAATCAATAAAGGGTTGAAAAATTTAAATTAAATATGCTTAAAAGCAGATTGCTTAAAGACAAAATAGCCCGGCATTACATGTTGGCGGCTACGGTTTTGTCAATCTTCTTTCTTTTTCTGATCGGTGGCGGCTTACTTTGGAAGTCGTTGCCGATTATGCATGAAAAGAGTCTGTGGACACTCCTCACAACGAGTAACTGGCGCCCCTTTAAAGGAGATTTTGGTTTTGCATCGTATATTATCAGTACCTTGTATGTTACTGCCATTGCTATTGTGATTGCTCTGCCATTGTCGTTGCTTACTTCCATTTATATCATTGAATATGCCTCTCCACGGATTTTAAGGGCGTTTAGTGCAGTCGTCGATTTACTTTCAGGTATCCCTCCTGTAATTTATGGAGTTTGGGGGACGCTGACCATTGTGCCGTTTATATCGGAGAAGATTGCCCCTCATTTTGTCGAATTCTCCACTGGGTACAGCGTTCTGGCTGGTGGTATTGTGCTTGCAATTATGATAATTCCATTAATTATCAGTATATTAATCGAGGTCTTTTCAGCAGTTCCCAAAGAGATGCGGGAGGCATCGTTATCTTTAGGAGCTACAAAATGGCAAACTGTCAAGAAGGTGGTTCTTCGGAAATCGATCCCCGGAATTGTGGCGGCAACGGTGTTGGCCATTTCACGTGCTTTTGGTGAAACGATTGCAGTTCTCATGGTTTGTGGTAATTTTACCGATCTTCCCAAATCGATCTTTGATGCCTGTTATCCATTACCAGCACTGATTGCGAATAACTATGGCGAAATGATGTCCGTTCCGAAATACGAATCGGCCCTGATGTTTGCCGCTTTCCTCCTGTTCTTTATTATCGTCCTTTTCAATGTGATTTCACGTGTCGTACTGATCCAGATCGATA
Organism: Prolixibacteraceae bacterium; assembly: GCA_963677935.2. GTDB lineage: Bacteria > Bacteroidota > Bacteroidia > Bacteroidales > Prolixibacteraceae > JAAFHB01. The sequence continues at coordinate 3,271,374 of CAXXEH010000003.1, read as the reverse complement.
AAAGATATCAAATATGAAGAAACTCGAAGAAAAGATTTTCAAATTCCTGATGATTGGATCCACAATGCTCATATTAAGTGTGCTATTGTATATTTTATATGTCATTATGAAAAAGGGATTGCCATCCCTTTCGTGGGAAATGGTCTCTCAACTTCCTAGTGGTGGATTCTATCTTGGGAAGGGGGGCGGCATATTAAATGCAATTGTTGGATCACTCTATCTGATTTTCTTCTCCGTACTGATAAGTCTGATGATCAGCGTTCCTGTGGTAATGTATTTAAATTTTACCCTTCGGAGAAAAAGCCGTTTTGCTGCTTTTGCCCGTTTGACATTTGATGTTTTGTTTGGAATCCCCTCCATTGTTTATGGCGCTTTCGGATTCACGGTGATGATTTTCTTTGGATTGCAGACCTCCTTACTCGGGGGTATTATCGCGGTTAGTTTGCTGATCATTCCTGTGATGATCCGCTCGATCGATGAGGTCGCCATTCTGATTCCCAACGATCTGGTTGAGGCAACGAAATCGCTTGGAGCCACAAATTATGAAACTATCAAAGTGATTGTCAGACAATTGCTGCCAGGCATATCAACGGCGGTCCTTCTGTCAATCGGACGTGGAATAGGCGATGCTGCAACCGTTTTATTTACTGCCGGATATACTGATAGTATTCCCACTTCACTGGGACAACCAACGGCAACACTGCCATTGGCCATCTTTTTTCAACTCAGCAGTCCGGTTGAAGAGGTCCAGAACAGGGCTTATGCCGCTGCAGTGATCTTGACAATCATTATATTAATACTTAGTTTCTCTGCCCGCTATTTTAGCCGCAGATTTTCAAAGAATAAAATTTAGCATTTATGGAATTGATTGAATCGATTGATATTCAAGAACAACCAAAACGTAAAGTGATGAACGTTTCTAAGGATATAAAACCGCACATCGAAGTCGAGCATCTGAATCTGTATATCCAGGGAAATCATATTCTTAAGGATATCAATATGTCGATTCCTGATAAAAGTATTACCTGTATCATCGGTCCTTCCGGTTGTGGCAAGACAACTTTGCTACGGACATTTAATCGTCTGCACGACGAATCTGTTGAAATAAAGATCACCGGTAAACTTTATGTTGATGGTGAGGATATTTATGCCAAGGACACTGAGGTAACCCATATCCGCAAGAAAATGGGATTATTAGCTCAACGTCCATGTTCACTGCCAATGTCAATCATCGATAATGTTGCCTATGGACCTCGTATTCATGGGGTAAGAGGGAGACGAAAATTATACGCACTGGCGCGTCATCAGCTGAATGCTGTCGGTCTGTGGGATGAAGTTAAGGATCGGTTAAAATCGCCGGCATCAAAATTATCTATTGGTCAGCAGCAAAGACTTTGTCTCGCCCGTGGTCTGGCAGTTGAGCCGGAGATTATTCTTGGCGATGAGGCCACTTCTGCCCTTGATCCCATCTCATCCAAAAAAATCGAGGAGCTATTCGTCTCAATCAAAGATAAATATACAATTGTCCTGGTTACACACACATTGCGCCAGGCAAAACGAATAGCCGATTATGTTGCATTTATGTATATGGGAGAGCTGATCGAATTCGGGACCGCTGATGAGCTTTTTAACCATCCGAAACATCAACTTACAAAAGAGTACATCAGCGGAGGCTTTAGTTAGTTGTATCATATTGCAGGAAATATCTATCTTTGCTGCCTATGAGTATTCAGTTCAAATTTATATCCCTTATCGCATTTTTCCTGGCATCAGGTTTTACCTTTGCTCAGAACAGGAGTACGAGTGGTAACCCTTCCGGATTAAAACGTGGGGTTGAGAACGGTATGTCGGATAAGAAAAAAACGGATCCCAAAAAAGACACCGTTGTATTTCGGATGAAGGTTTTTCAGCTGGAAAACGGATTTTCTCAGGTGAAGGAAACCAAGTTGGATACCCTGTTTTCCGAATATCAGACTTATAATCCTGTATATAAAAAATCAGTTTCGGCTCAGACACTTGGAATTATGGGAGGTTCGGCTCAAAGTAACGATTTTTTTGGACGATCCTTCGATTCGAACGACTTCCTTTTTCTTCGAAACTATCAATTATACGCCTCTTTACCCAAGGATATCCGGTTTTATAACACCACCAAACCGTTTACCTTACTCGAATATGGACAGTGGTTCAGCAATAAACCAAACGGGGAGTCATGGCTGAGGGTTTTTCAAACACAGAATATCAATCCCTCACTTAATTTTGGGTTTTCATACAGTTCGGTCTCTTCGACTGGAAAATACCTGAATCAATCGGCTAAAGATAATTCACTCAATCTTTTTGCAAGTTATAATATCGACAGATACGATTTGTGGTTCATAATCGGGAAAAACAAATTTGTCAATCAGGAGAATGGGGGTTTGCTTTACCCGACTGATATTGAAAATCCTGACCTGAAACCAGAAAATCTTCCCGTTTGGCTGAGTGGCGCCAATGCTGAGACCAAAAACTCATTTGGGGTGATTGCTCACCAGTATAAATTGGGCAAATGGATCAAAGTTAAGGAGAAAAATGAAGAATTTCAGAAGTTTATCACCCGTGTAGCTCTGATGCATACGCTTGAATTCTCTGATAATTCCCGTTATTTTCATGAGATCGATCCTAATCCCTATTTTGACTTTTCTGACACACGAGGGAATGTTTATTTCTATGGTAATGAGCATCTTCCATATATTTTGTCCTCGAAAGGATCATCTGCTTTACCTTCTACCCAGGATAAAACAGGCATGAAACGTGTTACCAATATGTTCTATATTAAAGCTGTGGAAGCTCCCGACCGGAAATACACCTTTGGGAAACAGGCTTATATTGGCAATGACCTGATTAATTATTACTTTCCCCGTGAGCAATTAGTCTACACACCGGGGCTAATGAGGGCGCCACTGGGCCTGACCCAATCTAAAAATCTGACAAACACATTTGTTGGCGGTTCTATTTTCAGTACAACCAGTAAGTTTTGGAATTGGAATGCGACAGGAAGATATTATATTCAGGGATATCGTTTTGCCGATTTTGATCTCAATGGACGTATCGAAAAGCCCATCAGAACCTCGAGGGACACCTCATTCATCAGGATTAGCGGCAACATGACCAAAACAACTCCCGATTACCTTTACAACCATTATTATTCCAACCATTATAAATGGGAGAATGGTTTTGATAAAACTTATGAGTTGAAAGTATCGGCAGCTTATGATAAGCCCTCCAGGCGGTTCAAGGCAGGATTTAAATACTCCATTATCAATAAGTTTATGTACTGGAACGAAGCTGTTTTGCCTGCACAGGCGAGTTCCGAGTTTTCGGTAGCTCAGATTTTTCTGAATAAAGACTTCAAATTCGGACCATTAAACATTGAGAATACGGTCCTTTTTCAGAAATCGACCACGGATAAATATATGCATGTTCCGAAAGTTTCGACCCGGAATGCCATTTTCCTGGCAGGTATACTCTCAAAAGTGCTCACCTTTCAGTTGGGGTGTGATATACGTTTCGATACTAAATATTACGCCGATTATTATAGTCCTGCCCTGGGGATGTTTTATGTGCAGCATAACGAAATGATTGGTAACTATCCATGGTTAGACGCTTTTATTAATCTGAAAATTAAAAGGACACGATTCTACGTTAAGTACAATAATTTGGGTACCAAATTCGTCAGAACCGGTTATTATACCACACCGGGATATGCCGCGCAAGTGGCTTCTGCTTCATTTGGATTGTCATGGACATTCTATAACTGACCTGAATATCGCATTGAACTCCGAGATAATCATTGCAGTGGCGCCCCATATAAATAACGGATCAACGTAATAACCAGGTGCATTGAAGGTGCCCCCTGTGGTGATGACTTTTCTTAATTGATACGCAGCATCGGATAACAATTTCTCAACAGGAATCAGATATAACTCATCAACTTCCCGTCGGTCAGTTTCAAAATGGGGATAGATTTCGCACCATCCAATAAACGGATTAATAGTAAAATTACTCACCTGTACATAAATTGGAGTGAGCGCTCCGATGATCTCAATCTGATCATCTGTTGTTCCGATCTCTTCGTGTGATTCGCGTAACGCAGTCCTGAATAACTCTTTATCCCTGGTTTCGAATCTTCCCCCTGGAAATGCAATCTGTCCTCCATGATTTCTCATTGTAGCAGGCCGTCTGATCAAACAGGTATTCAACGCTCCGTTAACAGGGAAAATCAACATCAGAACACTGCTCACTAAAATGTTACTTTTTCCCGACTGCGGGTATAATTCCCGCCCGGATGGTAACATCAGGCGATGCGCTTTTTCTCCGGGCAATTCTCTCTTGAGGGTCTCTGCTAAGCGATATTTAATAATTGAGTGATCAAATTGTAACACGATGTAATTATTCTGGATATTTCGAAATAAGGCATAAATTTTTTCTATTTTCCCAACATCGGCAAGCCGAACCTGTAAGGCGAAAGATGAATTTAAAAGTCAAAATAAAAAAAAGGACGAAATCTATCCGTTCTCGCCATCTTCATGCCGGTACTTAATATCTTTAACATTCAGCTGCATGTAAGTTTTTCCGCGATATTCATTTTCTGTAACGGAGTAGCAAATATCGAAAGGGAGCGATTTTTTGATCACTTCCATATGTTCCGATTGCGAAAACGCGATTCCGGAAAATACTGCGGATGAACGATTGGCCTCCATCAGGTCAAGCTTCAGATGTTCATTATTTTTACCCACCAACCGACTGGTTCCGTAATCAAAAACATTTTCTGTCAGAAAAACAGGCATCATATTGTGTGGGCCGTAGGGCTCAAACTGATTTAACAACTTTAAGAACTTAGGTGAAAGATCCGATAATGAAATCTTTGCATCAATCTCTATCGTCTGTTTTTGCTGATCATTCGATATGGTGTCTCTGACAATCTGTTCAAACCGGCGTGAAAACTCTGCCACATTCTCCAGTTTCATCGAAAGACCTGCGGCATACATATGCCCGCCATACGATTCGAGTAAATCGGCGCAGGCGCTAATCGCTTCGTAGAGATCAAACTCACCAACCGATCTTGCTGAGCCTGTTGCAAGCCCGTTTGATTCGGTTAGAACAACTGTAGGCCTATAGTAATATTCTGTTAATCTTGAGGCTACAATGCCTACGACACCTTTATGCCAGTCGCGGTTATAGATAACTGTTGAAACCCTACCTTCGTAAAACCGACTTTTTTCGATGATTTCGAGCGCCTCCTGAGTAATATCCCGGTCGAGTGTCTTCCTTATTTCGTTATAAGAATTAATCTCAATCCCCAGATCGTCCAGCTCTTTGGCATCTTCAGCGAGCAAAATGGCAACCGATTTTTTCCCGTGCTCGATCCGCCCCGAAGCATTTAACCTTGGCCCGATTTTGAAAACAATATCGTTGATCTTAAATTCGCTTGTCATACCGGCAAGCTTTATAATGGTCTTTAGTCCGACCGAGGGATTGGAATTTAGTTTTTGTAACCCGAAATAAGCCAATACCCGGTTTTCACCGGTAATTGGCACAATATCAGACGCAATGCTTACAACTACGAGGTCAAGAAGCTCAAATGCAACCTCCTCAGGAATGCCCTGATTCATGCAATAAGCCTGTATCAGTTTGAAGCCAACGCCACACCCTGAAAGTTCCTTGTACGGATAGTTACATCCTGGTTGTTTCGGATCAAGCACGGCAACGGCATCAGGTATCATTTCATCAGGATTGTGGTGGTCGCAGATGATGAAGTCAATCCCCAACTCATTTGCATAGGCAATCTTATCAATTGCTTTTATTCCGCAATCAAGTACAATAACAAGTGAGAATTTATTTAGTGCTGCATAGTCGATGCTCAGGCGTGATATTCCATATCCCTCCATATAACGGTCAGGGATGTAATAATCGATATTGGTGATCCTGCTTTTTAAAAATGAATACATTAGTGCTACGGATGTTGTCCCGTCAACATCATAATCACCGTAAATCATCACTTTCTCATTGTTGTCGATCGCCTTTTTAATCCGCTCAACAGCTTTATCCATATCCTTCATCAGGAATGGATCGTGGAGATCTGATAACTTGGGTCGGAAAAACGAACGGGCCTCGGAAAATGTTTTAATCCCCCGCTGAATAAGTAAGTTGGCAATCGACATATCAATATTCAACGCTGCAGATAGGTGCTTAAGGTCGTTGATATCAGCAGGTTTCTTTATTCTCCACGATTTTTGCATACAAACTTCTTGATTGGGGCTTCCGCTCTAAATAATTTCCTCAAATATACTAAAAAGTAGACATTCTCAAAAGGATAACTTTTTGTACCTTTGCAAATATTTTTCGAATAACAGAAGGTAAACATTTGAAATGAGCAATATAGAATTAAGTGAGCAGGAACTGATCCGCAGGGGTTCATTACAGAAACTCCGGGACCTGGGGATCAATCCTTATCCGGCTAATGAATTCAAAGTCAACATCACCGCAAATCAGATTCTCACTACTTTTAATCCTGAAATACCCAATCTTCAGGAAGTTGTTTTGGCAGGAAGATTGATGAGCCAGCGTATCATGGGAAAGGCATCCTTCGGAGAACTTCAGGATGAAACAGGGCGGATTCAGATTTATGTCAGTCGTGATGAGATCTGTCCTGGTGAAGATAAAACCCTTTATAATGATGTATTTAAAAAACTGCTCGATATCGGTGATATCATTGGAGTGAATGGATATGTGTTTATTACCCAGATGGGTGAAACGACCATCCACGTAAAGGAGTTTGTGTTGCTCAGCAAATCAATAAGACCACTGCCGGTTGTCAAGGAGAAAGAGGGAAAGACATTTGACGCTTTTACCGATCCTGAGCAACGTTATCGTCAGCGCTATCTTGATCTGATTGTTAACCCCCATGTAAGGGAAGTTTTTCTGAAACGGACTAAGATAATCAATCAGATGAGGGAATTGTTCAACGAGCGTGGCTATGTTGAGGTGGAGACCCCGATTTTACAACCAATTCCCGGGGGAGCAGCTGCTCGTCCCTTTGTTACCCATCATAATGCGCTCAACATTCCGCTCTATCTTCGGGTAGCGAATGAGTTGTATCTGAAACGATTGATTGTTGGTGGCTTCGAAGGGGTTTATGAATTTTCAAAAGATTTCCGGAACGAAGGGATGGATCGTACCCATAATCCCGAATTTACAGTGATGGAGATCTATGTGGCCTATAAGGATTATAACTGGATGATGGATTTTACCGAAGAGATGATTGAACGGGTAGCACTTGCACTTCATGGTAAGACCTCTTTAACGGTTGGGGATAAGGAGATTGATTTCAAACGACCGTTCAAGCGGATTACGATGTTTGATTCGATAAAGGAACATACCGGTTATGATATCTCGGAGATGGATGAGAGTGCCCTGCGTGAGGTCTGTCAAAATCTTGGTGTTGAATATAATAATACCATGGGGAAAGGTAAACTGATTGACGAACTGTTTGGCGAAAAATGTGAAGGACATTACATTCAGCCCACATTTATAACCGATTATCCCGTTGAGATGTCACCGCTTTGCAAAAAGCACCGCAATAATCCTGAGCTCACAGAACGTTTCGAACTGATGGTCAACGGTAAGGAGCTTTGTAATGCCTATTCTGAATTAAACGACCCGATTGATCAGCTTGAAAGGTTTCAGGAACAGCTCCGCTTATCGCAGAAAGGGGATATTGAGGCGATGTTTATCGATATGGATTTTGTGCGTGCACTTGAATACGGGATGCCTCCCACCTCAGGAATGGGGATCGGAATCGACCGGCTGACCATGTTAATGACCAATTCCATCTCCATCCAGGATGTGCTCCTATTCCCCCAAATGAAACCTGAAAAGCGGGCAGAAGAAGATCCTGCTGAAAAATATATCGAATTGGGAATACCTGCCGAGTGGGTAGAGGTCCTGATGAAAATGGGATATAAAAAAGTATCTCAGCTTAAAGAGGTTAAGCCCGGTAAATTATTCAACGATTTATGTGGGTTTAATAAAAAAAACCAGCTTGGGTTACCAAACCCCGCAGCTAACGATGTGTCAAAATGGTTAAATTAATACGTCAGTAAAATGACTGAAATTAGCGAGAAAAGTCGGGTCGGAATTATCGGTAGCGGAAGTTGGGCCACTGCCCTGGCGAAGATACTGATCTATAATTTACCTGAGCTGAACTGGTTTATCCGCAAAGAGGAGAATATTGAACTTTTTAAGAAGTTCAGACATAATCCAAATTACCTGCGGTCGGTTGAGTTTGAAATGTCAAGAATTAATTTCTATACCGACATTAATAAAATTGTTGAAGACTCGGATATTTTAGTCTTCGTTACCCCCTCTGCCTTTCTCAAAGATACCCTGAGCCACCTGAAAGTGGATATTGGAAACAAGTATGTAGTTTCTGCCATCAAAGGGATAATTCCCGATGACAACCTGGTGGTGGGAGAATTCTTTCACGAGTTTTATGAAGTCCCGTTTGATCAGTTTGCAGTGATTGCCGGACCTTGTCATGCAGAGGAGGTTGCCCGCGACTTGCTGTCGTACCTAACAATCGCCAGCCCGGATGTAAAACGTGCAAGACAATTTGCTATGCTTTTGGAGGGCCCCTCCATTCGCACCCATATCTCTGACGACATTTGGGGAACTGAATATTCAGCGGTATTAAAAAATATTATGGCTATCGCTGCCGGGATTTCACACAGCCTCCGTTATGGCGATAATTTCCAGGCAGTACTCATGTCAAATGCCATACAGGAGATCAAACGGTTTGTTGATACCGTTCATCCCATTACCCGCGATATCAAATCATCCGCATATCTGGGGGATCTGCTCGTTACCGGATACTCCCATTTTTCGCGTAACCGTACTTTTGGAACAATGATTGGAAAAGGGTATACCGTCCGCTCTGCCATGCTCGAAATGGACATGATCGCCGAGGGGTATTATGCTACAAAATGTATTAAAGAACTCAATCTTCAGTATCATATCAATATGCCAATCACTGATTCAATTTATAATATCATTTACGAGAATATCTCACCAGCCATCGAAATCCGTTTATTAACAGAACATCTGCGATAAATTTTTATTTTTTTATGACAAATATTTCATTACAACTTGAAAAGGTTTACGACTTTGTCTCTTCAAAAGAGATTGTAGCCTATAAGAAAGATGCTGAACAACAGAATGTGGCTCTGCATGAAAAAACCGGAAAAGGGAACGATTTCCTTGGGTGGGTCGATCTTCCATCGTCAATTTCGGAATCGGTGCTTGAGGAAGTGGAAAAAGTAGCATTAAAACTGCAGTCAAAACATCTCGAAGTTTTTGTAGTCATAGGAATTGGCGGTTCATACCTTGGAAGCAAGGCAGTAATTGATGCCCTTTCTGATTCATTCTCCCAAATTAAGGGGAGCTTCGAAGCGCCTTTGGTACTTTTTGCCGGTCAGAATATCAGTGAAGATTATCTTTTCGAATTGCGTGATTTGCTCGACACAAAAGAATGGGCTTGCGCCATCATCTCTAAATCTGGAACAACTACCGAACCTGCACTGGCTTTCCGTCTGCTCAAACAGGATATGGAGGAGAAATATGGCGTTGATGAGGCACGAAAAAGGATTATAGCTATTACAGATGCCGAACGCGGCGCATTAAAGACACTTGCCAAAGAGGAGGGTTACAAAACATTTGTAATTCCCGACGACGTTGGTGGCCGCTATTCTGTGTTAACACCTGTTGGTTTGATTGCTATTGCGATTGCAGGATTCAATGTCCGCGAATTGGTCAGTGGTGCAAAATCAATGGAGATTGCCTGCGGCGTGGATGTCCCTTTCGAAGAAAATTTGGCTGCTCAATATGCAGCTGCCCGGAACGCATTATACAAGAGCGGGAAGAAAGTGGAGATCATGGTTAATTACAACCCTAAACTTCACTTTTTTGCTGAGTGGTGGAAACAACTTTATGGCGAAAGTGAAGGTAAAGAGTTTAAAGGTATCTTCCCTGCCAGTGTTGACTTTTCGAGTGACCTCCACTCAATGGGGCAATATATCCAGGAGGGTGAACGTATTTTATTTGAAACAGTTCTTTCAGTCGGGAACGTAAACTACGAAGTGCTTGTTCCTGAGGATAAAGCCGATCTGGACAAACTCAACTTCCTTGCCGGGAAAAGGGTCGATTACATTAATAAAATGGCGGAACTCGGAACTCAGATTGCCCATGTCGACGGCGGTGTACCCAATATCCGGATTAACATTCCTCAATTGAACGAATATTATCTTGGCCAGTTGATTTATTTCTTTGAAATTGCCTGCGGAATAAGTGGTTACCTTTTAGACGTTAACCCATTTGATCAGCCGGGGGTGGAAGCATACAAGAAGAATATGTTTGCCTTGCTTGAAAAACCCGGTTTCGAGAAGGAGACGGCGGCAATTAAAGCAAGATTATAGTTTTTATTGGCGAGTGCTGACTTAAAATAGTGAGGGCCTGACTCCAAAGTCAGGCCCTCACTATTTTACACTTCACAAAAAACGCTATCTTAGTGACCTCGGAAAATCCGGGACTTTTAAGTAATTTTAAGTCTTTGATAACTATTTTGACATGGTAAAATCATTCGCTCTGCCAACTGTTTTGTTACTGCTCTGTTCAACCCTTTTCGCCGCAACACCACAATCAGGTCCAATCGGTTTGATGGTTGAATTTCTTCGGAATCCGTCGCAGGGATCGATAAACACACCAGTTCCAAATTTTTCCTGGACCGTAAGTGGGCCGGGAAAAGATCCGCAACAACGTTATCAGCTGTTGGTAGCCACTTCCCCAAAGAAACTTGAGACAGGAGTCGGAGACATCTGGAACAGCGGTAAAATATCATCAGATCAGTCTGTTGGCATTAAATTTGCCGGTTCTCCGTTAAAATCAAATAAGCTTTATTTTTGGCAGGTTACCATCTGGAATGGCAGTTCAACGGTTGGATATAAATCGGAGATTCAGGGTTTCAGAACCGGTTTGTTTGAAAACGGAGGTACAACATCGGTGATGTCACTCACAAAAAATATCATCAAACCAGCCTCGGTTATTAACAGAAACAACAGGGGAAATTACTTTGCGGATTTTGGTAAAGCGGCCTATGGAACACTTCGCGTTCAGATCGAAAGTCAGAATAACGATTCTATTGTGGTTTATCTGGGTGAAAAACTCTTTGCTCCGGGTTCCATTCATCGCAATCCTGGAGGAACTATCCGCTATCGTTGTATCGTTATACCTGTGGGGAAAGGTACCCAATGGTATACATTAACAATTCCTCATATACCCCGGAATTCAAAATATCCGGCCATTGTTATGCCGGCAGAAGTGGGAGAGGTAACCCCGTTTCGCTACTGTGAGATCGAAACCAGAACTTCACCAACAACCTGTAAGTCGGTCGAACAGGTTGCGGTCAATTATTATTGGGATGACACCGGAAGTAGCTTTACCTGTTCCGATACAATTCTCAATCAGGTGTGGAATTTGTGTAAATACAGTATCAAGGCAACGAGCTTCTGTGGCGTTTATGTGGATGGTGACCGGGAGCGGATTCCCTATGAGGCAGATGCCTATATCAACCAACTGGGACATTACTGTACTGACCGGGAATATAGTATGGCGCGTTATTCGCATGAATATCTGATGGTTAATCCAACATGGCCTACAGAATGGATTATGCACTCTGTTCTGATGGCATTTACCGATTATTGGTATACGGGTGATGTGCGATCGTTGGAGAAATTCTATATTGATCTCAAAAATAAGACTTTAATTGCATTGGAGCGTAAGGATGGATTGATCAGTACGCAAACAGGGCTGTTAAATGAAACTGTACTGAACAATATTCATATCAAAGGGCCCATTAAAGATATTGTCGACTGGCCCCTCGTTGAGAGAGACGGAAATGAAATGCCAAAAGTGAATACCGTGGTGAATGCATTTCATTACGAGTCGCTTAAACTAATGGCTTTGATTGCGAAGGCTTTAGGCAAGGGTGATGATGAGTTGTTTTATAGAGGCAGGGCTGAACAGGTAAAAGTGGCCATTAACAGTCAGCTATTTGATCACAATTCCAATCACTACCTTGATGGGGAAGGGTCGGCTCATGCGTCGCTTCACGCCAATATTTTCCCGCTGGCCTTTGGATTAGCCCCCGATACATTGGCAGCTGAAGTAGCTAAATTTATCATTCCAAAAGGGATGGCTTGCAGCGTTTATGCGGCTCAGTTTTTGCTTGAATCGCTTTATGCTGCTGGTGAAGATCAAGCAGCTCTCAACCTGATGCGTGCAACGGGTGACAGAAGCTGGTATAATATGATCAAATCGGGCTCAACAATAACGCTTGAAGCCTGGGATGCGAAATTTAAGCCAAACCTTGACTGGAACCATGCATGGGGTGCTGTTCCGGCAAACATGGTAACCAGGGGCTTATGGGGTATCGTACCGCTTGCTCCAGGATTCAGTGTAGCACAGATTAAACCACAAACCGGGGGTCTTACTGCATCACAAATAAAGGTTCCTACAATAAGGGGATCGGTTAATTGCGACTTTAAAACCGATAATACGACTTATTTTGAACTAAAAGTCTTACTCCCTTCCAATATGACGGCAGTGGTATCGGTACCGGTACGTGATATTTGCAACCCGGCTCTATACGTCAACGGCAACAGGATCAATGGCAAAAGGGATGGACGTTTTTTTGTTGTCAAAGCTGGTGGTGGAGAAACGCTGTTTAAGGTTAATGGTAAATAGATGGGACAAAAAAATATTAAAACTTGAAAAATAACCTTCTGACTATGCGCTTCTTTACGATAACCTTAATTTCCGCACTCTTTTTATCATGTAATATTAATCAGCCTAAAGGTAATGTTTTCAATTCATTAAAAAGTGAGTCAAGGTTGATTGATACGGCTAAGGTCGCACTGATCAGGTTGACAAATCCATCCGATTATCGTCAGGTACTCGATACCCTTGATCAAGGTGACCTTTGTTCGCTCGATGTGGCCCGTATCCTATTTAAAAATTGCGATACCGACACCCTGACTCGTGACTCTATATTCTTGGTATTTAATGACTTTAGAAATAGCGTTGCAGGAGGTTATCTTGAAAATAATGAAGAAGTAAGTTCCCGGCTCGAAAATTCACCCTCTGATGAAACAATCAATCAATTAAAAAGGAGACTCTCCTCCTATGGAATAGCTCTTAACTCATCGAAAGATATTTTTTATCTTGAGCCACAAAGTGAATTCCTATTACATAATTTCGCGATAGGACTCACCTCCGCCTATCGCGAATTTCTTAATATTGAGACTGAAGAACAGCAAAACCGGTTTGCAGCAGAGGGAACAATACTAATTTTAACCGATTCGTTAACTTCCCGTATAACGCGATGTGAAAATTTTATTGCTCGCTACCCTCAATTTATTTCTATCAGGATGGTACAGGATCAATATGCACAATACCTGAATGCGTTTTTAGCCGGTATGGAAAATTCCAGAGTTTTTAATCCCGAAAACAATCTCTTAAACGATAGTGCGAGAACCTCATTTGAATATTTTATTGCAAAAAATCCCCAAAGCAAAAGCGCAGAATTGGTCAGGGACTATCTTGAACTACTCAATAAAACAAATTTTAGTTACACTGAAAAAGTTGATTCATTTCTGCTTGAAAAGTTGTATGGGGAGGGGTTGACCACGGAAAACAAAGAGTAGTTTGGCAGATTTACCCTGCAGTGATTAAATAACTGGAACTTGTTCCGACAAATTCCATTTATGGGCATCAACATGCCTGCAAATACAGGTGACCGGGAATTTGGGAGTATCTATCACTAAATATTTTCGAACGAAATATACGTGGTAAGAATATCGCCAAGCGAAATGGAAATATCATCCTCGCACCTGCGGGATTCTATATAACCTATAAAAAGTCAAATTATTTATGGATAAAACAGATTTATTTATTGATTTTGATGAAAATTTGAACTTTTTTAAATAAATCTATCATTTTAAAAAAAAAAACTATTTACTTTTAGCCTATAGATTTTTGCATGAGGCTATCCAGATTGCATAAGTATTTTTCTCCTGTAACTATTCTAATGTTCTGATAACCTATTTGCTTTTTTTGGAAATTGAAAGGCATTGTCTTTAATACCTCTAAATACTTAAATATATGAAAAAATCTGTCATTACTACAAATGTACTGAAAGTTTCATGTTTAGTGTCTGAATGTATCGATTTCAAAAGGTCAGTATTCAGAAAAAATGATTCTTCCCGACTAAAACAAACCTTTTTAAAACGGATCGCTATTTTAATGATTGCCCTTTTTTCTGCGTCGTTTGCACAGGGTACGACCTATTACCTTACTTTGACGGGTGCCGGGGCTGCGCAAACAGCCACAAACTGGAATACCATTGCTGGAGGTGGTGGTACTACTGCTACCAATTTTATAACACCTGGCGATATTTTTATTATTCCTGTCGGGATCAACGGAGTTGTTTCGGGGAACTGGGTTTTTGGAACCAAAGCCAGCAATACAGCCACCAATTTGGCTTTAACAATCGAAGGGACTTTAACCATCAATAGTACCTTCACTCTTAACCTGCAAGGGAAAAACGGTGATCTTACCACGATGACTGTTAACGGTTCCATTATATTTTCAGGGACTTCTGCTACACAATTGTTTGGAACTGTCGGAGGGACCGGAACTGCCGCGGTTAATCAGGTTGTTTTTGGCGCCAGCTCAACTTTGAAAACTGCCAATGTAATTGGTGTTACAGGCACAACTGCATCGATCAACACCACTAATCTTACCCTAACCAAAGATAATGGAACAAGCTACGAATTTAATGGTGCATCACAGACTATTTCTGGAATTACGGCAACGGTTAAAAACCTCACATTTTCGGGTACAGGTTCAAAAACCTTGTCAACGGTTACAAGTATTACGGGAGACTTTACCCTTAGCGGAACAGCATCAACAACAGCTGTTAACGCAATGGCCATCGGGGGGAATGTTACCATTGGTACAGGGACTACTTTTGCAGTGGAGTCATTCACCCATACGGTAGGCGGTAACTGGACCAATAACGGTACCTTTACCAAATCGGGAAGTACAATTAATTTTAATGGGGCAACACAATCAATAGGAGGAACAACGGCTCCCAATTTCTTTAACCTCACCTTCACAGGCTCAGGTACAAAAACTTTAGGGGGTGCATCCACCATCAGCGGAGCATTTGTCATAGGCTCCGGAGTTATCGCTGATCTGGGCACCTTCACTTCCTCCGCAAACACACTAACGGTTGGAGGATATCCCACAACAAATGGAACATGGGGTGGGACCACCTCATCGGCGACTCACATCAATACCACCTATTTTGCAGCGAAAACAGGAATTTTAAACGTTACAACAGCAACATCAGGTTGTGTTTCGGGAAGGTGGACAGGAGCAGAAAATAGAGTATGGAATAACCCGAATAATTGGTGCGATCTTTCAGTTCCAACCGCATCCACAAATGTGGTTATCCCATCTGTCACAAACCTCCCGGAAATTGGTGCAGCCGCTGTTTGCAATAACCTCACCATAAACACAAGTGCAAGTCTTACCATCACTGGTACCAATGCCCTGACCATCAGTGGTAACTTGTCGAATAGTGGCAGTTTTACAGCCAATTCAAGCACCGTAATATTGAATGGAACGGCACAAACGCTAAGTGGAAATGCCATTACTTTTAACAACCTTACGGTCTCCAACTCCGGGGTGAAGACGCTTACGGCAATTCCTACTATAAGCGGCACTCTTTCGATGGAGGGAACCGCCACGGTTTCGGCAGCCCCAACCTATGGAGGTTCTGCAACTTTGCAATACAATACAGCGACTCTCCGCACAACGGGTGTGGAATGGGTAACCCCTTTCGCCGGTACCGGCGGGGTAATAATTGCAAATACAGGAGTCATAACAGTAGGAACAGCTGCGAAAGTCTTTAATTTATCAGTTCCTCTAACCATCAATAGTGGCGCCTCATTAAATTCCGGGAACTTTCAACTAACTTTCGGAGGCAATTTTGTAAATAATGGCACATTTACAGCAGGTAGCTCTCCTGTCGTAATCACCAATACAGCAACACAGATCATTGGCGGATTTTCAACAACAGGACTGGTTTCAATGACCAAATCGAGCGGAACAGCAACTTTACAGGGAAACGTAAATGGCGCCGGATTGACAATTAGTGGAGGCGGAGGAACCCTGCACCTTGGTACAGGTCTTGCCCATACCTTTTCAGGTGATATAACGCTTTCCGCCGGAACGCTAAACGGTGGATCAAGCATACTTAGTGTGAATTCTACGAGTTCAACAGCATGGAACGGTACTGGTACAGTTTTTTCTGCCGGCACAGGAACAGTGAATCTTGGGGGAGCAGCCCAAACACTTTCTGCGACAACAACCACATTTAACAATCTTACCCTTTCCAATTCCGGTGTAAAAACTTTTACAAATGCAAATTCGGTAAACGGTATTCTTTCGATGGAAGGGACTGCAACCGCTACGTTGACGGGGGCTCTGACATATGGTTCCGGTGCAACCCTCCAGTACAAGGGAAGCGGTGCACAAATCACCGGTTCTGAGTTTCCTGCTTCATGGAGCGGTTCTGGAGGAGTGAAGATTGAAAATGCCAGCGGGGTTACATTAGGAACTCCAGCAAAAAGTATAGGCGCCAACCCTTTAACCATTGGTGGTAGTGTTGCGAATAGTATTTTCAATGACGGAGGATTTCAGCTGACTGCCACAGGAACCCTTAATCTGACATCGGGCACCTTTAAGTTGGGTGCGGGGTCATCGGCCACTACTTTCCCTGCATTTACGACCTATAATATTGCCAGCGGAACTACGGTAGAATATGCAGCTTCAGCTGCACAAACAGTTAAAGGGATCTCTTACAGCAACCTTACCATCAGTGGTTCGGGCGTTAAATCTCCGGATGCTGATATCACGGTAAATGGAATACTTAACCTGAACAGTGCCAATGGTTCTGCTACGCAAGGATGCCTGAATTTGATAACCACACCCGGAACATATCCCGGAAGAACTTCGACCGATTACAGTTCGCTGGTCTCTAAGATTTTATACATGGGGTCCTCGGCAACTACGACAGGAACCGGAGATGTAACGGGGATCGTAAAAAGAAATTTTACCATTGTAGCCAACACACCTTACACTTTTGGTAATCAATTTACTACTGTTGCGCTAACCGCAGGTACTATGCCAACCGCACTTTCAGTTATCATAACGATAGGAAATTCCCCCCAGGGTCCGGGCGAATTGGATATCATACGTGATGCTGTCAAAAGAACCTACGAAATAGTTCCTGCTGATGGAAGTGGTTGCACTGTTACTGCCAACTTTCATTATTTAACCAGTGAATTGACCAGCAGTATAAATACTGGATATACGAACACCGAAACGAAACTGACGACCATGGATTATGATATTGGGGGGGGATATCCCTCTTCTGATGAACATGGTCGGGCGAATTATGATTTTACCAACAAATATATTGGACTTTCAAACATTCCCATTTCCTATTTTATTCAAGAATGGAAAACTATATTTGCGTTGAGGGATTATTCTGCAGGTTATTATGTTTGGAATGGTTCCACAGGCTCAGATTGGAATACCGCAGCGAATTGGACACTTTCACCAGGAGGCGGTTCTGGTGTACCGAATAATACGAGTCATGTTATTATTCCGGATGTTACAAATGATCCTGTACTACCCACCGGAACTACGACACTGAATACCATTTCCATTCAATCGGGGGGCAGACTCAACATGGGCAGCAATACGCTTATTATCGCGAATAGCCTCAGCGGGGGCTGGGAAGACCTGAACCCCTCGGGTAATGACCCTGGAACGAGTACAGTTGTCTTTTCAATGCCAGGTACGACTATTTCAGGAAATGCGTGGTTTTACGACGTTCAAATTAATAGTGATGCAACCAATATCGCCGACATCACCAACCAGGCAGGCAGCAATGTTAAGATTTCCGGTTCAATCACCAGAACTGGATTGGGAACCGGTAAATGGTACGCAGATGTGTATGATAACACCGTTGAGTACAATAAATCAGGCGATCAGAATATTTTAGTGCCTGATGGTTCGGCTTACCATAACCTTACGTTGAGCGGTAGTGGAACCAAGACGCTACTTGGGGCAATGTCAGTTGGTGGTAATTTTACAACTAGTGGCACTGCATCCGCTACGGCCGGAGGCGCTTTAGCCATTGCCGGTAATGTTACACTGGGTTCCGGCACTTTCACAGGCGGTTCCTACACCCACACAGTAGCAGGCAACTGGAGCAATAGCGGCACATTTACGGCTACCGGTACAACCGTTGAATTCAACGGGTCAGGAGCTGCCACCATAGGAGCTTCCAATTTCAACAATATTACTTTCAGTGGCGAGGGGACAAAAACAGCAGGCGGTGTTTTGACCGTTGCAGGCAATTTAACAGTATCGAATAATTTTACTTCAGGTGACTATACCCACACCGTCGGAGGAAACTGGACCAACGACGGCTCCTTTACTGCTGGCAGCGGTACTATTGCATTCAATGGACCCGGAACACAAACTATTATCGGTGCAAATACCTTTAATAACTTAACCGTTTCCAAAGCTGCCACAGGGAGAGGCGTTTCGGCCAGCTCCTCTCAAGAGGTAAACGGTACGCTTGCCCTTGGCGACTTTAACCATTCTTCCACAGCCGGGGCGCTTGATATGACTTCTGATAGAGAGCTAATAATGGGTGTTAACGCTACTACTTCAGGAACAGCCGATGTTTCAGGGATTATAACACGGAACTCATTTGCACTTAGCACTCCATATTTCTTTGGCAATCAGTATACGACCATGAATTTCACCGTTGGGCCTTTGCCAACATCGGTGAGTGTGAAAGTCAATTTAACCGCTTCAGAGCCAGCCTGGATGACGACAACTGTTGGTATATTGCGGTATTATGATATAAAGGCAACAGGCAGGGACGCTGCTACAAGATTATCCATGAACCTTCATTACCTCGACAGCGAACTTAACGGTGCAACAGAATCCAATCTTGACCTCTTTGACGATCACGTTATTGCAGGAGGGGATGTTCACGATCACGGACGCTCTGTACTGGACAATACAAATAATTATGCCGGATTCGGTAATGTGGGGTTGCTCTTCCTGTCAGGCGATGCATCTTTTGGACAAAGATACTGGACCCTTGGTACAAGCACTACCTCCGGTAGTTCTGTCTGGATAGGTGGAAGCCCTTCGGGAGCAAACGACTGGGATTTGCCCGGTAACTGGCAGGGGGGAGTTCCAACTTCAACATCCGCAGTGACGATTCCTGTTGTATCCAATTATCCATCTATTACCATTTCGACAACCAATCTGTCGGTTGGAACGTTGAGTATTGCTACAGGAGCTACCTTAAATATAACTGGTAATCCAATATTAACAATTGCAGGAGGTGCAGGGGCTTGGAATAACTCAGGAACATTTAATCCCGGCAATGGTACAGTGAATTTTACTGGTTCATCAGCAACGATGATCGGAACCACCAACTTTAATAATATATCTGTTTCAAGTGGCGACCTGACTTTGAGCGCCGGTAATTATTTGGGAATAGTAGGTGCGCTGACGCTAACTGGTGGTACTTTAAATGCTGCTGACAATTCAAACACCGTTGAATATAATGGCAGCAGTGCGCAAACCGTTATTAATCCTAACGGG
Organism: Prolixibacteraceae bacterium; assembly: GCA_963677935.2. Classification (GTDB taxonomy): domain Bacteria; phylum Bacteroidota; class Bacteroidia; order Bacteroidales; family Prolixibacteraceae; genus JAAFHB01. The sequence continues at coordinate 3,251,523 of CAXXEH010000003.1, read as the reverse complement.
GGCACAGGCGGGGGTTATTATAATCTGTCCTTAAGCGGAAGTGGAACAGTTACTATGCCTGGCACCGACATGAATGTACACGGAAATTTCACCACATCGGGTTCTGTATCGGTGACACCCACATATAAAGTTAATGTAACAGGTAATACTACCTTTACGATTGCAAGTGATTTTACATTAAAGGCAACAGCTACATCATCAGATATCTTATCGGATACAAGCCCGATTATACTGAATGGAGGAACTTTTAAAACGGATGCCACCGTTCCTAACTTTACAGAAACGGTTGGAACACTTCAGCTTACCCAAAATTCAACATTGGCATTAGGCGCTGGCGTTCATACCCTTACCTTTGCCGATAGTCATTCATTAGCGTGGTCATCCGGAAAAATGCTGACCATTACAGGTTGGACTTGTACCGGTGGTTTGCCTGATGGTGCAAAGTCCGGAACCGCAGGTAGAATCTTCGTTAGCGGCACTTCAGGATCAGGTCTTTCTTCCGGTCAGCTCGACCAGATCAGGTTTGACATTGGATCAACTTATTACCCTGCCAATATTCTTTCAACAGGTGAGATTGTTGCCGATGTAACTGGCGACTGGAGTGGGGTCATCAGCGGTGCATGGGATAATCCGGGCAACTGGAAAGGAGGAACGCTCCCTTCTTCGACCTCAGATATTGTCATTTCCTCAGGTACTAATTTTAGTCCTGGCTTAAGTTCATCTGTTACTTATAACAGTCTTACCATCAATACCGGGGCCGCGATGACGATCGATGGAGGAGCACTTACCATTTCAACTAATTTGTCCAACAGCGGTTCCCTTACGATTAACTCAACGGCTTTGGATAACAATGGCTCACTGGTTGTCTATGGTACAAGCACCGGAAATGTGACCTATAACCGGTATCTTGGAAGTAATTATTACCTGATTTCAGCGCCTGTTTCGGGTCAGTCAATTGGCCTGACGTTAAAATCATACAATGAATCTAATGATACCTGGGCGAGCATATCATCAGGAACTTTTGGGAATGGTTACGGTTATGCTATAAACCATACCATCGCCGAAGGTAATCTGGCTTTTACCGGCACGCTGAACAGCGATTTAACCAATGGGGTAACCCTTTCAAGAACTACCACATCGAGTACGATCTATGGCTGGAACCTGATCGGAAATCCCTATACCTCAGCCATCGGGATCACAAATAACGCTTCCTCAACCAATAAGTTCCTGTCGGTCAATGCATCAAGTCTTGATCCCTCTTACCAGGCAATTTATGTTTGGGATGATACCGCAAATCCTGTTGAAGGAGGAGGTTCTAACGGAGGCTATCTTGCCATCTCCAATTCCACAGGATTTACAGTGCCGGCCGGATCAGGTGTTGGTACGTTGGACCAGAATTACCTTCAGGTCGGACAGGGCTTCTTTGTTAAGGCTGCTGCCAATAGTGCAACCATCACTTTTAACCGGAATATGCAGTCTCACCAGCAGGCTACTCCGCTTAAATCGGCAACAACGAGTGGTTCCTGGCCAGGTGTACAGTTGAAGGTTGCAACAGGTAAAGCCGCCAGCTCCACAATTGTTGCCTACGCAAGCGGGATGACTTCGGGCCTTGATCCGGGTTACGATATCGGTCTGATGAGCTCTGGCGGTGCGATTGAGCTTTCCACAAGGCTGGTGGTTGACAATGGCATCGACTTTACTATCCAGGCTGTTCCTGATAATAATTTTGACAGCAATGTTGTCCCGGTTAGCGTTAAATATGCGCAAGGTGGTCAGGTGACCTTCTCTGCCTATCTTGTTCCGCTCTCCGGTGGTATGAAGATCTACCTCGAAGACAGAACAGCCAAAGTTTTTACCGATCTCTCAACGGGAAGTTATACGGTCACATTACCTGCAAATACCTCGGGGACCGGACGGTTCTTTATTGTGGCAGGTAATCAAACGGTAACCGGAGTTGAAGCAATAGACAATCCAAAGAACGATGTTACGGTATGGTATGCCAATGGTCAGATCAACATTCAGGGAAGTTTTGGTAACAATGCTAAAGCATACCTGTATGATATGAACGGCAAATTAATGGTCCAGGCAGTGCTACCAAACGGACAATTAAATCAACTGGTTCCCCCTTCACAATGCAGCGGGCTCTACCTGATACAAATCCTTGACGGCTCGAAACAGGTAGTCCGTAAAGTGGTTATTCATAATAATTAATAAAAAATCAAATTGTAAAAAAAGTCATATAGCAATGAAAACTAAAGTTACTAAAGAAGCAACCGAAAAATTATTGGTCCGGAGAGAGGCCCTGGCTAAGGCAGGAAAATATGTTGCATTTACCTCTTTAGCTATGATTACAATGTTGACACCACAAAAGGCTGCTGCCCAATCTGAGCCGTCTCAATTAGGCAGGCCCAGCAGTCCTAGAGGTTAATCAGATTAGGATTATTCCTTAGTAAAAAAGGAGTATAAAATTTATTTATTAGAAATGTAATGTGTTATTTGGTTCTGTGTATTCCTGAAATCCACCCACACTGATTAAAAGAGATGGTAAATTTTCACGATGAGTTATTTGGAGCGTTCAGTTGAAAATAAAAAAATAGTCTGGTTAAAAGAGACAAATCGTTATATGCTGGTAGAAATACCGGCATATGATGTGATTTGCATGAAGGATAAAGGGTTATCACCGGAGGCTATTCCCGGCAGAATCAGTGAAATTTATGATTTGCCTTTGGACGAAGCTCAGCGGTTTGTGAACGAAGTCATCAAAATAGTAAATCAATCATCAGAAGGTAATTCCAAAGTTCCGGGAACAGGGGCATACGAATCACCTGAATATGTTCCTGTACGATTTTATTCGAAAAGGAATTACCAGATTAATGGGCTAATCTATGCTGTCGAATATGAGACAGCGCAGCTTGAGCATCTGATCCACCCAAAATTCGCACATCTCGAGAGGAATATAAATATTGAAGCAGATCACTTTTATCAGCTATTTTATACCGGAGACCGGTCTGTCCTTAGGGTCAACGGAGTAACGGTTGGGCAGTGGCCTCCCGGGGAGGAGCATTACCTGAGCGGAAAATTCTCGATGGAACTGGTCAACCGGATGTATGGTAAAACCGAGTCTGATTGGATGGGGGTCTTTCATGCTTCGGCCATCAGTCACGAAAACAAGTCAATACTATTTTTAGGAGATTCGGGCAGCGGGAAAAGTACGATATGCGCTGTGCTAATGGCGCATGGCTTTCAACTGCTTGCCGATGATTTTGTTCCTGTGGATGGGGCAACGGGAGCAGCTTGTTATTTCCCTGCTGCTGTATCGGTCAAGAAAAATGCATTGGCCCCGCTTATTGGGTTATTTCCCCAATTGTGTTCGGCAGCTGAATTCAATTTCCCTGCTATGGATAAAACGGTGAGGTACCTGCCACCAACAGCGGATAACCTTGCCAGATACTCCTGTAAGGCGCTTGTCTTTGTCCGGTATCAAAAAAAATCAGGTTGTAAATTAGAGAAGATGAGTATGGATACCGCTTTTCAACAAATCGTACCCGATTCGTGGATCTCACCAATGGAAGAGAACGCTACGCGTTTTCTCGACTGGTTCCTGGAGCTTCCCTGCTACCGGTTGACCTATTCCAATAATAGCAGGATGGTAGCGTCCATCGAAAAAATATTCAGAAATGACTTATAAGGAAGCGCTCTATTTTACAGCAAAATGCCTTACCCTGGGGCATTATCCCGGGAAAACCGCTGAAGTGCGCGGTTTGATCCACTCTGGGATAATTGATTGGGAACTTGTGGTATGGGCGAGTACTGGTCAGTTTGTATTTCCTGCTTTGCACCTGCAATTGAAACGGGCCGGACTCTTGTCTGAATTACCCCCTGATCTCGTCGAATATATGGAAGAGATTACAGGTCTGAACAGGGAACGCAACAAACAAATCATCGATCAGGCCGCTGAAGTAGCAACACTTTTAAATCAACACGGTTTTACACCCATTTTTTTAAAAGGAACCGCTAACCTACTGGCTGGATTGTATGAAGATATTGGTGAACGTATGGTTGGTGATATCGATTTTCTGGTCGAAGAAAAGGATATGGTTCCCGTTGCTGAATTATTGATTGATACTGGATATGAGCCTGTTGATAGGTATAACCCGTGGGATTTTAAAATAACCAAACATTATCCCCGTCTCGTAAATGCCAACCGCACGGCAAATGTTGAGGTTCACAGGCAGGTACTTCAGATTCCTTACGACAAATCACTGCCAAATGAATTGATTGTTCGTGATAAATTGGCGCTAAACCTCCCTTTTACTGCCTGTGTGATGAGCCACGAACACCAGATTATTCATAATATCCTCAATGTTCAGATCAATGATTTCGGCTATTACTATGCAGGCATCTTTTTACGACAGTCTTACGATCTTTTTTTGTTATCCCGGAGGGAGAATCCCCTGGTGGTTACACAGAATTACGGAAAATTCTTTCACCGAATGAATGGATATCTGGCCGTCTCTCACGAGCTGTTTGATCACCCGGATTGCATCCCCTGGCAGGCTGATTTTAGCGCAAAATCTTTTCTTAACAGGATTAAAAGGAACCTGGACAATCCGAGGTGGGAGCGACTTTCACATGCTCTCTTGTATTTGATACTTAGATTTTCAAATTATGCCAGGGTACTGGTCAGAATAACCCACAATAAAGATGCCCGGCGTTTACTTTTTAAACGGTTGCGCGATCCTAAATGGTATAATGCGCATATCAAAAGCTACAAAGAGCTTTTTTAGAAATTTCCCTTTGATTTGCCGTTCTTTTTGAGAGAGAGTCGTCATACAGAATGAGACATAACGGAACTATTCCTATTCGCGCCATTTTTTTGTACTTTTGTTCGCTCATATACCATCTTTGACATAAGTGTGGTGGTATCTGAAAATGTAAAATCATTAAAAAATGGAACAAAAACCGTCAAATCCCGAAAAGGTGACCCCTAAACAGCTACAGTTGGCGGTAACCAAAAATTCGGAACTGCTGAAATTCTTAATCGAACAGCTAATAGGAAAGAGCCGCACCACGGTAAAAGCATTATTAGCACATAGGCAGGTCGCCGTTGATCATCATACCATCACTCAGTTTGATTACCCGGTTCTAGCAGGTCAGCAGGTGACAATTACCATGGGAAAAATTCCCGAAGAGATCAGGTATAAGGGATTAAGAATTCTTTTTGAGGATCCGTATATTATTGTTATTGAGAAGGAAGCCGGGATGCTCTCGATTGCTACGGCAAAAGAAAAACTCCTGACTACTTATAGTATCCTGAGTGGACATGTGAAACGGGAGAATCCAAATAACCGTATTTTTGTCGTTCACCGACTCGACCGTGATACTTCCGGTATAATGATGTTTGCCAAAAGTGAAGAGGTGCAGTCAGTTATGCAACGTGCCTGGCAGGAAGCGGTGATTGAGCGAACATATATTGCTGTTGTTGAGGGTATAGTAGAAAAAGATGAGGGTACGATTCGCTCTTTTCTTAAGGAGAATAAGGCATTAATTATGTATTCGACAAAGGTTCCCGGTGAAGGGGATGAAGCGATTACCCATTACAAGGTACTCAGGCGAGGAGAGGCGATTACATTAGTGGAGGTAAAACTGGAAACGGGGAGGAAGAACCAGATCAGGGTTCACATGAAAGAATTGGGTCACCCCGTTGTTGGTGATAAGAAATATGGTGCAAAAACCAATTTGATTGGTCGTACCTGTCTGCATGCCAGGGTGCTGGCATTTATTCATCCAGTAAACGGAACAGAGGTGCGTTACGAAACACCCATTCCTGGAAGGTTTATGTCGGTATTTGCTCGACACGACAAAAACGCAGCAAACCCACAGTGAAGTTAAATTTATTAAAATGTAACTCTCAACAGCGCGGTCGGCAATAATCCCTGCTGATAGGTATAGGTATCACTACCTGTTTTGGGATTGAATGATTGGGAGAATATGTTTTTACGATTGGTCAGATTGGTAATGTCAATAGCAAATTCCACCGTAGTGTGTGAAAAATTATGCCTAAGGGTCATTTTATAATCGAGTTTGGCATAATTTTTAACTTGTCCGGAATAAATTTTGTCATCATCGTAAACAACAGTTCCGGAAGCTATTGAGGCTTCCTTGTTAATGAATTCCTGCCGGAGACCGCCGCTCCACACAGAACGAAGATTAAAATCGAGTGTAGAGTGCTCACTTACCGGAAATTCGAATCCGATTAAAGCATTATTCACAAACCCTGTTGAAAATGCCGTCTCTCTCCATTTACCATCGCTTGGCCGATAGCGTGATTTATATAATGAAGTTGTCATCATGAAATACCATTTCCTGTTCAGGTATTTTTCGAGGGTCATTTCTATACCATAGTTTTTCCCAAGCCCTTTATTCTCAAGCTCAACTTTCTCCTCTAATCCGTTATAATAGGTAGCGCCCAGGTTGATTACTGAAAAACTGGAAGGAGATTTTTCGATCGGGATGTTCCATAACTGCTGTAAATAGGTTTCCAGTTTCAGGTTCCAGTTCTTCATGAATTTTTGGTTGTAGCCAATGATAAAGTGTTGCGACTTTGTAAAATCGAGATTTTCGCAGCAGCGCCAATAGATGGTCCGGTCAGCATTTGCGTTCTGAGCAAAATATACTGGTAACGACTGTGTCTGCGCATGAACTCCATAACCCAGATTGACCGATTGTTTTTCAGAGATATTAATGCTAAGCCCAAGACGAGGTTCAATTGTTCTTGTTCCGTTTAAGAATAAATACTGCGAATGTATACCCGTATAAAAATTAAATTGATCATTCACCCTGTGTTTCCATTCCGCAAATCCCTGAAATAATTGGAAATGTTCGTTTTTCAGGTCAATAAGTTGGACATAACGCCCCTCATATTTTGCACTGTCGGATTGGGTTATCCCATTGTCTTTCAGATCTAAACCAAATGAGATGATGTTTTTTGGATTGATTTTCCGGGTATAATGTGTCGAAAAGGTGATATGTTTTTCGATAAAATCAGATGAATAGAATAATTCCCTGATTTTATTGGGCATAATAGAATCCGTAACGATTTTGCTCTTTTGAATTGAAATGGAGACGGTTGTATGCAATTTTGATTTTTCATTGATAACCAGTTCATGGCCAATACCAACAACGCCTGTTGTAGTAAGGTCTGATAAATCAGTATTCTCTACCGTATTGAACTGATCTGTACTTTTATCTGCTGAGGCACTTAATTTGTCAAACCCACCAAGACCAAAAACAGATAAAATTCCTAATTTATTTGTGGGGAGAAAGATTTTGAAATTCAAATCTGAGTATTTGGGTATTGCACCCCCAACAATATTACAGCCCATTTTCTGAAGGAGATCAAGAAACGAATATCTGCCATTAACCAAATAGGAGCCCCTGTATTTTTTCGAAAATGGTCCTTCAACCCCCACTTCGAAACCATTTAGACCGGTTTGAAGAGTAAACTCATTTTTTTGATTGTTTCCGTGTCGCAAGTTCAAATCGAAAACTCCGGCGACGGCATTCCCGTACTGGGCAGGGAAGGCGCCTGTGAAGAAATCGGATCGCGTTAGTAAATTGCTGTTCAACATACAAACCGGGCCTCCGGTTGAGCCCTGTGTGGCAAAATGGTTTGGATTCGGAATATCAACCCCATCTAATCGCCATAATAAACCATTGGGAGAATTCCCTCTGATTACAATGTCATTTCGTGCATCATTTCCTGATGCAACTCCTGCAAAATTGGTTGCCATCCGGGCAGGATCTGACCAGCTACCGGCATAATGTTCTGTTTCTTCTACTGAAAACGACTGTGCACTGATACTTGCCATTTTATTGATCACTTCACCTTTTTTGTAAGCGCTGACCACCACTTGTTCAAGTTCCTCAACATTCTCCACCATGGTCACCGGAAGAAATAGTTCTTTTCCTGTACTAACCATAATGTCTTTAACAAGAACAGGTTCATATCCAATAAAAGTAAACATAAAAGTATTTCTTCCAATAGGTACTTTATGCAAAATAAATTCACCGTTAGCATCTGCCATAGTGCCAATGTTCAATGATCTGTCATTTAGTATGATATGAACTCCAGGTAAAGGAGTTGAGGTGACAAAATCAACTATCTTGCCTCTAACAGTCTGAGTATAATCCCCATAAGCAGGTTTAAAAAATAAAATCAGAATAAATGAAATTAAGACGGTTACGTAATAATTATGAAATGAATTTGGCACAGAATCCATTATTAATCAATTTTTCAGCGATAAGGCTGCAAATATAACTAAGAATAAAAGATTAATGTAAATTATAAAATGTAAAATATAAAATTATTGATGTATAAGTGTAGATGATATGTAAAATAATATTAATGAGCAGGAATAAAATTATGATTTTAATATTTGTTAGGCTGGAATTCAACGTGTTGATAGAACTGAACTGAAGGGGGGTACATTTAAATAAGATTAATTATCCAAATTCTAAGAATTTATGCCATCGATATTTGGGGGGATCAGAACGTAGATAAGTATTTAAATGAGATTCATAAAATTCTTTCAACTTATTTAAAAGATGACCCTTAGAAGGGCAGTAGGCAAAAATCCCTGCTGATAGGTAAAGGTATCATGACCTGTTTTTGGATTGAATGATTGGGAGAATATATTACGCCGATCAGTCAAATTCGCTATATCAATTGCAAATTCCACGGTGGTATGTGGCATATTATGCCTCAGGGTCATCTTATAATCAAGTTTCATATAATCTTTTGCCTGCTCCGAATAAATTTTGTCTTCGTCATAAACAATTGTACCGGTAGCCATGGAGGCCTCTTTATTGATGTATTTTTGTCGGAGTCCTCCGCTCCAAACAAACCGTAGATTAAAATCGAGAGACGATCTTTTACTGATCGGGAATTCAAATCCGAGTAAAGCATTATTTACAAAACCGGTCGAAAAAACGGTGTTTCGCCATACCCTGTCGCTGGCAAAGTATAATGATTTAAACACCGAGGACGTCAGAAAAAAATACCAATTCCGGTTGAGGTACCGTTCCAGCGTCATTTCCACTCCATAGTTTTTTCCATGTCCTTTATTGATCAGGCTATCCTTTTCCTGGGTCCCATTGTAATAGGTCGCGCCCAGGTTTATCACAGAGAAATTCGATGGAGTCCGTTCTATCGGTATTTTCCATAAATCCTGATAGTAAGTTTCCATCTTGAAGTTCCAATTCTCGGATAATTTATTGTTGTACCCAAAAATGTAGTGCTGTGAAGTTGTAAAATCGAGGTTCTCACAGGTTCTCCAATATGCTGTACGGTCCGAATTTGCGGATTGAGCAAAATAGACTGGTAAAGATTGTGTTTGTGAATGAATCCCATATCCCAGATTAATCGTCTGATTATTTGAGATATTTAAACTTAGTCCCAGACGTGGTTCAACGGTCTTCGATCCGTTTAGAAATAAATATTGTGAATGGAAACCGGAGTAAAAACTAAAATTCGAAGTAAACCGGTGTTTCCATTCTATAAATCCCTGCAGTAATTGTAAATGTTCATTTTCCAGGGAAATTAACTTCAGGTAACTGCCTAAATACATGGCACTGTCGTTTTGGGTAATACCTTTGTCTTTCAGAGAAATGCCAAACGAGATCGTGCTTTTGGCATTTATTTTATGGGTAAAATGGGTCGATAATGTTATCTCCTTCTCTGTGAAATTCGAAGAGTAATAGAGTTCCCTGGTTAAATCAGGCATGATTGAATCGACAGCAATATTTGTTCTTTGTGTTGAAATTGAAAATGTGGTATGCAATTTTGATTTTTCATTCAGCACCACTTCATGGCCAATCCCAACCACCCCGGTAAAGGTTTTGTTCGAAAGATCAGAATTTGCAATGGGATTAAACTGGTCGGTGCTTTTATCTGCGGGGGCTTTAATATTATCAAGTCCCCCCAGGCCGAAAATGGTTATCTTCCCGGAGTTTCTGATGGGTAAAAAGATTTTAAAATTCAAATCCGAATAGGTTGGAACTGCCCCCCCAACAATATTGAATCCCATTTTCTGAAGTATATCCAGAAACGAATACCTACCATTAATCATGTACGATCCACCATAATTTTTTGCAAAAGGTCCTTCTATCCCAACTTCATACCCATTTAAACCGGTTTGAAGAATGAACTCATTTTTTTCGGTATTCCCTTTTCGCATATTCAGATCGAATACCCCGGCTATGGCATTCCCGTATTGGGCTGGAAATGCTCCTGTAAAAAAATCGGAACGGGTTAGTAAGTTGCTATTTAGCATACAAACCGGACCGCCCGAAGAACCCTGAACTGCAAAATGGTTTGGGTTAGGTATATCAACCCCCTCCAACCGCCATAACAATCCATTGGGAGAATTCCCCCTGATAACAATGTCATTTCTTGTATCGTTCCCCGATGCAACTCCGGCAAAATTTGTTGCCATTCGGGCGGGATCTGACCAGCTTCCGGCAAAATGTTCTGTCTCTTCAACCGAAAAAGAGCGCGCACTAATACTTGCCATTTTATTAATGACTTCTCCCTTTTTGAAAGCCTTTACTACCACCTGTTCAAGTTCTTCAACTTTCTCAACCATCTCAATATTAAGAAATAACTCTTTTCCTGAATTAACAACAATATCCTTTACCTGAACCGGTTCATAACCGATAAATGTAAACATAAAGCTGTTTCTTCCGACAGGAACATTTTTCAGTACAAACTCACCTTTTGCATCGGATATGGTTCCAATATTCAAAGATTTATCGTTCAGAATTACAGTGACACCCGGAAGGGAAGAGGAGGTGACCTTATCGGTTATCTTGCCTCGAACAGTTTGATTATATTGTCCATAACCAGATTGAACAAATGAAAGCAGAATAAAAAGCAATAACGAGGTACCGCTGTAAATATTAAAGGAGTTTTGAGCAGGATGCATTTCCAAAGAATTTGACATATGAAATAGCCATGGTTGTAAATCACAAACCGAAGATGAATCCGCCAACTGGCGGATGGCGATTCCATCTGGACTTTAAAAAACAAATTATATACAGATGAAATGAATTTATTCAGAAAAAGAATTCTTTTTTAAATTTTCGTACAAAATTAACAGGTTTTTTGCAAATCATAATAAATTTGAAATTTATATTCAACTAATCCCTGATTTTCTTGGAATATTGCGAAATTTGTCATTAATTGAGAACTTAAAGAAAAATGGGATATTTCTTAATAAAACAAATAATAATAGATTCGAAAATATAATAAATTATGAAAACATATCAGAAAGCAAAGAAATATTTTGCTAAAATATTTGAGAACCTTTCAAATGATGAATTCAGGAAAAGATTATCCCCCAAACATACCGATTTTATTCGTCTGCCCTGCAATTTTTACACCAATGAGAAACAGGTTAAAAAAAGATGGGATATAATCAATAACAATCACTCAAAGAGTATTTTGCTGGATGAATTGTCCAAAAATGAGATGGGAGTTTATGAGAAAAATATTGAGAATTTTATTGGAACAATCAAATTTCCTGTTGGCATAGCTGGTCCTTTGAGAATTAATGGTCTTTTTGCTCAGGGTGATTATTATGTCCCTCTGGCAACAACAGAAGCAGCACTTGTCGCTTCCTATAGCAGAGGTGCACAGCTTATTACGGAGGCAGGTGGATGCTCAACTGCTGTCATAAATGAGGGGGTGAGCCGGTCCCCTGGTTTTATTTTTGACAATTTGGCCAATGCCATGTTATTTGTTAATTGGATTGTGAATAATACGAATGAGCTCAAAAGAGTTGCTGAAACAACAACAAGTCACGGCAAGTTATCTGACATAAAGGTCACGATAGAAGGCAATTATGTGTACATCAACTTTGATTATTTTACAGCAGATGCTTCCGGTCAGAATATGATCACCATTGCTACTAAGAGCGTATGCGAGTATATTGTTGAAAATAGTCCGATAAAACCTGAAAGATATTTTATCGAAGGAAACTTGTCTGGTGATAAAAAAGCATGCGCCATGTCATTTTTGGGTGTAAGGGGGAAGAAAGTAATATCTGAAGTGGTCATTAGACCTGAACTAATTAAAAAATATTTACATACCACACCTGAAAACCTGATCCCTTTATGGAATATGACCATGATCGGAGCGATACTTTCCGGAACGAATGGAATTAATGGCCATTTTGCCAATGGTCTGGCTGCTTTATATATAGCTTGTGGCCAGGATGCTGCATGCGTGGGTGAGTCGGCAGTTGGCATTACCAGGATGGAAATTAACAAGGATGGAAATTTTTATGCATCAGTAACACTCCCAAATCTGATCGTTGGAACCGTCGGAGGGGGAACTGGCTTACCTTCACAAAAAGCCTGCCTCGATATTTTGAACTTGTCGGGAGAAAATAATTCAGCAGCTTTTGCTGAAGTGGCTGCAGCTATTGTTTTAGCAGGAGAGCTATCAATTGCGGGTGCAATTTGCGCCGGCGAGTTTACTCATGCTCATCAACTGCTTAGCAGAGGTTGTCTCATCAAATAAAACATTTCTTGTAAAAAATATTATTGCTGACTTAAAACAGATCAGATTTACATAAACTTTTATTGTCTTTAATTGTACTTTTGCATCGTCTTAATTACCTGTACTGAATGAAAAACCTACTAGCTCACCGCCTCTATTTTAACTCACCAGATAAAGCATGGATTATTTTCGTTCATGGAATCGGAGGCAATTCCCGAACTTTTTGTATGCAATTAAAAGCCTTCAAAGACCATTTTAATATCCTGATGCCCGATCTGAGAGGGCATGGTCTTTCGAAAAATCTTCCCAAGCCTGAAACCGGAAAATATTCACTCGAATTGATTTCAGAAGATATATTCCGGTTAATGGATAAATACAAAATAGAACGTGCGAATTTTATAGGATGCTCGTTTGGCGCATCACTGATCAGGGTTATGGAAATGTCACATCCCGAGCGATTTAAATCCATCGTAATGACTGGTGCGGTCCTGAGAATCAAAACAAGCCTTTATATTATGTTTAAATTGGGAAAATTGCTCTCCCCATATATCAACAATCACTTCCTTTATTCTGTAGTTGCCTATTTCATTATGCCCTACAAAAATCACAGGGAATCGAGGCGCATGTTTATTGAAGGCTCCAAAGGTATAGCCAGAGACGAGTACCGATCGTGGCTGGCAATTTTGGAAGAGGTGAAACGCCGGATGGACCGGATTTTCAATGAGCCTTTCAAATCAGATTCTGTTTTAATGGTATCAGGGAATGAGGATCATGCTTTTCTGAAAGATTGCCTTCAATTCTGTAATACACATCAATCTGCTCAAATCGTCGTTTTAAAGAATTGCGGACACCTGAGCAGCATTGAAAAATATGATGAATTCAATAATATTGCATTGGATTTTTTGCAAAAAGACTAGAAAAAGGATGGAGAAAATTAATGTGAAATTTCTGGCGGCACTAATTCTGACGATTTCTTACTCCGGGGCGCTTTCCCAGAATCGATACACCGATAATTCTGGTCAGTTAAATTACTCAAATCTTGATAGTTGGTATTTTCGTTTGGTTAAAGAATCATTTTTTGTTGGTGGTGAAAGCATTAAGCTTTTTCAAATAGGGTTAGACAATACCTCAGGTGCAAAAACTGATCCCAAAGTCGAATCACCATGGGGAACCTCGAATGTGCATGCAAAAATAGGGCTTGATATCGCCAATAATTGTGTTTTTCCGGAGAAGAGGAACGACGGGTATTGTAGTCGCATGGAAACCAATGTCCGCGGAGTTCATGTTATCGGAATTACTTTGGATGCATTAGTCACAGGGGCGATTTTTCTTGGTGATTTTATTGAACCGGTTAAGAGTATTAAGTCACCCGTAAAAAAGATGAATCATGGAATCCCCTTTACGAAGCGTCCCCGGGCAGTAAAATTCGATTACAAATGCTCCCCGGGTCTTAACCGGATCAATACCGATACGAACGAGAAATCAGTTCCTGGTCAGGATAAGGCGGAGTTTTGTATGATACTCCAAAAGAGATGGGAGGACGCGCAGGGAGATGTATTTGCCACCCGAATAGGTGGAGTAAGAGTTTTTTTTAGCAATACAGAAAATCAGTGGATCAACGGGGCCACCTTCCAGGTCCGTTATGGCGATATCACCAAAGACCCGCAATATGACCCTCATACAATGGGGCTCATCCCCTCAGTGGGACCTATGTATGTGAAGAATTCAAAAGGGATGATGGTTCCGCTAATTGAAAAAAATTGGGGAAAAGCAGAGGAGATCCCCACCCATCTGGTGATGTACTTTGATTCAAGTTTCCAGGGAATTGAATTTATCGGGTCTCCGGAATCTGTCTTCTGGGTTGATAATATCTCTCTTATATACTGAGTCATGCAATTTAATTTTCGTGTCTGAATTTCCCCAACAGTAAAATAAATCCCTTTTTCTATATTTGTGGCAGTTCCTATCCGGGATTATTATCCCAACAGGAATTATTGAACGAACCAAATTGCTACAACTAAAAATGAATTTGAAAAAGTATCTTTTATTTTTATTCGCCATCTCAATCCTCTTTTCATGCAATCAAACGACAACTGAACGATTGACCCGTTACGTTAATCCATTTATCGGAACCGACGTCGATGGACATACTTTCCCAGGGGCACTTGTCCCGTTCGGAATGATACAGCTCAGCCCCGATAACGGAGATAATGGCTACAACTGGTGCAGCGGATACCACTATTCGAGCAAAAATATTGCAGGATTCAGTCATACCCATTACAGTGGAACCGGCGCCGAAGATCTGTGCGATATTTCGGTGTTCCCGCTTGTAAATGTTGATCTGTCTCCCAAAAGGGTGAGAAGCGAATTTTCGCATCAGGATGAGGTGGTTAAACCCGGTTATTACTCCGTTCAACTAAAAACCTTTAATATTAAGGCAGAGTTAACGACAACAGTACATTGCGGATTTCACCGCTATACTTTTCCGGAAAGCAAAAATCCAGGTATTAAGTTTGATTTGGGTGTTGGTAATGGTGTTGAGGCGAGGGTGGGTCATAACGGCGACCTTCCTTTGGAGTGCTATCTCAAAAAGATGAATGATAGTACCATTGTCGGATTTCGACGTTCTATCGGATTCGTTGGCGAAAGGTGCATTTATTTCGCTGCACAGACGAGCAAACCCTTTCAGAACATTGCGATATTTGCTGATAGCATCCTTGTCAAATCAAAGGTGGAGGCACGGGCAGTAAAGGTGATCGCTTCCCTGATATTTCCTCCCACGAAAAAAGGGGATCAGCTGCAAGTGAAGGTGGCGATCAGTTCAGCCAATATCGAAGGGGCTTTGGCAGGTTTGGAGGAGATCAGGGATTGGAATTTTGAAGCTGTAAAAAAGAGTGCGGAAGATGCCTGGGAGACCGAGTTGAACAAAATAAAGGTGACCTCTGCTGATTCTGTTTTCAAACAAACCTTTTATTCAGCAGCCTATCATTGTTATTTCGCACCATTTCGTTTTGATGATGCATTGGGCCGGTATACAGGCGCCGACAAAAAGATTTATAAAGGCAAAAATATCTATACGCTTAGTTCCCTGTGGGATACTTACCGTGCTGCGGCTCCTTTGTTTACACTGACACAAACAGAACGATTACCCGATATCATCAATTCGTTTATGGCGTTTTACAAACAGCATGGTTTGCTTCCTTCGTGGGAATTGTATTTTAATGAAGCTAACGTTATGCCGGGTTATCATGCCGTTCCAATTATTGCCGATGCAATTTTAAAAGGTGTTAAAGGTTTTGATTATCATCTGGCTTTTGAAGCGATGGTCGTAACGGCAGATGAGGATATTCGTGAATCGGATCTCTATCGCAAATATGGTTACGTACCCGATGACCTTGATCCAAGGCAGCGCGGGGTAACCAAAACGGTGGAATATGCCTTCGACGACTGGTGTATTGCACAGGTAGCAGCGAAACTGAACAAACCGGCGTCATATGTCCAATTCATGAAAAGGAGCGGATACTGGAAGAATTTGTTTGATGGTTCACTGGGATTTGTTCGATCCAAAGATGCAAAAGGGCAATGGATGATGCCATTTAATCCCAAAGAATCGATTGGTTTTCAGGAGGGAAATGCCTGGATTTATACATGGTATGTACCTCAGGATATTTATGGACTAATTGATGCGATGGGTGGAGCCGGGAGGTTTGACCAAAAACTGGATTCCCTGTACAATATCCCCGATGCCCGTCACAGGGAGCTTGTCAATGATGGATATTATGGATTGTCAGAGTTTTCGAATGAACCGAGTCATCACGTTCCGTACCTCTATAGCTATGTTGGGAAGCCCTGGAAGACAGCCGAAAAGGTATACCATATCCTGAGCCGGTTTTACAGTAACCAGCCCGGCGGTTTGTGTGGCAACGACGACTGCGGACAGATGAGTGCCTGGTACGTTTTAAGCTCGATCGGTTTTTATCCTGTAAATCCTGTAAACGGTGAGTATGTTTTTGGCACTCCACTCGCTTCCAAAACCGATATTACACTTGGTAATGGGAAGCATTTCGTGGTCAAGGCTGAAAATCTGAGCCAGCAAAATATTTATATTCAACGGGCCACACTTAACGGAAGTCCATATACACACTCATTCATTCGCCACTCCAATCTAATGGATGGTGGAGAATTGGTGCTCTACATGGGTGGCAAACCATCAGAAACGTGGGGAACCAATCCTAAAGATATGCCAGGATTAATGGAGAATTAAAAATGAAGAATTAAAAGATGAAAAATATTTTATTGGTAATTATGCTGTTGGGCTGCACATTATTAAAAGCCCAAATAATCCCATTTTATTCAGCTGCCAATGACAAGTATGGGTATAAAGACGCAAAAGGGAAGGTAGTAGTCGCTCCCAAATATGATCTTGCCTACGCGCTCGAAGAGGGTAGGGCGGCTGTCAGGATAGATGGGAAATATGGTTATGTTGACGAAAATGGCAGGGAAGTTATTGCCCCTAAATACGATAATACCTGGAAATTCATAGGTGGTTATGCTGCTGTAAAGCTGGGCGACAAATACGGATTTATCGATAAAGATGGAAAGGAAGTTATACCCCTCATCTATGAAGATGGCTACAATCATCATGGGGCCTGCTGTTACAAGGGGATGGCACATGTTAAGGATCACGGGAAGTGGAAAATTATTAAGATCGGGGGGAGTTAAAGACCCCACCCCAGCCCTCCCCAAAAGGAGAGGGTGATTTATAAATTTGCATTGCCCTCAGAAACAGTTACAATGACCGTTGACACTGAATCATAATTGTGTAACGATATTAATAAGCCAATATATCTTGGTGGCAAAACAAGTATGTAATTGAGTTACAAACTCCGGACGACAACCCCTCCCCAAAGGATCGGGGCAAACGAGAATATCCCAGGTTTAAAGAGACACATCTGCCAGATCAAACATAAAATTGCTGCAGTTTAGGGATACTTCTCAAAACATGTTAAAAAATAGCTAATTAAATCGCCTTAATTTTTGTACCTTTGAAGTATACAAGTCTCAAAAAAATGGAACAGGGATTTATCATAGACCGACTGACAAACTCAATTCTGAACACAGTTTCAGGTGACAGTTTCCAGACGGAAGTTATTCGGTTAGGTAAATCGGATTTGAGAATTATCACCAAAAATAAAGGATGGAACTTCAATTGGAAACAGGAATATGACGAAATAAAGAAGGAAGTCTACAAACTTACGATCGTTAATAATCCGAATATTATACAAGGTCTTTTGAGTGTCACAATAGAACAAGACCATGTTTTTATGGACTTATTGGAAAGTGCACCTTTCAATATCGGTAATCACAAAATATATGAAGGCGTTGCAGGAAATTTAGTAGCTTATGCCTGTAAAATATCATTTCAAAAAGGTTTTGAAGGGTATGTATCATTCACAGCAAAAACCAAATTGATTGACCATTATGAAAAAACTCTAGGTGCTTACCATTTCAAAAATCAGCGAATGATAATTGAGACCGAGGCAGCGAAAATTTTAGTTGAAAAATATTTTAAAATTTAGAAATTATGGGCTCAGTGAAAGAACCACAAGGCGTTGATTTTATAATACAAAGTCCACCACTGACTGATATCGAAAGAAAAGAGATAAGTGAATTTATCCGTACCAGAAAAGAGCAAAATATGAGACAGGTTAATCGGACAAATTCGAAAAAGACAGTAAAACCTAATGCCTTAAAAATGCCTAACGCATAGCAAAGGCTATTGGCATTAAGGGTTTAGGTGGTTCTCGATGTTCAAATCTCGCTCCGGTTGTTGGTTTAGGCTGAAAGGTGGTTTGACGCTTCGAAATCCCTTATAGGCCATAGCCTCGGCCGTTACAAACTCCGGACAACAACCCCTCCCCAAAGGATCGGGGCAAACGAGAGTATCCCAGGTTTAAAGAGACACATTTGCCAGATCAAACATAAAATTGATGCAGTTTAGGGATACTACACAAAACATGTTAAAAAACAGCTAATTAAATTGGTTTTATTAGAATTGGATGAATTTTTATTGATAAATTTGGAGGGATAAAAAGTTCGGTTTATTCAGTAATAAAAAAATGGAACGCTGATTAACGCGGGAAATGCGGATTAAGACGGATTTTATTCCGACAGGTCGGAATAGATAAGACCCGAGGCTGTATCAAAAGTAAAAATTTTAACCGCGGAGAACCGCTGAGTGAAACCGCCGAGAAACGCAAAGCATTAAATTACAGAATTATATCTCAGCGTAACTTTGCGCCTTCTCTGCGTATCTCCGCGGTAAAAAGACTTTTGATAAAACCTCGAATGGTTGATCGTTTGCAACGAAATTAAGTGGCAAATTCCATCAGAAGGTTGAACAGGCATATAATTGATTTACAAACTTCGAACAACCACCCCTCCCCGATGGATCGGGGCAATCGAGGGGTATCGGTAGATTTAATTGAAAATGATATACAACTAATATATAAAGCATAATATCAGTACATTAACAAACAAAATACGATCAAACCAATAACGATATATCCACAACTCTGTGGATATACAAGTGTTAGCAACCATTTTAATAAATTACATTCGAACATTTTATGGAAAGACACAAACCTAAATACGGAGTATTCATTATCGAATCAATGGATTTAGAAAATGAAAGACAGGGTAATCTTGATGGATTAGCTCTTAAAAAGATTCTAGACTTATGTGATATTCCAAATGATTACTACTATATAAGAACAATTTTAGAATTAGAAATTGTTATTGAAAAATTTAAAGAAAGTGATTTGGGATTTTTGCATGTTGCGTGTCATGGAAATGAAGAGGCTTTATGCTTATGTTTTGAAGATATCATATTTGAAGAGTTTGAATTATTGATAGGCAAGCATTTAAAATACAGAAGACTTTTCCTCTCTGCCTGCAAAGTAGCGAGATTTGAATTGGCAAAGTATTTTATTCCACAATATCATGCTTATTCTGTGATAGGGCCACCTGATAATATTGACTTTGATAAAGCTGCCGTTTTTTGGAGTTCATTCTATTATTTGATGTATTCAAATGATCAAGACCAGATGTTTCAAGTCGATTTATTGCCAACTTTGGAGACTATTACAAAAACATTCAAACTTCGACTAAACTACTTTTCAATCATCAAGGAATCAAATCCTAAAAGCATGACACATTTAAGAGAAATACATTTTCAAGATGGCAATAAAATATTTGACGAGGTTAGAGATACAGGCCTTTTAAACCAATTTAGATAAAAAACGCCTGCTAATTAGTAGGACTCTGAGCGGTCTTCGAGACCCAGTCCGCCAACTGGCGGATGTGGCCGCTAATAAACAAATTATATACAACATATGAAAACAAATCTTTTAGTGCTTATTTTTACTGCTTTGACAATTTTAATTTCTTGTAATTCCAAACAAGAAAAAATAGTAAGCTACGACCAGGGAAGCGATGAAGTAGTGTCTAACGCAGAAGAATTTTCTTCAACGATAAAATTTACTCCGCCAGTAATTAAAGCTGACGAAGAAGTTCAGGAAGAGGAAAACCCTAAATCAGAATTTCTAGGTGATAATTCAACAGTAGGAGAAAAGAAAATAGTAAAAGACGGTGATATTTCAGTTAAAACAAATGACATTAAAGCAAGTAAAAAGGGCATTGACAACCTACTGAAAAAATTAAATGCTTATTACGAAAGAGAAGATTTTCAAAATAACGATCAGACAATTTCTTACGACCTAAGAATACGTGTTCCTGCCGACAATTTTGAGAAATTAATTTCTAGCATAGAAAATGGCAAAGACGAGATTAAAAGTAAAAGTATCCAGGCCCGTGACATAACAGAAGAATACGTTGACATTCAAACTCGTTTGACAAACAAACGCGAATATCTAAAACGCTACAAGGAATTACTGTATAAGGCATCAACAGTCAAAGACATTCTAGCAATTGAAGAAAAAGTAAGGACACTTCAAGAGGAAATCGAAAGTAAAGAAGGACGGTTGAATTTCCTCAGCAAACAAGTTTCGTATAGCGCTTTAAAACTTAATTTGTATACGAAAAAAGAGTTTATTTATAAACAACAACAGCAAGACAAATTTTTTGAAAGAGTTAAAAAATCATTGAGTAACGGCTGGACTTCCGTTATAGATTTTGTTCTTTGGACAATTAAAATTTGGCCTTATATCCTCTTGACACTTATTGTCTATTTTGTTATCAGACGAATCATTAAAAAACGTAAAAGCAGACATTGATAATGTACTATAAAGTTCAAACAGAAAGAAGCATACAGCCCCAGCCGTTATGGGCTATAATATGAGACACATGCGATACTTGTACAAGGATTTGCTTTTAAATTATGAAATCCTGACGCGAGTGGAAAAACCGCATGCAACAACTTTTTTTGCACTTCTTTGTTTTGATTGATAGTTATTTAATTTAAAACTTCCAGGTATGAAAAAGAACATGGGTACGACAGACAAATCCTTACGCATTTTTGTTGCAGCAATTATTGTATTACTTTTTTTTACAAAGGTAATCAGCGGAACACTGGCAATTGTTCTGTTGGTTTTTGCAGCGATTTTTATTCTTACCAGCCTGTTCAGCGTTTGTCCGCTTTATCCGCTTTTGGGAATGAACACCCGCAAAAAAAATTAAAACCAATCAGAGCGTTTAAAAGAAAAAGAGGCTCACAGAGATAGAAAGTGATTTTTTCTGGCTTTTTAGACACCCTCTTTTTCTTTTAATTAATTTTCCTTCTATTCCGGTAACCTTTCGAGCAGCACCACATTTTCGACATGGTGTGTATGCGGAAACATATCAACCGGCTGTATTTTGGTAACTTGGTAATTGTGACTGAGCAGGCTGATATCGCGTGCCTGGGTGGCCGGATTGCAACTGACATAGACAATTCGTTCAGGAGCTGCAAATAAGATTGCATTGATCACCTCTTCGTGCATTCCGGCCCTTGGCGGATCAGTAATGATCACATCGGGATGACCGTGCTCTGCGATAAAATCCTTCGTTAAAATATCTTTCATATCACCGGCAAAGAAACTGGTATTTTGGATATTGTTGCTCACTGAATTAATCTTTGCGTCGCTGATTGCCTCAGGTACATATTCTATTCCAATTACTTTGCTCGCTTTGGAGGCTACAAAGCAGGCGATGGTACCAGTTCCTGTGTAGAGGTCGTAAACCACCTCTTTCCCCGTGAGGGAGGCAAACTCCCGTGCAACCTTATATAACTCATAAGCTTGCTGCGAATTGGTTTGATAGAATGATTTTGGCCCGATCATAAACTTGAGCCCTTCCATCTCTTCGATAATATGATCTCGTCCTTTGAAAACATGGATATTCTGATCGGTGATGGTGTCGTTCCCCTTTTCGTTAATCACGTAAAGCAGTGAGGTGATCTCAGGAAATTTGTTTGCCACGAAGTGGAGCAATGCCTCCCTTTTTTCAATGTCCTCACGGAAAAAATTGACAATGACCATCACTTCGCCTATACTGGTTGACCTGATAATCAGATTACGAAGGAAACCCTCCTTATTCCGCAGGTCGTAAAAATCGAGGTGACTGGCGATAGCATAATCTTTTACGGCATTGCGTATGGCATTCGAGGGCTCGGGTTGCAACCAGCACTTATTGACATTGAGCACTTTGTCGAACATCCCCTGCACGTGGAAGCCAAGAACATTCATGTCTCCAAACAGCGCTTCGGAACGTACCTCCTCAATGGTGAGCCAACGCCGGTTCGAGAAGGTAAACTCCAGTTTATTTCTGTAAAAGGTTGAATTTGCTGATCCTTTGATCGGCATGAGCTCGGGCAAAGTGACTTTTCCTATTCTTTTAAGCTGGTCGAAAACTTGTTTCTGCTTGTAATACAGCTGTTTTTCGTAAGGGAGATATTGCCATTTGCAACCGCCGCAAACTTCAAAATGTTCGCAAAAAGCCGGGATGCGGTCAGGTGAGTCGGTACGGATTTTAATCACTTTTGCCTCCTGGTACTTCTCCCTTTTTTTAATGACCTGAAGATCTACAATGTCTCCCGGAATTACATGTGTGGTAAAGACCACAATCCCGTCAACCCGGGCAATCGCCTTTCCTTCCGATCCGATATCCAGGATCTCCACCCCTTCGTAAAGCGGCAATGGTTTATTTCCTCTTCCCAAAACGTTATATTTGAATTTAGTGCAAAGATACAAATTGATTTTGCACCGAAAAATAAATACAGCTACCCTTCAAATTTTGGTATCTTTGCGGCAACTTTTAAAGTGCTTTTGGAGTTTGGATGGTCGGGTGGTCTGATCGGTGATCCAAAAGGGTATTCATCCTAGTATGTGTTTGTGAATCATGAGTGTTTCAGTTGAGGAATTGTACGTCGAATTTGGCGGTTTTGAGCTTTTTAAGCATGTAAATTTTATTGTAAATCCACGCGACCGGATAGGTTTGGCAGGAAGAAACGGCGCCGGAAAATCGACGTTACTTAAAATACTTGCAGGTTTGCAAACCCCGACTTCGGGGCGCGTGGTCATTCCCCGCGATATAAAGGTGGGTTATTTACCACAACATATGGAGCTTTCCGATTCAAGGACGGTAATGGAAGAGGCGGTTACCGCCTTTGCTGAAATTCAGGAACTTGAGAAACGGATAGAATTTCTGAACAACGAGCTTGCTTTTCGCGAGGACTATGAATCTCTTGAATACCATCGGATTATTGACGAAATGCATGAGGCGAATGAGCGTTTCCAGTTAATGGGAGGCACCAATTTTCATGTAGATATTGAGCAGACGATGATCGGTCTGGGTTTCGAACAATCTGATTTCAGCCGTCAGACATCCGAGTTTTCGGGAGGATGGAGAATGAGAATCGAACTGGCAAAAATTCTGTTGCAGAAACCAAATGTCTTCCTGCTTGATGAGCCAACAAATCACTTGGATATTGAGTCGATTGAGTGGCTTGAGAATTTCCTGAAGGATTATGCAGGGGCAGTTGTCCTCGTGTCGCACGACAGGGCATTTTTAGATAATGTAACCACCCGGACTGTCGAAATTAGTCTGGGAAAGATCTACGACTACAAAGTTAATTATACAAAATACCTTGAACTTCGCATTGAGCGACGCGAGCAACAATTGGCCTCCTATCGGAATCAGCAAAAGATGATCCAGGAAACGGAAGATTTTATTTCGCGGTTCAGGTATAAGGCAACGAAAGCGGTACAGGTGCAATCGCGTATCAAACAATTGGATAAAGTCGATCGCATAGAGGTCGACGAAGAGGATACCCGCTCGTTAAATATTAAATTTCCCCCTTCACCCCGTTCCGGAACAGTGGTTTTTGAAGCGATAGAGGTGAGTAAAAACTATGGTGATTTATTGGTGCTCGATAAGGTTGATCTTAAGCTTGAACGGGGCAATCGTATTGCTTTTGTCGGTAAAAACGGAGAAGGAAAGAGTACGATGGCACGGATCATCATGCAGGAATTGGAATGTAATGGTGAGCACAAGCTTGGACACAATGTGAAAATTGGATATTTTGCCCAGAATCAGGCCTCTTTACTGGATGAGGAACTTACCGCCTTTGATACTATTGATAAAATTGCTGTTGGTGATGTTCGTACTAAGATCAGGGACATCCTGGGCGCTTTTATGTTTTCGGGTGAGGATGCCGATAAAAAGGTGAAAGTACTCTCCGGAGGAGAAAGGGCAAGGCTGGCAATGATCAGATTGCTGCTCGAACCGGTCAATTTTCTGGTTCTCGATGAACCTACAAACCACCTTGACATCCATTCAAAGGGGCTGTTAAAACAGGCTTTGATTAATTTCGACGGAACGTTATTGGTCGTTTCACACGACCGTGAGTTTATGGATGGTCTGGTTGATGTCGTATATGAGTTCAGACACAAAAAGATAAGGCAGCACCTGGGTGGCGTTTACGAATTTTTGCAGAAGCGTAAAATGGAGTCCTTACGTGAACTGGAACTCTCTGCGCCTGAAAAAAAGATAAAGAAAGAGGTTGTAAAAGAGATCATAGCCGTAAGTTTTGAAGAGCGGAAAGATATCAATCGGATGATCACCCGTATCGAAAAGCAGATCGGAGAAGCGGAGTGGCAGATCTCAAAGTTGGAAGATGATATTGCTGCCATGGATAAGATGTTGGCCGATCCTTCAACAATTGACAATAGTTCTCTTTTCGAACGTTATGGTTCATGTAAAAAACAGGTAGAAGTAGAGATGAAACAATGGGAATTGCTTAACGAGGAGCTCAGGGAGTGGGAGGAGAAGAGAACCTGGTAGAAAAACGAGAGAGAGACTCAGAGATGGGGAGAGTAAGAGACTGATAGACTGAGAGATTGGGAGAGGTAGAGACTTATTCACAAATTTCAACTTATTTCATCTCACTGAATCAGACCTTGATGAAGCGAACCGCTACTTATAATTTATTGAATTTTAAAAACAGAAAATATGGAAAAAACAGATTATATCTTCGGTATGCGTACCATTATCGAAGCAATCAACTCTGGTAAGGAGATTGAGAAGATTCTGATAAAAAAGGGGTTACAGGGTGAGCTCTATCACGAACTGATGGATCTTGTTCATCAGATGCAAATCCCAATTCAGTTGGTTCCCATTGAGAAGATCGACCGGGTAACCCGAAAAAATCACCAGGGTATCCTGGCGTTTATCTCTCCGATCGTATACCAGAATATTGAGGAGATCATTCCGCGTCTTTACGAAGAGGGTAAAACTGCTTTGATTCTGATTCTTGATGAATTAACCGATGTCCGAAATTTTGGCGCTATCGCCAGGTCTGCCGAGGTAGCCGGGGTACATGCGATTATTATTCCGGAAAAGGGATCAGCACAAATCAATGCCGATGCGATAAAAACCTCTGCCGGTGCGTTACACCTTATTCCTGTTTGCCGGACTAAAAGTTTATCAAATGTTGTTAAATATTTGAAGAATAGTGGATTGAAGATTATTTCGGCAACAGATAAAGGGGAGAAATTCTATTATGATATTGATATGAAAGACCCTATTGCAATTATTCTTGGATCGGAAGATTTGGGCATTGAAGCAGGATTGCTTAAAGTGTCGGACGAATGGGCTAAAATACCTCAACATGGTCAGATTCAGTCGTTGAATGTTTCGGTTGCTGCAGGGATCATCGTTTTTGAAGCGATCCGCCAACGTTCGATCAGTGGTTTATGAGAATATAGGCACCTCGCGTTTGAATGTCTCTTCCAGGGAGATAAAAGTCTCGGTACTCGAAACACCCGGAATCCGTTGAATTTTTTCACTGAGTATCTCTTTCAGATGCTCATTATCGCGAGCATAAACCTTGATAAAAATAGCATACTCGCCTGTGGTATAATGACATTCGACAATTTCAGTGATGGCGTGTAGTTGTTCAGCCACTTCATGAAAGAGTCCACCCTTTTCAAGGAATATTCCCACATAGGTGCATGTCCGGTAATCGACCTTCTTCGGATCAATATGGTATCCCGAACCAGTAATTACACCCATTTCAATCATCCTGTTCACTCTTTGGTGAACTGCGGCCCGTGATATGCCGCAATCGGAAGCAACATCTTTAAAAGGTATCCGCGCATTTTTGGTAATGATATCCAGAATGTGCAGATCTGTGTCGTCAAGCTGATTTCGAAGTGTCATTTTTTCATGATTTTTCCTTATCCAAATATAAGTTTCTTTGTCATTCTTTTTGTTATATTTTGATAAAATGTCAGAAATTTGGTGATATTTTTGAGTTTTCTTCCTTTTTAGGTCTATTATTATTAATTGGTGTATCTTCTTTTGGGCAGGATCCCGATGCAAAGGATCGGGTCAATTCGATGTTTGGTAATGTGGCGTTATTAGGAAACCAATGGCAGGTTATGAAATGTTGCGGTTGGAGCGGTACATGGACGCGAAGGCCAAATACAAATACTTTCGATGCTGTGTGGCGACACACCAATGGTTCGACTGCATCCGTAACAGTGGAGCTAAGAAGCTGGAATTTAGTCACAAATAAAGTAGTAATATTCCGTCAGAGCACGAATGGATCACACAAGACATTTTATAATCCAACCAGCAAAACCTTGACAAATGGTACAACTACCTGGTATCCGGAAGGTCAAGGCTGGTCAGCAGTAATTCGTTCGCTAATTCGTTGGGGCTTTATAATGATTGATTGAAACCTTGTCCCAACAAACATCACCATCGGTTAGAGGAGGTCGTTCAACGGCCTTATATCCGATTCCTACAACAGAAAGGACTTCCAGCCGGTCGGGAATATTAAAATGCTCGTGTATGTATTCATTGGAGGTGATATCGTCATTAAAGTACCTGCGATTGATCTGAACCCAGCACGAACCCAGTCCAAGCGACTCTGCAGCAAGCTGGATAAATATGGAGGCGATTGAACAATCCTCCACCCAAACATCACTTTTTGATTTGTCTCCAGCTATGATGATGGCAAGGGGGGCATGTTTGAGAAGAGAGGCGCTATGTGGTTTAGAATTGGCCAGTTTTTCAAGGAGTTCCGGATCATCTACAACAATAAATTCCCAGGGCCGGCTTCCTTTAGACGACGGCGCCAGCAAAGCAGCAGTGAGGAGTTTTTTAATGATATCCTCCTCGATCTTTTTATCCAGAAATTTGCGCGTACTTCGACGTTTATAAAATATTTCAAGCATAACAGATCAGGTTTGCTGCAAATTTACAAACCTTAGGTGAATTTTACCAAAAAAAGCCATCCTTTTTTGGATGGCTTGATCTTTTTTTGATTTTAAACACTTACTGGAGCAAGTGCTTATAATTATCATTAATTAAATCAGGCAGATAGCTTGCGATGAGATTAAGTGCTGTTTCGTTATTGGTATTGGCATCGCTAATCACTTTTTGGTTCTTTAGCGCCTCCTGATTGATAATCTTTTCGAGGATCTGAACCGGAACCTGCGTTTTATTTCCTCTAATTAGCCGTGCACCAAATCCGTTTTTGTTTAAAACATAAGCAACTTCAAAAAACTTACTTCGAACAGTATATTCTTTTTCACCATTATTCTCGGTCATAATGATCTTAAAAGAATTCTCAGATTCTGAATATTTCAGGTTCCAGATGAAGGAATTAACTGAATTGTCAACAGAGGTAATCGAAAAACTCGCTTCCGTGGATGCCACGGTATTCCCCAAAACACTGACCTGACAAATCATCATAAAAAACACAAAAATTAAACTTACTCTTCCTAAAACGCCATTAAATGTTTTCATTTCTAAGGTTATTATTTGTTAACTTTCAATTTGTAATTATATTGCAAATTAAACGGTTTTTAAGGTCAGTTAAACATGATGGTTTGAGTAACACTGATCTCTGTTCATTCAGGCCAAATAGAGCTTAAAATACTTTAAAATAAAGGGTTTATATTATGAGTGTCTCTAATTGTTCTTTGGTGTGTTTAGTTGTGATCTGCAAATAATATTGAATATTAACTTACGAAATGAAAGTGAGATGTTTTATAACATGTTTAAAAAATAAATATTTAAATGAGTTGATATACAGAGGTTAAAGCAATGTTAATTAATTATTAATAAAAATATTAACGATTATGAAGTCGGATATTTGATTGTAAAAGACTAATTTGTCTGAAATCGTAAGCAAAACCAGATATTAAAAAACCCGGAATAAATTAAATTTATCCAGGGTTTAATTAAATATTTGAATTGTAAATTGTTACATGGAGATCTCACCGTTTAACGGTTTTTACGAAAAGTTGGTCAAAAAACCACAAGGCAATAATTGCCAGTGCGCCTATTGCGAAAGTTGGCGAGATATTATTTAACTTAATAAAGAAGTGATTAAAGGGGGCTAAAAGCTGTGAAAGATCAAGGCCATAAATAGTTTTAGCCGAAGTGACTGATTCTGCCGCTCCGGGGAGCGAAGAATGTAACATAAACAGGACTGTGGTCAGCAAAACTGCAATAAGAATCAAAGTCCACCAACCTTTTTTACTGATTATTGGCTGGTATCTGACCGGGTTCAAAGTCCACTCAGTCATCACCCGTTGCATCACCTTGACTTTAAAGTCAGGTGATGGTTGTTCAGGTGGTAACTCCTTGAACCATTCCTTCATTATATCTTTCTGACTCATAATATTGAAATTAGTTCATGCTTTAAAACAAATTTTAACTCCTGAAGAAGTCTTTTCCTGCTTCGGTGAATTTTCACCTTAACGTTTGAAACAGTCAAACCTGCTATAATACTTATTTCATCCATCGTAAAATCATCGAAATAATACATCTTTAGTAGTGCTCGCTCTTCAGGTTCGAGTCTCCCAAGCCCGATGTTAAGATATTTTTGTCGGTCTTCAGTATCAAGCTGTTTAATAGCACCCTCTGTCTCCATGATCTCAGCATCCGAAATTTTCACCTCTTCAATTTTCACCTCAGTATTCTTACGGGTTCTTAATTTTGATATGGATGTGTTATAAACAATGCGGAAAAACCAGGTTTTGAAAGTGGAACCATTTTGAAAAAAATTCAGCGAATTATAAGCTTTAATAAATGCATCCTGTGCTGCCTCTTCCGCGTCCTCTCTTTGATTTAGAATTTTCATCGACAGGGAGAAGGCGAGATGACTATACCTTTCCACCAGATGTGAAAACGACCCTGAATCGCCCTTCAGAATCTCCCGGATGTAATATTCGTCTTTTTTTTTCTCCATTTGCCAATTAGACGACATGCGTAAGGTAACGGTTACAAAAAATCAACAGATAAAATTACAACAAAGACGGAATAAATGAAAAGAAGTTGCACCTTTTTTTTCATTACTTTTTGTAACCATTAGAAAGTTGCTTGCGTCAAATGGTCAGATGTTAAACTTTAAAAGAAACTATTATGGGACCTTTTGCTACCGGGATTTTAGTTCCCCTTGGACTTTTCGCAATGATTTTTGGTATTGTATATCTTGCAATTACATCTCGTAACCGTGAACGGATGGCTTTGATTGAAAGAGGCGCTGATCCAATGCTCTTTGAGTCGCGCAAAAAAGCCAGTACCGGAGGAGTTCTGAAGTTCGGCTTGTTTTTATTTGGTGTCGGACTTGGAATTGTTGTTGCCTATTTTCTTGTTTCAGGAGGGATGGATGAAGGGGCCGCTTATCCTTCAATGATTTTCGTGTTTGGTGGGCTCGCTTTGATTCTCTCTTTTCTATGGCAAAGTAAACAGGAAAAGGAGGATGAACAACCTAAAATTTGAATTGAATTTGATTCAAAAAAAACCCGGAAACGGGTTTTTTTTATTTTGTATTTTCAAGAATAACCTTCCTTATTGTAAATTGACATACCGGACAGAAAGCTGTCGTTTCATTCGATTTCATTCGGCAGTCTTCCATTGGACTGAAAATTCCCTTAGGAATGTATCCTCCCCCCTCAAAAGCGCCAACTTTATTTCGGAATTCCCCATTTCGTGGCGTTGGAACTGGTGTTGCAGGGTCTGTCAACTCCTTCCATTTTGTCTTGAAATTGACAAGGGTGGTCAGATTCGGTTCCCAAGGTTCTACTTTAAGATTATAATAATCATCGCCATAAGCCACTTCTGAGGTGTAGTATTCGTCACCCAACCCGCCAAAGCCATGCCCAAATTCGTGCACAAATACGTTTGGAGATAGTTTATTGTCTGATGTGCAAACATTTACAAAGTTGTAAAATCCACCTCCCCCATAAATTGAGGAGTTTACCAAAACGATTAGCTGGTCGTAGGGTACAGCAGCAGCCCTGTCGTGGATGGTTTTCATATCGGATGTCGTAAGGTACCTTGATATGTCGAAAGTGTAAAATGTGCTGTTATATAGAGTATTACGAAAAATGTGCTCGCCGGGAATATCCGTCCCCGATTCCAGCGAAGGTGTTTTTAGAGCATAAACGTTAAAATACTCCTTCATCTTCGAAAATGGTTCAACCTCAAACAGGGAATCAATGAGTCTTTTGGCATCTTTCACAAATTTACCCATCTCCTTTGAGGTATATCCTTCTGCCAAAATAGCGATATCAATCTTATGTGAAGGGTCTCCCGAATAATGAATCTTTTTAACAGGAATTTTCAAGGAATTTTCATCAATTATAAAATAGTTTTCCGGATCGATGTTTGTGGAGTAGATTTCGGAAAATTGTCCGTCATAATTTCTTTTTTTAATTTTAAGAAGAACACTTTTTTTAGGAAATGGAAATCTTATCACCTGATACCAGGCTTTGTCAATAAGTTTGGCTTCCTTTGTTGATTGCCATTCCTGAAAAATAGGGGAGAATCCTTTTGAAAAGATCATCTCACCGCTCATCTGATCATAAACCTCAAAACGGTAGGTCCCCATATTTAGGTTGTCTATCAAAGCGTTGTGGGATCCGCTCCACATCTTCTCCTTTTTTATCTCGCATGGAAATATCGCTGTTGTGCTGTGATTTCCCGATAGGAGATAATCGAAGCGTAAAACATCATTCGTGAAAAAATTATCAAAAACAGGTGATCCCAAAACAGATATAGGACCAAAAAGGAGGAAAATCCTGATTAAAAGTTTTTTCATGATGAGCATCTTTCTTTACTTTTGCAACGAAGTTTCAAAAATAGCGTTTTTTATGGTTTAAATATTTCCTGCTATGTCTGTATTGTATGATTATGTAAAAGATTTATTACTGGGTTATGGATTCTTGACCAAGATGGCTATTTATGGTGCTACCTTGATCTCTTTTTTGGCAGTGATCATTTTGGCCTCGATCGTTTTTCTGATCATCAGAAAAATATTTGTCCAGATTGTTGGACGAATTGTACGGAAAACCAAAGGTATTTGGGATGATACTCTTTTTGATCACCGGGTTTTTCATGTATTAACCCACATGGTTCCTGCTATTATAATATTTAGTTCTTCAGGTTTTACGGGTGAGGATATCCCCTGGTTCCCTGAGATGATTAAAGGATTGGCGCATATCTATCTTGCGGTAATTATAATGACTGCATTTAGCCGATTTCTGGATGCTGCCCAGGAGATCTATAACTCCTATCCTTATTCGAAAGATCGTCCTATCAAAGGTTATATTCAGGTGATGAAAATCCTGATCTATTTTGTCGGAGCTATTTTTATCGTTGCAATTCTTGTAGATAAAAATCCGGCAAGTTTATTCGCCGGACTGGGAGCAATGGCTGCTGTATTACTGTTGGTATTCAAGGATCCAATTCTTGGATTTGTAGCAAGTATCCAGCTGGCAGCCAATAATATGCTGAAGCCGGGTGATTGGATTACCGTTCCGCGGTATAATGTGGATGGTACTGTATATGACATATCGCTCACCACCGTCAAAGTACAAAACTGGGATAAAACAATCACCACAATTCCTACCTATTCTCTGGTTTCCGAATCTGTTACCAACTGGATCGGAATGCTTGAATCGGGAGGTCGCAGAATTCAGCGCATGGTAAATATCGATATTAATAGTATTCGACTTTGTGACGCGCAAATGCTGGAGCGAATAAACCGATTACCCATGATCAATGAATTTCTCAATCCTGAATCCTCTAATGGCGATGATTATGCGGATGATGTTAATGTCTCGGCTTTGAAAATGAATCTATTTGACACACCGACCAACCTATCCTTATTTAAAAAATACCTGGAAGGTTATTGCCGGGTTCATCCGGGAATTCACGAGAACATGACCAGAATTATCAGATTACTACAGTCGACCGACAAAGGACTTCCTGTGGAAGTTATTGTTTTCAGTAAGGCACAGGATTCCATTCTTTATGAAGCGTTACAAGCCGAAATTTTCGATCATATTTTTGCTGTTCTTCCTGAATTTTCCCTTCGTGTGTTTCAAAGTCCGTCAGGAGGAGGTTTTGTATCAGCTGTCTGATTGGTGTGTATTCCGGGAAATTATTGTCAATATCGGTTAAGGAGATCGTGGTTGTCAATTATTTTATGGAGAAAGTGAGGAAATTAAAAATATTTAGCCATTTTTGTATCAAATTGAAAGTATCGTGAAGAAGAACAATATTGAATTAGAAGAAGATTTCAAGGAACAAAGTGTTCATATTGATGATCTTGACCGAAAGATTCTTAAATTGATTACGGCAAATGCCCGAATCCCGTTTTTGGAAGTTGCGCGGGAATGTGGCGTGTCAGGGGCAGCCATACATCAACGAGTACAACGATTGGTGGCTGTTGGGGTAATTATTGGCTCCGAATTTCTGGTGAGTCCGCAGAAACTGGGTTATAATACAACTGCTTATATGGGTATTTATCTTGAAAAAGTGAGCTATGACAAGAAGGTGCTAAAACAGTTGCGTGAGATTCCGGAGGTGGTTGAATGTCATCATACAACAGGTCAGTATGCGATCTTTATCAAGATTCAGACCAAAACCAACAAACATCTGATGAAGATTATTGATACCGACCTTCAGGCAATCGACGGAATTGCACGAACCGAGACATTTATCTCATTAGAGGAAGACTTTAAACGGCAGATTCCGATCAGATAGAATAATAATCAGAGCGTTTAAACGACAAAGCCCCCGGTTAACGGAGGCTTTGTCGTTTAATTAAGTTTGGAGTTAAAAAGGAAGATCGTCCTTATCATCCTGATCACCCATTGGGGGAATATCAGATGATGAAAATGGTGGAGGGTTATTCCCTGAACCACTGTTGGACTGGACCAGATCGACGCGGAATGCATTGATATTTGAAAACCATTTTTCGTTGTATTCCCGCGATTCGATGCTAAACGAAACCTCTACCTCCGAATTCGGTTTAATCTTGTCAAAAGTGCCGTTTTTGTCGTTAAAGAGGGTAAAACAGATCTTTTTGGGAAATTGTCCATCTTCAACTTCAATAACAAATTCCTGTTTTTTCCAATCACCGCGTGCACTCGTCCCCTTTATTTCGGGAAGAATCTGCAACACTTTTCCTGTCGTTTTAAAGCTCATATTCTTTTATATTAAAGTTACTTATAAAAAAAGAATCCGGAATTAACAATCCCGGATTCTGTAAACGGGGTTTGTTCCCCAAAAGTAATTTAAAAAATCAATTTATTTTTTGATTTCGAGAAGTTCAACTTCGAAAACAAGTACTGAGTTTGGTTTGATGTCGGCACCTGCACCATTTTTACCGTATGCGATTTCCGAAGGAATAACCAATTTCCATTTTGAACCAACAGGCATTAACTGAAGGGCTTCTGTCCATCCTGGAATAACTTGATTGACAGGAAATTTGGCAGGTTGTTTGCGATCAACTGAACTGTCGAAAACTTTGCCTTCAATCGTTGTTCCATGATAATGAACCACAACGGTGTCGGTTGCCAAAGGTTTTGGCCCTGTTCCGGCTTTTAGTATTTCGTACTGAAGTCCACTCTTTGTGGTGGTCACTCCTGAACGTTTACCGTTTTCGGCAAGGAATTTTTTCCCTGCTTCGCTGGCCTTTTCACCTTCTACCTGCTGAGCCTTCATAAAATAGCTTTGTGTTACAGCTGTAACTTTTGACGATGGGATCTGAGAAGAGTCACCGCTCAATGCACTTGTAAAAGCAGCTAAGATGATTTTTTGATCAAGATTTTTTCCTCCCGGAGCTGTAGGAAGATTTTTCTTAATATTGTTACCTATATCAATTCCAATTGCATAGGCTGCCGAATCTGCCAGAGTTTTCAGCTGAACTTTTGAACTTTTAAAATTGTTGCAAGATCCTAATAATAAAGTACCAGCAACTAATGTAACAACCAGAGATTTGATTTGCATAACCGTTTTCTTATAAATTTTTAATTGTTTATTCTAAAAGGTGCGAAGATAGAAAATATAATTGTGAAATTTCACAACCATTATTTGTTTAAATGGTTAAAAAACAAGAATTAGTTCAACCTGATGGATCATATAAGATCTTACAAACCAATTCTTCAGCTGATTTTACTGAATTTCGGTGTTTATTGACCAGGTAAAGTCGCTTTGGGATTTAGATCTTGGTGCCTCTCAGCATCTCTCTTTTCCCTGGTGGGCCTGGAATTCTTTCCGTGATAAATCCTACCTCATTAAGGCTTCGTCGGACAGCTCCTTTTGCACAATAGGTTACGATCTTTCCTCCTGGTGCACACTGATCCGATAGCCGTTGAAAAACTGATGTCTCCCAAAGCTCTGGTTGCTTCTCGGGCGAAAAAGCATCAAAATAGATCAAGTCAAACAGAGGTAAAGCCGAATAATCGAGTTCCGATAAGTCTAATGAAATCTTATGTATCGAAAAATTGGAGGTGATCTCCACCTGATCATTCCATCTGACTTCATGAATGCGACTGAATAATTCCTGATCGTCTCCGGTAACCAGAAACGGATAATTGAGTTTTGACCAGATTTCACCTGATAGAGGGTATTTCTCAATTGTAATAAATCTGATTGTTTGGTTGGTATTAACTGAATCAAGAAGAGTAAGATAAGCGTTTAATCCTGTACCAAATCCCACTTCGAACACGATCAGCGGATCTTTATTACAACTTCTTAATCCGGCTGCAATAAATATATGTTTCGATTCCTGTATCGCACCGAAGGTCGAATGGTAATGCTCCCCCAACTCCTTTACAAAAAGCGTATCTGATCCGTCGTCTGTTTTAACCAATTCGGGTGGAGTCATTTCTCAATATAATTAATAGTTTTTATATTTTGGAAATAGCGGTAAAAATACCGTGAAAATTCCATATTTTCGCCTGATTGTGAAAAGAATGTCTAACGTTTAGATTACTCAACAATGCTGATCCGATTATACGACGAAAATCCCAATACCAAAGATCTGATCAAGGTGGTTGAAATTCTCCGCGATGGAGGGGTGATCATTTTCCCGACCGATACGATTTATGGGATTGGTTGTGATATCACCAAACCAAAAGCGGTTGAGCGGGTGGCAAGGATTAAGAATGTAAAACCTGAAAAGGCGGCATTCTCTTTTCTGTTTTATGATCTGAGCAACATATCAGACTATTGCAAGCCGATTTCCAATAGTGTTTTTAAACTTATGAAGAAGAATCTTCCCGGACCTTTCACTTTCATTCTGAATGCAAATAGTAATATCCCAAAACTATTCAGAAATAACAAGAAGAGTATCGGAATCCGTATTCCCCGAAATAACATCATCCGGGAAATTGTGAGGGAACTTGGGAATCCAATACTCTCCACATCAGTTAAAGACGATGATACCATTATTGAATATACCACAGATCCGGAGCTGATTCATGAGAAATTTGGCGATCTGGTTGATCTGGTCATCGATGGAGGATTCGGAGGGAACATCCCGTCAACGGTAATCGACTGCATTGGTAATGAACCTGTAATTACCAGGCAAGGGAAAGGGGAGCTGATAGATTAAATTGGAACAGCGATAGTACACCTATTTGTATTATTTAAAATTGCTTAAAATTCTTTCCCGATCCTCCGATTCCTTATCGCTTTTATGATAAAGTTCGATAAAGACAATTTTCCCTTCTTCAATGAAGTAAGCATAAACCAATCTTAACCCGGAATTTACCCCTTTGCCTTTTAATGCTTTACATGCGACCTTTTTTACTTTTATAACGCAGGTCTCTATTCCCAAATTGTCAATGCGAAAACTAAAAGGGGGTGATTCCCCAGGCTCGTCATTAAGGTCTTTCTTTAAAACCTCAAGATCTTCATTAAGGGATCTGTATTTTTTGAGAAGTCTTTTAAGGTCTTTCTTGAATTCTGGCAAAGTTTCAAATCTCACCTTGATCATCTTCTTCATATTTTCTTACCGAATGTGGGGACCTACGGTAAAATGCAAGTTCATAATCAATATTATTATTGGGTTCTGTCGCTTTCCATGGCTTATCTAAATGTGAATAATCACTGATAGTGGTAGCAGCCCAGTCACCCATCTGATCAATAACCTTGTCGATTACCTCTTTTTCAATCGCTTTTAATCCGGTCAGATCTGCTTTGACCAGCGGAATATAACGAGTCTGAATTTTATTAAAATATTCTGTTTTAATTCGTTGTATCTGTTTATCCCCCGTCATCTGACCAATTATCGTTTCAAATTCTTTGGGAACAGGGCCGTAAGGTAACTTGCGGTAAGTGGCGCCTGTGAGATGTTCCTCATACAACTCATAATAATTGAAATCGCAGAAATAGAGTAGCTTATAAAGGACTGTTTCTCCGACATTTGGTTTGCCGGCGCACCGTTCCATGATATAGAGCAGTACATTTGTAAATTTACCAACATTCAGCACAGGAATAGAATTCCGCTCTGCGGGTTCTTTTTTTTCGATTTTGGTTTGGATGGTAGTGGACTTGTCACTTGAAAAACTATCAGACATAAAATCATCCAACGAAAATTCGAGAACAACAGACAGCCGGTAGAATTCAAGCAGGTCGATGCATCGGTTACCCAGCTCTATCTGAGCCAGTGAGGGGCGCGATAGTTTGATGCTTTCTGCCAGATTCTGCTGTGATAACCCCTTTGCCTTACGAAGGGCTGCAATCCGCTGACCAATTTGTATTTGCGATAGTTCGGTGATCATTTCAATTTGTGTTTTGTTATCAACAACACAAATTTACAAAATGATGTATAATAAAACAATTCATTGTTCTAAAATCTGTCATAGTCCTTCGTCTGGATTATGAGGAATTGTTAAGAGCTGGTCTAAAAACTTCCCCCCGGTTAGACAAGCTTCACCGGGGGGATTTTAAATGAACCACACTGTGGTTTAAAATAGGTTTTAATCAGATCAGCAATAAATTAAGCAGCTCCGATGGAACCCAAAACATCGCTGATTTTATGTTTGTAGAGCTCTTTTAATGCTTCGCGGGCCGGACCGAGGTACTTTCGGGGATCGAATTCTGCAGGTTTGGAGACAAATACTTGTCTGATTGCGGCAGTCATTGCAATACGACCGTCAGAGTCAATATTAATTTTGCAAACAGAAGAAGCTGCAGCTCTTCTAAGTTGTGATTCAGGAATACCGACTGCATCTTTCATTGCCCCGCCATTTTCGTTGATTATTTTAATCAGATCAGCCGGAACAGAAGAGGCGCCATGTAATACGATCGGGAAGCCAGGCATCCGTTTTTCAATCTCTTCAAGGATGTCAAAACGGAGCGGAGGAGGTATCAACACACCGTTTTCGTCGCGCGTACATTGCGCAGGTGTGAATTTGTTTGCTCCATGTGAAGTTCCGATTGAGATGGCCAATGAATCAACTCCGGTTTTTTTGGTGAAGTCGATCACATCGTCAGGATTGGTGTAGATCGATTTAGCCGCAACAACGTCATCTTCAATTCCTGAAAGAATACCCAATTCACCTTCGACCGTAACATCAAACTGATGTGCATATTCCACCACCTGACGAGTAATTTCAACGTTTTTCTCGTACGAATAGTGTGAACCATCAATCATGACCGAGGAGAACCCCATATCGATGCAGTTTTTGCAGGTTTCGAAACTGTCACCATGATCAAGATGTAATACGATCGGAATGCCAACGCCATTACTGATCTCTTTTGCATATTGAACAGCACCTTCAGCCATATAACGGAGTAAGGTCTGATTGGCATATTCGCGGGCCCCCTTTGAAACCTGCAGAATTACAGGTGAATTCGTTTCAACGCAAGCTTTGATAATCGCCTGTAACTGTTCCATGTTGTTGAAGTTAAAGGCAGGTATTGCATAACCTCCCTTTACCGCTTTGGCAAACATCTCTTTTGAGTTTACCAGTCCCAGATTTTTGTAGCTAATTGCCATTGGATTAAAATTTTATAATTAAGATTCAAATAAGAGTGCCTGATGGATAGAATAGATATTGATTTACATACAAAGATAATTAGTTCCGGTCAAAAATAATTGAGATTGTTCCCCATATTAAAACTTTGTTAACTAAATCTTAACCTTTTTCAGGATTAATTGTTAAAGGAATGACGTACTTTCGCCAAAATAAAAATTAATCATTGAATTATGAATAAAATATCTGATGTTGTAAAGCCGGGCGTTGTAACCGGGGACGATTTACAGTATGTATTTAAGGTAGCCAAAGCCAATGGTTTTGCTATTCCTGCAGTGAATGTAGTAGGTTCTTCTACTGTAAATGCTGTAATGGAAGCAGCAAAGGTGGTCAATGCACCCGTTATGATTCAGTTTTCCAATGGAGGTGCAGCCTTTAATGCCGGTAAGGGATTAAAACTCGAAGGTCAGCAGGCTGCTGTTCTGGGAGCAATCGCAGGGGCAAAACACATCCATACCCTTGCCGAAGCCTACGGTGTGCGTGTTATTCTTCATACCGACCATGCAGCAAAAAAATTACTTCCCTGGATTGACGGACTTTTGGATGCAGGTGAAAAACATTTTGCCGAAACCGGTAAGCCGCTTTTCAGCTCTCATATGCTTGATCTGTCTGAGGAGCCTATCGAAGAGAATATCGCGATCAGCAAACGTTATCTTGAACGGATGAGCAAGATCGGGATGACTCTTGAAATCGAACTTGGAATCACAGGAGGCGAGGAAGATGGCGTTGATAATAGTGGTCTGGATAACAGTCTGCTTTATACCCAGCCTGAACATGTATGTTATGCATACGTGGAACTGAGCAAGGTATCTCCTAATTTTACCATTGCTGCTTCATTTGGAAATGTTCATGGCGTTTACAAACCAGGAAACGTGAAGCTGAATCCAGTTATTCTCAAAAATTCTCAGGATTACATCAAAAAAACGCTGGGTATTACCGATGCCCATCCGGTTAACTTTGTATTCCATGGAGGATCGGGTTCGACACATGCCGAAATCCGTGAAGCCATCAGTTATGGTGTGATTAAAATGAATATTGATACAGATACACAGTGGGCTTACTGGGATGGCGTTCGCGCGTTTGAAGCTGCAAGTCATGGATATCTTCAGGGACAGATCGGAAATCCTGATGGTTCCGACAAACCAAACAAGAAATACTACGATCCTCGCGTATGGTTACGTAAAGGTGAAGAGGCGCTTATTGCACGGTTAAAAGTTGCTTTTGAAGACTTAAATGCTGTCAATAGCTTATAATTTAATAATATAAGAATAAAGCTGCCGCTTCGGTTAATTCCGAAGCGGTTTTTTTGTCCAATAAATCAAATAAGGCAGGTATCCAGCCTTATTTGATTTAATTAAACCTCTTTCCAGTTTTGACACCTGGAGGGGAAATAACAATTTGAAATGAAGGGCGTTATTGTCTGATTGATCAGATAATAAAATTGATTTGTTAATTTTGTGGAAACAAATGTCAGATTAAATGAAGAAGTTGATTTTCATAATTCTCCTCTGTTTTACTACTGAATGCATCGCACAAAGAGGCAATTCATTACAAAAAATATCCGAATCACTCTATAATGAAGCAAAAATTAATGCCCAGGCTGGTGACAGAGCCAAGGCGATTGTACTGCTGAAAAAACTTTTAATTAGTGATCCTTCCTATTATATGGCTTACTTCGGTTTGGCTGATATCTATCATGAAACTGGTGAAAGCAAACTTGAACAGGAGGCGCTTGTAAAGGGTTTGAATATAAGTGCAGATCGATTTCCTGCTGGATACAAGTTCCTGGCCGAGTTATTATATGGTAAAACTGAATATAGCGAAGCGCTGAAAAATATAGAACAATATTGCAGTCTGAAAAAACCGGTTACCATCGAGGAAAATCGTCTGCTCGAATCATGTCGTTTTGCAGTAAAAGCCGTTGAATCT
Organism: Prolixibacteraceae bacterium; assembly: GCA_963677935.2. Taxonomy (GTDB): domain Bacteria; phylum Bacteroidota; class Bacteroidia; order Bacteroidales; family Prolixibacteraceae; genus JAAFHB01. The sequence goes on along the minus strand of CAXXEH010000003.1, from coordinate 3,211,182 downwards.
CCAGTTGCTTTTCATCCTGAGAATGCAGGTTTGTCCATTAATTCAAATGAGGACGAGTATTGGCCAGGTTTAAACGGAGAGGGCAATATGTTGGTATTTACCCGATTGGTAAAGCAGGATAAGGATGGACAGAAACTAACATATCCGCAGGAGGACTTCTTCGTTTCCCGAAAAGATAGTTCCGGATGGCAAAAAGCCACACCGTTAGGACCACCAATTAATACATCAGAAAATGAGGGGGCGCAATGCATCTCAGCAGATGGGCGACTCCTTTTTTTTACCGGTTGCGGCCGACCCGACGGATTGGGAAGTTGTGATATCTATATGTCTGTCAAACAGAAAGGGATGTGGTCTGAACCCGTCAATCTTGGCGCCCCTGTAAATGGGAGTTCCTGGGACTCACAACCTTCAGTTTCAGCTGATGGCCATTGGTTGTTTTTTACGAGCAACCGGAGTGGAGGCAAGGGGAAGATGGATATCTGGAGGGCAGAAAAAGTTGGGGTTTCACCCGAAGGATACCCTGTATATGGAAAGGTCACCAACGTGGAAGGAGTAAATACCCGTGGAAATGATCTTTCACCTTTTATCCATGCAGATGGAAAAACACTCTATTTTTCTTCCGATTTCTGGCCTGGAATGGGAGAAAAAGATCTTTTTTTTGTCAAGCTTGACAGCACTAAAATACAGCTTCCGCAAAACCTGGGGTATCCTGTTAATACGTCAGGCAACGAAGATGGACTTTTTGTTGAAGTTTCTGGTGAAAGAGGGTGGTATACATCGAACAACAAGGGTCTGGGCGGGCGTGATATTTATTTTTTTTCAATACCGGAGGCGATTAAACCTGATCCTGTTTCGTGGGTTAAAGGGACCATTTTTGACCGCAAAACCGGGAACCAAATTGTTGCTGATCTGGTTTTGAATGATTTGGTCACTAACAGGTTGGTTCAGCATTTGTACCCTTTTGAAAATGAGGGGGAATTTCTTTTTTGCCTCCCATCGGGTCATAATTATGGCTTGAATATTTCAAAAGAGGGGTATCTATTCCATTCTGAGAACTTTAATCTGCTCGGATCTTATAGCCGTCAGCAACCTTTGAATCTGAATATTCATCTCGATCCAATCGAAAAAGGGCAATCCACTGTGCTGAGAAATATTTTTTTCGATACAGATTCCTTTCAGTTAAAACCCGAATCAAAGGGACAGCTCATGGAAATGATCGATTTTATGACAAGAAATCCGGGTTTAGTCATCGAGATTGGCGGACATACCGACCGGCAGGGGAGTGAAGATTATAACCTGAAGCTATCGGAAAATCGTGCAGATGCGGTTGTCCGGTATTTAATCACTAATGGCATTTTTTCATCACGGCTCAGAAGTAAAGGGTATGGATTTTCGGTTCCTGTAGCAGATAATTCAACAGAAGAGGGGAGAGCCTTAAACAGAAGGACCGAATTTAAAATTTTGGATGACAATCTGAAAAAGTAATTGCAAGGTTTATCGTTCATTACTTTGAACGATAAACCTGACTATTTGATGCATGTAACCGTTACATTCTGTTAGTCGAGGACAATCTCCACCATGTAATCGAAATGAGCTCCCGTTACCTTTTCCTTTAATCTAAAACCGCATAACCTGGCATAATCGATGAAGGTTTCAGGATCTACAAAAAGCCATGGGAAAGGTTTTCCATCGATCGATTTATAGGTCAACTGATATTCCATTTCGCCGTAATAGGTGTCTGAGGCAATATCAACCCAAGTTTCGCCGTTCTCATCTGTAAAAAGGTAGAGTAAATCAGAGGAATCTGCCAGAATTTTACCTCCAGGATTAAGAAGGGTCTTCAGGTGTTGCAACAGATCCTCAAGACCACGTAAGGTTTGGGCAACGCCGGCGCCATTCATCAATAAAAGTATGGTATCGTATTTCTGATCTGTAAGGGAGTAGATATCTTTTAACAATACATTTTTAATTCCTCTTTTCAACATTGTTTCACACGACAAGGGTGAAATATCGAGCGCATCTACCTCAAAACCATGCTCCTGAAGCCAAATTGAATGGACGCCTGCCCCAGCGCCAACATCAAGGATTCTTCCGGAGCATCGCTTAAGTGCTTCCTGTTCCTGAATCGGCATCTCTTCAAAAGTCCGGAAAAAATAAGATGGTGAAAGATGTTCATCTTCGGCAATATCGGTTTTAACCACAATTGATTCGTCACGGATCCCGTTCAGGTAGTCCCAAACTGCGTGGCCTATGGGATCGTGACGTTTTTTTAATAATGACATTTTTTTGTGTCGAATAGAAAAATTAGTTAAACAAACTAATGAATAGTGCTATATTTAGTGCTGTTACAATTCCTCCGATTAAACAGAGCAAAATCTTATCCAGATTAGTATTCTTGTATTTTCCCATCACTTTTTCTGAAGAGGTGAGCCAAACCTGCACAAAGATAGTGATAGGAAGTTGTATGCTGAGCATCATCTGTGAATAAATTAGTCCTTTAAAGGGATTTGAAATGACAAAGATGATTAACAGGGCAACGATAAAGGAGATTGTGATTCCAAGTCTTGAGTGATTGTCTTTAATATCATATGGTTCACTAAATATCCCTGAAAAAATGGAACCTGCTGCCATCCCAGATGTGATGGTTGAGGCAATACCCGAAAAGAGGAGGGCAACGGCAAAAACTACTCCTGCATGAACACCTAACAAAGGCCCAAGCAGACTTTTGGCCTGCTGCAGCTCAGTTACTGCTGTGCCGGCTTTAAAAAATGTGGCGGCAGCAAGGAGAATCATCGCGCTGTTGATTGCCCAGCCAATGAGCATTGATATAATCGTATCGAGAAATTCGTAATTCAATCTTTTTTTAATTGTTTTCTCATCCTGTAGGTTCCACTGACGGCTTTGAATGATTTCGGAATGAAGGAAAAGATTATGAGGCATTACGACAGCCCCTAAAACGCTCATTATTATTATCATTGATCCATTTGGAAAGGCAGGGGTCACCCATGATCGGATGGCGGTATTCCAATCGATGTTCACGAGCGATAGTTCATATAAAAATGATAGACCAATTACCGATACAAAGGCGATGATCCATTTTTCAATCATTCGGTATCCATTGGTAAATAGCATAATAAGCACAAAAATCACCACAAGGATTGATCCTGCCCTGATCGGAATGTCAAACAGCATGTTTAATGCGATTGCCCCACCCAAAATTTCTGCCAGCGAAGTAGATATGGATGCTCCGATCGCGGTTACCAGAACCGCGATCGAATAACCAGGCTTCATATATTTTGTAGTCGCTTCTGAAAGACAAAGCCCAGTGGCAATACCCAAATGGGCTACATTATGCTGAAGCATGATCAGCATGATTGTCGATAAGGTGACCATCCAGAGTAGCGTATAGCCGAATTGAGCGCCTGCCCCCAGATTGGAAGCCCAGTTTCCGGGGTCGATAAAACCGACTGTTACCAAAAGACCGGGTCCCAGAAATTTTAAAATTTCAAGTCCTCCGAAAATAGGGCGGTAATCTTTCCGGTCAATATTATTGATGAGATGTGAGAGGCGTTTGAACATCGGGCAAAGTTAATGTTTTTTGAACTTTATCATTTTTTCTGAGGTTAGATTTCATCTGTATATAATTTGTTTTTTATAATTTGTTCAACAAATTTTGTTTTACATGTTTCTGGCAGTTGGCAGCTCGTTGCAGGTAGTCTGAAGCCAGCTGCTAATTGCCAGCAACCTTCAAAATTTCGTTTTATGGTAATTTTTATCGACGTTGTGAAACAAAAGCGGTAAGTTTGCAGCCGGATGAAAGAAAAAATTGTAATCGGTCTTTCTGGTGGTGTTGATTCAAGTGTAGCCGCCTATCTCCTTAAAAAAGAGGGGTATGACGTGATTGGTGTGTTCATGATCAATTGGAAGGAGAATGCAGGTACATTGACCTCCAGTTGTACATGGGAGGATGATGTTACATTTGCTGAAATGATTGCCAAAAAACTGGATATACCGTTTCATGTGGTTGACCTCTCAGATTTCTACCGTAAAAGGGTAGTGGATTATATGTTTTCGGAGTACGAAAAAGGGAGAACTCCCAATCCGGATGTACTTTGTAACCGGGAGATTAAGTTCGATCTTTTTATGGAAAAAGCGATGGAACTTGGTGCGAAATATGTAGCTACAGGTCATTATTGCCGTCGAGCAATAGTTGAAGTTGGAGGAATCACCTATTATCGGCTATTGGCAGGTACAGATCCGAATAAGGATCAGAGCTATTTCCTGTGCCAGCTAAACCAGGAGCAACTTTCAAAATCGCTGTTTCCGGTCGGCCATTTGTTAAAACCTGAGGTACGCGAGATTGCCCGGGAACAAGGATTAATAACCGCTGAACGAAAGGATTCACAGGGGATTTGCTTTGTAGGTAAGGTTGATCTACCCGTTTTTCTTCAGCAAAAGCTGGCAGCAAAAAAAGGAAATGTGATTGAGGTTGCCGCTAACTTCATTTCCAAAAAGAAGGATTATCCAAAACTACCTGAATTTTTCGATAAGCTTTGTTTCCCTTTTCCTTATAAACCCTGGAATGGAAAGATTATCGGGGAACATAACGGGGCACATTTCTACACGATAGGGCAACGTAAAGGACTGAATATTGGAGGATACGAAGAACCGCTTTTTGTACTTTCAACCGATGTATCCCGCAATATAATTTATGTTGGCGAAGGGAAGGAGCATCCCGGACTTTATCGTCACGGATTATTTATTCCAAGGGATGATATCCACTGGATACGCCCCGATTTTACGATGGCAGATGGAGATGTGCGTGAATTCCTTTTTAGGATAAGGTACCGGCAACCGCTTGAAAAAGGGTCTATTTATATGAAAAGCGATGGCGCTTATGTCCTGTTCGACCAGGAGCAACGTGGAATCACCTCCGGACAGTTTGCTGCCTGGTATCTCCAGGATGAATTGATCGGTTCCGGGGTGATCGCATGAAAAGTGCTGGATGATAGAATCAATTCCCCAAATGAATTTTAGATTTATGGATAGATTTCCCCAATCTATGATATACCTGACTTCAAAATGATAAACAGGAAGCTATAAATTTTGAACATATTTTATATTCCTGCAATACTATGATAGTATCATTCTAAATAGCAGTAGCATTATTTGGATAAATATCTTATATATAGCAATTTAAAATACCTTGTTATTTGTTGAATATTTTTTCAGTTTTGGCTTGCATGAAGGACTTTCGGGCAGTATATTTGTGTTAATTTAGTCTTAGTATAAATAAAAATAACAAACAGCTAATTTTGCCTTGGCAATAACAGTATTTTAGAAAAGTAAGTGAGTTTTAATGGATATAATTAAATTGTACTTAAAAGTCACCCTCCCTTGTATTGGGCTTTGAATGCAGCTCCAAATACGCACAATTATGAATGTTAAGTGTTTGGTATATAGGCTGAAAGCCTTATTTTTTTAAGTATTAAAAAATTTAAATTATTATGAAAAACAGATTCGTTTTGTTCGTGTCATTGTTGCTGTTAACTGGTAATTTGTGGTCTCAGGATAGGAGTGGGACCAGTATTCCAATGATCGGGGATGATGCTCCATCGTTCACCGCAGAAACGACCTCAGGGGTGCTCAGTTTTCCATCCGATTATGGCCGTAAATGGAAAATAATTTTTAGTCATCCTCGTGATTTTACCCCTGTTTGTTCCTCTGAAGTTTTGACTTTAGCGCACATGCAGGATGGTTTTGACAAACTCAATACCAGGGTGGCGGTTATTTCGACTGATGATTTACAAAAACATTTTATGTGGAAAAAAGCACTTGAGGAGACAGCCTACAAAAGCATGGAACCGGTGAAGATCAGCTTTCCACTAATTGATGATAGTAAGCTGGCAATTTCTAAAAGTTACGGTATGCTACATTATACGACCAGTACGACCAAAGATGTACGAGGTGTTTTTATCATCAATCCGGATAATAAAATTGCTGCTATCTATTTTTATCCGATGAATATAGGGAGGAATATGGATGAGATCAAAAGGACCCTGGTTGCACTACAAACTGCCGGTAATGGGAAAGACCGTTTTCTGACACCAGCAAACTGGCAAGTTGGTGATGACCTATTGGTGCCTCAGTTCCCTTATACTGAAAAAGAAATAAAAGCTAATCCAGATCTTAAATTGTCTTACTATAATGTTGGCTCTTACATGTGGTTCAAGAAAATGTAATTCTTTGGTATTGTTCAAAATAGCATAAGCTTTTTTGTGTTTTAAAGAAAAGGCCGTCTCAACAATATTTGGAGACGGCCTTTTCTATTCATGAGATGGTATCTACAATTTTTCTGAGTTTGAGAGTAGATATGCCTCCGCCTCAATGCTCCAAAGACCTTGATGCTGCTCGCAGATTTCGGCCAGACGTTTATAAACCGGATTACTAGCACCTTTGTGGACAAATTCGGTGATAGGGGTTAGAGCCATTTCGATATGATTATAAATCAGTTTCTTGCCACCAGGAATTTCCGGAAGGTGAAGTGTTGCATCAATCACTGCATTGATCCCTCCGATGTGGGTAACCAGACCTGCCGGATCAAGTCCTGCAGACATCAGCTTCAGCGCCTCCTTCATATCATCGGTATTGCCACCGCTGGTTCCAACGATATGCGTATAGGCATAATGAACGTTGTAAAAGTTAAGAGTTGCCTTGAAATTTGGGTCAGATGGACCGGCAAAGAAATTGAGACATCCGTCGAACGCCAGCAAAGCATCGGCCTGCTCAATCACCGGGGCAACCGGGGCAAATACAAAAATATCGTTAAATCCTTCACCACCGCTGATGCTCTTCAGCTCTTCAATGGCATTTGTAAATTTTGAAGTGTTCACATAGCGCAGGTCAATCCCCCGGGACGCCGCGAAAGCCACAGTATATAATCCGGCAGCGCGATCGAGCCGGGTCTGATCAATATCGGTTACGATCAGTAATGATGGTTTGCGGTCATCACGATGTAAAACGTAATTAATCGCGGCAAGCCCCATTGGGCCTACACCCGCAAGAAGGGCCATCTTTCCGCCATCAACGATCTCCATTTTATGGATATACGATCCGGGAGTGGTATGATAATTGGCGTGAATTGCCCCAATGACGCATGAAAGCGGTTCGGAAAGCGAAGCGGGGTAAAATCCTTCGCCGGTAAAGGGGAGCAAACAGTCTGCCTCCATTACCTCATTGGGAATGATTACATAGGTGGCGTCCCCTCCAACATATTTGTAGGAATAACCTGGTGCGCCGAGTACGCCAACCGGACTTCCAGGAAAATTAATTGCCGGCTGAATCGAGAATTTATCCCCAATCCTAAATTTCTCCTGCCATTTCGATCCAATCTCAATCAGCTCTCCGGCAAACTCATGTCCAATGATAACCGGATTGATATCACAGTCATTCGGAATCCGCTTGTGGTCTGCACCCTGGCTTGCAGCCTTATAGGATGACATACAGAGACTGTCACACACTACTTTGGCCAATATTTCATTCTCTTTAATTTGTGGCAGGTCGAACTCTTCGAGCCTCAAATCCTTCTTTCCGTATAATCTTACTGCGCGGGTTTTCATACTTAATTATTTGCTAAAACGGTTATTTGTTAATAAACTGCTACTGGCAATTTGCAACAGGCTTCTGGCTGATCTTGCAGACCATTCAAATTTAGGTAACTACTTCAAGCTCCTTTTATGAATATCTAAAGCCACCCCTCTTGCGAGCTGCCATATTTCTAAATTTTTATACGACATAAATCCTTTCTTAAGCAACTAAAATAATTGAGCAAGAACACCATTCGCAAGAAGCCAGTTGCCAGAAAGCCAGCCGCTAGTTCAGCATATTCTGCCCACCGGTCACAGGTACAGCCTGACCTGTTTCATATTCCTGTTCAATGACATAGAAAATTGCCCTGACCACATCGATGACGCGACAACCTCTCCCTGCAGGAACCTGAGCCTCGTAAAAAGCCTTGACATCTTCAATTGATTTAGCACCGGGTACTTTCCCTGCGTTGAGATATTGAACAAACAATCCCTTTTCAGGGTCACTCCATAATGGCCCTTCAAAGAAATTCCCAGGGCAGATGGAGTTAACTTTAATGTGGTGAGGCATTAGCTCCATGGCAAATGACTGGGTCAGACCTATTCCACCAAACTTTCCACCGGCATATGCAAAATTTCGGTTACTTCCTTTTAATCCCGATTTTGAATTAATTTGAATAATATCTGTAAAATAATCGTCCCTAAAACGGGATTGAACTTTCATAACAGCTGACGCGTATTTTGCACAAAGGAAATATGCTTTGTAATTGACATCGGTCATTAAAGAGAAAACTTCGGGAGTCATCTCATCAAGACCACCTGCACGAAGAATCCCGGCATTGCTGATGATGGCATCCAGTCCTCCAAACTGTTTAACGGTTGCAGAAATCATCTCCTCGACAGATTCGGGATTGGCTACATTTGCTTTGACAAAATAGGCCTGGTTGGTTTGTTTGCCAGCGTTTAACGTTGCTGCCAACTTTTCACCCACCGCTTCATTAAGATCGGCAATCACCACATTTGCTCCCTGTGAATATAAAAGTTCTGCAATCCCTCCTCCGAAGCCCTGAGCTCCACCGGTTACAATTATTATCTTATCCTGAACTCTGCCAGACACAGCAACCGCCTGTTCTTCTGGCGCTCCCAGTAAAACACTGAGTGACGCTGCATTGGGCGCAATGGCTATTAACCCTATGCCTTTTAAAAATATATAATCCGGATGGGTAGCTTTTGCCTCGAACCAGGCACAGAGTTTAACTTCCAAATCTTCAATAATTTCATCTGAATCTGTCGTTTCATCGACAGTAAGTATCTCAGCTGATTTTTTAATAAAACCAAGTGTTCGAAGACTTTCTTCACTATCCATGGCTAACACCTCTTCCCGACAATCAAATCTTACAGTCATTATCTTTTCGCGGGAGGCGAGCATACGGATAGCAGGAATAACACTATTTATATTTAACCTTTCCATATTTAGTTTTTTGTCAGATATTCAATCAATGCTTTACCTAAGGTTATGAAATATTCTCTTTGCGAAAGGTTTGGCTTACCATCTTCATCAAGGTATCCAACATCTTCGTTAGCTGTAAGATACTGATGTGCGGCTGTAATAGCTGCACCTTCGTAATTGATCTTCAGAAGCGTATCGGTTAATGGCGTATTGTTTCTTGCAAAGAGTTCGATTGGCTCCATTGCAGGAGTGTTGTGTTCTGTCCCAAAAGTAACCACAAAACCGTTTTCATTGAAATATCCTGCATACTCTTCAAGTACCGGGATACTGTTTCGGGTGGTAATGAATTCAACTGAACAGATGTTCCTCTCTCTGAGAATTCCTATCACGGTCTCTTTGGGCGCCTCAAAAGCAGTGAATTTGCCATTGTTGTCGTCGGCCAGGAACGGATAAGTTGGAATTCCTCCAGATTTGAGGATGATCTGACAAACCACCTCCATGTCGAGAAATGCTTCGGGACTTTCGGGAATAAAAGCTGCACCGCCAGCCTTTAGCAAATTTCCCCTGATCTCATTTTCGATAGCTGCAGAATTTCCCAAATCCGACTTAAGCGGTTTTCCTCCAAAGATCTTTTTATAGAACAGTTGTTTATCAAAAACAGTCACAAACTGATGGTTGATCTTTAAACGCAGCGCTTTTGCAAGGTGACGTTCACGAACCATTCCCATCGTCATGCCTGATTTTATTTCTTCAAAATTGAGCTGAAACCCTGCATTGCAATTTTCGAGAACCTCATTGAGTTTGGTACACATCTTTTGAACCTGAAGGTTGGATTCCCTACGAACTGTTTTCAACTTTGAAGCATACGGTTCCCTAAGTTTTGCAGGAAAGGATAAGCCTTTGCCACTCAGGTAGGTACGGCCCGGATTGTTGGGGTCGTTCACCTTAATACCCGCCGCCTGGTCATCACGATTAAGGCTGATGTATTCGATATTGAAAAGGGGGAATATTTTCCTTTCGGCACAAGCACCGGCCCATTCAGCATAACCATCGGTTGTATAAAAGTCGTTGATTCCTGCCACCTTTACATTTTCATTCACTGCCATTGTCAGTGCCTGTGAAATATCGGTAAAAGCACTGAACGAATAGGGGGTATGCATATGGGCATTCACCAGTCTGATCTGACCGTCGCCATTCGTTTCATACCATTTTAACAATTCTTCCTTTTCAGGGAAAATTTTCCAGAAATCCATAATAGCTTATTTAAATTCGTCAAAAAAATGGAAAAGAATCAGAAGACTCTATTTTTTTTTACCACCAAGGCACCAAGCCACAAAGGTACACCAATGTCTGATTTAACAGGATAATCTTAGTGTTTCTTTGAGTCTTAGTGCCCTTGTGGCATTAATTAATTTTATTTCAGTTTGTTCCGGAATTAAACCCCCAGTTTTGCCCTGCGGATCTGTTCCAGATCACTAAAATTTTGACCGGAGACATGACCCTTTAACGGAATTATCTTTTCATGAATGGCATCAATAAACCATTCCGGTTGCGGGAAGAAAGCTTCTTCAAGTTCATAAGCAGGAGTGATCCAGTTTCTTGATCCGACAACAACAGGTGGAGCATCAAGGTAGTCGAATGCAAGTTCTGTGATATTACGGGCCAGTTCGTTCAGGAATGATCCGCGGGAAGTGGCATCGCCTGAAACGATGATCCGTCCGGTCTTTTTAACAGATGCAACCACCTTTTCGTAATTAAATGGTACCAATGAACGGGCATCGATCACTTCTGCTGAGATGCCATATTTTTCTTCGAGGATTTTTGCTGCGTCCAGGGCACGGTAAAGAGTTGCCCCGATGGTGAGAATTGTCACATCTTTTCCTTCGCGTTTAATGTCCGGTTCACCGAATGGAATTTCATAATATCCTTCAGGTACTCCACCTTTGTGGAATTGTTCACCGATATCGTAAACGCGCTGACTTTCGAAGAAGATAACAGGGTCTGTTCCTTGTAAAGCGCTGTTCATTAATCCTTTAGCGTCATATGGCGTAACCGGGAACACCACTTTTAATCCAGGAATGTGTGCTACAAGCGAGGTCCAGTCCTGTGAGTGCTGTGCGCCATATTTCGATCCGACAGAGACCCTTAATACAACCGGCATTTTGAGCACATTTCCGCTCATTGCCTGCCATTTGGGAAGCTGATTAAAGACCTCATCTCCACACCTTCCAAGGAAGTCGCAGTACATGATTTCGGGGATTACCCTTCCGCCGCACATTGCATAACCAATTGCTGTTCCTACAATTGAAGCTTCTGAAATGGGTGAATTAAACAGGCGGTGATATGGAAGCGCCTCGGTTAATCCACGGTAAACTGCAAACGCTCCGCCCCAGTCGCGGTTCTCTTCACCATAGGCTACCAGGGTTGGATCTTTATAAAAACGATCTACAATTGCATCGAATATACCGTCGCGCAATTGGTATTGTTTCATTTTTGAGAATGGTTTTCCCTCGGCATCGAAAGCAAAACGCTCTTTTTTCGAAATCTGAATGACCCTTGCATTTTCTGCCATCGGGTGATTGACTTCGGGTGTACGATCCTCCATTCTGTCGAGCGACTGATTTGAGAAAATCATCTCTCCGATCTGCTCCGGACGTTTATGGATATCCATGCGGGGTGAAATCTCGTCGTTGATTGAAAGTTTAAGCATTTCAACCATAATTGATTTTATATCAGCCCATATTGCATCTAATGATTGTTGAGTTGTAACTTTTGCTTCTACAAGACTGTTTCCATAAGTTGTGATGCTGTCCTGAGCCTGCCATGCTTCGATCTCCTCTTTTGACCGATATGATGAGGCATCGGAAGGGGAGTGGCCGCTGTAACGATAAGTGAGAACTTCGAGTAAAACGGGTCCGTTTTTCTCCTCAATTACCTTTCTTTTACGACGATAAGCATCGATAACAGCCAGTGGATTGTAACCATCAACCCTTTCAGCATGCATCTGCTCAGGATTTACTCCGGCTCCGATACGGGCAACTTTCCCGTAGCCCATTGTTTCGCCGCAGGTTTGACCACCCATCCCGTATTGATTGTTCATTACGTTAAAGATGACGGGCAATCCACCTTTCATGTCGCCTTCCCAAAGTTCCTTGAACTGGTCCATTGCTGCAAATGAAAGTCCTTCCCATACTGGTCCGCAGGCCATTGAAGCGTCGCCAATATTTGCGACAACCATTCCAGGTTTACGGTTAACTTTCTTGTATAATGCAGCACCGACTGAAATATCGCCACTACCACCTACGATGGCATTGTTGGGATAAACGCCAAAAGGGGTGAAAAAAGCGTGCATACTTCCGCCAAGACCTTTATTAAACCCAGTTTCGCGGGCAAATATTTCCGCCAATGTTCCATAGATCAGAAATCGGCGTCCGAGTTCCTTTGTTGTACCCTTAAAGTCTTTTTTAACCACGTTCAGAACTGTCCCGTCAAAGAATGTTTCCATAATTTGCATCAGTTCAGCATCATTTAATTTCTGAATAGCGCTTAACCCCTTGGCCAGGATTTCACCATGACTCCTGTGCGAACCAAAAATAAAGTCTTCAACAGTAAGTGTATAAGCCATTCCAACTGCGGCAGCTTCCTGTCCAGCCGAAAGGTGAGCCGGTCCGGGATGATCATACGGTGTACCGCTGTATTCACCGGTTGTTTTAATCAGGTTCAACATGGTTTCGAATTCGCGGATGACCACCATGTCGTGGTAAATACGCAGGAAATCATCATTTGAAAAATTTGATTTCTCTTCAGTAATTGTTTTGTTGTACTGATTTACCGGGATGGGATTAAACGTGATCTCTCCGGCTTTTCTGGCCACTTTAGGGTCAATAAACTGAACTTTTGGCATAAAATTTTATTATTGATATTATGATAAATCGGTATTTGAAGATCAGAAGGCAAAAATATTTTCTTTAAAAATCTCAGATACAGTTGGATGGGGGAAGACCACCTCTTCCATCTCTTTGATGGTCATTTCCATTTCGATGGCCATTGCTGCTCCATAAATAATTTCTCCTGAAGGATTCCCAAGGATGTGAACACCAAGGACTTCACCATATTTGGCTCCAACGAGTACTTTGGAGAGACCGCTGCCACCTTCATTTTCGGCAATAAAACGTCCGGCAAAAGCCAGAGGCAACTTTGCAACCCGGTATTCTATATTCTGAGCTTTGGCACTCTCTTCGGTCAATCCTACACCTGAAAACTCAGGATTGGTATAAACTACACCTGGAATTGCATTGTAGCGCATCCTGTCGGCACGTCCGGTAAGGTTGTTCACGACCACCTCGCCTTCACGGCTGGCAGTATGTGCCAGCAACGAGAATCCGGTAACATCACCTGCAGCAAAAACGTTGGGGACATTTGTCCGCATCTTTTCATCTACCTTAATGCCACCCCTGTAAGTCTCAACTCCGATATTTTCGAGTCCGAAACCTGCTGTATTGGCTTTACGTCCAACGCTAACAAGTATTTTGTCGCCCTTAACAGAATCTGTTTTTCCGTTTTTTTCGAAGAAAACTTCATTTCCTTTCACTTCGGTTACTTTAGCAGAGATATTAAAAACAATCCCTTTCTTGGTGTACATCTGTCGTAGCATGGTGCTCATTTCACGATCCATACCCGTAAGAATTTCATCGAGCATCTCGATGATTGTAACTTTGGTTCCGAGACTGTTAAAGAAGCTGGCAAACTCAAGTCCAATCACTCCGCCGCCAATGATAACCAATGAATCGGGACGCTCTTTTAAATCAAGGATTTCTCTGTTTGTAAGGATTAATTCTCCCGGTGCGCCAAGTCCCGGAATAGGGGGCATAAATGCTTCAGAACCTGTACATATCAGGAGATTTGTAGCCAGAACATCGGTGCTTCCCGCTTTGATTGCGATTCCTGCTGCAGACTTTCCAGTGATATATGCTTCACTTTTGATTACTTCAACGTGATGCTCTTTCATTTTTACACCAACTCCGCCAACCAGTTTTTTGACCACTTTTTGTTTGCGGGCCATCATCTTCGAAAAATCGAAGGTAACCTCTTTGGTTTCAATCCCGTATTTGCTGCTTCCAAGCGCATTGTCGTATAGTTTAGCGCTGTATAACAGTGTTTTGGTGGGGATGCACCCTTCATTAAGGCAGACACCGCCCAATTCACCTTTTTCAATTAAAACGACTTTAAGTCCTTTATGTCCGGCTCTTTCTGCGGCCACATAACCTGCAGGTCCCCCGCCAATAATTGCTAAATCGAATGTTGTACTCATTGTAAATTCTCCTATTAATTAAAGTTCGAACTCGAGGTTTTCGATTTCTATGGCGATTTGTTTCAGGAACCTGGTGGCTTCACCCCCGTCGAGTGCCTGGTGATCGTAGGTAAGACTCAGTCCGATGAACGGTACAAACCCGTAAACTCCATCACCTAAATCTTTCGGACGGGGAACGATGGTATTGACACCCAGAATACCCACCTGAGGAAGGTTAATCACGGGTGTAAACATTTCCACCCCATAAGCTCCCAGATTTGAAACCGTAAATGAAGCGGCTTCAGAGGAGAGTAACTCCGGATTGACTGCACCTTTACGGCATGACGCTGCAACTTCGCGCATCTGATTTGAAAGCCCCTGAATGGACAGGTCATCTGCATTTCTGATTGCAGGAACCATCAATCCACGGTCGGTGTCAACAGCTACCCCAAGGTGTATTTTATTAAAGTATTTCACACTATCGCCTAGAAAATGGGCATTTGCCTGTGGAAATTTCCGCAAAGCTTTAACCACTGCAAAACAAACCATATCATTAAGGGTAATGTTCACAGGGTAACCATTATCATTGGCTTTTTTGACTTTTCTCCGCAATTCAAGCATTCTGCGAGCGTCAGCGCCCAGGTGATGGGTTAACTGAGCAGAATTTTGCAATGAATTATGCATCGCTTTGGCGATCATTTTACGAATATTGGATAATTTCTTGATTTCGAAGTCATTGCTATAAACTGGATTTGGAACGGTAAGGTCTTTCGCAGTGACAGAACCGCCTAAACCACTACCGGTTGAGACAGGTTGCAACTGTTCCTGACCAGCTATTTTCTTCGCCAAAGGTGTTGTTTTAGGATTACTGGCTATAACAGCAACAACATCCTGCTCAATAATTCGACCTCCTGGCCCAGTTCCTTTAATCCCTTCAGTTAGAATCCCCTCCTTTTCGGCAAGATTTCGCGCCCTGGGAGAGATAGCGCCTGATCCGGGCACCTGAATGGTTGTTGTTGAGGTTGATACAACCTTTTGTTCAACATGTTTTTCTTGTAAGACAACAGTTTCTGAGGTTTCTTTTGTCTCTTTTGTTACGGGTGCTCCACCAGGACGGAAGAGATCCGTTTGTTCTCCGGGTGTCCCGATTACACAGACGTTTGTCAGTACAGGGACTTCGTCGCCCGCTTCATAGAAAAGATCAATGAGAACACCATCAACGGCAGCCTCTTCTTCAAAGGAGGCTTTATCCGTTTCATAGGCAAAGAGGATATCACCCTTGCTTACCTGGTCACCCTTTTTCTTGTTCCATTCAGTAATTATACAACTTTCAACAGATTGGCCTTGTTTAGGCATAATAACGACAGTAGCCATAGGAAAAATATTTTTTGCAAAGATATTTCATTCAACTTGTATTTACAAGTAATTTTTATTTTTATTTCCCCGAAATTTAAAAATATAGTCTATTGCATTGAAATTAAGAAATATAATTACATATTTTTAAATTTGTCATGTAAATACAATTTTTATTTTTTGTTAAAACTTTTTCTTATTTTTGCAGTTCTATTATATTCTATTGTTAAAGCATTTTATGCAACAGAAATTGGTCATACCACAACATCGTAAAGTTTATGAAATACTTCGTTCGCACATTACGGACGGTGTTTTTCGGGAAGGTGATTTGCTCCCATCTGAAAACGAGTTGTGCACTGTTCATAAAGTAGCCCGGCCAACAATTCGTAAAGCACTTGATCGTCTGGCCAACGAAGGTTATATCGTAAGGCATCAGGGGAAAGGGAGTATTGTAAAAGGAGTTCCCAAGGGGGTTGGAATTCTGTCGATGACCGGAACCACTTCGGCAATTGGTCAGGATAATCTGATGACACACATTATTATAAAGCCTGAAATCAGAAACTGGAGCGAAGCTTTCACTTTCCCGCTAAGTCAGCTCGAAGTTGAGTCGGGGTGTATCTATATGGAGCGGCTCAGGCTGGTGAATGGCAAACCTGTATTTTATGATATTACCATGATCCCGAATATTAATCTCTCGAGGTTTACTTCCCGTAATTTCGAAAACAAGTCACTGTTTGATGTGCTGCGTAAGTATTATCATGTCGAAGTGAGGGGCGGGGAGCAGAAACTGTTGGCTATCGTGGCAGATGAAAGAATGAAGGGCTATTTCAAGGTGGATTCTGGCCATCCCGTGTTACAGTTAAATCGTAAAATAGAGACCAACCGTCAGGGATTTTATATTTATAGTCAGGTATTTTGTAATACGGATGAATATGCCCTTTATGGTAGCTTTTAATTAGGCAACAAAAAACCCGGCTCGGCCGGGCAACATCCACCAGAAAGTATTCTGATTTTTTATATCCATCACCGGATCTGTGACATTGATGTCCTTTTAGTTATTTGCCAATTCGTTACCAATGTGGACAGGTTCCTCATCGATGGTCCATAGATTGCTGTTGTTCATCCATGTCTTCATCTGAAGGGCAAGTTTATGTTCTCTAATTCCGGTTCTGTTTGTCCAGAATACATTGCTCTTCATCCAGGACTTCATCTGAAGGGCAAGCTCCTGATGGTTCTCCTCTGAGTCGTTGTTCCATTCTGAAGAATTGCTTATCCATGATTTCATCTGTTGGGCAAGCTCCTCATTGTTTTCCTCTGTCTCGTCATTCCATTCTGATGAATTGCTTATCCATGATTTCATCTGTAGCGCAAGTTCCTCATTATTTTCTTCAGAATCGTTGTTCCATTCAGCGGTATTGCTCATCCATGATTTCATCTCAGTTGAAAGTTCCTTTGTACTGATTTCAGCGTTTTCCCTGCCTGAATTTTCCCCTTTTGAAATTCCGGAAAGGGCTACCAGGATAATTAAAGATGCAAAGATTGTTCTCATCACTTTTGCTATTTTGTAAGTTACTGTTTTCATTTTGTTTGTTTTTTAATTTTAAAACTTGTTTTCGGATTACCTAATTACATTAACCGTGCCAAAAAATTTAATATATCTGTTTATCAGTATTATAAGTGTTTATTTAAGTGGTTTACCGGAGTGTAAACTGTACGCTTTAGGTCGGACGGGTTGTCCGGAAATGGACAGTTATCATTTGTAGAAACAGAGGCCGAAAGTGAAATCTTATAATGGGCCAGATCAACAGATTTAAAGAACTGAATGACTCACAAAAAAGCCCGGCAGAACCGGGCAATCTACTAACCTTAAAATTGTTTATCTGAGCTATTCGGCGATCTTACTCCAATAGTCACCATCCTTCATCCATGCCTTCATCTGAATTGCCAATTCTTCTTTGTTGGCAGTCGTTTCATCGCTCCAATAGGTGTTGTTATTCATCCAGGTTTTTATTTGAACTACCAGTTCTTTTTCAGGATTTGCAGTAAATGTAGTACCTGCTTCGTACAATGGTTCTTCAATCAATTCAGCAACTGCAACAGGCAAAACAGGAAAACTATTTTGGTTTACCTCCGTCCGAACGGGCCTCATCATTTCCAAATTGTTCATTTCGTTTACCTGAAGTTCCCTTACCTTGATGGTTGTAAATATTGCTGTTGCAAAAATGGCGATCATCATTGCGATCCTGATCTCATTTGCCATATGATAGGTTATTGTTTTCATGATGTTGTATTTTTAATTGTTTTTGAATCATTTTCGAAATTGGAATCACAGTTATTATGCCAAAAAGTGTAATATACTGAAATGCAATATGATAAACAATTTTTAATGTATAATTAATTTGTCCATTTGTTCGCTTTTTAGCGATGGGAGTGTGCGAATACGAACATACGGACCAGCCGGTGATTACGCTTTGAGAATTGTAATAACATAAATAATATTTACATTGATGTTTAGTATTAGATTTGTACGGGCTTTTAAGTCTCCGGGTTTGAGGATAAATTTGGATGATTGAGGGTTTTGATCAAAACATAGAAGAATATGAAGTGGATTAAGGATAGAATGCATCACCTTAGGATGATTTTTATTTTAACAGGATTAGTGCTCATGTGGAGTTGCTCCAGGAAAACTGAACCTTTAAATGAAGCCCTTTTACCAATTGAACGGGATTTGGTGGGATTCTGGCAGTTTCAATCGGTGGT
The DNA here is from genome assembly GCA_963677935.2 of Prolixibacteraceae bacterium. Taxonomy (GTDB): domain Bacteria; phylum Bacteroidota; class Bacteroidia; order Bacteroidales; family Prolixibacteraceae; genus JAAFHB01. The sequence goes on along the minus strand of CAXXEH010000003.1, from coordinate 3,192,743 downwards.
TGAGGAAAAACTTCAGGTGAGTAGTAATACCTGGACAACTAAAACATGGACCGTCAATGATTGTTTGGAGCCTGGTGCGATGAGTCAGTCGACGTTTTATAATTTTTACTTCTACGACAATGCTGATGGATATTATGTAACGACTCCGCAGGGAAAAATTTTGAGGACACTTTCCACCTGTACTTTTAATTATGGAGGGGATATGCTTTGGAAGATTTCGGAAGAGCAGGGAAAAATACTTGTGATCTTAAGTGACCGTAATCTGTCGGATGTCGTACTTAAATATGAAATACTTAACCCCAATTCATTTAAGAATACCAATCTGTTGGAGCTGAAATTGGTTTATGCTGGCGGACAAGTGATGACCCGTATTTTAACCTATAAACTTCAACGGGTGAGTTTTAATCAGCACGATAAGGATGATCGTCTTGTATCTCAAAAGATTGTGAACAATTGGAAGTTTAAACAGCTAAGGGATGAGAACGGAAAATTAATTTATGACATTTCGAAGTGCTCTTCTGCCAATTCTTTCAATTTGTTTTTTGATGATTTTCTCATCAAGGCAGATCATAAAGTCGTTCAACTTAACGGTTGTACATCTGTCGCCGCTGAATACAGTTGGTCAATAGCAACTAATCCAACCTCTGACTATTATCTTGACTTATTTCAGACCAGTGATGTTACTCAAAGGTATATTTATGGAATTCAGTATATTGATAGATATCAGATGCTTGTTCGTGTAGTGAATAGCCGGGCTGGTTTATTGGGGAATTATACCATCTGGTTCCGGAATATCGATTGAGACTTGTCGGAGTAAAATTGTTTAGGTCACTATTTTTACCGAATTCAATGTTATTTTTGCAGTTTAATCAGAAGTAAACATGGATATCTATCCTTCAAATTTTGAGAGTAAAATTGGGTTTGACAAGGTACGCGAGATTCTTCAGGGGCGGTGCCTAAGTACGTTGGGAAAGGAACAGGTTGAGGAGTGTAGTTTCTCTTCCAGTCGCGAGACCGTTGAACGTCAATTGGATGAAACGATAGAGTTTGTTAAGATACTCAGCGAAGGGATGAATTTTCCCAACGGCTATTTTATTGATATGCGACCTGCGTTGCAGCGGTCGAAAGTTGCAGGCACCTTTCTGGATGTGTTCGAAATATTTGATTTAAGGCGTTCACTTGAAACTGTTCGCGCGATTGTTGCCTTCTTTCGCAATACCGAAGAGGAGACATTTCCCCGTTTAAGAGCTGTGATTCAAAATGTCCAGGTCTTTCCTTTTATTTATGAGCGTATTGATCAGATTTTAAATAAACATGGTCAGATCAAGGACAACGCCTCTCCTGAGTTGTCTCAGATCAGGCGTGATATATTTTCCTTGCAGTCGAGTATCTCAAAAATAATGAGCACTATCTTGCGAAAGATGCAGGCGGAAGGGGTTGTTGAAAAAGACATTTCTGTTTCGATGCGGGATGGTCGTGCCGTTATTCCTGTAGGAGCTGCCAATAAAAGGAAAATCAAAGGGATTATTCATGATGAATCGGCTACAGGAAAAACAGCCTTTGTGGAACCGGAAGAGATTGTCGAGACAAATAACCGGATCAGGGAACTGGAGTCGGCCGAGCGACGGGAGATCGTAAAAATTCTAACCCGTTTTACAGATGATATCCGTCCTTACGCCGATGATATCGCCTATTCCTACCAGGTGATGGCAATACTCGATTTTATCAGGGCTAAAGCGATCTGGACCATCGAAAGCAAATCGGTTAAGCCAGTTTTGGCACGGGAGCTAGAAGTTGATTGGATTGCAGCCCGCCATCCCCTTTTGGAGATCAACCTTACACGGGAACATCGCAAAATTGTTCCACTCGATATCCGTCTCGATCATCATGACAGAATATTACTTATCTCTGGTCCGAATGCCGGAGGGAAATCGGTTTGTTTAAAAACGGTAGGGCTTCTGCAGTATATGTTTCAGTGCGGCCTTCCCATCCCTGTTCAGGTAGATAGCAGGGCGGGTTTATTCAAGGCGATCTTTATGGATATCGGAGATGATCAGTCGCTGGATAATGATTTAAGCACCTATAGTTCACATCTTTACAATATGAAGTTCTTTGTAAGGAATTGTTCACCTGAATCATTAATACTTATCGACGAATTTGGAACCGGGACGGAACCAATGCTTGGTGGTGCAATCGCTGAATCGATCCTGAATAAAATAAATGAATTGGGATCTTATGGCGTGATCACCACCCATTACACCAATCTGAAACATTTTGCCTCATCTGCGCCAGGAATAGCCAATGGCGCGATGATGTACGACTCGCACCGGATGGAACCACTCTTCCAGCTGGAAATTGGAAAACCGGGTAGTTCTTTTGCATTTGAAATTGCCCGTAAGATTGGACTTCCAGAAGATATACTAAAAGCCGCTACCGATAAGATTGGAGTCGATCACATCGATTTTGACAAACATCTGCGCGATATTGTCCGCGATAAACGGTACTGGGAGAGCAAGCGACAGAAAATCAGGCAGGAAGAAAAAAGGCTCGAAGAGCTTGCTGCAAATTACGAAGCAGGGCTCGCCGAAACGAAGAAATTGCGCAAGGAGATTCTCGATAAGGCAAAGCGGGAGGCAGAGGAGATTCTTTCCGGATCAAACCGCATTATTGAAAAAACCATCCGCGAAATCAAGGAAACGAATGCCGCAAAAGAGCGGACCATCGAAGCACGTCAGAAACTGGAGGAGTTTAAGGAGTCGGTATCCCGAAAAGAAGAAGCTGATGATCAGATCTTCCGGAAGATGGAGAAACTGAAGCAAAAGGAGATTCAACGCAGCGAACGACCACCAAAGGCAGAAGTGAAAAAAAAGGAGGTTTTGATTCCCCGAAAGGCGCCGGTCAAAATTGAGGTAGGAGGCTATGTAAAGCTATCAGACCAGGATACATTAGGTGAAGTGCTTGAAATTAAAGGCGATAATATTACTGTCGCTTTTGGACACCTTCGCTCTGTTGTAAACCGAAAGAAACTGGTCCCCATTTCGAGAAGTGAAGTTAAGCAAACAAAGGTCGAAAATAAAACAATTGGGCGTATTAATCAGGAGATTGGGGAACGGAAGCTGGTATTTAAACCCAATATCGATGTACGCGGAATGCGGGCTGAAGAGGCATTGCAGAAAATCAGGGAGTTTGTGGATGAGGCGATTATGATCGATGTGAATGAATTAAGGATCTTACATGGTAAAGGGAACGGTATTTTACGTGAGCTGATTCAGAACTATCTCAGGACAGAACCCGTGGTCAAAAGTTGCAGGGACGAGCATGTTCAATTTGGTGGCTCAGGAATTACTATTGTTGAGCTGGGGTGACACTTCGGCACTGCTCAGCGTAGGCGAGGGAGAGATGGAGAGACTGAGTGTCTGGTCCTGAAATAGGTTTACAGATGGCTGGTCCTAAAAAGATAAACAAAAATAAGGACCATTTGAAGCTGACGCTCCTCTTTGTCAATAACGAAAATGATGCTTGGATCTGGAGTGTAAAAATATTTTTATTTTTTTCAACATTTACATAATGAAATATGTTTATGATGGAAAGATTTGAAGTATGAAGATCCCTGTAATTTGTATCTCTCTGTTTATACTCTATTTAAGGTTAACGATAGCCTCCCCGGGGACAGTAGACCAACTTCAGCAAAAACTTAGCGGCAAGCCAGATACTAATAAAGTCGTCCTATTGAGTAATTTATGCTGGGAATACCGGTCTGTTTCACCAGATTCAGCCTTGCTTTTTGGAACAAAGGCCCTGCAGCTGGCGAGAGATTTAAATTATCCCAAAGGAATTGCCCAGGCTTGTAACGATTTGGGAATATTATATATAGACAAAGCTGATTACAAAAAAGCGGTGTGTTTCCTCAACGAATCGATGAAAATCAGGGAACAGTTGAATGATCTTATCGGAATGGCTTCATTGTTCAACAAATTTGGAATCATCGATCAAAAGCAAGGCAGGCTAAAGGAGGCGCTTCAAAATCAGATTGCCGCACTTAAAATCTATCAAAAACTCGGACAGATAAAATGGATTGGCTACAGCCTCAACAATATAGCGATCATTCATCAGAACCTTGGGAATCTGGATAAATCACTCGAGTATCATAAGATGGGGCTCGAATACCGACTGAAAATGGGTGATGTAGCAGGTGAGGCAAATTCGTATAGTAACATGGCTAATGTCTATGCCAAAATGCGTGATACGACCCTTTCCCTTGCTTATTATGAAAAAGCGCTTACTCTTTCCCGAAAATTGAAAAACAGGGAGTTTATTAGTGCCAATCTTAGTAATATGGGGAATATCTATTTGGCTAAGAGGGATTTTGAACGAGCCATCGAATTGTTTTCTGAATCTCTGGAGATTCGTGAGGACCAAGGAGATTTAAAGGGAATATCTTCCACCCTTTCGAGGATGGGATCGGTATACACCGAAACGGGAAGATATCGAGAAGCATTAAAGGCGTTAACCCGTTCATTGGTAATAGCAAAGAAAATTTCGGTTCTCGAGGAGGAGATGAGCGCATTACTTGGTATGGCCAAGTTAAAGGCCTTGACTAACCAACCGGATAGCGCTTTTGATTTAATGAAATCATATATCGTATTGAAGGACTCAGCTTACGAAGTGCGTTTACAACAACAGATTATAGATGTTCAGAATAAATATGAAAACGAAAAACTGGACCAGGATCTTCAATTGATCAAAAAGGAAAAGGAATATGCAGAAATCAGTCTGACACAGCGAAAAACTGAGATATTGTTGTTGATTTTCATCATTATTTCAATGACAGGGGCAGGGATATTTCTTTTTTACCGCCACCAGCAACGTCAAAAGGCAGCTATCGATGCTGAAAAGATCCTGGAGCAGGAAGCGCGAATAAGTGCTGTTTTCCAGGTACAGGAAGAGGAGAGGCGACGTATTGCAAAAGAATTGCACGACGGACTGGGACAAACCCTCGGTGCCATAAAACTAAATTACCAGAGTATATCCCGCAAGGCTATCCTGCCTCAATACCTCTCCGATTTTAGGAACCTTGAAAAGATGCTCGATAGCGCAAATCTTGAAGTCAGATCAATCTCTCATCAAATGATGCCAAAAGAGCTGGAACAATTCGGGCTTATTGCAGCGATAGAGGGGATGCTAAAAATCAATCTTGAAAAGACTCCGCTTAAATACAGTTTCGAGCACAATGGATTTAAGGACCGGATTGGGAATCCTATTGAGCTGGTGCTTTTTCGTGTATTGCAGGAACTGTTGAGCAATGTAATCAGACACTCAAAGGCAGATCTGCTCAATGTGCAGTTAATCAGGCATGCAAGTCATATTGTTCTGAATGTGTCTGACAATGGAATTGGCTTTGTTGTTGACCGGTATGAAAAAAAGGGTATCGGACTATTAAATATTGCCAGTAGAATTGACGGAATTAAGGGGCATCTTCATTATGAGTCAGTATTGGGAGAAGGGACGTCAATAACAATCAGGGCAACGGTATGATAAGTAAAATTAAGGTTCTTTTAGTTGACGATCACCAACTGATTATTGATGGACTGAAATCTTTGATGAAAAACACACCTGAAATTGTGGTCACAGGTGAAGCAAATAACGGGCGTGAGGCAATGCGGTTGCTGGATATACTAAATATTGATCTAGTTTTAATGGATATTGATATGCCCGTTATGAATGGCATTGATGCCCTGAAAGAGATCAAAAAGGTGAAGCCCGGGATAAAAGTGATCATTCTTTCAATGCACGATGAATCCGGAATGATCAAAAATCTGATGGCAATTGGTGCCGATGGATATATCCTGAAAAGTACTTCACAGGACGAGTTAATCAGGGCTATAAAAAAAGTGGCTGAAGGAGAAAAATATTTTTCAACAGAAGTTACACTGTCACTTTTAAATAATACACAAAACACGTTCCAGAAACCAACGCTACATGGTGAAATTCTTACCTCGCGTGAAGTGGAAATTCTTAAACTCATAGCGGAAGGGTTTTCAAATAAGGAGATAGGTACCCGGCTTTTTATCAGTCACCGTACCGTCGATACCCATCGTACCAACCTGATGAAAAAACTAAACACCGGTAATATTGCCGGATTGATCAGCTATGCGATTAAAAGTGGTCTTATCTGAACCACATTTCCTTCAGCGAACAGTGAGTGAGAATATATTAAAAGCCCCCTGTTTTTTTGCCCTATTGCACAATAAAACTCATGTTTTATTTTATCTCCTCTCTGTAATTAAGCCATTAATCAAATTAAATACGGTAAACATCGTAGTCAATTACGACGATTACTCTATTTCAATGAAGTGATAACACCGGTAGCTTTGCCTTTGTAATTGCTTATTCTTTGATGATACATTTTCGCACAAAAACTTTATGAAATTTTCACAGAGTTTCCCTGCAGGTCTCATACACGGAGGTGTTCTGAGGTAATAAGCAATTACACTGCAGGGAACTCTGTGATTTTTTTATTGTAATTAATTGGTTAGAAAATGATATAGAGATAAAGAAAAATAAGAACAAATAAAAACAAAGGTTTAATCAGAAAATTTAAAACGTAAAATCATGAATTCAAAGAATCTACAAAACAGAAAAAGAAAAGGGAATTGGGTGAGTAAAAATGCCATTCTATTTATCTTATCCATCATTACGCTTGGATCTATCCCGACATCGGCTCAGGTCCCAATATTGGAAAAGAGTTTCGACGTATCACGCAAAGCAAAAAATGGTTACCTGGCACATATTGAAACGAATGCGGAAAAGGGTACCATTGATATGATATATGTTTTATCGTCTACCACAAAGCATAAGATTAAATATGAGATTTATACATACGACAAAGATCTTAATTTGATCAATACGATTCAGGATGAGGAGTTTGTTGATAAAGTGAAAAGTCGATGGAAATGGTTTAATTTTAAGGGGGAATCATTTGTTACAAACAGCTTAACAGCCTCCAGCGATTTGACAGGCAAATTGGTTTTTAGAAAAAAACAGACAACGGGTAACTGGGTTTGGTTAACCGGAACTTATTACAGGCGCATAAAGCAACTTGAAAAGGTAAAGCCAAAAACGGAAGATAATATGAAATATTATTTCACCAGTGCTTACGAGATAGAGAGAGACAGCTCTGTATTGGTAATTGCGGGAAAACCTGAAAAAAAGACCCACAATGAAACGATGTTTTTTGACATCATGAGTTGTGATAATGAGGTGAATATTAGTACTGTTGACAAAATTGATTTCCCTTATCCTCAACGGATTGTTTTTTCGGCGCCTCTTCAGGATGACAACGCTAATGCGTCAAACGATGATCTCCCAAGAGACTGGGTAGTGGTATTTGCGCCAAGCGGATTGTATAATAAAGATTCGGATCCAAAACCTACAAACTATACCTATGTCAGGATTTCAACCAAGGGGAAAGTTTTAGAAAAATTCAGTTTCGACTCTCCTTCAAACGGGTGGAGGGTATTGGGTGCCTACGAAAAGGATAATTCTGTATTCTTGTATGGGTCGGCTATCACAAAAAATCCGGCAAAAGATTACTCAAACGATGTTTTCAAGAACTTGCAAATGGTTGCGACAACCTCTGCTTCTGCTTTGGAAAAAGAAGAGGAAAACAATTCAGGTTCAGGTATACTTGGCGGTATTTCCGCGATCTCTTCAATGGGTTCAAAAGACAATGGAAAATCACAGGATGAGGTGGATGCTCCATTGGATGAGCTAAAATACACGAATATCCAGATAGGTAAAATTACCAATAGTAAATTTGAATTTATGAGCTCTCCCGACATTGAAGAGTTTGAAAAGAAACAGGCCAAACCAGCTGACCAAAAGAAATTTATCACCTTTGATGGTAAAAAATTTGAAATCAATGGAATTAATATTTCTTCTTCAGGTGATATTTTTGTCAGCGGACAAGATTTCACAAACAGCAAAAAGGGACGAATTTATAAGGGTGTTTATATGTTTCAATTCGAGGCAAATGGCAATCTAAAAAAGAACTATGGTGTGAAATTGGATCAATCTAAAAAATCATCATTTTTCAATAAATCTCCTTTGACTTCCGATATGTATATTGCCCATAATTCAATACGCGAATCGATTGACAAAAAAAGTCTGTATTGGTTAATTAAAGATGTTAAATCGATCAGAGAGGAATCTAATTCAAGTTTTGTCTCTTTATCGACTGTCAGGGTAAAAACGACCTGGACACCTTTGTATCAATATGAATATGGAAATATAAACATTGCAAATGGAGAACTGAGTGAATTTAAAGGTTTTGGCGACTCAGAAAAAAAGGAATTCTATCTTTTCCAAAACACGGGTTCTTATCAAATGGATAACTATTTGTATTTCTTCAGCGAAACATTAAATGGGAACAAGATTCTTTTGTCAAGGATGGATCTTTCCAAATAGCAGAAAACTGAAGTCTTCTTTGGTTTTCAAGATTCAATCTATATTTTCTGCTTGCTCTATCAACCACCCAAAGGGCCCTGCAATATTTGCGGGGCTCTTTTAATGATAATTTCAGATGAAATAGCCATGGGTTGTAAATCACAAACCGAAGTTGAATCCGCCAGTAGCAAGCCGCAATTCTTATTTCACGAGCTCCATCTCTTTTAACAAATACCCGGCTCCGGCAAACTTATCGATGATAAACAGGGCATACCTCATATCGAGTGCGATGTTGCGGCATTCATCCGGATCATAAACAATATCACTCATCGTCCCTTCCCAGGCCCGGTCAAAATTCAGTCCGATCAGTTCACCACGTGCATTTACAACAGGACTTCCTGAGTTCCCGCCCGTGGTATGGTTGGAAGCACAAAATGCTACGGGCACTACTCCCATTTCATTCACATAGGGTCCATAATCTTTTGCCAGGTATAGCTTTCGCAACGCCTCAGGGACATTGTAATCGTAGATCTCCGGGTTATCCTTTTGAATGATTCCCTTAAGTGTTGTAAAACATTTATAGGTGATTCCGTCAGCCGGTTTGTACCCTTCAATTCTACCATAAGCTATTCTCAAGGTGAGGTTTGCATCGGCCAGAATCCGTTTTCCGCTATTCATCTCCAGAAGAGCCATTGTATATTTCTTCTGAACCTCACCAATATTGGTAATGATCGTTTTGTAATTACTTTCAACAGTGAGGAGATATTGTTGTCGGATCGTTTTAAACAGTGCGTAAAGAGGGTCTTTATTGATTTGTTTAACAGACTTCTGGCTGAAGTTATCAAGCAGTTGATTGATTTTAAAATTGTCAGACAGAATTGATTTTTTGTATATTGTCGTTAAGAAATTCTCTTTATTTATCTCCGGGATCATCTTAATCAGTTTTTCGGGGAGAAATTTCGGATCGACATTTTTAGCGTATATGCTGACAAGTGCTGACCAAACCTGTTCGTCTGTTACCAGATCATAATCTTTAAAATAACCGGTGAGATAATCCCGCACCTTCTTCACCTCAGCTGCCAACTTCTCCTTGTCCGTTATCGTTTCAAGTGGTTCGATTTTTGCAGCGAGAGTGAAAATGTCTGAGCCGCGTTGGATGCATTCTGTATAATAGTCATTTGCAGCCTGATAGGGAAGGAGTTCCCCATACATTCTTTCGAAATCCTGGAGGATAATTCCATATTGTGTCAAACGACTAGGATCTGAGGCGACCCACTTTTCAAATTCAACCTCCCCCACCTTCTTCTGATTAACAGCATCGAGGCGGACCAAACCTTTGACTTCACCCTGCCATTTCTTCCATGCATTAGAAGCGGACACATATTTACTTGCATATTGCATCCTGATCTTCGGATCATTTTTCATCCGTTCTGCCCAAATATTCAGTTTGGCAGTCCGGATTGCAACCTTTGCCGGATCACTTTGATTCATAATCAGATTGACAGCCTGAGAAGGTATATAACGTTGCGTGGTACCAGGGTAACCAAATACCATCGTAAAATCACCCTCTTTCACCCCTTTCAGATTTATGGGAAAGAATTTTTTTGGGTGATAGGGAACATTATTTGGTGAATAGGTTGCTGGCTTATTGTCTTTCCCGGCATAGATTCTAAAAAGGGAGAAGTCGCCGGTGTGACGCGGCCAAACCCAGTTGTCGGTATCGCCTCCAAACTTCCCAATCGAAATCGGTGGAGCGCCCACTAAACGGACATCTTTAAAAACTTCATAGATATAGATAAAATATTGATTTCCATTAAATAGGGGCTTAATGTCCGCAGAATATCCGGTTCCATCCAGGTATTCTTTTTTAATTCTGGCAATGTTTTCCTTTGTCGTATCCAATTGTGCTGCCTGATCAGCTTTGCCAGATTCCTTTTTAATCATCTTATTGGTAATATCCTCCATCCTGACTAAAAACTGCACGGTCAGGCCCGGGTTGGTAAGCTCTTCGGACCTGTTCATTGCCCAAAATCCATTGGTGAGGTAATCGTGTTCCAACGAGCTGTGCTTCTGAATCATGCTAAATCCGCAATGGTGATTGGTCATAAGTAAGCCATCGGGCGAAATTATCCCGCCTGTACAACCGGTACCAAAAAGAACAACAGCATCTTTCATACTCGCATGATTCACACTGTAAACATCCTCTGCAGAGAGTTTGAACCCCATTTCAGACATCTCCTCAATATTGTACTTCTGAATTAGTGTAGGAATCCACATCCCCTCCTTGGCGGATACAGAAACTGATAGTGAGATCAGCGAAGTCAAAATAAATAGTTGCTGAAGCATCATTGGAAATTTTAATCTTTTCAGTAAACGCATTGCCATTTGCACTTTGTATTTTAAATTTTGAATTGGTTTATTCATTGATTTTTTTCGTGGATTTTATGCCACTTAAAATTTTCTCAACTCTTCATAAAGTCGCTGAACCGGAAGTCCCATCACATTGAAATAGGAGCCTTCAATTCTTTCGATCGCAATGTATCCGATCCACTCCTGAACACCATATGATCCGGCTTTATCATAAGGTTGGTAATTTTTAAGGTAGTAATCGATTTCGCTGTCCGATAAATCCTTAAAATAAACGTCCGTTGTAGCTGAAAAGGAGACCTGTTTATCCTTGGTGGTCAGACAAACTCCAGTAACGACTACATGTTTTTTACCTGATAAATGGCGAAGCATTTCAGCCGCATGTTCGTAATCGTTGGGTTTCCCCAGAACTGTGCCATCGATCCATACAATCGTATCCGCGGTGATCACCAGTGTTTCACTGGTTAACTCTCCGTAAAAGGGTTCAGCCTTTAATTTGGCCAGACAGACCGGAATCTCCTCCATCGAAAGGCCGTCGGGAAAAACCTCATCGACCTCATGAATGACCACCTCGAAAGGGAGGTTCAATCCTGCCAGAAGTTCGTGCCGTCGCGGTGATTTTGAGGCGAGTATTATTTTGTAATCAGAATGCATCATGTTCTGTATAAGTTAACCACAATAGGCACATTAGGTCACATTAGATCCTGACTGCGATAATAAGGGAGCAGGATGTTGGTAAAATAGTCTCAATTATTATTGTTCTACTGTGTTCTATTGTGTCTAATGTGGTGTAAATCTATATCTTAAAATAAATTCCAGTCCATTTTTTCCACATCGATCCATTTCCCCTGTGCCCGCATCACCTGTTCGAGGACATCACGGACGCAACCTTCTCCCCCATTTTTATCGGAAATATAGTGTGAGATAGCTTTGATCTCGGGTGCTGCATCGTTGGGGCAAACCGGAATCCCGACCACCTTCATTGCCGGATAATCAGGCAGATCGTCTCCCATATACAACACTTCTTCAGCCTTCAGGTTGTATTTTTCGAGAAAATCGTACAAACATGGTAATTTTCTTAACGAACCTGCATAGATATCTTTAATCCCAATCTTTTCACATCTTTTGAATACCTCAATGGTTTTCCCTCCTGTAATCACACACACGGGATAACCAATTCTGACGGCATAAACCAGTGCAAATCCATCTTTCAGGTTCGAAGTTCTTACCGTTTCACCTTCGGGAGTGAGTACCTGGGTTGCTGCAGAAATAACACCATCCACGTCGAATACGAATGCCTTAACCTTTGTCAATTCTTCTTTAAAAAATGCCATTATAACTTTTTATGTGTTTGAATTATTCTTTCGCTGATCAGCGCGTAAAGATTTTTAAGGTCAGGATGGGTATCGAGTAGTTTGAGATGTTTGTCAATGATATTCCGGTCTTCGCGGATTGCCGGACCCGTTTGAGCTGATACCGGTGAACGCGAAATCACTTTCGTAGCGGTTTCTAGGATCAAGGGTTTGAGAATTTCGAATCCAATCCCTTTCTCTCTCAGTAATTCTTCGCCTATGGTATAAAAATGGTTAACAAAATTGCAGACAAATACGGCGGCCAGATGGATTTGTTGCCGCTGGTTGGAGTCCATAATCCTGATATCCCGGGATACAGATTGGGCGAGTTGGTTCAGAATCTCCAGATTTTTCGGTGTATTGGCCTCTATACAGACAGGAATCGTATTAAAATCAATTTTCTTTTCAGCTATGAAAGTTTGGAAGGGATAAAATACACCGAAATTTGTGGCGTGCGAAGCCAGAATATCCATTGGAATACTTCCGGCTGTATGAACGATCAGTGTATTACCCCAGAACCGCATTGAAAGGAGCGTTTCTATCGCGTTGTCATTGACTGCTATGATATAAATATCTGCATCAGAAGTAATTGAAGATATTTCTATGGTGTATTCGCATTTCAGCTTCAACGCTAAACCTGCAGCACTCTTCGATGTACGCGACCAAACCTGTGCGATCTGATGACCTTTTTCCAGGAGCGTGATTCCCAACTGAGTTGCAAGGTTTCCTGCTCCGATCAAACAAATTCTCATGCGCTACTAATTTTTTTACAAAAATATCTTTTAATGGATACAAAATCGAAACAACTGATTAACTCCTTTCGAAGTTTTGAAAAATAACCTTAAATTTGCTCCCCAAAATACAAATTTAAATTATTCTCAAATTAATACTTTAATTATGACCAAGTACGTTTACACGTTCGGAAATGGACATGCTGAAGGCGGAGCAGAGATGAAAAATCTGCTTGGAGGTAAAGGTGCCAACCTCGCGGAGATGAATCTTATTGGGGTTCCGGTTCCTCCGGGATTCACAATTACTACCGAAGTTTGTACTGCTTTTGTTGAGCGCGGTAGGGTAGAGGCTTTTGAAATGATCACAAAAGAGGTTCAGAACGCAGTTGCCATCGTTGAGGAACTCACGGGAACCAAATTTGGTTCGAAAGAAAATCCTTGCTTACTCTCTGTTCGCTCTGGTGCAAGGGCTTCGATGCCAGGAATGATGGACACGATCCTAAACCTTGGGTTAAATGATCTTGCCGTTGAAGGAATTGCCAAAAAATCGGGAAACGAGCGTTTCGCATGGGACTCCTACCGCCGGTTTGTTCAGATGTACGGCGATGTAGTATTGGGTTTAAAGCCACATAGCAAAGAAGATATTGATCCTTTTGAAGAAATCATTGAGGGATTAAAAGAGGAACGTGGAATTAAACAAGATACAGATTTTACTGTTGCTGACCTTAAATTATTGGTTTTAAGATTTAAACAGGCAGTATTGGCAAAAACAGGAAATGAATTTCCTGCTGATCCATGGGAGCAGTTATGGGGTGCTGTTGGTGCCGTATTCGAAAGCTGGATGAACGACAGGGCAATCTATTACCGTAAACTTCATGGTATACCAGTTGAGTGGGGAACAGCTGTTAATGTTCAGGCCATGGTTTTTGGAAACATGGGAAATAATTCCGCCACAGGTGTTGCCTTTACCCGCGATGCTTCAACAGGTGAAGATATTTTCAACGGAGAATACCTGATTAATGCTCAGGGTGAAGATGTTGTTGCCGGTATACGCACTCCGCAGGAGATTACACTTGAGGGATCACGTCGCTGGGCTGCGCTTCAAAATGTGACCGAAGAGGTACGTGCCGCCAATTTCCCGTCACTTGAAGAATCTATGCCCGTTGCTTATGCCGAGCTGATGGTTATTCAACAGAAATTGGAGAACCACTATCACGATATGCAGGATATTGAATTTACCATTCAGGATGGTAAGCTTTGGTTATTGCAGACACGTAACGGTAAACGTACAGGTGCTGCGATGGTAAAAATGGCTGTCGACATGCTTGCAGAGCGTTTTATTGATGAGAAAACGGCGCTGATGCGTGTTGAACCCAATAAACTGGATGAATTACTTCACCCCGTATTTCATACAGAAGCACTCCTCTCAGCAAAAGTTATTGCAAAAGGATTACCTGCTTCTCCTGGCGCCGCTACAGGTCAGATCGTATTCTTTGCCGATGAGGCCGGGAAATTCGAAAACTCGATCCTGGTACGTATCGAAACATCGCCTGAAGATCTTGAAGGGATGGTTATTGCAAGAGGTATCCTCACCGCACGTGGCGGGATGACTTCTCATGCTGCCGTTGTTGCCCGCGGAATGGGTAAATGTTGTGTTTCAGGAGCCGGTTCCATGCGCATCGATTACAAAACCAGAACTTGTGAAGCAAGCGGTAAAATGTACAAGGAGGGCGATTGGATCTCTTTAAATGGTTCAACAGGTGAAGTATACGAAGGTAAGGTAAAAACTCAGGAAGCTGCATTAAGCGAAGATTTTGCAAAACTGATGGAGTTATCCGACAAATATACCCGTATGAAAGTGCGTACCAATGCCGACACTCCTAAAGATGCGCAAATAGCGCGCGCTTTTGGTGCAAAAGGGATTGGCCTTTGCCGTACGGAACATATGTTCTTCGAAGGTGAAAGAATTAAGGCAATGCGTGAGATGATCCTCTCATCCGATGTCAAAGGACGTAAATTGGCTTTGGCTAAATTGCTCCCTTACCAGCGCTCTGACTTTGAGGGAATTTTTGAGGCAATGGAGGGTTATGGTGTCACTGTCCGCTTACTCGATCCGCCATTACATGAGTTTGTTCCTCACCAACAGGCAACCCAGAAGGAACTGGCCGAAGAGATGGGTATCTCTATCGATCAGATCCGGATTAAAGTTGCAGAATTGGAAGAGTTCAATCCGATGTTAGGTCACCGTGGTTGCCGTTTGGGTATCACCTATCCCGAAATCACCGAGATGCAGGCACGCGCTATCATCGAAGCTGCGATGAATCTGAAAGCCAAAGGTATTGATGCCCGTCCTGAAATCATGGTGCCATTGATTGGTACGGTTGCTGAGTTTAAAAACCAGGCAGATATCATCAATGCAACTGCAGAAACTGTTTTTGCAGAGCGTGGTGACAGGATCGACTATCTTGTCGGAACGATGATTGAAGTTCCCCGTGCGGCTTTAACGGCTGAAGGGATTGCCAAAGAGGCTCAGTTCTTCTCTTTCGGAACCAATGACCTTACCCAGATGACCATGGGATTCTCGCGCGATGACGCCGGTAAATTCCTCCCTGCTTATCTTGATAAGGGAATCCTTAAACAAGATCCTTTCCAGGTACTCGATCGTCATGGCGTTGGCCAGTTGGTTGAGATGGCCTGTAAAAAAGGTCGCTCTACCCGTCCCGATATCAAATTGGGTATTTGTGGCGAACATGGTGGAGAACCAAGTTCAGTGGAGTTCTGCGACATGGTTGGTCTCGACTATGTGAGTTGCTCACCTTTCAGGGTGCCGATCGCTCGGTTGGCTGCTGCACAGGCAAACCTCAAAAAAATGTAAACTGTTTATAGCAGGAAAATAAAAAAGGCGCTTTTGGCGCCTTTTTTATTTTTGGTAAGCTTTGATTATGTGGATTTAGGCGATTTGTCAATGATGATTTTTGGTCCTGAGTTTGTAACTCAATTCCATTAATGTTTCACCTTTAAAATGTAATTGCCAAAATATCGTTGCAAACGATCAACCGTTACCCCCCCCTCTTTTCAAATGATGGGGAGGGGGTTACAAACAAGGGAGAGGTTGGAGAATAGACCAAAATCCCATTATCCTTTTCCGGTAATGGGATTTTTTATGCACGGGATTTCGGCTATTCTGCTAAATGTTAGCCCCAGTACTTCTTTTCATTGTCTATTTGTTAATAATTTTGCCTGTTTTGAAAAACTTTGTCCATTTGTCTTTTAGGTCTGCAGGAACAGTGGCCTGCTTAACTGCTCTAAAGTTTGTATAAAGTGCTTGTTTGCCTTGAACAATATACCAGAGTTGCGATTCAGGTGTTTTGTCGTTAATAAAACTGGGTGCTTCAATAGTAAATATTATCCAAGGATATTCAGCACTTTCATCTTTCTCGATAAATGTCAGTTTGGCTTTAGGCGAATTTTGCTTGGCTTGGTCAAACATTAAATTCATTGCTTTGTCCATTGGAACTCCCGTAATACCTTTAATTGATGTCATATTACCTAATTCAGTCCATTTGTCAATTGTTTCATTCTCATGGATTAAGTCAATTACATGTTGTTGAGAATTTTCTTGATCGTCTCCAATTTTCCAATATTCGTCATTTAGCCAGTCAAGTAATAAAGATTCTCCTTGTTGTTGCTTGTTACCACAGAATTTTGTTATGTATTTGTCGGCTTGTTTATCACCAATCGTTTTTGCTTCTAAAAAGTCATCGCATGCTCCACTTTTATTTCCTGTTGAATATCTTAATTGTCCACGAAGAGTTAGTGCATCTGGAAAAGTCTTGTCAAGTTCGATAACTTTATCTAGAAATGGTAATGCTTCTGGGTATTTTTGTTGACTTGCAAAGACTCCTGCTTTGTCGTAATATGCAGCAACGTAGTTCGGGTCTAGTTCAATAGCTTTATTTAAATCCTTTAATGCTGATTTAAAGTCGCCCAATGAAAGTTCACAATTCCCACGATAGAAATATGCTTTCTTATTTGAATTGTCGATTTTTATAGCTTTATCAAACTCATTGATTGCTCCTTTAAAATCTTGTTGATCATCAGATTTTGATAGTCCACTTTTAATATAATCTTGTGGTGTTTGTCCAGTTGCTGTTAATGAGCAAATGATTGCAAAAACTGTTAGTAATCTCTTCATTTTCTGTCTTTTTCTTTTTTTAGTATTGGTGCTAACGTAGGAAGCTACACCCAGGGGCGGACTGCGTCCGCCAGCCGGCGGATGTCGAGCCGAAAAACTGCCCGGGTGGAATCGAAGATCAGCGAAGCTAAAGATGCCCACCGAATATAACCGCTGCCGCACTTGACGGGTAGCTTATGTTGAACTAAATCCCTGCGGGATAGCTGATTCAAAATCATTCTCAATGTGTTCATTTATTTTGTTGAAAATGTAATTCATCTTAATACATTGTTTCAATTTTCTTTCTCCTCATCAATTTAAAATATATTACAAGCAAAATTCTTATTTTTGTATCTCTAACTGTCTTCTGACGGAGTAATTCGATATCTCAATAATTACCTGAACTTCAATAAGAACCAAACTTAAAACGGTCGTTAAGTACATAGAAAAAAACCCTGCAAAATAAACCGGGTTGTAGTTCAACCCCGACTCATCGCTGGGTCTTGCAGACCGCTCAGAGTCCTACTTATTATGCATAGTACTCATTTATTTCGTCCTAACTTAAGTCCAGCCTTTATTCCAAATACAGTTAACCTTTGAGGAATATTAGTGTCAACAAAAGGAACTATATTATGTACCCATAATCGGGGTTCAATATTTATTGAAAACTTCTCCTTTAATAAAATTCTTTTCCCAAATCCAATTGAAAGACCAACACCTGACTGATTGTCTATAGATTTTTGTAAGGAACTATTTAATTGGATGTCAATAAGTGGATCAGTCGATAAGTAGTATCCTTTTCGAAAGTTAAATACTGTCTTGAAACTGGCAGAAATTAAATTTATTGATTCTTTGTGTGGTTCTGCTTCAATCATAGGTTCCGGAACTAATTCCACTTGACTAAATTGATAACTTACTCCATAGCCGTACGAAACAAGATTCGTAGTTGATCTTACATATTCGAAAGCAATATTAAAGCCAGGTTTTGAATTTCCATGTGCTCCTCCTGAAACAAATTGGTAATGAAAAACATTATTCAAAGTCGGAGCAAATGATAAGACAGTCTCCTGACCTTTGCTCATGAACGCTATTAATAATAGCAATTGGATTGAAAGTACTCTTTTCATAATGGTTTTGTTTCTGTACTGACTAACGTTTTTATCTCTCTCTATTTCCAATAGTAAAACTTGGTCAATTTATTTTATTTTTTGCTCTTTCAACCTCTTTCTGTTAGCAATGAAAGTCAGTCTTTCGCAACCAGTTGTATTGTGCATAACACGTAGGAAGCTACACGCAGGGGCGGACTGCGTCCGCCAGCCGGCGGATGTCAAGCCGAAAAGCAGCCCAAGCGGAATCGAAGATCAGCGAAGCTAAAGATACCCACCGAAAACCACTGCTGCCGAGCTTGCGGGTAGCTGAAGTTAACGGTAGTTTATTCTTGGAGCAGAGCATCTAATTTCGTATAAAAGTCATTTGATTCGCCCTCAAATATCTTTATTATTTTACCTTCTTTGTCTATTAAAACTTTTGTTGGAAAGACACTTACGTTATATTGCCTAGCAAAATCATTCTTATCTACATCATTTAATAATTGCGTCCATTGCAAGCCTTCATCTTTAATACATTTCGTCCAAACCGATTTTTTGTCATTACATGAAATACCAACGAATTCAACCTTAGAACGATATTTTGAATAATAGTCTCGCATTTTGGGAAATCCTTTTACGCAAGCACCACACCATGTTCCCCAAAAATCTAACACTACATATTTACCTTTAAGATTTGTAAGGTTAAATAATCCCGACTCAACAATATTAGGAGCCAAATTACCTACTTCTGTTTGTTTATATACAAGAACCCTTTCTCTAAGTTCCTTCCCTATGTCTGTTGATAATACATTTTCAGACAATATTGGTAAATATTTGATTATAGTGTCCTTGTCTTGATTACCAAGAAATGTTGCGCTAACCTCTTGGTTTGGATTTTTAATTGCATATTTTAATTGTTGAATAGTATATTCCCTTCTCGTTTTGTAAAATTCCCTTTTTATTGAATCAATTAAGTTCTCATTTGCTCCATAAAAAGTTAGACTATCAATAATTAATTCTAATTGAGTCGCATGTACAAGATTATCAATATTTTCTTGTCTAAACTTTGATGTTTGCTCAGAAATTTTATTGCCTGATATTAAGTAGTTTATGGAGTATTTATTCATTGAGCCATTTATGGAAATCTTTTCATTTGGATTGATACTGAATTCTAAGAATTTTGATCTAGTCCCTAATGGTTTTCCACTTGCTCTCTTAAATAGCATATTCCATGTTATTATCCGACCACGTCCTGATTCATTATACTTTACGTTAAAACTAAACTTACCATTTACAATAAGAATTACTTTAAAAAATTTATTGCTATTCGAATTTGTAACTCCAGCGACTAACGCGAGTCTGGTTCCTAAACCTTTGATTTTCCCTTCAATCATACAATTCCCAATTCTATTAAAAATTGATGAAGTAATTACAACCACTATCGTAAATATTGTAATAATGTAAAGGAATACTTTCAATACCTTCTTAATTTTTCTCATGGTGATACTGCAAATTTTAAATTACCGTTAACGTTCCGCAGCTACACGCAGGCGGGGATTTTTATCACTAAACTATTTACGTATCAATATTTTACTTTTTCTGCTTTCTTATCCAGCGAGCACCGAAACCCCGCTTGCGGGTAGGTGCTGTTATAGGGCGTTTTTATTTTCGTTGTCGGTAAAAATTTCTTTTTTTATGTCATCAACGAACATTGAAGGAGTTTTTCCTTTCAATAAATTGTCTAACCAATATGTTTCTAATAAGCCAAGTCCATAATCTACAGCTGGTTCAATTACTTTTCCTAATATTATTCCAGCAGAGGCACCAACTTGACCGCAAATAGCGGCTCCCAAACCAGAAGTCAAACCAAAAAGTCCGAGGTTTTTTATAAATTTCCCTTTGTTTGTTTCAAAAAAATCAGAATTACCTTTAATCTGATTTAAGTAGTCGGCAGTCACTTCATATGAATTGGCATTTTCACCAACTTCGTTTATCCATTTTCTGTAATATTTTGCAGTTGATAATTGTCTAATTTTGAAAACAGCATCAAAATCCAATTTCTCATCTAGGAATAATGCTTTAAGATTTGGTAAGTTTTCAATTTTTAATATTTCAGTTGTGTTATTTGATATATTAAAAGCTTTGCCAATATTTGAAAAATTCTGTCTACAAATTTCAAAATGCTCGAAATTCTCATAACTTTTTAAGTTGTATTTTGAAAGAATTGCTGTTTCTAAAACCTTATGTCCTAAATTCAAAAGTAGTTGTCTTTGATCCAAATTTAATTGATTTGGTTCTCTGTCAAATGGTAGACCTAGGGTAGACAGAGTATTATTTTCATAAGCATCTATAACAAGTTTAGCAGAATCTGTGGAGAATTCCATCCCATTAGGAATAAGATAGTTCTTAGATATTATGCGGGTAAGAATTCTTTTTCTGTCTCTGTGAAAATTAAAGTTCGAAAGAGCTTTGTGAATATTTTCTTCCGGATCAATATCTTTTGGAACAAGTGCACCAGCAGAAATTGGCGGTTGATTATAAATAACTGATTCATCTATACTTCCATCTTCTCGTTGTCTTCCACTGCCTGTCATAATAACAGGAGTCCATATCATTAATCTTAAATATCCATTTTCAAATAACCTTTCAGTTGTGTCTATTCCAAGTTTTCTTATAAGAAAGAATAAAGTAAAATTTAATCGGTTTGTACTTATCGTTATTTTGTCAAAAATCAATAACTTTTCAAAAAGACAAGCTATGATTTGTCTTTCTTGTTCTGACGATAGTTCAGGATAACTAAAACTATATTGAGAACCAAAGCTGTTATTAAAAACTTCACTTTTCAAAATCGCTGTCTTTTAAATGCCCTATAACTAGTAAATAGCAGTAAGTTTATCGTACTTTTCCGGGCCCGACAATTTTCAATCTGCTGGAATTATTCATTTTAGACCTATTATTTCATTTTATAGGCGAACAATTGTAACCTCCATTTTTACAAACGTCGCCCGGAAACAGCTTGCGGTAATCCCTGAGAAAAAACAGAACGCCGATTGAACCTGACCGGGCGGATCAAAAACGGATTAAATCCGCTTTTCCCGTATTAATCCGCGCCCCATTTATGTTCACTGAATAAACTAAACTTTTCACTCCTCCAAATTTATCAATATATATTCAAATAATTTTAATCAAATGAAATTAATTAGCTGTTATTTAACATGTTTTGATCAGGTGGTATAAAATGCATCAATCTTATGTACGATTTGGCAGATGTACTGTTTTTGGCAACAGGTGTGGTTGTTTTGCCAATAAGTGTAACAGAAATAGTAAAGATGGATCAATGGGATTTTTTAATTTTAAGACTCGTGATTTTTCGAAGTTACCTTATCAGCGGTTTTTCTATTCGTTGAGGCTGCATTGACAATATATCGTCCGTTTTTGTAGGCTTTGTAAAAATTGGGTTCCTTAAATTCCCAGGATCTGACCAAAACATCCATCTTATCGTTGAGCAGCAGATCGATTTGTGAAACAGCATCTTCGAGATTTTTGGTAGAGCGCGCGTTTTTGGTTCTTTGGGTACGCTTTTGCGGCAATAATTCATTGAAATTATCGGCACACTCTTTCAGTTCGGTTACTTCATCGGCAGTGGCAAAAGGTTCAAGTTTGGCGGCTAAGGGGGCTGCATCGCCATAAACCGAATAGCTCAGGCCAAACAATTGCATATCGCGCTGCCTGGTAATTTCAGAATCGGTGATCAGATATTTTTCCCTGATCGATTTTTGCATAGGATCTGTCGAGACCGTTGCACTGGCTGCCATCGCCGCACAGATTTTGCGCAAACTTTTTTCCAACGCTAACCTGGCCTCATTTTTTTGTCCTGTTATTTCAGTTCCCGTGTTCAACTGACCCTGACTGTATCGCTCCGTTTCACCAATCAAATGGTCCAGCTCTTCGTGTGCTTCAGGTAATCCTGGCGTTTTAGCCACAATTTCGGGATTCATTGAAGAAGATGAAACTGACATTGTTTCAGGTTGGAACAACGTTGAAAAAGTTTTGATGGATAAATGCTTCTTTATAACCGCTAAAAATTCTTATTCAGAATAAGTTGAAGCAAAACTATAGGTACCCGATCCAATTTGAAAAACAGCATAGTTGTCTTCCATCCTTAAAAAAGTTAGATTTTTAACTTTATTAATGGGTGAACCCCCTTCTGTAACCTGATCTGCACTCCTGGCCAAAACATAAACCGTTGCACTTGAGCCAACGGGCACCTGAACTTTCAGGGCATAATTCTGCTGATTTTTTGTCCATTCTGACCGGACTAATCCCCGTACCGTTCTGGTCGACGACTTAACCCATGCGAGGCCGGCAGGCATAATTGGTTTAATGATGATATTCCTGAATCCGGGAGCATTTTCATCTACCTGAATACCCCCCAAAGTCTTATAAAACCACGAATCAATACTGCCAAACATCACATGATTATGTGAATTCATCCCCTTTTCCATCCAATGTTCCGAAAAGGTGTTGTGGTTTCCTAACATATTGAGCCAACCAGGATAACTGTTTTGAGTGGCAAGCAGCCAGGCAATGTCGCTTCGTCCTGCTTCCGATAATAATTCCATCAAATACTTCGTGCCAAGAATCCCTGTGGAGAGGTGCCCTTTATTGGTTTTTACAATGTCATTAATCAGTTGATCAAGCACACCCTTCTTCTCATTTTCAGGAACTAATTTCAGAAACAAGGCAAAAGAATTGGCAAACTGACTGCCATCGTCGTAGTTTTTTGTTTCGGCATTATAAAAACGTTTATTGTAAGCAAGTTTTATATTTTCTGCGAGTTCACCGTAGATTTTAGCATCATTCATAAAACCAAGAATCCGGGATGTTTTGGCTAAAATTTTCGTGATATAATAATAATAACCTGTCGATGTAGATAACGGCAAGCCCCTCTTCCACCCTGCACTGAGCGCCACCCAATCACCCCATTTATCAGTTGGAAGGATATAACCATTTGCCAAAGTTGAAAGGAAATTGACGTATCTTTTCATCGATTCGAAATTGTCTTCCAGAATTTTTACATCTCCGTAATACAAATAATGGTACCAGGTGATCAAGTGAAATCCACTACTCCATGCAACTGCAGGACCTTCTGAAATTGGACGGGGAGCAATAAAGGGAATATCTCCGCCGGGCTCCTGGTTTACCTTAATGTCATTCAGCCATTTACCATAAAAAAGGTTCATGTCGAAATTATAAATAGCTTCTTCTGCCGTTACGTGTGCATCGCCAATCCATCCAAGCCGCTCTTCGCGCTGGGGGGAATCGGTAGGATAACCCATCAAATTGGCACGTTGCGACCAAACTACCGCCTTGTGAATTTTATTAATCTGCGTATTACTGCATTCAAATGTCCCGGAGGGTTCAACCGACGAGTGAATGACTATACCTTCAATATCTCCTGGTTGCAATTTGTAATTTAATCCACTTATTTCAACATACTGGAACCCATGGTAGGTAAAGCGAGGTTCATATTGCTCTCTTTTTTCCCCTTTTACGATATAGGTGTCTTTTGCCAAAGCCCAATGATTGGTCGTCGGATCAAGTTTCCCGTTTTTTACATCTTCTGCATATCGAATATGGATACTATCCCCCTTTGCACCTTTCAGCCTGATATGGACCCAGCCTGAAAAATTCTGACCGAAATCAACAAGTGAAACATTGCTTTCGGGGTAGGTCACCACAACCGGCTTAAATTTTTCAATCCGTTTGATAGCCGGCATGATCTGAGCAGTTAATTTCCCATTTGGAGGGTTCAGTGTTTTTGCACCGGCCCAGGTCGAATCATCAAAGCCAGGTTTGTTCCACCCTTTGATTTCTTTGTTCGCATCATATATTTCCCCATCGTAGATACAGTGCTTACGAACAGGCCCTTCAGCAATTTTCCAGGTATTATCGGTTGATATGATCTCGCTGCTGCCATCGCCATACATCACATGCATTTGAACCATTGCCCGCTTTTCACCAAACCATTGCATCCGCCAGCTCCACCATTTTGGAATGGGGTTGAACCAACCATTACCCAGCATTACACCCAGTGCATTTTCACCTGTTTTAAGAAATCTGGTAACCTCATAGGTATCGTACAAAATGATCTTATTATAATTCGTTTTTGCAGGATTTAAAACTTTTGTCCCGATTACCTCGCCATTGATGGTCAATTCGTAAAGCCCAAGACCACATATATGCAGGATGGCTTTTGTAACCGGTTTTGAAATTTGGCATTTCTTAAGTAATAACAATGAATTCTCCTGATACTTTCCTGAATCACCTTTAACCGGTTTGTCATAAAATTTTTGAATATTTTGAGGGTCTGTTCCTGATCCTTCGCCAATCCACTTTGCACTCCATAACATTGGATCAATGATCGATGTGAGAAAGGTTGCCGCTTTGCTAAATTCCCCCGGATTCCCCTGATTATCCCATATTTTTACTTTCCAGTAATAATTGTGATTACTTTGCAAAGCACTTCCAGGATACGAAACTGCATTTGACTGACCGGAATCTACCTTCCCTGAATCCCAGACATTTCCTCTGTTTTGGTTAATATCCTGATCATTATCCGCAACAATAATCTGATAAGCCGTTTGTTTTTGCCCGTTTTCTCTGCTTCCGGAAATCCAGCTAAACAGGGGATGTTCTGTACCGATGCCAATCGGGTTAATGATTGACTGGCATTTTAATTCCGTAACATCCAGCAATGAATTGGCCTTCCAACTGAGGGAAATGAATGAAAGCAAACAGGCACTTACAACCAGGGTCATTCTTATTTTACTCATCTTAAGTTATTTTTTACTATTATTTTAAAGGTCGATCAATGAATGGTTCCGGAGCGAGATTATTTTGGGCTGACATGATCAACCAACAATAACATATACTATGATTTTAATTTGGATAAAAGTATTAATAATTGGGAAAAGATGCTAATCTGCCTTTAAAATTGGTCAGATTTTATCTAAAAATTATCTTTTGAAATGATGCGGTTAATGGCGCGATATTCAATAGTATGCATAATAAACTGTTGTATTTTGTAATGCTTCATTTTGTATTTCCTATTCTTTACGTAGAATCGGAGGTGATCGAGAAATCTCCTATTCCTATTGATTCTTCATCACCTTATTCCTCCCTTTTCTCTTTTTTGTGGTCCGGTGTTTATACTCGTTCGAAATAATGCTGATGTTACCGTCTATTTCGAGTACGGCCAGGTCAACTTCGCGGATTTCGGATACTCCGTGCTCTCTTACCGCTTCGAGTAACTCTTCGTGTGAGATGCGTGCCTTAACCATATTAGTTCTATTCATCTGTCCATTGTAAATCAACATTAATTCAGTTCCCTGAACCACATTCCCTAATTTTGGAAAACGGTATAGAAGGTATTTGAACAAAAAATTGATTAGAAAAAGGGTTGAGGCAGCTATCAATCCTCCGGTTAAAGAGGAGTCGGACCCGACCATTGCATTTTGAACAGCGTTGCTGATGAGCAGGATGAAAACCAGGTCAATAATGGAGAGCTGAGCCAGTTCCTTCTTTCCAAATAACCTGATGGCTAGGATGATAAACAGGTAAACAGCCGAACTACTGAGTGCGATTTTAAAATATCCTTCAATTATTTCCATTCTTTCATTCTTTAATTATCTTCCCCTTATCCCAACACGGAAACACCAATCAGTTTACCAATCCCAAATGTAATTGCGGCGGCGATAAGTCCAAACAGCACTTGTCTGAATCCCGAAAGCCAGACACTTTTTCCTGTAAAAAGGGTTATCGAGGCGCCAATCAGGAATAATCCAAATCCACTTAAAATGGTGCTGAAAATTACGGCGTGCATTCCTCCAATAAAGAAAAAGGGGATGACTGGTATGATGGCGCCTACACCGAATAGTATAAATGAGGTTACTGCGGCTTCTATTTCGGATCCTTGTAAATCTTCCTTATTAATTCCCAACTCTTCCTTTATTAAAACCTCATGGGCCAGATCTTTATTTGAAATAATCTCCTTCGCCATCGTTTGGGCCTGCTGCTCCGGTATCCCTTTGGACTGATAGATCAGCGCTAATTCAAGCTCCTCTCCGTCAGGATTATTTTCCAATTCTTCCAGTTCGAGTTGCATCTGATTTTCAAAAAGTTCTTTCGAGCTTTTTACTGAAATCCATTCCCCCAGTGCCATTGATAAGGCGCCGGCCAATAATCCTGCCAGGCCCGTAAGAAGCACTGTATTTTGTCCGCTGGTTGCACCTGCAATACCCATGACGAGACTAAAATTGGAAACCAACCCGTCGTTTCCACCTAATACTGCGGCTCTCAGGGCATTGCCACCAATAGAGCGGTGCCGTTTCTCAAATCTCGCAAGATTTGAACCCGAGACATTGGGTTGGTTACTTAATATGTTTTTAAGTATTGTAACATGTGCAGTATCTGATATTGATCCGTTAATGTTATTATTTTTTCTTGAACTGATAATCGATGTCGAAATGCTTCTTTCTGTATCTAAGAGGACTCCTAAAATATAGTCGTAACCCAAAATCTTACCAATTGCATGGAGTATTCTTGCCCTTGTTGATGGAGGTGGGATTTTTGATGTATCCAGATTGTTTTTCTTCATGAAGACAATCGCATGCCCTAGCTCTATTTCGGACATTTTGTGAAATACATTTGCGATATTTGTATCCTCTTCATGATCGCCCAGTATTTTGTACAGAAAACTCGCATCTATTTCGGTCTGGATATTTTTAAAACTGATCATTGCTAAAGCTGAATTTAAATTCAATTTGTCATTCTAATAATTGAACAAATTTATTATAAAAATTCACAACAGGCGGGTTATAATCGAAACCGATTGGGAAAACACCATCCTGCAGGTGGCAGGATTTGGTTAATTTCTGATCTCCACAGACGCGAATGATCTTTTGATCCCTTTCAGGTACTTTACCTTCGGATACCCGAACAAGACAAACAACCCCTCCCTGCTCTTAAATTTTATTCCGTTCTTCTCCCTGAATCGCTTTGCTTTTTTCCCGTACTGAATAAACGGATGAATTCCTCCGATCATACAGGTTCCCAATCCCAGCGATTCTCCGGCAATCATCGCATAGGTCGCTGCAATCAGCGGATCTGCAGGATCGGTGTAAGGAGATCCATAGAAATAGATCGCCAGAGGCGCATCATACGTGACAAGGTCAATTCCCTTATTCATACTGCCCACATAGATCTGAAAAATGGGTTTGATAAATGTTCGGAACATTTCGTCATTCGATTTCCCCCAAAAAGGGCGCATCAGGGTGATAAACCAATCGGAAACAAACCATTTCATACTTTCGAGCAAGGCACAGAAATCTTCAGAAAAAGTACGAACTTTCACTTTTGATCCAAGCACCAGAAGATGTACATCGGATGGGGGAATTCCCATCGGTGCTGTCATGGAGGCATTGATAATCTTTTCGACAATCTCTTTATCCACAGGCTTATCCTTGAATTCCCGTATGCTTCTGCGTGATTTCAGCAAGTTCTGTACCTGGTCATAACTGGCGGCAGATTCCCTATTGGGCAGGTTAAACAAGTCGTCGGGCGATAATGTACGGCCATGAATTTCAATTGCACCTGTCGGACATATGGCCATACAATGACCACAGGCAACGCAACCAAACAACGGCTCAGGAATTAATGTGGCCTTGCTGTTTACAATCCGGAAGTTGAAATCTTTGCAAACTTCGGCACATAAACCACAACCGTTACATTTAGATTCATTAAGGTTGATTTCACCTTTTTCGCTGGTTCTGGAAGTTGGAATTGCCATTGTTATTGAGTTAGAGATTAATGTAGTATCCCAACAAATTTATAGAATAAAAATCAATTATCTTTGCACTTCACTAATAAATAAATGAGGATGGGAAGGATTCTATCCATCGATTACGGGAACAAACGAGTAGGATTAGCCGTGACTGATCCATTGAAGATGATCGCAACAAGACTGACAACTGTTTCTTCGGAAGAGATCTGGAGGTTTCTGGCCGATTATTTTGCCCGTGAAGAGGTTGAACTGGTGCTGGTTGGTTATCCCAAACAGTTAAACAATCAACCTTCTGAAGCGATACGCTATATCAATCCTTTCCTGAAAAAATTCTGCCAGACTTACCCGGAGATGCCAGTTCAGCAGGTTGATGAACGGTTTTCATCCAAAATGGCGTTTCAGACAATGATCGATGCCGGTGTAAAAAAGAAGGACAGACAGAACAAAGCGACAATTGACGGTGTTAGTGCAACAATTATCTTACAATCGTATCTTGAAGGACAGAAATTTTTAAAGTAATAAGCATGATTTATCCCATAACTGTGTACGGCGATCCCGTACTTCGAAAGATAACTACCGATATTGACCAAAGTTTTGAAGGACTGGAGAAACTGGTCGAAGACATGTTTGAAACCATGCACAATGCTGAAGGGGTAGGCCTTGCGGCTCCGCAGATTGGTCTTAATTCCCGCATTTTTGTGGTTGATCTCTCACCATTGGGTGACGAGGAACCTTTGATGAAAGATTTCAGAAAAGCATTTATCAATCCGCATATTATTGAAAAAGTTGGAGAAAAGGTGCTGATGGAGGAGGGTTGCCTGAGCATTCCTGGTTTACGTGAAGATGTGCTCCGTTTTAACACCATCCGGATGACCTATTTAGATGTTAATTTGCAGGAACACGATGAGGTTTTTTCAGGATTTGCAGCGCGTGTTATACAGCATGAATACGACCACCTCGACGGAATCATGTTTGTAGACTACTGTTCGCCCCTTAAAAAAAGGGTGCTGAAGGGAAAGTTATCTGATATCACTAAGGGGAAGGTGTCAACCAGTTACCGAATAAAAGTTCCAAGGACTTAATTTTTAGGACTAAAGGCTTGCAGAGTATTCGGTAAATGGTTGTATTAGAGGAAATGCAGAATGTAAGTTGCAAAATATTATCTGATTGGTGGTAGAGAAAAATGACATTCAAAATTGTAATACATTGTTAATCTTTAATAATGAGCAATATATCTGAAATGTTAATGCCCTCTTCCTTTTCGCACTCTGATCTGGAAAGGCTGTTGCAATGTGATGGCGAGGATATGCAACTTCTTTTTAATGCAGGTGAGGCTGTCAAAGAAAAATTTGTTGGGAAAAAGGTGTTTTTCAGGGGACTTATCGAATTCTCAAACGTTTGTGATAAGGATTGCTATTACTGTGGTATTCGAAAGTCAAACCACTCTGTCAGAAGGTATAATCTAACCGATAGCCAAATCATTGAGGCTGCCCGTTTTGCAGAGGAGAGCAATTATGGCTCCGTGGTTTTGCAGTCGGGTGAAAACAGTTCTCCCGCATTTGCCGACAGGATATCCGATTTAATCACACAGATAAAACAAATTAACAACGGACGACTTGGGATTACCTTATCTGTCGGAGAACAATCCGACGAGGTTTACCGTCGCTGGTTTGAAGCCGGAGCCCACCGGTATTTGTTGCGCATCGAAACGACGAATCGGTCGCTTTACTCGAAAATTCATCCTCAGGATACGCAACATGATTTTGACCGACGTCTCAAATGCCTTCACACTTTACGGGAGATTGGTTATCAAACAGGTACAGGTGTGATGATTGGTTTACCATTTCAAACGACAGGTGATCTGGCTAACGATCTTCTCTTCTTTCAGCAATTTGGGATTGATATGGTGGGTATGGGCCCCTATATTGAGCATTCACAAACACCACTTTATGAATTTCGCTCTGCACTTTTACCCATTCGGCAGCGGTTTGAACTATCCTTGAAAATGATCGCAGTTCTGCGGATACTGATGAAGGATATCAATATTGCGGCAGCAACTGCGCTGCAGGCCATTGATCCGTTTGGGCGGGAGAAAGGGATAAAGGTTGGCGCCAACATAATGATGCCCAATATTACTCCTGGTTTTTATCGCAACGATTATCGCCTGTATGACAATAAACCCTGCGTCGATGAAGAACCTGCACAATGTAAGGGATGCCTTGATGCGCGAATTGCACTTGCCGACAGTGAAATTGGCTATGGAGAGTGGGGCGACTCCGTTCACTTTAAAAACAGGAAGAATAAACCAAAATAAACTGCAATTATTAGTAAAAGAAACCTAACATATTGTTTAAAATTGATTATATTTGTCTATTAACAAAATAGCTGCTTACCAGCCGTTTATTCACATTTAAAATTTTAAATTATGGAATCTTTACCGGTTGTTGTCATTATTGCCCTTGTCTTTTTGTTCCTTAGTGGAATTCGTATTGTGCGGCCTACGAACCGCGCATTGGTTGAGCGTTTTGGAAAGTACCACCGTTTTGCCGGTTACGGCTTTAACTGGATCATCCCGGGGATCGATCAGATGTACAAGATCAATGTCACGGAGCAGATGATCAATGCCGAACCACAGGAGATCATTACCAATGACAACCTTAATGCAAAGGTGGATGCCCAGGTTTATTTCAAGATCAAGTCAGATGAGGATAGCGTGAAAAATTCACAGTATAATGTGAATAATATCGAATATCAGATCGTCAATCTCGCACGAACAACTTTGAGAAACATCATTGGAACGATGACCCTGAAATCGGCAAACAGCGAACGGGGTAAGATCAATAAAGAGCTTCATGCGACCCTTCTTGAGGAGACCATGAACTGGGGAATTGAAATCGTACGTACTGAGCTCAAAGAGATCGACCCGCCGAAAGATGTACAGGAGACCATGAACAAGATCGTTAAAGCCGAAAATGAAAAAATAGCCGCCATCGATTATGCAACTGCCACAGAAACAAAGGCAGATGGTGAAAAGCGTGCTGAGATCCGTCGTGCCGAAGGGATCAAACAGGCAGCAATATTACGTGCCGAGGGAGAAGCGCAGGCTATTCAGTTGGTGAATGAGGCCGCTGAAAAGTATTTCGTTGGAAATGCTCAACTACTTCGGAGAATCCAGGCCATGGAAACCTCGCTGAAGGACAATTCGAAAATTGTAGTTCCTACAGGCTCCGACCTTGTGAATGTAATGGGCGAAATGGGTGGTGTACTTCCTATCAGTAAACCAAAAGAGAAAGGTTATACATCGTCTGATTCACCTAAAATCTAACGATTAAAATATCCGAAACTTAAGATTCTGACCGATCCATTTGGCGACGGTTTGAATTTTATTTGAACTGCTCCTATGGCAGTATTCAGAATCTTAGGTTTTTCTGATAATACCGGTGATTCATCGTTGAATTCATATTCTCCCGATTGTGTCCGGTTTCCGATAATCATCGCCCCCGGGAGATACTCACAAACCTTTGCCATATCGGGTTTGGATCTTCCTGAAATGATTAGCAGGTTTGTTTTTGGGAAAGATTTCCAGTCAATTTTATCACTCTTTCGGTCGTTAAGAACACATAAGGACAATCCCTCAAAATTCAAAAAATTCTGAATATGAGAGAGTTTAGGCACTTTTTGTACTGAAGAATCCGATATACTGATGATTGATGATTTTTTTATTCCTCTGTATCCTTCATAGGGCTTTGTGTAGTAGACGAGCTTTTTAGCTGTGCCGGTATCAGTTGTCAACCAAAGCGTCTCCCTCCCATCAGTAAGGGCAATTAAAGTCCTGCCCGGCAAATTAAATACAATCATCTCCCTCTGAAGTAGCCTTTTCGTTATATTTATATTATTGATTAAAAGCAATATACTTATCAAAGCTAAAGCCCCGATCAAGGCTTTATTACTCCTGTAAAGGAAAAATAGTGAGATCAGGATGGCGAAAAGAACAACTATTAGCAGGGTGAAATCTGATGGGTATAAACCTTCGATGATGGAGTGTGGAAGTTTTTCAACAAACCGGACCGAAAAAAGCATCCCCTCACCTGCCCAGTCAAGAATCCGGGTCATGAGAACACCCATAAATGGAAATACAGGGGCAACGGCAAAGACGATAAATGAAAGGTACAAAATAACCGAAACAAGCGGAATAACCATGAGGTTAGCCAACAGGAACCAGGTAGGAAATTGATGAAAGTAATGCAGAAGGAAAGGTAGTGTGCCGATTTGTGCTGCAATCGAAACGGAGATTAGTGCCCAGATCTGGTCGGAAATCCAGTATTTGCAGTTGATTAATCCGTACAGAAAAGGCTGGAAATAAACAATTGAAAAAACTGCTGCATACGAGAGTTGAAAACCAACATCATATACGAGTGATGGATTGAAACAGATCAAGACAAAGGCAGATGCAGCCAAAGTATTGTATATATTAGGATTGCGACTCAAACTCTTTCCGATTACGATAAACGTAAACATGGCAGCTGCTCTAAGTACAGAGGCCGATGATCCGGTGATCAGCGCATAGCCCCAAACAGCAGCAAGAATTAGGCACAAATGGAGCACTATTCCCCCTTTTCGTCTCTTCAAAAACCGGAGCAACCAATCTAATACAACATAAATGATGGCTACATTCATTCCTGAAACAGCCAGTACATGGATCACTCCCGTTTTCGAGAAGCTTTGGGTTGTTTCAGGTTCCAGCTCCTCACGGGCTCCCAGGGAAACTGCCGAAACGAGGTGAAAGACTTCCCCCTTTAGTCCGCACTTTTCAATAATTTTGAGCAGCCTGGCGCGGATGATCAGCGAAAATTCAACAAGATTTGGAATATTTTTAACTTGTAAAAAGTGGTAGTTGCCATTTTTCAGGTAGATGCGATGACCTATCTGATTCCGGATGGCATAAGCCTGGTAATCGAATTCGAACGGATTGCCGGTTTTTTGCAGTAATTGCGGCTCTCCCCGAAACCATACCACAGACCCGGGTTCAGCTGTCGCCACAGCATCCCCTTTTTCAAAATAGGCAAGTACTTTGATCTTAGATGGGATCAATCGGATTACCGTCCGGTAAGATTTCTCTTTTTCAAGAGGATACTCATCTGTAACAGCAAAGTATTCACCCCGGGGCAACGACTTTGGAACATACCTCAGGTCAGTGGCGATAAAGAGACCAAGAAAAAGTAGCGCAGGAAAAAGGATTATGCCATATAGTGATTCCCGTTTAAATGACACTGAAACCAGGAAGGGGAGGAGAGAGGCAAAAAGGAGTGAAAGGATTAAAAACAGATATTTCTGTTCAGGCCGCCACAAGTCGCCTAAAATGATTCCTGTAATAAATGGGACCAGGAGCCTGATAAAGGGTGCACTATGCAACTTGTCGCTCAAACGGCTCATTCAAAAGAAAAATTACAGGTAAAGTTAAAGTATATTTTTCATATATGAGCAGTCATGTCTCTTTCTTTGAAGGTGACCCGGAAGACAATTATCTTGTAGGATGGAGGATTCATTGTTCAGCAAAACGTCCTCAGCGCACA
The DNA here is from genome assembly GCA_963677935.2 of Prolixibacteraceae bacterium. GTDB lineage: Bacteria > Bacteroidota > Bacteroidia > Bacteroidales > Prolixibacteraceae > JAAFHB01. The sequence continues at coordinate 3,159,169 of CAXXEH010000003.1, read as the reverse complement.
TTATCTGAGATGCATAAAAATATGTCAGCAGGTGATAAAAAGGATATGGTTTCGGAAGATAAAATGGATGAGGATTATCCGGAATGGCAAAAAATGTTTGGATATAAATAGGATTAATAATTTGTCTGATATGCATCGGCTTGAAAATAGTAAATCGTTGAATGATACTTTGTATTCTTCTACTTTTCTGTATTGTATAATCTCAGGCTCCTAAGATTAAGAACTGGTGATGAATGCAATTACAAAGATGTACATGAGTGGATATACCACAAAGCTGGTCTTGGAACTTAATAACCCTGTAAATTTTGATAAAAGCAAAAAATAGCCAATGCTGATTTTCATTTTTGCGAGGATTATTATCGCGAAAATTGCCAATATGCAATAAATAAGGGAGCTCTGCCAACAATTGGTTTCTGAGTACAAAAGATTAGCTTATATACCTAGCCACGGCCGAGGAGTTCAAAAAACGTATGCCAGGTGAGGATGCCATCGTGGACTTTTTCTAAGTATTTTATATCTAATTCTTTTGAAAATATCTTCTTTTTCTGTCACCCTTTTTTTATACTAATGTGTCATAAGGCTGTCCAAATTAAAATTAATATGACAGAATTGAATCAAAACATTGATTTTTTGATAATCTGGAAAAAAATCCACCACCAGACAACAGTGGAAGAGGAAATTATGTTTAATCAATGGTTAAAGCTTCATCCATCGCACAGTAAGTACTATAAAGATGCGATTCGCTATTACGCTAATGGAACACAGTTTTCCAATTCTCCGACAGAAATTGAAGATGCGCTGAAAAATATTTACAGAAAATCAAGTATTCGGTCACAATATCGATACACCCGGATAATTACGATTACAAGTTTAGCTGCAAGTATTCTTATCCTGATTTATATTCAGTTTTTAAATCCAGATAAATCTGAATTTATTAAGCCTGTTCTGCAAACTGAGGCAATTGTTCCAGGTACAAACAAAGCCGTTTTAATTCTTGCCGATGGTAGTATACACGATCTTACATCGAAAAACAATTCCATTATTGTCACAGATGGCGCTGAAATTAGAAACACTGGAAATAAGCTGGAATATGTCAGCACTGGCAGTAAGGCGGATGAGATGAAATACAATATTCTGAAAATCCCGCGAGGCGGCGAATACTATATGGTTTTATCCGACAGCACCAAAGTTTGGCTAAACTCAGAAACGACACTTCGTTTTCCTGTCCATTTTGCTGATGGTATCCGCATTGTAGAACTGACAGGGGAGGCCTATTTTGAAGTGTCTAAAAATGAGAGTGTTCCATTTATTGTTTCAACAATCAATCAAAAGGTCAAGGTTCTCGGAACTCAGTTTAATATTTCGTCATACCCAAATGATAAGTTCACTTATACCACCTTGGTTGAAGGCAAGGTAGAGGTATTAGCGGGCGCTATTCTGGAACAAAAAGTGATATTAGAACCCAGCGAACAGTGTGTCTTGGGAAATGGCAATAATCAAATCATGAAAAGAACTGTAGATGTAAAACAGTATGTGGCCTGGAAAGACGGACGGTTTGTCTTTCAGGATCAGACACTGGAGGATATTATGAATACGCTGTCGAAATGGTACAATATTCAATTTGTATTTAGTCGTGAAGATCTTAAGAAAGTGAGATTTACCGGAAATTTGCAGCGTTATACTGATTTCAGTAATATATTAGGAAAAATTGAACGAACCAACGAGGTTAAATTCAAGATTGAAAATAATACGATAACAATAGAATAAAGAAAAAGCGGGAAATGTTGGTACCATTCCCCGCCTGACAATTAGTATAAACTAAATCCATTTAATTTACAGCACAAATTTATGAAAAAAAATCGTTGTATCTCTATCCGTTGGCGTGGATGGAAAAAACTATTCCTTATGATAAGGATCACTGTATTCTTTTTGTTGTTGAGCTTATTACAAGTTTCGGCAAGTGTTTATTCCCAGCAGACTAATCTTGGTCTCAAACTGGAAAATGTCAATATTGAGCAGGTTCTGAAAAAAATTGAAGAACAGAGTAAGTTTTACTTCCTGTACAGATCTGATCTTTTAAAAGAAGTACCTCCGGTATCCATTCATGTGGATAGTGCTAAACTGGAATACATTCTGGATAAAATCCTGGTACCTAATGGTTTTTCGTATGAAATCGAAGACCGGGTGGTAGTAATTAAAAAGTTACCGGTGATTGCACCGCCGATACCTGTTGATCAAAAGAGAGTTTCGGGTATGGTTAAGGATAAAAATGGTGATCCTCTCCCCGGAGCATCTGTGGTGATAAAAGGCACAACCATTGGCACCATTACGGACAATTTTGGCGCTTTCAGCCTGAATATTTCTGAAGATGCCAAGACGCTTTCGTTTTCATTTGTGGGTATGGTTTCACAGGATTTGGCAATTGCAGGTAAAACAATTTTTGATATTGTGCTTCAAGAGGAGGTTATTGGTGTTGATGAAGTTGTGGTGGTAGGTTACGGTACCCAGAAAAAAGTCAATTTAACCGGATCAGTTTCTACTGTTAAAATTGATGACAAAATCACCAGTCGAGCCCTTACAAATGTTTCCTCTGGAATGCAAGGTCTGATGCCAGGACTTGCTGTTAACCAGAATACAAGTATGGCGGGTAAAAACGATGTGACTCTTTTGATCCGTGGACTTGGAACAGTAAACAATGCCCAACCGCTTGTAGTGGTTGATGGTATGCCAGATGTGGATATCAACAGGTTAAATATGAATGATGTCGAAAGTGTGTCGGTGTTGAAAGATGCTACATCTTCTGCTGTATATGGTTCGCGTGCAGCAAATGGTGTTATTCTTATAACCACAAAATCAGGCAAAGGGCAAAGTAAAACACGTATCAACATTAGCAGTTCGTATGCTGTTGAAGTTCCGACTAAAGCTTACGAATTTATGGCTGATTATCCGCGGGCACTAACTCTTCATCAGAATTTTGCCGCCGTAAATACACTTCGGTCGAATTACTTATATAAAGATGGAACAATCGATCAATGGATGGCTTTGGGAATGATAGATCCAGTGGCTTATCCAAATACTGATTGGTGGAGTGTCATTATGCGTACTGGTGCTGTTCAGAATCACAATATTTCTGCATCCGGAGGCAACGATAAATCCAATTTCTTTATTTCCGTTGGTATGATGGATCAAAAAGGATTACAAATTGAAAATGATTATTCTCGCTACAACGCTCGGTTTAGTTATGATTATAAGATTCGGAGCAACATGAATGTTGGAGTCCGTTTTAACGGAAATTGGTCGAAATACACATTTGCCTATGCGGATGGTTTTACCAATGACGACCCAACTAGTTCAGCAGGATTAGACTTGCAATACGCTATTGCGGGGCTATTGCCATACGATCCGGTAACAGGGTATTATGGGGGTGTTATGGCATACAACGAAAATGTTCAGGCAATGAACCCTTACACCGTGTTTGTGAATCAAAAAAGCTATCAGAACAGGCAGGAAGCCAATGTGAGCGGTTACTGGGATTGGACGCCTGTTAAAGGACTCACAGCCCGCATTGATTATGCATTGAATTATTATAATCAATTCCGTTATTTAGCTTCAATGCCAAATACTTCATACAATTTTCAAACTCAAACTTTTGGTGCCCGAACTTATATTAGTAATGGCGCCGGAATTACTAATTATAGCGATACTGGCCATAAAACTCAAATGAATGCAAGGTTAAATTATGCTACAACGATTGCAAAAAATCATGAACTGAGCGCCATGTTTGTATATAGTGAAGAGTACTGGTATGATCGATCCCTGGCAGCATCTCGCCTTGATCGTCTCCACCCTTCACTTCATGAAATTGATGCTGCATTGACAGGGACAATGACTGCGAATGGAAGTTCAAGCACCGAAGGGCTTCGGTCTTACATCGGGCGTTTAAACTATGCCGCTTATGGTAAATATCTTTTCGAAGCCAGTTTTCGTGCTGATGGGTCGTCAAAATTTCTGGATGGTAGCCGTTACGGATTTTTCCCGTCAGGATCAGTGGGCTGGCGTTTTAGCGAAGAAGAATTTGTTAAACCATTGATTGAAGGGTGGCTTTCAAGTGGTAAAATGCGCTTTTCTTATGGAGGATTGGGTAACAATAGTGGTGTTGGTCGTTATGAACAACAGGAAACCCTTGCTGAAGGACATTCCATGATGGCAGGAGTCATAAACAAAGGTCTTGTAAACAGGAAGATGATTAACCAGAAACTTTCATGGGAAACAACTTACGTGATGAATATTGGTTTGGACCTGGGCTTTTTTAATAATCACCTGAATACAGAATTCGAATATTATGACCGTTTGACAACTGGAATGAACCGTCCTTCTGAGATGTCAATCCTTTTAACGGGAGCGTATGATGCACCGCGCAAAAATATTGGAGACCTTAGAAATCGAGGAATTGAGGGAAATTTCACTTGGAGAAATAATATTGGCAAATTGAATTATTCGGTTAACCTGAATGCCTCATATAATACTACTGTCCTTGAAAAATGGAATGAATTTTTAGGTCGGGGAAATACATTTCTGAATATGCCCTACCATTTTTCATATACTTATGAAGATATTGGTATTGCTCAAACCTGGGAAGATGTGTACAATGCAACCCCACAAGGTGCATCACCTGGCGATATTCTGCGCAAAGACTTGAACGGTGATGGGAAAATCGATGAAAACGACAAAAAAGCCAATCCTCGTGTTCAGGAGGACAGACCGACGACCAACTTTGGTATGAACATCAATGCTACATGGAAAGGATTTGACCTTGGAATATTGCTTCAGGGAGCTGCAGGACGAAAGGATTACTGGCTAAATGTTTATAATAACGTAAATTTTGGTACTCAGCGTTATGCAACTACATGGGATCACTGGAACAATCCATGGTCGGTTGAAAATCGTGATGGTGAATGGCCTCGCCTAAACGGAACTGGAAACCGGGAAGAAACAACTTTTTGGCTTGACGACTTAAGTTACCTTCGTTTTAAAAACGTACAATTAGGGTATACATTGAAAAATGGGTGGTTGAAAAAGATAGGCATTGATGACATTCGCATTTATTTGTCAGGTGAAAATCTTTTTACAATTACCAAATTCCGTGGTCTTGATCCGGAAAAGGGCGGTAGCGCCAGTAATGCATACCCGTTGAATAAATCATTCTCAATGGGCATTAACATTGGAATCTAAAGGAAATATTCTTATGAAACTAGATTGTTTTTTTAAAAAGATAAACCCGCATGAAGAAAAGTATATGCGAGTTTTCTCCGATAACTTAAATTCAAATTATTTTCGGATGAAAAAAGTTAATTTAACAGTACTGTTATTTTCTGTTTTTGCAGTATTGACAATAATAACAGGTGCTTGTACAAAAAACCTGCTCGACCAGCAACCTACCACAGAAATGGGGGCAGCTTCTTTTTGGCTGACAGAAGATGACGCAACAACTGCTCTTATTGGAGCTTATTCAGCGATCCGTCCATGTTTCGATCGCGACTATTTTTATGAAGGACATGCTGAATTTGTAAGATCCAGAGGGACAAGTGCCTCAAGTAGCAATCTGCAAAAGGGGTTACCCTATTATGGAGGTGTTTATAATCCATCAGGCTATGGTAATAGTTTCGATAAAATGTACCAGTACCTGTACGGTGGGGTTAACCGAACCAACTATGTGATCGAAAATGTGAATAAGATGCTCCCGAACGCAAGTGCAGCTTCAAAACCAAAACTTGAAGCAGTGGTTGGTGAAGCGCGTCTTTTGCGCGGGATGGCTTATTTTCGATTGATTTCAATGTGGGGTGACGTTCCTTATATCGGAAAGATCATTTATTCGAATGATGAAGTAGCCAGTCTTGCCCGCATACCGATGACCCAGATCAAAGATTCGATTATGGCTGATTTTACGTACGCTTTTGAAAAACTTCCGGCAAAACCGTCTGCTGTGGGTCGTGCAGGAAAACCTGCGGCGCTTGCTTTCCGGGGCAAATTGCAACTTTTCTGGGCTTGCTGGAACAAATTTGGCTGGCCTGAACTTGATACCTTTACTCCAAGTTTGACGGAGGCTGACGCTGCTTACAAAGCTTCGGCTGCTGATTTTAAAGCAGTGATTGAAAATTATGGCTTAGCCTTGTTCCGGAACGGAGAGCCGGGAGCCTGGGGAACAATGGGAAGTGCCGAAGTTCTTCCCAACTACTTCTACCTTTTCACTCCTCAATATGCCAATGCCAATACCGAAGGTGAAATGATCATGTTGTTCACTCATGGAGGGGTAAATACAGGGCTTGGTGAGGAATTGATGCGTGATTTCGCTGGACGCTCACATGAAAATTCGCAGTGCCAGGTACACCCGCGTTATGAGCTTGCTGACCGCTATCAGTCAACCATTACCGGCGACTTTGTAACCCCGTTGATTCCTACAAATGCCAGCTTAGCAGGAGCACGTACAAAACTCAATTCGGCAGTGAATCCAGCTAGTTACGCCAATCGCGACTACCGGATGAAAGGGACGATGATGTGGGATTATGAGATGAGTATGGGAGTGAATAACCGTGTTCTAACCGGATGGTGCCCATTTATTTACAAAACATGGAATGGAACTGTCAAAATTAATGATGTAAATTACTTTACGTATAATACAGATGCCTGCAATTCAGGATATGTATTTCGCAAATTTGTACGTGATTATGCAGGACAAATTCGTAATGAGGGCGATTATAACTGGCCTGTTATTCGTTTGGCTGATGTTTATCTAATGTACGCAGAAGCTACAAATGAGGCTTATGGTCCTCAGGCTGATGCTATTGCATGGGTGAATAGGGTGCGCCACCGTGGCAATTTACCCGAACTGAAAGCAGAGAAAACAGCAACCAAAGCTGCATTCTTCGATGCGATCGAGCAGGAACGAATAATTGAACTAGTGGGAGAGGGGCAACGTTCATTCGACTTGCGCCGCTGGAGAGCTATTGAACGCGTTTGGGGTCCACCTTATGGTAATGGTAAATGGACGATTGATACACACGGAGCCCAGCAAACCCGTTATTTCCAGAATCTTTCAGAATTGGAATATCAGCGTTGCTATATTTTTAGCATTCCTTCCAGCGAACGCGACCGCAACCCGAACCTGACGCAAAATAAGCCATGGTTATAAGATCGAAAAAAATGCTAAACATTAAATCATACACAATGAAAAAGTATTTAATCATATTTTCTGTAATCATTTTTGTAACGGTAACCTGGATACGCTGTAGTGATTTCCCGGTCGATGAAGATGGTTTGCTAATTACTGGCAGAACTCAATGTTATGTAAGTAGTTTTGAATTGTTGGGGGTTGACTTTCAGACAGTAAGAACAAAGTCAGCAGTTATTGATACTGTAGCCCAGACCATAGTTGTTGAAGTTTTTTATGGTACAGACCTGAAAAATGTCTATCCTCAGTTTAGTCTGGTAACTGATGCCAAACTTGATCCAAAGATTGTCGGTAAGGTTGATTTTTCTGATCTCACCAAACCGAAAGTTTACACGGTAATTTCAGGAAACCGACAGGTAAGAAAACCCTATACCGTTTACATAACCGTTCAAGCGAAACTTTAAAAGAATCAATTATGTTACTTAAATATTACAGCTTAGTATTTATTATATGTCTGACATTTCTTTTTACAGCTTGTCAGGACGAGGAATACGCGATCCCCGCTGCGGGAACAGAATTGCAAAATGACTGCATAAAACGCTCACTGGGACCAAATCTCTCAGGCCGGAATATTGAATTTGCTTATGCAATGGCTCTTCCGGAAGAAAAAGGAAAACTTATTTCGGCTCAGGTTGAACCAACTATTGCCGGGGCAACTGGCACCTATCTGGAATACCGTTCGTTTTATACTAATACAAGCGGTGTTGATGTGGGCATTGCCGTAGGAGGTCCATCTGTTACATCAGGTACAAGAACAGAAGTACAATTTGTAAAAGATACCTGCGCGGCAACACTTCGCTATTTCTATATTATTCCAGATGAAGCTCGCGGTAAAACTGTATCGTTTAAATTTTCAGCCAAGGCAAGCAATGGGCAAACGGTTTCGTACAACATGGGGCCTTATACTATTGCAAGGATGGAAATGAAATTGGATATTGTTCTCAGTGATAGTAATAACAGCTACTTATCCATCGCCGATATGGCGGTTTACAATACTGCCACCGCTACTGCCAATGCCGACAAAATTGACCTTGTTTATTTGTACCGTTCAATTACCGGGATCTCATTTCTACATGCATTGGTTTCTCCTGGTGCCGACAGCCAATATCTTCCTGCGATTACTCTACCTTCAGGCGTAAACAGAATTACACCTTTCTGGAAAGTTTATGGCTTAAGAGATCAGCAACTCTCCCGTCTTCAGTACGGTATTTTTGTAGATGACCCTGATTTTAAGGCACTCGACTTTACCAATGCTCCAAATTATGGAATTAACATGAAAGCAGAATCCGGAGCCTGGGTCGAAACTGCTGATGGCAAATACCGGGCTTATATCTTTGTAAACAAGGTAGACAACACAAAAAAGGAAATGACTGTCAGCATTAAACGTTATCAGTTGAAATAGCCATGGTTGTAAAATCACAAACTGAAGATGAATCCGCCAACTGGCGGATGGCTATAAGCTTCACTGATCTTCGATGCCATCTGGCCGCTAAAAACAAATTATTCACATAGGAAACCTTCATGAATTGTTGTTCAATAAAGGGAATGAATTAATCTAGGAGGTTCCGTTTGAATCAAATAGCTATTGTTAAATAATTTAAATTCAGTTTATTCGAGTTGAATAATCGTTTGGGAACATCAACATTCTGGCATATGTATTTTAAAATGCTTGAATTTTTTTAAAACTAATCAGGGAAGTATTTCGGGAGACCGAATACGATTCCCTGATTAGCTTTCATGAATCATATTACAGTCATAGTTCCCAGAAGGTTACATATTTGGACTAAAAACACGGAAAGCTCATTCATCTAAACCATCATAAAAATGATCCTTTAAATAACATACATCATGCTTAAGAAGATTGCTGGCATCATTTGTATGGTGATACTATCTGGATTTGTAAACCAACAAACGGAAAATTGGATTAACATCACAAAAACAGGTGCGCCGAAAGACGGTAAAACATTGGTTACAGGTATTATTCAATCCGCAATTGAAGAAGCTTCGATTAAAGGTGGAACTATCTATTTTCCCGATGGAGAATATCTTACTGGCCCAATTATTTTAAAAAGCAATATCAACCTTTTTATTGATGCAGGAGCCATCCTTCACTTTTCTGACAATTACCTTCCTTTTGTTGAAATGCCAGTAACAGATGTTACGTTTCCGAATGTCAACATAGAGGTATTGGTAGGTATGGAGATTACCAGGGCAAGTCGAAATGGGCTTCGTGATATCAATATTCCCGTAGCAAACGGTTCTGTGATTGCAATGTCTGATGTCAAAGACGTGATCCTTGACAATGTTTCCCAAGTATTGAATTTTGGGGCAAATATCTCGCAAACTGCAGTTTCAATTATACCTTGACTAGTTAATTACAATGTTATATAGCTCGAAGCAATAAATAGGTTATGAGGCGTTTGATTCTTAGAAATGGTTAAAGTTTAATTCTATTTTTGAGGTCTATATTGTTCAAAAAATAGGTTTATATTGTTCAAAAATTAAGAATGAAGATTGAAGATAAAATATTACTAAGTGAAATCAGAAATAGAAATCCAAAGGTTTTTGAATCACTCTTCAGTGAGTATTATCCTCATCTGATCCGTTTTGCTGAAAGATACATTTTTGACAAACAGGTCTGCGAAGATATTGTGCAGGATCTGTTTATTTATTTTTGGGAAAACACTCACCGCTTGGATATTCAGGTCTCACTTAAGTATTATTTCTATCAATCAGTTAAAAACCGTTGTTTAAATTATTTACGCGACATTCATGTACATGATAAGCATAATATTTTGTATGTGGAAGCGCTCTTTAATGGAGATGATTCATCTGAATGGATTGATATGGAGATTATTAATAAAGTTCAAGAAGCAATTTCCCAGCTTCCTCCTCAAATGGCTGAGCTGTTCAAACAGAAATATTTGTTCGGTCAGAAATATCATGAAATTGCAAAGATCCATAACATTTCTGAAAATACAGTAAAAACTCAACTCAAACGAGCCAAAGGGAAAATGCGAAAATTATTGATTGATTTAAGCACAGTAAGGTTCTTCTTCTGTTAACTGTTGAGTTTGTGAAAGTCAGGAAATCCGATTTTCTGATATTGATTAGTCGTTGGATCGTCTCCCATTTTATATATTAAGTTCCAAGTTCTCCATTACTTCTTCCTGAAGAGCCAACATGCAGGTTGGTTCTGTATTTCTTATTGTTTTTCCAGATTGCAACTATGGATTTCAGTCTAGGTTTAAATAAAATTTTTTTCTGTCACCTTTTTTTAAAAATGGCGTGTCTTATTTAAAACTTGTTCAAACTTATTAGAAATCAACTTGAATTATGAATAGTATAAGAAAAGTTTCTTTTGCCTTTTTTCTGTTTTTGATGTGTCATTCATGGATCGTTCTTTGCCAGGGAGTTGACAGGTTTGCCTTAATTGGGAATAAAGTACCTGCTGTACGTATGCACCTTTTAGAAATCCCCCAACCACCCGTACTCGATCCGATATATTTACCCATACAAAAGGGAGCTGACTATGCTTTTGTGCCTGTCGATAAGATGGATACCAAAGAAGAGTTGGGCGGGGGGCTTGTAAAAATGCGATCGCATTATGCTCCTTTTATGGAAAACTATGCCCCTTCATATGAACCGACAAGAAATATTTTGCCTTTATCAACATTTAACTGGAGGATTGAGACCGATTCAGACAAAGCAAATTTCGGGGAATTTCTGAACGGAAAAGGGGATTGGAAAGAGGTTTCAATCCCTCATTATGGTGAACCTCTGGGCGAAGCAACAACCTATTATTACAAAGAGTTTGACCTTAAGGATGAGATGTTAAATAAAGACGCCTTATTTGTTCGGTTCAAAGGAGTTAATTATATCGCACAGGTGTTCATGAACGGCTATTTTCTGGGTAGTCACGAAGGTTTTTTTGCCCCGTTTGAATTTGATTTTACTCAAATAGCCAGAAAAGGGAGGAACAAACTTTTGGTAAAAGTAATTAACCATAAACCAAATGCCGATGGGGAAAAGATTTATGCATCAACAGGCCCAGGCTACGATGATCCTGAACTTGGCTGGCACCACTGTCCTCCGGGTATGGGAATTTATCAGGATGTTTCAGTTGAAGCCCGATCACGCATTCATATCAACGATTTATTTGTACGTCCGTTGTTGGAGAAAGACAGCGCTGAGGTGTGGATTGAGATAAACAATGCGCAGCAAAACGATGAATTTATTGATGTTGTTTACAGCATTTACGGACAAAATTTTAAGGATACTGTTTACAAAGACCAGGTTTATACTCCATCAACAATCATTGTGCATGGAATGGGTGACAGGGCCATCCCGAACGATGGGAAACAGGTTGAGTTGCCGATGGGCTACGGTACAAACTTCCTGAAATTTACGGTTGCTGTTCCGAATGCAAAAGTATGGAGTGGCGAAACACCCTGGCTGTATCAACTTCAGGTAAAATTGCAAAGTAAATCGGCCGAACTTCTGGATATTGGCAAAAAGCAATTCGGGATGCGTTCTTTTACAATGGATACCATTCATTCGCCCAAAGGAGCCATGTTTTTGAATGGTAATCCGATACGGCTCAGAGGGGCAAATACCATGGGGCATATAGATGGCTGTGTAATGCGCAAAGACTGGAATCAGTTGCGTGATGACATCCTGCTGGCAAAGATTTGTAATATGAACTTCCTGCGAATGACCCAGCGTCCTGTACAATCAGAAGTTTACGACTATTGCGATATGTTGGGCCTATTGACCCAGACCGACTTACCATTGTTTGGAGTATTGCGAAGGACAAAATTTGCTGAGGCTATCAGACAAGTTGAAGAGATGGAACGATTGGTAAGAAGCCATCCATGCAATATTATGGTGACGTATATCAACGAGCGGTTTCCGAATGCAGAAGGCCGTCCTCAGCGAAGTTTCTCAGAATATGCTGACTACCTGAAGTTTTTTACCGCCGCCGATCAGGCTGTTCATATCGCCAATCCCGATAGGGTAATAAAATCGCACGATGGTGATTACGATCCCCCTTCACCTGGTTTGCCTGACAATCATTGTTACAACTTATGGTATAACGGACATGGGTTAGGCATTGGTGAAATGAACAAAGGCTATTGGCTACCCGTGAAACCTGGATGGAATTACGCGTGTGGCGAGTATGGTTCAGAAGGGCTGGATTCAGAAAATATCATGGATAAATATTATCCTGAAAGCTGGTTGAAAAAAACAGCTAAAGGCAACTGGATTCCCAACAACATTAGTCGATGCCAGGTTTCAGCTTATCACATTTTGTGGTACGAAGAGCAATACACTAAAAAGGATTGGATTAATGTCAGCCAGAATCATCAGGCAATGACGACCAAAATGACCACTGAAGCTTTTCGAAGGAATCCGCGGATGGTCAGTTCTGCGATTCATCTTTTTATCGATGCGTGGCCATCGGGATGGATGAAAACCATCATGGATGTTGAAAGACAGCCCAAAAAGGCCTTTTTCGCATACAGGGATGCACTCTCAACGGAAATGGTTTCTATCCGGTCCGACCGCGACAAATTCTTCCCTAACGAGAAAGTAAATATTGAACTTTGGATTTGCAATGACGGAAACCAGTTCCGCGAAAAGGCAACTTTAAGTTACCAAATCGAAAAAGATAATAAAGTTGTTTTCTCGGGTGAGAAAGCAGCTAATTTTCCTGTGAACTCCAGCAAATTTCAAGGTTTTATTGACTGGGAAACGCCAATCGTTTCAAATCGCACCATTTATAAAGTGAGGGCAGCTATTGCCGATGAAAATGGGAAAATCATTCACGACAACGAATTGAACATCGAAGTATTTCCGGTTCAAAAAAACAAACCACAAAAGGTATTTATTGTTGGTGAACAGGATGGAATTTCAACACCAATAGCAAGTATTTTAGGCTTAACCAAAGTACAATCGGAACGAGATGCTTCGCTAATATTAATAGACGGCGACAAATACAGCGATGCCGTCATTGATCGGATTGAAACTTTTGTGAAGGAAGGTAAGAAACTGGTGATTTTCAATTTGCCCCTCGGAAAATACACCATTGCAGGTTCCGCCATCGATGTAACCCCCACACTTTTAGGTGAAAGTTACTTTGTATCAACACAGTCGGGGCATCCATTGATGAAAGATTTTAAACCCGGTGATTTTCGGTTTTGGTATGATGATGGAAAAAAAGTTATTGCTCCAATCCTTAAATCCATGTTATCGGCTGATGATTGGAGCATGATTCTGAAAACCGGGAATGCCATCAGAATGAACAACCGAGGTTCTGTTGAATACAAACATGCAGTGATGGAGAAAAATTGGGACAAGGGAAAGATTATAATCTCTCAGGTTGAATTCAATAATAAGCTAAAGTGCAATCCTGTTGCCATGGAATTTCTGAACAAGTTGTTGGGGAATTAAAATTTGTCGAATCAGTAGAAAGTTAAAAGAACAAGGAATGGTTAACAGATCACACAAACATATTAGAGTTGGCATCCTGATTGGTATTTTGATGATATTTATCAATGGCGCTGGCTATTCAATTGATTACTATGTTTCCCCCAAAGGTTCTGATAAAAACCCGGGCACAATTGGCAGGCCTTTTAAAACCTTAAAGCAAGCCAGAGATGCAGTGAGGATTTATATAAAGGGAAACAACAAGCCTGAAAATGTAACTGTTTGGTTGCGCGGAGGGGTGTATGTTTTTGATGAAACGTTTTTGTTACAGGAAGAAGATTCAGGACAAGAAGGTTTTCCTGTTGTTTATGAGGCTTTTCCCGATGAAGAAATTCGGTGTATCGGAGGAAAATACCTGACTGTTTCGGCCATACAACCTGTTACCGATGTAAATACACTGAACCAATTAATTGATCGCAACGCCAAATCAAAGATCAGAATGGTTGATTTAAAGGCTTTGGGTATAACTGATTACGGACAACAAAAGCAGTTCGGTTTTGGGTTGCCGGTTGTAACCTCTTCCATGGAGCTTTTCATAAACGATGAAAAGATGCAGCTTGCCAGGTATCCCAATGCCGAATACATGAGAATCGGGAAACTAATTGACAGTGGGTCGGTTCCCCGCCAGAATGATTACGAAAATGTCCGGGGAGGAACTTTTGAATATACTGACAACAGGCATGAAAAATGGGCTGGCCTGAAAAATGTGTGGTTCAAAGGGACATTCAACCGGGGGTATGCCGACGACCGGATTCTGGTAAAAGAAATCAATACCAATAAGAAACAGGTAACACTTGCCAGTCCGCACATGTACGGAATAGGCAGCGGTGAAAAGTTTCAGCAATATTTTGCCGAAAATATTTTTACTGAAATTGATATGCCGGGAGAATACTTTATTGATGAGGCCAATGGCATCCTTTATTTCTGGCCTCCTCATGAGTTAGCTTTTTCTTCAATTGCCGTTTCAACTCTTGAAAAGCCGATGGTGTCGTTGTTGAATGCTTCTTATATCGAGTTCCGAAATATCATTTTTGAAGTATCACGTGGGATGGGGTTTTACATTGAGCAGGGAAGCCACAACCGGGTTGCAGGTTGTGTTTTACGAAATTTGGGAACAGTTGCCGTAATGATGGGGCAGGGGGCCCAACAGACATTCCCTCAATTAACTCACGACCAATACGAAGGGGTTCCCGTTTCGGCAGAAGTTGGCAGCTTGAGCATGCAACTATACAATCATACGGGATGGGACCGGAAAGCCGGTTCGTATCATGGTATACAAAGTTGCGAAATTTACAATACCGGTACCGGGGGAATTGTTTTAAGTGGAGGAAGTAAAATACAACTTGTTCCGGGTTATTGCTATGTTGATAATTGTCGCATTCATGATTTTCAGACTCGAATTGCAACCCAGGGAACCGCGATTTCAGTTGATGGCTGCGGAAATAGGGTCAGTCACAACGAAATCTTTAATTCCGAGCAGCAGGCGATTTTGGTAAGAGGCAACGACCATATTTTCGAATTCAATGAGGTACACCACGTTGCTCTTAACACCAATGATGCATCAGCCTGGTATATGGGAAGAGACCCTAGCGATCGGGGGCAAATCATCCGCAACAACTTTTTTCACCATGTTGGACGTCCCGACAGGGATCTCACGATGGGTATCTATTTCGACGATTCCGCTTGCGGGTCTTTAGTCGAGGGGAATGTTTTCTTCAAAGTTGCCTCATCCGGAACCATATACAGTAATGCCGGTTCCGATCTGGTGATCAGGAATAACATCTTTATTGAGGGATATGGGCCTGTATTGCATTTAAAATCAAGATGGTGGGATGCAAGATTGATCGATCAGGGCGAAGCTTATTTTGGACCCAATGGGCTATTCCGGAAGCGGTTAACCAAAGAGGTTGATATAAAGGTTCCCCCATATAGTACCCATTATCCAAATCTGGTTAATTATCTGGATAAGACCAGGGATGGTTATACCTACATAGGAATGTACCCCTTCCGTAATGTGATGGAAAACAATGTAATTGTAAAATACAAGGAAAGTAGCCGTTTGGTAGGAATCAATGCAGATTTTACTTTTTCAGATAACATGGCATTTAAAGATGATCCCGGCTTTGTTGATGCCGGGAATATGGATTTCAGGCTTAAAAGCAATTCTATCGTGTTTGAGAGAATTCCAGGTTTTAAGCAAATACCATTTAAACAAATTGGATTGGTAGAAGATCAGTATCGGGTGAAAATTGAACATTTAAAAAACAATAAAAAGTGAAAACGAGATTTACATTTTTGTTCTTGATGATTAGTATGTTGGGCTTTTCTCAGGCAAACGATACAATTTTCTTGTGGAAAAGCAAAGTTCAAGTAGGTAAGGAAATTAATCCATCGAATAAAACCGGTAGTTACGAAGGAATTTCACAGGTCACCAATCCGTTAATGCTGGTTTTTAGGCCAAAAGATGCAGACGATAGAAAAGCGGCCGTTATTGTTTGTCCCGGAGGTGGATTCACTCATCTCAGTATTGCAAAAGAAGGATATGAAATTGCCACCTGGCTTAACAGTTTGGGAATAACTGCTTTTGTGTTGGAATACAGCGTGCCCGATAAGCGAGCTCAGGCATTTCAGGATATTCAACGTGCAGTGAAAATTGTACGGAGCCGATCTGCTGAATGGGGTTTAAATCCTCAAAAGCTTGGTGTAATAGGATTTTCGGCCGGCGGAGGTTTGTGTGCCAGGGTATCATCGTGCATTCCTGAAAAGATGGATTACAAACCAGTTGACTTGGCTGACTCTGTTTCGTGTATTCCAAATTTCGCATTGCTGATCTATTCAGGAGGTCTGGGGCGTGAAGCGGACAGTGGCTTACCAACCGAACTTTCATTTGGGAAAGGCACTCCTCCGATGTTTGTTTTTGGAACTGCCGATGATATGGTCACCAATTATGGATCACTGTACCTCACCAAAGAATTATACCGATCAAAAGTTCCTGTTGAACTGCATATTTTACCTGAAGGCGGGCATGGTTACGGATTGCGGACAGGCAATACTGCCGGACGTGCCTGGCCTGCATTGGCTGAGTCGTGGCTATTCAGGAATATTTTTTAACCAGCACTAAAAAAAATAAATGAAGACTATAACAAATACAACCTTACAATCAGTTGCATTGATCGCATTACGATTTCTAATCGGATGGCACCTGTTGTATGAAGGGTTTTCGAAGGTGTTAAATCCTGGTTGGTCATCAGTCGGATTCTTAAAAGAATCAAAATGGATACTTGAAGGTTTTTCCAAATGGGTTGTCGCCAATAAGGGCGTTCTTAGTGCAGTTGATTTTATGAACACCTGGGGATTAATTGCCATAGGATTGGGATTGATTCTTGGATTATTTATCAGGACTGCCGCCTTGTCGGGAGCACTGCTACTTTTCATTTATTACCTCAGTAACCCACCTTTAATTGGCCTGGAATACTCTGTCCCGATGGAGGGAAACTATTTGGTGGTGAGCAAGACCTTGATCGAATCGGTGGCTTTGCTTGTAATTGCGCTAATCCCAACCGGTCATGATTTCGGTTTGGATAGTATCGTATCGCAATTATTCAGAAGACATAGAAAGGAGAAAAATTAAGATGGAACAAAAGAATAATAAACCGGAAAAAGGAAATGCAGCAGATGAAAATCCTGAGGAGGAAAAGAAAGGTTTATCCCGCAGGAATGTATTAAAATCATTGGCAGGATTGCCGTTGCTGGGTGTTTTTGGATATGAACTTCGGGGGAAACAATCTTACAATCTTCAGAAAAACCAAGAAGTGTTAACCGAATTAGGGCTGGGAAATATAAGAGCTCCTAAAGTTGCGAAAAATACTTCAGGAAAAAGCGGCGATTTGATCCGGATTGGGATTGTTGGTTTTGGAAGCAGAGCAGTAACATTGGCCAACGGACTGGGATATATGCACCCGAATGATATCAGTGTGAACCAGAAAAATGGCAAACTCGCCAGTTGGTTATCTCAGGAAAATCTAAATGTAGCGGTAACAGGTATTTGTGATGTGTTTGATAATCATGCACAAAAGGGCTTGGAGACGATCCGTGGAGAATTGAAAGCTGGCGGAGGCCCCAGCGCCAATTTGGGAGTTAAGAGGTACAGGCATTACCACGAAATGTTGGATAGCAATGATATTGATGCGGTTGTAATAGCAACTCCCGAACATCACCATGCTCAGATGACAATTGATGCAGTTCATGCAGGAAAGCATGTGTATTGCGAAAAGAGTTTTACCCGTACTGAAGAAGAGTTGTATGCTGCTTATGATGCTGTGAAAGGAAGCAAGATTGTATTTCAATTGGGACATCAAATCACAAAAAACGTTGTTTTTCAACAGGCAAGGGATATTATCAATAAGAATATTTTAGGAAAAATAACTTTGATTGAGGCCACCTCTAACCGGAATACTGCAGATGGCGCCTGGATCAGGCACCTCAACGGACAAGGTAACCCAAAGCCTGGCGATGAAAAAAGCATTGACTGGGAACAATGGCTGGGAACAAGGCCATATGTTCCCTTTAACGTCGATCGTTTCTATAATTGGACAAAATGGTTTGATTACAGCACTGGTATTCTGGGACAATTATTTACGCACGAATTTGATGCGATAAATCAGCTTCTGCATATAGGAATCCCTCACTCGGTTGTTTCATCGGGTGGTATTTATTATTGGAAAGACAATCGTGAAATTCCTGATGTTTTGCAGTCGGTTTTCGAATACCCTCAAAAGGAATTATCACTGGTTTACAGCGCCAGTTTGGCCAATAGCCGTCAACGGGGGCGTATCATTATGGGGCACGATGCCTCGATGGAGATAGGAGGTGCCTTGTCAGTGTCATTTGACAGTAATTCAACCCGTTATAAAGATAAAATTGATAAAGGAATTCTTGATACGTCAAATCCGGTGGTTTTGTCAGGTGGGGTTGACGCGATTTCTTCCGCTACCGAAAAATATTATGCTTCAAGAGGTTTAACGGATACAGTGATAAATGGTAACCGTGTCAGTATTACTCATTTACACATAAAAGAGTGGATTGATTGTATCAGAAATGGCGGTACACCCAGTGGAAATATTGAATTAGCATTTGAAGAAGGAGTGGCTGTAGTAATGGCCCATAAATCATACATGGAGAAACGACGGGTTGAATGGGATTCTGTGAAAAGAAAAATAATTTGATGTATCGTTTGAAATAGTAATTCAGAAGCAAAATTTTAAAATAAATCATTTATTATGGAAAATAAATTAGCGATCCTGGGAGGTTCAAAATCCGTCGATATTAAAGATGATAATGCATTTGCCTGGCCTCAATTTAATGAAGAAGAGTGCGATGCAGTGAAGCGTGTGATGTTGATGCCAAATTATACCTTTTATGAAGAAGCTTATCTTCTTGAGCAGGATGTAAAGGATTTTTTGGGCGTTGGTTTTGCCCTTCCTCATGTGAACGGAACATCGGCTATACATTCGGCCATGTTTGCCTTGGGTATCGGCCCCGACGATGAAGTAATAGTCCCTTCGTACACTTATTGGGCATCAGTTATGCCCGTATTGTCATGCAACGGCACTCCTGTATTTGCCGGAGCTGATCCCAATTCGTTGAACATTGATCCGGAAGATATTGAACGCAAAATTACCCCGAAAACAAAAGCAGTGGTAGTTGTCCATCTTTGTGGCTTGCCTTGTGAAATGGATAAGATCATGGAAATAGCAGGAAAACACAAACTTAAAGTTGTGGAAGATTGCGCTCATTGTCATGATGCAGAATATAAAGGCAAAAAGATTGGGACCATTGGAGATATCGGGTGTTTCAGTTATCAGGCGACCAAATTGATGCCTGGAATTGAAGGTGGAATGATGGTTACGAATAATCGGGAATATTATGAGCGTGCTGTTGCTTTAGGCCATTATGAGCGGTTGTCGGGACTTCCTCAAGACTCAGAATACAAGAAATTTCAATATACATGTTTTGGCTTTAAATACCGAATGCACCCGTTATCGGCTGCAATCCTTCGGTTACAGTTTGAAAAATATACCCATCTTAACAGTTTAAGAGACGAAAATCTTAAATATTTAAATCACGAACTTGACAAAATAAAGGGGCTTGAAGTGATCAAAGCGCCGGAATATGTAAAGCGTAATTATTATTGCTTCCGTTTAAAATACAAATCTGAAGAACTTGGTGGATTGGAGATTGATAAGTTTATTGCCGCCTTACAGGCCGAGGGTCTGGAAATAGGTAAAGAACGGTATGTGTTGATGCACCAACAACCAGCATTTAACGAAACTAACACGAAATTTCCATGGACTCACAAAGGGAAGGTAATCCCAAATCCCATTAGCCTGCCTGCAACTGAAGATTTATACAGGCAAGTGTTGTCTTTGCCTACTTTCCCACAAGCCTCAAAAGAGTTGGTAGATCAATATATTAAGGGATTTAAAAAAGTTGTGGCAAATATAGATATGCTAAAGAAAATCGACACCATCAGGATTAATGATACCCCTGACATGGATTGGTCGAAAATGCAAATGCCTACAGTTCGGTAATCACAATTAGATAATGAAAATCTGGAATTTTGGAATTATAGGCGCAGGTATGATTGCCGATTTCCATGCAAAGGCCATTCAAAGCCTTGGCAATGCAAAATTGGCAGGCATTAGCGGTACAAATAAGGAAAGAGTAAAAACACTGGCTGAAAAATATTCATGCAAGTCATATAACGACACTGTTGAAATGCTTGATTCTTATGATATTGATATAGTAATTATTGCAACTCCGAGTGGCGCACACCTGGAACCTGCTATACAGGCTGCACAGCATGGTAAACATGTGATTTGTGAAAAGCCCATGGAAATAACATTGGAACGGATCGATAAAATGATTCAAGCGCACATGGAATGTGGCACTAAACTGGGAGCAATATTCAATTACAGGTTCAACAACGTGGTGCAGATTTTGAAAAACGTTATAGATGCAGGGCGGTTTGGTACAATTACCCTTGCGGCAGTTTATGTACCGTGGTGGCGCAGCGATGAATATTATAAAAGTAGCTGGCGAGGCACCTGGAATCTTGACGGTGGCGGCGCTTTAATGAATCAATCCATACACATGGTTGATATGCTTCAATACTTGATGGGACCAATAAGTGCATTGTGTGCCTATACCTCAACATTAGGCCATCCTCAAATCGAAGTTGAGGACACCGCTGTTGCTATTGTGAAGTTTACAAATAATACGCTCGGAATGATACATGGGTCTACTGCTTCTTTTCCCGGACAATACCGGCGACTGGAGATTGCCGGAACCAAAGGGACGGTGATCATGGAAGATAATAGTTTTAAAATCTGGCAATTTGCCGAAAGTGTTGAAAGTGATAATGAAATATTAAAGAAATATGGCAATATAGAAGGCGGCGGTGGTGCTGCCGATCCTTCTGCAATACCTTTCCAGCCGCATGCAAGGAACATCGCGGCATTTATTGATTCAATTGAAAAGGATGAACCATTTGAAATAGATGGTTTAGAGGCGCGGAAATCAGTTGAAATAATCCTGGGTATTTACAAATCAGCAAAAGAACATACGGAAGTTTATTTTTAATTGGATTGGGATTGTATATGAAATTGTATGAAACAAGCTTGTTCGTTGAACCCAAACAAGGCTGAATATTTCACATACGAGTTCCATGAGAGTCAAGAATCTATGCTTTAGTAAGTTAAATTCAATTTATTCGAGTGAAAGATAAATATCAGACCAAAGGCAACAGTAGATATTTGTAGTTTATTTAAAATCAATAGAATGGAAGAAAGTGTAAAACAAAAATGGCCTGGGTCCAGCGCTATTAGTTCGCAAACGTATATCGTTGCCACAGCATTTTTATCGCTTTTTTCGCTTGTTGGTTTTGCTTATTATGGACTGCCTTTCTTCTTCGATTTCATGGTAAAAGATTTCGGTTATTCAAGGGCGATGGTGACATCTGGTAATGCTGTGGGCAAATTATTTGTGGCTCCTTTGTTCGGCTTTCTTGCCGGATGGCTGATTGACCGTTATGGACCGCGCCGTTTGATGATGCCAGGAGTTATTTTTATGGGGATTGCCCTGGTCGGATTGAGTTATTCCAATCATTTGTGGATGTTTTACATGTTTTATGTCCTGAATGCGCTGGGTTATGTTTTCGGGGGGCCGCTCCCTTGCCAGGTTTTGATTTCCAGATGGTTTGATAAAAATCGTGGTAAAGCGATGGGCATTGCTTATTTGGGTATTGGAGTCGGAGGCGCTCTTGTCCCATTGATCTCTACAAATTTGGAGAGAAATCTGGGGTGGCAAAATGCTTTGACAATACTTGGTGTTTTGGTTATTTTGATTGCCTTTCCAATGTCTTATTTCATTAAAGATCCTTCACGGGCTATGAATGAAACTAAAGCTGAAACAGTCCCTATTCCGATGAGAGATATTTTAAGGAACCCAAATTTTTATCTTTTAGCCTTTGGAAGTATGTGCTCAATTGGAGCGGTTGGTGGTATTGGACAACATATTAAATTATATCTGCGCGATTTTGACTATTCACAGTCGCAATCTGCAAATATCATGTCTGTGGTTTTGCTGTCGAGTCTAGCGGGCAGGGTTTTAATGGGGTGGCTGGCCGATATCATTAACCGCAAATACGTGATGGTGCTCATCTATCTGATTGTTGCATTGTCAATATTTACCTTGTTTCTCCCTCCGTTTCTTGGACGAATTTATGTTTTTGCAGTAATTTTTGGTGTCGGGATTGGCGGCGATTATATGATTATCCCGTTGATGGCCGGCGATTTATTTGGCGTTAAAGCATTAGGCCGGACCATGGGGATTATTTTGGTTGCTGATGGTATTGCCGAATCCGTCTTTCCTGTGCTTGTTGGTGCCCTGTATAATGATGACGTAAAATATTCAATCGGATTTTCGATTCTCATTTGTGTTGCCCTTATGGGGGTATTCATTATTTCATTCCTTCCAAAAATTCAACAGAATAAAGAAGTTGATCACGTGACTAAAAATCATCAACTATCTAATATATAGTATTATCATGACTTTACTTAATGCCATATCGTTAACACAAAAGTTGATATCCTTCAACACAATAAATCCTCCAGGAAATGAAAAGGATATTGCCAGATACATTGGTAGATTGTTGTCTGAGTACGATTTTCATGTTGAATATTCGGTATTTGAAGAAAACCGTTTACATCTTATTGCTGAAAAAGGGCTTTCATCAACTGTTCCACCCATTGTTCTTTCTGGCCATTTAGATACAGTTCCATTAGGTACAAAAGATTGGAATTATAATCCTTTTTCAGGAGATATTATTGACAGAAAGATATATGGTCGCGGATCGAGCGACATGAAAGCAGGGTTAGCCGCGCTCATTTATGCCGCTGTTCAGGTATTTGAGGAAGATTCGCCCGAAGGTGGTGTTCGCCTGATTTTGACATCAGGCGAAGAGCTCGGGTGCCAGGGTGTTCAGCAACTGGTTGAAACAAACAATAAACTGGGTAAAGCCAGCGCTATTATTGTGGCAGAACCCACGGCTAACATCCCGGCAATCGGGCATAAAGGCGGCTTATACATGAATGTTACAACCGCTGGAGCTACAGCACATTCATCAATGCCCGAATTGGGGGTTAATGCGATATACAAAGCAGCGAGGGCAATTTCAAAAATCGAAAAATTCAGCTTTGATGTTGAAAAAGATACTCTTCTTGGATTTCCAACAATAAACGTGGGCAAAATGAGTGGTGGAATGAACCTGAATTCTGTTCCTGACCACGCCGAATTTACCATTGATGTTCGTTTTACAACCCAAATTACCTCTAATGAAATCATTCAAAAGTTGAAAGACGAATTGGGTGAAGACGTAAGCATGGAGATCTTGGTAAATATACCCCCCGTTTCGACTAATGAAGATGATCCGTTTGTTCAGTTAGTTTATGATGTTTGCCAGATCGACCGCATGAGCGGAGAATTTCCAAAAGCATTGCCATACCTAACCGATGGGTCTGTTCTACAACATTTTTATAATGGAGTTCCAACAATCATCCTGGGTCCGGGACAGCCTGAAATGGCTCATCAAACCGATGAGTTTTGCTATGTAAGTAATATCAGCAAATCAGTAAATATTTATAAGAATATAATTTTAAAAAGGAGGAATAACAATGATTAAATTTCCGAATAAGATAGCCAGTGAAGAGGAATTAGATGAACTCATGTCAAGGCCTACAGCCGAAGCAGTCGAATTATTTGGCCGGCTTGAAGGGGATGTTATTTTCCTGGGAATCGCAGGCAAGATAGGCCCTTCATTGGCTCGAATGGCAAAAAGGGCTTGTGATGCTGCCGGAGTTCAGAAGCGTATTATCGGGGTATCGAGGTTTCGTTCAGCAGAAGAAATTAAAAAGATCGAAAGTTATGGCATTGAAATTATTCGCGGCGACCTCCTTGACCGGGAATTTATCAGTAGCCTGCCAAAAGTAAAGAATGTATTTTTTCTGGCAGGAATGAAATTTGGTTCTGAAGATAACCTGGCATTGACCTGGGCAATAAACTCGTACCTGCCCGCATTGGTTGCCGAGCATTTTAAGGATTCAAGGATTGTGGCTTTTTCCACAAGTTGCGTGTACCCTTTAACACCTGTCAGTTTTGGGGGTTCGAAAGAAACAGACAGCCCGATGCCGGTTGGCGAATATTCCCAGTCGTGTCTTGGCCGCGAAAGAATGTTTGAATACGGAAGTAAAAAGTACAACACCCCGGTATCGTTAATACGCCTGAGCTATTCCGTAGAACCAAGGTATGGTGTTTTGGTTGACATTGCCACAAAAGTAAAAAACGAAGAGACAATTGATTTGACAATGGGTTATTTCAATGTGATCTGGCAGGGCGATTCGAACGATGTGGTGCTTCGTTCAATTAATGTTGCCGAAAGTCCGGCAAGGGTAATAAATATAACCGGTGAAGATGTACTTCATGTTCGTGAAGTTGCCAGTGAATTTGGGAAACTGTTTGGCAATGAACCGAAGTTCGTTGGTAAAGAAGCCCCAACAGCGCTGTTGGTAAATTCACAGGCAGCTTATAATTTAATTGGCCGTCCAAAAGTTCCCATTTCTCAGGTAATTAAATGGAGCGCTGAATGGTTGAAGGAAGATAAAAGACTATTGGGAAAACCGACTCATTTCGAAGTGAGAGACGGTAAGTATTAATCTTAAAACACAAACCTGAATCGAATGAAACGATCTGAATTACCACAGGAAATAGTAAATGCGTTAAACCAGGGGGGTGTAATTCCTGCGCTTCCGTTAGCTCTCAATATAAATCACCAACTTGATGAACGCCGGCAGAGAGCATTGCTGAGGTACTACCTCGATGCAGGAGCCGGTGGCGTTGCTGTAGCGGTGCATACCACTCAATTCGAAATCCGCCAACCCAAAGTTAACCTGTACGAACTGGTACTTGAAATTGCAAAAGAGGAGTTCGATCGTTTTACAGCTTTCTCAAACAAACCAGTTATCAGAATTGCCGGAGTGATCGGAAAAACAGAACAGGCAACTCACGAAGCAAAAACCGCATTAAAAAATGGTTATCATGCAGTGTTGTTGAGTTTAGCAGCTTTTGCAGGGACTAAAAATGATGAAATAATAGAACACTGTAAAACGATTGCCCGAATCATGCCAGTGATAGGTTTTTATTTGCAAACAGCGGTTGGAGGTAGGGAACTCGATGTCGATTTCTGGCGCGAATTTGCCAAAATTGAAAACGTAATTGCCATTAAAATGGCGCCATTTAACCGATATCAAACAATCGATGTGATCCGTGGTGTTGCAGAGTCAGGTAGGGCTGATGAAATTGCGCTATACACCGGAAACGATGATAATATTTTAGTTGACTTATTGACTGAATACAAAATTCAGGTTGGTGGCAAACTTGTCAAAAAACGAATAGTTGGCGGTCTGCTAGGGCATTGGGCGGTTTGGACCAGGTCGGCGGTGAAGCTTCTCGAACAAGTACACCGTGGCGAATTTGATCACGATCTTCAAAAAGCATTGACCTTGTCTGCTCAGATTACCGACTGTAATGCGGCCTTCTTTGATTCAGCTAACAATTTTGCAGGATGTATTGTTGGGCTTCACGAAGTACTCCGCCGTCAGGGATTACTTGAAGGTCTTTGGACATTGAACGAAAACGAACAGCTTTCTATTCAGCAATTGAACGAAATTGACCGGGTTTATGCTGCATATCCTCATTTGAACGACGACTCTTTTGTAGCCGAAAAACTGACTAAATGGTTAGGGTAATCACTCAAATGGAACTTTAAATTGCCCGTTGAGATTCATATTTATGATTCAAAAAATATAAGAAAATGAAAAATAATCGTAGAGATTTTTTAAGACTTGCCGGTATTGCCGGTATTGGTTTGGCAAGCTCTGATTTAATGGCAGGTAATGCTGCTGCCATACAAATCAATCACTCCATAGCCTCTCAAAAATCGGATAAGAGCACACAACAATTCAATATGTCGGGTTATACTGCCCCAAAACTTGAGACTGTTCGCATCGGTTACATCGGCCTGGGCAACAGGGGATCGGCAGCCGTGATTAGGATGATCCATATCGAAGGGACAACAATTAACGCGATATGCGATTTAAGAAGGGAGAAAGTTGATGCAATTACCAAACAACTTTCAGGAACAATTCATAATCCGGCGATCTATTCCGAAAAAGAAAATGACTGGAAAAAGCTTTGCGAACGAGACGATATAGACTTGGTTTACATAGCAACTCCCTGGCATTTACATACACCAATGGCAGTATATGCCATGAAATGCAATAAACATGTTTGTGTGGAAGTCCCTGCCGCTTTGACCATAGACGAATGCTGGCAACTGGTTGAAACCTCGGAAAGCACTAGAAGACATTGCATGATGCTCGAAAATGTTTGCTACGGTCAGTTTAATTTGCTTACCCTGAATATGGTTCGGCAAGGATTGTTTGGAGAGGTTATTCATTGCGAGGGCGCTTATATCCATGATTTAATGTTTGGAATCTTTTCGAAAGACAAGTATTCGGATATGTGGAGATTAAAACAAAATGCCCATAGGAATGGAAACCTCTATCCAACACATGGGATAGGCGCAATATGTCAGGTGATGGATATCAACAGGGGAGATAAACTGGAGTATCTGGTTTCCATGTCGGGCAACGATTTTATGATGGAAAAGTATGCACGGGAACTTGCAGAGCAAGACTCGTTTTACAAACCCTATGTTGGGTTGCCTTATCGTGGAAACATCAATACAACATCTATCCGAACCAGCAAAGGAAAAACAATCATGTTGCAGCACGATGTGACCACTACGAGACCAAAATCATTGGGGTACATGGTCAGTGGAACCAAGGCAACAGCCCTTCAGTTTCCGGAACCTGGCCGGATTTCGTTGGTGAAAGAGAAAAAGATTATAGAATGGCAGAAATACGAGGAGAGTGGATGGCTCTCAGATGATGAATTCAAAGCGTTGGAAGAAAAGTATAATCCTGAAATATTGAAACGAATTGGTGAATTGGCCAAAGAAATCGGGGGACATGGCGGCATGGACCTTCTGATGGATTGGCGGACCATTGATTGTTTACGCAACGGATTGCCGCTTGATCAGGATGTGTACGATGCCGCACTGTGGAGTTCAATTGGACCATTGAGCGAATGTTCAGCAGCGTATCGGTCGGGAGTAGTTGATGTTCCTGATTTTACGCGAGGCTTCTGGAAAACAAACCATTTCGTGGATCTGTCACTCGAAAATGGAGGAAATACAAAAGTAAAATAGCACAAAATGAGTAACACTTTCATAAAAATAATTCGTCAACCATTGGTGCTCATTTTGATTATGATGACAAATACTTCTTTTGCTCAAGACCGAATTGAAGGGTTGTTTTACTTAACGGGCAAACCGGTTTCAGTAGAAATAAAAGACGGGAATATTACTTCTATTCAGGAGATAGCCGTGTTGTCAGATCCAGCCCATCCCGTTTACATTGCACCAGGTTTGATTGACAACCAGGTAAATGGCTTTGCCGGAATTTCATTTTGTTTTTTTGGAGGCGAACTAACAAAAGAAGGAATAGTAAAAGTAACCAAAGCGCTTTGGGAAAAAGGAGTGACTTCTTATCTGCCAACGCTTACAAGCAACGGTCAGGAAGTATTATTGAAAAACTTCACCATTTTGTCCAGCTCAAAGAGTGACGAGAATTTACTTGGCTCCATCACCGGTTATCATTTGGAAGGGCCTTATATCTCTCCTGACGATGGTTACCGCGGGGCGCAACCGCTCAAATATATCAGGAAACCCAACTGGAATGAATTTAAGGAGCTTTATGAAGCTTCGGGTCGGAATATTCTGACTGTTACCATTTCTCCTGAACAGGACGGGGCGATGGAGTTTGTCCGCAAGTGCACTGAAATGGGAATTACAGTCGCACTGGGGCATCACAATGCTTCTCGTGCGATAATTGACCAAGCCGTACTAAATGGCGCTAAAATCGTTACCCATTTGGGGAATGGTTGTGCCAACATGATCAACCGACACGACAACCCTTTGTGGCCTCAGTTGGCAAACGACGGGCTGATGGCCAGCATTATCTGCGATGGATTCCACCTTCGTGACGAACAAATTGCAGTATTTTATAAAATGAAAGGACCCGAAAAAACAATCGTCACTTCTGATGTAACCAGTTATGCGACTTTACCTCCGGGCGAATATAAAAACGAAGAAGGGGAAATCATCGAATTGACGAAAGAAGGACTACTCCGTTATCCGGCACAAAACGTACTGTATGGTTCGGCTATTTCAATCAATAGGGGTGTTATTAAAATTATGGAAGTTACAGGCTGTACATTAGCCGATGCTATTCGGATGGCCAGTACAAATCCGGCAAAACTCTATGGTCTTTCCGACAGGGGAAGTATCGAACCGGGCAAACGGGCCGACCTGATCCTATTCACCATTGGGGAAAGGGAACTGGACATCAAAAAAACGTATGTGGCAGGAGAACTGGTGTATGACACATCAAAATAAGAATCTGGAAATATTAAAGGAAACTCCATAAAAAGAAATAGCATGAATGAATCAACGACGAAAATAGGCCATTACCGCTACCGGATACTTGCCTTGGTATTTATGGCTACAACCATCAACTATTTCGACCGCAGTATTATTGGGGTGATGGCCCCAACTTTGCAAAAACTTTTCGACTGGTCGAACAAAGATTATGCGGCCATCATGGTATCATTCAAAATAGCCTACGGAATAGGGTTGCTTTTCATGGGAGGCATCATCGACCGGTTTGGTACAAAAATAGGATATACCCTTTCCATCGTAATCTGGAGTGTGTTCGGGATGTTGCATGCTGTAATCCGTCCGGCTTTTGGGTTGATTGGCTTTATCCTGGCCCGGTTTGGACTGGGTATCGGCGAATCAGGAAATTTTCCGGCAGCGATCAAGACTGTGGCCGAATGGTTCCCGAAGAAAGACCGGGCTTTTGCGACCGGTATTTTCGATGCCTCGACCAGTGTTGGTGCAATCCTGGCCCCGTTCATTGTCGGCGCTGTCGTTACAGTTGAAGGCGACAACTGGCAGATCCCATTTCTTTTTACCGGTGTGCTCAGTGCATTGTGGGTCTTTATATGGCTCCGGACATACAAAAAGCCGGAAGAGCACCCCAGATTATCGAAAGAAGAACTGGCGTATATCAACAGCGATTCGGCAGAAGAAACCATTGAAAAGATTCCCTGGATAAAATTGTTGCCCAAGCGGGAAACCTGGGCATTTTCGTTGACCACCCTGACCGACGGGGTGTGGTGGTTCTACCTGTTCTGGGGCGCCAAATTCCTGGCCGAACAGTTTGGTGTGGACATCCAGAATATTGGGCTTCCGTTTCTGGTTATTTTTTTGATGGCCGATGCGGGCAGTTTGCTGGGTGGATATGCATCCGGTGCGCTGATCAAAAAAGGATGGTCAATTAATAAATCCCGAAAAATTACCATGCTGGTTTGTGCCATGCTCATTTTGCCGGTATCTTTTGTTCCTGTCCTGGCAAGCAAATGGCTGGCCGTTTTCCTGATCGGCCTTGCCGCGGCAGGCCACCAGTCGTGGTCAATCAACGGTTATACGCTGGTGCCGGATGTATTTCCGAAGAAAGCGATTGCTTCTGTCATAGGAATAGGAAAAATGATCGGAGTTGCAGTGGCGGTAATTGCAGATATTGCCTTGGGAGCCGTTCTCGATACTGCCGGTAACTCCGGCTATTTCTGGGCTTTTGTCATTGCCGGTTCATCGTACCTGATAATCCTTGGGTTTGTTCATCTGCTAATGCCCAGGATGACACCACTGGATGATAACCTGGAATACGCTTCTTAAAAGATATTCAAGCACAGAATAAACAATGATTATAAAAGTAAAAAGAAATCATTACAAAACAGATCAATTTGAAACGAGCATGTTCGTTAAAAAACAGATGGGAATTTCAAATATGAGATCAATCCAATAACAAATAATTAATAATGGAAAATAATACAACACGCAGGACCTTTATAGGCAAAACTGCCACACTGACAACTGGTTTAACTTTTGGATTGCAAACCTTCGGTTCAACAAGGAATCCCCTAAACTCCAAAGCAAATGACAAAATAAGGGTAGGGTTTATCGGGCTGGGAAACAGGGGTTCGCAACTTCTGGAGCAGTTTATGAAAAATAAGGACGTTGAAATAGCCGCGTTATGCGATGTTTACGAGCCTTATTTATTACGCGACCGTAGCAAGGTTGATCCCCGTTACCTGGCAACCATGGCGGGGCAAGTGCCAAAAATGGGAGAACAATTCCACTATAAGCCAGCCTTTTACAAAGACTATAGAAAGCTTCTCGAAGACAAAAGTATTGATGCCGTGTGTATCGCTTCTCCTGATCATTGGCATGCCATCCAGATGATTGATGCTATCAGGGCGGGTAAAGATGTGTACGTGGAAAAGCCTTTGACCCAAACCATCAGGGAAGGTCGGATAATGGTCAACGCATGGAAGGCTACTGACCGGGTTGTCGCAGTTGGGCTAAATCGCAGAGGATGTGAAGTTTATCAGAAATTAGCTAAGGAAATTCCCGCAGGGAAAATCGGTCAGGTGTCAATTGCCCGGGCTGGTCGTATTAGTAATATGTTCCCCTATGGCATCGGTAAAATGAATCCGGAACAACCTCCAAAAGATTTTGATTGGGATTTGTGGTTGGGGCCAAGAGCTTACCGGCCTTACCAATATAATATTGCCCCTTATATGTTCCGTTGGTGGAGCGACTATTCCAGCCAGATGGGAAACTGGGGGGTTCATTTTATGGACATCATCCGATGGATTCTTGGAGAGACTGCTCCTGTGGCTATTTCTGCCAATGGTGGAAAATACATATTGGATCACGATGGTGATATACCCGACACGATGCATGTCACTTTTGAATTTGCCTCGAAGAAAATGGTTACGTTTAGTATTTCAGAAGCCTGTGGTGGTAATCTTTTCCCGTATGGTGAAATTGAACTTTGCGGGACTAAAGGAACCATATATGCCGGTCAGGACGGATATCGCCTAAAAGCATCAAAAGTAGGGCAATTCCAAAACTGGAGTAAAATGGTCGATGATGAGGAATTTAATATTCCGGTCGAGAATTTGCCCGACGGAAGTAATGCATTCGCCACGGCAACTCTCATACGCAATTTTCTCGATTGTGTCAAAACCCGCGAAATGCCGATATGCCCTTTGGAAGAAGGCCACCGTTCAACAAGTTTTGCCCATTTGGCAAATATTGCACTGGCAACCGGCAAACGTTTGGAGTGGAATGCTGAAAAGGAAATTTTCACCAATTGTGACGAGGCCAACAAATTTTTACATTATGAGTACCGGAAACCATATACCTTAACTTAGTTTAATTATTACGAAATGAGTTTAAACAGAAGAGAATTTATAACAACAATGGCTACTGCCGGAGCTGTACTTCCATTGGCCGGTAATTCTGCCTTCGGGATGCTGAATACCAGCAAAGAGAAATATCCCCTGTACTTTTTCACCAAAGCTCTCGACATGTTTGAAACGGAGTTTATGGCTGAAACACTTGCCATGGTTGGTGGCTTTAATGGTCTTGATGTAACTGTCCGGCCCCAAGGCAGGGTCGAGCCTGAACGTGTTGAAGACGACCTGCCTAAAGTAATGGAAACAGCTAAAAAATATGGCCTCGAAACGAAGATGATGGTCACCTCCTTTACCAACCCTGAAGATATGTATTTCAGGAATGTGCTCAAAACAGCTTCAGCGCTCGGAATTAATCATTATCGTCTTGGTTATCTTGTTTACGATAACTCTGCGGATATATGGGGATTCCTTCAGAACTTAAAAAAACAGTTTGCCAGTCTGGTTGAACTGAACAAAGAATACGGAATTCAGGCCGGATACCAAAACCATGCCGGTGGGGCAAAAGTTGGTTCACCCATCTGGGATATCTGGGAGTTGTTCCGTGATTTGCCAGTTGAATATATGAGCAGCCAGTTCGATATTCGTCACGCCACTGTTGAGGGTCAGTCAACCTGGTTGTTGGCCATGCAGTTGCTCAAAAACAAAATCGGGTCGTTGGCGATTAAGGATTTTGATTGGGCACTTAAAAATGGCAAGTCGAAAAGTATTGGAGTACCACTTGGAAAGGGTTTGATTGATTTCGATGCTTATTTTAATACGGTTAAAGAACTTGGTATCAGAGTGCCAATGACCTTGCATGTGGAATATTCGTTGCTGAATGATTCGGAAAAAGACCTGACTCTCTTGCAAAAACAAAAGATAATCGTTGGAAGGCTAAAGACAGAAGTTGATTTCATTCTATCATACCTAAATAAAATGTAGGCTCATGACCGATTTTTCGCGACGTGATTTCATCCGGTCAGGCATGGTAACAACTGCGGGTATTGCCTTAGCTGTCAATCCTGCAAATCTCTTTGCATCTTCCTTGTCTCCGGGATTTTCGCCCAAAAATATTCGGATTGATAAGGTGGATTCCAATTTTGAACGGGAGCCGCTCATCCGTCCCTTTGGGTTCAAAGGGGGCTATATTACTGAGATGTGGCAATCGGCAAGCCTTCTGCAATCAACTTCAGGAATACGCAAAGTGGGTTTGTGCACACAAAGCATCCTTTGGTCCGATTCGTCTGTGTTTGCCTCTCATTCTGAAAGTGGCAGTAATGCACTAATGTTTGCATTGACCGAATATGCCCTTCAATTGCTTAAAGGCCGTTCGTTCAGTAACCCGGTTGAATTGCTCGATGAGATTTTGGATGAAGTTTACCAGTACGGGGTGAAAATCACAGCAAACAGCAATCTGAGAAAAACATTTGTACTTAATGCACTTGTCGGTGTTGATAATGCCGTCTGGATGCTTTATGCTGCTGAAAATGGAATTACAAATTTCGATGATCTGATACCCGAAAAATACCTTCCTGCATTATCGAATCACCACAAAACCGTTGCCAGCATCCCGTTAATGGCTTATACCATACCCATTGGTGAGATCAAGAAAGCTGCTGACGATGGTTATTTTTTTATGAAAATTAAGATCGGACAGCCGGGTACCCAAAAAGAGATGCTCGAAAAAGATATGGAGCGGTTAACTGCAATCCATAAAGCTATTGGTCATTACAGAACCCCGCACACCGAAAGTGGGAAATTGCCTTATTATTTTGATGCTAATGGTCGTTATGAAAATAAAGAAACGCTCTTTCGTCTGATTGACCACGCCAGGAAGATCTGGGCTTTCGATCAAATCGCCATAATTGAAGAGCCTTTCCCAGAGCATCCAGGTATTGATGTTACCGATATACCGGTTCGGCTGGCGACTGACGAAAGTGCACATACCGACAAAGATGCCCTCGAACGGATTGAGATGGGATACAAAGCGGTTGCCTTGAAGCCCATTGCGAAAACAATGAGCATGACCATGAAAATTGCCAATATTGCCAAACTTCACCAGGTACCTTGTTTTTGTGCCGACCTGACTGTCAATCCAATTCTGGTTGACTGGAATAAAAATATTGCTGCACGCCTTGATTCCTTCCCTGGATTGAGAACCGGGCTTATGGAAACAAATGGGCATCAGAACTACAAAAACTGGAAAATGATGGAAAGGTACCACCCGTTTAGTAATGCCGATTGGCGTAAACCTGAAAATGGAGCGTTTACCCTGAATGACGATTTCTACCGAAAAAGTGGGGGCGTCCTGACCGATTCGGAACACTACCTGGATCTTTTCAATGATGAACTTTAATTATTTATTTGAAACTTTTCGGAAGAAAACAGATGCCCTTACTGCTTAAACTATTGTCATTCTGAGTGAAACGAAGAGTAACGAAGATATCTGAAAGTGTTGATGCTGTACTGACGCATCCTTCCAGAACAGGAGCTTGTGCGCAAAAATTATTGCCTGTATTATAAATATCAACAATTACTGTTCCCATTTCTATCAATGTTTAGCAGGACTCTACTTTTTTGATTTTAGAAAATGTATTACAACGATAGTGAATTTACAAACTGATTTTTTTTGTATATTTATCTGTTCCATGAAGAAATTTCAATGGATCAATATTCCATTTAAACCAATGGTGATGGGTAAGCAGCTAATTCTAAAAACGGTCATTCTTTACCCCGTCTTTGTCGGACTTTTCCTGTTTTTACCAGCCGGTTCATTCATGTTTTGGGAGGGATGGACTTATGCGGTCACTCTTTTTATACCTATGGTTACGACCATGCTTTATCTTGTCAGAAACGATCCTGAACTTTTAAAACGACGTCTGAGATTTCAGGAAAAGGATACAAAGCAGCAACTTATTGTCCGGTTTTTCCGATTACCATCTATTATTGGATTTCTGATCCCCGGATTTGATTTCCGCTTCAACTGGTCACAGGTATCCCCAGAAATTGTCATAATCGCTAATATCATGGTTTTCATGGGTTACTGGTTAGTTTTTTTTGTCTTTCGTGAGAATAGCTACACATCGCGTATTGTTGAGGTAGAGAAGGGACAGAAAGTGATATCTACCGGACCGTACTCCGTAGTTCGTCATCCAATGTACGCTGGTATGATCATTATGTTTTTATTTACTCCTTCAGCACTTGGTTCGTGGTGGGGATTACTCATTTTTGCATTATTTCCTGTCGTTCTTATATTTAGGATTTTGAACGAGGAGAAGATGCTCAGAAGGGATTTGCCGGGGTACCTGGAATATTGCCGAAAAGTACGTTATCGGTTAATACCATCTATTTGGTAAATGCTTTTATGGATTAAAATGGAGAGGGTGTCCGGTTGAAATTAAGAAATATCTCGTAATGCATATATTATTAATCTTTTACAAAGACAATAGTGAAATAAAATGTAGAGTCAAGGCAGTGCCTTGTCGCCACGTCTTAAACTAGGTTATCCTTTTGGAACATCAAACCATTTCACGTCTGGTTTGTTCTTTGGATATGAATACACAAAACAGATTATCCCGTGCAAGCAGTCCTTATTTAAAACAACATGCCGACAATCCTGTCGATTGGTACGAATGGGGCGAGGAAGCTTTATCAAAAGCGAGAACGGAAAATAAACCGCTGATCATCAGTATCGGGTATGCAGCATGTCATTGGTGCCATGTGATGGCGCAGGAATCTTTTATGGATGAAGGTATTGCCCGTTTAATGAATACCCATTTTGTTTGTATTAAGATTGATCGCGAAGAGCGTCCCGATATCGACCGGATCTATATGGAAGCGGCTCAGCTCATTTCCGGTCGTGGGGGGTGGCCCCTCAATGCCTTTGCTCTCCCCGATGGAAGACCGTTTCATGCCGCTACCTACTTCCCGCCCGATCAGTGGATCGATGCTTTAAAACAGCTAAGTCATCTTTTTAAAACAGCATACCCCAGGGTTTTACAGGCAGCGGAGACCCTTACTGAAGGAATCCGGTCTGTTTCATTACCGGAAATAATTGGCAAAAGCCCCTTCAACCGGGAGGAGTACCATGATGCCTTTGAAAATCATATCAGTACCATTGACTTCAATCTCGGTGGTTATAACGGCGCCCCTAAATTTATGTTACCGGTTGGATTCGAATTTCTCCTTCAATATCACTACCTGACCGGAAATCAGCAGGCACTCGATGCAGTAACCATTTCGCTCGATGCCATGGCTCGCGGGGGTATTTATGATCAGATTGGCGGGGGTTTTGCCCGCTATTCGACTGATCGGTTCTGGAAAGTTCCCCATTTTGAGAAGATGCTTTACGACAATGCCCAGATGATCACACTCTATTCGCATGCTTATCAGTTGACAAACAGACCGCTGTACGCTGAAATAGTGGAGCAGACCATTGCATTTGCTGAACGTGAGTTGCAATATCCTGAGGGTGGTTTTTATGCTTCAATCGATGCCGACAGCGAACACGAGGAGGGAAAATTCTATGTGTGGACAAGAAAGGAGATCGAATCGGTATTGGATTCTGCGACTGCAGAAATTGTCCTCCGTTTTTACCAGGTTACTCCTGAAGGAAACTGGGAACCGGATCAAAATATTCTCCACTCCGGAGTTGACAAAGAGCTGTTTGCTGATAAGAATGGTCTATTAATCGGGGAATTAAACCTCATTCTTAAAAAAGCGAATCAATTATTACTGGACCGTCGAAATCTTCGTATTCGGCCGGCTACCGATGACAAAATCCTCACCTGCTGGAATGCGCTCATGGTGTCGGGTTATGTAAATGCCTATAAAGCTTTTGGTAAGGCAGCTTATCTGGAAGGCGCCATCCGGACTGCCGGCTTTCTCGAAACTTATATGCTCAAAGCTGACGGATTGCTTTACCGTGTTTTCAAGGATAAAAGGGTGAGTATTGAGGCATTCCTCGATGATTATGCCCTTCTTACGGATGCTTACATCACGCTTTATGAAGTCACATTCGATTTGCACTGGTTAAATCTTAGCCGTCTAATCACCTCGTATGTTCTAAATCATTTTTCAGACAATGAAACACAACTGTTTTACTATTCCTCCGACCAGTCAGAAAATCTGATTGCACGGAAGCACGAGACCTCTGATAATGTGATTCCCG
This sequence comes from Prolixibacteraceae bacterium, assembly GCA_963677935.2. Classification (GTDB taxonomy): domain Bacteria; phylum Bacteroidota; class Bacteroidia; order Bacteroidales; family Prolixibacteraceae; genus JAAFHB01. Next base: position 3,122,240 of record CAXXEH010000003.1, on the reverse strand, counting down.
CATCCAACTCTGTGTTTGCACATGTTTTAGTTCAACTGGGAAAACTTACTGATCAACCTGAATACACACGAAGGGCTGAACAAATGGTATTTCCTTTCAGAGAGGAAATCGTCAGGCATGGCGCTTATTATGCCAATTGGGCAATAGTTATGGGGAAAATCATTTATCAATCCTACGAAGTGGCTGTTCTGGGGGGAAACGCCTTGTCAATTGCCATTGAAATGCAAAAGAACTTTCTTCCAATTGCCGTTTTTGCAGGAGGATCAGATGAAAATTTGCCATTGCTTGAAAATCGTCTGATTATCAATCAGACGGTGATTTACGTTTGTCAGGACAAAACCTGCAACCTGCCGGTTTATTCGGTCAATGAGGCATTGGCTTTGTTAAAATAGAAATTCAATCAATAAAGAATGAATGAAGATGAGATTCCTCATTCCGAACGCAGTGAGGAATCTCCTTATTATTAAAATAACCAATAGAATGCTGTCCTTATTAGCGTAGCGAAGAATCTTTGAATTTTGCCGGACAGTATTGAAATTTAATTTGATTATTAACCGATTAATTCCTTCGCTTTTGCCATATCGATCTCTTTTTCCGATTTGGCGATAACAAGCGTTGCGATGGCATTGCCAATTAGATTAGTGATGGCCCTGGCTTCACTCATAAAACGGTCGATACCTAAAATGAGCGCGATAGCTGCAACCGGAATATTTCCAACAACTGGCAATACCGCAGCAAGTGTGATAAAGCCGCTTCCCGTAACTCCTGCCGCCCCTTTTGAGGCAAGCATTAAAATAAGGAGTAACGAAACCTGGTGTGAAAACTCCAGCGGTGTATTGGTAGCCTGTGCCAGAAAGACAGCAGCCATGGTCAGATAGATCGAAGTGCCGTCGAGGTTAAACGAATAACCTGTCGGGATGACCAATCCAACTACCGGTTCAGAACAACCCACCTTTCTTAACTTATCCATTAAACTGGGCAATGCCGCTTCTGATGAAGAGGTACCAAGAACAATCAATATTTCTTCCTTGATATATTTAAGTAATTGCCATAGACTAAAGCCAGTAAATTTTAGTATGCCACCTAAAATAATTATAATGAACAGTATACACGTCAGATAGAACGAACCCATCAGCTGCCCGAGTGAAACCAGCGAACCCAGTCCGTACTTTCCGATCGTAAAGCTCATCGCGCCCAGTGCGCCTAATGGGGCAACCCTCATGATGATCCTGATGATGGCAAAAAGAGCCTCTTCAATAGACTTTAAAGCAATCATAAAAGGCCTGGCTTTGGATCCAATTTTTGACAGGGCAAACCCCAGGAGAATCGAAAAAAACAGAACCTGCAGAATATTTCCGTTGGATAGTGCATTGATGATATTATCGGGTATGATATTCATGATAAAATCCTGCACCCCAACACTTTTACTTTGAGTCATATAGCCCTCAACAGCTTTCATATCGAGTGATGAAGGATCAATATTCATCCCAACACCTGGTTTAAGGATATTGATTACGATCAATCCGATCATCAACGCGAAGGTAGAAACGATCTCAAAATAGATAATTGTTTTGATACCTACCCTCCCCACCTTTTTGGTGTTTTCCATCCCTGCAATTCCATTCACAATGGTACAGAAGATCACAGGTCCAATCATCATCTTGATTAGTTTGATAAAACCATCGCCCAGCGGTTTTAAACTGATTGCGAATGTCGGAAAGAAGGTTCCGATAAGGATTCCGGTAATGATCGCAACAATGACCTGGAGGTACAGACTTTTTAAATACTTCATGTTAGATTTTTCATTAGCTGGAAATCCTGCCGAAATTAGTGATTTTCCTGTGATTTTAGCTGACTATAATTTGTCCTCCTTAATTAGGTATTTTTTTAGCTTTGTATGATTTTTTAGCCGGTACTTTACAAGTAACTCCGACAAAAAACATCGATTGAAGGAACTAACACTATTGTAAGATGATAATAATTAAACGAATTCTATTCATTGGGAAAGTGGCACTGTTGTTTTTCCTGCTTTGTCCTGCTGTTGTTTTTGCGGACAATAAAGCGACAAAAATTATTTGCCTCGATCGTCCGGCGGTTAATCAGACCAACGTTAATTATGTGAGTAACCGCAATCCGCTTCAGCCACTCAATTTCATTAAACTTCCGGTTACTGCAATTAAACCTGCAGGATGGTTAAAAAAATACCTTGAATTACAGCGTGACGGTCTTACGGGTCATTTGGGCGAGATCAGCGCATGGCTCGACAAAAAAGAGAATGCCTGGCTCAATAAGGGTGGACAAAACGGATGGGAAGAGGTTCCCTACTGGCTGAAAGGGTACGGTAATCTTGCTTATATACTGAACGATCCCAAAATGATTGCCGAAACCAAAGTATGGCTCGAGGCGGTATTTAAAAGTCAGCAGCCGGATGGATATTTCGGCCCTGTAACGATCAGGAAAGGGAAAAGAGATTTATGGGCAAATATGATTATGCTTTGGACATTGCAATCGTATTATGAGTTTTCGGGAGATACCAGGGTGATCTCATTGATGACAAATTATTTTATGTGGCAGTCGAAGGTGGCAGATGCCGATTTTTTAAAGGATTATTGGGAGAACAGTCGTGGAGGCGATAATTTATTCAGTGTTTACTGGCTTTACAATATCACAGGCGATCCCTTTCTACTTGAACTTGGGGACAAAATACATCGCAATACAGCTAACTGGATGGATGAATCTACGCTGCCTAACTGGCACAATGTGAATGTGGCACAGTGTTTCAGGGAGCCGGCTATCTATTACATGCAGACCGGCGATCCGGCAATGTTGCATGCCTCATATAATGCATTCAACCTCATACGCCGGACATTCGGACAAGTTCCCGGGGGAATGTTTGGAGCTGACGAGAATGCCCGCATGGGTTATATTGATCCGCGCCAGGGGACGGAAACCTGCGGATTTGTTGAGCAAATGGCTTCCGATGAGATTATGCTCCGCATTACTGGTGACCCATTTTGGGCTGAGCATGCCGAAGATGTCGCTTTTAATTCTTATCCTGCAGCTGTGATGCCTGACTTTAAAGGGTTGCGTTACATTACCTGCCCGAACGAGGTAGTAAGCGATTCTAGAAACCATAGTCCCGGAATCCAGAATTCAGGCCCTTTTTTAGCAATGAATCCTTTCAGCAGCCGATGCTGTCAACACAATCATTCCCAGGGATGGCCTTATTATATAGAACATCTGGCATTGGCAACTCCCGATAATGGTGTTGCATTCGCTCTATACGGAGCGTGCACGGCAAATCTGAAAGTTGCCGGTAATATCCCTGTAAATATAAAAGAAGAGACCAACTATCCGTTTGAGGAGCAGATTCGTTTTTCGGTTAAAACAACCGACAATGTTGAATTCCCGCTGTACCTGCGTATTCCCACCTGGTGCAAAAAAGCATCCATTAAAATCAACGGAATAACCCAATCTGAAAAACCCGAATCAGGAAAATACATGATGATTCAAAGGAAATGGAGCAATGGTGATCAGGTGACCCTCGAACTTCCAATGGAACTTTCGATTAAGCGGTGGGAGGTAAATAAAAACAGTGTTTCTGTGAATTATGGACCACTTACCATGTCGCTTAAAATTTCTGAAAGATACGAGAAGCTTGACAGTAAAGCGACTGCAATTGGCGATTCAAAATGGCAGCCGGGTGCCGATGCAACCAAATGGCCAACATACGAAATCTATCCCGAAACACCCTGGAATTATGCGCTTCAACTCAAAAATCAAAATCCTCTTCAAAATCTGAAAGTTGTTAAAAAAAGCTGGAGTAGCGATGATTTCCCATTTACTTCTGAATCTGTTCCTCTGGAAATTCATGCCAAAGGTCAGCGAATCCCATCCTGGAAAATCGATAAATATGGGTTATGTGGTGTATTACCTGACGAGAATGCAACAAAAGAAAATAAATCTGAGGAGATTATCTTAATTCCCATGGGGGCAGCACGGTTAAGGATCTCGGCATTCCCATTGGTGGAAAGATGAAGAATAAAGAAATGATAGAATTAATAGTCATTGATAATAAGATGTATAAATCTAAATTGTATTTTCACTGAAAAATATGAATTTTTTAAATTAAAATAATGAGAAAATTAAAATTAACATTCGTAATTCTTTTAACTTCAGTATTTTCTGCGCAATTTTCATTTGCACAGGACTGGCCAAACTTAAATCGTTTTAGAGCTGAAAATGCAAATCAGGTATTACCTACACCGAATGAAAAGCGTGTAGTGTTTATGGGGAACTCAATTACAGAAGGGTGGGTAAATATTCATCCTCAGTTTTTTGCAGGTAAATTTTATCTTAACCGTGGAATTAGCGGACAAACCACACCTCAGATGCTGGTTCGGTTCAGAGCAGACGTGATTAAACTTAAGCCGAAAGTAGTTGTCATTTTGGCCGGCACTAATGATATTGCAGGTAACACAGGTCCTTCAACACTCGAGATGATCGAAGATAATATCATTTCGATGGCCCAATTGGCGAAAGCCAATGATATTAAGGTTATTCTGTGTTCCGTTCTGCCTGTCTACGATTATCCATGGAAACCAGGGCTTAAACCGGCAGAGAAAATAATCGCACTGAATAAGATGATAAAAACTTTTGCAGAGAAAAATGCATGTATATACCTTGATTTTTTCTCAGCAATGGTAGATGAACGGAATGGTTTGAAGGCGGAATACTCAAAAGATGGCGTGCATCCGAATGAAGCGGGATATAATGTAATGGAACCACTTACAGAGGTGGCTATTGAAAAGGCTTTTGGTAACATTACACCCGTCCACCACACAAACACAAAGAAACCGGTCAGTCATAAAAAGCATAAATAACTACAAAATAAGAATACCCGCTGAAATTCAACGGGTATTCTTATTTTCGGTGCCCAGAACAAGACTCGAACTTGCACAACCTTGCGGTCACTAGTCCCTGAAACTAGCGTGTCTACCAATTTCACCATCTGGGCTTGGAGGGTGCAAATATAGACCGAATTTGGGAATAGCCAAAGGGATTACAAAAAAAAATAAAAATTGAAAACAAGCAATTAAAATTGTAAAGTCCAAAGTGAAAAATTCAAAAACTGATAGACGTCAATATTCATTTAGCACATTACCACATTTTCAAATTCCTTCATTCCTTCATTCTTTCATTACCTTGCTTCAGGTTCTCCTTCAAAAAGTTGTCAAACATGGTATAAAGGTGCATTGTGGTATTTCCACCCCTGATACCATGGTTCCTGTTTACATACGACATCATCTGAAACTGAACACCCGCCTGAACCATTGCTTCGGCAAATTCGAGAGTATTCTGATAATGAACATTATCGTCAGCAGTCCCGTGCACAAGCAGCAGTTTTCCTTTAATCCCTTTGGCCAATGTGATGGGTGAATTTTCGTCATACCCTTCGGGATTCTGGCTCGGCAACCCCATATAACGCTCACTGTAAACGGTATCGTAGAACCGTTGGTTGGTTACCGGCGCGACTGAAATACCTGCCTTAAAAACGGCGCCACCTTTGGCAAGACACATGGCCGACATAAATCCGCCATAACTCCATCCCCAGATCGCAATATTGTTACCATCTGCAAAGGGAAGAGTGGCAATATATTTTGCTGCTTCAATCTGATCATCAGACTCATACTTTCCTAACTGACCATAGGTGCATTTGCGGAATTCCTCACCGCGGGCCCCTGTTCCCCTGGGGTCGACACATACTGCCAGGTAACCTTTCGATGCCAGATAATTTTCCCATCCAATCTTAAAATCATCCAGCACCTGCTGGGAGTTTGGTCCGCTGTACTGGGTCATCACAACCGGATATTTCAAATTTGGATTGAAATCCGAAGGTTTGATCATCCATCCGTTCAGTTCGGTTCCTTCAGAATTTTTAAAGGTGAATAACTCCTTCTGAGGGATTTTTCTTTCTGAAACTGTTGACTTTAATTCGCTGTTTTCTTTCAGTACCCTGATCTGTTTTCCGGAGATCTCATGCAATGTTACGATCAGTGGAGTTGTTAAGTTTGAATACTGGTTGATGTAATATTTGAATCCACTACTGAAATCAGCATTGTTAGTCCCATTTTGTGCTGAGAGTTTCTTTGTTGAGAGCGATACTTTTTTCTTTGGGTCGAGCGTAACGCTGTAAACCTCACGTTGCATGGGTGAAACTGCCGCAGCCTGGTAATAGAATGTCTTCGTGACCGGATCATATCCATAATATTTGATCACATCAAATTTCCCGGAGGTTAGTTGGCGAACCACAACCCCTGAGTTGTCATAAAGATAGAGATGTTTAAATCCGTCCTTTTCACTTAGAACAACAAAGCTTTTATCATCGGGCAAAAACTGGAAATTATCCAGAAAATCGGTCTCGATGTATCGTTTATTCTTTTCGGTGTAGATCAGCCGTGTATCACCCGAATGGGAATTGGCATAAAGCAGGTCAAGCCTGTTTTGTAAGCGGTTCATTTTCAAAATTCCCAGATCTTTGCCACTGTAGGTCCACTTGATCTGAGGGATATAAATATCTGTTTCCTTACCAAGATCGATCTCAATATTCTGCCCGGCCTTTATGTCGTAGACCCAGACGCTGACAACTGAATTTTTCTCTCCTGCCAATGGATACTTGTAACGGTATTCACCCGGATAGAGAGCGTTCTCCTTATATTCAGGATTAAGCCCTTTGTACATTGGGATTCCAAAAGTTGGAACATCTTCTTCATTAAATTTAATGTAGGCGAGTTGTTTACTATCGGGCGACCATTCGAAAGCCCGGTTGAACTCAAACTCCTCCTCGTACACCCAGTCGGGAACGCCATTGATAATTTTATTAAACGCCCCGTCGGAGGAGATCTGGCGTTCAGTTTTAAAACGGAGACTTTTTACATAAAGGTTATTCTTTCTGACAAAAGCGACCCGCTCTCCATCGGGTGAAAACGTTGCGACCTGCTCTCTTCCTGATGATAACCGGCTAAGTTCTTTTGTCACGAAGTTGTAGACAAAATAAACGGCAGTAAACGACCTCCGATAGATCGATTGCCGGTCTGTCATGAGCAATACCTTAGACTCATCTTTGCTGAATGCGTATTCGGTGACAGAAGTGAGTGAATCATTTTTAAGTGCTTGTATATCAAGAATCAGGCTTACCTTTTCGCCGGTTTTGTAACTGTATTTTACAATTTGCCGGCCGCCATTCTCCAGGGTGGTGTAATTCAATCCATCGTTGGTCGATGCCAATCCGGTAACAGCTGATTGAATAAAGCTTCTTTTTGTAAAGAGATCCTCAAGGGTGATTTGTTGTGCCTGAAGCGTGGTGTAACAGGCTGAAATTAAAAGCAAAACTGAAATAATCCTGCGCATAATATTTGATATTTAATCTGTTTCAGCCTCAAAAATATTAAAAAATAGGGAGTAGTAAGGGATTTACAGACACATTCTTAAAATAGCTGTATTAAACTTTCCGATATTTTTGAAGAACATGAGTAGAATCACTAATTTTGCACCTTCGAAAAAAATATTAGGTGATGATAAAAATTACACTTCCTGATAATTCCGTACGGGAATTTGATCAGGGAATTACGGGTCTTGGAATTGCGGAAGCGATCAGCAGCCGGCTGGCGAAAGAGGTACTCTCGATTACCGTCAACGGAGAAGTTAGAGATCTTACCCGCTCCCTCGATTCGGATGCGGCTATAAAACTTCATTTGTGGGACGATCTGCAGGGGCGCGAAACGTTCTGGCACTCGTCGGCGCACATTATGGCGGAAGCTATCGAGTTTTTCTATCCCGGAACCAAGTTTGGTATCGGGCCGACTGTCGACAATGGTTTTTATTATGACATTGATCTTCCGGAGGGAAAAGTTCTGACAGATAAAGATCTGGCCCCGATTGAGCAGAAAATACTTGAATTGGCCCGTACAAAATCGGATATTGTAAGAAGTGAAATATCCAAATCCGATGCGCTTAAATTATTTACGGAAAAGGGTGACCAATATAAACTTGAACTGATTACTGATCTTCAGGATGGCACCATAACCTTATATAAACAGGGAAACTTTACAGATCTTTGCCGCGGGCCCCATTTGCCAAATACGGGATTTATCAAAGCGGTTAAGCTGACCAATATTGCAGGAGCTTACTGGCGTGGTAACGAGAAGAACAAAATGCTCACCCGTGTTTACGGGATCACTTTCCCGAAACAAAAATTGCTTGAAGAGTACCTGGTATTGCTCGAAGAGGCGAAAAAGCGGGATCATCGTAAAATAGGCAAAGAGATGGAGTTGTTCCATTTTTCACCTAATGTCGGGATGGGTTTACCACTTTGGTTGCCAAAAGGGACCATGCTCCGCGACAATCTTGAGAAATTTTTGAAGAAGGTGCAAAAGAAATTTGGTTATGAGCAGGTGATCACTCCGCATATTGGAGATGTGATGCTCTACAAAACCTCGGGTCACTTTCAGAAATACGGGAAAGACTCATTTCAACCGATTCGTACCCCAAATGAAGGTGAAGAGTACCTCCTAAAACCGATGAACTGCCCTCACCATTGTGAGATTTATAAGTATAAACCCCGCTCCTATAAAGATTTGCCTGTTCGTATGGCTGAATTCGGAACGGTTTATCGTTACGAGCAAAGCGGCGAGTTGCACGGACTGACACGCGTCCGAAGCTTTACTCAGGATGATGCTCATATCTTCTGCCGTCCAGATCAGCTCAAAGAGGAGTTTTTAAAGGTGATTGATATCATTTTTATCATCTTTAAAGCGCTTGACTTTAAGGATTACTCAGCGCAGATATCATTACGTGATCCAAATAACAGGGAAAAATACATTGGATCTGACGAAAATTGGGAGAAAGCTGAAAATGCAATCATTGAGGCTTGCACTGAAAAAGGGTTACAAACGGTGACAGAATTGGGTGAAGCCGCTTTTTATGGACCAAAACTTGACTTTATGATCAAGGATGCGCTTGGTCGTAAATGGCAGCTCGGAACGATCCAGGTGGATTATAATTTGCCGGAACGATTTGGTCTTGAGTATATTGGCGCCGATGATAAACGGCATCGTCCGGTGATGATCCACCGTGCACCGTTCGGATCGATGGAACGTTTTTGCGCTGTACTGATTGAGCATACTGCAGGGAAATTCCCGCTATGGCTTACCCCGGAACAGGTGGTTGTGTTACCAATCAGTGAAAAGTATAACGAATATGCTCAAAAAGTTTCAAATCAATTAAATATTTCCGATATTCGCGCCGGAATTGACGACCGCAATGAAAAAATTGGCAGAAAAATCAGGGACAATGAGATGAAACATATACCTTACCTGTTGATTGTCGGTGAAAAAGAGTGCGAAGGCAACACCGTATCAGTGCGACGTCAGGGAGAGGGAGACCAGGGATCAATGACAATTGATTCATTTGCTGCATTTATTGGCAAAGAGGTCTCGGAACAATTGGCGGATGCCTACAAATAGTCGTTAATTAATTAAATTAAAGGAGGATTAGCCATAGCAGTTATCAGAGGCAACGGGCCAAGAGCCCCAAAAGAAGAAGAGAAATCGCAATTTCGGATTAATCATCAGATTCGTGTCCCTGAAGTCAGGCTGGTTGGAGAGAACATCGAAAACCCAGGGGTATTCCGTATTCAGGATGCCCTGCGTAGAGCCGACGAATTGGAACTTGATCTGGTTGAGATCTCACCTAACGCAGAACCGCCTGTTTGCAGGATTACCGATTTTCAGAAGTTTCTTTACGAGCAGAAGAAAAAGCAGAAGGAGCTAAAAGCCAAAGCTTCCAAAATCATCGTGAAGGAGATACGTTTTGGTCCAAATACGGATGATCATGATTACAACTTTAAGTTAAAACACGCCGAGAAATTCCTTCAGGAAGGCGCTAAAGTAAAAGCTTACGTGTTTTTTAAAGGGAGGTCAATTTTATATAACGAGCAAGGGGAAATTTTGCTGCTCCGCTTCGCCAATGCGTTGGAAGAGGTGGGAAAAGTGGAACAACTACCGAAACTCGAAGGAAAGAGAATGACAATATTTATTTCGCCTAAAAAGAAAAAATAATTTAATACTTTGGACAGAGATGCCTAAAATGAAATCGAATGCCGGGGCTAAGAAACGTTTTATTCTCACCGGTTCAGGAAAGATTAAAAGAAAACATGCTTATAAAAGTCATATTCTGACTAAGAAAAGCACCAAACGCAAACGTAACCTCACAAAATGGGGTATGGTAGCCGATGTGGACACGAATCATGTCAAGAGGTTGCTTGCAATGAGATAATGTTCTCTTTTAACGAGTTATAGAATTAGGTTTAACCGGATAATGAGCATATAAAGTTTCCTTTAAAAAGGAGCGCCATTGTCCTAAAACAAAAAGAAATGCCAAGATCAGTAAATCATGTAGCATCGAAAGCGCGAAGGAAAAAGCTGCTGCTACTTACCAGAGGATACTTTGGTTCGCGTAAAAATGTCTGGACGGTTGCCAAAAACACATACGAAAAAGGATTAGGGTATGCGTACCGTGACAGGAAAAGCAAAAAAAGGTTGTTCCGTGCATTATGGATTCAGCGTATTAACGCAGCTGTCCGCACAGAAGGGCTCTCTTACTCACAATTCATGGGTAAACTAAAAAATGCCGATATCGAAATCAACCGCAAGGTTTTAGCCGATTTGGCAATGAACAATCCCGCTGCATTCAGCGCTATTGTTAATAAGGTAAAGTAATTTGAAAAGTTAGGCGAAATAAATTTTCAGATAAAAAGGGAGTCCGTTGGGCTCCTTTTTTTATTTTATATCTTCCAATAGATTATGTGGATGGATATAGGTTATCTCTCCTTCCTGAACATCTTTTAATCCCCTTTCTAAAGCGTCAAAATCATTTACCCACATTCCCCCCAATTTATTTATTTTTTTTGGTTATCTTTAAAAAAGAGAACACAGAGAAAATTAACCACGGAGGCACGGGTAAAAACAACCACTGAGGCACGGAGAGCACGAAGGCACACAGAGTAAAATTATTCTCTGTGAACCTCCGTGTCCTCCGATCCTCCGTGGTAAAAATGAACCTATGTGTCCTCCGATCCTCCATGGTAAAAAATGGTAAAGAATGGTTAAAAAAGAAATAAGATGATAACCCAAAAATTTATTAACGAGATTTCTTACAAGATTATTGGCTGTGCCATTGAGGTTCATCGGCATCTGGGTCCGGGGTTGCTTGAATCGGTATATGAGACTTGTTTTATCGAGGAACTCAAAAATGCCGGATTGTCTGTTCGATCTCAGCTTAATGTCCCGATCCATTATAAGGGAAAAGATTTGGGAGGATCGCTTAAGCTTGACCTTTTGGTGAATGATCTGATCATCGTTGAGGAGAAGGCGGTGGAGCTGATGATTCCGTTATTTGAGGCTCAGCTTTTGACTTATCTGAAGCTTTCGGGCAAGCCTAAAGGATTACTGATCAATTTTAATTGCGAAGTCATTAAAGAACAGGTGGTATCCCAGGTTACTAAAGAGTTCGCTGCATTACCTAAGGAGTAAAAAAGAGAACACAGAGAAAATTAACCACGGAGGCACGGGTAAAAACAACCACGGAGGCACGGAGAGCACGAAGGCACACAGAGTAAAATTATTCTCCGTGAACCTATGTGTCCTCCGATCCTCCGTGGTAAAAATGAACCTATGTGTCCTCCGATCCTCCGTGTTAAAAAAAGAATTATACTCCTTTAGGATTGCCTCCTGAATTTTTCCATTGGAAGGCATGAGGCCATTTGGCTGTTTCTGTCGTAATTTCAGTATGACAGGTATGACATGAAATTTTTGTCTTGGGAGAGGCGCCGGCATGTTTTTCGCTAAAGTCTTTAATCGAAGAATCACCACCGCGTGAGCTCACATGGCAGACACCACAGCTACCAATTGATTTTACCGGATTCGCTGAACCCTGGTATTGTAATTCCTGATAGTTATCCTTCGCATTCAGAGAAGGGACCATTGCGTGTGGACTTCCGTGACAGGCTGAGCAGAACAAATTACCATGACCATGACTGGTTTTGTAGAGCGCCGTGCCGGTATCGATACCAGATACACCCTTATGACAGCTTACACAAGTTGGTTCACCGACCCATGGCGTTCTTCCGGCTGCAATGGTTGAAGCCACATTGGCCATATTGCCATGACAGGTAATGCAATTACCATCCGCGGCAGTATGACGTGAACTGCGGCTGCATTTCGTGGTAGCACCCGGGTGACAATCGTAACATGTAGCCCCTTTGGTAGCATGATAACCATGTATGGCCTGGGACAGGAATTTTGAACTTCCATTACCCGGAGCTCCCAATGCAGGTGAAGCATGGCAACTGGCACACAGAACAGGTTTACTGGTCATCAGTTTCGTTCCGTGAGCTTTGTCGTGCTTGGTCAGAATATCATCGAATGCATTGGTTCCGTGACATTTGGCGCAATTAATCTCATCCGATGTTGGGATTACTGTTTTTGTTGTTGCCACAATTTTACCGGTGGCATCTTTTACTGTTATTGTAGCTTGTTGATAAGGATCTTTTACGCCTGAGTCATAAACAGGTACCACTGGGATCCCTTCAGCGCTAAAAAATCCGGCATCTGCTTTCATATTTCCTGAAAGACCAATCCCGGTCAATCCTATATTGGGTGCCAGTGTAATACCAAAAAGTTGCTTAGCATAGGTCCAAAATTGGCCATAACTTTGTTTTCCGACCGAATAGGTGTTGTTGTCGATTGAATAAGAAACTGTCAGGCCAGTTGTCACAAGAGTGGGGACCTTTCCTCTTTTAACTACCTGCACTTTCAAATTGTTGTATGGGGGGAGAATTACCATTTTGTCGTAAGATGGATTCAGGCAGTGCATCCCCAAATCATTCCATGCAAAAACAACATAGGTGCTGGTTCCTCCAAATACCACACTACTAATGGCAGCGGCTTTTTCAGCGGAAGTCGATAAAACGGACTGATCTTCGACTGTCTGTTTCGAACATCCCCAGGTTATCAATGAAACAAGCAGCACGACTTTGAATCCTGAAACTAATTTCTTCATGGCTTAACTTTTTTAATTTATTCATTTTTGTTGCTTGCATATGATAAATATCATGCAATATCGGACGAAAAGTACTTTTTATCCAATGATCACCAAAATAGTTTTGTTGCAATTGGGTATACATAGTAAGTCTCACATTTCATGTTTGTATGTATAAATGTATATATATGGCTATATATAAATCATCTGCATTTCTAAATACAACATTATTCCTTCTTTACCGGGGGTGTAATTTAGATTTAGATTAAATATCTATTGGTAATTTGATTGCTTTAAGGCCTGCGGGATTGGTAAAACACCGCTGATATTATACTTTCTCTGTAAATAATTTGGTATTCTGAATAAATTAGTTTTAATTTGTACTGTATTAGTATAGTAGTACACTAAAACAATAAAACCGCAAAATATGATTCAGATTAAAGACCTTCATTTTGCTTATCCCCGACAAAAGCCGCTTTTTAATAGTTTGTCACTGCAGCTCGAACCCGGGAGCATCACCGGATTGCTGGGTAAAAACGGCGCCGGAAAAACCAGTCTGCTCAAACTTCTCACAGGACTTCTTCATCCCGTCTCAGGAGAGCTTTCAGTATTGGATCACCAACCCCGTAAGCGGGAGGTGTCCTTGTTAAACGATGTTTTTATGGTTCCTGAGGAGTTTTATTTCCCTGCAATTCCTATTCGGGATTACCTGAAAGCCTACACCCCGTTCTATTCCAGGTTTGATCATGCACTTTTGGATCGTACCCTGGTCGAATTTGAATTGGGGAATGAGCGAAATCTGCAGCGGCTATCGCAGGGGCAGAAGAAGAAATTTCTGATTGCGTTTGCCCTTTCTACCCGATGCCGTTTGCTTGTTCTCGACGAACCTACCAATGGACTGGATATCCCTTCGAAGGCGCTCTTCCGTAAAGTTCTGGCAGGATCACTCGATGAAGATCAGTTGGTGGTTATTTCCACCCATCAGGTGAAAGATGTTGAAAACCTCATTGACAAGATAATCATTCTGGATAATGGAGCGGTTATCTTCCAACAAACCATTCAGGAGATCTCCCAAAAGGTTGCCTTTATCTCTGGAACCTCTGAAGATCTGGCAGGCGCCATTTACAGCGAGGCTGTGCCCGGAGGATTCCGGTTGATGATCCCAAACGGTACGGAGGAGACTGAAGTTGATATCGAATTACTTTTTAACGCCATCACCAATGGTCATAATATCGGATAATGCTATGCTAACAAATAATTCATTTTCATTTCAGCGGTTGATGTTGCTATTCAGACAAAAACTGATCATTAATAAAAGGCGCTTCCTTTTAGGCTTACTGGCATTTTCGGGAGGATTATTCATATTATTTGTCTTTTCACAGTCGGCGAAGAATTTCAGCAAATGGAGTAATACGGATTATCTGAATACGTTTATCCCGACATTTATATCCTTAGGAATTGCATATTCCGCTTTTTCATTTCCGTACTTCCGTTCAAAAGAGAAGAGTAACACTTACCTGATGCTTCCCGCTACAAACGGTGAAAAATTTGTCTTTGAACTCCTCTCCAGAATCGTCGCGTTTATTATCCTGATGCCGCTGATATTCTGGATTGTTGCAAACCTTGAAGGGGCCATCGTTCATTCCTTTTTTCCAGAATTAATCAATTATAAGTTTTCCTATTATGATGGCTTATTGGTAATCGTTAAGGATGGTAAATTTGAGTTTTGGGCACTGATATTAACCATCCAGGGGATCTTGTTTGGTTTTATTGCCCTATTTACAGGAGCGAGTCACTTTTCAAAATCACCACTATCGAAAACATTACTTACATTCTCGATCGTTGTGATGGGCTATTCCCTGTTTGCATCCTTACTTAATAAGAGTCTGAATCTCGAAGGACTGCATCCGGTTGGGAAGAATCTGGTTTTCTTCAAAGACGGGGAAACGATCATCAAACTGATGGGGATAGGAATGGTGATTGTCAATGTATCGCTGCTTGCAATTGCCTGGTTCAGTTTAAAAGAGAGGGAGGCTTAAAATGGAATTCAAAAATACAAAAGGAATCTTTCTTCAGATAGCCGACAGTATCTCGGAGAAAGTGATGGAGGGGAAGTACCCCCCGGGTGAAAAGATCCCCTCTGTTCGTGATCTGGCATCCGAAATGGGGGTGAACCCCAATACCGTAATGCGGACCTACAGTGAATTACAAACCCGTGGGATCATTGATAATAAGCGCGGTGTGGGATATTATGTCAGTCAGGATGCTGTCCCGATTATCCGGCAGTGGAAGCGGAAAGAGTTTTTCGATACCGATCTGCCATTAATCGTAAGGCAGACAAAAATTCTGGGCATCACCCTGGAGGAATTAATACCCTATTTTGAACCGACCCAAAATTCAGACAAATTATGAAAACCAGTAAAATAATATTTTTCGTTCTTGTTGGAACAATTGCCGGTATTATCCTGGCTGCAATGATTGACCTGCGCATTAATGGCCGCAGGGATAGTGAAAATGCAGCTGATTTTAAGGTGAATAAGCATCCTTTGAAATTTTTCAGGACACTGAATGTTACAAATAGTATGAATGTGACCCTCGTCAAAAACGATTCTTCGTTTATTGAGGTGACAAGCCTGAAAGATTCAATAGCTCCTAAGGTTAACTTTTCAGTCTCAGGGGATACATTGAGGATTTTGGATTTTGAAACAGGAAATCATCATAATGTTTCAATCCGTATTCATACAGGTGATTCGTTACACAAAATACTTTTAGAAAGTACAGATTTCATCATTGAACACTTTAGTGCAGGAATGCTTTCAATAGATCTTGATCATAGTTCAGTTTGGTTCAACCAGGATGAGATGGTAAAATCTCATATAAATAGTTTGAATATTGAAGCAAAAAACCATTCAAAGATTAGTACGAATCGGTTCAATGTCGATTCAATGCAGATTGCTCTTCAACATTCAGAAGCATATCTGGAAATCAGTGCAGCAAAGTTGTTTGGGACGTTGTCCGATAGTTCAAGAATCCAGGCCAGGCAACAACAGGAGATTTGGCTTAAGAAGGATCCAACGAGTAATGTAAGCATCTACGATAATTGATCCTGATTTAAGAGGTCACCTTTTTACCACGGAGGCACGGAGTACACGGAGGTACACAGAGTCAATTTTCTCCGTGAACCGTTGTGCTCTCCGATCCTCCGTGGTAAATTTTCCTAGTGCCCGGTTAAAGCTTCGTCTGTATGCATTATTTTATCAGTAATTGCCAGTAACAATGCCGAAACAATAAATACCATATGAATGCCAATTTGAAGCAATGCGTCCTGCAACGGAACATTATGTATGTCAATAAACGTCTTTAACAGATGGACTCCGGAGATGCTGACCAGTGAAACGATTAACTTAATTTTTAATGTGCTGGCATTGATTTTGCTTAACCAGTCGGGTTTGTCTTCGTGGTTGTCAAAATCTATTTTACTTACAAATGTGGAGTAACCTCCAATAAATACAACGACCAACAAGTTAATGACCATTGATATATCAACCAAACCCAGGACCGATAACATTATTGCATTTTCTGTAAGCCCTGAGAAATCAGCAATCAGATGCCAAAGTTGAACCATAAACTTGAATGCATATAATACAGAGGCAACTATCAGCCCTAAATAAACCGGCAACTGCAACCATCGGCTGAAGAAAACAAATTGTTCAATAATACGCTCAATAGCTTTCATATTTTAAAATATTTTATTGTTAGAATCTCAAATAAACTTTTAATCCACAAAATTATTACCAGTGGTCAAAACTATAATTTTTAAGTGAATTCACTGTGAATTTGTCTCTTCATATTAAACCTTTTGAATAAAACCGTGTCGAAATGATGTTGGAAAGAAATACCCTCAAACCATTAACATATTTGAAACGTGAAAATTGAGATCAACGGGCTGAATAAGGTCTATCCAAACGGGAATCACGCATTAAAGGATGTCACCATGACCATTGAAAACGGAATGTTCGGTCTATTGGGACCCAACGGAGCGGGTAAGTCGAGTCTGATGCGCATCCTTGTTACACTTGCAAAACCTTCATCTGGGCAGGTTTTAGTCAATGGCCTCGATTTACAGAAGAACCGGAAGGAGATCCGTACGATGTTAGGGTATCTTCCACAGGATTTCCGGTTTTTTGCCAAGCTGCGTACCTATGAGTTTCTCGATTATATCGCTCGGTTAGCCGGGATGAACCAGGCTTCGAAAAGGAAGGATGCTGTGGAGAAAATGCTTGAAGAGGTTGGACTCTTTGAAGCGCGTAACCGCTTTGCCAATAACCTTTCGGGTGGTATGAAAAGGAGGTTGGGTATTGCCCAGGCGCTGATTGGAGACCCGCAGATCATCATCGTCGATGAACCTACTACAGGACTCGATCCTGAAGAGCGGATCCGGTTCAGGAACCTGCTGACACGCATCAGCGAACGCGATGTCGTGATCATCCTATCTACCCATATCGTTGGTGATATTTCCAGTACCTGTACCGATATGGCGCTGATGAGCAAAGGGACCCTTGCTTTTAAAGGGTCACCGGAACTGCTGATCAATCAGGCCAGAAATAATGTTTGGCGAATAACCGCAACCAATACTGAGTATCAGGAGATACAGGATAAATACCCGATCATCTCTTCCATCCCATCAGAAGATGGTTGGGAGGTTCAGGTTGTCTCAAAAAATATAAATGGTTATGCAGGTGAACAGATTGAACCCAATCTTGAACATGCTTATGTGAATTTTATGGAGAACGAACTCAATCAACATTGGCATGAGATCTGATGCTGACGGTTTAATGATCCTCCATTTGCACTTATTTCATTTAATTTCAATTTCCTACACAATATGAAAGCAATTCACAATATTCTGACGGTCTCCAAGTACGAGTCAAAAACACTATTCAGAAGCTGGTTTTTCAGAATCTTCTCCATTTTGTCGCTCGTCTTTGTTTTCTTCTTCAATATGGGGACGCAGACCAGTATCGGTTTCCCCAATGGCGATATGGTAGCCCTTCCTTCGATGATCCCATTTATGAATCTCTATATCATTAATATAGCCCAGGCGATAATCGCAGTGTTCCTCGCTTCTGATTTCCTTAAGCGGGATAAGAAGCTCGATACTACCGAGGTAATCTATATGCGTTCGATGACCAATGCCGATTACGTGATAGGTAAGACCATCGGAAATATCTGGGTGTTTTTTGCACTCAATTTTGTAGCTTTGGGAATGGTGGCAGTCTTTAATCTCGGCTCACCCTATACTCAATTTTCACTTGCTCCTTACTTCTACTATTTTTTGCTGATTAGTTTTCCAACTTTGATTTTTATTCTGGGCTTCTCTTTCTTCCTCATGTCAGTGATCAAAAATCAGGCGGTGACCTTTGTGATTTTGCTCGGATATATTGCTGCTACACTCTTTTATCTGCAGAATGTTTATCACTATCTGTTTGATTACATGGCATTTCATCTTCCTATGACCTATTCCGATTTTGTAGGGTTTGGATTTTTGAAGGATATTCTGATTCACAGGGGGATTTATCTGTTCTTTGGGCTGGGATTTATCGGACTGACCATATTATTGCTTCAACGTCTTCCGCAATCGCCGCTTATCCGTAAAACGACCTTAGTATTCAGTATTGTTTTTTTGTCGCTCGGATTTGGCTTGGGGTTCAAATACATCAGCAATATTAACGAGAATGACAAACACCGTACTCAGATGCTAGGGTTGAATAACAAATACGCTGCTTCTCCGATAGTTGATGTGAAGAAGTGTGATTTGATTCTTGAACACCAGGGTGATGTAATCAGCGGCGAAGCAGAGCTCACCCTGACTAATTCAAATAGCGGACCGCTCAGCGATTTTATCCTCACCCTTAATCCGGGATTGGAAGTTACCGCCGTGAATGGAGCAAAATTCAGTCGTGAACTGCAATTGATTAAAATACAGACCGATGCTCCCTTGCAGACGGGTGGTGAATTAAAGATTAAAGTCTCCTATAAAGGGACAATCGATGAAGCGTTTTGCTATCTTGATATGAACCGCGAAAGACTGGAGCTATGGCTGCAACGCGGTAATGGTATTGCAGATAAAAAACATGCATTTATCAAACCTGATTATCTTTTGCTTACCCCTGAAACACGATGGTATCCAACCTCAGGGATTAGTTATTCTTCGATAGGTTTAAAATGGCAATCGATGCAGTTTACCGATTTTCACCTGAGAGTAAAGACACTTAACGGTTTAAAGGCGATCTCTCAGGGTAAAATGAAGGATGAGGGGAATGGAACTTTTGATTTTACTCCTGAAAACAAATTGCCGCAGATGTCGGTAGCTGTGGGCAGGTATATGACCCGTTCAATTGTAGTGGATAGTATCAGTTACAACCTGAATATTCTGGCCGGCCACAGCAGTTTCGATCAGTACTTTAAGATTTTAAAAGATTCTATTAAGCCGGTAATACGCGATCTTCGTAAAACCTGGGAAGCCAAAGTGCAGTTTACGTATCCTTATCAGAGGTTGAATCTGGTGGAGATTCCTGTTCAGTTTTGTTCCTTTGGTCATGCCTGGACCGGAGCCGGCGAACAGGTACAACCCGAAACGGTCTATCTTCCGGAAGGGGGATTCAAACTTACCAGTACCAATTTTGCTTTGCAGAAAAAATTGACTGAACGGTGGGGTAGTCACGATAATCAGACCATCAGTCCAAGGGAAAATGAAGAGAATTTGTTTAAACGGTTTGTGAATGAAGTGTTATTGAGCAGTAAAACCTCTCCTCAGCGGATGGGAATGGGTGGCGGTCCGGGGATCAGGATTGGCAGTCCGACACCAACACAGGAGGAGATCAATCCCTATTTTATATTCCCTAACTATTATACGTTTGTATCGTACATAAAATCAGACACGTATCCGATCGCAAACCGTGCGGTTGAATCCTATTTGTCGAAGGCTGCCACTGAAACGGGAAATCCTTTTATGCGAAATATGATGGGTTTATCTGATACCGAGAAGGGTAACATTGCCTTGCAGGATGCATCATTCTCGGAGATCCTCGATAAGCAGGATGATCCTGATGTTGTCAGTAATGTGATTCTCACAAAGAGCGGATTTCTTTTTGCACTCATGAAGGGAGCTGTAGGTCCGGATAAATTCGACGAATTTATTCACAAATTCATTGAGGGAAAGCGGTTTCAGTCTTATTCAATTGAAGCTTTGAATCAACAATTAAAGAGTTCATTCAACATGGATCTGGATCAATATCTTCCGCGTTGGTATAACTCAAAAACACTTCCCGGATATATTGTAACAAAGATTACAACCTCGAAACTGAAAAAGGATGATCAGATTAAAACAATGGTTTCGTTCACCATTACCAATACCGAGAATGATCCGGGTGCTGTTTCTGTAACCTTCAGAATGGGAGGGGGAGGAAGAGGAGGTTTCCGGATGCGAGGTGGCGGCAGCCCTGACGATAATATCGAGAAAACGGTATTGATTAACGGAAAAGTATCCAAAAAGATCACTTATTTGTTAAATCGTGAACCTAGGTCGATGACGGTCAATACTTATGCTTCACATAATATCCCTTCAAGTATCTCACAGCAATTCGGGAAAATTGAGATTGACGAAAAATTACAGGCCAACGAGGCTGAGGATGTCGTAGCTTATACCGAAGGAATTGAACCCAACGAAATCATTCTGGACAATGAAGACCGTGGTTTTAAGGTAAGTATGCCAAGGTCAAACAGCCTGATTCAACGGATTTTTAAGCCGGTTGAGAATACTGAAACCAGTGGACTTGCAAAGAATAAGGATTTAAAATATAAAGGTATGACATTTTGGAATCCACCTGTCGAATGGACCCTTACCACTAATGAACAGTTTTACGGAAAGCAGATCCGGTCGGCTTACTATTTGAAGGGGGGCACGGGTGATCGCAAAGCGACCTGGAATATTGCCATTAAAGCACCCGGATATTATAAAGTCTCGGCTTATATTCCAAAGATCAGGGGAGGCTGGGGTCGTGATGAACGACCTGATGAAGAGTACCATTTTACAGTTTATCACGACGATGGATCAGATCATCAGATTGTAAATATGAAAGACAATGACACCGGATGGATGGAGATTGGTTCCTACCATTTATCTCCCGATACCGTCAAAATTGAGCTCAATAATCTTACAAAAGCAACAACGATTTATGCCGATGCCATTAAACTTGTCAAAGAAAATTAACAGAATCCAATAACAATGAAGAAACAAAAATTATTCTTATTACTGATGTTCTCCCTCTTTCTGGTTCAGGTGAAAGCACAATCAATTATTACGCTTGAACAAGCAATGGACCTGGCCAGCAAAGGGAGTCCAAGTTTACAGAGTTCACTGTTCAACCTCGAAAGGACCACTGAGACCCTCAATGCCCAGAGAGCAGCTCTGAAATCGCAGTTTTCGTTGAATGTGAACCCCATGGAGTACAGTAACAGCCGAAAATTTGACACCCGTTATTCGCAGTGGTTCACCAATGAGAGCATGACCTCTTCGGGTACCTTCAGAATCGATCAGCCTATCCTTTATACGGATGGAAAGATCTCGCTTGTAAATCAGTTTGGATGGCAATCGAATACATCTGATGCTTCCGGAATTACCAATGAAAATAAGGCCTTTTTCAATAATCTTAACTTGAGTCTTACCCAGCCATTGTTCACCTATAACCGGACAAAGCTTCAGATTAAAAACCTGGAACTTGACAACGAGAATGCAATGCTCAGTTACGCGATGCAACGTCTGACCCTTGAGAAGAATGTCTCACAGTACTTCTACAATGTCTATCTTGCCCAAATGAGTCTGAGTATTAAAAAGGAAGAACTGGCCAATACTGAAAAAAGTCACGAAATCATCAAAAATAAAGTTGACGCAGGTCTTGCGGCCAAGGAGGAATTGTACCAGTCGGAGGTGAACCTTTCAACCGCCAAGTCGGCGGTGGAATCGGGACGGGTATCGCTCGAAAACGCCAAAGACATTTTCAAGCAATACATAGGAATGGATGTTTTTGAGGAGATTTCGGTGATGACCGATGTGACGGTTACCCCTATCGATGTTGATGGCAAAAAGGCACTTGAGCACGGACTTGCTTCCCGGATGGAATTAAGGCAACGACAGATCAATGTCGAAACTTCGCAGTTTGATATGATAACAGTGAAAGCTTCGAATGAATTCAGGGGAGATATGGTGCTATCGATGGGATTGGCAGGCGATGATCCAACTATGCAAAACATTTTTGATAAATCGACAAAAAGTCCACGGGTTAGCCTGGGTTTTACTGTTCCAATTTTCGATTGGGGTCAACGGAAGGCCAAAATCAGGGCACAGGAGGCGGTCATAAATTCGCAAAAACTGAATCTGAGCAACATGGAGACACAAATCAAAATTGATATTCGTCAGGTGGTCAGAAATCTGAGTAACCTTAAAAACCAGATTGAAATTGCGCTTCAGAACCAGAAAAACTCCCAGCTGACCTATGATATTAATCTTGAGCGATATAAGAACGGCGACCTCACCAGTATGGATCTAAACCTTTTCCAGGTTCAGCTTTCAGATAAAAAGATGGCCTATGCCCAGTCGCTCATCAATTACAAAGTGGAATTACTCAACCTGAAGATTCAGTCGTTATTCGATTTTACGACCAATCAGGCTGTTGTTCCCGAAAAGTTTGTAAAAGAGTATCAGGAAGGCAAAATGAAATAATCAATCAAAATAATAGAAATGATGAAATTTAAATTGACAAAAAGCAGCAAGTGGGTATTGGTAGTAATCATACCGTTTATGGCCGCATGTGGAAACCAGGGGAGTCAGATGAATAACGATATTGCTATTCCGGTATCCGTAACAGATGTCATGAAAAAACCTATTGTTCAGTATATCAGCACAACCGGAACAGCAACTGCGGCAAGTCAGGTTACCCTTAACAGCGAAATGGCCGGGATTTACCACCTTGCAAAAAATCCAAAAACAGGTGGAGATTTTAAACTGGGTGATATCGTGGAAAAGGGGCAGGTCATTGTGCGGCTTGAAAATCCCGAAACTCAGAATAGCATCGCCATCGCTACAAAAAAGCTGAACCTCGATATCTCGGAACTCGAAAACCAAAAGCAAAAATCGCTCTATGAAAAAGGGGGTGTCACCTTACGGGAACTGAAAAATTCAGAAGTATCCCTGGCTCAGGCTAACACCGATTATGAGAATGCCAAAATCCAACTGGCAAAAATGGAGGTCGTAGCCCCTTTTCGCGGCGCAATTGTCGATCTGCCGCAGGTTACGGGTGGAACACGTATCAATGCAAGTACTGCAATCGTTACCCTTATGGATTACAGTAAATTATTGATGGAAATAAACTTACCCGAAAAAAACATCACAACCATTAATGTAGGTCAGGAAGTTGCAATTACCAATTACACCTTACCCAAAGATACCCTAAAAGCAAAAATTAATGAACTCTCACCGGTGGTTAGCACTGAAACCCGGACTTTTAAGGGGAAAGTGGTCATCGATAACCCTGAATTGAAACTTCGCCCTGGTATGTTTGTAAAAGCAGATATCGAAGTGGCCAGACGCGACAGTACAATTGTAATTTCAAAGGAGATTATCATCTCGGGCAACAGGGGAAAAACTGTGTTTATTGTTGAAAAAGGCGCTGTCAAAGAACGAATTATCACAACAGGACTCGAAAACGAAACATCGATTGAGGTCATTGAAGGTTTAAAGAAGAACGAACGAGTGGTGACTAAAGGATTTGAAACACTTAGGAATAACTCTAAGGTCAAGATTATCAATCAATAATTCGGGCGATTAGCTTGTCCGTCCTAAGGCTTTTAGGACCAGGAGAATAATGAGGGTTGCCATTTCGAAAGTAAAGGCAACACTAAACCATTTATAGCCTTCAGCTTATCAGCCTTACCTGTTGAAAAATATTAAGGATACTATTTAGTCGATGTACTGAATATCAATGAATTTAATAAACAATTGCGAATGAAAAAACTGACTTCTTTTGCAGTCAATTACCCTGTAACTGTGTTAATGGCCATACTGGGGATCTTACTCCTGGGAGTAATATCTTACCAGAAATTAGGGATTGACCTTTTCCCTGACCTTACCTCCCCAAGGGTTTTTGTTGAGATAAAATCGGGTGAACGGCCTCCTGAAGAGATGGAGAAATTGTTCGTCGAAAAAATTGAGGCGGTAGCTATCCGGCAGAGCGGAGTAGTAGAGGTTTCCTCTGTGACCAGGACGGGTTCTGCACAGGTTACCGTTGAATATGCCTGGAGTAAGGATATGGATGAAGCTTTCCTCGACCTGCAGAAAGCGTTGACCAGCTATTCCCAAAATTCTCAGATAGATGCACTTACCATTACCCAGCACGATCCTAACACCCTTCCGGTCGTAATCGTTGGACTTTCGCATGAGTCGATTACAGATATGAATGAGTTGAGAAAGGTAGCGGTGAATTATATCCGAAACGAATTGGTCCGGCTCGAAGGAATTGCTGAGGTGGAGCTTTCGGGTATTGAGGAGAATGAGGTTCGGATTGATACTGACCCCTACAAACTTGAATCGTTTAATATTACTGTTGATCAGCTCTCTGCTAAAATTCAAGCTTTTAACCGCAGTATTTCGGGTGGAACAATCTCCGAAACAGGTCTTCAGTATGTTGTGAAAGGGGTTAGTCTGTTGCAACAGAAGGAGGATTTCGAAAATCTGATTATCGGATATAAATCGACCATTTCTGGCAATACCAACAGTGAAAAATCGGCAACCTATCTGCGTGATGTTGCAACAATCAGCTTCGCCAATAAAGAACCGGTTAATATTGTAAGGATCAACGGAGAACGGTGTCTCGCCCTCTCCATCTTTAAAGAGACAAGGTACAATACCGTGAAAGCGGTTGAGGATATTCAGAAAGCGCTTGTCAGTATTACCAAGGCGCTACCGGGCTACAAATTTTCAATTGTCACCAACCAGGGTAATTTTATCCGCACCGCTATTGACGAGGTTCAGAATACGATGATTATCGGAGTTTTATTGGCTATCCTGGTACTATTTATTTTCCTGCGACGCATTGGGACCACTTTAATTGTGAGTCTGGCTATACCGATTTCAATTATCGCAACATTCAATTTGATGTATTTCAATGATTTAACATTGAATATCATGACCCTTGGAGGGCTTGCGCTCGGGGCGGGAATGTTGGTGGATAATGCCATTGTCGTAATGGAGAATATTTTCCGTAATCACGAACTTGGGATGTCGGCCAAGGAGGCAGCCATCGTGGGTACAGCTGAAGTGGGAGGAGCAATCACCTCCTCAACACTTACCTCAATTGTTGTGTTCCTGCCAATCGTATATATGCATGGTGCATCGGGCGAACTTTTTAAAGATCAGGCCTGGACTGTTGCATTCTCTCACTTCTCTTCCCTGTTTGTGGCGATTTTCCTCATTCCGATGTTGTATCATCAGTTTTTTAAGAAGAAAGCGTTACAGGTTCCCAGAGGGGCAAAGTTCGCCGGGTACGGAAATTTTATTTCCAGGTTGTTACCCCACGGCTGGATCATTACAATCGTTTCGTTTGTACTGATGGGATTGTCGTTTCTGCTGGTTCCCTATATTGGGAGTGAATTTATGCCTAAAACCGACAGCAAGGAGTTTAATATTAATGTAAAAATGGCCGAAGGGACATCCCTCGAACGAACATCCTCCGCAATAGCCTCTATGGAGAAAATGCTTAAAGAGCTATTGGGCGACGATATTCAATCGGTCTATTCCAAGATTGGTCCATCAACGGGAACCTCTACCTCAGCAACTGCCGTCTATGAAGGGGAGAACACTGCCGATATAAAGGTGATACTTAAGCCAAAGGGGAAATATGTCGCTTCGCAGGTCATTTCGGCAGTAGCAAAATGGTATGCCGAAAACCCGCAGTTCGAAGTTACTTTTACCCAGGATGAAACAGCTTTGCAGAGTATTCTTGGAACCCAGGATGCCCCTGTTGTTGTTGAAGTGCGGGGTACCGACCTTGACGAAATCAGGAAAATCACCAAAGAGGTTGAGGCTTCAATTAAAGATATTCCTGGATTATATAATTTTCAGACCAACGTGGAGGGAGGTTATCCCGAGATCAATGTTGTTGTTGACCGGTTCAGGGCTGGCTCCTACAGCCTGGCTGTGACAGATATCGTGAGTCAGGTAACCGCCAAACTGAAAGGACAAAGTGCCGGGCAGATGGATAAAGATGGCGAACTGCGCGATATCACCATTCATGTTCCCAAAATTGGTGTTGCAGCCTTGGGCGACATGATCATCAAAAACGGAACTTCGGTGATCAGACTTTACGAAGTGGCTAAAATTGACCAGTCGATTGCCCCAACCGAGATCTACCGCAGAAATCAAAGCCGGATCGGAAAGGTGATGGCTGAGTTAGACAAAGATAAAGCGCTTGACAAAATAGTTGCTGCTGTTCAGGCGAAAATTGCCCCAATGATTCTGCCTGCCGACTATTCGATAAAGATTGCCGGTGAAGAGCAAAAACGGCAGGAGTCGATGAGCAATCTCCGATTTGCGCTGTTGCTCTCAATTATACTCGTTTACATGGTAATGGCAAGTCAGTTTGAGTCGTTGGTCCACCCGTTGATCGTACTTTTGACCATCCCATTTGCCATCGTTGGAACGATTATCCTGTTCTTCCTGTTGGGCCAAACCTTTAATATTATGGCGCTGATCGGTATCATTATGCTTGGCGGGATCGCTGTGAACGATTCAATCATCCTGATCGACCGGATTAATCAGCTGAGAATGATAGGCATGGAAAAACGGCTTGCAATCTCTTTAGGGAGCCAGCAGCGGTTAAGACCAATTCTGATGACCAGTATCATCACTGTAATTGCATTAATTCCTTTGACCATCGGGTTTGGAGAGAGCGCTTCACTCCGTTCTCCAATGGCCTATGCTGTGATTGGTGGTATGATAACCAGCACCTTACTTACACTTTTGGTGATCCCTTGCGTATATGATTTGATGACAAGTAACAAGCCATTGAAACACGAGGAGTAGCGTCAGGAGAGGCAATCAATAAAAAATAAAATATTCATAAATGAATTTTATTATAAACAGAAAGGTTTTAATCAGCATGCTTTTCTTCGGGTTAAGTATGATGGGATATTTTTCGTGGAAAAATCTCTCCATGGAACTATTCCCAAATGCTGAACTTCCGATGCTCTATGTGCAGATTTCCAGTCAGCTGGAGGTTGATCCGAAATACATGGAAAGTCAGGCGATCGTCCCCCTTGAAGGGGCAATCGGTACTCTTCAGGGGATCGAAAACATGGAGTCCACAGCCGAGTCACGACGAGGATCTATCATGGTTGAGTTTAATAAAAACGTCAATTTTAAATATACCTATCTAAAGGTTCAGGAGAAAGTTGATGAGATAAAAGCTTCGCTTCCCGAACAGTTTAAGGTTACGGTTGTGAAAGTTGACCTCAATCAGATGAAAAATCAGTTTATGCAGCTCCAGGTTCTTGGGGGAGGTGGCGTAGACCGGGTGAGGAATGTAACGGATCTTAAAATCAAGGCTGAGCTCGAAAATATCGACGGTATTGCTGGTGTCAACATTTTTGGCGGTCGCGAGAAGTCGGTCGAGATTCAACTCGACATGGATGTTTGCGAAGCTTATCACATTACTGCTGCCACGATCAGAAACAAAATAACGCAGAATTACAAGTCCAGAGCCTTTGCCGGAAATGTTTACGAGGCAAATAAAGAGTATTTTGTGCAGGTCACCTCTGAATTTGATGATCTTAAGGAGATTAGTAATCTGGTGATTGCCACAGGTCCTATCTTACTCAAAGATGTTGCTAAGGTCTATTTCGGAACCAAGGAAGAGACCTCCTACTCGCGTGTGAATGGGAAAAATGCAGTCTCAATAACTCTTGTAAACGATGCCCAGTCGAATCTGATCGATTTATCGCACAATACCCTGGCGGTAATTGCAAAGTTGAATGAGACCCTTGCATCCAAGGATATTCAGATCAAGGTGCAGAATAATGCTGCCGATACCATGGAGAAGAATCTTAATCAGATCGGTGAACTGGCATTGGTGGGTGGCCTTCTGGCAATTATGGTGCTTTGGATATTTCTTAAGAATTTTCAACTGGTCTCCATTATTGCTTTGGCGATTCCGATCTCGGTTCTTACGGCATTTAATTTTTTCTATGGTGCTGATATCTCTATCAACAGTTTAACGCTGGTGGGAATGGCGCTCGCTGTGGGGATGCTGCTCGATAATAGCGTTGTGGTGCTGGAGAATATTTACCGGCTTCGGGGGATGGGGAAATCTCCGAGGGAATCGGTGGTTCAGGGGACCACCGAAGTGTGGCGCTCTGTCTTTGCTTCAACCCTCACCACGGTAACCGTCTTTCTCCCGTTCATCTTCTCCGACAATTTTCTGATTACATTAATCGGTAAAAACGTTGGCGTATCCATTATCTCGACCCTTTCCATCTCCCTGTTTGTGGCAACGCTGCTTGTTCCGATGATGGCCTTCTCATTCCTCAAGCGAAAAGGGAGCGAACACCTCAGTTTTAACGTGGTGTCAACGAGAAACAAGTTGGTTCAGGCCTATGTGATGCTCATGAAATACTCGCTTCGCAAACCGGCTCAAACCATTGTTGGAGTGCTGATTTTTTTCTTTGTCACCATCTTTCTCTGCCTCGCTGTGAGCATGAACAATCTGCAGCAGGTAGAAACCAATGCCTTCAGGATCAGTGTTACTATGCCTGTAGGGGCCACTATTGAAGCTACGGATAAAATAGTGACTCAAATTGAAAGCCGGATTGACACGATACCTGAAAAAGAGGATATCACAAGCAATGTACAGGTTGAAAGCGCCACAGTAAATGTTTTATTGAAAGAGGATTTCAAGAAAACAAGTAAGCGGACCATCGCCCAGATCAGGGAAGATGTACAGAAAAGGGTTGAAAACATCGCCGGAGCTGTAATCGATATTAGTGATGCATCCGAAACCACCTCCAGTTCGGGTGGCTCAGGCAGTAGTGGAGGAAGTGGCGCCCGTCAGAGTAGCGGGGGTACCGGAAATATGATGAAATTATTAGGGGTAGGGTCCAACCAGGAACGGATTTTAATCAAAGGTCAGGATTTTGACGTGATGAAAAATGTTGCGGGCGACCTTCAGTATTTTCTCGAATCACTTGAGTCGATGAACCGGGTTCGCGTAAGTTATTCCGACAACCGGCCCGAAGTGCACCTCCGTTTCCACCCGTTGGTCATGAGTGAGTATGATATCTCTCTGGCAAATATTGCGGGTGAACTTAACTCGTTTAGCAAGGAGATTAACACCAACATCCAGTTTAAACAGGGAACCGATGAGTACGACATCCTGATCAAGGAGATGCCGAAACTTGGAACAACCCTGGAGCAGCAAAAGAAACCACGAACAATTTATGATCTTCGCACCCTGTCGATACCCGATTCTAAGGGTGGATTACACGAGCTTCAGAATATTAGTGAGATCGTTTATTCGACCGGTTATGCCAATATCACGCGGGTAAACAGGGAAAAGCAGATCGAAGTGACCTACTCGTTTGTTTCTGCTGCACAGGATTCGAAGGATTTACTCGCTTCCTATCGTCAGGAGGTGGATAAAGTGGTCGAAGGGTATAAATTGCCCGCCGGAGTTGCCGTACAGGTAATTCATGAAGAGGATGAACTGAAAGATTTTTACTTCCTCATCCTTGCTGCCTTTATACTGATCTTTATGATTCTTGCCTCTGTATTCGAATCGATTTCCACACCATTTGTACTGATGTTCTCGATTCCGCTTGCAGCAATAGGATCATTTGTTGCACTAATTCTTACCGGGAATTCACTCTTTAGCGCCAATACACTCATCGGGTTCATCATTCTGATCGGTATCGTAGTGAATAACGGAATCATTCTGATCGACTATACCAATATTTTAAGGAAGAGGGGGTTCAGAACCGAACGGGCGTTGATCCTGGCGGGGATGTCGCGAATCCGCCCAATCCTGATTACAGCTATTGTAACAGTGGTGGCAATGTTCCCCCTTGCAATGGGCGACAATGAATATGTTGGGGCAATTGGTGCTCCGTTTGCCATTACCGTCATTGGTGGCCTAAGTATGAGCACACTGCTGACGCTCATTTTTATTCCAACCTTCTATTTCGGCCTCGAAAATGCAATTATCTGGATGAAAGGTCTCTCTCTCAGGACCAGGATTATACAAATGGTACTCCTTGTATTAGGGATCTTCCTTATTTATACCCGAGTGGACGCTTTCTTATGGCAAATGCTCGACATGATCGCTATTTTTCTGGTGGTTCCCGGTTCTACCTGGTTTATTATGAATAGTCTGCGTAAAGCAACGGAGACTGTAATTGATCCGAACGAACCAATCCATATCACGGTTCAGAATCTTGTTAAGATATACGATTGGGGTAGTCGTTTCCAGCGGGAGTGGATCGGCAACCGTAACATTCGGGAAAGGGCTGGTCAAATAAAATATTATCACAGTTGGAAAGATTTTGATGACTTTGTGTGGGAGTTACCCATACTTGGATTCATGTGCTATTTTACGTTCGCCTATCTGAAGAATGGACTCTACATGTTTATCTTGGCCCATATGATATTCTTCTTTACCTTATACCTATGGGGTCCGGTGAAAGAATACCTTCAATATAAGGGAGACCGGGATTCCAAAAAATGGTGTGTCAAATTAGCAGATGGGGGCTACTCCTTTATTTACTGGATCATCCCGTTGATTTTCCTGGTACTTTTCTATATTGAGTGGAAATCACTTGGTTCGGTAATCATGATTGCCATATTGTGGTATTTTGCACTTTCGGTTCAAATGACCGCTGAGATGCTTTATGTGAAGAACATTAATATTGAGCGACTTCAGGGACGTTTTGCAGGTTCACGCCGCTTCTTCTTCAAATTAGTAGAGCAGATGCCATTGATTGGCCGTAAACGGGATGCTTTCAAAGCGCTTAAAGGGGTATCGCTTGAAATTGAGACAGGAATGATTGGATTACTTGGTCCGAACGGCGCCGGTAAATCGACCATGATGCGTGTGATCTGCGGTATTTATGAGCAGAGTTACGGTAAAGTCTGGATTAATGGGATTGATACACAAGAGAAAAGGGAAGAATTGCAGGGACTGATCGGTTATCTGCCACAGGAATTTGGATCTTACGAAAATATGTCAGCCTATGAGTTCCTCGATTATCAGGGAATTTTAAAAGGGTTGACCAATCCTATTGAACGTGCTACACGTATCGAATATGTACTATCATCAGTTCACCTTTGGGATCGTAAGGACGATAAGATTGGTGGCTATTCGGGAGGGATGAAACAACGTATCGGTATTGCCCAGATTTTGCTTCATCTTCCTCGTATTCTTGTTGTCGATGAGCCTACAGCCGGACTCGATCCACGCGAAAGGATCAGGTTCAGAAACCTGTTGGTTGAACTGAGCCGCGAACGGGTAGTCATTTTCTCGACCCATATCATCGAAGATATCTCCAGCTCCTGCAACCAGGTGGCAGTGGTCAATCGTGGAGAGCTACATTACGCCGGGAATCCGGCCAATATGGTGAAACTTGCTGAAGGGTTGGTCTGGCAATACACCATAGCAGCCCGCGACTTTGATTCATTCCCTGCAAAAGACAGGGTAGTACATCATATGAGGGATGGAGAAAATATTAAACTTAGGTTCTTATCTTCGGAGAAACCTTCGGAAGATGCCATTCTTGTAAAACCGGTACTGGAGGAGGCTTATTTATGTCTGCTCAAGGGGATTAAGGTGAAAACTTAGGGACTAAGTGATTAAGAGACTTAGTGACTAAGAGACAAGTGACTAAGGGACTAAGTGAGGGAGTGACTTAGGGACTTAGAGAAAGTGGGACTTAGAGAGGGGAGACGGGGTGACCCGGAGAAAATAGGCCCCGATCTGTTAATGTAAATAAATGAATTTTAGTACAATGGATAAATCTGTTAAAATATTTTCCAAAGAGAGTCGACTCTACTTTTGGGTCGATCTGGTCTATAAAATGGCCCGTTATAATCTTAAAATCATTTTTGCCGGAAGATTTATCTGGTTTGTGATTGCCGCGCTTGTGTTTTTTATTCTACTGTCGATCCGTTTGGTTTTTCAGACTCAAGGGTATGATTCATCATCCGTCTATGCCATTCTGATCATTCCGGGAATACTACTTGTATTTTATCCTACTGTTTTTGGCATTCAGAGTGACGCAGATACCCGGATTCTCGAAATTCTCTTCGGGATTCCTGATTATCGTTATAAAGTATGGATGGTGCGGCTGGTGATGATCTTTTTACTGACCTGGTTCTTTCTGTACCTTTTTTGCTGGGTGGGCTATTACGGGTTGATCCCTTACGCGGTATTTGAAATGTCGTGGCAACTGATGTTCCCCGTTCTGTTTCTTGGATCACTCGCCTTTTTGGTCTCCACAATGGTCAAAAATGGGAATGGAACTGCCGTAGTGATGATCATCATAGGGGTTCTTTTGTTGATGTTTAGTGATGCACTTGGGCGGACTCAATGGAATGTTTTTCATAACCCCTATTCGATTCCTGACAAGATGAATGAAATGATCTGGGCACAAATCTCCCAGAAAAGCCGGCTGTTCCTTGCTATTGCAAGCGTTATTTTCTTCCTTGGAGGTTTGACTAACCTGCAGCGCCGTGAGAAGTTTTTGAAATAGCGGTCTAATGGCTGAAAGATAAAAGTAAATTGAAAGTGAGAGAAAAATAGATAAAGGTTGAGAATGCGAAAAAGGCTGAACAGGAGACATTTCTCCATTCAGCCTTTTCTATAAAATGTTGTAATATTGCTTAATTGCAGTAACCAAGGAAAGCAGATCTATGGTAAAGATTGCTTCGTCGCTCAGGATGGCAATCATTTTATTTAAATATTCGCTGAGCTCCTACTAATGACAGCATTCTATTGGCTATTTTTAAAAGGAGATTCCTCATTCCGAATGCAGTGCAACGGAATGAGGAATCTCACTTTCATTCATTATTTTCTTAGCTGTCATAAAATTTGGTGTGCTTGTTAGTATTGGGTCTCGCAATGACAGATGCTTTGATTAGCAGAGAGATGGGAAGTGATGGCGGCTCTACCGCCATCCCTTCCCATCTCTCTTCTCGCCGCGAGCCACCCATCATTGCGAGTATTCATCTTGGAATCAAGAAAAAAATATTGATGACAAAGTAGGTCATTGTAAGTTCAGCGAAGCAATCTTACGACATCTTATTATTCTCCTTACTTATTTTCTCAATCCATTTACTTATTCCCTTTCCATCACAATATATTCCCACGGTTCAAAGTAACATCGGCGGTTATCAGCATTAAAATTGATCCTGTTCCGATTGAAGGTGTTCATGTATTTCCCATCAGCTACCGCGCTTGTGATATCCGTGGTAATTGTATCGGGACTCAAATTGATTAATACAATTACACCCGCATTTTCAGATGACCTCAGGAATGATACAATTTTATCAGGATTGGAGTTGGAGAGGGGAACCAATTTTCCACCATAGGGTGGATTCCAAAGTGCCTGATTCCTGTGTTTCAAATTGTTCAGTGTTTTATAGAAGGGGATCATCCGGGTGTCACTCCAGTTAATGGTATCTTTTGCGAAGAACCGGAGTCTTTTGGTCATCCCGGCCTCTTGTCCGCTATAAATCAACGGCATTCCCGGTAGAGTATAGGTTAGGACAGCACAACATTTTTCACCGTTTCCAAATTTCTCCTTTGCCGTTCCATTCCACGAATTCTCGTCGTGGTTGGTGATGAAATTCAGTTTAAAAGCTCTTTTGGGAAGTGTGGAATCGATTTTTGACTGCAGTTTCAACAACTCACCCGCTTTCGTCTTTCCCTGTGTGATTGCTGCCATCAGGTGATGCATCTCCCAGCCGTAGTTTGAATCGAACGACATATTGCCCATCTCCGGTTTATCTTCATTCTCGGCAAGCATATAGAGTGGTTTTATCTTCTGAAGTTCGCTGCGCGTATCTTCCCAGAAATCGGTAGGGACCAATCCGGCCATATCGCACCTGAATCCATCGATATCAAAATTTGTAATCCAGTACTTCATCGAGCTGACCATCTCCTTGCGCAGTTCTTTTTTACTGTAATCGAGTTGGGCACAATCGGTCCAGTCAAATGGTGTTGCGATAGCCCCCTTTTCATCTTTTTTATACCAGTCGGGATGTTCTGTAATCCAGTTATGATCACGTGCAGTATGGTTGGCCACCCAGTCGATAATTACTTTGAATCCCATTTCATGTGCCTTGGCGACCAGACTTTTAAAATCAGCTGCATTCCCAAATTCGGGGTTAATGGCCTGGTAATCGCGTATCGAATAATAGCTTCCAAGACCTGTTGTTGCCCCATCGGGTACCTTACGGTTTTTTTCACCGATTGGGTAGATGGGCATCAGCCATAGGATATCGATTCCCAGCTCTTTTATCCGGGGCAGGTCAGCTTCGAGCGCCTTAAAGGTTCCTTCGGGCGAATATTGACGTGTATTGATCTCGTAAATCACACTGTTTTTAATCCATTCGGGGTAAGATGTAGCCTTTGGTTTATCTTTCTTAAAGAGGTTGCATCCTGAAAACAGAACGATAACCGAAAAAAGAAGGATGATACGGAGTTGTTGGTTTGTCATGATATTTTGATAATGGTATCTGAGGGTTAAAGGTATTAAAAAAATAGGGGTACAACAAACATTTCTTTGCCCATCGAAAGAGTTGAAATCCGGTTAAAATGCAGGCATATTTAGATGTCGCAACTACTTTGCTTTTAGGACTTAGCAATTTATTTATCTACAAAGATTTTGCAACTACGTTGCAGGAAGCAAGGATTAAAATAGATGAATTCCCTCCCCCTCGTTTGCAACTGCTTGCCCCGATTAGTCGGGGAGGGGGTAACGGCTAATCGTTTGCAACGATATTAATAAACAAATGTATTTTGAGGTCATTAAATGATTTATCTGAGTTACAAACTCAGGACAACTAACACCTCGTTGCAAACGAGGGGAATACTAGGTATGCGATCCCTGCAAAGATCTTGGTATGAATAAAAACATCCGGGATCGTGCCACCCCGGGATAGAAAGTACGAACGCAAACCGTCCGCGATCAAAAGCCCGGCGCTGCACAACCCTTCAATCGGACGGAATGTCAGGACCCCACCCCAGCCCTCCCCAAAGGAGAGGGTGACTAATAAACAAGTCCTGGTATCCGGACATAAAGCCCTGAATGGGCTATATCTTAATAACCCGGGGTAAGCGATCCTTGCAAAGATCTCGTTTTGAATAAAAGCATCCGGGATCGCGCCACCCCGGGATAGAAAGTACGAACGCAAACCGTCCGCGATCAAAAGCCAGACGCTGCACAACCCTTCAATCGGACGGAATGTCAAGGCCCCACCCCAGCCCTCCCCAAAAGGAGAGGGTGACTAATAGACAGGCCCATGTGTACCCGGATATAAAGCCCTGAATGGGCTATATCCTAATAACCCGGGGTAAGCGATCCTTGCAATGATCTTGTTCTGAATAAAAACTTCCGGTATCGCGCCACCCCGTGATAGAAAGTACGAACGCAAACCGTCCGCGATCAAAAGCCAGACGCTGCACAACCCTTCAATCGGACGGAACTGGTCAGGCCCCACCCCAGCCCTCCCAAAAGGAGAGGGTGACTAATAGACAGGCCCATGCGTACCCGGATATAAAGCCCTGAATGGGCTATATCCTAATAACCCGGGGTAAGCGATCCTTGCAATGATCTTGTTCTGAATAAAAACTTCCGGTATCGCGCCACCCCGGGATAGAAAGTACGAACGCAAACCGTCCGCGATCAAAAGCCCGGCGATGCACAACCCTTCAATCGGACGGAACTGGTCAGGCCCCACCCCAGCCCTCCCCAAAGGAGAGGGTGACTAATGGACAGTCTCTTACACACTCGGATATAAAGCCCTGAATGGGCTTTATCATCATAACCCGGGGTAAGCGATCCTGGCAAGATCTTGTTATGAATAAAAACATCCGGGATCGTGCCACCCCGGGATAAAAAGTACGAACGCAAACCGTCCGCGATCAAAAGCCCGTCGCTGCACAACCCTTCAATCGGACGGAAGTGCAAGTCCCCAAAAAGGAGAGGTTGACTTATAAACCTGCAAAACCCTCTGAAACTGATTTGGAACAC
Source organism: Prolixibacteraceae bacterium (assembly GCA_963677935.2). Classification (GTDB taxonomy): domain Bacteria; phylum Bacteroidota; class Bacteroidia; order Bacteroidales; family Prolixibacteraceae; genus JAAFHB01. The sequence continues at coordinate 3,085,790 of CAXXEH010000003.1, read as the reverse complement.
CTCAAAAACATGAAAAATACTTTATTTCTTTTAAATTTTTTGTCGTAACTTATACAGTAAAATTAACGCACTGTTTAGGTGCAAATTATTAATCTATAAATTTTGTCAGTATGAATAAACGGCAATTGAACAAATTGAGAATGTTCGGATCTGTTGTGACGGTGCTGGACGAAAATTCTGCACTGGTAAGTTCATTAAATGATCTTGCAGCAGCAAAGGAACGGTTTAGATCAGGATTGTTAATAATTAATCAGAACAGGCAGGTTCAGGAGGCTAAGACCACAGGACTTACCATGAACAAAAATGTTAAGCGTGATAAGCTGACCCAAATGATCAGGAAGTTTTCGGCAGCTTTAAAAGGTTATGCTTCAACTGTGAATAATGAGGATATTAAAGCCAGGGCTGATTACACTCCTTCGGATCTGTTAAAGGCAGCAGATTCTGTAATGTATGATATTGGCATGCTACTTTATCGAATGGCTGTTGCTTATAAAGACGATATGGCCCGCTATTTTATCGGTGACGCTGAATTGAAGGGGATGGAACAATTACTTACGGAATTTGCGTTGGCTATTCCGAAAAAGAGGGTCGCCACCACCATATCCAAAACCTCTACCGACAATATCGAAAGTACCTTTACTGCTCAGGAGAAGTTACTTAAGGATCAGATTGATGTTTTGATGTTATTATTTCAGGATAGCAATCCCGATTTTTACAATTCCTACAAAAATGCAAGAGCTTTAGTAAATTACTCCGGGCGGGGGAAGGGCGCTGTTGCAGAGACCTCTGCTGCGGTAAATTAACAAACTAATAATCCCCTTCGTTTGCAACGAGGGGGAAGGGGCACATCGTTTTTAACGATATTCTTTGACAATAAATTTTAAAATGGAGGATGTTTATCAGAGTTATAAACTCCGGACCATTACCCCCTCGTTGCAAACGAGGGGGAGGCCAGTGATCCCATCTTTACTTTTTATGTTACACTTATTGGCAAAACAACCACACCTGTTGCCAAAAACAGTGCATCTGCCAAATAGTACATAAGATAGATGCATTTTATAGTCCTTGCTCAAAACATGTTAAAAAACAGCTAATTAATTTCATTTGGTTGAAATTATTCAAATTTATATTGATAAATTTGGGGGAGTGAAAAGTTTAGTTATTTCAGTGAAAATAAATGGAACGCGGATTAACACGTGAAAAGCGGATTGTAAACCCGTTTCTGATCCGCCCGGTCAGGTTCAATCGGCGTTCTGTTTTTACTCCAGGATTACCGCGAGCTTTTTCCGGGCGACGTTTATAAAAATGGAGGTTACAATTGTTCGCCTATAAAACGAAATAATAGGTCTAAAATGAATAATTTCAACAGATTGAAAATAGTCGGGCACGGAAAAGTACTATAAACTTGCTGCTATTTACTAGTTATGCCCAATTTTAAAATGACAGACACGACAGAAAAATATTCGGCAGAAGAAGTTCTTGAAATTTTCAAAGAACAACATAGACTTTGTAGTCCACTTGACCCTGAAGCAGACCCTTGTGCGGACATAACAGCCGAAATGACGATTAGAGAATGGAGATGGGCAAATGACTTACTTGGATGGAAAGAATTAAGTCAGTTCCTTAACCAAGAGTTCAGAGTTAACATATCAGAGAAAGAATGGTATGACAATTTAGAACCTGCAAAAAACAGACGACTAATTGATATCTGCAAATTGATTGCAAGACATGCACATAAGGACAATTATCAACCAAAGACTTTATTCGGACATCCTTGTATAAAAGCAAGCGTTTTCTTGACAATTAAGCGAAATTTAAAAGAAAAAGGCGTTAATGTTTCAGAACTTAAACCATCTTCAAGTTTGACTGAATATTTGGATAAATATTTTTCACCTATATTAGAAGAAATCACGTTGACAGGGACAAGTCCAATTGATAGAATTGATAGAAGAAGAAAAGAGAAAGGATTTTTAAATACAATAAATATTTTTGACCCAGAAAGATTTGAAACCTTAGCTGGAGACTTAAATACTTTCAGAGACTTAGTTGAAAAGATAATAGATGAAAAAGAAAAAAACAGGGCATAACAGCACCTACCCGCAAGCGGGGTTTCGGTGCTCGCGGGAAAGGAAAGAAGAAAAAGTAAAATATTGATACGTAAATAGTTTATTGCTAAAAATCCCCGCCTGCATGTAGCTGCGGAACGTTATAGCCCATTTTAAAAACAAGACAATGAGATATTTACTGACTATTTCTATTCTATTTTGGACTGTTTTTCTCTTTGCTCAGACAGATTCTACCAAGACTGTATGTAAATCTCAGTTTGACACACTTACAAACCAGACGGTATATTTGATGGTTGACAAACTTCCCGAATTCCCTGGTGGTTTGGACTCTTTAAAACGATTCGTCGCCGACAATATGCAATGGCCAAATGATGGACAAGACGATTTTCAAGGGACTGTCTATGTATCTGTAATCGTTGAGACAGATGGGAATTTGACTAACAAATCAATTTTAAGAGGGATATATAATCTTGCAGACAATGAGGCCATTAGAATAATTGATAAGATGCCAAAATGGAGACCAGGGAAATGTAACGGACAGATTGTGCCTGTTAAATACTGTATCCCAATAAAGTTTAAAATGGAATAGAAATTAGGCACTATGAAGCGAGCATTGGTATATATAAGTATTGGATTAATTTCGTTTTGTTTAGGTTGGTTTTTCAATGAAACATGGAGGTTTGCGGAGGCTATGAAAAATGATATTGCACCAGACACCTTGAAATTCAGATTAGCTATTGATGAATTTGAAAATAACAATAAAAACAAAACCGAAAACAATAAAATAAAAGATTCATTGACAGTATTTTGCCAAAATCAAGAGATGAATAATCCAGCGAAATTTCCAAATTCAACAAATAAATGGTTTGTGGACACACTTAATAACAAGCCAATTGCATTTTATTTGAATCACCCGAACATTGATAAATATTCAAAACTTTTTTATCAAGGAAAATTTGCAGTATCGGATGATACATTGACCTTTGCATTTCTTGACAGTGTATTGACAAACAACCAAGAAACAAAAGAATTTTATTTATTTGTTTTTAATAGTGTTCTAAGAACCTCTGACGGAGCCTTATCTGAGTATATAAGCGAAGACTGTAGGAAATATTTTGAACAGTTTCCATGTGAGTTTCTATTATTAAAAAACAGCAAATTGTATTCAGACGATTATGAAAAGTGGATTGACTTTATAGCTTTCGATTACAATGTTGGACAAAATTCAATTAAAATCTTAGATGACATTATCAAAAAGATTAAACTTAAAGTTCTGACAAATTGTGGAAATCACGACAATGAACTTGAGCATATTCATCTGAAAATGATCAAACTAATAAAGGAAAATGAATGAAAACGGGCTATAACAAAAACTATATGTCAATTGGGGTTTCGGTGCGGACAAGAAAGTTCGCAGCCCGCAGCAACAGCCGTGGGGTTCGACAGGAAAGCAACCCGCAATACGCCCCTGCGTGTATTGTGTCAATAAGAAGGAAGACCTGCATGCTGTAATTGAGATGATGGAGGCCAGTTGTAAGGTTGAACCATCGGTGTCATCGTGCAGGCGAAGGCATCAAACCACCTAAAGGTGTCCGCCAGTGGGCGGAAGTCATGGTGCTGAGCGTTTAGGTAAAGGTTCCGATTAAACGGAATCAGGTATGAATGTAGGAGTTGAACAAAATTAAATAGCTGTAGAGGTGTCGAGAAGGGGTACAACCTGTCAAAAGCTACGAAGTACACGACGGAGTTATAAGTTTAGCGGCAACCTGTTTACTGGCTAAACGGCAGGCGTCCTACAGAGGGCAAGAACTTTATTCGGGCTTGGTTACGGAACTTGAGAACCTGTTTGGAAAAGCAAAGGGAATTGGAGCGAAGCGTAAATCGGCGGAGCCAAATGCACAATAGGTTCACCCTAGAGGCAAAATACCGAAGCATCATGCAGGGGCAGACTAACCCGTAGTAGTGAGGAAGTTCCTGTAATGGGAATGGAGCAAAGGGGTTAGCTAATAGGAAATGCAATTTGCCAACTTTAACAAGGATGAGCTTTATATTGTATGACCTATTAGAAGAGCCGTGTGATGGGAGACTATCAAGCACGGTTCTGTGAGAGGCTTGGGGTGAATCGAAGATCAACGAAGTTAAATTCCCCTTGCCTACTCGGTGCTGCGGAACGTTATGGTGCATTTTAATAAGCCCATACACAACTCCTTATGTGTTATGAATTATTCTGAAGAATTTTGAATTAAACCTTTCTCGAATAGAAAAGATTGCGTAATATTGTATCCAAATGAATACAATTAAATAAATGTACAAAATTGAGAAAACAGACAATTTTTACATATTCCGGAGCATACCCACCCACTTTAGAATAGAAACATTTCAGTTTCAAACTGAAAGTTGACCATTCAAAACCACGTTTTTCATGTCCGTTTGCCCTAAAAACAGGCTTCAAACAGGATGAAAAGACAAAAAACTGTTACAAAACAATCCAAATTCCGGAGCATACCCGGTCAATGGTACCTTATTCCGGAGCATACCCGTTCACGCTATTTTGGGAGGTCGGAAAATATCACTTTTCCGGAGCATATCCGTTCACTTTTGGATATTAGTAATTTTGTTATCAGTACTTTCCGGAGCATACCCGTTCACGGATTGGCACTTTTCATTTTCCGGAGCATATCCGTTCACCCGAACGTTCACCCGTACCTTTGCCGCTTAAAAATCGCCCAACAAAGCAAAGGTAATATGGCAGGAAAATCAACAAGTATGAGTAGAATAAAACAAGTTCTCCAATTGAGCGAGAACGGCGTGTCGAACCGTCAAATCGCCAAAGATTTGGATATAAACAAAGAGACGGTAAATAATTATGTTCGGTTCTTTGGGGGTGATCCATTGTCGCTCAAAGAGGTATTAAAAATGGAAGATCCGGAACTTGAAGCACGCTTCAGGGCCGGTAATCCGGCTTATACGGATTACCGGCATCAGACGTTTTTGGATGAGTTGCCAGGTTTTAAGACCTCTTTAGGTCATAAACATGTGACGCGTTTTTTGGTGTGGCAGGATTACATAGCCAGGCATCCTGACGGTTATCGTAAGTCTCAGTTTTTCCATCACTTAAAACAACAATTAGCAGCCTCTGCGCCTACTACCGTGTTGAGTGATACGTATGTTCCAGGTGAGAAATTATTTGTTGATTTTGCTGGAGATACATTGGAATATACAAATACAGAAACAGGAGAAATGATTAAAGTACAGGTATTTGTGGCATGTTTACCTTACACGGATTATGCCTTTGCTTTGTGTATTCCCTCACAAAGAGTGGAGGATTTTCTATATGCCATTTCCAAGTGCATGGAAGCCATAGGAGGGGTACCTAAGATTTTGGTAACAGACAACCTTAAATCGGCAGTAATAAAGGCGGATAAGTATGAACCAACGTTGAACAAAGCGTTGGAAGATATGGGCAATCATTATCGTTTTGTAACCATCCCTTGCCGCCCTTATTCTCCTACACACAAGGCATTGGTAGAGAACCAGGTGAAGATTATTTACAGGCGGGTATATGCCAAACTTCGCAATACGACCTTTTATTCATTGGAGGATTTAAATGAGGCGGTATCGCAGAAAATGCTTGAACACAATCAGACACGGATGCAACAACGTCCTTATAGTCGTGAAGAACAATTCTTTGCCGTTGAAAAGAATATACTTGCCCCTTTGCCCGAACAACCTTATGAAATGAAACTTACGTGCGATTTACAGGTTCGCAACGATGGATTCGTTTATTTGGCACGCGACAAACACTATTACTCGGTTCCATTTGTCCACATTGGAAAACGCAGCCATGTTATTTACACCCGCACATTGGTCAAAATCTTTGTAAATAATGAATTAGTGGCTACGCATGAGCGCCACTTAGGCTTTGGGCATACGCACAAAAAAGAACATCTGGCATCCAATTCCAACGCCATTCTGAGCCGTTCTCCTGACTATTATCAAGAAAAAGCGGATAAGCAGAGTGCGGTATTTAAGCAGCTTGTCTCTGACATGTTTATGGATTTGGAACAACGTCAGATTCCCCCCGAGTTTAAATATAAAACCTGTGATTATATGCTTTCGATAAGCCGGAAAACGGAAATAGCCGATTTTGAACAAGCCTGCCAGATAGCTATCCAAAACAGGTCATACTCGGGCAAGTTTTTACAAAATGTGATCAGCAATCTCAATATGGCCAAATTACAAAGTGAAAGCGGGGAACGCATTAATCCACAGCCAACAAATCATGAAAATATGCGAGGAAACCCCTATTATAAATAAACAATTAAAAGAATCATTGTATGGAAGAAATTGAAAAATCGCTTCACAAGATGAAGCTTCCCGGGATGGCAGATTGCTGGACATCCCTTTGTGAGACACGCAGAGCCGACAAACTCTCTCTCAGAGATGGGCTGCAACTTATGTTGCAAACCGAACAAGACACCCGAAAAACAAACCGTATTGCCCGACTGCTCAAAGAAGCCGCGTTTCCATATCCTGCTTCGCTTGAGGAGCTTGATTATAATACCACCAGAGGTGTTGACGCAACGACAGTGGCGCAGTTGGGTACGTGTGAATTTGTTCGTAATGGACAAACAATCGTGATTAACGGACCTACCGGAACAGGAAAAACCTATTTGGCCGTTGCACTGGGTGATAGGGCATGCAGGCTGGGATTTAATGTCGTGTTCTTCAACATGCAAAAGTTATTGGATCGAATCAAACTCGAACGATTGCAAGGACAGGAAATCCGATTCCTTGAAAAACTCTCACGCGTGGATATGTTAATCATAGATGACTTTGGCATGAAAACATTACAAGGACAACAGCAAAATGATTTTGAGCAAATTGTTGACGACAGATATCGGAAAAAAGCATTGATAATATCCAGTCAGCTACCAGTCAATGATTGGTATGTAGTTATTGGTAATGAGCTGATTGCTGAAGCCTGTTTAGACAGAATCGTTCATAAATCAGTCCGTTTTCAATTAACCGGAGAAAGTTTACGCAAAAAATATTAATGTTACATTTGCCTAATCGTTTTTGAACAAACAGTGAACGGACATCACCGGAAAACGTGAACGGGTATCACCGGAATATGTAATTTTGACAAATGGCTAAGAAAACTTAAAGATTTAAGAGCTAAAGCTAAAATATTGTTTCGCATTCAAAAGATTGAGAATGATGGGTATTTTGGCGATTGTGAACCTGTTGGCGATGGGATTCGGGAACTAAAAATTGACTTCGCAAAAGGATACAGAGTATATTTTAAAGAATCCGACGGAAAAATCATTATTCTACTTATTGGTGGAGATAAGTCCACCCAGCAGAGAGACATTGAAAAGGCAAAAGAGATTTTAAAACGAATTAAAAGATTATAGAAATGGAAACTTCAAAATTTGATATAGCAGACTATTTGGATAGTAACGAAATGATTGCAGAATATCTTAATGCTGTTTTAGCAGAAGGAAATGATTCCGATGTAATTACAGCAATCGGACATATTGCAAAATCAATTGGTATGACAAAAATTGCACAAGAAACTGGATTAAGTAGACCAAGTTTATACAAAGCTTTATCGGATGGATCTAAACCTCAATTTGAGACAATTATGAAAGTATTAAGAGCAATAGGTGGACAGATACAAATCAATCCCATGACGACATAAATTAAAACGCACCATAACAGGCACTTAGCAAAAGCGGCGGCGAACGATTCCTTCCAACCTCCCTACCCGCATTGGGCATTCTACCAGTTCAAACCTTTAACGCTCCGGACCCGCCCCCTTCGCCAAGTGCCAAATCGTTATTCACAACCATAAGGCGCTCCACCTCCCCCTCGTTTGCAACGAGGGGGTAACAGTTTATCGTTTGTAACGATATTTCAGCAAATATATTTTGAAGTTGGTGCATAAAAGAGTTACAAACTCAGTACAACTACCCCCTCGTTGCAAACGAGGGGGACTTAAGTTTGGCTAATTTCTCATGTAAAACATTGCGGAAGTAAAGGGGTTTGCCTTATTTCTACGGCTTCGCGTTTCCAATTCTTGATTCACGAAGCCAGAGAAATTCATTCCGATTGCTTTTGTCCATGCCTGGGCCTTTAGGTTATTGATTAAATCACCTGTTGAGTGACGTTTTCCTTCCTTTTTCAGATACCATTTTGGTCTGGGCAACAGTGCTTGATTTGATAATTTGAGAGACTTGTGCGCTGCCAGGTGAAGCAATGCATAAATGGCGGATATAAAAGCAGGAACACGTTCTGCTGATTCCGGATTTCTTACCTGTGCTTGTCCACATCCAAGCAAAGTTTTTTCATCCCTGAAGTTGACTTCAATTTCCCAACGCCATAAATAATCCTGCAAAAGTTTATCAACATTAAGTTCATTGTCTGTGCAAATCAGATAGGCCGGTTCCCGATACAGCATTTTGGAGAATTTGGTAAGTCTATATCCTAAAGGTCTAATTACTACCAGCTGTAAATTGTGTCTCTGACCTGCTGATCGCCACCGGACATTTTTAATTGCTTTGACATTGAACTTATGTTCTTTCCCGGTAGCCCACGCATTTACTTCCAACCACGGATATTGGTCTGACTGCCTGACTTGTTCCGGAGTAGGCAATCTGTCTCCATAAACGCGTTTTCTACCTGAGCCAGGTTGTTGTTCGGGAAAAGCATACAGTTTTGTATCTTTTCGGATACGTCCAATCATGGTGGTTCGTTCTGGTAAATGTTTCAGTACTTCTGCGTTTGTGTAGCTACCGTCAACGCTTGCAACGAGTTGCCTCTCTTTGGCACCTTGATTATCCAGTGCATCACGAAGTTGTTTTAGCCGCTCACTACCTTGTTTGCTTAATTTTAATTTCCTTTGTTGTTCCTTGAAGTTTTTCCAATCCTGTTCACCAGCAGTTTGACCTGGCTTTTTTACCGTAGGACAGTGATGAAAATCGATCGGTATGGCTCTGGACTGAGAACATCCCTGATGATCAGGGAGTGCCATAGAGATTTGCAGGAAACGTTGTCCCCAAATAAAATTGGTTTGAAAGTGCGGTCCCAATGGATCTCTGCGCCATGCGGTACCAGGTATATACCTGCCGGTCTTTTTCAAGATGGTATCATCCATATGAACAACAATTGTCTGTTGCGGCCCAAGTTCTTGCAAAACCCCAGAGCGGGCTACATCAAAAAATTTTGACATGTCAATACGATGCTGACTAAACAAACGATACGCAGATGACCAATCCATAAACTGTTGTCCGCTAGCTGTAAGCATACCTGTAACTGTGTGTCTGCCCATACAGGAAAGAGCGCCAAAAGCCAGATCACGCCCTGTTTTCCATGCATTATCCTGATTGAAAGCATTCACACATTGGTTAAGTAGCAAGTCAAACTCATCAATTAGAGATCCGTCTGAGGTTTTTTTTTATCAGAATTCAAAACAGATTCATTCCGCTTGAGAGTCATTTTGTGTTTATCTTCAATTATCCATTCTACTACTTCTCCACGTTCGAACTCCATTGCCTGAGCAATGGCTGATGGAAAATTGATGTACCACTGTTCGCTTTTCGCTCTTTTAATAAGCTGAATTTTTGTTGGTAGTCCCATGGCTTTAATTTTAAATCTAGTTATATAACTAGTATCAAAACTAATGAAAAATTGCAATCAGAACAAGCTAATTGCAATATATTTTCTGAAAAATATTATCTTTATCTAGTCAAATGCCAAACTCGAGACCCCCTCGTTGCAAACGAGGGGGATCCCAGAAATCAAAAACGATGATCCACTTATTTAAAACATCTCTGAAATTTAAATAGATGATGCATATTCTCCGTAATTTATCCCAGTAAGATTTCGTTATCGGATCAAATTATCCTACTTTCGTAAGATAATGATTAATTGACCTGATATGCCGCTGATTATTATATTTGCAGGAATAATACTTCTCTTTTTTCTGATATCCATTTACAAAATCAACGCATTTTTATCGCTTCTAATCACTTCATTTGCTGTTGGTTTACTCAACAAAATGGATGCTATGACCATCCTGCAATCCATTACCTCCGGCCTTGGTAGCACCATGGGCAGTCTTGCGCTGATCATTCTCTTCGGGGCAATGCTTGGGAAACTACTCGAAGAGAGTGGTGCAGCTTTTCAGATTACCAATAAACTGGTTGATCTTTTCGGCCTGGGCAAGATTCAGATCGCGATCATGATAACAGGATTCCTTGTAGGGCTCCCTATGATTTACAATGCCGGTTTTCTGGTTTTGATGCCGCTTATTTATGCCCTGGCCCACTCTACTAAATTGCCTTTAATTTACCTTGGACTTCCTTTGTGTGCCGCACTCTCGGTAACACACGGATTTCTCCCACCTCACCCAGCACCAACATCCATCGCTTTTATATTTCACGCCAATCCCAACCTGACATTGCTTTACGGCCTGATGGTTGCCATACCCAGTATCATTATCGCGGGACCTTTGTTATCAAGATTCTACGCAAAATGGAACCTGATACCTCCAAAAGAACTCTTTGTAGCCCGCGAATTTACGAAGGCTGAGTTACCATCACTTGCAGCCAGTCTGATCACTGCATTAAGCCCAATCGTTCTGATGTTATCAGGTGCGGTCATCCAGATGGCCATGCCTGCAGGAAATGGCAATATTAAACTATTGAAGTTTATCAGCGATCCGTCAATTGCCCTCTTTATTGCCGTTTTTATTGGGATTTATCTGCTTGGGATCAGGCAGAAAAGGAAAATGTCAGACCTGATGAACAGTTTATCCGGCGCAACTGCTGCTATTTCGATGATTCTGCTTATCATTGCTTCCGGAGGCGCTTTCAAACAGGTTTTAATCGACAGTGGCACGGCAGATTATATTAAACAAATGGTGGGGGGATTCAGTGTCTCTCCATTGGTACTTACCTGGTGTGTAGCCACGATGATCCGCTTTGCAATCGGCTCAGCAACTGTTTCATGTATTACTGCTGCCGGATTAACCTTACCATTGGTTGAAGGAACCGCTATATCACGTGAATTGATGGTGATCGCCACAGGTGCAGGAAGTCTGATGTTCTCCCATTTTAATGATACCGGATTCTGGATGTTTAAGGAGTACTTTAATACCACTGTCAAACAGACCTTTATGGTATGGAGTGTGATGGAGACCCTTATAGGCATTTTGGGATTACTGGGAGTGCTGATATTAAGTCAATTAATATAAAACAACCTACAATGATGGTAATGGAAAGCGGCGTCGGAAATTATATCTTGTCCGAAGGTCTTAAATATTCGTGTTTTGCAGGTAATAATTATCTGGGTCTTGCCAATCACCCGGCCATCGTGGAAGCTGCCATTCAGGGAATCCAAAAATATGGAATAAATTTTTCTGCCTCCAGGCAGACTACAGGAACCTCGGATATACATCTTGAACTGGAGCGAATGATAGCCGGGTTCAAACAACGTGAAGATGCTGTGGTATTTGCCTCAGGTTATCTGGGGAATAAAATTCTGCTTCATATCCTTAAAGGAGAATACGACGCCTTGTTTGTCGATCAGTCTGCTCATTCCAGTATACTCGATGGAATCCCATGTGATCTGAAAAAGGTTTGTTTTTATGAACATTGCGATGCAGTTGATCTTGAAAACAAGATCCTGAAAAGCAAATCAACCAACCCTTTGGTCATTACAGACGGAATCTTTGCACTTACAGGTGAGATTGCTCCACTGGATACCATTTATCAGGTAGTTGAAAATAATAATGGTTTACTGATTGTAGATGATGCCCATGCAACGGGAGTATTGGGAGAAACCGGCAGAGGAACGCCCGAATTTTTCGGCCTTGGAGATGCACCCCGTATTTTCCAGACCGAGACCATGAGCAAAGCAATTGGAGTTTATGGTGGATTTATTTCAGGAAGTAAAGCGCTGACACAAAAAATCAGGGAAAAATCGCCTGTTTATGGTGCCTCCACCTCTTTACCACCACCCCTTGTTTCAGCAGCCTGCGTGGCAATTAAGTTGGTCATGGAACAGAAAGAACTTAGAGTTCAGACCCTTTCTAACGCCGAAAGAATCAGGGAGGGGATCAGTGAGCTGGGATTTCAAACGCCCAATAGTCTAGCCCCAATTATTCCGGTTTTATTTAAGAATCAGGGGGATGCCTCCAACTTGTCTGATTTTCTCAAATCTCACCATATTGTGGCGCCATTTGTAACTTACCCAGTCAAGACGGTTCAGTATATTGTGCGAATCACCGCTTCAGCTGCACATACTGAGGATCAGATTGATGAATTGCTGACCGTTCTTAGAGATTGGAAACGACAGAATAAGGCAGTTAATGGAATTTAAAGTAAGGTTAATTCATTCCGTCCGGATGTTTTTACGTATTAGGTAAGATTTATTAGTGGCCGGAGAATTATGAGTTACCTATCAGTTAGGGTAATAAAAAGATGAATAGGTGAGGGATTGTAGAGGCACGGCCGTGTGTATCTACAAATGTCATATTCCGATATTATATCCTTTCTATTTCCCCATCGCTTTTGTTTTTAATTCCGAAGGCATCTTCTCTATCGCATATCTCAGTGCGGTCCTGGGCATGACAGCCCTCTTTGAAAAGACATAATCAAACACCTCTTTTTGATGCATTTGACTGGCAACTTTCAGCATCCAACCATAACCTTTTTGAACCATATCCTCCCGATCGAGCAACAAACGGTCTGCGATCTCAAAAATCTCATTTAAGAATTTCCCATGTCGTGCCGGAATAATCAGCGAAACTGCTGCAGCCCGGCGCATCCAGCGATTGGGGGATTGTGTCCACCTTATTAATTCCTTAAGAAATTCAGGATACATTTCAACAAACTTCCCTACTGTATGATTGCAAAGGGTGTCGCACGAAGCCCAGTTATTGACAAAAACATCAATCCATTTTTCAAACACCTTGAAATCTGCAGGTTCAAAATATTTGGTGACATTATATGACCAGTTGCAGGCAATAAATGACTCCTCGATGTAACCCGATTGCCATAAATTATCGCAATAACCAAAGATTTCGGTTTTAGAAGCTCCGCCAAGGTTTTTAAAATGTGCTTTCCCTATATCGACAACTTTGGCACTCTTAATCCCATAACAAAGGATTTCCTCTTTAAAAAAATGTTGACTGCTTTTCTGAACCGCTTCACTGCTGTTTGCAGTCAGTTCCTTTCGGAGACTTTCAATTATTGTGCTCATATCAATTATAAATAAATAAACCCATCTCTGCCTTTTGACAAAAATACGAAGTACTTTCAAAAATAATCAATTTTTCAATTGAATTGAGGTCTGGTTAAAATGCTTATAGTGAAATCAGATCTTAATCCTCCATTCTTATTTTTTCAAATCCGCCATATCAATCACAAAACGGTATTTAACATCCCTTTTTTCCAATCGGGCGAAGGCTTCATTGACTTGTTCAGTATTAATCAGTTCTAAGTAATTGGAATTATTTGTTGTCGTATTTTGCGAGTGACTTTTATGAGAATAATATTTCATGGTCAAGTCAGAATTTTCAAAAATATTTCGGTGCGTTGCACCTTTTGGTATGCGTTGATTAACATTCTACAAATATTTTGGTGCGCCGCACCTTTTGCTAAAATGCAACGCAGCCAAATGGAATAGCCATCCGCCGGTTGGCGGATTCATTCCGGTTTGTGATTCTTGAATTATGGCTATTTCATTACTTATATTATGCGCTGCACAGAAAACAAGCATTTCCTGAGTTTCAGTAATCCCCCCGATATTTGAACCCGCAAAACTACGACGCCTCATAATCACATTGAAAGCCAGGATTTAATTGCCTCTACTGCACCAGTTACGCTTCCACCCCGAATGGCCAGGCCTGGCAAAACCTTTGCCCCGGGACAAAGTTTACGGATGTCGCGCTCACTTCCGCCAAGTCCGCTTCCTTCGTGGGTGCAGAAGGGGAGGATTGATTTTTCTTTAAAATCGTATTCTTCCAGAAAGGTAAACACGGCCATCGGAAAAGTTCCCCACCAGTTTGGATAGCCTAGGATAATCGTGTCGTACTGATCCATGTTATTCACATGCGTGGAAAGCTCAGGTCGGGCATTCGTTCTTTTCTCAACCGTTGCGACCTCAGTAGTTTCTGTGTAATCAACCGGATACGATTTTACTGTGCAAATTTCAAATAAATCGCCTCCGGTAATTTCCTGTGCCATTTTTGCTGCCACCTCCGTGTTTCCTACCGGAAGATTTACAATTCTACCGCCTGCATAATTCTGCCCTTTGCGCGAATAATAAGCGATAAGGATTTTATTTCCTGTCATTTTATTTATCTAAAATGTGTATTGATTAGTAATACTGTTTTTATTTCTTCCATTTATTTAATTTGTTGAAAAACCTTTCTCTACTTATTCTATGTGTTCTATGTGTCTATGTGGTTTTAATCTTTTCTAATTACCGGTTAATCATTTTTGCATTTCCTTCTGAATACCGGTCGCCCTGAACCACAATCTTTGAGGAGGCGGTGTTAATTTCCTGAAGTTCGTCCGGAGTAAGTTCCACAGCTGCAGCTCCGAGATTCTCGTGTAAACGATCCATCTTTGTAGTGCCCGGTATTGGAACAAACCATGGTTTTTGTGCAAGTATCCAGGCGAGTGCAATTTGTGCAGGTGTAACATCTTTACGTTGTGCAACTGCAGAAACCAAATCGACAAACGCCATATTTACTTTAAGGTTTTCGGGCGATAAACGGGGAACTGTACTCCGGAAATCCTTACTGTCGAAAGTTGTATTCTGGTCCATTTTCCCGGTCAGGAAGCCCTTGCCAAGCGGACTAAACGGAACGAAACCAATTCCCAACTCTTCGAGTGTCGGAATGATTTCGTCTTCCGGTTCGCGCCACCACAAGGAGTATTCGCTTTGCAAGGCAGTAACGGGCTGAACGGCGTGTGCGCGGCGAATCACCTGCACCCCTGCTTCCGAAAGTCCGAAATGTTTTACTTTCCCCGCCTGAATCAGCTCCTTTACGGCGCCGGCCACATCTTCGATGGGTACATTGGGGTCAACCCGGTGTTGGTAGAAAAGGTCAATGGCGTCAATCCGAAGACGTTTCAGCGACTCCTCTGCCACTTTTTTAATATTCTCCGGTCGGCTGTTGAGTCCGGTATTTATACCATCCTGAAAATTAAACCCGAATTTTGTGGCAATTGCGACCTTTCCTTTAAACGGTTCGAGCGCTTCTCCGACAAGTTCTTCATTGATATAAGGGCCATACACTTCGGCCGTATCAAAGAAGTTAACGCCCAATTCTACTGCTTTGCGGATTAGCTCTATTGATTGCTTTTTGTCAGCAATCACGCCATAACCGAAGCTTATCCCCATGCAACCAAAACCAATTTCGGACACTTCCAGTCCGCTAATCCCAAGTTTTCTTTTTTTCATCGCTTAATTTTTTTAGTGCATTAAATATCTAATTTCCGATTGCCCATCCATTTTATAATTTCAGGGTCACGGTGGTCGAAAAAGCTACTTGTTTTCGTATCCAGTGTTGCAATAGTTGCCAAATCATCCGAACTCAATTCAAAATCGAAGATATTGAAATTCTCTCTAATTCTTTCCTTTTTAACCGATTTGGGAATAGCAACAACACCTCTTTGAGTAAGCCAGTGAAGAACGATTTGTGCAATGCTCTTTTTATAGCGGGTTGCAATAGATTCCAACAGTTCATTTTGGAAAAGGTTGTTACGGCCTTCGGCAAATGGCCCCCATGATTCAATCTGAACCTTATTTTCTGTTAAGAATTTCTGATTCTCAATCTGTTGGTTAAATGGATGTGTTTCAATCTGGTTTACAGCCGGGGCAATATCATTGAAAGTAATAATATCCATTACACGATCAGGATGAAAGTTGCTGATACCAATGGCTTTAACCTTTCCGGCTTTGTATAACTCTTCCATAGCCCTCCACGAACCATGAACATCTCCATAAGGCTGATGGATCAAATACAAATCCAGATAATCAAACTGCAGTTTGTTTAATGATTTCTCAAAAGCCTTTTTAGTGTTTTCGTAGCCGGTATCCTGTAACCAAAGTTTGGTGGTAATAAATAAATCCTCCCTTGCGACTCCGCTTTTTTTGATGGCATTGCCAACAGCCGTTTCATTCATATAAGAAGCAGCTGTATCAATTAATCGGTAGCCTGTTTCTATAGCATCGAGAACACTATTTTCACACTCTTTGGGGTCTGTTACCTGAAATACACCAAATCCTAAGATGGGCATTTCAACTCCATTGTTTAAAACTACTTTTTGCATATCTATCATTTTTTAATCCTGACAAGTATTATTTTCACGGTGCAAAGATGAGGGGAAAAAAGCGACTGATCGTTATACAGATTACTGCTTCTTGTACCCGTATTACTGATATTGATTTTGCCATTTGATATTTCAATAAAAAGCAACTTACCTTTACTTGAAATTAAAACAAAAATGATGAACGAGATCTTGAAACTGGACAATATAACCCAGTATAATTCAATGAGAGGGGTTGAAACCTTGCATCCTTTAGTTAGCGTAGTGGATATGTCGAAAGCAACACCTACCCAAAGTGCACGAATACTTTTTGGCTTTTACTGTGTCTTTTTAAAAGAGGTGAATTGCGGCGATTTGAAATACGGATGCAATTATTACGATTATCAGGAGGGAACGCTTGTTTTTGTTGCCCCTGGACAAATCGTAGGAGTGACCAGTAAAGAGATTATTCAACCAAAGGGATGGGCCTTGCTCTTTCATCCCGATTTAATTCGCGGCACGTCGCTGGGGCACAACATTAAGGATTATACCTTCTTTTCGTATGAGGTAAATGAAGCGCTCCATCTATCAGAGAAGGAAAAACAAATTGTGATTGATTGCCTGAATAAGATTGAATATGAGTTGGATCAGTCCATAGACAAACATAGTAAAACGCTTATTTCAAACAATATAGAATTGCTTCTTAACTATTGTATGCGCTTTTACGACCGACAGTTTATCACCCGGGGAAATGTTAATAAAGATATATTGGTGAAGTTCGAAAACTTACTCGACAACTATTTTCAATCTGAACTACCTCAGTCCGTAGGCTTACCCACAGTCAAGTATTTTGCGGATCATTTAAATCTGTCGGCTAACTATTTTGGTGACTTAATAAAAAAAGAGACCGGAAAATCGGCACAGGAACATCTCCAGCTGAAATTAATGGATATTGCCAAAGAGCGAATGTTTGATACCAGCAAAACGGTTAGTGAGATCGCTTTTGAATTGGGTTTTAAGCATCCTCAACACTTTAGCCGGATGTTTAAAAATGAAACGGGCTATACGCCTGTTGAATACAGATCATTGAATTAAACTGCTGCTCGTTTGACCTTCAATAAACTTGACAGTATTGAATTCCTGTTTTCTTTTATTCGATTGACTTTTAATTCAGAAATTCTTCTCCAAGATTAGAATTGGGAATAGTTGACCCCACCCCGGCCCTCCCTTTGGGAAAGGGTAACTAACATCCAAATCTTGGTTTTACCTATATTGAAGGAAATAGTAAAACAACTCAATAAATATCTTTCCGATTTTTTCTTTCCCTCTATCCAAATACTCCTCCGTGAAGGGAATGACTCCTGAAGTGTTTTAACCCATTTATCCTCACTCAGCATTCGTTTTGATTTCTTATCATTAATAGAACTTCCTGAATCCAATGATTTCCCTCACTTCGTTAAGGGTTTTGGAAGCTGATGCACGTGCTTTTTCGGCGCCCTCTTTTGCAACTCTCGACAAATAGAGGTTATCCTTGGAAATTTCCTCAATACGGTGTCGGATTGGAGTAGTAAAATGGATAATATCTTCGGCTAACTGCTTCTTGAGGTCACCGTAACGGATAGAGCAGTCATTATAGGCTGCATCGAAATGAGAAACGACATCGGGTGCTGAGACCGTTTCCATTAAGGTGAACAAATTCTGAATCACATCCGGCTTTTTCTGGTTCATCTCAGTTGGCCCCTGATCGGTGACTGCTTTCATCACTTTTTTACGGATGCTGGCTGGTGATTCGGCCAACGAAATGGCATTTCCTTCCGATTTTCCCATCTTGCCAGAGCCGTCAAGGCCGGGAATCTTCACCATATCTTTTCCTTCGAAAGTGTAACCTCTTGGTATAGGGAAGGTCTCAACATTATACATCCGGTTGAATCGGCGGGCAAAGGTGCGGGCCATCTCCAGATTCTGCTCCTGATCTTTTCCTACCGGAACAAGATTGGCTTTATGAATAATAATATCAGCAGCCATCAGCACCGGGTAGGTAAGTAAACCTGCGTTGACATTTTCGGGTTGCTGACGCGCTTTATCCTTGAATGAGGTGGTCCGCTCAAGTTCACCCAGGTAGGCGTTCATATTTAAAAGCAGATATAACTCAGGTATCTCAGGGACATCACTCTGAATATAGATGGTTGCCTTTTCGGGATCGATACCGCATGCCAGATATTCAGCCAAAACCTGTTTGACATTATTATGAAGGTCGTGGGGAGTAGGATGTGTCGTAAGCGAATGATAATCTGCAATAAAGAAAAATGTCTGATGCTCGTACTGCATCTCAATAAAATTTTTTACAGCTCCAAAATAATTTCCCAGGTGCAGGTTTCCGGTTGAACGAATTCCACTTAATACTATCGGCATTTGTTTTACTTTAAATTTTAAGGTGCAAAAATATAAAAACCATGCAAATAGCACCTAATTATTCTTCCAATCCTGCAATTTCGTAATTTTCCTGACGAATCAAAGGTTCACCTTTAAACCGGAGCAGTAACTGGGCGATGGCGAAGGTGTCTTTTTCGCAATAACGTGCAATTCTTTGTATATCAAAATTTTTGTAATAAATGTCACCTACCTGGCTGCCGTCGATATCGTCTTTAGGGGTGGGAATCCCGAAGATCGCACAGAGCAGTTCGAGTGAAGTATAATGTTTGTAGTCGCCAAATTTCCAAAGTTGGAGGGTATCAAGCATCACATCTTTTATTTCCCACGGTTTGGCGCCGGCAATATCCAGAACCGGTGGAAGTGGTAATCCATGAATTAACATTCGTCGTGCAATATATGGAAAGTCGAACTCCTGGCCGTTATGAGCACAGAGTTTATGTGTGGCATTCGCCATAAATCCCGTAACCATTGCTGAAAATTCCTGCAAAATGGTTTTTTCATCCTCTCCAAAATAAGATTTAACCCGGTAGGCACGCTCATTTCCCTTGCGATAGATCTTACCGGCAGAGATGCAGACGATCTTTCCAAACTCGGCATAGATTGCAGCGCGAGTATAAAGTGATTCAGCTGTTTCTCCTTCCTTACCGATCTGACCGGCTTTTTTTGTCCAAAGTTTCTGAATATTCTCAGGCGCTTCTGCCAGATCTTCGAACTGTGAAACAGTTTCAATATCAATAAATAAAACGTGTTCAGGCAAGAGTTTTTCTAGCATATCGGGTCGATTTTAGGGGTTGTCGTGAAGGTGTTTCTTAATATATTGAGTAATAATATTGATGGCTACTTTATTTTCACCCCCTTCAGGTACTATAATATCGGCATAACGTTTGGTGGGTTCGATAAATTGGAGGTGACTCGGTCTGACGGTATCCTCATATCGCTGAAGAACTTTAATCACATCGCGTCCCCTTTCAATAATATCGCGCCTGATCACCCTCGAAAGCCTTACATCAGCCTCGCAGTCAACAAAAATCTTGATATCCATTAATTTACGTAACTCCTCGGATTGAAGGCAAAGTATCCCTTCGATGATCACTACCTTTTGTGGTTTTATGACCACCGTTTCATCGAAGCGGGTGCAGGTGAGGTAGGAGTAGATTGGCTGATGGACGCTCTCACCATTTTTCAATTTTTTAATATTGGAAATAAGTAATTCAAATTCAATGCTATCCGGATGGTCGAAATTGATTTTCTGACGTTGTTCAATCGGTAGATGACTGTTATCGCGATAGTAGGCATCCTGTGGAATTACCGCAACATCCGCTTTGTTCAACCGTGCAATAATCTCGTTAACAACGGTGGTCTTACCCGATCCTGTTCCTCCTGCAATTCCAATAATGAGCATATAATTAATAAGTTAATAGAATGTCGATGAAAACTAAAAGTCTGTAAATGTTGAAATTTGTGGTCTCACTGAACACAAAAATATCCGCCTTCCAAAACGGCGATAACGGTAATCAAAATTAAGGAAATATTTTGTATTCCGGCGGTTGTATTACATGTGACAATTTTTTTAATCCAACTTTGATGATAAAATATTAAATTTGTATAACTAAAAAAACTGTAATAATGATAAAACATATCGTTCTTTTTAAACTCAAGGAGTTTGAAAATGAGGATTTGAAAGCAGTAGTAAGGAGCAAAATAACCAAAGCCCTACTGTCGCTCGGGGAAAAGATTGAGGTCCTGAAGTATATAGAAGTTGGTCAGAATCATGAACTTAACGCCTTTTCGTTTGATGTCTGTCTGATCACTCATTTTGAAACCCTTGCCGACCTGGCAATTTACCAGGTTCATCCGGAACATCTGAAGGTGGTTGAATTAATCAAGGCTAACACTATTAACAAGGCTGCCGTCGATTTTGAATTTTAAATCTAAAATTTGTCAATGAATAATCTCTATCCTCTGAAATTCACCCCAATTTGTAAAGAGAAGATCTGGGGTGGTAATAAATTAAAGGAGTTGTTGAATAAAGAATATCCCGGATTACCCAATTGTGGCGAGTCGTGGGAGATTTCAGGTGTGCAGGATGAAGTTTCAGTTGTTTCAAACGGATTTCTGACCGGGAATAGCCTTGAAGAACTGATCGAAGTGTATATGGGTGATCTGGTCGGGGAAAAAGTTTATGAAAAATTCGGGACTGAATTTCCACTCCTGATCAAGTTTATCGATGCCAACGACAATCTCTCTATTCAGGTACACCCTAACGATGAATTGTCGATGGAACGGCACGATGCATTTGGCAAAACTGAGATGTGGTATGTTGTTCAGGCCGATCCCGGTTCAACGTTGATTTCAGGATTTAACCGGAAAATTGATAAAGAGGGGTATCTGAATTACTTTAAGAACGGCCAGTTGGAAGAGATCCTCAACTACGAAGAGGCCAAAGCAGGCGATGTGTTCTTTATGCCTGCCGGCAGGGTTCATGCCATTGGTAAAGGGATTGTGGTTGCCGAAATACAACAGACCTCTGATGTTACTTACCGTATTTATGATTTTAACCGTGTTGACGACCATGGTAATCCGCGCGAACTGCATACCGATCTGGCAGTTGATGCAATTGATTATAAGTATGAAACCAGTTATCGGACAGATTACAAGTCTGAAAATGATCAGTCGGTGAAGCTCGTTGATTGTCAGTATTTCACGACAAACATTCTTCAATTAGCTGATTCTGTGGATCGTGATTTTACCGATCTCGATACATTTGTTATTTACATTTGCCTCGAAGGGAAATTCACCCTTTCCTGGGAGGATCAGGCGATAGACGTCAACAAAGGCGATTCTGTTCTTGTACCTGCTCAGATCAATAATTTTGCGCTTTCCAACTCTAAGGGAAGTGCTGTAAAACTGCTTGAAGTTTATATCAAATAAATATGATCATTAAAAAAGCCGAATTTGTAATCAGCAATACCGATCCCGAAAAATGCCCGGTAACCGAAAAACCGGAATTTGCATTTGTGGGAAGATCGAATGTTGGAAAATCATCATTGATTAATATGCTGACAGGGTTTGGCGATCTGGCGAAAGTCTCCACGGCACCAGGGAAGACCCGGTTGATCAACCACTTTAACATCAACGATGAGTGGTTTCTTGTCGATTTACCAGGCTATGGTTATGCCAAGGTTGGTCGTGTTTCGCGGGCACAATGGCTTTCGTTTATACACAAGTATCTGGCCATCCGAGAAAATCTGTTCTGCGTTTTTGCCCTGATCGATTCACGTCATCAGCCTCAGGCGAACGATCTTGAATTTATGAACTTTATGGGAGAGCAGGGTATCCCATTTGCAATGGTTTTTACCAAAGCTGATAAATTGTCGCGCAGGCAATTGGATATTCACCTTGCCGATTACAAAACCGAGATGCTGAAAAGCTGGGAGGAGCTACCTCCCCTTTTTGTGACCTCCTCCGGCACCAAACTGGGGAGGGATGAACTCCTGGGATTTATCGAAAATGTTGTAAAAGAGAATAAATAGTCATCCCCTTAAGACCTGACAGATTTTCAAGACCTGTCAGGTCTTAAGGCACCACCGCCACCTTCGTATATTCCAATATTCTAATGTCTTAGCAAGGTTGTAAACAGTTTGTTCAATACTTTTTTCAAAAAAAGCAGTCATTACGTTTAGTTGTTTGTTCAATATTTCTAATTTTGCCCCGGATCGAAACGAGTTAAGTTCCACCAGAAAATCTCTAGTATGTCGAATGGTTGTATTAAGATTTTTACCGGTACAGAATCGAAATATCTGGCCGAGAAAATTGCTGAAAACGCAGGAATTGCATTGGGAAGATCTTCATGTCCACGGTTTTCAGATGGTGAATTTGAACCCTGTTACGAGGAGACCATCAGGGGTTCATTTACTTTTATAGTTCAGTCAACTTTCCCCCCGGCAGATAATCTGCTGGAATTACTTTTAATGATTGATGCAGCCAAAAGGGCTTCTGCCTATAAAATTATTGCTGTAATGCCCTATTTCGGGTTTGCCCGCCAGGATCGAAAAGACAGACCAAGGGTATCGATTGGCGCCAAACTGGTTGCCGACATGTTATCAACGGCAGGAATCGACAGGCTTATAACAATGGATCTTCATGCCGATCAGATTCAGGGATTTTTCAATGTTCCGGTGGATCACTTAAGCGCTGTTGCCCTCTTTATCCCTTATATTCAGCAAATGGGTTTACGTGATATCGTCGTGGCCTCACCCGATGTGGGAGGTACCAAAAGGGCAAATGTGTTTGCAAAACATCTCAAAACAGATCTGGTCATCTGTCATAAATCACGCAGCAAGGCCAATCAGATCGATTCGATGACGCTTATCGGGGATGTTGAGAATAAGGATGTTATTATTGTTGATGATATTATTGATACTGCAGGGACTATTTCAAAAGCAGCCGATGTAATGAAAGCCAAAGGGGCTAATTCGGTCCGGGCATTTGTTACCCATGCTGTACTTTCAGGACCAGCCTTTGACCGGATAGAGGCCTCTTGTCTTGATGAAGTACTCGTTACCGACTCAATTCCCTTACGGCATAAATCGGATAAAATTACCGTTTTGTCATGTGCACCCCTGTTTGCCGATGTGATTCAAAAGGTTTATGAAAATAAATCAATCAGTACGGCTTTTATCTAAACTAAGAATTGTTATCTTTGCGCCCGGTTTTGCAGCATACCTTTGATGGTGTGATGCGGATACCTTCCTTTATGAAGGAGATCTGAGTAAACACTTAGTTACAAAACAGTTAATTTTAAAAAAGCAAATGAAAACATTTCAAATTAAAGGTACTGCTCGTCAGGCGATTGGCAAGAAAGATTGCAAATCTCTGAGAGCTCAGGATTTAGTGCCATGTGTAATTTACGGGGGCGAGAACGTTGTCCATTTTCAGGCTCACGAAAACGAATTCCGTAAACTGGTTTATACACCAAAAGTATACCAGACTGAAATTGATGTAGATGGTAAGATCTATAACGCTTTTATGCAGGCTTTGCAATTTCACCCGGTTACAGACAAATTACTGCACATCGACTTTCTTGAAGTACGCGAGAATATTCCTGTTAAATTGCAGATTCCGGTTCGCCTTGATGGTTATGCCAAAGGTATTCAGCAGGGGGGGCGATTGAAATCGAACTTGCGTACCTTGAAAGCCAAAGGATTCTCGAAGGATTTTCCTGATGAGATCGTAATCGATGTTACTGATCTTGGTCTGAGCGAAAGTATTAGGGTTGGTGACGTAAAGGTTCCTGGTATTGAGATTTTAAATGCAAAATCTGTACCGGTTGCTACCGTTGTTGTAACACGCGCTGCCCGTGCAGCTATGGCAGATACAGCCACCACAGCAGGTAAGAAAAAATAAAAACTCATAAGTTTTGAAATACCTGATTGTTGGTCTTGGAAATATCGGGGAAGAATACGAAAATACCCGTCACAACATAGGATTCTGGATATTGGATGCCCTCGCAAGGGTGTCCAATATTTCTTTTAGCGAAAAGCGTTATGGATCAGTAGCCGAGATGAAGTTTGCAGGGAGGGTCCTTATTTTATTGAAACCCAATACATTCATGAATCTGAGTGGTCGATCTGTCCAATATTGGATGCAAAAAGAGAAAATAGAGATTGACAAGGTCTTAATTCTGGTTGATGACCTTGCCCTCCCCTTAGGTAAAGTCAGAATGAGGTTGAAGGGTGGAGATGCCGGTCATAATGGTTTAAAAAGTATCCATGAGATCCTGGGAACCCAGGATTATGTCAGGCTTCGGTTTGGAATTGGCAGCGATTTTCAGCGAGGACGTCAGGTGGAATATGTACTGGGTCGATGGTTGGCTGAAGAAGAGGTGGTTGTCAACTCAAAAATGGAGCTTTGCATCGAAATGATTAAGGCGTTTGTAACGATGGAGGTTGGACGGGTTATGACACAGTACAACCGCAACTAGGATTTGTTACAAGTAATATGATATATATTTGCATGTTATTATCATTACTTATTTCTTTATTTCCTTATTTCCACATTTCCTTATCTCCACATTTTCAAATTAGCACATTACCATATTGACTTATTCTTTTACATTTGCATCATGGATGAACCTGTACGAATCGACAAATGGCTTTGGGCTGTGCGCCTCTTTAAAACCCGTACACTTGCAACAGAAGAGTGCAAGAAGGGGCGTGTTACCATCGATGGAATCTCTGTAAAACCTTCGCGTGTGCCAAAGCCGGGTGATATTATCAAAGTGCGTAAAAATCCTGTAACTTACTCCTATAAGGTCGTTGCGATTACGGGTAAGCGGGTCGGCGCCAAACTTGTACCTGAATTCTGTGTAGATATTACACCACCCGAAGAGTTGAAAATCCTTGAAATTAGGCAGCAAATGAGCTCTTTCGACCGCGACAGAGGGACGGGCCGACCCACTAAAAAAGAGCGGCGCGAACTCGATAGCTTTCAGGGTTGGGATTAGCCTGCTAATTGTGATTCTGAAAATCTTCGATCACTCCGTCACACATCCACCTGGCCAAAGCCTGCCGGTTATTTTCATAAATTAAACGTTGCTGATCGCGGACATGGTTGATATTTCCCAGTTCAATAAAAAGTGCCGTAGGTATCGTCTTTTCCAACATGTAAAGGTTACGGGTTGAAACATCTCCACTATATCCCCTGCCGGGTTGTTTGAGCTGATATTTTCGCTCAATCGAGTTTCGCAGTGTCAATGCCAGTCTTTCGCCATTTTTGCTCCCTTCATGGTAGTAAAAAAAGATATCTATATTTTTTTTAGTATTCCGGGCATCGACATGAAGCTCGATACATCGCCGGTAGTTTTCAATTCGCTCATT
This sequence comes from Prolixibacteraceae bacterium, assembly GCA_963677935.2. Taxonomy (GTDB): domain Bacteria; phylum Bacteroidota; class Bacteroidia; order Bacteroidales; family Prolixibacteraceae; genus JAAFHB01. The sequence continues at coordinate 3,060,086 of CAXXEH010000003.1, read as the reverse complement.
CCTGTAAAGCATATTAATCGCATCAACACGTTGTTTTAATCGTTGAACCTGATTCAGCGGGATCTCCTGATCGGGATAACATACTTCATCCTTACTGCTTTTCAGGTATAATTCATTTCTGATTCCATCATGCGGATCACGGACAATAAAGTAAACTTTCGCCCCATGACGCAGGAGTTCACGACCAAACCTTAGCGTTATATCGTAGGCATATTCATCCTCACAAAGAATATTCTTCCCGATTTTCCCCATAGCCCCCGGATCTGGTCCTCCATGACCGCTTACCAGGTAAAATACGGCTCCCCGCAATCGCTGATCAATGAATTCAATCCGCTCGAAATCTCGTCCAAACAAGGGTTCAGTAATGATTTGGGGAGCAGGAGTTATTTTATTTACTTCCTGCGCTTCTGAACCGACCGTAGAAAGCAGCAGGAAAAGAAGATAAGTAGTTGATGAAATGGTAAATATGTTGATTCCCAGATGTTTTTTCAATTAGAAGTCTAATTTTTTCTGTTTAAATTATCCTGTTTAAAAACCGTACAAGTATAGCGCATATTTTTTGTAATCTGAATAATCATTTGCTTCTTTACATTGCTTTGAATATCGCTTTCCGATTAGGAATAGAAGTAGGTTCACAAGCTCCTTTATCAACATCTAATATTTTTTAATATGCAGCTTTTCAGTGCTTTTAAACGAATTCCCCCATTTGGCAGAGTGGCGATGGTGATTCTCCTGTTTATCGTCATTTCACTTGGTGGATGCCACACCTTGCGTATTACAAAGATCGAGACTACCAATATCAGGCTCGATTCGACATTAACTATTGTTCCGGATGCAAAGATGGAGTCGGTAATTCTTCCCTACCGGACAAAGATAATGAAGGATATGGGTGAAGTATTATGTATTTCCAAGGCGCCACTTTTCGGAGGGAGGCCGGAAAGTCTGTTGACGAACTTTTGTGCAGATCTGTTACGGAGTGAGTCTGACTCTGTTTGTTTAAAGCGATACCCCGATATTCGAATCAGCGTTTCGATGGTTAACAGGGGAGGCTTACGGGTGCCTATCCCAAAAGGAGAGGTAAAGGTTCAGGATATGTTTGAACTGATGCCCTTCGAAAATGAGGTGGTCTTTCTCAAGATGCCGGGTACTGATTTACGAAAATTTATCGATCATATGGCTTCAAGGGGAGGAGAGGGGGTCTCCGGAATGCGGTTTGGAATAAAAGACAATAAAGGACTGAATCCCGAAATCGATGGAAAGCCGCTGGATGATTCGAAAAATTATTGGCTTGCCACCAGCGATTATATTGCTAACGGCGGTGATGGAAGTGGAATTTTAAAGGGGATTACCACCCGTATTGCCACAGGTGTCAAATTCAGGGATATGTTCATTGATCATTTACGAAAAATGGGTCGAAAAGGCCTTACAATAGATGTTAAAACTGACGGGAGGATTTACGATGCAAAATAGGAGAGAATTTTTACGTTTAATCGGGGCCGGTGCGGTAGGAGCAGTTACACTTAACACGCCACTTTCGGCATTTGCAGGGAATGATCCTGTTCATATTACCATTCTTCATACCAACGACTTTCATTCACACATCGATCCATTTGGAAATGATGTACCACGCAATGCAGGTGAAGGTGGAATGGCAAAGAGGGCTGCCCTAATCGCCAGGATAAGATCTGAGTCTGAACATGTGCTCCTATTTGATGCCGGAGATATCTTTCAGGGTACGCCCTATTTCAATTACTTTAAGGCACAGCTCGATTTCGAATTAATGACAATGATGGGGTATGATGCTGCCACAATCGGGAATCATGAATTTGATAATGGCCTTGAGGGGATCCGCAGTCAATTAAAATATGCCGGTTTCCCATTTATCAACTCCAATTATGATTTTTCTGACACCATTCTGGCAGGAAAGACGATCCCATACAAAATTTTCAGACGTGGTGGCGTTAAAATAGGGGTTTACGGACTTGGAGTTGAGTTACAAGGGTTGGTCGATCCGAAAAATTATGGCAACACGCGCTATAACGATCCATTACAAACCGCCCTTAAGATGGAGAAAATGCTCAGTGAGGAACACAATACCGATATGATTATCTGTCTTTCGCATCTTGGATATGAATACAAGGATAATACAATCAGTGATAAGATCCTTGCAGCGCAAACCTTCAAGACAGATCTGATCATAGGCGGACATACCCATACCTTTCTGAAGACGCCTGATAAAATCATGAATAAATCGGGGAAAGAGGTGCTGGTAAATCAGGTAGGATTCGGTGGATTGATCGTAGGGAAGGTTGACTATTACTTGGAAAGGAAAAATTGATTCATTTGTATACAAAAAAAACCGCATTAATTCACGTTGAGTAAAACCCCGGATAAACAGGATTTGAGTGCCTGACTGATCAAACTTCCAATGGTAGCGATGCTACTCCCGACTTGCGGGATAAGGCCTGTTTTAGCGGTCAAAAGCGTTCTCAGTTAAATGGAAATGTTGAGTTTACCAATCATATGAATTAACGCGGTAATATCGATATTTAGATGAACGTCTGCTTGTAATTTCACCACTAAGTTAATCATGTTTTAGCATTATTGCAACTTAATCGGGATATTTTTAATGTTTGCTGAATTCTTAGGTGGGAGATATTGAGAATGAATTGATTGGAAAAATAATTTATTAAAGTGAAATATTATTCGATTTTTTATGGAAATAATTTTGCCTAAGTGAAAATGATTCCTACATTTGCACCACCCAAAAATCTGGAGAGGTGGGTGAGTGGCTGATACCAGCAGTTTGCTAAACTGCCGTACGGGAAACTGTACCGGGGGTTCGAATCCCCCCCTCTCCGCACGGGTTTGGAAGGTGGAGAAAGGGAACTGGTAAAGATTGAAAAGAGTACGCGTTCTAATAAAAAAAAGTAATATTTTTCGGGGTGTAGCGCAGCCCGGCTAGCGCACCTGGTTTGGGACCAGGGGGTCCCAGGTTCGAATCCTGGTACCCCGACAAAAAGTAAAATTGACCGCTGTAAATCAAGTATTTACAGCGGTTTTTTTATTTATAGTACAAAAAGTAGTACAAAATTGAAATTATTAAGATAGTGCATTCCAACACCTGGAGGAGGCCAATAACCAATTTTATGGCTAAGACTTCATCAAATCAAGCAACCCTTAATATACCTACCTATATTGATGTAATTCAAGTACATATTACTCTGCTTTACTTTTTGTTCAAATGCTAAAAAGAAATAGCTACAAACTAATCTGACCCGCAGATTAAGTTGTAGCTATTTTACTTCAAGAAAAATGTTCCGTCTCTTGTGCTTTGGTTCAATTAAACGTTGACATATCTTGAGCTTCTCCGGCAATAAACTATTCAGGCCGGCACATTTGCAATAATTTATTTTGTTTGGTGCTATGGTCCTTTTTTTTCTTTTCTGAATCTAAAAAGATGCAAATACTTTTATAAAGAAAACAAATATCATGATGACAGCCTATTAGCTTACATTCTTCAAAGGTTAAGCCAATCTTATAAGCATAAATAATTGGATAATCATGGATCACTAGTACCTGTACGTCATCATAAAATTCTGCGCAATCTTCCTTGTCAAAAGGATAGTAATGATTGTAATCATCTTTTGGTTGATCCTCTTGTGGCTTGTTATCAGACAACCAACATTGAGTCATTGATTGCAATTCTTTGATTTTTCTCCAGGCCTTGTAAAAGTTTATTCGGGCAAAATAATATGCGAGATCATTTTTATCGTATCGTAAACAGCCATTCTTACAGATTTCATGTTCCGCCTCAAATTCAGCAATGAAATCCCCTGGTTTGTTTCCAATCATCCCGAGATCAAAGAAATCATGTTCACTATTCTTATTTTGGCCTTCACAAACATTTACGTTCACTGCTTGTAAGCGATTTTCGTGGCCAATTAATTCCAAAGTATTACTATTCATTTTACAAATTTTTTTAAGATGCCCAAAGGGCCTATTTTTTGTTGCTATTATCAGAAATATCCGGTTGGTTGGGATTATTTTGAGATTGCAGATCCGCATTTGATCATTACAACCGTTGATCTTTATTCCAACCGATGCAGTAGAAATTTAAATCTAAAGAAGGTTTGTTCGAAGTATTACAATTTGTAATTCTGCCGGTACTTGTTAATTTTCACATCAACTCTGTCAGAGTAATCAACATTGCAACTCCTTTTGTCTCCATATTCGTTCATATGACAATAAGTAAATTCACCGTTACTTATGGAATAGCATATAATGTAAAATCCATCACCCATCTTAGAATTCATTTGGTATTCCGGATCCATGACAAATAAATTAAAAACTGCATGTGGAAATATTTCACTTAACTTGATAATAACTTCTTTGGCAGAATCCTCTTCTGTCAGGAACTCAATTGTATTTTCGGTGGTTAGAGATTGGTTAAATGCGTTGCGATGGGTACCCCAATTTTTCATACGCCACTCTTCCAAATCCATTGTTCCATATTTTTCAAATATTGACTGGTATTTAATTGCCATTTCGAGACCCTCTCGTTTCTTATCATCTGATAGCTCCTTGAATTTTTTTTGCAACTGTTTAATAGGTTCAAAATCTTTCAGCAAAGAATCTTCCACTTCATCAGTTTCATTCTCTCCATAATCCTCATCTTCCTTTTGGTCGAAAAACAATCTGGGCAATTCCCCAAATAAAAGAGTATGCACGAAATTTAAATCACTCGACATATGGAAATTTAACTCCTCTGGTACTGAAACGATTTTATTGAAATCGATAAAGGGTCCTTTGTTATCATCAGAAGGGTCTTCCTTGATGTAATCCCTTATTTCGCGAATTTGATCATCGTTCCCGACAATCTCCAAAATATGTTCTTTTATTCTCATAATAGATTCTTATTAATGTACTTTATGTTCTTATAAGCTGTATAACTGAAATTTAATTGTGATTGAAGGATTCTCTTCGGTATTAACATTGCTTTTCTATCTGAGCTGCCAATAAATCAATCATTTCAGCATATGCCAACTTTGTATGAATTGCAACAAATGATGTTGCTATCGAAATTCTGTAATTATTTAACCGGCTACGGTTTAATCTGACAGGAGATCAAGCCGTAACCAGTTAAATTACCAAATTCAGCAAGCAGACTTGAGTTTGTTTTCTCTATAAGAGGTAATCAAATGGTCAACCCTTTGGTAGTAGGATGAGTAAATGAAAATCTTTTCCCCGGTTTGGTTCATCCGATAGTGCTCATATTGACCATTTCTAATGAAATAGAAGTCAGTGTCATAAACACTCTTATTCAATGAATTAACTTGTTCAAGAGGGTCAATAACAACTAAATTGAAAATTGGCTGCGGAAAAATTTTGCTTAACTTGATAATCAATTTGCGGGAAGAATACTCTTCAGTTAAGAATCCTATTTTGTTATAAGCAAACAACCATTGATCACCTGCATTAAAGGGCGTACCCCAATTTTTCATCCGCCAATGGTAATTGTCTAATCCTCCAAATTTTTCCAGATTGGATTGGTATTGTAATGCCTTTTCAAGACCTTCACGTTTTTGACTCTCTGAAAGTTTCTTAAATTTATTTTGAAGAAATTTTTGATAATCAAATTTTCCATTGCCGGAATAATCATCTTCAATCCCATAGTCATCATCTTGCTCATAATCGAATCCAATAGTATCACCAAATAAAAGTGAATGAACAAATCCTCCCAAAGAGTCACAACTATAATCAACCAATTCTTCTGGTATTTTAAGGATTTTATTGAAATCGATATGCAACCCGTCCGCCGAGATGTATTCTCTTACCTCCAATATTTGATCATCACTTCCAATGATCTCAAGATTATTTTCTAATGTACACATACTTAATAATTTAAAATTTTATTTTTAATTTTTTGAACTGCTATATCGCAGTTAGTAGACATATTACCAGTTCCATTGGCCTTATTAATAAAGCTTTCAATTTGGTAATATGTAAGGAAGCACGGTCTTACCCTTACAAACCAATCCAGGTACTTCTCTACCGGATTCAGATTCAGTAGCTGCAAATACTTATGAGCATCCTGATCGTTTAGGCTCGATCCAGTTTTGCTTAGGTATTCCGCGACATAATAAAGGTAGTCAGCCTCCTCTCCAACAAAAAAGCTAAGATACACGTCCAAGGCAAGGTTTTGAATATCCACATCATTCATTAATTGGGATGCTTCCATATACTTATTTGGATTGTACCTCTTTTTCCCTGTCAATAGCTGAATATCTCTTCTATCATCCTGATAGCTAGCTATCAAAGCACAATTGATTTCTGTTTGTATGTAATCGATTATTTTATCCCGATCACTTTTTGTTGAATCAAACAAATCAATTATCGGTTTATTCTCAAATACAGAGTCTGAGATTAAACCTAAACCTATTTCGACATAAAGTCGTTCTAAAAACACGTAGTTTTTCATTTATTTCTTAATTAATTCGGAATCAATTTGTTTTATTTTGATTGACTCCGTGGAAATAATTTTTAAGTTCTAATAAGCATTATCTCTGAAGATTAGAATATTTGAAGAATAACCTTTGATTCAAAAACACTTCAAAATCAAAGATTTCAACAATACCAATATTTCAGTATATGTTTATCAGATAAATTGTTACAATTATCAGGATTACTAATCTGCCAGTTAACAGATTAGCATTACAGTGAGGGTTTGACCCCTGAATTTTTACAGTAGTTGGGCTAAAGTAAGTGGGTGTTACAATTAGGGAATTTTCAGTTATGGAAATTTGGCATAACTTATCTTGTGCCGGTATTAAAAACTGGGTTAATACTGCATCAAAATGCGATAAGCACTTTACAATTGAAAAAATTACAGTTGGGGGGTATTACAATAGGTTGAGGCAAAGGTAAAACTTTTTTAAATATCCAGCAAATTATTAAGAATAATTTTAAATAAAATTTCATCTGTAATATTCCCGTTTGTAATTCTTACGATACTTGTTAATTTTTGCATCAATTTCTTCATAGTATTCGGCAACATAGTTTATAATTTCACCGTTGAAATTGGCCAGATATAATTTATATTCCCCATTAGATATGCAATAATAAAATTTATAATAGACATCTCCACCAGAACAGCAATCTTCCTGAGGATCAAATACTTCAAAATGAAAAATCACTTCCGGGAATATTTCACTTAATTTGATAATCAGTCTAGTAGCAGAATAGTCTCTGGTTAAGAATCGTAAAGTGCTTTCAGATCTTTCAATTTGTGCAAAGGCATTCATTTGGGTACCCCAGTTAACCATACACCAAACATTCAAACTGCCATAATCTGTTATGTTGCTGGGGATTTCTATTATTTTTTCAAAATCAATATAAGCTCCATCTTCGATATCTTCTTTAATAAATTCTCTTACTTCTCTAACTTGCTCATCACTCCCGATGATCTCCAGTATTTTTTCTAATACGTACATAATTTAAGTTTTATTTTAATGTTTATTTTTAATGTTTGAAAGACTGACTATTAGGTTAATTGCCAGTCATAATAATTCCATTTCTTCATTGCAATCATCTCTGAATCTCAGTACCTTACTGGTTGTACTAATCATGTAATAGGTGGCCTTGTTTTGACCTCTCTTTTTGGAATCAAACCCACGTTCTGCCATCAACTTGCCTACGGTCGGCACATTGATTCGCTTGGAAAAATAGGGGTATGTACGCAACAATGTTGACACCAAATCCAAGTTGCAGATGGGAACCGAATCACCTTCAAACTGTGGAAGCTGAACACATTCATCCAGCACCATGTCAACATCAGATTTTAATACATGGTCATCATCCAATTCTTTAAGAATTTGTTGATCAGATTTCTGATATGAATATTGGAAGCCGCCTACATATAAATTGAAGGCTTCCATAAACAGATCGGTTAGGTCAAGATCGTTGAGGCGATCATAATGGAATTTTTCAACCTCCAAAGGAATGACCCTCCTGTTTTGTGATTCTCTTACAATTTGAAGATGGTTTCCACTACCAGCAAAACTGCACCTTCTTTTGATGGTAGAAATTCTCCGGTCGTATTTCCTTCGCATGGTAAGTTCACTGGTGCTCAAGATGGACTTGAACGTTTTTTCCATCTCATACGAGCGACCATCCATCTCATCATCTATTATCAGTATTGACTGGCTCATAATAACTTTAAAATCGTCATCGGTCGATAAAGGGTGCTCTTTACGGTACGTGAGTAACTCTTTGGGCAGAACGTATTCTCTAAGGAAGGTCGTTTTTCCTATTCCCTGATTTGTGGAAAGCAATGTTAAAAAATATTCATTTGAAAATTTACCACCCAGCGCTTGAGCAATCATGCCAACATACCATTTCTTTAGGAAATGCAGTACCGATTCTTTTTTAACATTTTTATTCTTTAATTCTAAACAATCCAACCACTTCTCAAAAGTACCTTTGGGGTTACGATGAATATTCATCTCAATGAACTGCTCAATCGGATTGAATTTGATAATGTAATCTGACTTGATAATTTCCTCGAATGTGCATCGTGGAATAGTTTTATTGAAATGCTTTTTAAGATCAATGAAAAGCGTGTTGTATTCCATCTCTTCAATGATCTTACCTTCAATTGTCAAGTCTTGAATAAAAGCATCATACCTTACACCTTTGTCATTGAGAAATCCGGCAATATCATCTGCCGTTACCTTATCTCTACTCTCAATTCGTGTATTGGTATTCTGTAGTTTGAAACCCAGTTCCGGTAAAAGTCTTATGGTAGTACGGTAATCATTTTTACCCTCCAACACCTGCAGAATTTGGAAGTGATTGTACGGTTGTTCCGCCTTGAACAGGGTTGAGGTGGAGAAACAGTAAAAGACCTTTGAATCCTTGAAATAGTAGGCCGAATGTGGAGCTAAAGAACCTTTTCGTTTCAGATAAACTTTATCCTCATCCTCATTCACAACAGACCAATCATGCGATTTAAATAAATCAAGGATGGAGTATTTATCATTAAAATCGTTTATTGCTGGCTCAGAGTATGCGAATGATTTAGAGTTTGAAGTGCTACCTGAGTTATCAGTGGTAGATGTAACCTTAGTGTTGGGGAAGTACCTAGTCAAGCTTCTGGCCGTCTCCAATAGGAATTCATGTTCCTCTGGGGTAATTATCGGAATAACTATCTCGGAAGGATTTGACAGATCAAACTTACCTTGCAGTACTTGATTGTTTAACCGATTGGTGCAGAAATAGCCTCCTTCTCCTCTGGTCTCGATTATCACTTCTTGGTTGGAGTGAAGAGCTAGCTTCAGGTTCCCTTCAATAACTACGTCCGGGCATCGGTATATTAAATGGTAACCAAAATTTGGGGTGGACTGAATAATAAGCCTGTCTAATAATTCAATGGGGATTAATCGACAGTATTCTTTATAGATTGATTTTTGGGGATCATTTTTAACATCAATATCGATGCATTCGATATTCTGGCTTACCCTACCCGCGATAATGCCAACTGTGGCATGGTTCTGATAATGCTTGTACCAGTTCTCAATTGGAGCTGCTGATGTTTGATACTGCTTCCATGAAGTGACAGGTGTTTTGTTCGAATTAACTGGAATGATAGACAAATTAAAACCTTGCAATAATTTATCGGCTACGTGTATCTCATTATTGCATATTTTCATTATTCGTTAAACAATTAGTCGAATCATTTTTATGCAGTAAACTTTTCATGAGATACTGCTTTGTCCAAGTGGACACACGTGAGTAATCACTGTTGGCATTTTGCTGAAGAAGCTCGTAGAACTCCGGGGCAATGGTTATGTTTAACTTTACCATTGGTTTCTTTTGAATTGTTTTCTTTAAATTTTTCACTATAAAATTGGATGTAATAAGATGACATCGATAATAAATACTGTCATAAATGAAAAAAAAGTCCAAAAGCATCCAAAAGATGAAAAAAAATGAAAATATTTTCACTTTTTACTCACTTTTACTCTTATCGTTCAATTTAATAGGTAATTAGCAACTAAAGAAATTTATATTCCTATTCTTTTCCAGGTCCATCCCTAATCTTTTTTTTATCCTGAGGGAATAGGTAATAGATAAAAGTTCATTTTAACATGTTTTTAGTGACAGTGACAGTGGCATATAGGGGGGCCTATTATTGACTGTCACTGTTTGTGATTATTGTTCAAATCGTGTTTTCATCTATTACCTATTCCCTTTTTCAGTCTAGGGAAATCAGTTAAATTCTATTATGTTACACATATTCAGTGTTTTGTAATTCTTTCCCTACACTGGGGTAAAAAAAAGAAAAAGATTATAAAAGGAAGTTAACACCACCCTTCTGAGACCAAGAAGATTCTCAAATGAGAAGTTAATCAATTATTGAGAGTAAATCGGTTGGAGAGATTTGGTATAGCTCAGCCAAAAGTAGAAGCTTGATTACTGTGAAATTCTTTGAGTTTTCGATTCGTATCAATGTGTTGGGATGTATACCAGTTTCTTTGCTAACCTCCAATTGGGTCAGATAATTATTAATGCGCAACTCTTTCAAGAAACAACTGATCTGTTGCAATTTTTTCTGCTGCTGATCTGGAATTTGCTTAGTATTCATGATTAAGGTTTTTGATAAATACTACAATAATATTTTGTGTTACCAGTCGTACGGTATTTGATTCAACCGGGTGTAGATCGAGCCAAAAATTGATGTTTATTGGGGTAATAAATCAACTGGATTATTATTAAACATCTGTAAAATCACATATTAACCTATGTTTTAACCTAAAATTGGCCATTTTGTGTGCCGCCATACTTCAACTGGCATTATTTTTTTAAAAATTCTGTCTGAAATTCATAATTACCTAAGATCACTGAAAAAATCCGGCACTGATATCTGGTGGTAATCTAATATCTGCATTAAGGAGATAACATTAAAATATACTTTCCCTACCTCCATCATGTGGTAAGCATTTCTTGATATTCCCATTTCTTTGGCAAGACCAGACGAACTGATCTTCTTTTTTGTTCTAAGCTCTGTAAGCTTCAAACCTATTCTTAACATCAACTCCTTGTGTTCTGGTTTGATATTTTTAGGAGGTTGGTACTTTCTTATCTGGTTATCTTGGACTGATAATATGGTCTCGGGTGTCATCACAGCATTTTTTCTGTAAATATAAATATTCGCTCATAATTATGTGCATTAAATTAATTTGTATATTTGCACATGATTATGTGCAAAATGAAAAAGAAAATGAGTTTCCAGCAGATGTCGCTAATTTTTGAGCCTATTGAATCAATTCATCATTAAAATGGAGCTTGAAGATGGTAAGGCCGTGGGTTACTATTCTGTAAAAGTTCCCAAAACATTTCCAGAGTACAAATTGAATCCTTTCTTGTTGAATTAACCAAAATCTCGAAAAATGACTGTTCAAAAAACCTTTCAACATGCGACCCTCTGGAATACCTATTAAACAAGGATTTTTAAATTCAAATTTCACTGTACAAAAAACATCCGTTTAATGAACACTAATAAATATCAAATGAAAATTGCAATCTATTCAAGAGTCTCGAAGGAAACCTTGGACAACTCAAACCAATTAATAATCCTACGTGAATATTGCCAAAAGATGAATTTTGAAATCTATGAAGAATATGTTGATGTTATTTCAGGTGCATCTCCAATGCGCCCAGAATTCAACCGGATGATGAAGGATGCTTCAAAAAGAAAATTTGAAATGGTGCTTTTCTTTGCATTAGATAGACTTACCAGAGAAGGGACAAGAAAAACAATTCAGTATCTTCAAATGCTCGATGAATATGGGGTAACTTACAAATCTTATAGCGAACAATACATCGACTCATCTGGTATTTTCAAGGATGTTATCATTGCTCTATTGAGCACACTTGCCAAGCAAGAAAGGGTAAGAATTTCTGAACGAGTAAAAGCTGGCCTGGAAAAATCTCGCTTGCAGGGACGAATTGGAGGAAGACCAACATTGGATGAAACCAAGATTCAGAAAATCCGGAAACTGAAATCAAATGGGATGAGTATAATGGGAATTGCAAAGGAACTGAAGATAAGCAGAGGTAGCGTTTACCAATATTTATGATCTTAATGACAATCTCGGATACCCAAAGATATTTCCCTTCAATAGAAATGCGACAGGGCCCCACATTTGTTTCAGTTGAATTTTTCGTCATACAATAGACCTGCAAAATTGGTTGAAGGTATCCCCCCTTCCTCCCGGAGTACAAAACACCGGCCCCCACTGAGTCGTCGGTGCTCCACGAATATCCTTGATAAAATATATGTTCTCCTTAATACAATTCGACAAAAAAACTGAAAAAAATTATAAGCTATGAAAATGGTATTATAAAATTTTATAAGAAATTATAAAGGTTCTCTGATTTTATTCGACATAATACATTGACAATTTTTTCTAAATGACAAAATTCTGCTATTGGCTGGATTCATATGTGTTATTCATCCTCTAATTAAATTCCACAAATCGGCGGGTTCTCGAAAATCTGATTAAACCTCAGCTATTTGGCATTGTTTTTATTATAAAATTTAAAACCATCTCCTTTGGTGGTGGTTATGGATAAACGGCTTTGCCTGAAAATTATTAATTTCGTGACATGAACCATTTTAAAAAACTAAGTCATGTCATTTATCGGTGTACCTATCATATAATATGGATGCCCAAGTACAGATTCCGTATTCTTGAAGGTCTAGCCAGGGAATTACTGACTAAAGTATTCACATGCCGGTGGAATGGAAATTTTCTTTATTCAATCCAAATCGGAACAAGGATTTAGACCAAAACATTTTTATTCTTATATTTGTCCTCATTTACCACATATGATTGACCAAACTCTTCAGTTATTGAAAGACGATAGAAATAGTTTCAAAGATATTTTCAATGAGTACTTTCATCCGCTTTGTCATCTAGGCCTGCATTATCTTGAGGACGAAGATGAAGCAAAGGAAGTTGTTCAGGATGCCTTTGTGAAGTTGTGGGAAATCAGAAATGATCTAAATGTTGAATCAAACCTGCGAAATTTTTTATTTACCCTTGTTAAAAACAGTTGTCTGAATACTCTTAAACGGAGGCAAATTCTTCTCAAACATCACGAGAGTATTAAGTGGATGGAAATGCACTATCAATATGAAAGTTTGGCAAGAATGGGCGACGATTATATGGAGTTTAAAGAGCTAAAGGCAAAAATTGATCATGCAATTCAGCACCTACCCGAACATTGTCGTGTTGTCTTTGAGTTGAGTCGGTTTGAAGAGCTTAAAAACCGTGAGATAGCTGAAATATTAGGGGTTACTCAAAAAACCGTGGAAGCTCATCTTACCAAAGCGTTAAAAATCCTCCGGAACGATTTAAAAGATTATCTACCCATCATTGCAGTAATCACAAAAATTCTGAATTAGGGAAAAGCAGTCCGAACAATTTCCGGTATTCCATTTCCCCTATCATCCTACTAATGCACTTAAAAATGCACTTAAATCTGAGTAAACTTCTGGTTGCTTAGCTCTTGCTGTTCTGACTGAAGATAGCACATCACAAATTCAGATAAAAGATTAATTGGTTAAATCCAAGTGGACAAATTTTGAAAGCACATAAGGTGAAAATCATTTGCTTTCAAAAATAGTAATTTAAAGCAGCAAATTTCCGGAATATCCATTAGGGTATTTTAGCATTTATTTGTTTATTCATAAAATAACAGTAAATGGAGCATAATTTGTTGTCTCGCATCTTAACAGGTGAAGCAAATGCAGAAGAAAAGGCAGTGTTCTACGCCAAATTGGGAGATAGTAAGGCCGATGAGGAATTGTTTTACGAAGTGAAAAGCTTATGGCTTCGCACATCAATACATAAAAGCAATGTAGATCTTGATACTGAATTTAATGTGTTGTGGAAAAGGATAAATCAATTGTCAAAACGGCCTTCCTACTTTATCGGGAAAAGGATTCTTAAATATGCCGCAATTCTAATTATCGCTTTGTCGATTGGTGTTGCCGGCTATTGGGGCTTTTATCAGAATCAGAAATCGAATATTTATAATACGGTTGCCGATTCCAGGAAGAGTGGTAAGTCGCAGCTTCACCTTTCAAACGGGACTATCGTTGATCTCGAAAAGGACAATTCACAAATTGCTTTAAGTGGTGATCAGAAAATCACGATCGATAATGAGAAGGTGATCGATCTAAGCAAAGATACCAATCCAAATGATTTAAAGATGAACGAAGTTGTTGTTCCATTTGGTAAAAAATTACAGATTGCGCTTGAAGACGGCACTAAAGTCTGGTTAAATGCCGGAAGCCGAATGGCATTCCCGACCAAATTCAAGGGTAACAAACGGGAAGTTTTTTTGGATGGGGAAGGCTATTTTGAAGTAGCTCACAACCAAAAATTGCCATTTTATGTGAAGTCTGCTGAAATTTCTATCAAAGTACTGGGAACTAAGTTTAACATTTCTGCCTACAAGTCAGACAAACTGATTGAAACAGTTCTAATTGAAGGACGTGTGGCTATTAGCGAACAGTCTGCTTTTGGATTCTTGAAGGGTGAATCTATTTTAGTTCCTAATCAAAAAGCCAGCTACAACAAAAAGGATCGTTTCATAATTGTTAAAGACGAGCCCAATGTTGATTATGCAATTGCCTGGACCGAAGGATGGTTTAAATTTAACCGGCAAAGTATAAATGATGTGCTGAACAAGTTGCAGCGTTATTATAATATACAGTTTGAATTTGATCCAGGATTCCCAACGGAAGATTTAATAACCGGGAAACTGGATCTAAAAGTATCTATTGAGGAGGTAATGAAGACTTTGGACGTAGCCGCGAAACTGCAATACCGGATTAATGGTAACCAAATCTATATCCAGAAAAAAATCAGCGAAATACAAATGAGAAATTAGAATGAGTGAACCAATCCGCCATTTGTGTTTCATATTCAATTAACTAACTATAAAAACTGAATTGCCTATGAGAAATTAGTTTTCATTTCAAATTAAAAAGCCGGGAAGTCCCACAACTTCCCAGCTTTAGATTAATATTAAATCGGTGTTTAATAAAAAACAAACAAATGTATGAATAAAAAACGTAAAGTGATGTCCGTTTTGAAGATGGACAGAAATGAAATTTTATTAAAAATGAAACTATTAACTTTGTTGTTGTTTGCTGCGTTTGTATCAGCCTCGGCGAATAGCTACTCACAGGCAACGAAGTTCAACCTAAACATGAAAGATGCGAGTATTAGTGATGTTTTTCAGAAAATCGAAGAGCAGAGCGAATTTATTATTCTTTTTAATGAGAAAACCCTAAATGTCAACCGGAAAGTCAATGTAATGGTAAAGGGTCAAACGGTTGATAAGATTCTGGATCAGATTTTTGAAGTAGGAAAGGATGCTTATAAGATTTTTGACCGCCAGATTGTAATTCAGGATGAAGAACCATCGCAAACATCTTCCGCAAATGGTGCGGCAGTATCCTCATTAGACTTAGCGATGAATGTACAACAACCAAAAATAGTTAAAGGAAAAGTTGTAGACGATACTGGTACTACACTCCCCGGTGTCAGCATTGTTGTAGTTGGTTCTACCCGTGGTGTTACAACCGACAACGACGGTTCATTTTCGATAAATGTTGCTCCCGCTGACAAATTGTTTTTCTCTTTCATCGGCATGGAATCACGCACAATTGAGGTTCTTAATTTAGCAGAGATTATTGTGCTGAAGACCATGCATAACGAATTGGATGATGTAACAATTGTCGCATTCGGTAAACAAAAGAAAGAAAGCGTAGTATCTTCAATTACTACAATTAATGCAAAAGAACTTAAGGTGCCATCCAGCAACCTTACTACTGCATTCGCCGGTCGCATGGCGGGAATCATATCCTATCAACGTAGCGGTGAACCTGGTAAGGATGAAGCTGAGTTTTTTGTGCGTGGGGTGACTACATTTGGAACTGGTAAAGCGAACCCTTTGATATTGATAGATGGCGTAGAAATGAGTTCTACCGATCTCTCTCATTTAACAGCTGACGATATAGGTAGTTTTTCAATCATGAAAGATGCCAATGCCACGGCATTATATGGTGCGCGCGGTGCCAATGGAGTAATTCTAGTAAATACCAAAGAAGGAACAGAAGGCAAAACGAAGCTCTCTTTTAGGATGGAAACTTCTCTTTCATCACCTACAGACATGGTTGATATTGCTGATCCTATGACCTTTATGAAATTGCGAAATGAAGCTGTGCATGCAAGAGACCCCCTTGCTAACCTTCCTTATACCAGTGAACGGATCAACATTACAGAGAAAGGGACTGAACCCTTACTATATCCAAAAGTAGATTGGTATGACATGTTATTTAATAAAAATACTATTAATGATCGTTACAACCTCAATATTAATGGGGGAGGGAAAATGGCCCGTTATTATGTAGCTGCTGCTTATAGTAAAGATAGGGGTATATTAAAAGATGATATTAACAATAATTTTCGAAATAATATCAATGTCAAAAGGTATTCCCTTCGTTCGAACATCAATATGAAGTTCACTCCAACAACTGATGCTGTCATCCGGTTAAATGCCGACTTGGATAAAACAACCGGGCCTTTAGGAAGCGGCGCCGATTACTTTGATCAGGCACGAAATGCATCCCCGGTTGATTTTCCAGCTTATTATCCGAAAGATCCCATTGACCAGAACACTTTTTATGCCAATCATATCCTTTTTGGTAGCGACCCACTGATGAAACTTGTAAATCCTTATGCTAATATGGTAAAAGGATATAAAGAATCAAGTTCATCAACGATGTTGGCGCAGGTAGAACTCTCTCAAAAATTGGATTTTATCACGCAAGGGTTATCAGCAAGGGCTCTATTCAACCTTAACAGATATTCCTATTATGATTTTTCCAGATCCACAACTCCTTTTCTCTATTCAATGAGCAAAAATACCTTAACAGGTAATAATGTTTTGACCAACCGCAATCCGAAAGAAGGAAAAGCATATTTGGTTTATAATAATGGGGCTGATAACGTTTCTTCATCAATGTATTCTGAAAACGTTCTCCAATACTCAAGAAAATTTGCCGATAAACATGATGTATCAGGGATATTAGTCTTTACCCTTAGGAATTTCCAAAATGGGAATGCTTCCGATTTGATAACCTCTTTGCCTTATAGAAACCTTACCTATGCCGGAAGATTTACTTATGGCTATGATACCAGATATTTTTTAGAGGCTAACTTTGGATATTGGGGATCCGAGCGATTTGCAAAAAACGAGCGTTGGGGCTTTTTCCCTTCGGCAGGCGTTGGTTGGATGGTTAGTAACGAAAAGTTTATGGAACCCATTAAAAACACCATCACCAAATTGAAGCTGAAGGCAACTTATGGATTAACGGGGAATGACCAGATTGGGAGTTCAAACGATAGGTTCTTTTATATGTCAAATGTAACTATGCAGGATGCAACAAAAGCTTCTCAATTTGGTACAAGCTTAAGCTATAGTTTACCTGGTGTTACAATCCAACGTTATGCAGACCCTAATATCACATGGGAAATTTCCCAAAAGTCAAATTTTGGAATTGAGTTAGGTCTGGTCAACGACTTGGAAATCCAAATGGATTACTTCAGAGAGTTTAGGAAGAATATTCTACAGTATCGTTCCGATATTCCATCAACTATGGGATTACAATCTATCCCAAGTGCAAACTTAGGTCAGGCAAAATCCCATGGATTTGAGGCTTCAATCGATTACAACCACAGTTTTGACAAAGACTTCTGGATTGGTTTAAGAGGAAATTTTACTTATGCAAAAAGTAAATACGCCAGGATTGAAGAACCTGACTATATAAGTGGAGGAACTCCTTGGCTGTCACATGTAGGCCAATCTCTTAGCCAACCTTTTGGGATGGTTGCAGAACGCTTGTTCATCGATGCCGAGGATGTAAGTAACTCTCCTGAACAAACCTTTGGTAATTATATGGCTGGTGATATCAAATATAAAGATATTAACGGTGATGGAAAGATCTCGAGCTTGGATGTAGTGCCGATTGGATTACCAACTACTCCCGAAATTATTTATGGTTTTGGATTTTCGGTGGGCTATAAAAAGTTTGATCTGTCTTGCTTCTTCCAGGGATCTGCCAATTCTTCGTTCTTCATCGATCCCAAGGCCACAGCACCTTTTGCCGGTGGAACAAGAGCTATATTAAAGGATTATGCCGAAGATCATTGGACTGAGGAGAATCAAAATCTCCATTCCTTGTGGCCACGTTTGTCACCAGAGGTGCTAAACAATAATTCGGTTATTAGCTCCTGGTGGCTTCGTGATGGACGCTTCTTACGCTTAAAGTCCGCGGAATTTGGTTATACATTATCTAACAAATTTGTCAAAAGGTTAAAGCTATCAACAGCCCGTTTTTATTTCTCAGGAAGTAATTTATTCCTATTATCAGCTTTTAAAATGTGGGATGTCGAAATGGCGGGCAATGGGTTGGGATATCCGGTACAACGGGTATTAAATTTGGGTCTTAAACTTGACTTCTAAATAATTAAATAATATGTACATGAAAATTTTATATAAATTCCTGCTAATAATAGGTATTACAATCCCTATTTTAACATTTCTAAGCTGTTCGAAATTTTTAGATATCGTCCCTGATGACGTTGCTACCGTGGAAACGGCTTTCGAAAACCAACAAAATGCCGAAAGTTTTCTTTTTACCTGTTATAGTTATTTACCGGACCCATCAGATCCATGGACGTATCCTGGATATTCAATGGATGAATTCTATATTCATTCTCCAGAGGATACGTATTTTGACCTGAATCAGGAAATGAATAAAATCGTTCAAGGATTTCAAAGTTCAAATCAAACATATTTGGACTTCTGGGGAGGAACGGGAGGCAAAGCTGTGAAAAATTTGTTCCAGGGAATACGCGATTGTAATATATTCCTTGAAAATATTCATACCCCTCATGACATGAAGTCGGAATCTGAACGCAAAAGGTGGATTGCTGAGGCAAAGTTTATTAAAGCGTATTTGCATTTTTTTATGCTGGAACTTTATGGGCCAATTCCGCTTATGAAAAGTAATATCCCAATTTCAGCTTCCCCGGAGGAGGTGCGTGTCTTTCGCGATCCCGTTGATTCCTGTGCCAATTACATCGTTTCATTGTTAGACGAGTCAATCGTGGATCTTCCGAATAGTATACAAGATTTGAAAAATGAATATCGAAGGATTACCAAACCAATTGCTTTAGCTGTTAAAGCGAAGGTCTTAGCTACTGTTGCTAGTCCACTCTTTAATGGTGGCGTATCTGAATATGCTGGATTTACAGATAAGAAGGGTCGGCAGTTAATTTCTACAACTGTTGATCCAAAGAAATGGATCCGTGCAGTTGAAGCAATTAAAAACGCTATTGATGTTTGCGAAAGTAATGGGAATCGTTTAATGGATACAACAGACGTCAAATCATACAATATTCTTACGACTCGTTATAAATACAAAATTCTTTTACGTGATATAGTTAGTAAAGGTGGTGATTTAGGTTTAACAGATAATCCTGAGGTAGTTTGGGCTATAAATCAAGGCACCAAGGGACCTAAAGGTTTTTATGATCAAAATACACCCTATAGTGGATGTGTAGAACATCTATTTTATGCACCAATTTCTATGTGGACGGGATGGGGTGGTGCAACCTTGAATTCAACGAAACTATTTTATACTGAAAAGGGTATTCCTCTTGAACTGGATAAAGATTGGCTTGGCCTCGATTATACTAAAACAAGCGTTGCAACAAGTAATGAGAAAGATTGGCTTGCAGAAGGAGAAGAGACTGCTAATTTCAATTTTCACAGAGAACCTCGCTTTTATGCCGATTTGGCATTTGATAGGAGTTTAGTAGTTATGAAAGAGAATGAAGGAGTGGCTCCATATGTTCTTAGGTGTAGAAGCGGGGACCAATATGCCAAGAGAAACTATACCGGCTACAATCCAATAAAACTTACTGGCTATACAGCCTCTGGAATTGGGGGTACTTATTTTTATCCGGCAAATTATCAGTTCCCAATTATTAGGATGGCTGATTTGTATCTACTATATGCCGAAGCCCTAAATGAAACCATGACCCAGCCTGATGATCAGGTGTTTCAGTTTGTCGACAAAGTACGGAAGAGAGCAGGACTCAAAGGTGTGGTTGATTCATGGAAAAACTCAATTAACCCAAATGCCCCTTTTACAAGAGATGGTATGCGAAATATTATTCAACGGGAAAGACAAATCGAACTTATGTATGAAGGACAAAGATTCTTTGATTTACGCAGATGGTTTATTGCCGACAAATACTTTGTAGAACCAATAAAAGGTTGGCAGGTTTTTGGATCATCACCTGATACTTATTACAAAGAAACAGACTTGTTTAACAGAGCCTATAGACTTCGTGACTATTTGTGGCCTATAAGAGAACAGGATATTCTAGTAAACTCCAATCTTATTCAATCTTACGGATGGTAAGTCAATAATTCATCATAATTATAAAAAGCATATGAAACAATTTAATTTGTATATATTATTTTTACTGATATTCGCTTTCCTCAGTCAATGTAGGGAAACTCCGATTGGACAAACACCCATTGAAAAAGGCAAACCGGGACCTGTTACAATTACAAACGTAGAACCCATAGCTGGTGGTGCGATTATCACCTATTCCCTTCCTTCGGATCGGGACCTCTTGTATGTGCGGGCTGAATATCTGCGAAATCAGAAAATAGCCACTACACTTTCTTCAAGTCATGTAAATTCGATTCGTATTGAAGGTCTCCCCCCTTTTACTAACAACGTTGAGGTTTCTTTATCTGCTGTTGATAATAGCGAGAATGAATCAGATCCCATTAAAATTACGGCTAAACCTTTAGAGTCTCCTCTCATAAGCATTTTGAATTCTTTTAATCCTAAAGCTGACTTTGGTGGCTTTAGCGCTAACTGGACAAATGAAACAAATACTGAAGTCGGGATTACTGTTCTTTATGATAGTTTATCTTTAGGTGTATTTAAAGAAAGTATGACTATTTATTCCAAAAAATCGGCCGATAGTATTCTTTTTGAACCATTTAAGGATATAAAAGCATCTTTTAAAATCTATCTTACTGACAAATGGGGGAATCAATCGCCTATGAAAATATTTGAATTAACTCCCTATTATGAAACAAGATTGAATGGCAGTAGCTTTCGGCTTGTTGATATTGTTCGTGATCTTTCTAGACCTCTTAACGGCGGTTTCAGTATGAATAATTTGTTTGATGGGAATTTATCGAGTACCTTCATTACACCTGCTCAGCCTGATAAAAAATTTCCTATTACATTAACTTTTGACATGGGGAAAAAAGTTAAGCTATCAAAACATAAATTATGGCAGTGGATGGTTTTCCCATTTGCTTCTTCTAATCTTAAGGAATGGGAAATTTGGGGAACTGACAGAATTGATGAATCAAAAAACTATGACACAACATATTGGTCGAATGAAGTAAATGCTGCTTGGAAAAACGATTGGAAACGTATGGGCATTTATAAAATGTTCAAACCTTCCGGATATGAAGCGCCTGTTTCTGCGGAAGATATTACAATCGCAAGTGAGGGATTTTTAGGTAAGTTCAATGCATCAAACCCTTCTGTTCGATATGTTCGCATTGTTGGGACAAATACTATGACCGATACACCCCAATGGGTAATTAGTGAGTTTGCGCTATGGGGTGATGATAAAAATTTCAAATGATTTAAACGTAAAATAGTATGAGAAATATACTTATAATAGTAATTTTAACAATAATAACTCTTAATGCCTGTAAAGATATTAATGATATTCATCAAATATACTTAGATAGGGGAGAAAAAGTTTATTTAGCACGTCCTGATTCCATAATCGCAGAACAAGGTTATAAGAAAATTAGATTGAAATGGTTGGTGAATCCAAGTCCTAATATTAAGAGTACTGTTATTTACTGGAATGATCGAAAAGATTCTATAGAGCACATTCTCAATAGAACCGGAGGACATCAAAAAGACTCTGTGACAATTACAGGCCTTGAAGAGAAAGTCCATGTATTTGAATTAATCAATAGAGGGGATAACAATGATCGTTCACTGCCAGGTGGTGAGATTATTGTAAATGTTTTAGGTGACATATATAAAAACGCACTTTTACCATGTCAATATAGTTATTCCTTTAATAATAATGAAGATACTGTAACTCTAAAGTGGGGGAATACTGATAAAACATATCAGTATTCCATCGTGAAATACTCTGCCAAATCTGATGGTACGAGTAAAGAGCTTAAGTGTAGTTATTCCGATAAAACTACTGTGATAGGTGGTGTTAATTCCAGTGTTGGTAAGTCTATGACAGTTAGTTCCTTTTACAAACCAGATAGCAATGCATTCGAGGAATTTGAATCAAGTGTAGATAAAATAATTTTCGGCATCATGTTGCATGAAGGAATCTATATTTCTTCAGGGTATTTTGAACATCCCACCTCACCACGAGACCTTGCATCAGAAAAGTACCTTACAAAGGTTAATGAAACTACGCTAACGGGTGCCCATTCTGATTTAGGGGATAGCGGTTATACCATTCGCATAACAGTAAATGCTGATTACTCTGTGATTGTAGAACAGTTTAATCCAGAACCATTGGGCGAAATGGTTCCAGGCGCAGTCAATAAATATGACCCTGTGACAAAAACTTTTACCCTAAACTACCGTTATATGGCAGGAACTGGCTGGATAATCATCCATGAAACTTTAAAATTGAAATAGTCTTTATTTAATAAAAGGCATCGATATTTACAATAATTATCGATGCCTTTTTTGTCCAATCCACCAATCTTAATCACTGTTGTCC
The DNA here is from genome assembly GCA_963677935.2 of Prolixibacteraceae bacterium. Classification (GTDB taxonomy): domain Bacteria; phylum Bacteroidota; class Bacteroidia; order Bacteroidales; family Prolixibacteraceae; genus JAAFHB01. The sequence goes on along the minus strand of CAXXEH010000003.1, from coordinate 3,037,128 downwards.
GGTAAAAGAAATAAAACCGAGTTAGACATTTCTGACTAACCCGGTATAGTTACCTTTGAAGTTACGAAGCAACAATTGTAACCATGGGTAAAAGTACAAATTTTAGCGGACAGCCACTTTTAATCAACTGATAAAGTTCATTGACAAAACAGATGTAAACAAAATCGCAAAACAACACCAGGCAGAACGGTATGTAAAGAAGTTTTCTACTTATAATCATTTGGTAGTAATGCTCTTTGTTGTTTTTGAAGGGTATCATTCCATCCGTGAGGTTATTCTGGGATTGCTGGCCAACTCGCATAAGTTATCACATTTAGGTCTTTCGTATTTGGTCAGGCGAAGTACTTTTTCAGAAGCCAACCAACGGCGTAGCAGCAAAGCCTTCGGGGATATTTATATGAGTGTTTACCGAAGCCATCAATCAGATTTAGCGGAAAGCCGGTTGAGCGATGCAGATATGAGGCGGCTTTACATAATGGATTCCACAACCATTTCGCTATTCAAGGATATTTTGAAAGGTGTTGGCCGGAATCCGAAAGAAGGCCGCAAAAAAGGCGGGATAAAGGCACATACCATCATAAAAGCAAGCGAAAATGTTCCATGTCTTGTCCGTTACAGCGAAGCGGTCAGGCACGACCATACCTTCCTGAAAGAAATACTCTCTCTGTCACCGGGATCAATCATCACCTTTGACAAAGGATATGTTGATTATGCCCAATACCAGGAGTTTACCGAAAAAACGATCTGGTATGTCTCCAGATTGAAAGACAAAGCGATCTAGGAAGCCAGACAGGAATTTGATATTCCGGATGATGCCCATTCAGGTGTCCTGAAAGATGAAGAAATCGTATTGCGTTATGGCGAAAAAAAGGAAAAAGAGCACCGTGCAAGGCGAATAGCTTTCTGGGACAGCGAAAATAGTCGTTTGTTCGAGTTTATCACCAATAACTTCGAGCTGTCAGCCGAAAAAACTGCACTGATTTACAAGAAACGTTGGCAAATAGAGCTGTTGTTTAAGCAACTGAAGCAGAACTTCCCTTTGAAATATTTTTTGGGAGACAATGAAAATGCGATTGAAATCCAAATTTGGACAGCCATGCTTGCCAACCTATTGCTCACGCTTGTGAAAAGTAAGGTGAAACACAGCTGGGCATTTTCAAACCTGGTGTCGGTTGTCCGGCAGCAATTGATGAATTACATCAACATCTACCGCTTTCTGGAAGACCCCGAAGGCAGTTGGCGCGAATTAATAAAAGAAAACAAAATGAAATATCAAAACTCACTGTTCCCCGAATTGGAGGGGGCTTACTTTTGAAAAAGTAAAATCAAAATTTGAAAATCAAACCTTTGCAGACGTAAAATTATAAAATACCGGTTTTACCGGACAACAATGAAATTTTTTATTTTATTTAAGTCTAATTTATTATCATGAAATATATTTTATTTATTTTGACAGTACTCTCCTCGTTTCAATTTACCTCAAAAGCACAAGAACAGTCAGACACAATAAGGGTAAAGCCTGGAGATATCGAGGCGGCAAGACGAATGCGTCGAGCTGAACTGAATGATCAGATTCGACCTACATGGCATTTAACTATTGCAGAAGGTAAGGGATACCCATTTGATCCCAATGGTGCGTTTTTCAAAGACGGTGTCTATCATCTTTGGCATATATATCATGATGAAAACAAATGTCACTGGCAACATCTTTCAAGTATTGATTTGTTTCATTGGCGTTGGTGGTCTAATGATTTACAACCTCTCCCAGGTGACCCCGAACATGATATTTTTAGTGGAAATGCCTTTCTGGCTAACGATGGGAACGTGGTTTTAGCCTACCATGGTTTAGGTACCGATGGGAATTGCGTTGCTTATAGTAATGGCAAAGATCTTAATCAATGGAAAAAACCGAAAACAAATCCAATTGCAAAACCAGGATGGGATCCCCACATGTGGGTAGATGGGAATACCTATTACCAAATTTCAGGAGGAGTGCCAGGAGCCAAACATCCCAATCCTCCAGTTCTGTATATTGGCCATGACTATGATAAACCAATGAAGAAAATAGGCGAGTTTATGACTCATAATATGCCGGATGTGGATGATTTTGAAGATATTTCATGCCCTGATTTTTTCAAACTTGGTGACAAATGGGTCTTAGTATGTATTAGTCATTCACGCGGAGCAAGGTACTATGTCGGTGCTTGGGATGGCAAACAATTTAATCCGGAGTCTCATTACCGGATGAACTGGCCGGGTGGAACTTTTTTTGCACCTGAAACATTGGAAGATGATAAGGGCCGACGTATTCTTTGGGCTTGGGTACTTGACCGGAAATCAGGAGTTTCAAGTGGGACAATGTCGATGCCTCGGTTGCTGACATTGTCGAAAGACAAACTTTCGTTAAATATTGAACCACCTAAAGAAATAGAACAACTTAGATATTCTGCAATGCAAGAAAAACCTTTCACACTTGTTGCTGGGCAATCAGTTACTTTGAAAAATATTGCCGGAAATGTACTTGAAATGGATATGCTGATTGATCCAGGGAAAGCTCAACGATTTGGGGTCAAAGTCTTTTGCTCCGGCGATGGAAAAGAACAAACTCCAATAATTATTGATCGCGACAAAAACATATTGCAAATAGATATGCGTAAATCTGGAATAAACAATCCCGATTATACCGAATTTGTTGTGGCATTTGCAGCTCCTGATCCAAAAAACAATCCTGTTGTTGAAACAGAGGAGGCTCCTTTTACACTGAAATCCGGTGAAAAAGTTAGGCTACGAATTTTCCTTGATAAATCTATGCTTGAAGTCTTTGCAAATGGTCGCCAATGTATTACACAAGTGATATATCCAACACTTAAGGATGCAGTCAATGTACAAGTTTTCACTGATGATGCTCCCATTAAAATTGAAGAAGTAAAAGCATGGAAATTATTTCCAGCAATGCAATGGTAGCCAAACTAAACATTTAATTTTTTACTTTTTAAATATGAAAAACAATTTTTCTTTTTTGTTCGCTCTATTCTTTTTGATTGATTTATCTGCAATATCTCAGGAAAAACTTTCACCAGTTTCTCCTCTTACAAATCCATCTCAAAACGTTTCCCAAGAAATCATTAAATCTTTTCGAGTATATAGAGAACATTTATTAATAGATCCTTATAGACCTGCATATCATTTTTGTATTCCAGGGTATGGATTTCCAGGGGACCCTAATGGCGCATTTTATTTTAAGGGACGTTATCATTTGATGTATCTGTATAATCGTGAAGATAGTGGTTATTCTTGGGGACACGTATCTAGTCCAGATATGTTGAATTGGAGGTGTCATCCAGATGCTATAGGCCCAGGTAATGGCGATGATGGATGTTTTAGTGGAGGGGCTTTTGTTGATCATGATGGTACAGCAATTTTGTCCTATTGGATGTTATGGGGAGAAAAAGGTATTGGCCTTGCAAAGAGCTGCGATAATAACTTTAATAAATGGAGTAAATTTGAAAGCAATCCGGTTATTAAATCTACTGAGTGGGGTATTACAGAAATGAGAGATGACTCAGGAAAAGAAATTCACGTAGGATCTTCCGATCCTTCGAATATATGGGAAAAAGATGGTTGTTATTACATGCTAACCGGGAGTTTACAGACTTTGAATAAATATGGCAGAAGTGTTGATTCCCCTGTAGAAGAACAAGGTGATCGGCTTTATTTATTTGAGTCAAAGGATCTTAAAAATTGGAACTACATCCATCGTTTTTATGAATCGAAAGGCGAATGGACCGATATTTCAGAAGATGCCATGTGCCCTTCCTTCCTTCCATTGCCCTCCTCTCCTGATGGTGGCAAGGCGAGTAAAAAGTACCTACTGCTCTTTATTAGTCACAATAGAGGGTGTCAATATTATATAGGTGATTATTGTAGCGATAAATTTTACCCTGAGAATCATGGTCGCATGTCATGGAAAGACAACGCGTATTTTGCTCCTGAGGCATTAATAGACGGCAAAGGAAGGCAGATCATGTGGTCATGGATATATGGTGACGATAGACCTGAAGCTGTAAAAAATAATAGCGGGTGGACGGGAATTTATGGTTTACCCAGATCACTATGGCTTGGCACTGATGGGACATTGAGAATGAGGCCGATAAAAGAACTTGAAACTTTGAGAATGGAAGAAGTAACAATTTCAAAAGTAAAAGTAAACTCGGGTAGTGAAGTAAGATTGAACGAACCTGGTAATGAATTAATGGAACTTGAGGTAACGATACAGCCTAATGAAGCAAAGCAGTATGGCGTAAAAGTATGTGTTTCGGAAGATGGTAGAGAGGAAACTGCTATATATTACGACAAGTCAGATAAAAAATTAAAATTAGACACCAGAAAATCAGGTTTGGACTTTGGTCGTAAAATAATTGAAGAAGCACCATTTGAACTTAAAAATGGAGAGCCACTTGCTTTGAGAATATTTGTTGATAAATCAATAATAGAAGTATTTGCAAATGATAGACAAGCCATTGCACGTATGGTTTATCCCACACTCGGAGGTAAAGGGATAAATTTGTTCTCTGAAGGGGGAAATATAGAGACAAAAAGTTTAAGAAAATGGGAGTTAAGTCCCTCTAATCCATATTAATACAACAAAATGAAAATTGCATCAAATAAAAAGGTTTTAACATGGTCAATCATTGTTGCCTTAGGAGGTTTCCTTTTTGGTTTTGACACTGCAGTTATTTCTGGAGTCGAGAAACACATTCAAGAATTATTCCAACTATCAGCATTTCAGCATGGATTTACAATTTCTTCTGCCTTAATTGGAACTGTAATCGGAGCACTAATCTCTGGAACGCCGGCTGATAGATATGGAAGAAAACCCATACTTTTTGTAATTGCTGCATTATATGTTATAACAGCACTCGGAAGTGCTCTTGCAAATAGCGTGAGTTCATTTATTATATATCGTTTTCTTGGAGGTATCGGTGTAGGAGCCTCATCTGTGGTTGCACCAATGTATATTGCTGAAATATCACCTGCAAAAATTCGAGGGAAGATGACCGCGATGTTTCAGTTTAATGTTATTTTCGGGATATTAATTGCCTATATTTCCAACTTTCTACTACGTGATATGGGAAATGAACCATGGCGTTGGATGTTGGGCGTTGCGGGTATTCCTGCCTTTATATTTTTTTCATTATTGTTTATAATTCCAGAGAGTCCAAGATTCCTTATAAAAATGGGACAATTTGTAAAAGCAAAAACCATTTTAGAGAAAATTGAGATATCATCAATTGATAAAGAAATTGATGATATAAGATCAAGTATGGTTCAGTCTGAAACCCATCACCAAAATCTGTTTTCGCGCATATATTTCAAGCCAATATCAATAGCATTTTTCGTGGCGATGTTCAATCAATTTTCTGGAATAAATGCTATACTATATTATGCTCCTCGCATCTTTGAGTTAAGTGGACTTTCCAATTCGGACTCAATGTTTCAATCTATACTTATCGGAGTTACGAATGGCGCATTTACTATTCTGGGGATGTTCTTAATAGACAAGGTTGGGAGGAAGAAATTACTGATTATAGGATCAATTGGTATGTCGATATGTCTGGGATTAGTCGCAAAAACATTTTACACTCAAAATTTCGATGGATTTGGGTTACTGATTTATCTTATAATCTACATAATGTTTTTTGCTTTCTCAACTGGAGCAGTGATATGGGTCTTAATTGCTGAAATATTTCCTAATAAGGTTCGGGGAAAGGGTCAGTCCTTGGGAAGTTTTACACATTGGTTTTTTGCCGCTTTAATTACTTTCTTATTCCCTGTTATTGAGAAGTCGTCTCAGTTAGGTGTCGGCTACGCATTCACGTTCTTTTCAATAATGATGATTCTTCAGGTAATTGTAGTTTGGAAATATTTTCCAGAAACTAAAGGAAGAACTTTGGAGGAATTGGGGGAAAAGCTTTCACATTAGTAACAGTAAGGACGATTCTTTCAAAAGGCAAATATGTTAGGGAAACGCTTTTCTTGTTGAAAAAATATCAATTCCCAATCTTGAGTACAGTCCGCCAACGCGATTTTTCTCAATTGTTTGAGAACTTAGTATTTTCGGAATTGGATATATGAAACGGCAATATTTTCTCTCCAAATATTTAAAATACAAAATTAACGATGACAATTAATAAAAAGTTCCAGATATTCATAATATTTGTTCTAATCTCATTCACCACCTTTTCTCAAACAAACCATCAGTTACGATTATGGTATAATCAACCCGCTAATGCCTCGATTCCGGATACTAAAAATGGAGGGGAAAATGATTCAGAATGGCTTAAAGCATTACCGATAGGAAATGGATTCCTAGGTGCTATGGTTTTCGGAGATGTTAACAAAGAACGGATTCAGCTAAACGAAAAAAGCTTATGGTCAGGTAGTCCATCTGATAATGACAACCCCGACGCTTTTGCATCACTAAATAAAATCAGAAATTTGTTGTGGGAGGGCAAATACAAACAAGCTACCGACTTAACGATAAAAAGCCAGATCTGTAAAGGAGTTGGTTCTGGCAATGGCAACGGTTCAACCGTTCCATTTGGTTGTTTTCAGACACTTGGCGATTTGTGGTTCGATTTTGAGAAAACGGAAAAGTACTCCGATTATCAGCGAGAGCTTGATCTAAATACAGGAGTAGTCCGCATCTCTTATCTTCAAAACGGGACTCGCTTTATCCGCGAAATCTTTATCAGTTTTCCGGATCGTGCACTGGTAATAAGGTTAACCACAGATAAAAAAGGGGCATTGAGTTTTAAATCATCCATGACACGACCCGAAAGATATAAAACCTATTCCGAAAATGGTCAGTTGATAATGACCGGCAATATGAATAACGGGAAAGGAGGTAATGGAATGCAATATTTTGTCCGACTAAAAGTTGTAGCAAAAGGTGGTGGTGTTTCCTTTTCCAACGATACAATGAAGGTGAGAAATGCAGATGAAGTAATACTTTGCTTAACGGCATCGACCAATTATAAATTGGAATATCCCAACTACAAAGGCGCTAATCCGAAAATGACATCCCTGAATCAGCTCTCTAAAGCCACTTCCAAACCATTTGCTATCTTGCTAAAAAGGCATACTAATGATTATTCTGACCTCTTTAGAAAGGTTGGTTTGAATCTATCAAATGGGGATCCCGACACCATTCCAACAGATATTAGGTTGAAAAATCAGAAGGTCAATCCTGATGATCTTCACTTACAGGAAATCTATTTCCAATTCGGAAGATATTTATTAATCTCATCCTCCAGAAAAGGCTCATTGCCAGCCAATTTGCAGGGATTGTGGGCAAGCAAAATACAGACCCCATGGAACTGTGATTACCATACTGATATCAATATTCAAATGAACTATTGGCTGGCAGATATTACCAATCTTACAGAATGCCAATCACCATTAACCGATCTAATTGAATCACTCGTTAAGCCTGGGCAGAAAACGGCAGCTGTTCAATACAAAGCCAAGGGGTGGTGCGTCCATCCGATTACTAATGTGTGGGGGTTTACTGCGCCGGGTGAACACCCTAGTTGGGGGATGCATTTGGGAGCTGGAGGCTGGTTGTGTCAACACCTTTGGGATCATTACACCTTTACTCTGGACAGAAAATACCTTGAAAGAGTATATCCCATAATGCTGAATTCGGCTCAGTTTTATCTTGACTGGTTAGTGACGGATCCCAATACAGGAGAACTTGTTTCTGGTCCGGTTGCTTCACCTGAAAATTCTTTTGTCGCACCTGATGAATCGATTTGTGGAATAAGCATGGGGCCTTCTCATGATCAGGAGATCATCTATGAACTTTTTAACAATGTCTTAAAAGCATCTGCTGTATTAAAAGTTGCAGATCCCTTACTTGCAAAAGTCAAGACAGCAATAAAGAATCTGGCAGTGCCTAAAATTGGATCAGATGGTCGACTGATGGAATGGCGACAGGAATATCCTGAGACAGAGCCTACGCACAGGCATGTTTCCCATCTTTATATGTTACATCCAGGCAATCAGGTTGAACTTCCAAAAACACCAAAGTTGGCCTCGGCAGTGAGAAAAAGTCTTGAGACTAGAGGCGATGGAGGAACAGGTTGGTCATTAGCCTGGAAAATTAATTTTTGGGCAAGGCTCAAAGATGGTGATCGTGCATATTCTTTATTGAAGATTCTACTTCGTCCAGCAGAGAACCTTAAAACAGATATAATAAACATTGGAGGAACTTTTCAGAACCTCTTCTGCGCACATCCTCCTTTCCAAATCGACGGCAACTTTGGTGCAACCTCAGGCATTGCCGAGATATTACTTCAAAGCCAAAATGGGTATATCGAACTTTTGCCCGCTCTACCTTCTGCATGGAAAGAGGGAGAGGTAAAAGGGCTGGTTGCTAGAGGTGGATTTGTGGTAGATATCAAATGGAAAAATAACAAATTGGTTTGTGCCACAATTTACTCAAGGATGGGAGGGGCATGTTCGGTGAAATATATGGATAAAAGAATTGATATTCCATGCACAAAACAAGGAGAAGCGTATTTGTTTGACCATCAGCTTAGCAGGAGTCTTTAATCTTTTCTATCGATAAAATTGCTTTATATTTTAGGATTTCATATATAGGCTGATGTAATCCATTCATAGTTATCTGAGCCAGAATATTACCTGAAAATCTTTGGTTGTCCTTATTTATTTATCTAAAACTGGAAAGTTGATCGTTGTAACAATAGAATCTACTACTTTAAATCAATTGTAATCGACAGTAGTTCGATTCCAAATGCACAAAAATTTGATATTTATAAATCCCTATGAAAATACAATCTCTAATACTATTCCTAACGTGCCTGTTGTCCTTATCTGCATGGCCCCAAGTGAATAAACACACTTTTGTTTTGCAGAACCAATTTTTTTTATTGGATAGCAGACCTTTCCAGATCATTTCAGGTGAAATGCATCCAGCCCGCATTCCTGTTGAATACTGGCGACATCGTATACAAATGGCCAAAGCAATGGGTTGCAATACCATTGCGGCCTGTGTTTTTTGGAATTACCACGAAATGGAACCAGGAGTGTTTGATTTTCAAACCGGGAATCACAACATCCGCCTGTTTATCAAGATTGTTCAGGAAGAAGGAATGTGGTTGCTGTTGCGCCCTGGACCTTATATTTGTGCCGAATGGGATTTAGGTGGATTACCTTCCTATCTTTTAAGGATTTCAGATATCAAAATGCGCTGCATGGATCCTTGTTACATTGAAGCTGTTGATCGTTACATCAAAACTCTGGCTCTTCAGGTTAAAGATTTCCAGATAACCAAAGGTGGACCAATTGTAATGGTTCAGGTTGAAAACGAATATGGCAGCTACGGAAACGACCGTTCGTACATGAAATGGCTTGAAGGATTGTGGAAGTTAAACGGTATTGAGGTCCCTTTCTATACTGCTGATGGAGTAACTCCTCCTATGCTTGAAGCCGGATCATTATCAGATGCAGCTATTGGTCTGGATCCTGCTGCTAATGAATCGAACTTTGCCGAAGCTACAAAAGCAAACCCGAATGTACCATCGTTTTGCAGTGAGTTATACCCCGGATGGCTTACCCATTGGGGAGAAAAGTGGCAAAGATCTGATACTGTCAGTCTAATAAAGGATGTCCGCTGGCTTATGGATAACAAAAAATCGTTCAGCTTTTATGTTATTCACGGCGGAACCAACTTCGGTTATTGGGCAGGAGCCAATGCATTTAGTCCGACTCAATACCAACCCGATGTTACCAGTTACGACTACGATGCTCCTATTAATGAAATAGGGCAGGCTACTCCAAAATACTATGCATTGCGCAAACTTCTGGCGAAATATCAGCCTGCCAGACAAAAATTATCGATAATTCCAAGTCCGATACCTGTTATTGAAATACCTGAAATCACATTGACAGTTTCGGCTTCAGTTTGGAAAAATCTTCCTGACGCAATTCTATCACCACAGCCAAAACCGATGGAAATGTTCGGACAGAAAGCCGGATTTATTCTTTACCGAACTAACCTTGTTGGCCACAAGAAAGGCAAACTCCGGATTACTGAATTGCATGACTATGCCACAATCTTCCTAGATGGGAAATATATTGGCAAACTCGACCGTACCAAAGCTGAAAACATCATCGATTTGCCTGAATCAACCTCTGTCAATCCTCAATTGGATATTCTGGTTGAAGGGATGGGGCGTATCAATTTCGCCGAATATATGATCGATCGCAAAGGGATTACTGAGCGGGCTTCTCTCAATGGAATGACGCTAATGGACTGGCAAATTTTCACACTTCCATTTGACGAAACATATATAGACAACCTAAAATTTTCAAAAGCAGGTGCTTTTCAACCAGGAAATTTTTTCAAGGGCGAATTCCATCTAAGTCAAACAGGGGACACATATCTGGATATGAGCAGGTGGGAGAAGGGGGTTGTTTGGGTAAATGGTCATAATTTGGGAAGATATTGGAATATTGGTCCTCAAAAACAACTGTATTGCCCTGCCCCGTGGCTTATAAAAGGGATGAACAAGATAGTTGTATTTGATCTTCATGTAATTGAATCTAAAACCGTTACTGGTGCCAAAAGTTTAGAATAATAACAAATTACATTTTTGGGAAATATGTAACCATTTGATTATTAATTATTGCTGTTCCCAATAATCGGTTCAGCCAACAAAATATAAACATTACAAATTTGGCGAGCAATAATTAAGATGAATTTAGCTCATGTTAATTATTTGATTGAAATGTCTGATGATTTGAATATGCCAGGAAAAAGGCTGTTCAAGAGATTGATAGTCACCGCTTCCTGAGTTGTATGATATTGAAATATTAGGTGCTATTTAAAACATATATCATTTAAACTACTCATTTAATTAAATTGGAATAACAAAAAACACGCTCCAAATGAAACACTCTTTAGTATTATTATTGACATTTTGTTTTGTCTTTTTCATTGCAAATGCTCAAAGCCAAACAACGGATACAGCTAAGATAACGCAGGGGGACATTGAATCTGCAAGGAAAGTAAGGTTTGCTGAATTAAACGATCCTATACGTCCAAGCTGGCATCTTACGATTGCCGAAGGAAACGGAATGCCTTTTGACCCGAACGGGGCAATTTTTAAAGATGGTGTTTATCATCTTTGGCATATCTATTCTGCTGGAGAGGACAAACCTGTATGGCAACATCTTTCAAGTATTGATTTGTTTCATTGGCGTTGGTCTTCTAATCCCTTACAAACTCAGCCCGGTGATCCTGAAAAGGGAATCTTTAGTGGTAACGCATTTATTGCCGATGATGGGAAGGTTGTTATTGCTTATCATGGTTATTGTTCAGGAGGAAATTGTGTGGCTTATAGTAATGACAAAGATCTGAATCAATGGACAAAATCGAAATCAAATCCTATTGTAATCCCAGGTTGGGATCCGCACATGTGGGTGGAAGGCAATACCTATTATGAGATTTCAGGAGGTATGCCAGGTGGAGAAAATCCGAATCCTCCAGCGCTCTTTGTAGGTGATACCTACGATAAACCGATGAAAAAAATGGGCGATTTTATGACACATGATCTACCTGGGGTTGACGATTTTGAAGATGTGTCGTGCCCCGATTTCTTCAGGATTGGGGATAAATGGGTGCTTGTTTGCATTAGTCACGTCCGCGGTGGAAGGTACTATATCGGCACATGGGATGGCAAACAATTTAATCCGGAATCGCATCACCGAATGAATTGGCCGGGAGGAACCTTTTTTGCTCCTGAGACATTGGTCGACGATAAAGGCAGACGTATACTGTGGGCATGGGTACTCGACAGAAAATCAGGATCTTCAAGCGGAATGATGTCGATGCCACGTGTCCTGACACTCGCAAAAGATAAACTCTCGTTAAATATCGAACCGCCAAAAGAAGTGGAAAATTTGAGGTGCAATGAGATGCAAGAGAAGACATTTTCTGTTGCCGCCGGTCAATCTGTCATGTTGAAGAATGTTTCCGGAAATTCCCTGGAAATGGACATCACCATTGATCCGGGGAAAGCAAAACGGTTTGGTCTAAAAGTATTTTGTTCGGAAGATGGGAGGGAACAAACCCCTGTTGTCATTGATAAAGAAAAGAATATCCTGCAAATAAACATGAGATCGTCAAGTTTAAAGAAACCGGACTATCAGGAGTTTGTGATGGTAAGAAAGCCTAATCCAAATATTGAAACCGAGGATTCACCTTTTACCTTGAAGAAGAGCGAAAAGGTGCATCTCCGTGTATTTCTGGACAAATCAATCCTTGAAGTTTTTGCGAATAATCGTCAATGTATTACGCAGGTAATCTATCCGACATTGAAAGATGCCATCAACATCCAGGTTTTTGCTGAGGATGCAACAATCAAAGTGGAAGCAGTAAAAGCATGGAGATTATTTCCTGCTATGCAATGGTAAATTTTTTATTTAAGCATTAATCTAAACATGAAACGAGTCGATAGCATTAATAGGTTCTTAGGTTGCCATACAAAAGGAATGGAAGATTTTTTATCGCACAAATCAATGTCATGCAGGTTTGTAACATTCAACCATTTAAGTCAACTAAATTGTATTATCATGAAAAATTTTATTTGTTTATTCTATATGTTGTTTTGGGCTGACATTGTTTGCCCAAAGCAATCTTGCTCCAAAACCTTACAGAGTGGTACCTTTAAAGTACAAGTAAAAAGTAAATAAAATGAGCAAAATAAGAATGATGTTGGTTTTGAGTATCAGTTTGCTTTCATTCATTATCATCGGTTGGAAGGCCAATACATTGTTAGAAGTTACTGAATTAAGATGCCAGTCAATCATTAATCCGATTGGCATCGGTACAGAACATCCCCTGTTTAGCTGGATTTCCGGAAGCAGAGAAAACGGGCAAAAACAAACGGCTTATCAGATTATTGTTGCGGATAATGATCAGGATATTAACCAAAACAGAGGAAATGTCTGGGATTCAGGCAAGGTAGAATCAGGTCAGTCAAATGCAGTTTCGTACCAGGGAATTCCTTTGAAAAGTAATCACAATTACTACTGGAAAGTAAAAATATGGGATAAACAAGGTAATCCGGGAGAATTCAGCAAAGCAGCAACATTTCTGACTTCAATCATTGATCCAATATTGTGGCAGGCAGGGTGGATTGGGGAAGGCTCAGGTACAGACCCGCAAAATATTCAAAAATTTTATGACAAACCGGTTAAAGGTGACTCAGGGAAGTATCAGGAGAATTCATTGTTATTACGTAAGAAATGCCAAATTTCAAAACCGGTTACAAAAGCCATCCTGCATATATGCGGTCTTGGGCTTTACGAATTGACCATCAATGGCGAGGTAATCGGGACAAAAGTTTTAAATCCGGCAAAAACGAATTATAATAAGATCGTTTTGTACGATACCTATGAGGTTACCAGATTTCTTAAAACAGGTGAAAATGCACTGGGTGTAATGCTGGGTAATGGTTGGTTCAACCCCATTCCAAAATGGTGGAGCTGGCGGATGCAATGGTTTGGTGAAAAGCGGGCAATGGTTCAAATGCATGTAATGTATGGCGATGGCAGCAGCGAGATCATATCAACCGATAATACATGGAAAATTGCTGAAGGGCCGGTCCGTAAGCACTGTATCTACGATGGGGAAATTTATGATGCGAACAAAGAAATCAAAGGGTGGAACAAACCTGGCTTTGATGATTCGACCTGGGCCGGTGCAAAAACACTGAACCCTCCAAATGGGAAATTAACTGCTCAGATCATGCCGGCTATCAAACGGATTGAAAAATTTAAGCCGGTTTCGGTAACTTACCCCGAAAGCAATGTTTCACTTGTTGATTTCGGTCAGAATTTTTCAGGCTGGGTCCATATCAGGCTGAAAGGTGCAAAGGGGGATAGTATCCATATTCGATATGCAGAAGATGTAAAAAACGGGAAACTTGATCCGACGACCAATCATTGGGCTTTGGCAAAAGACACCTATATCGTAAAAGGGGAAAACAGAGAGCATTATGAACCTCGTTTTACTTACCATGGCTTCCAGTACGTTGAAGTAAGCGGACTAAACTACAAATTGCAACCAGGAGATATTGAAGGTATAGTCATTCACTCGTCGGTTGAACCCTCCGGGACATTTGAATGCAGTAATACGCAGATTAATAAAATTCACAAGGCGGTAGTTTGGTCGCAACGTGCCAATTTGATGGGTTATCCTACCGATTCCCCCCAGCGCGAAGAGAGGCTTGGATGGATTGGCGATGCACACGTAACGGCAGAAGAAGCTATTTATAATTTCGACATGAACCTTTTTTATGGTAAATGGCTGAATGACATTAAGGTAAACCAGGAGCCCGGCGGAGATATTCCCTTTATTGCTCCCCGTCCAATTTCAGAAGGTCCTGCAGTTGCATGGAGTAGTGGATTTCACTTGATCACCTGGTACCATTATTTGTATTACGGAGATGTAAAAATTCTGGAAGACAATTTCGAATCGATGAAAAGATACGTCAATTTCCTTTCAACTTTGGCAAATGGTTATATCCTTCCAACTGATAAATGGGGTGATTGGGTGGCGCTCAGTGCAGGGTGGAAGAGGGGCTTGCCGTTATCTACATCGACAGGTTATTATTATTATATCACGAAAATTTTAGCCAAAACATCCCGGATTCTTGGTTTTATGAATGATGCTAAAATCTACGGTGAACTCGCAGAAAATATAAAACTTGCTTACAATAAACGTTTTTATAATGCCGAAACAAAAAACTACGACGATGGCAGTCAGTTTGCCAATTCTTTTGCCTTGTTTCTGAAATTAGTTCCTGAAAACGAAAAGAAGGGTGTGCTTGATCAACTGATTAATGATATTGTAAAAACCAATAACGGGCACCTTACCACAGGGATTCTTGGCACGAAGTATTTGATGGAATTATTATCCGAAGCAGGCCGAAGCGACATTGCCTGGTTACTCGCCACTCAAAACAGTTATCCGGGTTGGCTCAATATGTTAGGAAACCACAACACCTTTTCGGAACATTGGATAGAAAAAGGGATGAATTCACATAATCATGTGATGTTTGGCAGTATAGATTCGTGGTTTTATAAAACGTTAGGGGGTATTCAGGTTGATGAAAATGTCCCCGGATTCGGAAATATCATCATTAAACCGTATATGCCTGCCGGTGAAACCTGGGTAAAGTCATCTGTTAAAACGGTCAGAGGATTAGTCCGGTCAGAGTGGACAAAAAATCAGCAGAATTATACCCTGAAAGTTCAGATACCCGTTGGCTCAACTGCAACGGTTTATGTTTTGGCCACTAGCCCTGATCAGATTAAGGAAGGTGGCTTACCGATCAATAAAGTCAAAAACGTAACTTTTTTAAGGATGGAAAACAACTATGCTGTTTTTCATATTGAATCAGGAGTATATTGTTTTGTTTCTTGTTATCCCGAATAAGATGTTTTAGAGTATGAAAATTGTAGAACTGGAACATAGGTAATCTCCGATTTAAAGATGAAAAAAGTAAAATTATGTATTTCACTGCTTTTGTTTTTAAGCAATATCGTTGTATCTGCCCACATTGACAGAATTAACGTTCGATTAACTGCGAGGGTTCAGAATTATAACGGGAACAAGGTCTCAAATATTTCTGAGTTTGAATTTGATAGGGGGAAGTCATCTGTTGAGCAATCAAGTGCTACATGACAGTGTGATGAAGTCAAGAAAAATATCAGTGGATGCATGGTAATCCATCCTTTAAGTTTAATAGGACACCCCCTATCAAAGGAGAGGTCGTTTCAAAATTACAACAAAATCATTACTCAAAGCCAGGCCAAAAGTGGTTTTTACTATTCTTGTGGTAACGGGAGTGGTTGGTGTAGCGATAGTTTTTATAATCCTTTACCAGATAATCTGTTACTACTTCGGAAAAATGCGGATGCACTCTATTATTTCTATAAATATTGTTTGTCACAAAAAGCGATTGATCCAAACTGGCAGATGCCCGAAACATGGAAAGAACCATTAAGGAAATTTACTGATGCTTTTGTCTCTTTATGGAATCGTTTTGGGCAATTTGGTCAACGTATTGACATTGAGACCGGCGAAATAAAGATTGGAGGGACAAACAGTGCTTCAATGGCTATAGGTGGTTTAGCCCTTGCCTCCCAATATGAGAACAGACCGGAATTATTGAAGGTGGCAAAGGATGCTGCCCTATATTATTATGAAAATTTCATCCAGAGGGGTATTTCCTGTGGCGGTCCGGGCGAAATATTGCAAAACAACGATGCCGAATCTTCCTTTGCTATGCTTGAATCTTTGGTGACCTTATACGAAGTTACTGGTGAGAGAAAGTGGATTGAATACTCTCGGGATACTGCCTCATTGTGTGCAACATGGATGGTGAGTTATGATTATCGGTTTCCAGAAAAACAGAAAATTCATTGTTTGGGAAATTGGATATGCGTACCACTGGAGCAGTATGGGCAAATGTTCAAAATAAACACGCCGGACCAGGTATTTGTACTGCCTCGGGCGATTGTTTGTTAAAACTATACCGGGCAACAGGGAACAAACTGTTTATACAATTGCTTAATGATTTGGCTCATAATCTTATGCAATACATCTCAAGAGAAGACCGTCCCATTTCCAAACAACATATAGGATGGATTAATGAAAGAGCAAACATGAGCGACTGGGAAGGGACAGGTTGGCGGTATTTTTGAGGGCAATACGTGGGCTCAGGTTAGTGCGATGCTCACAGTAGCAGAGATACCTGGGATTTATGTTAATCATGCAAAAAAGGAGATCTATGTTTTTGACCATGTACAAGCTACCCTGAAAGGGAATCAGATTAAAATTACCAACCCGACCAATTTCGATGCCAGCGTAAGAATCTTTGTTGACGAAGATCTGTCTGTCCAAAATTTATCCACAAGGTTTTGTGAGCAAATGCCCGCAGATTTTGGTAAAAGCAGGTACCAGCGAATTTTATACTTTCAAATTATAACCTTTATGAAGAATAATAAACTCTTATTTACCCGGAAGATCATACTCATTTTCATACTGTTTTTTAGTATATCAGTATTGGGGCAAAATAAACCATCCGATTCTAACTCATCTATTCAAAGTGATTTCATACTATATCGAGAGTGTTATACATCGATTAAATTGTTAAATACTAAAGTTTTGCCTGATTAATCTTAAACGTCCTTTCTATATCAATGCTTGCCAGATAATGTTCGGTGACAACAGAATTTTATGCATATAATTTTTTCATTTCACTTTCTTCAAATGTTTTGGACAAATGGATGTATCTGTCCATGATTTTGTAACTGGATTGCCCAACCCATTTTAATATGCTTTTCCAGTTTACACCTTTCGTGACAGCCTGAGAAATAAAGGTATCCCTGAAATTATGGCTTGTGTGATCATTTTTGAATTTGAGATGTTTGTATTCCTCTTTGGCTGCAATAATCTTTAATAAATCAGTTATTGCCCTGTTGTATGACTGATTTTGCATTTTATAAACTGAAGTGTCGTAATTTACTTCTTCAAGCAATTCTTTGGAAAATGGGTTCAGCGGTTGTTCAACTTCAACAGAATGTCGTACTGTTTTTTGTGGCATAAAAACCAGAAAATTCTCTTTAATATGGTAAGGCCTGATTCGTTTTATATCATCGTATCGAATTCCGGTGAAGCATTGAAGTAAAATCATCTTCCTGACTGTTTCCAAGTGCAAGGTGTCAAATCTATGTTTATATAAAGTTGTTAACTGACCTTCTGTTAACGGATTAGGATCATTCTTGCTTTTCTTGCCACGTCTGAATCGTTTAGATTTAAATTTATCGGTCATTTCGATCTTCAATTCATCTCTCAACTCCCACAGATAATTTAATACGGTGCTCAAAATGGTATAAGTTTTATCCACGGTACCTTCAGCATACTTGCCATTTAGCCATACTTCAAATTTGTCTGACCAACTTATATTTATATCAGGTAAAAATGTTCTAATATTCAGACTGTCATCAAATTTTTTCACTCGGTTGAGCACGGTTTTAAATTCTTTAATGGTTCCGTGCGGGTGACCTAAATTTTTTCTCCGTTCGTAATATTCATCGATGTAATCGGCCAGACATTTTTTGTATTTGAGTACCTTAGCTGAGGGAAATACCTCTTCAATTATTAAAAACTCCTCTCGGCTGAGTTGTGCCATCTTATAATCCAGTGAAGGATTATTTATGTAATTCTTAATCTGGCTTTCCTTATCATTGATTTTCCTGTTTTTCAACTGATAATCCAAGTCACTTTTAAGTACTTCTCCCTTTTTGCTTGACCAAGATTTCGGATTAACCCTTACGCTGGTAGGTATTCTTTTTTCTTTGATGTCTTTTTTTGTCAATGGGTCATAGCGTCTCAGTCTCAGATAGACCATCGCTTCTCCATTTTTATCAGTTTGAGATTTTAGAACTAATTTTGTTATTTTTAGGTCTTGTGGAACGATGTATGTACTTGCATATTTTGCGATCTGATCTTGAGTAGAATGTTTCATGGTAGTACAAAAAAATGATTAATCATCAAAAATTTATAAGTGTCTAATATATAAAATATTTGAATACAAATGTAATACAAAAATTAGTAATGACTAAAAATATAGCACAAATTTATATATTGATTATCAGTAATATATGCTATAAAAATAGTTCTGGTACCCCGACAAAAAGGGAATCTATTCCCGCTTAAAAGACCACAGATCATTGATCCTGTGGTCTTTTTGATTTTAGTTGTTATACCGGTTTGTCTTAATTTATACATTTCGACTTTTTGAAAATTAAATCTTGTTATTGTGTCCTTTTATGTGCATGTTTGTATTGGGTTTTGAAAGTGATAAGCTAAACATAAACCAATTCCAGATATGTCATTAAATATAAACATTCTATACTGCATGCTTTTAAAATCAGTTGTAACTGTATTTAATTGATTAATAGTTCTGTATTAAATTTGTCTAAAATTGGCTTTATTAAACTGATTTTGATTTATGGGTTCTGATCAATTAATACATGATTTTAAAAGATGGAAGGTAGATTCATTTAAACAGTTTTTCGAGAATTTCTATCCTTCTTTATGCCTTTTCGCCCATAAATACAATAAAGATCATGAAGTCTCACTTGATATTGTACAGGAAGCATTCGTTTATATTTGGAATAAAAATGAGGATCTCAATTCCTTAAACTCAGTTAAAGCATATTTATATAAATATGTAAAAAATCGAAGTTTGAATTATTTTCGTGATTCTGAAAGACGGAAGATTCTAAATTTTGAGCAACTTGATTCCGAAATTTTTTTTCGTGACAATCTAATCGAAGAGGAAACATATCAGATCATTTATGATGCGATCAAAATGCTTCCGCCGCAAGGTCAAAAGGTAATTGAATATTCCCTGGATGGGCTAAAAATTCAGGAAATAGCAGAGAAACTTAATATAAGCACTAACACAGTTAAAACAATTAAATTGAGAGCTTTTAAGTCATTACGTGAGGAGTTGAAAGATAATATTTTCATTCTCTTTATGCTTTTGGCCCAAAGTAATCGGTAGTCTTTTCCAGTGCACTCTTCATTAAGTATCCAAATACTATTTCAGAAAGTCACGCTCAATGTCTAAATCTGAACTATATTCTTCTGATTTTATGTTGAATATTGGCGCCACAATTTTTTTATATTTTATCAAAATAATATGAATGATTTGTCACCCGTTTTTTTACTCTACGTGCTTTACTAATAAACCAATCACAATTACTTTAAAGATGTCCAATTTTCAACTTTATAATGAAATTGCCACTCTAATTACAAAAGAGGTTCTCGATGAGTTGAATGATGCTGATATGCAAAAACTTAAGAACTGGATTGAAGAATCTGAGGATAATCACATGCTTTATACCCGATTACGGAATTCTGTAAATTTTAAATCGAGAATCGCTGAATATCAAAAAATCGATATGGTGACTGGGTGGGATATTGTTACTAATATGATTGATAAAAGACGAAAAATTGTCTTTCTAAAAAAAATATTCAAATACGCAGCTGCTTTACTTCTTCCAGTATTAATTGCCACAGGATTTTATTTTTCCGGGAGAATTTCAACAAAAAATGAAATCCTAACTTACTCAAAAGTAATCCATCCTGGATCAACAAAGGCTGTCCTGATATTAAATGATGGTAAGAGATTAGTGCTTGATTCTATTAATGATTTGTCAATCAATGAAAAAGACGGAACATTGATCGAAAAGAAGGGCGCTAATCTCAATTACGTGAGCTCAATAAACAGGGAAATTTCCAAACCGATTTATAATACGATTAGTATTCCAAGAGGTGGTGAGTATAATCTTGTACTTGAAGATGGGACCAAGGTATTTTTAAATGCAATGAGTAATTTAAAGTATCCGGTAAAATTTTCAAGTAAAACCCGTGAAGTGGAGTTATCAGGTGAAGCCCTTTTTGAAGTAATAAAAGATGCCAAAAGGCCTTTTATAGTTAAAACATCAGAGATAAACATCGAAGTATTAGGAACAATATTTAATTTAAATGCCTATGAGAATACGAAAAGAGTAATAACAACACTTGTTGAAGGAAGTGTAAAAATCAATTCAATTAAAACTAATGAAAGCAGGCTATTGGCGCCGGATGAGCAAGCAATATCTAATCTACTAAATGGACAAACTGATATTAAGAAAGTTGATGCAAGCCTTTATACTGCGTGGAAAAGCGGAAATCTGACTTTTTATGATTCCCGGCTCGAAGACATCATGACCACTTTAACACGGTGGTATTCTGCCAATGCTCAATATAAAAATGAATCAGTCAAGGATGTACGTTTTAGTGGTAACCTAAATCGTTATGGAGATATTAATCAAATACTTGACATATTGAAATCGACTGGTAAAATCAATATTGAAATCGAAAAAAACACCATTCTTTTTAGCGAAAGAAATTAAAAAAAGCAGGAAATGCTCGTAACATCTCCTGCCTGATTCTCCCTGCATTTGCAGGATATTTTATTATATAATCTAAATGTCAAATTTATGAAAAAAAAATTTGAAAAGCCAAATCAATTATTGAGGGTGCTTTTAAAGTTTCTTCTTATGGTAAAAGCAGTATGGATCATTGTAATGGCTTCCGTGTTGCAGGTTAGTGCAGGAACCAATCTTTCTTATTCACAGTCTGTTAAGATGAGCATTCATTTGTCGAATGCTAATCTGGAACAAGTGCTATGGACTATGAAAAAACAGACTGAATTTAATTTTTTCTATTCAAGTGAAGATGTCCAGGGTGTTAACAAACTGGATATTGAGGTAAATGATGCATCTGCTGAGACAATTCTGGATCATTGCTTAAAAGGGACCGACTTAACTTATGAAATTGTTAATAAAGCTGTCATTATTAAAAAATCCGTAAATAATGGTCCACCACCTTTGCAACAACCCCAAAAGAAAGAGCTCTCCGGCACAGTAAAAGATCCCAAAGGTCTCCTTTTACCAGGGGTAACAGTGATGGTCAAAGGAACGACGCTTGGTACAATAACAGATAATGAAGGTAATTTCAGATTGTCTGTTCCGGTTGACGCCAAAACACTGGTATTCTCTTTTGTTGGAATGAAAACCCAGGAAGTAGTTATTGCGGCAAAAACCTCATTTAAAATTGAATTATCTGAAGAAACATTTGGTCTGGATGAAGTTATAGCTGTCGGTTACGGTTCTCAAAAGAAAATGACGATGACAGGCGCGGTCAGTAAAATAAAAGGTGAATCTCTCCTTACTTCGCCTGTATCCAACATCACAAATAGTTTGCAGGGTAAAGTGACCGGTGTAACCACCATCCAGCAAAATGGTCAGCCCGGTTTACAAAATGCCGATATCTTCATTCGTGGTCGTGCTACTTTTGGCGATGCGACGGCCATTGTGATTGTCGATGGTATTGAGCGTGCTGACTTCGGATCGATGGATCCCAACGAGATTGAATCGATGACCGTATTGAAAGATGCTTCTTCTACTGCCATATTTGGTATTCGAGGTGCAAATGGAGTATTGGTTATTACGACTAAGCTTGGCAAAGAGACTAAACCCACCATTAGTTATTCCGGCAATGTTTCAGGGAATTTTTTCATCGATTTTCCCCAACGATTAGATGCCTATGAAACAGCAAAGCTCCAGAATATTGGTGCTCATAACAACGGTAAAAGTGCGGGATGGAATTTCTATTGGTCAGATGCTGAACTGGAGCACTTTAAAAAACAGGATTTGCCCTACCAATATGCCAATGTAGACTGGATGAAAAAGATTATCCGAAAATATAACATGCAGACTCAGCACAACCTTAATGTGCAAGGGGGGACAAAGAAAGTAAAATATTATATTTCTGCCGGTTATATGTATACTGGTGGAATCTTAAATGAATTTCCTTCCACGATTGGGATAAAAACCACGGATAGCTACAAAAAATATAATTTTCGCTCCAATCTCGATTTCGATGTAACGAGAGACCTCCGCGTCAGTTTAAAAGTAGCCAGCATTATGGAAAACATCTATCAACCCAGACCAGGAGGGAACCTTGGTGGACTATTCTATGGAACATTGAATATTCCCAGTAACCGTTCCTCTGTCTACACCCCAGACGGTCGATATGCTGTTGGTTTTTTTACTCCGGGTCACATTCCTAATAACCCAATCGCCGATATCACGCAAACAGGCTACATGAATGGGCAAAAGAATAAGATAGAGACCAACCTCGATATCGACCTGAAATTAAATTGGTTAACTAAAGGACTTAGCTTCAAGACCCTCCTATCTTACGACAACGCAATGAACTCCTATCTGCAGCAATCTGCAGCCTATGCTGCGTACTATGTCGATCGTATAACAGGATCGGTCATCAAATCCCCCAGTTATTTGGACGATACCGTACTGAGCGCTTTGGCGGTAAATGATACCTGGGGTCCACGTGGAGGGCTATCCTATAATCTGCAATCAGGTTTTGACTATTCCAGAGAATTCGGTAAACACAACCTCACAGGATTGGTTCGTTTCACCCGTCGCTTGACAGAGATTAACAGCGCCGCCGATGCACCTTATGTTTATCAGGGGGTAGTATCGCGTTTAACTTACAATTACGATAATAAATATTTGTTGGAAGCAAGCATGTCTTACAACGGCTCTGAAAATTTCCCTCAAGGCAAGCGTTATGGCATCTTCCCTTCCGGTTCGGTCGGTTATATCCTCTCCAACGAAGCTTTCTTCAAGGAAAACATCTCTAAAATAAATTTCTTGAAAATCAGAGGTTCATTGGGATTGGTGGGGAACGACAAATTCCCGGGAGGAACGTCACGTTACCTCTATTTGGATGAATATTCAGTATCTGCAGCAACTACAAACTGGGATAAGCCAAATGCGACACATCCCGGAAGCGCTTACTATTTCGGACAGCCGAATGCTCCTTCCAAATACGAGGTGATGGCACACAGCCGGATTGGTAACCCGGATATTACGTGGGAGAAAGGATTGAAAGCCGATATCGGAATTGAGATAGGATTTTTTAAAGATAAAATCAAATTGAATGCCGACTACTTTTACGAAAAACGGAGCGATATTCTGATGGATCCGCGGGGCAGACTGACTTCATACGGTGAAGACTATCCCAAATTAAACAAGGGGATTGTTCAAAACCAGGGTTACGAGATTGAACTGAATATGCATGAGAAGTTTGGAGAATTCAACGTGGGTTTGATGGCTACGATATCTCACCAGGTGAACAGGGTACTTGATGCAGATGATCCGGCAGGAATCCCAGATTATCAAAAATTAGCAGGTAAACGGGTAGGTCAGTTTTTTGGCTACGAAACAGCTGGTTTCTATGGTTCACAACAGGAAATCGATGACAGTAATAATAAGGTCGCTGGTGCCTGGCCCATAAACTCAATGGCAAAAGTAGTGCCGGGGGATCTGAAGTTTATCGATTACAATAAGGATGGCATTATCAACTCGATGGATAAACACCCCATTCTGACCAGTAACCTGCCGGAGTATAACTACAGTTTCACACCAACAATTTCCTATAAGAACTTTACCCTCCTGGTTATGTTTCAAGGGACACTTAAATCAATGAGTGATTACCTGCAAACTTATAACTACTTCAATTACATGAAGGATTCGTGGACACCTGAAAACGTGGCTGCAGGAAAAAGCATCACGTGGCCCGCAATTTATGATGGCTGGTGGAGTCCCAGTTATGGTCCGGAATTTAGCAACGACTTCACGATTAAATCCAACAATTACCTGAAGCTTCGTAACCTGGAATTTTCGTATCAGGTACCAGCGGCATTTGCAAAAAGACTATCTATGAGTGCTGTCCGTCTCTATATTTCAGGACAAAACCTGGCCACCTGGAGTAGTTTCAAGGACTTTTATGATGTCGATCCCGAGGTTTATATCGGTGGAACAGGTGGTTCCCAAACAACAAAGAGAGAGTATGCCTATCCATTGGCAAGAACCATCAACTTTGGTGTAAATGTTCAGTTTTAATCAAAAAATGAAGATGAAGATGAAAAATATAATTCTATTTTCAGGGGTTATAGCCTCATTATTATGCTCTACCTCGTGTAAAAAAGACTTTTTACAACGTGATTCGGGGGTAGCCATTGACCTTGCAAAAATCTTTTCTGATCCTGTTTTGGCCGCTAAGTTTGGCGATGAATCTTACAATTACCTTTGGAATGACTTTGCAACAATTGGGGTTAACGCTCCCGGCAATGCCGTTCAGTCCGGAGCCATTAGAGTCAATTGGTATTTCTCAGATGAATGCACAAATGGAAGAGGTCAGGCATCTTATATGATCTATGGGAACTATCTGGAGGATAATTCCCAAAATATAACAGGCACGGACAAATATACAGAAATTGCCGGAAGCTGGCAGCGGGCCTATCAGGGAATCCGCAATAGTACAAGGATGTTGGAGGAAATGGATAAGGTCCCATGGACAACAGATCAGGCTCCCGATCGCATCAAAGGGGAACAACACTTTATCCGGGCGTTTATGTATTTTGAGTTAATTAAAAGATTCGGTGGAGTGCCTATTATACCAAAGGTGCTAAATACAACAGACAATGCCGACCTGCCACGTAATACCTACAATGAGTGTGTAGAATATATTTTAGCCGATCTGGCCAAAGCTGAACCTTTATTGCCACTGGAGTACGATGCCAATGCTTATGGACGTGTTACACAAGGGGCTGTGAAAGCGTTGCGCTCCCGCTTATTGCTCTATGCCGCCAGTTATCGCGATAATCCTACTGGCGACAAAGCCAAATGGGCAACAGCAGCAGCGGCTGCAAAGGACTTAATTGACAATATGAAAGACCGCTATCCACTGGAGCCCACCTATATCAATATTTTGAAGTATACGCTAAAAAAGGAGTTTATTTTATGCATGCCTAAGGGGCAACGAAGCGATGAACTTATGTTTGCCATAATACCAAATACGCCTGGAAGAGGAGGCTATTTTGGTAATGCTATTCCTGCTCAGTCACATGTGAACCTGTATGAGATGGCAAATGGGAAACCCATCACAGACCCAAATTCAGGGTATGATGCACAAAAACCATATTTGGGAAGAGATCCCCGTTTCTATGAAAACATCCTCTACAATGGGGCTTCCTGGGGAAGCAGACCAATAGAAACCTGGCAATCAGAAGATGGCATTACCACTGGTGCCGATATGTCAGCAGGAGTTCCATTTCCTGGTTCATATTATATAAAAAAGATGTGGCCTGTTGAAAAGCAAGTGGGAGGAAGCGCCCAGTTTGTCCATTTTCCTGTTTTCCGTATGACCGAAATCTGGCTAAACTATGCCGAAGCACAGAATGAAGCGGTTGGACCTGATGCTTCAGTCTATGATGCTGTAAATCAGATTCGTCGCCGGGCTAAAAATAGTGCGGGCATCGCTATGCCTGATCTGCCTTCAGATCTGTCACAGGTCGAAATGCGTAACCGCATCCGCAACGAACGGGCCGTGGAACTGGCCTTTGAAAATGGTCGATGGTTTGATATTATGCGTTGGGGAATTGGAAAAGAGATCATTAATGGTCCTGCAACACAAATGAAAATCACTAAAAAAGCGGATGGAACCTTTAAATATGATGAGTTCAATTTGCCTTCGTTGTTTAATCATACCTTTATAGAAAAACAAAACTACTATCCGATTCCACTTGGTGAGATTCAAAAAAGCAATGGGATTTTGAAGCAAAATCCGGGTTGGGGAATTTGATAATTCTGACGGATGTGGAGTAATAATTTTTAAAACAAAACCAGATGAATGTAAAACTATATATATATGCCATATTGATACTTGCGGCCGGGATGATCTGTTCGGGATCCCTAAAAGCGCAAGAGAAGGCCACTGCGACCATAATTACCGGCATAGTGGTGGACAAGAAAAATCATCCTGTTGCTGATGTTAAGGTAAGTATCCAGGAAAACAGAGGTGAAGTATTCACAGGCAAAGACGGACAATTTGAGATAAAAAGTAAAAACCAGCAAAACGATCTTCTTGTGTTTGAAAAACAAGGTTATACACGTGTGGAAATGATTGCAATGGATGTAAAATCAAATGTCACCCTCGAAACAACTCCCATAGAAATGGGCCTTGATGAGAATGTGTTTATCCCTTTCGGAATTCGCAAAAAACGTGAAATCACAGGCGCCATAAGTACATTGAACATGGATAAAATGCCACACAACCTTACCGGTTCCCTTTCGAACTACCTGATGGGTCGAATACCAGGTCTGTATGTTGCAGATCCGGGAAATGTACCGGGCAATAACGATGGTTATCTTTTGTCACGTGGACTGGATGCCTATCCTGTTTATGGTGGAACACATAATGTTTCGCCGCTGCTTATTTTAGATGGAGCAGAACGTCCCTTTACAGAATTGGATGCTCAGGAGATTGAATCAATTACGGTACTTAAAGATGCTGCTGCAACTGCCTGGTATGGTATACGTGGAGGAAATGGTGTAATTCTGGTCACCACAAAACGCGGTATAACCAATCAATCGCAAATCTCCTTCGACGCATCCAACATCTGGCAGGTACCCGAATTGATGCCTAAAGTGGTGGATTCCTACTCGGCAGCTACCTTGATTAATCAGGCACTGGCCAACGAAGGCGCAGCAAAGCGATTTAGTCAGACACAATTGGACGGTTTTAAAGCAGGAACCGATCCCTATCTTTATCCCAACAACAATTTGCCGGATCAACTCTTTAAAAATGCCACACTCAATCAACGCTTTGTTTTGACCGCATCAGGAGGGAATAAAATTGCCAAATACTATGTACTGGGTAGTTACTATAATCAGGGCGGACTATTTGCCGGCACCCAACAGAAAGAGTATGATTCCAACATGAATTACAAGCGCTACAACCTTCGCGCTAATGTTGATGTAGCTATAAATAAGGATCTTGATGTGCACATGGACTTTAGCGCCCGCCACGAAGACCTGCGTCAACCAGGAGCAGGATGGTCAACGGTTTACAACAACATCAGGGAGACTCCAGCGTTTGCTTACCCGTTAATCAACCCGAACGGATCATATGGCGGTACCAGTACTTTTCAGCAGAACCCCTTGGCCCAGTTGCGAAAAACTGGTTATCAATCCGCGATTACCCGAAGATTGTTGTTTAATGTTTCAGCCAAATATAAAATGGATGCTATTTTAAAGGGGTTGTCAGCCAACGCTTATACTTCGTACGACATCTATCAGGATTTTACATCGGGTAAAACAGAGGGTTTTCAGGTTTACGGTTACGACCCCACCAAACCTGAAGGACTGCAATACACTCGCTATGGTGTAGAGTCTCGTTTGGTCTACCGGACAACTGCCTGGAGTAATTATACCCGCAATGTAGAAATGTGGGGAGGATTTGATTACGATCGCAGTTTCGGCGATCATAAATTGAATTTATCTACTAAATACCAACAGGGAATGCAGTCGATCGCTTATGCCTATCCCATTAAATTCCAGGGACTCTCCTTTAGGGCTTCTTATGGATATCAGAACAAATATCTGGTTGAATTTGTAAGCAGTTATAATGGAACAGAGGCATTTATGAAAGGAAAACGATTCGGCTTCTTCCCTGCAGTATCAGCCGGATGGGTTCTCTCTGAAGAAGAATTTCTGAAAGATTCACCTTCAGTTAATTATTTAAAACTACGTGCATCGGTTGGTACTGTTGGCTACAAAGGGATGGATGAATTTTTAACATACGATAAATTATTCCCGTACGAAGATCGCTATATGCCCTGGGGTGGTGGATTCCCGTTTGGAACAGGTTTTTCTGGAGCGCCACAAACATCGGCGCTTAATTACCCCAATGAAAATATTACATGGGAGAAGGTGCAAAGAAAAAATATAGGAATAGATATGCAGTTCCTAAATCGCTCGCTGGCCATAACCGCCGATGTATTTCAGGAAGACCGGACCGATATCCTAACTGGTTCGCTGATTCCTTCAATACTTGGACGGAGTACATTCCCCATGAATGACGGCGCTGCTCAATACAAAGGGGCAGAAGGTTCTGTAAATTATTCCAAAAAGGTTGGTAATGTGAACTTTTCAGTCTATGGTAACTATACCTTTTCGAAGAACAAAGTGATTGCGATGAATGAAGATGCCGGAACACCTGATTATCAAAAGCAGGTAGGACGATCTTTAAATGCAGTATATCAGTACCAGGCTCTGGGTCTTTTCCAAAGTACAGAGGAGATAAAAAACAGTCCGGTGCAACAATTCGGACGTATTGTAGTTCCCGGTGATATCAAATACAAGGACATTAACGGCGACAAGGTTATCAACAGTTTAGATGCTGTCCGTTCTGATAATCTGGTGAATTTCCCTACTTCTTACTTTGGCTTTGGCGGTTCGCTTAAGTATGCCGGATTTGACTTTTTATTCCATTTCTACGGCAATATGGGTAGTACTGGAAGCTTTTCAGGAATCATCAACCGTGGGAATAACAACAACGGTTACATCACCCAATACAGCAGTGAGGCCTGGACTTCGACCAATACGGCGGCTAAATTCCCCCGTCTATCCATTAACGAAAGGGCGAATAACACACAGGGATCATCTTTCTGGAACCGTTCTGGCGATGAATTACGCCTGAAAAATGTAGAACTGGGCTATACACTTCCTGCAGCAACATCCAAAGCTATTCATCTGAATAGTTGCAGGTTCTACCTGAGTGGAATGGATCTGCTGCGCTTTGACCATTGTGATGGTCTTTACAGTTCGGGAATAGGTGGTTTACCGTGGATGCAATCCTACTCAATGGGTGTAAATATTAAATTTTAAGAAATAATAAACTAAAGATCATGAAAACAAATATAAAACTGGGATTACTATCCGTTGTGATGCTTGGACTTGGTCTCTCTGCTTGCGACTACCTGGACAATCCATTCCGTAATGAATCGATTACGGAGGATAACATATGGACACAGCGGGATCGTATCAAAGGGGTATCCAGCATCGCCTATACTTTATTAAGCAGGGATATGTACAATCCCATTGACGGAGCTGGCGCGATGATGTCGCAGGCGTGTGATGAAGCAGTGAACTCCAATACCAACTCGACGGTCCAAAACTTTACAAACGGGGTTTGGAGCCCAACCCGAACAATGGATGATATTTATGGCAACATGTATCGCGGGATTCGTTATTGCAACTATACTTTCGAAAACCTGGATAATGGGAAAGCTTTTATTTTACCCATAAATGCAACTTTTATAAACGTTGACTCAACCATTATTCGCTACAAAGCAGAAAACTACTTTCTGCGTGCCTACTTTTATTCGGAACTGCTTAAACGATATGGAGGTGTCCCCCTTATCACCAATGTATTAGAACCATCTGACGAGTTGAATTTACCACGAAATTCTTTTGATGAGGTAGTCGCTCTGATTGTTCAGGATTGTGACAAAGCTGCTCGTTCTTTACCTAAAACCATGCGTAACTGGATGGATGCCAACGAAAACAAAGAGCGTGGACGTGTAGCTCAGTCAAGTGCACTGGCGCTAAAATCGCGTGTATTGTTACTGGCTGCCAGTCCACTTTGGAACACAACCGGCGACATAACCAAATGGCAAAAAGCGGCGGATGCTTCCCTGCTCTGTATCCAATTGGCTGAGGCAAACGCATCAAACCTCGACTTAATGACTTGGGCAGATTTAACAGCAGATAAATTATTTAATGCAACTAATTGGGAGACTAATGGACCCAAAGAAGCGCTTTTATGGGGTTATCCAAACGACCGTAACGACATCGAGACCAACAATGCACCAGTCAGTTTTTCGGGTGCTTTAGGGAGATGTAACCCTTCTCAGGAATTGGTCGATGCGTTCGATATGAAGAGTACAGGTTTGCCTATTACAGATGCCGCATCTGGTTATGATCCGATGAACCCCTACGCCAATCGCGACCCTCGTCTGGCGATGGATATCCTTTACAACGGAAATAAATTTAAGAGTATAACTGTTGATACATACATTGCCGATGCAACAGGGATAGTCGGTAAAGATGGTATCGGAGTGAATGTAAATGCTACACGGACAGGTTACTACATGAATAAATTTCTGAGTCCCAATGTAGTTTGGAATACCGGCTCAAATGTGAACAGACGACGTGCTCCCATCCTGATGCGTTATGCTGAGGTGCTGTTGAATTATGCAGAGGCATTAAATGAAGCGCAAGGCCCTGTTGCTGATGTCTATAAATATGTAAACAAAGTGCGTACCCGCGCCACAATGCCAAATCTCCCTTCCGGTTTAACAAAAGAGCAGATGCGTGCCCGCATCCAGAACGAACGCCGCGTGGAATTTTGTTTCGAAGAGATGCGTTTCTTTGATGTTCGCCGCTGGAAATTGGGGACAACCTATTTCAACAAACCAATAACAGGTGTGAAAATCACCGTTGATGCGGCTAAGAAACCAGTCAGTTTTGAAAAAATCACGATTGAAAATCGCCTGTGGGACGAGAAGATGAACCTTTATCCAATCAACCAAAATGAGATTTACAGGGCATCAAAACTCACACAAAATCAGGGATGGTAAAATAATCTAAAAAAGAGTTGTTTAAGCAACAAATAATTGATTAATTTAAGCTCTGGGTCACCACCTTGCGGGGGAAAACCCAGGGCTTTTTTTATGGTTTATTCAAAACGAAAAAAGCCCTTTTTTTATTGCACTAAATGAAACGCAGAGACCTTCTAAAATCAGCAATGGCAATTGCCGCCTCTCCTTTAATCGCATTGGAAGCAGACGCATTTGCAAATTCCGGAGTCATCAATCTCTTTGAAAATCCTGAAAAGGAGGGAAAAGGTATACCTCGATTTAAAGATGGTCGCGATTGGTTTTTTGAGCGGCGATATGGAATGTTTGTTCATTGGGGAATCTACTCGGTCGCCGGGTGGCACGAGCAGCATATATACCGCAGAAGGCTTAGCCGGGCCGGGTATTCACCGTTAATGCAGGAGTTCAATCCCTTGAAGTTCAATCCCAACGCCTGGCTCGATCTGGCAGAGGAGTCCGGCATGAAATACATCACCTTTACTACGAAACATATCGACGGGTTCTGCATGTGGGACACCAAACAGACCGACTATAATGTTACCCGAACCCCTTATGCGAAGGACACACTGGCAATGCTTGCCGAAGCTTGCCATAGACGTAAGTTCCCACTCTGTTTATACTATTCACTGGCAGACATGCACCAGCCGAATTACCCGAATGCCGGTCGTCCATACGAGTTGCCGGCATCGGAGCCAGGCGACCAGCCCGATCTTCTCCGGTACATGGAATTCGTTAAAGCACAGGTCCGGGAGTTATGTACCAATTATGGTACGATCCATGGTTTTTGGTGGGATGCCAACGTCATCAAGCACCACGACCCGTCAATCAACACGATGATCCGCCAGCTCCAGCCCAGTGCGGTCATCAATAACCGCGGTTGCGACGACGGCGATTTCGGAACTCCGGAGCGCGATTATGAAAAAGATGACAAAATAAGTTTTGACCATCCTGTCGAGGCCTGTCAGGCAGTGGGAATGGAGAGCTGGGGATACAAAAAGGATGAAGATTTTTACAGCGATCGTCACCTGATCAGCAGTATTGACCGTTATATGGCGCGTAATGCCAACTATTTACTCAATGTTGGTCCTACGAGCGAAGGAATAATACCCACTGAGGCAGCTGCCATCCTGCGAAGAATTGGTAAATGGAAAAAATCGGTTGACGAATCGTTCCAAAAGGTACAACCCGATACCGAATTGATCAATTCACCAGGTGTTTTGGTGACCAGACGTGACAGGACACTGTACATTCACCTGAATAAGGTGCCGGTTGGAAACGGTCTTAAATTGAAACCAATCAACGTTTTGCCAATCAAAGCCACTTTATTAAATACCGGAAAGCCAATCGACTGTGTGGTTAATTTGTGTCCCAGCGATCATGCCTCGCAACAACTTTACCTTCGTTTGAGAAATCTTCCTGTAAATGAAATGGCAAATACTGTTCTGGTCGTGAAACTTGAATTCGATAGGTCCCTTGAAAAAATGACTCCGGTAAGAAATTCAGACATAAACATTGAATTGATTAAATAAATGAAATAAAATAGCAATCTCATTAAAACATCTTATTATGATAAAACTTAAAATGCTTCTATTAATGGTTTGTCTAATTCATGTGGTATCACTGAGAGCGGGAAATGACAAGGTAATTTACGTATCAACCAAAGGGTCAGATTTAAATACGGGTAAATTTAAAAGTCCGTTTAAGACCATAGAAAAAGCACGGGATGAAATCAGAAAACTCAGAAAGGGAAACGATCAGCAATCTTTCCGGGTTGTGATTTATGGTGGTAAATACTTTGTTGATAGGCCCATTGTTCTCACAGCCGAAGATAGTGGATTGGATCAAACAGTCGTTGTCTATGAAGCAATGAAAGGTGAGTCCGTTCGTATCATCGGAGGTGTAGAAGTACCTCCATCTTCATTTGAAGATCTTAACTCGACCGATCCCGTTTACATCCGTATTAATTCATTGGTAAGAAATAAAATTAAGGTGCTTGATTTAAACAAAGCCGGAATCACCGATTTGGGGAAATTAAGAAAACGTGGATATAGCTACAGAAATGTGCCGTCACCAATGGAGCTATCCGTAAATAACCGGATTATGCAGTTGGCACGCTGGCCGAATAGCGGATATGCAAAGTCCGGTAAGGCAATTGATTCAACACAATTTTCCTATACTACAAGTCGTCCCGATAAATGGTCGGAAGAAAATGATGCCTGGACTTTGGGGTATTGGAAGGTTGGTTGGGCCGAACTGTACAGTCCATTCGAAAAGGTAGATACTTTGACCAAAACAATAAGAATTGGTAACAAATCTGACAATAGAAAAGCATCGCTAACTGCAATAGGTAATATTAGGAATTGGTGTGGTTTGAATATTCTCGCAGAATTGGACATACCCGGAGAGTACTATATTGACAGAGCGCATAAACGGTTATATGTTTATCCTCCTGAAAATATTGATTTCCAATCTTCTGAGATTATGCTTTCCACCCTTGGAGAGAACCGGGAATCCATCATAGAAGCCACTGACCTAAAGAATGTTACATTCAGAAATATTTCCCTCGAAAAAAGCAGGTTTGGGGCTTTGTCTATTAGCAATGGTAACAATATTACCCTCGATGGTTGTGTTTTCAGGAATACCGGCAACACCGCTTTACGACTTGAAGGCTGTAACATCAAAGTGATCAATTCGGAAATATTTGATTCGGGCGCCGGAGGTATAGAATTGAAAGGTGGAGATAGAAATCAATTAATTAGTGGTCATATTCTGGTTGAAAATTGCCATATCCATCACTTTGGATTATGGAATCGTACCTATACACCGGGAATTCGGATTTCGGGAGTAGGTACCATCGTGCGCAATTGTAAGTTGGATGATGCTCCTCATTCTGCGATCCTCTTTGGAGGGAACAACCATCTGATCGAGTTAAACGAATTATCCAACACCTGTTTTGAAACAGATGACTCAGGAACCATCTATGCCGGAAGAGATTGGGCTTTGTATGGTAATATCATCCGGTTCAATTACCTTCACGATATAAAAAGCGGCACATTAACTGAAGAAACCGAGGCACATAAATTAGGCGTACATGGGATCTATTTGGATGATTGTGCCAGCGGACTAACCGTTTATGGAAATATATTCAGCAACATTTCCGGTAGGGCTGTAATGTGTGGCGGAGGTCGATACAATAAAATTGATAATAATATTATTGTAAACTGCGGAGCTGCACATTTCACCGACCGGCGTGGTCTGGTGTGGGTTACAGATATTCCCGGCGACTCCTGGAACCTTAGGGAAAAACTGCAAAGAGTTAATTATTCCATGCCCCCTTTTAGCACAGCATTCCCATCTCTTTCGAAGCTGATGGATGAAGGATATCAAAAAGCGAAAGAACCTATCGGATGTGAAATAACAAATAATATTGGATTCAACAATAAAGTCTGGCTGGAAAAAAACTGTCTGGGAGCTTGTGGTGGCTTTGATTTTTATCATTTTGAAGGTAACATCGAAAACTTAGATCCAATGTTTAATGATGAATCAAATTTATTGAAAGGAATCTCCAAAAAATCACCGGTTTATAGCAATAAGAAATTTAAGAATATCCCATTTGAAAAAATAGGATTAAAAAGAAAATAAACGGGAAAATAACACGGAATTCTGCCGATTTGCAGTTGACAGCCTGGAAGGATTGCAATTTTTATATGCACGAAAGGAAAGTGGAGATGAAGAAAGGTGAGGAGAGTGATTTTTACTTTAACATAACGAAAGAGTGAGAAATCATAGACGGGGGAAGAGGACAGAACAAATATAATAAATTAATAATGATGTTATTAGTAAATAAGTTAAACTCTCAGATTCTTCCGGAGAATAGAATTAATATTCTTGTGTTGTTTATAATAATTACAATGCTTTGTACAAAATCTGTTATTGCAAAAAAGTATTATATCGATCAAAAAAAAGGAAGCGATCAAAATTCAGGCAATATAAAACATCCGTGGCAAACACTTCGATCATTCAGTACTCATCATTTTGATGCGGGTGATACTATTTTGTTTCGGAATGGTTCTCAATTTACCGGTAATTTCCAATTGAAGGATTCAGGCACGGAAAAAAACCCCATCGTGCTTTCTGCTTATGGGAAAGGCAAACCTCCGCGTTTCACCAATCCGGTTTTCACTCAGGAAAATATGGGTCGGGTACTTGAAATCAAAGGAAGTTATATTGTTATTGAAAAATTATTTTTTCACGATAATCCGGTTCCTCCGTCTGGTCTGAACCCGAAACTGAGGCATTCGAATGTCACACAAATGGGAGTAATATTTATACATAAAGGAGCTAATTATAATGTCGTGAAAAACTGCGAATTAAGCAACTCTCCCATAGGTATTCGCGTACGCGGAGAACATAATGTGATTACAAATAATTACTTGCACGATGCTGACAGCATCACCTTTCATTGGGGTTCGATCGCAATTGTGGTAGTAGGTGCAGGTAATGAAATAGCTTTTAATAAAATTCATAATTATGGTTACTATGGAGGCAATTTTGGATTAGACGGTGCAGCCATAGAACTGGACGGAGAGGATAAACTTTATGACGCCCATGATATCAACATCCACCATAATGTATCATCCAATACCAAAGGTGGATTTATTGAGATTACCGGTATGACTGAAAATGTAACCATCGCGTTTAATGTTAGCGACGATATTGATAAATTTGTTGGAGCCGTGGGCGTAAAAAACCTGCATATTGTTAATAATACCATCATTCGAATGAGAAATCCGGATTTTAACCAGATCGTATTTTGGCAATTGGATCAATTTGCGAAACGGAACAGTGAATTTTTAATCGAAAACAACCTGATTTATATTAATGATCATGTTAGGATTTATGATACACAGTTGCGTAACTGGGGAATCAAAAGCCAGCCCCGAAGGAATAATTTGTATTTCAGTCCCGATACTGATGTAACGACACTAATGGGAGTAACAATGGAAGCCAGCGATTTTGTGTGCGACCCCCAATTTGCCAACCTTCGTAAAGAACGATTCGGGTTGAAAAAATCCAGTCTGGCTCTTCTGAAGGGAGTAGGAGCTTATATCGGAACGTTACCTGAATGGATAGCCGGTATAGAAATTCCAAATTGAAAATCAGTTAGGATAAAGTATCCTTTAAATTTGTCAATACACAATCAACTAAAAAAATGATAACCCATAAATCTATACCAATGAAGCGTATTAAAATCAAAGCAAAGTCTTTTGTTGCCATGATTGCTTTTGCATTTATGGCGCATACCTCATTTGCTCAGACACTTCCTGAAATTTCTGAGAAATTTGAGCGTGCAAAGGTTTATACCAAAGGCGATTCGTTATTCGTAAATACGGGTGAAGTTGAGCGGGTTTGGGTATGGACGGGCAATGGTCTGGTTACAAAATACCTGAAAAATGTATTGACCGGCCGTAAATATCTCAACTCCCAAAAGAATGTTCAGTCCGATTGGATGCTTTGGGATCCTCAAATTGAAAAGGATAAGAAAAAGGGTGAATCATGTCTTTCCGGCTGCGACTGGAATTGGCTAAAACCAGATGACGTTCCGTTACATGCAAAACTTGAATCGGTGATAGCCAAAATAAACGATGATGAAGGATTTACCAATAAATACATCGAAGTGGTAAGCCAGATACGCTACGAATCATTAAAACTCGAAGTGCAACATGTAATTTGGGTTTACCCCAATTCGCCAGGTATCAGAACTCAACTTCGCATAAAAGCGATACCGGGTTTTCAGCCAGAGAATTTTCCAAAAAACGATACTGTTACCAAATATTATGGTGGAACACTTCCGGTTCCGGGTGGACGGGCCGAATTTATACCACTCGATTTCTCGGTGAAAAACCAACGCGACTATTGGGGATACTATAATGATCCCGGCAACCGGCACGACCAAAGTATGGACATGCTGAAAGAAGAAGTGGTTCAGGGGTACCCATTGTTCCAGATTGAATCAAACAATTGGGCCAGCGGTATTGGAGTCGATTATGGCGAACATGGTGTTTGTGTAATCAAAGAATCGCCCAAAACGGTAAACCAGCAGGGGCACAATACCGGCTCGTTTTACTCAGGATCGGGTGGATTGTGGATTACCGGACTGGGTTTACTCCCCGGCGAGGTCACCACCGACCGTTTCAGGGAATGCTGGGCAAACTGGACAATTCTGTATTCGGGTAATAACGACAATATGCAACTGGCTGTTAAACGCTTCGACAGGGTACGATATCCGGCATTTGCCAAACGCGATTTGTTTATTCTTGGCAACACCTGGGGGCCTGCCGATCCGCTGGGAAACCAGTTTACCGAAGAATCGTTTGTATTGAATGAGATTCCGGCTCTTGCCAAAATCGGGGTTGATGTAATGCAGATTGACGACGGCTGGCAAAAGAGCCAGGCAGGTATGTCGGCACGTGACTTTTTGCCCAAATATACCAACGGATGGAAGGATATTAAAGCAGAAGCTCACAAATACGGGGTAAAATTAGGACTTTGGGTTTCAATCCAAAAAGCTGAAATTTCTGATTTGAAGACTGATCTCGATCAACTTGGTTTTATAACCTGGAAGGCAGATTTCGACCATTTGTCAAATCGGAAGGATTTTGAATACCGTACAAAAAGTTACCGCGAAGTAATGAAATATGCCTGGATGAAAACGCAGTTTACGCTTTGCCCTGAATACGATAATCTTCGTTATGGATGGTATTATGCCAAAGAGTATGGAAGTATCTATTTTCAGAATATCCAGGAAGCCCTGCCTGAACACCTCACTATGGTTCCGTATCATGTGCTTCGGCAACACTGGTTGATGTCGAAATATTTCAATAGCAACAAACTGCAGGTACTGCTTCAAAATCCAAAACGGACCAATCATGACCGGAGCGATGCATACCTGCACGGTCATTCATACTGTTTTGCCATGGGGTTACCATTTATTCCGGCCTTTTTCCAAAGTGCCCAATTTTTGGATGATGAAGGGCAAAAGGAACTGAAACAACTGATTTCGGTTTACAAAAAACACAGGGAAGAGATGTTTAAATGTTATACTTTTCCTGTCGGAGATGTTCCATCAAACGACGGTTGGTCGGGGTTTCAAATGGTAAACGAACAAGCAGACAAAGGTTATCTTTTATTGTTCAGGGAATTACATAACAAAGAAATTGAAAATGAAATCAGTTTGAAGTTTCTGACAAACAAAAAAATAAGGATTACCAATTTGGAAGATGGGAAAGTATCGCAAAAGAAAGTAAATGTAAATGGTGGAGTTGTTTTTTCACTTCCAAATCCGGCATCTTACCTGTTTTTGCAATATGAGTTACTTAATTAGTGAAAAATCATAAACCTTTAGCAGTGAAATCATCAATTGCAAACGAATCATAAGAATCTTTTAAGGAACGAATCATGGGAAAATATTTCATTATCACTCTTACACTGGGACTAACTCTAATTTTTTTTGCACAAAGCCAACCTATCGTACATGCGTATTTCTAAATGGATTTCTGAAAATGGCGGACAACAATGGTTTGCAGTTAATTTAGTTGATATACAATCTGTTTCCCGCACAGAATTATCCGGGGATTGGGGCTTTCTGCCCAAAGGAACCAGCATTCAGTCTTCAACAGATGGTTTGAATTGGGAGCAGGTTTATGTTAAACAAAGTAGTGTTGATGGTGTAGGCAATATTGAAACTTTTCGATTTGAACCTATCCTGACTTGCTGGATCCGCATTTTATTGCCTGAACAGGAAAAAAGTAAAGTGTATTCCATCAATGAATTTGTTATTTATCATTAAATGAAATGGCAAAAAGTAGATTCAACGCGCTGAATTAAATATTTAAACAGTTTCAATTTACCAGTTATGTCAAGAATATTATTCTTATT
Organism: Prolixibacteraceae bacterium; assembly: GCA_963677935.2. Taxonomy (GTDB): domain Bacteria; phylum Bacteroidota; class Bacteroidia; order Bacteroidales; family Prolixibacteraceae; genus JAAFHB01. The sequence continues at coordinate 2,997,946 of CAXXEH010000003.1, read as the reverse complement.
CCTCCTTTTAGGCCTGTTTCTTTGTCGCCTTGTAGGTGCGGGCTCTGATTCACGACCGGCTATAATATGGGCCTCTTCGCCAATTGCTCCCAACGAAACAGTGATGTTGCAGGTTGGGAATATTTCTAAAGAGGCAAAAGTGCAATTAGTTAAGTTGAATGATGGTCGGGCCGGAAGCGCTAAATTAATTCCCAGTCCGCTATCGTTAAAATGGATTACCCTTGACGTGTTGCAACGCAGCGAATCAACTTTGAAATTTTTGGTCCCCTCAACCTGGAAAATGGGAATCTATGCCTGCCGGATCGTTGACGGACAGGTTTCATCTAATATCTTTTACCTCAACGCCCCTCATTGCTGGTGGTTCCAGGGTGATCAGGGGAAAACGGCATCTCCCGGAGGATGGATCCGCTTATCCGGAAATTGTTTGAATATAGATAAGCACAAGACTTCGGTCCAGCTTAAGGATTCATTGGGTAAATCATTCGATTTTCCGCTGGAATATGCCCATCAGTTTGATCTTAAAGTACTATTGCCTGCAACAGTACTAACTGGTAATTATGATGTTTGGTTGCATAACGGTACTGGTGGAGAGATGACCTGGCAATGGTGTGGCAAGCTCAAAGTCAGTAGGGAGGATGTATGGCCTTCAACTGTTTTCAATGTTAAAACGCTTGGATTAGAAACTGCATTAAAACAGGCTAAAGCCAACATGGGCGGAATCCTCTATTTTCCGCGTGGTGAATATCACTTGTCCGATTCGATCGAAATACCGGATAATACGATTCTTCGTGGAGAGCGAAAGGACCTGGTCAGCCTCTACTGGCTGGATCAGAAAAAGGTGCGCGGATCGTTGATTCATGGGAGGCAGTTTGGTATCGAGGATATGACACTTTATTGCCAAAATAATTTTTCTGCTTTTATCCGGGTTGATAAAGGGGAATTCCGGATGGCCCGGGTCAGAATCCGGGCCGATCATCTATTTATGCTGGGCCGGACGATCAATGAAGCGGGTTTTCGGGGTAGAAAATTGAATGGGGATGAAAAAGGAGATGAATCCGCAGTATATTTAAATGGCTTGAAATCGTTCTCAATTACCGATTGTCAAATATTGGCCGGTTCGACAGGATTGACACTCTGGAATTCCTGCTACGGAATCATTCGGAATAACCATATTCAATATGGTCGCAGAGCCTTCAGGTGCGAATGTTCCAATCAATTAATTATAGAAAAAAATAACCTGGAAGGGCATGATATGGCAGCAACCGGGAATGATTTTGCCACCTTTTTTGGCAATTCAGAGGAAAATGTATTATTCAGGGAAAACCGTTTTGCGAATGCGTATGGGCTTGACCGTGAACTGCTGACTTTTGATGCGACAGGAGGTGCCTATTTCGGCTACATTAACTCGGTCTCAGGTAAAAAAATGGTTCTGGCAAAAGATCCGCTTTTTAAGAGATATGCAGCTAATGCTCCCAATTGGGTAAATACAGCGGTTTGTATTCTCGAGGGAAAAGGAGTAGGACAATATCGCCGCGTCCTAAATCACAGCGGACGTGATTGGGAGGTGGATGAGCCATGGGCTGTTGATCCTGATGAAACATCCATCCTTTCCATTGTCCCTTTTCGGGGGAGGACGCTGATCATCGATAATATCTTCGAAGATGGAGGTAATATGCAGTTGTATGGGATGTCCGTCGAAAATATTGTTTCAGGCAATAAGGGAATCCGGATGAGTGGGTTCCTGGCCTGGGGTTTGAATGCGCGTTTGTGGGGGTGGCAACCATCGTGGTACAATCAGTTTTTAAACACTGAAATTGTGGAAGGAAACAGTTACTCTCACACACCTGCCTTGATTGGTATCTGGGGCAATGTGGATACCTTGGATAAAATCAAAAATAACAATAAGGTGCCTGAAAAAGAACGCATTGTCTTTGAGGAAATCTGGAACCATTTTAAAATATCACCTAAAATGGCAGATTTGTCGCTTGCCCGGTGCAATGTGGTAAGAAATAGTACAATTCGCAGTAATGGGAAGATTATTGTAAGCGGTAATACATCCGACGTAGTTATTGAGAAGAACTTTATCTCAAACTCAGAGACAGGGATTCAACTGGAAAAAAAACCGGATTATATCTATCTCCGGTTAAATCGGTTTAAGCAGGTCGATCAACCGGTTACCGGAGAAGGCCTGGATAAGGCGCTCATATTTACAAAATAGTTTTTTATATTTATTGAAAACGATAAAAATTAAAAGTACGACCAATGATGAACCTTAGAAATTGTTATAGCTTCCTCCTGCCAGCTTTTATCGGAGTAATTTGCATAAGTGGGTGCTCTCCTGAAAAAGAAATACCACCCTCAGATTATCTAAATAGTAACAGTATCCTGCAATTGGAAAAAGTTTCTAAGGGTCTGGATCCGAATGGACACGAACTGGCCAATATTTTTCTGAACCATCTGGCCGATAACGGTCCTGTTGATATTCAAAAATTCGACAGTACAGTTTCTGAGACCTTCAGCAAAGAATCGTCTTTGGTGAAAGAGCTGATGAGCGGCAAAGTTACCCTGTTGAACGGGTATGGTTTGCAAACTTTAGGCACTCCTGTTCAATGGTTTCTGGCGCCAAAAGGCGATCTGCAATGGACGACGCACCTTTCGCGTCATTACTGGCTTAACCCTTTGGCCCATGCATGGAGGGCAACCAAAAATCCTGTATATAGTCAAAAAATTGTGGATGTTTTAATTGATTGGATCGGGAAAAATCCAATAGGAAGTAAAAAACTGAGCTGGGGTAAGGAGCCGCTTGTCAATACAAATTCACCCGATCTTGTTCGCGAAGGTTTTTTCTTTACTTATGTAGATGGACCATGGACTTCTCTTTCTGCTCATGCCAGGCTCGATAACTGGACCTATCTTTTGTCGATGATCCATGATTCCCCTCAAATGACAAACAGAAATCTTTCAGTCATTTTCAACAGCCTTGCCAATGACCATCGGATTTCAATGATCAACTATCCGCGAAAAATGAACCAATTCATTGCAATTGCCTCTTCATTGGTAAATTATTGCTGGTATTTTCCTTTTCTGAAAGGTGCCTCCGAGGCAGGTATAATCGGACTTGAAAGGGTCAGGTTTTTCGCAAACAGCGAAATATACCCCGACGGATCAATGGCTGAATGTTCCCCAAATTATGCAACAGGGTCGCTTGAACGGGTGAATAAAATTGTTCGGGGAGATCAAATAAAAGGGGGACACTTATACAAGGAATTAGACGAAAGAATCTGCAAGGCATTACGCTATTTTGTCCTTTCTGCCGACCCTGAAGGAAATTCTCCCCGTATTGCCAAAGGGAAAAGTTCCGTATTGCCGTTGGTTGACCGGATAGGGGCGCTCTGTAATGACCCTCAGGTAGATTATCTCTGTTCGAATGGGGCCAAAGGACAATGTGCCGATTTTTTGTCTGTTTCCTACGATTGGGCAGGACACGTCATTTTTAGATCAGATTGGCGAAAGAACTCCACATGGTTGTTTTTTGAGCCTGGCCCACGGGGTAGCGGACACTCCGATGTGGCAACTTTAAATATCCAGTTGAAGTCAAAAGGGGAATGGCTGCTGACTGATCCGGGTTATTATACCTATTCAAATTCCGGGGAAGAGGGAGAAATGGCTGACTATTTGCATTCATCGGCTGCCCACAATATAGCCCTTGTGGATAAGCAAAATCAACTTCCGTTTGAATGGGGCAAAGATCGGACTTATAATACTGAACCGGGGAACTATAGCTGGAGCGACAATGGGAAAATTGCAAAGGCCGAAGGGGTTTACAATTTTGGATATGGCCGGGAAGGAAACATCAAAGTAACCCATAAAAGGGAGATAATATACCACCGCGAAGCAGACAAATTCATTATTGAAGATACATTTAGAGGAGATGGTGTGCATCAGGTGGAACTACTCTGGCAATTGCCTCCGGAAGCAAAACTAACCCTTAAGGAGAAAGCCCTTACCATTGAAAATGGCAAAGCTGCAGCTCAATTTATTATTGCCGGCAACAAACCATTCCGTATCGAATCGTCAAAAGGGAGCAAAAATCCCCTTTCAGGGTGGTTTTCGCTGAATTACGGGGTTCTGGAGCCAGGCAATACCGTTAGGGTAACAGCCGAAGGAAAATTGCCGATCGTCTTTAAAACGGAAATCGCTATAAATCAACCGAAATAAATCGAGCTTTATTTTTACAGAAACCTTAAAAACGATGAAAACATTACTTTTACTGATTGTATTTTGTTCATTTTCCTTTTTCGTTCATTCTATGGACAACGTGAAAGATCAGGAGACCCACCTGCCCAGGAGTGAATGGATGAAAGGAAAATATGGGTTGATGGTCCATTGGCTCTCTCCCAACTTTGATACGACAAAGAAAAACAAGACTCCTATCCCAGAAAAAGGAGATTATAAAAATGATTTGAACGATGCTGTAAATGGATTTGATATCAGTCGTTTTATGGAGGATTTCGATCAGTCGGGAGCTGAATGGCTGATATTCACCATTGGACAAAACTCGGGGACATACGCCAGTCCCAATTCGGTGATTGACTCTTTGGCCGGTATGGGGCATACCCCAAAACGTGACCTTGTATTCGAAATTGCAAAAGCGGTCAGGAAAAGGGGAAAACGTTTTATTGCCTATTTGCCTTGTGAAATCAGGATCAATGAAAGCTTGCAGAAAGGATTTGCATGGAACACAGAGCCGAATACCGATCAAACCGAATTTCAACGGTTGTACCTTAAAGCGGTGAAAGTATGGTCTGTTCGCTTTGGGAAAAATCTGGACGGCTGGTGGTTTGACGGGTGTTATCCCAACCATCCCATTTTCGATAATAAATATATGAGATGGGAGGCATGGTATGATGCTGCCCGTGCGGGCAACAAGGATGCAGTACTGACATTTAATGACGGATCGTACCTTGGTTCAATCATTAAACCAATCGTTCCGGAACATGACTATTTAAGTGGAGAACAAGTGGTAATCATTGATGGAAAATTGCGATTAGGGCTTAAAAAAGAAGGATATAAGTTGTATCTGCCCGAAACAGCCTATGTGGAGGGAACACAATGTTTGAACCATACTCTTTTACCTGTTGATGGCTATTGGGCACATGGAAATGGAAGTTTTCCCGATTGGGCAAACTTCCCTTTTAAAGCGATTCATTCATCCACTCCAGATGGGATGGAGCCACCGGCATATTCGGATAAAGAGCTTCAGCAGTTTGTGAAAAACTATACAGGCGTTGGAGGAGCTGTCACTTTGAATGTTGGAATTTTTCAGGAGGGCCATCTTGGAAAATTGACAATTAAACAATTAAAGAAGTTGAAGGAGAATTATAAAAAATGGGAAAAGTGAAATTATTGTTTATACTGAAAAATAAAACACAATTATCATGAAGAGAGAGACAAAGAATGTAAGTAGGCGCAAGTTTTTGGGTTATTCGGCGCTTGGTTTAACCGGATTGACAATACTTCCGGGCTGGACAATGGCAAATGGTGTACGTATTGCCCCGAGTGACCGGGTTGTTTTAGGATTTATTGGATTGGGAAGACAGGGGTGCTCTGACTTTAACAGCTTTTCAAGTTGTCCGGGAGTTCAGGTTGTTGCCGGCTGTGATGTTGAACAGCTCAAACGTGAGCGTTTCAAAAAGAGAGTAGAAGCCTGGCAAAAATCGCAGAATGTGGCATCCAGATGCGACCTGTATGAATTCTATGAGGACCTACTCGAACGTAAGGATATTGATGCCGTATCGATTGCCACACCCGACCATTGGCATGCGCTGACAGCGATTCACGCCTGTAAATCGGGGAAAGATGTTTATGTGCAAAAACCATTGGCTTTTACAATTTGCGAAGGTCATGCGATGGTCAGGGCAGTGCGTGACAACAATCGTGTATTACAGATCGGCAGCCAGCAACGTTCAGGTAAGGAGTTTCAACAGGCGATTGCTTTGGTCCGCAGTGGAGCCATCGGTCACATCGAAACGATCTTTGCCAAAGTAGGCAATCCCCCAACACCACTAGACCTGCCTGAACAACCGATTCCCGCAACCTTAAACTGGAACCAGTGGATGGGACCGTTAACCGATCCTAAGATCCATTATCATCCAGATCTCTGCCCACCCATTACACTTGATCCGGAACAAAATGAAAAGTTGTGGGGAGCATGGCGCTGGTACCGCGAAACCGGTAACGGGTTTACTGCCGACTGGGGTGCGCACATGTTTGATATAGCCCAGGCGGCTATTGGTATGGACGGGTCAGGACCCTGTGAGTTCATTCCGAAAGGTTACAAAGACACGCAATATTTAACGATGAAATATCAGAATGGAATCGTAATGACCGAACAACCTTATAGAAAAGAAGGGGGGCAAGGCATCTGTTTCAACGGTACAAAAGGGTGGCTTAAGGTGGCGCGTGGATTCATTGAATGTTCCGATCCGTCGTTGCTCAAAAAAGAAGAGAAGAAGATAGGGGAAGGTCAGTATGAAGTGAGCTCACCACACATGCAAAATTTCATCGATTCAGTTCGTTCGCGTAAAAATCCAATTGCTCCTGTTGAGGTGGGTTGCAGTACGAATACCCTCTGCTGCCTGGCTAATATCGCTACCGAACTTCAGCGTCCGGTTAAATGGGATCCGGCGACTTTGAGCTTTAACGACGATACTGAAGCTGCCAGTCACCGGCTTTACCATTATCAATACAGAAGGCCCTACTCGTTTTAATTAAAAACTAAATTATATAAATGAAAACTATTTTTTCAATAATTATTTTAAGTATTTCAGTTCATATTGCTAAAGCAGCAATGGATTCAACGGCAATTTGGAATCCTGTTGTTCCCTATAAAGTTCAGGAAAAATACATACCAGCCAGCAATCATCAGCTCAGCGGATTGTTAAACGACCGTATCATGATTAATCTTGAAAAAAGATTATTGAAGATAGATTCTGTTTTATTGTTGTCGGGCTTTGAGCATCGACCGGGAGTACAAACATGGATAGGTGAACATATCGGCAAGTTTTTTTATTCCGCTTCCATACCTATCGCTACACGCACGATCAAAGAATTAAAGAAGTGATGAATGGAATGCTTAAAAGATATATCCCCACCCAGTTGCCCGATGGTTATTTGGGAACTTACCTGCCTAAAGACTATTGGTCGAACTGGGATGTTTGGGCACATAAATATGCCATCCTTGGTTTGACCTATTACTATTCTGTGACCGGATTTAAACCCGCACTCCAAACTGCAAAAAATGCGGCAGACCTGATCTGTCGAACTTTTGGAGATGAACCAGGAAAACTGGATCTAAACAAATCAGGCAGTCATATTGGTATGGCTTCAGGAAGTATCCTTGAACCAATGATTGATCTTTACCGCTACACTGGCGATCAAAAATACCTCGAATTTGCGAAATACATTCTACGTAATTGGGAAACTGCAACTGGTCCAAAAATTCGAAGTGCTCTTGAAAAATATGGCAAAGTTACAGAAGTTGGGAACGCCAAGGCTTATGAAATGATGTCTTGCTTTGTGGGTATTTTAAAATATTATCAACTTACGGCTGATACACAATATTTAAACCCATTATTAATTGCATGGCAGGATATTGTGGACAACAAGCTTTATATCACAGGTACAACAAGTGCAGGTGAGTATTTTCAGGACGATAAGAAGCTGCCCGCCGAGGTAAAGGATAATATGGGCGAAGGTTGTGTAACCATGACATGGATACAATTTAATGAACAATTATTGAAGATAACAGGTGAGGTAAAATATGCAGAAGAAATAGAAAAGGCGGTGTATAACCATTTGTTGGCTGCTGAAAATCCGGAGACCGGATGCGTAAGCTATTATACCCCTTTGCAGGGGGCCAAACCTTATAAATGTGAACATAGATCTTCCTGTTGCCTTTCCAGTGTGCCCATGGGAATTTCCATTATACCCGAACTGGTATGGGGAAATATCAACAATCAATTTTCTATAATGATGTATGAACCTGGTGAAGTGAAAGAGCGTATAAATGCGGATGATGGCTCAACGCTGGTGTTACATATTCAAGCAACATCCGACTTTCCCACAAATGGGAAGGTGATTTATAGCATAAATCCCTCGTCCAACAAGAAATTTGCTATCAATTTCAGGATACCTTCCTGGTCTGCAAATTACACACTAACAGTTAACGGGGTAAAACAAAATAGAACCACTAGTCAATTATTCAAAGTAGAAAGGGTTTGGAAAGCAAATGATAAGGTGATCGTTCGTTTTGAAATGCCTTTGCAGGTCATAAATGGGGAACCGTCTTACACTGGTTATGTGGCCTTTAAAAGAGGACCTCAGGTGCTGGCAATGGACGCTGCTTTAAATCCAAATTTCAAAGATTCATTGGCTGTATTTCACAAAACCGGTACTAAATTTAAAATCAAAAATTCAACCAATATATTAACAAAGGGATGGATTGGCAACGAGGCATTCACCATTACTTCAAATACCAGTAATAAACAAATCCCTTTAATTCTTGTACCTTTTGCAGATGCCGGCCAGCAATCAACCAGACAGCAGGTATGGATAGGTTTGAAATAGTTGGCACAACCCGAAACAAAAAGCATATGATACCAAAAGTGGCGGGAAATTAAAACCTCAAATGCTACGAATCAAATTTTTAATGCCCCCTTTTCAAGTACAGGCCACTAAGAAATTTAACAAACAACTTTGAAAACAAAGAAAATCAAATGCGAAAGCCTTGAATATATGCATATTAAAATCCACGTAAATGAAAAATATTTCTATTTTTTTAATTCTATTTACCCTTTCATCGTTTGTGGCTGTGTGCCTGCCAAAACATGATCAGAATAAAAAAGCGGTTCAAGAGTTAAATATCAGGGGAAACTTGCCAAATTTTTTCGGGAAGGCCTTGCGGGGCGACTCGATAAAAGTGGCCTATCTGGGTGGAAGTATTACAGCCCAGAATGGATGGCGGGTATTTTCGTTGGAAGGATTTAAACTACATTTCCCCAAAGCGGTGTTCACTGAAATCAATGCAGCTATCGGAGGTACAGGTTCTAATTTTGGAGTGTTCAGGTTGAATGACCATGTACTGAAATTCAATCCTGATCTGGTTTTTGTGGAGTTTGCCGTAAACGATGACGGTGTTTCAACCGAAAAAATTATCCGTTCGATGGAAGGAATCGTACGACAGATCTGGCAATTTAATCCAGGCACCGATATATGCTTTGTTTATACCATCAAGGAAACTTTTCTTGAAACGGAGCAGAACGGAAAATTGCCGGCCTCGGCAGTAACCATGGAAAAAGTGGCTGATAAATACCATATTCCTACGATCAACTTTGGGTTTGAAGTTACCAAAATGGTTGACCGAAAACAGTTGATATTTAAAGGTGCGGCCAAAGAACTGAATGGAGTAAAGGTTTTCAGCCCTGATGGCGTACACCCGTATCAGGAAACGGGTCATCATATTTACCAAACCGTTTTAGAGCGCTCGTTTGATGTAATGGCGGCTGGCAAATTTCGAAAGCGAATCAAACATATATTATCAAAGCCGATTGCCCCTGATTATTTCTCGAACACCAAAATGGTAGATATCCCGGATGTCCAGCTGAGTAAAAACTGGGAAGTATTCCATATTAAAGATCAACCATTGTTTGCGGGTTTTGGGAAATACCTGGAAAAATTTGGAAAGGCAAGTCAATCAGGAGAAACACTTATAAGCGTCTGAACGCCCAAATATAACCTTACTCCATTCTCCAAAAGGTGATTCAGTTAAATGTAACACTTCGAAAACCCCCGAACCTATTAGCTTTGTTAGAGTTGGTTCAGATAAGTCAGAATATTGGGAGATAAAGGTTTCGTAGTAAGGTTCGTAGTAAAGTTCCACAATACTGGAAATCCTTACAATACACTGCAATAAAACTCACATAATCAAAATTTTGCAAATGAAGATGATCCGTCAGCAGACTGAAAGAAAAATTGAAAGTAAGAGGAGGAACAGTTTAAAATGGAAATTGTCTTAAGTTTTCTATTAATTAATTTGTTTCTTTGCATAAGGTATTAACCAAATAACCTTTATAAGGTATTAACCAAATAACCTTTATAAGGTATTAACCTAATAACCTTTTATGAAAGAGGGTGGGGAAATAAATATTAAGCTGGTTTGGGATAAAATGAAGTCTGGCGACGAAAAAGCATTGTCAGAAATTTTCACATTTTTCTATTCCGATTTATATAAATACGGTATTAAAGTTTTTGATCTGCCCGACCTTATTAAAGATTCTATTCAGGACGTTTTTATGCGGATTTGGGAGAAACGCGATACGATTGGCGATGTTCAAAACCCTAAAGCATACCTGATCTCTTCTGTCAGACGGAAGTTATTTGAGAATAAGGAACCCCGGTCTTCTGAAATTTCGGATGAATTATTGAATAATGAAGGGAAACAAAATTTTTCATTTTCAGTCCTGGAATTTATGGAGATAGCGGAAATCTCTCTGCAAATCAGGAATTCGTTGACACAGGCAATCAACAACCTCCCGGAGCGCCAACGTGAATTAGTCTTTCTTCGATTCTATTACAACCTTAAGTATCTGGAAATTGCCAAAATTATGGAGGTAAATGAGCAGACTGTAAGAAACATGATGCAAAGGGCGCTTTCAAACCTACGTGATAAAATTGACCGGCAGTTGTGGGAAGGGATTGACTCAATAGATGACCTTTTACTTACACTCTTTCTTCTATTTCGAAAAAATATTTGAATTTGCATAGTACATTAATACATCTTTACTCTCTATCTAATAAATGGGAGGTAAGATTTTTATGGAAGCAAACGAAAAAGTAATTCAATTAATTATAGATGAGGAGTTTCAGGATGATATTCTGAATTCTGACCACACATCAGACTACGAGCAAAAAGCAATCATCCAGAAATACTCGATTACTGAAAAAGAATATACTTTTGCTTTTAGGTTCCTTTCAGGTATCTCATTCAGGAATGAAAAAATAAGCCCCGAAGATGTAAATTATGCTTTAAAGCGGTTGATGAGCCGAATTGCAGACAACTCAGATGTATTAACCATTAAGAGGGTTAAGAAAGCAGATTATTTTACCTGGATTTCAAGGATTGCTGCAGTATTAGCTATCCCATTACTCCTTACCACCCTCTATTTTTATCAGGAATCCCGAAAGGCACAATCAGAATATTTTACTTCATCATCTCAGCAAAAGGTATCCAACACTTTTCAGGCATCGCTTGGGGCCAGAACCCAGGTTGTACTGCCCGACGGATCTTTGGTATGGTTAAACTCTGGCAGCGCTCTTTCGTGTCCTGCAGTATTCGATTCGCGGAGCCGTAATGTTGAGTTAAAGGGAGAAGCCTATTTTGAAGTCGTGAAAAACGAAAAAATTCCCATGATCGTTTCGGCGGGTGACCTGAAAGTGAAGGTCTATGGAACCAAATTTAATGTGAATGCCTATCCTGGTGAGAAGCAGATTAATACAACACTTGTTGAAGGGAAAGTTACCATTATCCCCGGTGATAGCAGAAAAGAGCATCAGTTAAGTCCCGGATATACTGCTTCTTATACGGTTGAAAATAAAAAATTACAGTTTAGCAAAGTGGAGGATATGAATTCCTTCACAGGATGGAAAGATGGAAAACTATTATTTCACAATGAATCTTTTGCCTATATCATAAAAAGACTTGAAAGGTGGTACAATGCCGATATTCAATTAACAGATTCGTCTTTGGGGGCTTATACTTTATATGCTACTTTCTTTGACGAAAGTATTGAACAGATACTTGATATTTTTTCCCGGTCAATACCTATCAAAATAGAATATCCTAAAAGAGTTAAAAATCCGGACGGAGTTTACTCAAAACGTCAAATCATCATAAAAAGGGATTCGAGCAAGAAAATGAAAATGTACAAGTTGAACTAAAAAACGAAATTGCCTATGGAGAAAGGATGAACTAAAATGAAAAAACAGGAAAGAGCAGCCACTCTCCCCTGTTTAAAATAAAAATCAGTAATTCATTATTCAATTAATAATAAATCAATACAAAAGTATGAAAAAAAGTAAATGGTTAAATGCCGGGTGCTTTATATTTAACTATCCCGGGAAAATCTTATTAAAGATGAAACTAACATTAATGTTTATATTGGCAGGAATAATCCAGGTAGTTGCATTAGACAGCTATTCCCAAACGACAAGACTAACCGTGGAGCTCCGCAATGCCTCTGTCGTTGAGGTCTTAAGGGCAATAGAGAATCAAAGCGAATTCTATTTTGTCTATAACAAGGAAGCCATAAACATGGATAGGAAGGTTGATCTGGATGCAAAAAATCTTCTCATCGAAGAAATACTAAATCAGCTTTTCAAATACACTAATGTTAGCTACCAGATAACCGATCGACATATCATTTTATCTACGTTGGAAGCTAATCAGCAACAAAAAACGGTCACAGGCAAAGTCACCGATCAATCAGGGGCTTCTCTTCCGGGTGTCTCTGTAGTTGTAAAAGGGACTACATCCGGTGTGATAACAGATACTAACGGAAATTTCTCATTGTTATTGCCTCCTGATGCCAAATCAATCGCCTTCTCATTCGTGGGGATGAAGACTCAGGAAGTCAATATTGAAGGGAAGAATTCGGTGAATGTGAAGATGTATGAAGGAAATATTATCCTTGAAGAAGTTGTTTCAATTGGATACGGTACAATGAAAAGAAGTGATTTGACCGGTTCTCTCTCATCAATCTCCTCAAAGGATATTCAAAACCATCCCATGAACGATTTTTCACAGGTATTACAAGGACGGGCTTCTGGGGTTAGTGTTTCAACGACAACTGGATCGCCCGGACAAGCCGCAAAAATCAGAGTACGTGGAGCCAACTCTCTCTCTGGTGGCAATGATCCGATCTTTATAGTTGATGGCATTGCTATGAGTTATGATTTAGTTAACGTCAATGATATAAAATCGGTAGAAGTTCTGAAAGATGCTTCAGCGACTGCAATCTATGGCTCAAGAGGTGCCAATGGGGTAATTTTAATTACAACCCAACGCGGTAATTCGCAAAAACCCAGGATTACTTTAAGTTCTAATATTGGTATAAGTCAGGTATGTAAGAAATACGATCTTTTGGATGCTCCGGAATATGCAACACTGACTAACAATATTTACGGGAAGGATGTATATACCGCTGCTCAGATTGAAAGCTTTCGCCAGAACGGGGGAACAAATTGGCAAAACGAAGTTTTTCATAATGGGTTAACCCAAAATTATCAGGCTTCTGTATCCGGCGGCGGAAATCAGATGAAGTATTATATCTCCGGAAATTATATCGATGAAGCTGGTACGCTGATCAATACAGATCGCAAAAAGTATAACTTCAAGGCCGCATTAGAAAACCAGTTTAGTGAACGTCTTTCCCTGGGTTTTAACTTAAGTGCTATGAAGAATGACCGGCATAATCCTACTATGGGAAATGGCGGGGCAAAAACGAACCCAATCTGGAGCAGTATTATCTGGTCTCCAACAGAATCAGTATATAATGCAGATGGAAGTTATAATACGGTTGATGACTATGGCGCACTGAGTAAAAACCCAGTTATGATTGCCAAAGAAAGCCTTCAAGATAATTATAACCAGGTGGTTAACGTGAATACCAATATCAAATACAAGATACTGGATGGCCTTAATTTTGAGGGTATTGCCAGCGTTACCAGGACAGGTAACGAAAATCGGAATTACAATAGTCCGTTACTAACCTCGACAAGCGCCGCAGAACGTAGTTATGCAGACAATACAACATGGCAACTCACAGCTCTGCTCTCTTATAACAAGGTGATCAAAGATTTTCATTCATTCTCATTTGTTCTGGGTTCAGAAGAGTCTTCCAGCAAAGATAACAGCTTTGGCGGAGCAGGTACGAATTTAAGTATTAATTCCTTCGGATATTACAATATGGCACTTGGTTTATCCCCATCGGTAAATTCTGGTTATGGTGAATGGTCTTTACAGTCTTATTTTGGAAGATTAAATTACAATTACAAATCCAGGTACTTTTTTACTGGCACTTATCGCGCCGATGGCTCTTCAAAATTTGGTAAGAATAACAGATATGCCTATTTCCCATCGTTTGCATTGAGTTGGAATGCAGCAGATGAACCTTTTATAAAAAACCTGAATATATTTGATAAACTTAAAATAAGGTCCAGCTGGGGAATAACAGGGAACCAAGCGCTTAGTCCATATGCAACGTTATCTCTTATGCAAACGCAGAATTACTCGTGGGCTTCTAATACCAAATACACCGGTTATGCTCCAAATGGTGCTGGAAATCCTGATCTGAGATGGGAAGAGACAAAGCAATTGGATTATGGGCTTGATATGGCATTCTTAAAAAACAAAATTTCGATGTCATTTGATTTTTTCAAAAAACAAACCACCGGATTGTTAATAAGAAATGCTTTACCATTATATGATGGAGGATTCAATACCTGGCAGAATATTGGACAAATAGATAATAGAGGTTTTGAATTTGACCTGAATTATACCCCTATACAAAAAAATGACTTTAGTTGGACCATCAATTTTAACTTATCCACAGTTAAGAATAATGTGGTCAGTCTTGGTGATAAATCCCAGATATTTGGTGATAATTATGCTGCCGGTGTACTTGATACTAATCCTTGCGTCGTAATGGTAGGCCAGCCTTTAGGATCTTTCTGGGGATACAAATTTCTGGGAATATGGGGAAGCAATGAAGCTACAGAAGCTGCGAAATTTGGGAACAAACCGGGAGACTCAAAATACCAGGATGTCAATAACGATCACGTGATCAATTCCACCGATTATCAGATTATCGGTAATTCAAATCCTGATTTTTCCTGGGGGATGAACAATGCAATCAGCTACAAAAACTTTGAACTTAATATTCTGTTGCAAGGGGTACAAGGGCGTGATGTTTTTGATGTAACTTATGCAACTGCTGCCGCTGCAATTAGCGAATCACGCACAATTACACTAAAGGAAGCTGCTAATTCATGGACAACAACAAACCAGAATACAATATGGCCGGCGATTAGCAGTACTAACAAAAATTTTGTAAGCTCATCCAAATGGCTGCAGAATGGATCATACTTGAAAGTGAGAAACATAAGTGTTTCTTATTTAATTCCTGAACGTGTTGCCAAAATCGGGAACCTGAAGTTATCTCTGAGTGGTCAGAATCTGTTTACATTTACAAAATATAAAGGATTCGATCCTGAAGTTTCATCTACGGGAACCAGCGATATTGACTCAGGTCTTGACTTTGGGGTCTATCCAACTTCTAAAATAGTTACAATGGGAATTAGTTTAGATTTTTAACCTAATAAATCAGAAAGAAATGAAAAAATATATTTATATATTATTGATATTAAGTACTACATTCTCCTGCTCAAATTTTTTGAATGAAGAGAATAAAAGTAATATTCTTGCAGAAACATTTTATAGTTCTCCGGCTGAATTGGAACTAGCTGTCCATCCCATCTATCTCGATATGGTTTACATGTATGATAATGATCGGGTCATGTGTGCCAATCTAGGTGGTGATGATGTTACTACCTCTCCAGCATTAGCAGATTTTCAATCGTTCGATCTGTTTAATACGACAGGAGCAAATGTAACAATGACCAGGGATTGGAAGTATGCCTACGAAACAATTTCCTGGGCAAATGGGCTACTTAACAAGTACCAAAGTGCAAATGCTACCGAAACACAAAAAAACAATGCTGCCGGACAAGCTTATTTTGCCAGGGCATGGACCTATTATCATCTGGTGAGGACTTTTAACAAGATTCCGCTAATTATTGATCTTGAATCTCATCCTGATATAAAAAAGTCTGAGCCTTCAGTAATCTACAATCAGATTATTGAGGATCTTAAAAAAGCTGAAGCAATGCTTCCGGATGGATGGACTGATTACAAGGCTAAAATGGGCTTTACCCGCGGAGCTGCAAAAGCGGCTCTTGCATCTGTCTACTTAACAATGGCAGGGTATCCTGTAAAAGATGTCTCAAAATATTCCTTGGCTGCAGAAAAAGCGAAAGAAGTAATCGACAATGCCAGCACATGGGGTTTTAATTTACTCCCAAATTTTGCTGATTTGTGGGTGCCTGCACGTTTTAATAGTGAAACCGTAATTGGACTGTATTATAATGTTGATAATGGACAAGGTAGCCAAAGGGCTCCATATTCCAGTTACCCATCTGACTTTTCAGGTTGGGATGTCTATTTTGCTGAACTCAATTTTTATAAAGCATTTCCTGCAGGCCCAAGAAAAGATGCCACCTTCTGGACAAGTTTCAAATATAAAAATTCGGATGGGACAATTGTTACAAAAGATTGGACTCAGTTGAAAATGAAACATCCATATTATAAGAAATATGTTGCAATAGATGGCTCTAATTGGGATACTCCGTGGGAGTACGTAAATTGGGAATCCAGTAGAACAAACGTATTGATGCGTTATGCCGAGGTTTTATTGGTCTATGCCGAAGCAAAGGCGATGTCGGGAGCCCCGGACGCAACAGCCTATACAGCAATTAATCAGGTCAGAACAAGAGCAGGGCTTCCAAACCTGACAGCCGGATTAAGCCAGGCAGCCTTTCGTGATGCAGTGATTGCCGAACGTGCATGGGAGTTTGCCGGGCTTGAACCCAATGGTAGCAGATGGTTTGATTTGGTTCGGACTGAAGGGGTAGAAGCTGCAGCGGCAAATCGGGATCCTTCTGAAACAGCAATATTTAAACAGCCAACAAAGGCTAATTATTTCGCACCTATCCCTGACAGTGAGATTCTTCTGAATCCCAACCTTGCGAATTAGGATAAAATTTAACCCTGCTTTTTTAAATATTAGAATCGCAACTTGATTGAAAATCTGGGTTCTTCGCTTACACGGGAACCCAGATTTTAAAAAATGAAAGAATATCAATAACCCTGCAAGTGTTATGAAGTATACCATCTCGTGTTAATCGTATTTGTGTCTCTCTGTCAACTGATTGAATGGTGCAAATATTATTTAAATTAACGTCAGTTGGATTTAAGAAATAACTGAAACCAACAAAAAATCTTCCAAAAGAAATAAAAAATTCCTTCTCTATGATAGGAAGGTCACTACTATTATGATGTTCTTTCATCAGAAGCAATTTCCGGATTTAATTAATAAATATCATGACAAATTTATCACGCAGATCATTTATCACTTCCTCGGCAACATTAGCAGCCGGAGCTGCAATTTTACCCGGATTGACCCTATGTAAAGGTTTTGGAAAATTAAATATTGCAGTAATTGGAGTTGGTGGTCGCGGAAAAGATAACTGGAAAGAGTGCATTAATGAAAATATAGTAGCCTTGTGCGATGTCAATGATTCTGCAGCAGAAGAAGGATTTAAAACCTTCCCAAATGCAAAAAGATTTAAGGATTTTCGGGTGATGTTCGATAAAATGGCGAATAAGATAGATGCTGTAATTGTTGCCACCCCTGATCACATTCACTTTCCGGCGACCATGGCTGCTATGCAACTGGGAAAACACGTATACGTTGAAAAACCTCTTGCACACAATATCTGGCAACTTCGCACACTTCGAAAGGCTGCAAAGCACTATAAGGTGATCACTCAAATGGGAAACCAGAGTCATGCTAACATGGGTATCCGGTTTATTAAGGAGTGGTATGAGGCAGGTGTTTTAGGAGATGTTAAAGAGGTAATGGGGTGGTCTGACGGTCCTGGTTTTTCTCCCGAAGGGTGGTTTAGTAAACCCGATAGTTTTCCCCCTTCAGTTGAAGCAATCCCTGCAGGTTTAGACTGGGACTTATGGCAGGGACCCGCTACACCTCGACCATTTAATCACTGTTATGTGCCTAAAAGATGGAGGGGCTGGTACGATTTCGGGAATGGAGTCTTAGCTGACTGGGGGTGCCATACACTTGACGCCCCGTTCTGGTCGCTCGATCTTGGGATGCCTGTTTCTGTTGATCCTATGGTAAGACCTGAAGCTCCGGAAGGATTTGTCACAGATCAGTCTGTTTTAAAATTTGAATTTGAAGCTCGCGAAAACAAACCTCCCGTTACCCTTAAATGGCATGACGGTGGATTAAAGCCGGAGAATCGTCCAGAATGGGGTCTCAAAGAATTGCCAGGTTCAGGAATGATCATGATTGGTAGTAAAGCATCTTTGTTTACCGATGGACGTCCTGATAATCCTAAATTACTTATCCCTGAAGAGGATTGGAACCGGTTTACCAAAAATCTACCACCACAAACCATCCCGCGTGTTAAAGGGGGACCGGTAGCAGAGTGGCTCCGGGCAATTAAAGATGACGGCCCGATGCCGGGTTCAAACTTTGAATACTCAGCCCGTTTAACGGAGATGGCACTGGTCGGGGTATTGGCACAGCGATTTAACACCCGCATAGAATATGATGCTGTCAATATGAAGGTGACGAATTATCCTGACTTTGATGTCCATATCAAGGAACCTGTTCGCAAAGGATGGGTATATGGAGAGGAACTTTTGAAAGTCTAATTGGTTGTAAATTTGGCGAATAGTCTTTGTAGCCTATTTGTTGTCAGTGCATTATTTGTACAGTTTTTAATTAAAAACAGATCACATGGAATCTTTTAGAAAGGCTTTGGTATTATTGATTGCTGTTTTTACAGCCACAAATTTAATTGCTCAAAATGGCACAGTTAACAAACAAAATCAGGAATTCCAAACGTTTGATTCTTACGAAGATATTGGATACAATCAAACATTGCGGCCTCAGTTTCATTTTACATCATTAAAAAACTGGCACAACGATCCAAACGGAATGGTTTGGTACGATGGGGAATACCATCTCTATTTTCAACACAACCCCAAAGGTCTAATATGGGGAAATATGACCTGGGGGCATGCTGTAAGTACAGATATGGTTCATTGGAAACAGTTGCCGCATGCCATTTTACCTTATGGCGGTGGTACAATTTTTTCAGGAACTGCAGTTGTTGATCAGAATAATAGCCTTGGAAAGCAAACGGGTGAAATTAATACCATTGTTGCTGTTTATACTTTTGCCAAGGAGCCGTTCTATCAGGCTGCAGCCTTTAGTACAGACAAAGGGCGTACCTTTCAATTAATAAACAACGGAGGAGCAATTATACCCAATCAGGGTTTTGACAAAAGCGAACGCGATCCAAAAGTGTTCTGGCACACGGCAAGTAAAAAATGGGTAATGGTTCTTTGGGTTAAACAAGCTAAAAACGAAGGTACTTCCGTTGAAAAACTGGGGAAAGTCCGGTTCTTTACTTCGGATAATCTGACTGATTGGACGGTGTCAAGTGACCTCGACCGGGAATGGGTTTATGAATGTATGGATTTTGTTGAACTCCCCGTTGATGGCAATAAAAATAAAAAAAAGTGGTTAATCTATGATGCCAGTTTTGATTACGAAATTGGCGATTTCGATGGCAATAAATTTACCAGCGATGAAAAAGTGTACAAAGGCGAATCCGGAACAAATTTATATGCTGCACAAACTTTTAATAATAGTCCTGATGATCGGATTGTGATGATTGGCTGGATGTATCAAGGTGAAAAAAGTGTTTTTCAGCAAGCCGGAATGCCATTTAATCAGCAGATGTCGTTTCCCACAACGATGGAATTGCGTACTACTCCCGAAGGAATCCGGCTTTACCGTTGGCCCGTAAAAGAGATTAAAAAACTTTACACTAAATCAAACAAATTCAATAACCTGACCGTTGCTAAAACGAAGAAAAAATTGTCGGGCATTAAAGCTGAATTGATTGATATGACAATTGAATTTGAACCAGAGGATTCAATGAAGCTTACAATACGAGGTTTGGAAATAATTTATGACAGAAAGAGTGAAGATTTTGCCTTTGGTGACAGGAAAGTTCCTGCTCCTGCCATTGATGGGAAAGTCAAATTACGTGTTTTAATTGACCGTGCCTCTTTGGAACTTTTTGCTAACGATGGAGCGGCGGTAGCCTCTCTTTATGCGGTACCTGACACAAATAATAAAAGTATTTCTATTTCAGCAAGTGGCGAAACAAAAATAAATTCAATGATTATCAATGAATTGAAATCATCCTGGGAGATTCCCAAATAACTACGAGGGAAATCTAAAATTGTAAATTGAGATATTTGTCAAAATATATTATATGATTACTTTTAAACAAATTTCAAGACGTGGTTTTGTACAAAATTCAATGATCGGATTAGGGGTGCTGCCACTTTCATCGATGAATGGCAGTAAGCCACTTTCGGAGAAGCCGCTTAAGGTTGTATGTATAGGTGCCCATCCTGATGATCCCGAGACCGGTTGTGGCGGTACGCTGGCCAAATTTTCTCAGGCCGGTCATATTGTAACTGTGATCTATCTTACAACCGGAGATGCAGGGATAAAAGGGAAAAGCCTTGAGGAGGCAGCAGCGATCAGGAAAAAAGAGGGCGAGGCAGCCTGCAAAATTCTGAAAGCCAGACCCATTTTTGTGGGGCAAATTGATGGAAATTCAATCGTTGATAATTCATGGTTCGACAAGATCCAGCAATTACTGGAGTCCGAAAAACCAGATATCCTCTTTACTCACTGGCCAATTGATTCACACAAAGACCATTTGGTTACAAGTATCTTAACACAGAGAGCCCATCTGCAAATGGGGGCAAAGTTCCCGCTTTATTTTTATGAGGTATGCACCGGCCGGCAGTCGCAGAATTTCTTCCCTACCGATTATGTCGACATCACGGATGTCCGTGGACAAAAGCTGAACGCGGTATTTTGTCACCAGAGTCAGGGATTTGTCAGTAAAGAGTATTATCAGCTGGACCATGGACTGATGGAGGATTTCAGGGGATTATCCATCCGGGTTAAAGCCGCTGAAGCCTTTGTGAAACTGACCACCAGATTGGAATCAATCATCTAATCCTTTTCATATAAATCGGATATCATGCTCGTTCCGGGCAGAAATTCAACCGAATTATATTTTGTTACTATAGGATGAGTTTGTAAGAAGATCTACTTAACCGCTTATCGGCAAATCTTGGTAAGGATTCATGCTCATTGTCTAACTGATCAAATAATTTCGATTTACATAAATAATATTCAAACGTATATACATAGTCAGAAATGAAGCCCTTTATTTTATTTGTTTTTAATTTATTTATTTCTTTTTTTATTGCAGCCCAGCCCTATAAGGATGCAACCCTTTCGATAGAAAAACGTGTGGAAGATCTGATGAGTCGTATGACCCTTGAAGAAAAAGTGGCACAACTTGGTATGATTGAAGCCGGGTTATATAAAGGTGACCCTAACGGATATGGCGTTTGCGAATGTCCGAAAATTGGGGTGGCCGATGTTTTGAAAAGTTCTTATGATGTAATGAAATATGCACGGGAAAATACCCGTTTGGGTATTCCGCCGATTATGACAGCCGAATGTTTGCATGGTTTATTGGCTTATGGTACGACCATTTTCCCGCAGGCAATTGCACAGGGAAGTACCTGGAATCCGGATCTTATAGAACAGATGGCGGCAATGATAGCGGTTGAATCATCTGCAGCGGGTGTCGATCAGGCATTGTCGCCACTGTTTGACCTGGCACGTGATCCACGTTACGGCCGCATGGAAGAGTGTTACAGTGAAGATGGTTACCTCACAGGTGAAATTGGAGCTGCTTTTGTTCGGGGGATGCAGGGTGACCCGGCACAAACCCGCTACCACCTGGCTTACGACAAAGTAATGTGCACGGCCAAACATTTTGTAGGGTATAGTGTCCCGGTTGCCGGGATAAATGTTGCTCCTGCAGCAATCGGTTTACGCGAGTTGCGTTCGCTGTACCTGCCACCCTTCGAAAAAGCAGTCACAGAGGCCAATGTTTATTCCGTGATGCCCTCCTATAATGAGATAGATGGCATACCGGCACACGCCAATAAATTTCTGCTTAGTCAGGTACTCCGCAATGAATGGGGATTTCCAGGGTATGTATTTGCCGATTACAGCGCAATCTGGAGATTGTTCGCACTGCATAAAGTGGCGGAAACCATTGAAGACGCGGGAAAAAAAGCGCTTATGGCAGGCGTCGACCTGGAGGCTTCCAGGGCTTATGCATTTACCCATCTGACATCCCTGGTTAAAGAAAATAAGCTGGATGTAAAATATGTTGATCAGGCTTGCCGGCGCATTTTAACTGTAAAATTTAAAGCGGGATTATTCGAGAAACCCTATCCCGATGCCGGTAATATCAAAAAAGTGGTTCATGTCCAACCCCATATTGAGATGGCACGTCGAATTGCAGAAGAATCTGTTATCTTACTTAAAAATGACAACAAACTGCTTCCGTTGGACAAAACAAAGATCAAATCGCTGGCAGTTATCGGCCCAAATGCCGATCAGGTGCAATATGGCGATTATACCTGGACACGAGATAATAGCTCCGGAATTACAACGCTCCAGGGGATTCGTAAATTAGTCGGAAATAAGGTAGAAATCAACTATGCCAAAGGGTGCAATATCTCAGGTCACAGTAAGGAAGGTTTTGTAGAGGCTGTAAAAGCTGCCGAAAAAAGTGATGCAGTTGTACTTGTACTTGGTGAAACCAGTGTTATTCTTTCCGGTATAGGTTGGGGAAAAGGGCCGGGTGAATCCGAAAATGATGAACCATTTACGGGGGGTGAAAATTATGACCTGTCAGATATTAATCCCGTTGGCGTCCAGCGGGAACTGGCCCAGGCCATTTGTGCAACCGGAAAACCTGTGATCCTTGTTTTGGTGCATGGCCGCTCATGGAGTATCGCCTGGGAAAAGGAGCATGTCCCGGCCATTCTTGAAGCATGGTATCCCGGTGAACGGGGTGGTGAGGCCATTGCCGATATCCTGTTTGGAAAAGTTAATCCTTCGGGGAGGCTCAATGCGACAGTCCCGCAATCGGTGGGTCATGTTCCGGTTTATTATGACTATAAACCATCCGGTAAAGGGGACAGCCGAAAACCCGGAACTCCAGATAAACCAGGGAGAAACTACGTGTTTTCGTCACCAGATCCGTTATTCTCCTTTGGGTATGGCCTGAGTTACACCAGTTTTGAATATTCAAATATGAAAGTTTCAAAGGATCAGTTTGGCGTTAATGATACATTGAAGGTTTCTGCAGATGTAAAAAATACAGGGAAAACGGAGGGCAAAGAGGTAGTACAACTCTACGTCAACGACGAATACAGTTCCACAACAACCCCGGTAATGGCACTCAAAAAATTCAAAAAGATCTCACTTCGACCCGGTGAAACACAAACTGTAGGTTTCACCATTGCCCCGAAAGACCTGGGCTTGTGGAATGAAGAGATGCAATTTGTGACTGAACCTGGTAAATTTAAACTGATGTTTGCCCGGTCGGCTGAAGACGTGATAGAGAGTAAAACAGTAACCTATCAATAGGTTGATAGTTGATCAGCTAAAATATGATCTTTTTTTTATAGTAAGGTTATTCGCAGATATGATGGTTGATAAGGTAGTTTTCAAATTTAAAATGGTATGAATCAAAGAATACACATTAACAGATATGCTTTTGCAAGGCAAAGCTTCGTTGCTTTGGCATTGATCTTAGCTTTCACTAAATGCCAAAATCCTGAGAACAAAACAGGTGGCACCGCCAAAACAACAGAGGCATATCAACCCCTTCATCCGGGAAATGTTAAAGTGGCTGGCGAAATAGGTCGTCGGATTGATGTCACACTACACGAGAACATACAAAAAATTGATGTAGATAAGGATTTTGTTTTACCGTTTATGAAAAAGGAGAACCAGTACAACGGTGGTTTTACGGGAATTGGAATGTATATTGATGCCATCGTGAAGATGGCTGTTTATACTGGTGATCCAAAGGTGATATCCTATAAAAATTCTGTAATCAATAAATTGATTGACGCTCAACTTCCCGATGGTTATATCGGAATGTTCAGACTGGAAGACAGGATGTGGAGCTTATGGGATATCCATGAGATGGGGTATATTATTTATGGATTGACAACAGATTATCAATATTATAAAGACAGCAGATCGTTACAGTGTGCCATTAAGGTGGCCGATTATATTCTTGACCGTTGGTCAACCATGCCGCAAGGGTGGGAGAAAAAAACCAGGGTGAACTTACACGAAGCAGTCACCGGTCTCGACCGAGCGATGCTTACTTTATATCGTTATACCGGTGAACGCCGGTTTCTCGATTTTTGCATCAATCAGAAAGCATTGCCAGATTGGAATTTAGATATCGTAACTGGCCGCAGGGTTGGACTTGATGCCCATGTGTACGGTTACATCGGGATGTGCCTGGCCCAGCTTGAAATGTATCGTCTTGTTCCGCAGGATAAACTGTTAATAAAGTCGGAAGAGACCCTCGATTTTCTTACTGCCAATGATGGGATGGTTATTTCCGGTGAAACCGGCCAGTGGGAAGCCTGGACGGATGATCAGGATGGTGACAATGCACTGGGTGAAACCTGCGCCACAGCCTACCAAATCCGTTTTTATGAAAATCTTTTCCGCCTTTTTGGTGAAGCAAAATACGGCGACCTGATGGAACGCACCATTTATAATGCCCTGTTTGCAGCCCAATCGCCCGATGGACGAAAAATACGGTATTATACTCCATTGGCCGGTGCAAGGGAATATTTCAAGGACGACACCTATTGTTGCCCAAATAATTATCGGAGAATTGTGTCGGAACTCCCTTCCATGATTTATTACGAAAACCAGAAAGGCGGAATTTGTATCAATCTATACACCGCTTCTTCTGCAGTAGCAGGCTTGCCAGACGGAATATCTGTCGATTTAAAGCAGGAAACAGATTACCCAAATTCAGGAAAGGTTGAAGTTACCGTTTCTCCCTCGCGGTCGACTTCATTTCCTCTGATGCTCCGGATACCAGCCTGGGCAAAAGGCGCAACAGTGGCTATTAATGGGGAAACTCAGGGCATGACTATAGTTCCGGGAAATTTTGTATCCATTACCAGGCAATGGTCAAAGGGGGATAAGGTGATGCTGGATATCCCCATGGATTGGCGTTTGGTAAAAGGCCGGAAACGCCAGTCAGGGCGCATTGCAGTCTTGCGCGGCCCTGTCTTGTTTTGTCTCAATCCCACGAAGAACCCAGGACAAGGCCTGGAACAATTATCTCCCGATGAACTTGAAAGGATATTGATTGACCCTTCCTCCTTGAAGGGGCCATTTAATGATGAAACAGTTCGTACTGACGGGATGTCATGTGAAATACTGGCATGGCGCGCAGGATGGGGCATGAGCGATGGTCCGCACGACTTGAAACTGCTGTTGACAGAGTTCCCCGATCCGGGGTGCAAATCAACTTATTTTAATATTGCAGACAAGAGTGTTGCACAAGATGATGAACTAATAAAATTAAAGCACTCAAAGTAATTTTACGATGGCTTCAAGAAGGATTTTTATTGGGAACGCAGGAAAATTCATTGCTTCAGCTGCGGTGTTACCTTTAATGGCAGCAGGTAAAGTAACTAATTCTGACAAATTATCTTCAGAATTCTTGTTCAAATTAGGCATTGCTGGTTATAGCTTTGAACAATTTACTATTGATCAGTCTCTTGATATGATGAAAAGAACAGATGTCCATTTTTTGTGCATCAAGGACTTCCATCTTCCCTATGACAGCACAGATGTCCAAATTGCCGTTTTCCTTGAGAAATTAAAACAGGCTGGAGTTACGGGATATGCCGTTGGACCTATTGATAGTAATGAAATAGGTATAGATCAATGTTTCGACTACGCACGACGTCTCGGGGTTAATCTGATTGTTGGGATCCCTAACATTGAGGATCTCCCAAATATTGATAGGAAAGTAAAAGAATTTAACATCCGGTATGTTATTCATAATCATGGACCGGAAGAAAAAAGGTATCCCAATGCCATTTCAGTTTATAATCTGGTGAAAAATTTAGACTGCCGGATTGGCCTTTGTTTCGACATTGGCCATAACATGCGTTACGGGAATGATCCCGTTCAGGATATGAAGAAATATGCCTGTCGGATTTTTGATATTCATATAAAAAATGTCACGGAAGCCACAAAGAGGGGAAAAGCTTGCGAATTGGGAAGGGGAATTATTGATATCCCTGCCTTTTTAAAAATGTTACATCGGGTGAATTACAATGGGTGTTGCAGCCTGGAATATGAAAAGGACATGGAGGCTCCATTACCTGGAATTGCAGAATCCCTTGGTTATTTTAGAGGGATTTGTGACACAATAAAAGAGGGGTAATAACAATCCGTCTTTTATTGTTTTGGACGCTATTAAATAATTATCAAATGAAATAGCCATGGTTTAGAAATCACAAACCGAAATGGAAATATTCCCATGGCTATTCCATTTGGCCGTTAAAAAACAATTTATATACAAATGAATAATACAAGAAGAGATTTTATTAAAAAAGCTACGATTGGTACTGCTGGCCTAATTTTTGGCGGGCTGGTAAATGGGATGTCTGCCAGGAGTTATTCCAGGATAATAGGAGCGAATGAACGGCTCAATGTGGCCATTGCAGGTCTTGGCAGACGACTCGATGCCTATTTCCAGCCGATCTCCCAAAAAGGGAGTAATGTCGAATTGGTTTACTTGTGTGATGTTATGAAAAGCCAGCGGGAAATTGCTGCTCAAAAGTTTTCGAAGCTGATTGATGGTGTCCCTAAATTGGAAAATGACATCCGGAAAGTTATCAATGATAAAAGTGTTGATGTTCTTATTAATGCAACCCCTGATCACTGGCATGCTCCGGGAACCTGGATGGGGGTGATGGCGGGAAAGCATGTTTATGTGGAAAAACCCTGTTGTCATAATCCCGGAGAAGGTGAAATCCTGGTAGAACTACAAAAAAAATATGGGAAAGTAATTCAGATGGGGAATCAGCAACGATCATCCATTGAATCTTTCGAAATAATCAGGGAAATACACAACGGGGTAATAGGAACTCCTTATGAGGCAGTTGCTTTTTATTCCAGCGACCGAAGTGAAGTCCCTCTTCCCAGGAAAGTAGCCGTCCCGGAAGGATTGGACTGGGAATTATTTCAGGGACCTGCTCCCCATACTCCTTACATGTACGATACATGGGACTATAATTGGCACTGGTACGGATGGAATTTTGGAACTGCTGAAAGCGGCAATAATGGCACTCATGAACTGGATATCGCACGTTGGGCAATGCAGGTAAATTTTCCTGATTTTGTTATCGCTGAGGCATCTAAACGTCATTTTATAGATGATGGTTGGACGATGTATGATACCATGAATGTTACTTTTCGGTTTCCCGGAAATAAAGTGATCAGTTGGGACTGTAAAAGCCGAAATGCTTATAACACCTATGGGAAAGGGAGGGGGACGATTATATACGGAACAGATGGATCAGTTTTCGTTGACCGGGAAGGCTATAAACTTTACGACCGGGTAGGGAAATTGATCAGGGATAGCCAATCCAAAGGAAATGAAGCAGGAACCGCTCTGGGTGGAGGTGGAGATTTGTCAACAAATCACATGGTAAATTTTTTTGATGCTATACGAGGAAAGGTCAAACAAAATTCACCTATTGAGGAGGGAGTTAAGAGCACATTGCTTTGCCATCTGGCTAATATCTCCTATCGCATAGGTAGCCAGCTTATTATCAATCCCAAAAATGGCCATATTCACAATAAGGAAGCAATGAAATTATGGGGCAGAGATTACGAACCTGGCTGGGAACCTCCTTTTTGATTTGATTTTTTTTTAACCAAATCTTTGATTACGGATTGACTCCGGCACAACATCTAAATGTCTTTGAATAATCATAAACAGTTTATAAATGGAATGCCTGTATAACTATATGTTAGTAATTTTGATGATATTTTTTTCATGGACAACTAATGCGCAGGAAACGAAAATCCTGAACTCTCCTGATAAAAATATTTCTGTGGAAATTTTCCTGAAAGAGAAGATCTATTACTCAGTTACCTACAAGAGGGAACGTGTACTGGAAGCTTCTCCATTATGCGTGATACTTGAAAATTCGGTTTTGGGAGCAAATCCTAAAGTAACAGGTATAACGCAAATCATCGCTGACGATTCAATTAAAACCGTTTGGGGAAGTCGGAAAGAGATTCGTGATCATTTCAACCAGATGACCCTTGATTTCGAAGGTGATTTTTCTGTTGAGTTTCGCGCTTACGACAACGGAGTAGCTTATCGGTTTGTGACCCGTCTGAAAGACAAACAGGTTACCGTAAAAAATGAGGAAGTGGCTTTCCGTTTCAATTTTGGTGTTTCTGCCTGGATACTCGATTCTAAGAGTTATGAAACCAACTTTAAACTGATTCCGCTCGACGTGCAATCCTTTACCGATTTTAAAAACAGCAAAAACAAGATCTATCTGCCTGTTTTTGTGCAGTCAACATCAAAAGTAAAAGTAGCGATCACCGAAGCCGGATTACATGATTATCCCGGCTTGTTCCTTGATCGGGGTAATGACTACGAAAACTTCCTGTTAGGTACTTTCGAGAAATATGCCCTGACTACTAAAACCGGTGGATTCAGCAATTATGCACAAGTTGTAGAAAAGGAAGCTGAGTACATTGCAGTGACCAGCGGCACGCGCGACTATCCCTGGCGTTTACTGATAATCAGCGATGACGATCGTACTTTTGCCGACTGCGATTTGGTTTACCAACTTTCCAAACCCTGCAAATTGAAAGGAACCTCATGGATTAAACCTGGCAAAGTGGCCTGGGAATGGTGGCATGATTATGCGGTGGAAGGGCAAGACTTCAAAGGAGGAGTGAATACTCAAACATACTTGTACCATATCGATTTTGCTGCCAAATATGGCTTGGAATATATCCTGATCGACTGGTTGTGGACTGACAAATATGATCTTACTCTTATCAATCCTGATGTTGATATAAAAAAAATCACAAATTATGCCTCCCAAAAAGGGGTGAAAGTCATCGTATGGTGCCCCGCACATACACTATACAGACAACTCGATAAAGCGTTGGATTTGTTTGCCTCTATTGGAATTTCAGGAGTGAAAGCCGATTTCTTTGGGCGTGAAGATCAAACGGGAATGAAAATGTATGAAGATATTGCCGAAGCTACAGCAACCCGAAAAATGGTGATTGACTTTCACGGAGCAGCAAAACCTACCGGTCTGTCCAGAACCTATCCAAATGTGATCAATTACGAAGCTGTTGCAGGAAACGAGTGGAACAAATTAAGTGCAGATTTAATAACCGTTGTCCATAAAGTGACACTTCCTTTTACCCGAGGTTTGCAAGGCCCAATGGACTTTACTCCCGGAGGGATGCGCAATGTTCAAACGGGTCATAACCTTCGGTTTACTTTGCCTTTAGTACATGGTACAAGAAGTAATGAGATGGCCCTGTTTGTTCTTTACAACGAACCATTAAAGATGTTGTGTGATGCTCCTTCTGTTTATGAAAGGGAACCCGAAATTATCAACTTTATATCAAAAATTCCAACAGTTTGGGACAATACCAAAGTGCTCGAAGCTAAGTTTGGAGAATATCTTGTTGAAGCACGTAAAACTGGCAGCAAATGGTATGTTGCAGGGATGACAGGAGAAAGGGGACTGGAAGTCACTATAGATTTTTCTTTTCTTGGAGAAGGTAGTTTCTCGGCACAAATTCTGAAAGACGGACCAAATGCTGATCGTATTGGCACTGATTATTTATTTGATAACGTGGATATTAATAAATATTCAAAACTTGCTGTTAAGATGGCAAGTGGAGGTGGATTTTTGATTTTGATTATTAAAAACTAAGAGTGACATGAATGAAAAACGAGTTTTGGCAGATATGACCCGTCGTGAGGCACTAAAAATTGGCGCAGGAACAATAGTTGGCGCAGTGGCCTTTGGACGGGTTGGTGCATTGGCAGCAGATATTCAAATGCCAACAACATACTCAATCAATCAAATTCTTGACTATTTGCCCGGAAATGGGGAGCTTAAGGTTGATTTCTCGTATGCCTTTGCAACTCCTCATCGAATTACGGTGGGTCGTCCTGATGCGAGTGAACGGACATTGCTGGACATTGAACCGGGAAGCCTGAAAATGTCATGGACGTACGATAATCTGTCAATGGCAAATTACCCTCCCCTTACTATGCGTACACCAAAAACTTTATGGGATATAAAAATCACCCCCCAGATCGATGGCAAGCCAATCTCCAACAGTCGTTGGACAAGATTCGACGAGATTTTACCTGGACTGGAAAACGTTTATGATGATCCATTTGGAATTGTGAGGCTGAAAAGTATAAGCGGAATGACTGCAGCGTTGATTTGTATCGAGATTACCAACAGCGACTCAAACCCACATCAATATGTGCTCCGATGTGATTGTAACGGGGGTGAAAACCCTGCGTGGGTTGATGCAACAAAAAACAAAGGTGACAATCTTGTGGCCGGATGGAATGATCGGGCTGATCGTGTACTCATTCTTGGTTTAGGTGCCGATTCCTATTCGCTTCAAGCCGATGGTATTCCCCCTGGATCAAAAAATATGATACTTGTCTGGAATATGAAACCAAGAGAAAAGCGTCAGGGCTGGATTGTAAGGCCATATCATGGTTATTCATCCGATCTGCCTGCCTTGCGCAAACATGACTGGGCATTGGAAATGGAACAAGGCAAGGAAGAATGGAATAAATTATTAAGCAGGGCAAGCAAACTGAGTATCCCTGATACGGGTATTGCCAATGCATACTATGCTTGTCTTTCTGACCTGTTTATTATGCGTGAACCTCTCGCCGACGGACGCATCATCGGTGTACCCGGCACAGAAGGATATCGTGCTGGGAACTCAGGGGAACCTCTTATTGTTGCTGTGGCTTTGGATCAAAATGGACTTCATAAGGAATCTGCTGCAGGGTCATCGATATCATACGAAATGCAGGAATCCGATGGTTGCTGGGCTGATAAGCGTGGGTGGATGCATTCAATGTGGTGCGGCCCGGGATTTAAGTCATGGGCAATAATGGAACACTTCAAACTGACTGGCGATAAAAAGTTTCTGGCAGAAGTCTATCCCCGGATGGTAGCCAGCTCGCGATGGCAAGAGATTCAACGGGCAGGTATGAGAATAGGCGACAGGGAGCATTCCCTCATTTATGGTCTTATGCCTCGCGGTTTCGGCGATTGCGGACTAATGAACGACGAAGATATGTATGGTGTCTTCTTTCCACATAATATCTGGTCAGTATATGCCGATAGGTGTTCGCTTGAATCAGCTGAAATTCTTGGGAAAGCCAACCATATATCGGAACTAAAAAAAATCTATGAAACAGCCTTAAACGATTTACTTGTCGCTCTCGACCATGGTGCCATCGAAGAAAAGGATTACCGCTGGATTCCTGGTATGCCTGGTAAAACATCCGGAAGTTGCTGGGGGGTGCTTAACATTGTATCTCCTTGTGGTTTGTTAGCACCTGATCACGAATTGGTCACCGGAACCCACCAGAAAATTGAATCAAACATCAGCAAAGGGGGGCAGCCGATCCACACCGGCTGGATGGCCGACGGTGCATGGGTTGCCATTACACTTGACAACATTGCTGAAGCCCATTTGGCTAGGGGCAATGGAGATGCAGCTGCCCGGTATCTTTATTCAACGCTTAATCATGGAACACCGCTTTATTCATGGTGCGAAGAAAGGGGGCTGGAGCCGGGTACTAAAAAAACTTCGGGCGATCGTCAGCATCTGTGGACTCCTATAGCTGTAGTCCGTGTTATTCGCGATATGATGGTGATGGAAAAAGGCGATGGGCTGAACCTGGCTTTGGGAACAGCTCGGGAATGGCTTGCTTCGGGAAAACAGGTCGGCATTTCAGATGCATGTACACACTATGGCAAAGTTTCCTATAAAATGCAATATGATTCAAGAAGCTCGAAAGTGACCGGAGAAATCAGCTTTGATGAGCACTCATCTGCGGCTTGGGCAACACTCCACATTCGTTTGCCTGACGGATTAAAAGTTGACTCTGTTAATCCGGAGTCAAAAGCGGTGGTGTTGCCCGGTGGGATTGGCCTTCGGTGGGAAACACCCATCGGAACAATGGAATTTGTTGCAAATATCTGAACATAGAATAACAACTCAAAATTCAAAAAAAAAGGAATAATTATCCCGAAATGTAAATTACAAACCTACTGCAAATGATAAAAACAATCAATCTTTTTCTGTCAGTGGTAATGATCTTCATTTTGACTTCGATCCCTGAGTTAAAAGCTCAGCAAAAGGAAGCAGAAAAGCAAATCTCAGCATTGGGGGAATTTTATCTGCTGTTACCTGCCGATGGTTTAGTATGGCGCAAACGGGAACCTGTAACTTTGGCATGGTTGGCCTCCCCAGGTGCAGAACAATATCGCGTAACGATCTTCATCGATGAAGGGGGGACAAAAATATTAAATACGCTGGATGCCGGTTCTGCCACAATAATAAAACTGCCAGCAGAAATCTATTCGGGAAAACACATCTGGTGGACAGTGACCGCATTCGGGAAAAAAGATTCCGGAGAAATAAGAAGAGAGGCAGGAGAAAAAAGGAGCCTTACTTTCTCCTATATGGATATAGCAACTACGCCAATCATTCCGAGAATGAAAGCGCCAATGGCACTGCGTTCTGCGACGAATGCATCCTTTATATTGGAAGGTTATTTGCGTAAGCGCATCGACAAGTCGATAAGAAGATATCTTCAGGGTGCACCAGAGACAAGTCCGGCGATTCTCCAGGTGCTACGCGACCGTGACCGATTGCCATTACGCGACCCACTGATGCCCTGGGCGGGCGAGTTTGCCGGAAAGTACCTGACCGGCGCCGTTCTGGTTTGGCGTTTGACGCATGATTTAGAACTGAAAAAAACCATCGACTTATTTGTTCGGGACATGATTAAATGTCAGGAGCCAGACGGATATTTTGGACCCTTTGCAAAGAAATCGCGATTGACAGGTAGCAATTGGGATGTTTGGGGCCATTACCATTGTATGCTTGGACTCATGCTATATTATGAAGATTCAAAATATGAACCGGCTCTAAAAGCCTGTGAAAAAGTGGCAGATTTGTTGTGTGAAACCTTTGGTTTCGATGGACCATCATTGACATGTGATGGTGAGGGTGGACAGATGAATATGGCCGTTTGTCATGGGCTCGTTTTGCTTTATGAGAAAACAGGGATTATACGGTATCTGAATTTAGCAAACTATATTGTGAATGAGGCCTGGAACGAAGATGGGGCGGGGAAATATCTGAACTCCGTTCTTGCGGGAAAATCCATCATTGAATTTCCAAGGCATCGCTGGGAAGCGATTCATGCATGGCAGGTGTTGGGCGAGCTTTATTGGTTGACCGGAGATACGAAATACAAGACTGCAGTGGCAAAAATCTGGCGGTACGGTGTTGATGGTGACCGGCACAACACGGGAGGAATCACAGCAGGTGAAGGATTTACGGGTTCGCCATACCGGTTGGAAGACATTGAAACTTGTTGTACCGTTGCCTGGACGGCATTTTCTGTTGATGTACTTCGGATAACCGGGAATTCACAGGTGGCCGATGAAATCGAATGGAGTACTTTCAACAGTGCATTAGGTGCAATACCTTATAGTGGAGGGGTGTGCGCTTACAATACACCGATGGAGGGGACACGAAAATTTGGCGTTCAACTGCCTTGGCAATCGCCAATGGCAGGTCCCGATCTGAACTGTTGCGCGGTGAACGCCTACCGGCCACTGGGAATGATTTCGCAATGGGGCTTGATGCAATCAAATGAAGGAGTAGTCGTTAACTTCTATGGTCCGGGGAAAATATCAACAACCCTCCCATCGGATAATCAAATGATACTTACCCAGACAACGGAATATCCAGCCGAAGGAGTCGTTAAAATGGCTCTTAGCCTGAAAAAACCTGAGACATTCACCTTAAAATTACGAATACCGTTCTGGTCAGCAACAACCTTAATCAAGGTTAATGGCAAGGCCATTACCGAAAAAACCGAGCAGGGCACCTATTTTTCTATCAAACGAACCTGGAAATCTGGCGACAAAATTGATCTGTCACTCGATTTTAAATTGCGGTTCTGGTATGGGGAAAAGGAGTGTAAAGGAAAAATTTCAGTATTTAGGGGGCCTATTTTGTATACTTATGACGCAAGATTTAACGACTTTGACCCATTACAGATCCCGGAATTGGATGCAGCATCCCTGACTTTTGAACGACAAAAGTTCGATGGCGCAATTGAACCCTGGGTTTATGGGATACTGAAAGACAAGTCTGGCGCTAAAATCAACGTTTGCGATTTTTCGAGTGCCGGACAAACGGGCAATCAATACTGCTCCTGGCTACCAGTAAAAGAAAAAACAGCTACTCCATAATATATGGGAATGACCTGCTTTAGAAATGTATTAAAAAAACAGCCATTAGTTTATAAAGATTTTTTATGGAAAAACTTTTAATGATTACCATTTTCATTTGTCTTGAGATTAGTGGTTATACTCAGGATAAAATGTTGTGTCAGGGAATGTACTGGACTGAAGATGAAGCAAACCAAATCATGAAGAAGTGGTCTAATGAGTTGAGCACCCTTTCTGATTGGGAAAAACGTGCCGAAATTGTCCGACAGGGTATTATAAAAGGGATGAAACTGGATCAGATGCCGTCTGTCCGCAACAACTTTAATCCTATCATCCGGAATACCCGGACGATGAATGGATATATTGTGGAGAATATAGCTATTGAGAGTTTCCCCGGATTTTTTGTGACGGGAAATTTGTACAGACCTGTTAAATTCTACAAAAAATGTGCAGCAGTTTTATGCCCTCACGGGCACTGGACGGACGGGCGAATGGGCGTTGAAGTCCAATCCCGTAGTGCAGCTTTTGCACGTATGGGTGCGGTTGTTTTTGCTTATGACATGGTGGGGTTTGGTGATTCAAAACAGGTGACTCACGAAATGCCGATTGGTTTATTACTTCAAACCTGGAACAGTAAAAGGGTTTTAGATTACCTGTTATCGCGTTCGGATATCGATCCTGAACGTATTGGTATAACTGGCGCATCCGGGGGAGGAACACAGACTTTTATTCTGACCGCTATTGATAAACGAATAAAAGTCTCAGCACCTGTCGTTCAGGTATCAGCCCATTTTTTCGGAGGTTGTTTATGCGAAAGCGGGATGCCCATCCATAAAGATAAAAATCATCAGACCAACAACGTTGAAATTGCTTCCCTATGTGCACCCCGTCCTATGTTGATCGTTTCTGACGGGGGCGATTGGACAAGTAATACTCCGTGTGTTGAATATCCTTACATTCAAAAAGTGTATGCTTTTTACGATGCAGAAAACAAGGTTGAGAACATTCACTTGTCTGCTGAACAGCATGACTACGGTCCATCTAAACGTTTTCCGGTTTACAATTTTCTTGCTCATCATTTGAAGTTGGATATTGGTAACCTTCCATACAATTATGGTTTTGATGAAAGTTTTATAACCATATTAACCAAAGACAAACTAAGGATTTTTACCAGCGAAAATACTCTTCCTGATCATGCACTAACGGGAGATGATGCGGTCATGAAGTATCTTAATTTGTACTAATTGCAATTAACGGATTAAAATAAAATCGATACAACACAAAATTATGAATTTTATAAAAACAATTCCGGAGAAAAATTATTTTCCTGTTTTTCCATGTTTAATTAAGTCGTTGATACAGAATAGAAAACGATTCCCTCTGCAGTCGAACCAGATCGTATTTTTGCTTTTGCTAATACTGTTCAATATCAACACATTCGCACAAACTTACAACGAACCCTTTTGGAACCAACAATTGCCACTGAATACAAGGATCAAGGATTTGTTATCCCGGATAACTGTTGAAGAAAAAATTTCGCTGCTGTACGAAACCTTCCCCGGAATTTCCCGATTGGGAGTTCCAAAATACTTCATGGGGAATGAAGCCCTTCACGGGGTTGTCCGCCCCGGAAAATTCACGGTTTTTCCACAGGCCATTGGTCTGGCAGCCACCTGGAATACGGATTTGATGTATCAGATTACAACAGCAATTTCTGATGAAGCACGCGGCAGGTGGAATGAACTCAACCAGGGTAGTTTGCAAAAAGAAAATTACAGCGATTTACTGGTTTTCTGGTCGCCGGATATCAACCTGGCGCGCGATCCACGTTGGGGCAGAACTCAGGAAACTTATGGTGAAGACCCTTTTCTTTCAGCCAGGTTAGCGGTAGCTTTTGTTAAAGGTCTGCAAGGCAATGATCCCAAATATCTGAAAGTGGTTGCCACCCCAAAACATTTTACTGCGAATAACGAGGAGCACAACCGATTTGAGTGTGATGCAAAATTTTCGGAAAAATCATTGCGCGAATACTACCTTGTCCCCTTTGAGTATGCTGTCAAGGAGGGAAAAGCCCATTCAATTATGAGCGCTTACAATGCAATAAACGGGATTCCCTGCACTGCCAGTAAAAAACTATTGACCGACATTCTTCGCAATGAGTGGGGCTTTAATGGCTTTGTGGTTTCCGATTGCGGTGCTCCCGGTCTTTTAGTAACCGAACATAAATATGTAGATTCAATTGAGTTTTCTGCAGTCGCCTGCATGAATGCCGGTTTGGATCTGGAATGCACAGGCTGGTGTGGCAATGATTGTTTTATTTATAAAAATAATTTAAAAAAGGTTCTGGATAAGGGATGGATTAATCGGTCACAAATTGATTCCGCAGCTTATCGGGTACTTCGGGCTAGGTTTAAAATGGGCGTTTTTGACCGCGACCTTTCTACTAATCCTTATAACGAAATTCCACCTTCCGTAGTTGGTTGTAAAAAGCATCAGCAACTTGCATTGGAGGCGGCCCGACAGTCCATTGTTTTACTTAAAAACAATAAAAATATCCTCCCTTTGGATCAATCAAAAATCAAATCGGTTGCAGTTTTCGGACCAAACGCAGCTAATTGTGTATTTGGCGGTTATAGTGCAAAAGAATCGGCCAACGAACCTGTAAGTGTTTTGGAGGGGCTGAAAATCAAGCTTGGAGAGAGTGTCAGGATTAATTATCAGCCATGGTCCGGAATTGAAAAAGAAGACATTGAATATCCGATTATTCCAACTGAATATTTTCATCCTGAAAACAATGGTATAAACGGGCTTTCAGCGGAATACTTCGCTAACAAGGATTTAAAAGGGACACCAATAACAAGATTTGATAAATGCATCGATTTTAATCCGGAACAACAAGCTCCCGACCCAATCATTGCATCCGGTGAGAAATCAATTCGCTGGACGGGAATATTTACGCCTAAAATATCAGGAGAATATATGATTGCCGTGAATTCAGATGACGGAGTCAGACTATTTATTGATGATAAACTGCTTATTAATAAGTGGATTATCAGGCATAACACAAGAGATCGAATTTTTTTAGACCTAAAAGCGGGGAAAGAGTACAAAATAAAACTTGAATACTATGACAACGGTGGAGCATCTGTTGCCCAACTGAGATGGAAAGTTCCGGCTGTTGCGGAGCCGGATATCTATAAAAAAGAGAAAGAAATTGCTTCAAAATCTGACTATGTGATTGCGGTTCTAGGTCTAAATACGATTATTGAAAATGAAGGGCAAGATAAAAAAGATCTGGACTTACCCAGGAATCAGGAACAATTTATTCAGGAAATATATAAGGCCAATCCTAAAACCATTGTCGTATTGGAATCAGGTAGTCCATTGGCTATCAAATGGATTAACGATAATATTCCGGCAGTTGTTAATGCATGGTACGCGGGTGAACAAGGGGGAAAAGCTGTTGCCGATGTTTTGTTTGGCGACTACAATCCAGCCGGACGCTTACCAATAACCTATTATAAATCAACCTCTGATTTACTCCCTTTCGATGATTATGAAATCATGAAAGGCCGGACCTATATGTATTCTGATAAAACGCCCTTGTATCCATTTGGCTACGGTTTAAGTTATACTAAATTCGAATATTCTGGGTTGAAACTGAGCAAGCCTGCACTTAATTATGCATCCGATACAGTTTCTGTTTCGGTGAATGTTAAAAATACTGGAACTTATGATGGCGACGAAGTGATACAGTTATATGTTAGGGATAAAACCTCACAATTGCCACAGCCTATCAAGGCCTTAAAAGGTTTTTTAAGGGTCAGTCTGAAAAAGGGCGAGACAAGAACGTTTCAGATACCTTTAAAATCAGAGGATCTGAGATATTTTGATGAAAAGAAAAACCGTTTTGTAGTTGACACCGGAACATACGAAATACAAATTGGGGCCTCCTGTGAGGATATCAGAGAAAAAACAGAATTAAATATTAAATAGAATTCACTATGAAAAACCTTATTTATTTTAGCTTTATGTTTTTTGGGCTAACAATATTAGCCCAAAACAATCTTGCTCCAAAACCATACGGGGTGGTACCCACCGAACGGCAGTTGAAATGGCATGAGACGGAAAGATATTGCTTCCTCCATTTTACCGTGAATACGTTTACTGATCTTGAGTGGGGATTGGGCGGCGAAAAGGAGAGTATTTTTAATCCGACCAATTTTAACGCCGACCAGATTGCATCAACCATTGCCAGCCATGGCTTTAAAGGTGCCATTCTGACCTGTAAACACCACGATGGTTTCTGCTTATGGCCTTCGAAATATACGCAACACTCCGTGAAAAACAGTACCTGGAAAAATGGTAAAGGGGATGTGGTGAAAGAGATCTCGGAAGCCTGCAAAAGGCATGGAATTAAGTTTGGCGTTTATCT
Organism: Prolixibacteraceae bacterium; assembly: GCA_963677935.2. Classification (GTDB taxonomy): domain Bacteria; phylum Bacteroidota; class Bacteroidia; order Bacteroidales; family Prolixibacteraceae; genus JAAFHB01. The sequence goes on along the minus strand of CAXXEH010000003.1, from coordinate 2,958,998 downwards.
CTCGCCGTGGGACCGGAACAGTGCGTTATATGGGAAACCTGAATATATAACCTATTATCGTAATCAACTCAGGGAGTTGCTTACCAACTATGGTGAGATCTGCGAGGTATGGCTTGACGGAGCAAATGGTGGTGATGGATATTATGATGGTGCAAACGAGAAGCGGGAGATCGACCGTACCACTTACTATGATTGGCCCAACACCTGGAAAATCATTCGGGAATTACAACCAAATGCCTGTATTTTCAGTGACCTTGGTCCCGATGTCAGATGGTGTGGCAACGAAAGTGGATTCGTAAATGACTCCTGCTGGGCACCTTATACGGCGCTAGGTCGTGACGGCAAAAAGCCGGCCATTGGTTATTTTAAGGAAGAAGTGGCTGAAAAAGGGACACTTAATGGGGAAGCCTGGATTCCGGCAGAGGTGGATGTCTCTATTCGTCCGGGGTGGTTTTATCATCCAAATGAAGATTCCAAAGTGAGAGATCTGAATAGCCTGAAGGAAATTTATTTTAAATCGGTGGGAAATGGTGCAGGATGGAACCTGAATTTGCCTCCTGACCGTACGGGACAGATCAATGCCAACGATGTTAGGGCGCTGGATAAATTGCAGGATTATCTGACCCAATCGTTTTCGAATAATTTACTGCAGGGTGCAAAGGTCAAAGCTTCCGAAACCCGTGGAAATTCTGACCAATTTGCCGCCTCAAAAGTTCTGGATAATGATAAAAATTCATACTGGGCTGTCAATGATATCACGAAGATAGCTTCGCTGACCTTTCAGCTGAAAATGACTTCCTCATTCAATTGTATGGAGATAAAAGAGTTTATCCGGTTGGGACAACGCATCCAGTCTTTTATCATTGAAGTTGAAAAGGGTGGGAAATGGGAACAGGTGTTTAAAGGGAGTACAGTTGGGTCTAAAAAACTTGCGAAATTCGATGATGCCATTGCTTCAAAAATACGGATTACTTTTATAAATGCATTGGCTTGCCCAGTAATTGAATCGGTCAAACTTTACAAAGTTTTATAAAACATTTTTACCAACATAAAAAAATCTTCGCTGAAGTCACTCCTGTTATTGAGACTGAAATTAAAGCATGGAAGTTATTTCAGGCGATACAGTGGTAAAAAAAAAGACTTATTAAAACTTAATTAGGAGATAATCATGAGAAACATTTTATACTTAATATTTTTATGTTTGGGATTGAATTTATCAGCTCAAAACAATTTTGCACCCAAGCCTTATGGAGCAACACCAACCGAGCGGCAGTTGAAATGGCAGGAAATGGAACGATTTTGCTTCCTTCATTTTACTGTCAATACATTTACCGACCTTGAGTGGGGATATGGCGATGAAAAGGAGAGCGTTTTCAGCCCCAGCGATTTTAATGCTGACCAGATCGCATCAACTATTGCCAGCCATGGCTTTAAAGGTGCGATATTAACCTGCAAGCATCATGACGGATTTTGCTTGTGGCCATCGAAATATACCGAACATTCTGTGAAGAACAGTACCTGGAAAAACGGTAAAGGAGATGTTGTGAAAGAAATATCGGAAGCTTGTAAGAGGCACGGGATCAAATTTGGTATTTATCTTTCGCCCTGGGATCGGAATAGTGCATGGTACGGAAAGCAAGAATACATTACCTATTTCCGCAACCAGCTTCGCGAATTGCTTACCAATTATGGTGAGATTTCGGAAGTATGGCTGGATGGTGCCAATGGTGGCGATGGTTATTATGGCGGGGCTAAAGAGAAACGCGAGATAAACAGTAAAACCTATTACGATTGGGAAAATACCTGGAAAATAATCCGTGAATTACAACCTAATGCTTGCATTTATAGTGACCTTGGCCCGGATATACGTTGGGCTGGTAACGAAGGTGGCTCTGTAAAAGACTCATGCTGGGCTACCTTTACGGCTGTTGGCCGTAAAGGTGAAAAACCCAGTATCGGTCATATTAATACAGATATCAACGAAACCGGGACCCTCCATGGAAATGCATGGACGCCAGCCGAAGCCGATGTTTCAATTCGTCCGGGCTGGTTTTACCATCCTAAGGAAGATTCACAGGTGAAAGTCCTCGATCAATTGAAGAGTATCTATTTTAAATCAGTTGGCAATGGTGCCTGCTTGAACCTTAACCTACCCCCCGACCGCACAGGACAGATCAATTTGAACGATATCAAAGTGTTGGATAAGTTTCAAGATTATCTGACTAAATCATTTTTGATAAACCTACTCGAAGGTGCTAACGTAAAAGCCAGCGAGTCCCGTGGCAATAAGGATCAGTTTTCATCTGCAAAAGTCCTGGATAACGACAAAGAGTCATACTGGGCTGTCAATGATAATACCAAAACGGCATCACTGACTTTTCAATTAAAAAGACAAACCCAGTTTAACTGCATGGAAATAAAAGAGTTTATCCGATTGGGACAACGCATTACATCGTTTACGATTGAGGTAGAAAAGGGTGGAAAATGGGTGCAGGTATTTAAAGGGAGCACCATTGGACATAAAAAACTGGCAAAGTTCGCTGATACCAGCGCCGGCCAGGTACGTATAACTTTTAAAAATGCCTTAGCCTGCCCTGTGATCGAATCGGTTAAGCTTTATAAGGTTTTGTAAAACATAGGCATGCAAATTTGTCATTCAAATATTATGATAAATATAATAGCTGTTAAATGGAAATAATGAATCAATCCAGAATATTAAAATTTCAATGCCTGATCAAAAATTTGAATGTCTTTCAGGTCCGAAATCACTCCATCCTTTCCAAGGATAGAGTGATTTCGGTAGATGCACTTCGTGGATTTGATATGTTCTGGATTATGGGGGGAGAGAAAATCTTTCAGGGTCTTGACAATGTCTTCCATAATAAAATGTCGGCATTTATTAAATTTCACATGGATCACGAAGCTTGGCAGGGATTTCGGTTCTACGACATCATTATGCCCCTGTTCCTGTTTCTTGTTGGAGTTTCTTTGGTCTATTCTCTCCGGAAAAGAATCAGTTCAGGAGCATCGGATCAATCTATCTGGATCCATGTAATCCGGAGGTTCATCATACTCTGGATACTGGGAATGATTGTGCAGGGTAATCTTTTGAGCTATCACATCAATGAATTTCAAATGTATTCCAATACGCTGCAAGCGATTGCCACAGGTTACCTTATTGCCACCCTGATTATCTTGTATCTTCCGGTCTTTTATCAAATTGCAGCTACGGCTGGACTGATGCTGGGCTACTGGGCCATTGTGGCGCTGATTCCGATTGATGGGACTACGGCAAACGCCTATTCCATGACAGCCAATGTTGCCACGATTGTCGACCATATGATCTTAGGACGGTTTCATGATGGATTGAACTATACCTGGATTATCTCCAGTCTTAATTTTGGGGCAACGATGATGCTTGGTGTACTTTGCGGATATATGATGCAATCACACCTTGATAAAATGAAGAAATTCAGAAACTATGTCCTCTTTGGAGGTTCGCTCATCACCCTGGGCCTTATCTGGAATATCTGGCATCCCATTATTAAAAGAATGTGGACCAGCTCCTTCGTTTTATTCTCCGGTGGAATTTGTGTCTTTCTGCTGGCTTCCTTTTTTCTGGTCATCGATGTCTGGAATGTCCGTAAATGTACAAAATGGATGATTGTACTGGGCTCCAACGCGATATTCGGATATGTGGCCTGGCATCTTTTTGCATCTGCTTTTATGTCGGTAGGAAGAGTATTTTACAATGGACTAATCCCATATATTGGTGATTGGGAGCAAACAGTGGCTCATATCGGTGCATTCCTGGTACTTTACCTTCTCATGTGGTATATGTACATAAACAAAACTTTTATTAAGATATGATAAATAATTTGTCATCAATATTTGCAACAATGAATCAAGTAAAACGAATGAGCTATATTGTATTGTTTTTTTGCATTTCTATGGCCCATGCCGGAGAAATCGCAAAAAATAAATCGCAGTCAATTGCCATCTATCTTTCACCTGTCGGGAATGACCATTCCGTCGGTTCCGTCAAACACCCGCTGCGGACTATTTGCGCAGCCCAGGCCAAAGTCCGTGCGCTGAATAAAAAGGGGATTTGCGATATTACTGTATTTCTTCGTGGCGGTAATTATCCAATCAGCAATACCTTGGCTTTCGGTCCTGAAGATTCCGGGAAAGAGGATCATCCCATAATTTGGAAGGCATTTCGGGGTGAACAACCCGTATTAAATGGTGGTGTTCCAGTTCTAAACTGGCAAAAAGGGGAGAACGGCATCTGGCAGGCGAGACTTGACCGGGATGAAAAACTTCGCCAACTTTTTGTCAATGATAAACCTGCGACGTTGTCACAATATGATAAAAAGGTGAAGGGACAAGGCGGATATGGAAAATTTGCGGTTAAAGGAGATGAACCATGGGCTTATCGCTCAGGAGAAGAAATTGACGGGGTCCTGGTAAACAAGTCAGACATGCCTCCGGTGGCACATCCTGAAGATTTGGAAATACTTGCACAGACTACCTGGACGACCAGCCGGCTTTGTATCAGAGCCATCGAGGAAAAAGGAGATAAACAGGCTTTATTGTTTGCCCAGCCATTTGGTGCGATTTCACAATCCATGGGATCGGGAACAGCGCTTAATGTAAAAGCAGATTTCACACTATTTAATGCCAAAGAATTCATAACTGAACCTGGAGAGTTTTGTTTGGACCGATCCGCTAAAACGCTCTATTATAAACCAAGGGAGGGTGAGGATATGCTGACGGCAAAAGTCATTGTTCCTCAAATTGAGTCGTTCATCCAAATAAAGGGGAAAGATCTGCAGAGGCATGTTTCCAATCTTCAGTTCGAAGGCCTCACTTTTGCCTACTCGGCATGGCAGTTAATGCGCGTTGAAAACAGTTACGGGGCTTGTGGCAGCCAAACGAACTGCCTGACTGTTAAATACGGGGAGAAAAACTGGCACGATGATTTGTACCAGACTACGGCTTTGCCTGTAGCGGTTGTTGAAGTGAATTCTGCCGATCATATCGTTTTCGAACGCAATATTTTCAAGCTGAACGGTTCCATGAGTTTGAATTTCGAAAACGATGTGGTTTTAAGCCGGATCGAAGGGAATGTTTTTCAGTATATCGGGGGAGTGGCGATTAATATTGGTCATCCGCAGCATGTCTACATTGGTAAACAGAACGGCGACAACGAAGGTTTCGGCCCGTATCATATCGACAACAGCCACGACAAATGGTCAGAGGAAGTGGAAGGGTTGTGTAAAAACGTTTTAATTTCGAATAACCTGATCAGGGAGACCGGGATTGAGCATAAACCCAGCGTGGTAATTATGGCCTATTGGGGGCATGGCCTGAATATTACTCACAATGATATCGAATTTGCGCCATACACGGGTATCGACCTGGGTTGGGGCTGGGAAGAGTGGAATGGTACGATCGAGCGCTCAAAAGGGAAGCCATCCTTGTCTTTACGCAATAATTCAGTAACATACAACAAAATTGGACATGTACTGCAAACCCTGCACGACGGAGGGGGAATATACCTGCTTGGGAGACAGTCTGAAATCGCAAAAGATGTTTCCAAACAACAGTTTACCCCTGTATGTAATAACTACCTCTATGATTTTGGCGGCGTTACCCGTGCGGGAATCCATCCTGACAATGGAGCAGAATATTTCCTTTTCCGGAATAACGTTTTCAACCATCTTCCCTGGTCATTAATCAAAGTGAGTAACTATGGCTTAAAGGGACACTGCATTGTTGAAAGCAATTATGCCAATACAGCATTGTACTTTACCGAAGGAAATAATATGTACGCACCGTATACGGTAATTAAGGACAATGTCGATGTCGAAAATGATGAATGGCCCGAAGAGGCTAAGAAAGTGATGAAAGAATCCGGTCTGGAAGAAAAGTACCAGGATCTTTTCAAAAAAATAAAACCCACCTTTTAAAAGATTATCCAAATGGAAAAGCTGATCTGTATTTTGTGTTTTATCCTGATTGTCAGTTGTGCAAAAGATGTTAAAAACAATATTGGCAATAATCATGCTGTGATACAACCCGGTCTTGCTGAAAAGGAGATCATCCGGATTGCAGCAAATATCGCACCCTCTGAGCGACAAATGCGTTGGCAGGAACTTGAGTTCACAGCCTTCTTCCATTTTGGAATGAATACTTTTACCGGCAGGGATTGGGGTATAGGAAATGAAGACCCGATTGTATTCAACCCAACAGAACTGGATGCCCGCCAATGGATTAAAGTGTGTAAAGATGCCGGGATAAAGCAGGTGATTATTACAGCAAAACATCACGATGGATTTTGTCTCTGGCCCAGCAAATACACCGAGCACTCGGTGAAAAACAGTTTGTGGAAGGGTGGCAAAGGCGATGTGGTCCGGGAAGTTTCTGATGCCTGTCGTGAAATGGGGATGGGCTTTGGTATTTATTTGTCACCATGGGACCGCAACTCCCCTTTTTACGGAGATTCCCCTAAATACAACGCCTATTTTATGAACCAACTCACAGAACTGCTAACCAACTATGGAAAAGTTGAGGAGGTTTGGTTTGATGGTGCATGTGGTGAAGGTCCAAACGGGAAAAAGCAGATTTACGATGTCGATGCTTTTTACAGCCTGATCCGCAAGTTACAACCCGGAGCCGTGATTGCCATTGCCGGACCAGATGTGCGCTGGATCGGGAATGAAAACGGTTACGGCAGGGAAACAGAATGGAGTGTATTGCCGGTCGAATCCCAAAACACCGATGAAATTGCTGCCAACTCTCAGAAAGACGTCAATAAGACCCCAAATCTGGATTGGGGAAAACAGGTTCTGGGTGACCTGCCTGTGATTATCGGTGCCAAAGCGCTGGTGTGGTTTCCTGCTGAAACCGATGTTTCCATCCGCCCGGAATGGTTTTATCATGCAGCTCATGACACCATGGTCAAAACACCAGAAAAACTGGTTGATATTTATTTCAGTTCAGTTGGCAGAAACAGTGGATTACTGTTGAATATTCCTCCGGATAAACGGGGATTGATTTATGAGAATGACATAAAATCATTAAACGGAATGAAAGAAATTCTGGACAAAACATTTGCCACCAATTATGCTATCAGCGCGAACCTGGAGTCTGACGGAAGAAATGCAAAAGCTGTTCTGGATAACGATACTAAAACTTTCTGGACGACTAAAGGTGAAAAAGAAACCGGCGTTATTCAGATTTTGCTCACCGAGCCACAAACAATTGACGTTATCTGCTTACAGGAAAACATCCGTATTGGGCAACGGATTGAAAAGTTCATTTTTGAATATCTGGATGGGTCTCAATGGAAAACTGCATCAGAAGGAACTACCGTAGGACACAAACGCCTTTTGCGGTTTGCTCCGGTAACCTCAAAAAAGTTCAGGTTAAAAATTGAGGCATCCCGTTTGAACCCGACTTTATCAGAGATTGGATTGTACAAACTGCCCACAAATGCATTAAGAATGAACATGAAAGATTAAAAACGGACTTCTTATAATGCATTTACTGTTGTCCTTAAAATGTAGTTTTGCGCAAAAGATACCGCCTTGTACTTTACTGAAGGTAATAATATGTATGTGCAATATACGGTGATTAAGGACAATGTCGATGTCGAAAATGATGAATGGCCCGAAGAGTCAAAAAGTGATGAATCAGGTCTGGAAGCAAAGTGCCGGAATCTTTTCCAAAAAATAAAATCCACCCACTAAAACGATCATCAAAATGAAAAAACTGATCTATGTTTTGTGTTTTATCGTGATTGTCAGTTTTGGCAAGGAAGTTAATACCAATATTGGCAATAGATAACTTGAATGAAAACAATAATAGTATGTTTTCTAACTGCTTTTTCATGGTCAATCAACTTAAATTCAACAGACTGCAACATTTATTGGCCTTCCTCATATGGCTATCATTATCCATCCATACAAATGCAGCTACAGTGACTAAAAACCTGCAGGTGGAATATACAAAAACATCTCTTGGGATTGATATTAAAACACCTCGTTTTACATGGTAGATGAGTGCATCTGCCAGTGAAAGGGAGTGTTATCAATCCGCTTATCAGCTTGTTGTTACGAGCTCTGAAGGGAAAGTAATGTGGGACAGCAAAAAGGTTGTGGATGATAAATCTTTGAATATTGAATATTCAGGAACTCCTCTTCAGCCAACGGCCAGTTACAACTGGAAAGTAACCGTATGGGACCAAAACAGCACAACAGCAAGTGAATCTTCGTGGCTGGAACGATCCTGATATGCTCGAAGTTGGCAACGGAGGGATGACCACGGAAGAGTATAAGACACATTTTTCGTTGTGGTGTATGCTGGCCGCTCCGTTAATCGCCGGGAACGATTTGGGAAATATGTCGGGAGAAACCAAAGAAATACTTACCAATACGGAGATAATAGCACTGGATCAGGATACCTTGGGCAAACAAGGTTTTTGCTACCGCGACAACGGGGATTATGAAATCTGGATTAAAAAACTGGCAAATAGCGAAAAGGCCGCCTGTTTACTCAACCGTGGCGATGAAGAAAAAAATGTTCAGGTCGATTTTAACATTTTGTTGAAAGCAAACGATGATTACTGGTCATCAGATCCCTACAAACCGGAAGATTATATAGTACGGGATTTGTGGGAACATCAGGAATTGAAGCTGGAAAAAAGTATGATCTTCGTAAAGATGCCACCACATTCGGTAAAGGTGTACCGCTTTGTGAAAAAGTAAAAACTGTTTAAATTTTATTGCACCCATTTTATTTATCAGAAATCACTTGATCAGGACTGTGCCGTAGGCACATAATGTCGGTAGAAAGAGCATTTACGGCAAAATATCCCGTCCCGTACGGGACGGAATTTAGATCTTAAGACATATTCTACCGACATTATATCCCTGACGGGACAAAAAATAAATCTTAAACAGTCTCAAAATTTATACAGTTTCTAAATAAAAGTTAAGACTCAATGAAAAAAAGGATCATAATACTAATCTCACTCATCATTATCAGCTTTGGCGGTAATGCGATAGAAAATAAAAATAAAGAAAGGCAGTCTGTTAACCGTATTCAGGGTAATTTGATAACGGAACTTAAAGGACCAGCCGGAACCGGCACCAGCCCTTACGGCAGCAGTAAACCCTACACACGCTGGTGGTGGTTTGCCTCCATCATTAAGAATGAGGACATCAAAGACCAGCTGGACTGGCTAAAGCAGAACAATTTTGGTGGGGTGGAGATTGCCTTTGTTTACCCGGTGAACAAAAACCCCAAAGCAGAACGTTTTCCCTGGCTTGGGAAAGAGTGGCAGGGGGCAGTCAGCTATGCCAAGAAGTATGCCGACAGCATCGGGCTAGGCTGCGACTTTACCTTCGGTACACTGTGGCCCTTTGGAGGGACATTTGTAAAGGATTCGGACCGTACCCGGATTTGGGGTGATCCCCGGTTTAAACAACCATTGGCCAAATCGTGGACGATGCCCGATACGGGGAACGTAGTCAACCACATGGACAAAGGGGCTTTTGAGCGGTATGCCAAAGTGATGGGCGATGCCCTGTCGCCAGCCCTCAAAGGTACAAAGTCTTCCATTTTCTGCGATTCGTGGGAAGTGGATACCAAATACATCTGGACAGAAGGTTTTGATAAGGTTTTCCAAAAACAGTTTGGTTACGATATCCGCCCATTTATGGACAGCATCTATTCGAAGGGCAATGCCGGACCGAGGTACGATTATATGAAACTGGTGTCGCAACTGGTTTTAAATGAATTCTATCTTCCTTTTACAGTAAAAGCCCATGAATTGGGGGCAATTAGCCGCGTACAGTGTGCGGGAGCCCCTGTTGACCTTATTAAAGCCTATGCTTCGGTCGATATTCCCGAGACAGAAGCGATGCTTTATGAACCAGGTTATTCCCAGATTGTATCCTCTGCAGCAGCCCTGTCGGGGAAAAAGATTGTATCGAGTGAAACCTTTACCTGTCTTTATGGCTGGCCCTCAAAGAACATCAGTAAGGAACAGACCGCCGATTTAAAACTGGTTGCCGATGCCCTGTTTGCCAATGGGGTGAACCAGGTGATCTGGCATGGAATGCCCTATAATCCGAAAGGGATCGATACGATTTATTTCTATGCCAGTGTCCATGTTGGCAAAAAAGGGAGCCTGACCGAAGAACTCCCCTCCTTTAACAATTACCTGAAAAAGGTTTCCGAAAAGATGCGCTTTGGCAGGACCTACTCTGATATTGCGGTTTACCTGCCAACGGAAGATTCATGGATTGCCGGGGAATATCCCAAAGAACTTCAATCGCCTTGGTCATGGGGCGCCTATGAAATGCGTTACGAACATTTTAACGCCGAACTGAAAGGTTATCAGCCATTGTGGGTAAACAATGACTTCCTTACCAAGGCCGTGTTAAAAGATAACACGCTTTGGATAAATGATCTCCCGTTTAAGATGCTTTATGTTGATGCCAGATCCCTCGATATTGAAACACTGAAAACCATTTTCAAACTGGCCAATAAAGGTTTACCTGTCTGTTTAAAACAAAGTCCCGGGCAAAGTGGCTATTTGAAAAACAGCGACTTTGAAACCCTGCTGGCAAAACTTCAACTATTGCCCAATGTAAGCGGCGATTTCAAAAAACTTGTCAAGCAGGCTCCATTGGTACAGGGAGATAACATTCCGCAGTTTTGGTGTCGCACGGATGGAAAAACTGCAACCCTCTTTTTTGCTAACCCGAAAACCGAAAAGCTGAGCTACCCGGTAACCTACGGGCAATCCCGGCAGGATAGTACCTTTTCGGGAAATATTGTCATTAATTTAAAAGGGAAGCGTACACCGGTTGAATTAAAGTTTAAGCCCTACCAGTCGTTGCTGCTGACAATTGACGGTAATGGCAATGTCCGGTTTGAAGATATTCGTTTTGTCCCGAAAACACCTAAAAAAGAATAATTTATGAAAGAGATTAAAATTCCTGTAATAGGCCTGATTATATTCCTTTTCACATGGGTACCGGCAACAGCCCAGGAAAAGATGTTATGTCAGGGATCGTATTGGACCGAAGACCAGGCGAACCGGACCATGAAACAGTGGGCCAGGGAGTGGAATACCCTTTCAGACTGGGAAAAGCGTGCCGAAACAATCCGGCAGGGGCTTATCAAAGGGATGAAGCTGGACCAGATGCCAACAGCAAACAACAACTTTAACCCGATCATCCGCAACACCCGGACGATGGATGGATACCTGGTGGAGAACATCGCCATTGAGAGTTTTCCGGGTTTTTATGTCACGGGGAACCTTTACCGGCCGATCAAACAGGAAAAGAAATGTGCAGTCCTATTATGCCCGCACGGGCACTGGGAAGACGGTCGAATGATTGCCCAGATGCAATACCGTTGTGCAGCTTTTGCCAGGATGGGTGCCGTTGTGTTTGCTTATGATATGATTGGATTTGGGGAATCGAAGCAGGTGACCCACGAGATTCCCATTGCCTTATTGCTCCAGACCTGGAACAGCAAGCGGGTATTGGATTACCTGTTGTCGCGTCCCGATGTCGACCCAACGCGCATTGGGATTACCGGAGCCTCCGGAGGGGGAACACAGACCTTTATCCTGACTGCCATTGATAATAGGATCAAAGTTTCTGTTCCTGTAGTCCAGGTATCGGCCCATTTTTTCGGGGGCTGTGTCTGCGAAAGCGGGATGCCCATCCACAAAGACAAGGGCTACCAGACCAACAATGTGGAGATAGCCGCCCTGTGTGCGCCCAGACCGATGTTGCTTGTGTCTGATGGAGGTGACTGGACCAGCAATGTTCCACGGGTAGAGTATCCGTACATCCAAAAAGTATATGCGTTGTTCGATGCCGAGAACAGGATAGAAAATATTCATTTTGCATCTGAACTTCATGATTACGGCCCTTCCAAACGGTTTGCGGTCTATAATTTCTTTGCCCGCCATCTTGATTTAAACATAAGCAAACTTCCTTACAATTATGGTTTTGACGAAAGCTTTGTTAAGATTTTGCCCAAAGAAGAATTGAAGGTATTTACCAGCGGGAATCCTATTCCCTCTGACGCATTGCAGGGCAATGAAGCAGTAATGAAAAAACTGAATCTGCACTGAGCCTGCACTGATTTGCAATAAACAAAGAGAATAATCTACACAGAATCAGGAAGTATCCCCTAAAATGAAAAACCATAAAAACTAAAAAGTGAAACAGTTAATATTGATAAGTTTGATGATCCTGATAATAACAGGAGGATATGCAAGTTTGGCGTCACCGAACCATAAACCCGGTACTGTGAAAGATTTGATCGTACCGCCCAATTCAGAAACCGAAAACTCGGTCACCCTTTTATGGGACAAACCTGTGAAAGGGCCGAAGCCTGCTTCTTATGCTGTATATTGTAACGGGCAATTGGTGAATGAAGTAAACAAGACCAATTGTACTGTTGCAAACCTATCCCCGGGAATATCTTATACTTTTTGTGTAAAGTCAAAAGATGCCGATGGAAACTTATCGAATCGGGGAAGCAAAATCGTCAAACAGACGAAAAAACAAGGGCAGGTTTTTAATGTCCAGGCCTTCGGGGCCAAAGGGGATGGTATAACCAAAGATACAAAAGCAATCCAGGATGCCATTGATGCTTGTACTCCGGGAGGTACTGTTTATATTCCTGCAGGTACGTTTCTAAGCGGAGCCCTTTTCCTGAAAAGTAAGATGACTTTTTACCTTGCCAGGGGAGCCATTCTCAAAGGGAGCCTGGATATCCGGGATTATTCCCCGATGATCCCTAATCGTTTTGCAGGATGGGAACTGAACTCTTATGCCAGTTTGCTTACCGCAGGGGTAATCGACCACAAAGGAGGTTACGGGATAACCGATTTGAGTATATGTGGGGAAGGTACCATCAGCGGCGGCAGTACGGCGTTGGGAAAAACGATGATGGATGCGGAAAATGATTACAGGAACAGGTTGATTTGCCTGATGAATTGTAAAAATGTGAACATACAGGGGTTGAACCTGGAAGAATCCCCGAGCTGGACGGTTCATTACATCTATAGCAAAGATGTTACCTGCCATGATCTTACCATTCGGAGTACTGCACAAAACGGGGATGGAATGGATCCTGATTCCTCGACAGATTGTTACATTTTTAACTGTACGTTCTCGACCAACGATGATTGCATTGCCATCAAGTCGGGCAAAAATCCGGAAGGGTATTTCATAGCAAGGCCATCAGAAAATATTTTTATATCAGACTGTCATTTTGCCGAAGGGCATAGCGTAGCCATAGGCAGCGAGATGTCGGGCGGGGTTCGTAACGTTGTAGTCAGGGATTGTATATTGGATAAGGTACCATTGGGAATACAGGTAAAAGTGACCAAAGACCGGGGTGGCTTTGTTGAAGGGTTAAAAGTAGTTGATTGCCGCCTTCCGATCATTGCCATAAAAACATCGGTTGGTTACAACAATTATGGGGGAGCAGCGCCGGTATTGCCCTATATCAAAAACTTGACATTTACCGGGTTGGACATGACATCGGCTAAAATCGACAGGTCTGCCATCTTAGTCGAAGGGTTCCCGGTAAAGGACAATAATACTAAAGACGTAAGGTTTAAAGACATTAAACTCCCTGAAAATGCGACCATCACACTGAGTAACTGCAAAGACTTAAATTTTCAAAATGTTTTGACAATTAGCGGAGAAAAGCCTGTTTTTAAGGTGACTGAATCTGAAAAAATCAATTACTGACCCGATTTGTCAATTTAAACAAAGGATTAACCAAAAATGAAAATGCCATTTTGCTATATCTATATGATTAAAAATCTGAATTATACACAAAGCCTTAAAGGAAACCCGCTTTGTATACTGGCCTTTATTTTCTCTTTTCAGTTTACTGTTTCATCCTGTAATCAATCAGATCGAATGGTGACAACAAGTGAAGTTCTCCGTCCGGTCAGTTTTGATCAGGTTAATATAAAAGGGGAATTGTACCAGCGAGCAATGAAGAACTTTGACCGGTTGGAAACAGATAATTATCATCCCGAGAATGTTTTTCCTGTCAAACATCACGAGACATCTGTTGGATGGCCCGGCGACAAGGAAGGGCGCACCATCCTGGGATTGGTGCTTGAAGCACAGGCAACCCAACGGACTCCGCTGTATCTGGATGAACTGATCCGGATTTTGCCCGAAAAGCTGAATAAGAAGGGTTATCTGGGACCAGTTCAGGGCGATACCATTGACGAACAGCAGCTTTCGGGTCATGGCTGGTTATTGCGCGGACTGTGTGAATACTACCTGTGGAAGAAAGATGCAAAAGTAAAAACCTATATCGAAGGAATCATTAATAACCTTGCACTGCCCACCAAAGGACATCATAAGGACTATCCGATCAGCCCCGCAGAACGCCTTGGCGGTACAGGCGGCATGTCAGGAACTTCAACCAGTGTGGTCAACAATTGGAAACTATCATCCGATGTGGGCTGCGATTTTATCTTTATGGATGGCGTTGTTCAGGCATACGGGCTGTTCCCTTCTGCAACACTGAAAACATTGATTGACGAAATGATGAGCCGGTTCTATGAGATGGACCTGATTGGAATAAAAGCCCAGACCCATGCCACCCTTACCGGTTTGCGGGCAGCCCTGAGGTATTATGAAATTACCGGGCACAAAGAATTATTGCCGGAGGTTGAGAAACGGTACCGTTTATACCGGGAGCAGGCGATAACCGAAAATTTTGAGAATTACAATTGGTTCGAACGTCCCGAGTGGACCGAACCGTGTGCCATTGTCGATTCTTACCTGCTGGCCGTTCAGTTGTGGCAAAATACCCGGTCGCCGGGTTATCTCGACGATGCCCAGCTGATTTATTACAACGCCATCGGGCATACACAAAGATCAAATGGAGGTTTTGGGTGTGATAACTGTCCTGGTCCGGTTGACAATTTTCTGTCTGTCAAAGCCGATGAAGCGTACTGGTGTTGCACCATGCGGGGTGGTGAGGGATTGGCCAGGGCTGTTCAATACAGCTATTTTACCCAGGGAGATACGCTGGTAGTTCCATCTTTCAATTCTGGTTCGGTCAGTATTAATCTGAATGGTTCTGCGGTTAAGATCAGACAACAAACCGGTTATCCCTTTGGGAACAAAGTACTTTTAAATGTTGAAAGCCTAAACAAACCAGCACTGATGAGCCTGAAATTCTTTATTCCTTCATGGGTTCACAATCCCGAAATTACAATCAACCACAAATCAGTTGATTTTAAGGTTAAAAACCAGTTTGCCATCGTTTCGGCACAGATTCAGGAAGGAGACAAGATAGAATACTCTTTTGGCATGAATTCGGGTTTGGAATCAGTGGCCAATGTATCACATACCAAAACCGGAACTGTTCGGCTTTATTACGGGCCTTTGCTGCTTGGTTATGAAGGAGCCCCTGATATTGATATCCCGAAGAACACGGATATTGAAATTAACTCAGCATTTAATTTTCACATAAAAGGGACTGATATTATCATATCTCCTGTTTATCATTTGATGAATGCGAAAGTCTGCAAAAGTTCCGGTTATCGTAAGCAAATCCTTTTCAGACAAGCATCTGAAATACGATGACGAGCATTATTTCTGAAATATTTGATAAAAGCTGATCGGCTTTTCAGTAATAGAAATACAACAGCCTTGTATTTCTATTTTCCTATAAGCAATAGGATATATCGTATTGTAGCTAAAACAAATATTGACATTATACGATAATGTTTGAAATATCAATCCTATTTGTTGTATTTGCTCGATATTAAAATCATTGTGAAGACAACAAAGGCATTATTACTTCCCCGCTTTTGTCGGATTCTGGAAGTTTTAGGAGAAAATATTAAACTTGCAAGATTAAGACGAAAATTTACATCGGAACAAGTTGCAGAACGTGCCGGAATTGTTCGTTCTACTTTATGGCAAATAGAAAAGGGGGCGCCTTCCGTTTCTATTGGAACATACCTTCAGGTTTTATTTGTTTTAGGTCTTGAAAAAGATTTTGAAAAGCTTGCGATAGATGATGAGATGGGGCGAAAACTTCAGGATGCAGGATTGTTAACTAAAGAGAGGGCTCCCAAAAAACGGTATAAAACAAAGGAGAATGAAGAATAAAAGAGAAATAATTGTTTACCCCGACTGGGAAATGCTCGACAAGCCTGGTATAACGGGTTGTCTTTCAGTTACAATCGTTCGGGGCAAAGAAATTTTTTCTTTCGAATATAATCTCCAGGATAAAATTTAATATCTGGTAAACTCATGGTGCTTATTCAATTTTATTAACTCTAACCGCTGCAATTGTATCACTTATGGCGGTTGTCATTAAGATACCGAAATAGTCATCCGGATCAATCCGCATTAACTTGCAAACGACTTGTTTGGTTGAACCTTAATTTTTTAAAATACAATCAAAAAGAGCATTAAATAGCACTTTGTGTTAGGTTTTGTAACAAACAAGAGATTCGTCAATGATAAGAGCTGCATATTGCACTATCTGTTGCCAACTATATTGTACTTTGTCTGACAATGGATAATCCACATAAACCTTACCTGGAATATAAAGCAGAAGAATTTTATACCTTTACAAGAAAATTTGTCATCTATGTGCGAGAATTGCGGATGTATCAATAATATACCAGATCAGAAAACCAGTTCAGCAGCTTCAGAGGGTCATGAACTCCATCATACTCACAGTCATGAGCATGGACATGATCACCATCATGATCACGAACACGGTACTGGTCATCATCATCATTCTCATCCTGAAGATAGTAGTTCTAAAATGGAATTGCTTAAGCAAAATCAGATTCAGGCAGCAAGGAATCGTGGGTTTTTTGACGCCAAAAATATTCTTGCGGTAAAAATTGTCAGTTCACAGGGCGCCGGCAAAACCATGCTTATCGAGAAGTCGATTGAACGTCTGATAAATGTCCTTGACATTTTTGTAATTGAAGAGAATCAGATAACAAATATTGATGCAGAAAGGTACAGGGCAGCTAAAGCCAGAACGATCAACATAAACACCGATAGCACCCTTCAGCTAAACGCTGAAATGATTTATAAAGCGGTGAAGACGCTCGAAATAAAAGATAAATCCATCCTGTTTATCGAAAGCCTTGCAAATGCTCCTTCATCCAACGAATTAACAGACCTTGGAGAGGTGTGTAGTGTTTTTGTTTTCAGTGTAACGGAAGGAGATAATAAACCAGCTAAATATCCTGAACTGTTTTCTGGTGTCGACACTTGTATCATCAGTAAAACCGACCTTTTGCCCTATGTCGATTTTGATATTGAAAAAGCTAAAAAAACTATTCTTGCTCTGAATCCAACAATTAGATTCTTTGAGACATCTTCCAAAACAGGTGAAGGTTTCGACCAGTGGATAAAATGGATTATTGAAGGGTTTGGGAAATTATCAGAATAACCCTGCCCCTGATGCCCAAAGGCTTTTAGTCGTTACTAACGACCTTGTTAATTGCATCCAGGCATTCATCGCCATGCTTGCACCATTTTGCACATCCCATGTTCATCTTTGGATTGCATACTTCCTTGTTGCATTGTTTGCATACACGAAACGGGTCGTCCTTCCAGAACTCTATCTCATAACCGCACGAAGGGCAATATATGATAAAGATATCTTCCGGTTTCCACATCTGCTGATCTTGTCCTGGGCAATGCGACATGTTGCAGGCATTTTAAGGTTTAATCTGTACTTGAATTCAATAGCTAAAAATAAACATTTTCTAAACCAATCCGGATCAAAATTTATTGATTTTTCTTCACAGTCGGGAAAAGGTTTGCATTGGTATGAGGTAAAAACATGGCTCCGGTATATTCATCCATGTATCCCGGGATGCTGCCAATGTCCAGATAGGTCATTTTGCCTGCCAGTTCTTTTTGCTTTTCCCGGTAATCCTGAGACACCAAAACCATGTAAGCCCCTGTAAGCGAAGAATTGCCAATGTATTTAAATTTTTCTCTGGGCACATCGGGAAGAAGACCGAGAACGATCGCCATCTCGATGTCGAGGAACCGGCCAAATCCTCCGGCAATATAAATGGTTGATATGTCGTCGAACTCAATTGAAAGATTTTTCACCATCAATGAGAATGCTGAATATATGGCAGCTTTGGCCCGAATAATATTTTCTATATCGAGTTCTTTAATAATAATTGGTTGCACCATAGAACTTTCTTCAGCGGTTGCCAGTATATAAAAGGCATTCCTCCCTTCTGTAACAATTGACGGTGATCTCCCGGAACGGTCGAGTTTTCCGTTGGCCCCTATCCAGTTGGTCAAATATAATTTAGCTATCAAATCGATCATTCCCGAGCCACAAATACCTTTGGGTTTAACATTACCTATTGTTTGAAAAGTGGCTTTCCCCGTTACTTTATCAATTTCAACTTTTTCTATGGCGCCTGTTGCAGCCCTCATTCCAAATTCAATCCCTCCACCTTCGAATGCCGGTCCGGCAGAGCAGGCACAGCACATCAGGAAGTCGTTATTGCCTATCACCATCTCTCCGTTTGTCCCAATGTCAATAAAGAGGTTTATCTCTTCAGAATCGGTTGCCATGGAGGTGCAAAGTAATCCGGAGGTGATGTCGCCTCCGACATAACTGCCAACAGAGGGGGCGATCGATATCCACGAATGAGGATTGATATCGATGCCCGTTTCTTTTGCTGTTAAAAATGGAACCTGATAGGCAACAGGTGTGTAGGGTTCAAGCCGAATGTTCTCCGGATCCAAACCAAGCAAGAGATGCATCATTGCAGTATTTCCGGCTATGGAAGCATTGCAGATATCTTTTCTGTCAATGAGGAACTTACCCGCTACTCTGACGATTAGATTATTAATGGTTTCAATAACCCGGGTACGAAGTTCATCAAGCCGTTCCGGAGTGCGGGCATAATTGATACGACTGATCACATCGAGCCCGCAAACCACCTGACCGTTGTAATCTGTTCTCGATGAAAGTATTTTCGCTTCGGGTAAAAGTACCAGCTCTACAGCGACTGTAGTGGTTCCGACATCAATAGCCACGCCATAAAACAAGTCGCTTTTGTCCCCTGGCTCAATGTCCGTAATGTGAAATTTGCCTGATTCACGAACAAGCATTATGGTAACCTTCCCATTTTCCTTCCGTATAACACCGGGTAATTTTTTTAAAACAGAGAGGGTACAACTGACGTCGATTTTTCCAAATTCTGATTGGATGCATCGGGTAAGGCGATCGAAATCGGAAAGACCGTCATCTGGTTTTGGAGGAAATACTTCGATATAATTCTTGTAGACCAATGGATTGTACTGCCATTTTCGCGGCATTAAATCGGGATCAACCAGTTTAATGGCGTCAGAATCGACGGCAAATTTTCCGGATAACGGATCAAATTGTTTGGGGATTTCAATCGTCAGATCGTTTTCCTTAACGAATGATTTGCAGGAAACGACATAATGGTCCTTGGTAAGCCCCGGTGAAATTACTGCTTTCGAGTCCACCTGACCTTTTACAATGCGCATATGGCATTTGCCGCAGGTTCCCTTTCCACCGCAGGGCGCATCAAATTGAATCTCTGCAAACCTGGCAGCAACAAGTAATTCAGTTCCGATTGGAACCTCTATCGTTTTGTTGTCCGGAAGAAAAGTAACTTTTGGCATTATTTGTATCTTGCAATTACAAAACTTTCTAAATCAGCCGCTTCCTGAGGGCCTACCGCCACTTTCCAGCCCGGCATGTTCTCTTCCAGTTCACCGCTAATCTGGGCTACATAGCCGGGAATGACTATTTCGCGCGTGGTAACAAGTTTCTCAAGTTCAAATTCTTTGGCCGCCTTCCCGATAACTGCGCCTGAAAATTTCCCGGCTGCCCAGGCCGTAAGGACGCTCATCCCTTCACATTGGGGAACCAGCAACCAGGCACTGATACCACTGTTTTCTATTTCGCTCGAAACAATAAAATAGGTCAGTGAGAAATTCGTTGTAAGAAATACAGGTGAATTAGCCGTAGGTTCGCCAATGGGATAGATTTTTGGATCGACCTGAATTGGCTTCTGCGGATCGGTAAAGATATTCAGCCGCAAAGTGAACAGTGTAACGAGTTGAGCCGCATCAAATGCCGGAAGCACACAAATGCCACCATACTTATTGATTTCAGTAATTGCCTCTGTTGTAATATCGAGGATATCCCTGGATTCTATAAACCGGAGGAAAGGGTATCCCAGCGCTTTGTTATTATCTATTAATGCAGAGGTCCGGGCAATAGAATTAATTTGAAATTGTTCAGCAAGCGATTCTGTTTTAAACTGAAGGAGCAGGTTGTTGAAACCTGTCGCTTTCAATCTGGAAGTTGTTTCACCAATCTCATCGATGGTTCCGGTTAAGGCAAGCGTGTGTCCGTTCTCCTTAGCAACAATTGCCAATTCGTCGGCCGTTTCCTTTGTTGCCGAAGCGATAACGCTTTGCGAACCTTTAACCGCTTTAGCCGCTTCAATGATTGCCTCCAAATTGCTGCTGTGCAAAATCAGTGGGCGTTGCACCGTTTCCCACGCTCTCTTTGCCAGAGCGACAAATTGCTTATTTTCGTCGCTCCGCTGGGTAACAGCTATCATTTCAACAAAAAGCTTTTCTCCAACCCGCTCAACACAATAATTATTAATGCTTTCGAGTGTTTTGTCAATTTCACCGCTGTCGTCGGTGTCATTAATATTGATGGCAATGATGGTTTGGTGAACAAAAGTTCTTTCGTGCCTGTATAAAACGGTTTCTTCACCAATTTTGAACTCTTTATTTTTACCCAGTTCAATTCCCTTTACAGGAGGTTCGCTTGCCGCTCCCAACACTTGTTTCGATTCTTCCGAAGCATAGGGACATTCCGACAGACTTGCTTTTTTGGCAGCCAGCTTCATTGCAAATGCAAGACAAGTGTTCGAACCACATTCCTTACAATTGGTTTTCGGTAATAATTTCTGAATATCTAATCCTGTTAATGCCATTAATCAGAAGAATTATAATTTGTTTAAACTTTATTTACTTAATCTTAATCGCCCCATCCATCATCTTAAATATCGCTCTTTTTGTTGCCATAGCGGCTTCTGGATGATACATGATTAGCAGATCGGCGCCGGCATATAACATGCTGATAGCAGTTGAGAGCTCCCAGTTGATCGCCCGCTTCACAAGGTCGCCCCATAAAGGGAAATCAGCTTCCGCAGCTTTAAACTCTTTTACTTTCGAACATTCCTGTCCCGGAGCTACGATGATTGGACCAGCTAACATCGGATCGCCACCCAATCCGGTGATGCGAATACGTTCCATCACAGAATAGGTATATTCAATACCGTAACCCGTAGCTCCTGTCAGGGGATCGATGACAATCTGCTCTTTCTTAATGTCCATATTGGTAAGCAAGATGTTCATCTGCTTCGAAATATTTACGTCAATCGGGCTTTGGGCAACCAGCGAATGTCCGTAGGCCAGAGCCACACCGGCAATGGTGCGGTAGTTGTTCTGTTCCACCCAGTTAAGCAGCAGGTTTTCACCTGCGCAGGCCTGAGCCACAGCTTTCATTACCTCATTATTGCGATCGAAATTGTTATGACCAGTAATAATCAATGGCACATCCACTGCGGCCAATATCGATTTGACGAGTTCAACAGATTGCTCGGGCGACCGGTTTCCTCTCTCGGGATGTGTCCCATCGAGACGCACGCTGATTACGTCGGCGCCATATTTATCGACACATAACCTGGCCATTTTTGCCGGGTCGTTCAGCACTTCTCCGTAATAATTCTTTAGAACGGCGGGATATTTTTCGGAAACGACATCGAAAACCTCCATAGCGATGAGCGGTCTGTTGGGCATTTCCCCTTCCCACAGATGAAATGGCATGCACGATGCACCGCCTATATTGTACGTGCGACCGCGTGTTCCCCCTTCGGCTCTGGTCGCTCCCAGCTTAACCTGCCAAACAGGGTTCTGACATTTTTCCTTATGTAATTTAAATGTTTTTATAGCTGTGACTTTCTCACTCGCAGAAGGTACGGGTACTTCCTGAACCGGAGCAGCAATTAGTTCTGGTGCAGGCTGTTCCTGAACCGGAGCTCCGGCAATCCCTAAAAAGGTTTGGTTCAATGTGGAGATGATGTTCTGAACTATTTCTTTTGTAATGATGCCTCTTAGTTCATTGGTAACCTCATTCTTCAATTCTTCCTTAAGTTGTTTCAGTAAATCGGCAGTCAATTGTGTTTTTTCTGCCGGAACCGGCTCTGATTCACTCCTCTTTTCAGGTACTTTGTTTTCTTCTGCAATGGTGATGTTTTCCTGTGTTTCAGCCTTTTCATGGTGAATAATTACAGACATATCGCTCATTTCCAATGCCGGATGTTTGACTTTTTCAAGATAATTCTTGACTTCCGAAGCCTCGATTGCAATCGTTTCGTCTGCTATCTTATCCATTAAATCCGGAACTCCCTGTTCGCCAAAACGTTTATTGAGGTCGGCAGCCAATAACTCCTTTAGTTGTTTTGGCATCCAAACCATTCGTTTAAATCCGCCTTCAGCAAATAAAAATTTGCGTGAAGTCAGAAAGACCTTGCCGCAACCCATAAACCCGGGAGTTTGCTGTCCGCCTCCCACATTGCCTGCAAGAGACGAGAATGTCATCCCGACGGGTGTTTCGCCCTGATATTCACGGTTGACAATCATCACTCCGTTTAGCTCCGGCACAAAGGCCACGATGGCTTCAAAGCAGCCGCAACTGGTCATGGGTTTGTCCATGATTGAATAAGCGCTGAAACTCTCGATTGATTTGTGACTGTTGATGAATACATATTCGTCAACTCCTTTCCAAACTCCTTTAACCGGATCGAGTACCTCGCCCTTTTTCACCGGCTGGTTTGGACCCGTTTCATCTATTTCGTAAGCGGCTTTGCCATCCAGCCAGTTATAGGCGCCACACAATCCAAGCCTTTCGGGGGTAATCATACAGACATGGTTTGGTGCAAATGACTGACAAAGCAGGCATGAATAGAACGTGTCAACCGATTCGTCGGTCATCGATTCCAATCGCCTGTTCCGGTCGTCATATATTTTTCTGGCAATGGTAAGCCGTTTTTCAACCTCCTCTTTATCGGTGATTAAGGTAACCTTAACTTTATCGACAATAGCAGGATATTCCGAAAGAAACTTGGCGTGGATAATTTCGCCGTAATGCTTTAGCCGCAACCCGTTTTTAAAGCCGGTCCTGGAGACACGAGTCCAGACAATATCGCGCTGACCCATGTGCCAAATACCTTCAGCCCCATTTACAAGATGGTGGATCTGTCGTTCGAGTATTGGCTCGAAGTCGGTTTGCATTTTTCTTCCGGCTACTTCAACCCAAATTGCTAAAGGAAGCGCACTCCCTTCGGGTACCTGATCAATATCTGGTCCAATAATTTCTATCTCACCATCGTTAATGTCATCCAGTTCCACGGAGGTGACAAATTCGAAAGCGGTAGACTTTGTACCGCCAAATTCGGCATGAACATCTTCCTTGCGAATGCGTTCACCTTCAAATGCCGGACCATAGGCAACGGGAACCGGCACCTTGGTAATTTTAACTTTACACCCGCGTACCTCAAGTGCTTTTTCAACCATACTTTCGTAAGGGACATTCGAAACAACATGTTCGTAGGTACAAACACCCGTAGGGAGGATTTGCGGAATATCGGTATCGGCGATAACCGGGAAACCGTAATTTATGGCTCCTGCAGCTGCAGCGTACTTCTCGGGAGTAACTTCGCCAAAGGCAAGGACAAATGCGAAGATTCTGTCTTTGTTATATCTTAAATTGGCTTTAAAGTCGCCGGGTTTAACGCTTCCAAATGAAAGAGCTGCACGGTTGGCAAAGCCAAGTGCATAAATCAGCGCTGAAACATCGCTTCCAAAAGGGATAAGACGGGTCTCCCAGCCCAGCTGAACCCCCTCTTCGGCCAATTGTTCGGCAAACTGTTTCCCGTTTGTGCTTCCACCCATAAACACGTAGAGATTTTTCTGCTGAAGCTCTTTGGCGATCTGCACGGCAATTTGATTATTGGGGGCAGCACCTGTTATTGCGGCAAAGCCCGGGGCTGTACCATCGACAAATTCAATCCCACGCTCACGCATGATGGTATCGTTTGCAGCACCCAGCCAAATACCGTTGACCGGATTTGGACCAACAACATATTTGCAAGCTTCAATGATTTCGCAGGCAAACAATGTTGCAACTCCGGCATCGAGCGTATTTCCCAGGTAGGGAAGCCAGACGTTTTCGGCCGGGCGGGCAGGAAGCAATTCCTTCGCCTTCAAGAGCGCTTTCTGCAAATCGGCAACCCTTTCTACTTTAAGACCTGTGAATGAATAGATAACAGGCAGATAGTAGGCTGTTTCCGGAAAACTTACCGGATGCGACGACCCTTTAGCCTTGATCGTTTCGTTTAATTTTTCTTCCGCTAAGGCAACCCATCTTATGGCACCATCTATAGCGCTGGAGCAAATTATCTTAGACATTGATAACCCTTCTGTCTTTCATATCAAAAAGTTTTCTTTCGAATTTCTTATTAATTCCCAGTTTCTCCCTGGCATCGTCGAGAATTGCCATAATCTTCGTAAATGCCAATGATGCAGTTTCACAAACGTGAAATGAGCCTCCAAAAATATCTTTGGTATCCTCATTCAAAAGTTTAGTTACATTTTCTGATCCCTCGATGTAGAAAGGGTGTCCTAAAATAACATCCACACCCGATGCGACAAAGTAGGTACCAATAGCAACAGCCTTCTGGCTCATCCATTCGGGGGCTACCCCAACAGCCGGAAGTTGTGAAAGGTCGTCTCCCAAACCTCCTTCTCTGACCAGTTCAGTGGCAGCTTCAAGGATGCGGGTATTGTCAACACAGCTTCCCATATGAAGCACCGGGGGGATACCCACTGTTTCGCAGACTTCCCTTAGTCCGGGACCTGCATGTTGCAATGCAATTTCAGGAATCATCATCCCTTCTTTTGCAGATGCAATGGCAGCACATCCGGTTTTTAATACCAGCACATCGTGTTTGATCAATTCCAGTGTAAGTTTATTGATGTAATCGTCCATCTTAAACTTAGGATTGTTGCATCCAACAATTCCAACAACCCCTTTGATACGTCCCGAAATAATGGCATCGTTAAGCGGACGGAACGATGCGCGATAGGTTCCACCAAGCATGTATTTTATCGATTCTACACTGAACCCGGCAACAAGCGGGCTCTTATCTGATGGGATGCAAACCTTTACCTGATCGCGGTTTTTATAATTGTCGACAGCGCGTCGTATTAGAACTTTAGCCGAATTGAGCGCGTCGTGTTCATCCAGCGGCATATGTGTTGCCCCGACGGTCATTGCAATTTCTGAAGTACTGACAATCTCGGTATGGTATGACTTTGCCACATCCGGCAGGCCAGGCATACAGCACTGGACATCAATAATCATCAATTCAACAGCACCCGTGATGATGGCCAGCTCCTGTTGCAGGAAATTTCCGGCAATTGGAATTCCGTGGCGCATCAATATCTCATTTGCTGTACAGCATATGCCGGCGAGCGTAATGCCTTTTGCTCCTGCCTTTCTGGCATATTCCTTAATTTCAGGATTTTGCGCAGCAACAGCAAGCATTTCAGAAAGTTCAGGTTCGTGACCATGTACTAGGATATTTACGGTATCATCCTGAAGAACACCCAGATTCGCATTACTTCGAATTGGTGTCGGGGTTCCAAAGAGTATATCAGAAACCATCATGGCAATGCGTGACCCACCCCAGCCGTTGGCCAGTGATACCCTGAAAGCGTGGTTAACCAGGTTGCGGTAGTCGTGGTCGACACCCATATTGGTACGGTGCATCCCTTCGACAACCATCCGGTCGATACCTTTGGGATTAACCCCCAGATTTGACCAGACATTCTGCCTTTTTACAGGGGCAAGTTTCAGGGTTTTAAGATCTTCCTCCTGAGAAGTATATTCCCCGATCAGTATATCGGCAAGCTCGAGGGCAATTTGTTCATTTGTCCTCCCTTCAGTTTCAATATTATAAAGCCGTGCAGTCCGGTAAAGGGCTTTTTCATCTTTGATGACATAGTCCTTCTCTTTCCCTTCAGCCACTTTTTTCAGGCGGAGCACCAAATGTCGCCCATGGTCTGAATGGGCTGAAGTTCCTGCAAGAACTTCCATTAAATAATTTCGGGCAACAATCGTATCGGCATTTGCACCGCAAACACCGCGCGGCGCTTTGGGAGTGATACGGCATGGCCCCATGTGACAAACACGGCAGCATACCCCGGAAGTTCCAAACTTGCACTGGTTGCCCTGGACTTCCATTCGTGCAAAACAGGTATCGATATTCTCAAATTCCGCCTTTCCCAAAATCCTCAACGATGCGAAATCAATCACCTGTTCATCGGGTCTCTTTGTAGTTTTTGCCATATTTTAACTTTCAATTTAAAATCTGAGTGATCAATTTATTTACCCCTGCAACCACCGGATTGTCGTCAGGAAGCGTATGCAAGGCAATTCCATTCTCCGAATTTATTGCCAATTGCTCGTCTTGTTGCAAACCCATTACGATGTCCGCATTTGTCATGGCTTTGAGCTCAGCTGCAAATTCAGGCATACCATTGTTGGCGCGTATTCTGTTGATTATAATCACCAGTTTATCGTACTTAACATTCATTTCATTGGCAAGATTATACAGGCGCTGAATCGTTTTAAGTCCCTGACTCGAAGGGTCAGCTACCATAACCAAAACATTGACTTTTTGTACAATACGTCGGGAAAGGTTTTCGAGTCCCGCTTCGTTGTCAAGGACAATATATTTATAGCTTGAAGAAATTTGGGCGATGATGGACTTTAATACATTATTGGCATAGCAATAACAACCTTCACCTTCAGGTCTTCCCATCGAAATCATATCGAAATCCTTCGCTTCAACAAGACTTTCTTCTATTTTCATTTCCAATAACTGCTGTTTGGAAATACCGGCCGCCAATCCTTTACTGGCTTCTTCACGGGCTTCTTCGCGTGCACTCCCTATCGTTTTTGTAATTTTCACACCCAATGCGGCATCAAGACAGGAGTTTGGGTCGGCGTCGATTGCCAGAACGGGGCTATATCCGTTGGCAATGAGCTGTTTTACAATGAGTCCTGAAATTGTGGTCTTCCCGACTCCTCCTTTGCCTGTTATTGCTATGAAAAAACTCATGCTTTCATTTCATATATTGTTCCTAAAATCTGATCGAAAATATCAATTTTTTCACTATTCAGGCCATCAAGAACTGAAAGACCAAGCCTGTCGAGCTTTTTAAATTGTTCGGAATAGGGGATGAATCCGATCACTTTATGATCCGGGAAAGAGGCTGAGATGAACTCTTCATCAGAAGGGGCACCAATTTTGTTTCCGACCAGAACGATATTTTTTAAGCCAATATCACCCGCCATCCTTATGATCCTTTTTGCAGAATCGACTGACCGTTGACCGGGTTCAATAACGATTATCAATTTGTCAACACCCTTTACGGTTGCGCGACCAAGATGCTCCACCCCGGCTTCCATATCCATAATCACCGCATCATCCTTGTAGAGAATAAGATCGGTAATTAAAGCCCGTATCAGCACATTTTCAGGGCAGGCACAGCCACTTCCACCGCTTTCAACCGCTCCCAGTACGAGGAGCGACACACCATCCTTTTGCACGGCATATTTTTCGGCAATATCAGCTACTTCGGGATTCAGCTTAAAAATCTGCCCATACTGGTTTACTTTGGCGCCTGTACGCTCTTCGATCAGCTGAATGTGTTTTGAAATAGGAATTATCCTTTTTTGCTCCGCTTCGGTCAGTCCTAATGCTGAGGCTAGATTTGAATCGGGGTCGGCATCAACAGCCAATACTTTCATCCCTTTTTTGGAGAGTAACAATGCCAGAGCCGCTGCCAAAGTTGATTTTCCAACACCACCTTTCCCCGATATCGCTATTTTCATGGATAACTTTTAAAAACTCAAAAACCGTATTTTGATTTCATCTTCGCAGACAAGGCGTTTACCATAGCGAACACT
The DNA here is from genome assembly GCA_963677935.2 of Prolixibacteraceae bacterium. GTDB lineage: Bacteria > Bacteroidota > Bacteroidia > Bacteroidales > Prolixibacteraceae > JAAFHB01. The sequence continues at coordinate 2,930,819 of CAXXEH010000003.1, read as the reverse complement.
TTATCGGCATCAGAGGGATCAAGAGAGCCTGTTCCGCAGGAAGGTGAAATTATAGCTTGTTCGATAATGAGTTTTTTATCTATCCCCTTCGAGGCAAGATTGTCCATTACATATTCCAGCTGTGCTTCAAGTGATTCAACAGTTTGTTCACGTATCGCTTTTGAAGTTGGAACGACACCCCATGCCAGCATTCCGCCCCGTTCGAGGTGTGATTTAACTTTGTCGCTATAAATGGCAATGGTTTCTCCATATTCAAATGCATCGAAATTAACAATATCCACCCCTGCATCAATCAGAATACTCCATTCGGTGTTACCGCAGCAATGTATCCCTGTCAGTGCATTATCGGCATGAACGGCATCAATCATCTCCTTCAATAAATCTACGACGTCTTCTCTTTTTACAGAAACATAGGTAGAGCTTCCGAAGGCAGAAAGGATAGGCTCGTCAATAAAACAAATAATATTTTCGGCATAAGGTTTGAACTTTTGTATAAGCCAGCGACATTTCATTGTCAGTGCTTTTACAATTACATCCCGAAATTCGTCATTGTAAAATATGGCTCGTTTGTTTTCGTCTACAATGGTCAATGCAAAGGTACATGGGCCGGTAACCTGCACTTTTACCCATGATAATTTATCCCCTTTGGTTTTCAACCGTTTTTCGAGTGCGTAGATCCCTCTGGAATACTCTTCACTGATGGCCATTGCACTAAAATCGCCAGTACTATCGGTCGTTTCGAATGATTCCATGAATGCTTCATAGAAATCGGCAAACGCTTCGGAATAATCTGAGGCTGTATCGAAAAACATGCGCTCTTTTTCGTGATCGATAACAATTGAGGGCATTCCTTCAGAATACTGGATTTCCATCTGCTCGTTCATGCCAAATTTTGGGAGTTGCGGCCAAATAGGTGCATCCAGATTATTCAAAGAGGTATCAATTGCATGATCAATATCCGTATACGGCATACTTCCTATCGCGGTAGAAAGAAATTTTGGTTGAATGGACATTTTGAGCGTTTTTTGGTTAAAGAATAAGGTGATTTTTTTACGACAACAAATATATTAAAAGTTAAGAAACTTAATCATAATAGTCAGGACTGAATTATTCATATAATAATACTCTTTTGGAGAACACAAAGGGAATCCAATCCCGCTCAAAATACCACAGTGCATCGATCATGTGCCCTTTTTGTTTTTTATCCAATCAAATAAATCTCAAAAGTAAAATTTAAAAAAAAAATGTGTATTTTTGTTAAATGCAAATGATACATGGCATAGCTGAAAAAGATTTGATCGTCAGGTTAAAAGATGGCGACCAAACTGCTTTTGAGTTGTTGTTCCATTTCTATTATTCCGGATTGGTAATCTATGCCGCTCAGTTTACAGCAGATCGTTGTGAAGCGGAAGAGATTGTTCAAAATTTTTTCGTACGGTTCTGGCAAAAGCACCATCAGATACTGCATGGCGATTCGCTCAAGAATTATTTCTTCTTATCTGTCAAAAACAGTAGTCTCAATTACTTAAAACATAAGAAAATAGAAGAGCGGTACCTGAAAGAATTGACCGAATTGTCAAATCAGCACCTGGTATACGACCCCGATCTGTATGTCGCCACAGAACTTCAGGAGAAAATAAAAAATTCGATTAATCTTCTTCCGGAAAAATGCCGCGAAATTTTTGTAATGAGCCGGATACAGGGGCTGAAAAACGATGACATAGCCAATGAGCTGAAGCTTTCCAAACGTACAGTAGAAACACAGATTAGCAATGCTTTAAAAGTGTTACGGGTCGAACTAAAGGATTATGTTGGTTTATTAATATTCCTTGGAGTCCACCATTTCTGATAATCCTTCCTCCCATTTATTTTTTTTTGTTTTTCGCATACGTGTGTTTTCAATTTCAGTTGTTCTAAAGTATGGAATGCAGGGAAAAGCACCCTTCAATTCTATTAAAGCAAATATGGATAATAATATACAACAAAATATTCAAAATCTGATTTCTGAACGGTCGAGGCAGGATATGGTAGAGCAGGTTGCCGAAGCAACTTTGGCGGTCTCGGAGATTGATGGTATCGACAGCAGGAAAGCCTATCTGGAAATTCAGAGCAGAATACAAAAGGATCGAAAATTCAGATTGTTAATCAATGGCTTATCGCGTGCTGCTGCGATTCTGTTTATTCCCCTATTAGTTGCCTCAGCTATTCTGTATTTCCGGCAACCGGATCTAAATAATCAACAAAAGTATGCAATGCAGGAGATTACTACTCCCTTAGGTGTACGTTCACAGATTACACTTCCGGATGGATCAAATGTGTGGCTGAATGCGGAAAGTACGATTAGATTTAAGGTGCCTTTCGATCAGACAAGCCGCGAAGTTTCCCTGATAGGAGAAGCATTTTTTGATGTCCAGAGAAATGAAAAAGTACCGTTTCTTGTCAAATCTGGTAGTGTTGGTATTAAAGTACTTGGAACCAAATTTAATTGTAAGGCGTATGAGGAGGAGTATAATCTGGAAGTGGTGCTTGCCGAAGGGAAAGTGAGCTTGAATACAAATGGGGGTGAGACAGCAGAAACCCTGATCATGAAGCCCGGTGACCGGGTTGTTTTTGACAAAATTTCCAATCAAACTACTAAAACAAACGGGAAAGTTGATAAATATATTGACTGGCATAATGGGAAACTTGTATTTGACGAGACTCCAATGCCTGAAGTTGCTACTCAGCTTGGACGTTGGTTTGGTGTTGAAATTCTGATTAATGATCCACAAATTGAAAACTATAAGCTTACAACTACTTTTGAGAATGAATCCCTTCACCAGATTCTGGAATTGATCAAACTCTCCTCACCTGTTGAAGTGACTTATATCTCTGCTACTATTAATAGTGTGAATAAGAAACAGACCAAAGCCAAAGTGATATTTACAAAAAAATTGAGGAACTAAAATCTTATAAAAGGAATGCCTATGAGTATAAAGACAAACTAATAAAAAAAAAGAAAGGAAGTGCTCTAACACCCCCTTTCTGGTTACCCGAAGAGGGCAGATTAATTATTGTTACAAATTAAATCACACAAAATTATGAAAAAATTCATGAATCAACTGTGCTTATTCCTAATAGAGCACAAAAAAATGTTTTTGGCCATGCGAAACTCATTATTTATAGTCTTGATCAGTGCATTCCAGTCGTTTGCAGTGCTCAGCTATGCCCAAACTACCCGACTCTCCCTGGACGTGAAGAATTCGACTGTTAAAGAGGTGCTTCAACAGATCGAACAGAAGAGCGAATTTTATTTTTTGTATAATAGTGAACTGATCGATGTTCAGCGAAAAGTTGATCTGTCAGTAAACAACGAAAAGATCGATGTCATTCTTGCCCAACTGTTCATGGGTGATAAGGTTGACGTTTTGGTTCGTGACCGGCATATCGTTCTGACACCGCTTAGTGAAAGTGGCAGCCAGCAACAACGTCAGATCAAAGGAAAAGTGACCACCCCTTCAGGTGAAACTTTGCCGGGTGTATCGGTCGTTGTTAAAGGAACCACAATCGGTGTAGTGACTGATAATCAGGGTAATTATTCTGTATCATTACCAGCCGAAGGTAAAGTCCTCGTTTTTTCATTTGTTGGAAAGCGGAAACTTGAGGTAAATATTGAAGGTAAAAATTCGGTGAATGTAAAACTCGAAGACGAAAATATTAGTCTTGACGAGGTGGTTGCCATTGGATATGGTACCATGAAAAAAAGCGATTTAACCGGATCTCTTTCTTCGATCACTTCAAAAGCGATCCAGGAACATCCAATGACCGACTTTTCCCAGGTATTGCAGGGAAGGTCCGCCGGTGTTTCTGTTATCAGTACCAACGGTGCTCCGGGCCAGGCACCCAGGATCCGAATCCGTGGCGCCAATTCAATCAACGGATCGAATGACCCATTGTATATTATCGATGGGATTCCCGGAGGTTCTGATGTAAATCCATTGGATATTAAATCAGTTGAGATTCTTAAAGATGCCTCTGCCACTGCCATTTATGGTTCCAGAGGAGCAAATGGTGTCATTTTAATCACAACCATCCGCGGCGATGCTAACGCTCCTAAAATTGTCCTTTCATCAAATGTTAGTGTCAGCACTATTGGGAAAAGGTACAAAATGTTGAACCAGGCTGATTATGCCACCCTGGTTAATCAATTGGAAGGTTTTACAGCATTCACGCCATCGCAGATTTCTTCTTATGGGCAATCCCGGGGAACCGACTGGCAGAATGAAGTTTTTAGTAATGGTCTGACACAGAATCATAACGCATCCATTTCGGGTGGTTCAGGAAAGGTGCGCTACCTGTTCTCTGGTAATTATGTGAACGAGGTTGGTACATTGGAAAATACAAACCGCGAAAAATCGGGTTTCAGGGCAAATATTAATACTGATTTTAGTGATCGTCTTTCAGTATCTGTGGATCTTACTGCCTCAATGGGAACAAGACTCAATGCTGATCTTGGAACTGGCGGAGGAAAACTCAATCCAATCTTACAGGCGCTGATGTGGAGTCCAACCGAAAAAGTATATGGTGCCGATGGAAGCTATACCAATGCTGACACATACGGGTCATTAGGAAGGAATCCTGTCATGTGTGAAAAAGAAGCATATGTACATAATAAGGGCGCCGGATTCGGTATTAACAGTAATTTGATCTATAAAATTACGAGCGATCTGAATTTTGTGACCAATATATCTGTGGGTAAGTCGAATGGTTATAACAGGCAATTTACAAGCAAGTACTTTTCACCGAGTAATCCTAGCCTGGAATTGAACAGTAGTGATAGTTTTGGCTGGCAGCTTCAAACGCTATTGAACTACAGCAAGAAATTTTATGAGAATCACAGTGTAGCAGTTACAGCTGGTTTTGAAGAGTCTGCAAGCGAAGGAAGAAGCATGTCGCTAGCTGCAAATGGAGTCGATAGCCCCGCTGCTGATATAGGACTTTCCACATCTCAAAGAGTTGGGCAGGGTTATGGTAATGGAGGATTGCGTTCTTACTTTGGAAGATTAAATTACAATTATAAATCAAAGTATTATTTAACTGCTACTTACAGGGCTGACGGATCATCTGTATTCAAAAAGGAAAACAGGTTTAGTTACTTCCCTTCTGTTGGTTTGAGTTGGGTTTTATCTGAAGAGTCCTTTATTAAAAATATGGATCTGTTTGACCGTTTAAAGGTAAGAGGAAGCTGGGGTATCACAGGAAATCAGAGTGGAATTAGTGGCACTTCTAAGCTGTCTAACCTGAGTACAAAAAGCTATGACTGGGGTACAAGAACTAACTATCCTGGTACAGAGCCATCTACCCCTGCCAACACCTCCCTGAGATGGGAAAGGACGACCCAACGGGATATAGGTTTTGATGCAACGTTTATGAAAAATAAGCTGAACATTAGTGTTGATTATTTCCTGAAGGAAACAAATGGTGTGATCTTATATAAATCACTTCCAAAGTATGACGGAGGATACAATGTAACACAAAATCTGGGCCAGATCAATAATAAGGGATTTGAGTTGACTGCCGATTACCAGGCCGTAAGCAAAAACGGTTTTGAATGGAGTATTGGTTTTAACCTCTCAACCGTGAGAAATAAGGTGATTAACCTGGGTGTTGATCAAAAACTTTTGGTGGGTGGTTATGGTTCAGGACTATTGTCTACGAACCCCTTTGTACTCATGCCAGGTCATCCAATGGGCTCATTCTGGGGTGTTAAATCCCTGGGAATATGGCAGGCGAGTGAAGCTGCTCAGGCTTTGCTATCCGGAAATAAACCGGGTGATTCAAAATATGAGGACCTGAATGGTGATCATGTTATCAATTTTTCTGATTATCAGATCACCGGCGATGCCAATCCGGACTATTCGTTTGGATTCAACAATACTTTTAACTATAAGAATTTTACTTTTAATATTTTGGTTGAAGGTGTTCAGGGACGACAGGTACTCAATACGATGTATGCAATTGGTGTATTGCCTGTTGGTGATGCCCGTACTGTTACCATAAAGGATGGCGCCGATGTTTGGTCTGCATCAAATCCAAATGCGGCATTTCCTTCGCTAAGCAGTGTTACCAATGTCAATAATTTGCAGGCGTCAAGGTGGCTCGAAGATGGTAGTTTTGTCAAAGTAAGGAACATTAGCCTTGCCTATAACTTTCCGAAAAGCTTTACTAAATTTGCGGATGTAAGGTTGTCGATCAGCGGACAAAATCTGTTTACCTTTACAAAGTACAAGGGATATGATCCTGAAGTATCCAACTCCGGTAATAGTGACACAGAATCTGGTATTGATTTTGGAGCCTATCCTACTCCCAGATTAATTACAACAGGAATAGCTGTAACCTTTTAAAAAATTAAAAAGATGAAAAGATATATTTATGTACTGTTTCTCATAGGGACGCTTCTTTCATGTAATGTCCTTGACGAGCGATTTGAAAGTATAATCTCGGCTCAAACATATTATACGACGGATAAACAGTTATCTGATGCCACCAATCCCATCTATAACCATATTTGTGATCTTTGCGACAGGACTTGCCGGTTTAATACCATATGTTTAGCAGCGAACGATGTTACCACCAATCCGGTAAATAAGGATTTGGTAGAGTTCGAAACATTTAACCCTTCGTCCTCAAATGTAATGCTAAGCTATTACTGGGGTAACTATTTTAAGGTGATTATTGCCTGCAATAATGTCATTGTGAATTCTGCCAAAGTTCCCGATTCTGCAGTTAAAAATACCGCGATTGGACAAGCCTATTTTGGCCGGGCATGGGCTTATTTCTGGCTCGTCAGAATGCATAACCGTATCCCTCTGATTCTTGATATCGAAACACATCCCAACATTGGTTTAACTGAGCCTAATGTTGTTTACAATCAGATTATTGAGGATTTGAAAATGGCAGAATCACTGCTTCCCGATAACTATACCGATTACCGGGCTAAGATCGCCTTCAACAGGGGAGCTGCAAAATCGTTTTTGGCTTCGGTTTATCTTGCAAGCGCCGGTTATCCGGTTAAGAATACTGCAAACTATGCTTTAGCTGCGGCTAAAGCGAAAGAGGTCATTGATAACAAGGGAACATGGGGATACCGGCTTTTGCCTAATTTTAAAGATTTGTGGGTAAATCAAAGGTTTAATGATGAAACCATCCTGGGTTATTATTTTAACAACAACAATGGTGTAGCCAGTCAAAGTGCTCCGTACCCTGGACAACCACTTGAATGGACCGGTTGGGATTACTATTTTGCGGAACTTAATTTCTATAAAAAGTTCCCTACAGGAACCGGAGCCCGGAAAAACGGCACTTTTGCAACGGCCTATCCTATCAAGAATGCTGACGGTTCAACATCCATTGTGGATTACACGAAACTGAAAACAAAACACCCTTATTATTCAAAAATGTGGGACCACGACGGAATGAACTGGGAAAAACCATGGGAATATAACGACTGGACCTCCAGCCGTACCACAATTGCGATGCGCTATGCAGAAGTCCTTCTCATCTATGCAGAAGCTCAGGCAATGTCTTCTTCCGCTGATGCAACGGCTTATGCTGCAATCAACGAGGTCAGACAAAGGGCTGGAACAGGAAACCTGGTCACAGGTCTTAGCCAGACGGCTTTCCGTGATTCTGTAGTTGCAGAACGTGCATGGGAATTTGCCGGTATTGAGGCAAACGGGAGTAACTGGTTTGATTTGGTTCGTACCGAGACTGTCGAAAAAGTTGCTGCCGACAGGGATGCGTCTGAAATACAAATTTTGACTGCACCGACTCACGCCAAATATTTCGCCCCTATTCCTGACTCTGAAGTTTTGCTTAATCCTAATTTGAAATAAAATCCGAGTCCATCTAATAGTGTCAAACCTGTAAAAAGGTTTGGCACTATATTTTTATCTCTTCGTTTGCGACCTTTTTGGCCTCAATCTGATTGACAATGCTCAAATTTTAATCAAATTGCTCTGGTATCGTTCTTCTTCCAGTAAACTATCCGGTTATTAAACTCTAAAATAATAATTTAAATTTAGCTTTTGTTAAATGGTGGAGACGAGAAAAATTTCTTACTAATAATGTTTTAGATAATGAAAAGCATAATTGTTCTGTTTCTGCTGTTAGGGATGGTTTTGAATGTTGAAGCAACACCGGATTTTAGGCAGGTTCATCCATTTGAAAAAGAGATTAAAAGTGTCAAACCCAAAGTAAACGTCACCGATTATGTAAATCCATTTATTGGGTCAGGTGGTAATGGAAATATTATACCTGTTGCCTGTGTGCCGTTTGGAATGGTGCAGGTTGGTGTCGATACCCGAATGGAAAATTCGGGGTATCAGTATACCGACACACGGATACTTGGTATAAGTCACGTTCATAAATCGGGTGGCGGATGTGGCGACTTTCTGGATGTATTATTCCAGCCGATTCCTGAATCAATCCTTAAAAATATTCCGGCACAATATCCCGCAGCCGGTTTTTCATCCTCATTTTCCCACAAAGAGGAGCAATTCTCACCCGGAAATTATTCTGTCCGCCTGGCAGATTTCAAAACTAACCTTTCAATTACGGCTACAAAACGTTGTGCATTTCACCGCTATACCTATCCTGCAAAAGGAGAAAATAAAGTAGTTATTGATTTAAAATATGGCAGTAAAGGGGCCTGTACGATTGTAGCCGAAGAGAGCTATGACACGGTAAAGGTTGCCCACCTTGAACGCATTGATGAATACACCGTTGCTGGTTCGCGCATCTCAAACGGCTGGTCTCCCGAACAGCACGTTTATTTTTTTGCAAGATTTTCGAAACCTATCAAAACGATCAATTTTTACAATAGAAATATACTTTGCGACGAGAAGAAACTACTTTCAGGTACGGATGTAAAAGCCATCCTGGAATTTGACACAGAAGATCAACTGTTGGTAAAAATCGGCCTCTCACCTGTTGATGTGGAGGGGGCTCGAAAGAACCTTGAAGTTGAGATCCCCGGTTGGAACTTTGACGCCGTAAAAAAGAGCGCCTTGAGTGAATGGAGTGCCAATCTTGGGAAATATGTCATTAAAGATAAGGATGAACAAAAAAAGGAGTTATTCTACTCGTTCGTCTATAATACGATTGTTTATCCGATGCTTTACTCCGATGTAGACGGACGTTTTCGCGGTCCGGATCATAAAATACATCCCTCCCTGGGATTCCCATATTACGCCGGAGTGGTTGGACTTTGGGATACCTTTCGGGCAGCCTGCCCGCTCATTACGATATTACGTCCCGATGTCGCCAACGATTATGTCAGAACCTGTCTGGCCCATTTCGACATATTCGGGCAACTCCCTATCTGGACATTAGCAGGTGGAGAAACTTTTCAGATGATAGGTCTTCACTCGCTCCCGTTAATTGCCGATGCCTACTGTAAAGGAATACGTGGTTATGACACTTCAAAAGCATTAAATGCGATGATTACTTCGGCCAACAAAGATACCTGTGGTTTCTCGATGCGCTACTTTGTTGGTTTAAAGAATTATAAAAAATATGGATACGTGCCGGCCGATTTAGAAATGGAATCCGTCGCCCGTACATTGGAATACGCCTATGATGACTGGTGTATTTCCCAAATGGCAAAGCTGATGGGGAAGGAGACCATCTATCAAACATTTAATAAAAGGTCAAATAATTACAAAAACGTCTTTGATCCTGCGACCGGTTTTATGCGGGGCAGATTTGCCGATGGAACCTGGCGAACTCCGTTTGATCCGTTTGAGTCGAACCATCGCAGGGATGATTACTGCGAAGGGAATGCATGGCAATGGACATTTTTCGTTCCTCATGATGTCAAAGGACTTGCGGAACTAATGGGAGGAGATAAACAACTGCAATCACGGCTGGATGCGCTGTTCACTTCCAATTCAACAATAGCGGGCAAAAATGTTTCGGGTGATATCTCAGGATTAATCGGACAATATGCCCATGGAAACGAACCAAGTCATCATGTCGCCTATCTGTATGATTATATTGGACAACCCTGGAAAACCCAGCAGTATGTCCGGCAGATCATGGATACGCTCTATAAAAATTCGCCGGATGGTATTTGTGGTAACGACGACACTGGCCAGATGTCTGCCTGGTATGTCTGGAGTGCTATGGGATTCTATCCGGTAAGACACGGGACTGGCGAATATATGGTTGGTACACCGCTGTTCAGTCATTTGGAACTGGCACATGCAAAAGGAAAGCTGGTTATTCTTGCCCCAACTGTCTCTTCCATTAACAAGTATATAAAGGGTATCAGGCTGAACGGCAAAGAATTAAAACGGTTTTACCTGTTACATAATGAATTATTTTCCGGGAATGCATTGCTGGAGTTTGAAATGACCGATACTCCGATAACTAAATAATATGTAACAGATTGAAATACATAGAAATAAAGAAATGTTTCAATTTATTTCCATATATTTCAACTTATTCATCATGAATTAGATACGAAAACATACCGAAGTATTGTTATATCATTCCGATTACGTTAAAAAAAGAATAATTCCAAATACAAAATTCAAATCAATAAATATCATGACAAATTTATCACGCAGATCATTTATCACTACCTCCGCGGCAATAGCGGCGGGAACTGCAATTTTACCCGGATTGACCCGATGTAAAGGTTTTGGAAAATTAAATATTGCAGTCATCGGAGTTGGTGGTCGTGGAAAAGATAACTGGAAAGAGTGCATGAATGAAAACATAGTAGCCTTATGCGATGTCAGTGATTCTGCAGCTGAAGAAGGATTTAAAACATTCCCCAATGCAAAAAGATTTAAGGATTTCCGGGTGATGTTCGATAAAATGGCGAATAAAATTGATGCTGTAATTGTTGCCACACCCGATCATATTCACTTTTCAGCGACCATGGCAGCTATGCAACTGGGTAAACACGTATATGTTGAAAAACCATTGGCACATAATATCTGGCAACTTCGCACACTTCGAAAGGCTGCAAAGCATTATAAGGTGATCACTCAAATGGGGAACCAGGGACATGCCGGCATGGGTATCCGGTTTATTAAGGAGTGGTACGAGGCAGGTGTTTTAGGAGATGTGAAAGAGGTAATGGCCTGGTCTGATGGTCCGGGCTTTTCTCCGGAAGGGTGGTTTAGTAAACCAGATGGTTTTCCCCCTTCAGTTGAAGCAATCCCTGCAGGTTTAGACTGGGACTTATGGCAGGGACCTGTTGCACCACGATCCTTTAACCACTGTTATGTCCCTAAAAGATGGAGGGGTTGGTACGATTTCGGGAATGGGGTCTTAGGAGACTGGGGTTGCCATACACTCGACGCCCCGTTCTGGTCGCTCGATCTTGGGATGCCAGTTTCTGTTGATCCAATGGTAAGACCTGAAGCTCCGGAAGGATTTGTCACAGACCAGTCTGTTTTAAAATTTGAATTTGAAGCACGTGGAACCAAACCTCCCGTCACCCTAAAATGGCATGACGGTGGATTAAAACCGGAGAATCGTCCAGAATGGGGTCTCAAAGAATTGCCGGGTTCAGGAATGATCATGATTGGTAGTAAAGCATCTTTGTTTACCGATGGACGTCCTGATAATCCTAAATTACTTATCCCTGAAGAGGATTGGAACCGGTTTATAAAAAATCTTCCACCCCAAACCATCCCACGTGTTGAAGGGGGGCCGGTAGCAGAGTGGCTCCGGGCAATTAAAGGTGACGGCCCGATGCCGGGTTCAAATTTTGAATATTCAGCTCGTCTTACCGAGATGGCCCTTTTAGGTGTACTTGCTCAGCGCTTTAATACCCGGATTGAATATGACACTGTCAATATGAAGGTTACAAATCACCCTGATTTTGATGTGCACATCAAGGAACCTGTCCGTAAAGGATGGAATTACGGTGATGAACTTTGGAAATCATAAAATTTAATACGGTATTGATGAACCATTAATTGTCTTTATATGAGCATAGGTAAACAAATTTCAAGACGCGGTTTCGTTCAGAATTCGGTGATCGGATTGGGAATGATGCCACTTGCGGCCATGGCAGGAAGTCCGCAAATCTCTGGTAAACCACTTAAAGTAGTTTGCATTGGCGCCCATCCCGACGATCCTGAGACAGGTTGTGGCGGAACTTTAGCTAAATTTGCTAATGCAGGTCATCAGATTACCATCATTTATCTAACCACCGGTGATGCAGGCATTAAAGGGAAGAGCCTTGCGGAGGCTGCTGCCATCCGGAAAAAGGAGGGAGAAGCAGCCTGTAAGATTCTGAAAGCAAAACCCATTTTTGTGGGGCAAATCGATGGTAATTCGGTCGTTGATAATTCGTGGTTCGATAAGATCCAGCAATTACTGGTAAGTGAACAACCTGATGTTTTGTTCACTCACTGGCCCATCGATTCACATAAAGACCATCTGGTAACCAGTATTCTGACCCAAAGAGCCTACCTTCAAATGGGAGCGAAGTTTCCACTCTATTTTTATGAGGTTTGTGCCGGAAGACAATCACAGAATTTCCTGCCAACCGATTATGTCGATATCACGGATGTCAGGGAACAGAAATTAAAAGCGGTTTTTTGTCATGCAAGTCAGGGATTTGTCAGTAAAGAATATTACCAGCTTGATCATGGATTGATGGAAGATTTCAGGGGATTAACCATCCGTGTAAAAGCTGCTGAAGCCTTTATTAAACTGACCACCAACCAGGGTTCGATTATCTGATCACAGCTGCTTGGCAAACCGGGATCTTTAACACAAGATTTCTGCAAAAATAACTAAAGATGAAAAGTATTTCTGCGATTATTTTTCTGTTCCTTTTATTTGAAGGTTCACAACTTACAACGGCTAAACCGAAACATCCGGAAAAGGAAATTGGTAATCAGAAGTTTCCGGTTGAATTGGTAGATTTTGATAACTATGACAAGAATCCTGTATTTTCAGGCACCGGTACCGATACATGGGATCAGCTCATCAGGGAAAGAGGTTATATTCTGAAAGAAGATGGTGTATATCATATGTGGTATACCGGCTATACCAAAAAAGATGGAAAGGATTCGGAAAGTCATCTCGGATATGCAACCTCCCTTGATGGCCTGAAATGGACAAGGTATAAAGATAATCCCATCTTCGATTCATGCATGGTTGAAGATATGTGTGTAATAAAATCAAAAGGGACTTACTATATGTTTGCAGAAGGGAGGCAGGATATTGCTCACCTGCTTACTTCCGTGGACCGTACTCACTGGAAAGAACAAGGCTCACTCGACATTAGGTATAAGAATGGTAAGCCACTTTCAAAAGGGCCGTTTGGAACGCCATCTGCCTGGCTCGAAAATGGCAAGTGGTATCTCTTTTATGAGCGCGATGACCTTGGTATCTGGCTGGCAACCTCCACTGATTTAAAAGTCTGGACTAATCTGCAGGATGAGCCGGTCATCAGGATGGGACCTGAATCATACGATAAATATGCAGTTGCAGTCGACCAGATCATAAAATATAAGGGTAGTTATTATGCCTATTATCATGCCTCAGAATATAAGGACTGGCACGAATGGACTTCGTGTGTAGCAAAGTCTGATGATCTGGTCCACTGGATAAAGTATGCAAAAAATCCGATTCTGCGTGAAAATAAATCGAGTGCGATTTTGGTCAATGATGGCGCAGCTTACCGTCTTTACACGATGCATTCAAAGGTGTGTGTGCACTTTCAAAAAAAACGGTAAGCCGGAAATAGTACGCCAATCACCGGAACAAAAGCGATCAAATTAGAAAATGTGTTAATTAATTATTAGAGGATGAAGTCAGCTATTTTATTGATCTGTAATTTGTTGGTTTTTTGTATTGTTGTGGCTCAGCCATATAAAGATCCGACCCTTTCGATAGAAAAACGTGTGGAAGATCTGATGAGTCGTATGACCCTTGAAGAAAAAGTGGCACAACTTGGTATGATAGAAGCTGGGTTATACAAGGGTGATCCTAACGGATATGGCGTTTGCGAATGTCCGAAAATTGGGGTGGCCGATGTTTTGAAAAGTTCCTATGATGTAATGAAATATGCACGGGAAAATACCCGTTTGGGTATTCCGCCGATTATGACAGCCGAATGCCTACATGGTTTGTTGGCTTATGGTACGACCATTTTCCCGCAGTCAATTGCCCAGGGAAGTACCTGGAATCCGGATCTTATAGAACAGATGGCGGCGATGATTGCGTCTGAATCATCAGCAGCAGGTGTCGACCAGGCATTGTCCCCACTGTTTGATCTTGCCAGGGATCCGCGGTATGGCCGCATGGAAGAGTGTTACAGCGAGGATCCGTATCTGACAGGTGAGATGGGGGCAGCGTTTGTTCGTGGAATGCAGGGTGATCCGGCACAAACCCGCTACCATCTGGCTTACGATAAGGTGATGTGTACTGCGAAACATTTTGTGGGTTACAGCATCCCGGTTGCCGGAATTAATGTGGCGCCTGCCGCTATCGGGATACGGGAGTTACGTTCCGAATTTTTACCTCCGTTCGAAAAGGCGGTCAGGGAGGCAAACGTATATTCAGTAATGCCCTCCTATAATGAGATAGATGGCATACCTGCACACTCGAATAAATTTTTGCTAAGTCAGGTACTTCGTAACGAATGGGGATTTCCAGGGTATGTATTTGCCGATTACAGCGCAATCTGGAGATTGTTCGCACTGCATAAAGTGGCGGAAACCATTGAAGACGCGGGAAAAAAAGCGCTTATGGCAGGCGTCGACCTGGAGGCTTCCAGGGCTTATGCATTTACCCATCTGACATCCCTGGTTAAAGAAAATAAGCTGGATGTAAAATATGTTGATCAGGCTTGCCGGCGCATTTTAACTGTAAAATTTAAAGCGGGATTATTCGAGAAACCCTATCCCGATGCCGGTAATATCAAAAAAGTGGTTCATGTCCAACCCCATATTGAGATGGCACGTCGAATTGCAGAAGAATCTGTTATCTTACTTAAAAATGACAACAAACTGCTTCCGTTGGACAAAACAAAGATCAAATCGCTGGCAGTTATCGGCCCAAATGCCGATCAGGTGCAATATGGCGATTATACCTGGACACGAGATAATAGCTCCGGAATTACAACGCTCCAGGGGATTCGTAAATTAGTCGGAAATAAGGTAGAAATCAACTATGCCAAAGGGTGCAATATCTCAGGTCACAGTAAGGAAGGTTTTGTAGAGGCTGTAAAAGCTGCCGAAAAAAGTGATGCAGTTGTACTTGTACTTGGTGAAACCAGTGTTATTCTTTCCGGTATAGGTTGGGGAAAAGGGCCGGGTGAATCCGAAAATGATGAACCATTTACGGGGGGTGAAAATTATGACCTGTCAGATATTAATCCCGTTGGCGTCCAGCGGGAACTGGCCCAGGCCATTTGTGCAACCGGAAAACCTGTGATCCTTGTTTTGGTGCATGGCCGCTCATGGAGTATCGCCTGGGAAAAGGAGCATGTCCCGGCCATTCTTGAAGCATGGTATCCCGGTGAACGGGGTGGTGAGGCCATTGCCGATATCCTGTTTGGAAAAGTTAATCCTTCGGGGAGGCTCAATGCGACAGTCCCGCAATCGGTGGGTCATGTTCCGGTTTATTATGACTATAAACCATCCGGTAAAGGGGACAGCCGAAAACCCGGAACTCCAGATAAACCAGGGAGAAACTACGTGTTTTCGTCACCAGATCCGTTATTCCCCTTTGGGTATGGCCTGAGTTACACCAGTTTTGAATATTCAAATATGAAAGTTTCAAAGGATCAGTTTGGCGTTAATGATACATTGAAGGTTTCTGCAGATGTAAAAAATACAGGGAAAACGGAGGGCAAAGAGGTAGTACAACTCTACGTCAACGACGAATACAGTTCCACAACAACCCCGGTAATGGCACTCAAAAAATTCAAAAAGATCTCACTTCGACCCGGAGAAACACAAAATGTGAGTTTTTCGCTGATGCCACAGGAACTGGGATTATGGAATGAAGAGATGCAATTTGTTACCGAACCGGGTAAATTTACATTGATGTTTGCCCGATCGGCTGAGGATGTAATTGTTAGCAAAACAGTAACTTATCAATAAAGCCTGGGATCAGAGCAAAAAGATGTTGCTTTGAAAGCTGGATTCCTTAAAATTAGGAAATATTTTTCTTAAGGAAGGTTAACGTGCACCTGTCTGACTGACCGTTAATCGTTTTAACCATATAAAATACAGATAGATACGCGCCGCTTATGGGAGTGACGAGGCAATGCTTTACTCTTTTTTAATCTACAAGAAAAACCCTGCAACTAAAAATACCACAAATATGACTTCAATGAGAAAATTGATATTCTTTATCCTTCTGATTCTCACCTTCTTTGGATCGGAATATTCTTGTTTAGGAATAACTGCATCGCGTGTACCGAAGTCTGGCAATAAGCTTGATACCATTCTGAATATTGGTTCCCAACGCGAATTGTTTGTCGATGATCATTTGATTTCCAGGATGAATAATCTTGAATTCCGAATGCATTCTCCCGTTGTCCGTGAGACGGTTATGCTTTACGACCAACCATGGGAGGGAAGCGGAAGCGATTTTCAGACTGTTTTTAAAGATGGGAATATTTTCCGGATGTATTATATGGCCGCTCAGCTGACCTATGCCGGGGGTTCTAAATTTGGGGGACATCCTGTTTTTGCCTGCTATGCCGAAAGTAAGGACGGAATTCATTGGACAAAACCCGATCTGGAATTGTTCGAATTTAATGGTTCCAAAAAGAATAATATCATTTGGGCAGCCCCGAGCCTGGATAACTTCACCCCTTTCATCGATTCAAATCCCAATGCCAGGCAGGATGAAAAATACAAGGCAGTTAGTCCTGCGAAAGGGGGACTTTTTACCTATAAATCGGCTGATGGTATACATTGGTCGCGGATCTCTGATCAACCCATTATAACCAAAGGACAATTTGATACACAGAATAATGCCTTTTGGGATTCGGTAAGAAATTGTTACTGGTGTTATTTCAGGGACTTTCACGAAAAACAAATGAAGAATACCAGCGATCTGGAAACCGGAATCAGGGATATCCGGGTTGCAACATCAAAGGATTTTTTAAACTGGACTGAACCCGCCATGATCAGGTTTGTCGATTTTCCTGATGTTGCATTATATACCAATCAGGTGGTTCCTTATTATCGGGCGCCCCATCTTTTTTTAGGATTTCCGACGCAGTACATTGTTCGAAATTTTACCCCCTCCGCAATGCGTGCCATGCCAGACCCGGATCACCGTCAATTGCGGATGAAAATCCATCCCCGATATGGCGCTGCTTTGACAGATGGCCTGTTTATGAGTAGCTATAATGGAATTTTATTTAAAAGGGGAGAAGATGCATTTATTCCTGCCGGGATTCAACGAAAAAATAACTGGGTTTATGGTGATGGTTACCAGAGTCTTGGATTGATTGAGACTGCTGCAGAAGATCCTTCTGCCCCGAATGAAATTTCATTTTATGCAGGCGAAGGTGGATGGAAAGATGAAGCATCACTGCGCCGTTATACAATTCGTCTGGATGGATTTGTATCTTTACATGCTGGTAAAAATAAGGGAGATCTTTTTACCAAAACTTTGACCTTTTCAGGGAGCATTTTATCCATTAACTTCTCTACCTCTGTTGCAGGTTCAGTTCTTGTTGAACTCCTCGATGAAAATGGAAAGCCTCTTCCGGGGTATTCACTTGCCGATTGTGATGAGCTTTTCGGCGATGACCCGGAAAGGACGGTGACCTGGAAAGAAAACCCGGATGTTTCTGGATTGATTGGAAAACAAATTCGTGTTCATATGGTCCTACAGCATGGTGAACTTTATTCGATAAAATTTAAAGAGAAATAAACCTAAATATTGTCTATAGAATGAAAAAGCAGAGCGGTGATCTTTCAAAAAATGTAAACCATCGATGGTTGATAGTCGCAATGTACTCATTGTTGTTTACGCTAGGTTCTTGTAATGAGACAGATTGTCTATCTCATCTAAAAGTGATCCCTTTAGGTCTCGATCAGATTCACGTGAAAGGAGAGTTGTATCAGCGTGCAATGAAAAATTTTGATCGTCTGGAAACAGATATTTACTTTCCGGAGAATGTTTTCCCAAAGCAACATCATGGTCCATCAGAGGGATGGCCGGGGGATAAGGAGGGGCGGACCATTCTTGGACTGGTACTTGAGGCTCAGGCAACTCAACGGACCCCTTTGTACCTGGATGAAATGATTCGTATTTTGCCTGAGAAGCTGAACAAGAAAGGTTATTTAGGCCCAATACAGCACGATACAATTGATGAACAGCAACTTTCAGGACATGGCTGGCTTTTGCGTGGACTATGCGAATACTACCAATGGAAGAGAGATCCTAAAGTTAAAACCTATATTCAAGGTATTATCGAGAATCTGGCCTTGCCGACCAAAAGCCGCCATAAACATTATCCAATCACTCCTGCCGGAAGGATTTCCAATACTGGCGGTATGGCAGGCTCTTCAGTGAATGTGGTTAACAACTGGAAACTATCGACTGATGTAGGTTGTGATTTTATTTTTATGGACGGGGTCATACAGGCTTACGGACTTTTTCCTTCAAGGGAACTGAAAGCCCTGATTGATGAGATGATGTCGCGTTACTTTGAAATGGATCTGGTTGGAATAAAGGCTCAGACCCATGCTACCCTTACCGGATTACGTGCAGCACTGAGGTATTACCAAATAACCGGGGAGAAAAGCTTGTTACCAGAGGTTGAGAAACGTTATCGGATATATCATGAACAGGCCATGACCGAAAATTATGAGAATTACAATTGGTTTGAACGTCCCGAATGGACTGAACCCTGTGCAATCGTTGATGCTTATCTGGTGGCAAATCAATTGTGGCAATTCACTCAAAAACCTGTTTATCTTGAAGATGCCCAATTGATTTATTACAATGCCATCGGACATACTCAACGGTCGAATGGTGGGTTTGGCTGTGATAATTGTGCAGGAGCGTCTGAAAATTTTCTTACGGTAAAGGCTGATGAGGCCTATTGGTGTTGCACCATGCGTGGTGGAGAGGGACTGGCCAAAGCTGTTCAATACAGCTATTTCACGCAAGGTGACACCCTTATAATTGCTTCATTTAACAATAGTTCCATTAACCTAAACCTGAAAGGCAATCCAGTCACAATCGGACAGCAGACCAGCTATCCTTTTGGTACAAATGTGCTTCTAAGTGTTGAAAGGTTGAATAAACCGGTTCAGATCAACCTGAAATTCTTTGTCCCTTCATGGGTGCACGATCCGGTAATTTCAAAAAATCACGAGAGGATCGGTTTCACGGTTATAAACGGATTTGCAGAAACTTCAACTTTAATAAAAGAGGGTGATAAAATTGAATATTCGTTTTCCATGAAGTCGGGGATTGAACCTGTTTTGAATGCTTCGCATACTAAACCGGGATATTCCCGTTTGCATTTTGGTCCTTTATTACTTGGATATGAAGGTTCTCCTGAAATTGATATTTCAAAGAATACAGAAATTGTAAAAACGGAGGAAAATGGTTTTCAGATCAAAGGGACAGATATTGTTCTTTCAACCATCTATCATTTAATGGATACCAAAGTCTGTCAAAGTTCGGGATATCGGAAACAAATCCTGTTCAGACAAACAACAAATTGAAAAAGTAAAAGATAGGTTAGACAACTAGATGAAGTAAACCGGATGAAATCCTCAAGAGCAAAAGCTCACCAAAGAAGATGAAAATCAATGAGGGTTCCATGTGGCCATTAAAAAGCAAATAATTTTCACATGAAAATAAGTAGTCTTACTTTTGCAATACTGATAGCCGCTTTTTCCTGCTTCGCGCAGCAATCAGCTGATTTGAAAGCTTATATATTAACCCCAAAACCTGCAGAAACACCAAGGTTAAACGGCGCCAAGGTTGTTGGGGTAGGGTCCTGTTCGCCATTTTTGTTCAGGATTCCGGTAACAGGGATACGGCCAATGACCTTTTCTGCTAAAAATTTGCCCGAAGGACTAATGTTGGATAGACAGACCGGAATAATCAGCGGGAGTATTAAAAAGGCAGGGGAATATGTGGTAAAACTAAAAGCTGAAAATTCGCGGGGGAAAGCTACCCGAGTTCTGAAAATTGTTGTTGGTGGCCGTCTTGCTTTAACACCCCCTATGGGATGGAACAGCTGGAACAGTCTGGGGTACCTCGTCAGTGAAGAAAAAGTAAGGACAACTGCTGATATTCTTGTTAAAAGCGGTTTAGCCGATCATGGTTACAGGTACATTAACACGGACATAGGATGGGAGCCGATGCAACGTGATGCAACGGGGCCTATTATACCCAACCAAAGATTCAGGGACATGAAAGCGCTTACCGATTATATACACCACTATGGTCTTCAGGCCGGTATTTATATATCGGCTGGTCCCAAAGCCTGTTCTGTCAATGGAACGGAACTTGGTGTAGGTAGTTACGGACATCTGGAGAGCGATGCGCAAACCTTTGCCGATTGGGGTTTTGATTACCTGAAATACGATTGGTGTTCCTATCCTGCCAAAAACAATAGTCGTTCGGAACTTCAAAAACCATTCAGGGCAATGAAAGCCGCATTAAATAAAACCAACCACGATTTTGTCTACAGTTTAGGGGGTTGGGACGAATGGGAATGGGGCGACAGTATCGGAGCAAATTTATGGCGGGTCGTATCCGATATCGAGGATAATTGGAAGAGTGTGAAAAAGGGATTTAACATTGATAGAACAGCTCCTTATGCCCGACCAGGGAACTGGAATGACCCCGACATATTAGTTGTTGGACAGGGATGGTTTGGAAATGATGTCGTACGTTTACACCCAACACATCTTACTCCAAATGAACAATATACCCACATCAGCCTTTGGTCTCTGCTCTCAGCTCCGTTACTCATTGGCTGCGACTTAACCCGGCTCGACGACTTTACCTTCAACCTGCTTGCAAACGATGAAGTTATCGATATTGACCAGGATCCGCTTGGGAAACAGGCATTAGCAGTAGTGAAGAACAAAGATTGCCAGATCATGGTAAAAGAGCTCGAAGACTGTTCCAAAGCAGTCGGACTGTTTAATCTTTCCGAAAACGACCTTAAAATTTCGGCAACCTGGGATGCGCTTAAAATAAACGGCAAACAAAAAGTGCGTGATGTTTGGAGGCAGAAGGATTTGGGTGTATTTAATGATCGATTTGAATGTATTGTACCAACTCATGGTGTGGTGTTGGTTAAAATAAAAAAATAGTATGAAGCAGTTTAGTCTTATGATTATGGGGGTGATATTGGTGTTCAGCAACAGTATTGCCTGCGAAAGGGTAAAGTCGGACGGATTACAAAATCCAGGTAAAACTCAAACAACAGTTAAAGGTGTATTCTTTTGCAAAACCGGGACAAATAAAGCCGAGACTTTTAAATTTGTCAAATCCACCAATCGGTTTGATGTCGTGAACAGAAGCAAGTCACATCTGATGCTGAAGTTTATTAATAACGGGGATGTGCAGATATTACCTGCAGTCGTTCGTCTTGCCCCTGATTCGCGTCAGAAAGTGACGATGAAAATTTTGTCAGGTTTGGAGAATTGTAATTTTTCTTATGCCTTAACCTTCGCTGCCAAACCGTTCAATGTTCATTCCAACCGTTATCAGGCTTATATTGACGGAGAAACGGCGATGTGCGTACCAATAAATCCTGACCATTACGCTGCACTTTTGAAGCGCACTTCCACCATCCTGAATGATTCCAAAACGGAGGTGACAGACAAGCTGATGCCTGCAGGATCTTTCATTTATACGCCTGGTCCGGTCTATCGCAAAGCCGGCATATTCGCACGTGACTTTCTTTACCAGTTGGAGGGCTCGGGACGTGATATGGTCACGGCAGAAGAGGTAAAGCTTGCCGTGGATTTCCATGCACTTAAGCAATTGAAGGAGAATCATAAGGTTGGAGCGTTTACTTATCCTAAAGGCGCTATCCCGGATCACATCTATCCTGACGGTCAATTCAGTTGGGGACCCGGGTTATTTTATGGTGATGACCCTGGTCATTTTCACCGCCCTTCCATGGATGAGGCGATGTGCTTTGTCACCTTAGGTTGGCATTACGGATATAAGTCCGGGTGGGATGCCACCTGGAAAGCCTGGTTCAAAGTAACAGCACAACGCTTTGCTGATGCATGGAACAGTGTACCCCGAAATGCCACCACCGGACTAATCACCCAGTGGAGCACTCCGGGACATACCGGAGCCAATGACATTCAGGAATCAAATGGGGCTTGTGTGATGTGGGGATTTCACGACTCCTATGGATTTGGAGGCGATGATCTGGGAACTTCGGTGCTGGCCTGTAACGCCGCTCGTGCGCTGGCTGACATGTATGATCATTCAGGGGATCACCCATCCGCCCGGAAGTGGGAAAAAATTGCTGATGCTATGCGTGATGCAATACGCGTCCGGTTCAACCCGTCAGGATATCTTCCGTGGGGTGCAGGACCAAACGCTCCGACGATGGCCTCACCCGATATAACCGGTTATGCAGTTTGGTCCGGGATTCTCACCGACGAACAGGCTGATGCGGCTTCCGATTGGTTTGCCAGTCAATATATTGCCGATAAAGCCTCAAGAGGAGCTGCAAATCTTTTCCAGATGTCATCCCCGTTTCGGGGAGCGGTACGTATGGCCAGAAAATCGGACGATTGCTCACCTGGCCGGCATGTGTGGCCAGATATGAGCGGAGGTAACCATTGGGAGAACCTGGCCTTTGGATACAATGCCTATCAGGATGGAGGATACTGGTATTATATGAGTCTGGGAGTTGCCGTAACACTCTACCGGAGACACCCTGATCTGGCGATGGAATGGGTGGGGGATGCCTATGCAGATCTTGCCGATGCCGACTCCAATTATCCTTATGAACGCATCGACGGAATGAAACCGGAGAACAACCGGTACAACGCCTCTGTGGGCTCACTGATGGGTATGGGGATGCCCGCCAGCATAATAAACAATCATTAAGACAACAAGACCATGAAGTTGATTTATTTCTGTTTAATTATTCTCGTACTCACGCTGATCCCTTTGGGAACTTATGCGCAAACCTGCATTCATCTTTATCAGGGGAAAGTTGAAAAGAAAAGTGAAAACGTCTTTTATTCCTTTGACGATGCTCAGGGAGCTGTCCGGAAACTGGTAAAAGCCGGTTTAAGTAACGATGTTGTCGTGTTTGTTCACGAGGGCATATATCCCATTTTCAAATCTTTACAATTTGATCAGCGGGACCGGGGTTCCGACAACTACACTGTGACCTGGTGTGCCTGGCCGGGAGATCAGGTGGTCATCTCGGGTGGGGTTCCCGTAGTTAGTTGGGCCAGAAAATCGGATAAATTGTGGGTTGCAGATATTCCCGTACAAAAGTCAGGCAATCCAAAAATCCGGAATCTCTATTGTGATGGCAAACGTCTTCAACGAAGCCGGTTTCCCAACGAAGGGGAAATGTTGAAAATTGCTGAGGTTGGCGATAACTATAAAAATGTAATTTTTAACCAAAATATCATTCAAACAACTGCTCCTGATGCGGAGATTGTTGTGTATCAAAATTGGAACACTTCACGTGGAATTCTGGATAAAATTGAAATTGGATCAGTACACAGCATAACCCCGCTTGGATGGATTGGTCATGAAGCATGTATTGTCAAGAAGGGTATGAGTGCATATCTGGAGAATGCATTGGAATTTATTGATGTTCCCGGAGAATGGTATGCGGATCATCAATCAGGTAAAATATACTACCAGGCCTTGGAAAACGAGGATCCCAACCAATCGGAATTTGTTATCCCCATGACGACCAAATTGCTGGAAATTAATGGTTCAGCAATGAAAAAGGTCAACAATTTGCACTTTGCGGATCTTACCTTTTCACACAGCAACTGGGAATTTCCATCCTTTGGATATAATGAGATACAGGCAGCCCATTATGGCTCAGAATTGAAGAAAAACGTACCGACCTTTTCGATGCCGGCGGCAATTGATTTTAAATATGCTTCGGGTTGCAAGCTAACTGGCTGTACTATTGAACATATTGGTAGCTCAGGAATTGCAATCGGCGCTGGTTGTAAGAACAACATCATTGAGCGTTGCCATGTCAATGACATCTCAGCCAATGGAATTGTAATCGGACAGAGGGACTGGCCACTCTTAGGTCAGCCTGCCGGGCTGGATGATGACTGGAAGGACAAATCGGATATTCCGCTTGGCAATCAGGTAATCAATTGCCATATCCACAATTGCGGTGAAGAGATGTTCGGATCGGTAGGTATCTATGATGCGTTTACACAGGAGAGCCGCATCGCCAGCAATGAAATACACAATCTTCCTTATACCGGCATATCCATTGGGTTTAAGTGGGATGAGTCACCAACTTCCCATGCTAAAACGATTGTTGAATTCAACAGGGTGTATGATGTGATGAAAAAGGTAGCTGATGGGGGTTGCATTTATACGCTGGGTTATCAACCGGGAACGATCATCAGAAACAACTTGTTGTACGATGCACATCGGAGCACAAATACCTTTGGAGGCGCTCCAAACAATGGGATATTTTTTGATCAGGGCAGTAAAGGACTGTTGATCGAAAACAACATCATATTTAATTGTAGTGGAGGGGCAATAAGATTTAATCAGACCAACGAAGGAAATTTATTATGGAAAAAAAATTTCTATGATATTCTACCCGAAAAGGAAGGATTTCCCAATTACCTTTATCGAAAAACAGGGAACGATTAATCCTGCGAAAACTATTCATAGTTTACTGATTGATAGTTTTATACAATCTATAGTTTGAAAATTCAGATCGTAAAAAGAACGACATAAAGAAAAAAAACAGTATTATGCGCAGATCAATTTGTATTAACTTATTATTCAGAATTATCGGATTAATGGGTATAATGTTGTTGTTGATGTCATTCAGCAATCATCCCGATTTGGGTACGACAACAGCAGCAATGAAAATAAAATCCAAATGGATTAAGTCCCACTTGTTGGGAGTAAATCCGATCTTGCCATTTTCATTTATTTACGATGGAAAACCTTCAGGTGAATTGCTTTTTACATGGCAGAAAAGGCTCGAAACGAAAAAGCTGGATAAATATCGTACGCAACACCTTCTGATCTGGACAGATCACAAAACCGGTCTTGAGGTAAATTGTGAATGGCTTGAATATGCAGATTATCCTGCTGTGGAATGGACGGTGTATTTTAGGAATACCGGAAACAGTAATACTCATATTATCAGCGAAATACAGGGTCTGGATACGAAGCTTCAAAGGGGGGATAATGGTGAGTTTATCCTCAATGGAATAAAAGGTGATTTTTGTACTGCTGACAGTTACGAGCCCTATCAACTTACACTTGGACCTAATTTCACAAAGACATTTGCCCCCTCTTCTTCAGGTAAATCCAGTGATGGTCCTGATGGGTGGCCTTATTATAATCTTCAGCAACCAGGTGGAGGAATAATTATTGCCGTGGGGTGGCCGGGACAATGGGCCAGCAAGTTTACACGTGATGATGCCAATTGCTTGACAATCAAGGCTGGTCAGCAACTAACAAATCTATACCTCAAACCCGGTGAGAAAGTTCGTACTCCGCTGATCAATTTGTTGTTCTGGCAGGGCACTGATGTGATTGCTGCACAGAATCTTTGGCGGCGATATTATATTGCACACATTATTCCCCGTGTAGATGGCATAGCCCAACCGTCAGTAATGCAGATTCAAATGGGTGGAGCACTCGGAGATACTACTTATGTGAATGCGTTTCTTAAAGCAGGAATTAAGCCTGACATCAGCTGGCGAGATGCAGGTGGAGGCCAGAATACATGGTATCCAAATCAAAACGGTCCCTACAAGGGAGATGATGCCTGGCTGAATACAGGTACTTGGGACATTGATCCGGGACGTTATCCCCGGGGATTCAAACCTTACACCGACTGGATACATCAATTGGGAATAAAATTTGTCCTGTGGTTCGAGCCTGAACGTGTAGGTGATCCAAATTCATGGCTGGGAAAAAATCATCCTGAATGGCTTTTGCCCGGAACAAGTCATGGCGCACTGCTAAACGAAGGTAATCCCGAAGCATTAGACTGGCTGATCAATCATGTTGATAGCATGATCAAATCACAGGGAATCGACTGGTACCGCGAAGATATGAATGGTTGTGGTCCACTTCCAGCCTGGCGGAAGAATGATGCTGCTGATCGACAGGGTTTTACAGAAAATCTTTATGTTCAGGGACATCTGGCATTCTGGGACGCGCTAAAACAACGGAATCCTCAATTACGAATCGATGCATGTGCCTCAGGTGGAAGACGCAACGACCTGGAGACCATGCGACGGGCAGTCCCATTGCTGAGAAGTGATTTCCAGTGGCCATCCATGGCAAATGTTATTCGAGGGAACCAGGGTCAAACCTATGGCCTATCGTCGTGGCTACCGTTTCAGGGTACAGGCGCCTATTACTATGACACCTACTCGATGCGTAGTTTTTATATGTCCGGATTTGGCATGGGTGGGCTCACCCCCGAAAATGAGGCGGCACAGCGGCAGGCTTATGCAGAATGTCGCAAAATTGCACCTGCCATGTTATTTGGTGATTATTATCCCCTTACTCCATATAGTCTGAAGCCTGACAAATGGATTGGATGGCAATTTAACCAATCTGAACAGGGAAACGGTATCCTTCAGTTATTCAGGCGCGACAGTTGTGAAAAAACTGTACAGATTTTTCATCTAAAAGGTATGAACGCAAATGCACAATATGAGGTGACTAATTTTGATGCTGAAGGTTCTGCGAAAATCTCCGGTATCGAACTGATGGAAAACGGGTTAAAAGTTGAAATCAAAGAGAAACCGGGTGCGGCGATAATTACCTATCAGGAAATAAAATAGTCCGGATTCAGAATAATAAAGTAAGGAGGAAATAAAATGGGATTTCCATTAATTAAGCTGTTACTGATAAACGCCTTTTGTATCGGATTTATATCATTGAGCGGCAATGAAAAAAAAATCTATGTTGCAGTAAATGGTAAGGACACGAATCCGGGTACAATCACGGCGCCGTTTGCTACGTTAGCTGCAGCACAAAAAGCCGTCCGAAGACAGATTGCGCAGGGGTTGACATTGGACCTCAAGGTGCTCCTTAGAGGTGGAACCTATCAAGTTCAAGAGACCCTCTCTTTCGGGCCAGAGGATTCGGGGACTGAAAAATTTGCCGTTACCTACGCTGCATTTCCCGGAGAAAAGGTCATTCTCAGTGGTGGAGAACGCATCACTGGATGGAAGAAAGGTGCAGCAAAGATATGGACAACCACACTCCCCGAGGTTAAAGAGGGTGGATGGTACTTTCAGCAATTATTTGTCAATGGTTCCAGAGCTGTTCGTGCGAGGACGCCAAATGCAAGTGATCAGGATCCCTGGTGGCGAATTGTCTCCTCTACAGCAACCAGAGAAAATCCTCCAAAGGAGAATGATCCGATTACGATTAAAGTCAGCGGACTTCTGAATAATTATAGTAATCAAGCTGATATACAGTTTGTTTATATGGAGAACAACGAATGCGGATGGAAACGAATCGGATCGATTGATAAGGAAACTCAATCTTTTACCCTGGCAACACCTCACCGATGGAATCCTAAGGAATTCATCTGCGACTGGTCATTGAGCATCCCCTTTGCCGGGAAGTCGTGTTACCTGGAGAATGCCCCGGAGATGTTGGACCAGCCGGGTGAATGGTATCTGGACCGGAAGAGCGGTATTCTGAGCTATTGGCCCAAAGAGGGTGAAAATTTATCCAAGGCCGAAGTGATAGCTCCCAGGTTGCAAAAGACCATTTTAAATGTAGCCGGAACCAGGGAATACCCGGTGATTAATCTACATTTCAATGGTTTGCAGGTTCAATATGTTGATTGGCTTCAACCTTCGTGGGGATATATGGCCATGTTCTGTTGTAATGTAGCCGTTACTGATGGTCCAAAACCGGGGCATCGGCCCATTGATGCGGCAGTTGAGTTTACTCAGGCACACTCGTGCTCATTTGAAAATGGAGGAATTTCACATGCAGGCGGAATGGGACTTTGTCTGCGTGAAGGAACTTCGGAAATACTTGTGGAGGGGAATGAAATCAGTGACCTTAGTGGCGGGGGCGTTGCAGCAGGGTGGCCCAATGCCGGTGCAGGATATCTGGAGGCATCTCCAGCACCGTTACCTGGCGAATATACAGATTACAGGATTTCCAATAATTATATTCATCATATTGGAAAAGATTATTTTGGTGCAGTTGGAATTCTCTTATTTCCTTCGCAGGGAGCAGTAATCTCACATAACCTGATTCATCATACTGCCTACTTTGGAATTGGTGTTGCAGGAAGTCAGGATCCAAAAGTTCCCTTTGCCGGCGACAATCTCATCGAATCCAACCATATCCACGATGCGATGATGACAACGATCGATGGCGCTGGAATTTATGTCACCTTTGGGCACTATGGGAAAGGGACAATTTTGCGGGGCAATGTGATCCATGATACTTTTGGAAATCCTTATCATCTCAAATGGGGTGTACATCCCCCCAGCGCCGGACTTTACCTGGACGGCAATTCATTTGGGAGTACCTATGAAAATAATCTGCTATACAGTAATTACGCTGCAGGTCCGCTGATCTTCAACTATACAGGTGCGCAGAAAAAGAATAAATGGATTGACAATACTTTTGAAAATGAGGGGATGCCGCCCATTGAATTTATTGAGGTAAAAGAAGCACTCGCCGGTCTGGAACCTGCTTTTCAGAAATCGCTTCTCAAACTGGAGCCCAATCCATGCCAATTTTCAGTTCTAAATGATACCCTTCTTCATAAAGGGTGGAGTGCATATCAGTACCACCTTCCAAAGCAGGGCAGAGGTGTTGTGCAGATTTTCGTCCGGGAGGGAAATCAGGATAAGATGGTCCATCTCAAGCTTATTGGATTGGATAGAAAATTAAGGTATCGATTGAAAATCTATGACGGTCAGATTGTATCCCAAAAGGTCTGGGGACCCGAACCTATGCCGATGGCTCTGAAGACTGATACTTTAGCTATCTCAACCATAATCCCGGAGGGTAAAGAAGCCGGGAGCGACTTGCATAATCATGAACTTGCCCTTAAACCCGGTGAGGTTCCCCGTTTGGTATGGATAGTCTATCAAGCTGTAAAATAATCTATTGAAAACAAACTCAAAAAATGTTTAAAAGAGCAATTTGTATTTTTTGTATAAGTGTACTCTTTTCATACACCTCTGATGGAGCTATCTTTGCATCGGACAAGGTTAATAATTTTGATAAATCTGTTGTAATAACAAATATTACCGACCCGGCAATGCCTGGTAAGCTTTCAGTGATTGTTGGCGACGGCTGGGATATTGGTATGCCCACTTTAAAATTTATGAAATTTAAGAACTCCGCTGTACAAAACCCTTCAAAAATGGAAGATGTGCTTTTTACAGAGCGAACATCAAAAACATTGCGGGTCGTTAAGACCGAACCTCAGGTATTGACCTGTGACTTTCCGGATGATAAGTTCTCGGTTTATGCCATCGTTGCAAAAGGAAAAGATGGACTAAGCAAACCGGTGATCGTAAACGCTGCAAAAACAGAATGGTTGTCGAAGGAAACAGCCTCACCCGGAGATACATTGCGTGTATTTGGACGTAATTTGGTGAATCTTGATCTTTATGCTCAGCCAAAAGGTTTTGAACAGTCACCAGGTTATGGCGCCTATCTTAAAAAAACCTCAACCAGAATATCCTTGAAAGCGCCTGATGGAACTTTCCAAAGTTGTACGATTTTAAAGGCAAGCGCTTATGATGTTTATTTTGTAATTCCGACATCTTTGGCAGATGGAAATTATGGAATTTTTGTGCACAATGGGCTTGGTGGAAAAAACGGTTGGAGCGAAACAGTTGAACTCACGGTTCAAAAGAAAAAAGAGTGGCCCGCAAAAGTATTTAATGTTAAAGATTTTGGTGCAGTAGGTGAGGTAACAGATAGAAATAAAAATGGCGGTTGGAACAACGATAACGTAGCTATTCAAAAAGCGCTTGATGCAGCAGGGAGTAATGGCGGAGGAATCGTATATTTTCCTGCAGGGAGTTACTTTGTTGCGAAAACCCTATCTATCCCAAAATACACTGTTTTACGTGGTGAAAGTCGGGAACGTTCCTGGATATGGTTTCCGGATTCGAGGGATCACGGCAAGGAGTCGGATTTTGAAAACGCACCGAAGGTTCAGATCGGTTTCCGGGGTTTGTCGGATTTTAAATTTGAGAATCTTAGTATCCATTCCGTATATACCAATTTACTCATTGCAGCTCCAATGACGAAAGATAACGCCAATGAATACAGCGAAATAGATTTAAGCCAACGGGCAGATAACGTAACAATACAAAATTGTAATATCGTTCATGAACCTTATTATCATTACCATCCCGAAGATCCGCTTTTCGGGAATAACAATCAGTTTGATCAATCCTGGGGGATGAAAGCCACCATCGCAATTCACGGTGATAATACCTCCATTACCAATAGTCGTATCCGGGGAGGTGGAATGGCAATTGTACTGATTTCATGCAGATATTCCCGTATTGCAAATAATGAATTAGTCATTGGACGTCACGCCAATGCTATAGCTACACGCGAATTTGGATATCCAGAGTTGCCCTGCCCTCAAAAAATAATTATTGAAGACAACATCATATGGCCCGCTACCCCGATTCACCATTCTGCTATTTGGTGTCATGCCGTCACCAGGGATATGTTTGTTGCACGTAATAACATTCAACTTACCTGGGGAACAGATGCCGAAGGATTGTTATGGCATGGATGGTATCCCGAAAAATCCTTTGAAACCCAAAGTGCGACAGAAAATACCATTGTTGTCAGAGACGTTGATAAAATTGAGGCTTTAGGCTGGGAATGTATCATTGTAAGCGGGAAAGGTCTGGGTCAAAAACGAATAATCAAAGAGATCAAAGGGAATACCCTTGTGATGGATAAACCCTGGGATTTAATTCCCGGAGAAGGAAGTAAAGTGGAATTGATGTACTATCATGTTCATGATGGAATTACCATTGTGCAAAACAGACTTTCCGATATGGGAGCCGGAATCTATGCCTGGGGAGGATCGTGGAACTGGATTGTTGACGGAAACAGCCTGACCCGTTGCGGCGGGGTAATGCTCGAAAAGGTCGCCTATTCACCCCTAAGAGCCTGGAGTGGAAATTATTTTGCCCAAATATTGTACAATAAAGTTGACCAGGGAAGATACGATAATACCATCAACCGAAACGGTTTTGGATGGACAAGAGGTTATAGCGGAACAGGTGGTTATAGAGAATTTGGCCTGGGAACAATTGCGAATCTGGGTCATATCTACCGTGGAAATTTGTCAACAAACGATTGCACTATTGCATTTTGGGATAAGGTTCTGGATAACTGGGATAAGGAACCGGATAATCCGGGATATTATATTTATAAAGGTCCGCTGAACGATGTGGGGATGGTTATAGAAGACAACTGGTTTAAAGATTGCAAACTCGGCATAAGTGTCGGAGATGCTGTCAGTGGCGTAGAGCGGGGAAATAAGTATAATAATGTCAATACTAGGGTGAAACGATCCTTAAAAGCAGATATGATCAATGACGATAAGTCAAGGTAGTATTCATAGGGTTTTATCTAATTAAAGTTAAGTTGATTTATTGGCTGTTAAATATATATTAGTTTTTGACGAATTATTGACATAAATGAAAAAACTTCAGATGATTTTAGGTCTTCTCCTGTGGGGCATTTCTGCTGCGGGCCAGGGTTGGCCTCCCAAACTGGTTGACCTGGCAAAAACCACAGTCGAAGTGGTAAGCCTCAATCCTACCGATCCATCTCCATCTACTGAATGGCTGGGAGGTAATGCATTAAGTCTAAATGCTAAATCAATAAAGTGTTCACTTTGGGGACCTCCCGATATCATTACCTTTAGTCTGAGCAAAAATGATATCTGGGACCGGCGCTACTTTAATAAACCAGTCTTAAAGCAAAAGCAAATGATGGATAGCGTCCAGAATGGAAATTGGAACCAGCATTATTATAACTCTTACAACGCCTATGATTTTCCTACTCCCAAACCGGTTGGACAAATACAAGTCCGTTGCCCTGAATTAATGAATGCAACATCTCCTGAAGCTACATTGTCGATGTCTGACGGAATTGTTTCGATTCGTGCAGCCAATGGTGATGCTTCGCTGCAATTGAAGTTTGCCAATATGATGACAAAAAATGTGATGGTGCTCAGTGGTGAAGTCAAAGGGATCTCAAAAATTACGATTCGTCTTTACAGGCACTTCGATATACTGAAAAGCGGACAAAGCTTTCTTGCCGGAGTTGCTGAAGGGAAAGATCACCCGGTTCCATTGACTGGATTTGATTATTCCCCATTTAAAGGGAAGGATGGTCCATTAGATCCTCCTACAAAAGGAGTCGAGCATGGAATTGTCTGGATAAAACAGGATATACCGGCCGAAAAAACATTTCCCAAAGGTTTTGCTTACCTGATTGCTGCAGTTTTAAAAGAGGGAAAAGCAAGCATCGAAACCACTGAGGGCTTTGGCCTATCCGCCAAAATGAAATTTGATGAGCTTCGGGAGGAAAAAACGAAGACAGATTTTTTTTATAAAACCTATCTCAAAAGCCATGGACCAAAATATGAGCCGATGAATCAGGCAAAGGGTGTTGCAGTCGATATGAAGATCAATTCCAGGACCTTTTGCGTGATATATACCGTTGTAACTACGCTCGATTTAAAACATGGAGAGTCTTTGCTGGATGTTGCAAAGGCCAGACTATCAAAGGAAAATGGTGCAAAAAAATTATTTGCAGAGAATAAAGATTATTTCGATAGTTTATACATCAGGCGTGAGAAAGGAAGAGTGATATTTCCCGGAAACGATAAAAATGAAAAGATTGTAAAGGATGCCTTCCACAGCTGGACATTGGAACATAGCGGCGCTACTGCCTGTGATCCTAAACGGTTACAGGGTGATAATTCTTATGCATTCATGGAACAGGATTGGGCAGAATGGCATTCAGATATCCATTTTAACGAAGTTGAACCTACACCTTATTGTGTGACCAATCAACTCGATCGGCTGGTTTTATGGGAGAAAATTCTAAAGACATGGCTCCCTTTGGCGAAGAAAAATGCAAAAGAGGTATATGATTTACCGGGTGCATTTTATGGTTTGTCTTTTGTGCCGATTTTAAGTGATCATATTTACCACGGACATGAAGTATGGGAACAAAGTATGGAGATAACGGCTCAAAATCTCCGGGGACCATGGTTGTGTTATGAATATTCTGGTGATATTGAATATCTTAAGTGTATTTGGGATGTTTTTGAGGAAAGTTGTCGGTTTTATAAAGCCTATTTAAAGCGCATGGAGGATGGGAAATTGCACGTTTATCCGACCGTATCGGCAGAGCAACGTGGTTTTACAAAAAAACTGGCTGAAAATATGGATTCTATGTCATCCTTGGCGCTAATTTCGTGGTGCCTGAATGCCGGAACAACATGCGCCCGTTTGTTGGGAAAAGAAACAGATGAAACAAAATCGTGGGCGATAGCCGCCAATGATATGGCTCCATATCCCGAATGGAATATTGATGGGAAGGTTATTTATACGGATATGAGAAATTGTCCCCCCGTTCAATATAATACAGTTCCTCAAGCATATCCGGTTTTAATGACGGATGAAATTAACCTGGATAGCCCTGATGCGATTAAGGAGAAAATGAAAAGCACTCTTAATGCCATAAAAGGCTGGCCCGGTGGATATATAGATAAGGCAAAATATCTGCTTGCAATTGACAAGGGTACCTCTCCCGAGCATTTATTGAATAGCCGAAGCGGCGATGCCTTTTTATTTCCCGCTGTCACCGAAAATGCGAAAATTGGATTTAAAGATTTTCTGGCTAAAGGAGGCTTTGAAATTTCGGCCACATACGAAAATAAACGGGCTGATAATATTAAAGTATATTCTTTAGTCGGGAATAAATGCCGGATCGTATTACCTCAGCCATTAAATAAAGTTGATATATTTGATAACAAGATTCATAAGAATGTCCCTTTTGTAATAATTCCTGCGCAAAATAAATTTCGGGAACGTGTTGAATGGCAGACACAAAAGGGACATGAATATATTGTTTTTGCTTATTAATTTACATTACAATTTATATTTATACTTTCTTAAAATGAAGCTATCTTCTCATCTTTATTTTATCTTTTTATGGGTGTTATTGATCATTCTTCCTTTTAGGATAAGTGCATCTTCACCCAATGCCCCTTATAACCTGAGGAGTTTTGATAAATACAATCCCATTGGAACCGATAATATCCCTTATTTTGGTTGGTATGTCAGCGATCCGGATAATAACGAAATACAATCAGCGTATCAGGTTCTGATCGCCTCATCACAAGCCATTCTGGATTCCGGAACTGGTGATATCTGGGACAGTGGAAAAATAAATTCCCGAAAGCAGAATTATATCTACTCAGAAGGGAAACCGTTTTCATCGGCAACCCCCTATTTCTGGAAAGTACGAACCTGGGATAAAGATGGGAACATCAGCCCTTACTCCACAATAAATCAGTTTACTACAGGTTTACTGACCAACAGTGATTGGTCAGGTGCAAAATGGATCAAACGGAATACAAATGATACGGACGACTATACTTATTTCCGAAAAAAAATCAGGCTGTCTGAAAAAACGATCAAAAGTGCAACAGCCTATATTGCAGCTTGTCATAGTTATGAGCTCTATATCAACGGTCATTTTGTCGGAAAAGGGTTCGATAACCACTATCCTCAGTACAGCTACTACAATGCCTGGGATATCGGGTCATTCTTATCTTCAGGTTCAGATAATGTAATTGCATCTCTTACACACTGGTATGGTGGTGGACAGGGGAGAGCAACAGGAACAAGGGGATTGCTCATGAAGGTGATCATTGAATATACTGATTTAACAACAGAGGTAATCGGAACCGATGGTTCCTGGAAACAAATTCAGGCCTCACAATGGGTTCCGGGACAACCCCGCAGAAATGGTGAAGGGAACGGAATGATTGAAATGATTGATTCCCGTAAGATGATTGCGGGTTGGAATGCACCTGAATTTGATGATTCTGCATGGCAATCAGCAACCGAAATTGGTGAACATCCTGTGGCTCCCTGGACAGGAACTCTGAGGGCAGATCTCACGCGTGTAATAGAAGAAGAGATTAAACCGGTTTCAATAACCAATCATGGCGGTGGAAAATTTGTGATTGACCTGGGGAAAATATATCCCGGATCGTTTAGAATTAAGTTCTCCGGCGGAAATTCAGGTGATACCATCAGGATGCTGGGCGGATACGTATTAAACAATGACGGGACGGTCTCCTCTAAAATTAATCAGGGGACAAACATGAGTTTTTACTTCATTCATAATGGTAGTTCCGCTGTTTTTAATCCCAATGTTTATCTTGGAACCCGCTATCTGCAGGTAAATAATTCACCCAATGAACTTAATTCAGCTAATGTTAGGTACGTCTGTCGACATTTTGAGCTGGACCCTGCTCGATCGAACTTCAATTCTTCCATCCCAATGCTGAACAATGTCTGGGATTTGATGACTCACTCGCTGATTGCCGGTGCACAGGAAGGTTTCGTTGACACACCTACCCGCGAGAAGGGGTCCTTCCTGAACGATGGATGGTCACAGGCTGTTCCGTCTATGAGTGTGATGGGGGACCGGGTGATGAACCTGCGCGTACTCCGTGAATTCCTTGATTCTCAGGAGCAATACTGGCCCGATGGAAGGTTGAACGCGGTCTATCCTAATGTTGACGGTGCCAGAGATATCCCCGATTATACACAGGCATTTTTGGTATGGGTCTGGGATTATTATATGCAAACCGGAAATACCGAATTCCTGATCAAAAACTACCCGAAACTGAAGAAAATTGCCGACTATGTCTATGCATACAGGAATGATACCACCGGGTTAATCCATAATCTGAAAGGTGGCGACGGTCTTTATGAGCACGGAATTATCGACTGGCCAGTAAATAGTCGTTATGGTTACGATATGTCGGTCGAATCGCGAACGGTCGTGGATGTTTATGCCTATGCCGATTTCAGTATCCTGTCGAAAATTGCTGCAGTCATTGGAAATATTGCTGACTTAAAACTTTACCAAATCAGGGCAAACAATATAAAAACGGCAATTAATTTGAGGTTAATCAACAAAAGCAGTGTATATGTTGATGGGCTTAACCACGATAAATCACAGAGTCCGCATATTTCACAACACGCGAATATTTTACCCATGGCACTGGGTATTGTCCCTGAAAAGGCTATTGGTCCGGTAATATCAGAAATTAAGAAGCGCAAAATGAATGTCGGAATGATCTGCCTGAGGTGGTTACCCGAAGCGCTCGGAAAGGGAGACCAGGGAGCTCATATGATTGATTTATATACCAATACAGAATGGGATGGCTGGGCTAAAACCATTTTGATGGGTGGTACTGTGACGTGGGAATCATGGGATCCATTTAAGGATAACCAAAGCATGTCGCACCCATGGGGCGCGGTTGGATTACTGGGAATGCAACAATATATGCTTGGAATTCAGGCTTTGAAACCACAGCATGAGCTGATAAAAGTTCATCCATTGGAGTTTAACGGTAAACTTACCAGTGTAAGAGGGGTTTTACCAACCGACAGAGGGGATATTGTGATCAGCTGGAATAAAAGTGGCAGCAAATTTGAAATGACAATTACCATTCCGGTCAATATGACTGCAAAAGTATACCTACCCAATTGTGGAACAAAAGGTAATCTGATCAATGTTGACGGGGTTGAGACTAAAGGGATCGGAGAGGGAGATTACATCTATGTAGAAAATATTGGCTCAGGATCGCATACATTCGGGCGTAACATTAAAAACAAATAAGCTGATAGTTAGTGATTTATTATATTTTACTACCCTGTACCCAACCCGGTTGTTTGCTAAAATCTATAATTTTTAGGCTGTTTAATTGGTAGGAGCTGTTGGTCCATTAATAGGTATGAGGGAATAGGGGAAAAATGAATTTTTAAAATATTTTATTACATTCGCACTTTAAAATATTTTAACTAACTATGCCATCCAACATCCTTGAAGGTATATTTATCGGTGATGAAGAAACATATATTTATCTTTTCCGCGAATATTATGTGAGCCTTTGTTCCTATTCGAGAAGGTATGTTGGTCGCAAAGATGTTGCTGAAGAAATCGTTTCGGATACTTTTTTAAAAATCTGGGAGAACCGGAGGACACTCAAAATAAATAGTTCGGTAAAAGCTTACCTGTTTCAGGCTGTTTGCAACAATTCGCTCAACTATCTACGTAAGTTAAAGAACGAAATCCACCTTGAAGAGTACTTTCGGGAAACATCTTCAGAGAACATCGCCTTTGAAGCTACTTCAGAGGAGATCGAAGAGCAAAGTCTGATGATGGAAAACATGGACCGGAAAATTGAAGAGGCAGTTAGTCAACTGCCTGAACAACAGCAAAAAGCTTTTCGTTTAAAAAGATTCGAAGGTAAGAAAACGAAGGAAATTGCAGAGATCATGGGCCTCTCGGTAAAAACAATTGAAATGCATCTTTCGAAAGCGACGTTTCATTTAAGGGAAAATCTGAAGAATTATTTACCCTCCTTCCTGTTGTTTCTATTTTTGAAATAGTCCAATTTGCAAGAAACCAGCCGTATATAGCCAGCCGCTATTAAAAAATCAAGAATATTTTCATTCTTCCACATTTTCGATACAGGGTTTTTCCGATTTGTGCATCTAATACTTGACTATAAAGAAAAATGGAAACCACAAATAAAATAGATAATTTGATTATCCGATTGTTTTCGGATGAAGCTAACCTTGAAGATAAAAGGAAAATTGCCGAATGGCTTGATTTGTCGATTGAAAAC
Organism: Prolixibacteraceae bacterium; assembly: GCA_963677935.2. Taxonomy (GTDB): domain Bacteria; phylum Bacteroidota; class Bacteroidia; order Bacteroidales; family Prolixibacteraceae; genus JAAFHB01. The sequence continues at coordinate 2,892,658 of CAXXEH010000003.1, read as the reverse complement.
AGAAAATTATTTTCTGATCTGAGAGAAATCTGGCTCAGTTCCGGTATACAGAGTAACGCCGACAACTATGATTTGGAAAAAGCAATACAAAATTTCAGGGAAAAGATCAGTGAGACTAAAAGGGATCTAAAAAATCAATTCAATTTATTGCAGTTTGTCAAATATGCAGCAATTTTCATTTTATTTTTGGCACTCCCATTCATCTATTACTTAGGTACTCAAAATGCAGGGCTTGACAATACCACCACAACCATCTCCTGCGCTTATGGGGATAAGTCAAGTATTACATTACCCGACAGCTCCATAGTTTCATTAAATTCTGGTAGTAAATTAACCTTTAATTCAGATTTTAAACATGGAGCCCGAAAAGTCTTCCTTGTGGGAGAAGCTTTTTTTTCGGTAACTAAGGATAAAAATCACCCATTCCGGGTTAAGACATCAGATGTTGATATTGAAGTTCTGGGTACTGAGTTTAATGTTAAGGCTTATTCGGATGAAAGCCTGATTTCGACTACGTTGGTAGAAGGAAGTTTAAAGATTTCGAGTCCATATCAGAACACGAAAATTACACCAAATCAAAAACTGGTTTTTAACAAAGAAAGCAAGAAGATGGAGTTGCAAGAGCTTGCAGATACCTCAGCAGATACAGATTGGAAAGATGGCAGATTTGTTTTTCGTAACGAATCGCTCGAAGAATTAGCTCCAAAGCTTCGGCGCTGGTTTGATGTTGATATTGTTTTTGCCGATGAACGGGTGAAAAAAAGGAGATTTACTGGTGTGCTCGAACGTGAAAGCATTTTGGAAGTAATCTCCTACTTTGATCTTTCGAAATTTGTTGAGTGTCGTGTTCAGGGGAATAAAATAATAGTAAAATCTGAAAAATAAATAATATTCACAAACTAAAAAATTACTGCCTATGATTATTTGATGAAGTGAAAAAAAAGGGAAGCGCTACCAACACCTCCCCTTTAGTAATAAAAATTAAACCAAAGTTTAACATTTAAAAAAGTTTTTAAAATTATGAAAATTATTCGAATTGTACTATCCTCTTATCGGGATGGAGGGTTAAAAAAGTTTTTTTTGATTATGAGACTAACACTAACTTTAATTTTGTTTATGAGCCTGCAAATGAGCGCCTCGGTCTGGTCCCAAACCAGCACCATGAGCCTCAAATTAAAGAATTCGACTTTGCAGGAGCTGTTTACCCAAATTGAGAAAAACAGCGATTACCGGTTTTTCTACAATAACGATGAAGTAAATTTAAATGAGAGCATATCGATTAATGTCAAAGACAAATCGGTGGGCATTATTCTTGCTACAGCTTTAGAGGGAAAGCCTTACTCGTTCAAAGAATCGGAAAATAAATTGATCGTTATTGAAAAGATTGGAAATGAGCTTGTTCTGTCCGGATCTGCTGCTCAACAGCAAAAATTGGTTACTGGAAAAGTGACAGATCAATCTGGCGCTTCACTGCCCGGGGTATCTGTTGTGGTAAAAGGGACTACTACAGGCGTAACAACAGACAATAGTGGTAATTTTTCACTTGAAATTCCTCAGGATGCCAATATCCTTGTTTTTTCCTTTATAGGTAAGAGGAAACTCGATGTAAAGATTGACGGGAAAAGCATGATAGTCGTTCAGCTCGAAGAAGAAATCGTTAATTTGGACGACGTAGCTGTTATCGGTTACGGAACTATGAAAAGGAAAGATATTACAGGCTCTATTTCTTCAATTACAAGCAAAAGTTTAGAAGGAGTTAAATCAGGAGGCATTGCACAAATGCTTCAGGGAAGAGCTCCGGGGGTTTATGTTCAATCTACTGGAGGGAACCCTGCTGCCGATAATACCAGAATCCGTATTCGTGGGGCCAACTCAATAAGCGGAGATAATTCCCCCTTGTTTGTTGTTGATGGAAATTACGGCGGTTCTTACAATATATTGGATGTTGAATCGATAGAAATATTGAAAGATGCCTCAGCTACAGCCATATATGGTTCCAGGGGAGCCAATGGGGTGGTACTGATCACAACAAAAAAAGCGAATTCTGAAGCATTAAAAATCAGTGCCCGTAGCAATTTTGCATTAAATTTCATTGCAAATAAGTATGATAAGATGAATGCTTTGGAATATGCTGAATACAATAATTCTGCTGGCTACTCTGCATATAGTGCCCAGAAACTGTCAGAACTCAGAACTAATCCGACCGGAACCGACTGGCAAGACAAAGTTTACGAGGTTGGTGTTGGCCAGGGATACTCCGTTAATATGACAGGAGGATCTAAGAAATCCAAGTTTTTTTTGTCGGGTACTTATGGCGATAATAAAGGAATTTTGAATAATTCATGGTCGAAAGGGATGCAGTTTAGATTCAATTTAGATACCGAATTGAATAAATTTATTTCTTTCAATTTTCAGGCAAATGCTGGTACAAGCCGTAGCATAAATTCAGGTTTGGGAAGAGGGGGCGATAAAACGAATAACCCCATTCTTGAATCTTTACTTTGGTCACCCGTTGAGAATGTGTTTTTAGCGGATGGATTTACCTATAATAGGAATGATAATTATGGTTCAAGGGGTATTAATCCGCTATTGATTTTGAAACAAAATAACAGGAATTCTGGTGGTGGTTATAATGTTCTTGGTGAGATGAAGGTAAATATTCTGAATGGGTTGAATTTTAGCACAAAAGTTAGTACTAGTTATTATACCTCTAATTCCCAATTTTATAACGATCCGGAAATGACCGGAGATTATGCAAGTGCCGGGCAAGGCTCGAGTTACCCCATTACTTCTTGGTGGACTGCTTCTACTTTAAACTATACAAAAACATTTTTTACGAAACACAATGTTTCTGCAATGGTTGGATTTGAAGAGATGCAAGATGCCTCAGGCGGTTTTGGTGTAAATGCAAGCAACCTTAGTTCACCCTCGGTTGGGTGGAACAATATAGGTAATGGAAAATCGATTAGCGCCAATTCCGGTTACTCGAACTCTGCAATGAGGTCTTATTTCGCTCGTGGAACCTATAATTACGATTCCAAATATTACCTCACCGCTACATGGCGTGCCGACGGTTCCTCCAAATTCGGACAAAATAACAAATTTGGTTATTTCCCTTCGTTCGGATTGGGTTGGAGAGTTTCGGAGGAATCCTTTCTTAAAGGAACTGAAATCTTTGAAAATTTAAAACTACGGGGTGGATGGGGTATAACCGGCAGCCAGGCTGTTGGTTCTTATAAAACCTTTTCTCCAATGGATGGTGGCAATTCGTGGAATGGTCACATGTATGGTACAAATACTACTTATGTTGGGCAAAGGGTTGGGCTTGCAGGCAATCCCAACCTTCAGTGGGAACAAACTGAACAGAGCAACATAGGTGCCGATGTAAGTGTTTTAAAGGGAAAATTGTCCGGAACAATCGATTATTATATGAAAAACACTTCAAAACTGCTGACATCAAAGACAATGCCGGGCTTGGTTGGTGGAGGTAGAACCTTAGTTAATCTGGGGTCGATTGAAAACAAAGGATTTGAAATTGGTATCAATTATATTGTTTTAGATCACCAGGACCTAAAGTATGACCTGAGTTTCAATTATTCACGGAATAGGAATAAAATAAAAGATATTGGCGAAGAAAAGAAATTATGGGGCGATACCTATGCCAGCGGTATTTTAGGATTGAGTCCATTTGTCATGATGCCTGGATATGCTTTGGGAACAATCTATGGATATAAATATTTAGGGATATGGCAGACGGCCGATGCTACTGAAGCAGCTAAATTTGGCCAATCACCAGGTGATTACCGGTATGAAGATTTAAATGGGGATAAATCTTATGGTTCTGAAGATTATCAGGTTATTGGTGATTGTAATGCGAAATATACATGGGGCTTTACAAACCACTTCACCTATAAAAATATTGATTTTAGTTTCCTGATAGAAGGAGTGCATGGTCGGGATGTTTTAAATATGAGCTACGCTTTGGCCACTAATTCCATTGATATTTCCCGGGCAGTCAGTTTAAGGAAGGCAAGAGAAAGATGGTCGGAAAGCAATCCGGGGGCTGAATTTGCAAAAATTGGAACCACCAATAAAATGCAGTTAAATTCATCGCAATTTGTGCAGGATGGTTCTTTTGTTAAATTGAGAAATGTGTCTATTGGATACAGGCTACCTCAAACAATGACAAAAATAGGAGATATTCAGTTTAATGTAAGTGCACAGAATGTACTCTGTTTTACCAAGTATAAGGGATATGATCCGGAAGTATCTTCTTCAGGATCATCAGACAGCAGTTCTGGTTCTGACTTTTTTGCTTATCCCAATGCACGGTCAGTTACTTTTAGTGTTTCATTAGTTTTTTAACATTTAAAAGATAATTAATATGAAATTTAAAATAATTATTATAGCAGTAATTTGTTCTTTGGCAGGTTCTTGTTCAAAAAATAGTGATTTTTTGAAGGAGGATCCAAGGGGCCAGCTTTTTAGTTCCAACTATTTCAATACGACAGATCAGGTTGAAACGGTAGTCAATTATATTTATAGGGATTTGTCAGAGGTTTGGAGCGGAGATTACGAAAGGTGGGGTTCCCTGTTAGCCGGAGCCGATGATGTTGCCGGTATGTTTGATAGTGAATTTCAACAGTCTGAAATATTTCAGGTTATTGCAGGCAATACCGATTTATTAAGAGGATGGCAGCAAATTTATCAGGCTATTCGCACAGCCAATGGTTTAATCGAAAACTACACAAGGGTTAAGAATGCGACTGAAGAGGCGATGAATCGACCGGCTGCGGAGGCTTACTTTGCACGTGCTTATGCTTATTTCTGGGTGGTTCGTTTGCTTAACGAAGCCCCGTTGACCTTGACGACAAGTGTAGATTTTAATATCAAAAAGCAAAAAAATATTAAAATTTATAATCAAATCATCTCTGATTTAAAGTTTGCTGAAGAATGGTTGCCTGTAAGTTGGGCAGGCATTATGGATCACAAAGACGTTAATGGTGCAGGTTATACCAAAGGTGCAGCAAAAGCTGTGCTGGCTGAGGTGTATTTAAGCATGGCCGGATATCCAATAAAAGACGCGAACAGTTATGCCCTGGCACGCGATAAAGCAAAGGAATTGATCGATAATGAGGCGACATATGGATATGGACTGGTAGGAAATTTTGCCGACTTGTGGAAACCTCTACCCTTAAAAAATAAAGAAATGGTGTTTGGTTTTTGTTACAATAAGATAAACCAAGGAAACAGAAGAGCACCATACGCAGGTCAGCCCAGAGAATATGGCGGATGGGATTTGTACCAGGCCGAAATCAATTTTTTCAATTCTTTTCCCAGTGGCCCCAGAAAAGATGCCACATTTGTTACCAAATTTAATTTTTCAGATGGGACTTCAAAAGATTGGACTGTAATGCCTTTGAAACATCCATATTATAAGAAGATGTGGGAAACTGAAGGCTTTTCATGGGAAAAGATGTGGTCTTCGTCTGACTGGCAATCTAATCGTACAAACCAGGTAATTCGTTATGCTGAAATTTTATTGATCTATGCTGAAGCACAGGCTAAGGCTGATGGCACTCCAAACGCGTTAGCTTATCAGTGCATGAACCGTGTTAGAACTCGTGCAGGATTAGGCAATCTAACCACCGGATTGGATAAAACGGCCTTTAGCAATGCTGTAGTTGAGGAACGTGGATGGGAATTTGCCGGCCTTGAGTTTTGTTCAAGATGGTTCGATCTGGTCCGTCTGGAAAAAGTTGAGACAGCTGCTGCTAACCGCCACGCATGGGAATTAACCATTCCAAAAGCACCCACTAAAGACAGTTATTTTTTCCCCATACCAGAAACCGAAATGTTGCTGTTGCCTAGTTTGAGTCAAACAGAATAATAGGATTTTGTGAAAACTGAGATAGGATCAGAGTGATAATTCACTTTGATCCTTCTTATTTTTAACCTATGGTAAGATGTACGAAACAATACAGGCAGAGTAATCAGTGCTTGTGGAAACTGAATTAATGGTTTAATAACCAATTAAATAACTCATAGATGTACAGGCTTTTTAAATTAATTTCAACCAATTCATTGTTGGTTCGAAAAATAGTCTTTTCATTTTTTCTTTTGATGTCTGGCCCCATGTTATTTGCTCAGACTTATACCGAACCCTTCTGGAATCAGCAACTATCACAGGACACAAGGATCAGGGATCTTTTGTCACTGTTGACTGCAGAAGAAAAAATTTCATTACTCTACGAAACTTTTCCAGGAGTTCCCCGATTGGGCGTTCCGAAATACTTCATGGGAAATGAGGCATTGCATGGCGTGGTCCGCCCGGGGAAATTTACGGTATTTCCACAGGCAATTGGTCTTGCAGCCACCTGGAATACCGATTTGCTTTACAAAATAACTTCAGCGGTTTCAGACGAGGCTCGTGGTCGGTGGAATGAGTTAAATCAGGGAAGTTTGCAAAAAGAACATTATTCCGATTTGCTGGTTTTCTGGTCCCCCGACATCAACCTTGCACGCGATCCGCGCTGGGGAAGAACCCAGGAGACCTACGGTGAAGATCCTTATCTCTCCTCCCGTCTGGCAGTCGCATTTGTGACTGGATTACAAGGCAACGACCCCAATTATCTGAAAGTAGTTGCCACTCCAAAGCATTACACTGCAAATAATGAAGAACATAACCGGTTTGAATGTAATGCGAAATTTTCGGAGCGGTCTTTACGCGAATACTATTTAGTCCCCTTTGAATACGCCGTGAAGGAAGGAAAAGCTCAGTCAATCATGAGTGCCTACAATGCAATAAATGGGATACCATGTACTATTAGTAAAAAATTGCTGACCGATATCCTTCGTGATGAATGGGGTTTTAAAGGTTATGTGGTTTCCGATTGCGGCGCCCCGGGATTTTTAGTTTCAGACCATCATTTTTTTAAAACACCTGCTGAATCTGCCGTCGCGTGCTTAAACGCAGGTTTGGATCTTGAATGTGCAGGTGGTTGCGGAGGTGGTTGTCAGGTTTATAAAAATTATCTGAAACTGGTTTTGGATCAGGGTCTGGTCCGTCAATCACAAATAGACACTGCCGCTTACCGGGTGCTTAGGGCAAGATTTAAAATGGGTGTCTTTGATCGTGATCTTTCCACAAATCGCTATAACCAGATCTCTGCTTCGGTGATTGGTTGTAAAAAACATCAGCAATTGGCGTTGGAAGCTGCCAGGCAATCCATCGTTCTGTTAAAAAACAAAAACAATATACTTCCTCTTGATAAATCAAAAATCAAGTCAATTGCGGTGTTTGGTCCGAATGCTGCAAATTGTATTTTTGGCGGGTATAGTGCAAAAGAATCAGCTAATGAGCCGGTTAGTGTTTTGCAGGCTTTTAAAAGCAAACTGGGTAAGAATGTCAGAATTTTTGATGTCCCATGGCAGGATAAAAATGACATTGAACTCCCGATTATTTCAAAAGAGTATTTCCACCCTGAAAACAGCCTTGTAAAAGGGCTTTCGGCAGAATACTTCAGTAACAAGGATTTAAAGGGTGATCCTAAAAAGAGGATTGATGATTGTATTGATTTCAATCCCCGGAAACAGGCGCCCGATCCATTGACCCCCTTTGGTGAGAAATCAATGCGCTGGACAGGTACCCTCACCCCTAAAGTATCAGGTAAATATACGCTGGCAGTTAATTCAGATGATGGCATCCGGCTTTATATTGATGACAAACTTCTGATTGATAAATGGGTGGTCAGATACGATACACGAGACACCATTAATATATATTTCACTGCTGGAAAAGCTTACAAAATCAAACTCGAATACTATGACAACACGGGTGAAGCCATTGCCCAACTCAGGTGGAAGGTCCCGGGGACTAAATTGGAAGATTTTTTCCGCGAGGAGAGGGAGATTGCATCAAAGTGCGATTACGTAGTTGCAGTTCTTGGATTAAATACCCAGATAGAAGATGAGGGTCAGGATAAAAAAGATCTGAATTTGCCTAAGAGCCAGGAGGAATTAATCAGGGAGCTTTTTAAAGCCAATCCTAAAACGATTGTTGTTCTGGAATCAGGTAGTCCATTAGCCGTGAACTGGATTAATGACAACATCCCGGCGGTGGTCAATGCCTGGTATGCCGGTGAGCAGGGTGGAAACGCAATTACAGAGGTTTTATTCGGAGATTACAATCCTGCAGGACGATTGCCTATAACTTATTATAAGTCAACTGAAGACCTGTTGCCTTTCGATGACTATGAAATCATGAAAGGACGTACTTATATGTATTCAACTAAAACTCCATTGTATCCATTTGGTTACGGATTAAGTTATACCAGATTCGAATATTCTGATTTGAGACCTGGCAAGTCAGTAATCGGTAAGAATGATTCATTACAAGTGGCTGTTAATGTTAAAAATACAGGTGGTTTTGACGGCGACGAAGTGGTGCAATTATACATAAAGAATAAAGCGTCCCAACAGCCCCAACCCATCAGGGCGCTTAGAGGTTTTAAAAGAGTCAGTCTGAAAAAGGGTGAAGCAAAAACAATTCAGATCCTTTTAAAGCCGGAAGATCTCAGGTCTTTTGATGAAACAAAGAACTGCTTTGTTGTTGAGGCCGGGGTTTATGAAATTCAGGTAGGCGCTTCCAGTGCGGATATAAGATTAAAATCATCAATCACTGTGAAATAAAACCAACAATGAAAAATCTTATTTATGTAATCTTTTCTTTATTTGGACTGACATTGTCAGCCCAGAATAACCTGGCCCCCAAACCGTTTGGAGCGGTACCAACCGAGCGTCAATTAAATTGGCAGAGAATGGAACGTTTTTGCTTCCTCCATTTTACCGTGAATACCTTTACCGATCTTGAATGGGGGTATGGGGACGAAAAGGAGAGCGTTTTCAATCCGACCAATTTTAACGCCGACCAGATTGTTTCGACCATTGCCAGTCATGGCTTTAAAGGCGCAATTCTAACCTGTAAGCATCACGATGGCTTTTGCTTATGGCCTTCGAAGTACACCGAACACTCGGTGAAAAACAGTACATGGAAAGGCGGTAAGGGTGATGTAGTAAAAGAGATCTCGGAAGCGTGTAAAAAGCATGGAATAAAATTTGGCGTTTATCTATCACCCTGGGACAGAAACAGTGCTTTGTATGGAAAGCCGGAATACATCACCTATTACCGCAACCAGCTCCGTGAATTACTGACCAATTACGGCGCTATTTCGGAAATCTGGCTTGACGGGGCCAACGGTGGTGATGGCTATTATGGTGGCGCCAAAGAGAAACGTGAAATTGACAGTAAAACCTACTACGACTGGGAAAATACCTGGAAGATCATTCGTGAACTGCAACCCAAAGCCTGTATTTACAGCGACCTTGGTCCGGATATCCGGTGGGCAGGGAACGAAGGAGGATATGTAAAAGACTCTTGTTGGGTTACCTATACACCTGTTGGCCAAAAGGGTGATAAACCCAGTATTGGTCATATTAATACGGATGTCAACGAAACAGGGACCCTTCACGGAGCATCATGGACACCGGCTGAGGCCGATGTTTCGATTCGTCCGGGATGGTTTTATCATCCGAAAGAAGATTCAAAAGTGAAAGTACTCAACCATTTGAAGAGCATCTATTTTCATTCGGTGGGCAATGGCGCCTGCTGGAACCTTAATTTGCCCCCCGACCGCACAGGTCAGATCAATTCAAATGATGTTAAAGCGCTGGATGAATTTCAGGATTATTTGACTAAATCTTTTTCGGTTAATCTGCTTACAGGAGCCAAAGCAACCCCTTCTGAGACGCGTGGAAATACAGGTAAATATAGAGCGGCAAAAGTTCTGGATAATGATATAAATTCATACTGGGCTGTTAATGATAACACAACCACGGCATCCCTGACCTTTCAGCTGAAAGCACCAGCTCAGTTCAACTGCATGGAGATCAAGGAATTTATTGCTTTGGGGCAGCGCGTCCAATCGTTTACCATTGAAGTCGAAAAGTCCGGAACATGGCAACAGGTATTCAAAGGTAGTACCATCGGGCATAAGAAGCTGGCAAAGTTCGAAGATGTCATCTCGGGTCAGGTACGAATAACTTTTCTGAATGCATTAGCCTCTCCTGTAATTGAAACCGTAAAGCTTTACAAAGTATTGTAATTGGAAGGTGGTGAAGTCCTTTGAAGCAATGCAAAAATCAATTCATCAAATAGTGAAATTTCAGAAAGGGATAGATATTGATAGGTCCCTTATCGTATTGGCACATTATTGAACTTTTAGAGATTTAATATGAAAAAATACATGATTCTTCATTTGCTTTTCTGTCTGTTGTGCGCAGCAGAAAGCAGTCTGGCACAAAAGAAATACCCCGGGCCCCTGGCAAAAACAGGATTGAGTGCCTCTTATTGCGGACTTCCCGATGAAGTGATGCCTGTGCAGGCGGTCTGGTTCTGGAGCGAATATGAATTTCAACCCGATGGTTACAAGACTTTTATCGATAAGGCCGCAATTCACTCGCCATACGATATGGTATCGGCCAGTGTTCGGCTTTGGGGAAGGGAGTCTACAAGCGATGCCGTTCACAATCAGATGAAGTTAGCTGCACAATATGCTTCGGCTCATGGCCTGTCGCTGGTTGCCGATTTGGATGTTCGCACTGCACGTCGGACGTTCGAATCCAAATATCCGGATGAGTTGCAGGAAATGTTGATGTTGCAGGAAGTGAAAGTCACGGATCAATCAGCAGTAGAAACAGTAATTAAGAGTAAAGATCTAGCCGACCATTACACAGGCAATACAACCCATTATATTCCTCTTTATGGCAAACTTTTGCGCGTGTATTCGTATGTTGTTGGGCCGGAAGGTATTGATCCGAATTCGTTAAAAGATATTACCCGAAATTGTTTGGTCCTTAATTCCACAAAAGATTCGATTAGCGTAAGGATCCCTGCCCAAAGGGAAAATACCCAGGCTACTGTTTTTGTTTCGTTTACGCATTTGTATCCCGATGTATTTGCCCCTCATTTAATGGAATTTCAGCGCGAAATCATCAAACAGTATGCCGACGTTCCATTGTCCGGGGTTTTTAAAGACGAGTGGGGATTTCCTCCCTGCACTGATGGCAGCCCGACAAAAAACCAGTTCTGGTATTCCAAACATCGCGCTCAGATATATAACGGGCGAACCGGTGGCAGGGACCTTCTGGCTGACTGTTTACTGATGCATCTGGGCATTAAAGGGCGTGAGCAGGAGCGGCAAATGACCATCAACCATTTTATGGAAATGTCGTGGCAGCGCAACCAAGCGTTAGAAGAAGATTTTTATAGTGCGGTAAAAGAGGTTTTCGGCCCCGATGCAGCCGTAACAACTCATCCAACCTGGTGGCCATATCCCGATTTGCACGAGCAGATGAAAAATGGCCTGGATTGGTGGGTCGCTAAAAGGGATTGGGCGCAGACCGATGAATATACCCCTTTTGCGGCGAGAACGGCCCTCGCCAAAAAGTGGGGAAGCCCAATATGGTATAACATGTATTATTCGAGGAACCGGAGTGATTATGAAAAGTCGGTATGGAGCGCGGTACTTGGAGGGGGACGTTTAAACTATCATCCTGCCTATCCAACAGATATGAAAGAAATTGATAAACACCTGGAACTTTTCCGGGGAGACCTGATGTTGGCCGAAAGCCGTGTCCGTTTGTTGAATTACATCACTCAAAGCCCGTTGAATTGCCCGGTTGCCGTGGTTTTTGGACATGCCTGTACCATGAACTGGGCCGGACCTTCGTATGATGATGTTGGAATGAAACTGGTTGACCGGCTGTGGAAAGAGGGTATCCCGACCGATTTAATCCCTTCAAGCGAAATCGAAAACAATAACTTGACGGTCGATGACCAGGGATGGGTGTGTTATGGCGCCCAAAAGTATGCCGCTGTTATTTTGTACCATCCTGAATTTGGCAGGAGCGTGATGGCTGATTTTTTTAACAAAGCAGCAAAAGGCAGGACAAATTTGTTCAGAATAGGCCATTGGACAAAGGATTTTGATGGTCATTTTATCGAAGGCGATAAAATGCTTCCTGGAAACATGTTAGAAGTGACAAAAAATGAACAGGTTTTGGCGTCTGTAAAAGATATTCTGTCGCATCAAAAAATTAAAATTCAAACTCCTGCTATTGAAGGAGCACCAAAACATTTTGCATACTCATTCGCCACTCCTCCAACAACTGGGTTTTGCCACCTTATTGATGGGACCTATATTCAGGTTGCCGGCACTCATAATGTTGGCGGCGATTTAATAAGATCTTCCGTGAAAATTAATGGGGAGAACGTAACTTTCGATGCCATAGGGGTAGTGGCTGTCCGGCTCGATAACAAAGGAAAAGTACGGGCGATGGCTGCCGGTGGATTAAAATTATTCAAGACAGGGAATCTTAAAATTGAGCTGAAGGAACGGATCGATCTGGCTTTATGGAAAGATAATCAGGACCATTGGACAGGAGTTATTCAGGGACTTAAAGGGGAAATTCCGTTGGAACTGAAGGCAATTACCCCAAACTGGACCCGAATTAACCTTCCGGTTCCGCTTTCAGAGTAAGAGGCTGACAATTTTTGTTTTGTGTTGGTTATTTTATTATTCTGCGCAAAATCCCTGGTTTTGTTACACCATTCATTCTTACAGAGGTTCTCTGACTTTAAAAAGTGAAAATGCCTTTTGATCGAAAATTTGTCATTAACTAACAGATTATTAAATGCATAAAAATCATTTCTCCTGTTTATTGTTTTTGCTGGTTTTAATTAATTTAAATCCGGCTTATTGCAGTGTTTTGTCCGTTTCACAGTTGGAAGGGAAGAAAGAAAAACCAGTTACCGATTACGTTAATCCGCTAATTGGTTCGGGTGGAAACGGGAATATTATCCCTTGTGCTGTTGTCCCTTTCGGGATGGTGCAGGTTGGTGTCGATACGCGGATGGAAAACCCGGGTTATAATTATTATGATACCCGGATTCTGGGGGTAAGCCATGAGCATAAAATGGGTACCGGATGTGGTGATTTCCTCGATATTTTGTTCCAGCCGGTTCCAGAGAAAATTTTGCCCGAAATTCCGGGGAAATACCCTGAAAAAGGATTTTCTTCTGCGTTTTCGCACAATAGTGAGAAGTTTAGACCAGGTAATTATTCGGTGAAGTTGCTTGATTTTGATACCGATTTGTCGATCACTGCAACCTCAAGGTGTGCCTTTCATCGCTATACATTTCCTAAGGAAGGGAACAATAAAGTAGTTATTGATTTGAAATATGGCAGTACCGGGGCATGTACTATCATACCAAAAGACGATTATGATACGGTTAAAATATCCCATCTGGAGCGGATTGATGCTTATTCGGTGGCCGGTTCACGAATCTCGAACGGATGGTCGCCAGAACAACATGTCTATTTTTTCGCTCGTTTTTCAAAACCCATTAAGGCGATCAATTTTTATGGGAAAAATGTACTTGTCAACGAACAAAGGAAGTTGTATGGAACAGACGTTAAGGCTATTCTGGAGTTTGATCAGAGTGGGGAACTGTTGGTAAAAGTGGGTATTTCGCCGGTTGATGTGGAAGGGGCCAGGAAAAATGTAGAGACTGAAATTCCCGGTTGGGACTTTGAAAAAATTAAAGATCAGGCTCTTCATGAATGGGATAAAAATCTGAATAAATTTTCGATCAGGGATGACAATGAGCAACGGAAGGAGTTATTTTATTCGTTTTTGTACAACATCCTTGTTTATCCCATGTTGTATTCCGACGTTGATGGACGTTTCCGGGGTCCTGATTACCAGGTGCATCCGTCAGTCGGATTTCCTTATTACGCCGGTGTTATTGGTTTTTGGGATACTTTCAGGGCTGCTTGCCCGCTTCTGACCATTCTTAGACCCGATGTGGCCAACGATTATGTGAGGACCTGCCTCGCCCATTTCGATATTTTTGGGCAACTCCCAATCTGGACATTGGCAGGAGAAGAAAACTTCCAGATGATTGGTCTTCATTCTTTGCCATTTATTGCCGATTGCTATTACAAGGGAATTCGTGGTTATGATGCCTCCAAAGCCCTGAATGCCATGGTTACATCGGCTAATAAAGATACCTGTGGCTTTTCGATGCGATATTTTGTCGGTCTGAAAAACTATAAAAAATATGGTTATGTCCCTGCTGACCTGGAAATGGAATCGGTTGCCCGTACACTCGAGTATTCATATGATGACTGGTGTGTGGCGCAAATGGCGAAACAGATAGGTAACGATAAGATTTACAAAGAATTTAGCAAGCGTTCGATGAATTACAAAAATGTGTTCGACAAATCGACCGGTTTTATGCGCGGACGTTTTTCGAATGGTAGCTGGAGAACTCCTTTCGATCCTTACGAGTCGAACCATAGGCGCGATGATTACTGTGAAGGAAACGCCTGGCAGTGGTCGTTCTTTGTTCCGCATGACGTTCTTGGGTATGCCAACCTGATGGGCGGAAACAAGAAACTTGAAGAGCATCTTGATTCGTTGTTTAAAACCAGATCAGATATCACAGGAAAAAACCGTTCGGGCGATATTTCAGGAATGATTGGGCAATATGCCCACGGTAACGAACCCAGTCATCATGTGGCTTATATGTACGATTACATTGGTTGCCCGGGGAAAACTCAGTTTTATATCCGGGAAATTATGGACAAAATGTATTCGAATACTCCACTTGGAATTAGCGGTAACGACGATACCGGACAAATGTCGGCATGGTATGTTTTTTCGGCGATGGGCTTTTACCCGGTTCGTCATGGCACAGGCGAATACATGGTTGGCACACCTTTGTTTAAGCACCTTGAACTGAAACATGAAAAAGGGAAACTCGTGATTGAGGCTCCCAATGTCTCTTCCAAAAACAGGTATATTAAAAGTATCCGTTTAAATGGAAAGAAACTTAATCGTTATAGCTTGTTGCACAACGAGTTGTTTAACGGAAATGTTTTGCTCGAGTTTGATATGACGGATATTCAAACGAATAATTGATAAATCATTTGTCTCCCGAAAAATAAAGAATCCTCGTTGAGCTCTGGATTCTAATTGAATCTGTAATTCAGAATCAGGTGCGTCCTTTTTATTTTGATTCTGTTTTTCAACCCCGGGATTTATATCTGCCCCCGATTCGCCACTCGGTTTCTGTGACTGAGGAGGCGAAGCTGTAAATAAAACAAGTAACAATTAATATTTAAATGGTAATGAAAAGAAGAAACTTTATTCAAAATGCTGCTACGGTAGCTGCAATGGCTGGAATTTCAAGTAACGCTCTCAGCAATAATGTAAAAGGGGAAAAATCGTCAAATTCTGCGAAGTTTAAATTGAAATATGCACCCGAATTTGGAAGTTTCCCGGAACTAGCAGGTAAGGATCCGCTGGATGTGATCAAATTCTGCGCGGATCAGGGCTTCCGAGCGATGTACGAAAACGGATTTTCGGGACGCCCAATCGATGAACAGAATAAAATAGTTGCCGAACTTACCCGTCATAATATGGACATGGGCCCTTTTACTATTTATGCGGACTTTGGTAAAGAATCGATGGTTCTGAAAGATCGTGATATCCAGCAGATGCTGATCAAAAAAGTAACCGAAGGGGTGGAGGTTTCCAAACGGACCGGTTTTAAACATGCATTGATCGTTCCCGGACGGTATAATGAAAGTATGGCCTGGGATTATCAGACGGCCAATGTCATTGATAACATGCGCGAATTAAGCGAAATTGCTGAAAGGGGGGGGCTTACGATCGTTCTTGAGCCATTGAATAAGCGCGATCATCCCGGACTTTTCCTATCTGGTATTCCACAGGCTTATGCGATTTGCCGTGCAGTGAACAGTCCGGCCTGCAAAATAATTAATGATATCTATCACCAACAGATCACAGAAGGGAACCTCATTCCAAACATAGATGCAGCATGGTCTGAAATAGCTTCATTTCATCTTGGTGACAATCCGGGACGTAATGAGCCTGGAACCGGAGAAATCAACTTTCAAAGTATTTTTAAACACCTTTCCGAAAAGGGATACAACGGCGTGTTATGCATCGAACATGGAAGAAGCATCAAAGGCAAAGAGGGCGAACTTGCCCTGATTGAGGCTTACCGGAAAGTTGATAACTTTTAAGAAAATGCAAAAATAGAATTAAGAATTAAAGTAGAGGCGAAACTTAAATTGTTTTAAGTAAAATAATACATTAAGGTCGATAACGATGATTATGTTGCGTTTATTTTTACCTTTGGAGTGAGAATTTTCCTTATTAAATTTAAAACCAATTAACCAATATGAAAAAAATGATTGCGATTGTTGCCCTTATGGCTGTTTTTACACTTGCCATTTGTTTAATAATTCTAGGTTCCATCTCTGTTGAGTTAATGGCCGCATTGAATATTAATTCAGGGCAATTTGGGACGCTTGTTATGGGTTTGTTTCTGACAAGTTGTATTGTTCAGCTTTTTATTGGACCACTGGTTGATAAAATTGGCTATAAACCAGTCGCGATTCTTGGCTTTACCGTCGTGAGTATAAGTATGTTTCTTCTTGCTATTTCTACCAGTTTTTCACTTGCTCTAATGGCATGTATCCTAATGGGAGTTGGGGCTATGTCGTTAAACACGGTAGGCAACACGCTTATTCCAATTGTACTTTTTGAGGGTAAAGATCAGGCCAGGGCGAGTAATTTTGGCACTGCATTTTTTGGATTAGGCTATATTCTGACCCCGTTGCTCATTGTGTTTATAATTAAAACAATGAACCTTGGATATGCTACTGCCTTGATCATTATCGCCATCCTTTTACTAGTTTTTCTGGCATTTGCCATTGGAACAAAATTTCCAAGGGTTCCTACAGGTTACAAATTCTCAATGGCGTTTAGTGTTCTGCTTAAACCAGCAGTGATCGTAGCGGCTCTTGCCCTGTTCTGTTATACATCGCTTGAGACAACAATGGGGATGTGGATTAAGAAACTCATGGAAGAACTTTATGGCGGAAGTTTAAATAGTTCCGCATCCACAAATGCAGGACTGGTGCTTAGTCTGTTTGGCGTAGCCATGACCATTGGCCGGTTTTTGTCCTCAACAATAAAGAATTTAACTGCGATCGGCCCAAAGGTGATTTTTGGAATGTCAATACTCGCGATTCTGGGAATTTCTTTAATGATGGTTGCCAAGAGTCCGGTTATCGGTATTGTTGCGGTTATTCTGGTAGGTCTCGCTTTTGCACCAATCTTTCCAACCATTATTGGAGTCACTTTTGCCAAATTTGATCCAAGTCTTTACGGTAGTATTTTTGGCATTATTTTCTCTGTCGGATTGTTAGGTGGTACATTTATTCCGAAGTATATCGGTAACCTTAGTGTGGGATCTACTGTTCAACATAGTTTACCAATTGCTTTGATTATGGCATTCATATTAATGGTTATTTCGTTATTTATCGGCCGCACAGGTAAGTCATAGCAACTCAATTTCTCCTGTCGGGTGACAATAATAAGTCTCTTTTGGAATTACCTTGAACTCAACAATCAAACGATCTCAGTTTATGAAAATCTTTATTAAAGACTGTACAGAACAATATCTGAAACTGACGATCTTAATAATTTTAATGGTTGTTTATCCAGGTATTTTTGAAGCCATATGTCAGGAGGTACAGAATGTAATCAAAAGTGATCAGCTGATTAAAACTGACGATCATTCGCCGGAGATCCTCTATTTTGGCAACTGGTCCGTGATGAAGGATACCTCATGCTATCAAAATGAACGGCATCTGGCAAACCTTCAAATGAATAACTGCGTTTTTATATTCAGAGGATCAACGGTACGATGGATTGGTACGGTTGGTAAGAATCATGGTCTGGCGGAGGTATCCATCGATGGAATATTTCAAAAAAGCGTTGATTCTTATTCTGATAAAGCAAATTCAAAACAACTCCTGTTCGAAGCAAAAGGGTTAAGCTGCGACAGAATTCATACTTTAAAAATTGTTGTAAAAAAGGAGAAGAATCGGGAATCAACAGGGTATGACCAGGATGTTGATTATTTTGAATCATTTGAGCCGGTAGATTATCCTGCACATTTGAAGGTATCTGCCGATTCAGAATTAAAGGTTACTGCCTCAGGAAAAAAGCCCTATCTTGATCCAAATCAATGGAGACCGGTCTCTGACCAGGCAAAAGCGCCTGTGGGTGGAGTGGTTTTACTCTCAGGTGTATTCAATGATTGCTTTTTCAGGAATATATCCTATCTGAATCACTGTTTTGACAACCCCTATTATTGTGATGGCGAAGGGTGGTACACCGGCCTCCCTGCCTCTAACGAGGGGCGAATGCTCCAGGGAGCGGGCAATACCCTTCGTTGGGGAGAACGGAGTGACATGCGTGATATTGTCAATATGATGGTTAATAAAATCGGATCGCGCCAGCGGGCTGACGGTTACAGCAATTATTATCCTGAAAGTGATTATTCGAATACGGATATTTTAAGTATCACCAGTGAACGGAAAAATTACGACAGGGTCTTCTGGACAAGGGGGTTGCTGGATGCCGGAAAAGCCGGCAATGGCAGAGCGTACAAAATTTTACGCAATTATTACGATTGGTTTAATCACTCTCCCTATCTGAATCAACTGCTGAACGGCGAAAATTCCACCAATGCACTTCCTGGTGGTGGTTTGGTCTGCTTGTCTCCGATAGGTAAGGCTGAAGACCTCGTTGCAACAGAAAGATATCTGGATCAGGATTATTGGATTACTGAACTAAAGAATGAGAATCCCCTTTGTATCACCTATTATCCGCCCAGTCGACCGCATTGTTACGAATTGCTTGGTTTGGAAGCATTTTTAGACGAATACCGGGGAACGGGAGCAAAAAAATATTTGGATGCAGTTAAAGGTGGATGGAAAGCCTATGAGGAAAATTTTCAAAATATTGGTGGAATACCGGCTATTTCCGAGGCAGCGTTATATCCGCCAAAATCCTTTTACCTTGATCAGAAACGTCATGTCGGGGAAACTTGTGGCGGCGTATTTTGGATTAATCTGAACAGTAGGTTATTGCAGCTTTATCCTACTGAAGAGAAATATGCCGGTGAAATCGAAAAGGTAATTTACAATGTGATATTGGCGTGCCAGGATCACCGGGGGTATATCCGATACACCAACTTTCTTCAGGGGACCAAAGATAAAGCTGACTGCTCCGGCACCTGTTGTGAATGTTCTTCAGTGGGACTAATTGCCAAACTGCCCGAATATATATACTCCATTGATTCTGAAGGAATCTTTATTAATTTATTTGCCGCTTCAGCCATAACCTGGAAACAGGATCATGAAGCTGTCACCCTGGCAATGAATACGGAATTTCCTAAAAGCAACGAGGTTTCGATCTCCCTGAAAGGTTCACCATCAATAAAAATGAAGGTGCGTGTTCGCATTCCGTCATGGGCTGAAAAAGAGGTGAAAATTGAAATAAATAAAACGAT
The DNA here is from genome assembly GCA_963677935.2 of Prolixibacteraceae bacterium. Taxonomy (GTDB): domain Bacteria; phylum Bacteroidota; class Bacteroidia; order Bacteroidales; family Prolixibacteraceae; genus JAAFHB01. The sequence continues at coordinate 2,873,139 of CAXXEH010000003.1, read as the reverse complement.
GGTGGTCACCGGAAAACCTGGATCTTATATCACGATTGACAGGATTTGGCACAGTAACGATGTAATCAGATTTGCACTCCCGATGAATTTAAGTCTGCACAAATATGCTGGTTTGGATCAGGATAGAAACCTGGATCGATACGCTTTGGTATACGGTCCCGTTCTGATGGCGCTGGTTGGCGATACTGCTTTAAATACATCAGTTGAAAAGCTTTGCGGTAAGTTGACATCCCGATCGTTGTCTCCCTTACAATTTGATATTGAGGGTAAACCAGATTGTAAATACATCCCTTATTACCTTGTTCAGGACGAAAAATTCACCTGTTTTCCAACGGTAGAAAATTGAAAAAATAATATTTTAGCGCAATTGGTTTTGATATTACGGTACGCTGCACCTAACCTGTAGGTATTCTATTTTTTGCTACAAATATTATGCGGCTCTGCCGCTTACAGACATTGAAAGAAGAGTGTTTTAATCGCGTCATATATTTGGATAGCCCATAGGTGCAAATCGGATTATCCAAATTTGAAAAAAATTGGCTGCCAACATCAAACTTCAGAGAGCCGATGTTTTATTGCTCTGGAAAATTGTAGAATAAAACCATTCAAGTATGAGAACATATCCATTCATTTGCAGAATAGTACAACTAGTTATTATTCTTATCTTAATCAATTCTTACAGATCGTCTGCCCAGTCCCAGCATGCGCAGGCTCCTAATATCATATCAAAATCTGTTGTTTCATTGGATGGAGATTGGCTGTTGGCCAAGGATTCCCTTAACGTAGGAAGGACAGAAAACTGGTGGAAAGTGCCTGTGCCCGAAGCCCGGCCAATAAAAGTTCCCTGGATTCTACAGGATGTATTCCCGGCATACCATGGGGTCGTATGGTATTGGCGAAACTTTGAAGTTCCAAAAAACACTGATCCATCCGGCCGGACCTTGCTTCGATTTTGGTCAATCGATTATGTCGGAGATGTGTGGCTCAACAATACGTTTATGGGTCGTTATGAAAGCGGTGAAGTTCCGTTTGTAATCGATGTAACAGAGGTAGTCAAACCCAACGAACAAAACCACCTAAGCGTCAGGGTATTGAATCCAACCAATGAGCCTATCGATGGCATGACCCTAAAGCAAATCCCACGACAGGCAAGGGTCATTTCTTTCTGGGCTGGCGCACAATTCAACTGCGGAGGAATCACGGGTTCGGTCGAAATGTTGCTGGTTCCTGAAGTCAGGGTGGAAGACCTTTTTGTTTCAGCAAATTCACCCGGCGATGTGGTGAAAATTGAGGCCAATATTCGGAACTCAGGAACAAAAAGGAAACACCGGCATCTGGCATTCACTGTTGCACCCGCAGCCAGTGGCGAAGCGTTGAAAGTTCTGGAATTAGCGTGTAATGTTCCTCCGGGAGATACCCTGATTCATGCAGAGATTAACCTGGAAAATCCACGCTTATGGGATATCGATGATCCTTATCTTTATCGGCTTAGTGTAAGGAATACTGGCGAAAAGGATAAATCCGTTGAAGAGCGCTCTGTCCGTTTTGGCTTTCGCGATTTCCGGTTCGCGAATGGAAGTTTCCGGCTCAATGGGCGACGGCTCTTTCTGAAATCTGCCCATTCATGTAATAATTATCCGATCGGTCAACGCTTACCGGTCAACCCTGATCAGGCGCGCCGCGATCTGATTGATATGAAAGCCATGGGATTCAATACCATTCGCTTTATTTGGGGAGGGGTGAAACCTTATCAACTGGATATGTGCGACGAAATTGGTCTGATGGTTTATAACGAATCGTATGCTTCGCAGGCGATGGACTCTTCTTCGATGATGATCAAACGTTTTGACCAGGCACAGACAGGGATGATCCTCCGCGATCGTAACCACCCCAGCGTAATTGCCTGGGGGCTACTCAACGAAACACTTGACGGACCGACATTCAAACATGCCGTTACCATGCTTCCTCAGCTGCGCAAACTGGATGCCACACGCATGATTTTTTTAAACAGCGCCCGCAGCGATGATCATCCATCCATCGGATCATTGAGCAATCCGGGCTCAATGGTGTGGGAGCATTTATTGGGGAACGAATCACCGACAGCGTCCGATGTAAAGAAGCCTGATCCATATCCGCATATTGCCCATGCTTACATGGAGATGGGTGATTATCATTTGTACCCCAGAGTTCCACAAACACTGGAAGCTACCAATTTAATCCGTAATCTCGGCAAAAATACGAAACCGGTTTTTCTATCCGAATTCGGCATCGGAAGTGGTGTTGATTTTTGGCGCGTAACCCGGCATTTTGAGCGATACGGAAAAGAACGAAATGAGGATGCCCAATATTACCGAGAACGCTTAAATGACTTTCTTAAAGATTTTACCCGGTGGAAACTGGATGAAATCTATCCCAGGCCCGAGGATTTTTTTACCGAAAGTATCCGGCGCTCAGCCAGTAACCGTGCACTTAGCCTTACGGTGATCCGATCCAATCCTCAGATCTGCGGGCATAACCTTACCGGAATGAACGATCAGGGATTAACCGGTGAGGGTTTGACCACCACTTTCCGGGAGCTTAAACCCGGAACTACTGATGCCCTTTTTGAGGGATTGGCACCATTGCGTTGGTGTTTGTTCGCCGAACCCCGAAATATTTATTGCGGTCGGAATGTTAAACTTGAAGTGATTCTGGCCAACGAAGATGCGCTTCTCCCGGGAGATTATCCTGCACTGATTCAGGTCGTAGGTCCCAATAACCAACAGATTTACAACCATAAGACTACAATTACCATTGCCGCGACAAAAAACGGGATTGAACCTCCGCTGGCCATGCCTGTATTTTCGGAAGAAATTGCTATTGATGGCCCGGCCGGGAAATACCATCTTTTGGCCACGCTCGAACGTGGAGGAGCGCCAACGTGTGGCAAAGTGGAGTTTTACGTCGATGATCCGGCGCAGATGCCTGCTGTCGAAACGGACGTTACTGTTTGGGGTGCAGATACATTGCTGACTAAATGGTTGGCAGAGCAGCATTTCAAAACCAGGCCATTTAATGCAGCAAAACAAAAATCAAGAGAAACCATATTGGTTGGCGCTCATCCACCCGTCGGGAAGGATACCTTATCGGCATTCAGGGATTTGATGCAGCATGTTGCCCGTGGTTCAAATGTGATCTTTCTTTCGCCTGAAGTATTTAAACGTGGTAAAAGTAGCGATGGCTATTTACCATTGAGAGAAAAGAACTCGATATCCAGGTATCCGAGCTGGTTATACCTGTTTGATGAATGGGCCAAACAACATCCTGTCTTTGAAGGTCTTCCTGCCGGAGGGCTGATGGATCACCAATTTTACCGGGAAATCTTACCTGAGCATTTTTGGAATAATAATAAAGAGGCGCCTGGTGAAATTGTTGCGGGGGCTATCAAGGCTTCTCAGGGTTATGGGTCCGGATTGTTTCTGGCAGTTTATCCGTTTGGCTCCGGAAAATTTACAATCAATACCTTGTTGATCCGCAATAATTTAGGAACTCATCCTGCGGCAGAACGTCTGCTGCGTAATTTAATTCGCTATGCTGCACGTGATCAAAACAAATTGCTGGAAAAACTTCCGGAGGATTTCGATACTCAACTGAAATCCATTGGATATCAGTGATATAAATTTTGCATTAGAAATTAGGGTATAAAATATTATGAAATTTGGTTTGTGATAATTAACCCATTAACAATAATGAGGTTGCATATATATAGTAATTCCGAATTGAGATTACAGGGTAAATATTTAATTCTTTTACTCTTTTCCTTCATCGTGTCTTCACCTGTTTTGGCTCAGCCAGGTTCCACTAAAATGGAAATGCTGGCTAGTCAACTGCATACGCTTTCAAAAAAGAGCCCTGCAGAATTGATATACCTCCAAGCCAATAAAGGCATATATGAAACCGGCGAAGACTTATGGTTCAAGGCCTATCTGCTAAACTCGCATTATTTTACCCCTTCGATATTATCTCAAACACTTTACCTGCAAGTGATTAACGAAATAACAGGGCTTGCAGTCTGGAATGAAAAATACGAAATTCAGGATGGTTTTACAGCTGGACATGTTTTCCTTCAAGACACTTTAAGTGAAGGTAACTACTTGTTGGCTGCCTACACCGGATATTCATTCTTTGATGATAGCACGGAGTATCAGGCAATCCGGAAGATAAGAATCAATAAGGAGATGAAGCCCCGCTTATTGGTCACTGCCGATTTTAACCGTTTCTTTTATAAATCAAACGATTCCATAAGGATTAAGGTTACTGCCCTGTCGGAACAAGGAGTGCCACCATTTGATGCGGAAATAGAGGTTAAACTAATGAAGGGTGACAAAATATTGGGACAGACACAAGCGCCAAACGATAAGATGGGACAGGCAAACCTTATTTTTGCACCGCAAAGCACTTGTGAAGGACTTCGGATGGATTTAAAGGTGAAATACAGCGGCAGAGAAGAGGCAATAAGTTTTTCTGTCCCGTGTAAAAAGGGAAGTCCCATACAGTTTGAGACCTTCCCTGAAGGTGGGAACCTTGTTGCAGGCATACCTTCCAACTTCGCCTTTAAGGCTGTAAATTTTGATGGATACCCAATCGATGTAGCAGGAACTTTGTTCGAAGATGATAAGCCGCTTCTGGAATTTAAAAGCATCCATGCGGGGATGGGAAACCTGCGGTTTACCCCAAATATCGACAAAAAATACAACATCCGCCTATCAAAGCCAATGATTGACAGTGTTTTCATTTTGAAGGAAATCTATCCGAAAGGGGTTTCCATGCGTCTGGTCCAAAGAGACAAAGATTACCTGTTCTTTAAGGTCACACAAAGCCCTGGTCTAAACAATGAGACGGTCTATCTGAGAGGACAAGTCAGGGGTGTAGTTTGTTGCCTGGCAACAGGAATATTGAATAAAGAGTTGAAGATAAAGATCCCGCTGAACGAATTTCCGGAACAGGGGATCGCTGAATTCACCCTTTTCAATCAAAGTTTGGAGCCTGTGGCAGAACGACTGGTATATGTCAATTATAACCAAAGATTATACATCGATGCAAAACTTGACAAGGAAAAGTATTTTACCCGGGGGAAATCAGTATTGAAAATTAAGGTAACAGACGAAAACGGAGAACCCGTTAAAACTAACCTTGGGGTAAGTGTGTATGATAAACTCTACCAAAATCCCCAGGATTCCAGAGATATTCTGACCCATTGTTGCTTGTCTGCTCAGTTGAAAGGAAGAATTTATGATCCTGCCTTTTATTTTGACGTGAAGAACAAAGGACGTGAAGAAGCATTGGACCTGCTGTTACTTACCCAGGGTTGGAGAAGGTATGTTTGGAGTGAGGAAAACTTAAAATTATTCAAGGATTCAAAGCAGGCTATTTTTGATGGGACAGAAGGAGAAATACATGCTACAAAAAAATTAAAAAAAGCCTTGGCTGTTCAACAATTTGTGAAGGCATTTAGTCCTGGTAAGGATAAAAAAGTGGATTTTATACCATCTGATTCAGCAGGAAGATTTACTATTACTCCGCAACATTTAAAAACCGGTCAAGGGGATTATATTTACCTTCAGTCGATTGCTCCTGTTGAATTTCAATCCCGGATCAACTTATCCGACCCTTTTCAGACTATTAATGAAATCAGGAAAAAGAAAGAAATGAATTATCCTCAGCCCAATGTAATCGTCGCGAAAAAAGCTGAAGACTCTTCCGGTCCCTATGTTGAAGGTCACAATATGATAAAACTGGATGAAATTACTATAAAGGGACAAGGGCCTAAAGTATTTAGGGATAAATATATGGGGCATTTGGACAGTTTGGCAAAATTGGATTTAAATACTGATTATGTTTGCGTTAGCCATTTTTTGAATTGTCAGGTACACGAAAATGATAGTAGAAATACAAAGCCAGTTGAGGGTAAAGTATATTCCAGATATGTCGGATTTAAATGGGTTAACGACGGAAAAGCTTTTGTTGCCTCATCAGAGATTGCCGAAGAATACCATTACCCCACATTCACGGAAGAAGAACTTTTAATAAGGTTCAACCTGTCGAGAGTAAAGGCTTACTATGGCAATCGGGAGTTTTATCAACCAAAATACGATAAAGAATCACTGGCAGACCTATCGGCCGATTACCGCAATACCCTCCTCTGGGAACCTTCTGTAGCTACTAATGAAAAAGGGGAAGCTACCCTGGAATTTTTTTGTTCAGATATCAATACTGGTTTTGTTGGTAAAATTGAAGGTGTCAGCAGTGAAGGCATAATGGGTGTTAAGGATTTTGAATTTAAAGTACTGAAATCAAATCATTTACCATGAAAATACGATTAGGAATTCTTCTTAAATTCATCTTTTCAGGGATAATTCTAATTACCTCTCTGTCAGGGAATGCTACTGGTAAGCCCAGTAATTTGATAATCAGTTGTTCTGATGAGCAAAATGACCTGATTCTTTTGTTATCGAAAAATGGATACCAATTTACCCGTTATCCGAATCCGCTGGAAGCGGTAACGCAGGCAGCCCACGGTACAGGGGTCTTAATTTTGGCTGATGATTACCCATTTGTCACAAACAAAATTGATACAAAGGTCTTTGAGTTGGCAAAAGAGAAGGATCTTAAACTTTACGTTGAATTTTCGGACGATATTCCAGGGGTAAAAAAAGCAAATGGAACAATCAAAACCGTTTTTGAACGGGCTGTTATTACCTCGGATGTTTTTGGCAGGAGTACAAAACCGATGGACCTTTTGGGTTTGAATGGAGTCGTCCTGAATTTTGAAGACAAAGAACCGTTGATTGTATTGGGAAAAGTTGCAGGGGTCTATAAAGCTGAATATGGAATTTCAGGTGTTCAAACCTATCCAATCTTATTTAAACGCAATAAATTGCTTATCGCCTCAACCAAGTTAAGCGGGTTCGCAACCGGAAGATTTGGCCCAAAAGGCTCATGGGAGATTATCTGGGAGTATATGTTGAACTGGCTGGAGCCAAAAATTGATTTTCGGCTCAATACCGGATTGGATTATGTGACCCCTATGTTTAGTAAGGAGGAGAATCTTCCCCGGGATGTGTATATCAACTCGATCGTTAAGGGGGTTGACTGGTTTTACAACGGACGTTTCCTGATTGATTCATCATGGAAGAAATTCTGTGATAATATGCAAATGCCGGGAGCCGGTTCAGGTCCTTATCTGGATAAAAGTGTGAAGGTTGGTGATGGTTCCCTGGGAATCATCGAGGGGCCCGGTTCAAGCATCTCATGGAATGGAACCCAGATTAACCGTTATTGTAATCGTGCTGATGACATTGGACAGGTGGCTTTTGCTATGGCAATTACCAATGTGATTAAGGATAGGAGCAAAGATGCTATTGTGGCTTCAAATCTGTTGGATTTTTTATTTTACGATTCAAATGTACTCTCCCAAGGTGGTGACAATCCTCAAAATCCATGTTTTGGACTGATGGGGTGGAGCGATTCAAAATATAGCAATGGCAATTTTTATGGGGATGATAATGCCAGAGCCATCCTTGGCGCACTGGGCGCCTCGGCTTGTTTGCAAAGTTGGAAATGGGACAAAGAGATTCTGGAAACGATACTTGCGAATTTCAGGACAACAGGTATAAACGGGTTCAGAGGGGGGAGCCTATCTGCAGATGAATTACAGAAGAAGGGATGGAAATACTACCGCGATGGCGCCATCATCAATCCGCATCCTCACTATGAATCGTGGATGTGGGCATGTTATTTATGGCTGTACGCCAAAACCGGATATACACCACTTCTTGAAAAAACGGAAAAGGCCATTAAGATGACAATGGAAGCTTATCCCGATAAATGGAGATGGACCAATGGAATTCAGCAGGAGAGGGCCCGGATGATCCTGCCTCTCGCATGGTTGGTCCGGGTTAACGATACCCCCGAACACCGGAAGTGGCTCGATACGATGGTTGTCAAACTTATTGAAAATCAAAAACCATGTGGCGCTATCATTGAAGAACTGGGTGATGCCAGAATGGGCGATTATGGTAAGTCAACCAATGAGGATTACGGGAAAAGGGAAGCAACTTTGATTTTTCGTAATGGCGATCCTGTTTCTGATATGCTTTATACGACAAATTTTGCTATTTTTAGTCTCAATGAGGCTGCTTGTGTGACCAATAATTTTGTTTATTTTGAGGCAGTTAATAAGCTGGCAGAATTCCTTGTTCGAATTCAGGTAAGCAGTAAAAAAGATGACGCTCTGGATGGAGCATGGTTTCGGGCCTTTGATTTTGAAAAGTGGGATTACTGGGCATCAAATGGAGATGCCGGATGGGGAGTTTGGGGTACTCATACAGGCTGGACGCAAAGTACCATTGTTTCAACCCTTGCCATGATAAGCATGCACCAAAATTTCTGGGATCTTACTGAAAATTCAAGAATAAAATCTAAAATGTCAGGCGTTCTGAATCAAATGCTTAAAGAGTAATATAAAAGATAAATTTTTAATCAGAGCCATTTTTAACAGTTGAATTTAACCGATAATTTCAAACAATGACAAAGAATAATTTTATCACCAGAAGATTGGGAGTACTTAGTTTGCTTGTAATTGGGCTCACTCTACTGGCCGAGTTAACCGTTTGTGCCGCAACAACAGTTGATCCTTCAGACCGTGGATATCATGGGCGAAAGGGTGCCATCCTTTATGTATCAAAGCTGGGAAATAATTCTGACGGGAAAAGCTGGAATAGTGCTTACCTGACTATCCAGGCTGCATTGTCTGCCATTCCCGACAGTTTGGGTGGCCATCGTATAAATGTTCGTCCGGATACTTATGTGGAAGCTAATTTGTCAACAGCTTTCAAAGGGGCAAAAGGAGCTTACAATTTAATCATAGGGGATACGGATGGTCGGTTAGGTTCCGGCGCAACCGGCCGGATTATTATTGATTCGGGCGATCCGCAGAAAGGTTTTAAAAGCTATGACTGGTGGTCTACCATTCGTGCTACTTCTAAAGGATGGCGCCCTGAATTTACCGAGCAAACATTTTCAAGTATTTCCTGGGATCGGTGGATATTACGGAATCTATATACCTCGGGAAGCGATGCCGGTTTTTTCTGGGACCTGACCAATAAAAGTGGCGAAGGTTTTACAGTGATTGTTGAAGACTGTGTGGGCATTGGTCGTGCTTTTGGTGGTGGTTTGTGCTACCCTGTTGTCCGTCCTGATGAACCAAGCATTTTCCGCAGATGTTATTTTATGGCCTTGGATTGGGTTGGAGATACAGGTGCAGTACTGGTCGGAGGTTGGGAAACTACCATGCCTGATGTCCCGCATTTGGTAATGGAAGATTGTACCCTTGTCCATCCCGACAACGCACTTGCCATGTCGTTCGCAAGTAATTGTGTGCGGGTTAAAGCTGTTGGTTGCCGTTTTATTGTTTTAAACTTCACTCAGCCTGAAATGGGGGGCAAATCAACCGGGATTATCTGTACGGCGGGGCATAAGCCAGCCGGAAAATTGCATGTCGATCTGGAGGATTGTACCCTTGCCGGTTACAGCGTCTTTACCAATGGTGAGGAAGGAAAGGCCGCCAGCTACACCACGAAAGGTAAGGTTCAGGCATATGTTCAGTTTGCCCAGTCGGTTCCCGAAGGTTTTGAACGGATAGGCCTTTGGCCTGCAGAGTTGTTCGATTGTATCGCAATCCCTAATCCTAAAAAGAGAAAGTGAAAATTGTATGCTATTATCAATAACTCTCCATAATAAACAGCAACACAGGCACTTTTCTTCCTGGTGGTTCCTATTCAGTCCATTCCTATGGCTTGTTTTGATGATGTTTACAAATCAGTTGTCTGCTAAAACTTTTTCAACAGATCAAAACCAAAAAAATGGCGCCAATCAGGTTCGCAAACAAAGTGATATGCTTGGTAAGCTTGAGCCTCCGCCTGCTGCTTTGCCTGGTTTGAATGCAGACCCTCATATCGCATTATTTGAAGGGAAGTATTTTATTTATCCCACCACCGATGATGGGAATATCGATTATTGGAGTTCAACTTCATTCCGGTGCTGGTCTTCCGAAAATTTAAAGGATTGGAAAAATGAAGGGACAATCCTGGACCTGCCTCGCGATATTACCTGGGCAAAAGATAAAGCCTGGGCGCCATGTATCGCCAGCGGCAATGGCAAATACTATTTGTATTTCAGCGCCGGTCAGCAGATTGGGGTAGCTGAAAGCGACCGGCCGCAGGGTCCGTTTAAAGATGCACTTGGCAAACCACTTGCGAACAAAAATTCATATGACACTCAGGTGATTGATCCAATGGTGTTTACTGACGACGACCAGGTTTCCTATCTGTACTTTGGCAGCGGGAACCTCAATGTTGTGAAGCTAAATAAGGACATGATCTCATTCGATGCATCATCAGTGAAAAAGATATCATCGGTACCATCTGCCGAAGGGATGTTCGTATTCAAGCGAAGGGGTATCTATTATCTGATGTTTTCGCGGTTTGGTACCGATAGTCCTGACTATTCCGTATGGTATGCTACTTCAACCTCCCCTTTAGGACCGTTCACCCTTGCAGCAAACAATCGGGTCCTGAGGCAAAAAGGAATCATCAAAGGAACCGGCCACAACTCTGTTATTCAGATCCCGGGTCGGGATGAGTGGGTGATTGCTTACCACCGTTTCCGCTTACCTAACGGCAATGGCTTCCATCGCGAGACCTGTCTGTCACCGATGCGATTTGATGATCACGGACAGATTTGTAAGGTGGATGTTTTTGAGACTGTCCCATTACAAACAGTTACTACTCAGGAGACCAAACTCCGTACCCCGGACAAAGGGATTCTTCCTGGTTTACGCAAATTGATGGATATTTACCTGCGCGACCCCTCCATCTGCCGGGGAGGTGACCATTGGTGGTACCTTACGGGAACCATCAATCCTCCGGATGGAATACAGGTGTGGAAGTCTAAGGATCTTATCTCCTGGGAATCGCTTGGAATAGTTTGGAAACCAGGTAACAGCCCCTGGCACAAACCATATCTCCAACAGGGAAGACCCCTTTGGGCTCCTGAAATTCATTTTATCAGGGGGACTTTCTGGCTCACCTATAGCATGCCGGGCTGGGATGCTAATGATCCCAGCCGTTTTAATCCTGCAAACAGTGGCTGCGGATTGCTTAAAAGCACCTCAGGGAAACCCGAAGGTCCTTATATTGATGTTCAACCTGACGAACGGTTGGGTGATGAGATTGACGCCTCTCTGTTTCAGGATGATGATGGTTCGGTTTATTATCTGTGGCACAGCGGTAAAATTGCAAAGATGAAACCCGATATGAGCGGTCTGGCGGAACCTTACCATTGGTTGAAACCTGCGGTTTCTGATCCTGATCCTCAACATCACTCCTCTCTCTGTCCTAAAATCTTCGGAAAGGATTCATTAACCCATATTGGGTACGAAGGGGTATTTATGTTCAAATCCAACGGGTTATATTACCTGTGCGGTTCCGATCGTGGTGAAGGGGGACGATATAGCTGCTATATCTCCACCTCCCAAAACCTCTTTGGTCCATACAGTAAACGCTACGAAGCCTTGCCCTACTGTGGTCACAATATGTTCTTCCGCGATGACAACCGGCAGTGGTGGTCCACCTTTTTCGGGCAGGACGGAGTACCATGGCATGAACAACCCGGTATCCTTCCGGTTATGATCAACCCTGATAATGGGGAGGTTAGCAGGAAAAAATAACAGGAATTATCAACACAATTTAATCCTATGATCCATCTACAAAACATTGATTACTTTGCCTTTATCGTTTACTTCCTTGTATTTACAATTATTGGGTTGGTAGCAGGAAGAAAAAGGAAAACCAATGCAGCCGAATTTTTTATTCAGCAGGATAAACTGCCCTGGTATATCATTGGTTTTTCGTTTATTACCGCCGGCGTAAGCAGCGAACAGTTTATCGGAACAGTTGGTTCGGTTTACGGGCGTGGGCTTGTGATTGCCAACTGGGAATGGGGAAATGCGGTGGCAGTCGTTGTCATGGTGGTGTTGTTTATCCCCTATTATTTGAAAAAAAGGATATTGACGATTCCCGAATTTCTTGAAAAGCGGTTTAACCGCAAAGTAAGTCTCCTTTTTGCCGCAATTTCAATTCTGGTTTATGTATTCATCAACCTTGCAGGGGTTCTCTATTCAGGGGCATTTGCGATGAGCGGTATCCTGGGCATTAACCTTTATCTCTGTATTTTGATTATAACGGTAATTGTCGGTTTCTTTACGATTTACGGCGGAATGGCTTCTATTGCCTGGACAAATGTGATGCAGGCCGTGATGCTTATCGGAGGTGGAATGACCATTTTTGTCATTGGTCTTTATACCGTTCCCGGAGGCTGGAATGCAATTATCGGAAGCGGTCAAAGGGCACATCTGATTCAGCCGGCAAGCGATCCCGATATTCCCTGGACCGCCATCCTGGTTTTAATGTTCTCGACCAATATCTGGTATTATTGCACGAGTCAGAATATCAATCAGGCTACTTTAGGGGCTAAAAATGAGTGGCATGCAAAAATGGGAATTATTTTTGCCGGGCTCCTGTGGATTCTTATCCCCCTTGGTGACGTATTTCCCGGTCTGATAGCGCATGCTTTGGAACCGAATCTTCCAAAGCCAGACCATGCATTTGTCTTTGTGATTAACCGGCTTATACCTGCAGGTGGGGCAGGAATCATATATGGAGTCCTGATATTTGCCGTCGTAGCTGCAATTCAGTCGGGGATTAACGGAATCTCCTCCATTTTTACCTTCGACATTTACAGGCCATTGATCAAACCAAAAGCGACAGAGAAGGACCTTATAAAAACAGGAAGGTATTTTGCGGGGGCTATTCTAATCATCGGGGCTTTTTATGCACCGATTGTTGGCAGTTTTAAACATATCTTCGACTTTTTCCAGGAGTGCTGGGCTTTTATTGCAGTGCCCATTTCACTCACCTTTTTATTGAGTCTGATCACTAAAAGGATGAATTCGAAACTAGCTTTCGGTATGTTGTTGCTTACTTTACCGATGTTTTTTGTCCCCTACGTCGTTAGACAACTTGGAATAACTATGAATATTTACAATCTCGCGGGTATCATGTGGATTTGCCTGCTGATCGGTTCGGTAGTTTATATACTACTTCGCACCCCAAAACCTGTACCCCAAATACTTGTACTATCTAATATACCGGTTTCAGAGATTCAACTAAACAGGATGCCATGGTATAAGACTATTGCATTCTGGATCACCGTAATGGTCCTGGCCTATTTAACTGTATACATCATTTTTTGGTAATTTGAAATGGAAATATCTGAAATTTATATCGGAGAAATCAAGACAATCAGGCTTGAAAATGAAACAATTCGTATGGATGTGGCCCCATCAGTGGGAGGCAAGATCGCCAGTATTTTCTCCATACCGCTTCAGAAGGAGTTTTTATGGACAAATAAGTCACTTAAACTTCAGCAATATCCGGTTGGGACACCCTACGATCCCTGTTTTTTTGGGGGTGTCGACGAGCTTCTACCCAGTGATATCCCCGAGCTGGTCCATAATGTGGAGTACCCTGATCATGGTGAGCTGTGGACGATGAATCTCGATTATCTGCTTCAAGAAAACGGGGTGACAATCTTTGGTAAATTACCGTTAAGTGAATTGTATTATGAAAAAACGATTACTCTTGACCATTCGCAACCGCTTGTACATATCGATTATACAATTACTAACGAGTCGGTTTCAGTGAAGAGTTTTCTTTGGAAATTACATGCGGCTCTTCAGATTGCAGAAGGCGACCGGATGGAATGCAGTGCCACCAAAGGTCAGGTAGTTGATCCGGAATATTCCCGCTTTAAATCGACTACCCCTTTCGAGTGGCCCATTATCGAAGGTGTTGACGCATCGAAAGTACCCGCTAAAAATGGGACTGTTGATTTTTATTACCTGTTCGGAACAGATGAAGGGGTGATGAGTATGATCAGTCCCCAAAATAATTCGCGGTTTACTTATATTTTTGATCCCAAAGTATTTCCCTATCTTTGGTATTTTGCTTCGTATGGCGGATTTTTAGACCATTACACCGCAATTCTGGAGCCTTGTACAACAATGCCCATTTCAGTCAATGATGCTATTGCACTAAATCAATGCTCCTTATTGGAACCTGGGGAATCGATCAGGACGCGCGTTTCAATTTATGCAGGAATTCAGTAATGGTGTTTAAAAATATTTTTTGAATCTATGAGAAAGAAAAAAGCATTTATTACCGGAGCTGCTTCGGGCATTGGTCGGGCAACTGCTTTCCGCTTTGCCGCCGAAGGGTATGATCTCTTCCTGAATGATATCAATGAAGGTGGTTTGAATGAGGTGTTTGGTCAGCTTCCCGCCGGAAATCATCTGAGGTTTGCGGGTAGTTATGCCGATCAGAAGTTGATAACCCGGTGCAGTGAGTTAATGCGCAAAGAATGGGATTTTCTGGATGTACTTGTCAATTGCGCCGGCGTTTATGAGCAAACCCATTCAGTAAATACACCTCTGAATGATTGGCATAAGGTATTTGATATCATGGTAAACGGAGCCATTCTGACTACGGCAATGGCTTCAGCAGCAATGATCGAAGGGGGTAGTATTATCCACATCACCTCAATTCATGGCACTCGGGCAGAATCCGGATCAAGCAGTTATGCTGCAGCCAAATCTGCCGTTAATCAATATTGCAGGTCGGCAGCACTGGAGCTTGCAGACCGGAATATCCGGGTCAATGCCATAGCTCCCGGATATGTGAATACTGCCATGTCGGTTATCAACGGCGAAAATGAACTTGAAAGTCCGCTTTTTCTGGAAAAGTATGTTAAAACCGGGCAGCTTCCTATGCGCAGGGCTGCAGAGCCGGCTGAAATTGCCGGAGTCGCTCTGTTTCTGGCAGGAAACGATGCCTCCTATATCACCGGGCAGGTGATAACGGTCGATGGTGGATTAACCATTACTTTTTAAATATTCAACTATAAAAAATCAATTGAATGAAAATTGAATCGGTAGATCTGTTTTACCTCTCTATGCCCGAAGTACTGGATATCGGGGATGGAAGTCAGGATGCCCTTTTGGTGCGAATTGGGGCAGGTGGCTACGAAGGATGGGGCGAATGCGAGGCCTCTCCGCTGACAACAATCGCCAGTTTTGTAGCGCCTATGTCGCATAGTGCCTGCAAACCTGTCAGATACTCCGTTGAGGGGAGGGAGCTCAATGATGTCAAAGATATTCACCGGATATCAAATCTGGTTTATGAAAATTCGTTCGACCTTTTACAGGCCGATCACACCCTTTCAGGCATCGATATTGCCTTGTGGGATTTGCTTGGAAAGGCAAAACAAACGCCTGTGTATGAGCTCCTGGGATATAAAAAGGCATATCCCAAATTGCCCTATGCCTCCCAGCTTTTCGGCGATACCCCCGAAGAGACTTTTCAAAAGGCAAAACACTCAGTTGAAAAGGGGTATAAAGCGGTCAAATTTGGCTGGGGCCCTTTCGGGAAAGGGACTCTTAGCGACGATGTGGCTCATCTTCAGGCAGCCCGCAAAGGTCTTGGACCGGACATTCATTTAATGGTGGATGCAGGTACCGCCTGGCATGAAAATAGTCTGGAAGCTGCAAAAAGGTTGAATGCACTTGAGCAGGTAAATGCATTTTGGCTCGAAGAACCTTTTGTCAACGGCGCTCTGACACCTTACAGTCAACTTTCAAAATCGAAACCTGCCTGCCCGTTGGCAGGTGGCGAAGGGTGCCATAACTATGCCCAGGCTGCTTCAATGATCGATTTTGCCGGATTGCGCTTTATCCAGATCGATACGGGGCGTATTGGAGGAATCACTACTGCAAAAAGGGTAGCAGACCTGGCACAGACCAAGGGTATAACCTATGTAAATCACACATTTACGTCACACCTTGCTTTAAGTGCATCGTTGCAACCTTTTGCCGGTATTGCTGAAGATATCATCTGCGAATATCCGGTTGAGTCAAAACAACTGGCTTTGGATATTACCAAAGAAAAGATTCTGCCTGATACGAATGGAATGATTCACCTCCCTGATCAACCAGGCCTAGGTCTGACAGTCGATACGGAAAAGCTTAAGTCATATCTTATTGATGTTGAAATAAATATCAACGGAAAATCTATTTTTAAGACAAATTCATTTTAAGATTTATAAACAATGAAACTGATACGCTTCGGAGAAAAGGGGAAAGAAAAACCCGGAATTATTGATGCAAACAATACCCGGTACGATTTATCGGGATATTTTAACGATTGGGACAGCAGCTTTTTTGAGCAAAACGGACTGGAAAAGCTAAAAGAGCTGATCGACCTGAAAAAAGCATCACTGCCTGTGGTAGATGGTGAAATCCGCCTTGGAGCTTGTGTGGCTCGTCCTTACAAAATTATTGGAATTGGATTAAACTATTCGGACCATGCCAGGGAAAGTGGGATGGAGATACCCAAAGAACCCATTGTGTTTATGAAAGCGACCAACACGATAAACGGTCCTTATGATGACGTAATTATCCCGAAAGGGAGCGAAAAAACTGACTGGGAAGTAGAATTGGGCATCATCATCAAAAAAGAGACGGCCTATTTGTCCTCGCCCGACGAAGCCGCAGCATCAATTGCTGGTTACTGTGTATCGAATGATGTATCAGAACGGGGTTTTCAGCTGGAACGCGGAGGTCAGTGGGTAAAAGGGAAATCCTGCGTTACCTTCAATCCCCTTGGTCCCTGGATGGTCACTTCTGACGAGATTTCAGATGTGACTAACCTTTCGATGGAACTTACGGTAAATGGTACACTCCGGCAAAAAGGGAATACAAGTACGATGATTTTTGATGTGTATTACCTGGTATGGTACCTTTCGCAATTCATGACACTTGAAGCCGGCGACGTGATTACCACAGGAACTCCACCAGGAGTTGGACTAGGGATGAAACCGCCACAATATCTGAGAGCCGGCGATGTGGTTGAACTTTCAATTGAGCAACTGGGTAGTCAACGACAGAGATTTATTAATGCTTAAAAAATAAATTATATACTGATGAACATCTTTAATAATCGTTTCTCAAACCAGGTAGCCATTGTTACCGGTGGAGCTGATGGACTTGGAAAAGGTATAGCGCTTCAACTTGGATTGGAAGGTGCAATTGTAGCACTGTTTGATCGTAATTCCGCTTTGCTCCAGACCACCATTGATCATTTTGTGGAAAAGGGATTAAAAGCCAAAGGATATGTAATTGATGTGGCTGATGAAAACCAGGTTAAAAATGGGGTTAATCAGGTGGTGGCAGATTTCGGCAGAATTGATGTGATGGTTCATTGCGCCGGAATTGTTGGTCCAACCAGTACCAAAATCACCGATTATCCTACTGAAGAATATGATAAAATTTTGGCTGTCAACCTGAAAGGGAGCTTTCTGATGACCAAATATACGATCCAAAAAATGGAGAAAGCGAATTACGGCAGAATTCTGTTGGTTGCCTCCATCGCCGGTAAAGAGGGAAATCCGGGAATGGTCGGTTACTCCTCCACAAAGGCCGGCGTAATCGGACTTGTGAAAGGGGTTGCCAAAGAGTATGCCACTTCGGGTATTTCAGTCAATGGCCTTGCTCCGGCAGTTATCAAAACTGTAATGAACGAAAATACAGCGCCCGAAATGCTGGCCTACATGACTTCCAAAATTCCGATGTCCAGATTGGGAGAGGTGGAGGAAGTAGCTGCGATGGTTTCATTTATTGTATCGAAAGAGAACAGCTTTTCTACAGGGTTTATTTTCGATATTTCAGGAGGAAGGGCAACTTATTAGTAATTCGAAATGATTCAGAACAGAAGAAATTTTTTGAAACGTTCAGGTCTCATCGGTAGTGCTTTGTTGCTTATTCAAAAGGGACAAATGGCATTTGCTCTGCCCGCTGACTTAAACAGTGAGGAGGAGAATTTCCAAAATCAACTTAACAAAAACGGGGGCCATACCTATTACATTGATCCGGCACTTGGCAACGATACCTACGACGGTTTAACCCCCTTGCATCCATTCAGGACTTATGAAAACCGGGAGTTTGCCGGTGGCGACAGGGTCCTTTTCAAACGGGGGAGTGTCATTCGCGATATGCTGCATACGCGTGACGGAATGAAAGGGGCGCCGATCACCTATGGTGCGTACGGTGAAGGAGAAAAACCAGCATTTCTCGGATCTGTCTCTGTTGCTAATCCTGAAAAGTGGATTGAAGAGCAGCCACATCTTTGGAAATATGATGGAAAATTCTCAAGTAAAGTATGTAATCTGGTCTTCAATGGCGGGGAGAGTTGCGGTAACCTTCGTTGGGATATTGCCGCGTTGAAACAACCTGGAGAATGGCACTATACCGGAAATTCGACAGGTGATGAAGGTGGTGGTCAAAACATTCCGAATAGCATCCTTTATCTTTGTTCTCCAACCAATCCCGGTATAGCCTACCGCGATATCGAATGTGTACTTTGGGGTGAGCGAAAACTCGTTGGAGGTCAGGGGAACATCATTCTGGAGAACCTCAGTTTTCGAAACTCAGGAGTGCATGGTTACCAGGATTTTCATCCCCACAACATCGTGATCAGAGCGTGTGAGTTCCGCTTTATCGGTGGTGCTGTTTGGGATTCCAAACGACGTATACGTTTCGGCAATGCAGTTGAGCTATGGGATGGCGCCAGTGATATAACCATTGAGCGCTGTTTTTTTGATAATATCTATGATGCAGGTGTGACCCATCAGGGAGGGGAAACACGAAATATCCCACAACGAATTTTTTTTAGGCACAATCATTTCAGCAACTGTGGCTTAGCCTCCTACGAATGTCGTGAACCGTCACAAGAGGTTTATTTTGAACACAATACAAGTATCAATGCGGGCGGTGGATTCAGTATGCAGGGCGATTTGCCTCCGCGCCAGTCAGAAATATATCCGCAACCTGTTGGCCATCACGTTTTTATTTGGAGGGTGAATCCGGGTACACAACCTGGAAATGTCTACATCAGGAACAATACCTTTAGTGAAGCGCCCTATGGCGCCGCCATCTACTCGATCATAGACCCCGCAGACGAACAAAAATTTATTCTGGATCACAATCGTTATTGTCAGACAACAGGTGAGATTCTGATTCATTTGGGTGGGAGATCTTACAAATCTTCGGAATTTGACCGTTACCGGAAAGATTGCAGGCAGGACAAGCATAGTAATATTATAAAACCGGATTAAATTGCCAATCAACTTACATGTAAGTAACTAAACCATATATAGTGAAAATAAATCTCTTTTTTTTGCTGACAGCCTTTCTGTCGGTTTCTTTTGGTGAATGTTTTCAAGTTTATGCCGGACCTAAACACCAAGGTGCCTCTCCAAAACCGTACGTTTTGTGGTATAATGAACCTGTACCTGAGATTCCAATCAAATACAATGAAACGACTACTTTAAATAATAATCCCAATGATTCTGCCTGGGAAAACTGGTCGCTTCCGATTGGAAACGGGTATTTGGGCGCCAACATTTTTGGACGCACAATGACCGAACGTATTCAGCTGACCGATAACACGCTGGCATCGAGAAGTCATTACAATGGTGCGGGACTTACCAGTTTTGCCGAGCTTTATATTGATTTCAAACATCAGAATCCGATTAATTATCGCAGGGGCCTTCGATTGAACGATGCCGTGGCGTTTGTTCAGTACACCCAGGGTGACACTTTTTACGAACGCGAGTATTTCGCCAGTTACCCCGACAAGGTGATGGTCATCAAACTAAAAGCAAACAGGAAGGGAGCATTGTCATTTGCGGTTCGCCCCGAGGCGCCCTATTTAAGAGCCTTTGGAAAAGCCGATGGAAATCGGGGACGGAGCGGGAAGGTGACCGCATCAGGCAACCTGATCACCCTTTCCGGAGCTATCGAATTTCCGGCGATACAATACGAAGGAGAGTTTAAGGTGATTGCTTATGGCGGCAGTACGAATGCGGAAAATGATAAGAATAGCGATCATGGACGGATCATGGTATCGAATGCCGATTCAGCCATGATTTTGGTAGCCATTGGTACAAACTATCAGCTCGAAAGCCGGATTTTTACAGAGAAGGATTTTTCAAAAAAGCTGGATGGCAATACCCATCCTCATGAACGATTATCTTCTGTTATTGAACAGGCATCACTAAAAAGTCCTGAGCAGTTGTATCAGGCACACCTGAAAGATTATTCCGGTTTGTTTGCACGGGTAAACCTCGACCTGAATTCGGCTCCATCAACATTCCCTACAGATGAATTGCTGAAAAAGTATAAGGAAGGTATTATTGACCACTATTTAGAGGAACTTTATTTTCAGTATGGGCGCTATTTGCTGATTTGTTCCTCGCGCCCCGGAACCCTGCCTCCAAACCTTCAGGGAATATGGAGCCAGTACGAAATAACCCCATGGACGGGTGGTTATTGGCATAATATCAACGTCCAGATGAATTACTGGCCGGTGTTCAATACCAACCTAACAGAATTGTTTCAGTCGTATGTTGATTTTAACGAGGCTTTTCGCAACGAAGCTTCTGCGATTGCCACTGATTATATTCAAAAATATGCTCCCAAAAAAGTTTCGGATCAACCTGGCGGCAACGGTTGGACGATTGGAACCGGAGCCAACGCCTATTCCATTTCAGGACCTGGAGGGCATTCCGGGCCGGGTACGGGTGGACTTACCACTAAACTATTCTGGGATTATTACGAATTTTCGGGTGATAAAAAACTTCTGAAAGAACATTGCTTTCCGGCTTTACTTGGGATGTCGGAGTTCCTGTCGAAAACGGTTATCGACACTTTGGGATTTCTGCTTGCTTCACCATCGGCTTCACCAGAACAGGAAGTCCGCGATAGTAACGGAAAATCACATTATTACATCACCACAGGATGTTCGTTTGATCAACAAATGATTTACGAAAACCATACCGATGTTTTAAAAGCTGCACAAATCACCAATGATAAAAATCCTCTGTTGCCGGTGCTAAAAACTCAGCTATCCGCTCTTGATCCGGTTCAGGTAGGCAAATCAGGACAGATAAAAGAATACAGGGAGGAGAAGTTATACGGTGAAATCGGGGAGTACAATCACCGTCATATTTCGAATTTAGTAGGGTTGTATCCCGGTACGATCATCAATTCAAATACTCCTGCATGGCTCGATGCTGCCAGGGTCACCCTTAACCAGCGCGGCGACCAGTCGACGGGTTGGGCTATGGCTCACCGCCTGAACCTTTGGGCGCGGATTAAAGATGGCGACCGGGCCTATACACTCCTGCAAACCCTTCTGAAAAAGGGGACGATGAATAATTTATGGGATACCCATCCACCGTTCCAGATTGACGGAAACTTTGGAGGAACGGCAGGTGTTGCTGAAATGCTCCTGCAAAGCCATGAAGGCTATATCCATCCATTGGCGGCGCTACCGCAAAGTTGGAGCAAAGGTTCGTTCCGCGGCTTGCTGGCACGGGGAAATTTCGAAGTTTCTGCCGAATGGGAGAATAGTCAGGCTACACGAATTGCCATTCATTCCAAAATCGGAGGAATATGCAAGTTAAGATATTTCAATGTAAACGAGGCTGTTATAAGTAATTCGTCAGGTAAAAAAGTAGCGGTAAAAAACAGAAAAACCGATTATGTGGAGTTTGAAACCTCACCGGATGAAACATATCTCATTACCTCTATTCCTGTTTGCCGAAAAATAGCGCCTCCGTCAAATCCTAAAATCAATCATCAAGTGGGCAATGGAAAAATAACGCTGTCCTGGGATGCGAGCCCCGATGCCGCTACCTACCGGGTCTACAAGCACGTGGGTAATTCGCCTGATTACCAATTGATTCAGTCCGGGGTTAAAACTAATTCCTTTGAATGCCTGATTCCGGAAAAGGGGAAAAATGATCATTGCATTTTCAGGGTTACTGCCGTTGACAAATCCGGGAGGGAAAGCGAAGGTGTCAATTTAAATATGACTAGTTAGATTTAAAATATTTTCATTCAAAAACTAAAAGCAAATGAAACGACTGTTAGTGAGTATTCTATCTGTATTTTTTATGACTTGGTTTGGTTATTCTCAAATAAAAGATAAATCCATTAAATCACCAAATGTATATTATCTGTCGGCTTATGGTGCAATCAACGATGCCGATCTTAGTATGAACAGTACCACATTTGGAACTGATAATACAGCCATAATCCAAGCGATATTAGACAAGGCTAAAACCAATTCAATCCTTATTTATTGGGACGGGAGGTATTCGGTAACAGGTCTTACCATCTATTCCAATACCAAAATCATTGCCTTCGAAGGTTGTGGGGCAATACTTCGTAATCATTCAGACAAATGCCTTTTGAGTAATGTAAGCTGGGCTTCTTCGGCTACTTCGTTCGATTCTAATATTTCTATCCAGGGTGGAATTTGGAATGGCAATGGATTTAATGACGCATTAACTCCTGCACAGGTACATGATAATGCCGGAGATGGCTGGATATGCGCTTTCCGCTTCATTAATGTAAAAAATCTGACGTTTAAAGATGCCACCATTTATAAACCGAGGACATTCAGCTTCCACGCGCAGAATGTGGAAAACGTCTTTATTCAAAATGTTAGAATAGATGTGGGGAAAGATGCCCCGATAAATTGCGACGGATTAAGTTTCGTTGGGCCAGATAAGGATGTTACAATCAGAGATTGTGTTATTCTTGCAAAAGACGATCATATCGCATTTAATGCGGATATTCCACTGGAATTAAAATGGGATAACATCAATAACCTGTACCGGAAATTTTATGGTGACATTACCAATATTACGATTGATAATGTAAAATTTGAAGGTGGATTGTTCGGAATACGTCTTTTAAGCTGCAAAAGCCGCATCGATAATGTAACAATCAGAAATATTCATGGATCAACTAAGGAATACTGGCTAATTATCGACAATTACTGGCAAAACTCATTCCCAATAAATAATCCCGGAGACGGGAATATTGGAAAAATATTCATTGATAACATAAATGTTGAGTCAGTGGGGAAAATTCCAGGCTCAGTACATCATAGTTATGCCAATATCGATGCAAATGCTGAGCTTATTGTTTTTAAGAACGTGAACCGCAACAAATTTGCCGAAGACAACTTCCCTTCAATATTGATAGTCGGGAAAAATAAAACCATAAAAAAACTGATTATTGAAGGCTACAATTCTTCTGAAAATACAGAAACAACACCCAAAATCACCAATCATATTGAAATTAGCGGTGCTAAGATAAATTATCTGTCAATCAATAACAGCACTGTAACAAGAGATTATCCGGCCAACAATTGCCCCTTGCTTTGTGTAAAAGATGGAGGCTCTGTTGATGTATTGCAAATGAACAATATCTATTGTAAAGGAATCAATAATGTTGTGGATGCTCAGGGTTCCATATCCCATATTTCGGCTTCCAATATTATTCATACAGATGCTGCAGCGGGTGAAGGGACATTTAAAGCTACCGGACAAATAACAATACCGGAAATAGTTTTAACCAATTATACCGGAAATATGCCAACCAGTGGAGAGGGAAATTTTATTCAAACGAGAGGGGATGGTTTCGTAAAAAAAGAAGTCGTAAATAATAAAAAGTAAAGCAGCAAAGGGCAATTTTACCAGCTATTACGATAAACTTGTTAAGTACTTTGCCCCCGGCCATCAATCTGTAAAAATAATTGTCGATGGTTTTTGGGCGAAAAATAGTGTTAACAGGTTGATTGAACAACAGATTTGGCATTCGATAAAGGATTATTTTGAAAAATAGCGCATCAATAATGCGCTCTAATAAACTGAGAAAACACTACAATATCTTCGGGCAGCAAGTAGAAATCGGATAAATAACAATGAAGGGGCAGCTAGTTCTGGGCGTATAAATTATCCTGGATGTATAAATTATAAAATCAAATGAAAATCTTTGCAACTATATTTTTTAGTGTTAATGTTTTCTGTGTATCTGTTACATCTGCTCAGAATCTGGTATCAGTCGGTGTGCAGAAACAGCTTTTGGTGGATAATTATACCATTGACCTGAAGCAGAATATTACCCGTGAGTTGGGAAAGCCCATTAAAATGGGTGTGGTTATGGCCTCCAGTTTGCCGACTGATTCTCATTCCATTGGTTTGCCTAAGTCAGGTGATCCTTTTTTAGGCGCTCGTACCACAGTTTTGTGGAACGAGCAGCAAAAAAAATTTCAAATGATGTATCGTGAAAATAATGAGGTGATTACCGGTTATTCCGAATCCAGGGACGGAATTAATTGGACAAAACCTTTTATTGCAGATAACGGAAAGAGTAATCTCATTACCTATCATGGAAAAACGCAAGGCACTTTCTATGAGGCCTCCTTTATGGTAGATCCGACAGTTCCCTGGGGCCATCCTGAGAAATATAAAGCGGCTTATAATCCCGGAAATGCCATGTGTGCCTTGGCATATTCTTCTGACGGTATTCATTGGACGGGCTATAATGACGGTGAATCTGTCACTGGCAGAGCTGCCGATACGCATAATCAGATTCTCTGGGATCCGATCGGTAACCGTTATCTGTTAATGACCCGATCCGACATGGGAGCTGCTGGTGGTTTGACCGAGGATCGTGCTTCACGTGTAATGGCACACGAAAAGGGCAACGATCTTCTTGGATATCCAAAGGCGTGGGAAACGCTCTCTACGGTTTCTATCGATGATCCTCAGTGTAAAAAGACATCTTCAGGTGCCAATGTTCTTCAAATGGAAGCGATGACACTATGGATATATGAAAATGTATATTTTAGTCTGATGCGAGTGCTGACTGTAGGGCAACTGACAGGGGCTGAGGGCAGGGTCTCGGTTGCAGATAATGATAAGCGTCCTGAGACAGATGTAATTGATTTCTACATCGGAACCAGCAGGGATGCTATGAATTTTGACAAGACCTGGATATACGCTCGTAAACCACTCATAGAAAGAGGAGGCGCCGGGAGTTTTGACATGGCCATGGTCATGGCGGCATCGGAAATTGTAACGCGCGGTGATGAGCATTGGATCTATTATGGTGGAATGGATACCCGGCACCACGATACCGGATCAGTAAAAAGTAAGGGAGGTCAGATCGGTCTCGCAATATTGCCCTTGGACCGATTCATCAGCCAGTCTGCAAAAGATAAATTGGGAACGATCACTACCAAACCATTTGAGCTGCAAGGTGACAAATTACAGGTTAATGTAGAGGCTCCCAAAGGGAGATTCTACGTCGAAGTACTCAGTGCCGAAGGCAACTCAATCCCGGGCTTTTCTGTCAAGCAAGCTAAAGTTTTCAAATCTGTTGATCAGCTAAGATTGCAGCCACGGTGGGAAAACAATAATGACCTCTCTTCACTCAAAGGCAAAACGATACGTCTGAAGTTTTATCTTGAAAATGCGAAACTGTTTGCGTTTCAAATAATAAAATAAATTACTGAAGTAAATTAAACTTCAAAATGATAATAACAATGAGAAAATTAGAACTCTTAGTTCTTATAGTGTTCCTATTCATTATTCATGTTTGTATTGGTCAAAATAAGCCATCAAATAGCAATAAATACCTCCTTTTGGATAATCGGGTGACAGAGAAAGTCGAAAACGCTAAGCTTACTGTTGGCGTTGCATTCAAACACCCGTCTAATCCCTTGTTTGTAGAAGATAAAACATGGGAACAACGGTTTGATAATTATTATGGGAACGTAATATTTGACGAGGAAGATGAATTGTATAAATGTTGGTATAGCCCTTTTATTATTGACAATTCAGCTAAGGGGATGTCTTTGAAAGAACGTGAGAAGGATTATGATGTTCCGGATAAAAGAGAGATGGCTGTCTGCTATGCGACATCCAAAGATGGAATTCATTGGGAGAAACCTAATCTGGGATTAGTTGATTTTGAAGGAAACAAAAGCAATAATATTGTTTGGCGGGGAAAAGGTCAGGACGGAGACCATTGGGCAGGACCGCATGGAGCTGGTATTTTTAAAGATAAGTATGAAAAGGATACTAATCGCAGATATAAAGCCATTTTTAAAGGTAAGAAATTATCAATAAGTTTCTCTAAGGATGGTTTACACTGGGATGAATATCAGCCATGCGAAGGAGATGTAACTGTAGCAGGAGATACACATAACAATGCTTTATGGGCTCCAACATTGAATAAGTATGTTGGTATTACGCGGACATGGGGGGAAATGGGAAGAGAAGTAGCCCGGGTTGAAAGTGATGACTTTATTCACTGGACAAAAGAAGAAGTTGTATTACAAGGATTGAATAAAAACCTGCAACCTTACGCCATGCCGGTATTTTATTATGGTGGCGTATATTTGGGATTAGTAGCAATTCATAATCAAAAAACGGACAGGGTACATACAGAATTGACATGGAGTCCGGATACGAAAAAATGGTATCGTATTTCTCCGGGAATACCATTAATTCCATGCTCCGATAAAAAGCTGGATTATGATTATGGTTGTGTATTTTCCTGTGCTTATCCGATTTTTAAAGGTGCTGAAATACAGCTTTATTACGGTGGTAGTGACTGGTTGCACTCCGGGTGGCGTAACGGTTCTTTGTGTTTAGCAACTCTTAGAGCTGATGGTTTTGCAGGATATGTCGCCAAATCTTCAGCTGCTGAGATTATTACAACGGAGATTTCTTATAAAGGGGGGGAGATTTACTTAAATGCTGATGTAAATGAAGGAGGGTATTTAAATGTAAAGGTGCTGAATAAGGAAGGCAAAACGATCGCCAAATCAGAGACTTTCTCAGCAAATTTGATCAATAGCGTAGTGCAATTTGACAGAGAGATTCCCAAGGGAGATATTAAACTACAGTTTGATTTTACCAATGCAACGATATTCTCTTTTAATATAGATAAGTAACCATTAATAAGGTAATATTATTTCTTATGACAAACTATAAAACAATAATTCAACTTAAAGAATTGTTAGTCTTGTTGTTCCTGACATCTTTCTTGGGAATAGTTTTTTCTTGTTTTGGGACTGGAACAGGATCTGGAAAATCAAAAAAATTAGATCAGGTGATCTCCGTTATTCCTTTCCCAAAATCAATCGAGAGACATCATGGAAGCTTTACCTTAGATGATAGCCTGTTTATTATAGTGAATGATGAATCATTAATACCTTTTGCAGAGGTTTTTTCAAAGAATATATTCAAGTTGACAGGCATACAACCTAAGGTAAAAGGCGCTGGGCAAAATGAAGCAGGGATACTACTAAAAATAAATGCAGGTGTTGAAAAATCAGAATACAGAATAAAGGTTTCAGATTCGATATTGATAGAAGCCGGCACTGTCCAAAGTCTCGTCAAGGGTTGTTATACTTTGCTGCAGTTAATTGATGGTGTGGATGATGGATATCTAATTCCAAGACTTGAAATAATAGATAAACCCACTTCACAATATAGAGGATTGATGATCGATTTAGCCAGAAACTGGCATGATGTGTCAACTGTTTTACAATTGATTGATCTTGCTGCTTTTTATAAGATGAACTACGTTCAGTTGCATTTCACAGACGATCAGTCATATACCTTACCTTCACGATTTCTTCCTGAATTACCAACCAAAAATAGACATTATAGCTTTGAAGATATCAAGTTATTTGAAAGGTATGCATGCTTGAGAGGCGTCACTATTGTACCAGAACTTGATGTGCCAGGCCATTCAAATCCATTAGTTGAGGCTTATCCCAATCTTTTTGGAATAAAGGGATTTATGGAAAATCCTAAAATAGTAAATATGGGTAAAGAAGAAGTATACAATGCTTTGGAAAAGCTCATTAATGAAATAATGGAGGTATTTAGCAGTTCACCTTACTTTCATATCGGAGGAGATGAAGCAATATTTCATTTGGTTGACCAGGATCCGGACGTAAAATCTTATATGGAGAAACACAAGCTGGGTACCGATGTCAATGAACTGTATCGACATTTTATTGTGAGAATGAATGATATTGTGAAATCACATGGTAAAAAGCTTTGTGTATGGGAAGGATTCAGAAATAACGGGAAAGTCAATATTCCCAATGATATTCTGGTATTTGAATATGAAACAGCCTATTACCTACCTTGCGATTTGATTCAAGATGGATATTCAGTTGTTAATGCCTCATGGAAACCACTTTATGTAGTTAACGAAAAAAAATGGGCACCTGAATACATTTACCAGTGGAATATGTATCGATGGGAAACCTGGGTTGAAATGAATCCAGCATATATACCTATTCAATGTGAGAGATCCGCAAACGTAATTGGCGGGCAAATGTGTGCATGGGAACAAGTCCAAGAACTTGAGTTCCCGAGTCTTCGGAAGAGGCTTCCCGCTTTGGCAGAAAAAATCTGGTCTCCTAATGATGAAAAACCTTTATCCGACTTCATGCTAAGATTGAATAAAACGGATTTAACCTTATCAAAACTAACGAATGATTACAGGCAGGATACTGTAAATGCGTTTGATAAATAACTATAAACATCAAGATGATGGAAATATTCAGGTAACATTATAAAAAGCGTCTTTTGAAAATGCATGTGTAGTCCTTCTATCCATGAATGTCGTTTTCATTTTATGGCAAATGATTCTGAATTCGTACAGCCAATGTCGATAATCTAAAACAAACTAATATGACCAAACCGCTTATGTATCAAATTCAGCTATGTTCTATTTTTTTAAGATTTCAAATGATCAAAACTGTTTCTCTTCTTTTTCTTTTTTTTCTGATTTGTAGTAGCTTAAAAGCGACAAATTATTATTTCTCAACAAGTGGTGACGATGAAATGAACAATGGCTTATCCTTAATTTCGCCGTGGAGAAGTGTTAAAAAACTAAACTCGGTCATCCCACTGCTTCAGCCAGGCGACTCGGTGTTGTTTCACCGGGGCAATGTGTTTAACGGAGATCTGCGCATTACCAAAAGTGGCAACAAACAATCTGTGATCTATTTTGGTGCTTATGGCAAAGGTTCAAAACCGGTATTGAACGGAACCACTCAAATTTCTGGATGGAAAAAGGCCGGACGCAACAAATGGGAAACCCAATGTAATACCAATGTTGAAAAATTGACCAACTTATTTCTCAACGGTATTCAACAACCAATTGGGCGTTGGCCAAATGTTTCAGCTCCAAACCGCGGGTATTTACTGATTAAGTGGGCTTCAGACCGGAACAAATTAAGTAGCCAATCGATTCCGGATGGCGCAAAGTGGCAAGGGGCCGAATTAGTGGTTCGGAATCAACGGTGGGTATTAGACCGGGTACCTGTTTTATCAACTAACGGTGATACACTTACCATTGAGCCAACATCGTATAACATAAGTACCGAGTTTGGTTTTTTTGTCTGTAATCATCCTGAAACGCTCGATAAAAACGGTGAATGGTGTTTCAACAAAAAAACAAAAATACTAACGATTTATCTGGAAACAGATCCTTCTGGGTCTGTCATCGAAGCTTCAACGACTGAGAATATTATTTCAATCGAAAATCAAAATTTCATTGTCATCGAAAATCTGGTTTTAAGCGGTGCGTCATCAATTGCCTTAACAGCATCGAATTCGAGAAATATTACTTTCAAAAATTCAGAGATTGTTCACTCGGGTGCAAATGGAGTCTATTATAAAGCTTGTTATAATCCGGTTTTTGAAAATAATAAAGTGATTGATACTAACAATCAGGGATTTATTTTTCAGGATTGCCATGGATCGGTGATCAGGCAGAATGAGATCAGGAAAAACGGACTGATCGCCGGAATGGGGGCAAATGGTTCCAACTCCTACAATGCGATGGTTGTTGAAGGCTCTTCCAATCTCATCGAATATAATAAACTGGATAGTATTGGGTATATTCCACTCCGGTTCGAGGGCGATTCTGTGATGATGCGACACAATGTGATCTCAAATTACTGCATGGTCAAAGATGATGGAGGAGGAATTTATACCTGGGGGAATCGGGAAGGCCATCCTTTCGTTGAACGTAAAATCATCAGCAATATTGTTCGTAATGCCATTGGGGCCGGACATGGGACCAGTGATACCCTGAGAGTCTCGTCGGAAGGAATTTATATTGATGACCAAAGCTCCAGCGTTGAAATTGTTGGAAATACGGTCTATAAATGCGGCAACATTGGCATTTTCATTCATAATGCAAATCATGTTCTGGTTCGGGATAATCTGGCATTTGATAATGGAACGCAGTTGCAAATGCTCTCCAGTGGGATGCCGGGCTATGAAATCAGAGATTGCATCATTAAAAATAATACCTTTGTTTCACGCATGTCCAGGCAGTTGATAACCAATGTTATAACTGATGAGCCGAAGGAGAGTATCAAGCTGATGGGGGTAATCGACAGCAATTATTATTGCCGACCTATTGACCCCGATATGATTATCCATTGTTCTTTTAATCCGGGAGAGAAATGGTATTCATTCGATGACTGGAAGCAGGAATTCGGACAGGATCAACACACCCGGCAAAGTCCTGTTCAGCTTAAATATAAAATTACCTCGTTGGGTGCGCCACAGAAAATTACCTACGGGGTTTATCTCGATGGAAAGGATACCTGGTACGATGAAAGCACAACAGAAGCGGAAGCCCTGAAAAAAATAAAAGAAGATTTAATGGGTAATCCTGATAACCCAAAGAAAGGGATGCATGTAAGGTTGATTCTTTCCATGGACATTGATTTCAAAAAAGAAAAGCAACAGAAATATCTGCTCAGTTTTGATACAAAAGGCGCAAATGCAGGGGGTGTCATCAAAGCAAACTTTAAAACTCCCAACGACCATATTGTTTGCTCGAGAGAGTTTAAACTTGAAAATACTTTTCAGAAAAACGAGCTGCTTTATGTTCCGGCATTTGCCAACACACCGCACGAACGCGTAAATTTTGAATACAGCAACTGGAGAGAACCTGTCTGGATAAAAAATATAACGTTCAGAAAAGTAGAGGCTACGCTACCCAATCCTGACGACCATTTCCTGCTTGTAGTAAATGAATCGGGGAAGCCACGGTTAAGTCCTCTGTTGGCAGGATATGTTGATGTTTCGGGAAAAGTGTGTAAAAACCAGATAACGATTCAACCCTATTCATCGGCCATATTCTTCAAAAAATAAAAAGTTAGGTCCCTCATAAAAATACCATGTTAAAACCATCTCTGAACAACAATCCGCGTAATCTTAATTTTGTTAAATATGAAATCTTACGGATAGTGGTTTCACTTGTCTTTATTTTGCTGGCTTATGGCCAGGCACAGGCAACCAACTACTATTTTTCGATTAGTGGCAACGATGCAAAGAACAACGGATTATCGGCATATTCACCTTGGAAAAGCCTTGAAAAGCTAAACTCAGTTATGCTCCAACTTCAACCCGGCGACTCAGTATTGCTTCGTCGGGGCGATATTTTTAGCGGCGAAATCCGCATAACCAAAAGCGGAACCAATCAATCAGCGATTTATTTCGGCGCCTATGGTAAAGGTAAAAGGCCGATATTAAACGGAACAACAAAGGTATCCGGTTGGAAAACTTCTGGTCAGCATAGATGGGAAGCGATCTGCACGGACTGCAAGGATCAGTTGAATTCCTTATTTTTGAATAGCGTAATGCAGCCAATTGGAAGGTGGCCGAACCTTCATGCCGCTAACGGGGGATATTTACCTGTGAAATGGGCTTCGGGAAGTACCCGGCTGAGTAGTCAGGCGATTCCTGATGGTTCAGTCTGGAAAGGGGCCGATGTCATTGTCAGGTCACAGCGTTGGGTTTTGGACTGCTCAACAATTCTTTCAACCAGCCGAGATACCCTTACCATACAACCTATTCCACAGAATATTATCAATCCGGAGTTTGGATTTTTTATTTGTAATAGCCCAATGGCTCTTGATCATCCCGGAGAATGGTGCTTTAATCAGGCGACCAAAAAGATAACTATCTATTCTGAAAGCGATCCGAACTTATCCCGCATTGAAGTACCGACTGTCGGTGATTTGATTGCGATCAGGAACCAACGGTTCATCACCATTGAAAATCTGGTGATAAACGGCGCCCTGATTAACGGGATTATGGCTGATAGCGTTCAAAATGTGACTGTCAGAAATATTGAAGCAGTTCACATCGGTAAAAATGCGGTCTATTTTAAAGATTCCCGAAATGTAGTATTTGAAGATAATTCCATTTCTGATGCAAATAATGAGGGACTGAACTTTCAGAACTGCAGGGGTTCGGTGATCCGTCATAATCAGATCAAAAACATTGGGCTCAATGCCGGAATGGGAAGGCCTTCATTTGATGGAAGTTTTTCCTACACGGGATTGGAAATTTCAGGTTCTTCCAATCTGATTGAGTATAATAAAATTGACAGCATCGGATATGTTGGAGTACGGTTTGAAGGAGATTCGACGACCGTGCAATATAATGTCATATCCAACTATTGCATGGTCAAGGATGACGGAGGGGGAATTTACACCTGGAATGGTGATCATTATTTTCACCCTAATGTTGTTCCTCCAAATATAGATCGAAAGGTTATCGGTAATATCGTCCGTAATGGGATCGGGGCAGGTTTCGGGACTGATGACTCGCTAAGCAATTCTGCTAATGGGATTTATATTGATGGAGGAAGTTGTAACGTGGAAGTTCTTGGAAATACTGTTTATCATTGTGGCGCAATTGGCATTTTCCTCAATAACGCTAGCCGGATTACTGTTCTGAATAACCTTGTTTATAACAGCAAGATACAACTTCAGGTACGTGCTGAGGGGATGCCTCTTCTGACCAATCGTGGACATATTGTCAAAAACAATACGTTTGTTTCCGGTCTCTCTTCGCAAAGAATTGCCAATTTCATTACAGACGAAGGAATGGATGGAATTCAGCGGATGGGGGTGATGGATAGTAATTATTATTGCAGGCCGGCTGATCCGGAAATGATCATGCAATGTTCCTACAAAAAAGGTGATCTGGATGTCCATAAAACCTATTCCTTAACCGAATGGAAGGAACAGTACGGACATGATCAAAATTCTTTGCCTGAACCGATCCGGTTTCGCTATAACATTAATTCCCTGGCTTCACCTCAGAAAATTACTTACGGCTTCTACCACGAGGGTAAAGACACCTGGTATGATGAACGTTCGACCGGAAAAGAGGCGACCAATAAAGCAATTACTGATTTGACAGGTGGCTCAGGTGGTTCTCAAAAGGGAATGAACAAGTTTATGATTCTCTCGATGAACATTGATTTCAGGAAGGGGGAAGGACGGAAATACCTGTTGCGTTTTGAGACCAGGTGCGATAAGTCAGGTGAAATCATCAAAGCAAATTTCAAGACGAAAGATAACCAGATTGTATGCACTAAGGAGTTTCAGCTAAAACCGACTTTTCAGACGAATGAACTGCTTTATGTTCCGGCTTTTGCCAACAAACCGTTTGAACGGGTGAATTTCGAATTCAGTAATCCGGAAACGGCAGTCTGGATCAAAAATATCACTTTTCAGGAAGGTAATGTGACCGTTCCAGACCCCAAAGATCATTTTCTATTCTTAGTCAATGATTCCCAAACAGCGCACCCACTTCCTGTTCCAAAAGGATTTGTCGATGTGACCGGGAAGTTACAACGAAATTTGATGGTGCTCAAACCGTACTCTTCATCGATATTGTTTAAAAAATGAATTAAATTGAGAATCTATACAGGATAATCATGATAATCATCAAAAAAGATTGCAGTTCAAATACGCATAACCGGCAACCAAATATTAGTCTTATTGTAGTGTTTGTTTGCGTTGTTATCATTATTGGTGCATACACAACCAGGGGTCAGGGAGCTTCAAATGAGGGGTCTGCCACTGCCCAAGTCAGCGCCGGAACTGGTCGTGAAAATGAGTCATTCATCCCACAATTTAAAAAGATGGCTTCGAAACGGGAGATGTCAGAGGCACACCAATGGGCGTACTCCCGGTTTGCGGCGGAATTACCAGATCCTCCGTTTTCATTTGTTTATAACGGCCATCTGTCGTCTGAGAACCTGAAAAACTGGCAACTGGAACGTACTAAACTGAAGCGCGACCGTAACAGAACAGATCATATCCTGACTTATACCGACACCATTACTCACCTTGTGGTCCGGTGTCAGGCTATCGAATATTCTGATTATCCTGCCATAGAGTGGGTCATTTATTTTAAAAATGCCGGCCTCAAAGACACACCGATTCTAGAAAATGTACAGGCGCTTGATATTGCTCAGACCTGTACACGCCGAAGCAGTTATGTTATTCATCATGCCAGGGGAAGCAACTCTGCAATGAATGATTTTCAGCCCTTAAACGACACACTTTTACCATCTTCAAGCCTTCGCCTTCACTCGTTTGGACTCCATCCATGGGGGATGTCGTCTGTTGAGTCATTGCCTTTTTTCAATGTCGAAACGACAGGAAGGGGAATCATTGGGGCCATCGGCTGGTCCGGTGCGTGGTCGGCAGAGTTTGTCCGCGGCGGGTCTGATGCTCTTCAGATTCGGGCAGGTATGGATACTACTCATTTGATCCTTCACCCGGGGGAGGAGATCAGGACACCTAGAATGGTCATTCTCCAATGGGAGGGTGATCGGATACGGGCGCACAATTTATGGCGGCATTTTCTCCTTGAACACTATACCCCGCGTCCTGGCGGATCAATGGTGAAAGTTCCTCTTTGCGATGCCAGCTGGGGTGAACTGACCGCAGATGAACAAATCGGAAAAATAAACTGGTGGAAAGAACACAAGCTACCCATGGAGTGTTTTTGGATCGATGCCGGATGGAACGGACTGAAAGGCGAAGACTGTTTCACTGCTGCTACCAACCGGGCGCCACGAAAGGATCTCTATCCATTTGGAATGAAACAGGTGTCCAATGCTGCTCACCAGGCTGGAATGAAATTTCTCCTTTGGACCTGGCCACACACAGCCAGGGTTGGTACAGAAATTGGGAAGGAACATCCGGAATGGGTACTGCCGGGAAATGGTCTTGATCATGGTAATATTGAAGTAAATAATTGGATGATTGATAAATACTGCAAGTCTGTTGACGAGCATGGTCTCGATGTATTCCGGCAGGATGGCCATTCTATCTATCCGAAGGATACATCCAGCAGCCGGATCGGCATGAGTCAGATTCGCTATACTGAAGGATTCTATGAGTTCTGGGACGCGTTGCTCAATCGTCATCCAAATCTGATCATCGATAACTGCGCGGGTGGAGGAAGGAAAATCGATATCGAGACCATGCAACGGAGTATTCCGTTATGGAGGAGTGACTACCAATCCGGACCAAAAGGATTGCTCGATTTTGATCCGATAGGTATCCAGTCCCAAACCTGGGGTTTGTCACAATGGGTACCTTTAAGTGCGGCAGCTACTTCGCAGAACAATGTGTATGCCTTCAGAAGTGCCTACAGTCCAGGGCTGGTTATCTGCGGAAATTTGTATAAAAAGAAGATCGATTCCATGGACTATGACTTTGATCTTTATCGCAAATTACTAAATGAGTATCTTTCGGTACGCAAGTTCTTTTATGGAGATTACTATCCCCTTTCTCCCTATAGCCTGGATTCCAATGCATGGATGGCCTGGCAATTCGACCGGCCAGATCTCAGAGAAGGAATCGTGCAGGCGTTCCGCAGAACCAAATGTACTGACGAATCTGCAACCTACAAACTGGTTGGACTTGATCCCAGGGCAAAGTACACCATCTCCAATCTGGATGATCCCGGAATCATTATTAAATCAGGTCGCGAGCTGATGTCAGATGGAATATCTGTAACTATCAAAAATTGTCCCGGAGCCGTGATCTGGAAATACCGTATTATTAAATGAGTTCAAATCAAGAATAAATGCAGAATCAGTAATCTGACCGCCCCAGGCCCTCCAGAGGAGGGGATTAAAAGGCCGGTGTTGTTCAGAATGCAGGAGATTTGGAGGGGTCTGAATTCGATAATAAATTTAATTTTAGTACATTATATCTTTCCAATTAATTTTAAAGGAAACAATATGAGAAACAAGTTAATTTTTGATAGTAAAGGATATACGAAGATTCAATTCGTATTCCTGACACTGGCATTGATGGTTGTGTTTGCAGAAAAAGCTTACAGCCAGCCATTTGATCGGATGGTAGCAACGACGCTTCAGAACCAAATAATCTGGAGCGGTGCTGACAACGGAAAGCCTTGCTACACTGTGTTCCGGAAGGTATTTGAATTGAATGACTTTGATGATGCCTCTCTCCATCTATTTGCAGATTCCAGGTATATACTGTGGATCAATGGCGTTGAAGTTTTAAGAGGCCCCTGTCGTTTTGATCCGGTATCTCCCTCCTACGATACAATGAATATCACTTCTTTTTTGAAGAGAGGTAAAAATGCAGTTGTGGTAATGGTGCTCTCGCACGGCAGTAACGGGAAAACAATGAACCATCATCCCGGACTGACGGTTGGAGTTGAAATTAAGTATCATTCCCAAATTGTCAATCAAATTGTGACCGACAGCACCTGGAAATGGAATAGTCATATCCGCTACCTTCCACCGGTTCAGCTTTGGGCAGATATGAGTGACCGGATCGATGCACGTTTGGATGACGGTGACTGGACTTTGGCGGATTATATTGACGCAAATTGGTCAAATTCTGTCCCGATCGACGGTACGATGTGGGGTAATTTAACCCCTCGGGCAATCCCTTTTCTCACCAAAAATGAGATGAAATGGACTGCGATGAATAATAAGAGTCTTCCTGTCGGATTAAAATCGGGGCAATCCTATATCATCAGGTGTGACGAGTTGATCCAGGGATTTCCGACGATCACCTTTGAAGCAGAGGAAGGGGTTCAGATCCAGTTCGATTTTGGTTATTGCGGCGATAAGGAGACGGTAAGTGAAACTTATGGCTCATCCTGCTTTTATACAGCCCGGGCGGGTGAACAGATCTATATCCCAACAGATTCATATGGTTTCAGATATCTTAAAATCAAAGTATTGAGTGGGAGTGTTTACGCACCATATAATGTTCTTTTAAAGCAAATTAAACTCACCGATCGCCGTTATCCCTACATCGAAACAGGCGGTTTTCATTGTAATGATTCATTCTTAAACGAACTTTGGAAGCGATCGGTTCTCACGACAAAACTAAACTGTGAAGACGGTTATACCGATTGTGCATTGCGCGAAAAAGTAGAATGGATGGGCGATGCAGCTTTAATTCAATACCCATTGAGTCGGATCATGTTTGCCCTGGCAGATAAAAAAGGTGTTCCTAAAAGCGATAATCAACTCATGAAATCGATGCTTAGGCACATTGCCCAAAGTCAGAGTGACAGCGGAATGTTTAAAGCTCACCACCCTTCAGACAGGTTTGATATTCATGCCTATATTGAAGATTATTCGTGTCTGTGGGTACAGGCGCTGAGACAGGTTTATGAACTTACAGCTGATTCAGGTCTGGTTAAAGAGTTATGGGTACCGCTGAAAAAACAGATGAAATGGTTTGAAAATCACCGTTCACAAAATGGGCTGGTTTTTGGGCGGGAGTTCGAATTTTTCGATAATCCGCTCGCCTATGCCAGTTGCAATGGAGCCACTTTAAATGCGTATGCGTATAAGGCTTTTTCAGATGCTTCCTTTCTTGCTTCCATCACAGGGGATCTCCAGTCAGCATCCGAGTATAAAAAAGTGGCGGGTGAAATAGCAAATAGCTTCAATAAATTGTTGTGGATACCATCCAAAGGGACCTATTCATCAGGAATCTTTAAAGGAAAACAATTGACTCCAACCACCCATGCGGCAATGATGGCGCTAAACAGAGGTATTGTTCCTGAAAACAGGAAACAACAGGTACAGAATTATCTGTTCATTCATTATAAGGATCGGGGAGGGGATAATGCACATGGAGGAGTTATTCCTGAATCATTTTTTAATCTGAATAAGCCGGCAAATGGAATCGAATCACCCTACTCAGCTTTCTGGTTGCTGGAGGAGTTATTCAGAGGGGACAAGGATACAGCTGCACTGGCATTTATCCGCGATAAATGGAACTATTTAACCAGGGATACCATCACAGGCACATTGACTGAAGGGTTTGGCGGTGGCGAACAGTGCCACAACAACGGAGCAATCCCCGCCTATTTTCTACTTTCCAAAGTCCTGGGTGTCTCTGAAAAGCTTCCTCTCAGCTCAAAAATGATTACCATCAAACCGATGATGGGTGACCTGACTAAAGCTGAAGGTACTGTTGTTACAGATTATGGACCAGTGGATGTAAAATGGGAAAAAATGGGTGAAGGATTATCTTTTCATATCAAAATTCCTAAAGGTATTTTGGCTCAGGTGATATTACCCTATCATAAATCGTGTAAAAATCTTATTATCAACGATAAAGAGACCTCGTTCAAAGCAGGTGAAAAATCTGTGTTTTTCACCCTCAAATCGGAAGTTTCGTACGGGGTTTATCAGTAAACTCATTTGAACACAAGCACTCTTGGGTAATTTAACAGTGTTTATGTGTGATATTCCAATAATGTGACTTCAATTTTATTTAATTTGTACAAATGAAATCGCCATGATAAGAATATCACCAACCGAAATGAATATTTCCTCATGGCGATTCCATCTGGCCTTTAAAAAACAAATTATATACAGATGAATAATATGTTTATTAAATCAATAGCCGTTTTTCTGGTTTGTTTTCTGGTTGTTAACAAATCTGAAGCAAAAGATGAGGAGGCTTTTTTAAAACCTCCTCTATTGATTAAAAATCCATCTTCCCTCCAACAATATTCCAAAGAAGCCAGAAAGTTCAGCGGAATTCCAAGTATTGCTGTTAGTCAGGGAGGGCGTATTTGGGCAATATGGTATACCGGCATCACCGAAGGAGAGGATAGTAATAATTATGTGACAGTATCAACAAGTGGGGATGGAGGAATCACCTGGAATGAAATCCTTGCAATTGATCCTGATGGCGATGGCCCGGTTAGGGCTTTTGATCCGGAGGCATGGATTGATCCGGCAGGGAAACTCTGGTTGTTTTGGGCCCAGGCCGTCGATCATGATGGAACGAATGCAGGAGTCTGGTCAATAAATACGGCTACTTCTAATATTGAAAATCCGGTCTGGTCAGAACCAAGGCGCTTAACAAATGGGGTGATGATGTGTAAACCAATGGTGCTCTCAGATGGAACATGGGTTTTGCCAGCCTCAACCTGGAGATTGACAGATAACAGTGCCAAAGTGATTATGTCAAATGATAAAGGGTTTACCTGGTATGAACAAGGTGCTGTAAATATTCCAAAAGAGGTTCGGGAATTTGATGAACACATGGTTATCGAAAAAAAGAATGGCTCACTTTGGATGTTGGTACGCACAAAATATGGAATAGGTGAAAGCATCTCAACTGATAAAGGGAAATCCTGGAGTCCGCTTGTACCTTCAATATTCCAACATCCCAATGCAAGGTTTTTTATTCATCGGTTGATTTCAGGTAACCTCATACTTGTGAAGCACGGACCTATCGGGATGAAGACAGGTCGTTCCCATTTGATGGCATTCATTTCTAAAGATGACGGTAATTCATGGTCAAAAGGATTATTGCTTGATGAACGGAAGGGTGTTTCATATCCCGATGGTCAACAGATAGAAGATGAATCTGTTTGTATTATTTACGATTATAATCGGACTAAAGAGCAGATGATTCTTATGACCAGCTTGACAGAGGATGATATTTTGGGCAATGATTATGATTCCAGGATTGTAGAAGTAAATAAGCGAAGAAAAATAATTAGCGAAGGTGGCAGAAAGGAAAATCCTGATTGAAGAGAAAATTGCATATGATTACCCCCTGAATTGGCTGGATACTTGAAATTATTTTTATGCTCAGACCATCTATACCAATTGTTGCCTAACCAAAAAGAAAAGTTATTAAAACCAAAATTAAAACAGTCTTTAAAGAACTAAAGGATGAAAATAAAAAATTGTTACACAGAATATATTAAGGCATTTGTTTTAGTGGCATTGCTTGTCATTTTATTCCCTGGTTTTTCTTTTTCAACTAACCCGGGTTCAGATCCAACAGATTCAAACCCCGCAGGACATAAGGGTAAAGTTATTTATGTTTCTAAGCTGGGAGACAATTCGGATGGTAGTAGCTGGAAGAAAGCATTTTGCACGGTTCAAGCAGCTTTGTCAGCAGTTCCTGACGATGAAGGTGGACACAAGATCATCATACGTCCAGATACCTATATTGAAGCCAATATGTATCCAGCTTTCAAGGGGGCAAAGGGGGCTTACAATATGATGACCGGAGATTATGATGGCAAAGCAGGTTCGGGTGCAAAAGGTTGGGTTATTCTGGATGCAGGAGATCCTGAAAAAGGGCTTAAGAGTATCGACTGGTGGGGTATTACCAAAGCCCTGTCAAAAGGATCGCCGCCTCAACAAACAGTCGACTTTTCAGGTATTGTCTGGGACCGATGGATTCTTCGGAATTTGTATGCTACGGGGGCCGAAGGTGGATTGGCGTGGGACATGACCAATGAGAGTGGTGCTGAGTTTTCCGTCATTGTAGAAGATTGCGTTAGCATTGGCCGGGCATTTGGCGGCGGTGTTGCAGGTCCAAT
The DNA here is from genome assembly GCA_963677935.2 of Prolixibacteraceae bacterium. Taxonomy (GTDB): domain Bacteria; phylum Bacteroidota; class Bacteroidia; order Bacteroidales; family Prolixibacteraceae; genus JAAFHB01. The sequence continues at coordinate 2,832,351 of CAXXEH010000003.1, read as the reverse complement.
CTGCCGAAAGGATGAGCCCATCGTATACCGCCGTACCTATATGATGTGCCTTGACAGTTGGGGAGATGCAGGAGCACTGTATATCAGGGCTCATCATAAGACCCCCTGTGATGATTACGATATCATCGTCGATGATTGCACCCTTGTATCTCCTGATAATGCCATCCAGGGAGGAAACTACGGCTTTGGTTTTTACTCCCGCATTAAGGTACTAAACAGTCGTTTAATTACATTAAATTTCTCCCAACCCAATGGAGTTCCTTCTACCGGAATCGTTAATGTGAAAGAGGATGGTCGCTTTTTACACATCGACTTTGACAATTGCTCAATGATGGGGTATAAAGTTTTCGGTATTGGGGATGGCCAGGAAAAAGCAGTTGTGCCATATGACATACATGGGAAAGTAGAAGCATATGTGCAATTTCAGCAAATGGTTCCTCAAGGGATGATAATGCTTGGAACCTGGCCTGCGGAATTATTTAGTTCAATAGGAAAACTCAGGATAAAGGATGGTACAAAGTAAACTATCTTTCCAGAACCGGTTCAAAGCTCTACGTGTTCCAGCGTTCCAGTTTGTACTTATAGGTAGACAGATATTTGAAAACCCCCAAGGGTAGTTCCTGTGGGCTGATAATGGGAATACTGACATAAGGTTCCAGTACGCTAAATAAGATTAAATGACTAATGTATTCAAACTAAAATCTTGATTATGAGAAATCCAGGAATAGTAATACAGATCAGAATCGTGTTTATTTTCTTTTGTTTATTTGCATTGTTAACCTCCGGCACAATATACGGGCAGCAATCCGGTCAGAAATTGGTAGCGGAATTTGATTGTACGAGAGAGTATCCCGTTAACACCTATTTCTCGCATGGGAAAGTTCAGGTGTCAGGCTCTTCAGCCGGCCGATACCGCGAAGCCGAGGCTGCGCCGTTGTCACGATTTGGTTATCGTTTCAAGGTTGAACATATTGGCAAACCATACCTTGCCGTTGTACGCTATCCGGATGATAAACGGAGGTATATGTGCATGATGGATGGGACGACCTATGATATGACAATTGGAGTTTTCACAGGGGTTAACCAGCCACTTACGGGTAAAATTCAAGAAATCAGGAAGATATTCTGGCCACGGTGGAACGATTGCAGCATCGCATTTATGACCTGGAGTAACGGTGAGCCGGCAGCAGTTTCGGATATAAAGATTTATGAACTGGATGGCCTGCCTGCCCTGCAAATACAAAAGACGGATAAAAATATTCTGCGACGCGACCTGGGAATACAGTTTGAAGATCCATGCGGAACATCCTACAGTCTTGGTGCAATCGACGACAAGGAATGGCTTGACCGGACTACAACCTATATGCATTTCACCGGACAAAATTTGCTTGCCTACCCTATAATCTGGTACCACGGGCCGATCTATCCATCAGAAAGGGAACCTTCAGGGTATTTTGGCGTAGTTGCCGGCCGCGACCGTAAATTATACAGTCGCTGGACCTCCCACCCCGAGGATTGGGTGGCAACGCTACTCACAAAATTTGAAAAGGAGGGTCTTCAATTCCAGGCGGCCCTGACTCTGTTAAGATTAGGAACTCTGATGCAAAATATGAATGTTGACCTGGACGCGATTAAAGCCGGAAAGGAGACCTACAACAATATGCTCTGGAACGATAATGTGCAGGCATCGGCTGAGGACTGGACTACGGAGTACAACGTGATGAATTTCGCAAAAAAGGCGGATGGAACTTTAACAGATTGGGCCTATGGTGAAAAGGGGGGGCCTTACGGGAAAGGGCCGATGTTTAATCCGCTTCATCCGGTAACACAAAAAGCAGTCCTTGGAATCATTCAGGAAATTGTGGATAAGTATGGAAAATCACCTGCGTTTAAAGGGATATCCATGAACATGTGGCACGCTACAATCGCCTGGTTTTACTCCCTTAAATCCGGTTACGATGATTATACGGCCGCACTTTTTGAAAAAGAAACAGGAATTTCTATACCGGTTGATGCCAAAGCAGCTGACCGGTTCTCAAGGAGGTATCAATTTTTAACCGCTCAGCAGAAGGAACTCTGGATAAAATGGCGTTGTGCAAAAGTGAGGGAGCTTTTACTGAAAATGCGTGATATCATTATTAAGGCACGACCTGATATGCGTCTGACAATTACAATGTGGACTGAAACCACCATTCCAGGATGGTTAGGGACGCCCGATAAACCACAGGACCAGATTTTTGCACGCAAATCGTTATATGAGCTCTATCGTGAAGGTGGTTTTGATGCGGCGCTTTATAAAAACGATCCGGGGATTGAAATCGATTATTCGATGGTAGCCTCACGCGACCGTGACTGCTGGGGATCATCTGGAACGGAAGCTAAGCTGGAAAACAGTTGCAGCTTTAGAGACCATGATTTTCTGGATAAGACCACCCTGAATTTAATCGCAAATCAAAACCATCCCGGGGCATTTATTTTTGATTCATGGGTTGAAGCCTGGGGAAAGAATTCATGGTTTCCCTGTGATCCCAATGATCAGCAGGCTAAAGATCTTAAAGTAATGAATGGAAAACCAGCTGAAGGTATTTGCCGTCTCAATTCGGAGTATCCCAAAGACAATTTCTGGTGGGATTCGCAGTTGAGGATCACCCCGCCATTTCAGGGGGGAATCCACTATCTTGAACCATTTACCCACGCCCTGGCAGAACTGGATGCCTGCCGGATAACCAGGGGAGGGCTGTTTGTGGATACCGGTCACGCGGCATTGATGCAGGGATTTGCAAGTGCCTATCGTACTTTGCCAGCTGAAAAATTCGGGACTGTTGGTCCATCAACTGATCCGGTTGCTGTCAGAACACTTGTTACCGGAAATAAACGGTATCTCTACCTGGTCAACCGCGAGTATTATCCCATTCAGGTGAAACTTAAACTTGGTAAAAAATTAAACCTTCTTACAAATCTGGTCACAAATCAAACTATTAAAGCCTCAGATGAGTTAATTATTACACTTAATCCCTATGAACTCCGTTCTTTGGGCATGGATCCGAAATCAGAGATTATTAGCTCTATAGTAACGCCGCCGGCAGAAATTATATCACAGCTTACACAACAGATCCTAAAAGCCACAACCAATATCGAAAAGTTGAACAAGGATAAAATAGAATTGCCTGTGGGTGCCGTACGATTACTGGCAGATATAAAGGTGGCGATTAAGGAGGGACGAGTGGCCTATGCACGCCGGGCACTGGATAGCTATCCAATACGGAAAGTAGGCGAACTAGCACATCCGACAGTAATTTTAAAATCAGCCAACTAAGAATCCCACCCCGACTTCTATGGACAAAATATTAACTATACTGCTGGCTATAAGTTTTTTTCTGCTCATTTTTAATCCGTCTGCTAATGCCCGGAAATTGCATGGGAAACCTTTGTTGACTAAATTGCCATTTGCATTTTCAGACGCTGCAAGGGCAACAATGGAAAATACCCCTGTGCTTTTTAATTCAAAATTATACCTGGTGGCCAACCACCGGCCCTTTGGAGAGTTAACCAGAGGGAATCAGGCCTACCTTTACATTGACGATTTACAGACCGGAAAGGAAGTCGCCCGATTTGGAATTGGCCATTCATTTGTATCTGCCTTTGCCGCGGGAAATGAGTTGAATGTATTTTCCCTTGAATTTACCGAATTTGGTCGTATCATGAATTCCACAGGGATCGACCGAATGATGACCACAGACCTGAAAAACTGGAAAACAGAAAAGGTCATCCTTCCTGAAGGTGGTGAACACCTGTTTAATTCGTCGGTATGCCGGGATAAAAACGGGTACGTCATGGCTTACGAATCGGATCAGCCTGTTCCATACTGTTTCAAATTTGCACGATCAGCCGATTTATCAAAATGGTCAAAAGTAGCGGATCTGGCCTTTACAGGGGAAAACCGGGTATATTCGGCCTGCCCTGTTATCCGTTACCATCAACCCTATTATTATGTTATTTATCTGCATGCTCCCCTGGCAGGGCACAATGGATGGATTTCCAATATGGCACGTTCTAAAGATCTGGAAAATTGGGAATTAAGTCCCTATAATCCGATACTGGAGGCTGACGCCGGAGAAGGGAAAAATAATTCGGATGTAGACATTCTCGAATACAAAGGGAAAACCTATCTCTTTTATGCAACGGGCGACCAGGCTTCATGGGGAACTGTGCGTGTGGCCATGTACGATGGGGCAGAGAAATCGTTTTTTGAAAATCATTTTCCTAAAAATATCCCTGGAATAAAAATTTCTGCAAGGGATTAAAAATTAAAAATATGAATACTACAAAATTTTTTGTTCTGATCTTCCTCTTTTTCTGCATTATACCTGGGTTATATGCTGAAAAGTTATCAAAATCACTTCCGAATATACTGGTTATAGGGATTGATGGTTTGGGAGCCCATGGAATAAAAATGTCAAAAGCGCCGGTTTTAAATGAGTTAATGCGAAAGGGAGCATGGTCACTTGAGGCAAGAACGGTAATGCCCAGCGTAAGCGGTCCGGCATGGAGTTCGATCCTTACCGGAGCGACTGTAGAGCGACATGGGATCGGCAATAACGGTTGGAAGGTCGATCAAAAAATATTGGAGCCCGTATTTAAAGGTGATCACAATATGTTCCCGACTATATTTGGAGAGATCCGGAAGAATCTCCCGCAAGCGGTTACAGGCGCAATTTATCATTGGGGCGATTTTGGAAATTTCATTGAGAGAGGTGTCTGTGATTTAAGCAAGCCGGGAAGTGATGAAGATACCACTACGAAACTGGCTTGTGATTTTCTGGCAGAAAAGGCCCCCCTTTTTACCTTTATACAGCTCGACAATGTCGATCATGGAGGTCATCATGGCGGGTACCGTTCGGACGAATACCGGAAATCGGTCGAAAAGGCTGATAGTCTGGTTGGTGTCATCATCAATCAACTGAAAAAAGCTGGATTGTATGAAAAAACGGTCATTTTCATCGTGGCTGACCATGGAGGCATCGGAACCGGACACGGAGGTTCAACTCCCGACGAAATAGTTGTTCCGTTAATGATCTGCGGGAAAGGGATTAAAAAAGGATATGAGATCAATCACCCGGTTTTTGTTTATGACCTGGCTCCTACCGTTGCATCACTGTTGGGATTCCATTTAAACGATTGGGTTTCCGGGAAACCAATAATGGATGCTTTTGTGAAATGATTGGACCAGGATTAAATTTTATAAAACAAATAGATAAATGAAAGGAGAGGCGTTAAAACTATTTTTCCTTCTGCTGATATCTGTTGCTTTTGGTAATGTCTCTTTGGCACAAAACCAAACAAATGAAACTGACTATAATATCTCAGTTAACCTTGAGAAGATCAATCATGTAATGGCTGGTGGTATAGGTGCTTCGTGGCATGCGATGGGTCCGAATGTTGTTCATTATGCAGATCTTATTGGTCGCGACAATCGTACTTGCAAAGGCAGTGCTTATGGAGGGAATCCCCCTGTTGTTGCGGCGTTTGATAAAGCATGGGACGATGTCTGCCGTCATGCAACCTGGCTGGGGCTCGATTTTATACGCGTGGAGATAGCCATGGAAATGTACGAGCCGGAGCGGGAGAAATTTGTTTGGGACAATGATGAAATGAAGACGCTTTACCGTATTTTGGACCATTGCCAGAGTAACAATGTCGATGTTTACATGAGCATGATGTGGCAAGGTGTTGAATGGAACGCGCATCCGGGAATCAACCGTTTGCAAAGTTCACCAAAATCAGTTACTGATTTTGCCATTAGTTATGCGACACTGCTCGATCATTTGGTAAAAGCCAGGGGTTACACCTGCATCCATTGGATTACCGTCAACAACGAACTGTAATAGTATTTACAACAATTATTATCAATGAAAACCAATATATCGGTATTAAAATCAAGCACTTTTCGACAATTGGATAGTCTGTCCATGAAGATGTTGTTGTTTATTTCTATAATTGCCTGTTCATGTGTGTTGGTTCCCGGAGGATCAGCGAATGGTCAACTGAAGAGTAGAAAACCGGTTCTGACCAAGCTCCCTTTTGCCCTTTCTGCGGATGGACGGACACCGATGGAAAATACTCCGGTTCTATTTAATTCACAGATGTTACTGGTTGCCAATTACAGGCCTGTTGCGGAAAAAGATTCCTACCTGTACCTATTTGATCTTCAAACCGGAAAAGAGATGGCCCGTTTTGGAACTACCCACTCATTTGCATCTGCCTATGTAAAGGATAATGAGTTAAATGTATTTGCTCTTGACTTTTCAGCTTCTGGAGAGGTTTGGAAACCAAGCGGAATTGATCGTTTTGTTACCACTGATCTGAAGAACTGGAAAACCGAAAAGATCCTCTTGCCTGAAGGTGGAGAACATCTCTTTAATTCATCTGTTTGCCGCGACGAAAAGGGATATCTCATGGCTTATGAATCGGATAAGCCGGTTCAATTTTGTTTCAGATTTGCGCGTTCGATTGATCTGTCGAAATGGGAAAAAATCCCGGGATTAACATTTACAGGTGAGCATCAGGAGTACTCTGCCTGTCCCGTAATCCGTTTTTATAAACCTTATTATTATGTTATCTATCTGCATGCTCCCCTTGATGGGCATAACGGATGGATTTCGTATATGGCGCGCTCTAAAAACCTCGAAAATTGGGAATTAAGTCCATATAACCCAATACTGGAAGCGGGGCCGGGTGAGGGGTCAAATAATTCAGATGTCGATCTGATGGAATACGAAGGGAAAACTTATCTCTATTATGCAACGGGCGATCAGTCGACTTGGGGTACTGTGCGAGTGGCCATGTACGAAGGGGCAGAGAAGACTTTCTTCGAGAAACATTTTCCGCAAAATATTACACTGACCAAAATAACGGCAAAGCAATAAATCCATTTCAATGAAAAATCGAAAAATCCCGAAAATAAGAGTTCCAGTTTTTACAAGTATGATTTGTTGTTTGTTCTGTATGACGGGATTTGCCAATCAGCCGGAAGGTGATCGGAGCATTCAATCGGCCTTTGACCCGAAAACTGCTGAATGGAAAATTGACTGGCCCGGACGGGTTTCTCAATACGATCTGGCTTACCTCAGTCCGCCAATAGATCCATTGCAGGGCATTCCACTGGGAAATGGTGAAGTTGGGGTTTTGTTCTGGTGCGAGGATTCAAAAATAATTGCGGTGGTGAACAAAAGCGATTTATGGGATGATGCCGCCTTTGGCACTTTCCATAACTGGAGCAGTGATGAAGAAGATTATAGCACTACACAGCGTCATGCCTGCCGGATCGTTATCGATTTTAAGTTTCCTGTTTTCAACACCTTGTACCTTTCTGATTTTAAGGCCAAACTCAATCTGGCCGAAGCTTCGCTAAGTATGGAAGCTAATAGCCCGTTTGGGAAAGTCGGTCTGAAAGCATTTGTGGACCACCAAACCGGAACTTTGTTTTATAAACTGAACAGCGATTTAAATGAAAATGTACCGATTGAGGTCGCTGTCGAACGGTTTGGGTCGCGTTCTTATTCGCACTGGTACGCCCAGATCAATAGGGATGCATCCATTGGTTTGTCAGGAACAGACGCAATTGCTGATAATGGTGGGGTTTATATCACACAAAAATTATCGTCCGGAACATTTGCTGTTGGTGGCAGAGCAATACCTACTAACGGGTTAACGATAAAATATTCACGCCAACATTCACGGAGTACCTCCATTGAATTGTCCGGAAGTCGTCAAAAATTTGCACAACTTGCGTTTTCGGTTACTTCTCCCAAGAACCAGGACCCTATTCCTGAGGTGAAAAATGCTTTGTCGTCAGTACTCATTAAAGGGATTGAGCCTTTTCAGAAATCCAATGCCGATGTTTGGAGATCGATCTGGAACCGTTCGCTGATGGATTATGGCGATGATTACCTGAACAACCTCTGGTATCTGACCATGTATTATGCCAATGCGTCGCAGGGCGGCAAATACCCGGGACGGTTCAATAATGGACTCTGGGGCTGGAGCCGTGATGTGCAGAACTGGAACTTTTATTTTCACTGGAATCAACAGCAGTTGTGCTGGCCACTGAATGCCGCAGGTTTTCACGGACTGGTTTCATCCTACCTAAATTTAAGGTTCAATTCATTACCTCAGGCAAAAAAAGACGCAAAAGAAATTTTTAATGTTGATGGCGCCTTTATTTCGGATGTAACCGAGCGTCGTGGATATAGTTCTTCCGGCGAAAAAGCGAATCATACACCAATTGCCGAGATTGCCCTCGATTTTTGGAAACAGTACCGGTACACTAGTGACCAAACATTTCTCAAAGAAAAGGCGCTTCCATTTATTATTGAAGCGGCCCGGTTCTTTGAGTCTATTCTGGTAAAAGAAACTGACGGATTGTATCATGCCAAAGAAGGTACCGGATACGAAGGATGGATACTCCTTAAGGATGGGCTCACTGAACTGGTTTATGCTCAAGCCTTGTTTTCAACTGCCCTTGAAGCATTGAAAATTACAGGAACAAGTTTGCCTGAAGCTATAAAATGGAAAGAGATTCGCGATCATCTGGCTCCTCTGCCGGTAATACCTGCGGGAGAACAAGCGATTTCAACTGAGAAAGTCGGCTACAAGCTGAAAACGGGCTTCTTTAAAGGAGAAAAATGTGCGACTGATCAGATTTTTGCTGCAGGTTGGGGTATCAAGGAAAACAAAATGCTGGCAGTTTTTAACCCGGTTGAAGGTTCAACAATCAACAATGGTTTAAAATTGCTCGACGGCATTTTCCCGTCTGTTCCTTCCTCTCCCGTTTTTCCCTCGGGAGTGATTGGCCTGTCGCAAAAAGGAAACGAATTGTTCGATAAAATGGAGACTACTGCACTTTTATATGGTTCGGAAGGTACAGGCTGGGACCCCATTCCAATTGTTCTGGCGCGGCTGGGGCTTTCCAAGGAGCTGAATACTGATTTGGAACGTTTCCCGTCAAGATGGCAATTCTACTGCAATGGCTGGGGTCATTGGGCCTTTGACGCAAATATAGTTGCCGAAAGTTTTTTCGGAATAAGCACTGTCAAGGATACAAAATCACATTCAGATAATGAAAAGTTCCCAATACCGTCGTGGCCATTCCGTCACATGTCAATGGAATCGATGTCGGTACTGGCCACAGCCATGAACGAATCGTTGCTCCAAAGTTACGATGGTATTTTGCGGATCTTTCCTGCATTTCCGGATAGTAAAAGCGGACGGTTTACGCTCCATGCCGAAGGTGGTTTTATTGTTTCTGCCGAAATTAAAGCAGGCGAAATTCAATGGATTTGTGTTAAAAGTCTGGCTGGAAACTCCTTTAAACTGCAATTACCATGGGGAAAAGCATTGGTACAATCCAGCCTGAAAAAAGGACAACAGAAAATTTCAGGAGAAATTGCTGAGCTGAAAACAAAAAACAACGAAGTGCTTATAATCCTTCCTGAAGGACAGCGCATGGAAACATGGACGGTTTCCGGCGAAAATCCTAAACCGAATGAAAATGTCAAATACCATTCATCAGGAAAAGCGCAATTGGGGCTTCCGAAGATGTTTTAACCCCAAAGAGACCAACTAAACCCATCTAAAATGAATAAAATAATTGCTGTTCTCCTGATATTTTTCATTTTCAGCCACAGTCATACTGCCTGTAATCCAGCTTATTCCGCAAGTTCAAATCGAACTGTAAGTATTGATTCAGTGGCATTAAAATCAGGAAATGCAATTTGGTCAGCCAGGCCGGCATCCGAATGGTCAGAGGGTTACCCTGTTGGGAACGGCCGTTTGGGTGGAATGGTTTTAGGTGCAGTACAACAGGAAAGGATCGCAGTTAACCACGATCTGTTATGGAGACAATTTTGGAGTTACCAGGAACATCGGACCGCTTCTGATATCAAAAGTATTTGGCAATTAAGCCAAAAAGGAGAATGGGATAAAGCCGATGATCTGATAAAACAAAAAATCCCGGCTCCGGCCAACGCGATATACATTAATCCCTATGTGCCGGCAGGTGATTTATACATCCGTTTCCCACACCAGACAGGGGACGTAAAAGATTATAAACGTGTATTGTATATGGATAAGGGTATTGTTCAGACACAATACAGTATCAACAATGTTCAATATACCAGGGAGGTCTTTTCTGCGTGGGAACGTGGGGTAATGGCCACCCATTTGACTTCAGATCGTGCAGGTATGTTAACCGGAGAAGTTTCTCTTTCCCGCTTACTGGATCCGGAATGTGAAATAACGGGTTATTCCACGATGGATAAGGTCGTTTTAAAAGGAAAGTTTGAGGAGGGGAGGGAATATGTTATTGTTGCAAAAGTTATACAACGGGGTGGCCGCCTTACGACCGGAAGGAAAGAGTTTATCCGGAATAAGGCAGCAATGCCCGAAAAGGATTTAGGATGGAGGTTTGTTTTCAGCAATAACGAATTGTTTGGAAAAAATGACGGGGCTTCTACTTTTTTTGATACTGCCGATGAGGTACTCATTCTGTTGGCGATCACTATCGATGATGAATTTGAAAAAGGTGTTGACCTGGTGAAAAAGACGATTGAGAAACTTGACAAAGTCACAGGAAGTTATGAAATGCTTAAAACAGAACATATTGACGATTTTCAAAGAATATACAATAGGATTTCGTTGAGTCTGGAAGGTGAAAAACCAGTTATTCCTACCGATTCGCTGTTGAAAAGATCAGTTGATGAAAGTACTGCTTCACCAGCACTGTTGGAAAAGATGTTTAACCTCTCGCGCTATCTGGCTATTTCAAGTGGTCGCCCGCAACCGGCAGGCCAGCTCCCCAAAGCCCCGATTAATCTTCAGGGTATCTGGAACCAGGATCTGCGTCCCGCCTGGGAATGTGATTATCACCTGGATTTAAATCTTGAAATGTGCTATTGGCCTTTAGATATGCTGAACCTGGGCGATTTAATGAACCCCCTGATGAGCTGGGCAGAATCTTTAATGGCTGACGGACGGAGAGTAGCAAAAGACCTTTATGGAGCAAAAGGCCTTGTTTTGGGTGGCGTGGCTGATAACAAAAATATAGGAAACTTTGATAGTTTTTGCTTCACATGGACAAGTAGCGCAGCATGGGTTTCCCAGGTTTTATGGCAACATTGGGAGTATAGCAATGACATTGCATTTTTAAAAAGCCATCTGTATCCCTTCATGGTTGAGGCCGGGAATTTCTATGAGGATTTCTTGGTAGAAAACCGCAATGGATTCCTTGTGCCTGCATTAAGTGCCTCCCCTGAAATGTCCATTTCCGGAAGAAGCAGAACCAACTTTTCATCTTCTGCCTCCTCTATTGACCTCGAGTTGATACATGATCTGTTCAGCCATTTGATAAAGGCTGGCAATTTACTGAAAAGTGATCCTAAACTGTTGAAGAAGTGGCAAACCATCGTCGATCGCGTCCCCTTTCCCAGGATTAATGAGGATGGCTCCATCAATGAATGGCTCGAAGATCATGCAATGGCAGAACCTGGCCATCGACACCGGTCTTTACTTGTTGGGTTGTGTCCCGGAGACAGAATTTCGCCTGAAAATACCCCGGAATATGCTGAGGCGGCCTACAAAACCATTCTCAAAAGGCATGAAGCGGGTCGCGGTACCACTCAGTCTTTCACTTTTGTGTGGGACGCGCAACTGCTTGCGAGACTTTACAAAGGAGAAGAGGCATACTCCGAAATAGTTAAAATGCTTCCCATTCATGTACTTGACAATTTGTTAGTCACGTGTAATGACTGGAGTGGAGAAAGAGGTGGTTTGGCATGGTATAAAGGAACAAAATTGGTTCAGATTGAAGCCAGTCTGGCATTGGGATCAGCCATTGCCGAAATGATTTTTCAGGACAGGCAAGGGCTGCTGCGGTTTCTGCCAGCGCTGCCGGCTAATTTGTCCAAAGGAAAAGTGACCGGACTGAAAGCCAGAGGCGGATTTGAAGTTGGCCTGGAATGGACCGAAGGGAAAATCGATTTGGTGGAGATCATCTCCTTCGAAGGCAAGCCCTGTCTGTTTAAAGAAAATGGGTATCAAAACATAAAAATCATTTCAGGGGGAAAAGAAGTGAAATATAACATTAATAAGGAAAAAGGTATTGTCAGCTTTGAAACGCAAAAGCAGCACCGATACGAGCTATGTTTAAAAAATTAAAATACAATTATTTATATTGAAACGTGTAATTATAATCAAATGAAGAATTTGTCACGCAGATCATTTATGAAAACGGCCGCTACGGCTGCAACAGGGGTATTCGTAATCCCGAATTTGTTACGTTGCTCACCGAATAACAGATTAAATATTGCCGTAATTGGTGTAGGTGGCCGGGGACAGGCAAGCTGGACCCAGGTTCCGCAGGAGAGTATTGTTGCCATGTGCGATGTGGACGAATGGCAATCTGCAGAAGGCTTTAAGGCATGCCCCAAAGCGAAAAGGTATAAGGATTTTCGGAAAATGTTTGACGAAATGGCCGGAGATATTGATGCCGTGATCATTGCGACACCCGATCATACCCATTTTGCCGCTGCAATGGCAGCAATGGAACTTGGAAAACATGTATTTGTAGAAAAGCCATTGTGCCACAATATCTGGCAGTCACGCACCTTGAAAAAGGCAGCCAAACATTATGGTGTTGTTTCTCAAATGGGGAACCAGGGACATACCACAGATGGTATCCGCCTCGTAAAAGAGTGGTACGATGCCGGTATACTAGGACAAGTTAAGGAAGTATATGCCTGGCAACCTGCACTTAAATCTGCGACAGAGAATTGGTCGGAATATGTTCTGCCAAAAAGCTTTCCACCTGAAGCACAGGCAGTACCTAATGTGCTTGACTGGGATTTGTGGCAGGGTCCAGCAACTGAGCGCCCTTATAATAAAGCTTATTGTCCGGGGCGCTGGAGAGCATACTATGACTACGGAAATGGAAAATTAGGCGATTGGTGTTGTCACACCCTTGATGCCCCATTCTGGGCCTTGGATCTTGGGACACCATTGACAGCAGAAGCTGAGCGGATCAATCCAATACCTGATCATTCTTTTGTTTCAGAACAATCGGTAGTTACCTGGAAGTTTGCCGCACGTGGAAATAAAGCTCCTGTCACCATGAAATGGTACGAAGGTTTCGGAAAACCTGACGTAAGGCCCGAATGGGGAATTAAAGAACTTCCTGGAGACGGGATGATTATGATTGGAGACAAAAAAACATTGATTACAGGAATGCGACCCAATGATGCAAGACTACTTGTACCACAGGAAGAGTGGACCGAGTTTCTGAAAAATCCACCTGCGAAAACTATTCCAAGAATTTTGGAGGAAAAACCTGTTCAGGAATGGATTTCTGCCATTAAAAATCATACACTTCCCGGATCAAACTTTGATTATTCCGCCAGTTTAGTTGAAATGGCCCAGGTGGGTATTTTGGCGCAACGATTTGGAGGCACAATTAATTATGATGCAAAAAACATGAAAGCTGTCGGTCGTCCTGAATTGGATGAATACATCAAAGAACCTGCCCGAAAAGGATGGTCCTATGGCGAAAAACTGTAATTCAATATTCAAAATCATGTCAATCCGAAAGATTTCCATTATTGTCCTGTTCTTTTATGTTAGTGGCAACTTACACGCAACCAACTATTATTTTGCATCAAATGGCGATGATACCGGCAATACGGGTATATCGGTGGATTCTCCCTGGAGAAGCACTCAAAAACTCAATCAAATAATAGGGATTCTCCTTCCCGGCGATTCTGTGCTGTTCCGAAGGGGTGATCAATTTGACGGCGGTATACAGATCACACAAAAGGGGACCCTCCAATCAAACCTCTATTTCGGAGCATATGGCACGGGTTCAAAACCGCTCCTGAATGGAGAGACAAAGGTTACAGATTGGAAGAAGGCTGGCCTCAATAAATGGGAAGTAATCTGTTCCTCCTGCAATGATGAGGTAAATAACTTGTTTTTAAATGGTGAGGAACAACCCATCGGAAGGTGGCCAAACAAAAAAGCTCCTAATCAGGGATATCTCTCCATGAAATGGACCTCCGGAGCTACCCGTTTGATTAGTAATGCCATACCGGATGCCTCTGTCTGGAAGGGAGCTGATCTGATGGTAAGAACCAACAGGTGGGTTCTGGACTGGTCACCAATTCTGTCAACGAACGGCGATACGATAACCATCAAGCCTACCTGTTATGATATCGACCCTGAATTTTGTTTTTTTGTCTGCAACCATCCTGGCACCCTCGATGAGAATGGAGAATGGTGTTATGACAAGGAGACAAAAAAGATCACGTTATATTCTGAAACAGATCCTGCCAACTCCGTTATAGAAGTTTCTACAGTGGGGGAGTTGATTTCGGTGAGTAAACAAGGATTCATTACCATTGAAAATCTGGTTTTAAAGGGCGCGTTAAAAAATGCAATCCTGGCAGAAAGATCCGAAAATATTACCATCAGGCATACTGAAATAGTTAACTCTGGCAAAAATGGCATCAATTTTACAAAGTGCCGGAATATAACTTTTGAAAAGAATAAAATCCTGAACGCTGTCAATAATGGTCTGGCATTTTCCGATTGCCAAGGCTCGGTTATCCGGAAAAATGAGATCAGAAGGATCGGGCTAAATCCTGCGGTTGGCTCATCAGAAAGTACCTCATTTATCGGATTGGGGATATCGGGCAGCTCAAATCTATTGGAATACAACCGGATTGATAGTGTGGGTTATATCGGCTTACGATTTGATGGCGATTCGACCATCGTCCGTCACAATGTCATCTCCAACTATTGCATGATCAAAGATGACGGAGGGGGAATTTATACCTGGAATGGCGACCTTCCGCCAAATTCGGCGCGTAAAATTATCGGAAATATCGTCAGCAATGCCATAGGAGCGGGTTGCGGGACAAATGATTCGCTAAGTAATTCCGCTGAGGGAATTTATATTGACGGAGGAAGTCATGATGTGGAAGTAATTGGAAATACCATTTTCAACTGCAGCAATATTGGCTTATTTATTAATAATGCCAGCAAGATCGTCGCACTGAATAATTTGGTTTTTAATTGCAAAACACAGCTTCAGATGCGGGCTGAAGGGATGCCGTTATTGACAAACCGGCTAAATATCGTCAAAGGCAACACCTTCGTCTCCAGGACCGCTTCACAGAGAATTGCCAATTTTATTACCGATGAGGGGATGGATGGAATTAAACGGATGGGGGTGATCGACAGTAATTATTATTGCTCTCCGGCTGATCCAGAAATGATCATGTCCTGCTCGTATAAATCAGCTGTCCGAGATGTCCACAAAACTCATTCGTTGAAGGGATGGAAAGATCAATATGGATTTGATATGCACTCTTCAGCCGGACCAGTAAGGTATCCATATAAAATAAATAAAATTGGTCCGACACTAAAAACTACTTATGGTTACTATCACGATGGAACCGATACCTGGTACGATAAAAAGGGTACTTCCATAGGAGAAACAGATAAAATTATCAGTGATCTGACCGGAGCAACTCCAGGTTCTCCCAAGGGGATGAACAAAAATTTAATCCTTTCACTAAAAATTGATTTCATCAAAGGAGAGGAACGAAAATACCTGCTTCGTTTCGAAACCAAAGGCAAAGCGGGGGAGATCATCAAGGCTAATTTCAAAACCAGGGATAATCACATCGTTTGCTCAAAGGAATTTCAGTTAACCCCAACATTTCAAAACCATGAGATGCTTTATGTCCCGGCTTTTGTAAACATTCCGTTTGAAAGGGTAAATTTCGAGTTCAGTGACCCGGTTGCACCTGTCTGGATTAGAAATATCTCATTTCAGGAAGCTGATGTGACTGAACCTAACCTCCAGAACCATTTTCGGTTGCTGGTAAACGATTCAGGTATCTCCCGCACAATTCCAATTAGTGGTGGTTATGTGGATGTCTCCGGAAAGGTAAAGAAAAATTTTATGATACTCAGACCATTTTCATCTGCATTATTATTTAAAAATTAACCAAAATGCAAGGGAACCGGAAAAGCAGGGAAGATCAGCTGAATTTGACGCTGTCGAAATTCCGCATAATAAAAAAATGAAGTAAATTGCACCATGATAATCAAACGCGATAAAATGCGCGATATTTACTATAAGTAATGATGATTAATTACAAACAGGCAGAAATGGTCACCTAAAAACCTACGAAATGAAAAAATTTGTTTTAGCAGTATTCTTAATTATGTTATGCAATATGTCTTTTTCGAAGGGCATTATATTGAAAGGTCCGGTTGGAATCTGTTCACAGACGATCGCTCTCAGTGGAAATGACTGGAGAATAGCAACAGATTCCAGTAATATGGGGCGTCAGAATGGATGGTTTAAATTGCCTCCATTTTCCGGCTCCAAACAAACACAGGTGCCCTGGGCCATTCAGGATGTTTTTCACAATTATCATGGCGTAGTGTGGTATTGGCGTGAGTTTGAAACGCCAAAGAATCTTCATCGTGACGGCCACTATCTGTTAAAATTCCATGCCGTTGACTATTTGGCAGAGGTATGGCTAAATGGGAAATCACTCGGAGGTCATGAAGGTAGCGAGACCCCTTTTGATTTCGATGTTAGCGGTGTCTTAAATCAGGGTGGAAAGAACCTGCTTGTGGTCCGAGTGCTCAATCCCACTTATCAGCCGATAGATGGCATTGCGTTAAAAGACACCCCTTCCGGTGCAAAGCAGTATCCTTACGCGGGTAATGCCGCCTATAACTCCGGAGGTATCATCGGGGATGTGGAATTGATGTTGGTTCCTGCTGTTCGTCTGAGTGACTTGTTTGTTGTCCCCGACTGGAAAACAGGTAAAGTAAGGATACAAACAACCATTTTAAATACCCTGTCCAAAGAATCTTCATCGACTTTATCTTTTAAAATTTCGGAAGCGCGCACAGGATTGGCTGTAGCACTGGAAAATTACGTGCAGAAAATTGAACCGGGGGAAAGCAGGATCGAGGCTGATATTCAGGTGCCTGACTATAAATTGTGGTGCCCGGATGAGCCAATGCTTTACCGTATCACTGCTTCTGTACAGACGCAGAGCTCTGTTGATGAACAATCTGTTCGCATTGGATTTCGCGATTTTCGTTTTGAAAATGGGTATTTCAGACTCAACGGGAACAGAATATTCCTGAACGGCGCTAATTTCAGTACCCATTACCCTGTTGGCTATACTGTCCCTTTGAATGAAAATATGTTGAGGAGAGATGTCCTCAATTTGAAGACATTAGGTTTTAATTTTGTACGTATCCCCTTCGGTTGCCCTAATCCCCGGGTGCTTGATATTTATGATGAACTGGGTATTTTGGTACAACAGGAGCATTTTGGATGTTGGCAAATGGGAGATTATGGTGAATACAAATATCCCAAACCGGAAAATTTCAATGATTTGCTTCTCACACGTTTCGAAAATTCAATGCGAGGTGTCATTTTGAGGGATCGTAACCATGCAAGCCTGGTAATGTGGGGTGTTCTTAATGAAATTCCTGATAATATAATTTTCCGAAAAGCAGTAGATTTATTGCCTTCCCTGAGGGTGCTCGATCCTTCCCGGTTATTTGTCCTCAACAGTGGCAGATTTGACGGAAGAAAGGAGATCGGAAGCATGAGCAGTCCGGGTTCAGGTACCTGGGATATCGCTGAAAACGAATTGAAAGATTGGCATCCCTATGTGTGGATTCCTTACAGTACCAAAACGCTTGATGAGCTTTCCGGCAGATCAAACGCCTCCGGACAAAAGATTTATATCAGTGAAACCGGTCTATGTTTCCCTGTTGATTTACCATCGGAACTTGGCGATTTTCAGCAATGTGGCAAAGAACAGGCTGATGATGCTCAATATTTTAAACGCCAATATGATAAATTGCTTACTGATTGGACAAAGTTTGATATGGGTAATTGCTGGGCTCGTCCGGAAGATTATATCAAAGATGCTTACAAGACTGCAAGTTCTTTACGTGAAATGTCTGATGCCGCCATCCGATCAAATCCAATGGTGGTCTCTTACACCCCTACCAATGGTGTGGCTGATTGCGTGGTAGGAGAGAGTGTTGCCACTAATTTTCGCAGACTCAAACCTGAACTGATTGGCGCTGTTTTATTGAGCAATTCTTCCCTTCGCTGGTGCCTGATGACCGAGCCTCAAAGTATTTACAGCGGGAATGAAATTAAATTACGTGCTTCTTTCTCAAACCTGGATGTATTGCGGGCGGGAAAGTACCCGGCAACAGTTCAGGTAGTTGGCCCCGACCTGAAGACTGTTTTTAAGAAAAAAGTGCTTGTCAGTATTCCGGAAACCACTGATGGACAGGAGCCTCCTTTTGCACAGGCAATAATGGAGGAGACTATTACGGTAAGCGGACCAGCCGGCGTCTATCAGTTTCTGGCAACGTTGGATCATGGAGGAACTGCAGTGGGTGGTAAAACAGAGTTCTACGTTACCAATAATTTGAATCTCCCCAAAATGCCCCTAGAGATTGTTCTTTGTGGTAAAGACTCAATTGTCAGCAATTGGTTGAGGGAACATAAAATCAAAACGCTCCCATTTAACAATGCTAATCAATCGAAAAGGGAGGTGATTTTAATTGCAGGAACAGTGCCGGATAGTATAACAATGATTACCATATCGCGACAGATGGAATGTGGAAGCGTTGCCATTTTCCTTTCCCCGTCAACATTCAGGAGCGGCAATAATTCTACGCGTTGGCTACCTATTGTCAACAAAGGGGTAATCGAATCGATGGATCATGTTGCCGGTTATTATCGTGCCGATCGCTGGGCAAAGCGTCACCCGATATTTGAAGGGATGCCAGCCGGGGGTATGATGGATTACATGTATTTTAGAAATATTATTTCACAGGATGCGCTTTCGCAGGAGTATTCGCAAGGTGCAAAATCTGGTTATGCTTTTGTTGAAAAGAGTTCTGCCCTTACCTATCCTGCTGAGACCGTCTGTGGTGCAACACGTATTTGTAATAACTATTGTTCGGGAATACATGTCGGAGTATGGGATTTTGGTCAGGGACGATTCATTGTAAATACGCTGCACATCGGTGAAAACCTTGGTAAAGATCCTGCCGCCGACCGGTTGTTCTGCAATATGCTCAATTTTGCCTCCATCGATATGAATAAACCGATGACAAAATTGCCTGAAGATTTCAACCGAAAACTGACAGAAATAGGCTATCAGAAATAGCCAAGGCTGAAAAACCACAAACTGAAATGAAAATATCACCATCCCGCCATGCGGGATTCCATTTGGCATATAAAAAACAAATTCTTATCAAATGAAAACCGCCAAAAAAACGACAGACGAATCCGCACAATCAGGGACGGCTAAGTCAAAAAACATCCCCGACAATACCCTTGGTCTTCAACGTCGTACTTTTCTGAAAGCTGCTGGGATTATAGGCGGATCGGCATTGTTTGGCCAATTTGGCAGGGCATCTTCCGGAGGTGTTCATGAGGAATTAGCCATTGAGTCTCTTAGAACAGGGAAGGGGCAGGGGCTAAAAACCAATGAAGTATTTCAATCACTCGATTTCCGGCATGTCAGTGTAGGGGGTGAAATCGGACGCCGAATCGATATAACAGTTAACAATAACATACTCAAACTCGATGTCGATAATGATTTTCTGCTCCCCTTCCAGCAGAAAAAACACGAGGGTAAGGGGTATAGCGACTATGTGGGACTAGGCAAGCTGATAGATGCTACTGTCCGGTTTGCCGCTTATACAAATAACGGAAAGGTAATTGAGCTGAAGAAACATATTATTGATGAACTGATCAGGACTCAGGAACCCGACGGCTATATCGGGATCATGATAAAGGAAGCGCGCATGTGGGGATTGTGGGATATTCACGAAATGGGTTACCTCATTATGGGGCTTTCGAGCGATTTTCACCATTTTCACGAAAAAGATTCATTGAAAGCAGCACAAAAGCTGGCCGATTATATGATTGAGCGATGGTCAACAATGCCTGCCAACTGGCAGAAATTTGGTGCTATTGGGCTGGATAGTAATATTCTTGCCCTTTACCAGGAGACAAATGATAAACGATATTTGAATTTCTGTATTGAACAGCGTGCTTTGGCTGATTGGAAACCAACAACTACAAAAGGATCAAATCCCACCTTGAACGGCCATGTCTATTCTGATCTTGACATGTGTTCCGCACAAATTGAGTTGTTCAAACATCGGTCAGATGAGCGGTTGTTGGCCTCAGGTCGACGTGCCATTGATTTTATGTGTAATGAAGATGGTTTAATGATCACCGGTTCGGCGGGCCATTGGGAAGAGTGGTCTGATGTGCAGGAGGGGCGCGGATTTGTTGGCGAGACCTGCGCGATAGCATACCAGATCCGGATATTTGACCATTTCCTTCGGATGAATGGCAATGCCCGGTATGGTGATATTCTTGAACGTATCATATATAACGCCTTGTTTGCTGTCCAGTCGCCTGATGGGAGGAGGCTCCATTATTTCACCCCGCTGGAGGGTAAACGTGTCTATTTTGAAAAAGACACCTATTGTTGTCCCAATAATTTTCGCCGGATTATGTCCGAACTACCGGCGTTTATTTATTACCGGTCAGCTAAAGGAGTAATGGTCAATTTATATACCCCTTCCGAAACCTCTATCTCTTTAAACAATGAATTATCTCTGAAAATCAGGCAGGAGACGGAATACCCCGGCAATGGCAGGGTTTTATTTCATCTTGATCCCTCCAAACCGGCTAAGTTCCCTATCCAATTACGTATTCCGAAATGGTGCAGGAAGGCTTCAGTAAGTGTCAATGGGGAACAATGTAGTGAACCAATTCTCTCCGGGTCATTTTTATCCATTGAGCGATTGTGGAATCCAGGTGATCAGGTCATTCTTGATATGGCAATCCCTTTTAGAATGGTGCTCGGGCGCAAACGCCAGTCGGGACGGGTTGCAGTGATGCGTGGTCCGATCGTCTTTTGTCTCAATCCTGCCCAAAATGACCAGCTTCAGAAGATGGATGCTGCCGACATCTCCAGCTACATGATCGATCCAAATTCACTCCGACTGATCCCCGGCGATTCAACTATACATCCAAACGGTGTGGCATGCTCCGTTGATGCCAATGAACGGACATTTAGTCTCGGAACCCGGGAGAAGAGCATCAAATTGACAGAATTTCCCGATCCCGAAGGAAAGGTTGTTTATTTCCGAATACCTGACTTTAGTGTTGCAGCACAGGATGAGATATTATCAGGGAATAATTTTAAATGTTGAACCCCATAAATAGACTAAACGAATGAAAACAACAAAGCAGCAGGCCATTGGAGAAATTTTATTGACTGTAATAAGGGTAAGTATTGGTTGGCACTTTTTATACGAAGGATTATCAAAACTCCTGGCAACCAACTGGACATCGTATTCTTTCCTTGTAAAAACTTCAGGTGTGTTTTCACCTTTCTACCATCTGCTGGCTTCAAATCCTATTGTTCTTAAATCCGTAGATTTTTTAAATATTTATGGACTTCTAATAATAGGGTTAGCACTTTTTGTTGGTTATTTCGTGAGGCTTGCGTCGCTTGCCGGATTTCTGTTGATGGTTCTCTATTATTTTGCATACCCTCCATTTGGCGCCTCGATAATTGCACAGGTAGACGAGGGAAGCATCTTTATCGTAAATAAACTGTTTATTGAAGGTTTTGTACTCCTTTTCTTTACCCTGATTACCGCAAGAGGATATGGGATTGATGAACTTCTGAGATTGTTAAAGAAAAGGTCACATGATACTACCCTCCCCAGAGAGGAGCAAAGCATTGTCAATCAACAGACACGGCGCGATGCAATTAAAAACCTTTCAACGCTTCCTGTCCTTTGCGCGGTGGGATGGGGCGGAATCCGAAATCTCAGGAATGAAGGGGTTGATGTCATGACTGGTGCGACTATTCAGGTTGGCGAAACACCGCTTAAAGATTTGAAGGGTGTGTTGCCAAAGGGAAAACTGGGAAATTTCCAGATCAGCCGGTTAATTGCCGGGGGAAACCTGATCGGTGGTTGGGCGCATGCCAGAGATCTGATCTATAGTGAAATGTTGTTTAAAGCCTATAATTCTGAGAAGAAAATATTTGAAACGCTTATCCTGGCTGAGAAAGCCGGAATTGACACCATCAATATCGGTTTCCCTACAGGAGCGGTAATGGCCAAGTACAAAAAACTTACAGGAAGTAAGATTAAGGTAATTACTCAGGTGGCTCCGGGCAGCAAAAGTTCAGAGATTTTCGATCAAATCAATAGGGCAATAGATTTGGGCTCCGATATTCTTCAGGTACAGGGTAATCATACCGATGTCTGCGCTCGCGACGGTAAATTGGATGTTATTCAAAAAATGCTGGAAAAGATGAAAGGTCAGGGCTATGTGGCAGGCTTGGGCGCTCACGCCCTGGAATCATTAATCATCTGTGAACAAAAGGGCATTATCCCCGACTATTATATGAAAACAATGCATCACGATAATTACTGGTCAGCTCATCCAAGAGAGTTTCGCGAGCCTTTTGAAGTGATGAATGGCGGAAAATCGGATCACAACAAGTTTCATGATAACCTATTCTGCAACAATCCGGAAGAGACGACAGCTTTTGTGAATAAAACAAAAATTCCGGTAATGGGATTTAAGGTTCTGGCTGCCGGCGCCATTCATCCCAAAGATGGATTTAATTGGGCATTTAAGAATGGTGCAGACTTTATTTGCGTAGGAATGTTTGACTTTCAGGTTGTAAATGATGTGAACATCTGTATCGATACGCTGAAAAATCTTCAGGGGCGTACCCGTGAGTGGTATTCATAATCCCGAAATGGTTAATTGTTATTATTGAAAAAGTAAAGGTTATAAATACAAACTCAGCTAAAAACCAATGAAGTCATACCAACATAGGCAATTGATTTTTTTCCGAAAAGTAGCAGTAATATCAGCTT
Organism: Prolixibacteraceae bacterium; assembly: GCA_963677935.2. Taxonomy (GTDB): domain Bacteria; phylum Bacteroidota; class Bacteroidia; order Bacteroidales; family Prolixibacteraceae; genus JAAFHB01. The sequence goes on along the minus strand of CAXXEH010000003.1, from coordinate 2,809,308 downwards.
TCCTGATTCTTATTTTATGCCCTCAGCAAGCAATCTGCCTATCGAATCAGATGTTTAATAACGGTGAGGACATTCATAAATGGATCGGGCAAAATTTCTCAAAAGGCAAGATTCCCCCGTTTTCGTTCGTTTATGGAGGAATTAAATCTGACAATTTTATCAAAAACTGGCAGTTCAAAGCCGAAAGATTTAAATCGGATAAGTCTGATGTTGAGAAGTCTGAATTCACCTACTCGGATAAACGAAGTGGACTTGTCGTGAAATGCCTGGTTACATGTTTCCCTGATTTTCAGGCCGTGGAGTGGGTACTAAAAATTTCCAATACTTCAGATAAGCGTACTTTGCCTATCGAAAAAGTGCTGGCAGTTGATCACCGGTTTGATCATTTCGGCAAAGGCACCTATATACTCCATCATGCCAACGGAAGTGGTGCCCGGCCAAGTGATTTTATGCCACTTGACGATTCGTTGAAAATCAGGAAAAACATTAAAATGGTGCCTGATGGGGCCAGGGGCTCATCAGACAATACTGCATTCCCGTTTTTTAACATTGAAACGCCTGGGCAGCAGGGTATCATGGTCGCCGTTGGTTGGACCGGAAAATGGTATGCCGACATCCTGAAAGTTGACGAAAAATCATTTTCACTCACATCGGGTATGGAAAGGATAGAATTAACCCTTTATCCCAACGAAGAGATCCGTTCGCCAAAAATTTGTCTCCTTTTCTGGAGAGGAGCTGATCGAATGGTAGGGCACAACAAGTTTCGGCAGTTTATCCTTGCCCATCATACTCGTAAAATTGATGGACATTTTGTCGATCTGCCGCTTTCCGCCGGTCTTAGCCGGGGAGGCCCGTCACCGTGCAATGAATTCACTTGCCTGACAGAATCTTATGCAATTGCTACCATTGAAAGGTTCAAACAATTTGATATTCTCCCTGAAGTTTGCTGGGTGGATGCGGGATGGTACAAAGGAGGCGGTGAATGGTGGCAGGGGGTTGGCAACTGGGTAGTGGATGAGAAAAGATTTCCCAATGGTTTAAAACCTGTTTCAGATGCTGCTCATGCAGCCGGAGCAAAATTCCTCCTTTGGTTCGAGCCCGAGCGGGTCCGTAAAGGGACAAAGATTGAGCAGGAACATCCCGAATGGTTACTTGAATATCCCGCAACAAAAAAGAAAGATGATCTCTACAATGCTGATACCTATCTGTTTGATCTTGGTGACACAAACGCCCGTTTATGGCTCACTGACTATATTTCTGATTTTTTGAAAAAGGAAGGGGTGGATTATTACCGTCAGGATTTCAACTGGGTCGATGGGGAAGGGAGCTGGAAAATGAAGGATAAACCCGGTCGTGTTGGGATGGCTGAAATTCGGTACATCGAAGGACTGTATGCATTCTGGGATAGCCTTTTGGTGAGATTCCCAAAATTGATTATAGACAATTGCGCGAGCGGAGGAAGGCGGATCGACCTGGAAACGGTATCACGCAGCTCTCCTTTGTGGAGGTCCGATTATGGATTTGGGGAGCCCAACGGATACCAAAACCATACCTATGGACTGAATTTCTATTTACCGCTGCACGGAACCGGCCTGTTTAACAGTTCTGAATATGATTTCCGGTCAAGTATGAGCAGCTCAATGGTACTGTTATGGGATATCCACAGCGCGAACAGTTCAATTCCTCAAATGCAAAAATGCATGAACGATTTCAAACGATTACGACCATTTTATTATGGGGACTACTACCCGTTGACCGGAACTGAAAATCTGCTCAGGGACGACAGGTGGGTCTCCTATCAGCTGAACCGCCCCGCAGAAAAAGATGGGATAGTCATGGCCTTCAGGAGAAAAAATTGTCCTGACGAATCCATCCTGGTAAAACTTTGCGGATTGGATTACAACGCAGAATATGTGCTGCTTAATGAGGATTCAGGTGAAAAGAAAGTTGTGAAGGGAGAAATTCTTGGTACAGGGTATAAACTATCTGTTTCGGAAAAACAGAAGTCTTTGCTGGTTAGTTATACACAAGCAGAACACAAGACCACACCTATCAAAGGGGTGAAATAGCCATGGTTGTAAAATCACAAACCGAAGATGAATCCGCCAACCGGCGGATGGCTATTAGCTTCGCTGATCTTCGATTCCATTTGGCCGCTAAAAAACAAATTATATACAAATGAATTCCGAAAGACCTTAAAAGTTTAAAAAATTAAAAGTGAATAAAACCATGAGAGTATTTAAAAGTTTATTAGCTGAAATAGAGAAGGTAAGGAAAGTGAAATCTTTTCTTACACTTTTATTGAATTTCAAAATTATCTTGGGGACATTTTATTTAGTAATTGGATTTACGTCAATTTCAAACAGCGCATTTGGACAGGTTAGACAAGGTCGGGTAAGCACTGTTTACAATACAAAAGCCATTTCTGCCTCTGTTAGAGGAATAGCAATGGATATTCAAGGTGAAAGCCTTGTACTTGCTTCTACACTGCCAGGAAAACTATGCTTTGATTCATTAGTGAACAGAAGCGTAATAGTTCGCAGTACTTATCAGCGATATAACTCAAAATGTAAGGTTTATTCAGAAGGAATTGATTACACTGTTGATTACAATAACGGCGAGATCACGAGAACGATTAACTCAACTATTCCGGATTATTCTAAACATATCCTTTATGGACTGAAAGATTTTGACCACACAAAATTCTCTGATGTCTCTAATCATCCTTTTTTTATCTGGGTAGACTATGCAACGAAAAATGGCGAGCGTCTTGCTCAACCTAATAATCAAAGTAAATACCTGGTTAATTTTCGAAAAAAGTTAGAAAATGGCGTGCCTGTTACGATCGTTTCATATGGCAATAGTATTACTGCCGGCGGTGAGGCTTCGGCAACAGAACTAAGGTTTCAGTCAATATATGGAAATTATTTAAAAAGTATTTTTCCAAAAGCAATCTTAAAGATTGAAGACGTTTCAATACCAGGCTATTCCTCTACGCAAGGCATTGATTGGTGGGACGCTTATATAGGAAAAACTGCTCCTGATCTTGTATTGGTAGGATGGGGTATGAACGATCATAATATAGGTGGTAATACGCCGGAACAGTTTAAAAAGAACCTTGTAAAACTCGTTGGAATGATAAAAGAAAGGAAAAAAGCTGAAGTTATACTCTATTCCTCATTTCCGCCAAATAATGACTGGCATTTTGGAAGTCATTCCATGGAACTTTTTGCAGAAGCAACAAAACAGGCGGCATTAGAAGCTAATTGCGCATACGTTGACGTCTTTAATACATGGATAAAAGTTCTTCAAAGAAAAGATCAATCGTCATTGCTGGGGAATAATATTAATCATCCGAATGACTTTGGTCATTGGTTGTACGCACAGGCATTTGAAGCGATGTCCTTCTAACAATAACAAATTAATTATGAAACCCTCATGAGCAAAAGCTCGCCAAAGAGCATGAAAATAAATGAGGGTTCCATTTGGCCTATAAAAAACAAATTATTTTCACATGAATTAATACGATGATAAAGACATTATTTCGATTACTGGCTGTAGTTTATTTCTTGCTGCCAGTTCAGGGTAAAACCCAAAATCCAAAATGGGATGCCGTTGCTCCGGGAGTTTGGAAAACCGTTGTCGGTGATCCCGAAAAATATGATCTGCTTAAAGCTGCCGGCGTGCAACCCAATCTCGAAGCATTGGCCAAACTTGGAAATGGGGCTTTCCCCTTGTCACCCAATGAGATTGTAGCTGAAGTCTCTGATGCTAAAACACTTCTTCGCTTCCCCCTTGTAAAAGAGGAACAACTTTACGGATTCGGATTAAATTTTAAAACCGTACAACAGCGTGGACGAATCATGCAATTGCATGTGGATCATTATGGTGGTGAAGATAATGGGCGTACCCATGCTCCTGTCCCATTTTATATCTCTGATAAAGGATACGGTGTATTTGTAAACAGCGCCCGATATATAAAGATTTATGCCGGTACCGCAGTGCGCAAAGACAATCCTAATGCACCTGAAGCCCGTGATAGGAACACTGATCAGGATTGGTCTGCCAACCCTTATTCAGATGCCGTTGAGATGCTGGTCCCGGCAAAGGGAGTTGAAATCTATGTTTTTGCTGGTTCTTCCATGCTGGATGTAGTTCGTCGTTTTAACCTTTTCAATGGTGGCGGATGTTTGCCTCCACGTTGGGGACTGGGCTTTACGCAACGGGTGCGGGCCCTGTTCAAGGCAGATGAAGTGATTGCTGAGGCAAAAGCATTCGCTGAAAAAGGATATCCGCTCGATTTTATAGGATTGGAACCTGGCTGGCAAAGCAAATCGTATCCCTGTAGTTTTGTGTGGGACAAGACCCGGTTTCCAGACCCTGAAGGGTTTGTAAAAACCATGAAAGGGATGGGCATCCGGTTGAATCTCTGGACCAATCCCTATGTTTCTCCCGCCTCACCGATTTACCAAAAAGTATTTCCATTGTCAGGATCACATAAAGTGTGGGATGGTTTAGTGCCCGATCTAACGATTACCGAGGCACAAAATATTGTTGCCGGTCAACTGGGAAAAAATCAGATTAACATTGGAATCGGCGGATATAAAATCGACGAATGCGATGGTTATGATGCCTGGCTCTGGCCCGATGTCGCTAAATTTCCTTCCGGAAACAGCGCTGAACAAATGCGTCAAACCTATGGTGTATTACTTCAAAAGATGACCACCAATCTGTTCCGTCAAAAAAATAGCCGTACATTCGGACTTGTCAGGGCAGCAAATGCAGGGGCATCTTCATTCCCATATGTGATTTATAACGACTATTACAGTCATGAAGATTTTATCACAGCGCTGATTAACAGTAGTTTTTGCGGAGTTTTATGGACGCCGGAAGTTCGTGGCTCTTCGGGTGGTGAAGAGTGGGTGCGCCGGATGCAGACCGTCTGTTTTTCACCCATGGCCATGATCAACGCCTGGGCTGATGGCACCAAACCGTGGTCATTCCCTGAAGTGGAGAAAGAGGTGAAACAAATTGCATTGCTCAGAATGCAGCTCATGCCGTATTTCTATTCAGAATTTGCCAAATACCATTATGAGGGGACACCCCCTTTTCGTGCGATGAATCTTGAGCCTGGTTTTGGGGTGAAAGCGGTATCTGAACTTAAAAATGCCAATCTGGGTGAAAACCCGTATGCCTTGTCCATTAAAAAGGAGGTCAAAGATCAGTATATGGCGGGCGAATACCTGTTGGTCGCTCCATTGTTTAAAGGACAAACCAGCAGGGAAGTGATCCTACCGAAGGGAAAATGGTTTGATTTTTACACCGGAAAATATGTTGGTGATGGAGAAATTATTAAAGTTACTGCAGGTTTGGATCACATTCCTGTGTTCGTAAAGGACGGGGGAATTATTCCAATGATGCCACCACTTTTACATGCCCCGGCCTCCGGAGAAAAATTCGATATTGAAATCAGTTACTACGGCTCTAAACCGGGTACCTACCAACTGTATGACGACGATGGTGAAACGTTTGACTACGAAAAAGGAACCTATTCATGGCGTGAGATAAACGTTTCGACAAATAAAAAAGGGAAACTTATTGGGGCGATTTCAAAAGCAGGGAAAGGTAAACCCGATAACATTGGAAAGATTACCTGGAAATTTTTGAATGACAAAAACAAATAAAAATGAACTGTAAGCTTTTAACTAAAGCTGTTTCCGTGGTCGTTTCTATACTGATAATCATATTATCGACCGGCTGCAAAACAACTTCAGTGTCCAAACATAAATCGATGCAGGGGAAATGGATCGGTAGGCGGGTTATTACGTTTACTCCTGTTGTAGGGGGAGTAGGATTTATTAATGAAGATGGAACCAACGAGCATTACCTGCAGCTGCCTGAGAAAAAGGATATGCGATGGTCAGGTCTAGGTCCAATATTTCCGGATAAGAAACATTGTATTTTAACGAGTTACGAAAATTATAGCATCACAGCCAATGTAACCGGGAAGTTGTTCAACAGGCTCTGGAAGTATAACTTATCTACGGGACAACTTACGGAGCTGATCACAAAAGGGCGTCCTGCGAATCAGGTCTTCTGCGCAGCACTTCTCGCTGATGGGCAACACATGCTTTGCAGCGTAAGTACAGAGAACCATAAAAACCAGCTTTTATATCTTACCGATATGGATGGAGAGGAATGGAAGTTGCTTTCAGGGCAGGAATTTATTTATGGGATACAGGTAAATCACAACGAAACGCGCATTGCTTTCCATATTGCGTCAGAGGGATACACCATAATCACCACTAACATGGAAGGGAAAGATCGGAAACGTGTGGCAGGTAATGACGGACATTTATTTTTCGGCCCGGAGTGGAGTCCTGACGATAAATGGCTTGCTTATCTGGACTGTGACACGAGAAAGGAACCTTCACATCATTACGCCGATTTGTGTATTGGACGTCCGGATGGAAGTGAGCACAAAGTCGTGACCACTGGTCAGTCACAATACTTTGGTACAGCCTATGGCACAAAAGAGCATCGTGGCGGGGGATCAAATACAACTACATGGACACCCGATGGCAAATACCTGATCTATTCAAAATTATCCGAAGGAGCTCATCACGATGCCGCCTACCAGCCCGAACTTGGAAATCACATGGAGAATGTCTTTAGCCCTGAAAGTGCAAAAGGAGGATGTTCGATCAATCTCCTTGATCCTTTCTCTGGCAAGGAGATTCCGGTTACAAGGTTTGAGGAAGGGAAGTGGGATTTCAGGGGCGCAGTTTCGCCTGATGGCAAAACCCTTGCCTATACCTCGGCAAAAGTTGGTGGCAGGGGTGAAGTGTTTATTTGCCGGCTGGATGGCAATGGCAACAAATTTCTCACCGCTGGCAAAGATGGTCTTGGCGCAGATTTTCCCCGCTGGCTGGATATTATGGTGACCGAAGATAGTCAGCTGTCAAAAAATAAATAATTACTTAACTATTATCCGATGAATAGAATAAAAATGATCATCATCCTGAATCTCTGCATCGTATTAGCGCTGAATGGTCAGGATAAGAAGGAAACATCAATATTTTTGATTAATAATGATTTGCAATTTTTAAAAGATTTAACAAAAGATGTCATGGAGAGTTCCCGGATCATTCCCGGACAAAAAATCGCAGATGGTTTTGGGGGAAACAGTACGGGAGGCACATTAATAAGACCGGGTGGGAGAAGCTGTTATCCGGCTTTCTGGATCAGAGATTATGCCATGTCGCTCGAAAGTGGATTTGTGACCAAACAGGAGCAAAAGCATATGCTCCAGCTTACCGCAGCGACACAGTGCAATCAGACCTGGATTACCAATTCCGGGAGTATGGTTCCCATTGGTGCAATTGCTGACCATGTCCGCATTGATGACAGTAAACCAATTTATTATCCCGGAACCTACGACTATAACAGCCAGGGTGGAAAAACCTGGGGAATGTTCCCTCCCTACGGCGATCAATATTTCTTTATTCATATGGCTTATTTTTACGTTAAAACCACCTCCTCTTTATCGTATTTGTTGGGTGAAATCAATGGAGTGAAACTGATTGACAGGCTGGAGATGGCCTACAAAGTTCCCCCAACAAAACAGGAGGGAGTACTTGTTTACACGACTGATGAATTCCGTGGTGTCGATTTTGGTTTCAGGGATGCCATTTATATTACGGGTGAACTCTGTTTCCCCTCGATACTTAAATACCGGGCTTCGGTTGAACTGGCTGAAATATTTGATATGATGAAACGGAAAGATAAAGCCGATGCATACAGAACAACAGCCGAGCGGCTGAAATCGGAGATTCAGAGTGTATTTTCAGACAAAAGGGGAATGCTTCTGGCTTCGACTGGAAAGAGCAAACAGGCCGATGTCTGGAGTACTGCTTTGGCAATTTATTTCGGCATACTCGAAGGCGAGCATCTGGAAAAGAGTTGCCGGTTCCTGAAAGATGCCTACCTAAAAGGGACCCTGGCCTCCAGAGGAAATATCAGGCATGTGCTCACCTGTGACGATTTCAACGAATCAACTGCATGGGAAGTGAGTATTACCGGGAAAAATGGTTATCAGAATGGCGGATATTGGGGTACCCCAACTGGCTGGGTCTGTGATGCCATTGCCAAGGTGGATGTTTCTGTAGCAAAACAGCTTGCAAAGGAATATATTGACGATTTACGTGCCGGAGACTACCGCAAGGGACCCGATTTTGGCGCTCCTTATGAATGTTATAATTCAACCTCAGCGCAAAATGCGGTTTATCTGACTACCGTTTCCTGCCCATACAGTGTGTTTAAAGAGAAACGATAACTTAAATCAACGAAAGGTATGAACTTATTGAGAAAAAAAAGCAAATTGTTGCTGGTGACAGGATTTACGATCCTGTTCTGCTGTTCCGGATCTATAAAAAGTGCTTTTGGTGAAAATGAATACAAATGGGATATTACACCGTTTGGAAGTGTGTGTTTTTGGTCCGGTCAGACGGGAATGCTGGGCAAGGATCTGAAGGAGAATGGCCTACTGGAAATTCCACAATCAGCGCCATCTGAATGGAATATCGGTGTGTGTTGGAAGGAAGAAAGGGATATCGATCGGATTGAAGTTGGATATCTGGGTAAATTTTCCGAATCTCAAATAAAAGCGACAAAAATACAATACTGGTTTCACACCTGGCCACAGAATGCACCAAAAGGTCACAGTATTGAAGATCATCTGGATGATCCATGGCAAGGGGAATGGATTACTGCAAACACTGATTTTCGGATAAATGGAAACAGTGTCATCTATACTTTTAAGCCGCTTGCCAAAGTAGAGAATAAACGGGCGGACAATTTGCCCGGACCAGTAATGTATAGGAGAACACTTAAAATCAGGTTGTTGTATGACAGTCAGCCTCCAGCTGTCCGGGATCTGAAGATGATATCCCCAACGAGGCAAAAAAAACTGCCGGTTCGGATTCAGTTTGACAGCGAGAAACTTGCAGGGAAGATCATGTCCGGAAGTCTTGAAATATTTAATGGCAAAATTGAACATCTTTCGGGTTGGAAATGGGAGAGTAATGATAAAATGACATCAAGAGAGGCATGGAAGTTTCAGCTGAAAAAGCGTCCCAAGGGGATTCTGGCCGACCTGATTACGGCAGTTCCGTCATTACCGGGTTCCAATGATCTTTCCATTGTCACTGTCCGCTCTTCAGAGGGTACATTCTCTTTTTCAACCAATGACCTCGATCGCGGCCCCATCTATATTCCTGCTTATTCAGCTTACATTTCTCTTGCCTCCGATACGGCTCAGTTTGTTCCCTCCAGGATAAGAAAAGGGCAAACCATTCGCGAAAAACTGGCATCAGAACCTGAGCAGACCTATGAAAGGGCATGCCGTGAAATACCTAAACTAGAGGTGATGCTCCGCGAGGGTGGAGGGAAACTTTATCTTCCGATCGCCGCAGATGCAAGCTGGCAGAAATTCGGATTTGACTGGGGTGGCGGCTTTTTTATGGCAAAGAATGACACAAAGGCATTCGGCAAAGAATTAAAACGTTGTCTTTGGAACGGTAACAGATTTCAATGGTCCATCGGAACAGGTAAAGAACCAGTTTATATCAGGGATGATAAGAACTCGCACATGTCAATTCTTGATGATTACCTGCCTGTACCCGAAGTCACCTGGAATCATGAAGGTTTAATTTACAACGAAGAGGGATTTGTAACTTTACTCGAAGGTCCATTGTCTCCTTACGATGTGAACCGTAACGAACAGACTCCTGCGATACTGATGGTAAAGCTTTCGGTTTCGAACCCGACAAATGAAAAAAAATCGGCTCAGGTCTGGATAAAAGGTGGTCCATTCAACCAGATGTTGCTGAAGAACCTGTTTATTCTGGATCAGAAAGATGGCAAAGAATTTATCCGCGCAAAAATCAAATTACCTGAGGGTGTTTCGTTATCTGACCTGAAAGCTGGAACTGACGCTGTCGGGATTCCTTTAAATATTCCTTCAAACCAGAATGTGACCCTTTATTTGTCTATTCCTTTTGTGGGGGATCTGACAATGGATGAGGGTAAAAAGCTTTTATCACTCGATTATTCTGCGCAGCGGAAACAGGTCGTTACCTATTGGAGGGATATGGTCAATGAATTTACAACCTATAATGTTCCTGAGCCTAAATTCAATGAAATGGCCCGATCGGTCATTCCGCATATCAGGATCAGCACAACCAAAGATCCATTTAGCGGATTATTTATGGTTCCCGCAGCTTCCTTTGGTTATAAGGTTTTTGCTAACGAATCTGCATTTCAGACCATCTATCTCGATAAGATCGGCGACCATCAAACTGCAGCCTGTTATTTGGAAACCTTCCTGAAGCTACAAGGTAAGGATCCCATGCTGGGTACTTATACCGGCGACCAAAGTGCAGTATTTCACGGAGCAAAGGTGAATGACGAGTATAATTATACCCATCAGGACTATAATCTTGATCATGGCACTGTCCTTTGGGCCTTGGGTCAGCATTACCTGATGACCCGTGATTCCATTTGGCTGAAACATGCAGCCCCGAATATGCTGAAGGCCGCTGAATGGATTATCGAACAGAGAAAACAGACAATGGTGAAAAACAAGGATGGGGTTCCTGTGCTCCATTTTGGATTACTTCCTGCCGGACACCTCGAAGACAATGCCGATTGGGGATTTTGGTTTGCAACGAATGCCTATGCCTGCCTGGGATTGCAATCAACCGCCGAAGCCTTCCGGTTGGCCCGGTTGCCACAGGCGACCTTCCTTGAGAAGGAGGCTCAGAATTATTTGGAGGATATGAAACGTGCAGTGAGTCGTTCGAGTGAATTATCTCCGGTGGTTCGGTTGCGGGATAATACGTATGTCCCTTATGTTCCGACAAGAGTTTACCAACGATCACGCTACTTCGGCCCAATGCTGTCAGAATATTACTCAAGGTACGGGAAGGACACCACAAATACCACACGTCTTTATCGTCTTTCGGCAACACGTGAAGTTTTGTATGGTCCAATGGTGCTGATCACTACGGGGATTATTGATCCGCACGATCCGATTGCCCAGGCCGCTCTTGATGATTGGGAGGATAACATTACCTTGTCGAGCTCCCTGGGACAACAGATCCATGGCGCAGTCGACGACGAATACTGGTTCAGCAGGGGAGGAATGGTTTTTCAACCCAACCTTCAAAATCCGATAAAAGCTTATATTTTGCGAAATGAAATTCCTGCCGCAATCAGAAATATTTATAATTCAATGGTTTCCTGTCTCTACCGGGATGTAAATGCCTTTACGGAAGAGTACCATAAATGGGGATTAGGTAGCGGACCAATGTATAAGATTCCTGATGAAGCAAGGTTTCTGACCAGGGTAACCGATCTGCTTGTAACGGAGGCAGGCGATGAACTATGGCTTGCCCCTGGAACGCCAAGGTACTGGTTTACACCGGGGAAGATCATCAGGTTATATCAAACTGCAACAGTATTCGGAAAAGTATCCTTTGAATTAAAATGCGGCGCCAGACCCCATACGATTGAAGCAACAATTGATATTCCGGCAAATATTCCGGATGGAAAGGTTAAACTATTTGTCCGCTCGCCATTTGAGCGTCCGATCAAAAAAGTATTGGTAAATGGTAACATTTGGAATAATTGGGATCCTGATAAAGAGGCTATTGTTTTACCCACAAATGATACAATTATCAATGTACTTATATCCTATTGATAGGAATTCAGATTCCAAAATATAAAGAAGTTACGGCTAATTGGTAAAAGTGATAAACCATTCATTCACATTATGATGAAAAAATCTACCTTATGTATTGTGTTGATTCTTATACTTACCGCATTTAGTCCCCAACAGCCTGTGCAAGTTCTCGGTCTGACAGGCGCCGTCAGTAATATGCATATTGCGGTAAAGGCACCTGGAAGCATTTCCAGGTTGTCGAATGAAAATTGGTCAAACGATATCGACCTGCAGCGCATGGCGCTTTGGGCTATGAACTACCTTATCCGCACCCCGCGAAAGGAGATGAACTTTGAACCGGTATTCCAATGTTACCCTATGCGTTGTCCTCCTGTACCGGAAGGTAATGATGTTGTTGTTGCTTGCGACACAGATGTCCGACTGTTTTGGGAATGGTATTTCATGCGTGATATCTCAGGTTCGCAATCCGGTAAGGAGGTTGAGGCAGCCTTTCATAAACGAATATTGGAATATGTTCAGGAGGATGGAACGGTGCTCGCACATCCGGGGTCTTACAATGAAGGTGATGTCCACAAAATTTACAAGAAGGAAGAGTATGCCTTTCATGTTTGGGGTGCTACCAAGATCCTTTTTGCCCTGGCCGAAGATTACCGTCGCACACATAACGCGGAGTCAAGGGAAATGGCTCAACGGATTATGTTGCGGTTAAATAAAAACGCCATCTATACCACACCGAATTGCTGTTACTTTCCTGCCGGAATGGGCATGATGAAACAGGATGGTACTGTGATACCGAACGGATGGAACATCATGCCGGCTCCTGTAATCATCGCGCTGGTCAATTACTATCGCGCCACTGGCGATACTAAAGCACTAAGTTTTGCCAAAGCCTATGCCGAGGGTATTATTGCCGGCAGTCAACCCAATGGTGTGCGCTTTGGTGCTGACGGCAACTTCCTTGGTGGCCACAGCCACACTACCATGCATGCACTTTGGGGAATTGCGGAACTTGGCCTGGTTACGGGCGACGAACGTTATACTGATTTTGTTAAACGCTCGTGGGATTGGATGCTCTCTCTGGGCACTGGTACCGGCTGGTTTCCTGCTACCACACCATTTCATCCAACTGATGAAACCTGCCTGACATCGGACATGATGTCAAATGCTGCCGCAATTGCCCGTGGTGGTCACCCCGAGTATTTCGATTATCTGGAACGCTACATGCGTAACAGAATCAGCCTGCTGCAGTTCATTATGACTCCGGAATTCGAGGCAGAATACCGCCGGGTTAACGCACAGGCAGGCGAAGAAAAGATCAAGGCTGGTCTTGCTGAACTGCACAAATTTGAAGGGGGAATCCAGAGTTATACGGGTCTCGACGACTACGAGAACTCCCGGCTTAAAGGTACCTACGCCGGACTGGCCGGCTGCTGTGCGCCGGAGGGAATGCGCGCCATATATACGACCTGGAACAATACTATTGACTGCCTGGAACCATCGAAGCTTGGTCCCGCCGGCGTTTATGTAAACCTTTCGTTCAACCGAACTTCACCATGGGGTCGCGTAGTCTCTTTCCTTCCCAATATTGGTCGACTAACCGTGCAGGCCGCTGTCAACAACAGCTTCTTCCTTCGTCCGCCGCATTGGGCTCCGCGTGATCGTATTCACTCATTTGTCAATGAAAAGGAGGTGCCGGTGGTCTGGTCTGGCGCATATATCCGCTTTGATGGTTCCAAACCGGGAGATGAACTAACAATCACTTATCCCCTTATACAATTCAAACAAATCCCGGCTGGTCCATGGAAGGAAAAAATGAAGCCGGTTGTGGAATTAACCTTTAACTGGATTGGCAACACAATCGTAAACAGCAGTCCACCTCCTGAGGGGACACCACTCTTCAATGGCCTACCCCGGAAACTGCCGAATCCGCCGCTCTTGCATTGAAAAGATCATATCTTTAGTATCAGTAAATCCGGTAAAGGAAAATTTGATTAATATAAATGGTTACAAACTTTAATTTATTTTATTCAATAATATAGACTTTTTATGAAAAAATTATTAGTCATTAATCTGTTGGTTATCCTTTTTTTGACCTCCGTATCCTTTAAAAAGAAAGAGATAAAACAGCCCGACCGAATGGATTGGTGGCGGGAAGCTCGTTTTGGATTGTTCATCCATTGGGGGATCTATTCTATTCCCGCTGGCGAATGGAATGGAAAAACAGATCACGGCGAATGGATACGCGAATCTGCAAAAATCCCTTTGACAAAATACAGCGAATTTGTATTACAGTTTAATCCGGTCAGCTTTAACGCGGACGAATGGGTGAGGATGGCCAAAAATGCAGGGATGAAATACATTGTAATCACCTCGAAACACCATGATGGGTTTTGCATGTATGATTCCAAAGAGACCGGTTTTGACATTATGTCCACCCCTTTTAAACGGGATATTTTAAAAGAATTGTCTCTCGCCTGTGCCCGTCAGGGTATGACCCTCTGTTTTTACCATTCCATTATGGACTGGCACCATCCCGATTATCTGCCACGGCGGGGTTGGGAGAGCGATAGATCCGCCGAAGGAGCGGATATGGACAGGTATGTGACCCATTTGAAAAGTCAGCTCAAAGAATTGCTGACTAATTACGGAAATATCGGGGTTATCTGGTTTGACGGTGAGTGGGAAGATACCTGGACCCATGAACGGGGCCAGGATTTGTATAAATTTTTAAGAAAACTAAAACCTGATCTGATTATTAATAACCGGGTCGACAAAGGCCGGTCAGGCATGGCCGGAATGAACAAAGACAACAGTTATGCCGGTGATTTCGGTACGCCGGAGCAGGAGATTCCTTTGACCGGTCTCCCGGGAGTTGATTGGGAAAGTTGTATGACCATGAATGACCATTGGGGATACAATAAATATGATCAGAAATGGAAATCGTCTGAAGATCTGGTCAGAAAGCTGATAGATATTGCTTCCAAAGGGGGGAATTTCCTGCTTAATGTTGGACCAACCTCTGAAGGGTTATTCCCCGATGCGAGTATTGAACGGCTAAAAGAGATGGGGGAATGGATGAATCAGAACGGGGAGTCGATCTATGGCACACAGGCAAGCCCGTTCCAAAAACTGGATTGGGGAAGATGCACCCAAAAAGCAAAAGGGAAAAACACGGTACTTTTTCTGCACATTTTCGACTGGCCCAAAGACGGACAACTCTTCATCCCGGGGCTAAAAAACAGGATCGTGAAAGCTTATGAACAAGGCCATGAGTCCAACCGAAAACTGATCGTCAAAAAAACAGAAAAAGGAACAACCAAAATCGATATCAATCAAGTTAAACCATCTAAATATGCAACAGTTATTGCCCTTGAAATTGAGGGGAAACCAATTTTTTAAATTTTTGATTATTGCTTTTATTCTGCTTTGCCAGGCACTTTTCCCATTTAAGGCTGCTTTTGCATCTGCAATAGTCGATCCGACAGCGCCAGGTTACTCCGGCAGAAAGGGTACTGTTATTTTTGTATCGAAACTTGGAAAAAACGCCGACGGCAGCACCTGGAAAAAGGCTTTCCCAACAATACAGGCGGCCTTGTCTGCTATTCCTGATGATCAAGGGGGGCATATTATCATGGTCAGGCCCGATACATATGTTGAGGACAATATTTTTACAGCCTTCAAAGGGGCAAAAGGGTCCTATAATCTGTTGGTTGGAGATACTGACGGGCGATTGGGCTCCGGAGCCAAAGGCCGCATTATCATCGACTCTGGTGATCCGAAAAAGGGATTTAAAAGCTACGATTGGTGGGGAACAATTAAAACCGTTGGGAATGGATTTGGATATGGCGCTGAAGGGTGGAAGCAGATAGCAGAAGGATGGAAACCTGACCCTTCAGAGAAATTATTCTCAAGTAATTGCTGGGACCGTTGGATTCTTCGGAACCTTTATGCGACAGGTAGTGATGCCGGTTTTTTTTGGGACTTTGGCGATGAGAAAGACGAAGGTTTTTCCGTGATAGTTGAAGATTGCGTGAGCATTGGCCGAGCTTTTGGCGGAGGGATTTGTTATCCTTCAGTACGCCCAGATGAACCAAGTATTTTCAGGCGAAGCTATTTTATGGCGCTTGACTGGGACAGAGACACCGGTGCGGTGTTGGTTGGAGGAAAGGAAGAAGTCATGCCTGGATCCCCACATTTGATTCTGGAGGACTGTACCCTTGTTCATCCTGATAATGCTTTAGCCATTTCGTATGCCAGCAATTGTGCCCATGTTAAAGCCGTTGGTTGTCGCATGATCGTTTTGAACTTTACACAGCCGGAAATGGGAGGCAAGTCAACCGGCATTATTTGTACGCAGGGGCACAAGAAAGGTGGAAAATTGCATGTCGATCTTGAGGATTGCATCCTTGCCGGGTATAGCGTATTCACAACCGGAGAGGATGGAAAGGCGGTGAGTTATACGACAAAAGGAAAGGTTCAGGCATATGTTCAGTTCAAACAATCAGTTCCTGAAGGATTTGAAAGGCTCAATCTCTGGCCTGCCCAATTATTCGATTACATCGCAATCCCCCGGGGAGGAAAATAGCGTAAATAAAAAGCATTCCCATCAGATAAAATTATAACTTACGCATTTTACGAGATTAACTTTAAAACAATAAGCATGAAAAAAGAAAATTCACAATTTAAAATTAAAGATCCTGAATTAAAAATAAATTCTGGACTTTATAATTTGAATATCAGTAGATTGAGTCTGGTGGTCCGATGGACAGCCGTTTTGGTTATCTTTATCGCCTGTTTAACCATAGGTAGTTTGCAGACCTATGGTAAATCAGCAAATGGTACAGATGTTCATAAATGGGCTGAACAGCACTTCGCGAAAGGTAAAGTTCCACCGTTTTCGTTCGTCTATGGGGGGACAAGCTCCGACAAATTCATTAAAAGCTGGAAGTATAAGGCTGAAAAGTTAACAACCGCAGAACCGAATTCAGCGATGACAGTTTACACCTATACGGATCAGCAAAGTGGTCTTGTGGTTAAGTGTACCGTCACAAGTTTCAATGATTTTCCTGCGGTTGAGTGGGTACTGAATTTTTCCAATGCCTCAGTGAAAAATAGTCCGGTAATTGAAAAAGCAGCTGCCATTGATTATTCTTTTATTTCGGATGAAAAGGGAACATTTATCCTTCACCATTCCAAAGGAAGTAATGCAGAACGAAACGATTTCCAGCCTTCTGATGAAAAAATGCAGTTAGGCAAGAGCATTTATATGACCCCGCAGGGTGGGCGTTCTTCAGACAAAACCGCTTTCCCGTTTTTTAATATTGAATTGCCAGGAAAACAAGGTATTGTTGTCGCTGTTGGCTGGACCGGTAAATGGTATGCTGACGCTTTACAATCCGACGAAAAAACAGTTTCTCTGAAATCAGGAATGGAAAAAATGAAATTGTCACTCAACCCGAAGGAGGAGATCCGTACCCCTAAAATTTGTCTACTCTTTTGGAAAGGTGAAGAGCCGATGACCGGTCATAACCAGTTCCGCCAGTTTATCCTGGCGCACCACTCTCGTAAAGTGAATGGTCAGTTTGCAGAATATCCGCTTTCCGGAAGTTTCGATTACGGTGATCCTGCTCCGTGTGGCGAATACAATTGCCTGACTGAAAAATTTGCAGTCGCCCTTGTGGATCGTTATCAGCGTTTTGGAATTCTTCCCGAAGTATTCTGGCTCGATGCCGGATGGTATACGGGTTGTGGTTGGGACAAAAAGAATGGAGAGTGGTGGCAGAATGTCGGGAACTGGACTGTTGACAAAGATCGGTTTCCCATTGGGCTTAAGCCTGTTGCCGATGCAGTCCATCAGACAGGGGCTAAATTCATGGTATGGTTTGAACCCGAACGGGTGATGAAGGGAACCCAGATTTACACCGAACATCGTGACTGGTTACTCAATAAAACTCCGGAAAGTGACAACTCCCTTTTCAATCTTGGGAATAAAGAGGCATGCCAATGGCTCACAAAATATATTGGAGATTTGATACAGCAGGAGGGCATTGACTATTACCGGCAGGATTTCAATTTTGATCCCTACCCCTATTGGGAAGCAAATGACAAACCAGGCAGGATCGGGATATCCGAAATTAAACACATTGAAGGGCTATATGCTTTTTGGGACGGTTTACTGGAACGGTTCCCCAATTTGCTGATCGACAACTGTGCCAGTGGCGGACGTCGTATCGACCTTGAAACCACTTCCCGAAGCGCCCCACTCTGGCGTACAGATTACCAGTACGGAGAACCAAACGGATACCAGTGCCACACTTATGGATTAAATTATTACCTGCCTATTCACGGAACAGCGATCTATAAAACAGACAGCTATACGTTTAGATCTGGATTAAGTGCTACAGCTGTAATGAATTGGGAAGTGACCGGTAAAGAATCTGAATCCATTCCGGCTATTCAGAAAAGAATTAAGGATTATAAAGAGTTGCGCCCTTATTTTTATGGTGATTATTACCCCCTGACTGAGAGCCGCAATAATACGGAGGAGAATAATTGGCTGGCGTACCAATTAAATCGCCCGAAAAATGGAGATGGAATCGTCATTGCCTTTCGGAGGAAAGATTGCAGCAAGGAAACAATACAAGTGAAATTGGGAGGATTGGACAAAAATAGTGAATATGAGATATTTCTTGAGGATTATGGCCTGAAAATGAATAAAACTGGAAGTGAAATTATGGCCGGAATTGATCTGACCATTCCTCAAAAACCATCTTCACTGTTTGTTCGCTATCACCGGATTGAGAATAAATAGGGAACTGTAGAAGACGCACCGCCGTGCGTCTTCTACAGCAATCATCCAGGTTAATATCATGAATGATCCGCCGGACTGACAAAAAAATGAGCGTAGTTTCATACGTGTATCTGGACACTAAAATGTTTATAGATCAAACAACAGTTGAATTGAAACTAAACTCCGCAGGAATATATGCAACCGGAAGAAAATTATTTTTCGAAAATCAATGTAATTAAGAGAGGGTCCAGCTGGAAATTTTGTTTTTGTCTCTGTTTAATGACTATTGGTTTAACTCTCCTGGCTGGAATTGCTGAGGGGCATCCGGAACAGAGTGTCAGTTCCGGCAATATGGATGTAAGAAAGTGGGTTGATCAGCACTTTGCCAAAGGTGTTGTCCCACCATTCTCGTTTTTATTCGGAAGCGAAAGTTCTGCTTCCTTTATTCGTAACTGGCAATACCATTCAGAGAAAGTAAAATCAGGAGAGCCAGGAACCGAAATGGTTGTCTACAGTTGGACTGACAAACAAAGTGGGCTGGAGGTCAAATGTCCAGTCACAATTTTTACCGATTTTCCTGCTGTTGAATGGGTATTGAAATTTACCAATACCTCCAGAAAAAATAGCCCTCTTATTGAAAAGGCAACGGTTATTGATCAGACCTTTGTCGCTGAAGGGGAGGGGTCCTTTATCCTTCACCACTCCAAAGGGAGCAACGGATATCGCGACGATTTTAAACCGATGGATGATTATCTGCAGGCCGGGAAGAATATCTATTTTTCTCCGATCGGAGGGCGCTCTTCCGGAACCTCAGCTCTGCCGTTTTTTAATATCGAAATGCCCGGAAAGCAAGGGATTGTTGTTGGTGTGGGGTGGACCGGGAAATGGTATGCTGATGTATTGCAAAAGGATGAAAAATCGGTGACCCTAAAATCGGGTATGGAAAAATTGAAAATGCAGCTCTACCCGAACGAAGATATCCGCACACCACGTATTTGCCTCCTTTTTTGGAAGGGAGATGACCGGATGGTCGGACATAACCAGTTCAGACGGTTTATCACGGCCCACCATTCCCGCAAAATTGATGGACGTGTCGCCGAATACCCCCTTTCCGCCGGTTTTGATTGGGGAGACCCAAAACCATGTGAGGAATACACCTGCCTTACTGAAGAGTATGCTGTAGGGCTGGTCAAACGTTTTGAGCAATTCAAAATTCTTCCGGAAGTTTTCTGGCTCGATTGCGGATGGTTTACAGGTTGCGGATGGGACAAACAGAAGGGGGGATGTTGGCATAATGTGGGTAATTGGACTGCAGATGCAAAACGATTTCCCAATGGTTTGAGACCTGTGGCAGATGCCATTCACAAAACCGGAGCCAAATTTATGGTCTGGTTTGAACCGGAAAGGGTTCATGAATTCTCTATGATTTATAATGAACATCCCGAATGGTTGCTCAGACGCCAGGGGGATGATAACTCCCTCTTTGACCTTGGGAATAAAGAGGCTTGCGTGTGGATGACCAATTATATTTCCGACTTCATCAGGAAGGAGGGGATTGATTATTACCGTCAGGATGACAATGTCGATCCGATGAATTATTGGGAGTGTAACGATCGGCCCGGAAGAATAGGAATTCACGAGATCAAACATGTCGAGGGTCTTTATGCCTTCTGGGACAGCCTGTTGGTGAGGTTTCCCAAATTACTGATTGACAATTGCGCCGGTGGTGGGCAGCGACTGGACCTGGAAACAACTTCACGAAGTGCACCTCTCTGGCGTTCCGATTATAATTATGGAGAACCAAACGGTGAACAAAGTCACACATTCGGACTAAATTTTTACCTCCCTGTTCATGGTACCGGTATGTGGAAAACAGATAGCTACACCTTCCGGTCGGGTTTGGGAGCAGCCACCATTATGAGTTGGGAAATCACAGGAAAAGACTCAGAATCAATTCCTGACATCCAAAAACGGATAGCAGATTTCAAAAATCTACGCAGCTATTTTATGGGAGATTATTACCCGATGACCAACAGCTGGAATTACGATAACAGTGATAATTCCTGGCTATCCTACCAGATGAACAGGCCGGAACAACAGGATGGGATAATTCTTGCATTCCGTCGTAGCGGATGTGAAAATGAATCGATCCGGATCAAACCGCGCGGTCTGGCGGAGAAGGAAACTTACGAGCTGTTCTATGAAGACTATGGATTTCGGGTAAATAAATCCGGACAGGAAATCATGGACGGCATCGATCTGACCATCCCTCAGCGACAGGCATCATTATTAGTTAGATATCATTTAGTTAAAAAATAAGGTCTAAATTTATAACAAAATGGGAAATCGTTTTTTAGTGGTCTGTTGTTGTATTTTTGGAATCATGATATCGCCCGGATTGTTAACCTCCTACTCAAAGGGATTGACGCCCCCAAATAGCCAACCGACAATTAAACCAACCATTTTAATTGATAACCCATCTGAATCGAAGTGGTTTTGGAATTTTGACAAGTGGAATAATCCGGATGGTTGGAGCGTCCCTGAAATACTCAACGGCAGTGTTACCGGAGGTGCCCTTTGGCTCACCATTCAACAGGAGAAAAAAACGGAGAAGGCACCATCGTGGAAAGACCAGGTATGGGGTCATGATCATCACTATGAACTGATTTCTCCCCAGGGACTCTCAATCCCGGCAGCTCAATATAATAAGATTGTTATCCGGATGAGGAACCTTTCACCCGAAACGGATGGATTTATTCGCTGGCAAACGAAAGAAAAGCCTGGCGTGGATACTGGATCTGTCCGTTTTACGATGAAACCTGACCTGAAGGAGTGGCAGGAAGTCGTTTGTCATATGGATCAACATTGGAAAGGAACAGTTGACAGGATCAAAATTCAACCCGCCATTATGTGGCAAAGGGGCGATATCTGGATCGATTGGATCGGTATTACGAAGGGAGAAAATAAGGAGACAAATCTCCGCCCCGATCTCTGCAGCGATAACGTTATTCCTCATATTAAATTGCCTGGAATTTCGCAAAACGATTTTAAGGAAGCCTTTAAAGTATTGGATGAGTGTTTGGTTGTTGACGTTCCTTTAAATGGTTTTAATTTCCCGTTTATGGCTCCGGGTGGCGCTTATGGCCAAAACTGGTGGCAGCTCGATGCAAGTTTAAACATTGCGGGTGCGAAATGGGCCAATCAAAAACTCACGGAAGATATGATGCGGGGTTTTGCCGGGGTTCAGGCGCAAAATCCTGATGGACGTTTAGACCTTTGGGGTGGATCACCTGTGCGTGGAGAGGTTGCAGATGTCAGCAGTCTTCCACGGTACTTCGAAGCCGCTTATGATGTGGCACGACGAAGTAAAGATTCCAGTTTGCAAATCACCGTCTTCGAAACGATGAAAAAGTATCTCGGATATTGGTTTTCATCAACAAAAAGAGACAAAAATACAGGATTGATTACCGGGGTTTTTGAAGAAACCTTCAGCAATCCACATCAGGATCCGGGGGTTATTGCACCTGTTGACCTGAATGTCGCTGTTGCTCTGGGATGTTACAACACGGGCCGGCTGGCGCTATTCCTGGGTAAAAACACTGAGGCTAAAAGATTTTCAGAAGATTTCAGACAACTCTCATCAAATATCAACAGGTACCTCTGGAATGATGAAGCAGGGGTATATTACAATTATAATATCATTGAAAAGAGGCACGATAAGCGGTTGTTATGTACCACCTTTGATCCTTTTTTGGCCGGTATTGCATCTGCTGAGCAGGTGGAAAAATTAGTTCCCGTTTTGTTGAATCCTGCACTTTTTAATTGGGGTACCCGCCCTTTAACTACGGTAGCCAAAACAGAGCCGGGATATCTCGAAGCTAAGGGTCCCTATGATGGTCGTGCATGGTTTGGAGATATCTGGACATTGAGAAATTTGCCGGTTATCAACGGACTGCAAAATGCCGGCAAACATGATCTGGCAGCCGAGCTGAACTGGTCAACGATAAAAATTTTCAATAATCGATATTGCGAATATCTGGTCCCGTCAACAGGTTCCGGAGAAGGGGTGCAACGATATGGATGGAGCGCTTCGCAATACATCCAGGCAATTATTGAAAATCTGTTTGGTGTCGACTATGATGCCATTGAAAAAAGGATTCGGATCACGCCACATATTCCCAAAGAACTGTTAAACCAGGAAATAGAGATGACCAACTTACAAATTCCCTGCCGGAATGATCTTCGTTTTGATCTGAAAATAATCCAGCAGCAGTTGGGAAAAGCAACGATTACAGTCACTTTGAAAGGGGTGTTGCCTGACGAGATGCTGGAGATCTGTCTTCCGGTTCAGAGTCCGAAACTGGCTGATATTATAGACGATAGGGGGAAAGCGCTTCAACAGCTTACCCACATTGATGGAATGAGGAATGTGGCAGGAGTCCGGATGAAAATGAAAAATAGGGTGAGTTTAACTTTTAAATAATGAGAATAATTTATGAGTGAGAAAAAAACATCAAATGGTATAACCCGCAGGGAGTCATTGAAAATCGGTACAGGAGTTGTTGTTGGAGCAGCAGCTTTTGGAAAATTGGAAGTATTGGCCGCCGAACCATTACTCCAAACAACCGGGGAAAATGCAACCCTGGATTCTCCCGGTTTAAATAACCAATATGGAGAAGAGGGATCAAAAGTTGATTTCTCATACGCCTTTTCTACCCCTCACCGGATTACTGTCGGTCGGCCCGATGCTAGCGACCGCACTTTACTCGATTTAAAACCGGGTAGTTTAAAAATGTCGTGGACTTACGATTGTTTGGCAATGGCCAATTTCCCCCCGCTTGCATTAAGGATTCCCTCGACACCATGGAACTTTCAAATAACACCAGAGATAGACGGCAAGCCATTTGCATCCAGCCGGTGGACGCGGCTTGACAAAGTGCTGCCGGGATTAGAGAATAATTATGAAGATGCAACTGGTGCTTTTCAATTTGAGGTATTAGGTGGTATGACCGCTACCATGATTCGTATTACGGTCACCAATAAGGACTTAAATCCACATAGGTTTGTAATCAGATGTGATTCAGGAAATTGGGGAGAAAATCCTGCCTGGATTGATCCTAAATGGAACCAGGGCGACCACCTCGTAGCAGGATGGAACGACCGGGCCGATCGTGTGCTTATCCTGGGATTGGGCGCCGATTCTTATTCACTTCAGCCTGATGGTATTCCACCCGGACCAAAAAAGATGCTCCTTGTCTGGAATTTAAAACCCGGCGAAAAACGGCAGGGGTGGATCATTCGTCCTTACCATGGCTATTCTGCAGATCTCCCTGCTCTACGCAAACGCGACTGGGGACTTGAAATGGAGCAGGGTAAAAAAGAGTGGTTCAATCTGTTGGATAAAGCTTCCAAACTGAGTATTCCTGACAAAGGTGTTTTAAATGCCTATCAGGCGTGTCTTGCCGATTTATTCATCATGCGTGAACCGATTGCTGACGGTCGCATTATTGGTGTACCGGGTACTGAAGGATATCGGGCAGGAAATTCGGGTGAACCGCTTATCGTAGATGTCGCACTCGATCAAAACGGACTCCATAAAGAATCGGCAGTCAGTTCATCGATCTCTGTTGAAATGCAGGAAGCTGATGGTTGCTGGAACGATCAGCGGGGATGGATGCATACCATGTGGTGTGGTTCCGGATTTAAGTCATGGGCTATAATGGAACATTTCCGTCTTACCAACGACCGAAAATCTTTAGCCAATGCCTATCCTCATATGATCGCAAGCTCACGATGGCAGGAAAGCCAACGGGTAAGGACGAGAATAAATGAAGGGGAGAGACCACTTACCTTCGGACTTATGCCACGGGGATTTGGAGATTGCGGATTAATGAATGATGATGACAACTACGGGGTCTTTTTTCCGCATAATTTCTGGGCCGTCTATGCAGAAAGGTGTTCAATGGAAGCGGCTGAAATACTTGGAAAAACAAATGACCTGCCAGAGCTTAAAAAAATTTACCAAACGGCTTATGACGATCTGTTAATTGCCCTCGATCGTGGTGCAATTAAGGAAAAGGATTACAGATGGATTCCGGGCACACCGGGCAAAACCTCCGGCAGTAGCTGGGGTGCGCTCAATGTATTAACCCCGTGTGGTTTACTCCCTCCTGACCATGAATTGGTCACGGGTACACTTCGTAAAATTGAATCGAACATCAGTAAAGGTGGTCAGCCAATCCATACCGGATGGATGGCCGATGGCGCCTGGATTGCAATTACCCTTGACAATGTGGCCGAAGCACATCTTGCCCGCGGTAACGGCGATGCCGCAATAAAATATCTCTATTCGACACTCAATCATGGAACGCCACTTTATACCTGGTGTGAGGAGCGAGGCCTCGAACCGGGAACCACAAAAACTTCGGGTGACCGGCAACACCTCTGGACACCGGTTGCAGTGGTCCGTGTGATCCGTGACCTGATGGTTCTGGAAAGTGGGGATGGACTGAACCTGGCATTGGGAACCGCCCGCGAATGGCTGGGTTCCGGAAAACCTGTTGGAATAGCGGGTGCATTTACCCATTTTGGAACTATTTCTTATTTAATGAGATACGATTCATCGGAAAAAAAAGTAACGGGTGAAATAACCTTCGGTGATCACTTTAACGGCGCATGGGCGGTGATGCACATCCGTCTGCCTGAAGGGCTGAAAATTAAATCGGTCGATCCCGGGTCGCAGGCAATGGTTTTGGATGATGGGGGGGCGCTTCGATGGAATAAACCTCATGGTTCAATAAAATTTACGGCAATCGTTGGGAACAAATAGGGCTATTAATACTTAGTATTTTTAATAATAACTTCTGAAAACTGACAATCGATGGGAAAGAGGATCTGTTTATTCATTTCAGCTCTGATGATTTTACTGCTTATCATTAATAATGAGCTGAAAGCACAGGAAAAGGTTGAGATAAAGCAGCATTCATTGTTCAATCAGGGAACAAAACAATCCTTTGAATTGGATGGGTATCTTCGGAAACGTATTGATAAGTCCATTCAAAACTATTTTTTGGTAACCCCGGAATCAAGTCCTGCGATTCTTCAGGTATTACGAGACCGTGACCGGGTACCGTTACGTAAACCACTGATGCCTTGGGCCGGCGAATTTGCAGGTAAATACCTTACCGGTGCGGAACTGGTCTGGAGGCTGACCCATGACGCAAAACTGAAAGTAACCATCGACTCGTTCGTCCGTAACCTGATTTCATGTCAGGATTCGGATGGTTATCTGGGTCCTTTCCCAAAAGATTCACGCCTGACAGGTAAAAACTGGGATGTATGGGGACATTATCATAGCATGTACGGGCTGATGCTCTATTACGAAGATAATCAGTATGAACCTGCTTTGAAAGCGTGCGAGAAAGCTGCTGATCTGTTATGCAAAACCTTTGGCACGGGTAAACCAACATTGACCTGTGACGATTCAGGCGGTCAGATGAATATGGCCGTTTGTCACGGATTGCTATTACTCTATGAAAAGACAGGGGTAAAAAGATACCTCGATCTGGCAAATTATATTGTCAATGAAGCGTGGAATGAAGAGGGTGCCGGGAAATATCTCATTTCTGTTCTGGCGGGGAAATCAATCATCGAATTCCCCATGCATCGGTGGGAAGCAATACATGACTGGCAGGCACTTGGAGAGTTGTATAAACTGACTGGTGACACGAAATACCGGACAGCGATGGAGAAAATCTGGCATTTTGGTGTTGACGGTGACCGGCACAATACAGGCGGGATAACAGCCGGCGAAGGATTCACTGGTTCACCTTATAAGCTTGAGGCAATAGAAACATGTTGTACTGTCGCCTGGACAGCCTTTTCGGTCGACGTACTTAAGATGACCGGTAATTCAAAGGTGGCCGATGAGATTGAGTGGAGCACTTTCAACAGTGTTCTGGGTGCGATTCCCTATAGTGGTAAAGTGTGTACCTACAATGTGCCAATGGATGGAACAAGGGCTTTCGGAGGAACAGAATTATCATGGCAATCGCCAATGGCGGGTCCCGATCTGAACTGCTGTGCAGTAAATGCCTACCGACCTTTGGGGATGATATCGCAATGGGCGCTGATGCAAACAGACGATGGACCGGTTATCAATTTCTATGGTCCCGGGAAAATGACATCAACACTTCCCTCTAAAAATCAACTAACAGTTACTGAAGAAACAGAATATCCGGCAGATGGTCTTGTCAACCTGGCATTATCACTGAATAAGCCTGAATCATTTTCCTTGAAATTAAGAATTCCATTCTGGTCAGCAAATACCATTGTTAAAGTCAATGGCAAAATTATTTTGGAAAAGGTATTGCCCGGAACCTATCAGACAATCAACCGAAACTGGAAATCAGGAGACAAGATTGAACTAGCACTCGATTTTAAATTGCGGCTCTGGTACGGTGAGAAGGAGTGCGCAGGCAAAGTTTCGGTTTTCAGAGGACCCATCTTATGTACTTATGACGCGCGATTTAACGACCTTGACCCGCTACAGCTGCCCGAATTTGATCCTTTATCGCTGACTTTTGAACGGAGAAAGTTCGCCGGAGCCCTGGAGCCCTGGATTTACGGAGTGCTGAAAGATAAGAATGGGGCAACAATCAATGTTTGCGATTTTTCCAGCGCCGGACAAACAGGTAATCAGTACCGGTCGTGGTTACCAATAGCTAAGGGGACTTCTGCACCTTAGGGTTGAATTAATGGATGAGAAGCGTTATAAAAGGGATCGTTCTAAACTATTAATATATTATTTTGAAAAATTACTTTTTAAATTGTGTATTTATTCTCATTTTCCTGTCAACAGGTATTGATGCAGTTGCACAGAGGTACAAGCATTCGAAAGAAACTGTTATAATACCTGCAATTGATTATCAATCATTAATTTCGAAAGCTGACTTAATCTACAGTAAACCGGTAAAGCTTAGTCAGGCTGGTCAACCTATCGGGAACGGCCGGATGGGAAGTCTGATTTGGACAAGTCCGCAGGTACTAAGTCTTCAGTTAAATCGTGTTGATATTTTTAACATTGATTCCAATTCAAATACTTTTAATGATAATTCAACCAATTATTGTGGCGGCGCAGGATTCGCAGATATTGATTTTCAAAGTAATGAAGCGGTTTTTACTGATAATACTTTTAATCAACATTTATCGTGTTATAATGGTACAATAGAAACCTCAGGAAAAGGAATAAAGACCACTGCTTTTGTTTGGAACGAGGAAGATGTAATGGCCATTAAGATTATTGATTCCAAGGATTATCAAACTCCGGCATTGGTTACTCTCCGAACTTTAAGACGTCCGGTAACAATTCAGGGAAAGCATGCTTCAATATCCAAATTAGAGGTTATTGGCGATAAAATTGTACTTATTCAGGAGTTTTCCGAGGATAAATTCTTCTGTAAATCTGTTGTTGCAATTGCCATTCCTGATAATAAAACCAGAGCATGGATAGCTAAGGATACAGAAATAAAGCTTTCTACCATAATTGGGAAACGGGATTATACAATTTTGATTTCAAGTGCAGCTACCTTCGATCGCAACGTTGATGTAGTAGCAAAAGCTATTAATCAACTTGATGCGGCAACATCTAAAGGATATGAAAATATGCTCGCATCAAATAAAGAGTGGTGGCATTCATTCTGGGAGCAATCCTATATTCAATTGCACAGTAAGGATGGAGAAGCTGACTATGTAAGCAAAAACTATGCTTACTACCTGTATCTGATGGCTTCGGCCTCACGTGGAGACTATATGGTCAAATTTAACGGAATGCTTTGGACAACCGATGGCGATTCACGTAGCTGGGGCTCTCCATATTGGGGCGCCAATCAAAGTTGCCTGTACAATGCATTACTTGCCGCAAATAAAATTGAGCTGCTCAATCCAATGTTTAAAACATATACCCGCATGTATGAAAAGTGCGCTACAGCTGCCCAACAGCAGTGGGGTAGCCGGGGAATTTACATTCCGGAGACGGTCGGATTTGACGGCCCCACTATTTTGCCGGATTCAATTGCTGCGGAAATGAGTGATTTATTCCTTTTAAACAAACCCTGGGAACAGAGATCCAACGCATTTAAAAATTATGCCGCCAATAAGAATCATCATCTAAGCCGATGGAATTCAGTGACTGGTTATGCTCCTTTTGGTTATGTAACTCACATCTTCTCACGCGGAGCAAAAATCGCATATCAGTATTGGCTGAATTATGAATACACTCAGGACAAAGAATGGCTGGCAAAATTTGCATACCCTATGGTTAAAGGTATTGCAGAGTTTTACAGAAGTTTTCCGAATTTGAAGAAAGCTTCAGATGGGAAATATCATATTTATCATGTGAACGATAATGAACCGGTGTGGAACGGACATAATACCGTTGAAGAAATTTCGGCAATGAAGGGAATTTTGCCTGTGGTTATAAAGGCCTCCGAAGTTCTTAATCTGGATGCAGATTTGCGGCCCTTATGGAAAGAACTGTTGCAAAACCTTGCTCCTTTGCCTTTGAGCAGTGAATTTCCAAAGTTAATTGGAAAGCCTGTAACTTTCGTAAAATCCCTTCTACCTGTCAGGAATGGTAATGCATCTGATTTGCCTGACCTGAATACGATGCCGGTTTGGTGTTTCGACCTTTGTACGCTGGAGTCGAAAGACAAAGAGTTGATGAAAGTTGCCAATAATACTTATGATGCGTTTTTCCCTGAAGGAATTACCAATTTGACGCCTGCAGGAACCTTGACCATGTTGCCGGCGGTTGGCGCTTTGTTAGGACGAAAGGATGCGACGAGATGTCTCATTCCCAATCAGATGAAGGCTCTTAACGAGAAGGTGCTCGAAAACAGAATGGATGAAATGGAAGGTTCCCAGGCAACCACTGCTGAACGTTTGGGCAGGTCATCCGAAGCCTTGCAGAACGCTCTTTGCCAAAGCATACCTCCAACTCCGGGGGAAGATGCTATTATCCGGGTTTTTCCAGCCTGGCCTGAAGAATGGGATGGGCAGTTTCAATTGTTATGTCGGGGCAACTTTCTTGTCTCTTCCTCATACCGAAATGGAGAAATTGAATTTGTTAAAATAAAGTCGCAGGCAGGAAAGAAGTGTTTAATTCGCAATCCATGGAACGGTTCAGAAATTGATATTTATGAAAATAGTAAAAAGATAAAATCACCTGGTGGAGATATAATCTCATTTCAAACACTAACAAACGGGCAATATACAATCGTCAGAAAAGGAAGCGCGTTTAAAAAATTGGCAAGGAATGAACATCCCAAATATTAAATCTTTAAATATTATCCGGAACATATAACTATTCAAATAAAAAATTATGAATTCTGTAAGTAAAATGACATTTTCACTTTTGCTGATGTTGACAAGTATCGGCCTATTTGCCCAAACTTATAGCGAACCCTTCTGGAATCAGCAATTACCCAGGGATGCACGGATCAGGGACTTGTTATCCCGGCTCACTGTTGATGAGAAAATCACATTGCTTTACGAAACCTCACCCGGTATTCCGCGACTGGGTGTGCCGAAATATTTTATGGGAAATGAATCGCTTCACGGGGTGGTTCGTCCTGGAAAATTTACAGTTTTTCCGCAGGCAATTGGATTGGCTGCCACATGGAATACCGATTTAATGTACAAGATAACAACTGCTATTTCGGATGAGGCGCGCGGAAGGTGGAATGAACTGAAGCAGGGTAAACTGCAAAAAGAGCATTACAGCGACTTACTGGTTTTCTGGTCGCCCGATATCAACCTGGCACGCGATCCGCGCTGGGGAAGAACCCAGGAAACCTATGGCGAAGACCCTTTCCTTTCAGCCCGGTTAGCTGTTTCTTTTGTTAAAGGTCTGCAGGGGAATGACCCCAAATATCTGAAAGTTGTGGCTACTCCAAAGCATTATACTGCAAATAATGAGGAGCATAACCGCTTTGAGTGTAATGCAAAATTCTCAGAGAAATCCTTGCGCGAATACTATTTGGTCCCATTTGAATATGCGGTGAAAGAGGGTAAGGCCCAGTCAATTATGAGCGCTTATAATGCCATAAACGGGATTCCCTGCACAGCAAGTAAAAAGTTATTGACCGATATCCTGCGCAATGAATGGGGTTTTAATGGCTTTGTTGTTTCAGATTGTGGCGCCCCGGGGTTCCTGGTTACCGACCATAAATTTCTGAAATCATTTGATGAATCAGCCATTGCCTGTATGAATGCCGGATTGGATCTTGAATGTTCAGGTTTTTGCGGTCCTGACTGCTTTGTGTATAAAAATTCGCTGAAGCCGGGTTTCGATAAAGGGTTAATTAAGCAATCCCAAATTGATACTGCAGCCTATCGTGTACTTCGTGCTCGCTTTAAAATGGGTGTTTTCGACCGCGACCTCTCTACGAATCCCTATAACAGTATTCCTCCGTCTGTTGTGGGATGTAAAAAACACCAGGAACTCGCACGTGAAGCTGCCAGACAGTCAATTGTGCTATTGAAAAATAAGAATAACCTTCTTCCCCTTGACCTGTCAAAAGTAAAATCGGTAGCGCTGTTTGGACCAAATGCGGCCAACTGTGTATTTGGCGGATATAGCGCTGATCTCTCTGCCAACGAACCGGTGAGCGTTCTCCAGGCATTAAAAAGTAAACTTGGAGATAAGATACAGATCAACTACGTGCCATGGGACGACAAAAATGACATTGAGCTTCCGCTGATCTCCAAAGAGTATTTTCATCCTGAAAACAGCAGTGCAAAAGGATTGTTTGCGGAATATTTCAGTAATAAGGATTTGAAGGGGACCCCAAAAACGCGAATTGATGAATATGTCAACTTCAACCCGAAACAGCAGGCGCCCGATCCGCTTACCCCATTTGGTGAAAAATCGATGCGATGGACCGGAATTCTCACCCCGAAAATCACAGGAAAATATACGCTGGCCGTAAATTCGGATGATGGAGTCCGTCTGTATTTGGATGACAAACTATTGATTGATAAATGGGTCGTCAGATACAATACGAGGGACACCGTCAATATTGATCTTACAGGCGGAAGAGCCTACAAATTCAAACTTGAATATTACGACAATACCGGGGAAGCCATTGCCCAGCTAAGATGGAAGATCCCGGGAACCAAACTGGAAGATTTTTACAAGGAAGAAAAGGAGATTGCTGCCAAGTCTGATTACGTGATTGCCGTTTTGGGTTTAAATACTTCGATCGAAAATGAGGGTCAGGATAAGAAGGATTTAAATCTCCCGAAGAGTCAGGATGAGATGATCAGGATGCTGGTTAAAGCAAATCCCAATACCATCGTGGTACTTGAATCGGGTAGCCCGATGGCAGTAACCTGGATAAACGACAATATTCCTGCTGTACTGAATGCCTGGTATGCCGGTGAACAGGGTGGAAATGCCATAACCGATGTTTTATTTGGTAATTATAATCCTGCCGGTCGTCTGCCAATAACTTATTATAAATCTACCGACGACCTTTTGCCGTTTGATGATTATGAAATTATGAAAGGACGCACCTACATGTATTCCACAAAAACTCCGTTGTATCCATTTGGTTTTGGATTGAGTTATTCAAGTTTCGAATATTCCGGACTGAAACTCAGCAAGCCTTTAATCACTAATTCCGGTTCTTTAACTGTTTCTGTAAATGTGAAAAACACCGGGAAATATGATGGTGACGAGGTTGTCCAATTATATATCAAAAATAACGCTTTGAAACAGGGACAACCGATCAGGGCGCTTCGGGGATTTAAAAGGGTAACCCTGAAAAAAGGGGAATCAAAGATGGTTCAGATCCCTCTGAAATCGGAAGATCTCAGGTATTTTGACGAAGGCAGAAATAAGTTTGTTGTTGATGCAGGGACCTACGAGATCCAGATAGGAGCATCAAGCGAGGATATCAGGCTCAAAACAGAACTAAGCGTAAAATAGCCAATGAAAAGGGCAAGTGGATTAATTGTCAGCTTATTATCGTGTTTATTACCTATCCATGCACAAATATCTGTACCTGTTAGTGTGAAACCATGCATAGTTTCTGACAACAAATGGGAGATCGATAGGGCTATGTTGGATATCTGGTCGGCACCCTTTAGGGGATGGCATTACTATTCCGATCCAATTATTCCTTCAGACTTTAAAATCCCAAATCATGAGAAGTTTCACAGCTTCGATAATCCGACAGTATATCAAATCCCTGGCCAACCGGGTAAATGGTTCATGAGCTTTATTGGATTCAACGGTCAAGGCTACAACAGTTTCGTTGTTGAGAGCGCCAATCTTTTGAGTTGGACCAATCCGCGCCTCGCGATGGGATTTGGAAGGGAGGGAGATTTCGATTTTGGCGGCTGTGCAGTTGGGGCCTATCTTTATAAGTCTTACAATCTCAGGGCTCCGCGACTTCTAAAGAAGCGCAATGGGATGTTCTGGACACTCTATGGAAGCTATGCCAAACAGGGTGGTTACGAAATAGACCCTGGATATGAGGGGGTCGCACTTAGCGAAGATGGTTTAATATGGCGCCGGGCCAAGGAGAAATATATCTTGTCGGTTCATGAATCGGATGTGGGTGATTGGGAGAAAGACTGCATCTACCAGCCATGGCTTCTGGAACACAAGGGACAGTTTTATAACTTTTACAATGCGAAGCGCATGCCCGAGTGGGTTGAGCAAATTGGTATGGCAACTTCCACAGATCTTCTGAACTGGGAACGGTACAAAGACAACCCTGTGGTCCGGGTTCGGACGGGAGGTTATGATGATAAATTTTGTTCCGATGCGAAGGTTTTTCGGGATGGCGATCATTGGGTTATGTTCTATTTTGGTGTTGGTAAAGGTGAAGCTAATATTATGGTGGCTTTTTCGCGGGATTTAAAGCATTGGATTTCCCATCCGGAACCGCTTTATAAGGCGGGGGGACATCCCCAGGCACTGGATGAGCAACATGCCCATAAGATTTCATTGGTCTATAATCGATCTAATGATACGTTCTATCTTTACTACTGCGCTGTTGGAGTCAAGGGGCGCTGTATTGCTTTACTGACAAGCCGTCCTATTCAATGACCAAATACAGAATAGACGGTTTTTAAGAGGATATACTGTTAAGAACTGAGTTGAAATTAAAATATATAAATATGAAACGTTTCCTGTTTTTTGGATTAGGTATTTGCTTGTTCTTTATTGCTGGCGCTCAAAATCAACCATTGGATTTAAAGATTAATCATCAGGATATTGTAAGTGCAAGAAAAATACGAACGATCGAATTAAACGATCCGTTCCGACCATGCTGGCACTTGACAGTCGCCGAAGGAAATGCAATGCCTTTTGACCCTAATGGTGCAATATATAAGGATGGAGTATATCACCTGTGGCATATCTTTCAAACCGAAGGCGATACGCATCTGTGGCAACATCTTACAAGCATAGATTTATTCCACTGGCGTTGGTCCTCCAATCCATTGCAAGCGCTGCCTGGCGACCCTGAGAAAGGAATCTTTAGCGGGAATGCCTTTCTGGCCAATGACGGGAAGGTAGTTATCGCTTATCATGGCTATCAGGCGGGAGGAAATTGTGTCGCATATAGTAGCGACAAAGATTTGAATGAATGGGTGAAATCAAAATCGAATCCAATTGTAAATCCCGGATGGGACCCGCATATGTGGGTGGAAGGAAACACCTATTACCAGATTTCGGGAGGTACACCAGGGGGAAAACACCCCAATCCTCCGGCTCTTTACCGGGGAGATTCGTACGACAAACCCATGACCAAAGTGGGGGATTTTATGACCCACGACATGCCAGGTGTTGATGAATTTGAGGATGTTTCGTGTGCCGATTTTTTCAAAATGGATGACAAATGGGTACTCCTTTGCATTAGTCATTGTCGCGGCGCAAGGTATTATATTGGCACCTGGGATGGTAAACAGTTTAATCCGGAGTCGCATCATCGGATGAACTGGCCGGGAGGAACCTTTTTCGCTCCCGAAACCCTGGTTGATGATCAGGGAAGGCGTATTCTGTGGGCATGGGTGCTCGACCGAAAATCGGGATCATCAAGCGGAACAATGTCAATGCCCAGATTATTAACACTTTCCAAGGATAAACTTTCGTTGAATATTGAACCTCCTAAAGAAATAAAGACACTTCGGTATAATGCCAGACAGGAAAAACCTTTCACTGTTGCTCCGGGTCAATCGGTTGCATTACAGAATATTGATGGAAATGTTCTTGAGATGGAAATGGTGATCGATCCCGGGAAAGCAAAACAGTTTGGGGTAAAAGTCTTCTGTTCAAAAGATGGGCGCGAACAAACGCCAATTATTATTGACAGGGATAAAAATGAGTTGCAAGTCGATATGCGTAAATCCAGCCTGAATAAACCAGATTATTTGGAATTTGCCATGTTTTTTGGATTTCCTAAAGACGCAAAAAACCCCGTCGTTGAAATTCAGAAAGCCCCGTTTGTATTGAAGCCTGGAGAAAAAGTCAATTTACGAATATTCCTTGACAAATCGATGCTCGAAGTTTTTGCCAACGGTCGTCAATGTATTACACAGGTAGTCTATCCAACATTAAAGAATGCCGTCAATGTTCAGGTTTTTACAGAAGATGCCCCAATCAGGGTGGAGGTAGTAAAAGCCTGGAAATTATTTCCGGCCATGCAGTGGTAAAGTGAATGTCGAAAATCTTAATTTTATAAGTTCAACAAAAATCAATTATTTATTAATTCAATTTTTAATCATGAAAAGTATTCTTTCTTTCGTCTTGATTATTTGTGGGTTAGGGTTGGTAGCCCAAAACAGTCTGCCGCCAAAACCTTATGGAGTGGTGCCAACTGAGCGCCAGTTAAAATGGCATGAAACGGAACGGTATTGCTTCCTCCATTTTACTGTGAACACTTTTTCAGACCTCGAATGGGGTCTTGGTGGTGAAAAGGAGAGCCTTTTCAATCCGACCAATTTCGATGCAGACCAGATCGCCTCTACTATCGCTAAACATGGTTTTAGAGGCGCTATTCTGACTTGTAAACACCATGATGGTTTCTGCTTATGGCCTTCAAAATTTACTGAGCACTCCGTGAAAAACAGTACCTGGAAAAACGGCAAAGGCGATGTGGTAAAAGAAATTTCTGAAGCATGCAAAAGACATGGAATAAAGTTCGGCGTCTATCTTTCCCCTTGGGACAGAAACAGTGCATTGTATGGGAAACCTGAATACATCACCTATTACCGGAATCAACTCCGCGAATTACTCACCAACTACGGTGAGATCTGTGAAGTTTGGCTTGACGGTGCAAATGGTGGCGACGGTTATTATGGCGGTGCTAACGAGAAACGCGAAGTTAACCGGGTTACCTATTACGATTGGCCAAACACATGGAAGATTATTCGGGAGTTACAACCCAATGCTTGCATTTTTAGTGATATCGGCCCCGATATCAGATGGTGTGGCAACGAAAGTGGATTCGTAAATGATTCCTGTTGGGCGCCATATACCGCGATAGGCCGTAATGGTGAAAAACCTGCTATTGGTTTTTTCAAGGAAGAAGTAGCTCCGACAGGAACCATAAATGGCGAAGCATGGATCCCCGCAGAGGTGGATGTTTCTATTCGTCCGGGGTGGTTTTATCATGCCAAAGAAGATTCCAAAGTGAGAGATATGAATAGCCTGAAGGAAATTTATTTTAAATCGGTGGGAAATGGCGCAGGATGGAACCTGAATTTGCCTCCTGACCGTACTGGACAGATCAATCCAAACGATGTTAAGGCGCTGGATAAATTTCAGGATTATCTGTCCAATTCATTTTCGATCAATCTGCTTCAGGGAGCAAAAGTAACTGCATCTGAAACACGCGGAAAATTGGGTCAGTATGCACCCTCCAAGGTTCTGGATAATGACAAAAATTCCTACTGGGCTGTCAATGATAACAACACAACTGCATCTCTAACTTTTCAGCTAAAGGCTCCTGCTACGTTTAACTGTATGGAGATAAAAGAGTTCATCCGACTTGGGCAACGCATTACCTCATTTACCATTGAAATCGAAAAGGGTGGAAAATGGGAGCAGGTTTTTAAAGGGAGTACCGTGGGGCACAAGAAACTGGCAAAGTTCGCTGATACCAGCGCCAGCCAGGTACGTGTTACTTTTAAAAATGCACTCTCTTGCCCGGTGATTGAATCAGTTAAATTATATAAAGTTTTGTAGGTCTAAAGCAAATGAGTTAATCTATTATCATTAAATGAATTGCAAAAAGGTTATTCCGGCTGCTTATCAAAAAGGAGAGAACGCATCGGAACAGGTTTTAAATTCTGAGCGGCGTAATTTTTTAAAGACGATTAGTCTTTTAGGTGGAGGCTCAGTGCTTTTGGGCCATTCAGCCTGGGCAACGCCGCAAAGAACCATAAACGGACTTCAGATGGGTCTCCCCGACGCAGCGGCAGGGCCGGACGGAAACTCTTCTGACGTGTTCAGACCGCTTGATGTGAGGCAAATCACTGTTGGCGGAGAAATTGGACGCCGAATAGATAGTACTGTAAAGAATAATCTTTTTGCACTCGATATTGAAAGGGATTTTCTGTCACCCTTTCAGAAAAGAGATCGTAAGGACGGCTACATCGGACTGGGTAAACTTATCGATGCATCTGTAAGGTTTGCTGCTTATACGAAAAATGAGCAGGTTTTGGCTCTTAAGAATCATTTAATCAGCGAGATTATTAAGTTCCAGGAACCGGATGGATACATCGGAATGATGGTTAAGGAATCCCGTATGTGGGGATTCTGGGATGTACACGAACTGGGTTATATCATTCTGGGTCTGACAAATGACTGGCATTACTTTAAGGAAAAACGTTCTTTGGAAGCAGCCCAAAAGGTCGCTGATTATATCATTGAAAGATGGGCAACGATGCCGAAAGATTGGGGCGATCATATGATTGCCACCTATGTGGGGGTAATTGGCCTGGAACGAACCTTTATCGCACTCTGTCGGGAGACAGGTGACCGGCGATACCTGGATTTTTGTGTTCGGCAGCGTGAATTGCCGGAGTGGGATCTGGGGATTGTCATCGGACGTCGAAATCTGATCGAGGGACATGAATATGCCTATTTAGCCAGGTGTATGGCCCAACTTGAATTATTTCCGCTCCTGCCGGATAAGCGGCTTTTGATTCCGGGCCGGCGTGCAATCAATTTTATGACTGCACGCGACGGCATGTCTATCACCGGAGCCGTTGGTCAATGGGAGATATGGACGGATGACCAGGACGGTCGCAGAGGCTTGGGTGAAACCTGCGGTACCGCATATCAAATTCGCCTTTTCGACACATTCCTGCGAATGGAAGGCAAATCGTATTATGGGGATGTGATTGAACGTATGATTTACAACACGCTGTTTGGCGCTCAGTCACCCGATGGACGAAAGATACGTTACTTTACACCTTTGGAAGGAAACCGCGAATATTTCGACAGGGACAATTATTGCTGTCCAAACAATTATCGCCGGATCATCGCCGAGTTGCCGATGTTTGTTTTTTATTTGTCAGGCCATGGAGTGGCAGTTAACCTCTACACCCCTTCTGAAGCCAAAGTTACGCTTGATAATGGGGTGTCGCTGAATATTCGTCAGGAGACCAACTATCCCTCTTCAGGTAAAATTTCGATATACCTTGATCCCGCTAGTCCCGCCAGGTTTCCACTTCAACTTCGCATCCCTGGTTGGTGTAACCTGGCAACAGCATCTATTAACGGAACTCAGTGGAAGAAACCAATAGCATCGGGCAAATTTCTTTCCCTGGACCGGATATGGGCTCCGGGTGATCAGGTGGTTCTTGAAATGCAGATGCCGTTTCGTCTTGTACTCGGCCGTAAACGGCAATCAGGACGGGTCGCTGTGATGCGTGGTCCGGTAGTCTTTTGCCTAAATCCTGATCAGAAGGAATCACTTCAAACAAAAGATGCTGCCGACCTGACCGGAATCATGATTGACCCGGCATCTCTAAAGTTATTGAACGATGATTCAATACACCCGGATGGAGTTGCCTGTTCTGTAAAAGCCGGGAATGAGGGATTTGCCATCGGTGTGTCTGGTGAGTTATTGCTCACACTGACCGAATTTCCTGATCCTGCCGGCAAAGCTGTTTATTTTCGTTTACCTGATAATCGTCTGGCAGTACCAGATGAGTTGCTGTCAGGCCAGGGGAATTGAAGGTGAGCCGCTTTTAGTAAATGATTGAAATTAGAAATTTTAAAATATTTGTCATCAATATTTGCAACAATGAATCAAGTAAAACGAATGAGCTTTATTGTATTGTTTTTTTGCATTTCTATGGCCCATGCCGGAGAAATCGCAAAAAATAAATCGCAGTCAATTGCTATCTATCTTTCACCTGCCGGGAATGACCATTCCGTCGGTTCCGTCAAACATCCGCTGCTGACCATTTCCGCTGCCCAGGCCAAAGTCCGTGCGCTGAATAAAAAAGGGATTTGCGATATTACTGTATTTCTTCGTGGGGGTAATTATCCAATCAGCAACACCTTGGTTTTCGGTCCTGAAGATTCCGGGAAAGAGGGACATCCGGTTGTTTGGAAAGCTTATGAAGGAGAAATACCCGTATTAAGCGGAGGAATTGAAGCAGGCAATTGGCAAAAAGGAGAAAATGGCATTTGGCAGGCCAGACTTGACCGAAATGAAAAACTGCGACAACTCTATGTCAATGACCGCCCGGCCATATTATCTCAATATAAAAAGAAAGTGAAGGGACAAGGAGGTTACGGAACATTT
This sequence comes from Prolixibacteraceae bacterium, assembly GCA_963677935.2. GTDB lineage: Bacteria > Bacteroidota > Bacteroidia > Bacteroidales > Prolixibacteraceae > JAAFHB01. The sequence goes on along the minus strand of CAXXEH010000003.1, from coordinate 2,769,941 downwards.
ACGGTAAAAGGAGATGAGCCGTGGGCTCATTTTGCAGGAAAAGAAATTGACGGAGTTCTGGTAAATAAGTCAGAGATGCCCACCGTTGCCCGCCCTGAAGATTTGGAAATACTTGCACAGACTACCTGGACGACCAGCCGGCTTTGTATCAGAGCCATCGAGGAAAAAGGAGATAAACAGGCTTTATTGTTTGCCCAGCCATTTGGTGCGATTTCACAATCCATGGGATCGGGAACAGCGCTTAATGTAAAAGCAGATTTCACACTATTTAATGCCAAAGAATTTATAACTGAATCCGGAGAATTTTCCTTTGACCGATCATCAAAGACGCTCTATTATCAGCCACGTGAGGGTGAAGATATGCTGACTGCTAAAGTCATTGCCCCTCAAACTGAGTCGTTCATCCAAATAAGAGGAAAGGATCTGCAAACCCATGTTTCCAACCTTCGGTTTGAAGGCTTAACATTTGCCTATAGCTCGTGGCAGTTAATGCGGGTAGAGGATAGTTATGGCGCATGTGGCAGCCAAACAAATTGCCTGACCGTTAAATATGGAGAAAAAAACTGGCACGATGATTTGTACCAGACTACGGCTTTGCCTGTTGCTGTTGTTGAAGTCAATTCTGCCGATCATATCGTTTTCGAACGCAATATTTTTAAGCTGAATGGCTCCATGAGCATAAATTTTGAAAACGATGTGGTTTCAAGCCGGATCGAAGGAAATGTTTTTCAGTATATTGGTGGAGTCGCAATTAATGTAGGCCATCCCCAGCATGTTTACATTGGGAAACAGAACGGTGAAAACGAAGGTTTCGGCCCCTATCATATCGACAACAGACACGACAAATGGACAGAGCAAGTGGAAGGGTTGTGCAAGAACGTTTTAATTTCGAATAACCTGATCCGCGAGACCGGGATTGAGCATAAGCCCAGCGTGGTGATTATGGCCTACTGGGGGCACGGCATAAATATAACACACAATGACATCGAATTTGCCCCATACACGGGGATCAGCCTGGGCTGGGGCTGGGAAGAGTGGAATGGTACGATCGAACGTTCAAAAGGAAAACCATCCTTGTCGTTGCGCAATAATTCAGTAACATACAACAAAATTGGACATGTACTGCAAACCCTGCACGACGGAGGGGGAATTTACCTGCTTGGGAGACAGTCTGAAATCGCAAAAGATGTTTCCAAACAACAGTTTACCCCTGTATGTAATAACTACCTCTATGATTTTGGCGGCGTTACCCGTGCGGGAATCCATCCTGACAATGGAGCAGAATATTTCCTTTTCCGGAATAACGTTTTCAACCATCTTCCCTGGTCATTAATCAAAGTGAGTAACTATGGCTTAAAGGGACACTGCATTGTTGAAAGCAATTATGCCAATACAGCATTGTACTTTACTGAAGGGAACAATATGTACGCACCATACACGGTGATTAAAGACAATGTGGATGTTGAAAATGATGAATGGCCAGAAGAGGCTAAAAAAGTGATGGATGAATCTGGTCTGGAACAGACGTACCACGATCTTTTCACCAAAATTATAACTAAATTATAAAAGCTTAACTAAATGGAAAAGCTGATCTGTATTTTGTGTTTTATCCTGATTGTCAGTTGTGCAAATGAAGTCAAAACCAATATTGGCAATAATAACACCACGATAAAACCTGGCATCACGGAAAAGGAGATTATCCGTCTGGCAGCGAATGTCGCTCCCTCAGAGCGCCAGTTACAATGGCAGGAACTTGAGTTTACAGCATTCTTTCATTTTGGGATGAATACGTTCACCGACAGAGAATGGGGCAAAGGGGATGAAGATCCGAAACTATTTAATCCTACAGCGCTTGATGCACGTCAATGGGTCAAAGTTTGCAAAGATGCCGGCATAAAACAAGTGATTATTACAGCAAAACATCACGATGGATTTTGTCTTTGGCCCAGTAAATATACCGAACACTCGGTGAAAAACAGCTTATGGAAGGGGGGCAAAGGCGATGTGGTCCGGGAAGTTTCGGATGCCTGCCACGAAATGGGTATGGGGTTTGGTATCTATTTATCACCATGGGATCGCAACTCCCCGTTTTACGGAGACTCTCCAAAATATAATGAGTATTTTATGAACCAACTCACAGAACTGCTAACCAACTATGGAAAAGTTGAGGAGGTTTGGTTCGATGGTGCATGCGGTGAAGGTCCAAACGGAAAAAAGCAGGTATACGATGTTGATGCTTTTTACAGCCTGATCCGTAAGTTACAACCCGGAGCTGTGATTGCCATTGCCGGACCCGATGTGCGCTGGATCGGGACTGAAAGCGGTTACGGTCCTGAAACACAATGGAGTGTTCAGCCTGTCGATGCTCAAAATGTGGAGGAAATTGCAGCCAACTCGCAGACAGATGTTAACAAGAGCCCCAATCAGGATTGGACTAAACATGTTATGGGTAGCCGGCGTATGATTGCCAGCGCCAAAGGGTTGGTCTGGTATCCAGCCGAAGCCGATGTATCTATCCGTCCGGGGTGGTTTTATCATACCGCTAATGATTCACTAGTCAAAACACCTGAAACATTGATCGATATATACTTTAGCTCAGTGGGGCGAAATAGTGGTTTGTTACTGAATATTCCTCCTGATAAACGTGGTTTGATCTGTGAAAACGATGTGAAATCGTTGATCGGAATGAAAGAAATTTTGGATAAAACGTTTGCTAAGAATTATGCCATGGGTGCAAAATTAAGCTCTGACGGAATCCGTGCAACCTCAGTTCTGGATAACGACAAACTGACATTCTGGACAACTGCGGGAGAAAAAGAAACCGGATATATTCTCATTTCGCTTCCGCAAAACCAAAGAATCGATGTTTTAAGTTTACAGGAAAACATCCGGATTGGACAACGGATTGAAAAGTTTACCTTTGAATACCATGATGGTACACAGTGGAAGCCGGTTACGGGTGGGACGACTGTCGGATATAAACGGCTGTTGAGATTTTCACCGGTAAGCTCAAAAGAATTCAGATTAAAAATAGAGGCTTCCCGCCTTAATCCGACGTTGTCAGAGATTGGATTATATAAATTGCCAACAGATACATTGAGAATTAATATGGAACATTAAAATAATGAGACGTTTAGGAATAAACTTGTTTGTTTTTATGGCCTTTTTCGCGACAGCCTTTGCGGGTGAATCGGGAAAACATCTTTCTACAATTGATGCCCTTGCCAGATATGGACATTTGTTTGGAAATCAAACCTTTTTAGTTTTTCCTGAACTTCGCGAGTATCCAGTTAAATGGTTTGATTCTATTCCGGAAGGAAAAATCAGAGAAGCTATCCACCCTGAAGAATTTGCACTCAATGGCAGGGGCGGAGAATTCTTTGTTTATCAATTGGGTGTATGGGCACTGAAGAAGGAGGTTGATGATGTTCAGGTCAAATTCGCTGCTCTGAAGGATAAAAGCGGAAAATCGATTCCTGCGAGCCGTATGACATGCTTCAATAAAGGTGGAATTGATTTTAAAGGCAAATCCTTTTCAAAGAAAGTTAATATTGCCTCAGGACGCATTCAATCGCTTTGGATTGGAATCGACCTAAATGGAATTGAGCAGGGCAAATATGTTGGTGCTGTTTCAGTGTTTGTTCATGGGGAAAAACGCATTCTTCCCCTTTCATTAAAAGTTGATAAGGTGGGTGTTCCTAATCACGGGTATAATGAAGGCTCCCGCCTCTCCCGCCTAAACTGGCTCAATTCGACTGTAGGAATAAATGAAGAGATAACCAAAGGTTTCCTTCCTGTGAAGGTTGAAGGAAATAAAATCAATGTTTTGGGACGTACCCTGAGCATCGCAGAAAATGGTCTTCCGGCTTCCATTGTCACGTACTTTGGCGCCTCAAATCAGATGCTGGTCGAGAGGGGTGAACCTATTGTTGATCATCCTTTCCGGTTTGTTATCGAAAAAGAAGATGGCGCAATGGTCGGGTTGACTCCCGGCAAATTGACATTCACTGAGCAGACATCATCAAAAGTTGCCTGGAAGGTGGTCAATACATCAGAACTTTGCGATCTGGTATGCACCGGACAAATGGAATTTGATGGTTTTGTCGATTATCGGGTGAAGATCACTGCAAAGGTCCCTTTAAAGGTGAAAGATATCAGGCTCGAAATTCCGGTTGTAGGTGAAAAAGCCGGGTACATGATGGGGTTAGGACAGGAAGGTGGATTTCGGACTTCAGACTTGAAATGGAAGTGGGATGTGACCAAAAACCAGGATATGCTCTGGGTTGGAGCGGTGAATGGTGGATTGAGGATAAAATGGTCAGGAGACAATTATGTCCGGCCGCTGGTCAATATATATTATAAGTTTAGCCCGTTAAAAATGCCACCCTCCTGGGGAAATGAGGGGAAAGGTGGTGTTGATGTCGGGGAGCAAAATAACGATGTAGTGATCAATGCCCATTCCGGAAGCCGCGAATTGAAACCGGGAGAGATACTTGATTATTATTTTGAACTGCTGATTACTCCATTCAGGGTGATTGATAAAAAAATCAAATATGGCGATCGTTATTATCATGGTGGGGGCAGCAATACCTCCGTAAAAATCGAAAATGCAAAAAACGCCGGGGCAAATGTGATTAATATCCATCATGCTGAAGATATCTATCCATTTATCAACTACCCTTACCTGGACGCAAATGTAACCGAACTTACACAATTGGTAGCTAATGCACACAAGGAGAACATCCGGATGAAATTTTACAATACCACCCGTGAGCTGACCAAAAACCTGCCTGAGTTCTGGGCTTTCAACAGCCTGAACGGTGAAATTATTTTCCCCGGACCCGGCAATGCCAGCCGCACCGAAGCATTACATCCAAATGGCCCTAATGAATGGTTGATCAGAAATTTACGAGAGAACTATATTCCTGCCTGGTATAATCTTATAAATGAAGGAAAATTTAAAGGGGAGACTGATCTTTCTGTCATTACCACTCCCGACAGCCGGTTGAACAATTTTTATATTGCCGGTATAGACTGGATGGTACAAAATATTGGGATCGATGGCGTTTATATCGACGATTCAGCTCTGGACCGCTTTACATTGCGTCGGGCACGAAAAATTATCGACCATTACCGCCCCGAAGGACGAATGGATTTACACAGCTGGAACCATTTCAACAAATGGGCAGGATACGCCAGCTGTTTAAACCTGTACATGGATTTGTTACCCTATTTCGATTTAGTGTGGATTGGCGAAGGACGTGATTACAACCGGTCACCCGATCATTGGCTGATTGAGGTTTCTGGAATACCATTCGGGCTAACCGGTCAGATGCTTGAAGGGGGCGGAAACCCCTGGCGGGGCATGGTATACGGAATAACAAACCGCGCCGGATGGACACCTAATCCCCCGACTGAAATATGGAAATTCTGGGATAACCACCAGATCGAAGACAAATTAATGTCGGGTTACTGGGAATCAGATTGTCCGATAAAATGCAGCAATGCTAACATAAAAGCTTCAATTTACAAAGGCAGGATTGAATCTATAATAGCTGTTGCCAATTGGACAGATCAGGATCAGGAGACCTCCATTGAAATCAATTGGCAAAAATTGGGGATCGATCCATCCGGATATGATCTTTTAATACCTGAAATTAAAGATTATCAGTTGGAACAAGGGCCTGTTTCGCTCAATAAACTGATCATTCCGGCAAAGAAGGGATTTATGATTTTATTGAGAAAAAATAGTTAAATAAACCAGGATACAAAAACATTTTATAACAAAATACAATCCACAATTATTATGACAAAAGAAAATAGGTTCAACAGAAGAAAATTTATTGGTGATGGTGCAATGATTGTTGGTGCAACTTCTGCATTGCCACTTTATTCGTTTACCAATAAGAAAGGGGGGATTACCTCCTCCAAGACAAAACTCGCTATTGTAGGAACTGGTTCGCGTGGTATCACCACCTGGGGAAAACCGGTAGTGGATGCTTACAGCGATCATGTTGAATTTGTAGCGCTGTGTGACATCAACCCAAAACGAATGGCTGCCGCTAAATTGATGATGGGCGTTGAGTTGAAAATGTATGAAGCCAAAGATTTCGATCTGATGATTCTGGAGACAAAACCTGACGTCGTTATCGTTACCACAACTGATGGCTTCCACGAAAAATACATCATCCGGGCCATGGAATTGGGTTGCGATGTAATCTCCGAAAAGCCAATCGCTATTGAAGCCGATCAGTGTCAGCGCATTGCAGATGCTGAGGTCAGGACCGGCCGCAAAATTCGGGTGGGATTTAATGACCGGCATACCATTGATTCTATGGAAATCAAAAAAATAATGATGTCGGGTGAATTGGGAAAAATTATTGCCATCGACTTCAACGAATACCTTGACACATCGCATGGCGCAGATTATTTCAGGAGATGGCATGGGAAAAAGGCTTATTCCGGCACGCTGTTGTTGCACAAGGCATCGCATCACTTCGACATCGCAAACTGGTTTGTTGATGCTGATCCTGTTGATGTTCAGGCAGTCGGGAAACTCTCATTTTACGGTCATAATAATCCTTTCAGGGGACGAAATTGTCGTACCTGTTCCTTTACTGCTAAATGCAGGTTCTACTGGGATATGACCAAAGACAAGGAGGCCATGAATATGTACGGTAACTGCGAAGATGTGGATAATTATTACCGAGACGGTTGTGTTTGGGACAATGATATTGATATTTACGATACCAGTTCTGTACAGGTGAACTATGAAAATGGCACACAGCTTACCTATACCATGCAGACACTGATGCCCTATGAAGGACAATTCATCGGTTTTACATGCGAAAACGGTCGTCTCGATGTCCGTCTGAATAAACGGCAACCATGGGAGGCTCCTGAGACTGAATTCAGGTTGACTAAAGACCGCGAGACTACCAAATACTGGACGATGAAAGCTCCTGCGGGTGGACATGGCGGATCGGATGAACGTTTGAAAAACGCGATGTTCTTGCCTCCCGTTGCCGATCCCCTTGGTTGTAAGGCAGGAAGCAGGGCCGGAATCATGTCGAGCCTGGTAGGAATTGCCGCAAGGCAGTCGATCGAAACAGGTCAGAAAGTGAAAATTGCCGATCTGATTAAATTTCCAAGAGTTTGGAGAGGATGATAGAGCATAAATGGAAAAAGTGAATAGGTGTAATATGAAAAATGTAAATTCAGCACGCCGTGATGCAATCAAAAAAATTGGAGTAGGAGCAGTTGCAGGAGCTGCGTTATCTGCCGGAAACGTTTTACAATCATTTGGGGCAACAAATGTTCAAACAGATCGGATGACTGAATATTCCTGGGTTCGGGGTTTTAATTTTCAACCAAGCTGGGGGTGTAACGGAATTCAGATCTGGAATGATTTTCGTGAATCCACATTTGTCCACGAGGTAGATTTGGGATTAAGACTCTTCCCTAAATTGAACGTATTACGAATCTGGTTCTCATATGATGCTTATATTTCAAATCGCACAATTTTTTTAGCAGCTGCAAATAAAGCTGCTGCTATTTTAAGCAAGCGTAATATTAAGATGATTCCGGTAATCTTTAATAATTGGCACTCTATTGTCGATTTTGGTGGGTTTTCCATAGAACAATTAAATGCGTCAAGGGTAAACAATAATTATGGCGCACATCGACAATACTTAAGGGAACTTGTAGAGGCACTCCTCCCGGCTAATAATCTGCTCATATATGATATTGCAAACGAACCCTTCAATAATGGAGGGATGGCTGAGATCACCCTTGATTTTCTTAAATCAATGTCGATGGAATTGAAAAAAATAGATACTAAAACACCGGTATCCATTGGGACCCAGGGAATATTTGGAGGTGAAGATTTAAGTGCAATTGATCCTTTTGTGGATGTTCATGCCATCCATCCGTATTGGTGTAAAGATTGGTGTAGTCAGGAGGAAAATGTTGAACGATTTGCCAAAATGATCAACCAACTGAAGAAATTGGGAAAACCAGTCATTGCAACAGAGTGTTGTTGGGGCTCCAATGATGATGCAATTCGGGTTAATTATATCCGTAACGACCTTGATTTACTAAAACAGGCCGGTATTGGATTCCTTCCTCATGGGCTGCATCATTCCTTTGTAGCAGACTTACATCGTCCCATATCAGGAAGAAATTGGGAAACAATGTACATGGGATTTATTGAGCCGAATGGTTTAATCCGTTCCGGACATGAAATTTACAATGAGTATTAAGCTTTAAAACAGTTATTGAGGACATCCAAAATGAGAATATTCTTTTCCACAGTTTTCATAATTCTTGTTTCATCCCTCCTTGTCCTTGCGGTATATGGTGAGGTACCATCGAAGATGGAAACTAAACCCCGGTTGGGTATGGATCAAAAAGCAAGCTGGAGGCCGTTCACTGGTGATATGGAGTGTTTGCCCCAGCCAGTTTATCGTTACCGTAAAGATGGCAAGCCCGGAAGGGAAATCAGGATCGATTTCAAAGATGGAAAAATTCACGGCAAAGCGAAGATTGAAGTTGAGGTTGACGGACAGACTGAAATTACCAACCTTATGCCAAAGGATGGAGGCGACTCGGTTTGCAGCGTATTATTACCAGCTAATATTGGTCGGAGCAAGGAAGCAAAAGTCGTTGTGACTTTTCTTCAGAACAACAACAAATTGCAGAAGACAGTGATCGTCCCTTCCATGCGGCATTGGAACGTTTACCTTTATAACCATTCCCATGTAGACATTGGCTACACCAATACCCAGAAGAATGTAGAAATTCTCCATAAAACCAATATCATCGAAGGAATCAAACTTGCAGAAGCTACGAAAGATTTTCCCGAGGGTTCGCGTTATCGCTGGAACCCGGAAGTCACCTGGCCTCTTGAACGGTTGTGGCAATCGATGCCTGAAGAGCGTGAGCAGGTTGTGAAAGCAATTCGAAATGGCTATTTATGTATTGACGCCAGCTATTTGAACACCAACACCAGCGCCTGCTCCGACGAAGAGATGTTTCATGCTTTTCGTTTCAGTCGCGAAATGCAAAAACTCACCGGAAAACCGATGGATGTTTTTCAGCAGGTCGATATTCCTGGTATTTCCTGGGGGTTGGTGCCGGTCATGGCCCAGGAAGGAGTCCGGTACATCATGTCATGGCCGAACTGCGCACGGGCCGGCAAAGCTCACAAGGATATTGATGGAACCCCTTTCTGGTGGCTGGGAGCAGACGGCAAATCCAAAGTTCTCTTTTTCCAGCCAGGGATGTATGCCAGTAGTGGCAGTATGGATAAGGGCGGTACTACGGGACGCCCCTGGTTTGGTCAGCGCGACCCGTCCAAGGTTCCCCCGGTTATTAAAACAGGCAGTGCCAGGGTTAATTTCACAAACACACTTAATGATCTGGAAAAAGCTAAATATCCCTACGATTTCTGCGTCCTCTCGTGGTCGCTGTGGGATAACTGTCCGCTGGATGCGGATGTTCCAGATGCCGTAAAAAAATGGAACGAAAAATATGCCTTCCCCCATATTATTATTTCCGGAGGCCACGAAATCATGGAAATGATAGAGAAAAAATATGGTGATCAGCTTCCTGAGGTGAAGGGAGACTATACCGAATACTGGACCGATGGATTGGGCACTGCAGCAGGTCTCACAGCGATGAACCGAAACGCAAAGGAGATGCTCACCCAGGCTGAAACCCTCTGGACAATGCTTCGTCCCGGTCAACCTGCACCACGGGATGAGTTTGATGAGGCATGGCGTTATATCTCACTTGGCTCAGAACATACCTGGTGCTTCGAGAACCCTTCAGAAACCTTCTTTCAGAATGCCATATGGAAAGTTAAACAGGATTATTTCCATCAGGCGAGTGACCGGACCCAGGCCTTATTCGATGAAGCACTTGCTCCGGCGACCGATAAATCCAAAGGCGCCATGGGACCGCCCGAGGGCCCTTCCGAGGGTGGGGTGGCCGTTTTTAATACAAATTCGTGGAATCATGGCGGTCTTATTACCTTATCAAAAGCGGAAAGTACGCGTGGCGACCGCGTTAGTGATGAACAGGGGAGGGAAGTCCCTTCGCAACGACTCTCAACTGGAGAACTCGTCTTTCTCACTGCTGATATTCCGGCGTTAGGGTCACGCCACTACCGTGTTGATAAAGGAAACAGCTCGTTTGCCAATGGATGTAAAATCAACTCCACCACCCTTGAAAACCGGCAACTTCGCGTTACCATTGACCCAGCAACAGGAAACATCTCGCATTTAATAAACATGGATTTGGGACGTGATTTTGCTGATGTAAAAGTAAATGGTGGACTGAATGCCTTTCGTTGGTTAAAAGCCAGTGTTGATGCACCCAGGGCCGATTCAAATATTGTGGTTTCGACAGTTGAAACAGGTCCGCTGGTTGCAGAGATACGGGTTACCTCAAAGGGCATAGGTTGCAGGAGCATCACCCGCTCTGTCCGGATCGTTGAAGGTGAGCCCTGGGTCGAAATCAGCAATGTGGTGGATAAGCTTCCGCTCCTCGAAAAGGATGGAATTCATTTCGGTTTTGGTTTTGATATTCCTCATAGTATTACCCATGTGGATATCCCATGGGGTGTAATGGAGCTGGAGAAGGATCAGTGGCCGCAGGGAAACCGGAACTGGATCGTTTTGCAGCGATGGCTCGACATCTCGAATGAGATGGATGGCGTAACCTGGTGCTCACTCGATGCCCCGCTTTTTGAATACGGCAAAATGACAGCAAATATTGATATGAAATTCGATAAGGAGAATTCCTGGATCACAAAACTCGAACCCAGTTCAACCATCTATTCCTGGGTGATGAACAACCATTGGGAAACCAATTTCCCCCTGACTCAGGACGGACCGGTAACTTTCCGTTACCGGATCCTTCCTCATGGCAAATATAACGTGGTCACTGCTAACCGGTTTGGAATGGAGCAAACACAGCCTTTAGCTCATGTTGCCGCCAATGTCGATCCCAAAATTAACCCTTTGATCCTTCTGGATAATGATAAGGTTTATTTGACCATCCTTAAGCCATTGGGTAATGGTAAAGAAACGCTGGTCCGTCTTCGCTCCCTCTCCGATAAATCTGAAAGTGTTAAACTCACTTTCCCTGCCGGAACACCCGAATCAATCCGCATTTGCCCGGTTGGTGAGGAGCCAGGAGATCAGGTAAATGCAAATGTGACCATGTTACCTTTTGGAATTTCAACATTCCGGGTAAAATTTAAATCTTATATTCCGCATTAAATTAATCAATTATGAGAAATTTTGTTGTTGTTATTGTATTTTCTTTGCTCGTGGGCGCGGGCGGATGCGTAAGTGTATCCCAAAAAGCACAGGTCAGGTTGACTCCTTATGCAACCCTTAATCCCCCGGCCGATATCACACCTGCCAAAACAAATTATGACAACGGGTGGTATAGTCCTCCTCAGCAACGGACCGCAAAGGAACAGGCCCAATTGGAGAAAAGACTGGCCTGGTTTCACAAGGCGAAATACGGGTTGTTTTTTCATTTTATTGCACCGGAAGAGAATTGTACGATTGAGGATTGGAATAAAATAGTTGATGCAGTCGATGTTGAGAAGTTTGCCGATCAGGTGAAAGAGTGCGGCGCCGGTTACATTGTGCTAACACTTGGTCAGGATCAGCTCTACTCCTGTGCTCCTAATCCTGTGCTGGAAAAATTATGGGAATTAAAGCCGGGGTCAACGATCTCGAAACGGGATTTGCCGTCGGAACTTTATACTGCCCTTCACAAAAGGGGGATCTATATGATGTTTTATATTGCCGCTCATACCCAATACAGGCTGCCTAATCCGGCCAGTTTTACTAAAAAGACCGACCAATACGAAAATTGGCTCAAGGTTGTTCAGTATTACAGCGACTTTTACAGGAAACGTTTTTCAGGCTGGTGGATCGATGGTCTAGACAAGGATCTGACGATCAATTATCGTGACCGGATGCATGAAGCCATAAAACATGGCAATCCTGATGCAATAACGGCAAGCGGTAACTACGGCGCCTCTGAATTCACTCATGGCCATTGTGATGGCGATTGGGAAGTGCAGCAAAAATACAGGAAACCCTATTATGGCCGATGGGATCCAACCTACAAAATCCAATGGCACACCTTACAATACCTTGGAAATACCTGGGCGCGCAGGGATACGATGCATACTACGAAATCGGTTGCAAATTTTGCTGCCGATGTGGTCAGAGGAGGTGGCGTGATCACTTTTGATATCGGGACCATGGTAGAGAAAAACGGGAAACACATCAGCACATTACTGGATATTCCCGAAGGTCAGATGAAGCAGTTGATTGCTGTAAAGGAAGCAGTCAAAAATATTAAACCCTCGGATGGTTCCGGAAAATAAAACCAGGATTTTATTATTTTAAACGCACTAATCAGCAATATAAATGGGAAAGTTATCCGGCATATCCGAAAGAGGAAGTTCAATTGGAATGATCTTTGGGAAGGTTGTTTTTATTGCAATTTTAAATGTTCTGTTCATCCCATTGTATGGGCAGGAAGTGGGTTTAAAGGCGGGAGTTTCCAAAACACTGCCCAGGTTACAGGTGAACGGCGGAACAGTTTTTTATACCGAAATTGCCACCGAAAACACGGATTATAAATTCGGTAGCGCAAATTATTCCCTCTTTATTCCGGAAGGTATTGATATCATTCGCGGAATCCTGATTCATCAGCATGGATGCGGGAATTTTGACAAAATTAAAAGTAGCAATATTATTTACGACCTTCAATACCAGGAGTTTGCCAGGAAATGGAATTTGGCTCTCCTGGGCCCTGCGTTATCACAATTTAAAAATTGTCCCGACTGCGGTAATCCGTCGAACGGAATCAGGGAATGCCTCGAATGGAGCGATCCCGCGAACGGATCAGAAAAAGCGCTTCTGGTTAGCCTCAATACTTTTGCCGATTCGTCAGGTCACTCTGAACTAAAAGCTGTTCCCTGGTTATTATGGGGACATTCGGGAGGTGGACATTGGGTGCTCTCCATGCTGAACAAACATCCCGAAAAGGTGATCGCCTTATTTGCCGTATCCCCTGCATTCGATGAGCATTTCGATTTTCCCCCGTCCGCGGCTAATGTTCCTGTGATGCTGAGGCACGCGGGAGCTAAAGACTTTAATGATAAAGGGGTTAATTGCTGGGGAAATTCTGTAAACCAATATCTTAAGTTACGTGCAATGAACGGGAATGCCAGCATTGCTTATTCCCCTAAAAATGAACATGGCAGCGGCGATTCGCGTTATCTTGCCATCCCGTTTTTTGATACCGTTCTTGCCCAGCGTCTGCCGCTCAAAGGGTCATCTGATATCCGGGATATGGATCATTCCCAGGCGTGGTTTGGAGATACTGTTACCCATCAGATTTTTAAACGTTCGGCTCTCGCGGGGAAAAATGAAAATTACTGCTGGTTACCCGATTCAATAACTGCTGTAAAATGGAGGGAATTAGCGCTTACTGGTACCGTTACAGACTTTACACCTCCCTTGCCACCTTCGAATCTTAAGCTCACATCAACAGTTGAGGCAAAATATGCGGTTAGCTGGATGGCAAAGGCAGATATCGAATCGGGTATTTCCCATTTTAATATTTATAAAAATGACTCGCTGTTGGCACGGGTTCCCGAATCGGGAGAATACCAGGGATTTGGATATGGTGATGAACCGAAAGGTCCGGAATTGATACCATTAACTTTCAATATGGATAAACCTGCAAATCGAAAAAAAATGACGATTTCAATAAGTACAGTAAACAAGTCTGGATTGGAGTCAGCGAAACAGAAAATTGTGATTCGGAAACGGAAGTTTACATTTCCAAAATAAGTGCATAAATTGATTAATATAAATCAGAAGAGATAAAAGCGGAACAGAACGAAAAGCATTTCAGCAGATGGTTGCGACCGATTATTTATTGCTCCAATCGGATCGTACAGATCACTTGAATCCCGGAGAAGTTAATTCTTCTTCGGGTGTTCTGGTCCCTTTTTGCGGAAGAAAGTAGAAGGACTAAGTTGTGGTCAGCTGACCGGCACCTATGGGATTCAGGGTGAGCAGCTTCAGCAAACCAACTTCGCTCAGGCTGGCGACATGTCTGATGTTTTCCGATTGCGAGGCGGGTATTCCGAAAACTGGACAGTCTTCTGGATTACAGCCCATTTTCTGAATGCAGCAGCAAGATTTGAGGGGATGGAGTTGAATTTTAAAATCTGATCAAATTTCGATTTTTTTATAAATATGGTCAGTCATTGAAAAGAATATGCTACAAATAATTATTATTCATTGAAATATATGACACTTTTAACCTATTTACTTGAACTTATTTTTTTTGTGACTGGATTAACAAGAGCTCAGCCAGACACCATAAAATTGACAATTGGCCCCTCATCCGTTTGGAACATAGATCAACCGATTCTAAAATCTTCTAAACAGCCATCAAAAGATTCCACGACGGCCATCTTGTCATCTTCCTCACCATCCCTTCAACTAAATATGGTTGCGAAAAGGGGTTCAGCGCAGCTCATGAAGCTTGGTTGGGATACGGAGAGAACCGACCGTGACACCATCAACCTGCTTAAATCTCCTGTAGAGTTGTGCTTAAGTAAAGGCAATAGAACTTTGGTACCCATGGTTACCTCAGAAATGGTCGATAATCAAACCATTCGATACCAATTCGTACTGCCTGATCATAAACAGCTTTTTTGGAAAATCGCTGTAAAAGCTGGGGAGATGAGTATGCAACTATTAAGTAATGAGGATATAACTTCCGAAGTTGACAGAATTGAATTGCTATTCCCATTTAATCCAAGAAAAACGGTTACTTCAATAATTGGCAGCAACTGGACCCAGGATAACAAGTTCCGGTTACCTGTCATTTTAAGTGCCCCGGATATCGGTCAGTTGTTACTTTCAAGTCCCGATAATCTGGAAATTAGAGGCATTACAGAGGGAAGCAGGTCGGAAGGGTGGGTTCTGGTAAAAATTGAATTACCGGTTCCGGATAAGAAATCGACAACTAATTTGAAATTCACCCCTGTTGTTTTGCCGATTCCAAAAGGTTATACTGATTTGAAGCGATGGGAAGAAGCCAGAAGAGGATGGTTCAATCTTATTCAGCAGAGTTGCGGGGCTTCCGGTGGTGGTAAGAATGTTGCTGGTATATGGGCAAACAATGTACTCAGCGATCCTGTAAGCAGCTTGCTTTATATGTTGGGTGATGCCACACTTTTGGTGCCGGAACTAGCTAAAGGTGTTACGATGCCACCAATCCTGCGACGTACAGTTGAATATTGGATTGATCATAAGACCTCCAATTATGGCTTAGTTTGTTATTTTGCGAATGGCACCTGGCCGGCTGAAGGGAAAGGGGGTGATGCATTGCCTAACGAAGTAGTTGGTGATTTCACTCAAAGACTAAATGTTATGGATGGTAATCCTGCTGTCATTATCGGTGCGTGGTCATATGTTAAAGCATCTTCTGATACCGGTTGGCTCAAAAACCGGATTAAGAATTTAGAATTTATTGCTCAATATATGGAGAACCGGGATATTGACGGTGATGGACTGATCGAATCAAGACAGAGCGGAAATGCAGGGTCAAGGCCTCCCTGGAATCCTGATATGGCCTGGGATATATATGCAAGTGGGCATAAAAATGCGTACGTTAATGTATTGGCTTATCGGGCATTCAATGATTTGGCTGACCTCGAAAAACAATTGGACAAAAAAAAGCAAGAGAAAAAGTACAGGCAAGAAGCCGAAAAGCTTAAATCTGTTTTCCTAAAAACTTTTTATAATCAGGAAACAGGATGGCTTGGTTGGTGGAGAAGTAAAGACAGAAAGCTTCACGATATTTACTCCGATTTACCTACCAGTTTTGCTATTACCAGCGGGATTATTAGCAGTGAAGAAGGCAAGAAAATGTTACAACGGTATTGGAAAGTACTGGAATCAACAGGTTTCAATCGCTTCGATTTGGGTGTTCCTATTTGTTTACGACCAATTCCTCATGAGGAAATGGACTTGTATTTTCAAACAGACAAGTATCAGGAGTTCCACAAATATTTGAACGGTGGATGTTGTGTAAGCAATACTGCTTTTTTAATTGATGCATTATATCTGGTTGGAATGACACAGCAAGCCGATATGATTCTTGATGCCATGCTTAAGAGACAGAATGATGGTGTTTTTCCAAACGGGGGTGGTTTTCAGAATGGATTTTCTTACCGAGGTGTTTTTGATGGCGCTGAATTTTTTGATTGGGAAGGAGGTGTTACGGGCTATGAGGGACATCTGGTTTATAGTTGGGCATTTCTACATTCAATGTTGCGTAAAGATCCTTTATTCCGTAAGTGAATTCTATAAACTGTTTAAAAAGGCATATCAATACGCAACAAATTATAAAATTAAATGCCTGGCTATTATTTAAGCTATTTCTTTTATTTTAGTTCCCCTGCTTAAGTGTTTCTCCCTTTTTGGTTGTTTCTTTAGATAGAAAGCAGAGAATACCATTTCGGTTTCTCTCAGTCAGTACGAATTTAGCTCTATTGACAATTGACAGTTATTTTGATCTGATTTTTCATCGAACTAACGGACATTAAAATGAGTATTTTTCAGGGAAAGTACAATATATTCCAATTTCATAAAATTGGGTGGGGTGGAATCGGGCGGTTTCTTTTTATCCTGTTGGCCTTTTTCTCCCCCGGTATCGTAAATGGGCAGACGCATGACCAATATCAGGTGTTTGGTGAAAAGTCTGACACACTACAAAACACCTGGTTTTTAAATCGTTTGCAACTTCAGTTTGATCAGCGCAGGTATGACCTGGAAAAACCAATGGTGTCGGAGGCGAAACTTCTCGGGCGGCGAGATCAGATCAGAAAATGGATGGCTGAAAAAGTGGGGAGTTTGCCTGCTAAAACTCCGTTAAACCCTGTTTTTTCGGGGAAAATAGATTTGGGTACTTATACGATCGAAAAGGTTGTTTTTGAAAGTAAACCCAATCACCACATCACAGGCTTGTTTTACCTTCCAAAAACCGGTAAGGCTCCTATTCCTGCAGTTTATATTCCCTGCGGTCACACAAAGGAAGGTAAAGCTTATGCTGATTATCAAAAGGCAGCCAGGTTGTTTGCATTGAACGGTTTTGCCGTTTTGCAGGCCGATCCCATCTGCCAGAATGAGCGGCTTCAATACCTCGATCAATCGGGAAATGCAATTACAAGAGAGGGGACCTACCTGCACGAACTATTCGGACATGCACTGCTTCTGACCGGTAGTAATACCCTTGTTGAGGAACTGCAGGATAATATCCGGTGTCTCGATTTCCTGGAACAACAACCTTCAGTTGATAAAAATAAACTCGCGGTTGCCGGTCATTCAGGAGGAGGAACCCAGACGACTTACCTGACGGCATTTGATCGTCGAATAAAGGTCGCTACCCCGGTCTGTTATATTGCTACTTCTGAAGAGAAATTCAAAACGATCGGTTCCCAGGATGGATGCCAGCAGATGTGGGGAGAAGGGAAAGCCGGAATTGAGGAACAGGATTTTTTGTTTATGGCTGCTCCTGTCCCGATACGCATTCTGGCAACTGAACAGGATTTCTTTTCCATTGACGGGGCAAAAAAAGGATACGGGGAGTTGAAAAGGATGTACACCGTTTTAAAAATTCCTGAAAAAGCCGATATGGTTTCCTGTCCGGGAGAGCACGGCTGGCACAAACCACTTCGCGAAGCTTCCGTACAGTGGTGCAAACAATGGCTGATGAATGATCCGAATCCCGTTACAGAACCTGAGGATATTGGTTTCTTTGGAGAAAAGAGCCAGGTAACGGTTTGTCCGACAGGGCAGGTGATGACCTCTTTCCCGGGTGAACGGTCGGTGATTGATCTGAACCGTGAAAAGGTGAAAGAATGTGATCTGAGTCGCATGAAGTTTCAACAATCGCATTCTTCTGCTGATATATTATCGAAAATTAAAGCGCTTATCGGATTCAAGAATCCTGATCAATGCAGGGTTGAGGAGATTGGCTCATTTCAGGAAAATGGGTGTCAGATCAAAAAACTCCTGATTGTCCGCGATGAAAGTTTAGGCTTTAAGTTACCTGCATTGTTGTATATACCGGATGGTAATGCAAAAAAGAGACCGGCAACTATTATTATTAGTCAGGATGGTAAGAGCGCAGAACAAACAAAAGCCGAAATTCAGAATGAGTTAAAAGCAAACCATATTGTGCTTGCTGTTGATGTTTGTAATACGGGTGAACTGGCTGATAAACGCCCCAAAGATTCAGATAATTGCGAGTTCTGGATTGCCAAGCTGGCACTCTATGAAGGGAAAACATTGATGACCTATCGGGTAGAAGATTTACTTGTTGCTGCAAAATATTTACAAAAACTGAAACTAATTAATAATCATGATTTTGGTCTTGTATCGATAGGATATACCGGGCCGGCAGCTTTGCATGCCGCCGCTCTGGGGCAAGGTTTTAACCATGTAAAACTTATCGGGAGTCTTGCTTCGTGGTGTGATGTGGCAAATGCCTATCATTCAAAAAATCAGTTGGCAAATGTAGTTCCGGGAGCTTTGAATTATTACGATCTCCCTGATTTGGTGCGGTTAGCTTCAAAAACCAAGGTTGAAATTGTTTCTCCGGTTGATGCAGAGGGAATACATATAGACTTAAGTAATCGGTAAATATAGAAATTTAATGAAGTATCTTTTTGTCTTACTTTTAACATTATTATTTGGCTTTGGCGCTTTTGCTCAGGACCATCAAAATCTCGCTCCTACACCCCCAATGGGTTGGAATAGCTGGAACCTGGTGGAGAAGGAGGTCGATGAACAAATTTTGAAAGAGATGGCTGATGCATTGGTCAGAACCGGGATGAAGGATGCGGGCTACCAGTATATTCTTGTTGATGATTACTGGGTTGGAGGACGTGACAGCCAAAACAAATTATTTCCTGATCCTAAGCGGTTTCCGAACGGGATGAAAGTTGTGGCAGATTATATTCACTCAAAGGGACTAAAGCTTGGACTGTATTCCGATGCCGGACCATTAACCTGTGCCGGAGTTACAGGAAGTTTTGGCTTTGAAACCATCGATGCCCAGACTTTTGCCGAATGGGGAATCGATTACCTCAAATATGATTATTGCAATGCCCCCGAAGATGTGGAAACGGCGTTTATCCGGTATAAAAAAATGGGCGATGCATTAAAAGCTACCGGCAAGCCCATTGTATTTGCTATATGTGAGTGGGGGCACCGGAAACCCTGGTTGTGGGCAAAAGCAGCTGGTGGACATTTATGGCGTACTGGTGGCGATTCACGCGATGTATGGCAATCGAATAACCAAACTTACACCGGAATCATGGAGATTTTTGACGCACAGGAAGGTTTGGAGCAGTATACCGGCCCTAATGGATGGAACGATCCCGATTTGCTGATGGTTGGTCTTTATGGACAAGGGAAGTCCTCCTCGTTAAACGGCCGTTACAAAGGGTGTACTGCAATTGAGTACCGGACCCATTTTGCGTTGTGGTGTATGCTTGCCGCACCACTGATTGTAAATCTAGATGTTCGGACGATGGACACTGAAACTTCCGGGTTATTACTGAACAAAGAATTAATAGCCATCGATCAGGATCAGCTCGGAAAACAAGGGTATACACTTTTCAGACAAGGAAACCTGCAGGTATTGAAAAAGGAACTCAAAGGTGATGATGTGGCGATCTGTGTTTTTAACCGTTCTTCAGAAGCTGTTCCGTTTGATTTTAAGGTTCAGAAAGATTTGAAGGTGTGGTTTCCGCTGCAGATCAAGGATATCTCAAATAATAAAGATTGGAAAAATATAAAGAGCGTATTTGGTGAGCTCAAACCTCATGAATGTGTGGTGTACCGTCTCCATAATTGGAGCAAAAAAATCTAACTAATATAAAGAAAAGAAATGAAGCGACTGTTCTCCTCAATTATAGCTGTATTTTTCATGACTTGTCTTGGTTATTCTCAAATCCAGGAAAAATCGGCAAAATCGCCAAATGTATATTACCTTTCTGCATCCGAAGCAATATCTGATGCGAACCTGGACAAAAACAGCACCTCCTTTGGGACGGATAATACTGCAATTATCCAGAAGGTGCTGGACAAGGCTCAGTTTAACCCAATTATTGTTTATTGGGATGGAAAGTATTCAGTAACAGGCCTTACCATATACTCCAATACAAAAATTATTGCATTCGAAGGGTGTGGCTCAATCCTCAGAAACAATTCGGATCAATGTCTTTTAAGTAATGCAAACTGGTTTGCTTCTAATATCGATTGTAATATTTCTATCCAGGGTGGAATATGGAATGGTAATGGATTCAATGATGCATTAACTCCTGCCCAAACTCATGATAATGCGAAAGAGGGTTGGATTTGCGCATTACGTTTTTATGGCGTCAAAAATTTAACCATAAAAGATGCAATTATTTATAAACCCCGGACATTTTCATTGTCAGCACAGAATGTTGAAAACGTTTTTATTCAGAATGTTAAAATAGATGTTGGCGAAAATGCCCCGATCAATTGTGACGGATTAAATTTTGTCGGGCCTGCTAAAAACGTTACCATCCGGGATTGCAATATTCTGGCTAAGGACGACCATATCGCTTTTAATGCAGATATTCCTTTGGAACTAAAATGGGACAGTCTGAATAAAAATCTTTATAAGAATTTTTATGGCGATATCACCAATGTTACTGTGGATAATATAAGATTGGAGGGTGGATTGTTCGGAATTCGCCTCTTAAGCTGTAAAAGTCGCATCGATAATGTCACCATCAGAAATATACATGGAACAACCAAGGAATACTGGTTGGTTATAGACAATTATTGGCAAGATGCATTTCCGATCAATAATCCGGGGAATGGAAATATTGGGACAGTATTGATTGAAAATGTACATGTTGAATCTGAGGGAAAATCTGTTCCGTATGTCAATCACACCTGTGCAAATATTCAGGTAAACGCCGAATGCATTATATTCAAAAATATAACCCGGAATAGATTTGCAGAGGATAGTTTCCCTTCAATACTAATATCCGGAAAGGATAGGACCATAAAAAAGTTGATTTTTGAAGGATACAATTCCGCCGAAAATACCCAAACAACACCAAAATCAACCAATCATATTGAAATTAACGGGACTAAAATAAATTATCTCTCTGTCAGTAATAGTACAGTCACAAGGGATTATCCGTCAAATAACTCCCCCTTGATTTGTGTAACGAACGGTGGTTCGGTCGATTGTCTGCAAATGGACCATATCTTTTGTAAGGGAATTAATAATGTGGTGGATGCCCAGGGTACAATATCCCATATCTCGGCTTCCAACATGATTCATACAGAGGCAGCAACAGGTGAAGGAACCTTTAAAGCTGCCGAACAGGTTACCATACCGGATCTGGTTTTAACCAATTATACGGGGGAAAAATCAACCAGTGGAACTGGAGACTTTATTCAAACAAGAGGGGACGGTTTTACTGGAAAAGTAGTTCTTAATAAATTGGGGAAGGCTACGGTCAAAAAGATTAAAACAGTGCTTATTCTGGGAAATAGTCTTGTCCGCCATACGCCAAGCCCCGAAGTTGGCTGGTATGGCGACTGGGGCATGGCCGCTTCGGTAAAAGACAGCGACTTAGTTCATCTTCTTATCAGGGACATTCGCCTGGTTGATCCTTCAGCGGTGATTAATTTCAAAAATATTGCCGATTTCGAACGGGACTTTGATACCTATCGCTTGTCTAACCTCGATTCTTTAAAAAATCCGGATGTGCTGATCATGAAAATATCTGAGAATGTGAATGATCAAAAAGCAATGAAGGATAATTTTATTTTATGGTACGACAAGCTTGTCAAATATTTAGCCCCTAAAGACCAGACTTTAAAAGTTATTGCCGATGGTTTTTGGGCTAAAGAGAGCGTTAACAGTTTAATTGAAAAATATGCGATTCAAAAGGGCTATCCCTTTATTCCATTGGCCGATTTGTCTAAGGATTCAACCAATATGGCATTGGGCAGGTTCGCACATAAAGGAGTCGCCATTCATCCTTCTGACAAGGGGATGCGAATGATTGAACAACGTATTTGGGTTTCGATAAAGGACTATTTTGATAAAAAGAGATGAAATAGCCATGGTTGAGAAATCATAAACCGAAATGAATCCGCCAACTGGCGGATGGCTATTAGCTTCGCTGATCTACGATTCCATCTGACCTTTAAAAAACAAATTATTTACAGATGAAAACAACAGCATTAATTATTTTACTCGTTCTGGGGATTTCCCCGGTTACTTTTTCGCAGACAAAATCATCTTCGGCGAATCTGCAGGAACTGGCTTTCCCGGGTGATATTGCCCAAAATTTGTTCGGAACAACTAGGGCAAAAGGGACAATTATTCAGATTGAGCAGGAATGGGAACATTTCAGACTCGGGAAATCATTTCTTAATCAACAGATTTGTATCGGCAAGAAGAAATATGACCACGGAATTGGCACGCACGCCAGAAGCTCACTGCTGGTCCAGCTGCCAAAACCTGCTACCCGGTTTTCTGCGGAGATCGGACTCGACAATAACGATCTGACCCGAAAGAACACACAATCGAAAATTGTTTTCACTATTGAGGTGAAAGGAAAGGTGATTTGGGAATCATCCCCTGTAGCATTAGGTGATCAGCCCTTAACTGTTGATATTCCGATGAACGGAATAACTGAATTTTATTTGAAAGTCAGGAATTCAGAGGGCAGCGTCCGTTTCTGCCATTCCGACTGGGCCAATGCAGCAGTTTGTTATGGAAAGGACGAAAAAGCGTGGCTGGATGGATTCGAAAGCAAGGATTTGTTTATCAATCAACTCCCTTTATCATTTGTACTTGACGGAAAATCTTCACGTGATTTTTTAAGGCATTGGAACTTTAGTTCTTCCGACAGCATTATCTCGGATCGAATTATTCATAAAATCAAATGGCTGAAGCCAGATGGAAATTTTGAGGTAAACTGTCTTCTGACAGAATTTAATAACCATCCTGCTGTCGAATGGAAACTCTGGTTAAAAAATACAGGATCAACAAACAGCCCTGTTCTTGAAAATGTATTACCTCTGGATGTTACTGTCAATGAAGTATCGAAATTTTATACCGACAAATCCGCAACCCCTGCGATTATTCATTGCAATAAGGGAAGTGACAACTCGCGATACGATTTTATGCCCATCACCGAAACGCTTGATTTGAACAAGGAGGTGCATATTAATTCAAGCCCGGGGCTCGGCCGGTCAAGTATGACTTATCTCCCGTTCTGGAACTTCGAGTTTCATGGGATCGGTCTTGTTACTGCCATCGGATGGTCGGGCGACTGGAAGGCCGATTTTTCGTACCCATCCAGATATAAAACCACCATGAAAGCTGGCATGGCCAACATGAAACTTTATCTTAAACCGGGCGAAGAGATTCGTGCTCCGTCAGTTTGTCTCCTATATTGGGAAGGTAGCGATCCGATAAAAGGAAACAACCTTTTCAGACGATATATGCGTGAGGTGGTTTCACCAAAATGGAATGGAAAAGAGCCGGTTACCCTGGCAATGAGTGGTGGATCTTCGGCACTAGAAACGGTAAGTGAGAAAAACCAGGTTGACTATATTCGAAAGATTGCCGGAACAGGGACCAATGTTTACTGGCTCGATGCGGGTTGGTACGCGGGACCCGAAGGTGGTAAATGGTCTGAAGGGCGTGGCAACTGGTTTCCCGATCCAACGAAATTCCCCAATGGAATGAAAATTTTGGGTGATGAAGCCCATAAAAACGGTCTGAAATTCCTCCTTTGGTTTGATCCTGAATGTGTAAATCCACGGACCAAAATTGCCAAAGAACATCCCGAATGGGTCATCCGGAAGAATGATCAGGAATCAGGACTTTTTAATCTTGGGAATCCTGATGCGCTTAAATATATGACAGATCTGATATCCAAAAGTCTGGACGATTGGAGTGTGGATATCTACCGCAATGACTTTAATATGGATCCGGGACCCAGATGGCGATTGGCAGAGGAGTCCGGACGAACAGGAATAACCGAGATCAGATATGTCGAGGGGTTGTACAAATTCTGGGATGAATTGCTGCGGCGAAAACCAGACCTTTTAATTGATAATTGCGCAGCGGGTGGTCGCCGAATCGATTATGAAACCTGTAAACGCTCCGTTCCACTATGGCGTTCAGATTACAATTGCGAGGTGTATCCCGATGTTTATGAGGCAACACAGAATCAAACCTGCGGATTGGGATCGTACCTTCCTTACAGTTCGGTAGGGCAGGGGATGACCTTTAATAAATACAAGGACAGGAGTCTTACCTCCTGTTCAACGGTTCTCTCAATCGGGGCTGCAAAGGCTGACGAGCTGGCGGAGGTTCCGTTCGATAAAGTAAAACAGGTATGGGATAATATTAAATCATTCAATTATCTGATGAAGTATGACTTCTATCCGCTTACCGATTTTAGTCTGAAAGACAATGCATTGATGGTTTTTCAATATGATTGGCCTGAAAAAGGGGAAGGCTGCATTATTTGCTTCAGAAGAGCAAATTCACCATTCCCGGAGGTTGAGCTTTTGTTAAAAGCGATTGACACCGAAGCAGACTATAAGATAATTGATATTGATTCAGGGACTGAAACAAAAGTAAAGGGTAACCAACTCCAAAAATTTTCTGTACGAATGGATCGACTCGAATCAAAAGTGATCAAATATGTAAAAATGTGATAATTGATAATATCTTATGATATGAAAAGTGTATTAATGCTTAAGATCAACCTGCTAATTGCAATATTCTTTGTTTTGGGAATAAGTGTGTTGTATTCCCAAACCAGGGTTGAAGGGTTGTGGTATCTGGACAAAAAACCGGTTTCGGTTGCGATGAAAGATGGAAAGATCGTGAGTATCGAACGGATTAGCAAACTTACGGATGAGCGTCATGCAGTTTATATTGCCCCTGGATTGATTGATAATCAGGTGAACGGTTTTGCAGGCGTCTCATTTAATTACACTGAAGGTGAATTAGATAAGGAAGGGATACGAAAAATAACCCGCGAGTTGTGGAAAAAGGGGGTGACCACTTATTTCCCAACCCTCACTTCCAACAGTAATAAGGTGATGATTCAAATCTTGTCGATGCTGGCAAGCGAGAAAAACGATGAAGCCTTGCACGGGTCTGTTCCGGGTTATCACCTCGAGGGACCTTACCTCTCACCCGAAGATGGTTACCGGGGTGCACATCCGTTGAAGTTTGTGCGCAATCCTGACTGGAACGAGTTTTTGGAATTCTATAAGGCATCAGATAAAAGTGTCCTGACCATTACGCTGGCCCCTGAACTGCCCGGGGCGATGGAGATGATCCGTAAATGTACAGCCATGGGGATTGTAGTTGCCATCGGTCATCACAATGGTTCAAAAGCTGTTATTGATCAGGCTGTAATGAATGGCGCCAGGATATCTACCCATCTGGGAAATGGTTGTGCGAATATGATTAACCGGCACGATAATCCGCTGTGGCCGCAACTTGCCAACAATAAGTTGAAGGCAAGTCTTATCTGCGATGGTTTTCACCTGCGTGATGAAGAAATTGCAGTATTTTATAAAGCTAAAGGGATAGAGAATACGATTATCACTTCGGATGTAACCCGTTTTGCAACACTACCTCCGGGAGTCTATAAAAATGAAGACGGTGAAACAGTCGAACTAACCAAAGAGGGGATGCTTCGTTACCCGGCACAGAATGTGCTGTTTGGTTCAGTACTCCCTGTTTCCAGAGGAGTTGTCCATATGATGGAGGTCACAGGGTGCACACTGGCCGATGCTATCCGGATGGCCAGTACAAATCCTGCCGCGTTGTACGGATTAAACGACCGCGGAACCATTGAGCCGGGGAAACGCGCTGACCTGATCCTCTTTGAAATCGGTGAATCGGAATTGGTAATTAAAAAGACTTTCGTAGAAGGGAAATTGGTTTACGAGGCGGGGAAATAGCCTTTTAGACTTTAGGCTAATAGGCTTTTAGGAGGATTAGTTGGTTGAATTTTAATTACACACCTAATAGTCTAACAGCCTAATAGTCTAATAGCCTAAATAGTCTATCAGCCTTTATTAAAATAATTAATTCTATAAAAACATAACAAATGACTAACATAACAGAAAAAATCGGCACTTACCGTTACCGGATTCTTGCCCTGGTGTTTATGGCTACCACCATCAACTATTTCGATCGTAGTATTGTCGGGGTGATGGCCCCAACTTTGCAGAAGCTTTTCGAATGGACAAATAAAGATTATGCGGCTATCATGGTTTCGTTCAAGATTGCCTATGGTATCGGACTCCTTTTCATGGGTGGTATAATCGATAGATTCGGCACCAAAACCGGATATACGATTTCAATCGTAATCTGGAGTATCTTTGGGATGTTACATGCCGCAATTCGTCCGGCTTTTAGTCTGATCGGGTTTATTGCAGCCCGTTTTGGACTCGGTATTGGAGAGTCGGGAAATTTTCCTGCCGCCATTAAGACCGTGGCTGAGTGGTTCCCAAAAAAAGACAGGGCTTTTGCTACCGGTATTTTTGATGCTTCAACCAGTGTCGGGGCAATTTTAGCGCCTTTCATCGTGGGTGCTATCGTTTCGGTTGAGGGAGATAACTGGCAGATTCCCTTTTTGATTACAGGGGTGCTCAGTTCCCTGTGGGTATTTTTATGGTTCAAAACTTATCAAAAACCGGAAGAACATCCTAAATTGTCAAAAAGGGAGCTGGAGTATATCAATAGCGATTCAGCAGAAGAGACCCTCGAAAAAATCCCCTGGTTAAAGCTGCTGCCCAAAAGGGAAACCTGGGCCTTTTCGTTAACCACAATTACTGATGGAGTCTGGTGGTTTTATCTTTTCTGGGGAGCAAAATTCCTTGCAGAACAGTTTGGTGTGGATATCAAAAATATTGGACTTCCCTTCCTGATCATTTTTATCATGGCCGATGCCGGCAGCCTTCTCGGTGGATATGCTTCAGGTGCATTAATCAAAAAAGGGTGGTCGATCAATAAAGCCCGTAAAATCACCATGCTGATTTGTGCGGTGATCATTTTCCCGGTCTCGTTCGTTCCGGTTATTGCGAGTAAATGGTTGGCTGTTTTTTTGATAGGACTCGCTGCCGCTGGTCATCAGTCCTGGTCAATTAATGGTTATACACTGGTTCCCGATGTTTTCCCAAAAAAGGCGGTCGCTTCGGTGATTGGAATTGGGAAAATGATTGGGGTAGTAGTTGCAATAGTCGCAGATATTGCATTGGGTGCAGTTTTGGATACGGCCGGCAATTCGGGTTATTTCTGGGCCTTTGTGATTGCCGGTTTGTCCTATCTTACCATTCTGGGGTTTGTTCATTTGTTGATGCCAAATATGACACCCCTGGATGATAATCTCAATTACGTAGAAGAATAGTTGTTGTTTTAAAATCAAAAGAATGAACTTGAGCTGGAGATCAGTAGAAATTCTCTAAATCTAAACGGAAAAAAGATTAATTTTGGAATCAATTAATTCATTTTTATTATTGTTAAAATGGCAAAGTACAATTTGGAACCTGTTGAAGTGCCAAGAGTAAGCACAAAATACAGAAAGATTAAGACGAAACTACCTGTACCTGAATCATTAAGCATCTTCAGGTTTTTAGCAGAATCAGAACCTGAATCAATGATGGGACAGCCACCTGTGGTATGGGACAAGGCTTCAGGATTTCAGATTTATGACAAATGGGGGAATAAATGGCTGGACTGGTCTTCGGGAGTTTTGATCACCAATGCAGGACATGCCCGAAAGAAAATTGTTAAAGGGCTTCGTAAATTATTAGATCAGAAACTTATTTCCACTTACGTTTTTGTGCATGAAAAGCGGGCCGAACTGACCAAGATGCTTCAGGAATTAGCTCCTGATCCATCGAACAACCTTGTTTTTCTCTTAAGTACGGGTAGTGAAGCTACCGAAAACTGTATCAAACTTGCGAAGACTTACGCCTTTCAAAAATATGGCCCTCAAAAAAAATATTTTGTTTCGTTCAATAACGCTTTTCATGGCCGTACACTTGGAGCGCAGCTTGCAGGTGGAATGGCAAAATTAAAAACATGGATTGTTGATGAAGGACAAACGTTTGTTCAGGTTCCATTTCCTGATGGTTTCAAGAATGAAGACACCTCGTTTGATCTGTTTCTCAGCACGCTTCAGGAAAAGGGGATCAAACCTGAAGATATTGCAGGAATAATGACCGAATCGTACCAGGGGGTAGGTCCTGATTTTCTTCCTGTGGAATATGCACAGAAAATGGAGGCATTTTGCCGTAAATACGATATCGTAAGCATCTATGACGAAGTTCAATCGGGATTTGGGAGAACTGGTAAAATGTTCATGTTTGAACATTATGGAGTTACACCCGATTTGATTGCCTGCGGGAAAGGAATATCCTCCTCATTGCCGATTTCAGCGGTCATTGGAAGAAAAGATATTATGAGCCTGTACCCTGCGGGATCAATGACATCAACCCACTCGGGTAGTCCTTTGCCTGTAGTCGCCGCAGTTGAAAGCCTCAAAATTATCCAAAAAGAAAAACTGGTTGAGAATGCCAGAATTCTGGGCGAAATATTAATTCCCGAATTAATCAGGATCCGCAATAAGTATCCCGATGTGTTAGGATGTATGCATGGTCAAGGTTTGGTCGCCGGTATTCAGGTTGTGAAAAAGGGGACAAAGATTCCGGATTCGGAAATGGCTGTAAAAATCAATGAAAAATGTTTTCATAAGGGTCTTTTAATGTTCGCACCTGTAGGTATTGCTGGTGAATGTTTAAAGATTGCCCCCCCATTAAATACTACAGAGGAAGCATTGAGGGAGGGTATTATGGTGTTTGAGGAGGCCTGTGACGAAATTTTGGGACAAAAGTAAAAATGAAAAATCTACAAGTAAAAGGTGCTCTTGATGTTGTTATCGTTGGTGGAGGGATGATCACCTATGATTTACTGCTCCCTTCGATATACCATCTGCAAAGAACTGGCTTCGTGAACAACATCAAAGTTTGTGCGCTCGATTCGGCACCGTTAAAGGCCTTGAAAAACAGTGAAGAGATGTTGGAGGCATTCCCTGGCCAGGATTTTGAAGCTTTCCCTTCCCTGACAGAACCTGAAACGAATAAATTTCCGGAGCTGTACAAGGAGGTTATTGCAAATATGAAACCCAGGCAAATGGTGATTGTTGCAATGCCCGATCAGTTCCACTATCAGGTGGTGAAGGAGGCATTGATGAATAATCAGCATATTCTTTGCGTCAAACCACTCGTACTGAAATACGAACAGGCACTCGAGATAGAGAAAATTGCCTTTGCGAAAGGTTTGTTCGTCGGTATTGAGTATCATAAACGATTTGACCGGCGATCATTAATTGCCAAACGAAGTTATTCGCTGAATCATTTTGGTGAATTCGTGATGGGAGAGGCTAAACTCATTGAACCCTATTTTTACCGTTCATCCAATTTCCAGAACTGGTTTACCTGTGATAAGACTGATCCTTTTGTTTATATCGGTTGTCATTATGTAGACCTGGTTTACTTTATTACCGGATTAAAGCCGGTTGAAGTATCAGTATCTGGAATCAAGGGGAAATTTCCGAATGGAAATGAAGGATATTTATGGGCAAATGGCAGGATCAGGTTCGAAAATAATGCCCTTCTGTCGGTGATTGATGGTTTGGGCTATCCCGACGAGGCGGCAGGCAGCAATGATCAAAGTCTGCAAATGTTCTTTGAAGGGGATGGTAAAACCGGAATGGTGAAACATGATGATCAGTTCAGGGGTGTTGAACATTCCTATTTGAATGGAATCGGATGTGCGGGATCTCATTTTAATTATGTCAGCCCCGATTTCTATAAGCTTGTTCCTTGGGAGAAAGACGGATTTAAACCTATCGGATATGGTTTTGATTCTGTTTCAGCTTCTGTTACTATGGCTTATGATATTGAAAAGGAAGTGTGTAATCTCTCAGATGCCGATTCCTTAGAGCTAAGACAGCGCATGATCAGGGAGGTTGATACCAAAGGGATCATTGCAACACCGGGTAACAGCTACATCAATGAGTTAGTGGTTGAGGCCGCACGAATCTCAATACTCAATGATGGAGATACTGTTACAATAGAATACGGAGATTCGCCTTGTGTAAAACTTCGTTCAAAAAGTTAGTAAGGGGTTTCCTGACCTCATATAAGCTAATTTGTATTTCAGGGCACGAATAGTTAAAACTATTTGTGCCCTGGATGCCAAATAAGTGCGTTTTTTTTCTTTGTACCGGGGAGTTATTGCTTAATAGGTTCCACATTCTCTTATTTTAATTTCCCTGCCTAAGTGTTTCTCCGCTTTTAGTTGTTTTATTAAGTGGAATGCAGAGAAATCCTTTTCTATCCTAATTTGCGGCTAAACCTGAAAATCTGCAATTTAATTTATGTCTAAGCCGCAATGGATTTCACAAAAGTCTGTATCTCTGAGGGAAGCTTAGATGCTTGAAAATTAAATAACTGAATATCTTAATTATGAGAATAAATTGTAAGTTCATCATCACAAGCGCTATTTTCCTGATAGTTGGGTGCTCTGCCAGGTCACAAAATTATAATACAAAATCAACTGTAACGGGAACAAAATCAAAGATTGAGGAGGCGACAGTCAATAGTATTCCGGTTAAAAGTGGAGTTCAGAATGTGATTATTGTTTATAAGACTCATTTCGATATTGGTTATTCGGAGACTGTTCAGCAGGTGGTTCACGATTATCGTACTTCGATGTGCGACAGGGTATTGGAGGTTATCGACAAAAACAAAAACCAACCGAAAGACAAACAATTTGTCTGGACCATTTCAGGATGGCCAATGAAGCAAATTTTATGGGATGGTCAATCACCTGAGCGTAAAAAGAAAATTGAACAGGCTATCCGCGATGGGAACCTGGCTATCCATGCTTTCCCATTCACCATGCACACCGAGACATCCGATCCGGAAGACCTGGTGCGTGGGCTTAATATCTCTTCCACATTGTTGCGCAAGTATGGGAAACCACTTTCGACAAGTGCAAAGATGAGCGATGTCCCCGGTGAATCGTGGATTTTGCCTACACTTTTTGCCCATGCCGGGATCAAATTTTACCACATGGGTGGTCCGGTTGTCAATCAGGAACTTGGCCTGCCTCCTTTTTTCTGGTGGGAAGGGCCCGACGGTTCCCGTGTACTGACACTTTATAACAATGGCTATGGCACCGAAGGACTGCCCCCGGCTGGCTGGCCCTTTAAAACCTGGGTACACATTAATATGACGGGCGACAACAGCGGACCACCTGACCCGGAAACGGTTGCACGGGATCTCAAATGGTACAAAAGCCGGGGAATAACTGCTCGCGCCGGAACGATGGATGACTTTGCTGCATTAATTCTGAAGGAAGACCTGAGCAAGATTCCTGTGGTGCGCTCCGACATAGGTGATGTTTGGATTCATGGGGCAATGAGCATGCCCGAATCCACTAAATTGGCTCAGAATATCAGGCCTTCAATTGCCGGGATGGAAGAGCTGTCAACCCTTGAAACGATTTGGGGGATCTATCACCCGGATCAGCGAAAAATAACAGCTGATGCCTACGAAAAGAGTCTGCTCTACAGCGAACATACCTGGGGCCTTGCAAATCAGCACTATGTGCAGGTTCCTTATGGAAAAGCATGGCAGAATCTTTGGGAGAAAGGGCTACCTCCCCAATACAAACTGATGGAAGATTCCTGGAAAGATCACGCCAATTATATCCAAAGCGTAGAGAAGATGGTGGCAGGTCCTTATCAGGATGCCGTTGCGTCCCTTGCCGACAATGTGAAAGTTGAAGGTAACCGTATTGTGGTTTATAACCCACTTCCCTGGAAGCGGGATGGTTCCGTTTGTCTCGATACCCGACTGGTTTTCGGAGACGATTTTGTTTCCTTAAAACCTGCAGACGGAGGTCCCGCAATTCCGGTTTCCCGTGAATTTCCATCCATTGAAGATAAAGCTCCGATGTCACGATTTGTAGCCAAAGACATTCCTGCATTGGGTTACCGTACCTATATCGCCTCGAAAGAACCTGTTGAGGTCCCGGGAATGAATGCAGACTCCAACTCCGGCGTTATAGAAAGCCCGTTTTTTAAGGCAACGGTCGATGCCAAACGGGGAAGGATTGCCAGCCTGATTGACAAACGGAGCGGTAAGGAGATGGTTGATGGTAATGCCCCCCAGGGATTTGGCCAATATTTCTATGAACGTTTTGGGTATAAAGATATTTTTGACTGGATTGGTAAATCACTCTATCCCAATTATGGCGCACATAAGTTAATCTTCTCTGCTTATGACATGCCAAAGGATGGTGTTTACAGTTCAGCTCTTCCAGAGGATATGGATCTTACTGTTGAAAAATCGGCCATTGATGTGAAGGCCGTAATGACAGGAACGATTCCCGGACCTGGTCAACCCCAGAAGATCTCAATTTCACTGGTTCTCTCAGGAACTAATCCAACTGCAGATTTTGAAGTAAGCTGGCAGAAGCAACCCGACTCCTGGCCCGAAGCTGCCTGGATCTGCCTGCCGTTCAAGTGTGAAAACCCTGCCTACCGTCTTGGTCGGATGGGTGCAGATGTAGATCCGACAAAGGATATGATTACCGATAATGCCAATTATCACATGTGGTGGGTGAACACCGGAGTTGCTGTATATAATAAAATTTCTGGCAGTGGATTTGGAATCTGTTCCTCCGATGCCCCGGTTGTAAGCATCGGCGAACCTGGAGAATATAAGTTTGATAAAAGATATGAGCCCACCAATCCTTATGTCTATATCAACCTTTATAACAACCACTGGCGCACCAACTTTGCAGCCTGGATCGGGAACGGTCAGCGTATGAACGCCCGTGTCCGTATCTGGTCTTTTGATAAATTTGCTTCTGAAAGTTCACTTTATACCCCTGGGATGGAAACACGGGTTCCGCTTCAGGTGGCCTGTTCAAAAGTGAAAAACGGCAAATTGCCCGTTTCTCAACAGGGTATCTCACTGTCCCGCAAGGGGGTGTCTGTTACTGCCTTCGGACCTAATCCGGATGGGGCGGGTACAGTGATCCGCTTCTGGGAACAAGGGGGAGCATCTGGCAAACTGGAAGTTACCTTGCCGTCCGGATCGAAATTTATCAATGCCTTACCGGTAAATCTGCGTGGTGAAAAACGTGGAGAACCGATTAGAATAACAAACGGGCGGCTGGTTTTTGATTTACATGCTTATGCACCTGTTAGCTACATATTGAATTAATCAGACATATTAGTAATCAGATAAAAGTCTTTTATGATGAAAAAAAGATTAATTGTATTTTATCCGTTCAAAAGCACTATTTTTTTCATGTTTTTATTGGCAATCAGTTATTCCCATGTGTCAGCCCAATCAAAAAATGGACTAAAAGGGACCGAACGGATCAGTAACATTGATGCTAAAGCTGATTTTATTGAAATGAAACTTCCATTGGGACAGGCTTTTAAAACCTGGGAAGAGCCTTTTACTCCAAAAAGGATTTATCATGTCGCGCAGAATGCCAGAAATGCTTCCGATGAAAACGATGGAAGCAAAAATGCTCCCTTTAAGACCATTTCAAAAGCCGCTTCGGTTTTAGTTTCCGGAGAAGCGGTTGAGGTACACAAGGGGATTTATCGCGAATGGGTAAAGCCTGAACGTGGAGGCAAATCACCGGGTGAAATGATTTGGTATTATGCCGCAAAGGGTGAAGAGGTAGTTATAAAAGGTTCTGATGAATGGAGCCCGCAATGGATTAAAACCCGTTATCTTGGAGATCCGCCAAACAGAAAATTCATTACTTATGAAGCAACATTAAAAGGTTCCCAATTTGAAGGCGCCAATCCGTTTTCACTTTTAAACGGACGAATCGATTCTATCTGGGGACACCAAAGAGAGTTTGAATGTTGCCGGGGTATGATTTTCCTTAACGGAGAAAAGCTTAGACAGGTTTCAACCTATTGGAATCTCGGTAAAATAAATCCGGATGATATTGGTTTGTTTTGGGTAGAAGAAAATGGAATGACGATTCATCTTCGGCTGCAAGGTGATAAAAATCCCAACGGTATAACCTTTGAAATTACTACCAAAGAACAAGTTTTTGCCCCCACGATCCGCTATTTGAATTACATAAAAATAAGCGGATTTAAAATGTTTCATGCTGCAAATCCGGTACCCATTCCATGGCCGCAACGCGGGCTTGTCAGCGCTTTTGGCGGTCATCACTGGATCATTGAGGATTGCGAAATCGGATATGCCAATACCATCGGCATGGACCTTGGAGGTGGTTGGTGGGACTATGGAAGAGGCGAGGCACAGGGGTATCATATCGTGCGGCGCAACTATATCCATCATTTCGGTGTGTGTGGTATTGCAGGCTGGCACAACATGAGCAATGAACATATGCTTGTGGAGGACAATCTTTTGCGTGAGTGTTGTACCATGCGTATTCCGGGGCATTGTGAAAATGCTGCGATTAAAATCCACAGAACTTTCAACTCTCTTATCCGCAGAAATGTGATTGTCAAAACATATTGGGGTTCATCGATCTGGCTGGATGGAGAGATTTATAATACGAGAATCACTCAAAATGTTTGTCTTCAAAATTTTGATTGCACCTGGGGACAGATTTTCCTTGAAATCAACGAAGGGCCAAATCTTGTCGACAACAATATCATGTTTGAAACACATCGTTTTAATTATGATTACAAAACAGATAACAACGGAGGCGGCTGGGATAATGCCCACGGTTTTCATTCACACGATGCTGAAAGGGTGGCCCTTCTTCAAAACCTGATTTTTAACGGAGAAGATCATGCGATCGACATTGCAAACGGAGACCCGCAAAGGACAAAAGGGACGGCATGGAACAGGCATTTCCGGGTTTACGGAAATATGATGGGGGCTTACCGGGTTGCCATCCATTTCCCGAATGAAACGAGCAAATCGGATAAAAATCTTTTCTGTGGATACAAAAGCGATCTGGCATATGGATTTGTTGGCGACGGGAAATCAAACATTAACTTTGATAACTGGAAAAAGCTTGGAAATGACCTGAACAGCCAGATAGAGCCAATGATACTTTCAATTGACGCCGAAAAATTGACCATGTCGGTGAAATCAGTATCAATGAAGGCGACTCCGGTATATTCAGAGCAACCTGAATTACTTCCTGAATTTGCAAAAACAGAGGCGCTTTTGACACATGATTTGTTGTCAAAACCACGTAAGGGAGGATTCTCCGTAGGGCCGATTAATGATTTGCCTATGGATGGAAGTGTGATTTCAATTGATCCAAGACGAAAGTAGAAAATGGAATTGGAAAATATAATCATAAAAGGATTACTTGTTAATTTTCTGTTTTTCCACCGTATTTAAAGGTTAATTCGCAGTTATGCACACGATAAGTTTTAAACGTCGAAGTTTTGTCCAACAATTTTTGATGGCTTCTGCAGCAATCGTTGTTGTCCCCAATTGCGCTTTAGGGTCTGAACCTGTAGAATCCAGTCCCATCCGCAAAGCAATGGATAAAGCGGCAAAATGTTGTCTGGCATGGCTGAATCCTGACCAACAGTATTTACCTACTGGCGGATATGAAGTTGCCCATGACACCGGTCGATGGTGGGATGCTATGCTGCGTTATGAAGCCTCATCAGGCATCAGCTTACCTCAACAAGCAGAGGATGCGATGATGAAAAATCTGCGAATGCTGACCGACAATCAGGCTGCTTTACTGACCTATTCTGTTTGTAATCCACATAATTTGCGTGAGACGATGCTTTCCTATACTGCTCTGGTCCGTTTTAGGAAAAGTGAATGGGCTCGTATTCAGGGCCTAAGACTAGTCGAAACTATTGATCGTCTGCTTGAATCTGATGGACAGTTAGACTATATGAAATTGGCAGAACTAACGGGGAAACCGTTGACCAATGACTTACTTATGATGCAGCAGTCGCCGAAGGGTCAATGGTTTAGTGCAGTAGGTAGTACAGGCAGGGCGCTTGAGGCAATTGTTTGGTTCTATGAAGCAACCAGCAATAAAACGGTATTGGATCTTGCCAGACGCTTAGCCGAAATACATTTACGTAATAATATTGATCCAAGTGGTAAAGTACGATCCGAGTTGCTTGATCCTAAGCAGGTAAGTCACACGCACTCCTATTTCGGTACACTAAGAGGTTTGTTGCTGTTTGGAATTGCCAGTGGAGAAAAGCAATATATTGAAGCGGTGAAGAACACCTATCTCAAAGGGATCTGGGGCACTTCAATCAGTTATTCCGGTTGGACGCCTCATGATCAGGGCAAAATTCGCTTTCCTGATCAATATGGAGATCCTATTGGAGAACATGCCAGTTGCGGCGACGTGGTTCAGATCGCTTTGTGGCTTTCCCTGCGTGATGGGCAGACCGATCTGCTTGACGATGTGGAGCGTCTGATCCGTGCACGCCTACTTCCCTCCCAGACTATCGACTTGAAAAATCCGAAGAGGGATGGTGGCTGGGGTGTCTATGGTCATCCCTTTGGGCGCGGTGAAACTTTTGATGTATTTGCCGCAATATTGCATACGCTGGCGGATGTATATCAGAATATTGTCACGACTGCACCAGATGGAACCTTGTCGGTGAACCTAAACTTTACCATCGATACGCCGTCGGTTACTGTCCTTTCGGAACGGAATAAGTCCGCTTATTTGTACGTTACCCCTAAATGCAGTGTCCCATTACGTATCCGTGTCCCAACCTGGGCATCGCGCGAATCGGTACGGTTGTCTCAGGGAGACAAGCCCTTGCCCCTCCATTGGGACGGTCCATATCTCGTTGTAAGGAAAAGACCTGTTGCCGCTGGCAAAACGATTACCTTACGGCATGATTTGCCTGAAAAAGAGACTGTAGAAGTAATGCCTGTAAGCCATCGTCAGTTTCATCTCAATTGGCGGGGAGACGAAGTCGTGGCATGTAACCCAAAAGTGGAAATTTATTGAACAAATAATAATAACATTTATCAAAAAATATCGGAATGGTTTCATTGGAGATGAAATCCATTCTTTAATTGAAGAACTTTGGCTGCGAATATAAATGTTAATCATTTTAAATTAAATTAGATAATTATGATTTTGTATTGTATTAAAAATAAATCTGTTTTTTTATTATTCTTCATCTTTACAATTGCGGTTAGTTTCAAGCCTTCATCCGGTCCTGCCGACTATGTCAATCCATTCATCGGGGCCATTACAAGTTCAACAAAAGCGGGTGATTCGTCTGGTTTAGGGAAAACATTTCCAGGTGCGGCAACACCTTTTGGGCTGGTACAGGTGAGTCCCAATACAATTACCGGAGGAGATAATGGATCTGGTTATAATTACGAAAATTCAACAATCGAAGGTTTTGCTTTTACCCAGATGAGTGGAGTAGGCTGGTACGGCGATTTAGGCAACTTTCTGGTGATGCCCACCACAGGCCAATTGAAAACCTCATCCGGGCGGGCTGATCACCCTGAAGAGGGATATCGCTCGCGATATTCCAAAGAGGATGAAGTCGCCAAAGCCGGTTATTATGCGGCTACATTAACGGACTACAAGATTAGAGCTGAGGCTACTGCAGCGCCACATAGCGGTATGCTTTGTTTTACTTTTCCTGAAAATAGTCAGTCACGCATCCAGATCGATCTGGCCCGCAGGGTCGGTGGCACTTCCACTGAGCAGTATATTAAAGTATTGGATAATCATACCATTCAAGGATGGATGAAATGTACCCCTGAGGGTGGTGGCTGGGGAAATGGTGATGGAAAGCCCAATTACACTGTCTATTTTTATGCTCAATTTAGTAAGCCCCTCGTGGATTTTGGAGTCTGGAGTGCTGCAATTCCTGATGACTGGGGCAGGAAAAGAGAGGATGTAACAAGCGACCGATACCGTGAACTGGTCGCTAAAGCAACTGTTGAAAAAGGGTGTAATGAAAAGAGAGGAAAACATTTGGGTTTTTATTCAGCGTTTAAAACCGGGAAAAATGAGAAGGTTTACCTCAAGGCCGGTATCTCTTTTGTGAGTATGGAAGGGGCACAAAATAATCTTCAGACAGAAATTAAGGATTTTAACTTTGAAAAGGTAAAGGCAAATGCAACGGGTTTATGGAATGAAGCCCTTAAAAAAGTGAAAATTGAAGGTGGAACTTCCGATCAAAAATCTATCTTTTATACTGCGCTTTACCATACAATGATTGATCCGCGCAGCTTTACGGATGTCGATGGAAGTTATCCCGGGGGTGATGGTAAAATTCATAAGACAGATAAATTTGTGAAGCGCACCATCTTCTCAGGATGGGATGTTTTTCGGAGCCAGTTTCCCTTACAGGATATTGTCAATCCTGAAGTGGTAAATGATATGATCAATTCATTGGTCGAACTCGCAGATGAAAGTGGTCAAAAATATTTGGAACGCTGGGAATTCCTGAATGCCTACAGCGGTTGTATGATTGGTAATCCTGCTGTTTCGGTTATGGTTGATGCCTATAATAAAGGAATTCGTAAGTTTGACATCGAAAAGGGGTATCAATATGCGAAAAACAGCTGTGTAAAGGATGGTAACCTCGATCGTGGGCACTCAAGATATGTTTCTCATACCCTGGAAAATGCCTATTCAGAGTGGTGTTTGTCGGTTTTTGCCGATAGTCTGGGCAAGAAAGAGGATGCAGCCCTCTATTTTAAACGTTCGAAAAGTTACAAGAATGTATTTGATCCTGAGGTAAAATGGTTCAGGCCAAGAAATCTGGATGGCACCTGGTGGGAATGGCCCAAAGAGGGGCGATTGAAAATGGATTATGGGTGTACCGAAAGCAATTCCTACCAGCAGGGATGGTTTGTTCCGCATGATATTCCCGGAATGGTTAAGCTAATGGGAGGCAGGGAGAAAGTGATATCGGATCTGACAGATTTTTTCACCATGACTCCTGAGAACATGATTTGGAACAACTATTATAACCACTCTAATGAGCCGGTACATCATGTTCCGTTTTTGTTTAATCGGCTTAGCGCTCCGTGGCTCACCCAGTGCTGGAGCCGTCAGATATGCAAAAGGGCCTATCAAAATTCTGTTTATGGATTAGTAGGAAACGAAGATGTGGGGCAAATGTCAGCCTGGTATGTGCTGGCTGCCAGTGGAATTCATCCCGTTTGCCCAGGCGATCCACGGTATGAAATAACAAGTCCGGTATTCAATAAAATTAGTTTTTCACTGGATGCCCGTTATACCAGTGGCAAAACCTTTACCATTGAGGCACAAAACAACTCTCCTGAAAATATTTACATCCAAAGTGCATTGCTTAACAACAGACCTTACGACAAATGTTACCTGGATTTTAAAGATATTTCGAAAGGTGGAACGCTGGTTTTAATCATGGGAGCGCAACCGAATAAAAATTGGGGAATTAAATAATAATCATAATTATCAAACTAAGTATCAATATGAAGAGGTTAATCTTTCAGGTAGTTTTATTTTTCAGTTGTAGTTTTGGCTTCGCGCAAAACAACACCAATGTTCTTTGGTACAAACAACCGGCCAAAGTCTGGATCGAAGCCTTACCATTGGGCAACGGACGTTTGGGCGCCATGGTTTACGGAAATCCCGTGAATGAGATTATCCAGATCAATGAGGAGAGCATCTGGGCCGGAAGTAAAATCAACAATAATAATCCGAATGCCCTTAAGCATATGGATGAATTGCGAAAAGCATTGTTCGAAAGTCAGTATGAAAAGGCAAAAAATATTGCAGAAGATAACTTTGTCGGGACCCCTCCGGAAGTTCGGTCTTACCAGCCATTTGGAGATCTGCTGATTAACTACAAGTGGAAATCTGCGCCGGCTGAATACCAGCGCCAACTGGATCTCGAAACCGGAATCGCCACAACTCAATTCCAGGTTGATGGCAAAAAGTATGCTCAGAAAGTGTGGATATCAGCTCCGGATAATTTAATGGTCGTTCAAATCCAATCTGAAAATGGCGGCCTGATCAATTCCTCCTTTCAGCTAAAACGTGAACGGGATGTAGCAATCAAGGTATTGCCATCCGGAATTATTAAAGTTCAGGGACAGATCATCGATGCCGAAAATCCCAAAAAAGGACCAGCGGGAAGTCATATGAAATTCTCTGGCGAGCTGCGCTTGAAAACTGACAATGGAACGATTTCAACAACAGATACTTCGCTGGTTGTCTCCAATGCAAAAAGTATTTCTGTTATATTTACTGCTGCTACCGATTACAACATCGATAAGCTTGATTTTGACAGGTCGATTAATCCTGAAAATAGCTGCAAAACAATTCTCGACAAAGTGGCAGGCTACACTCCGAAAATCCTTGAACAAAGGCACCTGAAAGAGTACCAGCCCATTTTTAACAGGGTAAAACTTGATCTGGGATCCGGTTCCTTCAGCAGTTTGCCCACCGATGTAAGGTTGGATCAAGTCAGGAATGGCGGTGCAGACAATGGTTTGATGGCCCTCTATTTCCAGTATGGCAGATATTTACTCATGGGTTCATCCCGAAAACCGGGTGTCCTTCCTGCCAATCTTCAGGGAATCTGGAGTTACGAAATGGCTGCTCCATGGAATGCCGACTTCCATACCAACATTAACCTTCAAATGAATTACTGGCTTGCCGAGAATTGCAACCTGTCTGAAATGAGTAACCCATTGTCCAATTTCATGACCAAGCTCATGGTGCCAGGAACAGCCACGGCAAAAGAGATGTACGGGACTAAAGGGTGGACCATTCATCACCTTACTGACCCTTTTGGCCGGACAGGTGTTGCTGATGGTGTATGGGGTATCACCCCGATGAACGGACCGTGGATGACTTTCCCGGTTTACGAACACTTCCTTTTTACGAAAGACACGACGTTTCTCAAGAAAACTGCCTACCCGCTCCTTAAAGGTTCCGCTGAGTATATCCTTGGTTTTCTTACAAAATCCCCGGAAGGATATCTCGTAACCAATCCTTCCCATTCACCTGAAAACACCTTCATCGACCCTGCCAATAATAAACGGTCGATGCTGACCTATGCATCAACCGCTGATA
Source organism: Prolixibacteraceae bacterium (assembly GCA_963677935.2). Lineage (GTDB taxonomy): Bacteria > Bacteroidota > Bacteroidia > Bacteroidales > Prolixibacteraceae > JAAFHB01. Next base: position 2,728,649 of record CAXXEH010000003.1, on the reverse strand, counting down.
TCGAAATCATTACCGAGCTTTTCAAGTATTGTTCAGAAGCCGCTTCGATCCTTCATACTGACAAGGATTTTATTAAAAAACTGCAGGAAACTCAGAAGCAGTTTCCCCCGATAACAATCAATTCAAAAGGTTGCATCCAGGAATGGATACGTGATTTCGATGAAACAGAACCGGGACACCGTCACATGTCCCATTTGCTGGGATTGTATCCTTTATCGCAGTTCACACCCGAAAATCCTGAATTATTCAAGGCTGCAGCAGCATCAATCGAAAGACGTTTGTCTCAGGGTGGAGGTCATACCGGTTGGAGCAGGGCCTGGATCATCAATTTTTATGCGCGTCTTCAGAATGGCGAGAAAGCTTATGATAATGTTTTGAAAATTCTTGCCAAATCTACTGAACACAACCTGTTTGATACCCATCCCCCCTTTCAGATTGATGGAAACTTTGGCGGATCAGCCGGTATCGCGGAGATGCTACTTCAGTCACATAATGGTATTATCCGCCTGCTGCCTGCTTTGCCAAACGCCTGGGCCGACGGAGAAGTGAACGGATTATGTGCGCGCGGTGGATTTATCCTGAATATGAAATGGGAGAAAGGAATCATAACCCAGGCTACGGTCTATTCAAAAAAAGGGGGAGAGAGTGAACTTGTTTATAATTCTAAACGGCAGAAGATAAAATTAAAGGCGGGTGAAACATTAAAATTAAGGTTTTAGACGATGCTTTAGGTTGTAGAGACACGATTAATCCCGTCTCTACATACGATTAAACAAAATAGACATTCTTATGGAAAACTACAATTCAAGACGAGCCTTCCTGAAAACGGGAGCAGTAGGAATTACCGGATTTACAATTGTTCCTGGAGCCGTTATGGGGAAAGCCACCGGCAATTCTGATCGCGTCTCCCCAAGTGACAAGTTAAACATTGCCGCTGTTGGTATTGGCGGCATGGGGCATTCCAACCTCAATAGTATGACAACAGAAAATATTGTTGCCTTATGCGATATCGACTGGCGATATGCGGCAGGTACATTTAACCAATTTCCAAAAGCCAAACGGTATTGGGATTATCGGAAAATGTACGAAGAAGCAGGAGAGAGCATTGATGCTGTTCTCGTTGCAACTGCTGATCATACCCATGCCCTAATTTCCGCCGGGGCGATGATGATGGGAAAACACGTTTATGTTCAAAAACCATTGACCCACAGCGTGTATGAGTCCCGGTTGTTAACCAGGCTTGCTGCAAAACACAACGTGGCGACCCAAATGGGTAATCAGGGAGCCTCAGCGGGTGGCACAAATCAGACATTGGAGTGGCTTTGGAATGGTGAAATTGGTGAGGTAACAAGGGTCGATGCAAGCTCCGACCGTCCAATCTGGCCGCAGGGTTTGAACCGTCCCGACAGGGAAGACATTATACCGGAGACCTTAAATTGGGATTTGTTTACCGGACCTGCACCATTTCGCCCCTACAATTCCATTTACACTCCCTTCAACTGGCGTGGCTGGTGGGATTTTGGAACCGGAGCCCTGGGCGATATGGCTTGTCACATTCTGCATACTGCTTTTGAAGGGTTACAACTAAAATATCCTTCAAAAGTTCAGGGAACCTCTACTGTTTTAATGGCTGATAGTTGCCCGAGCGCGCAAAAAGTTATTTACAAATTTCCTGAGCGCGGCGTTAAGGATAAGCTTAAATTACCTGAAGTAGAAGTGACCTGGTACGATGGTGGATTGACACCTCCGCGCCCGGCAGGTTCAGACGGGAAAGATCTTGATAATTGCACCATTTTTTATGGAACAAAAGACACCCTGATTTGTGGAAGTCATGGCGGAAAGCCCTGGCTCACTTCTGGCAGGATACCCAATGCACCTAAAAGACGTCGCGAAATAGCTGTCAGTCATGAACAGGATTGGATCCGGGCCTGCAAGGAATCTGCCGGGAACAGGGTGAAAACTGCTTCAGACTTTAGCTGCGCCGGTCCCTTTAATGAAATGGTGGTGATGGGCGTTTTAGCCGTCAGACTTCAGGGGCTCAGAAAAGAACTTTTATGGGATGGTGAAAGTATGAGATTCACCAACATTGGTGATGACGAGAAATTAAAATGGAACAACAAGGACACCAAACCGGTTTACGCCCGTCAATTTGCCGAAGAATTAATAAAACACAATTACCGCGAAGGTTGGAAATTGCCTGAAATGCCAATCTGATCCGGCATTCGGAAAGCTCACCTGTGAGATTAAATGATTAATAAAGATTTAAAAATATGAAATTGTCTTTGGGTAAATTATTGATCTGTATTGTTTTACTTTCACTAAGTTCCGCTGTTGACGCTGACATCCGTCCGGTTGTCCGTTCCTTTCCGGAAGGCCTCGGTATCCAAATCATGGATCAAGGGGAGGTTATTTTTTCTTCACTGAATCATTATGCATGTCTTACGGTTATGCAACCAACAGGGGTAACCGAAATCAGGTATATGAAGAAAACCGAAAATAGCGGGGTTTTTACGCTTGTTGGTGGAAAAGCAAAGGGACTGCTAATTTCAGAGTCTTACCGGACGATAACACCGGGACTTATCGAGCGGACAGTCACCGTTAAAGCTGAATCAGACCAGCGGTATTACCTTGATTTTGGCTGGAAATCGATGAAAAATGGTTCCTTCTACTCTTTCTTAGGGGAAGAAAAATCCTCCGTAAAGTATACTCCCAGCTGTCCAGGTAAAGATTTTGGTAACCCTGATGGTTGGCAGACCTTTCCGTTTCTGGGTGTTAAAAGCGGTAATAAGTTATACGGGATATTGGGTGATACTCCTGCGATGTGGGAAAACCGCAGCTTTATGAAGTTTGATAAAGAGAACAATCTGTTATCGTTGTGCAATGGCGATGGTTCTGCGAAAAGAACCGTCCTTTTCCCTTTCAACTCAGATGCAACAAGTGTCTATCGTGCCACTTTTGATGGTTGGCAACATATTGAACAGGGCGAAAGTCAAAGCTTTAAAAGCTGGATTTTTTCTTCGGATGTAAATTCTCTGTACGATATTCAACTGGCTGCTCACCTGGCGCTGGCCAATGCCAAAGGGTTTAATCAATCGGGAATTGAAGCTATTTTGCGAAATACTTCATACCTGTTGTTGCGCCGGAACCTGTTACGACCCGAGAGCGATTATATTTTCATCTCGGGAGTGGGGTATGGCTGGAAACAGTGGGTGTCGGATGGTTTTTACATGAGCCGTGGTCTCGATGACCCAAAATTTGACAGGGAAGCTCAGGGTGCCATATTTTATGAGCGAATTGATTATGAGGATAATGCCCAGTATTATTTAATCTGGTCAGTACTGGTCAAAAGGGCTGGCGGAGATCCTGATATGAGGACCGTGGGACGTGCCTATCGCTTTATCCGCGAGCGTGAAAAGGATGGATTATACATTCCCCCCCGGTTACATCCCGACAAGAAATGTTATAAGACTTATCACGATCAACTTAATTATGAGGATGATGATGCTCCCTCTTCGGATCAGGGATTTCATTGCGGTGCACTGATGGCTGCGAAAGAGTTGGGTTTCCCGGTCACCGATGCCGAAATAGAGCATGCAATCAAAGGTTATCGAAGGATGTTTAATCAAACAGGTGGGTACATGGCCACCAGTCTTCAGCAGCAGGAAAATATTGGTCAGGATGCTTTGTATGGAGAGGTTTTAACTTATGTGGTCTTTGGAAAAAAATTGCTTCCTGATGAAATGGTCAGAACCCATCTTGAGACCACTATGCGTATACAATCACCCTATGGAATGCGGGTTATCTCGAAGGCAAACGGCGATCTGCTTGACGGCCATTCAGGTGTTTATACCAATGGCGGTTCGTGGTTTTTAAACGATGCAGCCAATTACCTCGAAGGATTGATTCATGGAATGGACTCCAAATGGGTTGATGATCAATTGATTTGGAGGATGGAAAAGGAACTTGCTTTTATGCCTGCTTTTCATGAATCGATCAGTACGGTTACTGGGAAACCTCACGGGCATCACCTCTATTCATGGAATTCAGGCTATTGGTGGCTGCGACGGGAGGTAAGGAAACGCCTCGGAATTACCGGCCCTGATCCTGTTGAAGAACAGATGGATAAGAAATTTGGGATTGTGCATCGCAATGGCTATCTTGCACTTGAACCTAAATCTGCAACGCTGCGCCCTGAAAAATAAAATTAAGTGGTGATGTGGGAGATTTGGTGGCGAAGCACACCAAATCTCCCACATCACCACCCCTCCAGGTTAATTCTGTCCTTGCGAGGAGGTGCGACGAAGCAATTTATTCTAATTATATATCGAAAATGTAAAACTGATTATTATTCATATGAAATAGCCATGGTTGTAAATCACAAACCGAAGATGAATATATCACCATGGCTATTCCATTTGGCCGTTAAAAAACAAATTATATACAAATGAAAATAATTCTCTCCTTTCTTATCTTGTTGATGATTACGTTTTCTGTAGTTGCTCAACAGGATCCAGGTAATTATGACGAAGCAAAAATTTCACCATATACTTTGCCTGATCCGTTGGTTTTCAACAATGGATCTAAGGTCATCACTAATAAGGATTGGGAAAAACGGAGAAAGGAAATTTATAAATTATTCAGTGAGGAGGTCTATGGGGTGATTCCTTCGTGGAAAGGTGAGATAAAGATGACAACTGTTTCCAGAAAGGAAACTGCGTTGGATGGACTTGCCACACGCGAGGAAGTGATGTTGCACATCAAAAACGGAGACAAACAATTGAATGTTTTGCTGCTGATTTATTTGCCACACTCCTCTAAAAAGGTACCGGTATTTTTGGGATATAATTTTTATGGAAACCAAACGATCACCAGTGAACCCGATATCACCCTTACCCCAGGATGGGTACGGAATAATAATGCATATAAGATCACTGAACACAAGGCAACTGAAGCCTCACGCGGATTATTTGTCACCATGTGGCCTGTAAAGGATATTATATCAAGAGGTTATGGCGTTGTGACACTGAATTACGGCGACATCGATCCTGATGACAGGGATGACTTCAAAAACGGTGTCCATCGTCTTTACAATGAAAAACATGACAGCACCTCCTGGGGTAAAATTTCCTCATGGGCTTGGGGATTGTCGCGTGTAATGGACTATCTGGAAACCAATTCCAAAATTGATGCAGGGAAAGTTGCCATCCTGGGCCATTCCAGGCTGGGAAAGACAGCCCTTTGGGCAGGTGCGTCCGACAAACGATTTGCTCTGGTGATTTCGAATAATTCGGGTCGAGTGGGCGCTGCACTAACCAAACGAATTTTTGGTGAGCCGCTTGATTTTATGCATGAAGCAATACCATTTTGGTTTTGTGACAATTTTGCCAAATATACGGGAAAGGAGAGCCTTTTACCGGTTGATCAGCATGAATTGATTGCTATGATAGCCCCACGCCCGGTTTATGTAGCGAGCGCTCAGGAGGATTTATGGGCTGACCCAAAAGGGGAATTTCTTTCATGCGTTAACGCATCTCCAGTTTACCAATTTTTAGTGAAAGAAGGATTTCCGGTAGCTGCTATGCCGCCGGTCAATCATCCTGTTTTTGGTACAATCGGATATCATATCCGTACCGGTAAACATGATGTTACACCCTATGACTGGCAATGTTATATGAATTTTGCTGATTTTCATTTCAAAAGGAAAAGCAAGTGATTTTAATTATTTGTACTACTTAATCCTAATTTAATTATTTAAAATGATCGGCAAAATGAGGAATAGACTTAAAATTAGAGGATTACTTTTCTTTTTAATCATTATCTTTTTCAATGAACAGGGATGGACAATAGAGCGTAGTGATAAGAATTTGTCCAAAGCTCAAATGGTTTTTTATGCTTCTCCTGTTGGTAGCGGTGATATCTGCTCAAAAGAACACCCAGGATCACTCGCAAGTGTACGCGATAAGGTTAGAAGGATAACTCCCGCAATGAATAATAATATCGTAATTAACCTGAGGGGAGGAACCTATCTTCTAAAAACGGCTTTTCAACTTGGGCCTGAAGACAGTGGTACAAATGGTTTCTCAGTCGTCTGGCAGGCGAGTCCCGGTGAAGTTCCCAAACTGAGCGGTGGAAAATCAATTACAGGCTGGTCCTTATTCGACAAAGGAAAGAACATCTGGAAAACCAATGTTGGGAGCTCCTTTCACTTTCGGCAACTTTATGTGAATGGCGTAAGGGCCGTCAGAGCCAGAATTCCCAATATGGAGTGTAATCTTGATAAAGGTCCTTATGCCCGAATCTACTCCTGGAATAATTTTCATCCGGTTATACCCGCGTCATTATTGACCAATCTGACGAATAACGGGAAGGTTGAATTTTGTGTGAACCATTACTGGCAGCATTTCAGATACAGGATCGATTCAATCTCCATTAAGGGAGATAGTGCAAAACTATCCTTCCGACTGCCCGAAGCTGGAATCGAACACTCTTGTATTGACAATAGCGCCCCGTTTTTTATTGAGAATGCCTATGAATTGCTCGATGCCGAGGGAGAATGGTTCCTTAATTCTGAAAATGGCGATCTTTTTTATAAACCCATTAAAGGGGAAATACCTACAAATATGCAGATTGTTGCTCCTGTCCTGGAAACAGTTATGCGTATTGATGGGTCACCTTCAGAGAAAGTGCACGATATTCAATTCCGCGGAATCACTTTTGAACACAGCACCTGGTTAGTCCCTGATGAAAAGGGGTATACCGCTGCACAGGCTGCAATTGGTATGGATATCCCCGGGATGGTGGAGGTCTCTAATGCAAATCATATTCTTTTTGAAAGAAATATTTTTAAACATGCTGGTGGATTTGGTCTTGTATTCTCCTCCTATTCAGATCATAATCGCATAATTGGTAATGTAATTACTGATATTTCAGCAAATGGGATTGTCATGGACCCTATGTTTAGTAATACAAAGTATGAAAACGTGAAAGATTCTGTTTATTCGTGGATGGTTTCAGAAAATGCCATGCATACATTCAAGGCTTCGAGCTCCTACGATGTCATTAAAAATAATCTGGTGGATTTTTGCGGGAGGGATTATAACGATGCCGTTGGAATTTATGCCTCATTTCCTGATCATTTGATCATTGAACACAATGAAATCAGAAACCTGACCTATTCGGGGATTAGTATAGGATGGTCATGGCGGAAGGAAATAACTCCGCATCGCGACGATGAAGTCAGTTACAATAAAATACACGATGTTTGCCTAACCAACTGTGACGGGGGGGCCATTTATATTCTTGGAAAGGTATCGGGTAACGGAACACGGGTCCATCACAACTATACTTATAATGTAAACAGTCCAAACGGCTGGGCATCCTCCTGGCCAATGGCCGGCCTCTATTGTGACGGTCCGGGTTCAACCAATGTGCTTTTCGATTTCAATGTGGTTAACAATTGCAGGGCCGCATTTCAGAATGGGACGCATACCAATAATCCTAATCTTCAATTCAACAACAATTATTGGCAATGCATGAAGCAGTGGTCAGGGAATGGCGCAGGTGATGAGGCCAATACAAAGGCCAACGAAAACGGCAATGTCCATGTTACAGACCATAACTGGCCTGTGGAGGCAAAGGCAATTATGCAAAACGCTGGAATTGAGGCTGAATACCAGGATATCACTGGCTTAAGAGATGCAACCACAATTAAATTGTTAAAATCAGAACCTCATTGAATTTAAATAATCGAAATTATGAAGATATTGTTAATCATTGTTTTATGGACATTTATGGGTTTTAGGGCAAATGCTGAAGCCCCACCAGTTCAAGCCTTTGAACCGGTTACGATGCAAAAAGCGCTTCCAGTTTGGGTTGAGGGTCGCGAAAAGGAGATGAATCTGACGCTCGGTTTCCGAGGGAAATTTCAGGTAGCCGATAATCAGAAAATTAAGCTAAGAATTACCGCCTCAACTATCTACCGGGTATTTCTTAATGGCAAATTTCTGGGATACGGACCGGCGCGTGCAAGTCACGGTTATTACCGGATCGATGAATATGATCCTGGCAAGTTGGTTCGAAAAGGCGAAAATATTGTTGCCATTGAAGTTGCGGGCTACAATGTCAATACCTATTACACGCTCGATCAACCCTCTTTTTTACAGGCAGAGGTGGAGTCCGGAGGTCAGATTGTGATGGCTACGGGAACTGATTCAGGCATTGAAGCTTTTCAGGTAAAAGAACGTCTGCAAAAAGTGGAGCGGTACAGTTTCCAAAGGCCATTCACCGAATATTACCGGTTGAAAAAGGATTTTGATCAATGGAAAATCTCCTCAAAAATTCCAGTCGAATCGTTAAAACTGGTCTCATATCCCGCAGTTAAGTTATTAGCCAGAAACCTTCTTCTGCCCGATTTTAATCTTGTTCACCCGGTTTCGGTTTGTTCTCAGGGGACTGTTCAGTTCAAAAAACCTGAAAAATATCACAAGGACAGATCGTTAACCCGAATCAGTGACAAATTTAAAGGGTATAAGGAAGAGGAGCTGGAAGTTTCACCATCTCAGACGATACAGGAAATTGTCAATAAAACACAGGAGACAATCGCCAAACCTTTCACTGTGAACGGTCGAATGGTTTTGAGTGAGAACGGGTTTTCTATCCTGGATTTTGGGATCGACCGGACCGGATTTATCGGGGCAAAAGTATCCTGCACAGCGCCAACCAAACTCATCTTCTATTTTGATGAATTACTCACGAATGGCGACGTAAACACCAAAAAACGGATGGCCGATGTAAATAACCAGGTCGTCTGTGAACTGGAACCGGGAGATTATAGTTTTGAATCGTTCGAACCCTATACTTTCAGGTATCTGAAGATGATAGTTCTCAAAGGAGATTGCCGGATTAAAGACGTTTATCTCAGAGAATATGCCTATCCTGAAAATGCCAAAGCCACCTTTAATTGCAGCAATAACAAGCTGAACGAAATCTATAAAGCTGCCAGACAGTCATTACGGCAAAATGCAGTCGATGTATTAACCGACTGTCCTTCAAGAGAAAGAGCTGGCTGGCTTTGCGACAGCTATTTTTCAGCCATTATGGAGAAGGATTTTACAGGACATTCGGCAGTAGCCCGAAACTTCTACGAAAATTATGCATTGCCCGATAGTTTTGCATTTCTCCCCGAAGGGATGATCCCGATGTGTTATCCCGCCGACCATTACGATGGCGTGTTTATACCCAACTGGGCCATGTGGTTTGTCATTCAGGTCAATGATTATGCACAACGTGGTGGTGATCCCATTTTAATAGAGCAACTTAAACCACGAATTGAAGGTGTTCTGAACTATTTTTCCAAATTTGAAAATGAGGATGGACTGCTTGAAAACCTTCAAAGCTGGATCTTTGTCGAATGGTCCAAAGCCAATAGTTTTGTGCGAGATGTGAACTATCCGACCAATATGTTGTATTGTGCAGTCCTTGCCAATGCGGCTGACCTTTATCATAACGATAATTGGCGGAAAAAGGCTGATCAAATCAGGCAAACGATTCGAAAACAGTCCTTTAATGGAACTTTTTTCGTTGATAATGCAGTAAGAAAAATTGGCAGACTTGAGGCAACGACCAACACAACCGAGGTATGCCAGTATTATGCCTTTTTCTTTGATCTTGCTTCACCCGAAAGTCATCCCGAATTGTGGAAGAAATTAATCACCGAATTTGGACCAAAACGAAACGATGCGATTACCTGGCCAAAGGTATTTCGTGCCAATGCCTTTGTAGGTAATTACCTCCGGATGGACATTCTTTCACGGTATGGAATGAAAGCCCAATTAATGAGTGAGATACAGGACTATTTCTATCCTATGACTCAAAAAACAGGGACTTTATGGGAAAATATGGATTCCAATGCCAGTTGCAACCACGGCTTTGCATCCTATCTCGGGCATGTGCTTTACCGCGATATTCTGGGAGTCAGCCAGATCGATTACCTTCAAAAAGTGATTACGATACAATTTACAGATATTCTCCTGAACGAGTGTAGCGGGAGTATCCCCATCGGTGATAGTTCTGTCGTTGTGAAATGGAAACGTTTTGGCAACACGATCCGATACACGGCCAAAGCACCGGCAGGATTTAAATTGAAAATTGAAAATCTAAGTAAATCAGAGCTGGTAAGAACAGAATAACAGGAGTTTAGCAGTAATCATATTTAATCTTTTATATGCTTAAATACATTAAGGAGTATTTTGGATTTATAGTAATCATCGTTGGATTATCATCAAATCCCATATATGGTCAGAATCAGAGTGTCCAATCAGCTGACACATTGGATAAAATGACATTACATGTGATTCCACAATCACATATCGATCTCTCGTGGTGGTGGCGGTATGATCCGGAGACCATTCATATTGTGGTTAAACATACGCTTGAAACAGCCTTCGGAAACATGGAGAAATTTCCCGATTATACTTTCACCTATCTGCAGGTTCCGGCCATGGAACCATTGGAGCGGCTCTATCCGGATCTCTTTTATAAACTTCGTTTTTACGTGCATAAAAACAGGGCTATGGGGTTAGGAGTACCTAATCCCGGGGCAAGTGGTTCAAATGGTCGGCTTGATATTGGGAGTGGTTTGTGGTGTGAGCCGGATGGGTCCCTTCCCTGCGGAGAATCTTTGGTCCGGCAGTGTTTGTACGGGAAACGATGGTACAAACATCAGTTTGGAATTGATGTAAAAACGGCCTGGTTTGCTGATGCCTGGACACACCCCTGGACCTATCCGCAGATCTTAAAGAAAAGCGGAATTGATTCCTATATGTTTTATCGTGGTGAGGAGGATAAGTCGATGTTTTGGTGGGAATCTGCCGACGGATCAAGGGTTTTTGCCTACAAACCTTTAATGGGAAAGGATGAAAGCTTGATTTCCAAAGAATTGATTGATGAATATCTCCTGGGTTTAAACAAAAAATATGGTATTCACGATGGAATTACCCTGATTGGAGTGGGTAACCATGGGGGAGGCGCCATTAAGGCAGATGTTGAACGGATGCGTCAGGTAATGCAGGAACGGAATTCAGACAATCAGAACAAAAAGAAACAAAGCCAGCTTCTTTTTAGCACTCCTAAAAAGTTTACGTCAGCCATTCTGGACCATCCGGGCAATTTCCCGGTGAAAAAATATGAATTGCAGCCAACCATTCGGGGCGCCTATACCACAGTAGGTGAAATAAAAAAAGGGAACAGGTATAGCGAGAATTTACTCCTATCGCTCGAACAATACGCATCACTTAATTCTGCAATGGGAATGGGTCTTTATCCTGCCAAACCCATTTATAATGCCTGGAAAAAATTGATGATCAATCAGTTTCATGATGCAATCTCGGGTACGGATGTCTTGCCATCGATCGACGACGTACTGCTTCGATTTCAGCAAATTAGTGATACCGCTTCAGTTTTACTTAACGGACAATTGCAATCGATCACCCAAAACATAAATACCCTTGGCGTTGGAACTCCTATTGTTGTTTTTAATCCACTATCCTGGAAACGGACAGATGTAGTCGAAACATCCTTTGAATTACCCGCCGGAATAAATTACTTTTCAATCGTTAATGGCAATGGTCAAAGCGTTCCTGTTCAGGTTGTTGAGAAGAAAGAGGAACCGGGAGTTTCTAAGTTCAGCGTGGTTTTTCTGGCTGAAGATATCCCCTCGATGGGGTATTCCAACTTTCGCCTGAAGAGTGAGAAAAGCAAACCGATCAGCAAAAATGAGATGAAGGGTTCAAAGTACAGGATTGAAAATGAATTTTATGATGTAACCATTGATTCGCTAACAGGTTGCCTTTCGGGGATAACCGACAAAAAAAATAAGAGGGAAGTACTTGAAAATAAAGTGTGTGGTAATTTAATTCAGATCATTGATGATTTTGGTGATTCCGAAGGATTCTTATGTTCTCCTGAAGGTGAAAAGGAATTTAATTCCTGGAAAGGAAAAACTTCGGATGTTCTTGATCACAGCGAGATAGAGTTAGTCGAAAACGGCCCTGTACGTGCAACAATACAAATTAAAAGGAAGTTTCAATTGGCCAGATTTATTCAACGGATCACTCTTTATGCTGGTATTCAGAGAGTTGATTTTGAGCTGGATATTGATTGGAATGGAAAAAATAAAATGGTGAAGGTTGCTTTCCCGCTTAGTGTAAGAAATGACAGTGCTGTTTATGATATTCCCTATGGAACAATTCAGCGGCCCAGCCTGGGAGAAGAGCAGGTCGCGCAGAAATGGGCTGATCTGTCGGATAAAAATTATGGGGTAAGTCTCTTAAATGACAGCCGCTATGGGTATGATATTACAAAAAATACAATTCGGCTGAGCGTTTTACGAAGTCCGGACCATCCTGTTGAAAGTCTGGATGATAAAGGTATCCATCAGGTTAAATATTCCCTATACCCGCACAAAGGAGGTTGGCGCGATGCCCGGTCAATGAATAAAGGCTATGAATTTAATAACCCTTTAATTGCAGTTGTTGGAAACGTTCATAAAGGGATATTGCCCTCAAAACATTCATTTATTGAAATATCACCTGAAAACCTGATTGTCACAGTTGTAAAAAAGGCTGAAGATTCTGACGATCTGATGCTCCGCTTTTATGAGACTACCGGTGAGGAGTGTACTGCAAAGGTAAAACTGTCAGGATTTATGGGTATTGATGGTGTTCACAAAACCGATCTGCTTGAGAATGACCTTGAAGATATTCCTCAAAATAAGATCGGATTTGATGTGAAAGTTGGAAAGTATTCCATTGAAAGTTTCAAACTAATAAAGGACTTGCACTAAATTAAATAATTTCTAAATAAACATTATGAATTCAAATCGAAAAGTAATTCTTGTTATTACGTTCGTATTAGCTATCCTTCTGATTTTTTCAGAAAAAAATACAAAGGCAGCCATCCTGAAAATCTATGTTTCAGTAACCGGAAAGGATAGTAATCCCGGCACCAAAGAGATGCCGATAGCCAGTTTGGGTGGAGCACTCAACAAATTAAGGAGTGTGAGGAGTGCAAACGGCATAAATAGTCCGGTTGAGGTGATTATTGGTGAAGGGGAATATATAGTAACGGAGCCACTTTTACTAAAACCGGAGGATTCTGGAACAACTGATGCCCCGGTTATTTTCAAAGCAGAAGAAGGAGCCCATCCTGTATTCTGCGGAGGAAAAAAAATAGGCGGCTTCGAAAAAATGTCCGAAACACTCTGGCGGACAAAAGTTCCGGAAGTTGCCGAATATGGCTGGTACTTTGAGCAGTTGTATGTCAATGGGAAAAGGGCCACGAGGGCAAAATCTCCCAATTTCGGATTTTACCGTCTAAAAAACAGTTCGGATTCCATTTTGCTAAACGGAGATGCAAAAACACCTGAACTGGCTATACAGCGGTTTACCCTTTTCCCTGACGGAGCCGGAGAGGTTGCCCAATATACGAAAGAGGATTTCGAAAACGGTGTGATTACATTTTACCACAATTGGGATAATACACGGAACCGGGTCAATTCATTTGATTCTAAAACTTCCACAGCCTTTGTCGTAGGAACAGCTGCAAAGTCCTATAATCGGATAGATACCAAGTCGCGGTATACGCTCGAAAACTTCAAAGCGGCACTGGATACCTGCGGGGAGTGGTTTCTCGACAGATCGGGCTATCTTTATTACATGCCGCTTCCGGGAGAAACACTTGATAAATTGGAAGTGACAGCGCCAGTCATTGATCGCTTTATGACGATTAGCGGCAATGAAGAGACAGGTAAAAAGGTTGAGAATATCCGGTTTGAGAACCTTTCTTTTCAATTCACCGGATACAAAATGCCCTTTGCCGGTAATTCACAAGCTCAGGCAGCCTTCCCGATTGAAGCTGTTGTTATGGCCGATTTCGCCCGGAAAATTCAATTTGTCAATTGTGAAATTGCTCATGCGGGTACCAATGCTATTTGGTTTCGTAAAGCTTGTAATGATTGCAGTGTTGAACATTGTTACATCCATGATCTTGGCGCAGGGGGTGTAAAGATCGGCGATCTCTCCATTCCGGTAAATTTGGATCACCTCACAAGGAATATCACAGTCGACAATAATATTATCCGGTCGGGTGGATTTGTTTTCCCATGTGCTGTTGGTGTGATATTGTTCAATGCGAGTGACAGTCGCATTACCCATAATGAGATAGCCGATTTTCGTTATTCGGGTGTTTCGGTTGGATGGGTATGGGGTTATGCTTTCAGCCCTTCAAAAAGAAATACAGTAGCATTTAATCATATTCATCATCTTGGCTGGGGTGAATTGTGTGATATGGGGGGAGTATATTGCCTGGGCAGCTCGGAAGGGACAACGATTAATAGCAATCTAATTCATCATGTTTTTTCATTTGACTACGGTGGCTGGGGACTCTATACTGATGAAGGTTCTACAGGTATAGTTCTTGAGAATAACCTGGTTTATAATTGCAAAATCGCAGGTTTCCACCAGCATTATGGAAAAGAGAATGTGATCAGGAATAATATTTTTTATAACCAGGTGAAGAATCAGTTACAGGCCTCCAGGGTAGAGGATCATTTGTCTTTTTCGTTCAGCAACAACATTATTTGTTATAATTCAGGCATTTTGGTCACTGATACCTGGATTATGGTGAAAATCAAATCTGATTATAACTGTTATTGGGATACACGCTCAAAAGATATTCGATTCTCAAAGTTGACGTTTACCGATTGGCAGAAGAGAGGGAATGATCTCCATTCCGTAATTGCTGATCCTGGTTTTGTGAACCCTGCTCAGTTTGATTTCCATGTGAAAAATACATCCCTAATGCGTAAAATCGGATTTAAGCCTTTTGATTATTCACAGGCAGGCGTTTATGGTACTGCAGAATGGATGAAAATGGCCACTTTTGATCCTGCGGTTGCAAAAGAGTTTGATCGTTCAGTAGTAAGGAATGAATATCGGGAAAAACAATCAAAATGAGAAAACCCATTATCATACTGATCTTTATATTTGGGATTGGTACTTGCTTAAAGGCTCAGTTGAATTCTCATCCTGAATCGTACAAGATCGATAAACAGGATGTAGAATGGGCGCATCGGATTATTTCGACACCGTTGAAGGAACAACTTGTATTTCCCAACCCTAATCCGGAGGCTCAGTGGTTTCCGGACGCCAGTCTGGGCTTGTTTATGCACTGGGGAATTCACAGTGTTGCAGGTGCCCAGCCTTCGTGGGATATGATTGCCCATTATCCTTATGGTGGAAGGGTTTCACCTCCGGATAAATATTATGCATTGGCCGACCAGTTTAATCCTCAAAAATACGATCCGGATAAGTGGATGAAAGCTGCGAGCGAAGCAGGTTTCACTTATGCCGTACTGACGACCAGGCATCACGACGGCTATGCATTATGGCCGTCAAAGTATGGCATTGGCACCAAACAATACATGAAAGGAAGGGATTTGCTGAAACCTTATGTGGAGGCTTGCAGGGCAAACGGATTAAAAATTGGTTTTTACTTTTCTCCCCAGGATTGGCACTTCCCGGGATTCAGACATCCAAGTGAATTCGACTATGAGAAAAGGAATGAGGTCCTTCCCGCTACCGATTCTATTGTCAATTATAAGGCTTATGAGCAGATGCTGGGTTATGTTCTGAAACAAATTGAAGAATTATTGACCCGGTACGGAAAAATAGACCTTCTTTGGTTTGATGGGATGTGGTTCAGGGGAGTAAAGGATATGCATACCGAACAGGTTTATTCGTGGATCCGCTCTTTACAACCGGGAATCGTCATCAATGACCGTTGGTCAAATGTGACAAATCCGGATAATCCGCATGGTAACGGGATTCGCATGGGTGACTTTACAACCCCCTTTGAATGTAGTAATCCTACCTATGTCCCCTCAAAATGGTGGGATAACTGTGTCATTTGGACCGGAGGAAGTGCCGGCTGGGGCTACGACAGAACCGGGTCATTTCGCTCCAATTCTGAGTTTATGGAACAATTAGTCGCCTGTCGATCACTGGGTGGGAACTACCTTCCTAATCTTGGCCCAACAGAAAATGGAGAGTTGCATCCCAATTTTTATACTACAACATCAGAACTTGCCCAATG
The DNA here is from genome assembly GCA_963677935.2 of Prolixibacteraceae bacterium. Lineage (GTDB taxonomy): Bacteria > Bacteroidota > Bacteroidia > Bacteroidales > Prolixibacteraceae > JAAFHB01. The sequence goes on along the minus strand of CAXXEH010000003.1, from coordinate 2,712,500 downwards.
GATGAAACACAGCAAGGAATCGGTAATCGGAGCCCGACCTTCCCCGGGTATGGAACGGAGCAATGTGAAGATTACAACACGTGGTAACAGCTGGTATTTACACATTTTTCCGAATTTTAAGGATCAGGTTTCGCTTAAAACGGACATCCTCCCAAAGTCAGTTACCTTGTTGAAAACGGGTGAATCAATCCCATACAACTATCGGTATGGATTTATAACCTTCATCCTTCCTGCCGAAAAGCGAACCAAAATAGATGATGTTGTAAAAGTTCAATTAGATTAAATGAAAATTAGAAAACTGATGTCATGACGATTATCTATCATCCGAAGACTATTTCGCGCCGTTCTTTTATTGAGGAGACAGGGGCATTTGCCACAGGTCTGATTTTGCTTCCGGGTTTATCTTTGGCTAAACAGAACAAGAGAGTAACAGCACCGGTTCTCACGGTTCTCGAAAGAACGACGGAACCACTTCTAAAGGCAGATCGTCCCTGGGAGGATTACTCAGTAGGTCTGGATAGGGTCATGAAAATCGGTGATCAGTGGCATCTCTGGTATGTTTCATTTGACCATCAATATAAAACCGACAACGATTGTTATCTGTGCTATGCCCGCTCAAAGGATGGAATTCACTGGGAAAAACCCTCGCTCGGAATTTATAACTATAAGGGTTCTACTGATAACAATATCCTGATGTTCGGTTTTAACCTGTGCTCAATTATTTATGACGAAAAGGCACCTCCCGGGGAACGATTCAAAGGGGTAGGTGCACGACAGCATGGTGTTGGGTCCGGTCCGTGGTGGATTTATGGCGCGACATCTCCGGATGGAATTCACTGGAAACCAATAGCGGAACCTTTACTCAAAAAGAACTCCGACACGGGAAATATCTGCATTCACGACGGCAATATCTACCGTCTTTACGTGCGGATGTGGAGTGGGGGAGACTTTAAAGGCTATCGGATAGTTGGATATACGGAGTCAACAACATTTGGGAATTTTCCCGATCCGGTTGCCATCCTTAGTCCCGATAAGGACGATCCCATTGATCTCCACTTCTACAATTCGGCGACTGCAAAAATCAAAGATGACCTTTATCTAATGTTTCCATCTGGATTCTTTACCAACGATGGGACTGTTGTGGTGTTTTCAGCGTTCAGCCGCAATGGATGGGAATTTTCCCGGATTGGTCGCAAGCCCTTATTAGGTCTGGGGACAGGATTCGACAAAACAGGTATCTATGTCGCGGCAGGTGCGATTCCGGGGAAAGATCGGGGTACCTACTGGATTTATTATGGAGGTACAGAGATCCCTCATGATGAGAGTAATCCAGCAAAAGTCCATTATGATGGTGGAATCGGACGCTTCCTGCTGAAAGTTGTTGACTAAGTTCATTATTATAATCGATCAGTAATATTATGAAAATAACATATTTTCCGAATATTCACAAGGGCACTGCTCTGCTAATTAGCTTGTTGGTAGTATTTGAAATAAATCATGCACAACAAAAATATCCGGGACCATTAGTGAAATCTACCCTCTGTGTGACCTTATGCAGACTTCCCAATGATGTGATGCCTGTTCAGGCTTGCTGGTTTTGGGGCGAAGATGAGTTTAAACCGGATGGATATAAGGAATTTATTAACCAGGCAACCCTTCATTCTCCTTATAATATACTGTCGGCAAGTGTTCGGCTATTTGGGAGGGAAACTACGAACGATGCTGTTCATGATCAGTTTAAACTGGCTGCAGAGTACGCTTCAAACCATGGTATTTCGATGGTTGCTGATCTTGACGTACGGACTGCCCGTCGGACTTTCGAGTCGAAATTTCCGGATGAGCTGCAGGAAATGCTTCTTTTAAAAGAGGTTAAGATTTCACCCTTAACAAATGCAGAGACTATTATTGCAAGTAAGGACCTTAACGACCATTACACAGGTAATACAACTCATTATATTCCGCTTTACGGTAAATTACTTCGGGTATATTCTTATATGTTGGATTCTGAAGGAATTGATCCTAACTCGTTGAAAGATATAACCCGAAATTGTGTGGTCGTTACCTCATCCAGAGATTCTGTCAGGGTGAGAATACCGGCTGACAAAAAAAATACCCAGGCTACAGTTTTAGTCTCCTTTACACATTTATACCCCGACGTATTTGCCCCCCATTTGATGAAGTTTCAGCGTGAAATTATCAGACAGTATGCCGATGTTCCTTTAGCCGGTGTTTTTAAGGATGAATGGGGGTTTCCCCCGTGTTTTGATGAAAACCGGGCAAAAAGTCAGTTTTGGTATTCCCAATTTCGTGCAAAGGCTTATGCTCAAAGAACCGGAGGACGCGATTTGCTTGCTGATTGTCTGGCGATGCATCTTGGAATTAAAGGACACGAGCGTGAACGGCAAATGATAATAAACCATTTTATGGAGATGTCATGGCAGCGTAACGGAGAATTGGAAGCTGATTTCTATAGTGCGGTGAAAGAGGTTTTTGGTCCTGATGCTGCTGTCACAACACATCCGACATGGTGGCCCTATCCCGACTGGCACGAACAGATGAAAAATGGGTTGGACTGGTGGGTTGCTAAAAGGGATTGGGCACAAACCGATGAATATACCCCTTTTGCAGTAAGAACATCGCTGTCAAAAAAATGGGGAAGTCCGATTTGGTACAATATGTATTATTCAACCAATAAAGGGGATTATGAAAAGTCGGTCTGGAGCGCGGCTCTGGGAGGTGGCAGGATTAATTATCATCCGATCTACCCCTCTTCCCGAAAACAAATTGATAAGCACCTGGACCTTTTCCGTGGTGATCTGATGATGGCAGAAAGCCGCATCCGTTTGCTGAATTATATCAGTAATAGCCCTTTAAACTGCCCGGTGGCAGTGGTCTTCGGCCATGCCTGTACAATGAACTGGGCCGGACCCTCTTACGACGATGTGGGGATGGAACTGGTTACCCTTTTATGGAAGAAAGGAATACCAACTGACTTAATACCTTCAACTGAAATTGAAAATAAGAATCTGAAGATCGACGATCAGGGATGGATCTGTTATGGTGCTCAACGGTATGCTGCTCTCATTTTATATCATCCCGAATTTGGAAGAAAATCTGTGGCCGATTTTTTTAACCAGGCATCAAAGGGGAGATCAAATCTATTCAGAATTGGTCACTGGACAAAAGATTTCGATGCAAATACTTTTAACGGAGATAAACTATTGCCTGTCAATATGACTGAGATTTCAGAAAATGAACAGGTTGTAAAATCTGTTATGAATATTCTTTCCAAGCAGAAAATTGAACCTCAAACTCCCGCTATCGAGGATGCATCAAAAGAGTTTGGTCATCCCTTTGTAACCCCACCTTCAACTGGTTATTGCCACCTCATTGATGGAACTGTTATTCAGGTTGCCGGAACAAAAAACACAGGCGGTGATCCAATATGTTCAACGATTAAAATAAGGGGTAAGGAGGTCCGATTTGATGCTGTGGGTATTGCGGCAGTACGGCTGGATGCAAACGGGGATGTTCAGGCATTGTCAGCCGGTGGATTAAAATCCTTTCAAAAAGGAAATTTTAAAATTGACCTGAGCGATAGGTGTGACCTGGCTTTATGGAAAGATTATCAGGATAATTGGAAAGGTGTAATCCAGGGACTTAAAGGGGAAATCCCTCAGCAACTGCTGAAGATTACAAAAAACTGGACCCGGATAAACCTTCCCGTTTCACTAACAAATTGAATGAAATTTAACCTCGTAATGGAAAGAAAAGATATGAAAAGATGGATGTTTTTGGGGATTGGCTTAATTTTAAGTTTTTCCGGTTTCGGAATAAAACCGGTTTATGTCTCACCGAAAGGTAGCAATGGAGGCGATGGATCAAATTTACATCCCTATCTGACAATTGAAAGGGCAAGGGACGATGTTCGGTTAAAACGATCATCAGGAGAGAAAAGTGAAATCTCCATTCTTTTAAGAGGTGGCGATTATCATTTCTCTTGCACTGTCAGCTTTGATAAACAGGATAAAAATCTATTAATTAAGCCTTACAATAATGAGAAGGTGAGGTTTACAGGAGGAATTTCAATTGCACCTTCAAAAGTAGTCCCTGTAACAGGTAGTTCGAAAGCCGGATTATTTCCGGAAAACAGCCGGAAACACATTTTTATGGTCAATCTGAGAAACCTTGGAATTAAAGATTATGGAAATCTGAAGCAGGTTGGATTTGGAAACCTGCTTGATTATTCATGGATGGAACTGTTTATCAATGGAAAACCTGCCCATTTGTCACGCTGGCCCAACGATTCAACCGTCCTGATTCAGAAAGTTCTGGAAAAAGGATCCGTTTTGGCTGATGGTGACAAGGGTAAAATCGGGGGTAAATTCATTTATAACGGAAATCGTCCATCGCGCTGGAAGTCCCCTGAAGATATCTGGATATCGGGTTACTTTCATTACGGCTGGGCTGATGATGCCTTGAAGCTGGCCTCCATTGATACAATTTCAAAGACCTTTTCAACAGCTCAACCCCACATGTATGGTTTCTTCGCCGGATCACCCTGGAATGCCTGGTATGCTTACAATATTCCAGAAGAGATTGATTATCAGGGTGAATATTATATCGACCGCACAGAGGGTATCCTCTATTTTTATAATAATGAAGCACTTAAAACGGTTGAAGTTTCACTTCTGGAGAAACCGTTGGTGAGCATAAATGAAGCTTCCGGTATTATCCTTGAGGGAATCGCTTTTGAATGTTCCCGCGGGATTGCCCTGGAGATGAAAAGTTCATCTGATTGTCTGATAAAGAATTGCACAATTAGAAATATGGGTTCGTATGCGGCAGGTATTTACGATAATCCTGAAGGCCCCGTTGGCAAAAATAACGGAATTCGGGATTGTATTATTTACCAGACAGGTGCAGGTGGGATACATCTGTTCGGAGGCAACCGGCAAACCCTTGAAGCTGCAGGGAATTATATCGAGAATTGCAGCATCCACAATTATAACCGGATTTCGAAAACCTATTGTGCGGGTGTTCAGATCATGGGTGCTGGCAACCGGATATCCCATTGCGAAATTTTCGATGCCCCCCATTTTGCAGTCCAGCTTTCAGGAAATGACCACCTGATCGAATACAACAATATCCATGATGTTTGCATGGTTACCGACGATGTGGGCGCACTTTATTACGGACGTAATCCATCAGAAAGGGGACATGTTGTTCAGTTTAATTATTTCCACAATATCAGTGATATCCACTCTTCATCCGCAATCTATCACGACGATGGAGCCTGTGGTATGAAGGTTTTCGGGAATGTCTTTTATAAAGCTGGAAGTAAAACTGTGCTGATTGGCGGCGGAAGCGATAACCCTTATATCAATAATATTTTCATAGATTGCAAACGTACGATTGATATTGACGATCGTTTGCAATCGTACGACTGGGCAATGCCATGGATCGCCCCCGGAAATCTGTTCGAGAAGAACCTCAATGATATCAGATACGACCAGCCTCCCTACAGCACCAGATACCCGGAATTGGCCAGATACTGGACAGATAATCCTGGACTTCCCAAACGAAATGTGGTCGACAGGAACGTATTTGTCCGGATAGGAGAAGTGTGTAATAATTTTAAGCGGGTTGAGTATTCCGAAAACAACCTTGTAGTCAAAGAAGATCCGGGGTTTGTCAGTGAAAAGGATCAAAATTTCAAATTGAAAAGTTCATCAGAAGTATTTATTAAAATACCTGGTTTTAAGCCAATTCCATTTGAAGAAATAGGGATTGTTAAAACTGGAAAACAATAGTTTATCAGCTTACTAATCAAACATTAATTTAAAATCCATTGGTTATGAAAATACGAATGACGGGTTTATTGGTTCTCTTTTTCCTTTTGGGGAGTTTTGCATCCGGTAGTCCGAAAAAACAAGCTGTGGCGCATCGGCTTATTTTCAATTGCGATGGCACCGATCTGCTGGGTAACCCTATGTTTAATCGCCGGCTTTTGTCTGTTGCCGATGTGAATGCGTATGTCGATGCTTACGCTAACACCCAGGTAACAACTTTTATGATGTGCAGCGGAAGCGATTACCCCTATTACCGGTCGAAATATGGTAGGGTTTTTGGCGACGACCGTAATGGAACGTTGAATTGCGGTACCGACACCGCTGGTTATAGAAACCTGTTCAGTTATTATCAAAATCACCTGAACCTCGAAAAAGCCGGAACCGATGTTATTCAGGCTGCTTTGCGAAGGGCAAAAGAAAAGAAAATGGAGACGTTTATTTCATACCGTATGAACGACCTCCATTTTTGTGATACCACTACCCGTTGCCCGATTGAGTATACCGACTTCTGGCTTGCCCACCCTCAATATTGGCTGAATGAGGACATTGGCTGGAAAAGCCGTGGCGCTCTGAACTTTTCATTTAAGAAAGTCAGGGAGCAGAAATTGAATATGATCAAAGAACAAATCGATAAGTACGGTGATCTGATTGAGGGTTATGATCTTGATTTTATGCGCTTTCCGACTTATTTTAAAAAAGATTCGGGCGTAGTTAACTCCCCCCTGATGACAGACCTGGTAAAAGCGGTCAAAAACAAAATCGATGAATTGTCAGCCAGCAAGGGCAAGAAAATTTTGCTTTCGGTGCGCATCCCTCCGGATTTGGATTTTTGTTTGCGAAAAGGCTTTGACGTAAAAGAATGGATTCGGCAAGGGTTGGTTGACTTTGTAACGATTGGAATATTTTTTAACGGGGCCGTAATACCTGTTGATAAATTTAAAGACCAATTAGGCCACTCTTCAGTTCCTCTTTATGCCTCCACTGAAAACGGCGGGTTTAGCCCGCGACAGCCGTTCTCGCATGGGATATACCGGGCGATGGCCTCACATATCCTGGCGCAGGGCGCTGATGGTATTTACCTGTTCAATTATTTTATTGCTGAATTTTATTCGACCTATCAGAGTAAATTATTCCTGAAAGATGGTGGTTATGTGTGTCCTGTGATCATGCCTGAATTGTTGCACGAATTGGGATCGTTGGAAACATTGCGAAAACGCAACAAGATATACTGCATGGACGACGGCAGTTCGGCTGAGTGGGGTTACAAACCGGAAACAAAACTCCCGTTAACTCTTTCGTCCGGCAATCAGGCGTCTGTAACCATTTTTATCGGAGATGATGTTAGGAATGATGTTCCTGAAGAGGCCATCCTGTTTCTTCGATCAGACCATCCTTCACCTTTTGAACTTTTCATCAATAATCAAAAGGTGGAAATTCAAATGCCGAAATATGTAAGTCTGTACGATCGTGCGCAAAATATGCAGAAAAACGAAACTGTATATGCTTTCCTTCTTCCGAAATCGTGTTTAAGACAGGGTGATAATGTAATCAAGCTTAAATCGACGAATTCAGAACAGTTTATTATTAAGCGCCTGGAGATTGCATTGAAATACGGTGACGTAAAAAGCCACGGGTATTTTTAACAATAATTTCGTCAATATTCTTATGATCACCTTTCTGAAAAGCATTGCATATTCCATTCAATGAAAATACTAAGTGAAGAATCAAAAGCGATAACAGTATAGAATTATGAGCAGCAAAAACCAGTATATAGTGATAACCGCAGGGCTTCTTTCGATTTTTACATTTGCAATCACATTCGCGATACCCGGTAAATTACAACCATTAATAGCAAATCATTCCGGGATTCAGACAACGCCTAATGCTTCTTCAGATCATTTAATTGACATTAGTAGCAGAGAACATCCCGGATCATTAGTCAATGGCGGAAAAAATTCCAAAAGAAAGAATAGCAACAGAGCAATTAAAGGTCCCAAGTGTCCGCTTCCAACAGGAAGTTGGCAGTTTATCCCCGAATTGAGTGATGAGTTTAATGGAAACGGGTTGGATACAGCCAAATGGTATCCTTCCAATCCTGGATGGTTAGGTCGCCCTCCCGGATATTTTTCTCCTAAAAACGTTTCTGCAAAAAACGGTTTTCTGACGCTTACCTCCAAAAGGGAAGCTTTGCCCGGTTTACCGGAAGGGTACCACACTTTTACAACAGCTGCAGTCAAAAGTAAAGAGAGAATGCTTTACGGCTATTATGAGATTCGTTGCAAACCAATGGATTCAAGATGCTCGAGCGCCTTTTGGTTTTATGCCGGCGATCCGGATACCTGGACCGAAATTGATGTTTTTGAACTTTGTGGTAAAAATTCCGATCCCGAAATGGAACGGAAATACTTTATGACTGCACATGTGATGAAACTGCCCGGATTGACGAGCGAAGTGCACGAACAAACAGATTGGAAAGCGCCATTCCGGTTGGCTGACAACTTTTTTATCTGCGGGTTTGAATGGAATGAAAAAGAGATGAAATGGTATGTAAACGGCAAATTGATCAAAACAAAGGAGAATACCTATTGGCATCAATCCCTGAATATGAATTTTGACAGCGAGACAATGCCCGGCTGGTTTGGTCTGCCCGCTCCCGAAGACCCGGAAGGACATTTTGAGATTGACTATGTTAGGGTGTGGAAAAAAAAGGATGTGCAACCTCTGATTCCGCTGTCAGAATCCTATCCTAAAGAACAAACTCTCCGACAAAGGCTGATTTATAACAATGATGGTACTGATGCTTTGGGAAATTTCATGTTTCATCAACGTCCGTTGTCAGTAGATGATGCAAAAGCGTATGTAGATGTGGTTGCCAACACTCAGGTAACCACTTATATGATCTGCAGCGGGAGCGATTATCCCTACTACCGGTCAAAATACGGCAGGGTGTTCGGGGATGATCGCAACGGGACATTGGATTGCGGTCTCGATACGGCAAACCATAAATACATGGTTAGTTATTACCGGAACCATTTGAATTTAGAGAAGAAAGGGACAGACATTATTGACGTTTGTTTACGACAGGCAAAAGAAAAAAAGATGGAAGCTTTTATCTCCTATCGGATGAACGATGTGCATTTTAACGACACCACCACGCATTGTCCGGTTGAATATACCGATTTCTGGCTTGCCCATCCTCAATATTGGATGAATGAGGACATTGGATGGAAAAGCAGGGGAGCGCTAGATTTTACTTTTCAGGAGGTCAGGGAACAAAAATTAAACATGATCACCGAGCAACTCGATAAATACGGAGAGTTATTGGATGGTTATGATCTGGATTTTATGCGGTTCTTCGTCTATTTCAAAAGTGAGGAAGGAGAAAAGAATGCCCCTTTGATGACAGAACTGGTAAAAGCGGTCAGGGCCAAAGTTGATGAGTTATCTGCAAAACGGGGTAAGAAAATTCTTTTATCCGCACGCGTTGCCCCGGATTTGGATTTTTGTTTAAAAAAGGGACTGGATATCAAAGAATGGGTACGGCAGGGGTTGCTTGATTTTGTTACGATTGGTGTTCATTATACCGGAAATCCTGCACTGCCAGTTGACAGGTTTAAGACAGGTTTAGGAGACTCCCCCATCCCTGTTTATGCCACGATTGAAAGTGGAGGGTACAACTCCAGAGTTCCATATTCTCATGGCATGTATCGGGGAATGGCTTCACATATCTTCGCTCAGGGAGGTGAAGGTATCTATTTGTTCAATTATTTTTTCGATGAAGATCATGCCAAACTGAAACCGGAGCCGGGAGGTTATGCTTGCCGTATGATAATGCCGGAATTATTGCACGAACTGGGATCGTTAGAAACGCTTAGGAACCGGAATAAGATCTATTGCCTTGATGATGGTGGCTCAGCCGGATATGGCTATATACCCGATACACCTCTTCGGCTATTGGTTTCCCCCGAAAATTTTGCTCCTGCAACGATCTTTATCGGTGATAATACTGAAAAGGACATTCCAAAAGAAGCAGTTTTATTTCTACGCACAGATAAACCCGCGCAGTTTGAACTCTCTGTAAATGGTGTAAAGATTGAATTACAGAAACCAGAATATGTCTCGTTATTCGACCGGGCCAGAAACCTGTCGCCTAAAGACCGGGTATATGCATACATCCTTCCGGCATCTTGCCTGAAACAGGGCGATAACATCGTTCGTCTACGCTCTGCTACTTCTGAAAAGTTTATGACAACAAGGCTGGAAATTGCCTTGAAATACGGCGATGTAAAAACACATGGGTATTTTTAAAGGAAGAGACAGGAAAACAACAATGATCATATAACTATGAAATCGTATAAAAAAAACTATCTATTTTCCATTTTGCTTTTGGGCAGTCTGGCCTGTTCCAATCCGAACGCACAACCCATTCGCCACCGGTTAATTTACAGTAATGATGGGGGCGATGTTTTGGGAAATACCATGTTCGACAGGCGGCCATTATCAGTAGAAGATGCAAAAATGTATGTGGATGTGGTTGCCAATACCCAGGTAACTACTTTTATGATCTGCACCGGGAGCGATTACACGTACTATCGGTCAAAATACGGGAGGATATTTGGTGATGACCGCAACGGGACATTGAATTGCGGCCAGGATACTTCAGCGTATAAGAATCTGGTCAGGTATTACCGGAACCATCTGAATTTAGAAGAAAAGGGAACCGATATTATTGACGCTTGCTTGCAACGTGCAAAAGAAAAGGGGTTGGAAGCTTTTATTACCTACTGGATGAATGACCTCCATTTTAATGATACTACTTCCCATTGTCCCATTGAATATCCGGATTTTTGGATAGCTCATCCCCAGTATTGGTTAAATGAAGATATTGGATGGAAAAGTAAAGGTGCATTTGATTTCTCTTATCATGAAGTAAGAGAACACAAACTGAATATGATCAGCGAACAGTTGGAAAAATACGGGGAATTTCTGGATGGATATGAACTTAATTTTATGCGGTTTTTCGTCTATTTCAAAAGCGAGGAAGGGGAAAAAAATGCCCCTTTGATGACAGAACTGGTAACCGCAGTCAAAGCCAAAATTGACGAATTATCTGCAAAACGCGGAAAGAAAATCCTTTTATCCGTGCGAGTTGCCCCTGATTTGAATTTTTGTTTAAAAAAGGGGATGGATATCAAAGAATGGGTACGACGGGGGTTGATTGACTTTGTTACGATCGGTGTACATTTTACCGGAAACCCGTCAATACCAGTCGCCAGGTTTAAAGCGGATATGGAGGCTCCTTCCATCCCTGTATATGTTGCTACCGAAAGCGGGGGATACAATTCCCGGGTCAATTTTTCTCACGGAATGTACCGGGGAATAGCATCACATGTTCTAGCACAGGGTGGCGACGGAATTTATCTCTTTAATTTTTCTTTCGACAATTATCTTAAGAAGCTCCGGCTGGAAGCGGAAGGTAACGTATGCCGGATCATAACGCCTGAATTACAGAACGAGCTGGGATCATTGGAAACCCTGCGAAACCGGAATAAAATTTATTGTCTGGACGATGGTGGCTCGGCCGGATATGGTTACAAACCTGATACACCGCTTCCGTTGCTGGTATCTCCCGAAAATTACGTTGATGCGCCCATTTTCATCGGCGATAATACTGAAAAGGACGTTCCGGAAGAAGCAGTTTTATTTCTTCGTACAGACAAACCCGCAAAGTTTGAACTTTCTGTAAATAGTGTAAAGATAGAACTACAGAAACCAGAATATGTCTCGTTATTCGACCGGGCAAAAAACCTGTCGCCTAAAGACAGGGTATATGCATACATCCTTCCGGCATCTTGCCTGAAACAGGGCAATAATGTTGTTCGGCTTCGCTCTGCTACTCCTGAAAAGTTTATTACGACCAGAGTGGAAATTGCTTTAAAATACGGCGATGTAAAAACACATGGGTATTTTTAATGAGAAAATAGTCAATTTAAAACTAAGTATTGTGAAACTAATTTTTACCCTGACACTTTTATTGGGAGTGGTTTCTATTCAGGCAAAAAATATACTTTATTCCGATCCAAATATCCAATGGCTTGGCAGATGGAATGAAAATACAGGATTAGGGAAATGGTCTGGATGGGGCGGTTCACAGGTTGTATTTGTGGTTCATGGCACTTCAACTGTTGTTGTAAATGCTGATGTAGTTGATCCTGATGATTCAAACTTTTGTATACTTTCTGTAGTCATCGATAATAGTCCTCTTAATTCCAATGTTTATTATTTCACTGAACTTTCTGAAACATTTTCTGGTAGCAAATCGGTAACAATTACTTTACCTGATACTACTTCGCATACAATTATAATGCATACCGAAGGCTATAATGAAGCCCTGTTTAGTGGAATAGAAAAAACAACCATTAAATCATTTGATATAGATTCAACTGGTGCAATTGAAACCTGGCGACAGGGTTTAAAAAGACTTCAGACAGTTGGGGATTCGTGGATGGCTGCTGAATGTGACTATCCACGGTTGATGGACAGAACAAAATGGGTATTGTATCCTGTGGCAACCGGTGGTTTAAAAGCATCAGATATGGATAAACAATATAATTTTAATTATTCAGGGTCATTGGTAAAAGATCCGGCTATGGATGACATCATTGTTTCATTTGGAGTTAATGATTTTAATTCAGGAGTGACAAGTGCTGATTTTGAAAAATCATTAGAGTCTGTAGTTGATAAGATTCAACTGAATCAACCCAACAGTCCTGTTTTTTTAATTCAGGCACCTAAAAATATTGTAACAGGAAAAGACTTTGGAAAGTATGGCGATGCTATGCAAAACATAGCTAAAAGGCATCAAAAGGTTTATTATATTTCTACAAGGTCATTAGAAACAAGCATTGGATGGCAACCGGATGGGAGTCATTTAGCTGAAGCTTCTAAAAAAATATTAGCTGATTTTATCGATTCAGCTATAGCACAATATCAATTATCTACTAAATATAAAAAATAGTACTGAATGAAGTTATTTCTAATTGGCAATTTTATTCTTAACTCAATTAATTAAACTATGAATACAAAATCAATAGTAATTTTTATTTATATTCTGATATGCAGTATATTAACCGGATATTCTCAGAATGTGGCTGAAGGTGGAATCACCCACCGGCCGCTGAAGGATTATGGATTACAGGACTATGTCTACATGACAAAGACATTGCCCTATTCAGAAAACAACACATGGACGCTTACCTGTAAACTTCCTTATAACGCGCAATTCCAACCATGGATTGAAGTTGAAGCGCCATCAGGTAAAATTATTTTTTTCGATTCAACAAATCCGTTGGTTCCTGCCATCGGGACAAGGCAGCAGTATACCACCAATTCAGGTGTGCAAAGCTATGAAGTGCCCAACTGGATGAGTGGAGAAGGTGCCCGGTACACCATTCCGGCAGGAGTGACTGTAAGAGCTGTTAAGTATCGTGAAACCGGATACGACACCAGCTTCGCAGGGTCATTCTGGTGTAATGATAACGATTATAATGTGCTTTGGCAGAAAGCGGCACGAACAGCATACCTCTGTATGCGTGAACATTATATGGATTGCCCCGACAGGGAAAGGTCTGAATGGCTGGGAGATGCAGTCCTTGAGATGGAAGAGGGTTTTTATACCTTCGATACCAATTCAAATACAATAGCCAAAAACCTCCTGCTTTCAAAACAAATCAACGATTTGCCCGGGCAAAACCTGATTGCTCACGGTGAATTCGGAGAGTGGACTTACTACATGTATACGGGCGATCTGGCGACAATTTCGGCCATCTATTCTTCAACGAAAGAATATCTTGAACGGTATCACCTGGGTTCAAACGGGCTGCCGGTTCACCGGACTGAGGGTTGGGACTGGTACGATTGGGGAGTTGGTACTACCGATACCGAGGTTATCCAGGTTGCAGAATATTACACTGCAATCAATGCGCTTAAAAAAATGGCAAAAGTAACCGGGAATACGGATGATATTTCGGCCCTGGACGCCAAAATCAATAGTATAAAGGAGAACTTCGACAAGGTTTTCTGGAAGGGGGATGGGTATCGTTCCGGTACCGATTTGGACGAAAGGGCCAATGCGATGGCAGTAGTTGCCGGGCTTGCTGATCCTTCCCGGTGGAGTGCCATTGGAAAGGTGCTGGAAACCAAAATGAATTGCGGACCCTATTTTGAACGATGGGTTTTAGAGGCGCTCTGTAAAATTAACAAACCCGATCAAGCCCTGTTGCGGATGTATAACCGTTACAAGTACCAGATAAATTCAGGCTTTACGACTTTGTGGGAGTATATTGAGCGGTCTTTTGAAAATACACCTCCCTGGTCAACCGATTCGGACGAATACTTATCGCTAAACCATGCGTGGAACACGCCCAATCTGATTCTCTCCAAATTTATAGCCGGGGTGGCGCCCGAAACACCTGGCTGGAGTACCTATCATGTTTTTCCACAGGAAGCGTTTCTTACTTCAGTAAAAGTGAAAGTACCCACCGTGAAGGGGATGATCCAGGTTGACATACAGAAAAATGAGAAGCAGTATAAAATCGGGTTGACTTCGCCGCCAAATACATCGGCAATCGTCGGTATTCCTAAAACCTCTTTTACCAGGCTGGCTAATATCAAAGTGAACGGTATATTGGTATGGGACGGGTCGTTTAAAAATAAAGCAAAAAGGGTTTCATGGATAGGGGAAGATTCCGGCTATATCAAATTCAAAGTGGAACCGGGCACGTGGAGTTTTGTAGTATCGGGGACATTGCCGGTGATAACGCCCAAGCAAGCTCCGATACCTTCAACCGACGTTAAACTGGACAAAAAATCATGGACAATTTCAGCTTTCCTTGAAAATAAGGAATACAAAGTAGGCTGCGTGACCGGATCGATGCAGGGGAAATTCTGGCCTGTAAACGCAAGCGCTGAAACTGCCATCGACGAGGATTTTTGGACCGGATGGCGCGCCATCGATCCACAAAAGCCAATGAGTGAATCAGGGCACTTTAAAGGCCAGCAAACTCCCGGACAATGGATCATTGTCGATATGAAGAAAGCTCAGCCTTTTCATAAAGTAGTACTTGACAATACCTGGGCGATCTATGATTATCCAAAGTCGTACGCGGTCTATGTATCAAACGATGGTGCTGACTGGGGAGTGCCTGTTGCAACCGGAGCCGGAGAATTGGGAATTACTACAATTTCTTTTCCTCAAAAAAGTGCACGCTACGTGAAGATTGTCCAGACAGGGACAAAAGATAAACCCTGGTCTATTTTTGAAGTGGATGTTTACAGTAAAAGATAAAAATTAAAGATGAAAAGTAAGGCGCTGAAATTACTATTAGTTCTGCTTATCACCGGTGTTTTGTGGAATGTCTCTCTGTCACAGAACCATACGAATGCAACTGTTCATGACATTTCCGTTAACCTTGCAAAGATCAACCATACTATGGCTGGTGGTATTGGCGCTTCGTGGCATGCGATGGGGCCGAATGTTGTTCATTATACCGATCTTATTGGCCGCGACAATCGTACCTGTAAAGGAAGTGCTTATGGAGGGAATCCCCCTGCTGTCCCGGCTTTTGACAAAGCATGGGACGATGTCCGCCGTCATGCGAGCTGGCTGGGGCTCGATTTTATCCGCGTGGAGATAGCTATGGAAATGTACGAGCCGGAACGGGAGAGATTCGTTTGGGACAACGACGAAATGAAAACTCTCTACCGCATTCTGGACCATTGCCAGAAATACAATGTCGATGTTTACATGAGCATGATGTGGCAAGGCGTTGAATGGAACGCACATCCGGGCATCAACCGTTTGCAAAGTTCACCCAAATCAGTAACCGATTTCGCTATTAGTTATGCTACGTTGCTCGATTATCTCGTAAAAGCCAAAGGCTACTCTTGCATACATTGGATTACCGTAAATAACGAGCCTGGAATGGATAACGGATGGTGGATCGGTTCGGATGCCAAACCCGATTCGATTATGCCAGCCATACGTGCCATGAGCACCGAGTTAAACAAACGTGGTTTGAAAAATATTGCACTTTGTGGTCCGGATAGTCACCAAATTAAACTGAGTAACTTTAAACCTAACGATCCTTCGGTTGGAGCGCTCGCTATACATAATTACTATGGAAACCCCAATGAAACGTTCGCCGAAGGCGTACAATTTGCAAAAGAGTTGAATTTGCCCTTTTTCGTAGCTGAAATGGGTACCTTCTTTTCGGCTGACTTCGACGGTGACCAAATGGCTATGGGTGGCCCGCGTTCTGAAGCCTCGAAAAGCTATGAACACCAGATGATCAACGCCGAAAAAATTTTGGTGGGTTTAAACATGGGTGTTGACGGGTTTAGCCGTTGGAGTTTCGTTAATCGCGGTGATTTGGACGGGCAGTGGCAACTTGTTCGTACATGGAACTCGAACCTATGGGATTTTAAGAGGAATGTTGAACCCGAACCTGTGCCATATTATAGTTTCGGCATTATTACACGCTTTGCTGCAAAACATTCCGATATTCTCGAAACAAAGGCAGATAGCGGCAATTATGTTGTAGCAGCCCTAAAAAGCCCCAAAGGAGAAACTACTATTTATATTTTAAATAAGTCGGATAAGGATATTGACATCTCCTTGTCGCTCCTTGGTTTAACAGAAAATCTCACACTGAACAAGTATCAGGTGACACAGCAGGAAATTCAAAAAACCGATTTTAAACTTATCCCTGTTAAATCTTTCAATTTGCAAAAGAAAGCAAATATTCTGGCAGACAAGAGTCCGCCCTTAAGTATAACCACATACTCAACTTATAATCTTGGACAGGAAGATGCAGGAATAATTGATAACAAATAAAACATTTTTTATGAATATAGAATCAGTTGATTTTTTTACATGAGCATACCAGAAGTTCTGGATGTCGGGGGATGGCAGCCAGGATGCCTTACTGGTAAGAATTAGGGCTGGCGACTACTAAAGATGGGGCGAATGAGAAGCTTCAACACTGACTTCAATAGCCAGTTTTGTGGAGCCCATATAGCACAGTGTATGCAAACCTGTAAATTATGTTGTCGAAGGGAAAGATATAAACGATGTTCAAGATATTTACAACATCTCCAACAAGATGCTCAGAACAATTTATAGTGTGGGGCTAAACAAAATACCATATGTCGAAGGCTATATATGCCTCAACCAAAGAGAAAAAAATTATACAGTTCCATTAAAAGAGTGGCTTAAAAACTTGCAAATTATTAGAGTATATGAAAAAGATCAATCGTTTTTTGAGAGCAGTAATCATCCTGTTGCTAATCAACTCTGTAGTCCTTCCGGCAATTGCTAAGACCGAAGTAGGACTACTTGTTTGCGAATACAAAACTAATCCGGTAGGTATAGACGTTGTCAAACCCCGGTTGAGCTGGCAATTGGTCTCTTCCGAAGACGAAGTGATGCAGACCGCTTATGAGATCAGGGTAGCTGATAATCCAATGAAACTAAGTTCACAGCCTCTGATCTGGTCTTCAGGTAAAGTAAGCTCCTCCCAGTCGGTCGGTGTCGTTTACGATGGTCCTGCATTAGTTTCAATGCAACGCGTTTACTGGCAGATACGGTCATGGGACAATAAGAAAAACTGTTCCTCCTGGAGCGAACCTTCCTTTTGGGAGATGGGAATCTTAAAGCCCTCAGAATGGAAGGCCGAATGGATAAGTTATGGCAACGAAAAGGAGATGACAGGATCCAAACCTGCTCAATACTTCCGGAATGAATTTACCCTCACTAAAAAAATCAGATCGGCTCGTGTTTATACAACTGCCTTGGGATTATATGAACTTCACATTAACGGGGCAAAAATTTCTTCGGATCTGTTTACACCGGGATGGACGAGCTATAAAAGGCGTTTGCAATATCAGACCTATGATGTAACTTCCTTGCTTAAAAAAGATAATGCAATTGGTGTAATCCTTGGGGATGGATGGTACAGGGGAAACCTGGGATTTTCGAAACAAAACAGTTATTATGGAAAAAGGCTTGCACTTTTACTTCAAATGCAGGTTACCTACACAGACGGAACTTCTGAAGCTATTTGCTCAGACCGCAACTGGAAGGTTACCCAAAACGGTCCGATTGTAGAATCGGATATCTATAACGGTGAATTTTATGATGCGCGTCTTGAACTCACCGGCTGGGACCGGTCCGGATTTGATATGAGCAGATGGAGTTCGGCCACTCTTTTCAATCAGTCAAATGAAATTCTGATTGCACCTCAGGGTGTTCCCGTAAAGGCGATTCAGGAGATTAAACCGGTCAAATTACTGACTACTCCAAAGAATGAGACAGTTTTCGACCTGGGTCAGAACATGGTGGGTTGGGTTAGATTAAAGGTTTCAGGGACGAAGGGTGACCGGATTACACTGAAATTTGCAGAGGTGTTGGATAAGGCAGGTAATTTTTATACCGAAAATCTGCGTGCAGCTAAATGTACCGACGTTTACATCCTAAAAGGTGGTGCCCCCGAAATTTACGAACCACATTTTACCTTTCATGGATTCAGGTACGTAAAAATTGAAGGATTGACTTCACCACCTTCAATGGATCAAATAACAGGAGTAGTGATTCACTCTGATATGAAACCTACAGGAAATTTTAGCTGTTCCGATACGCTGATTAATCAGCTGCAGCACAATATCCAATGGGGACAAAAAGGTAATTTCCTGGATGTTCCTACCGATTGTCCGCAACGCGACGAGCGGTTGGGTTGGACAGGCGATGCCCAGCTTTTTAGCATGACCGCTGCCTTTAATTTCGATGTGGCCCCATTTTACACCAAATGGCTGGGCGATTTTACAGTTGATCAGTTGCCTGATGGAAAAGTTCCTGTTGTAATTCCGGATGCTTTGGATGGATTTGGTGGCTCGTCTGTTTGGTCAGACGCCTGTGTCATCATCCCCTGGACGCTCTGGCTTACCTATGGTGATCAGCGCATTCTGGAAACACAATATCCCTGCATGAAGAAATGGGTTGATTTTATGACAGGAAGGGCAGGGGCGAAGAATCTTTGGTTAGGCGACTGGCATTATGGCGACTGGCTCGCCTTCGAAAAGGGTGGGATTACTGAAAACGATTTAATAGCATCAGCCTATTTCTATAACTCCACCAAGCTGCTGGGGAAGATGGCGGCTATTATTGGCAAAAAGGAAGATGCCGAAAAATATGGGAAGCTGGCCAGCGATATCAAAGATGCATTTAACCGTGAATTTGTCACCCCAGGCGGAAAACTGACCTCCCAGACACAAACTGCTTACGCCCTTGCGCTCGCCTTTGAGCTGCTCCCTGAAAACTCACGCCTAAAGAGTGCCGCATACCTGACCGAAAATGTCGAAAAATTCGGACATCTGACCACAGGACTTGTCGGAACACCGCTGCTTTGCAAAACGCTTTCCGCTACAGGTCATGAAGATCTTGCATTTCGGTTACTAAATAACAGAGATTACCCCTCGTGGCTATATCCTGTCCTGCATGGAGCAACCACAATCTGGGAACGATGGGATGGTCTGAAACCTGATGGTACGTTCCAGGATGCAACGATGAACAGTTTCAACCATTATGCGTACGGAGCAATCGGTGAATGGCTATACAAACATATAGCCGGAATAGATATCGATCCTGAAATTCCGGGATATAAACATATCTTTCTTGCTCCTCACCCTGATGGTAGATTATCTAATGCAAAGGCAGAGATTAATACGCTTTACGGTAAAGTTTCCTCCTCGTGGAAGTTTGAAAATGATGACTTTGTCTATGAAGTAGAGATTCCTGCAAATACCTCAGCATTAATTACTTTACCACATGCCGGAACAGGTTTAGTTAAACTAGACGGTTTACCGTTTAATCTTGAAAATATCCAAATTAAAGATAACCTTCAGTTCACTCTTGGATCCGGAAAATATCTTTTCAGATATCCTGCAAGTGAAATTAAAGCGGCAATTTCCTCTGTTAGAAAGTAATTAGTCAAAATTCGAAAAATGAAAAGATCAACCAGATTCTTAATCTTTATTACGTTTATCCTGTGTCTGAGCTTATGTGTAAAATCGAAATTGTCAGCGGTAGAAAAGCCATTTCGCGGATTTATGATTGATGCCCCGCGCGGTGTGGAATCTATTGACTATTATTTCAGGCTCATCGATTTTTGTAAGGCGGAAGGGATCAATTCAATCATTTTTCGTCTCACTGATGACCAGGGTACTGCATACCTTTTTACTTCTCATCCTGAATTGAACAGGTGTGAAGGTGCTTTTACCTCACAGGAAATGAAAAAAATTGTGCAATATGCTCAGAAAAATGGCATCGAAATGATCCCTGAAATCGAATCGTTCGGCCACTCAAAATACATCACGCAAACAAAAAGATACAGTTTCTTAAATGATGGTCCTGACGGGGCCGATTTTAATGCACTTTGTCCTGTTAATGATTCAACGCTCGTTTTGATGAAAGATCTTTATACCGAAGCTGCATCCATTTTCCCGGGTCAATACATTCATATCGGATGTGATGAGGTCAACTGGGGAGCAGGTAAGTTGTCGAAAGAGGCCCTCCGGATAAAAGGGAAACAGCAGATATGGGCAGAATATATTAACAAATTGAACAATTGCTTAAAGACAATAAATAAAAAAACAATGATCTGGGGAGATGTTCCGATCTATCAGGATAAAGGAGTTCTGGATCTTCTAAGTAAAGATGTAGTATTGATTGACTGGAATTACTGGGAGACCGACAAAGAGAAAATTACTATTGTGGCTCAGACACTTTTTGGTAAGGGCTTTCAGATTATTGGCTGTCCTGCTGTGAGCTGGTGCAGGTGGGGCCCCCGCGTGGGGGAAGCGCAGTTTAAAAATATCAATGCCTATGCAGAAGTTTACGGTAACCTTGAAAACCCGAATAATTTGGGCATTATTCTATCCAATTGGGTTCCTAAACGTTACCTTCAGAATAGTCAGTGGGATACCTATACCATTGCTGCAAAAATTATGATGCATAAAGGTAATTATAACTATATGGATGCCATCCCTGCATTTGTGGAAAACCATTTTGGTGTGAAATATAACTCTTCATGGGAAAAAATTTACAGTGCAATTTATAAAGACATTTCACAGTGGGAGTGTAGTCAAAATGACAGCTTAAAATTTATTCCCTGGTATTCTGAGTCTCACATTCGCAAAATTGTTACAAAAAACAAGGTTTTGAAAAACAATATGCCTGAATTGAAGAATCTGTTATTGTCCTGCAAACAGTATATTACCAGGAATAAAATTGATTTTGACGAATTCCTTCTGGCTATAGACTTTATAGATTATAACTATAACCGGCAAAACGAACTGATCAATTTCGTTAATTCTAAAAAAACTGATTTGAACTCCATTGGACACTATTTGAAAAAAGTGGCCGTGGCCGATCAGGCCATGTTGGAAAAGATCCATTCGGAATGGAGAAAAGGGAGGCGCTGTACGATCAGGGAAAAAGACGAGGAGAATATGTGGTCCTATTTTAAAGTTGCAAATTACTCGAAGCATTTGAGCGAAAATCCCGTAGAATTTCAGAGACTTTTAAAATTTAAATAATTTAGAACAAGGGTATGGCTATTAAAAACCTTGTTTATCAATTAAATAGTAAATAATTATGACAAAAAAAGAGACAAGCGAATTAAGCAGGCGCCAATTTTTGGGCTATTCTGCATTGGGTCTTACCGGTTTGACAATCCTTCCCAGCTGGACTTTAGCCAGTGGCGATCGGATTGCCCCGAGCGATAGGGTGGTTATGGGATTTATTGGGTTGGGGAATCAGGGTGGCTCTGATTTTAATAGCTTTTCAAAATGTCCTGGAATTCAGGTTGTTGCTGGGTGTGATGTTGAACAACTAAAACGCGAGCGTTTCAAAAAACGTGTCGAAGCCTGGCAAAAACAACAGAATGTCGCTTCGCGGTGCGATCTTTATGAATTCTATGAAGACCTTCTTGAACGTAAGGATATTGATGCTGTTTCGATTGCTACACCTGACCATTGGCATGCTTTGACTACCATTCATGCCTGCAAGTCGGGGAAAGATGTTTATGTACAGAAACCATTGGCCTTTACCATTCGCGAAGGATTGGAAATGGTCAAGGCGGTACGTGGGAATAACCGTGTTTTGCAGATTGGCAGTCAGCAGCGATCGAGTAAGGAGTTTCAGCAGGCCATTGCGCTGGTCCGCGGTGGTGCAATTGGTCATATCGAAACCATTTACGCAAAAGTGGGTGATCCACCAAAACCTTTTGATCTTCCTGAGCAGCCGATTCCCGTTACCTTAAACTGGAATAAGTGGATGGGTCCATTAACCGACCCTAAAATTCATTACCATCCCGATCTTTGTCCACCGATCACACTCGACCCGGAGCAGAATGAAAAACTCTGGGGTGCATGGCGCTGGTACCGTGAAACAGGCAATGGATTTACGGCCGACTGGGGTGCACATATGTTCGATATCGCCCAGGCTGCCATCGGTATGGACGGATCGGGCCCCTGTGAATTTATCCCTAAAGGTTACAAAGAGACGAAATATTTAACCATGAAATATATCAACGGGATTGTGATGACTGAACAACCTTTTCAGGATAAACCTGGGAATGGTATTCGGTTTAACGGGACCAAAGGGTGGTTAAAAGTGGCTCGGGGATATATCGAATGTTCAGATCCTTCCCTGATTGCCAAAGAGGAGAAAAAGGTCGTTGCAGGTCAGTATGAAGTCAGTTCTCCCCATATGCAGAATTTTATCGATGCGGTTCGGTCACGTAAAAATCCGATTGCTCCGGTTGAGGTGGGGTGTAGCACAAATACCCTCTGCTGCCTGGGAAATATCGCGACCGAATTGCAACGCCCCGTTAAATGGGATCCGGCAACACTGAGTTTTGGCGATGATCAGGAAGCCGCCAATCACCGGCTTTATCATTACCAGTACCGGAGACCATATTCTCTTTAATCAGCTCTTTTATAAAATCATCATTAGTGAAAAAAGCCTCACGATTCAATCAGGGGTATGTATAAATATTAAGATTATGAGTTTGAAATTCAGTGCATTATTTCTGGTTTTTCTGGCGCTGTTCTGTTTATTTCAAAAAGTATCAAGGTCTGCACCGGCGAGTCTGTCCATTCAACAAAAACAAAGGACAGATTCGCTCGGGAGTCAGAAGATCGAAAATTATATCCTGAGTGAGGTCCGGCGGGTATTTAGGGAGCATCGGGGAGCGGAGGTGAATCCTGTGCTTAACGATCAGCTTCCGAAACGAAGAGGTCAAAACCTGGTTGTGATCGGAACAGCTGAAAAGAATCGTTTCATCAGACATTTGCTGAAAAGTGGTTTTGTTAGGGATATCCGTAAAATTCAGGGGTATTCTATCCGTTGTGCCCCAAATCCGGAAGACAAAGGCCGTTGGATTTTGGTTATTGTGGGTGCTGACAATCAGGGTGCGCTGTATGGACTGCGCGACCTGGAACATTATTACCTTAAAAATTTCAAGGTAATTGACAGAAAGTTGCAGGCTACCCCATTTGAAGCAACAGACTATCCACGCGTAGAAAATCGCGGCCATTGGGTATGGGGGGTGAATATGCCTGACAAAAAAGGCTGGCTCGAAAACATGAGCCGTTGGAAACTTAACGAACTGATCGAATGGGACAATTTTCCTCCGGCAAAAGCGAAAGAATATGTTGAATTTGCCCACAGCCGGGGCATCAAAGTCATCTGGGGATTTGGTTGGGGCTGGAATATTAACTGGAATTACGATATCCCCTCCGGATTTGATCATGGCAAAGGGAAAGATGTCCAGATGTGTGGCAGTAGCGAGTTCAATCAGGCTTTTTTCAAGCGAGAGATCTTGAAGAAAGTCAGGGAGCTTTATGTCCCGACTGGTTGCGACGGGATCTATTTCCAGTCGTTTACCGAAGGCCCCAAGTGTGAATGCGAAAAGTGTCGAAAAAAAACGATGGGGCAGGTGTTGGTCGGGTTTGTGAATCCAATTGTCGCGGAGATCAAGAACGAGTTTCCTGACTTGTGGATTTCATGTGGCGTACACGCCAACTTTGGAGTTTATGATGAGCTTAAGGATTTGGATCCCCGATGTAACATTTACTGGGAAAACTGTGCTTCCGGAACAAGTATTCGTGGGGATCATGAGGATTTTGGGTATATCAATAAAGATATTCCATATGAACATGGGTTCAGCCAGACCTGCCCGGCAGATCCACCCTTTACGGAAGAATCCCTTCGGAGTTGGATGGACGGCAACAACAAAGATTATACGTTGACCGGGACTTCTGATACCTATTTGGATTACATGAAGAAAATGCAGGACTGGAGCAGGAACTTGCTGGGGAAAGGTTCAGTCAATAAACATGGTTCGTGCGTTGCAGACCACTCGGTATTTTGCCGCCGGACTCCTTTTATGCATATCGCCTTGGCTGAGGCGCTATGGAATCCGGATCTGAAGACTAAAGAAAGGGTTTTCGACATCATCGATTTTTTGGGAATCCGGTCACAGATCGGGGTAGGGAAATCTTTGGTGCAGCACGATGCCTTAGGAAAGTCAATTACACAATTAACGCCCTATTCTGAGATGCATAACGGGGGGGGAGATCGTGCTTTGAATGACGGCGAAATTTCACATGATGAAGATCCGGGAGAAAAGTGCTGGCAGGGATACGAGGGGAATGACCTTGTAGTGGTGATTGATCTTGGGAAGACACAATCGATCCATTCAGTGAGTTCAGGCTATTTGCAGTCGGCCGGTGAAGGTATTTATTTCCCCGGAAAAGTGGAATATGCGCTTTCTGAAGATGGAAAGGATTTTAAAATTATAGGTGTCGTAAAGTGCAATGTTCCAACGGATGATCAGGAAAAGCAAAAAAAGAATTTTGTGATTCAGGGGCTTGACCTGGATGGCCGTTATGTTCGCGTTAAAGCATTAAATCAAAAGAAAACGCCCGAAATACATCAGATAGAAGGTCAAAAGTCCTGGCTTTATGCCGATGAGATTATGGTCAATCCTTTGATAATAAAACAATAAATATGATTTATATTAATTAAAAAAATGTCATGAAAAAAATCACATCACTATTTTGCATCTTAATAATTTTTGCGTCATGTGGAATTTCGCAAAATAAAAAGATAAATGTATTGGTCTTCTCAAAAACTGCCGCGTTCAGGCACAATTCCATTTCCACAGGTATAAAAATGATGAGTGACCTGGCTCAGGAGCGGAACTGGATTTTGACGGCGACTGAGAATGCTGAATTATTTACCCCTGACTTTTTGAAAACTTTTGATGTTGCCGTTTTTTTGAATACCACAGGCGATGCTCTAAATGAACAACAGCAGAAAGCATTTGAGGATTTTATGAATACCGGAAAAGGATTTGTTGCGATACATGCTGCTTCCGACTGTGAGTACGACTGGGCCTGGTATGGCAACCTGGTTGGGGCTTATTTCAGAACTCATCCGAATGGTCAGGCTGCAACCATGATTCTCGAGAATGAAGGTCACCCCGGTATGGTACCTTTTAAAGGGATGACAACGTACAAATCAATTGGAGAATGGTACTCTTTCAAGGAAAATCCGCGGGCAAAAGTTCATGTACTCGCACGTCTGGACGAGAATTCACTTGACGAAAATGCACAAAAGGATGACAAGTGGAAAATGGGTGACCATCCGCTCATCTGGTACCAGGAATTAGGCAATATCCGCTCATTTTATACGGTCTTTGGCCACCATCCGGCTGAATTTCAGGATCCCAAAGTGGTTGAACATATCGGTTGCGCTGTTGACTGGGTCGCTAAAAAGAATTAGTGGCATAAACAATCCATCAATACCGTCCACAATGAACGTAATCATCCGATGTTTATTTATCTCAATGGGTCTGTTTTTTTTTAAGGTAGCTATTGCACAACTTCCTCAGATTGAAAAAGGAGCGGACAGACCTTCATTTAAAAAAGCTGAATTTATTGTTGCCCCAGAGATTTTTATCCACCATAAGCCTGGGCATTTTTATGTTGGGCAAGGAGCGATTTTACTTGAAAATGGTGATATTCTGGTGGCATTCCCATCAGACCGTTCCCCAACAGATTCAATACAGCCGGCGACAAATTATCCTCTTCCTACACTTTACCGAAGCAGGGATCAAGGGCATTCATGGAAGGAGGAGGGACCAATAAATATGTCGTGGAAGCTAACGAGCAACGTTAGCGAGGGAGGCATTTCTTTTTTGCGTCTGAATAATGGACGTCTGGCTTTCGTGGCGCATCGCAATATGAAAGAGAATTTCGGAGGTGGGTTACCTGTAATTTCATTCTCTGACGACAACGGTAAAACCTGGACACCTGCACAATTGGTTGGTAATCCTGAAGGTGTCTGGTACGTCATGAACGACAGGTTAATTCAACTGAATAACGGACGAATTTTGGTGCCAGTGGCTCATATGCCCAGGGAATTGGGAACTTACGAGGGGGATCATAATCTTGGTCTTTGCTTTTTTAGCGATGATGAAGGAAAGACATGGCAGAGATCTGTTAAACCTGCCGATTTGAATGATGGCAGGGGCATGGCAGAACCTTCAATTGCTTGTCTTGAAGATAACAGTTTGCTTATGCTGGCACGGACGGGAAGTGGGTGTTTGTATTGTTCACGTTCATTTGATGGCGGTTCTGCCTGGTCAACACCGAAACCAACTTCCCTGATTGCAGCCTGTTCTCCTTTAACGCTCAAAACACTTCCTGACGGTCGTTTAATCGTATTTTATGATCATGCTCAGCCGCTTAAAAAGGGGGCATTCTTTCCCCGTACCCCTCTTGTTTATGCAGTTTCTACAGATAATGGTAAATCATGGGGAGAACCGGTTATGGTGGATGATGACGGATTGGCAAATAATGACAGGCAGAATATCTACCCTTCGGTTTGTTTTACAAAAGAAGGAATGCTTGTGATGTGGGCAACGGTTGCAGCTGACCCAGGAGGTGCTTTTTCCAACGGAGGAAAGGAAGGATGGAAAACAGGAGGAGCAAAGCGGGCAATATTGGCTTATCCTAAATAAGTAATTTATACAAATGGATTACCAAAAATCTGAACGTTTAGGATCACTTGATGTCTTAAGAGGCTTTGATCTTTTTTGCCTGGTTTTCTTTCAGCCAATGCTTGAGGCATTTACAAAAGCTTCGAACTGGCCTATTCTGAATTGGCTGAGCACTAAATTTGATCATATGCCCTGGGAAGGTTTCATTTTCTGGGACCTGATTATGCCATTATTTATGTTTATGGCGGGTGTTTCAATGCCTTTTGCATTTGCTAAACTGCTCCGTACTCAAACCAAATTGCAAGTTTACAAACGGATTATCAAACGCGTATTACTTCTTTTCCTGTTTGGAATGATTTGTCAGGGTAACCTCCTTTCATTCGATCCAAATCAAATCTATCTCTATTCGAATACCCTCCAGGCAATCGCTGTTGGCTACTTCATATCCGCCATACTTCTGATTCATTTTCAGATAAAAGAACAATTACTAATTACACTGGGATTACTGCTGACTTATTGGGGACTTTTGACTTTTGTAAAGATCGATGGGTTTGGGGGTGGTAATTTTACCCCTGACTTTAATCTGGCGGAATATATCGATCGTATGGTTTTAGGACGGTTTCGTGATGGCTCAGTTTTAACATCAAACGGTTTGGATTTCGGAAATTACCGTTATACATGGATTGTCAGCAGTCTTAATTTTGGGGTAACTGTTATGACTGGTGTTTTTGCAGGGAAGATTCTGAAAAGCAATCTGAAGAAGAGTAAGAAATTACAATGTCTGATTTTAGGCGGAGTGGTGATGATCGGTACCGGTGAATTGTGGGGATTACAAATGCCAATAATTAAACACATCTGGACCAGCTCTATGACGCTGTTCAGCAGCGGAATCTGTTTTTTGTTGATGGGTCTTTTTTATTTTCTGGTTGATTACCGTGATTATGGGAAGTGGCTTAACTGGTTGAAGATTTACGGTATGAACTCTATTCTGGCTTATCTCCTTTTTGATCTGGTTGATTTCGGAAGTATAACACGTTCATTGTTCCATGGTACAGAGCAGTTTCTTGGCGATTATTATCAGGTATTACTCCGTTTTGGAAATGTATCGTTTATTTTTCTCATCCTCTGGCTGATGTATCGTGGTGGTAAATTTCTGAAAGTATAAGATTTAAATTATTCGAATTACATATTGCTCAAAAAAATAATAATTATGATTTCCAGATTTTTAATTGCAGCATTAATCGTATCGTTGGTTGCTCCGGTTTTTGCCCAGCTTCCCCCTGTTTTTAATCCGAAAAATGATTCGCTTGTCCGTTCAACAAGTTTGACAAGGAAGTATCTGACAGCCGAACGAATTGTATGGATTTCTGATCTTTCAGGTAAGCATGTATTGAATGCAGAAAGAATCCTGACTCCAGGTATTGGTCAGGCAGATTTAAATTCGAAGGGGTATTTCAACCTGATTAGTACTAAGGATACGATGCCGGGAATTATACTTGACTTTGGACATGAGATTCAGGGAGGAATTGAGTTTGTAACGACCCGTGGAATTGCCAAGTTGGGGAATAAAGTGCGGATCAGATTTGGCGAATCTGTAAGCGAAACTAGGAGCGAAATCGGCGAAAGCGGAGCCATAAACGATCATGCCATGCGCGATTTTGTGGTTACCTTGCCCTGGCTGGGACATTTGGAGGTAGGTAACTCTGGATTCCGATTTGTAAGGATTGATCTTGTCGATCCAAATTCACGAATTGAATT
Source organism: Prolixibacteraceae bacterium (assembly GCA_963677935.2). GTDB lineage: Bacteria > Bacteroidota > Bacteroidia > Bacteroidales > Prolixibacteraceae > JAAFHB01. The sequence continues at coordinate 2,683,765 of CAXXEH010000003.1, read as the reverse complement.
TAAAGAGATTAGCGCTATTTTAAATTATCGGGATATCCCCTACATTGGATCATTCAAATGTAATGATGAAAGGCTAAATAAGGTCTGGATTACAGGCGCTTATACGGTTCATCTGAATATGCAGGATTACCTTTGGGATGGGGTAAAACGCGACCGCCTCGTCTGGATTGGAGATATGCACCCAGAAGTGATGACCATCAGCTCGGTTTTTGGATATAACGATGTGGTTCCTAAAAGTCTCGATCTAATCCGTAACCTCACCCCTCTACCGGAATGGATGAACGGAATCAGTTCCTATTCGATGTGGTGGATACTGATCCAGCGCGACTGGTACAATTATCATGGCAACCTGGACTATATGAAAAAGCAGCAGGAGTATATGAACCGATTACTGCATCAGTTAGCTTTTAAAATTGATGCTGACGGAAAAGAGTCCCTCGATGGAGGGCGTTTCCTCGATTGGCCTTCCAGCGGCAATAAAGAGGCCATCCATGCCGGATTACAGTCGCTGATGGTGATGACATTTGAGGCTGGTCGTGAATTGTCTTCAATATTAGGGGATACAGCAACTGCAAAAATGTGTAAAAACGCAGCTGAAAAATTGAGAAGACATATTCCGGAAATGGCCGGTTCCAAACAGGCAGCAGCGTTGCTGTCACTTTCAGGGTTGATTTCTCCGGAAAAAGCAAATTCAGAGGTATTGGCAAAGGATGGCGTTCACAAAATGTCAACATTTTATGGCTATTATATGCTGAAGGCCCGTTCTAAAGCTGGCGATTATCAGGGTGCAATTGACAATATCCGCGAATATTGGGGGGGAATGCTCGACCTTGGCGCCACCACTTTCTGGGAAGATTTCGATATCGATTGGTTGAAAAATGGGGGACGAATCGATGAATTTCCTGCTGAAAACAAAGTTGATGTCCATGCATCCTATGGCAATTATTGTTACAAAGGGTATCGCCATAGTTTCTGTCACGGATGGGCATCGGGACCAACCTCCTGGTTGTCGGAATATGTACTGGGGGTGAAAGTGGTCGCTCCGGGATGCAAAGTCATTCGGATAGAACCGCACCTGGGTGACTTGTTATGGGTCGAAGGTTCCTTCCCTACACCGTATGGCGCGATAAAAATAAGGCACGATAAAATGAAAGATGGGCGCATTAAGACTAAAATTAATTCTCCTAAGGAGATAAAGGTGCTGAACAATTAATTTTTCAATTATTTCATAATTCCTTAACATAAAAAATTTGGCAGATAGGTTTGGGTACCTTACATTTGTATTACATTTTTTTTCATAAGTTTAGGTTTAGTTAGGTTAGTTAGTTTGGTTAGTTTTAGTAAAAGGATGGAACCGCCCGGTTCTGTCCTTTTCAATTTTAAAGAGATTGATATTGTGGTCACTGTACGTGTCATTAGATCATATTGGACAGATTATCAATTGCTTAATACTTATTTGTTTTTACATGTACAAACTGAATTGCAGTATAAATAATAATCTCAGCGGCACGAATTTATTTTGTTACATTTGCCCTTCCAACTTAGGGCTTAAACTTTTTCAATGGCTGAAAAACGTGATGATCACAGTTTAGTTCAGTTGCTTCAAAAAGGAAATGTAGTTGCATTTGATTCACTTTTTGAGGTTTACAGCCCAAAGTTGTTTGGGTTTGCTATGAAATATTTTAGAAATGAGAGTGATGCAGAAGAACTTGTTCAGGATGTTTTTGTTCAGGTTTGGGAACACAGGCAATCGCTTAAATCGGAATTTTCATTCAAATCGTACCTTTTTACTATTGCATTAAACCAGATCCGAAAACACTTCAATAAAAAGGCTGTTTCTCTTCGATACCTCGAAAGTCTTCAGACAGAAGCTGCAATTACAACCAATGAAAGTCTAAATAATGATGACTATGAAACAATTCTGCAACAGATCAATCTCATCGTCGGGCAGTTGCCGCCACGACGTCGAGAGATCTTTATGAAAAGCAAATTGGAAGGTAAAAGTTCGAAAGAAATTGCTGCAGAATTAAATATTTCGCCTGGTACAGTTGATAATCAGGTTTCAGAAGCGCTCCGGTTTTTTCGCGTTCGGTTAAACCATGAAAGCCTACCATTGCTGGTTTTTTCCGTTTTGTTTATTTATTAATCAGCATAACAATACCATACGAAATTCCACAAGTTGCAAACCACTACTCCCAGTAACTTGTCCGGGGAAAATTGTCACAAAAGCAAAAATAATTCTAAAAATGCCCATGAGAAAAGAGACCTCATCGGATATAAGATCTAAAGCAAGTAGAAAGTTGGGTAGTGTTACCTTTTTAAAAAATATTTGTGTAATCATTGAAAATGAAGGAGCAATTAAAACAGATCATTCAAAAATATTTTGGCGGCGAATTAAACCTGAAGGAGCAGATCGCCCTTTCGGAACAATTGGCAGACGATCAAAACATTGATGCAGAGCAATTGCTTCTTGATGATTGGGATGCCCAGCATGATTCGGAGCAATATTCCGACCGGAATTTTAAACCTATCCTTGATCGGGTTCACCATCTGATCCGTTTGAATGAAAATGGCAGGTTGATTCACCAATATGGATGGCAGGTTTTTCAACGTATTGCTGCTATCCTGATTTTTCCGCTTCTGCTCTCTTTTTTTGCGTATGTCTATTTTCAGACTAAAGTAGTGGAGAATAGTGTTTCCTATGCCGAAATTCAATGTCCATTAGGAGTCCGCACAAAATTTCAACTTCCCGACGGATCAACCGGATTCCTGAACAGCGGTTCGAATCTGAAATATCCGATTTTGTTTACCCGGGAAAGATCGGTGGAACTCTCCGGAGAAGCGTTTTTTGACGTAGTCCATAACGAGGAGATCCCTTTCCATGTAAATACGAAGAATCTTGACATCAAAGTTACAGGAACCACTTTTAATGTGCTTGCAATTGAAGATGAAGCAGAAGAGGAAATTGTCCTGCAGACCGGCAAAGTCGAAATTTCAACACAAAAAGGAAAGCAACTGACCATTCTGGCTCCGAATGAACAATTAACCTTCAATATTGAACATCAATTATTTACCAAAAAAGAGGTCATCGCTTCGCAATATTCCAACTGGAAGGAAGGAAAACTTGTATTCAGGAATGAAAATATGCAACAGGTAGCTCGACGGATAAGCCGGTGGTATAATGCAGAGGTTGTCGTTAATGACCATTTGCTTGATGACTATACATTTCATGCCACTTTTATCGATGAACCGCTCGACGAAGTGCTCAAACTAATCTCAATCACAACCCCAATAAGTTACTACGAAGAAAAGCGAATAGCAGATACAGATGGAGCTTATCAGAAACGAAAAATAATTCTTCACCTCAATAAATTAAAAATCAATCAGTTCAAATAGTATGATATAAAAAAACAGGAAAGTGTTCGAACCACTCTCCTGTTAAATCAAGTAGTGTCACGTTCAATTATTGTTTAACCACTTAATGTTTCAAATTTATGCAAAAAAAACGAACCAGGAGGCCAGTCACTAATCATGTGCTCCTTAAATTTTGGAAAATTATGCGCCTAAGTGTATTTATTTCATTTCTTTTTATTGCACAGGCTTATGCAACAGTTACTTACTCGCAGCAAAAGCGTCTTACCCTGAAAATGGAGGGGGCAAAAGTTATTGATGTTCTAAGTAAGATTGAGGACGAAAGTGAATTTTTCTTTCTCTTTAATCAAAAACTGCTCGACGTTGAAAGACAGGTAAATGTTGATGTTAAAAACGAAATGATCGGGGATATCCTTTCTGGAATTTTCGAACATACAAATGTCTCTTATCTGATCAAGGACCGTCAGATCATTTTAACAACCGATATCAGTTCTACCGATTCTTTTCAGGGGCAGCAGAAAAGCATTTCCGGAAAAGTAACCGATTCTTCAGGCTTACCAATACCCGGAGTGTCGGTTGTCGTTAACGGTACCACCATAGGGGTAACGACCAATAATGAGGGACATTTCACCTTGTCGATACCTGTTGATGCCAAAATGCTCACATTTTCCTTCATTGGAATGAGGACACAGGAGGTTGAAATTGGAAAGAAAACGATTGTCAATGTTTCACTTGTAGAAGAATCAATCGGTTTGGAGGAAATTGTATCGATTGGTTATGGAACCGTGAAAAAAAGTGATTTGACAGGATCGATCGGCTCCATAAGTAGTACAGAACTGCAAAAAACAGTGATTACAACTCCTGATCAGGCTTTGCAGGGTAGAGTCGCCGGTGTCCAGGTAAGAACCGACTCTCATGCGCCTGGAGGAAGCATTTCAGTGCAGGTGCGGGGTACATCGTCATTATCAGCAAGCGGACAGCCTCTTTATGTCGTCGATGGGTTTCCTATCTCAAATGAGTTTGTGGCTATCGGCAATGTTGAAAATGGTGATGGCTGTAATCCTAATCCATTGAACTCGATTGATCCTTCAAATATTGAGTCTATTGAAGTGTTGAAAGATGCTTCAGCTACTGCTATTTACGGATCAAGGGCTACCAATGGAGTAGTTTTGATTACCACGAAAAGGGGGACTGGAGGTCATACAAAAATCGATTTTGAAACTTCTCGTGCTGTAGAACAGTGTTCAAATATTCTGGAAGTACTTAGTGCGAAAGATTGGGCAGCCCAAATCAACGAAGGAAATGACCAAAACGGGAAAGCGCATACTTTTACCGATGTCGCAGTTGCCGCAATGGGCGAGGGAACAAACTGGCAAAAGGAAATATTCCGTACGGCTGAAAGCCAGAAATACAAATTGTCTATTTCAGGAGGAACCCCCGATTTACGTTACCTGATATCAGGAAACTATTCCAATCAGGATGGTATTGTCACAAACACAAATTTTGAACGTTATTCGGCCAACGTAAATGTTGATGCCAATGTGACCAAAAAATTTACTGTCGGCACGAATATCATGTTTTCCAATTCGGTGGAAACTATGCTTCCCAGCGATTCAAAAGGATACAGCACTTCAGCTACCGTGGTGAGCAATATCTTCAATGCCCCACCCCATATTCCCGCATTGGATGAAAATGGCAATTATACTTTTTTCAGTAATTATATTGGAGGAAACAATCTGGGAGACAATCCGCTGTATATGGTTAACAAATACGATATTAATGCAAATACAACAAGAATTTTAGGAAGCGTTTTTGGTAACTATAAAATCATTGACGGTTTGGAATTTAAAGTTAGGTTGGGAATGGATTACCGCGATTGGAGATATAAAAATTACTATCCGATTGCATCAGTAATGGCAAGTAGTGTCGCTGGTTCTGCTTCACAAGTAAGCGAAAAAACGGTCAATGTGTTGAACGAAAATATATTGGAATATAAAACAACTATCGCTGAAAAACATCAGTTATCAGTGATGGTAGGTTTTACCAATCAATCGGAAAAGGATGAATATATCAAAGCAGTAGGTTACGGTTTCCCTTCCGATTTCTATAAATACAATAATCTTGCGTTGGCCAAAACACAAAGTATCAGTTCTCAAATGACAAAATGGACTTTGTTATCCTACATTAGCCGAGTAAATTATACTTTAAATAATAAATATTTATTTACGGCTACTGCAAGGTATGACGGATCTTCAAAATTTGGGGTTAATAATAAGTATGGATTCTTTCCATCTGCAGCAGTTGCATGGAGGATGAGTGAAGAAAACTTCATAAAAAAGATGGACATTTTCAGTAACCTGAAATTAAGGGTGGGGTATGGTAATACCGGAAATGAACGAATCGGGCTTTATAATTCCGTTGCAGCTATGGCAAACGACAAAGATTACAATTCGGGTTATGTGTTAGGGGGATTATTAACAGGAATTTCATACCCCAAAAATATCTCTAATCCTGATTTGACATGGGAAAAATCGAGAGATGTGAATTTGGGACTGGATATGGGTTTTCTGGATAATCGGATAAGTTTTACGGTAGATATTTATAAGAAGAAAACAACTGATTTATTAATGAGTGTACCATTGCCTACTGAAAGTGGATATACGAGCGTTCTGCAGAATGTGGGTTCAATGGAAAACAAAGGGATTGAACTTAATCTTCAAACTGTTAATGTTAAATCGGCCTCCTTCAAATGGTCAACAAACCTCAACTTCTCTATGAACAGAAATAAAATCCTTGACTTAGGAGGAGCAACCCAAATGTTTGCAGGATGGGTTGGTGGAGGAAACAGCAATCTCAACGGAGGTAATATTGTTCGTCTGGCACCCGGAAAGCCGGTCGGTGCATTTTATGGTGTAATTTGGGATGGAATATGGAAGTCTGATCAAGAGATTGCTTCTGTTGGTACAATGAAGAGCTCAAAACCTGGTTATGCACGATTTAAAGATTTTGACAAGAGCGGCACATTCGATGCGAATGACTGTACTTATATTGGTGATCCGAACCCTGATTTTTCTTTTGGTTTTAACAACGACTTCTCTTACAAACAATGGTCTTTAGGTATTTATTCATATGGTGAAGTTGGGCAGGATATCTTGTGTATGGGTAAACGTCTTTTAGCAAATTATAACTCATTGTATGCACCCATCAGAACAGATCGTTGGTCTCCGACAAATCCAAATGGTACTGCCGTAGGTGCTGGCGCCGGCTATCCTGCCATGGCCAATACCAACATGATTTATGATGGCTCTTACATTCGTATAAAAGCGATCGTTCTGAATTACAGCCTTCCGATCAAAAAAATGAATATAAACTGGTTGAGCAGTGCAAGGATTTCGGTGGCTGCTGAAAATCCGTTTACGATCACTAAATATCCGTTTTACGATCCTGAAGTAAACTCCTTCGGAACAAGCAATGCCGTAAAAGGTGTCGACCGTTTCTCTTATCCTGCTTCACGAGCTTTCCGCGTGGGATTAAGTGTAAGTTTCTAAAATGGATGTAAATTTTAAAATAAATTATTGACATGAAAAAATATATTAACATTTTATTGCTTATTTCGACACTGGGATTGGTCTGTTGCAAGCAACCTCTTGAGGAAAAAATGTATAGTGCACAACTTATTGACGATTTCTATCAAAACAACGACCAGGCTCAATTAGCCCTTGCAGGTATCTATTCTGTTTTGTGGACTGGTTACATCTATAAAAATGCCTATTATAACAAGTTGGGCGACTTTCCCGGAGAAGCAGAGAAGGTTTCAGGGTCTGGCAAGGACGCATATGATATTTTTGCCTGGACAGTTAGTGATTCCCAGATTCAATACTTATGGACGGCCTGCTACCAGGGAATCGACAGGGCTAATCAATTAATCGACAGAATAGGTAAAAGCAATGTGACCGATGCTGTGAAAAATGATGCTGCCGGTCAGGCAAAGTTTTTACGGGCGCTTTTCTATTTTGACCTTGTACGTGCTTTTGGTGGCGTCCCTTTGCATATTTCAGCAACCAGCAGTATAGCCGATGTGGCAAAGTCAAGAAATACATCCGAAGAGGTGTATGCACAAATTATTGCCGATCTGAAAGATTCTGAAACCATGTTATCCCCGTTCAGTACTTCCAAACATGCTGCAGGTTATGCAACATCCGGTGCTGCCAAAGCGCTGTTGGCTAAAGTGTACCTTCAGCATAAAGAATGGGCCAATGCAGCTGCCAAGGCAAAAGAATTAATTGATTTGAATGTTTATAGTCTGATGAAAGACTATTCCCAAATTTGGGATCCTGCCTATAAAAACAAATCGGAACAGATTTTTTCTATCCAGCATAATAATGGAAGTGATAATAATTCAAATTATGGTGAACATCTGGTTTATTTGTTCTGCCCGCAAGGCTACACCCTCAATGGGGTAGGTATACAATTTGCAAAAGACGGCCAAACTTTCGGACAGGTAGAGAAGGGATACTTTAATTCAAGGCCAAATACATACAGGAAATGGAATTCAATGAGAGATCGTATGCCAAAATATCTAAAAGTTGGTTCTACTTCCTGGGTTAATGACACCGTTAAACTCCAGGAAATATATGTTGTAAAATACTATTTTCCTGACCTTACAACCGGATATTTACAAACAGGTGTGAATTTCACGATTCTAAGATATTCAGATGTCCTGCTTACTTATGCTGAAGCATTGAATGAATCAAACAATGGACCATCAACAGAAGCATACACGGCAATTAACCTGGTCCGCCAACGTGCAAGGGCAACCGGAACTGCTTTCGCACAGCCAGCCTCTTTATATCCCGACCTTTCGGGACTTACAAAAGCACAGTTCAGACAAGCTATTCTGGATGAACGCGCAGAAGAATTCATTGGCGAAGGGGAACGGAGAAACGACCTGAACCGTTATGATCTACTTCTTACGGTAGGGAATAATTATGGTGTAGCCGTAAAACCGGGGTATGTCTTATACCCGATTCCAAGCGCCGAAATCAAATTAAATCCGCTCTTGAAACAGAATCCTGATTATTAATTTTTTTTTACATTTAATTTTCCCAATTTTGCTCTCCACAGGTAACTGCAAGGATGTCAAAGTTGGGAAAATTTGTTTTTAAATAGATTGATATCCTAATGCTTTAACTGATAAGTAAAATCATAATAGGAGCTCACAATTAGGATATCCATTACGTTGGGAATTTTATTGAAAAGGCAGACCTGGGGGATTTCCCAAACATATTTCTTCTGAATCATTGAGTACAAAATCATCATTTAATCCTTCTTATATAGAATAATTAAATTACTCTTAATCAGATTAGTCCAAAATAGAGTCGGTGTAAATACCTGGTTTATATCTAGATGTATTTATTGAGGCTTATAATTGAATAAACAATGAACTCCCGCGAGAGAATTTTAAAAACACTTAATCATCAGGAACCTGACCAGGTCCCATTTGACCTTGCTGGTTCAACCTGGACCGGAATTACAAATGGCGCTTACCAAAAGCTGCTTGAATATTTGAATTTGCCAGCAGAGGAGCCTGTCTGGGCAGATGTGATTCAGCAAATTGTAACACCATCACAGTCTGTGCTTGAAACCCTTCAGGTTGATACACGAAGCCTCCTTCCACTGACAAGTCACAACTGGGACGTTTATGAAAAACTAACCGAAGCCGGAGATAATTGGGAGTATTATGATGAGTGGAACTTCATCCACCATTTTCCTAAAAACAATGGACACTGGTTTTCGTTGGTGAAAAATCCGATGGAACAGATTGCTGATCCTACTGAAAACGATATCGTTCAGTTTAACTGGCCGTATGCTGCTGATAAACGAAGGATTGCCGGTTTGCGTGAAAAAGCGCTGTACTATAAGGAACAAGGGAAATTGGTGATGCTTAAGGGACTCTGCGCCGGCGTTTTTGAGATGCAGCAACGGGTGAGAGGGATGACCAACGCCATGATGGATCCGTTTATGTTTCCTGAATTTTCTGATCTTTTAATCGGTAAGATTGCTGACCTTAAGATTGAATTCTGGGAAATGGCACTGAATGAACTGGCTGATGTTATAGATGTTGTAGCCGAAGGTGACGATTATGGGACACAGGATTCGCAGCTGATCGATCCCGACCAGTTTCGAATGTGCTATAAACCGCATATAGCCAGGGTAACGGCCGCGATGCGAAAAGGCGCTCCCAATGCAAAGGTGATGTTTCACTCGTGCGGAAATGTGCGTTCGATCATTCCCGATTTTATTGAGATAGGCATCGATATCCTCAATCCTGTGCATATTACTGCAACCGGAATGGAACCTGTACAGCTGAAAAAAGATTTTGGGAACGACATCGTATTCTGGGGCGGTGGCGTCGATACCCAAAAGATTCTGCCAACCGCATCTCCCGCTGAGGTTTCGGATCATGTAAGGAGAAACATTGATGCGCTGGCACCCGGTGGTGGTTTTGTCTTTGCTACAGTACACAATATTCAAAGTGAAGTGCCGCCTCAAAACATCATGGCAATGTGGAAAACGCTTCAAAAGTTTGGAAAATACTAAAGGACCTATAAAAAATGAACCGGAAAGAATTCATCAGACGGAGTGGAATAACTGCCATTTCAGGATTAATGATCCCTACAATTGTTCCATCATCGGTTTTTGGGAAAAATGCCCCCAGCAATAGGATTGGAATCGGAATGATAGGGGTAGGACGACAGGCTGTTAGCGCCAATCTCAAAAATGGATTTCTCAAACTGGACAATTGTCAGGTGATCGCTATCAATGATGTCGATTCCTGGCGACTGGGAAATGCTGAAAAAGTAATCAATGAGGCCTATTCAGCTAAAACAGGAACGAAGTATTCAGGTGTAAAGACATACGATGATTATCGTGACTTGATCGCAAATAAAGGTGTAGATGCAGTGATGGTCTCAACCTCCGATCATTGGCATTCTGCGGCAGCGATTACTGCAGCGCTGGCCGGTAAGCATGTTTCGGTTGAGAAAGCGCTCTCTGTCAGTTATTCTCACAGTTTGGCTCTTGTCGAGGCCGTTAAGATGAAGGGAGTTGCCAACCGTCTTGACAGTGAGTTCAGGTCGCTTGAACCTTTCTGGAAAACAATCGAAATCGTTCATAATGGTGTAATAGGGAAACTAGTAAATGTAAAGGTTGGTGTTCCTGCCGAATTGTCGGGCAGTGCCCTTGGCCCTCAACCTGAAATGCCAATTCCCAAAGAATTAAATTACGACATGTGGCTTGGACCGGCATTCCCAGCCCCCTACAATGTGAACAGGGTTCACGATCCGCATACAATCGATACCCGGCCAGGATGGTTGCGAAACGAAGATTACAGCAACGGTATGATCGTTAACTGGGGCGCCCATCTTTGTGATATCGCGTTGTGGGGAATGAAAAAAGAGGTAGAATTACCAATAAGCGTTTCAGGAACAGGCTGTTTTTCGAAAGGTTTATGGAATACAATAGAGTCATTTAACCTCAACTACAAGTATGCCGATGGTCTCACCATGAACTATATCATCGATCAGCCATATGTGAAATTCGAAGGTGACAAGGGATGGATCAAAGTTACCTATCCCGATAAAATGGAGGTGAGTGACCCCTCAATACTTAAATACAAACCCCGACCAAACGAAATTTCCTACAAAGATACCTTAACCGATAAGGCAGATTTTCTCAGGGCAATCGAAACCGGCAAGAAGGCATTTGAACCACTCGAAGTAGGTCATAATGTCTATTTCACCACATTGATGGGATTGATATCCATTAAACAGGGAGTCGAACTAAACTGGGACAAAACGGCCATGAAATTCACAGGCAATTCTGCTGCAAATGCAATGCTGAACAGGCCTTTCCGTGAAAAGTGGCTCGATAAAAACGTGATCGACTGGATGAATAAATTTCAGGAAGTACCCTTAAAATAGATGGTGATGAAAAAGATTTTATTCGGAATTGTACTTATAACTATTTTTGGATCAATAGATTCATATTCGAAAAGTAAGAATTTAAACAACGTTTTTTATTGCTTTAATAATGCAATGCGGCTTCCCAATGCACCAATTGGGTACGAAGAACAGGCGAAACTGGCAAAGCGACTGGGATATTCCGGCCTTGCAGGTCACACAGAAGATAGCTACTTTGAACTCCGTAAGGCGCTCGATAAGGTGGGGCTTGCTATGCCAGAGATCTATATCTCGCTGAAGATTGATTCAGGTGTTCCACACTACAATCCATTGTTAAAAGAGCTGATCAAAGATTCGAAAGACTGCGATCTTTTGATTACACTCCACCTGCACAGTGAACTTTATAAAAACAATAAAGAAAAAGGGGATATCAAATTTGCGGAAGTACTGACTGAGCTGGCCGATTATGCGGCGAAATACAATGTTAAACTCGCTGTATATCCCCATTTTTCATTCTATTGCGAATCATTTGCCCATACTTTGAAACTGGTCAAACTAGTGAACCGTCCCAATCTGGGAGCTGTTTTTAACCTCTGCCATTTTCTGAAAGTTCAGGGTCCGGAAAATCTGGAAGCGCAGTTAAAAGGGGGTATACCCTATCTTTTTATGGTTTCACTCTCAGGGGCCGATATTGGCGACACTCAGAAAATGGACTGGGACAGGTTGATTCAGCCTTTGGGCAAAGGAAGTTTTGATCCTTATCCAACCGTTAAACTTTTGAAAGACAATGACTACAAGGGGAAATTTGGATTACAGTGCTATAATATTAAGATGGATTGTGAACCGGCACTTACCCAATCGATGAATACCTGGAAAGCGTACAAAAAAAGGTATTCGAAGGAGAAACGCTAACTGAATGTGTAGAATACAATCTTTCAGATCGTTTAGCGGGGATAAGATGAAAATCAGCCACTGATTATCTTTTCATTTAAAGGTAGAAAGTTATACTTAGGAGTGCAATTCGTGATAAAACCAACAACTTAAACAATGATTTCCAATAAGACCAACTTTCGATGGGTCATCGTGGCAATGCTTTTCCTGTCGACCACCATCAATTATTTTGACCGGGTGCTCATTGGTATACTGGCGCCAAATCTCGGTGCCGAGTTTGGCTGGAATGAACAGGAGTATGGATACATCGTGTTTGCCTTTCAGCTTACTTATGCCATTGGTACTTTTATCATGGGATATTTGATTGATCGTCTGGGAACACGCTGGGGATTTGCGTTGGCTGTCTTTCTGTGGGGAGTTGCCAGTACGAGTCATGCATTAGCCAGAAGCTGGATGGGATTTGCCTTTGCCCGCATGGGTTTGGGTATTGGGCAGGCTGCCAATTTCCCTGCAAGCATTAAAACCGTTGCCGAATGGTTCCCCCCAAAGGAGAGGGCTTTTGCCACAGGATTGTTTAACGGCGGATCCAATTTTGGACAGGTTCTTGCACCCCTGCTCATTCCAGTTATTCTGCTGCTCTTTTTCTCGTGGAAGTTTGTCTTTGTTTTTTCAGGTATCTTAAGTTTGCTATGGTTGGTCATGTGGCTGATCGTATACCGGACTCCGGAGGAGAGCCGTTTTGTCAATCAGGATGAACGTGATTATATCCTGGATGGTTCCGGAAAACCCGAAAAGGTGAAGATTCCATGGAGCCGGTTGGTCCTTTACAGGCAAACATGGGCAGTGGCTCTTGGCAAATTATTTGCTGATCCTGTGTGGTATTTTTATCTATTCTGGGGAGCTAAATTTCTTCATGCCAAATTCGGGATCAACCTGAGCGGCCTGGCATTACCATTGGTAATCATTTATGTAGTGGCCTATTGTGGTGGGATAGGAGGAGGAGCCATGTCCTCCTGGCTGTTGAAAAAAGGAAGATCTGTCAATTTTGCCCGCAAAATAACTATGTTGGTTAGCGCAATTCTGGTGCTTCCGGTTATGATGGTACCCTTTCTTGATTCGATTTATGTTTGTGTGGCGCTGATCGCTCTGGCAGCTGCGGCACATAACTCCTGGTCAGCTAATATTTTCACAGTCGCTTCCGACCTGTTTCCAAAGTCAGCAGTGGGCTCAGTTATTGGTTTTGCAACCACAATCAGCGGTATTGCGGCAATGGTTACTTCATTATTGATTGGTTATGCTTTGAACAAATCAGGAACTGATGGGTATGTTTTCCCCTTTGTGATTGCCTCTTTTGGTTATCTGATCGGAATTGCAATTGTTCACCGGCTCACCCCAACAATGAAACCTGTATTGTTAAATCCTTAATCCAGATTGATAACTAAAGTCGCGAAGAAGAAATAAGTTATTGAATATAAGTATATTAATAAAATAAAATGGAGCGCCGTAATTTTTTAGCCCTTGCAGGCACTGGAATGCTGGGAACTAGTCTGTTGCCCAGTTCAGTATTTGGAATTTCTTCGTCAAAATCCAAATTGCGTTGGGTGAAAAATACGGGAAATAAATTGTTCAGCCATGTGATCTCTGAGAATGAGCCCCTTGTCAGGAATACTACCTCTGCTGTACTGGACGCGACCTGTTCTTTAGTGGATCAGGGTAAGAGCTATCTGGAAATAAATCTAAAACCTGGTCAGGAAGAAATCAGGGGTGAACAAATCGATGCCCGATTAATACATCAATTGCATAAAACCCCTTTTGGTCAATGTGAAGATTTGCTTGAGGCCAGGTTAACTCTTCGGAACCTGAGCAATACAGTTAAATTTGTTGACATTAGCTTTATTACCGGCGCCCAGGCTTCCAAACAATATGATCATCAACAAATTTATATACCTATTTCAGCGGCAGGATTATTTAAGGATGACCGTCATACTGCGATAGGAAGTCTTGACTTTTTCACCGACTGTGATCATAAAGTCGGACGGGAAAGCTTTGAGTGTAATTACCTGGAACCCATGGCTGCTAATCCCTCAAAGCGGAAAACAAAAGCACTCCTACTTGCTCCTGTTGTCGACACCTTTTATCCCGGTACTCCATGGCGCGTATCGATGTTCACCGAAGCTGAACATGCATGCGAATTTAAATCGACACCCGACAATCAGAATAATCCTCAGTGGTCTGCCAGAAGACAAATTAATTTGAATCCGGGTGAAGAGATGATCATCAGGTGTTTTCTCTTTATTCATCAGGGAGATACCTCGGTTGCCTGGAATGCCTTTCAACGATATGGGTATAAAGATTCAGGGACAGTCCCTGACTGGCTGAGAGAGGTGAAAGTTCATTATTATGACTTTTTATCGTCAGCCAATGGAGAAAACGGGCATCGGGGCGACGGATATGAATCTGATCTCCCTTATTTTAAAGAATATCATGTTGGTATGGCAACCCAACATGGTTATTACCCATCAATCGGCGATTTTATTCAACCTTCGAGAGAAAAATGGCTGGCAATGCAGGGCGATAAACATGGAGCCGCTGAAATGTCAATCGGTAAAATGAAAGCACGGATTGAGGCAACCCGAAAAGTTGGTACACACCCGGCCGTTTATATGCATACCCTCTGTTTTGACGATGCCTCCCCGCTATTCAGTAAGTTAAAGGATTCAATACTTGTGAATACTGAGGGTCAGCCCATAAAATATCCGTGGAGCAATTCCGATACCGCTGGGCAGAACTGGTTTATGTCGTTCGCATCGAAAGATTGGAGAGACCACCTGCTGAAACAGACTGAATATATTATGGAGATCTTAAATCCCGATGCGATTGTGTTTGATGAGACCTTCCTGTGTTTAGGTTATGATGAGCATCCCGATAGGAAAGGGGCACTTTCGGCTCATTCTATTCCGTATATGAAGCAGATGCGCGAATTAATCCACTCCTATGGCAAAGATAAGGCCCTGCTGACCAGCGATTGCAGCATGGCCAACATGGTGATGTGGGCTGACGGCGAAGCGGGCGACCACTCCTATCCCAATTTGCTGGGTAATCCCCTTTACCGTAAAGAGCCGATCCGTTACCTGGCACCGCTGGGCAAGAAGCCCTGGGTTCCCTGTTCGTGGCACTTTATACAGATGTGGGAACCCCAGATGGATCTTGCACGAAAGAGCGGAACCGGGGTGGGTGTTGCCAATGGATACATTGAGTTTAACGGACTTAAAAATTTACCCGAAGATGTAGCTTCACAAATTAAAAAAGATATTCAGACCCTGTTTTAGAATTTGTACAGTTCCGATTCCTTTGCTGATCTCCCTTCTGTATACAAAAGTGCTTCACTTTGTGACCGGAACGAACAAATTTCGAAAGAAGGTATAAATTTTAACTGAAATAAACTTTTAAAAATCACATATGAGAACTTTGGTAAATGGAATTTTTCTGCTGTTTTTAAGTATGAGTTTGCAAGCTCAGATATCACTTGATGGATCATGGAGGTTGTCCTATGGATTATTTGGTAAAAGTTCACCCATTACCCCGGATGAATTGAAGTCCAGTAACTGGCCCGAAATAGCTGCAACGGTTCCTGGTAATGTTGAACTCGATTTGCAGGCATCAGGAATAATTAAAAATCCTGAGATTGGCAGTAATATTAACGATCTGAGAAAATACGAGACATATCAGTGGTGGTATAGCCGAACATTTAAATCACCACAGTTTAAGACAGGTGAGCGGGTCGAAATCGTATTCGAAGGTCTCGATTGTTTCGGAAATATCTGGATTAACAATAAATTTGTAGGGAAAACCGAAAACATGCTCATTGATCACCGGTTTGATATCACTGATTTTTTAAATCCGGATGGCAATAATGTCATTTATATCCGGATTGATCCAGTTGTTGCCGAAAGTCAGAAATATATTAACGGAGTTATCGGGGGCCGAAAGTTCTTCAGGGTAGAACAGGTTCACATACGCAAAGCTCCTCATATGTATGGCTGGGATATTATGCCACGACTGGTTAGCGCCGGACTCTGGAAGTCTGTTTCTCTGGAAATAAAAAAGCCGACAAGAGTGGAGCAGGTTTATTGGATGACGGACGTCGTTGATGTTGTGCAAAAAAAAGCTCAAATACTTTTGGACTGGCAATTAACTACTGACCGCTCACCTATCGAAGGATTGACAATGGAGGTTTCATTGAAAAAGGGTTCCCGCACTATCTTTGAGAATTCCTATCCGTTGTTCAACCATTGCAGCCGGCAAATGATTTCACTGGAAGATATCGACTTCTGGTGGCCAAAAGGGTATGGCGATCCAACTTTGTATGATGCAACCGTACGGCTTATCGATGAGAAAAAGAATGTTCTTGACGAAAAAACACAAAAAATAGGCATCCGTACAGCCGAATTAATACATACAGATATTACTTCAAAAGAGAAGCCCGGAGAATTTTTATTTAAAATCAATGGTGAAAAAATCTTTATCAGGGGAACGAACTGGGTTCCTCTGGATGCTTTGCATAGCAGGGACAAAGATCATCTAAAGGATGCTTTTAGTATGGTTAATGATTTGAATTGTAATATGATCAGATGCTGGGGTGGGAATGTCTATGAGGATCAGAAATTTTATGACCTATGTGATGAAAATGGGATAATGGTCTGGCAGGATTTTTCATTCGCCGGTACTGTCTATCCCCAGGATAGTGAATTTGCAGAAAAAGTCAGACAAGAAGCAATCAAAGTCGTACTCAATTTGCGATACCATCCCTCATTAGTCCTTTGGTGTGGAAACAACGAGATTGATATCTCGATAGGGTGGACTTTTTCAACCCCAATCAATCCTGGTTTGGATATTATCAGCAGACAGGTTTTAGCCAGGGCAGTATGGGAATATGATCCGATAAGAGGCTATTTGCCAAGCTCGCCTTTTTGCAGTGAGGAACTTTTTAAGCAAGGAAATAATATGAGCTTGATGCCCCAGGTGCATCTGTGGGGACCACGCGGATATTATAAAGCCCCTTTTTATACCGATGTAAATGCCCACTTTGTAACCGAGATTGGTTATCATGGTTGCCCTAACCGGAGCAGTCTCGAAAAAATGTTTGATGCGGAATATGTTTATCCATGGACAAAGTCCGGGGATTGGAATGAGCAATGGCAGACTAAGGCAGTTCGTGTTCATCCTAATAATACACTAACCAATGACCGGAATAACCTGATGATAAAACAGGTTTATGCCCTTTTCGGAGATACGTTGAAAGACCTGGATCAATTTATTTTTGCCTCGCAGGTGGTTCAGGGTGAAGCGATGAAATTTTTCGTCGAGCGATGGAGAATGGCGAAATTCACAAAGACAGGGATTATTTGGTGGAACCTGCGCGATGGATGGCCAATCATTTCGGATGCTGTGGTAGATTATTATAACAGCAAAAAGCTCGCGTATTACTATATCAGGCAGGTTCAGTACAACGCTTGTGTCATGATTGGCGATCCCACAAATGGGAATCATCCTATAGTCGCGGTAAATGATACCCGGGAAGCAAAGTCCGGGACGGTGGTTGTCAGAGATTTAGACAGTGGAAAAACAATGTTTTCCAGGTCGTTTGTTATTCCCATAAATGGAAAAACGTTAATTGGAAATATTCCGCAATCGCACAAGCAAGCAATGTGGTTGATTGAATACACGATAGGGAATGCTAAATATACAAATCATTATCTGGCCGGGGCGGCTCCATTTAAATTGGATGACTACAGTCGATGGTATAAAAAGTTGAATATAAAGCGAGAATAAAATTATTGATTAACTTGGTGGATATTTTAAAAATAGCTTAATGTTTATCTAATCATTAACATTATGAAGTCATTAGCCTGTTATTTTCTGCCATTGCTTTCGGGGGCTATCATAATCTAAGGTCGTTCATTGAAACCTGGGGAGCCGACGGCTGGCTTCTGACATTCAATTTTGAAATTACCGAGGGGATTCCTGACATTAAACACGCTGGCGTAAGCGAAATTGTTCAGTACAACAATAATACACTGGAAGGAATCCCTAATGGCGAACCAAACGATCTAATTGCTGTTAAAGAGGAGTGGAAGGGCAAAGGCGGACTCAATGGTTATGCCAACCTCGTAATGGAGACTGACGCCATCGTCAGACAGGTCCAGGATGCCCTCGAAAAGAGCGGTACCGCAGATGATACATTGGTGATTTTTACAAGCGACAATGGGTGTCCCTTCGTTACGTGAGGGATCATGTAAACTGATTTCCGGCGAGGCTAACGATGACTTCACAAAGTTACCTGACAATAATAAAATCAAACTTTATAATATTGCAGAAGATCCGGGCAAAAAGATTAAAGTTGCAGATAAACAGCCCGTGCGGGTTGCCAGAATGATGTAGTTGCTGGAGAAGCTGATTGCAGATGGGCAAAGTACCCCTGGAAAAGTTCAGGCAAATGATGTAAAAGTGCACCGATATACCAATCCCGGATAATAGTATTTACATGGTGATTAATTTAAAGATAAACAAGTAGATGGCCTATCAAAAAAATACATATTTCTTTCAGTCATTAATATTTTTCTTCATCGTTTCAGGTGGATTAAGAAACAATTGTTTTGGACAGGAGGATCAGTTTGCAAGGATTGGTGCTCAGCGATACAATCTCAGAACAAATCTGCTTTCCGAACCATTGCCACCTGTTTTGCCTGAGAAATATTTACCGGTAGGCATTGACAAGTCGTTAATATTCAAGCCTCATCAGGAAATTTCGACTAAAGAGGAATTAGCTGCAGAACTAATGGTGTTAAAAAAACAATTTGCCCCGTTTATGCAAAATCTTGCTCCGTTACTACCAAATTACCGGGAGCGGATTTTGCTTTCAGAGATGAAATGGAGGGTCGAAACAGATAAGGATCGTTCGGATTTTCTGCTGACGTTGCAGGGTGAGGGCAACTGGAAAAATGTCAATATTCCTCATTACGGACCTCCCTTGGGAAATGCAGTCTCGTATTATTTTAAAGAGGTGTATCTTACCGCTGATATGATCAGAAAAGGGGCGCTTTATCTTTGTTTTAAAGGGGTGGACTACCGCAGTTCCGTTTTTTTTAATGGTACCTATTGTGGTTCTCATGAAGGGTTTTTTGCCCCTTTTGAATTTGAGGTTTTCAGATATGCAAAAGTGGGCCTTAATAAGATTCTTGTCAAGGTGGAAAATGAGCCTACTACAACGGGATCGTCAGATGAAAACAAAAATCACGTAGTTGGAAATAAGATATATGCATCCGGAGGATTGGGTTATGATGAGCCGGAAGTTGGCTGGCACGTTTGTCCCCCGGCGATGGGGATTTTTCAGGATTGTTATCTGGAGGCACGATCCCCTCTGAATATTAACGATATTTTTGTCCGGCCATTACCGGAACAATCCAAAGCCGAGGCGTGGATTGAGATTAATAATTCTTCATCAAAACCTAAAGAGGTAAAACTTTTGCTGTCGCTTTACGGGAAGAATTTTGCCGATACTATATTTGAAAACAGGGAATATGTTCCCGCCACAACCTTTGTTCCCGGGGTGGGTGATCTGGCAAAACCAACAGACTGGCAAAACAAAATTCTCCACATGGAATATGGGGTGAACTATATCAGGGTCCCGTTTGAACTTAAGGATTTTCGCCAGTGGGGGATTACTGAACCATGGCTGTACCATCTTCAGGTTAAACTCAATATTGGGAAAGATAAAGTTGCTGATGCTTTATCACAAAATTTCGGAATGCGAAGTTTTGTGATGGATACTATCAATATCCCCAGGGGGAGAATGTACCTTAACGGGAAGCTGATACGGTTGCGGGGTGCCAACTCAATGGGTTTCGAGCAACGGGATGTCTATACAAAAAACTGGAACCAATTGCAGGATGATATATTATTAGCCAAATTGTGCAATATGAACTACCTCCGGTTTACACAGCGTCCCGTGCAGTCGGAGGTCTATGATTATTGCGACCAGCTGGGAATGCTAAATCAGACCGATTTTCCCCTGTTTGCCGGTATCAGGCGCAATCAGTTTGCACAGGCCATTAAACAGGTTGAAGAGATGGAGCGGCTGGTCAGGAGCCACCCTTCAACCATCATGGTTACCTATATTAACGAACGCTCACCTAATGCTGAAGGGAGTCCTCAACGGAGCTTAAACACATCCGAAGAATATTACCAGCTGTTTAAAGCAATGGATCAGGCGGTTCTGCTCTCCAATCCCGACCGGGTGATCAAGGCGGGAGACGGTGATTATGATCCGCCATCCCCAGGTTTACCCGATTCCCATTGTTATAATACGTGGTATAACGGTCACGGACTCGGACTTGGTAAAATGCACAAAGGGTACTGGCAGCCCGTGAAACCAGGCTGGCTCTATGGTTGCGGCGAGTTTGGCGCTGAGGGGCTTGATCCGCTCAATGTGATGCAAAAGTATTACCCAAAAAACTGGATGCCTCAAACCCCTGAAGAGGAAAAATCCTGGAGCGCCAACCGCATAGCAATGTCCCAGACCAATCAGTTTCATTACATGTGGTTCAACACTCAAAATAGTTTAAAGGAGTGGATCGATGAGAGCCAGAATTTTCAGGCATGGGCCACGAAATTTGTGACAGAATCGTTTCGGCGCGACAGCCGGATGGTATCTTCTGCCATTCATCTGTTCATTGACGCATGGCCTGCCGGTTGGATGAAAACCATTATGGATGTGGACCGTCAGCCTAAAAAAGCATTTTTCGCATACAGGAAGGCACTCTCTCCCCTGATGGTATCTCTGCGGACTGACCGTTTTTCATGGTTTTCGGGGGAGAAAGCGACAATTGAGGCATGGGTTTGTAACGATCGCAACGAAGTGCCGCCCAATTGCACGTTGCGTTACGAGATCAAAATCAATGGAAAATCATTGGTTAATCAACATTCAGAGGCAGCTATCCCTGAAAATAGTGCAGCTTTCCAGGGATATCTTTCCTTCGATGTACCAAAAATCAATCAGCGAACCAAGGCTATTGTCCGGCTCGGCATTTTTAATAATCAGGGGATTTGCATCAACAGTTCGAACCTCGAACTGGATCTGTTTCCCAAATCTGAAAACATGCTGAAGAAAGTTTTTGTTATCGGATCTACAGGTGGAAAAGCGACTCAGTTAGCCAGCGAAACAGGTTGTACAATCGTTCGGGATATGAATCTGGCAAATGCAATATTGGTTGATGACTTTGCCCGTTTTTCTCTTATTGCTGAACAGGTTGAAGATTTTGTAAACAAGGGGGGCAGGGTCATTTTTCTGGAGTTGCCAGCCGGGTCTTATTCTTTTGGAGGGACTACCGTCAATGTGTCAAAAACCATCATGGGGGATTACTTTTTTGCCCAGATCACTCCTGAATTATTGAAAGATAAACGGTTTCAATCAAAAGATTTCTTTTTGTGGTACGATCAAAAAGCCGGATATATTAATCCCATAGTCGCAAATATCTTTAAGGCTGATGGGTGGAAGCCATTGTTAACCAGTGGTCTGTGCAACTGGGGAAAGGAAGATCCCTCAGGTTACTCCGTTGTCGGGGAGAAGAGGTCCGGTAAAGGGACTTATTATATCTCTGAGATTATGTTGAGCGGCAGGGTAAAGGAGAATCCTGCAGGATGGTTGCTCTTCAACAGAATGGTAAATGATTAGTAAAATAGATATTAAAAAATCAAAGACAAAGTAATAACGCATGAAGAAAGCTTTTGAAGTTAAGAATCCCGATTTTGACTTAAGCCCAATTACTGGAATGTCAAAGATCCATTATATCGAAATGGCGAAGTATTTATTGGAAAGGGCATTTAGTCATGTCTGTTCACTTGATACCCCAATATCGTTTCCTGTTGTTCCGGGCAAGACCTATCCTCAACCAAATGCTCCTGACTGGCGCTATCGTTCCGCTGACTTTGAAGCTTTGGAGCGGACTTTCACTCTGGCAGGTCCGCTAATCCATATTGATCCGGAAACGAAAATAAACAACATCAACCTGCGTGATTATTATGGATTGCACATCTATAACGCATTCACACCGGGACATATCAATTCATTACCGCTGCCCGAAGAATTACCCGACTCCAATTATCAGTTCACGTGCGAGTTTGGAGGGTTGTTTAAAACTTTGCTGCTCCTGCCCGATACCCTTTGGTCACACTATACCGAAAAGCAAAAGGGTGAGATGGTTATCACCATTTCAAAATGGGCCCATCATAGAACTACCCAGAATAACTGGCGGATTTTTAATATTGTAGCCCTCTCATTTCTTAAAAAATATGGCTATGAGATCGATGATGAATTATTAAAAAGTCATCTCCTTTGGGTTGCTTCTTATCATTCAGGTAATGGGTGGTATCTTGAACAAACGTATAATTACTATTCAATCAGCCTGTTTATTGTTTATACAACCATTTGGAACCGGACTTTTGGGGATGAATATTACCCCGAAATCGCTGAAATCATCGAGAAATCAGCTCAGAAATTAATGGAATCGCTTCCAGGCTTCTTCGGACGTGACGGATACATAAATATGTGGTCACGAAGCATCTGCTACAGGACCTGGGTTTCGGGGGCATTCCCTGTTTCCTTTATGTTGAAAAATAATACGTTGCTGGATGGCGGCTGGGCAAGACGGCTTTGTTCGGGCTCATTACTCCAATTTGTTACTCGCGAAGAGTTTTACGACAATAATATTCCCAGCCTCGGATTCTATGGGCAGAAGGAATATATGGTGCAAGACTACAGCTGCGCAGGGAGCCCTTTTTTGATGTTCCTGCCCTTTATATGCCTCGCATTACCTGATGATTCACCTTTCTGGACTGCCAGAGAAAACGATGGGATGTGGGAAACTCTGGGAAACAACTCGAATAAAATTGTTCTTGAAAGCCCGGGTCTTGTCCTGGTTAATCATGGTAAAACAGGTACCTCCGAAATCATTCCCGGAAAGGTTTACTATGACGATCCAAATTATTCAAAGCTGGTCTATAATACCCATTTCCCATGGGAAGATCATAATCCACAGGGGGGAACATCAATGGAATATAGTTTCCGCAGTCAGGACCCAAGAGATGTGAGAGGTGATGATGTTAACTTTTATCTGACTGGCAAGGCCGTTGAAAACGATTCAGAAAAAAACAGGTCATATACCACCTCTCAAAGTATGCTTTATAATGGGATAAGGAAAGATGTTTTATATCGGCAGGCCATCATGCGAAAACCGCCAAATAACGGGGTGGGTTATATCATTGATCTTGCTGAAATCACTATCCCGGGAGGGGTAATCAGGGTCGACCGTTCCCGCCTGGCTTTTGAATATGAACTGACCCTAGGCCATTTCGGGATGCCTCACCTTGATGGTAAAAAGCCGGTTGTCAGGCAGTTTGAAGTCGGCGACAAAAAAGTGATCACTGCATCTATTCCCGGAAGGCAAATTGCACTGATTACTTATAGTGGCTGGGACGATCTGGATTGCCTAATCCATCAAAACCGAAATGCAGAAGCGGATAAAAGCACTGTAGTCTATGCTTACAAGAAGAGAACGGCAAAAAATCCACCGATGGAATTGATGATTTCGGTAATGTTGCATAAAATGGATGACAGCGATTGGACAGAAGAGGAGTTGTCTCCCATAAAGGATATCACGATTATGGATATTACTCCAGCCTGGTCGGCGTTGGGAGCCACGATTACCTTATCCGGAAACGAAATATTTGAAATTGATTTTAAAGACATTGATGGGAAAAGGTCGTGTTAAGTAATCTAAGATAAGTAATTTCGACACTATATTATTCAAGTTTTTATAAAATGAAAACATTTACTTCCAAAGAGAGAGTTAAGGCAGCCATGAACCTGCAACAACCAGACCGCGTTCCTTTAATGTGCCAGTTTAGTATTGGTAGCATGATGACACAGTTAAAACCTAATCCGGTCGAATTCTGGTACGACAAAAATGTCTTTGCCGATGGACTGATCCGGCTTTGCGAAACCTTCCGGTTCGATGGTATCCTGGTGAGCCTGCATGGACATTCAGACAAGTGGAAAAAGGATTTGCTAAACAATGAATGTGTAAATGAAGGAAATTATAAACTGACCTATCCTAACAGGACAGAAATTCACTCCTGGACCGATTTGCCGCTGGTATCATATTCTAAGCCAAAAAAAATGCCTGCTATCGAAGAGATTGATGTTGAGAGAGATATTCCCTCTGAAATCAATTATATTCCTGTTTCTCAGAATCTTTACTTTGACCTCGATAAAGCCTCAATGTTCGATATCTTTGATATTATCTATGCAAAAGTGGGTGATTCCCTCTCCATTCATGGGGAGATCACCTCGCCGTTTGACTATTTTCTTGACCTGGTAGGCTACGAAAATGGTTTGATTGCCCTCATTATGGAGCCTGATAAATGCAAATCAATCATTGAAAAATTTGCCAACGGAATCCTTGACCTGGCTGTCCAGATGTGTAATAAACCTATTGATGCGATCAAAGTCTCTTCTCCGTTTGCCGGTATGGGATTTATCTCCTCGGAACAGTACCGTGAATTTGTATTGCCCTATGAGCACAAAATCATTTCAGCTATTCGTGCCAAGGGGGTGCATGTTTATATTCACACGTGTGGCTCGATCAACGACCGATTGGAATTAATGCGCGAAAGCAATACCTCTGGTCTGGAGTGCCTGGACCCGGTTCCGGTTGGAAATGTTGACCTGGAAGATGCTTTTGACCGGATTGGAAACGACCTGTTTATTAAAGGTAACATCGACTCTGTAAATTCACTTCTTTATGCCGATGATGCAAAAGCAGAAACTGATGTAAAGAAAATTATTGAAACAGGTAAAACCCTTGGAAAAGGTTTTATTCTAAGCACGGCCTGCTCAATCGCACCAATGGTAACCAAAGAGCGGCTCTTAATGCTTTCTCAATTGATAGATGAGTACGGACAATATTAGGTAATCAAAACAGAGCGCACACTTGCTAATGAAAAGCTTACACCAAAGGGTCGCGTTTCTTGCTGTTTTAGTTTTAGATAATTGGGTAATGTGCTTATTGATGAGATTTTGGAGGCTGGTTGTGTCGGAGACTTTCCTCTGTTCCCTGTTTATTTTAAATTAAGTAATAAAATTGCATTGTTGATTTTTTTAAAAACAAACTGTAGTTTAGAAATTAACAAAAACTTTATACATTTACGATAATATTTCACTCTTGCATTTTACCGGATTATAGCGTTTTTAAAGGGAAGAACTAACCTAACTTTCTGTTAAATAATTACCGGGATATGCATAAACTAACAACGAAATGACAACAGAGAAATTGAATTCCGACTTTGATGCAATTTTTAAAGAGATAATAAATCCATTCTTTAAAGGGCTTAAATTCAGAAAAAAAGGTCAGAATTTTTCCCGGATATCAAATGAAATCACACAGACATTCACAGTCCAAAAAAATCTGTTGTCAACTTCTTTCGATAAATTGTACTTTGCGTTTAATTTTGGTTTTTTCAATAGTGATATTTATAACATTGGCAGGGATAAAGAGATGATCATCGATTTTCCGACGACTGACGATTGCTTTATTCAAAATCCGCTAGGTCTTTATTCCCATAAACGGGTCCATTGGTATGAGTTAAGCTCCAGAATTGACACCAAGAATGTCGCTTTAAATGTTAAGGCAGATCTTGAAAGTTATTTAAAACCCCTATTTAACACTTACAAATCTCTGGATGATTTAATCCGTTTTACCGAGGTTTACGAGAGAAATAAATTGTTTACCTCTCAATACGAATATATCGCTTTTCTGATGTTGACGAACAGGAGAGAGAAAGGTGAGTTGCTTATAAAGGATCATTATAAAAAGGCAATTGCTATGAAAGGGCCTGTTACTACAAACGAGTTTCCTTACAAACAAGTAGAACCGACTGCGGTGTCTGATTCTACAAAATTATATCTGGACAATGTCAGGCGACTTGCTAATCACTTTAACATTGCACTGGAAAAGCATTTCTGATTTAGATCGTCACTCCCCTTTTACGTTGTAAATATGTTGCATTACCAGGCCAGCGAGGGTAAAACCATAGATTGCAGTTATATGGGCGATAGTGCCGTTGATCACCGCCTTCTGACTACACCATTCATGATCATCCAGTTCTGGGTCGCCAGTACCGCTCTTTATTTTAGGACAGAGGCATTTATCGGTTCCACACGAGGAGCCGGAACCGCGATTCTCGAGTAATTCTTCACTATAGACACACAAAAATGGCTTTGCAGGAAGGTCCCCTTTGCGAATATATTTTCTGATTTTCGATCCGAACGGACAACCAATCACCTTCCAGAATTCAGCAACCTTTACCTGAGTAGGGTCAAGTTTAAGGGATGCTCCCATCGATGAAAACAGTACCGCATTGGTCCGTGTAGCCATCCTGATCAGGTGTACCTTGCTCCCCAGACTATCAATGGCATCTATGATATAGTCGTATGATTCAATATTGAACTGATCGTGATTGGCAACGTTATAGATTTTTTGAATTGCGGTTATTTCGGCTGAGGGGTTGATCTCGAGTAATCGTTTTTTTAACGCGTCGGTTTTTACCTCACCAACGGTCTCCATGGTTGCATGCACTTGTCTGTTAATATTGGTAATGCAAATCCGGTCGGAATCGACAAGGGTGAGATGCCGGATCCCAGAACGGATAAGACTTTCGGCACACCAACTCCCTACGCCGCCAATGCCAAGGATAATCACCTTTTTGCTGGCAACCTCTTCCATTTTCTCTTTCCCAAATAAAAGCTCTGTACGCTGAAATATACCTTTGTTTGTCTTCATATCTAAAAGTTGGGCAAAAATAAGAGAATTCGAAGAGTTCGCAAATTAACAATTCCGGAACTATTCCACGAATTATTCTTCTCGTCTAAAATAAAAACCTCATACCGGGTAACCAGATCAGGACCACCCTCCATATTCGAAACAAAGGCATATAAAACATCCTGGTTGGCAGATTCATAAAAAGCAGGCTTCAGCGATCAAACTACGTCTAATTAAAAATCTTTTTTTTTGGATTCTGATGTATCGAAACCCCTAAAAAAAACAAAATTAATTATATTAATAAAAGATTTATATTAATTTCGCATAATCAAGCTTTACCAAAGTGTTTCGACTGGAGTAAAAGTAAAACCACAAAATAAATCTTTGCAATCACGATTACGAGTCTATTAAATGTAATATTCAGGTTGATAAGTTTTGCAGTGGTGTGGATTTTGAAACTGACTAATAAACAGCTGAATTTATTTTTTGATATTTAAATTAGAATGACTCAAATAAAATCACAAGTCAATCCGTTTCCTGGCATCCGAAGTTTTGAAACGGAAGAGAGTCACCTGTTTTTTGGACGCGAGAGTCAGATTGAAAATATTGTTGCAGTTCTCACTGACACTCATTTTCTTGCTATAATCGGTTCATCCGGAAGTGGTAAGTCTTCCCTTATCAGAGCGGGTGTAATTCCTGCTATCCTGAAGCATGAAATTAACAACCAAAAGAGCTGGGATATTACGGTTTTTAAACCCGGAGATAATCCAATCTTATCATTTGCTGAGGAGTACACCCAAACGTATAACAGAAAGGCAACAACAAAGGGGATGGCGCTGATGAGATCAAAGGATGTTGATCAGGCTTTGCGAAATGGTCTGGATCCTGTATTAAAAGCACATCAGGAACTCGGATCTGATCCCTGGCTGATCGTTATTGACCAGTTTGAGGAGACATTCAGATATCAGAAAAAAATCAATTACGAAACAGAAAAGAATGAAACGATATTTTTCGTCAATCTGTTTCTCGATCTGGTCAGAAAGCCTGATTTAGACGTGCCAATTTATGTTGTATTGACCATGAGATCCGATTTCCTTGATCATTGTACGGAAATCCCCGATCTTACCGAAGCGATAAACAAAGGACATTTTCTGGTGCCCAGGATGACTCCTCAATCACTTCACGATGCGATCGTAAAACCGGTCAATGCAGTTGGTGCTGAAATTTCATCAGAATTGGTCGATCGCTTAATCACTGATTTAGGCGACAAATCCGATCAGTTACCTGTGTTGCAACATGCGTTGATGCGTGCCTGGGATTACTGGAATTTAAACAGAATTGGTGATCAACCGTTGGATATTCTACATTATGAAGCGATTGGAACAATCTCATCGGCCTTGTCGTTGCATGCAGAAGAAATTTTCAGTCAACTCAAGAGTGAGGATCAGAAAAAAGATACCGAGCGGTTATTTAAAGCGCTTACAGATCTGAGTGCAGAAAAGAGAGGAACGCGCAGACCAACATCTTTTGAAGATATCCAGAAGACTGTCAATGCCCAGGAAACCGACCTGAAGGAGATTATTGATCAATTCAGGGCCCCCGGACGGGCCTTTCTGATGCCTCCACATTATATTCCTATCCAACCTGAAACGGTGATTGATATATCGCATGAGAGCATTATGCGTGTTTGGGGACGCCTCAGGGAGTGGGTTGATGAAGAGACAAAATCTGCCGAATTATATCTTCGGTTATCAAAATCTGCCGAATTATACCAGCAAGGCAAATCGGGGCTTTGGACAAATCCCGAACTTGAAATTGGGGTTAAATGGAAACAAAAGAATAAGCCTACCCCATATTGGGCTGAACGATATGATCCGGGATTTGAAAGGGCTATCGATTTTTTAGATTATAGCAAGAAGGAATCTGATTTCGAAATAAAGAAAAAAGAGAGTGCTCAAAAACGAGAATTAAGCCGATCACGCAAAATCGTTATTTTTCTTAGTATAGCATCGATCATTTCTATCCTTTTTCTAATTATTTCACTGGACTCTAAACTGAAGGCCGATGCCAGTAGTAAAATTGTATTGGAAAAGGGTATTGAGTTGGAAAATGAAAATAAAAAGGCTGAAATACAACGTAAAGAGGCTGTTGCACAAAAAAGAATTGCAGAACAGCAACAGAAAATTGCCGAACAACAAAAATTAATCACTGAAGAGCAACGACTTTTTGCTGTTGCACAGCAGGATTCTGCCCAGAAAAGTGAAATGGCCGCCAAAGCCGCCAAGGTATTGGCTGACTCTGCTGCGTTAAGGGCTAAAAGAAGTGAAATAGTCGCCAGGGCAGCAAAAGTACTGGCAGATACTTCGGCACATAGAGCCGAGAAGTCGGCTGACCAGGCGGTTAAATCCGAAAAAAAGACGCAAAGGTTACGCCTTCTGGCCATCGCACGTTCGTTGGCCATTCAATCTCAACGTGTAGCCGGTTCAAATCCTGTATTATCAGCACTTTTGGCCGGTCATGCCTATAATTTTAACCTTGAAAATGGGGGGAGGAAAGATGACCCCGATATTTTTAATGCGCTGTCAAACATAGCGATAGATAAATCTGTTTTTCGTGGACATAAAGATATTGTCAGGGCAGTTGCCTTATCGACCGATGAGAAATGGATTTATTCAGGCGGCGACGACGGTAATTTATTGGTATGGTCATTAAGTGATCCCCGTGAAAAACCATTCTCCCTTAATACAGCCAACCTCTCAAAGAGTGGGATCAGATCTCTAGCCGTGGAGCATAAAAGTATTTTGGCAGGAACGGCCGATGGGACAATACTATCCTGGGAGAACAGTCAAAAAGGGATTATACCCCGGAGTGTGGTCGCCCATGCAGGAATAATCAATAAAATTAAGATCATTTCACCCGACAGAATGGTCTCTGCAGGGGCCGATGGGTTCTTTAAAATATGGGATCTCAAGACGCTCCAAATACCCCTTTTCTCCGGGCAAATGGATGGTTCAATAAAGGATATTTCAATTTCAGGTGATGGTAAAAAACTTGCTTTAGTCGATCAGAATGGGGTAGTGAAAATTTTCCTGGTTTCAAATTTCAACGATAAACCAACTGTTTTGAATACTAAGAAGCTAATCCTTTCACTGGCACTCGATTATGATGGCGGGTTTGTACTCACCGGTGATGAATTAGGTATTATTGACCTTTGGAATCTATCCGATCAAAGCAAAAAACCATTTGAATATTTAGATCACCGCTCAGGGATTACCTCGTTAAAGTATAGTTCTGATTATAAGATATTTGCCAGTTCAAGCTATGACAATACCATAAGGATCTGGAATCCGGATGAACCGAAACAAAATCCCATCGTGATTACCGGACACGATTCATGGGTAATGGATTTGACATTCAGCTCCAAAGGAGACCATCTTGTATCATCAGGTAATGATAAGACAGTCAGATTGTTCGAAGTAAGCAGCGAACTGCTGGCATCAAAAATATGTTCCAGGGTTAATCGGAATTTAACCCAGAATGAGTGGATAACCTTTGTGGGCAAGGATATTCAATATCAGGAGATTTGTCCTCAAATTAAAACGGGTAAGTAATGACTAAAACTAAATTCAACAGCCATTACGGTATTGTATTATTGTTAATCAGCCTATTTTATGCCCTTCCGTCGCGGAGTCAGGAGTGTGATGATAATGTGATCAAGGAGGCACAAAAGAAGTATGATATCGGGTTGTTTAGTGACGTTCAAAAGATGCTACAACCGTGTATCGAGAATGGATTTTCACAAAAACAGCTGATTCAGGCTTACCGGTTAATGTCAGTCGCAAATCTGGCCATTGATTCGACCAATCTGGCTATTTCGTTTGCCAATAAACTAATAAAGATAAAACCTGATTTTGATGCAGAGCTTTTTGGCCCTCCCAAATTCGAGCAGATCATTAATGATATCAAGCAGGCGGGATCAAGCGTTCAGATTATATCGGTATCCAAACGAGCTGAAAATCTGCATGAAGCCCCTGCAACCGTACTGGTTATCTCGCGGGAAGATATTATGAACCGCGGATATGTCGATCTGGAACAGGTCTTTAGTGATTTGCCAGGATTTGACGTTTCCAGAACTTTTGCCACAACCTATTCTAATATTTATCAAAGAGGCTACCGGTCAAATAATACAGACCGGACACTTTTTCTTGTTGACGGGGTTGAAGAGAATGATTTATGGTCCAATATCTCCTATTGGTCACGCCAATTCCCTGTTTCCAACGTGGAACGGGTCGAGGTGCTTTACGGACCGGCTTCTACAATGTACGGAGCAAATGCTTTGGTTGGGGTGGTAAATGTAATCACCCGCGATCCGGACCAATTGGCAGGTAAAAAAGATGTGGGTGTAAAAGTCAACACAGGTTGGGGGACTCTTTCTACCAGATATCTGGATATGACTTTGGCAGCCAGAAAAAATAGCATCTCATTTTCTACCACGCTGAGGCGGTTCTCTTCTTCCGAAGAGGATCTTTCAGGCTACCCGGAGTTCAATTACAACCCATCTGATTACGATCAGGTCAATTATACGACGCTGCTGGGAGTGAATTCAAATGCTGCCGGTTTTGTAAAGACCAATAAAATCGATGCCGGTAATCCCTATTTTACGATTAACAGAGCTGCCAATGGCGATACTACATCGGTCAGCGTAACAGAGGCAGGGGCGAATGCAGCCAGAAATTATGACAAAGCAGCCCTGGATACAAAATTAAATGGGAATAAAATCGGCTATTCCAATCTTTCGGAACATTGGTATTTGAACGGTAAGATAAAATTTAATAACGTTCAATTAGGATATGAGATTTGGAAAACGGAGTCAGGAGGGACCAATTACTTCAACGATAACAAAGCCGCTGGCGCAAATAATGGAATCAAATGGGTCCCCAAACAGTCCTATTTCTACATGAAATACGATAAAAATATTTCGGATAAAATTAGCTTGATGAACTTCTCACAGTACCGGATAACTGAAGTTGGAGATAATTCCTGCACTGTTTACCTTTTCAATTATTCGAACCGGGCACTTGGAAGTGCAGATCTGGCTGCCAATGTTGCTCCACATTGGGAGACGCAATACTATTACCAGATTTCCAGGCAGTTTCGAAATGAGTTCAAAATGACCTATAATCCGAATGCCCAGATCAATGTGGTTAGTGGAATTGAAGTGAGAAACAGCTCAATACAAGGGGATTACCGTACGGCGACTTATATTGGCAACAACAGGGTAGCACCTGATAAAGTTACAGACGGGCTTCTTAACCCCGGGAGCGTTATTGAGATTGGCGGCAGCAGCGGTGATGCTTACCGGGGGGGTAATGATTTCACTATTTACGATGTGGGCGCTTATGCTCAGGGCACCTGGAAATTTAAGGATATCTACAAGTTGACCATGGGCGGACGTTATGATTATAACAGGATCCGGGTCACCGGAGGATATGGATCGCAGTTTAATCCCCGTGTGGCGTTGGTGGTAACTCCCGGAAAATTTATCCTGAAAGGCATTTATGCAAGTGCCTTTCAAAATGCTTCAAACTGGACCAAGTTTGCGACCATTTCCACAAGAAAACTAAACAATCCAAACCTTGATCCGGAAAAGGTCTCCAATATCGATTTAAGTGTAGCCTACCGTTTTTCAAAAAACGTTTATGCAGACGTGGTTTATTACAATTCACGTTTTAACGGCGTTGTCGGAACCGGTATTGCGAAATTAGCCGATGGTACCACAACCGGGCAGAATCAGGCCATTGGCGCCCTGAAAATCCAGGGGCTTCAATCCAATGTAACCATCAAATTAAATCAGTATTCGGTATATGCGAATTTTACCTATACAAACCCCCAAAACAATATTATAAAAGACGGGAAATTGACAAATATTTATCAACGCATTGGTGACATTGCCGATTTTCACCTAAATAGTGGTGTAAATGCAACCTATTTTAATCACCTTAACGTGAATCTGAGAATGAATTATGTGAGCAACCGGCCGGTTGGGAGTGGTACTTCTGTGAGCGCAAATCCCGGTAAATTTCCAGCTTTCGTGCTGTTCAATGGTTCAGTTATGTATAAGGAAATTCTTCCGGGATTAAGTGCCCAGGTAATTGTCAATAATTTGTTCGATTTACAATATGCTGATCCGGGAATACGATCAGCCGACGGCGTAGTTTATTCTTATCGCACACCTCAGCGTGGACGAAACTTTTTATTCAGACTAATTTATGAGCTATAAAGATTCTGTTATCATGGAGATTAATAAAAAGTACATATTTACCAAGCCTTTTAGCATTTGTAAAGAGTTGAATGAGTGGGAGAAGAGTGTCCTTTTGCTGGGTAAAAATGATTTTTCAAAAGCCTATAAAGAAAATATTCAGGCTGAAATCAACTCCTTTGGTTTAAGTTTAAGAATGGCTCAATTAGAAGATATCGATCCGATTATTGACTTTCTTATAACCCGCTTTATACGTGATCCTGAAGCCATCAGCAAATACGACCTTTACAGATTTATCGAATATGGCCACGGATTGATTGTGGAAAATGAGCATCAGCAAATAGTCGGGTGCCTCTTTGAAATAGGCTATGAAAAAGAGCAAGTGAAAATTTCCTACTCCATACGACTTGGCATTGATGAAAGTGTAAAAGGAAAAGGATTGGGAAGACTTCTGACAGTTTACTCCTGCCTGCTTGCTATGGAAAAGGGATCACAGATAAAAATAGGACTGATTCATTCAAATAATTTCCCAAGTCTCCATATTCATGTTAATCAGGCAGGATGGCTGATCGATGCATTTCATTACAATTTAGGTAAATTAGGACTCTGTTTCGAATTCAGCCTTCCTTTAACGCCTGAGTCTTTATTGGTAAACAGAATTGATTTGGATAAAGTAAGGAAATATTGTGCAGAACATCAGGAAGGAATTGATTATTTGTTGATTAGAGGTGACGACCCTGAGACAATCAAATCAGTTTACAAAAATCAAAAGTTCAAGATTGCTGCGATTGTCTGCCCTAAACAAAAAGAGGAAATGACTATGCTTTTTGCAGTTCCGGTAGAACCGTTATACGTTAATGAATAAGTTATTTTCACATGAAAACCGCTATACTTAAAGCCTTTAATATTCGGAAAGGAGAAGAAACAGACATTATCCTGCTGTTACTTTACTCCTTCTTTATGGGCTCGGTAATAGCATTTTTTTATACTTCGGCCACCTCCCTGTTTGTTGTAAGCTTTAAAAGTTCTGTTTTGCCCTGGGCATATATTGGCGGAGGTATAATGAGCTACCTGGTATGGCTGGTTTATAAGCGAATTGAACAGGTGGTTAGTTTTCAAAAACTTATTCTTTTTGGTATTACCTTCCTTTTGGTTTCTGTCGGATTTTTTGTCATCGGTAACCGATTCTTTAACAATAAATGGCTTCCATTTTTAATGTTCGTTTGGATTCGGGTATTTGTATTTATTTCGGCAGTGGGATTCTGGGGACTTGCAGCCAGAATGTTCGACCTTCGTCAGGGTAAGCGAATTTTTGGGTTAATTAGTTCCGGCGAAGTACTCTCCAATATTGTTGGCTACTTCTCTATCCCTTTAGTCCTGAAATTTATCGATACATCAGATCTGCTTTATATTTCCTTATTCGGATTAGTGATCTGCCTGCTGCTCATGGTGTTCATGTTGGCCCATTTTGAAAAGCCATTAGTTACCGTCAAAATAAAAGACAGGAAGAAAATGAAAACGTCATTTAAGATTATTCTTAAGGACAAGTATCTCACCCTCCTGATTTTAATGGCAGTATTGCCAATGTTTGGGATGTGTTTCGCCGATTATTCCTTTTTAAATCAGATAAAAGTTGAATATGTTAAACCAAATTCACTTGCCAGCTTCCTGAGTATCTTTTTAGGTGCAACTGCTGTGGCGGAATTTGTGCTTAAATCTTTCGTTTCAGGAAGGTTACTCAATAAATACGGACTAAAAGTTGCGCTTCCTATCTTGCCCGTTGTCCTGGCCGGATGCGTTTTTCTGGCAGTTACTTCAGGGATCTTATATGGAACTGCCGGTCTTTTCTTCTCATTTATCGCCTTCACCAAGATGCTTGACAGGGTATTGCGCAGTGGGCTTTACGACACCTCCTTTCAGATATTGTATCAGCCACTACCGGCTGAGGATCGGTCGAATGCTCAGGGTATGGTTGAAGGGATGGGCAAAGGACTGGGCTTTGCTCTTGCCGGTGCTGTTGTATTACTTTTTACCCAGATAAAAGTGCTTAATCTGGTCTATTTTAATTTTCTTTTTTTCCTTGTTCTGGGGGTATGGGTGAAGGTCAGCCTGAGCATTTACCAGGATTACAGAAACTCTCTTGGGAAAATGCTTATGTCGAACGATAAGAATAAGTCTAAATCAAATAATTACACCTCCAACCTTAACACACTTTCTAAAATAGCAGGAGAGGAAAAGGATGCGAATATTGGTCTGATCATGAATATAATGATTAATATAGAACCCCAGAAAATGACCCGGTTCTTGCAGCAAATATTGGCCTCCCCAACATTGATTAATCAGGAGAAAATACTGGAACAAATAAAACGCAGACAATTACTTTCTGCTGAGCAGATTGTACAGAATCAATTACGCGCCTATCCGGAGACAGTTAATAAAGAGCTATTTGAACACACATTGTCCGTTTTGCACCAGGTGAGGAGCAACGATTTTGAAACTTTGTTATTTCTATCTCAATCAAAGGAGGCTAAACAACGAACACTAGCAGCTCGTATTCTTGCATATTTTAGCAGTTATAAGATCCACAAAATTGTACAGGCACTGTTGCAGGATGAAAACCCTGAAACCCGGAAAGCTGCTCTTTATAGCGCAGGTCAGATCAGCAAGCGTGAATTGTGGCCCTATATTGTCCAGAATCTTTTTCACCCAAACTATTCAACTCAGGCAATAACTGCAATAAAGATGATCGGCGAGCCAATCTTATCTGAACTTGAGATCTGGTTTGATAAGAACACAACAACCAAGGACGTCAGAATTAAAATCATTTCTGTTTTTTCAAGCATCAGCTGCGATGGGTCTTTAAATTTTCTGCGGTCGCGTATTCAATATCCGGATGAAACCATTCGGAATCATGTATTTAAAGCCCTTAGTAAACTGGAGTATCATGCTAAAATTATGGAAGTGAGCCAGATCAGGGAAACTATTGATGAAGAAATTGCCATCACAGTCTGGGTCATGGCCGCGACGTTGGATATTGAGAAAGAGAATAAGATGCCTTTACTAATGGAGGCATTAAACTATGAATTGGTCAAAAAGAAGGAGAATGTGTTCCTATTGCTATCGATGTTGTATGACTCAAAAACAATCAAATATATCCAGGATAGCTTTCATAGCGGCACCCATGAATCTCAGGTTTTTGCCACTGAGTTGCTCGATTTAACAGTATCGCCTGAGATCAAGGAGATCTTCCTCCCACTGCTTGAAGATTTATCGGTGGTGGATAGCCTACACCTTTTCAGGGATAAGTATCCGCAGCAAAAAATGACAGTTGTTGAACGTCTTAAGGATATTATCAATAAGGACTATCTGAAAATCAACCGATGGACAAAAGCATGTGCAATTATTTATCTTAAAGATTTTCCGGGGAATGAAACAGTTTTCCTTTCAAACTTCCTGAACCCCGATCCATTTATCATGCAGAACGCTGTAAATATCCTGAAAGCCCAAAATTCTGAACGATTTAAGGTGGTATTCAGTAAACTGGATAAAGAAAAAGTGAGTTTCATCGAAAAATATACGATTAAACCTCCTGAAAAAATATCCGGTTTTTCACTCTCCGAGAAGGTAATTCTGGTGAAGAAAAATCGGCTTTTCAGAGCATTTTCAAATCCTGACATTGCTCGTATTGTCGAAAATTCAACTGATATCGTGTTGCACAAAGGAGAGGAACTTAATCCGGGAGAAACAGCGCAGGATTCAATCCTGTTAGTATTATCCGGGAAAATATCGGAATATTCCAACAGCAGGAAAGTAAGGGAAATAAATGAGAATGAATTTTATTGGGGAATAGTTTATGACGGTTTTGACGACGTGAGGCTCAAGGCAGAAAATAGCTCTGCCATACTGGTTCTTAGTCCCGAACTGATTTTTAATACCATGTCAGAGAATAGTGAGTTTACTCTTGAAGTAATAGGAATCTTACGTAAAACAGCATAATAAATCAAACGATGATAACCCGCAAAGCCGTAAATAGGAATTCAACTTTAACACTCATTGCAATTCTGTTTTGGATGTTGGCCCCATTCTGCTTACAGGCTCAAAATCAAGATATTGGATACCCTTATATTAAGAATTATTACCCTTCGGAATATAAAGCGCACGTTCAGAATTTTGATGTTGTCCAGGATAAAAGGGGGATCATGTATTTTGCTAATTTCCGTGGTATACTTGAATTTGACGGGCAGACCTGGAAAACCATTCAGACATCGAAAATATCACAGGTTACTGCGCTGGCGATCGATTCTGCAGGAATCATCTCTGTAGGTGCCGCAGGTGAAATAGGGTTTCTTCATCCGGATGTAAAGGGTGAATTGCGGTTTTCAAGTCTGGTGGATTCCCTTCCTAAGGAGGACCGACAATTTAAATATGTAATTGCCATTCTGGCGACAAAAGAGGGGGTCTGCTTTGTTACCGATGAGTCTATTCTATTGTGGCATAATGGCACATTCAAAATCATAAAGTCTGAGGGACCGATAAATGCAGCTTACTATGTTAATGAAAAACTGTTTTTCTTTGATAAGCGAAATGGATTACAGTATCTCCAAAATAACCAGAAAATCAAAATTTTAACCGGAAATCAATTTTCTGAGGCAGTGGTTATTAAAGGGATGGTGTCTTATGGTGTTAATAAAGTGCTTATCGCCACAGGTATAAACGGGCTGTTGCTATTGGATGAAAATGGCATTTCCAATTTTCGTACCTCTGATGACAGATTTTTGCAACAGAACAGTATCTCGTGTGCCACCAAACTTAAAGACGGAACTATTTGCCTGGGCACAGAAAGAGGTGGGATCGCGATCTATTACCCCGACGGAACTTTGAAACAAAAAATTGACCAGGGAATTCAGAACGATTATATCAGGGCCTTATACATCGATCAAAAAGATGTTTTATGGATGGCTCTTGATAACGGCATTTCCCGGGTGGAAATTCCTTCTTGCCTCTCTTTCTTTGATAAAAAAAGAGGGGTTGAAGGGGCTGTTAATCAGATTTTACGGCATAAGGGAAATGTCTTTTTTGCTACCGATAAAGGGCTTTATCGTTATGACGATAACCAAAAAATATATACTGCAATCACCGGAATGAATTCCGCCTGCTGGTCAATATTGTCTGATAATAATTCAATTATTGCAGCTACCAGCAGAGGTGTTTTTTTAATAACAGGAAATTCATCAGATCTGCTGGTACCCGGATTTTCATTCAAATTATTTCGCTCGAATCTCAATAATTCAAATATTTACGTTGGCCAACTCGATGGGATTACCCACTTGCAGAATATGAATGGGAAGTGGGTTCTCAAGGGTAAGATTCAGGGAATCACAAGTGAGGTTTCGGAAATAGAGGAGGACCAAAGTGGGATCTTGTGGGCAGTTATAGCTACCCAGGGATTGGTAAGGATAAAACCTGATGGAAATGAGAATCCGGTCATTTTTGATGAAACCAAAGGTTTGCCTTCGCGATTCGGAAATCACCTTAACAAGGTTGGAAATTCGTTGTTTGTGACAACTCAGAATGGAATATATTCCTGCGATTCAAATACGAATATTTTCACACCCGTAAAAAAGCTGCTGAATGATACCGTGATGCCAAAAGAGTGGATCTCGGCCATTGTGGAGGACCCCAAAGGAAATATCTGGAGTACCGGAGGAGATCAAACGAACATCCAAATACGAAATGAGAATGGCAAACCATCACAATCTCAGATTTTATTAAACCCGGTACAGGATAAAACAATCTGGACAATATATCCGGAAACAAGTGGAAAGGTTTGGTTTGGGGGAACAGATGGCGGATTTTGTTATGATCCTGACATTAAAAAAAATCTAACAGATCTTCCCAAGGTATTAATTCGCAGTTTTACTATTGCAGGTGATTCGGTTTTATTTGGGGGTACTTTCCTAACGAGGGATCATCTCACCTCGTCAGTTCAAGCCGGTCAATCAATTCCACTTTTAGATTACAGTTTAAACACGGTTACATTTAATTTTGCATGCCCATCTTTCAGCATGTACGAAACCGTTCAGTTTCAATATTTCCTGAAAGGATTTGAAGCTGAACCATCCGCATGGATCTCCGATACTTACAAGGAATATACCAACTTACCTGCAGGAGATTATACCTTTACAGTTGTTGCCAAAAATATCTATGGACAAATTACAAAGCCAGAAACCTTTCAGTTCTCAATTAAAAAACCATTTTATCAGACTTTTGTTGCCTACCTGCTTTACTTTCTGTTTTTAATAGTTTTAATCTATGTTGTAGTTCGGGTCCGTTCTCAAAAATTGATTGCTGAAAAGAAAAATCTTGAAAATCTGATTATTGAACGGACAGCCGAAGTGGTTTCTCAGAAGGAAGAAATTGAAAAACAATCGGAGGAACTCAGTAATAAGAATGCTGAACTTGAGAAGATTAACCTGATTGTTAAGTCAATCAATTCTGAAATACATTTTTCGAGCCTGCTACAATCGCTACTTGAAAAAACAAAAGTGATTGGAGGAGTCGAAAAGGCGACCATGCTGGTTCATGATAAAACCACTGCATTATTTAGTTTTAAGGCCGGATTTGGGTGGGATGTCTCCTCTGTATCGGCTATCCGGATGACCCTTAGTGAGGTTGAGGATTATTATTTATCTCATGCAAACGAAATTCATGAGGATATCTTTGAGGTAAGGAAAATCAATTCAGACCTGGTGCACCAAAACCTTTCAAAGGTCGAGAATGCAAAATCGACAGTTATCATGGTCGTTAGGGTAAAGGATATGGTAGAAGGATTTCTGATTCTGGAGAACATGCATAAAAAGCATGCATTTAATCATTTGGATTTTAGTTTATTACACAATCTGAAAGAGCATATTATTTCGGCATTTATTAAAACCATCATCCTGGAGGACTTACAAACAACGCTTATCAATCTTAAAGAGACCCAGGAACAGCTGATCCAGCAGGAGAAAATGGCCTCAATCGGACAACTTACAAAAGGTATTGTGGACCGGATATTGAACCCATTAAACTATATCAATAATTTCTCTCTGCTAACCAGGGATCTTTCAGTGGAAATTGAGGAGATCCTAGGTGGTATAAAGAATGAACTGAAGCCAGATATCTTTGATGAGCTTACAGATATACTGGAAATGGTGAAATCGAATGTTCTCAAAGTTAATGAGCATGGTAATTCCGCTTCGAGAATTGTAAAAGGGATGGAGAAATTATTAAAAGAGAGAGGAAAAATATTTATACCAACTGATCTGAATACCTTGGTTGAGAGTCATATTGAAATAGCGTTGCAGGAATATCAGGTCGATAATAAACTATTCCAGGTTGAAATAAAAAAAGAGCTGGATGCAAAATCGATTAAAGTCAGCGTCTTACCTGCTGAATTGGGATCAGTAATTGTAAATACCGTTTTAAATGCCTTTTATGCAGTGGATGAGAAAATGAAGCGTGTGAAAAATTTCCAGCCGCAGGTTACCGTTTCAACCGATTTCTCAGATGATGATGTTAAAATTATTGTCCGGGATAATGGCAATGGAATTCCAGAACTGGAACAAAAGAAACTGTTCTCCCCATTTTTCACAACCAAGCCAACTTCAAAGGGGACCGGATTGGGACTTTATATGAACCTGGATATCATTAAAACTCATAAAGGAACAATTGAAGTTGAATCAAAAGAGGGGGATTACACCGCATTTGTCATCAAAATTCCAAAGAACGAACCCCTTACAAGTGAATAAAATTAAGAGAAAAATTACACCCTAAGCTATTACACCTTTTAGTAACCTGAAGGTTATCAGGTATCAAATAAAAAACTTTTGAAGGATATGGATACACCCGATAAAATTGCGCAGACAACAGAAGAGCAGCTTTTGGCTCTTTCATCTGAATTGGAAGAGATCAAACAAAAATTCATTCAAAGTGACAAACTTGCCTTTATCGGGAAGCTTACAACCGGTATTATGCATGAGATTAAGAATCCGCTCAATTTCATCAATAACTTCACGAAACTGAGTCAGGAACTTGTTGGAGAATTAAACGAAATAGTTGATGGAATCAGCGATAAGTTAGATCCTGACACCCAGGCTGATCTTGAAGATATACGTTCGATGCTCACCGCCAATTTATCCAAGGTCCTCGAAAACGGTGAACGAGCCCAACGAATTATTTTCTCTATGCTTGCTCAAATGCACAATAAACAGGAAGTGGTCTTTGAACTGGCTGACATTAATAAACTGATTGACGAATTTGCCAAACTTGCCTATCAGGGGATGAGGGGGAATT
This sequence comes from Prolixibacteraceae bacterium, assembly GCA_963677935.2. Classification (GTDB taxonomy): domain Bacteria; phylum Bacteroidota; class Bacteroidia; order Bacteroidales; family Prolixibacteraceae; genus JAAFHB01. The sequence goes on along the minus strand of CAXXEH010000003.1, from coordinate 2,642,072 downwards.
ACAAGGAATTTAACCTGACTTTCAAAACAAATTATGACCCTTTGATCACTCCGGTTAATATCGAATTTCAGGAGATGAGCAGAGTAATAATTAATTTGGTCGATAATGCCTGCTATGCACTGAATGAAAAAAAGAAAAGATTGAAGGATAGTTTTTCACCCGAGATTCTTCTCTCCACTAAGAAGTTGGACAATTTTATTGAAATAAGGATACGGGATAATGGCAGTGGCATGCCACAAGATGTTATGGATAAACTTTTTCAGCCGTTTTTCACAACAAAACCAAAAGGACAGGGGACCGGACTTGGGCTCTCCTTAAGCCATGATATAATCACAAATATACATAAAGGTAAACTTGAAATTTTATCAAAAGAAGATGAGTATACCGAATTCAAAATACTCCTCCCCACAAACCTGGCTTAATAAACATTCAGGATTATAATTGTTATAAAAATATATATATGGAAAATACAGTATTAATTTTATGCGTTGATGATGAGCAGGATATGGAAATGCTTATTTCTCAGAAATTCAGAAAAAGTATCCGAAATAAGGAGTACCGCTTTATTTTCGCACAAAATGGGGTACAGGCACTCGAGCAGTTAGATTCCAATCCCGATATCTGTTTAATCCTTTCGGATATCAACATGCCCGAAATGGATGGATTAACATTTCTTTCCAGACTTAAGGATCGAAAAAATGCAGAATTGAAAACGGTTATGGTTTCTGCCTATGGTGATATGGAAAACATCAGGACAGCGATGAACCGCGGGGCTTTTGATTTTATTACCAAGCCCATTAATTTCGAAGATATGGAGATTACCATTACCAAAACAATCGAAGAGATCAATCAGTATAAGAAGTTTCAAAAAGACCGGGATAATCTGGTCTCTATTCAGAAAGATCTGAGGGTTGCACACGATATACAACAGAGCATGTTGCCCAAAAAATTCCCGGCATTTCCTGATCGTACCGATTTTGATTTACACGGTGTGTTGCAACCTGCTAAAACAGTTGGAGGAGACTTGTTCGACTATTTCCTCATTGATGACGATCATCTCTTTTTTATGGTGGGTGATGTTTCGGATAAAGGGATATCTGCTGCACTGTTTATGGCCATCACCAAGTCACTTTTTAACACCAATTTCTCCAGTGGTACGAGCCCCGACATGGTGGAAGAGATTACCAAAATCAATAAGGCTTTATCGATAAATAACAATAACATGATGTTTGTCACCGTATTTGTCTGTATACTCAATCTGAAAACAGGCGAAGTCAATTATGTCGACGGTGGCCATGAATGCCCGCTTATTCTTCGCGGAGGGAAAAAGGTTGAAATATTTAAAAAGAAAACCGGCTTTCCGATTTGCATCGATCCTGATTTTGAATACAAACAGTACCAGTTCAATTTGCAACCCGGCGATACGATTGTATTGTATACCGACGGTTTGGAAGATGCCCATAATAAAGCGGATGAACGACGAACCATTCAACCATCGATCGATATTCTGGAATCTCTTGAATCCAATCAGAGTCCTGACCAGATTAACGCTTTATTGCTCAAGGAGGTTAATGATTACATTGGTACTGCCGATCAGTTTGATGATATCACCATCCTTACAGTAAATTTTTATGGTTGATCTGATGAATATCCGTTTCCGGTTAAACGATTGATTATTTGTAAATATCACGCGCTGATTCAGTATTTTATTACTAAAATCGTAAAGAAAAAGCCGTTTCAATAAAAGTTGGGGCGGCTTTTTTCTTAACTTTAAAACCTACCTGATTTTCCTCCTTATAAAAGATCAGTCTTTTAGGAATTCAACAAAATTTGTCCAAATTCAGGTATAAAAATTATGATTGAAATTTTGTCGAAATAACTAACTTTGAAGGTGAAATTTTCAATAAATGGATCCTGAATCTAACGATACTAAACTTTGGACGGACTTTAAAAAGGGCGATGAGTATGCACTTTCAAATCTTTATTACTCCTACGCCGATAAGTTGTTCCGTTACGGAAAAAAATTCTCCTCCGACGACGATCTGGTTAAGGACACCATTCAGGATCTGTTTTACGACCTCATCCGAACCCGCGACACATTGGGATCCACCGATCACATCTATTTTTACCTGATCAAAGCTTTTAGGCGGAGGCTTTTACACAGTCGATTAGAGAAAAAAAATCTGAGATTATCGGAACAGGAGATTGACGGTCGGTCAGTAAATATTGTATATTCTATTGAAGATGAGTGGATAATGAAAGAATCGCTCACGCGGAAGGAGGAAATTGTTCGCAGAGGTCTCTGTGAACTAAGTCAGAAACAACGTGAGATTCTCTATTATAAGTTTACCTGTGAATTTGAATACGATCAGATCTGTGAGATTATGTCAATAAAGTACGATTCCGCCCGAAAAATGGTGTTTCGTTCTTTAAAAACGCTTCGGGAACACCTGTCTGAGACCAACTTTACCTTCCTTTATCTCCATCGTAAACATATTACTTTTTTTTGAAAAATAGTCGGTTTTTTGTGTCCACAGAAACAACTATTCTCCCTTTATATTATAAAACCGAATTAAAGGGAATTGATCGTGAAAAAAGATTATTTGCAGCTTCCTATTGAAGAGCTCCTTGAGGTGCAGGAATTTATTGAATGGATGCGACATGGAAAACACCAAAAAGAATGGGAATCATTCTTGAATGAAAATCCTGAATTCATTGAGAATGTCAATAAAGCAAGAAAAGTGATGGAGCTGCTTAATGACCGGCATGATCATTTAAGCGAACTGGATCTGCTGAAAATCTGGAAAAACATCGAACATTTTGACGAACAGATTAGACATGGCAAACGTCATTTCCTCGTGCATACCGTCATGCGGTATGCTGCAATGCTGATTCTCTTGCTTTCAATCGGGACTGCCGGCTTCTGGGTATTTAACCGGAATCAGAAATTGTATGTATACTCTACAGCAGCCGAATCAGGTAAAAATAGCAAGTCGAAGCTTCATCTTTCCAATGGAACTACTGTTGATCTTGAGAAAGACAACTCGAAAATTGCACTTAATGGCGACCAGCGGGTTGTAATTGATAATGAAAAGGTGATCGATTTGAGTAAAAACAGCAGTCACGATGTTTCAGCAATGAATGAAGTGGTCATCCCTTACGGCAAAAAATTGCAATTGATCCTAGGGGATGGTACCAGGGTGTGGTTGAATGCCGGAAGCAGATTGGCATTCCCCAATAAATTCACAGGTAAAAAGAGGGAGGTATTCCTTGAAGGGGAGGGCTATTTTGAGGTGGCCCATAACCAAAATCTTCCATTCTTTGTAAATACCGGTGAAATCGCAATTAAGGTTTTGGGAACCAAATTTAATATCTCCGCCTACGAGTCAGATAAACTTATTGAGACTGTTCTTATTGAGGGGAGTGTGGCGATCAGTGTGAAAGCTGCTTTAGGCTTCTTAAAGAAAGAGACCATTTTAGCTCCCAATCAAAAAGCAAGCTACGACCGGAAGGAGCATTCCATGGCCTTAAAATTCGAACCAGATGTTGAATTTACTTATGCATGGACCGAAGGATGGTTTAAATTTCACCGGCAGAGTCTGAATGATGTACTCAACAAGTTACAGCGGTATTACGATGTGCAGTTTATATATGAGTCTGATTTTCAAATATCTGACCTGATTACTGGTAAGCTTGATCTGAAAGATTCTATCACTCAGGTGATGGTTGCCCTCAACGATGTTGCCAATCTGCAATACCGGATTATTGGTAATAAAGTCTATATCAGTTCAAAGACAAATAGATAACCATTATGGGAAAATAATCAACAGGAGTTTAGAATTAATAGCAATAAAAATGAAAGAGAAAGTCGAACCATATTCGATTTTGTAATCAAATTTAATATTAACGAATAAAAACGGAACTGCCTATGAGAATTTAGTTTTGGAATCAAATTAAAAAGCCGGGAAGTCGGCTAACCTCCCAGCTTTAATTTAGTATTAAATCAGTGTTTAATAAGAAACAAACAAATGTATGAAAAAAAAACTTAATGTGATGTCCTCTTTAAAGACGGGCACAAATGAAATTTTATTGAAAATGAAACTGCTAACCTTGTTGTTGTTTACGGGTTTTGTATCAGCTTCTGCGAGTAGCTATTCACAGGCAACGAAGTTCAACCTTAACATGAAGGATGTAACTATTGGCGATGTTTTTCAGAAAATTGAAGAGAATAGTGAGTTTATTATCCTTTTTAATGAGAAAACCGTTGATGTCAACAGAAAAGTGGATGTGATTGTAACAGATAATACCGTTGAGAAAATCCTTGATCAGATTTTTGAAGGGGGGAAGGATACCTACAAGATTTATGACCGACAGATTGTAATTCTCTCAAATAAAATTAAGGAAACGCCTTCACAGAACATAATTGAAACAAATACGGAGCAAAAAAAGGAGATCTCCGGTTTGGTAAAAGACAGCAAAGGACTTCCACTTCCTGGTGTCAGCGTAGTCGTGAAAGGGACCACCACCGGAATTGTCACAGATACAGATGGAAAATACAAATTAATACTCCCCGCAGATGCCAAAACACTGGTGTTTTCATTTGTAGGAATGAAATCACAGGAGATAACCTTAGGCGAACAATCGGTTGTGAATATCGTCCTGACAGAGATGGCCGTAGGTGTGAATGAAGTGGTCGTTACCGCTCTGGGAATTGTAAGAGAGAAGAAAGCACTGGGTTATTCAATACAGGAAGTGAGCGGGAGCAAGTTGGTGGAAGCCAAGGAAACAAATCTGATGCAATCGTTGGCCGGACGAATGGCCGGGGTCAATGTAACGTCAAATTCAACCATAGGTGGTTCTGCAAGGATTATAATCCGCGGGGAAACTTCACTTGATATTAACAACAACCAGGCATTGATCGTTTTGGACGGAATTCCGATAAGTAACGGGAGTTCAATTGCCAACAATGCTGACTATGGGAATAGTTCAGGTGAAATCAATCCCGATGATGTCAAAAGTATAACTGTTCTTAAGGGACCTAGCGCAGCAGCATTATACGGTTCCCGTGCGGCTGCCGGAGTTGTTCTGATTACTACCAAATCGGGCAAAGGCACTAACGATATTGGTATAACGATAAATAGCAGTACTACTTTTGAAACACCCTTACGCTTACCAAAATTCCAGAATAAATTCGGACAAGGGACAAATGGCCTCTACCAGGGGTCGAACTTTGGCTACAACGGTATCTATCCAAACGACCCGACCGGAGGAGACAGATACGATGAAAGCTGGGGGCCCCGTTTGGATGCAGGTTTAATGGAGGCTCAGTTTGATTCACCAACTACCAATGGATACCGTGGCGGGGATGTCCATTTGGCCAACAGGGGCGATATCATTCCAACTCCCTGGGTTTCGCATCCCAACAATATCCGGGATTTTTTTAAAACGGGGATAACCGAATCCAACAGTGTTGCTATATCAAAAGGTAATGAGCAGGGAAACTACCGCATTTCTTACTCGAATATAGATCAGAAAGGGAGTATCCCCAATACGGATCTAAAAAGAAATACCATCGGGCTTAATTTAAACTACAATCTGACAAAACGTCTTTCTGTCGAAGCCAATTTGAACTATATAAGAACCGACAGTAAAAACAGACCGATGGGCAACTACGGTGCAAGTAACATCATGTACGACGTTCTGTGGCTTCCGCGTTCGATAAACATGAAAAGCCTTCGGAATTACTGGCAACCGGGTCTGGAAGGTATTCAACAGTTCGGGTGGAGTTATAATAACGAGGATAATCCGTATATCACTGCAAATTTCATGACCAATGGCCAGGCGAAAGACCATCTCATGGGACACGCAGGTATCAATTACCAGATCACAAACGATCTGACCTTAAAAGTAAGGACAGGGATGGATCTTTATAATGAGAACCTTCCTTCGAAAAGACTTGCCAATACCAGACAATCTACCTTTGGTGCCTATTGGGAATTCAACAATTTCTACAGGGAAATAAATTCAGACTTCCTCCTTGCATACAATAAACAGGCCAATGAACGCTGGCACTTTTCGGCCTCATTCGGAGGGAACAGGATGACAACTGATTCACGGGGAAATTATCTTGGAGCATCTCAGTTGCAGGTTCCGGGAGTTTACAATGTAGGAAATGTGAGAGGAACAGTAAGTGCAAGCAATGCATTCTATAAAAAACAAATAAACAGTTTGTATGGAATGGGACAGGTTTCCTATAAGGATATGATCTTTATGGATGTTACAGCCCGAAATGACTGGTCAAGCACATTGCCGGCAGCCAACAACTCCTATTTTTACCCCTCAGTATCATTTAGTGGAATCCTTTCACAGATATTTGGTTTGCCTAAGGTGATATCTTTTGCCAAGCTAAGAGCTTCCTATGCCGAAGTTGGGAAAGATACAGGTCCCTATTCATTGGATCCAACTTATGCCTACGCACAATCCTGGGGAACGATTGCTGCGTTATCCTATCCCGCGACCTTGAAGAATTCGAATCTAAAACCGGAAATGGTCAACAACTATGAAGTAGGTATGGATATCCGTTTTTTTAACAACCGGTTGGGTTTGGATGTTTCCGTATACCAAAGTAATTCAATGAACCAGATATTACCATTACAAATATCGCCAACCACAGGTTTTACCAGCAGGATGATCAATGCAGGTGAAATTCGTAACCAGGGAATTGAAGTTGTCTTAAATGCTACACCAATCAAGACGGTCAGTAGCTTTCAGTGGGATGTGGCAGTGAATTTTGCCAGCAACAGGGGGAAACTGATCTCTTTAACAGCCGGGATGACAGAATACAGCCAGTCCAGACCAGGTGAAGAAGCTTATATCAAAGCCGTAATTGGCGAACGGATGGGCAATATTTATGGCCAGGGTTTTTTGCGCGCTCCTGATGGACAGGTTATTATTGATAAGGCAAATGGACAGGCGTTGAAAACACCTACCTACGATTTACAGGGAAATTACAATCCTGACTGGACCGCGGGGATAAATAATACATTCACTTATAAAAACTTTAGTATTAGTGCATTAATTGACACAAGGCAGGGAGGCATTTTTATATCCCGGTTCCTGAATAAAGCAATGGGCACAGGTTCATTGATTGAAACACAGGCGCTGCGCGAAGATCAATCCCTTGGTTCTGAATATCAAACGATCTATGTAAGGGCCGGAGTAAATAAAAATACCGATGGAACCTATTCGCCAAATACGACACCTCAAACCATCAGGAATTATTACAAGATGTGGTATGACCATAATACGGAGGCCCAAAGGCAGAATGCCTCGTTCACGAAATTGCGTGAGCTTACCATAGGATATGCTTTCCCCAAATCTTTATTGCGCAAAACACCAATTTCAAGCGCAAAATTTTCATTGGTAGGCAGAAATCTGTTTCTCTGGACAGAAAACAAGCATAGTGATCCGGAAACACCAACTACAACAGGTGGCGGTCTGGTTCCGGGATTTGAAAACATGTCTCTTCCTTCAATGCGAAGCTATGGATTCAATCTTAATGTCAGCTTTTAATGTCTAATCATATTAAATTTTTATGTTATGAATAAAAAAATATTATATATCACTCTTCTTTTAATATTCATTTGTACATTCCAGAATTGCACAAATAATTTTGAAGAAATCAATACTGATCCAAATAGTATTGTCAATCCAACCCCTGATCTGCTGCTTACTACCGTTATACGGTCTTCACAGATGAATTATTTTTATCAGAACTGGGAATACGGGAACCCTGTTGCTGATCATATTTCCTATCAATACGTGAGTGTCTTTCAATGGGATGCTTCAATGACTGACAAATTTTGCTGGGGTGGTTTTTATGATAATCTCAGGAACATTCGCAAAATGACAGAGTTATCGACCAAGCTCGGGCAAAATAATTATTTGGCAGTAGCCTTGATTTATAAGTCCTGGATGTTCCAGGTCCTTACCGATATTTTCGGAGATATCCCTTATTCTGAGGCGCTTAGGGCTGAAAGTGACGGAGTAAACTTACCTGTCTACGATACACAGGAAGCCATTTATACAGGAATTCTCAGCGACCTTGATCAGGCTAATAACTTAATCGGGACAACAGGCGAAGTAATTAAGGGGGATATCCTGTACAATAATAGCATTGCCAAATGGAAAAAATTCGCCAATTCTTTGAAGATACGTTGTTTACTGAGGATATCCGGACGCAAAGACCCATCGGTTGCCTTAAAAGCTATTTTGAATGATCCCGTCAAATATCCGATCTTTACATCAAAGGATGATCACGCCGCATTTTCATTCTTACCTGATGCACCAAATCAGTCGCCTCTTTACCCTAATTATGGAAAAATCACCTCTTTCGATGCCTCCAAAACGGTGACCGATTTCATGAATGCAACCGGTGACAAACGAATAAAACTTTTCTCCCAGCCAACGCCAAATTCTGTACTGGCAGGAACCCCAATTTATGCGGGTGTACCCAATGGAATTGGAGAAGGCAGAAGTACCTTTAATGGAGGTACGAATAACCAGTCCCCTGTTGGCTTTTTGTGGTTTGGAATCCAAAGCAGCACCTTGTCTTCACCCAATGCGCATCAATCGTTGATTATGACTTACCCTGAACTGTTATTTGATCTGGCTGAAGCTGCCGAAAAAGGATACATCAACGGAGGAACTGCTGCCGCCAAGAGCTATTACGAAAGCGGAATTCAAGCTTCGTTCGATTACTGGCAAAGTAGGATTCCGGCTAATTTTACCCTTCCTAAGAAAAGTGACCTTACCTGGGATGCGGCCTACCTGACTACCCCTCTCGTTAGTTTTACCGGTACAACACTTGAAAAGCAGTCAAAGATTGCAACCCAGAAATGGATTGATTCATTCTCCAATGGATTTGAGTCCTGGGCTGAATGGAAGCGCACACATTATCCATTATTAGTTGCAGGTCCAAATACTTTTAACAGTGGTAAAATTCCTGTGAGAATGTTTTACCCCAATACAGAACAAGCCTATAACAAGGTCAATTATGATGCTGCCGTGGCCAGAATTGGTGGTGACAACTTAAACACTAAAGTATGGTGGGATGTAAATTGATCATTTAAGAGTACATTCAGAAAGGTCGATTTCATTTGTATATGATTTGTTTTTTAACGGCCAAATGGAATCGAAGATCAGCGAAGCTAATAGCCATGGTGATATATTCATCTCATCTTCGGATTGTGATTTTACAACCATGGCTATTTCATCTGAAATCCGCCTTTCTGATACTGTTAATTTGATTGCTTATTGCTGTTTGAAAATATTATATCCAATTATATAAGCTTTAAATGACGGGTTTAACCTATCCTATTGTGATTCCATTGCATAAAATCAGGAATATTCAAAATCAAAAATCAACCAAATAATTCCAACCAATCATGAACAAGAAATTAATACCGCTATCGATTTTTGCATGGATAATCGTCGTCTCAATAGTTCTGAGCTGTACCACTGGAAGAAAAAAAACTCCGGTGGATTACGTAAAGCCATACATTGGAACAATTAGCCCCAAGACCCACGGTTTAACGCCATCTATTAAAATGCCCGGAGGCTCAGTTCGAATATTTCCAATTTTGACGCCGGGTGTGAAAGACCAGTACCTTGCCGATAAAATTTTTGGATTTCCCTTAGGCTTCGCCAATTTAATGATCAATACAGGTAAAGTAAAAACAGCTGTCAAAGAGAATGCATCGAAGTTCGATCACGATTTGGAAACTGTTACCCCCTATTATTATCAGGCTCTTCTTGAAGATCCGGATATTAATGCCGAGTATACGATGACTAAAAATACTGCTTTATTCCGCTTTTCACTACCTGAAAATAAAACAGCTAATTTACTCCTGAACATGCTGGGGAATGCTGACGTTCAAATAAAGAATAACAAAATCATAGAGGGTTTATCCTCCATGAATGGGTATAAATATTATTTCAGGGCAGAATTAAGTATCCCTTTAACATCCTGCGGTACCTGGAAGAACGACACGATTAATCCTGAATCAAAATTTGTAAAAGGAGAGGAAACAGGTATGTATATCAGCTTTCCAACCACAAGTAGCGAAAAATTGGAAATTAAGATTGGTATGTCATTTGTAAGCATTGACGAAGCTCGTGGTTTTATTGTCGATGAAATAGGTTCATTGGGTTTTGATCAGATAAAAAAGAGAGGGAGAGAGATATGGAACAAGGAGTTGGACTTGATAAAAATTGAAGGGGGTACAGAAAAGCAACGTACAATTTTTTATAGCGCCCTTTATCTTACCCGTGTTGGCATGGGAAATGTATGGGACACATACAGGTGTGCTTATCCACTTCAAACGATCATCAAACCTGAAGAAAACATGAAAGCCATTCAGGGTTTTGTAAATGCATATAAAAAAACCGGATGGCTGCCAAGCTCAGGTGCAATGATCGGACACCATTCTACGGCAGTCATTGTCGATTCATATATGAAAGGAATGCGCGATTTTGATGTTGAAAAAGCATATGAAGGGATGAGGAAGAATGCGATGGAAGCAACCATGATCCCTTGGAAGGACGAAGGTTATATCACAGAATTGGAACATTGTTATTTCGATAAGGGTTTTTATCCCGCCTTACCCGTCAGGGAAGATGCCAAAGTTGCCGATCCTGATCAATGGCGCAAAAACCTTATTCCCATTATCAAAGAAAAGATGCCTTACCAGATTTCGTGGGTGACTCATGTAAGCGTTAAAGAATGGGTTAAAGAGGTGAATCCCTGGCACAGAAGGCAATCAGTTTCGGTTACCCTTGAGCATTGTTACGATGACTGGTGCCTTGCTCAGATAGCTAAAGCATTGGGCAAGGAAGAAGATTATAAGCTCTTTATGAAAAGGGCGCACAACTACCAAAACCTTTATAATCCTGCCATTGGTTTCATGGCCCCCAAGTCAGCCGACGGGAATTGGATCGAACCTTTCGATCCCAAGTTATCGGGAGGTTTTGCAGGCGAAGAATATTTTGCCGAAGCGAATTCGTGGATTTATACATGGCACGTACAACATGATGTGCAGGGACTTATCAATCTGATGGGAGGGAGAGAAAAATTTATTGCAAAACTTAATGCCCTTTTTATCGAATGGTATGTGATGGATAAACCTGCATTTATTGGTCAGTTCCCTGATATGACAGGGCTTATCGGACAGTATTGTCAGGGGAATGAGCCATCTTTTCATATTCCGTACCTTTATAATTATGCAGGGCAACCTTGGATGACCCAGAGTAGGATCAGACAGATTATGGATTTGTGGTATGATTCTACTCCCTTTGGTTATTGTGGTGACGACGATGGTGGCGCCATGTCGGGTTGGTATGTATTCTCCTCAATAGGATTCTATCCGCAATGCCCAGGACAGCCAATTTACGATATAGGAAGCCCGATTTTTGAAAAGTCAACCATTGATGTTGGCAGTGGAAAGACTTTCGTGGTCGAAGCCAAAGATGTATCGGCACAGAATAAGTACATCCAATCGGCTATGCTAAATGGAACGCCGCTCAATAAGCCGTGGTTCACTCATGCGGATATAGTAAAAGGAGGAAAACTTGTTTTCAAGATGGGGCCACGCCCAAACAAAAGCTGGGGCAGCGCCGCCGATGAAGTACCGCCTTCCATGTCGGCACCCTTATCGTATTGATATTTCATAAATTGTATTAGATTTAAGTAAATTTTGAGGAAACAAATAATTCCATTCGAGTTGTTAATTTAAATCTAAGTATTATGAAAATAATTTTCATCCTTTCATTCTTATTTGTAGTTACTTCTGTTCAGGCAAAAAATATACTTTATTCTAATCCTAACATCCAATGGCTTGGCAGATGGAATGAAAATCCGGGGATAGGCAAATGGTCTGGTTGGGGTGGGTCACAGATTGTGTTTAAAGTTCATGGTACTTCATCTGTTGTTGTAAATGCTGATGTAGTCGATCCTGACAATTCAAATTTTTGTTTACTTACTGTGGTAATCGATAATAGCACTGCTAATTCAACTGTTTATTATCTCACTACACTTGCAGAAACATTTACAGGGAGTAGATCGGTAACAATTATTTTGCCTGATACGACTCTACGAACGATTATAATGCACACTGATGGTTATAATGCAGCCCTGTTTGGTGCAACAGAAAAAACAACCATTAAATCATTTAATATTGATTCTACAGGTGTTTTTGTTCACTGGACGCAGGGTTCAAAGAAACTTCAAACAGTGGGTGATTCATGGATGGCTGCCAATTGTGACTATCCAAGATTTATGGATAGAACGAAATGGGAATTGTATCCAGTGGCAACAGGCGGATTAAAAGCATCTGATATGGATACACAATATAATTATAAATATTTAGGAGCTTTGGCATCTGATCCGGTTATGGATGCCATTATTGTTGCATTTGGAGTGAATGATTTTAATTCAGGCGTAGCAAATGCTGATTTTGAAATTTCATTAAAGTCAGTAGTTGATAAGATACAAATCAAACAGCCCAATACTCCTATATATTTAATTCAGGCGCCTAAAAATTTGGGGACAGGAAAGGACTTCGGGAAATATGGCGATAATATGCAGAACATCGCCAATCAATATCAAAATGTCCATTATATTTCTACACGGGTATTGGAACCAAGGATCGGCTGGCAAGCAGATGGATCTCATTTAGATGCAGCCTCGAAAAAAATAGTTGCCAATTATATCGATTCAACTATTACACGATATGAATCATCTGCACAGAAAAAGTAATAATCAAAAGAAGATTAAATGATGAAATAGCCATGGTTGTAAATCACAAACCGAAGATGAATCCGCCAGCCGGCGGATGGCTATTCCATTTGGCCATTAAAAAACAAATTATATACAAATGAAACTAATTGGTTTTTCACTGATACTATTAACAGTATCCCTGATGTCATTGGGGAAAGACAACAAATCGAATCCGGTTCTCCGGTTTAATCAGCATGGGAAATTTAAAATCGTACAATTTACAGATGTCCATTTTCAATGTAATTCCTACCGTTCTGATAGTGCCTTGGTTCTTATGAAGAAAGTGGTTGCCATTGAAAAGCCTGATTTGATTCTCTTTACAGGTGATGTGGTCTGTTCAAAAGAAACCCGCATGGCCTGGCTGTCGTTTTGCAAAGTGTGGTCAGAGGGGCAAATTCCATGGAGTGTCATTTTGGGGAATCATGATATTGAGTATGAACTGACAGGGAAACAGATCATGGAAACAATTGTGGGAATGCCTTATAACGTAACTGCCAATGGCCCTGAAAATATCGACGGGAACGGAAATTATATTCTGAATATACGCTCTTCAAAAACTTCAAAAATCGCAGCATTGCTTTACTGCTTTGATTCCCATAGCGGGTTCCATCCTAAAACTGATCTTGGTTCTTATGAATGGATCAGATTTAGCCAGATTGAATGGTATAGGGGTCAAAGTTCCAAATTTTCAAAGGCAATTGGGACAGAACCGTTACCCGCTCTGGCTTTCATACATATTCCGCTTCCTGAATACAAGGAAATTTCGGATAAAAAAACCACCATTGGTCTTCAGAAGGAGACAGTTTGTGCTCCGGAAATTAATTCGGGCCTCTATTCTGCATTTGTCGAATGCAAAGATGTAATGGGGGTGTTTGCGGGGCATGACCATAACAACAATTACATCGGTTGTTTGCACAACATCTGCCTGGCTTACGGAAACGTTTCAGGAAGACAGTGTTACGGCAATATAGGTCGCGGGGCCAGGGTCATCGAATTAACCGAAGGGGAACGGAAATTTGATTCCTGGATACTTAAACTATATGAATGCGACCGTGATAAAGACATCTGGATTCCTACCAACGACTACGACAGAAAATATTTCGTTACCTACCCCGATTCCTTTGTTGGAAAATAGGCGAAGAGTAAAAATGTCAGAATAGAACATTTCAATAAAAGCGATTATTTATGAAGGTGTTGATCATTCTTCTTCTAGCATGTACTTCCCTGTTGGGACGCAATATTTCAAATAAAATACTCCCAGACCTGCACATTAAACATGGAATTCCTGTTTATGGCAAAACCGCCGAAAATTGTAAATGCAAAGATGGGTCGATGCTGACGGTTAAACTGAAAGAACCCGTTGTAATTAGCGTGGCGAATAAGCCAGAAAAATGGGGGTATTTTCAGTTTCCTTCAATTGTGAAGACACCTGATAATACCATCATTGCTACCTGGAACATGAATGAAGATGATATTGAGGCGTATGGCAAGCATAAGTTTGAGTCATTCGCTTCCAACACCAATGGCAAGTCATGGAAACCAGCTCAGCCTGAAAGGGTAGGAAAAACGCTTCTGCCCAATGGCGATAGAATAGAAATATTTATTCCTGAACCGATTAAAGTAAAAGACATTCAACTTCCGGAGTTAGTTGGTACCGGATTGGATACAGATGCAAATTTGCCTTATTATCTCTACCGGCTCAATGACCTTCCGGCTCAATGCCAGGGTATCTTTATCAATCGCCTTAAAAAAGGGGAAACAGAATGGAAAGTTGAACGAGCTACCATAAACGATCCTCGGGCAGTCCGTGGTCATTTCAAGGGGCTCTTTCCAATTGGCTGGTGGGGCGACATGCATGTGTTGCCTGATGGTTCCATAATAGCCGGAGTGTATCCTGATTTTTTTGTTTCTGATGATAATGTGGTGGACACTAGATCGGGGGCTTCTTTTTATCGTTCTACTGACGGCGGCCATTCCTGGAATATCCAGGGCCGGATCGGATATATACCTGATTTAAGCGCGGATCCGAAAGGAAATCAGCGAATGGGTTTTTCCGAACCAGCCTTTGAGATTCTTCCCGATGGAACGTTTCTCTGCATTCTGCGAACTGCCGATGGATTGGGAATAGCCCCGATGTTTGCAAGCCGTTCAATAGATGAAGGTTGTACCTGGTCCAAACCGGAGGCCTTTACCCCTTTCGGCGTTTTTCCAAGAATACTAAAGCTCGAAAATGGGGTGGTGGTTCTTGCTTCAGGGCGCCCCGGAGTACAAGTACGATTTTCTGCCGATGGCAGGGATTGGTCAACCGCTTTCGAAATGTTGCCCTATAAAAACGAAGACGATTTGGTTTCCTGTGGTTATACCGGCTTGCTTCCAATCGGCAAAAACCGGTTCCTGATTATTTACTCCGATTTCAGGTATAAAAACAAGGCGAAAGAAATTAGAAAGGCCATCAAAGTTAGAGAAATAACAGTAAAAATGTGTAAAAATTAGAAACTAAATAATGTAACTCATTAATTTACAATACATGAAGAAGCACCAGGCTATTAATATTCCTACTTTTTTATTTATTTTTACATTTCTGATTTTATCGCAAATGGTTGTGGCTCAAAAAGCTACTATCCAAATAGAGTCAAAGGATATTCTGACTTATCCTTACAGAGATCCTAATCCTGTACCTATCCTGGCTGAACAAATAGATGAAATCTATCCCTATCACTCATTCAATGGGTATTGTTTGAATGGTCAAATACAAAAATGGAATGTAATAAAACTCGAAAATGATTATATCCAGGTGTTTGTACTCCCTTCAAATGGGGGTAAAGTTTGGGGAGCCATAGAGAAATCTACTGGCAAGGAGTTTATCTACAGGAATGAGGTGATGAAATATCGGAATATATCCATGCGTGGGCCTTGGACATCGGGCGGTATTGAGTTTAATTTTGGAATTATTGGGCATAGCCCATCCACTTGTGTGCCGGTTGATTATAAAATAGTTGAGAACCCTGATGGTAGCGTGAGTTGTTTCGTAGGAAACCTTGATTTACCATCACTTACTAAGTGGACTGTTGAGATCAGGCTTCCAAAAGACAAGGCGTATTTTGAAACCCACGCGATGTGGAATAATCCGACCCCGCTGCCTCAGTCATACTACAACTGGATGACAGCGGCTGCGGTTGTTACCGATGATCTTGAGTTTTTCTATCCCGGAAATCAGGAAATGGGACATGGGGGTAAGATTGGGCCGTGGCCTTATAACAAAGAGGGACGAAATATTTCTCTATATAAAGAAAACAATTTTGAATCCAACAAATCATATCACGTTGTTGGAGAGTATAACGATTTTATGGGTGGGTATTATCATCGGTCTGGATTCGGTTTCGGACACTGGGCTTTATATGACGAAATGCCCGGGCATAAACTTTGGCTGTGGTCGCTTGCGCGGGATGGAGGTATATGGGAAGATCTTCTCACGGATACCGATGGCCAATACATGGAATTTCAGGCTGGACGGATGTTCAACCAGTATGGTGGCTCTTCAGCTTTTAAGACTCCGATATCACAGGTTCCATTTTCTCCCGGCCTTACCGACCGGTGGACTGAAATCTGGTTTCCGGTTAAAGAAATTGGCGGAATCATGGATGTTTCACCCATGGGCGTATTGAATGTGAAACCTGAAAACGGGAAACTTCAGGTTGGCATTAATGCCCTGGCTTTTGCACAGGCAAAGTTGATCGTAAAGTCTGACGGTAAGGTTATCTATAGTGAAAATAAAGAATTCAAGCCAATGGAGGTTTATCAGACCTCGGTATCTCTGAATGCAAATGCTGATTATGAAGTGGTCGTGGAAGGAATGGATTTGCAGTATAACCCGACAAAGCGAAATTTGATCAAGCGTCCGTTTGTGTCCACCGTAGCTACGAATATCACCAATGCATCCTCTCTTTATCAGGAGGGAATGGAATTAAAAGAAAGCAGGAAATATAAGCTGGCAAAAGATAAGTTTATTAAATGCTTGCAGAAAGACCCGCTTTACCTTGATGCAATGGTGGCCTTATCCGAAGTTTATTACCGCCGGATGTCGTTAGACTCTGCCTTGTATTATGCCAATTACGCGCTTCAACTGGACACTTATCATCCGGCTGCCAATTACTTTGCAGGGATAACTTACCATGCACAAGGCGACCTGACCGATGCCCTCGAGACGCTGGGCTGGGCAGCCCGTTCGCCCGAATACCGCTCAACGGCGTATGCACAAATGGCAGCCATTCAATTACAACTTGGGAAGAAAGAGCTTACTGAACATTACGCCAGGTTGGCGCTGGATTTCAACCGTAATAATTTCAATGCACTGGAAGTGTTGGCAATCCATTACCGAAAATCGGGAGAGGTGGCTCTCGCTGATAAATCTGTTGAAACAATCAGCGGCATCGATCCGCTGAACCATTTTGCTGACTTTGAGCGGTATCTTTTGCATCCTTCCCCTGAAAATTACCTGCGCTTTACCTCTTCGATAACCAACGAAATGCCTTATCAGACTTACCTAGAATTAGGTCTTGACTATTACAAATTAGGTTCGAAAGACGAGGCTTTACAAGTGTTGGATAAAGCCCCGGCTCATCCCCTGGTCGCGTTGTGGAAAGCCTACCTCAAAGATAATTCCTCGCTGCTAAATGAAGTGACGGTTGCCTCTGCAGATTTTGTGTTCCCCTACCGGACTGAAACTATTTTAGCTCTGTCGTGGGCCCTTTCAAAAAATAGCCATTGGAAATTCAAATATTACCTGGCATTAAATTATGCAGCTATCCAGCGTGACGAAGATGCCAATCGGTTGTTTCAATCCTGCGGACAAGAGCCTGATTATGCCCCATTTTATTTGACCCGTGCTGCGTTTTTCAAAACAAAGGATGAAAAGCAAGAACTAATGGATTTGCAGACCGCACAGAAACTGGCTCCGGACGACTGGCGCACAATGAATAAATTGATTGAGTATTACGAAGTCCACCAGGACAATCAAATGGCACTAACTGTTTCATCAGCAGCGCACAAAAAATGTAAAAATAATTTCACCATCGGGCTTCAATATGCGATCGCCCTGAATAACAATGGGCAATATTCCAATAGCCTGAAAATACTGAAAAGTATGCACATTTTACCTTTTGAAGGGTCCAGCCAGGGAAGAGTCGTTTACGAACAGGCTTGTCTGTTTTTATCCATTGACCTGATTCAAAAGAAGCGGTATGGCGAAGCCATCAGGATGATTGAAAAATCGAAAGCATGGCCGGAAAATCTGGGAGTTGGAAAGCCGTATGAGGTTGACAACAGAATTCAGGATTACCTTGAAATACTATGTCTTGAAAAAATGAATAGAGCAAATGAAACTGAAATGTTGTGTAAGTCAATAATTGATTACACTAATCAACACTATATGGTGCCATCATTCAATAATATCCTGGCAATCCGGATGCTAAAAGAGAAAAATGATACTGACGCGGCAAAAACCTTAATTCAAAAAATTGGTGATTCCGATCAGCAGGATAATTCAATTCAACGATGGGTGATCGCAAACTATATCGATGATCAGGGGAAAATTGATAATCTGGAAAAGAGTTTAACAAGAAACAACTATCTCAAGATTCTCAGGAAACTTGCTGAGATTAAGAATTGACAAGAATTTAAATATTATTTATTAGCGCATGCCGCATTGTAACAATTAAAAAACTAAAGTATGAACCATTTAAGGATTACACTAATTGTATTTATGACCTTGTTGATTACATGTTGCACAATGAAATCCGAAAGCTACCTTTCAACCAATTCTGCGTTGAAAAAGTATGCTGACTTACTAAAGAATAAGACATTCTTCATTTTTCCTGAGTTACGTGAGAATTCCATTAAATGGTTTGATTCAATTCCGGAAGGAAAACTCAGGAATTCAAATTTCGAAAAGAACTTCTCAATGTCAGCCCAACCAGGCGAATTATACACGTACCAGATTGGTGTATGGGCGCTTAAATCAGAGCTTGATGATATCCAGGTTGAATTTTCTGAACTTAAAAAAGATAATAGTGACCAAATAATTCATGCCGGAGATATAACCTGCTTCAATAAAGGTGGTATAGATTTCAGGGGAAATGCGTTTACAAAAAAGGTAAATGTTCAGTCAGGGCGTATCCAGGCATTATGGATGGGAATTGACCTTACTGGCATCGAAAAGGGGAATTATTCCGGTTCGGTTTCTGTTATTGCCGGCGGAGAGAAACAAACAATCCCTGTTCAGCTAAAAGTGGCCGGAGAAACGGTTCCAAATCACGGTTACAACCAGGGGAAACGTTTATCCCGACTCAACTGGCTCAATTCAAATGTTGGAATCAATGACCAAATTACAAAAGGGTATATTCCTGTTAAAGTTGAGGAAAACAAAATTAGTATTTTAGGGCGTACTTTGGATATTGCCCGAAACGGACTTCCTGAATCCATCACCACCTTTTTTGATCCATCCAATCAGTCGCTGGTTGAAAAGGGAGAACCAGTTATTAATCAACCATTCCGGTTTATTATTGAGAAAGAAAACGGAGCGGTTATTCGTTTAACGCCGGGGAATTTGGTGATCAAAGAACAAAATCCTTCGAAGGTGGTTTGGAATGTGTTGAACACCTCAAAAGAATGTGATCTGGAATGCACCGGACAGATGGAATTTGATGGCTTTGTGAATTACCAGCTGAAACTTATAGCGAAAGTTCCGTTAAAAGTGAAAGATATCCGTCTCGAAATTCCTGTTGCTAAAGAAAAAGCTGAATACATGATGGGACTTGGACATGAAGGTGGATTTCGCAGTTCAAACTTTAAGTGGAGGTGGGATGTGTCCAAAGATCAGGATATGCTTTGGGTAGGCGGAGTGAACGGAGGCCTTCGGATAAAATGGAAAGCAGAGAATTATGTTCGTCCGCTGGTCAATGTTTATTATTCAAACGGACCGCTGAATCTGCCTCCGTCATGGGGAAATGTTGGTAAAGGAGGTGTTGATATTGTAGAACCGAATAAGGATGTAGTAATAAACGCCTATTCGGGAACCCGCGAAATTAAGCCAGGAGAAGAACTCAATTACGATTTTGAGCTGCTGATCACTCCATTTAAAGTTATTGATCGCAAAATAAAATTTAACGACCGGTACTATCACGGCGACAGTTCCATCGCATCTGTAAAAATTGAACATGCAAAAATGGCAGGGGCAAACATCGTAAATATGCATCATGCCGAGGAAATATACCCATTTATAAACTATCCCATGCTTGACGAAACAGCGGAGGACATTAAAGCTGCAGTTGCCAATGCCCACAAGGATAGTCTTCAGATAAAACTATATTATACCACCCGTGAATTGACCGTAAACTTGCCTGAGTTATGGGCATTTAATAGTCTAAACGGCGAAATATTTTTCCCTGGGCCGGGAAATGAGAGCAGATCATATAACCATAAAAATGGTCCTGACGAGTGGCTGAAAAAGAACTTGCGCGAAAAGTATCTCCCGGCTTGGGTTAATGTTGTGCCCGAAGGAAAATTAAAAGGGAGTCGCGATTTGTCGGTTATTACTACTCCTGACGGACGTCTCAATAATTTTTATGTTGCAGGCCTCGACTGGATGATTCAAAACCTGGGCATCGACGGGGTTTATATCGATGATACCGCACTCGACCGTTTTACATTACGCCGTGCCCGCAAGGTGATTGATCATTACCGCCCAAATGGGAGGATGGATTTACACTCCTGGAACCATTTCAATGAATGGGCAGGATTTGCCAGTTGCCTCAACATTTATATGGATCTGCTTCCCTATTTCGACCTGATCTGGATAGGCGAATGGCGCGACTACGAACAAATGCCACCAGATAACTGGTTGGTTGAAATTTCCGGGATACCCTTCGGACTATGTGGACAAATGCTCGAAGATGATGGTAACCCCTGGTGGGGAATGGTTTACGGAATAACCAGCCGTGGAGGATATGTGAGGGATGTTAAAAAATCTCCGGAAAACTTATGGAAGTTTTTTGATGAATTTCGTTTTTCCGAACGGGAAATGACAGGTTACTGGGACAGAAAAAATCCTGTTTCATGCAGTAATCCAATGATTTTGGCATCGGTTTACAAAGGGGTGGACGATATCATTATTTCTGTTGCAAACTGGAATGACAGAGATGAAGTTGCTTCAATAGATGTAAACTGGGTAGAACTGGGAATTGATCCCTCTCAATTTGAAATTTCTATTCCTGAAATAATAAATTTTCAGAAAGAACTGAAGCTTGTTTCATTGGAAAAGATGAATATTCCGGGAGAAAAAGGGTATCTGATTTTACTTAAAAAGAAATAGTAGATATTAAGGTTTTAAACGACTATAAAATAAAAACATCATGAGCAAAATATTTTTCCTGACTGTTGTCCTGTATTGTGCAATTGCAGGTTGTACAAAACAAAATCCTGATGTAAGCAAACAGGAAATTGACTATGTCAATCCTTTAATTGGAACCCCGTTTGCCGGGTTTAATAAGGATTTGGAAGGTGGTGGAACAATGCCGTGTGTAGGTACCCCGTTTGCTATGACCAACTTTGTTGCCCAAACCTGCGAAAACAGAATTGGCCGGATGCTGTACGTGTATGAAGATTCAACTATCATTGGTTTTACCGCTACACATCAGCCTACTGTATGGATGGGAGATTATGGCTACGTTTCTGTCATGCCCCAGATCGGAAAGCTTAAAGTGTTGCCTGAAGAACGTGCCACGGCTTATTCTCATTCAGACGAGGTTTCAAAGCCGCATTATTATTCTGTTGTTTTAAATGCCGGTGGAGAAAAAATTAAAGGAGAAATTACCGCGGCCTCCCGATGTGGAATATTTCGGTTTACTTTTCCACAATCCGATGAATCCCATCTGATCATTCAGGGAATTAACCTGAATCCAAAGTTTACGAATTTCAATAACGATTATACTGAAAGGCTAAAGAAATTAAGCGGTTATGTGAAAATTGATAAGGAAAAAGGAGAGATAACCGGATACAATCCGGATCGGATGTCATCATCTATTGGACCTGAACTTCCAAATTTTAAAGGATATTTTATCATTCAGTTTGACAAACCTTTTGATGATTTCGGAACATGGGATGGCTTGAAAACAGCCAACATTAAATCAATGAATAACGAAGGATACGGAACCAGAATGGGCGCTTATATCAGCTTCAGGACTAAGAAAAATGAAGAGGTAAAAGTCAAAGTGGCTACTTCATTCATCAGCCTTGAACAAGCGCGCAAAAATATGAACCTTGAAATACCAGACTGGGATTTCAGTAAAGTTGAGAATAATACCCGTGACGTTTGGCAAAAAAATCTGAGCAGGATACAGGTAGAGGGTGTTTCAGAAGATCAAAAAAGCATTTTTTATACTGCTCTGTTCCATACGATGCTGTTCCCCCGCGAGTTTTCAGAGTATGGGCGATATTACAGTGCTTTCGATGATCAGGTACACGAGGGTGTTTCGTACAACGATTATTCATTGTGGGATACCTTTCGTTCCTTGCATCCTTTGCTGCAATTTACCCAGCCCGAACGCGTCAGCCCTATGGTTCAATCCTTATTGCAGATGTATAAAGAAGGTGGTTGGTTGCCCAAATGGCCAAATCCATCCTACACCAATATCATGATCGGGACACATGCCGATGCAGTCATTGCTGATGCCTATATAAATGGGTTCAGGGACTATGATATCAAGCTGGCTTATGAAGCGATACGCAAAGACGGAACGGTTCCTCCCGATGGAGATCAAACAAAATTGTGGGGAGACAGGGATCCCTGGACTTCGTATGAAGCAAGAGGAGGCTTGAGCTATTACCATTCTTTGGGGTACGTTCCGGCAGATAAAACGAAAGAGTCTGTTTCGCGCACGGTAGAGTTTGGAATTGATGATTATTGTATCGCCCAGATGGCAAAGAATTTGGGAAAAACTGAAGATTACAACAGGTTTATGGCTTCCGGTAAAAATTATAAAAACCTGTTTAACCAGGGAACAGGTTTCCTTGCCCCCCGGTTGTCTAATGGCGATTGGTGTCCTGACCCTTCAGCCGGATTTACAGAAGGAACTAAATGGACGTATTTATTTGGCGCTTTACACGATCCCATGGGAATGATTAAATTATTTGGTGGCAGCAAAGCATTTGCATCCAAACTGGAGGAAAATTTCGACAATAATCATTACCGGCACGACAATGAACCGGGTCATCATTATATCTATTTGTTCAATTATTGCGAAAAGCCGTGGAAAACACAGGAACTGATCAGAAAGCATACGTCGGTCGAAAACTTTAGAAATCAGGCGCTGGGAATCAACGGAAACGACGATTGCGGGCAAATGTCGGCATGGTATATTTTCGGTGTGATGGGTTTTTACCCGGTTGTTCCTGCCTCCGGTGTTTATGCCATAGGAGCACCGCAATTCCCCAAAGTCATAGTGAATTATTCCGTCGGGGGAGAATCTCGTAAACTTGAAATTGTGGCAAACAATCTTTCAGCTGAAAATAAATACATTCAGAAAGTAACACTGGATGGAAAACCAATTGAAAGCCCCTCTATCAGCTACAAAGATCTTATCAGTGGAAATAAACTGGTATTTGAGATGGATTCAAAACCAAATGGTAATTGGAAATAATGCCATATTTAACCTTACCTATCTTTCTGAACTTAGAGGTCAAAATATCGTCCTACTACCTGATAAAGTTGGTGGCTACCTTTTGTTCTGCGGCCGGCTCTTCAACCAAATCTTTGGTAGCTTCTTTCATTTTTAAAAGCCAAGCCATGTTTTTTCCAAGTATCCGCATCGTCTGGCTCCCTTCCAGATCCTGGGTAACCTCGCCAACTGTTCTGCCATGAATGACGTTCCAATAACTTGCCGTAGCTATAATCATTTCAGTGATACTTAGATAATGGTTCAGGCAATCGAATGTAGATGAACCTCCTGTTCGCCTGAGTGCGACTACAGAGGCTCCAACTTTGTGCCGAAATAAGTTTCCGTTGGATCCCGAAACATAAAAAACCCGGTCTAAAAAACATTTCATGGTACCTGCAATTCCTGAATAATAAACCGGTGAACCAAGGATTAGGCCATCAGCAGTTTTTAACTGCTTTATCCATTTATTGATATCATCGGTCTTGATCGAACATTCTTCATCCTTGTTGACCGCACATTTGCCACAGGCGGTACAACCGTGTATCAATTTATGCCCGACATGAATTATTTCGAAATCAATACCATTGGCAATAAGTTCATTGCCAACCATGGTTAATGCATGGTAGGTATTACCATCTTTCTTTGGACTTCCGTTAATCGCAATCACCTTCATGTTTAACGACTTTTGTTGCTGAGGTTTGTAAAAATAGTTGATTTTTAAACAAATTTAAATCTTTTGAGCGATCACCTGACTCAAACCAGATTCAAATTCGATCCTTGAAATGTTCTTAAATCCGGCTTCTGTTAACATGTCAGTGACTTCCTGTTCGGTGAAACAGTCGCCGGCTTCGGTCCCCACCAGCATATTTATGGCAAAAATAGCTCCGGAAGTGGGTTGGGTTCTGTCATTATTCATGATCCAATCCTGAATGATGATTTTTCCATTGCTGTTTAAGGACTTAAAACATTTTCTGATCAGGTTTTTATTTATTTCCAACGAGTTACTGTGAATAATTGCTGATAAAAATACCATATCGAATCCTCCGGGTAATTCATCAACGGTATAATCACCCGAACAGATTTTTATTTTATCTGCAAATCCTTCTTTTTCAATAAACTGATTTGTAATGGGTACAACATTTGGTAAATCAAAAACAGTTGCTTCCAAATCCGGCTTTAAAGAAATGAATTCCATGGAATAGGCGCCAGATCCCCCACCAATGTCCAACACGGATTTTATTCCGGAAAGATCAATTTTTTTCAATTGAGGCGGAGCCTGTTTAATTGCCCTGTCATGCATAGCTGATATGAAAGGGAAAAGCCATTCATCCCCTCTTTCATTAATTTCTGTTGGATGAGCCGATTTTCCCGTTCTGACAACCCGGGTCAGGTTGCTCCATGTATCCCACAGGTGGTTTGAATGCATTAACCCTCCCAAATAATCTGATCCTTTTTTGGAAAGAAAGGTGGCACTTTCTTCCGTATTTAAAAACATCTGGTTTTGCTTGGTAAGAAAACCTAAAGAAACCAGACCATTCAGCAAACGTTCACAGGCATGTTTATTTAGATTCAGTTTGTTTGCAATTTGGTTGGCAGTTGAACCTTGTTCATCAATATTTGTAAATATATCGAGTTCAAAACCACTTAATAATATTCTGCTTTTTTGAAAGGAAGAGACAAATTCCCGAATCGTATTTGGATTCATGTTTTTGAAATTAAATGGGTTATAAAAAATAGCTGTCTGACATAAATTTCAAAATTCCTGTTGATACAAAACTAATCAATAAAAGGATAATCTGAATTTTTACGAATAAAGCAAAACGATCATTTCTTTTTAAAAGCTTAAAAGATTATATTTACCATCATTTCAAAAATCGGGAATATGGTAAGAATAACCCTTTTAGTGATAACCTTTTTTGTTATTTCTCTGTCAAATATTGTGGCTCAGAATGTGAAGGAAATTGTCAAACGGGCGGATGAGAAATTCAGAGGAGTTTCAAGCCAAAGTGAAATGACGATGATTATTCAGCGACCATCCTGGTCCCGTACAATTTCGATGAAGAGCTGGACCCTGGGCAACGATTATTCCATTATTTATATTACTGCTCCGGCAAAAGAAAAGGGACAGGTTTTTCTGAAGCGGATCACCGAAATGTGGAACTATTTGCCATCCATCGAGCGGATGGTAAAAATGCCACCCTCGATGATGTTGCAATCGTGGATGGGATCAGACTTCACCAATGATGACCTCATTAAGGAATCCTCTCTTGTAAAAGACTATGAACATTCGTTGGTTGGAGAGGAAAAATTACAAGGATATGATTGTCACAAAATCCTCCTGATTCCCAAAGAAAATGCACCCGTGGTATGGGGAAAAATCTATATGTGGATCAGCAAAGAGGAATCTTTATGGCTCAAAGGGGAATATTACGACGAAGAAAGCACATTGGTGAATACAGAAATTCTTTCGGAGGTCAAACAGATGGATGACAGAAAATTACCTACCAAACTCGAAATGATCCCAACCAATAAACAGGGACAAAAAACCACCCTGGTCTTCAACTGGATTAAATTTAATCTTAATTTTAATGAATCTTTCTTCTCACAACAGAATATGAGAAAATTGAGGTAATCAAAGATATTATCTCTTTAGTTTGGATTACACAAGCATCTCAGATTAAGGGTTATTGTTCACTTGGATTAGTTAGATTGACATTAATGGGAACGAGCGTTAAAATAGCATGGCGTAATCTCTGGCGTAACCGGAGGAGGACCCTTATAACGGTGGCTTCCATCTTCTTTGGTATGCTCCTTTCGGCTTATTTGACCTCCATGCAGGAGGGCTCTTATGATAAAATTGTTGATCTGGTAGTGAAGTTTTATTCCGGACACATCCAGGTACACAACAAGGAATACTGGCAGAACAAGAGTATCAATAATTCATTTGAATACAATGATTCATTGATCAGGCAATTCACCCGACATCCCGAAACAAAACAGGTATTTCCCCGCCTTGAATCCTTCTCACTGGTCTCTTCAGGAAACCTTACCAAAGGGGCAATTGTGCTCGGTATTGATCCGGTTATAGAAGATAAGTGGACCCGGCTCAGTTCTAAAATACGACGGGGTGTCTATTTGAAAGAGAATGATAAGGGAGCCGTTATTGGCGAAGGTTTAAGTAAATATTTGAATCTCAATGTGAATGATACCTTGATCATGATTAGTCAGGGATACCATGGAGTCAGTGCAGCAGGGAAGTTCCCTGTACGGGGGATTATCAGACATGTATCACCCCAGCTGGATAAAGAAATCGTTTATCTTGACATCCATACCTGCCAGGAATTTTTTTCTGCTCAGGGGATGTGCACATCCCTCGTAATCAACCTGGTTGACCCAAAATCGCTGGGTAAGCTGCTCAGGGTATTAAAAACGGAAGTAAGGGATCCTTTGCAGGTCATGGGATGGGAGGAGATGCAACCTGAAATAGTACAGCAGATTCAAAGCGACCGCGCAGGCGGCATTGTGCTGAAAATCGTATTGTATTTGGTTGTCGGCTTCGGGATTCTTACCGTTCTTATGATGATGATCTCTGAAAGGAAGAAAGAGATGGGAGTGATGGTCTCTGTCGGAATGCAGCGGACAAAACTCGCCAGGATTTTACTGGCAGAGACATTTTTTATCGGATTATCAGGCGTAGTCGCAGGATTGATCGTGGGTATACCGGTTGTCTGGTTCCAGGCTGCCCA
This sequence comes from Prolixibacteraceae bacterium, assembly GCA_963677935.2. Lineage (GTDB taxonomy): Bacteria > Bacteroidota > Bacteroidia > Bacteroidales > Prolixibacteraceae > JAAFHB01. The sequence goes on along the minus strand of CAXXEH010000003.1, from coordinate 2,614,779 downwards.
TCCGATTCCGCTGACAGGCAAAACCGGAGGTATGATGCAGGATTTCGGTTTTGAACCTTTCCTGTTTTTCTCAACGTCGTCAAAAGTTTTTATCAATCAGGCCATCACTATTTTTATCATTTCGATGGTTGTGGCCGTTTATCCCGTGGTTACCGCTTTAAGGTTCAATATCATCAAATCGGTAAGGAAGTAATTAATTCAAAAAGGCATGATCTGGTCAGTTGCATGGAGGAATATTTGGAGGAATCCGTTCCGGTCGGGTGTGATCATTGCGGCAACCGCAATAGGGATGTTTGCCGGAATCTTCACCGTCGCTTTCTTAAAAGGGTGGATGAAGCAGCGACTGCAAGATGGGGTCGAAACCGAGTTTTCACATATTCAGCTCCATCAACGTTCTTTCCTTGAGAATTGCGATCTGTTTATGTTCATGCCTGACGGTGTGAAAATGAGCGACCAGTTAAAAACAATACCTGGAATCGACGGATTTAGCCCGAGATTAGTACTCCAGACAATGGTCTCCTCAGCTGAGACAGGAACTGGTGTAAAAGTGATTGGGATATTTCCGGAGATGGAAAAAACGACAAGTAATCTTTACAGCCACGTTAAAGAAGGGAGTTTTTTCGGCGATGGGACTAAGAATCCAGTCGTGATCGGTAAAAAGCTGGCTACAAAACTGAAGGTGAAGCTAAAATCGAAGATTGTGATCAAATGCCAGGACTGGGACGGAAATATTACAAGCGGGGCGTACCTGGTGAGCGGAATTTACGATATCGTAAACAACAGATTTGAGGAATCAAATTTGTTTGTCAGATATGAGGATATTAATAAAATGGTCAATCTACCCAAGGGAGTTGCCCACGAGATTACGGTTCATATCAATGATCCGGGGAAATTGGAGAAAATAAAGAGTGAAATTCAAACCAGAAACACTGATATTGAAGTTTTGAGCTGGCAGGAACTGACCCCTGAATTCGGTTTTATCATTGAACTGGGCAACCTATATGCCTTTATCATCGTGATTATTGTTCTCCTTGCACTGAGTTTCGGAATCGTGAATACCATGCTTATGGCCGTGCTTGAAAGAATCAAGGAGTTGGGAATGCTGATGGCTGTGGGGATGAGCAGAAAAAGGGTGTTCTCAATGCTGATGCTCGAAACCGTTTTACTGACTTTTACAGGGGGAGCGATCGGAATTGCCGGTGGAATACTTTTTTGCCTTGCTACCCGGCAAACTGGGATCGACCTTTCACGGTATGCCCAGGGATTTGAAGATATTGGCCGCAGTCCTGTTGTCATCCCGGATCTTGAATTCGGGTTGGTCGCCTTAACCAGTCTTTTGGTTATCATAACCGGAATTGTAGCATCCATCTATCCGGCTATGAAAGCGATAAATTACAATCCGGCTGAAGCTTTGCGAATTGACATGTGATGATTTAATACGATAAAGATGAACGTAATCGAAATAAGGAACCTGTATAAAATTTACAACGGCTCCGAGGTGAAGGTGACTGCAGTCAACGGAATCACGCTCGATTTCCATGAAGGTGAATTCACCGCTATTGTTGGTCCTTCGGGGTCGGGTAAAACCACTTTGCTCAATATAATCGGGGGGCTTGACACACCAAGTTCGGGAGAGGTAAAGATTGACGGTACAGATTTAAACCTGCTAAAAGCTTCTGAACTCATTGATTTCAGGCTTCGTAATATTGGATTCGTGTTTCAGGCTTATAACCTGATCCCCGTGCTTACCGCTTTTGAGAATGTGGAGTTCATCATGGACTTGCAGGGTTGGTCCAAAAAAGAGAGGAGCGAAAGGGCGATGGATTTGCTCAGCAGGGTAGGGTTGGCTGAACGTGCAGGGAGCCGTCCGGCAAAGCTTTCAGGTGGACAACAACAGCGGGTAGCAGTTGCCAGAGCGTTGGCATCGAGGCCTAAATTCGTGCTGGCCGATGAACCCACGGCTAATCTTGATTCCAAATCAACGGAAAACCTCCTTGAAATTATGGTGGAACTCAACAGAGTAGAAAACGTCACATTTATTTTTTCAACCCACGATCAACGTGTAGTCAACAAAGCCAGAAGAATTATCACCCTCGAAGATGGAAAGGTAATCAGCGATATTCAAAAACAACAATGATCAATATCGGGTAAAATCAAATAATTTTCAAATGAAACCCTCATGAGCTGTTGCTCGCCAAAGAAGATGAAAATCGATGAGGGTTCCATGTGGCCGCTTAAAATCAAATTATTTTCACATGAAGGCTTTCTGCTTTGTGGTTTATTCTATATGCGCTTTAATGCTTTTCTCCCTTCAGAAAGGTTTCTCGCAGGTTAAAAAAGTGACCATCAACGGATATGTAAAAGACCTGTTCCTTTATTACCAGCCCAGGTCCAAATACCCCGGAATAGAGAATGATTATTTTTATTCGAATGTTATTCATAACCGGCTTAATTTCAGATGGTATACCAATTCGCATCTTACTTTTGGTGTCGATGTCAGAAACCGTCTTTTTGCCGGCACAATGATCAGCGATTTACCATTTTATAAATCGACCATCGATTTTGATCCCGGTCATTTCAACCTGGCTAAAATGGTAGAATCAGGGAACTCAAAGTTCCTGCACACCATGATTGATCGTGCCTGGATGGAATATACAGGGGCGAAGTGGCAGATCACACTTGGCCGTCAACGGATCAACTGGGGAATGAACCTGGTATGGAATCCGAATGACCTCTTCAATACATTTTCTTACTTTGACTATGACTATGAGGAACGACCTGGTTGTGATGCCTTGAGAGTAAAGTACTTCGAAGATGCCACTTCATCGCTGGAATTGGCATTTAAGGCCGGACATGGTGAGGATGCAAATACTTATGCATTGTTATACCATTTTTTAGCGTGGAATTATGATTTCCAGTTTTTAACCGGACAAACTGGTCCTGACAATGTAGCAGGAATAGGTTGGGCGGGTGATATCAGGGGTGGTGGATTCCGCGGCGAGGTTTCCTGGTTCTTCCCCCGTAACGGTGGAGTCCACAGCAGAGAAAGTGTGATCGCATCCATATCCGGAGATTACACCTTCAAAAATAATTTGTACCTCCATGGAGGATTACTTTTCAACAGTCAGGATACAATCCTATCAAAAGGATTGCCACTATTCGACTTAAACCTTAGTGTGAAAAATATGTCCATGGCAAAATATTCCTTTTTTTTGCAGGCTTCTTACCCCATTACTCCATTGTTTAAGTTTAGTGCAGCCTCTATTCTTAACGTGGAAGATGGCTCTTTATATGTGGGTCCGGAAATCACCTGGTCATTGAGCAATAACCTTGAACTCTCTTTTATAGGACAGCTCTTCTTCGGTGATAAGAAAACCGAATATGGCGATACCGGAAAAGCGCTTTCTGCCAGGCTGAAATGGGCATTTTGACGGATGAAAATTTGTAAAGATTGCTTCGTCGTTCCTGTGATCACTCCTCCAGACCTATTGCGTCCTTGTGAGTCCCTGTATCTCTCAGTATACCAGGTTTTATGACAGTTCCGGAGGAACGCTTCATCTTGGTGTGCCGGGGATTTTAAACCCTGGACGCAGGAAATTGTGTTAAATAGGAGTGCTGTAGGCACGATCCATATTTCATGTGTATAAAGTCGGTTTTTTAAAGGCCACATGGAATCGAAGATCAGCGAAGCTAATCGCCATCCGCCGGTTGGCGGATTTATTTCGGTTTGTGATTTTATAATCAAGGCGATTTCATCTTATTTATGTTGGCAGGTAATTCACAAAATTGTCAAGAAACCATTCAACCTGTTGGGGATCTGCAGCTGTCGGGCAAAAACTGGAGTTAATGTATAACTGTCCGCGGAATGAGTAAGCTGTGGCCAGGAAATTCGGCGGATAGGAAACGGGTCCGAATAAGCCAAGGTCCACTGCTTTCAAATCACCGAAATTAGCCAAAGTTGGATTTATTACACCCAGGTTTGAAAAAAAAGGATGAGATGTTCCGCCAGATAATTCCCGTTTAGTAACCAGACTGGCAAACCAGGTCTGTATAAAACCAGGTAGCATCGTGATCATCTCCAGGAACAAAACACCGCCAAACCATGATTTTCTTTCTCTGGCAGCTGCGATTGCCTTTGCCACATCATTAAGCGCCTGATCAAAAGTTTTTCCCGTTTTATACCTGATCACAGGATAAAAGGCACCCGTCAGGTTACAGATTGTTTCCGCCTTGCCTGAAGGAAGATACGATCTGAGGTCCATTGTCATTTGAATAGGTAACCTTGAGTCTTGAACGGGTTTTAGGATATCAATCAGGGCCTGGTAAAAAGCAGTGGTTATAACATCAGTAAACTTAACCTTTTTTTCGCGACAGAAAGCTTTGATGCTTTTTAATCTTTCGTGACCAATCAACCTGACCGGAAATTCTCCGGCTGAAAAGTCCGCACTAACCTGTGGAAAACCCCATTCCGATTTTGGGTAGCGCCAATGGAGAAATCCTTTTACCATTGCAGTAATTCCAACATGCCGAAGGACCTGTCCCACTCCCCGTTTATGTTTCGGGGATTTCAAGGGAATATAATCGGGATTGGACTGTAAATGATTATACAAATGGCTAAGAATTTGTATATAATCCAATAGCCCCATCGCATCGGCAACCATGTGGCTAAGTTTGATGACTAATGTATCATTCCCCGATCGGATCAAACCTACTGACACCTGATTACCTTGTTGAGCATCCATCAATTCAGCCAGAAATCTGTCGGTCTCTTTTCCCGGATCGGGTGTTTCAACGTGGCGGAATGGTACATCCAAATTCGAAATCGCATCCTTTTTCCAATAGGATTGCCACGGGTGATAAACAAACCTGTAACCCAAAACAGGAGCCACTTCCAGCGAAAGTTCAACTGCTCTTGTTAATAGGATAATATCCAGCCTCCCGTCAAATTGGATAACGCACCTGCACTGTCCGTCGTGATACTGGTGTGAATAATACATTAGCTTATCAGCAGAAGAGGCGCGAATCTTTTCCGATTGTTTAAATATCTTGTGATGGATCTGATGTTTGGAGGTTTTGTTTTTTAGGTTCATTTCCAATGATTCTTCCACGAAGTTGAAAAGTTCAATGAATCAAAGTTAAAGATTAAAATTGGGATAGAAAAATGCAAATAATTTTATATTTTAGGTCGCTCATTTGATAAACTTATTTGCCTCCTGCCGGATTTAGTTGCTTATGGCAGGGGCAATTTCCTTCAATAATAATCCAAAAGGTACCTTTTAGCATCCAGGAATACCTTTTTTCAACTAAAAGGTATCCCGTCGAATCAATTTTCTCCTCCCTTGATACAAAAAGGACTCTTTTTCATTCGATTTTATTGCAATTCTTATCCAAAAGGACCTGCGACGAATCAATTTTGATACCCATTAATTTCTTCTTTTTAATTCCTTTTCTAAATTTTTAATAGCAATAGAAGGTACAGAAAAATCGGATTGATTTTTTAAATAATGAATCATATTCTCCAGGTTTTTAACACTTATACTTTTTAATAATTCATTATTATAAAACATGTCCAGATTTCCTAAATATGCTTCCAAATAATCCTCTTCAACATCATCTGAAAAGAAATTATCCAAATAACTTTTTTCCTCATCATATTCGACATAAAAATCTTCATCCAAAAGGTCATTAAAAGCTTCAAAGTATAGTTTTTTATAGGCTATACAATTTTCTGTATTTTTCAAATAGTAATCCTGTATAAAATTGGAAGACTCCTTATCTTCATACTCAACAGATAAATCATAAAAACCAAAAGAAGCAAATTCATCTTCCAGATCCTTTTTTCTTATACAATCTTCTAAATCAGTTATATCAAAAAAACAATTCAGAAAATCAATTTCCATTTGTAATATGAATAATAATTCATATCGGTTAAACTTTTCATAACTAATCTCCATAATTCAGACGTTCTTAAGATGTGCAAGGTTACCTATTAATATCAAAAGTAAAAATTATTGCATTTAAGAATTTACATAAAATAAATCCCACTTTCTGTTATTTATTATGCCTGGAAACTTTATTTTCACAAGGGAAACTTGATCGTTATAATGCTTAAATTACTAATTTCTGAATCGTGTGATTTTTGAGTGAAATTTTTCGCTATGCCGCCCATAAATGGTTTTTTACGCGTCCTTTTGATTTTTCTGGAAAAACACAATCCTTTCCCTACAAATAAAAAAACCCGCTGAATATCAGCGGGTTTTAGTCAATAATCGTACCCGGGGCGGGACTTGAACCCGCACGGCCATAATGGCCATTGGATTTTAAGTCCAACGTGTCTACCATTCCACCACCTGGGCATTACGATGAGCGGGAAACGAGACTCGGACTCGCGACCCCGACCTTGGCAAGGTCGTGCTCTACCAACTGAGCTATTCCCGCATTGTAATTACCCTAAAAGAACTTTTTATATTCTGAGCGGGAAACGAGACTCGGACTCGCGACCCCGACCTTGGCAAGGTCGTGCTCTACCAACTGAGCTATTCCCGCATAATCTTTTTGCAAACCGGTGTGGCAACCCTTTTTGAAAAACTACCAAACAGTATTGTTGTTTCCCGTAAGCGGATGCAAATATAAAGTTTTTTTGTTACTCTGAAAACAGATTCTCAAATTATCGGCAATTCAGGTCATCTTTTTTATTCGATTTTTTATATTGCTGATATATTGCATATTAAGATTGAATGATCCGGATTCTAATTATCCACATTAATGTACGATTAAATGCAATTGATTTATTGGATTTCGCTGAATAAAAGGTGCAATATTGGCTGTAAATGCTTTATTAATTCAGCGAAATATTTTATATTTGTGTAAATATTTTACCATAAGACGATTATATGGATAAACTTGTCCAGTTATATAGAGGCCTAATTGACAGGATTGATACCAACTACCTGCGTCACTTGCACACAAAGGTGGAGTGGAATAACAGACTTACAGCTATTGTTGGTGCCCGCGGTACCGGCAAAACAACACTGATTTTACAGCATATTAAGTTGAATCGTCCACTAAACGAAACACTTTATGTAAATGCGGATGATTTTTATTTTGCAGAGAATAAACTTTTCGATTTAGCGTCCACCTTTTGGAAGAATGGTGGCAAGTTCCTCTATATCGATGAAATCCACAAATATCCGCAATGGTCGAAGGAGTTAAAGTTGATGTATGACTATTTCTCCGATTTGAATATTGTGTTTACTGGTTCCTCAATATTGGAAATCTACAAGGGTAGTGACGATTTAAGCAGAAGGGCAATAACGTTTAAATTACCTGGGTTATCTTTTCGTGAATATTTGGAAATGTCTCAAGACTTACAATTACCATCTTATTCTTTGGAAGATATAATTCAAAACAGGGTTGTAATTCCTGCAAAGGTTCGTCCACTACAGTTATTTAAGGAATATTTACAAAAAGGGTATTATCCGTTTTACGATGAGTCAGGTTATCACGATCGTTTGAGAAATATTGTTAATCTGACTTTAGAAACCGATATCCCAATGTATGCCAACATGAATGTTTCCACAGCTAAAAAAATAAAGCAATTATTGTATATCATCTCGCAAAGTGTTCCATTCAAACCTAATCTTACTAAGATCGCACAAATGATTGATGTTCATCGTAATCAGGTTGCTGATTACCTTTTTTATCTGGAAAAGGCTGGGATAATTGCCCAATTACGCAACAACACAAAAGGAATTCGGTTGTTGGGGAAAGTTGAAAAGGTCTACCTGGACAATCCCAACCTTATTTATGCTATCGCTGAAGGGGCTTCGGATAAGGGATCTATGAAAGAAACATTTTTTCTAAACCAAATGAGAGTTAATCATGATGTTTTTTTATCTGAAGTATCCGATTTCCAGATTGATAATTTCACATTTGAAGTGGGAGGGATGAATAAGGCAAGAAAACAGATAAAAGGGCAGGCAAATGCTTATATTGTAAAAGACGATATCGAATATGGATATAAGGATACTATACCACTGTGGTCATTTGGATTCAATTATTAAAAATATAAAAGGCTGCCTTAGCAGCCCTTTATATTTTAATTCTTTTATTTCTTCACCTCTTCATTTTACTTCACTGCAACAGCAGCCGAAAGTGTCTGGGCAGGATATTTAAACAGGTATTTTCCTGAACCAAGAGTGAGCTCAAGGTTATTCCCATTTTGAAGATATCCTGTTTTAACTGCCAGACCATTCTGAACAACCTGCTCAGCCTTGGCATATGGTAATGTTACAGTAGCTGTGGTATTTGCAGGTATAACAACTTCGTAGCTAAAATCACCGTTCTCGAATTTCCATGTTGATGAAGCCTTCCCGTAAATGGTGAGAATCTCTGCACTCGCATTTGTAAGTCCACCGCCCGGATGTGGAGCAAGCAGGATATGTTTATAACCCGGATTTTTCGGATCAATATCAATTCCGGCAACATGGCGGTAAAGCCATTCGCCGATTGCGCCGTATGCATAATGATTAAAGCTGTTCATCCCAACGTCCTGAAAAGTACCATCAGGTTTCTGTCCGTCCCACCGTTCCCAGATGGTAGTGGCACCCTGTAATACCGGATACAACCACGAAGGATATTTTTTATTCATCAAAAGCATAAATGCCAGATCGTCGCGACCAATGGCAGAGAGTGTTTTACACAACAGAGGTGTTCCGACGAACCCTGTAGTCAGATGTTTGAATTTTATGACATCATTTGTGAAGTATTCTGCTGCTTTTGGAATCAGGTTTTCGGGAAGTAAATCAAATGCCAGCGCCAAGGCATAAGCCGTTTGGGTGTGTGATACGAGCCTTCCCGCGGGAGTTACAAATTCATGGTTAAAGGCCACCTTGATATCTGCAGCCAGCTTCTGATACTTGTCAGCATCCTCTTTCTGACCAAGAATGGTGGCTATTTTGCTCAGTAAGGTGGTCGAATAGCAGTAATAGGCAGTTGCAATCAGGTCTTTTTCGGTAGTAGCCCCGGTATAATCAGAATTTGTTGAGGCAAAAGCAAGCCAATCGCCAAAATGTGAATCACCCAACCAAAGGTGGTTTGCTCCTGCCCGGCTTGACATATAACCAACCCAACCTTTCATGCTTGGGTATTGTCTTTCCAGTATCCGAATATCCCCGTATGTGAGATATACCGTCCAGGGAACAATTACGGAAGCATCAGCCCAGGCAGTAGAACCTCCTCCATTGAAAATGGCAGGAATCACATGAGGTACTTTCCCGTCAGGAAGCTGGTCCGCAGTGATATCGCCTACCCATTTGGTGTAAAATTCTGCAACATTGAAGTTGAAAGCTGCAGTCATGCTAAATACCTGAGCGTCACCAGTCCATCCAAGACGTTCGTCGCGTTGCGGACAGTCGGTAGGTACATCAAGGAAATTTCCTTTCTGACCCCATTGAATATTGTGCTGGAGCTTATTAATCAATGTGTCGGAACAACTGAATGTTCCAGTAGGTTTCATATCCGAATGAATCACAACACCTGTAAGCTGGTCCATTGAAGGCGCGGCGGCTAATCCTTCAATTTTTACAAACCTGAAACCATGAAATGTGAAATGAGGTTCGAATGTTTCGGTTCCTTCACCTTTAAGAATGTAAACATCGGTAGCTTTTGCGGCCCTGAGATTGTCTGTGTAGAAATTACCGGTTTTATCGAGCACTTCGGCAAATTTGATGGTAACCTGATCTCCCTTTTTCCCGGAAACTTTTAATCGTATCCATCCAACCATGTTCTGACCCATATCATAAACAGTTTCTCCCTTGGGTGTGACAAACTGTTTGATGGGTTTGATCTCCTGAATCGCCTTTACCGGTACTCCCTGTGGTGCAATCAGAATCTCCTTTGACTGTTCGAACAAACGCGGAGCATTCCATTTTCCCATATCATAGCCGGTCTGGTCCCAACCTGTCAATTCAAGACGTGCATCATAGCTTTCTCCGTTATAAATATCTGATCCGGTAATCGGACCATTGGTTGTCGCTTTCCAGCTGTTGTCCGATCCGATCGTTTCTGTGGTCCCATCGGCGTAGGTGATCTGGAGCTGAAGTAGCATTGCCAGCTGACTTCCATAACAGGCCCCTTTTTTTGACCATCCAAGATTACCCCTGAACCAACCGTCTGCCAATATAACTCCTAATGCATTCTGATCTTTCAACATTGAAGTTACATCATAGGTCTGGTACTGTAACCGTTTTAAATAGCTGGTCCATCCCGGTGTAAAAAGATCGGAGGATACTTTTGCACCGTTGAGGTGCAATTCATACAATCCGAAAGAGGTTGCATATACCCTTGCAGATTTTACTTTTTTGGATAGCGAGAACTCTTTTCTGAAATATTGGGACGGGAGGGCCTCTTTTACCTCTTTCGCATTACCATAAGAGATCCAGCTGGCTTTCCATTCCGAGGGTTTAAGTATTCCCATTTCCCAGGAAGCAGGTTCACTCCATGCGGTAGCTTTGTTCTTGTTATCCCAAACCCTTACCTGCCAGTAAACAATCTGCATTGAACTTAGTGCAGGACCGTTGTAAATAATGTCAATCGATTGCGAATCATTTACTTTTCCAGTAGTCCAGATTAATTTGCCCGAATTTAGTTTTGCCGGCGATTCTGCCACCCTTACTTCATAAGCCGTTTGCATCACCCCGTTATCTGTGGAGAGCAATTGCCAGCTGAGCCGGGGTTTTGCGATATCAATTCCAAGCGGATTTGTTTTGTATTCGCAAATAAGCTGCTTAACCTCGTTTTTTGCGATCGCAGCAAAAGCTAACCCATTAAATAACAAGAGGAGGGTCATCATCCTCGAAAAACTGCTGATTGTTTTCATTCGTAAATAGTTTGTTCGAAATTACTGATTTAATATTAAAAGATTATGATCAAATTTTCATTTTTTGAAACACGCCTGCACCCTTATTTTTTCACCTCTTTTGGTAAGAATGACCTGGTAACTTCTTCTGAATCTTTATATTTTATTCGAAGGGCATCCAGTTTTTTGTGAAGCTCAGCCCTGATATCTGCATATGCCGGATCATTATAAACACTTTTCATTTCGTGGGGATCTTTTACAAGATCATACAATTCCCATTCATCCACATCATAATAAAAATGGATGAGTTTATAGCGGTCGGTTCTTATTCCATAGTGACGCTTAACTTCATGAACAGCTGGATACTCATAATAATGATAATAGATTGCATCTCTCCATTTGGTGGATTGGCCGCTTAACAATTTTCGAAACGATTCTCCCTGCATCTCTTTATCCACCTTTACATTGGCATAATTTAAAAAAGTAGGGGCGTAGTCGAGATTCTGGACCATTTGCTGAACCACTGTTCCCGGTTTGATCTCTTTGGGATACCTGATTAACAGGGGTGTCCGGAACGATTCTTCATACATAAACCGCTTGTCAAACCAGCCGTGTTCGCCAAGATAGAACCCCTGATCAGAAGTATAAACCACGATGGTGTTTTCTGTCAGACCATTCTTATCCAGATAATCGAGAACTTCGCCAACTCCATCGTCTACCGATTGAATGCATTTGAGATAGTCACGAATGTAGCGTTGGTATTTCCATTTTGCCAGATCTCTTCCCGTGGGCTTAGATCTGATAAATTCTTCATTGCGTGGATTGTAGGCAGCCCTCCATGCCTTTAGCTGCTTAGGGTCCATCCGGTTGATTTCCGGAGCCAGGTTGGTAGGTTTGCCCGTGTAGGGATCATTCTCGAATTTCATATCATGTCCCCACATCATCTCTTTTACAATTCCCATCTCCTGGGTATGAGCAGCGGTTCCGCGACCCGAATAGTCATCAAAGAAATTTTCAGGAAAGGGGAAATCACGGTCTTCATAAAGATTCAGATATTTCTCTTCGGGTAACCAGTTCCGATGTGGCGCTTTTTGATGGTACAGTAAGCAGAAAGGCTTTGATTTGTCGCGCTTTTTATCGAGCCAATTCAATGCAAACTGAGTGGTCAGTGTAGTAACATAACCTGGAACCCTTTTCTTAACACCATTCTCGATAAAGTCGGGATTGTAATAGTTACCCTGTCCCGGCAGAACATTTGAGTAATCAAATCCTTGCGGAATTCCATCAAGATGGATTTTCCCGATTAAAGCAGTCTGATAACCACTTTGCTGCAAAAGCTTCGGAAAGCTTATCTGATCCCAGTTGAAGCCACCCGAATTGTCGATTTTCCCGTTTAAATGGCTGTATTTTCCAGTCAGCATTACCGCCCGGCTGGGAGCGCAAATTGAGTTGGTCACAAATGCACTGGTGAAGATCGCCCCCTCTTTGGCGATACGATCGATGTTTGGAGTTGAGTTTAATCCTGTCCCATAGGCGCTAATCGCTTGGTAGGCATGGTCGTCACTCATGATAAACAGAATATTTGGACGTTTTTGCCCATGCGATTCTGCGCTACAATTTGGAATTATTCCTGCAGAAAAGATTCCAATTGTTGCCAGAATTTCCAGATTTATCATTTTTGATTTAATGTTAGACGATGATTTGGTATTTGAAATTAAATTTCAATTTCCCTTTGGTAATCTTTATCAAAAATACCTTTATCTGCATAAAAATCAAATAGACAAAATGATTTGTTTTTTAAAACCGATTATAACTCTAATTTTGCTCTCATCGTTTACGATAAAGAACATTTATACCTTTTTATTTAAAAATTTAAAATTTCATGAAAACAAATCTGATTAAATCATTGATACTTTTTGTATTAGTGGCATTCGTAATTGGTGGAGCGACTCAGGCAGTTCTTGCCAAAGGTAAGAAGGATATTGCCCTTCAGATGTATTCGCTTCGTGATGATCTGAAAAAAGACGTCAAAGGGACAATCGAAAAGTTGGGGAAGATCGGATATTATTCCCTGGAGGCAGCCGGTTTTGATAACGGGAAATTTTATGGAATGGAACCCGAAGCGTTTAAGGCGTTGATTGAGGCGAACGGGATGAAATTGGTGAGCTCACACACGGGTATCAATTATACCGGTGATCAGGCCTCATGGGATGCGGCAATGACCTGGTGGGATAGTTGTATCGAAGCACATAAGAAGGCGGGATGTACCTATATCGTCAAACCATCGATGGGTGACTATCCATACAAGAATCTTGAAGCGTTGAAAAAAACCTGTGAATATTTTAACGCCATTGGAGCAAAATGTAACGCAAAAGGTATTCGGTTTGGATATCACAATCATAACAAGGAATTTACTAAAATTGTAGATGGCGATGACCTGGTTTATGATTATATGCTTAAAAATACAGATCCCAAAAAAGTAACTTTCGAAATGGATGTTTACTGGGTATACAGAGGTGGACAAAAAGCTGTTGATTATTTTAACAAATATCCAAAAAGATTTGCTTTATTGCATATTAAAGATGAGAAAGAGATTGGGGCAAGTGGCCTGATCGATTTCAAACCAATTTATGAAAACAAAGCAAAAGCAGGGGCAAAATATTGCATTGTTGAAGTTGAAAGATATGATTTTGAGCCATTTGTAAGTGTTCAGAAAAGTTTTGATTTTCTCAATAAGGCTTCATATGTGAAGTAAAACCACTTTAAATAATTGATTTCCAAAGGCCATCCCGACAAGATGGCCTTTGGTTTCCCAAGTTGAGAGAGAAATGTTTTTGAAAATCTTTAATTATATCCATTTTTTGGCATTTACTTTGAGGATATATTTTAATTTTACATTTGAAAAGTGACCCTATATTTAAATTATGCCAGAGAAAATAAACCTTACAGGACGTTGGCGATTTGAGGAGGATTTCGGATTTGGTAGAGATAGCGGTTACGCTGAAATAAACCAGAGAGGAAAACATCTTAAGGGTGTGCTGAGATTTTCGGAGCAAATCGATGGCGAAGAGACATTTATCGTAAAACAGGAAGTTACAGGTAAGATAAGTGGTACAAAAATCAACCTGAAGTCGCATTCCTGCGAGATTTTATTTAGTGATGAAGATATAATTTACGAGTTGGATACCTGGATGGGAGAGCTATTACCTAATGGGAAAATTGTGGGAAACAGTGTCGACTCCGAAGGAACAGGAGGCTCTTTTATGATGGAACGCGAAAGATTTGAAACTTCCGATATGCCTGATGATCACCAATTTGGACTAAATTAACAGACAAACAGTTGTGCATCATTTATTCCAGTTCGCTGATTTCCAGCCAACGTAATTCTTTATCGTCAAGCAATCCCCTGATTTCACCATGACGCTGCGATTTAATGACGAGCTCCTCCGAAGTACAATCTCCCGAATTCATTGCTGTTTCAATCAACGTCTTCTCCTCTTCGAGTGATGCAATATCTTTTTCGAGTTGCTCCAATTCCCGTTTCTCATTGAAAGTTAATTTGCGTGTTCCCTCTTTCACCGGCTTTAATTTAGCCACCTTTTCGCGCTTTTCAGGTAATCGTAACTCTTTTTCTTTCTCATCAATCCACTCACGGTAGTCAGAATAGTTACCCGGAAAATCTTTGATCTGTCCATCTCCATCGAACACAAACAAATGATCGACAATCTTATCCATGAAGAACCGGTCATGCGAAACTACGATGGCACAACCCTGAAAATTACGCAAATAATCTTCAAGCACATTTAATGTCATAATGTCAAGGTCGTTCGTTGGTTCGTCGAGTATCAGGAAGTTTGGATTACGCATCAGAATAGTGCAGAGGTATAGCCGCCGTTTTTCACCGCCGCTCAGCTTCTCAACATAATTGTATTGTGTATCCGGAGGGAAAAGAAAATAATTCAAAAACTGCGAAGCGGTCATGCGATTCCCGTTACCAAGGTCGACCACCTCTGCGATCTCTTTGATAACATCAATCACACGGTCACCTGTATTGAAACTGATTCCATCCTGCCGGTAATAACCAAAACTGATCGTTTCGCCAACATCGATGGTCCCACTGTCGGGTTGCAATGCTCCCGTCAGCATATTAAGGACGGTAGTTTTTCCGCTCCCATTCTTCCCGATGATCCCGATTTTTTCGAGCCGGGCAAAGTTATAGCTGAACTTATCCAGAATGATCAGATCGCCAAAAGCCTTGGAGAGATTTTTTACATTCAGGATTTTGCTTCCAAGCCGTTTCCCCTGCACTGTGAGCTCTACCTGCTCTTCCTCACGACGAAGAGAGGCTTTTTCCTGCAATTTATAGGCATTTTCAGTCCGATACTTCGATTTGTGGCTTCGAGCCTGAGGCATCCGCCGAAGCCATTCCAGCTCAGTACGAAACAGGTTTCGGGCACGGTCGATTTCGGCATTCATCGACTGAATCCGTTCCTCTCTTTTCTCTACATAATAAGAGTAGTTTCCTTTGTATTTGTAGATTGTATTATCTTCTAATTCAATTATTTCGTTGCACACACGATCGAGAAAATATCGATCATGGGTGACCATAAACAAGGTGCCCTTTGCTTTTTCGAGGTATTTTTCAAGCCATTCGATCATCTCCAGATCGAGGTGGTTGGTGGGTTCATCGAGGATTAGGAAGTCGGGTTCATCAATCAGAATATGGGCGAGTGCAACTCTTTTTTTCTGCCCTCCTGAAAGAAATTTAATTTGTTGATTAACATTGGTGATCTTCAACTGTGTCAGGATTTGTTTGATGCGCAGTTCAAAATCCCAGGCATTCAGCACATTCATACGTTCAATGGCACTGTCTAAAAGTCTGGGGTCATGATTCTCAAGCGCCTTCTCATAGTTTTTTACTGCCTGAATTAATTCGCCCGACGAGTTGAATGCCGCTTCCAAAACGGTATCCTCAGGGTTGAGATCGGGATTCTGTCGCAGGTATCCGATCGAAATATGGTTCGAAAGGGTAGATTTTCCTTCATCAGGTGTTTCCAGACCAGCAATAATGTCCATTAATGTCGATTTTCCGGCGCCGTTTTTGGCAATCATTGCCACTTTTTGCCCTTCAGCCACCGAAAAGCTAATTCCGTCAAAAAGAGCCAGTTCACCCCAATATTTTGAAAGATTTTCTACCTGCAGATATGTGATCATAAAAATTGAAAATTACAGGGGCGAAATTAACACGAAAATCTACAAAAGAGATCTTAATTTTATACCTCAGTTTAAAAGTAAATTCATGCAAAAAGAAGAGCGGTTTAAAAAGGTCATTGAATGGTTTAAAGTGAATATGCCTGTCGCTGAAAGTGAACTTAGTTATGATAACCCTTATGAATTGATCGTTGCTGTGATATTGTCTGCACAATGCACCGATAAGCGGGTCAATCAAATTACCCCTGAATTGCTGAAACGTTTTCCAACTCCCGAGAAGCTCGCAGAAGTTGAGTCGGGAGAGGTCTTTGAATACATCAGGTCGTGCTCCTATCCGAATAACAAGGCTAAACATCTGGTTGGAATGGCCCGGAAACTTATTACCGATTACAACGGTCGTGTGCCCGATGAAGTGGATGAATTGGTCAAATTGCCGGGTGTTGGCCGAAAAACAGCGAATGTGATTGCTTCGGTCATTTTTAATAAACCAGCGATGGCTGTCGATACCCATGTTTTCAGGGTTGCTGCGCGTATTGGGCTTTCGGTGAATTCAAAAACGCCACTCGAAACAGAGAAACAACTGGTCGAATACATTCCGGATGAGATGATTCCAATCGCTCACCATTGGTTGATTTTGCATGGAAGATATATATGTGTTGCCAGAAAACCTAAATGTGAAAATTGTGGACTACAATCTTATTGCAACTACTTCAATCACGAAAGCAAATAAAAGCAGTTTAAAATAATTAAAAATTACCAATCGGATTTGTTTTTTGTCCATTCTTTGTAACTTTGCGCCATAATTTTGAGACAGAAAATAAGTTAATTATAAACAAAAAATCAAGTTAGTTATGGCTTACAAAATTTCTGAAGAGTGTATCGCTTGCGGAACTTGCATCGACGAGTGTCCGGTTGAAGCTATCAGCGAAGGTGAAATCTATAAAATTGATGCAGAACTTTGCACCGATTGTGGTTCTTGTGCTGAAGTTTGTCCTACCGACGCAATTTCACCGGAATAATTTCAGGGAAACAGATACTGAGAACCTGCTAAGTTTTAGCGGGTTTTTTTTTGCTGTATAATTTCGACATTATATTATTTAATAGTTCGGTAAATTTTAATATTATTCAATTTAAATAATATATAACAGATTGAAATACATAGAAATAAAGAAATATTTCAATTTATTTCCATATATTTCAACTTATTCATCTTGAATTAGATACGAAAACATACCGAAGTATTGATTATTCAGACCACTTAAGCCAGTTACTTAGTCTTGCGGATAAATAATCCCGGCTTTTTGGCGTATGAGGTCCATTGTATTCATCAGTGACTGACTTTGCGTATGAGGCATCAAATCGCTTTCAAGTCTGCTGCCATCGAGACATCTCATCGCTTCGGCAGCCTCCTGCTTTAATCCACAGCTGTTCTCATCGAAATCGTACCGCTCAATCCCCAAAGAAGGTATTTCTACCTCCATCCATTGATCCAGTGAACTCAATCTCCTTAAGCGGATGGTTCCAAATTCACAAAGAATATCGGTTCCCAACCCTGCACTTGTTACAAAGGAGGCGAATATTGAAGCCGATAACCCCGCCGTATAATCGAACCTTATAGAGATACTCTGGTCTATTCCTGTTGCTGAAAACTCAGCCTGAGCAGTAATCAGTTCGGGCTCTCCCAGAAAGTATATGGTGTCAAAAACCGGGTAGATGCCGATATCAAGCAAAGCGCCTCCCCCTAAAATGGGATTCATCAGCCGTAGCGATGGATCATATGGTGATTTATTAAATCCATACCATGCCTGAATATATTTCACTTTCCCCAATTCCCCCGAATCGATAATACGTTTTGCCTCCTGATACGAAGGTTGATGTGGAACCATCATAGCTTCCATCAGGAATACTTTATTTTTGCGGGCGCTCTCCAACATCTGTCCTACCTCTTTACCATTTATTGCGAACGCTTTCTCACAAAGAACCGGTTTCCGGTGATTCAGACAGAGGAGTGCATGTTCGGCATGATGAGAATGAGGGGATGCAATGTAGATGATATCCACTTCAGGATCAGCAACCAACTCTTCATAATTGCCATAATAATGTTCAGCGCTAAACTCTTCTGCAAATTCTTTTGCACGTTCGATATTGCTTGATCCAACGGAGAAAATACGGGCATTACCAAGTTGCAGTAACTCGGTTGCAAATTTTCGGGCAATTCGGCCCGGAGCAAGAATTCCCCAATTGTAGATTTTCGTAGCCATAAAAATAAGTGATTAAGACGAACTAAGTCATTTGAAAACAAATTTCTCCAAAGATATCATTTATCAAAAAAAAATGTCAATTTTACAATCATAATTGTTACAACAGCTTATGGAGAAACAACCTTCGAGAGACGAGGCATTTGCCCTTTTATGTCACTATAACAAACAGGAAAGCCTGATCCGGCATGGTTTGGCGGTTGAGGCAGTCATGCGCCATTTTGCGGAGCAGTCGGGTGAAGATGTTGATAAGTGGGGAGTAATAGGGCTTTGTCATGATCTTGATTATGAGCAGTTCCCGGATCAGCATTGTACCATGACGCGCATATTGCTAGAGGAGAAGGGGTGGCCCGAAAGTTATATACGTGCAATTGTTAGTCATGGCTGGGGAATCTGTTCTGATGTTGAACCAATAGAATATATGGAGAAGGTTCTGTTTGCCACCGATGAACTAACCGGATTGATTACTGCCTGCGTTTATGTGAGGCCTTCAAAGAGTATTATTGACCTGACTACCAAATCAGTGATGAAGAAATGGACCACCAGGGCATTTGCTGCAGGTGCCAACCGTGAAGTGATTACAAAAGGAGCCGATATCCTTGGAGTTAAGGTGGAAAAATTAGTTGAGGATACCCTAATTGGGATGCAAAAAAGGGCGGATGTGATAGGACTCGCCGGAAATCTATAATCGAGCGTCAAGAAAAAAAATGAAGTTTTTTCCTGAAAGTTTGGGATATAAAATAAACGTCTAACTTTGTCTTTATCCCTTGATAACACTCAATACAATTTCGCATAATGAAAACAGAACAATCGATTTATTCAGAGGCTTTTGGCTGGGTGAAAAAGAATGATAATAACCTTGCTGCGACAGCTCAGCTTGTTTTATTATTTGGCAATAGGGAGTTGCTTTGTAATCAAAAAACAATCGAGGGGGTAATTAGTGCATATCCTTCAGCCCAAATTGTTGGTTGTTCTACATCGGGAGAAATTTGTCAGGAGGAAGTTCTGAATAACAATATTGTGTGTACTGCCATCTATTTCGAAAATACCCGGATTGAAATTGCCAGGGAGCATATCAATACGATGGAGGATAGTTTCAAAGTGGGTGAAATATTGGCACAAAGACTATACAAAGAGAATCTTGTTCATATGATGATCTTCTCTGAGGGTTTGAATATAAATGGGAGTGAACTGACCAAAGGATTAAATAGCAGACTTAACGACAAAACTTCTGTGACAGGAGGTTTGGCAGGTGACCAGGATGATTTTTCAGAGACCGTGATTGTTCACAACCGGGCAGGCGAAAATAATCTTGTTTTAGCGATAGGTTTCTACGGTGAACATCTCCAGGTTGGGTATGGGTCAATGGGTGGCTGGGACTCATTTGGTGTTGACCGCGAGGTAACCAAATCAAAAGGAAATATCCTGTATGAGCTGGATAATCATCCGGCTCTGGAGCTTTACAAACGGTATCTGGGGAGCCATGCGGCGAATCTTCCGGCCTCGGCGCTTCTTTTTCCATTAAGCCTGAAAATAAAGGATGGTGAAACAGCGATTGTCCGCACGGTCTTAGCTGTGAATGAAGCGGATGGAAGCATGGTTTTTGCAGGAGATATTCCTCAGGGTGAATATGTGAGGCTGATGAAAGCCAATTCAGACCGACTGATTGATGGTGCACATGGAGCTGCTGAAATGTCGAAAACCAGCTTGAAAGATTCGTCTCCTGACCTGGCAATTCTGATCAGCTGTGTAGGTCGCAAATTGGTGTTAAAGCAGCGGGTCGAGGAGGAACTTGAGATTATTCGTGAATCAATTGGCGGCAATGCTGCTATGACAGGCTTTTATTCTTATGGTGAGATTTGTCCTGTAAAACCATTCGAACAACATTGTGAGCTTCATAACCAGACCATGACAATAACATTGTTCAAGGAGCTTTAAACTAATCGAATTATGGCAAACATCCTAAATAAGATTTTATTACGACAGATTAAAAAGCATTTCGGTTCATTGGAACTTCTGCCCGGACAAGTGAAAGGATTCTTGCAGGATGTCAATAGTACCTATGAGAATTTTGAGAATGATTCTCAATTGCTTCAAAACTCAATTGAAATAAATTCTCAGGAGCTTAGGGAATCGTATCAGAAGCATAAGCATGATGCAGAAACACAAAAGGAAACAATTAACAAGATAAAAGAGGCTATATATGCCCTCAATCCCTCTGGTTTAACTGATAAAAGTCAAAAAGAATCGGATACACCCAATAGCAATTATTTATTTGATGCCCTGATAAAATTAATTGAGGAGCGAAATCAGGCAGAGGAAGCCCTGAATAATGAGCGGGTTCTTTTCAGGACAATCATCGATTTGATACCTGATGCAGTATATGTGAAGGATATCGAAGGAAGAAAGGTATTGGCCAATCCAGCCGAAGTTCAATTCGCCGGAAAAATGGCGGAGGAGGAGATCATTGGCAAGACTGACTTAAACTTGTACCCCGACGAAGAGGCAAAGCGTGGTCTTTCTGAAGATCAATTCGTTCTCCGGACAGGAGACTCAATTTTTGATGTCGATGGGGAATTAGTAGACCGGGAAGGTAAGCAGCATTGGCTTTTGGTGTCAAAAGTTCCGTTGAGGGACGCTCACGGGAATATTACCGGATTAGTTGGGGTAACCCATGACATCAGTGCCCGAAAACAGGTTGAAAACGAGTTAAAACAAGTATCTACCCGACTTGCATTGGCAACCCGTGCCGGAGGTGTGGGTGTATGGGATTTTAA
Source organism: Prolixibacteraceae bacterium (assembly GCA_963677935.2). Taxonomy (GTDB): domain Bacteria; phylum Bacteroidota; class Bacteroidia; order Bacteroidales; family Prolixibacteraceae; genus JAAFHB01. The sequence goes on along the minus strand of CAXXEH010000003.1, from coordinate 2,593,675 downwards.
TCTGGAGTCAAATGTTCTGTTATGGGACGACCAGATGTTTATGCTGTATGGTGTTGATAAATTGAATTTTATCGTAACTTATGATTCGTGGATAACGGCAATACATCCCGGAGATATGGCGCAGGTTGAACATCAGATTCAAACCGCTATTATTGGTGATGCAGAATTTGATTCTGAGTTCCGAGTCATCTGGCCTGAGGGCACAATTCATAATATCAGGGCACTTGCTACTGTTCAACGCGATAGCTCTGGCAAACCGCTGCGCATGATCGGTACAAACTGGGACATCACGGTACAGAAGGAAACCGAAGCAACACTTTTGTCTGCTAAGCTAGAGGCTGATATCGCCAATAAAGCCAAATCTGAATTTCTGGCGAATATGAGTCATGAAATTCGCACCCCCCTGAATGGAGTAATCGGCTTTACAGATTTGTTGTTGAAAACACCATTAAACAAAATCCAACAGCAGTATGCTGCAAATGCAAATACATCTGGGCATGCTCTTTTAGCGATCATCAACGATATTCTCGATTTTTCTAAAATAGAAGCCGGTAAAATGGAGCTCAATTGGGAGAAAACCGATATGATAGAACTGGCTGAACAGACCTCAGACATCATAAAATATCACGCATTCCAGAAAGGGCTTGAGCTCCTTTTAAATATTCAACACAATATTCCTCGCTATGCAATAGTCGACCCAACCAGGCTTAAGCAGATATTAATCAACATCCTGGGAAATGCTGTTAAATTCACCGAATCGGGCGAAGTTGAACTTAAAGTGACTTTTAACCAAATAGATGAAAGTAAAGGAGAATTCAGCTTTCTGATTCGTGATACCGGTATAGGCATTAGTGAAGAACAGCAAAAACAATTATTTAATGCATTCTCGCAGGCTGATAATTCTACAACCCGTAAATTTGGTGGAACAGGTCTTGGACTTACGATTTCAAATTTGCTTGCTGAAAAAATGGGAAGCAAAATTGAAATTATTAGTGACCTGGACAAGGGATCAAGTTTTTTCTTTTCAATTCAAACAACTTACGAAACGGGCGAGAAACTGGATCCGATAGACCTGACAGAAATGAAGCGCCTTCTGGTAATCGACGACAATGACAATAACCGTATGATCCTTGAACACACCTGTAAGGAATGGGGTATCGAATTTGTCGGTATTGAAAACGGGCGGTTGGCACTTGAGTTGATTGAGAAGTCAGAACCGTTTGATGTGATTATCGTTGATTATCATATGCCACACATTAACGGGCTTGAAACCATCCGAATGATAAGGAAAGAGTTAAATCTTCCCCCCGAAAAACAACCAATTATTTTGCTCCACAGCTCATCAGATGATATAAAGATTTACGAAGAATGTAAAAATCTCGGAGTTGTCTATAATCTGACCAAGCCGGTGAAATCCAAAGAGTTATTGCATTATCTAAAACGAATACACAGTCATCCGGTATCCCTGGCTTCTGACAATGAAATTGCATTTCTCAAAGAAGAGGGCAATACTCTGAATAATTCCTCTCCTGTTATACTTGTTGCCGAAGATGTCATCATTAATATGATACTTGTAACCACATTAATAAAGCAAATGGTTCCAAACGTCACTGTTTATGAGGCGAAAAATGGGAAGGAGGCATTCGAAATGACCATTTCAAAAAAACCTGATCTCATTATTATGGATATCCAGATGCCTTTAATGTCAGGAATTGAGGCAACAGTTGAGATCCGAAAATTTGAATCTGTTCATGGGAGCCGTATCCCTATCATTGCTTTAACTGCAGGGGCCATAAAAGGGGAAAAAGAGAAATGCATTGAAGCCGGAATGGATGATTTTATAACCAAACCTCTTGACCAGAGAACATTACATCAGATATTAGTGAAACACCTGACCAATTTTAATCAACAAACAAATCATTCGATCAAAGTGTTAAGTCAGGAAAAAGTTCTTCCTCATTTTGATCAGATAAAGCTGATGGAAAGTATCGGCAATAGTCGTGTTATTGCAGGCGAGTTGCTTGAAGTTGTCCCTGAGCAATTTAACCAGGAAATTGCTTCTTTACGCAAAGCAATTGGCAACCGGGATCTATCGGAGATTAAAATGGTTGCCCATTCTATTAAAGGTGCATCACTGAACATGTGGTTTAACCAAATGGCAGAATTATCCAATGAGATTGAATTGTATCTTGATCAGGATCATTTTGCAGAGCTTGAAAAAATTGCAGATGAGCTCGTGTTGGAATGGGACCTGATTCAGATACTCATAAAGGAAATTGCCTAAACTCAAATGGTTTTTGACATACTTACCTGATCTACCAGATAAACAATTGATTGATGTGAAATTCCGGAGTGGAGGCTAAGACCTATTTCGCACGTCCGGCTGGTTGAATAGCCATGTTTTATCTCATCAGCTAACTGAAATTTCAGGTCTCTTAAACCATGTCTGTTCAACTCCGGAAACGAGAACCCACGATCACCGGCAAATCCGCAGCAATTTGTCTCTGGAACTACCACTTTAGTTGTACATTTTTGGGCCAGTTCAACAAGTTTATCCTCCAGTCCCATTTTCTTCATGCTGCAAACGGGAAATACAGTAATGGTTTCCTCCAGGGGGGTGATTTTAAGATAGGGGAGAAGGTATTCAAGGATGAACTCAACTGGTTCAAAGAGCTGAAGTGAACTCTCCATATTCTCTTTCATCGTAAAAAGGCAGGGGCTCATGTCGCAAAGCACCGGATATGTTCCGTTTTCGCTGGCTTTGATCAGTGCCGCTTCAAGTTCTTTTGATTTTTTAGTCCCGGCTTCTGAGTACCCTTTACTCGAAAAGGCCATACCACAACACAATTGGTTTAGATTTTCGGGATAAATCACCTCAAATCCCCCTTTATTTAATAGCTGCACCATCTTTTCGGTCAGTTGCTGTTCATTCTTGTGCTCTTTTGAAACACCCATTGCACGGTTGATGCACGATGGAAAATAGACCACTTTTCGACCTGTTTCTAAATGAGAATTCTGATTTGTATCGATTTTAACGGCCCCCAATGGCATATATGGATTCCACAGTGGAATCCGGTTTCCCGACAAAGTTCGTAATCCATCGGAAATAGCTCTCATGATAGGAGCCCCAAGAATTGAGTGGAAAACTCCGATAAGCGAGAGAGCCGCGCGGACAAATCGTGTTACACCGCTCATCCGGTCGGCAATCCATATTGCGCGGCCCTGCCCTGAGCCAATTTCCTGACTTCTTAGTGTTTTAATCAGTTTACCGGTGTCTATTTTAACAGGGCAACTTGTGGCACATAACCCGTCCGTGGCACAGGTTTCATTACCGTCATATTTAAAGTTTCTGATTAAGGATGCCAGGATATGGGGTTCATGACCACTTTTTGTGAGCGATGCCATCTCGCGGTAAACAACGATCCGCTGACGAGGGGTAAGGGTTAATTCAGCAGAGACACAGGTAGGTTCGCAGAAACCACATTCGATACATTTATCAATCTTCTCACTCGCAGCAGGTATTGGTTTCAGATTTTTGAGGTGCGCCTCGGGATCGCCATTGATAATCACCCCGGGATTAAGCAGGTTTTGTGGATCGAATAGATTCTTAATCTGCTTCATCAGTTCGAAAGCCTCCTTTCCCCATTCCATTTCGACAAACGGGGCCATATTGCGACCTGTACCATGCTCAGCCTTGAGTGATCCATCGTATTTCGAAACCACCAACTCTGCCACATCTGCCATAAACCGGCGATAACGTTCAACCTCCTTCTCTGACCCAAAATCCTGGGTAAAGACAAAATGGAGGTTCCCCTCCAGAGCATGACCAAAAAGAACTGCCTCGGTATAATCCCATTTTGTGAATAAATGGTGCAGGTCAAGTGTAGCCTCAGCAAGGCGCGGCACGGGGAACGCCACATCCTCAATAATCACGGTAGAGCCTGTTTTTCGCATCGCTCCTATGGAAGGGAACATCCCTTTGCGTATTTTCCAAAGCTGCTCATATTCTTTTGGAACGGCAGTAAATTGGATCGGAATCTCTGTCGGGATAGGTTGAACGGTATCGAGAATAGTCACAATCTGTTGGTTCAGCTGCTCATGCAAGAGGGCGCGCGTTTCAACCAGAATGGCACACGCATCCGGAGTTAAGGTTTTCAGGTATCCGGGCATGCCCTCCTGATTTTCAATCGACCGGAGACTAGCGCGGTCGATGAGCTCGACAGCTGAAACGGGAGCTGATTTTAGCAGCGAAACCGCATTGCATGCTTTTTCAATATCGGGGAAAAGCATCAGTGAACTAGCTCTGAACGGATGTTCAACCACTGTTTTATAGCTGATTTCGGCAATAAAACCAAGTGTGCCTTCCGAACCAATCATCAGATGTTCAATAATATCAAACGGATCGGTGAAGTCGACGAGTGCATTGAGACTATAGCCCGTTGTGTTCTTCATCTTATACTTACGGGTTATCCGGGCAGATAAAGCCGTATTCTCCCTCACCGCAGCCGCCATATCCGTAATTTCCTGAATCAGTTGAGGATGGGTTAATCTGAATTGCGCCTTGCTATCCTGATCAGAAGTGTCGAGCCGGGAACCATCGGCAAAGATGATCCGCATGTCAGCGAGGGTTTTATACGAATTTTCGGCTGTTCCACAGCACATTCCACTGGCATTATTGGCGGCAATGCCACCTATCATGGCTGCATTAACCGATGCGGGGTCAGGACCAATCTTTCTGCCGTAGGGCGCCAATAGTGCATTTACCCGCGCCCCGGTTAATCCCGGTTGCAATCTGATTTTTAAACCATCTTCAGTGATTTGGAACTTTTTCCAGTGATTTCCGGCAATCACCAGCACCGAATCAGAAATGGCCTGCCCCGAAAGACTGGTGCCGGCAGCACGAAACGTCACCGGTATCGAGAGTTCTGAACTTTTCTTTAAGATCAGCGAAACCTCCTGTTCATCTTTGGCCTTGATCACCATTTTAGGGATGAGTCGGTAGAAACTGGCATCAGTGCCAAAAGCCAGTGTATGGAGCGGATCATGGTAAATCCTCTTTGAATCAATAACCGCTGTAAGCTGTTGAAATAGTATCTTATAACTTCCTGTTAACATTATAAATTTCAATATTTCTGAAGATTGGCAAAATTAGGCAAATAAAGCAGGGAATAATTTAAAACAATTACTTTATTATTCGTAATTTTATAGATAATATTTTTTGCCAACTTAAATCCTGGGGTTATAATTGTCCCAAACATATGAGATTCAACCTTAACCTTTCGCTCACTGACCGGAATCGGAGTGTTCTGCCTGTTAACTACCAGTACGAACTAAGTTCCTGGATTTACAAAGTGATCAATCAAAGTGATCCGGTATTTGCAGAATGGCTTCATAATCGTGGGTTTACGAATGACAACAAACAGTTCCGGCTTTTTACCTTCTCAAATCTTATCATACCGCAATACGAGATTGCCGGTGACCGACTGATTGTTAAATCAGATCAGCTAAATTTGGTGATCTCCACCCTCCCCGAAGCAACTATTCAACACTTTATCGCCGGCGTTTTTCATGATGGTGAATTCACTTTGGGCGATCGGATTTCGAGCGCCGGATTTCGGATCAATGCGATTGAAGCCCTGCCGGTTCCCGTTTTCAGCGACGAGATGTCATTCAGAGCCCTCTCCCCCATCTTTATCTCGGGGAAGGTGGACGGGCGACCCTATGCCCAGCACTTTCCGCCTGATTATGAAGGATATGTTCAGCATATGATCAATAACCTCAAAACAAAGTTCAAGGTATACACGGGCATTGAATCCTCATTTAATGTGGAAGATGCGACCTTGAAACTTCTTGGCTCACCCCGGCAAAAGGGGATTACCATCAAGGCGGGTACGCCCCAACAGAGTAAGTTAGTGGGATACCAGTTCAATTTTAAAATTAAGGCCGACCAGGATCTGCTCCGTATGGGGTATTTTACGGGGTTTGGTGAGAAAAACAGCATGGGTTTCGGTTGTTGCGAAATTCGATAAATCAACATTTATTTAAACCTTCGAGGTTTTCGGAACCTCGAAGGTTTAAACTAAAAATAATAAAATTATGGCATACCAATTTAAAATTCAACTAATGAACGTGGCCAAACCACCCGTTTGGCGTCAAATACAGGTTCCCGAAAAGATTACTTTTCACGATCTGCACCAGCTGATACAGCTTGCTTTTGGGTGGGAAGATTGTCATCTGTACCAGTTCAGCCCGAAAGGTTATGGCTCACACCCACTTATTTCAATTCTCTCGAAAGATGACTGGGAGCAAGCTGACTTTAATTCAATGAAAACCAAACTCAACAAGGTTTTTACCCACGAAAAACAAACCTTTAACTACCTCTACGATTTTGGCGATGATTGGTCGCATAAGATTACCCTTGAAAAATTGGTGCCCGATGATATCAAATGTCCGGTTTGTCTGGCAGGGAAAGGCGCTTGTCCGCCCGAAGATTGTGGTGGTCCGTGGGGCTACGAAAACCTAAAATCAATTATGGTTGACCCCAACCACGAAGAATACGAGGATATGAAAGAATGGCTGGGTCTGGAGGATGATGAGCAATGGGATCCCAATGATTTTGATATCGCACAGGTGAATGAATTGCTGAAATGCTATAAATAATTACCTTATCGCACCCGAGGGGAATTCTTAAATTATTAAAATTTGATGTTATGAGTATTAAATTTAAGGTGATTGAAAGAGGGCAGCCGGGAGTTGTTGGAGGCGGGACCAAGAAATTTTACGCCATTCCGGTGATGAATGGCGAGTTTGATCTCAGGGGCTTAACCACAGCCATTGAGAAGATATGTACAGTTAGCGGCGCCGACATCCGTGCCGTATTGTATGCGTTGGTCGATGTTTCGATCGAACAGTTGGCGCAGGGGACCATCGTCCGTTTGGGTGATCTGGGGAGTCTTCGGACCAGCATCAGCGCCGAAGGTCAGGCCACCGCGGATGCGGTTACCGCTTCGACCATCAAAGGTGCGAGTGTTATTTTCACCCCTGGAACGCGCATCAAGGAGACCTTAACCGCCGCTAAATACCAGAAAGCGTAGCCGTTTGTAATTTCCTGCTTAGGGGATTTATTTTCCTAAGCAGGAAAATCTAATTTCTTAGGCAGGAGGAATTATTTTCCTAAGCAGGGAAACAGGGATGAAATGTAGTAGTCGTTAAACTTTCGAGGTTTTCAAAATCTCGAAGGTTTAATATCAAATCCACAACCCCCAATAAATCAAACCCCCTATGTCGATAGTAAAATTAAATAAGTATTTGCAATCGCTCCCGAAAGAGCAGGTGATCGAACAGGCCCCGGAATTGTATGGCAACTGTAAGCCGGCGAAGGGGTATTTTGTATTGGAATCCGCCCCATCGGTGGTTCCAAACCCCGATGGTGGGTTTGAAAGTAAATAACGTTAAATAACTACTACAGATGCAACAGATCGAACCACTTAGCTACGGTAAGTTCTACCATATTTACAATCGGGGGGTTGATAGTTGTGACTTATTTATTGAACATACCAACTATGAACACTTTCTGAACTTGTACGACAAATATATTCTGCCTGTTGCCGACACCTACGCCTGGGTGTTGATGAAGAACCATTTTCATCTGCTGGTGAGGATAAAGGAAGAGTCGGAAATTGGGTATTTGACGGACGCGGTGCCCTCCGAACCCAAAACCCTATCGGGGTTCGAAAGCACCGAAAGGGTAGGAGGATCATCAAAAAAATATAAACCGACTCATCAGTTTTCACATTTGTTTAATGCTTATGCCCAGGCTTTTAATAAACGTTATGGACGTACAGGCAGCCTTTTTATTCACCCTTTTAAACGTAAACTGGTTTCCGATATTGAATATTTCAAAAATTTGATTGTGTACATCCATAATAATCCGGTCCACCACAGGTTTACCGAAAATGCTATGGACTACCCCTGGAGTTCATATCTCACTTGTATATCCATAAAACCCACGTATCTGCAACGAGATACCGTAATGGGTTGGTTTAACAACAAGGCGGATTTCATATCAACACATGATAAGCCCGGAGATTTCACTGATCTGGAACAGTGGCTGGAATTATTATAATTAAAACTGACAGCATCATGGAAACCACGGCCATTGATGAGTTAATGGGAATTGAAAGGAATATCAGGAAAATGTACTATGAAGCTTTCGAGCTGATTATTAATGACTTTTCGATGGATGGGCGCAGTTACCGGCCGCCAAAAAGCGAAGTGAATGCATTGATCTCGTTTGGTAATATGATGTGCTACAGTCAGTGCCTGAGGGCAATTCATCAAACACAGCTAAACCCTACAATCAGTTTTCTGCATGAACCAGGTGAACGCTGTTTTTCGTTATCGCTCGATCTGGCTGAGATCTTTAAACCTTTACTGGTCGATCGTGTGATATTTAAAGTGTTGAATAAAAAGGAGATTCAGCAACACCATTTCGAAGAGTCTGTTAGCCGCCTAGTATTAAAACCTTCGGGTCGGAAAATATTTGTTCAGTCGTTTGAGGATCGTTTGCAGGAGACCATCAAACATCGGACTTTAAGTTAGATTAGTCTGCCTTGTGTTGTCGGGGACGATGAAATGTGTAATTAATCGCACCATATTGGAATTGAAACCGGATAGGTTCTTGTTCTCCCATAGTTGTTGATACTTTGAAAGGATAAATTACCTCCTCCCATTGGTTTATCATGGTTTATTCAATAATTTTGGCACAGTTAATTTTTAATGAAGTAAGATTTAAAATTTTGTAAATCAATGGATAAATTTTAAATGAATAAGTTATTCTCTAAATATTTAAAAATATGGCGAAGAAAAGCAGTGGGAAAGTAATTCAAATGCTGTCACCCGAAAATTATATCCGCACAAAAGGGCGGACCTTGCCTCTTTATGAGTGCTGGGTTAATACAGATTGGGAAGATGTCCAACAGGCCAGTTGCATTGTATCTCGTAAACATACCAATGGGAATATCACCTATTGTTTTTATTTGGTTGATTTACTTTGCCTGGGATTAAAATTTACCCATTTTGTATTCAATGAGTCCTTGTCGCAATACAGGGATTTCCTGGCACAGACAGAGGAGGATATTTCGTTGGAACCTGTGGATTATGTGTTGGTGCACAATATTATTTATGCAGGAATTGAATATGCCGAAGAATATGAATTTAAACCATGCAGGGATTTCACCTCCATCACTCAATACTTCCTTGAGGAAGATGCGGATGATATTGAATTAATGGAGATTGAATGCGGAGATGAGAGAGGGCAACCGGTTTACCTTTACAGCTCTTCAACGACTTCTATTCAGGAGAAAAACAGAATTATTGCACAGCTTGAGCGAACTGCCGGCCCCAACAACTACTCCCTCGCAGATGATGACGATATAAATGAGAATGATGATTTTGAGGATGATTTCGATGAGGAGGACGCTGATATTTATTTCCAAAATACACTTGAAGAGAACAGGGAGATTTTTATTGATTTGTACTTTGGCCTGAAAGATTCGGATAACTCCAATGATCTGATCCAGCTCACGCATGTTACAAATGCCCTGTTTTTTGAAATTGCCAATGAAGAATTGGTTAGTCAATATTACGAAGAATTGTTTGATCGTCTTTCAATTAATGTGGAGTCGAAAGAAATCCTAAAGGAATTTCCGGGAATAAGGGCTGAGGTTCAGATCTATGACGAACTGAACGAGTTGTTTATAACGGTATTCGGGAACATTCATAGAAATCTTAAAAAGGCGCATGATGGTTTTGATATGTTACGACGCGACGCAGGCGATCATCCGGCAGTTGCATTTCTCGAACTGTTAATTCTGCAGAAAGAGGGATCAAATAAGTATTTAGAAACACTCCAAAAATACATAAGGGTATTTCCTGATTATCCGATGATCACTTTGTTATGGCTAATCGATGTTTATTCATCAGAAAATGTTCCCGAAGAGATTGCAGCCAAGACCTTCAATCTGGATACACTTTTCCCTGGTCGCGACTCCCTCCATATTTTAGAAATGTTTTATTATCTGATGTTTATTTCAAATGTAGTAGTATACGAACAAAATGCCGACCAGATGGAAGCCTTCTATCAGGTACTTGATGAATTTGATCTTCCTTTTGAGATTTCCAAAATAGTTGAAGAGGCATTTTCACTATCCCGAATCGAATATCTTGCTAAATATTTTAAACTTGAAATTTAATATGCCGTAAAGCACTTTTTGAATGGTGGAAATCTGATCAATAACCCGAAATTAAAACGATTGATTTATGGAACGATATATCGAACAACTAATTGATGATATTCATAAGGCGACCTGGAATATCAGACCGCCACATGAACTTTGGGAGCTTTCGGAAGCTGACCCCGACAATGAACTGGAATTGGAAGATATGGCCTATGTAGAAAAATATCTGTATGGTAAGAAAAAACGGATCTCAAAAATTACAGGAATTGCTTCCGAATTGCTCCCTCCCTCCAGTAAATTAACTTCTCAGCAACAGGCACTTCTGGCGACCGAACTGGAAAAGCTATTGCAACTATTCCATTTTATACTCGATTTTCCCGAAAACTATCCTGCCGATTTGCGCTATCCGTTTATCAAGGTAATATGGGATGAGAAGCATGTGCCCTTGTCGTTTGGCGAGAACCACATCGAATTTTGCGATTTGAACGAGGACGAGTGCCCGTTTCCGGGTTATTGTAATACATGCAAAGAAGTTGCCGAACAAATGAAATTCGATGAAGAGACCGGAAATCCGCCACTTGATTTCCCGGTGGATGGGCTTTTTGATTTTGGAGAGATGAATGGCCTGTTCGATGATGACGGAAACAAAATAGATCCTCAGGATATTCCAATACCTGATTTATGCAAAATATGTAAAAGCTATCAAATCAACGATTGGGACGAAAACCTGCTATGTTTGATGAATCGCAGCGATCAGCGCCATAATGATACGTTCATCTGTGGCGCCTTCGAAAAACTATAAATAGTGTAATTAATTGAATTTTACTAAAAGCCCCGACCGGTTTGATACCATATCGGGGCTGAGAAATATATTAGGGTTAACGTGTAGTAACCTCCAAACGATTTGTTAAAGCTGAATATTAAATTGCTGAAAATACGGAAGAATTCTCATCTTCAAACTGGTAAAGCAGTGTTGAGAGATAGCGCTCACCCGTATCGCATAAAATCGTGACGATCTTCTTTCCTTTATTCCCGGGGCGTTTGGCTACCTGAAGCGCAGCGTAAACATTTGCTCCTGCCGAAATTCCAACAAGCAATCCTTCTGTTCTTGATAATTGTCTGCTTGTTTCAATGGCCTGTGAATTGGTTACCGTAATAATTTCATCATATATTTTGGTATTAAGTACATCAGGAATAAATCCGGCGCCAATACCCTGAATCTTGTGCGGACCTGGATTTCCACCTGACAGTACCGGTGAGTCGGTAGGCTCTACTGCAATGATTTGAACTCCGGGTTTTCTCGCTTTTAAAACCTCTCCAACTCCGGTAATCGTCCCACCTGTGCCAATCGCTGCTACAAAGATGTCGACGTCGCCATCGGTATCTCTCCAAATCTCTTCAGCTGTAGTGGTACGGTGAATTTCGGGATTAGCAAGATTTTTAAACTGATGCGGCATAAATGAATTGGGAGTCGACTCTGCAAGCTCTGTGGCCCTGCGGATAGCCCCTTTCATCCCTTCGCTTCCCGGTGTCAGAATTAACTCAGCTCCCAGGGCTTTTAACAAATTCCGTCTCTCAATACTGAAGGTCTCAGGTAATGCGATAATCAGACGATACCCTTTTGCTGCCGCTACAAATGCGAGTGCAATACCGGTGTTTCCGCTTGTTGGTTCTATAATTACCGTATCCTTGTTGATCAGCCCCTGTTTCTCGGCTGCATCAATCATTGCAAAGCCGATGCGGTCTTTTACACTTCCGGCGGGGTTGAAAAATTCGAGTTTGCCAATAATGGTCGCTTCAAGATTATGTTTCCTGTTAAAGTTGGAAAGTTCTAATAATGGGGTATTCCCAATTAGATCGGTAAGATTTGATGCAATTTTTGCCATGACTTTTAATTTTTATATTTAGAACAAAGTTGCGCTAATCACAATGGGTTGGCAATCCCATAAATTGCGTATTTTATATACCTTGTTTATGGTATATTTATGGTAATTGTGAACAGAGAATGGCTCTGAATTGCGATTTTTGATATCAATTGGTTAATATTGTCATGTTTAATTATAAATGCAAATCCACCATGCAAATCAGAACTATTCTGCCCTCCGATAACCAGCCGCTGGCTAAGATTGTCCGCGCTACCCTGACAGAATTTGGCGCCAATCATCCTGGTACCGTGTTTTATGATTCAACCACCGACGCATTGTCTGACCTGTTCAAAAAGGAGCGTTCAGTTTACTTTGTGGCCGAAATGGATAAAAAAATAGTAGGCGGAGGTGGAATTTTTCCCACTGATGGATTACCAGAGAAAACATGCGAGCTGGTAAAAATGTACCTGCTTCCCGAAGCGAGAGGGAAGGGGCTGGGGAGGTTAATTATTGAAAAATGTTTGCAGACTGCCAAAGAATATGGCTTTGAGCAAGTCTATATTGAATCGATGCCCGAATTAAAAGTGGCTTTACAAATTTATGAGAAATTTGGCTTTGAGTACCTTTCTGCACCACTGGGGAGCAGCGGCCATTTCGGATGTGAGTTGTGGATGATCAGGAAACTGTAAGATGGAAAGGAAAGAATGAAAGAATGAAGGAATTATGATGCATAAGGCATAGGATCGCTTACGATAAATAAAGGAAAAGCAGGTTATTATCTTTACGCCAGCTGCCAGTCGCCAGAAGCTAGTTGCCAACCGCCAGCCGCCAGCTTCCTGTTCCGCTAAATGTAATACTCTATATTGTTGATCCAACCCGCTTTGATCGCGTGCATAATCAGTTCAGAGGCATTCGAAACTTCCACCTTTCTGAAGATGTTTTTCCTGTGGGTGTTTACGGTATGATGACTGATGTTTTTCCGGGATGCGATCTCTTTGGTTGTCAAACCGTCAGCAATTAATTTTACGATTTCAATTTCAGATACGGTAAGATATTTTGGATCCTCAGGAATATATTTGTTGTCGTTATTTTCGAAAAACAGGTCCAGGATCTCATCTGAATAGAATTTTTTGGATTTTAATGCAGACTCAATGGCAGAAAAAACTTCATCCTTATCAGCCGTTTTATAAATAATATTTTTGATCCCCATCTTTGTAAGGGTCGCAAATTCTGTTTTGGTGATTGAATTGGTAAGGATTAGAATTGAAATCAGCGGATATTTCTCCCTGATATTTTTCAAATCTTCAATACCATCATAGTCAATATTTGCAAAATCTGTAATTAGCAGATTCCCCTTACCATTTCCCAGGAGCTTAAAAAGATCGTTACGGTTTGAAGCAACACCGGCAAGGTGATACCTTTTATCCGCTCCGATCAAGGACTTAAGGGCCTGGACAACCAGGAACTGGGAATCTGCAATAATGACATCATAGATCTTTTCCGTACTCATAGTTAATGCTTTACAGCTTTTGCCAAGCCTTGTTTTGAGAAACCTTTATACGGAGTGCAAGATAACTAAAATCAGCCAATTTTAACCGATGTCATCGTTAACGAACCCATCACTGCTTTATCATTAAAAAATTCAACCGTATCGTGTTCTCCCTTCAATGCCAGGGTATAAAGCAATGGCAGATAATGTTCAGGAGTCGGTATGGCCAACTGAACCTCCCTTCCAAGCAATGAGTAATTAATCAGCTCTTTGTGTTTATTGTTGATAATTAAATGCTTAAATGTTTCATTCGCCTGCATTGCCCAGTCAAATCCATATTCCGGTTCATTGACTTTATTCCAGGCTACCATCCTGAGATTATGAACCAGGTTCCCGCTTCCAATAATCAGTACCCCCTTATCCCTTAGTAAGGTGAGTTCTTTGGCAAGTTCATAATGATACTGAGGTGGCTTGTTGTAATCGAGGCTCATTTCAACGATTGGCACATCGGCCAGCGGGTAAATATTCTTGATTACGCTCCAGGCGCCATGGTCTAATCCCCATTTTTCATCCAGTCCAACAATCGTTTTCGAAACGGCCTTTTTAGCTTCAGCAGCCAGTTCAGGACTTCCTGGAGCCGGATATTGTACTGCAAATAATTCCTGCGGAAAACCACCGAAATCGTGGATGGTCTGCGGTTTTTGCATTGCCGTCACGAATGTTCCGTTGGTTTCGTAATGTGCCGAAATACAGAGGATTGCTTTTGGTTTAGGCAGAGATTTCCCAAGATTGCGCCACGTGTATACAAAATCATTTTCCTCGATGGCATTCATTGGGCTTCCGTGACCTACAAACAATACAGGCATTTTTGCGGTACGTTCACCTGATGAAAGTAAATTTTTTATTTCATTATTATTCATCGGCTAGTTTTACTAGTTCAATATCGCAATTGATTTTGACCTCTTCACCAACCAGTACACCACCGGTTTCGAGAGCGGCATTCCATGTTAGTCCCCAATCTTTCCGGTTGATTTTTCCGGTGATGGCGAATCCTGCCTTCACATTTCCCCAGGGATCTGATCCTATTCCTCCAAGTTCAACATTTAAAGTGACCGGATGAGTTACCCCTTTGATGGTAAGATTGCCGGTTAGCGTGTAAAGATCGTCTCCTAAATCTATTAATCCATTTCCTTCGAAGGTGATTTTTGGATAATTCTCTGCGTCAAAGAAATCGCCACTTTTTAGATGGCCATCCCGGTCGGCTATTTCTGTATCCACAGATGCCGTATTCAATGAAAAGGAGATGACGGACTTTGAGAAGTCGTTTCCAACTGTTGATACTGCCCCTTCGAATTCCCGGAAGCTCCCTAAGACATTCGAAATCATAAGGTGTTTAACCTTGAACGCTATCTTGCTGTGAGTTGGGTCAATTGCCCATTTTGTTTCCTGTGTGCTCATAATGATATTAATTAAATTTGAAATTATTTGTACTGTTTAGACAATGCAAAGGTGCACCAATCCTCAGGGTTGGTGGTTACAGTATTCAGAAAGGTTGTGGTACTTTTAGGAAATAATGCTTTTGGTCATTTCCCGGAAACGGGTGGGTGTAATCTCCATTTTGGAATGAAATACCCTTGTAAAATACGATTTCTCGTTGTAGCCCAACTCATAGCCAATTTCAGAAACCGATTTTTCCGAATACAGGAGCATCCGTTTGGCTTCGATTAGCTTCCGCGTTTCGATTATTTCAGATACACTTTTACTGAAATTATTTTTGCAGATCAGGTTTAGGTTTCGTTCCGACATATTCATCTTATCTGCATAGAATGAGACCCCTTCGTTGCGGTGGTAATTTTGTTCCAGAATTTTAAGGAAATTATTAAATGTCGCAAGTTGAGAAGCTTTTACGATATTATCGATGGGAGTATTCCTTTTTCGTTCTGCATCAATCATTGCGACGAGTCCACTCACCAGGTGACGAATGGTGGTATGATCGATAAACTCTTGATTGTATTCGGCTTCGATGATCTGACAAAGGTTGATAAACCTGCTGATACACGATCCGGAGGTGAGGGGTATGTTGGTTGAGTTAAAGAAATTGGAGTAGAAACTTAGTTTGGAGTCGGGAATAAATTCAGTTTTGTAAATAATCACCCACCCCCGCAGATCATTCCGCGGTATCAGTTTGTGCATCTTGCCCATCGATACATAGCAGGCAATCGGGGCATCCAGAACTTCCATCTTAAAATCGATGAAATGCTCCAGACTGCCTTGTGTTACAACGATAAGTTCCTCGAAATCGTGAAAATGAGGCTCGTAAGTTCTTGAAATAATATCCTCAACCAACTCCTTTGTTAATTCGAATATACGAAACGGTTTATCCATGTCTCAACAAAGATACAAAGAATTTAACAATCTAAAGGTTTCACACCTTAGCGAAAGCTTGTTCCAGGTCGTTGATCAGATCGGTTTTATCCTCCACGCCGATTGAAACCCTGATGAGTGAATCTTTAATTCCTGCCTGTTCGCGCTCTTTCAGCGTAATGGATGAGTGCGTCATCAGGGCTGGGTGTTCGATCAACGATTCAACACCGCCAAGGCTTTCTGCAAGAGTGAATAATTCGAGGCTTTCGAGGAATTGTACTGCCTCTTTCTCACCCCCTTTAATCTCAAAGGAGACCATCCCTCCAAAACCCTTTGCCTGTTTTTTATTTAATTCGAATTGCGGATGGGAGGGGAGCCCGGGATAATAAACCCGTTCCACTTTCGGATGGTTTTCAAGATAGGATGCAACTGCTATGGCATTTGACTCGTGTCTTTCCATTCTTAACGAGAGCGTTTTCAATCCGCGCAGTACGAGATAACAATCAAAAGGGGATGGAACAGCGCCAAGTGCATTCTGATTATACTTCAGTTTTTCGTATAGTTTCTGATCATTGAGCATGATTGCTCCGCCAATTACATCACTGTGTCCGGCGATGTATTTTGTAACGCTATGGACTACGATATCGGCGCCTAAAAGGGTCGGATTCTGGAAATAGGGGGAAAGGAAAGTGTTATCAACAATCACCAAAAGGTTATGACGATGGGCAATTTCTGAAATAGCTGCGATATCGCATACTTTAAGTAACGGGTTTGTAGGTGTTTCGAGCCACACCAGCTTTGTTTCGGGTAGAATGGCCTCCTCTATCAGATGCGGCTGAGTTGCATCAACCAGACTAACGTGCAAATCGTATTTCTCTTTCCAAAGATTAAACAACCGCTTGGTTCCGCCATACAGATCGTCAAAACCAATCACATGGTCTCCCGGTTTAAGCAATGTGAAAAGTAAGGCGGATTCTGCAGCCAGCCCTGAAGCATACCCTAAACCATAGGTGGTCTGTTCAAGTGAGGCATATCGTTGTTCGAGTGCAAACCTTGTAGGGTTGCTGCTTCTGGAATACTGGAACTGCCCCGGATTCTTGACCTCTTTACGGGCATAGGTGGAGGAGAGATAAATGGGAGCTACTACTTCGCTTTGATTTCCCTCTGAAAATCCGGGTTCTTCGCCGATATGAATCGAACGGGTGTCGAATGAAAGATTTTGTTTTGTCATTATATTTGAATTTCTTTATTTTTCATTATCACACTGCAAATATCTGAAACAATATTAAATGAAATATACCTCAGATTAGGTATATTTTACAAGATGCGATTTTTTCCACCAATGATGCCAAGGGACAAATGTTGAATTCAATTGTTAAACAATTTATTCTGATAGTAGTCTGTTGATCACTTCATTGAGCTCGGTTTTAAATTCTTCAAAGAATTTTCCTGTCGCAGGACCGCTAAATCCGGTGTGGACTTTTCTTACATTTCCTTTCTTGTCAATGAAAATTGTTGTAGGAAAGGCTGATATACCATTTAAGTCAGGCAGAGCTTTTGAAGCAGATTCTGTACCCGATTTACCAGCAAAAAGAATTTCGTACTCAATATCGAGACGGTTCTTCAGGTTGGTTAGCGACGATTTTGCCGATTCGAAATCATCCTTTCTTTCAAAACCCAACCCGATAATTTCGACACCCCGCTGGTGATTTGTCTTATACCATTCTGAAAGAAATCCATTTTCGTCCAGACAGTTGGGGCACCAGCTACCAAGAATGGTAACAATGACAACCTTCCCCTTGTATTCAGGATCAGTTAATGAAACCGCTTTTCCCTGAAGATTTGGAAAGGTAAAGGCAATTGTTGAATGCCCCTCTTTGAGCTGTGAAGCGGTGAAGGGATCCGGAAGGGCTGCTTTGGGATTGCGTTTACCTTCAATTCGGGTGGACCGGCGGGGATTAATGAACTCACCAGAAAAAGTGCTGTCGTTCGAAAACTCCCCTTTAACCAGGTAAGGTGATGATCCTCCAAAAGTGGACAGAAAAAAGTTCTTTCCATTTACAACCCCTTCCAAAAAGCGGTAATCACCTGTTGTGGTGAGTATTGATCCTGTTATTTTTCCTCCATGCTGTTTAAAGTTTCCCACCGTTTTATCTTGATTATCAGGAGATAAAAAGTTGATATCCCAGGTTCCGGTTAGTGAAACAGATGGAGCAGCATCGCCATCCGGGAAACGGGGTAAATCACCAAAATTTGCCTTAAAGGGAATAGAACTCACTTTTTTATCGGTTGTGTTTTTGATCAGACGCCCTTCAAAAGTATTTTCTGTTAGCCTACCTTTTAAGGCGACATCGTACAGATCAACCGGGATAGTAACAGAATCGTTATCGTAAAAAATTTCCTTTAATTCGAAGCGATCATCTCCATTGATTAAAAAAACAGAAGAGTTGGCAGCACTCTTCCCTTTTACCTCAAACAAGAAAGGAATTTCGTTTTCCGGAAGGATAAAAACCCCTCTCCATTTGCCCTCTTTCATTGGTTCATTCCCAGGTTTGCAGGAGGTGATTAGTATTGTAATCAAGGCAAATAAAACAAAAAATGGGCTGTTTATATTTCTCATATCTAAATGTTTATCGTTGTAAATGTCGAAAATAGCAATACGATAATTTGTAAAAGCAACCCCGGGAATTACCTTTCCGGGGTTGCTTTAGTGTCAAAAAAATTGATGACTGAAAATTCATATTTATTACAAAATGTTTTAGCCTGCTTTATCTGGCATAGTAACGCAGAGCATTAAACCCAACCAGTTTTTTTCTCCTTTCATCCCATAGCCTGAGTTTAAGTGATCTGAGACTCGAAAAGAAGGTGACGGGTTTAATATCCTGAAAAATAGTGTTCTCTTTAAAGCAGACGGGAAGTTTATAATTGGGAATCCTTGGACTGAGGTGATGGATGTGGTGAAATCCGATATTTCCTGTAAACCATTGTAAAACCTTAGGTAATTTGAAATAGGAACTTCCCTGTAAGGCGATGTTTTTATAGTTCCACTCCTGCCCCCTGGTCCAAACCACGTTCTCATATTGATGTTGCACATAAAAAAGCCAGACTCCGTGCACGGAAGCGATATAGAGAACCGGCAACTGTATCAGCAGGTAGGCTTTCCATCCTATTGCCCATATCATTAATGCAATCGCGATAACTAAGGCAAGATTGTTAAGCTGGTGGTAAACGTGTTCCTTCAGGCTCATATACTTTTTAGGTAACCTGTTTTGAACGACAAAAACCAGGAATGGAGCGACACCAAGAAGGAAGAGTGGATGACGGTAGAAACGGTAACTAAATCGTTTCCATGGCGATAGTTTCATGTACTCCTCAATTGTGAGTGTTTTAACATCGCCAACACCCCGTTTGTCAAGATTCCCGACTGTGGCGTGGTGCTCCTTGTGTTCGCGGGTCCACTTATGATAGGGGGTAAAAGTAAGTAATCCGGTTATAATCCCAACAATACGACTGAGCATTTTAGATCTAAAGAATGATCCATGTCCGCAATCGTGGAAAATTATGAAAATTCTTATCAGAAAGCCTGCAGCAAAGACAGATAAGAAAAGGGTAAGGAAGTAGGAAATTTTCAGACTCCAGATCATCGCTACCCATAATAACAGGTAAGGGCAGACCGAATTGATCACCTGCCACCAACTCCTAACAGGGTCTGAAAAGTTATACTTTGAAACAATCTCCATCCAGGAAGATGTGGCGCTATTTTTACTCCTATCAGCATTCATAACCTCTTTTATATTAATGGCAAAAAAAGAATAACGGTTAATTTGAAAAATAGTTCTTTGGAAATTTGTCAGAGGGGAAATGGTGAGTACAAAGATAGTCTGTTTGCCTCGAAATTGTTCCTGTGTTATGTCGATATTTAGTGACAGTAATTTCGCGCAATAGAATTTTTAAAGTAAAAATTTCAGTAACAAATAGAGACCCATTCAAATAAATAGATGTTTGAATGAAATAGCCATGGTTGAGAAATCACAAACCGAAATGAATCCGCCAACCGGCGGATGGCTATTAGCTTCGCTGATCTTCGATTCCATTTGGCCGTTAAAAAACAAATTATATACAAATGAAACCTTAACACCAACTTTATCGTTTATAATCTTGATATGGCTGTTATTAAAGATTTTTAAAACTAACATAACCCCAAATGAAGCGAATTGCAATTTTTTGTGATGGTACGTGGAATACCCCGGATGAATCGGAGAATGGTAAGCTTTGTCAGACCAATGTTGTTAAAATGGCCAATGCCCTGTCTCCGGTCTCAAAAGACGGAAAACTTCAGTTGCTTTATTATGATACCGGCGTGGGGAGTGAAGGTGGTTTGATCAGGAGGATATTCGATGGTGCAACCGGAACGGGAATATCTGAAAATATTTTGCAAGCTTACCGGTTTATTATAAAAAGTTATGTGCCAGGTGATGAATTATACTTCTTCGGATTTAGCCGTGGTGCATTTTCCGTTCGAAGTCTGGCCGGATTGATCAGAAATTCAGGATTACTGAGGCCCGAAAATATTGACCTTGTCGAAGCGGCATATCGCCTTTATCAATCGCGCAAACCAGAACATCAACCAAGAGAAGTTGAAGCTACCCTGTTTAGAAAAACGTATGCCGTTGCTGAAACCACAAAGATTAAATTTATTGGCGTATGGGATACCGTTGGTGCTTTAGGAAATCCACTGCTTCTGAATGGAATTTTAAGCAAGAGAAACAGGTTTCACGATACCGATCTGTCAACAAGAATTGAAAATGCATTTCATGCCCTTGCCATAGATGAGAAACGGAGAAATTTTGAAGCGACATTATGGCATCAGCAGAAGGAGGCAAAAGATCAGGTCCTGGAACAGGTCTGGTTTGCAGGGGTACATTCTGATGTTGGAGGCGGTTATGCTGAATGCGGATTGTCTGATATTGCTTTGGGATGGATGGTGGATAAGGCGCACCATTGCGATCTTGAATTTGATGCCATTGATCTGAATCCCGATTCGATGGCATTGATGCATGAATCGTACACTGGATTTTACAAGTTACAATCCCGGTTATTTCGTCAGATTGGAGTTGTCGATCCGAAAAGAGGTGCGACCAATGAGACGATTCATCCATCGGTATTAGAAAGATATAAAAATGATAAAAGCTACCGGCCACAGAATTTAGAATTATTTTGAAAGTCTCCCTTCATACGGTTCTTCCTGTCCAATCACAGATGTTTAATACACTTGAATACACCAACGTAACCACCCGCTTTCGACATCTTCTTTCGCTTTTACAAGACGTAATAGTTGGTTCAATTTATTCAGCTCTGCTCAACTAGGAATACCATTGAGCTCCCCCGACAATCTAAATACCAAAACATTAGGTCCTATTCACCTTATCACTTCACTTTTTCCAGAGGTCTGCCATTATTAACAGACAATTTACCATTGACTATTTTATAACTATAGGTTGCAGAGGCTTGTCCTTCCGGCTTTAAGGTATAGGTGTTTTCAGATGCGACAATCTCGCCCTTATGACTAAATGTGACATCTTTACCACCGACTTTTCCTATGGCAGAGTAGGAATAAGTATTGTTTTTATTCACCACAAAAGTCGCCATTATCATTTTATCGTTGGTTTGGTAACCTTTCCATGTACCCACTAAACTGCCAGGTACCGACTTTAAAACAGATTTAGCAGTAACAACAACAGGTTTAGCGCCTGCATTTTCCAAAGCTTTAACAATATCACTTTTATTCGCCGGCGCTCTATTGGCATAACTTAGTGCCGAATCGTTTACTTTATTTACCGCATTCACTTCGGCGCCACTCTTAATAAGTAAGCTTACGAGTTTTAAGTTCCCTGATTCCGAAGCCAACATAAGCGCCGTTTCACCAGCGGTATTGGCTAAATTCACATTGGCTCCGCTTTTAATAAAAACTTCACAATTTTCTACCGCAGCTTTCCAGCCTTCGCTTGTACGAAGTTTTGCAGCACACATGATAGCCGTCATGTCCTGGGCATGCAAAACGTTCGGATTTGCACCTAATTCGAGTAATTTGCTGATGGTTTTCAACCGCACTTTTTTATCGACAGGACTAAACGACATGGCTAATCTGGCCAAGGGGCCGGTCCATGGCGATTCTTTCGATACTTCATTTACATCAGCACCACTTTTCACCAACAGTTCCAACATATCCAAATGATATCCCATAGCAGCATAACTTATCGCATTAAAATACACAGAATTATATCCTTTCAGGTTAGCCTTCTGTTCTATCAGATACTTTGCGGCATCTAAACTATTGCTTTGAGCTGCCGTTTGTATCGCATTAATTCCTTGCGAAGTTGAAAGATTAATATTTGCACCATGTTTAACCAGGATTTTTAATCCCTCCACATTGTTGAATGACGACGCTACATTGACGGCAGGTTCGTCACCACCGGTTCCTGCTTTGCCCTGATGATTCACATCCACCTTGTACTTTGTAATAAAATATTCAGCCCATTGGACGTGTTTTGCCTTAAACATTGCCGCATTTAAAGGCATCGAACTATGCGGAGTGGGGCCATATTTATTGGCTCCATATTTCATGATAATATCCAAAATAACATAATTATCATGATCTATTGTTTCAGGAATCATCCCATCTTGTTTAACATCTTCCACTTTTGCGCCTCGTTTTAAAATTGCTTCAACAGCTTCGGCGTGTTGTGTTTGAACAGCATTTCGATAAGCAGTAGCATCATATTTACCCATATAATTAATGTTTAATTTGGGACCGGCATTGTTTAAGATAGCCATGGTGATTGCTTTTGACTCCTCATCATGGCCACCAAAAGTCGCTACTAATAAAGCTGTAAACTTGTTATTAAATTCGCTGTGATAATTGATGTCCACCCCCATCTTGATAAGCCGGACTACATTGTCCAATTTTGAATTGTAACTGGCTGAGCTAAGCAAGGCAACCAAGGGTGTTGTTTCCCAACCTTTGTCATTACCAGGTTCTGTTAAAGTTATTGTCTTCACATTAATTTTAGGCGCATCGAGTAATATTTTAATGATGTTGTTATCCACTTTAAGGACACCACCACATGCTTTATTTAATAGGGAAACACCTTCGTAAACCTCATTAACATTTGAACCGGCATCTACCAACGCTTTCAATTGATTTACATCACCCTTTTCAACTGCAGCGAATGTTAATGGTTGATCTCCTGCTGCTTGAGCGGATGCTACGATGGATAAAAGTGATATATAAAAGACCACAACGAAATTTTTAATGTACTTCATAACTAGTGTCAAAATTATTTACCGATGTTTTTATGGTATGTTAATTACTGATAATGAGGGGAAACAGGTTTTTTATTAATGTACGAATGAATTAGGCATTAGTAGTTCAAAATCAAGTACATGCTTCGTTTTATAAGTGTCTGTATATTCAGTTATTATATTAAAGTCCGTTTCGTTGATATGCTCATAAGTCCATTGAGGCCAACTTGAATTTACTTTTTTAAGTCGGTGATAACTGAAGTCTAATGTGTCAATGAAAACCAAGAAAGAAAGAGGCCAATCATTAGGGTCGTCAAAATAGTCGCAAGAAAATACCGTAATCTTTCTCCCAGTGAAAGTCGCCAAATATTTTACCAGTCAGCAATTCATTGATTTTATTGTCAGCTGTCCGCAAATAGTAAATTTTGCCTTATATCCAACTGTCGATTCGGTAATAATCGTTAGTTTATGTCAGGTTTGTATAATTAAACACGAATGTCTCAAATTTATTAATGTCACTTGGGATTGCGTCTTTTAATTCTTATGCCTTCGATTATTGAAATTGCTCCTGCTGTGAACATTGCAAGCCATCCAATCCAATCGAATGGTCGTATTTCTATTCCGTTTAATAATCGGTCGGCAGCATAAATTATTGCAATGCCAAACCATACAATACCTAAGAAAATCCTAATATTAGGTTTAATCAATCCGTTAAGTGTAGTCATTTTTATATTTGTAAGTTGTGAATCTTTATCTTTCGTTATGTGTTTGACTATGTGTTGTTTCTGTTTGCACTCTGTAATATTCAATCATTTTCTGGTTGTCATTTTTAGCCTTGCCCAACCGGGTAGCTTAAGCCCCCTAAGAACCGTACGTGCGACTTTATGCATCTATTATTTACTTTAAATTGTATGCATGATTTTCAATTCATCGCATACGGCTCAGGCACTTTTAAGGCTGACCCGGCGAAGGGTAACCCGGCTGTTATTACTAATTTTACTTGTCATAAAAGTAGTAATTTATTTACAATCTTTTGTTAAATCGGCTCTTTGTTTTTGTTCTGATAAAGAAGTATTTGTCAAATTGTTTCCATGCTGGTATTTTACCCTTCATTTGAGTTGCCACCAGAAGAATGAATCAAGTCGGATGAAAATACCTGGGGCACAACCTCTCGCTGCACCCGCATATCCATTGCCTTGTACCGGCTGCCGGATATGCTCTTGATGGACATTGGAAAAATATCGGCCATTCAGGGCAGTTCCTATATCCGGTTCACCAGTTGAGCTATTCCTTTAAAGCAAAGTTCCTCGATAGCCTCAAGTGCGCTTTGCGTAAGGAAAACAAACTGACCCTATTCTACAATGAGGTGCAACAAGCCTATCAAACCAAATGGGTGGTACACTGCGAACCATTGATAGCCAATGCCGAACATGTGGTCAGCTTGTCAATCAATATTTTGATCGGGTTTTAAACCCAAAAAAGCACAAAAACCTGCAATACGCCAAAGAACTTCAATCTGTTTTAGAACTTAAAAAATCAATAAAACCTTCGCGAAGTGCATAGCCCTTTTCCGGCGGGTGTAGTTCAATCCGCCAGCTGGACTGGGTCTGCAGACCGCTCAAAGTCCTTCTATTAGCTGCTGGCCTTTATTATTTTTGCTTAAGTTAAATATACGAATTTATCACAACAAAGACTTATTAATAATTATGCTTATGATAATCATAGGTTAGTAATTCAGAGCGACAACCTTTTCCATACTATTTCACGGTACATATCTCCAACAGGAACCGTAGCGCCATGTATATGAATACGTCCCTGTTCAATGGCTTTAATCTTATTTATGGAAACTACATACGACTTATGTACCCTGATAAACTTATCCTCAGGTAACTTTGCAATCAAAGTTTTAAGAGTCATCAGGGTAAGTATTTTAGCCGAGCTGCATACTACATAAACATAATCGCCCCTGCTTTCAATATAAAATATATCATCAAAATTCACTTTTTCAAGTCGATATTCGGTTTTCAGGAATATGAATGTGCCGTTGTCGGTTTCTGCCGGATGTTGTTTTAATTGATGATGAACTTTTTCAGTTGCTTTCAGAAAGCGCTCAAATGAATAAGGTTTTAGTAAATAATCAGTTACATTTAACTCATAACCTTTCAAGGCATATTGATCGTAGGCCGTGGTGAGTATTACTGCAGGTTTGGGATTCATGATTTCGAGTAATTGTATACCGGTAAGATTTTCCATTTGTATATCAAGGAAAATCAGGTCGACAGAATGCTGATTCAGAAACGCAAGCGTTTCTATTGCTGAGGGAAATGAGGATATCAGCGAAAGATAAGGTACTTTGGCTATAAACCCGTTAATCTTAGCCAGTGAAAACGGTTCGTCGTCTACAGTGATACAGCGTATGGTCATTTTATCTCTAATTTTAATGCAACTGAATAAATTTGTTCGTTTTCATTAATTGATAATGTGTACCTGTCTGAGTATTGCATTTCGAGACGTTTTTCAACATTTACCAGGCCAAATCCTCCTTTACTTTTATTTTCAATCGAGGGAATATGGTTTTCGCAAGTAAATTCAATGAGGTTATCCTGAATATGAAAACGGATCATCATCCCTTTTTTTATTCCGGCCTCATCGGTATGTTTAAACGCATTTTCAATGAAAGGTATAAAAAGCATAGGGGCAACCATTTTACCTGACAGGTTGCCAGTTTTGGTATAACTTACAATCGCGTTTTCACCATATCGCAACCGTTGAAGGTCTATGTAAGCTTCCATTTGTTCGATCTCCTGTTGAAGCGGGACCAGATCATTTACTGTATCATAAATAACATAACGGAGTAATGTCGATAATTTAATGAGTGATTCAGAGGCTTTATGTTGATCGGAATATATAAGAAAATCAATGGTATTGAGTGTATTGAATAAAAAATGTGGGTTGACCTGTGCTTTTAACAATAACAATTCACTTTGTAATTTTTCTTGTTCAAGCATACTCTTTTTTTGCATCTCTTCATACCAACCGGTTACCGTTCTGAATACAGTACCAAAGATTGAAGCCATGATCATGCCAAACATACCCGAAAAATGCATTGCCCAGGTATAGATTAGTTGAAAAGGTGTTCCGGTAATGGCTGCGTGAACAAATTGAAGTGTAGAATACCCAATAAAGGTTATCAGATTCACAAGCACGATCAGCAAAACAAAAAATGACAGGATCTTTTTTTTTGCAAGGTAATGCGGTACGAACCAAAAATAGCAGGCGTAAAAAGAAATCAAAAGAAACACCCGCGACACAGCGTAGTTTGTCACATCAGCGGGTGTTTTTATGATGTTGATTGAATTTGGTAAATCAATAACGATGGCCAGTACAATAATGAATATGTGAAACAACAGGTTAATCTCCTTGTATCTGTGTTTTGTCGTTGTATTCTTTGTCATTGACCTAAGTTAACAGCTTAATAGTTCATTGCAAATATAATATTCAAGATAATAAATAGTTGCAATGGGTTGTTATTTATTGCCTGTTTTTGTCAATGGTAATTTGACGGAGTTTTTTTTTGCCTAATGGATCAATCCCTTTACAGATTGCAATAATCTGAGCATTATTGAGTTTGTCGGCCTGGCTTAAAACCGGGCGTGAAACATCGAATCCCTGTATTTCAGTTTTATGTTCCTTCATCCAAGTTAAAAAGCCCAGAACGATTTTTGAATCGGCTTTCCTGTGCCCGGTTGGGTCTTTTGATTCAGGATCGTAAATAAAAACCCTCGAAAGCGACATTTGTGGTACAGGAGCAAAAGCAATGGATGAAAGATTTGCAGTAAATTCTGTTTGAACATGGTCTTTACCGGCAAAGCCATTCTTCGCATCAATGATATGCCGTCCTTCGTGGGCCAAGGTGCTTGATAAAAAGTCGTTAAGCCTGATCTGACTGATTACCTTTTTACGTAATTCAGTTCCATTGTATCCTACTTTTTGAATTGAATCTCTGACATGGCACAACGCTTTGAGTCCAAATCGGGTACGTAGACCAGGTAGATCGGCAACTTCAGTGTTGATTAACAATGAATCATCGTGAATTGCCTGCCGGTTTACGATTGAATCAATTTGAGCCGTTGTTTTGTCCGCAATTTTATTCCAATTATTAATTGACCCTTCGAGGATTATTTTTCTGTTTTCCATGGCCATGCCGTTTTCCGACCATCCGCCCCATTCAAAATAATCGTAATAGTAACCACGGACATTTGTCCCGACAATATGATCGACCAGAAAATAATTGTAGGGGGCACTATATCCATATTGTTCAACATTGTTATTGGTATGGTAAACTGCTTCACCAAGGATGTAAACATGATAAGCGCCTTTTTCTTTGCAAAATACATTCATACCAAAGGTGCGTCCTGCAACATCAATCAGCGAATTATAATTATATGGTTTCCCCTTACAAACCTTGATTTTTGACCAAAGATTCCGGCCACATAAGTCCAATTGCTGCTTGAATTGTTTATCGTTTTCGTTATTGATTAAAATTCCTGAATAGTGGGTATTTACGGCCTTTTCAAACGCTTTTCTGAAATTTGCATAAGCTACAGTTTCTTCAATTTCCTCTTCATTTTCCACATTGTAATACTTGCTTAAAACAAGAGCAATGCTGAAGAATCGGAATTCACCGAGCACTTCTATCATTTTGACTTTGTTTTCAGAAGTCAGGTTATTTAACGAGATATCATTAATCAACAACTTAAATTTATCCAGGCTTTCTTTGTAAAAACCGGTAATCATCCGGTCATCATTGATTAAATAGTAATCGTTTAATGCCGAAAATGCCTCTGCCCACGAACCTTTCAGAAGATATAACTCAAGTCGCTTTTCGTTATTGGAAGGCAATTCAGGCTGATGGATATAAATTGTGTTTGTCAGTTGAATAGCACTGTCAAGTTCATCCATTTGACCAGAACCATTTGCAACATTATTTTCAATTTCAGAAATTTGAATATTTGAAATTAAATTGAAAACATCCAGCGAATCTCTCTCGTTTAGAGAACTACGAAGGAGAATCGATCCATATTCGCTGGCTTTGTTATATTTTTTCGATGCTAAATAATAGTTTGTCAACTGTTTGAGTGACTCTTTTTTTTGAGCGTTGTCTGCAATTGATAATCCTTTTTCAGTGTAAAAGATCGCGGAGTCGATTTGGTTATACCCTTTGTAGAATATTTTGGATATTTTTAAGAAGATGTCGGCTTTTTCTTTTGGTGAAACATCATTTTGAACGACCAACTCTTTGAATGAATTTAACGCTTTGTCCATTTTCAAATTGTCGTAAAACTTATATGCATCACCGGACGATGAGCTTTTACATGAGATTGATATAATGCTGCTGAAGATAAGCAGCGTAGCAGATAACGCTTTGCCAAACTTTTGTGTTTCCATAACTATTGATTTTTGAATTATGAGTCAAATTTCAACACAGTGGCATCTATTTCAAATTTTATTCGTTGAACTGGCAAAACACCCCGATGTACAGGTGAATTTCAACTTTTTGCATGAACAACTTATCTCGTAGTCAAAAATTTGCGCAAGGAAAACGAACTGACCCTATTCTACAATGAGGTGCAACAAGCCTATCAAACCAAATGGGTGGTACACTGCGAACCATTGATGGCCAGTGCCGAACATGTGGTCAGCTTGTCAATCAATATTTTGATCGGGTTTTAAATCCGAAAAAGCACAAAAACCTGCAATACGCCAAAGAACTTCGATCTGTTTTAGAACTTAAAAAATCAATAAAACCTTCGCGAAGTGATAGCCCTGATCCCGGCGGGTGTAGTATAATCCCACAGCTGGACTGGGTCTGCAGACCGCTCAAAGTCCCATTTATTAGCAGCAGTTTATTTCATTACTGCCAGCACTTTTTCTAATATTAAATTAAATTCTGTCGGTTTTTCTATCATTGGATAATGTCCTGTTGCAGTGATAGTTTCCACTTGAAAACTACTTTTGCAATGATTATTAAGTCCGATTTCGTTTGTTGGAAAACCGTCACTGTTTATTAAGTATAACTTATAATTAAGCTGTTCTAGTCTTTGTGCATCGGTATAAGCGTATTGCATTTGGGTCATAATTGTTCCATAGCCAACAATGGAATCGCTATTTGCAAAATCAGTTTTTACTCTGTCTTTCACCTCCTTTGAAGTTGTTGGGTGAAAAAGCATCAAATCTGCATAGACAGGTGCAGTATTTTTAAAATCCTTTTCAAGCATAGAAAAGAAGTCATTCATTTGTTTCATCTGCTCCGGAGTAAATGAAACATCAATAAGTTTGAAATTATCAACGCCTACAATTCCGACTATTGTTGGATTATTGCTCAGTGCTGTTTGCAACATTATTTCGCCAGCCATTGAATGTCCAATGATAACCACATTTTTCAGGTTCATGGTGTCAATAAATGCTGTTACATCATTGGCATATTCTTCAATAGTCCAATTTGTTCTTTCTGCTTTAGATCTGCCAAAACCGGGTAAGTCAATTGCATAAACAGTGTAATTTTTAGAAAAATAATTTACTTGATTTTTCCAATAAGTCCCGTCAATACACCAGCCGTGTAAAAACAGAAGTGTTGTGTCGCCTTTTCCTTGTTGAAAATAATTGATTTCAACTTGTTTGTTTCTGATTGTGATTTGTTTTGCTGTCATACTTTCTTGTGTTTGTGCCCTGCTTACACTTCCTGAAAGAGAAGCAATGACGATTAATAAAATTGCTTTTTATTCATTTTTTATTGAAATGCGTACAAAACGCCGTTTATTCTCCGCATTTTGTTTTTTTCTGCCCTTGCCACTAACAGAGAATAGACCAAAATCCCATTAACCTTTTCCGGTAATGGGATTTTTTATGCACTGGATTTCGGCTATTCTGCTAAATGTTATAAGAATGTCAGACCGATTTTCTTATTAAGTCCTTTCTCGAAAATCCTAATCAAGGTTGAAAGTTGAATATTACCTTTCGCATTTTCAATTTTAGAAATGTAGCTTTTTTTAGTACCTGCTTTTATTGCAAGTTGTTCTTGTGTCATGTTCGCAGTTTTTCTGGCTTCTTTAAGCATCTCACTGACGATGAACATTTGAGCACCTTCTTCATATTCATTTCGACTGTCGGATCCAATTTTGCCGTGCTCTTTTTCAATTAGTTCATCAAATGTTTTGATTTCTTTATAATCTGTCATCTCTTCGTTTTTTTAGTTCAAAATACTTTGTCAACCTGCTTAATTAACTCTAAGACCTACTTGACCTTTACTTTAATCTTCAAATCGAGCTCTTTATAGAAGTCGATGAAGTAGTCACCATGAAATATTATCTGTCTGGCCATTTGCAGAAAGTTATCTCTAAAGATAACATGAATTTGTCAGATTCCAACCATCATAGCAAAAATTTCTGAGCTGTAGGTCTTCTTTATTATGCATAGGTTTTTTCTAAATCATCAATCAATTCTTGGTTTAAATATCCATCGCAAATCTGTCGAACTTCTCCTGTCATTGTTATCTCCCAATTATCGTTAATCTTTAATTTCAGATTTCCGCCAATCATTTTAATTGTCACGTTATTGTCAATCAATCCTTTCTTTTTTAGGATACAAGCTACAGCAGAAGAAGAACTTCCAGACGCAAGTGTAAATCCAGCACCTCTTTCCCAAATTAATATCTCAGCATTTTGATTGTCTATTATTTTTACAAATTGAACATTAATCCTGTTTGGGAACATTGGATGATTCTCAATTAGTGAACCATATTTTTTTATTTCATCAATATCTAATTTGTCTTTGATTATAACGCAATGTGGGTTCCCAACCGAAACACAATTTATTTTAAAATCAATGTTATTTATAGTTAAGATTTTGTCAATTACCTCATCTGTTTTAAAGGTGGTAGGAATGGTCACAGAATCAAAGATTGCCTTTCCCATTTCAACGGTAACGATTCTTGCTTTTTCATTTTTTGTCTCGTCGATAATTGCTGTTATTATTCCTCCTGACGTTTCAACGGTAAATTTTATGCTGTTTGTGAATCCATAATCGAATAAATATTTACAAAATATTCTAAGACCATTGCCACTTTTTTCAGCTTCAGAACCATCTGGGTTGAAAATCTTTAAACCAAAGTCCGCTTTGTCCGATTTGACTTTTAATAATAGTCCGTCAGAACCAATTCCATAATTAACATTACAAAGTCTAATGATCGAGTTTGTATTAATGTCAAAGTCAATGTTGTCCTCGTCAAGGACAATATATTCATTCCCTAATCCGTGTGATTTTACAAAAAAATTCATTCTCATATTCAGGTTGTAAGTTCCTTGTCTTTAAACTTAGACAAAACGTTGTAAGCTCTTGAAAAACTTCGAAAATACAAATTTTCGGGTAGAAAAGAGAATTTGCATCGAGTGTATTTTTCCAGAGGGTTCACGCTGTTGAATAGCGAAGTATTTATTTTACAGGGTAAAGGTCCCTTGTACACTGAGGTAACGCTCAGAAGTATTATCCGCCGGCAGAAAGGGCTGAACGTTGGATTGTCTCGAATTTGATAAGGAGGTTCAAACTTCGAGTTTGCCAGCCTTATCTTAAATAAAGACAGAGGTATCATTAGTGTAAAGAGCGATGATGGTGGTATCTGACGAACCGCCGTATACGAGACCTGCATCCGCCCGCTGGCGGAGGGTGTGAGAGGCTCTCCCCGTCAGTTTATCTGGCGGGGCAGTCTACTCGATTAGCGCCAGTAAATTTTATTTTCCTTGTTATCATTTCAATTAATACTTAAAACTAAATTGAATCAATCACCATTGGAGGTGGTGGCGGTGGATGAATTTTGAATAAATATTTCTCAAATTCAGGCAGCAACCTATCAACAGAGAATGATTTTGTTTTGACCAATTTGCTTGAATCAGTCAAAGAGCGTAACGTAGAATCAAGAGAATAAAGGCTTTTGGGCAAATACCTAGGTTTGTATATAATATGTCTTACGGTATCAGAAATCTGATATATCAATACATAAAAAACGCCCTCTCCTTTGTTAATATATAAGCTATCAAATGGTTTATTTACAAGGGATTTATCTATCAATTGCTTAATTAAATCTGAACTTTCAAGACGATAAAACTTATCTAAGCTATAAGATGGAGCATTTTTCTGATATATATACTTATAATCACCTTGTGCATACTTTAATTCATTGCTATTATTATATTCAAGATAATTGCATAGAATCAATTGCGGTTTCCTTAAGCTGTCATAAGTCAAATTATTCCCAATTCCAGCTAGAATTAATTTATCAACGGTAGCTTCCTTTTTCATGAAGCAAGAAGTAGCTATCGTAGTAAAAATGGTCAATATGATTATCGCTTGTCTCATTTTTTTTATTGGCGCACTGGGTAGCTTACGCCCCCTAAGAACCGTACGTGCGACTTTATGCATCTGTTATTTACTTTAAATTGTATGCATGATTTTCAATTCACCGCATACGGCTCATGCACTTTTAAGGCTGACCCGGCGAAGGGTAACCCGGCTGTTATTACTAATTTTACTTGTCATAAAAGTAGTAATTTGTTTACAATCGTTTGCTAAATCGGCTCTTTGTTTTGTTCTGATAAAGAAGTATTTGTCAAATTGTTTCTGTGCCGGTATTTTGCCCATCGTTTGAGTTGCCACCAGATGAATGAATCAAGTCGGGTAAAATACCTGGGGGCAGAACCTCTCGTTGCACCCGCATATCCATTGCCTTGTACCGGCTGCCGGATATGCTCTTGATGGACAATGGAAGGATATTGGCCAATCGGGCAATTATCTTTATCCGGTACACCAGTTGAGCGGTGCCTTTAAAGCAAAGTTCCTCGACAGCCTCAAGTGCGCTTTGCGTAAGGAAAACGAACTGACACTGTTCAACAATGAGGTACAAAATGCCTATCAAACCAAATGGGTGGTACACTGCGAACCATCGATGGCCAGTGCCGAATAGGTGGTCAGGTGTCAACCAATATTTTGATCGGGTTTTAAACCCGAAAAAGCACAAAAACCTGCAATACGTCAAAGAACTCTATTCAATTAAATTTACTTCAAAAACCATAAATCGGTCGCTAAGTGCATAGCCCTGATCCCGGCGGGTGTAGTTCAATCCGCCAACTTGCGGACGGGATCTTGCAGACCGCTCGGAGTATTTATTGCCGGTTCGGTTTTGAATCATTATTTTAAGACTAAAAAAGTTCAGCTACTGATAATATTCAATTTTCCTTTCTTCAATAGGTTCTTCGAAAACACTTTGACTTGGCATTTTCTTTATCCAATTACCCATACTATCATATTCATATGACCAAGTTCTTATTGACCCAGTTGAGTGCATATTTTCTTGTATTATATCACCATTTTCATTATACTTATATGTTACTTGGCCATCTTGACGATTGTTTGAGTCTAGCAGAATCCTCTCCACCATATTTCCC
Organism: Prolixibacteraceae bacterium; assembly: GCA_963677935.2. Taxonomy (GTDB): domain Bacteria; phylum Bacteroidota; class Bacteroidia; order Bacteroidales; family Prolixibacteraceae; genus JAAFHB01. The sequence goes on along the minus strand of CAXXEH010000003.1, from coordinate 2,559,921 downwards.
TTTTCATCATATTTATATGATGTTCCCCCATCAAATCCTCTCACTGGATGATAATACTTTTCCTCAATTAAATTTCCCTTCTCATCGTATACAAAAGTGTATTTTGTATTCCATTTGTTATCGCCTGGGAAATACATTTTAAATTCAATATTATTGCCATTCTTATCATACTCATTTTTTCTTACATTGTATGGCTTGCTTTCTCCACTTTGAAAATAACTTTCTTCTGTTTTATTTCCTTTTCTATTGTACTTATATGTAGATCTTGTGCGAGATCTTCCGTCAGAAAAGAGATTATTCTCCTCAATTAAATTTCCTGCTTCATCATATATATAAACAGAATTACCGAAAGTAGCTTTGTTCCCATATATATCGTATTGTTCTGTGTATTCATCAACAAAAGCACCTTTCATGATATTCCCTGAATTATAAAGTGCTTTAAAACGCATGGAATTAATAGTTTTTACTTTTCCACGGAGTCCTTTTATGTTTTTGTATTCTTTTGAGCCAGCGACTTTTGTATCACCAAGTGAAAAATCAAAATAATTGGAAACAAACGAATTCGGTTGAGTATGATAGATTATTGGAATAGTAATTCCAGAAGCTATAACTATAAAATAAGCTATAAATGACATCATAAAACCTCTACCTTTATTTGTTGCCCTAATAAACATGGCATTCGACAATATTGGCTGTACAAGAAACCATGCACTCAATACGATAGCAGCAGAATTAACATAGACAATTCCACTTATCCATTCAGGATTTTTTACAACATTCTCAACAAAGTTGGCAGAAAACCAACGATTTAAAATGTCCAAAATCATATAACCACCGCCAAACAGGGTAGAAACAGCAAATAATGTTCTTCGTTTTTTAATAATTAAAGCAGTAATTGTAAGTATTAATGCCGAATTCAAAAGAATTATTGGAAGTACAATATTTTGAAGCAACCAAAGTACAACCGCCAAAATAATAATTCCAACAATTAAATACCCAAGCATTTTACCAACGAATCCGCTTAATCCACCTTCAGAAGAAGAATCAGTTTCATTTTGATGCTTCGAAGTCGTTCTTCCTCCCAAAAAACCTTGTTGACAATCTTTTGTTGCATGATTTTTACTTCCACAAATTGCACATTCAGTTGAAAACATTCCATGAGGACAATCTTTTGTCGCATGGTCTATACTTCCACATCTATTACATTTACTTGAAATAAATCCATGAGGACAATCTTTTGTCGCATGATTTTTACTTCCACAAACATTACATTGACTTGAAAAAATGCCATGCGGACAATCCTTTGTAGAATGATCTTTGCTTCCGCAAATATCACACTTAACAGAAAAAATGCCATGTGGGCAATTGCTTGTTGCATGCTCCAAACTACCACAGATGTCACATTTAGATGAAAAGATTCCCATATAATTTTGTTTTAATGTTTAAAAATTGCTAAATGATCGTTTAAAAATATTTGTGTCACAGTATTTCTGTTACAAGTCAAACACTATATGATAAACTGTATGTAAAGACTATAAACTTCGTTTACCGAAACCGTCAAAATATAATTTTGTCAAAAAAGCGATACCGTTTCAAGTTGCGATTAAACTGACCGGCAAAGTAGGAAGCTACACGCAGGTGCGGACTGCGTCCGCCAGCCGGCGGATGTCAAGCCGAAAAGCAGCCCGAGCGGAATCGAAGATCAGAGAAGCTAAAGATGCTCACTGAAAACCACCGCTGCCGCACTTGATGGGTAGCTGCTGTTGCACTAAATCCGCCAAAGGGAGGATAGCTTTTCTGAACAAATATCCTTAAAATGGTACTGAACTGAGTTTGTAACTCAGATGCATTTATGTTGTAACTATCCCCCCCTTCTATGTTGTAATCCTATACATTCATATCCCACCTTAAAATATATTTTTCGCTTAATATCGTTAAAAACGATTTGCAGTTACCCCCTCATTGCAAACGAGGGAGAGGTGGAGTTTGTACGAGCTTTTTTCATAAATTTAACTATGGTAAGGAAGCTCCGCCGGAAAGAGAGAACCTCATTTGAACAGTGGAAGTTTTTCTTTGAAATATGGTTCATTTGGAAAAAGAGCATATCCTTCTTTGAGTGTGGCAATGTATTTTGCGTTTTGCTTATCATGGTTATATGTTTCGCATAAGTGCCAGTAAACCTGGTATTTCTCGTAATCAAATTTTTTGGCATATTCCAATGCCGCTATCGCACTTTTATTGTCGCCATTTTTCAAAGCAGCCACACTTGCATAATATGGAATCATTTTGTAATTAGGGTCGTTGATGATTTTTAAGCTCTTTAAGTCTTCGGATACTCCCGCCTTAACATATGAATCATAACATTGATAAGCTAATTGATAATTCTTGCGATCGAAAAAATAATTCCCACCTTCCGCAAATGCATTGATATTCTCTTTTATTTTCCCCAAAATTTCAACAGTATATTTGGGTTTAACTTTACCTTTAGCATCAGGCAACTTATCCAATTGAATACATTTTATCCAATAATTGTAGGCATCATATAAAGCAGGAAACATCATTGATCCATCGAATTTCTGACTTAATATTTTTTTATTACGTTCAATTTCAAATTTTTTGTATAAGATAAAACCAGCAGTGTACCACGTTTCGACGTCGTTTTTTGTTTCATTGTTTACCAGGGCTTCCTTAATAAGTCTTTCTGCAGATACAAAATCTGGTTTTTCTTGTGCAGCTAAATTTTTTGCTGCTGTTACACTCTTTTTTTGTGCAAATGTTGCGCTAATACCTAGAATGATTAAGATGACAATGAGTAAGTTCTTTTTCATTTTTGAAAATTAAATTGATTAAATTTTTTTATCTTCCCTTCTATTTGGCTTTTCGGTTTCGCCCCGTTTTTTTTATGGTCTCTGGTCTCCACATTTTATTTTTATTTTCAGTCGTAACTATCAAGAAGTGTCAACCCTAATTGTCGGTAGTTCTCGTGTCTGTCCGCTGTTTCGTTTTTTAAACTTGCCCACAACGTTTGCAAATACACGCAGGCAGGGATTTTAATCCGCTGAACCTCAAACGAGTTTCTGCACTTCAAATATAACATATTATTTAATACGAGTTTCCGACTCCCGGCTTGCGGGTATTTTGCTGTTGTTGGCGACATTTTCATTTTTCTGTGGCCGAATCATTCAATTCAAGATTTCCTTTTCACCGGAACTTATTTTCCTTCGAATGAAGATCCGTCCTCCCGCGATGAGCAGAAACAAGGAAAAAATCCGCGTACCACCAATATCATCAAATTGCCGATCTCTTCAGCACCATGCAAAGCCAAAAAGAAAACTTCGCGAACTCCGCTCGTCCATCAATGGCAGACGCTTCAAAGAACCGAAACCCAAAATTAATGTTGCCTACAACGTAGGAAGCTACACGCAGGGGCGGACTGCGTCCGCCAGTCGGCGGATGTCAAGCCGAAAAGCAGCCCGGGCGGAATCGAAGATCAGCGAAGCTAAAGATACCCATCGAAAACCACCGCTGCCGCACTTGACGGGTAGCTGAAGTTATGTGCCGTTATTTGTCTCATAGTCTCCTTGAAATTTTTTCTATGTCTACTTCATGTTTGGTTTTTAGCATTTTGAAAATTTCAATTAATCTTATTGGATTACTTTCAAGAATCTCTTGTCCATTGTGTTTTATGAATTCTGCCAAATACTTAATGTTGTATACTAAAGCCCTGTGGTGGTTTAAGAATTCAGTATCATAATTTATGGGGGCAACTAACTTTATTCTGCTTGTTAGTCTATTGTATTCACTGTCCAAAGTTTCAAAGTAATGATATAAACTGTAGAATTCTTTATTGGGGTCGAAAAGTTTAATTGAAATATTTGTCCCATGGTCAGAGGTCACTATTGAAAGTATCCAGTTATTTTTTTTAAGTCTTACTTCTGAATAAAAATCATCAATATCGTCGAAATCCTCAATAAATCCATGTCCAGTTAATAAGTAAGCGAAATTCTCACGAATAAATCCTTGTATGTGTTTTTCATTTTTCATTACTGTCTTTTATATGTATGTCGTCCTTTGATATAATGGCACATAACGTAGGAAGCTACACGCAGGGGCGGACTGCGGGCGATTTAGCTATCGCTGATCTTCGATTCCTGTCAAGCCGAAAAGAAGCCTGAGCGGAAAGATGCACTCCGAAAACCACTGCTGCCGCACTTGACGGGTAGCTGAAGTTAACGGTTGTAGTTCTATTTCTTCCATTCCAGTTGCTTTAGTTTATCTGCTTCATTTCTATCTTCGTAAATCATTTTTTCTGCTCCAAGTTTTACCTCCTTTAATAACTTAGTCTTCAATTCTTGATTTTCGCTACTTGTTGTTTCCTTAAGTGCTTTTTCAAAATTCTCGAAACTGGGTCTGTTTGGATAAGTCCTTTCGAGACTTGAAGCATAATACTCAAAAATCATATTGTCCTTGAAAAATGTATATTCTTCATTTTTCCCTTTATTCATCTCTTGTCTCATGTGGTTAAAAACAAAGTTTGAATGATTTAAAAGGATATTTATACTGCATTCACCCATCACTTCTCCAATGTATCCATCTGCTTTTTTACACATTTTAATAAAAAGAAAATAATAGAATGGCTCCAATTCTTTACTCTTATTTAAAGATACCTTTTCAAGAAAGTCAATTACTAAACTGTCTTGCCCTAAATCATAATTGCCATTGTAAAAAGCGATTGCAAAAGGTGGTATGTCGGCATTTACTAAAATCTCATTCTTCTCATTTTGAGTCAATTGTTCCCAATATTTGTCCTGTCCAAAACAGTTAAAACTAGTCACTATTAATATTGTCAGAATGATGTGTCGCATATTTTTACTATAACCGTTAACGTTTGCAAATACACGCAGGCAGGGATTTTAACCCGCTGAACCTCAAACGAGTTTCTGCACTTCAAATATAACATATTATTTAATACGAGTTTCCGCCCCCGGCTTGCGGGTATTTTGCTGTTGTTGGCGACATTTTCATTTTTCTGTGGCCGAAACATTCAATTCAAGATTTCCTTTTCACCGGAACTTATTTTCCTTCGAATGAAGATACGTCCTCCCGCGATGAGCAGAAACAAGGAGAAAATTCGCGTATCGCGTACCGCCAATTTCACCAAACGGCAGATATCTTCATAGCCATGCAAAGCCAAAAAGAAAACTTCGCGAACTCCGCTTGTCCATCAATGGCAGACGCATCAAAGAACCGAAACCCAAAATTAATGTTGCCTACAACGTAGGAAGCTACACGCAGGGGCGGATTGCGTCCGCCGGCGGATGTCAAGCCGAAAAGCAGCCCGAGCGGAATCGAAGATCAGCGAAGCTAAAGATACCCACCGAAAACCACTGCTGCCGCACTTGACGGGTAGCTGAAGTTATAAGCAGGGTTTGGTTATTATTAATCATTAAATCAGTCTATTATGAAATTCACTCAATATTTAGAGTGTCTTTTTTTATACTCGTTGAATCAATACGTGAATCATTTTGATTTTTTTGTTCGGATGATTCTTTCAATGTGGTGTTTTTTGTTTTTGATTGATTCTCTCTTATTCTCTCAAATAAGCCGAAACCATCAGTTATTAATCCTATAACTAATGCTATACCTGCAATTGCCATCCAAACACCACGAATAATATTCTTCGATTTACTTGAGGATATGTTTGGATTGTTTAATGATAATGACTTATAGCTACTAATTCTTTTTTTTGCAATTGATATTCCAGTTTTTGAAGATAAATCAATTACGTCTTCATTCTCAATTAAAATTGAAAATATGGATTCAACCTTGCTCTTATTGAAACCTAATTTTTCGATTGTTTCTTCTATTGATAATTCACCTACTTTATCTAAAAGATATATGACTTTTTTAATATCATTTCTATATATTTTCATACCAATGTCATTTGATTTGTTTCGACTTAAGTCAATACTCATAATTGAATTTTTAATTCTATTTGTATGTATAACGATTCAAGTTAGCGATGTCCCAACAACCTTGCTTATAACGTTTGCAAATACACGCAGGCAGGGATTTTAATCCGATGAACCTCAAACGAGTTTCTGCACTTCAAATATAACATATTATTTAATACGAGTTTCCGCCCCCGGCTTGCGGGTATTTTGCTGTTGTTGGCGACATTTTCATTTTTCTGTGGCCGAAACATTCAATTCAAGATTTCCTTTTCACCGGAACTTATTTTCCTTCGAATGAAGATCCGTCCTCCCGCGATGAGCAGAAACAAGGAAAAAATCCGCGTACCGCCAATTTCACCAAACGGCAGATATCTTCATAGCCATGCAAAGCCAAAAAGAAAACTTTGCGAACTCCGCTTGTCCATCAATGGCAGACGCTTCAAAGAACCGAAACCCAAAATTAATGTTGCCTACAACGTAGGAAGCTACACGCAGGGGCGGACTGCGTCCGCAAGTCGGCGGATGTCAAGCTGAAAAGCCGCCCGTGCGGAATCGAAGATCAGCGAAGCTAAAGATACCCACCGAAAACCACGGCTGCCGCACTTGACGGGTTGCTGAAGTTAGCGGTTCGTTGTTCTTTTGGGTTAAATTCATTCGTTAATTATATATCTCTCAATTTTTTCTGCATTACAAGTTTGTTTAGTGTCTCGACAATCCTTTCAACTTTCGTTTCGTCCGTTTTGGCGGAATAAATCCAATCGATAAACTCTTTCTGTTGCCCGTCAGTATAAGTCAAAAATATTTGGTGTGCAAGTGGATCTTCCTTTAGACAATCTAAAAACTCTTCTGGTATATCTGTCAATGCGTTGTCTGCATACAAAACTACATTAACCCAATCTCCTTCTTTCTTGCCTATTTTCTTTCTAATTTCTGCTCTAACAGGTAAAAAGAGTTTTCCATTCCCCATAGGCATTAATTTATAGTTTTTAATCTCAAAATCATCAATACGTCCTTTTACTTTAACCCAACCAAAAGGCGAATGCTTGTCCTGCAAAACTTCGGGAATAGAAGCATAGGTCCAGCCACCTTTCCCTGGATATTTTTCCAACAAATATTTTTTATTTACTAATGGTTTTTCTGTTTCCACTTTTCTGTCATTTTGATATAGTCTGTGTCGCCCGTTACAATGACTGCTAACGTAGGAAGCTACACGCAGGTGCGGATTGCGTCCGCCAGCCGGCGGATGTCAAGCCGAAAAACTGTCTGAGCGGAATCGAAGATCAGCGAAGCTAAAGATACCCACCGAAAACCACTGCTGCCGCGCTTGACGGGTAGCTGATGTTATAGGCTGTTTTTGTCCTTTTCATAATAACCAAATGGCATAAATAATTGTCCATATTGTTCTGTCATGTTCTCACCAAGATATTGTGATAATCCTGGTGAGAGATAATAACCACTCTTGTCCTTAAATTCTATCCAGTCATATAACAATAGCAATTGAAACCCTTTTCCTTTCTCCCACAACTCAACGACTAGACTCGATTCATAATAATCTAATTCGGCATATAAGTCAATCGACTCCTTGTTGTCAAAGTATTCTCTAATCACTGGTTTCCCAGTACTGCCAGAAATAAAATTGACTTTTAAGGAGTCTTTTTTGTTAGGTCGAATCTCAAGAATATTTCCAAATTCATTTCTCCAAATACCTATGAATTCATCTATTTCCACTCTGTCAAGTTTTTAATATTTGTTGTTTGTCAAACCCTAATTGTCAACTTGCACAGCTCATTTTAAATAGCCTATAACGTTCCGCAGCTACACGCAGGCAGGGATTTTAACTACTTAACCTCCCACGATGAACTGCACTTCAAATATAATATTTATTGTCAACAAAGCACCGAAACCCTGCTTGCGGGTAGGTGCTGTTATGCGCAGATTCTTTTCAAAATAAATAGCCATCCTTTAATTTTACATTCCAATGACGTTTAGATCTCAATTCTGTTCTGTACGCATCTTTTTTGAACAATCCATTCTTGAAATACTCAATCTCAATCTGCGCTTGAAATTCGTTTGCCTCTTCAAATATCTGTTTATCTAAAATATAATTAATCCGATATCTAATCCAAATACTTGAATCTCTCTTACATCTGAAATTGACAGGGATTTCGCTCATACTTTCAAATGTAGAGGTTATGTCTCTATTTTTGGAATATTTCGTAGTTTGACTTATTGAAACTTCAATGTTTTTTAACTTGAAATCATCTTTAATTATTTTTGTTCCTTTATATGCCTTTAAGGTTACGTAAATATTTTCCAATTTAAAATCAATATTTTCATTTTGAAAATCAGGAATAACACATACTCCTATTGCATGATCCCAAGAATTAATATTAAAAATACCACACTTGAATTTATCAATACCATCGCAATTAATACAAACTTTTTCTATTTCTATTTCAAATACTTTATAAGAACGAAGACAATTTGTCAGAGAACCAATAATCAAAATCAGTACTACTCTAGAAAATATCTTAAACATTCCTTTTTTTTGAAGTACCATATAGATTTCAGTTTCTTGTGAATTTGCGCATAACGTAGGAAGCTACACGCAGGTGCGGATTGCGTGAGCCGGCGGATGTCAAGCCGAAAAGCTGCCCGAGCGGAATCGAAGATCAGCGAAGCTAAAGATGCCCACTGAAAACCACTGCTGCCGCACTTGACGGGTAGCTGATGTTATGCCCAGTTATTCTTGTCATTTGGTTGGTTTTGAAGTCGCTGTCGGCGTAACTTTATTTTCAATTATATCAATTACACTTTTCTTTAAGTCTTCATATTTAAAGTTGTCATTAAACCCAATGTTGAATGTTGAATGAGTATCGCCTTTTGTCATACAAAGCAAATATTTTGAACCACCTTGTTCTACTGAAATTGGAGAGTACTCTGTTTGAATTCTGTATTCAATTTTGTCGTCTTGATTTACAACATAGAATAAATGCTTGTTGTTGATATCATTTGAACCCTCTTCGTATCGTTCAAAGGCTTGAATTAATTTGTCATTCCATTTGAATTGGTCGTAGCAAAACATATCCTTTAAATTGTCTTTAAGAAGTCCATTCTTGTGTGCCTCATACAACTTGTCTTTATAAGGTTTAGCCGTTTCATATTCTTTTTTGTGATAATAGATTTGAATAAGTTTTGCATATGAGTGATAGTCTGCTGGGTCTAATTGCAAAAGTTCAACAAATGCTGGTTCTGCTTTATCGTAATTACCTTTCAAAGATTCAAGAAGTCCAATGTTGAACAAAGCGTTAATGTAAGAGTTAGATTCCTTGGAAATTTTTGATTTAGCAACATAAAATGCCTCTAATGCTTTGTCGCTATTATTTAAGTCGGAATAAATTTGAGCAATAAATGAATACGGTCTGTCGGGACACTTCTGTTGTTCCGTTGCTTTTTTGTATGCCTCAAGAGCTAAATCATATTTTTCAAGTTTATAGTAAGAGTCACCAAGTCCGCTGTAAGATTCTGCATCGTCCGCCTTTAAAGCAATTGCAGATTGAAAACCTATAACTGCTTCATCGTACTTTTTCATGTAGTTCAGTGTAGATGCTTTAATTTAAAATGGAGCAGGGTCTTTTTCGTCCTTGTCAATGGAAAGTTTCATGAACTTAATGCAGTTGTTGTCGTCCTCTTTCATGTAGTATGAAAGTCCGACATAATACAATGACTTTGCAGAAAGTTCGTTGCTCTTTGAAGCATATTGCTCAATTACTTTGTCATACTGCTTTCTGTCCACTAATGCTTTTAGTTCTGTTACCGTGTTGTCTTGAGCAAAAATGGTCAAGGTACAAATTGTCAAAATGAGTGTTGCTAAAATGTTTTTCATTGTTGTTGTGTTGTCGTTTTATAATTGGGCATAACGTTTGCAAATACACGCAGGCAGGGATTTTAACCCGCTGAACCTCAAACGAGTTTCTGCACTTCAAATATAACATATTATTTAATACGAGTTTCCGCCCCCGGCTTGCGGGTATTTTGCTGTTGTTGGCGACATTTTCATTTTTCTGTGGCCGAAACATTCAATTCATGATTTCTTTTTCACCGGAACTTATTTTCCTTCGAATGAAGAACCGTCCTCCCGCGATGAGCAGAAACAAGGAAAAAATCCGCGTACCGCCAATTTCACCAAATGGCAGATCTCTTCAGCGCTATGCAAAGCCAAAAAGAAAACTTCGCGAACTCCGCTTGTCCATCAACGGCAGACGCTTCAAAGAACCGAAACCCAAAATTAATGTTGCCTACAACGTAGGAAGCTACACGCAGGGGCGGATTGCGTCCGCCAGTCGGCGGATGTCAAGCCGAATAGCCGACCGAGCGGAATCGAAGATCAGCGAAGCTAAAGATACCCACCGAAAACCACTGCTGCCGCACTTGACGGGTAGCTGAAGTTACAGGCAGTTTTTCTGTTAAAAGTCAGCTTCATATCCGTGTCCGTTTTTCCCGTAAAAAATTAACCATTTCGCTAAGGAAAACAGAATATGCAATTTACTTTCTATTGTTTCTTCATCTGTGTCAGGTGGAAGTCGTTGAGATTTCAAGTATTCCAAGTTGTGCTGTTTAGCTATCTTGTCCGCTACTTCCATTAGTCTGTTACCATATTCCAAAGTTTCGGTAGCCATTTTTGTATTCCACGCATCGCTCATTAAATCTTCTCCGATTATGTCTTCACAGTCTCGAAGAAATTCACCACGAAATACATTTTCGTCTTGTCCCATTGCTATATAAACAGGAACACCATCCTGTTCTTTCGCAAGTTCAATAACATAAAATCCTTCGTGTTCTTTTAAAAAATCGTCCAAAGGTGGTTTCTGCTCAAGTTCATTGTATTTGGCTTTTATCCATTCGTCAGCTTCTTTGTCTTGTCCAACTCTTGGTGCTTTAATTGTTTCATAGCTTTGAATTTGGTTAGCAAACCACTCTTGTAACAATTCGTCTTTAGTCGATGCTTTTTTACCTTTCAGCTTGTCAAGAAAAGTCGGTTGCGGTATTTTGTCTTGTGTCACCATTTCAAAAATTTCAACAAACCTTTTTTCAAATCCTGGTTTGGGTTTCCCCATTGGTCGCATGTCTAATCCCATATCCTTTTATGTTTTGTCTGTCTTTTAAAATTGCCTGTAACGTAGGAAGCTACACGCAGGTGCGGATTGCGTCCGCCAGCCGGCGGATGTCAAGCCGAAAAACTGTCTGAGCGGAATCGAAGATCAGCGAAGCTAAAGATACCCACCGAAAACCACTGCTGCCGCGCTTGACGGGTAGCTGATGTTATAGGCTGTTTTTGTCCTTTTCATAATAACCAAATGGCATAAATAATTGTCCATATTGTTCTGTCATGTTCTCACCAAGATATTGTGATAATCCTGGTGAGAGATAATAACCACTCTTGTCCTTAAATTCTATCCAGTCATATAACAATAGCAATTGAAACCCTTTTCCTTTCTCCCACAACTCAACGACTAGACTCGATTCATAATAATCTAATTCGGCATATAAGTCAATCGACTCCTTGTTGTCAAAGTATTCTCTAATCACTGGTTTCCCAGTACTGCCAGAAATAAAATTGACTTTTAAGGAGTCTTTTTTGTTAGGTCGAATCTCAAGAATATTTCCAAATTCATTTCTCCAAATACCTATGAATTCATCTATTTCCACTCTGTCAAGTTTTTAATATTTGTTGTTTGTCAAACCCTAATTGTCAACTTGCACAGCTCATTTTAAATAGCCTATAACGTAGGAAGCTACACGCAGGTGCGGATTGCGTGAGTCGGCGGATGTCAAGCCGAAAAGCAGCCCGTGCGGAATCGAAGATCAGCGAAGCTAAAGATACCCACCGAAAACCACTGCTGCCGCACTTGCCGGGTTGCTGAAGTTAGTGGCTGCCTTTCTTTCGTCTCTATTAAAAATAAACTCTAACATTATTTTCTGTATTTACTTTTTGTTCATGTACCATACCTGTTTCCCAATGCTTAATTTCTTTTAGCTGCTCAACTCCAATTTTGAAAAGCTCGTCTTTATATTTTTGGTTTGATTTGTTATCCGCGTCCATAAAATTGTTTAGAAAATAACCTGAAGCATTCCCTGATTTGTCAATGTAAAACCCAATATCCATAAAAGGGAAATCCCCTTCTTTGTCAGCTTTTAATTGTTTTCTTAATTTTTCAGGAACTTTCGCTTCAAGAGTTGTTTCATAATCGTCTCTGCCTGGTATTTGAGGTCGCTTGTCGCATAAAAAGTATTCGACGGTATCGTTAGATGCTAATAAAATGCTGTCCGCCTTTTGCAACATTTTTTCCTTAAATCCTTTGCCAAATTTGTCTTCAATTACTTTGTCCATATATGCACCATAGCAACCTTGGGTCTGACCAGAAATAATAACGTCACTAAACATTTCATAGTTGAATACTATATTATTTTTCGTACAAAGTTGTCGAATTTGTTCTTCTTGTCTTAATTGAAATGTTCCAAGTCCCATTGGCATACAGAATACGATTCTTCCTTTTAAAACATCATTCTTCGCTCTTTCAATGTCTTCAATGCACATTGAGTCTGTGTTTGCAGGTTTTTGAATGTATTTTTCAAGTTGATTTTCTGGTCGGTCAAGCGAAACTATTGAAACGTCCTTGTCTTTAGGATTTTTTTGTCCGCAAGCAAAAAGAAAAATTGTCAAAATAGATATTAATATATTTCTCACTGTCGTCTTTGTTAAGGTTGCCACTAACGTTCCGCAGCTACACGCAGGCAGGGATTATACCCACTGATCCACCAACGAAGTGCTGCACCTCAAATTTAATCTTTCCTGTCAACAAAGCACCGAAACCCTGCTGGCGGGTAGTTGCTGTTGGCAACCGTGTTTATTTTAAGAGCTTTATAGTTTTATTAATCGATAAATAGGACAAAACTAAGAACGAAATAAAAATCATCCAATTAATTTTAATTAAATTAAACCAATCGGATAAATTCAATGTAATAGATTTGTTTTTTTGTGTTTCCCTTGCATTCCATCTTTCATTCTGGTCTTTCTTAATTTTTCTTCTTTCTAGGATATAAGACTTATCATTTTTGAAGTTCAAAACCCACAAGTTATTTTCAAATAATGCCATTCTTATTACTCCTTCTTCTTCACAAATATTCAATGATTCTACGAATGCTCCATATTTGCAATTTTCTAAAAATTCTAAATGTACTCCATTAGTGGTATCACGATTATTTATTATTTCCCTAATCTTAAATCTAAATAAATCGAGCTTCAGTTTATTTTGAGTTTCATTTCCGCCTATTTGGATATCAAGGTAATTTCTTCTAAGTCTCGGTAGTGAAAGCAGAGTAGTGTCATTCTTCATTGAACTTTCTGGATAGTTATGTGAATTCTTAACAGAGGATAAAAATTCAACCTGAATAATCCTTTCCTCTTTCTTTATGATTGGTAAAAAGTAATAATAATAAATTATCGGTAAAACTATTAAACTAATAATGCCTGGTATATAATAAAGCTTTTGTAATTTACTCATACTTGTCATTATGATTTATTAGTGACAAAACTAAATCGTGAAGTACTCTTAACATGGATGCCAACGTTCCGCAGCTACACGCAGGCAGGGCTTTTTATACTAATTTCCTTTGGCGTAATATTTTAATATTTATGATTTCTTTTATGGAGAGCAACAGAACCCTGCTTGCGGGTAGGTGCTGTTATGCCTTCGTGCTTATCGTTTTATAATTCAACACTTAATTTCATTTTGCCACCAAGTCCTTCACGAATTATTCTCATAAGAGTCGAAAGCCGAATGTCACTGGCATTGTTCTCAATACGTGAAATATAATTCTTGGTAGTTCCACATTTTTGTGCAAGTTCTTCTTGTGTAAGGTTTTGTTGCTTCCTGGCCTCTTGGATTAGTACACCAATTTTGAAGTTTTCAAACCCTTCTTCGTACTTAGCTCTTGATGGAGTTCCTATTTCTCCGTATTTTTTGTCCAAATGGTCATCCCATGAGACAAGATTATTTTCGTGATTTGTCTTCATAATATTTTTGTTTTAAACGTTCTGCTTTCTCAATCTCATTTTTTGGTGTTTTGTCACTTTTTTTTTGAAAACCATTTAGTAGGATCACCAATTTCCCTTCATCGAAGAAGCAAAAAATACGAAATATATCACTGCCTACTTTGATCCTAATCTCGAAAAGTCCATTAGTCCCTTCAATATGTTTAAAAAACTTCTCTGGAATCATTTCTAACGACCTGACAAGTCCAATAACCCAGTCGATTTTATCCTGGACTTCAGACCTTTGCGTATAATAAAAGTCCCAAAATTCAGTTCCATAAACGTAAGTTGTCCGCATAAATCTATTGATTACGAATCAAAGTTACCTATTTGGGCAACAAAAAGCAAATATTTAACGTAGATTGTAAATTGGCAGGTTTTCCTAGCATGAGGCATAACGTTTCGCAAATACACGCAGGGCGGGAGTTAACCGATGAACTTCCTACGAAGATTTGCATTTCAAATTTATTACTTTCCTGTCAACGAAGCTAAAACCCCCGGCTTGCGGGTATTTTGCTGTTACAAGCAGGCGTTTTATTCTTCATTATATTCTTCCAATTTATTTCTTGTCCAACGGCCACCAACAAATTCTCTTTCTGCTTCCTCTCCATACTCAAGATCAAAAATCTCATTTAGTGTTTTGTCCCTGATTGTCATTTGTTCCAATGCAACAAGTTTTGCATTTCCTTCAATTGGGTCGCCTGTTAAAAATTGCCAGTCTCCATCATAGTCATGTACAACAGTTAAAATTGGTTTATTCTGCTCAAAAAAGTGACTTGTCGTAAAGATTGCAAGATTTTTTGTCTCTCTAAATTTAAAATCTGTATTCCTGTCAAGTAATGGCTGTTTATAAATAAACTCTTCCTCAAAGTCTGTTTGCCAAGGAAATTTATCGTTTCTGTCAGTCCACACAAGTTGTAATGCAGGAAAATCTTTTGTTTTGTAATAGTCTATGCCGAAACCGAAATAATCTACAATATTTCTGGAATCAACTTTTATAAATTCTGTTTTACCATTTTGAAAAAAGTTGTCATAGGTTTCCCCCACAATAATTTTCTGTCCAGATTTTACTATTTCACCAGCATCGTTGATTATCAGATGTAACGTTTTATTTGTCAGTCCGAACGAAATAAGCTCAGGATGTTCATAATTTTTCCATAGTCCAATTGTGTATGCAAACGATGGTAAATAGTCCGTTGCTTCAATAAGAATAACAGTCCAACCTACATTCTCAATGTCGGTTAAAATTTCTTTGTCAACGCTGCAATTATTTTCGTGCTCTGTCATTTTTACGATTGCTTGTAACGTTCCGCAGCTACACGCAGGCAGGGACTTTCACCACTAAACTTCCCACGAAGAACTGCACTTCAAATATAATATTTATTGTCAACAAAGCACTGAAACCCTGCTTGCGGGTAGCTTGTTGTTAGCGGGCGTAATTTATTAATAATCAATGTTTATCGGAATTGTATACAATTGCCTTATCGGCTTTCCAAATAAGTATGCTGGCTCAAAATTGGGCAATTGCTTTATAATGGCGATCACCTTTCTATCAATTTCCCGATTAATTCCTCTCCATACTTTGGGATTACTCACTTTACCAGTTGAATCAATTTCAAATTGGACAAATATTCTAGTTCCTGTTCTAACTGAGTCAACCTTTATGGATTCTCTTATTAAACGAGATGAAATAAATTTAAATAACTCCTTCTGTCCACCAGGAAATTGTAACTCTTTTCTCCAATTTAAACTATTATCTAAACTGTCCCTAATTGTTCTGGCTCTATCTAAAAAATTTAATCCAAATTTTCTCTCAAGTAATCCGTTCATTACTGAATCATAACATTTGTAATAATCCAAAGAATCAGTAAAATACCAGTTTATATTGTAATACTTTTCTAAAACATAGAAATAGGTATTTTCAACTGGCAATACCTCCTCTGAATGAAAGGAATAATTAGAATTCTTAAAATCCAATTTTGCTCTTTCATTTGCCTTCTGACAATCAGTCTGAGCAAAAGTCAAACTTAAAGTCAAAATCAATGAGAATATTGTTAGTATCGCTTTTTTCATATTATGACCGCTAACGTAGGAAGCTACACGCAGGACGGGATTTTAACTACCGAACTTCCTGCAAAGAGCTGCACTTCAATTTATTACTTCCCTGTCAACAAAGCGCCGAAACCCGACTTGCGGTGTAGCTGTTGTTATGCGGTCGTGTTCTTTTTGTCCAAATTATCATTATTGTCAAGCTCTGCATTTTCTAATTCCTCATGAGTCAGACCATACGGAAATCCTCCAGAAGTGTATCCTACAATAAAAGCGAAATTGTCGTCAGAGTCATAACCTGCTATATCGAGAACCTCGGTTTTTTCTTTTGATAATTTTCTTAGTTCTATTCTCCTTTTATGCGACTCAACGATTTGATTCTCTAAATTCTCCGGGATAATTACTCCGAGAGTTTTCAACTCATTAATCGCACAAATTTTGTCCACACCAAACCATTTCGCATATCCTGAAATTAAATTTTTTCCGTCATACTTTGTAATCCAGTCTTTTGCAGAGTCTAAGCGTCCTTTTTTAGTCAAGGTTTTTCGTCTTGGTGTCTGTTTTTTACTCACGATATGAAATTTACTGTCCAATCTTGCTGTGTCCCTTAACATGCCGCATAACGTAGGAAGCTACACGCAGGGGCGGATTGCGGGCGATTTCCTGTCAAGCCGAAAAGCTGCCCGAGCGGAAAGATGCCCACCGAAAACCACTGCTGCCGCACTTGACGGGTAGCTGAAGTTATAAGCCGTTTTCATTTCCGTCATATAGCTTTCTTGTCTCGTCAGAGCTGTCAAACTTAATTTCTTTTTTAAGTCTGTCAGATAGCACTTTGTTGTATATTAGAATTTTAACAATATCTGTCCTATGAATACCACAGGTTAATTTGTCGTAAACTGCTTCTAATGGCTCTTTACACTCTTTGGTCTTGTTGGTTTCATATATATTAATAATACCGTAAACTAGTGAATGAATTTCGTGTTCGTTTCTACACCGAAGAACAATATCAGTAAGTAGTTTGCTATCACCTTTTTTGTAATTGGAAACCAACAAGTCTAAATAGTTACTAGGAATTCTAATCTTGTTCAGCTTCTCAATTGCAAACTCTCTAATATCTGAACCTGAAAAGTATTTTAATGCACCAGTAGCGTACTCAACAAGTCTGTCCGATTTCCTATTTCTGCTTTTTGCAAGATTTAATATTGGTTGGTAGTCATATGGATATTTTACTCTATCAAAAACCCGCATATATTTTTCAAGTTTATTCCGACCTTTAGCTTTCAAAAAGTCGTCCGCAAGTTTATTGATGTCAACCTTAGAAAGCTCTTTAACTCCTATTGGTGGAAGAGGAACAGTTGCATTATTAGCTATCTTCTCAGAAACCGTTTCGTAATTGTATTTTGGTCTTGTCCTTTTTTGGAATTCAGTTTTGTGCTTTTTAATTGTGTCAAGATATGTCTTTATGTAAGTGTTCGTTTTACTGGCTATATCTAATTCGCTATAAACTTGGATACTAGGATTTTCTTCTTGAAAATTGTCTACCAACCAACTACCTTCCCATTCTTCTGGATCTTTTTGAATAATTCTTCCTTTAATCTCTGCAACGTGTTTAAGTCCCTCTAAACCACTGATTTCAATTAGTGCATCCTGTCCAACCCATTCCGAACCTGGGATGGTCTTTTTATAAAACCTTTTATAAATGGCTTTTCTTGCTTCATTGTCACCCTCTTTTGCAAATAATGCTAAAAGGTCAAAAAGTTGGTCAAGTGCCCAAGTGTCTGTCCTTTCTGTTGAGAGTCCTTTTAGAATGGCATTTCTTATTTTCTCTTTTTGCCTTGATAACTCATATAGTTCAAAAATATATGTCGCTCTGCTACCTTCTGATTGGTTGTCGTAAGATAAGTTTGTTAGTGCAGCGTTAATAATTTCATTTGAAAAATCAACATTTGTGTTGTCTTTCATTAACAGATGTGTTTCACCTGTTCCACGTTTTATTGCACTTTTGAATTTCTGTCTTACACTCATTCGATAGCATTTAAAATGGCTTATAACGTTTGCAAATACACGCAGGCAGGGATTTTAACCCGCTGAACCTCAAACGAGTTTCTGCACTTCAAATATAACATATTATTTAATACGAGTTTCCGCCCCCGGCTTGCGGGTATTTTGCTGTTGTTGGCGACATTTTCATTTTTCTGTGGCCTAAACATTCAATTCAAGATTTCCTTTTCACCGGAACTTATTTTCCTTCGAATGAAGAACCGTCCTCCCGCGATGAGCAGAAACAAGGAAAAAATCCGCGTACCGCCAATTTCACCAAATGGCAGATCTCTTCAGCGCCATGCAAAGCCAAAAAGAAAACTTCGCGAACTCCGCTTGTCCATCAATGGCAGACGCTTCAAAGAACTGAAACCCAAAATTAATGTTGCCTACAACGTAGGAAGCTACACGCAGGGGCGGACTGCGGGCGATTTCCTGTCAAGCCGAAAAGCTGCCCGGGCGGAAAGATGCCCACCGAAAACCACTGCTGCCGCACTTGACGGGTAGCTGAAGTTATGCGCTCGCCTTTCTTTCATAGTTTAAATTTCTTTGTCACGCCACTAATTTTTTGTCTGCTGTGTAAGCAACCAGAGCAAACATACATTTCTCCACTTTTCTTAGATATAAATTTTACCATTTTAAGTTCTTCGTCAGTCATCCTTATACCTTCTTTTTTCAACTGATATAGTCCGTCAACTGCATAAACTTGTTTTTCAGTGTTAGTTGATACTAACCACTTCAATAATTCTGCCTTGTTTTTGTTTGCAACCCATTCGTCAATTTGTTGTCGTCCTTTTGGGTTTACTCCTGCAATGCCGCAATGATCTCCATATACGAAGTCTGTTATAAATAATTCATTTTCGTTAAGATCGGTCTGAAAAATGCCTTTAAACGAGTTCTTCAAACTATTAAATAGTTTTTCATCTTTGAATTTGTCAATAGAGTTATAATACGGTATCCAATCGTTTCCAACCTTTTTATTTTTCTTTTCACCCAACTCATAGTAGACAATTTGTGTCTTTGTCGAAATAATGGTCACTCTAAAAATATAAACTGAATTTATTGCCGGA
The DNA here is from genome assembly GCA_963677935.2 of Prolixibacteraceae bacterium. GTDB lineage: Bacteria > Bacteroidota > Bacteroidia > Bacteroidales > Prolixibacteraceae > JAAFHB01. Next base: position 2,540,713 of record CAXXEH010000003.1, on the reverse strand, counting down.
TTGTCTTTGTCTGGAACTAAATTTTCAAAAGTGAATACTCCCTCTTGAAATTCATTTGTCAAATCACGCAAACATTCCCATTGAGAGCTTATTCTTTCTTCTCGATTTGATAAGTTGTCTGCAAACTTTTTGAAAGCAACAAAGTCCTTAGTGTCAAGAGTTTTTTTCGCATCATTTTGAACTTGTCCAAGTAAGTTACTTGTCCAAAGTAGTCCGGTTAATATTATCAGTAGTCTATACATATGTTGACGCATAAGGTGACGCATAAGGTGGCGCATAACGTAGGAAGCTACACGCAGGTGCGGATTGCGGGCGATTTCCTGTCAAGCCGAAAGACGGCCCGAGCGGAAAGATGCACCCCGAAAACCACTGCTGCCGAACTTGCCGGGTAGCTGATGTTAGCGTTAGTAATTTTTTGTTTCAATGTTGTTGTCTTCTAAAATTGTATCTATCGGAAATTTCTCCACAAGTTTTGTCTGTATTTTTTTGTTGTCGATTTTCACAATTTTGATTGTCGAGTCTTGTATAGCCTTTTTGTGCTCAGAGTCAATATAGCTATAATTTACTTCTGAATACTTGTAAGTTGAATCATTAAGGAATTCTCCTTTTACGATATCCGAATAATCGGCATCTAAGACAATAAATGCTGGTGAGAACTTTCCAATCAACGTTCCACCTTTGTTAACTATAACACATTCCAAGTAAATTCCCATATAGTCCGCATCATTAAGAATAAAAAGAGCCAGTTTTTCATTTCCTAATTTTTTCTTGCCATAGAAATACATGTGCATGTCAGAGAAATAATCAGTCAATTTCTTTTGTTCTTCGATGGTATAGAAAAAGTTGAGTTGTTTTTGATTTACAGCAACATATTTATTCTTAATATTCTGGTTATCTGTCTTTTTAAGTTCGAACTTAGAATTATTAATTGTCGGGATTCTCTCCAAAAGTGAATCCGAAATAACTTCGATTGAGAATTCATTTTCTGCTCTCGATTTCATTGCAGTCTTAGTAGAGCAAGAATTAAAAATCAAAAAAGTCAAAATGTAAATTAGATGCTTCATCGCAATTATTATTAACGCTAACGTTTGCAAATACACGCAGGTAGGGATTTTAACCCGCTGAGCCTCAAACGAGTTTCTGCACTTCAAATATAACATATTATTTAATACGAGTTTCCGACCCCCGGCTTGCGGGTATTTTGCTGTTGTTGGCGACATTTTCATTTTTCTATGGCCTAAACATTCAATTCATGATTTCTTTTTCACCGGAACTTATTTTCCTTCGAATGAAGAACCGTCCTCCAGCGATGAGCAGAAACAAGGAAAAAATCCGCGTACCGCCAATTTCACCAAATGGCCGATCTCTTCAGCACCATGCAAAGCCAAAAAGAAAACTTCGCGAACTCCGCTTGTCCATCAATGGCAGACGCTTCAAAGAACCGAAACCCAAAATTAATGTTGCCTACAACGTAGGAAGCTACACGCAGGGGCGGATTGCGGGCGATTTCCTGTCAAGCCGAAAAGCAGCCCGGGCGGAAAGATGCACACCGAAAACCACTGCTGCCGCACTTGACGGGTAGCTGAAGTTACCAGCCGTTTTTCTATTCTGTCTCATTATTTCTATTGTCAATTACCTTTTTAAGTTTAAAAATAGTGTCGTCAATAGCAAGCCTTATTTGTTTCCCAAATTTTTTCTTGCCATCGGTTGCCTTATTCTTTGTAAAGCTCTCTATCAATTCATTAAGTGTCTGGTATGCACCTTCAGTCTCTATTTCGGTTGAACCTTGTAACAATGCTCGGTGTTCGTTAAATGTAAATATAAAAGATTGCAATATCTCTGCATCCTTCTCAAATTCAGCCCCTATTAAACTTTTATCTTGTGTGATTGAATATTTGCCAAATGTTTGTTGAACACGTTTCGCTTGATAGAGAATTTCAGCTAAATGAGTTGTTGTTTGCTTTTTTAACACTTGATTTTTCGCTGACTCTGCAAGCGCGGCTGATGTTTTGGCTTCGTTTTTGGCTCGAATAGATAAATAAGCACCGTAAAACGAGGCTAATGAACCCAAGATGCCAATAATTGCTACAATTATTTCCATGGTATCCAAGTTAGTATCCACGAGTATTAACTAATTCAAATACCTGATCTTCTGTAAGTTCATAAGTATATGGTTGCTTGAACTCTCTATATTTAACTAACATATTTCTATATTTCGGAATCATTTGGATATGGCTGTTATAATAACCATTTGTTGATTCTTTTATCTCACTGAAACGTTCTAAGTCTTCAATAAAATATTTTGTATATGCCATGAACATAGTTTCGTTATTTCCATCAAATCCAGGGAACTTAACTGATTTCTCAGTCAATTTAATAGGATTCTTTAGTTGTCGGAATGAGAAGTGAAAGGCTGCATACATATCCAATACGTCAAGTACAAATGTGCATTCTTCACTTGTTAATCCTTCGGACAAATGCTCAGTTATCCATTCATAATGAAGTTCATATCCGTCTTCAATAGCTTTCCTTTGGTTGGCATAGGATTCTTTATCCTCAGGATAAAGTTTTTCTAGAATCTTTAATTGAAATGAAAGATTAAGTCTTTCTTTAATGTCTAGTTTCATACTTCTTTAATGTCTGTTTATTTCTTACTGTCTGTTTAATATCGACTGTCGCCATAAAATGGCTGGTAACGTTTGCAAATACACGCAGGCAGGGATTTTAATCCGCTGAACCTCAAACGAGTTTCTGCACTTCAAATATAACATATTATTTAATACGAGTTTCCGACCCCCGGCTTGCGGGTATTTTGCTGTTGTTGGCGACATTTTCATTTTTCTGTGGCCGAAACATTCAATTCAAGATTTCCTTTTCACCGGAACTTATTTTCCTTCGAATGAAGAACCGTCCTCCCGCGATGAGCAGAAACAAGGAAAAAATCCGCGTACCGCCAATTTCACCAAATGGCAGATCTCTTCAGCGCCATGCAAAGCCAAAAAGAAAACTTCGCGAACTCCGCTTGTCCATCAATGGCAGACGCTTCAAAGAACTGAAACCCAAAATTAATGTTGCCTACAACGTTCGGAAATATATGTAGTTGCCGATTGCGGGTTGCTTTCCTGTCGAGCCGCACCGAAGTTGTTGCGGGCTGTGAACTTCCAAATCTGCACGGAAACGGCAATTATCATATATTTTTTGTGTGCGCCCTGCATAAGCAGCGCGCACTCGTTGTAAGCTCTTGAAAAACTTCGAAAATACAAATTTTCGGGTAGAAAGGAGAATTTCCAGCGAGTGTATTTTTCCAGAGGGTGAAACGAAGTTCACGAATACCTTAATAAATAGATATTCATATTCGTAAAGTCCCTTATGCGCCCCGATTACTCGGGGAAGTATTAGCAAGTGGCAAGGTGGTTTTCCGTGAGGAATGCACTGAAGGAAGCCAAACGGCAAAAGTCTGTACTGACGAACAGGTAGGACTGGCGGTGATTGGAAGGCACAGCCAGTGCGGCGCATATGAGGCATATTTGTTTGGGTGAGCAAGCACATCTTTGTGAAGCCCCAAGAACACAAAAAGGGCAAATATGTAGATGCGACAGGAATAGACAGAAGGGAAAAGCTTTTACCAGGGGATACCTTGACAATCACGGGTTTGGTTAAGTCAAGGAGTCAGCAGAGGCCATAGTAGGTATCGGTAACGAGCCACGAATAGAGACCGTGGAGGACTCACAGGGTATTGAAGGGCTGAACGTTAAACAGTTGCAAATACTGAACGGAGTATTTACCAGCCGCCGGTAAGCGCAACAGGAAAGAGAAAGGAGAACGGAAGTTGGATTATTTTGAAAGAAAATGTATGCAACCCATTGAGGCTATTTTGAGTGCCGGAAACCTTACTGAAGCGAGCCGCGAGGTCATACGCAACAAAGGGGCAGCCGGAGTGGATGCCATGAGTGTAAAAGAGCTGAAACCGTATCTGGATAAGAACAGGGACGCCCTTACAGAACTGATACGCCAAGGCGAATACTATCCGCAACCCATAAGAGGCAAGGAAATACCGAAGAGCAACAACAAGAAGCGACTGCTGGGAATCCCCACGGTTGTTGACCGGATGTTGCAACAAGCGGTAGTACGGATCATTATGCCAAAATACGAGTATATGTTTTCGGAGTACAGCTATGGGTTCCGACCGGGGCGCAATACCCATCAGGCCATACAGAAATCGGTGGGCTATATCAATTCAGGGTTTCAACACATCGTTGATATTGATTTGAAAGGGTTCTTCGATGAAGTAGATCATTGTTTGCTGCTGCAAATACTTTATCGCAAGATAAAATGCAGTGCAACCATGCGCCTGATCCGCCGTTGGTTACGAGTGCCGATTCTGCTGGACGGTAAACTGGTTAAACGTCGCAAAGGAGTACCGCAAGGTAGCCCTCTAAGTCCGTTATTGTCCAATATCATGCTACACGAACTGGACATGGAAATGCAGCAGCGCAAGCTTCGTTTCGTACGCTATGCCGACGATTTCAGTATCTACTGCAAAACCGAAAGCGAAGCCCGAAAGATCGGGAACAGTATTTTTTTGTACCTTCGTGACAAACTGAAACTACCGATCAACAGGGAAAAGAGCGGTATTCGTCGCCCATTGACCTTCAAGATATTGGGCTACGGTTTCGTGTCCACGTACAGAAAAGGAGAAAAGGGCAAATACCAATTGGTCGTTGAAGAGAAACGTTGGAAAACGTTAAAAACCAAGCTAAAGGAAATAACCCGCAAAACAAAACCCATGAGTTTTGACCAACGCATGCAAAAGCTAAAAGAAGTACAACGGGGCTGGATCAACTATTTCAAATTTGCGAGCATTTTCAATAAGCTCAACGAATTGGACGGATGGTTACGCAACCGGATACGATATTGCATTTGGACTGACTGGAAGAAACCGGAGCGAAAGCGGAAAAACCTGATAAGGCTTGGAGTAGATTTGGATCATGCTTATCAGTGGAGTAGGAGCAGAAAAGGTGGCTGGGCAATTGCCCAAAGTCCAATTCTGAACACTACCATAACGGTATCAAAACTCACTCAACGAGGTTATGAATCACTACTTACCCATTACTACAAAGTAAGCCCGCATTACCAAAGTTCGCCACTATTTCCCATTGTCTAACGAACCGCGTAGTACGAGACCCGTATGCTATGTGGTGTGAGAGGCTCTCCCCGTCAGCTAATTACTGGCGGGGCAGTCTACTCGATTAGCGGCTGGCATTCTTGACTATCTATAAACCACCTGCAATTAGTTTAATAAATGAAGTGATTGTCCCTATTCCAATTTTAGAAATCACTTTTGTTTTTATAAAATGTCCAATGTTACCGCCCTTTACACCAGACTCAATTAATGCGAAAATCTCGTTGTGGTTTTTAAAGTTTTCAGGAGTTACATGAGAAATGGATTCTACAGCAGCTTCTATTTGTCTTTTAAGTTCTAGAAATGCGTCTTCAAGTTTCTCCTGTTTTAGTGCAATCGCAAAATAGTCAATAATAACTTCACCGTCAGTCTGAAAAAACAATACAAATGGATGCTTCAAGTTTTCTTCAAGCTTAAATTCCTTCTTGAGGAAATCCACGGACTTGTCAAGTGGCGTTGATTGTAATGTGATAGATCTCATCATTTGCATGTAACCACTTGATGAAGCTCTTCTTTCTGCTGCTTTTTCTTCTAAGTATATTTCACGTTGTCTCCTTGTATAATAGCTGTCTTGTGAATTTATGTATAGAACACTAAGATAATGACCCGAAATCCTGTCAAGTGTAGTCCAATACTTTTTATTTTCAATAATTTGTTGAATCGTATAGTCCTCAAAGTCGTAAACAATAAAGGCAAATGCTAATGCCCTGTCCTGTTCTTTATGTTCTTTACAAATGTCAAGAAGATAGTTTTTAAAATTTTCTTCGTCAAATTTTCCGTCCTGTGTGATTGCAATTGGAATCATGTGTCTATAGTTATAAAGTTTAATTTGTCTGTCTACTATAAAAGTGGATGTCGTTTAGTTTAGCTCTGTCACCAAAAATGCTTGCCGCTAACGTTCCGCAAATACACGCAGGGCGGGATTTAACCGATGAACTTCCTACGAAGAGTTGCATTTCAAAATACTGATTTCCAGTCAACGAAGCAACCAACCCCGACTTGCGGGTATTTTGCTGTTAGCGGTTGTAATTTTCATTTTCTGTCCTTGTTATGGATAACAACGTCTTTGAAAAATGTTGATACATAAATAATGTCGTTATTAATATCGCTTTTGTAAAATTCTGGTGTCTTCTGTCCATTACTGTACTTGGTATATGAAATGAAAACGAAATACTTATTTATCAGAAATCCCAAATTTAACTCAGGGTCATTGTTTATTTTATAAGGAATCCCGTGATTGTAGTCGAACCTAATTGTTTTGTAAATAATAAAATACCTGTTGTCAAACTGCTTTTTTTCTTTGTAAATTCTTGCTGAAGCGTCCTTTTTAAAAGTCTTTTGGTAATCCAGATATTTCTCGAGTGCCTCATTAGTTGTCGCAAATTGCCAAATTTCAATTCCTCTGAAAATGTCCTTAATTGTGTCATTCGTAGAAGGCATATTTATCCAATCGCTGTATTGTCCGTGTGCATTCATTCCTAATTCCAATTGATGATTGAGACTGCAATTGTATTTTCTAGCAAAGGCCGAGTCATTTTTTGAAAGGAGAATAAATAAATTAGTGTCACTAAGTAGTTGCAACTTAAACAATGGATTTGTGTCAATTCCTTTAGGTGTCTTAGAAATTAATCGTGAACAAGATGTCAGCGAAAGTGCCAGCGAAAATAATATTATAGAAAAAACAAACTTATTCATGTTATGTCATTGATGTTATATTGTCTGCTCATTATAACCGCTAACGTAGGAAGCTACACGCAGGGGCGGATTGCGGGCGATTTCCTGTCAAGCCGAAAAACAGCCCGGGCGGAAAGATACCCACCGAAAACCACAGCTGCCGCACTTGACGGGTAGCTGAAGTTAGGTGCTGGCTTTCTTTCTGTCAACGTATTTGCAAGTTTAATTCTCATTTTTTTTGTCTGTCGCTTAGGATTTTAATATATATCTGTCTTTTGCGTGTCCACCTTCAAAATATCCAGTTCTTGTCGTTGGGCAATAAATGATTGTCTCAATTAGAAAACCAACAGTGTCTGAAAGTTTGTCTTTAAGTCTACAACTAAAAGGCTCATTATTAAGATAGTCTAGGAGTGAGAAACATTCTTCCTTTGTCCCAAATGTTTTCATCATTAAGTAGATTCTGTCTGCATATTGTTGATTTGGTTCTATGTCTAATATTTTCTTACTGTCAAAAGGGTTTGAAGTGTGAAACTCATTCTTAATTTTCCACCAATTCTTTTTGTTTTTATAGAATAGGAGAATTCTGTCTTGCTTGTCTTTATCAACAAAGTCCTTGACAAAATTTATAAATACTTGGTCTATATTTTCTTCAACTTTGGTCATGTCTGCAAAATTGTAAATTTGTAAATGCTTGGCGCACCTAAGCTTGCACCTAACGTAGGAAGCTACACGCAGGTGCGGATTGCGGGCGATTTCCTGTCAAACCGAAAAGCAGCCCGAGCGGAAAGATGCCCACCGAAAACCACCGCTGCCGCACTTGACGGGTAGCTGAAGTTGTAGGGCGGTTTCTTTTCATCAAAAGGCTTCCCAACTTTTCCGCAAAACTGTTTCTAAAAGTTACTTCTAAGTCATGTTTCAAAAAAATATCTTCTTTGTCAAGCCCAGATTGCTTTTCTAAAATAAATTTTTCAGTCGCCTTTCAAATTGCTCATCACTATCAATCCAGCAAAGCTATTTCATATAACGAAAACCAATAGTTAGTTAAAACTTGAATGCCTTTCATGTTGCGATATACTACCTCATAGCGATCAATTATATGTTAGGGGCTGGTTTTCTCACTTAAGTTGTTCTTTTAAAAATTCAACAATTATATTATAATTTTGGAACGGAGCACTATGTCCTCCATCAATTGCTATATGCTTATAATAATAGCCGAAATTATTGTCTTGAAGTCTCCGCATAATCTGATTTGACATCATTGTGGATGGCCAAACCTCATCATTTTTAGCAGAAATTATTAAAAGCGGGCAAGTAACATTTTCCACAGGTATTTCTGCTTTATTAGCAATCTGTTTGTTTTTTAGAATTTCATTTAAGAATGCATAAAAGCCCTCATTTTCTATAATTTTTCTAGTTTTAAATGTAGACCGTATAAATGGAATTTCTTTACCATCTATTGTCCAAGCTGAAGTTTCACCTATTCCTAATAAATTCATTGTATATGGCATGCTCATATTGGAGGGGACAACTGAAATAACGGCATCAAAATCATGGTATCTACTTGCAAGATTCAGAACAAGTTCACCACCTCTTGAGGATCCAAGAAGAATAATCTTCTGGCCATCAATCAAGGAGTGATTTTTGTAATTCTGAATAGTATCATGAATGGCATCCAATGCAATCCTATCCATCACTGATTGTGTGTTTTCAGTTCCAAAATACCCAATCGATAAAAAAGCATATCCCATTGAGAGTATTTTTTCTCTGAATGTACGATAGTATTCGCCAGTAAATCCCATTCCACCACCGCTGCCACTAAAGGCTACAATTAATGGTTGTTTTTCTGATTTGCCTAGAAACAATTGTGAGTCAACTTTACCATGTTTATCTGGCAATGGAGGTGTGTAGTTTGCATAGTAAATAATTACAAATGCTATCAAACTCAAAATAATTAATAGTACTATTTTCTTTATCATTATTTTCAATATTCAAATTATATATAAATATCTGTTTCAAACTTGCCGTGAGTTAACGGCTGGCTTTTCTATTTTTCTTTTGGTACTATCACAATCGATCCACTTGAATAATCATGAATTGATCGCCTATTTATATTGAATGATATCATTATAAAAGAAATCACGCCCAGAAGCCATTTTATTAATAATCTGATCAATGCAATATGAAAATAAATTTTACTTTCCGGGTCTTTGAATTTACGCACCCTAATATTTGTCATCAATTGTCCGAATGTACAACCAAATGATATTAAAATCGGCTCGTACAAAATGACTATGAATAGCAATAAAATTCCCCTTAAAGAGTCTTGCTCATAATCAAATTTTTCAAGTATTGCAGCAATTCCAAAAGTTGCCAACAATATTAAAATCATGTCTATTGATGTCGAAATATAACGGGTTTTAATTGAAGGTAGAACATAGATTTTTGAAAAGTCAGGATTGTCTTTCGATTGTTCTAAATCCACCGAATCAATAAAGATTGGGGAAGTTTGTTCTGTTGAGTCGGTTTTGGTTAATTTATTTTCCATAATTTGAAGTGTAAGTTTATTTGTTGTAGTAACTTGCTTGCTATTAGCGGTTCGGTTTTCGATCACTTGGAGCATTTGTATCTTTTTATGTTTGTAAATTACACGCAAATGTTGTTTCTCAATAAATTCTAAGTAAAACAGTAAAATTTTCTCAACCAGATTCTCCACTGAAGTGTTGTCCTCAAACTTAAAAACTTTGTTCGCGAAAACGTTTCCAATTGCAGTCTCTGTCAAGTTGAAAATGAACGTTTTGGCCGAAATGCTTGTCTCTCTCAAAAAGCGAAAACCTGTCAAACCCAGAAATTATCTCATGCTGTTCGAACAGTTAATTTCAAAAATCTGTCAAACCCAATTACGTTTCAAGTAGCGATTAAACTGCCCTACAACGTTTGCAAATACACGCAGGCAGGGATTTTAACCCGCTGAACCTCAAACGAGTTTCTGCACTTCAAATATAACATATTATTTAATACGAGTTTCCGCCCCCGGCTTGCGGGTATTTTGCTGTTGTTGGCGACATTTTCATTTTTCTGTGGCCGAATCATTCAATTCAAGATTTCCTTTTCAACGGAACTTATTTTCCTTCGAATGAAGATCCGTCCTCCCGCGATGAGCAGAAACAAGGAGAAAATCCGCGTACCGCCAATTTCACCAAACGGCAGATCTCTTCAGCACCATGCAAAGCCAAAAAGAAAACTTCGCGAACTCCGCTTGTCCATCAATGGCAGACGCTTCAAAGAACTGAAACCCAAAATTAATGTTGCCTACAACGGAGGAAGCTACACGCAGGCCGGGAGTTTCCCGATAATTTCTACGAAGAACTGCCCTCCAAAATACAAATTTCCTGTCAACGAAGCACCAAAACCCGGCTTGAGGGTAGCTGAAGTTATGGCTAGTTTTCAATTTTTCCTATTTCAAAATAACATTCTCTCACTGGATTTAAATCTGTCAATCCCTTGTTATAAGGCGTTTGTTTCTTTTTTCGTTGCTCAATTCCATAGTCGAATGTTCGTTTTAATCCATTGAAGTCGGTTGCTGGACTCATTGAGCCGATCCCAACTTTATACTTGTCAATAGTTAAATTGTCTACTACTTGATATTGTCCTAGTCCTTCAACGTTTAAATATGTCAAGTCCAGAAGGTCGAGGCATTTTGTGTTGATCAGTCCGCTTGGAATTTGTCTACCGAAAAGTCTGTTTCCATTAATTAAACAAAGTCCAATCCAAATTCCGCCTTCGTCATTATCAAAGTCTAAAACAATTGCGTTAATAATATTACTATCTTTTTCAAACTTCAATATCTGTCCAAATTTAACTGGAAGCTTGTCAGTGTCAATTCCTTTCCAGTCAGGCAGCATGTCCACTGGTACCTGTTCGACCGTTTTAACTGTCTGGCTGTTACAACCAAACATTAAAAGTCCAATTGCAATTAATATTAGTATTCGTCTCATTTTTAAATTAGCCATAACGGAGGAAGCTACACGCAGGTGCGGACTGCGGGCGGTTTCCTGTCAAGCCGAAAAACTGCACGAGCGGAAAGATACACACCGAAAACCACCGCTGCCGCACTTGACGGGTAGCTGAAGTTAGCGGTTCGGTGTTTATTCGTCCACTTTAAAGTCATATTTCAGTTTGTAATTCTTTTTCGTTCCTGCCCACCAGATAAAGTTTTGTCGTTCTTTATAAACTCCAATTCCTTGTGATTGCCATTTATCTGCCAACATTACTTCAAATCTGTATTCAAATGGCATGAGCTTTTTAGTAAATCCAAATGAACCCACAGTAGCAATCTTTGTTGAGTCAGGATACAGTGGGGGCGAACCAACAAACTCATAATCAAGGATTCCATTTTTTGTCATAAGTATTGAATCGTTTCTTAGATATGATAAAGTTCCCCAGAAATAACCGGGCAAATGTTCTCCATATAACGTGTCTTTCGAGTTGTTTTTAATTTTAAAGAACGGTCCTTTGTAGTATTCATCTCCTGTATTTTCTTTGTCAAGTTCAATATTAACTGATTTTGGCGTATCATAATATTTGCCTATTCGAATATAACCATTAAGTACGTTTTCTCCGTTTACAAAAATGTCTCCTTTTTTTATAAGTCTCTCCCTGTAATCAAATGCAACTGAAATTACCGTAATTATTTCTAACCCGTTCAACTCGAAGTCGTAGTCTAAAGAGTCTTTGCCATATTTTTCAGCTTCAAAAGAGATTGAAAGAGTGTATTTCCCGTTTGACTTAAAATAGTTCTTTTCTGAAAAGCTATAGTTATTTACTGTGTCTGTAAACAAGTTAAATATTTCTTTATCTGGAGATTTCAAGATAATTGTCGCTTTGATGGGACTATTTATTTTGCAGCTACATTCATATGAAAAATGTATCTCATTTTGTCCATAAAGAGTCATGCCCATTAATAATAAAAGGGATGATAAAACACTTTGAACTATTTTCCGAATGTGTGTCATTTTTGTCTCCTTACACTTCTGACTACCGAAACTGTTTCAATGAGCGACTACACTGACCGCTAACGTTTGCAAATACACGCAGGCAGGGATTTTAACCCGCTAAACCTCAAACGAGTTTCTGCACTTCAAATATAACATATTATTTAATACGAGTTTCCGCCCCCGGCTTGCGGGTATTTTGCTGTTGTTGGCGACATTTTCATTTTTCTGTGGCCGAAACATTCAATTCAAGATTTCTTTTTCACCGGAACTTATTTTCCTTCGAATGAAGAACCGTCCTCCCGCGATGAGCAGAAACAAGGAAAAAATCCGCGTACCACCAATTTCACCAAATGGCAGATCTCTTCAGCGCTATGCAAAGCCAAAAAGAAAACTTCGCGAACTCCGCTTGTCCATCAATGGCAGACGCTTCAAAGAACCGAAACCCAAAATTAATGTTGCCCACAACGGAGGAAGCTACACGCAGGTGCGGACTGCGTCCGCCAGCCGGCGGATGTCAAGCCGAAAAGCAGCCCGAGCGGAATCGAAGATCAGCGAAGCTAAAGATGCCCACCGAAAACCACTGCTGCCGCGCTTGACGGGTAGCTGAAGTTGTATGCAGGTATCCTTAATGCTTTTCTTTTTCAATAAGTCTTGATTCAATTTTAACTAGCAAGGAAAACACAAATTCAAAATAACTTGATGCATTCGTTTTAGCAAAATTGTCAATTAAAATTGATTGAGAAGCTGGAAAAATTTTTTGATTAAATTCCACTTGTTTAAGGTCCAACTCTCCACTAAGATTACCGATAAATCCTTTAGTTTTATCTGGTACGTTCACTAAAATTTTATTTGAGTCCGCATGCGAAAAACCATTACGTATTTGGTCTCTAATTGACTTGTCTAGTAATTCTGTCTCAGCATTAGTTATTAATTTTTCCTTTGTACATTCAACGATTGTTTGCCACATATTTAATGAGCCAAATAGCTTATCAGTTTCGCTAAATACAGAGTCCCATTTTTCAACAGGAATTGCCCCTAGTCCAACTTTATTATTTATCAACGCTAGTTTCAATAATCTTTCAAGAAGATTATTTGTCAAGGTAATAGCCGCTTTATTTAAGTCTAGAATTAAACACTTGTTAATTTCAAAAATGGTCGTACTAAGCTCAAAAAAAACTTTCAAGTCAAAGTCAAAATATTTCGAGTGTGTATCGAAATTCTTGTCAAGTAGTTCTCCAAATGCTCTTTCAAATATAATTTTTTCCATAACTCAGATGCGGTACATATACTTGCATACACGTTTGAGTGTAGCGGCAGTAAGGGTTTGCGGGCTTCGTTCCTGTCAAGCTACACCGAAGTTTATGCGGGGCAGAATGCTCGAATACCACGGAAACCCTTATTGACCGCTACACTTTGTGTGCGCCCTGCATAAGCAGCGCGCACTCGTTGTAAGCTCTTGAAAAACTTCGAAAATACAAATTTTCGGATAGAAAAGAGAATTTCCAGCGAGTGTATTTTTCCAGAGGGTGAAACGAAGTTCACGAATACCTTAATAAATAGATATTCATATTCGTAAAGTCCCTTATACACTGAGGTAACGCTCAGAAGTATTATCCGCCGACTGGCGGAAAGGTGGTTTGGGGTGACCCAGGCACTGAAGGAAGCCAAACGGCAAAGTCTGTACTGACGAACAGGTAGGACTGGCGGTGATTGGAAGGCACAGCCAGTGCGGCGCATATGAGGCATATTTGTTTGGGTGAGCAAGCACATCTTTGTGAAGCCCCAAGAACACAAAAAGGGCAAATATGTAGATGCGACAGGAATAGACAGAAGGGAAAAGCTTTTACCAGGGGATACCTTGACAATCACGGGTTTGGTTAAGTCAAGGAGTCAGCAGAGGCCATAGTAGGTATCGGTAACGAGCCACGAATAGAGACCGTGGAGGACTCACAGGGTATTGAAGGGCTGAACGTTAAACAGTTGCAAATACTGAACGGAGTATTTACCAGCCGCCGGTAAGCGCAACAGGAAAGAGAAAGGAGAACGGAAGTTGGATTATTTTGAAAGAAAATGTATGCAACCCATTGAGGCTATTTTGAGTGCCGGAAACCTTACTGAAGCGAGCCGCGAGGTCATACGCAACAAAGGGGCAGCCGGAGTGGATGCCATGAGTGTAAAAGAGCTGAAACCGTATCTGGATAAGAACAGGGACGCCCTTACAGAACTGATACGCCAAGGCGAATACTATCCGCAACCCATAAGAGGCAAGGAAATACCGAAGAGCAACAACAAGAAGCGACTGCTGGGAATCCCCACGGTTGTTGACCGGATGTTGCAACAAGCGGTAGTACGGATCATTATGCCAAAATACGAGTATATGTTTTCGGAGTACAGCTATGGGTTCCGACCGGGGCGCAATACCCATCAGGCCATACAGAAATCGTTGGGCTATATCAATTCAGGGTTTCAACACATCGTTGATATTGATTTGAAAGGGTTCTTCGATGAAGTAGATCATTGTCTGCTGCTGCAAATACTTTATCGCAAGATAAAATGCAGTGCAACCATGCGCCTGATCCGCCGTTGGTTACGAGTGCCGATTCTGCTGGACGGTAAACTGGTTAAACGTCGCAAAGGAGTACCGCAAGGTAGCCCTCTAAGTCCGTTATTGTCCAATATCATGCTACACGAACTGGACATGGAAATGCAGCAGCGCAAGCTTCGTTTCGTACGCTATGCCGACGATTTCAGTATCTACTGCAAAACCGAAAGCGAAGCCCGAAAGATCGGGAACAGTATTTTTTTGTACCTTCGTGACAAACTGAAACTACCGATCAACAGGGAAAAGAGCGGTATTCGTCGCCCATTGACCTTCAAGATATTGGGCTACGGTTTCGTGTCCACGTACAGAAAAGGAGAAAAGGGCAAATACCAATTGGTCGTTGAAGAGAAACGTTGGAAAACGTTAAAAACCAAGCTAAAGGAAATAACCCGCAAAACAAAACCCATGAGTTTTGACCAACGCATGCAAAAGCTAAAAGAAGTACAACGGGGCTGGATCAACTATTTCAAATTTGCGAGCATTTTCAATAAGCTCAACGAATTGGACGGATGGTTACGCAACCGGATACGATATTGCATTTGGACTGACTGGAAGAAACCGGAGCGAAAGCGGAAAAACCTGATAAGGCTTGGAGTAGATTTGGATCATGCTTATCAGTGGAGTAGGAGCAGAAAAGGTGGCTGGGCAATTGCCCAAAGTCCAATTCTGAACACTACCATAACGGTATCAAAACTCACTCAACGAGGTTATGAATCACTACTTACCCATTACTACAAAGTAAGCCCGCATTACCAAAGTTCGCCACTATTTCCCATTGTCTAACGAACCGCGTAGTACGAGACCCGTATGCTATGTGGTGTGAGAGGCTCTCCCCGTCAGCTAATTACTGGCGGGGCAGTCTACTCGATTAACGCCAGCCATTCATTTCTGTCATTAATTCTTTCTCTCAAATCGTTGTTGTCAATATTTTGTCGACCGAATGGGAACATTCTCTTCGTAATTGTCTGTCGGTAAAACTCTCTGTCGAAATGAAATGCAAAACTGTAAAGAACCGAAGAACAGTCCTTTGATCGTTTGTATTTTAAATCGCATTTTTCTTGTCACGATAGATTTTAAAAGCAGCTTTAATAATATTGTAACATGCAATTCCTGCTATTGGAATTAAAGCTCTCGTTATTGATTCAGGTGATTTTTGAAAAGCTGCTATTATTAATAATATGCAACTCATAATAATTGTGTCGATTAAAGCTTTTTTTAAATGATTCATAGTCAGTATCTATTTGAAATTTTAATCTATAAAAAACATCAAAGTCACTCAATATTTCTCTGCGCCAAAGTGTCTGCCCGTAATCGTCTCAAAACTGTCAAAGTACATAAAACCTGTCGTTTGCGCAGCTCCTATGGTTGGCGTTAACGTAGGAAGCTACACGCAGGGGCGGACTGCGGGCGATCTCCTGTCAAGCCGAAAGACGGACCGAGCGGAAAGATGCCCACCGAAAACTACCGAACCCGCACTTGACGGGTAGCTGATGTTATGGCCTAGTTGTTCTTTTTCAGCCATTTGTCTCTCTAAATTCTCTTAAAATTGGATCTGCTTTTCCCAGGTCAAGTTCTTGAATGAATAAGTCAATTGACGATGGAACTCCACCGGAAAATCCAGCAGAAACTCCTGAATTAAAATCATTCTGGATCATACTGGATATGCCAAATTTTTCCAATTCATCTTTGAGCAAATTCACTGTCAATTCTGTCCCGGAATAAACACGAATCAAGTTGCTATTTCCTTTCATATTGTCAATTTATGTTACTGATTCATTGTTCAATGGCGAAAATGTGTCACCGCCAAATTTTTCAGCGAATTCCGTGTCAAGCTGCAAAATTCTCTCAAAAAGCGAGAAACTGCCAAACCCAGAAACACTAAAAACCATTTTTAAAAAACTCTCAAAAAACTCTGCTTGGTCAGGAACCGAATCAGTTTCAGACAACTACAAACCACTTTTTCGTCAAACTTGCACAACGTTTCAAAGCGCGACCACAATTGGCGTTGACGGTGGCGGTATGGTTAGTAAGGGACTGTGGGCTTTTTACCTATCAAGTTACAGTAAAAATTGAAGCGGATTTCTACGCCTCGAAAACCACTAGAACCCTTATTAACTATGCCGATTGTTCTCTGTCGGATCTTTGGTTTTAAACATATTCAAATAATTTAAATATTTGCAATTCATACCTTTCGTACATCTTTTTACTCCATTTTTTAATATCAAAACGACCTTCAACACCAATGTCCACCCCCAACACATTAAGCAACGGAATAGATGCTTTGATCTTCATTTCCAAATTTTCGCCCGGTTTATTAATACTGTCATATATTTTTTTCAATTCTTCATTCATTTGTACATGATGTTCCGCAAGGGCATCAAGCATATCATTAAACACATCTTTTTTTTGTTTTTCGGATATTTCCTGTACTGCACAAATAATATCTCCTTTATTAAGATTCGAGTTTTCTTTCAATTGCAGTAAGTATTCAAAATGGTCATATAAAATTGATTTAATTTTCTCTGTATTTTTTAATGTTTTCTTAGTTGTAGTTTTAATATCGTTTAAGCTTTGTTCTATTTCATCTTCACGTATTTCATATCCCTTTTCTTTTTCTCCCAGCATTTTTGCCAGCTTATAAGGTGAAGCAAAGCCTGAACGTCTTAAAATTGGTGCTATCTTAATGGTTTGTCTCAGGTTCCTGCAATAAATATCATCCCTGTTATCATTGATTTCACGCATAATATCTTCCTTATATTTATAGTAGGTTTTATCTCTTTCTGTGCTTTTCTCGCATTTTTCACAAATACAGGGTAATTCTATTTCATAATCAAGCCCCTTGTATGTGTTGTGTATATCGTCCAATGCTCTTGCAATATTCTGGATCAAGACTAACCTTTCGTCACCGCAGGCTTCCACATCAATCTGCTTTCTATTCCTGTTTTCCTGTACTTTTGCTTTCGCTTTTGCAGATGTGAACACAACACCAAATGCCCACACATCGTCGAAATCGGATTCTATATACCTGCAAAGTTCTGCTGCCAACTGGTTGACTATCCCCCGGGGCATTAAACGCGGATACCTGTACTTTATAGTCCATTTGCCGGTCGGCTTCCAGCTTTCATGTCTTTCGGGGACGGCGGTACTCATAAGTGAAGGGACGATATAAGTATGTTCCTGCTTTCTTTGATATGCCAGGCGGAAAATCTTCAATATTTCGAGCAACTCGTTGTGATAATCTTCATACATAGGCTCGTTCCACAGCTTTTCGATATCAGTCTGTTCCAGTTTTCCGTTTTTTTTTCGGATATCTTTGCTATCTATAATGCGATAAAGAGCCGTGGTTATCCATTCTGGATTTAGGATGACTTTTTGCTTAACCGCCTGATATTCCTCATACCAAAGCACAACTCCCAAGCGGTGTAAATATCGTAACAGGTCTTTCTGGCTTTCTGTGTTATCTACAGTATTCTCACAGCATATTTTTGTGTATTCACTGAACTTTATGAGGTGTATGTTATCTTCCAGCTTTTTTCCCAATTCTTTTCGTACAGCCAACCAGTGACTTAATATTGGTTTTTGAACCTGGGGGAGTTCATGTAAACGATGCTCTATTATTTTTTTGAAATTGCGGAACTCCTGACGGTGTTTCTCTTTTGAAAAACTCAGATCAACCTCATATACTTTGCTATCCACAATGGAATAATATTTTTTAAATTCTGTAATATCAATACTTGCGGGGGTATCCCCGTATTTCAGGTTTTGAAATAATATGATCTGGTTATCGTCTTTGCTGGTAAATATTTCTATGGTTTGCAGCCATTCCTCAAATTTATTTCCCTGGTCTGCCCGCGAATCGGTAACCAAGATATAGAGTGCATCATCGCTCAAAAAGAAACGGTGTACCTGGTACAATATGTCTTGTCCTCCGAAATCCCATATATGGCAATTAAATGTGTCAGTGTCAACAGGAAATCTATGATGATAAATATCCACACCCCTAGTTCTGTCCTCATCGCTGGGTAAAGGCATTTTTTCATCCTCCAGCTTAATGCGGAGCGATGTTTTCCCGGTTTTTCCCTCACCCAACAGCAAAACCTTAGCTTCAAACAGCTGTACTTCCCTTACATCTTCCCGCTTCAGTTCTTCGAAGTAGCGTTTTACTGCTTCTTTTCCCTGCTCCACAATTTCATTTGGTGGCTTTTGCAGTGGATTTTCATACAATTGGATACCTTCTCCGAATTCTTCTGATGTTAGTTCCATTTTGAAATCGGTAATCCACACTGGTAATTCCGAAATTTGATTAAAGTTAAGGTCTAAAGATTGTAATACAGTCAAATCTTTCAGAAAGCTGATATCCGAAATCTGATTAAAGCAAAGGTCTAAAGATTGCAATGCAGTCAAATCTTTCAAAAAGCTGATATCCAAAATTTGATTTCGGCTAAGGTATAAAGATTTTAATGCAGCCAAATCTTTCAGAAAGCTGATATCAGAAATTCGATTAGAGTTTAGGTCTAAAGATTTTAATGCAGTCAAATCTTTCAGAAAGCTGATATCCGAAATCTGATTAAAGCAAAGGTCTAAAGATTGCAATGCAATCAAATCTTTCAAAAAGCTGATATCCAAAATTTGATTTCGGCTAAGGTCTAAAGATTTTAATGCAGTCAAATCTTTCAGAAAGCTGATATCAGAAATTTCATTCAAGCTAAGGTTTAAAGATTTTAATGCAGTCAAATCTTTCAGAAAGCTGATATCTGAAATTTGATTTCTGCTAAGGTCTAAAGATTTTAATGCAGTCAAATCTTTCAGAAAATGAATATCTTTTATATTCCATTCGCTAATAAAAGATTTATAATACACACTTCCCCCTGCTGCAAGCGTAGTAAGGTTCCGGAGCCGTGTTATATCTTTTGAAAAATATTTTATTTCATTACTCTTTCCTTTATTCCTGCTTTTTAGGAATCTCTTTCGTTCTAGGTCTTCCCATTCGGCACTTAATAAGAGTGTTTCAAGCTGTGTGCACTCAAAAAGTTCGGGTAAATCGTTTAAATTGGTAATACCGCAGTTTCCCAAGTCCAAATAGGTAGTTTGGTTATTTAGACAATCATTTATTAGTTTTTTTGCCTGAGACAAATCTTTCATTTTAAACCTTTATTAATTGAAGCAATGACCTTTTCTAAACTGGCAGAGTAACGTAGGAAGCTACACCCAGGGGCGGAATGCGGGCGATTTCCTGTCCGGCAGGACAAGGAAATTGAGCGGAAAGATACTGACCGAATACCGATTTTGCCGCATTTGACGGGTAGCTGATGTTAACGCCATGTTGTTCCTTTTTTCTTAATTTTTTACTCTTCTTGTTCAGTGTTGGAGACGCTTCGCCACTTCAGTCCCAGTCGAACGGTCAAGTCCGTTTTGTCAAGGCACAAAAGTTTCGATTCGAATATTGTTTTTCCCTACTTTCCATCTCCGTCTATATTTTGAAAACCTAGAAACTGTCTCATTCGGCGCTGGTTTCTCGCAAACCGATTTCGTGTCAAATGGTAAAAATATGTCAAAACCCAATGTCTCAGCGGATTCTCTGTCAAGTTGAGCATGTCTGTCGATGAAACGAAACTTGTAAACGCCAATAACTTAACCACTCCAAAAACTATTCAACCTCTCAAACAGCTCAACACTGTCGAAAACCGAAGCCGTTTCAAATACCTACAAACCCTTTTTTCGTCAAACCTGCACTACTTTTCATAGCGTGGTTACAATTGGCCATAACGTTTGCAAATACACGCAGGCAGGGATTTTAATCCGCTGAACCTCAAACGAGTTTCTGTACTTCAAATATAACATATTATTTAATACGAGTTTCCGACTCCCGGCTTGCGGGTATTTTGCTGTTGTTGGCGACATTTTCATTTTTCTGTGGCCTAAACATTCAATTCATGATTTTTTTTTCACCGGAACTTATTTTCCTTCGAATGAAGATCCGTCCTCCCGCGATGAGCAGAAACAAGGAGAAAATTCGCGTATCGCGTACCGCCAATTTCACCAAACGGCAGATATCTTCATAGCCATGCAAAGCCAAAAAGAAAACTTCGCGAACTCCGCTTGTCCATCAATGGCAGACGCATCAAAGAACCGAAACCCAAAATTAATGTTGCCTACAACGTTTGCAAATACACGCAGGCAGGGATTTTAACCCGCTGAACCTCAAACGAGTTTCTGCACTTCAAATATAACATATTATTTAATACGAGTTTCCGCCCCCGGCTTGCGGGTATTTTGCTGTTGTTGGCGACATTTTCATTTTTCTGTGGCCGAAACATTCAATTCAAGATTTCCTTTTCACCGGAACTTATTTTCCTTCGAATGAAGATCCGTCCTCCCGCGATGAGCAGAAACAAGGAGAAAATTCGCGTACCGCCAATTTCACCAAATGGCCGATCTCTTCAGCACCATGCAAAGCCAAAAAGAAAACTTCGCGAACTCCGCTCGTCCATCAATGGCAGACGCTTCAAAGAACCGAAACCCAAAATTAATGTTGCCTACAACGGTGGCAGCTACACGCAGGTGCGGATTGCGGGCGATTTAGCTATCGCTGATCTTCGATTCCTGTCAAGCCGAAAGACAGCCCGAGCGGAAAGATACACACCGAAAACCACTGCTGCCGAACTTGCGGGTAGCTGATGTTAGCGGTAGTATTATTTATCTGGTTCAATTTTGGGAGGTATAAAATGAATCGTTTTTCCCCTTCGTAGCAATAATGGTCTATATTTTATCATCTCTTTTTCTGTATTATTCTCATATTGTTTTAAATCAATGAACGTCCCAGTCTTTATTATTGGATGCTCCCATATGTTATCCATAATTCTTACTAGCTTTTTCTGTACTTGATTTCCTTCTGGTCTTATAAATGAAATTGATCTATCTATTGTATAACACTGGAATCTCAAGTTAGAAGTATAACCATCATAAATGCACCCTGCTTCTAAATCAGGTTTTGGCACATGATACATGGAATCATTCATGGCTAGTTCTAAAATTGTGTTTTTTGTTGAGTCGGGAATGATAATTTCATAATATTCCATTGGGCTTTTAAACATCTTTCTGGTCATTAATTTGGTCTCTCCTGTGTCGCTAAGTTCTATATAGTACCCCAAATAGAAAGACCAATCAGTCAAAGAATCGGTATTGAAAGCAAATGAGGATCCTGACCAATATACTGTTCTTGGTTTGATTTGATTTCTACATGAAATCACCAGAAAAGTAGCCAAAATCAAAATAACCATTTGTAATGTTCTTCTCTTCATTTTCTGTAGGTTTGTTTCTTTGTTGCACTTAATATTCTAACTAAAGGTTTTGTAAGTCACACACTATAAGTCAATTGCAATTCTCAATTTATCCCTCGCATTTCAGCTATAATTTCCCCAAAACGTTCGCTTTGGAAGTCAATGTCGTGGCATAGGAAGGATTACCGCTAACGTTTGCAAATACACGCAGGCAGGGATTTTAACCCGCTGAACCTCAAACGAGTTTCTGCACTTCAAATATAACATATTATTTAATACGAGTTTCCGACTCCCGGCTTGCGGGTATTTTGCTGTTGTTGGCGACATTTTCATTTTTCTGTGGCCTAAACATTCAATTCAAGATTTCCTTTTCACCGGAACTTATTTTCCTTCGAATGAAGAACCGTCCTCCCGCGATGAGCAGAAACAAGGAAAAAATCCGCGTACCGCCAATTTCACCAAATGGCAGATCTCTTCAGCGCCATGCAAAGCCAAAAAGAAAACTTCGCGAACTCCGCTTGTCCATCAATGGCAGACGCTTCAAAGAACTGAAACCCAAAATTAATGTTGCCTACAACGTAGGAAGCTACACGCAGGGGCGGATTGCGGGCGATTTCCTGTCAAACCGAAAAGCAGCCCGAGCGGAAAGATACACACCGAAAACCACTGCTGCCGAACTTGCCGGGTAGCTGATGTTATAAGCCGTTTTTATTCTTCCCATTGGTCTATTTGGTCAAATTTATGATCTGTCAACATTTGCTTAAATCCAGTTCTCGTCAAACTGTCCGCCAATCTGTAATGGAAATGGTGATAGCCAAACTCTAAATTGTAAAAATCTCTGGTCTGTTTATAACCTATGTCGATTATGTTGCCGATAAAATCGTTGAATACTCCTTTGTCTTTTGTGTGTAATTGTATTTTTTTGTGGTCGTCAAGTGTCAAGTTGGTTTCGCCTTTTAGAGAGTGAACTACAATATCCAAGTAGCCATTTTCAAGAGTGTTTTTCGTTTGCCGTTTAAGAAAGTCAATTACTGTCTGTTTGTCTAAGAAATGTTTTGCAACCCAAAGTTCTGTCAACTCACTTTCCCAATAATTCTTGAGATATATCCAAAATCCGTCAATCGTCGGCAAAAATTCGATTGTCTTTATAAATGTGTCAATTAAATTCTCCTTTGCAAGAACCAATTCAAATTCAAAAATTCCATTTTCGTTTGCACTAAAAGCAACAAAGTTTTCCTTAATCAAGTCATATTCGTACTCACCTTCAAAAACACTTTTTACTATTCCAACTGGAGGAATAAACTCTTTGTCTGGGTCGTCAAATGGAAAAGTGTATGTTGTTGGTCGCATATAAACATTATCAGCAATTTCAACCAACTCATCGTTATCGCCAATTGAATCAAAACTGTCAAGTAATGAAGCTTCTGTCAGATTATGATTTCTGAATTTGTACTCAACAGAAGCCCTAATTGTCTTGTCTAATGCGTCACCCAAATGGTCGCCATAAGCATAAAAGTTTCCAACAATTCCAGTTTCAGCGTCCTGTTGTCCCTCGATTAGTAAATACCAAAGTTCATTTTTTGTCATTCTGTTGGTCGTCTTTAAAATGGCTTATAACGTTCCGCAGCTACACGCAGGGCGGGAATTTAACTACCGAACTTCCTGCAAAAAGCTGCATTTCAAATATCTACTTCCCTTTCAACAAAGTGCCGAAACCCGACTTGCGGGTAGCTTGCTGTTATGGGCTGGGCTTATTTTATCTTTCATTGCAATCATTGTCTGGTTGTTGTCTATTGTCAATAAAGTATTACAAATCGCAATATTTCGACAAACATTATAGCAATAAAATCAGTTATCTAATCTGATCGTTGTCAATCATCACTAGGAGACAAAGTTATTTGACTTGAATATTTAACATGAAGGTCTCAAATTTATTAATGTCACTTGGGATTGCTTCTTTTAATTCTTATGCCTTCGATTATTGAAATCGCTCCTGCTGTAAACATTGCAAGCCATCCAATCCAATCGAATGGCCTTATTTCTATTCCATTTAATAATCGGTCGGAAATATAAATTATTGCAATGCCAAACCATACAATACCTAAGAAAATCCTAGTATTAGGTTTAATCAATCCGTTAAGTGTAGTCATTTTCATAATTATTAGTTGTGAATCTTATCTCTCGTTATATATTTGTCTATGTGTGGTTTATGTTTTAATTCCATGATACTCAATCATTGTCTGGTGGTCATTTTTAGCCTTGCCCATAACGTTCCGCAGCTACACGCAGGGCGGGATTTTAACTACCGAACTTCCTGCAAAAAGCTGCTTTTCAATTTATTACTTTCCTGTCAACGAAGCACCGAAACCCGACTTGCGGGTAGCTTGCTGTTAGCATACGTTTTTATTCTTTTTCCTTTTTCAAAACTATTGTTTCTGCCCAAATGTCACCAATTCTTTGATTCCTTTCTGTTTTTTGGATTAGGATTATCCCAATCAAACCAAAGAAGAGCATGTCCACTAAATCAAGTAAATGTCGTTTAAGTGACTGTCCAAAAGTCAATTCTCTATTTATTCCATTTATTGAAAAAGGTCTTAGTCCTACTATTTGGTTCCCTAATGATGCTCCAAACCATTGTTCAAATCCGATTATAAATATTCCCCAAAAAATTAAAGGAGGAAGAGTCATTACTCCATATATAGTATATCCTCCATCATTATTTGGCTCTCCGAATGCGTAAATATATGCGAAGTAAAATATACCAATAAACAAATAATCTATAAATCCTGCTAATATTCGTTTCCCAATGTTTGGTTCAGTCTTAATATTTTCCAAATACTTACTTTTACTATTCATTATGGTATTATGTGTGATGTCCTTAAAATGTATGCTAACGTTTGCAAATACACGCAGGCAGGGATTTTAACCCGCTGAACCTCAAACGAGTTTCTGCACTTCAAATATAACATATTATTTAATACGAGTTTCCGCCCCCGGCTTGCGGGTATTTTGCTGTTGTTGGCGACATTTTCATTTTTCTGTGGCCGAAACATTCAATTCATGATTTCTTTTTCACCGGAACTTATTTTCCTTCGAATGAAGAACCGTCCTCCCGCGATGAGCAGAAACAAGGAAAAAATCCGCGTACCGCCAATTTCACCAAATGGCAGATCTCTTCAGCGCTATGCAAAGCCAAAAAGAAAACTTCGCGAACTCCGCTTGTCCATCAACGGCAGACGCTTCAAAGAACCGAAACCCAAAATTAATGTTGCCTACAACGTTTCGCAAATACACGCAGGGCGGGAGTATACCGATGAACTTCCTACGAAAAGTTGCTTTTCAAATTACTAATTTCCTGTCAACGAAGCAGTGAAACCCGACTTGCGGGTATTTTGCTGTTGCCGGTTCGGTTTTATTTTTAGAAATCTTCGGTCATTTCCCAAACTCTTTTATAATCAGTTAATAAACGTTCTATTTGTTGTTTGTAATTTTCTTCTATCTCTGTTCTGAAACCTTTGTTTATTAATTCAAACTTTGGTTCTAAAACGGTGTCTTTTCTAGTCAAATAATTTGAAGTCGCACTTGCTAAATCAATTAATGTTTCTGTCAATTCATATTTAGTTACTTCTCCATTAAATTCGAAAAGTGTACTTGACTCTTTTATGTAGGCTTTCTCTAACTGGCCGTTTCTAAATAAGACTTTTTTTAAAACAAAACGATATTCACTACAAATCATAGAATCAATACCAACTAAAATACCAACTTTAGAGTATTGTCGAACTGTTCCCCAACAGTCACCTCCTCCATATCTATTTAAACTGTCGAACTTTAATTTTTCCACATCAAAGTAATTGTCAAATGAACATGAGATTGTTAATTTTGAATCTAACTCAGTTGATAATTCTCGTTGGCTTTCTAAGTCCACTTTTCTTGTAGGCTTTGTCTGACAAGAAGCACAAATAATGGTCAATATGATTAGAAATGCTTTCAATCCTTTATCTTTTTTTTTCTCTGTCAATGAAAATCACTGTCTGTCAATGAAAACGGGAACTTATCAAAACCGAAACAATCAAAACCAAGTTTTAAAACCGATCAAACGGCTCGGCTCTGTCAAACAATGAAACTGTTTCAAGTAACCGAAACCGTCAAAATACATATTCCGGTGATACCCGTTCACGTTTTCCGGTGATGTCCGTTCACTGTTTGTTCAAAAACGATTAGGCAAATGTAACATTAATATTTTTTGCGTAAACTTTCTCCGGTTAATTGAAAACGGACTGATTTATGAACGATTCTGTCTAAACAGGCTTCAGCAATCAGCTCATTACCAATAACTACATACCAATCATTGACTGGTAGCTGACTGGATATTATCAATGCTTTTTTCCGATATCTGTCGTCAACAATTTGCTCAAAATCATTTTGCTGTTGTCCTTGTAATGTTTTCATGCCAAAGTCATCTATGATTAACATATCCACGCGTGAGAGTTTTTCAAGGAATCGGATTTCCTGTCCTTGCAATCGTTCGAGTTTGATTCGATCCAATAACTTTTGCATGTTGAAGAACACGACATTAAATCCCAGCCTGCATGCCCTATCACCCAGTGCAACGGCCAAATAGGTTTTTCCTGTTCCGGTAGGTCCGTTAATCACGATTGTTTGTCCATTACGAACAAATTCACACGTACCCAACTGCGCCACTGTCGTTGCGTCAACACCTCTGGTGGTATTATAATCAAGCTCCTCAAGCGAAGCAGGATATGGAAACGCGGCTTCTTTGAGCAGTCGGGCAATACGGTTTGTTTTTCGGGTGTCTTGTTCGGTTTGCAACATAAGTTGCAGCCCATCTCTGAGAGAGAGTTTGTCGGCTCTGCGTGTCTCACAAAGGGATGTCCAGCAATCTGCCATCCCGGGAAGCTTCATCTTGTGAAGCGATTTTTCAATTTCTTCCATACAATGATTCTTTTAATTGTTTATTTATAATAGGGGTTTCCTCGCATATTTTCATGATTTGTTGGCTGTGGATTAATGCGTTCCCCGCTTTCACTTTGTAATTTGGCCATATTGAGATTGCTGATCACATTTTGTAAAAACTTGCCCGAGTATGACCTGTTTTGGATAGCTATCTGGCAGGCTTGTTCAAAATCGGCTATTTCCGTTTTCCGGCTTATCGAAAGCATATAATCACAGGTTTTATATTTAAACTCGGGGGGAATCTGACGTTGTTCCAAATCCATAAACATGTCAGAGACAAGCTGCTTAAATACCGCACTCTGCTTATCCGCTTTTTCTTGATAATAGTCAGGAGAACGGCTCAGAATGGCGTTGGAATTGGATGCCAGATGTTCTTTTTTGTGCGTATGCCCAAAGCCTAAGTGGCGCTCATGCGTAGCCACTAATTCATTATTTACAAAGATTTTGACCAATGTGCGGGTGTAAATAACATGGCTGCGTTTTCCAATGTGGACAAATGGAACCGAGTAATAGTGTTTGTCGCGTGCCAAATAAACGAATCCATCGTTGCGAACCTGTAAATCGCACGTAAGTTTCATTTCATAAGGTTGTTCGGGCAAAGGGGCAAGTATATTCTTTTCAACGGCAAAGAATTGTTCTTCACGACTATAAGGACGTTGTTGCATCCGTGTCTGATTGTGTTCAAGCATTTTCTGCGATACCGCCTCATTTAAATCCTCCAATGAATAAAAGGTCGTATTGCGAAGTTTGGCATATACCCGCCTGTAAATAATCTTCACCTGGTTCTCTACCAATGCCTTGTGTGTAGGAGAATAAGGGCGGCAAGGGATGGTTACAAAACGATAATGATTGCCCATATCTTCCAACGCTTTGTTCAACGTTGGTTCATACTTATCCGCCTTTATTACTGCCGATTTAAGGTTGTCTGTTACCAAAATCTTAGGTACCCCTCCTATGGCTTCCATGCACTTGGAAATGGCATATAGAAAATCCTCCACTCTTTGTGAGGGAATACACAAAGCAAAGGCATAATCCGTGTAAGGTAAACATGCCACAAATACCTGTACTTTAATCATTTCTCCTGTTTCTGTATTTGTATATTCCAATGTATCTCCAGCAAAATCAACAAATAATTTCTCACCTGGAACATACGTATCACTCAACACGGTAGTAGGCGCAGAGGCTGCTAATTGTTGTTTTAAGTGATGGAAAAACTGAGACTTACGATAACCGTCAGGATGCCTGGCTATGTAATCCTGCCACACCAAAAAACGCGTCACATGTTTATGACCTAAAGAGGTCTTAAAACCTGGCAACTCATCCAAAAACGTCTGATGCCGGTAATCCGTATAAGCCGGATTACCGGCCCTGAAGCGTGCTTCAAGTTCCGGATCTTCCATTTTTAATACCTCTTTGAGCGACAATGGATCACCCCCAAAGAACCGAACATAATTATTTACCGTCTCTTTGTTTATATCCAAATCTTTGGCGATTTGACGGTTCGACACGCCGTTCTCGCTCAATTGGAGAACTTGTTTTATTCTACTCATACTTGTTGATTTTCCTGCCATATTACCTTTGCTTTGTTGGGCGATTTTTAAGCGGCAAAGGTACGGGTGAACGTTCGGGTGAACGGATATGCTCCGGAAAATGAAAAGTGCCAATCCGTGAACGGGTATGCTCCGGAAAGTACTGATAACAAAATTACTAATATCCAAAAGTGAACGGATATGCTCCGGAAAAGTGATATTTTCCGACCTCCCAAAATAGCGTGAACGGGTATGCTCCGGAATAAGGTACCATTGACCGGGTATGCTCCGGAATTTGGATTGTTTTGTAACAGTTTTTTGTCTTTTCATCCTGTTTGAAGCCTGTTTTTAGGGCAAACGGACATGAAAAACGTGGTTTTGAATGGTCAACTTTCAGTTTGAAACTGAAATGTTTCTATTCTAAAGTGGGTGGGTATGCTCCGGAATATGTACAAAATATAATTTTGCCAAAAAAGCGATACCGTTTCAAGTTGCGATTAAACTGACCGGTAACGTTTGCAAATACACGCAGGCAGGGATTTTTAACCCGCTGAACCTCAAACGAGTTTCTGCACTTCAAATATAACATATTATTTAATACGAGTTTCCGACTCCCGGCTTGCGGGTATTTTGCTGTTGTTGGCGACATTTTCATTTTTCGGTGGCCTAAACATTCAATTCATGATTTCTTTTTCACCGGAACTTATTTTCCTTCGAATGAAGAACCGTCCTCCCGCGATGAGCAGAAACAAGGAAAAAATCCGCGTACCGCCAATTTCACCAAATGGCCGATCTCTTCAGCACCATGCAAAGCCAAAAAGAAAACTTCGCGAACTCCGCTTGTCCATCAATGGCAGACGCTTCAAAGAACCGAAACCCAAAATTAATGTTGCCTACAACGTTCCGCAGCTACACGCAGGCAGGGATTTTCACCACTAAACCTCCCACGAAGAACTGCACTTCAAATATAATATTTATTGTCAACAAAGCACCGAATCCCTGCTTGCGGGTAGCTTGCTGTTAGCTGCCGTTATACTCTTAATTGATAACCACTTGCGTTACAGTTATCTTCTTGTCTTTTTCAATAGTTTATTTTTTTCAACTGATGATACAACTTTTTCAAGTCGGTCAACAAAATACTTGCTTTTTAAATTCATATTATGTTTGTAATTAATGTTGGTTTCCAATTTACCATAGATTATATTCGGCTGTAAGTCAAAACTATTAAATGATTTTGTAATGATAACATTGCCAAACAACACTTTAAAGAAATAGTAATTATAGGGTTCACCTTGGATTCTTCCAACTTCCTTTTTGCCATTATTATAAAATATATAATTAAATTTCTTTACTTCTTCTTTCAATATTTTGTTCTTGTAATTAAAAAAGCAGTTCCACAGTGAGTCTGATTTAATTTCAACTGAGGAATAGTCAAAACAATTGTCCTTTTTGCTTATATGGGATTTCCCATTTCTTACCCAAAAAATGTATGCTGATTTAAAAATAGTAGGGTAGTTACATCTATCCTCTTCTTTCAAGGATGCAATAAGTTCACCAGCTGAATAATTTTCATAAACGCAAATTGTGTCAATTTTTTCTTCTTGGAGTACCTTCACGAAATTATTGACCAACGAGTCGAGATGAGAAATCGTTGTATTTTGCCCGTATGCAATACATGAAAATGTCCAAATAATAATAGTCAGCAATTTTTGTTTGATCATTCGAATTGATTATTTCTGAGTGTCCGTTTGATTTTAAGATGTTTTTTTTATAATGGCAGCTAACGTTCCGCAGCTACACGCAGGCAGGGATTTTACCCACTGTTCCTCCAACGAAGAGCTGCACTTCAAATGTACTCTTTCCTATCGACAAAGCGCCGAAACCCTGCTGGCGGGTAGTTGCTGTTACCAGCTGTGGCTCTGCTCGGAATGATCCATATTTTATTTTAATAGTTCTCTTAATTCAGATTCTGTTTTTTTGCTAATTTTTAAACTCTCATAAATATCCTCAAAATAGTATAATGCAGTCTTGCCAGTTTTATCTCTGGCGTATTTATCTGCACCATAGTCTATTAGCAGTTTAACTTTTTTAGGGTCACCGTTATAAACAGCCAACATAAGCGTTGTCATTCCGTCAACCCGTCTTGTTTGCTTTATATTTGCTCCATTTTTTAATAAACATTCAAGTACCTCTATGGAACCAAAACTAGTAGCCATCATTGATACAGAATAACCATTTTCTAATGTGTCATTGGGATTTGCACCATATTTTATTAAAAGATCAATTATCAAAGCAGATCTTTGTCCACAAGCCGTCAATAAAAATGTGGCAGGTTTAGCAATTTTGTTTGTCAAAAGCAATGTTTTGACAGCAATCTCATTGCTCATGCGAATTGCAATATCCAAAGCAGTCAGTTGCCAATTGCTATTTTTACCAGGTGTAACGAAGTTCACATTAACATTTTGCTCAATTAATTTGGTAAACTTTTCTGTCTGTCCGTTGTAAATAGCAAGCATTAATGGCGACCAGTCCGTCTTATTTTCGTCCCATTTTTCTTTATGGGCAAATGATGTCAAGGTCGTTAGAATAAATGCAATAATTACAAATGTCTTTTTCATACCTGTATTGTCAATATGCTGTATATTGTCTGTCTTGCCATTGCTGGTAACGTAGGAAGCTACACGCAGGGGCGGATTGCGGGCGATTTCCTGTCAAGCCGAAAAGCAGCCCGGGCGGAAAGATGCACACCGAAAACCATTGCTGCCGGACTTGCGGGTAGCTGATGTTAGCGGTTAGGTGTTTCATTCTTATACAAAGATGGTGTGAATAAAATTGGTTCCCCTATTTTAGGCGGAGGAAATTTCATCCGAATTTCATTTTCAAGTTTAATTTCATATTGTGTTAAATCGATTTGAGTTTCTTTTATAATCATATAATTCTTCATAACACTGTCCATTAGAATCCTCAGTTTTTTCTGCGAAGGATTTGCTATAGTAGGAATATAACTTATTCTTCGATTGATAGAATCGCATTTGTAATTTAGATTATAAATGAATCCAGAATAACATGGGTATCGTTCCTCAATGTAAACGTCTTTACTTTCCTTCAAATTGGATATGGAGTCTAGAAATATGTTTTTGTTTTCTATTAGAGAGAAAATAGAGTCCTTGGTTGAACTTATCAGTTTGATTCTATAGAATAATTTTTCCCCTTGATAATCCTTTCTAGTCATTATTCTTATATCTCCAGTGTCGCTTAGTTCAATGTAATAGCCCAAGTAAAACGATTGTATATAAGTAGAGTCTATCTTTGACATGGAATAACCAGAACCAGACCAATAAATCGTTCTTGGTCTTTTGTCAATTTCACAAGAATACAATCCGAGAATAGTCAAGATAAGAATCAATATATAGTTAATTTTCACTTTCATTCGACAGGCTTTTCTTTCCTTTTTTAGTCTACTTGTGTCGACTAGCACTTACACTTACCGCTAACGTAGGAAGCTACACGCAGGGGCGGATTGCGGGTGATTTCCTGTCAAGCCGAAAAACTGCCCGAGCGGAAAGATGCCCACCGAAAACCACTGCTGCCGCACTTGACGGGTAGCTGAAGTTATAGCCAGGTTTTTATTTTTCTTCAATTATTGTTTTAATTCTTTTGTAAAGTTCATTTGATAGATTCCTGTATCCTTCGTCATTCGGTAAGTATTTTAAAGCTCTATGATGTCCGAGGTCGGAAGGAATGTCATTTAATGATTGTGTTATTGGAATTACAACTTTCCCAAGTGTATGAGCAATACCTGTTTCATACATTACATTCGGGTTTCTTTCACTAAAATCAACAACAACAATTCTTGAGCAAAAAATCAAATTAAATATATCCTGAATGAAAGTTGAGTTCTCCCAAATATCATCTGCTCTCAAACACTCCAATTCCATATGGTCAGCAACTCGCTTAATTGCTTCATAAGTCCCACGATATGCAGGACTAAATGGCATCATAACTGAAATTAATTTTGGGTTTGTGGGTTTCTTTGGAATTTTAAAAACAGATGGTGTAAATGTAATTTGTTGAATTGCATCAATTTCTCTTATTTCCGTTGAGATAAACTCTCCTGTCAATGAGGTTAATAAAAATTGACCGTCTGCCTTTTCTTTTAATATTAGTTTTGATGTCTTTAGAGCTTTGTTGACGTCTTCGACTGCCTTTCTATGGTCTAATTTTTCATTAAAAAGAAAAAAATCTGGATTAACAATAGAAGTGATTGCTTTTATTAAATCTCTATTTGGTAAATCGTCAAGTTCACTTGATTGGTCATTTAGCTTATTCAAAATCTCTTGAACCCATAAATGCCGAGTTGATCCATCGTGAACAAAATCAAGATCTAGGTCTATAAAAAATTTTGTCAACTGCGAAGAAGAACGATATGGGAAATGTGGAAATGCTTCATTTCCGCATATCATTTCTGATAATTTAAGTATTGCTGGTCGTCCTATTTTCATTTTATTCTCTATTGTTACGGTGGTCGTCCTAAACTTGGCTATAACGTACTGAAATATATGCAGTTGCGGATTTTCGGGCGCTCCACCGTACGCGAGCTACGGGAGCCGGTGCGGAAAGCTGTGAACCGCGTACCACGGTAACCGCAATTGTCATATATTTTTTGTTATAGCCCGGTTTTCAATTTTTCCATCCAATTTTCATCTCATTCATTGTAATTGCATTTCCACGCAACAAAACTCGACTATTCTCAGCAAGCTCACACTCTATTATTCCTGTTCTCTCAGATGCTTGAAAAGCTAACATTTTCCGTTTATCCAATTTTTGCGACCAATATGGAGCAAGATAACAATGGGAAGAACCTGTTACTGGGTCTTCATTTATCCCAACTCCTGGCACAAAAAACCTTGAATAAAAATCGTATTTGTCATGTGATTTAGCAGTAATCATAAATCCGCCTCTATCTGATTTCTGCAATAGATGAAAGTCGGGTTTTATGTCTTTTAATTTTTCTACATTATCAATCTCTATCAAGTAACGCTTTTCACTTTTGCCAATATATTTGGGTTTGATATCGAAAGCTTTTTCTATAATCTCATTACTCTCACATGTCTCTACAAACAATTGAGGAAAATCTAATTCAATCATCTCATTCGTAAAATTTGCCTTCAATATCCCACTTTTAGTCTCAAATTTAATCTGCTTATCAGTTCCGAGTAAACCTGTCTCATACAAAATATGAGCAGTCGCAAGAGTCGCATGTCCACATATGTTAACCTCAGTTTTTGGAGTGAACCATCTCAGCGAATATGTGTCACCTTGAATAAATAAGAATGCTGTTTCTGAATGGTTTATCTCTCGTGCAATCTTAGCCATTAAATTGTCTGGCAACAAATAATCCAAAATACAGACTCCAGCTGGATTACCAGAATATGGTCTGTCAGTAAATGCATCTACAATAAATGTTCGCATAGTGTCATTTTTAACTGGGCTATAACGGTCGCGGGTATGAGCAGTGGCGGACTTCGTGGACGCGTTCCTATCCCACGTTACAGACGCTACCTGCGAGACGAGGTGTTGAATGCGCTACAACCCCCGCCATTGATTATACCCGTTGTTAGCGGTTTGTTGTTTTTATATTTCTCGTCATTATTACATTATCAATATACTCTCCTGATTCTGTTTTAATAAATCCTTTCTGTCTACCTGTTTCTTCAAATCCCAAGTTTGAATATAAACGTAATCCTTTCTCATTATTACTGAAAACCTGTAACCAAAGAATCTCAATATCTGGATTATTATCAACCCAATTAACAAGTATTTTAAACATTGCTGTCCCAATTCCTTGTCCCTGCCAATCTTCATGAATTCCCATACCTATATAACCAGTATGTTTCAGCATTTGACGACCATTAATCATTAAGTCTACATTTCCGACAATAGTTCCATTTTGTTCTGCAATCAATAGCAAATCATTTTTTCCATCTATGAACTTTTTAATCCATTCTTCATGGTTTTTAGCTAAAACATTAAACTCTAATTCTGTGAGAGGAATCTGTTTGCTTTTGAGATATGATTTAACACATTTTTGTAATTCTTCCGAATCGGATATCCTGCCTTCTCTTATTACTATTCGGTTTCCTTGTTTGTCTAATATTTCTCTTGGTTCTATTTTCATTGCTATTCTATTAATTTGGAGTTGATACAGATTCCATAAATATCTCTGGTCGCTTAATTAATTCAAATCCAAACTTTTCATACAATCCATGTGCATCATCTGTTGCTAATCCCCAACGTTGAAGATTCTGTAATTCATTATGATTCATTATTGATTCCATTAGTTTTACTCCCAAAGCTTGTTTTCTAAACTCTTTCAAGATAAAAACATCTAAAATCCATGCAAAAACTGCATAATCAGTTACAACTCGAGCAAACCCAATTTGCTGAGAACCATTATAAACTCCAAAACAAAGTGAATTATTAATAGATTTTCGAATCGTCTCTTCACTTCGACCTTTAGCCCAATAGGAATCATTATTTAAGAAATCATGAATCAACTTGATATCAAGCCTTTCTTTATCTGTCGAGATGTAAAATTCGTTATTCATAAATTAATATTTGCAAGGTCGTTTTTTTTCAATAACCGCTAACGTTTGCAAATACACGCAGGCAGGGATTTTAATCCGCTGAACCTCAAACGAGTTTCTGCACTTCAAATATAACATATTATTTAATACGAGTTTCCGACCCCCGGCTTGCGGGTATTTTGCTGTTGTTGGCGACATTTTCATTTTTCTGTGGCCTAAACATTCAATTCATGATTTCTTTTTCACCGGAACTTATTTTCCTTCGAATGAAGAACCGTCCTCCCGCGATGAGCAGAAACAAGGAAAAAATCCGCGTACCACCAATTTCACCAAATGGCAGATCTCTTCAGCGCCATGCAAAGCCAAAAAGAAAACTTCGCGAACTCCGCTTGTCCATCAATGGCCGACGCTTCAAAGAACCGAAACCCAAAATTAATGTTGCCTACAACGTAGGAAGCTACACGCAGGGGCGGATTGCGGGCGATTTCCTGTCAAGCCGAAAAACTGCCTGAGCGGAAAGATGCACTCTGAAAACCACTGCTGCCGGACTTGCGGGTAGCTGATGTTGTGGGGCCGGTTTTCGGTCACTTGAAACATTTGCATATTTTGTCTTTTTGTAAATCACTAATAATTGCTGTCGATCAATAAATTCCGAGTCAAATTACAAAATACTCTCACCCATATTTTTCGCTAATTTCTCCGCTAACGTGTCCACGAAGTTAAAAACTTTGTCCGCAAAAACGTTTCCAGTTGTAGTCTCTGTCAAGTTGAAAATGAACGTTTTAGTCGGAACTGCCTCTCAAAAAGCGAAAATCTGTCAAACCGCACCGACCTAAAAACCAATTTTTAAAAATCTCTCCAAGAATTCGTCTCTCTCAAAATGCGAGAGCCTGTCAAAACCGAAAACATAAAAACCAAAATTCCAAAAAAAAATCAAACAGCCTGGCTCTGTCAAACCCCGAAATTCTCTCAACCCGCTCGAAAAGTCAATTTTAAAAACCTGTCAAAACCAATACCGTTTCAATGAGCGAATAAACTGGCCCACAACGTTTGCAAATACACGCAGGCAGGGATTTTAACCCGCTGAACCTCAAACGAGTTTCTGCACTTCAAATATAACATATTATTTAATACGAGTTTCCGACTCCCGGCTTGCGGGTATTTTGCTGTTGTTGGCGACATTTTCATTTTTCTGTGGCCGAAACATTCAATTCAAGATTTCCTTTTCACCGGAACTTATTTTCCTTCGAATGAAGATCCGTCCTCCCGCGATGAGCAGAAACAAGGAGAAAATTCGCGTACCGCCAATTTCACCAAATGGCCGATCTCTTCAGCACCATGCAAAGCCAAAAAGAAAACTTCGCGAACTCCGCTCGTCCATCAATGGCAGACGCTTCAAAGAACCGAAACCCAAAATTAATGTTGCCTACAACGTTTGCAAATACACGCAGGCAGGGATTTTAATCCGCTGAACCTCAAACGAGTTTCTGCACTTCAAATATAACATATTATTTAATACGAGTTTCCGCCCCCGGCTTGCGGGTATTTTGCTGTTGTTGGCGACATTTTCATTTTTCTGTGGCCGAATCATTCAATTCAAGATTTCCTTTTCACCGGAACTTATTTTCCTTCGAATGAAGATCCGTCCTCCCGCGATGAGCAGAAACAAGGAAAAAATCCGCGTACCGCCAATTTCACCAAATGGCAGATCTCTTCAGCGCTATGCAAAGCCAAAAAGAAAACTTCGCGAACTCCGCTTGTCCATCAACGGCAGACGCTTCAAAGAACTGAAACCCAAAATTAATGTTGCCTACAACGGAGGAAGCTACACGCAGGCCGGGGTTTCCCGATAAATTGTCCACGATAAGCCGCCTTTCAAAATACTAATTTCCTGTCAACGAGCCACCAAAACCCGGCTTGCGGGTAGCTGAAGTTGTAGGGCGTATTTGATTGATCCCAAAGAGTTAATTTCTTAATCTGTTCGCCAATTCTATAGTTTTACTCATTAAAATTTTTCGTTGTTTATCATTATTGGTTAAGGCAATCATTAAGTTTGATGTAGCTTTAACGATATTTTTTATTTGATCTAGGCGCATATCAGATTTATTCGCTCCTGTAACATCCAAATCAATAAATACATTCTCAATTCTCAGAAACCATTTTATATCTTCGCTATCAACACTTTTAAATTTTTTATCAAATTCATAGAACCCAATTATATCAAATTGTCTTGATATATGGCTGTTTTCCTTTAGCATTAAATCGCCTATTGCATCCTGCCAATCTCTATATATCCATGATTCTTTCAATGAACAATGTTGAATTGCTTGGGCTGAAGTTTGCTTAATTATTTGCTCAGGAACCAGATCAACTCTGTAATTTTCTGACATTTCATTTGCAATCAATCTACACAGTATTATTTGATCATCATTTGTCAATTCGGTTGCACTCTGGAATCCTCTTTTCGTAATAAAATCTTTTATTTCATTATCAATTAAAGACGCTACAATACTATTTGTCTGGCAATCTTTAAAATTAAAATTCCACAAATCTATTAGTCCTTTAAGTCTTTCTGATTCAACATGAGTCCCGTCAGCTAATGCAGAACTAAAATCGTTTATCGCACTTTTTATCTCCTGCAATTGATCATGATTTTTTGTTTTTAGCAATGCTAATTCTTTCTTAAAAGCATGCAACCAACCTAATAATGAAGCTAATCTATAAATAGTTGACAAACGTTTATATTGAGCGTAATCAGTTGTGTTTTTCAAAAACAAGTATGAGCTTTTATGCTTTTGAACAAATATTTCATTCAATCTCCAAAGCAGGCTCATCGTCGCATTTGAAAGAGGATCTGCATATTGCCTAAATATTATAAGTTCATCTTTTTTAGATTTTCGGTTTTCAAACCATAATTGAATAATTAAATCTCGCAGAAATATTGCTAGAATCGCAACAATTGCCCCAATAATTGCTGGTTGAGTTTTGTCTGAAGTGAATATGTCAATTAGTATCATGAATGTATGATTTTTTATAATTTTCATCTTTAAAAAAAGGCTCTCTCGTAAAAAAGAGAAATTGTCAAAAACTGAAGACTAAAATCTAATTTTACCTGTAAAATGATTCCTTTGTCAAGCCGCGAAATTGTCCAAAGCATTTGGAATAGTCAATTTGAAAACTTTTTCAATAATCGAAGCCGTTTCAACTGGCGATTAATATGCCCTACAACGGAGGAAGCTTGCGGCAGGGACGGATTGCGGGCGATTTCCTGTCAAGCCGAAAAGCAGCCCGGACGGAAAGATACACACCGAAACCCAGTGCTGCCGGACTTGACCGCAAGCTGAAGTTATAGCCAGGCTTTTATACAATAATTATTAAATATTTCAAAATGTCAAAAATGAGTAATAATATCATAAATACATTTTTTTGATATTGATTTTGTCGAGTTCATTTTTATTGCTTTTTTAATACGATCTTGCTGTTATATTCTCTATTACCAAAGTTTACTTTTAGTATGTAGATGCCGCTTACCTGATTAGACAAATCAAGTTTATAATTGTCAACATTAATCAACTCCTTTCGAAAGATCTCAACACCAGCCATGTTTAAAACTAAAATCTTTGCTACCTTCTTCTGATTTTGATTAAATTCAAGTGTTATTATTCCAGTTGCAGGGTTCGGATATATATTAAAAACAGGTTCGAATATTTCAGTATTACCGACTTTAATAACATTCTGCACTTTTATCAAAACTTTATCAGAAGCTGAGGTTTCCATACTATTATTGACTGTTAGATAAAAGGAAAATATTGTATCAGTTTTCACTTCTGGTGCAATAAACGTTGGTTTTGTAACAATTGTGGAACTCAATTCAATACCATCATGTCCATTTGAATAAGAGAGAATTCCCATTCAGATCAAAAGACCCTGATCCATTTAAGGTAACAACTGACCCTTCATTTACTGACTGGTCTGTACCAGCATTTGCAATAGGTACCTCTTTGGTCGTAAAAGTAAATACTACAGAATCTTTACCTAAAGTTGGTGCATTAGCACTAACAAGATAAATGCCTGCTTTATCTCCAAGTTTAAAGCTGACAGCTGCTGGTTCTCCTGAGTTAGTAGTGCTATTAACAGAACTTAATGAATACCCTTTTGCTCCTTTGGGTACTGTGATTACTCTGAATTG
This sequence comes from Prolixibacteraceae bacterium, assembly GCA_963677935.2. Lineage (GTDB taxonomy): Bacteria > Bacteroidota > Bacteroidia > Bacteroidales > Prolixibacteraceae > JAAFHB01. Next base: position 2,501,702 of record CAXXEH010000003.1, on the reverse strand, counting down.
TATGTTGATAGATGAGTCCCAAATTTCATTTTCCAATAGTGGATTATAAACGTTTACTTGTAATAATTTTGGTAAATTAGATCCAATATCCGCGATCTGATTGTTCCCATCTTGAATTTTTATCTTTGGAATTATTTCATCAATCAACTGTTGAATTTTAGGATTTGAATGTGTTGGTGGCATTTCTACAAATCGATTCATAAGCGTATACATTGCAGAATTTACAGCAGTTTTTCTAAATGTTGAATTATTATTGATCCCATATTTGTATACCCACATATAATATAGAGCATCACGTGCATAAGCTCCTTCAAAATCAAATCTGGTGTCTTTCCCAGCAATATTAGGATCATGACCTGGATCATCCGGGTCACTATGACGTGATTCATGTAGTAATAATTGTATTTTATAAATATATGGAAACATCCTAAAGTATTGGGAAGGAGTGAATGGATCTGTTGAACTTCTACCATCCCAGAAAGCGGCATTGGCATTTAAATATAGATGATTATTTCCTCCACTATTGTATCCGGTTTGTAAACTCAGTTCAATACCTCCAAGTTTAAAATGTGACAACATATATTGATATGCATTATTTGTAAAAGGTAGTGGTTCACTAAATTTTTGTTCTCGAATAACTCTTAACGAATTAATCAAAGAATAGATTGTCGGATTAGTAGAATTAGGATTGAAGTAATAAGGATCATACAAACTCCATTTTGCTTGAACCTCATCTCCATCCTTAAGAGTAATATTAAATGAACTAATAATCTCATCCCTTTCTGCATCTGAAGGCTTGGAAATATATAGAGAATCAAGATTAAGAACTTGTGCGTTCAATGCAAAGTACTGAATAGAAATCCAGAATATAATTAAAAATATCTTTTGGGAAATAGTACTCATGGGGCGCCATATTTTATCGATTTCTAAGAATTGATTTGGTTATATATTGCTGGTTGTCAAAAATAAGCTTGGCTATAACGTTTGCAAATACACGCAGGCAGGGATTTTAATCCGCTGAACCTCAAACGAGTTTCTGCACTTCAAATATAACATATTATTTAATACGAGTTTCCGCCCCCGGCTTGCGGGTATTTTGCTGTTGTTGGCGACATTTTCATTTTTCTGTGGCCGAATCATTCAATTCAAGATTTCCTTTTCACCGGAACTTATTTTCCTTCGAATGAAGATCCGTCCTCCCGCGATGAGCAGAAACAAGGAAAAAATCCGCGTACCACCAATTTCACCAAATGGCCGATCTCTTCAGCACCATGCAAAGCCAAAAAGAAAACTTCGCGAACTCCGCTTGTCCATCAATGGCAGACGCTTCAAAGAACCGAAACCCAAAATTAATGTTGCCTACAACGGAGGAAGCTACACGCAGGTGCGGACTGCGGGCGATTTCCTGTCAAGCCGAAAAGCAGCTTGAGCGGAAAGATACACCCCGAAAACCACTGCTGCCGCACTTGACGGGTAGCTGAAGTTATGTGCTGCCAATTTATTTAATCAATATTCTTTGTAGAGTATTTAAGTTGGCTTTCTTTGTCACGGCATTATTTTTCTGCATATTTTCTTCAAATTCACTTTTCCCTAATTCAAATTTGATAGGAATGTAAAAATTCAATTCCTTATTTTCTTTCAGTAGGTTTAGAATACTAAATTTCAAACTATCAATTGCTTTTAAAACTGACTTGTCAATCCAAGGGTCAATACCTCTAATAATCTTGCTTTCAACAATGATTTCAGACGGCTTAACATTCACTTTTATGATTAAAAGTCCTTGGATATTATTTTCTATTGAGATTTCAGGATACTCAATTCTGTTGAATAATGTCGGTAAAATATATTTTTCAATTTTCACTAATTCACCTAAGCGATTATTTCCAACCGATAGAGTCGTGTCAATTCTCAGTCTTCCGTCAGAATAGTATAATAGGCTTTCTTGTCCGTGTACATTGTTTAGAAACAGAAAAAAAAATATTATTATCCAAGCTTTCATAGTTTGTAGTCTTTGTATTGGTTGCACATAACGTTCGCAAATACACGCAGGGCGGGAGTTTCCCGATGAACTTCCTACGAGAGTTGCTTTTCAAATACTAATTTCCCGACTACGAAGCAACGAAACCCGACTTGCGGGTATTTTGCTGTTGTAAGCCGTTTTCATTTGTCCTCAATTTGTCTGTGTCTGTTCTATTCTCAATATTTTACTATAACCTTCTCCGTGCTCAGTTAAAATATCGATTTGCTTATCCCCCATAAAATTGTATGTCCAGTTAACCCAACTAGAATCTGATTTGGACACAGTTATAATTTCATAATTGTCAAAGCCAATATAAACAAGCCTTGAATTTGGCCAGTCCTTTGGGCTTTTAAATTGTCGTAAAAAAATACCGTTGTCCATTTTGCATATAAAATTACCAAACACTTTTCCACTTATTACTTTATTCAATTTTTTGTCAGTCGAAGCCAGATTATAGAAATCTATACAATTGTCAAAACCGGTCAATGCTACAAGACGTTTTTCAATCTTAAAATCAACTTTTGAAAACATGAATTCCCAATTACTGTCAGAGACTACTGTATAACCTTTATTGAACAAGGTCAAAAGCCGAAGTGGGAAAATGATAATAGTCAACAGAATATCTGTCAATTGAAATTTTACACCCCGAGATTTGTTTGGGTGCTGTCCATTTACGATTTCTGTTGTTTTAAATTTTATCACTGTCAATTAATTTTCTGTCAATTAAGCGTCTGGTGTGTCGCTCGTTTAAATGGCTTACAACGTTTGCAAATACACGCAGGCAGGGATTTTAACCCGCTGAACCTCAAACGAGTTTCTGCACTTCAAATATAACATATTATTTAATACGAGTTTCCGACTCCCGGCTTGCGGGTATTTTGCTGTTGTTGGCGACATTTTCATTTTTCTGTGGCCTAAACATTCAATTCATGATTTCTTTTTCACCGGAACTTATTTTCCTTCGAATGAAGATCCGTCCTCCCGCGATGAGCAGAAACAAGGAAAAAATCCGCGTACCACCAATTTCACCAAATGGCCGATCTCTTCAGCACCATGCAAAGCCAAAAAGAAAACTTCGCGAACTCCGCTTGTCCATCAATGGCAGACGCTTCAAAGAACCGAAACCCAAAATTAATGTTGCCTACAACGTTTGCAAATACACGCAGGCAGGGATTTTAATCCGCTGAACCTCAAACGAGTTTCTGCACTTCAAATATAACATATTATTTAATACGAGTTTCCGCCCCCGGCTTGCGGGTATTTTGCTGTTGTTGGCGACATTTTCATTTTTCTGTGGCCTAAACATTCAATTCAAGATTTCCTTTTCACAGGAACTTATTTTCCTTCGAATGAAGATCCGTCCTCCCGCGATGAGCAGAAACAAGGAAAAAATCCGCGTACCACCAATTTCACCAAATGGCAGATCTCTTCAGCACCATGCAAAGCCAAAAAGAAAACTTCGCGAACTCCGCTCGTCCATCAATGGCAGACGCTTCAAAGAACCGAAACCCAAAATTAATGTTGCCTACAACGGTGTAGGCTATACGTCAGGGCTGGATTACGAGTAAATAACTGTCAAAAACCAATAATGTATGAACGAAAAGATGAACTTGAATAACGCACCGCTGCCAGACTTGCGGATAGCCGAAGTTATTGCCCAGCCTTTTGTCAAATCGAAGCTGTTAATCTCATTTTCAGGAGGTCGAACGTCTGCATTTATGACTAAATGGATACTCGACAATTTAAGCAACGAATATGAATTTTTGGTTGTTTATGCAAACACTGGGAAAGAGAGAGAGGAAACGCTCGATTTTGTTGAAAAGTGCGATAAATATTTTGGATTTAATTGTATTTGGGTTGAAGCAATTACCAACCCCGAAAACAGAAAAGGAGTTAGAGCCAGAATAGTTGACTATAAAACAGCAAGCCGAAACGGTGAACCATTTGAGGCAATGATAGCAAAACACGGAATGCCATCGGTTAAAAGCCCACATTGTACCAGAGAGTTGAAAAAGTACACAATACAGGCTTATGCCAGATCAATTGGATGGAAGCATTATTTTATGGCAATTGGAATAAGGATTGATGAGATTGATAGAGTTGCGCCAGATCACAAAAAACAACGCTTCATTTATCCGCTTGTTTCCCATATTGAAACGACCAGAAATGATATTAATAATTTTTGGAGCAAACAGCCTTTTGATCTTGAATTGAAAACCTACGAAGGAAACTGTGATTTATGCTTTAAAAAATCATTTAGAAAGTTAATGACAATAGTTAACGAAACCCCCGAAACTGTGATTTGGTGGGCTGAAATGGAACGAAAATACAGCGACTTTATACCTGACACCAAAAAGCACAATCCTTTGATGAAACCGCCTATAAATTGCTTTAGGCAGAACAAATCAATTTACGAAATTATTGAAATGGCAAAATTGCCGTTTGATCCTGCCGTTGATGAAAGCAAATACAAACCAGAATACAAACAACTTTCATTATACGATCTCTACGAACTCGATCTCAGCAACGGATGCGTCGAAAGTTGCGAGGTCTTTTAAGGTTGGCAATAACGTAGGAAGCTACACGCAGGTGCGGACTGCGGGCGATTTCCTGTCAAGCCGAAAAGCAGCCTGAGCGGAAAGATGCCCACCGAAAACCACTGTTGCCGCACTTGACGGGTAGCTGAAGTTATGGGTAGGTTATTCTTCAAAATATTCATATTTCAAAACATAACTAACACTTGAACTAACCAATGATAACTCATTTGATTCAAGAATTATTAAGTTATTGTTCTCATCATAGGTTCTAAATATTTCTCTAATGTGTATATTCTTTCCAGCAAAAACATCCGATTGTACAATTTGTCCGTTTTCATATAAATGGTGAGTATATGAATATTGTTGATCATCTTTCCCATAAGAAGTCTCTTTAACTAAGTTACCTGAATTATCATATTCGTTCATCACATAACTTTCTAATTGGTTGGTATTCCCATATTTTTCGATTTTCACCAATCTGTCGTTGCTGTATTTGTATAGTAAATATTCAAATGAACCTATTTGCGGATATTCAATATATTGTTTTTCTTTTTTGCCGTCGTTTGAATAAGTGAAGTTGTAATTAATCAAATTGATAAAACCTGTCGCAGAATTAGTATTTGCATTATAACTTGTAATTTTTTCTAATTGTTCTTTCGAATTATATTCGTACAAATCATATTTTATTATTCCCACAATTTTACCATCTTGATATGCAGGTGAAGAAACTTTACTAACTCTATTCTTTTCATCGTATTCATATTCTTCCACAATGTTGTTGGGTTTATCAGAATGTACAGATGAATAACCCAGAATACGTTTCAGTTTTGCATTTTTGGGATTTGTAATACTATCAATAGTTTCATTTTCATTTTTACAACTTGATGTAATTATAAAGATCAAGCTGAAAAGTCCAAGTAAAATTCTTTTTGTTTTCATAATTCAAGTGGTTTTATTTTCTTAAAGACGAGTTACCTCCCTTATAAGTTGCTTTTTAACTTACCCATAACGTAGGAAGCTACACGCAGGTGCGGACTGCGGGCGATTTCCTGTCAAGCCGAAAAGCAGCCTGAGCGGAAAGATGCCCACCGAAAACCACTGCTGCCGCACTTGACGGGTAGCTGAAGTTAGCAGCTGGCGTTGGTTAATCATGTAGCATATGTGCCTCATTTATAATGTGTTTTGTTTGTTTGAAATCCTTCTTGAGTATGTTATGTCATCAAAATATTCAAATTTTACACTTGGATAATATTTTCTATATGTGAAGTCATAATACTGACTTCCTGGAAGATTTTTAACTATGTTGTATCTCGTTATAAGCTTAAAATCTACTATGTTGTCATTTTCTTTAATATCATTCTTGTCAATTGCATACTCCCATTTCATTCCAAGTGACGAAAGACTATTAAAAAATAATAAAAATTGTTCATATGTAGAAAGTTGAGCTCTAAGCGTTTTGCCATAGAAATATTTTTCTTCTGGTTTTAAAAATTCTTGTAGTGAAATAAATTTGTATGATTGAAATAAGTGTCTAAAATAATGACCTAGACGATGTTGGTGGCCTCCATAATACTTATCTACATTAAGGTTTGAGTACAAATTATTTTTATTGCAATTTGTGGGTAAATTTGATTTTCCTGCATTTGGGTACAACTCTTCAAATATCACTAATTTGTCTTTTATACTTTTCTCTTTAAAATTTTTCCATGCACTAAATAAATCTTTAATTTCCTCTTTGGGTTTAAGTTGCAAGAATACTTTCAATCGATTGGTAAATTCCTTGTTATATCTGTTATAAAACTTATGCAATAATATAGTTTCACTTTCTTTCGATACACCAAAATAGAAAAAGCAGAATGCAATATCTATTAAAGCTAGACCTTCAACTGTATCATTACATTTATTTCTTTTACGGATTTTCTCAAGTTCAATTCTATAAGCAGGTTGTAATATTTCTAATTGAGAATACATTTTGGTAAAATGTTTGATCTCGGGAAAACATTCAATAAATTCTTGAACAATCACTCTAAATACTTTTCTTGAACTTGATGTCTCTAATTTATTCCTGTAAAATTTAGTGTAACTAAGTTCATTAATATTCTCTCTATGTAAACGGATTAAGTCATATAGCTTAGTTTCAAAGCCTTGTCTTAAGTTTGATTTTCTTTGTTCATTAAGTGTTAAGTACAAAAAATAGAATACGGCTCCATTAATTATTGTTCCTAAAAAACCTCCAACAAAATCGCCAAATTGACCAGTAACAGCAAAGTCTATATCACCCTTTCTCCATATCCAATATCCGTCTATTGCAGTCGAGATAAGAAAATAAACTAATATAACTCCGACAAAGCTTAGTAAGGTTAAGGTTAGAGTCTTAATGGTTTTATCATTCATAGTTTAAGTTTACTCAATGAGATTGTCAATGCAAGTGGTGCAATTACGCTTGCTGCTAACGTAGGAAGCTACACGCAGGTGCGGATTGCGGGCGATTTCCTGTCAAGCCGAAAAGCAGCCTGAGCGGAAAGATACCCACCGAAAACCACTGCTGCCGCACTTGACGGGTAGCTGAAGTTGGCGGTAGTACTTCATTTTCAACGATTAAAAGTAGAATGTTGAATAAATATTTTTCTGTCTTTTAAAACGCATTTTGAAGAATTGCTTACAGCATTTTCAGCATCCGTTAAACTATCAAACTCAACATAGGCAAAACCTCTTATAAATTTCGAACGATAATGCTTTGGTATTTTAACAGATACGACCTCTCCAAATTGAGAGAAAAATTCAGATAGTTCCTGTTCGTTTGTGTCGTATGGTATATTAGTTACATATACTTTTGAATATGAAGATTTATCAAGTTCTGTTGAAACGGGCACATCTTTAATTTGAGCTGTTTTACTAGGAGAACTAATTTTTTCGGGAGTATTTCGTTTCGGGTGTTGCGGTGTATTAAATGACTTCGGTACAATTATTTCAAATTGTTTTATCTCTTTTTTGCTTGTGTGATTTTTCCATGCAATATTTTTTGCTTTTACTCTTTCGATGGTACGACGCAATATTCCCAATTGTCTTAAAGATTCGAGTAATTGCCTATACTTGTCAGTGTCTACAATACCAACTGCTTCCCATATTTCGTCAGTTGAAAATAATTGCCCATTTGTGCCAAGTCTTACAACGGTTTTCTGCTCTCTTGTTAAGTTGAGTTGCTCAAAGTTATCTAACCAAAGTTTTTCTTCTTTAGTAAATATATGTTTTTGAGATAATGATACTTTAAATGATTTACTTTTTGATTCAATATGGGGGGCTTCTAAATCATTATTTTTCATCAATTCAAAGATCCTGCGAATTCCTTCTCCAAGTTCTCTCATATAACCTATTTCTCTTAAAGCTTTAGCTATATTTGAATTACGAGATTGATGAACACCTTTTAAGCTTTCTAGGTCAGCTACTTTTATTGCAGACAGCAATTCACCAGGACTTTGAATTTCAAGTCTGTCGCTAAATACATAAACTTCAATTCCTCGGCCTTCGATACTGTAATCTCTATGTGCAATTGCATTAATTAATGCTTCTCTACAAGCCATTTCTGGGTAAATAATTTGGGTTTTAAATAGTGCTTGTTTTGAGAATTTAGTCTCAGTCAAGTGAGGTCTAATTATTTCCCAACTTGATTCAATAAGCTTTACAATATTATCAGTGATTTCTTCATCAAAAACAACATTAAATTCTTCTCCACTTTTTAGGATGGTATCGGCAACTTTTATTATCCTAACCTGTAATCGAGGATGCCATTTGCTTGGTTTTTTTGCGAAGAGTAAAAGTGCAGCTCGTTTAAGTTTTAGCTTATTTCCATCAAACTCAGCAATGTCAATGTGTTGAAGAAATTTCTCTGGAGATATTTTAATTGAAAGTTGATTTGTAATTTGTGTAATTAATTCAACATCAATATCACCCATGTCAGCATTGTCTATAAATTGTCTATCATATTCTCTTGAAATGGTTTCTTCTCTTGTGAATATTATTTCTTCAGCTGAAATAGGAACTGATTCTAAATCCTTTCTTTGGATACATCTGCCATCAGATGTTAAGTAAACAAAATCGTTCCCCTTGGGGATTGAAAAATATAGAATAGTTTTACCATTAAATTCTGTTATCTTAGATTTATATGCAGGTAAGGGAGTATCTTTATGAACATTATTTTTGGGAGCATTTAGAAGTAAATCTATCCTGTCTGGAGAGTAGTTCAGTCCCGTTACAGTTCCATTGTCTTCAACTCCAACTAATAGTTCTCCTCCGTCTGCATTTGCAAAAGCCACTAATGTTCTAGCAATGTCATTACAAACATCTTTTGTGTCCCGATTAGTTTTTTTGTCTGGAGGCCCTTGTTGTCCACTTTTAAATTCTCTGTAGTGACTTTCCCCTAAGTCTAAAGCTATTTCTAATCTTTCATGTAATCTAAGTATTTCTAAGTCCATATATGTTGATTTAAGTGTCTGTTTGTATTACCGCCAACGTAGGAAGCTACACGCAGGGGCGGACTGCGGGCGATTTCCTGTCAAGCCGAAAAACTGCCCGAGCGGAAAGATGCACACCGAAAACCACTGCTGCCGAACTTGACGGGTAGCTGAAGTTAGCGGTTAGGCGTTCTATTCTGTCGCTTTTTTTAATTCAAACTTTACTTACTATTAGTCAATAGGTTCCCATAATTGAACTTTGTTTCCTTCTCCGTCAAGAATATGTACAAATTTTCCGTAGTCAAATGTTTCAATTTTGTCCACTATTGTTACTCCTTCTTTTTTCAACTCTTCAACAAGTGCTTCCAAGTTTTCCACTCGGTAGTTTATCATATAATCCTTGTCAAAGTATTTTGAGTCTTGTGCAAAAGGTGTCCACTGCGTTTGAGCCTTCTTTGTGCTGTCTGGACTTTCATACCATTCAAATGTTGCCCCATATGGATTAGTGTCAAGTCCAAGGTGTTTTTGATACCATTCTGTTGCTGCTTTTGGGTCTTTGCATTTAAAGAAAACGCCCCCAATTCCAGTTACTTTTTTCATTTTATTGTCTTTATTAATTGTTGTTACTGAATTAAATGCGAAACCAAGAAAAAAGGTTGTTGCAAGTGTCAAAGTTATTAAGATTGTTCGCTTCATTATTGTCAATTTATTTATGGTGTCAATTTTGGTGTCGGTCTTTCTACGCTTACCGCTAACGTTTGCAAATACACGCAGGCAGGGATTTTAATCCGCTGAACCTCAAACGAGTTTCTGTACTTCAAATATAACATATTATTTAATACGAGTTTCCGACTCCCGGCTTGCGGGTATTTTGCTGTTGTTGGCGACATTTTCATTTTTCTGTGGCCTAAACATTCAATTCATGATTTTTTTTTCACCGGAACTTATTTTCCTTCGAATGAAGATCCGTCCTCCCGCGATGAGCAGAAACAAGGAGAAAATTCGCGTATCGCGTACCGCCAATTTCACCAAACGGCAGATATCTTCATAGCCATGCAAAGCCAAAAAGAAAACTTCGCGAACTCCGCTTGTCCATCAATGGCAGACGCATCAAAGAACCGAAACCCAAAATTAATGTTGCCTACAACGTTTGCAAATACACGCAGGCAGGGATTTTAATCCGCTGAACCTCAAACGAGTTTCTGCACTTCAAATATAACATATTATTTAATACGAGTTTCCGACTCCCGGCTTGCGGGTATTTTGCTGTTGTTGGCGACATTTTCATTTTTCTGTGGCCGAATCATTCAATTCAAGATTTCCTTTTCACCGGAACTTATTTTCCTTCGAATGAAGATCCGTCCTCCCGCGATGAGCAGAAACAAGGAAAAAATCCGCGTACCACCAATTTCACCAAATGGCAGATCTCTTCAGCGCCATGCAAATCCAAAAAGAAAACTTCGCGAACTCCGCTTGTCCATCAATGGCAGACGCTTCAAAGAACCGAAACCCAAAATTAATGTTGCCTACAACGTAGGAAGCTACACGCAGGTGCGGATTGCGGGCGATTTCCTGTCAAGCCGAAAAACTAGCTGAGCGGAAAGACACCCACCGAAAACCACTGCTGCCGCACTTGCGGGTAGCTGAAGTAAACGGTAGTTCTTCTTCTTGGCGTCGTGTTAGTCATATTTATTCTTTGGTCTAAATTTTTTGTCAAGACTATTTGCTGTGATAAAGTTAAAACCTAAATCGTAAGTTTTTTCTGTTCCGTCTTTCCCTGTTATTCTAAAAAGCTGACCGTCAGTTTTTACTTTTTTATCTTCTCGGCTCCTATTATTCACGATAAAATACTTTCCTGAAAATGTTTTATTTGTTTCGTTGCTAACCAAAAGCAAAGTCCAAAGATAAAATCCTTCTGATTGAGAAAGTTCGCAAATCTTTTCGTCTGCCTCAAACATTGTGTATTTGATTAGTGAATAATTTAGGTGATTAGAAATTGTATCAAGAGGAATTTGTTGATACAAGTATCTTGCTGAAGTATAAGCCCAATAAAATTCTGCTGGAGATTGTCTGCCGTAGTCGCTGATTGTTTTAACTATTTTGTTATCTTTTACGAAAGTTACAGTCACGGTTTCGTCATCCGTCCAATTTTCAGAATAGTTGTCTGGCAGTTTTTTAATGTTTGCTTTTTTGAAGTCGTTTTCCAACTTTGAAAATACTGTGCTGCTTACTGTGGAATTGAAATATCCGTTAACTGTATTGTATTGGTCTCCGAAATAGATTATTTGTCCATTTTTGTTTATTGAGATGTCGTTGATTGGACAAGTGCCATAACAACCAGAAGAAGAGATGATTATTTCGTCATAATGTTCGCTGCCGTCAAACCGATAATTAGCTTTTGCATATTTTAAAAAAGTTCTATTGTTCTCTTGTAAAGTCAACGTGTCCTTTGTAATGCTGACAATTTTTTGTGATGTCCAAGTGCTGTTGTTGAGTTTGTAAATTTTCAAACTGTCCTTGTCAATTTTATATTTTGTTGTCGTTCCAAGAAATAGATATTTTCTGTCGTAGCGTTCATTGCCTTCAATTCTCTTGAAGTAACCAAGTTTGTTCTCGCAAATGTTGTCAGGTAGAAAGTTGTACCCACTTTTTAACACTCTCCGAGTAGGCGGTAGTGGAATGCTGCCTGTTTGTTTTTTACTTACTTCATTCACAATTGTCCATTCGCCTATAATTGATTTTTCATAGTCATTCTTTGGCATTTGTTTGCAAGAAACAAAGGTCAATAGAAGCAGGAAAGTTATATTACGCATTGTCTTCATAGAATTACCGTTAACGTTTGCAAATACACGCAGGCAGGGATTTTAACCCGCTGAACCTCAAACGAGTTTCTGCACTTCAAATATAACATATTATTTAATACGAGTTTCCGCCCCCGGCTTGCGGGTATTTTGCTGTTGTTGGCGACATTTTCATTTTTCTGTGGCCGAATCATTCAATTCAAGATTTCCTTTTCACCGGAACTTATTTTCCTTCGAATGAAGATCCGTCCTCCCGCGATGAGCAGAAACAAGGAGAAAATCCGCGTACCGCCAATTTCACCAAACGGCAGATATCTTCATAGCCATGCAAAGCCAAAAAGAAAACTTCGCGAACTCCGCTTGTCCATCAATGGCAGACGCATCAAAGAACCGAAACCCAAAATTAATGTTGCCTACAACGTTTGCAAATACACGCAGGCAGGGATTTTAACCCGCTGAACCTCAAACGAGTTTCTGCACTTCAAATATAACATATTATTTAATACGAGTTTCCGACCCCCGGCTTGCGGGTATTTTGCTGTTGTTGGCGACATTTTCATTTTTCTGTGGCCTAAACATTCAATTCATGATTTCTTTTTCACCGGAACTTATTTTCCTTCGAATGAAGAACCGTCCTCCCGCGATGAGCAGAAACAAGGAAAAAATCCGCGTACCGCCAATTTCACCAAATGGCCGATCTCTTCAGCACCATGCAAAGCCAAAAAGAAAACTTCGCGAACTCCGCTTGTCCATCAATGGCAGACGCTTCAAAGAACCGAAACCCAAAATTAATGTTGCCTACAACGTTTGCAAATACACGCAGGCAGGGATTTTAACCCGCTGAACCTCAAACGAGTTTCTGCACTTCAAATATAACATATTATTTAATACGAGTTTCCGCCCCCGGCTTGCGGGTATTTTGCTGTTGTTGGCGACATTTTCATTTTTCTGTGGCCGAATCATTCAATTCAAGATTTCCTTTTCACCGGAACTTATTTTCCTTCGAATGAAGATCCGTCCTCCCGCGATGAGCAGAAACAAGGAAAAAATCCGCGTACCGCCAATTTCACCAAATGGCAGATCTCTTCAGCGCCATGCAAAGCCAAAAAGAAAACTTCGCGAACTCCGCTTGTCCATCAATGGCAGACGCTTCAAAGAACTGAAACCCAAAATTAATGTTGCCTACAACGTTCGAAACTATATGCAGTTGCCGACTGCGGGGCACCTTCCTGTCGAACCCCACCGCTGTTGTTGCGGGCTGTGAACTTCCAAATCTGCACTGAAACGGCAATTGACATATAGTTTTTGTTAACGCCTGCCATTTTTATCATGTTCTTATTGATTTTTAATCCTCTGCTTTCGACCTATTGCAAAATATAGAATTGCTCCTATTACTGGTAATAATAGAACAATAAGAATCCATAACAATTTATCATTTGTCGATGGGAAAGAGCTTCTTAGAATGTCAATCAATGGAATGAGCATAATAAGCCAGATAATAAGAATTGGGCTTAGCCAAATGAGCATGTTCATAGTCGTTTATTTTGGTTAATTTCTAATTTATATATTTTTACATGTCTAAATATTTCTCTAAAATTTTTGTTGTCAGTATTTTGTCGAGACGAATGCGCACATTCTCTCGTAATTGTCTGTCTGTAAAATCCTCCGCCGAAATGGAAAACAAAACTGTCATGAACCGAAAAATTCTCCGCCGAGTGTTTTGCTCTCTCGTTAAACTCCAAACTGTCAAACGAGGAAAAGTCCTCCGCGTAAAAGTGTCCGCCCGAAATGAAAAACAAAACTGTCAAAGTAAAGAAAACCTGTCGTTTGCGCAGCTCCTATGGTTGGCGTTAACGTAGGAAGCTACACGCAGAGGCGGATTGCGGGCGATTTCCAGTCCGACAGGACAAGGAAATCGAGCGGAGAGCCGCCGACCGAAAACCACCAGACGCCGCATTTGACGGGTAGCTGATGTTAGTGGCTGCCGTTCCTGGTTCGCCGCTATTTATTTTTGTCCCAATCGTCTGCATATTCAATTACCTTTTTGTCAAGCGAGTCCGTTGCTTGGTTTCTAAAATCTAAAATTATTTTTCTTGTTTCTTCTGTGTCAAACGCGCTCAACGCTTGGAATGCGTCTGCCCGAAATACATCTATTTCTGTCCTGTCAAGAAGGATTTTTGTTAGAGTTGGTATCGCTGGTTTATATTTTATTTTTTCAAGTCCGCCAATTGCATAACGTCTGGATTTCATCTCTTTGTCGGCAATATTTTCTGTCACTATTGGACCGATTTGATAACCTGCTTCCAAAATTGGTCTGTCAATTAGTTCTTCTGGAACAGATTGATTATGAAACACTGAATAATAGAAAAAAGTACACTTTTTATCTACCACTTGTCCAACAGAGAAATAGAATATAATTGTCGCAATAGCAGTAATAATGCTCGTTTTGTAGTTTTTTCTTAAAAATTGTCGAACGAAAAAAACTGTCAAGTTAGCTACCACCAACCAGAAAAGTGTCTTGTAATAAAATATTGAACTTAAAGCAATGTCGAGCATTAACAAGTCTTTGCCTTTGGGATTCAAAGCATAGTTGTCTGTTTCAGTGAGAAGCCACCAAAGTCCAACTACAAAAAGTGTAGTCAAAAAATAAGGTAATATGTTCCTAATTGCTCTTTTCATACGGTTGCCACTAACGTTTGCAAATACACGCAGGCAGGGATTTTAACCCGCTGAACCTCAAACGAGTTTCTGCACTTCAAATATAACATATTATTTAATACGAGTTTCCGCCCCCGGCTTGCGGGTATTTTGCTGTTGTTGGCGACATTTTCATTTTTCTGTGGCCGAATCATTCAATTCAAGATTTCCTTTTCACCGGAACTTATTTTCCTTCGAATGAAGAACCGTCCTCCCGCGATGAGCAGAAACAAGGAAAAAATCCGCGTACCACCAATTTCACCAAATGGCCGATCTCTTCAGCACCATGCAAAGCCAAAAAGAAAACTTCGCGAACTCCGCTTGTCCATCAATGGTAGACGCATCAAAGAACCGAAACCCAAAATTAATGTTGCCTACAACGTTCGAAACTATATGCAGTTGCCGACTGCGGGGCACCTTCCTGTCGAACCCCACCGCTGTTGTTGCGGGCTGTGAACTTCCAAATCTGCACTGAAACGGCAATTGACATATAGTTTTTGTTAACGCCTGCCATTTTTATCATGTTCTTATTGATTTTTAATCCTCTGCTTTCGACCTATTGCAAAATATAGAATTGCTCCTATTACTGGTAATAATAGAACAATAAGAATCCATAACAATTTATCATTTGTCGATGGGAAAGAGCTTCTTAGAATGTCAATCAATGGAATGAGCATAATAAGCCAGATAATAAGAATTGGGCTTAGCCAAATGAGCATGTTCATAGTCGTTTATTTTGGTTAATTTCTAATTTATATATTTTTACATGTCTAAATATTTCTCTAAAATTTTTGTTGTCAGTATTTTGTCGAGACGAATGCGCACATTCTCTCGTAATTGTCTGTCTGTAAAATCCTCCGCCGAAATGGAAAACAAAACTGTCATGAACCGAAAAATTCTCCGCCGAGTGTTTTGCTCTCTCGTTAAACTCCAAACTGTCAAACGAGGAAAAGTCCTCCGCGTAAAAGTGTCCGCCCGAAATGAAAAACAAAACTGTCAAAGTAAAGAAAACCTGTCGTTTGCGCAGCTCCTATGGTTGGCGTTAACGTATGGAAATATATGCAGTTGCGGATTTGCGGGCGTTGACCTGTCCGCGTACCACTAATGTTTGTGCGGAAAACCGCTGCTCGCGTACCACCGAAACCGCAATTGACATATATTTTTGGTTGTGCACAGGTTTTATTTTTTAATTGGTTTATAATATGTCTTATATTTTCTCTTAGTCAAAATAGCTTGAGACTTAGTTTTATCTAATTCTCCATTGTCTAATATCCTATATAATTTACCATTTTTCAAAAATAATTCATTTGGAGGTTGTCTCCGATTTTGTCCGCCTCCAGATAATATGGAAATTATATATTCTCCGTTTCCAATTCTATCTGATTGCTGATCTCCAGACAATACAAGAGAATCTTTAAAAATTAAATTATTTGAATCTCCAACAGACAGTGTGTCCATTATAAAAACTGTATTGAGATAAATTGTGTCATTTGAGATACTCCATTTACCATTTGTCCAACTACTTGCCAAGTCAAAATGCCAAGTATGTTTAAAAGTTGAATCACTAAAAAACTCTAATCTCTCACCAGACATATTATAATACTCCTGTTCAAGTTTATCCTGACATAAACAGTTTGTTTGTGTCAATATAGTCAGGACGTATGTTATTATGAATGCTCTCATTTTAAACTTGTGCACAACGTTTGCAAATACACGCAGGCAGGGATTTTAACCCGCTGAACCTCAAACGAGTTTCTGCACTTCAAATATAACATATTATTTAATACGAGTTTCCGCCCCCGGCTTGCGGGTATTTTGCTGTTGTTGGCGACATTTTCATTTTTCTGTGGCCGAAACATTCAATTCATGATTTCTTTTTCACCGGAACTTATTTTCCTTCGAATGAAGAACCGTCCTCCCGCGATGAGCAGAAACAAGGAAAAAATCCGCGTACCGCCAATTTCACCAAATGGCAGATCTCTTCAGCGCTATGCAAAGCCAAAAAGAAAACTTCGCGAACTCCGCTTGTCCATCAACGGCAGACGCTTCAAAGAACCGAAACCCAAAATTAATGTTGCCTACAACGTTTGCAAATACACGCAGGCAGGGATTTTAATCCGCTGAACCTCAAACGAGTTTCTGCACTTCAAATATAACATATTATTTAATACGAGTTTCCGCCCCCGGCTTGCGGGTATTTTGCTGTTGTTGGCGACATTTTCATTTTTCTGTGGCCGAAACATTCAATTCAAGATTTCTTTTTCACCGGAACTTATTTTCCTTCGAATGAAGAACCGTCCTCCCGCGATGAGCAGAAACAAAAAAAAAATCGCGTACCGCCAATTTCACCAAATGGCCGATCTCTTCAGCGCTATGCAAAGCCAAAAAGAAAACTTCGCGAACTCCGCTTGTCCATCAATGGCAGACGCTTCAAAGAACCGAAACCCAAAATTAATGTTGCCTACAACGTAGGAAGCTACACGCAGGGGCGGACTGCGGGCGATTTCCTGTCAAGCCGAAAAGCAGCTCGAGCGGAAAGATACACCCCGAAAACCACTACTGCCGCACTTGACGGGTAGCTGATGTTATGCGTTCGTGCTTTATTTCTTGATTGACTGTCCACCTTTATTCGCTGCTGTAAGCAATGCATTTAAATACTCTGTTTTTATGTCTGTCTGTACTTTAGTTTCTTTGATTTTGTCGTAAATGATTTGAATGTCAATAATGTCGTTTATTGGGTTTTCAATTTGGTAAAGAAGGATTTTGTTATCAACTTGTCCTTTAACAACAACTTGAAAAAAGATACCAGGTGATTTGTCAAGCACGCTGAAAAGTGTCTCGTTACTCCATTCTGAATATTCGGCATTATTAATGCATGACTTGTCAAAGGTGCACAAGAAGTCACTAACAATTTGGAAGGTCAAACTGTCCAAATGCTCATTAACAACTTTCACTTTCTCTATGTCGCAGCTTTTGCAGTTCTTGTCCGCTGTAGCAGTCAAGAAAATAAAAAGTGTCAAAATGGAGAAAAATACTTTCATTTTTGTCTGTCTATTAAATTAATGCAGCGCCCCCTAGCATGACGCATAACGTTGAGTATAACCGAAGTTGGGGATTTTTAAACGCTTACCTATCTCCCGACTAAAAACTTTAATAGTGAGCGAAATAACCGAACTGGCACACGCCCCCAATTTTGGTTATACTGTGTTATAGGGCGTTTATTATTAATACTATGATTTACAAGTTAACTTTTGATGATGGTAGAATTGACTGGTGTACAGCTAAAGACCAATTACACTTATTAAAATCTTATGATGCCGATTTCGATTTATCATTACAGGAAATTGAAAGTCTGGAAGAAATATCAGACGCATTGGCTATGACAACTATGGTTTCAAATACTGAATATGATGAAACTGACCCCGAAGATGTCGAAACTATATCGGTTTACGATTTGGCGGTAGGTGACGATTTCTGCATAATCGCTTCTACGGAGTTCGATTAAATGCCCTATAACGGTGTAGGCTATACGTCAGGGCTGGATTACGAGTAAATAACTGTCAAAAACCAATAATGTATGAACGAAAAGATGAACTTGAATAACGCACCGCTGCCAGACTTGCGGATAGCCGAAGTTATTGCCCAGCCTTTTGTCAAATCGAAGCTGTTAATCTCATTTTCAGGAGGTCGAACGTCTGCATTTATGACTAAATGGATACTCGACAATTTAAGCAACGAATATGAATTTTTGGTTGTTTATGCAAACACTGGGAAAGAGAGAGAGGAAACGCTCGATTTTGTTGAAAAGTGCGATAAATATTTTGGATTTAATTGTATTTGGGTTGAAGCAATTACCAACCCCGAAAACAGAAAAGGAGTTAGAGCCAGAATAGTTGACTATAAAACAGCAAGCCGAAACGGTGAACCATTTGAGGCAATGATAGCAAAACACGGAATGCCATCGGTTAAAAGCCCACATTGTACCAGAGAGTTGAAAAAGTACACAATACAGGCTTATGCCAGATCAATTGGATGGAAGCATTATTTTATGGCAATTGGAATAAGGATTGATGAGATTGATAGAGTTGCGCCAGATCACAAAAAACAACGCTTCATTTATCCGCTTGTTTCCCATATTGAAACGACCAGAAATGATATTAATAATTTTTGGAGCAAACAGCCTTTTGATCTTGAATTGAAAACCTACGAAGGAAACTGTGATTTATGCTTTAAAAAATCATTTAGAAAGTTAATGACAATAGTTAACGAAACCCCCGAAACTGTGATTTGGTGGGCTGAAATGGAACGAAAATACAGCGACTTTATACCTGACACCAAAAAGCACAATCCTTTGATGAAACCGCCTATAAATTGCTTTAGGCAGAACAAATCAATTTACGAAATTATTGAAATGGCAAAATTGCCGTTTGATCCTGCCGTTGATGAAAGCAAATACAAACCAGAATACAAACAACTTTCATTATACGATCTCTACGAACTCGATCTCAGCAACGGATGCGTCGAAAGTTGCGAGGTCTTTTAAGGTTGGCAATAACGTTTCGCAAATATATGCAGTTGCCGATTGCGGGCTTCGTCCCTGTCGAACCCCACTGCTGTTGTTGCGGGTGCTGAACTTCCAAATCTGCACTGAAACGGCAATTGACATATATTTTGCTGTTGTAGCCAGTTTTTTATTTCTTTTAATCGTTTATTTTTCTGTTCATTCTGGCGATTTACAACTACCACCAATTATTTTCCAAGTCTTCGTTTGTTTGTCGTAAACAAATCTGAAATCAGGGATATATCCATTTGTTCCACCGCAAGCAAGAGAATAATTTGCTTCTCGAAAATGAAGTCCATTTTTAAAGAAAATTCCTTTTTTTACTTTTAATGCCAAATCCCCGAAGTTTATATCAATCGTATCATTTGAAATCTGTTTATGAGTAACTCTATATAGTTTTAATGACTTACCGTGCTTATAGGCGTAATCAAATAATTCATCTGTTGAAAGAAATTTATATACACTATTATGGTCAAAATTGTTTTTAATCCTTTCAGTCTGTTCGTTTGGCTCAATGAATTTCCATCCACTCGATAATTGCAAATCAATCCGGCTGTTTAAGGCTTTTATATAAATACTATCCAATGTCTGTTTGTCAATCTGCTCTTGATTATTCGGAATAGTTTCAAGCAGCGAACTAATCTGTTTGAAATATTTTTTCTGGGGATAAATTAAAACTACTCCATTCCCGTTTCCATAAAGATATTTTTGCTCCTCACTTTTTAAAACTTCAATTTTTTCTATCCAATTTGGATTTATGGAATTTGGAATTGAGTCTAAAAAATATTCAGTTTCGTCCATTTTAATCACAAACTTGGGTAACGAATCAAGAGGCTCGTTATTTATTCGAACATTAATATCATTTTTATTCTGTCCGAATGATAAAAAAGAAATTGAAAAAATCAGTATTGTAAATATATGTCTCATTAGCGGAGTTTTTTCTTAAAATTGGCTACAACTAGTAAGTAGCAGAAAGTTTATAGTACTTTAGTGAACCTTTGACTGTTTTCAATCTGCTGGTTTTATTAATTTTAGACTAAATGCTTTGTTATATATTATGTCAAAGGTAACAGCAATTCTTTCAAATAAAAACTATTTATTGTTTTTATCAATCTTTTTTATTTCAAAATTTCCCTTGGGTATTTGATCCAACGGACTTACAATTTTCTTAGCGGCTACAGGCGTTATGTGCGTGTAAATCATCGTAGTCTTAATGCTGCTATGTCCTAATAATTGCTGAATGTACCTTATGTCTGTTCCACTCTCAAGCAAATGAGTTGCAAATGAATGTCTGAGAGTATGTACTGTCGCCTTTTTTTCAAGATTCGCCCTAATAACAGCATTTTTCATTACCTGCTGCACCGTGCGTGCACTTAATGCCTCCCCTTTGTATTGTCCGGCAAATACCCAATCATCACTTGGGTAAAGCTTGCGATAATCCTGAAGATAAGCGACTACCGAGTATGGGAGCATTACAATACGGTCCTTTTTCCCTTTGCTCTGTTTTATATGAATCTTGTGCTCTTCAAATAAAATGTCCTCCCATTTTAATGTAACTATTTCGCTGCGCCGCAGACCTGCACCATATCCAATCAACAACAGCAATTTGTGCTTCGGATTATCCACATTGCTGAAAATTCGGGTGCATTCTTCCATCGTAAGCACTGTAGGCAGATGACTTTCCTTTCGTGGCCTTGGTAATTTTATTTCAAACATATCCCGTTTCAGAACTGTACGGTAATAATAAAGCAGCGCATTAACCAGCATATTAAGGCTTGAAGGCGAAAGTCCTCTTAAAGTCATTCCTGAAAGGTGCTTTACAATTTGCATCTCAGTTAATGTATCTGGATTCTGATATTGGTTAACCCACAGAAACTGATTAAACGACTTCACGTAATTCCTTATTGTATTCGGACTGTAATTCTGAGCCATCAGGTAATCGAGCATGGCCAACGTATATATTTGAGCAATAACGGGTACTTGCCTCAATAAATTTTCTCTTAAATTTTGTAATTGCGATGTCTTTTTATTCATCGCCTTGTACTTGCTTAAATATTTTTCAGGTAACTTATTGTGAATTGGTATATTCAACTCTTTGGCCAGCTTTTGCAGGTTCTCAAACATCGATGGTGTAGCAGTAAGCAAGTATGTACCTGCAGCTTTGCTATACCTACTCCCTTCCCATCGCTTTACCTGCTCTATCAAATAGGGTATTGGTGGACAACTTAGTTTCATCCACTTTTTATCAATCGGGTAATCGTTAAGTTCAATAAAAGTATTCTGATTCGATACAACTTTCTCTAAATTAAAATACTCAGGTGGAAATATTTCACCTATGCCTAACAAGGCTTCAACCTTTATTTTTACATTGACATGTCGAAGGACAAAAAAGGCTTTTTGTCGTTTATTCCAATAAACCCCCTTAATGTCCATTAATTTAGGTGTGATGCCTTCCTTGTAGGGTACTTTTAGTATCCAATATTTTCCTGTTGTACCTAAAAAAACAATCCTGCCGGCAAATTCAGGGATTAAACCCTTATGTTCAGCCTTTAGAGTAGGCTGAAGTCCGCTGATTACTTCAGCTATGTGAACAGTTTCATGCTGTATAACAGCAGGTTCAGTGCATGGCTGATTGTTTACATCTTTTACAATCTCAATTTCATCAAAGGTACGCTTTATTAGGTTGTAATTATCCTTATTATATAACAAATACCAGCATTTATTCGTTTGACTCCAACATGCTCCAATACTCCTGGCTTTGCCTTTCAATTCGTTATCAAAACCAAAATAAATCCCAATCTGGTAATTTCCATTATGAAATATCTTCCGGAGTTGTACAATCATGACACATTAAATTGTTGCATTAACAATTACTTAAATAACTGCTTTCGAAGAGATTTTCGAAGAGCTAACCTGCACTTTGGAACGTCCAACCTAAGCTTTCGAAGAGCTAACCCATGCTTTGGAACGTCCAACCTAAGCTTTCGAAGAGCTAACCCATGCTTTGGAACGTCTAACCTATGCTTTCGAAGAGCTTACCTGCACTTTGGAACGCCTAACCTATTCTTCCGAAGAGCTTCCCTGTGTTTTCGAATGCTCAATGTATAGTTTGGAATTTGAAAGAAACAGCGGAAAGTGTGGCCTATTTCCGCTGTCTGCGAGCAGGTTAATTAAATATATTAATTAACCGGGACCTTTTGTACTGCCGGGGCAGGTTTTACTTCACGATGAACCTGCTTCTTCAATTCCGTAAAAGCGTATTCCTTTGCTTTCAGCGGATCGGCAGTTTTGTAAAGGATTTTCCCAACTTTCAGAATCTCGTTCAACTGCCCATATAATCCGTTGAGCGAATCGAGGTTGTTTTGAACGATGCGTTTACGGTTGCTAATGATGGAGAATTGCTTTTGCTTATCTTCCGCAACAGCTGTGGCGGCATTCGCAAACCGGGCAACCAGATCATCAGGCATTCCCTGCGCTTTGAGTAGATCCTTATACTTGCTGATATTCCCGTTAATGGAATGAAGCGCCTGAACAACCCCTTCAGCATCACCCGAAGCGATCGATTTCCTAAGGTACTTAATGCCAAAATCGGATAACGAAATAGTTTGCTCCAGCTGAGCCAGGTTAATATAACCTGTCAGCCGGTTAAGCGGATCAATCAGACCATCGAGTGTGGAATGGAATCTGAGCGTAATGATTTTCAACTCCTGTGTCTCCGATTGAGGTTCAACCAGATCAGAAGCGCTTAAGATGCGGGTTTTAAACCCAGTGAGGTAATCATTGTTAAAATTAGGCGAAAAGGCAGAAAAATCTGCCAGGTCGCGGTTCAGGCCAAGGGCTGCATAATTACAAATCGGGGCAAGCTCCTCGTCTTTGCAACTATAGTCACGTGATTGAATATTACCCATAAGTTGGTAAATTAATTCTATGCAATTTTATTCAATGCCACACAACCAAATATACAAAAAATAATTGAAATTTTATTTTTTGTTGAATAACTTACATTTTATCCTTGAGAAAGTTATCCAGATTCCTCACCTGTTCGGGCGACCCCAAAACAAACAGCTGATCCAGATTACTCAGAACATAATCGCTTCCGGGATTAAAAACATATTTACCCTCCCCGTTTTTCAATCCGATAATCGTGGTCCCGGTTACCTTGCCCAAACTAAGCTCCCCAATCGTTTTTCCACGATAAATGGAAGCCATAATACTGCAGTGCACTTCGTGAATACTGATATCGCGGTTTCGTTGCAACATGATGTATTCCATAAACTCCACCACATCGGGTTGGGTCACCAGCCGCGCCATGCGCTGTCCACCCATCCGCTCGGGCATAATGACATTGGTTGCGCCAGCCCTTTTTAATTTGGAGTCTGATCCAATCTCAGAGGCACGACTTACGATGGTCAGATTGGCATTCATACTTCGGGCAGTCATCACCACAAACATATTGTCGGCATCGTTGGGAGTTGTAGCAATCAAGGCCCTGGCACGGTCAATTCCGGCAGTGCGCAACACCTCTTCGTTGGTGGCATCACCCTGGATAAACAGCAGATTGGGATCTTCCTGTATCCGTGAAATTACATTTTCTCTCCGCTCGATGATCACAAACGGATGGTTATGATCGGTCAATTCCAAAGCGGCTTGCTCACCGTTCCTGCCATAACCACATATGATCACATGGTCGGTCAGTTTTTCAATCCTTTTGCTCACCCTGCTTGTTTTTAGTTTTTTTATAAATTCACCATCGAGAAAAAACCGGACAACGCTTGACCCGACAAAGGTAAAACTTCCAAGACTAAAGATAATTAAAAATGAAACGAACAACTTACCCTGCGGCGAAAGTGGTCGTACCACCTCAAAACCTACTGTTGAAACGGAGAGGACGGTCATGTATAACGAATCGACAAACCCGTATCCTTCAATAAAGTGAAACCCCATCAGTCCGGTTACAAACAAGAAGAATACCAATGCAATAGCAATTCTAAAGGTTCTGGATGTTTGTTTTTCAAACAGGTTCATGTACAATTATTTTATGTCCGATGGTGCATTCGAGGCATCTCCTCTGTTCACAATAGTTGCGCTGCAATTGAAGTAAGGCCTGTGACTCAAGGGCATTTTCAGCTTCGATTCCGGCTTTGGCCCACCGTTTAATTAAACTATTCTCTTCGGCAGGCATCTGTTCCAATATTTCAAGCGCTCTGTCTTTCAAAATTAGTTTATTTTGGTTATCACCATACAGAAAATAGAAAGGAACAACAACATTTATTACCACCAGCCTGAAAATCTGCTCTCCAAACACCTTTTTCATGCTCACCGACCGCTTGTTAAAGCTGTAGTGATCATCCCAGTATGGCGAAGCAGTGAGTGAAAAGAGGCGTTTAAGCGCTTCGGTATTCGTGGCTTCGATCACCGCAGAAAAAAGTCCGCGTGAATGGTGAATTAAAGCTGCAAATTGTGCCAGCCGGAGGGTTGGAAAATTTGCCGGGTGCATTCGCATAAATTTCCACAAATGACCTGCAATCGGATTCAAACCATATTTCATCGCAAAAAAACAGTACTCCTTTCGTAGTTCAAGATAGTATTCATCACCAAAAAGCTCATCACCCAGTAATCCAGCCTGTCCGAAAAGCAATGCTTCGATCTGAAAGAGTGAATCGTGGTGGCGTGCAAGAACCGACTGCGGTAACGAACGTGCCACCATTTCGAAAGGGAGTACATTCTCTCTCAACCCAAAACTTCGGGCCAGCATACAATAAAAAGTCTCACTCCAATCTTCATTCGTCTCTGACAAGAGTTTATCAATGACATCGATTTTTTGTTTTAGGCGCTCAATAACAATCCCGTTCAAAAAGAATTTAATTCTAAAAGGGTCAACCCGGTATAACAAGGTTGCACATCCGATCCAGTCGTGACTTCTGATGAGCTTTTTGTAATTATTTTCAATCCAAAGGGGCCATTTCATTTCGAGTACCGGCACCTTTGAACCTAAATCATTGTACACCTGCTGATCCGCCTGAGCCACAACATGCAGTATGGTATTCCTGTAGGCAGGATCGTTTTGATGCCCGTGACGGTTCCAGTCGGATGCTTTCTGATGGATCTCAATATTACCGGCCCAGAGTGTCTCCCCAATCCGAATTCTGGCATCAAAAAAATCGGGTCCTGCGTGGGTATTATGTCTTCCGGGATGGACAATCTGCACCGATTCACCTTCATCGGTTAAAAGAGAATTGTCCTCAAACAACCTGTTTTCCCATATAAAATGGAGAAATTCCTCTTTCATGGCCTTATGAAATTAGCTTATTGAAAGATACGAAATTTTGAGCAATGAATAAGAGAGGTAAGAAAGATTTTTTTTTATTGGAATGTATTACTGTCCGGGAAAATCAAAGATTCTTCGCTATTCTAATAATGACAGCATTCTAATGGAGATTCCTCACTGCGTGCGGAATGACATCCATCCCATTGAAGTGTGGGTGGGGTGAAGGGGCGGCGTGGCCACCCCTTCACCCCACACCTTTAAACACAGTCTATTGTCATTCCGAATGCAGTGCAACGGAATGAGGAATCTCACTTTCATTCATTATTTTCTTAGCTGTCATAAAATTTGGTGTGCTTGTAAGAATTGGGTCTCGGAATGACGACCTTCCCTTTGAAGTAGGTGTGGGGTGAAGGGGCGGCGTGGCCGCCCCTTCACCCCACACCTTTAAACACAGTCTATTGTCATTCCGAATGCAGTGCAACGGAATGAGGAATCTCACTTTCATTCATTATTTTCTTAGCTGTAATAAAATTTGGTGTGCTTGTTAGAATTGGGTCTCAGAATGACATCCATCCCATTGAAGTGTGGGTGGGGTGAAGGGGCGGCGTGGCCGCCCCTTCACCCCACACCTTTAAACACAGTCTATTGTCATTCCGAATGCAGTGCAACGGAATGAGGAATCTCACTTTCATTCATTATTTTCTTAGCTGTCATAAAATTTGGTGTGCTTGTTAGAATAGGGTCTCGGAATGACGACCTTCCCTTTGAAGTAGGTGTGGGGTGACGGGGCGGCGTGGCCGCCCCGTCACCCCACACCTTTAAACACAGTCTATTGTCATTCCGAATGCAGTGCAACGGAATGAGGAATCTCACCTTCATTCTTTATTTTCTTAGCTGTCATAAAATTTGGTGTACTTGTTAGAATAGGGTCTCGGAATGACGACCTTCCCTTTGAAGTAGGTGTGGGGTGACGGGGCGGCGTGGCCGCCCCGTCACCCCACACCTTTAAACACAGTCTATTGTCATTCCGAATGCAGTGCAACGGAATGAGGAATCTCACCTTCATTCATTATTTTCTTAGCTGTCATAAAATTTGGTGTGCTTGTTAGAATAGGGTCTCGGAATGACGACCTTCCCTTTGAAGTAGGTGTGGGGTGAAGGGGCGGCGTGGCCGCCCCGTCACCCCACACCTTTAAACACAGTCTATTGTCATTCCGAATGCAGTGTAACGGAATGAGGAATCTCACCTTCATTCTTTATTTTCTTAGCTGTCATAAAATTTGGTGTGCTTGTTAGAATAGGGTCTCGGAATGACATCCATCCCATTGAAGTGTGTGTGGGGTGAAGGGGCGGCGTGGCCGCCCCTTCACCCCACACCTTTAAACACAGTCCATTGTCATTCCGAATGCAGTGCAACGGAATGAGGAATCTCACTTTCATTCATTATTTTCTTAGCTGTCATAAAATTTGGTGTGCTTGTTAGAATAGGGTCTACTAATGACAGCATTCTATTGGCTATTTTTAAAAGGAGATTCCTCACTGCGTCGGAATGACATCCATCCCATTGAAGTGTGTGTGGGGTGAAGGGGCGGCGTGGCCGCCCCGCCTCCCACTCCATAAACCCAGACCCATGTCATTCCGAATGCAGTGCAACGGAATGAGGAATCTCACTTTCATACTTTATTTTCTTAACTGTCATAAAATTTGGTGTGCTTGTTAGAATAGGGTCTCGGAATGACAGCATTTTATTGGCTATTTAAATTAGGAGATTCCTCACTGCGTTCGGAATGACGCCCTTCCATTTGAAGGAGGAGAGGGAGCGTGGGCGGCTTCACCGCCCACGCTCCCTCTCCATAAACCCAATTCCTTGTCATTCTGAATGGAGCGAAGTGGAATGAGGAATCTCGCTTCCATACTTGAATTTGACCAGTAACAAAAGCAATTCATACGAAGTGATACCCTGAGCCTGTTGAAATGCAACCTCCTGACCATGTCGGCAAAAAAATGAAGGAGGCTATTGCAAACGCTCCGTTTATAAAGCGGAATGACAATTGATGTCCACCCAACCCGGATTAAAACCTGCTATTAAATTAATTTTCTTTTGCCGAGCCCAACCTTTCAACTGTTTTTCGCGCGCGATAGCAATCTCAATATTATCGAATTTCTCAAAATAGACCAGTTTTGTTACATTATATCTACATGTAAATGAACCAGAAAAATAACCTGTACGATGCTGGTTTAACCTGTAGGTCAGATTGCTGGTAACGCCAATGTACAAAACATTGTTGGTTTTATTCGTCAGGATATATATGTAACCCACTTTCTCCATATCAAATTATTTTGTGGATATAATAAGATAAATATAGTCAATTTCAATAATTAAAAGTAGTATAGCATACTTTGTCCCCGGTACGCCCCATTATCAGGGTAGGCCATTCCTCCTGCTAATGACAACGTTTGTTGGGTATTTAAGTAGGGAGATTCCTCACTGCGTAATGACACACTTCCCCCGTCTCCCAAACCAAAAACACATTACATTGTCATTCTGAGCGAAATGAAATGTAGCGAAGAATCTTTTAATACTGATTGAGATTTCACCGGACAATACTGATTAGAAAGCATCAAACAGGTGTGACGTCAGGCGCCCGATTTGTATAAAGAGTAGTTTTTATCAGGGGGAGTCATCCAATGGAATTTTATCCGGGAACACCATATCATTCCGAAATCTTTCGAAGCACGGTCATCCCGTCGCGGACGGGAATCATATAGGTTTCGACGCGGGGATCATTTTTAACAAAATCGTTAAACTTCATGATTTCGATGGTTTGGTCATCGGCAGCAGCTACTTTCTTAACAACTTTACCGGCCCATAAGGTGTTGTCGGCAATGATAATCCCTCCCATAACGACTTTGGGAAACGCCAGGTTGTAATGGGTTAAATATTGACGTTTGTCGGCATCGATAAAAACGAGTTCGAACTGCTCTTCGAGAAGAGGAATAATATCGGTTGCATCACCTATGTGCTGAATAATGCGGTCTCTTTTACCCGATTCCTCAAAAAAGGTGGTGGCCAATTCCTCCAGCTCATCGTTGATCTCGATCGTATGCAATAACCCGTTATTAGCTAATCCCTCAACCAGACATAATGCTGAATAGCCCGTGTAGGTTCCAATCTCCAAAATACGGCGCGGACGAACAAGTTTACTGAGCAGCGTAAGGAGCGATCCCTGCAACCGGTCGGAACACATACGACCATTCACCATCCTGAGCTGTGTCTCACGGTAAATTCGCGCCATAAGGGGGCTTTCATCCTCGATATGCGACAAAAGGTATTGCTCCAAAAGTTGATGAATTTCCATTATCTGTAAATGAGCATCGATAATTTCTCAAAGTCAAGAATCTCATTGGCGATATTTCGCACCTGAGCAGGCGTTACAGCGTTGATCTTTTTATAAACGAGATCCAATCCCTCCATTTTATTATAGGTCAGAAAACTCTTACCTAGCGTAAGCATGAGATCTTCGTGGTTTTCCTGCGACATGGCCAGTTGCCCGACAAGCTGTTTCTTCGCTTTGCTGATCTGAATATCGCCAAGCAATTTATTCTGAAGGATCGTAATTTCCCGTTTGATCAGCGAGATTGCCTTGTCCAGATTGTCCTTGTCGGTTCCGAAATAAATCGTCAAGGTACCGGTATCGGAATAGGAGGTATAAGAGGACTCCAGATTGTAGGCAATTCCGTTTCTTTCGCGCAGCGCAAGATTAAGCCTCGAATTACCTGATTGCCCTCCCAAAACACTGTTTAGCAAAACCAAGCCGATGCGATCGGCATGAAAAACATCGTAAGCAAGTCCACCTAATATGCAATGCGTTTGAAAGGTCTCTTTTTCAACCGATTTCGATTTCGGAGAATTACCTATAAATTTTGGACGTGAAAAGTTGCGCCGGTTCTCGGTGAAATGGCTAAAATAACGTTCGGCAAGATGGAAAAACCTTTTTCCTGTAATATTACCTACCGAGCAGATAACCATCTGATCGGTGTTGTAATTCCGGGCCATAAACCGAAGAATATCTTCGCGGGTGAACTCCTTCACATTTTCAGGAGTTCCCAATATATTTCGTCCGATGGGATGCCCTTCGAAGATCAACTCCTCAAACTCATCAAAGATCAACTCCGAAGGAGAGTCATTATAGGAGTTAATTTCGTCGATGATCACATCTTTTTCACGCTTGAGCTCCTGATCAGGAAAGGTGCTATTAATGAGGATATCGCTAAAAAGCTCAATGGTACGTTCGTAATATTCCGAAAGGAAAGAGGCATGAATGGCGGTCTCCTCCTTGGTGGTATAGGCATTCATCTCACCCCCTACATCTTCGAGCCGGCTCAGAATATGAAATGACTTCCGTTTGGAGGTACCTTTGAAAATGGTGTGTTCGATAAAATGTGCCATCCCCTGTTCCTGCAAAGCTTCGTCGCGGGAACCAGTATTCAGGATAACGCCACAATGTGCGACAGGTGAATCGACATACTGATGTACCAGTCGGATGCCGTTGGGTAAGAGAGCTGAAAAATATTCCATTAATTAATTTTGAACAAGTTGCAAAAGTATTGAAAATAGCGCTTCGATAAACTTTGAAACTGAAAAACTTTATTTGCGGCGATTGGCAACTTGCGGCTGGGCACTGGCTACTGGTTACTAGCTACTGGCAACTGGAAACTTGCAGCTGAGGATGGCGGCTGGCAGTGTGACCGGCTTTTTGGATCAGAAATCTGCGTTTAATATAAGTAATAGGAAACATATAATGTACTAAATTTAATTTCTAACCGCATAAAGGACCCCTCTAAATCTCCCCAAGGGGAGACTTCTGGTCCGCATAATGAACTACTTCTGATCTTTTCTTACCTCAATTTTCCTCAGTTCCCCTCCTTGGAGGGGTTAGGGGAGGTCAGGAAATATAAAATGAAGTAATATTACATACGACAATATATTATTCATATTACTTAAGTAGGAGTTGCTGAAAAAGTTATTAATTATTGATATTTAATACAAGAAGTACTTGGTTGAGTAAATGATGTGCAAGGATTTATTCAGTTGTGCTGTGAAAAGCTTGCACTTCAAATAAATGGACGCACTAAAAAATTATCCCGGAGGGATAAAATGTTTATAGAAAATGTATCGACCAACCAAATATACGACCCCGGCCGGGGTCGAACACCTTATTCCGAATCAATTTCTATAAACATACGACCTCTCCGAGGTCTTCCAAATAAAATTTGAGTTTTTCAGCAAGCCCTAATTGATGGAAATTATTAATTGCCGTATTTCTGACTCAAAGCTTTAACAGAAAATAATTACAGGGGCTGTTTACAAATGAGATTTTCAATCCCTGACGGGATTAAATATGGGTAGAAAAACAAATAAGTAATGAGATTAAGTTAATGTCGTAAAGATTGCTTCGTCGTACCTCCTCGCAAAGACGGATGGCTCGCGGCGAGAGGAGAGATGGGAAGGGATGGCGGCAGGGCCGCCATCCCTTCCCATCTCTCTGTTAATCAAATCATCTGTCATTGCAAGGAGCTCAGCGAATATTTAAATGAAATGATTGACATCCTGAGCGATGAAGCAATCTTTACCTCGGGTCTACTTTCCTTGGCTACCTCAGTTAAGCAATACTACATGTTTAATGCGACAACGTTGTATTTTGGATCCTTAAGAAATCAGTCAAATAAGGAAATACGACATTATATCCTTCTTATTACTAATCTACAAAGAATGAAATTAGTTTGCCTGCAGCCAGTCGCCAGATGCAGACTATTAATATTCAACAAGATCTGCAATTCAGGCATCTGATTCATGAAGAGCGAAATTCATAAAATCAATCTTTATCTCTTTTTTTTTCATTCAGTGTTTGGTGAGAATTAAAATTTGATTAGTTTTGCCACGCGTTAGAAAACAAGGTGCCATAGCTCAGTCGGTAGAGCAACGGACTGAAAATCCGTGTGTCCCTGGTTCAATTCCAGGTGGCACCACGCAAATAAAGGGTAAATATCTTTAAAAGGTATTTGCCCTTTTTCATTTTGCAATGTTCTATGATTCAGATCATGAAGAGAGCGCATACACGCCACAAATTAAGAGGGCTGACTTTCGATTGAAAATCAGCCCTCTTAATATTATTGAATTTCGCGTTTGGGACCCCTCTAAATCTCCCCGGGGAGAGACTTCTGGTCTGCAATATGAACAATTTCTGCTCCTTTGAGGGTGTCGAAATTCTTCACTTTTTCTCTCTGTGAAACTCTGGTGCCTCCCCAGTGTAACTCTGTGAAACAATTAATTACGACAATATTTTATTTAAGCTACTTACTTATTTGTCGGTATGGCAATCTTCAGCTTTTTGAATACCTCTAAAGCCTGTTCATCATTCGGATCTATCGCAAGAATCTTCTTCCAGTACTCGATTGAAGTCTGTTTCAGCACTTCGGATTGTTTTTTGTCAGATTTCAGGATTCTTTCACTCATCAGGAAATAATAGGAACCCAGGTATTTGTAGCATTCGATAACCGATTTACGGTTTTTTGTCTGATCGCCGGCATCAAAAATGGCGAGCGCTTTTTCATAAATTTCCTTTGCTACAGGAGTTTCGGCTTCAGGATCAAGGGAAGAATTCATACGACCCCTCCACATAAAACCACCTGCATACTCAGGACTCAATTCGGTAACCTTTGTGAATGCACTATCTGCTTTTTGAAGATATAAACGTCGTTGGTTGTAAACAGCGGTACTGTCGGTGAATGGAATATTATTGGTCTTCTGGTGTACCATCGCAGTATCGTACTGGTTCTTATAAACCTCCGACTGGAAATAATACTCTTTACCGATTAAAAACCAGGTATTCACCTTATCAGCACCATTTGAAATCATTTTTTTATAGGTGGTAGCAGCCTGATCATGCATCTTATTACTTGCATAGAGCTTGGCCAGGTCGTCATAAATTTCGGTTTTGGTCGAATCGGCAGCCAACGCTTTAATGTAATTTTCAATTGCCAGGGTATCCTTACCGGTCTTTTGTAATAACCGACCATAATAAAGGAAGTCGGAGGCAATATTTTTTTCGGGATCGTGCAGTTTAAAGAATTTAGCCATAAACTCAACACCTTTGGCATAATCTTTCGTTTCGTAGGCGATATATCCACGGATTCTCAATAAAACAGACTCATCAGAATTCTGTTTCATCACATCCTCCAGCAGTTTAGCCGCTTCATCGTATTTTTTATTGAAGAAAAGGATGATCGCATATCGTTCTTTGTCATCCTGGGTAACTTCAGCCCTTTCCAGATAAATGAGGTAATTCTTTTCAGCCTCGGCAAATCGTCCAAGAGAGTAATACAGGTCACCTAAATTCTTATAAACCATGATCTGATCGCTGTTCAACTCTATACTTTTAGCCAATGCGTTTAATGCATCGCGGTTGGCACGGGCGAGGGTATGCAGAATGCCTAGTTTCCGGTAAGCTAATGCCAAATTGGCATCAAAAAATATGGCTCTTTCGTAAGCATTGGTTGCAGCTCCGTATCGGTGACCCAAAGCTTCATAATCACCGTATGCGATATGAAAACGGGCAAATTTTGAGTTAAGTTCGATACCCTGGGTTAAAAACCGGAATCCGGTTGCTGTGTCCTTCTTGGCGAGTGCAAAACAACCCTGAGCAATTTCATAATAAACTTCAGAATTCTTTTTGTCGAGTTTTCTGGCCCTTTCAAAAAAATCGAGCTGTGCTGTTTTATCCCCATTCATCAGGGCAACCTTTCCCATGCCAATGAGCGGGAATGGTGATTTCGGATCAGCCGATAAAGCTTTTTGGTACATCATTTTTGCGCTGTCAGGCAATTGGAGATACAAATAGGTATCACCCAATGAACAGTTAGTTCTGACATCATTAGGTGATGTTTTTAACTGATTCAAAAAGAAGTTACGCGCCTTATGAAATTGAAGATCATCAAGAAATGACAAGCCTTGATTGGTGATCAGCTGGGAAAACCCGGCAGAAACAAAGAAAAGAATTCCTAAGATGGAGAGTAAACTGCGTTTCATACGAATATTATATGTGTATTATATATTTTCAATTTCAGATTAAAGGCTAAAAATCTTTTCGGATATTGATCACCCTTGTTGGGGCGATTGCAGGCAGAACACCTGATTTAAGGATAATTCTTTGTCCTTTGTCGCTTGCCAGATAGGCAGAGAACCCCGTGGCCAAACCGTTCCGTGGTTCCGCATTAATCATATAAACATCTCTTGTAAGTGGATAAACATGATCCACCAGGTAGGCTTGGTAAGGTTTATAACTATTTTCTGAGTCAGGATGTGAACTTTCACTCACTGACATCACTTTGATTTTTTTATGAAAGGAGAGGTGTAACGAATCATTGCTGTTGCTGATCCAGCTACCGCCAATAAAACCAAGAACCCCGGGATGGGTACTGGTATATTCAATCACGTCACGATTGTATTCGAGTGCAAATACATTATTGGTGACAAATTTTCCTCCGCAGAGGGTATCGACTAAAAATTTGATGATGCCCGATTTCTCATTGTCGAATACCACCTTTATCTTTCCGGTTTTTGAACCGGGATTAATCTGATCCCAGCGATCAATTTTGCCGGTTAGCAGCTCTTTGATCTGATTTAAGGTGATCAGGGTATCTTTGCTCAAAGGGGAGACAATCAATGCAATGGCATCGGTGGCAATTTTTGTTTGACGAGGGAATATCTTCTTCTGATTTAGAAGGGAAGTCTCATCTTTGGTTAGGGGCCTGGAAGCGATAATGAACTCGACCTTTCCATTTAACAACGCTTTAAATGCGTCACTCTCTGGGAGATAATCAGATTTAAAAAGGGTATATCCATAAACTGCTGAAAAAACATCAATTTCGGATTCTATTATAGGGCGAAATGTCTCATCAGTGCATATTGTTGTAATCCCCGTGGTTGGTGTATTGCGGTAAGGATCTCCCTTAAAAAACCGGCAACCTCCAAATAAAAGGGGGAAAATCAAAAATAATATGAACTCAATTCGTTTCATCGCTTTTTGAATTTTTTACCAATGTATAAATTCTGAATGAACCATATACTACTAAAAGTATGCCAAAACAAGTTCTTACAAAACTATTTACTGGGAGCAGTAATAGATCCGAAGACAATATTACTACTCCCAGTACTAAATAGACACACGACATTAAAATCTTAAAAGAAATAGAAAATAGATTTCTTCCCGTCATCTGAGTTCAATGCTATTGCAAGATAAATTTAAAAGGAACGGTATAACTTACCAGTACAGCCTTTCCTCCTTGTTTACCAGGGCTCCATACAGGCATTTTACCCAATACTCTTACTGCCTCTTCATCACAACCTCCACCAATACCGCGAACCACTTTTATCCGGGTGATGTGACCATCTCTGTCGACGACAAAATTGACAATTACAGTACCGGAAATACCATTTTCTGCGGCAAGGGATGGGTAGCGAAGGTTATTTTTGATAAACTTCATCATCTCTTTTTCACCTCCAGGGAACTGAGGCATCTGTTCAACGATTACAAAAGGTTGATCAGGTTCTTCAGTGATCTGGTTTTTTTCAGTAGCCACGGGAGCAGCAATATCATCGGTACCTTTATCAAAAGCGACATTACTGATTGCTGCCTTTGCTTCAACTACCTCTTTTTGTAACTTAGGTTGCTCTTCCTCCTGTACCATTTCATCAGGTTTAATCACCGGAGGGGTGAACTTGATGGTATTACGTAAAGGTGGTGGTGGCGGTGGAATCTCTTTCAGGATGTTCTCCTTTGGTTTATCCAACTTAATATCCGAAAGTGTTCTGACGCTGACATCCTTGTCTACCCGCTTTGGTAAGAGCTGATTGATTAAGGAGGGTGCAGAAACTGTCAGAACGAAAACTACGCTGGCAATGATGAACGCTCTGAAGTGTCTTCTTGCAGAATTTTTCCTTAATTCATACGCTCCATACTCATGATTTTTAGCTTCAAAAACCAGATCGCACCATTCACTCGAAAAAATATCATTATTTGCTGCCATTAGATTTGTCTCATAATTTTTTTGCTAACAATTCCAGATCAAAAGGGGTAATATCCACGATCGCATAACGACCGATATTACAAATAGCCATCTCATCCAGCGCATCGATAAGGTTTTTATACGAACTATCCACAGTCCCCTTGATCAGAATAATGGGGGCTTTCTTATCG
Organism: Prolixibacteraceae bacterium; assembly: GCA_963677935.2. Lineage (GTDB taxonomy): Bacteria > Bacteroidota > Bacteroidia > Bacteroidales > Prolixibacteraceae > JAAFHB01. Next base: position 2,466,108 of record CAXXEH010000003.1, on the reverse strand, counting down.
CTGATGATCTCCGTTTTCTGCTTCTCAAAATCCTCATCAGAGATCTTTTTTGCATCCTTCTTGATTTTCAGATCACGAACTTTGACCATAATGTCATAATTCTTCTTGATCAAAAACTGGCGCATCCCTTTGGGAGAAAAATCGGTTTGATTGAGAACAGGGTCAATATCATTTTCACGAGTCCCTTCATAGTAAAAAACCTTATTGTCTTTCCCAAGAAGAATCGTTACAGCTCTGGAGGCTTTGATCTTTGTCTGATCCTCTTCTGTAACCTTTTCTTTGGAAGGCATGGCGATTTCCATGGTCTGAGGTTTACTCATTGATGTGGCCAACATGAAAAATGTTATGAGCAAAAACCCGAGGTCAACCATAGGTGTAAAGTCCACCCTTGTTGACATCTTTTTGGTCTTGCCTTTTTGTTTTACTTGCGTTTCCGCAGCTACTTCAGACATGAATTTTAAAATTTATAATTATTCATAATCAGCTACATTTTTAAGACTCGTGAGCAGGTTATACCTGTTCTCATTGATGTCCTGCAGACTACCCATTAACTTTTTAATGACCGGATAGGTTGTTACCTGATCGGCCTTTATCGCGATACGGTAATCCCTGTTAACGCTCTTAGCTACACTCACCCAATTTTTGAACTGGTTATCCAACGAATCGCAGGGTATTCCAATCGAATTCTGGGGTAAGTCCCGTTCCTCACTTTTCAAAGCCAAATAAGACTTCATAAGATTGATGGGGACTCCAAATTTATTGATCAAACTAAACTCCTTTAATTCAGCTGCAGAAAAGGTGATATTATAGGTAGCACCCATCTTGGTAAGCATTTGAACCCTGTTTTCCTGACCGTCAGCTCCAAAGAAAACTTTACCCTTTGCATCGACCAGAATTGAAATGATATTCCGGTCAGGTATCTTAATCTCTGAAATTGAGGAGGGGGTATTCACTGCCACCGGCTCTTTTTGAATAAAGTTGGAAGTGAGCATAAAGAAGGTCAACAACAGGAACGCAACATCACACATAGCGGTCATGTCAACGGCCGTACTTTTCCTTTTTATTTTAACTTTTGGCATAGTACTAATATATTTTTAGACTATAAATTTAGTGCTTTGCAGCAAATGTTTGAACGATGCTATAACCAGTTTCATCGATTGAATAGGTCAGCTTATCAATTTTTGTGGTGAAAAAATTATAGGAAATCATTGCAAGGGCGCCTGTACCAATCCCAAATGCCGTATTGATAAGTGCTTCAGAAATACCTGTAGATAATGCAACAGAGTCAGGAGCTCCTGCGTTTGCCATAGCAGCAAATGAGCGGATCATCCCAAGTACCGTTCCCAATAGACCCATCATGGTACCAAGTGAGGAAATGGTTGCAAGAATAGGAAGATTCTGCTCAAGACTTGGAAGTTCAAGAGAGGTTGCCTCCTCGATGTTCTTTGTAATGTCAAGTAACTTCTGTTCTTTAGTCATCGTGGTGTCTTTTTCAAGCATCTGATATTTCAGAAGTGCAGCTTTGGAAACACTTGCGATAGATCCCTGAAAACGATCACATTCTGCCATAGCGCCATTAATGTCATTCTTAGAGAGGGAAGCTTTGATTGACTCAACAAATTTAGTAGCAGATCCTTTTCCACCAGCCTTGTTAATTGTGAAAAAGCGTTCAATTGCGAAGACAATTACAGTCAATAGCAACGTCATAATGATTGGAACGATAAATCCTCCCTTATAAATTACGCCAAGGAAATCACCCGGGATAGGTGCATTCGCATTATTATTCCCTTGAAAATGGCTGTTGGCGCCCATTATCAAATTAAATACAGCGACAGCAATAATGAACGAAACGGGAATGACCAATGCAGAAAAAGCGCTTTGAATCTTTAAAAAACCATTTTGTGATTTCATACTCTAAAATTACTAGTGTTTAAATGAAAGTTTAAGAAATATTTGAGAAAACATTAAAAGAATACTAAATTTATAAGAAAATAACAATTAATCAAACTGTTATATTGAATAAACAAACCTACGAATGGTTCAAATATACAACAAAAAAACATGTTCAATTACAAGGATCTACGAAAATTCCAAAAGAGATCTTTAATTCTTAATCGTGGACAAAATTAATAATCCAATTCAATTCACATCGGTGGGGCTAAATAAAAATGGCCAAAAACTTAAATATTAACATATTTTAACATTTAAATTTAATGACAATCATCAATATATCAGGGTATTTATTGCAAAACAAATTTGAATGGGACAGTGTAACTTACAGGAACAGCAATCCCTCCCTGCTTTCCTGGACTCCATGCTGGCATTTTCTCCAAAATTCTGACAGCTTCCTCATCACAGCCGGCTCCAATCCCCCTAATCACCTTAATATTTGTAATTCTCCCATCCCTGCCAACAACAAAGTTAACAGTGACCGTACCAAAGATCCCATTTTCGACGGCTGTAGCCGGATATTTAAGGTTGCTTTTAATAAACTTCATCATTTCCCTCTCTCCACCAGGGAATTGTGGCATCTGTTCTACAATTATAAAGGGCTTATCCGGCTCTTCGGTAATCTCAACTTTTTTCTCCGCTGTTGCTACCGGGGCTGAAATGTCATCAGTACCTTTGTCGAATGTAACATTACTAATCGCCTCCTTTGACTCAACAGCCTCCTTTTGCATAATGGGCTGCTCCTCCTCCTGCACCATATCATCAGGTTTGATTACGGGAGGTGTGAATTTTATGGTATTACGCATCGGTGGTGGTGGAGGAACCTCTTTAATGAAGGATACATCTTTGGGCTTTTCCAATTGAATATCTGTCAAAGTCCTGACAGATAATTCTTTTTCAACCTTCTCTGGTATCATCTGCTTGATTAAAATGGGCGCCACGACAGCCACAATAAAAAAACCAGATGCTAAAACCAAGGCCCTGAATTGCCGCCTTTGAGAATTACTCCTTAATTCATAGGCCCCATATTCACGATTTGGCGATGATTCAAAAATCAATTCGCACCATTCTTTCGAAAATATATCATTATTTGCTGCCATTAGGATAAAAATTTTAAAATTTTTTTCACTAATAAAACCAGATCAAACAGTGTGATATCAACGATCGCATTGTCCGGATAGTACAAATCACAAACACTCTCCGTTTTCTGCCTTTTGCCTCTTGTTGCTAAGAAAGTGTTTCAGATTTCTTCACAGTTTTCAAGTCTAAGACTTTAACCATAATCTCCAAATCCTTAAAAAAATAAAACCAAATTAGGATTCGCAAGACCAGGTGTTTTTATGGAATAAATATAAGCAATATATATCATATTATTTATAAAAAATAAACTTTTTTTTTGTGAAAATAAAATAATATTTTAAGAGACAAAGGAGGAAGTGATCAGCAGTAGGATAAAGATAAAATTTTTGATTATCAGGTTGAATTTCAAACGGAGGAAGGTCAGGCGGGGAGCCGACCTGATTCAGGTGAAGCAGATGAAATAGCCATGATAAGAATATCACAAACCGAAATGAATCCGCCAACCGGCGGATGGCTATTAGCTTCGCTGATCTACGATTCCATTTGGCCGTTAAAAAACAAATTATATACAGATGAAATCACGCAATAACCAGGGACAATATTTGTTTTTCAAGATCAACGATCGCTTTTCGGGCACAGAGAAAATCGCAACCGATTAATCCCACAATCTTCTTATCAGAAAATTTCGCATATTCGGTATTGATATGTTTGAAGTCAACCAATGCAACTTTCAGTACACCAAAATTTAATCCACCCAGAATTAATTCCGGTAACTTTCCTGAATTAGTCTCTACCACCTCTTTTCCCAAACCTGTAGCCATTACGGTATCTTCATTATCGGCCACATAATAGCCATTCAGGGATTCATCAAAAACACTTTTCGATGCACCCGTATCGATGACCCACCAGTGGTTATCAAGTCCGATAAAACAGGCATTTATTAATGGATGATAAGTCTGTTCTTCAAGCTCGATGATTTCAAAACTAATTTCCTGCCTCATTAAAGTTGGTTAAGATTAATCAGCAAAAAAAGGGGGACAAGCCCCCTTTTCGTGCAAACTAAAAAGTTAAATTATTTCTTATTGATCTGATCCAGAACGTTCATTACTTCACGTACATGACCTTCACTGGTTCTCATCATATCCATCTCATCAGCATTGAGGTTAAGTTCAACGATACTTTCGATGCCATCTTTACCCAAAACAACAGGAACACCAAGGTAACAGTTATCGATGCCATATTCACCCTGTAGTTGAATACATACCGGGAAGATACGACGCTGATCCTTAACAATTGCTTCTACCATCTGAGCTGCAGCCGCTCCCGGCGCATGCCATGCAGAGGTTCCAATTAATTTAACAAGTTCACCGCCTCCGGCTTTTGTACGCTCAACGATGGCATTCAATTTATCAGCGTCAAGAAGTTCGGTGATTGGAATGCCACCTACTGTTGTATAACGGGTCAGAGGGACCATGGTGTCGCCATGTCCACCTAAAAGCATCCCTTGAATCTCCTTCTGCGAGATATTCAATGCTTCGGAGAGGAAAGAACGGTAACGTGCAGTATCGAGTATTCCTGCCATCCCCATCACCCTTGTACGGGGTAATCCGGAAGCAAGATGCGCCTGGTAAGTCATCACATCCAATGGATTGGAAACAATAATAATAATTGCATCCGGCGAATATTTTACAATATTTTCAGTTACAGATTTCACAATGCCTGCATTGATCTGGATCAGATCATCGCGGCTCATCCCCGGCTTACGCGGTAATCCCGATGTAATCACCACAACATCAGATCCTGCAGTCCGTGAATAATCATTTGTAACACCTACGGTACGGGTATCATATCCAATAATTGGGGCTTTCTGCCAAATATCAAGCGCTTTACCTTCGGCAATACCTTCCTTGATATCCAATAAGATCACCTCATTTACCACTTCACGATATGCCAATGTGTCAGCACATGTTGCTCCAACGTTTCCTGCTCCTACAACTGTAACTTTCATAAAAATCGAATTATGTTTCTGATTAACAAAAATAATTGCTGTTTAAAAATCCTTGCAAATTTAGGCAGTTTGTAATGATTTAAAAACAAATTAGTCACACTTAACAAATACTTAACATTTTTAAAGAGTACTTAAAATTACATTTGAAAATTCGAACCAAAATACTAAATATCTATTCTTTACCAAATAGCATCATCGTCTAACCGGTCAAAAACGAATTTCAAAAATCTGAAGCTTTACTTTTCGGCAATTTCACGGATTGCTGATATCATATTTTCAGCCAAAGCATTTGCACGCTCTGCCGATTTACTTTCGGAATAAATCCTGATGATAGGTTCGGTATTGGACTTCCGCAAATGAATCCACTCCTTATCAAAATCAATTCTAACCCCATCGATATCAGTGACCTGTTCTTTCGGGTACTTCGCTTTAATTTTCAACAGAATATCATCCACATCGATCTCAGGGGTAAGCTCAATCTTATTTTTTGATATTGAATAGTCGGGGTAAGTTGCACGAAGTTCAGAACATTTCAATCCTGACTTGGCCAAATGGGTAAGGAAAAGGGCGATGCCCACTAACGAATCGCGTCCATAATGACTGGCTGGATAGATCACCCCACCATTCCCTTCGCCCCCAATCACTGCATTAGTCGCCTTCATCATCGTGGTCACATTAACCTCTCCTACTGCTGATGGGGTATAGGTTCCTCCATGTAATTGAGTAACATCACGAAGTGCCATTGACGATGAAAGATTGGATACGGTATTCCCGGGGGTGTTTGAGAGGACATAATCGGCTACTGCGACCAGGGTGTATTCTTCATTAAACATCGTTCCGTCCTCGTTGATGATGGCTAACCGGTCAACATCGGGATCGACGACGAAACAAACATCGATCTTTTCTTTACGAACGATCTCCGAAGTTTCGACAAGATTTTCAGGGATCGGCTCGGGATTATGGGCAAAGTGCCCGTCGGCAACGCAGTTGATCTCAATAACATCAGCGACACCGAGCGTTCTGAGTAACTGAGGAACAATTATTCCGCCAACGGAATTGACAGCATCGAGCGCAACGCGGAATTGTGCCTTTTTGATCGCTTCAACCTCCACAAGATCAAGGTCAAGAACGTGCTGAATATGATATGAAGTATAATCAAAAAATGATTCGTGACCGAGATTGTCAACTTCAGCAAATACAAAGCGTTCATTATCGGCTATTTCAAGCACCTTTTTCCCCTCTTTATCATTTAGAAACTCCCCTTTTTCATTGAGCAATTTCAGGGCATTCCATTGTTTGGGATTGTGACTGGCAGTTAAGATAATACCTCCGTCAGCTTTTTCAGCAACAACAGCAAGTTCGGTAGTGGGTGTTGAAGCAAGTCCAATATTCACCACATCGGCGCCCATTCCCATTAAAGTTCCTGTAACCAGAGAATTGACCATCTTGCCCGATATCCTGGCATCGCGTCCTACCACTATTTTTAACTTTAAGCCATCACCCCTGTTCTCCTTAATCCACGTTAGGTAAGCCGCGGTGAATTTAACAAGGTCCAACGGACTTAGACCCTCGCCAGGTTTACCTCCGATTGTACCACGAATTCCTGAAATTGATTTTATCAGTGCCATATTTCTCTCCTAATCATTAAATTTTGACCTGCAAAGTTGTTAAATTGGGTTAATTATTCAAAGGATTAATTTGTAAATGAATAATTTTAATTCTTTTTTGCATTTTTTTTCCGACATTTGCACCCGAAATAATAATAAGTCAGAGAATTAAGAAATGATCATCAGAAGAGAAAGAGGACAGGAGCGCCCGGATAAGCGTACCGTCGGAAAACGTGAACCAGGAACAAGACCACGTGTAAGAAAAGGGGAATCAACCCCAGGCGACCAAAGCAGAAAACCATTTGCTGGTCGGACAGATTCCAGAGAATTGACCTCCGGAAAACGAGTAGGAAAAACAAAGGTAATTAAGACCGCTTCCGGATCAAAACCAACTACCTCGGGAACCGGTCGATTCGGAAAAGAGCGCACCTCGGATATTTTCCGTAGAAATGTAATTGAGAAAAGGCCCGAACGAAAATTCGAAGGGGCAGAATCAGACCAGTACCTCAATAAAACGGGAAAGGTTTTACGGGGTAAATTTGGCAAACAAAACCTGAACGAGGAGTTTAACTCAGCACACCGCCCGACAAAATCAGTTCAATCGAAAAAAGAGCCCGGTTCAATGCGTTTGAATCGTTACATCGCCAATGCGGGACTTTGCTCGCGTCGTGAAGCAGATACTTATATTGCAACCGGCTGTGTTACCGTCAACGGAAAAATAGTTTCGGAAATGGGATATCAGGTTTTGCCAGGTGAATCGGTAAGTTTCAATGGAAAAATCATCTCTGCAGAGAAAAAAGTATACGTCTTACTGAACAAGCCAAAGGGGTATGTTACAACGCTTGAAGATCCACATGCTGACAAAACAGTAATGGAGCTTATTGCAAATGCCTGTCCGGAAAGAATTTATCCTGTAGGACGATTGGATAAAAGTACTACCGGTCTTTTGCTTTTTACCAACGATGGTGATATGACAAAACGGTTGACTCATCCCAAATACAACCGCAAAAAAATCTATCATGCTTATTTAGATCAGAAAGTTTCAAAGAATCATCTTCAGGAAATTGTCGATGGTGTTAATCTTGAAGACGGTTTTGTTGCTGCCGATTCTGTAAGTTATGTAAGTGAGGATGATAAAAAACAGGTCGGAATCGAAATTCACTCCGGCAAAAACAAGATTGTGCGCCGGATCTTCGAACACCTTGGCTATAAAGTAGAAAAACTCGACCGCGTTTATTTCTGCGGATTAACCAAGAAAGATCTTCCTCGTGGAAGATGGCGCTTTTTAACCGAAGAGGAAGTGAACCTGTTGAAAATGACCTCAAAATAGTCGTCTGGTAATCAAATGAGAATTAAGTTATTTGTCATTGGATTTGTTATTCTGATGCATAGTCCGGTTGTTGCAAACACCGGACTTTTATGCATTATCCATAATGCTTTGCAGGATTCTGTTCCAGATCAGAAAACACAAAACCAAACCATTTCTTATCCTGATACATTGGCCACAGACTCTGTGAAACGGTCAGCCAGTGCAAACCTCAATTACCTCTATATCCCATTCAGTCAAACTGATTCCAGATCAAAACTGAGGATCGACAGTACGATTATTGCTCTTAATAAAAGAAAACAGTTGCAAATGGTCCGGATGTTAGCTGAAGGGAAGGTTGCTTTGGGCTATTTCCACCTCGATTACAACCGGGTGGTTGGCTACAACGTTTATGAAGGTCTTAAATTGGGATTGGGTGGTGAAACTAACCGGATGTTATCAAGTTACTTTACCCTCGGGGGTTACTTCAGTCTCAGCATGAAAGACGGGGCACTGCGTCATGGTGAGTGGTTCGATATCTTTCCAACCGGGCTTTCCGATTACAGGATTCATCTGGGTTATACCGACCTGAATATGGAATTTGGCGGACCTGAATTCCTCGAAACACCTTCGTTATTGAATCCGGAGAGTTACCGACTCTTGCTGATTGATAACATGTTCCAGGAAAAACGATTTACAGCCGGATTGGAATTCAGACCATTTAATGAGCTCAATCTTTACCTTTTTGGTAACCTGTCAGAAAACAACGCGAATTCCAACACTGATTTTTTGGTTCATCATTCATTCGATCCGACAAGTTTAACCCGTACGGGGTTACAAATGCGGTATTCTCCCGGCATCAAACTATTGATGGAGGAAGGACATCTTACCGAAATCACAATTCCAAAAGCTGATTATTATTTAACTGTAATTCACGGATTTAGGGCACTTTATGGAGACTATAAATACACTAAAATAGAACTTAAAGGAAAATTCAGCCTTCCCGATTCGAAGTTTGGAAAAACAACGATAATGGTTAGAGGAGGGGTAATGTCTCAGGTCTCACCAATCATGGAGCTTTTCAATGGTTACGGAAGTTTTGCAGGAACTTTTACATTGAATGCTCCCTTTTCATTTGCCACCATGCGGCTAAACGAATTTGCGGCTGCAAATTTTACTGCTGTTCATTTCCGACACGATTTCAGCTCATGGCTTTTCCCTGAAAAAATAAAAAACATCCCTGGTATTATCATTGCTCAAAATATGGGAATCGGACAACTAAACGATGAATATCTTATAAAATATAATCTGAGTGATTACAGAAAAGGCTTTTTTGAATCAGGAGTTGAGCTGAATAATCTCTTCAGAATGGGATATCTTTCCTGGGGTGTGGGTGTTTATTACCGGTATGGTCCATACCAATTTAACTCTGTTCACGACAATTTTGCCTACAAGTTCGGGTTTATTTTGAAGTTGTAGACCAAAAAAGTAATAAGAAGGTATGAAGATTGAAGCTGGTCAGTGTCCGGGATTCCTTTTATTCATATCTCAGCGCCTCGATCGGATCGAGCTTCGATGCTTTAATTGCCGGAAGTACACCAGCAGCAAGGCTTACAAAAAGACACAAAATGACCCCTGTTACCATCCATTGCCAGGGTACAATAAATGAGCTGCCGATCAGAGCGGATACGCCATTTCCTGCCAGAATCCCCAGAAAGATTCCTAACAATCCACCCAATTGCCCTATAACAATTGATTCGATTAGAAATTGTTGCTTGATGGAATGAGAGTTTGCGCCCATTGCTTTATGGATACCAATTTCGCGGGTTCGCTCTGCGACTGTAACCAGCAGGATATTCATCAATCCGATTGCTGCACCCAGAAGTGTAATAAATCCGATAATTGTGGCGGCAAGGGTAACATATTTGATATTATCAAGCAGCAAATTAGCCAGATTATCACTTTTCTCAACCACAAAATCGGAGTCATCAAGAATATTTAGCCCTCTGATGTTTCGGAATACTGCCTCTGACTCCCCGATTGCAGCATCAATTAACTGCGGCGATTTTGGCATCACGTTGATTTTGAAATTCATTTGCGGCCGCGGAAAATACTGTCGCACATTGGTAAAAGGCAAAAGAACGATCTGATCGCTGCTATTCCCAAAGCCGCTCCCCTTATTTTTCAACACACCAACAATCTGGTATTTACCACTTCCAACAGAAATAAATTTCCCCAGTGGATCGACATCCTTGGCGAAGAGTTTAGTAATCAGCGCAGACCCGACAAGTGCCACATTATTACCTTCAAACGATTCCTGAAAAGTGAGTCCCCTGCCAGATTCAACTTCATAACCTGCTGTTTGAAGAAAGTTTTCATCGATCCCGCGCACCGAAATATTCGGATTGCTCTTTTTTGATTCGTACTTTACAGTTGCAGTCTGAGTCGCAAATACGGTAATGGATACCACGGCAGGAAAAGTATACCGTTCGCGAAATTCACGTGCCTGGAAATAACTGATGTAACTGTAATTCTTTGTTCTGTATCGCTTATTTCCGATTTGCACGTGCATGCTCCGACTTTGAATGCTGAAGGTATTGGCGCCTAATCGGGTAAACTCAGAGGTAATAGAGTTTTTAATTGAATCAATAGCGGTCAAAATTCCCACAAGAGCGGTAATTCCTATTGCAATGATCAAAATTGTAAGGATTGAGCGAATCAAATTTCCCGTTATTGACTGAAATGCGATTCTAATATTTTCGAACACCAAAGGTTTGATCCACATCATGGTGATTTAAGATTGGTCGGAATAAATTTTTCTGCTAATTTAAACTAACTTTCCATTAAAATGTTATTAGATTAAGGAAATTTTGGTCCAATATTGAAAACTTGACTGAACCAAATTCTCCTATTTTTTTCATCAATAATCGTTAACATTGTAATTAATTTATCATCTTAAAAAGGAACCGTATGACTTATGACATTGATATGATTCGCAAAGTGTATTCACAAATACCCGAACGAGTTAAGAAATTACGTACACTACTGGGGAGACCTGTTACCTTAACAGAGAAAATTCTTTATTCCCACCTTTCGGGTGAATTTCCTAACCAACCTTTCGAAAAAGGGGTATCCTATGTAAATTTTGACCCCGATCGGGTAGCAATGCAGGATGCTACAGCGCAAATGGCCCTGCTTCAATTTATGCAGGCTGGCAAAAGCGTTGTATCAGTGCCATCAACAGTACATTGCGATCATCTTATCCTTGCGCAAACGGGTGCAACAGAGGATCTTAAAAAAGCTGAAGAGACCAATAAAGAGGTTTACAGCTTCCTTTCGTCGGTTTCAAAAAAATATGGGATAGGTTTCTGGAAACCCGGTGCAGGAATTATCCATCAGGTAGTACTCGAAAATTATGCATTTCCCGGCGGGATGATGATTGGGACCGATTCGCATACCGTTAATGCAGGTGGTCTGGGAATGATCGCAATCGGCGTTGGAGGCGCTGATGCAGTCGACGTGATGACAGGAATTCCATGGGAATTAAAATTTCCAAAACTCATCGGGATCCATCTTACCGGAAAGCTAAGTGGATGGAGCTCGCCAAAAGATGTGATTCTAAAAGTTGCCGGTATTTTGACGGTAAAAGGTGGTACCGGATGCATTATCGAATACTTTGGTCCCGGAGCTGCCAGTATCTCATGTACAGGCAAAGGAACAATTTGCAATATGGGTGCTGAAGTGGGGGCCACAACTTCGACTTTTGCCTTTGACGAAAGCATGAGTGATTACCTCAAGGCGACAGGTCGCGCAGACGTAGCCGATATGGCGCTGAACATCGCTTCTGATCTGAAAGCTGACGACGAAGTTTATGCTAATCCGGCGAAATTCTTTGATCAGGTCATCGAAATTAACCTTTCGGAACTGGAACCACTGATCAACGGACCCTTTACCCCCGATTTAGCCACACCTCTCTCGCTGTTTAAAACAGTTGCCAAAGAGAAAGGGTGGCCAATGGAGATGAAAGTTGGCCTGATCGGATCATGTACCAACTCATCGTACGAGGATATCAGCAGGGCTGCATCAGTGGCTCGCCAGGCACGACTTAAGAATCTGAAAGTAAAAGCCGAATTTACCATCTCACCGGGATCTGAACTCGTCCGCTATACGGTTGCCCGCGATGGATTTCTCGATTCATTCGAAGAGATGGGTGGCATTGTTATGACCAACGCATGCGGACCTTGTATCGGCCAATGGAGTCGTCACAATGCAGCCAATCTTCCCGAGAATTCGATCATGACTTCGTTTAACAGAAATTTTGCCAAACGGACTGACGGGAATCCCAAAACCCATGGTTTTGTTGCCTCGCCCGAAATCGTTACCGCATTTGCAATTGCCGGAACACTCGATTTCAATCCGGTGACCGACTTTCTAAGGAATGAGGCGGGAGAAATGGTAAAACTCGATCCACCAACTGGCGACCATCTCCCCAAACGGGGTTTTTCAGTTGAAGATCAAGGTCTTATTCCTCCATCAACAGATTATCAGGGTATTGAAATTTTAGTAAATCCGGAGTCCGACAGGTTGCAATTGTTAACCCCGTTTGCCCCCTGGAACGGCTTCGATCTGATCAATCTGAAACTATTAATTAAGGCACGTGGGAAATGCACAACTGACCATATCTCAATGGCTGGTCCATGGCTCACCTATCGTGGTCATCTGGATAATATATCCGAAAACCTGCTGATTGGAGCAATAAACGATTTTAATGGGAAAACCAATAATGTAAAAAATCAGATTACCGGTGAATATGGCGCCGTTCCGACAACCGCAAGAGCTTATAAAAAAGAGGGATTCGGTGCGGTTATCGTTGGTGACGAAAATTATGGGGAAGGATCTTCACGGGAACATGCTGCAATGGAGCCACGCCATCTTGGAGTCAAAGTGGTGATTACCCGTTCGTTTGCACGAATTCATGAAACCAACCTTAAAAAACAGGGGATGCTTGCTCTCACATTTGCAAATCCTGAGGATTACAACCGGATTCAGGAAGACGATTCGATCGATATAATTGGACTTGAATCATTTCAGCCCGGTAAAAATTTAGAGGTTGCCTTGCACCATTCCGATGGATCAACAGAAGCTATTGGGGCAAAACACACCTATAATGAGGCACAGATCGAATGGTTTAAAGCCGGTTCCTGTCTGAATTTCATAAAAGAAAATCAATAATATTCCAATCCAATATTCTAAAAGCCGGGTTTTAAATCCGGCTTTTTTTCTACACTTTTCGAACCAAACATCCTATTATTCAGAAAATTGTAGATTTGTTAACGCTATATTTGATCCTGCAGTTGATCAATATTTAAATAAAAAGCGATAGATCTGACGTCGGGATGCTGGCCTTGTTTAACTAATCATTTTTAACTGTTAAATTAGATGTATGAAGTATGATTTAATATTGGCAGCTATAAGTTTATATATCAAATGTATATCTTCATAATGACTTCTGATTGCCTGATCCTCAAAAATCCGGCAATCTAAATATAACTGACTATAATACAATTGTTTATAGCCAAATATTTTCAAGTTAACATTTTTTAATACTTATTTTAATCCAATGGACCCAACCCGGATATACCTTTAGCCCCTATTCCGGTAAGGTTTGTTTAGCAAAGTCAAATAAAATGGTATTTAAATTTAAGATCATTTCAGATAAAGTCGAAGATTTTGCCTTGCACATCGAAGCAGATGCAAAGAATACTTTTTTTGAACTGCACGAAATAATTCAGGACGTATGCAATTACGATCCATCTGAGCTTGCCACTTTTTATCTGGCAGACGAGGAGTGGGATAAAGGAGATGAAATTACGATGTTTCCAAACACCCAGGCAAAACAGAGGGCTGCATTACTGATGAAAAATGAAACCCTGGGAAATCATCTTAACCAGATCGAGGATAAAGTAATCTATGTTTTTGATGTTACTAATCAGAAATCATTGTATATTGAATTAAATGAGATAGTTATGGCTAATAATCTTAACACACCAATCGTTTCCTATACCAGAGGAATTGCTCCTGCTCAAAGTGTATCAAACCGCTACAATGCAGATTTACTGGCAGACCAGGACTCGGAACTTCAAAATGTTTTTACAGACTTTGGAGAGTTGGAGGATCTAAACATGATCTATGGTGAGATCGGCGAAGTAATGTAAATAATGTCCAAAACGCTTATAATTCTACTTGGTCCGACAGGTGTAGGAAAAACGGACCTCAGTATTGATATCGCCAGTTATTTTCAAACTGAGATCATCTCATGCGATTCGAGACAGATCTACAGGGAAATGAACATTGGCACTGCTGTTCCTGATGCAAAGACCCTCAAAGCAATTCCCCACCACTTTATCCGATCGCACTCTATCCATGATTATTACAATGCCAGCAAATTTGAGACAGAAGTACTTGAGCGGCTTGAACAGTTGTTCAGGCAAAGGGATATTGTCATCATGACAGGTGGTTCAATGTTGTATATTGATGCGCTCTGCAAAGGGCTTGACGATCTGCCTAATGTTGATCAACATCTGCGTCAGTCGCTTATGAAGCGAATGGAAACGGAAGGGATAGCAAATTTGCTCAATGAACTCAGGGAACTTGATCCGGATTATTACAAGGTGGTTGATCTGAAAAATCCAAAACGTATTCTGCATGCATTGGAGATTTGTCTGATGACCGGACGTCCTTTCTCATCGTTTCGGACCAATCCATCCAGGAAACGCCCCTTCAACATCATAAAGATCGGCCTTAATTGTGATCGCACTGTCCTGTACAACCGAATCAATCAGCGGGTAGATAAAATGTTTGAGGAAGGACTTGAGGAAGAGGTGATTAATCTTTATCCATTACGAAAGCTCAATTCTTTGAATACGGTTGGATATCGCGAGATATTCGACCACCTTGATGGTACCATAACCCTTGATGAGGCTCGCGAGAAGATCAAAGCTAATTCAAGAAAATATGCACGTAAACAATTAACCTGGTTCAGGCGCGATCCGGAAATTACATGGTTTACGCCCGGAATGAAAGATGAAATCATCGCAAACATTAATCTGCAGTTATACCGGGAAGGTCGGTAATAAAACAAAATGCCGGCATAAAACCGGCATTTCATTATTTTAAAGGTCAAACTTCAATTAAATATCATCGTCATCATCATCTTCTGGCAGGTCATCCGGAATATCGTTGACATCCTCATCAACATCATCATGCCCTTCGAACTCCTGCAAGGCAAAATCATCCCGAAGAATTCCGTCATCATTAAAATCATCATCATTTTCAACGATGTTATTTGCTTCTTCAAGCGTCATTCGAACAAGATAATAAAAATCCTCCGTTTCGTAGGGCAAAGCAGACACGACTTTCCCTTTCGCATTGATGTAGGTGATCAGATTTCCTGCAAAACCATGGGGATAGTTTAACTTGATCTGCCCTTGAACATCGAGAGGAAGCTTGTCATAGTCCTTAACAATGCGTGGTTTATTACTTTTTACCATCATATATTCCGATTAAGATTATCATTAATAAATTGTATATTAATCAATTAAGATTTAAAATCATTCGTAAATCTCCATTATTTTCTGTGGTGTAAAATAATAATTCGATATATTAAAAAAATAGTTTTCTTGAAATTGTGATAAAAAAAATCAATTAATTTATTTTTCAGGGCAAATTATCAGCAAATTAGGCAATTATGCAGCATAAACCAGGAATATCCTGGTCTTCTCAGCCAAAAAAGATAAAAATTGTAAAAATGATCCGTTTTTCTCATAAATCGGTTCCCAAACGGTCTAAATAGTCGGTGAGAGAACGAGACATCTGTTTTCAGATTTGGGCATTGATGGCAGATTGCCTATCTTTGCCAACTATTTTTATTATCAAATATAATGAATGTATCCTATAGCTGGCTGAAAGATTATCTTAATCTTGAACTCTCTCCTGCCGAAGTTGCAGCTACCCTTACGCGCCTCGGACTGGAAACAGGAAATATCGAAGAGGTTGAAACAATTAAAGGTGGATTAAAAGGACTTCTTGTAGGCGAGGTAATCACTTGCCAAAGGCACCCCAATTCAGACCATTTGAGTGTGACTACTGTTAATGTTGGTGGTGACGAAAACTTACCTATTGTTTGCGGTGCACCAAATGTGGCTGCTGGTCAAAAGGTTATTGTGGCTATGGTCGGCACTGTTCTTTATAAGGATGGTGAACAATTTACCATCCAGAAGTCAAAAATCAGGGGCGAAGTTTCGATGGGAATGATCTGTGCTGAAGATGAAATTGGTATCGGCAATGATCACAACGGGATCATGGTCTTAAACCAGGATGCAATTCCAGGAACACCTGCCAGCGATTTCTTCAATATTCAGAGTGATTTTGTCCTTGAAGTCGATCTCACCCCCAACCGTATCGATAGTGCCTCGCACATCGGTGTCGCACGTGATCTAGCCGCGTTTTTAAGTCAAAAAGAGTCTGTTAAATATGTGAGGCCATCGATAGATCAATTTAAAATTGATCATCATGATCTGACAATTCCTGTCTCCATCGAAAACCCTGAAGCTTGCCCAAGATATAGTGGTTTAACCATCTCAGATGTTACAATAAAGGCATCACCCGAATGGTTACAGAACAGGCTTAAGGCGATAGGTCAGAGTCCGATCAATAACATCGTGGATGTAACCAATTACGTTCTGCATGAAACCGGTCAGCCACTTCATGCATTTGATGCATCAGAAATAAATGGAAACCGGGTGATTGTAAAAACACTGGCTACTGGAACAAAATTTATCACACTTGATGGAACCGAAAGGGATTTATCCGACAAGGATCTGATGATATGCAATGGAGAAGATGCAATGTGCATCGGGGGTGTTTTTGGAGGATTACACTCAGGGGTTAAGGAGAGCACAACCCGGATTTTTCTGGAGAGCGCCTGTTTCAACCCGGTTTATATCCGTAAAACAGCCCGTCGCCATGGATTGAATACAGATGCATCGTTCCGTTTCGAGCGGGGAGTCGATCCGAATGGAACCCTTTATGCTCTCAAACGTGCAGCATTGCTTATCAAAGAGGTAGCTGGTGGTACAATTTCTTCGGATATTGTTGATATTGTTGCTGATCCCTCAATTCTGGAATTTTTCCCGGTAGATGTTAGCTGGTCGAATATCAACCGTCTTATTGGCAAGGAGATTCCAAGGGAGACGATTAAACACATTTTAATTTCGCTCGAAATTGAGATCACGGAGGAGTCTACAGAAGGATTAAGACTCGCTGTTCCCCCCTACAGGGTGGATGTCAAAAGGGAAGTTGATATTATTGAGGAAGTCCTTCGGATTTATGGTTATAACAATGTAGAACCGAATCCGTCACCCAAATCAACGATTCAACATGCACCTCAGCCCGATAAGATGAAGTTGCAGAACCTCATCTCTGAACAACTTAGTGCAAGAGGCTTTAATGAAATCATGTCCAATTCGCTCACAAAATTGGTTTATTACGACCGGCTTGAATCTTTCAAACCGGAAAATACAGTGCAACTTTTCAATCCGTTGAGTTCCGATCTGAATGGAATGCGCCAGACGCTACTTTTCGGCGGACTGGAAGCAATTAACCGGAATACAAACTTCCGAAATTCCAACCTTCGTTTGTATGAATTCGGAAATGTCTATCATTTCGATGGAGATAAAACCTGTGATCACCCCGTTAAGAATTACAGCGAGGCAGAACACATCGGCATATGGATCACCGGCAATAAAGAGACAGAGAACTGGAAAGTAAAAGAGGAGCCAACCACCTTTTTCACTTTGAAAGCCAATGTCGAAAACATCCTCTCCAAACTTGGAATAAGCCCCGATACCTGTACCATTGAATCGATATCGAACGATATCTTTTCTGAAGGACTTGAATACCGGAGGAATAATGTAACGATTGGAAGGATAGGTTTTGTCAATAATAAGATTCTAAAAAATGGGAATATCGATGCAGACGTTTTCTACGGGGATCTTAACTGGACATTGATTCTAAAGGCGATCAGCAACAACAAAGTAAGTTATACTCCTCTTCTGAAGTACCCGGAGGTGAGGAGGGATCTTGCTTTGCTTATTGACAAGGAGGTGCAGTTCAGTACCCTTAAAGCACTTGCATTCAAGGCAGAAAGGCAGATATTGCGAAGTGTCGATATTTTCGATGTATACCAGGGAGCAAATCTTCCGGAAGGAAAAAAATCGTATGCACTTAGTTTCATCCTACAGGACAACGAGAAGACGCTAAATGACAAACAAATAGAGAAGACAATGAGCCGTTTGATTAGTGCCTACGAACGCGAAGCTGGGGCGCAAATCAGATAATTTTTGAGTTTATGGATTTTCGTGGAAAGACCTTTTGGGAAATGGAGAAAGAATCCATTTCGTATATCCACAGGAATGAGAATTTGTGGGTAAAAACAGACAATTATTGCTGCCACTGTTAAATCGTCCGAGAACAACGAGCAGACACTAAACCGCGCTTTTAAGGCGCAGGATGAGAACGATCCGGCAGGACAGGTTGCTCAGAAAAACCATCAATTTAATGCCTTTTTAAAGAAGATTTACAAGCTCGGGCGCGAATTATCCTCGATCAACTCGATGATGGGTTTGAAGGTCTGATTGATAATGACGATTTTATCAATGGATGGTTTGCGGTCAGGAAAATAAAAGGCCGACATATTTCCAAAAAGACCGCCGGACCCGAAGAGGTTAATTAAATCAGCTCAGAATACGAAAACGGCTTTAAATATAAAGGATCCACACCTCTGAAAGAGTACAGCTAACTGCAACAGCGAACTGTACTCTTTTTGTTTCGAATTGCATCGTGCGAAAGGCTCCATTGTGCTTGAATTTTGAACTACTGTTACACTTATTATCTAAAACGGCACATCTGTTTAAAAAACCACTACACTTATTAAAAATAGACCTTGAATTTGTGGACAACATTCAGTTTGATTTACTATTTTTGCTAACACATTAAGATGATTTTTCCCTAACTATTTTTAATCTCCTTCATTTTTGAAAACCAACCTATTTTGAGGTTATATTACCGAAGCAAGTATCTTCTTTTATCATTTTAATTGCGGCAAATATGCATGAACAGGATATAACCCTGGATGAACTTCTGGAAGAGCTGGATAACCTGAGGGCTGAGAATCGTTTATTAAGGGATTTAAATAATAAAAATTGCGAGGGGCACCCCCAGTCCGTGAATGTGCTTTCACAAGACAATAGCCTATTAATCAATCTTGCCAGTTTGATTCCGGGAGTAATTTACCAGTATCGGCTATATCCTGACGGGAGTTCCGCATTTCTATATTCAAGTCCGGGAATGTATGACATTTACGAATAATGATTATATCTCAAAACCAATTAAAAAAGAACAACTGATAGTTGTATTACAAAAATATTATATAGAATAATTCATGAAAAATTTAAACCATAAGGGTAAAACAAATGAAGAACTTCTCGAAGAATTGCACCGGCTGGAGCAGGAAAATATTTCATTAAAGGCCATTAATTCGATCGACACCATTGAACGCAAGAATACAGAGAAAATGATTTCTTTGCTGGCGCATGCTGTTAGAAGCATTAGCGAGTGTGTCAGCATAACGGATTTGGAGGATAAGATCATCTTTGTTAACCAAGCGTTTCT
Source organism: Prolixibacteraceae bacterium (assembly GCA_963677935.2). Lineage (GTDB taxonomy): Bacteria > Bacteroidota > Bacteroidia > Bacteroidales > Prolixibacteraceae > JAAFHB01. Next base: position 2,446,427 of record CAXXEH010000003.1, on the reverse strand, counting down.
TAATACCTACAAATTTGAAGAATATGAACTTTTAGGAAATTCGATTAGCATCGTCCGTTCTCCTAATAATGCTCCTGAAATAGTGGAGCTAATTCTTCCTGCCACACTTCAGGGTGGTTGGCAGGGTGAGCTTTTAAATCATCGAAAAGACGGAAGTGAATTTCCGGTTTTTATCTCCACCTCTGTTATCCGTGATGATCTGGGGACGCCGATCGCATTAATTGGCGTCTCAAGCGATATCACCGAGCGCAAAAATGGGGGAAAGGCACTTCTCGAGAGTGAAACCCGTATGCGACTAATCACCGATTCTGCCCAGGATGCCATTTTGATGATGGATAATGAAGGAACTATTTCTTACTGGAATCCTGCTGCAGAACGAATTTTTGGATATTCAGCCGTTGAAGCTATTGGTCAAAACCTCCATACCTTTATAGTGCCTGTGCGATATCATCAGGCGCATCGCAGCGCTTTCCCAGCCTTTTTGAAAACCGGTGTGGGCGCCGCCGTTGGTAAAACCCTTGACCTGGAAGCCATTCAGAAGAGCGGCGACGAAATTGCCATTCAGTTGTCACTTTCCGCTATTCAGATCAATAGCCAGTGGCACGCCCTTGGAATTGTACGAGATGTGACAGATCAGAAAAAAACAGCCCAAGCGCTTCTGAAGGCCAAACAGGAAGCCGAAACAGCAAATAAGTTCAAAAGCACCTTCCTGGCCAATATGTCGCATGAAATAAGAACCCCCTTAAATGCAATTATTGGTTTTTCTCAGATAATGAACCGCGATAAACAATTGACAGATTCGCAAAAGGAATATAATGGTTCTATAATTCGTGCCGGAGAACATCTCCTGGCACTCATTAACGATATTTTAGAGTTGTCGAAGATTGAAGCAGGTCGCATTACGCTAAATCCAGGTAATGTTGATTTACATTCACTTTTGGATGACCTCCATTTGATTTTCAAAGAACGTGCCCATTCTAAAAATCTACAGTTTCTTTTTGAAAAATCAACCGACCTTCCACGTTATGTAGTTGTTGATGAAAGCAAATTACGTCAGATATATGTCAACTTAATTGGTAATGCCTTAAAATTTACCGATGAAGGGGGAGTGGCGGTACGAACCCGCATTGACAAAGTAAATGGGGATGCCAACCGGCTGATCGTTGAAATTCAGGATTCCGGTCCGGGTATTCCTGAAGAGGAGATTGATCAGCTTTTTATACACTTTCACCAAACAAGTTCTGGAATCAGCAAGGGGAGCGGCACCGGTTTAGGTCTCGCTTTAAGTCGTGAGTTAGCGCTGCTGATGGGTGGCAATATTTCCGTCGCAAGCGAGGTGGGAAAAGGTTCTGTTTTTACCTTTCAGGTTGAACTCCAGGAAGGAGACTCAGAAACCTTAGGTTCCAGCAGTTACAAAGGGGTGATAAAAGTAGATCATGAGGGCGATCCTTACCGCGTCCTTGTCGTCGACGATAAGAAAGAAAATTTAACAGTAGCTGTAACCCTTCTTCAAATGGTAGGATTTGAAACCATTGAAGCCGTTGACGGAGAAGATGCTATCGCCAAATTTAATGAGTGGAACCCCGACCTGATTTTAATGGACATGCGTATGCCCGTTATGGATGGTTACGAAGCAACAAGGCAAATAAAATTAACGGAAAAGGGGAAGAGTACCCCTATTATAGCGCTTACAGCCAGCACCTTTGAAGATGAGCTTAAAAAAATAGATTCGTTTGGATTACAGGGATATATCCGTAAACCTTTCAGGGAGAATGAATTATTTAACACCATCGGGAAAATTCTTGGCATTAAATATATCTATGAAGATGATATTGTTGTGCCACAAACTGGGTACCAGAATGATATCGGTTCCATTATTCCGGATTTGAAATCTTTACCCCATAATTTATTGTCGGCGATGAGGGAGGCGCTCAGCGTTGCAGATCTGGACCTGTTTATTGAACTTTTAAAAAGTCTGGGAAAGGAATACTCCGGACTTTCAATGCAATTGCTGAATTTTGCCAATAATTATGACTACGAATATTTAAATCAACTATTTAGAGTAAATGACAGAAAAGATGAAAAATAACGCTGAAACAATTCAATATATTCCTGATATTCTTATTGTTGACGATGTAGCTGACAATCTTAAAATATTAGGATTCATCCTAAAAAAACAAGGGTATAAAGTACGTCCGGTTACAAATGGTATGCTGGCATTGCAGGTGGCTATCAAAGAGAAGCCCGACCTCATTCTTCTTGATATTATGATGCCGGATATGGACGGATACGAAGTGTGCCGCAGGTTAAAGGCGAATTCTAAATTGATGGATATCCCGGTTATATTTATAAGTGCTTTAAATGATACCAAAGATATCGTTAATGCATTGGAAGCTGGCGGGGTCGATTACATTACAAAACCTTTTAAAGCGGAAGAGGTAAAAGCAAGGGTAAGCACACATTTAAAGCTTCATCTGCAAAGTCAGACCCTTCAACTACAAAGCAAGGAACTTCAGGAACTGAATGCAACCAAAGACAAATTCTTCTCCATTATTGCCCATGACCTCCGTGGCCCCCTGGGAGGTTTTATGGGATTGTCGGAGATGCTTGCCGACGAGTCGATGACGTTTGACCCGGACGAAAAAAGGGAGATGTCGCTGGCGTTAAGTCAATCGGCCCGCAATATCTACAATTTGCTCGAAAACCTCCTTGAATGGTCTCAGATGCAACGTGGAAGAACTGACTTTAACCCGCAGATTCTTAGTTTAAATGATGCAATATCAGAATGTTTTAAAACTGCTGTTGAATCAATCAGAAAGAAGGATATTAATTTTAATGTTGATATTCCTGAGCACCAGGAGGTGTATGCTGATTCAAATATGTTGCAAACCATTATCCGTAACCTTGTTTCGAATGCCATAAAATTTACACCCAGATACGGTGTTGTTACTATTTCAGTCGGTGTTGCAGAAAATCTAACGGTGGTAATCGCGGTAAAAGATACAGGGATCGGCATGAATGCGGAGATGATTTCAAACCTCTTTGCCATTAATGTGAATAGCAGTCGTCCGGGAACAGAAGGTGAAAACAGTACTGGCCTTGGATTATTACTTTGTAAAGAGTTTGTGGAGAAACATGGAGGGGAATTATGGGTTGAAAGCGAGGTAGGGAAAGGTTCTACATTTTATTTCGCGATACCCTGCCATACCGTTCAGAAAGATATCTCCCACTCCAACGCTGTAATTTTATCAGAGGAAGCTGCAGATAAAATCGCCCTTTTATTTTCAGGCTTGAAAATTCTGATTGCAGAAGACAACCTGAATTCCGAAAAGTTGATCAGGGTCCTGACAAAATCGATTAGCAGCGAAATATTCGAGGCTTCAACGGGCACTGAAGCAGTTGAGCTTTGCAGAAAAAATCCCGACATTGATCTGGTTTTGATGGATATTAAAATGCCCGTGATGGATGGATTGGAGGCTACAAGACAAATACGTCAATTCAACAAAAAGGTGGTTATAATTGCACAGACCGCTTTTGGCCTTTCGGGTTACCGGGAAATAGCATTAGAAGCAGGATGCGACGACTATATTTCAAAACCGATTCAGAAAGAGGAATTAATGAAGGTAATAAAAAAGTATTTTAATTAATCTCAAAGAATCCTGATTTATACCTGATGAAAACCGATTTACAATTTCAAAGCTGCTTCAGTGAAAATTAAAAGTGGATCATGCGAATGGCATTTTTTATTTAACTTTGCATTTTTGGTGGCTGAACATAATTTAAAAGCACCATTTGATGAGTATGAAAAACGTAAAGCGGGTAATCTCCGCAATTCTTCGTAAAAAAGCAGAGAGGGCACTAAAATTTAAATCGTTACCTTCTGCATCAACTCGTTTTCAAAAATATTCTCAACACCTTAATCCTACTGATTGTCAAGCTACCAACTCATCTGAAGAAGAACTTCGAAAACTCGCATTTGACCTTGAGATACATCGGTTAGAATTGAAAATGCAAAGTGCAGAACTAAGGCTCTCAAAAGAGGAGGCAGAGCGGTCTGCTGAAAGATATACTGAACTTTATGATTTTGCACCATCAGGTTATTTCACACTATCGACACGGGGAATTATTCTTGAGTTAAATTTTGCCGGAGCACAAATGCTTGGTAAAGAACGCTCAGAGCTAAGAAACAGCCAGTTTAGCCAGTATATTTCCATTGAAACATTACCAAAATTCAATATCTTTCTGGAAGAAATATTTTCCGGAAATGTCAAAGAATTCTGTGAGATAACCATTACTTCAGATCGCAATATACCTATTTACGTTTTTCTTTCCGGCATGGCATCCCAAGAGAGGGAACAATGTCTTATTACAGCGGTTGACATCACAACGAGTAAACTTGCAGAGGAAGCGCTTCGAAAAAGTGAGGAAAAATTCCGCAATATCTTCGAAAATGTACACTATGTTTTTTATCAGACTAAGCTTGATGGAACAATTGTGGATATTAGTCCTTCCGTTAAATATTTTTCCGATTTTGAGCGGAGTGAATTAATTGGAAAGCAAGTTCAATTCCTCTACTTTTCAGAAAGTGACAGGGATTTACTCCTTAATGAGATCATGAAAAATGGGGACGTCTACGACTATGAATTAAGAATTAAAAATAAGAACGGAAAAATACTGTTCGTTTCACTTAACGCCCGTTTAATTTATACATCGGATAACCAACCGGATCATATCGACGGCTCACTCAGAGATATTACCCGGCGAAAACAGGCTGAAGAGGAGGTGATTAAACTGCAAAAAGCGATCGAAAATACAAAGGCGTCAGTAGTTATTACCGACAGGGATGGAAAAATTGAATATGCCAATCCCTATTTTTCTTATTCAACCGGCTATTCCAGAGAGGAATATACGGGAAAGAATCCAAGAATATTAAAATCGGGTTATCACTCAAAAGAGTTTTATACAGAGTTTTGGAATACAATTAATTCGGGTCAGACCTGGGAAGGTGAATTTTATAATCGGAAAAAGAACGGTCAGTTTTATTGGGAAAATGCCATTGTTTCTCCTGTTATGAGTAGCAAGAATGAGATCAATCATTTTGTTGCCATAAAAACAGATATCACTTCGGTAAAGAAAATCAACCTGGAATTAATAAAAGCAAAAGAGCGCGCTGAGGAGAGTGACAATCTCAAGACCGCTTTTCTGAATAACATCTCTCATGAAATCAGAACCCCTTTTAACGGGATATTAGGATTTCTGTCGATCCTGCAAAACGATGATGTAACTATTAATGAAAGGAGAGAATACATCAGCCTCATCAATAAAAGTGCTTTCCGGCTGATGAATACGATCAATGATATAGCTGAAATTTCAGAGATTCAAACCGGAGGATCGAAGGTTAATCTAACAAGGATTAGTATTAATAGTTTAATTCAGGATCTTTTTACCCGGTTCAAACCAGAAACTGAAAATAAAGGACTTGACTTCACCAGCTGTATTAATTTGCCTCATGATATCGTCTATCTAATCTCAGACGTCAAAAAATTGAACACAGTACTGAATTATTTGATAAATAATGCGATTAAATTTACAAAAGCAGGATCGGTTGCCCTGGGCATTCGATTAAAAGAGGAGGTGAAGGATGCTCCCATTGAATTTTCCATTGAAGATACCGGCATAGGTATTGCGGAAAACAAACTAGAGACGATATTTGAACGGTTCAGGCAAGCTGATGATTCGAGTACGCGGCAATATGAAGGGTCAGGATTAGGTCTTACCATTGCGAAAGCCTACGTTGAAATGCTTGGTGGTACCATTTGGGGGGAGAGTACCGAGGGTAAGGGAAGTAAGTTTAGCTTTACCATTCCCTGTAATTGTGATCCAGCAGAAAAATTGGTTGCAGCAGATATCTCAGTTACTGAAAAAGGTGGACTACCAGCTAAGTCCCTGAAAATATTGATTGCCGAAGATGACCTCGCTTCATCGATGTTGCTCAAATTAGCCATCAACCCATTTTGTAAAGAAATTATAAGTGTAAAAACCGGAATTGAAGCTGTTGAAGCCTGCCGGAATCACCTTGATATTGATCTGGTCTTCATGGATATTAAAATGCCGGAAATGGACGGGGCTGAAGCTGTCAGGCAAATCAGGCATTTTAACCCCGATGTAGTCATAATAGCACAAACAGCATATGCGCTCTCCAACAACAGGGTGGAGTTAATTAATGCCGGGTGCAATGATTATATTTCAAAGCCTGTCAGGAAGGATCAATTATTATTGTTAATAAAAAATATTTTTAATTATCAATGATGAATTCACCCTTTTTAAAAGATCAGCTGCTGTTAACCAAAAATAGGATCAGAAATAACCGGAAAGCTCTGGTCATCTTAATTGCTGGTCTAATTCTGACTGTAATTGCCACCTGTTATACCCAAAATCAGGTTGAAGTTCAGGCAAAATTGGAATTTTCATCTTCGTGTAATGAAATAAAAACTAAAATTTCTTCACGTCTTCATGCAAATGCTCAGCTTTTACGAACAGGTTCTGCTTTGTTTGCCGCTTCAGATTCAGTCACACGTGAAGATTGGAAATTATTTAACGAACACTCCGAAATAGATAAAAATCTTCCGGGGATTCAGGGTCTTGGTTATTCAGTTCTCATTCCCGGGAATCAATTGGAACAGCATATTCAATCTCTACGAAAGGAAGGGTTTTCCAATTATACGGTAAAGCCATCAGGAAATAGATCACTTTATACCCCAGTTATTTATATTGAGCCCTTTTCGAGCCCGAACCTAAATGCTTTTGGTTTTGATGGATATTCAGAACCAACGCGGAGAAAAGCCATGGAACTGGCGCGTGATAGTGATCTTGCCATGGTCACTGGAAAAGTGATTTTAGTACAGGAGTCAAATGAAAATATTCAAACTGGCACTTTAATGTATGTACCTGTATATCGGAATGGGGTGAAGGTAAAAACATTGGAACAGCGTCGTGCATCGATACTTGGCTGGGTATATTCCCCTTATCGAATGAACGATCTGATGAACGGTATCTTACAACACCCGGATTCGAAACACAAGGAGGAAATTCACCTGAAAATTTACGACGATAGTCTATCTGTTGCATCATTGTTATTTGACAGCCAAGGTAATGGTCAATTTAAAGAGATTGAATCCTCCAGAAGGAATCTCATCCTTCCTGTAACATTTAATGGAAAGACTTGGGTGTTACATTTTATTCCGTCAAATCAAAAATCTACCTTTTTTCAAAGTAGTGTATTATTTGTCCTTTTTAGCGGTATACTGATTAGTGTATTACTTTTTTTATTGTCCGAATCACTGTTTAACACCAGTAGTAAGGCAAAGCAAATTGCTTCAGAATTAACCATGGAGCTACAAAATGAAAAATTACTACTCCGTACTGTTATAGATAATATCCCCGATTCTATCTATTGTAAGGATACAGCTTTCCGCAAGACACTCGCCAATTTAACCGATCTCCGCTATATGGGGGCCACATCAGAGGCTGAAGTCCTGGGAAAGAATGATTTTGATTTTTATCCAAGGGAATTAGCCGAAAGTTTCATCGCACTCGACCGATCGGTGATCCAAACGGGTAAGCCGGCCCTGAATTGCGAAGAATTGATGAAGGATGAAAATGGGGTGAAAAGATGGCTCCTCTCATCAAAAATTCCGATGCGTAACAAAAAGGGAGAGATTACCGGTTTATTGGGTATTGGTCGTGAAATCACCGACCGTAAACATGCCGAAGAAGAGATCAAACAAAAAAATGAGGAACTTCAGAAACTCAATACTGAAAAAGATAAATTATTTTCAATCATCTCCCATGATTTGCGAAGTCCTTTCAATGGATTTTTAGGCCTCACACAGATCATGGTCGAAGAATTACCAACACTCACCGCTACTGAGATACAATTAATGGCAGAGAGCATGAGAAAATCTGCCATTAACCTATTTCGGTTGCTTGAAAACCTGCTTGAATGGACAAGATTGCAACAAGGACTCATTCCTTACACCCCAAAAGTATTGGAACTTCACCCCATTGTTCAGGACAGTATTTCAATGTTGCTCGATCTGGCAGCAAGTAAGGAGATTGAAATCGTCTGGAGCCTTACAGATCAGATAACAATACTGGCTGACAATTATATGGTTCAGTCGGTTATTCGGAACCTTGTTTCTAATGCTGTGAAATTCACCAACAGGGGAGGTAAAATTACCCTTTCAGCCAGAATGATCCCTGACAATTTAGTGAAAATTTCTGTTTCAGATACCGGAATTGGGATGGACAAGTCTTTGGTTGATGATCTGTTTCGTTTGGATATCAATACCAGCCGTAAGGGAACAGAAGGGGAATCAAGTACTGGCCTTGGATTAATTATTTGCAAGGATTTTATTGAAAAACACCACGGAAAATTGTGGGTTGAAAGCGATGAGGGGAAAGGTTCAACTTTTTATTTTACAATTCCATGCCCACTTATGGCGGAGGAAAAATCCCTTAATTTGTAGTATGGAAGAAATAATAATTATCAGGGGTGATATCACATTGTTAAGTGTCGATGCAATTGTAAATGCGGCTAATCGTTCTTTATTGGGTGGCGGAGGTGTCGATGGCGCAATTCACCGGGCCGCCGGAGCAGAACTACTCAAATCATGCGAGAGGTTAAACGGTTGTAATACAGGCGACGCCAAAATCACCCCTGGTTTCAGACTACCTTCAAAATACGTCATTCATACTGTAGGTCCGGTCTGGCATGGAGGGAATCACCATGAAAAGGAGTTGCTTGCCTCATGTTATAAACAAAGTCTCCATCTCGCCGTCAAAAACAACATTAAAACAATAGCCTTTCCCAATATCAGTACTGGGGTATACGGATTTCCAAAGGGGGAAGCCGCCACAATTGCCATTACAACTGTCCGTGATTTTGTAACAATCCATCCTTCATTCAATCAGGTCATATTTTGCTGTTTCGATGAAGAAAACTTTAATATTTACAATAACATGATTTCCAGTACAATTACTATCAAAGAGGTTCAGTCGCTTGCGGACATTCAAATCATTGCCAATCTTGCCCATTCCATTTGGAATGAACATTACGTTCCTATTATCGGGCAGGAGCAGGTCGATTATATGGTATCATCATTTCAATCAACCAATGCCATTGAAAATCAGATAAAAAACGAACATCTGGAATATTTTATAATCAACCATAACAATCAACCATCGGGTTATATCGCCATCAAACACCATGGTCTGGAATTATTTCTCAGTAAGTTTTATGTCGTTAAAGAGAAAAGAGGTACTGGATTGGGAAAAGAAGGATTGAAATTTGTAATCAAAAAAGCCCGGGAGTTTGGCGCGTCAGCTATTACACTTACTGTTAACAAAAATAATCTCAACAGTATAAAAGCTTACGAAAAAATGGGCTTTATAAATGAAGGTGCAGTAATAGCAGATATCGGCTCAGGCTATATAATGGATGACTATAAAATGAGTTATATGATTAAATAGCAAATGGTTGGTATTAAACGATACTTCGCAGAATCACCCAATTAATCAGGTATTTAAATGTATTCTCTAATCAAATAATTCCTTAAGGCTTCCAAAATAATCAGACTCCCAACCCTCGGCAATGTTATCGTAAGCCTCATCAGGGATGTTTGTTTGATGAATTTCTACATTGGTTCCGATCTTATCAGGATGTAGTTTCATGGTCACAATTGAGTCAGACTCTTCGCCAAAATACCATTGTTGAACAATTTTCCGGTCGGTATCAAACTCAATGTTCCGTCCAACGATCTCACCATCCCATAATGAGAACTCACTACCTGGTTCCGTACTCATAATCGCCGGCTCGCCGGTCCAGATTTCGATCATGGTCGGATTGGTAAGTGCATTATAAAGATCGGCCGGTGAAGCGTTAAGTTTGAAATATTTTTTAAATTCTTTCATGTCATCATTAGATTCATTCCACTCAAAAATAGATAAAATTGCCACTATAACCAGTGGGTGGTTAAAATTATTCCATATTATTTCCGTCCGGCCGATTTGACATCATCTAAGCCTTCCGAGATAGTGAATTAAACAATTCTACTCTGTCTTGACTAAAACTTATAGGTTAATCCTATTGTAAACAGCTCTTTAAACTGCCACTTTGGTTTCTGGCCAATCACAGTTCCTGCACCATCGAAGATAGGGAATTTGGTATTATAATCATAAAGAACATTTGTAATTACCCTGGCATTAATAAACCGATTAACACGCATCACGACCACCTGCTCCCATTCAAACGCAAATTTTTGAAAAGTATACCTGTAATTATTAAAAAATTCCCCTTTGGTATCATACGTAATATTTTCATCGAGTTTTTGATGCCAATTTGCTTTAATAATAATACCAGGTTCCCAAAGTTTTTTCTTCCCGGGTTCCAAACCAAATTTCGACGGGGTGATTAAAACGGTGTCTCTCACATAAGTCGTTTTTGATGTAAAAGGTGAAAGAAACAGAGAGAAGTCTTTGTTGGGTTTGTAATCAAGACCTAATGACATGGTCAAGTATCCTGGAGCCATTGAGGCTGAAATTGGATGAACCTTATCGGGGAAATTATATCCATTTGCAATCTGTGTCCTGAAGTTGGTCTCACCCGAATAAAACCATTTTTTAAAAGCGGAATAACCGAACCGGCTTTGGAACTCAATTTTATCATCATTTTTTTCCAAGCCTCTCGACTTACTCTGACTAACTCCATAACGGAATTCAGCGCTGTTCTCCCATTTAACCTTATCTTTTGAGTAATTTGCGTCGTATTTACTGATTATTAGCAGCGACATGGCACTTTCGCCCCCTTTTGACCAATTGGATAAAGAGGTCTGGGTAAATCCTACCGACCCGTTTCCAATTAGCGTCCACGGAGGATAAACTACTTTTTTTAGATTTACCTTTTGCAACCGCTTATCAGGCGCCTTCGTCTCAAAGGTAACCGTACGATTCTGCGACTCGGAAAACCTTGTCAGTTTAATGCCATCATCTATCTCCAGCTTTAATGCTCCTTTTCCTTTATTAATAAGGACAACACTCAAAGAATCATTCTGGGCATTTTTAAGAAACATCCTGATTGGCTTTCTCTCCCGGTTTGCTGTCCATAATTCAGTTTTTTCGTTGGTTAAATTGGAGAGCCTGATCAACGCAGAATCGGTTTCGGCATGAGCCGTGAGATATTGAAGTGCAATCCTCAAAGAATCATTCACACGACCTATTGTTTTGTCGTTGTATGCAGTCAACAGATTCAGGTTTTGACCAGCAGCAAAGCCTTTGTAGGCTTTGATTCTCAAATCAGCCTGATCTGAGATGTATTTACTTCGGTAACTAAAAATTAATTTGTCCCGCCAACGGTTAATCACCGAATCGTTATAAACCTTACGATAGGTGATGAAAAGTTGATGAAGTGTTGAATCCATGGCTGAACCTGTCATATTCGATGGGAAATGGATACCTGCAATCTTGTTATTCAAATTCGTAATAAATTCACCCGGCAACTCTTTTTGCCTTCCCAATAATTTTACAGGATCTCCGTCCGGAACATAGGGCGCCTTTGAAAGACCAGCCTCAAGAATGATTGCAGGAACTGCTATATTGATGTTATTCAGACTATCAAATAAATTTTTTCGGATAAGATCTGCGTTTCTGTCAATCTCTTCATCAGTTAAATAACCATGGACCTCCTTTACATTTTGGATATCCTGAGGTTGTCGTCCCATTAGATAAACAGTATTGGTGTCGCTTAATAACTTTTTGAGGTTGAAAATCGCACTATCCAGGGGGACATTTTCAGCATAGTTTAAAACACCTTGAACTGGTTTCTTGAAATTGGAGTCAGTGAGGTACCATTCACCCCCGGAATAAAGTAGTTTATTCAAAAAACTAACACTCCATTTCAATGAATCAGTAACCTGGCTTCCTGAAATCTGCACTTTTTTTGGAATCAGTTTATCTGATTTTGCAGCCTGAAGTTGTTCGGTACAAAAGACCGTAGTTAAAAGAAGAAAGATTAATACCGTTTTCCTTATCATCATTAGCATCTTTGTAATTTCAGAAGCCAAAAATAACTAAAAGAGACTTATATTTGACCCTCAAAATAAAGTTAAGGATTTAATATGTATGAAAAACCTGCTTTCCACACGATAACTTATGACAAAAAAAATTTATATCTCTTTGATATTCATAATATTGATCCATAATATTGGCAAGCCACAAAATAACAGGTTATTTTTCGATTTTTCTAGCGGTGGTGGAAAACTCCTTCCACACCCCAAAATGCAGAATCTGGCGGGAGCAGTAACTTTTTTTAATGCAAGAGTGGGTTTAAAGACTTTAGGACAGAAGGAGTGGCAGCGCATATATCATTATCCCCAACTAGGGATTGGAGTTTCACAAAATTATCTTACAACCAGATCTTTGGGAAATCCAACTGCAATTTATTCCTTTTTGAATCTGCCATTGCTGACCATGTCGCCAATCACTATTAATATGGGAATGCATTGTGGCGTTTCATGGGGATTTAATCCTTATAAAGAGCAATACCCCCAAGATGTAGTCATTGGTTCCAAACTGGCAGTCTATTCCTCATTGAGTCTTAATTCCTCATTCCCTATCTCACGGCAGTTCGAAATCCTATTGGCTTTGGAAGCGTATCATTTATCAAACGGCAACACCAACAAGCCGAACAAAGGGATTAACATGATTGGGGCAGAAGCCGGTGTGCGATATATTTTATCAAATTTATCCGCCGTTCCAAATAATGATCGGATAACACTCGTGGAGAAAAGCTGGTCGGTTATCCTTTTCGGCGCATGGAGCCGGATGAGAGAGAGCACTTCTTACACGTCAAAAAGTACAGTCGGATCGTTAAGTGCCGGATTATATCAAACACTCAATCAAAAAAGCAGATTAAGTGCAGGTGTTGATTTGTTTTATGATGAAGGTGACCTCGTTCAGCTTCAAAAAGTCAATCAATTGAAAAACGTACTGGCAGCAGGACTCTTTGGTGGTCACGAACTCACTATCGATAAACTTTCAATTGTTACACAATTAGGTGTTTATATCAGAAATCCCTGCTCTACTGACCCCCTCTATTACGAACGAGTCGGATTGAGATATATGATTTCCAGAAGATTTATACCCTCCTTCACGATTAAAGTCCATGGAGTGGATGTCGATTTTGCAGAATTTGGAATGGGGTTTGTCCTTTGGAATTCGATAAACAGAAAAATCAATAAATCATAGTATCCATGAAAATCGACATTAAGACACAAAAATATTAAGTTTAACATAGAACATAAAATCACCAAAAAATTAGCAAGATGAAAAGGACAATTTTTACGACTCTCTTCTGTTTATTATTCGTTATTAATTCGTTAATCACTACTGCTGCTGTTCGGCTCCCTTCCATTCTGGGAAGCCATATGGTTTTACAACAGCAAAGCGAGGTTAAGCTTTGGGGATGGAGCGCTCCGGCTGAAAAGATAATCATTAAAACAAGTTGGGATACCATCACCTATAAAACCACTAGTGGATCATCTGCGAAATGGATTCAGAAAATAAAAACTCCGGCAGCTGGAGGTCCGTACACGATAACCATCAATGAATCCACAACACTTGAGGATGTTATGATCGGTGAGACATGGGTTTGCAGCGGACAAAGCAATATGGAGTGGAGTGGTGATCAGGGGCTCAAACAGTGTCTGGATGAAATGCCCAATGCCACCAACCAGAAAATCAGATTTTTCTATGTTCCAAAATCGACCTCCGAAAATCTCCAGGAGAATTGTGCCGGAAGCTGGAAAGTGTGTTCTCCAGAGGAGATGAAACATTTCAGTGCCGTGGGATATTTCTTTGGGAAGAAACTTCAGCAGGAACTTAATGTCCCGATAGGATTAATCAACAGTAACTGGGGTGGTACGGCTGCGGAAGTATGGACGCCAAAAGATGAGGTGGAGAATGATCCAGAACTGAGTCAGGCTGCAAAAAAAATAGGTGCTGCAGCCTGGTGGCCAAATCTCCCGGGTCTTGCTTTCAATGCAATGATCAATCCGATTACCAATTTTGAAATTGCAGGTGTTGTCTGGTATCAGGGCGAGAGCAATTCAGGAACTGCTTCGACCTATAAACCGCTTATGACTAAGATGATCAACGCCTGGCGTAAGGCGTGGCAAAAAGAGTTCCCGTTCTACTTTGTTCAGATTGCTCCTTTCTCAGGTTACGGTAACCTTAATGTTTGCGCCCTGTTACGCGAAGCGCAAACAAACTGTCTCTCAATTCCCAAAACAGGAATGGCTGTCATCCCTGATCTGGTAAATGATCTTAAGAATATCCATCCGGTCAATAAAATCGATGTTGCTGCACGCCTTGCCAATATTGCATTAGCCGAAACATATGGTAAAATTGGCCTGAATTACAAATATCCGATGTACAAAGGGATGAAAAACGAAAAGGATAAAATCAGAATCACATTTGATTATGCTGATAATGGTTTGATGGCCAAGGATAAGACCATAACGGAGGTGTATATTGCAGGAGATGATCACCAGTTCCAGCCTGCAATGGCAAAAATAGATGGTAATACCCTGGTTGTCTGGAATAAGACCATTAAAGCCCCTGTTGCAGTGAGGTTCGGTTTTAGTAATACAGCCACTCCAAATCTGTTTAGTAAAGAGGGTTTGCCGGTAAATCTGTTCCGCACCGACAACTGGGAAGTTGATACTACACCAGTAAAGAAGTAATTTATTTTAAAGATTTGAAATAACCTTCTGTAACTATAAAAAATTACCGGGTTCAACTCCTTTGAGTGAGCCCGGTAATTTCCCCAGACCCAGAATTCTTACAGGCTATACCTGCAAAACCTGAGTCATTAACCTCCAGATAGAATTACTTCGTCGCTTTCTTATTGGCGTTGTAACGTTTATCCGGTGTTCCGTCTTTTTTCAGTGGTCCGGCTGGTGCTGCCGCTGCTTTGTTCTCCTTAAACCTCTTGTCAGGAGTACCATCTTTTTTCATTGGACCTGCGGCTGGCGCTTTTGCTGCCGCTGGTTTTTTATCAGCTGCAACCGCTTTGGGTGCTGTTTTTTTGTCAGCTGCGACCGCTTTGGGTGCTGTTTTCTTATCAGCCGCAACTGCTTTTGCGGCTGGCTTTGCCGGAGTGGCAGCAGTTGCCGGTTTAGCTGTCTGAATAACCTTGGCTTTTTCAACCGGTTTTTTGACTTGTTTTACCGGGGTTTGAGCAATAGCCATTGCACTGAAACCAATAAATACAATTAAGGCGATTATCATCTTCTTCATAAAAACTTCATCAGTGTTTATAGTGCTGACTCCGCACTTTTAAAATTTAAAATAATTTTCTACTCATCAGTCAGTAATGTCAGTCTAATGAACATTACAAAAATAGACCTGGAATAATGAAGATTTTATGAAGAAATAACTAATGGTCCATGTTTTTTATCCTTTTTTAACAAACCGAAGGGAGTTAAACCTGTAATCGAGGTACGGTGCAACTAAATTATGGTATCCGGCAGCATTTAAAGGCCAGTAGAGCTGTTGCTGGTTCCAGATCGATTTCCAGGATTTCTCATGCGATTGGCTAAATGGTCCTAACCCCTTTTCGTGTGCAGCGGTGAGCATCGTTTTCAGCTTGGCTATAGGATCTCCAAACGGACTAGAACCTGTCAAACTCAGAGAGGCATCTGCTAAGCTAAGCCTGGCCTTAAAATCGGTGAGATAAAGCGTATTAGAAACAGGAAATTTAAAATCGATTTCAATGCAGCAACATCACCATTGCCTATTGCAATTCCCTGCATCGGATCAATGGGTGGACTTTTATAAACCAGGTCATATTGCGATACACGTTCTGGCCAGTCGATATTCCATACTCCCATTTTCGGGTCAAAGGCCGATTTGATCATTTTTGTAGCGTCAATCCTGGTGGCGCCAATACCTTTTGATAAAGCAACAATCGGGAGGCAAAACAAAAGATAGATCATCAAAAATAGAGCATAAACACGAGTGATAATCAAGTTTCGAAGGTGGTTGCTTTTTTTCATAAAAAAGTAACAGGCTGCACAATTAGTGTTTTTGGTGTCCGCCAATTGGCGGATGGCATTTTGATAACATTTTTTTCTCAACACTTTTAAGTGGGAGCGCTTTTGAAAGGTAAAGATGTGTATCACCGATAGTTTGGTAATTGTTACTATCTTTGCAAAAAATTCAGGAATAATATCAGCACAATGGCACACAAATCAGGATTTGTCAATATCATAGGCAATCCAAATGTCGGCAAATCGACTTTAATGAATGCAATGGTCGGTGAAAAGCTCTCGATCATCACTTCAAAAATGCAAACAACCCGTCACCGCATCAAGGGAATCGTGAACGGAGAGGACTTTCAGATAGTTTATTCCGATACCCCCGGGATTTTAAAACCGGCCTACAAACTGCAGGAATCGATGCTTGGCTTCGTCAATACCGCACTGGTCGATGCCGATATTTTGCTATACGTGACCGATGTTGTTGAAGATTTTTCAAAGAACAGGGAGTATCTCGAAAAAATAAAATCTACGGAAGTGCCTGTATTGGTGTTGATTAATAAAATAGACCTTACCGATCAGGATAAACTGATCTCGTTGGTTGAACAATGGAGGAATCTTATTCCCAATGCCGAGGTGATGCCAATCTCGGCCAAAGAAAAATTCAATCTTGATTATGTTTTTAAACGGATCCTTGCGAACCTTCCGGAAGGTTTTCCGTTTTTCCCCAAAGATGAATTGACAGACAGGAATGAGCGTTTTTTCGTTCAGGAGATTATTCGTGAAAAGATTCTCCTCTTTTACGATAAGGAGATCCCCTATTCTGTTGAAATTGAAGTTGAAGAGTTCAAGGATGAGCCTAAGTTACTCAGTATACGTGCAGTAATCAATGTGGCCCGCGATACCCAGAAAGGGATTATCATTGGGCATCAAGGAAAGGCGCTTAAAAAAGTTGGAACTGAAGCCCGTCTGGATATGGAAGAGTTTTTTGAGAAGAAAGTGTTTTTATCAATGTATGTTAAAGTAGCTAAGGACTGGCGCGATAAAGAGAGCCAGCTTCGTAATTTCGGCTATGAGATTCAATAAAAGGAAAAGTAAATAATGAGTAATATAGTAGCAATTGTAGGACGGCCAAACGTTGGAAAGTCTACATTTTTTAATCGTTTAACCGAATCGCGTGCCGCAATCGTAGATGATATGCCTGGTGTGACGCGTGACCGGAATTACGGAAAATCACTTTGGAATGGCGTGGAGTTTTCAATCATTGATACAGGAGGTTATGTATCCGGGTCAGATGATGTTTTCGAGGAGGAGATTCGCCGGCAGGCCAACCTGGCCATACAGGAATCGGATGTTATCGTCTTTCTGGTCGATGTCGAAAGCGGACTCACCGAACTCGATATCTCAGTCTTCGATCTGCTCCGCAGAAACGACAAACCGGTAATTACGGTGGTCAATAAAGTCGATAACCACCAACGGAGTCTCGATGCCAACGAATTCTATGCTTTGGGCATCGAAAAGCTCTTTTGTGTTTCCTCCGTCAACGGATCAGGAACAGGTGACTTGCTTGACGAGATTGTTGATCTTCTTCCGAAAAAGGTTGAAGAGGAGCCGGATGTGAAAATCCCGAGAATTGCGGTTGTTGGAAGGCCAAATGTTGGCAAATCATCAATAATCAATACGTTAGTTGGTGAAGAGCGTCATATCGTTACCGATGTAGCCGGTACAACACGTGATGCAGTCGCGCAGAATTACAATAAATTCGGCCATAATTTCACCCTTGTCGATACTGCAGGATTACGTAAAAAGACAAAAGTTGCCGAAGATGTGGAATTTTATTCGGTGATGCGATCTGTCCGGTCGATTGAAGATTCGGATGTTTGTGTTCTTGTACTCGATGCCACACGTGGTGTTGAGGGGCAGGACGTGAGTATTTTCCACCTGATTCACAGGAATAAGAAAGGGATCGTGGTGGTGGTCAATAAATGGGACCTGATTGAGAAGGATAACCACACCATGAAGAATTTTGAAAACGATATCCTTGAAAAATTCGCGCCGGTTGTGGATGTTCCTATTGTATTCACCTCCGCTCTCACAAAACAACGTATTCTGAAAATCCTTGAGGAAGCGATGATGGTTTTCGAAAATCAGCATCGACATATTGCAACCTCTAAATTGAACGAACTATTGCTGGGAGCTATTGAGGCATATCCGCCACCAGCCCACAAAGGGAAATATGTTAAAATAAAGTATATCACTCAGTTGCCAACTAAAATCCCTAGTTTTGCTTTTTTTTGTAACCTGCCGCAGTACATCAAGGATCCATACAAACGATACCTCGAGAATAAAATAAGGAGCAATTTCAATTTCACCGGAATACCGATACAGCTTTACTTCAGACAGAAGTAGGATTAAAAAGCTACTGGCAGCTCGCTGCTGGCGGATTTACCGGTAAGATGCAGTTTTACGGTTTGAAGGGTAATGTGAGATGGAGTAGCTGAGAGAGTGAGTGGCTGAGAGATGGAGTGACTAAGAGAGTGAGTGACTAAGAGACTGAGTGGCTGAGAGACTGAGTGGCTGAGAGACTGAGTGGCTGAGAGAGTGAGTGGCTGAGAGAGTGAGTGGCTGAGAGAGTGAGTGACTATGAGAATGATGTTCAATCTCCCTAAGTCCCTATGTCTCTAAGTCTCTATGTCTCTAAGTCTCCCCCTCCCTAGGTCTCTATGTCTCCCATTGGGGTTTCATTTTTCACCCCGCTAGCTGCCTTATAGTAAAATATTTAGAATAACACCAAATAATCTCCAAATATTTCGTAACTTGCGCAACTTTTCCCGCTCAGGGAATTGGATTTTATATAGATAATAATAAGTCGGGTAAATGGTTCATTAGATAGCTGTAACGCCCGCCACAAAAAACAGATGATGCAATTTAATGAAATGGGTCTCGACCCCAGAATCCTAAAGGGGATTCAGGAAATGGGCTTCGAACAACCTTCGCCAATCCAGGAACAGTTTATCCCCTTATTCCTGAAAAAACCCACAGACATTGTTGGACTTGCGCAAACCGGAACCGGTAAAACCGCAGCTTTTGGTCTTCCAATACTACAAATTATCGATCCAAAAAACAGGGTTCCTCAGGCGCTAATCATTAGTCCGACCCGTGAACTTTGTGTTCAAATCGCCCGGGAAATTTCGGATTACGCCAAGTATCTACCCGATATCTCTATTGTTCCAATTTACGGAGGCGCCGATATTGGCGCCCAGGTAACAGCTTTGCGCAGAGGTGTGCATATTATTGCCGCCACACCAGGACGTCTGCACGACATGATCCGCAAAAACAAGGTCGATCTTTCGCAGGTCACCATCCTGGTGCTTGACGAAGCCGACGAAATGCTGAATATGGGGTTTCAGGAAGATGTGGATGCCATTCTTGAGAAAACGCCTAAGACAAAAAATACCCTTTTGTTTTCTGCGACCATGCCTAAGGAGATCGCTGCAATAGCAAAAAATTACATGACCGACCCGATCGAAATCGCGGTTGGAAAGAAAGGGAGTGGCGCCGAAAATGTAGAGCACATCTACCATATGGTTCATGCAAAAGACCGATATTCAGCCCTTAAAAGGGTTTTGGATTTCGTTCCCGAAGTTTATGGAATCGTATTCTGTCGTACCCGTATGGAAACAAATGAGGTTGCTTCACAACTGATTCAGGATGGCTATAGCGCGGAAGCGCTTCACGGCGATCTGAGTCAGGCTCAGCGTGACTATGTGATGGAAAAGTTCCGTACCAAAGGGGTACAGATGCTCATTGCGACTGACGTGGCAGCACGTGGTCTGGATGTGAATGACCTCACTCATATTGTCAATTATAACCTGCCTGACGATATCGAGAACTACACTCACCGAAGCGGCCGGACAGGACGCGCCGGAAAATCGGGTATTTCCATCTCAATCATTCACATGAAGGAGCATGGACGGATCCGAATGATCGAAAAGGGGATCGGAAAAAAATTCCTCCGTATGCCCGTTCCTACGGGAAAAGTGATTTGCGAAAAACAGTTAATGTACCTGATTGATAAGTTACAGTCAGTTACCATTAACGAAGAGGAGATTGAACCATTCCTACCTTCAGTTTATGAAAAACTCGAATCACTTTCGAAGGAAGATCTGATTAAGCACGTCGTATCTTTGGAATTTAACAGGTTCCTCGAATATTATGGCAATACCGCCGACCTGAATGCACCTGATACCCATGATCTGAACCGCAGAGAGGGGCGTGAGGGGTCGGAAAGGCGTAAAATTTCATCAGAAGGGATGACCTCTATACGACTTAATATTGGTTTATCACAAGGTTTAATTCCAAAAGATATCATCACTTTTGTGATCGATGCCACCGGACGACGTAATGTTGAAATCGGGAAGATCGATCTTCACAAATCACATGCAACTGTCGAAGTTGAATCCGGCTATGCAACTACTCTGCTGAAAAACAGCCGTGGAATGAATTTTCGCGGATCATTTTTTGATGCAGAAGTCAATAGCACAGGACGTGAAGGTGGTGGCAGAGGTGGTGACAGAGGAGGCGACCGGGGAGGCGACAGAGGAGCTCGATTCGAACGAGGCTTCCGGAAACCCGAAGGTGACCGGGATGGATTCAAACGTCGCGATCGAAAGAAGAGATTTTAAACTTTTAATATGTTAAAAGAAGCCGGAATGCGAAAAGCTTCCGGCTTCTTAATTTAAACATTCTTGAGGAAAAAGATGAATCAAGCTTTTCTCAGGAGTGATTTAGCTATTTTAGCAGATAAAAATAGATTAAATGAATTCAAATATCGCAATTTCGCAAATTCTTCCCGATAAATACCCCAATAAAAAACGGATAAGGATTGCTGTTGCACTCACCTATTTTTGTATGGGACTTTGCTTTGCCACATGGGCAAGCAGAATTCCTGATATTAAAACCGCATTAAAGCTAACTGATGCAGCTTTGGGGACGATCTTGTTCGCCTTGCCTGTTGGTCAGTTCCTGATGATGCCCTTTTCAGGAAGATTGGTTACCCGCTTTGGAAGCCGCAAAGTAATCCTATTCGCTCTTCCTGCTTATACCCTTTGTCTTACCAATCTGGGACTTGCTACTAACGGATGGCAACTTGCAACAGGACTCTTCCTGTTCGGCATTTTTGGAAATATGTGTAATATCTCTATTAATACACAGGGAATTGCGACCGAAAAGATTTACAACCGCCCAATCATGTCTGCATTTCATGGAGGGTGGAGCATAGCCGGTTTCACAGGCGCCCTCGTCGGTCTTATAATGATCCATCTGAAAGTTCCGCCCTATACCCATTTCTGGATTGTTGTTAGCCTGGTAGTTGTGATCATTTCGCTGAACGCCGGTAAACTGGTACAGGGGAAAGCCACACCCACAATGGCATCCTCAAAAAAACGACTTTTCTCGAAACCTGACAGTACTTTATTGCAGTTAGGGGTAATCGGATTTTGCAGTATGGCCAGTGAAGGTGCGATGTTCGACTGGAGCGGCGTCTACTTTAAAGATGTGGTTCAAGCCCCATCTTCCCTTGTCATATTGGGTTATACCTCATTTATGATCATGATGTCAGCGGGAAGATTTATAGCCGACGGACTTGTTTTGCGGTTCGGCAGGAAACGGCTGCTTCAGGTAAGCGGAATCATGATCTCTTCGGGGCTTTTTATCTCTGTATTATTCCCCTATCTGGTTACTTCCACAATAGGTTTTATGATGGTCGGATTGGGAGTCTCCAGCATCGTCCCCTCGGTTTACAGCGCAGCCGGAAGGCAAGGTAAAGTAGCCCCCGGAATTGCCTTAGCCACCGTTTCGAGTGTTAGCTTCCTCGGTTTCCTGATGGGTCCTCCCCTTATTGGTTATATCTCAGCCGCTGCCGGATTACGCTACTCCTTTGCCGTGATTGGTATCTTCGGATTTTGCATTACACTTTTGGTTTCAAAGATTAAGGCGATGCACTAAAATGTGCTTTATCAGTGAGTTAAATTTTGCATTAAGGCTTCACTAACAAATTTATTGATTGAAATCCCCCGCATTTTTGCTGAAATAGCAATTTGTTTATGAAGCTCAGGCGTAAGCCGGATATTAAAACTCCCTTTATAACTCTTTTCCGGTGCAATATCCAGGGTTTCACAATCTTTAATATGTTCGTCCACCATATAATGAAACGCGGCGGTTAGGTCCTTCACCGAATCCCCCTCGAAGGTTACCAAATCCGCAATACCCTCAACTTTCCCATAAAAAACACTATCTTCAGCAGAAAAGCGAACAGAACCGATAAATCCCCTGTAATTTATAACATCTTTCATCTCATTATCCTCCTGTTAAATTAAACCTTCTTTCGTAAGTTCATCAATAATCAACCCAATTTGATATCTCTTGAGTGTGTTACCAGGGTGTGGCTTGTGAAGCTTGATTTGATGTGTTTCACGATAAAAACAAACCCTTGACCCTTCACCCTGAACTTCTTTATAACCCCAAAAGGTAAGTACTGTTTTTAGTTCAGAATATGTAAAGTCTTTAGGTTGTGACAATAAACGCACAATCAATTTTTCAGTTTTCGACATTGCGTCACTTTTTACAAAAATACATCATTTTCTGATTGTCACTACTATTTAGTTGCAATTTTGAATCTTTATATATTTGTGCTGGCAGACAGAACGGATAATTTATTTCCTGCAAGTGGTGAAGCATTCCTTTTAGCTGCAACATAAACTTTAAACCAGACAAAGGATGATTTTCCAACGAAATTTTGTTGTATTTTTATCTTATCATATTTAAATGCAAAAACCATGAAACAGAAATTTTTAATTTTAACATTGTCCCTTTTAAGTCTGCACTTTGAATCACAAGCACAACTCACAAACGATTTAAATAAATTATTACCTGTTGAATTGGCTGATTCACGAAGCATTATAATCAGATCTGTTACAGGAATGGACTTTATGGTTCGAATTTTTTTAACAGAGGGGATTAAAAATATTGATGCATGTTCTGATGCGGAATTTGGCAAATTTTCAATCGAAATTGACTGGTATGACATTTCTACGGAGCTTGGCAAAAGTCAGATAGATATGATAAAGATGATGAAGGCGGATGATCAACAAAAGGAGGCATTTTTAGGGAAGGGCCCTTATAATGATTTAGCCGGAGGTTCGTTAGTCATTCAAGGTAAATCGGCTGAATGTATCAATACAATATCGGGCCCAACCGGCCGTACTGAGTATTCTACAAATGCGAAATTTTTTATTTATACGGGTTCGGCATTGGCTAAGATAAGTTTTACCGGAAAAGTTAAATCTGAAACGGTTACCAACTTTATTTCCAATGCTGCCGAGCAAATAAAAAAAATTAATTTCGGTGTTTATAAGAATGTTACGGCTAATGAAAAAAATTAAAGTAACTAGTTTTAAGACTGATACGCATTGTTTTCCGTAGAGGAATTAGTAACCATTGCTTCCCTGGTGATTTTTTAAATGATAGACCGTGATTTGGGTATGTGATGTAAAGGTTGTTTTTTAAGAAGTCAGAATATATAAATTAAAAATAGAATGGATGTTGAATGAAATAAGCCCTGGCATTTTCGATAACACCTATTTTCATGATCACGAAATAGGGGATGAAGATTTTTTATTGTGCTACAGGGATAACCAGGTGTTATTAAAGAAAACAGTCGATGATTATGAAATCCCAAGAAAAAGAGATTTTACTGGAAGGGTAGAATCGCCTGTTTATTTGTTTTCAATCAATTCCATTGATTGTTTTGGATGGATTGGATCTGATCTAAATCATCCGACATTTGAATTCCATGACATTTTTATTTTACGAAACCTGAAGAACAAAGAGTTTGCCTGGATTGGGTCTGTGGGACATCAATTGATGACCTGGCACAATAATAATAGGTATTGTGGAAGATGCGGCTCCAAAACAGAATTGAAAAAGGAGGAGAGGGCAACTATTTGTCCCATTTGCAATCTGGTGATTTTTCCTAAAATATCACCTGCCGTTATTGTAGCGATCACCTGCAACAATAAAATATTACTGGCCAAGGGCAAAAACTATAAAGGTGATTTTTATGCGCTCATTGCCGGTTATGTTGATGTTGGAGAATCAATTGAAGAAACAGTCATAAGAGAAGTGAAAGAAGAAGTTGGATTGGATGTCTGGAACCTAAAATATTGTAAAAGTCAGCCCTGGCCCTTTTCCGGCTCACTCATGCTGGGTTTTACTGCGGAGGCTGACGATACTCAACCAATAATAATTGAGGAAAATGAAATCAAAGAAGCAGGGTGGTTTACACGGGGAAACCTGCCGCCCCATGCTTCTGGTGTGAGTATTTCAGGTGATTTAATCGCTGCTTTTGAAAAGGGTATTTTCTAACTCAAAGTGAGATAAATATAAGCCTTTTTTTATTGACCCGCAGTCCCTGCTGTCAAATTAAAATTATCTTTCAGATTTTTCAGTTGTAATACAGTCTAGTTATTTTTCATTTATTTAACATACTTTTGATGATCGTTATGTAAGACACAATTATCTTGCGGCGTAAATGAATAAAAACAAGTAATAAATGATAACCATATTTCTTTTTCTCATGGTTGTATGGTATTCTGACAATACTGAATGCCAAAGCAATACTATTACAAATTACTATATCGATTGTTCTGCTCCACAGAACGGCAATGGTTCATTGAAAAATCCATGGAATACCCTCAGCGCAGTAAATCGTTTTACCTTCAAACCAGGCGATTCTATTCTGTTCAAGCGAGGTACAAAAGCTTTTGGTGAACTATGGCCAAAAGGTTCGGGAAATGAAAAAGCTCAGATTGTAATAGATGCATATGGTACAGGTTCAAAACCAATTATTGATGCACTAGGAGTTGAAAACTCGGCAGCTATCCGGCTATACAATCAGGAATATTGGACGATACAAAATATGGAAGTTATAAATACTACCACCGTAATGGGTACTCGCTGGGGAATTTATGTATTATCAAATGATAGTCTGATCAAACACCGGATTTATATAAAGAATAATAGCATTCACCATGTTTATGCCTCATATGTTAGACAACCTAAAGGAACAACCATACCTTCTTTTTATGGCGTTGGGGGTATTTATGTCAAAGTTGCCGAGCCTGGTAAAATGGATCATGTGTTAATCGAAGGAAATCAAGTAACAGATATTGTTGGTATTGGCATAAGTTTCTGGGGACAGGGCGAGAAGGCAGATGGCTCAATGAACTGGAATAATTTGAGTAGTAATGTTATTATACGCCGAAATTCGGTATTACGCACCGGTGCAGATGGCATTCTTATTCTTGGTACTGACAATGAGCTTATCGAATATAATTTTGTAGATGGCGCCGGACAGCTTGGCAAAAACGGAGATATCCCCGGCGAATCGGGTAACAATGGAACTGATTTTATTGCTGGTCTGTGGCCTTCTCGTCATCGCAACGGAATTGTCCAGTATAACGAGGTATGTCATACCCGCAGATTTGTAGGTGATGGACAATCCTTCGATAATGATATTGTCGTCTCCGGAACAACGATTTTCCAGTACAACTATTCTCATGACAATGAAGGTGGATTTTTTCTGGATTGCTGCTCGCCGGAAGAAACCAACACTGGTAATATTATACGATTCAATATCAGCCAAAATGATGGCAGGTTTGATTATCTGAACCTTATGAAAGGGAAGAATCTGGTGTACAATAATATATTCTATTCTACCGATACAATTATTATAAAAAATAGTAGCAACAATATTTTTTATAATAATATTTTCTGGGCAAAAGGTGGCAAATGGAATAACAATATTTTCGACCACAATTCTTATTTTGGTGGGTTAGTTGCTCCTGTCAACGACACCAATAAGGTAACTGAGAATCCGAAATTTATTCATCCTGGAACGGGAAAAAATGGAATTGAGACCCTGACTGGATATCAACTTTTGAAAGGTTCACCTTGTTTTTCTCAAGGGAAAATCGTCCAGGATACCATAAATAAAGATTTTTGGGGAAATGTGATTCCGGTTTCGGAAGCGCCATCCATTGGAGCCTATAATGGGGCAGCTAAATAGCTTCAAACAAACCAGTTTATCCGGAAAATTCATTTTAGAATATTTGTTATCGATGAAAAAGGTATTACCTGTTATTGTATTATTTGCAATAACAACCCTGTCATTTGGTCAATCAGCTGTTGTAACCACATTCTCAAAGCAATCCACAATCTGTAACCCTTTGAACCTTAGTTATCGGTTTTGTCTGAATGATCCTTCACGACGCGAAGCTGCTGACCCTGAGATGATTTTGTTTAAGGGTGAGTATTATTTGTTCCTTGACGATGATGGTCGGTTGTACTTTTATTATGGTGGTTCAAATACAAAACCATTGTATGGCAATGAACTTGATGTTTAAACAAACTTCAAAAATATTATTTTACGATAGATGAATTTAACGAAAATGGTATTAAAAAGGGGAGAAAGATAATTGAGGTAAACTAACCTTCAATTTTAATTTTGTCCGATTTTCTTACATTTGCAACTTGTTTTCACATAGTTGATTTATGGCACGACGGATCTGATGGTCTTGACTTGTATCTCAGGATGAAAAAGATGGAACACTTCTGTTGCCATACGAAATTCTTTTATTGGATTGAAAATTCGTTACTTTCCTGCCTTCGATGGAAGATTTTTGATTGGGTAACTAAAAACGGACGAACTTATCATGAGATTGTAGATTATTTAAGTGATCAGTATCTCCAAAAACTCGCAGCAACAAAAATCTAATCTTAGTCGTTTTAGTTTTTAGATTGGCTTTGGGCGATAATTTGACACTCAGCGTGTTCAATAGAAGCTAGGTTGCCGTTCATAAGGTCAACCCAAATCCAGGTAATACCATAAAAGGTGTTTGCTTTGGCATAGTAGCTTTAGCTAAAAAAGCAATGACCGTAAGGAAATCTACAACACTGGTACTCAAATTTACATTAACCGGAAGGAAGATCTCAACTTGAAAATAGTTCTGACATAATTTTGAATTCAAATCCCGTTGAATCCAGAAGTATAACCACAAAATATTTACATAAAATAAATTCCTAATATTTATTTTGTAATTGCAATTAAGCTACTTTTACGGTATTAAATCAATAATCCCGTGACCTGTTGTACCTAATTCACCTTCACTGGAAATGGGATAACAAATCATTCTGAAACGAAATAATAATCTTAAAGTAAAATGAGAAAAGAAAGCAGTATTTGGATTTATCTGTTCATTGCCATTGGATTTTTATTAATTATTACGAATGGTTGTAAAAAGGATAAGGTAAAAGGAGCTCCTGTAATAACAACATCAGCTGTAAATGGAATAACGAAAATTTCTGCGATCAGTGGAGGAAGTATCACCGACGATAAAGGTCTGACCATTATTGCACGCGGTGTTTGCTGGAGTACAGGGGCCACGCCAACTATTTCAGACGCCAAAACATCCGATGGGCCAGGTAACGGAAGTTTTACCAGCAATTTAACAGGATTATTGCCGGGCACCACCTATAATCTGCGGGCATTTGCTACCAATGGTGATGGTACAGGATACGGGAGCGCTGTTTCATTTACAACATCAGCACTCACTCCACCCGTTTTAATAACCTCCGATGTAAGTGGAATCAGTTATACAAGTGCTAAAAGTGGTGGAAACATCACGAGCGATGGAGGTCTTACCGTATCTGTACGTGGAGTTTGCTGGAGTACGGGTACCACGCCAACTATTGCAGCCAGCAAAACAACAGATGGAACGGGTGCCGGAAGTTATATCAGTAGTCCAATTGGTTTATTGCCAGGCACAACCTATTATCTTCGCGCATATGCCACCAATAGTGATGGTACAAGTTACGGGAGCGCTGTCTCATTTAGCACATTAGCGCTGACACTACCTGTTTTAACAACTGCCGATGTAAGTGTTATAACCTATTCTACCGCGAAAAGTGGCGGAAACATTACAAACGATGGAGGTTCAATGATTACTGCCCGTGGTGTTTGCTGGAGTACAGGGGCCACGCCAACCATTTCAGACAGCAAAACAACAGAAGGAACAGGCGCCGGAATTTTCACAACCAATCTAAATGATTTATTACCAGGTACAACCTATTATGTGCGTGCCTATGCGACCAATAGTAATGGCACAGGATACGGGAGCGCTGTTTCATTTACAACAATAGCGCTCACCCCCCCCGTTCTGACAACATTTACTGTAAGTGGAATAACAAAAAATACAGCTGCCAGTGGTGGAAGCATTACCAGCGATGGTGGTTCAACGATCACTGCACATGGCGTATGCTGGAGTACGGGTGCCACGCCAACCATTTCGGACAGTAAAACAAATGATGGAACGGGAGCCGGTAGTTTTACAAGTAACCTGAACGGATTATCAGCCAGCACCACTTATTATGTACGGGCCTATGCCACCACCAGCGTTGGAACAGGATATGGGAATGCTGTTTCATTTACAACGCAGGCCCTGGCACTACCTGTTTTAACCACCACCGATGTAAGTTCAATAAGTTATATAACTGCTAAAAGTGGTGGAACCATTTCGAGCGACGGGGGTTTAACCGTATCTGCACGAGGTGTTTGCTGGAGTACGGGGGTCAGTCCAACAATTTCTGACAGCAAAACAACAGATGGAACAGGCGCCGGAAGTTTTACGGGCAACCTGAGTGGTCTGTCCCCGGGTACAACTTATTACATACGTGCATATGCCACTAATAGCGATGGAACAGCCTATGGGAGTGCAGTTTCATTTAAAACACTGTCGTTGGCAACACCTGTTTTAACAACATCAGATGCGACTGAAATAACTAAAATTTCTGCAAAAAGTGGCGGAAACATTCTAAGTGATGGAGGAGCAACGGTAACGATACGTGGCATTTGCTGGAGTACAGGCGCCACCCCAACTATTTCGGACAGCAAAACGACAGAAATAACAGGAACGGGAAGTTTTACAGGTAATTTAACTGGTTTATCCGCTGGTATCACTTATTATGTACGTGCTTTTGCCACCAACAGTGAAGGTACAGGATATGGGAGCGCTGTTTCATTTACAACATTATCGCCTACACCACCCGTTTTAGCCACCTCCGATGTTAGTGGAATCACAAAAATTACAGCTGCCAGTGGTGGAACCATTACAAACGATGGGGGAGCTACGATCACCGCACGTGGTGTTTGCTGGAGTATGGGGGCAACGCCAACTATATTAAACAGCAAAACAACAGATGGAAATGGAACGGGAAATTTTGTAAGCAGTCTGGATGGTTTATCCGCAGGCACAACCTATTATGTGCGTGCATATGCGACCAATAGTGGTGGTACAGGATATGGGAGCGCGATTTCGTTTAAAACATTACCGCTGACCCCACCTGTTTTAACAACAACTGAAGCAAGTGGAATAACCTATTTTACAGCAATCAGTGGTGGAAATATTACAAGTGATGGGGGTCTGACAGTTACTGCCCGTGGTGTTTGCTGGAGTACCGGCCTGACACCAACTATTGCCGACGGTAAAACAACAGATGGAACAGGCGCCGGTAGTTTTACAAGTAACGTGAACAGTTTAACCCCAAACACAACCTATTATCTACGTGCCTATGCGACCAATAGTGATGGTACGGGATATGGGAGCGCTGTTTCGTTTAAAACATTACCGCTAACCCCACCCTTTTTAGCGACATCCGTAGTAAGTGAAATCACAAAATACACGGCTATCAGTGGTGGAACCATCACCAACGATGGGGGAGCAACGATCATTGCACGTGGTGTTTGCTGGAGTACAGGCGCTACGCCAACTATTTTAAACAGCAAAACAACAAACGGAACAGGCACAGGTGGTTTTATAAGCAACCTTACCGGTTTATCTGCAGGCACAACCTATTATATGCGTGCATATGCCACCAATAGTGAAGGTACAGGATATGGCACTATTGTTTCGTTTATTACCTTACCTCCAACTCCCCCGGTTTTAACAACATCCGATTTAAGTGAAATAACAAAAATTTCAGCTACCGGTGGTGGAAACATAACAAACGCAGGTGGTCTGACAATCACTGCACGCGGTGTTTGCTGGAGTACTGGTGCAACGCCAACTATTTTAGACAGCAAAACAACAGATGGAACAGGGACGGGAAGTTTTACAAGCAACCTGAGTGGGTTAACGGCAGGTATTACTTATTATGTACGTGCCTATGCCACCAATATTGATGGTACCGGATATGGTAGTGCTGTTTCTTTTAGAACTTTGGCGCCAACACCGCCTGTTTTAACGACCTCCAATGTAAGTGGGATAAAAGATATAACAGCTATCAGTGGTGGAACCATTACCAGCGATGGGGATGCACCCATCACTGCGCGTGGTGTATGCTGGAGTACGGGTGCAACACCAACTGTTTCAGACACTAAAACGGTGGATGGGACCGGGGCTGGAAGTTTTATAAGTAACCTGACAGCTTTGCCACCAAATACATCTTTAAATGCAAGGGCATATGCAACCAACTCTGCCGGTACTTCTTATGGCGATGTGAAATCATTTAAGACATTCGCTGTAATGGACAATGACGGAAATGGTTATTCCAGTGTAACGATAGGCACGCAGGTTTGGTTGGTTGAAAATCTGAGTGCAACAAAATATAACGATGGTACACCAATTCCATTGGTTACCGATAATACGGAATGGAGTGCTCTGACTACTCCCGGATATTGCTGGTACAATAACGACATATCGTATAAAAATCTATATGGCGCTTTATATAACTGGTCTGCAGTAAATACGGGCAAATTGGCACCTGCAGGATGGCATGTTCCAACTAATGAGGAATTTTCTATTCTGGGGTTATTTTTAGGAGAACCCACTGGTGGTGGTAAGTTAAAAGAAGCCGGGACTATTCATTGGGAAAGTCCGAATACTGGAGCAACAAATGAATATGGTTTTACTGCACTTCCTGGAGGTAAACGTATGTTTAGTGGAGTATTTTTTGATTTTGGTAGTAGTTGTTACTTCTGGAATTCAGGTGAACTTAATTCAACTTATGCCTGGTATAGATCATTAGTCAATATTTATCCTCAAATGTATAATGGTAATATAGACAAGACCTATGGATTCTCTGTGCGTTGTGTTAAAGATTAGATATATTAATTAACAGCTATTAATAGACCATTGAAGTAGAATTCTGAAATATTCTGAAACGAAATAATAATTCTAAAGTAAAATGAGAAAAGAGAGCAGCATTTGGATTTATCTGTTCATTACCATTGGATTCTTTTTAATTATTACGAATGGTTGCAAAAAGGATAAGGTAAAAGGAGCTCCTTTAATAACAACATCAGCTGTAAATGGAATAACGAAAATTTCTGCGATCAGTGGAGGAAGTATCACCGACGATAAGGGTCTGACCATTATTGCACGTGGTGTTTGCTGGAGTACAGGGGCCACGCCAACTATTTCAGACAGCAAAACATCCGATGGAGCAGCTACCGGAAGTTTTACCAGCAATTTAACAGGATTATTACCGGGCACCACCTATAATCTGCGGGCATTTGCTACCAATGGTGATGGTACAGGATACGGGAGTGCTGTTTCATTTACAACATCAGCGCTCACTCCGCCCGTTTTAACCACCTCCGATGTAAGTGGAATCAGTTATACAAGTGCTAAAAGTGGTGGAAACATCACGAGCGATGGAGGTCTTACTGTATCTGTACGTGGAGTTTGCTGGAGTACGGGTACTACGCCAACTATTGCAGCCAGCAAAACAACAGATGGAACGGGTGCCGGAAGTTATATCAGTAGTCCAATTGGTTTATTGCCAGGCACAACCTATTATCTTCGCGCATATGCCACCAATAGTGATGGTACAAGTTACGGGAGCGCTGTCTCATTTAGCACATTAGCGCTGACACTACCTGTTTTAACAACTGCCGATGTAAGTGTTATAACCTATTCTACCGCGAAAAGTGGCGGAAACATTACAAACGATGGAGGTTCAATGATTACTGCCCGTGGTGTTTGCTGGAGTACAGGGGCCACGCCAACCATTTCAGACAGCAAAACAACAGAAGGAACAGGCGCCGGAATTTTCACAACCAATCTAAATGATTTATTACCAGGTACAACCTATTATGTGCGTGCCTATGCGACCAATAGTAATGGCACAGGATACGGGAGCGCTGTTTCATTTACAACAATAGCGCTCACCCCCCCCGTTCTGACAACATTTACTGTAAGTGGAATAACAAAAAATACAGCTGCCAGTGGTGGAAGCATTACCAGCGATGGTGGTTCAACGATCACTGCACATGGCGTATGCTGGAGTACGGGTGCCACGCCAACCATTTCGGACAGCAAAACAAATGATGGAACGGGAACCGGTAGTTTTACAAGTAACCTGAACGGATTATCAGCCAGTACCACTTATTATGTACGGGCATATGCCACCACCAGCGTTGGAACAGGATATGGGAGCGCTGTTTCATTTACAACACTTGCCCTGACATTACCTGTTTTAACCACCACCGATGTAAGTGCAATAAGTTATATAACTGCTAAAAGTGGTGGAACCATTTCGAGCGACGGGGGTTTAACCGTATCTGCACGAGGTGTTTGCTGGAGTACGGGGGTCAGTCCAACAATTTCAGACAGCAAAACAACAGATGGAACAGGCGCCGGAAGTTTTACGGGCAACCTGAGTGGTCTGTCACCGGGCACAACTTATTACGTACGTGCATATGCCACCAATATTGATGGTACAGCCTATGGGAGCGCTGTTTCGTTTAAAACACTGTCGCTGACCCCACCTGTTTTAACAACATCAGATGCAACTGAAATAACTAAAATTTCTGCAAAAAGTGGCGGAAACATTCTGAGCGATGGAGGTGCAACAGTAACGATACGTGGCATTTGCTGGAGTACAGGCGCCACCCCAACTATTTCGGACAGCAAAACGACAGAAATAACAGGAACGGGAAGTTTTACAGGTAATTTAACTGGTTTATCCGCTGGCATCACTTATTATGTACGTGCTTTTGCCACCAACAGTGAAGGTACAGGATATGGGAGTGCTGTTTCATTCACAACAACACTGCCAACACTACCAGTATTAATAACCTCCGATGTTAGTGGAATCACAAAAATGACAGCTACCAGTGGTGGAACCATTATAAATGATGGGGGAGCGGCCATAACGGTACGTGGTGTTTGCTGGAGTACGGGTACCACCCCAACCATTTCGGGCAACAAAACAGCTGATGGAACTGGTGCCATAATTTTTTCAGGTAGTCTGGTTGGTTTATCAGCAGGCACAACCTATTATGTACGCGCATATGCGACCAATAGTAGTGGTACAGGATATGGTAGTACGGTTTCATTTAAAACATTACCGCTTACCCCACCTGTTTTAACAACAACTGAAGCAAGCGGAATAACCTATTTTACAGCAATCAGTGGTGGAAATATTACAATTGATGGAGGTCTGACAATTACTGCCCGTGGTGTATGCTGGAGTACAGGGGATACGCCAACCATTTTGAACAACAAAACAATGGATGGAACAGGCGCCGGTAGTTTTACGAGCAACCTGATCGGTTTAACTCCAAATACTACCTATTACCTGCGTGCCTATGCAACCAATAGTGATGGTACAGGATACGGGAGCGCTGTTTCGTTTACAACATTACCGCTTACCCCGCCAGTTTTAACGACCTCCGCAGTAAGTGGAATCACAAAAATCACTGCTGCCAGTGGTGGAACCATTACAAACGATGGGGGAGCTACGATCATTGCACGTGGTGTTTGCTGGAGTATGGGGGCAACGCCAACTATATTAAACAGCAAAACAACTGATGGAACAGGCACTGGAGGTTTTATAAGCAGTCTTACCGGTTTATCTGCAGGTACAACCTATTATCTACGTGCATATGCAACCAATAGTAATGGTACAGGATATGGGAGTGTTGTTTTATTTACAACATTGCCGCTTACCCCACCTGTTTTAACGACCACCGACATAAGTGCATTAAGCTATGTTACCGCTACTGGTGGTGGAAATATTTCAAGCGATGGTGGTTTGATGGTCACCGCACGTGGTGTTTGTTGGAGTACCAGCCCCACACCAACTATTGCAGACAGCAAAACAACAGATGGAACAGGCGCCGGAAGTTTTACGAGCAACCTGATCGGTTTAACTCCAAATACTACCTATTACCTGCGTGCATATGCAACCAATAGTGATGGTACAGGATACGGGAGCGCTGTTTCGTTTACAACATTACCGCTTACCCCGCCAGTTTTAACGACCTCCGCAGTAATTGGAATCACAAAAATCACTGCTACCAGTGGTGGAACCATCACAAATGATGGGGGATTAACGATCAATGCCCGTGGAGTTTGCTGGAGTACAGGCGCTAATCCAACTATTTTAAACAGCAAAACAACTGATGGAACAGGCACTGGAGGTTTTATAAGCAGTCTTACCGGTTTATCTGCAGGTACAACCTATTATCTACGTGCATATGCCACCAATAGTAATGGTACAGGATATGGGAGTGTTGTTTTATTTACAACATTGCCGCTTACCCCACCTGTATTAACGACCACTGATATAAGTGCAATAAGTTATGTTACGGCTGCAAGTGGCGGAACCATTACAAGTTCAGGTGGTCTGACAGTCATCGCACGTGGTGTTTGCTGGAGTACCAGCCCCACACCAACTATTGCAGACAGCAAAACAACAGAAGGAACAGGCGCCGGTAGTTTTACGAGCAACCTGATCGGTTTAACTCCAAATACTACCTATTACCTTCGCGCATATGCAACCAATAGTGATGGTACAGGATACGGGAGCGCTGTTTCGTTTACAACATTACCGCTTACCCCGCCAGTTTTAACGACCTCCGCAGTAAGTGGAATTACAAAAATCACTGCTGCCAGTGGTGGAACCATCACCAGCGATGGGGGAGCAACAATTACTGTACGCGGAGTTTGCTGGAGTACGGGTTCATCACCTACGATTTCAGACAGCAAAACAACAGATGGAACAGGCACTGGAGGTTTTATAAGCAACTTTGCCGGTTTAACTGCAGGCACAACCTATTATATTCGGGCATTTGCAACCAATAGTGCAGGTACAGGATACGGAAACGCTATTTCATTTACAACATTACCACCAACACCGCCGCTAATAATAACATCCGAAGTTAGTGGAATAACAAAAATCACAGCAAACAGTGGCGGAACCATTACAGATGATGGGGGTATTACAATAACTGCCCATGGCATTTGCTGGAGTACGGGTCCAACGCCAACTGTTTTAGACAGCAAAACAACGGATGGAGCAGGGACGGGAAGTTTTACGAGCAATCTGATTGGGTTAACTGCAGGCAGTACTTATTATGTACGCGCATATGCTACCAATAGTGCAGGCACAGGATATGGGAGTGTTGTTTCATTTACAACATTACCACCAACGCCACCTGTTTTAACAACCTCCGATGTAAGCGGAATAAAAGATATTACAGCTGTCAGTGGAGGAACAATTACCAGTGATGGGGGAACATCAATAACTGCACGCGGTGTATGCTGGAGTACAGGTGCAACTCCTACTGTTTCAGACAGTAAGACGGCAGATGGAACCGGGGCGGGAAGTTTTATTAGTAACCTGATAGCTTTGCCACCCAATACATCTTTAAATGCAAGGGCATATGCTACAAATTCTGCCGGTACTTCTTATGGCAATGCAATCTCATTTAAGACATTCGCTGTAATGGACATTGATGGAAATGGTTATTCCAGTGTAACGATAGGCGCCCAGGTTTGGTTGGTTGAAAATCTGAGGATAAAACACTTTAATAACGGGGATCCGATTGCCAATATAACCGATAATACACAATGGAGCAATTTTACAAATGGAGCCTACTGCTATAAATATAATGACAGTTCAGTAGATCCGAAATTAGGATTACTTTATAATTGGTATACGACAAATGACAGTCGTAAACTTTGCCCTTCCGGATGGCATGTACCAATAGACAACGAATGGGTGACTCTTATAAGCTATTTAGGCGGAGAAAGTGTTGCCGGAGGTAAAATGAAAGAAACTGGTACTAATCATTGGTATAGTCCAAATACCGGAGCCGATAACAGTAGTGGTTTTACAGGATTGCAAGGGGGGCAACGAAATAAAAATGGCGATTTTTTTGATGGTTCCGGAACCTTTTGGACAGCTACATCGGAGAGTGAAACTAATGGAATAAATTGGTTCATCTTTTATTATAATGCATCAATACAGCGATTTTACGACCATAAAAATTGTGGTTTTAATGTAAGGTGCATTAAAGACTAATGCCTATTGATGACTGATTAAATACAATTATAAGTCAATATACTATGTGTTGTGCGGGTGTTTAATCCGCACAACAATGATAGGATAGTTGACAATCAGTGTGTTCAATAAAAGCAGAGTTGCCGTTCATAAGGTCAACCCAAATCCAGGTAATACCATAAAAGGTGTTTGCTTCGGCATAGTCGCTGTAGCCAAAAAAGCAATGACCGTTAGGAAATCTACAACAATGGTACTCAAATTTACATTAACCGGAAGGAAGATCTCAACTTGAAAATAGTTCTGACATAATTTTGAATTCAAATCCCATTGAATCCAGAAGTATAACCACAAAATATTTACATAAAATTAATTCCTAATATTTATTTTGTAATTGCAATTAAGCTACTTTTACGGTATTAAATCAATAATCCCGTGACCTGTTGTACCTAATTCACCTTCACTGGAAATGGGATAACAAATCATTCTGAAACGAAATAATAATTCTAAAGTAAAATGAGAAAAGAAAGCAGTATTTGGATTTATCTGTTCATTGCCATTGGATTTTTATTAATTATTACGAATGGTTGTAAAAAGGATAAGGTAAAAGGAGCTCCTGTAATAACAACATCAGCTGTAAATGGAATAACGAAAATTTCTGCGATCAGTGGAGGAAGTATCACCGACGATAAGGGTCTGACCATTATTGCACGCGGTGTTTGCTGGAGTACAGGGGCCACGCCAACTATTTCAGACGCCAAAACATCCGATGGGCCAGGTAACGGAAGTTTTACCAGCAATTTAACAGGATTATTGCCGGGCACCACCTATAATCTGCGGGCATTTGCTACCAATGGTGATGGTACAGGATACGGGAGCGCTGTTTCATTTACAACATCAGCACTCACTCCACCCGTTTTAATAACCTCCGATGTAAGTGGAATCAGTTATACAAGTGCTAAAAGTGGTGGAAACATCACGAGCGATGGAGGTCTTACCGTATCTGTACGTGGAGTTTGCTGGAGTACGGGTACCACGCCAACTATTGCAGCCAGCAAAACAACAGATGGAACGGGTGCCGGAAGTTATATCAGTAGTCCAATTGGTTTATTGCCAGGCACAACCTATTATCTTCGCGCATATGCCACCAATAGTGATGGTACAAGTTACGGGAGCGCTGTCTCATTTAGCACATTAGCGCTGACACTACCTGTTTTAACAACTGCCGATGTAAGTGTTATAACCTATTCTACCGCGAAAAGTGGCGGAAACATTACAAACGATGGAGGTTCAATGATTACTGCCCGTGGTGTTTGCTGGAGTACAGGGGCCACGCCAACCATTTCAGACAGCAAAACAACAGAAGGAACAGGCGCCGGAATTTTCACAACCAATCTAAATAATTTATTACCAGGTACAACCTATTATGTGCGTGCCTATGCGACCAATAGTAATGGCACAGGATACGGGAGCGCTGTTTCATTTACAACAATAGCGCTTACCCCCCCCGTTCTGACAACATTTACTGTAAGTGGAATAACAAAAAATACAGCTGCCAGTGGTGGAAGCATTACCAGCGATGGTGGTTCAACGATCACTGCACATGGCGTATGCTGGAGTACGGGTGCCACGCCAACCATTTTGGACAGTAAAACAAATGATGGAACGGGAGCCGGTAGTTTTACAAGTAACCTGAACGGATTATCAGCCAGCACCACTTATTATGTACGGGCCTATGCCACCACCAGCGTTGGAACAGGATATGGGAATGCTGTTTCATTTACAACGCAGGCCCTGGCACTACCTGTTTTAACCACCACCGATGTAAGTTCAATAAGTTATATAACTGCTAAAAGTGGTGGAACCATTTCGAGCGACGGGGGTTTAACCGTATCTGCACGAGGTGTTTGCTGGAGCACTGGGGCCTCTCCAACCATTTCAGACAGCAAAACAACAGATGGAACAGGCGCCGGAAGTTTTACGGGCAACCTGAGTGGTCTGTCACCGGGCACAACTTATTACATACGTGCATATGCCACCAATAGTGATGGTACAGCCTATGGGAGCGCTGTTTCGTTTAAAACACTGTCGCTGACCCCACCTGTTTTAACAACATCAGATGCGACTGAAATAACTAAAATTTCTGCAAAAAGTGGCGGAAACATTCTAAGTGATGGAGGAGCAACGGTAACGATACGTGGCATTTGCTGGAGTACAGGCGCCACCCCAACTATTTCGGACAGCAAAACGACAGAAATAACAGGAACGGGAAGTTTTACAGGTAATTTAACTGGTTTATCCGCTGGTATCACTTATTATGTACGTGCTTTTGCCACCAACAGTGAAGGTACAGGATATGGGAGTGCTGTTTCATTTACAACATTATCGCCTACACCACCCGTTTTAGCCACCTCCGATGTTAGTGGAATCACAAAAATTACAGCTGCCAGTGGTGGAACCATTACAAACGATGGGGGAGCTACGATCATCGCACGTGGTGTTTGCTGGAGTATGGGGGCAACGCCAACTATATTAAACAGCAAAACAACAGATGGAAATGGAACGGGAAATTTTATAAGCAGTCTGGATGGTTTATCCGCAGGCACAACCTATTATGTGCGTGCATATGCGACCAATAGTGGTGGTACAGGATATGGGAGCGCGATTTCGTTTAAAACATTACCGCTGACCCCACCTGTTTTAACAACAACTGAAGCAAGTGGAATAACCTATTTTACAGCAATCAGTGGTGGAAATATTACAAGTGATGGGGGTCTGACAGTTACTGCCCGTGGTGTTTGCTGGAGTACCGGCCTGACACCAACTATTGCCGACGGTAAAACAACAGATGGAACAGGCGCCGGTAGTTTTACAAGTAACGTGAACAGTTTAACCCCAAACACAACCTATTATCTACGTGCCTATGCGACCAATAGTGATGGTACGGGATATGGGAGCGCTGTTTCGTTTAAAACATTACCGCTAACCCCACCCTTTTTAGCGACATCTGTAGTAAGTGAAATCACAAAATACACGGCTATCAGTGGTGGAACCATCACCAACGATGGGGGAGCAACGATCATTGCACGTGGTGTTTGCTGGAGTACAGGCGCTACGCCAACTATTTTAAACAGCAAAACAACAAACGGAACAGGCACAGGTGGTTTTATAAGCAACCTTACCGGTTTATCTGCAGGCACAACCTATTATATGCGTGCATATGCCACCAATAGTGAAGGTACAGGATATGGCACTATTGTTTCGTTTATTACCTTACCTCCAACTCCCCCGGTTTTAACAACATCCGATTTAAGTGAAATAACAAAAATTTCAGCTACCGGTGGTGGAAACATAACAAACGCAGGTGGTCTGACAATCACTGCACGCGGTGTTTGCTGGAGTACTGGTGCAACGCCAACTATTTTAGACAGCAAAACAACAGATGGAACAGGGACGGGAAGTTTTACAAGCAACCTGAGTGGGTTAACGGCAGGTATTACTTATTATGTGCGTGCCTATGCCACCAATCTTGATGGTACCGGATATGGTAGTGCTGTTTCTTTTAGAACTTTGGCGCCAACACCGCCTGTTTTAACGACCTCCAATGTAAGTGGGATAAAAGATATAACAGCTATCAGTGGTGGAACCATTACCAGCGATGGGGATGCACCCATCACTGCGCGTGGTGTATGCTGGAGTACGGGTGCAACACCTACTGTTTCAGACAGTAAGACGGCAGATGGAACCGGGGCCGGAAGTTTTATAAGTAACCTGACAGCTTTGCCACCAAATACATCTTTAAATGCAAGGGCATATGCAACCAACTCTGCCGGTACTTCTTATGGCGATGTGAAATCATTTAAGACATTCGCTGTAATGGACAATGACGGAAATGGTTATTCCAGTGTAACGATAGGCACGCAGGTTTGGTTGGTTGAAAATCTGAGTGCAACAAAATATAACGATGGTACACCAATTCCATTGGTTACCGATAATACGGAATGGAGTGCTCTGACTACTCCCGGATATTGCTGGTACAATAACGACATATCGTATAAAAATCCATATGGCGCTTTATATAATTGGTCTACAGTAAATACCGGGAAGTTGGCTCCTGCAGGATGGCATGTGCCTACTTATGACGATTGGACGGCATTGTGGTCTAGTTTGGGAGCGGGGACTACCACTGCTGGAGGCATTTTAAAAGAAACCGGAACTAATCATTGGCTAAGTCCCAATGCAGGTGCAACTAATGCATTCGGTTTTACTGCGCTTCCCGGAGGTAAACGTATGTTTAGTGGAGCATTTTTTGATTTGGGTAATTATTGTCAATTCTGGTGTTCCGGTTTTCTTTCATCAACCGAAGCCTGGAGCATAACATTGAGTGCGGCTGATTCAAATTTTGGTTATTCTCCTATTTTTCAGACTTATGGATTCTCTGTGCGCTGTGTTAAAGATTAAAAACAACTAAGGAACCGAAAATAGGATGGCTTTATAATTGATATTAGACCATAGTGAGCAAAAGTAAGAAAATGTAAAAGTGGAGATCAGAAACCAATTAAAAAACGGGGCGAAGTCGAAAAGCTTTACGATTAGAAATTTTTATTATCCGAACGCAAAATGAAACAATTTATTTTACTGGTCTTGATAGGCTCTGTCGTTTTTGTTAAAACCGCTTATTCCCAATCCGATTTCCGGGATGGGTATATCATTACCAACAAGAATGATACTGTTGTGGGGCAAATAGATTACAAAGGGAACCGCAGCAATGCGAAAAGATGCCTATTCATTAAAAGCGGCGAATCGGAAATGCGAACCTATTTGCCCGATGAGATAAAGGCTTACCGATATACTGACAGCAAATATTATGTGTCAAAAAAAGTCAACACCACGGATGGCGAAAAGCATTTGTTTCTCGAATTTCTCATTAACGGCATAGCCAACATCTATTATTACCGCGAAGGAACAAATGAACATTATTTTTTGGAAAAAGAAGAAGGTAACCTGGTTCCATTGATTAAAGAGCAAAAAGAGATTGAAGTTGGAAATACAAAATATGTAAAGGAAGTTAAACGATATGTGGGAACATTAAAATACGAATTTAAGGATGCCCCAGGTGTTATAAACAAAACCGACAATGTAAAATTGGATCATCAGTCTTTGATCAGGATTGCAAAAGATTATAACGATGAGGTTTGTAAAAATGGCAAATGCATTATCTATGAAAAGAAAGTACCCAAAG
Organism: Prolixibacteraceae bacterium; assembly: GCA_963677935.2. Taxonomy (GTDB): domain Bacteria; phylum Bacteroidota; class Bacteroidia; order Bacteroidales; family Prolixibacteraceae; genus JAAFHB01. The sequence goes on along the minus strand of CAXXEH010000003.1, from coordinate 2,404,688 downwards.
TTTCCCTCTCTGTTGGCCCTTTTGCCGGAATGAATTTTATGAACATGGCTACCAAAATCTATGGCGATATTGAATATGTAAAAGATTTTAATTCCGTAACCAACCCATCTTTTGGACTGTTTCTAAAAGTAAGTTTACCTTCGCTCAACGAAAGGCTCTTTTTCCAGTACGAAACATTTTATGACAGCAAAACCTTTAAAGCAAGCAATGTTAAATCCAGTAGTACTAATTATCACAACGATCTGGAGGTAACTTTCAAGTCGATTAACAACACGTTTGTAATGCGGTATGAATTCCCCAGGGGAAAAATCCGACCTGTATTCCAGGGTGGTGTGTTTATAAACTATTCTGTTAAAACTGATTTTAAAAGTACTCGTTATGTCCAAATTGGTTCGGGAACCAGCAATCAGGGAACATCTACAGACAATCAGTTCGAGAATTCAAATTTTGGTATGGTTGCAGGCATTGGGTGCATCTTCAATATTTACAAAAGACAAACATTGCAAATTGACCTAAAATACAGTCAGGGTACACCAATATTAAGTGATGAGGTACAGCGTATGCATACCTACGCTTGGTCATTAAATATGGGGGTGCCATTTTAATGTAATCGTCCAGAAAGGCATACTAAAATAAGGTAAAGTCACAAGGTTTTTAGAGTGATACGATTGAGAGTGCCAGAAAACTCTACCCGTAGGATAAGAATTCATTAAACTACGTATTATACAAGCAAATAACTCATGAATAATTACATAAAATAATTTCAGAAAAAGTGTTTTGCAACAGGAATTAAACTAAGTTTACATTAAAGATTTAAAACAAACTGAATATGAATAAGTTGATGAACGTTCTTTTAGGTATTTCCGGAACTTTAATCTTAGCTGGAATAATATTCAGACTGCAGCACTGGCCCTATGGAAACATGATTTTATGGATTGGTTTTATCGCAAATATTGTATTAAGCAATTTTGAGATCAGCAGGTTAAAGAAAATCATAAAAGCATTCCCTAAGTAAAGAATCATGTTGAAATTATTGCTTTTGTAAAGTTCGAATAATCAAATTTATGACTAACTTTGGTAAGGGTAAAATAAGCCATCCCGTGAGAAAATTAGTTCAATAAATGTGATCGAGTAATAATCCTGGTAAATGAAAAGATGATGCAAAATGCAAATGACAGTTTACAAGAGGAAAGTAAAAACGTGCAACAATTAGAAACATCCGTCCCAAAATCTTTCAGGCCATTTAAGTCGGTGTTCCCTGGGAAATACCTCCAGGGTGAAGGAATTATTGCCGATTTACCTGAAATAATCAGCTCTTTTGGAGATAAGGGACTGATTTTGTCATCCCGTACCGCAATAAAGACAATTTTAGGCAGGTATGTACAGCAATATGCAGTTGGTGGAATAATTCAGGAGGAGTTTGGCGGTGAGTGCTGTGAGACAGAATTGAAACGAATTTATAATCTGGTGGTCAGCAATAAGGTTGATATCCTTGTTGGCGTAGGTGGTGGGAAGGCCATTGATACGGCTAAAATTGTGGCTGACCGGGCCGGAATTCCTGTAATTATTGTTCCTACTATCGCTTCAACCGATGCGCCATGCAGTGGTTGTGCGGTGATCTATTCCGATGACGGGGTTTTTGAAGCTGTCTATTATCAAAAGATGAATCCTCAGGTGGTGCTGGTCGATGTGAATGTCATTGCCAATGCGCCTGCCCGTTTTCTTGTAGCCGGTATGGGCGATGCTTTAGCCACATGGTTTGAAGCCAGATCGTGCGAGCGCACTCATTCGTTGAACGAGTGTGGCGGATATAGCACCTTGGCAGGATTAAATCTTGCCAGACTCTGTTATGATACCATTTTACAATATGGGGAAGCTGCAAAAATGGCAGCCGAAAACAAGATCATCACAGCAGCCTTGCACCATATCGTAGAGGCCAACATTCTTTTAAGCGGCATAGGTTTCGAAAGCGCAGGGCTCGCTTCTGCACATTCGATACACAACGGATTGTCTGCACTAAATGAAACACATGCCTACTACCACGGAGAAAAGGTGGCTTTTGGTGTTTTAGCGGGGCTTCATCTCACGGATACTTCACCTGCCGAAATGGAAACGGTTTACTCTTTTTGTGAAAAGATCGGCCTTCCAACCACATTAGAAGCGATTGGACTGGTTCAAATTGACAAAAGCAGATTGATGGAGGTTGCCCTGAAAGCTTGCCACCCGCAGGAAGGGATTCATCATGAAGCCGGCCTGATTACTCCCGAAAAAGTATTGAATGCGATGATTGCTGCGGATGCAATGGGGAGAAGCAGAAAAATAAGATAACCACAACGTTAAATAATTAGAGATAATTTAGTACATTTGTGCCGGTTTTTAATTAATGTTGATCCGTTGCTATCGAACCCGAATACTGCGGCGCAATAATTGTATCATTTTAAATTTTAAAAAGTAATGTATTTAACTACTGAAAAAAAGCAGGAGATTTTTGAAAAGTATGGCGTTACCGCCACGAACACTGGTTCTGCCGAAGGACAGATTGCACTTTTCTCTTTCCGGATTAGTCACCTTACAGAACATCTGAAAGTGAACAAAAAGGATTTTGGAACACAGCGTGCACTGATCGGATTAGTTGGTAAACGACGCTCATTGCTCGATTATCTTAAAAGAAAACACATCGATCGTTACCGCGCAATTATTAAGGATCTCAATCTTCGTAAATAACGAACAACCTAAAAAGGCAATTTTCGAATTGCCTTTTTTTGAATATTTTAAAAGCCCCACCCATTGTTTTTAGTATTAATAAAATTATTTTTTTTAAATTATGTACAAAGCTGTTAATAAGACAATTGATCTGGGAGATGGACGTACGATTAACATCGAAACGGGGAAGTTGGCTAAGCAGGCCGACGGATCAGTGGTTGTAAAAATGGGTGATACCATGTTACTTGCTACGGTAGTTTCGGCAAGAGAGGCTGCTGAAAATGTTGATTTCATGCCACTTTCTGTTGACTATCGCGAAAAATTCTCAGCAGCAGGTCGGTTTCCGGGTGGATTTCTTAAAAGAGAAGGACGCCCTTCTGACGATGAGATTCTGACTGCCCGTTTAGTGGACCGTGTTTTACGCCCGCTTTTCCCCGATAATTACCATGCTGAAACTGTGGTGATGATTGCGTTGATCTCATCCGGTAAAAACGAAATGCCGGATTGTCTTGCCGGATTGGCCGCCTCAGCTGCGATTGCAGTTTCTGATATCCCTTTTAATGGACCTATCTCTGAAGTTCGTGTCAGCAGGATCGACGGGAAGTTTATTCTCAATCCATCAGCTGAACAGCTTGCCGGCGCCGATATTGATATTATGGTTGGGGCATCGTATGATAACATCATGATGGTTGAGGGTGAAATGGACGAGGTATCGGAAGATGAGATGCTCGCTGCAATTAAATTTGCCCACGACAACATCAAAATTCACTGTAAGATTCAGGAAGAATTAGCCGCTGAACTCGGAGTTCAAAAAAGGGAATATTGTCATGAACAGAATGATGAGACACTCCGCGAACTGATCTGGAAAGAGACCTACCAGAAGGCTTACGACACTGCCCGTTCACTGATCAATGATAAACATTTGCGTGTAAGTTCTTTCGCAAAGATAAAGGAGGATTTTACCGAAGCTTACAGCGTTGGTAAAGAGGCATCTGAAATCAATAAAGGTTTGATTTCGCGTTATTACCACGACGTCGAGAAAGAGGCCATGCGTCGAATGATTCTTGATGATGGTATTCGTCTTGATGGTCGTTCCACAACTCAGATCAGGCCGATCTGGGGTGAAGTATCTTACTTACCCGGATCGCATGGTTCAGCTATCTTCACACGTGGAGAGACACAGGCTTTAACCAGTGTCACTCTCGGAACAAAGATGGATGAAAAGATCATTGATAACGTTACACTTAAAGGGAGAGAGCGCTTTTTGCTCCATTATAATTTTCCGCCGTTCAGTACAGGTGAGGCTAAGGTTCCACGCGGACTTTCACGCAGAGAGATCGGGCATGGAAATCTGGCACATCGCGGATTGAAAAGGATGATACCTGAAGGATTCCCTTACATCGTACGTATCGTTTCTGATATTCTCGAGTCGAACGGTTCTTCATCGATGGCAACGGTTTGTGCCGGAACCATGGCAATGCTTGATGCCGGTATCCACCTGAAACGACCAGTATCCGGTATCGCGATGGGGCTTATCACCGATAAAGGTTCTGAAAAATTTGCAGTTCTTTCCGATATTCTTGGTGATGAAGATCATTTAGGGGATATGGATTTTAAGGTTACAGGAACGACCAAAGGGATTACCGCAACACAGATGGACATCAAGGTGGATGGTCTTTCGTACGAAGTAATGGCAAAAGCATTACAGCAGGCCAAAGAGGGTAGGGCACATATTCTTGGTAAAATACTCGAGGTGATCAACGAACCTCGCGATGACTACAAGCCAAATGTTCCTCGGATTGTCACAATGATGATTCCAAAAGATATGATCGGACCGGTTATTGGTCCTGGTGGTAAAATTATACAGCAGATTCAGGCCGATACCAAAGCGACAATCTCAATTGAAGAGATTGAAGACCAGGGTCGTATTGAAATCAGCGCACCGGATAAAGATGCCATTGATGCTGCTATTGCCAGAATTAGGGCAATTGTTGCACTCCCCGAAGTAGGTGAAATTTACAAGGGTAAAGTGAAGTCTATTGTTCAGTTTGGCGCCTTTATTGAAATTATGCCAGGGAAAGAGGGTCTTTTACATGTTTCGGAGATCGACTGGAAACGGATCGAAAATCCTGAAAGCGTTTTAAAAGTTGGCGATATCATTGAGGTCAAACTGCTTGAAATCGATCAGCGTTCCGGAAAACTAAAGCTTTCGCGTAAGGCTTTACTTCCAAAACCTGAAGGTCACAGCGAAGGTGATAGAGGTGATCGTGGTCCACGCCCCGAACGTAATGAAGGGAGAGATCCCGGACATAGTCACTCGCTTCGGAAGCCAAATCAATAAAAATAAAATTGTAAATGCCCGGATTTCCCGGGCATTTTTTTGTTTCCACTATTTTGTCGTATATTCGGGTTTTCAACAAAAACCGGTGATGAGTATTGATTATCTTGTAATTGAAGGGAATATCGGAGCAGGTAAAACAACTTTGGCGAACCTGCTGAGCGCTGATCTTAACAGCAAACTGATTCTGGAGGGATTCTCCGACAATCCGTTTTTACCCAAATTTTATACTGATCCAGCAAAATATTCGTTTCCACTTGAGCTCTCCTTCCTGGCTGAGCGTTATTCGCAGTTGAAAACTGATCTGGCAAACCGCGATCTTTTTCACGAACTGACCATCACCGATTACTATTTTATGAAATCGCTGATCTTTGCTCAGAATACCCTGGTGCCCGATGAGTATAATCTCTATCGTAAGTTTTTCGATATTATTTATGAACGGTTACCAAAACCTGACCTTTATGTTTATCTTCATTTACCCGAAGCTCAGCTGATTGAAAATATTCGTAAGCGAGGCCGTGACTATGAACAATCGATTGAAATTAACTATCTTAAGACGATCAGGGAAGGATATTTTAATTTTTTTTCTCAGCAAAACGATTTTCCGGTATTGATAATTGATACCTCTAAGATTGATTTTGTAATGAAGAGTTCAGATTATCAATTAATTAAAGATTTGATCTTTGAAAATGAATATACAAGTAAAATTAACCGTGTTTTTTTTAACGGCGAAACTGTTTAATATTGTTTAAATTGTTTTTCTGTAACGCTAAAAGGTTGTATTTTTGCGATTAGAGCAATAAAAACTAACAAGTCATTCATCTATTAATTATTGTAATGAGAAATTTTAAATTTAATTATTTGGTTTTATTCATTTTGGGCACTGCAGTTTTGGTGGGTTGTGCCTCCTTAAAAAAAATGAAGAAGGATGCAGGGAAGGTGAGTTATTCTGTCGTTCCGGAAACTCTTGAAGCTCATAACGGCAAGGTTGACATGGCACTTCAGGGGCGTATTCCCGCAAAGTATTTTCTTAAAAAGGCAACAATTGTTGCTACGCCTGTCTTGAAAACACCTGAGGGTGAGAAATTTTATGAGCCTTATATTCTTCAGGGAGAATCGGTTAAGGCAAATAATAAGGTAATCAGCTATTCTGGTGGGGGTAGTGTTGCTTACAAAGGTTCGGTTCCGTTCGAATATGCCATGCGTAAATCGGAACTTTTCCTAAAGATACGTGCTTCAAAAGGGCGTAAATCACTCGATTTTGAGCCTGTAAAATTAGCCAATGGTGTTATTGCTACCAGTACACTCGTTGACAATAGTCCGTCTTCCATACTTGGATTTCAGAAAAGAAAAAATACTACAGGGATCTACGATGCTACAATCGATAAATTCCAGAGAGTAGTGCCAGATAAATATGTAACCGACCTGATCTATTTGATTAATAGCTCAGAAGTTCGTGGCAAGGAAATGACCAAAGATGAAATCAAACAATTAAGCCATTATATTACTGAAGCATATAAGGCTGATCGTAAAGAGCTTAAAGGGGTTGAGGTTTCTGCTTATGCCTCTCCTGATGGAAAACTGGATTTCAATACTTCACTTTCTCAAAAACGTCAAGGTTCTTCCTCTAAAGTAATCGAAAGTGATTTAACCAAAAATAAGGTTAAAACTGAACTGAAAACGAAATTTACCCCTGAAGACTGGGATGGTTTTCAGGAGCTGATGCAGAAATCTACGATTCAGGATAAAGAGTTGATTCTGCGTGTACTCTCTATGTATGCTGATCCTGAAGTTCGCGAACGCGAGATTAAAAACCTTTCTGCTTCCTTTACCGCAGTGGCAAATGATATTCTTCCTAAACTTCGTCGTGCAAAAATCACCGCTTCTGTTGATTTGATTGGCCGTACCGATGAGGAGATTAGTGCACTTGCATTGAGTGATCCTTCCAAATTGAATCAGGCTGAGCTACTTTACGCGGCTACACTGACGACTAATCCTCAGGTTCAAAAAACAATCTATACCAGTTTTACAAAGGTTTATGCTGATGACTGGAGAGGTTACAACAACCTTGGTAGTGTAGCTTTTGGTCTTGGTGATAGTGATGCTGCTGCCACCAATTTTGAGAAAGCTGATAAACTCGATCCTAAAAATCCGATCGTTCAAAATAATCTGGGTTGCATTGAACTTAAAAAGAAGAACCTTGCCAAAGCTGAAGAACTTTTTGGAGCTGCAACCGGCGCTGGCAAAGAAGTAAGCGAAAACCTTGGAATCGTTAAGATTATGCAGGGACAATACGAAACTGCCGTAAAATATTTCAATGATGAATCACAAAGTGTAGCTAATCACGCCCTGGCTCAACTGTTGAATAACGACAATAATGGTGCATTACGTACCTTAAACGGTGCTTCTGTTGAATCTGGCCGTATCGCCTATCTGAAGGCAATTATTGGTGCCCGTACTGCCAAGACAAGCATGATGTTCGAAAATCTTGGAAAAGCAGTTAAAAAAGATGCTGCTTACAAGGAATTGGCCAAAACTGATCTTGAGTTTGCAAAATATTTCGATGATCAGAATTTCAAAATGATTCTGAATTAATCAATTAATCAACAGCATAAAAAAAGGGAGCCATATCGGTTCCCTTTTTTTATGCTGTTGAAATAGTCAGAACTCTTATACGTCACATGAATCACCCATGCAATTAGGTCTTGTTTCCGGCTCTTTTATTAATTTCATCTTAATGGAAAGATAGTAGATTTTACACCCAACACAAATTCCAAACGCAGTTTCCAGATACAAAAGAATCAGGCAAATGATACAAAGTCTGCATAAAGATTCAAAATAGGAGGCATCTTTCAAAAGAAAAATTGACAATACAAATATTGCACCCGATAAAGCAATTCCTAAACTCCATGCAAACCGCTTTTGTACAGCTCCTATATAAAGTGGTGTTTGTTTCCAAACAAAAATAGATCCGAGGAGCATCGTTGGTGAATACTTTGGATTAATGAATACTGCAATTAAAAAGGAGAGCAGCAGAAATCCACTTATATAAGGTATAACTGAATAGTTTTTTAATATGAGTCCATTAATAAATGCTACCAGGCCAAACAGAAACATTATACCTGAACCTGCTCTTACCTGCCGTTCATTTAATACTTTGTAGTTTATTCCCTCCACATACTTCCCAAAACTGATTATCTTCATCGCCTAAGTTTTTAGATTTTATAAATATTTAATTATCAAGCGCAAAAGTAATGTATTTGGAATTTGTTCCAAATCAGGTTTTCATTATGGCAACTTTTAAAATAGCCGCTTTTATTTCTTCTGATTTATTGGTATATTCGTAAAAGCCTTTGGGTAGTAAATCCATTTTCTATGTTGAACATTGAAAAGTAAATTACACGATGAAAAAACCTGACGAACAATTAACCCGGCTCATTGAAAAGATGGATGATTTATTGAAAAGGCATCAAAGCTTTTCAAATGAGATCAATGAATTAAGCGCTGAGATTAACTTTCTGATGAATCAGCGTGAAGAGGAGTATGTTGAAGATCTGCAGGATGAAACGGGTGATGAACTTGAAATCTCCGAGGAAGTTGAGGCTGTAGAGGAGGAACCGGTTGTCAACATCTTCCGGCCATTTCCGGAATCTGAAGCTTTTAGCCATTCTGAATATTCCACATCAGAATCAGATTCATCCGTTGAAAAAAAATCAGACCTTGAAAAGTTTATCGGCGAAAATCTGATTAATAAAATTGGTATTGCAATCACCGTCATTGGCGTTGCCATCGGGGCAAAGTACTCCATTGATCATGATCTGATCAGTCCGGTAACCAGAATTATTTTAGGTTATCTCATGGGAATCGGGTTACTGGGAATCGGCATTAAACTGAAAAGGAATTACGAAAATTACAGCGCTGTACTGGTTAGCGGGGCAATGGCAATCGTTTATTTTATCACCTATTTTGCTTATAGCCTTTATGAATTGTTCCCACAGGTAGTTGCTTTTTCAATGATGGTAATTATAACGGCCTTTACAGTCGCAATTGCCATATATTATAACCGACAGGTTATTGCCCACATTGGTATGGTAGGCGCCTATGCAGTTCCTTTCCTGTTAAGTAATGAATCAGGAAATGTGGCGACCTTGTTTAGTTATATGGCGATTATTAACATTGGCATACTTGTAATTGCTTTTAAAAAGTACTGGAAACCATTATATTATGCATCATTTTTAATTTCGTGGCTTATCTATTTCTCATGGTTTAGCGATAAGTTTCATGCATCTGAACATTTTACACTTGCCCTGATTTTCCTTTGTCTGTTTTTTATCACTTTCTATGTCATCTTCCTGTCCTATAAACTGATCCAGAAAGAGAAATTTGATGTTGATGATGTTCTTCTACTGCTTGCCAATTCCTTTATTTTCTATGGAATAGGTTACTCCATTCTAAAATCAAATGCAGCTGCTGACCATTTGTTAGGGGTATTTACACTGGGTAATGCACTGATTCATTTTGGAGTAGGTTATTCGGTTTATAATCGGAGGTTGTCGGACCGGACCTTATTTTACCTTGTAGCAGGATTGGCTTTAGTTTTTATTACCATTTCGGTACCCGTACAATTTGATGGGAATTGGGTAACCTTGTTATGGGCAGGCGAGGCCGCATTGCTATTTTGGATTGGCAGAACTAAATCGATCCAGTTCTATGAAATAGTCGCATATACTTTAATATTGCTAACTTTTTTTAGCATAATTCACGATTGGACCACCGTTTATGACACCTACAAACCCGGCCAGTTGGGAACAAAAATAACACCCTTGTTCAATATTAATTTTTTAACTTCTTTATTTGTTATCATCTCATTGGGATTTATAAATCTGTTATACCATAGTCGGAGATACCCTAATCCGGTAAATGCTCGGTTCGATATCAGGAGAGTTGCAGCCGTATTGATTCCTGCCTTTCTTCTGAGCATACTCTATTATTCGTTCCGGATCGAAATCGCCACCTACTGGAACCAGTTATATATTGATTCATTAAAAGTTGTTGAACGTACTAATCCTGCCTTTAATGATAGTTTTCATAATAACGACCTTCTAAAATTCCAAACAATCTGGATACTCAATTATTCCCTGTTATTTGTATCCATTCTCTCCTATGTGAATATCAAAAAGATAATGAATCATGATTTAGGCTTGGTAAATCTGGGATTAAGCACATTTGCCGTGGTCATATTTCTCTTTCAGGGATTAATTATACTGGGGGATCTAAGAGAAAGTTATTTGAATCATACCTTATCAGTGTATTACCAGCAAACCGGTTTTAATATTGGAATCAGATATGTTTCCTATTTATTTGTGGGATTGACACTTCATTCAATCTACAGGTATTGTATTGAGTATTTCATAAAGCCGGTTTCAATTGCCTTGAGGAAGTGGTTTGATTGTTTGTTCCACATCTCAATATTGTGGATCGCCAGCAGTGAATTGATTACCTGGATGGACATTTTGAAGATTGCCCAAACCTATAAACTGGGTTTAACTATATTCTGGGGAGTTTATGCTTTAATCCTGATTGGTTTAGGTATATGGGAAAAGAAAAAATACCTGAGAATCGGAGCGATAGTCCTTTTTGGAATAACGCTAGCCAAACTCTTTTTCTATGATATTTCCGATCTTGACACAATTGCCAAAACCGTTGTATTTGTATCACTTGGTGTTTTACTTTTGATCATCTCATTTTTATATAACAAGTTTAAACACATTATATCGGGTGAACCTGAGGAATAGTTTCAGAATTAATGAATTCATCTCTCTATTGTAATGCGTGCATCGACGGCAACAATCTTATCACCAAGACCCATCAGTGGATTGATATCCATCTCTTTAATCTCAGTGGCAAATCGGAGCATAGAGGATAATCGTACGATTATTGCTGCAAATTTTCTTCGGTTGACTCCCGGTCTGCCTCTGAATCCTTTTACCATAGGATAAGCTTTAAGATTCCGGATCATTGATAATGCTTCCTCTTGTGACAGGGGAGAGAGTCCGGAGGTAACATCCTTGAGCACCTCTACAAAAATTCCGCCGATTCCGCATAGAATGACGTGACCGAATTTTGGTTCATATTTGGCCCCAAGGAATAATTCTGTCCCCTCGGCCTGCTCTGCAATGAGTATTGCATTTGTTTCCGGAATGCTCAACAATCTATTAAACTCCAGCCGGACAGATTCATCGGACCGGATGTTTAGCGAAACTCCTCCTACATCTGTTTTATGAACCGGTCCAACCACTTTCATTACAACAGGAAAACCAATCGAATGAGCTGCATGAAGAGCATCTTCAACATTTGTCGCAATAATCTCTTTTACGATGGGGATTGATGCCGCATTTAGCAGGGCATGAATCTTATCGGGCGGGAGTTGTCCTGTTTCGCAGCTTTCAATAATCCTTCTTATTTCTGGAACGTCCACCCCTTCAAGGGTAATATTCTCGTCGGATGGTGGTGGTGTTCTGTAGACTCGCGTTAATGCACGACCAAGTAGTACTTCATCCGGAAAGTTAATATTTCCATGGGAAAGAAAGTAGGCTAAATCTTTTTTTACATTCAAAATGGAGGGTAAAATAGGATAGATAGGTTTTTTACAGCTCTTCATTTTCTGATCGAGAACTTTATAGACATCTTTAACAGAAGTTAGTCCGGGACTGCCAAAGATAACTGCCATTCCATCAATTTCGGTGAACTCATTTTCGCAGGTATCAATGATCTCTCCAAGTTGATCGGCTGTTCCTGTTGCCAGAAAATCAAAAGGATTCTCCACCGACGATCCTGCGAACAGTTTACCCTTTAATCTTTCCTTTGCCTTTGAGTTGGCAATCTGAGGAATATTTAAACCTCCTGCTTCAAGTGCATCGGTGAGCATTACGGCCGGCCCTCCGGCATGGGTGATGATCGCCATATTCTTGCCTTCCAGTTTTTTAATCATCAGAATCCCTGCAACAGTGGTTAGTTCCTCCCTTCCGTAGCACCTGACAATTCCTGCTTTGCGGAACAATGCTTCGACTGTGGAATCCGAACTGGCCATGGCGCCGGTATGCGACATTGCGGCCCGACTCCCGGCAGACGAACTTCCGGCTTTGATAGCGGCTAATCGGAATCCCTTATTAACCAATGATCTGGAATGGTGAAGGAATTTGTCCGGGTTCCGGATTGATTCAACATAAAGAAGTTTGACACGAGCTGAATTTTCCTCTTCTGAGTGGAGGTCCCAATATTCCAATACCTCTTCAATACCAACCTGGGCAGAGTTTCCGACAGAGATTACACGCGAGAAATGGAGCCCTTTGGGGATCGCCGATTCAATGATAAATACTGCTGTGGCACCTGAGCCGGAGACAAAGTCACAACCTCCGGACTCGAGTTGTGGTATGGGTGTTGTGAAAACCCCGGCATAGTCAGGTGTCAGGACACCAATGCAGTTGGGACCTATCAGACATGAGCCCGTCCGGTTCACGATGGAGACCATCCTCTTTTCAAGTGCTTCGCCTTCCGGACCTGTTTCACTAAATCCTCCGGCAATCACAATAAATGCACCTACCTTCTTTGTCGTTGCCAGAATTTCAATGATGTCAGGACAACTTTTAGCGGGAATTGCCAGAATGGCAAGATCGGTATCTGGTAAATCATCCAGTGAGTTGTAGGTCGTAACCCCTTGAATATTTGTGTCATTAGGATTATAGGCGTAGAGTCGCCCCTTATATTCATTTTCAATGAGGTTTTTAAGGATTTTTCCACCTGGTTTGGTAATATTATTGGAGGCTCCAACGACTACAATACTTTCGGGGGTCAGCAATTGTCTGTTTAACATGATTTTTTTCTGTTTTCAGTATTAGGAATCAAACATACTCGAAAATCAGACAACTGCAAATGAGTTGAATCAGCACATCGAAAAATTCTTTAACATCATATTATTTGTTCTTTCTTCTCCAGATTTTCGGATTACGGTGAGTACATATTAAACCAACAACTACTATTCGTCTATTTTGTTCTTCAACTACCTAGTGAATCAGGTATGGGAATTTTGCTAATGGTAAACAACGAACATTTTCATATCGAATCTGGAAATATGGGTTATGGGATAGCGTTCTGTATTTCTTTTGTATGGTCTTTTAATCTTTGAATTACAATTTCTTTGTGCCACTCCGGAACTTCAAAAGCATCCTTTTCTTCCTGCTCAATCTCCTTGTATTTTTCTTATTTGATGCTGTGTTCAACAAAAATGTATTAAATGGAGCTATAAAATCCTAATTTTGACCCATGGAAAACGGGGAACAGAAGATATTTGTCTGGTGCAATTTTTCGGAGGGGATGGACGATGCCATTTTACATGGGATGGTGATTGCCTCGACACTGGGTAAAGAACTCTGTCTGTTCCACCTGTTAGAGGCTAAAATTCATGAAAGCGGAGAGATTGCAGAAGCCCGTCTAAGAGGTGCTGTCTCAAAAATAGTCCCCTTTTTGTCCAACATCAAAATCAGGTATTTTGTTAGAGACCAGAATCTAACCGATGTTCTTGGCCAAATGGCTGAGCTGTTTGAATGTTTGGTCCTCGTAGCTCATAAAAAGTCGGTAAGGCAACTTTTACCTGTGTTACAATATGCAGCGTTTCCATTTCTGTTTGTGTCGGATAAGGAGAATATTGGCAAGACCTATAAGCATATTGTAGTACCGGTTGGTTACATGAAGAAAAGTAAAGATCTTGCTTTGTGGGCCAGCTACCTTGGAAGGCATAACAGAGCGATGATTGATCTATTTTTGGCGGATGAAGGGTGGAGTGACGATCAGAAAAGCGTCAGAGGCAATCTTTTTTCCATCGAGCGACTTTACACGAAATTCGGGTTTCCGTTTCAGGTTATTGAAAGTCATACCCCAACATGGAAGCTTCAGAAATCGTCACTCAAACATGCTTTGAGTCTAAAATCGGGAATGATTATCATCGCTGTGAGCTACGAAAATACCTTCCTCGATTCGATACTAGGGCTTACAGAAGACAAGTTAATTGAGAAATCGGAGGAGTTATCGGTGATGTGTGTGAACTCAAAACGCGATTTCTATACCTTTTGTAGTTAGATCAAAAATAGCGATATATCAACCTATGTGAATGCTTTTAATATATTAATTATTAGCATTATAAGTATCAATTTAACAAATTTATACTCAGTATAAATAGAGGATTAAGTCAAAAAAAATGCCCTAAACTGAGCTGTGAATTATATAAAATGATACATTTGCCGCTTCATTTCCAAAATACAGGGTTCAATAAAATTTGGGCCTTCTAAAGAATTGATTAAAAACTAAGATATGGAAAGTAGCGCACTTTTAGTCTTTTTTCTGGCAGCAGTATCCCTCGTGGGACTGGCTATGCTTTTTTCCAGTTATGTACCCCCGACATCAAGCAATGATGTGAAATTTGAACCTTATGAGTGTGGTATTGAAACGATTGGTGATGCATGGCTTCAGTATACAGTAGGTTATTATTTGTTTGCGATTCTGTTTCTCATCTTTGACGTGGAGACCATTTTTTTGTTTCCATGGGCAGTTGTAATGAGAAGTGCCGGGTTAACCGGTTTTATTGAGATCCTGATCTTCTTTGCAATTTTGGGATTAGGTCTTTTGTACGGTTGGAAAAAACATGCGTTAAGATGGGAATAAATAAGAAAAGCGATTTCGGGAAGAATGATTACCCAATTATCGCTGAATACGAGGGTGGAAGTATAATTTTGGCTCAATTGGATGCATTGGTCAATTGGTCGCGTGCCAATTCACTCTGGCCATTGACTTTTGGCACAAGGTGTTGTGCGATTGAATTTATGGCAGCGGGCGCCTCACGGCATGATTTTGCCCGGTTTGGTGCTGAGGTTGCAAGGCCTTCACCGCGTCAGGCAGATTTAATCGTTATTTCAGGGACCATTAATTACAAAATGGCGCCTGTCCTCAAGCGATTATATGATCAAATGCCCGAACCCAAGTATGTAATGGCCATGGGTGCCTGTGCTGTATCAGGTGGACCGTTCTTTTACAACTCATATGCCATTGTGAAAGGTGCAGACCATGTTATTCCTGTGGATGTTTATATCCCGGGATGTCCCCCCAGGCCTGAAGCTTTTCTATTCGGACTGATGCAACTGCAGAAGAAAATTAAGAAAACAAAAAACTTTGGGAAGGTTAAATATTCCGAAGCGAAGCCAATAATTTCTGATAAATCGCCCCTTTAAATATTAGGTCAAATGACTAACGAGGAATTACAATCATACCTCACCGGGAGGTTTCCTGACGCAGAGATCAAGATCGGAGTTCAGTTTGTTGAGATGACTGTAACAGCTGAGCAACTGCATGAAACAGCCGTTCAGTTGAAAGAATCCGATGAGATCGCCTTCGACTATGTTTTCTGCCTTACGGGAGTAGATTATGCTGAAAACATGGGGATCATCTACCATCTGGAATCGGTTAAACACCGACACACCATGGTGCTTAAAGTGAGAACAGCAGACCGGGTAAATCCTGCAATCGACACAGTAAGTGATGTTTGGGTTACCGCAAAATATCATGAGCGCGAGGCTTATGATTTGCTTGGAATTCATTTCAACAATCATACCGATTTACGTCGTCTCTTTCTGGATGACACCTGGGGATTCCCCCTTCGTAAAGATTATGTGGACGAAATAAGAATAGTAGAACGATAGAATTATGTCCGAAATAAAAGAGGTCATTATAAATAGCGACAGGCTGGCTACCGATGAGTATTTGGTTAACATGGGACCACAGCACCCCTCAACACACGGGGTGTTACGATTGCTTGTCAAACTTGAGGGTGAAAAAGTTCTTAATGTTCAGCCACATACCGGCTATATCCATAGTGGGATTGAGAAGATGTGCGAAGCGATCACTTATCCGCAGATCATCCATCTCACCGACCGCATGGATTACCTTTCGGCTCACATGAATAATGAAGCTGTAGCCCTTTGTGTCGAGAAGGCCCTCCAGGTGGAGGTTCCCGACCGGGTTAAATATATTCGGACCATTATGGACGAATTATCGCGTCTGGCTTCACACCAATTATGGTGGTGTGTGTTTGGGATGGATTTGGGTGCACTGACCACTTTCTTCTATGGTCTTCGTGATCGCGAATTGATTCTGGATATCTTCGAGGAGACCTGTGGCGCCCGAATGACCGTAAGCTACAATACCCCCGGCGGTTTAATGTTCGATATCCACCCTAATTTTCAGAAAAGGGTTAAAGATTTTATTAAATATTTCAGGACAAAACTCCCTGAATACGATAAGTTGCTCTCGGGTAATGTTATTCTGAGAGAGCGGACCGAGGGGATAGGATATCTGACACGTGAAGATGCGATTGCTTATGGGGTAACCGGACCATCGGGGAGAGCTTCGGGTTTTTCATGCGATATGCGTAAACATCAGCCTTACAGCGCTTATCCATTGGTGAAATTTAACGAGATTTTGGATCACCGTTGTGATACACTTGCCCGTTATGAAGTCCGTATCCTGGAAATGTATGAATCATTGTCGATTATCGAACAGTTAATTGACAATATCCCGGAAGGAGATTACGCCGTTAAAATGAAGGGCGTGATAAAACTTCCTGAAGGAGAATTCTATCAACGGGTTGAAAGTGCAAGAGGCGAATTTGGAGTATTTATTGTCAGTGACGGAAAGAAAAATCCATACCGGGTTAAATTCCGCTCTCCGGGATTTTCAAACATGTTCGCACTGAACAAGATGACAAAAGGTCATAAAATTGCCGACCTTGTTGCTATTATGTCAACGCTTGACCTTATTATCCCTGACATTGACCGTTAATAACATTGAAGATTAAAACTGACGCTTAAGATATTTTCAATATGGCTTTTAATATTTACGACTTTACACAGTTAACCCACAATATCCACGTGGGATTGGCAGAAAGTTTTTCACCCTGGCTCGCCACAACGATTGAATGGGTAATTGTTGGGGTTGCCTACCTTTTATTTGTTGCACTTTTTGGATTATTTCTGGTTTATGCCGAGCGAAAAGTTTGTGCGGCATTTCAGCAACGTCTGGGTCCGATGAGGGTTGGGAAATGGGGATTACTTCAAACCATTGCCGACTTTATCAAATTGTTAATGAAAGAGCTGATTATGCCTCGCAAGGCTGATTGGTTTCTTTATAATTTAGCCCCATTTCTTGTAATTATTGCCTCATTCCTGGCTATTGCAGCGCTACCCTTTGCACCTGGTCTTCAGTCAATGGATTTTGACATTGGTGTATTTTACCTTACGGCTGTTTCATCGGTTGGGGTTATCGGTATCCTTCTTGCCGGTTGGTCGAGTAATAATAAGTATTCGCTGATTGGCGCCATGCGTAGTGGTGCACAGATTTTAAGTTATGAATTGTCAGTTTCCCTTTCACTTCTGACAATGGTTGTTTTTGCCGGAACGATGCAGTTCTCTGCCATAGTAGAGGGACAACGCGACGCATGGTTTATCTTTTCGGGACATATTCCCGCTATCATTGCTTTCGTCATATTTCTTATTGCAGGAACAGCAGAAACCAACCGTGGACCTTTCGACCTTGCAGAAGCAGAATCAGAGCTGGTTGCCGGTTTCCATACCGAGTATTCGGGAATAAAGTTTGCCATGTTCTTCCTTGCCGAATACATCAATCTTTTCATCATTTCGGCCGTTGCTGCAACCGTATTTTTAGGAGGCTGGATGCCATTGCATTTTGGAAATTTCGAATCCTTTAATCATGTAATGGATTTTATCCCTCCCGTAGTTTGGTTTTTTGGAAAGGTACTGTTTGTCATTTTTGTGATTATGTGGTTTAAATGGACTTTCCCCCGTCTTCGTGTCGATCAGATCCTGACCCTGGAGTGGAAATATCTGCTTCCAATTAACCTGGTCAATATTTTGCTGATGGCGCTTGTTGTCCTGACAAAATTTCATTTTTAATTGATTTATAAGTAAATATGAAGTCTTTTATCGAATATATCGTTTCAATCTTCAAAGGAGTATGGTCTCTTTTGGTCGGGATGAAGGTGACTGCAAAGTACTTCTTTACCCCATGGAATAATGTTACGCAGCAGTACCCTGAAAATCGTGATACGCTGGTTATGTTTGAACGTTTTCGTGGTGAGGTAATCATGCCACATACAGAGAACAACGAACATCTTTGTACTGGTTGCGGGATTTGTGAGATCAACTGTCCGAACGGTTCAATCGAAATAATTTCAAAATCAATCTTAACACCAGAGGGCAAAAAAAAGCGGATCATTGATCAGCATATTTACCACCTGGGAATGTGTACACTTTGTAATCTGTGCGTGAAGGCTTGTCCAACAGGAGCGATTGTAATGGGTCAGAAATTTGAACATGCCGTCTGGGACCGCGCGCTGCTTACCAAAGTGCTTAATCAGCCTGGTTCGAAGATTGCCGAAGGGGTAAAAGAATAAACGGGAAACTTATTTAAAGTTTCTCAGATCAATTTGATTCAGAATATAAAGAATAAGAATTATGCTTAATCAAGTAATGTTTTTTCTGTTTGGTGCAATGATCGTGATTTTCTCATTGCTGACAGTTACCAGCAGGAAAGTCCTCAGGGCTGCTGTTTATCTGCTATTTGTGTTGATTTCCACAGCCGGATTGTATTTTGCACTTAGTTATAACTTCCTTGCAGCTGTTCAGTTAACAGTATATGCTGGTGGTATTGTTGTACTAATCATCTTTTCAATTCTTTTGACCAGCCATGTAAGTGAGCGGGCAGTAATGGCGCCTTTAAAGCAAAGTCTGCTTTCGGCCTTGGTCACAGTAGCCGGAGCAATCCTGACCCTGATGACAGTCCTGAAGTTTGCTTTTGTTCCTGCAACAGGAGCTGATCCCCATCAGAACATTACAGATGTTGGTAATGCGCTGGTTTCTTATAACAGAGACGGATATGCGCTTCCTTTTGAGGTGGTATCGGTGCTTTTGCTGGCCGCGATGATTGGAGCCATTGTGGTGGCTAAAAAAGAGAAAACGCTTAAGAAATAATATTCTGAAAATAATTAATTAAAAGCTCAGATAATCTAATTTCAATATGATCCAGAACATTCCGCTCAGCTATTATTTGGTAATCAGTACGCTGATGTTTTTTATTGGCATCTATGGCTTTCTGACCCGCAGAAATCTGATTACAATGTTGATGTCTGTCGAGTTAATTCTTAATTCAGTCAACATTAATTTTGTGGCGTTTAATAGGTACCTCTATCCTCAACAGCTTCAGGGACATTTTTTTATGCTGATTGTCATTGCTGTGGCAGCCGCAGAGGCAGCTGTTGCCATCGCCATCATTATCAACATATACCGTAATTTTAAATCAATCGATGTGGAGAATGTCGATGAAATGAAATATTGAAAATTTAATAACCGAAAAGAGACTTATCAGTTATGGCCAATTATACGTATACAATACTCATTCCGCTGATCCCGCTTTTTATGTTTGTGTTACTCGGACTTACGGGGCATAAAATGAAGCCGGTGGTATCCGGACTGATCGGCACTTCGGGACTTGGGATTGCTGCAATTCTGTCTTACGCTACCGCTATCAAATATTTTTGGACCGGACACGCTGCAGGAACAGCTTATACTTCAACGAAAGCTTTTGAAGTCGCATGGCTTCATCTGACCGATAAACTTACCATTCACCTGGGGGCGTTGATCGACCCGATTTCGGTGATGATGCTTGTTGTGATTACAACGGTATCGCTGATGGTCCATATTTATAGTATCGGATATATGAAGGGAGATCCCGGTTTTTACCGTTTCTTCTCCTTCCTCTCCTTATTTAGCTTTTCGATGCTGGGATTAGTATTGGCAACCAATATTTTCCAGATGTATATTTTCTGGGAGTTGGTTGGGGTTTCATCCTTTCTTTTGATTGGTTATTACTACGAAAAGCCGAGTGCCGTGGCTGCTTCGAAAAAGGCTTTTATTGTTACACGTTTTGCCGACCTTGGATTCCTGATTGGGATTCTGATGCTTTCGTTCAATACAGGAACCTTTGATTTTCAGACACTGACTGACTCTCACGGACCAGCAATTGCCTCTGCCGGAGGTGCAGCATTTATGGGAATGTCAGTTTTGACATGGTCATTGATCTTTATATTCATTGGAGGCGCCGGAAAATCGGCGATGTTCCCGTTCCACATATGGTTACCTGATGCGATGGAAGGTCCTACACCAGTGTCCGCATTAATCCATGCAGCGACGATGGTTGTGGCTGGAGTTTATCTTGTAGCCCGTCTTTTCCCGGTTTATGCCCTTGGCGCACCCGATGCACTTCATGTAGTTGCCTGGGTAGGTGGTTTTTCTTCAATTTTTGCTGCGGTAATTGCCTGTACACAAACTGATATCAAACGGGTATTGGCATTTTCAACCATGTCGCAGATTGGTTATATGATGCTTGCACTAGGCGTTTCGGGTTTTGGAGGTGAAGATGGTTTAGGTTTTATGGCCTCGAACTTTCACCTGTTTACCCATGCGATGTTTAAAGCTTTGTTATTCCTTGGCGCCGGAGCTGTGATTCATGCCGTTCACAGTAATGAAATTACGGATATGGGAGGTCTTCGTAAGCATCTTCCTATAACCCACATTACTTTTTTGATTGCCTGTCTGACGATCGCAGGTATACCTCCGTTCTCAGGATTCTTTAGTAAGGATGAAATTCTTGCAGCAGCTTTTCACAGTAACAAACTCTTGTTTGCCATTGAGTATATTGTTGCCGGTCTGACCGCCTTTTATATGTTTCGTCTCTATTACGGAATATTCTGGGGAAAGAATACCCATTATCATCATACACCTCACGAAGCCCCCAAAGTGATGACCATACCTTTAATGGTTCTCGCCTTTGGTTCTATTTTTGCTGGATTTCTTCCGTTTCACAACCTGGTAACTTCAGACGGTATTGGCTTTGAGTCCCATATCGATTGGATGATCGCTATCCCCTCGGTTCTGATTGGTGTTTTAGGTATCGTGGTAGCAACGGTAATGTATAAAAAGGAGACTGCAATGCCTGATAAAATGGCTGCTACGTTTCAAAATCTCTATAAATGGGCTCACCGTAAATTCTATATGGATGAGGTTTATCTTTTTGTAACCCGAAAAATTATCTTCCGCTATATTTCTGCTCCTATTGCCTGGTTCGACCGCCATATCGTCGATGGAACAATGAACGGAATTGCAGGGATGACTGTCTATGCCGCTTATGCAGTTAAGGGGCTTCAGTCCGGAAAACTTCAACAGTACGCCTTCGTATTTGTAGGAGGTACCGTAATATTAGTCCTTATTTTTGTTTACCTCGTTTAAGAAACTGAATATAAGATGAGTATACTTAATTTATTTATAATCGTCCCATTGCTTACGGTTGGCGGCATTTTGCTAACCAAGGATTTAAAGCAATCACGACTGGTCTCGGCGATAGGGATGGGAATTCAAATGATTTTATCGTTTGTGTTGGTCTATCTTTACCTTCATGAAAGAGCTGCAGGTAATACCGCAACAATGCTTTTTACCTATGATGCCCTTTGGTTTCCGACTTTAAATATCCATTATGCACTTGGGGTTGATGGTATTTCGGTAGCCATGATCGCTTTGACTGGAATAGTTGTTTTTGCCGGAATATTTGCATCGTGGAAGATGACCTTTCTGCCACGTGAGTTTTTTATTTCGTTGATCATTCTTGCTTCAGGGGTTTTTGGGTTCTTCATTTCGGTAGATCTTTTTACGATGTTCCTGTTTTACGAATTAGCCGTGATTCCAATGTACCTGTTGATTGGAATCTGGGGGAGCGGTCCAAAGGAATATTCAGCGATGAAACTGACCTTAATGTTGATGGCCGGTTCGGCGATGCTTATGGTGGGAATCTTAGGAATTTATTTCTTCTCTTCACCTGATCACTCACATCTGACATTCAATTTGCTTGAGATCTCCAAAATCAAGATTCCTATTGAGATGCAGCGGTTCCTGTTCCCATTTACCTTTATAGGATTTGGTATCCTTGGCGCCCTTTTCCCCTTCCATACATGGTCTCCCGATGGTCACGCCTCGGCCCCAACGGCAGTTTCAATGCTTCACGCGGGAGTTTTAATGAAACTAGGAGGTTATGGCGCCTTTCGTGTGGCGATCTTCCTGATGCCCGAAGCCGCTCACGAACAAGCCTGGATTTTCCTTATCTTAACATCAATAAGTGTGGTTTACGGTGCGTTTTCTGCTGTTGTCCAAAACGACCTTAAATATATTAATGCCTATTCATCAGTAAGCCATTGTGGTCTTGTACTGTTCGCAGTACTTATGATGAACCAGACGGCCATGAACGGCGCCATTGTTCAGATGATCTCTCACGGTTTGATGACAGCCCTCTTCTTCGCCTTAATCGGGATGATATACGGACGGACCCACACACGTATCATCCAGGAAATGGGCGGTCTGATGAAAGTAATACCTTTCTTAGGTGTTGTTTATGTGATTGCAGGTCTTGCTTCACTGGGACTTCCCGGGTTTAGCGGATTCGTGGCTGAGATGATCATTTTTGTTGGAGCTTTCCAGCATGTGGATGTTTTCCACCGTGTCATCACCATTTTAGCAGCTTCTTCAATTGTAATTACCGCGGTTTATATTCTTCGGGTAGTAGGTCTTTTATTAATGGGCCCGATAAAAAATGACCATTTTCTCCATTTGGATGATGCAAAATGGTACGAAAGGATCTCGACTGTCACATTGGTATTAGCAATTACGGCAATTGGAGTAGCCCCATTCTGGTTGACCAACATGATCAATTATAGTCTTGCTCCAATTGTTGAGAAACTTTCTGCAATTCAGATCACCAGTTTATTTTAATTGAATTATTCAGTTTAATAAGATTTCTTTCTATGAACTTTAGCGATATTCTGACCATGAGACACGAACTGATGCTCACTTTGCTGGCATTGGTTGTCCTGATCATTGACCTTAACCTTCACAACAGGGATAAGCATTTGATAATTCCGATCACCCTCTCGTTGTTTTTTATTCATACGCTTGTCGGATTTTTGCCTGCAGAGAAGAGTGTTCTTTTCGGAGGGATGTACCAAACTAATCCCTTGCTGGTAATGATGAAAAACATCCTGAATATCGGTGTTTTTATTATTCTGTTGCAATCGGTAACCTGGTTGAAAAAGGAGGAAAACAGGGAGAAAATCAGCGAATATTTTATCCTTTTGTTCTCTACACTGATAGGAATGAATTTTATGATATCGTCGGGTGATTTTCTGATGTTCTATCTGGGACTGGAACTGGCTACCATTCCAATTGCAGCTTTAGCGGCATATACCCATCATCAGACAAAATCTGCGGAAGCTGGGATTAAACTACTTCTTACCTCAGCGCTCTCTTCAGGAATACTTTTGTATGGTATATCTTTAATTTATGGATCCACCGGGTCAATTTATTTCGATACTGTTACTAAGCTTTATGCCAACTCTCCGATGCAGGTTTTGGCCTTTATCTTCTTCTTTACAGGAATGGCTTTCAAGCTTTCGCTGGTTCCGTTCCACTTGTGGACCGCCGACGTCTACGAAGGCGCTCCTATTAATGTGACATCTTATCTATCTGTGATTTCAAAAGGAGCTGCAGCTTTTATTTTAATTATTGTGATGTTCACGGTATTCAATACCATTGCCCCTGTTTACAATCATATTCTTTACCTGATTGCCATTCTTACGATGACGCTTGGAAACCTGTTCGCTTTGAGACAGAAGAATATGAAAAGGTTTTTGGCATTCTCATCCATCGCTCAGGCTGGTTTTATCCTTTTAGGGATTTTAGGTGGTAATGTTTTGGGAATGACTTCTGTGATCTATTTTGTACTCGTCTATATCTTCTCCAACCTTGGAGCATTCGGTGTTGTTTCAGCAATTTCTACCGTTACCGGTAAAGAGTCGATGGACGATTACGACGGACTCTATTCAACCAACCCCAAACTAAGTTTATTAATGATGCTTGCCCTCTTCTCCCTTGCAGGAATTCCTCCTGTTGCGGGATTCTTTGGGAAGTTCTTTCTTTTTGCTTCAGCTGCATCTGCTGGATATTACTGGTTGGTCTTTATCGCAGTTCTGAATGCAACCATCTCACTTTACTATTATTTATTGGTGGTTAAAGCGATGTTTATAAATAAGAATGAAGCACCTCTCGCTTATTTTAAAAGTGATTTGGCCACCCGAACAGGGTTAGTATTAAGCGGATTAGGTATTTTCATCCTTGGATTTTGGAGCCAGATATATGAAGTGATCAACAGTCTGAGTTTCGGAATTATTCACTAAAAACAGCCTTTTATTATATTCAGGAATTTGTTCCCGTTAAGTTCAGGTTCTTAAATACACAACGCGAAAAATAAAACATCATGACACTGAAAGCAAAACATATCGTTGAAGAAATAAAGGGAATACGTTGCACGATTATTGAAAAAGGGGCAAATGCCGATCGTGTAGAATTTTTAAAGAAATTGCTGGAGTTTAATAAATATGAAGTGCTGATTGCCGATGAACCAATCGTCGAAGGTTCACCAGCACTTTTTACCATAGGTATCACCGATTTGGTATTTAATCCCGTTATTGCAGTCTATGAGTTGTCTCTTAAGACTCCTGCCGGACAGAAGGTTTCTCCTGCCTATTGGAATCAGCAATCGACTGATTGTGTGGATGAATACTGGGATTTTGTGAAGTAAGAGTATATTTGGTAGGGTAGTATGAAGATTACTCTTATTGCGACTGGTAATTGGCAATTAGCCACTGCCATAGTTTACCTGGAGAAAGTCCCCCTTTCAGAATAGGGTTAAAAGCAAAGGTCAATTAATTGCTGCAACTTAAGCTTGCTGCCAGAAGCTAAGAGCTAGCCGCGAATCATCAATCGGCGAACTGTTAATTAGGTGTTATTGCAGTGTAAATGAATTAATATTCATTTTTTCGCGAATTCTTTCCATCAATAGAAACACCAGAATCTCGTCGTCAAGGCTAAAGCCAGGATTATTCTTCTCATTAATATTCTTGATAAAGTCAATGATCTGTTCCTGAAACAGATCGGTGGGAGTATGGATTAACTTCCTGTTTAAATCTTTTTCGGGCAAATGAATGATTTTGTTTTGGACAAAATCAAATGTTGTCACTTCACCTCCGGCATGAATGGATAGTAAGTGCACCTCCTGTATTTCAATAAATTTTAGCGTTAGTGTTGCAACGGAACCGTTTTTGAAATTGATGCGAATATTAAGGACATCAGGCGTATGCGATGGAAGAGTTCCACAAAAGACATCTAACTTATGAACAGTAGAGCCTGCGGCTCTAAGAATCATTAAAAGATTATTTAATAGCAATTCATTCAGTCGGTTAGTTTGCTGAGGAGCTGATTGTATAGCCTCAATAAAGCAGGTCTGATTACTCTTATTTCTTATCTTCTCCTGGAATGGATGAAAGAGAAAGTCGTTTTGAATCTGTATATAGGTACCTCCCTCGTTCGCCAGATGGATCAGCTGTCTTCGCTCGCCTGAAGTAAGTTTTAATTTATCTGAAAGAAACAAATGGCATCCGTTTCTGATGGCAAACGACAGGTAATCAAACGTACAAAAATGGGGGTCTGCCACAATAAGAAGATCGCATATTAATGGGATAATCTCTGGCGATGAATAGATGAGTGCACGGTCGTGTGCCTGATACACCTTCCTTCCGGTATAGAAAATACCATCCCATTCCACCCCTTCAATATTACGAAGTGAATTAAAAGGGAGCATTTCTGCTTCTCCGGGAAGTATGATCGCTGTACTTAACATTCTGAAACAAATATAGTTTTATAGTTAATAGCGCCGAACATCACTCTATTGTATTTATCAACCATCGGCTGTTGACAAAGCCCGATTTTATGATAATTTTGTGCTTCGGCTTCGCTCAGCACAGGTCTTCGGCTTCGCTCAGCGCAATTATTTCATCAGGTTTGATGAGTGTAAATATATTTTGTACGGTCGTTATTCATCGGTTGTTTGAAGTAAAGCGAATATTCAATAGTTACATACTTAATTTCTAAGATTTTAATAATTAAATGACGAGGATAGACGATACATTTATGCATCAAGGAATGCGTCGCAAATTGGTCGAGGAGATCAGAAAAAAAGGGATTATCGATGAAAAGGTTCTTGAAGCGATCGGTTCAGTTCCACGTCACCTGTTTATGGATAACAGCTTTATTCAATATGCGTATGTTGATAAAGCATTTCCCATTGCGGTGGGTCAGACTATTTCACAACCTTATACCGTTGCATTTCAGACACAATCACTACAACTTCAAAAATTCGACAAGGTACTCGAAGTTGGTACCGGTTCAGGATATCAGGCCGCTGTTTTATGCCGGATGGGTGCCTCGGTTTACACCATTGAGCGTCAGCGAATTTTGTTTGATTTTGCACGTAATCTTTTGCCAACGTTGGGCTATCGACCCCATTTTTTCTATGGAGATGGCTATCTGGGCCTTCCAACCTATGGTCCGTTTGACAAGATTATTGTGACTGCCGGAGCCACGTTTGTACCGGAACCATTAAAACAACAACTGAAGATCGGGGGAATTTTGGTGATACCTGTTGGAAAAAGTGACCATCAGATCATGAAAATCATTACACGCATCAGCGAGACCGAATATACAGAGGAAGATAAGGGAGGATTCGTTTTTGTACCATTGCTTTCAGGGTTATCGGATTGATATCACCGCACATGCTTCAAAATAATAGAGAACATCCCAAAGAAAAAGTCAGCTTACATCCACGGAACAAACATCGTGAGCGCTATGACTTTAAATTACTGATGGAAAGTTGTCACGAATTGTCTCAATTCGTCAGATTAAATCCCTATGGGGATGAATCAATCGATTTTTTTAATCCGGTGGCAGTAAAGGAATTGAATAAGGCGCTTTTAAAGCATTATTACCATATTGAATACTGGGATATTCCAGCCGGCTATTTATGTCCCCCTATTCCAGGAAGAGCCGACTATATTCATTACTTGGCTGACCTCTTAGGGAGCTGCAACCGCGGAGAAATACCAGCAGGTAATTATATCAATTGTTTGGATATTGGTGTTGGAGCCAACTGTGTCTATCCTATTATCGGAATTAAGGAGTATTGCTGGTCATTTACGGGTGCCGATGTGGATCGGGTGGCCATCGAATCGGCCAGTAAAATTGTCGAAGGTAATCCATCGTTACAGGATCTGGTGGAACTGAGATTACAGGATAATTCCAAAAATATTTTTGTTGGAATTGTTCAGAATGGTGAACTGTTTGATTTAACCCTCTGCAATCCCCCTTTCCATGCTTCTTCTGCTGAGGCGAAATCAGGGACAATTCGTAAGTTAAAGAATTTATCAGGACAAAAGATCAACAAGCCGATACTCAACTTTGGAGGACAGAACAGTGAGTTGTGGTGTGATGGGGGCGAGTTAAAGTTTGTGCAGAATATGATTTGCCAGAGTAAGCAATTTTCTGCCTCCTGCTTTTGGTTTTCGACCTTGGTATCAAAGGAATCCAATCTGAAAAATATTTACGGGTCTTTAAAAGAGGTTGGAGCAGTTGAGGTGAAAACTATTCCGATGGGGCAGGGGAATAAAATTAGCAGGATTGTGGCATGGACGTTTCTGTCGAAGACGGAACAGAAGAATTGGGTCAAAGAAAGGTGGGATCAGATTCACAAAGAAAATAAACCGTTCTAAGCCAAACGAAGTGTAGCGAAGAATCTGTGAATACAAATAGATATTTTCCTGGACAACTATGTTTAGTATTAGTATATACAAATAAGATATCCCTTTGCGGAGTAAATTAGCATTTTCATGAAAACATTGTCTCTTAAAATAGATGATTCAATGTTGGTGCTCAGAGAATTTGAGGAGCTTGGAGATGTTGATTAAACAATTCGAAATATGAACAGCTGATTTGAACCCTCAGATTGGTACTGAACCAGGTAAAACAAGGCCGGTTTTTATTATACAAACAAACCTCCTAAACAAGATTCCCCATCCTTCGACTATTATTTGCCAGATCACATCTAATGTGCAAAAAGGTTCCCTGATATTGAGGGTTAAAATTGGTAAGGGTACTAGTAATTTACATGAAGATTGTTTTAGATATCGATTAATTTGATCTTACCTATACATTTCCTACCTTCGCAGTGCCATTTTAAAGACGACTTTCCATTTCCAATTTAGGATCGGTCTTAAGGCAACGATTTCATTTTGTGTTGTTTGGTAAATTGCAATCAGTTAAACTATGCATATAAAAAAATTCACATTTAATCCGGTTGAAGTAAATGCCATTGTATTATGGGACGAAACGCTGGAATGTGTGATTATTGACCCCGCCTGTTTTTACCCTTACGAGGAGCAGGAACTCAAAACATTCATCGAAACAAATCATCTGAAACCGGTTCGGTTATTGAATACCCATGGCCATTTTGACCACCTGATGGGAAATGGTTTTGTTGAGAAAACCTGGGGATTGAAGAGCGAAATCCATAAGGAGGACAAATTCCTTGTGGAACAGGCTTCAAATCAGGCTTCCATGTTTGGTATGCCGATGAAGAATCCTCCGTTACCAGGAAGTTTTTTTGATGACGGTGATCTGATCACCTTCGGAAATTCGACTTTAAAGGTGATTTTTGTTCCCGGACATTGTCCCGGAGGTGTGGCTTTCTACGCTGAAGCTGACAAACTATTGATTGGCGGAGACATCCTTTTTTATGGTTCCGTTGGCCGTACCGATCTTGTACGAGGGAACCATGAACAGTTAATCACCGGTATAAAGGAAAAACTGATGATACTTGATCCTGATGTGACAGTTTACTGTGGTCATGGTCCTGAAACCACTATCGGTTCGGAAAAAAGAAATAATCCGTTCTTGAATTGATATTCAGTTAAATATGATTTCAACAATATAAAATGATAGCTTAAATTTTAAGTTTCACCAGCCAGTTACCAGTTGCCAGCCGCTAGTTGCCAACCTCCAGCTGCCTGTTTTTTTTATAAACGATAATTCTAAAATACAGATAAAATGGCTATAGATAAATTTGTAAGTCGTCATATCGGACCACGCGAGGATGATATAAAAGCGATGCTTAATGTGATTGGTGTTCAGTCGCTTGATGAACTGATTGAACAGACTGTTCCTGCGAATATACGGCTGGAGAAACCGCTAAACCTTCCTAACGGACTGACAGAAAGGGAGTATTTCAGAAAAATTCTGAAGCTGGCACAGAAGAACAAAGTTTTCAACACCTATATCGGGATGGGATGGTTCGACACCATTACCCCCGCAGTAATTTTGCGTAATATCCTTGAAAACCCGGTTTGGTACACCTCTTATACCCCTTACCAGGCTGAGATTTCGCAAGGAAGGCTCGAAGCATTATTGAATTTTCAGACCATGGTTTGCGAAATGACAGCCATGCCGCTTGCCAATGCCTCTTTGTTGGATGAAGCTACTGCTGCAGCCGAGGCAATGCATATGATGCTAGGTCTGCGATCGAGGGCACAGGAGAAAGCTGGTGCAAATGTTTGTTTTGTTGATGAACTGATCTGGCCGCAAACCCTCGACGTATTGATTACCAGAGCTGAGCCGCTGGGAATTGAATTAAAAATCGGTAATTTTAAGGATGCGGTAGCTGATGAAAACTGGTTTGGCGCTATTTTGCAGTATCCTAATTCTAATGGTGAAATCGAAGATTACTCCGGTTTTACAAAAAGCATGCAGGAAAAAGGGTGTAAGGTGGCAGTTGCTACCGATTTGCTTGCTTTAGCTTTACTGACACCTCCGGGTGAATGGGGCGCCGATATTGTATTTGGCTCCTCTCAACGTTTTGGCGTTTCAATGGGTTATGGCGGACCCGTTGCTGCGTTTTTTGCTACGCGTGACCAATATAAGCGCGATCTGCCTGGAAGAATTATTGGTGTTTCCAAAGATGTAAATGGAAAGAATGCACTTCGTATGGCACTTCAGACACGTGAACAACATATCAAGCGTGAAAAGGCAACCTCTAATATCTGTACCGCACAGGCGCTTCTTGCGACGATGGCCGGGATGTATGCAATCTATCATGGTCCCGAAGGGATCAAGGCAATTGCCGACCGGGTGCATAATATCACAGGATTGTTAACAGGCGAGATCACCAAACTGGGATATAAACAGCTTAACCAGAATTTTTTTGATACCATCAGGATCGATTTGCCTCGGCATGTAAAGCGGGAAGATATTGAATGGCTCTCAATAGATCTCGAAATGAACTTCCGCTATTTGCCCAATGGACAGATTGGTTTAAGTATTGATGAGACAACCAACATTGAGGATATTAACTGGATTTTGGAGGTTTTTGCCAAGGCAGCCAACAAACCTGTTCCGGTCATATCGGCAATACCTGAGAATTTATCCATTGATACAGCTTTTCTTCGGAAATCGAAATATCTTACACAGCATGTTTTTAGTAAATACCGTTCAGAGACAGAGATGGCACGTTACATCAAACGTCTGGAAAAGAAAGATATCTCCTTGGTCCATTCGATGATCTCACTGGGATCGTGTACCATGAAACTGAATGCTGCAACCGAAATGTTGCCCCTTAGCTGGATCGAATTCAATGGAATACATCCCTATGTTCCCAAGAATCAGGCAATGGGTTATCATGAGATGATGGAGGAGTTACGCCGCGATCTGGCCGAAATCACCGGATTTGCTGATGTTTCCCTACAACCTAATTCCGGCGCTGCGGGCGAATATGCGGGCTTGCTTGTGATCAGGGAATACCATAAAAGCAGGGGAGAGGGGGGCAGGAATGTAGCCCTGATCCCATCGTCAGCACATGGGACTAATCCTGCAAGTGCCGTAATGGCCGGGATGAAAGTTGTCGTGGTTCCATGCGATGAGCGTGGAAATATTGATGTAAATGCACTAAAGATTAAAGCCGAAGAGTATAAGAATGAGCTCTCCTGCTTTATGGTCACCTACCCTTCAACACATGGGGTTTTTGAATCTTCGATCACCGAAATGTGTAGCATTATCCACCAGTATGGCGGTCAGGTGTATATGGATGGCGCGAATATGAATGCCCAGGTTGGTTTAACCAATCCAAGCAGGATCGGAGCTGATGTATGTCACCTGAATCTGCATAAAACTTTTGCCATTCCACATGGAGGTGGAGGTCCCGGAGTTGGACCTATCTGTGTGGCTCAGCACCTTGTAGAATTTCTGCCCGCCCATCCGGTGATGAACAACGGACATGTCGGTATTCACGCTGTCTCGGCGGCCCCATGGGGAAGCGCTTCGGTGTTGACAATTACTTATGGTTATATTAAAATGCTTGGCGCGGATGGACTTACCGATGCTACGAAAATTGCGATTCTGAATGCCAACTATATTGCTACCCGTCTGAAAGATAACTATGGAATTTTGTATACAGGTGAAAACGGACGTGTAGGTCATGAGATGATTCTGGAATGTCGCCATCTAAAGAACGCTTCCGGTATTTCGGAAACCGATATTTCGAAACGACTCATGGATTATGGGTTTCATGCCCCCACACTTTCGTTTCCCGTCCATGGTACACTGATGGTTGAGCCTACCGAGAGTGAATCAAAGGAGGAGCTCGATCGTTTTGTCGATACCATGAATGCAATCTTCGACGAGATTAAAGAGGTTGAAACAGGAGTAGCGGATAAGGTGGATAATGTATTGATGAATGCGCCACATACGGCTGAGATGCTTACTGCTAACGAATGGACGCACGCCTATTCGCGCGAAAAAGCAGCTTTCCCATTGGAATGGCTTCGGGAGAACAAGTTCTGGGTTCCCGTTGGCCGCGTCGATAATGCCTGGGGAGATCGCAACCTGTTCTGTACCTGCGAACCGCTTGAGAGTTATAAGTAAGGAATCAGGAGAAAGAACCACATTAGGCACAATAGGACACAGTAGTATAAAAGGAAAAATTTTGCTTTTTTACTGGATGGGGTATACGTTATTTATCTTGCATTCTGTATATCAGTATTTTGTAATCTTCTAATGTGATCTAATGTGTCTAATGTGGTAAATAAAAAATGGAGATGATTCAATTCCCTAATGCAAAAATTAATCTTGGACTGAATATTCTCAGAAAAAGGTCCGATGGTTATCATGAACTTGAGACCCTCTTTTACCCCATTGGATTAAAGGATGGTCTGGAGTTTATTGAGAATAACCAGAATAAGATCAATTTTTCAGGTTCGGGGATTCCGCTGAATATTGGTCTGGAGGAGAATATTGTCGTAAAGGCATATCGGTTAGTGGCCGCAGATCAGTCCCTCCCGGGACTAGATATCCACCTGCATAAAGTTATTCCCTTTGGCGCCGGACTGGGTGGAGGTTCATCCGATGCCGCTTTTCTGCTCAAGGGGTTGAATGAATATTTTGAACTGGGACTGACCATTGATCAGTTAAAAGGGTATGCTCTGACACTGGGCGCCGACTGCTCCTTTTTTATTGAGAACAGACCAGCTTTTGCAACAGGAATAGGGGAGAAGCTGCAATCAATCGATTTTTCTCTAAACGGCTGTTATTTGGTAATTGTTAAGCCACCTTTTGGTGTCGGAACAAAAGAGGCATACGCAGGTGTAAAACCTTCAATACCCCAATTCCCATTATCTGACACCATTCATCAACCTCAGGAGAGCTGGCAGACGTGCATCTTCAACGATTTTGAAGTTTCCGTTTTTCCGTTTTTTCCGGAGATTGCCGGTGTCAAATCAAAGTTGCTTGACAGCGGGGCTTTTTATGCTGCCATGTCGGGTAGCGGCTCGTCGGTATTCGGATTATTTAAACGTGAATCCGGATTAAAAAAGGAGGATTTCCCGGCAGACTATTTTATTTGGAAAGAACTATTAATGTTTTGAATGTAAACAGTTTAATATATTTGATTCTTATTCTTTCCCCGAAAAACCATTCACTATAAATGTCCTGATCTGGTCCTTCCCGATTCGGAAAGAAAATTCTCCATCCCCAATATCTATTTTGGGTTGTTGCACAAGGGGAATCTCAATGTGATTTGCCTCCATAATTGAAGTTGGTTTAAAAGGTAATTTTACCTTCACCATGCTCTCCTTACCGTTGGTTTCGAACAGACGAATTACAATTGATGCCGGAGACCAGTCACCCTGGAGCACTTTAATAGCCGAAATAATTACATTTTTCTGATCGGTGCTGTAGAATGAGTGTTCCATTGGAAGGGAAATGTTCCTTGTCCAACCGCTAATTTCTGCAACATGCCTACCTTCCTGCAGGGCGATTAAGGGGCGGTTAAATTCATAAGCTCTGTTGACGATCTCAGCTTCTTTCCAACTCCCTTTATGAGCAACCAGGGCATAATTTACCTCCTGTATGCCTTGATCCATGCGGGGATCCATGTCGCGTGGTCCGCGAATCACCGACATCTGTATCATCCCTTCATTGATGGAAAAACCGTACCTGCCATTATTGAGCAGGGAGACGCCCCATGTACCATTTGATAAATCGACCCAGTTTTGTGCCGGATTATCCAGATCGGATAACGACCTTTCGATATTTCCATAAGGGATTTCATAGCTCCCCTTCCCCTGCTCAACTTTTACGGGAAAGGCAACCTTTAGTAGTTTATCATGGTCATGCCAATCGGTAAGGATCGAAAACTTCACCTCTGGTGATTCTTTCTCAAGAATCATTTTTCGTACAAATAGTGATTCTTCGGTGACATCTCTCCACTGGACGACCAGCCTCACCGGGCCGTTTTCAATCATTTCTGCCCCCTTCAAACGTGTGATAGGAATCTTTTTCCCGGTAAGGAATATTCCCCAGGAACTGCTCGGCTCCTCTTCAAGCAGTTGAAGCGTATTTCCTTTCCCCGATAATACCTCTTTTGACAACGTTTTATCGAAAATGCTGGTTACTCCGTCATCATCCCAGGTGATCCTGAAGTATTTATTCTCAGCACTATATGCCGAAAGAGCTATCCCCTTTGGAGACTCAACGACTGAATCAGGATGAACGGAAAAAACCTTGTATCCTACCGCCGGAATATCGCCGGCCCACATGCTGATATCAATGTTTTGGTGATTTTCTTTTACGCAGTCTACCTGAAACGGGATTTGATTTCCTTCTGAATCGGTGATGCTGAATTTTTCGATGGGTCTGATGAATCTAAGGTTAGCGCTGACAATTCCACTTCTGATCCAGGAAAGCGGATTATAAATAATAAGCGGATTTTCAGTATTGCTTGTATTGATTCGCGAACCGATCGTTTCAAGTCCAAAGTTCAGCAGGCGTTTCCCCTCCTTTACAACTCCCTTCAAATCTTCGTCCGCATCCCGGGCGGCATCACCTACAATTGTCCCTGCCAGCACATCGTGGAATTGATTGCGAAGCAACGTTTTCCAGGCTTCACGAAAATCGATACGCGGGTGAAACGGTTTACCCTGAAGTCCGGATCCGATAGTTGCAAATGTTTCGGCTGTGATCAACATATTTTCCGCATCACGATTTAACTTCTTTGTAGAAATATGGGATGTGTAGGTCCCCCGCCATGAACCATAAGCGTGAGTAATACGTGTATGCAACTCTTTGGGATCAGATGTGCTTTTATTCAATAAGGTTAACTCTTCGGAAGTTGGCAATTTAACTCCCATTTCACCTTCATAGGATGGAAATTTTTCAGCTGAAGATTTAAGCCTGGCAAAATATTTTTCGGGGGTTATAAATGATATTGGGGGCACTCCGGGTAGGGTTCTTAGCTTTTTCAGATCTTCCATATCCGCTTCCCTGGGACCGCCCCCATGATCACCCTGGCCATATAGAACCATCGCGTCAGCGTATCCCGAAATCTTTGTCCATTCATTTACGCTTTTTATCAAAGGATTAAAAGCGAGATCTGAATTATATTTGTAAGGGGTATTGTAAGCAAGGATTTTTGAGCCATCCGTTGATTCCCACCAAAATATGCGCTTGTCCTGTGGCATTGCACGCATAAATACATAGTAATCTATTCCACAACCTTTATAGATTTTAGGCAGTGTTGCTGCATGACCGCTAAAGGCATCCGGCGCCCATACAATATTTACAGGCTTTTGAATTAAATATTTCTGATTGAACTCATTGGCCAGAACAAACTGACGAATGAACGATTCTCCGCAAGGGAGCATCTCATCGGGCTCACACCACTGGGAGGCAACAACGCTCCAGGTACTATCGGCAATCCGTTTTTGTATCTCCCTGAACAGAAAGGGATCATTTTTTTTGATCACCTCATAAATTGCCGATTGACTTTGAGCAAAGGTGAGACCCTTCACGGTATCCATCATTCGCAAAACGCCCCGGAAGGTCTCCGGGATTACCCTGTCCATCGTCTCATTCCAGCGCCATCGGTAAGCCAGATCGATGTGTGCATGACCAATAAGCTGAATATTCTTAACGCCCTGATTCGCATCAGGGGTATTGGTTGTTTGATTTAACGGTTGGGGATTCTTCTTTTCTGAGGCATATGAGGAGGTATATAAAAAGATGATAATCAATGTAGTTATAAGTGAAGATTTCATTTGTATATGATTTGATTTTATAAAAAATCCGTTGGAGTATCAATAGATTATTCACTCCATACAATTTAATGCTCCTGATCCTGCAATTGGTCAAATATAAGGAATTCAAAATTAGAACAGTAAAATGTAAAACGCATAGTTTGGGCTTTATTTTTCGTCTGGCTAATTTATTTTGAAATTGGAGATTTGATAGCCTATTTCTTCATCTGCCATTTGTTGGTTAAAATCGAAATATACATTTTGGGGATATCCATAGGTTGGATTGTATTCAATCGTATTTTTGAAAGGATTGTTAGCAATACTTGTTTTAATAAATTCGAATAGTTGACTTATCGTCATTAACTCTCCTGTTTTAACGGGGTCATAAGGAAGGTTATTTACAGTAACTATTTTATCATTCACGACCTTTATGATATGAGGTCCAGTTCGTTCCTCCGGGCAAAAACACATTATGCTTAGGGTGAATTCATAATTTACAATTTTAGAACTTTGCCATTTTGACTCATTTAAGGATAATTTATCCTCATCAATTGATTTGGAACACGAAAACAGAATTAATATCAAAAGTGTCAGGTATTTCATTGCAGATCAAATTTATCTAAATGGAACAAGAAATCAATTTCATCTTTAAAAAAATTGTTTTTTAAAGGCCACATAGCTTGCCCAGATCCATCGGGGGAACCCTCAATCCGCCAGCTCTGGTATTATCTTCATTGGCGAGCTTTTACTCATGAGGGTTTCATTTCCCAAAATTACCAATATCAACCATTAAATAGTTGATTCAGATTTTTTTTCTACTAATTTGCAGAATGCTTTTGGTGATCTGTTAATTTTCTGAACATGTTAAATATCCGATTTAAATACCCAATCTGCTTTGTTATTTTTTTGGTCTTTGTTTTTTATCAGGAGCTCTGTTTTAGTCAGATTGTTCAAAATAAGCGCAATCCATATCACCTTAGAATGACTCAGACCGTGAATGATTATGAGAGCCAGGTAGCAGGGAATCACGAAATGCAAATGATAGACCTTACAAAGAAGATTCCCTCAATTGTTTTGGATATCCGTTATGCAACGGCAAACAACTTTACTGGCAAAGTGATCTATGCTTCATCAAAGGCTTTTGTTCGCAAACCGGTCGCCAATGCGATTCAAAAAGTACAGGATTCCCTGAAACGTTATGGCCTTGGTCTGAAAATCTATGACGCCTACCGCCCTTATGCGGCTACGCTTCTTTTCTTTCAGGTTTATCCTGACACAAATTTTGTGGCAAGTCCCCGTTCCGGTTCGCGCCATAATCGTGGCTGTGCTGTGGACTTAACATTTGTTGAACGTGCTACCGGAAAGGAGATACCCATGCCTACTCAATTTGATGATTTTAGTGACAAAGCCACTCCAACCTATGCCAATCTGCCTGATACGGTTATTGCTAACCGGAAATTTCTTTTTGAACTAATGGCTCATTTTGGATTTAAACAGATCTCAACCGAGTGGTGGCATTTCGACTTTAAGGGATGGGAAAAATATCCCCTGATGGATTTGTCTTTTGAGGAGCTCGATAAATTTCGGTAAAAATATCAATTCATCAATTTATTTACCGGAATTCACAGAAAAAATGTAACCATTCGGAGTTACATGATACTAAATAAACAAAACCTTTTTGATGAAGGAAAATAAAGAAGAACATTTTAAAAGATAATAGCCGAAAACGGGGATAGAATATTACGCATTTGTCGCTACTATAATAGCAATACGGAAGATCAAAAAGATATGCATCAGGAAGTACTGGTGAATATCTGGAATAGTATTGACCGTTTTCGCGGTGAATCGTCTGTCAGTACCTGGATCTACCGGATTGCCGTAAATACTTCACTCAGTTTTACAGGTAAAACATTTCGCTTTATGAAGCTACATGTCAATATCGACCAGGTCAACCTCAATCTTCTTATCAATGATGATGAATTGGAGTTCTACCTTGGGAAAGAGGCTGAACTGGAGCAATTACAAACACAGCTTAACCTGTTGTCGGTCATCGATAAAGCGTTGATGTCGCTTGTGCTTGAGGGACTTTCGATGCATGAAATTTCCGAAGTCATCGGTCTTACTGAGCCAAACGTGAAGGTAAAGATCCACCGCATTAAAGAAGATCTGCGGCGGAATTTAACCGTCAAGGTTAACCGTAATCTTTAAAAATATCCTGTTAAATAGTCATTTCCATGATAACAAATATAACAAATCAATCGCCCTTCGATCTTGAAATCTTGATCGTAAACCTAAGAAAAGAGGATGCCAGGAATCTCAAAATAACCCATAAAATGCAACGACTGATGTGGGTAATGGCAGTACTCTATTTATTATTAACCCTACTTGAATTCATTATGAGTGAAAACTGGGTCAAGCCATTCGGTGCGGCATTGGTTATGGCTTCATTTCTTGCATTGGCATTGTTCAATAGAAATTTTCAAAAAGAATATAAGTCGATTGATTACTGTGCCTACCGTTGAGATGTTGACCAGGGCTGCAATGCGTTACCAGGTATTTCACGGGCGTCTTTTCTATATTTTATTAACACTTGTGGTTGAAGATATTGGCTTGTGTTTTTTTATGAGTGATATTTTCAAGGTTGCTGACCCTCTTCCCCGTTTTTTAATTGCACAGGTGAGTTTTATCATTTTATTGGTTTTCGGGTTTTTCGTTGGCTATCGAATCTGGAGCAAACGTCAAAAGCCCCTCAGAGATAAGGCATTGTTATTATTGAAAGAGCTCGGATCCTGATTGCACCTGAAATCATCTCTAATGAAACGACAATTATTTTCTTTATCGCTAAGCTTAACAGACCAAAAGCTTAGTCTTTATCATGCTTAATTTAAGGGGTAAATAGTAAATTAAACTAAAAAAACTCAGTCTGCCGAAACGGGAATGGCAGGTTTTTAAAATGATTTTGGATAACCAAACGTGATCTTGATTGCTCTCCTGCAAAGTGCAAATAGCCAAACGAGATCATGATTGGTCTCCTGCAAAGTGTGGATAACCAAACGAATTTTACAGCTATAACGTTTTTTATATTGGTGGGCAATCATTAATGACGTGAATAGACACCGCTATTACATCGTTACAAACGATTGGCAGCTTTCCCCTTCTATGTTGTAATCCAAATTTCTCATTAATTATTTGTATAAGTAAGAAGGACTCATCTTCATCGCTGGGTCTTGCAGACCGCTCAAAGTCCTTTTATGGCGCTGCCCTTTTTACAATTTCGAATAGACATAGTTAAAAAAGTCTATATCTACAAATCCCTTATCTTCAATTGTGTTGTAATTGTATATACCAATTCGGTCACCACGATAGCTACCCCATGTGAGTTGTGTGGATATATTCAGCGGACTATATGTTTTTTTATCTAAACTGTACGAATAGGAATTAACTCCCTTTATATCCCACGATGATTGTAGCCAAATGTATTTTTGGATAATTGGGGTTATAATTGAATCTTTGCCATTGATGTCGCACACAAGATTTTTTATTCCGTTTTCTTGTTTTATCCCCAGCGTACTGTAACTAGTAGTTGAGAAATGTGTTAATCCGGCACATTGACCGTTAACCATTCTGCTTATATCAATTTTTACGGTTACTACATTAGCTTTTGTGCGCATACTCCGTTGGGTGACAGTGTTTCCGGCACGCAGAACTATTTTAGTATTGTCTTCTGTCCTGATTGGTCTGAAAGCATAAAGCCGTAAAAAACCTTTTCTATCTGTTAACGACCATTTATCGGCTCGTGGCTGGTAGTTCCATTCCCATTGAGGTGATAGATTTTTTTTTGAAAAATCATCGTCAGTTTGAATTTCAATTTTTTCGCTGCGACCATGAATCGGTTTTTTCGCTGTCCACACCATGTTGCCAATGGTGTCTTTTCCTACTTCACCAATAATTGGCCATCCAGATACCCAATTTACCGGCAACAAACTTGCAGCCCGACCTTCCCAATCTCCTGTGCCGTGATGCGTAAAAAACCACCAACTTTCATTGTCTAAACTTATTAAACCTCCTTGATTTGGTTCTTTATCCTTGGAAGGAGTTACATGGTTCAATTGTTTTACCTCGTAAGGTCCGTAAATATTTTTCGAGCGTTGCATCATCATAACCCGGCCTTCGGATTTTACTTCGCTAAAAAAACAATAATACAAACCATTGATTTTGTACAATTTATTCGCCTCGCTTCCTTTAGCCTGATAAATAATAGTGTCGGATTCCATAATCAGGCTTTTCCCATCTGGTGTCATTTTGAAAAGGTGAATATTGTATTTTTTACCGTTCTTTGGGTCTAAACCAAAGTTGGTGGCAATAAAATAAATTTGTCCATCATCGTCGCAAAATGAGCAGCAATCGTCCCAATCCTTTACTTTCCAAACCTGATGTAAAGGGTCCCACGGGCCAGCCGGGTTTGTAGCCGAACTCATAAAAAAACCATCATCAGGCGTACCAAAATATACCCAAAACTTATCCTTGTAATAGCGTATTGAACCTGCCCAAATGCCTTTACCATAGCAATTCATCTTATCCCAGTTAAGCTCTGAACTGATTGCAGTGAGATCATTTACCACATGGCTAATAATTTCCCAGTTAACAAGGTCAACCGAATGAAGCACCACCATTCCAGGCGAAAACTGGTTGGTAGAAGAAATAGCATAAAAGTCTTTACCAACACGAATTGCATCAAGGTCGCTATAATCTCCCGGAAGAACAGGATTTACGTAAATCCCGGCACCTTGATCGCCCCATTTCTCATACATCTGACCAAATGAATTCAGGCTGAAAAACTGAAAAAAAACAAGCAATATTAATCTTATTGTTGTCATCCTGTCAATTTTTAATAATTCGCTACGAAATACCAATAGGTCTGTATGGTTCGGGCACTGCCAGACGCTGCCAGTTTTTAGTTATTGCAGAAAGCGAAGGGGGAATAGGTCCCTCCCAACCTTGTATGATACCTTGCCACCGGCCTTTCTTATCACGCCATAGAGCTATATCAACCGGTTCCGGCAATTCAATAGCCAATCCACCACCATAAAATGATTTCAGGGCACCGGCTGCCAGGGCTTCAAGTTTGCCATTTGAGGCCAGTCGCACAGCAGCCACTCCAACAGCATCGAAGCTGACCTCATGAACTCCTACTTTTATTGTTTTCCGGATTGGGTCACCCAATACATCTTTTTCGCCGGAAGCAAGAATTACCGTACCATCGAGCAACCGGCATTGTCCGCTGGGCTTAGGCATCATCGAAGCGGGGAAGCCTCCAGATGAATGCATCGTACATGGTGTGTGCGGGCTTACTCCTGATTTCTTCAACTGTGCAAGGATATCTTGAACACATCCGGCTTGGTCTGCCATTATCATATCTTTCGGCAACACCTTTTGGGCATCAACTGTATTTCCCTCGAAATCCATCGTCCAATCGCCAATCCGGTACAGTTTCGTTTTGCCCGCGTCAGAAGCTTTACGAAAGAACTCACCTATCATCGGCCGTTCGTATTGGGGTTGGTAAAATACGACAGCCGCATATTTCTGGGGTCCATATTGAATGTGCCCGTCCTCCGACAATTTCAGAGCTCCGGCAGCGATTTCACTGCTGGGAATCAGGTCAGCGTAGTAACCATCCTGCCATAGTCGATCGCAAACCGATACGCCCGCATCGCCGAAATTCGGACTGTACCAATTGGTAACGTTGGGATGGCTGAACACAACGGCCACCGGACAATCGATCGGTGCAGTTGAAATGTAGTTCAACAGACGCACGCGGCAATCTGCACGAAGCAGTTTCCCTGCTACGGGCATTAGATTGCTGCTAAGATTATTCATTTGGTCCGGAAAGAGAGGATGAAAGTTTATCCGGCCACCGGTCAACGCATCGCGCCATAGCTCCTCCTCATAGGGTTGTATGGAGGGGGCATAATACATATTGTACCATAGCGGACTGTACAACTTCTTAGCCAAAGCTGTTCGAACGCAAAATGGTGTTGACTCATCAGTTTGTGCCAAATCTCGCCTGACCGCCCACCAATCTAAACCATTCTTGAAAACTTCTGCGCTACCAGGATATGGCCACCAGGTAGGATGTGTACCAACCATGGTCTTCTTACCGAAAACATCTTTACTCGCAACATAAAACAATGTTTCAATTTCAGCATTGCGTTGCCAAAACATTTCCATATAATGATTAATGGCAGCAGCACGCTCACTGTCCTTTCCTTTTTCTCCTTTACTCATTAAGAGAATATCCCGAATCAGATCATGCCCCGGTCTCCGCCTTATATATTCCTCTTCTGTAAATTTCGAATACCATAAATCGTTGGGAGCTGAAACGCCACCTGAAGGAATAAACCCCCATTCATCTTTACACGTTCCGGCAAGTGGCACATCGGCATATTGCTTCAGCAAATTTCTTTCAAAGAGGGGTAAATGAGGTGCGAAGATATCTGGGGTGAAAAGATGAAATAAGGCCATAACACAAGCCGTTCGACCCTTGTCGCGTGCTTTACACGGAACCATCACTTTTACATTCCGGGTATTCGTCAGTTCAACCTTGCATTGGCTGGTGATGTCATCGACCGACTCAATTCCATCTGTACCGGAAAAATAAGTGTAAACCCGCACCAAACTTCCGTCCACAGAATCAAAGCCCTTCTTATAAAATCCATAATTTCCGAATGAAGGCGATTCAACAGATATATCAACCTCGCCGAAAACTTTCATTTTCACTTCTCTCAATTGAACAACTCCCTGAAGTTCATCAGGATATATCCGGGCAAACTCAATTCGGGCAAATGGAGCCTCCAAATCCATCACAATTCCCATATCATGTTTACGGGCATACCCGGCCGCAGCTTTGATCTGATCATGAACAGTTGAATCAGAT
This sequence comes from Prolixibacteraceae bacterium, assembly GCA_963677935.2. Taxonomy (GTDB): domain Bacteria; phylum Bacteroidota; class Bacteroidia; order Bacteroidales; family Prolixibacteraceae; genus JAAFHB01. Next base: position 2,362,046 of record CAXXEH010000003.1, on the reverse strand, counting down.
ACTTCAGCAGGACAACGGATACTGGTTGTCAACAATTTGAAGGAAGAATGCTTCTCATGGAGGTCTATAAACCGCTTGAAACCATCTGGTTTGAACTCTTCTGCCGTCCAGAACCAGCAGCCAATTCCCGGCCACGAGGTCTTGATGGCATTGTGCTTCTGATTTGGCAGTTCCACCTCCAGAGACCGATGAATCACAGCCCTTTCCCCTTTTGACAAATTGGTGGAAATTTTCTCACTTTTCTGGGCATCCGCCTTTAGCGGTCCGAAAATCCACATCACGGAAACTATAGCCGCCGTACACATGAACCGACGACGAATCAGGTTGTATCTTTGTTTCATAGCTTTTATTATTCTATTGACACAATGGCGGACGAACAGCGGGATCGGCATTCTGTGCATGATAAATCCTGATCAACTCGGCAAATGCCTCCTTGCAGCGATCGTTCGGCTTGCCACCGTTGCCCTTCAATTCGGCATCAAGCAACGTCCGCAAGTAAAGCTGCCGCCAACGCCACGCCATGCGGGCTTGGGCAGATAGCAACCCATCAACGCGCTGCACGGCCTTGTAAGCCTCTTCTGCACCAGGATCGGACTGTGGCTGAGCACCATAGGAGGCGAACCAGTTCATGATCAGTTTTACGCCTTTCAATTCATCCGGCCACCATTGATTCCGATACGTTTGGCTGCTGTTAAAATCACGTGAAGCCCGTTGCGAAATGCCACAGCTTTCGGATCGTTGGCGACGTCGAAATGATGCATATCGTACCAATCAACAAGCGTGTTATCCCCACTGCCCAAGATCTTCCAAATAACTTTGAACATCTGATGCAGGGGCATTGTGATAGAAATTATGAGAATGAGTGGCAAAATAAATGCCGCCGACTAACTTCTGAAGTGCTGATGTCCCTCGCCAGGCACCTGGTGTAAAGCCATTATAATATATCAATAAAACCCCTTATAAATAAGAGGTTTTATTGATATATTGTTTATTTAGTAAACAGCGCCTTTATCTCGTTAGCCGAAAGTGTTTTGTTGTAACAAGACAGTTCATCCATGTACCCCGACATTTTTTTACGAGCGTCGTCAGTCGAGTTGTATTTCCCGGTTCCATCTTCCCAAATGTTGAAAGCATAATCTTTGTCATGATCCCAAAGATCGGTAGGAAGGGTGGTCAAATCATAGGCGCTTGTTTTTGAGTTAACAAGTTCCGTGCCGTCGATATACACATTTAATGTTTGCGCTGTGCGGTTGATAATAATTGTTACCATGTGCCATTTGTCATCGGCCAGGGCAGGCGCTTTTGGTGTACATTCAGAAGCCTTGAAATCTATCCGGTTTCCCTTTGGATAGTTGCCTGCATTTATACCCCATCCTGAACCTGATGTTGGATAAACATCGGCGCCATCGAGGAATAAGCAAAATCCTGGATTTTTTCCGCTATTCCAATCCTTACAACCAAAAAGAACTGGATCTGAGCTGATTGGAGGCATTTTTACCCATAGGTTAACGCTAAAATTATCGGTTGCGTTTATTCTCAGTAAATCGTGCTTTGGCAACTGGAGATATGATCCGGCAGTAAAATGAATAACTTTACCTCGGGTGGCATCGGTTACAATTTCGGGGTTGGCTGTTGCTGTAGCACCTAAAGTGGCATCGAACCCGTTACCGCTGGCATCGGCGAAATCGGCGTCGAATGGTAAACGCACAATTAAATCGGAGCCGCTGCCAGCTATAGTTTTAAATTTCCATGTAGTTTTTGTAGTTATACCGGCGAAATCGTTTCCTCCCATATCCTGGATAACACCTGCATCCATTTTTATATAGTATTCTTTTCCGAACCCAAGAGGTGTTGGTAAAGTTAAGGTAACATCGGTTTGGTTAACTGTTATACACGATGTATTTGTAGCATCGATTGTTTCTAAAACAGCATCACTACTGTCATATACAACGATATTCCCTTTGTTTACTTTAATCGATTCGTTAAAAGTCATAGACAGAGTAAATATCCTGGCACTTGTTGCCCCGTTGGCAGGTGAAACCGACGATAATGTGGGTGGAGTTAAGTCGCCGGCATTTCCGCCGGTTGTAAATGTCCATTTTTCGCCATCGGGCATCCCAAAGTATTTATTGCCAGCCATGTCAACTACTATTCCGGCATCTAAAGTTACTGAATAAACCCTGCCGGGGAGCAAATCGGCAGGTGGATTGATAACCATGATCCTTGATTCGTTGATTAGTAATACAGCATCATCGGTTACGGCAATAACCTGCTTGCCTTTTTCAACATCGGTTGTGATTGTGATATTACCAGTTCCTTTCAAAACTATACCATCGAAAGTTAAATATAAATTACTGCTTGTTGAGATTCCACCTACTCCCAAAACAGGGTTGTAGCTTATTACATAGGGGTTAGTAATATCCGACGAATCTTCATCTTTTTTACACGAGAATGCAAGGAATGCGATTAATAAAATTCCTCCTATCAAATAAGAATTACTTTTTTTGAATGTATTTTTTTTCATGATATTTTTTTTAAATGTTTTTACAAAACCTATTACTTTATATCCCACCAAACATGGGTTGTGATGGCATCTCCACCTGTTCCAAGCATCTGAACGGCCGTATTATAGTTCTCGGTATTAATCGTCAGTTCGTCAGATGGGTAGATTACCCGAGAAGGGATAGAGCCTCCGCTATCGGGACCTGGAGTAATAGTAGGAACTCCAACCCGTCTCCATTCCGACCAGGCTTCGAACCCACACAAAAAGAGCGAAATCCATTTTTGGGTATAGATTTTTGTCAATTTATCGGTTTTTGTCCCTGAATAAGCAACTTTTGACTGTACAAAATAACTATCGATGGGGGTGAGTTGTGAAGCGGTAGGCCTTACGAAATTGGAAGGGATACGACTTGCATAATAGGAAAATTGACTTTTAACACCATTAAGGTAGTACGTTTCAGCATTTCCGGTAGTTATAAACCCTCGTTCCCTGGCCTCGGCTAAAATAAACTGAATTTCAGAGTAAGAAATAATAACAGTCTGAGAAGCAGTCATCGAGGCGTAGGTCGAGTTATAGGCATAAGGAGCCCACATAAGGCCAGGTGCTGACTGATATGAAGTACCTCCATTCCAAACATTGGCTGCTGCATCGCTAATCCCATTAGGTACACCAAAATATTGCGGGGTGTTTGTACTTGACGAGGCTGGTGTGGGCATAGCAAATAAGGCCAGGCGCGGGTCATTAATCGCTTTTAACTGGGTTTCCATATTATACGATAATTTGTATGAAGAAGAATAGTTACTGACATTCCCCCGGTAGCATGGATGGGCATTTTCTTTGGTTGCCAGGTATTGTAGCGCGGCCTGGTCGGCATTCGATGCAAACAACGGGTAGGTTGACGGGGCACTTATTATTTTCTGCATCTCATCCGACGGGTTCACCCGATCGCTCTGACGAAGCAATATCCTCAAATGGAGTGCATTGGCAAACATCTTCCACTTTCTTAAATCTCCGTTATAAAGAATGTCCCCGGTTACGACTTCGCTTGTTGTTCCCAGGATCGAATTTGCTTTTTCCAGATCAGAAAGAATACCTTTATAAATATCTTCCTGCGAGTCGTATTTGGCAAAATTAATGCCCTGAGCGGCCATTCCGGCCTCGCTATATGGTATTGGTCCATAAAGATCGGTTAACGACTGGAATACCAAACATTTCATAACCAGGAAGATGCCTTTGTAATTATCATATCCCTGATGTTCGGATATGGTAATGGCATTCGATAGGTTTCTGTAAATCGAATAGAAATCCCACAAGTAATAACCAGTTGCATCTGATCTGGACAAATTGGTATAGCAACTTGCAAACTGATCGGAAAGCTGGTCGGAGAATACACTCCCACGCGACAAGGAAGCAATCCATAAATTATCAGAATACGAGCGGATAATATTTGGAAGCAAAAGACCTGGGTTGGTTATGTTATCTGTTTCATTTGGGTTTGTATTGATTTCCTCAAAATCTGCCGTACAGCTACCAATGATGAAACTCGAAAATAAACAGATTATCAGAATTTTAACTCTATTTTTCATTTTTGTTCAGATTAGAATTTTAAACTTAGGTTAAAACCATAACTTCGGGTCGAAGGAAGTGCCATATTCTCCTGACCTGGTACGATACCATTTCCGGAGGTAGCAATCGAAACTTCGGGATCGAAATGCTGATTGCTTTTGGGTGTCCATAGAAGTAAATTACGTCCAACAAGCGAGATCGTAACATCTTTTATCAAATGATTGAACACCTTGCTTGGGATAGAGTACCCCAACTTCACTTCCCTTAGTTTCATGTAAGTGGCGTCAAAGGTTTGGCCTTCGGGGATATGGTCGGTTAATTTTTTAATGAAAGAGCGTGCAGATGTACCGTAAACTCCCTGGCTGTAAGTGCCATCGGTACTTGTACTGTTGGGAACATATACGCCATTAACCAATGCAGCTCCTTCCAAATAGTAATTATCGGTGTATTCCTGACCAACAGGTCTGGCTTCCCTTCCTTTAAGACTTTCGACTAACTGGCCAGCTCCATTGGCTTTGTTGTAAAACCTGGAAACGAACTGTCCACCATAGTGAACATCGACAAGCACACCCAACATGATATTTTTATATACAAACTCATTTGAAAGGCTTCCTATCCAATCGGGGTTGGCATTTCCCAGGCACATGTAACTTGAAGTAGCCAATGGTGAACCGTTGCTTGCAATGATCATTTGTCCTTTCAAATCTCCGCTTTCAACTCTTTGATAACCTGGTCCATACAAAGCGCCCGTCCTTTCGCCAACAACTGCTTCAGTTGCAACATCTTCGGCTTCAGCAGCTTGAACAATCTTGTCGACGCCCGATACGAGTTTTAATACCTTCCCCCGATTGGTCGAGAAATTAATGGTTGCATCCCACCTAAAATCGACAGTTTTAACCGGAACTACATTAAGCATGACTTCAAATCCTTTGTTTTGTATTTCGCCTGCATTTACCATCCTTGAACCATAACCTGATGATTTAGCCAAAGGCAATTGAATAATCTGATTTTTTGAACGAATATCGTAGAAGGTAAAATCGAGGTTTACGCGATTATCGAAAAGTTTAATTTCCGATCCAAATTCATACGTGAACACTTTTTCCGGCATCAATTCGGTGTTCAGCAATGCACTGCCCGATGTTAAAGCGTAAGAATCGCCCCAGGTAGGATTTACAAAAGCATAAGAACTCCTTAACGAATAGGGATTCGTGTCATTTCCAACGCCAGCCACACCCATCCTGATTTTTGCCTGATTAACCCACTCAGGGAGATTTACAATATTTTCGACCAGGGTGCTAAAGGACACAGATGGGTAAAGATATGAATTGCTGCCTGATGGCAAGGTACTTGACCAGTCGTTTCTTAACGTTAAATCAAGATAGTATGTGCTTTTATAATCCAATTGGGTAAAAGCATACAAGCTGTTAACACGTTTATGCGAAGTATATGAACTAACCTGGAATGACGATGCACTGTTGGCAATGGAATACAGCCCGGGGATTAACAAGGTTGGAGCCACAACCGATCTATATCGGTTCTGTTTGTCCATGCTGTTCCCGCCCAGCGAAGCCCTGTAATTAAAGTCCTGACCTACATGCTCTTTCCATGTGAGCAGGAAGTCAAAATTCTGTTCCTGATAATAAAGATAATCTTCGCGATAACTGCCTTTCTCATAACCGACTGTGCTAACAGCCCATTTCATTGGGCGAAAATCGTTATACACATCCGTACCAACCCGACCCATGAAACTTAATTTCTTGGTAATGTCGTAGTTCAACGAGATATTGCCATATAAACGATCTTTACTCTGGCCTTTTGTATTTTCGTATTGTAAGAAGAAAGGGTTGTTATGGTTTTCTCCATAGTTATACTGAAACTGTTTAATACCATTCAACCCGGTTTGCCAGTAGTCTTTCAGGGCATTCATATCACAATTTCGGCCAAACCAGGTGGTAAAATACATAAATGTATTACGGCCATAGCCGTTGTCAGGTCTGTTTGTGCTGGTAGTTTTAACGTAATCGGCTGAAACATTGACTCTTATTTTTTTCGTGAGATTATACGATGATTTGAATGCAACCGTATTTCGAGTAAGGTTATTATTGGGGATTACACCCTTTTCGTCCAGATTGGTGTACGATACCCTGAAATCGCCATTTTCGTTCGATCCGGTCAGAGCAATGTTGTTATAGTAAGTATGCCCTACATCAAAAAAATCGCGTATATTGTTTGGTCTTGATATCCAGTGGGTTGCTATTATGTCCCCTCGGTTAGGATTGTCAACATCGCCTCCACGGATTCCGCCTATTGTAGGTGAAAAATATTGTTTTTCCAATGTGCCAACATCCAGACGAGGGCCCCAGCTTTCATCGAAATTGTCATTTATCCCATCGGGATAAATCGAACTGCTCTTCCCGAAGTTTGAGCCATCGTATAAACCGTTATTTCCCTGTCCAAATTTATTCTGGAACTTAGGTAAGCGCAAGAGCGTTTCGAACGTTGTACCGGAATTGACCGTAACACCAATTCCTTTGCCCTGCTTGCCCGACTTGGTTACAATAACAATAGCTCCGTTGGCTGCCCGTGAACCGTATAAAGCGGAGGCTGCCGGACCTTTTAATACGGTCATCGATTCAACATCTGCAGGGTTTACTTCGCCCGAACTATTTCCATAATCAGCTGATGTAGAATTAGATACCCCATCGTTCCCCATCGGGACTCCGTCGATGACAAATAATGGCTGGTTTGATTGTAATGATAACGATGATTCGCCACGCATGGTGATTCTCGAAGTAGAGCCAACAGCTCCACCCGATACAATATTAACACCTGCAACCCTTCCTGCCAGTGAATTAACAAAGTTTGTTTCACGTGCGACGTTTAACTGGTCGCCTTTTATTTCCTGAACGGCATAGCCCAATCCTTTCTTTTCACGTGTAATCCCTAAGGCCGTAACAACAAATTCGCTAATCCCGATCGTTTCGTCCCTCATTGTTACATTGATAACATCTTGTTTTTCAATACTAATTTCTTGTGTTTTCATCCCTACAAACGAAAACACCAAAGAGGCATTTTCGGGAATATTTGAAAGCGAGTAATTTCCCATGATATTGGTTGTTACACCTGAAGTCGTCCCTTTAACGACGACAGTGACGCCGGGAAGAGGTGTACCGGATTGATCTGAGACTTTCCCTGAAATATTTCTTCCGTTTTGCTGGGCGCTGTTTTTTAGCATCAGCATAATATTGGTTCCTTCCATCGCGTAAACGATATCTGTTTTATCGAACAAGTTGGATAAAACTTCAGCGACAGCCTGCTGATCGGCATCGACCGACACTTCGCGGGTAAGATCAATTTCATTTTTACTGTAGACAAACAGGTAATCAGTTTGTTTTTCAATGGCATCGATCACCTTTGCCACAGTTGCGTTTTTGAGGTTAATGGATACTTTTGCAACCTGCGAACTGCCCGGAGTGGCAAATACCCCGGAGGCAAGTATAAAAAGCAGAAGGAATGTGATTCTCATCTTTCGAATGATTTGTTTAGTTGAGACATTAGTTTCTCTGAACAAATTAAATTTCATACATTTGTTTTTTTATTGGTTGATACTTGATTTTTTAAGAGGGATCGGGTTTTGACCGCCAGCCGGAAAATGTTGACGCATTGTCCGGCTTTTTTTAATCGCAAATTTTTAATCCATAGGCAATTGAGTGTTAGTCAGACATCGGTTTGTTTATTCAATTGTAATAATGTTAAGTTTGTCGTCAATCCTGAATTTAAATTGATTACTCAACTGAAGCACCTTCAGGATATGCTCAACGCCATCCTTCGTGCGGAATTTCCCGGTATAACGGTTCTTTAATATCCTGTTGTTATTCAAATTGATCTTCAGATCGAAGTATAGCTCCAGCTTTGTGACCATCTCAGGGAACGACTCGTCATCAAAACTGATCAGCCCCTCTTTCCAGAGAAAATGGTTGAAGTCGCTGATGGCCGTACGAATCAAACGATCATTTTCGAGAAAAATCCGTTCGTTTGGTTTTATAAATACCCCTTTATTTTCTCCCGGATTGAGCAATTCAACCGAGCCTTCAATTAATGAAGTCTCAAAAAACGGTTTGCCGGCGTAGGCCATCACATTAAATTGTGTCCCCCAGACTTTTACATCATACTTTTCGGTTTTTACGATAAAGGGATGCTTCTTATCGGTTGCCACCTCGAAATACCCTTCGCCATCAAGAGTAACATTCCGACTTTTATCTGAGAAAAGGTTGGGAAAAACAAAAGTAGTTTTTGCATTCAGCCATACCTTTGTGCCATCTGAAAGGGTTAACTCAGCCCGTTGCCCAGCCGGAACATATATGGTTTGCATCGCAACCGGTTCACTTTCGGTTGAAGATGGCAGAAAATATCGGGTACCAACCAGAGCAACAACAAATATGGCTGCTACTTTTAATGCTTCAACAACCAGCTTTCTGACTTTAAATTCTTTTTTCGAAGGGCTGATTATTTTTGTTTCTTTATTCTCCTCCTGCCAAAGGGTGATATCGTACAATTTGCGAAAGGCGAGGAACTCCCGCATGTTTTCGGGATTGGCATCGAGCCATTGCGCCATCTCCGCTTTTTCAGTTTCGGTGGTATCCCCTGTAATGTAACGTATCAACGATTCCTGGTTCATAATGAAATTAGATTTTTGAAAGGGAACCGGTTAAATTCCCCTTCCGGTTATTAAGACGATTCAAAGGATTGGATCACTAGGAGAGAAATGATTTATTTTTCACTATTGTCAAGGGGGAAAATTAAAGATTCTTCGCTACGCTACCAAAGACAGCATTATTTTGGTTTTTTAAATAAGGAGATTCCTCACTGCGTTACTAATGACAGCATTCTAATGGAGATTTAAAAATGGAGATTCCTCACTGCGTTCGGAATGACATCCATCCCATTGAAGTGTGTGTGGGGTGACGGGGCGGCAACGCCGCCCCGTCACCCCACACCATAAACACATTTCATTGTCATTCCGAATGCAGTGCAACGGAATGAGGAATCTCACTTTCATTCAGAAGTAGAGATTTACTAAGGTCATAACTTCAAGTCTCATTTTCCTAATCTAATATTGACCTTTCCCTTTCCCTACAAAAACAAAGATTTTATCGGATAATAAATTCAAGCCAGCCGCCAGTTACCATTAGCCAGTGGCCAGTTACCATTAGCCAGTTCCCAGCCGCAAGTTATCAGCCGCCAGTTGCCTGTAGCCAGTACACAGCCGCCAGCCGCTTCTTATCAATTTGATTCCTTTATCTTATAAATAAGTATACAAAAACTGGAAGGTAATCTTTCAAAGAAACTCTTAACGATTTTAACGCTAATGCGATATGGTAGTCAACCCCTTTTACCGAGATATCGAAGGTTTCGGCAATCTCCTTGTTGGATTTATTCTCAAACCGGCTCATCATAAAAATATTCCGACTTTTTTCGGGAAGGGTGGCAAGGGTTTCCCGAATGATTCGCTCGATCTCGGTCGAAAAGATCTCATTGGGATCGCAAGCCTGCAATACCGAAATACGAATCTCGTGCTCGCGCAGCAGATGCTCATTTAATGATTTGAACGCCTTACGCTCTACAGATTCATGTTTCAAATGGTCAAGCGAACTGTTCTTTAATATGGTGAACAGGTAGGATTGAACATGTTCAATGGGTTGGAGCTTCATCTGTTCCCACAGTTTGATCAGTGATTCAGATACAATATCTTCTGCAATCAGTTCATCATGCACGTACGACTTTACAAAAAGAAAGGACTTTCTGTAATAGGTCGTATAAACAGCGTTAAAACTATTTGCCGAATCGGAAACCATTTTTCAAGTTTAGGCCACAAACTTAGGAAATATTCGTTATAATTTAGGTTTAATATTGCAGCAACTCTTTTTCAGTCTGATTTGTTTGTTATCTTTATTAATTAAATTGTTGTTATGGCAGATGAGTCTGACATACCGTTTCCTGTCCGGTTTAATCCTTTTAAACACCACCGGAATTTTATTTTGAGCATCCTTGAAGAGGTCACTCCAGAAATGCTTACCGGATTATTGGATCCGGTATGTAACAATTATATTGATATTTACACCGGAGAAATGACTACTGAAGCGATTGGTAATTCGGTTATCGCTTTTTTAAAATCAAATCAAGTCTATCAGGTGGATGCATTCACCCGTTGGCTCGGATCATCCACCGGATACCGGCAGATTAAACTGGAAGACCACTCAGAATGGATTGTCCGAAAAAGTAATGAGTCTGAACGGTATATCCACCTGCATCCTGCAAGGAGCGGACCTTTAACCATTCGTTTTAAAGGCTCAACCCTAAAAACTGTTTACCTGTTAAGAGCCGGTGTGGCAAAACATGGGGAGATCCCCTCATTGGAAAATGTTAACCTGGTCAGAAATCAAATAGGTCTCTCCCCCGTAAAAAAGCTCGAGCGGAACAAAGGAATTTTAAAATGTTTGAATGCATTTTTCAGCTCTGATTCACTGAAAGATTAAATGTCGCTATTTCTTAAAGGCGATACTCCATTCCACTTCACAGTTGGTGTCAGCATTTACCGACATTACTGCCAGTCCTGATCTTTTATCTGTAGCCAGTATTTCTACCCTTGCATTTTTTGCCTTTGCTGATAAAGGGCGATAGCCGTTCAATGCGATCGTAACCTTATAGGTTTCGCCTCCGACAACCTTCGACTTGCCGGTCAGGATGCCGGTATGGCTGTTCCATTGGGGCAGTCCGGTCATATCGACGAGACCCTGCATGATGTGGCGGTTCGTCGAGATAAATTGCGGATTTTCCTCCGCCTCGTGAATGCTGATCATCCTGGTCTCACCCGAACGCAATTGTTGCTTCAGGATGTCGTTCCCATTGAATTCCCCAACGAGATGATCGTTCCAGAAATCGTATAAATAGTAGCTTTTATCCACACGAAGCCCTAATCCCCCTTCATTCAGCGAAGTTCCCAGGTTTACCCCGAAGGTGTTCAGAACTTCTTTCAGTGAATCCTTGTTGGAATTATAAAGGGTCAGCTGGTGCCATTGCGGATTAACTTCATAATCAAAAACACGGGGCACTTTGAACCCGTTGGTAAAGGCGTCAACCGGGCGTGAACTTTTAGGAAGTGCATGATAAGGGAAGGTCCGGCTCATGATGTACAATTGCTCTGCCGAAAGCTGGTAGAACCCACGTGCCATGAGGAACCGGGCGCTCACCACATAACACATGGTCATCAATGTTTTGAGACCTTCGTTGTTGGTTGCGGGTTTTGCCTTGAACGGATCCTTGGCGTCGAGGTCATAGTTCACGATCACACGGTTCTTGTACCAGCGGAGGCCGCAACGGCTGACCATTTCGGGTTCAAACTGATCGTTATCGCCCCAAACCCTCTGGGAGGCAACCAAACCGACGGAGAGATCGGAACCACGGCCGATCAGCCTTTCATCGATATAGGAATCTTCTCCCAGCCCTTCGTCGGCCAGCTTCAGCATATTGCGATAGGCCCAGGCCGTTGTTGCATGCTTGTCTTCAAAACCTCCATCCATTGCCCAGGCGGTCGATTCAGGATAGTCGAACATCAGACCTTTCATTCCGGCCTCTTTAAGGTTCCCGTACACTTTTTTCATGTGGCTGATAAACCCCTCATCGGTAAAATCATAACAATTCAGATCCTCTTCTGCCCACCATTGTCTGAAATACCCTTCACCCGACTCTCCTCCAAGGTCCTTATTCAGCCGCTTCATTTTATCTATTTGTCCGGTGGCCAGACGGTACGGGTCATTGAACAGCATAAATTGGGGATGCTGTCGTACAAAATCTTCTGACCGGCGTCCGGACTGAAAATAGGTGAGGGGCAGGCCACCCTTTTTTATGACTTCACTGCACCAGCTTTTGGTTGTTAAATAGGGTGAGCAGTAATTTGGGCCATCAGTCGATGAAAGATCACCCCACATCGCCCAATGCTCGTCGTCCCACCACCCCTGCTGGTTATTGGCTCCGTATGCATCGGGCACCAACCTGATGGCAATCCGTGTGTATTTGTCAAACCCAGATTTGACGGCATTATCCATCTCATCAACCGCCCCTTTTGAATCATTGAATTTCGGACGATGGGGATCTTTGGCATATACACTTGCATACCAAAGACATTCGGTAGGGAAATCGTAGTAGTTCAGCCTGATCTTTTGGGCATCCCTAATGGCCAGTCCGTATTTTTCGAGCGCTTCAAAAGGGTTGGAATTATTGACACAAAAATAAAACCGCTCTGTGTTCTCATAGGTTGTACCGGAGTCAACCAGTTTTCCTACCGGATCTTCGCTGAAAAGCTGAATTCCCAGGCAGTCTTTGAATCTGGTAACCTTGCAGAATTTTTCAAACTCGTTGTAGGTAAGACCTCCTGCAACAATGATATTTGGATTCTTCAGTTCGCCGAAACGGACCAGCATGTTGTTGAAGCAGCTGACCTGGCTGGTATCAGAAACATACGTTTTGTTCCCGCCCGAATTGCCGTTCAACACTGCATAATTTTGTCTGACATTCATTCCTTTAAAAGCATTTCGCGTTTTCAGTGGATAAAATGCCGAAAGACGGAACGGAAGCTTTGAGTCATTGACAATGCCCATGTTGAAAACCAGGAAATCCCTGTCGTCGTAAAGTGTGGCGCTCCAGATCACATCTGAATAATCCTCAAATTTTTTCCTGATCTGAATGGCCTCTCCATGTCCAAATTCATCGCGAACCTCCTTCTGTGACCATTCCGCCGTCCCTAGCGTATCGGTTGAATACAATCCTTCTGCCTGGAAGTAAGCCCGGGTAACGGGAGTAAAGTTTCCGGGGATATTTCGGACTGAATAAACCCCCTTTGTGAGATCGAAGGTTAATGCCGCAAAGCGGTTTTCAATGGTAACTGTTTGGGCGTTGCCGGTTATTTTCGTTTGTGCCTGCAGGATGATTGGTGACAGGCACAAAACGGCAAATAAAAGTTTCCTGAACATGGTGGTGTTGTTTTGATGTCGGACGTTTATTATTTTATGCAAGGTGATGCCTTGACAAAAGCAAATAAAACTTAATGGCTATCGTCGTAATTTTTAATTTTTTGGATAATGGGTGTTTCAGCATCGTCGTACATCTCCCGAATAAATTCGTCATTAAAATTCATTGTCCGCTCTTCAAACTTCATATCGTTCAGCCGGTCGAATAAGCGCTCTTTGGCAACCTGGAGATCTTTGCCATAGATATGGAAAGAATCGGCTTGCCAGTTTAACCTTCCCAGTTTGACCGTTTTACCTGTCTTCGCGGCAACACCTGCAGCTATGACCTCTTTGTTGAATTGAATAAACCCAAACATATTCATAAAGTTAGCCCCCCACGCATCGTTACTCCTGAAACGGACGTTACAATTGAGCCAGTAAACCCCTGCTTCGTCTTCCAGGATCCTGTACCATATTGACTGAAGACATGGTGGATCATAGCAATCGTTATCGATATTGGGCATCCAGGTAATCATCTGCGCCTGACGCGTAAATGGCTGTTTCGACAACTTATCGATCACCGATTGTACCTGATCAACTTTAAAGGGTCCTACCTCCTGTGATTTCCCATCAACCAATTCTTTCCAAACGCCATAATTCTGCAACCTGCCATGATAGGTATATTCCCACCGTTTATCCTCTTCCATATTCATGTTTTTGGTCCAGTGGTCTTTGAAACCCTTTAATTCCATCACATACTCTTTCAGGTCTTCAATCCCCCCAGGGAAAGCCATGTGGATCATCGGGTCTGTTTCCGGTTCCTCGATGGTGATGTTAATCGTGCAATCCATGCTTTCAGGATCCTCAGGTTTGTCGTATTGGGTTTTAAAACGGGTCCCTTTTTCGTAAACTGCGATGATTGCGGCTTCGTAAGCCTCTGCCAGGGTTTTTTCAGTGATGGTGATGACCGGAATGTTTTTCATGATTGCAGGATTTATTGTGAGTTAAATTTTAGTAGAATAAGCTCATTCAGCTTAATGACAAAGCTATGAAAATTTTAATTTTAATACGAATAATAGGGTAAATAGTAAAACCTTTTTTCCATGATCAGCTACTGGTGGCTTGCTTTAGGAGGCAGGCAGGTTTATCTGAAAATTATGGGACAAATGCTCTCCATCTTGATTCAATAATTTGAGGTTGAGGTACAAACAGAAATTTGTCAGGATTTTCTTCAAACTGGGTGTAAATGGACTTTTGGGATTTGATACCAAATTCCAGGTATTTTTCCGGAGTCTTGATGTATAATTTGCCATCATGATAATTCACGTTCTTCTCCCATTCGATCCCCCCGTTATCCATTATCCGGGGAAACCAGGCCAATCCACCGTGTCTCCTGACATCTTCGTATTCAAATCCGTATTCACGGTCGCACCAGGCGCCAAAGGTGAGTGGCTGTTCCGGATCTGCGCTAATAGTAGCATGAGCCCACGCGGGGGGGACAATCACCACATCACCCGGATTGGCAGTAACAGCAAAGCATCGCCCTGGCTGATCATATGCAGTCTCCTGCATATAAATGATTGCTTTACCAGACCAAATCTCGTACACTTCAGGGGTGGACCACCCCGAGAGAGGAGAGACCTTGTGAATATGTCCCTGACTTCTCACCGGCTCATTCCCCAAACGGCCTGCAGCATAAGTCACCGCCCCATATAACAGATGATGTTGTTGTAGCATGAGGCGATGTTCATTTTTTCCAATATCCATGGCAATCGAATAGACGGGATCAGGGCCTGCGCACTGCGGATTGCGCAAACTTTTTCGGATGGAGTCGAGCGTACGGTTCTCGGTAACGGGGCCAAATACTCCGGGACCGTACTCAAATCCCATTGGTTCGATTGTTGGCCGGATATCAAATCCGGGATAGACATTCATCTGTGAATATTTTGTTTTATAAAGGTCAGATGGAATCCCGCATGGTGTCGGGATGGAGATATTTTCATTTCGATTGGTGATTTCTCATCCATGGCTATTTCATATCTTCTTAATTCTTTGGACAAATTTGACATATAGGACAGAATAACTGTCTAGCAGGACAAAATTGTCCAAAACTTACGCAATTATTGGATTATTATCCATCATTGTCCGAGGGAATTGCAATCGGTATTAAAAGATTCTTCGCTACACTTCGTTTCGCTCAGAATGACAATTATTTAAGCAGTAAGGGTAAGGGGGTTGGAAGTGGCTCTGCCACTTCCAACCCCCTTACCCTCTCCAATCCAATAACTTGCTGTCATTCTGAGCATAGCGAAGAATCTTTAATTTTCCCCCGGAAAATAGTGATTATTATCAAAAACATAAATAGCTATTTTGATTTCAAACTATTAAAACCTAACATACCCCTTTAATGTTCCGCATTTCTGACCTTCACCCGAACCGAATGGTCGTATGGTATAGGCTCCCACTTTGGCCGGGACAATAAACACTTCGGCATAATGGACCACGAACGGTTCAAAGTCATCTGCTGGACTTTCTACGATTACCTCATCCCCTTCGACAAGGCAAATCACGTTAACTCCGTCGTTGGTATGATGCTCCACCTTTTTTGTGAACCAATGGCGCCTGGTTTCGATAAACTCACGTTCGTGTAAACCGGTGCTCTCTTCTATCCAGCCGTCACCTTCGGCAACGACATGAACATGATTGACCAGATTTTCTTTTGTCCATTGGGTGGTACGGTCCCATTGGATCACCTTTTTCCCATGTTCGATATTGATGGGTCGGGGTTTACCATCCATTCCCAGACGTCCCCAATCCCATAATTTGAAGGTAAAGATATAAGGTGTTGCACTGATTTCGAGAACCATACTGCTTTTCCCGGAGCAATGGATTGTACCGGCAGGAATCAACACATGATCGTGCTTTTTCATGGGCCAGGTCTGCACATGTTTTTCAGCATCAAACGATTTTCCTCCGGCCTGAGCCTCTTCCAGTTCAGCAATCATTGCTTCAGGATCAACACCTTCCTTCAGACCGAGATAGACAATGGCATCATCACCCGTCTCCATCATGTAATAACTTTCGTCCTGGGTGTAATGCATCCCGAATTTTTCCTGAATATATTCGGTGAGCGGGTGAACCTGCAGACTCAAATGACCACCCTCCATCGTATCCAGAAAATCGAAACGGATCGGAAATTCATCGCCAAACCGTCCGTGAACGGGCTCACCCAGCAACTCTTTTGGATGTCTGAAAACAAGGTTTATTGAAGGGATTTCAATCACATCTTCTCCGAATTTAAGCAGTAAACTGTTCTCCTCTGGCACACAGTTGAAACACCAGGCATAGTTAGGGGCCGATGGATCGAGGTTACAAACCTCTTTCATCCACTGGCCGCCCCATGGGCCGGGATCAAAGAAGGGAACCACGCTGAACGGGCGGTTCATGGCCAATTCCATCCCCTCCAAAATCGCTTTTCCTTCTACGAGTTTTGGCTCCCCCATTTTGTTCGTATCGAGCAGAAAATCGATCTTATCGAATAGCGTTTTCTTCAACCGGTCGCATACCCGCCAATCCACGAAAAAACCTTGTTTGTAGAGTAACATCCAATCAGCAGTATCGCGATTTTTTACACCAAGGTTATCTACAAGGTGTTTTCGCATACGCAACTGGATTTCCCAGCGGGCCATATCGGCATAGACCAGCAGGGCCTCCCCTAAATCCCCTCCGAGGGAGGGGACTTGAGGACACAGCAGGGAAGAGCCGCTGCCGTAGATGATTATTATTCCTTCTTTTATTTCTGAAAGTTCAGTTTGGATGGCTTTTACTTTTTCGGTGTCGAAGAATGCATCCATGGTCAGCCGTGTCAGGAATCCAAATATCCGGTCGTTGGTTACATCCTGGAAGACCAGTTTTTTGATCTCCTCTTCGGGCAACATATAATCAGCAGTATGGATAAACCGGGCTGGTTTTATTCCATTCTGAAGATTAGCAATCAGTTCTTCATGGATGACCCCCTGATAGGTTTCGATAACCACCAGTTTTTTCTTCCCCGGGATTTTATTAATCGATTCATTTAACCTGATGCAAATTGCTCCCCAACCGTTGGATACCTGATATAGACTGTTTTTTACCTCTACGACAGGGAGGTTATTGAATTTGGATGGGGTTTTTAAATAATTCATGCGTATATAATTTGTTTTTTTAAGGTCGCATGGAATAGCCATCCGCCGGTTGGCGATATTCATCTTCGGTTTGTGAATTTTTAACCATGGCTATTTCATCTTTAAATAATTTATTTTTTAGCGGCTTCATTTGCTTTTAACAACTTCCCGATTTCGGCCAATACCTTTACACTTGATTCTTCAAACCTACCCTGCGTATCGGGACCCACATTGAGCAGGAAATTCGAATTTCTGCTGTTGGCTGTGGTAATAAGATCAACCACCTCCCTGGCGGTCTTAGGACTGGCTCCGGTTTTCCAGAACCAACTTTGCTCCAGACACCAGCAGGTCTCTCCGGGCGCCGTATTCGTCTCAGGGAAGGGTTTCATTTCCTTAACAGCAATATCAACAAATGGAGTTCCCTTTTTGCTCCAGTCCCACCAATTTGCGCTGATAAGGAGATCGGGACGGACGCTGCGGAAGAAGTCAAGTGCTTCTTTTGAGGTCATGATATCGGGGTCCAGCCCATCGTTCCAAATATAGAAAACATCCGGATACTTCCTTATAAGTTCGGCAATTTGCTTCATTTGGAATTCATTCTGTTCCTTCAGGGAATGGGTCGCGGGATCGCATTCCGGCGGCAGGACCTTGAACTCAGCCTTGAATCCCGGATGACGCCAGCAATAGTAGAGCCCCACCTTTAATCCCCGGCTTTTGAACGACTTGATGAATTGTGCTACAAGGTCTTCCTTGTAGGGACAATCAGGATTCATGATGTCGTAGGTGGTGTATTTGCTGTCCCACAGGCAGAAGCCCGCAACATGTTTAACCGTCAGCACGGCATATTTCATACCGGCTGACCGGGCCGCGTCGGCCCAGGCATCGGTGTCGATCCTCCGGCCCGGATTGAAGTCTGCAGGAGAATGGTAGCCGGAGACCCACTGGACACCCTTGTAAGTTGCCATGTTGAAATGGATGAACATGCCGAACTTCAGCTTCAGGAATTCCTCTTGCATCTCCCTGACCGATTTCACTGCAACTGGTGCGGCCTGTTTTTGATTTGCGTTGTTACTCTTCGCAGCAGCATCATAAACGGTACTCATGGCCATTGTCACCATAAGACCAAAGACAATCCATAATCTCATTTTGGTCATCATTTTGTTTGTTTTTTATGGTTTCATTTATTAAAATATTATCATTGAGGTATAAGGGCGAAAAGTTTTATCCCCTTACATAAATTCATAGCTATAAATTATTGATTGAATTGATGTTCCAGTTCCTCGAGTGTTTTTCCTTTGGTCTCCGGAACGTAACGCCAGACATACAACAGATTTGCAAGACAGATCACTGCAAAAATCAGAAAGGTGATCCCTCCGCTTAACCGTTCAAGCATGATTGGAAAGGTTATGGAGACAATTGTGCAAGCGATCCAGAGGGCAACAATGGCAACCGACATCCCTTTGCTTCGTAGCCTGTTCGGGAATAATTCGGAAATTACAACCCATACAGCAGCACCCAGAGAAGCACTAAAACAGGCAATATATCCTAATATAAAGACGAGAACCATAATGCCGGAAGTTTGATGAATAAAAAATAGTGTGGACAATCCCAAAAGCATTGACATCATTCCTCCGGATCCCAGAATCAGCATCCATTTTCGGCCAAAACGATCGATTATTGACATGGCAATAAGGGTGAATACAACATTAATACAACCAATGGCCAGTGTTTGGAGCAAAGAAGAGCCGTTTGAGTTACCCACTGTGGCAAAAATTTTTGGAGCATAATACATGATTGTATTGATTCCGGTTATCTGTGAAAAAACAGCAAGGATAATCCCCATAAAAAGGAGTGGCCGCACCTTTGGCGCCAGCAAGTCACTGAAAACTGATTCCTGGTGGATTTTAAGCGTGTCTTCGATTTCCAGTAATTCTGCAGCGGCATACTCTTCACCTGATGTTTTGATTAATACAGCAAGCGCTTCATCATTTCGCTGTCGGGCAACGAGCCATCGTGGACTCTCGGGTACCAGAAAAAGGCTAAAAAACAGCAAAATGGCAGGAGCTGCCATGACCAGTAGCATCCAACGCCAGTTGTTTGGCCCTGAGTCGGCAAGTAAATAGTTACTGAGAAATGCAACCAGAATTCCAATCACGATGGCAAGCTGGTTTAACGACACCAACGATCCGCGGTATTTGGCCGGAGCAAGTTCTGCGATGTACATTGGCGAGAGTATAGAAGCCACACCAACGGCCACACCACCCAACACCCGTGCAACCAAAAAATAGAAAAGTGCATGAGCGGTTGCGCTTCCAATCGCAGATATAAAAAATAGCAGCGCTGCAAACATCAGTACTTTTTTCCTTCCATAATGGTCGCCGGCCTTACCCGCAAGAAAAACTCCCGCAATGCAACCCAGCAACAAACTGCTCACGGTCCACCCAAGTCCAGCTTCGGACAAGCCAAAATACGGTTGAATAAAATTAATTGTTCCCGAAATTACTGCTGTGTCGAATCCAAACAGAAGACCACCTAATGCGGCGACCACTGAAATTAATATAACGTATGCCTTCATTTTTATAAATATAATATATTGATATTGAATTTATTGTGTGTTATTGTGGTGTCAAACCCGGTTGCCCGTCAATTTCAATCAACCGTGCTGAAAACCCATGGATGGCAATCTCCTCGTAATTATGTCCGGCATCAGATGGCCAGCAGGCGCCGACAACCAGGTTTGTGTCACCTGTATTAGCCAGGCGGTGGGCGATATGACTTCCAATATAATGGAGACTTCCAGGGTAGACTTCCTCTCCCCAGGTATTCCGATCACGATCCATCAGAATCAGGACACCTTTTCCCTGAACACCCCAATAAAATTCTGCACGGTCAGACTTTGCATGAAAATGTCCTTTGGTCATAAAATATTCGTTGCCTACCTTCCCCGGCATGATGGTGGATCTCCCATAAAACAGCCCTCCTCGAGTACCTTCTTCGACAGGCAACCACGATTGGACGGTGTAAACCACTGTTTGTGCAGGAATTAGTTGAACAGCCTGCTGATCCAGAAAGATGTTGGCAATCTCCTCCAAGGTGCGGGTTTGAAAGTGTACAGTGGATCCTTTCAATCCAAAATTGACGATATCAAACTCGACAGGTGATCTGACAATTTTCAAATGATTCATATACCGGATGGGCTTAAATTGTAAAACGAATAATCCTTGGCCAGACCAATCTTTAAGAATCTTCTACTGATTACAGGTGTCCCGTTTTCAGGAGTAAATTCAGCAACCAGCACATAACCCCCAATTTCGGAGGGGAGGATCAGTGAAACAGGAATATCGGTGCGTACAAATGAATCTAATTGTATAGAAAGAATCTGTTCTGTAGAGCTTTGACCTTTTGAATTAATGAATTTGACCTTAACTGCGCCAATGGCAGTTTTGGACTGATTATTAATGCCGGAAAGGTTAAAAAGCAGTGTCGATCCGGGCTGATGAGGCGGAATATTTTTGACATACCGTTCATCGGTCAGGTTAATATAGGCAGCAACCGGCGCAAAGGCATGGCGAAACCAGTCCAAAGTGGGGGATGGTTTCAAATCTTTGATGTTGCCCATAAACCAGTCACCCGTATATCCGTAATTGTTGGCCAGATAGCAAAAAGCCAGAACTCCTGCTGGATTAGGATTACTTCTAAGCCATTCTGTCTCCAGCTCCATCCAGTAAGCCTGAAATTCAAGATTTTGCTCAGGCGTTGAGTTATCACCCAAATAGTATTTGTAGGTATTGAGTGTCAGTTTGCTGGGTGTCCCATTTCGCCAGAGCCAAACCCATCCGTATTCGTTTATCAGCTGAGGGACGCCTGCAGCATCAATTTTTTGGATGACATCAGGTTTGAAATTTAGATTGCCAAGTGGATATGGATTTTTTTCAAAAGCTGAAAATGACTTCCATGGCATTGGTCCCTGATAGGGGTGGGGCTCATCCATTTCATCCTGTGCCATAAGGTCTCCGACCATATATCCGGCATCCCATATTCTGGTAGGATCAAGTTTTTTCAATTCCGGTATCAGCTTATTTCCGATATAGTCATCTACATTTTCGTTAATGGCATCCCAGATCGCTATACTGGGATGGTTTCCGTCACTCCAAACCCAGTCGGTATACTCTTTTCGCACCTGGTCGTCCCATCCGTGATTTTGCCAGTAGAGCCATTCATTCTGAAACATCAACCCATATTCATCTGCCAGGTCATACCAAAAATCGGGAGCAATACCCACACAGACACGCATCATATTCCAGTTGAGTTTTTTTGGATAATCAAACAGTAATTTCTTTACCCATTCCCGGTCCCAGACGAGGTTCCCACAGTCGGGATCTTCAAAGAATCGCTGGAGGGTTACATTGGTACCCCGCAAAATGAATTTTTCACCGTTGAGGTAAAAGAATTTCCCTTTGCGGGTAAAGTCACGCATTCCAAACTGTTTGGTGATTTCGTCAGAAATTCCTTTGTCATTTTTCAAAGTGGCATTTGCCTGATAAAGAAATGGTTTGTCGGGAGTCCAGTTGGTAAATCCAGAAATTGGAATCTCAAGAATCGATTCCGATAAATTATCCCGTTTTGTGATGAACCGGCCACTTCTGAAGGCGACAACTTTGCCTGATTGCTTCTCGGAAATCGAAACATCGAGAGTTACTGAATCATTCATCGCATCACCAACAAAAATCTGTGATGGACTAAAGTTTCGCAGTTGTACCTTTACAGTTACCTTTTTGCCGGCAACTGAGGGTAATGCCAATAAACGGTTAATGCGCACTTTTCCGGTAAACGAAATCAGCACATCGTCCCAGATTCCGGGGAGATAGTGCTCTTTCTCCTTATCTGTGCCCCCGGCGGCATCACCTGGCAGCCAGACACGATCACCAACTTTGATCAATATTTCATTTTCAGCCCCGAATTTTATGGCATTTGTGACCGGAAATTCAACAGGGGTGTAGCAGGCGACAGATGTTCCCATATCATAACCATTAATATAAACCTGGGTCACATACTGACTCTTTCTAATGGTAATCAACCCTTCTCTGCCATCCATCTCTTTGGGGATAAAAACACTTTTGTGGTACCAGCTGTAACGGGGAGTATAATCGATGTTGTACAGATTATGCTGGTCTTTGGCGACAACTTTGTCTGCGCGTTTAAAAAATTTATCGTAGTCTGCGATTTTAGGTGTTGCCAGATGAACCAGTCCCGGAACAGGAATAGTTCGTGTGAATTTCGAAGGTGGAAATGCATTGATGGTCTGATCAAACTGCCAGGTACCATTTAAATTGAAGGTTGTACGTGGTTGCAGCTGCGAAAAAGCTGAGAAAACAGTTAGCAGCATGAATAAAACGAAGCCTGATATTTTCATTGTCAGAGTGATTAGTTGTTATTTATGGTATGAAGCTGCTGTTACGGGAAACATGGTAACCCTGAATTTGGTTGCCCCGTAAGGGATTAGCTGAATTTTGACCGGTTTCCCCTTTTCGACAGGTTTTGCAGGAAGTACGCTGTTTTCTGTTGGTTGCCAGTTGAACTCCTGGGCACTCACCGTTAATTTTATTGGCGAATCGGGCGACCAATCCCAGTGTGAAGGCATCCCTTTCCGTTCAACGGTAATCACGTTGGAAGCATCTTCGGGCTTAACATCCAAAGCGTAATTGAATTTTGCGCCCTTTACCTCCTGATCAGGATTGATATCCGGAATCGGGAGCGAAAACAGTAATGGTCCGTAAAAGACGCAGGCATATGGGTTTTGTATCGTTGTATCCTTAGCCATCTTGTGGTAGTTGTTGAAATAGGAGATCTGAGGATAGGGGGTCTCCTTCCCGGGAACCACCCTTGCGGTCATAGGCAATCTCAATTCAATCAGACTGTTTGTCTTCCATAACTGAGTTATCCGGACAAATCCATTTGATTGCTTTTCTGCTTTTATGATTTCTCCGTTCACCTTGATTGATGGATTTGTACACCATTCAGGTATGTGGAGATAAATCGGAAATTCAGCTGATTGTGATGGATTGACCGACATTTTTATGGTTTCATTGAAGGGATAATAGGTTTGGCAGGTGATTTCAGTCGAAATATTATTTCCTGCGCTGGCTGTTACCTTGCAAGGACCATATAATGTGGCTGCAAGTCCATGATCGGAGGTGGCCATCCACATATTCATGATGTAATTGGGAATTATACGGCAATTGTTGCCCACACAACAGAGCACCGAATGTCCCAGCTTTGTAAATTTATAGCACTCTTTTCCTGGTGCACCTGGTTCTTCACCCGGAAGTTGATTACTATACCGGTTCATCGATTGATAATAACACATGGTTGAGAAATCGCGTGCCACTGGGGCTGCTCCTGCATTAAAAAAGATCGTTTCTATTTTATCGGCGTATTTATTATCACCCGTGATTTGGAGCAGACGATTAAACGTATTAATGGCGGCAGATACATCACAGGTCTCAATATTTCGTGTTGCGCCAATCCCGGCATGGTACTCTTCGCCCGATGTCACTCCCACCGGTAGTAAATTTGATTTTTCACCCCAATCGAGAGCCTTGATCGTAGCACTAAGATCTGTTTTGTTTCCGGTGATCAGATAGAGCAGAGCAGGAACGCGGATATTCTCATAATAAATCACATTGTGTCCCGGCTGCAGTTTGCCCGCATTCCAGTTGTCTGAAAGTGTTTGATATTTTTTAGTATTACCAAAGCTGTTAATATTATTCCGAATAGCTGTGTCACCCGTCATAAGATAGGTGTCCAACATCGGTTCAATATTGACTGAACCTGATACAGCATGGAAATGTTCGATTAATTTTGGAAGGGAGTAGTTTCGGTAGACTTTTGTCAGGGCTTGAAGTACTTTTTCTTTGCCGGTGGCCTGATAATAAGCCACAAGTGCGCGTCCCATGTGTGAATGAGCCCAGCTGTTAAATTCTACCCATCCCTGGGTACTATCTACCAAAGCTTTCTTAGGGAGCCAGTAAATGAACGTTTCACCTCCCCGCAATACTCCAGCTACAACAGTGTCAAGCCTGGAGGATGCTTTTTTGATTAATGCCGAATCTTTGAGGATATATCCAAGCCTTATAGCGCCATCCAGCCAGTAACTGCATTGTTCAAGTGGCCACCCACCTCCGTTGGCAGTAGCTCCCCTGGCCTTAAAACCATACCCTTTCCAGGCTTCGCCGAATGTAGGGGAATACTCATCCAGATGACCAGTGATCCCGCTGGCTGCATCTTTTGCCCAATCCCTGATCCACCCTTCCGGTTGAACTGCACCTGGCAACAATGGGATAAACCGGGGTGTAACTTTAAGCAATGAACCGTTTTTCATCATCGTATCTGTGATGTTTGCCGATTTTGGGCTGTTACAACAAATCAATACGACAGCAAGCAGAACGATAAAAAACACCTGCGTTGCAATTTTCTTTCTCATGAGATTAGTCTTTAAATTATTTGCCAATATCTATAAAGAGTTTCGTAAAATCAACCGGAACGGATTATCAATCTTTTCCTTTCTCCCTTCCAGGATCATCTCTGCCATACTTGTACCCATTTGCGCAAAATCGGTCGATATAGTAGTAATACCGGAGGCGACAATCCCTTTTAATGGAGCTTCATTGTAGGAAACGATTCCCATATCCTTACCAGGAATAAGTTGTTTATCAATCGCGTGACGAACCAGGAATTCAAGATCACGGTCATCGACAACGACAAAGGCGTCGCCGGTTTTGATTTCGAATGAATGCAAATCACTGATCACTTCAAATTTGATTGGATGTTGTTTGCAAAAATCTTTAAAGCCCGTTACGATATCTTTGAAGTGAGACTTCTGATGCCTGGTAACCAATATCATTCTATGGTATTTATCCATTAAGGTATTGTTTTGTTTCAGGATGCGGTAAATATCCCTTTCGAAATCCTGACAGACATAAGGATATGTTTGTCTGTACTGTTTTCGTCCCTGGTCAAGAATAAAGACCTTATTTACAGGTAGTTTTCCAATAATGGGAATTGCGTCAGGATGATCTACCGGCATAATCACATATTCGGAATAGTCGCCCATCGCCCCTTCGATGATGGTCCTGAACATCTTCAGATTATTGTGGTGAAAGAAGATCTGCTCACTGCCATCTTTTTTCAAAGCCTCCTTAAAGGCATTGTATAAATCTTCCTTGTAGGCGGTTAACCGGTCGAAAATTAACAACACCTTATGGCTAAAGCCGGTGCTTTCATTCTGAACATAATACCCTTTACCAACCTGGGAAGTGATGATTCCTTTGGATTTCAGTTCGTTATAGGCAGTTAATACCGTATCCTGCGATAATCCATATTGCTTGCAGAACCAATTCAGTGAAGGGATTTTATCCCCTTTTTTCAGCTCTCCTTTCTTGATTTTCAGCAGAACGGCTTCTATAATCTGACGGTATTTCGGAACTGATGGGCTTTCTTTAAATTGGATATCAAGTGGTTCGGTCATTTTTTAATCTATTTGTTCTGTTCTGCCCAGGTTCTTAACATTTGAATGGCCCTGGCAAGGGTTCCAGCCGAACCTTTGAATTGTGCTGATCCTTTTGGCGTTCCGTCAACGTAATACCATTCGTAAAACCCCTTATTCCTGATAACAAGGTCAATCATCGGACGGATTTCGGTATAAGCTTCTTTTTCGAACCCATTGGCCGTAAGTTGCTGGATCATCCGGGCGCCAAACCACGTCCAGTCGCCTCCGTTCTGATAAATATAGGGCTTACCCATCCCTCCATGAAAAAATCCTTCCGGATAAACCGGGTATAAGGTTAGTCCAATTGTAGGGGCTCCAGACAACCGGACATTTTCGAGCATCTGCTTATTGGATGCCTCAATTTCGGCTTTTGACAACAACCCAGCTTCGATAGCAATGGCCGTTCCACCGTGATAGTAGACCTTAGACTCATCAAAACCTGCAGGGATAGGCGATTTATCAAGATAAATGTGAGGTATGAATTTTTGTTTTTCATTATTCCACAAGTGCTTACGGGTATTTTCTGCAATCGTTGTACGAATGGTTTTCCACTTTACTGCCTGAGCAGGATCTGTGGTCATCTGAGTAAGATCATCGAGTGCAATGATAAACATTGCATTGTCATAAATATCGATGGCAGGGGTGGTTGTCGAATCGATATCGACTACGTTATCAGTGTTCGGTTGGACGTCACCCCAGTCTGCGGTCATGGCGCCCCAAAGCAATCCATATTTTTCACTGTATCTCTCCTTCATTAAATAGTCGACCATCATTCCCATGCGCTCCAGTACCGTTTTACCAGCAATGTTTTCTGAGAGAATTGTGGAATCTCCGGTTAAATGAATGTACTTTCCGACAATCTGGATCAGGGATGACTCCTGATCGGTTTCAACGGTATTCTTAAAGCCAACATGAGCAGTATCTGCAGAAGAACGGTACTGATTGGGATCTCCCCATTTAAAATCTTTATTCAGGACATAGCCGTCAATCATTTCATTGTTAGGCTGCTGAAGGGAGAAGAAAACCAGGATTGCTCCCCTGATATCTTTGGGATTAACCTCTTCGAGGGCAATTTCAACAAACGTATTCATATCGCGTGCCCACACTTGCGAGTAACCGCTACCGGCATTAAACCCCTTTTTAAGAATTTTCCGGGCCATTGTATCAACTATGGTAAATGAAGGATCGTTCAAAATCTGTTTTGCCAGTGTTTTCCTGGGATTGTTCAGGGTACAGCTCCACCCAAGACAAAGAAGCAGGACAATTAAAATTGGATTTCTCATCAGCTTTTTTTGGTTTAAAACAGAATATCAGGCACTTTTAAAATTACAAACCTCTGGGTAGTACTATGCAATTATAATAAATAATTAAATGCAATGTGTCAGATAATTAATATTTTTTTTAACAATATTATATTGAAAAATATTCCTGGATTCTTAGTACAGAAATCCTAATAACCATAAAGGGATGATATTTTTAAACCCAATTTCCAGATCGTCCAAAGCATAAAAGGTATTTGGCTCCTGGTTAAGCTGACCGGTATTTTTATTTTTTCCGCCAATTTCAAAAAGAAATTTGCCATCAATTAGGAAATCACCCTTTCCAGGAAGCCTGAGTTCATGGTTTACTGAAAGTTGAGTGGCAAAGAACGATTCTCTGATACTTCCAATTTCTTCTTTTGTTAAATTCAAGCTGTAAAAATAATTTGGATTGCCCAGATATAACTTATCCGGCTTTTGTAAGATTTTATTTCCTTTAACTTTTTGACTAAGACTAAACAGAACCTCTGCTTTTTCAAGATAATCCAAATATTTTAGTAAGGTTCGCTGATCTGAAATTCGCAATTCACTGCGTAATTTAAGCAGATTAGGTACATATGGGACCGAGGTTGCAATGGCAGCCAATAGCTTTTTTATCTTTTGTAATGTTTCAAAAGGAATATCAGTTACAGCAGGAATATCATTTTCAATAATAACATTCAAAATGGAATTAATACGCTCAAAGTACTTTAAAGGATCTTCGTTATAAAAAGGGTAATAACCTGTTCTAAGATACTCTTTAAAGAGAGGAATGATTTTCAGATTTTTTGTGATCGTTGTTGCTAAATTCTCATGATTTAAAAGTAAATCTTCAAATGGTACAACTTCATAAGTGGCAATTTTATTATAAACCAGATATTCTCTGAACGATAGTCCGTATAACAAATAGGAACTTTTTCGACGACTGAGATCGCCCTGCCCCTGGTATAATCTTAAGACGGAAGAACCAGTATATATAATAGAAAGGGCAGGAAAGCGATCATAACAGTTTTTTATTTCTGCAGACCAATCAAAGTCAGGAAATTTCGAAGGGTATTTATGAACCTCATCTAAAAACAGATATTTTACTCCGTATTGTTCCAGAGATTCTGCTATTTCAACAATTGAATGATTAAAAAATAAAAGATCGTCCAGCGAGAGGTAGACTGCCTGATTAGAGATCGTATTATTCAGTTTTTGAGCTTGTTGAAGCAGGAACGTTGTTTTTCCAACACCCCTGCTGCCATTTATCTCAATTAATCGGCTCTCCCAATTTATGAGACTATAAAGGTATCGTACAAAATCGGATTTTGTATTGTTTATAAGCCTGTTGCTGTATCTTAGAATATCCTGTATCATATTTTAATACAAATATACCATATTATTGTATAGAAATACAAAATAATAAAAATAAATATGTATTCGAATACTAAATAATATCTATATATTTGTAATATAATACAAAAAAAATCAGCTTGCTGAAAATATTTCCCTCCAGGTTTTTTTCACCTCTGGCAACACCTGCGATGAAAGCCGTCAAAAACAATAACAGAAAAGTGTTTTTCATAAGGTTGTTTTTGATTTTTTAAGAGTAGTTTGAATAAAGTAGTTTCGTAATCAGCCCACTCCGGGGCTGATACTACTCGTCATCCTTTCCCCCGGTTCCGTAAGCTTCACCGGGGGTTATTCATCCGCCAGCCGGCGGATAACCACTTCGTGGTGTAAAAACGTTTTTTAGCAAGCCCTAATTAGAGACTCCAGCCATTACGGTATTCGTAATGAAGGTATTTATCGGCTTCGGGCAGGTTCGGGAAGCCAAATTTGATGGGATCCCAGTTTAGGGATTGTCCGCTAAGTTTCTCCTTCAAATCACGGCGTATGGCAATGTTCCCCAAAAGTACAGTTTCTGTCAAAGGACCAGCCCATTCAAAATCGGATCCTGCAGGCACTCCACCTTTGCATGCGCGAATCCATTCCTCTTCATGTCCTGGAGAGGAGGGGAGATATGGAACGGGGACTTTATACGATTCACGAAGTGACCGGGGGAGTATTTTGTCGTCCAGAATCTTCCCTTTTTCGCCAATATAAAGTGTTCCTCCGGCGCCCATCTGCATCCCTTCATCCATCTCGGGTATTCGCATGGGGCGTAATCCTCCGTCGTACCATGTCAGGGAAACAGCAGGTAGATTATCGCGCTCAGGAAATTCATACCGAATCATTGATCCTGAAGGATAGGTCTCTTCGTTGACAAGGGTAGAGACTGCCTGTAAAGAGGTTGGATACTTTAGTTTGAGTGCCCGGAAAATAGGATCCAATGAATGACAGCCGATGTCTCCCAGTGAGCCGGTTCCAAAGTCCCACCAACCCCTCCATTTAAACGGATGATAGGCCGGATTATAAGGTCGCATTGGAGCAGGTCCAACGAAAAGATCCCAGTCCAGATTCTCCGGAACCGGGGGCGTTTCCAGTGGACGGGCCACTCCCTGGGGCCAATAGGTTTTTAACAATCCATTATTTGGGCGGTCGGTCCAGACATGCACCTCGTGGATTGGTCCGATAATGCCATCCCAGATCAATTCCCTGAGCCGACGGGTTGCCTCACCAGCCTGCCCCTGGTTCCCCATCTGGGTAGCCACTTTATATTCCTTAGCCGCTTTTGCAAGGACTCTTGCCTCATGAACGGTGTGTGTCAGCGGTTTTTGTGTAAATGCATGTTTGCCCCTTTTCATTGCTTCAAGACTGATTATTGCATGAGTATGATCTGGCGTGGCAACAATCACAGCATCAATGTCTTTCTGTGTGTCAAGCATTTTTCTGTAGTCCTTGTGCTTTTTGGCGCCGGGGTAGATTTTAAAGACTTTGGATGAGCTCTCTCCCCAGTCGACATCACACAATGCAACAATGTTTTCGGTTTTCGCAACATTGGCAATATTCCCTTTGCCCATCCCTGCAATGCCGATTCCTGCAACGTTGAGTTTGTCACTCGGGGCAATGTGGCCCAATCCTGAAACAGCATGAGCAGGAATTATCATAAATCCGGCAGATGCAAGTGTGGAATTACCTATGAATCCTCTGCGGCTCATCGGTTTCGAAGCGCTGTTCTTCATAATTGTAATATTAAGGTGAGTAGTATCTTTGGTGATCAATTCTACAAATATAAATAATAGATAGTTCTCCTAGTAATTTTTAAGGCATATTCTTTACCCAGGGATCGCTAATTTTTATTAGCCAAAGTCTCATCTCCTCAGTCAATTCTCTGACGATTCCGGGATTTTGGGCGGCGATGTTTTTCATCTGATAAGGGTCATCTTTGCGGTCGTAAAGCATAATGATTTTATCTTTTCCCTCTTCCTGATTCATCACAAAGGTGTACCTGTTGTTTTTCGTCACCTCTTCATGAATTCCCAGGCAGTCCCCATGATCGGAAGTAAATACAACAATGGAATTTTTAGCGAGTCCGGCCACCCTCAGTGCCTGAAGGATTCTTCCGAACTGCTCATCCACACCGCTGATACAGGTATAATAATCTTGGATGTTTTTTCGGTAATGATCGCCCCATTTTGTTCCGGCAGGAGGGATGTTTAAGGCAGAAATTGCGCACCCCATTGACCGTTGCGCAGGTCTGCAGCATGGCCCGTATTGCGATATCCTGCACTACTGCATTTTTCAAATGCTTCAATCCGGGAAGGATTTGGGATGTTATTCCAACGGCCAGCCCGGCGCTGTTCATTGCACGGTTGCCCCAGCTAGTACCCATTATGGGAAACGTAATTCATATTTATAGAACCATAATTGTATTTTTTAATCCCTTCTTTTCACCAGGTATTCTATCCAATAGAGCCCTTCTTTATCAAATTATACAGTAAATATATAGAAATCTGAAAGTCGTATTGTCTGATTCCGTTAAAATTCCGGTTAGGGTTTGCTCCCTGACGAATTGATATATTTTACTATTGCATCAATAACGATTCCGCTTTCAAAGACCCGCAAATTGTGGGGATTGGGTACTCCGTTCGGACCATAATATTCATTCACCATACCATACCTCTGAATAATACTACTGTTGATCAGGGTATGATATACTTCATCTTTTCCCGACATGTTGAGTTGGGTCAGATCAGACAACAGGTAGGCGAGGGTATGGCCACAAAATCCTTCGACATCACCCGGGGCGTTAGCCACAAATCCGGTCTGTGGATTTACTGACGCAAGAACCGTTTCAACGGCAGATTTTTCGATATTGTCCATTAACGTAACCCCAAACCAGGCTGGCATGAGGATAAAATTGGTGACATTATAGGGATAGTAAGTCCCATCTTTTTTCAGAGCCCATTGAATACCTCCCAAATTGCCTTGATAGAAATGTTTGATTAGCGACTCTTTCATTGAATTCATAGCATCCTGATACTCTTTTAATGAACTGGTCATTCCCTTTATTTTCAGGTAGCTGATGTAGAAATCCAACGATGCGATACATGCAGCTGAAGATGAAACTGACCACTGATTTTTGTTAAATCCGGTAAGTGCAGGGAAACCACCGTATTCTTTCCCGTCTTCCCTGAGGCAATATTGCTCTGTCTCATCTCCATTAAACGGAAGCAGCCAATCGTTTTTTCGTGCATTTTCGAGCTGAATATCCATGGCAAAGGTGAGTAAGTCATCGAGACTTTTCAAAAAGACGATATCCTTTGTAGCCAGATAATAATCTTTTGCCAACAATAGCACATACGCCGGACTTTCGGCATACTGGTTTCCATCTCCGTGCGAAAATTTATCAGCACCCATTTGTACCGAGTTGGGAATCTTTTTAAATACGCCGAACTTATGGTAAGTTATTTCGAGGTATTTCTTCACCTCTTCGGTATGTCCGCAGGCCAGTAATCCCTTGCAGGCGCCATGCGAATCGCGGATATAGGAAAATGCATACTTTCTTGTCCCGGCAATAAATCCGCCACATCTGTTTTGCTGCATGCGGATTCCCACCAACATCGATTCGAGAATGTCTTTAACTCTTTGATCTGCAATGTTGAATTTTTTACCCTTCCCAATCCAGGTCCGCCACTCCTGTAAAGTCTTATTGAAATCTGTCTTTGTATTAAGCGCCCCAATCTCCTTAAGATGTTTCTCTGTGAAGTTCTTATCGTCATCGAAGAGGTAGTGAACAAGTGCAATTTGATGTTTTTGTTTGGGGGCAACTGTGAATTTTTGTGTTGACAGCACCATGCTCGAGTCACTATCTGAGCACATGCTTTTGGTGTTGAATGCAATCAAAGCAAAACTTTGCTTCCAATAACCTCCGTCACCATTTCCAAAGAGAGGGGAGGAGGTATCGGCCTTTAGAAGCAGCCCGGAATTTTTCTCCACTATTTCTTCATTGATTCCTTTCCCTTTTTTTATTGTGGCCATCATCTGAACCGTTAAAGGTCGATCCACGGATTTATTCTCAATTATAAAATACCTGGTTACAATTGGTCTGGTTGGTGTTGCAAAGTCAAAGACCTGAATATTTGCCTCCTTGATCAGTATGTTACCATAATAAATGCCAGAGGAGCGGATGCGGTGCATCTCAAGGGGTAAATTGCAGGGTACTCCATTCAGGTTTAGGGTTGTTATTTCTGATTTTAAAAAGTTGGGAGAGGTGTAATCCGGGCCAATCAGAAAATCCCAGTTTCCATGATCATCGCCTCCCGCTCCAAGTATTCCGTTACCAATGAAATAGCTCTCTTTCCACCGATGATTGAGAAAAGGAACAGTATCTGTTGAATTAATTGGAGGGGTTGTTCGTTTTTGTTCCGAATAAACAATGCCACAAAACATCATCGCGAACATGAAAAAGGTCGTTTTCAATTTAATTCCCGGCAGATCTGTCATCTTTTTCCCTTTGTTGGTTGGATAAAAGTAACATCAATTTTACAATATCAAAACGGCTATGGAACGAAATTTCACTTGACAAAAATATTCATTGTCTTCTTAAAAATTAATATGTATTTGAGTAGAAACGTACGGCCGTGCACCTCTGCAATCCCCCCAGCTATTCCTTTCTTTGGGATTAATCGGTAAACCTGAAATCGAAAATGACTTCGGTTTTTCGCCTGAATAGATCACCGCCTCTTCACCCTTTTTAAGATTTAATATAATTATCTCATTGATTTGTTTGAGATTGGTGCTTGCGGGTCCAATTAATTTTAGATCTCCGGTTAAATCTGACTTTATACTACACGGTTCCCCTGCCAGACTTTTAATCCGTACAAAAAGTGTTTTTCCATTTTTTCGGACCGCGCTGACCAGAAAGGCCCCCTGTGTCCGAAGGTTGTGAAAGCTCGCATCTTTCCAGGCCGTGGGCATTGCCGGAAAAATGCGAATCGTTCCACCCCAGTCCTGAACGAGCATATCGAGCATGCAACGTGAGGCTGAAATTGGAGACTCAAAAGTTGGGTTTTCCCGCTCGCTATAGAACGTGTTTTGGGTAAGCGTGGGGATCCTTGCCGGTGCTGGCGGGACCCCGAAACGGGGAAGCAATTCAAGCGATCTGTTGAGCCATTTTAATGTCTGATCACCATCGCCCAAAGCGGCCCAAAGCGACGAGGCGCCTGAAAATTTATAGATGCAGTTGTCGCCATCAAGGTCGGTATAGTGCTGAATTGACTTTTTCATGAGCGGAATTCGGGCAGGTTCGTTGTCAATATTCATGTCGTACAAAGGGAATATTGCAAAGAGGTGGCTGTAATGACGGTGCGGTTTCGCGAAAGGGAGATCCTTGCCAACCATTATTCCGTTTTCGTTCGTGTTGTAATCCTGCATTTTTGCAAGCGTCTCTCTCCAGCGGGGAAGCAGCGGATCGTCAATTTTCAACCGTTCAGCGCAGGCAATCAAGGTTTTAAATCCCCATCGTGCCAGGGCAATATTGAGACTTGTTTCCTTTGCATTCCCATATTCATCAGAATAGGTATAGGGTATATGATAAAGTCCATTATCGCCGCGATGGAGAATTCGAAGATAAACATTGAATGCGCGGCGCATAATCGGATAGATGGAATCTCTCAGTCCCACATCATCCATGGTTCGCCTGTTGTGAAGGTAATACATCTGCGTCAGCCATGGAAGCACGATAATATTTAACTCCTTATCATTATCTTTATCATCCGACAAAAACAGCGGTGCGTACAAATCGTCGTACCCAACCGGATTCCGGATTCCGGCACAGTCGGCCTGAAACGCCGGCGGTACATTTTCAATCATTTGATCCTTATGTCTTTCAAGTAGTTGATAAAGATTGCTTTCAAGATCTGTATGGTTGGTAATTCCCAATGTATAATAAGTCAGTTGCACATTGAGGTTCATCCAAAGTAAAGGCCAGGAGGTGGGTTTAAACCAGGGTCCCAGAAGGTCAATCACCGGACGGTTGGGATGGGTGGCACTTGCAAGCTTATAAAGTTGAATCCAGTAAAAACTCTCCAGACGCGGATCGGGAAAAGTGACAAAGCTTGACGGATAGTAGGAATGCCACCAGGCACGGTGTGCTTTTTCAATTAAGGCCATATCTTTCTTTTCGGCAGCATTGATCGTTTCAACCGCATCAACCGCTGAACCCGAAGCCGGTTTCCGGTATTTTCCCCATCGGTTTGCAACCGTAACCAGAATCCTGCGTGAACCATCCTTATTAGTTTTGTCGCTCCATGCTGTTGCATAGTCATCCCCCATGAGTAGCGACTGTGTCACCACTTCCACACCGTCAATTTTTTCAATTTTAAAGGGAGGATTTTGCGGATACACGACATTCATTTCCAGACCCATGGCTCTTTTGGCAATATACCGTGCACTTTGTGCGAGCTGGGGCCGTAGCGTAAATTTTGCACCTTTCTCTTTACCTGTACTCTTTGTGGTAACAACAATCAACTCCTCCCCGGAAGGGACAAAACAACGGAATGAGATTGTTCCGGAAGTGGTTGACAGCTCCCCTCTGATTTCGGCATTCCAAAGGTCATTACGCATTTGAACCTTCATAATCTTGCCAACGGGAGTCAGTAGGAGTTGACCGATTGGTAACCTGGAGGTTTCATAAGCACTGGATGCTTTTGTCCGGTGGTCATACACATCGGTACGACCAATTTCAAAACGGAGCGTATTTGGCTGAATATCATCTTTAAAAATTATCGTACCCAGCAATCCGTTGCCCACAAAAGCGCCGGCAAAATAATCTTCAGGGACGCAATCCCACAGCAAATCGTGCTGGGCCATGTAGGCTGGCCAGTTCAAATTTAGCTGAACCAACGGTTTTTCAGTTGCACCCGGAGCCATGAGTAAGTCACTCATCAACATGAATAAAATCGCAGTTATTCGTGTCATCGTTATTTATTCGATGGTAAATTCAAATTCGCCTGGAGCATAGGTCGTGAAATAGAGACAATCGGCCTGCAATTTGGGGAGAGCACCTCTTAATTGTGTAGTTTTATGTTTGCATATACCTGGACCTACAGTAATCGTATTTCCATCCTTGGAATACTGAGCTAAGG
Organism: Prolixibacteraceae bacterium; assembly: GCA_963677935.2. Taxonomy (GTDB): domain Bacteria; phylum Bacteroidota; class Bacteroidia; order Bacteroidales; family Prolixibacteraceae; genus JAAFHB01. Next base: position 2,326,450 of record CAXXEH010000003.1, on the reverse strand, counting down.
CGCCGCTTTTCATAAGATAAACAGCCTCTGCACCCTCCTTTTTAGTGACATTACTTAGTGTCCCTCCCTGGCGGAATCCCAGCTCAAGGCTCACAGGCAGGTTCTCCGGTCCTTTTACTAAGACCCTTACCTTAACTTTTCCATCAGTTTTTGTGATATAAATCTTTGTGTCGAGTGTTTGTATTTCTGATTGTACTCTCTCAGTTCTGGGTACTTTGCCCCATGCTTCACCGTCCGCAGGAATCTTCTCTTTTGGAAGTGGCTGATAATAGGGGCCTTTGACTAATGATGACAATATATAGGTATCTCCAACCTTTTCAATCTTTTCACTCTGAAACTGTCCTCTCCCAAAGAATGCTGCTGAAAGACGCATACCTTCGAGGGCTGCAGTTCCTTTAAAGTAGCTAAAGAAGGTAGAATTATTGGAGATAATTGACATATCTCTCTCCCCGTCCCTGATCCTGGCCATATCGGAGAATTTAAATTGTTTTTCGTAATTGGTTGGAAGTGGCGTTGGCTTCGGCAACTCCTCAAGCATCGAAGGGTCTTCAATAAAGTAGGGGAGCATCCCCCCCAGATTTGCCAAAGGAACTGTTTTTTCGATATAATCGACCATGCCTGAATAGCGGCTATCCTTGTCTTTCAGCGCCATGAACCGATAAAAACGGTAGTATCCCGACATGTCGCTTATAATGTATTTGTCTTGCCTGTTGGATGATTCTGTAGCGATCTCACCGGTTGACCGTACGAAATAGAAGGTCATATCCAGATTTTTTCGTACATGATCATAAAGGTAATCAACATGCATTTTTTGGGCGATATCGATCAGGCTCCTGTTGGTAACCGGAGTATAAACTGCAGTGCTTCTTTCGTGGTACTGACCGTCGGGGTCAATATCAACCTTCTCTGCCAGCCATTGTTCTGCTCTGGCTTTGTATTTCGGATCGGGAAAAAACTGATACAACCATGCGAGTGCACCGGTAATCACCCAGCGATGGTTGGGGGTGTGTACACCTCCCACTGAAAGTGCATCACCAGCTTTTAGCATATACCTTTTCATCAGGGAATTAAGTTCGCCATAGTTTAAGTTATTGTTTTGCAGCATTATTGAGTAGGCCAGGGCAAGTGGATAGATGGAAAATCCCAGATCGGGCGTGGAGTGAAAGTTTGCATTCACCAAATCTATCGTGCCATCAGGATGCTGTAATGTTATCAATCCGCTTGCAGCGAGTATCATGCGGTTAAGCAATTCCTTTGATTGATAATAGGTTGAAACAGGCGACACATAACTGCACATCAGTTTTTGAATGAAATGTGCTGTTCCAATTGGTGAAACGATACTATCACCATCAAAGATGGCGCCGCAGAGAACGTTGTTTTTATCTGTCCATTGCCACTTCAGAGAGTTGGAAATGTCGTCATCGTTTAATTTGATCAACTGTGTTAACAGCTCTCTGGATTTATACGGGGGAGTAATGCATTTCGCATTTGAAACAGAAAGCATTAAAAAAAGCAGGATACAAACGGCACTTTTTGTCTTCATTTGATATATTTTTTCATGATTGGTTGACCCATTTCCATGCCGTCAACATTAAATAGAAAATTGCCAGGCAGGGGAGTTGGATTGTACCAGGTCAGTCGCTTTTTCTTTTGGATATCTGCCTTTATACCCAACTTTCCCGATGAGGTTATGACTGAAATATCAATAATACCATTTTTATCGGTGACATTTATAGGGGTATTTGCGATGGACTGTCTGAATTTATTAAATTGAGCATCACCGGTTATACCCTCTTCCACCTTCCACCACATGGCAATGACTCCTTTTCCGTTTTCGGGATGCTGAAGTGTCAATCGTAATCCCTTGTCGTTTGCCATTTTGAAATTTTCCCTCGTTGGCTGGTAGTTAAATCCATCATTGTACAGGGTCATTTTTATTCCCTGATCTGCATTGGACCACAAAATACGGATCGCAAAACCAACATCTTCAAAACGGGCAAAAAAAGTATTTGTCTGGTCAAATGCGATCTTTCCACCCGCCTCTGGAACGCTGATTTTACCATTTCCTATCCATAATTCATCAAAAATATTTGGCAGAATGATGGTTGAATTGAGGTAATTGGTGATACAGTTATGGTCTTTTTCGCCAGCTGCCAGCATCACAAATTCGTTTTTGTTTTGTGCGGCCTGCATAAAATACATCAGGTGGCGGGTTTTGCCCCAACCCCCGTTCGACGGATAGTTGGCCGGCATCAGGTGTTTCAGTTTTTCGCCCTTCCCTTCGGCAGACCAGGTGCCGTAATGGTCATCCCTTCCCTCCATATTGTAGGCAATGTTGAGCATCTGAGGTATTTTCGGACTGCTAAGATAGACCACAAACGACTTATCATCGGGGCTGTACGACTGATTCGACGAGGCAATTGAAACTTTATTACCAACATAATCGCAACTAAATGCATTTGGAATGCTGTCCCAACGCTGAACAATAAACCTGTTTTTACGGTTCATCAGTTCCTTCTGCTCAGGTGTAAGCCCTATTTTCTGAAGTTCCGACAAACAGATCTGGTGAAACAGATGGTTGTTGGTGTTTTCACCTCCCAGGAGAGGATTCATATATTTTTCTTCGAGCAGGTCACGGCCAAAAACTCGGTTATAGTCGCGGCTGTGAGCCCCTCCAAGATATCCCCCGCGCTGGTTGTAATGAGAACATAAATCGGTCAGAAAGAAATTAATGGCATCGGCAGCTTTTGTTTTAATAATCCTATCTGTCGAAAATCGGTGGATTAGCAACAGGGATTCGATATCAACACCGCAGTAGGTGGGGCTGTCGTATTCGCGGTTGCCGAATCGTGCCAAATGGTTAAGCCAGATGTCAAAGAATTTTCGTCCTTCTTCCACTACTGAAGGTTGTTTGTAAACTTGCCCAAGGGCCACTAAATTCCAGATTCGCATTACATAAATGTTGGTGTAGGAAATGCGAATCGGTTGGTTTCGTATTCCAATTGTGGCTAGTTCAAAAATCTGATCGAGGGTTTTCCTGGCCTCTGGCGATAAGTGGTCATCAAAAAGTAATTTAATCAGGAGACCATATTGCACACAAAACTGCACGTTATTGCCATCGCCAACATCGCCTCCTGTTTCAGACCAGCCCCAATACATATTGCCATAGCTTGGAGCAGCCGGATCAGAAATAGCCCTGGTCTGCACTAATTTCAGCGCCCATTCAACCTGCACGGGTTTCAGAAACCGGGCATCCAGAGCATCCAACAGAAACAGAAAAACATCGCGGACACCTAATTGTGAAGGAGTTTTTTGCAGAGCCGCCCAATCATGCTCCAGTGCAGCCCGTCGTGTTACCGGGTCAGGCATCCGGGGTATTCGATCCGATACCCTTTCCTGAGCATACAACTGTATTTGGACTGCACCCAATACGCAGAAAATGAGGAAAATTTTCTTCATTGAAATTTAATCTTTTTGATTTAATTTGTCATACTCAAGTCCAAACATGATGTAAGCTCCAACGGCATAGTTAATCCCTTCCTTTGTTTTTCGTCCGAAATAGTAAGCCCTGTCACCGATGCAGGTTCCTTCGCAAACCAGGGTCGGGATGGAATATTTTCCATCATGTTTTGTCGCATATTTTTGAAAACCGGAGTACGATTTTTCAATAACCGGACGGAAGGTCTTAGTTGGTAATACTTTGAGTTTAACACCTACTGTTATTCCATAGGCAAACATGGCAGAACACGAGCTTTCAATAAAATTTGCAGTACTGTCAGGATAAATTGGGAGCTGATACCATAATCCGGTTTTTTGATCCTGAAGCTGAGGTAACTTTTGGGTAATTGAACGTAACTCTTTTGCAAATTCCTTGAAATAGGATGATTTCCGCGGGGCTGCTTGTAAGGCATCGGCAATGGCCATGACAACCCAGCCATTTCCACGTCCCCAGAATTCCTGGCTGGTGCGCCCGTGTGTGGCATTGGCCCACCCAAACTGGCAGCAACGATCTTTGTAATCATCATTATCGTCATCATAACCATGAACCCAGAGCCCCCATTTTTTATCGGCAAGTTTCGCTTTGTGGATATAAAACTGATCGAGCAGCTCACGGAGATACTTCTCATCCTTTGTGTAACGGTACATTTCGAGGAGGTACATGCTCAGCATATATATCGTATCATCCCACATCTCAACAGTTTCAGTCCGGTGAGACACCCCGCCCTTCTTTGTCCGGGGTGTAGTCAGATAATCCGCATAAATTTTATTAGCGATCTCTTTGTATTTTGGATCACCGGTAATCTTTGCCATAAAAGCCATGCCATGCCCGGAAGCAACTGCATTGGGATGCACTCCGTTTGCACTGGTAATTGTATGATCCATTGCTGTTTTGATATAGTCGAGGTATTGCTGCTTTTGAGACTCCGGTTTTGAATTATAGAGGTGGACCATTGCATTGAGCATTGTAGCTTGTCCCCAGTCCCATTTATACTGATCGGCAGGCATACATACTTCGCGTCCGTAAAGATCAAGCGAATCGACCCAGTTTTGGGCATTTGTTTTACCGAGGCACAAAAAGAGGCTCAGGATAAGAATTAGTTTTTTCATTTTCATTTGTATATAATTTGTTTTTTAGCGGCCAAATGGAATAGCCATCCGCCGGTTGGCGGATTCCTCTTCGGTTTGTGATTTTACAACCATGGCTATTTCATCTTTTAATATTGTCCGGAAAAAAGTAAAGATTCTTCGCTACGCTACTAATGACAGCATTCTATTGGCTATTTTTAAAAGGAGATTCCTCACTGCGTCGGAATGACATCCATCCCATTGAAGTGTGTGTGGGGTGACGGGGCGGCAACGCCGCCCCGTCACCCCACACCTTTAAACACAGTCCATTGTCATTCCGAATGCAGTGCAACGGAATGAGGAATCTCACTTTCATTCATTATTTTCTTAGCTGTCATAAAATTTGGTGTTCTTGTTAGTATTGTGTCTCTGAATGACAATGAGATATTTCATTGTCATTCAGAGCGAAACGAAGTGTAGCGAAGAATCTTTTAATGCTGATTGTCATTTCCACCGGGAATAATTTTTATTTTAATGATATTTATTTTTAGACGAACCTAAATTACACGTATTTAGCTGCAATATCTACTACTTTCTATTACATCTATTTGAATGTTATACCACACCTAACTATCGGGTAACTTCAGTATTCGCAATTTTTTCGTAGAACTTTATAATGCTCGAATGGTCTTCAACGCCGCAACCATCCTGTTTTATAGCCTGCATCATCTCCATAACCTGAGAAGCCAGCGGAAGTACAGCACCAACACTGTGCGATGTTTCCAGTACGTTGGTCATATCTTTAATGTGGAGGTCAATTCTGAATCCGGGATTGAAATTCCGATCCATCATCATCGGCGCTTTTGCGTCCATAACGGTACTTCCGGCTAATCCGCCCCTGATGGCCTGATAGACAAGGTCCGGGCTGACACCTGCCTTTTTTGCCAATACCAAAGCTTCGGATACCGCTGCAATGTTCAGCGCCACTACAATCTGATTGCAGAGTTTTGCAATATTTCCCGCGCCAATTTCACCTACATAGACAACGGAACCAGACATGGCCATCATCAGGTCATAATGCGCATCAAAGACCTCTTTTTTCCCGCCAACCATTACTGCTATGGTGCCATTTATCGCTTTGGGTTCTCCTCCGCTTACCGGGGCGTCAAGCATTTCAATCCCTTTTAAGGCTAAGGCTTCAGCGATCTCCCGACTTGCCAGCGGAGCAATTGAACTCATATCAATGAATACTGTCCCTGGCGCAGCACCTTCAATGATGCCACCTTTACCCAAAGCAACCTCTTTCACATGAGGTGAGTTCGGAAGCATCGTGATAATCGTTTTCGTTTTGCCTGCCAGTTCAGATGCGGTTTCAGCCGACTCAGCGCCAAGTGCAACCAGCTCTGATTCCACTGTTTTATTTTGGTCTAATACGATTAATTCGTAACCTGCTTTCAATAAATTTTTTGCCATGGGTTTTCCCATGATGCCAAGTCCAATAAATCCAATTTTCATATTAATTCTCCTTTAGAATATTTTCTTTTACATTAATCAATCAATTTTAGATCTGAAAGCACTGTTTTCAAAGCTTCCATTCTTTCCATGGTGCAGTGGTCAATTGGTTTGACCGGATCGCCCACATTGAGACCCATCAGGTTCAGACAATCTTTCATCACAACAGGAAAACTGCCATAATTATAAGCATTTCGAAGTGGTACCAGCTTAATTTGAGCTTCGAGTGCTCCGGCAAAATCTCCTTTCCGGAATTTGTCGTAAATTTCCACGACCAGCGCGGGCGCTACATTTGCTGTTCCGGCAACACATCCCGCACCTCCGTAAGCAAGCGTGGCATAAATGGAATAGTCGGAACCTGCCAGTACTTTAAAATTCTCAATCTCTCTTGTTTCATAAATATATTGTACCGTTTGACCGAAATCGGAGCTTGTATTTTTTATCCCGATGATGTTGTCTATCTCAGCTAATTTTTTCAATAAACCGACTGAAATATTGTTGGTGGTTTTGTCAGGATTATTGTACAAAATCAAGGGTAATTCTGTGCTCTCGGCAATCGTTTTAAAATGTTTATAGAGTTCTGATTCAGAAGGTTTAATAAACATTGGTGTTAAGACGGTCAGGGCATCGGCGCCTGCTTCCTCCGCCATCTTTGCCAATTTGATGCACTCCCTGGTGGTTATGGCACTTGCCCCCGCATATACGGGAACTTTCCCATTAACCGCCTCAACGGTTATTTCCACAGCTCTTTTTTGATTCTCAAAATCAAGTGCGTAGAATTCACCATTACTCCCCAATACAAAAATACCATGAACTCCCCCATTTAGGACATGATTGATGACCCGTATTAATCCGGCTTTATCAACATTTTCGTATGTGTCGACAGGTGTAATAATCGGAGGTATTACACCCTTTAAATCTTTTATATCCAGCATTTTATCCTTATTTATTCTTTAAGCGTGAAATGGAATCACCCTTTTAACTGATTTTATAATTGAAATCCAGCAGAATCAATTTACCTTATTCGGCTGATACTGCCTGAATCAGACCTTTTATATAGCCATATGCAAATGAAAATGCCTGATTGCTGCTCGCCGGATCTGAATGATGAGGCACATGGTCCGGCATGACCATATATGGATAGTTCACATCTCTTAATAATTTTAAGATCCGGAAAAAGTCCATATCTCCATTGTCAGGGTAGACTTCCTGGAAATTATCCCAACCTCCCTTAATGTTTCTCAGATGAATATTGAATATTTTATTTCTTTCACCAATCCATTTAATGATGGGCAGAATCTCCGTCTTCGGGTCTTTTAATCCTTCGGCGACGGAACCCAGGCAAAGGTTAAATCCATGATATTTGCTGTCGTAAAGATTGGCAAACCGTTTAATTCCTGCAAAAATGTCAGGACTGTTCCAGCGGGTAATGCCGCGGTAACCTACATGAGTTGGAGGATCAGCAATGTGATTGGCCAGCCTGACTTTATATTCTTCTGCGACCGGAAGCAGTCTGTCGAGTAAATAGGTGATCCGCTCGTAAATCTGATCCACAGAAACTACTCCTGCTTTGGTCAATGGCTCATTTTTCCTCAGGGATTCCTGATAATTCCAGTAGGTATAGGAAGCATTGCCACGTTTGGGATCAATGATATTCCCGGTACGCAAAATAGGGAGGATAGTCGTATTGTAACTTAAACTATGAACTCCCGTCTTTCCTGCAACGGTAATCATTTGCTGAAGCATCTCTATTTCCCTGTCACGCTCAGGACTTTTACCCAGCATAATATTGGGGAATATGACTTTATCTATGCCATCAGAAGTTAAGGGTAGATGGTACGCATCAAGTGAAATCCCATACTTTTCGCAAGCCTCTTTTTTGGCGAGTGAATCCTGAAGATCCCATCCAACACCCTTAATGAATTTAGGGGAACCTCCATCAATATTAAACACCCCATGACGAGCCTTAAACTCAAGATTTTCGGTGGAAGTTCCACCAGACTGGCAGCCAACTTTCATTAAAACCTTCCTTACAGCCGGAGATGGATTTTCTGAGGGGGTATTTCCCAAATTGGAAGCAGATGCCGAAGATCCCAATGCAAAAGCCCCCAGTGAACCAACCGTAATTGCTTTAACAAAATTTCTTCGTTCCATATTATTCCCGTCTGGTCCGGGAGTGATATTTCGTTCCATTTTTTAAAAATTTAAATTAATGAATTGTTTCAACTACTTGTTATACTCCAATTAATGGGAACAGCTTCGCTGAAATAAGAATAAAAATAAGTCCGGTTACTCCCATTATAATACTCATTGGTAAAAAAGTTTTTAAGACTTCCTTTTCGGTCAGATTGCTCATCTTACAGACTACCCAAAATCCTGAGTCATTCATCCATGGCATGATCTTGGAGCCACAACCGATTGCCAGCCCAAGGTATAACTGATGAAACTGCAACGGTTCAGTACCGATCATTCCTGATAGGATCCCGGAAGCAGTTATTAATGCTACCGTAGCCGATCCTTGTGCGGTGCGAATAATACCGGCAATAATGAACGCAAGCGGAATCAACGCCATTTGATATCCTTTTGTGAGCTCAGCAATCCTCGAACTAATTCCGGTTTGCTGAAGCATCGCACCAAAGGCTCCGCCAGCTCCGATGATTAAGATAATTACGCCGCCACTTAATAATGCAGCCTGTATAAAAGAGGTCATACCCTCCCGACTATCCGTTTTTTTATTTGCCAATAGGAATAAGGCGGCTATTGCCCCACTGACCAGGGCAATATTTTTGTCGCCAAAAAACCGGACTAATGCAATGAACTTATTCATAAAGAATGATTGTGACGTCACTCCTTCGGAAGGCGATGTGGATGTCAGGAAGGTGTTCGCACAAATAAACACCAACGGAATTAGAATAGGCAGCAGAGAAAACCAGATGGAAGGAAGCTGAGCATCCTGTTTCTCAGAATTCTTCTTAATGTCTTCGAGCCGTGCATCCAGTGAATCCCTTACAGGAACAGTCCATTTTCGATTGGCATAAAGGGAATACAAATAGCCAGCAGTAACGGTAATTATTCCCAGGATTGTCCCGGCGATGATCATTAATCCAATTGGTATATGCATTGCCCCGGCCAAAAACAAGGGGCCGGGGGCAGGAGGAACCAATGAGTTTGCCATTACGGCTCCTGCCAGAATTGCCAGTACAAAAAGCAGATAATTTTTATTAATGCGTATGGAGAGTGCTTTAGCTAAGGGCATCATCAGAAAAATGACCGCATCAAAGAACACCGGAATGCCGATAAAAAAGCTGCTTGCCAGAAATGCCAGAGGCGCCTTCTTCATGCCGGTCAATTTTAACAGTGAACGTACAATTCTTTCTGCCGCACCGCTTTCCAGCAGGCTTTTCCCGATAATGGAGGCCATAGCAATCAGAATTCCCAGCTTCCCGCAAGTTTCGCCAAATGATAGTGCGATCCGCTCTCCGATGTGTCTGTTGGACATCTCTAAAGCTGCCGCTGCAGTTGCCCCTTTTGCCAGTGCAAATTTTTCAATAGCAGCAGCCGGGGTTATGATCGCTACAACAAAAGCTCCAAGTAAGAGCGCTAAAAAAGGGTGCAGTTTTAACCCGATTATACCTCCGACTACAATGCAGACCCCTATCAATATTATTACGATAGGGTCTGAAAATAAATCAATTAAACCCATAACCCAAGTTTTTTTGTTTGCTCATCTGGAGCTGATTTTTGGTTATCATGCTTACTTGTAACGTCAGACCAGTCGCTGCCGTTTGGATAGATCTAACGGTTTGGAAAACAATGATACAAATTATATCAGATTCTTCAGTTACATGATCCGGTAAAATTCAAATTTCCTACATCCGGTAAAATTGTTCCCATCCCTTTCGTGGCGGAGGCCCGACAAGGAGTTCATTTCCTACACTATTATTGGTAATCTGCTTTTTATGCTGATCAAAAACAAGTCGTGTGTTTAAACGTTGTGCGAGGACACCCAGCGCCATCACCTGGCACAACGGCCCGGCTATGGCAAACGAGGAGCGGCATTTCTCTTCCCCTTTACACGATTTGAGGAAATTGGCATAGTGATTCGACGGGCTGATTGGTACCACCGGAAGTCTTGATTCCATGTCTTTTGCCTTTTCCTGTGGAATAATCACCAAAGGTGCACTATGGGAACCACCTTTGAAGGTCAAATCCTTGCCATAGATAATTTTTCCCGGATACCTTTTAGTGTTAATATTTCCTGAAGTTGGGGGTGGTATATCCTTAGCTCTGACTGGCTCACCGTAGAATTCAGGCAGTGGTGGTTTATTGTTAAACCCATCATACCAGGTCAGGTCGAGTGCCGGCAGACCTTCCCGCTCAGGAAATTTAAACAATAGCGTTGAACCTTGTGGAAAGATGAACGGGCTGTGTCCCTCCATAAAAACGGGATCAACCTCTGTAGGCAGTCCGAGTTTCAGAAACTGGTGTGCTGTATCGATGATATGGGCTCCCCAGTCACCCAATGCCCCGTTACCAAATTCGAACCATGATCTCCAATCTCCATTAATATAACCTTTATTAAACGCCCTAAACTGTGATGTGGTCAGCCATTTGTCCCAATCGAGCACTTCCGGTATAGGCTCAGCTGGTAGAAAACCGTTTACTTTCATCCCGTGCCAACGCCTGCCATTATTCATAAAGGCGGTTATTTTGGATATGTCTTTAATGATACCGGCTTCAGTCCAGGCTTTGAACTGAAAGTAGTTCTCCTCGGAGTGCCCCTGGTTTCCCATCTGGCAGGCCACCTTGTGTTTTTTCTCCCCTTTCATCATCAGCTCCAACTCATGGAAAGTATGAGCCATTGGCTTTTCAACATAAACATGCTTTCCTTGCGACATGGCCAGCATGGCAATCGGGAAATGGGAGAAATCAGGTACTCCAGCTGTGATTGCATCAAATTGATTCCCCATTTTATCAAACATCGCCCTGAAATCCTGAAAACGTGGTAGATCGGGAAATTTTCCGAGTATCTCCTGCGTATTTGAAGAGCCCATCTCAGTATCACACAATGCGACAATGTTACACAGTCCGGTTTTGTGTAAATCCTTGATAATATCCTTTCCCCTGTTACCGATTCCGCAGCAGGCGAGGTTTACCTTGTCGCTCGGTACAATATGTCCAAAACGCTTTCCTAAAACAGCAGATGGTATGATGGTAAATCCGGCCACAGCCTTCAGCGCTGTTGTTCCGGTTTTAAGAAAATCTCTTCGTTTCATTTTATTTAGTTGTCAATAAATCAAATGATTGGTTATAATTCTTTTAATTTGATATTTTTAAACCAAACTTCGTCTCCGTGATCCTGCAGCAAGATATTTCCTTCTGATGCATTACCGAAATTGGGAATCTCTGCAAATTTGCTGTAGCTTACCAGTGCCTGCCACATTTGTGTATTTCGTTCATATTCAACGGTTTTTATGTCGTTTAGCCAGTGTTCCACTTTGTTCCCTTTTACCACGATACGGGCATGGTTAAAGGCTTTTGGGCGGTAAGATTTATCCTCAGGTGCAGCAATTAAATCGTACAAAGAGCCTAATTTACGGTTCCCTTTAACTCCCAGTTTGGCATCGGGGTGGAGCAGATCGTCCAAAATCTGATATTCGCATCCGATGTTATAAAAGTCGCCTGTTTTTTCATCCCTGTTTACAAAATATTTAATCCCGCTGTTGGCTCCATCGGTAATTTTAAAATCAACGAGCAGTTCGAAATTTTTATACTTTTTCTCAGTGATAATCCCCCCTGAGTTCACTTCTGCTTTATGAATTTTTATGATACCATTATCAACCACAAAGACCTTTGATGGAAAATCACCCAATTTTGCCCCTTTCCATCCGTTGGTTGTTTTGCCATCGAAGAGCAATTTCCACCCCTCTTTAGCTTCCGGTTCTGAGATTGTGTTGTCAATGCCATTGACCTGGTAGATGGGCGTTTTGATTGCAAATTTTTCTTTATCAATATTTTGTGTGCATATTCTGATGTTGCGCCATGCCACTGTTAATCCTTCATTTTTAGGATCTTTTACCTGGTGTACCTGCAGGGCTATGAATCCTGAGAGTGTAAGGTCATCGATCAGATCCGAACAAAGTGTTCCATTCAAAAATGTTTTGATGGTTTTGCCAACCGCTTCGACCCTGGCCTTATTCCATTCATTGGCTTTGAACGCACCCCTGGCTTCCGGATTTTTGGTCAGGGGATAGAGCCAGCTTCGGCGACCCTCATCGAAAATTCCACCGCTCCATGCACGGTCTGAAGGGTCAATCTCATACTGATAACCATGAACCTGACCGTTATTATAGTCCACTTTGCTCTCACTTCTGAATTGAACTCCGGAGTTAAGTCTGTCAGAAACCTTGAACTCAAATTCAAGGATAAAATCGCCATAATTCTTTTCGGTTGTCAGGAAGCTGTTTGTCGTTCCAAACTTGCTGGTTCCGATAATGACCCCATCTTTTACTTCAAACTTTGCAATTCCATTCAGCTGTTTCCACCCTTTAAGGTTTTTTCCGTTAAAGAGTGGTGTCCAGTTGCCTTGTGCAAAGATTGAACCGACAATGCAGAAACAGCAAACCATACTGAGAAAAATCTTTTTTGTGTTCATTTTATTATTTGCGGGATACGTTTATCTTTCAATTTTCGAATTTAAAAAAAGGAGAAGAAGGCTTTAATCTTCTTCTCCCTTTTGATTATATTACACCTAATAAGTTGTGATCAATAACCTGGATTTTGCTGTATCGTTGGTGTGGTGACATCGATCATACCCTGAGGAATTGGTCTCAGATAGTGAATGGCAGAAATAACCGGTGCACCGGTAAGTCCAAATCCAGTCCATGGATTATATTTTGAAGCACGGGAGATCAAAGTACCTGTCCGCTTCAAGTCATACCAGCGCTGGCTTTCTCCCATAAATTCTCTTCCATATTCATCCAGAATCATATCAATGGTAATATTAGCTGGTGTCGCTCTATAGGAGACTATATTTGTGATGGGGTCAATTCCCAAATCTGGATTAGCCGGACGATTTGGGCTCATACCGGCATTCGTTCCCAATGCACGATCCAGCACTTTATTGTAATAAACATCTGCTGTTCCTGATTTAGCGCCAGTTGCCCCTTTTACAATTGCTTCGGCCGCCATTAAGTACAGTTCTGCGGAACGGAATAATGGATCGTTAAAAGTTGAAAAACCATCATTATAGGAAACACCGGGCTGGAAAAACTTCCAAAACATGGGGGTTGTCCAAAGCATATTATCTACAACCCCTTTGGTGGGTGTTATTGGAGCATATCCCACAATTTCACTCATATTTGACACCGAATAATTTTTAGTGCCACCTTGTACATTCTTCCCTCTCTGAGATGCAAGCGTTACAGGTTTATTCCATGGTAAAACAATGGCAGTTGTGTCGCCGATTTTATAGGTGAGGCTTATATTTTGGGAATAGGTGTTATTTACAAGGGAGATGGTCTGAGCCACTGTTGCATAACTAACACTATTAAAAGTTCCCTCATATCTTGCATCCAGGGTTGGGTCAAAAAGGCGGTATGCGGCCCATGTAGGATTATTCCCATCACCCTGTAATTTACTGTAAAATTGGGTTGTGCCCCCTGCCTGAGCAACTCCGCTCGGTCCTCCGTAAAACTGACTATGCATGTTATTCCCGATTAGTCCTGTTGCAGGATTCGTATTGCCATCTCCCCAATAATAGGCTGGATTTGAATATTGTACGGCAAAAATAACCTCTTTGCTTACATTGGCAACAGCTACAGAAGTTGCCATTGATGGCTGTGTATTTGTAACCTTCTTATCGTGTATTGGCCATAAATTATTCCAGTTTGTTTCCATTGGATAGAGACCTGAAGCAATAATGTCATCACACAGTGAAAGAGAGCTGGTGAAATCGGCGGGTGTTCCACCTAAAGAATTGTTATAATTCCAACCTCTGGTCAAATAAACCTTTGCCAATAAAAACTTTGCAGCTCCCTGGGTTGGACGACCGGCATCTGTTGCACTGGGTAGCGGTAATGTTGATATACATGCAGTAAGATCTGTTATTATTTGTGTATAAACATCTTTTGCAATAGTTTTTGGCCAGTCCAAACTGCCGCTTAGTGATTCCAACAACGGCATAGGAATATCGCCCCATTGTTGAACAGCCCAAAAATAGCAAAGTGAACGCAAAAACTTAGCCTCTGAAACCCTGATTGTTTTTTTTGTGGCATCCATCCCAACCACCGCATCGGCACGCCCGATAACAGCATTACATCTGTTAATTTCGCGGTACAAAACATCCCAAAGTCCTTGCAAACTGCCATTTGAAGAATTAAACCTGGCATCATACTGATCAAGGGGATTACCCGATTGATTGGCCTGATTATAGAAAATGCCACTCCAGCCAGCAGCTGTAAAAATGTCGGTACCTTTTATTGTTAGATTTCTTTGTTGTGTAATATCCCTAAGTAATGGATAACAAGAAGTTACAAGTCCTTCGTAGCCGACTGGATCTGTGTAGTAATTATCGGTTGTTCTGCTGGCAGGATTGTATTCGTCAAGCCACGATTTTTTACATCCAACCAGTAAAAGGCTAAACAATATGAAGAATATTGAAGCTTTTTTAAGATTATTATAAATATACATACGATTAAATTTTTAATAGTTAGAAGGCAATATTAAATCCAAAAGTAAAAGTTTCAGATGGTACATCATCCTGGTAAGCTGCTCCGTTATATTCAGGATCTCCTCCATGAAATTTGGTGAAATAGGCAGGATTGATTATCTGAAGATAGACACGTACCCTGTCAATGGATAGTTTTTCCAATTTAGCTCTTGGAATATTGTAACCAAAAGTAATATCGGATATTCTGAGGAAACTCGCATCTTCAAAATAAATGGCATCCCGGTAATTATTTGCTGCAATTCCCATTCCATACATTTCGTTAGAAGGGTTATTCTTTGTCCAGTAATTTAATGCCAGACGGCCACCGCCACCTGCATCAGCGACATAACCACTTAGGAATCCATTTTTAAACATCGTACCTTTACGATAGTACATCATCACAGATAGGTCAAAGTTTTTGTAGCTGACGCGATTGGTCATCCCTATCGTAAATTTTGGTAATTGTGATCCTAAAACGACACGGTCATCTTTTCCAACAGCACCCAATGTGATTTTCCCGTCACTATTCTGATCAACAATCCGGACCTGGCCCGGAACAGCCCCGAAAGTTTTTGCTAATACACTATCCTTTGATTGCCAGATCCCCTTTGCCTGAAAATAGAGGAAGCTTTTCAGAGGTTGTCCAACCGCCAGATAATTCTCAGGATTGGTTGAACCACTCCAGCCAAACTGTGCCCCATTTGGTAATGCTTCAAGCTTGTTTACATTCTTTGCAAAATTTATAGCTGTTGTCCAGGTTACACTTTTAGAAGCTACATTTACAGTATTCAAAAGGACCTCAACCCCTTTATTGGAAACCCTTCCAACATTTGCGGTAATGGTATTAAAACCGGAGGCGGTTGGTAATGCTTCTTTCATAATCAAATCCTTGGTAGTTCTGTTGTAAACTTCAACAGCCGCAGTAATCCTGTTTTTAAACAAACCAAGATTTAAACCAAGATTTAGCTCCTGACTTCTTTCCCAGCCTAATCCCTGATTGGCAAGGTTACCTGGAGCAAATCCAATCCCGGGAACTGATCCAAATCCATAATTGGTTGTTAACAGATTTGCTGTTGTTGAATAGGGTGAAACCACGGAATTACCGACCTGGCCATAACTGACGCGTAATTTTAAATCTGAGATTGCAGAAATTTTCTTGATGAAACGCTCATCAGCCATACGCCATGCAAAAGCTCCTGAGGGGAAAAATGCCCATTTATGTCCTTCTGCTAATTGTGAAGCGCCATCCCCACGACCAGTTAAAGTGAACAGAAATTTGTCATTAAATGTGTAGTTCACTCTTCCCATGTAAGAGTCCATTGTCCTTTGATAGAATGCACTTCCAATTGTTGGCGTTGATGTAGCCGAGGCTAAATTATACCAGTAAGAGACATATGGCAAACCTGTAACAGAAATAACGTTCATTTCAGTGGTTGTCTTGAATGCACTCTGTAAGGCTGTTACACTTAGCTTGCTTTTACCCTTTTGATAATTGTAACTTAACTGATTGTCAAAGGTATACGCAGCAATATAATCATTTTCCACCGATGCCCTTGTATTCACACCTAGATTTACTGACTTTGAATATTTACCCCTGTATTCATCCTGTTTTGCGAGCTGATAAGAGGCAGAAATCGATGATTTAAAGGTTAACCCTTTAAGTAAAGTAAGCTCAGCATAGGCATTTCCCATTTGACTGGAGACATTTCTTGTCCATACATAATTTGATCTGCTGGAAGCTTCCAGCAATGGGTTCATTGTATCATTCCTGCCCATTTTTACGGCATAACCATCAACCGCTCCAATGGCTGCATCTCCGCCAATCGCTGCATCAACCAGGTCTTTGTAATAGAGGGTAACAGTTGGTCTACTCCGGTAGGCTGTTCTAAGTATCTCAAGAGAACCGGTAGGATTGTTCGAAAAATTTTCATAGATGGTTACCCCAACCTTTAAAAATTTCGTGATTTTAGAATCGATTGTGGCATTTACATTGTATTTCTTGTAATAGGTAAGATTTGTCATACCGTCTTCGTCAATAAACCCACCCGATATCCGGTAGGTCGTTGCATTGTTTCCACCCGAAATCGCAAGAGTAGAGCCTGTATTCATCCCAGGCTTTGTTAACGCCCTGACGATATCTGTCGATCTTCCATTATTTATAATATTCATCTCATTTACATTGAATGTATTCGCTTCGGTTATGCTTGAACCATTCAATTGGGCATCAGTTATCGTGGACTTGTAAAACTCCTGCGCATTTTGCATTCTGGGCAGATGGGCGGGAGTTTTTATCCCCACATAACTATCGAAGGTAACCCGTGGTTTTCCTGAGATCCCCCGCTTGGAAGTAATAATAACTACTCCATTTGCACCTCTCGAACCATAAATAGCAGTAGAGGAAGCATCTTTTAAAATATCGATTGATTCAATATCGGCAGGATTAATATCCATCAATTTTCCACCTATAACTCCATCAATTACAACAAGTGGTTCAGTCCCCTGAGATTGTTGAGTACTGCTGGTCAGGGTAAGATTCTTTGTGCCATCTGCATTTGGGTCTGCAGTTATGGTATTTTCTCCACGAATGGCGATCGACCACAGTGCACCGGCTTTATTGCTTAATTTAGTGACCAATACTCCGGGTACTTGTCCTTGCAGTGCCTGGGTTGGATTTGAAGGGTTGCTCCTCACGATTTCTGCCGCTTTAATTGAACCAACAGCACCGGTGAGGTCTCTCCTTTTTACCGATCCGTAACCGATAACTGCGACCTCTTCAATTCCTACCGATTCATCTGCCAATGAAAATGAAACAGTAGCTTTATTGCCAATGAATACCTCCTGTGATTTCATTCCAACAAATGAACAGACCAAAACGGTTTTTTCGGTAATGTTCGTTAAGCTGAAATTACCGTTATTGTCAGTTACGGTTCCGATTGTTGTCCCTTTTATAACAATGGAGGCTCCTGGAATCACCATACCTGATTGATCAGTCACTTTTCCAGTAACCTTGCGTTCTTGTTGTGGTGCATTGGGTTTCTCAGCCACAAAATCTGCCGGGACAATCATAATCAGTTTATCCTTTATGGTATATGTCAAACCTTCAGGTTTGAGTATCTGATCAAGTATTTCAAAAATCATCGCATCTTTAAATTCACCACTGACCTTTTGTGAATTTTTAATCAATGCATTTTTATAAAAAATAGAAAACTGAGAATTGGCTTCAATTTTACTGAAAACACTTTCAAGTGTCTCCTTTTCAAATTTTAAACTCAACTTGATCTCCTGAGAATACGATTTGGCTGAAACCTGAAAAAGGGCAATAAAAAACAGTACTGTTGTTAGTTTCATAATAATCAACATTTTTTTGAACAAAGGCCATCCACGATACCTTTGCTTCGGATCGATTTTTTTCATACTTTTACTTTGATTTTAATGAATATTAATTTCTAATTCATGACGTCAGGTGAGTTGCCGCTCAGCTGGCGTCTTTTTTTACTTAGTATCAAATTTCCTGGTAGTTTTTTCTTCTATTTTGTTTTGAATAGGTATTAATTAGCAACAGGCTGCGAATCAATGGAGATTGGATATAACATATTGGAATTCCCGCTTTCTCTAGTTTGCCAATTGGCTTACGCTCCCAGTCTCACCCTCTTGCCTGCTTATCCCTCCTTTCTTTGGTTAGTTTTGTTTAATGGTTTTATTTCAAATTTTTAGTTTATTTTCTGGGTTGTACGATAATCCTGATTTTACGGAAATCAGTCTTTTTGTAAGAAATTGGAGTATAGACTTTAATGGCATCCAGTACCTGCCAAATCGTTTCCTCATTTTTAAAAATGCCTGTAAAATTCACCTCTTTTCCTGTCTTATTTTCGAGGGTAATATCCATGTCATACCAGTTTTCCAACCTTTTCATCAATTCAGAGAGAGGAATATTTCTGAAATTAAATTTATTTTGGACCCAGCCCGATGCTTCATCAGCATTGACTTCGTTCACATAGTAATAATGATCCTTCAGAACCAAAGCTTGTCCCGGTTTTAATTCCTGTTCAGCATCGTTCATTCGTACATTGACTTTCCCATTTAACAGGGTTATCTCCTTGCGTCCAAATTCATCGTAAGCCATTATGTTGAAAGTCGTACCTAAAACCTCAACTTCGCATTCATTGGTTTTTACAACAAATGGTGCCAATACATTCCTGGCAACCTTGAAAAAAGCTTCACCGTTTAACTCAACTTCCCTGTGATTCGACGAAAATGTGTTGTATACCAATCTCGATTTTGCATTTAGCCATACCTCCGTTCCATCTGGCAATTTTACGTAGGACTTTTCACCACGAGGGGTCTCAAAAACAAGCTGTTCTGATTGGAGTTTATTGTAGAACAGGTAAGTAATCATGTTCCCTGCAAAAAGTCCGAGAAGAAGAATAGCAGCAACTGAAGATATGCGGACCCAGAGTCTTCGGGTAATCGGCATTGGGGGAGTTATGGTTTGCTTGTTAATTTGATAATTAAGCTGATTCAGGTTCCGATTTCCGGTTTCGTCCAACTCGGGAGTATTCTCCCATTGTTGTTTTGCTTTTTCAAAATATTCCCGGTTCGATTTATCCTGAAGGCTTTCTGTTAACAGTTCATACTCGCTATCAACTAATTGACCCCGAAAATACCGCGAAATTATTTCTTTAAATTTTTTATTGTCCATTAGTGGTGTTTAGCCTTTGACTCTATAACTAAAAAGGATTGGTGTTACCCATCATTGGGTTTTAATTTTTTTTAGAAATAATGATGGGTTCTGAAATTCCTTTTATTCCAGTTATTGTTATAGGTTCTTTAACACCAGAATTATCAGTGCCACTGGCAACTGTTCGGTAAAATTCTTTCGGAACGATTGCATGGCACGGTTGAGGTGTCGTTCCACATTTTTAATATTGATATTCAGTTGCTCAGCAATTTCTTTATTTTTTAAACCATCCATTCTACTGAGGATAAACACCTCACGACAACGGTCAGGGAGACCTTGAATCGTTTTTTCGATTTTTATTTTCAGCTCCTCTTCAATCATTACATATGGCTCATTTCCGATAAAATCAATACGGTATAATTCCTCGTATTTCGATGAAATGTGGATCTTCTGCATCCGGTTATTCACCACCTTAAGATGTTTTATGTAGTCGATACAGCGGTTCCTGACCAGACGAAATAGAAAGGCTTCCAGATTAACGCTTTCGATTGAACTGCGGCTTTCCCATACTTTTACAAACACCTCCTGAACAATATCCTGAGAGATAAAATCATCCCTAACCACATTCTTTGCAAAGTCGTTAAGTCGGGCAAAATAGATGGAAAACAATAACTCAAAAGCTTTTTGATCACCGGTTCTTACCTGATCAAAAAGTTCATCGGCTTTTCGTCTATTGTTATGCTCCAGGTTTTGATGCACAATGGAATATTTTTTTCGGTATAAAAGTAAAATAAATTAGCTTGATTCTTTGAATTCACCTTTCCTATCTGAGGATTACCATGAAATATTTCAGTAAACTGTTTGGTAATATAATTGGGAATGTTTACTTTTGCGCTCCAATTGTTCGGGTTGGCTCTAAAAGAGGAGATGTAGGTTTCCCGCCAGCCGGACCCAAATAAAATAAATTGTAAACATGTACGCAATTGTAGAAATCGCCGGACAACAGTTTAAGGTCGAGAAAGAAAGAAAGGTTTATGTTCACCGCCTTCCACAGGAAGAGGGTACAGATGTAACTTTTGAAAAAGTTTTATTAGTTGACAATGAGGGTGTCATCAGTATTGGCGCCCCGGTTGTTGCGGGTGCAAAAGTTACCGCTACGGTACTTAAACATCTCAAAGGTGACAAAGTGATCGTCTTCAAGAAAAAACGCCGTAAAGGTTACAAGAAGAAAAATGGTCATCGTCAGTACCTGACACAGATTCAAATTACAGAAGTTTTAGCGTAAATTTTAAAAAAAGAGATCCATGGCACATAAAAAAGGAGCCGGTAGTTCGAAGAACGGCCGCGAATCGGAAAGCAAACGTCTGGGAGTAAAAATTTATGGTGGACAAGCTGCTGTTGCTGGAAATATTCTTATTCGTCAGCGCGGAACATCACACCACCCGGGAGCAAATGTTGGAATAGGGAGAGATCATACACTTTTTGCATTGATCGATGGAACTGTTGAATTCCAAAAGAAAAGAAATGATAAATCTTACGTTTCTGTTCTGCCATTTAAAACGGTAGAATAAATTCGTAATCAGGATTACTATTCATTATCTCCTGTTTTGTTACCCCGGTAATGAAACAGGAGATTTTTTATTTGTACTTTTGTTTCTTTCGTAATCCGAAAGAAACAAATAGAGACTATAGAAACGACAGAAACTATAGAAACAATAAGATATGCTAAATTTAAAATTCATACAGGAAAATCCTGAATTGGTCATTGAACGACTGGCTGTAAAACGGTTCGATGCACGTGCAATTGTTGAACAGGTAATCGCACTTTATAAAAGGCGTAACGAAGCACAAAACGAGGCTGAAACTCAAAAGGGGGAGATGAACCGTCTTTCCAAGGAAATTGGTCAGCTTTTTAAAGATGGAAAGATTTCGGAGGCCAATCTGGCGAAAGAGAAAACGGTAGAATTGAAGGAGCAGATTAAAAATTTTGATGGTGAATTCGATGCCATTGATGCTGAGCTTGCACAGCTTCAGGTATTACTGCCCAATCTTCCCTCACCGATGGTTCCCGCTGGCAAGGGGGCTGAGGATAATGAAATTGTGGCTACTGGTGGCGAAATGCCTGTTCTGCCCCAAGGGGCTAAGCCGCATTGGGAGCTGGCTTCGCAATATAACCTGATCGATTTTGAATTGGGTGTTAAAATTACCGGAGCAGGTTTCCCCGTTTATAAAGGTTATGGCGCCAGAATTCAGCGGGCATTAATTAACTTCTTTCTTGATCAGGCGCGGGAACATGGTTATCAGGAGGTTCAGCCACCCTACCTTGTGAATGAAGCATCCGGATTTGGTACAGGACAACTTCCCGATAAAGAGGGGCAGATGTATCACGACATTACGGATAATCTCTATTTGATACCTACGGCAGAGGTCCCGGTAACCAATATTTTCCGCGATGTGATTGTTGAAGAGAAAGATCTTCCGATCAAAACAACTGCCTATTCGGCATGCTTCCGCCGTGAAGCAGGCTCTTACGGGAAAGATGTACGTGGACTAAATCGATTACACCAATTCGACAAGGTGGAGATTGTTCAGATTGCCCATCCTGATAAATCGTATGAATCATTGAATGATATGGTCGCATATGTCAAGTCTCTTGTCGAAAAACTGGGGTTGCCCTACAGGATTCTCAGATTGTGCGGGGGCGACATCAGTTTTACCTCAGCACTTACTTACGATTTTGAAGTATGGTCTGCAGCTCAGGAGAGATGGCTCGAAGTTTCTTCGGTCTCCAATTTTGAGTCATTTCAGGCAACAAGGTTGAAATTGAGGTTCCGTGAGGAGGGGCGTTCAAAACCACAAGTTGCACATACGCTGAATGGTAGCGCCCTGGCCTTGCCCAGAATAGTTGCTGCAATTCTTGAAAATTATCAAACTACTGATGGAATACGTGTACCGGAAGTTCTTGTACCCTATTTGGGTGGGTGCGAAATAATCAGATAATAGTCTCCTTCAGTAAAGAAGACTATTATTGACATCATGTCGATTATTTTTATTTCTCCTTGTATGAAGAAAAATTGGGGTGTATTTCAATTATTTGTCTGAGATTTAATGGTTGGGTGCAATAAGATGGGGGGGGTGATTTGAAATAGTTGTTTATTTGTTAGATTAAGGTATTTTTCCTTTGAGATATTCTAAAGGAATTGGTTTAAATTAAAATCAACCTTTTTTAACATTTATTAATTTTTTAACATTGGATAAATATTTGTTATCTATCATATTTACAGATCTATAGATATGTCCATATTCTGAATTTCCTGTTTTATTATTCCGATATTAAAAATGACAGGATAATTCTTGTAAATGGTGATTACATTTGCCCCTGTTTTCTTAAAAAAAGTGCATTAATAACAGGTTAGTCTTTATGAATAAACAACATAGCGGCATTGCTAAAGTTTCCTTCGCAGGCTTAATTATCACTTTAGGGATTGTCTTTGGTGATCTTGGTACAAGTCCACTCTATACCATAAAAGCAATTATCAATGCCTCCACCGTTTTTAACAAGGATTTAATTTTCGGTGCGTTGTCATGTGTATTCTGGACATTGACCCTTCAAACAACTATTAAGTATATAGTCATTACACTCAGGGCAGATAACCACGGTGAGGGTGGAATATTTGCCCTCTTCGCGCTGATACGGAAAAAAAACAATTGGGTTGCGATTTTTACCATGATAGGTGGCAGTGCCCTGTTGGCTGATGGTGTTATTACTCCTGCAATCACAGTTACCTCTGCTGTCGAAGGTTTAAGATTAGTTCATGAGAATATCCCTGTTGTTCCGCTGGTTATCTCCATTTTATCTGTACTTTTCTTCTTTCAGCAATTTGGCACCGGGTTTATGGGAAAAGCCTTTGGTCCGGTGATGTTAATCTGGTTTTCTATGTTGGCCATACTGGGTCTTAATTACCTGGTAAAGGATCCTGGTGTTTTGGTGGCAATAAATCCATACTATGCCATAAATTTTATCACTAAATTCCCCAATGCAGTGGTTCTTCTGGGAGGGGTATTTCTGGCAACAACAGGAGCTGAAGCTTTGTATTCTGACCTTGGGCATTGCGGTATTAAGAATATACGCATATCCTGGATGTTTGTAAAAACAGCACTCCTTATCAATTATTTTGGCCAGGGTGCTTATCTGATCAATCATCTTGAGACCATGACCATTGCTAATCCTTTTTATGCCATTATGCCTGTATGGTTTATCATTCCGGGTGCAATTATTGCCACTGCAGCTTCGATCATAGCCAGTCAGGCCTTGATCAGTGGCTCATATACGATTATCAGTGAGGCTGTATCTCTTAACATCTGGCCCAAAGTGAGAATCTCGTATCCAACCGATATTAAGGGGCAGGTATATATTCCCTTTGTGAACTGGTTTCTTTGGGTTGCCTGTACTTTTGTGGTGATCTACTTTGGTGAATCGTCCAGGATGGAGGCGGCTTACGGATTGTCAATTACCATTACCATGATTATGACGACCCTGCTTTTATCGTACCATCTGAGACGACGTAAGGTTAATCTTTTCTATATCATTTTATTGCTTACCGTTTTTCTTTCAATTGAAGGAACATTTTTATATGCGAACCTTCATAAGTTTGCTAATGGAGGTTGGTTGACCATCGCTTTGGCTTTAGCCTTCTTCATTGTAATGTATGGCTGGTATTTTGGCCGCAAAATCAAAAACCAGTACATCAGTTTTGTCAATATTAATAAAGATCCTGAAATCTTCAAAGCACTTAGTGGCGATACATCAGTTCCCAAGATTGCAACTAATCTGGTTTATATCACTAAAGCAAATCGCCGCGATCAGATTGAAGCTAAAATCATGTATTCAATTTTTAACAAGCATCCCAAACGGGCAAGTACTTATTGGTTTCTCCATGTTGACAATCTTGAAACTCCCAATACTTTTGAGTATGTCGTCCATCATATCATCCCAGGTGTTTTAATTAAGGTAGATTTCAGACTCGGTTTTAAAATAGAGCGAAAAATAAACCTCTATTTCAGAGAGGTGATTGAAGACCTGGTGAAAAGCGGCGAAATTAGTATGGTTAGTCAGTATGAATCACTCAAAGGGCATGCAATACCTGCTGATTTTCTTTATGTTAATCTTGACAGAATATTGATCAGCGATTATAAATTACCTCCCCTCAAAATCTTCATAATGGGACTTCATAATTTTGTCAGAAGGATGAGTATTAACGATGTAAAGGCTTTGGGACTCGATTCTGCCAATGTAATCGAGGAAAAAGTTCCTATTGTAATCGGACAACAGATCAAAAAAAGAATCGAACGGGTCAATAAGGACTTGACAGTATAACAGATTGATAATAAATATCTTTAATTTTATTCGCATAAATATTTTATGCCATGACAGGTCTGGTTTAGCTGTACTTATCGCATTTCAAGTTAAAACTGATCAATCATAACCAATGACAGCTATATCACATACCGATGAGACTTTTGTTATTCTTGTTGATGAAAAAGATAAAATGGTAGGTATAATGGGGAAGATGGTGGCCCACAGGGAAGCGCTTCTTCACAGGGCTGTTTCTGTTTTCATTACCAATTCAAAGGGAGATTGGATTTTACAGAGAAGGGCTTCTGGTAAATATCATTCAAAAGGATTGTGGAGCAACACCTGTTGCAGCCATCCATATCCTGGTGAGACTTCACTTGAAGCAGCGGGTCGGCGTTTAATGGAAGAGATGGGAATCACTTGTCAACTTACCGAAATTTTTTGTTTTACCTATAGGGAATCGTTTGAAAATGGGTTAACGGAAAATGAATTGGATCACATTTTTGTCGGAATATCAGATGATCTTCCCCGGATTAATCAGACAGAAGTCGAAGAGTGGAAAGCTGTTCCTTTTGGTGTTTTGACCACTGATCTGAACATCAATCCGGATTTGTATACCATCTGGTTCAGAAAGTTATACCCTCTGATCAGTAAGTACCTGACTGATAAAAACGATTTGTAAGAGGATAAATCGATCTGTTAAGTATCACGTCTGACTTCTCTTTGAAAATATCGCATCAGATTTATAACTTTCTGATCTTTAATTTCTATCCGGATATTTAAAAACCGAAATCTGCGAGATTAACATCCACCTCCGGCTGAAGTCCCTTTCCGGACCGGAATCACCGTTTCGCTTTTCTTTGTTGCGTTTGTCGTTACCGGAGCGATGGTCTGGTCTGTTTTTCCAAGTATAAGTTGGGTGTCCACTACCGACTGTTCTGTTGTTGCGAGTGATGACGGAACAAATTCACTAACCTGATTTAATCCTCCTTTTAATAGTTTCAGGTTCTTGTAACCTAGTTGCTGAAGTAAAAACAGAGGTGCAGTAGCCTGCAATTCATCGTTGCCATACAAAACGGCCACACTTCCGGTTTCCAAAAGGTCGTCGAATAATTTGAGTGACTCTTTGTCCAGTAGTTGACGGATCGGAATATTAATTGCACTCGCGGGATGTCCATTGGAATATAATTCTGCTGAACGAATATCAATCAATTGCTTTCCGGCAATATCTTTTATCTCAACTTCAATTGAACGGTCATTCATCAGCAAGATAGTTTCTTTGGCATTTAGTTGATAATGTGGTGGTTTTGGCCTGAAAACAAAAGCCAGTACAACGATTACCACTGCCAATCCCAGCAGGCTCAGCCAAGGTGAATTGGTTTTGATGAAACGGTTCATATTTTATATATTTGAAGGTTTATTTTAATAACTGCCTATGCATCAGATATAAGCAATTAGAATAATTTATTGTCTTAAAGTTTGCTTCGTAGTTCCTCCTACTAATGACCATATTCTGTAGGCTATTTAAATAAGGAGATTCCTCACTGCATTCGGAATGAGGAATCTCACTTTCATTCTTTAATTTGACCAGGATAAAAAACCATGGCGACGAAGCTATCCCATATGAAATTAAGTAATTAACAAAACATTGCATGTTGAATAATTTTTGCATCAAATACCAGATTATATTTTAGCCATTACTTATATTGTCTTAGCAACCCCCTCCAGAAGCTGCTTTAGGCGCTTTCCGGATTATCTGAACTTTTTCCTTAACAGGTGCAACAGCGGTGTTATTACCCGTTTCGTCTGCTCCAATTAAAAACTGTCTGGCCGCCTTTCTGAAGGAGATCAGGTCCAGATCGGAAGTGGAAGGGGTTCCGGAAATTGGTTTTTCTTTAACTATTGTATTGAACCACTCGTTCATTCCCCCTTTCATAATATAGATCCGGTTCATCTTGTAACGTGAACATAAGAGCCATCCCTTTTCTGAGATGATGTCAGCATTGCCATACAACACTTTATCCTTACCGGGCTGACTGAAAAGTTCCATGTTTGTTTGGCTAATCAGAGAGTCAGGAACAATATTGAGTGAGCCCGGCAACGAAAAGGTTTTATACTGATCAGCAGGCCGTAAGTCGATGAGCAATAGGGTAGGATCGTTTTCAATGATCCGGTGAGTAACCTGATCCACATTTAAATAACGCGATTTTTCCACCACTGCTGACAAAAGCACTTTGGGATCAGTCTCTTTAAACTCGTTCTTCTTCGGAAGAATAACCAATCCTAAAGCCAATACAATCAGGAGAGTAGCAAGTATGGTATATTTTCGTTCCATAAATTGAGGTTTAATATTCGATCTTTTTCACTTTCTTCTGAACCCATCCGGCGCCCATAAACATCCCTATAGCTGCCAAAACCAGAAGGAAAGTAAACAGTTCGGGTGAGATTCCAAAGACGGTATTGATCATTTTGGCTCCTTGTGAACCACTATAATACATATTCTCAAACAACGGGAAAGATTCTGAAAATAGAAACACACCAATAAACATCCCACCGAAAAACACAAGTCCATCAATCCTTCCAACCGCAGTTGCACATAAACTGGTCCCTGGGCAAAACCCACCCATTGCAAACCCAATTCCCATGATGATTCCACCCACGATGGCTGAAGCGAGAAAAGTGGGTTGAATATAGAGGGTTGAAAATTCAACCAATCCAAGGTAACTGAAGTAAAGCAAACCTAACGAAGCAACGATGGCAGCGGTAAAGAATACTTTTACCACCACGAAATCATAGCCGAAGAAAGTACCTATAATCTTCCGTGAGGAGGAAAAACCTGACGATTCGAGGGCAAATCCAAAACCCATGCCCAGGATTACGGCAAACAGATTGTCCCATGCCGGGGAAATCATTCCTGATGAGATAATTGATCCGATCATAATTTTAGAACTAAAAATGGTTAAATCCAGTTTTTACGTAAAATCCAGGCTGCAACAAAGGCGGTACCAAATATTGCAATCATCGTAATGTAACCGCCAAACGAAAGGACTGCCATTCCGCTCAGAGCGGCGCCACTAGTACATCCCCGGGCTAGTTGCGAGCCAAATCCAAAAATCAGCCCACCCAATAAGGCAAAAATCAGCCTTCGCCGGGAGGTTATTTTTGGAGAGTGCTCTACTTTCAATTTTAAACGGTTGAAAATGATTCCCGAGAGAAATGCCCCAGCCAGGACACCAAGCACTTCAAATACAAGCCAGTTACTCATCGGTTGTTTGTCTCCTCCGGCAAACTGGCTGTAATAAGCTGATTTTGCGACATGCTCTGGTGCAATTACATTTACAGTTGCTGCGACGCTGTTTTTAACCGCTCCGCTGGCGCCAAGTCCGCGACCTGATATGTAAAAAGCAAGGAAAAGAAATGTGCCAAGTATCACTCCACCCAAATAGGGGTTGATATAGTACGATCCGTCGTTATTTATTTTTTTCATATCAAAATTTTAATAGAGAAACCGCGTGATTTGTCCGGCTTCCACCATGATAAACCTGAAAATAAGACCGCCAATCAATACAAGGATAGCTGGTATATAGATTGGTACCTTGTATCCTTTGAGTTCAAAAATTTCGAGAACAGCAGGGAAGATCAGTCCCAAAAGAATTACAAACGTAAAGAAAGGGGCTGTAAATTTTCCACCCAGAAACAGGTTCGCAGCATTGATTTGTGCCTCCGATCCGGCAAGGAATCCCATGAGCAGATGCACTATAAAAAACAGTTCAATGATAATTAGCAGAATATCGATCCGTCCCATGATTTTGCGCTCTTTATGGTCCTTGCTCAGCATGATGATTACCGCTGCAGCTGTTGACATCCCCGAAACCAGAAACAAAGGTCCCAGAATAGAGGTGTTCCATAATGGGCGGGCATTGAATGCCGAAAGTAGAATTCCTGTATAAATCCCCAGTATTACGGCATAAATCGCCATTGGCCATGCAATCCATAGTCTGTACCTGATCAAAAATGCTTCAAAGGTTTTCAGAAAATCGAATTTCCAATCCCACTTTGGAAAGATCTCCCTAACATAACTGGCTGACCATAAAATCGAAATTGGTGTAATGATCATCAAAACCCATGCGCCCCAACCCATGGGGGACTCCAGGCGGATTGTAGTATAAAGCTGCCAGAAAAAAAGCTTGTGTTTCAGATCCAGGAAGAGCATAAATAATCCGAAAACCAGCAGGAATGGGACGACCATCGGCGCAATTTTGATTGTTGTTGCCATTTTTTGTTCTTTCCCCATAATCGTAAACACTCCTGCAAAAAAGAGGATCCCGGCAGCAACTCCACCCAGGAAGAGGTACATTGGAATCTGCCAGTGCCAGATGTTCAGGTAGGGGTCGATATTTGGAATATTACGTCCGCTTACGAATAGTTCTTCTCTCATACAATTTTATTTTAGCGGGTTTAAACGAGGTAAAATATCTGTGGTTTGGTTCCTGCTTCTGGCGCCAACGACTTGAATTTCCTGTTTTTCAGCACATTCACAATTTTGGAATTCTGATCATCAAGATCTCCAAAATACATGCAGCTCGTAGGACACACACTAACACAAGCAGGATTATTCCCTTCACGTACACGATGAATGCAGAAGGTGCATTTGTCAACATAACCATCAGGATGAGAGTACCGTGCATCATATGGACAGGCCTGAATACAAGCCCCGCAACCAATGCACTTATTGTGTTCCACAAGTACGATACCTCCCTCTTCAAAATGGCTCGCACCCGTCGGACAGCATCTTACACATGGGGAATTATCGCAATGGTTGCATCTTTCCGATCGAAGTTCAATACTTACATTCGGATAGGTTCCGTCAACAACTTCAACCACCCAGTCGCGGCAAAATCCTACGGGGACATTGTTTTCGGTCTGACAAGCCACTACACAGTCGCTGCAACCGACACATTTCCGGGTATCAATAGCCATTCCGTATCTCATGATTTAGCCTCCTTATTAGTTTTGTCTTTAATAAATGTGACAAAGTTCCCACGCATACCTGTTCCCCCCATCACCGGATCTATGGATACATTCGAAATTAATTCGGTATCGTTAACTCCGCGACCAAACGCGTAGGTCAATGGTTTGTGGTGATGTCCGAATCCGTGAACAATATAAACCGAATCCCACCGGATACGCTCTGTAATTCGCACTTTAACCGAAAAATTTGAAATCACCCCTGCCTGATTCTTTAACCAGACATACTGATCTTTTTTCAGCCCCCAGAGTTCAGCAACCTGCGGATTAACCCAAACTGAGTTTTCGGGCATTAATGCCACAAGGTTGCGATTGTTTGCGGTCCGGCTGAAGGTATGCATAGGCGCACGTCCGTAAATCAGCCTGTAGAATCCCTCTTCCGGCTGAGGATGAAGTGTCAGTTTTGGCATCGGATCGAAGCCGGCTGCTTCGAGTTCGTGTGAATAGAGTTGTATTCTTCCGCTTGCGGTTTTGAATTTATAATCCGATCCGGGCTGAATATAAACCGGAGTTTTACGTTCAAACTTTTTTAAACCGATCTGCTCCATTTCAGAGAGTGAAGATCCAACCTGTTTAAGCTGCCAGTCGAGCACCTCTTTGAAATCCTTATAGTTATAATATGCACCAAGGCCTAGTCGCTCGCCGATCTGTTTCGAAATCCACCATGCAGGTTTTGTATCATACATCGGCTCAACGGCCGGCATCCGAAGTGCAAGAGTTGGTTCGCGATGTGCTGTGGCACGCAAATCATCATACCGCTCCAGATAGGTGCATTCAGGTAAAACTACATCGGCATAACCGGTTATCTCCATGGGCATTGTATCGACAACAACCAGTAAATCGAGCGATTGCATCGCTTTCATCAATTGTTCTTTCAAGGGGATCGAAACGATAAGGTTGGTGCCGGAAACTATCCACCCCTTTATTACATGCTCCTTACCCTCGACGGGAATTGAAGCTTCTATGACGGTGTTTGTAACGGCTTCTTTTGCAAATGGATATCTGCCGTTAAGGGTATCCTGCCATGACCAGGCTGGTTTTGGATATGCGGGATGGGGAAAATCGGGGATCTTAATCCCCTCCTTGAAGAAGATTCCACCTCTGTTCCCCCAGGTTCCCAATAAGGCATTTAAGATCGCAATAGCACGGGATCGCTGGACATCATCTCCATACCAGGTGGTATGACGCCCCGGGTGAATGATCGCTGATGGTGCCGCATTGGCCATCTCCCTGGCGGTAAGACGTATGAGTTCGGGTTTAAGGGTTGTAATCCCATAAGCCCATTCAGGGGTATAATTTTTTACATGTTCTTTAAGTTCATTGAGCCCATCTGCATATTTGGCAACATACTCTTTATTATAAAGCTCGTCATATATCAGAACATGAATCCAGGCCAGTAAAAGGGCCAGGTCTGTTGAAGGTTTGATGGGTAACCAGTATTTTGATTTACTTGCTGCAGTTGACAGGCGGGGATCGACGGTGATAATTACAGCCCCATGATCAATCGCCTCCGACATCTCTTGAACCTGACCATTATGCATATTCTCACCGATATGTGATCCGATCAGAACCAGGCACCGCGTATCGCGGATATCAGTAACTTCGGGACTACTTACCGATTCGCCAAACGTGAGTTCAAAACCAGTATCCCGCGGGCCACGACACTGAGCAAAAGAAGGAGCTGCTACATTGTTTGATCCGAAAGCATTGAGCAGATGAGTGAAATATTTTCCCGAACTGCCATGGTTGAATAGCGCCATACTTTCTGGTCCGTGCTTTTCGGCAATCGATTTCATTTTTGTGGCGATAAGGTTTAGTGCTTGATCCCATGTTGCTTTTTGGTAGGTTTGTATCCCGTCTTTTGTAACACGGATTAATGGTGTCTTAAGGCGATCGGGATCAGAGAACATCCCAACCCCTCCGGTGCCCCTTGGACACAGACGACCCTTACACTGAGGATCATCTCTATTTCCAATGATTTTTTGAATCTGCCCATTTTCTGTAACAAAGGACCATCCGGCACATTTCCAGAAACAAACTTCACAATAGGTTGGCACTCTTCGTGCACCGCTGAAATTTTTCAATTCGGTTGTTGCGGAAGAAGCTCCAACAACCCATTTTACTGCACCACCAGTTAAGGCGGTAGCTCCTAATCCCACTGAACAAATTTTAATAAAATCCCTTCTTGTGCGCATTGTGCTGATATTTAGGGTTTCACTATTGTTTAAGACCGCTGATTTTTCTTGCAATCTTTATTTTATTCAAAAATATCTGATTGCCTATTGATATACAAATTGGTAAATACAAAGTCGATATTGGTAAGTGATTATATATTAGATAGATATATTTGATTGGTTTTCCCATCCAAATGACATAATGATTTAATATATTGAAATACAACAATATAGCTATATTGCTTATATTTATTCTTAACTAGGTATAGAAATGTAATTAGTTGTGGTACAGTGAATTAAATATTTATTGATATTCTCACAATGTAATATGATATGGATCATAAAAAAAACTGACACAAAGCATTTTTTTGATAAATTTCGCTAATCATGATCAGAAATAAATTGTTGTAGCTTTGGAAGCCCCAAGGACGCATCCTATGAAAAAACAAATGTCGATATCCCGAAAAATATTTATTCGAATGACAACAGGTGCCAGCCTCGGTTTTGTACTCTGGTTATGGTACCGGCTGACCAATTTTCAGGCGGAATTGGGAAAAAGAGTTGAATTTGCCCATAGACAAGATATCCCGCTGGGCATTAATTACTTTGGAGGGTATTATCTTTATCGCACTGAAAATTCTCTGCGTGCATTTTCAACGACCTGCACCCATGCCGGATGCCGGATTGGGAAGGGGAGTGGGGATACCCTTCAATGCAGTTGTCATGGTTCGCAGTTTGAGGGGCAAACCGGAAGACCTTTTAAGGGGCCGGCGATTAAGCCACTTCGGGAACTCGAATGCAGTTTCAATACCAGATCGGGCCAATGGATTGTGAAATTTCGCTCAGGGGGAGATAGAAATGTATAAATTAATGTACTAGTGTTGAATAAATTCCAAAAGTTTCTCCAATTTGATACTGCCGGCTGGATTGCGATTTCCGGATTGCTGTTATGCGTACTGAGCGGAATTTTACTAGCTATTCCCTACGATTTTACCCATTCGTATGAATCTGTTGCAGAGCTACTTCTTTTTAACTCTTCAGGAATCTTTGTGCGGAATTTTCATTATTGGAGTGCACAGCTATTCTTTATTTTCAGCATCCTTCATATTTATGATCACCTGAATAAGTCGACTGAAACGAATATTAGAAATAGACGAACCTGGATGATTTTGTGCCTGGTTATAATCACATTGGTATATGAAATGATCTCTGGATTTATCCTCAAGGGTGATGCAGGGGGAATTCAGGCACGACGAATAATTGCGTCGTTACTTGAATCTGTTCCATTTGTGGGAACGATGATGAGTTCCGCATTAACCGGGACCGAAGAGAACTGGCAAATTGTATATATTCAACATGTCGCTACAGGTACCATCCTGTTATTTATAGGTGTTTACGAACATGTTAAAAATGTTTGGCCCAAACAAAGGACATTTGTGATTGTTTTCTCAATCCTTCTACTGATAAGCCTGATATTCAGAGCTCCGTTGGGTATGGTTGAGAGTAGCCAAATTAAAGGTCCCTGGTTATTTGTCGGGATACAGGAAATACTCCATCTGACAAGTCACCCTGTTTATGTTATTTTTCTCTTAGGAATCCTGTTTTTATTGTTTTCCCTTCTTCCTCTGTTGTCAAAAAAAATCAGGAGGCTCTTCAAAATAGTGCTGCTTGCCGTAGGATTATTATATATATTAATGACCTTATTAGTTCTTTTGTTCCGGGGTGAAAACTGGCGTTGGCAAGGTTGGAACGATTTTGCACAATCGGATGAGCAGATCCTTATTTTTGATCCGGTAAATTTATTTATGACTGACAGTCTGATCCGAAATCCCGAAAATCAAAAGAGGGAGGGGTGTTTGTTGTGTCATAGTGCGATGACTGGTTTGTCAGAATCACATAAACCAGCAGTTATGGGCTGTTTTGCCTGTCATAAAGGTGATCCATTTTCAACAGAAAAACGAAAGGCCCATCGAAATATGGTTAAAGTGCCCGGAAATTATTCGAATGTTATGAACACATGTGGAACTCAAAATTGCCATCAGGATATTGCCGGACGAATGGTGAACTCGCTGATGACAACTCAGAGTGGTATTATTGCTGTTGATAAGTTTGTATTTAGGGAAACACAATCGCTGAATGATTCGTTTCATTTCAAATTTCTGGGTCATTCCGCCTCGGATACCCATCTACGCAACCTCTGTGCCGGTTGTCACCTTGGTAACGAAAAGATAATCACCGGAAACGGAGCCTGGCTCGAAAGGGGTGGTGGATGTAATGCCTGCCACCTATATTACAGCGGTCAGGCATTGGAAAGCATGAGACGAATGCAATCAAAATCTGCCGCTACAACTACACAGTTACATCCAACAATTGATATTCGGGTTTCGAATGACCGGTGCCGGAGTTGTCACAGCCGGTCGGGACGTATCTCACTCAATTATGAAGGATGGAGTGAAACCACCCTTAAAAGTTCAGAGGTCACCGATTCGGTTCATCAAAGTGTTTTGCCAGATGAAAGGGTGGTGGAATATATTCAGGCGGATATTCACCATCTGAAGGGGTTGGCTTGTATCGATTGCCATGATTCGTACGAAATCATGGGGAATGGAAAGCATCAGACACATAAGGAAGATGGTGTCAATGTGCAATGCATGGATTGTCACCCAACAGGAAAACCCAATTCGGTTTACGTTGCAAAGTTGCCTGACCGCGAATCACAAATGATCTCCTGGTTACGAAAGATTGATCCGGAAAATCGTGTTATTATTACACAAAAAGATAATTATCCGCTCCTAAATACAGAGGTTGATTCACTGGGCAGTATTTTGCTTAAAGATAAACTAAACGGGGAAATGCATGTGTCGAAGCCACCCTCCTCTGTCTGCACAAAGGGTAAGGGGCACAACCGGTTGAGCTGTGAATCGTGTCATACCTCCTGGGTGCCTCAGTGTATCGGGTGTCATAATGTTTATGAGAAAGATACCAAAGGATTTGATATATTAACCCATAAACCGGCCATTGGAACCTGGGTGGAATTTGCCGGGAAGAATTTTGCCAGTGCGCCTGTTTTGGGGATCAGCGAAAAGATTGAAAGTAAAGTAGTGACCGCAATGCCCGGAATGGTGATGACAATCGACCTGGAGTCATACGATAAAGGCAAAGGGACGAGCTTTCACAGGCTCTATGCCCCAGCCTCAGGTCACACCACTGTCCGAGAGGCACGAAGTTGCAAGTCTTGCCATAATAATCCATTAGCAATTGGGTACGGGGATGGTGAATTGACTTACACGATTTCACGATCCGCCGGTAAATGGGGCTTTGAGCCCAGGTTTGCACTCAGCGAACATGACTCTATACCTGAAGATGCCTGGATCGGATTTTTAAAGGAGGCAAAGCGTCCGAATTCCACCCGAAGCTGGTTAAGACCGTTTACAGTAAGGGAGCAACAGCGCATTCTGGAAGTTGGGAGTTGCTTAACCTGTCATGACGGAAAATCAAAGGTTATGGATCTGGCGCTGGAAGATTATTCAAATACCCGACAAAGGCGGAAAAGAGAGTGCATTTTACCCTTATGGTAAGATATTAAAATGATATAAATTGTTATTTAATAGGGTTAATAGATGTTAGTGCCTTGTTATATGAGTTAGGTGAATAAAACAAAATATAAACCGGTTTTAAGACGAAACCTTTCAAATCTCATGAAAATAAATGACTAATAACAACTATTTTTGTGTCAGTTTAAATAATAAAAACCTTTATGAATCAGTCCGATGAAATAAATGGTGGAATAAGTCGCTGTTCGACTTTTAATTTTGATCAAAGCTGGTACGAGATTTTAACCGCAGAGGAGAAGGTATTGATCGATTCCCATTCGGTCAGCATCGATTTTAAGAAAGGGGAGACCGTCTGTAAAAGAGGCGCTTTTGCTTCGCATATCTTTTTCCTGGAAGAAGGTTTAGTGAAAGTATATCTTGAGGAGAAGACCAAAAATCTCATTATTAGCCTCTATATAAAAAACAATTTACTGGGCTTATCTTCGATTTTTAACGGAAACGATAAGTTGCCCTACTCAATCGCAACCTATACCGATTCAAGAATCAGGATGATCGATATTCAGATATTTAAACAATTGTTAAAGCAGAATTCGACTTTCTCCTATCATATTATCAATCTTTTAAACGAAAGTACCTCACAAATTTATGGTCGTTTTTTCTCGTTGACGCAAAAACAATTACACGGACGTCTGGCCGATATCCTCCTATGTTTTTCACACCGGATCTTCAATAGCAACTCGTTCGACCTCCCGCTTTCACGGGCTGATTTGGGTGATCTTACCGGTATGTCGACTGAAAGTGTGATCCGCATCATGAAAGAATTTAAGGATGATGGTCTGATCGATATGCATAGCAAACAAATTCATCTTTTAGATATTGGACGGTTGGAGCGGATCAGCGAATTTGGATAAGCATTAACAAGCTATTCAGACAGTAGAAATAGATTATTGAAATCATCAGGTGTATTGATGTTGAGAAATATGTTTGGAGAGCAACATGCGATTTCTGAATCGACAAGGACCAACTGGTGGGAAGCTTCGCGGATACAATCGTTCAGCCTGTAATTTCCTTTATCGATAAACTTTTTTAAAATTCCAATGGTCGATTTTTTATAGATCCCGCACAATGGTTCAATTCTTCCATTATCATGAATTGGCACAGTAATACCGAAATCTGAAGCCTTGGTAAGCAGGTATCTGACCATCAACGTGCTCATCAGGGGCATGTCACAGGATAAGAAAATATTAATGTCGGTTTCGGATCTTTTAAGACAGGAATAAATACCAATGATAGGGGCCTGATCGAAGAGTTCATCGGGCCACACTTCACAACCTGTGAAATTGTAATCGGGATTGTTCGAACTGATGATAACCTTGTCACACAGGGGTTTCAATGCATCGATTGAATATTCGACGAGTGATTTTCCATTCAGTTTCATCAATGATTTATCCTCGCCCATTCTACTGCTGCGACCTCCGGCAAGGACTATTCCGGTAATTTTCATTGAATTCAGAATTATAAATTTTAAGCTTATGTCAAAATAATTGTTTCTCCTTTCCAAATTGAGGAAAATATTCCTTTGGGAGGTATTAACATTTCCGTCTATACCCATCGGTTAAAATATCAATTGTACAAGCAAGTGGAGATATAATCCCAGGGAAGATCTAGACAAAGGAATTAAAAATTAATCATTTATCTTTGCTTAAATTATTGAATTTTTCGGAATGGATGGTAATCTAAATTACAGGCAGGCGCTTACCAAGGCGATGGCAATGTGCAGCCAGTCGGAGCGGTGCCGTTTCGATGTAGTTACTAAACTTAGGCTGTGGGAACTTTCTGATGAGGAGGTATCCAAGGCCATCGATTACCTGATCAAAGAACGATTTTTAAATGAAGAGCGTTATGTTGACTTCTATATTAATGATAAATTGAGGTTCAATAAGTGGGGAAAGATTAAGCTGACCTACATGCTGCGGCAGAAACAAATTCCGGAAGAATTGATCCGACTGGCTCTCAACCGGATAGACGATGGTTATTATGCGAAAATTCTTTTGGATTTGCTTAAAACAAAAATCAAATCGATCAAAGCAACCTCTGTTTATGAACGAAGCTCAAAGCTTGCCGTTTTTGCTCAGGGCCACGGTTTTGAAACTGAACTTGCATTTCATGTAGCCAGGCAAATTATTGGCGATGAGGTGGATGAGGAATTTAAAATGAAAGAATGAAGAATTTAAAGTGCAAAATGTAAGATACAAAATGTAAAGTACAACTTTCTAATAGTGAAGATCTGCCCCAGGCTCGGTGACAATTGCCGGTAGAATTCAAGAAAATCGCTATTCCCCGCACCAAACCTCATAGCCATCGATTTACACATCCCTCAAAATTACCTTATTACCAAATTGTTTAATAGTCGAATTGCTTCATTGCCTAATTCCCGAATTATCTCATTGCCTAATCGCCGAATTATCGAATTGTCCCATTAGCACATTCCCCGTTTATTCCTAACTTTGCACTTTAATTAAAAATAAATCCCAAATGATCCTAAAGGAACAACTTAAAGAGCTTGTTGAGCGCCGGGATGCGCTGAGGAGGTTTCTTTGACATCGACAATAAATTAATCAGATTAGAAGAAGAGGAGCTTCGGACTCAGGACCCCAAATTCTGGGATAATCCCAAAGAGGCTGAACGTCAGATGATGGTAATCCGCTCAATCAAACAATGGACTGACGGCTTTAAATTGGTCGATGTAGCCGTTGAGGATTTGCAGATCATGTTTGATTACAGTGAAGCAGGCGAGATTACCGAAGATGAACTTGAGGAGCAATTTCTCGAAACAAGGGGTCTTATCGAAGATCTTGAAACCAAAAATATGTTGCGCCGCGAAGAAGACCGGCTTGGAGCTGTATTAAAGATCAATGCCGGCGCTGGTGGAACAGAGTCGAACGACTGGGCTGATATGTTGATGCGTATGTATTTGCGCTGGGCCGAAAAACATAAATACAAAGTCCGCGAAGCGAGTTTTGTCGCTGGTGAGGATGTGGGTGTAAAAAGTGTTACCATTGAAATTGAAGGTGATTTCG
Organism: Prolixibacteraceae bacterium; assembly: GCA_963677935.2. Lineage (GTDB taxonomy): Bacteria > Bacteroidota > Bacteroidia > Bacteroidales > Prolixibacteraceae > JAAFHB01. The sequence continues at coordinate 2,287,792 of CAXXEH010000003.1, read as the reverse complement.
CCTATGGTTATCTCAAGAGCGAAAATGGGGTTCACCGTTTGGTTCGCATCTCACCTTTTAACGCACAGGGGAAAAGGCAAACATCCTTCACTTCGGTCTTTGTTGCCCCGTTAGTGGATGATACAATTGTAATTGATGTGAATCCGGGTGATATTTCCTGGGATACTTTTCGGTCCGGAGGGGCAGGGGGGCAGAATGTGAATAAGGTAGAGACGGGAGTTCGGCTTAAGCATGGTCCATCGGGTATCATTATCGAAAATACAGAATCTCGGTCACAGTTGCAGAACAAAGAGAATGCAATCAGACTGCTCAAATCGCAACTTTATGCGCTTGAACTTCAAAGGCGTCATGAAGCAACAACCAAGATTGAAGCAGGTAAGAAAAAAATAGAATGGGGATCTCAAATTCGCTCCTATACCATGCAACCGTATAAATTGGTCAAAGATGTCAGAACTGGATTTGAAACATCAAATGTGCAGGGAGTTATGGATGGCGATATCGACGGTTTTATCAAAGCCTATTTGATGGAATTCTCGGAAGAGGAAAATTGATCCAATATTTCGATTTTAAAGAAGGCGCACGAACGTGCGTCTTCTACCTTATTTCTCCTTTAATTCAAATACAATTCAAAAAACTTTCCTGGGGATTAGTTGTTTGTATGCTAAGATGAACATTTCAATTAATTGTTCGTTTTTGTTTACTAAACTGCAAATTAAAATTTCTTGATTTATAAAACTAAATGACCCCATTATGGAAAACACTAGTGATGAGAAAATTTATTATCCTTCACAGGAGGTAATTGAACAGGCAAATATTCAGGAATATGATCAGCTTTATGCAAGATCCATTGAAAATCCTGAACAGTTTTGGTCAGAACAGGCTGAACAGCTTTCGTGGTATAAACGATGGGATTTGGTATTGGATAAGAGTAATCCACCCTTCTTTAAGTGGTTCGAAGGAGGTAAAACCAACATTATACTGAATGCTATCGATCGCCATCTTGAAAATGCGAACCGGAACAAACTCGCACTGATATGGGAAGGGGAACCCGGAGATGTAAGAACATTCTCCTACCATGCACTCAATCGTGAAGTTTGTCAGTTTGCAAATATTTTAAAGAGTATGGGTGCCAAGAGAGGTGAGGTGATCACCATTTATATGCCACAAATACCTGAACAGATCATTGCAATGCTTGCTTGTTCAAAAATTGGTGCAGTACATAGTGTTGTTTATGGTGGATTTAGCCATGAGGCACTGGCCGACCGGATTAACGATGCCAACAGCCGGATTGTGATAACAGCTGATGGAGGATATCGTCGTGGAAAGGTGGTTGAGATGAAGAGTGTCGTGAATAAAGCGATGGAATTATCGCCTACCATGGAGATCTGTATTACCGTAAAACGGACTGGTGTTGAAGTTTATATGGAGAACGGCCGGGATTATTGGCTGCATGAACTTCTGGCACTTCCAATTGCTTCAAACAAATGTGAGACAGAGCAGATGGACTCCTCTGAAATGTTGTTTCTTCTCTATACATCAGGTTCTACTGGCAAGCCGAAGGCCTTGGTTCATACACATGGCGGTTTCAGCGTCTATACATCAACCACACATCGGATGGTGTTCGATATTAAACCGGAGGACCGTTATTGGTGTGCCGCCGATCCGGGCTGGATTACTGGTCATAGTTATATCGTTTATGGACCATTGATGAACGGGGCAACAGTAATGCTCTACGAGGGGGCGCCTACCTATCCTTATCCCGACCGCTGGTGGAAAATGGTGGAGAAATATGGAATCAATATCCTCTATACTTCCCCAACAGCAATAAGGAGTTTAATGAGATTTGGAGATTCGTGGCCTAATAGAAATGATATCAGCTCGTTGCGATTGCTTGGAACCGTTGGTGAACCTATTAGTCCTGAAGCATGGCGTTGGTATTACAAAGCTGTAGGTCGCGAAAAGTGTCCAATTATTGATACATGGTGGCAGACTGAAACTGGAGGTTTTATGATAGCACCATTACCCATTACCCCTTTAAAACCTGGATCTGCAACAAAGCCATTCTTTGGAAATGTAATCGATGTGGTAGATGAAAACGGAGATGAGGTAAAAAGCGGAGAAGAGGGAACATTGGTAATTAAAAAGCCCTGGCCGGGAATGACAGCAGGAATCTATCGTGACCCGCAGCGCTTCGTTGAAACTTACTGGAAGAAGTACGAAAAGCAAGGATGGTATCTAACAGGCGATTCTGCAAAAAAGGATGCTGATGGTTATTTTCGGATCATTGGTCGTACCGATGATGTGATCAAAGTTAGTGGATATCGGTTGGGGACTGCAGAGATTGAAAGTGTTATGGCCAGTCATCCTGCAATTGCAGAAGCTGCTGCCATTGCCCTGCCTCACGATCTCAAGGGAAACTGCATTCATATTGTTGCAGTCTTACGTTTGGGTTACACAGCGAGTAAAGAACTTGAGCATCAGATGATACTCCATATGGTAGAACATCTTGGTCCAATTGCACGTCCCGAAGAGATTACATTTACCGATGCCTTACCAAAAACAAGAAGTGGAAAGATTATGCGCAGAGTGCTAAAATCCAGGGCATTAGGGTTGCCTGAAGGCGATTTGAGTACATTAGAGGAGTAATCAATTGATTTTGTACGTGGGAAAGGATAAAGATTGGAGACGATTAACCTTTGCCTATTTTGTTTGAAAAAAAGTGAGAATCGTGCGATTGCACATGAAGGTCTTGTTTACACTGTATTTTTATGGTGCAGTTCAAAATGAATAGGATTAAACCGAGCTTTTATTGTAAATCTTCATAGACAATAGAATTGCGTGATGATCGGAGAGGCGTTTGATAACAGTTTGTATTTTCAGGTTTTTACTAGATCATTGTCCAGTTGGTGTATTAGTAAATGTAAATTGAATAGAATGTTTATTTTAAAATGATAGGATTGTGTCCTTTTAAAATTTTTTGTAAAATTTTTTGTAAGTGTAAAAATAACCTGCTATATTTGTAGAACAATATATTAAATTTGGTTTTACCTGACAATCTTTTCAAACTTAACAATTCAACAATCATAGGATGCAGCATGGAAATACCTACACTTATTAATTCAAGTTCCAAGATAAACGGAGAGTTAATGTTCAAATCTGATGTTCGCATTGACGGCGAGGTATTTGGCAAAGTCGAATCGGATAAGAATGCGATTATCGGGGCAGAAGGTTATGTTAAGGGGTTTCTTCGGGCCAGGGACCTGGTTGTTTTTGGCAGGCTGGAGGGGAATATAATTGTTTCCGGAACCACAATTCTTCATTCTGGTTCCTCCATCTTTGGAAATCTGTATACAAAAATAATTGAAGTCAATGATGGAGCAGTAATTACAGCCAGAGTCATCACTTACGACAAATTGGGCGCATTTGATGAAGCTCAGATCCATATGGCAGAAGAGAGAATTAAGATACAACCAATCCGGAAAAATATACCAATTTATTCAAACGTAGAAATAACATTTGATGACAAACCGGAAATGGAGAATCTTGACTGCGAATCTGATTCTGTATTCGGAGGGGAACCTTTTATGATGGCAAAATCAGACGATTCCGGCGATATTCTTTCAAAGATAATCGCAGAATCGAACGAATCAGATGAAGCAGAAGAAATTTTTGAGTTATTCGAAAGTTCAAAAATAGCGGTTGATTCAGAACTCTTGAAATCCGATGTTTTAGCGGAAACAATGGAAAATACACTCATTGATGAATTGGATGATGACAACTCGGAAAATCTGACCACTTCGTCATCTTCTTCAGTGCAATCAGATAATCCACAATTAGAATTATCTGAACTACTTGATTCTGCACCTGTTTCTGAAGCAAAATCTCCCGATGCACAAAATAAGGAAGTTGAAACAAATCTTACAGAGCATCACGCCAACCCCTTTGAAGTCGTTGAGCACTCCACTCCTGTTTCGGTCGATTTTGAATCATTTTTAGGAGAGCCTGTAAAAGAGGAATCACATTTAAATAGAATTGGGAATCCTAAAATCTATAAACCTGATACAATATCCCCAGCCAAGGCAGTACGTAAGGGGAAAGGGCATATCATACTTGGATTTGAAGAACTTAGGAATCTCTTAAGTCCGACCAAGTACGCAGAAGACAAACTTATTGAAAAGAAAAATGGCCAGGCTAAATATGAGCCACACAAGGTAATCGATATCGAAAATGAAGTCATCGATTCAGAGAAAAGTAAGTTTTCTTTGAATGATGCTATCAGTCAACTTCCATTTGACGATTATTCATCGTTATTTAAGTGATTTGTTGTTTATTCGTGTATTTAAAATATTATTTCATTAGCGGAACTCATTACTATATTATAGACAGAAATTATTAAAATATCATTTATGAAACGATCGTATGTATTTCCAAGTGTTTATGAAGAGACTACAGTTGATTACTCTAAGGTAGCAGCGAATTTCATCGAAGGGATGAAAATCGTAAATTTTAACCAACGCGATTATCTTATTGGTAATATGGCTTTAAGTGAAGGTATTGCACCTCATAAGTTTCTGAACAGTTCTGCTCAGGATCTAGATTATCAGCTTCTTGCACTTACTGGTTTAATTATAGCTACACAAGGAAAAGATAACAAAATGGTGATTACCACAGGATTCCCTTTTATTACGCATGCTATCTACAGAAAAGGGGCAAAGGATTTCTATATGGGAAAACATCAGGTTAGTTTCGACACAAGGACTTTTGGAGGAGAAGGTGTGGAAAACGTTAGCGTAAATGTGGTGGCCTTTGATGTGATGACTGAGATTGACGGTTGTATCAAGGCAATTCGCAATGGTCTGATGGCTGAGAAGCAGAATTTCTTTATCGGGAGTCTTGGATTTGGGACATTCGAATTGGCGCTTTCAACTACATCAGGTATTATTCAACGTACAGCTCACAGCGAAAAAGGGATCAACTATGCTGTTGACATATTGGAAAAGGAGATTGAAAAGCAATATTATCTCAATTTACTCACGGGACAACAGATCGAGCGTGCGTTTCAACGCGGATTCTTTGTCATAAACCGTCGCAAAGTAGATGTCCTTGAAATGCGAAGACGTGCTTTAACCAGTTATTACAATGAAGTTATTTCCCCTGCAATGCGGAAGAAATTCTCAGACGAAGACTTCTCAAAGACCAATAAACTTTATCTTGTTGGAGGCGGTGCAATGTATAATGAATTGGTAAGCCTCTTCAAAGAGGAGTTTCAGGATATACTTGATGTTATCGTTTACCCTGAACCCTATCTTTGTGCAAGCGAGGGTTATTGCCTGAATTCAGTTGCAATGTTCCCTTCAACCAATAGTCTGGAAATAAAAGAGAACATTACTTATGTTGGTATCGACTTAGGCAATTCCAATACGGTAGTTACAATTTATAACGAGACAGAATAACATCCGGAGCACGGTTTCCTTATCGGTACGGTGGTTACACAAAAATTAAAAAAGTTTATTGAACCTAGGTTCAGTAAACTTTTTTTTTTGGAAGATCCACTGAAAAGTCAGCAATTTTCAACTATTATTTTTCGGAATAACTTACTGCTAATTCAACTACACACATATAGTTATATGCTTTGTGGTGGCCAAAAGCAACACCGACACGCTTAAATCCCGGTTCAAAAATGCTTTTACGGTGGCCTCGGCTACTTACTCCGTCATCGACAATCAACGCCATTACAATTCGTCGGGCAGTATTATTTCCGTAATCAATGTTTTCAGAACATGAGCCATTCCAGGTACCATATCGGCTGATCCTTTCGGCAAATGTGCTACCATCTCTCCCTTTATGACCGATCTGTGTTGTTGGCTCCTGCATCCGAACCATGTCAGCGGCAGCCCTGCTCATCCCTTTGGAAGCGGTTAAGGGAGATAATGGCTTTTGATTTTTCAGAAACCGAATTGCTTCATTTACTGCACTTATCCCCTCTCTGGTTAGCAGATTGGTCTGTCCCGATTCACGAATCTCCCGTCCAACAAAGTGTTGTGCGTAAGACATCAGAAATTCTGCATATTTTTTAGGCTGCGTACGCGCCAGGTTAAGTTCTTCAACCACATCACGTTCCAGTTCGGATAAATAAATAGTCTTACTATTTTCGGGAGGGAATCCATATAAGTAACCAGGGAATATGATTGTTACTAATAGGTAATTCAACTGCGTTATGAATGTTATTTTCTGAAGTTTATTCATTTTAATTATATTAATTTCTCAAATCACCACGACTACCAGAGAAGTATACTCCGGCAAGACAAATTATTCCTGAAATAGTAAAAAGGAGTCTTACGCTTTTGATAAATATTGCGTTGTCTGCATCTTTAATAGGCAGGCCTGAAAAATACAGCGAAAAAATAAGGGTAACGATCATCATACTCATCATCTGCCCAACTACTCGCATAGTGGCAGCGGTACCTGAAGCAATTCCCAATTGCTTCTTTTCAACCGAACTCATAATGGTATTCATATTAGGTGAAGAAAATATTCCGAATCCGGTACCCAAGAAAAGCAACATAGCAACAATCAAATAAACAGACGTTTGTGGTCCTGTTAAAGCCAAAAAAAATAAACCTGATGCACTGATCAACATCCCTGCAGTGGCAAGTCTCCTGGGCTCAATCTTATCGGAGAGTTTTCCTGCAAAAGGGGAGAGAATAGCCATCATTAATGGCTGAGCAACCAGGATCGTTCCTGCCTGCTGGGGTGAAAACCCTTTAATTTTTTGGAGGAACAGGCTCAAAAGAAAAACAAGTGAAAATGTAGCACTATAATTGATTAAAGCGGCAATATTCGAAAAGGCAAATAATCGGTTATGAGTGAAAAGGGGGATCTCGAAGATCGGATGAGCCGATCTTTTACAATGTGCAATAAATAGTCCTACCATTATGATTCCAATTATTAACAATGGCCAGCCAAAACTTTTTGTCAGGTTGGATGAACTGTAAACAATCGCAATGAGTCCCGAAGAGTAATAAAAAGCCCCTGCAAGATCGATTTTTCCATTTATCCTGGCAGTTATTTCATTCTTCAGTTTGAAAAAAACAAGCACTGTCGCTATAATTTCCAGCGGGACACAAATCAGAAAGATACTGCGCCAGCCAAAAGATTGGGTGAGTATACCTCCAATAAACGGCCCCATCGATAACCCAAGATAGACAGCGGCAACATTTAGACCTAATACCTTACCACGTTCCCAGGGAGGAAAGACAGAGACAAGTATGGGCGCTCCTGTTGTCAATGTCATCGAAGCTCCCAACCCTTGTAAAATCCTAAAGCAAATGAGTATATGTCCATTTGGAGCTATTCCACATAATGCAGTGGCTATTGTAAAGATGATAATTCCACCCTTAAAAACCGCTGTTTGCCCCCAGTTATCAGCAAATTTTCCGATTGGAAGGAGAAATACTGCTGAGGAAAGGAGATAGGAGGTCACGATCCAACTCAGCGCTACTGCATTGAGCTCAAACTCCTTTTCAATTGCGGGTAAAGCGATATTAACTCCTGATATAAGGAACGGATTTAAAAACGAAGTTAATAAACAAATGGTCAATGCCGATCTTTGCGTATTAGTCATATGAACCATGAAATTGTATGAATCAATTGTATGGTAAAAATAGTAAAATCTGAATATTGTCATTTAAGTTAAAAAACCATACTCTTTTTCAGGTTATTCAATTTTAAACCTTTAACTTTGCAGCTCGATTTTTCCAAATAGTTATTTTATTATGAATGAGAAAGATATGAAATTATTTTCGGAATTTCCCCCTGTATCAACAGAAGCATGGGAAGCTCAGATTAGCACAGACCTTAAGGGAAAGGATTATGACAAGACCCTTGTCTGGCGTACTAATGAGGGGATTAACGTCCGTCCGTATTACCGGGACGAAAATTTAAACGGGCTCGGATTTGTGGAGACTTTACCTGGTCAGTTTCCTTATGTCCGTGGAAATCGCAAAGCGGGGAACAACTGGTTGATTCGTCAGGATATCGAAGTCACCAGCTTCAAAGAGGCTAATCAGAAGGCTTTGGAAATCCTTTCAAAGGGTGTTACCTCTCTGGGATTTGTATTTAAAAATTGTCAGGAAACCACGGTTGAAGATCTCAAGCAACTGCTACGGGGAATTTGTCTCGAAAAAACGGAGGTGAATTTTGTGATGACTTGCAATAATAAGTCTTTGGTAACAAATCTGATAGCGTTTCTGAAAGATCAAAAAGCCAGTCCGGGAGAGGTGTCAGCCTCAGTTAACTTTGATCCAATAGGTGTTTTTACACTCAAAGGGAAATTTTGCTCCAACGAAACAGATGCTTTTATTCGTGCCAAAGAGATTCTTGAACTGGCTGCTGAATATCCTGGTATTCAATTGATCGGGGTAAACGGGAAGAATTTCAACAATGCAGGAGCCTCTATCGTACAGGAATTAGGTTATTCTTTAGCTATTGGAGCAGAATATCTTACCCGTTTGACTGAGAACGGATTAAATGCCGGTGTAGTAGCACCGCGAATCCGTTTTAATTTTGGAATCGGGGGTAATTACTTCATGGAATTGGCCAAGTTGCGGGCCGCCAGAATGTTGTGGGCAAATATTGTAAAAGCATTTCATCCTGAATGCTCCTGTGGTCCGGAATGTAACAGTGATGAATGTTGTCAAAACGATGTTTGTCTTTGCGCGGGTAAAATGAATGTTCATTCCGAAACCTCCATCTGGAATAAAACCATTTACGATCCATATGTAAATCTTTTACGTGCGGAAACTGAGGCGATGTCTGCCATATTAGGTGGAACGGATTCATTAACGGTATTGCCCTTTGATTCAATTTATGAACAGCCAACTGAAATTGCAGAACGTATCGCGCGAAACCAACAGGCAATTCTAAAAGAAGAGGCTCACTTTGATAAGATTGCCGATCCGGCTGCGGGTTCCTATTATATTGAAACTTTAACCGCCTCAATCGCAGAACAAGCCTGGAAACTTTTTCTTGAGATTCAGGAAGAGGGCGGATTTATCGCAGCTTTTCGTGGAGGGTTTATTCAGGGGCAGATATTTGAAATGGCTTCAAAACGAAAAAAGGCTATTGCAACGCGTCGTGATAATCTGTTGGGTGTAAATCAGTTTCCTAATTATACAGAACAAATAACTGACAATCTGAGTAGTCAGCTATTCGAAGCTATCGATCTGACCGATAAAGATGCTGAAGTAGAGACCATAAAATTATTTCGGGGCGCTCAGCAGTTTGAAGCGCTCAGATATGCTACCGACTGTTTTGCCAGGGAGAAGAAACGGCCAAAAGCGTTTATGCTTACCATCGGGAATCTGGTGTTCAGCAAAGCCCGGGCTCAGTTTGCCTGTAACTTCTTTGCCGTTGCAGGTTATGAAGTGGTTGATAACAATGGATTCGAAACGGTGGAAGAAGGGGTTAATGCCGCTTTGAATGCAAATGCTGATATCGTTGTAATTTGTAGCTCAGACGAGGAATATGCTGCTTACGCACCTCAGGCATTCAGCCTTTTAAAAGGGAAAGCCATCTTTGTAGTGGCGGGGGCGCCGGCTTGCATCGATGAGCTTAAAGCGACTGGTATTGAGAATTTCATCAGTGTGAAAACCAATTTACTGGAATCACTAACTGAGTACAATTATAAACTTGGGATTAAATAGTAGCAATTATGAAGCCTGATTTTAAAGAAATAAATATTAAAAATACCCCAAAACCCTGCTGTTCGGCAAAGGAATGGGAAAAGAAAAACGGGATTGAAAAGAGCTGGATGACTCCTGAGCTGATACCTGTTAAGAACGTTTACACCAGAGAAGACCTGGAAGGGTTGGAGCATTTAAATTATGCCGCAGGTATCGCACCATTTCTGCGTGGACCTTATTCAACCATGTTTGCCACCCGTCCCTGGACCATCAGACAGTATGCGGGATTTTCGACTGCAGAAGAATCTAATGCCTTCTATCGCCGCAACCTTGCTGCTGGTCAGAAGGGGCTTTCAGTAGCATTTGACCTCGCCACTCACCGTGGTTACGACTCCGACCATCCCCGTGTTGTTGGCGATGTTGGGAAAGCTGGTGTTGCCATCGATTCCATTTTGGATATGAAGATTCTTTTCGACAATATCCCATTGAATAAAATGTCGGTCTCGATGACCATGAATGGAGCGGTTTTGCCTGTTTTAGCGTTTTACATTGTTACCGCACTTGAACAGGGGGCAAAGTTGGAAGAGTTGGCTGGTACCATTCAGAACGATATTTTGAAAGAGTTCATGGTGCGCAATACCTATATCTATCCACCAGAATTTTCGATGAAGATTATTGCCGATATTTTTGAGTATACCTCGAAATATATGCCTAAATTTAACTCCATTTCAATCTCCGGGTATCACATGCAGGAAGCAGGCGCAACTGCTGATATCGAAATGGCGTATACGTTGGCTGACGGGCTTGATTATATTCGAACCGGAATCAAAGCTGGATTAAGCGTCGACGCATTTGCGCCCCGTTTATCCTTCTTCTGGGCTGTCGGGATGAACCATTTTATGGAGATTGCCAAAATGCGTGCGGCACGGATGATTTGGGCTAAATTGGTTAAACAATTTAACCCCAAAAGTGCCAAATCCATGGCACTTCGTACCCATTCGCAAACTTCTGGCTGGTCACTGACGGAGCAGGATCCTTACAATAATGTGGGTCGAACCTGTATTGAGGCAATGGCAGCAGTCCTTGGACATACACAGTCGCTGCATACCAATGCACTCGATGAGGCCATTGCACTCCCGACTGAGTTTTCGGCGCGAATTGCCCGTAATACACAGCTTTATATTCAGCAGGAGACAGAAGTGTGTCGTTCTCTCGATCCATGGGCTGGTTCCTTCTATGTTGAGTCTTTAACCAATGATCTTGTCAAAAAAGCCTGGGCACTCATCGAGGAGGTTGAAAAACTGGGCGGGATGTCAAAGGCAATTGAGACAGGTGTGCCGAAAATGCGTATCGAAGAGGCCGCAGCCCGGACACAAGGTCGGATTGACTCCGGAACGCAGGCAATTATTGGTGTAAATAAATACCGTCTTGAAAAGGAGGATCCGATTGATATTCTGGATATCGACAATACAGCAGTTCGTCTTTCACAGATCGAAAGACTAAAAAAACTCAGGGCTGAGCGTAACGAGGCAGAAGTAATTGAAGCGCTCGAAGCGATAACCAAATGTGCAGAGACAAGTGAAGGTAATCTTCTCGAACTGGCTATCATAGCCGCACAAAGAAGAGCTTCACTTGGTGAAATATCAACTGCATGTGAAAAAATTGCAGGACGTTATAAAGCAACCATCAGAACAATTTCAGGCGTGTATTCATCAGAAGCTAAGAACGACAAAGATTTTGAACAAGCTGTTTCGCTTGTCAATCAATTTGCAGAAAAAGAGGGTCGTCAACCACGTATTATGATTGCCAAAATGGGGCAGGACGGCCATGATCGTGGTGCAAAAGTAGTGGCAACAGGTTATGCAGACCTCGGTTTCGATGTCGATATGGGACCATTGTTTCAGACTCCCGCAGAAGCTGCCAAACAGGCTGTCGAAAATGATGTCCATGTATTGGGTGTCTCATCATTGGCTGCCGGACATAAAACGCTTATTCCCTCAGTTATGGAAGAGCTGAAAAAGCTTGGTCGTGAAGATATTATGGTAATTGCCGGAGGAGTTATTCCTGCGCAGGATTATCAGTTTCTTTATGATGCAGGTGTTGTTGCAATCTTCGGTCCTGGAACTTCTGTGGCTTCAGCAGGTAAGAAAATAATGGAGATTCTGATTGCTGCGCAGGAAGCGTGATGAAACATTTGGAGAAATTTTTAGTCGGTTGATGCTGCCAGTGTCCGACCCTTTAAAATGATGAAGGTCGTCATTCGCAGGTTGTGTTCCCCAAATATTCCCAAATAAATTCAGAGAATGGCTGTTCCGGTTACCGGGATAGCCATTCTTATATTATTATCTTATCTTTTTCTCCAGTTCCAGGATGATCTTTTCAGATTCATTTTTGACTTTCAATGCTTTCGAAAGCTCATATGCGGCTTTAATCGCATTTTTGTCCTGCTCTTCTATCCAGATGACGTAATATGATTTCCCCAGATAAATCGCTTTTAGTTTTTTATCGTAGTTAGCAGCAATCGTTTCAATCACAGCATCTGCCATTATCCCCTGGTAGGTTACCTTTTCCCACTTTGCTCCATTAAACTCGCTGTGATGGTTGTTGAGCTGGTCAATCGGAACGGAATCTGTTTTGGCGACGATCCCTATGCCAACAATACGGACAGCAGTGTGGTTGAGCCACTGTTCTCCGTAGTAATTGCTTGATAGGGTCAGATCACCTTTCTCATTAAGAGTTGCCTGAATAAATGAACGGGACCAGTTGATATCTGTTCCCTGCCGGTTATGGATATAATTGGTATATTTATCAAACTCTCCTTTCTCCGGATTAAATTCCTTGATCAAAGAATTAAAAATTGTGGTGGATGCGGTGAGTTTTTCGCGTTGTTTTGTCAGCTTAGCTCCATAAATCCGATTGCTGATTTCCTTCGCTTTTTGCGCCTCTGTGGTGGCTTCAGGAAACAATTTGGGGATCGAATCGAGATTTAGTAGCGCATTAATTGTATCTCCTGTGGTAAGTAGCGCTTTCGCGATATTGATCTTTCCGGAAGCTAGTTGTGTCTGCGCCGGTCCACAAGCATTTAAAATTGTCAGTACAATAGCAATAGAGGTAAGGATGGTAAATCTGAATTTCATATTCATTTCTATTTATTAATTTTTGTTTCGCCTGGTGAAATGGGAAAACCGGTCATTTTCTGATCGGAATTCTGCCGTAAAGATATAAAAAACAGATTTTAAAATGCTTCAACAATGAATAGTTTACCAACAAACCTTCATTGTCAGCTAATTATCCTGAATGAAAAATTCTGTAATTTTTTTTAATATGAACTTGTCATTCTGAAAAATAGTTCTTTTCTTTGCAACGCGAAAAATGAAAGGAGAATGATGAGTCATTATCCAAAATTAAAAAAATACATTTGTAGCAGGAATAAAAAAAAATATTACTTTTACGACCCCAATCAATGGGGAAAGTATTCAGATGGTCTGTTCATCTAAGGGTTAGGATTCAAGATTTTCATTCTTGCCATAGGGGTTCGAATCCCCTACAGACTACAAATTTTAGAACGAAGAAATTTTTATAAAAAATGGCAAACCATAAATCAGCTATTAAAAGAGCTAAGCAGAGTGAAGTTCGTCGTCTGCATAACAAGTATTATTCAAAGACAACTCGTAATGCAGTTCGGTCATTACGTGAAATAACTGATAAAGAAGCTGCTGCTGAGTTACTTCCAAAAATCGTAACAATGCTTGATAAGCTTGCAAAGCAGAATGTAATTCACAAAAACAAGGCATCAAATCTGAAATCAAGTCTGGCATTACACGTTAATAGCCTGTAAAATTTAGATTTAAGATATTTCTGAAGCTCATCCTTTAACGGATGGGCTTTTTTTGTTTTCTTCTTTTTTTATTGTAAATTTGTTCATAGTCCCTTACATTTAATGGTTTGAACTGAAATGGAAGCGTATAACAGATTGAATATTAAGAATTGGGCAATTGAAGATCGTCCTCGTGAAAAACTGATGTATCGGGGGATTTCTTCACTTTCTGATGCCGAACTCATTGCCATTTTGATTGGATCGGGGAATAATGAAGAGACAGCAGTCGAGCTTTCGCGCAGGATTATGGAGAATGTGAAAAACAACCTGAACGAACTTGGCAAACTTGATGTAGAGCGTCTGAAACAATTTAAGGGAATAGGTGACGCCAAAGCCATTACTATAATTGCAGCTATGGAGCTTGGAAGGCGCCGAAATCATTCTACTGCACTTGAACTAAACAAAATTGCCGGAAGTGGAGATGTGGCTCGTTTCCTCCGACCTTTGATTGGAGATCTTCCGCATGAAGAGTTCTGGGTCCTTTTTTTAAACCGGCAAAATAAAGTGATCGATACACAGCGACTTAGTCAGGGTGGGATTACAGGTACGGTGATTGATGTCCGCCTGGTATTGAAAATGGCAATTGAAAAGCATGCGATCTCCCTTATTTTTGCTCACAATCACCCATCAGGGAATCTGGAAGCAAGTGATGCAGACCGTAAAATTACCCGCCAATTGAAGGATGCAGGTGTTATCATGGATATTCCGTTACTCGATCATCTTATTATTACCCAGGGAGGCTATTTTAGTTTTGCAGACGAAGGATTGTTGTAATATATTTATTTATTTTTGACCAAATTTTTTTCATGGTACACTTACTGGGCAAAGAGAACTCCTTATTTAACCAATTTATTGCCGAAATCAGAGATGAAGTAATTCAGAAAGATTCACTCAGGTTCAGAAAAAATCTTGAACGTGTGGGTGAGATTTTTGCTTATGAAATTAGTAAAAAATTAGTTTACAAAACGTGGGAAATTACTACTCCGCTTGGGGTTTCAAAAATTCCGCTGCTGGAGCAACAACCAGTTTTGGCAACGATTCTCCGTGCCGGTCTTCCGCTTCACCAGGGGCTGTTAAACTACTTCGACAAAGCAGAAAATTGCTTTATTTCGGCCTACCGTAAATACGGTCCTGATGGTGAATTTCATATCGAGTTTGAATATATTGCTTCTCCTCTCATTGATAATAAGGTGGTTATTATGGTTGATCCGATGTTGGCTACCGGTTCGTCGATGGAGATTGCCTACCATGCATTACTTAAAAAAGGGGAACCAAGTCATGTGCACCTTGTATCTGTGATTGCAAGTCAGCAAGGGATTGATTATGTCACCAATATGCTTCCGAAGGAGAAGATCACACTTTGGGTCGGCGCTATTGATCCCGAAATGACCCCCAATTCGTATATTGTCCCAGGATTGGGCGATGCCGGCGACCTTGCCTTTGGTGAAAAAATCGACTCAAAAGAGACGCTTCTTTCTCCTCATTTTTAGTCTATCCGATCTACTTTCAGGGTGTCTGTACATTTTAGAAGCATATCCCTGACTGTCATTCCTGTTATCGGATGACGTTTATCAGGCGCAATTTCGTCTAAAGGAACAAGCACAAATCTTCGCTCCCCTATTTTGGGATGAGGAATTGTAAGAGCCGGAGTTTCTAATTGTACGTCATCATAAAACAGGAGGTCGATATCAATCGTACGTGCTTCATATAGTGCCGATTTATTTGTGCGTCCCATTTTTTTCTCAATAGTTTGAGATTGATGCAGTATTTGTTCCGGATCAAGTGTAGTGGAGATGATTATTGCCTGATTCCAAAATAGTTCAGACTCAAATCCCCATGATTCAGTAGCATATATTGACGACAGTTTTGTAATTAATCCAAGAGTTTCTCCGAGCAATTTTCTGGTTTTGTTAAATAATTTAGACTTATCTCCCACATTACCACCTAAGAGGATAAAAACTTCGGCCATTATTTATAAATTTGCATAATTTAACTCAACAATAGTACAGAAAATTCAGAAATTTCGGGTTTAACCTTCATGTCTAAATAGAAATCTTATATGAAAATCTTTTGGAAAGCATTTTTAGCTTCACTTCTTGCAATTATCGTTGCATCGTTTCTTCTTATTTTGCTTCTTATAGGAATTATTTCTGCTGTCACTTCGTATAAGGATCAGACAATTACTCTCAAGAACCAATCAATGCTACTGCTCAAACTGGACGGCCGTATTGTTGAACGCAAATCGAATAATCCGTTTGAGGATATTGAATTCCCTGGGATTAAAACATCGAATACAACGGGATTAAATCAGATTCTCGGTTGTATTGAAAAAGCAAAAACTGATGACCGGATTAAGGGAATCTATTTGGAACTTTCTGAGATCAATTCCGGCTATGGTACGGTTGAGGAGATCCGAAATGCCCTTATCGATTTTAAAACTTCACATAAGTTTATTTATACTTATGCTGATATGATTTCGCAAAAGGCATACTACCTGGCAACAGTATCCGATAGCTTGATTTTAAATCCGTTAGGAATGTTTGATTTTAGGGGACTTAATGCCGAGCATACCTTTTTTAAGAAAGCCCTCGATAAGTTCGGGATTGAGATGCAGGTGGTTCGGGGGAAGAACAACAAATTCAAATCTGCTGTTGAGCCATACCTGTTTGATAAAATGAGTGATGCTAACCGGGAACAGACCAGCGTTTATCTAAAAAGTATCTGGAATCATATTCTGAAAGGTATTTCGGAACGGCGGGCGATCCCCATCGACAGCCTTAACAAATATGCCGATGGAGTCATGACCTTTCAGATAGCCGAAAAGGCATTGAAATATAAATTTTTTGACAATTTAAAATATAAAGATCAGGTGCTTACCGATTTCAGAAAACTTACTGGTCTTGGTCCAAATGATGAAATTCCTGTCGTCTCAATTAGTGAATATGATAAAGTTCCCAAAACAATTGAACCAGGGGGATTAGCAAAGGACCGGATCGCAATTGTCTATGCAGAAGGTGAAATCGACTCCCAAACGGATGGTACATATCAGATTGATTCGAAGGAGGTATCCAAAGGTATTCGCGAAGCTCGCACCGATTCTTTGGTTAAGGCAATCGTAATTAGGGTGAACTCTCCGGGCGGTTCCGCTTTTGGGTCAGAGGTGATCTGGCGTGAAGTAATGCTGGCTCAGAAAGTAAAACCGGTGGTTGTATCAATGGGCGATTATGCCGCTTCAGGAGGTTATTATATTTCATGCGGAGCTGATGCAATTCTTGCCAATCCAACAACCATTACAGGATCGATAGGTGTGTTTGGCACAATCCCTAACCTAAGCGGATTGTTAACAGATAAGATTGGAGTTACATTCGACAATGTATCGACTAACGAACATTCAGGTATGCCCTCAATAACCCGCAAAATGACCCCTTTTGAGAAAGATCTGATGCAATCCTACGTCGAATCGACTTACAACACGTTTCTCTCTCACGTTGCAGACGGTCGTAAAAAATCGACATCTTATATTGATTCCATAGGGCAAGGGCGTGTTTGGACAGGTGAAAATGGAAAATTAATTGGATTAGTTGACCAATTTGGCGGTATTAATGATGCGGTAAAGCTGGCCGCACTTAAAGCCAAAACAGAACATTACCGAATTAAAGAATTGCCAAAACAGAAGGATACATTTGAAGAACTTATGAAAAGCTTCTCGACTAAAATGCAAAACAGCATTTTACAATCGAAATTAGGCGATTCCTATTATTTGTGGGAGAATTTTTCCCGTGAATCTCATGCCAACGGCATTTATGCCAGAATGCCTTATAATTTGGTCATCAATTAGTAATAGCTATTCAAAGTGAAGTATTTGATACTTAAATTATTATCTGTGCTTTATGGCATTGTGGCCGGCATACGAAATGAGCTGTTTAATATTCGGGTGCTCTCTTCGCGTGAATTTGACATTCCGGTTATTTCTATTGGCAATATCACAGTTGGTGGCACAGGTAAAACTCCTCATACAGAATATATTGCAGAATTATTGAGACGGAATTTCAGGGTGGCAGTTTTAAGTCGCGGTTACAAACGGAAAACCCGAGGCTTTTTCCTCGTTGAACCAACCTCGAAAGTTCGCCAGGTTGGAGATGAACCATTGCAGATTAAATCAAAATTCAATGAGGTAATCGTCGCTGTTGATGCCAACCGCATAAGGGGTATCAAGCGGTTGTTGGAATTGCCCGAAAAACCGGGTGTGATTCTTTTGGACGACGCTTTTCAGCACCAATATGTTACACCAGGGATTAATATACTTCTGACCGATTATAATCGTTTGATTACAAAGGATTCTCTTTTACCCTATGGCCGTTTACGCGAATCAGCATCAAATAAGTCAAGGGCAACCATTATTATTGTGACAAAGTGTCCTATAGAAATAAAACCAATAGATGAACGGATCATTACAAAAGAGCTTGAGATCAGACCCTATCAGAATCTCTATTTTTCAAGGATTAGTTATGGATCTCTGATGCCGGTTTTCCCTGCAGATGTTGCTTCACAATCGATTGAACTGACCGAAGGGATTGGGGTTTTGCTCATCACCGGTATCGCAAATCCTTTACCTTTAAAAGAATACCTTCAGCATGGTTCACATGATATTCATGAACTGAATTTCGCCGATCATCACCAATTCAATCACAAAGATCTTGAACGGATTACTGCTAAATTCAATACATTGACCAAAGGGAAGAAAATTATTATTACCACTGAAAAAGATATGATAAGATTTAGGGATCTCGATACAATTCCTGAAATTGTCCGCCAGTACATGTATTATATTCCCGTAAAAATCAGTTTTCTGAACGATGCGGGGAAGGAGTTTGACCGGAAAATACTTAGTTATGTTAAAGAAAATAAAAGCAACTTCAACCTTTATTCAAAAAGCAACCGGATTTAAAGCTGAAGTAGGAATAATTTTGGGAACGGGTCTTGGTGGTCTGGTTAATGAAATTGAAATTATTCAGACCTTAAAATACAGCGATATTCCAAATTTTCCTGTTTCAACAGTTGATGGTCACGAAGGACAACTCATCTGTGGAAAACTCGGAGGGAAAAATATTGTTGCCATGCAGGGGCGGTTTCACTTCTACGAAGGGTACGATATGAACCAGGTCACCTTCCCTGTTCGGGTGATGCATGATATGGGCATTAATACTTTATTTGTCTCAAATGCAAGTGGAGGGCTTAATCCTTCATTCAGGGTTGGTGACGTTATGATGATCGTTGACCACATTAACATGTTTGGTAAGAATCCCCTTCTGGGTCCAAATTTAAGTGAACTGGGAATCCGATTCCCCGACATGAGTCAGGCATATGATCTTCATCTTAGAAATCTTGCGCGTAAAATTGCCTTGAAAAACCACATCGATCTTAAAGAAGGAGTATATGTGGGTGTTTCGGGTCCAACTTTTGAGACTCCTGCAGAGTACAGGATGTTCCGTATTATAGGTGGTGATGCAATTGGTATGTCAACTGTACCCGAAGTGATTGTTGCCCGCCACATGGGAATGCGCGTTTTCGGAATCTCTATTATTACCGATAGCGGAGTTCCTGGTGAGATTGTTGAGATCACCCATGAGGAGGTTCAGGAAGTAGCTATGAATGCTGAACCCAAAATGAGCTTAATTATCAGAGAGTTAATCTCTTTTTTGTAATAGTTTTCGATTGTGAAGTGCAATTCGTTGATTATCCCGATGTCATCTCTTTTTGGGATTGACAGAATTGCTACTTTAAAGAATTAATTTACCTGCAAGTCTGTTATGTTTCCTCGTAAAGTTGCTGTATTGTGTTTCGTACTGTTTGTTAGCGCTTTCCTGCTGATCAGATGCAATGTACTTAAACCTACTATGCCAATTGAAAGTTATCGGTTGGCATCACAAAAACCTCAGACATCAATTATCAATTTAAGTGCTGATCTGGAAGTTTCGAAACTGGAAAAGCTTATTAATGAACATGTCGACAGTATTTTATATCAGGATACCAGCTTTACAGACAATAACAATGATAACTTGAAGGTCAAAGCCTGGAAAGCCGGAGATGTCAAATTGCGATTTGAACAGGATGAGCTGAGTTGGGAATTACCTGCACGTGTCACTTTCCAAAAGGGGGTGAAACTATTTGGATATAATCTTCCAATGATTAATTCGTGGGAATATTCAGGACAAATCAGACTTCGCTATAAAACTAAACTGGCTGTTAATCGTGACTGGAGTATAAAAACCAGTACCATATCTGATGGTTATGTGTGGACTAAAAAACCTGCAGTAAAGATTGGCGGGATGGATATTCCTGTTACCATAATAGCCAACCTGCTTTTACCCTCCTATCTTGAGACTTTTTCAACACAGATTGATGAAGTGATCGCTTCTGATTTTGATTTCAGGGGATTTGCGGAAAAGGGATGGAGTATGATGTTTAATCCTTTTAAAATACCGGGTGATTATAATGCGTGGTTGTCGGTTACACCTTATTCAGTGGCGATTGTCCCTGTACAGGGATCGGCAGGGCACATCAGGCTGGGCGCTGCAGTTACTTCCGATGTTGTCTGTTTGCTTGACAATGTTCCCCCTTCGGGAAAAGTTGCGGCATTACCGAGCATTCAACCATTAAAATTAGCCAGCGATACATTTAAGATCAATCTGTTGACAGATATCCCATATACAACAATCAACAGGAAGATTATGGAACAGATGGGGGATTCAACATTTGTTTTTGGGACGAGACGAATCAGATTTGAAACATTCAGGGTATTTGGGACGAACGAAAAGATGGCTGTTGAGACAAAAGTTTCGGGAAGCATTAAGGGTCTCCTTTATTTGACGGGAGTGCCTTATTTTCATGCTGAAGACACCACTCTAAGGATAAAAGAGCTGAAATTTGATCTGAAAACCCGTAATCTGGCAATGAAATCTGCAAAATGGCTGTTCAATGGTAAGATAGAACGAATGATAACCCGGTCGGTCGCTATTCCATTCAGATCGAATGTCACGGAAGTTGAGCAACAATTAACACAATACTTTAACCATTATCCGTTAGGTTTTGGATTTGAATTGAACGGGAGACTCGCCAGATTGTCGGTCTCGGAACTTTACCTGAGTCCCGAATCAGTAAAAGCAAATGTTGTTTTTTCAGGTAACCTTTCATTGGGCTTAGGTGGTTCATTGTCACCTGCAGACTCTAAATGAATCTCTAATCCTAACTAAGCCTTGATGGGGATTTTTAGTTTTTGCCCAACAACAAGTCCTTTGGCATTTTTAATGTTATTCAATAGTTTTATTTCAGTGTCTGATACTCCGGCGAATTGTTTGGCAATGGTGTAAAGACTGTCACCACTTCGAACCGTATAATAAGTATATTCCTCATTGATTACCTTTACTCCACTGATCGATTCCATGGGTTTTGATGTAGTTTCAGCCGGTACAAGTGCCTTTGATACCTCTGTTTTTGAGATTTGGGAGCCGCCGCCCTTCACCTTTGACGATTTATCTTTCACATAAATAGCCAGTTGTTGCCCTATTTTGATTCTGTTATGCCGAATGTCGTTCCATTCAATCAAATTTGCAGTACCGATTTTAAACATACTGGCAATAGCGCCAGGCGTATCACCCTGCTTAACAGTATAAAGAATTTTTTTCTTTCCCTCTGTATCGTAATACCTGGAGTTACCATAACTTTCTTTTATCAGAACAATTTGATTGTTTGGAAAATATTTCTCCCTGTTAAAGGCAAAAATCTGACTCTGACAATCGATAAACTGTGAGATTCTATCAATAGGTAATTTAAGAACAAACTGTTTGTCTGGTTTAGCAGGGATAATATCACGTTTGTATTGGGGGTTTAACTGCCTGATTTCCTGAATGGGAATGTTTAACACAGAAGAAATTTGTTCGAAGTTTAGGTAGGAAGTGAGAACAATTGTATCGGTCAGAACTTTAAATGAAGGCTGAACCGGAATAAGCTGATGTTCCTTGGCATAATTCATTACATAATTTGCTGCAATGAAAATGGGGATGTATCCTCTTGTCTCTCTGGGAAGTTTAGAATAGATTTCCCAGTAACTTTGTTTTCCTCCAGACCGGCGTACCGCCTTGTTGATGTTTCCGGGTCCGCAGTTATAGGCAGCGATAACCACATGCCAATCGCCGTAAATTGCATATAGGTCTCTCAGATAACGCGCAGCAGCGTCGGTCGATTTAATCGGATCATTCCGTTCGTCGATGTAGGAATTGATCTCAAGTCCGTACATCTTGGCAGTACCATGCATGAACTGCCAAAGTCCCGAAGCCCCGGCCCTCGATACAATTCTTGGATTTAGAGCAGATTCAATAATTGGGAGATATTTCAATTCCACCGGGAGATTATACCTGACTAACGCTTCTTCGAAAAGGGGGAAATAGTAATTGGTAAGTCCCATCATGATCGAAACCATACCTCTGCGTCTGTTGAAATAGAAATTGATGAATTTCTTGACCGCTTCGTTGTAGGGAAGGGGGATATAAGAATCCAGGTTTTGAAGACGGCTGATATAGACCGAGTCGGGCAGCTCTTTTTGCAGCGTGTCGGCAGCGAAAGCTTTTTCAAGACTATCAACCGGGAATGCATTCTGAACATACCAGGTATTGACCATCGAATCTAACTTGTCGGATAAGACAATGTCAAGATTATCGTTGGATAAAGAATCAGCTGGATTATACTTAATGGAATCAAGGGTTTTGAATTCTGCTGGAATTAAGGATGATTTTATCTGGTTATCATTAACTTGCGCATTGCAATTAATGGTGGATGTTCCTACCATCAAACCCAGGATTACAAAATTAAGTATCTTCATGTCTCTAAAGTTTTAAAAATTAATTGACAAATTAACACCCAGTACCATGTTTTGGTTTCCCATATTAACAGGTGCGGGTTCAATTTTCATACTAATATCATCGCCGATGTCGAAGTCAAAAAGATTGGCATCAACACTGGCGTCGATTATGCTCAGAACATGGAGCGCAGCAATACCAATGATCGTTAAGTCCCTGTTTCTTCTGTAAAAATCCTTTCCTCCCTTTAATTGAGCCGAAATATAGGTAAATGTTGTCGGATTATCAAGTTTGATAGACGGATTTTTGATCAGATTGTCCAAAAACAGCCGTTCATCGGGTTTCATACTTGCAGCACTGGTGTACTGGGCAACAATCCGGTAACCATGAAAATAATCTTTATAGTTGTTATTATTCCATCCCAGAACATATATTAACCCAGCATATCCTCCATAAACAATAGGTAGTTTCCAGTACTTCCTATTATATATCTGACCTAAGCCAGGGAAAAGCGCAGCGTAAATCGAAGCTTTTTTTGGTGAACGTTGTACCTTCTCAACCGGTTTTGTTACCTGTAAACTATCGTTCGAAATATTGATCTGCTGAGCTTTTACTGCCAGATTTCCGGTAAGTATAATAAAAAAAATCGAAAGTCCTGCAATAATGGTTTTTAACATGCCAAATTTAGCTTATTATCAGGAATTTAATTTATCAAATATTCCAATAATTCGCTCAAGATCTTTCGGATCATCGAAAGGAATCTCAATTTTCCCCTTCCCGAGTTCATTAATTTTAAAAACAACTCCAGTGTTGAAATATTTGGTAAGATGATTCTTTAATTCACGGTATTCATCGGGAAAAGGGGTGCTTTTTTTCACAGTGGGGGTCCCTTCACCGTCATCTGAACTAATCTTACGGACAATCTCTTCGGTTTTGCGTACGGAGAAATCGTATTTTACGACCTGGCGATACACCATAATCTGTGTTTCAGGTTCCTGGATATTGACTAAGGCGCGAGCATGACCCATCGTGATCTCCTGTTCGCGGATTGCTTTCTGGATAACTGCAGGGAGTCGAAGTAACCTGAGATAATTGGAAATCGTGGAACGTTTCTTTCCCACTTTATCACTTAGGGTCTCCTGGGTAAGCTTGCATTCGTCAATCAACCGCTGATAACTTAGTGCAATTTCTATGGCATCAAGATCTTCGCGCTGAATATTCTCCACGAGTGCCATTTCAAGCATACTTTCGTCACCAGCCTCCCTGACAAATGAAGGAACTGAGGTTAATCCTGCAATTTTGGCTGCTCTAAACCTGCGCTCTCCTGCAATAATCTGGTATTTCTGATCACCTGTCTTCCGAAGCGTAATTGGCTGAATAATACCAAGTTCTTTGATCGAAACCGCCAGATCATTGAGTGCCTCCTCGTCAAAATGGATACGTGGTTGAAACGGATTTGCCTCAATTTCGTGAATTGATATTTCATTGGAAACCGGAGCACCGGCTGGAATGTCATTCCCTTCAATTAATGCCCCCAGGCCTCTGCCAAGTGCGCTTCTTTTAATCATGATTCTGGACTATTTTAATTCAAATTATTGTTCTACAATCTCTTTGTGGTCAATCTTGGTCATATTGTTGTTTTGCAGCAATTCACGTGCAAAAGTAAGATACGATTGTGCCCCTTTTGAACTCACATCGTATTCAATGGCCGGAATCCCGTAACTTGGCGCCTCTGAAAGCCGGATATTACGGGTGATTACAGTGTCAAAAACCATCTCCTGAAAATGTTTTTTAACTTCTTCATAAACCTGATTCGACAGGTTTAATCGTGCATCAAACATCGTGAGCAGAAATCCTTCAATCTGAAGATCAGGATTAAGCCTGCTTTGGATGATTTTAATCGTATTGAGCAGTTTTCCCAACCCTTCAAGGGCGAAATATTCACATTGAACAGGAATAATCACTGAATTGGCTGCAGTCAATGCATTGACTGTAATTAGGCCAAGAGAGGGTGAACAATCAATTAGGATGAAGTCGTAATCATCAGATACTTTATCAATTACCTGTTTTAGTACCCTTTCGCGGTTCGGAAGATTCAACATTTCGATCTCAGCTCCAACAAGATCAATATGCGATGGAAGGAGATCAAAATTGGGAGTTTTTGTGTTTAAAATGATACTTCTGGGATCAACATCATCTACCACACACTCATAAATACTGGTTTTGACATTTCGCACATCAAAACCAACCCCGGAGGTCGCATTGGCCTGCGGATCGGCATCAATGAGTAAAACCCGATGTTCCAAAACCGCGAGACTCGCAGCAAGATTAATTGCTGTAGTTGTTTTACCTACACCACCTTTTTGATTCGCTATGGCAATCACCTTTCCCATTATTTTCGATTTAAAATGACAGGCTCAAAATTAACATTTTAAGATGAATTAGCCGACACTTCTGGCGAAATGGCTCATTTCCGTTGTTAATAAAGTGAAATTATCAACAATTTTTAATAAATAATTTTTTTAAATCTTTGAAATACAATAAAATATTGACTTTTTTTACTTTTAGATTGTTGATATTTTTTCGGAAAGCAGATTAAATTGGATCCACATCAACGGATATCTGGATTATTTTATTCCCAGGGCGCAACTTTACCCGATCAATGATCTCCTGCATCTGCCGTTTGGCATTTACTACCGATATTTCCCGTTCAATTTTTATCCAAAGCTGTTTAATATAGAGTGTTTTGATACGACTAATCAGCGGATATTCGGGGCCAAGTATTCGTGCACCAAATCTTTCACGTAAATAATCCGATAGCTCCTGTGTGATCCTGTCAAGTTCATTTCTTTCGCGGTGTTTAAGGGTAATTCCTATCATCCTGTAAAAAGGAGGATATTTAAAATGCTTTCTTTCAGCAATTTGACCGTTGTACATCGCTTCGTAGTCGTTGTTGGCGACATTCTGGATGATGTGATGTTGGGGTTCTGAGGTTTGTATAATCACTTTTCCCCGTTTGTTTTTACGGCCTGACCGTCCGCCAACCTGGGCCATTAGTTGATAACTTCGCTCATATGCCCTGAAGTCGGGTTGATTCAATAAATTGTCAGCATTAAGGATTCCAACGATGCTCACATTTTCAAAGTCGAGTCCCTTGGTTACCATTTGGGTACCAATCAGAATATCAATTTCCCTTTGTTCAAAACGATGAATGATTTTTTCGAATCCCTTTTTCGATCTGGTTGTATCCAGATCCATTCTGTCGATTTTTGCATCAGGAAAAATAACCTGAAGATCCTCTTCAACCTTTTCGGTTCCGAATCCCTTGTTGGTGAGTTCTTTATTTTTGCAGCTGCTGCAAATACCCGGATGGCTGATTGAGTGGCCGCAATAATGACATACCAGCGAATTATTGTGTTTGTGGAAAGTCAGACTAACATCACAATGTGGACATTTGGGTACCCAACCACAGAGCTTACACTCTATAAATGGGGAGAATCCCCTTCTGTTCTGGAAAAGGATTACCTGCTCCTTCCGTTCAAGGGCGCCGGTAATTTCTGCAAACAACAATGGAGTAAGGTGCGAAATCATTTGACGGCGCCGGTAAGCATCCTTAAAATCAGCAGTAACAATTTCGGGCATCTCAATATTCTGGTGACGTTCAGATAACGTTACCAATCCGTATTTCCCAGATTTCGCATTGTAATAGGTCTCTACAGCAGGGGTTGCAGTGCCAAGTAAGACCGGAGCCTTCTGAAAATATCCTAAAATTATGGCAGAATCCCTGGCATTATAGCGTGGTGCAGGGTCGTATTGTTTAAAGCTGTTCTCATGTTCCTCGTCAACAATGATCAGACCGAGATTCTTGAATGGTAGAAACAAGGCAGATCTTGTACCGACAATTAATTGATAATCGGATTCTTCAATATTGTTGCTGTTTAGATTTCCAAAATTCAGCACTTTATTCCATATTTCGACCCGTTCTGCATCGTTGAATTTTGAGTGGTAAATTCCTGCTTTGTCTCCGAAGACACGTGCCAGGCGATTAATGATCTGGGTAGTGAGTCCAATTTCGGGAAGCAGGTAGAGTACCTGTTTTCCATTGTCCAGACAATCGTTGATCAATTGGATATAAATTTCTGTTTTCCCGCTTGATGTTACTCCATGAAGTAAAGTAACAGGCTTAACATCAAATGATTGTTTTATCTGGTTCAAGGCCTCCGTCTGGGCAGAACTTAATTCCGTCATCTCATTTATTTCCCCGTTATAAGAGGCAAGCCGGTCTGTTTTTTTTTCTACAACCGTTAATATTTTTTTTTGAACAAGGCCATTAAAAACGGTGGAACTTATTCCTGTTGATTGAAGTAACACCTTTTTGGTAATACCAATTTCGGTTATATGATCTGGTTTGCCCAGGAGTTCAAGGAATCCGATAAACAGCCTCTGCTGTAAGGGTATTTTCCTTAAAGAGTCGAGCGCAAGATCAATTAGCCTTTCACTGGTCAGTCGTTGGTGCAGTTCAACAACCGAAAGCGTTTTTAGCCGGTAACTCTCCTTCATCTCCTCCTCGACTGAAACGGCACCTTTCACCAACAACTCTTTTACAACTGCAATTGAGCTTTTTTTTAAAACCGAGTTGTTCAGTTCTGCAATCGACAGACTCCGTTTTTCGCGGATAACCTCAAACAGCAATAGCTCCCTGGGTGTGAGTCGGTTGTTGCTTTGTTCAATAAAATCGCTGTTATAATTAATTCTTGTTTCGCTCTCTAATTTAAGTCCTGAAGGGAGAGCCGCTTTCAGCACCTCCCCGATGGTGCAATGGTAATATCCGGAAATCCACTCCCAAAAAGGAAAACAGGTAACAGGAACAACAGGATTTGCATCGATCAGAAATTCAATCGGTTTTGTGCTATATCCTTCTGGTTTACGGTCGTGAATTTCACGAACCAGTGCAGAATAAAACTTCCTTACACCAAACTGAACAACAACCCGCGTACCGGGAACCACCTGATCCCTCAGTTCGTCGGGAATGTTATAGGTGAAATATCCTGTAACAGGCAGTGGCAGGATGACATCGGCATATTGTTCGGTTATCGGATTCATTGTCAAAAATATCAGCAAATCTAATTACTTTAGAGGCAAGATTTGTCTGCTCAATAATATAGAATAAAAAAAAATGAAGGAACAATAATCCCCGCCGCTGTTAGCCATGCTCCCCGCCGTGTAATTCCGTATTTACCCCTGAGAATAAATAATCCACTGATTGCCATTATTATCAGTGCGATACAGAAGAAGTCGGAAAACCACATCCATAGTTTACCGGGGTTGTAATGTAGAAAATTGACTTCATACAGAATCGGTCTTTTTCTCAGGTTTTCGAATACCAGTTTCCCATTGGCAAGATTTACGAAAACAGATCCACCACCTTTCATGAATACTTTTAACTCATTGGTTGCAGGAAAGTAGTATTTCCGATAGTTAGCCTGCTGATTTATTTGGCTTAGAATGGCTTCAACCCCCTCTTTTTCATTTGTCTTCAGATCGCCCCTGATTTTCACAAGATGCTCTGTCCGCTCTACAATATAATTGGGATTCCAATCTTTGCGATGGTTGAGAGCTATTCCCGAAAGGGCATAGATCAGAATCATCGCAGTAAAGAAATAGCCAAGATCCCGGTGGGTGGCTCTGTTAAGTTTATAAAGATTCATTTGTGATTAATCTGAATTGAGCGATGGAAGAACCGAATCAGTCTATTTTTTAGGTACAATCTCAAATTCACTGCAGGCTAATACATATTGCTTAGCTTTCCCTTCTGTGGCGCAAGGTGTTTTGCCATCCTGTTCTTTATCAGCAGCAACCTCGGTTATTGGAGTTAAAACTCCTTTAGCAATAACGATTTCGCCCTGAAGGCTCTCGTCAAAACGGCTGATGTTATCGCCTGCATTTATTCTGATCAGATTTTGGTCATCCGAACCGGCCAGAAACATCTTTTTCCCACTTACCTTGCAGGTATGAATCACCCGCCCTTGCAAAGCAATGGTTTTATCGAAATACTTCTCAGGATTTTTCTGAACTGAATCTACGCTAATAACAAGCGCTTTAGCCTCTTTGGCAGCTTCAGGACACCCTGCACAAGATTTTGACTGACCGGCACAACCAGTGATGCCGACGTTTTCGACATTTGCTATTTCAACTTTTACGGGAGCTGTTTTGGGCTGTGAATGACATGCCGATAAGATTACCAAAATTCCGAGACAGATAGATCGATTCATTTTAAATACTTTAGGTGGTTTAAATAAATTTTAATTGTTTTGAAATATCTGACAAAATTATTGATTTTGATCATTAAAACCCTAATAATTGTCATATTCGATAAAATGTTGCTGAATTTTTGTATCTTTAAGTGTGGCAATCGGTTTCGCAACATACCAGCCTGCCGTTGCCTGGAATATGTTAATGATAAATCTTGCTAACTTTAAAATGGAGGGTATTAAAATGAAAGCTTCAAACTATTTTGCGATGTTGATTTTTTTTGTCATTCTTGGATTAGGAGTTGGGATTGCTTATGCCACTTATGGAGTTCAGGCAAAAACTGAAGGGACTGCTATTGAAGTGATCTTCTTTGCTATTGCGCTAATTGTATCCTGCTCAATTAAGATTGCCGATCAGTGGGAAAAGGCAGTCGTATTGCGACTGGGTGGTTTTCATTTACTCAGGGGACCGGGACTGTTTTTCATTATACCTGTTGTGGATACTATTCCTTACTGGATTGACATCAGGGTTATTACTTCATCTTTTACGGCAGAGAAGACCCTTACAAAGGATACAGTCCCTGTCGATGTAGACGCAGTTCTTTTTTGGAGAGTTTTGGATCCCAAAAAGGCGGCGTTGGATGTTGCAGATTATAAGAGCGCTATCAATTGGGCCGCCCAAACTGCGTTGCGTGATGTTATCGGCAAAACCATGCTTTCCGATATGCTTGAAGGTAGGGAGAAGATAAGTAGCCAGCTTCAGAAAATAATTGATGAACGTACTGAACCATGGGGCATTAATGTAATTTCGGTGGAAGTGAAAGACGTGCTGATCCCACCTGCACTCGAGGATGCGATGTCGATGCAGGCACAAGCTGAGCGGGAACGTCAGGCAAGGGTAATTTTGGGCGATTCTGAGCGACAAGTGGCAGAGAAGTTTGAGGAGGCAGCAAGGTCATATTCCAATAATCCCACAGCACTTCATTTGAGGGCAATGAACATGCTCTATGAAGGATTGAAATCGAACTCCACAATCGTAATGGTTCCTAGTACGGCATTGGAAAGCATGCAATTAGGAGGTCTTGCAGGAATAACTGCATTGACCATGGGTATGGCTCAGCAGCAGCAAAAAAAAGAATAGGTGATTGTTAATTGTCCGTTTGATTTAAATTGTTTCAAATTGGTTAAAGCGTGGACGGAAAACATTGCATTTGACTGGTATTAAATTTACTTTTACGGGAAATAAATACATCGCCTATCTCATCCTCTTTTACTTTTTAGGGAAGTTAACCACAATTGCTATTCATTGTTAAAGAGTTGTGAATGATTTGCATATTTCAACTCTTCCTAATAATGGATGATAAGGATAAATCGAAAGAGCAATTAGTCAGTGAGATACTGGCGTTGAAGAAGGAAAATTGTCGATTAATGGAATCGATTAGTCCTGATACTGCCGGACAAAACATCCTGTACTTTAATTTGCCTGAGCAACTGATTGAAGGGAAAACCTTTTCGGCAATGGCGCCACAACAAAACGTTCCGGTACTGATGGTGAACAAAGTATCGGACTTGAATTGCTCCTTTGTAAGGATTTTATTGAAAAGCATGGAGGGAAATTTATGATAGTGAGTGAAGTAGGGAAGGGGTCGGAATTTAGTTTTACAATTCCTCAGAATGGAAATCCGGTTCAGGTGGAGGTGCCAAAAATTATTGTACCGCAAGTTGTTAATGAGGTTAAGTTGAAACTACTTAAAATTCTTATTGCTGAAGACGATGAAATTTCGGGAAGGCTTATTGTAGCAATGATTAAAGGAATTAGTAAACAGGTTTTGATCGCAAAAGAGGGAAATGAAGTAATCGAAATTTGTCGAAATAATCCGGATATTGATTTAGTCCTGATGGATATTTCGATGCCGCGAATTGACGGTTATGAAGCAACCCGTCAAATACGCCTGTTTAATAAGGAGGTGATCATTATTGCCCAAACCGCTTTAGCACTCACCAGAGATATCGAAAATGCCATATCCGCCGGGTGCAATGACCATATTTCAAAACCCATTAAGAAAATTGAGTTAATGAAGTTAATTCAAAAATATTTTGGAAAGTAAATCATCTTTTCGTAACACTGGAACTTTTAATCTTTCGGGTTCGGATTCCATAATCAGGTATTTCGGTTTCCGATCCTGGGATCAACAGCTGTTGAACAGGATCATTCTTTTTTATTAGTCTGTACTTTTTAATGAAATAGGCCGGAATCATAACCAGAATAACACAGGCCAGGCTTATATATGCCGTAAGTTTGAAAATTCCAAAATGCTGCAGGTAAAAAACAGTCAGAATAAAGAGGATATTAAATCCAATAATACTGTAAGTTACCAGTTGATGTGATAATCCAAGGGTGAGCAAACGATGGTGGAAATGATTTTTGTCTGCCTGAAATGGTCTTCTCAAATGAACAAGTCGGATGGTAATCACCCTGATCATATCCATCAGTGGATAAGAAAGTATTCCAAAAGAAATGGCTGGTGTTGCCTTAATGGCAACTGTTTGGGTCTGGTCTATGTTGAATTCATTAAATTGGATAACCAGGATAGAAATAATGGTTCCAAGGACCAGCGATCCGGTATCTCCCATAAAAATCTTATTTTTCACACCATACACGTTGTAAAAGAAAAAGCCTGCAGTTGCCCCCGATAATGAAAATGAGAGTACCGCATAATTGAAATGGCCACTGATCATAAACCAGCCTCCGAAGGCTGAGGCAATAAGAATCGTTAAACCTGCAGCTAGACCATCAACACCATCAATCAGGTTAAAAGAGTTAATGATAACAATGATCGTAAAACAGGTGATCAAAAATCCAGGAATTGTTCCAATCTCCTGGATTCCAAATATTCCATGAAGATTAGTAAAATGTATATCGGCCAAAAAAATCAACATACCAGCAACAACGAACTGGGCTGCAAATTTTTTAAAGGGAGACAAATTCACAATATCGTCAGTCAGGCCAATAAAGAAAATGACAATTAAAGCTGCAACGATGTAAGTCATTTCAGGCAATTCATAACTGTATAATCCAATGGCTGATGCAAGGATAAAACTTATAAAAATTGCGATTCCTCCAAGTGTTGGAACTGATTCTGTAGCAGAAGATCTTTCACCAGGGTGGTCCAGGAGATTCAGCTTTATAACGATTTTCACAATCACGGGTACCTCATATACTGAGATTACAAGTGCAAAAATAAAGCAAAATAGTATTACATAAATTCCCATAATTCTTACCAGCCAAATAAAACAGACAACAAGGGGATAATAAAAATTGTTTAACAGCATCACCCAAAACATTCGCAAAGAAATATAAAATTAAAACTCTTTATACTTCAATTGTCGCAATATTACTGTTTGGGATTTGTGGCTCGGCACAAACCACCAAGAAAACTCCACTCGACTATGTGAATCCTTACATAGTTGGAATAGGTCACCTTCTGGTGGCAACCGATCCTATCGTTCAGCTTCCTCAGGGAATCGTTAAATTATCCTCAAATCCCTGGCCCGAAATTTATGACAGGTACCTGGCAGATAAGGTTTTTAGTTTTTCCATCAGGGATATAGTAAAGTATGGAAGAAAAACTTTTCCATCGTGGATTATGGCTACAACGGGAAAAATTGAGGTGTCTCCTGGGAAAATTGCGTCTAACTGTGATCACGATTTTGAAACAGTAACTCCTTATTATTCTGTGCTTTTACTTAAAGATTATGGTATTAATGCTGAATATACGGTTACCAGGCAGGCCTCATACATTAGATTCACCTTTCCTGAAAATTCTGATTCACACATTCTTTTGAGCAATAATGCAAAACTTAGTGTTCTCAATGAAAATACGATTGAAGGTGAGGAAGTGTTTGGAAAAAGCACTTCCTTCGATTTTACACCTACAGGGTGTGAAATCGTGTGTTGATATTGTAATTATCTGAAAATATTGCTTATTGCGGAGAGAGTGGGATTCGAACCCACGGTACCGTTACCAGTACAACGGTTTTCGAGACCGTCCCATTCGACCACTCTGGCATCTCTCCTGAATGATTTCAAATTATAGTCAATACAAAATTAAAAAACTATTCTGAAAATCGAAGGGAAAGCCAAATGGATCCTGATTTTTTCTTTGTGTGCATGAATAAAGTGACCAGGTGAGTAATTTCAGCGACAGAAACTCACCCGGCCACATAGCTTTAATATCCAAAGGTCACTCGGTCACTTTTAACCAGATCATTTCTAACGTATCTTAATCTCTTTCGTTTTGTCGCCGTTGGTCAGGGTTGCCAGATTATCGCAATCACCATTTCCATAATCAAGTGACCAGCTCGTGTTGACGCTGGTGGTAACCGTAACAATGCCGCTTACAATATGATGACAAGGTACACTATAAACCAATGGTTTTGATTCTGTTACAGTTTTTGTTACTTTCACTCCCGAAATACGCGTAAATTCAACGGTTCCCCAGCTGACAATCTTGTTATCCGCAGCGGTACCAATTATGCCGCGCTGATATTGGCGGGTAAGATTTGCTTTTCGTGTGGCTGTCCCTTCAGTGCCCGTGAAAATAATGGTTATGTTTTCCTTAATCGTTGCAGTACGGATATTGTTTACCTGATCTTTGGAGATCGTTTTTATGATACTCCCCTGGATTTTCTTCCCGTCAACCATATAATTTTCAAATGTTTTATTCCTGATCGATGGGAACGTAGTAAACGATTCGGAAGTAACAATGATTTTTCCCGAACGGATTTTCCCATCCTTGCCTGTACATGAAGTTCCAAAGTCAATGGTTAAGACTTTAGGAGAGACAGCGTTATTGACAGTAACTGACGGGCAATCTGTTAGATAAGCCGTATTTGTAATCATTGCTGATTTAAGTTGAGATGAATTAGCATCAACGACTTCGTCAACGATGAGATCGATATCGGCAAGGAGTTCTTCACTTTGGGTTTCCTGCAGGCTCAATACAACCTGATCAATAGGAGTGGCCATATCACTTTTCTGACATGAGTTAAAGGCAAGAAATGTCAACGAGACTGCCAAGATTTTTATAAATCGTTTCATAAGGTAAAATTTTAAATATTTTAAATTGATACCTTTAAGATGCAAGTTTTATTAAAAAGTTAAATTTGGAACTGCATTTAACTTTTGGAAGATTCTTGCATCAAAAAAGCAAATTGAAATACACGATACGTTTGATGAACAATGAGGCTGACGCCCGTATTTTTTCGATGATGAAGGATCCTGCCTTGAGAGATAAAGGATTTCTTCAGTTAATGGATGCCTACAAAGTGCCAGTTTATTGGCATATCAGGCGTCTGGTTGTATCGCATCAGGATGCTGAGGACATATTGCAGGAGACTTTTATCAACGTATACCGGTTTGCTGATTCTTTTAATGGGCAAAGCAGGATTTATACCTGGCTTTACCGTATTGCAACCAATGAATGCATTAAACATTTCAGAAGAAATAAAAATTGGATGAAAAAGGCTGTAAAAATTACAGAAGAGATGGCAGGAGTACTCTCCGCAAATGATGCGGAGCATAGCGATACCATCTTGCTGAAGTTTCAGCAGGCATTACTACAACTTCCGGATAAACAAAGGATTGTGTTTAATATGCGCTATTTTGATGAACTGAGCTATGAAGATATCGGACAAATCCTGAATTCTTCGGTCAATACCCTGAAAACCAATTATCATTATGCAAGTGAAAAGATTAAACAATATTTGATCGATCATGCATAGAGAGGAAACATCAAAAAAAAAGAATTCACTATTAGAATTATGAAAAACAATAATGATTTTGATGAGATATTACGAAAATCACTCTTCAAGGTGCCGCCAGGTTTTTTTGAGCAGATTTCTGAAAAAACTCTTTCGAAAGCCAAACAGAGGGTGCATCGACGCCGGACGATTCTGATTACGCTGGGGACACTTGCAGTGGCCGCATCTATGTCGGCAATTGCATTACTTGGATATTACAGGGCGGAGTCACCGAAGATTGAATCGATATCCATCGTGCTGGGAAAAAAGGGGGAGATAAAACAATCAGACAGGCAAACCAAAGTAATTGGCAAACCGACAGCCCCTTCCGGAATAGGAAAGGTTAATCATTCAAAAACTGAAACAAAGGAGATCAAGCCGGAAGAATTGTCGGATGTTTTACCCGAATTGACTGACGATGAATTGTTACAGGTGGCCGTAGCATATAAATCCGATCCCTTTATTGAAGAAGGACAACACTAAATATTATAAAAAATAAAAGATGAAGAATATCTGTTTAATTCTGCTTCTTATTTCAGCATTGTTTTCAGGTAATGACGCAAGATCACAAAAACCGGATCGTTTTCCCAAACTCCGCGAACGGATCATCGAGGCAAAATTGCGTGAAATCAGGCTTAACCTGAAACTCGATCAGGTCAGATTTGATCAGTTCCGTCCTGTTTATATTAGGTATGAGCGTGAGGTTTCGGAGATTGACTTTCGAAAAATGACAAAACTGATGAGGGTTGAGGCAGACAGTCTTTCTGACGAAGAAGCTGACCTGTTAATTGTTAATCAACTCGAGAGTGCAAAGCGGTTAATAGCCCTGCGTGAAAAATACTACAAGGAATTCCGAACCGTAATTTCTTCCCGGCAGATCATCAAGCTCTACCAGACAGAGGCTGAAATGCGACAAAAGGTGACGCAAGAATTGAAAAGGCGGTTGCTACAAAGATAATATGAGGAAAATGTTGCTGCTAATGATACCAATACTGCAGATTTTCACATTGGCAATGTGTGGAGGCCGCTTTGGAAGGAATTCGGAGTTCGATCATTACTTCGTGGGTCCCGTTGGGGTAATATCCGGTTATAAAACTTTTATCGTAGGCATACCCAACCCTAAGGTTTTGTGAGATATTTAGACCAACAAGGAAGGTCATTTGCCTCGACGAACGATAGGTTAATCCAATATCGAATATTTCTCTGGGTCCGCTTTGCAACAATGTCGGATGTTTGAACCGGATACCAGCATTCCCCTCGACCACCATCAGGTTATACCTGTTGACCATCTGTACCCCGAAATGGTAATTAAACATCTCAGGATTGGTGTTCTTATAAATTACAGTGCCATACCGATGGTTGGTGTTTAGAAACGTCTTGTCCGATTTATTGATCGAAAGGATATGTGTTGATGAGATGGCATAGACAAAGTGGTCAGATTGAAATTCAAAACCGATATTGACATCAGGCCTGGTCTCTTTTTCCATATCATATGTGATAGCGGGATCAATTGTCGTCTCCGCTTCATAGAGTGAGCCGTTTACAAACCTTGTAAACACCCCTGCCGAAAGACCCATGGAGAAAGACCAGTCTCTGTCGTTCGAAATCCGGTAAGCATAAGTCAACATCGGATTGTAAGCCTGGGTCACCCCAACTTCCTCACCAACCAGTGATATCCCAAACGCTGAATGCATCGTGTGGATATATTCCGATGCCTGAACATTGAAAACTTTAGGGGCCCCCTCAATACCAACCCATTGCTGACGGATATTGGAAAAAAGATACAAATATTCTGTCCGTGCAATTGATGCCGGATTGTAATTCGCCCGGTTGTACCAATGAGTAGCCATACTAATGTCAGCCTGAGCCATCACTTTTAGTCCGGATATTAAACTTATAATTACAAACAGGATTACAAATTGTTGCTTCATCTTGACCATTTCATCTCACCAATGTAATATACCCTTTTTTGGTCTGCGCTTTTTGATTCTTATCGGTATAATCAATTAAATAGAAGTAGGTATCCGGATCGACTTGTCTCCCTTTGTAGGTGCCGTCCCATCCGTCAATCCCTTTGTAAAGGAGTGTACCATACCTGTCTAAGACCTGCAACTGCATTTGTGGCATAAAAACGTCATTTATTCCATCGGCGTTGGGTGAAAAGACATTTGGTATAAAAGGGATTACCTCTATTGATGCGGATGCCATTTTTTCGCAACCATATTTACTTGATGCCTTGAGTGTAATCGTATATTCCAAAACTGCATTGGAGATGGCATAGGTATGCTGAACCGTTGAGCTGGTTTCGGTCGATCCATCTCCCATATCCCAGAGATAGGTCACACCAGTTTGAGCAGGAATTGTACAAGTGAGTTGATTATGCCTGATGTCGAGTGATGACGCTGATATGGTAAAATCAACTTTTGGAAATGGATATTCCACAACACTGAAAGTATACGATTTCTCACATCCGCGTAAATTTGAACCTGTCACTTTAAAAATTCCCGGAAAAACCGTGGAAATCGTATCCGTTTTTGCACCCGTACTCCAAAGGTATTTAATAGCCCCCGAAACTTTTAAAAGTGCACGTTTCCCTTCACACATTGCCGGATCGCTTTGATCCAAAAATTGCCAATCGGGCTCTTCAATCACCGTTTTATAAATTGGATTCGAGACACATCCGGTAGTCGAATGACCCACCAGGGAGAAGGCGCCGGGAGAGCTCACTTTCACCGAATCGGCTGTAGAACCATTGCTCCATAAATAGTCATGGGCGCCATACGCTTTCAGATAAATGCTTTGACCGGGGCAATAGGTCGACTTACCACTAATTCCAACCAATGGGGGAGAGAAGGATTCAATTTTTTTTGCGAGGGTGTCCACACAAGTTGACGGTGGATTGCTCACACTGAGGGTTACATCGTGCATCCCTGAAGTGGCAAAAGTATACTTCGGACTCACCTCAGCGGAACTCTTCCCATCTCCGAAATCCCAGTTATAGGCTAGCATTCCGTGAGTGGTTGTTGATGCATTGGTGAACTGAACTGTATTTGAGAAGCAATCAATCATACTGGAACTAAAATCTGTCTTAATCACATATTTTGCTATGGTCGACTTAAGTGTTACATGACAATCAGTTGCAGAGATCATTTCGCAGGTATATTTTGCCCCCTCAACAGGATCGGTCAAGCTGAGCGTCTTGGATGTTCCGACCACCAAGTCATTGCTGTCCTTCCAGCTGTATGACTCGAAACCTTCAGGAGCAGCAAGAGTGGCAACATTATCACCGGCACAATACTTCACGGTAATGTACAAAGGGTGACATTCGGCTACAAAATAGGCATAACCAAAATGAAATTGCCCTTTACAATCGGCCGCCATAAACTCGATGGTTATGGTTTGTCCAATATATTTCAAAAGGTTAGCACCAACAGTCGTCCAGTCTCTCCATTTAACCGGATCCTTTAAACTGGAGGAGGTGTAGGTTTGAAACCCTTTAACTGTACCACTTGTTGCATAAACATCATAATTGGAACAGTCAGGAATTATATTGTCATTCTTATCAAAAATAGTAAGCTTAAACCGCGGTTCCATTTCCGCGGTGTGGTCTTTAGCAGCATATTGCAAAACCAAAGCAAATTTAAATATCAAAAGTGCATTGGTAGAATCGATTGTCATTGTGTATCTTAGACTCTGCTCCCAACATCTGAAACTTGCATCTGCATTTGTGAATCCATCACCAAGACGGGCAGAATAGCGATATCCGGCCGGTATTTTTTTCAATCCATTTCCTGTATTGGCATCATATGCAGTAGTATCAGTCATGATGACCTGTCTTCGGGATGTAGGAAGAACAACCAGGGCCGGAGATGTATTTCTGGTGGGTATATCAGTACTTGTTACCCAATTATAACCCACCCAGTTGGTAAAATCGCCCAATTCAAACCCCAGATTCTGGCAATTGGAACCCTGCGCAACAGCAGAGCTCCACGATAATATAAAAACAATGGAACTAATAAAAAAATACCTGAGTACTTTCATCTGTCTATAATTTGTCTTTTAGTGGCCAGATGGAACTCGCCAGAAAAGTCATGCTTCTGTGTGAGACTATTGCTTATGGCTCGTTTCATGTGAAAATAATTTGATTTTAAGCGGCCACATGGAACCCTCATTGATTTTCATCTTCTTTGGCAAGCAACAGCTCATGAGGGTTTCATGTCATACTTAATCATGATCAGCTTAAACTCTTTCTGATGGATTTGAATTTTCCGTTACCAGCTTTCAAATTCCGAATTTAATCGACAATATTTTTTGCCACAACTAAATTAAGTGAATGGACCCCTTTGATAAGTGGAAATGCTCATATTTCCAGTGAATAAAGTAAATTTTCGGCTTTTGGAATATTACTGAACTTATTTTAGTATGGCTTTAAATAAAAAGAAATATCGTTTTAAATATTTGGATAAATTTACCATTTTTGAACATATTTGATTCAAATAGGATGACAGATTTAGAAAATATTGTTGAGGTTTGTAAGGTTAAGAAGTCGTTTAAAGAGGTAAAAGCGGTTAAAGGGGTAAGCCTGCAAATAAAGCCAGGAGAGTTCCTTGCATTGTTAGGTCCCAACGGAGCCGGAAAAACCACACTGGTTGAGATGATTGAAGGGATTCAACATCCCGATGAAGGTGAGATTTTTATCGCGGGAAAGCAGTGGAAAAACCATCAGCACGAATTGCATCAGATGATCGGACTTTCATTGCAGGAGACCCGCTTCATGGATAAACTTACCGCCTACGAAACCATGCGATTATTTGCCAGTTTTTATAAACTCAACTCCAAAAGGGTCGATGAAGTTTTTAAATTGATTGGACTGGAAGAGAAGAAAAAAGCGTATGTTGATAATTTATCGGGAGGACAACGGCAACGGCTGGCACTTGGTGTTGCACTGCTGAATAAACCTAAGATACTATTGCTCGACGAACCCACAACGGGCCTCGATCCCAATGCCCGGCGGGAGATATGGAATATCCTGCTCGATCTGAAGAAAGGGCAAAATACCTCACTGATTCTAACCTCGCATTACATGGAGGAGGCTGAATACCTTTGTGACCGGATTGTAATTATGGATGAAGGAACTATACTTGCTGAAGGTACGCTTCAGGAAATATTAACTCTCGGAGGTGGTCACCGCTCATTGGATGAATTGTTTATTTCACTTACAGGAAGACATTTATATGAATAAGATCACCAATCATCAGCTCTATCGGTTAATTGCAGCTCATTTTGCAGAAATTATTCGTGAACCGGCAGTTATCTTTTGGGGTGTTGTTTTCCCGATTCTGATGGCCTGGGGGCTGGGAATAGCCTTTACACAAAAAGGGGAGATTCAGGTAAAACTGGCCATCGTAAAAGTCGTTTCCGAAAATGATACCATTCATGAAACGAAATTGATAGGTTTCCTGACTTCAAATGCGACCCACAAGGATAGTACCTATACGATCAACCTTAAAAATGAAAAACTTGGAAATACGATCCTCACCTTTTCTGAAACGTCATGGTCGAATGCCTACAGACTACTTAAAAAGGGAAAGGTGTCTGTTATTATTGAAGATCAGCCCACGGGAAGTAAATATCATTTCGATCCTGCAAATGCCGAGGCCAAAGCTGCTTACCAGCTGGCATCTAATTTTGCAGCTTATGGTCCCTCTTTTTATGCAGCCAACCAGTCGGGCATTGAACCCTTAACCCTTTCCGGAACACGGTATATCGATTTCTTAATTCCTGGTTTGCTGGCCATGGGGATCATGATGTCGTGCTGCTGGGGGATCAGTTATACAATTATTGACCGTCGTTCAAAGAAATTGTTGCGAAGAATGGTTGCAACACCGATGAAAAAGTCGAACTTCCTGTTTGCATTGATCACCGCAAGGTTTTCGATGAATGTGGTTGAAGCTCTGTTACTTTTTGCGTTTGCCTGGTTCTATTTCGGGTTAAACGTTCAGGGAAGCTGGCCTGCTTTGATGGTCATGTTTTTAGCCGGAAATATTGCATTTTCCGGAATTTCGGTTTTAATGTCCTCCCATACGGCTAATCCTGAAATTGGGAATGGTATTATCAATGCTGTCGTAACACCCATGATGGTAGTGTCTGGTGTTTTCTTCAGCTACCACAACTTCCCCGACTGGACAATACCTATTATTCAATACCTTCCCTTGACCATGATTGCCGATAGTTTCAGGAGTATCTTTAATGAAGGAGCAGGTCTTATGGATGTTTGGAAGGATGCGTTAGTGCTCACTTCTGTCGGGGCAGTCTCGTTTGTAATCGGAATGAAGCTTTTCAAGTGGTACTGATTGAAAGAGGAAAGTGAGACTTAGTGATAGTGACGGAGAGACTTAGAGATGGGGACTGTGAAAATTAAAATAATGGGGTGAAATTTTTATTCAGATATTCCTCTACTTTTTCAGGTACCATGTCTGCGATAGATTCCCCCTTTTCTAGTTTTTTCCGTATTTCAGTGGCTGAAATATCTAAAAGCGGAGCTGAAATAAAGGTAGTATTTGGGATCTGATCACCTCCTTTATTTTGAAATCCCGGACGGGGATAAACAATCAGTCCAAATTCGTCTATTATCCGTTGATATTCAACCCATTTATGAATAATGGCATAGTTGTCTCCTCCGATAAGTAACAAAAATTGATGTTGTGGGTAGGTGATTCTAAGCCTTTCAAGTGTCCTGATTGTATAGGAAGGGCGGGGAAGATAAAACTCAAAATCGCTTGCGACCATGCCGATTTCATCTTCAATGGCCAATTTTACCATTTCGAACCGGGCCTCTTCCGGAAAGAGTTCGGCATTCTTCTTTAAAGGATTCTGCGGTGAAACAAGAAACCATAACTCGTCAGCAGCTCCCTGTTTAAGCACCTCCCGTGAAATAGCCAGATGGCCGTTGTGTATCGGGTTAAATGATCCTGAAAAGATAGCGATTTTCATTCAGGCCTGAGTTAAAGTTCCTAAGTTATTGCTTTTCTTAATGATTATATTATTCCAGTTTTTTGCAGGTCTCCTAAACCTGTTTCAATTCTGAACGCTCCCCAGAAATTTCCGGATTTTCTCTTCTGCCTCTTTGAGCGCATCTTCAAGCTTATCGTTAATGATCACTATATCAAATAGGTTAACATAGCCCATTTCGTGTTCCGCTTTTGCAATCCGCTCTTTGATCACTTCTGGTTGGTCAGTCGATCGTTCAAATAGCCTGTTTTCCAGTTCCTGAATCGATGGAGGCTGAACAAACACCGCAAGTGCTCTGTCACCGTAATATTTTTTTATATTACTGCCACCTACCACGTCAATGTCAAAGAGGATATTTTGGCCGTTCCTTGAAATCCGCTCCACCTCGCTTTTCAAAGTCCCATAAAAACAACCCGGATAAACCTCCTCCCATTCCAGAAATTCATCCTGGCTTATTTTAAAAAGGAATTCTTCAGTACTTAAAAAATAGTATTCTTTCCCATTTAGTTCGGCTCCCCTTGGTTTCCGTGTAGTAGCTGAGATTGAAAATCCAAAATTAAGGTTCAATGACAATAAATGTCTTACAATTGTTGTTTTGCCGGCTCCTGACGGCGCGGAAAAAATGACCAGTTTGCCTTCACTCATGAATTGAAATAGTTTGAAAATAAAACAGTGGATTTAAAGATCGGAATTTATAAAGCATTAAGCAATTGCTCCTTGATTCTTTCAAGTGCATCTTTCATTCCAATGACTAACTTCTGCATTTCGGTATGATTGGCTTTTGATCCGAGTGTATTGATTTCACGTCCAATTTCCTGAGCAATAAATCCAAGCTTCTTCCCTGTGGGTTCATCCAGCTCCAATGTTTCAAGAAAATAGGAACAGTGATTACCCAATCTCACTTTCTCTTCATTGATATCCAGCTTTTCGAGGTAGAAAATCATCTCCTGCTCAAGTCGGTTGTGATCGACACCTTCGGGCGAAGAGAGTTCTTTTAATCCTTCCAGTATTCGCTCCTTCACTTTGGCTGTTCGCTCCAGTTCGAATGGCGCAATCTGTTCAAGCAGCGTTGTTATTGTATTGATATTGAATATGATATCGTTGTAGAGTGATAATCCTTCCTGTGTACGGAAGTTATCCAGCGCATCAAGAGCCTGACGGATGGTAGCAACGATGATCTTCCATTCATTCTCGTCGAGTTCATCGCGTGTGGTTTTTACAACATCAGGCAATTGCATGATTATTTGTAAGGTAAGTTCTGTAAGGGGAAGTTGTAGATCGTTGTTGATCTCGGTGAGCTGTTTGAAATAACTTTTCACCATCGCACTATTGATGGCGCTGTTGCTTTCAACACCCAACGACTCGGAGAAGAGGTTGAAGTCGACTTTCCCGCGGATTAACCTATCCGAAAGTTCGCGTCTGATCTCTAATTCTTTTTCGCGATAAACGCCAGGAATCCTTGTGTTTACATCCAGCAGTTTACTATTGAGTGATCTGACTTCAATTGTGATTTTTTTCAGGGCGAGCTCACATTCAGCTTTCCCATAACCCGTCATAGATTTAATCATATGCTAAATTTTGAGGTCAAATTTAACACTTTAATTTGAAAGGGGAGGGATTACCTTCAATTACATCAGGGGCTAAAAAGAATGTGGTCCTCCGTTTCTTCTCTGTTCATCCTTGTGCAACGAAAAAATGTTACACAGAGGATCGAAGAGATGACCACGGAGAACCACATCATGAGAAATAGAAAATTGTTAATTACGGTATGTCGGATAGTCAGTATATCCTTCTTTACCCGCAGAATAAAATGCATTTACATCGAGGGTTTCAGCCAATGGCCAGTTATTGATCAATCTATCGACAAGATCAGGATTATTAATAAACTGTCTTCCAAAACCTATCAGATCGGTAAAGTTGTTATTCAGATCTGTTTCGGCACTCTCATGGCTGTATCCTCCGGTGAGGATGAGGGTATTTTTGAATTTTTTGTGAATCGTGTCCTTGATACTGAATGGAACTTCGGGGGCTCCCATAGCACTATGATCCACAAGATGGATATATACGATTCCCCGCTCGTTCAATTGTTCCGCAAGGTAAGTATATGTTTCTTCGATCTCAGGATAGTGAGGCATATCGCTGGCAACTCCGAACGGAGAAAGCCTGATGCTTGTTCTGTTTTTACCAATCGCATCGATTACTGAATCAACAACTTCAAGTACAAAACGGCAGCGGTTAATAATATTTCCTCCATATTCATCCGTGCGTTGGTTGCTTACGGGCGAGAGAAACTGTTCCAGCAGGTAACCGTTGGCTGCATGGAGTTCAACCCCGTCAAAACCTGCTTTTACAGCAAGTGAGGCAGCGTGTTTAAACTCATTGATCGTATCCTGAAGTTCTCCCG
This sequence comes from Prolixibacteraceae bacterium, assembly GCA_963677935.2. Classification (GTDB taxonomy): domain Bacteria; phylum Bacteroidota; class Bacteroidia; order Bacteroidales; family Prolixibacteraceae; genus JAAFHB01. Next base: position 2,243,909 of record CAXXEH010000003.1, on the reverse strand, counting down.
GTGTCATTGCCCTTGGTTCAGGAAAATCCCGCATCCCCTCCTGGTCGGTCCACATTTGGCCAGCGGGCTTAATTGCCGAAGGGGCCAGTACATTTGCACCTGAAGGTAAATTTAATGAATGGCCAATCCTTCCGGTGTGCATCAGCTGGACAAAAATTTTTCCACCCGAATCATGAACAGTCTTTGTTGTTTTTTCCCATCCTTCAGCCTGTGCATCATTAAAAAGGCCAGGTATCCTGCAATATCCTAAGCCATTGGGGGATGGAGAAGTCCCTTCGGTTATGATGAGTCCGGCTCCTGAACGTTGCCGGTAATATTCGGCAATCAGTTCGTTTGGGATGTTTCCTATCGCCCTGCAACGTGTCATTGGCGCCATAACAATCCTGTTTTTTAATTCAATGTCGCCCAGTGTGTATTTCGTGAATAATTTAGAAATCTGCATAAACTTTTCTTTTTTTAATTATTGTTTGTATTTATGTGTTACAACATGTAATGTTGGAAAATGTTTAAGCTATGACTTCCGTTATTGAGAAGTTAACATTCATTTAATTGTACTATTTTTGGAGTGATTCGTGATAATTCAGCCTCACAATAATAATCTAATTACAAATCAGTATGTTACGATCTTTTTTTTCTTTTCATTTTTTTCTTGTAATGCTATTTGCCGGATTTGTTCAGGCAAAAACAGAACTGGTCATCAGAGACCTTCGATGTGAAAACCTCACCAATCCGTTGGGAATTGCGACAACCATCCCGGGGTTAAGCTGGGAAATAAGTGCCGAAAAAAACGGTACGATTCAAAAGGCTTATCAGCTATTGGCAGCAAGCGATAGCACCCTTTTAACCGAAAGCGGTGCAGATTTATGGAACTCAGGAAAGATTAAAACCGGTGCCAGTGTTCTTGTTTCCTGGGGAGGGAAAGAATTGGATTCAAGGTCGGTGGTTTACTGGAAAGTAAGAATTTGGGACGAAAAGGACAAATCTTCTGATTGGAGTCGTGTGGCCTGCTTTAGTGTGGGCTTGTTATCAGGTGTCAACTGGAATGCATCATACATTGGATTGCCGCGTGATGCAGGGAATCCGGAGAACCCGCAACTGAGAAAACATTTTATTTTATCCGGAAAAGCTCAAAAACGGTTGCTTTATGTGAATTCCCTGGGGTATCACGAAATTTATCTCAATGGGAAAAAGATAGGTGATGGGGTACTTACTCCAGCAGTTTCTCAGTTCAATAAACGATCATTAAGCCTTACCTACGATGTCTTACCCTATTTGCAAGATGGAGATAATGAGCTTGTTATCTGGCTGGGTCGCGGATGGTACAGCACAGGTCTGCCTGGTGTTATTTATGAAGGACCTTTGGTAAGAGCCCTCATGGAAGAGCTGGTGGACGGGAAATGGAAGAATATTCTCTCCACGGACGCAACTTGGAAAGGAAGGGATAGTGGAATTGGGTCAATTGGAAACTGGAAAGCTGGGAGGTTTGGAGGCGAGAAGGTGAACAGTTCTCTTGTTCTGCCCGATTTAACTGCTGCTTCATTAAATAAAGTAATATGGCATCCGGTTTTCGAAGCCAATGTTCCTGCACATCAGGTTACACCCCAGACCGTTGAACCTAACCGCATTATGGGTACGATCAATGCAGTTTCTGTTCAGCCTTTTGGCCTCAATACCTGGCTGGTTGATTTGGGGAATACAATGACCGGTTATGCTGAAATACGGTTCCCTATTTTACAGCCTGGAACAGAGGTATTAATGGAATACTGCGATCATCTGGATAAAGAGGGCAAGTATGTGAACCAGCATCAGGAAGACAGGTATATCGCAAATGGTGTTGGCCAGGAAGTTTTCCGTAATCGATTCAATTACCATGGTTTCCGTTATATAAAAATTTCAAATTTAACAGAAGCACCTAATAAAGAGAATATTAAGGGATATCAAATTCATACTGCTTACAGACTGGCATCAACCTTCGAGTGTTCTGATGGTGATCTGAATGCAATTCATAATATGCTTTTTTATACCCTTCGCTGCCTGAGTCTGGGAGGATATCTGGTCGATTGCCCTCAATTGGAGCGTTTGGGTTATGGAGGCGATGGGAATGCTTCAACATTAACTGCCCAAACCATGTTTGACCTTGGGCCGCTCTATTCAAACTGGCTTCAAGCCTGGGCCGATTGTATCCGTGAGGATGGAGGTATGCCACATACAGCTCCAAATCCTTATCCTGCGGGAGGTGGTCCATACTGGTGCGGGTTTATTATTACCGCCTCGTGGAAAACCTATCAGAATTATGGTGATCTCCGGGTTCTTGAAAAATTTTATCCTGTGATGCAGCAATGGCTTGGCTATGTAGGCAAATACTCTCCTGACGGAATGCTTCAGCCCTGGCCTGAAACCGATTACAGAGGTTGGTACCTGGGCGATTGGGCTACACCGGAAGGGGTTGACCAGAAAGACAAGACTTCGATAAATCTTGTCAGCAATTGCGTTGTTAGCCAATGTCTTGAAACGATGGAGAAGATTGCTCAGAAATTAGGCAAAACAGATGATGCTTCCAAATACGCAATCCAAAACGAAAGGCTTAAAAAGCAGATTCATCAGACATTCTTTGTTGGAGCAAAAAATAGTTATGCCAGTGGTTCTCAAATCGATCTGTCCTATCCTCTGTTAACCCAGGTTGTCCCTGACTCTTTAAAAGTGAAGGTTGCCAAAACACTTAATGACGAAATCATCATCAATCGAAAGGGGCATATAGCAACAGGTTTGGTAGGTATTCCCATTTTTACCGAATGGGCGGTAAAAAATCATACGGTCGGATTGTTCTATACCATGCTGAAAAATAGAGATTATCCCGGTTATCTCTATATGATGGATCAGGGTGCAACTACTACATGGGAACATTGGTCAGGAGACAGAAGTCGCATTCACAACTGCTATAATGGTATCGGCTCCTGGTTCTATCAGGCGGTTGGCGGAATACGTCCCGATGATAATTATCCCGGCTACCAGCAGGTGTTTATTGATCCCCAGATTCCAGAAGGGGTTACCTGGGCAAAAACGACAAAATTGACCCCTTATGGAACGATAGGGGTAAACTGGACACTTGAGAACAACATCCTTAAACTTAAAATTGAGGTGCCAGTTGGGTGTACAGCTAAAGTACTTGTGCCTCCCACCGCCCAAAGTTATATTCTGAATAACCATACCTGTCACTTCAGGAAGCAAATTGAACCTTATGAAGTTGTCATTGGAAGTGGAAAATATTCTCTGTCTTTTGAATATCAAAAAGATAGATCTATTTTGTGAGGAGTTTAAGTGAATTATTTTAAGCAAAAGATCGCCCATATTTTCAAATAAAATATGGGCGATCTTTTAGATTAATTTTAGAAGCAGAGTAAATCAGGTTTTTCTGAAAAAATCAAAATAACATGATTGACCTCAGCGAGGTGTAATGCTTAATATCCCAGTTCCATCCCTTTTTTGATTGCAGGAATGCCACTTTCCATCCATACCGGCATTGGTTCACCTTTTAGATAGTGATCAAAAAACTGCTTCATACGGATCGTCAGGTCAATGCGGTTAGCCCGGCTTTCTGCCTTAAGATTATGCTCCTCATTGTTGTAAGTCAGCATCCATGCTGGTTTATTAAGCCTCCGCATGGCAGTAAAAAGCTCAATTCCCTGGTACCATGGGACTGCTCCGTCATTGTCATTACTCATTATCAAAAGGGGAGTCTCAATTTTTGGCACATAAAAAATGGGGGAGTTTTCGATAAAATGCAAAGGCTTATCCCACAATGTGCCACCAATACGGCTTTGTTCCTTTTCGTACTGAAACATTCGTGACATACCTGATCCCCAGCGGATACCTCCATATGCACTCGTCATATTGCTAACCGGTGCGCCGGCCATGGCCGCCTTATACATATTGGTTTGGGTGATCAGCCAGGCTGTCTGGTAACCTCCCCAACTTTGCCCCTGAATACCAATGTTGTTGCGGTCGATAAATTTAAAATTGTTACTTACAAACTGGGTTCCACTCACAATAGCATCAAAAGCATCTTTCCCTGGATTCCCCGATTCGTATGTAATGTCAGGAATGAATACGATATAATTGTTGCTCGCATAATGGGTCCGGTTGATGGTTGAACGGGTAAGTGTTGGGGGTGTATAGGCATTCAGATAATCGGCATTGCGTTCATAAAAGTAAACAATCATCGGATATTTGAGAGTCGTATCTATTGTTTCAGGAATATAAAGAAGTCCTTCGAGTGTTTTCCCCGAAAATGAAGTCCATTTGACAAGTTTTACTTTGGGCCACACAAATAAATTCTGCTGTGGATTGGCATCTGAAAGCTGTTGCAGATGTTCAAACGACATATTACCTGTCCAGATATTTGGGAATTCGGATACATTTTCACGTGTGCAGATCATAACCGGTGCATTTTTTGCCTTAATAAGGTTATCGATTTTTTCACCTTTCATAATCAGCGAATGGGGATCCGCTCTTTTTTGCAAATCAGCAGTGAAGTAACCCGCGAATTTGGTCCGTTCATTAAACGCCTGAAGAATCACCGGTTTACGCAGATCAATAAACTCTGCCTCTGGATCTAGTCTACTGTAACGAAGTTTGGTGTCATTTTTCCTTCCAAAGTTGTTTGTAACATTGATTGGTTTTGAGGTGTCGCTCATATCAATCTTCCAAATGTCGTACCGATCATAAATGAACAAATACTTATCGTTTTCTGACCACCCTGCAATTCCATATGGGTTTGGTTCAGCAGGCATATCCCACCTTTCGTCACAAAGCGAAACAGGAATTTTTGAGCTCAGGTTGATTATTTCGTTTGAATTGATATTGGTCGAACGGGCATAATAAACACTGTCAACGGCATTGTACCAGGTAACATAATTGCCACCGGGTGACAGGCTGGCCATTGATTTGTTTTTAAGAATAATTCTTTTAGCACCTGTTTCGATATCGACAAGATAATAGTCTGCATTGGAATCGCCAGTCCATGAGGATTGCAGTTTGTAAGGCGACTGATCTATCCCAAGTGCAATTCGGCCATTCCCCTTTTGAATGGTACGGATATCCCTCACTATCGTGTCTGCTAATTGGATAAATTTTCCTTCGCCAATGAGGTAAACACCTTTAAAGGTACGTTTCTTTTCTTTGTCGAGGTTGATTTTTTGTTCTGGCTGTAGCTCTTTGTCTTTCCAGTTCCAAATGTCGAGTACCGGTTTTTCATCGTCCAAAAGGGTGTCTTTGGGAGCCACTTTGGGTTTAAGGTTTGTACCCAGGAATAGGAGCTGACCATTTTCTGAGAATGAAAGATCCGAGAACTCAGATGGAGACCAATCTTTAGGAACTCCAGCTCCATCAAGGGTAACAACGGCTTTGGGTTTATCTATATTGAGTAATCCACAATATAGGCTGAATACTTTTTCTTTAATGGTGTCGCCTGAGAACAGAAAGGCAACTTTTTCACCCTGTTTATCAGAAATGATTTTTTTTGTCGTTCCATTCTCCTTAAAAAGTAATTCGCACTTTCGGGATTTTGTATCGAATATTCGCACTTCGGCCCGATCGAGTGAATCTTTTGTCTGGCAAATAAATGTTATTTTATTGCCTGAAGGGGCACAAAAATATTCGGTTACGTTCTGAAAACAAATGGTATCACCCGAAGCGGCCTCAAATAGCACCAGCTGGCTGTTTTGCTCTTTTGACTTATTGTTTTCTATTTTAGGTTTTGCTTCTTTCGGTTTCTTTACGACACTATCTTTCTTCTCTTTTTCCGGCTTTTCCAGTTTCTTCATATCGGTCAGGAATGCTACCCACCGGCTATTTTCTTTCGGAATTGAAAATTGTTTTAGATTGGGAAAGGTGTAAATCTTGTTCCTGATAAAAACCAGAATACCCAAACTATCCTTGGGCATTTGTTCCTTCTTCAGCTTTTTCTTTTTGGCCAGGTGAATCGAGTCTTCGGGTTGCTTTATTTTGTAAACTATGAAATCAGATTCATTGGAAAACCGGGCATCGAAACCTCGGGATAGGGTATCTGCTTTCTTTGAATCGACAGACTTCACAATCAGAATGCCATTCCCTTTTTGCGGATTAACCTCGAAGGCGGCCACTTTCCCGTCGTTCGAAATCTCTTGATTGATAATCGATTTCCATGTTGAGAAGTCATTAATTGTGAGTGGTCTTTTCCCAATATTTTGAGCATTCAGAAACAAATAGGAGCAAAAATTGAAAAGTAGAAGCAAAATAAAGGATTGTTTCATATGGAATTTTATATAATTTTTTTTACAAAGATAACCTTTGAATTGAGCATGATTATACTTGATTACAAATAAAGCGAGCGGGTTCCACGAGTTGCAGGAAATAAATATTGAAAGTTACTTTCAATAATTGGGGTAAAAAATTTGGCACAAAAATGTTATGATCTTGTTATTTGTTTGATCGAACAACTAACGAAATCCATGCCCTGGTGAATTATTGATTTTCAAGCTATCCACAAAATAGGTGCTTTCACCTCTCCAGGGAAGTTTACCGTTTTTTTCAGTATAATGGACAACGACATTTTCCCCCTGAACCTTCTCCAACTGAAGCGCTACCGTCTTATCGGTAACCGAGAAGAAGAACTTTTCGGAAGCAATTGCCACGTTGGAATTGCTTTGGACACTGCTTAGAATCATCTCTCCTTCATATGTTTTGAAGATGTTCCCCTTGTAGGAGATCTTCTGAAGCAAACCTGCCCGATACCCTTCGCTGTAGGTGAAGGAATATTTCCAGTAACCAATCAGAGTGATCACCAGAAGAACTACCAGCGTAGAAACAAAAGCTAATTTTCTCATATGAATTTTGTATTAAAGATCGAACAACAAACTTAATTTAATTCCATTTATTTTAGCTTTCAGAGCAGACTAAACTTTGGATTAATTTATTTGATATATTTAAATTGCACTGAATTCTTTATTAAGTGGAAATCTATTGTCAATTCTGATTAAAAATACGAATTTTGTCATTCAAATCAAATAAAAAATCAATGGCTGAAGATAGGCAGATTATATTTTCGATGTATAAGGTGAGTAAGACTTATCCACCTCAGAAACAGGTAATCAAAGATATTTCACTTTCCTTTTACCTGGGTGCAAAAATTGGAATTATCGGTCTAAACGGATCGGGTAAATCTACCCTTTTAAAAATTATCGCAGGACTTGAGAAAGATTTCAATGGTGAACTGGCTTTTTCTGCGGGTTATACGGTTGGTCACTTGTCACAGGAACCTTTACTCGATGATACTAAAACAGTGATGGGGATTGTTCAGGAAGGAGCTCAGGAGATTGTCGATATTCTGGATGAATATGAGGAGATCAACCAGCGGTTTGGTTTGCCCGAAGTTTATGAAAACCCGGATGTGATGGATAAGCTCATGGACCGGCAAGCCCTGCTTCAGGAAAAAATCGATGCAACCGATGCCTGGAACCTCAATAATAAGCTGGAACGTGCCATGGATGCCCTCAGGTGTCCCGATGGCGATACCTCCGTCAAAGTATTGTCCGGAGGAGAACGCCGTCGCGTAGCCCTTTGCCGGCTACTGCTGAAACAACCTGATATTCTGTTGCTCGATGAGCCGACCAACCACTTAGATGCTGAGTCTGTAGAGTGGCTGGAACAACATCTGCAACAATATAAGGGAACGGTAATCTGTATTACCCACGACCGTTATTTCCTTGATAATGTTGCAGGATGGATCCTTGAACTCGATCGCGGAGAAGGTATTCCATGGAAAGGGAACTACTCAAGCTGGCTGGAACAAAAATCAAAACGTCTGGAGATGGAGGAGAAGGGGATCTCCAAACGTCGTAAAACACTTGAACGGGAGTTGGAATGGGTGAAGATGAGTCCCAAGGCACGGCAAGCCAAATCAAAAGCCAGGTTGGGTGCTTATGAAAAGCTTCTGAATGAAGATGTTAAACAGAAAGAGGATAAACTTGAGCTCTTTATTCCCAACGGACCCCGTCTGGGAGATAAGGTTATTGAGGCACATGGCGTTTCCAAAGCTTTCGGCGATAGGTTATTGTTCGAGAATCTTGAATTTGTATTGCCACCTAACGGCATTGTTGGGGTGATTGGTCCGAATGGCGCCGGTAAAACAACCTTATTCAGGATGATTCTTGGACTGGAAAAAATTGATTCCGGCAGTTTCACGGTAGGTGAGACTGTGAAAATTGGTTATGCCGATCAGGGTCACGAAGCAATTGTAGATGACAAGACAGTTTATCAGGTACTTTCGGGTGGTACTGATGAAGTAATGGTAGGTGGAAGGATGTTGAATGCCCGGGCCTATGTTTCCCGCTTTAACTTCAGTGGTGCCGACCAGGAGAAAAAGTGTGGTGTCCTCTCGGGTGGAGAACGTAACCGGCTTCATTTGGCATTAACCCTAAAATCAGAGGCCAACGTACTCCTTTTGGATGAGCCTACCAACGATATCGATGTGAATACGTTACGTGCATTGGAAGAGGGGCTCGACAGTTTTGCCGGTTGCGCAGTGGTGATTTCGCATGACCGGTGGTTTTTGGATCGTGTAGCAACCCATATTCTGGCATTTGAGGGTAATTCACAGGTATACTACTTTGAAGGGAGTTATTCTGAATATGAGGAGAACAAAAAGAAACGACTGGGCGACAGCACACCCCACCGGATCAGGTATAAAAAACTAGGGGAATAAAATCAACTAATCTTCGGTTTAAACCCGACGGATTTCCAAAATTCGTCGGGTTTTTGTTATATTCATAATCCTGATTTTAGTTTACTTTTTCTATGAACCTATTTCAGGACAAGACACATTTTCAATCTTACTCTCAGTCTCTCAGTCACCCTTTCTCCCCTTCTCTCAGTCTCTCCATCCCCTCTCTATTCCGCCTTAAACTCCACCGTCTTTTTTAACCGGTTACTTTCAAGACAGGCTTCCAGGATACGGATAGTGGTCAATGCCTCTTCTGGTTTGACAAAAAGTGGTGCCCCTTCGCGGATGGTTTCATACAATTTTGAAAAGAAAGCCGCCAGGTTACCCGGAATGGTCTCTATTTTTCCCTGAAAGTGCAGACCGTTGATCGAGGTATTGAGCGTTCCCCAATCGGAAGGTTTATCTTCACCCCATTGAGGTTCATTGGGAAGGTGGTGCAATTTCATCAGCTCCTCCTGCGGATCGGTTCCCATTTTGACAAAAGAACCTTCCGTCCCGTGAACGATATATTGAGGTCCCATTTCGCGAACCAGGTAGGAACAACGCAGTATCGCATTAAACTTCCCGTAGTGGAGCCTGATATCGAAATTATCGGTTGTTCTTCCACCTGTACGTAGGACATTCAGATGTGCCGTTACAGCCTTTGGAATTCCAAACAATACAAGTGTCTGATCTACAATGTGAGAACCGAGATTGTACAGCACACCGGTCCGCTCATCTCCATCCTCTTTCCACGATCCCTCCTGAATAAAATTCCGGTATCGGTCGTAATGTGCCTCATACTCAACAACCCGTCCGAGCAGCTGATCTTCAAGGATTTTTTTCATCGTCAGAAACCCGTTATCCAACCGCTTGCTCTGATAAACTGTGAGGATTACCCCATTCAGATGCGCCAGCGAGATAAGTTCCCTGGCTTCATCGCTGGTTTTGGTGAACGGTTTCTCAACTAAAACATGCTTCCCCGCTTTGATTGCTTGCTTAGCCATCTCAAAATGAAGGTGATCTGGCGTGTTGACAAGGACCAGTTCCACTTCCGGATCATTCAGAATCTCGTCATACGAGCGGACGATTGTAGCTTCAGGGTACCTTTGGGCTGAGATGTTTTTTGTCCTTTCCAGGATCTTGTGAATCTTAAACAGATTTGGAAAAATTTTAAGTGACGGTCCCTGAAAGACAACACCTGACATTCCGAAAGAGGCGATGGCCGTAACAATTGGTTTACTCATGGCTGAATATTTAATTTATGATTCAAAGATAGCTGTTTGTTTCTGGTTTCAGAAATAGGGGAGGAGCGTTAAAGCCATTTTTTTCGTCTGAAAAATAGCAACATCACAATCGTGATAATGATCATTATTCCCCAAAAAATAAAATAACCACTTTCCCACTCCAGTTCCGGCAGGTACTTAAAATTCATCCCGTAAACTCCGGCAAAGAAGGTGAGGGGAATAAAGATCGTAGAGAAGATGGTCAATACCTTCATAATCTCATTCATTTTGTAGCTTACGGTTGAAAGGTAAAGGTCCATCATACCTGAGGTCAGGTCCCGTAAACTCTCAAGTGTCTCAATAATCTGAATGGTATGGTCGTAATTATTTCGAAAGTAGATTCTGGTTTCGTCATGGATCAGCTGATGATCCGACCGCTGAAGCTGGTTCAGAACTTCACGCGCCGGCCAGATGGTCTTTTTAACATAGCCAAGCCGTCGTTTTATTTTGTAAATAGCTTCCTGACTTGCCTGCCCAGGGGAAGTGATCAACTCCTCTTCTGTCTCTTCGATACTTTCACCAATATCCTCAATTAATGTAAAGTAATGATCTATAATGATATCAATAATGGCAAAAACGAGATAGTCGGTTTTCATCTTTCGAACGCGACCCTTACTCGTAACGATACGATTATGCAATGTCTGGAATACCTGAGGAGTAGTTTCATGAAAGGAGATCACATAATTTGGACCCAAAACCATACTGATCTGTTCCATATTTACCTCCCGACTTTCCGGATCAATTTGTAAGATTTTGAAAACTAAAAATATATAGTCATCTCTTTCTTCAATACGGGGACGTTGTGTTGTATTGGCAATGTCCTCAAGATCTAATGAAATAATATTAAACTGTTTACCTATTTCATTCAGGATCTCCAGGTTATGGACTCCTGTAACCTGAATCCATTTGATACCCGGTCGGTCAATATAACCTTCCAGCTCTGTTACTGAACCAACTATAATCTCATTGATTATTGTTGACTCATCATATTCCAGTACACCGATTCTGATATCCTCCTGGCGCGGCATACCGATATATTCCACAGTACCCGGGATACTTCCTTTTTGGGCAGTCCTTGAAACAAATTTATTGAGATCGATCTTTTTGAGTTTCCTTTTGCGCTTCATACCTTGGTTTGTATAGGAAAAATGATTTGTAAAATTACTTAAAAAACCATTTGAAGTATAAAAAAAAGTATATTACGACACGATATATGTCGAAAAGTATATATGTTTGAACAATATTTCGAAATAGTAATTTAATTTTCTGTTTATGAGAAGTACACGAGTCTTTGCAGGTATTATTATGGTAATCCTCTGTTTCATGTTAACCAAATCTGTTTTTGCATCCGAGGGGAATGTTATTAAAATTGATAAGGAGCAGTTCAAATCGCAGATAATGGATTTTGAGAAAAATCCGAAGGAGTGGAAATATACCGGTAAATTGCCTTGTATTGTCGATTTTTATGCAGACTGGTGTGGCCCATGCCGTATTGCTTCACCCGTACTTGAAGAACTTGCCGGAAAATATAAAGGGAAGATTGTAGTTTACAAAGTTAATACAGATCAGGAACGTGAACTATCGACAGTTTTTGGAATCAGCGGAATACCTGCATTTTTGTGGGTTCCTCAGGCAGGAAATCCTACCATGACCAGTGGAATCGCCAGATCTCCAGAAGCGACAAAGGAACAGTTCGAAAAGATGATCAATGAGATATTGCTGAAAAAGTAAATGTGATTAAATGCAGATTGCCAGCGGCCAGCTTCCCGCAGCCAGCCGCTGGCAATCTTTCATCAAAATTCAAGCACAACGATCGTATCTTCAGGTTTTCTTTTTACCTCAGGAACCTTAATGGTAATTCCAAATTCGTTTTGCTTGAATACAACAGGGGTTTGATCATCAAAAAGATATGCTTTGCGGATCTTTTTGCCAAAATCATTTAGCAACAGGTTTTCGTCAGATTCACCCATTAAATGCACATAGAGCGTATTCCCTTTTGTTGTAGTAACTCCCCACGGATGTGGCCCTATTGGTCCACCTCGGGTACCGTAAACAGTTGATCCATATTTTTTCATCCATTCACCCATTTCGCCCAGGATTTTAATAAATTCAGGTTGGATTTTCCCGTTTGGCATTGGCCCAACGTTCAACAAAAAATTAGCATTTGACCCTGCCGCTTTCACCAGGTATTGAACAAGTTGGGTCGTGCTTTTGAAATTTCTGTCCTTAATATTAAATCCCCAGGCTCCGTTCATCGTTTCGCAGGTTTCAAGGGGAAGCTTTCCAATCTCTGATTCTCCTCCAAATCCGGTGGTATTCTTGCCCGGGAGATCCTTTTCAAACATTTGAAAATCTTCACCCGGTTTTGGCGCCTGATGATGATTATTCCCCACCAAGGCCGCGGGCTGAAGTTTGTGTATTAGACTATAGGTTTTATCGAGGCGCCAGTCGGCATCCTTTTTGTCCCACCATCCGTCGAACCAGATTCCGGCAATCTCTCCATAGTTGGTAAGGAGTTCAGCAAGCTGACCATCCATGTAATCAAGATAAGCATTCCAGTCTCCTTTATTTGGGCGACCCGAACTGCCGCCGGTTCCGCCACGTGGATAATAGTTGTCCTGGTACCAGTCGAGATGCGAGTGATAGAAAAAGAGCTTCACCCCCTGTTTATGACACTCATCGGCCAATTGCTTCAACACATCTTTGCCATATGGAGTACGGTCTACAATATTCCAGTTGCTGAGTTTTGTAGCCCACATCGCAAAACCATCATGATGCTTACTCGTAATGGTGATGTACTTCATTCCTGCATCCTTCACCATTTTTACCCATTCTGCGGCATTGAAGCTAATCGGATTAAAAAAGTCGGGAAGTTTTTCATAGGTGGCTTTACTTAATTGTTGCTGATTCATCACCCATTCTCCGTTTGCAAGTGTGGAGTAAACTCCCCAATGTATAAAAAGGCCGAATTTGGCATCCTGAAACCATTCGCGTGCTGCAATATTTTCGGGAGCAGGTTTGTAATCAACCTGAGAAAATGCTGTAAATGAGAAAAACAGACAAATAATAAGCGGAAAAAAAATTTTACATTTCATTTTTAAGTATTGAAATTCAGACCATTAGAAACGTTATCAATAGCCAAAAAGTTTAAAAGTTATCAACCTTCCTGTAGGCTTCAATTAAGGCTAGCTCGCCTTCTTTACCATCAATGCTTTTACCGTGTTCCATGCATAATACGCCATCGTATCCTTTCCCGGAGATATGTTTAAATATACTTTGAAAGTTGATCTCACCGGTTCCGGGCTCTTTGCGGCCCGGATTGTCCCCAAGATGAAATGCAGCAATCTCTGACCATGCTGTATCCATATTAGGGATAATGTTCCCTTCCGTAATTTGTTGGTGATATACATCATCCACTATTTTACATGCAGGGCTGTTCACTGCACGACAAATTGAATAGGCTTGTGGAATACCAGTAAGGAAGAGACCGGGATGATCACGCTTGTTCAACGGTTCCAGTACAATCGTCAGTCCCCCTTTTTCTGCTATTTCACTTAATTCACGCATCATATCAATGACATTGGCTGTTTGAAAATCCCATGCCATCCTTTCATTATATCGGCCGGGAACCATCAAGGCACATTTCACTCCTGTCCTCTTAAACAGCTCAACCCCTTCATTTACTTTTTTTACAAGCATTTCGCGTATTGAAGAGTCCTTGATCACCATCGATTCCACTTTAAAATCGGCATACAGGACAAAAGGTCCCATATCCATATTTTGACGAGTGAGCTCGGCAATGATTTTATCCTGATCCTCGATTGACCGTCCTGATAATCCATTATCAAACATAGCTCTGAAACCCTGATCTGCGCAGAATTTAATTACCTCTACCGGATCTTTACCGGCAAGTTCTGGAAATGCTCCAAATCCCGGAGCATATTTAAGTTTGAATTTGGCCGAATTCGACGGTTTTACCTCTGCCAGTGTGCTACTAAATCCCATATTTGAAAAACCTACAAATGCTGCAGCGGTAGCGGAGTTTTGGATAAAGTTTCTTCTGTTCATGACATTTTATTGTTATAAATTATTTTTATTGAATTATTGAAAATAGAGAATTACCTCCGTAACACAAGTACAGATAAGGTATTCATTTATATATTCAGAAAATTTTTATTCCGGTTACAATGACTTACTCTTTTGGAACCACTATCCACATAATCAGGTAGATCAATATACCAGGGAACACAACTGTAAAAAAAGTGGCCAGTGCAAATCCAAGCCTGATGATCGTTGGATCTACATCCAGATAATTGGCAATACCGCCGCAAATTCCGGCAAGCATTCGGTCTCTTCGGCTGCGGGTCAATCGTTTGGGAGTATTTAGTTCCATAATTGTTTTATTTTGGTTTATCGTTCTCGTCGTCTGATTCTTCTTCATTTTCGCGTTCGTAAAGCTCTTCCTCATACTCCAGTTCCAGGTCCATAAATTCTTCCGCCTGTTCGAGCAACTCCTTCTTTAACTCCTCACTTGCCGGTTCTTCATCAATCCAATATATCTCCTGATCGATGGAGAATGCTTCAACATCACAACCTACAATAAATCGGGGTTGCTCGTTGTGGATGACAAAGATTTTGTCGGGTAAAACCTGTGAATTGTCTGCCAATAGAAATTTAGGTAACATGGTACTTTTTTTAGAGATTTAAATGAATTTACAACTTCAGTTGCACACTCAAAAATACAATATTTTAGTCAACATAAATGTCTTTTTAAAATTTTTGGCGGTTCCATTTTTTATTGTACAATCTTCATTTCAAATCTGTCAATATTGCATATTAATCGGTTATTCAGGAAAATTTGGCATGGCAATTTGACTCCAATTATGCCAAATATCCACTACTTGAAGCCTCCATCATTGATTTTACCCTTTAAAATTTAATGATGTTATTTTTTTTGTCTGCAGTATTTTTTTGGCATTTTAATTGTAAATTAGAAGTTATGATCTCAAGACGAGATTATTAACGATAAAAGTATGTTTAACAATTAATGAATGGAGGACTAAGTTATGAAACTGGCAAAAGTATCTGACAGGTTGTTTCCAACTTTTCCATCTTTTATTGACAACTTTTTTTCAAGAGATTTGATGGATTGGAACAACTCGAACTTTTCGAGTACAAATAGTACGATTCCTGCGGTAAACATCAAAGAGAACGTCGAATCGTTTATTATCGAAGTGGCAGCTCCGGGTATGACGAAGGAAAATTTCACGGTTAATCTGGATGGCGATCGTCTTTTAATCTCCTCGGAACACAAGGAGGAGAAAGAGGAGAACGAAACAAATTATTCCAGACGTGAATTTAGCTATCAAAGCTTTCAACGAAGCTTTACAATACCTGAAGGAACTGTTGATGGCGATAAGATTTTTGCAAAATATGCCGATGGAATTTTGATGGTGACCCTCCCAAAGAAGGAAGAGGTCAAACCAAAACCTGCGAAAAGGATTGATATTATGTGAAAATTAAAAATCGCCCATCAAAGGGCGATTTTTAATTTTCAGTTGACTGGGCTTTCGTTCGTGGAAACGTAAGTAAACCAATGATGATAAAATCGAAATGAGGAGAATAAAAGCGGAATCCCCATTGTAATATAGGCAAGTGAAAGTGATGATAAAGGTACAACTGATGTTTTGCGTAGAAATATCCCCATGGAAATCATCCCCACCATCATCATATAACTCCGTGAATTGAAGAATTCATAAAATTGATGATGGTCTCCGATAAGGGTTTTAATTCTGTCAATGTGCTTGCGTGAAATTTTCGAAAAAACCAGAATGAAAAATGTTATTCCGGAAAATAGACATGCAATGATCTTCAACCATGAAAAACTGAAGGAAGCTTCAAGCATCGAACTTCCCCTGAATAATAACATCGCACCGGCAAATGTCCAGACTAAAGCAGCTTCGAAAAGCAGTATACGTTTTGAGACACAAAAATTGAATGAATTTAAAAGACTCATTTATTTAAGGCGTTGATATATAGAATAGTGTGCAAAGATAAATGTTTTTATTCAGTAATTGGATCAACTTCCGGTTCCTCAATGTTTTATACTAAAAAAGAGCCTTACTTTAAAGTAAGGCTCTTTTTTTCAATAGCTTGATTTAGTTTGTAAAAACTATGCTAGTTTTACATTTACCGCATTCAATCCTTTTCTTCCTTCGGTTACATCGAAGGTAACATCATCATTCTCTCTAACTTTGTCGATTAGACCAGTTACATGTACGAAATACTCTTTGTCGGAGTCATTGTCCTTGATAAATCCAAAACCTTTGGATTCATTGAAAAATTTTACTTTACCTGATTGCATTTTAATAATTTTTAATCTCGACAAATATAACTCAAAATGATGAAATCCAAAGGATTTTATCATTTTTATTCAATTTCTTTAAATTTTTATCTTATGTATTTAACAAAATAATAAAATCAATTAATACAGAGCTTCAAATTAGCCACAATATGATTTAGCGCATCTGGTTATTTGATAAAGAGTAAAAATCCGTCCATAAAGTATATTATCCCGGCAACTCCTACCAAAAGGCTTAAGAACCAAACATACTTTTTCTTTGCCAAAGCAGCTATTGAAGAGAGGAGGATGGAGATTTGGAGGAATATGACTGCAATACCAAAGGCTGAACCATGTAATTTGCAATCATCCCGATCTGCCTCAAATTTTTTAGCAATGAGGGAAATATTCTCTTTTTCCAATTCATACTGATGAATTTTTTTGGTGCAGGAGGCTATTTTCTCCTGGTATTGAGATAAAATCTCTTTCGAGGGGTTGGATCTGCTAATTAGCTCAGTCTGAAGTTCCAGATTGTCCTTTTGCATTTCAAACACATAACTTTTTAAACTCTTCGACTGATAAAAGGCCCATTGGTCCGACGCACTTGTTTGATTCATCAATGACTTGTTGCTGTAGCCTCCCCCTTTAAAGGTTGAAAGTGTTGCGCAAACAACTATTATTACAGTTGAGATTGCAAGATAAGTTGTCCATTGTTCTTTTTTTTCTTCTGCCATATTATTCTTTTTTTAAGCAATAATAATTCTGTAGGCAAAATTAGCAATAACTTAATACAATTTAGTATGGCATTCAGAGCACATAGTCGTTTTCCACTCGTCGCCAATATCAACCGGATGTTTGAATTCGAGAGGTTTAAAGGAACTTGAAATCTGCATCGCAGAATCCGTCCCCTGTGCTACGATATCATGACACAGATTACAGTCACGGGATATTACCTTTCCCTTCTCAGATTGATGTTGACCGTTATGACACCTGTCGCAGCCATTTGTTTCAAGGTGCCCCAAATGATTAGGATGCACACTCCATTTAACCCCCATTTCCGGAAACATATTTTGACTATACCCTTCCTGAATACCTGAAATAACCTGTTCAATCTCACTCTTTTTGAGCTCCACAAGTTCAGGATGCTTGGAAGCATAGTATTCGTTCACCTGATTTTTGATAGATAGCAACGCGCTGTCAGTTGTAGAATAGTCTTTATAAAGAATATTCATCGCCACAATTTTAACATCGGGTATACTTCGGGGAATCTTCCCTGAAGTAATCAGTTCGTCAATGAAATCCTGTGGAGCTTTGTAATTGTGTGATGGCCTGTTATGGCAGTCAATACAATCCATTTTTCTGATTTCCATTGAATCACGCTGAGCCTGAGTCATTTTATCATCAGTATCCTTAAAGATGGTGGATTCACCCGTTTTGAGGTTTGTATATTTTACCCATGGAATCTTTTCCCTGTTCATTGCGGAAGCAATATATTCAATTTTTACATTTGGGTTGATGTGCCAGTGAATTCCCTGTGCAATACCCTGAGCGCTGTTACTGGCACTGGTCTTCATCTGAAGGTGAATGTTCCATGGAGTCGTATTTTCATCAGCAAGATAAGATATTTTGTTCTTTTGTTTACGGTCATAGAATTTTTGAGGCCAGTGACAATGTTCACATGTCTCCATTGCCGGGCGCAAATTCTGGATAGGTGTCTCAATAGGATGAGGTATCTGATTGGTAATAACGGCATAAACCTGATATAATCCGGTTAATTTGCTCCGAACATACCAACTCGCACCCGAACCAACGTGACATTCTACACAATTAACCCTAGAATGGGGCGAATTCTGATATGCCGTAAATTCAGGTTTCATAACGATGTGACAAAGTTTTCCGCAGAACTCATTCGATTCGGTGATATGAAATGCCTGAAAGCTACCTATAGAGGTTAATATCGCCAAAAATATGGTCCCTACCAGAAAAATTCCTGCTGCATTTCGGGTCGATGGTTTGTTAAAGTCCCAAAGTGGGTAGTTCTGATCTCCCTCTCCTTTTAATTTCTCCTGTTTCTTTGCCCTTAACATTCCTACCGGAATTAAGATAAGTCCAAAAATTAAAAGAGCAGGAACTACCATGTAAATGAATATTCCTAAATACGAATTGTTGGTGAAAATAAAGGTTGAAACTAAAAACAGCAATAAAATTATTAGAAGACTGGCAATTGCAATGATAACACCTGCAATAGTCAAAAGATTTTTTGTTGATTTTGGTAAGTGCATAATGGTTCAGATGAAAATGTTTTATTACAGTTCAAAAGTAGAAATGATATCAGACTAAAAGGTCTTATTATAATTGATATAAATGCGTTATTCTATTGATATAAAACAATAATAAGGGAATGGAGTTCAACTAAAAATGAGGAATAAAAAGATTGTGAAATACTATGTTTCAGATTTAAATGATTCATTGGTAATGGTATATATAGCGTATCTTTATACTTCTCATTTAGATTTGAGCGATGCTGAGCAATATAATTATAGGAGATTCATAACCTCACAATCCTTTAAATCGGTTATTATACTCTTTAAGAATTTGAAAATGGGAAATTAATTGCTAAGTTTGGTTCATATATTATTGTAATAGAGATTAGACAGAGATTGATTAGAAAAGTGGATTTAATTAGATTTACGAATATCTAATATAGAATCATTATAATTAAGCTATCAATCAAGCTTTGATAATGAAGCAAACTAAAATAACAGCTATACTATAAATTATTTAATATGTCTGGAATATCAAGGTTCAAATTTATGGGGAAGATCCCTGCTCTCACTATTTTCCTATTTGTTATCAGTCAATTGTCGATTTTCGCACAAACAAATGATGATTGTCTGATGTGCCATGACGATCCAGGTTTATCTGTTGAGAAGTTAGGTAAAAAGGTATCACTTTATGTAACCGCAAAAACACTTAGCAATTCTGTTCACAAGGGACAGGCCTGCATTGCCTGCCATGAAGATGCTGCAGTTAAGGAATTTCCTCATCCAGAAGGATTAAAACCTGTTGCATGTAACAAATGCCATGCAGAACCACAAAAGCTGTTCGATGCCGGGGTACATGGGCAAGCCAAACTTCTGAAATCACTTTATGCTCCGGATTGCAAGGAGTGCCACGGGACTCATGATATTCTTGCAAAAACCAATTCAAAATCCCGGACCTATAAAATGAATATTCCGTTTTTATGCGGTAAATGTCATCGTGAAGGGGCGCCGGTTGCCAGGACCTATAATATCTCAGAACACAATATTCTTGAAAATTACAGTTCAGATGTTCATGGTATTGGATTGTTTAAGAAAGGTTTAATTGTTTCTGCTACTTGTAATGATTGCCACGGGAATCATTTGATTTTGCCTCATACAAGTCCGAATTCGTCAATATCAGTGAACAATGTTGCCAAAACGTGTATGACATGCCATACAAAGATTGAAGACGTTCATACCAAGATTATCAAAGGGGCTCTTTGGGAGGAGAAGCCTGGAGTCATACCTGCTTGTACCTCCTGTCATATACCACATAGGGTTAGTACACAGAATATTGTGTCCAATATTGCTGATCGTGAATGCATCAAGTGCCATGAGCAGACCACTGCTCAAAAACTTGTGGGAGATTCTCTTGTTTCGATGAAAGTTAATAAGGCTGATCTGGCCAATTCGGTTCATAAAAACATTGCTTGCGTTAAATGCCATTCAGATGTATCTTCCAACCGGGCTCGACCTTGCGAAACTGCCGGAAAGATTGATTGTTCCGCGTGTCATGCCGAGGTCTCCAATTTGTATGCCGGTAGCGGACATGGTCAGGCGTATTCCCGCAAGGATCAGAATGCACCCTATTGTACTGATTGTCATGGTACCCATAAAGTAAAATCGAGATATGATGACACTGCGCCTTCCTATCGTGGTAACATTCCAAATCTTTGCGGACAGTGTCATCGTGAAAAGGGGAAGGCCAATAAATCGGCTGAGCTTCATCAGGTTGACGCCTTGGTTGATTATTCATCCAGCGCTCATGGCAGGGGATTGAAGGAAAAAGGATTAACGATTACTGCAGTATGTACCGATTGTCACTCAACGCATAATATTTTAAAAGAGAGTGACGAGCGCTCCACAATCTTTGCAAGGAATATTCCTGCAACCTGTGCCACCTGTCATAAGGGTATTTATGATGAGTATATCAAAAGTGATCATGCGATTACTAATAATGCTGATGGGAAGAAAACCTATCCAACGTGTGTAAACTGTCATACATCGCATTCGATTAGCTCCACCGGAGGTGACCAGTTTATGAATGAGGTTACCCATCAATGCGGTACCTGCCACGAAGAAACAGCAAAAACTTACTTGCTCACTTCTCATGGGAAAAAGCATTCTCTTGGTGATTCAAAGGCAGCAAAATGTTCAGATTGTCACGGATCCCATAATATCCTCAATGTTAATAATCCAAAATCAGCGATTAGCAGTGCAAACATTGTTGGCACCTGCAAGAAATGCCATACCGATGCAAATACCCGATTTACCGGGTATCTGACACATGCAACCCATCATAACAAGGAGAAATACGGAGCGTTGTACTACACTTTCTGGGCAATGACCAGTTTACTCACAGGTGTATTTTTGTTTTTCGGAATCCATTTAATAATGTGGTTTCCACGGTCCTTTAAAAGTCTGAGAGAAAAGAAGAAACATCAGCAATCTCTGGCGGACAAATATTTTGTTAAAAGGTTTTCCAGAAGTCAGCGATTGACGCATATATTTGTTATTCTAAGTTTTTTGATGCTGGCTCTAACCGGGATGATCCTTAAATTTTCAAACATGGCCTGGGCAAATTTCATGGCAGATTTGTTAGGTGGCCCACATATCGCAGGGAAGATTCACCGGTTCGGCGCCTTTATTACTTTCTGTTATTTCACTTTCCACCTCTATTCCTTAATCCGCACCAAGATCAAACACCACACTCCTGTTGGCAAGTTTATTTTCGGTAAAAATTCTCTAATGTTTAACATGCAGGATCTGAGAGATCTGGGTCAGACTTTCAAATGGTTTATTGGCAGGGGGCCGAAGCCAAACTACGGAAGATGGACCTATTGGGAAAAATTCGATTATATGGCCGTTTTCTGGGGTATTGCCGTTATCGGATTCTCAGGACTTGTGCTTTGGTTTCCTGAAATATTTACCAAAATATTTCCTGGCTGGCTGATCAACGTAGCGCAAATTATTCATAGTGATGAAGCTTTACTTGCTGTTGGATTTATCTTTACGATTCATTTTTTCAATACGCACCTCCGTCCTGATGCCTTTCCAATGGATACGGTAATCTTTACCGGTCTTGTGCCACTCGAGGAATTTAAAAGAGACAGACCTCGGGAGTTTAATGAACTCAAGGCTTCAGGACAACTCAAAAAATTTATGGTTAAAAAGGAGTCTAAAAGCTGGTATTTCAACACCATCAAAATGTTTGGATTTTTATTTGTAGCCTTTGGCCTCATACTGGTTGGATTTATTATCTACTCAATGCTCTTTGGATATAAATAATAAATAAGTGAAAAAGATCAGGGGCAAAAAAGCCTTTCCTGGATCTTCTGAAGGGTTTTGATTCATAAACAATGATTAGCGTTTGCCGGATTTCATTCCGGCAAACGCTTTTTTGATTTAAAAATTCATTATAGTCCGAGGAAAATCAAAGATTTTTAAATACGCTCAGATTGACAGTGAGTTATGGCATTTGAGAGGACCGGGGGGAAGTGGCAGAGCCGCCTCATCTCCCTGACCTTTATTCCCTAAATACAGATCATTATGAGCAAAACAAAGGGTAGCGAAAATTCTTTTAATACTGATTGCCATTTTCCCGGACAATATCGATGATACAAATTGTAAAATTAGCTACCTATTCTGTCAAGCTACTGGCACAGAAGTTGTTTTTGGATACAAAAGAGAATCCCCGTGATTCATTCGAACCATGGGGATTTTAAGAATTTAATACTGATTTTAAACAGAACGATTACTTTTCTTTGGCAGGATTTGCGTGAGCAATCTTTGCAGAGTAGGTTTTGAAATTAAACTCTTTGTAATTCTTGCTTTCCGGATTATGGCATTTTCTGCAGAGTTTTTCGTCAGGCATAATCAAACCGGCAGCAATCGCTTTGGCCTGATCTTTCATGATTGTGGTTGTCTTGTAACCACTACCTGCACCATGACAAGATTCGCACGATACACCTTCAGCCATTGTAATGGTTTGTGAATCACTTAACTCAAGTCCAAACGCAGTTGCATGGCATTTTAAACATTTAGGATCTTTAGCTTCAGCTCCTTTTAAAGCCTGCATCGCCTTAGCATGAGGACCTGCTGCCCATTTGGCATACTGCTCACCCGTTGCCGGCTTGTTGTGGCACATTTTGCATTTTGCAGCTCCAATGTATTCTTTAGGCGCAGCATTGGATGGAGTTACGGCTAAAACTGAGCCACAAATTAACACCAACGAGAATAATTTAGTTAACATAGATACCTCCTTTTAATTAATGTTATATTACTAATAAACAAATTGTTACAAATATATAAAATTATTACCTCTGATAAAACGATCCCTTCGTATTGGAATCATTCTAAACTATTTTGGCTACTGTTATAAAAGTTATATGCATCAAATTTAAAACTTTTTTTGACTCCAGAAAATGATTTAAACGCATATATTTATTGATATTTATTAACTGGTCAATGGGCATTAATGTCGTGATAACCATTAAAAATGCTTTTGAAATTATTCAACGGATGTTTTCCTATCGAAGCAACATATAAATGAACAATTAAAAAGATAGAAACCAGAAATCCAAGGCTGGCATGCAGAATAGCTGTCAGAAAAATGCCGCTGACTTTATACACATTTTCAATAATTGTTTCGGGAAATAAGAGCGCCAGACCAGTAATGATTAATCCCGGCAGAAATAAATACATTACGATCAGATAAGAAACTTTTTGCATCGGATTGAATTTCCTTTTTTCAGACAAAGGGAATGGAGGCTTTTGGTCTTTGAATAATCCCGAAGTATAATATTCGACCTGTAACAGAACTCTTTTAAATAAACCTCTCAGTTTTAAACGGTAATATTTTTTATTGGAAGTCATCATATTGCCAATAAAAAACAGTAAATAGTTGACTGTAATTAAAATCCCAGAAATATTATGAAGATTTACCGCTAATTCAAAATTCATTAATTTAAATCCGGGATTGGCATATTGCATATTAACTCCGGTAAAAATCAGCGTCAGGATTCCCAGTGCATTAATTCCATGCCAGATTCTTAACCAGACCGGGTAAAAATAGATTTTATTTTCAGAAGACATATTTTATTTTTTAACTATTCTAACGATTAAATGAATGCAAACTCCAGCTAATGTCAGCAGGAATATAATGATGCTTATCGTGTTAAGCCATGCGTTCTGATAGGCCCCAATTACATACGATTTATTCGAAATAATGGTATTCAGCTTTCCTTGTTGATTTCTGCTTTGAAGATTTTTATACTTATAAAGTGAGGCTTTGAGCATTGAATTCCTGGAATGGCACTCCACACAATTTTTCAATGCTTTTTCCTTTGGCAGAATGTTATGGGAAACGGCCAGTGAGTCAACTACCTGCGTATGACACTCGATACATCTTACATTTTTAAAATGAAGCTCCTGGTTGGGCAACCATTCATGAATCTGGGAGAGGGCAGGTTTAAGTTTTTCGGACATTAGCTGAAACTTACCGTTGTTGCTGTGGCACGACATGCACATTTCGTTGCTGAAGATGACAATTTCACCAATTTCGAAACTTCTGCGTGACCTTGGCTGATAATAGTGTTGGTTATGGCATTTTGAGCAGGTAAAACTCTCCCCGCTTTTCTGGAAATGGACACTCTTTTTAAATTCGGACTCAATTTTTTCAAATTGATAGGGAGCATACTTTTCATCTCCTCCATGGCAATCCAAACAACTTCCAAGAGGTTCAAGTTTTAATTCGGCAGTATGAGGATATTTGGAATATTCTCCTGAGTGACAGTCGGTGCAGTTAAATTTTCCGTGAACACCTGAAGCGAAGTGATCTTTGTCAAGAATATACAGTGGATTCATCATCCGCTTATCTTCCTTGTTGGTTATCGTATTATGGAAAGTAATGGTTTGATGCGTATGGCATTTTAAACACTTATCATTTGCCGAAGAAGAAGTCTTCTCCTGTGCCTGAATCTGCCGGGAAATTCCCGGGATAAGTAATATAAGAAAAAGTAATAAAGAGATGCGCATTGCGGGGCTGTTATGTGAAAATGCTGAAGCCCGTTTGGACTTCAGCATATATCAGAATGAGTATTGTTTTGTTGTTATTTCGAATTTTAAAACCATCTAAAGAGTTCATCTTTAATATCGATTAAAAACCCCAGAGACGGGTTATTACAAATCCAAGTGCAAATCCTTTTTTATTCATTTCGTTCATGTTCCACATTATATTCTCCTGTGGTAAGATTGACGTTGTTGATGCCATATAAATCTGGAAGGCGTGAGAACCAGTTGATACTTCATAACCAAAAGCAATATTTGATTTTGGATGTGGATAGCTATCGTTCCACTCTCTTTGTTCCGAAATATCTTTAATTTTTAACGGTGAGTCATAATTGAAGATGATCGAACCCTGCGGTGACACTTTTATCCGGCCACTGACGTGGGCGCCAATTTTGTCATGGTCATAGGGTTGTCCAATTTTTTGGTAATCGACCATATTGTAATGCGAAAAGCTAACTCCGGCCTGTAGTGAAATCCATTTGTTGAATTTTCTTGCAACAATTAACTGAGAAAAGTAACTAATCCGGTCAGAATTTGAAAAAGAATTCATCGCTCCAACCGGTGAGGCGATACTGACTGTATTGGAAAACGAGCTACTGCTTCTGCCATCAATGGCGATATTTCCAAAAAGAGCAACCGAAACAGGGATCGTATTTTTACGGGTTTGCTGAAGTATTGACCATTTTGCGCTTAAATCTGTGGTCATATTTCTTTTGATAATACCCGCTCCGATCTGAAAGTTCTTAAAGGGCACATAGTTTAATCCTACCCTGATATTTGACGAACCATAAATTCCCCAAAGGTCCTTACTTCCCTTTTCAATGGGTGCAAATTTATGTTGAATGAACATTTCCAACGTCTTGGCATCCGGGATAACAACAGTTTGTGCATCGATCAGAAAACCGCTTTCAAAGGCTGACTTTACCGGTTTGTCTTTCTCTTTAACTACAGTTGAATCAGTAGCTGCATCCTGAGCTATTGATAGCGTTGAAATAAAGGAAAGAAGAATTATAAACAAAATATTTTTTTTCATCTCTGCGAAATTAAATGTTTGCATTAATTGTTTAGTGCCCCTTCAGTAATCCATTGAAGAATTGTAGCAGCTTGTGTCGCAGAAACCTTTGCATAATGTGACCCTGATGATGCATTAACATAGAGTTTGCTTAAGGCAGGTGTGGTCTTATTGACATAACCAGGAACAAGTTGTGCATAGGCACTGCTGGTATTCATGATTGGAGCTTTTGTATTGTGACATGAATTACAACTAGCAGTAAGGACAGGAACAACTTGTGTCGCAAAACTGACGGGTTGACCGCCTGGATTAACTGGCGCGACAACCGCTGGTAGAACAAAATCATACTTACACCCACTCAGTGACATTGTGAACAGTACTAAAATAAGCAATATATATCGTTTTTTCATGATATTCATTTTTAAGATTAATACAAAAAAAGACTTCAATTTTTAAAAGAGAAGCCTTTTTTATCTGTTTACATTATTGTCTTAATAAGATTTAAGATAATCGATAGAATTCTGTAAGATTTGCAAAGCATATACAGGATTGTGAACGCCTATGGATAATTCACTGTTGATGTAACCGTAATTATATGCAGCACCCAATTCACCGTATTTCCATGCACGACCTAATCTGTCAGCAGAACCGATTACCGAAGCTGTACTTGATGTAGCTGGTTTAGATTGGTCTATTGCCAGCGCGACTGTACTTGCGTAGACCACCAATCCGGTAGTTGGAGAAACAGTGTTATAGTTTACCAAACTGAGTCCATATTTTGTTGTACCTGGGGTAGGAGAGCTTGGTAACAGTACTCCATAGTAATCGTGTGTAGGCATAGCGCTGTATGAGATAGTACCGGGAACAGTACTTGTCTTGCTATACACTCTACCAAATATTTTTTTGGTTACCAGTAAATCACGTAATTCAACTATTTTACCACTTATGGCAGCCTGTACCAAAGCTATTTTGTCTGTTTTATGACAATCCAAACATTTTTGCTCATTTACAGTCAGGGTATGGCCGCCAGTCTTGGTTGTAGCATTATATTCATTCATGTGGCAGGAAATACAAGTCCAGTCGGAATGTTTCCATGTCCTGGTGTAAGTTTTGCCAGGATATTCGTAACCGTTAATGCCTGTGAAAAGATTTGACTGGTTTCCGTCATGAACAGAAAAGCTTTGTCCTACCTGATAATTTACTGCAGTATTTACATCTTTTGTATTGTCAAGCGGGAAGAATGGAAGTTGCTTGAATGTTGCATCGGCTTTTTTGGCAATACTGTCAGCTGCATTTTTATATACTGTAGGAGTAGTTAAGCCACGAATCTGATGGCAGGTGGAACAGAGATTCTGAATCTTTCCGAAATCCTGAGTCTTGGCATTGTTGTAATAATTCAAGGCCACGGGGGATGTTGTGCGTAAAATGTATAATGCGGTGTCTCCTGAAAAATCAAATGAACTATGCTTGTGGCAGGTAGAACAATCGATTCTCGTTGCGTTTGGAATATCGTTGGAAACAACAAATTGACCATTTCCTGTGATTTCCTTAAATCCATCGCTGGTGTGACACCTTGCACAGTACTTGCCATTTCTTGCGACAGTAGTACCAGTAAAGTGTTTTGACAATTTGTATTGTGACTGCATTACATCCATAACAGCGGTGGCGTGACAGGATAAGCATGAGCTATTAGCGTCTTTGCCGTTGGCTCCATTTGTTCCATTAGCTCCTGTAAGGCCGATAGGACCCTCTTTTACACATGACTGGGAAATAAACAACAAGAGCGCAAATGCAAGGAATAATAGCCGGTTAAAATTTTTTAGTTTCATAAATTTGAGAGTAATAGGATTATTATTGATATAAATTTGTTGTGAGAGCCCGGAAACGGGTTTCTGGTTTAATGATTTATTTTTGCCCATAATCTACTTTTCTGTTTAAGATCCGATCGTTTATCCGAAATATCGAGCCTTTCTGTTAATTATTCTGGTGTAAAAATAGAAAGGTGGCAATAATAAACAGATATAAATAGGTTGATATGTTCACGGCTGAACACGAATTTATAACAGAAAAAACATGGGTGTAAATCAATATTTGATTGACATATATCAA
The DNA here is from genome assembly GCA_963677935.2 of Prolixibacteraceae bacterium. Taxonomy (GTDB): domain Bacteria; phylum Bacteroidota; class Bacteroidia; order Bacteroidales; family Prolixibacteraceae; genus JAAFHB01. The sequence goes on along the minus strand of CAXXEH010000003.1, from coordinate 2,216,053 downwards.
TCAGCCATTGCGACTTATTTCGATAAGGTCCTCTTCTTTAATTAATTCAATCGAATTTCTGGAGTGTTTAATAATGCCCGAATCTTCAAAGTCTTTCAAATTGCGGATAAAACTCTCCTTTGTCATCCCCGACATTTCGGCGAGTTCCTGCTTCGAAAGGATGAATTGAAATGGATTTGATAAATAAATCTCGTTTTTTAAAAAAAGCAAGGTGTCGGCAACTCTGCCAGGCATATATTTGTGAATCAGGTTGATAAGTGTATTGTGCATTTTAATGTGTTGCCCGTTGTAAAGCTTCATCAGATTTATGGCAAATGTGCTGTTAACTGAAAGAAAAGTGAAGATTTTTGAAGTTTCTATAAAACAACACTCAATGTCGGTCAGGGCTGCCACAGTAAAATGATGCGAATCGTCAATAACGGTGCCTCCGCCTGTGAAAATATTGTTGTCTTTTATAATATCGATGATTAAGTTTTTCCCTTTTGGACCTTCTGCAACAACTTTTGCAAGGCCACTCTTTATGCACACAAGGTGGGTCAAAGGTGTATTTTGTTTGGTAATCGTTTCACCTGCACGAAATCTAATGTGCCGCTTATTGTCCATGATAGAGTGTAACTCTTCCCTGGTGAGACTGTTGAATATATGTGTGTCACCGCAACTACGTGGATTAAGGCAGCAATGGTCCTTACAACCCACACATAAATCGCAGTTATTTACTGTAGATGTAAACATTTAGATATATTAATTTCAGTGCGAATTTAGCTTAAATATTCCATATTTTAAGTTTCTCAATTGATTATTTTTAGCTTTTAAAACGATTGTCCCCGCTAATTTTCGAAATAAATATCTTACTCTCACTGAATATTTTGCACTATTTTGACCATCTCATTTCTATAATATAATATTTCATCTTTTAAACTGGTTAAAATTGATTCCGATTGCTCCCTTTCAACTTTATAATATTTTCTTGGGCTGAGGGGATGAAAGAATAGAATTTTACGCAAATCAATAATTTAACTGAAATTATTTTGCAAAACATGTTGGATTTTTGAGGGTAAAATGGGTGAATAGAGTTAAAAAAATATTAGTAAATTCTGTGGTTTTTACGAAAAGGGATTACAAAACGGTCCGAAGATTTTGTTGTTATTTAACAATTTCTGTCAAGGTTTTTCTGAGGGAAAGTGCTATAATTGAAGTGTTAAATTTGTCGGTCTTGAATAAGTTCTTCATCCAATCTTATATAGCGGATAAAGAGCTGTATAGCGTAGTTTTGTGCACTACTTCGCGGACCCTGATTAATGAATTAAATTTATTAATTGTCTATTTATGAATACAAAAATGTGGATTGTGTTTTTGCTTCTGGCAATGGTTTCTGTTTCTGAAGCATTGGTTGCAGCTTGCAAAACTGGAAATTTAAGATGCGAATACCTTGTATCTCCAATTGGCATCGATGCCTCCCATCCACGGCTTTCATGGCTGATGATTGATGGGAAAAAGGATGCTGGTCAGAGTGCCTTTCAGGTCATTGTTGGCACAGACTCAGTGAAAGTAAGTGACGGTATCGGTGATAAATGGACGACGGGAAAAATAAAATCCGATCAAATGCTAATCACCTACAATGGCTCCCTTTTAGAGCCGTTTACACGCTATTTCTGGAGCGTCAGGGTCTGGGATGAAAAGGGAGATCCCTCTTTGAATTCTTTACCGGCAAGTTTTGAAACAGGGATGATGGAAGTTCGTAACTGGAAGGGGACATGGATCACTGACAACAGGGATATCCAGTTAAAACCTGCTCCAATTTTCCGGAAGGAGTTTATCGTTACGAAACAAATCCGTTCTGCCCGGGCATATATTGCTGCAGCCGGCTTATACGAATTGTCAATCAACGGAAAAAAGGTTGGTAACCACCGGCTCGATCCGATGTATACCCGATTTGACCGGAGAACATTATATGTCGCCTATGATATTACAAAATCGATTCAGGAGGGAAAGAATGCACTTGGTGTTCTGTTGGGCAATGGTTGGTATAACCACCAATCAACGGCTGTCTGGTATTTTGATCAGGCTCCATGGCGCGCCAGACCACGGTTTTGCATGGATATCAGGATTAGTTATACAGATGGATCTCATGAGACGATCTCCTCGGATACCGATTGGAAAACATCATTGAGTTCAATCGTCTTCAACAGTATTTATACAGGCGAACATATTGATGCAAGGGCGCTGCAACCGGGCTGGAATATCCCTGGATTTGATGACTCCAAATGGAAGAACGCAATTCCCGCAAGTACTCCGTCTGTAAATATTGTAGCTCAGGAGCTTCATCCGATCAGGGACGTGGAGATTGTTCAAGCTTCAAAGATGACCAGATTGAGCGATCGTCATTATCTTTTCGATTTGGGTCGAAATATTGCTGGTGTAAGTCAGCTTAAAGTAGTAGGAACTGCCGGAACGGTAATCCGACTTAAGCATGGTGAACGGCTTGGAGCTGATGGACTTGTTGATCAATCGAATATTGATGCCCATTATCGTCCTACCGATCAGTCAGATCCGTTCGGAACAGATATTTATACCTTAAGCGGATCTGGGGAGGAGATCTTCAAACCTTCATTTAATTACAAGGGATTTCAGTTTGTTGAAGTCACAAGTGATCAGCCTGTTGAACTTAAATTAGAGAGTCTTACAGGTTATTTTATGCACAGCGATGTTCCTGTTGTTGGTTCGATTCATTCTTCTGATTCCATTCTCAACAAGATATGGAAGGCAACCAACAGTTCCTATTTGTCAAATTTATTCGGTTATCCCACTGACTGTCCGCAACGAGAGAAAAACGGCTGGACCGGTGATGCACACACCGCTATTGAGACGGGTCTCTATAATTTTGATGGTTTGACCGTTTATGAAAAATGGCTCGCCGATCATCGTGATGAGCAGCAGCCCAATGGTGTTCTTCCGGCAATCATTCCCTCCAGCGGTTGGGGATATACCTGGGCAAACGGCCCTGACTGGACCAGTACCATTGCGATTATCCCATGGAGCATCTACCTTTTTTACGGAGATTCGAGATTGCTTTCCGATTGTTATGAGAACATGGTCAGGTACGTCGATCATATCACACAAATTAGTCCCTCAGGATTGACAGATTGGGGTTTGGGTGATTGGGTACCTGTTAAATCTAAAGCATCCAAAGAGCTGACCTCTTCGATTTTTTATTATACGGATGCAACCATATTAGCCAAATCGGCAGTTATCTTTGGAAAGAAGGCCGATTCTGAAAAATATAGTGCACTGGCTTTAAAAATAAAAAATGCAATTAATGCCAGGTACCTGAATCGGGAAACCGGAATTTACGGAAGCGGTTTTCAGACCGAATTGAGCGCAGCTTTGCACTGGGGAATTGTTCCTGAGGATTTAAGAAGTAAAGTGGCTGAGAATCTGGCTAAACGTGTAATTGCCGATGGTAATCATATTGATGTTGGTTTGCTTGGAACAAAAACGATTTTAAATGCCTTAAGCGCTAATGGCTATGCCGATCTGGCCTATGAAGTGGCTTTGCAGAAAACTTTCCCCTCGTGGGGTTGGTGGATTGTAAATGGCGCGACTACTTTATATGAAAACTGGCCGATCAATGCAAAGTCAGACATTTCACTCAATCACATCATGTTTGGTGAGATTGGTGCATGGTTTTACAAATCGTTGGGTGGAATCTACCCTGACGAACAGCATCCCGGATTTAAGAATGTGATTTTGAAACCTGATTTTGTGAAGGGGCTCAACAGTTTTGAAGCAAGTCATAAGGGGCCATATGGGGATATCGTATCCTCATGGAAACGAGTTGGTAAAAATATTGAGTACCATGTGATTATTCCGCCCAATAGCAGTGCGGAACTCACTTTGAAAGGGGGTAAGATTTTTGAAGGGGGCAAAGAGCTGTCTGAAGCAGGAACCATTAAATGTGTAAAGAAGGACCAGGGAATGAATTTGCTGAGTCTGAAAGCGGGGAGCTATGCATTTACAATAAAATAAGAGAACTGTAAACACGATTCAAATAAAAAAGAAACCAACCGAATTCATGCAACGGTTGGTTTCTTTTTTTCCGGATATTCCGGAAATTATTTTGAATTGCTTATTAGAACACAGGGAGTTTCCAAGGTTCACGGTAAGTGACTTTTGCCAGTTTATTGGCTTCGTCCTCCGTGAATTTCAGGTTTTTGGCATCCCAATGAATAAGTTTTCCTGCACGATAGGCGATGTTTCCCATCTCCGAAACGATTGCAGTCAGGGCGCCAACTTCCACAGGCGCATTTAGTGTTTCTCCCTTTCTGATAGCATTAAGAAAGTTTTTCACATGATCCTTTAATCCCCCAATTTTAGATTGATGAGGAACATCCTTTATGTATTTCTTTTTATCCCCGTTGTTCACTTCTGCGTTGACTTGCCAACCATCTCTGGATACAATCAGTGTCCCCCGGGTTCCGGTAAATGAGACTCCGTGGTGCATCCCATAAGGTCCCATACGGGGAATTAAGCCGCATTCCCAGATCATGGTATGATTTGGATAACTATATAAAGCCTGCTGAATATCAGGAGTTTCTATTACACCTTTATTGAGGTAGCATCCACCTCCGGGAGAAACAGAATCGGGATATCCGGCATTCATCCCGTAAATGGCAAAATCGAGCAGATGAACACCCCAGTCGGTCATTGCGCCACCTGCGTAATCCCAAAACCATCTGAAATCGTAATGAAACCGGTTTTTATTAAATGGGCGTTTGGGTGCAGGTCCCAGCCACATATCATAATCGACATAATCGGGAGCAACAGAATCGGGTTGAGCAGGAATAGGTTCTCCCATTCCTTTGTAAATCCATGCTCTCACCAAATTAACATCACCGAGCTTACCTGACCTGACATATTCGGAAGCATCGAACCAGTGCTTGGAGCTGCGCTGCCACATGCCAACCTGAACCTTTAACTTTGGATATTTTGCAGCTGTTTTAACCATTACCAAACACTCCTCAATACTGTGTCCCATCGGTTTCTCGACATAAACATGTTTACCTGCCTCAAGAGCCATAATCATGATTAATGCATGCCAATGATCGGGGGTTCCTATAATTACAGCATCAATCTCCTTAATTTCAAGAAGTTTTCTGAAGTCAGTAAAAACAGGTGGCCGCTTATTTCTCATTTTCTCAACTTCAGCGGCTTTCTCTTCGAGGATGTTTTTATCTACATCACAAATTCCATAACACTCTACATTCTCTTCGTCAAGAAAAGCTTTCAGGTCAGAGAAACCCATATTTTTGCAACCAATAAGTCCCACACCAATCTTTTCAGAAGGGGTGCTGCAACTTACACTCCAGGGAATTAATGAAGCTGCCACGGTTGTCCCGGCAACAGTTCCCGTTTTTTTTACAAAAGATCTCCGATTAATCTCTTCCATTTTAATATTATGGTTTTTTCTCCCGTTGACAAATTTTTCGTGCTCCTTAACGGAAGGCAAACCTATAAAAAAAATCTGGAGAAGTGAAGGTTGGAATTGTTTTATTTTTTATTTAATTCTTCTGAATTAACAGTGTAATAACCAAGTCTTCCGGATTGGATTCAATGCCTGCTTTGGGATATGGTTTTGCATCTACAATCTGAATCGAAAATCCTTGAGGTTCTTTTTGAAGCGATTTCATTACTGAGTGAAGTTCAATATCGGAAGTTATTCCATTACTTGTCCAGGTACCTTTCAGAACAACTTCACCAGACCAAAAGCATTCAACACCTTCTGGACATCTTGAATCAGTTACATCATTAATCAGTAATGAGTATAACTTATCTGATGAAGCATAGGGTTGATTGATGCGAAAAGTGGTTGTAGTACCTAAGGTATAGGAGTGATCCTCTTCCATTTTTTGGCATCCTATTCCCAGAAAAAGTAAAACAACCAACAAATTTTTAAGGATGAATAAATTTTTCATTTTGATTTACTTTTAATTTCTTCTTAGATGTAACAAGATTTGGTTTAGTTGCTTAAGTACAAATAATTTTTAAAATATTAGTAAAATCTCGTGAATAAGTACATCAATTTTCATTTGTTTCCCTGAAATCTCAATGGCTCCGGTTGGACATATCTTGGCAGAGCGACCACATATATTGCCTCCTTCTCAGAAAAAGCCTTTATTCTCCGATCGTTCGATTACTTCCTGTTGCAGGTCGGCATTCATGTCGTTGAAATAGTCGCTGTAACCCGCCATGCGTACCATGAGGTCTTTGTAATCTGATGGCGAGGCTTGTGCCGCAAGAAGTGTTGCTGTATCAACAATATTGAATTGAATGTGATGTCCTCCGAGTGTAAAATAACTCCGGATGAGCTGTCCCAGTTTCCTGATGTCATCCTCAGTTTTCAGCAGACTGGGCAAAAATCTTTGATTTAGTAAGGTTCCTCCCGATTTGACATGATCAAATTTTGTCATTGATTTTATCACTGCAGATGGTCCGTGAGTATCGGCGCCATGAGAGGGTGAAGTTCCGTCGGAAATCGATTTTCCGGCTAGACGGCCATTCGGAGAAGCATCCATCACTTTCCCGAAGTAGACATGGCAGGTGGTGGAGAGCATATTCAGGTGATATTTACCTCCGGGTTTGATATTTGGTTTTCCGTCGATGCATTCCACGAGATCATCATAAACTTTTACTGCAACTGAATCGGCATAGTCATCATCGTTTCCAAAGAATGGGGTTCGGTTTATGATGGTCTGACGAAGCACCTTCTCGCCTTCAAAGTTTTTGGATATGGCATTCAAAACCCGATCCATACTAAAGGTCTGGTTTTCGAATACATGTTTTTTTAGCGTTACAAGGCTGTCGGTGGTGGTGCCAAGTCCGCAACACTGAATGTAACTTGTGTTATAGCGAGGACCTCCGTCATAATAGTCTTTACCGCGACTTATACAATCATCTATAACTACTGATAGGAAAGGCGCCGGAGCATATTTGGCAAACATACGGTCGATGTAATTGCTTACACGCATTTTCAGATCTACCACATAATGAAGTTGTTTCAGGAATGCGTCATAAAGTTCGGTATAGCTATTGAAGGTCCGGGGATCGCCAGTTTCGGGACCAATCCGAATTCCGGTAACCGGATTGATACCGTTATTGAGGGTAATTTCGAGAACTTTGGGAACATTGAGATATCCTGTCAACAGGTAAGCTTCTTTGCCGAAAGCCCCCACTTCAATGCATCCGCTGCATCCCCCTTCGCGTGCATCCTGAAGTGATTTTCCCTGACGGAGCAATTCAAGGAGATAAACATCCGGATTAAATACTGAGGGGTACCCATGTCCCTGTCGGATAACCCGGTTGGCAGCATGAAGAAATTTGTCAGGTGTTTTAGCGCTGATGTGAACCGAGCTTCCCGGTTGTAAAATGTGCAGTTCTTCAACCACTTCGAGCAGAATATAAGAGACCTCACTCGTTCCGTCAGTACCGTCACTTTTTATCCCTCCTATATTAATGTTGGTAAAATCGTTGTAAGTTCCGCTTTCGCGTGCCGTAATCCCCACTTTGGGAGGGGCCGGATGATTATTGACTTTGATCCAGAAGCAGGATATCAATTCTTTGGCCTGTTCACGCGTGAGGGTACCTTCTGCTGTTTCATGCATATAAAATGGAGCCAGATGCTGGTCAAAGTGTCCCGGGTTCATGGCATCCCAGCCGTTTAGCTCTGTAATTGTCCCGAGGTGGACAAACCAGTACATTTGAATTGCTTCCCAAAAATTACGTGGTGCATTGGCTGGTACCCAGCGGCAAACCTCGGCTATTTTCAGAATTTCAGCTTTCCTAACCGGATCAGGTTCTGTTTCTGCCATCACTTCAGCCAGTTGAGCATGCCTTTCGGCAAAAAGGATTACTGCATCACATGAAATTTGCATCGCCTTCCACTCCTCGGCTTTATCAGTTGCTTCTGGATCATTAAGATAATCCAGTGCATTTTGAAGTTCAGCTATTTCCCGTTTGAAATCCAACATTCCCTTGCGATAGATTTTTCCGTCGAGTGCTGTATGTCCTGGGGCGCGTTGTTCCATAAATTCGGTAAACATTCCCGCTTCATAGGCCAGTTTCCACTCAGCAGGAACATGATTAAAGATCCGTTCGCGCTGGGTTTTTCCGGCCCAGTAGGGAATTACTTCCTTGGAATAGGTCTCGATATCAGCCTGAGATATTTTATAATGCTGTAATTCGCGGGTATTTAGTGTATTCAAATCTTCGACACTGTGGCAGGTGAGTTCAGGGAAAGTGGGAACACATTTGGGTTTTGGACCTCGTTCGCCTACAATCAGTTCGTCCTCACCAATATAAATGGTTTTTCTATTACAGTGATCGAAAAAATTAGCTGCTCGTAATACCGGAATGGAAAGTTTGCCGAAGTTTTCCTTATAAAAAGCTGTTTCATGCAGGGCGCGCTCTATGGAAAGAGAGGGTTCTGCTTCGACACTCAGTTTACGTAGTTTTTGAATACGTCTGTTCATACCAGGTCCAAAATCATTATTTCCGGAGGAATAGAAATTTCCTTCACTTACTGGTTCCCGTTCGGGAGTTTGCGCATGTTGATTAATTTCTTCGAACATGATATTCAGATTATAGGCGTACTAAAAATAAAATGTTTAATTTACAGTTTGACCGTTGCCGTTGTTTTTTTTGCTTTTAAAGATTCATAATTAAATACGATTTCTCCTTTCCCCTCAATTAAAAACTGATACTCCGCTACTCCATAACTGGTAATGGAAAGAAACTGAATATCAGGTTTATTCTCCTTATAGGTGACTTTATTTGTCCTTGCATCGTTTATTTTTCCACCTGCCACAACTTTTCCACCTGTAACTTTTAGCCTATCCTGTGGATACAATTTGGTTTTTACGGCGTTAGCAGACATCGAGGGTAATCCTTTTTTATTTTGCAGGCGGACCCTGACCTGATGAAGATCTTTCCCAATCTTCTTAACATCAAATACCTCCATTGTGATCTCAGGGGTATTTTCTGCTGCCAGCAAAACAACTGAAGCATTCCTGTGCACCAATTCGGGCAGCATAAACGGATGTGGCAGGCGTGAACTCATTTTAACCCATCCTCCTATTTCGATTTCTCCATAAGTGGGATGGTTAAATTTCTTCCACTCCTTGTAAAGTTCACCTTGAGCAACATGATCATTAAACTTGAGTTGCTCTCTTGTAACTTCATTATCATCAGTTTCCTGCTGAGGTTTGTTTGCATTTTCGCGGTAGGTTTCCTGTTCGCGCTGAAATAGTTCACCTACGAATGAGAAGACACCATGTAAAAAGAACAACTGAGAATCAAAATCACCATAGGTAGGGTATAGGTCAAAGGATGGTTGGTAGACATAACCCGGGGTTATTTTTATTGCCTCCTTGCCAATCACATCATAGGCAGCAACATCCGAAGGGTCCATGTATGTCGATTTCTCGGAAGGAACCCGAAGCCACATTCCTCCGTTATTGTGAAATGCAAACCCGATAATTATATTTGGACGGGCGGTGATATAATCGTTAATCGCTTTAATACCCGTTCCGGAGAGCGGAAAGTTCCCGGCTCCGCTTTGCACATAGGATGGCATCCAATTGTAACCCCAGTTGCGATTGGCATCGAGATACCCCTCGCCATCTTCGTTAAGTTTTCCATCGTTGTCGTTGTCGATCCCTTCATAACCAAGCAAGGTATATTCCCCTTTTTCTCCGGGTTTAATATGTACAAGTATCCGTTTGTCTTCCGGATCGACCTTATATGCACCAAACGGATCCTTGATTCTCATTTGAGTAATGCTGCCGTCGCCATCCAAATCGTCGTATGGATCCTCGTCAAACAGACCATCGCCATCATCATCTTTTGGAACCCGAAGTCCCCTGTTGGAACTTGGCGTATTTCCATCGGTAAAAAAATGGTACCTGCCATCCACATTAACCACAGGAATTATGTAATGAACATTTTTATCCAATACTTTGGTAATCTTATCGTTTTCGCCGTATTTAGTGAGTAGCATATTGGCATAATATAAACAGACCTCGCCAGCCTGAATTTCATTTCCATGAATATTCCCATCCAAATAAACTCCAGGTTTGGAGTTTGCCTCCCCTGTTTTTGGGTTATTGATGGTCAGGGCATAAATCTCACGTCCCTCCTCACTTTTTCCAACCACGTCGATCTTTGTGAGTTCAGGATAAGCTTTATGCAAGGCGTTTAATGCTTCTGTGACCTCTCCATAATTGTAATATCTGTCGAAACGCAGCGGGACTTCAATTTTTCCCTTTTCAGCTGAACGGAGTGTTGGGAGCAGGAGGAAAAGTGTGATTGTCAGTATATATTTTTTCATGATTATTCTCCAATTTTGATTTGTTTCACTTCATTTCCAAAGACCGTTGATTCAAGTTTGACAGAAATTGTTGCCGGCTTTTCTGCTTTTATCAGCCAGGTCAGCTTCTTTACCTGATTTCCACCAATCCTTCCCAAAGGAGTCCGTTTCAATCCTTCGAGCAGATCTGTAACACCATCCAAAACGACAACGACAGGCGCTGGTTGCTTATTTCGTTCGCCCATGGCAGACGGGTAGGGAAGGTAACCCTGGTTTGAGATATAAACTTCAAGTTTGTATACACCGGCACCCTTTGCCGTAATTTTCTCTTCCGTTACTGAAATTCGCGGTAATTTATTACTCAGTTGAAGCAGCCACGGTAATTGAACCTTCAAAAGTGAATCTATCTTTTCCGCTTTTGGTGTCGATTCCAGATAGGGAACGAATCCCCCGATTTCAACCTCTCCAAGGGTGGGATGCTTGAATTTTTGCCAATTTACGAACCCCTTTCCTCCAAATTCCTTGTCAGAATAAGCCAATAGAGCCTTATCTCTCTCATTTAAATCAATTGTATCTTTTTTCTCAGTTTTTATAGAAGATTCAACCTCTTTTTCACTATTTTTTATTGCTTTAATTTTTGGAACTGAAAATAAATTCATGCTGAATGATGGAACTCCAAGGTGGTAGTATGCCCAGAGTTCAAACGAACCATCCTGGCCATTTGAAGGCTCCAGCGTTTCGATGCTAAAATGTTGATTCTTTAGATATTTCTTGTAATCTTCCGATAATCTTGTGTAGAATTTCAAGTCGTCTTCCAATGGATTTATAGCGGCACCCAGCCCAAAATAGCTGTATACCATAGCAGGAGTAACCTCTATTTGAGATGGCACTATCGTTTTTAATAATTCAATCACTTCATCCATCGTATACGATCGCGTCGGATCTGCACCAAGTTGGTTTACAAGCCTATTGGGGATTTTTATATTTTCTGTATTCACATCCCCTTTTCTTCCACCCTTAGGTGGTAACAGACAGAAATTGGAACTTCCAAGGGTATATACCATCGTGATGTTTGGACGATCATAAATAAATTTCATGATTCCGTAAACTTCAGGCGTCTGACCGGGCCATAAACCTGCCTCCTTGCGATTTTTAGGGAATTGGTGGGGAAAAGCAATCCCGACATTTATACCGCCTTCGCCGTCTTCATTATATTCGCCATTGCTGTCAGTGTCGATCCCCTCACTGTACAATTTATATTCTCCCCGTTCACCCTTTTTAACGTCAGCCGGTACCATTATCCGCGGGTCCTTTTTGGATTCGATAAATGTTCCAGTTAAATCTTTGACCCTCATCTGGGTAATCCAGCCATCACCGTTTAAATCCTCATAGCCATCTTCATTTACCGATTCATCTACATCATTGTTAATTGGAAAATCGTTTACTTTTCTGCCGTATCTTATTTTGGAGAAGTAACCTTTTGATGCATCGGGATTGGGTAGCGGCAATATGTACCATTTTAAATTTGAAGTATACTGAGACGAATCGAGTAACATTTTTATCAGGGACAGTGCACCTTCAGTTGATAAAGGGATGTCTCCTTCAAAATTTGCACCTACAAATACAGCCGGAGTACCCTCTTTTTTATTCCCTATTTCAAGAATGGTCACCGGTTCTCCTTCGGGAGAGGTGGCAATGGTGTGTACCTTGATCAGCTCCGAATTAGCCTGCTGAAAATTCTTCAGTATTTGCTCTACTTCGTTGTTATTGTGATATTTATTAATGGTAATTCCGTTTTGGGCAGATATGGAACCGAACGACAGGACAAAAAGGGAAAAACAAAAAGCATTAATTAGATTTTTGTACATATTGATAATTTTGCATGTGAGGAATTTGCGCAAAAATACCTTTTATTTGGTAAACAGGAAAAGCATTTTATCAACATAAATATCCTGGAAATTGGGGTCCCCTTCAAGATTAATATGTCTTGTTTTTGTCAATATATCATTCTGAATGTAATTGTCGGCGAAAAGAAACATTTTTGCACCTATTAGTGCGGTATTACCCATTTTGTGAATCTTTTGTGGCAGTACTTCAATCATTCCGGTCTCGACAACATGATCGATATTGATGTAACTACCAAATCCACCAGCAATATAGATCTCTTTAATATCAGAAAGCCCGATTGAAAGTTGATTGGCCAGAATGGTCAGGCCAGCAGCAATGGCCGCCTTCGCCAGCTGAAATTCGTTGATATCTTTCTGGGTCAGAATCACTTTTCCGGTAATAGAAATGTGTGGTTCTCCGGAATTGATTTCTCCAAACATTCCAATCTGATCGAGTTCCCGGAGAATGGCTACGGCATCGATCAGCGCACTTCCGCATATTCCTTTTGGAGTAGTATTCCCAATTACACTGGCCACTATCTTATTGTCATCCAGGCTTAAGGAAGAGATCGCGCCTGTGACCGCTCTCATCCCCATCGAGATGTTGGATCCTTCAAAGGCCGGACCTGCAGCAGTTGATGCACATACAATCTGAGTCTGATTGCCCACCACTATTTCACCATTGGTCCCCAGATCAATTAATGCCGTATAGAATTCTTTTTCGTGTAGCCCCGTTGCAGCAATCCCTGCAAGAATGTCGCTACCAACAAAACTTCCGATGGACGGGAAAAACCGTACCTTTTCGATTACCTTAAAATTCCATCCCAATTCCTGGGGTTCGAAAATTTTTAATCCCAGATTGTCAGTGTGAAAAGGGTATGCAGAAAGTGATGATACATCGCAATCACTGAAGATCAGTTGCATGGTTGTATTCCCGACCAGCACCACCTTTTGTAAAATCACATCGTGCTTCTTCAGCATTAGCCGGATCATGGTACCTATGGCGGATCGTATGAGTTGCACCATTTCATTGCCATTCCCATCCAGCCAGGCCTGAATTCTGGAGATCAGATCGGCGCCGAATTTAACCTGTGGATTCAACATCGTTTCAACTGCCATAACTTTGGCTGAGGATAAATCAATGAGCTGAGCTACGAGCGTTGTGGTACCCAGGTCGACTGCGATTCCATATCCTGATTCAGGGGTGAATTCGAATTCAGATTCATCAGCCAGGATCAGGTGATTAAACTGTTCAATTTCGAGAATGATGTCACTCGTGCATTGGCTGAAACAGGCTAGTCTCCAATCTGAACCTAGTCCTAATTGTTCAATTTTTTGTTGGTGTACCGGTGTTTTTATTATTTCACCATCTAAAAGCCTGACCCTGCATTTACCACAGGTTCCTTTTCCTCCGCACGGAAACTCAATCCCAAATTCATGCAACACATCAATTAGTGGAGTCTGGTCATTTACTTGTACCTCTTTTCCAAGTGGATGCAGGGAGATGGTGTATTTTTTCATTTGTAAATAATTTTTCGAATTTCCGTTGCCTGAATTTTCCACAATCTTGTTCCGGGTAATCGGGTTAAGGTTGCAGTGAACGCAAAGAAATGAAATAATAAGAAAGATTTGGACGCCTGATTCAGAATTTATTTTAAGTTTTGCAAATCACTGTTTTTATGATCTGCTCATCTAAATTCATATTCAAATCGGAGGTGGACTTTTCAGAGATAATGATCACTTCACTTTTGGTTTTTGCCTGACAACCTTCAAAATTAGAGCCCGACAAGGTATGGTTAAAGAGGTTCCACCCGTTGGAAGTTCGAATATGTCCTTTTGCCCTAATAATATTCGGATTGTTGGTAAGCAGCGTGATCAGCTTTTCAGGATCGAAAATGACATTCTCCTCATATTGATAGATTTCCTGATGATAATTGTCATCTGTTAATGTGGAATCCGTTAAAGGTATCAACCGGTATTTACCCGATTGCTTTTCCGGTTGTCCATTCATCGCCAATATCCAGGTTAAAAGGGAGGGTTCTGATTTTCTCAGGCAATGTTGTTTATCCGGGAAGTTCGATTTAAACAATTCTACCAGGCGATCTTCTGCTGCATCCCCTACGAGCAGGTCACATTTGGTAAAAACAATGATATCTGCTTTGGCGATTTGGGCCCGGAAAATCGGGAGAAACTGAAGCCGGGGATTTTCGATCATGGTAATGTCCACGAGGCAAATCACCGGCATCAGCTTCAGAATGTCACTTGATGTTACGATTTCGGAAACAAAGTCAATTCCACCCAGCCCGCTGGGTTCAATCAGGATCCGTGAATAATTTCCAGAGCTAATTATTTTCTCCAGATTTTCCTGGAAATATCCTTTTGCAGAACAACAAATACATCCACCAGATATATCAAAAACGGTTCCGGTATTCGAAGTGGTGGAGCGTAATGTCTGACTATCAATTGAAATTTTTCCGAATTCATTGATGATTACAGCCCACTCTTCATTCGTCGTCTTTTGATTAAAGAGCTTAATGATGGCTGTGGTTTTTCCGCTTCCCAGAAATCCTGAAATAATATTTACCGGAATATTCTCCATTTATAGTCCGTACTCTGCAGGGATGAATTTACTCTGATCAATAAGTGGCATCATCATGGCTATAAAGTCGCTTTCATTATCAGGGATAATATTCAGATCGTCGCGCATGATAGGAAGATAACTGGTTTCCAGCTCGGAAAGTCTCATTTTACCCGATTGCAATGCCTCTTCGATGATATCAATGGCCGCTAATGCGCCGTTTTTTGCGTTGGCTACATAAGAATCTCCTTTTATGAGCTCTTTGGAGATTCTGATCACATTTTCAGGTGAAAGAATCAATGCCTGCGGATCGGTATAAACATCCGATGCCACCAGTAATTGTTGAAGTATCTGGCTATGCATTTTCCCGGCTCGAATAGCTTCGTTCATCAGTCGGGCATCATATTCCAGTTGTTCCAGATAGGCTGTCGGCGCCATCCCGGATAACAGCTTGATGTTTTGGACAGATTCGTTACTCCATAAATCAGTACAGGCAGAGGCGATATTTCCCAATGGGCTCAGATGGGCACATGCGGCAGTTTTCCCCTCCATCGAGATGGGGATTCCTGTAATTGCCTTGAGGAACGGACCTTCATAACCACAATCTTTATCAGGACCTACTGCACCCTGCTCCATCGCAACGATAGATCTGACCACCGAAATCACACGAACTATGGTTGCGAACACTTTTGGAATATATTTCTTTTCGGCTAAGACCATAGCTGTATTCGCAAATCCGCAGGCAGAGTCTCCGGCTGCAATTTTATCGTGTTTATTGGCGACCGTAACTATTTTCTCCCAAAGAAATTGCATGTCCCTGACACCCAAAACGGCCAGGGCAAAAACCATCCCCTTCACATCGCACATCATCAGCGCCTCGTCCGACACCTCCTTGCCACCAGTACTTTCAATCGACAAGAGGTCGCCACCAGCAATCATTCCGCGCTCGAAGAGTTCAAACATGGGCTCCAGAAACTGTGAAGTACGTTGATTGGCAGGTCTTTCAAATTCGCGAAGATCATTGGGTGTTAAACGTATTTCTGACTTGAGTCCAAATTTTTGATAATAATTCTCACAAATATCATTCATAATTTTCACGATCTCCACCCCGATGGATGGCGTTTTGGTCATCTCCAGCAGCGTTTCAAACTCAAGGACCACCCCTTTTGAGTTGAGGTGAACCGCGTGTTCCAGCGCTCCTTCTGCAATTTCTCGGTAGTGTTCGTATACCTGTTTCAGCGTGTTGTCATTGATACTCATGATCGGAAGGGTGAAATTCAATTCCGCATAAACCTGGCCACCGCCAATTTCGAGTCCACGCCTTGTTTTGACCGGTTTTGGAGCATTTCCGAATATTAGTTCCTCAGGGTTGTTGATAATTAAGCTTTTATATTTCATGTGAAAATTATTTGTTTTTTAAATTTTTATAGTTCGATTCCGGAGAGGCGAATAGCTGTCGTCGTATAAAATGGTTGTTATTTATGATGCAATTTTGTTCAGATATTCAACTGCTTTCTGGGGATCCGGAGCATAAAAGTCGGCGCCGATTTTTTGGCAAAAATCATCATTTACAGGCGCTCCTCCGATCAGTATTTTGGTTTCAGGTACTTGCTCCCTGATCGTTGCTACTATTTCACTCATATTTACCATCGTGGTAGTCAAAAGTGCTGATAATCCAATAACTGCACCCGGATGACTTTTCAAGGCCTCAATAAAACGGTCAGAACCGACGTCGACACCTAAATCGACAATGGACCAACCGCCACCTTCGACCATCATCGAAACCAGGTTTTTACCAATGTCGTGTAAATCACCTTTCACCGTTCCGATAATAAATGTCCCTTTTGTTTTAATCGCACCTGATGCAAAAAAAGGTTTAAGTTGAAACATCGAAGCACCCATTGCCCTGGCTGACATTAACATCTGGGGAACAAATATTTTGGATTCCGCAAATTTTTTCCCTACTTTTTCCATCGCAGGGATTAAGGATTCCTCCAGTATTTTTTGAGGTTTGATCCCTGTTTCAATGGCGCTGATGGTTAACTCATGTGCACCATCCTGGTCTCTGAGCTGAGGAGGGTAGGGAGATTTCTTATCCACTTTTCCAAATTCAACCGCTTCAAGCAATTTCTCAAGTAATTTTTCCATAGTGTATTTATCTGTAATTCATAGTTTAAATAGCTACTGCAAAAATATTCGCCGCTGTAGCTTTTATCCACATCAATTTTTACTACTTTCGATGCGATATTCACCTTTTGTCATGTTTATGTGCAATTATAACCATTATGGCAGCATCACGCGAGAAAGTCAGTGTAAAGGAAGATGAATCATTTTTAATCGGGATTTTTCAGGACAACATGGAGAAGAGTACCTGGCATTATCACAATAATTATGAGATCAGTTTTATAACCGAGGGATCGGGTAAGCGGATTGTAGCCGATTCGATTGTGGAATTCCAACCGGGAGACCTGGTTTTTATCGGAAGAAATCTTCCCCACGTGTGGATTGCCGACAAGGAGGTACGTACCCCAACAGCCAGGTCGCTGGAGATGGTTTTTCTGCAGTTTACCTCAGAGGTGGTAAGCCCCCAATTATTATCGCTTCCTGAGTTTAAATATATTGCAAAGGCGATGGCACTGTCGGAGAGAGGAATTCAGATTGTAGGGCAGACTTTAAATGAAGTGAGCGAAATCATGCTGCAATTGCCTTACCTGAAGAGTTTTGACCGGATGCTCCATTTTCTTAAACTGATGGACATTATCGGCAGGAGCGAAACCAATATACAGCTTGCCAGCAAAGAGTATCTCAGGGTCCGTTTTACAACAGGGAATAAGCGGATAGCCGCAATTCACGAATATCTGATGATTCATTACCGTGAGGAGGTGGATTTGAAGTGTTTGGCAGCGCTTGTCAATATGGCAGAAGGCTCTTTGTGTCGCTTTTTCAGGATGAATATGGGAATGACGGTTTTTGAATACCTCAATCAGTTAAAAGTTGAATTTGCCTGCAAATTATTAATGGATCCCGACCTGAGTATTATGGAAGTTTGTCTTGACAGCGGATTTAACAACTTGAGCCATTTTAACAAACAATTCAGGAAAATCAATGGATTACCACCATCAGAATACCGGAACAGATTCAAAGGACTAAATTAAACCATTCGTGTCATTTCAATCCTGGGGAATCCCAGCCAATTTCCCTGGTTGATTTTTCTTAATTCTAGTTTTACTAAGAATGATTGACTTTTCCACCATTTCCCGAAAGGTTTTTGGAAGGAGCGAATCTTGTAAACCATCACCATGGATAGATTACTTGTGTAGTTTTATAAACTGAGAGGGTGTAACACCTTTAATTTTCTTGAACCGCCGGTTGAAATTGGATATATTCTCAAATCCCGACTTATAAGCTATTTCAGAAATATTCAGGTTGTCATCGGTTAATAAATTACACGCATAACCAACCCTGATACTCAATAAGTACTCCTTAAATGTCATTCGGTAACTCTTTTTAAATGCCTTGCAAAAGGCAGTATTGGACATTTTAGTGCACTCAAGTACCCCTTTAATATTAGCGTCTTTTTGAAAATTCTGAAGAATATATTGTAACGCCTTTTGTACCGGAGTGTTCGCTATTGGATGAAAAGGTTCCATAAAAATGGGACTGCATAGCAAGTTATAATCCTTGCATTTTGAAAGAATTTTAAAGATTGAAAACAGGGTATATAATTGTTTCGTTTTAGATTGATGTATAATATGATGCATAATTGGAATGATCTTCTGCCTTGTTGGTAATGAGAAGTTAATGCCTCTTGATGCATCCTGAAGTACTTTGTTTAGATACTTATTTTCAGGAATATTGAAAAATTGTGGACCTAAAAAGTCATGAACAAATTGAATAACAATCCCTTCACCCATAAATCCTTCTTCGGGAGAATAGTACGATTCATCGCATAACCATTGATGAGGTACGAACGGTCCAAGTAAAAGCAAATCACTCTCTTCGAAACTGTCGATATGATCGCCGATCATTCGCTTACCTTTACCTTTAAGGATAAGAACAAGTTCATATTCAGGATGTTGGTGCCATGGTGAAAATATATTTTTCTCATGGTACACAATAAATGATTTGTCGGGCTCTTTTATTCTTCTGATACTGGCTGCTTTGACGATGTCCATATCGAATCTGATTTGGTAATATATGATACAAATATACTAAAAAGCAATATATTTCATTGAATATATGTATGATTGTATTAGTCATGCAATGAAAAGTATTATATACTCGTGGTTATTTGGAATATAATTGTAAAGTCAATATCACGGTAGACCAATTGTGGAAACTAAATTCTAAACATACAGTGAATAGATATTTTAATATTTTTTTGTTGGGGTTATTGCTTTTGTCGGTAAGCACACTCTCTGCTGCCAATATTGTTTTACAGAACGACAAATTTGAATATTTAATAAATGAGCAGGGGAAAAACCTCAGTTTTACAGATAAAAAATCAGGCATTAACTATCTCGATAATGCAGTCCCTTCCTATTGCGCTTCACTGACGCAGAACGGTAAGGAGTATTTCGTTACCTCAGTCTCACTTAAGGGAAGTCTCCTTCGGTTGCAATTTGTCAACGTAGGAGTGACGGCTGTAGTACGGATTGACAACTATAAAGATTGGATTTCAATGGAGGTTGTTTCGGTGAAAGGAATTGTGGAGTCGCTGACATTTATTGATGTCCCTCTTACGCTGAAAGGGATTCCTGCCGAGTCGTTTGGTGCGTGTGTTCTTTCCATGAATTTACAAACGCGTGTTTTTCAGCTTCCGGCACTTCAGACCCATCTGAAGGCAACCTGTTACCAGCGCTTCGGAATGAAAGGTTCCAGGATTGCACTCCTTGGAGTTCAGATGGATAATGTCCTCCCTACGATCAGGGAGGTGATGAGCCATGCCAGCCAGGTTCCTCATTCTACGGCGGGTGGGGCATGGGCAAAACTGTCGAAGGAGGGCAAGGGCTCTTATCTGTTTAATTTTGGCATGCTTAGGGAAGAAACGGTTGATGAATGGATTGAAAGGTGCGCCAATATAGGACTAAATCAAATTGATAATCATGGTGGAGGTGCTGACTTTTTTAAATTCGGCAGTTTCGAATTAAATCCGGAAAAATGGCCCGATGGGTGGAATCATTTTAAACGGATCAATAAGCGGTCCCATGATGCAGGGATCTCCTCTATTTTTCATACCTATGCCTTCTTCATTGACAAAAAATCAAAATACGTTACGCCTCAGGCCAGTGAGGAGCTGGCTTACTTCAGAACATTCACTTTGGCGGAACCGATCGGTAAGGGAGACACTGTAATTGTTGTTAAGGAATCGACTGAAAATATATCGACTACAACAGGTTTCTTTGTTCAAAACAGTCGGGTACTTCGGATAGGAAATGAACTGATCGAATTCAAAGGTGCGACAAAGGCCCCCCCATATCAGTTTACCGGTTGCAAAAGAGCTGTGAACGGCGCTAAAACCGTCAATTATGCAGCAGGTACAAAAGCGTTTCACCTGAAGGAGATGTTCGGTTTGTTTGTCCCTGATCCGGAAAAGGATTTATTCAGGGAGATCGCCCGGAATACTGCGAAAGTGGTCAATGATTGCAATTTTGATGGAATCTATCTGGATGCGATCGATGGGAGTTCCATCCTTGCCGGGGATGAGAACTTCTGGTATTACAGCACTAAATTTGTATTTGAAATAGCAAAGCATCTGAATCGTTCAGTTGGTATGGAGATGAGCGCAATGGATCACCATTTCTGGCATTACCGTTCCCGTTGGCAAGCCTGGGATACCCCGCTCCGGGGATATAAGCGTTTTTTGGATCTTCACTCAGCTTCCATCAATGGTGGCCTTCTTCTTCCGCTTCACTTGGGTTGGTGGGGTAATTTTACCTGGGCTCCACCACAAACGGAACCAACTTTTACTGATGATATAGAGTACCTTGGATGTAAAATGATTGGAAATAATGCCGGATTTTCCATGTTAGGTGGGGGAGATAAGAAAACGCTGGATGAAAATCCCGCTTTCAAACGATTGAATGCCATTATCAAACAATATGAAGATTTATTACGCCGGAATTATTTCAACGACACTATTCGTGCATTACTTCGTCAACCGGGAAAAGAGTTTACCCTTTTTAAAGAGGAGAACGACCTGTGGAATTTTAAGCCTGTAGCCTTTCAAAAACATAAAGTTACCGGAATGAATCACCCCTCTGCCAGCTGGATTGTGAACAATGAATTCGGTACACAGCCGGTCAGGTTGCGAATTGAACCACTCATGTCGGTCAAATCGTATACTGATAAGGATAATGTTATCTTGTCGGATTTTTCGGTTCCTGATCAATTTTCAATTACAGGTACAGCAGATGGAGTATCCGGCATACTGAAAAGTTCTGCCGAAACCAGAGCAACTGGAGAAGTCGACGCCATTTTTTCTGCACAAAGTTCGGGTGTCTCTCCCCGTAATGGTTCATGGATCAGCATGGAAAGGAAATTTGAACCCTGGTTGGATCTTAGCAAAAATCAGGGAATTGGAGTATGGATTAAGGGTGACGGCAACGGAGAACTGCTTAATTTCAGAATTGAGTCGCCGCTTCATCTTGCTTATGGAGCACGTGGAGATCATTTTGTAAAAATTGATTTTACGGGTTGGAAGTATTTCGAGCTCGTTGAAATAGAGTCCACCCAATTCAGCGATTATACATGGTCAAAAGGAGGGGCAGATGACCTGTACAATTCTTACCGGAACCTCGTGCTTTTTAACAAAGTTGATAAGCTCCAGTTATGGTACAATAATCTTCCTGCGGGAAAAGAGGTCAATTGTGTGGTGGGCCCGATTAAGGCGATACCCATGGTTATGGCAACCATCGAAAATCCCGCTGTTACAATAGGTGGGGAGAAGGTCGTTTTTCCGGTGAGGATGGAGTCAGGGATGTATCTTGAGTTTCGTTCAATGTCGGATTGCAAGTTGTTTGGTTCAAAAGGGGAGTTGCTTAAAGAGGTAATTCCCAATGGCTGGATTCCCGATCTTGTTAATGGACGAAATGAGGTCTCCTTTTCGTGTACTACTTCAGAAACCGTTAATACACGTGTGCAGGTAACCGTTATCGGAGAGGGTAAACCTTTGATAAAAAATAAGTAATTAGCAGAGAAATTATGGAAAATAATTGTCCCATTGGAAGGCTTTTCAGACTCGCAATTCTTTGGCTTGGATTAATATTCACTCCCCAGGCTCATTTATTTTCGGCTCAGGTCAATTTAAAAAGTGATAAGTCGAAAGTTATTATCGAAAACAGCGATTTTAGATATGAGATAGCGGGTAACGGTATGAACCTTGGTTTTACCGACAAGACGACCGGGATCAACTATTTAAAAACCTCAACAGCTTCCCGTTGTGCTTATGTGTCGAGAGGTGGAAAGGATTTTCCGGTAAATGCTGTGTCAATAAGCGGTGATCTCCTTAAGCTTGAATTTAAGGATGCCGGTGTGACGGCTGAAATCCGGATTAAAAAGGCGAAAGATCAGGTCGTCATGGAGGTGATTGGCGTGGATGGAGTAGCCGAATCGCTCACCTTTGTCAACGTGCCGCTTAAACTGGAGGGAATGCCCTATGAGTCATTTGCCGCTTGCGTACTATCGATGAATTTGCAGACTCATGTTCGCCAGCTTCCGGCATTGCAAACCTATCTGTGGGCAACATGTTACCAACGTTTTGGGATGAAAGGGGCACAGATTACCCTTCTTGGTGTACCCCCAAAGAATATATTGCCAGTGATCCGCGATGTGATGAAAAATGCAAAGGATATTCCATATTCCGATACCGGGGGCGCCTGGGCGCAACAATCAAAAGAGGGGCATGGTTCGTATCTGATGAACTTTGGTACACTTACCGGGGAGACGGTGGGAGAGTGGATTGCCATGTGTAAAAATCTGGGATTTACCCAGATCGATAATCATGGAGGGGGTAATTTTTTTAAATTCGGAGATTTCGAATTGGATGCAAAAAAGTGGCCCGATGGATGGAACAGTTACAAACAGATCAACAAAACGCTTCATGATGCAGGAATCTCCTCCATATTTCATAGCTATGCCTTTTTTATAGATAAGAATTCGAAATATGTTACCCCTGTTCCCCGGGAGGATCTTGGGTACTTCAATGCCTTTACGCTCGCTGAGCCGGTTGGATCAACCGATAGTGCAATAGTTGTGAAGGAATCAACTGCTGAAATCTCCATGATCACAGGATTTTTTGAGCGGAACAGTGTTACAATTCGTATTGGTAAAGAGCTGATTGAATTTACCGGGGTAACAAAATTGCCGCCCTTTAAATTTACCGGTTGCAAACGTGGCACGAACGGAACTAAAGCCTCCTCCTATTCTGCTCAGGAGAAAGCCTACCACCTGAGGGAGATGTTTGGCCGGTTTGTTCCGGGTGTTGAAACACCCTTATTTTATGAGATCGCAAAAAGAACTGCAGAAATTGTTGACCAGGCAAATTTTGACGGAATATATTTCGATGCCATTGATGGTAGTGATATCCTGGCCGGAAAAGATAACTTCTGGTATTACGGAAGTAAATTCGTGATTGAAGTAGCAAAAAATTTAAAGCACCCTGTTGGCATGGAGATGAGTTCAATGATTCATCTTTGGTGGCATTATCGTTCAAGATGGCAGGCATGGGACCGCCCCGTTCGCGGTTATAAACGATTCGTCGATATTCATTGTGCCTCCATTAAATCGGACGAATACGAACATGGTTTGTGGCGCGGGAATACCCCAATGATTAATAAGCTGGCTCCAGCCGAAAATGGGGGATTGCTACTCCCGCTCCAATTGGGCTGGTGGGGTCATCAGACGTGGAATCCACCTCAGGTTGAGGCAACCTTCCCTGACGATATTGAATATCTGGCCTGTAAAATGATCGGTAATAATGCGGGACTTGCGATGTTGGGTGGATTCGACAAAAATACCCTGACTGAATACCCGGCCTTTAACAGATTGAATGCCATTATTAAGCAATACGAAGAATTGCGTCATAAAAATTATTTTAATGATTCAATCCGCAAACTGCTTCGTCAACCGGGCAAGGAGTATACCCTTTTTAAGGCATATGATGGCCGATGGAACTTTAAGCCTGTAAGTTATCATAAGCACAAAGTAACAGGGAATAGTCATCCTTCTGCAAATTGGACCGTTGTAAATGGTTATGAGACACAACCGGTAAAAATCAGATTGGAAGCCTTGATGTCGGTAAAGAACTATGATGATCCGGCGAATATTGTTCTGTCCGATTTTTCTGATAAAATGAAATTAAATTGTGAAGATAGAGCCGAGGGTGTAGTCGGGGAATTAAAACAGTCAGCAGAGAAGTTAGGGACAGGTGAAGCAACCACTCTTTTTACAGCTACCAGTACTGGCAAATCGCAAAAGGAAGCCTCCTGGATAAAAATGGAGAAAAAATTTGAACCCATGTTGGATTTAAAGAATAATCAGGCGCTGGGCGTTTGGGTCAAAGGCGACGGGAATGGGGAGCTAATTAATCTGAGGATCGAAAGCCCTCATTATATTTCACATGGAGCGCGGGGTGACCATTTCATTAAAGTCGATTTCACCGGGTGGAAGTATTTTGAGCTTGTTGAAATTGAATCATCCGATTTCAGCAATTATATTTGGCCTGCTCCTTATTCCAGTTCCAGTTTTTATGTATATGATTCTTATCGTCATACGGTGTCGTTCAATAAAGTGGATAAACTGCAGTTATGGTATAATAACCTGCCGGCCGGGAGGAGAGTTACCACTCTTTTAGGGCCAGTGAAAGCGCTACCTCTTGTTCCTGCCACAATAACCAACCCTGAAGTCGCGATCGGTGGGGAAAAAATTACCTTTCCGGTAAGTCTGGAATCAGGTATGTACCTTGAATTCAGGTCTGTATCGGATTGTAAATTGTACGGATCCAAAGGCGAGTTTATCAAAGAGGTAAGTGTAACAGGGAAAATCCCAACGCTTCATCCCGGTTCCAATAATATCTCATTTAAATGCGATGGGCCCAAAGGGATTAATCCACGTGTACAGGTAACCATTATAGGTGAGGGTAAGCCGCTAACCAATTGATTTATGGCCAAGAATTTAAAAGACAAAAATTTATTTAACAGTTAAAACATTTAAAATGGTATTTTCTGAATTCAGTCAAAAGGTAGTTTTGATTACAGGAGCAGCAGGTGGGATTGGAAGTTCCCTTTGCAGAAAATTTGCAGAATATAATGCAATTGTATATCAGACGGATATTCAGGTTGTTGATCGACCTAATTTCATTCAGGGGGATATCTCTGATCAGAAATTTATTCAAAAACTTGTAAAAGAGATCGTAAAGAAGGAGGGTAGAATTGACGTTCTTGTCAACAATGCGGGTGTATGTCCAAGGACCCCATTGTTGGATATTTCCTTTGATGAATGGAGAAAAGTGATGGATATCAACCTTTCTTCAACTTTTTTTCTAAGTCAGGCCGTGATGGAGATAATGATTAAAAACAAATCGGGCGCCATCGTTAATCTGGCTTCAGTGGCAGGACAAGTAGGGGGAATTGCTGTTGGGGCACACTACAGTGCAAGTAAGGCAGCCATCGAATGTCTGACAAAGACATTTGCCAAGAATGGCGCTCAATATGGAATACGGGTGAATGCAGTGGCTCCGGGAGTAATTGATACGGAAATCCATAAGCAATCCACAAAGGAACAGATTGAAAATTACATGCGGGCTATTCCTTTGGGAAGAATGGGTACACCAGATGAAGTCGCAAATGTCATCCTGGTATTAGCTTCAGATCTGGCATCCTATTTAACGGGGACCACAATTGATATCAACGGAGGCCAGATAATGCAATAGGTTGTCTATTAGGATATTATATTTAAAATGTTGGGTAATTAGTTTTAATAAAATTTAAAAAAGTCTGAAATGATATTCTTTTCCGAAGGAGCAGCAGATTTGACCCTGGACAGCAGTCGTATCTCCGGGATGATTGATGATATGCTGATGAAATTAGGCGCTTTAAACAGAGTTTTGATTCTTCCTCCTGATTTTACACGATTTCATTCGTATGCAGGCGAGATAACTTGTATGCTCTATCAAAAATTAAAAGAGAGCTCCTATATCGAAATAATGCCAACGCTTGGAACGCATCTTCCTATGACAGCCGAAGAATTGGACATGATGTATCCCGGAATCCCTCATGAGATCTTTAAACGACATGACTGGAATAATGATGTGTTGAGAATTGGCACCATCCCCGCTGAAATCATCCGTGAGCTTACAGATGGACTTGTTGATTTCGCTGTACATTGCGATATCAATAAAACGGTAGTGGAAGGAAAGTGGGACCAGATTATTTCAGTTGGACAACTGGTTCCTCACGAGTTGGTGGGAATTGCCAACTTTAATAAAAACGTATTCATTGGTATAGGGGGGAAAGATATCATCGACAAAACTCACTTTATTGGGGCCTTGTATGGTCTTGAAAAATTGATGGGGCATAGCAGTTCACCCGTCCGAAAAGTGTTGAATTATATGGGAAGAAATTTCACAAATCATATCCCCTTTTCTTATATATTGACGGTCAGAGGTGTTGATGCTGATGAACAGTTGGTTACCAGGGGCATTTATGCCGGGGATGATGAAGCGTGCTATTTGCAGGGAGCTGCTTTATGCCAGCAAATTAACATTAAGCTTCTAAAAAAGGAGTATAAAAAAGTGATTGCCTACCTCGAACCGGATGAATTCAAATCGACGTGGGTCGGGAATAAAGCAATATTCAGAACAAGAATGGCTGTAGCCGATGGTGGCGAATTAATTATCCTTTGCCCCGGTGTCATTACTTTTGGGGAAGACCCTGTAAACGACTCAATTATTCGAAAATATGGATACAGGGATGTTGAAAAATTGCTAACTGCCATCAGTGAAAATGCTGACCTTGCCAATAATCTGACTCCCGTATCCCATCTTATTATCAGTTCTCCTGAAAGCAGATTCAGAGTTATCTATGCAGCAAAAAAGATATCCAGGGAAGAAATTGAATCGGTTTTTTGCAATTATACCGATTATGACGAAATCATAAAAAGGTACGATCCTTCTCAATTAAAAGAAGGGGAGAATATCATGCCAGACGGAGAAGAAATTTTTTACGTGTCAAAACCAGCCCAGGGATTATGGGCTGAGAATGATCGATTTAAGCAGTATGATTAACCTTTCCCCTTCCAGGCTTCCTGCCAGGTCGTTCTGTCTTTGAAAAGAGGTGAACCAGCTTTTGCTAATCCTCGTCGATAGTTTTAAATGATTTGCCCCAGGCTTTTACCCGCTCATTGTAGAGATGGTTATATTTTGCCTCTTCCCAGAGGGTAATCAGGACAAACGGTTCTGTCTGACTCTTATTTTCAAGTGCATGAAAAACTCCGGCCGGAATGTACACCAGGCTTCCCGGTTTGATATCGAACTTTTCTTCGCCAAGGGTAAGAATTGCCTCCCCTTTTATCGTATAATAAATCTCGGTTGCAGTATGGGTATCACCAGGAGTTCTGCATCCTGCCGCTAAAGTGCCCTCATTCACATGTATGGACTTTCCTCCGGCTACGATATCATCAATGAGCATCTTTGATGAATAAGTATGGTCAACTACAAAGGATTTTACTTCCCATGAATTGATAACCTTCCCTTTTAGATCTTTCTTTTCTTCCATCTTAAACTCTTTTTGTATTTTTTGATTATTTGAATATCCGATTTTATCTTCACCAATCTCGTGCGAACCCCGAAGTCCAGCCTCCGTCAACGACCTGTACCGCACCTGTCACATAGTTCGCCTGATCTGAGGCGAGGTAGAGCGCAGCATAGCCGATATCCTGAGGTGTTCCGGGTCTTTTCAAGGGGATATGCGACATGATACTTTCGAACCTGTTTTCGGCGTACATACCCGATTCGATCATTATGGGACCTTGAATAGAACCGGGACAAATAACGTTCACATTTATTCCAAACGAAGCCAGTTCAATCGCCATTGCTTTTGTAAGATGAATAACTCCGGCTTTTGCAGCAGCAAAGGCACATTGATTTCTCAATGGAACCACACCTACGATAGAACTGATGTTGATGATTTTCCCATAACCATTTTTGATCATATTTGGGAGCACTGCCTTACTGCAATAGTAGACGCCATCAAGATCGACATTGAGGATCTTTCTCCACATTTCATCCGGAAATTCATGTATTGGCCCCCGCTCTTTTAATCCAACGTTTATTCCGGCGTTATTGATCAGGATATCTACCTTGCCAAATTCTTCAATTGTTTTGTCTGCCAGTGCCCTTACCTCATTTACATTACCCACGTCAGCTTTAAAAAAGATGGCTTTTCCACCTGAAGCTCTGATTTCTTCAACAACTTTGTATCCTCCCTCCACATCGATACCATTAATCACTACGGTTGCGCCATTTTCAGCAAAAATGAATGCCGTTTCACGTCCAATACCCGATGTTGCACCGGTAATTATGACTACCTTATTATTTAAATCTACCTTCATTCGAATAAATTGAATTATATTTTCCCCAGTTAAAATTACTAAAAATCGCTTGTCGTCGTGCTTTAAAATCGAGTATTCCCGTTTTTTTTCAATCGTCAAATACCATCAATAACTGAAATTCTCAATTTGTTCCTTTATCTCTTTGAGAAACAGGGATGCAGGACCTCCGTCAATTGCCCGGTGATCGTAGGTTAGTGATAATCCGATGTAGGGGACAAAACCGAACAGGTTATTTCCCATGCTGGCGGGACGATTGATAATGGCACAAATTCCCAGGATGCCGGCCTGCGGAAGATTGATTACCGGAGTGAACATTTCAACTCCATAGCTTCCTAAATTCGAGACTGTGAAAGTGGCGGCTGTACTTTGAATTATTTCGGTGCTGATATTCCCTTTTCTGCACGACTCAGCGACAGATTTCAACTCCACTGACAATTTGACCAGATCCATATCGTCTGCATTTTTTACAACAGGAACCATCAATCCCCGGGGTGTATCAACTGCGATGCCAAGGTTTACCCGGCGGAAAGTTCTGATACGCTCATCAAGAAAATGGGAATTCATCACCGGAAATTTCACAAGCGCCCTGATCACACACCAGCACAACATCTCATTCAGGGTGATATTCTGTTGACTTTTACCTGCTGAAATTTCACTTTTGATTCTTTGTCGCGTGTCAAGAAGGCGCCGGACATCAGCACTCATATGGTGGGTTAGCTGAGCCGAGTTCTGCAAAGAATCCTGCATTGCCCTGGCAATAAGTTTCCGGATATTGGTTAAAGGTTGTTCCGTGTATTCATCCGCTCCGGTTGTCTGGCCAGTTTTTTCAATGAAGGCGCCATCGGATAAAACTTTCTCAATATCCCTGGTAATAATCCTGCCATCAGGCCCTGAGCCATATAAATCAGCAATGTTTAGTCCGTTTTCTCCGGCGATACGTTTTGCCCTGTGTGATATCCTGATTTTATGATCAGGGGAAGTATGAGCGCTACTCAAATCCAGAATTTCTGCAGTAGGTTGAATCGTAAGTGGATCAGTGGATATAGCAGCAGGCTCCATAACATTCAATAAGTCTGTAGCTTCAGTGCTTTCTCCTATCATGGCAACAGTTGTCAGAATGGGGACTTCTGCCCCCTCTTCAAAAAACAGATCCAATAGTATTCCATCGGCGGGTGATTCGAAGTCAAACGCAGCTTTATCTGTTTCGAAGGAGAACAAAAGATCACCAATTGAAACATTATCTCCTTTATTCTTATACCATTTGGTGATAATACAAGTCTCTACCGTTTGGCCCTGCTTTGGCATTATTACTGCTGTAGCCATTGTTATTTAAGTTTTGAAGTTATTCGATTATTTAATATTCCTGCAGAAAATCCTTAGTTTTTTTAATGAGTTCAGGATATTGACCATAGGGTTCAAATGGAGGTACAAATATGCAGGTAAGATTAAGTTCTTTATCTGTACTTGTGTTTACACATTCGTGCATCACACCTTTAACTGCATGAATAAGACTTCCTTTAAAAACCTCGCGCCTCTTCCCGTCCAGGATTACGGCGCCATCATTATCAAACAGAATATATTCATCACTTTCAAGGTGTAAATGCCCTTCCGAAATACCTCCCGGAGGAATATTTACCTGCACAATAGCCATCCGTTCTTCGCCAGTCGTATCCGGAGAAATCACTAATCTGACCTTTCTTTTTATCGTATTGCCAAATTCGGCATAAGGCATTTTGTTTATATCAAATATGTTCATTGGTTTACCGTGTTTATTTTGTTGCGCCTTCCATTAATGTTTATGAAAATGTACTTACAAGGCTAAAGGATCACCGATTTTATGAAGTTCTACTTTATGTACATTACCTCCTTTACGGCAGCTACGATTCTATCTACAGAGGGGATGGTCAATCGCTCCAGTTTGCTGCAGTAGGGTATAGGCGCCTGGGCAGCTGTCACCCGTTTTACCGGTGCATCGAGCCAGTCAATTGCCTTCTCCATGATGATAAATGAGATCTCCGCTCCTATCCCGCACACCGCATGAGATTCATGAACAATCACAGCTCTCCCGGTTTTCTTTACAGAATTTATAATCGTCTCTTCATCTAAAGGTACCAGTGTTCTGGGATCTATTATTTCTGCATCAATACCCTGTTCTTCAAGAATCGCTGCTGCTTCCAGCGCCTTGATGACCATCCAGGAAGTAGCGATCACCGTCACATCTTTGCCTGTGCGCTTGATATCGGCTTTCCCAAAAGGTATCATGTATTCATTGTCAGGAACTTCGCCCTTTGTGTTATAAAGGACTTTATGTTCCAAAAACATCACCGGATTATTATCTCTGACCGCTGTTTTCAATAATCCCTTAGCGTCATAAGGTGTTGAAGGCATCACTACCTTTAATCCGGGCATATGGCAAAACATCGCCTCAAGGTTCTGCGAATGCTGTGCACCATTCCCTCTTCCGCTTCCCTGCTGTGCACGGATAACCAGGGGGACAATGGCTTTACCACCTGTCATGTAACGCACTTTTGCTGCCTGATTAATGGTTTGATCCATTGCGTGAAGAATGAAATCCACATACTGCATCTCGACGAGCATCCGTGTGCCGGTGAGTGCACCTCCGACACCTGCGCCGATGATGATCGCTTCCGAAATCGGAGTATTCCTGATCCGGTCGTGTCCGAACTCTTCAAGGATCCCTTTTGTACAGCCGAAAACACCGCCCATCGTTTCCACGTCTTCGCCCATCACGAACACATTTTTATCGTTTCGCATCTCTTCTGCAATTGCATCCCTTATTGCCTGAGAATATTTTATTACTGTCATCGTTTATGCCTCCTCATTTTCGTAAAAAACATCTTTACAGAGATCATCATCGTCCGGCCATGGACTGTTTATTGCAAATTGTGCAGCATTTTCTATTTCAGCTTGTAAGCTTTCCTGCATTTTATTAAGCAAGCCGGTGTCGGCGATATTGTTTGACAGCATATATTTTGCCAGTCTTGCGATAGGATCTTTGGCTTTCCACTGATCAATTTCATCGATGCTTCTGTAACCACCCCTGGCATGGCCGTCGCCTGTGTAGTGACCCTCCCAGCGATAGGTTTTGGCTTCAATTAATATCGGTCCCTCACCATTTCGTGCACTTTTGATTGCTGAATCCAGAACTTCATAAAGCTCAAGAACATTGTTTCCATCACAGGTAATTCCGGGTATTCCATAAGAAACAGCCCTTATGCTCACATCTTTTATCGGCAGGCTTTCCTTAACGCTTGTAAATACCTGATAAAGATTGTTTTCGCAAAGAAATATAACCGGCAGCTTCCATAATGCCGCTAAATTGAGTGACTCGTGAAAAACACCTTCATTAGTTGCCCCCTCTCCAAAGAAGCAGATGGTCACACTGTCGTTTTTTTTGATGATGGCATTTGTTATTCCTGCACCTACTGATATGGCAAGTCCTCCGCCAACCATACCATTTGCCCCAAGATTTCCCTTGGTAAAATCTGCCATGTGCATGCTTCCACCTTTGCCGCCACAATAACCGGTCTTTCTTCCAAGGAGTTCAGCCATCATTTTGTCGGTTTTACCACCTTTTGCAATACAGTGCCCATGTCCCCTGTGGGTGCTGGTTATGGTGTCGGTTTCGCGCAACAGTTCTCCGGCTGTTGCTGCTATTGCTTCCTGACCTATGTAAATATGCATCGAACCGGTGACTGCTCCCTGAACATATAGCTCCTGAGCTTTTTGCTCAAAGAGTCTGATCCGCAACATTTGTTCATAGATTCTCAGAAGACTTTGGTGGTCAATTATTTCTGAGGAACCTCCCTCTTTGTCAGATAATTTATCACTCATACAAAATTTCAGTTTTTGTAGTTTAATTCTGTCAGTTTTAGTCCATAAAAAGGCCTCCGTCAATATCCAGGATTTCGCCTGTAATATATCTTGCCCGTTTTTCATCAGCCAGGAAAAGCGCTCCGTAAGCGATGTCTTCGGGATAACCCATCCCAAGGGGTACCGATTTTACGATGTTATCACGCATCTCCTGATTATAATCTCCACCATCGCTGCCACTTCCGAGCATTGGGGTATCGATAGGACCCGGGCTGATGCCGTTTACCCTGATCCCAAATGGCGCGAGCTGTCTTGCCAAATGTATGGTCAGGGAAGATATTCCACCTTTGGAAGCTACATAATTTCCTCCCACATTCATCCCTCCTGTTTTTGCCGCAGCCGCAGTGATATTAAGAATTGACCCTTTACGGCGTTGTTTCATGCCGGGAATAACCGCTCTGGACATGAGGAAAGTGCCTTTTAAGTTTACATCTAAGACTCTATCCCATTGATCGTTGGAGATGTCTTCTATTTTGCCTAAAGCGATAATGCCGGCAGCATTTATTAAAATATCAATACCGCCATATGCTCCAATAATTTGAGCAACAGCTTCCTTTATCTGCGATTCTTCAGAGACATCAAAATCTTTTGAGATTCCCTTTCCATTTGATTTCAATATTTCTTCTTCCGTGTTTTTCACCTTATCCCGGTTGAGGTCACAGGCAATCACAAATGCCCCTTCCGTAGCAAACATTTTGGCAATTGCCTTTCCGATGCCACTTCCGGCACCAGTCACCAGAACTATTTTATCTTCAAAATTCATAGGATAGCCCCTTCTATTATTTTTTTAGTAACCTCTTTTTATCATCAGAGGTATTGCATATATACAGATTTATGCTTAGTAAAGAATTCTATGCCTGATTTGCCTGCTTCAGGCAAACCCACACCAGATTCCTTGATTCCGCCAAAGGGTAGCGCCGGTTCTTTAAACGACGTCATCATGTTCACATGTGTAAATCCGACCTCCGTGTTTTCAATGAAGGTCATCGCATGGTGCAGATTATTGGTGAATATTGAAGATGACAATCCGAATTTTATATCATTTGAAACTTTAATCGCTTCTTCAATATTCTCTACAGTAATTATGGAAAGTACAGGCCCAAAGATTTCTTCCTGGGCAATGGTCATACTTTGGTTGACGTTACCGAAAATGGTGGGTTCTATATAGCAACCATCATGAAAATCATTTTCCGTGATTCTATTCCCTCCCGCCAATAGTTGAGCCCCTTCCTTTTTACCAATTTCGATATATTTCATAATTGTTTCAACCTGAGCAGTTCCGCAAACAGGTCCCATACCAGTTTTCTGATCAAAACCATCCCCAACCATAATTGAATTTGTAGCTTTAACAAGTTTGTCGGTGAATTCCTGCACTACGGATTTTACTACGATAACACGGCTGGTTGATGTACACCATTGCCCTGAACAGGCAAATGCCGATCTTACAACGGCTTTTAGCGCCGCATCAATATCCGCATCCTCCAAAACCACAGTCGCATTTTTCCCTCCCAATTCAAGTTGGGTCCGCGTGGCATTAACAGCAGCCTTCTGATGGATCCCCATTCCCACTTCGGTGGATCCTGTAAATGAGATCGCTTTAATTTCGGGGTTCGTAACCAACAGATTGCCAACCTGGCTTCCCGATCCTGTTATCATATTGAGAACACCTGGCATGACTCCGGCATCATCGAATAGTTTTGTATACATATAACCGGTCTGAGGCGTTAAGCTGGCAGGTTTGAAAATGCAGGTGTTGCCAGCCATTAAGGCGGGTGTTATTTTTCGCACCGGTACATTAAAAGGGAAATTCCACGGGCTTATAACGCTCACTACGCCAAGTGGTTCTCTTTTTGTGTATGCAAAGATTCCTTTTATGCTCACTGGAATTGTCTCTCCGAATAATCGTAACCCCTCATTGATTTGGAAGTCCATCTCACTAATTGCCGAGTCGATTTCGGATAAGGAATCTGAAATCGTTTTACCATTTTCAAGGGTAATGATCCTGGATATTTCATCTTTTCGCTGAATCATTAATGCCAGAACTTTGCGAAGTTGTTCTGCTCTTTTGTAGGGTGAAAGGGCTTTCCATTCCGGAAATGCCTTTTTTGCAGCAGCAATGGCATTTAAGGTATCCTCTTTTGTGGAAAGCGGGAAAAGTCCCGTCACTTCAGAAAGTCTGGCAGGATTTCTTTGTTCAAATGTTTCATTCGTTGCTGCATCAACCCATTGACCGTTAATGTAGTTTTTGAATGTTTTAAGTTCGATCATATTAATATTCCTCCTATTCTAAAAAGATTTTCGTTTATTTTTTCATAATGTCTATTTCCATTGCCGCTTAGCGGCGAGGACCGTTGAAGTGATTATGGTTTCATCGTCAAGCATGGCCGCTTTTTCAAGCACTCTTGAAACCGAGTTTGGTACATCCAGCGAGGTTAAACGCATGACCGGACTATCAAGGTAATCGAAGTACCTTTCCGTAAGCTCGGCAGCTATTTTTGCTCCGATCGAGTGATTTGTCGGAGCTTCTTCAACGACAACTGCAACACCTGTCTTTTTCAACGATTCACCCAGGGTTTCGAAATCGAGACCGGGTAAATCGATCGTACGTAAGTCGATTATCTCAACGGAAATTCCGTTTGCCCTAAAATTTTCGACTAATTTACTGCAACGATATGCCATTGCACCATAGGCAATTAGTGTAATATCGTCACCTGATGAAATTATCCTTGCTTTGTTAAAGGGGATGAAATAATCAAGGTCGTTTTCAGGAACAGGAAATTTAAGGGTATATAGTAAGTGATGTTCAAGAATGACGACCGGATCGTTCGATTGCATTGCCGTATTAAATAGTCCGATATAGTCAAATGCATTTGAAGGGGCAATAATCCGCCATCCGCTAAATAGTGCATATAAACCTACCGGATCCATTGAATGCTGACCTCCATATCCGCATCCGATTGCAATTCGTGTTCTTAATACCAATGGGATATTGGTGGTATTGCCATACATATGTCTGGCTTTTCCTATTTGATTGAATATTTGATCTGCAGCTACAAGTGAAAAATCGGGGAACATGATTTCAACTACCGATTTCATACCCGACATGGCAGCTCCCAGCCCCAATCCTGTAAAACCGGATTCAGATATCGGGGTATTTAATACCCGATCAGGAAATCTTGAAGGTAACCCTTTTGTGGCGCCATAAGCCCCTCCTCCAAAGTTGGCTATTTCTTCTCCCAGGACAATTGTCTGGTTATCCTTCTCAAGCCACCTGCCTGTAACAGCTGCGATCGCATCTGAATATTTAATCTCGCCGAAATTGTGAAAATCTTCCCGTTCGCTGAACGCGATCTTTTCGAATTCTGTTCCGTCACTTCGAACTCCAACTGCTGCAGAGTCGATGGCCGGAAAAAAACCGGTTTTAACCTGACGTGGCTTACCCTCGATGGTATAATGATTGATTGCTTTTTCAACACTATCGCTTGCCAACCTTTTTATATGATCGATCTCCTGTTTGGTGAGGATCTTATTTTGAAGAAGAAGCTCAGGGAAATTAGTTACAATCTCTTTTTTACGCCAGTACTCTTCTTCATCTTTACTTCTGTAATTAAACGCACTTCCTGGCTGATCACCGGAATGATGGTAGCGCCTGTAGCATTTGGCCTCCACAAGGCACGGCTTACCTCCTGACCGGATATTGTCAGCAACCTCTTTCATGATCTGATAGATTCCAATCATATCGTGCCCTTCAACAACATAACCGTTCATCCCGTACGAAGCGGCCTGAATGGATAGTTCCGTGGAGGCACACGCATTTTTAATAGAGGTGCCAACCGCATATTCGTTATTTTCCAAAAAGAAAATAACCGGCAATTTCCACAAACCTGCCAGATTACACGCTTCATGAAACGCTCCCTGATTGATTGCACCATCGCCAAAAAAGCAAACAACAACATTGCCTGACTTTTGAAATTTTTCTGCAAAGGCAACTCCTGTCGCCAGTGGTATACCTCCGCCTACTATGGCGTTAGAACCCAGGAATCCTGCCTCTTTCCATCTCAGGTGCATTGACCCGCCTCTTCCACCGCAAAAACCATCCGACAACCCCATTATTTCAGCAAGTGTTCTTCGTATTACCGTTTCAGCTTCAGCAGGCAAAGATTGGTTGGAGGGATTCCATTGATGGGGAATCTGGTATTGTAAGGCCTTTGATAAAAACTGATGATGGGAGCGATGAGTGCCAAGAAATTTGTCTGAAGTTCTTAAAGCAGCAGAACATGCTGCAGCAATTGCCTCCTGACCAATACTGGTATGCACCGGGCCCCATATACAATCATCGTTTTTCAGGGTTAAAACGGCCGCTTCAAAATCATGAATGACATTTATATCAAAAAGCATTCTTGCGAGTAGTTTGGCGTCAATCAGCTTTATATCTGACTCATCACTTTCCCAC
This sequence comes from Prolixibacteraceae bacterium, assembly GCA_963677935.2. Taxonomy (GTDB): domain Bacteria; phylum Bacteroidota; class Bacteroidia; order Bacteroidales; family Prolixibacteraceae; genus JAAFHB01. The sequence goes on along the minus strand of CAXXEH010000003.1, from coordinate 2,179,274 downwards.
TTAACTCCTTTAAAATTATAGTTTATCAACTCTTGCTTCATTTCTGAATAGGATTTAATTGCATAAAAATTTGTATTCTCAACTTTCCCGAATTTCGCAAACCTCGCCGTCAGGACCAAAGAAATAGCAGATCCAGACATTTGGGCGAAATTCGACAGGTTCACTCACAAAACGGACGCCATTTCCTTTCATCGTTTGGTAATCTTCCCTGACATTGGTGGAGGTAAAACCGGCATGTATAAAGCCCAGGTCGGCCTGCTTGTGATTTTTGGATAGTTTTTTACCCAGAGGCACCTTATATTCAAACAGCTCAAGCATATTTTCTCCGGCTTTAAGATGGGCTATTCTGGCTGAGCAGCCGTTTAATCCAACGACTGTGCCAAGTTTATTTTCAAGGTTTGCTTCGATAATTCGGATTACCTCACAATTTAAGTTCTTACAATAAAAATCAACCGAACGGTCAAGATTGGAAACGCTGAGTCCCACATGTTCAAGATTCGTTATCATTATGCAATAGTTATGTTTCTAAATTAAATTAATATCCCAAACTCACCGCTCCATCCACTGGCATTGCGACTCCGGTAATGAATGATGCTTCGGAAGATGCCAGAAATGCAGCAGCTTTTCCAATTTCCTCGGATGAGGCTATCCTGTTTAGTGGATGGACACTGTAAATATATTCTTTTGCTTTTTGAGGGTCAGGTTGCTGGTTGAACCAATCTTCCACCAGAGGAGTTTCTACCCAACCAGGGCATATGCAGTTTACCCTGATCCCATCCTTTGCAAAATCCAACGCCATTCCTTTGGTCATTGCAACGATTCCCCCTTTTGAAGCCGAATAGGCCCCTGCATTCGACTGTCCGATAAGGCCGACCATTGAACTCATGTTGATAATGCAACCTTTGGTTTTTCTGAGGTGTGGAATGGAGTATTTACTGCACAGAAAGACACTCCTCAGGTTGGTGTTGATTATAAAATCCCACTCCTCCTCAGAGGTAACTTCAATATTTTTTGAGTAATGATAACCGGCGTTATTGAATAAAATATCTATTTGCCCATAGGTATTTAGAACACTTCCGATCATAGATTGCACCTCTTCTGAACTTCTTAAATCGGTTTTAATAAAGATTGCTTTACCGTTTCTTTCGACTATTTCACTGACGGTCTGTTCACCGGCTTTGACGTCGATATCTACAATTACCACATTTGCACCCTCTTCTGCAAAAACCAAGGCACACCCTTTACCTATTCCTTTCGCAGAACCTGTTATAATCGCTACTTTGTCTTTTAGTTTCATTTTTAATTCCTCCCAGTTGGTTTAATTTGTTAATGTATTTGCATATCCCAGGATAACCCAGGAGATGATTAAAACAAGATTTCCAAGAATAAGAACTTTGAACGGCGATTTTGTACCTTTCCATTCACCTGCCTGGATTCCCCAAAAACTGCTGACAATAAGTGAAATTGCAAAAAACATGGTCCAACAGATGACAGGGCCCATTTCTCCCATAAGTGCGGCGCTCTGTCCATAAACACCTAATGCTGCAAACCAGCAGAATCCGGTAATGGTACCTATCAGGTAAATTCTGGCAGGTTTTTTTTGAATCAGCGAATTCCAGGATTTATTTTTTATCAGCAGATAAACCGTATAGATAATATTGGGGATAAATCCGCCAAAAAGGACGACTATCCATGCGACCAAACTTGCACTTTGCGGTTCTACTCCTTGTTGAATCGCGGCATTTATAGCAGGTGCTGCACTGGTAAAGCTAATGTTTTGTAATGCAGCGCCCACGCCTGCAGCAACAGAGAACAAAATTCCAAGCTGGAAAAATACCCCTTTTTTGATCCCCGATTTATTACTGTCTTCCAAAGATTGTAATCTGTTTCGTAAACTTCCTGCATAGGAAATCAGGATAACTCCTATTATCATGATTATTAATCCCACGATAATAAATGGGAAGGAAGGCTTGGCGCTATAATTTTCAATTTGGAATAAAGGCAGGAGTGAACCTAACGACGCACCGGTACTCATACATATTCCGAATGACAATGAAACCCCAACATAATTGATCGCCAATCCAAATAAGATCGCACTCATTCCCCACATTGCTCCAAATAAAATCGAGTAGAGAATTGTTCCGGCCGGCAAAACGCTAATGGCGCCAAAGACATCAGGAATAAAGATTCTTGCCCAAATGAAAGGGATGAGTATTAAACCGGTAATTGAAAATATGAACCAGTACGATTCCCAAACGGGAGAAAATTTCTTCATACCCAGTCCGAAGGTTCCCTGAAAGAAACCTGCAAGGAGAACTAAGAGAATTGATAGGGTAAAATTACTCATGGTGGTTTTGTTTTAGTTATGATCGGACTTATTAAACGAATCAGGTAGTGATAAATTAGTCATACCCTTCCTTTTAATGGTGTTCATTCAGTCATGGCAATTTCTTTTGAACAAGTAAATATTTAACGCTCAAATTGACTATGTAATAATACTTTAAATAGCAACCAGTATATAATACTTTTCATTGCATGAGTGATACTATTTTACAATTTATTCGCAGATATATATTGCTTATGAGTATGATTGTATCATATTCATGAATTCACTGGTAGATTGATGCCTAATGTGGCATTTTTTAATCAGATCCGGTAAAAATTCAATGCATTGCGGTAATAGACTTTTTCCAACTCTGTATCGGAACACCCTTCAAGAATTGTATTTAGCGTCTCCACACAGGTTGGAATAGTTGCGGCTAAGGAAGAAACAGGCCAGTCGGAGGCAAATACAAGGCGATCGAATCCAAAGCACTTTATCAGGTGGTCAACATAGGGGCGGAAATCGTTTATGGTCCAGTTCAGATGATCAGCTTCAGTTGCCAAACTGGATAATTTGCAATAAACATTTGGAAATCCGGCGATTTCAGTTATTTCATCCCGCCAGGGATCAAGGACCTTGCCTTTAATATTCGGCTTACCAATATGATCGATTATCATCGGTACATCCGGACATTTCTTTAAAAACCTGATCACATTTTTATTGTGTAAATAAGAAATGCAGATATCAAAGGTCAGGTCATATTCCGATAACATATTTACACCAATGATAAAATCAGGTTTAAGACAAAATTCCGGATCAGGTTCAATTTGAATAATTTGTCGTACCCCTTTTACCAGTCTGTTATTTTTCAATAATTCAAGCTCCGGACGGACAGCTTCTCCTTTTTCCAGAGGCGCCCACGAAATAATTCCCTCTATTCTGGAATCGGTCTTAGCTAATTCTGTAATCCATTCTACTTCCTGTAGATATTGGGATGTGAGACATTCACATTGCATAAAAACCATTTTTTCAACTTTGATGTCGCCACATGCCCTGTTATAATCATCAAGCGAAAATGGTTTGTTTAAAGCTGGAATATCATCCAGCCATGGATATCTGAATTTTGTGGTATCCCAAAGATGTAAATGGGCATCAATAACCGGAAAGTCTTTCGTATTCATATTCAAATGATTAATAATTAGTAAAATGTAAATTCAATTGACTGAATTCCAGGTTTTTTTATTTCAATAGTTTTTATTTCGGCATTATTTTCATTATAAATTTTAAGCTGATCTTTTCCGGTAGACTGGAAGGTCACCATACAAACTTTCCCTTTGATCTCCATCCCCAGAATATCTGTCGTCATGCTGCAGGGCATCACGGCCACGCCTTCTGAAACGGTGATTGTTTCGAGGAAATTTCTCCTCACGTCGATGTGAAACCGGCGATTTCCAAGCGCAAGGATTGCTTTATGAACAATGGTGTCGCTCCACCAGTCGATGTTGAGAAGATAAATGGTCCTGTGATTTTTATCTTTCCAGTCCCATGGAGCAAATTCGATGTTGGGTGAATCTTCAATCCAACCTTTATGGTTTTCATCTGCAATAGCCATTTTACCAATCTCTTTCAGCACTTTCTTATAGGACTCCTTTACCGAAACATCAGCCGGGTATTTTTTCTCAGGAAAGAAGATGACTTTCCCTTCTCCAGCTTTATTTTCGTAAGATTGGGTTGCAGTTCTGAAATTTTCTCCGAGCAGTTCTTTTAAAATCCCGTCACTTTTTGGGAATAGGATTGGTCCGTTGTGCACCAATCCGGTATTCAGGTGTGCTCCTGTCAATACTAAAGTTTTACCTGTTTTTACAAAGTTGGTTAAACGTATAAAATCATCTTCATTGTAACTATTCCATCCCAAAAATGCAATGGCCTTATAATTTTCGAGTATTTCCGGAGGGGCTTCAACTGGCAATAGATCAATTAGTCCGTATGGGGTCGCGGAATACCATCCCTGAGGGGATTTTGGGGTTGGAAATTTGTAGATTGGGGCTAATTTGTTCCCCGGATAAAATACATTGAGCAGGTCAAAGCTCTCTTCTGCAACACCGAAACTCCATTCTTTATTTTTTTGCCCCCAGACATTATCGCGCCCAAAACATTTCCATCCATCGTTTCTCCCCTGAAAAACGGCAATCGGAGTAAAGAGGGTCCCTCTTCTTTCGTGCGTTTGAATGTATTGGTACATATCCCGCTGGGCTTTAATATGTTCCTGTCCCGGTTTGCTGAACCGGTCAATTCCGGCTTCTGTGTTCCACAAACCATCTTCTGTGTTGAGGTGTGTAGCACCATGTATATAGGAAATTGCGAGCGACAGGAAAAGGCGAGTGGCATGCTCAGGAACATTGATCGGTCCTGACCCCCATTGGGTGGCCAGATGTGTGCCATAATCAACCTTCCCGTATGCCCTGCTGGCGCCTCTGACCGACGACATGATGGTCTCCTCCGGACCATACATCTGTTCAGCGCCGACCCAATTATATCCGGCCTGAAACAGATACCTGAACATCGTAGACGGTCCTGTATGCCTGATACTTTGTCCTTTTGCCTTGCTGAGGTTTTCTACAAAGTATTTTGGACCATCTTCCATACTTTTTAACTGATATGGATTGTAGAAGACAAATATCCCTTTTCCGTTCCTGATCGGTCTGTTTTTTGCGAAAATCCCCCCTTGCGGCCGGTATTTAGCTGTCAGATCAGAATGGAGCCATTCCCAGGTGAAGTGGCCCCAATAGTAGTAGCCGCCATCATTTTCGTGAGACTGTCGTCCCATATATAAGGGACCTTTCATCCAATCTTCTTCGGGATTAATGTTTCTCCCTGTAATCGTCCTACCTTCAATCATTAACGAATAGGTCATCTGCAGGTCATTAAGAATTCTAAGCGATTGACGGTAAAAGTCGTGATTCGCTACCTTTGGGTAGCTCCATTGTTCGGAAGGACGCCAGCAAAAAGCGTTTCCAATTCCTTCACGCAGATACCAGGTGAGGTAATCAGCGAATTTTCTGAGGTTTTTATCAATGTAAATATCATCTCCATCGGAAATATACACATGGTCGTCCTTTTTGTCCAGAATCTGTTGAATGGGATATTTTACTTCCCGTTTTCCATCAGAGATGTTTATTGATTGATCTAAACATGGCTCATAAGCATTGAATACCAAAGTGTAGAGTCCGGGTTTGTCAAATTGTCTGGTGTTTTCGACAGAAGATATGTTTTTGCTGGTTTGAATATTCAGCATTGTTCCCGGACGGTTTATCTCTACCAAAAGAGCAAATTTCTTATTGGATTGAACGAACTGAGGTATTGCCACCACCTCAAAATCACGGGCACTGTTTTCGAGCAGTTCAACTGTTTTGATGGCGTAAGGATATCGGGCTGGAAAGCCATCTTTCAGTCTGATCTTTAGCTCACCCTTCCCGTTTAGGGGTTTCGGAAGTTCAACCGTAAACTCGCCGACTTTGGAAGCCCTGTCGAAAACTTTCCCGTTGAAGAAAGAGCTATTGTTAACGCTGAATTCAAATTCAGGCCACTCTTTTGATGACAGGTTTTCGCCAATCCAGTTTTTACCATCTTTCTGATATGGCTGAAAGGGGAGGAGCTTGAAGGACGTTCTACCACTGGAGATGCAGAGGGTACCCAAATGGCACTGACCGGAAATATTCTTACTCCCTAATTTGAACAGCATACAGGCAATATCTGACGGGACTTTAATTTCATCTGAAATAACAGACCATTCCGGATAATTGACCGGAATCTTGATTATGCTGATTTGATCTGCGTTATCGTAGATATCATCCGGGTGACGATCACCCTTTTTCCGGAAAATCTGTAGTTCAAGCTGTAGGTATCCGTTATCAGGTACATCCAACGCAGCGGTTTTTACAGGAATCTCAACTTTTATCTTTTTGCCTTTGAAGGGGCTTAATTCATCCTCTGAAAGTCTGTAAAAAGCATTCCGTTCCAGCTCTTCTCCATTGCCCTTGAAAACAAGTGAATATTTTTCATGATATGTGTTTACAGAATCGAGGTAGTCGTCGATATGGAAAGAGAAATTGCGAAACGTTTGTTCGCCCCGTCGGGTAAATGGTTGAGGTAAAACACAATATCCAGTTACTCTGATGGATTGTCTGACCGGGTAATTCTTTTTACCGAAATCAAAGGTGAAATTTTGGGTTTTGCCTGGTTGGAGTACCAATCCAGAATCTGAATTGCTTATATACAACACCTGCCGACTTTCGGTATAGTCCTCCTTTGATTTGGTTGAGAGGTTGGTACATCCAAAGTTTGAGATCAGGAGTACAAGAATAGCGCCCCTGGAACTCTTCCGCAAATATTTATTAAACATCAAATTATTCACCTGAAAGTAAATTAGTTAATGGATAAAAATAGTTTTTCCAAATAGTTTTTTGTTTTTACGATATAATCATAATTCTTCTCTGCAATCTCGTATTCAATCGTAATATTCCCCTTAAAATTGATCTGCTTTAAGTAGGCAACAATTGCAGGAAAATTAACTTCACCTTGTGGAATCGGCACTTCCTTTCCTAATTCATAGGGGTTTGTAGGGTACTTACCGTCTTTGGCGTGGAATGCCTTAACATATTTGTTCAACAGTTTTAGTCCGTCCAATGAATTTGACTTCCCATACATCACCAGATTGGCAAGATCACAGTTGATAAATATATTTCCGGTACCGATGTCAGTTATGGCCCGAAGTAGCGTGACAGGTGTTTCCTGCCCTGTTTCAAAATAGATGTCCACACAACGGCTCAAGGCATATTGCCCAATTTCTTTCATTATTTGAATGAATTCGATATAGAGCGAATCTTTTGGATTTTCAGGAATAAATCCAAAATGGGCATGTACTGCAGGAATGCCAACTAATTTGCAGAAATCAATCCCCTCGTGTAACCGTTTAATCCGTGCTTTTCTGAATTCCCGGGGGATCAGCCCAATCGTTGCCGGACCATATGTAAAATTCCATGCATATTTCCCGGGCCCCATGCAAATTAGTGTCGTTGGATGGACTTTGTATTTCTCCATTGATTCAATTAATCTCCTGGCCAATTCTGGCGAATATTCGGAAACAGCCAATTGACAATGGGAAAATCCAAGCTCTTTAATCCGCTTAAACTCTTCTTCTGGTTTATTCCCACTGACGATTACACCAAACGAAATATTGTTCAGTTTCACGGAGTCATTTGCGATTGGTTTATTTTCTGCTGAAAAAGAGATGTTTGATATTACCAGAACAATTGAAATAAGTAGTAGGTATTTTATCCGGTTCATTTGTATATAATTTGTGGTTCTACGACGTTTACTATGGATAATATAAATTTAGCACTCGTTGTCCCGAAGCTTCGGGAGTAATTGGCAACTTGCAGCTGGCAGATTTTCCGCGAATCAATGACCTTGTTATTTTTTATCGAATTGGGTCAAATCTAATTGGGGATCAATTTTTTCTGTTGATAAATCAATCTCATCCCATTTAACAAGTTCTTGTCTCGTTGCAGCCTCTCTTCCCAGAATGGCAGTCAGGGTTGAATCGCACGCAGGCCGAAGCTGATTGATATATTGACCTGTCACTATGCTGTTAATAAATGATTTTCCTTTATTCTTGTCGGCATCGTCAAGAGATGAGCTTGAGGTTCCTGACGCAATTTGCTGAGGGGTAAGCGCAACGGCACTTCTTAACACTCCTGAGTCCCATTCATTTTCACCACTAATAAAAACTCCGCCCGAATAATGTGCTTCGGCAATACCTTTTGTTCCGACAAACCTTGCACACACATCGCCAAAGCTGTTGCCAAGCTGTGTTGAATGAACGCTTACATTGACATCATTCGGATATTTGTAAAGAACCTGATAGTTTGTCCAGGCATTCCCAAAATCCATGCAACCTTTCTTTCCACCGGCGCCAATTGCATGAAGAGGCGTACCTTGCAAAGCCCAGTTACAAACATCGATGACGTGAATAGCCTGATCTAACAATATTCCTCCGGAAAGTTCATTGAAATGAAAATGGTTTCGGATGCGTGCTTCATCATACGACATTCCCGTATGTGGATTGAGTGGTATACCCGAAGAAAAGTAATAAATCTGAGCACTGATCAAATCGCCAATGTCACCCCGATGGATTCTTTTAACCATTTCAACATAAGGTGTTGCATAGCGAATCTGAAAGCCAATAACCATGCTGAGTTTACCATTTGAATTTTCGCTCACCCTAAGAATTCTTTTGCAACCATCGATGTCAATAGCAGCTGGTTTTTCGCAATAGGTATGTTTCCCTGCGGCAACTGCTGCTTCCAAAATAAGTGGATGTGCATAGGCGGGAGTAGCAATCAGGACTGCATCTATATTTTTGTTATCCAATAATTTAAGATAGGCATTTGAGCCCCGGAATATATTTTCTTTTGGGATTTCGGTCAATCCTTTTGTGGCATTACATTTATTTAAAGTTTCCCTGGCGAGCACTAATTTGTCGTCAAACAGGTCTGCCAATGCCAGAATATGGATATTTGTGTTTGAAGACATTGCCTTAATAACGCCGGTGCCCCTATGGCCGCATCCGATGAATCCCATCCGGATAGCAGAATTGTTTTTGGAACCAAATGCGATATCCGGTTTTAAAATGGAAAAGGCTGAAACAGCTGCTGTACTTTTCACAAAAGATCTACGTTTCATTAATGTCATGGTAATTTATTTTAATATTGATTGGTATTCATATTTTAGAATGGCTCCAGCAACATTTTCAATTGTCTGGAGATGCTTGTCACGGAAGGGTTCAAGGGTTGGATACCAAGGGGTTTGAAGAAATCCCGTTAGGCGTGGACCGGGGGTTTCTTTCCGGCACCAATCCACCAGTTCCCCAAAATTGAGCGGGGAGTCCCAGTTGGAGCCGGTTGGAATCTGATCGAAGCCATGCTGCTCTAATTCATGGAATGTTTTGATATATTTCCCTTCTGTTTTGTCAAAGTCCAGACTGTTGTACCAGTTGCTTTGGAGAACATCTTTTGGCATTTTTTCGTAAAACTCTTCCGGGTGTCCCCAGGCATAATCGGACCATATCCATGGCTGGCACCCCTGGGCCTGAACAGTAGTATGAAAGAATTCGAAATCGTGCCACCATAATTCGTGTTGGCGAACAATAGATATAGAATAAGCTTTCTGGTTTCCAGCTGTTTCTTCATCATAACCGAGATGGAAAAAGCGGGGTTTTCCAAAATCAGATACCTGAACGTAGTGCAGCTGTTCGCGGGTGTAATTGCCCCAGAAATTGGGAAGACGGACGCACCACATGTTATAGGAAAGATGAATGAGATTGGCCCAGATCAACCGCTCATTTCCTGTTCCTTTGGATGGGGCTGCTACAGTGAGCGTCTCAGTAGCCAGCAACCCAGGCGCTATTGCGGTAGCGCTAAGCACGGAGGCAGAGCGTTGGAGAAATTCACGTCGTGACGGATTCAAAACGCTGTAATTTAAGTTCTTGCATGGATAGGGCAATTTGTCTTTTTTTATTTCACCCACTGTAAGTGACCTTTTTATTGGCATGCAATTCCTATTTTAGTTAACTAATTGTATTACAATAAGAAAAAATGACTACTGCAATAAAAATTATGATTAGACCAAAGTACATCATTTTTCTGGGTTTTCCATTTACACCTCTCCATTCACCTCCGGCGAATCCGACAAGCTGGTTGCCCACAACTTGCATGGATTGTTGAATCCCAAATCCAACTGATGCCCCCAGGGCTCCCAGAAATACCATTCCCCGTCCCATAAACACAATCGATATGAAAAATTGGAGACCAATAATTGTTCCATATAAAAGTTCATCCTTTCTGGAAAATAACAGCTTCCAGGTCCCTTTTTTGGTCATTAAATAAACAGCATAAAACACGTTTATCAATGCTCCACCAAAAACGCCCAATGCCCAGACTGTAATATTAGCCGTTACATCATCAGTTCCTTGTAATTTAACTTGTTCTATTACAGGGCCCTGACTGTAAACAAATGCAAGTGAAAGACCACTGGAAAGAATGCCGGCTAATACCACAAGTAGCAATCCTTTCAGAAAACTCCCAGATGGTTGTCCTGGTTTAGTGTGATCCTTCCCGGCATTTAAAACTTTTTCCCTTTCAAAACCGGCAAAACTCACCAGGATTATGCCAGCAATTATGATCAGAATACCAATTGAAATAAAAAGTCCTGGTTTAGACATCAGATCAGGAGCATGACTAAATAAACCGCTCCCTTTTAAAACCATTGGCATAACGATTCCAACAGACATCCCCAGCGCAGACAAAACAGCTCCGGTAAGGGCTGCGCCAATCCTAATGACGCATACCAGGTAAAGGACATTGGCAATGCCCCAACTCATTGAAAGCAAGTTGGAAATCAATAACGGTTTTAATCCGACACCTGCAATTACAGAAGACAGATCGGGGACATTAAATAAAACAACTAACCAGGGAAAGAAAATCAACCCGGTAAACGCAAATACAAACAAATATTGTTCAAAACGAAATTCTTTAATCTTTTTCAAAGGCCATGCTGCGGTACCCGTACCCAGTCCGGCAAGAATCACCAGTACAAATCCAATTAATAGTTCCATTTATTTTATTTTTTTAGTTCATTTTTATCAAAACATTATTTCCTCTTCAGGAAAGACTAAATGATCTCCGGGGGCCATAACCATAGGTTTTATCTCCTGGGGCAAGGTCGCCGCCTCTTTTAAAAATGTGGTTGGATCACCCTTTCCATCTTCGCAAACATGCTGCAAAAACATCCAGTAATGGCTGGCAATTACTATTTTAGGCTGAATAATAGAGGCCAGAGCAGCCGCTTCTTCACCATTCATATTTCCGTATTGGCCATTTATGGGAGCGATCATAATATCCACATTTGTGTTTAACGAGGACTTTATCCTGTCAGGGCAAAAGCTGGTATCGCCTGTATGGTAGATCTTAATTCCTTCAATTTCAACCAATATTCCCCCTGCTTCAGGAGCAAGATCACCATGATCTGCAAAAATTGCCTTTAATCGGACCCCCTGTATTTCCCATTCTTCCCCCTCTTTTAAAATTTTGTACCTCTCTTTCGTAAGGTTCTGCTGCAGGTACAATTCCTCACAATCAGGTGAACCGATAAAAAATGTTTTTTTATTTTTTACGACAACAGGTAACGAATCCGGATCGAGGTGGTCTGCATGTGCATGTGTTGAAATATACAGGTCGGCATCAAGTTCCTCAGCTTCGAGTATTGAAGGGATCATCCTTTTAAAACCGAATAGTCTTTCAACGGCATCTGACAAATACGCGTCAATTACAATCAGCTTATTATCTGATGTTTTTAGACATATTCCAGCCTGACCGAGGAAAAAGAGGGCAATACGATGCTCAATTACCTTTAAATCATTTATCTTTTCTATCAATCTCATTGTCCTATAATTTAGATAATGGTTTATGAATAGCTCAACGATAAAATCATCCTATCAGAACTTTATTGATAATAAATTAAAGACCAGGAATATAACCTTTACCAAGCCGAAGCCCTATTTCCTTGAACCCTTCGCTGAAAGACATCCAGGAAGTGGTACCGCCATCAACTACAATGGTCTGTCCAACGATATACCTTGCGTCATCAGAGGCAAGGAAAACAGCGACTTTGGCAATATCGAGGGGCGTTCCCGGGAAGCCGCATGGAATCAGGTCTCCCAGTCCGTCAAGGCCCATCTCACCGGCTGCCTTGAAGTGGTTTTCAACCGGCACGGCCCCGGGTGCAATGACATTGACCCGTATTCCCTGCGGCGCCAGTTCAATTGCAATCTCACGCGAATAGGCAATGATGGCTCCTTTGGTGCCGGCATAAACTGAATGCCCCTTGTTTGCGCTAATTCCATGTACAGATGAAAGGTTGATTACCGCTCCACCACCCTGTTTAACCATGGCAGGCAGTAATGTCTGCAGTAAGAAAAACTGTGCTCTGACATTTACATCATACATCATATCAAACTGTTCGGGGGTCACCTTTTCAAATTCAAGGGTCATTGTGATTCCGGCATTATTGATCAGTACATCTAAACCCCCAAGAAATTCAATGGCTTCAATCGCGAGCTTTTTAGTTTCATTGACATCACTAAAATCTGCTTTTATTGCAATTGCTTTTCCACCAGCCGAACGGATTTCTTCCACAGCCGATAGGGCTCCATCGGCACTGTGAACATAGTGAAGCACTACGTCGGCGCCCTGCCTGGCGAATTCCAGTGCGATCTCTCTCCCTAAACCGGTTCCTGATCCGGTAACCAATACTTTCTTACCATCCATTTTTCTTCTCATTTTTTTATTATTTGATTTGGTTTAAAATCAGATCTCTATTTCGATATACCATAAATATTTCCCAAAAGCTTTCACCTTACTTACCTGTCCATGCTTTTTTGCCACATCGGGTCTGTCGTAACAAATTGTGCATGGTTCTATAATGATATTGTACAGGTCATCCCATCCACCTTCATTCATCAAAATTCCCAGATAGGGGACAGTTCCAACCGGAAATGATATTTTCAGCATATTCTTATTTCCCGGATATTTTAATTCACACCAACCATCCTTAAGCTTGTTATTAAAGTAGTATTTTTCAAATCCATTTATCTCTTTTGGTCTGGATATGTCAGCCCTGTAAGGTTTTCCATGGATGTCCTTAAAAAGGGGCCAATTATTGATATCGCCGAAAGTTCCTTTTCCATTTGTCAAAACGGTGATTGTCTCTCTGCAATCTTCCGGTACCAGCACCCTGGTTCCCTCTTCAATATTGATCATCAAATGGCCTGCCCATAGAAATTCGAAATCGAAAGGGGATGAATTTGTTAGAGTATAGTCTAATCGCAATTTATTTTCATTGATAAAAGATATGCTCTTTTCAAGTTCGTAAGGGAAATGGACACCTTTTACTGACATCTTTAACGAAGAACTATCGGACTCTGAAACTTCCCAAGGCAGCGACCACACTTCTCCATGATCGGCCATTTTAACCCCTTCCCACGGTTTGTTTTCATATTGACAGATATCGATGGTTGGAAACATGTCATCGTATCCGCTACATTCCCCGTCGACAAACGTCCCATCAAAAGGCTGATCGCGATAGATTTCGTTCTTTCGCTGAATTAAGTATTCGTAGCCTGTTTCCCTGTTGATCAGCGATGCCATTTTGCCACCACATTCAGGGATAAACTCCGCCCTGATTTTTGTACTTTGAAGTACAATACTGTTCTTGTTTTTATAGCTGGAATGTGAGATCATATAGTACTAATTTAATGGTTTGATTCACTCATTTTGTCTTAATATAATCGTATGGCAAGCCTTTGTAGACTCTTGCGAGGATCCCAATGTTACGCGCCCCTCCCTTTAAACTATCTATCGATTGAGAAAGATAGGTATCCATCGGTAGCATTGAAGACCCTGCAACAGGTTTGGTAAATCCATAAAGTCCGATGTTTGCTTTTAAAGCATGAGAAACAGCTATTGTTGGGTCTTTCTGGTTCCAGCTTGCAGGGCAGGTGATAAGTCTGGTATTTTTTCCAACCAGTTTCCGGACAGCTTCTGTACTTTCAATATCGCCGGCTTCATTCATTAACCAGTCTATCTCGCTGAGCATATCTGATCCGGCAATTTCTTTACTTTTAAGATCATAACATGTTAGCCAGATGATACAATCCGGATTAGTTGTCTTCGTTGTTTTTCTGATGTTCTTCCAAAGCCTGTCGATGGCTTTACGACGAAAATCCACATTGATGTCAGGTGTAATTTTTTCTTTTCCGGGGAATGGCTGATTCATTAATTCCTGATACATCACCTGCTCGCAGGGGAGCCATCTTAGTGGGGGAATCGGATCTCTTCCTCCGCCAGGATTATAAAACCAGTCCAGCATAATGCCATCCATCCCTGTTTTCACAATTGCATCTTTGATTGAAGCACACAAGTAATCGATATACTGAGTTGTAAAAGGAATTTGCTGGCCATTCATCTGGTAACATAAATCGGGATGGTCAACCTCCCATTTATTATTCGCTCCTACACAAAAATAGCCAAACACTTTCATGTTTTTCTTATGCCCGAGTTCTACCATTTCAGTTAAAAAATTGTGTACCAACCCTGGTTGTTCAGGAATAAATCCATTTTTGTACCAGGCATATCCATTACATGAAACTGCAAAAGTCTGAATTGTATTACAACCCATTTCTTCGTACCAATTGACTTGTTCTTCCGGGTTGGCGTCGGCCCATAGGCCAGGCTTTGCAAAACCATGTGCCCCGCCGGGGCCCCAATTATAATCAATATCGAAGGCTTTTATGGGTTGTTCAGGATTGGACTGTTTATCTGCACATCCGCTGAACATTGCAACAATTAAGGCTAAAAGTAATCCCTTTGTTCTCATAAATAACTATTTAGGTTTTTTAGGCCCTTTGGAATCTGTCAATTGACGGATGATCGAAGCAAAGCGCCATGTTTATTTTTTTTCCTTTTTGACTTCAACATATAAATGCGAACTCAATCGGCTTATTTCAGGAAACCGATTGCTGCCAGTTGCCGGTTAAAATCTGCAGGTAATTTTGTCATCGGTACATTTATATTGCGCGAAGCAAAATTGAGCAGATTGCTGAATAACCGGTCTGCTGCAGGATCTTTCCCAAGATTTTCTCTGATATGCAGTGTGTTCACAATAAATTGTCCCTCACCAAAATTCCATACCCCAACATGTACACCTGAACAATAGGTATGGCTGATGCGGGTTGCACCACAAACTGTTTCCAAAGGATAATCAAGCGGAGCTGTCGCCTCGTCCTGTGTATATCCTGATTTTGCAGATACTATATATTCTTGAGATAATGCATTTTGCGAGATAATATTCCGATAATACCTGTAATCCATCATACCCCCTGAAGGGATCCCGTTAAAAACAGGATGGTTCATTACCCAGCGATCGGCACGATAGTAACCAGCTACATGGTCCATCGTTTCTATTTTCCCTTTATTGATTAGCGGCAGCCAGCGTGTTGTATTTTTACCACTTCTGAAGGTGGATGGAGTAAGGAAGATCGCAACACTGCCACATGCCATGTGACGTACAATACTCAGCATCGTTGTGCTATCCTGAGCATTACCGACGATCAAAATTAATTCTCTTTTTGATTGATTTGCTGAATTGAAAGAATTTATTTTAATCTTTTGTTCCTGTAACCAATTAGTGACCATGCTGTCTGTACCACAAAGGGTTATTTCGGATGGCATTTTAGGTAAATTTGCGGGATCTGTAACATAAAACTCTGATCTACCTCCTATTGCAGTGCCTCCATGGTCTAAGGTTGCCAGAAACTGATATTTGCCTGCTATTCCCTTTATTGTAATGGTCTCTGTCAGGACAGACTGGGCAAAGGGGGGGGCAGCTCCATCTTTTGTTTCAGGAATATTGACGTTTATTTTTTTGTCAACCACAGATTTCATATCCGGACCAATTACCTGAACTGTTGCCGGATAATTACCTGCTGGTAAAACATCAAGATTTGACAGTGAAACCCTTAACTGAATTTGGTTTCCACTGTAAATGCTTTGAGGCTCTGATATTAAACACCAGCGAAGCGAGCTGTTCGCCAATAAAACAGCGCCAATGAGTTCTGGCTTGAGTCTTCGGAAATTAGTCGCTACACTTTCTCCCATACTGTAATCGGCAACACTATTGGTTGGGGTGTATGAGATCACGTAAGGATTGGATCTTATTGCTGTTTCAGCTGTTTCGCGAAGAGCGCTTGCTGTTCTGTTGGCATCTTTAATATAATCTTCAGGACGGGCCCAGCAAGACCCTAAATTAAACCTTTTCCAATCGGCCATGAATTTATCGTATTGGCGTCTGAAATATTGTGCATCATCAGATTGTTCTTTACCCCAAAGCTGATAATCTCCAAGTTCTGATGGCAAATCTACAGGAGCACAAAGTCCGGTTTCGCTGATATAAAACTTCTGACTTGTAGTATTCAATCTTCCTGAAAGTTCATCCAGCGTTTTGGGGCTATAAGGCATCCATACATAGGGATGCCAGTCTTTTAATTCATTTTCTTTTACATCCCAAATTGCTGAACCGGGATTACTCATACTTCCGATCTCTTTTATTCCGTCAAACCGACCGCTGTTTAAAACAAATAGCCGCGATGGATCAAGCTTACGTAATGATGGCAATAAATCGACCGCTTTCCGGAATATCATACCATCAGGAAGTTCGTTGAGGACACCCCACATCACCAAACTTGCATGGTTGCGGTCGCGCTGAACAACTCCCCGGATTGAGTTTTCAAAACGTTTGAGCAATAATTCTTTATAATTTTCAGGCTTAGGGTATTGATATCCGGCATAATCTGACATTTGCCAACACCCATAGTGCTCTTGCTGAACCAAAATCCCCAATTCATCATAAATATCGAGTACGCGTGGATTTGGACAGCCAAAGGGAATACGAACAAAGTTAAAGCCCAGGGACTTCATATTGACAACGTCACGGCGGAGCATATCTTCATAAAGTGGAACCGTATAACTTATCGGATAATGGGTACTGAAATTTGATCCTTTCAAAAAAAATCTTTTTCCATTGAGTCGAAAATAGCCGTTTTCAAAACGGAAATCATGAAATCCAAAACGGACAGATTGTTCATCAACCGATTTAAGTGTCTGAACCGATACATTAATCCTGTAAAGTACCGGGTCATCAGGCGACCACAACCGATGTTCAGGCACCTGAATCTCCACCTCTGCCGTATTGCTTCCCGGTTCAATGTTTTGAGTATAATTCTCCAATGAAATCGGCAATCCCGTGCGGGCTTCCGAGACTTTGAAAGTTAATGCGTATGACATCTCTGTCGATTGTGTGTTCAAAATCGTGGTCTGTACCTTTACTTTACCCGTTTTCCAGTCCGGAACAACCGACAAATCACTTAGACGAACAGCCGGAACCATCACCAGATCAACGTCTCCAATTATACCTCCTGAGTTATAAAGCGCATTGCTGGTATAGGGGTATTGTTTTCCACCAGAGGGTGTATCTTTGAGTGTAACACCTTCGATGGGCTGATATGCAGGATTAAGTACCCGAACCACAAGCAGATTCTTCCCTTCCTGATTTATTTTGCCGGTAATATCGAATTCAAAAGGGATTTCGCTACCTTCGTGCCCCCCGACGGCATTGCCATTCACCCAAACCTCTGCCAAATAATCGACAGCTTGAAATTTAAGAAGGTAACGACCCCCGTCATGAAGATTTCTGGGTGTATTAAACTCACACCAATACCAGGCGACACCATGGTAATCATGAAAAATATCCTGAATAACCCATGGTATGGGAGTTGGTTTGGAGTCGGAAACCGGAGGGGTTTTGAACCAACCATTCTGACGTCCCCAATTACTACTGTCAATGGCAATTCGCCAGTTATTTCGGTTAAGCGAGATGGTCTGAGTACAAATTCCACGCGGGTCTTTGAGTTTTATATCTTTTGAAAAAGAGAAGTTGAATAATACGGTTAAAAATAAAGCCAATAAAAACTTTGCCATCTTGTCGTTTTTTAGGTAGAATCTTATTTTTCAAAATGTCTTATTTGTCACCCTTTTATAGCTGATTACCAAAGAATTCTTTTTTTCGGAAAGTGAAAGTTTAATTCCGTTTAAGAGTTGAATCCCTTTCTGAAAAATTATTTTCCCCGAGTCTTCGTCAACTAATTCGTAATCTGTAACTTTATTTAGTCCCCGGAGTTTTACAACGATCGATTCGTCAGGGCAGTTTTTCCGCCGAAAAGCGATAACAATGCCATCGCTTTGTTCCGGGCGGTTCAGTTGATAAGCTAACCATTTATCATTTTGCATAAGGTTTTCAGCACTGGTCAGCGGATAGTAGTCACCGGAATAAAACGGTCGTAACCGCTTAAAATCGCTCACACACTTTTGCATTTGAGCGATTGAAGCATTGGCATTGCCGGTATCCCAGAATAAAACCATTGTACTACTCAGGCTTGACCGAAAGTCATATGGAGCATAATAAAGATTCCCCGTACCATGAAAAGGGAGGTAATAATTCAGTCCGTAGGTGTGATTTTGAAGGCCCTCCGGTTCATCCATATTGTAATCGCTTCTCCACAGTGGCGAACTTCTGGAAATTGTTTCCAGGTCAATCCTCCGACCACCACTCGCGCAATTATCAATAATTAAATTAGGGAACCTCACCAGGAGACTATCCCAAAAAGCATAAAGCCCTTCAATATACCGGATTTCAGTGATGCCGGTACGATCTGGTAAGTCATTTAATTCCCAATAATTTTGTGGATCAATATTGAAATCCTGCCTAAAGTGGTCAACCCCCTCTTTTTTGATGAAATCTGAAATGTAATCTGTCAGCCAGATTCGGGCCTCATTGAGTCCAAGATTAAAAATAAAGTCCTTCTTACCCGTATAACTATTTATTTTATCACCCGGAGGTTTTAGTAACCAGCTTTGATGTTCCAGCGTCAGGGATGTTCCGTCAACCACCCTTTCGGGTTCAAACCATAACAGGAATTTCGATCCGATTCTGTGAACTGCGTCTGAAACTGGTTTTAATCCATTGGGAAATCTTTTCTTATCGGCACTCCAGTTTCCCGTAATTTGCCAATTGTCACCGCCACCCTGATACCATCCAGCATCCATCCAGCATACCTCCGGAATCAGGTCGTGCTGTTTTAGCCAGTTGATCCTGACCAGTGCAAATGAATCGGAAAGACAGCCGAAGAACCCATTACATGGCGAAGGTGAATTCGGGCTAAGACTTACTGAAAGAGGTAATTGAACAGAAGTGCTTCTGGTTTTGCGGGAAATCACAAACCTTCTGAATTGATTGTTACCGGTCATGGGTTCCTTACCCTTCCAGAATAATATACACACGGCTGGTGTCCGGATTTCTTCATTCGGATAGAGCATCAATTTCATTTTCTCCATCCCGGCTTGAAGCAAAAGTGAAGTTTGGCTGGTTTGACAAATTTCTGCAGACCATTTACCCGACCACCCTATTGCAACCACATAACCAGTGGCTGATGGAGTTTTAATATTGAAAAACGGGAATGTGGTATCGTCTGAGGACCGGCCACCAGCCGGAGTAAGCCTTACAATTTTCCCTATCATTAAGGTATCTTCCATCGGCATAAAATCATCTTTTCCCCCTTTGCTACCCTTTAAATGGTGAAGTGTGAAATACCCCTTTCCTGCTGATTTAAATTCCTGGTCCACCACCTGAACTTTCTGTAACAGAGGTGAGTTATTGGGAGATTTATTTATGAATTTCAGAACCCATTCAACTGCCTGAAAATCGGTGAAACAAGTAACAAAACACTTTACAACAAGACTGCCATTTTTATCCGAATAGGTGAAGAGAGATTTTTCAACATTGGGACCGGACGATTTCAACTTTTGGGTACTATATTCCCAGCTTGTGATGAAACTATCCGAACATTTTTCTCCATAAACAAATGAAAATGGAGGAACCTTATTTTTTGCAAAGCGTTGTTCTGCCCACTGATGCACATCAATGGTATTTGAAAGGCTAACCGTTTTTGACTGACAATTTGCCGCAGGTTTAAAACTAAAAACAGCGATAAAGATGGGTATCACTATTTTTAGCCTTAAACTCCTTTTTGATCTTCTATTAATTTTTGAATTTGAATCACCGGATCCCTTTTCTGAACTTTTTGGTTTACCGATTGCCTGATTGCAACCCCAAAGCAGCGTTACCAAAGGAAAGGCGATTAACTTATTCATCATTTTCTTAAATTTTTGCATTTTTTTGCAGATTCTTTAATGCCCGGATGTGTTCATCCGGAATCAGTCCGTGCCTGTCGGGTGGAACATTCAACAATAAATTAACTCCCCGCTGGCGGCAGGCAAGGTATTGCTCAACAAGATTCGATCGTGGTGGGTCCGTCGGAGTGTAAAACCAGTTTTTCCCGATTGGATCGCAGACTTCACCTGGCATGTAATATTCTTTCCCTTCTACCGTCCGCCATTTTTCGAATCCGCTTTCCGGGGGCATCCCTGTTTCGATGCCGAGTAAATCGGACGGGAAAGAATATTGGTAATCATATTTGGTACTGTCGGGGGTTCCCTTGTTCATCATTATGAAAGTTTCGGGCTGCAATTCGGCCATGTAATTGTACAAAAAGGTGCGATAGCCTCTCCCCAATTCTCCCGGCAGATCGATCCACATTTCGGCTATGGAGCCATATTTGGTCAGCAGTTCAGTGATCTGAGCAGTCATAAATGTCTGATAAACACTTGTAGTATAGGGTGGTAAATCCTCCTGTTGCGTTTTTGGGAAATCGTGCATAAAAACGCGTTTGGCATCGGCTCTGGTCAAACTTCCAAAACGGTGATAAAGGTCCGAAGAGCAGTAATACAAACCAGCTTTGACTCCCCGCTTCTGGCATGCCTGAACCAACTTTTCCACCACATCGGTTTTTATTGGACTCTGGGCAACTGTATAATCGCTATGTTCGCTTGGCCATAGGCAATGACCATATTCATGTTTGGCCGTGAGCACAACATATTTCATCCCTGCGTCCCTGGCTACAGATACCCACTGATCTACATCGAGTTTGTCGGGATTATATGCGCTGATCGGAGGAATTTCGAACTGCCTGGATTTCCTGTCATTAGGGTCGAGCCAACCGGCAAATGTGCTCAGGCCAAAGTGGATAAACATTCCATATCCCCAATCTTCCCATCCTTTGAGTTTATCCTTGCTCAACCGCTGTGCACCCTCCTTTATTTTTGATTTTTTCGCATCTGACAAGTCAGCTTTGGGAGAAAATGCGCCCAAGGCGCCCAGAGCTGTGGCGGCTATGGCTCCTTGTCCGGTTCTTTTGAAGAAATCGCGTCGATTGATACTCATTTTTTGTACCATATTATTACCCCTTTCTTACTTGAATTTTGTTAAGACACATCTTTAAAACTTTTCCCTTATTGCCAGGCAAAAGATAGTGTCATATATGATTAATGTGGTATTTGTTTATAATTGATCAACAATGACTTCTGTTTTTCTGCCAGATAGAGAGTAACCCCATTTCCAAGCTCTTCCCCCTTATGAATTACCTTTTTACCTGAGTCTTCATCAATCAATTCATAGTTCGCAGTTTTATCCACTCCCCGCAGTTTTACCTGAATCGATTCAACCGGGCAATCTTTCCTCCGGAAAGCCAGGATAAGTCCATCACCTTTGTCTGGTCGGTCTAACTGATACGCGAGCCATACATTATCTTTTGTCATATTTACGGTACTTGTTAAGGGATAGTAATCACTGTAATAATAGGGACGTAAACGCTTAAAATCCTGAAAATATTTTTGAAGTTCCGGTAACGAATGTTCCTTACCGTTTATATTCCAGCTAATGAGCATCGATGTGCTCATGTTTGAACGAAAATGATATGGAGAAATGATAAAATTACCGGTTCCATGAAGAGGTAGATAAAAATTAAGTCCGTAGGTGTGACATTGAGAACCGTCGGGCTCTCCATATTGGTAATCAGTTCGCCACAAAGGGGAGCTACGTGAAACAGTCTCCAGATCAATACGTCGTCCGCCGCTGGCACAATTATCAATAATCAGGTTGGGAAAACGGACTAATAAGCTGTCCCAGTAAGCATATAGACCTTCAATATGTCTGATTTCAGAAATTCCGATACGATCAGGAGTGTCATTTGCTTCCCAGTAAGGCATTGGATCAAAGTTAAAATCCTGGCGGTAATAGTCGATTCCTTCCTTTTTGAGAAAACTTGAAATATAATCAGTCAGCCACAGACGGGCTTTGGGATTACCAAGGTTGAACAGCGAATTAGTGTTTCCTGAAAGCTTAAGCAACCAATCAGGATTTTTGTCTGCCACCTGGGTTCCTTCAGTAACCCGCTCAGGTTCAAACCATAAAAGAAATTTAGCACCAATTTGATGAGCAGCATCAGTTACAGGTTTTAAACCATTTGGGAAATTTTCTTTGTTGGGCGTCCAATTACCAACCAGTCCCCAATTCCCCTTGCAGGAATACCAGCCGGCATCGACCCAAAACGCTTCAGGAACCATATTAAACTGCTTATGGCGATTAATCATTGCCACAGCAAAAGATTCTGTTGTGCAAGTATTTTCATTGCAAGGAGGTGGTCCCCCCGAAGCGAGATGAACTGAAAATGGCAATTCCACATGGTTTTCATTTATTTTACGCGTATGATGGACCAATATAAACTGTCTGAACTGATTGTGTCCCTCCATTCTGTCTTCCCCTTTCCAGAATAACAAACATATTTTGGGAGTACGGATATCTTCTTTCGGAAACAGTTTTATCCCCATTTTTTCCATCCCCGATTTCAATGATACTGTTTTTTCATCCAACTGAAGGACGTCGGCAAACCATTTTCCTGTCCAGCCCACAGCAACCATCATCCCCTGTTTACCCGGGGTTTCTATATTGAAAAATGGGAAAGCCGTATTGTCAGACGAACGACCGCCGGACGGGGTCATATAAATGCTCTTACCGACCTGCATATTTTCGTCAATAGGTTGAAAGTCTGTTCGCTCAGCATTACTCCCTTTTGCATGATAAAGTTTAAAAGCTCCGTTTTCTTCAGAAACAAAAGAATAATCGATCACTGCTGCATTTTCAATCAATGGTGCAATTTTTCCGGAAATGTTGGAAAATTTCAGCACCCATTCTACTGCTTTAAAATCATTGAAACAGGTAACCGTGCAGGAAACAACAAGACCGTTGTTTCTGTCAGTGTAGGTGTAAACCGACTCTTCTACATTCGGATGGGCCGGTTTCAGCTTTTCTGCACGATATTGCCAGCTTCGGATAAAACTATCCGAACTTTTCCCTCCGTATACAAATGAGAATGGTGGAACCTTGCCTTTTGCAAAGTGTCGGTCGGCCCACTTTAGAACATCAACCGGTTTTGAATGATTGACTGTTTTTGACTGACAATTTGCCTCAGTTTTAAACATAACAATGGCAATAAAAATAGGTAGCACTACTTTTAGCCCAATACTCCTGTTCGATTTTTTGTCAAATACGCTCATTGCAAAATATTGAATTGTTTAATCCTTCATCCTTATTCACAAATTGCCAGTCTGATCTGCCAGGGATCAACGTAAGGTATCACAAATTTCCGATAAGGTCCGTCTGTTCCGGATGACGGGATGATGGTTTCCTTGCAGGCCATATCAAATAGTTTAATTGCCTCTAAATCCGTATGTAACATGAGGATCAGATTTTTTGCAGGATCAAAGGACGCGTTCGTGAAAGCCAGAGCTATGACTCCGTTTTGCGGTTCTCTGATCCATAGGTTAATCTTGTGAAAAGAAGCAATATATCCGGGGAGGGCATCTTTCGAAAGCCAGCGAAAAACAGTTTTCATCTGGGAACTTTTCGAAAGGTTTTCCATAAAAGTCCAGGGATAATAACCTGATACGCAAATACGTCCCCCTGATTTGTTTTCGAATACACCCATTGTGCAGGAAGAAACCTCGTTTCCGGTGTAGTCAATTAAACCTGAAAGTACCTGTGCATTTGGATTGCTCTTTCTGAGGGTGTAAGCCTGCGACCTCCAGAACGATTGCCGGTTATCACGCTCACGACCTGCAAATTCTCCATTAAGCGGATGGTTGGTCAATATTTCAATCCTGTCTTTATTATCCGACTTTACCACTTCAAATCCTGTTAAATCGCCAAATCCCATATCGTTCAACTGCTGTAATGCCTCGGCATCCATATACACACCCCCTGAAAGCAGTTTTGTGATTTCATCCTTCGATAAGGCAAGAACATTGTCTTTGCCAATTATTGTCACCTTTGCACCTTTGCCGGAATAACATGCCGGGAGCCCGATGTTGTAAAGGTCGTGTCCCACCAGCGGATTTCCGGAACTTAGCCAGTTTCCTTCGGTCAATTTTCCCGTAACATAACTTTCCTTGTTCCAGAATGTATGGATTCCAGTAATTGCCGAACGCCCCAACGATTTGGTCATCAGGTCAAAGAAAGGTCGTGCCTCCTGCAACCGGGCAACAAGGGGTTCATATTCATCAAGGGGTTCATCGTAAAAGGAGAGTACGTTAAAAGCGGCTCCGGTACATCCTGCCGCAATATGTGAACAAGCTTCGAGCACCACGCTGTTGGCCGCTTTCTTCAGCCGCTGATAAGGGAAACTTTCAATCTCTGACTGAATGGAAACGATCTCTTTTGGCAATACTGAAACCTGTCGTCCTACATCATGTGACTTTCCTACCAGCTCGCTGGTATTGACATCGTTATAATAGCCGCCCCCCGGACGCCACATCACCTGAACATTGTTGGGGCCGGCAAGTATCTTTGCCCAATTGTCGAAATCATATCCCTCAAAGAAGCGGTCGCCCGTCATAAATCCCAATGGAATATTGGGACCAATTTCATGTACAGTGCTTTCAATCAGTCGGAAAAGTCTTGAGATGGTATTTCTGTTATGTTGGAGCCAGGCCTCCCTAACTTTCAATTTTTTATCTATTGCACCTTCATTGATTGCCTGCCTTAAGCTTTCACGTGTGTATCTGACACCACTCTCTTTTTCAAAAATCTGAAGGCAATTGTTGCAAAAACAGCCAAGTCCAATGGGCATGTGTCCAAACCTGACATCATCGTCGATCCAGATATAATCAGGATTTGCCTGAGCAGTGAATTGATAAATACTCCGGATGTATTTCCGCATATTTTCATCATTTGGACAGAAGGAACCATGTGAAACATCCCCGTTGATGTCGGTCATGTAGGTATAATCACCTTTGAGTGAATTATCCAGGTTTTCATTATGATGACCAATCGTGGTCAGAATGTTGACTCCTGTTTTATATCCCCGTTTGCGGGCCTCTTCCATCCTTTGCTTTAGAATTGCAGTCCGGTTTTTTACGACATCAAGGGGAAGCGGAGCGTGGGTAACTGAATGGAAAAATGTAATCTCATCGGTTGCACCTTTGTACTTGTCGAACAAATCGAAAAGTTCTCTGCAACGCTTTTCTGAACTCCATTGTGAAACACCGATGCGGAATGAAATAAAGGCGTTCTCCGTTTTCGCATCTTTCGAATTAACAGACTTTGTTAAACTGCCCGGATGATTGGCCACCTGATTGCAACCAATCAGGGTAAATAGTGAAATGATGAGGATAATCTTGTTCATAATTCTTAGTTTATAAATTGCTTCTTAATCAGTATTTTGCGGTAATTGTTTTGTTGAAAAAGGTCAGCCGGTATTTTTGTCCCCTGGCAGTATCAAATGTGATAATACCTTTATTGCTGGTGTATTTTGCCACTTTTCCCTCGCAGGTGATTGTGATTCTGTCGAATCCGTTGTCCTTAATATGGCAGGGCTGACCATCGAAAGAAACAATATTCGCTTCATTTAATTTGCCTTTATCCCATTGCAAACCAACTTCAAACCCACCTCTTGCTCTTAATCCGGAAACCTTTCCCTGAGATAAATTAGCAGGAAGTGCCGGAAGAAATCTAAACAACCCTTGCCGGTCCTGAAAAATCATCTCAGCGATGGCCGATCCCAGGAAGAGACTTGCATCAATCTGAACTAATTTTATCCCTTTAAACCAGGCCAAACCTCCTCTCTCTCCGCTCCAGTCATTGCAGGCAATGAGCAGGTTATCGAGCACATGGACCCGACACATTCGTACTAACTCGTCATATGACTCTTCTCCTTTATTCAGTCTTGCAAGTAGTTGAGCATCCCAGACAAAGGACTCTGATGAAGTCATTTTTCTTCCTGTTTCATGTCTTTTGAGAATCGCCTTGAAAGCAGCATCTGCATATTCTTTGGTGTTCTCAACCGATATTCTGTCACCCGGACACAAACCAACCAACAAAGATCTCCACCGATGACCGGGGTCGGCCATCGGATGTTCCTCCAGCCATTCACCCAGCGAACCATCCGCCATAATTCGGGGCAAAGGGACACGACCAACCAAAGTCACCCATTTTTTAATCATCAGGGGATCTGCCTTTAATAAGGTTCCTGCCTCAATCAGATGGCCGAACAGATCATGAATTAATTCCAGGTCCATCGACGAGGCTGAAGAGAGGAAACTTTGGTGCTTCCTTCCGGCAATAGCCATTTCAGGGGAAGCGGATAATGAGGGGACGAGGAATCCGTTACGGTCTTCCACGAGAAAGTCTTCATAAAATTTCCCGATTTCGACCATATATGGGAATAAGTGATTTTTTAAATAGGAGAGGTCGATGCTGTACTCCCAGTGTTGCCACAAGATTTGAGCCACCCAGGCAGCACCTCCTGTCCATGGAAAGCAAATATTGTCGAAATTGCCGATATTTTTATTGTCTGCCACGATACCAAATGCAATCCCTTTTGCGCCATACAGATCTTTCGCAGCTATTTTCCCCTGTGGGATCAATAGGTCAACCCAGTCCATTAAAGGGATCATCAGATCTCCAAGATTCAGCATATCCAGGGGCCAGTAACACATTTCAACATTTCCATCAAAATGGTAATCACAATCCCATGCCGGACGGCGGTCCTGGTTCCATATCCCCTGAAGATTAATCGGGGCTTTTATCGGTTGTCCTTCCGGTTGTGGACGTCCGCTTGAGATGGCCAGATAGCGCGACATATTAAACATCTTTTCCAGCAAAGCCGGAGAGGCCGTATTTCCATCAACCGACTTTTTCAACAATGAATCTGTCGGAATAGCTGTTTTTTCATCCCCCAGGTTGAAGGAAACCCGGTTGTAGATATTTTGAAAATCCCGGATATGTTCATCTTTGAGTGACTCATAACTTTGGGTTACCTTGTCGAGTTTTTCAATCGTTTTCCTAACCAGATCAGCCCCTTTTCCAAATTCATCATCCACGGTGATTGCCAATAGTATAAGAACTTCATCCGATGTGTCAAAGAAGGTGGAGGCGCCATCATCTTTTCCAAATGTCTCATTTGTACTGTAGACATACCTTAAACCAAAATCCTTTTTAGGCATCTCTGATTTGTTTTGAATCAGCTCCTTCCGTCCAATGGTCATGCGTCCGCCCCTCTGTATTACTTTTACAGCGATGGCAAATTCTCTCCCTTCTTCAAATTTCCCTTTTAAAACCACCTTATCCTGAGTCGAATAGCCGGTTACTTCGCATTCGGGATCCAATAGTCGCGACAGGGAGACTTCTCCCGTTAACATCCCTGCACGGTTCGTCGTCAGATGTGTCGCCATCACCCCATATTTCCATGATGAAAAGATCTCTCTCGTAAACTGGACATTATCAACCTGGTACTTTACTTCTACGATGCCCTTTTCCATATTCAGCACCCGCATATAATCTGTTACAGTTTTTTTTCCATGCCGAAGATTGATGTAGAGATCACCAGCCGGAACATACGGATTGAGATAAATGGCATTGCCCGATGCCGGTATTTTTTGTTGCATCAGTTCTTCGGCCTTATCCCATTCACCCTGAAGGGTTAATTCCCTGATTTTTTTGATGTCAGAGGCGGTTTTATGTTCCTGAAAACTCCAGAATTTCCTCCATAATAAATCGTGATTCAATGAAATCCGTTCCCGTTGCACTGCCCCTAAAACCATCCCTCCCAAACGACCATTTCCTACAGGATACCCCTCGGACCATTCGGATGCCGGCTTTTCAGACCAGATGATATTTCCGGAACTCAAAACGAAGGGTTCATCACCTATTATTCTTAGGGATGATGCAGCATTGGAACCAACAGAATCTTTGATCTTTCCGTTAACCGGATGGTAAATAAGCAGAAGTAATACAGCAATAAAGAGGATCATTCGTTTCATCGTTTTCCGGTTTTTCTGTTTGTTTTTAAATCTTCAGTTCAGTGTCTCAGATTCTATTCATGTTTATGATTCAGCCAACCATATTCTCAAGGTACGACAGACTGAATAGTAATTAATTAATTAGTAAGTTATGCGTTTAAAATTAATACTTCCTGATGATTTATCCGGCTTACACCTTATTTTAAGTCTTAGAATTGTTGGAAACTCGTCTAATGTCTGTTGTGAACGGGTAATCCTGAAGGTTGAACTCTCCTTGAGCAGTTCTACGGTTTTTGTTGTTTTTCCGCCATACATCTCCATTTCCCAATCTTTAAATTCAAGTCCCGACTCTTTGTTCTTATCCTGTGGTGAAAAAATAACCTCATATTGCCCTGTCATTGTAACATATTTGGTTAAGTCGATACTCACTTCCTTCCAATCTGTACCATAGGAATTTACATCCCACTTGCCAATTTCGGTGACGGGCTCTTCGTTTTGATCTGTCCCTTTTTTATTGGCAATAAAGTTATAAAAGCGACTATTATCCATCCTCTTTTCCGGTTCCGGTTTGACCCCTGGAATGTTGTATACTGCAAAATCCAATATTTGTGGTTTGGCTTTTACATTGGTGAACGACACCCTAATTTTCTTCAATGTGACCGGTGTAAAATGACAGATTCGTTTGTGTCCTACTGATGTTCCGTCATACACTTTACTCCACTGCTCTTTTACATTCAACCCTTCGATCACAAAGGCAAGAACCCGCTGCCCTTTGGCAAGGTCCTCCTGCAGAACGACATGGTTGATTTCTGTCGGATCTGAAAAGGTTATCTGTAAAGCGTCTCCTTCTCCTTTTGTCCTCTTAACCGGATGATCAAACCGTCTTTTGATCTCTTTGCCGAATTCCCTGTAAGCTTTCACATGTGATTCGGGTATTAAACCTGTTGTATCGGGTGTGGCATTTAACAGTAGTACAGCCCCTCTGCCTACAGATTTATAGTACATATTCATCAATTGTTCTGGAGTCAGGATCAGGTGATCGGTATTAATCCCCCAAAACCATTTATGTCCTTTGTTTCTGAGCAAGGGTACACAGGTTTCTATCGGGGCAAACGCATCGCCAAAGGGGTCAGATTGCAGGGCGTCGGCCACCCCTTTTTTAAGGTTCTCGCTGCTTAGGGTATTCCAGTTGGAAAACGGGGCATACCCTTCTTCGTTTCCCACCTCCCTGATATTATTCAATGGTCCTGCCATTATTACTGCATCAGAAGCATATTTCTCCAAAATCTCATTCACGCAATTGATATGGCAACTCCCATCAAACCATACCTCTCTGATTTCGCCATACTTGGTTAGTACTTCCTTCATCTGCTGGCAATAAATGCGATTGTAAGCTTCCTGTTTGGAAGGATCTTTTGTGACTCCACCGCTGCCAAGTGGAGCATCAAAATGAGGATCACCCGGATAGACATAGATCCCCAAATCCAGCCCGTATTTTTTACACGACTTGGATAATTCCATGATAACATCTCCCTTCCCGTTCTTCCAGGGAGTATTTTTTATACTGTATTCGGTAGTATTGGTCTGCCACCAGCAAAATCCCCCGACATGTTTTGCTACAAAAAGGATTAATTTTGCATCCCAGCTTTTGGCCACTTCGCACCATTGATCGGTATTCAGCTTTGAAGGATTAATCCGGTTCAAAGGGGTGGAAAGATTATCAAATTCACGACCTTGCCATGTTGCCGGATCTATACACAAAAACATAATCTGTTCATAATTCTGAAACCTTATCTGAGCTTTTGAGGGCAAAGGAAGGGGCACGCTTTTTTCAGTGATTTGTGCGTTTAGCAGAAAAGGGATTATTAATAACAGACTAAACAACAATGGATTCATCATGAATAATGTGGCGCTTTTAAAAAATGACTTCCTTTCCATCACCTTCTCTAATTAATAAGCCCCTCCAACAAGGAGTCTAAATCATTTTCAAAATATATGGAGTAAATATAGTTTTGGCTATAAGAAAAGATCAATCGGGTAAACGACTTTCCATTTATTTCGACGACCGCGGCATGTGGATCACAAACATGAATTCCATTTTTTCCTAACGAAAATTTATTAGGGTCGGTAATCCATGTGTGAGTTTCTTTATTCAGATAAGATGCAGATATCCACCAGTAATCCGAACTTAAACTGTTGCTGTTGGCATAAATCATACCATGAATGATCAGGAATGTATTTTTTGCCTTACTAAAATAGATGTACGGATTACCTCCGTTTTTGATGATGTGGGTAGCTGTCTTTGCAGGGTTAAAATCAATTTTGCCATTTACCAATTTTGCCGATGAATAACCCAACCCAACTCCCTGTTGATTTACACCTTCGGGTGCACATTCCGCAACCAAATGAAAAACATCCTGATCGTCAACTACAACCGCAACATTCCAGATATAGTGCCAGATAGATTTTGGATCTGCAGAGGTGGATAATACGGCAAAACCATCATTTTCCGTTACCCAATCGATCCCATTGGAAGAAGACCATAAGTAGATATTATAAGGCTCGACCACATTATTGACATAACGCCAACCAAATGTATAATATTTCCCCCCATATTTTAGGGTATAAGGGAAACGAACTTTTACATTGCAAACCTGCTTTTCTGAAATATTTTTAAAATAGTCGGAAGGGTAGGAGTTGCCAATTGTGAAAGTTCCATTGAACCCCTCATCATAAAAATTAATTAATTTTCCGTTTTCACTTAAAATGCTATTTTCAACAACGTTGGAATTTGCAGGATTGGCGCCCAATATGGTTGAAGTGGCTGCAACTCCATAATAAATCAGGTCGTCTTCAATTTTTATTTTATCTTTTAATTGCTTGTCAGATCCTGAATTTGAACAAGATATTAAAACAGATTGTATTGTGATCAGGATAATAGGAAGTAATTTTTTTGTTGTTTTTCTCATTTTAGATAACTTTTAGAATTGATTAAGAACAGAATTAATGTCTGGTTGATATTTTTTCGAATTTGGTCCCTTCCGGAAAATGGTTCTCATAAAAAGTTTTCATCAAACCATCATACATGGCAACACGAATTGTGGCCCATGTTGCCTGATCACCCGTTGCGTAATAAAGATAAGTCTTTCCCTGATATTCAATTAGATCGACGTCAGAGTTGTTAATGCCTTCACCGTCTTCTGCTTCAAGTATCGGGTTAAAGGGAGTTAGTTCCCAATCGATCAAATCCTTAGATCGGGCCATAAAGGAAATATACCCATTGTGACCGGTCATTTTATTATGCAGATAAATGACGTAATAATAAGGTTTAAAGTACCGGATAACGGGACAAGCTGAATATTCGTTTTTTACACCTGTGAATACTAGTCCGGGGATTTTTTCCCATTTCGACAGATCGGCCGAACGGGCAAATTTGAAACAAAACTGTACAGGTTTATTCGATTCGTATGCCATGAGGAAACCTTTCTCATCACGGCAAACCGATGTGTTGTACAATCCCTCCCCACCTTCGGGGAGGATCACCATTTCGGTTTTCCAGTTTTTCAGATCATTGGTAACAAACCGGTTAATACCTGATATTTTTTTTGTGCCATCTGATTCGGAAAAATCGAGCGCAAAGACATTTAAGTCGTGATCATTCACAAAAGCACTTGCAAAAGAATGGGCTGTACCAAACCGGAGGATTTCTTCGCCTGTCTTCAGATCATCGATATATAGATAAGAATCACTTGGTTTGACATTTACTGCATTGCCTGAAGGTCTGAAGTTTGCCACCATCAGCAGACGTGAATTAAACAGAACCGGTGTGTTTTCCATCGGGACCCTGTTTGTTTGAGAAAAGGCGAAGGGCAGTTTGACAAGCACCGGTTTCCGAGCCTCTTGTGCAAACTGAGATCCTGTGAATCCCAAATAGAAGAGGCAGAAATGAACAATTAAAATCATCTTTTGCATTTGTAATGTAGTTTTAAACCATTAATATACTTAATGTTGTTGAAGCCTAACCTGCCCGGTATTGCAATCTGTATTAATCAATTCAATCAATAGGTCAATCTTTTGATATGAATATTTCCCGAAGTTTTATCGGACGTGGCTTTTATTTTAACCCTTAATATTGTAGGAAATTCGTCTAAAGTCTGTTGTGAACGGGTAATCCTGAGAGTTGATATTTCCTTTAGTAGTTCTATGGTTTTCGTTGTTTTTCCGCCATACATCTCCATCTCCCAATCTTTAAATTCAAGCCCCGACGCCTGGTTTTTATCATTTGCAGAAAAAGAAACCTCATATTGCCCTGTCAATGTTACATATTTGGTTAAGTCAAAACTCACTTCCTTCCACTCGTTATTATAGGAATTCTGATCCCATTTCCCAATTTCGATGACTGGCTCTTCGCTTTGATCTGTCCCTTTTTTATTGGCTATAAAGTTATAGAAGCGACTGTTATCCATCCTTTTTTCCGGTTCCGGTTTGACCCCCGGAATGTTGTACACTGCAAAATCCAATATTTGTGGTTTGGCTTTTATATTGGTGAACGACACCCTAATTTTTTTCAGTGTGACCGGATCAAAATGGCAGATTCGTTTGTGTCCTACTGATGTTCCGTCATACACTTTACTCCACTGCTCTTTTCCATTCAACCCTTCAATCACAAAGGCAAGAACGCGCTGTCCTTTGCTAAGGTCCTCCTGCAGAACGATATGGTTGATTTCGGTTGGTTCTGAAAAGGTGATCTGTAAAGCGTTTCCTTCTCCTTTTGTTCTCTTAACCGGATGATCAAACCGTCGTTTAATCTCTTTACCGAATTCACGGTAAGCAGCCACATGTGATTCGGGTATTAATCCTGTTGTATCGGGAGTGGCATTTAACAGTAGTACAGCCCCTCTGCCAACAGATTTATAGTACATATTCATCAGTTGTTCTGTGGTCAGGATCAGGTGATCAGTATTGATATTCCAGAACCATTTGTGTCCTTTGTTTCTGAGTAACGGGACACACGTTTCTATGGGGGCATAAGCATCACCAAAGGGGTCTGATTGAATTGCATCAGCTACCCCTTTTTTAAGGTTTTCGCTGCTGAGTGTGTTCCAGTTTGAAAACGGGGCATAACCCTCTTCGTTACCCACTTCTCTAATATTGTTCATTGATCCTGCCATAATTATTGCATCGGGAGCATATTTTTCCAATATCTCCGGAACACACTTTATATAACAACTGCCATCAAACCATACTTCCTTGATTTTGCCATACCTGCTTAATACCTCTGTCATTTGTTGGCAATAAATTTTATTGTATTCCTCCTGTCGGGAAGAATCCTTCGTAATACCACCACTTCCAACTCCTGAACCCCAATGCGGATCTCCGGGGTAGACATATATCCCCAAATCTAATCCGTATTTTTTACACGATTCAGACAACTCCCGGAGGATATCTCCCTTTCCGTTTTTCCAGGGAGTATTTTTAATGCTATATTCGGTTGTATTGGTCTGCCACGAACAAAATCCGCCAACGTGCTTTGCTACAAAAATGATCATTTTAGCACCCCAGCTTTTGGCCACCTCGCACCATTGGTCGGTATTCAGCTTTGTGGGATTAATACGGTTCAACGGGGTGGAAAGGTCATCCCATTCATTTTTTAAACCGCGATGTGTCTGCCAGGTGTTGGCCGAAAAGTGTATAAACATAATCTGCTCATAATTCTGCCACTCCAACTGAGCTTTTGAGGGCAAGGGAATTGTTGCATTTTTTTCAACATTTTGTCCATTCACCAAAAAAGTGAACATAAAGAACAGACTGATTAACAATGATTCTTTCATAATGCCTGAATTTTTCAAAGGTTAATTTTAATGGTACCTATGAATTAACAACTTGCTTAAACGTATTACTTAGAAGGTGAGCAGGTATTTTTGTCCCTTAACCGTATTAAAGCTGATGATCCCTTTTTCATTGGCATATTTGACCTCTTTACCGTCAGTTGTGATTCTTAAATTGTTATAACCAATGTCTTTAACAGAGCAGGGCTTACCATCGAAGGAAATAATATTTGCTTTATTTATTTTCCCTTTTTCCCATTGCAAACCAATTTCAAATCCACCTCTGGCTTTTAATCCGGCAACTTTTCCCTGAGATAAATTTGCCGGAAGCGCCGGCAGAAATCTTAATAACCCCTGTCTGTCCTGAAAAATCATCTCTGCAATGGCTGATCCAAGCGCCAGACTTGCCTCTACCTGAACTAACTTTATCCCTTTAAACCATGCCAGACCACCCTTTTCACCGCTCCAGTCATTACATGTGATAAGCAGGTTATCAAGGACATGGACCGGGAATATTCGTATTAATTCGGCATATGCTTCATCTGATTTGTAGAGTCGGGCAAGCAGTTGCGCATCCCATGCAAAAGTGAGGGATTGCGTCATTTTTCTTCCTGTTTCATGTCTTTTAAGAATGGCCTTATAAGCAGCATCTGCATAATTCTTGGTGTTTTCGACCGATATTCTGTCACCCGGACACAATCCAACCAGCAATGACCGGTGGCGGTGACCTGGATCACCCATCACATGTTCTTCGAGCCACTCACTCAGTGATCCATCCGCATTAATCCGGGGTAACGGAACCCGATCAACAAGGGCTTTCCACCTTTTAATCGTTACAGGATCAGTCTTTAATAAATTTCCTGCCTCAATTAGATGATTGAAAAGGTCATGAATTAATTCCAGGTCAATTGATGAAGCTGAAGATAAAAAACTTCCACCCTTCCTTCCCGCAATGGGCATTTCAGGCGAAGCGCTTAAAGAGGGAACCAGAAATCCGTTGCGATCCTCCACGAGGAAGTCTTCATAAAATTTCCCGACTTCAACCATATACGGAAACAACTGTTTTTGTAAATAGGAGCGGTCATTACTGTACTCCCAGTGTTGCCACAATATTTGAGCAACCCAGGCAGCGCCTCCAGTCCATGGAAAACAAATATTATCGAAATTGCCCAGGTTTTGATTATCTAAAACACCTCCAAAGGCGACTCCTTTTGCTCCATACAGATCTTTAGCGGCTATCTTCCCCTGCGGGATCAATCGGTCCACCCAGTCCATCAATGGGATCATCAGATCTCCAAGATTCAGCATATTCAATGGCCAATAACACATTTCAACATTCAAATCAATATGGTAATCACAATCCCATGCCGGACGGCGGTCCTGGTTCCATATCCCCTGAAGATTAATTGGGGCTTTTGCCGTTTGTCCCGCCGGTTGTGGACGTCCGCTTGAAATGGCCAGATACCGCGACAGATTAAACATCTTTTCCAGTAATGCCGGAGAGGCCGTATTTCCATCAACCGACTTTTTCAACAATGAATCTGTCGGAATAGCTGTTTTTTCATCCCCCAGGTTGAAGGAAACCCGGTTGTAAATATTTTGAAAATCCCGGATATGTTCATCTTTGAGTGACTCATAACTTTGGGTTACCTTGTCGAGTTTTTCAATCGTTTTCCTGACCAGATCAGCCCCTTTTCCAAATTCATCATCCACGGTGATTGCCAATAGTATAAGAACTTCATCCGATGTGTCAAAGAAGGTGGAGGCGCCATCATCTTTTCCAAATGTCTCATTTGTACTGTAGACATACCTTAAACCAAAATCCTTTTTAGGCATCTCTGATTTGTTTTGAATCAGCTCCTTCCGTCCAATGGTCATGCGTCCGCCCCTTTGTATTACTTTTACAGCGATGGCAAATTCTCTCCCTTCTTCAAATTTCCCTTTTAAAACCACCTTATCCTGAGTCGAATAGCCGGTTATTTCGCATTCGGGATCCAATAGTCGCGAGAGTGAAACTTCTCCTGTTAGCATCCCAGCCCGGTCTGCCGTCAGATGTGTCGCCATCACCCCATATTTCCATGATGAAAAGATCTCTCTCGTAAACTGGACATTATCAACCTGGTACTTTACTTCAACGATGCCCTTTTCCATTTTCAGCACCCGCTTATAATCTGTTACTGTTTTTTTTCCATGCCGAAGATTGATGTAGAGATCACCAGCGGGCACATAAGGATTGAGATAAATGGCATTGCCCGATGCCGGAATTTTTTGTTGCAGCAGCTCTTCAGCCTTATCCCATTCACCCTGAAGGATTAATTCCCTGATTTTTTTGATGTCAGAGGCGGTTTTATGTTCCTGAAAACTCCAGAATTTCCTCCATAATAAATCGTGATTCAATGAAATCCGTTCCCGTTGCACTGCCCCTAAAACCATCCCTCCCAAACGACCATTCCCTACAGGATACCCCTCGGACCATTCGGATGCGGGCTTTTCGGACCAGATGATATTTCCGGAACTCAACAATGAAGGTTCATCTCCTGATGATTTAGCCGACAGTGAGGTATTGGATCTTCCGGATTCTGACGAACCTTTTGTTTTACCGGCTAGTATTTGGCAACTAAACAGAATGAAAAGTGAAATAATGACGATTATTCGGTTCATGGTTATCCTTTTTAGTTTATTCTTTAAAAATCAGTATTTAGTAATCTAAAACATCCTTGGAATCCCCAGCTGAGCTTTTCCCGAGGAATGAAACTTCGCCTTTTCATTGGCAGCCGGGTTCTCACTGACAACTGACCATAACCCGGGATCTTTTCCTACGGGTAGAATGGTGATCAACTCATTTACTTTTGTTTTAAATTCTACATAGTTCCCGGCAATCTTCTGACTGTTTCTTTTTAGGTTTGATTGCAGAATTGCATTTTCCCAAGGCATTTCCAGTTTACAGGTGTTCCCATGCAGGCTTTTGATATCTATCCATTGAACGGTTCCCGATTTAATTTCAGCAGAGACCACAAAACCGCCAACGGCATGAAGGGTAAAGCGTCCGTTTTTATTGACCGGGAAAGCCGGAAAGATCCTTAGCGTACCGTCGTAACTTTGGAGTAATGACTCGTTTATAGCTGTTGCAAGTACCGACATCGACTCCATTGACATGTGCCGGAATGGCCACATCGGCAATGGAAATTTATCGGGTTTACGAGAACCGCTTTCCCTTACCATATTTGTTCTGAAAAACCATTCTGCATCCTTATTTACTTCATTCTCCATGCCCCAATGGCCCCAGCCGTTGCAATAGATTTGCCATCTTCCCGGAAAATTTTCAAGATCAACAGCCAGTTCGCGGGATAGACCCAGACGGGCCATCACAATGGAAACCGGGTCCCATCCGGTACATTCAGCGCCATATAAAACCGTAGTAGCAGTTAAAATCCTGAACAGGCTGCTATCCTTTTGTGCCAATCCGATCAACCCCGATGGAAAAACAGGAGCGCATGGAACACTGGGGAATATTCCATCCAAAAGTTTTAATTCGTTTCTTTTGCTGAGTACAGAATAGGCAGGATCACTCTTTGAAAAATAGGCATATTCAGGATCGTCGGTCTTAAAATAGGTAACCAGGTTTTTCTTCTCCTTGATTCCCCAGCCGGCTGCTGCAATTTCGTCGGTGGGGACAGGATATCCTTTAAAAATTCCCCAGTTTATTTTGTAGCTCCCATCTTCTTTAATAATTAACCCTTCACTCGCCTTTACAACAGGGAGGGGCGCCAGATGGTCTAATATCTCCTTCCATCTTTTTACCTCCGGGATATTCATTTCTGCTATTTTCAAGGCCTCTAAGGATCTTGTTAGTAATATTTTGGCATAAGACAAATCGGTAAGGCCGTCCTTTAGTTTGATCCATCCTTCATAGCCGGTACCCTCCTTGGCGTGATATAACCCATCGTTCTCTTTTACCAGCAATGATTCAAAAAACTCAGTTGCTGCAAGGATAAACGGAAGAGCTTTTTCTTTTAGGAAAAGTTTATCTCCGGTATATTGGTACTGTCGCCAGAAATCAAGGGCAATTTCGGCGACCGGGGTATGATTTGCCGAAATATCCGGCGAACTGTATCCATTCCTGTTGGTAATATCAGATACAAATGCTCCATTGGTATTTAAGATTTTCCTGGCATCTTTTTTGGCCTGTGGGAGGGAATTAAACCTGAAATCCAGGTATGGGTTGATCAGTTCATGGAAACCAGCAGCATTTAATGGCCAGTTCAATTGTTGCTGATTCCAGTGAAAATAATAGTTCCATTGCTGTACATCGTGGCTCCATCCCCACAAACCGTTATTGAAACGGCCTGGATATTTTCCACCCTGTGATGCATTTGCATAATAGATGGTCAGGTACCAAAGGTTCGTCAGATAATCATCCCCGTAATCGATAAAGGAGCGATTCCAGATCGATTTCCATGCATCAGAATTGGATTGCCGGAATGGCTCAATCCCTTTTTCCCGTGAAGATGAGAGGCTGTTTTTCGCTTCCGCAACCGGATCTCCGGTAGTGGGGGAGGTGACACAAAAAGCCAGTTTTACCTCCTTGGTCGGGCTACCCGATAACTTAATGGATGCAGATCTTGAATGTTCACGAAAATACTCCACGGTTAAGTTATTGCTGTGAATCACGCTTCCTCCTACAGCAAAGGTTCCGCCGGTGAGTTTTTGAGTTATATAAATCCCTTTATCGTCTGCTATAGCTTCAGAGCCTGAAAGCCCGATTGATGCATTGCGCTTGATCTGACTATACCAACCCGAGAATGTCCGTGAGCCAAAGTGTTCAACTGATATTTGCAACGGAACATTCTCATTGAAATCGCTTCCCAATTCACATAACAGCTTTCCGGTTTGATGATCGATAAAAGCTTTAAAATTAATCTTTCCAAAGGGGCTTGCGCCATTCAAAATTGCAGAAGCTTCCGCAAGATCAAGTCTGGCGTTAAAATCTGAAAGATAAAGGGTGTTAAAGACCGGGAACTTAAAGTCTATAATTATGCGGCAGGCATGACGCTGGGTCGTTGAGGCTTCATCTCTTTCATTTTTCCAGTTATTTGTTGAATCAGGTTTTGCGTCATCCCATAAATCACATTTGTTTACCACAATAATTATTTTTGAATCCTCGCACCATACAAGGGCGCCGAGGTCGCCATTACCCAAAGGAATTCCCTGCATCGGATCAATGGGCGGACTTTTATATACCAGATCATATTGCGACACACGTCCGGGCCATGAAATATTCCATTCGCCAACTTTGGGATTAAAAGCCGATTGCAGGCTTTTTCCCCCGTCTTTTTGTGATGCAGAACCAGACAAAATACTTAAAAAAATTGCCCCTGTTAAACCAAACAGTCTCAGTGATGTAATGAGTTTTTGCTTCATCATATTATAGTATTTATAAATTAACAGACTTTGAATCGAAATGCAACTATAACCAATTCAGAACTATTGATCTGCACTATTTTGGAATAGCTATTTCATCAAACAATTGTGCAGGCCAAAGATTAATCCTTTCGAATCCTTCCGGAACCGACTGACTAAACTGAACATAAGCCTTAACCTTACCTTTTGTAGTAAAAGTCACTGCTTTAGCATCATTACCAGGGGTAAAGACGCTATATCCAGCCAGAAAGCAATCTTCAAGATCGACATGCAGTTTTCCTTCAGGGCGATGACCCTGGGTACAGATGATTCCGGTTGATTTTCCACCCATTTCGGGCTGAGTAAAGTTTAAGACAATAAAGCGACATCGAACAGCCTTTACACGCGAAGCATAACCTGCATACGACATTGCCAAAGCATTATCCTGGTGAACAAGCGTACAATCTTCCAAAATTAAATGAGGTGAATCAGGCATATTTAACTCACTGCCTCCGATCAATACCGCTGCTGCATCACCCACCCAATCAAGGGCAAGAAAATAGCATCTCCTGAAAATACTTGGTTCACCCTGACGAGCCATTGGATAGGCCATCCCCCCACCAAAAGCCCGGCCAATGCCGACGCAATCTTCCACAATCACAGTGAATTCTTCACCAGCGTTGCCGCTCCTGGCAAACCCTTTTCCATTTTTATCGGTAAGGGCCCAGAAGAAGCCAGCATCACTTCCTGATGTGTAAAGATTGCGCAGGATCCACCTGTCCCAACCGATACTTGAAAATGTTTCTCCGGTATGTGCGGCACTCCATCCTTTGTCGTATGAACGAATGGTCCCCCACCAATCGTAACTTTTAAATCCTTTCTGAGGATCACCTGAGTCGATGATTATCCGCCCTTTTGCACCGGATCCCAAACGTCCATCGGTATCGCCAATTATCAGATTATAAGATTCTTTTACCCCTTTAAAGGCTGTAAATAAATTGGCTTCAACGTAGGTGTCCGGACGAACAATGATTGTGTGCCCACCTTTATCATCCGGAATGGCCGACAGCGCACCCTGTATAGTGACGTAAGCATTCTTCCAGCTGCTTCCATCTGAATTGTTCCCTAACCTGGACACAAAAATGGTTGTTCCCTTCCTCCCCTTGAAATCTTTGGCAGATGGATCAACAGAATTTGATGCAGCAACTGAAGCGCTGACCAAAATCATCAGTCCCATTATTTGGATAGCTAATACCGTTAAAACAGGTACGGTATCATGATGATTATTTGTAATTCCCTTCTTCATATTTTAATTTCTGATTTTCCTTTTCGCAAGTTTCAAAGCGACCGTTAAAACGATTTTCCATAGTTATCCCTGAATTAATATCTGGTTGAAAATTTCAGGAATGAACTTCCTTTGGGGAAATGATTCTCATAAAATGTTTTCATTAAACCATCATACATGGCCACACGGATAGTGGCCCAGGTTGCCTGGTCGCCGGTAGCATAATAAAGATAGGTTTTACCTTCATATTCAATAATATCGACATCCGTGTTGTTGATTCCTTCTCCCGCTCCGGCCTGCAGAATGGGATTAAAAGGTGTTAATTCCCAATCAATCAGATTCTTTGACCGGGCCATATCTGAAGTATATCGGTTCGGTACATTGATTAGGTCATGGCCAAAAATGACATAGTACCACGGTTTAAAATAGCGAATAACCGGACAACCGGCCATCTCGTGATTTACTCCTGTAAAGACCAGGTCCGGAATTTTTTCCCACTTCGACAAATCGGCTGAACGGGCAAACTTGAAACACCACTGCACAGGCTTGTTCGATTCATAGGCCATCAGAAAGCCCTGATCATCGCGGCACACCGAATTGTTAAAAAGGAATCCATCCTTGTCGGGAAGGAGCACCTTCTCTGTTTTCCAGTTTTTTAAATCTTTGGTAACGAATCGGTTAATTCCATTTTTACCCCACACCTTCCCGGATTCAGAAAAATCAAGGGCAAAAACATTCAACTCCCCGTCATTCACGAAAGCGCTTACAAATGAATGGGCTGCCCCAAAACGGACAATCTCTGTACCTGTAAGCAAATCATCGATATAGAGATAAGAATCTTTTTCCTGGTCAGTTACATTAGGACCACCGGAAGGTCTGTAGTTTGTCACCAGCAAGAGACGTGAATTAAACATCACCGGTGTATTTTCCATTAACTCCCCTCTGTCCCTTCTCGAAAAAGCAAAAGGCAACTTTACAAGTACTGGTCTTTTTGGATTTTGAGCAACTGTTAAGCCAGTATAATCCAGAAGAATTAAAAAAAAAGCAATCATCAAATGTACCTTTTTCATAGGGGATGTAATTTTTCCAAAGATTAAAAATTTGTAGTTAATCCACTAAAATACAACTATTTTAGAGCGAAATTGAGGTGACCTTATTTTATTTTTGGTTTTGGAATTGCCATTTTGTCAAACAATTCCACGGGCCAAAGATTGATTCTTTCGAATCCTTCAGGAATTGGCTGAGCGAACTGAATGTAAGCCTCCACCTTACCTTTGGTCGTGTAACTGACTCCCTTTCCATCAGCTCCTGAGGTAAATACGCTGTAACCGGCAAGGATACAATCCTCCAGATCAACGTGTAATTTCCCTTTTTTTCCATGCCCTTGCGTACAGATGATCCCTGTTGATTTCCCCCCCATTTCCGGCTGAGTAAAGTTCAAAACAATAAAGCGACAGTTAACGGCCCTGACCCGGGCGCAATTACTTGCATATGACATGGCCAGCGCATTATCGGGATGAACAAGTGTACAATCTTCCATGATTAAATGAGGGTAATCGGGCATGGTATCTTCCCAGCCTCCAACCAATACTGCTCCCGTATCACCAACCCAGTCGAGGGCAAGAAAGTAGCACCTTCTGAAAATGCTGGGTTCATCGGGACGAACCACTGGATAACAAACACCTCCTCCAAAAGCACGGCCAATCCCAACACAATCTTCTACAATTACCGTGAAACCCTCACCGCTTTTATTCGTAAGGTCCCAGAAAAAGCCTCCATCGCTTCCCGAGGTATACAGATTACGAAGAATCCACCGGTCCCAACAGATACTGGAGAATGTTTGCTCGGTGAATTCTGGCCTCCAACCTTTGGAGGTGGCACGAATCGATCCCCACCAGTCGTAACTTTTAAAACCTTTCTGCGGATCACCCGCATCGATGATAATACGCCCCTTTGCTCCTGATCCCATACGTCCGTCATTATCGCCAATTATCAGATTATAAGCGCCTTTTGCCCCTTTGTAAGCGGTGGACAAATTAGCCTCAACATAGGTGTCAGGACGTACAATAATGATATGTCCCCCCATATCATCAGGAATAGCAGTTAATGCTGCCTGTATAGAATGGTACGCCTTCATCCAGTTACTGCCATCCGTATTATCTCCCTTCATTGAAACATAGAAAGTCATCCCTTTTCTACCTTTATAGTCTTTGGCAGATGGGTCCACAGAATTGGAAGCAACCACAGATATGTTGGATAACAGCGATAGAATCAGCACTAATGCTGCCGATACTTTTAATCCAATTTTGCAATTAATTTTTATAATCATAATTCCCTCCTTCTTGAATTTTATGTTTTTGTTTTCCTAAGTAGTTCAAAATTAAATCCATGCTATCATTTAATAATACAATTAACTATCAATATCCGGAATTATTACTTTTAAATTAATGGTTTAGGGATTGCAATAAAATCGAATAATTCTGTGGGCCACAGATTAATCCTTTCGAATCCCTCAGGAACGGGCTGACTGAACTGAACATAAGCCTGAACCTTACCTTTTATGGTATAGGTTACAGCCTTTGCATCATTACCAGGCGTAAATACGCTGTAACCGGCAAGTATACACTCTTCCAGATCGACATGTAGCTGTCCTTTTGAACGATACCCTTTTGTACGAATGGTTCCCTTTGAATGGCCTTCTGTACAAATGATTCCCGTCGATTTGCCACCCATTTCCGGTTGGGTGAAGTTTAATACGATCATTTTGCAGCGAACAACTTTAACCCGCGCGCAATAACTTGCATAAGACATTGCCAGAGCATTGTCGGGATGAACAAGTATGCAATCTTCCAAAATTAGATGAGGGTATGCGGGCATTGTCTCGTCCCACCCGCCAATCATTACGGCACTTGTATCTCCGACCCAGTCAAGGGCAAGAAAATAGCATCTCCGGAATATGCTTGGTTCATCGGGTCGTACGACCGGGTAGGTAATTCCCCCTCCAAATGCACGACCTATGCCAACACAATCTTCTACAATAACTGTAAAACCTTCACCATCTTTATCCGTGAGAGCCCAAAAAAAGCCTGCATCGCTGCCTGAGGTATAAAGACGCCGAAGAATCCACCTGTCCCAGCAGATACCTGAGAAGGTCTGTTCCGTGAATTCAGGTCTCCACCCTTTGTCATACGCACGAATCGTTGACCAAAAATCGTAACTTTTGAAACCTTTTTGAGGATCACCGGAATCAATGATAATCCGTCCTTTTGAACCGGAACCTAACTTCCCGTCAGTATCGCCGATTAAGACATTATAGGCTCCCTTTTCTCCTTTGTAAGAAGTATATAAATTCGCCTCCACATAGGTGCCAGGACATACGATGATGGTATGTCCGCCTTTCTCATCTGGTACAGACAACAAGGCCGCCTGAATTGTATGGAATGCCTTTCCCCAGCTACTTCCGTCTGAGTTGTTCCCTCTCTTCGATACGTAAATGCTTTTTCCCCTTCTGCCCTTATAATCCGGTGAAGAGGGGTCAACAGTTGTTGAAGAATTAGCTGATAAGTTGGGTAAAGACAACAGAATCAGCAATATAATAAAATACTCTCTTATTCCACTATTAATTTGCATATTTTTAATCATAAGGTCAGCGTGACTTGATTCTGTGATGTCTTAACGTTGATAGATTCCCAAATTAAATCCAAATATGACCTGACTATGATCTTCCATACCTGAATCACCAATTGGTCTTAATATAACTGTACCATTCTTTTGATACCCATCATGTTTATATAGATAAGAGACCTGTCTTGCTTTTTCATTTTTGATAATGATATTATTAACAAAAATCCGGTTATTGTAATTAGGCACACCGACGAAACCGCTATTTTTATTTTGATCTGCTCCTAATAAATATGGCCCGTAAATAATCGATCCCTTTTTTAAATTGTCCGATGAAAAGTCAATAGGTTTTAAGTTACGATCAACATATTGCAACTTCATGGTATAGGATATGACAAAATCCTCAT
Source organism: Prolixibacteraceae bacterium (assembly GCA_963677935.2). Taxonomy (GTDB): domain Bacteria; phylum Bacteroidota; class Bacteroidia; order Bacteroidales; family Prolixibacteraceae; genus JAAFHB01. The sequence continues at coordinate 2,134,491 of CAXXEH010000003.1, read as the reverse complement.
GTTTATTACTTGATTTATAATAAAGAAATGAGGAATCCTCCTTTTGTCGCTGAATTGAAGCAGTAACCTGATAATGATCTGCCCATTTTGGCTTTCTTATTTTGACAATACCTGGTTCGGCTCCTTTTACCTTAATATTCAAGGCATACTGAGTTTTTTCTGTGCTGCTGATATCTTTTAATGTACACTCAAATCTCCCTTGAGTCATCGAATTTTCGATGAATAGATTTAACGCGACAGTATCCTGATTGATCACCATTGTATTTTTCTTAATTTCTGTCAGACATTCCAAACCATGAAACGTACAGCACCACCATGATTTGTTCAGATTGCCATCGAAGTAGAAATTATTTTCTCCAATTCTATGGTGTCCGAATTCTCCGCTTTTAAACTGATTGTGGTAAAACTGATTTAACAAGCAATATTCTGATTTCTCCAGGTAGCTGATTTGCTTTGTAATTTGATATAATTGCAGGGAGAGCATTGTCAGGTCAGCTTCTGAACAACCTTCATCATTCGGGCTGCGGGGTGGGTAACCAAAATACTCTGCAACCCCACCCATAATTTTATAGTCATCTGAATTAATTAATGAATCGTATCTTGATTTAACAAAATCGAGATACTTTTTATCATTTGTATATTGATAAGCCTTCAATATTCCGCGAAGGGTAACTAAATAACCATGAGAGTGTTGGCTCCCTCTTGAAGGTAGAATCGGATATATTGCATCAATTACTTCCAGGTATTTTTTATTTTTCGTTTCATGGTATAACATGGCTAATCCCTCTGTCAACTGAGTAAAGCAGATAATACCATTGGCACCCTCCTCCTTTAACCAATCAATAATTCGTTTGTCGGTGCATGAATATGCGATTTTTGCTAAAAAATTACCGGATTTAATTGCAGAGGAATAGGCCAGACTGTCCCTGGTATACAGATAATAATCTATTAATGCAGTTAACATTCTACCATTACCCCATAAGAGTGCCATATGTGTTTTCGAAATGCTATCCGCCGAAAATTTCAGCTTTTCATTTCCAAATCTTCCATCCGGCTTCTGATGGGATATAATTGTTTTAAAGACCTCTTTTAAAAAAGGTGATTCGGGATTCAATTTACTGACTGCGCCGAGATATCGACCTGATAAATCACCACTGAATTCTTCAAACCGCCTTGCAAATAATGGATTCAAAGCCACATCCTGAACAATGAAATCCATGTCAAATACGGGTTCATCGCCTTTCATAATCCGGTCGACAGAAATTCTCAATCGTTTATCCAATTCAAATTCTGATGCTTTCTCATTAACTCTTGTGTTACAAGATATTAGCACATAAATTGAAAGAACTAAAAATGCTTTTTTCATTTTTTTCAAATAATATCAACATTGTAAAAGATTTTAAAAACGACATTGTAATTGCCGGAAACAGACAAAGCCCCGGCCTATTCAACCACGATTGGATTTCCCGCTATTTCAACCACCACAACGGTCGCATATTTCGACTGCGTAACACCGCTTATATCAACCGAAGTAGCGTTTCCGGATTTTTCAGCAGGAAGTTTTTCCTTTGTCAGATCTTTTAAAGCGTAGCTACTCACTATATTATTGGTAAGTCCGGGAACAATTAATTTCCCATTTTTAGGCCAGTCAAAAATGTGGAGATAAAGAATCGTTTCATCACAGTTTACTCTTTGAGTGCACCTTCCCCATTCCAGCTTTTGAAAAGGGCTGGCCTGTGTTTTATAAATGGCCTCTCCGTTTTCTTTCATCCATGCTCCGATCTCTTTCAACCTGTTCATGCTGGAATCAGGAAAAAGGCCTTCGGAAGTTGGTCCAATATTCAGCAGGAAATTTCCGCCTTTCGAAGCGATATCAATCAATTTACGAATCAAATTTTCTGACGATTTCCAGTTCTGATTATTTTTATTGTAGCCCCAGGTGTCATTCATAGTCATGCAACTTTCCCAGTCGATTCCAGGAAGCCCTTTGGGAGGAATTTCCTGTTCAGGGGTACCGAAATCACCGCAAAAACTACTGTCTGCAGTCATCCCTGCATTATCCCTGCGCCCTTTGTCAACTCTGTTATTGATAATCAAATCTGGTCGAATCTTCCTTAGATACTCATATAAGTCTTTTCCATGCTGATGGTTCCATGTGCTTTCCCATTCGCCATCGAACCATAAGACACCAATTTTATCGTAATTAGTCAGCAATTCGGTTAGCTGGTTTTTCATATAAGTGACATATCTTTCAAAATTGGCCTCTTTGGTTGGCCTGTCTGTTTCCCATTTCCTGCGAGGCAAATAATCGGGATGGTGCCAATCCATTATGGAGTAATAAAAACAAAGTGCGATTCCTTGCTTTGCACAAGCTTCTGACATCTCTTTCAGTATATCCCTCCTGAAAGGGGTTGAGGAAATATCGAAATTTGTTTCATTTGAATCAAACATACAGAAACCATCATGATGCTTCGAGGTGATGACAATATATTTCATACCTGCATCTTTGGCCATCTTTACCCATCCGTCGGCATTGAATTTCACCGGGTTGAAATGTGTAGCAAATTCATCGTATTTTTTCAAAGGAATCTGTGCCGATTCCCTGATCCATACTTCATGATTGGTTTTTCCGTTCCACTCTCCTGCAGGAACAGAGTACAAACCCCAGTGGAGGAAAAGACCGAAACGGGCATTGCGCCACCACTCCATCCGGTCGGATTCTTTAACATCCTTATTTTTACAAGTAAGGATGAGTGTTAACAATAACACAAGAAAACTCAGCTTTCTAAGGGTTTTCATTCGCATAAATTATAATTAACTTACTTAATTGTGTTAATGTTGGGCAGAAATCTTCTCGAAATTGAGACCTCCCGGAAAATGGTTCTCGTAAAATTTTTGCATTGAACCATCATACATGGCTACTCGAATAGTGGCCCATGTTGCCTGATCCCCGGTAGCATAATAAAGATAGGTTTTCCCTCCATATTCAATAATATCAACGTCGGAGTTATTTATTCCTTCCCCTTCTGATGCTTCCAGTATAGGATTAAACGGAGTCAATTCCCATTCTGATAAATTCTTAGATCTTGCCAAAAACGAAACATACCCGTTATGACCAGCCATCTTGTTGTGCAGATAGATGACATAATAATATGGCTTAAAATATCGGACGCATGGACAGGCTGAATATTCGTTATTCACGCCAGTAAAAGCCAGTCCTGGAATTTTATCCCATTTGGACAGGTCGTTTGACCGGGCAAACTTAAAACAAAACGCGATAGGCTTATTCGATTCGTAAGCCATCACAAATCCTTTATCATCCCGGCATACCGAATTATTGAACAGGTACTCATTCGCTTCAGGGAGTAGTATCTTTTCTGTTCTCCAGTTTTTTAAATCAGTGGTAACAAAACGATTGATCCCATTTGAACTCCATACTTTTCCCGTTTGAGAAAAATCAAGTGCAAAAACATTCAATTCAGGTTCATTAACATAGGCGCTTACAAACGAATGCGCTGTCCCAAAACGGATAATTTCAGTTCCTGTTTGCAGATCATCGATGTATAAGTAGGAATCTTTTTCCTTTATTGTATCACCTCCTGAAGGTCTGAAGTTTGCCACCAGCAGAAGTCGTGAATTAAAAAGAACCGGAGTATTTTCCATTGGTTCTCTGATTCCCCTTGAGAAGGCAAATGGCAATTTAAGAAGTTTTGGCTTCACAATCTCCTGCACCGGAACGTCGGCCTTGCAACCTGTAAAAAGAGAAGTCAGCCATATCAATGCCAGTATTTTCTGATTGATCATCTTAAAATATTACAAAAGGGGTTTGAAAAAAAAATACCTATGTAACTCCCAAACAGAGATTGTGATGAGTTACATAGGCATTTTAAAGGTAAACATTAACCAGCGTTAATCATACTTAATTATAACCAGTAGTTTGTACAAGCTTTGGATTAGCGTCCATCTCACTTTGTTGAATTGGCCACAAATAGTGTTTCATTTGGAATACATATGAGACGCCTCCGGGGTTTTTCAAAGTAGGTAATATTATATGTGCAATCTTCCACCTTTTCAGATCATTTGGCCTTAACCCCTCCATTGGAAATTCGAGTAGCCTCTCTTTCTGAATATATGCCCTGACTTTATCTTTCGTATTATACCTTGTACGATCCATAGGGGGCATTGCAGGCCTGTTTGGATAGATCGTTGGCCGGGTATGAACCTGATCAATGGCATTGTAAACGCTCGCGCTTGGACCGGCAGCTTCATTCTGTGCTTCTGCATACATTAATAATACATCAGCATAACGGAGAAGTACACAGTTCCAGTCATTCAGGTAATTGAAAGTGTAATTACCCTGAATGGTAGTATCAATATATTTTCGGTTCTGAACACCTGTGACATCATAAAATCCGGTTTCATAATGCCCTGCCCAGTTCGTATTCGGACCTCTAATGATGTATCTAAAGCGGGGATCGCGATTATTACGAAATTTCCATGGGACAGTCTCATCAGGTATCATCGAAGCTGCTATTCCGCTGCCATCATACAAAGGTGATTCAGTAATGGGCAATCCATCTATACAATCGTAAGCATCTCTCAAATAGGGTGTCAGAAAAATGTGTTTTGCATATTCAATATTCATCCCATATACACTGTGATATTTCTCCGGTCCCTTATACTCACATGCAAACATAATTTCAGGGTTATTCGGCTGCCCTCTTTTAAGAAACATCCCTTCATAATCGTAGTAAATGCTGAATTTTCCGGAAGTCATAATTTCCTGACACAGCGCTGCGGTTGCTGCCCATTTTTCCTCGTAGATAAGCACTCTGGCCTTTATCCCTTTTGCGCTCCCCTTTACTGCGTGACCTGTATAATAACCAACATCAGGTAAATTGGCAATCGCATAATCGAGGTCTTCATAGATAAATGCCAATACATCTGCCTTTGGACTTCTCGCTACCTTGTACTCCGCCTCGGATGCCGGTGACTTTTTATACAACGGAACATCTCCAAATCCGGAAACCAAATCAAAATAGTACAATGCCCTTATGAATTTTGCTTCCGCTTTTGCTGTAGATATTATTTTAGCATCCACAGTTTTTGCTTTATCAACATTATCAAGAAAAAAGTTGCATTGTGCAATCGCTTTATAAGAACCATTCCATACATCTGCAGGCATACCTCCAGATGTTGAGCTGATCACGCCCAATACCATTTGCTCGGTATTTTCAAAACCCCAATAATTATAAGTATCCTCACCCAGTGCATCAATATAGCCTCTCTGATAATCCATCATTGTTCCATACATTCTTGAATAACATCCTGCAAGGGCCATGGCTACATCCTCTTTATTTGTCCAAAAAGTAGGATTTGAGATAGAATCCAGGGGATTTTTATCCAGATAACTCTTATTGCAAGACGAAGTTGCCAGCAATAGGATAACGGCTCCTGTATATGATAATATATTTTTCATTTTCATAGTCGTAATTTTTTTCATCTAAAATTTAACTTTCAGTCCTAAGTTCAAGATAGTAACCTGAGGATATGCTGATCCTCGGGTACTTTGAGAAGGTAATTCAGGGTCAATGCCCGGGAACTTTGTGAATGTTAATAGATTATCACCTGAAACATATACAGTCAATTCCTTTGAACTTATCTTATCTGTAATCCGTTTAGGCAAGGTATAAGAGATGTTCAGGTTCTTTAACCGTAAATAGGAAGCATCGGGAAGGTGATAGGTCGTTAAATAACCATTATTCCCGGCTGTTCCGCCGGAACCAAGCCATACTGCGGGAATGTCGCTTTTAGGATTTGAAGGACTCCAGCTGTCATAATATTTAGTTTGAGGCGGGTCCATTTGTACGAATGGATCAATTCCCCAACCATAAACCAAAGTCCGAACATTTTGTACCCCCTGGAAGAATGCAGAGAGGTTAAATCCTTTCCAGCCGACATTAAATCCAAATGAGTAGGTGAAGTCGGGATAAGGGCTAAATGAGACACGGTCGTTGGCATCGACTTTACCGTCGCCGGTTATATCTTTAGCCTTTACATCGCCTGGCTGAGGTGTTTTCAATACCTGCGTAGGTGAATTATTAATATCGGCCTGGTCATCAAAAACGCCATTAAATACATACAGGTAAATACTATTATAGGGTAACCCTACCTCTTTTACCCCTTTCGACGGAACTGCAATTTTCTTAAGTTCATTTTTATAGGCTGATAACATGAAATTAACATCATAAGTAAATTCGCCTATTTGATTTCTGTGACGCAGTTCAATCTCATATCCCCTGTTTTGCAACTCTCCATCATTGGTTACAGGTCCACTGATACCAAGGCTTGCAGGAACCGGCAATGATGTTAGGATATCATAGGTGTATTTATTGAACCAGTCAACAGTAAACCCGAACAAACCATTTTTCATATCCATATCCAAACCGAAATCAAGAATTTTTGTTGATTCCCATTTTAGATTTTTATCCGTCAAACGTCTGTATTCCACCGATTGGGATAATCCGGCTGCATACCCATATGAATTAAGTGATAAAATATCCTGATAAGGGTAGTTCCCGATCTCCTGGTTTCCCAGAACACCATAAGAGCCGCGTAATTTCAAATTATCGAGCCAGGTCACCTTGTTTTTCAGGAAACTTTCTTCCGAAATCCTCCATCCGGCAGATACAGAAGGGAAAAATCCCCATCTGTTGGCTTCTGCCACACGGGAGGTACCATCGTAACGCGCATTCGCTTCAATTAAATACTTACCATTAAAGTCGTACCCAACACGGCCAAAGAATCCGCGAAGGGCCCATTCGTTAGCCGATCCGCCGTTCGTGATCCCAACAGAAGATCCGGCATTCAGCTCATTTAGGGCGGCTGTAGGAAACGACGGGCGTTTGCCCATTAAATACTGGTATTTATACGCTTGTTGCTCAAAACCGACCATCGCTCTTAAATTATGACTCCCATTAATTTTGGTTTCATAATTTGCAACAGAAGAGAGTGAGGGCAAAACAGATATCTGATACTGATCTGTTACTCCGCTGTTTGAACTGGGACTGGTAACTGGAGCTAAACTATAATCGGTCTCCCCAGGCAGTTTATGGTAGTAATAATGTTCATGTGTTTGAGCAATATGGTCTTTAATTTTATCGACACCAAAATTTACAGCAGCTTTTGTGGTCCATACCAATCCTTTAAATAAATTAATATCCACATACATCTGACCATTCACTCCATAATTCTGTGTTTGTCTTGATCCGTTGTCACCTGTAAAAAGAGCGGGTGATGTAGCATTATGTCCTTCTTTGGGATAGGCCCAGGCTGTAAATCTGCCACTGCCATCAGGCAAAGTCGGTTTATAGTTAGGTCCTGCCTGATAGACAGCCAGTGCACCTGTTAAATCCCATCCCGGAGGCTCCTTAATGTTTTTATAGTAGGCATTCACAACTGTTCCAACCTTGATTTTTTTGGATAATTGGTTAGTCGCGTTAAGTTGAAAGTTGTATTTTTTCATATTAATCAGGGGGAGTATCCCTGGCTCATCAAGATAGTTAAATGAGGCTTTGAAGGTGCTTTTATCCGTAACATTCGAAAATGCAAAGTAATGATTAACAACATGAGCCGGATTAAAGTAATAATCCATCCAGTCAAAATTCGGGAATTGCTCCCTGTCAGTAGCATTTCTGTATGAATCAATTTCTGTCTGGGTGTACAATGGAGACTGCTGAGCACGAACTCTTGCACTATTGTAAAATTCCATGTAATCGGCAGAATTGGTAACCATCTTAGGTAGCCTGGTTGCACTGTGGGTACTCATGTCTAACTGATATTCAAAAGATGCCCCTTTTTTTGCTCCTTTGGTGATCACCAAAATTACTCCGTTGGCGGCCCTTGCACCATAAATCGAAGCGGATGCGGCATCCTTCAGTACAGTAACACTTTCAATATCGTTAGGTGAAAGATTCGAAATTGAACCGATCACTCCATCCACCAAAACCAGAGGATTTGAGCCGGCGCCAAAAGATCCCAGACCTCTAATCTTCATAACTGCATCATCTCTTCCTGGCTGCCCTGTTGGCTGGATAATCTCCAATCCCGGGAGACGTCCCTGGAGTAAATCGCTTGAATTGGTTGAAGCCCTGGTGGTTAGTGTTTTGGAAACAACTGAAGCAACAGCACCCGTTAAATTTATTTTCTTTTGAGTACCATAACCAACAGCAACAACTTCCTCAATCTCAGCTATTTCTTCATCAAGCACAATATTGATCGAAGTTTTACCGACGATTTTCACTTCCTGGGTTTTCATCCCCACAAACGAAAACACCAATGTATTTGCATCAATGGGTACTGAAAGGGTAAATCTTCCTCCCTCATCAGAAATAATTCCAATCGTTGTCCCTTTGACAACAATACTTACTCCTGGCAAGGAGGCCCCATTTTTATCTGTTACAGAACCGGAGATCTGTTTCTTTTGCGGTTGCTGCGATTCGTTTTCAAATTTTGGGGTTAGGGTTTGTAATTCAGTTACAGGAGTATTTTTGGTTATAACAATTTGCTTTTCAACTATTTCAAAGCTTGTGCCTGTATTCTCAAGTACTTGTGCCAATATTTTATCGACACTGCTCTCATTTACGTTTATTGAAACTTTCTTATCAAATTTCAAGGCATCATTTTCGTAAATGAAAACAAATTCACTCTGAGATTCTATTGCTTTAAGAACCTCCGAGATCGATACATTTTCCAAATCAAGGGACAGCTTTGTTTTCTGAGAATAGGTTGAAGCACTTAACCCCATCAACCCCAGAAAGAAGGCCAGAATAGTTAGCTTCATAGCAAGTAATAAATTTCTGTAGCGATAATTATTGCCACATAACAATTTAAGTTTATTTTTCATACTTTTGTATTGGTTTAAAATAGTTACACTTTAATCATTTTTAAACTTCCTGCCGGTGCATGTTACAGCATTCACCGGCATTTTCTTTGATTTTTCGTTTTGGCCATAGGCATTGATATTTAATTGGTTAATACTGCTTAATTTTTTTTCATAAAAACATAAATTCCATCTTCTCTCAAGGTAAATTGTGATTTTGTGGTCCTGGCTAAAAAATCGAGGGTTTTCTCAAAATTGTCATCTAAAACCAATTTTCCCGATATAAGACGATGAGCCAATTCATTATCTTCAAAAAAGATTACCTTGTTATAATACTTTTCAACTTTTTTAGTGATATTTCCTAACGGTTTATCTTTGATTTGATAAAATCCATCCTTCCAGCTTACAAATTCATTCACATCAACATTTTGAATCTTTAATTCTGAAGTAGTACCGGTAAAAAAACAACCTTCGCCTGGCTTGATTTTACAAAGGTGATTGTTGATGAAATTGTTAGTATAAACTTCGACACTCCCTTCAACCAATACGGTAGATGCAGATGGCTCGTTTTCATAAGCTGAAATATTGAAATGAGTTCCCAAAACTTTCACATTCATAAAATCTGTCATAACGATAAAAGGCTTTCCGGCATCTTTTGCCACTGCAAAATAGCCCTCGCCTTTGAGAAAAACTTCCCGTTTTAATTCCGGAAATTTGGCAGGAAAAACCAATTTGCTTCCTGAGTTGAGCTGTACAACCGTTCCATCGCTCAACGTAACGCTATACCTTCTGCCATAAGGGACAACTATTTGATTCAAAACAGTTTTATTTTCTGCAGGCTGATTGGCAACTTTTTTAGTCTGATCGTTTTTCTCTTCAATAACTATTTCATTTCCATCGGTGTCGTATTTTATATGTGAATTGTTTAAATTCAACTGATATTCCGATCCATCCGATTTTATGATCCTGGCTGCATCACTTACAATAACCTTTTCATCCGCTAATTTTCTGATTGAGTTGTTGAATGAGTATTCGTGATAATAGATGGAAAGAGATAACAAAATAGTAATTGTTGCGGCAATCCGCCAAACAGTCCCCACCCGAAATATACGGACTGGTTTCTCCATTTTCGATTTTTGGAGAATATTTTTCCACATCATTGTAATTTCATCACCAGTAACATTAATCTGATCAGCGCGATAGCGACGTATGGTTTGTGCTGCAAACCGAATATGCACTTCGTTATCAGGATCTTTCCGACACAAATCTTCGATTAGCCGATCCGACTCTTGCGGATTCTTATCCAACATCTGGATAAACTCTTCGTTCGATAGTAAGGACTCAAATTCCATATTCTTTGATTACATTATTTCACTTACTACTGAAAAAGATTTGTTTTATAGACAAGAAAAATTACATTTTTTTACATTTTTTTTAGAAAATTCAATTTGAGGCTAATGCTCGAAAAATATATTTTTATATACACATGGAATACAATAGATTAACTTATGTATTTGCTTTTAATTTATTCCGGAAAGTTGTGATTTCAGTTGTTTCAGTGACCGGTAAATCAGTGTTCGGGCAGATGCAACACTAATTCCCATTACCAAGGATATCATTTCATAGCTTAAACCATCAGAATACTTTAAGAACATCGCCTCTTTCTGATGGGTAGTTAGTAAGTTTAATGCTGAATTGATCATCTGATCTCTAAAAGTTTCTTCCTCAAGACCAATGCGTTGACGTTCCGAATCTATTTCATAATTATGGTTTGAATTGAAAATCAGGTGGTCAATTCTTTTGCTTCGGTTAATTAGTTTAATCTCATCAATTAATTTATTGCGCAGTAATTTGTAAATCAATCCCTTAATCTTTTCGTCGCGTCTTAATTTATGACGTTTCTGAATTAATTGGATGAATACCTCCTGTATTGAGTCCTTAACAAGTTCATTATCCCGGTATATCTTCATACCATATGAAACCATACCTTTTGCATGATGCAAAAAAAGAATTGACAGAGCGTTTAAATCACCATCAATAAAGTTATACCAGTATATTAATTCCTCCGAATCACTCACTTGGTTGATTTTTGGTCTATTAGGATATTACAAATATACATAAAATAAATTGCAAATTTTCGAATTAATAATTAATATTGGATAATTCCATGAGATTTTTTCCGGGTGTTGAAGATCTGTTTATTGTATGATTGTCAACCTTAGTTGTGTTTTCCGGCTCTTCCTGTTCCCCAATAATAGATCGGGTGTAAAGCAACATACCTTCTGGTAGTGACTAAATATACCAGATTGGTGGTATTTGGAGTTGGTTCGGATATGCCCATTTTTGCAGTATCAATAAATGTTTCAAAAATGAAGGCAACTATAAACACTTACGACTCACTCAGAACTCCATCTGGATCTTCAATATTCGGGGGGTGTTGTTGCTGTATCTCTTTAATTACAAGAAAGCGAATGTGTATCCTTTAATTCTCCTGCATTTAAACACAAAATTGAATTAAAAAGGCGGTCCAGGTAGAATGGAATTATAATTCCTCTTTTGAGTGGCTCAGGTTCCGGTCATTTGGTAATCTGATTTTCAAGGAATAAGAAATGGAATTCCCAGGATCTGACAGGATAAAAAATCACATAAAATTTTACAGGAAATGAATGAAAATAACGTTTTCAATGTTGTCATTGCTGATTCGCAGTTCCTTATTGTTAGGGCTCTCCAATCATTGATCGAGGCAGATGAACGATTTCTGGTTGCCGGAGTTACCTGCAATCAGATTGATCTGTATGAGTTACTTGAAAAATTTCCGGATGGGCTGTTGATTATCGATTTCGCAAACATTGATTTTGATGGTATTGATGATTTAAAAGTTGTTAGGGAAAAATTCCCGCAGATAGCGATATTAATATTGACCAATTCGATCTCCAAAATTGAATTTTCAGCTTTGACAAGATTGGGTATCAGGAGCATTATTTTCAAGACAGTTGAGAAGGAGGAGCTGTTTTCTGCCATAGATGCGACACTAAAAGGTAGAAAATTCTATTCTGATGAAATTCTTGACCTGTTTCTTGATGTAAGTGAAAATAGATCAGTTGTTGAAGATTCAAAGCATCTCACGGTTTCTGAAATGGAAATTGTAAAACTAATTGTAAGCGGTTTGACAACAAAGGAGATTGCCGCCGGACGGTGTATTAGTCCCCACACGGTGAATACACACCGAAAGAATATCCTCAGAAAGATGGAAGTCTCCAATGCATCTGAGCTGATAATGCACGCTATAAAAGCCGGATGGATCGACAATATCGAGTATAATATATAGAGATAACTAATTCCGAGCCACACTTGTAATGGAATCCGGAATTCAATCAAGAATACAATATCCGGAATTAACCTCTTTATGGTATATAAAATACCGTAAAAAAGGGATTTCCGTTTGGAACTATTATAATCAATTTCGCAATACATTAAATTAGTAAAAGATGAGGAATATTTTATTGAAATTAGTAAACCGGTTATTCAGGTCATTTGAAGGGGAAGGGGCAGGTGGACTCATCCGATGCTATAATTCACCATTTTTATGAAGCACTTTTAATTTACAAAAACAACAAAGAATATTAAAATTACCCTTGTCCGCCAACAGGGGTAATAATCCTAATCCGTACCTTAAAGCATTTTAATTATTTAATAAATCATCCAAAAAGTAGAACGATTATGTCAGAACAAAATCTCAAATTTGAAACCCTGCAGATTCATGCGGGACAGGTAGTTGATTCATCAACCAACTCAAGAGCTGTACCTATCTATCAGACAACTTCATATGTTTTCAACAATGCCGAACACGCAGCAAATCTCTTTGGTTTGAAGGAGTTTGGAAATATTTATACTCGTTTGGGGAACCCAACAACCGATGTTTTCGAGAAGCGCATTGCCGCTCTTGAGGGTGGAGTCGCGGCAGTTGCTACTTCTTCAGGTCTGGCGGCTCAATTTATTGCCCTGACCAATATTTTGCAGGCAGGCGATAATCTGGTTTCAACCTCTTTCCTTTATGGTGGCACCTACAATCAGTTCAAAGTTCAGTTTAAAAGACTGGGTATCCAGGTGAAATTTGTTCCTGGTGATAACCCGGAAGATTTTGAAAAGGCGATTGATGCCAATACAAAAGCCATCTACCTGGAAACGATTGGTAATCCGGAATTTAATGTTCCAGATTTTGACGCCATTGCTGCAATAGCTAAAAAAAATAATATTCCCCTGGTCGTCGATAATACTTTCGGAGCTGCCGGAGCGCTTTTTCGTCCAATCGAACACGGAGCTAATATTGTGGTTGAGTCTGCTACAAAATGGATTGGTGGTCACGGCACAAGTATTGGTGGTGTGATTGTGGATGCAGGCAATTTTAATTGGGCCAATGGGAAATTTCCTCAGTTTACAGAACCGTCAGAAGGATATCATGGATTGATCTTTTGGGATGTTTTTGGGGCGAACGGCCCATTTGGAAACATTGCTTTTGCGATCCGTGCAAGGGTAGAGGGGTTACGCGATTATGGTTCTGCTTTAAGTCCCTTCAATGCATTTCTTTTACTTCAGGGACTCGAAACGCTTTCACTGCGTATTGAACGACATGTGAGCAATGCAAAAGCGATTGCAGATTGGTTGGTTGCTCATCCGCAGGTAAGCAGGGTCAACTATCCAGGGTTGCAGACAAGTCCTTATCACGTACTGGCCAAAAAATATCTGAAAAACGGTTTTGGAGGTGTCCTTTCCTTCCACATCAAAGGTGGTACTGCGGCAGCCGATGAGTTTATCAACAATCTAAAATTGATCAGCCACCTGGCTAATGTAGGCGATGCCAAAACGTTAATCATTCATCCTGCATCGACCACCCACCAGCAACTGTCAGAAGCGGAACAGACATCATCAGGGGTTGTTCCGGGTTTAATACGTCTGTCAGTGGGTATCGAGCATGTTGATGACATTACTAATGATCTTTCACAGGCTTTTGAGAAGGTAAAACACCTTGCTGTTACGAAATAAATACCATTAATAACCATTCAATTGCTACGACCTAATCAGTCGTGGCAATTGTTTTTAGATCAGCATTGCCAACGATGTTGCTTCCAGTTTATTGAAGGTGTACTCCCTGATATCTTTAAATGTCCAGCGTATTGCACAGGTCGCTTCGTCTTTGCAATGCTCACATGGTTCATAGTATTTTTCAGATGTACATCGAAGCATAGCGATGCTCCCTTCAAATAGTCGAACTATTTCGAGCAGATTCACTTCTTCAGGTTTTTTAAGCAGGAAGTAACCTCCGTTTTTTCCCAGTTTACTCCCTAAATAACCATTCTTTTTAAGTTCAAGTAAAATTGATTCCAGAAATCGTTTTGGAATCTTCTCACTTTCAGCAATCTCATTAATCATGAGCGTCCCTTTGCCAAACTCTTTGGCAAGTCGGATTAAGGCAAGCATCGAATACCTGGTTTTTTGCGTAAGCATCGTTATCCTATTTTACTGATGTGTTTCAACTTCTCCACATCATTAATTTCAATCTTCTTCCCTTCGATCGTAATGATTCCTTCGTTTTGCCACTTCGACAAAGTCATAATCACATTTTCGGTTGAACAACCTGCAAATTCGGCCACCTCTTTCCGGGTAAGTGATAGAAGAAATGAATTCTCGTGGTAAACTTCTGCGGCCAGATAAAGGACAATATCGGCAATCCTCCCCTCTTTTTGTTTGTGCGCCAGACTGATAAAGTTTAAAACCGACTTTTTAAACATTTCGGAGGCTACCTGAAACATCATCATCGCAAATCGGGAATTCTCCATAAGGATGTTCTCCAAAACTTTCGCATCAATCAGTATCACTTCACAATCTTCAACGGCAATAAATGAAAACAGGTTGTTGTCTTTATAAAACAGGTTGGCGCCACCCAATATTTTTGGCGCCGACACGATGGTAAGTATCAGGTTTTTGTTGACCTCATTTTCGTAATTAAACTTCACTATACCCTTTTCCAGGTAGCCGATATGAGTGGGTACGCCTCCCTGTTTCAGGATCGTTTCCCCCTTTTTAAAAATAAGTCTGACCGATGTCTTCTCAATCTTTTCAAACTCTTTTTCATTTATAAATTGAAGCGAAAGCCTTCTTAACCAAGAATATTCCTGTTTGTTGTCAACTAGATTCATCATCTCTTCAGCTGGAATTTTAATACAATATTAAAGTCAAAAAGATTAAAATTTTAATCTGCTTCTATGAAAACACTCATGCAAATATACACTAAATCTATGGACATTGTGGATATATTTGATGTGTTAAATATCAAATAAATTAAAAGGAATGGAGATTAACAAGATTACCATCAGGGGAGGCATTGGAAAAGACGGGCATCCTGAAAAGGTCGCCGGGCTGGAGCTGAAAATGGGGGATATTGTCAGCATTGTCGGACCAACGGGTTGCGGCAAAACGACGCTGATCAATGATATCGAATTGTTTGGGGACCGGAACACCCCTTCGCAGCGCCAAATCCTACTTAACGGGGCCCCTGTTCCCGAGGATTTTACGTTCGATCCGTCGAAACATCCAATTGCAATGATTTCGCAGCACACCAATTTTCTTAGCGATCTGCCGGTTGGCGAGTTTCTGACCATCCACGCCACCGTGCGGGGAGCTGTTGATATTGAAAACGTTGTTAACGAGACTATTGAATTTGCCAATCAACTAACAGGAGAGGCTATTATTAAAGGAACAGCAATGACCGAACTCTCCGGGGGGCAAACCCGCTCGTTGTTGATTGCCGATGCTGTTATAATTGGTAATTCTCCCATTATTCTTCTCGATGAAATCGAAAATGCAGGCATCAACAAAACAAAGGCCCTCGAATTACTGAAGAATTACCGCAAAATCTTTGTTTTTGTAACGCACGACCCTACCATTGCCTTGCTTTCCGATTTTCGAATTGTAATGAAAAATGGTGCTATGCAAAAGGTGATTTATTCGAATGCAGATGAGAAGAGAGCTGCAAATAAACTGAAATGTATTGATGACATTATTTTGCATTACCGGAGTCTGGTGAGGGCCGGAGAGGAACTGCATGCCAGCATTTTGGAAGAAGAATTATTGGGAATCAACTAAAAGCGAAATAAGTATATGAAGTTAATTGTATTTGCAGGACCTCCAACCTGCGGTAAAACAACCGTCATCCGTCAGGTAATCCGACGGATGATCGCCGGAAACCATAAACCATCGTACATTAAAATAGATGTACTTTATGCCGATGAGGATGAAATCATCAACAAGGAATTTGGGATTCCAACCAGGAAGATCTACTCAGGTGAATTATGTCCCGACCATTGTAATGTGGTTGTGCTTGACGAAGCCGTCGAATGGGCAGAGCGGGTTGGGTCTGATTATCTTTTTGTCGAAACTGCCGGACTTTGTCTGCGTTGTTCACCATATGTTGAAAAATCACTGGGGATTGTAGTACTGGAATGTACCAGCGGGATGAACCTTCCCAGGAAAATCGGTCCGATGCTAACACTTGCCGACATCAGCGTAATCACAAAGATTGACCTTGTTTCTCAGGCCGAACGCGAAGTGTTTCGCTACAGGGTTCTTGAATCGGCTAAAGAGATTACCGTAGTTGAAAGTAATGCCCTTTACGGTATAGGTATCGATCCGATCGTTCGTCAGATTTTAAAAACTGTCGATATCGAATTTCCCATGTTTCTGCGCGGCAATCCACCCGTTGGTACCTGTACTATTTGTGTCGGCAAGAAGGAGATAGGCGCAAAGCATCATTTCGGTGTGTTACGCACCATGGATCAGGAGATGTATTATGTAGGTGAATAATTTATTGAAGAGGCTGTTATGCAAAAAAGAATCTATCTTGACAATGCAGCGACGACGCGTCTTGACGACAGACTACTAGAGGTCATGCTCCCTCTGTATAGTAGGCAGTTTGGAAATTCTTCAAGTCTTCATGCTTTCGGAGTTGAAGCAAAGAATGTGCTTGATTATGCACATGCGCAACTTGCAGGTTTCATTGGTGCATCGGCTGAAGAGCTGATCTTTACCTCAGGGGGAACTGAGTCCAACAATTTTGCTGTAAAGGGAATCGCTTTTGCCAACCGGCATAAAGGAAATCACATCATCGTATCTTCCATTGAGCACGACTGCATTCTGAATTCCTGTAAATGGCTTGAAGAACAGGGATTCTACATCACCTACCTTCCCGTTGATCACAATGGAATTGTTGATCTTGACTTTTTGGAGAGGGCAATTAATCCCAAAACGATTTTAGTATCGGTGATGTATGCCAATAACGAAATCGGCACGATCGAACCTATTGCTGAAATCGGCAGGATTTGTCGTGCAAGGGGGGTGCTTTTTCATTCTGATGCCTGCCAGAGTTTCGGTAAAGTACCTGTTAATGTAGTTGATTCGAACATTGATCTTTTAACGATTAACTCACACAAGATCTACGGACCTAAAGGAGTAGGAGCATTATATGTCCGGAAAGGTATTTCGATCGCCCCATTATTGCATGGCGGTGGACAGGAACATGACTTACGTTCTTCCACAGAAAACATACCTGGTATTGCAGGTTTTGTAAAGGCTGCTGAATTGTGTATGAATGAGATGGGAAAGGAGACCCTTCGGCTGACCCGTCTTCGTAAACGGCTGACCAATTTCCTGTCCAACGAATTTGAGAATGCCTATATCAATGGTCACGATCAGCAGCGATTACCCGGACATGTGAACTTTAGTTTTCATGGTCTCGAAGGTGAAACCATCCGATTGCTCCTTTTACTCGATGAACTTGGAATTGCCGTTTCAGCCGGCTCTGCCTGTTCGTCAAATCATGGCAGTAATGCGTCACATGTTTTACAGGCAATCGGACTGAATCCTTTTGAAGCGCGAGGCGGAATTCGCATCAGCTTTGGTCGGTTTAACACCGAAGAGGAACTCGATTATTGCTTAAGTGTCTTAAAACAAACTATTCCCGAATTAACAGGAATATTTACCAGTTAGAAATATTTAAAAACAGAAAATAATGAATACACAAACAATTGAAAAGCCTAAACTGATTCTCCCCAATCTTAATTGCGGGGCTTGCGGTTATAAAACCTGCACTGAGTTTGCTCTGGCCGTTGATGATGCAAAAGTTGAAGTGCGTATGTGCATCCATGCCAAACAGGTGTCGAAAGAGGAGCGAAGCCAGTCGAATTGCCTTAGTTGCCTGGGTGGCGAGAATATTGGCGAGAGACTACAATGGAAAGACAGTCTGAAACGCGATTTTGACTTTATTCTCGACGTGATGGAAGGGGAACCTGGTCCAAGAGAGACTATTTTGCCTTATAATCCGGCACTGGTAAAAGAGCTGGGTGTAAAGAAAGGCGATGTGATGATTGGCCGTCCAATGGGAATGTCATGTGGTTGTCCTGTGACTCACTGCGGTGTGGTTTCGGATGTCGATGCCCGTAATGGAGTTATATACTGGAATGTAACAGGCCCGCTTCGGCCTCGTTCCGAAGGATTTATTGACATTGGTTTTTACGTATCTCAAGCCTACGAAGGAATCATCAAAGAATCACGCGAAGAGATCAAACTGGGACGACGCTATTGGTTCCTCCCCAAACGCTGTATGCTTCAATGGAGGCACAGCGGACTTGTAAACGCCGTGACACGGATGCGTGATGGTAGTTTTAAAGTTAGGATAGAGGGTTTGTATATCGGTTGATTACTTATTCGATACTGATATTAACCAATGCTATTTCACTATGACGGCAATCGGAGGAATATCTTTAAAAAAGTAGAGGCTTCAAACGCATTAGAAATCTTTTTTTTGCGATAATAGCCGGTTGGATCGATTATGTTGAGTATTACATATAAAATTACCCTGTTTAAGGTATAAAACTACCGTAAACAGGGTATTTTATAGGAATTCCCTAATTCCCAATTTCGCGTCTCATTCATTATGTAGAGCGGATGTTTTACATTATAGCATTCTTGCCCGGCTCGCGGATTAAGTTGAATTGCTGTTTTGCTTTGTGGCCCATGGAATTGGAATTTCCTCTCATAATAATATAGATCTGATTATTACTTAATATGAATTGATGGAAAAGATTATTGAACCTATTAAAAAGGAAAAAATCGTAACCGAACTGAGATCGTGCAGATTTTTAAAAAGAACAACTAAACGGGGAAATGAAATTTATAGCTTTTTTTATTGCTCATCCCAGGGCTATTGCGGCTTTTGAGCGCGAATGCACCTGGAGGGGTGTTCCTCCTGTAACAACCAATCTATTTGGCGTCCCGGTTATTTCGTGGAGAGGCGTCCCCATCATTCCAAGCGATAAACTGGAGATCAAGGGTCAATACCTGACGAATCGTGGAGTGGGAACAACCAGTATTATTCTTGTCCGCATAGGCGAAAATGAACAAGGGGTGGTTGGATTGCAGCAGGCCGGAATTCCGGGTGAAATTGCACCAAGCTTATCGGCCCGCCTCATGGGACTGGACAAATTTGGCGTGGCATCCTATCTGCTGACAAAATATTTCTCATTAGCTTCGCTCACCGATGATGCCATTGCTGTCCTTGAAAATGTGGAGGTGGGTTATTATCACGACTATCAGCATCGAAACAGTATCGAAAAATAGGGCTCTTAAAACAGGATAAATATGCTAATTGAAAATCAGCTTTTTGACAATATCATTGGAGGAGATGGAGCGCCTGATATCGGACAGTTAAGGCAAATTACAGAACGTTTGTTCCCCGATCAGGAGACGCCGTGTCTGGACGCTTTGGTGGCTGATGATGAATTGAATCTTCAGACCGTTTTTGATTCATTTGCCAGTCTCTCGGGGTCAGGTGGAGGTTTACCCGGAATACCTGAAGTGAACGCCGATGCCTATTCCTTTAATCCTGGTATTTTCCCTGGTGGATTACCAGTGGGTGATGAACTGAGGGCATTACTCAATCAGGAATCTAATAATAATTTGCAAACAGGCGCTGAAAAGGGTTTTGAATCCTCAACTTTTTCAGATTACTCGTTTGGCAGGGATCAAAAGTTCAATTACGGAGGTCGCGAAACGTTCGATGTCCCTGCTATCCGCAACGATTTTCCAATACTAAAGCAGAAGGTACATGGCAAGGATCTGATCTGGTTCGACAATGCCGCAACCACACAAAAGCCACGTTCTGTAATCGATGCCGTTTCGGGTTTTTATGAGCGTGATAACTCCAATATCCATCGTGCAGCACATACGCTGGCTGCACGGTCGACAGATGCTTATGAAAGTGCCCGTGAGAAAGTGAAGAATTTTATTGGAGCAGCTTCGACTGAAGAGATTCTTTTTGTTCGGGGAACAACCGAAGGGATCAATCTGATTGCCCAAACCTTCGGACGAAAATTTATCCAACAGGGCGATGAGATCATCGTCTCAACGCTCGATCACCATGCAAATATTGTCCCATGGCAACAATTAGCCAAAGAGAAGGGGGCAAAACTTCTGGTTATCCCCGTAAATGATAATGGAGATATCCTCCTCGAAGACTTTGAGAAACTGCTGGGACCCCGGACCAAAATTGTCTCTGTTAGTCATGTGAACAATACTTTTGGGACAATCTTGCCGGTGAAAGCGATCATCGATTCTGCAAAACGGTGGGGCGCCAGGGTATTGATCGACGGGGCACAATCGGTGGCACATACCCCGATAAATGTGCAGGAGCTTGGCGCTGATTTTTTTGTTTTTTCGGGACATAAAATTTATGCACCTAACGGGATTGGGGTGGTTTACGGAAAGAAGGAACTGCTCGATATTTTGCCACCATGGCAGAGTGGCGGGAATATGATCAAAGATGTCACCTTCGAGGAGACCGTGTTTAATGATCCTCCGGCAAAGTTTGAGGCGGGAACCCCCAATATTGCCGATGCTGTGGGGCTTGGTGCCGCGCTCGATTACGTTAGCCGGATTGGGATCCACAATATTTCAAAGTATGAGCATGAACTGACCGAATATGCGCGGGAACAGCTGGGGCAAATTAAGGGGTTGCATCTGATAGGAAATCCCAAAGAGCGTGTGAGTGTGGTCTCTTTTGTTCTGGAAGGGCTCCCAACTGCAGAAGTTGGTCGTCTGCTCGATCTGGATGGTATTGCCCTTCGTGCAGGACATCACTGTGCACAGCCTGCCTTGCGCCGGATGGGTTTGGACGCAACTGTCCGCCCTTCATTTGCCTTTTATAACACAAAAGAGGAAATTGACCGGTTGGTATCTGCAATTCGTAAGATTCTGTTTAACAGGTGATTTTCTTATCAACTTATTAGTTATTCCGCGGTCACAACTTTTTTAGAATTGTCATTATCATTTTGTATTGAAATTGTTCCTTCGGCAGTTTTAGCCACTTTCGGTTGGGTTTCGGGAGAATTCCGGCAGAATACTTTGGAAACTTGTCTGCAGACTTAATTTATCCGATTAAAAGCAGATCTAATTCTTATTTCAAACAGAAAAATTTGATCAGTTATATCCAGAATCAGACAAATATCTTAAAGAACTTGAACGATGTTCCATAAACTTTCCGGATGAAGTTATTCGTAAATGTATTAATAAGTTAATCTCGGTCGGGCAAAGTGAAATTTCAGAAAAACTGGAAATCGCAAGAAAAAACAGAAAACTACAAAAAGACCATTGACGAAATATTGCCGTTAATAAACCGGACTTCCTTTTTGATTGTTTTTCAATTTAAAATAAGCAAATTTGCTTAGCGAAGTATTGCAAAAAAAATATTGTAATTTTATAAAAAAATAAAATTATGAGTTTAGCACTAACAAATAGGACAATAGATAAATATTTTGGTTTTCTTACCCGACTTGATAATGGTACAAAGAAGAAATTGATTTTAAAATTAACTGAATCGCTTGATTCTAAAGATGAAAATAAATTCGATTTGCGTAGTTTATATGGTGCATGGGAAGATTCTCGGGACTCCGATGAAATAAACAAAGAATTGAGGGAGTCTCGAATTGATAACCGAAATCTTGCAGAATTCTAATGAAATATTTACTTGATACCAATATTTGTATCCATTTCTTAAGAGGCAAATATAACCTAATTGAGAAACTGGAAGAAATAGGGTTGGAGGATTGTGCAATATCGGAAGTTTCCCTTGCTGAGCTTTTCTTTGGAGCAGAAAACAGTCCCACACCACAAAGGAATCGTGATATAGTAGAAAAATTCTCTGAGCAAGTAACAATTCTGCCTATATATGATTCAATTAATCTTTATGCTAAAGAAAAGGCAAGATTAAGAAAATTGGGGACAATGATAAGCGATTTCGACTTGTTAATTGGTTCAACGTCAGTTGAAAAAGAATTGATTATGGTTACCGAAAATGTACGTGAGTTTGAACGGATCAGCAATATTAAAATTGAAAATTGGATAGGCAGGATTAAATAAAGCCCATTTTAACCCATTGTATAGTGAATCCGCTTTTTGTCTGTTTTCGATCGTTTTTGACTACTGAGGATTCTCTTCAAACGGAATTTTACTTCCGGGATAAGGTTTGTAAACATCAGAACACCAGTTCCATCAATTTCCATATCCCTGACAGGGTTCCAAACCCTGTCAGGGATATCATCTCTAACGATCTGACTGATGTCAAAATCCTGGGTTGTCATGGGTGGGATATAGCCCGACAGCCCCTCCTGTAACTTAATAAACCCGATGGATAACTAGAGTAATTAAATATTATAATTTTTTAAGCTTCAGTAAATGAGTTATATGCATTTTTTAACAATCCTGTCTAAAAAGTTATATTTTGTTAATGACTTGATGTTTTTTGTCGATTCGCTTATGAAATGTTTAACTTTGCATCAGTTGTTAAAATTCAAGTTAATAATTAAAAAGTTATGAAAGCGAAACTATTGGTATTCTTGCTGGCATTTATTCTAATTGAATCTTGCGTTAGTAGCCGGAAATTTAATGATCAGGTAAGTCAGGTTGCAAAGGAGAAGTCTGCTCACGATGCCACCAAACAGGATCTGAACAATTGTGCTGGTACAGTGAAGGTTGATGAGCGGAAAATTGCTGAATTGCAGGCAGAACTGGCGGCTGCACTGGAGCAAAACAATATGTTGAAGCAAAACAACAATCAGGCTTTGAAACAGCTCGAAAATCTATCTGTTATCACGAGTTCTCAGGCTGAGAGCATTAAAAAATCGATGGAAAATATGGGGGTAAAGGATAACATGATCTTCAGCCTTCAATCATCGCTGGCGCAACGCGATTCGTTAAACATGGCACTGATCATGAATCTGAAAGGTGCAATCGGGAATCTTGATGACAAGGATATCAATATAAAAGTGGATAAAGGGGTGGTATATATCGATATCTCCGATAAAATGCTTTTCAAAAGCGGGAGTTATAATATTACCGACAGGGCCAGCGAAATATTGGGAAAGGTGGCCATGGTGCTTAAGAACCAAAAGGATATAGAGTTCATGGTTGAGGGACATACCGACAGTATTCCTTTCAAGAGGGGAGATCTCGTTGATAACTGGGACCTTAGTGTTAAGAGGGCTACAGCTGTGATCCGCGTACTTCAGGATAAATACGGTTTAAATCCGGCCAAGATGACTGCCGCCGGACGAAGTGAGTATCAACCTGTCAATTCAAATGAAACCGAAGAGGGGAGAGCAGCCAACAGAAGAACCCGCATCGTGATTCTTCCTCAGCTCGATCAGTTCTTTAAATTGCTGGAGCGGCCAAAAAGATAGGACTAGGTAATAAGGAGATCAGGAAATTCAAAATAAAGAATACTTACGACAGTCTGTTATTCTAACTAATTAATTGCCGGTTCGATGAAAGTTGAACCGGTTTTTTTGTGCCTGGTCAGCAAAATCAACTGAGCAAACCGGTGCAAAATTTGAATTTCATCAGATGAATCGGCATGATTCTGTCAAGGGAAGTAAAGTTCATCCAGTTCATCCACTGTCCATTGCTAATTTGGTTTTTAAAGGTCGGATTAAATCGAAGATCAGCGAAGCTAATAGCCATCCGCCAGAGTTGGAGGGTTCATTTCGGTTGGTGATTTTCTATCATAGCTAATTCATCCCTGCAAAATGCCCCGGGCCTACGGCACGGCCGCGGGATCTGCTCTAATCAGTTTATTCCAATCTCGCAGGTTTTATCTGGTATGCCCCCTGGCAATTCCGTAGGAATGGCTCATCGTGTAGCGCGGGATTTTAATCCCGGGGAAAATGTGATGGTATCATCCGTGAGCGCCGTAGGCCCGGGACATATCGGGATATTTGATCGTTTGTTTTAAAAGATTATTTGAAAACAAAAGTAGTGTAACTGCTTTTGTTTTTTTAATTGGTGTTAATTCGTGAAAATTCGTGGACCCTTATTTATCTAATGGATTTCTTTTATTTTGTGAATTAGTTTTGGTCCACAGATCCGCCAGTGGGCGGACAGATTATCACAGATTTGGTCCACCTGAAGGTGGATTTTTTTTGTCCACGAATCCGCCGGCGGATCAGCGAAGCTAATTTTCACGAATGCTAAATGTGGTGTTTATTTTCACACCGATGGTGTGAAAGAGATGATTGTAAAGTCAACGAATAAAAAAATGAATTGTCCACAAACCCGTCATTGATGATGTCGAAATGATAAACTTTTTGTTCTTATAACCTATGCTTTACGACCTTTTGCAATTCCATAGGAATGGCTCATCGTGTAGCGCGGGATTTTAATCCCGGGAAAAATGTGATGGTATCATCCATGAGCGCCGTAGGCCCGGTGCATATCCGGATATTTGATCGTTTGTTTTAAAAGATTATTTGAAAACAAAAGTAGTGTAACTGCTTTTGTTTTTTAATTAGTGTTAATTCGTGAAAATTCGTGGACCCTTATTTTTCTAGTGGATTCCTTTTATTTTGCGAATTAGTTTTGGTCCACAGATCCGCCAGTGGGCGGACAGATTATCACAGATTTGGTCCACCTGAAGGTGGATTTTTTTTGTCCACGAATTTTCACGAATTTTCACGAATGCTAAATGTGGTGTTTATTTTCACACCGGTGGTGTGAAAGAGATGATTGTAAAGTCAACGAATAAAAAAATGAATTGTCCACAAACCCGTCATTGATGATGTCGAAATGATAAACTTTTTGTTCTTATAACCTATGCTTTACGACCTTTTGCAATTCCATAGGAATGGCTCATCGTGTAGCGCGGGATTTTAATCCCGGGAAAAATGTGATGGTATCATCCATGAGCGCCGTAGGCCCGGTGCATATCCGGATATTTGATCGTTTGTTTCAAAGGATTATTTGAAAACAAAAGTAGTGTAACTGCTTTTGTTTTTTTAATTAGTGTTAATTCGTGAAAATTCGTGGACCCTTATTTTTCTAGTGGATTCCTTTTATTTTGTGAATTAGTTTTGGTCCACAGATCCGCCAGTGGGCGGACAGATTAACACAGATTGGAAGAAGTCCGCCTAAAGGCAGACTTTCTGGGTCCACGAATCCGCCGGTTGGCGGATCAGCGAAGCTAATTCTTAATATGATGTTTATTTTCACACCGGTGGTATGAAATTGAAGTACGACATTTGATCTTAAAACCTTATTCTGAGATTTTAACCTAAGTAGCACTTGAATGTTCCCCGGCTCTCATTACCTTTGATCCATGACCGATGTACACGACACCAAGACCCGCAGTTACAACATGAGCCGCATCCGGGGGAAGGATACCCAACCCGAAATGGTGGTGAGGAGGTTTTTGTTTGCCAATGGATTCCGGTACCGGTTGCATGATCCCAAATTACCCGGTAAACCTGATATTGTATTGCCCAAATACAAAACGGCAATCTTTGTGAATGGCTGTTTTTGGCACGGACATAAAGGATGCCCTTACTTTGTGTTACCCAAAACACGAACCGAATGGTGGCTCCAAAAGATCAAAGGAACCATGGCAAGGGACAAAGCTGCAGAGGTTGCTTTGAATGTACTGGGTTGGAAGATATTGACAATATGGACCTGCGAATTGAAGATTAAAAATTTTGAGAAATCATTATCTGACTTAATTATTAAAATTATGTACTTTTGAAAGAAAAAGCTGTCATATAATAATATGGAAACAAACTCAATCAAGAGGATAAAAGCTGTTGACTTCTTCTGCGGTGGAGGAGGGATGAGTTATGGAATGAAGAAAGCAGGAATTGATGTACTAGCTGGTATTGATTATGAAAAAGAATGTAAAAAAACTTACGAAGCAAATATAATAGGGGCCAAGTTTATCCAAGTAAATGTATTTGATTTGAAGGAACAGCATTTGGAAAAAGAGCTGAATCTTAAAAAGAATGATGATGAATTATTATTGATAGGATGTAGTCCATGCCAGTTTTGGAGTATTATTAATACCGATAGGAAAAAATCAGAAAAATCAAAGAATCTATTGGTTGAATTTGAGCGATTCGTGAAATATTTTAATCCTGGTTATGTAGTTGTTGAAAATGTACCGGGAGTTTTGAGAAAGAAAAAGGAAAGTGGATTAGAAGACTTTATCATTTGGCTTGAAGAAAATTGCTATAAAGTTCATTTTAAAGTTCATAATACGAATGACTTTAATGTTCCTCAGAATCGGATGAGATTTACTCTAATTGCAAACCGAGTAAGTAATACCGAATTAAAGCCTTTACCTGCAGGCGGTAAGAAGCCTACTGTCGGCGATACAATTGGCATAAAAAATGGGTTCCCGAAATTAAACCCGGGAAATAAAGATCCTGAAAATAAAAATACAGTAGCCGGACTTCAGCCAATCTGTGTCGAAAGAATGCGTTACATTAAAAAAGATGGTGGAACCCGATTTGATTTTGCCCATATTGAACATTTACAACTTAAATGTTTCAAGAAAAGAGAAAAATCATTCCGAGATACTTTTGGCAGACTTTGGTGGGATCGACCATCATCTACAATAACAACTAAATTTTATGCTGTATCAAGTGGCCGGTTTACTCATCCGGAAGAAGATCGTGCTATTTCATTAGGTGAAGGAGCCGCATTACAATCCTTTCCAAAAGATTATAAGTTTCATGGTACCAGTATCGGTTCAATTGCAAGATTGATTGGCAATGCAGTACCTCCCGAGTATGCTAAAAGAATCGGATTGGCAATAATCAATAACCACAAAGATGCAATTTAGGACTAAAGCTCGTGCAGTCGATCTTTTAGGGAAAGGCCAAATTGCCGATTTACCTACAGCCATCACTGAATTGTGGAAGAATGGCTATGATGCTTATGCTGATAATCTAACTGCCGAAATCTATCTCCAGGGTTATAAAGGATTGGAAAATCCATTATTTGTGATAACAGATGATGGAAAAGGAATGTCAAGAAAGGATATTTTTGAGAAATGGCTTGTATTGGGAACAGACTCAAAGAGCCGGGCAAAGTTGGAAGAGGAAGAAAGCGAAGAAACACTTTGGAAAAAGCCCCGCATTAAAGCAGGAGAAAAAGGTATCGGACGACTTTCTGTAGCTTTTTTGGGTTCGCCGATGCTAATGCTCACCAAAAAGATTGGTCACCCTTTACAGGCATTGTTTTTTGATTGGCGTCTGTTAGAGAATTACAACCTTTTTTTAGATGATGTCAATATTCCTGTTGAGAACATTGACGTACTTCTCGAATTTCAAGTGAAGCTGGATAAATTAAAGGAAGACTTCCTGAGCAACTTTGATAAGCAATCTGATATCGATGGAGAACCTATTTGGGAAGATTCTCAAGAAAAGATAAAAAGGAGAATAAACAGGGCTGTAAAGAATATTAAACTACCCCCCTTTTTCATAAGGACAGTTGTAGCTGATTTACTTCAATCAGATGATTGCCATGGCACTAAATTTATTATTTTCGATCCAATTGACCAGATAATTGAATTGACCATTACAGATGAAGATAAAGTTGAGAATAAGGCATTTGTTATTTCCAGTTTATCCGGTTTTACCAATGAATTTGAAAAACGAAGAAATAATATTTCAACAAAAATGCCAATACTTAATTATGAAGGTATTGAATATGATTTATTAAATGCTGAAGGAAATTTTTTTACGCCAAAGGATTATGAATTTGCAGATGTATTAATTGATGGTGTATTTGATGGTAAAGGTTCTTTCAATGGCAAGCTTGTTATTTATGATGAAACAATAGATTATTCATACACAAATCCAAGAAAGAAAGATGCTCGAAGCAATTATGGCCAATTTCCAATAAAATTAGGTTATTCTCAGGGTCTTGAATCTGAATCAAAATTGGAATTAAACGCATGGAAAAAAATAAATGATAAAGTACTTGCTTATGGTGGTCTTTATATTTATCGAGATAATTTTAGGGTTTTACCTTACGGAAGAACAGATTTCGATTTTTTAGAATTTGAGAAAAGGAGAACTTTTAGAGCAGCAACTTGGTATTTTTCACACCGAAGGATGTTTGGTTATATTGATTTAACTCGTGATCGGAATCCTCAATTACGCGATAAGTCAAGTCGTGAAGGATTAATCAACAATTCAGCATATAGGGCTTTTAAAGATGATTTGATTGCTTTTTTTAAGGAGCTTGCACTTGAATATTTTGGATCTTTAGCAAAGCAGTCATTATTCCTTGATAAAAAAGTAAAAATTAAAGAACAATCCGAAACGATAAAGAAAGATAAGCTGAGAGAGACACAAGAAAAACGCGAATTTTCTCTATCATTAAGCAAATATCCGGAACGTTTTGATGCATATCAACAGGAATATAAAAAATTGATAATGGACCTTGACGAAAAAACGAATGCCAGTAATATTCTTTATTCTGACATTGAGTCTATTCTGGACAGAATCCACACATTAGATATTGAGTACAAAAATCTACTGCCAAAGATCCCTAAACGTTATAAGCCAACTGACACTCAGCTTGATCGATTAGATAAATACGAAACAAAACTGATCATGTTTAACGACACCATTAAGAGAGATAGTGCCGATTTAATGATAATAGTTCAGGAGAAGCTTGAAATACAAGCATTAAAGAAAGAATTTGTAAAAGCTTATCAGAAATATAATGGCACACTTGAAAGACATATTAATCAAAACAAACAAGAGTTAAACGACAAATTTGAAAATCTAAAAAAGGAGTATTCTATAAGGGCCAAGCGCATTTTGGATGAATTGAATTTCGAAAGAGATTTATTGACTAATTCCATTTCTACAAAACAGCAAGTAGTTCAAGCAACAGAAAAAGTTAATGCTAAATTTGAATTTCTCAGGGAGCAAATTGATAAAGAATTGCTCCCTCTGGTTGATCATGTTAAAAGACTTCGTTTTGATATTGACGAAGAACTTCTCCAAGGTGCCTACAAAGCAGAATACGATAACATAAAGCATCAATGGGAACAAACAAGAGAAACTGCTCAACTTGGTGTTGCTATTGAAATTATTGATCATGAATTCAATCATTTATATGCTACCATAAATAATTCGTTAGAACGATTGGAAAAAGAAGACTCATTTAATAATTCAGAACAATTCGATTTTTTAAAGAAAAACGTAAAACAATTGGAAGAAAAATACGATCTGCTTTCTCCATTGTATCGGATTTCAGGTGTTGTCTCTAAAGAAATTCAATGCTCAACGATATATGAATATCTGAAAAAATTCTTTGCAAATAAACTAAAGGTTGAAGGTGTTGAAATAGCCGCAACACAATCATTTTTAAATCATTTGATAACAATTAAAGAACCTGTTATCCATACGGTCTTCATTAACATTGTAAATAATGCACTCTATTGGTTGCGAAATTCACAAGAAAAGTCCATCTGTTTGGATTTTTGGCCAGATACCGAGGAAATTTTAATTATGAATTCCGGACAAAAAATAGAAGAACACCGATTAACTAAAATATTTGATTTATTCTACTCGAACAGGCCTAATGGCAGGGGTATTGGATTGTATTTAGCCAAAGAGAGTTTGAATGAAAATTATTATGACATTTATGCAACCAATGAGAAAAGCTACAATCAATTAAAAGGAGCTTGTTTCGTTATCAAGCCAATAAACTAAACACCAAATGACTTACCAACAAACCGCTAACCAAATAATCAAGGACTCAATAAAATCTGCGATATTCATAGATGAAAATGCATTGCCTTTTTATTCGCCTATTTCAGATGATCCTACAATTGAAGAAATACTATCGCAAGGTCTATATAGTAATTTTAAAAATGAAGGCATTTCTTTGGCAATACACAAGTATGTCGTTGGCGATGAAATTAAAGAGGAGTTATCGAAATATTTATATGAAGATCGTGATTTGGTATTGTTGGATTGGAACCTTACCGGAGAAAGTGGAGAAGAGTTTTCTCTAAAAATGATCTCCGATATTGTCAAGAGGGAACACATTCATTTTTGCGTAATATATACCAAAGAAAGCAATGAAGGGCTAGAAAGAGTATTTAAAAATATTTTGTCTTATTTCTCATGTAAAGATGTTGAATACTATCGGAACTTAAAAGAACAGCTTGAAAATGAGCCAGATATTGAATCAATTATAGGTGATTTGAATTTTATAAATTTATTTAGAGATAGTATTGATAGTGGAAAGCGAATTGGTCTGTTATCAAAAAGAAATGCTGATTTAGTAGATAAGATAATTGAAATATCTGATGAACCTGTTAAAAAATGCGCTTTAATAAAAGCTTCCATTGCATTATCAAACACACGTAAGTCAGAAAATGAAAATCCTTGTCCAACAATTGTATCACCTGCTAATAATACGATTGTAATTGAAAATACGATCATTACACTTTTAAATAAATCAGAAAACAAACCAGAAACACTTTTAGATAAATTAAGTGCACAAATAACTTCGAATGAGAGTAGTTTCACCCAGTTACTGGGACTTGAAATGAAGAATATATTGGATAAAAACAGCTCATTTATTGATTCCAATTTGTTGAAAATTTCTAAAGATGCATTTGTACATCACTGGAACCATTACAAAAAAGAAGAACGGGAACATCTTTTTTCTGCGTTTGTTAAAGACGTTTTGTTGGAAAATGTTGGGTTGCAGTTGAGAGACAAGCAACTTAGTTTATTAAACAACGATCTTCTTAACTCTTTTGGTGAAGAAATAATTGTCAAGGATGAAGAACTCATTTCTATGAATGTGTTTTATAATGCTCATCAATTAAGTATACCGAAAAAATTAAATTTCGGAGATGTTTTTATTAGCTCAGAGGGGAATGAATACTATATCTGTATTACTGCTTTATGCGATTGTTTAAGATCAGAAGAAAAGATAGATAATAATTTCTTTTTTGCGAAAGGAACTAATATTTCAAAAGCAGATGCATTAAATTTAGGTGATACTGCTTTTGTAAGCTATTTAAACAGTTCTACAATTGTTAAGTGGACTGAATTTAATAGTCGAATCAGTGACAGATTGCAGGCATTTAGCCCAATTTACATAAAACCTATCCAGTTTAAAGTATTGAAACCCGAATTTGATAAATCCGGTGAAATTGAATTAATATCAATTAATGCAGAAGGACAAACAGTTCCTAAAAGAATAAAATACATAACAACAATAAAATCCAATTATTCTCAACGCATAGCTAATCATGCATTTACTCACCCGCTAAGGGTAGGTATTGATTTTGCGAAGAAACACTAAATGTCCGATTCCTGGTCAAATATCGAAGTTGAACTAATCGTTGCTGATTACTTTAATATGCTCTCTGCTGAGTTGAAAGGAGAAGCCTATTCAAAGGCAGTACATCGCAGGGCAATACTTCCGCTATTGGCTAATCGTTCGGATGGATCTATTGAATTTAAACATCAGAATATCAGTGCTGTTCTTATTAATCAGGGACAGCCATATATAAAAGGATATTTGCCTCGATTCAACTTCCAACGAAGCCTTGAGGAGAAGGTAATTGAATACCTACTTAAAGATCATAGAATTGAAGACCAGATAAAGCTTTTTGTTGAAAAAGAACCCATTCAAATTAATCCCAATATACAATTCGATAAATTCATTGTTGATCCACCAAAAACGGAACTTATTTCGGAACCATTTATTTCCTACAGCCGGAGGCCAATAAAAATAAACTATCTTGAAAAAGAACAGCATAATCAACGATTGGGCAGATATGGCGAGGAACTGGTTCTGAAGTATGAAAAATGGAACTTGATCAATAAAGGGAAAGAAAAACTGGCTGAACAGGTTAGATGGATTTCGAATGAAGAAGGCGATGGAGCCGGATTTGATATTTTATCCAGAAATCTTAATGGCACAGACAAATATATTGAAGTTAAAACTACTCGACTCGGGAGAGATACACCAATTTTCTTCTCAAATAATGAACTTCAATATTCAATAAGCAATTCTGATAATTTCCATCTTTATCGCATCTTTAACTTTGAGAAGGATACAAAAATGTTTTTAAAAAATGGGGCATTGAATAAAATATGTAATTCCATACCTATTACATATAAGGGATTTTTCTAAAATTGAACGGTATGACCGTGCTTTAGACATTGGATTGATAGCAAAAAGTAATACTTGCCGAATAGAAATAAGGTTTGGTTTTGGCTCATGCGGCGAAATCTGACCGGATTTTCAATTGAGGAAAGGCTCGCGCCGCGGGGTCATTTCCATCACTAACCCCGGGTGGCACTCACTCCGTTCGTTGACCCGGGGTTATTTATCTGCCCGCTGGCAGATTGCCCATTCAGGGCGTTGAGGCTTTTCAAGTCCGGCGGGTTTGCATGTTTACAGAAATATGATTGGAAAGAGTTCATCCCTTTCACACCACCGGTGTGACAAATAACACCACTTTAAGAATTCGTGAAAATTAGCTTCGCTGATCCGCCAACCGGCGGATTCGTGGACCCCAAAAGTCTCCCTTTCGGCGGACCTCTTTTCATCTGTGCTAATTTGTCGAAATCTGTGGACCACTTTCTTTTCTGCGGACAGACAGGCTGGTGATCTGTAGCAATCACCTTCAAATTAAGGTGAGCCTCATCTTCACAACAACAATTATTTCGTATTTGTGGTCTAAAAGCCCTTATCGTAACCAGTTATCCGATTATAACCGTTTATTTCCGGATATAAACGGAAGTAACCGTTTATTGTACAATTAATTAATCATACCTTTTGTAGCTTTGACTGATTTAAAAAAAGTTTGGCTCTAAACAGAATAAAATAACTTTTAAAATTTGGGGAGTATGAACACAGGTAAAAGGAGCAACCAGCAGAATGTCGACAACCTGGAAGTCCTAACCGAAAGGGTAACCACTTTTCAACCCGGGTATGATCCGGCTGAAACAAGACTTTCGATTCCGAACCAGAAACTAATTAAAGCAAGTGGCGATGAGGCCCTTTTGGGAGTGTCAACAGCTGAAAGCGCCTGCGATAACGCAATTTCAGCCAGAACCGCAGCCTTTGAATCAATCAACCCACTGGTTACGCGGGCAATTAATGCCCTGCGTATTTCAGACGTAACGGAACAAACAATCGCCCAGGGCGAATCGCTCGTACGCGACTTCCGCAACCAGCGTGCATCAGCAACCGAACCCCCTGCCAAAACAGAAGAAGGAACTGTAAGCAGCGAGACTGTGAAAACGAATAAACTGCACAGTGGCTCTTTTAACACCAAGGTCGAAAATTTCAGGAAATTTATTGTGTTTCTGAGCGCAATACCTGCCTACAAACCAAAACAACCGGATCTCACGGTCGAAGCTCTCAACGCCAAACTTGAGGCTTTGGTGCTGATCAACTCCGCTTATAATACGGCAGATGCAAAAGCCAACGCGGCCCGTTTACACCGCGACATCATACTCTATACCGCTAAAACCGGGCTGGTTGAAATCGCACAGGATTCAAAACTCTATGTCAAATCGGCTTACGGCGCCACAAGCCCTCAGTACAAGTCGATTAGTGGTATCATATTTACGAAACCAAGGTAACCAATCGTTACAGCCGAATTAATCTCCTCTGGCACTCTGTTTATTTTAATTTAGTTTTTTGCTTAAAACCTTGCCGGGTAGGCTCATCCCCGACAGGGTTTTTTGTTACCCGTCGTATTGAATCAGTAAAACTTTAGAGGATGTTTGATATTTCATGGAGGACAACTTCAATCTCGTAAAGGACATTCATAATCTTGCAGAGGAGATCTTATATTTCGTAGAGGACATTGATAATCTTGCGAAGGAGATTTTATATTTCATGAAGGACATTTATAATCTTGCAGAGGAGATTTTATATTTCATGGAGGACTTTTATAATCTTGCAGAGGAGATCTTATATTTCATGGAGGACATTTGTGTTTTTGCAAAGGACAAAATCGTAATCCCGAGATTATGCCCTGATCTTCAATGATATAGATATTTTCGAGTACTTCTTAATGAATAAAACCCCGGAAATCAGGGTCGTCTGACCTGAACTTTCCGGGGTTTAAATATTATTTTTTTTGAGTTAATTCAGCGATGATCTGATTGGCAATTCTGTTCCATTTCGCTGCAACATCTGCTTCATTTCTAAGATATAAAGAATCATAGCTCGTGTTATAAATTTCGATAATTTCATCAGATCTTGTTCTGTCAAAGCTACTAAAGACCAGTTCAATCTTGTCAGTTACTTTCATGCCGCTGCTCCCTTTGCTGCTAACAACCCTGTTGGTCTCAGTAACCCGGCATTTTTGAAAATCAGCAAGATTTATCGCCTGATGAATATCCCCATCATCTGACTTTCTTAATGCAAAAATGCAGTTCATCGTTTTGTCGACACCTATGATCGAATTGTTCCATGATTCATGCTCCGTTATTTTGCAATTGTTTTTTTCAGCCAGCAACGAAAGTTCAGCTATAAATTTTGCTTCCTTCTTCTTTTTACCGTTGCTGATAACCCAGTAAAGCAGAATGCAAAGTATTGAAATTGATGCCAGTGTGATTATTGTAGTGATGTCCATCTTGTTTTGAATTATATAAATTATACGACCAATGCAAGCACAATCATAGCCGAAGTGCTTACGATAAATAGGTTCTTTAGGATTTGGAATGTATAAGATGAATCAGCTACCAGAAGTAATGGGAGGGGAATATAATATCGGTATTCTTAAAATTTAATAAGGTATGGTTTGAATAGAAATTGTAAAGTGAAGAGCCCCCAATTACAATAAATTGTGGCGTTAAAGAACAAGATGAGAAATGGTTGACCTGATTTTTAGCTGGGGTGCGAAGATGATTCCGATGGAGACCAATACCTGTTTCTGATTGTTCACTTCGAATGAATAAATCGGTAAAACCTTTTGAAATAGTAAACTCGGAATTGGTTTTTTTTGAAAAGTCAACGCAATAATTCACGGGACTGCCGCTGTAAAAACTTTGGGTTAAGTAATACAGAAGTAACAGGCCAAGTGGCATTATTATTTTCAACTGCTTTTTCACGGTGTAAAAATACAACAATCGTTTAAAATCGTGTGATCATATTTCTCTCGGTGTTCAGTTTTTTGGTTTACCTTTAGTTCGTTTTTAAGAATTTTCATGAATTAGGCAGGATAGATCCTGTTACAAAAATTGTTTAAATGTGAATAATATATGACCAATGGATGATTTTCAGGTATTTGTAAAACCGGTGGGCGCAGTATGCAACCTGGCCTGTCAATATTGCTATTATACCGAAAAGGAGCACCTTTATCCCGCAGAAAGAGGTTGCCGAATGCCGGATGATTTGTTGGAGGAAACTATCATTCAGCACATCGGCGCCTCACCGGGACCGGAACTTTTCTTCTCGTGGCATGGCGGCGAACCGACACTGGCCGGACTGGAGTTTTTTGAGCGTGTTGTCGCACTTCAGCATAAACACCTTCCTGCAAATTGGAGCATCATTAACGGATTGCAAACCAACGGAACATTACTCACTCACGAATGGTGCCGGTTTCTGAAAAAAGAGAATTTTGTTGTCGGAATCAGCCTTGATGGTCCCGAAGATCTTCATTCGGCTTTCCGTTTCCGGAAAGGTGGTCAATCGTGTTTTGATGAGGTTCTGCGTGGTTACTACCTTTTGATGCAATACGGAATACCTTGTGAAATTCTCTGTGTGGTGAATTCAGTCAATGTACATGATCCGCTCAGGACTTATCGTTTTTTCAAAGAGCTGAATGCCCGATTTGTCACCTTTCTCCCCCTTGTTGAGAAACAGAGTGACTCCGGAAAACTGGTTTCTGAGCGATCGGTACCTGCTAGAGCTTTTGGGGAGTTCCTTTGTGCCATTTTCGATGAATGGAAAATAGCTGATATTGGGAGTATCAAAATACAGATCATTGAGGAGACACTCAGGACGGCATTCGGTGTGGAGCACACCCTTTGTATCTTCAAAACAACCTGCGGGGGAGTGCCTGTTTTGGAGCGCAACGGCGACCTCTACTCATGTGACCATTTTGTCAACGAAGGTCATCTGCTGGGGAATATTCGCGAAACATCCTTTTCACAGTTGCTTGAAAGTCCGGCGCAACAGGCATTTGGCCAGGCCAAACTCACTTCTCTTCCCGACTATTGCCTCAAATGCGAAGTCAGGGAGATGTGTAACGGCGCCTGCCCGAAAGATCGTTTCATCACAACGCCCGACGGGAAGCCGGGACTGAACTATTTATGCGAAGGGTACCAACTGTTTTTCAATCATTGCAAGCCATTTATTGAGCAGGTTGCCCGGGTCTGGGCAGCTACTCCAGATACATAAATATTTAACCATTTATTTCAATTTCTTTTTAAAAAACGCGATGGTTCTTCCCCAGGCGAGGTCAGCGGCCGCTTTGTTATACCGTTCGGGATTGGTATCATTGTTGAACGCATGTTGTGCTCCTTCATACATAAAAAGCTGGTACTCGATTTTTGCATTTTTTAAAGCTGCCTCAAACTCCGGAATTCCCTTGTTAATCCGTTCATCGTTACCGGCATAATGCAAAAGGAGCGGGGCTTTTATTTTTGGTACATCCTCGGCTTTCGGCTGACTGCCATAATAGGGGACAGCTGCATCGAGATCGGGCGCGTTCACTGCAACATGGTTGGTCATGGCGCCACCCCAGCAAAATCCCGTACATCCCACCTTCCCTGTTGTGAGGGGATTGGTCTTGAGATATTTTACAGCAGCGGTGAAATCCTGTTTAGTCGCTTCGTAATCCAGTTTCTGAAACATGGGGATAGCATCTTCCTGTTTTTCAGGGGTTCCGCCGAGTGGAGATAAAGCATCAGGAGCAAGGGCAACAAATCCTTCGAGCGCTATACGGCGGGCAACATCTTTGATGTGTGGCTGTAGTCCCCGGTTTTCGTGTATCACAATCACAGCCGGATGTCTCTTTTTTCCTGATGGACGGGCCATATAGGCGATCATGGAACCACTTACCCCCGCATAACGGATGGTTTCGGTGATCAGCCTTGGGTCATCCGATTTTGTGATTTCAGCAAACAGACTATCAGAAAGCGTGGTTAAAAGAACTGATCCACCAGTAATTGCAGCCGTTTTCCTGAAGAACTCGCGACGCTTTGTGGCATTGCCAGTTTCAATGGTTGAATTTTTTGGTTCCATTTTTTTATAAATTAGTTTTAAATTGAGTACTGTTAATCCTGACCATAAGGATGGAATAATCAACTAAAATTACAATAAATTTCTAACCGGAGGTTATAAGTAATAAGAAAGATATAATGTACTAATTCGAATTTCTTTTTTTCGCAATCAGGACCCCTCTAATTCTCCAGTACTCTTAACAAAACCTGCCTTTTTATCCCCTACTTTGAGGGGTCTGGGGAGGTCAGGAAAGCCAAAACGAAGAATAAGTAATTATGACAATATAAATATTTAAAGTGAGATTCCTCACTGCGTTACTAATGACAGCATTCTATTGGCTATTTAAAAAAGGAGATTCCTCACTGCGTTACTAATGACAGCATTCTATTGGCTCCTTAAACAAGGAGATTCCTCACTGCGTAATGACATCCATCCCATTGAAGTGTGTGTGGGGTGACGAGGATATCTAAAAAGCCAGAAAAACCGTTTTCTATCTCTGTGTACCTCTGGTGCGCCACGAGGCGTGCGTATAATTAATAAAATACCTTTAAGGATGAAAGAGCCTTACAACCCAATTAGCCGTTCAGGTTGAAGTCCGCCTGACGCACTGTTAGGAAACGAGCTTTGCGAAGCTTGGGCGGGACGGTTCTGTAAGCTGCATCAGTTAGGCTTCGTTACACTATGTGGTATCGGTCAACCTCCCAGAGTTGGTGAAACCTGCAATGTTGACTGATTAAAATGGCACTTTGTAAGTCAGCAGGTACCCGGAGTAAGATGATGTTGCGTGCAGAACGAAGGTAGCGCATGAACGTGGGAGACCCTAACGGGACGGTTTTCGTCGAACCGTTGCCGAGGGAGTCGGATATGCCCGTAGTAGTGAAGATGACCGAAAAGGTAAAAGCGGTAGGAGCGAAGGGGCATTACTATAAATAAAGTTTCAAAGAATGTTGGTTAATCAGAATTGGTTGTTATGAATCAGGAGAATGATGAAGCATTTGTACAAGGAGAGCTGTTCCAAAGACGGCGCAACGAGATACCGGATGCAGAAAGAGTACTAACGTTGCAAGAGAAACTATATCAAAAAGCCAAGCAAGAGCGAGGTTATAAATTTTACGTGCTGTATGATAAGATGTTCATCCCCTATTTTTTACGTGAAGCATGGAAAAGTGTCAGGTCCAACGGAGGAGCTCCCGGAGTTGATAACGTCACCATAGGAAAAGTAGAAGATTATGGCGTGGAAACCTATCTTAAAGAACTTGGAGAAGATTTGCGAAAACAGCTTTATGAGCCACAGGCAGTAAAGCGTGTGATGATCCCCAAGGCCAACGGAGGAGAACGCCCTTTGGGTATTCCCACGGTAAGGGACAGGATCGCCCAGACGGTATGTAAAATGATTCTTGAACCGATCTTCGAGGCAGACTTTGAGGATAGTTCCTACGGTTTTCGCCCTAAACGCAGCTCAAAAGATGCGATAACGGCGATCCGGGAGAATCTAAAAGAGGGCAACACGGCGGTTTACGATGCCGACCTGAGTAAGTATTTTGATACGATTCCCCATGATAAACTTCAAATAGCATTGAAGGAACGTATTACCGATCCGCGGTTACTGAAGCTGATTAATAAATGGCTGAAAGTACCAGTTTATGAGGATGGTCAATACAAGAGTGGGAAGGACAATCATACCGGAACACCTCAGGGAGGCGTTATATCCCCACTACTTGCCAACGTTTACTTCCATCTTATCGACAGGATAGTAAACAACCAGCGAAGCCTGTTTGGAAAATATGGAATCAGGATCGTCCGGTACGCTGATGATTTTGTATTAATGGGAAAACGTTTACCGATAGAAATAATCGGGAGGCTCAAACATCTGCTTGATAGGATGGGACTAACAATCAATGAAACAAAAACCCGTCAGATTGATGCAAGAGAAGAAAGCTTTAACTTTCTTGGGTTCACCATACGCTATGATTTAGATATTAAAGGCAGGAAAACCAGATACTGGAATATCATGCCTGCAAAGAAATCGGAGCAGAAAATCCGGGATAAAGTAGATGAATACCTAAAGACTCATGGTCATTACAAGGCACAGGATGTTGCAACAGGTTTAAACCCGATATTGCGTGGATGGCTTAACTATTTTGATATAAAAGGGGTAAGTTATCCAGCAATGTGTAAACGCAGACTGCGGTTTTACTTATTCGACAGACTGAACCGGTACTATGCACGCAAGAGCCAACGGAAATGCAGGCTTTATGGACGTAATGCCTTTGAGGTTTTAACAACCAGATATGGTTTGATAGATCCTACAAAACATGCTTTTCAGCCAGCTCGCTTGTGAATGCTTACGAAGAAGTTTATAGGAAAGCCGTATGCGGGAAAACCGCACGTACGGATTGATGAGGGGGCAAGGAAGGATTTTACATCCTTCCCGCTCTACTCTACTGATACAATTAGTTACACAGAGAACCGCTGAGGTTTCACAGAGAGCCACAGAGTTTCTGGACAGCCTCGTCACCACCCCACACCTTTAAACACAGTCCATTGTCATTCCGAATGCAGTGCAACGGAATGAGGAATCTCACGACTTAATGATTAATTTAGCACGAAAAATCAAAATGAAGGCAGCAGTATTGACAGCGTATCATAAAGTGGAGTGGTTGGATGTTGAGAAACCGGTATGCAAAAGCGGTGAAGTGTTGATTCAGGTAACCTATGGTTGTATTTGCGGAAGTGATCAGCATATTCATAAGGGTGAATTCCATCCCCGCACCAAAACCCCGATGATCATGGGACATGAGTTTGGCGGCGTGGTTGTTGAAGTGGGCGAGGGGGTTGAAGGGTGGGCTGTAGGCGACAAGGTTGCTCCCGATCCGATCATCTGGTGCGGGACGTGTCCTGCCTGTTTGAAAGGTCATTTCCCGGCTTGTTCCACGCTGAAGCTGATCGGTATTGACTCCGACGGAGGTTTTGCCCAATATGTATCGCTGCCGGCATCGATGTTATATAAAGTACCTGCCCATATACCCGATGAACATGTGGCTTTGGTTGAGGTGTTGAGTATTGGTTGTCATGCAAAAAACCGCGCCAATGTCAGAAAAGGTGATTCGGTTGTTATCTGGGGTTCTGGTAAAGTTGGACTTTGCATCCTCCAGGCTGTTCGCACAGTGACCGACAATACCGTTTTTATGGTCGATATCCTGGAACCGCGCCTGGTTATCGGACCAAAATACTATGCGAACGTTATTGCCATTGATGCGACCAAAGAAAATCCCGTTGAACGTATCATGGCCGAAACGGATGGAAAAGGTGTGGATATTGCTTTTGAAGCCGTAGGACATGCCCATGAAGTCGAAGGGCTCGTAAACCCGGTTAGGGGCTGTATTCAGAGTGTAAGTGGTGGCGGAACGATTTGTGTGCTTGGTCTGGGTAACGAACCTGCACCCATTGTATTCAAGGAGTTGATCTGGAAAGAGGCTAAAATTGTATCCTCGCGGGTTAGTCATGGCGAATTTGCCGAAGCCATAGAACATCTGAAACATGGACGACTCAAACCTGAAGCTTTGATTTCGCAGGTGCTGCATGGATCACAAACCCAGCGTGGTTTTGAGATCCTGGATGAAAATCCGGCTGAAAATATCAAGATATTGCTCGACTTCAGGTCGTGATTCTATTCAGTATTATCCAGTCTTCGATAGGGATGTACACTCCTGTTTTCTTCCCCTTATTATCAGATTATTTGACTAACTACGCTATTTTGAGGATTTATTGCTCCATTCCGGCGGATATTTTGGAAATACTTATCTTTATCCCCTGAGACGAGATATTTTAAAGTCAAATTAGTTATCATGGACAAAAGAATTTATATTGCTGATTGGTTGGAATTTAAACCATACGAAAAACAAACGCAATCAGATAATTATTACCTTAAAATCTGTAATGAGGTTAAACGAGTTATTACAACGAATAAACAGTCATTTGTATTCCAAATATACCTGGACAAAAAAGAAATAGATTATTTGGCGTGCTTTTTAACCTCCTACCTCGAAGATTTAATATCAGAAACAAATATCTGGAACTCTT
The DNA here is from genome assembly GCA_963677935.2 of Prolixibacteraceae bacterium. Classification (GTDB taxonomy): domain Bacteria; phylum Bacteroidota; class Bacteroidia; order Bacteroidales; family Prolixibacteraceae; genus JAAFHB01. The sequence goes on along the minus strand of CAXXEH010000003.1, from coordinate 2,092,922 downwards.
TTGTTAAAGCGCATCAACGATTGTACAAAATCAAGTGAGCAGGTGATCGGATAATATTGCTTACATTTACTCCGCCTTAGGAGAAAAGCTGGCCAGGAAGATGAGATAGCCATGGTTGTAAAATCACAAACCGAAGATGAATCCGCCAGTTGGCAGATGGCTATTACATATGACCATTGAGAGATCAAAACAACCGACACATGAAGGACAACACTTATCAGTATTATGCCGGAAATATGGTTTACAAAAACGACAAATCGCTCAGCTATTTGCTGTTTGACGAAGGTTTGGAACCCAAGACTTCCTCCGTATATTCTTACGAGTACCATCTTAAAGATCATCCGCCAGTAGTCGGACAAGTTCCGCCAACAGTCGGACAAGTTCCTGGCAATACGCGTGTGACCTTTCAGCCGAATGGGAACAGCATAACAACCACTCAGGTAGCCGAATACTACCCGTTTGGCAGCAGCTATCTGCCCGTCTCTCCGGCCGGAACTAACAAGTATCTGTACAACGGAAAAGAGAAACAGGACGATGTATTAGGTGGGGTAAATCTTGATTGGTATGATTATGGCGCAAGGTTCTATGACCCGGCTTTAGGAAGGTGGAATACACCGGATCCGCTGGCAGAAAAAGGTAGGAGGTCGAGTCCATATACATATGCCTTTAACAATCCAATAAGATTTGTTGATCCTGATGGAATGTGGTCTAAACCGGTTCATCATAATTTGCTCGATGTCGCATTTGGAACTAAAAGTTCCTATGCTAAAATTGTTACGCCAGAGCAGTTTAAGCAACTTACACTAGGAAGCGATAACGCAGATGGAGTTTTTAACGGTAATCAAAAGGATGCCAGAGAATATATACATGGAATGAAACCAGAGACAATGAGTGTTAATGAGGCAAAAAAAGCGGCGGATAAATGGGTAAATGACAATGTCAAAGCATTTGTTGAGACAGGTGATTTCGAAAAATTGGGCGAAGGTTTACATACACTTATGAACGAAACGTGTCCTGCCCATCGTGATGCAGATGGAAATCCTTTAGAATATGATGGTATATTTTCACTTCACGGTGATAAAGAAGATCCGGATATAATTACAAAGCATGACGGAAGAAGTGGGTATATAACTGTAAACGAAATGAATAAAAAATTTAAAAAGGCAGAAACAGATATACAAACGACACTTAATAATGCTCTTCAACAGAGAGCCGAATACCTTAAAAAGCAAGAAGAGAAAAAGAATCAAAAATAAATCTATTTATAATTAAGCCATCTTAATCAGTAAATCAATGAAAAGATATCTCGTTTTAATTTTTCTCATTATAGTACTTATATTTAGCACTAGATATTTAGTTTTTACAAAGCATATTGAGAAGCCATATCCTATGTATTATATTTATAATGCTCCAATAGATGAAGTACGGAACAATGTAAGTTCGATGTTTTCCAATGGTAAATTTTATGGTTTGGATAATGAGATAGGTTATAACCCAATAGAAAGAGAAACAAGTAAGATTACTGACAACGAAAATAGAAACCATTTCTTTATAAACTGGTTTGGGTGGAATTCCTCTGGAGAAGATTCTAAAATTTATTATAATTGGTGGGGAAAGTTAAAACTAATTCCGAGTTATCACATTATTTTAGATTCTTTATCAAATAGTCAAACTAAAATAACAATTGAAAGTTTTCCGAAAGTTAAAGCGGGTACAGATTTCTCGTTAAATCACATGCTTCCCTATATTACATCTCGAAAGGTTAATGTGAAGCCTAGTACCATAGAAGAATATGAGATTTTATTAAGGATTGGTAAATTAGTTGGAGAGAAAGATATGCCGTCATTAAAATTGCCGGAGTAGAAATGTCAGTCGTTTATAGCGATAAGAACCGGATACTGCTTTTGTATTTGTAACAAGTAAATTGTCAGTAGTTTATAACAATTAAGATAACAAGCCCGGCCAAATGGTTGGGTTTTGTTATTATAAAGCAGCCACATTTTTCTGAAAGAACTCTTTAAATTTCTTTTTAGTAAGGAAGGTGTCGACCATTTTAAATATCCTGCTTTTTTCATCGGGTTCGAGTTCCTGTATCATTTTAACCTGCTCCATCAGTATTTACGGATAAAACCTCAGTTGTGGTGAGCAAGGGATCGGATAATATTGCTTACATTTACTCCGCCTTAGGAGAAAAGCTGGCCAGGAAGATGAAGGACAACACTTATCAGTATTATGCCGGAAATATGGTTTACAAAAACGACAAATCGCTCAGCTATTTGCTGTTTGACGAAGGTTTGGTTACCAAGACTTCCTCCGTATATTCTTATGAGTACCACCTGAAAGATCATCCGCCAAAAGTCGGACAAGGTCCTGGCAATACGCGTGTGACCTTTCAGCCAAATTGGAACAGCATAACAACTACTCAGGTAGCCGAATACTACCCGTTTGGCAGCAGCTATCTTCCCGTTTCTCCGGCCGGAACCAACAAGTATCTGTACAACGGAAAAGAAAAACAGGACGATGTTTTAGGTGGGACAGCACTGGATTGGTATGATTACGGAGCTAGATTTTATGACCCAACGATCGGAAGGTGGCACAGCGTGGACCCCATGGTTGAAAAGCATTATGAATGGACACCTTATGCCTATGTTTATAACAATCCTATTTGTTTAATTGATCCTCTTGGTTTAGATAGTACATTTTATAGCGAAAATGGGTCTCAACTATATCAGGCTACAGGTGATAAAGGCAAATCAAGTTCTAATTATGTAATTAAAACTACCAAAACAACTGATGAGATTTATTCAGATGGCGAATATAATGATAAAGGATTTTCAACTCCAATTGATCAAGATGTTGCTACAAACGCTGAAGAACAAATTAAAAATGGAAATCTGACAGGCGACCACATGAGTAAATTCGTAAAACTAAATAGTACAACGACCATGAAAGGAATGACGTCAATAGTCTCACAAGATGATGGGAGTGGAGGAACTTCAGCTAACAACAATACTGAAAATTGTGGGAGAATTTCAAAAGGGCAGCTTGCAGAAGGGAAAAGTGTCGGAGTCGGTAATCTTGATAATAAAATAAATCCACATTCCGATCCTGGTTCCAAATTGGGAGAAGTTGAATTTCATAGTCATCCAAGTGGTTCAAGTACGAATAGAAAATCATGTTATTTGCAAGCACCTACAGATATTAATCTATCAACAGGCAGGGTTAATTATGTTTATGGAATGGCTTCATGGGGTGGAATGAAGCAGACAGTCTATGTTTATAATAAATCCGGTGGAGTAATCGCAACAATTCCATTATCAATATTCAAAAAATGAAAAGAACATCTCTAATTCTTACTATTTTATTGTTCACTATTCAGTGTTTTTCTCAAAAGAAATCAGAAGAGATTTATATTGGAGCTTTAAACATGCATATCAAAAACTATAAAACTGATACCTTAATTGTACAACGTGAGATTTATATGCCCGAAGATTTACCTAATCGCCTTAATGGTCACTTCATATTATTTTTAGGCGAAAATGAAATTGCACAAAATCAAAAAAATTTAATAAAGATTCATCCAATGAAGGTTGAAGACGGGTTATTAGTCATTGAGGTTACCAACTTCCATTATAATTTAAAAAATAAAATTTGGATGTGTATTGGTAGTATTAAATATTTATTTAAATATGATTGTTTACAAGAATCTTTTGTTTTTCATAAAATGGAAATTCTAAACATCTGAATATTACTCTCTAATTTATAAGAGTGGCTAGGCTTTCACCCTTGTTTCCTAGATACCACTCCTTTGCAACGAGTGGTAAGCTGTCAGTCGTTTGTAACGATAAAAACAAAATACTTGTAAAAATATAACAGACAGTCGTTTCTAATAATTAAGATGAAAGGCCCAGCCGAATTGGTTGGGCCTGTTATTATAAAGCAGCCACATTTTTCTGAAAGAACTCTTTAAATTTCTTTTTGGTAAGGAAGGTATCGACCATTTTAAAGACCAGATACCACTCGTTTGCAACGAGTGGTAAGCTGTCAGTCGTTTGTAACGATAAAAACAAAATACTTGTAAAAATATAACAGACAGTAGTTTCTAATAATTAAGATGACAGGCCCAGCCGAATTGGTTGGGCCTGTTATTATAAAGCAGCCACATTTTTCTGAAAGAACTCTTCAAAATTCTTTTTTGTAAGGAGCGTATCGACCATTTTAAAAATCCTACTTTTTTCTTCGGGTTCGAGTTCCCTGATCATTTTAACCTGTTCCATCAGCGTTTGCGGATCAACCTCAGTTTGGGTAAGCAAGGGATCGGATAATATTGCTTACATTTACTCCGCCTTAGGAGAAAAGCTGGCCAGGAAGATGAAGGACAACACTTATCAGTATTATGCCGGAAATATGGTTTACAAAAACGACAAATCGCTCAGCTATTTGCTGTTTGACGAAGGTTTGGTTACCAAGACTTCCTCCGTATATTCTTATGAGTACCATCTTAAAGATCATCCGCCAAAAGTCGGACAAGGTCCTGGCAATACGCGTGTGACCTTTCAGCCAAATGGGAACAGCATAACAACCACTCAGGTAGCCGAATACTACCCGTTTGGCAGCAGCTATCTGCCCGTTTCTCCTGCCGGAACCAACAAGTATCTGTACAACGGAAAAGAAAAACAGGACGATGTCTTAGGTGGGACAGCTCTGGATTGGTATGATTACGGCGCCAGGTTCTATGACCCGGCAATCGGGAGGTGGAACTCAATGGATCCACTGGCTGAAAAGTACAGGAGATGGAGCCCATACAATTATTGCGTTAATAATCCAATGAGGTTTATTGATCCGGATGGAAAAGAAATAAAAATTAATAGAGAGATTATTAATGGACGAACTACAATTGTAATCGATGTTACTGGTAAACTTGTAGACAAATCAAGTTCTGGTTATTCTGCCGATAAGTTGCAAGGATATGCAAGTCGAATTGAAAGCTCAATATCTAATTCATTTACCTGGAAAGGGGATGATATTGATTTTAAGGCGAATGTTTCTATTACTGTTGCTTCAGATAAAAACCCCTTATCGAGTAGCGATCATGCATTTAATATTTACGATAAGGGGGAAGTGCCTGGGGCAATAGGGGATAATAAGATTCTTGGAGGTACTGTTAAGGGATCAAAAGAGATTTCGATTTCTTCAGGGATATTAGATAATAAACCAGCAACAGAAGGATTATTTGCAAATACAGGAAAAACAGAAAATGGTGAAGGCACATTGGAAAGGTCAAGTGCTCATGAGCTTGGACATGATGCAATGTTAGACCATCCGGCCCATGGTAGTTCACCTCAGAATTTAATGAATCAAACGCAAGACAATGATGCAGGAACAAAAATAAATAAAAGTCTGGTTCTCCAAATGGAAAAAGCATGTATAGATGATAAATTAAACAAATAATCGACTACAAAATGAAGTTTTTATCAATAGTATTATTGCTAATGCAATCATTCGTATGTTTCTCTCAGACGGAACCTTCCTTAATATTTCAGATAGACTTTCAAGACTTCTTCAAGAAAGATATAATTTCATTATCTATCAATGATAAAAAAATTTTGGAAAATGAATGCATCACCAGCGAACCATCAATGGGATTAACTAAATTACGAGTCATATGCTATAGATCCAATAACCATGTTTTGATTCAAATCACAGGAAAAGATCATATTCAATACATAAAAATAAGAAGGAAAATCAACCTTATGATAGATTTGAATGGTAGTGAAATTGCATATAAAATAGACTTGCAAAAGGGTAAATTTATAGGTTTTAGTAAAAAGGGAATAAATCAACTTTATTTAAGGCAATTTCGCCAACCATTTATGTATGATTGATTACGAGGATTTTGAATAATCAAGTCGCTGTAGCGGATTTGCAATCTGCACTAATTATAAAGGGATTTGTAATTCCACAATATTTTAAAGGTGAAGTGGTTGCAACACAATTACGGAGAAATAGCAAGCCCAGCCAAATGGTTGGGTTTTGTTATTATAGTGCAGCTACATTTTTTTAAAAGAACTGCCGAAAAAAAGCCCGGCACACTGGCCGGGCAGCAGTCACGGAATTAACCGGCTGCACGGGCTCTAAACCCAATTATTTATTCATATATTTCCTTTCTGTCGCCAGCCTCAATAACAGTAATTATCTTCCGGTAATCCCTTTCCGGGATGTTTTTAAGCTGCTTATACACAGCTTTTTCAATAAACAGTTTAAATACGGCCATTGCGCAGAAGTTCTATTTCTTTTAAGGCCTGCTCAAAAGGTATTGGTTCGCTTTTGCGGGTTTTTGCACGGTCGTAGGCTTTAATATCTTCGAGTTTTTCCATTATTTTCTCATAATCCCAGGCAGGATTACCCCCATTTTTTTAGCAGTGGTATCGGTAATATATTGTGTTTTCATAAGCTTTAAATTTACCTTGTGGCAAATGCCTGTTTTGGTTTGAAGTTTTGAATGTAAGTATCAATGACGTTGAACAAAATTCCTTTGGTATTGACTAATGTGCTCCCAATGTTTAATGTATTACTCCTATATGCCCTTTATTACAATGATAACACAAATATAAGAGAACTTCATTGCAAAAAAAAGCAAAGTGCTAATTGTTGGAATATAAAATAGCCATGATTTTCAATTAATATTTAGCAATCCTTATTTTTTCATGGCTTTTAGCTTCGCTGATCTACGATTCCATGTGACCATTGAGAGATCAAAACAACCGACACATGAAGGACAACACTGGATTGGTATAATTACAGTACTCGGTTCTATGACCCTCATATCGGAAGATCGTATAGTAAGGAGCCATATGCAGATACTGTCATCAGTTTCGCCGAGAATCATTAAAAAAGGGTTATGAAATAAATTCATAACCCTCTGATAACCAATCTGTCGGGGTGACAAGATTTGAACTTGCGACCCCTCGCCCCCCAGACGAGTACGCTACCAGGCTGCGCTACACCCCGAATTGACTGCACTATTTCAATGCGGTTGCAAAAGTAATATTTTTTCATTAATTAACGAATAAAGAAAAGCTATCTTTGCATTAATCCATTTTCTTTAAAGAGGTTAATATGCGTTTAAAACTATTGGCATGTAAGGTTTTGCAGCGGGAAATAAGCCTGTTGGTGGCTCATTGTGAGCATTTTGTGGATGTAACCTACATCAGGCAGGATCTGCATAATACCCCTCATTTGCTTAATATTGCCTTACAGGAGGAAATCGATAAATTGGATAGTGGAGATGATCGGTATAGCTGTCCTGAGCCTTTTGATGCCATTTTATTAGGATATGGCTTGTGTAGTAACGCAATAGCGGGTCTGAAATCCTCAACTCATCAATTGGTAATTCCCAAAGCGCACGACTGCATCACCTTTTTATTGGGTTCACGCGAAGCCTACAATCACCATTTTCTCGAAAATCCCGGAACCTATTGGTACAGTACCGGCTGGGTCGAAAATACCAAATCACCCAGTAAAAAAAGACTCGAAGAGATCAGGGCGGAATACCTCGAAATTTATGGCGAAGAAAATGCTCAGTACCTGATGGAGATGGAGCATAACTGGGTAAAGGATTACCATACAGCAGGATTCATCAACTGGAGCGAGATAAAGTCGGATAAGGCCAGCGCATTTACCAAAGATTGCGCCCAGTCGTTGCAGTGGGACTATAAACAGTTTGAAGGAAGGTCGGGGTACCTGGAAGACTTTTTAAATGCCAGGTGGGACCCGAATTATTTTCTGATTCTTCAGCCTGACGAAACAGCTGAACAATCATACGATGAGGAGGTTCTCAAGTTGAAATCTTAATATCAGTTTGTAACTAGGGCTTATTCGCGGTTGCCTCTCCGGAAAATAGTTCGTTTGACACATTCGTTTTTATCAGCCAGATATATTTTCCGTTATGTTTCAGACGAACCCTGACTGCAGGGATCGTTTTATTGTTGCGTACCGTGATGTGTAGGGTTGAATTATCGCTACCCGTTTGTTTCAACTGAATGTCGACACGTACCATTCCCGAAGGAGCCAGAACCGGCCAGTTCTGTGCAGTGTAGCCTGTCCACGATATCGGGCAACGCGGAATAATAATTGTCGTATCTGCCTGGCGATCGTCAACGCCCACCATAAGACGTGCGCTCTTCATCGGTTCGGAGACATTGACCAGGTTGAGTGCCCCGCATCCGCGGGTACCATCATTTGGCAACGGAGGGATACTCCACGATTCAAAAAAATGATAGGGAGAATATCTTTGACCCCTGTTGTAGGTATAATAGGCCAGTGAGCGTACTGCCTTATCCGCAAGCGTGTCCATATCAAAAATCAACATGGTTTGAAGCGCATATCCCAGATCATATGCAGGGCTGCATTGATTCAGGGCGCCAAGGATAAACATTCCATAAGAATTCCAGGCCTTTGCCCGCGCTGGATATTTTAGAAGTTTCTTAAAGGTGTTTAGACCAATGTCGATCCCTTTCCAGTGAAATTGCAGGGGTTCGAATCCCATAACATCTGAGTAATGACTCAGACATCCATTGATTCCGGCAAAATTTTCAGATCCGACAATATTATTGAGATTAACCGGAGCCAATGACACCGGATCGAGTGTCCAATACCATGAACTATCTGCCGGATTGGTAAAGTGCTTTAAAATTGCGTAACGAAGCCTGTGGGCATATTCTCGATAGCTTCGTGCAGTTGCGGTATCACCATGGATATACTCCATTTTTGCAACTGCTTCGATGGCCATCCAGGATTGATTATTTTGTACCACATTACAAACAGGCAGGTAGGGACCGCAGCACCCCTGACCGAATTCTCCTGTCCCTGTGATGAGTTTGTGCTTCTCAATCTGGTCACAGAGTCCGCGTACCGGCGATGCGGACTGATGCAGGAAATCATAAATTTTATGCCTGAATGGACTTTCGGGTAGACGATGCCAAAGAGCTGCCAAAGACATAATGATGGTGGCAGTTCCATCAATTTCACTTCCGGATGCGATTGTCCGGTTTCGGAAGTATTCAGGAAAAGCATAAAAACCATCTCCGTTTTTATCAACGAGGTTCATTAATGCATCAGCTGATGCGCTTGCATGTTCGTAACTTCCTCCCAGTAACTGCTCCCGCATAAATGTTCCCCCGTCGCGTGTCCACCACGTTCCGCTCCATCCCTGGCCAGGTGGCGAAGCATGGACAAATCCTACCGGAGTGTTGCCGTTTGGTGTGCTGATATAGCTGTGGGTGAGAACACCTGTGTATGATTCCGATAATTCACGGGTAAACAGTTCGGCAAGTGAATCTCCTGAGAATGATATGGTCGCTTGTGAATCTGCAGCCAGATTAAAGGTCGAAACCTGTGCCTCCAAACTCAATGAAAATAAAAACGGAATCATTAAAAGTTGTTTCACACGTATAAAGTTTATTTAATTTTCAGTTCGTAAATTTATCAATATATTTTATAAAAATTTCGGATCAATTTATTCGCCTCTGCACCGAAAAACTCAAATATTTTTCTGTTTTCGTTAAACAAAAGCTATTTTATCGTGTTTATTTTAGATGATGACTTACTTTCGTACAATAAAAATTCAGAATTAATTTACAATAGCAATTATTGCCGGTATGAAGAATTTATTTTAACTTTGGAAGAACAAAAATTAATATACAGATGGAATTATTTAAGCCTATGAATATTGCTGACAATCAGCCCTCAAAGAATAAGATTGAAGGAGAAACGGAACATGTCAAATGTTTGATCATTGGTTCGGGGCCTGCCGGATTCACCGCCGCTATTTACGCAGCACGTGCCAATCTTTCTCCCGTAATGTATGAGGGATTGCAACCCGGAGGACAATTAACCACAACGACTGAAGTGGAGAATTTCCCCGGCTACCCGCAAGGTATAACCGGTCCCGAAATGATGGAGGATCTCAAGAAGCAAGCGATGAGGTTCGGAACAGATGTGCGCTGGGGTTTAGCAACGGCTGCCGATTTCAGTGGGGGAGTACATAGGATTACTATTGACAGCAAAAAGGTGATCGAAGCCGATTCTGTGATTATTGCCACAGGCGCAACTGCCCAGTACCTGGGAATTGCCGATGAGACCAAATATGCAGGTTCGGGCGTTTCAGCCTGTGCTACCTGTGATGGTTTTTTCTACCGCGGAAAGGATGTTGCAGTTGTGGGAGGGGGCGATACGGCCTGTGAAGAGGCTATTTACCTGGCCGGATTGTGTCGGAAAGTTTATCTGATTGTTCGCCGCGACGTTTTAAGAGCCTCCAAAGTGATGCAGGACAGGACCATGAAAACCCCCAATATTGAGATATTATGGAAACACCAGACCAAAGGTTTATTTGGCGATGGTGTTGTTGAAGGTGTTACACTTGTAAAGCACAAAGGTGAAGCTGATGAGTCAGAGGTAAAAATCAGTGTTGATGGTTTTTTCCTCGCTATCGGACACATACCCAATTCAGAAATTTTCAAACCGTTTATTGAGACCGATGAAGTGGGATATATCAAGACGACAGGTGATTCCACAAAAACAAATGTGGAAGGGGTATTTGCCTGTGGAGATGTGATGGATCCTAATTATAAACAGGCTGTTACTGCTGCCGGTTCAGGGTGTAAGGCGGCTATGGATGCTGAAAGGTACCTGTCAGAAAAACATTAATTTAAATGTAAGGTTCAGCTGGATAAAAGACAAAGAAACGGCTTCGCCGAGGATGGCCTGTGCAAATAGGAATAGTTTGCTAAGACAAAATACAAGACAATATTTGTCGGTAATGTTATTTCAGACTCAACCACATTTAGAAGTAATGACTATCGAGCTTCTCTGACATCCATTTTGAAATCAGAGAATAAAATTGAAGAGCCGTACACAGGGAGACTTTCATGTACGGTTCAGTGAGAACGTGAGATTCACTTACGTGACTCGATTATGTGGGATAATAAAAGTGCAGATCATCTTGATTATTGTACCAATATTTGGTAACTTTGTTGAAATTTTGATGAATTATGAGTAGAAACACTTCAATATCAATAGGAGATTATTTTGATAGTTTTATTCAAAATAGAATATCTGCCGGAAGGTTTAAAAATGCAAGTGAAGTTGTTCGAGCAGGGTTAAGGCTTTTGGAAGAGGAAGAAAATAGAATCATTGCCCTAAGGGAAGCTATTCAAGAAGGGATTGAAAGCGGGCTAGCATATAATTTTGATCCTGAATTACATTTAGAGGAACTAAAAGCAAAAAAGCGATTGAATGGCGAAGTATAAATTAACAAATAAAGCAGTTGATGATTTAACTAAGATTTGGAATTATACTTTTGACAAATGGTCTGAAATTCAAGCAGAAAAGTATTATCTTATGCTTTTGGAGCACTGCAAAGAAGTTGCTTGCAACCCTGAGTTAGGTAAAAATTACTCAGCAGTAGCTGAAAACTTATCGGGGTTTAAAGCCGGTAGACACATCATTTTTTACAGAGAAATTGGAGAAAAGGAAGTCGAGATCACAAGAATCCTGCATGAGCAGATGGATTTAAAAAACAGAATGTCAGAATAATCCCACATAATAAAAGGATACTGATTAATCAGAAAAGCTATCCGCCCTTCTGCGGATTTAGTGCAATGTCTCTACAACCTGATTATTTAAGAATAAGGGTATATTTATAGGAATTCGCTGTCCAGGTATCATCTCCGCCGCCGTTTTCGCCTAACCGGGTAAGGTAAATTTCCAGATTTTTTGTTTCCCGGTCTTCCAAAAGTGAAAAATTTGAAAGCTGAAGGAATTCTGAATCGTGGTTGGGATCACGGTCATCAATTACGGTCAGACTCTCTTTCCTGAAGGATGGCCCTTTCTCATCAATCTCAACAATCTGCAGGGGATACCGTGGCAAATTTCCTTTGGGTGGTTCATTGTTGATATTCCCAACCCAGTAAAGCTTCCCTGTTTTTGAACTACGAATCGTTTTGGAGATGGTTGCCGAAGAATAAAATTGTTCACCATCATCATATTTCATATCTGTCACATCATCCCAGGTAAATCCGCCATCACCTGAGACAGAAAACCATTTTCTACCGGGTGATTTTGTAATATCCAGCTTTGCATTCGAACCGCGCATAATAAGGAGCAATCTCCCATTTGTTAATTCGCTGATATCAAGTTCTGTCAGGCCACGTGTTGACACATGCCGGGGTAAAAAGATGGGCTTTGATTTTTTCCAGTCGTAATCCATTTTATGGGGATTCCACTTCCCGATGAAACAAATAGCGCCGGCCACGCATCCTTCTCTGTAGTTATTGGGAAAAATCGAAGGGTTCTTCTCATCCTCCTCATCACGGTAGGGTACTGGAATGGTTGCACTAATGAGCAGTGAACCATTCTTAAGGACAATTGAATTGCCGATGTACATCTCATTGGTTTTCAGAAATTCCTGTTTTCCCCAATCTGTTGGATCGAAGTCGGGACCCTCCTCATATTTAAGTTGGTGGCTTACTCCCCATGTTTTACCATCGTCACCCGAGAGCTGATAGAAACCATGGTCCCAAAACAGACGGTTTCCTTTCCAGATCTCCTTTAAGGCTACCTGGGGAGTCCCCTTGAATATACGGTGAAAAACAGGTTTGATGAGTTGTTGTGCGACAGGATCAAATGTGACAGATCCATTTTGAAAGGCGCCTCCGCTTTGTGTGAATTCCCCCCTGGTTTGCTCCTGTTTTGGTTCTTCAATCCATTCAGACCAGGTATGTCCGTTATCATCGGAGGTCCGCTTCATAGTGGCTTCGTTCCAGTCGCTCGATTGCATAAATGACCGGAATTCTTCACGACACAATCCGCAGTTGGTATAGGTCATGGTGGTTATTGGAGCCTTTCGTGGCTGTGAACCCGCTACATAAATCTCTTTTTTTACACTGCAGAGCGGCTTTGCCCCCTTTTCTAACCGCCGATGGTCAGGCCCAGTCATTCCGGAAAGATTTTCAGTGAATATCGATGCTCCGATCATTGCAGCTAAACCGGCATAGGAGCTCTTTTTTAGAAATGTGCGTCTGGCGATCGATTTCATAGAATTTAATTTTAAGGATAAGGTGCGTTGCAATTTGTTTTCCGGGCTATTAACTACAGGAGCAAAAATACAGAAATGTAATTAGTTTTTGTATGTCCCGGTAGCCTGTAAATATTTGGCTTTTTTAATCTTATAATTGCATCTGGCTTCGGTTAAACTGTCAAGGGCGCCCTGGTAGGATGATTGTGCATCAAGCAGATCAGACATTGTGAATACTCCCGCCTTGTAATTGTCGGAAGTTACTTTGAGATTTTCCCTGGCCTGTTCTACCGATTTGAGTGCGATCTCAATTTGAAAATGGCATTCGTTCAGCTCATTGTTCGCCTGCTCTATCTGAAGGGAAAGCAATTCGGAGGTTTCGGCTAACTTGTTGCGGGCACTCTCTATCCTTGCCTGACTTTGCCTTAATTTATGCCGCTCTCCCCACCAGTCGGTAATGGGAATACTTACGGTTGCAAAGGCCAATCCGTTTGTATTGGTGCTCTTCATGGCATCAAAATAAAATCCGGTAACTCCAACTGCCAGTTGGGGAAGATTTTCTCCGATCGTCATCTTTTTTTGAAGTTCCTCTGCATCAATGGCTTTATTGAGCATTTTGTATTCCGAACGATTGGTTACACCACTCTGTGCAGGGGTAGATAATCCTGAAAGCAATTCCGGTTCGGTTTGGGAATCGTTCAGTATCAGATTAGCGTCGAATGTCATACCGATATGTTGGCACAAGGCGCGCAGTGACAGATTGATTCCGTTATTCAATTTCAACTGATTTACTTCGAGTTCATTGCGCTTTAATTGTACTTTCAGCAAATCGGTACGTTGAACCAATCCCGCTTTGAAAGCTACGGTTACATCGCGTTGCAGGGTATCGAGTAACTTCATATAGCTATCGAGCGTTTTAACTTTATCGCGCAGGGTGATCACCGTCCAGTAGAGTTCTTCGGTCTTAACCATCACCTCTGTAGTTGTTAGGGTCTGCTTTTCGAGGTTTATTTCGTATCCAACTTTGGCCAGTTTGTTCCCATTGACAATCTGTCCACCGGCAAATACGGGCTGAGTAACCATGATGCTGGCCATATTCAAATAGTCGAGCACATTAATTGGGATGGAAGGAACATAGGCAAACTGGTTTGCAGTAGCCAGGTTAGCCAGATTACCATCATAGACAGGCAGATTCATTGAAGGGATCGTCCCTTTTATTAAATAGTCGGATGACTTCATTGCAATTGCAGTGGCGCTGGCTTTGGGGAAGTAATGGGTAAAGGCTGCTTTCTTTTGCTCGGCAGACTGTATAACATCGTAACCCGCCTCCTTAATTTTATGATTATTCCTTAGCGCAAGGTTTTTACACGAATCGAGGCTCAATGTCTGGGCTTCGGTATTGACAGCGCATAACGAAAGGATGATGACCATTACTGTCAAAATACTTTTATTTCCGTGTTTGCGGGGAGTTACAGGCGGAACAGACCATAAGTCATCCTGAGTTTTAGACCTGTCGGTGTATGCCAGAGAATAAAGTATCGGAAGGATATAAAGTGTTAATAACATGGATATTAACAATCCGAAACAAATCACGGTTCCAACCGGACCCCAAAGTGAAGAGCGGCTCATAATCATTGGAATAACTCCCGCTGATGCTGCAGCAGAAGTAAGAAAAATAGGTCGCATCCTCCGTTTGCCCGCTGCAATGGCAGCTTCGCGTGTTGGCATGTTGTTCTTTCCCTTAAGCTCCCGGGCATAATCAATTAATATGATGCCATTGCGCACCACCATACCGCAGAGGCTTATGATACCGATGAATGCAGTGGTGCTAAAGGGATACCCCATTAGTTTTAAACCAATTGCTGTTCCCGGAAGTGCAAGAAGCATAGTCGACATAATGATCAGTGAAAGCTTGACTTTTTTAAACTGGAATAAAATGATGAAGAAGATTAAAACAATACTCAGGCCCAACGCAATAGCCATTGGCACAAAAGTCTCAAGCTGACCTTGGTAATCGCCTCCATAGTTTATTATGGTCCCTTCCGGAAGTTTCAACTTTTCAATTTGCAACCGCATTTCATCGAATATTGCAGAAGCCATTTTCTTTGAATCGTTATCAATCCTGATGGTAAGGGTTCGTGTTCCGTTGCGGTGAACAATGACTCCTTCTGTCCATTCAGGAGTGAAATTGGCGAAAGAGCGCAATGGTATGGCCATAAAGCTGGACGACGAATTGATGTACTGATTGGCTAGGGTATTGATGTTTTTAATCCCTTTGGTTTCCTGCGAGAGACGCACCTGAACAGGATAATCGTTTTCCCAGATGGTGGTTAACGGCAAGCCATCCAGACCTACCATAAGTGATGTGGAAACAAGCCCTTTGGAATATCCCTGGCGGTTGGCTTTGTCACGGTCGAGGGTCACTTTAATGCTTTGGCGTTGTTGTTCCCAATCGTCGCGCGACCAGGCGATGTATTTTGTCCTCTTTATAATCTCATTTATATCACCCTCCACCTTACGGATATCCTTAATCGAATCGGATGAAATGCGAATCTCAACAGGGGCTACGGATGGTTGCATTGCAAGGACTTTCCATTTCACGTGGGCATTGGCAAAACTATCGGAATATTTTGGACTGTATTTGTTTACAATCTGGCGGGTGGCCTCATTCGATGCTGTATTAACAAGTAACTGCCCGTAATTGGAGGATGGCATGTTTGGGGCATATACCGTATGAAATCGTGGCGAACTGGTTCCAATAAAGCTGGTCACATTGGTTACCAATTTTTCATTCATCAGTACATTTTCCAAACTATCAACCACCTTAGCCGTACTTTCGAGCGATGAACCCGTAGGCAAATAAACCTCAATGGCAAACTGGTTGCGCTCCATTTCTGGAAACAACTGTTGATCAAGTCCTTTAAATATGAAAACGGCTGCCAAAATCGTGGCAAGCCCAGTCAGAAGAACGGTTTTAGGAATTTTAAACGCTTTTTCCAGTGACAAATCGAACCAACCCTGAAGTTTATCCAGGAATGAACTACCTGCTTTTTCCGAATTAGTGTTGATTAACCCTTTTTTTATGAAAACAAAATTTAAATAAGGTACTAAAAGGACAGCTACAAGAACTGATACCACCAAAGCAATAGTTACCACGATAGGAAGTGATTCCATAAACTCACCAGCAGTGCCGGGAACCATAAACCCAAGTGGGATGTAAGCAGCCATAATAGCCAAAGTAGCCGTCAGAATTGGTGTTAGCAATTCCTTGGCACTTTTTATCGCTGCATGCCAGGGTGATATTCCATGATCAATCTTTTCCACATGGTTATCAATTACTACGATAGAATTGTCTACGATCATCCCCAACACCAAAATCAGGGCTGCCAACGATACCGTATGGAGTTCGACACCAAAAAAATAAAGTGCACACAACGTGATGAGGACCGCAATAGGTACCGTAATTGCGGCAACGGAAGCCACCCGTAAGGGAAGTAATATCATGGTCACCAATATTACTGCAATAATAGCGATGAGAAATTCCTGCATAAAATCGGAAACCGACTCTTCAACATATTTAGGTAATTCCGATATTTTAGAAATAGTGATTTCCTGGGAAGAATACTTCTGGAAATTTGCAATCGCTTTATCAACCTCCTCGCCAAATTCTACAATGTTATTGCCCGTCTGCATTTCAAGCGAAAGAAGTATGGTTTTCTTCCCATTTTGTTTGATATAGCTTTCCGGATCTTCGTAACGCCGCTCTATGGATGCTATGTTTTTTAACCGAACTACATTTCCACGCGGATCGGAGTAAACAATCTGATCGGCTAAATCTTTTTCCGATTCAAAGTTGGCAGGTAAATGGACTGGCAGGTTGGTTTTACCATCTTTTAATTCGCCTGCAAAATTGACCATACCGTTCATCTGGTAGGAACCTAACAACGAAATTGATTTGATATTGTATTCGTTCAGCAATTCGGGCTTCACGTTTACGAATATCTTTTCCTTCTGTAATCCGTAATGTTTTATCTTGGAGGTGGCGGGTATCTTCCGGCATTCGGCTTCGAGCTTTTTCAACTCCTGTTCCATCTCCTTATAACTTTTGGTGTCGGACGATAGTGTAATCAATAGTGCAGAGGTGTCGCCGAAGTCGGAATTGGCAATCAATGCCAATACTCCAATTGGAAGGGTAGGTTTGAGTTCGCTCAACCCATGTTTTAGTTTAGACCAGAACTGGTCGGCATTTTTAACATTGTCGTTTAATTCGACAAAAATGTACATCATCCCCTCTTTCGATTGCGAATAGGTTTTTGCTTTTTTAACTTCCTGATATCCAAAGATGTAGTTTTCGACAACCTTGGTGAGTTGTGCTTCTACTTCAGCTGAGGTTGCACCCGGATATACACCGACAATAACTCCCTGGCGGATTGTGAATTGCGGAAATTCGTTTCGCGGCATCTTTTTTAACGCTACAACTCCGATTAGCATAAGCACCACAGAAAGAATGATGATGATATTATGATTCCGCATTGCGACCTCTATAAATCCAGTCTTTTTGTGTCTCATCTTATAAACTAATTAAGCTATTATCCGACAATTTGTCTTTTCCTTCAGTCACAATCGTTTGTCCCTGTGTTAATCCGGTTAATACTTCCAGTTTGTCACTGTTATAGTAACCTGTTTTAATGATTTGTTTTTTTACCGTTTTTCGGTTTGAATCAACTACGAAGACATAGGTGTTGCCTTCCGGATCTTTGGATACGCATTGGTAGGGGACTAAAACCATCTCCTTTTCTGTTTTAAGATTGAGGATTACGTCGCATACCATGCCTGGTTTAAGTTCGAGATTTTGATTTTTGACTATTATTTTAGCGTCGTATGTGCGCGAAAAAGCATCTGCCACCGGACTTAAATTGGTTATCTCACCTTCGAATTGTTTATTATTCAGGGCGGAAACAACAGCGTTCGCAATATTGCCTTTTCGGATTTTGCCTATTTCGTTTTCGGGAACGGCGATTTTCACATAAACGGTTGTGATTTCAACTAAATCGAAAGGGGAGGAGGTAAGCGTAATTGATGACATTCCGGGTTCGATGTTGCGACGTCCGATTATACCATTTACCGGAGCACGCATCGAACATTTATCGAGATTGTTTTTTGATATGTCGAGTGATGATTTTGCCTGGGCAAGGTTTGTTTCCATCTCTACCCATTTGATTTCCGACAAACTTCCCTGATCGTGAACTGTTTTTAACCGGTCGTAAGCATCTTTGGCCTGTTGATATTTTGAATTGGTGATTTCATACATATTCTGATTATCGCTTTTATCAATTGTTGCCAGTAACTGACCTTTTTTTACCGCATCACCCGCATCAACGAATACCTTTTCAACTGTTCCAGTAGTTTGAAAGTTTAGTGGAATGGTTTGGGATGCTTCAACAGTCCCACTGTATCGCAGATTTACTTCCATTCGTTCCGATTTTACTTGCGAAACGGAAATATTGATACGTCTTTCCACAACCGGTTTCTCTTGGTTTGATCTCGGATTACATCCTGTAAGCATGACAATTATGATTGCCGGATAAACTGCTTTTTTCATTTTTTATAAATTAAAGTAATAAATTGTTTTTTTAATCGAATACTGAACGATCAGTATGTTCCGGGCTCCGGTAAAAATGTTTTGCAAATCATTCAAAAGTTAAATTTTTAGAATCTTATAAAGTTCATACAATTGGTCACGCATCGAGTCAATGGCCAGTTGTGGTGAATTATTGTGTAATAAATTGGGCGCCATACCCATACTGATGGAAAAAAAATTGGCAGCCATATTGGATGTGTTAATATCATTCCGGATTTCACCATTTATAATGGCGTTATCCATTATGATCTTTATTTTCTCTATTTCATTTGTTAAAAGGTCCTCCTTCTCACTGGCGAATCCCGGGTAGTGCCTGTAAGCATCAATGATAAGCGAAAAATAATTGATAGGTACAAACGCGGGTATCTCACTAAAAATACCATGGATAATTTTCCTGGTGTGATTTATACTTTCTTCTATAAACCGGGCTAATGTAATTTCTGTATCTAAAATATCTAATTCGTTAATTATTAAATATTTATCAATTACAGCCTTAAAGAGATTTTCCTTATTGGTAAAATGATGGTACAATGCCCCCTTTGTAAAACCGATGGCTTTACTGATTTCGCTGATGGAAACGGCTTCGTAACTTCGACTTAAAAACAGGCTATATGCCTGGTCTATAATAAATTCTCTTGTGTCACTCATAATTTTGCATACTGAACGATCGGTATGCAAATATAGACGTTATATTTTAAAATCATCGTTTTTATAAAAAAAAACAGAAAATAAACTTTAGGTGGTCTTCATTTCAGAACCAGCAAATGTTCTGCTTTTGAAATGATTTTAGTTATTTATTTTGAATTCAATATAATATAGGCATAATTTTTGGCTCGCTTAATAACATTCCCGGTTTATCATTTCTGATCTCTTTTATGGCGTTTTCTATTTGCCCAAGTGTGCATGGCATTGTGGCCACCGAGAACATCGCTTTTTCGCCAGAATGCCGGTTATGGCTGACAGTTTCAATGTTAATTTCCTGTTTCCCGATAGCAGTTGCAATAAAGCCGGTTGTGCCCGGGATATTTCCAGTATGGAATGTAATCAGATAGGGAAAAACAAACTGACTGGAATCGGCCAGGTTGCGTTCCTGCTTTGCCGGGATATTCTGTATTTTGTCGCCATAACGGGCTATGAAAACAATGTCTGAAACAATTGACATGGCTGTTTCTGTTGAACCTGCCCCTTTACCGACTAAAAAATGGACCCCTGAATATTTGTTGTTAATCCTTACTGCATTGGTTGCTCCACTGACCTCAGCCAGGAAGTTGCTGTTTTTTACCAACATGGGGCGTACGGTCGCATAGATATCGCCATTCACTTTTTTTGCGTAACAAATCAGCTTGATCTTTGCATCAATTTCGCTCGCAAAATCGATATCTTCTTTGGTGATGTCTTCAATTCCGGAAATCGAAAGGTCTTCTTTCGATACATCGACTCCATATGCCAATTTAATCAGAAGTATTAATTTATGTCCTGCGTCACCTCCATTGATATCAAGCAGCGGATCGGCTTCGGCATAGCCGCTCTCCTGTGCAAGAATCAGTGCTTCTTCAAATTCCAGTTTTTCATTCTGCATCTGTGTCAGGATGTAATTACTGGTCCCGTTCATGATTCCTGAAACCGAAAGTACTTTATCACCGGTAAAACTCTCCTGAATGGTTTTAATGATAGGTATTGCACCACAAACAGCTGCCTCAAAACCAATTTTTACATTTTTTGTATCGGCTGTTTCAAAGATTACTTTTCCCCTTTCGGCCAAAAGTGCTTTATTTGCTGTTACCATATGTTTCCCTGAATTGAGAATATCAAGACAGAGGTTGTAAACAAAGTCGCTCTTGCCACCTATTGTTTCAACGACTAAATCGATCTCTTTTGAAGAGATGATCTCCTGAATATATTGATAGGCTTCTGTGCCTGAAAGGTCTTTTCCCCCTCCACAAAACAAATCGAGTGGAATATTGAATTTTTCGGAAGCTTTTGAAGGGCAAAGCTCCACAATTTTTTTGAGCACAATTTTTGTCCTGGCCCTGATTGAAAGATCATTATTGATTTCAGTTATAATACGGGCGACGCCCCCTCCAACTGTTCCGCAGCCTAATATTGCAATGTTTAAAGTATCCATTTTAATGCAGTAGAAATTTTTCGAAATATAAGCAATTTTGCGATTGCACTTTCGTTTAAATTAATTTAACGTCATAAAAGTTCCGATCCGGCTTTCTTACTTCGGGCGAAGATAAGCATGAGAATGGCTGATATCAGAGCTGTTGATGCGCCAAAATAGAATGGAATACTCGAATTGACTTTATCGTAAAGCAATCCGGCTATCAAGCTTGCAGGTAACAGTGTTATTCCAAGCAAAGCATTATAAATACCCAAACCGGTACCTTGTTTGTTTTTATCGATTACATCCGAAACGAATGCTTTTTGTATCCCGTCGGTAGCTGCCGAATACAAACCGTATAATCCAAAAAGAGCAATAATTGTAGCTACACTTTTGGTAATCCCAAATCCGAAATAAACGATTGCATAGACCAGAAATCCGAAAATCAGCAATTTTTCTTTCCCGATTTTATCAGAAAGTGAACCCAAAGGAATGGCCAGTAACACAGAAACGATACTTGTCAGGAGGTAAACAAGTGGAATAAAAGCAACTTTTACCCCTGCCTCGTTGGCTTTAACCATCAGCAATGCATCGGTGGAATTCCCAAGGGTGAAAATAAAAATGATGGACAGGAAAAGATAATATTTCCGTGGAAAATCTTTGAAATGGAATTTTTTAAACAAGCTTTCCTTGCTTTTTTTAGCCTCCTTAATCCCAAAGATGATTACAAAAATACTCAGAACTGCAGGTATTCCTGCCAACAGAAATATGAGCCGATAGTTATTGTGAAAGAAAAACAGCAATACAAATGCCGCCAGAGGACCCAAAATGGCGCCGCTGTTATCCATCGCCTTCTGGAGTCCAAAACTTTTTCCGGTCTCTCCGTTGGTCACGGATCCGGCGATCAGGCTATCGCGCGGCGCCGTTCTGATACCCTTGCCAAATCGTTCAGTAAATCGCAGGTACAATACCTGCATTGGGGATGAAACAAACGAGTAGAGAGGAATGATAAGGGCCGAAACTCCATATCCGATCAACATAAAGGGTTTGTTTTTCCCAATTTTATCGCTCCAAAAGCCTGTTAACGTTTTTACAAAAGCTGCAGTACTCTCGGCAATTCCTTCAATCAATGAGAGGCTGGTTTTTGATGCACCGATTGAGAGCAGGAACATGGGCATCACAGAATAAACCATTTTTACGGAGGTATCGGTCAAAAAACTGGTTAACCCGGTGAACAGGATATTTCGGTTGTATCCAAAGAAACGTTTCATTTGTATATAATTTGTTTTTTAACGGCCAAATGGAATAGCCATGGTGATATATTCCTCTTCGGTTTGTGATTTACAACCATGGCTATTTCATCTGATCAGATTTTATGGAACAAACGTGCATAATAATCGGGACTAATTAAAGCAATACCTGATTTCTTTAAACGAAAAAATGCTTCCCGTAATGAGAAGCATTTTATAATCGTTATCAGAGGTTATTATTAAAAAACCTGAGCAAGTTTTGTTCCTGCATATTTTCCGGCTTCGAGTTTTTTGCGAACCTCAGAAAATGCTTTAATCGTATACTCTACATCTTCGATGGTATGAATAGAGGTTGGAATAAGGCGAAGCAATAACTGACCTTTTGGGATTACCGGGTAAACTACGATTGAGCAAAAGATATTATAGTTCTCGCGAAGATCCATTACAACATTTGTCCCTTCGGGGACGCTTCCTGAAAGATATACGGGAGTAACCGGAGAATTGGTAACACCCAGATCGAAGTTTTCAGCTTTCAGACCTGCCTGAAGAGCATTGACAATTACCCATAGTTTTGATCTCAGTTCAGGTTCAGTGCGGATCAGTTCAAGTCGTTTCAGCAGTCCGATCACCATGGCCATGGGCAATGATTTGGCAAATGTCTGTGATCGCATATTGTATCGGAGGAAGTCGCACACCTCTTCGCTACTGGCAATGAAGGCTCCAATTCCAGCCATTGATTTGGCAAATGTTCCGAAATACATATCAATTGAATCCTGTACGCCAAAGTGTTCTCCAACGCCGGCGCCTGTGGCGCCCATTGTTCCAAAACCGTGGGCATCATCAACCAGCAACCTGAAACTGAACTCGTTTTTGAATTTTACAATTTCGTCCAGTTTACCGAGATCTCCGGCCATGCCGAACACCCCTTCAGTAATTACAAGAATACCGCCGTGTGTTTTCTGAGACAATGCAGTGGCATGTTCCAGTTGTTTCCGGAGGCTATCCATATCGTTATGTTTGAAAACAAACCTTTTGCCCATGTGCAACCTGACGCCGTCAAGTATGCATGCATGCGCTTCTGCATCATATACAATCACGTCGTTACGTCCGCAGACTGCATCAATTATGGAGATCATCCCCTGGTAACCGAAGTTCAAAAGAAATGCATCCGGTTTACTCGTAAAGCTGGCGAGTTGCTTTTCCAACTCTTCATGCATACTGGTCTGACCAGACATCATTCTTGCACCCATCGGGTAAGCAAGCCCATATTGAGCAGCTGCCTGAGCATCTGCTTTTCTAACCTCGGGATGATTGGCCAGTCCGCAATAGTTGTTAAGACTCCAGTTAAGAACCTCTTTTCCCCTGAATTTCATTCTTGATCCAATTTCACCCTCTAATTTTGGAAATGAAAAGTAACCATGAGCTTCTTTCTGGTATTGACCAAGATTGCCCTTGTCTGTTTTGAATTTTTCAAAAATGTCCACGATTGTTTTGATTTTATTTTAAACTATGCAAAAATATACTTTTTTATGTTGCCACAAAAAGGTTATGGAAATTACTTTTTTAACCTCTGAATCACAGAGATTAGGATAAAGCAACCAATTGATGCTGCAATTCCATAAATATTAAAGGTGAGCAGAAGTGCGGCAGAGATTGTCAGAAAGACCATTTGAATGCGATTTTCGCTCCATTTCAAATTCTTGAATTTGAGCGAGAACATTGGAATTTCTGAAACCAGAAGTAGCGATAGTGATATTGTTATTACTAGTAAAACAATTGGTTGCAGTATAAAGGTGTCAATAGTTTCGAACCTTCCATGTTGGGTAATCAGGGCAAGGGCTGAAATAAGAAGTGCATTTGCAGGGGTAGGTAATCCGATAAATGAGTTGGTCTGCCGCGTATCGATATTGAATTTGGCCAGCCGAAGTGCTGAAGCCACCGGTATTAACAATGATGCCCCTAAACAGCTTATCTCCCATAACGATAATCCAGAAAAACTTTCGGCACGCACATTTAAACCGAACAATGCATATTCCTGCATCACCATCATTAACATGCCCGGGGCAACGCCGAATGAGATCATATCAGCCAGTGAATCGAGCTCTTTTCCCATCGGGGAGTAAGCTTTTAGCAGACGCGCTGCCATCCCGTCAAGAAAGTCGAATACAGCTGCTGCAAAAATAAAAAGGACAGCTAAGGTAAGTTCCCCTTTTATCGCGAAAAGGACAGCAATAGTTCCTGAAACGACATTTAAACAGGTGATTAAATTGGGGATATGTTTTCGGATCATCACTGGCAAATATTTTACAACTCTGCAATAACAGTTTGACTACCAGTTACATTTTGGCATAATTCGACATTCACCTTTGTGCCGACAGGGAGGAAAAGATCTACGCGTGAACCAAAGCGGATAAAACCAAGTTCATTTTGCTGATTTACTTTGGCATCTAGCTTCGAATAAGTAATAATCCTTTTGGCTACGGCTCCTGCTATTTGTCTTACCAGGATCTCTGTTCCATCTTCCATTTGGATTACAGTGGTGGCACGTTCGTTCTCTGTGGAGGATTTGGGCAGGTAAGCTGCCATAAATTTACCACTGTGATGTTTGAAATATTTTATTATTCCCGGAACGGGAAACCAGTTGATATGTACATTGTTTACCGACATAAAAACGGAAACCTGAAGACGACGGTCGCTAAAGTGTTCTGATTCAAATGTTTCTTCAATTGCAACGATCTGGCCATCGGCAGGTGATAAAACGGAGTGGGGCTTTAGTTCAATGTTCCGCCTTGGATAGCGAAAGAAACGCATCACGAAGATCAGTACAAATGTCGTTGCAAGAAATGTAAAACAGCGGAAATAAAGCTCCCTGGTCATCCCGACAACAATATTAAGTACCAGCCAGATGATAAATGTTACCCCAATAACCAGAAATCCTTCTTTGTGAATTCTCATAAGTTTGATCTATTGTGGTGCAAATCTAAGAAAATAATTATCAGCGAAAAAATTGGAGCACAAAATAAATAACGGGAGAGGCAAGCAGAATGCTGTCAAAACGGTCAAGAAGTCCTCCGTGACCAGGCATAAAGCGCCCCGAATCTTTCACTCCAATACTTCGTTTGATCATTGATTCCACCAAATCGCCGAGGGTTCCCGAAATAACCACAATGATGGCCATAACCCCCATGAATAGAAAACTATATTGTGAAAATATCAATGAGAGAATCCACCCTGCAAAAATTGCGGTGAGTACCCCCCCGAACAATCCTTCCCACGATTTTTTGGGAGAGATTCTTTCACTTAAACGGTGTCGGCCAAACCTGACTCCAAACAGGTAAGCGCCGGTATCACTTGCCCAAACAAATACAAATAGACTGATTAACAGTGCGTAATTATAATTGAATATCCCTTTCGATTCTGAGAAAGCAAGGAAGTTAAGTAGTGAAAACGGGATAGAAACGTAGATAATTCCAAATTCAGTTAGGGCAACATTAACCAGGGGATTCTTTTTTTTTCGAAAAAGCTCGTAGACTGGAATGGCATAGATAAGTAAGACAAGGTAAATATAACTACTTGATATTATGGTGTGCCCTGCGATCAGGAATGAAGTCACAAAAATGGCTATTCCAACGAGTAGGCCCGGATAGATCTGTGGTGAATACCCTGCTTCACAACATAAAGCATAGAACTCTCGAAGGATAAACCCCGAAAAAATCATAAAAAGTATAGCAAATGCATATGGGCCAAGAAGAATGGCTCCTGTTAATGCTGTTGCAAAAAGGAGGCCCCAAATGGATCGCGTAACCAACTCTTTCAAGGGTCAGCCTTTATTTAATTGTTTTAACACCTCATTCGCCATGGTTTCATCTTCATCCCTGACATAGAGCTCCACCTCGCCCAGCCAGACATATGAGGAATCCTTGTGGTTAATTACAACCGATTCAATTCCGCTATCCTGAAGCAAATCTTTGGCTATGGATACAAGGTATTCATCACCCGAAGCAATAACACGTTTCCACCCTTTTTCCATTTTCGAATATTATATCTTTGATTCTTCCGAATCACTATTAGTCGTTTGATCTTCAATCTTGTTCTCAGTAATCTCGTCTTCTTTTTTCTTTCCCCATGGACGTGGCCCAAAGATATGTTCCAGATCTTCTGTAAAAATGACTTCGCGCTCAAGAAGTAATTCTGCAAGTTGTTTATGACCGCTCCCATTTTTTCTTAGGATCTCTTTTGCTCTGACAAAGGCAGTGTCGATTAATTCCTTAATTTCGGAGTCAATCAATTCTGCCGTTTTCTCACTGTAGGGTTTATTGAAGCTATAATCGCTTTGACCAGTAGAGTCGTAATAACTCACATTTCCTACTTTTTCAGACATTCCGAAATAACAAACCATCGAGTAAGCTGTTCTGGTCACCTTCTCAAGATCGTTTTGTGCTCCCGATGAGATTTTGGAGAAGACAACTTCCTCAGCGGCTCTTCCACCCAGAGTGGCGCACACTTCATCCAACATTTGGTCCTTTGTTGTAATTTGCCGCTCTTCCGGCAGATACCAGGCAGCGCCTAAGGCTTTTCCGCGAGGTACAATGGTAACTTTCACCAGTGGATGTGCGTGTTCGAGCAACCAACTTACGGTGGCATGTCCAGCTTCGTGATAGGCAATAATGGCTTTCTCGTCAGCCGTAATAATTTTATTCTTTTTCTCCAGTCCACCCACAATCCGGTCAACAGCATCGAGAAAATCCTGCTTCTCTACTTTGTTTTTTTTCTTTCGGGCTGCAATAAGTGCGGCTTCATTACAAACATTGGCAATATCAGCACCCGAAAATCCCGGAGTTTGTTTTGCAAGAAATATGACATTCACATCCTCTGACAAGGTAAGAGGTCTGAGGTGTACCATAAAGATCTCTTTACGATCGATTACATCAGGAAGCTCAACATGAATCTGACGGTCAAATCTTCCTGCACGCATCAAAGCCCGGTCGAGTATATCTGCACGGTTGGTGGCGCCTAAAATAATTACTCCTGAATTTGTGTCGAAACCATCCATTTCAGTAAGTAATTGATTAAGCGTGTTTTCGCGCTCGTCATTAGATCCCATATTTGGATTTCTGCCCCTGGCGCGTCCAATGGCGTCAATCTCATCAATAAAGACGATACATGGGGCTTTCTCTTTTGCCTGTTTGAAAAGGTCACGAACACGTGATGCCCCGACACCGACAAACATCTCTACAAAATCGGAACCTGACATTGAGAAAAACGGTACGTCAGCTTCACCAGCTACAGCTTTAGCCAGCAAAGTCTTACCAGTCCCGGGAGGGCCTACCAGCAATGCCCCTTTCGGAATCTTTCCGCCAAGTTTGGTATATCTTTCAGGATTTTTTAAAAATTCGACAATCTCTTCAATCTCCTGTTTTGCTTCAGCAAGACCGGCAACCTCTTTGAAAGTGGTACTCACCCTGGACTCTTTATCAAAAATCTTAGCCTGCGATTTCCCAACATTGAAAATATTTCCACCTGCACCACCACCTTTACTCATCCTTCGGAAGAACCAAAACCAGACAGCAAGAAGAACGAGGGGAAAAAATAACCAGCCCAGAATCTCGCTAAAATAGTCATGTCTGATTTCATATGTTAAGGTAACCTTCGCATTGTCACCAAATTCAGCCTGAGCACTTTCGAGGTTCTTTTCAAAAACATCAACCGATCCGATCGTAAAGAAAAAGTGAGGTCCTGTCTTTGCTGGGGTACCAAAACCTTGAGGAAACTTACTTTTATATTTCTCGTAGGAGGACTCTTTCAGAAAAATATCTGATTGTGACTTATTAACGACAACTATTTTTTCTACATCACCGTTTTTAAGCATCGTATTTTTTACTTCCTGCCAGCTCGTTTCAACAGGTGAGCCACCGGAAGTGTAATATTGTATTGCAAGAAATGCAACCAATAAAATTCCATAAATGTAAATGGGATTAAATTTTGGGGAGATTTTAGACCCGCTACCTGAAGATTTTTTTGTTCCTTTCGGGATATTATTCCCGCCATTATTTGATGTATCTTTCTCAGTCATAATTTTTTAAATGTCAGCACCTATATTATAAATTCTTCCGTCGGCCCATAAACTTTCAAGATCGTATAATTTTCGTATGGGTTCCTGAAATACATGAACCATGATATTTGCATAGTCGAGTAGTATCCACTGCGCCTGGTGATAACCATCGCGATGCCATGCAGGTTCATTTTTTAATTCCTCTACCGTTTCTTCTACCGAATGAGCAATCGCGTCGACATGAGTAGTGGATGTCCCATGGCAAATAATGTAATGATCACATTCAGTATTGTTAAGTGTTTGAAGATCAATATCAATGATATCAAGTCCTTTTTTGCGTTGAATACCTTCAATAATCGCTTCTATTAAATCGATTGAGCCATATTGAATGGCAGGATTAACCATATAGAAATTTTAAAGTACAAAGATAATTTTTTTGTCCGATAGATAAATAAAGATTTGATGTGGTAATCTTCTGAAATATTAGTTTTTACTTTGACCTCACAAATTTACCGGGCAAAATGAACAAAATGATAGGCTCAGCCATCGAGCGAATTCACATAACAGATTCAACCAATAACTATGCCGCAGCGCAGTTACTGACAAAACGTCCGCCGGAAGGTACCGTTTTTATTACCGACAGCCAGATTGACGGTCGTGGACAGCATTCAAATAAATGGGAAAGCGAGCCTTATAAAAATCTAACTTTCAGTATCCTCCTTTATCCGCAATTCCTTGAGATTATCAAACAATTTGAGATTTCAAAGGCAATTTCGCTGGGGGTAACCGATTATTTGAAAGAATTGACCGATCAGGTTTCCATAAAATGGCCGAATGATATTTACATTGGGAACAGGAAAGTGGCCGGAATTCTGATTGAAAATTCGGTATGTGGCAATAAAATATCATCTTGCATAGTTGGTATTGGTTTAAATATTAACCAGCTGGTTTTCACAGGAGATGCACCTAATCCAGTATCGATGATTCAGATTACTGGCCAGGTTTATGATCTTGACGAGGCGCTCTCCAACTTATGTCTGAAGATTGATGCCCGATACCAGCAGCTTTTAAATGGAAAATTCAGCCAGATTGATGAAGATTATATTGAAGGACTTTTCAGGCGGGACATTTGGTTGCCATATGCAGACGAAACCGGTGATTTTGAAGGGCGAATTCTTGGCGTTGATCAAATCGGACAATTAAAGATCGAGACCCGATCGGGAATAGTAAGAAAATACCAGTTCAAAGAGGTTGTTTTTAAGTGATAGACTATTAGGCTTTTAGCCTAAAGCCTGATCGCCTAATCAGGCATACTGTATTTTAGTTAATGCCTCAGCGACACGATCAACCCCTTCCTTTAAATATTTGCCAACAAGCATCTTTATCATGGGATTTAATTCTGCGTGTAAGGTAATTCTTACCCTGCTGTTGGAGTCATCAACAGGTAAAAGCTGAATCCAGCAATTGAACTGAAAAGGGACAGATTGACTTCCTGTTAATTTAATCAGTTTGGTTGGTTCGCGTTCAATGATCTGGATACCAATGGTACCAACAGGGCTGATTGAAAATGTGCATTCATCGGTAGTTGCCCGAAAGTTTTCCAATTTTAGATCAGGAGTCTCCGGATGTTGCTTTTTTAATTCTTCGATTTTAGACGGATCAAAAAGCTGCCCAAAATTATTCAGGTCAGAGAGGTAATTATAAACATTCTCATGGTGAGATGCGATGGTCTTTACCTCACTGATATATTTTTCGGTTCCCATGTTTCAACGATTTCTTTTTTCTTTTCCCTTTTGTTCCTTTAACGTCCCCAGGTTTCCGGACTTTTTCTCCAGTTATTCAGACTTTCGAGTTGTTCATCTGTGATCTCTCCCGAATCGTAGGCCAGTTTCAGCAATAAATTGTAATTGCTTAACGTTGTCAATTCAATGTTGGCATCCAGGAAGTTTTGTGTGGCCAAAGGAAAATTGTAGGTGAAGATAGCGAGCATTCCAAGTACCTCAGCGCCATAGTTGCGAACTGCTTCTGCTGCACTTAATGAACTTCCCCCTGTTGAAATAAGATCTTCGATAATTACAACCTTTGTACCAGGTTGAATGTCACCTTCAATAAGGTTTTCAAGTCCATGCCCTTTGGGTTTTGATCTGACGTAGATAAACGGAAGCTGTAACACCTCTGCCACTAAAACTCCATGTGCAATGGCGCCTGTAGCAACCCCGGCGATCGCTTCAGCATTGGGATATTTTTCACGTATCAGCTTCACAAACTGGCTACAGATATAAGTTCGTGTTTCAGGAAACGAGAGAACCTTACGATTATCACAATAAATCGGGGATTT
Organism: Prolixibacteraceae bacterium; assembly: GCA_963677935.2. GTDB lineage: Bacteria > Bacteroidota > Bacteroidia > Bacteroidales > Prolixibacteraceae > JAAFHB01. The sequence goes on along the minus strand of CAXXEH010000003.1, from coordinate 2,062,462 downwards.
CCATCCTGATGCCCATGTAAACGGGATATCGGGTTGAATTTTAATGGTATCTATAGCTAAAAGGCGTTTAGTAACCTCAATTTGTGCGTTTTCCATATTATTTATGACATTAATATTTTATGCAAAAGTACAAATATTTTTAGCTTTGGGATGAATCAATTCGTTGGCGATTCTTACTAAAACGTTAAATTGACCCTATTCTTTGAGTTTAGGTGGATTTGGTTTAGGTTTAAAATTAAAACTACGGAAGATTTTTAAAAACAAAGGTTCGAATCCATGAGTAGGGGAGGGAGCCTGTGCAAGAAGAAGGTTCCCATCAGGATCAATCAGGTAGTAGGCGGGTGGTATTGTGACATTGTAGTTGATAATCAACTGCTTTTGCTTTGAGCCATTGAGTAATTCCCAGGAATACCCTTTTGTTTTCCATAGTTTGGAAGGATTGTCGAAATCGTCGTCAAGTGCGACAGATAAGACAGTAAGTACTTGCCGGAATTTTCTTTCCAATGAAACAATCGAGTCAAGTTCCATGCGGCAATCGGAACTTGTGCTGTTGAAAAAAGTGAGGTAGACAAATTTCCCTTTTACCTGATCGAGATTTATTGCCTCCATTTTAGTGTTATTGAGCTTTAAAGAAGGTGCTTTCCCTCCAACGGGTAATAAAGTGAGCCGGCTTTTGATCTGACGGGCAATTGCTTGCAGTGCCGGCGTTGTGGCAGCCTGCTGTGCCATTTCTATCGATTTAATCACCCCCTCCTTTGAAAAGCTACCAGTGTAATAACCGTCATTTAATCCTTTGAGTACAACAAGTTCTGCAAATTCCTTTTGATAGCCCTTCTTCTCAAAAAAGGAAACCAATCCCAAAAAATCACCGGCATCGGTAGCGGTAATGATTTTTCGATTTTGAATATGCTGGGCCTGCATCCGGAGGAAGTCGGTAAAAAGGATTTCAAAAACTCTTTGGTATATGGGATGATTCAGTTGAACCGGTTGACCTGCAAAATATTTATTGATGATATAATCGGGCGTCCTTTGATGCAAGGCATATTCCAATTCGGCAAAATAATACCTCTTTAGAGTTCTGAAGTATTCGTTTTGATAGGATGAATATTTTTTTTCCAATCGCTCAATAATTTCATCAACAACCACCTTTGACTTCTGCTGATAGATTTGGGAAGTGTTTTTAACGGTTTCGAAGTTGATCTCTGTGACAAACGAGCGAACCATAAAATTCAGATCTGAATTATTTGTCCCAGGCAAACCCAACCAGAACGGGGCCGGTTTAAAATAAATACTGCGCGCTTCGGCAGAGCTCCTGATGGAAAAAGGGGGTAGTTCGATGCTGTAATTTTTGTTTGGTTCAACGACCATTATCCCGCAGTATTTTTCAAGGTCGCAATAAATTTCGACCGTTTGGTTGATGGGGATGGTCACCGAAAACGCACCATCAGAGGCAACCCTGGTGGTTGCTAATTCATGTTTTTGATGAAGGACCGGATCGGGTATTACATAAAAAATAATTTCCTTGCCGGTGTAATCCAAAGCCTTACCGTAAAGAATTGTATTTTGGGCCTTGATTGGAAGGCAAATCAACAAAAGGAGAACGGAGACCAGAAATTGGTGCATATTAAAATTGAAGGCTTTTATTCGTCATAAAATTCCGAAAGATCAAGACACGATGGAAGAAACAGACTTGCATCCCCTCTGTGGCGTAAAATATCTCTTACGATTGTTGAGGAGATAGCGGTCGTTTCGGGGGTTGTCAATAAAAATACGGTCTCCACTTCAGGGTACATCTTTTTATTAATCTGGGCAATAGCTCTCTCATATTCGAAATCGGAGGCAGTGCGCAAACCCCTTAAAATGTATTGGGCATGAACTCTTTTACAGTAATCAACGGTAAGCCCGTCAAATTTTCCCACCTTGATTTTAGGTTCATTTTCAAAAACCCGCTTGATCCACTCCTTCCTTTTCTCTAAGGAATAATAGGGTTTTTTGTTCGAATTGTATCCTATCATGATGATGATCTGATCAAACATGGGCAAAGCGCGGTTGATGATCGATTCATGTCCTAAGGTAAAAGGGTCGAAGGACCCCGGAAAAATTGCAATCTTCTCCATATCGAATGATTTATCCCACAAAACTACTAAGAAAAATGTGACAATTGGATGATTTGACAATTAGACCGTTCGGCAATTTAACTATTTTTTGTTTCCTTTACATTAAACTTAAGATAAAGGGAAGATGACAGAACGTGATATCATCGGAATTTTCGGAAAGATGAATTCTGGTAAGAGCACCTTAATGAACCTACTTACCCAGCAGGAGACCTCCATCGTTGATCCTACACCCGGCACTACAACCGATACAAAAATAGCGCTCGCCGAAATTCATGGACTTGGTCCCGTCAAGATCCTGGATACTGCCGGTTTTGATGAGCCGGATGTGCTGGGTGAAAAAAAACGGAAAAAGGGGATCGCAGCTTTAAAGGAGTGCGATCTTGTGCTGCTTGTTATCGATCCTTCAACTTTGGATTTTGAGACTGAAGGGAAACTTATTAATGAAGCCCATAAACTTGAGAAGCAGATCATTGTTGTGTATAATCTTTTTCGCAGCGGTGATGCAGATTTTATCCGAAAAATAGATGTACTGCTCTCTAAACTTGGAATATACCATAAGATTGTATTGAGCGCCGTAGATATAGATTATCGTAAAACGTTGATCGATAAGATCTTAGACAATTATATCCCCAAAAATAGTACTGTCGAATTATTACCTTTTGTGGAGAATGGGGAGTTCTATATTCTGAATATTCCGATGGATGAAGAGACACCTGCCGGAAGATATCTCAGACCTCAGGCAATGGCAGAGGAGTACATCACCCGAAACTGGGCATTCCCTGTTTCATACCGGATGAACCTCTCAAAGGCCCGCACCGGCGATCCGGATGAAAGGGAGAGATGGAACAGGTTTATTAATAGCTTTTCCGTCAGGCCAAAAGCAATCATCACCGATTCGCAGGCGATTGATATTATGAAGGATTGGGCCCCATCCGATATGGACCTAACAACCTTCTCGATCATGATGATTAACTATATGAGCCGGGGGAGGCTAAATGAATTTGTAGCTGGAATCAGGACTCTGAATCATTTAAAACCGGGCGATCGTCTCCTGATCGCGGAAGCCTGTAACCACTCCCGTATAAAAGAGGATATTGGAACAGTACAGATTCCTAAAATCCTTAAAAAGTTCTATCCCGGTTTGATTGTAGACCATGCATTTGGAAGGGAGTTTGCCGATGAACCCGATCTGAGCCGCTATAAACTGGTAATACACTGCGGTGGTTGCATGATCTCCAATCAGCGAATGGCAGCCCGGCTGCGTGATCTGAATACAACAGGAATCCCCATCACCAATTACGGGATTTTCCTTTCGTTTATGCAAGGGGAGGAGACCCTTGACCGCGTTATTAAGCCATGGTTGACCAATGAATAAGGCAGTAAAAATTTAGTCCGGTGAATTGGAGAGTAAAAATCAATAAAAAATGAAGAATGCAAATTCCAAAATTCAAATTGAGATGATGCAATCGGGTAATCACCTGTTTTCCTGGATATATTTTCCTGGGAATAAAATTCTTCTAAGTGCACTTCATATTTTGAAAAATATTTATTATGAACGCTTTATTGCATAAAAATCCGGCTCTGATCCTGGTCGATATTCAAAAAGGATTTGATGATATTGACTACTGGGGTGGTCAAAGGAATAATCCGAAAGCAGAACAAAATGCCTCTAAGTTATTGAAATTATGGATGATGCATTCGTTATCAGGACAGAAGATCTAGTTTTTTAAACAACAACTCTTGTATTTTTTGCCCGATCCACATGGACAAAGATCGTTCCGACCCACATTGTTGAAAATATTCGCGAGCATCGGATTTTCTTCTTCGAAAAGCTGTTCAGCGCTCTGGTAATGACTTTTCCAATCTCCCCGCTGGTGAAAATAACAACCGGGTTGATGTGTCTCATCATCAAATAATTCAAGGGCAAATTGAAGTTCTTCCCGAATAAGATTTTCATTTGTCCCTTTTTGGGTGAAGGGGAGGAACGATTGGTGTAGCTTTTCCACCTCGTCCCGGCATGAACTAAGTCGGGCTTCAGCCACATGTACTGCAAGTAAAGGTTTCCAACCTGTATCAGGATTACTCAGCAAACGGGAGATTTGTGCTCCATGTGTTTCATCGTTGGCAATATAGATGGCATCGTAGAGAAAAAGATAAGGGGCATTGCTCTTTTTCGCAACCTGCTTTTCGATGGCATTAAGACAAAGGTTAACGGTCTCAGGATATTTTTCAGCAAACATTCCGACTAGAAAAAGTCCTTGTTCGTCAAGAAGATCCCAATCGGGTGAATCTGGAGTAGAGAAGAGTTTAATAACTGAAGGGACAATTCGCTGTGAACTGTGTACTTCAGCGAGGATGGCATACCATAAAGGGAGGTTAGGCAGACTTTTATTCAGCATTGAAATCCGCTCATCATAGGCATTGTCGAGGTGAAAGATTATTTTGTTTTCAAGATCCTCGTCATAGGGAAGGTTCATTAAAAATTCAAGCGCTTCAAATGGAACTCCGGATGTCCGTGAATGCAGAACTGCCAATGCTTCTTTTTTTGTCATTGTCTTAATTATTTTGGGCGCAAAGATAAAAGTATATTATTACAAAGATTTTTTTCATATTTGCAGAACTATTTTAGTGGGTCTGCGTTTATACTTATAGATGAAGAAGTTTTTATCCATATCATTTTCAGTGCTGATCCTCCTTTCGGGGATGCATTTTACCGTTGCGACTCATTTTTGCGGTGGTAAGATTTCGGCAACCAGAGTATCCGTTTCGGGTGAACTGGCTTCATGTGGTATGGAAGAACTGGCAGATCATTGCACAGTACCTGGCAAGCACATTGGCTCCAATTGCTGCCATGATAAAGTTTCGGCATTTGTCATTGATACCAATTATACCCCGTCGTTTTTCGGATTAAAACCATTTTCGCAACCACTTTTGCAGGTTTTTGTATTGCCTGCATTATTGACAAATCAATCACAATCCATTTTAAATCTTTTTTGCACAAATATCAGTCCGCCCGGCAATTTTTTGGTGAGCGCAGTTAGCTTACCCGGTATTTGTGTATTCCGTATTTGATTTTATTGTTCTTCCAAGGTTTGGCAGGAGAGTGTTTTTACACTTTTTTGCTCTTCAATTTTCATTTCAATTATTTAGAACATTAATATCAAATTTCAAAGATTATGAAAACTGTAAAAATATTCATAGTTGCCTTACTGGCAACAGTTTTGGGTTTTAATTCCTATGCCCAAACCCAGACTCTTTCCAAAACAGTTGTTACAAAAACTGAAAAACTCAAAGTATCAGGCAACTGCGATCAATGTAAGGCAAGGATCGAAAAAGCTGCAAAATTAGATGGTGTCACCAAAGCGGAATGGAGCACTGAGAGTAAAATCCTATCAGTAACTTTTGATCCTTCAAAAACCAATTTGGATCAGATCGGTAAAAAAGTGGCTGCCTCTGGTCACGATAACGAAAAGGCAAAGGCCGACGATAAGGCTTTCAATGCCTTACCCGGATGTTGCAAATACAGGTAATTTGAAAATACTTCAATTTGAAGATGGGGTAATTTGAAGATTTGAAAATAGTCTTCAGAACCCCGCCTTTCTATCATGTTCAAATTTTCAAATCCCAAAATTTTCAAATTACTCCCATGTTTAACCGACTCGTCAAATATTTTCTGGAAAATCGGTTGATTACCTTTATTTTCCTGATCACATTCGTGGTTTTAGGGGCTGTCTATATGCCGTTTAACCTGAAATCCGGTTTTTTGCCCCGAGATCCTGTTCCGGTAGACGCAATCCCCGATATTGGTGAGAATCAGCAAATCGTAGCGACCGAATGGATGGGACGATCCCCGAAAGATATGCAGGATCAGGTAACCTATCCACTGACTACTGCTTTACTTGGAATTCCCGGAGTTCAGACAGTCAGAAGTACCTCGATGTTTGGCATGTCTTTCATCTACCTCATTTTTAAAGATAATGTCGAATTTTACTGGAGCAGGTCACGCATTCTTGAGAAACTCAATTCATTGCCTTCGGGTACTTTGCCGCAGGGTGTTCAGCCTACTTTAGGTCCTGATGCTACAGCTCTTGGTCAAATTTTTTGGTATACGCTGGAGGGGCGTGACCCGAAGACGGGGAAGCCAAATGGTGGCTGGAATCCTCAGGAATTGCGCAGTATTCAGGATTTTTATGTGAAATACGGCCTCTCTGCCGCAGAAGGGGTTTCGGAAGTTGCTTCAGTGGGAGGCTTTGTTAAAGAATATCAGGTAGATTTAAATCCGGAAGCGCTAAAAGCCTTTGGCGTTACGGTAATGGATGTTATGAATGCAGTCCGTAAAAGTAACCTCGATATTGGAGCTGAAACGATGGAGTTGAATAATGTGGAATACATTATTCGGGGTCTGGGATATGTCAAGAACCTGGATGACCTCGAAATCTCGGTTGTGGCTGTCCGAAACAATGTTCCTGTCAGGATTAAAGATGTTGCACAGGTCTCATTTGGTCCTGCAACCCGGCGTGGGGGGCTCGACAAGGGTGGTGCTGAGGCTGTTGGTGCTGTGGTGGTTGCCCGATATGGCTCAAATCCCATGGAGGTTATCGGTAATGTCAAAGCCAAAATAAAGGAGATTGAAGCTGGTCTGCCACAAAAAACCTTGCCTGACGGGACGATATCAAAAGTAACGGTTGTCCCTTTTTACGATCGTACCGGATTGATTAAGGAGACCATCGGTACACTCGAATCGGCCCTTTCGCATGAGATACTGATCAGCATCATCGTGATTATCATTTTGGTTATGAATCTGAGAGCATCTCTTATTGTTGCAGGGCTGTTGCCTATCGGAGTATTGATGACCTTTATTTTAATGCGTTTTTTTGGTGTCGATGCCAACATTGTTGCTTTGTCGGGTATAGCAATTGCGATCGGAGTAATGGTTGACATTGGAATTGTGGATGTTGAGAATATCCTCCGGCACCTCGAGATGCCCGAAAATGACGGTATCCGGGGAAAACAACTGCTGTCGGTTATTTATCAAGCGACTACAGAGGTCAGGGATGCGGTGGTCACCTCAATAGCTACAACAATCGTTAGTTTTCTACCTGTCTTTGCAATGGAGGCTGCCGAAGGAAAACTCTTTCATCCACTTGCCTTTACCAAGACTTTTGCTCTGATATCGGCATTTATCCTCGGTATTGTTGTATTGCCAACCCTGACATACCTGCTGTTTTCAGTTCGGATCGACACCAAGAAGATCAGCAAAATCTGGAATGGCGGACTCATTGGAGCTGGTATCCTGATTGTTGCCTTCTGGCAAATATGGCCGGCTTTGGCCATTACCGCAATCGGGATCAATAATTTGCTCGCTAACCGCTGGCCTGAGCACCGCAGGGGATATCCCGATTATATCAATATTGCCATCACGGTTCTGGTTGCTAGCTGGTACCTCACGATTGAGTGGCTTCCATTGGGGGCACACAACAGCAGTTTTGTTAACTTTCTGTTTGTAGGTGGAATTATCGCCGTCATCCTTGCGGCTTTAATGTCTATGGTCCATTTTTATGAAACTATCATTCGCTGGGCTTTGGAACACAAACAAAAGTTTCTGATTATTCCGGCTCTTACCCTGATATTTGGTCTTTTAGTCTGGATTGGCTTTGATAAATCATTTGGTTTTATTGCCACAGGCGCCGAAAAATTCGGGTGGAAAAGTTTCAGGCAGACAGCACTCTGGCAGACACCGGTAAAGATATTCCCCGGTACCGGTAAAGAGTTTATGCCTTCACTCAACGAAGGTTCTTTCCTGCTGATGCCTACCAGTATGCCCCATTCGAGTATCGAAAAAAACCTCGGTTACATCGAGACGCTGGACAAACGACTTTCAACAATTCCTGAAGTGGAAATCGCGGTTGGCAAATGGGGACGAGTCAATTCGGCACTTGACCCGGCGCCCGTTCAGATGTTCGAGAATACAATCAATTACAAGCCAGAATATATACTCGATGAAAATGGACAAAGACAAAAATTCAAAATAAATCATGAAGGGGATTTTGTGCTGAATTTGCCGGAAGTGAGAAAAACGATAGAAATAAATGGAAATAAAAAAGAAACAGATAGAAATAGAGTAGAAATTGAAGGGATTAAAGAGGTAACGTATAACAAAGGGAATGAGTCTTTTATGGTTCAACTTGAAGATAAAAAGTTGATGGTGGAAAAACCATTTACCCTTAATTCGTCCAATTTCAATCAATTTCATTTTATTTCCTCTGATTTCAACCTATTTCAATCTATTTCCAACAATTTCCAACAATTTTTAATCCATGATCAAAACGGAGAATACTTTCGACAGTGGAGGCCTCAAATAAAGAAACCCGATGATATCTGGAATGAGATCGTAAAGGTGACCAATATCCCGGGTCTGACATCTGCCCCAAAATTGCAACCTATCGAAACCAGGTTGGTGATGCTTTCAACAGGAATGCGTGCGCCAATGGGACTTAAAGTCTATGGACCGGATTTGAACGCTATCGAGAAAGGTGGAATTGCACTCGAAAAGGCATTGAAAGAGGTACCGTCGGTTAAAGCCTCCTCTGTATTTTACGATCGTGCCGTGGGTGCTCCCTACCTCGAAATCTCATTGAAACGGGAGGCGATGGCCCGGTATGGTATGACGGTCAGTGATGTACAGGAGGTTTTGCAGGTGGCAGTAGGAGGAATGTCTTTAAGCAATTCGGTTGAAGGGCGCGAGCGTTTTCCAATCCGGGTGAGGTATGCCAGAGAGTTAAGAGACAATCCCGAGGATATTGGTAGGATTTTGATTCCCTCGATGAATGGTGTCCAAATTCCACTCAGCGAGATCGCAGATATCGATTATTCTCGCGGTGCGCAGATGATCCGCAGTGAAAATACTTTTCTGAATGGTTATGTGATTTTCGATAAGAACGAAGGTAAAGCAGAGGTGGATGTTGTTGAAGAGGCAACAAAATTTCTGCAACAGAAATTGAACTCGGGGTCCATCACTCTCCCAGCCGGTGTAACCTATAAGTTTGCAGGGAATTATGAGCATCAGATAAGGGCGACAAAGAGATTGGCAATTGTCATACCTATTAGTTTACTCCTGATATTGCTGTTGTTGTATTTCCAGTTCAGAACGGTTACAGCCTCTTTTATCCACTTTTCGGGTGTCTTTGTCGCTTTTGCCGGCGGTTTTATCATGTTGTGGCTTTACGGGCAGGACTGGTTTCTGAATTTTTCGGTTGCCGGAATAAACCTGCGGGATCTGTTTCAGATGCACACTGTCAATTTAAGTGTAGCGGTGTGGGTCGGGTTTATCGCATTATTCGGAATTGCGACTAACGATGGGGTAATTATGGGTACTTACATCCATCAGGTATTTGAGGAGCGGAAACCTGCGACTGTCCATGACGTTCGGGAGGCGGTGGTTGCTGCAGGACTGAAGCGTATTCGGCCGGCCATGATGACCACTGCAGTTGCTGTCATTGCCTTGTTACCTGTTCTATCATCAAATGGTAAAGGTTCTGATATTATGATTCCAATGGCAATACCCATGTTTGGTGGTATGGTTATTCAGGTGATGACCGTCTTTGTTGTGCCGATGTTCCAGTCGATGTGGAGGGAGAGGGGATTAATAGAAAAATAACCACATAGACACATAGGACACATTAGTTTTTAGTTTCTAATGTGTTCTATGTGCCTAATGTGGTAAATAATAGAACAACTATGAAAAAGTTATTATCAATTATAATAATACTGATTATCAGTCAAATAGCCTATTCCCAGGATTCATTGGTCTATTACCAGGAAATGGCGGGCAAAAATAACCCTGCCGTTTTGCAGAAATTCACCGAATACAAGGCAGCTCTGCAGAAGGTACCTCAGGTCGGCAGTTTACCCGATCCGGAGCTGAGTACCGGTGTATTTCTTAGTCCGATGGAACTCGTGAGCGGCAAACAGGTGGCAGATATTCGTCTGATGCAGATGTTTCCGTGGTTTGGTGTGCTGAAGAATGCAAAAGATGAAATGAGTCTGATGGCGAAAGCTAAATTTGAAGCGTTTCGTGAAGCAAAACTGGAGGTATTATATGGTGTTCAGCAAACCTGGAACGAATTGCAGAAGGTTCACCAAACCGTGCGGATTAACGAAGAAAATCTCGAAATTTTGAAATCACTCGAGCGGCTTTCTTTGGTAAAATTCAAGGCTGCCTCTTCTGGTAATGGGGGCTCTTCGAGGGGATCAATACAGGGTGCAAATTCACAGTCAAATACTTCTGGATCGTCAGGTATGACAACTATGGGTAACAAGGGGACAGCCGCATCGAATCAAACTCCTCCATCCATGGTCGCAAGTCCCATGGGTTCTTCAGGCAACTCTGGTCTGGCTGACGTTTACCGGATTCAAATGGAGATTGGGGAACTTGAAAACAGTATCAGCTTATTGAAAAATCAGCAACAAACCATTGCTGCAAAGTTTAATGGCTATCTGAACCGTTCACAAAAGCTGGTATTGGCATTACCCGAAAAGTTCGATGTTGATACGCTTGTTTATTCACTCTCAGAATTCGCTGACAGTATGCAGAATCGCAGTCCAATGCTGGGGATGTTGAAATACGAACAACAATCGTATGAGGCCAGACGTCATATGGTTACCCGAATGAGCTATCCGATGGTGGGGCTGGGGCTGAATTATTCAGTAATCAAAAAAAATGAAATGTCAACCTCTCAAATGAACGGCAGTGATATGATTATGCCGATGGTTACGGTCACGCTACCCATCTACCGGAAAAAATATAAGGCGATGCAGGAGGAGGCCATCCAGATGAAAATTGCTAGCGAACAGGGGTATCAGGCCACCTCCAATTCGTTGCAAACCGAATACTACGAAGCAATTCAACTTTATCAGGATGCTCAGCGAAGAATGAGGCTTTATGCAAACCAGGGTCAGCTGGCTGATAAATCGCTCAATATCCTGATGAAAAGCTTTTCGGTATCTGGTTCTGATTTATCTGATTTACTGCGCATACGACAGCAGAAACTTGATTTCGGACTAAAACAGATTGAAGCAATCAGCGATAATAACACGGCTATTGCCTGGTTGAAAAAATTGAGTTGTATAGAAATACATTGATATTCATAGAAATACATAGAAATATTTTGAAATAGCAAAGTTGAGAGGGGTATAAATTACAAAGAGTCAAATATTTCAACCTATTATCTGCTTTATTTCAACCTATTTCTTTTCAAATCACAAAAAAATATATCATGAAACGTCCTACCATATTATTAATCCTTACCCTGATCATCGGTATTTTTCTGGGATGGTTGTTTTTTCATACTCCACAGGTAACAAAAGAAAAAAGTGATCATCATTCTGAAGCTGCAAAGGTGGCCGTCTGGACCTGTGCGATGCATCCCCAAATTCACATGGATCAACCTGGGAAATGCCCGATCTGCGCAATGGAACTAATCCCCCTGACACAAAACAGTACCGCTTCTATAGATCCGGATGCAATACATTTGACCAAAGAATCGGCACAGCTTGCCAATGTAATGACATCAATAGTCACCACCCGGAATCCGGTGAAAGAACTTCGGCTTTATGGCAAAGTACAGGCTGACGAACGATTACTTCAAAACCAGGTGAGCCACATCCCGGGAAGAATTGAAAAATTGATGGTCAATTTTACTGGTGAAACGGTGGCAAAAGGGCAAAAGCTGGCGCAGGTCTATTCGCCTGAACTGGTTACTGCACAACAGGAATTGCTCGAAGCTGTTAAAACAAAGCTGGCGCAACCTGAAATTTATTCGGCTGCAAAGGAAAAACTTCATCAATGGAAGTTGACCGAAGCACAAATTTCGGCAATTGAAAATTCGGGGAACATTCAGACAAATATTGATATCATTTCAAATACAAGTGGCATTGTTACTGCACGTCGCGTCAACAACGGCGACTATGTGAACCAGGGTTCCGTACTCTATGAAATCTCAGATCTCTCACGAGTCTGGATATTGTTTGATGCCTATGAAAGCGACCTCCCCTTCCTGAAAAAAGGTGACAAACTCGCGTTTACAGTTCATGCATTGCCCGGGATAACTTTCACCGGAGCTATTATTTTTATTGATCCGGTGATTGATCCGGTCAATCGGGTGGCAAAGATTCGGGTCGAAATTAGTAATCCCGGCGGAAAACTCAAGCCCGAAATGTTTGTTACAGGTATCGTAAAATCTAATCTTGAGGAATACAGGAATAGGTTGGTTATCCCTCGATCGGCTGTACTCTGGACGGGAAAGCGATCTATCGTGTATGTGAAATTACAGAATTCAGAAGAGCCGGTTTTTAAAATCCGTAATATTGAACTTGGGCCGCTTCTTGAAAACAGTTATGTTGTTATGAATGGATTAAAGGATGGTGAAGAAATCGTCACACAGGGTGCATTCAGCGTCGATGCGGCAGCCCAACTTGAAGGGAAACCCAGCATGATGAATCCGGTAAAGCCTGAAAAAGATATTGTAATTAAGGGTCAAAATCAACCTCTGATTGGAACCGTTGAGGATCAGTTTAAAGTTTCAGGTAATTGCGACATGTGCAGGGAGCGGATAGTGGAGGCTGCAAAATCGGTGGAAGGAGTATTGAAAGCAGAATGGAATAAGTCAGATAAAGTTATTCATATTCAGTATGATGAAAATAAGACCAGTTTGGATGCAATTGAAAAATCGATTGCCAAAACTGGTCACGATACGGAAAAGTATCGCGCATCTGATGAAGCCTATAAGCTTCTTCCCGAGTGCTGCCTTTACCGGAATAAATAGTTGAAAATGCAGATATCCCGGTCAAGATTCCAAATCCTGACCGGGATATCTTTGTTGTCCACTTAAAATTTAGCTCGTAACTTTTTCCAGACGTTTAATCATTGAGAACATAAACATAGCGGAGAGCAAACAACAGACGATAAAAATTGCCCATAGTTGCCAAAGCTCAATCTTACCCCAAAAATAGCTTCCAACGAAAAGGAGTTTATTTCCAACTGCTGCAGCCAAAAGCCACCCACCCTGCATCAATCCCTGGAACCTGGCAGGGGCAACTTTAGAAACAAATGATAACCCCATTGGACTTAGGAATAACTCGGCAACCGTCAGGATTAAGTAGCTATTTATAAGCCAGTAAGGTGAGACCCGCGAAGAGTTGGGAACGGGAGCGCCGTTTAAATCGTGGGGAGAGATCACGTTGAGCGAGGCAACAAGTACAAGTAAAAATCCCAGAGCTGCAATAATCATCCCAAAACCGATTTTTTTAGGGGTGGAGGGTTCTTTACCAATTTTATTCAGAAATGCAAAGATTCCCATGACCAGCGTCGTTAATGCGACAATAAACAATGGATTAAAAGATTGAAAGACTTCAGGGGCAATTGAATTGGTCGTTCCGTTTTGACTCATATAATAGTAGGATAAACCACCTCCTACGACAAACAATCCACCGCCAATTAAGCGGGTCAGAATCTGTTTGTTTTTACCGATCATTACAAAGATCCCGGCAATAGTAGCAATTACGGCAAGCATGGAACTTAAGTCGAAAAACAGAAAAGTAAATGCACTAACCTCTTTGGCAATATAATCCCTTGCAAAGAAGGTCAATGTTAAACCATTTTGATGGAACGACATCCAGAAGAAGATCACAACGATAAAAACAAGTATAAGGGCAATAATACGTGGTTTCTCCTCTTTATTCGAGATGGTTACAATCCATGCGATAAATGTACCGAAAAGTCCGACTGCCAGCGCAATATCTTGTACGCCAGCTCCGTAATAAATTATTGAATATAAAATTGCTCCAACAGATAATGCTAAAGCCAGAGCCCATGGTTTCTTATCAACTTGTGGCTGAATTTCTGCATGTGCTATCTCCTTATTGGGAAGGTGTTTGTTGAATATCACGTAGATGAGTAACGATATCAACATGGCCCCTGCGGCAATACCAAATGCATAGTTGTATCCAATTGAAAATACTTCTATATAGCTGTGAGCGAATTTGGCAAGATCTGTTATTGGACCTGTTAGGCTTACTTTGTTGGCCAGTTCCTGAAATTTTGAAGGATCGGTCAGCGTACCGTTGATATATTGATGACAAAGCGAGGGAAGGCTGGCATCATGAAGAAATCCATTGGTTTTCAGAAACCAGTTTCTTGCCGCCGTAGCTGCAAAAGGTGCAAAAAATGCACCGACATTAATACCCATATAGAACACCATAAAGGCTGAATCCCTTAGTTTTTCATATTTGGGATTGTCGTAGAGCTGGCCAACCACAGCCTGCAGGTTGCCTTTGAACAGCCCATTCCCAAAGGCAATGACAAACAGGCTGGCGAGGGTCAGATTAAGCGACACTCCGGGAATTGCCATTAGCACATAGCCAGACAGCATTATTAAAATTCCGCCGAAAATCACCAGTTTATACTTTTTTGTGGCATCTGCAAGCAACCCGCCAACCAATGCAAGTGCATAAATGCCAAAATAGAACCAGCTGTAATAACCACCAGCTTCTTGCTCTGTTAGTCCGAATTTAACCTGGAGAAATAAAACCAGGATGGCCATCATCGTGTAGAATCCAAACCGCTCACCCATGTTTGCGAAAAATGCCACTAATAGCCCTTTGGGATGTCCTTTAAGCATAAATTGTTGTTTTAAGGAGTTATAATTGTCTAATTGCGGCAAATATAGTGAACTTTTTTGGTGGCTTAATAATGTTATTTATCATGTTTTACGAGTAAATCTCCAGATTCTCGAACTAAAATTCGGGCTTTGTTTGACACACAGCGATTTCTTCGTAAATTTGAAAGGAGTAATATATTGTTGAATGAAAATTTTTACAACTACACAGGTGGCTGATTTGGATCGGTATACAATTGAAAATGAGCCAATCGAATCAATTGATCTTATGGAGCGGGCCTCCATCCAGGTTGCCGGTTGGATCTCAGCACACTTTGATATCCATCAGCGATTAGCTGTATTTGCAGGCCCGGGCAATAATGGAGGCGATGCGCTTGCCGTTTCGAGATTACTGACGTTGCAGAATTTTAAGGTGGATGTTTATATCCCCGATGCCGGAAAACATTTTTCTGAGTGCTTCGTGATCAATCTTCAGCGATTGAAAGAGGTACTGCAAATCTCAACAATAAACTGGAGTAGTGAGGATGCTTTCCCTGAACTTTCAGATTGCGATCTGATCATTGATGGTTTATTTGGATCAGGACTTACCCGTCCACTCTCAGGATTTCCGGCAAAACTCGTCAATTTTCTGAATACTTCCAATATTCCAATTATCTCAATTGATATTCCTTCGGGACTTATGGGTGAAAATAATCACGGGAATGATCCTCACGCAATTATTCAGGCTCATCATACACTTAGCTTTCAGTTTCCAAAATTAAGTTTCTTTTTAAAAGAGAATGAGAAGTTTACAGGGGAATGGGAGATCCTTCCAATCGGTTTGCATCCAAGGGGAATTGAAATGAAAGAGACCCCATGGCACTATTCAGACCAGGAAACCATTGTTTCAATTCTAAAACCAAGAAACAAGTTCTCACACAAAGGAACTTTTGGGCATGCCCTTTTGGTGGCAGGCAGCACGGGGAAAATGGGCGCTGCCATTCTTGCCTCAAAGGGTTGTTTAAGATCCGGGGTCGGGTTATTGACGGTTCACCTTCCTGGATCGGGAAATCAAATTATGCAAACTGCAGTTTATGAGGCGATGGTTAGCATCGATGAATCGGAAAAATGTATTTCGCATATTCCGTTATCCTCTGTTTATAAGGCAATTGGAATTGGACCAGGCATTGGGAAGTCGGAGGAGACAGTAAAAGCATTTAAATTACTTTTAGACAATTATCATGCGCCAATGGTAATTGATGCCGATGCACTCAATATCCTCGCGGGGCATCCTGAAATGATGAAACTTATTCCCGCTGAATCTATCTTAACTCCACATCCCGTGGAGTTTGAGCGGTT
Source organism: Prolixibacteraceae bacterium (assembly GCA_963677935.2). Taxonomy (GTDB): domain Bacteria; phylum Bacteroidota; class Bacteroidia; order Bacteroidales; family Prolixibacteraceae; genus JAAFHB01. Next base: position 2,046,333 of record CAXXEH010000003.1, on the reverse strand, counting down.
GGCCGGACATGCAGAATCCGATTTTGAACGGTTGTCATTTACCCGAAGATTTGCTCAGATCCACCATGTGATTGTAATTCTTAAAGGGGCATTTACTGCGATCGCTTTTCCCGACGGTGGTTGCTGGTTTAATAGTACAGGCAATCCGGGTATGGCCACGGGCGGAAGTGGCGATGTACTCACAGGAATTCTCACAGGATTGTTGGCTCAGGGGTATTCTCCTCGAGAAGCAGCCCTTCTTGGCGTATATTTGCACGGACTTTCCGGCGACCTGGCAATGGAGGGTTCATCTGAGGAGGCTTTAATTGCCGGAGATATCACCGATCATCTTGGCCGAGCATTTTCCATATTGAAAAGTGCTCCCGGTTTTGGGAAAGCCAAAAAAAAGATTCAATTTTGAAAAATCAAATGATCTTGAAAGTATTTACTAAAAATGATAAAATGAAACAAGTTGCAATTCTGTTATTAACCGCTTTGTTTATTGCCGGAAATGTTACAGCTACAATCAAAGACGACAAGAAGAAAGCGGCCACAGACCTGGCGGTGATCTCCGGTGGAATTATCTATTCCCTTCCCCGTACCGGAATTCGTATCATGACGGAGGTTACACAGGAGAAATTTTTCCATGGGCCTTATTATGAATATGCTCAGAAATATTTAGGAGTAAAAACTGCTCCGGCTTCAGATAGTGAGTTTTGGAAGATAACCGATTTGAAATTGGAAACTTTCGGGTCGCCTGATCCGGCAGAAGTACATAAGGCAACAGGTGCTGTAGCATCAATGATAAGCCTTACCGATGAAGGTGTTATCGTTGGGATTAATAGTACCGTCAAAGCAGAGGCCAATAAAACATACACCTCCATTTTCACACCTTCGGTTGAGGTTCCGCGTGAGATCTGGTCCGAAATGTCGATGCATTCGTTTCTTGAAGAAAAAGACTCATTGAAACATTCAGGTGACAAACTAAAATCTTTTGAGGAAAAGGTCGCCGAAGCTGCCCAGGATATATTGAAATTGCGTAAGCGGAAAGCGCTGCTTTTAGCTGGCAAATATGATAAGCTTCCTCCTGATGGGAAGGCCTATCAGGTTATGGTGGATGAGCTTGATAAGATAATTGGCAATTATGAAACTCTTTTTATTGGAAAGTCTTTCAAAGCGACCCATAAATATGTATTTGAAGTGATTCCCGAGGCCAAATCAAATAAGGCGCTTGTGGCATTCAGGTTCTCATCGGCTTTAGGTGTTTTACCTGAGAGTAATGTGTCAGGCAAACCTATTATGCTTGAATTGGATCCTAATCTTGAACTTGCACATAACAGTGATCAGAAAGCAACTCCGGTTGCCGGCGAGACTTCGACCAATGGACTATTTTACAGAACACCGGGATTGGTTGTAGCCCGTTTGCTTAATGGCAGTGACGTTCTTGCTCAGGCTCGACTCTCAATGGCTCAGTTTGGTATAGTTTCACCTATCCCGGATGGATTGATAAATGGAGAGTATTCAATTGAATTACATCCTGTTACAGGGGCTATTCGACGTATAGGTAATTAAAATAAATTATTAGTGTTTCGCATTTTGTAGAGACAAGGCACTACTGAGACAAGGCACTGCCTTGTCTCTATTTGTTTTTTCATTTGTTATAATTTGTATTTTAAAGTTCAGATGGTGTCGAAGCTCAGCGAAGGTAATCTCACATCGCCGGATGTTGATATTCTTATTTTGGTTTGTGATTTCTCAGCCATGGCTATTTCATGATTTTAGATCAACATAAAATCAACAGCTTTTAGCTATATTGTGCCGCAGAAATCAAAAATATTTTATCCATTAAAACATTATTACCCATTTAAAATGCAAGAACTAAAAAAATCCCTTCGCGACTCGAAATCAGCACGTTGGTTGATGCTTGGACTGGTGTCATTTACCATGATGTGTATGTATTACCTCACCGATGCAATGGCTCCTTTACAGGAAAGATTACAGGCCAGTTTATCATGGTCGGCCTCTGACTATGGTTTATTTACCAGCGGTTATGGCTGGTTCAACGTGTTTCTGCTGATGCTTGTTTTCAGCGGAATGATTCTTGATAAACTGGGAGTTCGGTTCACCGGAATTCTTGCAATTGCTATTATGTTGATTGGAGGATTTATTAAATATCTGGCGATCTCGGGCCATTTTCATGGCATGTTCGAGTTCTCAATCGGTTCCATGCAATTAATATCTCCGACAACAAAATCAGCTGTAGTTGCCGGATTTGGTTTTGCCGTTTTTGGAGTTGGATGCGAGATGTTTGGTATCGCAGCTAACAAAGCCGTGGTACGTTGGTTTCGTGGAAAAGAGATGGCTTTGGCAATTGGATTGAACACATCAACTGGTCGTATTGGAACAGCGCTAGCTATGTTTACACCCATCCCGTTGATCAAGTTGACTGGTGATATCAGCATGCCGGTGATTGTTTCCCTTTTCTTATTGGGGATTGGAATGTTGGTTTTTGTCCTGTTTACTTTTATGGATCGCCAGTTGGATAAGGAGGATGCTGTTGCCGGTGTGCCAGAGGATGAAGAATTCAAGTTTGCTGATATCATCGAAATAGGGCGTAACCGCGCGTTTTGGTACATAACCGCCCTATGCGTACTTTTTTATTCCGCTGTTTTCCCCTTCATTAAGTATGCCACGAACATGATTGTCCAGAAATTTGGTATAACTGACTCATTTGCTGGTTATATACCTGCTTTATTGCCTTTTAGCGCGTTATTGCTTACTCCGGTTTTTGGCAGCATGTTCGATAAAAAGGGGAAAGGCGCCACAATCATGATTATAGGTTCTATACTTCTTGTTGGTGTTCATTTGCTTTTCTCGATACCTTCATTAAACAGCTTTCCTATCGCAATAGGATTAGTGATGGTCTTAGGGATTGCCTTTTCGATGGTACCGTCAGCCATGTGGCCATCCATTGCAAAGATTATCCCTGAAAGCAAACTGGGAACCGCTTATGCAATGACATTCTGGGTTCAGAACTGGGGTCTGATGGGTGTACCTCTTCTTATTGGCATTGTTTTGGATAAATATTGCATAACAGGTACGGTAAACAAAATGGTTGATGGCCATGAACAGGTTATTACGCAATACAATTATACCATACCGATGTTGATTTTTGCCTGTTTTGGGATGCTCGCCATCGTGTTTTCATTCTTGTTGAAAACGGAGGACCGTAAAAAAGGGTATGGCCTGGAATTGCCAAACATCGAAAAATAAAGATAATCCACTTTATAAAATTTAAAATCATAAAATTATGAGCAAGGAGATCGTTCATCTTGACCCAAAGTCGGTTTGGGAGAATTTCTACAAACTGACTCAGGTTCCACGCCCTTCGAAAAAGGAGGAGAAAATTCAGGCATTTATGATGGATTTCGGTAAAAGTCTGGGACTTGAAACCGAGAGGGATAGTGTTGGAAATATTCTGATCCGAAAACCGGCCACACCGGGGATGGAGAATCGTAAAGGTATTATCTTCCAGGGGCACCTGGATATGGTTCCCCAAAAGAACAACAGTACCGTTCACGATTTTGAGAAGGATCCTATTGATGCCTGGATAGATGGCGATTGGGTTCGTGCGCGTGGAACAACACTTGGAGCCGATAACGGAATAGGGGTTGCCAGCGCAATGGCCGTCCTGGAATCAAAAGATCTGGTTCACGGACCTATTGAGGCGCTCTTTACCTGTGATGAGGAGACCGGAATGACTGGTGCGTTAGGTCTGCAGCCTAATTGGTTGAAGGGTGATATCCTGTTAAACATGGACTCCGAAGAGGAGGGTGAGCTTTATGTGGGTTGTGCTGGTGGAATAAATGCTGATATTGAATTTGAATATGATGAGGTGATTGTTCCGGATAATGTAAAGCCTTTTAAGCTGATTATTACCGGACTAAAAGGAGGGCATTCGGGTCTTGATATCATATTGGGCAGAGGTAATGCCAATAAGCTGATCGTTAGGTTTTTAAAATATGCAACGCGTGAACTGGATGTCCGTCTGGCAGAAATCAATGGCGGGGGGATGAGAAATGCGATTCCTCGCGAGGCTTATGCAGTGGTGCTTGTACCCGAAGAGAATATTACCCTGCTGAACAAAGCCGTTAAACGATACGAATCGATTTACATAAACGAGTTGGGCGCCGTCGAACCGACCCTTAGTTTTACCATTGAAGAGACTGAGGTACCAAAATCACTGATAGAGGAACGTGTTCAGGATGACCTGATCGACGCTATTTATGGATGTCCGAACGGAGTGATCCGGATGAGCGACGGGATGCCAGGAATGGTAGAAACCTCGACGAATCTTTCGACGATTAAATCACGCAAAGGGGTTGTTTTTGTTAAATGTCTTCTCCGTAGTTCAGTTGACTCTGCAAAGGATGACCTTGTGGAGCAGGTCGACAGCGTTTTTGCCCTGGGTGGCGCCATGGTATCATTTGATGGTGGATATCCTGGCTGGAAACCTAAGATGGACTCGCAGATCCTTGGTCAGATGAAGGAGATCTACCAAACCAAATTCGGGAGAACACCAGCTGTATTGGGAATCCATGCCGGTTTGGAATGTGGAATACTGGGAGCTACCTACCCAAACTGGGATATGATCTCATTCGGTCCAACAATGCGTTCACCACATTCTCCCGACGAACGGGTGAATATCCCTTCCGTTCAAAAATTCTGGGATTTTCTGGTTGAGGTGATAAAAAATATTCCTGTAAAATAGGTTTTCTGACCTGTCAGGTTTCCAAAACCTGACAGGTCTAATTCGGGTCTGCTTTTAAACTAGAATGGCATTGAAATTTAGATAATTATAGCCATATTTGGACAACCAAGTGCAAGGGATTATGGACAGAGCCAAAAGAAAACGTGCACTGACACCCACTTATGTCAGCCCAAACCAGCTCACACTTGATGCATTCGCTTCTTCATTTGCTTCGAATTTTAAGTCTACCAATCGTTGGGTTGTATTGCGTGATTGATACCCTGGGATGAAATCTGTGGGACTTACTTGAAACATGTAGGTATTAGCCGGACTGGCGCTGACATTAGCCGAATTTTTCGGTGGTGTTGACAAATCACAAGGATTTCAGTAAACCGTATTTTTATTTGCTGGCTTAAGCCTGGTTTTCTTCTTCATCACATTCAAAACAACCAAAGAAAGAGTTCAGCCGCCTAAAGCACAAAAGGATTCTTTGAAAGAAGACATCCGGAACTTATTCAACAAAAAGGCATGGGTTATTTGGACCTGGTTGAGATCATTTCATTCAACGTGTTTGCAATGCAGAATGCTGCCATCGCTTATTATTTCAAATATTACCTGGGTTGCGAAAATAATGTTCAGCTGTTTAATGTGATTGGCACGGTTGCGCTAATTGTGGCATTACCGATTTTCAAAATGTTGGCCAAACGATTTGGAAACAGAAATGTATTTATTGGCAGTTCGTTGATTTCCGGATTTTTTTTAATGCTCATTTATTTGCCCGACTTTACTGATTTGACCGCAATATATGTTTTCAATATTATTGCCAAAATGGTCTATGCCCCTGCAGTTCCACTGCGATGGAAAATGATTGCCTATTCGGCCGATTACGACGAATGGACTACGGGCCGTCGTGCCACAGGATTGTACTTCTCAACTGCAGTATTTGCACAAAAAGCCGGTTGGGGTATTGGAGCAGCCATCGCAGGATGGATTTTAGCCGCCTCCAGTTTCGTCCCTAATGTTGTTCAAAACGATACAGCTATTACCGGAATAAAATTATTGGTTTCAGTTATCCCGGGAATCTTGTACATGTGGTGCGCCGTGTTTATGATTTTTTACAGGATCGACTCCAAAACAACCGAATTGATAAAAAAAGAGCTCAATGAAAGAAGGGCGATTGATGCTGAAAGATAAAACCTGCTTTTATAAATGATCCGCCCCGTCTGTAAGCCAATCCAATGAGAATCTGACAAATCGTATCCATTCGCGACGGTGTTTTTCGCCACCCTCAAACAGAAGACCAATATCGCCATCGGGGAGGCGTACCATTGTTGAATAAGAGGATGGACCGGCATGGATCAGTTTCTTTACCGGCCAGGTTTTGCCCTCATCATAACTCAAACGAACAGTCATTTTAGTCCGGTCGAGGATTCCAAATCGTTCACCACGGTTATCAGGGTTGGCAAACAGGATGCGGTCTTTCTGATCATTTTTGGCGAAACTATATCTTACGATGCTCGCCTGACAGGGACACTCATTCAGGATATGGTCCCACTTTACCGGAGACCATGACTCCCCACCATTTTTGCTTGTGGCCACTCCGCGACAACTCATCCCCATATTGCCACGCATATTGAGCATCAGCGTACCATCTTTTAGTTCAATCACCTGACTCTCATCCGACAGCTCCCCAACGCGTTTGCCCTGGGTCCAGCTCTTACCATGATCATCGCTGTAGATGGCACACGATTGAAAATTCTCATCCAGTTCATCATCTATATTCCCTGTATATCCGGGGATTATGAGCCGACCACTTCGTAATTGAACACCAATACCAGGTCCGGAGACAAAGCTTTTGTCGTAGTTTGTGATAAGTTTACCTGCTTCGACAGGCTCAGACCATGTCTTGCCGTTATCATCACTGGAAAGTAATAATTGCCGATGCTGATTCTCACCATATTTATGTGCATCGATACAAAACAGCAAAATCCGGTTGTTTGTGCGATCTATGACCGGACAGGGATTCATAAGCGCCTCTTTACCTTTGCCTTGTAAAAGTGTTTGTGTTGGAAGCCAGGTGTGACCGCCATCAATGCTTCGACGCAGGATCATATCGGTTGGGCTTGCATCAGAAATGGATTCTTTTCGCGCTTCACAAAAAGCCAGCAAAGTATTGTCGGGAGCGAGGAGAAGCGACGGGATGCGGTAGGTATTGACCCCTTCGGTACCACAGACGAAAAGATTAATTGACTGAGGCGATTTAAAAATAGTTTGGTCGTTTTCAGCAAGAACAACGCGCAATCCAAAGTCGCTATGCGCCATACCAGGTAGTTCATGATGACGTCGCGACGACCGGCAATGGCCCCCGATGGAGATCCAGCTTCCGCCCCGAAGCACACGGTGTTCAGCTTTCTCCGGTCCGACCGGATCTGTCGCAGGACCTTCGGCATAATAGCTGTGCCAATCGTGACACCATTCCGAAACATTGCCGCTCATGTCGTAAAGACCCCACTGATTTGATTTTAGTAAACCTACCTGATGTGCATTCGCTTCTTTTGTCACCAGTGCATTTCCCCGCCACCAGCCATATTTATTAATGCTCGTATAATCAGGATCATCACCCCAGTAGAAGCGGGTTTGGGTTCCTGCCCGGCAGGAATATTCCCACTCAGCCTCGGTTGGCAAACGGAAACTCTTACCTGTCAGTTCCGATAACTTTTCTGTAAAAGCCCGGGCATCGTTCCATGAGATATAAACTGCAGGACTCTTAGGGTCATTCTCTACGTATTGCTTACCCATCCATGGCGCCGATCCCATTACTGCCATCCATTGTTCTTTGGTGATTTCATATTTACCCATCCAGAAACCATTCGACAAAGTCACCGGATGTTGTGGGGTTTCCTTGTTCGGATAGGCATCCTGTTCACAGGCGCGCTGTCCCATCAAAAATGTTCCCGGTTGAATTTGAATCAGGTCAAGCGGTATGTTGCCAGGTAATAAAACAGATCTCTCATTGTTTGGATGTGTTTGGGCGGTTACATTCTGAGGTAAATGAAATTCAGCCAAAAACAAAGTAGCCAAAAGTAACACAGATGAATAAAGCGAGTTATGTTTCATCGTAAGGTGATTAGTCAGGGGCAAAAAAAATGGAAATATTTGAAAAAAAAAAGGTTTTGCACCAGATTTAGTTTTGAAGAAGTTGCATTCCGAAAAATTCATTCTTGAATTCAGGAAGAATTAGTAATTAATAGTTAGGTTCTTGCAATTTAATGATAGGAAATTATCTATTATTTCTCAATATTCGATGATACTCCTTTTGCATCAACTCCCTTGTGATTGCTCTCCCATGCCCCGGCAAAAAAAGATGACAATCTGTTTCCAAAAGCTTTTTCCAACTATTAATCATCTCCTTGACATCATCGGCAAAAGGGGGAAAGATGGAATTTCTGAAAATACCTAACATCGCATCGCCGACAATGGCAATTTCATTACAGATGAGGATGCTGACCGACCCTTTTGTATGACCGGGTGTGCTTGTGATTTTTATTTCGTAACCTAACTGCGATAAATCAAGTTTTTCCCCAATCAAGAGGTCAGCTGTAAATGGAGGATATCCAAACCATCGGCTTCCAATCGACTTCCCAATACGGGAGAGAAACCTGGTTACGGGAAAAGTCCCTGCCGGGATAGGGGTATATCCATTGCGGGTAAAAGCAGCATCCTGTTCACTGATCACTATTTTGCAGTTTTCTTGCTGCCAAATCGCAGCGGCATTGTAACAATGATCGAAATGGGTATGTGTCAGGATTAACAAAGTGATTGGTTGTGATAATCCTAAAGCCTCAATATTCTTCAACAGACCATGATATGAATGTTTCCACCCTGTATCGACCAGAATATTTCCATTACCGGTTGAGATCAGATAAACATTACTCCTTCCGGCGGTAACCCGAAAAATTTCGTATCCATTTATTGTTTTCCACTTTTTCATTTCGAATGCAGTGAGAAATCTCTTATAAAACTACATCAACAAAGTTAACAGACAATAGTGAAAATTAATATTCCTAAATCGCATTATTTTACGATATAAGTAATTGAAGAAATGAAATAGCCATGATATGAATATCACCAACCGAAATGAATCCGCCAACCGGCGGATGGCTATTCCATTTGGCCGTTAAAAAACAAATTATATACAAATGAAATGTGGCATTTCATGGTTTAATTCACTTTTCACTTTTCATTTTTCCCATCTTGTTGCCTCTTTTTCCTTTTGGGCAGATACCACACCAAAAAACCGCTGATCAGCACCATCAGCACACAAATCCCTGCAAAAGGAATATACAGTAGGTACAACATTCCTATAAATGGTTCGAAGATTCGTCCGGTATGGATCTCCAGAGAGAGGTTCCATAATGATATTGGGGATTTCTCCTTAACAGTGTCCGGCATTTCCTTGTATGCGCCACTGGTTTTTTCAGATACTCCCAGATTATAGTCGAATATCCATTCGTGGTTTTCCGCATCACGGATATATCCGGCAACCATATGGTCCGATACTGGTCTGGCCATTCCGGATGGAGCTTCATAACCTTTACCTGAAAAGTAATCACTCACCTCGCCGCTGAGTGCATCCCAGATAAACATCCCCGAAAAAGAACCGATCAGGTACCTGGTCCCGTCAACAGGTTCAAGAACATTGCAGCCCATCAGACTGACAGGCGGTTGCGAATCGCATCTGATCATGGATAAGCGCAATTTTTCATCGGCCGCAAAAAAACCGTCTGAAGTGGAAAAAATATAGATTCCTGCTTGTTGGTTCCACACACCTTTTCTCAATTTATCGGTCCACGGATTGTCATTGTCGAGATGGGTTCCGGGGATGATCCCTACTCTCTGGTTGACAATCGGTATTAACAGCGGGGGACGCAGGAACATACCCGCAGTCGTATTGATGATCAGAAACAGCACAAACAGGTATCCCGCCATATTGTGCCAACGCAGGTTGAGGCGAAATGCTGACGGGAGATTCCCGGATGATCCGGTACGTCTTTTCCTGCGCCTCATCAGTTTTGGTAAAAAGAAATGAAGCAATCCTGTGACGGATAACAAAATCGTCACAAAACCGAGTAAATCGACGAGCAGTTTACCTGCCGTTCCGAAAAGTTCACCGCTGTGCAATTCCCAAAGGGTAATAAACAGACCGGCACTTTTGGTGTAACCTTCTGGTGCAGGTAAGGTGATTGTCTCGAAATGATTTAAATCATAACTCTTTATTAGGTAGTTTCTGCTAAGGATCATTAGTGTATCCTGCTTGATAAAGAGGTCAGCAAACCGTTCTCCTGAAAGTGGTAAGGCTTTCCATTCACCTAATTGTGGATTGCGCTCAAATAATCCGAACTGTGTAGCAGCAACAAATTTTCCTTTGAATCGGATCAGCTGATTGATTTTTCTATTATCTATCCCTTTCGGAAATCCCTGATTATAATCAATATATCCTTCATTAGTTTTGATCCACACCCCGATATTTCCGAAGAGAAGCAACGAGTCATTGCCGATACTCCTCCCACCGCGCACAGCCGCCAGATTCCAGTTGTGATACTCATATGTTTTCGGTAACCATTTTCTGGAGATATCTACCCCTGAAAATAAACCACGGTGATTCATGGTAATACCCGAAAATGCGAAGTTTATCGCAAAAACAGCGATGATGATACCTGGCCATTTGTGCAGCTTACGGAAAGTTGATACCAGCTTTTTACGATTCATTTTAAATTCCTGAATTTACTTCTAACCCTCTTGTAACGTTTTAGGGGCGAAATTGATTTGAAAAAGCAGCTTGCAACTAGCAGCTAGCAATTGGTCGCTGACTGAATTTTGCCAGTCACCAATTGCCAGCTGCATTTTCAAGGAGTAAAGTACTGCTTTCTATTGGCTATTTAACTAAGGAGATTCCGCACTGCGGAATGACAACAAGTTGTGGTCTTGGAAAGGGTAAGGGGATAGGAAGTGTCAAAGCTACTTCCAACTCCTTACCCTTATTATCTAAAAAATTGTCATTCTGATTGAAACAAAGTGTAGCGAAGAATCTTTCCAAACTGATAGACATTTTCCCGGACAATTATTTAGTAGAATGAAACGAACATGTTGCCAGACAACACCCAAGGGAATGATAATGATTTTCTGCAACATGGAGTTCCATACTGCCATTAAAAACAAATTATTATAGTATGAAAGAAAAGAGCATTTATACGATCCAGAATCTTCAGTCCCTTGTCTCTATTTCCCTAAGTCTCTAAGTCCCTAAGTCTCTATTTTCCTCAGTCCCTAAGACTCTCGGTTCCTAAGTCATTTTATTTTTCATCTTCTTTCTCATGGCTCCATCCCCCTTTAAGACCAAAGATAAACCAAACAAGCGCCAATACTCCGGCAGCAAATAAAGTATCCCCAAATACACGCATCCACTTTAAGATTTGCATATAGGGCTGATGTAAAAACTCTGCTGAACGGGCATACCATAATCCATCATGGACGCTGGCTAAAGTTTGCATGAGGCCGATCGGAAGAACACTAAGAAGCACCATTGCAGCCAAACCAATATTGATTGACCAGAAAGCAAATTTGATCCATTTGTCTTTCCAGGTGACACTTTTGTCCATATCGCGCAAAACGAACAACATCAGACCAATACCTAACATTCCGTAAACCCCGAATAAGGCGGTATGACCATGTACTGCGGTGGTATTTAATCCCTGCATGTAATAGAGTGCAACTGGTGGATTGATTAAAAATCCGAAAATACCGGCACCGACCAGGTTCCAGAAAGCTACCGCGATAAAGCAATAAATAGGCCATTTATAAGCTTTTGACCAGGCAGCCATCCTGCTGATTTTCAAATTGTCATATGCTTCAAAACCCATAAGGACAAGAGGTACAACTTCGAGTGCACTGAATGTAGCCCCCAGCGCCATTACTGCTGTTGGTGTGCCGGTAAAATAAAGGTGGTGAAAAGTGCCCAGGATTCCACCTGCCAGAAAGACGACAGTTGAGAATAACACTGCAGTAGTTGCCGTTGCAGCTTTGACAATATTCAGCCTTACGAACAAAAATGCGGTGATCACTGCTGCAAATACTTCGAAGAATCCTTCAACCCAAAGATGAACAACCCACCAACGCCAGTATTCTGCAACGGCCAGATTAGTTTGACGGCCCCACATCAGGCCGGCACCATAAAATCCCGCAATGGCAATAGTCGAAATCAGGAACATTGCAAGAAGATTCCGGCTCTCAGATTTTTGTTTCAGGGCTGGCCAAATAGCACGTCCCATCAATAATAACCAGATAATTAATCCCACGAAAAGGAAAATCTGCCAGAAACGGCCAAGGTCGACGTATTCGTAACCCTGATGACCGAACCAGAAATTTTGGACCAATCCCAGTTTTTGCATAACACCCATCCACTGTCCGGCTAACGATCCGGCGACAATAACAAGGAGGGCTGAAAACAGGAAGTTAACACCAAGTCTTTGGAATCGTGGTTCATGTCCGGAGATAGCTGGCGCATAATATAAGCCTGTAGCAAGCCATGAAGTGGCAATCCAGAAAATAGCAATCTGGACATGCCATGTCCGTGAAATGGAGTAGGGTAGCCAGTCACCTAACGGAATACCATAAAATGCATGGCCTTCAACCCCATAATGTGCAGTGATTACCCCCATAATTACCTGAACGAGCAATAAAATTGAGACAATCCAGAAATATTTTAAAGTCGCTCTTTGTGAAGGGGAGTGGGTTGCTTTCAATTGTGGATTGAATTTAGGAAATTCTTCATCCTTTTCATCCCTTTTTTTGGCATAATACCACACCATTAATCCGATTCCAGCCAAAAGCATCATCACACTAAAGCCTGTCCAGAGTAAAAGTTCTCCTGTTGGACGATTGCCGACCAATTCTTCTGCCGGCCAGTTGTTGGTATAGGTAATTTCCTGACCGGGACGCTCTGTAACGCAAGCCCATGAAATCCAAAAGAAAAAGGCATTCAACTGACGAACCCGTTCCGGATCTTTCAATGAATTTTCAGGTAGACTGTACGCATCGCGCAGATTGGCCAGCGAAGGATCATTGGTGAATAGGCCACTGTAAAATTTGGTGTTACTCGCAATAGCATCAGCTCGTAATGGCGAAACTATCAGATTCTTAGTTGCATCCTGATAACTGTTTTTCCTGATTTCTTCCTGTAATTTAATTTTTAGAGCTGCCTGTCGTTGATGGCTCACCTTATTATAAGGAAGACTATCAGACTGAATAGCCAAATTGTCAAGCATAAACACCGCCTCTTTATGTAACCAATCGGCGCTCCAGTCGGGCGCCTGATAGGCGCCATGCCCCCATACCGTTCCGATTTCCTGTCCACCAACCGATTGCCAAACATTCTGACCATCTTTGATATCCTGACCAGTAAAAAGAACTTTACCATCGGTGGTCATTACCTTATCCGGGATTGGGGGCGCCTGGCGATATATCTCCCGGCCATAATAGATAAGTACAGCAAACGAAACTGTCATTACCAGAATAAAACTGATCCAGAGTTTCCTAGTTTTCATTGATTTTTCATTTAAAATTTAATTAATAACAATTGTTTATGGTTTTCTTATAATGGGTTATAAACCTGTATGAGGGTGTCAATTCGGGCAGCAAAATCATTTGGTTTATTTTGATTTTCCACTATTTTAAATTGTTCGAGTAACGATTGCTGGTCGGATGCCGAGAGTGCGTTATCTGCCATCCTGAAAAGTACATTGTTCTCCTTCGCAATATGATTTCTTAATAATTCATTATATCCGAGGATATTATAGTAAACCAGATTGATTGCGGAGAGATCACCTTCCTTCAGGAGCAGGATATTTTCAGCCATTCCTTTTACATAGTTTCTCCCTTCTGTATGATCATGAAGCATCACTGCAATCGGACCCTGACGCATTGAAAATCCCCGTTCAGCCATAAGCGGAAAGAGCAGTGATTCTTCTTTGGCATGATGCAAGCCATCGGCATAATTCCGGATTAAATCCACCATCTCCTCCAGATGGGCCACATTTGGTTCACTCAAACGTGTCATTGACTCCATTACATCAATAAGTTTCAGAATATTGACATGGTCTTCCTCCAGGTTTCTTGTTGCGTAATTCATCGTTCTGATTATTAATTGGTTAACCTTAATGCAGCTGGATAAAGTATGTTGTTTTCGAGATGGACATGAATATGTAGGTCATCCTCAAATTGTTCCAGCAGTTTAAAAGCCACCTGGTAGGTGCCGCAACCGTCTTCTGGAATTTTATAGTTATTTGTCAATTGGTTGATCGTGTCCATTGCACCCCCGGCAAATTCGTGCTCTCCCACCATCCTGTTGATCTCTGAAACAATAATCGCTTTTGATTCAGGATCATTTTGGTTAAGCGCACTTTTTATGGCAGGGAATAAAACTTCCTCTTCATTTTTTAGGTGTTGAAGAAGTTCTTCATTGATTTTTGAAAATAGTGCGGCAACTTCATTTAGCTCGGGATGATGTGAACCATGAACTATCGCGATCTTAGCGGTGTAGATACACAAATCGGGCAAGGTACTTAAAACATAGCGGTGATGTGTATGCTTAATATATTCGCATAGAAAATCGAGATTCCATGTTTTGAAGTCGTTCGCTGGATTAGGCGGTGAAGTTGTTATATTCTTCAATTCAAGTTCCACCTTCACCGGATCGATTCCCTGCTCAAAACAAGCTTCTCCGAGCGATTTCTTTCCCCCACAGCAGAAATCTATATGGTTGCTTTTAAAAACTGATGCAGTGCGAAAGTCATTGGCAACTATTTCACCTATTGAAATTGTAATGTTATTATCTGTTTCCATGATTAAGTAATTTAAATTCGCTGCAATATTAGGTAAAATTTTTAATAAAAGACAAAAAGGTCTTTTGATATTTTATTATTTTTTTTTATAATTTTGAACCCGGACAAAAACGGAAGGAGAAATCGTGTTTAACAAGGAGACAGAATATGCCCTCAGGGGATTGGTATATGTTCAGGTTCAGCAGATGAAAGGGCTTAAACCTGGAATAACAGAGATTGCACAGGAGATTGATGCCCCGTTGTTTTATACGGGTAAAATCATGCAACGATTGGTGAAAATGGGTTTTTTAATGTCAACCAAAGGGAAGGGGGGAGGATTTTTCTTCGACCCTGACAAGCCTGATCTTCCGCTTAAAACTATTATTCACGCGATAGAAGGGGCGAAAGCATATTCGGGATGTGGATTCGGATTAAAATCGTGCAATGACGATCAGCATTGTTCGCTCCATGGACAGTATGCACCAATCCGGGAATCTATCAATCAGCTTGTTTCGAACAATACTGTACAAAGTTTAGCCCGGGATTATCAAAATGGGGATGACATCTTATTAAGAAGGATAAGCGGTTGATAATTAATGTGAATGAAGTATATGGTGCGTTTCGCAGAATGTTTTGAAACGGATATTTTAAATTTTTTTGCAATATCCTCTAATTTAATCCGATAAGTCATAAAATTCTCAAGATCTGGATGCTCAAACAGGAAGGAATAGGTTCTGTATTTTATTTGACTATTCCTCAGCCCTGACAAGGTTGGAAGTCCAATGAAAATTAAACTCTAAATTTGGAGAAAACTGAAATAATGCAAAGTTCACTCTACAAAGATTTTCCGGTAAGTGGGATGAGTTGTGCATCCTGTGCGCGCGGAGTTGAAAATATGCTTAAAAAACAAAATGGGGTGATCGATGCCTCTGTCAATTATGCAGCTTCATCCGTTCGTGTAAATTATAATCCATCGGTTATTCGACCCACCGAATTTAAAACAGCCGTTCAATCAATTGGATATGATATTATTACAGATGAAAAGGAAGC
Source organism: Prolixibacteraceae bacterium (assembly GCA_963677935.2). GTDB lineage: Bacteria > Bacteroidota > Bacteroidia > Bacteroidales > Prolixibacteraceae > JAAFHB01. The sequence continues at coordinate 2,030,676 of CAXXEH010000003.1, read as the reverse complement.
CGCTCAACAGGAAGAACTGGTTCATCAGGAATCGATAATCCTGAAGCGGAAAACGACCTTTGCCGCATTGCTGACATTTCCTATTGTTGTAATAGGGATGTTTTTAATGGACATTCCATATGCCAACTGGATCATGCTTTTGCTCTCGACTCCTGTTGTATTCTGGTTTGGAAGAAACTTTTTTGTAAATGCTTTTGGACAGTTGAAACATGGTCAGACCAACATGGATACCCTTGTTGCATTAAGTACAGGTATTGCCTGGTTTTTTAGCCTGGTCAATACCGTTTTCCCTCATTTGTTCGGCCATCAGCAGGGTCGCCACCAGGTCTATTATGAAGCATCAGCAGTAATTATTGTATTTATATTGCTCGGCAAACTACTTGAGGAGAAAGCTAAAGCGAACACCTCATCTGCCATTAAAAAGCTAATGGGGTTGCAGCCTGACTCAGTTACATTGGTCTCAAATGACGGAACAGAAACCATGTTGCCAATACAGGCGGTAAGAATCAATGATTTCCTAAGGGTCAAACCCGGCGAACGTATTCCTGTCGATGGTGAAATAAGTGTGGGTTCTTCGTTTGTAGACGAAAGTGCAATCACCGGCGAACCAATACCTAATGAAAAAATTCCGGGTAACAGGATTTTTGCGGGGACAATTAATCAAAGGGGTAGCTTTGTGATGAAGGCTCAGAAGGTGGGAGGTGAAACGCTGCTTGCCCGAATCATACAGAAGGTACAGGAAGCACAGGGAAGCAAACCTCCTGTTCAGAAGCTCGTTGACAAAGTTGCTTCCGTTTTTGTCCCGGTCGTGATTTCCCTTTCAGTGTTAAGCTTCACAATATGGATGGTTATAGGTGGACAAGATGCATTGCCACAGGCGCTTCTGGCAATGGTATCAGTATTGATAATTGCCTGTCCTTGTGCCCTGGGACTTGCTACACCGACAGCAATAATGGTGGGTATCGGTTTAGGTGCAGAACATGGTATCTTAATTAAAGATGCCGACGGTCTGGAGCAGGCACATCTGATCGACACCCTTGTACTGGATAAAACCGGAACCATCACCGAGGGTAAACCTGAAGTTTCAGATTGTTTGTGGAAGATTGAAAAGCCGGGTATTTTAATTCAGGTATTACAGAGCATCGAATCCCAATCGGAGCATCCATTAGCAGAGGCTGTTACACGATATTTTGAAAATGACAAATTGCCATTGGTCCCAGTGAGTCATTTCGAAAGCACTACAGGAAGAGGAGTCTCTGCCATTGTTAATCTGATGCATTATATTATTGGAAATGAGATTTATTTAAAAGAGTCCGGAATATTATTTAGTGTTGAAGATAAATCTATTGCTGACCAATTACAGGAGATGGCAAAGACAGTTCTCTTTTTCGCCGGAGATAAAAAGATTTTAGCAATCTTAGGTGTTGCCGATCAGATAAAACCATCATCGGCAGCAGCCATCGAAAGATTAAAGGTCAGTGGGATAGAGGTACATATGCTAACCGGTGACAATGAGCAAACAGCCGCATCTGTTGCTCATCAGACAGGAATTACTATCTTCAAATCAGGACTTCTACCTGAAGATAAGGCTACCTATATCAGAGCCCTTCAATTAAAAGGGAGGATTGTAGCGATGGTTGGCGACGGGATCAACGATTCGCAGGCAATGGCGGAGGCTGATGTGAGTATTGCCATGGGTAATGGTTCTGATATAGCAATGGACGTAGCAAAAATGACAATTGTTTCCTCGAATCTTGGCGCAATTTCATCCGCTATCCTTCTTTCAAAACATACCATCAGAACTGTAAAACAAAATCTCTTCTGGGCTTTTATTTATAATATTATTGGTATTCCCATTGCTGCAGGTATTCTTTTTCCGTTCAACGGGTTTATGCTCAATCCGATGATAGCTGGCGCAGCTATGGCAATGAGTTCTGTTTCAGTGGTCAGCAACAGTTTAAGACTTAAATTTGTTAAACTTATTTGATTTTGAAGGTAATATTCCCTGACAGGGTTTCGAACCCTGTCAGGGCTATTATCAAATTATTATAATTACATTTGTCCGTTTTTACAGATAATAACCAATTATTGTGGGCAAAGCTTTTAAAAATATGGCTGTTTTCTCGTTATGGCTTGCTGGTCTGGTCATAATTGCTCACCTTTTAATCCCTCATGACCACCATTGCGAGTCTAATATCTTTACCAAGGATGATGCATGTCACGCCGATAATGCAGGGCATCCGCACAAATCTCCCGTTTTCCCGTTGCATTGTCATGCTTTAAATGATCTGACTTTTGAAAAAACATCCCCGGTTTTTGTAGTTGACAACAATGTTCTTAACTGTGATTTGTTTGTACAAAGTTTTATTGATTCAAATATTACTCCATATTACTCATCTGTTTTCAAAATCAGGGATTACCAAATACCCCTGATAGATATTGATTTTCTCAGGTTAAGCCACTTCAGGGCCCCCCCATCCCTGGTATAATTCATCACCTTTAGTATATCCCTGAGGGTATACAGGACTAATTTTCATTCTTTCATTCTTTCATTTTTTCATTTTTCATCATTGCCATGATAGAACGGATTATCTATTTTTCAATTAAAAATAAATTCATCATCGGGCTGTTTGTGATTGGTTTAATCGGTTGGGGAACCTATTCCTTAACCCGATTGCCCATTGATGCAATTCCCGATATTACCAATAACCAGGTGCAGGTGATCTCTTTGGCGCCCTCACTGGCGACCCAGGAGGTTGAAAGTTTTATCACTGCGCCAATTGAGGTGGCTATAGCTAACATTCCAAATATTATTGAACTTCGCTCCATCTCACGACTCGGATTGTCAGTTGTAACGGTGGTTTTCAAGGATGATGTCGATCTTTACTGGGCGCGTCAGCAATTGAGCGAACGACTTAAAGAAGCCGAGGATGTGATTCCTGCCGGGCTTGCCAAAATAGAACTGGCCCCAATCTCATCGGGTTTGGGTGAAATTTATCAGTACAGACTTGCGGTTGCTAAAGGGCTGGAAAAGAAATATACGCCAATGGAATTGCGGACTCTGCAGGATTGGGTGGTCCGACGCGAAATGCTTGGGACATCAGGCGTTGCAGATATCAACAGCTACGGAGGATTTGTAAAACAATACGAGATTGCCATAAATCCCGATAGGCTTCGGGGGATGAATCTCACCCTTAATGATATTTTTCAGGCACTTGAAAGGAACAATGAGAATACAGGAAGCGCCTATATTGACAAAAAGCCAACTGCCTGGTTTATCCGCGGAATTGGGAGGGTCAGGACTTTGGAGGATATCGAAAATATTGTCGTAAAATTAAACACTTCACATATTCCAGTATTAATCAGGGATGTTGCAAAGGTTCAATATGGAAGCGCAACACGATATGGAGCATTGGTAGTTGATACTGCCGAAGCAGTTGGAGGAGTGGTGATGATGCTTAAAGGGGCTAATGCACATGAAGTAATTGATAATGTAAAAACACGCATTGAATCAATCCAAAAGTCATTACCAAAAGGGGTAAAAATCGAACCATTTCTCAACCGTTCTGATCTCGTTGGGCGCGCAATTGGGACTGTTTCAAAAAACCTGATTGAAGGGGCATTAATTGTAGTCTTTATGCTTGTGCTTCTGCTGGGGAACCTGCGGGCCGGACTTGTGGTGGCTTCCGTTATCCCCCTGGCGATGCTTTTTGCAATATCTTTAATGAATATTTTCGGCGTATCCGGAAACCTGATGAGCCTGGGCGCCATTGACTTCGGGCTGATCGTCGATGGTGCAGTGATTATTGTTGAGAGTGTTGTCCACCGCATCTCGATGAGCAAACATCACCATCCGGGAATTGAAAGGTTGAACCAGGAGCAGATGGATGAAAATGTGTTCGATTCTGCCAAACGGATGATGAGTTCTGCCACCTTTGGACAAATCATTATCCTGATCGTATATCTCCCTATTATCGCACTGGTTGGGATCGAAGGTAAAATGTTTCGTCCTATGGCTCAGGTAGTTGCTTTTGCATTGCTTGGAGCGGCAATCCTTTCACTTACGTATGTCCCGATGGCATCGGCACTGTTCCTAAGTAAAAAAACCGAACATAAACGGAATTTTGCGGATCGTTTAATGGATCGGTTTCATCAGGGATTTAATCCGTTGATTTCTTTTGCCCTTAAACGAAAATTACTTGTTTGCGTCTCTTCTGTTCTGCTCTTTATATTCAGCCTGTTGGTATTTAATCGTTTGGGTGGAGAATTTATTCCCCAGCTTGAGGAGGGTGATCTGGCAGCAGGAGTAATGACACTGCAGGGTGGATCGCTTTCGAATACCATTGATATGGTTGAAAAGGCGAACAAAATTCTTCTTGAAAATTTCCCTGAAATCAAACATACCGTTTGTAAGATTGGCGCCAGCGAAATCCCTACCGATCCAACACCCATGGAAACGGGGGACTATATCATAACGCTGAAGGACAAAAGTGAATGGACAAGCGCTGAAACCCGTGAAGAGCTGGTTTCGAAGATGGAGGAGAAGCTTGTTGTCCTGGCTGGGGTAAAGTTTGAGTTTCAACAACCCATTCAGATGCGCTTTAACGAATTATTATCCGGTTCAAAACAGGATATTGCAGTTAAGATATTTGGTGATGACCTGAACACCCTGGCAGATAAGGCTGCCGTTGTTGAGAAAATCATTCAACGCATTGAAGGTGTTGTAGATATCAATGTTGAGAAGGTCACCGGACTGGCCCAGGTTCAGGTGGAATACAACCGCGACCGGCTTGCTCAATACGGTATTTCGGTTGAGGAGGTAAATCGCGTTCTGCGCACAGCTTTTGCAGGAAGTCAGGCCGGAGTTGTGTTCGATGAGGAACGCCGTTTTGGTCTGGTCGTGCGGCTCGATATCGATTATCGCCAGAGTCTCGATGATGTTAAAAGCCTTTCAATCCCCCTTCCCAACGGGGGTCAGATTCCTTTTGAACTGATCGCAGATATACAGATTAAATCGGGTCCGGCCCAGGTTTCACGCGAGAATACAAAGCGACGGATTACTATTGGATTTAATGTTCGTAACCGCGACGTTCAAAGTGTAATCTCAGAAGTAACCAGTCAAATAGACAAGCAAGTAAAATTGCCAACCGGCTATTTTGTGACTTATGGAGGACAGTTTCAGAATCTTGAAGCTGCCAAAGCCCGTTTATCAATCGCAGTTCCGGTTGCTTTACTTTTGATTTTCGTCCTGCTGTTTTTTACTTTCAATTCGGTAATGCAAACATTATTAATCTTCTCAGCTGTACCCATGTCGGCTATTGGCGGGATATTTGCCCTTTGGTTGCGGGGGATGAACTTCTCAATCTCTGCCGGCGTTGGGTTTATTGCACTGTTTGGGGTGGCAGTACTCAATGGTATTGTGCTGATCGCCGAGTTTAACAGGCTCGAAAAAGAGGGGATTACAGATATCACCGAACGGGTTTTGAAGGGATTGCACACCCGTTTACGACCAGTAATTATGACGGCTGCTGTGGCTTCTCTCGGATTTCTTCCGATGGCCCTCTCCAACTCAGCCGGCGCTGAGGTTCAGAAACCCCTAGCAACGGTAGTCATTGGCGGATTGATATCTGCTACATTTCTCACATTAATCATTCTTCCTGTGTTTTACATCCTTTTCTCCTCCCGCAGATTCAGGTTCTCGTTCAGAAAGAAATCTGCCAAAACAACTTTATTGCTTTTACTCCTCTTTTTTAGCCCTTCGTTTTTATTGCAACTCAAGGCACAACGACTCCGGCCAGTTAATCTGCATCAGGTTTTGCAGATGGCGCTCGATAGTAACCTCGCAGTCCGTTCATCGGCCTATTCGGTAGAGGTTCAGAAATCTTTAAAAGGGGCTTCATGGGATTTGCCAAAAACAACGTTGGATGGGCAGTTCGGACAATTTAACTCCTATTCAAAGGATAACAGTTATACCGTCTCGCAATCTGTTGCCTTTCCAACTGTTTATATCAACCAGCATAAACTGGCCAATGCCAATGTTAAAGGCGCCCAATGGCAATTAAAGGTTTCACAGTTGGGAATTGCTACCGAGGTAAAACAGGTTTACTGGCAACTGGCTTACCTTCATTCAAAACATAGATTGTATATTTATCAGGATAGTCTCTACTCCGGCTTTCAACGTGCAGCAGAGCTTAGGGCCAAAGTGGGCGAAACCAACCGGCTTGAAATGATCAACGCCCGTTCACAAAGTCTTGAAGTCAAAAACCAGCTCAATCAGGTGAACGCTGATCTGGAGATCTTTAATCAAAAGCTCCAAACACTTTTAAATATCCGTGAAACAATAACAACAGCTGATTCAGTTCTCCACCGCATTGATTTTAAACCGAAAGGTGATAGTTCAGAATTGGCAGACAATCCATCCTTGAATTACATGCAACATCAGGTTAAAGTATCAGGTTTTGAAAGAAAACTGGAACAGAGCCGTATGATGCCCGATTTCAATATCGGTTATTTTAGCCAGACAATGAAGGGAACTCAGGAGGTGAATGGCATACCCCGGACTTTTGGGCCAGGAGATAGGTTTACAGGAATTCAGGCAGGAATAGCCATTCCCCTTTGGATTGCGCCCTATGCATCCCGGACAAAGGCTGCCAAAATCAAAGAGCTGGTCGCACAAATCGATGCCAGCTATTATTCCAAATCACTCTTGGGTAATTATAATTCATTACTTGGTGAATACAGGAAATTTGGTAGCAGCCTCGAATATTACGAAAAACAGGCAATTCCGGAAGCCAATTTAATCATTGAACAGGCTACGCTCAGTTATAAAGCCGGCGCAATGGATTATCTAGATTATATCCTAAATCTGAACCGTGCTCTAAGTATCCGGCAAAGCTATCTGGATGCGTTGAATAACTACAATCAAACCATTATTTCAATTGAATTTATTACAGGTAAAATATTTTAAATATCAGAAAGTCAGACAATAAATGAACAGAATTTAGGTAAAAAGGATCATTGTCGTCTGCAATCTAAAAGCTATCGTTCTTAAAATAAAACATCATGACAAAAAATAATTTCATTTCATTTACAGTAATAGCTGCACTCTTTATCACGATGATTTCATGCAGCGGAGGTTCGAAGGGGAGTTCTGAAGCCAAAACCGAAGAGGTTCTTCCCGATGATATTGTTGAATTACGTGCCGATCAGATCAAGGTGGCGAATATCGAAACGGGCGCCATTGAAATGCAATCGCTGAGTGGCAAGCTGAAGGTGAGCGGAATCGTTGCGGTGGCGCCACAAAATCTGGCGACGGTTTGTATGCCTTTGGGTGGTTTTATCAAAAGCACAACGCTTATGCCTGGTAACGTGGTTCATAAAGGGCAGACGCTGGCTGTAATTGAAAACCAGGAGTTTGTTGATATTCAGCAACGTTATCTGGAAGCAAAGAATAAACTTGAATTTGCCGAGGCTGATTATCAGCGACATTCCGAATTATATAAAAGCGACGTTTATTCAAAGCAAAGCCTGCAACAGGTGACCTCTGATTACAAAAGTCTTAAAGCACAAGTAAAAGCGTTGGAACAGAAACTTACCATGATCGGTATCAACCCGGGTAATCTGCACGAAGATGATATCAGCAGTTCGGTTGCCGTTATTTCACCGATTTCGGGTTTCGTGAAAGTTGTTAATATCAATATTGGAAAATTTGTGGCCCCTACTGATGTCATGTTTGAGATTGTAAACAGTGACAAACTATTCCTGGAGCTGACCCTGTTTGAGAAGGATGCCAATAAGATCGCTGCAGGTCAGAAGATCCGCTTTTTTATCAATAACGAAACAGAGCAGCATGAAGCCGTTATATACCAGACCGGAAAATCAATCAGTTCTGATAAAACATATAAAGTTTATGCCACAATACCGGGAACCTGCGTCAACGTTTTGCCGGGTATGTACGTAAACGCCATTATTGAATCATCGGTGAACCAGGTGACTGCCTTGCCTGCTGAGGCAGTCGTCAGTTTTGACGACAAGGATTACATATTTGTTTTTGACAAAAATAAAGAGGAGGGGGGCAAGCCTTTTACTGAATACCGCATGATTGAGATCCATAAAGGGGTAACAGATGGCGGATTTATTGAGGTGTTGTTACCTGAAGGTTTCGATATCCATACTGCCAGGGTCGTGATTAAAGGAGCCTATAATCTCCTCTCAGCCAAAAAGAATGCTGGTGAGATGAGCTGTTGATTATCCGACCTAAGCAAATTGAACTTATAAACTCCGGCTTTTAGTTTTTTTGGGGACAAGGATTGAAATGTGTTCGGTTTTCTCAAAAATATCTTTTAAAACAATTGGAGATGGATCTCTGTTCTTTGATAATAGAGAATCATGGAAAACAAATATTACAAAATTGCAATTTGGCTGGCTATTTTTACCATTGGCTATAACATTATTGAAGGAGTTGTCTCGATGTGGTTTGGTTTCGAGGATGAAACCCTGACCTTATTTGGATTTGGCGTCGATAGTTTTATTGAGGTGATGTCGGGTATCGGTATCGTGATGATGGTATTGAGGATCAAACAGTATCCTGAAAGCCCCAAAAGTACATTTGAGATTACGGCACTCAAAATTACAGGCACAGCTTTTTATCTGTTGTCTGCAGGATTATCATTTGGAATTGTGGCGGCATTGGTAAACCACCATAAGCCGCAGACAACCTTTTGGGGAGTTGTTATATCATTGGTATCTATTGTTGTAATGATATGGCTGATGAATGCCAAGAAGAGGATCGGAACATTATTGCGTTCAGAACCTATCATTTCCGATTCAAACTGTACAAAAATTTGTGTTTACATGTCGGTGGTTTTGCTTGCTTCAAGCCTTATTTATGAATTCACCGGGTTTGCCTATGCCGATGTAATTGGTGCTGCCGGACTGATTTACTTCTCGGTTTCGGAAGGGAAGGAGGCCTTTGAAAAAGCAAAAGGGAAATCGTGTAGTTGTTGTCATTGATTAAATACTATAGAAACTCCACCCAGAATACAGATTGATAAGGTTTTAGATTTAATTTTATCCTGGTCATTGGCAGATTGGCATCACCATTCTTCATTTTTATAATAATTAGCTTTTGAGTGGTACCTGTGTGCGGATCCCAACCCTCTGCATGGATATCTCCGCGAAGCAACACCTCTGTTTCGATGGGTGTGCCTCCGATATTGGCGAAATAGAACATATTTCGGTTATCAACAACCTTGTGAATGTAGCGAATATCCTCATTGACCGGATAATCTACGTCAAATGTATCCGCCATTTTTTGTAAGGTTTCCCGCAGATTTTGTCCGTCGGGATGAGCAAGAAAAATGGCTTTTCCACCATTCTTATTGGATACTACGGTTCCTGCTTTCAAATCGTCATTTGGGAAAATCGAATTCATCAAACGGTCGATTTTATTGTCTTTACCCGTTTCCTGAGATTTGGAGGGAATCCTGGTTGTGAAAATCACCTTCCCACCATGGTTATAAAAACGAACTATTTTCTTGAGGTTACTGATTGAAATTGTCCGGCAGGAGGGGATGATAAAAATACCGAAATCTTCGCGGTTTATTTGATTTTGAAGTTGTAGCTTTCCATGATCAACAAGGCATTTTTCATTCAGCACCTCTGGATGGATGAAGGTATAATCTTTTCCGGCTATGTTGGTCAGCCAATTGGCAATATCCGCATAGTCGATTTGTGCGATTGCCTCTTTATAATATTGATTGGCAGGATCTACGGGACCGTCCACATTGGATGGGCCGACTTTAACATCAAAATAGTGTTCACTTAGCAGGGTAGTAATAGGATAAAGCACCCCGATGTCTGCAACGTGTCTTCCTTTTTGCTGTAACATCACATTCAGACGTGACAAAAATCGTGTAAATACCTGCAGACTATCAGCATATAGCGGATTGCGGTACGACAACTCAGGCTTATAGGTGACTTTAGTATTATCGTACCAGACGGCATGTGGGATAAGCATATTGATCCCTTTGCAGTACTGATCCATGGCTATGGCGAAAATATTGTTCCAGTTTAGGTCGCCCTTCTTATCATAGTCGGGCATAGCGCCATAAGTTTCTGACATAACCAGCGCTTTATCCCAGTTATTGGCCGCAGAACTGATTATTTTGTAGAAACGTTCAGCCGGACGATGACCGCCGATTTTATCGATACCGGGGATCTCAAGATATTTAAAGGATTTCATTAAATCTCCTGAAGAATTTGCCGGATCGAGTACCTCTTCAGGCGCGGTGTGTCCAGTCGCTGTTATTCCATGAGAAACCGACCAGTCGCTCACCTCCTTTGTAAAACCGAGGGCATATAATTCGGCACGAAAGCCAAACAGGTAATTTCTGGCCGATTGGGTTTCCGGACCGATTTCGTACCATAACGCAGGATATAACAGCACTGGGCTGAATCGATATTTCTTTTTGAATTTTTCGTTAAACAGTTCTGTCCACATCCGAAATTTGGCATGAAACATTGAAGGCTCATCAAAGAATGTTCCTCCAATCACTGGTCCAAAGTAATCCTTGAAATGGCTATAATATGTTTCGTGCACCATGTTAATAAAATTTCGCACATATGCCGGATTAAGGTAATCAACAACAGGCGAATGCTCTGCGACACAATTAAAAAACATGATTCTCCAATTTCCTGCAGGAGCTTTCCATCTTACTATTCCATCTGTAACATCCGAAGTGAGGTCAAAGCGTTTGAGATTTGAAGTTTCCATGGCAACTATGCCCATCAATTTTCCTTCCGGGATCTTGCGCTCGTAAAGAAGTGGGCCGTTTATCACTTCCTCGGATTTATCAAGTCGTTTGATGGTCTGTTCAGGAAACCGCTGTTGAAAACGGGGAATCCCATCACCTGCAGTGGATGCACCCACTGTCCCGCTGGGGAAGCCGCATTCGTCGTAAAGACTTATCGTCATTCCCAACTCCTTCGCTTTTTGCAACATAATCCCATAAATCCTCAAATATTCATCTGACAAATACTCAGGGCGGAAATTTTTCCCAAAGGGGATTACTCCAAAACCTCCGTAACCGCACTGGTCACGCATTGCCTGCATCTGTTCTGTAACCCCTTTTTCGGTTACTTCCGTATTATTCCAAAACCATAGCGGTCGGGGCCAGTAATGAATGGGAGGATTACTGAACTCTTTCTTAGAAAAACTCTGCCCCAAGGCGATATCTGTAAACAACAATAAAGCAAATACAAAGGTTATTTTCAGAAAATGATTCATTTTTATTTTGGCTTATGAAAGAAGGATAAAAGTAATACAAAAGAAATATAATCAATAGTTCAACCTCTTCATACCTGATGTTTCTTAGTCATGGAACCATTATTTTGTTATATTTGGATCAAATAAAAGAAGTTAATACAGATCAAAATTGGTAGGTATTATGGATATTGATATTCGAACAATAATTCTTATAATAGGCATTGCACATCTGATGCAAGTGGTGGTTTTTTATCATCAGTTTAAAGCTAACCGTGATTTAGCAGGTCCAGGATGGTGGCTGGTTTGGAGTGCTACAGAGTTTTTTGGTTTTGGACTTCTCCTTTTCAGGGGGATCCCGTCTCTTCTTTCGTTGATAATTGTTTTTCAGAATGTAATCATTTTATTGGGGACAATTTTTGTTTATGTTGGGTTGATGCGGTTTTTTAATAAAAAAGTAAATTTGAAATTAATCATTCCCTTTTTTGTCAGTTATGTAATCCTTCATCTTTTCTTTTCAATTGTTAATAATAGTATTGAATTACGGACACTCCTATTAGATATTTACATCTCCTTAGTTGGTTTTTACACCGCCTTCAGCATCTATATAAATAGATCCAAACCAATTGCTTCCATGGCCATTTTTATCACGACAATTTTTACTATACATGGCAGCGTTTTTGTTTATCGGTCTGTTATGATAATTATAGGAGTTTCTGTAACTGATATTTACTCACCATCAATTTTTAATTTAGCGCAATATTTAGATGCACTTCTGGTTGGTCTTCTGTGGACTTTTGGCTTTATAATGATGATGAATCAACGGTTGAATGTAGAGATATCAGAGGCGAAATCACGGTTCGAATTGTTTTTTAATACAAGTCCTGATGCAGCTGTAATTACCCGCTTGTGGGATGGAAAGTTTGTAGATTGTAATGAAGGTTTTACCAAAATTTCGGGATATACCAAAGAGGAAATTTCAGGTAAATCGTCGCTCGAAATTAATCTCTGGAAAATCCCCGACGATAGGGATGAAATTGTAAAAATCATTAAAGAGAAAGGTTTTTTGGAAAATTATGAACTTTTGTTTCAGCTAAATACCGGTAAGGTGATTACCGGTCTGATGTCGGCCAGTGAAATTTCTCTTTATGGAATTCCTCATATTATCAGTGTTACCCGGGACATAAGCGATCGGAAGCAGATTGAAGTTGAGATACAACAAAAAAACGATGAACTTCGGAAATTAAACGCTGAAAAGGATAAATTCTTCTCTATTATTGCCCACGACTTACGCGGTCCTTTCAGTGGATTTTTAGGATTAACAGAGATTATGGCTGAAGATTTGCCCGACATGGGTATGGCTCAGGCACAGGAAATTGCATTAAGTTTGAGCAAATCTGCGAATAACATCTACCGGTTGCTCAACAATCTGCTTGAATGGTCCCAGATTCAAAACGGATCGGTTTCATTCAACCCTGAAATTGTTCAGTTACGCCCAATTATTGAAGAAAGTACTACCATGGCTTTAGAGTCCGCAAGAATTAAAGAGATTGAAATATCCCTTGATGTTCCGGTTGGATTAATGGCAGTTGCCGATAATTACATGCTTCAGACTATCTTCCGTAATATAATTTCGAATGCAATAAAATATACACCCAAAGGTGGTAAGGTATATGTTTTGGCAAGAACAACCGAAGACAATAATATTGAAATATCTGTTAAGGACTCTGGAATTGGGATGAGTCAGGAAATGATCGAAAATTTATTTCGTATTGATGTGATAACAAATCGATTAGGTACTGAAGGCGAACCATCCACAGGATTGGGATTGATGCTTTGCAAAGAGTTTGCAGAGAAACATGGTAGTAAAATCGGGGTTAAAAGTGAAGTGGGAGTTGGAACCGTATTTTATTTTACTCTTCCCCTTTCGGGTGAAATAGAAAAATTTTAGTATAAGAATAGCTCGTCAGAGCAACGAGGTAGAAATGGTGGTTAAATAAACATAAAATTGTCTTATGAAAGAAATCAATCAATACATCGAAGAACACAAAGAGCGGTTTCTTGAGGAACTTTTTGGATTAATCAGAATTCCTTCAATTAGCTCCTTAAGTGAAAATCGCCCTGAAATGTACAGGGCAGCTGAGTACTGGGAAAAAATTTTGAAAGAAGCGGGCGCCGACCGGGCAGAGATTTTTGAGACTCCAGGGAATCCGGTTGTTTTTGCAGAGAAAATTATTGATCCTGATAAGCCCACCATTCTTATTTATGCCCATATGGATGTGATGCCTGTTGATCCGCTGGATCAGTGGAAATCCGATCCTTTTGAACCGGTTATCCTTGACGGAAGAATTTGGGCGAGGGGCGCTAACGATGATAAAGGTCAGTCGTTTATGCATGCCAAGGCTTTCGAATACCTTGTCAGGTCAAATAGCTTAAAGTGCAATGTCAAGTTTCTGATCGAAGGGGAGGAGGAGGTAGGTTCTCCAAATCTGGCCCCCTTTTGTACTGCACATAACGAGATGTTAAAGGCCGATATCATTCTCGTTTCGGATACGGGGATGATTGCGCGTGATATCCCTTCAATTACAGTGGGTTTACGTGGACTTGCCTACTGGCAGGTGGAGGTTACCGGCCCTGATCGTGATCTTCATTCCGGAATATTTGGCGGTGCAGTTGCCAATCCGGTAAACGAACTGTGCAAAATGATTGCACAGATCACCAATGCCGATCACCAAATTACTGTACCAGGTTTTTATGATGATGTGATGGAGGTGACACAGGAAGAGAGGTCAATGCTTGGGAAAGCGCCGTTTAACGAAACTGCCTACTGCTCCTCCTTAGGCATCAATGCGGTTCAGGGTGAAGTAGGTTATTCAACAATGGAGCGCACTGGCATCCGTCCATCATTTGATGTTTGCGGAATATGGGGAGGCTACTCAGGAGTAGGGGCCAAAACTATTCTTCCATCAAAAGCCTGCGCTAAAATCAGCGCCCGACTGGTTCCCAACCAGGATCACCAAAAAATCTCAGTTCTGTTTAAAGAGTATTTCGAATCAATTGCCGCTGAGGGTGTCAAAGTTAAGGTGAACTACCTTCATGGTGGACAAGGTTATGTTTGTCCGATCGATCTCCCGGCTTATCGTGCAGCTGAGGCGGCATATGTGGATGTCTTCAGTACTGTTCCTGTTCCCGTCCGAAGTGGTGGTAGTATCCCTATTATCTCGGCCTTTGAGGAGATACTGGGAATTAAAACAATATTGATGGGATTTGGTCTTGAGTCGGATGCAATCCATTCGCCAAATGAAAATTTTTACCTGGAGAATTTTTTCAATGGAATAAGAACGATTATTCGGTTTTATCACCATTTTACCCATTGACTTAAAAATTGATATTTTTCAAGAGAATCCGGTTATTTTAACCGGATTCTCTTTTTTGCGAATAAAAATTAGAAAAAAGCGCTAATATTTTTTGTTTCGAACAGTAAATGTGATTTTATTTTGGGTCTTTTCCCAAAAATGGAATGTTTTCAACATGATTTTCATGACAAATTTTCCGGTTAAAGTTACCTGTGACCTGAATTGTCAGACCTAAAACCGTAAAAAATGTTTAATTTCTCGAAAAAACAGAGCAAAAATGATCGACTGTTGCATTATTGTGGGTTTTAATGTTAAAATATTGTGAATATTTTGAAAAACACCTAAAAATATAGGGGTGAATATGAAAAAAGTGTAATTTAGCTGAAAATTTTACAGAAAATATTTTAATCGTTAAACATCAATAATTATGGCCACTTTAAGATTTAAAGCTCTTGAAACTCTTAGTTCGAGAAAGCCGGTAGCGGTAAAGCGGGAAGAGAACCTCACTTCTGATTATTATGGAATGTTGGTTTTTGACCGTCCTAAAATGAAAAAGTATTTGTCAAAAGAGTCGTTCAAAGGTATTGTCGACGCGATTGACAACGGAACAACAATTGATCGTAAAATTGCTGATCAGGTTGCCATTGGAATGAAGGCATGGGCAATGGAAAATGGGGCAACCCATTACACCCACTGGTTTCACCCATTGACCGATGGTACTGCAGAAAAACATGATGCATTTATCGATCATTCAGAACTAGGTGGAGTAGTTGAAAGTTTTTCCGGTAAACTGCTTGCACAGCAGGAGCCTGATGCCTCTTCCTTCCCAAGTGGTGGTATCCGTAATACTTTTGAAGCACGTGGTTACACTGCATGGGATGTATCTTCACCAGCTTTTATTGTAGGAACTACACTCTCTATTCCAACCGTATTTATTTCTTATACTGGTGAAGCACTCGATTATAAAGCACCACTCTTAAAGGCTTTAAATGCTGTTGATAAAGCTGCAGTTGAGGTATGTCAATTTTTTGATAAGAATGTTTCTCAGGTTACCGCAAATCTTGGATGGGAGCAGGAGTACTTTTTGGTAGATGAGGCATTGTATTTTGCCCGTCCTGACCTTATCCTGACAGGGCGTACTTTGATGGGACACTCTTCTGCAAAAGATCAGCAACTTGAGGACCACTATTTTGGATCGATTCCAGAAAGAGTTGCCATGTTTATGGAAGATCTCGAAAATGAAGCCTATAAATTAGGTATTCCTTGCAAAACCCGTCATAATGAGGTGGCGCCGAACCAGTTCGAACTTGCTCCGATCTTCGAAGAGGTAAATCTTGCAAACGATCACAACCAGCTGATTATGGACCTGATGGCTAAAATTGCCCGTCACCATGGATTCTGTGTTTTATTGCATGAAAAACCTTTTGCCGGTATAAATGGCTCAGGAAAACATAATAACTGGTCACTTTCTACCAATACTGGTGTAAATCTTTACTCTCCGGGAAAGAATCCAAAATCGAACCTTCAGTTCCTTACTTTTATTGTGAATACCATTAAGGCTGTTTACGACAATCAGGATCTGCTGCGTGCCTCAATTGTTTCGGCAAGTAATTCACACCGTTTGGGTGCAAACGAAGCGCCACCAGCGATTATCTCTTCATTCCTTGGTACAGAAGTTAACAGAATGTTGGATCTGCTCGAAGAGAATGTGAACGATCGTAAGATGACACCTGATGAAAAAACATCACTCAAACTGAATATCGGACGTATTCCTGAAATATTGCTTGACAATACAGACCGTAACCGTACTTCACCTTTTGCCTTCACAGGAAACAGGTTCGAGTTCCGTGCAGTAGGTTCATCTGCAAACTGCGCTTCAGCGATGATTTCGCTTAACTCGGTTGTTGCTTCACAGCTGATCCAATTTAAAAAGGATGTTGATGCATTGATGGAGAAGGATATCAAGAAGGATGAAGCAATCTTCCAGGTACTTAAGAAATACATCATCGAATGTAAGGCTGTTCGTTTCGACGGAAACGGTTACAGTCAGGAGTGGGCAGAAGAGGCTGAACGTCGCGGGTTGACCAATATCAAGAATGTCCCTGAAGCACTTGAAGCATACTTGTCATTGAAATCGCGCAAAATATTCGAGAGTCTTGGCATCTTCAATCCAATCGAAATTGAAGCACGCGTTGAGGTTGAATTTGAGAAATTCATGAAGAAAATTCAGATTGAATCCCGCGTATTGGGAGATATTGCCATCAATCACATTGTTCCTACTGCAATTTCCTATCAGACTTCCTTAATCGATAATGTAAGAGGTTTGAAAGAGATCTTCTCTGAAGAGGAATTTAAAGAGTTGGCCGGCGCCCGTCTCGATCTGATCAGAAAAATTTCAGGTCATATCTCTACCATCAAATTGCAAGTGAATGAAATGATCGAAGCCCGTAAAGTCGCCAATCTGATTGAGCATGGTAAGGATAAAGCTTATGCTTACGATCAAACGGTTCGTCCTTTCTTAAGCACTATCCGTTATCATATCGACAAACTCGAAGAGGTGGTTGACAACGAATACTGGCCATTACCAAAATACCGCGAATTGCTTTTCACAAGATAGTTATCTGCCGGTTGAAATATTTAAAAGCCATCCTCAGAAGGGATGGCTTTATTTTTACTTCTTTTAATAACTTTGTAAACAGTTTGTTTTGAAAACCTGCCAATTCATAAAATGGTCATAGGTTTTGCATATTGCTATGATATAATGACTTATAACTTTATAAACCTTTTCGCATGGATAACAATGATATCATCAAAAAGCTTCGTGTTGCGCTGCAACTTAAAAATACAGACATCATCACGATTTTAAAGCTGGTCGATTTTAATATCACGGAGAGTGAATTAGGTGCAATTTTTCGGGCTGAAGACCACCCGAATTTCAAACCGTGCGGAGATCAGCTGCTGCGTAATTTTCTTAATGGTCTGATTATTTATAAGCGAGGACCCATGGAACCAAAGAGTCCACCAGTAAAAAAGATTTTGCGTTGAGATGAAGCTATTTTAGTCACATCAGCCATTTGCTATTGTTTTCCAATCAGCCCATTCTGTAGTAAAAGGGCCGAAATGCTGATACACATGACCATGATAAACAGACCCATAATGATAATCTTATCGGCTTCCCTATCTTTCATCGTGTTTCTGTCAAACATATTGATCCGGCTCAATCTGTATTCGCTGAATTTTAACAATTTATAGATTCCAATACCTATTGCTACTCCCAATATAGCACCACCCAGAACATCGCCCGGAAAGTGAACTCCAAGATAGATCCGGCTATAGGCAATGATAAATGCCCACGGGAAGATAAACAGGGTATACCGGCTGTTTTTGAACAGAAGTGATGAGAAGGTCGCAAAGGCAAAAGTATTGGCGGCATGTGCCGAAACAAAACCATACTCTCCCCCCTTGTTAAAGAAGATATGGGCTAACTGATTAATTGTAGGGTCGTTTGATGGACGCAACCGCTGAATGGTATGTTTAAGCACACCGGCAAACTGGTCGGCACATAAAATAAGCAAAGTTATGGATACAAAAATAAAGAGCGATTTCTTTCCGTATTTTTTCCCGATGATGACCAGGATTAATCCATAAAATAGTAACCACGTTGGGGTAAGTGTAAACAAAGTCATCGTATAATCCCAAAGTGGGCTGTGTATGCCGTTTAGAAAAAGAAAGAATTCTTTATCCCAGCCGATAAGCTCATTTACTACATCCATAATCAAATGTTTAGCTATTTATAGACTTCCAAATCAAATCTTTAAGTTCAACAATTCCATTTCCCGAGATTGAAGAGAAAAATACATGGGGAATACCTTTCATCTCATTACTGATATCATTCATCAAATCCTGATCAAGGAGATCACTCTTTGATATCGCTACGATGCGTTGTTTATCAAGTAGATCTGGATTAAACTGCTGAAGTTCGTTTAAAAGAATCTGATATTCGTTGTAGTGGTTTGTACTGTCAGCAGGTATAAGAAA
The DNA here is from genome assembly GCA_963677935.2 of Prolixibacteraceae bacterium. Taxonomy (GTDB): domain Bacteria; phylum Bacteroidota; class Bacteroidia; order Bacteroidales; family Prolixibacteraceae; genus JAAFHB01. Next base: position 2,012,019 of record CAXXEH010000003.1, on the reverse strand, counting down.
AAGGAGGATTGAATTCCTTTCGATATGGCGCAGGAATCTTAATCCTAAACCTTTACCTTCGTGTGCACCTTCGATAATTCCGGGAATATCGGCCATAACAAACGATTGATTATCACGATATGCAACAATTCCCAGATTGGGAACCAGTGTTGTGAACGGATAATCGGCTATCTCGGGTTTAGCTGCTGAAACTTTTGACAGCAAAGTTGATTTTCCGGCATTTGGGAATCCAACCAGACCAACATCGGCCAGGATTTTTAATTCGAGGATTTTCCAGCCCTCTTCAAAATCCTCTCCGGGTTGTGCGAACCTTGGCGTTTGCATGGTGGATGATTTGAAATTTGTATTTCCAAGTCCTCCTCTTCCCCCCTTTGCAATAATGACCATTTCTCCCTCAGTGCTGATTTCGAAAAGTACTTCGCCTGTTTCTGCATCTTTGGCTATCGTTCCCAAAGGAACATCAAGGATGATATCGGCTCCATCCTTCCCTGTACTTCGGGATGCACCACCTGAGCCTCCATATTCGGCGATAATATGTTTTCTGTACTTCAAATGGAGCAATGTCCACATCTGTTTGTTCCCGCGAAGGATGATGTGTCCTCCGCGTCCCCCGTCACCACCGTCAGGCCCCCCTTTTGGAGCAAATTTCTCCCGTCTGAAGTGCCTCGATCCCGGGCCTCCATGCCCTGAGCGGCACATTATTTTTACATAGTCGACAAAATTCGAATCCATTACTAAGATCTTAAATAGATCAACAAAAGTACGCTCTTAAATCGAGATATTTTTAAATATATTGTTCTGACCCTTTTCGGCAAGGAAAAGGGTCAGGATGACTGTTAAATAATTAGACGGAACATTTCAACGGTGAGATGCAGGTTGTTTATGTATACTTTTCACCGTATGTTTCAGATTTTCAGCAATCTCCTCAATGGTTCCCACCCCCTCTATTGGATAGTATTTATGCTGACTCTCATAGTAGCTGATGATGGGTGCTGTCTTTTCGTTATAAACATCGATACGGTGTTCAATGGTGGCAACATCCAAATCATCACATCTTCCAGAGGTTAATCCTCTCTTATACAACCGGTCGACCAGCTCCTGCTTGTTAACTGCCAGACAAAGCATGACAGAAACCTTTGAATGGTGTTTCATCAGTAGTTTGTCGAGCGCCTGAGCTTGCAACACAGTCCGGGGAAACCCGTCAAAGATAAATCCAATTGTTGATCTTGGTTTTTTTAACCTCGCTTCAATCATTGAAATTACAATAGAATCGGGGACTAACTCCCCTTTGCTGATCAATTCGTCAGCCATCTGCCCAAGATCGGTATTGGCAGCGATTTCCTGACGCAAAAGATCTCCGGTTGACAAATGAACCAAATTGAATGTTTGGGCTAAAAAGTGCGCTTGCGTACCTTTGCCAGCCCCAGGTGGGCCAAAAAGCACTAAATTAAGCATTTATATATAAATTAGTTGCAAATTAATCTTTCACAAGTGTGTAGATGTCCTTAAAATTTCGCCCTCTCCGGTCGTAATCGAGTCCGAATCCAACAATAAAATCGTTGGGAATTACAATCCCAACATAATCAACTTTGAGATCCACTTTTAATGCCTCGGGCTTGAATAGCAATGTGGCAATTTTGACTTCCCTGGCACCTTTCCCTAATAGTTGTTCAATCACCCCCTTCATGGTATTGCCGGTGTCAATAATATCCTCAAGGATTACGACTGTCCGGCCTGAAATCTCTTCGTTTAATCCAATTAACTCCTTAACACTGCCTGATGAAGAAATTCCGGAATAGGAGGCCAGCTTTAGAAACGAAATCTCCGCATCGGGCAATTCAACTTCTTTCAATAATTCGGAAGCAAACATAAAAGCTCCATTCAGGATACAGATAAACAGTGTCTCCTTTCCCTCCAGATCAAATTTCATTTTTTTTGCCATCTCTTTGATGGCTAGTTGAATATCTGTGTAGGGGAGTGAAATCTCAAACTCTTTATCCCAAAGCTTAATTCGTTTCATTCGTCTTTATTTAATCCCCCGCAGAGGAAATTTAACAAGTAATTGATCATTACCTAAAAATAACTCAAATCGCCTGTCTGACGCCCGAATTAGCCTACAAATATAGATATTCTTTTCTTTTGATCATGAAAACAACCCGAGATGCTGAAGTAATTGTTAACGTTTGTGCAAAAAAGCTTAATTTTGTATTTTGTAAAATTAGTATAAAAAAATTTCATCTTAAACAATCATTATAAACAATATGAATCCAAAAGTAAGTATTATTATGGGAAGTACTTCCGATCTTCCCATTATGGACGGAGCTGCCCGGATCCTGAATGATTTTGAAATCCCTTTTGAGATGAATGCACTATCTGCACACCGTACTCCCGAAGAGGTTGAGAAGTTTGCAAAGGGAGCCCACGGGCGGGGAATCAAAGTAATTATCGCTGCAGCCGGAATGGCAGCTCATCTGCCTGGTGTGATTGCTGCGATGACTCCCCTTCCGGTGATCGGTGTTCCTATTAAAGCCAGCCTTGAGGGGTGGGATGCCATTCTTGCAATTCTGCAGATGCCTCCCGGCATACCGGTTGCTACTGTAGCTCTTAACGGGTCGGGTAATGCTGCAATTCTTGCAGCTCAGATTATTGCTTCAGGAGACGAGGAGTTAATGAAAAAAGTGATAGCTTTTAAAGAAACTCTTAAAGGGAAAATTATTGAGGCAAATGTTGAATTGTCGAAACTTAAATATCCTTATAAGACGAATTGAAATAACTCATTTTCGTAATCTATTTTTTTGTATCTTAGAGGAGGTGGTCGTCAGACTGCCTCCTCTTTTGTTTATAAAGGATTCTTTTTCAGTAGAGAGTTATCAAATTGAAGAATTTGCGTTTTGATTATCTTAATCAGATGATGCAAGCTGTTTTTAAATCTGCCCCTCTAACCCTTTTGCTGTTTTCTGCCATCTTTTGTAAGGGTTATCCAATCGGAAACGAAACATCGGGTTATAGTACCTCTATTCCTTTAACCATAAATCTGATATGAACAGGAGATCGATATTTTCGCTGCTGCTGTTAATGATTGTTACTCATTACAGTTTTTCTCAGACCAATGAGGAAGAGCGGGAAAAACAGATGGAACAGGTTATTGAATCGATTGCAGAATCAGAAGAGTCAGATATAGATAACTCTGTTATTCTGGATAATCTCACCACAAGTGCTGAACATCAGATCAATATAAATCTTGCTTCAGAGGAGGAATTGGAGCAGCTGAATATGCTGGATTTCAGACAGATTCAAAATATCATCAACTACAGAAAACAATATGGGCCGATTGTCTCGAAATATGAATTGGCAGCAGTTGAAGGTTTTACCCCTGAATTTGTAATTTCATTAAACCCTTTTATTACGTTTAAGGTTCCCGCTGATTCGACTGGTTATTCTCATAGGGGATTGTATCAGAGGATAATGTTAAGGGCTAAATCCAGTCTCCCGACAGCCAAAGGTTATCACGCTTCATCTGAGAGTAAAGGTGCTGTCTATCCGGGTTTACCGTTGTCATTTTATACCCGTTATCATGCAGAGATTCCCGGTAAAATCGAATTTGGATTCCTTACTGATAATGATGCCGGAGAACATTTTTTCAAGGGGAGTAATAAATCGGGATTTGATTTTTATTCCGGCTTTATTTCACTGAAAAGTTCTAAATTCTTACACCAGGTTACCCTTGGTGATTTTATGTTACGATTTGGACAGGGTGTGAATTTCGGGGCTGGCTCGGGACTTGGAAAATCGAGCAATACACTTGGAATAATGAGATTTGGCCAGTCGGTAAGGCCCAGCACTTCGACTGATGAAAATGGTTTTCTCAGGGGAATTTCAGCGATTTTGGGCAGTGGACCGTTTAAGCTGACCCTTTTTTATTCCAATAAAAACCGCGATGCCAATATACTGACCGATTCCGAAACGGGTAACCGGTATTTTACCTCTTTGCAAACCTCCGGCTATCACCGCACTTCTTTTGAAATCGAAGATGAAAAAAGTTTAAATGAACAATTAGCAGGGGGATATGGTGAATTGAAATTTAACCGGTTCAGGATGGGGGCCCTGATGGCTTACCAACGATTTAATTTACCTATGAGTACGGGTACTTCCGCTTATAAAGCCAAAAGTTTTTCGGGGAATGAAAATATCAATCTTGGAGTCGATTATCAGCTGGCCCTTCCACGTTTTCAGTTTTTTGGCGAAGCTGGTTTGTCAAAAAACGGGAAGCCAGCAGGAGTTCAGGGATTAGTATGGCATGCACATCCTCAATTGAGCTGGTCTGCCTATTTTCGCTATTTTGACCCCGGTTTTCAAGCATTCTATGGCAATTCACTTACTGAAGGTTCAGGGAATCGAAACGAAGCAGGTCTTTATTCCGGGGTGATGATCACCCCCTTTCCTAAAGTCAGGGTTTTTTCCTACGTTGATATTTACCATTTCCCATGGCTGACCTATAGTACAATAGCTCCTTCAACCGGTAGTGATTACATGGCTCAGATTGATATTTCAATATCACGGAAACTATCCTGCTATGTAAAGGGGAAATATGAGGCTAAACCGCAGAAATTATCGGGCTCAAAAGGTGTTGTCACTGATTACGACGAAAAGACGACAAAACTTAGATTGCATGGAGAATATATAATAAATGAGAGACTTACGCTGCGTTCAAGATTTGAATATGCTGGTTATTCCTATTATGATGTCAAAGAAAAGGGGTATCTCTTATTACAGGATATAATATATTCTCCCTTCAGACAACTAAAGATGTGGTTCCGGTATGCATGGTTCAATACAGAGGGTTACAATTCAAGAATATACACCTATGAAAATGATTTGCTATATAGTTTCTCAATTCCTGAGTTTCATGGGACAGGACAGCGGATCTATCTAAATCTGAAATGGAGTCGCAATTCACGGATTTCAGCCTATTTGAAAGCAGGGTTAACCATTCATAATGGAGTTACATCGTGGGGTTCAGGCAATGATCTTACTGCCGGCAATAAACGAACCGAATTAAGAGCACTACTCTATATCCGTTTTTAATATGAAAAGATCTAATGAAGATTTTTTTATTGGTTTAAATCAAGTAGTTAATTTAATTTTTCGGGTAAATTCAAGATTTTTTAAAAGATATTCATCTGAAGCGCTATTTTTGTACATTTGTTTTTGACAACTAAATATCAATAAAACTATACAAATTATGTTGGCTTCATACGATTTCGATGAAATCAGGCCTTATCGCGATGAGGAAGTTCCTGAAATCATGAACAGATTGTCGGTTGATCCGGTTTTTTCAAGAGTTCTGAAAAACCTCTTTGTTGATGAATCAAGAATTCAGGAAATTAAAGAAGCTATCGTTCAAACCAGAGATGTGGAGTCGTTTCAAAGGAGCTTTATGGTTCCTTTCCTTGAGAATATTATCAAAACCAGTACCTGCGGATTGACAGTTGGAGGTACAGAATACCTCGAAAAAAATAAAAGTTATCTTTTTATTTCAAATCACCGCGATATTGTTCTGGATTCAGCCTTGCTGAATGTTGAAGTCTACAGATTAGGCTTTAAGCCAACAGAGATTGCAATCGGAAGTAATTTACTTATATATCAATGGATTGAAGATGTTTCACGGGTTAATCGGTCGTTTATTGTCAAGCGAAATATTCCGGTGAGGCAAATGTTACAATCTTCACATCTTTTATCAGCATATATTCGACACACTGTAACCAATAATGGAAACTCAATCTGGATTGCCCAGCGTGAAGGCCGTTCAAAAGATGGTCTGGATCAAACTTCTCCTGCTTTGCTGAAAATGCTGAATATGTCGAATAAACAAAAATTTGTCCGTGGATTTCAGGAATTGAGTATCGTACCAATGGCTATTTCTTACGAAATTGAGCCTTGTGGTAACGAAAAGGTGGCAGAACTACTAAAACGTCAGGCCGATCCCGATTTTCAGAAATCAGAGAAGGATGACCTTCTAAGCATGGCCAGTGGTTTAAAAAATCAAAAAGGCAGAATTCATATTCAATTTGGAGAACCGATAGACAGAAGTGCGCTAAAAGGTCTTTCAAAGGAGGGAAACATCAACGAAAGATTGAAAAGGCTGGCAGATTATATTGATTATCAGATATATAATAATTACATGCTTTATCCGAACAACTTTATTGCCTACGACTTGTATTATAATTGCAATAAGTATATCGAACGATATAGCATAGAGGATCAAAAGTTGTTTATCGAACTGACCCACCAACGGTTGAAACTGGTAAACGAAGACCGGGAAGAAGCAATGGAATTGTGGCTTAAAATGTATGCTACACCTGTTTTCAGTTTTGAGAATTGCCGTAAACCGGCTCAGGAGTGAAATTTGAATCAATTATATGGGATTGGAACGGAACATTATTAAACGATGTAGACCTTGCCATCGCCATTATTAATCAGCTTTTAACGGAGCGGGGGTTGAAACCGGTATCCCATCAGCAATATCTTGAGATATTTACATTTCCGGTCCGTGACTACTACGAACAGATTGGATTTGATCTGAAGAATGAACCTTTTGAAATACCTGCCCTCCAGTTTATTACCAGTTACAATAATGCTGTGAAAACCTGTGGATTACACGAAGAAGTTATTCCTTTACTCACCCGGATGCAAGATCATGGATGCCGGCAATTTATCTTATCGGCGATGGAGCAGCAACAGCTCGAAAAGACGGTATCTGATAATGGGATTACCCTTTTCTTTGAAAATCTTTGCGGATTGGACAATCATTACGCCATCTCTAAATTAGAAACCGGACGATCATTAATTGCTCAATGTGGATTAAATCCTTCCAGCACATTGATGGTTGGCGATACTATTCACGATCTTGAAGTGGCGCAAGCCATAGGTTGTTGCTGTGTGCTTGTTGCGAATGGGCACCAGTCAAAAGAGCGGCTCTTAAGTTCCGGGGCTACTGTGCTTGATCGTCTGGATGAGATTATTTTTTAAAGGGGCTTTGGCTGTAAGCCCTTAGAAAGTTTTATAAGACAATTAACCCCGGAAGAAAATTCAATTTTATTCCGGGGTTAATTGTGATTTTACTAAGCGCCTAAAGCCTATTAGCCTATAAACCTAAGAATTGAGTAACTTGTTGCTTAACGCCTGCAGGGTTGCTTTTTTATCAGTTGTGCTCACCAGTACCGATATGTTGTGACGACTTCCGCCATAAGAGATCATTCTTAAAGGAATATCCTGCAGTGCAGTGAATACTTTGGCTGCAAAACCTCTCTCCTCAGCAATCATATTGCCGACAATGCAAACAATGGTTTGGTTTCGGTCAATTTCCACTTTACCATACTCCTTAAGTTCAGCTATTATTTCGTCAAGGTGCTTTGGGTCATCTATAGTCAGTGATACGGCTACTTCTGAGGTCGTAATCATATCAATAGATGTTTTAAAGAATTCAAAAATTTCAAAGATATTTTTGATGAAACCATAGGCATTCAACATCCTTCCGGACCTTATTTTTATTGCAGTGATACCATCTTTGGCTGCAACGGCCTTAATCCCTGTTGTTTTACTTTCTGAGGTAATTAATGTTCCGGGATCGGGAGGATTCATGGTGTTTTTTAACCTGACAGGAATGGCATTCATCATTGCAGGTAAAACGGTCTGCGGATGAAGGATTTTTGCTCCAAAATAAGCAAGCTCTGATGCTTCATTAAAAGAGAGGGTATCCACTTTTTTGGTATTCTCCACATATCTGGGGTCGTTGTTATGGAATCCGTCAATATCGGTCCAAATCTGAACCTCTTCGCTATTGATGGCTGCGCCAATCAAAGTTGCCGTATAATCTGATCCTCCCCGTTGAAGATTATCAATTTCCCCAGCCTCATTACGGCAGATAAAACCCTGAGTGATATAATAATCTGCTTTTGGTTGAGTTTTTATCAGACTATTTAGTTTATTTTTAATGAAATAGCTATCAGGCATCTTGTCGTCGTCAATTTTCATGAAATCGAGAGCAGGAAGTAACAACGCATTATATCCTGATTCCTGCATAAGTAAAGTGAAAAGTGCAGTGGAGATCAACTCCCCCTGTGCCAGTAATGCCCGGGCTCCCTCTTCAGGAAATACTCCTGATGTATACGATTTTATCACTTCAAACCGCTCTTCAAGCACCTTTTTTCCAAGATCTTTCATCTCCTTGGATTTATAGAGATCGAAAACCACGTTGTAGTATTTTTTTTCGAGTGTACTAATCACCCCTAATGCCGATTCTTTGTTCTTTTTTGAAAGGTAATCCGATATTTCTACGAGGCTATTAGTTGTTCCTGACATCGCTGATAAAACAACCAGTTTTTGTTCTCCGTCGGCAATGAGGTTCATTACGGTCCTCATATTCTCTACCGATCCGACTGATGTTCCTCCGAATTTAAATACTTTCATTTTATGTGTTATTTGTTTTATAATGTCCCCTGTGATCGCAGAAATTTGCTTCTTTTACCCGGGATTCAGTACATTTAACCAATACTTCTGTAATTTGTTTGATGCAAAAATAGGAATATTTTATTCCTGACCATTGTTTCGCTGATCAATCTCTCTCTTTTTTTGCTTACGATTTGAACTTATTTAACGGCGCTGATTAGAAAGGGGATGTTTAAATGAATAAATCTTTGGTTTTCTGAAAAGTCGTAAGAGTTTCAATTCGAAATTAAATCGTGTCCCATTATGAATCAGTATATTTGTCAACTAATTAAATTCAAAAATCAATGAAGAGCCTGAAAAAAATTGTAATCTTGATGATAATTTTGGGTTTCACAAGTTTTAGCATTGCACAGCCATCCGTATCGGTGCAGACCATTACCCAAAAGAAGCATCCGCGGATTTTACTTTTAGCAGGTGAAGAAAATCAAATTATTCAGTCGATTGCAGGTAATCAGGTCTGGAAGAAGATGCATGAAGCGATTCTGAAGGAGTGTGACAACATTATACCATTGCCTCCTGTTGAACGAATTAAGATTGGACGGCGTCTGCTGGATAAATCGCGTGAAGCATTACGCCGGATATTTTACCTTTCGTATGCATGGCGGATAACCGGTCAGGAAAAGTACTTCATCCGGTGTGAAACCGAAATGCTGGCAATATCCCGCTTCAGCGACTGGAATCCATCCCATTTTCTGGATGTGGCCGAAATGATCTTGGCTGTTTCCATTGGATACGACTGGATGTATCCAAAACTGTCAGATGATTCCAGAAAGATAATCCGCGAAGCCATTGTTAGTAAAGGTTTAAACCAATCGCTAGATCCGAAATATAACAGCTGGGTGAAAGGGACCAATAACTGGAATCAGGTTTGCAATGCAGGTATGACCTATGGTGCGCTGGCAGTAGCTGAGGATTTTCCAGAACTGTCTAGTAATATGATCGAACGTGCCATCGAATCGGTTAAGCTTCCCATGGGAGAATACAAACCTGATGGTGCTTACCCTGAAGGTTACGGTTACTGGGGATATGGGACCTCTTTTAATGTGATGTTTCTGAGTGCCATTGAAAAGGTTTTTTCATCCGATTTTGGACTAAATAGCATTCCCGGATTTCTGCAAACTGCCCGATTTATGCAGAATATGACGGGAGCAACCGGATTGTCTTTCAATTGGGGAGATAGCGGTTCCGGAGGTAACCTCAGCCCGGCAATGTTCTGGCTGGCACAGCGAAATAACGATCCATCACAACTTTGGGTCGAGAAATCATACCTTCAGAATGACAATTTCTCCATGTTTACACATGAGAGATTGCTTCCGGCAATTATGATCTGGGGAAAAGATCTCCCTCTTGGTAAAATAACTGAACCCAAGGTAAATGGATGGGCAGGGCAGGGGGCTAATCCTGTTTGCATGATGCGCACTTCCTGGACCGATCGGAATGGGATTTATCTTGGTTTTAAAGCTGGTTCACCATCGGTCAATCACGGGCATATGGACATTGGTTCCTTTGTGATGGAGGCGGATGGTATCCGCTGGGCTTCCGATTTTGGAATGCAGGATTACGAATCTTTGGAATCTAAAGGGATTCAGGTCTTTGGACGTACCCAGGATGCGCAGCGATGGAGCATTTTCAGGATAAACAACCGGGCCCATAACACCATTACTGTAAATGACCAGCTTCAGCTGGTGAAGGGTTACGCTAATATCGATCAATTTTCCGATCAACCAAATTTTATGTATGCTATTTCTGATCTTTCTGGCGTTTATGAAAATCAGCTTTCTAAAGTGAAACGGGGTGTCGCCATTGTTGATCAAAAATTTGTAGTGATCAGGGACGAATTGATTGCAACAAATATACCAACTACCATACGCTGGACCATGATGACTTCGGCAACACCCGAACTTGGAAAGAACAGGATCACACTTAACAAAGAGGGGCATCAGCTGGTTCTTCAGGTTAATAATCCTTCAAATGTGTCCATGAAAACCTGGTCTGCAGATCCGACAACAAATTATGATGCTCCAAATCCCGGTAAATACCTTGTTGGTTTTGAAATTCAACTAAAGCCCAATCAGAAACAAACGATGGAGGTTTTACTTATTCCCGGTTCTATAAAAGAAGAAAAAGTAAAGTTTAATAAATCGCTGGAGAAATGGAAAAAGTAAGGATTTCGATGCTGATTTTTTCCGCGATGCTAATCTCTGTACTCGGATGCGCCCAACGCGAGTTGAGTGATAAAAGCCTTTTAATAGACGAAACTCAAAACACAGAGTCGGTTGATCAGGTCATTCCAATCGACAAAGTTTGGGCTGGACATCCGGTTGGATTTAGCCTGCTCACACACCAAAATCGTCAGTACATTGCCTATTACAACTCAACCCGCAATATGGTTGTTGGGCAGCGAAACCTGAATGAGTCGAAATTTGAACTATTCACCATGCCGGCTATCTACCGTGAAACATCCGGAGGAACCAGTACTGTTCTGGGTTGGGACAGCCATAACAGTGTCACATTAAATATGGGAATGGCACTTTTCTTATGAATGAATCTCTGGAAATATGCGGATCAGTCCGCAAACCCGGATTACCGCCTGAAATATCAAAACTGGAGGGGCCTTTTCCAGGATTGCAGGTCCGGACATCAGGCGACCTGGGTTCAAATGAGGAAACCAGGAGCCGTTATTTGCTGAAATGGGAAACATTACCTGCCAACCGCGATCAGGCAAGGGCTTTACCCTGGCCGGCAGCGAGCCAATTATATCTGTATAAATTGAAGTCAAATAGTCAGAAATAAATCCTGAAATTTATGAAATACCGATCTTCCTTAATTCCGGTACTTTTTTTATTGATATTGGCATCATTGATAGTTTTGAAACCGGATCAGGCAGGCGCCCAAAACACTTTTCTGCCAAACTGGAACTCTCTGAAGAACTGGCACACCCTACAATGGCTCCGGGATGGCAAATTTGGAATTTATACCTTTGAGAACGCCTTTGTTTTCAAAATAGTCCGGAGGAACCCTTTTTAACAGGTATTTTAAAATGAATAAACTTCTTTTCTTTGTTATTTTCTTGTCAATTTATTTAAGCGAAAACTTGTCAGTTGCTCAATATCCCCATATACTGGTCAATGCCAGCGATAAACAGGCCGTACTCGATAAGGTAAAACTTCAACCCTGGGCAAAATCAATTTTTGAGAAGACTCAGAATGAAGTTGAATCGTACGTCAACCGGCATCAAACCGATCCCCAATGGATACTTGCCAGGTATCAGATGAATCGTGTACCGGGCAAAAGATATACTACAGTTTACGCTGATTCTTTGGGTCAAAATCTGATCAGGTGGTCGGGTGATGCACCTGTTCCTACGGTAAGGGTTAATACCTACCTGAGGTCGCCTATCACCGAAAAAGGGACTTCGTACCGGAAGCCAACTATCGAGGAGCTGATCCCCAACGATACTTCAAAGGTTATGAACCTTTATAATCCGGAATCTGGTAAAAACGAATGGGTTGATCCCCAGGCTTATATAACAGAAATCAATGGCGACATCAACAATCTCGCACTTAATGCTGCAATTTTGTATTGGTTGAATGGTGAAGAGAAATATGCCAAATTGTCCGCAGATATTCTGGATCAATGGGCCAAAGGGGTTTATTATCAGGAACCTGTTGTCGGACCTTGCCGTACTGGCCTGTTGAATTTGCAGACCCTGGGAGATTTGAATTACCGTTCGCTCATCCTTGCCTACGATTTTGTAGAACCTTTTATGAAACAAAACGGATATGACCTTCATTGGTATGAGTCGGTGTTCGAAAAAATCGCATCTACACTTGTCTTTCGCGGATTATGGAATAATAACTGGTACGCAGCCGAAAGCTCAACAATTGTTTTTGCAGCGCTCAGCCTCGAAAACAAGCAGAAGCAGGATTATTATCTGAAGTATATTCTTTTGAAGGATACGATCAACGGAAAATGTGGACAACTTGCATTACCTTCGACTGTTGAAAAATGGCTCACCCCTGATGGGCATTGGAAAGAACCTGGTGGTTATCACAACTATCCGGTCGGTAATTTACTTTTATCCTCACTGGCTCTTGAAAAAAATGGTTGCAATGTTTTCCGGCAATTTCCGGCGCTTCTCAAAGCTTCGTATGCCATGCTGAAGTATTCGTTTCCCAACCTTACTGTTGGTGGTTTTGGCGATACGGGCAGGGCTACACAAAGTGGTGAGTCACTCGAAATGGGATTGATTGGAGCAGTAAAATACAGTCAGCCCGAACTGCCGGAGATGGTTGCATCAATGAAAAAACTCATCGATGGTGGTATATATCAACGTGATAAATCTGGAATTACAGGATTATTGTGTTATTTACCCGAAATTCCGGAAACAAAATCAATGTACAACTGGCCCCGGACCGGAACACTTGAGTTTGCCCGCAATTTCCTTCAACGTAACGGCACAGATCCGCAAACCGGTTTGATGGTCGGAGTGCAGGGGGCGAGTTACAATCACAATCATTGCAACGGTATGGCAATGGAGATTTATGGTATGGGTGAAGTTATGGGAATTGATGCAGGAACAGGCCCTAACTATGAACATCCGCTACACCGCAATTATTACAGCCAGTGGGCAGCCCATAATACAGTTATTGCTGCCGGATCATCCAGTTCAGTTCCATTCAATGGTTCATCAGGCGCGAAAAACATTGGTGCAATTGAGCTTGCGGCCATGGAACCGATGCCCGACCACCAGGGGGTTTCAGAAGACTATTCATTTACAGATACACGTTACCTTGATAAATCGACAGCTACCAACCAGTCGCGAACACTCTCCATTATCCGGACTTCTGAAACAACCGGCTATTATGTTGATATTTACAGATCAGATAATCCCATCAGTAATGACTATGTCTATCACAATATCGGAGATCAGGTTGACTTCCAAAACAGAAAAAGAGAACTCCTAAAAACCACGCCTACTACCTATCCTTTATCAGGAGAAGATTACCCCGGATTTCGGTTTTTTACAGAGGTGGAGAAATTGGAAGGTTATGAAGATGATCTTATCGCCAGCTTTTCAATTAAGGATAAAAAAGCAAACGATCTTTTTATGCAGGTTTTGCTTCCAGGGGCAAAAGGAAGAATCTACTACCGGGCCAAATCACCCAAAGCAAAAACAGCTTGCGAACACTACAACAGTCAGCCACTTCCGGTTATTGCAATTCATACTGAAAGTGAAGCTCGTTCCAAACCTTTTATTGTTATATATGAACCTTACAAAGGGTTAGATGGCAATAGTGTAGAAGAGGTTTCAGTTGCCAAGAGAAGCGATGGCGCTCTTTTTACTGCTTTAACTGTTTTCAATAAAAATGGATCGACACAACACATTTACCAATCGGTTGATAGTGATAAAAAGTTTGATATGCAAGACGCAAGTTTTAAGGGATCTTATGGTGTTGCAGGATTTAACGGTAATAAGCTTACATCACTTTATCTGGGGTCAGGCACTGAAATCACGAATAATGGCTATTCATTAAAATCGGTGCCTTCAAATGGCTCGGCAAGTCTGACAACCGATGGGAAAAATTTCAGGGTGTGTTGCAATCAGGTTACTGAAATAGGATTGCCTAACATTAATGTTAAAAAGTGCTGGCTGCTACAGGGTTCCAGCCGGAATGAGCTTAAAATTACTTTCGCAGAAAAGGGTATTTTGGTAACTGTACCTTCAGTTGGGATTGGTATGTTGATTTTTGAATAAATAGATTGAATATTGTTTAATTTGCAATAAAGTATTATTTTTTTTTTCTTCAAATGCTTTGGGCTGAAGAAATTCTAAGTTGAACATAATTCTTTCATGCCATGAATATTAAGATTTTTATTTTTAGTGTCTTCCTTTATTTTTTCACAGGTGGAATTTCCGATGCCCAGAATCCCAAAGCTGAAGGTTATAAAGGAATATGGTTCACCTTAGGCCAGTTTTCATCGTATGGTGATAAGTATTCCGGTGGATTGGGAACTTATACAGCAAACCATATTCCCACCGCAATCTATGCGCCTGAGGTGAATAAAACTTTTTTTGTATATGGTGGAACGACATCAGCGAAGGAGCGACACCTGCTGATCATGATCTCCTATTACGATCATCAAAAAGGGGTGGTTCCAAAACCGGTGATTGTTTACGATAAGATGGGGGTGAACGATCCGCATGATAATGCTTCTATTTCTATTGATGATCAGGGCTACATCTGGGTTTTTGTAAGCGGAAGGGGAAAAGTAAGACCCGGATTTATCTTTAAAAGCTCTGCACCTTACAGCATTAATGGATTCGAAAAAATTCTTCAGAAGGAGATGACCTATCCTCAACCCTGGTGGCGGAAAGGAGAGGGATTCATCTATCTTTTCACCAAATATACCAATGGTCGTGAATTATACTGGTCAACAAGTCCTGACGGAAAAACATGGGCTCCCGACCAAAAACTTGCCGGAATGGGTGGTCATTATCAGGTTAGTAACTTCAACGGGAAAAAACTGGTTTCTGTGTTTAATTACCATCCCGGGGGAAATGTGGACAAACGGACGAATATTTATCTGGTCCAGAGTGCCGATGATGGTAAAACATGGAAAACTGCTGATGGCCGGGTCGTAACAACCCCTTTATCCAATTCTAAAAATGACGCTTTAGTTAAAGATTATGAGTCTGATGGAAAGTTGGTATATATCAATGATCTGAACTTCGACAGAATGGGAAATCCTGTTATTCTTGCGGTGATCAGCAATAACTTTGTGCCCGGACCAGATGGCGCCCCACGTGAATGGACGATTCTTCATTGGAAAGAAGGGAAGTGGGATATTCGGAAAGTCTGTGAATCGACACATAATTACGATATGGGATCTCTTTATATCGGAAACGACACCTGGACCATTATTGGACCAACAGACCAAGGACCTCAGAAATGGGGAACGGGTGGTGAGATGGCTTTATGGCAAAGCAAAGATGAGGGGATCAGCTGGGAAAAAATCAGGAATATTACCCGTAACAGTCTCTATAATCATTCTTATGCCCGTCGTCCACTCAATGCAAATGACGATTTTTATGCCCTTTGGGCCGATGGCGATGCTGATAAAATCTCCCCATCACGGCTTTACTTCACCAATAAAAAGGGGGATAAAGTGTGGATATTGCCCTATGAAATGAAGAATGATCTTGAAAAACCAATTAGGGTTAAATGAAGAATACAGTAAACAAACCATATAAAAAATGAAAAGAACGACTCTATTAACAGCAAGCCTGCTACTGATTTATGTTTTTATTGGCAAATCACAGAATCTGTTGAGTGGTAAATTCTCGAAGGATGAACTTACCCGGATTTTAATTTCTTCGGAAAAATGGGTCCCATTTCCAAAAATTGCCGATCGTGCAGCTTGGGCTAAAGCCGATCCGGAGATGATGAAAGCCTATGTTAAAAAGGCCGAAACATTTTTGAATTATGTGTGGCCAACTGTTCCGGCTACTAAATCGTTGCTGATTGAACGGACTGGCGACAGAGTGGAATACGAGACCATCAGTTTTAAAAAACGTGAAGTACTTGGGACACTTCTCCTGGCGGAAATTGTGGAGAACAAGGGGAGGTTTCTCGATCAGATAATCGATGGGGTTTGGTCCATTTGTGAAGAATCTTTTTGGGGTGTTCCTGCCCATCTCCCAAAAACGAAGGAGTTTTCGGGGCTGATGGATGTCTCTCAGCCATTTGTGGAGCTGTTCTCAGCCGAGACCTCTACCTATCTTGCCTGGATCGACTATTTTTTAGGTGATCAGCTCGATGCTGTTTCACCACAAATCAGAAAACGGATCTATTTTGAAACCAATAATCGGATTTTCCAGCCATTGATGACTAAACACCATGATTTTATGGGCGCCAACAGTAATGGTCGTCGGCCCAACAACTGGAATCCATGGATCTGCTCAAACTGGCTGAATGCTGTTCTTCTGCTCGAGAAGGACAATCTGAAACGGAACGAAGCAGTTTCAAAAATATTGTCAATACTCGATCAGTTTCTGAATCCTTACCCACAGGATGGTGGTTGTGACGAAGGTCCGGGTTACTGGGGAGCCGCCGCCGCATCACTTTACGATAATATCGCAATGCTAAACCTGGCTACGAATAATTCCTTTACCTACGTTTATAACGACGAGAAATTCAGAAACATGGGTAAATTTATCTACCGTGCACAGATCAGTCCCCTCTATTTTGTGAATTTTGCCGATGCCAGTCCAAAACCGGGAATGGCTGCCGATATGATTTACCGCTTTGGAAAAGATATTCAGGATCCCGAAATGATGAAATTCGGCGCATACTACCGCACGCCGGGTGAAGGTTCCCTGGGCCGGTTTCATTATTTCAGAGAGTTTTTCGCCCTTTTTATCCAGCAGGAATATCAGAATGCACAACAAGGTTTACCACTTCCAAAAGATAGCTGGCTGCCCGACCTTCAGGTGATGATCGCCCGGGATAAACAAGGGTCAACCGACGGATTTTTTGTCGCTGCAAAAGGGGGAAACAACGAGGAAAGTCATAACCACAATGATATAGGCAACTATATGATTTATTATAACGGTTTCCCATTGCTGATCGATGTTGGAAGCGGCACCTATACGCGCAAGACATTTAGTGAAAGGCGTTATGAGATTTGGTATAATTGTTCTGAATTTCATAATCTTCCTACTATCAATGGGAAGAATCAGCTTCCCGGTCCCGAATTTAAGGCAACTAATGTAATCTGCAAAACTTCCAATAATTTCTCGGAGATAAATCTGGACATTGCCAAATCATATCCCGCTGATGCCAGTGTGATCAAATGGGTCAGAAATATTCGTTTAAACCGTGAGAAAAGCGTTACGATTAATGATGTTCTCAATTTGACAAAAGCTGAATCAATTATTGAGCATTTGATGACCTGTTATCCCGCTGAAGTTGTGAAACCTGGCGAACTGATCATTCATTATGCACCTAAGGGGGGGAAAGTATTGGATTTTGCAGTCAATTACAATCCTTCGCAATTTGATGTATCGGTTGAGAAAATCGCAATGGGTGCCATGGAAGACAAGGGGGTTTTGAGGAATTGGGGTGATACAATTCAAAGGATCAACTTCAAGGCCAAAACTCCAAAAAAGAGTGATCAATACAAATTCAGCATTTCAAAGCGTTAATAGTTACAATATTAAATTTCTGCTCAACCTTAGTAGGTTATTGGGCTGAAACTACACATCTGAATCCTGTGTGGTTAAGGCTGGTATCCCAGCTGGTCTTCATTCGGGCGCCAATCCTGAAACCGGAACAGTATTGATCGTTGCATAAAAAGGAACCTCCACGGGTCACCTTTTTGGGCGCATACGGTTCATCCGGATCAAACGAGGATGGTGGCCCATGAGGATTCAGAACGACACCCTCTTTTTTGCATTGGCTATAATAATCGGCAGTATACCAATCTGATACCCATTCCCAAACGTTTCCGGCCATATCGTACAATCCGTAAGGGTTTGGTAAAAAGTGCTTTACAGGAGCTGCTCCAATGAATCCGTCTAAAGCTGTATTTTTATCAGGGAAACTTCCATCCCAAACATTTGCTTTCTTTTTGCCACTGGTCACCGGCTCATCTCCCCAGGGATAAATGGCTTTGGCCTGACCGCCCCTGGCTGCAAATTCCCACTCGGCCTCGGTTGGCAACCGTTTTCCTGCCCATCGGCAATAAGCCTGAGCATCTTCCCACGAAACCTGTACAACAGGATAATTATCTTTTCCGATAATATTGGTTTTGGGGCCATCCGGATGCTTCCAGTCTGCTCCGGGCACCCATTGCCACCAAACCAGTGGATTATCCATCGTTACCGGATGATTGGGTGGGGTAAATACGAGCGATGCCGCAACAAGATTCTCATCGGGAGGCTTAGGTGTTCCGGAGGGAACCTGGTTTTTTAACTCCTCCCAGTCAGGTTTTTTCTCAGCAGTGGTAATATATCCTGTTGCATTCACAAAATCTTTAAACTGTTTATTAGTAACTTCATGTATATCAATATAAAATGATGATACCTCTACCTGGTGCCGGGGAAATTCATCCGGTCTTCCCCAAATGGAGTCGCCACCCATCCAAAAACGTCCCCCTTTGATCAGGTTCATTTCTGAGAGATCCGGATTAGTTTTTGACAGGGTATCGTTTATCGCAACCATTGCTGCTGAGAATCGGTATGGCAGTTTTGAACAACACGATAATGAGGTCGTATCAGGAACAGTTTTCACTGCTGCCGATTTCTTGTCTTTTTCAATTGTCTTTGGTTGGTTACAAGCCATAAACGTCAATAAAACCATCCCGATTGAGCTATATTTTTGCATATCTTAAAAACGAATAGAAAGGTAAATGGTTCAATCGGGATCAGAATGTTCGACAGGTCTGTTTTTACATGTTTAAATTATTAATTTTGAATTTTTCAGTTAACTTTATCCATTCCGAATTGGACAAGTTTACTTTAAATCTGGTAAATTATGAAGAAGTCGATTATATTGCTAACCGGCGTAATTTTGTTCTTTCTTATTGATATTCATTTTGTGAATGGAAAAATCCCATCGACAAAGGAACCCTTGCCAGTAAAGAAAAGCTCTGATTTTGAGATTACAGGAGATGGAAATAATCCGGCATGGGGAAATGTACAATGGAATAAGCTGATGAAGCTGGATAACGGAGGTGAAGAAGATCAAAGCCGGTTCAAAATAATGTATTCCGATAAGGGGATCTATTTGCTTTTTGAAGGCAAGGACAATAAGATCACCACAAAATTTGACAAGGATTTTGACAATCTTTTTGAGGGCGATGTGTTTGAAGTTTTTTTTCATCCCGATCCAAAAACACCGCTCTACCTTGAATACGAGATCAACCAGTTGAGCAAAGAGCTTGTATTGATAATTCCCAATTTTAATGGCAAATTCCATGGTTGGATCCCCTGGCATTATGAAAAAGAGAGAGTTGTCGTGAAAAAGGTTAAAATCGAAGGGGGGAAAGCGGAAATGGGTGGCACAATCAAATCATGGAGTGCAGAACTTTTTTTTCCATATCAGTTATTCAGCCCCTTGTCGAATGTTCCTCCGGTTAACGGAACCATTTGGAATGCCAATTTTTGCCGGCTCGATTACGATTCAGGTAAAATTATTAAATGGGCGTGGAAACCAATAAATAAATCCTTCCACGAATTTGAAAAGTACGGATCAATCAGATTTAATTAATCGAATTTTATAAAATCAAATTATTTACAAATGAAAAACAGAACAATTTTATTTACAGTATTTCTCCTCGTTATTGCTATAGCAAATTATTCCTTGTTCATTACAAACGAAAATACCAGAATTGTTGAATCCTTGTCAAGTTTTGCAATCGGAGTACTAAGCGGAATACTTATTCTTCAGATTGCCAAGGTCATAAAGGAGAAAAAAAAAGATTAGTTTAGCCAGGAATCCGATTTTTCTGTTTGTATGAATCATTACAGAATTTGATCGATGCCCGAAACCAAATGTCTTTATTTGACCATATTTACCCATTATTTGTCTCATTGTATCCGCAAAACAGAGATTTGGTGAGGTGGTTAGACTCAATTCCAAACGATTATCTGCACTTTGGTGACTTTGACATTGCAGGGCTGAATAGCAAATTGGAACGAATATAAAAAAACCTTCAGGATAAAACCTCTTTTTTCTTACCTGGAATATTGAAAAGCTGCTTTCATCAAAAGGAAACCGGGATAATTACGGAAATCAGACGGTTCTGTTTGATTGCCGTTGGTTGACGAATAAAATGTATGCATCGTGCTGCAACTGATCAAAAAATGCAGAAAAGGGCTGGAACAGGAGATATTAATTCTTTGACAGGTTAATTACTGATTTTAATTAATAATTTTGTTATCCTTTGATATAAAATATCAGGTTTTTGTAAAGTGGAGTCCAGCAACCACCTAAAAAACGGGGCATTACCGAAAAGCCACATGAGTAGGAAAATTCAAATGATAAGAGATGGAAGCACAAAAGGTCGACATGTTCATTCTGAGTAGTGGTAAGTTTTTTGAAAGTTACCAGATTAATGCGATCAGGGAAAGGTTGATAACATTGGAAGATACAAAATGGGCTATGATTTCAACGGTCCAGTTAAAAGATCCAACCATTAGTTTGATCATATCCATTTTGGTTGGCCACTTCGGAGTTGACCGGATGATCATCGGGGATGTCGGTCTGGGAATCGCTAAATTACTCACTTGCGGCGGATTGGGAATTTGGACGATTGTCGATTGGTTTTTGATTATGGGAGCAACCCGACAGAAAAATATGGAAAAAATCCAGCCATACCTCTATTAAAAGTATGACAAGAAACAAGTTGTATGTATTTTTATCTGCGGCTTGTACTGTTGGTCTAGTCTGGTTAATAATTACTTACAACATAAACTTTTTTGGTAAGGATATTAACGGGGTATGTTTGTTTAAAAAAATAACTAGTTTGCCTTGTCCCTCCTGTGGTTCAACGCGGTCGGTTTTGTCACTGCTAAAAGGAGATCTTTCAGGGGCTTTTCTCCTGAATCCATTGGGCTTTATCATATTGGCAGTTATTGTTATCGCTCCTGTCTGGATTTTATACGATGTTATCTTTAGGAAAGCAACCCTGTATCGGTTTTTTGGGAAGGCCGAGCTTTTTCTACAGCGGAAATGGGTCGCTATTTCAGCTATTTTGATTGTTATTTTGAACTGGATCTGGAATATTTATAAAGGTAACTAATAAACGAGCATTTCCTTATTTCCCTTTATTACTTTTTATATCCTTTTATATCAAACTGTTTCTATTTTATCCCAACCTGATTATTCAAAAATTTCAAAGCTACCTCAACATCCAGCCGTTTGGCAATGATATGTTTCGAGGGGTCGAGGATATAGATTACCGGGGTACTGAAAATATCATAAAGGTATCGGAAATTGGAGGTGACGGATGGATCCCAGACATTGGTCCAGTCATAGATTTTATACTCACTGATCGCTTTGAGCCAATCCTCTTTTTTATTCTGGGTACAAACTGCGTAAATATCGATTCCCTTATCTTTTAAAGGAAGATAGAGATCTTTATACAGTTGTGGTACCGCTTTCTTACAATGACTGCAATTAGGTTCCCAAAACAATAAAATGGTGTATTTCGCGTTCATTTGACGCAGACTGTAATAATTCCCCTCCGAATCGGGAAGTTTCAGTTCCGGAGCGAGATTCCCAATCAGGTTTGGTTTGGTCACCCTTACCTTCTCTTTAACCTTGGCTATAGCTGCTGTATCGAGCCATGTTGCTTTACCATTTAGAAAATAGCGTTCAGCGATCTCCACAAATAGTTTGTCCATTCCCATCACCTCGGAGGTGACTGCCGCATTTAGCCGTTGTAAGGAGATATAGCGATACATCTCCTCATTGGTTTTGGCCTTTTCAATTAGCTCAAAGGTTGGTTGGAGAAATGAATCGGGAATCTGTAGCAATGTATTTTTAAAATAATTATCCAATCGACTGTCAATCAGCGGTGTTCTGATCATCGCGGGCTGAGAGAAATTGAAATTGTCCCAGTAATGATCTTTGTTAAAATTGTAGTTCATCACCCATTTTAACGAATCGGGGTTTTTACAATCCACAGGAGGATTAAAAGGTGTAGGATGGGGATAAATCATTGACCGAAGAAAATCTGCCAGGAAAGTTCCTTTGTATTCTGACGATTTTTTCTCCCAGTAATTCTCCATTTCCTGATTGAGCTCATCGATCTCAGGAGAAATTATTTTAACCGAATCGGGATTGTTTTTATGAGCCTCCAACTCTTTTTGTAATTTCTGCTGCCGGATTCGTTGTACAGACAGGAACTCCTGATACTGCTGAAATGTCTCAGTTTCGGCGGCGCCCTGAAAGATTCGTTTAGCTTGTGGTCCGAATGAGGTCCTGATCGAAAACTGCTGATCAGCGCCCAATAAAAAGTCGAAGTAATTATCTTTGTTTAAATAGATTAAATAGATTCCTTGTGAGCGCGCCTCTTTATTTTTGAAAATGGCTGTCCCCGTTTTATCAATCCGCGCTGAATCGACCCGGAGAATTTTACTCCCATAATAATTTGCAAGATAAAGATTGGTGTCTTTCAGTCCATCCAGTGTAACTTTAATCTGACAAGGTTGGGCCCTTACTCCCTGCGAGAGTGAAGTAAGACCAACTAACAGGAAAATAATAGATTTGAAAAGAATCTTCATACGATATTATTTTTTTCAAATTTAAGAACTCCTGTCTAAATGGCAATGGGTATAAGAATTCGGCAATGTCCAAATTTTCGGATTTTTATATTCCATCTGGTCTCCATTCCACCTTAAGGTACTAAACTGACATTTCCATAGCTTGTGGCGATCCTGACAGATGATTTTGGATGTTCCGAATTTCCAATTATACCATTTACCTCATAACTTGCGTTCTCTCGCATTTTGTTCACCTTGCCATCGGGATGATTGATATTACTGTAACGTGCTTTACCATCCAGTTGATAAGCTGCATCTGATGCGATTCCCAGTTTAATTCCTGCATATTTATTTTCTATCGAAATACTTTCGAACCCTGCAGGAATCTGCTTTACAGTAAACGCGCCATAACCATTAACCAGTTTGAGTTTTGTGGTCAGCTTATTTACTGTGACTGCGCTATACATTGAATTGACTATTAGTGTATTGATCCCAAATATTGAGTAGCTATCGTACTTTGAATCGGCAACAAGCTGATTGCATCCTTCAATGTTCATTCCCGAAAAACGGGTCTCAAATGTAAGATTATTTCCTAAACCGAGTTTCAGTTTTGAATAATGCAACACCAATACAAGGTCTTTTACCACTTCAATATTGACTTTGCTATATGCCACGTCAAGGTTAAGGTCGGGTGATAACAGATTTTGACCATTGAGCTCCCCGTATTTGATTTCAAAAGCTCCCTTTGCTGTCAGATCTTTCATATTTACGTTGCCGTATTTCTGTACAACCGCCAATTCACGATCAGCCGGAACTGCAATATGGTAATCGATACTAAATTCGTTATTCCCGTTATTCGTGTTATCGATATTGGTGATGGCTTGAACGGTAGTGCCGTTGATGTTCACAGAGACGTTTATACTATTGAGCAGACGCTGAGCCCGGTCAGAACTCCCCTCCACCCAGATATCGACTGAGATAACGACCGAATCGGTTCGGCTGTTCTCAATGTAGATGTTCCCGTACTTGTTGTTTAGATCAAGTTTCTGCACCTTATCAACCGGATAACTTTTGTATACTTTTTTAGATATTCTGGCAGCGTTGACATTCAGTGATATCAGAATTGTCAATATTGCTATAACTTTAAATTTCAGGGTTTTCATGATTTTTATTTTTTTTAAATTGTTTTACGTTCTCCAAATCTGTTTTGATAGTGTTCACAATATCGAGCTTGGTTTGATAGTACTCAATCATTGCATTGATAATCCTTTCGTCGTTGGGATTGGACTTGTACTCCTGCTGCAGATTAACAAATAGACTGTCCATTTCGAAAAGCTCATGTTTAATCTGAACGATCTCCTGTTTTGATCCTATTCCTTCTCCAGCCATCTTTTCCAGATCACGGATACCACTATTGATTTTCCGTGTGTAGTAGAACGTGGCTTCTCCCAGGTCACTTTTGATACTTGC
Source organism: Prolixibacteraceae bacterium (assembly GCA_963677935.2). Classification (GTDB taxonomy): domain Bacteria; phylum Bacteroidota; class Bacteroidia; order Bacteroidales; family Prolixibacteraceae; genus JAAFHB01. The sequence goes on along the minus strand of CAXXEH010000003.1, from coordinate 1,987,769 downwards.
TTCTTTTTTCAAATCTTGTTTTGAATTCCGAAAATGGATCACCAGGTTTGCAGATAACAGAATAATAATCAGGACAGCTGCAACCTTAAGGAAGACTGAAAATTGTGGTCTGTTCTGTCGGGTCTTCAATAATCTGAGTTTTTCTTCAAACCGGTCAAAATGACCATTTTCCGGTTCCTCATCAAATTCATCCCGATGCTCATCGATTATTTTATCCAATAAATCCATAAATATCCTCCTTCAATTGCTTTTTTCTTTTTTCTGTAAGTATTTCCCTCAATTTCTGGCGGGCCCGTGAGTATTGTGTTCTTGAAGTAACATTTTTTATTCCAAGAATTTCACTAACCTCTTCATGATCATAGCCTTCCAGCAGGATTAGCGATAAAATGATCCGGTAACCAGTAGGTAATCCGTTTATTGCCGACTTTACCTCATCCACTGTCACCGACTCTGGTTCCGGTTCCGATTCACTGATTAGGGGAAGTTCTGCATGAATCTCTTCAAAAACCACCTTCCTTTTTCTTAAGATATCAAATGAACGATTGACCACGATCTTTTTTAACCAGGCGCCAAAACTTACCTCACCACTGTAACTCTTTAACTTCCGGAAGGCGGTGAGAAACGACTCCTGCATGATATCCTCAGCCTCTTCAGGTACACCAACTATCCGCAGACTTGAGTTGTACATCGACTTGTAATATAGCCGGTAGATCTCAAATTGTGCCCGCTGGTCGCCCATCTGGCATCGGTCGAGCAAATCCTGATGAATATTGATATACTTGTTTTCCAACTGATCTGTTTTCTGAATAAAGGACGAAGTTATATTTTCTTTGTTGCATCCTGCAACTCATTTTTTCTGAAGTTTATTTTCTACTTTTAACGAAAATCAGTTTTAACAATGAAAAGTTACGATCCGCAAATGCATACGGCAGAACATATTCTTAATCAGACCATGGTAAGGATGTTTAACTGTGAAAGGTCATTTTCGAGCCATATCGAAAAGAAAAAGTCAAAATGTGATTACCATTTCAACCGCCCCATGGACCCCGATGAGGAGGTGGAGCTGGCAAAAATAGTCAATGAGACGATTTGCAAGAACCTGGAGGTAAAGGAGCAATTCCTGTCACTGGAAGAGGCAGAGGCCAGGTTTAACCTGAGTCGGTTGCCTGAAGATTCCGGAGAAACGGTCCGAATTGTTATGGTCGGCGATTATGATGCCTGCCCCTGTATCGGTCCGCACGTTTCAAATACCTCCGAAATCGGTGAATTTCAATTGATTTCCTCCTCTTATGAAAACGGAATATTACGCATTCGTTTTAAATTATTGCAATTAAATAGTTGAACAACAAATTTATAGCTTAAATTTTTCATTTTTCATTTTTTTTAATGTCTTCACTCGACATATATAAAGCATCGGCCGGTTCAGGAAAGACATTCCGGATAGTGCGTGAATACCTGAAAATGGTGTTTCAGCGTCCGGGAGCCTATCGGAATATCCTTGCCGTGACCTTTACCAATAAGGCGACCGCAGAGATGAAAGACCGGATACTCAAAGATCTTTCATCCCTTGCTGCTGGAAAACCTTCAGGACATCTCGATTTCCTCAAAGGGGAATTTGGTCAGAGTGAACAGGAGATTCGGGCAAAAGCAGGAACAATTTTAAAATTAATCCTTCACGACTATTCGCGTTTCTCGATAAGCACAATTGACAGTTTTTTCCAGCGTGTGATCAGGGCTTTTTCGCGCGAAATGAGGTTGAACGGCTCCTACCGTACTGAGCTTGATGCACAGATGGTTCTTGAAGAGGCAGTTGACAGATTATTCCTCGATATTGATTCAAATGAGGGACTTAAAAGGTGGATGCTCGAATATGCAGAGGAGAACCTCAGGGAAGGGAGAAACTGGAATTTCAGGGAGGAGCTGACAGGACGAGGGCAGGAGCTTTTTAAAGAGGAATTTAAATTATTCAGTGCGCCATTATTGGAAAAACTGGCTGACAAGAGCTATCTTAACAGTTATCATCTCGAGTTAAGGAAAGTGCTCGACAATTACGAGCTTCAAATGAAAAAAATTGGTAAAGACGGACTTGTATTAATTTCAGCTCAGGGTTTGAGTGTTGAGAGTTTCAAGTATGGGAAAACATCCTTTGCCAATCACTTCAATAAACTGGCGAATGGAATCTTCGAACTTCCCGGAAGCCGAACGCTCGATGCTTGCGATAACCTGGAAGCCTGGTCAAAACCCTCCGATAAGCCGGAACTAAAGGGGAATATTAGTGCTGTTTACTATTTGGGTTTAAATGAGATGCTACTCCGATCGATTGAGTTGATGAAAACAGATGGAATCCTGGCCAATACAGCAAAAGCGATCCTTAGTAATTTTTTCTCTTTCGGCCTTCTGACCGATATTGCGCTAAAAGTTAAGGAGGTTTCAAAAGAAAAAAATCTTGTCTTATTAAATGACTCGACACAGATTTTGCGAAAAGTGATCGCCGGAAGTGATTCCCCTTTTGTGTATGAAAAGATGGGATCGGTTTACCGCAATTTTATGCTCGATGAGTTTCAGGATACTTCGCGTTTGCAATGGTTTAATTTCAAACCATTGATAGAGAATTCATTATCTGAAGGGAACCGGAATGTCATTGTTGGTGACGTTAAACAATCGATCTACCGTTGGCGCAATGGCGATTGGAATCTGCTGTCTACCCAGATTGAGAAAGATCTTGCTCCATTTGGTACTTCGGTTATTCCTCTGGTGACCAATTGGCGAAGTGCTAAAAAAGTGATCGATTTCAATAATATTCTGTTCAGGGAATCGGCCCGGTTGTTAAATGAGGATTTTGAGGGTTCGGTTACTGGTTCGGGATCTACCTTTGAGGAGTTTCCCGAAATGAAGGGGATTATTGAAAAAGCATATAGTGACCATTATCAGCAGTTCTCAGGAAAAGCTTCAGTTGACGGATATGTTAGCTTAAAGTTTATTGAACCGGAGGAGAGTTCCCCAAAGGGAGCATTTCGGGAAATGGCCATCGCTCAGATGATTACCCGAATCGAAGAGGTGCAGGCAAATGGTGTCCGTCCGGGTGATATCGCCATTCTGGTTCGTGGTAAGAGTGATGGTTCGTTGATTGCAAAAGCATTGCTCGACAGGAAAACGTTAAATCCGCAAAGTACTGTTTGTTACGATGTAATTTCAAATGATTCATTAATTATTGGACAATCGCCGGTTGTCAGGTTTATTCTCAACTTTTTCACCCTTTTTGCCGGTTCCGATAATAATATCGTGAAAGCCGACCTTATTTATGGCTATTATAACTACTTGCTTCCTTTAACCAAGGGGAGTACTGTACCACAGGAAGAGCATTATCACACCTGGTTTGCCGTGAACAGGGATATACCCGAATTATTTAAACCCTGGTTGCGAACAGCTGATAATGATGCATTTGACTTGTCGAATCTTAGCCTGCCGCTATACGATCTCGCCAGTCGGATTGCCAGAAGTTTTGGCCTGAATAAAATAAAAGGGGAATTAGTTTATCTCGAAGCTTTTCTTGATCTGGTACTTCAGTATGGAAGAGATGAAGCAGGTGGGTTTGCCGGATTTCTTGATTGGTGGGAAATTTCGGGCAGCAATAAAACAATAACCCTTTCTGAGGGTCAGAATGCCATTACCATACTTACGATTCATAAATCAAAGGGACTGGAGTTTCACACGGTGTTTGTGCCATTTGCCGACTGGGAAGTTGTTCCCAACGGCAACAAGGCCCCCTACTTGTGGTGCCAGCCAGTAAAGGCGCCATTTGACCTGATGGATCTGGTATTGGTCCGATATGGGACCGGACTTCAACAAACACTCTTTTCTGATGCCTATTTCAAAGAGATGCTTTATAGTTCAGTCGATAACCTGAATTTATTGTATGTCGCTTTTACAAGGGCTGTTAACTCTTTATTTGTGTTTTGCCCCTACGCCCCGAAACTAAACAGTCCTTACAAGAGTATCGCCTCATTGATGCAGGGCGTAATGGAAAATTTTCAGATGCTTGATTCAATTGACCGGGGAAAATATATCGACATTTCCACTTACTGGAATCCCGAAACAAAGATATTCGAAATCGGAGATCTGAAAAAAGTGTTGTATTCAGCGCCAGCTCCAATAATTGAAAATAGAACACTGGATGGACTAATCCTTGCAGCCACAGGTGACCGGCTAAAACTGAGGATGCATAGCGATGGTTATTTCGATCTCTATGACCTCCAAAAATCGGAGCGGATTGGTCACGGAAAGCTGATGCACGAATTGTTCGAAAAGATTGCAACGGTGGCAGATGTTCCCCTTGCCCTGAAGCGGATGGTTTCTTCCGGTAAAATCGATACAAAAACAGCACACGAATATGAACAGTTGATTTACCGGATTCTGGAACAGGAGCCCTTCTGTTCCTGGTTTAGCGGTGAATGGAAAGTACTGAATGAACGGGATATCCTTCGTGGAGAAGAGAAACGGCATCGTCCGGATCGTGTGATGATCAAGGATCGTGATTTGGTGGTGATCGACTACAAGACAGGGGCAAAATCAGATAGCCATTTTAATCAGGTGAGGGGCTATCTCAGGGATTTTGCCAGTATGGGATATTTAAGGCCGAAAGGTTATCTTTGGTATTTATCAGACAATGAATTAGTTGAAGTTAATTTGCAGGGATCTGTCGGAAAATCTATTTCCCGATTGTCAGAATAAAGGTGACCAGAAACGGAACAAGAATTGTAAGCACTATGCCGCTGAAGAGTGATATGATGGCATAGTCGCGTCCCGAGTATTTACTGATCACAGGTAAAGTAGTATCCATTGATGTGGCTCCTCCTGATGCAATTCCGGCGAGTTTACCAAAGTGCTTTACGAGCAGAGGGGTTAAAACAAGTGTGAATATTTCCCTGAGGATGTTCGATACAAGGGCAATTACACCGAGCGCCTGACTGTGTAATTCGGAAATGAAAATACTTGAAAGACTGTAATATCCGAAGCCGGCGCCGACTGCCAGGATTTCTCGAAGCTCAAGAGAGGGGAGCAGAATTGAACTCAATGTCACCCCCGCGAAAGTTCCAACAATTATTCCGAAGGGGACTAAGAATATTTTGAGGTTAATAGCACGGATCACCTGCCAGGATTGACGATCGGCGCCAATTCCAACCCCGGCCAGAAACATCAACAAGTAAAGCGCATAGGTGCTCAACTGTGTAGAAATCATGTTCACAGGCAATTTACCTGAAATTCCAAGTGCCAAACCTATTGCAAAAAATGAGATTATTATAAGTGATCCCTTCATTTTATACGAAAAAAGGTTTTAAAAATCAACCAGCTAAATGCGACACTTCCGGCAATTGCCCCAGCGGTAATAATGAGCGCCTGGAATCCTATCTGGTATAGATTATGGATGATTTTCTCATTTGTTCCGACCGCTATTCCCAGAAGTAGCAAGAGGATGTAAATGGTTATATTGAGTAAAGTTTCATTTATTTTCAAAATCAGGGAGTTATTTCGTAGTGCAAATCCTGCAACTACTCCCGCGAGCATTAGTAAGAGTGTGATATACATAATGATATGTTTTTTTATTTCGATGTGTAAAAATAAGAACAACCATCTAAACTTTACCTTGTATTAATTCGTTTGTATGTAAATTTGCCTTTTATTTTTTTCTTCTGATAATGAATTCATTTTTTAGACCAAAGCTGTATGTCGTTTTAAAGCAGGGCTACAATTGGCGTCTTTTTCAAAAAGATCTTTTTGCCGGAATTATCGTGGGATGTATTGCTTTGCCATTAGCGATTGCATTTGCTGTTGCCTCAGGAGTTACTCCCGATAAAGGACTTGTTACTGCCGTTATTGCCGGGTTTATCATCTCTATCCTTGGAGGTAGTCGTTTTCAAATAGGTGGTCCCACCGGGGCATTTGTTGTAATTGTTTATGGAATACTTCAAAAGTATGGTATAGATGGCTTAATGATCTCAACACTCCTGGCCGGATTGATGCTGGTAGGATTTGGCCTTTTAAGGTTAGGGACGATAATAAAATATATTCCTCATCCACTTATAGTTGGTTTTACGAGTGGTATTGCATTGATCATCTTTGCAACAGAAATAAAGGATGCTCTAGGTCTTCAGATTGAGCATATGCCCGCCGAATTCATCGGGAAATGGATTACTTATCTTTCACATTCCGGGTCTGTCAATTATTACGCACTGATTATTACCATACTGACAATTCTTATTGCTGTATATGGTGGTAAAATCATTAAAAAGGTACCCGGATCTTTTTTCGCTTTAATCCTTGTTACCCTTTCAGTGGCTTTATTTAAAATACCGGTTCCTACAATACAATCTGTTTTTGGCGAAATTTCATATACCATCAGTTATCATACCCCTCATATGGAGTGGACTTCACTCAGAGATTACATTCAGCCAGCTTTCACTATTGCGATTCTTGGCGCCATTCAATCCTTGCTCTCGGCAGTGGTAGCCGATGGCATGACCAGCGGTAGTCATCGTTCGAACACTGAATTAGTAGCGCAGGGAATTGCAAATATTGTTACCCCATTTTTTGGAGGTATTCCAACAACTGGTGCAATTGCCAGAACAGTGACTAATATTAAGAACGGTGCCAGAACACCGGTTTCCGGAATCGTACATGCCCTTACGATACTTCTGTTTATGCTCATTCTTGGCAAATGGGCTTCACTGATCCCCATGTCATGTCTGGCCGGGATCTTGATTGTAGCTGCCTATAATTTAAGCGAGTGGCGTTCATTTGTTGCAATACTTAAAGGTTCGAGGTATGATGTACTCGTTTTGCTGACCTCATTTTTGCTGACCATTTTTGTTGATTTGACAATGGCAATTGAAGTTGGAATGGTCCTTTCTGCTTTGTTGTTTATGCAGCGAATGTCGAAACTGGGTAATATTGAATCTGTGGATATTGACAACGATATACTTGAAAATTATTCCTCTCTGCCTAAGGGCGTTGATGTGTATGAAATTACGGGTCCATTCTTCTTCGGAGCAGCTCAGTCGTACAAAGAGACATTACAACAAATTGCCGGTGATTCGAAAGTATTAATTCTTCGGATGAGGTATGTCCCTTTTATCGATTCGACAGGGATCCTGAATTTTCAGGATGTAATCAGAGATTTCAGAATCCGGAAAGTAACGATCGTTCTTTCAGGAGTACGCCCCGAAGTTCGTGAAACCCTGTCAGATTGTGGATTGGTCGACTTTATTGGTCAGGATCTCATTTGTAATAATTTCGGCGAAGCAGTAAAAATGGCTACCGAAGAATTGGAAAAAAAGAGATTGTTCAATTCAAGAGACGATCAGTTTATCGATTGATCCTAATTATTCGACAACAACTTTAAAAACAATTTTTCTTACCATTGAATTACATGCTTCGTCAGCTACTGCTGTATGCAGATCTGTCGGGTAATAAATGGCAAACATACCGGGCTCAAGCTTCGCAAATGAGGCACTTGCCGCATAATTACCGTAATCTTTTTCTTCGTTAAACGGTTCAATCAGGCTTTCTGATCCGAGAACGGCGTGTCCCATCAATTCCGAACCTTTTACCCAATATTGGACATCAATATTCTTACGATGAGCCTCCATCGTTATCCGGTCGGTGTTTGTTTGTACTGACTCAAACACAAGCATTCTCAATTTATCCTTGATAATTATGTAGTTTCCAGGAGATAGTGAATTTAGATCATTGTTTTCAAGGTATTTAAGAGCCTCTGCTATTCCTGTTCCGAGTCCGAAGTACCGTGATGCATTTTCAATTCGGTCGATAATCATTGAGATGTGTTTAAGTATTTGCCAATAATATTGTAATAATTTATCCGGATTAAAAAAATCCTCTCCTGAGAAAAGGAGAGGATTTTTACAAAATATAGATCTTATTTGCTGTAAATGACGATAGTTTTACTACTTGGCTATCAGTCGCGCAATATATTTATCGATAGTTCTTCCTTGTTCACTTTCAGCATATTTTTCTTTAATTACCTTGTAAGCACTCAATGCCTTATCCTTATTTCCAATAACCTCATAAAGATTTCCTGCTTTAAGGTAATAAACCGGTGAAGTGAATGCATTAGGAGTAAGTTCTGCTGCTTCCATGTATAATTTTACAGCTTTCTCCTTATTACCAAGTTCACAATATGCATCGCCTGTTGCTCCTAAAGCAACCGGACCAAGAAGTAAATCATCAGTCTTAAAATCTTCAAGATAATCAATGGCATCCTGATATTTTCCCAGATGGAGATTGGATACCCCGGTGTAATACCTGGCTAAATTCCCCGCTTTTGTCCTTCCGTAATCGTGGATGATATCCAGAAACCCCGGGAAGTTGCCATCTCCATTTAACGCAAGGTTAAACGAGTCTTTTTCAAAATATTGTTCTGCAACAAAAATTTGTTCTTTGGCTTTAGCTTCTCTCGGGAGCGAGTAAAACCGGTGTGTGGCGAGCAGGAGAAGTGCAATAACAACAGCTGTTCCAAAAATTATCGTAATAATCTTCGAATTTGCTTCAAAAAATCTTTCGGCAGATGTCAATGCATTTTCAACTTCCACTAAATTCTCAATAGGTTTTGGGGTCTTTTCCTTAGTCATAATACTTTATCTCTATGATTTTGCTTTTTTTCAATTTGAATGCAAAAATAAGCGTTTTTACTAAACCACAGCCATTTTTATTTATAAAAATACTTTTTAACGATCATATCTACAATTCAGCTCTTTATCCTGTTTCCCTGAACTGTTTTCTAACCTGATTTGAAGGGCTGTTTCGTTGCGCCAAATAAAAAACGTTAAATTTGTAACAGTTAAAATCAAATTGCACCGATGTTTATCAGGAATCTCGCTGTTGTAAATTATAAAAACCTCATCCAGGATGACTTACAATTCTCGTCGAAACTGAATTGTTTTATTGGGAATAATGGCGTCGGAAAAACCAATCTTCTTGATTGTATCTATTATCTCTCATTTTGTAAAAGTTGTTTTAACCTTCCGGATAGTCAGAATGTTCGCCATTCTGAGGATTTTTTTGTAATTCAGGGAAAATACGATTTTGGAGATGAAACTGAAGATATTTACTGCGGTTTTAAATCGGGTCATAAGAAGATTTTCAAGCGTAATAAAAAGGAATATGACCGGTTGTCAGACCATATCGGACTGGTCCCGCTCGTTATGATTTCTCCAGCTGATGCTGCACTAATTCAGGGAGGAAGCGAGGAACGACGCAGATTTATGGACAGTGTAATCTCCCAATATGATCGGCAATACCTCGATTGGCTTCTGAAATACAACCGTGCTTTGCTGCAGCGTAACAACCTGCTAAAATCTTTTGCAGCCAATCATCAGTTCGATGCCGATAGCCTCGATGTATGGAATGAGCAACTGATCATCACGGGTGAAAAAATTTATAATAAGAGGGTAGAGTTCCTCGATGAACTCCTCCCTGTTTTTCAGAAATATTACGATTTTATCTGCCAGGGGAACGAAAAAGTAAAATTGGAGTATCAGTCACAGTTAAATGGTCACGATTTTAGAAATCTACTGGTTGAATCGGTTGCAAAGGATTGCATTTTGCAGTATACGACTGTTGGGATTCATAAAGATGATCTTGATTTAAAAATAGAAGATAACCCGATCAAAAAACTGGGGTCACAAGGACAAAACAAAACCTATCTTATATCATTGAAGTTTGCGCAATTCGATTTTATCAGATCGGTAAATAAGGTAAGACCGATACTGCTGCTTGACGATATTTTTGACAAATTGGACAGTTCCCGTGTGGGACAAATTGTAAAATTAGTCTCTGATAGTAATTTCGGGCAGATTTTTATCACCGATACCAATCGTGAACATCTTGATGGAATTATTCGCGAAGTGGGTGGGTCTGATTACAAGATTTTTTTGGTTTCGGCAGGGCAAATCTCATTGATGTAAAATTAAAGAGTAGACCATGAAAAGAAGTGAATTTCAATCCCTCGGCAGTGCGATACGGGAATATTTAAAAGAAGAGAAGATCGATGGTAAAATAGCTGAGATAGAAGCGGTTAATATGTGGGAATCTATAATCGGAAAGCAAATCGCCAGGGCGACCTCTTCAATATATATCAAAGAGGGGACACTTTATATCCATCTGAAATCTTCCATTGTCAGAAATGAGTTAATGATGATGCGTAATGATATTATGCAGGTGATGAATCAACGTGTTGGCAGCCGGGTTGTTAAAGCGATTATTTTGCGTTGATTTTGCCAGGTTTCTTCGGCTTCGGGATATAAGTTCAACGGACTCTTCCTCCGGCCCTATATTATTCAGGATTAATTATTAAATAAAGAAAATGGCAATAGATTTTTCGAAAATACCAGCACCATGTTACCTTATCAAGGAGGATTTACTTCGAAAAAACCTTCAGTTAATCAAATCGGTAAAGGAAGAATCGGGTGTGAATATCATCCTTGCATTTAAAGGTTTTTCGATGTGGAAAGCCTTTCCAATTGTCAGGGAATATATAAGCGGGGCTGCGGCAAGTGGCGCTTATGAGGCAAAACTGGCAACCGATGAGTTGAAAACGTTGGCGCACACCTATTCCCCCGCATTTCAACACTCAGATTTTAATGTGGTTATGGAGAACTCCTCCCATATCACATTTAACTCATTATCACAATTAGAACGGTTTCTTCCTGTTGTTAAAAATTTTCCAGGGAAGATCTCAGTAGGAATCAGGGTAAATCCTGAGTTTTCGGAGGTGGAAACTGCCCTTTATAACCCTTGCGCTCCCGGTGCCAGATTAGGTATCCTTGCAGAGCAGTTGGATGATGATTTACCCGATGGTGTAGAAGGATTGCATTTTCATTCCCTTTGCGAATCGGGTGCAGATGATCTTGAGAAAACACTTGCCGCCTTTGAATCCAAATTTGGCAAATACCTAACGAAAGTAAAATGGGTAAATATGGGTGGTGGTCATTTAATAACAAGGGCTGGTTATGATACAAAACTGCTGATTAAAATATTAAAGGAGTTTAGGCAGCGGTGGAATGGCATTGAGGTCATTCTTGAGCCGGGAAGCGCATTTGCGTGGGAAACGGGTGTTCTTGTAACTGAAGTTGTGGACATTGTTGATAATAAGGGAATTAAAACAGCAATTTTAAATGTGTCCTTCACTGCCCATATGCCCGATTGTCTGGAAATGCCCTATAAACCGAGAATTCATGGTGCCTGGCACGAACCGGTAGAGGGAAAACCAACCTACAGAATGGGAGGTAATTCGTGCCTGGCAGGTGATTTTATGGGATTCTGGTCGTTCGATAAAGAGCTCAAACCGGGGGATCGAATCATATTTGAAGATATGATCCACTACACCATGGTAAAAAGCTCGATGTTCAATGGAGTTCCCCATCCCTCTATCGGGATTTGGAGTGAAAAGGGGGAATTTAAATTACTCAGGTCATTTGACTACCTTGATTATAAACATCGTATGGCATAAATTAACCTGTTGAGAATACTGTCGTCCGTCCTCGTTTTTTACCCATATAAAGTTTAATTGATTTAGTGATAGTAAGATTCTTGATGCATATGGAACCGCACCCTCAATGATTATTATCTTATTTGGTGAACAACTGCTCATGAGGATTTCATTAAAACCTTAATATTCACATGATTTACCCGAATATTTCCAATTATAAACGGAAATAAACGGTTATTGTCCGGCTACGTTTACCGATTGATATAAATTTGTGTTCGGAACTTATAGTTTTGATTTTTTGGATCACGATCGATATGGTGAAAATATGGAAACAGACGCAAATCCTTCGAAAAAAGCTGATATTGACAATTGGTTAATAATTAATGCCCGTTTGGGAGATGAAGAGGCGTATAACCAAATCGTGAAACGGTATAAAAATGCTATTTTCTGATGATCTCAAAAATTGTAACTAATACGGCAGTCGCTGAAAATCTTACATTAGAGGCATTTGAGAAAGCATTTACCAAGATTCATCTGTATGAAAATCAATTTGTATTTAGCAATTGGTTGTTCACCATCGCTTCCAATAATACTATTGATTATTTGCGGAGGAAAAGATTTGAAGATGAGCCACTTGAGTCATTAAGTTTAAGCGTAAAAGAGATAGGTCCCCATAACACATAAATGTAATGGCCCGCGAACTGAATCCTGAAGAGGCATTTATTAAGCAGCGAAATGCTTTTTGAATTACTCAAGGACACCGAAATTGATAATCGAATTCAGAATCAGGTTATTAATTAATCCATTGACTCCTTGGATGATCTGCAGTGTCAACTCAATCGCCAAAATGATTTGCAACTAATTTAGATGAACTTTTGTTTATAAACCATTATTGAGGAACCTGAAAAAATTTGACTAATTTTCACCCGCGTCAGTTGATTTTCGCTTCGTTGGTCCATTGGGCAAAGTTGTAAATCTTAGAATTACCCTTTCATTATGAATTATTTGTCACATATCTACCTTTCCGGAGAATCAGAAGAGATTAAACTGGGTAATTTCATTGGCGACTTTGTGAAGGGGCAGCAGTTTCTGATGTATCCGCCGGAGGTGGCTAAAGGGATTTTACTACACCGGCAGATTGATTCTTTTACTGATTCGCATCCGATTATAAATCAGTGTATTGTGAAATTAAGGCCAGGATTTGGAAAGCATTCCGGCATCGTGATTGATATTTTCCTGGATCATTTCCTCGCTGTGAACTGGCATCTTTACTCATTTGAAAAGCTTGCCTCCTTTTCCAAGAGGTTTCATGCGGTACTTTTGTCCAATTTTTTTCAACTTCCATCCCGGGTGAAGATGTTTATCCCTTTTCTCATTCAAAATAAGCGGTTGCAGTCGTATGCCTCTTTTGAAGGGGTTGAGAAAACACTCCGGATAATGGTTCAACACACCTCATTGCCATCCGAGACCGAATTTGCGATAAAAATTCTTGAGGATGAATATCAGTTTTTCAACCAATCATTCCACCAGTTTTTCCCGGAGATCATCCGATTTATTGAAGCCAAAGGTGACTTTAAAATTGAACGCCCACTATTTGAAGTGGAAAAGTCGGGAGAAATTGGGAACAGACAGGGGTTAATTTTAAGAGGATATGAAAAAGGATACTGAATATCTTTTGACTAAAGTTACCTGAGATTTTCTGTTCGGCTGGCATCTAGGCGAAGGAAGATGAAAAGGAGGATGGTAAAGGCCCAAAGTGATGAACCTCCGTAACTGAAGAAGGGGAGTGGTATTCCGATTACAGGGGCAAGTCCGATGGTCATTGAGATATTAATAGCGATATGAAAAAAGAGGATGCAAGCCACACCATACCCGTAAACCCTGCTGAATTGTGACCGCTGTCGCTCTGCAAGGGTGATGAGCCGGATTAACATCAACAGAAATAAGCCGAGAACAACTGTTGATCCAACAAATCCCCACTCTTCACCAACGGTGCAAAAAATAAAGTCGGTACTTTGTTCGGGTACGAAATTGTATTTGGTTTGTGTCCCTTTTAAAAATCCTTTCCCAATGAAGCCACCTGATCCAATTGCAATCTTGGATTGATTGACATTGTAACCCCTACCTAATTTATCAATTTTATTTCCCAGAACCTGATCAATCCTGTCGCGTTGATGGGGCGCCATAACGTTTTTATAGAAATAGTTGACAGACATAGAGATACCAATGGCAAAAATAAAAAACAGTAAAATTCGCCATACCTGCGGAATGCGACGAATAATTCCGTAGATGATCACAAGTATCGTAGTGATGCTGCTGGTGATTATCAATATTTGTAATGGAGAACCACCCATATCAACAACTTCATCAATGAGCCATAACAGGCCGAATAATCCTGCAATGGAAACAAATCCGATCAGTGCCTCTTTAACACTTTCGCGCAATACGCCATAGGCTGCTACGGAGATAGTTAGTAGAAATAGTAGTAGTTTGAACTGATCCAGCAGCAGGGAAAGGATAAAAAGTGCTGCTGCAGCGAAACCCCAGAAAAGTACCATTCCATTTAAACCTTCCCTGAAAAATACCAGTACAAAAACTGCAAATACCAGCGCTGATCCTGTATCGTTTTGCATGATGATAAGAATGGCCGGGATTGCAATTAAAGTAGTGAGTATCATATACGATCGAAACTTCTGTATCTTAAAATCAAATTGACTGATACATTTTGCAATGGCTAGATTCGTCGCAAATTTGCCCAGCTCAGCAGGTTGAAGTGCAACATTCCCAAATTCAAACCATGCCCTGGCACCATTTACCTCTTTACCGAAAATAAGCACCGCAACCAGAAGTAAAATTGTGGTAATGTAAATATGATTGGCAAATGCTGCATAGAACTTACTGTCAACAGTAAGAACCATAATGGCCAGAATAATTCCTGCGATGATCCAGATTAGCTGTTTTCCATACCTCTGACCCATATCCATAATGCTCTGATGCTCATCACTATATACTGCAGCATAAATGTTTACCCAACCCATCAAAATGAGTATCAGATAGAGTATTACGGTTACCCAGTCGAGATTCAGCCATATGCTATTTCTTGTTTTCAATCTCCTGCTTCATTTTTCATGGTGGATATTAAATCAGAATCAAACATGGCATCTTCGAAATGCTGTCTTGAAGGGGCGATCTTACCTTTCAGATATTTTTCGATGATCAAACTGGCAATAGGCGCAGCATAGCGTGCTCCCCACACTCCATTCTCGATATATACTGCGATGGCTATTTTAGGGTTGATCTTTGGGGCAAATGCAACAAAGGCAGAGTGAGCCTCACCATGTGGGTTCTGTATAGTTCCCGTTTTTCCGCAAATGATCACACTGTCGATTTTGGCTGATGACCTGGCTGTTCCCGATTCAACTACCTGTTCCATCCCCTGAACGATCATTTCATAATTATCGCGGCCGGCCGAGATGGTATGTTTGTCAAATTGAAGTACATTTTGGCTCCCATCATAACCCTGAATGCTTCTGACAAGGTGCGGAGCAATATAAAACCCACGGTTGGCAATCAGAGATACCATGTTGGAGAGCTGAAGCGGTGTCAGAAGTAATTCCCCTTGCCCAATAGACAATGATCTGATGGTTAGCGAATTCCATCTTCCGGAACCAAAAAATTTGTCATAATAGGAAACTGATGGAACGCTTCCCGAAGTTTCAGCATAAAGATCACCACCAATTTTTTTACCGATTCCCATCTCCAAAAGTGCATTCCGGAATGCCTCAAGCCCTTCAGCCGGGGTCGGAAAATGGTTGATTTCTGCCCGGAATGCCTGCCAGAAAAAGGAGTTGCACGATTCCCGGATGGCTGAGATCAAGCCTAGCGGAGTTTCGTGGTTGTGGGTACATTTTATTGGGGAAGATGCGGGCCCTGAGCAGGAAAAACGGGCTGTTTGCAATATGCCGTCTTCAAGTCCGATGAGTGCATTGGCGATTTTAAAAGTTGATCCCGGAGGGTAAGAGGAGGTGATTGCCCTGTTTAACATGGGTTTATTGGGATCAAAAAGTAGCTTTGCATAATTCTTGGAGCGTTCACGTCCAACAAATAATCCGGGATCGAATGTAGGTGCGCTTGCCAAAACAAGGATTTCTCCGGTTTCAGGTTCTATAGCCACAACGCTGCCAACTTTGCCACTGAGAAGTCGCTCTGCATAACTTTGGAGATCGGCATTAAGTGACGATACCAGGTTCTTGCCAATAATTGCGGCTGTGTCAAGACGACCCTGTTCAAATGACCCCTTAACCATATTATGAACATCGACCATTTTATAGGAGATCCCCTTTACTCCCCGAAGTTCGTCTTCATAAGCCCTCTCTATCCCGCTCCTTCCGATATAATCTCCGTTTTCGTAGTAGCGGTTCGCTTCAATGCCCTTTTGATCAATTTCTCCGACATATCCCAAAACATGAGCAGCAATTTTGGCAGGATACTGTCTTAAGGTTCGGGCCTGAATATAAAATCCGGGATATTTGAACAACTGCTCCTGTAAAACGGCATATGTCTGAGACGACAACTGCTTTATTACCGGAAAGGGTTTATACATCGAATAGCTTCTTGCCTTTCTTATTTCACTCACAATCTCCTCTTTTTCAACACCAACAATCCTGCAAAAGGCAAGTGTGTCGAAAGCTTTCATCTCTCTGGGGGTGATCAGAACATCATATGCTGCCTGATTAAAAACAAGTAATTTTCCGTTTCTGTCGAAAATAACTCCTCTCGCGGGATAATTTACTTCCCGTCGCAAAACATTACTAGCCGCCGAAATTTTATAGGAGGAGTCCAGCACTTGTATTGTAAACAAGCGAATCAAAATAATGGTGGCGGCTAACGAAAATAAGCCTATAACCAAATATTTGCGTTTACTATACACGTCCACATTCTTCGATATTATCCGGTTATTTCCTGAAAATTAAATATTGGCTCAATACAATCAAAATAACAGACAATACTGAACTGAGAATAACTCTTAATAGTGTGATTAGAAACCCTTGAAATGTAAAAGCTTCTATAAAGAAGAGAAAGAGGTGATGGATGATTACCAGAAATGTAGTATAACCGATAAACCATTGCACACCCATATTTTGAACCCTTGGAGCAGCTACCGACTCCAGTGTTTCTCGCGATGATATCAAACCGAGAATTCCAGGTCTTAAGAAGCCAATTAACAAAGAGGCTGAAGCATGAACTCCAGGGGTATTTGTGAAAATATCGATGGTTAAACCTAATACAAAAGAGAGAAACAGCAGTAGCGAACGCGGTGTATCGATGGGGAGCAGTAGAATAAAAAGAATATAGAAAAATGGCGAAATTACCCTTGCAATAAGCAGATTGTTAAATATGAGTACCTGTAATAAAACAGATACAATAAAGATTAACAAATATTTGACAAGATTAATTATCATACTTATTTAACGATTCCAATTGTTTGATTTCATAAAGCTGTTTATTCTCCACCAAACCGACGATGACCAGATTTTTAAAATCGACTGCAAGCATAACTTCAATTTTGTAGAAGTTACTTCCTGTGCCAATTGAAAAGTCAGATATCGTTCCTATGACAAGACCTTCAGGAAAGCTCGACGAATAGCCCGTTGTAACGACCGTATCTCCGTTCTGAACTGGTACATGATAAGGCATTTCATTCAGCTGCACCCTTCTGTAATCTTTTCCATCCCACGAAAGTGAACCAAAATAGTCGTTTCTCTTTACTTTAGCACTTATTTTCCACCTGCTGTTCAGAATGGAGATTACAGTACTGAAATTTTCTGAAACATTGGTCACTAAACCTACCACCTGGCCATTGGCAATCACCCCCATATCTGGTTTAATTCCATCGTGACGACCCTTGTTAAGGGTAATGAAATTGTGTTGCTGATTGATGGAATTATTAATGACCCGGGCTGTTGTAAACCGGTAAACTGCTTTTAATGAGGAATCTTTGGCTATTCTGGGAAGATAAATAGAATCAGAGGAGCGGTAGGACCCCCGATTCGACTTTAAAAGAAACTGCTGCAGCGCAGTTCTCAGGATCATGTTCTCCTCAGCCAGTTTCGTATTTACCTGTTTAAACTCGAAAATCTGCGCAAACGATGAAAATTTTTCAAACAAAGTGCCACTTAAGAAATTACCCGAATCAAAAAAAACGGCTCGCTGGTAGTTGTTGTAGGTTACAACCATCGATAACGATAGGCTTTCCAACAGAACAAACAGAAATACCACATGATAACGGTAAATAAGCCTGAATAAGTTCTTCATAGGCAAATTGGAGGGTATTTTTGCCCCTCCTCTTTTGCTTTTTTACCGAAGTAAAAAAGCAAATTTATCAACGTTTTTAAGAGCAACCCCCGTACCACGTGCAACAGCACGTAAAGGATCTTCGGCAATATGGAACGGGATATTGATCTTATCATACAATCGCTTATCCAAACCACGAAGCAATGCACCGCCTCCCGCCAGCCAGATTCCCCGTGTGACAATATCGGCATAAAGCTCCGGAGGAGTTTGTTCGAGCGCACTGATGATGGCTGTCTCAATTTTTGATATTGATTTGTCAAGACAATGGGCAATCTCCTGATAGGATACCGGAACCTCGATAGGTAAAGCGGTCATTTGATTTGGTCCGCGAACGATGTAATCGGCAGGTGCATCTTCAAGTTCTGACAGAGCTGCCCCAACATTGATCTTAATGTCTTCAGCTGTCCGTTCTCCTATTTTAATATTATGCTGGTGACGCATATACTCCAGAATATCAGCTGTCAAATCATCACCAGCAATCCTGATCGATTTATTGGTAACAATTCCCCCCAACGAAATAACAGCAATTTCGGTGGTTCCACCACCGATGTCGACTACCATATTCCCTTCGGGAGCCTCAACATCAAGTCCGATACCTATTGCTGCAGCCATTGGTTCGTAAATCATATAAACATCGCGTCCTCCGGCATGTTCTGAAGAGTCACGTACAGCCCTTATCTCAACTTCTGTCGAACCAGAAGGGATGCAAATCACCATTTTAAGTGCGGGAGAGAAAAACCTTTTTTTGGGATTAATCATCTTGATCATCCCGCGTATCATCTGCTCAGCTGCATTGAAGTCGGCAATGACTCCATCCTGTAATGGACGGATCGTCTTCAAATTGGCATGTGTCTTGCCCTGCATCTGCCTTGCTTTCTCACCAATAGCAACCAGTTTATCCGTTTTCATATCGATGGTCACTACTGATGGCTCATCAACAACAACTTTTCCGTTGTGTATGATAATTGTATTGGCAGTACCAAGATCGATGGCTATTTCCTGAGTCAGAAATGTAAATAAACCCATATCAATTTCTTTAAAACTATATTATAATCCTGATTAATGTTTAAAATGCCTGAATCCGGTAATAACCATTGACATTAGGTGGTTATCGCAGAATTCGATCGAAAGCTTATCCCTGATTGATCCGCCAGGTTGTATTACTGACTTAATTCCCTCGTTATAAGCAATTTCAACACAATCAGGAAATGGAAAGAATGCATCTGAAGCCATTACTGCGCCGTTTAAATCGAACCCGAACGATTTCGCTTTATCAATAGCTTGTCTTAAGGCATCGACACGAGAAGTTTGTCCAACTCCGCTGGCCAGCAACTGTTCTCCTTTTGCGAGTACAATAGTATTTGATTTTGACTGTTTAACCAAACGATTGGCAAACAATAAATCATTAATTATTCCTAAGTCCGGACATACCTTTGTAACCGACTGAAGATCTTCAGCAGTTTCCCGCTTCAAATCGCGATTCTGCATAATCACTCCATTCAGAACACTCCGGTATTGGACTGTTGAAAGATCACCATTTTTTCTGATCAGAATAATCAGATTTTTCTTCAGTTTCAGAATCTCGAGGGCATCAGCATCATAATTTGGGGCGATTATCACCTCAAAGAAGATTTTCCCAACCTCTTCAGCTGTCGCCTTATCTATTGTTCCGTTGGTAACAAAAATTCCTCCGTATGCCGAAACCGGATCACCGGCTAAAGCGGCCAGGTAGGAATCAAAAACCGTACCGCGTGAAGCGCATCCGCACGCATTGTTGTGCTTGAGAATAGCAAAAGTAGTGTCGGTAAATTCATCAATGAGGTTGACTGCAGCATCAATATCGAGAAGATTGTTATAGGAAATTTCCTTGCCGGCCAACTGATCGAACATGGCCTCAAAATTACCAAAGAAAACACCTTTCTGATGTGGGTTTTCTCCATAACGCAATTGTTTGGCAGCGTTAAAACTCTGTCTGAACACAGTGGGCCATTCACCGGCAAAATAATTATAGATTGTTGAATCATAGTGCGATGAAGTAGCAAAGGCTTCAATCGCATATCTTTTACGATCTTCCTGAGAGGTAAATCCGTTTCCCGATTCAAGTAATTCAAAGAATGATCCGTATTGTCCCTGATTGGAGATAATGACAACATCATTAAAATTCTTTGCTGCACCTCTGATTAACGAAATTCCACCAATATCAATTTTTTCGACGATATCCGCTTCTGAAGCTCCGGAAACAACTGTTGCTTCAAAAGGGTATAAATCTACAATAACAAGGTCGATTTCGGGAATTTCATATTGAGCAAGCTGAGAAATATCCCCTTCATTTTCACGTCTGGCCAGTATCCCTCCAAAAACTTTTGGATGTAATGTTTTTACCCTGCCACCAAGAATTGATGGGTAGGTAGTCAACTCTTCCACAGCCGTCACTGCGACATTCAAACCCTCAATAAAATCTTTTGTTCCCCCCGTAGAATATAATTTTACACCAATTTTATCAAGTTTTGTAATGATTTCGTCAAGTCCATCTTTATGGTATACAGATATTAAGGCCGATTTTATTTTTTTCAAATCACTCATTATAATTTTCTTAATAATTTTGTGCAAATCTAATAAAAAACCTGCAAGTTTTTGCCCCTTTTGGGCGATGGTTTTTCCCCTTTTTTATTAAAACGATTTTATACCATATAAAAAGAGCTTCCTATTTTTTTTCATTGTGGAATTAGAACCAAATAAATCCTAATTTTAAAATGTAATAAATTCATTGCTATGTTAATTCTTCGTCTGATTGCCGAGAGTTTTATTTTTGCATACACATCATTGGTGGTTAACAAGTTACGAACTTTTCTTTCGTTGCTAGGTATTACTATTGGAATATTCTGTATCATTTCAGTTTTTACAATCATTGACTCACTCGAAAGAACTATCCGTGATAGTATGTCGAAACTGGGAAGCAATGTAATTTATGTTCAGAAGTGGCCATGGGCCCCGCCTCCGGGCGAAACTGAATATCCCTGGTGGAAATACCTCAACAGACCTGTTCCCAGACTCTTTGAAACACAGGAGATTTTACGCCGTTCCGGTTTATCGCAATATGCTGTTTTCAATTACGGGTTTAACCGCACCATCAAGAGCGGGAGTAACAAAGCCGAAAATGTAGAGATTTTAGGTGCTTCCAACGGATTGATCGAAACCTGGAGCCTGAAGATCCCCAATGGAAGACCTTTGACGGAAGAGGAATTTAATTCAGGCGCAAATTTTGCAATGCTGGGTTCCGAAATTTCAGAGCAGCTGTTCCCGGGGGTATCTCCCATTGGGAAATTCATAAAAATTCAGGGATTCACTATATTTATAGTAGGCGTTTTTGAAAAAATGGGGGAAGATGTCTTTGGTACAAGTATGGATAAGCGGGTTTTAATTCCGGCAAAATTTGCTGCCCGAATTGTGGATCCCCGATTGGAAATGGGACAAAGTATAATTGTTAAGGGGAAAGCAGATGTTCCCGCTGCACGGCTTTCGGAAGAGTTGGAAGGAATCATGCGTTCGATCAGACGAATAAAACCTTCGGCCGAAAATGATTTTGCGTTGAATGAAGTAAGCCTGATCTCTGGTCAGCTTGACAGCATCTTCAAAGTATTCAATATTGCCGGATGGATTATTGGCGGATTTGCAATTCTTGTCGGTGGTTTTGGAATAGCGAATATCATGTTTGTATCGGTAAAGGAGCGAACAAAAATTATCGGATTGCAAAAAGCTCTGGGGGCAAAAAGTAAATTTATTATGCTGGAATTTCTTTTTGAAGCAAGTGTGCTGTCTTTAATAGGTGGAGCAATTGGTCTGTTGATTATCTATGGGTTAACATTTATTGTCAGCAAAACCTACGATTTTAATCTCGTACTAACGGTTGGAAATATATTTACCGGACTTATAATCAGTATTGTCATTGGCTTAATCGCAGGTGTGGTGCCTGCCCGTGCTGCAGCGCATCTCGATCCGGTAACGGCAATGAATGCGGTTTAGTCGCTAAATCAAAATTTTGAATTATTTAATCACCCGGCTATTAATTTTTCAATATTATTGGTCAAATCGATAAATTCTGCAACAGAGAGTTGCTCCGGACGTCGGGTCAATAATACAGCATCCAATTCTTCGATCCGTGGAGAAAAGCTTTTTATGCTGTTTCTGAGCATTTTACGTCGTTGATTAAATGCCTGCTTTACAACCTTAAAGAAAAGTGCCTCGTTGCAACCTAAATCAGTTCTCCCATTGGCGGTAAGACGGATAACTGCAGACTGTACATTAGGGGGCGGATCAAATACATATGGGGGAACGTCGATCAGATATTCAACATTGTACCACGCCTGAAGAAAAACACTCAGAATCCCGTATACCCTTGAACCCGGACCGGAGGTAATCCGCTTTGCGACCTCTTTTTGAAGCATACAAACGATTTCGGGTATCAGATTTCTGTTCTCCAAAACTTTAAAGAAAATCTGGGAAGAGATATTATAAGGTAAGTTGCCAATCAATGCAAATGGTTGATCGGATACTTCAGCTAAAAGATCGAGCCTTAAAAAATCCCCTTCAATGATCCGGTCACTGAGTTGTGGAAAATGGTGATGAAGATATTCAACCGATTCGTGATCAATTTCGATGACATAAGTCTCATAATTTTTATTTTCAAGCAAAAATCTGGTCAATATCCCCATTCCAGGACCAATCTCAAGAATCCTGTCAACATTGATTGCTTTTAAATGGTCAACAATATCCCTGGCGATATTCTTATCAGTCAGAAAATGCTGTCCCAAATTTTTCTTTGCTCTTACCTGCATCCCGAATTTTTAGTTAAATTTTTCTAATCCGGTCATATTTGAATGAAATTAATTTCCCGAATTAGTTCTCAAAAGTACTATTTTGATCGGGAATTGCGCGTAGAAAAATGGTTAATGATATCTCCTGATGGAATTCCATTCACCGTTTTTTATTTATTAGGTTTACCACAATACCAAGATAAATTTTACTTTTACGCAAAAGAAAACGAAGTGTCGCTATTTAATACTGAACTATTCATTGCCCGCCGTATATTTTTCACCAGAGGAACTTCCCGAAAATTCTCTGAATCAATTGTTTCGTTTGCGGTATTCGGGATTGCTTTCGGTTTGTTCGTCATGATACTTTCGGTTGCGATTGTAACAGGTTTTAAAAAGGAGATCCGGAATAAAGTAATAGGATTTGGCGCTCATATTCAGCTGGTTAATTTCGACTCAAATTCATCGTACGAAACTGTCCCTGTTTCAAAAAATCAACCCTGGTTAAATGACATCAGGAAGATGAGAGGTATCAGAAGTATCCAAAGTTTTGCCACAAAACCCGGGATTATTAAAACAGACAATGAGATACATGGGATTGTTTTAAAGGGTGTTGGCCCCGATTTTGATTGGTCATTTTTTAAGGAAAATCTTGTTTCCGGATCGGTTTTTTCAGTTTATGACAGTGTAAAGAGTGATGATGTTTTGATTTCGGGACAGGTTGCCTCATTACTTAAGCTTAAGGTAGGTGACCCGCTTTATACCTACTTTTTGAACGAAGAGACCATGTCGCAAAAAATGCGCAGGTTTAAGATATGCGGTATCTTCAACACAAGTCTGGAAGAGTTCGACCGGTTATTTGTCCTAGCAGATATTTCACAAGTTCGGAAGTTAAATGATTGGTCTTCAGACCAGATTAGCGGATTTGAGATTTCGATTAACGATTTTAACGAGTTGGGAGCAATTACTCAAAACATCAGGCGGCTCACACTGAAATATTCCAAGGAGGATGAAGCAATCCTTCGGCCGGTAACCATCACCTCAAAATACCCACAAATCTTCGACTGGCTAAATCTGCTCGACATGAACGTGTGGATCATACTAGGTTTAATTATCCTGGTAGCCGGATTTAATATGGTCTCGGGTTTGTTGATTCTGATGCTTGAACGCACCACTATGATTGGTGTATTAAAGGCAGTTGGAATCGCGAACTGGAGTATCCGCAAAATATTTATTTATATCTCATCCTTCCTTATTCTTCGGGGAATGATTTGGGGCAATATTGCCGGAATTGCATTTTGTATCATTCAATCACGATTTGGTATTTTCAAGCTTGATCCTGGATCCTATTATCTTGATACCGTTCCTGTTAATTTAAAGATTTCGCATTTGCTAATGCTTAATGCAGGCACGCTTGCGATTACACTTTTAATGGTGCTGGTCCCATCGTGGTATGTTTCGAAAATAGAACCAGATAAGGCAATTCGATTCGATTAATCGTTTTTTTGGTGAATAATTTGCAAATTCATCAGAAATATTTCAATAATTAGTATCATTGTAGCGAAAAACAGTTAAAACTTTAATAAATGAAACTTTATTTACCGGAAAATTATAAATCGAAACTTGATCTTAAGCAGACTGAAAAGGCCATTAAATTTGTAAAGGATTTTTTTCAGGAAAACCTTTCTGCAGAATTGCGTTTACGCCGCGTAACAGCACCTCTATTTGTTCTCAAAGGCACAGGGATTAACGATGATCTGAACGGGGTTGAACGGGCGGTGACTTTTGCCGTCAAAGAGATGAATGATTCAAAGGCGGAAGTTGTTCATTCACTTGCAAAATGGAAACGATTAATGCTTGCACAATACGGAATTCCTGCCGGATACGGCATCTATACCGACATGAATGCGATCCGTGCAGATGAGGAACTGACCAATATTCACTCATTATATGTAGACCAATGGGACTGGGAAAAAGTGCTTACTGCCAAACAACGTAATCTTGATTACCTGAAAAAAGTTGTCAACCAGATATATGCAGTGATGTTAAGAACCGAATTTATGGTTTACGAGAATTATCCTGCCATCAAACCAATGCTACCCGAAGAGATCACATTTGTCCATTCTGAGGAGTTGGTACAACGTTATCCAAAACTGACTCCAAAAGAACGTGAATATGAAATAGCCAAAGAGCATGGCGCTGTATTCATTATTGGGATCGGAGGCGCCCTTTCGGATGGGGAAAAACACGATGGTCGTGCACCTGACTACGACGACTGGACCACTGAAAACTCGGCTGGTTTTAAAGGTTTAAATGGCGATATTCTGATCTGGAATCCAATTTTACAGCAATCGCTCGAGATCTCCTCCATGGGAATCCGTGTTGATAAGGAGACGCTTTTGCGTCAGCTTGCGATCACCGGATTGACATCACGGAAGGATCTGTTGTTTCATAAAAAGCTATTGAATGATGAATTGCCACAATCTATCGGCGGTGGAATAGGGCAATCGCGTCTTTGCATGTATTTGTTACGGAAAGCTCATATTGGTGAGGTCCAGGCAAGTTTGTGGCCTGAGGAGATGATTCAGCAGTGTGCTGAGCGTAATATTTTCATGGTATAATAATCATTTCAACTAAAAATCCCCATAATGCCTCAGCATATGGGGATTTTTTTTACTTTTGCACCACCATTTTGCTGGCCCAATAGCTCAATTGGATAGAGCAACAGCCTTCTAAGCTGTAGGTTTCTGGTTCGATCCCAGATTGGGTCACTAGTACAGATATTAATTAAACACAAAAGCACTTAAAATCAATGATTTGAGTGCTTTTTGTTTTTATAATATATTCAAGATAAGCACTGAAAATCAAATTAAAAGGGCTTTTGGCGAGACCTAATTGTGATCAATTTAATGAATCTAGTTTTTCGTATAACTCTCTGTAATTAAATATAATTTGATTTATTTTGGCTTAGTTTGGTGCTTATTTGATATTTCGGTGTCGCCGCAATATGCAGGCGCAACACAAGCCGCACAGCAGAAAGGAATGAGCTTTGCATGTATATTTTTTGCTGTAGTCACTTTTATCGGGTTTATATACTTGAAGAAATAGATCATCGAAATAAAGGTAAAACGCTTGAACAGATTTATAAATAGGTACTTTGTTAATCCATTTGCCAAAAAAATATCATGAACGGGTACGAAAGAATATACGCTGCCTTAAAGGGTGAAAAAGCGGATAAAATTCCGGTGATGCTTCATAATTTTATGATGGCAGCCAGAGAACATGGGGTTATGATGGAGCAGTACCGGAATAATCCTAAAGTAATTGCGGAATGTATTATCGCATCAATTGACAAATATAAAAATGACGGCATACTTGTCGATATTGACACAGTAACCCTTGCACATCTTCGGAAATACCGATATTATCCTGGAAGATATGTTATTAACAGGCGTCGACGCAATTGAGCTGGATTATAAAACAGATATTTCCAAAATATTCGATACGTTTCGAAATACGACTACCTTCATTGGAAATATCGACCCAAGCGGCGTTTTGGCTTTGGGAACGGTTAATGCTGTTCAGAAAAAAACGGTTGAATTATTATCCGCTTACCAGTATTCAAACCGGTTTATCCTCAATGCCGGTTGTACGCTGCCACCCACTACACCTTCAATAAACCTGAAAATGATGAATGATACGGCACGAAGTTTCAGGTAAGAGATGTAAATTAATTATGATAAATTTTAAAGAAAATCAAAATGAGCATTAACTATGTTGTTTAGGTCGTCCGGGTATTATTTTAAAAAATAATATGCCAATACCAAAGCAACGGTTATAGCTGCAAGTATCCTGATTACTTTTATCTCAAAAGAGAGTAACTTATCGCATTCAGCTATTTTCTCCTTTACCTTTTCAGTTTCAAGGTTCAACTCAAGGGCCTTTAAATAATAGCTTTTTGCAGGTCTTAGAAGTTCAATCTTAAAAAAATTATCCCCGTGACGCATTAAATCCAAAAACCGACGTTCAGCAGGGCTCAATGTGCTTTCCAGAATGTGATGTTCCATGGTTTTTGTTTTTGGTTAACCAAATTTAAGAAATTTTTGGTCCAATTCAAAATTTAATTTGTTTTAGATTATCTGAAGCAGATAAATCAAAATAAATGTCCTCAAATAAATGTATATTTAGTCATTATTTGCATTCAGTACCTCCTTTTGACAGGAACTGTACTTAATCTATTCTTTCCTGTTCAATTGACCTATTATCGTTCTTATCCTAACCCATTCCTAATAAGATACTTTAATGAAAAATTACTATCTTGGGATTGATATTGGATCTGTTTCAATAGCCCTTTCGGTTATTGACGGGGATGGTCGGATAATCACCACCTCCTATGCTTTTCATAAGGGGCAGATCGTTAAAAATTTAGTAAGGTTACTCTCGGAAATCGAAATAGGTAAACTTCATTCGATCGGTTACACCTCTTCCTCCCCCTCGATCATCCGCAACGGAATATCGGTTGACTCACGGATCGCCTCAATTACAGCTGCAAAATATTTTCACCCTGAAGTGCAATCTTTGTTAATTATTGGCGCCGAGAAATTTGGACTGGCCACATTTGATAAAAATGGCGAATACCTGAATTTTAAGTCCAACACTTCGTGTGCTGCCGGAACCGGAAACTTTCTGGATCAGCAGGCCGGGCGCCTGAATCTTCCAAATATTCAGGAATTTAGTAAAATTGCCTGGGAAAACAAAGGGAGTTTTCCCAAGATAGCTTCGCGATGTGCCGTATTTGCAAAAACCGACCTGATCCATGCCCAGCAGGAGGGTTATTCACTCGCAGAAATCTGTGACGGATTATGCTTTGGTCTTGCAAAAAACATTGTCGATACTGTTTTTCAAAACGATACCTATTTAAATATTGTTGCCTCCGGTGGTGTTGCATTAAATCGTCCGGTCATTCGCCATATCGCGAAATTATTGGAACAGCCTATCATCGTTGATGAGTATGCCCATGTTTACGGTGCAATAGGGGCTGCTATGTATTGCAAAGCAGAGGGAAAAGAGTTGGAGAGCAAACTGAATACCGTTGAGGAACTCATCATTTCTGAAAGGCGGGAAAAGAAATTCTTTTATCCGCCACTTCAATTGACATTGTCCGATTATCCCGACTTTGAATCTCATGAAAGGTATATTTTCCAATCAATTTATTTTCCTTCAGCAAAGTGTGTCGAAGTTGATGCATATATCTTTTTGAAAAGTAGAATTCAGGTTCAGGCGTTCCTGGGCATTGATATTGGATCGACCAGTACAAAAGCCGTTTTAATGGATCAAAGTAAAACAGTTATTGCCGGATTTTACACCTCCACCTCTGGTCAGCCATTAATTGCAGTTCAGGTTATTTTCGAAGCAATTGATGATTATGCAGATAAGCGGCAAATCTGTTTTGATATATTAGGGGCTGGTACTACCGGCTCAGGGAGAAAGTTTACCGGGAAAATTATTGGCGCCGATATCACTCCTGATGAAATAACGGCTCATGCCAGGGCTGCATTTGAATTGAATCAGGAAACTGATACCATCATTGAGATTGGAGGACAGGATTCCAAATTCACTGTGATGCGGGGCGGCATGGTTACTTTTTCTGTGATGAATAATGTGTGTGCAGCTGGCACGGGGAGTTTTATTGAAGAACAAGCCAAAAAACTGGGATGTACTTTGGAGGAATATTCAGCCAGGGTTGAGAATGTCCATTCTCCGCTGGCAAGCGACCGCTGTACCGTATTTATGGAACGCGACCTCAACCATTACCTGATGGCAGGTTATTCTGCTGACGAAATATTAGCGGCTGTATTACATTCCACCCGGGAGAACTATTTCGCAAAAGTAGCTGTAAGGGGCTATATTGGTGAAAAAATATTCTTTCAGGGAGCAACGGCAAAAAACAGGGCGCTTGTGGCCGCTTTTGAACAAAAACTGAATAAACCAATTATGGTTTCCCTCTATTGCCATTTGACAGGGGCACTGGGTGTGGCTCTTGAAATATATGACAATCCTGTAAATATCACTAAATTCAGGGGACTCGACCTTTATAAGAAATCCATCCCTGTCAGATCTGAGGTTTGCGAACTATGTACCAATCATTGTAAACTAAAAGTTGCTGAAATCGACGATCAACCCGAAGCTTATGGATTTCTATGCGGACGTGATTACAAGTCAGATAAATATGTGAAAGACAAAACCCTTCATTTTCAATTAATCCGAAAACGAAATGAGTTGTTCCGATTCAAGGCTATTGCACAAAAAACCACGCTCACCATTGGTATTCCTGCTGGTTTATACCTTTTTGACGAGATCTTGTTTTGGCGACTTTTTTTTAATTTACTTTCTGTCCGAACTGTGACAAGTGAAGATTACGTTACAGCTATTAAAGATGGGAAAAATTTAAGCAATGCTGAGTTTTGCTCGCCTATTGCAGCCATGCACGGCCATGTTAATTATCTCCGTGATAAAGTGGATTATATTTTCCTGCCGGTTTTCCTGGAAGAATCGGACGAAACGAATAAAAATAAGCAATACTGCTATTACACTCAGTTTGTTTCATCGATCATATCGGTTCAGAAGAATTTTAAATCCGGTAAAAAGTTGCTCACACCACTGTTGCAATCTTTTCATGGTGAACTTTTTATCCGGCTCGAATTATTCAGGATGCTGAAACAAATAGGATTAAATGAGGTTGGATTCATTAACCTTAGTCTGGCCTGGGATAAAGCTAAAGAGCAGGTTAATTCTGTGAAAAGTGAATGGAAAGCCCTGTATTCCCGTGAAATAGAAAAATCGGATGATATCCACATTATGCTGCTTGGGCGTCCCTATACGGTACTTTCAGCACCGATGAACAATTCTATCCCTGATATTATCGAAAAAATGGGGATAAAAACATTTTTCATGGATATGCTCCCCGAGAATCAGGGTGAGGTATCAAAAGCCGATGATCTGATTAAAACCATGCAGTGGAAATTTGCCTCCAAAATTCTCCATGCAGCTGATTTGGTTGTCAAAACCGAAAATTGTTACCCGGTATTGATTACCTCTTTTAAATGTACTCCCGATTCTTTTGTGATCGAATATTTTAAGGAAATATTTAATGCTTCACAAAAGCCATATCTTATACTACAGCTCGATGAACATGCTTCATCTGTTGGGTATGAAACCCGGATTGAAGCCGCTATCAGGGCATTCCGTAATCATCGTGAAAGAGAAAATAGTGCAGGTCTTGAAAAAAAGCACTCCGAAGAGCAACTAAAAACAAAGGTTGGACCATCCAATACGAATCCATCCGGCTATCAGATCTGGTCCGATTCCATCAAAACATTGGTTAACGAGGCTGCTCAGGTTCTTTTAAGCCACTCAATTGACTTTAAGCTGTTTGGGACTAGCATACAACAATTAGAAGGTGAGGAGAATAACTTGTCAAGTTCCATCTTTGCAGGATCAAAGAACCTTAAAAACAGGACCTTATTATTGCCTTCATGGGATCCTTATGTAGGTCCTTTATTGGTGGCAATTCTGAAAAACAGTGGTATTGACGCCCGACTGACAGAGAATACGGATGAATCGATCAATCGTAGCCTGAGCCTGAATACCGGTCAATGTTTGCCTTTGAATATCATCGTCCAGAATGCAATTGACTATATGGAATCAAACGGGGTGGATCCGGCAAAAACAGCCCTTTGGATGATGCAATCCAATCTATCCTGTAATATCAGCATGTTCCCATGGTATATGAAGCGGCTGTTGGACAATTATGGAAAAGGGATGCAACAAACCTCCGTATATCTTGGAGATGTGATTTTCTACGATTTTTCTTTGCCCATAGCAATCAATGTTTATCTGGCCTATATGTTTGGTGGTTACATCCGTAAAATCGGATGCTCCATCCGTCCGTATGAAAAAATCAGGGGAACAACTGAGGGGATGATTCAAAAGGCATTAATCATGTTGACAGATGCATTCCGTCAGGGGTTACCTAAAGAACCAGTTCTTGAGAGAATCATCGTTAGTTTTGAATCCATTGAACGGGAAACGGGGGTGCGGCCTAAGGTGGCTATTTTTGGTGACCTGTATGTACGTGATAACGATCTGATGAATCAGAATCTCGTAAAAGTGATAGAGGAAAATGGGGGAGAGGTGATTACCACACCTTACAGCGAATATATTAAAATTATCGCAGAACCTTCATCAAACCGATTTTTTAAGGAGGGGCATTATTTTAATTACGCAAAACTTAAGTTTCTGAAATCGCTTATTCCGCTGGTAGAGGAGAAATACAAAAAATATTTTTCCAGATATAATGGAGAGTCCAAAGCTGCTACTTCGACAGAAACCGACCTGTGGTTGAATAAGTTTGGATTAAATATCTTACAAAGGGGAGAATCATTTGAAAATATTCTGAAAATCCAGGCATTGGTAAAACATTATCCGGACCTGGATTTATTTGTTCAAACCAATCCCTCCTATTGTTGCCCCTCACTGGTGACTGAAGCGATGACCTCGAAAATCGAGGAGATCACCGGTATTCCGGTTGTCACCATTGAGTATGATGGAACTGCCGCAAGAAAAAATGAAGATATTATCCCTTATTTAAAATATAGAAAGAAAAAGTAAAATAAATTCCGTGAAAATCTGAAATATGACTATATTTCGGATCAATTCATTTTGTTAAAAAACGGGAACCTCTCTGGTAATGTGAAAACAATATTGAAATTGTCATTTGGGGGATTTATTGTAAATTCATTTTGAACTGTATAGTTTATTAATTGTGCTAAAAGAAAAGTTAATTAGACACTTTTCTTTTATCGCTAATTAAGTTTTATTAATTTTGAAGCGCTAATTCACACTAAATTCTCTAAGGAAAAGCCATATATGGAGGAGGTATACAAGGCGGAAGATATTCTCTGGAGGCAATTTAAGGAAGGTGATCAAAATGCATTTTATCATCTTTATGATCAATATGCTGATCGTCTGTATAAGTATGGCTGCCATTTTTCAAAAGATAAGGAATTTATAAAAGATTGTATTCATGATCTTTTTCTAGACCTTTACAAATACAGGAAAAGACTCTCTGCAACTGACAATATTCAGTTTTATTTGTTCCGGTCGTTTCGTAGGTTAATACATAAGGAACAGCTTAGAATGATCCCATTTAACGGTGAAGGGTCGAACAATTCTACGAATGATCCGGTGGAACTTTCGATCGAAGATTTCCTGATTGCTACAGAATCAGAAACAGAAAATCGTAAAGTGCTCACTGAGGCTATGCAGACACTTTCTGAACGCCAGCGGATAGGGCTTTCACTCAAATTTGAACATGACCATTCGTATTCTGAAATTGCTGAAATTTTGGGAATCTCCGTTGAATCGGCACGAACCATTATCTACAGGGCAATAAAGGAACTTCGAAAGAGTATTGAGCACAAATGTCATTCGATTCAATTGCTGTTTTTCCTGTCCCGATTCCGTCAGGCAAAAATTAAGTAAAATTTGCAGTTTTTTTTGTCTATGTTTTGAATGTTTTTTTCTTTCTATTAACAAAGAAGGAATTCAATGCATCGAAAATCACAATTATTGCGAGCCGAAGAACTATTAGCCGAAGAGGATTTTTCCAAAGAACTTTTATCTCCAAATGGGAAAGATGGAATTGCCGATGAAAATGAAATTCGGATTGCCCGCGATATCTATTCTTTTCTGAACGCCTCCAATGAGGGTATGTCAGGTTTAGAAAAAGAACAGACAAAGAATCAAATCAGATCTTCTGTAAGAAAGCTTACGATAAAAAGGAGACTTGTAAGTTGGTCAGTAGCTGCTACAATTTTACTTGCTGCAATTCTGACTTCTGTTATGTACATCCGGATAAGTTCAACATCTGAGATCGTCCATTTTGCAGAGACAATTACCAATGTCAAAGCCGAAAAAAACACCCGAATCATCCTGCAGAACGGTGAGGAAGTTAGTATTTCCAAAGCTCAATCTCAGATTAAGTATGATGCAAAAGGTGAAAATATAGATATCGATTCTGAACAAAAAGTTGTTCAGAAGATGAATGACACTAAATCGATATTTAATACGGTACTTGTTCCTTATGGTAAGCGGACCATGATAACATTGTCGGAAGGGACAAAAGTTTGGTTGAATTCCGGGTCAAAATTGGTTTATCCTGCTCTCTTTGCCGAGAATAAGCGGGAAGTATATATTGAAGGGGAAGCAGTATTTGATGTTACCCATATGAAGGACAAACCATTTATTGTAAGTACGAAAGTTTTTGATATTAAAGTGTTAGGAACAGTTTTCAATGTATGTGCTTATTTGGATGATAATTATTCGAGTACCGTTTTAGAGCGGGGGAAAATTGAGCTCATATACAAAGGTTCATCTTTTTTATCACAAAAAACACTTGAAATCTCTCCCGGTACCATGGCTATTTTTGATTGCAAGCAAAAAACCGTGGAGCAGCAACAAGTGAATCCACAAAAATATTTGTCATGGCGTGAAGGATATTTGATGTTCGAGAGCGAAAAGCTGGAAAATATCGTGAAAAAATTAGGTCGTTACTATAATATTGAAATGATTGTTACCGATAATCAGCTGAAGAATCAAACTTTCTCGGGGTATCTTGATCTGAAAAATTCACCGGAGGAAGTGTTATCGGTTATTAATGAAACTACCTCGCTCAGATATACGATTAATCAGGAAAAAATATTTATTAACCCAAAATAAGATGCCTATTGAAAAATAAAACCTACAAAAAAGCAAAAAGCTTGCAGATGTTGGAACCATCCACAAGCTTCAGATTTTAATTCACATCGCCTGACAGCGATATTTATAAACTAAAAGATTGACAAAAATATGAAAAAATGTAACACTTGTAAGAGTTATTTCCATCAACGGAAGTTTTTTACGAGAATTCTTATGGTTATGAAAGTAACAGTTCTCATTTTCTTAAGCGCAATAAGCAGTGCGTTTGCAACTTCTTCGTATTCTCAAAATACGAGATTCTCACTCCATCTGGATAAAGCTACGATTCAACAGGTTTTTAATGAGATCCAGAAGAAAAGCGAGTTTATTATTTTTTATAAGGATGATCAGCTTGATCCTAGTCATGTATCTGATGTAGATGTTGTTGAAGGTACTGTGGATCAGATTTTAGATCAGGCATTTAAAAGCACCAACCTGGGCTATAAAATAATTGATCGTCAGATTGTGATTGTCACAGAACAAATGAAAGCAGAACCGTCTGTCACAAGGTCTGAAATAAATGCTGAGCAAAAAAAGGAGATCTCCGGCATAGTTAAAGATGCTAAAGGTCTCACAATGCCTGGTGTTAGTGTGGTAATAAAAGGGACAACTTTGGGGACAATTACCGATGCAGATGGGAAATTTGCCATAAAAATTCCTGTCGATGCCCAGTCCCTGATTTTTTCTTTTATTGGGATGAAAACACAGGAAATCGTTATTGGTGCAAAGAGTGTGATCAATATAACGATGGTAGAGGAAAAAATTGCAGTTGATGAAGTGGTGGTAACTGCCTTAGGCATCGTTAAAA
The DNA here is from genome assembly GCA_963677935.2 of Prolixibacteraceae bacterium. GTDB lineage: Bacteria > Bacteroidota > Bacteroidia > Bacteroidales > Prolixibacteraceae > JAAFHB01. The sequence goes on along the minus strand of CAXXEH010000003.1, from coordinate 1,953,496 downwards.
GTAAAAAAACTTTGACTTATGCCACCCAACAGATCAATATGGATGGATTAACCACTGTCAAAGACATTAGCCTTGGAAATGCATTGGCAGGTAAAATTGCCGGTGTATCTGTTACATCCTCTACTGGTGCAAGTGGTGTTTCTGGTGACCCGCGTATCATTATCCGTGGCGATCGTTCAATTAATGGAAATAACCAGCCATTGATCGTTGTCGATGGGATTCCTTATAGTAGCAGCGGCGGCGGATTGTCCAGTATAAACCCAGACGATGTGCAGAGTATGAACGTATTGAAGGGACCTGCAGCATCGGCTTTATATGGTTCAAGTGCCAACAATGGTGTGATTGTAGTCACTACAAAAAAGGGAAAAAGCGGGGAACCCAGGATTGAAGTAAACTCCACTACCATGTTTGACATGCCGTACTTATATCCCGAAATGCAGAATGTATATGGACAAGGTATGAACGGTTCATATCAGGCAAACTCTGAATTATCCAGCTGGGGACCTAAAATGACCGGACAAACTGTAACTGATTGGACGGGGAAACAATCAACGCTTGATCCTCAGCCAAATAACTTGAAGGATTTTTTTAAAACAGGATACAACCTGACGAATAATTTTTCCTACAGTACTGGAAACGAACGTTCTACTATCTATTTTTCTTACAGCAACACTGCAGCAAAAGGCATTTTGGCAGACAATAAAATGCAACGTAATAATTTTAACTTACGTCTGACTACTGAGCTGGTTAAAAATCTGAAAATGGACTTTAAAATCACCTATTTCAATCAAGAATTGCAAGACAGACCTGTTACCGGTGATGATCTTTTCAGTCCGATGTGCCAGTTAATCAGGATGCCAAGGAGTATAAGAACGGCAGATATCAAACAATCCTCCTATTATGATCAAACAGGCGCCCTCAGGCAAAATACCTGGGCACCTACTTCTACAGCCATTATCAACCCTTATTGGTCGAAAGACGGGTATGAAGCTCCAAGCACTTCGAATAGTGTAAATACCATGATGTTGTTAAAATATGACTTTACCAACTGGTTGTACCTGCAGGTTCGCGGGGTAATGAGTACTTCCAGCGGCGACAGTGAAGAAAGAAAATACTGGGACACGGCTAATGTCAATTCAGGCAAAGGTGATTATACTACATCATTTGGTAAAGGCAAACTAATGAACGGTGATGTTTTACTGGGATTTAACAAAGATATTCTTAAGAATTTGAATTTCAATGCAACTATGGGCGCCGAAATAAAAGATTCACGGGGTCGTAGTTTATCTTCAAATGCAGGAGGCCTTAGCAATGAAAATAAATTCGCGATTAATTTTGCTCAAAGGTTAACAGTTTCCGGAGGAGATAGCCGGGTACAGAAACAATCAGTATACGGAATGGCCCAAATGGGTTACCATAATTATTTGTACCTCGATGTTACGGCTCGTAATGATTGGAGCTCTACCCTGCCTGAACCTTTTGATTATTTTTATCCATCGATTGGTCTGACCGGAATTATTTCCGATATGGTAAAATTACCCGATCTGTTTACTTTTGTTAAAGTCCGCGGTTCGTATGCCGAAGTAGGAAATGATGCCGGATATGCCATGATCTTTCAAACTTATGGACGAAGTGCCAATGGCCCTGCAGGGCAAGTATACCCGCAAGGTACCAAAATGCCTGTAAACCTGATTCCGGAGAAAACCAAATCATGGGAAGTTGGCGGAGAACTGCGTTTTCTTGAAAACAGACTTGGAATTGATTTCACATGGTACAAATCCAACACCTACAATCAGCTTCTAAATGCCACATCACCACCTACTTCCGGCTATAGTAGCAGTTGGATCAACTGTGGGAATATCCGCAATACGGGAATTGAAGTAATGCTTTCGGCAACACCAATTAAAACGACAAATTTGAATTGGAAGTTTGACGTGAACTTTCACCGTAATAAGAATAAAATCATAGAACTATCCAAAACGCTAAGTAAGTATCAGATTGCCTCTCCAAATTTATCAGTTGGAGAAACATGGGCAATTAATGGCCGCCCGTTTGGCGAAGTTTTTACCAGAGGATTTGTCCGTAACACAAATGGGCAGATTTTAGTGGATGCCCTTGGGATGCCCAGGGTCATGCCCAATTTTGACCTCTATTTGGGGAATTTCAATTACGATTGGCAAAGTAGTATCAACAATACCCTGCAATACAAAAAATGGTATCTGTCTTTCCTGATTGACCTAAACTATGGTGGAGTCAGACAATCATCCACCGAGGCACAGATGATGGCCAGTGGTTCAAGTATAGAATCTTTAAACGGACGTGAAGGGGGATTTATTTATCCGGGCGTTAATGACGATGGAACAGCCAACACCAAAATAATTACAGCTCAAGCCTTTGGCCAATCAACTGGGGGGCGTATAAGTAACGGTGCTGGGGAACCATACAACCATGCAGCGACCAACTCACGTTTACGCGAATTCTCTTTTGGATATGACTTTCCTATCCGAAGCAGTCTGATTAAACAATTGAAGATTTCCGCTGTAGGGCGCAACCTCTTTTATATATACAATGGTTGCAATTGGTTTGATCCTGATGTTACTTATGACCCTAATACCAATGGACAGGGGGCAGAAAATGCCTTTTTGCCAGGTACCAGGACCCTTGGATTCAATATCAAATTAACGCTGTAATCGTTTAACAATAAAATTCAAGATCATGAATAAAAATAAATATATACTGAGCGGTCTGCTTATGAAAATTTTTGTTGTCATGGCAGTGTTCTTTGTCATTCATTCGTGTACCGATAAGTTTAATGAATATAATACCGATAAAACAAAGCTGATGGCAGTGGGTCCCAAAGAATTGGCGGGACTGTTCAACCGATCAATTTCCGAAGGTTGTTCCTGGCTTACAACTGATAATTACAGTCGTATGTCAAGTACGGCAGCCAATCATTTTTGTGGTTATATCGCTTGTGGTATCTATGCTTACGAAGAAAATACGATGCGTACCGGATGGCATAATTCCGGGTTTAAATCAATGTATACCAGTTCGTATCCTCCGTTGCAGAGTATCCTTGAAGTATCTAAAAGCAGTAATGCAGCTGCCTACAATGTCGCTTTAATCTGGAAGGCTCATATTTTCCACCAGCTGACCGATATTTGGGGACCGATACCTTACAAAGATGCAGGTAGCGGTAAAGAAACTGCTGCATATGAAAGCCAAAAGGATGTTTATTATGAGATTTTTGAAGATTTAACAAATGCCGTAACTGCTTTAAAGGCCGAAGTACAAAAGAGTCCGTCTCTGAATGTTTTTGGTGTAGGCGATTTGATCTACAATGGAGATGTATCCAAATGGATCAAATTTGGTAATACACTCAGGTTGCGCCTGGCTGTTAGAATTTCAAATATTGATCCTGAAAAAGCCAAGCTGGAAGCAGAGGCAGCCGTTGTCGGGCCGATGATGGAAACCAATGCTGATGATGCTTATATGGATGTTAAAGGAGGAAGCAATGGTGGAAACGGGATGCCACGTATGGAATCCTTTTATCAGGATGTTATGACTACCAGTATGGAAAGTGTGTTAAAAGGGTATAACGATCCGCGGATGGATGAATTTTTCTCTCCTGTAGCAGATGATCCTACATTTGCAACATTTCCGATCGAAATAAAAAGTAATGTCGGTGGTTATCATGGAATAACCAGTGGATTTGAACCTGGTTACATGACCTATTTTAAAGCACATTCCAAATATGGTGCCCGCTTTAAGAATGGGAATCAGCTGGTTACTCCTGTTAATATTCTGAATTCTGCCGAAACCTATTTTCTCAAAGCCGAAGGTGCATGGCGTGGTTGGAATATGGGAGGCACAGCCCAGTCATTCTATGAGAAGGGGATTGAAATATCGATTAAACAATGGAAAGGAGCTTCTTTTTCGCCAACCACCATTTCGAATTATGTCAATGGTACTACACTACCAATTGCCCCGGGAAACTATCCGATCAATGATCCTCCAATGACGGATATACCTGTTAAGTTCTCTTCTGATAAAACCAAGCAGTTTGAACAGATTATTACCCAAAAATGGCTGGCTTTATTCCCGATCAGTATCGAAGCATGGGCTGATCGAAGAAGAACCCGTCTTCCAAAAATTTATGCCAAAAAGTATTCGGTTAATCCTAATGTCAATCCTGCAATTGGTCAGATTGTGACCAGGTTGCCGTTCGTTGATGATGAAAAAGCAGCTCAGCCCGAAGAAATTAAAAAGGCTATTATTTTGCTCGGAGGACCCGATCTGGAATCAACCCCTTTATGGTGGGATGTAAATAAAAACGGAAATTAACTTAAGTCCTTGTTTACATATTAGTTTCATGAAGATCAGGCCGGTATAACCACTAATGAGTTATACCGGCCTATCTTATAAAATTTAACATTGAACTCCCAATGAATCTGAAGAACAGTATATGCGTAGCTTTGTTTTTTACCTGCTTTGTGGCCTTTGGACAGCCAGATATAGCCGGGAAAACCAATTTTATAGTGGAGCCTTATCTTCAACAGGTTAATGATGGTTCATTCCATGTTTTATGGGAAACTTCGCTTTCAGGGAGAGGGTTTGTGAAACTCGGTGTCGCCGAATATAATGTATTGAGACCAAATCTTGACCGTTCATTCCAGGAAGCAGCTTCCGGAATATACCATCGTGTTTCGGTGACCGGTCTGAAAGTTGATGAGTCTTATTTTTATCAGGCACTGACAATAGATGAAAAGGGTGACACACTACCGGGTCCGGTTACTCCACTGCATATTCCCGATTTTAACAGGATGCCTGTATCCTTTGCTGTTGTTGGCGATACCCAGGGATCTCCTTCGATTTGGGGCAAGCTTGCCGCTCTGATCTTTCAGGAGAGTCCATCTTTTCTTGTTCATGTTGGCGACCTGGTGCAGTATGGTCCACACAAGGATGACTGGGTGGATGAATTTTTTAAACCGGCCCGTAACCTGTTGCGTTTTTGTCCCGTATATCCTACCCTTGGAAACCACGAAATGAATAATGAGTGGTATTATCGTTATTTTGATCTGCCGGCGCCTGAATGGTTTTATACCCTTAAAAAAGGAAACGTACTTTTTATCTTTGTGGATACCAATAGAGATATTTTACTTGGTTCGGATCAATACCATCAACTTGAGTCTATTCTTGCATCCTCTCACGAGACCTGGAAAATTATGGTTCATCACCATCCCATATATGTTTCAGGGGAAAGTTTTTACGGCAACACATGGTCTCAAAGGGTTGTACATGGTGATCCAAATGAGATGCACCTGAAAACACTGTATCAAACCTACGGAGTCGATCTGGTATTGAACGGTCATGCTCACTTTTATGAACGTACCTGGCCGATCATGAACGAAGGTGTAGATACAGAAAACGGGGTCACCTACATCACCACGGGAGGCGGAAATGGAGAGTATTCAAAACATGCAGCCAATAAATCCTGGTATGATGCGAGGACCCGGGTAACCAATCATTTTCTGTATGTGAATATTGTCGGTAAAAAAATGTTTGGCAGGGCAATCGACTCAACTGGAAATGTGTTTGATGAGTGGACAATGGAAAAGAGAGGCGATTTTAACCCATTAATTGCACCTTATTTCAAAACCGACAAACAATTTTTTTTGGATACAACAAACGTCAATATCCAAAATCTGAATTCAGAAGGTCAGATCGCTTATCAGCTGTCAAAAGGAAAGTCCGCCATTTGTGAAAAGAATAACTTAAAACTTCATCTGAGAGAAACGACAACGGTTTCGACCTTTATTCAAAAACAAGATCAGAAAAGCAGGAAGGCTGAAAGAACATTTGTTAAGCTACCTCTATTACCTGCAGTAAAAGAGGCCGAAAAGGGAGTGAAAGCGATTTATATAGAAGGCAACTGGAACGCTTTGCCCGATTTCGCAAAGTTAAAACCATTGCAAACATTTCAGCTCGACTCAGTGAGCCTTCAGGATATACAACCCCGTGTAAAAGATCATTTTGCAGTCAGGTTTACCGGAAGCTTTTCGATTCCAAAAACCGATGTTTATCGCTTTTTAGTCGAGTCTTTTGATGGAAGCAAATTGTTTATCGACGGACAGGAAATCATCAGTAACGACGGTATCCATTATGAAATCAGTAAGGAAAATTTTGTAGCACTGGAAAAAGGTCTGCATAACTTTGAAATTCAGTATTTTAAATATGCCAGAAGAGTGACCCTGAATATCCGCATTGGGACACAGGACCGGGTGATGCATCGGTTCAATGAGTTTTTGAAGTAACCGACCAATTGGTAATTGAATGGCCGGTCAAGATAATTGATTTATTGGATTAAAATCCATTTTTGACTTTATCGGTATAATTTTAATTAGTTAACAGATGATGAATAAGAATTTTATTGCGCTTTGTTTTGCAATGCTTACAGGTGCTGGACCGGTATATTGCCAGACTTCCGGAACCATTGTTATGAAAGAGGCCGTTCGGATACCAGCACGTCATGAGATTGCTCTGCCAGACATCCCCGGTTATAAAACTCTAAAGTGTGATTTTCATATTCACACCGTATTCTCAGACGGTATCGTCTGGCCTACAGTCAGGGTAGATGAGGCTTGGGAAGACGGACTGGATGCGATTGCAATTACCGACCACATTGAAGGTCATCCGAAAAAACTTCCCGGGCAGAATCACCAGTCTTACGAAATTGCTTTACCGGTTGCTAAAGCAAAAAATATCCTGCTAATCAAAGGTGGTGAAATATCGCGCGGAATGCCCCCTGGTCATTTTAATGCCTTGTTTGTCACCGATGTCAATGCGCTTAACAAACCCGATTATATGGATGCTATTGCTGAAGCTGTTCGTCAGGGCGGATTTATTGAATGGAACCACCCGGGCTGGCGCAAGCAACAACCCGACACAACCCGATGGATGGCACAACACGAGGCGATCTATCAAAAAGGATGGATGCATGGCATCGAAGTTTTTAATGAAAACGAATGGTACCCCGAAGCCTTACGATGGGCGCTGGAAAAGAAACTGGCTATTATCGGAAATTCCGACATTCATGACGTATTCAATAAAAAGTACAACAGGGAGCTTTTCCCCATTCGCCCGGTGACATTGGTATTTGCGAAAGACCGGACAGAAACGTCATTGAAAGAGGCGATGTTTGCCAGGCGAACTGCCACCTTGTTTTTCAACAAATTAATTGGTCCAAAAGAGTTTATCGATCCGTTGGTAAAACAATCAATTCATTTGGAAGCACCTTTTTTGTACCAGGATGGCTTCATCTATTTTGAGGTCAAAAACACTTCAGATATCGAATTTACGCTGGTGAAAACTGAAAAAGACAATTCAGGTTTACCTGCAGAGACCATATTACCACGACAAAGTACAGTGATTGCCCGAGTAAAACAGCAGGCAGGATTGGAGCATACCTATATTTTCAAACTTGGAAATGTGCTGACCGGTGTTGAACAACCAATTGAATTTAGGTTCAAAATTTATTGAAGGATTTGACCATGAAAATTGTAAAAAAAGAAATCTTTTTTACCCTCTTTTTTCTGTCACTGATAAAGGCAAGCCTTTTTGCACAAGTAGGTTTTACCCGCATCACCCCTTTATATCCAACCCAAAATCAGATTTCACTGAACGGGACATGGAAATTCAAATACATTCCATCCGTTTCAGTTGGGATGTATTCTTTATTTTATTCCGATGATTTTGATGTTTCAAAATGGGACAACATTAAGGTCCCGGGACATTGGGAATTGCAGGGATTTGCCGAACCAACCTATAAATCGGTTAACGAAGGGACAGGACTCTACAAAACAAATTTCAGCTTGCCACCAACATTAAAAAACAAGCAGATTTTTATCCGTTTTGAAGGTGTTCTGTATGCTTACGAGGTATTTATTAACGGGAAAGAAGTCGGAAACTGGAACAGCTCCTTCAATGCTGCCAGCTTTAACATCAGTAACTTTGTGCGTTTCGACAGAAAAAACACGCTTGCCGTAAAGGTTTCAACCCGTTCAAAATGTTATCTGTTCGACATCAGCGATTGCTGGGCTTTGTCAGGAATCTTTCGGGATGTTGTGCTGTTCAGCACAACTGATATGATCATCGACGATTACACCGTCCAAACGTTTTTGAATGACGACCAATCGGCTATTGCTAAACTCACAATAAAACTTCGGAATTTAAAGAACCTACCGATTGAAAACTGTTCCTTAAAAGCTGTATTACGGTCTCCGGAAGGAAAAATTATATATGAAAAATTTATTGAGACAAAACTGGCGGAAAACTACATTAAAATGCCGGTAGCCGAACCGGAGTTTTGGTCTGCCGAAACACCGGCATTGTATTCGCTTGAACTTTCGTTGATTGTAAACGGGCAAGAACAACAGAAGATCAATCAAAAAGTTGGTGTCAGGGAAATATCGATTGATCACACTGTTTTTAAACTAAACGGGAAAGCGATTAAATTGCGCGGAGTTGATTACCACGATCTGGTTCCGATAACAGGAAGAACTTTAAGCAGGCAGCAAATTCTAAATGATTTGTTGCTGATGAAAAAAGCAAATATTAATTTCCTCCGCACATCACATTACCCACCAGACCGGAGACGACTTGATTTATGCGACAGCCTGGGAATTTACGTTGTTTGCGAAGTGCCAATCAGCTTTGGTTCCGGCAACCTGAAAGATTCAACCTTTCAGAATATATTGCTGCAAAGGGCAAATGCAACCTTGTTGCGCGATAAAAACCATCCATCCATTATTTTATGGAGCATTGGCAACGAAAATCCCCTGACCCCAATTTGTGAAGTTACAGGGAAATTTGTTAAACAAGCCGACCCGACAAGACCAATCTGTTATCCGCAAATAGGCACATATTTCAATGAAAATAAAGCTATTATTCCCGATTTTGTGGATGTTTATACGCCTCATTATGAAAATGCTGAATGGGTGAAAAACTTTGCAAAAGAAACCAACCGCCCGGTAATTTTAACAGAATATGCCCATGGGCTGGGTTTATCGTTTGGAAATTTGGCCGATATCTGGCAGCAAATGTTCCGGAACAAATCGTTTACTGGGGGCGCAGTCTGGGACTTTCAGGATCAGGGAATTCTTCAGAAAGCTGACAAACCGGTGGATACGAGCAAACTCACCTACGATGTGTGGATCGATTCGCTGAATTACTACAAAACAACGCTTGACGGAGCTGACGGTATGGTTTATGCAGACCGAACTCCCCAGGTCGATTACTGGCAGTTGAGAAAAGTGTACGCCCCGGTTCAAATTATTGAGTCGGAATTGCCAGTAACATGGGGAAAAAACGAACTGAAATTTTCGGTGTATAATCAATACGATTTTACCAATCTGAACACTCTTTCCGGTGAATGGAAATTGTATCGAAACCAGAATATTTATTTGCAAGGTACCATCGCAATCAACTGCGAACCACACGATACCATTACCTGTTCACTTCCTGTTGAATTAACAGAAAATAGGGAGAATTCAGTGTTCCTGCTTCAGTTTGAATTTCGTGAGGCAGGCAAAAATAAAATTTACGAACATACAATTAAACTGTCCACTCCAGCTCAATTTGAAAAAATCAAGGAATCAATTCGAAAAGATTTAACCAGTGGATTATGGGAAGTTGACAAGAAGGAAAATACAACTTCAATCCAGACAAAGGATTTCCAGATCCGGATTGACAAAAAGAATTTGAAGATAAATCTGACTACACAAAAAAAGAAGGCTCCCATTATCTGCAGCGGAATCTATGCGCGAACCGGTCGGGCGCTAAAAATGGCCGATGTCACCGTCCGCGATAAAATAGATCCTGATAAAGGTGATTGTTTTTGGGAGCCATATCTGCTGAAAACCAATCAGGTAAACAGTTTTATTGAAAACGCGATAGAAAAAGAATATCGGATTTCTGCGAAAGAAACTTTTATCAGAGGCGAAAAATATCTGAATCAAAAAATTGAAGGTGAAATTCAGTATTCAATAGAGAGCACAGGAAAATTGAAAATCAATTACTGTTTATCGCCCAAAAATGCCAATGGGGTATTTCCTGAAGCGGGTGTCTCATTCATTTTGCCAACCTCCATTTCGTATTTTCATTGGTTGGGTGACGGCCCTTTTGCGTCCTACCCCGATAAATTTCAGTTGGACAACTTTGGATTTCACGCTCTTCACAAAAATGATATCAATTTTAATGGAAACCGCTCCAATGTTGAAATTGCCGTTTTTACCGACAAGCTCGGAAACGGAATTGCTGTGGTAGCAAACAAAGCAAATATTTCGGTAGAACTGAAAGAGAACCAGATTGTAGTGAGCCACAATTCATTGGTATCCGGACTTGGGAATAAGAAAACCATTCCAAGTCAAATCAATTGGGCAAAAGATGTTAGCGAAATAAAAGGCGAATTTGAGATAATTCCCTTACAGGCAGGCTGTTGGCCGGCAACTTTGAAAGAATTATTCGGGTACCCGATGAGTTTTCCAAAACCATTTAAACCATTCTATTATAGCTATGATACCAGCCATTAAATTCAACTCAAATAAACGACTGGAAACCAATGTTCCCATTTGGTTTTGGTTTGAGCTATACAACGTACTTTATGACAGCTTCAGTGCAGCGGTAAATCCCGGGAATGGTCATATTAAGGTTTCTTTCGATCTTAAAATATCGGAACCTGAAAATTAAGACATCACTCAGAAAGAATCAGGTATTTATTGAACAACAAAACTGGTTATTAATAAAATAGAAAGCAGAAATACAGAAAGTTATATAAAAAAAACGAAAAATTGCAACACGATTTATGTTAAAAACTACGATGAGTTTTGTCTTTTTACTACTTCTTTCGTCATTTGTATCTGATGCAGCAAACCGGCAAAAGAATTTACCTCATATACTCGTAATAGGTATTGACGGACTGGGTGCCCATGGCTTTGGAATGGCCGCAACCCCCATCATGTCCGAATTGATGAAGAACGGATCATATTCGCTTGCAGCCAGAACTGTTGTTCCAAGTAGCAGCGGCCCCGCCTGGAGTTCAATGATCACCGGTACAACCGTTGAAAGGCACGGGATCGGCAATAACGAGTGGACCGTGGATCATAAAATATTGGAACCTGTATACAAGGGCGAACAAAATATGTTTCCCACCATTTTTGGCGAAACCCGGAAATTTGTCCCTGGAGCCATCATTGGTGCAATTTATCATTGGGGCAGTTTTGGAAATTTTATTGAAAAAGGGGTCTGCGACCTGAGTATTTCGGCTGCATCGGAAGATATTGCCACCCAAAAAACTTGTGATTTTCTGGGAGCCAAGCATCCTGATTTTACTTTTGTTCATATTGATTTAATCGATCATGCCGGGCATAGCGGAGGTTACCGTTCGGCTGAATATGCAAAATCGGTGGTAAAAGCTGATAGTTTGGTCGGAGTGCTGATGGCCAAACTCAAGGATACAGGAATGCTGGACCAAACGGTTGTTTTCATTCTGGCCGATCATGGCGGGCTATTGAAGAAACACGGTGGAACCAGCCCGGATGAAATGATCGTTCCTTTCATTGTTTCCGGGAAAGGGGTCAAAAAAGGATACGAAATCAAACATCCGGTTTTCACCTATGATCTGGCTCCAACCATTGCCTGGTTGTTTGGTTTCCATTTGAATGATTGGATTACAGGCAAGCCGCTGAAGGATGCTTTTATAAAATAACAGCTAAAAAATATAGCTATATCTTCGTGAGTGCACTTATCCGGATTCTTGAAATTTATATTTTCTGAATAAGGGAGGTGATAGCTCTCCTGATTTTTAAATAAAAAATATTTTACAAATGAAGAATCGTGTTTTTTTCAAATTATTCATTCTGGTGTTAATCCTACTTTTTGTCAATACCATATATGGTCAGAAAAACTATTTACCAGGTTATGTAATTAACTTTAAGGGTGATACTATAAATGGATTGATTAATTATAGGAACTGGGATACCAATCCCCAGAAGATTGACTTTAAAAAGCATGTTGATGGTGAGATTAATTACATAAACCCAGCCAAGATAAAAGAATTTGGTGTGGTAGCAGAAATATATAAAAGCGGTATTGTTGAAGTCGATGAAAGCAATAATGATCTTACTTCTCTTACTTATTCGAAAGAGTTCAAATATCGGGTGGACACCGCATTTCTGCAAACCTTGGTACAAGGTGAAAAAAGCCTGTACCGCTATAAGGATTTGAAAGGTAAAGAACATTTCTTTATTGGGCAGGCCACCGGCTTTGAATTATTGCAGTACAAAGAATACTATAAAAGTGTAAACGGGGTAAAAAACATTGCAACAAACAATAAATTCATAGGGCAACTTTGCTATTATCTTAGGGATTGCCCGGAAATTGCAACGCTGACAGCCCATATCAAATATACCGAATCAAGCCTGACCAACTTGTTTCAAGAATACAATAATTGCACAAGCAAAGAGGCCAGATTTGTGATAAAGAAGAAAAAAGCCTCAAATGATTTTGGCATTCTGGCCGGATTATCAGTAACAAAACTAACATTCAAAGGCAAAAACAACGATGACCTTGTGGAGGCAGAATATTCCCTGTCAAAAAATTTTTCATTTGGATTATTTTTTGACTTGATACTACAGTCCCGGCTGCAAAACAGATGGTCAATATACAATGAACTTCTTCTTACAACTTTCAAAACAGGCGATCAATACACCAAAGAAAGCCAGATTGAAAACGGTTACACAAAAAATGATATATCGCTGGAATACTCCTACCTAAAAGTGAATAACACGTTAAGATATAGATATTTTACCGGTACAAATATGTCAATTTTCTTTAATGCGGGTATCTCTAACGGATTTGTTGTGAATGATACCAACCATAAGATAATCACTAAGGTATTAACATCTCCACCTGCTACATATGTTGAAGATGGGAAAGCTTTGGATGATACAAAATATGAAATGGGCATTACGGCAGGTGTCGGAAGTAGTTTCCAGAAAATATCTTTTGAAATCAGATATGAAAGTAGTACCGGAATTTCAAGTTATGTTGATTTGAAATCACCTGTAAAAAGGATCTATTTCCTGTTCGGTTATAGGTTTTAGAATGGTAAAACCAACAGTTCCTATTCATCATCCGGATTATTTAAAAATGTTATAAAAGATGAAATAGCCATGGTTGTAAATCACAAACCGAAGATGAATCCGCCAACCGGCGGATGGCTATTAGCTTCGCTGATCTACGATTCCATTTGGCCGTTAAAAAACAAATTATATACAAATGAAACACTGTCAACAGAATTTTGTTTTCAAGATCAACTTGCTGGTCCTAATGTGCATAGGTAGTATTTTTGTTGTAAATGGCAACGATAATGGTTATCTGATCAGATCTGGTGACCCATGCAGAATTTGGTGGATCGGTAATACACATAAGATTATGCGGGGTACTCCAGTACCTGAAAAAAAAGGAATAATTTTTCTTCAGGCAGCTCAAAATGAGACTGAAGGTTTTCAACTGGTATTATCACCAAATGCAACCATCGAAAATATTGCCATAACAGTTTCTGATTTCAGTACCAGGGAAGGGACATTGATTCCTGCAGAAAATGTGACAATCCGGAATGTGGAATATGTGCATGTGACAAAGCCTTCAGGAAAACTTCACCAGGCTGGTTGGTATCCCGATCCGCTACCGTTGTATGAAAAACCGTTCCGCGCACTTGCAGGGATGAACACCCCCATATTGCTTACTATTAAAGTTCCGAAGGGTGCAACCCCCGGAATTTATTCAGCAGAGATTAAACTGAAATCGGCATTGTGGGATATTTCCATTCCGGTAAAACTTAAAGTTTGGAATTTTACACTCCCCGACACCCCTTCGATGAGATCCGGTTTCGGTCTGTACTCAGGAATGATCAGGCAATATCACAACCTTAGCAACGAAACAGAACTGAAACAGGTTTTGGATCTGTATTATCGATGTTTTCGGGATTACCGGATTTCGCCGCAACAGTTTTTCGATTTATATCCGATCAGGGAAAAGGTAACCGGCGCCTGGTGGAACGGTGGGACATTTGATCCCGACACCGTTTTTGCAGGGAAATATGCTTATCAGGTAACAGATAACCGGATGAACGAAAATGTAGCCGCCACCTGTCCCGATCTGATCAAAATAAAACCTGGCAATCCTTACCTCCTGAAATGGGAGGCTAAAACGTTGAAAAACAAGCAACAATATGTTGTGACTGTAAGAAGTTACACTTCCGACAGAAAACCAATTCAATGGCACCTTCAGGGAATGATTTATCCGGGAAGTACACGGTGGCATATGGATAGTTTATACCTTGACCCGAAAAATCCGTTCGTTATGGAAGATCTGGTATTATCACGTCCATTACCTAAGGAAGCGGAGTATGTCAGTGTCCATTTATATCCTGTCTTTCCGGACGAAGGGGGTCAGGAAAAAGGGACTGCCTGGTTTGATAATCTTCAGTTCCTTGATATGAAAACGGGTGAAAATCTACTGCCACACGGCGATTTTGAGCAGGATATTAACGTTCTTGATGTAAAACTTGACTTTACTGATTTTGATGTTGCGGCCCGCAAATACCTTGATGAATTTGGGTTTACCGGTTTTAGGATGAAAATCGGGGCGTTAAGGCAGGGACCTTTTGTTGGCAGGGAATCGGGGTGGTTCAATGGTTTTATCAACGGAACTGATGAATATCGAAAACTTATAACTTTGTATCTAAAACAGATACAGGATCACCTCGAAGTCAACGGATGGCTGGGCAAGGAATATTTATACTGGGTAGATGAACCAAAACAAAAGGATTACCAATTTGTACGCCAGGGTATGAAAACCATTCATGAGGCAGCTCCGAAGCTGACCCGTTTTATTACGGAGAATAACCCCGGTCCTGAAATTATGGATGTAACAGAAATTGGTTGTCCGGTTTTTGCTAAATTTGATCCGGTGAAATCCATAGAGTGGATCACAAAAGGGAGGCAAATGTGGTCGTATCTGATGACATGGCCTAAAGAACCGCACATCAACCTGTTCATTGATTCGGATGCCATCAATATGCGGATGTGGTCGTGGATGTCGTACCGTTACCATCTGACCGGAATCTTAGTGTGGAATTCGAATGCCTGGAATGCGGAAGGTTGTTCGCCTCCCGGTGTGTTGCAGAATATCTGGGATGACCCTATGACATATATGGATGGGCACGGAACACCTGTAGGGTCAGCTGCCGAATATGGGAATGGCGATGGGATGTTTTTCTATCCCCCCAATCGTGACCCCAACAGTGATAAAACAAAGTATATGTCCGGGCCCGTTCCGTCGCTTCGTCTGGAGATTTTGCGCGAAGGGATTGATGATTACGACTACCTGGTCATGCTTGAAAATTGTGTAAAGAATGCTCATCCTGATCAGATAAATCTGTTAAAAAAAGCAAACCAACTACTTAATTTTGGATCGGAAGTGTTTATCAATGAGCAAAAATACACAAAAGATCCCGAGATTTTAATGCAATACCGGCAACAAATGGGAAACCTTTTGGAACAGTTTTTCCTGAACAATAAAAACAAATAATAGATTATATGAATCTTTTTTTTAAGAAAACAAACCATTACAGAACAATTCTGATATCCTTACTAGGTTTTGGATGTATATTTCCGGCTCAAGCAAAAGTTTATGACATTACTGATTTTGGGGCAAAAGGAGACTCTGTTACGTTGAACTCCAAAGCTATTCAAAGGGCGATAGATGAATGCGCTACCAATGGCGGTGGTACAGTCTACTTCCCAGCTGGAACATATATCTCTGGAACAATTTGGTTAAAAGACAACATCCATCTCTACTTAGAGTCTGGTGCGACGCTGTTATGTTCGACTGATGTGAGCCAGTTTCCACTGCAAACTTCAAAGGTGGTTTCGCTTAGACCCCGGTGCTACAGCCTGATCTATGCTGAGAATAAAAGCAATATATCGATATCAGGCAACGGAACTATTGTCGGACAAGGGAATAGAAAACCCTATCACATTAGTCATAAAGACCAGGATGCCGCTATTGTCAGACCAAAGGTTATTTGTATGATTGAGTGCAAGAATATCAAGATCAGGGATATCACATTGAAAAATTCGCCATTTTGGATGCAGCATTATTTGGCTTGTGAAGACTTGCTGATTGATGGTATAACGGTATCCAACCGACGATCAAGTGTCAACAATGACGGGATTGACATTGATTGCTGCAGGAATGTCAGGATATCCAATTGCAACATAGACAGTGAAGACGATGCCATTGTATTGAAGAGTACATCAAACAGATTATGTGAGAATGTTACCATCAACGGATGTGTTTTATCCAGTCATTGCAACGCCTTGAAATGTGGTACCGAATCAAACGGTGGATTTCGGAATATCTCTGTTTCCAATTGTGTGATCTTTGATACTTATTTGTCGGGAATTGCACTTGAAATAGTGGATGGGGGAGTTTTGGATCTGGTCAATATCTCCAATATTACCATGAACAGGGTGAACAACCCCCTCTTTATTAAATTGGGTAACCGTGCCCGCCCATATGGTGAAAATATCAAACCTCAGGGTATAGGAGAGATGAAAAACATTCAAATCAGTAATATTCAGGCGAATGATGTCGGGGAGTTTATTGAGATACCTGATATGGAATTTTCTCATCACAATGCCCGTCCCAAGGCTGCGGCGATATTCATTGACGGATTACCCGAAAGGAACATCTTTAATATCAGCCTGGATAATTTTTTTATCAATTTTAAGGGTGGTGGAACCAAAGAGGATGCACTGACTGAAGTACCTTTACTACCAAAAGCATATCCTGAATATTCTTCCTATGGTAATATCCGACCTTCATATGGTTTCTATTGCCGTTTTGCTTCTCAGCTAAACCTTAAGAATATTGTCGTTACTCATGAAAAAGAGGATGATCGCCCGGCTTACATTTTTGATCACGTCGATCACCTTGTTATGGATAATATTGGCGGGGAAATCAAAGGGAATGGTGAACCTGCAGTGACACTGATCCATTGCGGAAGTTCTTATTTAAAAGAGAATCCCGAAAGGATCAAAAAGAAGGATATAAAAATGGACCGGTTATCCAAACTCACTGCCAACTGATATTTATAAAATGAGACATTTAGCAAAATATTGGAAGAGGGTTACCGTAATTCTATGGGTGGTGCTATTCATCTCCTGTTCTACCTCCACAAAACGTCCGGTTGATTTTGTCAATCCGTTTATTTGTTCAGAGGGTGACCACGGTCAATGGGATCCCTCAGCCACAGTTCCGTTCGGGATGGTAAAGCTGGGGGCCGATACCTATCCCAGCAGTTTAACCGGTGATGGTGATTTTGCCCACTCAGGCTATAATTATTCCGACACGATTGTTCGTGGATTTAGTCATTTTCATAAAGGAAGTTCCGGTGGTGGCCGTGTTGGTGATCGCGCCGGAAGATTGTCAATCATGCCTTTTTCGCATGAACCGCTTGACACTTTTTTGAGGAATCCTCTGGCAGTGATGGATAAAAAATCAGAAAAGGCAAATGCCGGCTACTACGCTGTAAAACTAAAAGAGGATAATATTCTGGCCGAGCTTTCAGCGACTGCCCATACCGGAATTCACCAGTATACTTTTGCTGAAGGTAAACCAGCCCGTCTGTTTTTGAATGAAGGGAATCTGGCCCGGTCAACATATTTGTCAGTTAAGAAAGTTGATAATCAACATTTAGAAGGATTTTTGGCTACCTTCTCGGGCGTCCATTTTGTGGTCGAATTCAGCGAACCGATGAAAAGCGGGAAGAGTTGGAATGGTAAGGAATTTCTGGAGGGAACCACTTTGGACAAAGTAAATAATGGTGGTCTGATCTGTGACTTCGGTGATCTTCATGGCAAACCTCTGCTTGTGAAAATTGGGATCTCTCTAAACAGTCGCGAGGCAGCACAAAGTAGTCTGAAAGCTGAATCTCCCGGTTGGAATTTCAACAGAATAAAGAATCAGGCTTCCGGTTTATGGAACGACCAGCTCGCAAATCTTGAGGTGAAGGGGGATGATGAATACAAAACAATTTTCTATACTGCACTTTTTCATACCTGCTTTCTCCCTACAGTAATCAGCGATCCGGATGGTTCCTATCCGGGTATGGATCATCAGGTTCATAAAGCAGAAGGCTACAAACACTATCATGATTTTGCATTCTGGGATTCATTCCGCACTAAATATCCGCTTTACAGCCTGTTTGCTCCTGGCGCTTACCGCGACATCGTGAAGTCGTTGCGCGATATTTATGAACAAGCCGACAATTGTTCACCGTTTCCCGATTCAGATCATAAGCCTCATGGGCCTGGTTTCGGTTATAAGGGGAAGAATGGTTATCAGTCGTTTAGTAATTGTCGTCACGAACATATGCTGATGGTTGTAGTTGATGCCTGGTCAAAAGGTTTGTCCGATCTGGATATGAAAAAAGTTTACCCTTTCCTGAAACGAGAGACTTTGATACAAATGCCTGAAAGGTATGATTCAATCGGGTATATTCCTGCACGTCCGGATCAAACCGGTGAATATAGCTGGGACAACTGGTGTGTGGCACAGGTAGCGAAGTCACTCGGTAATCAGCAAGATTACGACTATCTGATGAAACGATCGGAATACTGGCGAAATACATGGGATCCGTCAATCAAATATTTCCGGGCTCGTGGTGCCGACGGAACATGGCTCGATTTTCCCGAAGACCCGGCGATGAATCGTGAGAAATACACCTACGAAGGGTCAAAATGGCAATATCGATGGAATATTCTCCATGATATCCCCTCACTGATCGACAAATTCGGAGGCAAAGAGAGCTTTGTGAAGGAGTTGGAGTTTTTTTTTGACAATGATCTTTACACAGCGGGAAACCAGATCGACTTGCAGGCGCCGTTCCTTTTTAATCAGGGGGGCTCCCCCTGGCTTTCGCAAAAATGGGTACACAAAATTCTGACCGAACCTATCGTCCAAAAATATGGTACACATAATTTCTTCCCAAAGCCAATTTTCGATCGGGTTTATAAAACAGCTCCCGACGGTTATCTGGAGGAGATGGACGACGATTATGGCTGCATGTCGGCATGGTATGCGATGAGTGCGATGGGACTTTATCAGGTTTGTCCGGGTAATCCCGTTTACCAACTGACTGCTCCGATTTTTAGTCAAGTAACGATTCATCTTGATCCAAAAATTTATTCAGGAAAATCGTTCACCATTCAGGCAAATAATCTAAACAAATCGAATTATTATATCCAATCGGCGACTTTCAACGGAAAGCCCTTCACCCGATCGTGGATTACACATGAAGAAATAGCAAAGGGAGGTGAACTCATTTTTGAAATGGGTCCAAATCCCAACAAAGAGTGGGGCATTTAATAAAGTTCTATTATTATTCTGAAGATCATGAAAATAAGTGTTTATGTGTCAAAGTACCTGTCAGGAAAAAAGTTAGCTCTTTTGTTTTTCTGCATTGGATTATTAACCCAATCGCTTTTTGCCTATGAACATCCGGGGGGAATGCATTCCAAAGCGCAGATTCAATTTGTAAAGCAACAAATCAGACTCAAAAATGAGATCTATTTTAAGGCATTTCAACAGCTTATAAAATTGGCTGATACTGCAATGCTACAGGAGCATCACGCCTTGGCTAATTTCAGTATTCCGGGATATTATAAAAAGCCGGCTGAACATGTTAAAAACTCGACCAGCCTTGAGACAGATGCCTTTAATGCCTATGCCTGCGCACTTGCCTGGCAACTAAGCGGTAAAAAAAGATATGCCACACACGCATTATATGTTATCAATGCATGGAGCCATATCAATAAATTGTATTCCGATAGTGATGGGCCACTTGTAATGAGCTTTACCGGATCGGGGATGGTGATGGCTGCTGAACTGATGTCCGGTTACAAAGGTTGGAAAAATGAGGACAAACAATTTTTTAATGAATGGTTGACAAACGTTTATCGCAAAGCTGCAAATGAAATACGGAACCGGAAAAACAATTGGGCAGATTGGGGGCGGTTCGGTTCATCGCTTTCTGCCTATTATTTAAATGATTCACTGGATCTAAAAGAAGATGTCAGGCTTTTTAAATCGGATCTTTTCGATAAAATTGCGGATGACGGACATATGCCATCGGAAACCAAACGGGGCGCAAATGGGATTTGGTACACCTATTTTTCGCTTGCACCAATGACAGCGATGGCTTGGGTAGCTTATAATGCCACTGGTGAAAACCTTTTCACTTTACAGAAAGATGGTCGTTCCATTAAATCAGCATTGGACTACCTGCTCTATTACAATCAACATCCAGATGAGTGGAAGTGGTTTAAAAATCCGGTTCAGGGCACACATGACAGTAAGTTCTCGGACCTGGATTTAAAAACGAATCATTCCTTCTGGCCGGCTGATTTACTTGAAGCAATGGCAGGTATATACGGAGATGATAATTATGTCAGATATGTTACTCCCTATCGTCCTTTATGCTATGAGAAACATCATTTTGCCTGGGTATTTACAACACTTATGCCCGTAATGCCGGATGGATATAAGTAAAACACCCATTAATAGTTAATTTAAGATAACTCTGCCCAATGATGAAAAGACTGTTTAATATTTGTCTGTGTATCCTGCTTTTTAGTGTGTCGGCGTTGAGTTCTATCGCCCAGCCGGATACTTTGTCATTTCTGCATATTACGGATTTGCATTTGATTTTTAATCTGGATGCCTACCAGCAGGATTTGGCCCAGAGCCGGAAGCATTTTGGACAGGGAGAAGTTCCGTTAAAACAATTTTTAAAGACAATGCCACGGAAAACGAATAGTAACCAGGTGATTGCCACAGGTGATTTAGTCGATTTTTATGAAGGTGAAGCCCGCAATGGCGGAATGCTCGATCTTCAGGTTGAACATTTTTCGCGCCTTATCAGGGCCTGCAAGGTACCGGTACTCCTGACTTTGGGAAACCATGATATTTCAGCTTATAAATGGAAAGATACCCTAAGGATTGCAACCCAAACTGTAGCCGGACAGGCTCGCGCTGCTTGGATTCATTCTGTTCCCTGCTTCAGGGATGGAACCTATTACAGCCGTATTTTTGAGGTAAAAGGGAGAACTTATCGACTGATTTTCCTCGATAATGGTTACAATACCGTGCTCAGGGGAGAACAGGGTGTGCTTCCCTATATCGACAAAGCCCAGTTGCACTGGCTGAAAGATCAGTTTCTGCAATCGCCTGATGATGTCGAAATTGTATTGATGCACCTCCCTTTAACGTCGGCGAATTCCCCAACCGGATTCCCTTCGGAACTTTATGCCCTCTTGTCAAAAAATCCTTCAGCCAAACTGATACTTTCCGGACACAACCATAAAAATGCCATTCAAAGGTTTGCTTCATTAAACGACCAAAAGATTGTGCAGGTTCAAACCGGCTCATTTGGACAAAGTCCAATGAACTGGCGTCTTATCAAACTGACGAAAGATCAGATTCTAATCTCTTTTCCTGGCAAAACAGATACTGAGTTAATGATTCCGGTTAAATAAGAAAGTGGTGATTCACAATATCATAATATACAATGAATAAAAAGTTCACCCGACGCTCTTTTGTAACTACCACCCTGACAGGATTGGGTGGTGTCGCTCTCGGTAGTTCACCCGGATTGTTGAAAGAACCAGAAAAAACAAGAGGTAAAGTCAGAGCCTCAAAAGCAAAATCCCTTTTTGCGACTACCGATTTTAGCGATAATATTTTGATCAATCACCAGGGAACCAGGTATGGATCACCTGTAAATCGATCAGAGGATTATTATAGTAACAACCGCTGCTTTATGAACAGGAAGCAACTGGATGAGCTGCATAAATTTCTCGTTTCCATAGGTGTTACACGTCATCAGTGGATTGTCGATACGATGTGGCAATTGTATGATGATTATCCTCATGGATTTGATTTACTGGCTGAAGCCGCAAAATCAGCTAAAAAGGTTGGGATTGAGTTTTATGCGGTGATCAAACCTTTCGAAGGTGGATGCTTTGGAACTATTTTACCTTCCACAATGCCTTGTCCTGAGGGAGCCGGAGCAATTAAAGATTTGCGTGGTATTTTCCCTACTATCCGTCCTTTTGTTGCAGCTAATCCATCGCTAAGTTTGAAACGGAAGCCGGAATCTTTTGAATGTATCCACCCGGTTTCGACGATTCGACTGGTGAAAGGAGATGACCGGCCAAGCCGTATAAAAGCTGAACATCTCTCAATCTGGAGCAGTAAAACGAATAATCAGTTTATCCTTTACGATGGCCCGGTCTCATTTCGGGAGACGATTGAAAAGCGGTACCGGTTCCCTTATTGGAGAGAATGCCGGGTTCTCCATCTGGAAGGTTTACAAATCCCATTGGATCACAAATATGTTTTGGTTAAATGTGCTTTGGCTGATGAAAAGGGGAATTTTACCAATGAAAAAGGGAATATTTTAGAATTGGTCGGAGGAGACGGGAAGATCCTTCCCCACACATTGAGTACCGGACCTGTTAAGATGGAGGAACATGAAGGCTTTTATCAGTCAAAACTCCTAAAGAAAGTGGTTCGCTATTTGCAAATGGCCGAGGTTCAGTCCGAAATCAGTGACCCTGAAAGGCTGAAAGAGCATTATCGTGATTTTTACAGTTTTGGTGAATATAATGTGGGTGACATGACCACCTTGGATAAAGAGGGCTATGTAGCAGCTGCCTGCGGAAAACCTGAATATATCCCGGGCCATTTGAATCCTGTTTATCCGGAGGTTAGAGAGCACTGGCTGGATTTTATCCGCTTTTGTCTTGACCGTGGTGTAGATGGGATCAATATCAGGATCTCAAACCATACCCTTTCAACCGAACCTTGGGAATATGGATTTAATGAGCCGGTATTACTTGCTTCAAATGGCAAAACCGATTTCGCTGCAATCAGCAGGATTAATGGAGATGGCTATACCCTTTTCCTGCGTGAAGCACGAAAATTAATCAAAAGCAGGGGGAAATCGCTTGCAGTACATCTTGAAACAAATCTTCTGATGCCCGATGAGCGTCCAGGAAAAATAAGTTCTTATCCGTATAATTTCGAATGGCAGTGGGAAACATGGGTGAATGAGATTGCAGATGAGTTTGAAATCCGGGGAGTTTATGAGCTTCGTCCCTGGAATTTGGCAAAGGCAATAGCTATTTTTAGTCAGGCGACAATAGCAGTCCGTAAACCTCTTTACCTGGAGGGTGATTTCCATGGAATGTCCTTTGATGGTCCTTTTGCCAGCACAGAAGCTGAAATTGAAATGGTAAAGAACCATCCGGGACTGGATGGATACGTTTTTTACGAAACGGCAAATATTACCCGGCTAAACGAAAATGGCCAGCTTGAAGGGAGTCCCGGAATCGAAAATGTTTTGAATAAATCTACCTTTGGGAAACGAAACAAAGTATAAAACGCAAGGATAATAAAAATGAGAAAGCAAACAAAAATCGGATTGATCTTCCTTTTGGGGATGTTCACTTTTTTAGCCTCTTCAGGTAAAAAACCATTGACCGATGGTGAAGGACGTCCATTAATCGAAAAGATCGGGACAATTGACTGCGATATGGTTGAAACAACACCAGTGGTATTTAAAGACAAGGTTTATCGGTTCGAGTATGTGCGGAAAAACTATTGGAATAATCAGACAGGTGACTCCTATTTTCGGTTTGTAAACCACGAAACAGGAAAGTCAACCACCTCATTTGGCAAAGGGTTCCATTTTGGAAGCGCTTTTGTTTCCGATAATACAGTTTATGTAACCGCTGTTGACCGCGGGGATGGTGAGCGGATTTTTATATTTGCATCTCATGACCTGGAAAACTGGGACAAATGGATGGCCTTTGAGCTTCCCGGGTTTGGTATGTTCAATACCTCCATGGTTAAGGTTGACAAAAAATTTGTGCTGATGTTTGAAGTAGGCAAGCCTGAAAAAGAGGCCGGCAAACCTTTTACAGCCCGTTTTGCAACTTCCACCGATCTTAAAAACTGGGAGATACTGTCTCGTGACCATAATTATGCAATGGACCGTTATACTGCTCCCCATTGTTTGCGCTATCTCGATGGATATTATTATGACTTTTACCTTGAAGCACACGAAGGATACGAAATGAGGGTTGTGCGATCAAAAGATTTGATCCATTGGGAATCGAGCCCTTTAAATCCGGTATTGAAGGCCTCTGCAAAAGATAAGCAAATAGCAAACAGCAACTTGTCCGACGATCTGGTACAGAAAGTTGCCACCTCAGAGAATTGTAATAATTCGGATATCGATTTTTGTGAGTACAAGGGAAAATTGATTATCAATTATTCCTGGGGAAATCAAAGGGGTAAGGAATTCCTGGCCGAAGCAGTTTATCGCGGTACACAGAAACAGTTTTTGAAAGGGTGGTTTCCGAATTAATATAGGTCATAGGGTTTACATTTAATATAGTTTGATTTAAAATGGTAATAAAATCAATTTATTTTCAGGTAATTCTATTTTTCTATTGCCTTGGATCGACTAATCACTTTTTTAATCAGGCTGATAAATTTGTCGCTTTTGGCATTGAAAAAAAAACAACTGCTGCCATTAAGCTTCCATTACGCGGATTATGTGCTCACCGTGGGGATTCAAAAACACACCCCGAAAATACGCTTTCATCTTTTCGTGCCGCTGTTAAGGCTGGTGCACAGATGATTGAGTTTGATGTTTTTCTGACAAAAGAGTGCAAAATGGTTGTTCTGCATGATGCAAAAGTGGATCGAACAACAAACGGTAAAGGGAAAGTTGCTGATCTTACGTTGGCTGAAATCAAGAAACTTGATGCAGGAAGCTGGAAAGCTCCTGAATTTTCAGGTGAACAGATCCCGACTTTAGAAGAGGTACTCAACGTAATGCCTTACAATGTGTGGCTGAATATCCATCTAAAGGGCGACGGGCTATTGTCTGTGCTTGTTGCCAACCTGATTAAAAAACAGGGGCGTTTACATCAGGCTTTTCTGGCTTGCAATGCTACTGCTGCCCGTCAGGCAAAGCAGGTAGTTCCGGGTATCCTGATCTGTAATATGGAGAGGCAGGAGTCGGTTGAGGAATATGTCACCGCAACTATCAAGGCGAATGACGATTTCATTCAGCTCACCCGATCAGACTATCCTGAATTTACAGCAGATGTAAAAAAGCTGAAAGATAATGGGATAAAAGTCAATTATTTTGGAACAGATTCACCAGAAGCAATCCGAATGTT
Source organism: Prolixibacteraceae bacterium (assembly GCA_963677935.2). Classification (GTDB taxonomy): domain Bacteria; phylum Bacteroidota; class Bacteroidia; order Bacteroidales; family Prolixibacteraceae; genus JAAFHB01. Next base: position 1,928,114 of record CAXXEH010000003.1, on the reverse strand, counting down.
ATTTGAAAATGGCGTCGATTTCCCATTGGTTAATGATATTGTAGGTTTGATCGATATAGTCAGGGAACAAAATATTAAACAGTTGCAACCATTATTTAAAAAATAAAGAAGATGACTTTAAAAGCTAACTTTAAAATAAGTTGGGTACTCGTATTATCAGTGCTTAATTTTCAAGGTTTTGCGCAGTTGAAGGTTGGAGATCACCTCCCGTTGTGGAGTGAAGGTTATTTGGATATTCATCATATCAACACGGGTAAAGGAGAATGCTCCTTTTTGATGTTACCCGACGGAACTACCATGCTTGTTGATGCAGGAGCTACCGCGCGTCCAAAACCGCGTGTGACCGATCCCAAACCCGATGGAAGCCGCACTCCCGGCGAATGGATCTCAAGGTATATTTTACATTTTCTTCAGGATCAGACTCAGAAAAAACTCGATTTCGTGATGTTGACCCATTTTCACGACGATCACATCGGCGAGCTTTATCCTGGATTGAAAACATCGGGGAACGGGAATTATATTTTGACCGGGATTACCGAAGTTGGCGAAAACATTCCGTTCGGAAAGTTAGTTGACCGCAACTACCCCGATTATAACTGGCCGACTCAAATGAAGGGAGAATATATTCAGAACTATATTCGCTTTGTTAAGTGGAATGTTGAAAATAAAGGTGTTGCTGCGGAGCAGTTCCACGTAGGAGTAAACGATCAGTTTCAGCTGCTCCGTCATCCGAAAAAATACCCGAATTTCGAAATCCGTAATCTTGCATCCAATGGCCATGTGTGGACGGGCGTCGGGAACAACGAACGAAACTTCTTTCCTGACATGAAAGATTTGCAGCTAAGCGATTATCCGGGTGAAAATATGTGCAGCATCGCCTTCCGTGTGTCGTACGGAAAGTTTGATTATTTCAATGGCGGTGACCTCACCACGGGCGCTCCCGGAACCTGGCAGGATATTGAAACCCCGGTGGGATTGGTAACCGGACCTGTGGATGTATGCGAGGCCAATCATCATGCCTATTTTGATGCAATGGGCATTCCCTTCCTTCAGGCTGTCCGTCCGAGGGTTCATATTATTCAGGTATGGTCGCCGAGCCAGCCATCGCCGAATATCCTTGCGAGGATGCTCTCCTCCTGGACCTATCCCGGCCCACGCGACGTTTTTGCCACCAACACCATGGAAGAAACCCGCGTCGTAAGTGGCAAAATGGAGAGTTTAAAAAGTCAGCAAGGCCACATCGTTGTTCGTGTCAGCCCGGGTGGTGAAAGTTATATGATCTATATCCTTGATGATTCTGAAGAAAATTTCAGAATAAAAGGTATAAACGGGCCCTACCTTAGTAATTAAAGGTTTAATAAAACTTAACAGGATGAATCTTAGAAGATCTTTTTCCTTGAAAAAAGGTAGTTTTGCTTTGGCTCTGTTGTTATTTTTTTGCATTTCGTTTGCCGGAAACCCTTTGAGATATGTCAATCCGTTTATTTGCACCGACGGAGATAACGGACAGCTCTATCCGGGGGCTACCTATCCCTTCGGCCTGGTCCATTTGTCACCTGAAACCGAAGGTGATTCACATGTGGGTTATTATTACAAGGATAAATTTATCGAAGGGTTTTCTCACCTGCGGATTGGAGGAGCCGGTTCAAAAGGGAAAGGCGGTGGCTTGCTCATCAAACCCGGAATAGGAAAGTTCACCACGAAAATTAGTGATTTCAGGGAGAAATATATTAAATCATCCGAAGAAGCTTCACCTGGATATTATAAAGTCGTTCTGGAATCAGGCGTTAAAGCGGAGTTGACCGTTTCGGAACGGGTGGGTTTCCATCGGTACACTTTTCCTTCGGAATCAAAAAAGGAGCGATATGTGGTGGTTGAACTTTCACACAGTTATGTTGGGATGTTGGATGCCCGGTTGAATGTAATAAACGATCACGAAATTACCGGATTGATTAAATCGTTACACAACAGCGGAGGGGGGTACCATTTGCTTTATTTTGCCATTGTTTCCGATAATCCATTCGAATCGTATACGAGCTGGAAAGGTTCTGGAGATACCGGAAAAGTTGCTCTTCGTCAGGGAAAGGATATCGGTGTTTGGCTGAATTTCTCAGGGAATGGGAAAAATATTGTCGGGCTAAAAGTCGGTTTGTCACCTGTTAGTGAGGAGATGGCCCTACAGGAGGCTACAACTGAAATCAATGGTATGAGTTTTGATAAAGTGCGGAACCATACCGGTTCGGTTTGGAAAGAAAAGTTGTCGAAATTGGAGGTTAAGGGTGGATCAGAAGAGTTTAAAACACTGTTCTATACCCATTTGTACCATTCCTATCTGGTCCCGAACAATGCAACATCTTCCAACGGGGTTTATCGGGCTGCCAATCAGCCCGATTCGTTATACTACACCAAAAATACAGCTCCTGATTTCACTTACTATTCGACATGGAGCCTTTGGGACGATTTTAGAAAGTATTCCCTGGTTTCGCTACTGGAGCCTCAAATTGCGAAAAATATTGCCCGTTCATTAGTAGATTATTATAAACACCGCGATGGGGGTGATCCAAAATACTGGCCAACACCTACCATCAGGAGAGAATTTGCCGGCGCCGTTATTATGGATGCCTACAACAAGGGACTTGGTGATTTTGATAAAGAGGTAGCCTACCAGGGGATGAAAAAAGATTATGAAAATTCTGATGAGAGGAATGTAAGTGCGAAGTTGGAAAAGGCTTACCATGCTTACTTTGCCCTTGATATGGCTATATCACTTGGTAAAGATAGCGAGGCTAAGAAACTGGAAGAGGCAGCAATGGCTTACAAAAAATTGTGGTGTACTACGCAGAAAGACAATCAGGGAAATGAGAGAGGTTTTTTCACACCCAATGGGAAACCGGTAAACGACGTTGAGGAGTTCGAAAAGTATGTCTATGAGGGGAATTTGTGGCATTACCGCTGGTTTGTCCTTCACGACATCAATGGTTTAACCAACCTCTGCGGAGGAAAGAAAAAATTGGCTGACGACCTTGAATATTTTTTCGAAAAGGATTTTTATATGCATCTGAATGAGCCGGATATCCATGCCCCTTTCATGTTCGATTATCTGGGAAAACCTTATCTTACGCAGAAATGGGCACGAACATTCACCACAAAAAGAGTGACCCAGTTGTATCATAACCACGGATTCTTCGATCAACCGGTGGTTGGACGTATTTATCGTGCCGACACAAAAGGTTATATCGACACCATGGATGATGATGCCGGTGCAATGGCTTCGTGGTTTGTAATGAGCGCAATGGGATTATTTCCATCCGACCCGGTTGAACCTTATTATCTTATCGGTTCACCCATTTTCCCCCAATTGCTCCTTCATCTCGACAATGGGAAAGAGTTCCGGGTTGTTGCCAAAAATGTTAGTGAGGAGAACTTTTATATTCAATCGGCCAAACTGAATGGAGTCAATTTCGATCAACCATGGATTTATTACAAAACAATAATGGAGGGGGGAACCCTGGAATTTGAAATGGGTAACCAGCCTAACAAAAACTGGGGTAGCAACACCGATAAGATGCCACCATCAACCCGCAACAAATAACCTGTTAAAAATGAAAAGGAAAAATTGTAAATCAATTTGGCTGGGATGTTTCAAAAAGCCAATCGTTTGTATTTTAATTGGACTGTTTATGTGGGCAAATACCAGCAAGGCACAAAGTCTGTTAAAAGTAAACAACACGCCTAAAAACTTTTACATTGGAATTGACAATTCAGGCGATAAATGTAAACCTGAAGAGTTCTTCAATGCTGACGCAATGAAAGCTTTGGGAGTTGATTTTGTTGTTTATCATTACCGGGGGCCAAAAGGAACCATTGGGGATGAGATGAAAAAAATGGAAAAACTGGGGAACAGTTTCAATGAAAGGGGATTGAAGGTAATTGTAAATGTGGAATCGGGAAACTGGAGCCTTGATATGGCGAGTACCGATGGGTATAACTGGGTTAAACAACCCGGCAACCTTCATTTATTTAAATTTCCCCCGGAGGTTTTAAAAAGCCTTAATAAATCGCCTGCAGTATGGGGGGTACTGTACGATGAGCTGGAGCATTCGCAAATCACACGTAATCTGACCATCACATTACGCAACCCTGGCATCGAACTGGTAAGCCTTGCTGAAACAACCGGTTTGGATTTTAAATCAGCTGATAAGGCAGTAGGTGATGGAGCCAGATCACTTGCTGATGAATGCAAGAGTTATGGTTCCTCAAAGGTGTTGACAGAACATGTCTGGCCGGTCCTTTTCCATAATTTTGCCCGGGCAGGTATTACCCCCGTTTATAAACAGATGAAGGAAAATTGGTCAAATGTGTGGGCGGCTTGTGCTATGGGCGCCTGCCTGCAATACAACACCGAACTGTGGACCTGTATTGATTTTTGGAATCACAATAAATTTCCCGGACACTCAGCAAAAGAATTATGGGGCAATCTTTTATTTGCATACTGGGCTGGAGTTGACAAAGCATATGTCGAAAGTATCGGCAATCATATTTATGAAACAGATGATAACAATAAGATTAGTTTAAAGGAGCGAGGTGAATCGTTAAGCCATTTTGCAAAAGAATATGTAACAGATCATCCACGACCTTATACCTTCCGCGATTTTGAACCGGCTGTCGCAATAATCCGTTTTGATGATACGGAGTGGGGACAGGGAAAAAATGTATATTGCAGCGTAGATTATGTTGTCAATGGTGAAACTAAAAAGATCAATTTATATTGGAAAGATTGGCTTTTCGGAGCTTATGACCTCCATACAAGTCCGGAATCAGAAGAGTGGATAAAAGCATGGCATACCATAACTCATGGGATGGTAAAAAAGGAGAGTCTCTCATGGAATGCTGGTAATTACTATGAAGGGTTGCCACACCGTTCTTTTGCTCCTGCAAATTCTCCTGTTGTATTTGATGATTTAGTTACGAAGGAACATATAAAGACGGTTAAACTTGCATTCTTATGCGGTTTGTTCATCAGCAAAAATACCCTGGCTGATGTGAGCTCACTCGTTAAGAAAAACGGTCTTGTCGTTGTTACATCGCGGCGGTTTGCTCCGGCACGATTTGCAACCGATTACTCCGGGGGAACAAAGGTATTCAGGGATGGAAAAGGGAAATGGATCATAACTGATGATATGGCTGGTGATGACTTGAAAAATCTCGTAAAACCATTGTTAGGTAAAGAGGATGAAATCGTATATAAATTCAGAGGAAATAGAGTCGTCACTATGAAAATATCATCTGACGGTAACGAACTTGATATTATAAAAACGAACTTTTAATTTATAAGATCCAATATGATGAGAATTTATTTATTCAGCTTGTCGATCATTGCTTTTTTCCTGTTCGGATCGGTTTCGGCACAGGATAATCCCAGTTCCTCCTCAAACAATGTACCTGAGATCCGAAAAGTAAAAGACATCATTATTTATAAGGATTCTTTGTTCTATTCATCTTTTCCGTCTGTGGTCAAACGCCCGGACGGGGAGATTCTGGTCGCATTTCGCAGAGCTCCCAACAGAATACTTTTTGGAGCGCAAGGTGTTTCTCATACAGATCCTAACAGCTATTTGGTCATGGTTCGTTCCCATGATGGGGAGAACTGGACCCAAGAACCGGAGTTGATTTTTGCCCATCCGTTTGGTGGTTCGCAGGACCCTTGTTTGTTACAGTTAAAAGATGGTACCCTGATATGTACGAGCTATGTTTGGGGCCTGATACGAGCAGATGCTGACAGTATTCTTAAACGAAAAGTAACACGGGGATTAAGCAATGCCGATCATTCTCCTTCATTCACATTTTTGGGAGGATATCTGGTGCGCTCAGTTGATGGTGGAGAAACATGGCAGGGACCAATCTATCCTCCATATGTATCATCTGATAATCAGGTGAATGTTTGGGGTAAACCATTACCTGCCTATAACAGGGGTGCATTATGTGAAGGGAAAAATGGTTCAGTTTACTGGGTTGTCGCAGCTAAAGACCGGGGTCCTGTTTCGAAAACTTCAACTCATTTGTTGGTTTCAAAAGATAAAGGAATTAATTGGGAATATGCCTCAGTTGTTGCCTCTGATGAGAAGATTTCTTTTAACGAAACTTCTGTTTATGAAACACCCAGGGGCGATTTGGTTGCATTTCTTCGAACTTCAAACAGTCCTGACCAATCTTCCTCTATTGCCCGTTCAACAGATCAGGGAAAATCGTTCAAATGGCAAAGTATGAGTTTATTCGGGTATCCGCTACATGCCTTAAAGTTACCTGATAACAGGGTTTTACTCACTTATGGTTACAGGCATAAGCCTTACGGTATCCGGGCGAGAATATTAAATCCTGAATGTACTGATTTTGCCTCCGCACCTGAATTTGTGATCAGGGATGATGGAGGCAGTACGGATTTGGGCTATTCCTGGTCTGTTTTGCTGGATAAGAAACATGTTCTGGTGGTTTACTATTTTAATCATGACAGCGGGATCCGTTATATTTCAGGTACGATCCTTGAAATCAATAAGCAATAAATTTCAGGACCAATTTTTTGATCATGGTCAGACCAATTATTCGGATTTCCGGAAAAAGAACCAGTTATTTTAAACCCATTTTTAACTATAAAAAAACAATGAAGACTTATTTTTTCGTTATGGCGATCAATGCATTTTTTTGCCTGGGATCGGTTTTTGCGCAGGATAATCATAAATCCTTATCAGACATAGGAACGACTGTCAAAAAAATAAAAGATATCATCATTTATAAGGATACCTTATTCTATTCAGCTTTTCCTTCGGTGATCAAACGACCTAATGGGGAGGTACTGGTAGCATTCCGCAGGGCTCCTGAGCGAAGGTTGTTTGGACAGCAAGGTATTTCACATACCGATCCGAATAGTTATATGGTGATGGTCCGTTCCCGCGATGGGGAGAATTGGACCAAAGAGCCGGAATTGATTTTCGCCCACCCGTTTGGCGGTTCGCAGGATCCGGGTTTGTTACAATTAAAAGATGGAATACTGCTTTGCACGAGTTATCTTTGGGGACTTATCCGTTCAGATGCCGATACGATTCTCCACCGGAAACTAACCTTGGTTAAAGACAATTCCGGCAATCGCCCACCATTTGTTTTCCTTGGTGGGTACCTGGTACGTTCTTCTGACGGAGGGAAAAAGTGGCAGGGGCCATTTTATCCGCCGCATGTGCCTACAGATATTCAGGTGAATGTTTGGGGAAAACCGTTGCCTGCCTATAACCGTGGCGCCTTATGTGAAGGTAAAAACGGAGATATCTATTGGGTTGTTGCAGCAAATAGTGCGGAAGCTCCTGCCAAAACATCCACCCATTTGCTGATCTCAAAGGATAAAGGGATCACCTGGAACTATTCCTGTCAGGTTGCCACTGATGAAAAAATTTCATTCGATGAAACCTCCATTTGTGAAACGCCTAAAGGTGATCTGGTTGCCTTTCTTAGGACTGAAAATATGCCTGATCAACTTTCGTGTATCGCCCGCTCAACCGATGGGGGTAAATCATTTACATGGAAAAGTATGGGTTTTTTCGGGTACCCCTTACATGCACTTAAACTACCCGACAACCGGGTTTTACTGACCTATGGCTACCGGAAAAAACCATTTGGCATCCGCGGTAGGATTTTAAACCCCGAATGTACAGATTTTGAATCGGCACCCGAATTCATCATTCGTGATGACGGTGGCAATGGTGATCTGGGTTACACCTGGTCTGCTTTACTGAACGATAACCGTGTTTTGGTTGTTTACTACTTTAATTCCAATATTGGCACCCGTTACATTGCAGGTACAATCCTTGAAATCAGTAAAAAGTAATTTAAATTATTGAAATAATGCAAATTAACTGTGCCACTTAAAATTATATTCTTTTAAATGGAATCAATATAAAACTTGAATGAAAAACAGGATCATATCTAATTCCAGCCTATTGTCATTTCTTTTATTTTGTTCATTTACCGGTTCTTATGGGGAAGGTGGGCATCCTATTGATGGTAAGGAACATCCCCGGATTGTAAATATCGTCAACTTTATCCGTTTGCTGGAGCCAAGAGGAACGGAGATTACTGAGGATATTTTGTATCAAACCGTTGTCAACCAGGTTAAAATGATGAATGCAAACCGGTTGGGCGGCACTTTTCTGTTGCAATATGATGCATTAATGGATTCCCGTTATCAGCAACTGTTAAAAATCCTTCCCGATAGTTTGTTTGAAATAGGTGCCTGGTGGGAAATCCCACAGCCTTTGGTTGAGAATGCCGGACTCAAATGGCGGGGACGTTATCCCTGGGACTGGTATGCCAATGTGGGCTTTTCAGTAGGGTATACCCCTGAAGAACGTGAAAAGCTTGTTGATGTGTATATGAAAGATTTCAGACGGATATACGGATATTATCCTAAATCGGTCGGTTCGTGGTACATTGATGAGCATACCTTAAACTATATGTCTCAGAAATATCATATTGTTGCCTCCTGCAATTGCCGCGATCAGATCGGAACCGATGGTTATACGTTATGGGGAGGATACTGGAATCAGGCCTATTATCCCAGCAGGAAAAATGCTTATATGCCTGCGCAAAATGAATCAAATCAAATTCCTGTCCCCATTTTTAGGATGCTGGGTAGCGATCATGTTCCCCAATATGACCAAAAGCTTAAAATGAAAAGGCAGGGAAATATTACCATCGAGCCGGCCTATCATTATAGTGGCGGTGATTCTGCGTGGGTTTCCTGGTATTTCAAAGAGTTCGTCGAAGGTGAATGCATGGATTTCAATTATGTTCAGATTGGGCAGGAAAATTCGTTTACCTGGGCAAAGATATCTAAAGGCCTGGGGTTTCAGCTACCACTGGTTGCCAGGTTAAGGGATGAAAAAAAAGTGCGGGTCGAAACAATGGCAGAATCTGGTCGATGGTTTCGCGAACATTATAAAATGACACCTCCTACAGCGGTTACCGTCAAAGAAGACCTGCCGGGAAGTGACTGCAAAACGGTGTGGTTCGATAGCCGTTTTTTTAGGGCTAACTTATTATGGGAACATGGCACACTCCGGTTTACGGATCTCCATCTGTTTGACGAAAACCTTCAGTCGGAATATTTGACAAATCCGGTGTCATCAAGTAAGTTCTTTTTATATACACTTCCTTTTATTGACGGTTATACCAAAACTCCTGATAAGATTGGAGGTTTGCAATTGAAAGCCAATCTTAATGGGAAAGAGATTATGATCAAAGGTAAAGATCCGGTCATTAATGATCGGATAAAAGGGAAATTGCATATCTCCTGGCCACTCCAATCTGTATCGGGAACTTTTACAATTGATATAGATGAGAAAAAGCTGGAAATGAAGTTGGAAAGCAGGGAGAAAGTAAACTGGTTTTTTGATTTGAATAAGGCTGATAATGAAGCTAACCATTTTGGAATGATCACTCCGCAAAATATTGAGTGTCAGTTCCTGGGGATGAAATATTCGGTTTTTGCAGTAAAAGGCATATTTTCAGAGCCTGGAAAGGAAATAATTTTCAGAATTTCGCCGGTAAAAAATTCATTGGTACTCGATTTATCAGGAAAGAGAATGTAAAAATTACAGATAGGTTATGAATTCAAAGGAAGAACGCAGTATATTAACAGGTTCTGGGATAAACCGACGTAAATTCGTCAGGTCTGCGGTTACTGCAGCATTGATCCTGCCGGAGTTTATTTTCGAAAAAGAGGCAAAGGCTTTAAATGCAGTTGATCCGGTTGTGTTCATTGAACCAATCGGTAAATTGCCTGTAAAGGAGGAAGTCGATGTAATTGTTTGTGGTGGAGGACCTGCAGGGGTTGCCGCAGCGCTTGCTGCGGCTCGTACCGGAGCAAAAACACGGCTTATTGAGGTGAATGGATCTTTAGGTGGAGTTTGGACATCCGGTTTGCTTACCTGGATTTTTGATTTTGATAAACCGGGAATAAATCAAGAAATTATGAGACGACTTGATGAACGGGATGCCCGGTCTCATTACAAAAGTAACAGAATCGATGCCGATTTTACCTATGCTCCTGAAGAAATGAAGTTGCTCCTTGAAGAGATGTGTATCGGGTCCGGAGTAAAGTTTCGGTTACATACACGTGTTGTAGCTGCATATTGCGAAACGAAGAGACTGACAACTATTGTTACTGAATCGAAATCGGGCCGTGAGGCATGGAAAGCAAGGGTATTTATCGATGCAACGGGTGATGGTGATCTTGGTGCGTTAGCCGGAAATTCATGGGAGACTGGTCAGGAGGGGCACACTTGTCCATGTCAACCAATGACGCTTAATGCCCTGGCAGTTGTTCGTAATGCAGAGGCATTACGTGATTTCATTTCGTTTTATGAGTATATAAATGAAACAGGAGAGGTTAAATATGGGAAACACCACAGGAAAGCTTCGGCAAAGCTGATGGAAGAGATTAACCGTGCAGGGATTACTCCCTCATATGGTCGTCCATCCATCTTTCAGATCAAGGAAAACCTGATCCTGCTCATGCTGAACCATGAATATAGCGTTGAGGCTTTTGATGCAGATAAAATAACTGAGGCAACTGTACGAGCACGGGCTGAAATTCATCGTATTGTGCAGGGATTGAACAGGCTTGGCGGAATTTGGGAAGGATTACAGGTCGTCGCTTCAGCCGAACAAATTGGAATACGGGATGGCCGCCGGATTTTAGGACGGTATGTTGTTTCGCGCGAAGATTTAATTCAGGGTACAACCCATACCGATGCGGTGGTCCGTCCGGAGTTTAATGTAGACATACATGCCATGGATCAAAAATCCAATAATAAGCATGGACCGATCTCTCACGAGGATTTTAAAATGAAGCCCTACGATATTCCCTTGCGTGCACTGATCGCGAAGGATGTAGACGGATTGATGATGGCTGGACGCTGTATCAGCGGAGATTTTATTGCCCATTCAAGTTATCGTGTCACAGGAAATGCAGTGGCAATGGGTGAATCTGCCGGAGTTGTGGCTGCCATCGCTTCATTGAGCCACAGGTTACCGCATGAAGTTAATTGGAGTGAAGCGGAAGCCAGGTTAAAACTAATCAGAAAACCATAATCAATACTCTTTTTAACTGGAATCAATGAAAAGAGATATCACACGCCGGAATTTTATGCTGAAAGGGACTGCCTTAGGTTTGGCCGGCTTTCTGTCTGATCCTGTATGGGGAGCTTTTTCAGGTGATTGTATTATTGACCGGCAATCAGCTGAGATTCCTCTTATAAATAAAGGGGATAAACAAATCTTTGTTGATGATGTGATGATTCATAAATCAATCGGGGTCAAACGGATCGTTCACGATGCCAGAAAGAAGAATCATCCGGTTCTTGAGGCAGACAGATCATGGGAAATAGGAGATAATCATGTCCCATATGCAGCACTATATGGAACGGTATTACGCAATGAGACTGACGGGACTTTTCGCATGTGGTACAATTGTTATAAAAAATGTCTTTATGCAACATCCAATGACGGAGTCGTATGGCAAAAGCCTGAACTTGGTCAGTTGGGGAATACAAATATGATCAACCTTTTTGATTTTCACAGTCCAAGTATTATCCTGGATAAAAAGGAGAATAATCCTTTAAAACGGTATAAAGCCGTTGGGTCAAAAGATGGATTTAGTGAACAGGTGATCAGTGAATTGAAAAAGAAATTTAAATTTTCAGAAAACTACCATCGGAATTATGCCTATTGTGCCGCCTATTCCGCTGATGGATTGAACTGGAACAGATATCCCGATCCGATATTGCTTGGTATGGACACTATAACCTTAGCCCAGGATCCTTTGAACGGTAATTTCCTCGCTTTTCACAAACAGACCCAAGACCCTCGTTCTTTCGGAAGGCAGATTTTTCTTTCGGAAAGCAGTGATATGTATTCCTGGTCCGACAGAGAATTGGTAATGGAAACAGATGAGACAGACCATGCGCAGGCCAGAAAACTGGAAGGAGGCACACATTCCGAATTCTACAACATGTCAGCTTTTTATTCTGCCAGCCAATGGCTCGGATTGGTAACCCTCTTTAGGTGTATTGGCGAACCGTTGGTAAACGGGAAAGCACGTGCAGGACAGAAAGGCATCATAGATGTGCAACTTGTACACAGCCGCGACGGACGAATCTGGAAACGGTGTTCTGATCGCTCTTCTGTAATTTCGATCGGACCTAATCTATACGATGGCGGCATGGTTTTCGGCGTTTGTAATACACCGGTAATTGTTGGAGATGAAATGTGGATCTATTATTCTGCCTCTGCGGATATTCATGGAGGTACAAACCCGGATAAAAGAATTTCCATTGCCCGGGCTGTATGGCGGCTTGACGGGATGGTTTCTCTCTCCGCTGGCGATTCTGAAGGTGTGATAGAAACAACGCCGTTTAGGCAAAGGGGATCCCAATTGTATGTGAATGCTGATGTTTCAGCGGGACAGCTCTTTATTGAAGTTCTTGATGCGAGTGGGAATGTTGTGATAGGTTATGAGAAACAGAGTTGCGTCTGCCTGCGAAGTCCGGCAGTTCACCAACAAGTCAAATGGAAGTTTTCTGAGAGTCTGCCTAAGAATGAAATCATTCGCTTACGATTCTACCTTACAAAAGGAGATTTATATAGTTACACTATCGCATAAATATAAAACCGGATTATGAAAAAAAAACAATCAAAAATTATTTTTATCTATTGCCTTGCTCTTTTTCCTGTTTTTTCCGGTTGTGTCCAATCGGTGGTGAAAAAAATAGAAACCCCATTTTTTACTATTTCATGGAATACGACCTCCATTGAATCCTGGAAATATTCAATTAAAACCGGTGGAAAATCCCTTGATATTGGACTACCCGTTTTTGAAATTGACGGTAAACAAATTCCTGCCATTTTATCTTCGTTGGAAGAATCAGGAAAACCTGAAAAGCTGCCAAACGGGGTAAAAGAGTATTTAATGAAGGGAGTTTTTCAAAAGGATACTACATTGCAGTTACTGATCAGGTTCCGAATAACAGAGAATAATCCCGTCATTCGTTTCAATTACACCCTGAGAGCTTCCAAAAGTAAAAAACTGACTAAAAACTCAGGGAATGACAACCTTACCTATCTGTCCTGTTCACTCAAAGATTTCCAGCAGACCAAAGAGATCCGCCTTTCTGTTTTTAACGATATGATCCACTCCTGCAACCTTTCGGATGCCAGGATAGATGAGTCCGATTTTTTTAACTCCGGGTCAGTCGTAGGACCGATATTGTTGGGTAGTGATAGCCGGAATACTATTTTAAGTGCATATGAACATGACTCGATGTTCCCAAACAATTTTTTGGAATACAGGCTTCTACCCGGCAGGAAAGTGGAGTTATGCGCAAAAAAAGGGAATTATTTCACAGGACAATCCGCTGATGGATTTTCAACCATCTGGTTTGAAGTTGCGGGTGTGGTTGGTGATGAAGATCGAATGGCTGATCTGTTTCGTACCTTCATGCTAAAATATCAGTCCGAAAATATGGAAAGCCGCAAACCATATGTTTACTACAATTCATGGGGTCGTCAGGAGCGGGTGAAATGGGCTGGAGGACAGTATCTAACGACGATGAATCTCGATTATACGCTTCGGGAGATTGACCGTGCTCACGAAATGGGTATTGAAATTTATGTCCTCGATGCAGGTTGGTTTAATAAAACGGGCGACTGGGGAGTTAACCTGAAGAATTTTCCGGATGGGTTCAGAGAAGTCAGCCAAAAGCTCAAAGGTTATGGCATGAAACTGGGGGTTTGGATGAATCCGTCCAAAGCAGCGATAACCAGCCGGGCGATGAGCGGGAATAAAAATTGTCTGAAAACCTGGAACGAAAATCCTGTAACCCCTTCACCCGAATGGGAAACTGAAGAAAGTACCGATATGTGTTTGGTCAGTCCCTACTGGAAAACATATGCCGACGTACTGATTCGTTTAAACAAAGATCTGGGAATAAGCTACTTTTACCTGGATGGCATCGGTCAGTCAGGCTGTAATGACCCTGGACATTTTCATGGGACATCCCAAAATAGTGCAGATGAAAGAGGGGTGAGTTATGGTTTTTTATTGCCCGGTTTCCTGGGTAAAATCATCGAAAGAGTTTCTGCAGCTTGTCCGGATGTTATTTTTGATTTTGATGTCACTGAATCGGGTAGAATTGGTGTGGGACTTCAGTTTCTGGCCTCCGGGCGATATTTCATTCTGAATAATGGTCCCTATTTTCGCAATTTTGACCTTGGATTAAGCCTTCTCCCCAACGGGTGCCATAATATCTTTATCCAACCCGGCCCGGCCCGTACCTGGTTTATCCGTTCAGTGCTCGATTACGACAAGTGGATCCCTTCTAACCTGTTTTTAGCTAATTACCAACCTGATGACCCGGCTAATTCTCAGATAATCAACCTTGCCTCACTGGTACTGGGTCAAAACTCTATATGGGGTGAAATCCTCAAAACTTCCCCCGAAGGTGTCGCCTTATTTCACCAAATTCTGGAGAAATATAAACAGGTACGCGAAGATGTGGTAGCCGCCAGTCCCATGCATATCGGAAGTCCTGGCGATACGCCTGAAATTTATGAAAAAATCAACCCCAACACAGGAAGCGGATTGGTGGTTATTTTTGCCAATTCAAAAGGAAGATTCTCCTATATAACCAGACATCCGGTGGTCAATATGTTTTGGCATAGCAAAGGTGCTAAAGTAAAAATAAGCAATAATGATCATGCCAAAATTGAAGCCTCGTTTGCCGAAGCTTCAGCCGTGATTATCTTCTTTGGAGTGAATAAAAATGACAAAAATTTATAATAATTTCATCAATGCGTTTTGATACAATTTTAATTATCATTTTCCTTCTGATATTTTCAATTTCCACCGTTTATGCCGATGGATATGAAAAATACCGGGACTGTGTGGTCATGGCCGAACAGTCGCAAAACCAGATAGCTATTGCCAATATAAAAACCGGCAGGATCATCTGGAACTGGAAACCTACTGATTCATCGGTTGCCCCGGAGCATTATGCCTGGTTTTCGAATCCGAGCGATGCGAAAGTGGTTTATGGAGGAAAATATGTCTTGATGAGTGCGTCAGGAGGTGCCTGTGCATTGATCCGGATTGCGGATAAAAAAATCATGTTTTACGCCAAAGCTGGACACAACCCGCATTCTGCAGAACTGCTACCTGATGGAAATATTATTTGTGCAGCGAGTGACGGGAATTGCCTGACTGTATTCAAAACAGACACAGTGTCCTTTCCTGATCGGGTTATCCAGCGTTCCTTCTTTTGCGATTTTGCCCACAATGTTGTATGGGACAAAAAACGAGCCTTACTATGGACGGCTGATAAGAATAAAATACGGAGTTTCAAATACAGTTTTTCCAATAATACACCTGCACTTCAGCCCGTTGATTCGCTTAAATTTGAGGATGAGTCAGGACATGATTTATTCCCGGTTCCGGGACAAGATGCTTTATTTTTTACCTCACAGAACAAGACTTGGAATTTCAGTATTCAGAAAAAAATGCTGAAGGAAATAAAATCGGAATACCATTCCATTAAAAGTATTTCAGCTGAATCGAATGGCAAAACGCCTATTATTGCTATTCCCAAAGAGCAATGGTGGACAGACGAGATTATTGATATGAAAGGAAATTCCATTCTTCAAATCCCCGGACTAAAGATTTACAAAGCCCGTTGGATCGTTGAAAATTCCTTCAGCTATCCAGATTGGAATCAAATAAAAGTATGTCATTAACTGGTTTATAAATCAAAATTATACCATAAAAAATAAATGTTTTAAATATCTGTTTATTTCAGATATCAGGTATTTGATGTATGCCTATTCATTAAATTTCAGGCTAATTTCTCCCAATGTAGATACGGAAATGCCGATTGATAAACAGTTGAAAATCATAACTTCGATTAAACATCCGTATCCCGAAAAGTTTGCTTTTTTTGGCACCTTTTCAGTGGATAGTTTTGGAAAGGCCGGATTTACAGGAAGAATAATCGCCCACATTGGAGTATGTATGAAGGCTGGAGCATCGGGCATTAAAATATGGAAAAACATCGTTGGAATGGAATGTTGACGAACTGGCTAAATATTCTGCAGAAATGCGGAGCAGGTTTTTAAATTTGGAAAGCAGTAAAAATTATTATGGTAACAGACCAATAACCAGACAATTTTAGGCTGGCAAAGTTATATATAATTATCTTTGCATCGAACTAATTAAGATGTAACGACCTTGAAAGTATTTCCAGCTGATAATGAATTGGTAATTAAGCTGCAGAAAGTTGATGTTGAGGCGTTTGATATGGTTTATGAAAAATATGCCAATTTAGCTGTATAAAAGCTGAAGGTTTATCAGGATTCTTTGCTGGTTTTTATGGTTATAAAAAAGATTAATTTTGTATACAGGTTACTAAACTTATCAAAACGAGCAACTAATGAAAAAGCAGGATAATAGCGACTATCGTGCAATTTGGGATTCGTTTATTGCAAATGGAAATCAGGAAGCAATTGGAGTGATTTATTTTGGTCATTATGACTTGTTATATAATTTTGGACTGAAGTACACCCGTGATGTTCAGATAATTGAAGATGCCATTCAGAATATCTTTGGTTATTTTCTTAAATCGGGCAGTAAACTTCCTCCGGTAAGGAATTTTCGGGGATTTCTTCTTCAATCATTTCGTCATCAGTTACTGTTCGATATAAATAAGCGAGACAGAGTTATCTACCTGAATAATCTTAAATGCGAAAATAGTGATTGTCACGAACCGGAAGTCAATGAAGTATTTGAAAGGGAATGGAGCAGTCGGGTAAGACAAAAACTTGGGATATGTTTGGAGCACCTTACGGAGAAACAGAAAGAGATTCTTTACCTGCGATTTCAATGTGAACTTTCATATGCAGAAATCGCTACAATGCTCGATATAGCTGTCGATTCTTGCTATAAGCTGGTTTATCGTTCTTTAATGGAGCTTCGTGTTGACCTTGAAAAGCTCGAGGGAATAGGTCATCGTTTGATTATGTTTTTCAAGTACAAATTCTGAGTTTATACACTGTTTATCCCAAACGACTTCAAATAGTCTAAGTCCGCTCTTCGTAAATTTACCGGATTCACTATAGTCATCTACCATCTCCGTAATTTGCTAAACTTAAACAGTGTAAATGCCTATAGTTCAATGCGTATACTGCTAAAGTGAGTATCTAAATCTTTAAAGCTTTTCTTTATTGATAAAAATAATTCATTTTTTTTGTCCGGATTTTATTTTTGCCACTCTCTTTATAGAAACAGAATAAAAAAATGGACCCTAATCGTTTCAATTCATTTAATGCCGAAGATTTCGTTTTAGACGAAATCTTTTGTGAGATTGTAGGCAGAGGTTCACTTTCTATTCAAAGTTTTAAAGATCAGTTTCCACGTAAACAAAAAGAGATTGATTTCGCAGTTGAGATGCTCCATAAGCTACAAGAAATGGAATTCCAGCAGTCACCGGAAAAGAAACTTGAACAATGGAATCGAATTCTTAGAAATCAAAAAAAATCGGTAAGGCTACGGTTCTTCAGATATGCAGCGGCAGTATTATTAATCGTAGGTAGTAGTGGTGTGGCTTTCCATCATTTTTCGCAACTTAATTCAATCGAAAAATTTGCTTCATCAAAGGAGATTAATCATTCAGACGTAACATTGATATTGGTTGATGGAAAGCAAATAAACATCAACCAAAAACAGGCTAATGTTACCTATTCAGCCAACGGCGCTGACGTACTGGTCAACGATTCCGCTGAAATGAAGCAATCTGTTACAGAAGCCGGTTTTAATCAGATGATCGTTCCTTTCGGGAAGCGTTCGAATTTAACGCTCTCTGATGGAACCAGGGTTTGGGTTAATTCAGGCTCACGACTTGTTTATGCGCCGGTCTTCAAAGGGAAGAGCCGGGAAGTATTTCTTGAAGGCGAAGCATATTTTGAAGTTACAAAGGACGAAAAAAAACCATTTTATGTTCGCACGGATGCATTTAAAGTGAAAGTTTATGGAACGAAGTTCGACGTCCAGGCCTATCAACAGAATAATGAGTATAACACAATTTTAATTGAAGGGAAAGTAAGCCTTCAAGTAAATAAAGGGGGTATCCTATCCAGTGAACGTTTTATTTTCCCCGATCAAATAGCCATACTATCAGCAGATAAGGAAGATTTTCTTGTTACCGAGGTGGCAAATATCGATAATTTTATTGCATGGAAAGAGGGTTATTTGATCTTTAAAAATGAAGCTTTTCAATCAATTTTAAAGCGGGTATCACACTATTACGACATCAACATCGAACTTAATGAGGAGATGCAAGTAAAACGGTTGTCGGGAAAACTAGACTTAAAAGATGACCCCGAACGGGTACTGGACGGATTGTCCTTGATTTCAAAAATCAGATATGTAAAAAATGCAAATAAATATTGCTTTCATGAATAAATAATTCTAATAAAAAAAACCGGCTAATGCTCGAAACATTAACCGGTTAAGTTTAAATCATGCCGCAAGGCAACATGTTTCACTAATTCATTTCAAAAGTATGAAAAAAAAATCGGATTGTGGCTCATTCCATGACGGAAAGAAGCCAAAAATTAATTGGCTGGCCATGAAATTAATGACTTTTTTGCTTTTTGCTGGTTCGATGACCCTATCGGCCAGCACTTATTCTCAAAAGACAAAAATTGATCTGCATCTTCAGAATTCATCATTGTCAGAAATCTTTAGCTCAATTGAAAAATCGAGCGAGTTTATTTTTTTCTATGATGACGAGGTTGTCAATGACAAAATAACAAAATCGGTCTACGCAGATGGAGAGATAGTTGAAAAAATTCTTGAGCAGCTATTTAAGGGAACCGATATTGCCTACAAAATCGATGACAGACAAGTCTTCTTATACAAAAAGGGCGATCTCCTGACTTCTGAATCACTGAATACAAGTGTAATTCAACAGCCTCAAAAAATAGAGCTCTCCGGAACCGTAGCTGATACAAAAGGCTTGCCACTTCCAGGTGTTTCTATCGTAGTTAAGGGAACTACGGTCGGTATCACTACCGATAATGGCGGTATATTTAGTCTCAAAGTTCCGTCCGATTCAAAAACATTGGTTTTCTCCTTTGTCGGGATGATCACCCAGGAAATTGTGATTGGTAATAAAAGGACTTTTAAAGTTACGCTGAGCGAAAATAAATTAGCCCTCGATGAAGTTGTGGTAACCGCCCTGGGAATTGTCAGAAGCAAGAAGAGTTTGACCTATTCAACCCAGGAGGTTAATATGGACGAATTAACTACAAATAAAGATATTAACCTTGGAAATGCACTGGCAAGCAAAGTGGCCGGCGTTACAGTTACAACTTCCGCCGGTGCAAGTGGCGTTTCGGGTGATGCACTTGTTATTATCCGTGGAAACCGTTCAATTAGTAATGGAAACCAGCCGTTGATTGTAATGGATGGTATCCCTTATAGTACTGGTGGTGGTGGTCTATCGGGTATTAACCCCGATGATGTACAAAGCATAAACGTACTAAAAGGCCCAAGTGCTTCAGCATTATATGGTTCAGCAGCCAACAACGGCGTAATCGTTATAACTACAAAAAAAGCGGGGAATGGTGTTTCCAAAATTGAATTCAATTCAACATCAAATTTTGATGTTCCCTATCTGTATCCCGAATTTCAGAATGAATATTCCCAGGGTGCAAGTGGGATTTATAATTCAGCTACAGAATATTCCAGCTGGGGGCCTAAAATGCAAGGACAAAATGTTACCAATTGGAACAAAGAACAAATAGCACTCAATGCTCAACCCAACAATGTTAAAGATTTTTTCAGGACAGGATATAATCTGGTAAATAATTTCTCATACAGCGGTGGTAATGAAAAGTTGAATGCTTATTTTTCTTATAGCAACACAAGGGCACAGGGTGTGCTGGATGATAATAAAATGTCCCGGAATAATCTCAATTTACGATTGAACGCTGAATTAATCAAAAATTTAAAGATGGATTTTAGGATCACATACTACCGTTCCGATTTGAAAGATCATCCGGTGGTTGGGGATGATCTTTTCAGCCCTATGTTTAATCTGGTTAAAATGCCACGCAGCATACGTACCCAGGACATCAGGAAATCTTCATATATTGATGAAAAAGGATCCCTGCAACAGAATTCATGGTTTCCGGCCTCAACAAATAATCTCAACCCTTACTGGTCAATGGACGGCTATGAAGGTCCAAGTTCCGGCAGCAGTATAAATTCGCTTTTGAACTTGCGCTACGATTTTACTGATTGGCTATATTTGCAGGTCAGGGGAGGTGTAAATTCAGGAGCCTCTGTCAGTGAAGAGAAAATTTATTGGAATACACCCTATTATTTTGGAGGACACGGGAATTACAAAAAATCCATAAGCAAAGGGGAATCTTATAATGGGGACATATTGCTGTCTTTTACGAAAAAATTTGCGAAAGATTTTGATCTTGGACTAAGCCTTGGCTCCGAAATTAACGATAGCAAAGGGACAAGCATATATTCTGAAGCAGGAGGATTAAATACGGAAAATAAATTTGCGTTAGCCTTTGCACAAGCGCTTAGAAGTAGTGATGGCGAAAGTCGTAGTCAGAAACAATCAGTGTATGGGATGGGTCAGTTGAGTTTCCGTAATTATTTGTTTTTGAATGCTACAGCCCGTAATGACTGGAGTTCTACATTACCTGCCCCGTATGATTATTTTTACCCTTCTGTTGGTTTAACCGGAATTGTTTCCGACATGGTAAAGCTGCCTGACTTTATATCTTTTGCAAAATTACGAGGATCGTATGCCGAGGTAGGAAATGATGCCAGATGGGCATCAATAATGCAAACATATCAAGCTGATAACGTAGGACCGGTAGGAATAGTACATCCGGACCCTACCCGTGTTGCTGTTAACCTAATCCCTGAAAAAAGTAAATCATGGGAAGCCGGAGCTGAGTTGAAACTGTTTAAAAACAGGCTTTCTATTGATTTTACCTGGTATAAATCAAATACATTTAACCAATTAGTTGAAATATCATCAGTCCCATCTTCCGGGTATGACCATGCATGGATGAACTGTGGAAATATTCAGAACAATGGTATCGAACTTATGATCGGTGCAACTCCTGTAAAACTTACTGATTTTTCATGGAACTTGAACCTGAATTTTGCAAAAAACAAAAATAAGGTAATAGAATTGACAGATAAACTTGAAAGATATCAAATTCGTTCACCTAACTTGTCGATAGGGGAAACATGGATCATTAAAGGTAAGCCATATGGTGAAATGTATACAAAGGGATTTGAACGGAATAGTCAAGGACAAATCATTGTAGATGCACTGGGTCAACCGAAAGTTCTAAGTACGGCAGATCTCTATCTGGGCAATTTCAACTACGATTGGACATCAGGCATTACCAACTCCTTTAAATATAAAAACTGGAACATGTCTTTCCTTGTTGATTTAAATTACGGCGGGGTTAGAGGATCTTCTACCGAAGCAATGATGTTGTCGTGCGGTACCAGTAAAGCATCGTTAGTAGGTCGTGAAAACGGTATCCTTATTGACGGGGTTTTTGAAAATGGCACAAAAAACAATATCACTATAAAAGCAGAGGATTATTACAGAAGTGTTGGCGGACGTATCAGCAATGGCTGCGGTGAACTATTTAGCCATGAGGCTACCAATTCCAGATTGCGTGAGTTTGCAATAGGATATTCTATTCCATTAAAAAGCAACGTAATAAAATCACTGAGGCTTTCTGCTACCGGACGTAACTTGTTTTTTATATACAATGGTTGTAAATGGTTTGATCCTGATGTCAGTTACGACATTTCTACGAATGGCCAGGGAGCAGAAAGTGCTTTTTTGCCTGGAACAAGAACTTTAGGTTTCAATATCAAGCTTACATTGTAATAACCATTTTAATATTTAGCAACGATGAAAAAACATATAGTTAATAGCTCATTAGCGAAAGTTCTTTGTATTGTTACCTTCGTGTCACTAATTTTCTCCTGTACTGATAAATTTGAACAGTATAATACCGATAAAACAAGGTTAATGTCGGTCGGAACTAAAGAGTTGGCAGGTCTGTTATCCTTTTCACAGATTGAAGGTAGTAACTGGTGGAATACCAATGATTACAATCGTTTGACAAGAACTGTCACAAATCATTTATCCGGATATATGTGCATAACTGAAATTTATTATGAACAGAATCAGTTACAACTTGGATATCACGATGATGCTTTCAATGATATATTTGTAAAAGCATTGCCCACGCTACAAAATATCTTTGATATGACAAAAGGTAGCAGTACGTTTCAGAACGAATATGCGATTGCATTGATATGGAAAGTTTTCCTGATGCACCAAACCACTGATTTGTGGGGACCCGTACCATATACGGACGGAGGGACCGGGAAGGCAACCATTGCTTACCAAAGTCAGAAAGATGTTTATTATCTGATGTTTGATGATTTGAAAACAGCCATTGATATTTTAACCGGAACAATTGCTTCCAATGGTTCTGCCAATGCTTATGGCGCAGGTGATATGATATACAATGGAAAAGTAATAAATTGGCTCAAACTTGGTAATTCACTTCGGTTGCGATTGGCTATGCGTATTTCAAATGTTGAGCCAGCCAAAGCCAAGACAGAAGCAGAAGCTGCTGCAGCCGGAATTACAATGGATACCAATAATGATGATGCATTTCTGGACGTTTCAAAATGGAAAGAGTTAGGAAATGGATTAGCAAGGGTAAATCCATGGTACACAAGTTTGATGAGTTCAAGCATGGAAAGTTTTCTGAAAGGATATGACGATCCTCGTATCGGAAAGTATTTTTCGCCTGTAGTTGAAAACTCGTATAACACAGATCCTCAACTGCCTGCAGAATTGCGTGCCAATATTGGTGGATTCCATGGAATGGCCAATGGATTCGGAACAGCGATAGAAGCGAACTACAGATATTGTTATTCATGCCTTAATTCCACCCGTTGGTGTGGCGCCAATATAATGACGGAACCGATCCCAATGATGTATTCTGCTGAAACCCATTTTCTGAAAGCAGAAGGCGCCTTAAAAGGCTGGAACATGGGTGGTGGATCGGCACAGTCCTTTTATGAAAAAGGTATCACCGTTTCAATGCAACAATGGGGTATTGCGTCAGGTGCCATTCAGACTTATATCAACGGTACCACAACCCCAGTTGCCCCGCATGATTATTTGTATAACCATCCGGCTGCGACGGATATACCGGTTAAATTCTCAGGTAGCGCTGATAAACAGCTTGAACAGATCATCACTCAAAAGTGGCTGTCAAATTTTCCGATAAGTGCTGAAGCATTTGCCGATTATCGCAGAACACGTCTTCCGAAAATCTATCCGAAAGTTAATTCAGCGAATGCAAACATCGATCTAAGTAAAGGAATGATTATTACCAGGTTGCCTTTTGTTCAGGCTGAGTACAGCACTCAGCCGGAAGAGGTAACTAA
The DNA here is from genome assembly GCA_963677935.2 of Prolixibacteraceae bacterium. Lineage (GTDB taxonomy): Bacteria > Bacteroidota > Bacteroidia > Bacteroidales > Prolixibacteraceae > JAAFHB01. Next base: position 1,904,494 of record CAXXEH010000003.1, on the reverse strand, counting down.
AGCGATTAAACTTCTTGGCACTGGCGCTAGGGATCTTGAAAATGTTCCTCTGTGGTGGGATGTCCATAAGAACGGTAATTAAATTATAACATTACTTAAAAACTATTAATTTTAAGATCAGGCCGGTACGACCAGTGTTTGGTTATACCGGCCTATTCTTTTAAAAAAAACCTGCCTAAATCCTGAAACTTAAAATTGAATATTTGAATTTTAAGAGATAAACTAAAATTTAAAAGCATAATGAATATCAAATCTCTAATAAAGACAAACCTGCCATTAATAAGTCTGTTTTTATTGATATGCTGCAATTTACAAGCAAAGAATCAGTCAAAACCATACCCTCATATTCTGGTAATTGGAATCGATGGACTGGGGGCACATGGGATTCAATTGGCAAAAACGCCCAATATGGACGAATTGATGAAAAATGGTTCATATTCATTAGAAGCTCGTACCATTATGCCCAGTTTCAGTGGGCCAGCCTGGGCTTCAATTTTCACCGGCGCCACGATGGACAGGCATGGTGTCAATACCAATGTCTGGTCGGTGGAAAATAAAACGCTTGAACCTGTTTATAAAGGGGAGCACGGGATGTTTCCAACTATATTTGGAGAAACCCGTAAAAATTTTCCTGCAGCAATTATTGGTGCAATTTATCAGTGGGATGATATCGGGATTAAAATCGAAAAAGGGGTATGTGATGTAAGTATTCCTACTGATACAGAAAATGATGCAGCAAAATTTACTTGTAATCTGCTAAGAGAAAAACGTCCGTTGCTCACTTTTGTCCAACTCGACGATGTGGATGATCGTGGCCATAGCGATGGATTCCGCTCAGACAGATACATGGAAGCTGTGACAAAAGTTGACAGCCTGGTTGGGGTACTGATAAATACCCTGAAAGTAACAGGAATGTATGACGAAACGGTTGTATTTGTCGTAAGCGATCATGGCGGATATGAAAAAAGCCACGGAGATTCACACCCCGACGAAATGATTGTCCCGTTTATTATCTCCGGAAAAGGGGTTAAGCAGGGATATAAAATAAACCATCCTGTTTTTAACTACGACCTGGCGCCTACCGTTGCCTGGCTATTGGGTTTTCAGTTGAATGAATGGGTCTCGGGGAAACCACTCAAAGATGCCTTCATCCGAGGACATTAACAAGACCGAAAGAAACCTATTTGAGAAGAAAATACAATAGTTTGGCAGGACGAAGAAGTAAAAAAAGTGAAACAAATTATAAACTGATGAGAATCCTATTCTTCTTTTTCATATTCATGATTATTACAGAATCCTGTTATAAAAAATCCACAGATTATTTCGGATGGAACAATATTTCGACAACCGCCAAACCAGCAACTTTTTGGTGGTGGATGGGAAGTTGTGTTAATGAGGTAGAGATCGAACGACAATTGATAATGTTGAAAGAAGCAGGATTCGGAGGTGTAACCGTTTGTCCGCTGTATGAATATAAGCATCCAACCATCCCTCCAATCGAATTTCTATCAGATCGTTGGTGTGAAGTATTTAAATATACCCTTGCCAAAGGGAAAGAACTCGGAATGTTCGTCGATGTAACTACTGGTGGTGGCTGGCCCATAGGCGGCCCCTGGATTACAAAAGAAAACTCAGAACGTGATTGGCGGTTGAAAGTTGTAGCAGTTGACGTCACTCCCGAGCATCCGGTTGTCTTACGCAATGAAGATGGCAAAGACCCAATCAAATGCGTTACAATTCTTGAAAATTCGGATGGGTCTGCCAGTTTTGATGCTTCAAAAAATACCAGACCAGCAAAGGTTATCGAACCTCAGATCGAAGACGGTAAGAATGTTTGGCGCCTTCCTGTCGTGGGGAAGTACAATGTTCTGGTTGCAAGGATGGGCTACGTCGGCTCCGAGGTTTATGTTGCCGGGAATGGTGGCAAGGGACCTGTTTTTGATTACTGGTCGCCTGCCGCATTCGAAAATTTAATCAAGCCGTTGGATGGGTTGCTTAATAAATTAGGGAACCTTCGTCCTCGCGCAGTGTATTGTGACTCATTTGAAGGACAAGGTGGGAGTACTCCCGATTTTTTTGCAGTGTTCCAAAAAATCAATGGCTACGATGTTCGGCCTTATTTTCACCAGTATTTGCGCGAAACCGGGACCCCTGAAAATATCAGGTTATGGCACGATTATCGGGCAACGATAGCCTTTCTACACGTCGAATTCGTTAAAAGATGGAGGCAATGGGCCCATCAAAACGGAATGCTCACACGTTACCAATATACGGGCGATCCTGCCAATCCGATCAATACATGCGGCGAAGCTGATATCCCGGAAGATTCACCTCCAGTTAATACTTCTACGGCTCATATCTTTGGCAAAAAACTGATTTCTGCGGAGGAATTTACCTGGGGGGCAGGACATAATTTTAAAGACTATTTAGATTATTATCGCAAACGGGGTGATGTAGATCTCATGCAAGGACTGAACCACAAAATTTATCATGGTGCACCCTTTACCCCGAAAAGTGAACCCTGGCCGGGGCCAATGTATTATGCAGGTGGTAATTTTAGTGAAACACAACCTTTTTTTAAGCATATCCGGTATATGAATGATTATTTTGCCAGGCTCCAGCAAACACTTCAGGATTCCAAACCAGACATGGATGTTTTGATGCTTTGGTCAATACACGATTTTTGGAATATGCCCAATTTGGGTGGATTTAATTGGGGACAGCCCTTTGTGTGGAGGAATAGCAATTCAGCATTTGGTCGGGAAGAAGATCCAAATATAAATACTCGTCCAGAACTTGTTAAAAGAGGTTTGCAAACTGACATTTGTTCTGATGAGACAATTTCGGAAATGACAAGTACAGAAAATGGGCAAATCAAAGCAGGAAAGGAAACATACAAGGTATTGGTTGTGCCCGAAACTAAAATAATCGGAGCTAAAACACTTAAAACACTTGAAATGTTGGCCTGTAATGGGGCGACGATCATTTTTATGAAGCGTATTCCTGTTGCTGCTCCTAATGGACTACCTTTAATTCAAGATTCTTCGCAAAGAGACAGTACCCTTGACATAATGGCAAAAATCAATAATTCAGCCAAAGGTGGTGTTTATATTGCATCAGATAGGAAAGACTTGTTTAATTTACTAAATAAACGATGTGGACTAACGGAAGATGGTGTCCCGGATAAACTTTCTACCCTCAGGGTTAACCGTGAGGGGCGGACAATATACTTTATCAGAAACAATACGGAGGAGGACCTTGATCTCTGGGTGCCGTTGTTAAATTTGGATGAAATGACTTCTCTGGTACTGGTAGGAAATCCTCGCACGGGTGACATATATCAAGCCGAGCATCGGCCGAATTCCGTTAGAGGAAGGCTTGTTCATCTGGTTTTTGAGCCGTCAGAACTGCTGACAGTTACTGATATTGGAAAAAAGAAGGATTACCCCGATATCAGATCATTTGATTATCGAAGAAAAACACACATAAAACCAATAGGGGAAAGCTGGAAATTATCGTGGCTGGACTATCAGGGCTTGCCGCACCAACTCAAATGTGATACCCTGAAATCGTGGACCGAATGGCCGGAACCGGGATTGTTCAGCGGTCTTGTTACCTATGAAACCAGTTTGACGATGGACGATCAGGAATTGAAAAAAAAATGGGTGCTTGATGCCGGCCAGGTACACGAATCGGCCGAGGTATTTGTAAATGGCAAAAAGGCCGGTTGTGTTTGGACAACACCATTCCGGATAGACATTTCCGGGTTCCTGAAAAAAGGCAAAAATACTTTGGTGTTCGAAGTAGTCAACAAGGCGCAGAACCGAATTATCGATATGAACCGGAAAGGCATTGACTGGCAAAAATCGAAATTGGAAGCGATAAACGAAGGTGATTCCTCTGCCGGACCATTGCAGGTTGATCAGCTTAAACCGGTTCCCTCAGGGCTTTTGGGCCCGGTTTTATTAAGATGTGCAGAATAACTAAATTCAGATACCTATTTTATCTTTAACCAAATATTAAATCAGTGAAACCAATCCATATTCTTTTTACATACCTGATATTTACCTGTTTGTACGAAATTTCCTTTGCACAGGAATATACCGTTTCAAAATCACCCTGGTCCGAATCATTAGGAAACCACCGTGCGGTAATTCAGGTTGATCAACCAGCGGATGCGGTAACGATTGATTTCCTGTGGCGCAGGCACGACAGTAATCCGGAAAGCCGTCGTTTCATTATCGTAGATGCCGCAACTGGCGACACCATCCGGAACATTTACAGGAAAGAAGTGGCCAACGAACGGTGCAGGCTTGTGTTTGGGCCTGTGAGAAATGCGGGGACCTATTATTTCTATTATTTGCCTTATGTTCCGGTGACAAACGAGTTCCATTCGGGAGAATATCTTTTGCGAGAAGACGCTCCGGATCAGGTCTGGGTAAAAAGACATGCGTTATCTTCAACCAACTTGGAATACAAAGATGTAGCGAATGCTGTAGTTACCAACGTCCAGGCCCGTACAGAATTTCAAAGTTTTTACCCGATGGAAGTTGTTGCAACAAAAGATGAAATTACAGATCTTCTGTACAAAAGCAGTGGCGATTACCTGGTTTTTGCTGAGGACCGCACTTTTCCAATCCGTATGCCCGATGCACTGCCGCTTCGCTGGGTGCAGCAAAAACCAGCGGCCGATTTTCATGGCTCGGCTCAGAAAAATGAGTACTATGCACTTCAGCTAGGGGTTTATGCAGCCCGGAAAACGATTGAAAATGTGAAACTTGAATTTTCAGGATTGCAGGATAAAAAGGGAAATTCAATTCCAGCAAAAGCATTTACCTGTTTCAATACAAATGGCATCAACACCTGGGGAAAGCCTTTTACAAAAGTGGTAATCGTTGAACAGGGGAAGGTACAGCCAATGTGGGTTGGCATAGATGTGCCGGGTAATGCCGTCGCCGGGAATTATGAAGGCGCCATCACGGTAAAAACGGGCAATAGTGGTGAACAGAAAATTAAGATCTCATTGATAGTTGAAAATAAATACCTGGCTGACAGGGGTGATGGCGAGACCTGGCGGCATTCGCGCCTCCGGTGGTTAAACTCGACCCTCGGAATCGACAACGAGCCGGTAAAACCATACATCCCGATGAAAGTTGAAGGCCGGGTTATATCATGCCTGGGGCGGTTGGTACAGCTGAATGATTTTGGATTGCCCGAAGAAATCGACACCTGGGGAAACAAAATCCTATCGTCCCCGATCAGTTTTGTCGTGGAAACAAATAACCAAAGAATGGTTTTCCCGGCAGGTAGTTTCACTTTCAAGGAAAAAAAGAACGGGCTTGTATCGTGGGAAAGTATTGCCGAAAACGATCTCCTGAAAATCGTATGCCTTGGTGAAATGGAGTTCGACGGGAGATTGAATTATAAATGCAATGTAGTATCAAAATCAGACGTAAAGATACAGGATATTAGAATCGAACTCCCTTTAAGAAAGGAGCTTGCTACCTACATGACCGGAATGGGACGGATGGGCGGTTTCACGCCGAATAATCACCTGTCGCGATGGCAAAAAACAGAGGATAGTTTCTGGATCGGTGAAACAACAGGAGGTATCCAATGCGAATTGCGGGGCGGATCCTATCACGGGCCATTGCTCAATTTGTATAAGCCCAACCCTCCTGATAGTTGGTCAAATGGAGGGAATGGAGGTTTCCGGATTGATTCTGAAAAAAATACAGTCACAGCTTCTGCCTATAGCGGCAATCGCATGATGGCTCAGGGCCAGTCGGTTACTTATGAATTTGCCTTGTTAATAACGCCGGTTAAAGAATTGAACACAAAGAGCTGGTTTTCAGATAGGTATTATCATTACGGCGGTGCAGATGTTGAACCGACACGCGATGTTCAGGAAGCAGGGGGCAATGTGTTAAATGTCCACCATGCCAATCAATACAATCCTTTCATCAACTATCCTTTTATTGCGCAAAAGGAGATGCGTTCACTCGTTGACAAATGGCATGAAAAGGATTGGAAAGTAAAAATATATTATACAGTACGTGAGTTAAGTAACCATCTGACAGAAATATGGGCATTGCGAAGTCTGGGTTTTGAAGTTTTGGCTGATGGCAATGGCGGCGGTTATCAGTGGCTACAGGAACATTTGGTAAATAACTACACACCGCAATGGTATACGCACTTAGACAATGGCGAGGTGGACGCTGCCATTTTGAATGGCGGGGAATCGCGTTGGTACAACTACTATATCGAAGGGCTTGCCTGGCTGATTCAAAATATGAATATTGATGGGATATACCTCGATGATGTTTCATACGACAGGCATATCCTGAAACGGATGCGCAAAGTGATGGAAACAACCAAGCCCGGGTGCATGATTGACTTGCATTCAAATACCAGTTTTTCTCTTGGCTCGGCAAATCAGTATCTGGAATTTTTCCCATATATCGATAAAACATGGTTCGGTGAAGGGTTCAACTTTGATCTGATGTCAGCCGATTTCTGGTTGACAGAAGTGAGCGGTATCCCCTTTGGGGTTCCCAATGATTTATTGCTTCATGTTGCCGTGAATACACACCGGGGGATGCTTTTCGGAATGGTCAGGCGAGGATTTGCCCCGATGTGGAAATTGTGGGACGAGTTTGGCATTGCCGGTTCAAAAATGATCGGGTTCTGGGAGAAACAACCGGTTATTACAACCAGTCAGGACAAGGTCTATGCAACTGCTTATGTGAAAGATGGAAAAACGCTTGTTGCAATTGGAAGTTGGGTTGACAAGCCGGTAAACGTAAAACTGAACATTAACTGGGATCGACTGGGACTCAAAGCTTCTGAGGTAAGTATTGTGGCCCCTGAGATAAAAGATTATCAAAAAGGAAAGTCGTTCAAAGAGGGAGAAACATTCACTGTTGATCCCAAAAGTGATCTTTTGCTGATCATTTCTAAAAAATAAGGATGAACAAGTATCCGAATTATCAAATTGGAGACATGAGACAAAATCTGTTTGCCATCGTTGCAACTCTCCTGTTACTCCCCGGAACGTTGAAAGCGCAGGAATCATCAATATCAGAGAAGCAAATTTCTTTGCAGACCTACCCTTTTTCAGACCCCAATCCAGTGCCGGAAACAGGGAAAATTTATCCTTATTTCCGTTTTGACGGCTATTCCGGACAAGGAATTAAGAAGGAATGGAAAATGGTAGAGCTGGAAAACGATTACATCAAACTATGGGTTGCCCCTGAAATTGGGGGCAAAATATGGGGGGCCATCGAAAAAGCGACCGGGAAAGAATTTATTTATTACAACCATGCAGTAAAGTTCCGGGATATTGCCATGCGGGGCCCCTGGACTTCCGGTGGGATTGAACTGAACTTCGGGGTGATTGGTCACGCACCAACCTGTTCAAACCCGGTAGATTATCTGATCCGGGAAAACAAGGATGGTAGTGCCAGCTGTTTTGTCGGGGCTATTGACCTTCCTTCTCATACACGCTGGAGCGTCGAGGTCAACCTTCCAAAAGACAAAGCCTATTTTACTACCCGCTCAGTATGGGACAATCCAACGGATCAGGAGCAATCCTATTATCACTGGATGAACCTTGGCTTAAAAACTGCCGGGAATCTGGAATACATTTTTCCCGGGACATACCATTTGGGGCATGAAGGGACCCATTTCCCCTGGCCAGTAGACGAACAAGGACGTAAAATCAGTTTTTATGAGAATAATAACTTCGGAAGTTATAAATCATGCCATGTATTTGGGGAAACGACAGATTTTTACGGAGCCTATTGGCATGATGATAACTTTGGTTTTGTACACTATTCCCCATACGATGAAAAACCCGGGAAGAAAATATTTATTTGGGGTTTGTCTGATGAGGGCATGATCTGGGAAAAGCTGCTTACTGACACCGATGGACAATACACGGAACTCCAGTCGGGAAGGTTGTTTAATCAGGCATGGAATAGTAGTTATACCCCGTTCAAAAACAGGGGGTTTGCCGCTGGATCAACCGATCGGTGGACAGAACATTGGTTCCCGGTGAAAGGGACGCACGGGCTGAAAAGCGCCCAGCCGGTTGGTTCCGTCAACCTTGAACAACACGAAGGTAAAGTTAGTGTCTGGTTTTGCCCGAACGAACCCGTTAACGCCAAACTGGAAGTCAAAAGCGGTAATGAGGTCGTTTTTAGCAAAGAGATCCATTCCAGGCCAATGCAAAGCATAACCGGATCGTTTGAATACAAAGGGGATTATAAGAAATTATCTGTATGGTTGAACGACAAGCTTTTGTTTGATGCCGACCGGAAAAAATATGCAGTCAAACGTCCGGTTGATTCTCCGTCTGGGTTTAACTGGGAAACAGCCTACGGGTATTATCTGAAAGGGAAAGAACAGGAACGGCAACGCTTGTATAAAACGGCTGGCGAAGATTACCAAAAGTCGCTGGGAATAGATCCTTGGTTTGTTCCTTCCCTGACAGGCATGGCCAATATTTCATACCGGAAGACCGAATATCGTACTTCGCTCGACTATTCGTTAAAAGCGCTTTCTGTCGACACCTATGATCCGGATGCGAATATGGCCTATGGATTGGCCGGACTTGCCCTGGGCGATACCCTTTCAGCCATCGATGGTTTCTCAATTGCCGCGTCGGGCGTTTCGGTGCGAAGTGCAGCGTATAATGCTCTTGCTGCGATATTTATTAATCAGGAAAATTTTCAAAAAGGGCTTGATTATGCTGAAAAGAGCCTTATTTATAATCAACTTGGGGCAGAGGGAACTCAGTTAAAAATTCTTTGTCTCCGAAAACTTGGTTTACAGGAAGAAGCCGACAGTCAGCTTACTAAATTAGAAGAGAAAGATCCGCTAAACCATTTTATCCGGTTTGAACGATTTCTTGTGAACCCTTCATCAGAAAATAACGCACTGGTGCAAAAACACATTACCAACGAACTTCCCCATGAAACTTATCTGGAATATGCCCTGTGGTATTTCCGGAACGGGCAGTTACCTGATGCTTTGAAAGTTCTGGGACTGGCACCAGGAAACCATCCTGTCGTTTTACTCTGGGAAGGCTACCTGGACCATTTATCTGGGAACGAACAGGCTTCTTCTATTGCCATGGAGAAAGCAGTTCAGCAGAACCCTCTGTTTGTTTTTCCTTTCCGGTTAGAAACCCTGAAACCTTTGAAATGGGCGCAAACCCATTCGGACAGTTGGAAACTGAAATATTATTCCGGATTGATTTATTTGAATGCCGGCGATGAAGAAAAAGGCCGGAGTTTATGGAATAGCTGTGGGAATGCGCCTGACTTTTATCCGTTTTACATTGCCCGATCACGTTTATCGGAATCAGGTAGCCAACAAGCACAGTCAGATGTTGAACGGGCTGTGTCCCTTGCCGGAAACGACTGGCGGGCTGGATTGTTTGCATCGCGGTTTTATCTTGGACAAGGAGATACCCTGAAAGCACAAAATCTGGCAAAGAATTTATACGGGAAATATCCTCAAAATTATTATCTGGGTCTGCACTACGCCAAAGTGTTGGAGTTGAATAAAAAATATTCAGCCTGTGTTGGTTTGCTTCAGAAAATCAGGGTATTACCTAATGAGGGCGCCACCGAAGGGAGGACGATCTGGCGTAATGCGAACATCGGGAACGCACTGGATTTGATAAAAAGTCAAAAATACCGGAAAGCCCTTGAACGCATCGCCCAGGCAAAACAATGGCCCGAAAACCTAGGCGTTGGGAAACCCTACAAGACGGACGAACGGCTCGAAGACTTTATTGCCCTGCAATGTTGCAAAAAACTGAACGACGATAAGTCTGCCTTAAAGATGCAGAATCAGATCATTGGGCAAACAGATTTGCCATCTGGAACGAACGACTTTTTGACGGCCTGGGTAATGCGCAAAATGGGGGGGAAGTACAAGGCAGACCAAATTATGGACAGGCTTATAAGGGAGAATCCCTCATCAGAATTCGTAAAATGGTGCAAGGCTATCTATTCGGGAGACCTTAATCAGGCGAAACCCATTGCCACAAGAGTCGATGCCAATGACCGAAACTTCTTGTTTTTAACCAGGCTTTTTGAAATGAAATAAAATATAATAATTCTTATTACTTAAACATGAAAAAGATACATTTTGTAATATTTCTCTTACTTGCAAAGGTTTTGTTTGGCCTGAATTTAGCCAAAGCAGAGAATGTCATACCTGGAAATGATTCAATAATGGTTGTAGGTGCTACCAAACCCAAAGAGGATCTCGCATGGATGAAGAAGCGGATAATTCAAAACTCAAATACGATTGATGCCGTAAAAAAATATCTGTCAACAAAACCTGATCCCTTTGGTTACGGGCCTTGTAAGCTTAATGTGTCGCCAGGATTAGTCAGGGAAAATGAAAAGATTACAATATCGTTAAAATATAAAGGTATCGTACCTGCAAATTCTGTTTTAACAGTTGAGAGAGGATACTTAAATAACAATGGAACTCCTGAAACTTTGACTCTTTCCTGGGTAGAAAAGGAAGGTGTCTCAAACGCATCGGTTGTTCTTACCGGTGATATTCCAGGTAACTGGAGGATTATCTGGAGAGTTAATGGGAAAAAATTATCAAGGATCATAGGTGTTATAACTAAAAATTATGCGGTCTGCACATTATGGAGCGGGAATAATAATCCAATTCTTGATAATGAAGTACATCAGTTTGATTTACCTGCCGATCAGTGGATGAGAGACTGGTGGTCACCATTTGACAAGTCGCCGGAACAGATGATCTCTGATCTACAAGATTACGCTGGTTTTCAACAAAAATATGGTCAGCGTATAGCTCCATTTGTAAATGCAGATTGGATTCTTCCAGGTATTGCAAATAAGAATTTAATGGATGTTCCAACAGAAATACAACAGAAGGGGTTGGAACAAATGTGTGACCTCTGGAACTTATTAGGTCTTGGTCCGGTTGAAATACTTGGTAGTTATACATTGGGAAGTCAAACACCTGGCATTGCTGAAAAGTTAGGGATCAGCGCGATAAATTCCTTGTGTCAATGGCAAAACTGGAGGGACGGAAACGATAACAATGCCTGGAGAATAAATCATTGGGGTGCTCCTATTGCTCCATATTTTATTGCAAAGGATGATTTCCGAAAGGCAGGAGCAAACATCAAAAATAAAAACATAGTTGCATTTGGTATGGGTACAGCCAGTTCAGTGCGTAATTATTGCATTCTTACAATGGAAGGTTGTCCATCCCTTACCTGCCCAAACCAAAGATATAATAAAGTAAGTGCCCAGGCACCTAATATTCACCGATTTTATGTTGCGGTACAAGGTTGGATAAATGATGCCAAGTATCAGGATGAGATTTTTTTTACAACAGGGCTTGAACATTTCAGTGACAATCCTGACTGGCAAAAAGCAAACGCCCTTGCAGTAGAATATCTGGTAAAATGCACTAAAAATCAGAATTTAGTATTTGCGTCAGCTGCTGATGTTGCAAAGTATTTTCAACGTTATTACCACCAACAGCCTGAACATTTCTACTTTCAGCCGGATATTTATAGCGGTTACCGATGTGATGCAAAACCAGTGGTAGTTGCCGATCGGATCGAAACAAGTAACCATCTGTTTCATTCCCTGCATGCATATCCTGCTATTTTGCCCCAGTTTTACTGGGATTTTACAACCTCTTGGAATACTGTAGCATGGGATGAAAAACCTGGCATAAGAAACCGAAATGGTCTAATAGTTCCTGAAGTTGTCACTCCAGATAACTGCATACCTGTTATTAGAGATTTTCGGGGAATAAATGCACTCAGAACCTATACAAAAACCGCCGACGGAGTACAGATACAGCTTACTATTACCTCAGATAAAGCCTATACAAATGTTCCGTTGGCATTATGGGATATACCGCTTGTTCCTAATTCGGTAAAAATACTGGGTTCAAAAACTAAAAAAATTATTAACACCCCCAAAGGTATAATCATTAAACCGATTGTAAATAGTTTCAATAATATACTTCACGGTATAGCAACTATAAGCAGAATAAATGCAGGAAGTAATGTTATAACGTGTACTATATCTGGTACTTATTGTGACGTGGTTTCTGACATTAAAGATTTTGGCTGTGGAATTAGTGGAAGGGTATTTCATACCGATGAAAAAGATTACGCATATTTTTGGCGTCAGGATAATAAGGCTGAAGGAAATTATATTCTTAATTATTCGGGTGATTCTCTGCTTGTTTTATTAAACGATGGCACTCAGGTACAACGTATCGGAAATAAATTCACAATACCATTCGATAAAACATGGCAACATGAAACTCCCGTTCTAATCGGGAAAGCTATTGATCTTGATGATATCACCATAAATAGATAATATGTTAATGCAATAATATATTTAATGTTTAAGTATCAGTCAGTTTTACAGGCACTTAATTGCCACTTTTAATTATAGGTAAATGAAACGAACATGTTGCCAGACAACACCCAAGGGAATGATAATAATTTTCTGCAACATGGAGTTCCATACTGCCATTAAAATCGAATTATTATAGTATGAATAGAAATATTAGAAGCATCGTATTGATTGCAGGGACTCTTATAAGTACTGTCATTACAACTATAAATGCTCAGCCCTGTAAAGGCGGACAGATTGATAACAAGGCCAAAGTCTCAATAAGCTTATATACCTCTCCCAATGGTAGCGGTAATTCCTTTACTAAAAAATACCCCGGGTCCTTGACCAGTGCGCGCGATAAAGTACAAAGTATGGTTGCCTCAATGAAAGGGGATATTGTGGTCAACCTGCTTGGCGGGACCTATTCACCGGGCACAACTTTCAACTTAGGCCCCAAAGACAGTGGAAACAACGGTTATTCAGTAATCTGGCAGTCTTATAAGGGCGAAAAGCCGGTTTTTAGCGGGGGAAAATCAATTGCAGGTTGGACTTTGTTCGACAGAGAGAAAAATATTTACAAAACCAATGTAGGCAGTTTAACGTTCCGGCAGCTTTACGTGAACGGCAAACGGGCCGTCAGGGCCAGAACACCCAATAGGTCATGCGAAATAGACAAAGGTCCTTATGCCCGGATTTTCTCCTGGAATAATTTTCATCCGGCGATAGCAACTTCCATGATTACCGGTTTGTCAAAAACCAGTCAGGTTGAATTTTGTGTGAACATGTACTGGCAACACTTCCGCTACCGCATCAATTCATTTTCCATCCATGGCGACAGTGCTTTTCTGTCGTTTTGTGTGCCTGAATCTGCCATTGCTCCTATCTCAATCGACGATCATGCGCCATTTATCCTTGAAAATGCTTTTGAATTTCTGGATGTTGAAGGGGAGTGGTTTCTGAATCAGGATAATGGAGATCTGTTTTATAAACCTGAAGCCGATGAAAATATGAAAACGGCACAAGTTATAGCTCCGGTCCTTGAAACGATATTGAGCATTGACGGAACTTCTTCTGAAACGGCACATCATATCCGGTTTCGTGGAATTTCATTTGAGCACAGTACCTGGCTTGGTCCTGACAAACGAGGGTATACTTGCGCTCAGGCAGCATTCGACATGCAAATCCCCGGTATGGTTAAGATTTCCAATGCAAACCACGTCGTTTTTGAACGAAACTGTTTCAAACATGCTGGTGGATTTGGTATAGTATTTTCGAGCATGTCGGATCACAACTCCATTATCGGGAATGTGGTAACGGATATTTCTGCAAATGGTATTGTCATAGATCCAACATTTTACCATGAAAATCAGGCTACCCTGAAGGATTCGGTAAATACCTGGATGGTTTCAGAAAATGCCATGAAAACGCTCCACGCTGGTAGTTCGTACGACGCAATTAAAAACAATCTTGTTGAACTCTGTGGTCGTGATTTCAACGATGCCGTTGGAATTTACGCTTCTCTTCCCGACCATTTGCTGATTGAACACAACGAGATTCGATATCTTCCCTACACTGGGATTAGTGTAGGCTGGTCGTGGTTAAAGGAAACAACGCCACACCGCGATTGCGAAATAAGTTACAACAAAATTCATGACGTCTGCCAGGTCAATCCTGACGGAGGAGCCATATACAATCTTGGGACGGTTTCAGGTAAAGGTACTCGTATACACCACAATTATAATTACAATGTATTTAGCCCCAACGGATGGGCACCGCGTAGTCCGATGGCTGGCCTATACTGCGACGGTCCGGGAGCCACAAACGTGCTGCTCGATTCAAACGTAGTCAATAATTGCGCATGCGCTTTTCAGAACGGATCCCACATCGAAAAGCCCAATCTCAGGTACAATAATAACTATTGGCAAGGAGAAAAAAAGTGGTACGATAACGGAGCGGTTAAGGGAAGTAATGCCATGGAAACCGGTAATGTCTGTGTAACAAACAACAATTGGCCAACAGAAGCAATTTTCATCATGCAAAAAGCAGGAATTGAGAATGGGTATAAAGATATTCTTGAATTTCAAAATCAAAATGATAAGTGATTAAGCAGTTTCTCAATTTTTTGAAAAATGAACAAATCTAATTTTTTCAGAGTTGCCTTTGGCGTTTTATGTTTTTCCTTTTTGGTTGGAGTTGGGTTTTCTCAAACTTTACCCGGAAACAGAATCAGCTTGTATAATCACCCGATGAATCCCCGCCAACACCCCGATGATTTAAGAAGGGCGGTTCAGCCTCCTGATAATGCTTTGTTTGGTAACCAGACACAGTTTTCTTCCCTTCGCACATTTGACAAGGATTATAAAAGTACACTTGACACGTATACATTGAAGTACAATCTGGGAAATATCCTCTGGCCGGATTATTCATTACTTTACCGGGATGATTTCAAGGATATTGTTGGGGAAATAAAAAACAGGGGGTTCTTTTTATTTGATCTCTGGGGATATGTTCCTGGTTCGGGACCGGGAACAGCCGGGCAAAAGAATGAGTTGGGAAGTGTTAATACTGACTCTTATTGTCAGCAATTTATGGTTCCTCCCTCCACTTTCAGTTTTCTTGAAAAAGAATTAGGTTCCCACTGGTTAGGCATGGACAATGGAGAACAGGATGGCCGTTATATCGGTGGATTTGCCGATCAGATGAGCCTGATTGGAAGCAGCCGGGAGCGACAATACTTGAATTTTCAAAACCATTTCCAAGGCCTTGGCGACCGGCTTGGAAATAAACTGGCGACACTTGTTTCACTCAACTTCGGACATTATTTTCTGAAAGAAGGAATATATACTTTAGTCGGAACCGAAACAGCAGAGGCTTTACCTAATTCACAAGTCTATTATTCATTTATCAGGGGTGCCGGAAAACAATATGGAGTTCCATGGTTTGGAAGTGCCTCAATCTGGAACCGTTGGGGATCTAAAAGTTACCAGAAAAATACCAGTAAGGATAAGACCTGGGGTGAAACCAAAGGTACCAGCCTAAGTTTATTGAAACGTTTAATGGTAAGCCATATCATGTATAATTGTGTTTTCGTTGGGTTTGAAGCTGGATTTTTTAACAGTGAAGGTAAACTCAGCCCAATTGGTAAAATACAACAATCGGCAAACCAGTGGGTGCAAAAATACGGTACACCCGGAACCATGTATACTCCGGTGGCAGTGATGTGCGATTTTTTCTCAGGCTGGTCTTTCCCCCGTCATTTATATACCAATAATGTTTTTCGTGTTTGGGGAAACCTTCCATATGGCGAAGGGGATTACCTGACCGATGGTGTCTTTAATATGCTTTACCCGGGATACCGGGATGCTTCTTATTTCCATGATGAAAGCGGTTTTATTTCGCATACGCCTTATGGCGATATTGCTGATTGTATTTTAAGCGATGCCCCGCTATGGATATTGAAACAATACCCGGTACTTGTAATTGGCGGAAAAATAAACGGGGGACATGAAATAAAAGACAAACTGGAAGAATATGTTCGTTCAGGGGGGAAACTGGTAATTACTGCAGGTAACCTTGAGAATTTACCCGATGGGTTATTGGGAGTGAAAACCGGCCAAAAAGAATTCATTGTAGAGGGAGGTGCTTCTGTTGAGATGGGGGCGAAAACTATCAAAGAGGAATCCGGGTTCACTGCAAAAGAAATTGTTTCGTCCAATCAGGCAACGATTTTGGCAACATGTCGCGAGGGATCACTGGCTTTGGAATATGCCGCTGGCTTGGGAAAAATGGTAGTAATTGCTACTCCGTTTGGAACTGGTTCCGTGCCCGGGCCATTTCCTGAATCAGAGATTGATAAAAGCTTAGTAACTCCATACCCGCTGTTAAAACATGTGAATATGGTGATGGATCAAATCTTTCAAACAACCGAAATTTTTAATGCCGGCGAAGGATTAAGTTTGATTACCTGTAGCAAAAACAAAAATGAATATACAGTAGCTGTTGGAAATAACTCATGGAAAGAAAAACCATTTGCACTAGGCTCAAATTCAGGTACAATTTTATCCATTACTGAATTGCCATTGGATTGCAGCGAAAGAAGAGCTGTTGGATTTGCCCCTGAAGTAGTAACCGGTAATCTCGGAAAAAATACAAAAGGAACAATCGCTGGAGGTGATGTCAGGGTTTTCTCAGTCAAGCTGGAAACAAATAAAATTGAAGAAAAGCCCGAAGTCCAACCGGTTCAAAACCATGAAAACCGAGGGCTTACACTTCGAAATGTTGTATCGGTGAAGGAAGAAATTCTTTTGCGGCCTACCTTTTTTCAGCATTTCGACCGGGTAGTTATCGATTGGAAGTACCTGGCGCAAAAAGAAGAATCTGTTCTCAGGGAAGAATCAGGATGGATTAAACGGCAGGGGCTAAAGTTGATTGTTGATTTTTCATCCGGTGTCAATCTTTTTCCTGATTTGCGGTTGCTGAATAACCATCCTGAGTACGCCAAAAACAGGGAAACCATTTTTTCGGTAATAAGAAGGATGAACTTGATGGGAGCGAAAGATATGATATTGCCCATTCACAGAATGGTGGAAAATAATCTTTCAGAGGAGCAGTTTAATGATATGCTGAAATCATCGATTCGCGAAATTTGCAGGGAAGCTGCACAATACCAGATTGGTGTCCATTTAAAAAGTGCGCAGGGGGGTGCAATCAAATTGATTGATAAGCTTACCGGATTGGTGAATGCAGTAAACGAACCGAACCTTTATTTTGCTCCTTCAACGGGAATGATTTTGTACCACCGCGAGGATTTTGCAAAAGTTGTAAAATCGCTGAAAGATAAAAAATTCAGGATTTGTTTTATTAGTGCACCTGAAGTTAATAATTACGGGAAGGTATGGAATGTAAATTGCCCGGTTTATCGTTATTCCAATCAAAAAGCAATGAAGGAGTTGCTCGATTCTGTTTCCGAAAGCACCATGATTCTCGACGGGATATACCCGGATAAAGACCAGGAATACCTTGATGTGAAAATAATTGAAAAAGAATAAAAGTTGAAAGAATTAAACAGGTAAAAGGCAAATCTTTATTTCGGTATCTTTGAGGGCGTAAGGGCAGTAATGATCACTATTGCTCTTCTATGGCTGTCACTAAACCAGCTACCTACTATGTGGCTGTTTGTAGGGGGCTTCGGGCGCGATGGCTCAGCCATTGGATTTCCCTTGCGACCGATTCAATACTAAGTTCAGAGATAAACAAAAAAATCATAGCGAAATGAAAAACATATCAAGACGGAATTTACTAAAGGTGTCGGGTACTGCAGCATTAGGGCTGACAGCATTTCCGATGGAAGCAAAAGAAATCCAGGCTTCCGGAAAAAAACTAAAGATTGTCGTTGTTGGGGCACACCCTGATGACCCGGAAACAGGTTGCGGAGGAACCATGTCGTTACTTTCAGGTGAAGGGCATGAAGTTGTTTCAGCTTATCTAACTCGCGGAGAAGCTGGGATTAGAGGAAAATCGTATGATGAAGCCGCTCAAATTCGTACCAATGAAGCGTTGGAAGCCTGTAAAATCATGAATGCAAAAGCTGTTTTTCTCAAACAAATCGATGGCCACTGTGAAATTACAGCCAGCCGCTATACCGAAGTGTACGATTTTATAAAGGCTGAAAAGCCGGATCTCGTTTTTACGCATTGGCCAATCGATCAACATCGTGATCACCGTATCTGTTCGATACTGGTTTACGATGCATGGTTAAATTTGAAAAAGCAATTCGAGCTGTATTATTTTGAAGTTGAATCGGGTGGACAAACGCAGAATTTTCCTCCTACAAATTTTATTGATATCACATCGGTTATCGAAAAGAAACATGCTGCCTGCAATTGCCATATTAGTCAGGATATGGAGCATGTTTACAGCGAGTTCCATGAACAGATGGAAAAATTCAGGGGCTTGCAGGCATACTGTAAATATGCTGAGGCGTTCATTAGGCACAATCAATCCTCTTTGAAAATAGTTTGAATCTAAGAAACTGTTTAAATTTTATTTTTGAATTCTGTTAAGCATTAATTTGATCATCGCAAATTTGATCATCGCCTCGCTTGTGTCTGTACGATATTCAAAGTCTTTACTAAGCCTTCGATAGCTTTCAAACCAAGCAAACGTTCTTTCGACTACCCATCTTTGGGGTATTACGACAAATTGACTTGAACGGTCTGATCTTAAAACGATTTCAAGTATCCAGCCGAATGTGGTCCTGGTCTTCTCTATGAGTTCTCCACGATAACCACCAGCAGCAACGATCTTGACCAGATTAGATTATGATTATATCAGACACAAAATGGTTAATATATTTGTGGCGAATGAACCCTAAAAGGAACGAGACTTGTTGAAATTACTGGATTTAAAACAAAATAAATCAGTTAAAAATCAGGCAAATGAAATGTTTTAAAATATATTTTCTGTTGTTTCTGCTATTTTGTTGTTCATTTTTGGCCTTCCCTCAAACGGGGGCAATACGGATCAACCAACTGGGATATTATCCTGCGGCCAATAAATTTGCCCTGGTTGTTTATGCTAAGGCAAAAACCTTTGAAATAGTCAATGTAAAGGATAACTCCGTTGCATTCTCCGGAAAGATGTCTTCCGAAATGTTCTGGGAAGATTCGGGCGACAGCATTAAAAAATGTGATTTTTCGAAACTCACACGGGTTGGAACTTATAAAGTCAGGATTCCCGGATTCGGAGAGTCGTACCCATTCGAAATTTCCAATTCAATTCTACGAAAAGCAGCTTATGCTTCCTTAAAATCTTTTTACTATCAACGTTGTTCGTACGAATTAACCGCCCCTTATGCCGGATTATGGGCCAGGGCTAAAGGGCATCCCGATACTTTGTGCCTGTTACATCCTTCAACCGGTATAAGCGGTAAGATCTCTTCACCCGGCGGCTGGTACGATGCCGGCGACTATGGCAAATATGTTACCAATGCCGGAATATCGGTTGCCACATTGCTTTCATTTCACGAAAACTTTAAAGGCTTTTTCCCGGATGGCTCCATTCATATCCCTGAATCGGCCAACGGGAAAAATGATTTGCTCGATGAGGTAAAATTTGAACTTGACTGGCTTAAAACCATGCAGGACAACGATGGCGGCGTTTTTTACAAACTGACAACATTGCATTTCTCCAAGTTTATTTTACCTGAAGCCGATAAAGCCGACCGGTATATCATTGGAAAAGCCACCGCTTCGGCGCTTGATTTTGCTGGCATGATGGCTATGGCCGGGCGTATTTACCAGGAATATGATGCCGCCTATGCTGCCGACTGCATAACCCGGGCCGAAAAAGCGTGGGCATGGGCAAAAGCGAATCCGGCTAACTGGTTTATTAAAAATCCATCCGATGTAAACACCGGCGAATATAGCGACAACAATGTTTCTGATGAATTTATCTGGGCGGCTGCTGAACTATACATCACCACCCGGAAGGATGAATATAAAAATTACCTGGTTGAAAAAAGCAGTTCTCTAAAATATCAAAGTGCCCCCGGTTATGACCGCGTTCAGCCGTTAGCCTCGTTATCGCTGGCAATACTGGCAAACGGGTTGCCGGAAACAATCCTTGCCGACATCAAAGAATCCATTATCGCTACTTCGGATAAATGGTTAAGGCAGATTGAAGAATGCCCGGGACGAATACCCAAATATACCTTCAACTGGGGGGCGAATGCCGAAATTGCCAACAGGGGAATTGGCTTGCTATATGCCTTCATGCTTACGAAAGATTCCAAATATATCAATGGTGCGGCTGAATGTGCTGATTATTTGTTGGGCAAAAATGCTACGGGATACTCGTTTGTAACCTCCTTCGGTTATAAAACGCCTGTGAATATACATCACCGTCCATCAGCTTCCGACGATATTATTCAGCCTGTTCCTGGATTTCTTGCCGGAGGCCCTAACCCAAAACAGGAAGACGAACGGTTTTATTCGTTCGTGCAACCTGCCAAGTGTTATATCGACAGTACCAAAGCTTTTTCAGCCAACGAGGTCGCCATCAACTGGAATTCGCCAATGACAGCCTTGTTCGCCGGCATTGATGCACTATTGGGCGATAACACTCCCATCGATTTCAAGGTTCCGACTGAGGTAAATAATCCACCCGCCGTCACTATTTCGTTCCCCGGATATGATGCTAAAATAAGCTCCAATCAACCGCTGACCGTCAAGGGAGCAGCAACTGATCCTGACGGGATCGCTAAAATTGAACTATATATCGATGCCCGTTTTGCAGGACTTTCTGAAAATGGCCAGTTCGAGTTTAATTTGGGGGTACTGTCTTATGGCGATCATACGGCCACGATACTTGCGTACGACAGCAAAGGGCTAACTACCGAAAACACGAATAAGTTTAGTTATTATCCTGCATCTTCTGCTAAAAAATATTCAAAATGATCTAATTTTAACTATTAAATTCTGAATTAAACCAGCAAACCCTGTCAAAATCATGAAAAAAGGACAAAACAACCCATTTCGACCTTTCGTTTTATTCATTCTTTTAATTGTTGAATTAGGTGGATTGAAGATAAATGCCCAAACCATAACCATCGATGTTTCGAAACCCGGACATGCCATCAGCCCAATCCTTTACAACGGGATGTTGTTCGAAGAGATCAGCCATGGGATCGACGGTGGGTTCTATGCCCAGTTGATCCGCAATGGCTCTTTCGAAGACAATAACCCGGTTGAAGGCTGGTCGCTGGTCAAGCCTGGTTCTTCGGTATTGGTTGATAAAGGCTATCTTTCAAGAGCAGTAAATACCGCAATTGCCGGGGAAACCGATCAGCTTAACAAGCAGCAGCGCCATTGCCTCTGCTGGAATGTGGGCTGGAACGGCGACCCTGAAACGGGCGTAGTCAATTCGGGCTATTGGGGAATCCGGCTGGATAATAACACAACCTATAAAGCCTCATTCTTTGCGCGAAAAGACCCCATCTTCGAAAAAATGGGCAAAGGCTTTAACGGTACGCTCACCGTAAAACTGGAAAGTAACGATGGCGTGGTATATGCTGCTTCCGACCCAATCTCGATTTCGACCGAATGGAAACAATATACCTGTGAGCTCACAACCAGCGGTATTTCAAAGGTTTCGGGAGATAACAGGTTTGTTATCTATGGCTCAAGCAAAGGAGTGGTATATCTGGATGCGGTCAGTTTGATGCCTCCCACCTACAAAAACCGACCGAATGGGTTGCGTATCGACATGGCCGAGATGCAGGCTGCCCTAAAGCCTAAACTTATCCGCTTCCCCGGCGGCTGCGACATAGAATCGTGCAGCGTTGACAGCGGCTGGAACTGGAAGAAAACGATTGGCCCGATTGAACAACGGCCCGGAAAAGTGACTCAGCACTGGCATTACCGCAACAGCCAGCAATACGGGTTGGACGAACTGTTTCAAATGTGCGGGGATTGGGGCGCCGAACCCATTTATTGCACTTCGGTATCGATTGACGACGGTTACGTGGGCGTTCCGGTTGGAAAAATACAACCTTTTGTGCAGGACGTTCTGGATTTAATCGAATACGCCAACGGGGATGCCAAAACCACTTTCTGGGGCAAAAAGCGGGCGGACAACGGCCATCCGGCCCCTTATAACCTGAAATACATTGAAGTTGGAAACGAGAATGGGAAGGGAGACACCGATGGATTTGGGTATAACGAGAGGTATGCAATATTCTACGAAGCAATAAAAAGGGTGTATCCAACTATGAATGTGATCATTAACGATAGGATGGATGGGCAGAAGGCCGACCTTGTCGATGAGCATTTTTTCAAATCGTATGATTCGTTTTTAAAACTAACCACCAATTACGATCACTACGACCGGAAAGGCCCTAAAATTGTTGTTGGCGAATATTGTTGCAAGGATAATCAAACCAACCTGGGAAATTTAAGGTATGCACTGGCCGAGGCAGCCTTCCTGACCGGTTGCGAACGTAACTCAGATATTCTATTATCAACTACTTATGCTACGTTAAGCGCCAATTTGAACAGCATCAACTATTGTCCCGACCTATTCTATAACAATAGCGTATCTTGTTTTGCCATACCATCCTATTACATGCAAAAGATGTTTGTAGAGAATACCGGCGATGTGGTTTTGCCCTACACAATCAAAGACGCATCGTTGTTTATCGCCCCGTCGAAGGGAAACAGCAACGGCGATGTCATTGTAAAAGTGGTCAATACAGCACAATCGCCGTTGACTGCTGATATTCTCCTGAAAGGTTTCTCGAAAAAGGAGGCAAAAGGAACGGCTACCGTCCTGACTTCAGCAGATATGCAGGACGGAAACTCAATCGACCAACCAGAGAAAGTAGTTCCGGTTTCGAAAGAATTTGAAGCCGGGCAGAAATTCAACTATACCTTTGATCCCATATCCGTGACTGTACTGAGGATACACGCAAAATGACACAACCACCAGCAATCCTAAAATCCAATGAACCAAACGATTATTATAACCAGCATCCTCGTTTTTCTTAGCCTGACCAGTTTCTCCCGCAAAGCAGAGGTGAATACCTCAAAAAATCCGAAACAAAAAGGTGAACCAATTCATGTTGTGAAAAACGACTGGCAAGCCCAATGGATTACCGACAATCGGGGTATAGAATATGAACCAGCACCTCTTTTCAGGAAAAACATAAAAATTTCCGGCAAGAGAATCGTCCAGGCGCAGGTTTATGTCTCGGTCACAGGATATTACGAAATGTTTATTAATGGCAAACGCGTTGGAAATGATTACCTCGACCCGGGTTATACCAATTTCAGTAAACGGATTTTATATTCGGTACACGATGTTAGCGGTTTGCTGAAAGATGGCCAAAATACCGTATCTGCGGTACTGGGGAACGGCTGGTATAACGTACAAGGCCCGGCAATATGGAATTTCCACAAAGCGGAATGGAGAAACCGTCCGCGCCTGCTGGCCGAACTCCATATCCGTTATGACGATGGAACCGAAGAGGTTGTTGCTACTGACAATACCTGGAAAACCTCGACCGGGGCATTTACTTACAACGATATTTACAGCGGCGACCACATTGATTTAAGGCTGGAAGAAAAAGGCTGGAAAGAACCTGCTTTTGACGATTCGAAATGGGAACAGGCCAAAGAAGTGCCGTCACCTGCTGCTTTGTTGGTTGTCCGGCAAATGCCGGGTATCCGCATCACGGAAGAACTTCAGGCTTCGGAAATAAAAAAAATCAGCGACCGGTTGTACGTTTATAGCTTCCCCAAAAACATGGCGGGTTTTTGCCGGCTGAAGGTTAAAGGCGAACCTGGCACCCGTATTACCCTGAAATATGGCGAAATGCTGAAAAGCGATGGCCGGGTAGAGCAAAAAAATGTCGATTTCTTTTTCTATCCGCGAAATAAGGCGGAGGTATTTCAGCAGGATGAAGTCATTTTACGGGATGCCAGCGAATGGGTCGAGTTTACCCCTTCGTTTACCTACCACGGGTTTCAATATGTGGAGGTTGAAAGCTCAAATCCGGTTGAACTGGACAAAGAATGCCTGACCGCCTTGTTCGTTCATACGGATGTAAAATCGGTTGGTTCCTTCGAATGCTCCAATCAAACCCTGAATAAAATATGGAAAGCCACCCGACAATCGTACCTGAGCAACCTGGAAAGTATCCCGACCGACTGCCCGCAGCGCGAAAAGAACGGCTGGACAGCCGATGCGCATGTTTCTGTCGATTTGGGGCTGCTGAACTTTGACGGCATCACAGTTTACGAAAAGTGGATGGACGACTTTATCGATATGCAGCGCGAGCAGGGCGATATCCCTGCCATTGTCCCGTCGGGCGGATGGGGCTGGGGAAAATCGACCGGCCCGGTTTGGGATGCCGCTATGTTTATTATCCCGAATGCCTTGTATGAATATTATGGCAATTCCGACTGTATCCGGAAAATGATCCCAACCCTCGACCGTTACCTGGCTTACCTGGAAAAAGAAGAGAAAGACGTGTTGCTTCCGTTTGGCCTGGGCGACTGGGTGCCTTATAAGTCGAAGACAAACAACACGTTCACCTCAACAGCCTACTATTACCTGGATTACAAATTAAGGGCTTCGTTTGCCCGGATTTTGGGCGAAGACGACAGCCGGTTTCGTGTAAAAGCTGAAAAAATCAGGCAGACGATCAACAGCCGGTTTTTCAATGCCGAAACCAACATGTATGCCGAAGGGACACAAACCGCGCAGGCGCTGGCCTTGTACCTGGGGCTACCTCCCGAAGGAAAAGAAAAACAAGTGGCCGAAAAACTGCACGAATTAGTGGCCGGGAACAATTACTTTCTGGATTTTGGCGTGATTGGCAGCAAAACGGTGCCGCGTATGCTGACCCAGTATGGTTACGTGGAAGACGCCATGAAGATGGTCACCAAAACCGATGCACCCTCGTGGGGCTATTGGGTCGATAAACTGGGCTACTCAACTCTGGCCGAAGAATGGGTGTTGGACCCGGTGAAAAACGGCACATCGCTGAACCATGTTTTTCTGGGCGATGTCTCTGCATGGATGATCAATCAATTGGCTGGTATCAACTACGATCCGCAGCATCCCGGGTTCGCTCATATCCTGATTACCCCGCATTTTGTCGAAGGGCTGTCGTGGGTAAAAGGTGAATATCAATCAGTGAAAGGCCTTATCAGCAGCAAATGGAAACGGAAAAACGGGAAAGTCACCCTGAAAATTATCATTCCGAAAGGGTGTACGGCTTCGGTTATTGCCGGTAACGGGCAGAAAACAGAAGTTGGAGCAGGGAAACATCAATTGACGTTTTGATACTATACCAAATCGATTTACCAAAAACCTAAAACAACTGTGAACAAGCAAATTTTAGTTTTTCTTTTTGCAATCTTTTTCTCTTGTCATACGATAAAGGATGATGGGAAGAAGGATAAATTGAATTTCGGAGATTTTCCTTTGCCTATTGCCTTAAAAATGTGGTTGGTTCGCTGCCGGTCGGCATGGATTGTATGTCGGGCGACAAGCCATACTGGTCGGCTACGAACAATGCAACCAGTAAGGAAATATGGGTTGAACCTGTGAATAGGTTTTTGGGAGCCGTCTCGGTCTATTCGGCCTGTTATCAGTCGTTACCTTCTTCAAAGGCGAAACCGATTGACATTCAGACAGAAACCATTCAATCGGACAAAGAAATCGTGTCGGTTATCATTACGCTGAAAGGTTCAGGCAAACACGACATCCAAATTGCTACTTTTAATGCTGAAACAGATTTCACCGGAAAACAAATTGATATTCAGGCTAATAAACCGGAAAAGATAACGCTGGAACTGAAAATTGCCGATAAATCAAAGCCTTATGTTGCGGTTGTTCGTGTTGACAATAATTCGGATTTGAACAAGGAAATCGTTGGGTCGTATATACATCTCCCTTTTTAAGAAGGTAATAAAGATGACTATGATACAAAATATGTATATTTTGTTTTGATTTTCAAAATTATTTTGGTTAGTTTTGTGATTAAAAACTGGGGCATGAGGATTATAACTTACAAAGCGATAGATCAATATTCTGGACTGCACACAGATATAAAAGTGGCACTGGATGAATGGTATCTAAAAACTGAGCAAAGTAATTGGGAGTGTTTCGCTGATATGAAACAAACCTTTAACAGTGTTGACAGTGTTGGAAATAAGCGATATGTCTTTAATATTAAGGGTAATAAGTATAGATTGGTAGCTTTGATTTTGTTTGTCCCCAAAATTGTTTACATCCGATTTATTGGAACCCATTTGGAATATGATAAAATAACAGATATTACATCTATTTAAATATTTATGAAATGAAACAGATAAACAATAAGGTAGAGTATGAAGCTATCATGGCAAGAGTAAATGAGCTTGTTGAACTTGTGGATGACAATACACCGCAAACCGATCGGAATTATATTGAACTTGATTTTCTGACAGATGGTATTGTTGCTTATGAAAAAGAACATTTTGCCATTGGCAAATCAACCTTGGCCGATGTTCTTAAATCAAGAATGAATGAATTAAACCTGTCCCAAAGATCATTGGCTGAGATGCTTGAGATCAGTGCGCCCCGTGTAAGTGAGTACCTCACAGGTAAATCAGAACCTACACTTCAAATAGCCAGGCGTATGCACAAGAAACTGAAGATTGATGCAAATGTTATTCTGGGATGCGTTTAATATTAATCATGGAGTTCACTTCAAAACACCGAGTTTTCTTTATCATAGTTCCGTTGCTTTTCATTTCAACCCTGGCTTGTGCCCGGAATCAGGACAAAAACTTAATGAAGCTCTGGTACGATCGCCCGGCAGAACAGTGGGAAGAAGCTCTGCCTATTGGCAATGGCCGGCTTGGCGCCATGATTTTTGGCGCCCCTTCCACGGAACATTTGCAACTGAACGAAAAAACCGTGTGGGCTGGAGAACCCGGCAATAACGTTCCCCATGGATTTAAGGAAATTTTGCCCGAAATCAGGAGCTTCATATTTGAAGGCAAATACAAAGAAGCCCAGGATTTAACAATGACCCGGATTCCCCGGCGTGTCCCTGATAACCTGAATTACGGAATGCCTTACCAGCCTGTGGGCGACCTTTGGATTGATTTTCCCATACAGGGTAAAATTTCAGATTACTATCGCGATCTGGACATTGCCAACGCAATTAGCTCAGTGAGTTATGAAGCTGATGGTGTAACGTATAAACGCGAATATTTTGCTACGGCTGTCGATCAGGTTATTGCCATCAGGTTGACGACCAATAAAAAAGGAAAAATCAGCTTTACCATGAGGGCAAGCAGTCCGCACACCGTGAAGCAAGTGGGAGTGGAGCGAAATGCACTTGTTCTGTCAGGGAAAGGCGAACCAAAGGACAATAAGAAAGGGAAAGTAGAATTCAATGCGCGTTTTCTTCCGGTGACCGATGGTGGCCTGACCGAAAAAACGGACTCGACTTTATCGGTTCGAAATGCCAATGCAGCAACGATTTATGTATCAATAGCTACCAATTTCAAAAACTACAACGACATCAGTGGAAATGCTGCGGAAATGGCTGATAAATACCTGAAATTGGCAATCGCCAAACCATACAATGCCATTAAACAGGCTCATATTCAACAATATCACAAATACTTCGACCGGGTGCAGTTGGATTTAGGGGTAACTAATTCTGCAAAAAAGCCTACTGATCAGCGTATTGCTTGTTTTAAAACAGGGAACGACCCGCAATTAGCCGCCCTATATTTTCAGTTTGGCCGGTATTTATTGATTTCGTGTTCGCAACCGGGCACACAACCAGCCAATTTGCAGGGAATATGGAATAATCAGCTATTACCGCCCTGGGACAGTAAATACACCGTAAATATCAATATTGAAATGATTTACTGGCCAGCCGAAGTTACCAGTCTGCCGGAAATGGCCGAACCCTTGTTTTCGATGATAAAGGACTTGTCGGAAACCGGGAGGGAAGCAGCAAAAGAGATGTATGGCGCACGTGGCTGGATGATCCACCACAATACTGACATCTGGAGATTCTCAGGCCCAATCGACGGGGCTTATTACGAACCCTGGCCAATGGGTGGGGCTTGGTTGAGCCAGCATCTCTGGCAACACTATCTTTATTCAGGCGATTCAAAATTTTTGAATGAAGTTTATCCGATCCTGAAAGGGATTGCGACTTACTATGTCGATGTGCTTCAAGCGGAACCATCGCATCAATGGTTGGTTGTCTCTCCCTGTATGTCGCCGGAAAATGCACACCATAAAGGGGTTACAATGGCTGCCGGAAACACGATGGACAACCAGTTGGTTTTCGATGTTTTTTCAAACCTGATAGCCGCTTCCAAAATTCTTGACAAAGATGCCGCATTTGCCGATACCGTAAAAATGAAACGCGACCAGTTGCCTCCGATGCAGGTAGGCCAATACGGGCAGTTGCAGGAATGGCTGCACGACTGGGACCGGGCTGACGATCATCACCGCCATGTTTCACACCTGTATGGGATGTTTCCCGGCAACCAGATTTCTCCTTTCACTCAACCCAAACTTTTTGAGGCCGCCAAAAATTCGTTAGTCTATCGCGGCGATAAGTCCACCGGATGGTCGATGGGATGGAAAGTCAACCTGTGGGCCCGGTTACTGGATGGTAATCATGCTTTTAAATTAATTAAAGACCAGCTCACACCCGTTTCAGAAGCGGAGAAAGAACAAAGCGGCGGCACTTATCCCAACTTGTTTGATGCCCATCCGCCATTTCAGATTGATGGAAATATGGGGTGTACATCCGGTATGGCCGAAATGTTACTCCAAAGCCATGATGGTGATATACACCTGCTTCCTGCCTTACCCGATGCCTGGCCTAAAGGAAAAGTATCCGGGTTGCGGGCCCGGGGTGGCTTTGAAATCGATATGTCGTGGGACAATGGCAAGTTAACGGATTTAACGATTCGTTCAACAATTGGAGGAAATTGCAGGT
Organism: Prolixibacteraceae bacterium; assembly: GCA_963677935.2. GTDB lineage: Bacteria > Bacteroidota > Bacteroidia > Bacteroidales > Prolixibacteraceae > JAAFHB01. Next base: position 1,875,544 of record CAXXEH010000003.1, on the reverse strand, counting down.
TACGCTTAGCCGGTGAATTAAAAGGCGATGTAAAACTGAAACCAGTTACTGAAACAACAGAAAATCCAAACCTGTTTTACCAAAAAGCGCTAATAAAAACGCCTTTGATAAAAGATGGCGTTAAATTGGAAGGATTAAACGTTAAAGCAACAAAACTCTTTGATTTTGAAACACAAACGGGGAGAATTTATCATTTTTTCGCAAATTAGTAACCGCGTTGAAAATAACTTAATACAAAAAATATGATCAGAAAAATATGTTTTTCAGGGACTTACCGATCGGCTTGGAAACAAAATGTCGGCCCTGGTTTCTTTGAACTATGGACATTACTTTCTGAAAGAAGGCAACTATTCTGGAGGTCAGTCTGCTGATGGTAATTCTACGATCTGGTTTGAAATCGCTGGTTTTGGGTCAGAATTCAATCTTGGCCGAAATCCTGAAAACATCGTCCGAAGGGTTGCTTCAAGCTTTTGGGCTTCACAGGATGTTTCATTCAAAAAAGAAGGCAATCATGCAAAAAATGTGGCTACCATTAAGGAGGCTTCGGCAGTAATCGTCTTTTTCGGAATTAATTGATTTATAATAAACTATCGTGAAGAATTTTAATCATTTAGTATTTGGGTTATTAGTATTTTTTTTCATTGCTGAAGCACCAGTCTTTGGAAAAGATAAATCATTTGATCTTCGTCAAGCTGTAATCAGTGGGGATATTGATCGTACAGTCCGCCCCGATACGGCCGTGTTGAACCTGTACCAGGGAAATGGGCGGTTTGGTTGTTCGTATGGCCCGATGGGGCTTCACATTGACCCGGCGGCTAAGGGCCAGCTCGAGTCCTACGGGAAAACAGGGTACATGCACATGCAGCATTTTGCACGGGCTAAGTTTGGATCCGACTACCTGTTGCCTCTGGCTCATGTTTTCTGGGAATCGGAACCCGAAAAAGTAAGCAATTACAGCCAGCATCAGTCGTTTTATGATGGAATTATCACCACCCGTTTCGAGGAAGGGAAAAACAAAATTACGGTAACCACCTGGTTCGATCCGGTTGATAGGGACATTGCTGGAATAAAGATCAATGTGGATGGTGAAGCCCCGGCGGTTATTATTTCCCCTGACAAAAAACTAAAAGTCCATTACAATCAGGATCTTATTCAGAATGCATCAACCAGTTTTGAGTCAGGATCATGGAAAATACATCTATCGTGTTTGAATGCTTCTTCTGCTGTTTTCGTAAAAACCGATGCTGAAGTGAGACAGATAGGTTCTGGTCTTCGGGTTCAGTTGCACCACGGTGAAAACACTATCCTGATTTCAGTAAATAAAAACCCACAGGTTTCGTGTAAAAAATCGTTAGCTCAAACCATCAACTGGTGGCACAACAAGTGGAACAGTTCAGCATGTTTATCGTTGCCAGATAAGAAAGCTCAACAAACCTGGGTCCGTTCGTTTGCCTACATGCTTTACTCTTACAACGACGATCCGTTTGGAGCCGCTCCTCCAAACGGTCTGACTGGTATATGCTGGCCATTCCCGTTTCCTCAGGATTTGTCGTATATCAATGCCTTACTACTGGCTTCGGGTAATTGCAACGTCTCACAAGCCTGGGTCGAATTTTGGGCCGGACGGATCGAGGGGATGAAAGATTATACCAAACGGCTTTTAAGGGTTGACGGAGTCCTGACCCCCTGGGTTTTCCCTTATGGTGATTTTAAGGGTTATCACGATCCGCTCCCGCCAAACAAATGCTACTACGAGTTGCACAATTCCGGCTATATGGCCCGGACTGCCTTTGAAACATCGGTTTATGTAAATGATAAAAAGTGGACCGATAAGTATGTTACCCCGCTAATCAGTGAACTGGCTTTGTTTTACCGGAATATAAGCAAAAAGGAAGCCGATGGCTTATGGCATTTATTTATCACCCCTTCAATGGGGCAGGACGAAGAAGGTGGCGAAGATAAGAAAGACTATCTGTGTGCCTTGACCAGCGCCCAGTATTGCTTCCAAAAGGCAATCGAACTTAACCTCGATAACGATGGTTTTTACCGGCAGGTACTGAAAGACGGGTTGGCATTTTCTTCCCTGAAGTCGAAAAACGGTATTTACTTTTCCAACCAGGGAAGCGGTGAACAGGATTTTGGAAAACAGAAGCACCCTGTTCAGTTAAACTCGTTGACGTTCCTCCCCGTTTGGAAAGAAGTGCAGCAACCGGTGGAGTTGGCATACCGGCACCGTTACGAAATCACGGAAGTAGCGAAAGTATTTCACTTTTCGGGCTGGACTTTGGCCGATTTTTTACTGGCCGGTTCAAGGATTGGTGATGTTGCCGGTTGGCAAAAAGACTGGGATAACCTCCGTAAATCGGATTATGTCGACCCCGACTGGATACAGGTGTACGAATCCAGCGAACTTCACCGGCATTCGTTTTATGTGACGACCAGCGACCTGATTGCCTTATCGCTGCTGAATAACCTGGTTTCAGACTGGTTCGGCAAAATCGAGATCGCCAAATGCAACCCGTGGAAAGGAAACGTGTTTTTTCGAAATTTTTATTCAATTTTAGGTGTGAAAATAAGTGGTAAAATCAATGACAATCAAGCTGATATAATTCTGGAGGCCTGGAAAGACTGTGATTTTGATTTACAAGGGAAGGCAATTCAGATGAAAAAAGGGGGAAAGAAATCGATAACGCTCGAATTATAAATCAAGTTTCAGTTAAAACCCAGGGGATAAATCTATTATCTAAAAGGAATTTAAATATTATTCCCTAGGCGCTTCCTATATTATATTAATTTTAACTGTATTTATTATGAAGGAAAGAAAAAGAATCAGTAACTAATATCTTAACAAATGAAACGTCTGTTCTCATGTATCATACCTGTATTTTTTATAACTTATTTTAGTTATTCTCAAATACAGGATAAACCTTCTAAATCGCCAAATGTATATTACCTTTCTGCCTGCGGGGCGGTCAGTGATGCCGACCCAGGGATAAAAAGCGTAACATTCGGGACAGATAATACAGCGGTAATTCAGGGTGTGCTGGACAAGGCCCAATACCACCCGATCATTGTATATTGGGATGGGAAATATTCAGTTACAGGCCTTAAAATTTATTCCAATACAAGCATTATTGCTTTTGAAGGATGCGGGGCGATTTTGCGGAAAAGGAAGTTGTAGATAAGAAAGCAACAGAAGGTAATTTCACCAGCTATTACGATCAACTTGTCAAGTATATTGCCCCCGGCCAACATGCTGTCAGAATAATTACTGATGGCTTTTGGGCGAAAGAAAATGTCAACAGACTAATTGAAGAGTATGCTTCTGAAAAGAAATATCCTTTGCGAATGATTGAACAAAGAATTTGGTTTTTGATAAAGGATTATTTTGATAAAAAGTAAATCTTCTTCTAAATAAAATTTATGCAAATGAGACAGACGAAAGTTATTATTCTATTGTTATGTACCCTATCTGGTACATATTTGTCCGGTGATTGCCAAAATAAATCAGCAAAAACAGGTATAAAGCATACCTGTTTTGAACCAGGTAAACTTTGGACCGATACAGGAGGGAACCCGATTGAGTCGCATCTGGGGGGGGTGTTTTATGATAACGGTACCTATTATTGGTATGGATCAAACTATAACGGAATGACAATACCTAAAGGCTCATTCCATAATCAAATCTTTACATGGTTTTTTAACAAAGGGATTTCAATATACTCATCGAGTGATTTGTATAATTGGAAATTGGAAAGTATCGTTTTAAATGAAACAAGCCTTAAACCTCAAGACCTCTTACAACCGCTGAATTTATTTGGCCGACCCAATATTATTAAAAATGACAAAACGGGGAAATATATTTTGATGGCTGCCCTGTTAAGCGCAGACTTCGAAACTGTCAATGATGTGATATACGCTGTAAGTGATTCACCTGTTGGCCCTTTTAAATTTAAAGGCAAATTGCCATGGAAAAACAAGCCAAACATTTCAGATAATTGGGATAGTGAGAAACGAACGGGAAAGAAGGATCGTCCCGAAAGGATCAGGGGATGGGATATGAAACTCTTTAAGGATAAAGACCAGAAAGCTTATCTTCTGGTTGGACATTCAGCTACCTATATATACGAACTTAGCGACGATTATCAATCGGTAGTGAAAGGCGCATTGATGAAAGGCACTGAAGGGGAAGCTCCTGCAATGGTTAACTATAATAATACCTACTACATTTTTGAATCAAGGCTAACAGGCTATAAAGCAAATTGCAACACCTATTTTGTATCAGACAATATATGGGGCCCATGGACACCTAAAGGGAAGTTTACATACGGACCAGACGAAGAAACTACATTTAAATCTCAGGTTACGCATGTGTTTCAGATAGAGGATAGTCCCGGAAAATTTATTTTTATGTCAGATCGATGGAATGAAAATTCGGAGGGTGAAGTTCCAGATCTACATGAAATGAAACACATTTGGTTGCCGATGGAAATAGACAAAAAAGATAAATCAGTAATCGTCAGGTGGAAGGATCAATGGACTTTGATTAAATCTGAGTAATTATTTTCAATCGTTCGTTAAATTTTAAGCGGTAATTTTGCCTTAATCCAATTAATCGTCAAAAAAAAGTGACATTAAAATACTTATGAACAATTATCAATATTTTTTATAATGAAACGGTACTTTTTAAATCAATTAATTCTGGTTTTATTGGTTGTAACCATTACCACATTCACCTCGCGTGCAGATGTTAAACTACCCCGTATTTTCACCTCAAACATCGTGCTTCAAAAAGGAATGGAAAATACGATTTGGGGTTGGGCCGATAAAAACGAAAACATCAGCATTTCACTGAACGGGAAAAAAGTTAAAACCAAAGCCGGCAAAGATGGTAAATGGTCAGCCAAACTTCCGGTTATGGACTACGGCGGTCCCTATACATTATTGGTAAAAGGAAATAATTCGATTGAATTGACCAATGTGATGATTGGGGAAGTCTGGATTTGTTCGGGACAATCGAACATGGAATTTCCGGTTTCTGTTACTGAAAATGCAAAAGAAGAAATTGCCAATGCGAACTATCCTGACATACGTTTGTTTACCGTTCCAAAGAAAATAGCTCAACGTCCTGCTGATGATCTTGAAAACGGGGAATGGGCGGTTTGTACTTCAAAAACAATCCCGGGTTTTTCTGCTGTTGGTTACTTTTTTGCGCGGGAGCTTTATCAAAAGTTGAAAGTTCCGATAGGTGTAATCAAATCGGCATGGGGAGGCACCGTTGCTGAAACATGGATTAGCTTGCAAACTATTGAAAATGACCCTGACTTTGCAACCAAGCTCATTCAAATGAAAAGCAGCAATATAATGGATGAACAGGAACAGTTTCAAACCCGGATTAAGCAACTTTTCGGTGACAATATCCCAAAGGAAGATATTGGAATAGTTAACGGGAACCCAGTTTGGATAGCGTTAGATTTAGACGACAGTAAATGGGAAACGATTAAAGTACCTCAGTTTTGGGAAGAACAAGGCTACGCTAATTTTGATGGGATTGCATATTATAGATGCGAAATTAATCTGACGGACAGGCAAAGCCAAAAAAATGCAATACTTCATCTGGGAAAGGTAGACGATTCGGATATGACCTGGATGAATGGAAATGAGATAGGAAAAACAGAACATGAATCTTCAAAAGATCGCATCTATACGATTGATGCCAAATTTTTGAGACCTGGCAAAAACATGCTGGTTGTAAGGGTGGATGATAAAGGTGGTAAGGGTGGTATTTGGGGAAATTCGGAAAACCTGTTTCTGTTGGTTGGCAATGAAAAGATAAATCTTTCAGGAGAATGGAAATTCCGTTTTGGCAAGCCGGTGGTCATACCCAATTTCTTGCCTAATAAATATCCTACATTGTTGTTTAATAGCATGATAAACCCAATTGTTTTATATGGAATAAAAGGTGTAATCTGGTATCAGGGTGAATCGAATACCGACCGTACTGCACAATATCGTCACCTTTTCCCCAGCCTGATTACCGATTGGCGTAATCATTGGAAACTGGGCGATTTTTCGTTTTTATGGGTACAGTTGGCCAATTTTATGAAGCCTGTGCAACAACCTTCTGAAAGCAATTGGGCCGAATTGAGGGAGGCTCAAACCATGACACTGAAACTTCCGAATACGGGTATGGCTTCAGCAATCGACATCGGCGATGCAAACGACATCCACCCGAAAGACAAACAAGACGTAGGACTGCGGTTAGCATTAAATGCACTGAAAATTACGTACGGGAAAAATTTGGTAAACCAAGGTCCGATGTATTCTTCTGCTGAGTTTAAGGACGGAAAAGCTTTCATCTTGTTTACCAATACCGGTAGCGGGTTGATGGTCAAAGACCATTACGGATATTTGAAGGGATTCGCCATTGCTGGTGCAGATAAAAAATTCCATTGGGCACAAGCGCGAATTACCGGCAACAACAAGGTCGAAGTTTTCTGCGAAGAAGTCCCCGATCCTTCAGCTGTAAGGTACGGGTGGGCCGATAACCCCGAAGATATCAACCTGTATAACAAAGAAGGGCTGCCGGCCAACCCGTTCCGTACCGATTATTAATCAGATCATTATGTTTTGTACGATCAACAAGAAAGCATCCGTAAACATCACACGCCGCGACATACTTAAAATTGGTGCCGGTGCGATGGTGACACAGATGGTTGGTTTTCACGGATTGGTTTACAGCAATGTTCGCTGGATTGGAATACCTACTATAGTCCCGACATGAAACAGATTTTCTTGGCCATGGAAAAAGCTTCCGGGAGAAAACCGGGAAGCCGGCTGGGACATGGCTATTATAATGACCATGCTCCCCGGGAGGTCCTTGTAAAAAGCTTTGGCATTGCCCGGCAGGTAGAGCGTGCAGGCGGTTCTGTTGAACAGATATGTCCTGAAGTAGAGAACACAAACCATACAACAATGGGTAAAAGTCCCCGTGGAACAGCAATCGAAATTCTGAGAACTTCACCCGAAGGGGCTACCTTATATCACCAAATTCTGGAGAAATATAAAAAATTTATAAAAATTTCATCAATGCGTTTTAATTCAATTTTAATTATCATTTTCCTTCTGATATTTTCAATTTCAACCGTTTATGCCGATGGATATGAAAAATACCGGGACTGTGTGGTCATGGCAGAACAGTCGCAAAACCAGATAGCTATTGCCAATATAAAAACCGGCAGGATCATCTGGAACTGGAAACCTACTGATTCATCGGTTGCCCCGGAGCATTACGCCTGGTTTTCGAATCCGAGCGATGCGAAAGTGGTTTATGGAGGAAAATATGTCTTGATGAGTGCGTCAGGAGGTGCCTGTGCATTGATCCGGATTGCGGATAAAAAAATCATGTTTTACGCCAAAGCTGGACACAACCCGCATTCTGCAGAACTGCTACCCGATGGAAATATTATTTGTGCAGCGAGTGACGGGAATTGCCTGACTGTATTCAAAACAGACACAGTGTCCTTTCCTGATCGGGTTATCCAGCGTTCCTTCTTTTGCGATTTTGCCCACAATGTTGTATGGGACAAAAAACGAGCCTTACTATGGACGGCTGATAAGAATAAAATACGGAGTTTCAAATACAGTTTTTCCAATAATACACCTGCACTTCAGCCCGTTGATTCGCTTAAATTTGAGGATGAGTCAGGACATGATTTATTCCCGGTTCCGGGACAAGATGCTCTATTTTTTACATCACAGAACAAGACTTGGAATTTCGGTATTCAGAATAAAATGCTGAAAGGAAATTCTATTCTTCAAATCCCCGGACTAAAGATTTACAAAGCCCGTTGGATCGTTGAAAATTCCTTCAGCTATCCTGATTTTGATTCTATTAGATCCTATTAATAAATCCTTATATGTCATGAAGAAGAAAAATATCCTTAGTTTTCTGAGCTTACTAACCGTCATTTCCTGTCAGCAAAAAACCAGCTATTATACGGTTACCGATTTTAAAAAAGTGCCCAAAATCGATGTGCATTTTCATTATAATACTTCTGATATACGATATCTGCAATTTGCTGACTCGTTGAATTTCAGATTAATTTCTCCCAATGTAGATACAGAAATGCCAATTGATGAGCAATTGAAAATCACCACTTCGATTAAACATCAGTATCCCGAAAAGTTTGCTTTTTTTGGCACCTTTTCAGTGGATAGTTTTGGAAAGGCCGGATTTACAGAAAGAACAATCGCCCACATTGGAGTATGTATGAAGGCTGGAGCATCGGGTATTAAAATCTGGAAAAACATCGGAATGGAGCTAAAAGATACTGCCGGCCGATATGTAATGGTGGATGACCCGGCATTTGAGCCGGTTTTCAACTATCTTGAAGTAAATAGGATTCCTTTGCTGGCACATTTGGGAGAACCCAGGAATTGCTGGCTTCCTGAAAATAAAATGACCGTTGACAATGACCACAGGTACTACAAAAATCACCCGAAATACTACATGTACCTGCACCCCGAAGAACCGTCGTATGAGGATCAGATCAATGCACGCGATAACCTGCTAAAAAAACATCCGAACCTCAATTTTACAGGAGCACACCTGGCCAGTTTGGAATGGAATGTTGACGAGTTGGCTAAGCGTTTTGAAAGGTTCCCTAACATGAGAGCAGACCTTGCCGCAAGAATCGGGCATTTACAATACCAGTCGTTAGCAAATCGCGAACGGGTTCGAAATTTTTTAATTAAATACCAGGACCGTATACTTTATGGTTCGGATATGACAATCAATGAGCAAGATGCTGACTTTTCCCGAGTAAGCAAAGGCATTCGTGCAAGGTGGTTTGAGCATTGGGCTTACCTGGCGACCGATTCCATTTTCGTGATAAAGGATCTTGGAGAAAGGAAAGTTAAAGGACTGCAATTGCCTCGGGAAGTTATTGATAAAATATTTTGTAAAAATGGTGAAATGTTCTTCCTTTATAATTCGTTAAAAACAGAAAAATGAAGAATCAGCAACTTAGGAGAAGATGGGTTTACGGTTTGTTATTAATACCAATTATTTCAGCTATTTTGGCAGTACGCTTTCACGATTTTGGTTATAAATCAGGTGTTGCCGGAGGGGGCATACTGATTCTTTTATTTCTGTATTTCAATCAATTGAAAAAGGCAAAAGAGGTGTGGATGATCTTCGGGGCTTTTCTGTTTTCTATTGCAGGAGACTGGTTTTTATCCAACAGACACGGCGATGTCGGGATGTTTGTGGCGGGCATTGCCCTTTTCTTTTTCGCCCATGTTGGCTATCTGTCGTTCGCTTTGTTAAACGGGCGAATGAATCGTAATTTTACCATTGTTTTACTGGTAGGATACCTGCTGTTTTTCTTTCTGAAATTGTATCCATCCATCGATAATCAGCTGCTCATGTCTGCCACACTGATCTATTTGCTGATTTCCTGTTTCTCACTGGGAGCGGCAATGGGTATAAAGGGTGATCCGATTGTAAAGTGGGCATACGTTTTCGGAATCGTAATGGTTTTATTTTCAGATACCATTATCGCATTCAGAGAATTTGCAGGGTACAAACAAATGGGTTTTCTTATTTTGCCAACTTATTATCTTGCACAAATCAGTGTCACATTTTCACTGATTCGAAAGTACCTATCGTTGTAAATTCCGTTCCAGTTCGCGCAAATTGTCCATCCTTTTCTTTTGAAGAAAGCTGTGAATATCGCCAAGATGTTCTTTGACCTGTTTGTTTCCGAATTCAAAAACTTTGGTGACTAGTCCCGAAAGAAAATCGCGGTCATGTGAGACAAGAATCAGTGTTCCGTCAAAATCCATCAAGGCGCTTTTAAGAATGTCCTTGGTCTTCATATCCAGGTGGTTGGTGGGTTCATCGAGAATCAGCAGGTTAACCGGTTCCAGCAGAAGTTTAATCATCGCCAATCTTGTCCTTTCTCCTCCGGAGAGCACTTTGACCTTCTTGGTCATATTATCTCCTCCAAACATGAAGGCCCCCAGAATATCTCTAATCTTTGTACGGATATCTCCTTTGGCAACATCATCTATCGTCTGGAATACTGTGACGTCCTCGTCAAGCAGAGAGGCTTGGTTTTGAGCAAAATAGCCGATCATCGTATTGTGCCCTAAGGTTAGTGTGCCATCATATTCGATTTCGCCCATTAATCCTTTTACCAGAGTTGACTTCCCCTCCCCATTTTTTCCGACAAAGGCAACCCTTTCACCCCGTTGGATGGTGAGTGATGCATTTGCGAACACCAGATGGTCATCATATTTTTTTGTCATCCCTTCCAGAACTACCGGGTAGTTTCCAGATCGGGGTGAAGGGGGGAATTTGAGACGAAGTGCTGAATTATCCTCTTCATCAATTTCAACCAACGTCAATTTTTCCAACATCTTAACGCGCGACTGTACCTGGTTGGTTTTCGAGTAGGTTCCTTTAAATCGATCAATAAAATCCTGATTATCAGCAATCATTCTCCGTTGTTCCTCAAACTGCTTCATTTGCTGTTCACGCCGCTCTTGTCGCAGCGTGAGATAAAGTGAATAATTGACTTTGTAATCGTAAATGCGCCCCATCGTCACTTCGATGGTACGTGTGGTAATATTGTCGACAAATGCCCTGTCGTGCGAAATCAATATTACCGCTTTAGCGCTGTTGATCAGGAACTCTTCAAGCCATTGAATCGATTCGATATCCATATGGTTCGTCGGCTCATCAAGGAGGATCAGGTCGGGTTTCTGGAGCAAAATTTTGGCCAATTCAATCCTCATCCGCCATCCACCGCTGAATTCACTGGTAGGGCGTGTGAAATCTTCACGTTTAAACCCTAATCCCAGCAGGATTTTCTCCACCTCAGCATCGTAATTGATCTCTTCAATCGCATAGAATTTTTCACTCAATGCCGACACCTGTTCTATCAAAGCGTAATAACCTTCAGATTCATAGTCAGTCCGTGTGGACATCTCAAGATTCAACACCTCAATTTCACGCTCCATCTCAAAGATCTTTGCGAAAGCCTGAGCAGCTTCTTCAAATACTGTACGATTATCCTCTGTCATCAGATGCTGTGGCAGATAGGCAATCACTGCATCTTTAGGAGCTGAGATCTTTCCGGAGGATGTGGTTCGCACTCCGGCAATAATTTTCAACAAGGTCGATTTTCCTGCTCCGTTTTTCCCCATCAGGGCAATACGGTCTTTATCGTTAATTACAAACGAAATATCTTTAAAAAGAGTGGTTCCTCCAAACTCTACGGTAAGTCCGTCAACTGAGATCATATGCGATTTTTAATAAGCCGCAAATATACCACTTTCGGTCAAACATTTTTTTTGAGTAAAAACATCCCTATAAACAATAGATTATTACTACTTTGTGGTCTTTATAAATGTATTGATATTATATTTTAAATCGCTATCGATGAATAGATTATCTATAATGATTTCAGTCAGGTTATTGATTTATGCATTTTGTTCAGTAATATTTCTGACATCGTGCAATGTCTCCCGAAAATATGTCAGGGATTCTTCCGTAAAGTGGGAGAAGGATATTCTTCAATTTGAACAAAGGGACAAAAATGAGAAAGACCCGGAGAATGCCATCCTGGTTGCAGGTAGTTCAAGCATCAGGTTGTGGTCGACGCTGAAGGAAGATCTTGCACCCTACCCGGTGATTCAGAGGGGATTTGGCGGTTCTAAATTTTCTGATCTTGCCGTATTCACTAAAAGAATTGTCTATCCTCACCAATTCCGGGCACTCGTAATCTTTGAGGCGAATGATATTACAGGATCAGCTACAGATAAGTCTCCCCGGGAGGTGGCAAAATTGTTTGGTAATATTGTCCATACGGTAAGAAAAAAATATGCCGATGTTCCAATATTTGTAATCGAAATTACTCCGACCGGAAGCCGATGGCCGGTATGGTCAAAAATTAAAGAGGCCAATCAACTATTGAAGGAATCTTGCGGTAAGATGCACAATACCTGGTTTATTGAGACAGCGGCGGCCTATCTGAACAAGGATGGGGAACCCAGAAATGAGCTTTTTATCAAGGATAAGCTTCATCAGAACCGGAATGGTTATGTCATTTGGGGAGATTTGGTCAGGGGAAAATTGGATGAAGTATTGCCGGAAGTGACTAAAAAATAAGACTTTATGAATTATTTCACCTTTCTTCCAAATTTTCGGTGAGGAAAGGATACCTTTGTAATTAACATTAAAATTTATTCAAATGAATACCTGGTTCGAGTGTACTGCAAAATATATTAAGATGGATGAGAACGGCCACGAAAAAAAGGCCAGCGAGACCTATATGCTTGATGCCATCTCATTTACTGAAGCTGAAAGTCGTATTTACAAGGAACTTCAAACCATGGTAAGTGGTGAATTTTCGGTGAGCAAAATTGCAAAAACACGCATCTCCGAAATAATTCCTTCCGATAATGGCGATCGCTGGTATAAGGCTAAGGTGGCTTTTATCACAGTTGATGAAGAGAGTGGTAAAGAGAAACGGATTGCTCAGTTTGTTTTGGTCTATTCAAGTAGCATCAAGGAGGCTTATGATCAGATTATTGAAGCGATGCAGGGGATGATGGCTGACTTTGAGATCAGTGGAATTAATGAGAGTACCATTTTGGATGTCTTCCCGTATGGTGTTGATAAAAATGAAGTGCCGACTAATTTGAAGCCTATACCATCTTTTTTGACGATACCTGAAATCCAGGACGAGTCGTTTATTGATGAAGATATAGATAGTCAGGATTTTAATGACGATCTGGATCCTATTCCTGAGGATTAGCCCGGCCGATTCTTCGTTTTATAAGGTGAATTTTGATGAACAATATTGTAGTAACATTTGTTATTACTATGTATTATTTTAAAAAATTTAAAAATTATATTTATGAGCACATTAGTTGGAAAAAAAGCTCCGGAATTTAAAGCTAACGCAGTTATTAACGGAAACGACATCGTTGAAAATTATTCGCTTGATCAGTTTATTGGTCAAAAATATGTTGTATTTTTCTTTTATCCTCTCGACTTTACATTTGTTTGTCCTACAGAACTTTTGGCTTTTCAGGAAAAACTGGCTGAGTTTGAGAAACGTGAAACTGCTGTTGTAGGATGTTCGGTTGACTCTCAGTTCTCTCATTGGGCATGGTTAAACACTGAAAAGAAGAATGGTGGAATCAAAGGTGTTACCTATCCAATAGTGGCCGATCTTTCCAAGACAATTGCTGAGAATTATGGCGTTCTTGCCGGGGAATATGATATTGATGAAGACGGAAAGTCGGTATTCATTGGTGGACCAGTGGCTTATCGCGGTCTTTTTCTGATCGACAAAAACGGTGTTGTACGTCATCAGCTTGTCAATGATTTACCACTTGGTCGTAGTGTTGATGAAGCCTTGCGTACGTTAGATGCACTGAGACATTTTGAAGAGTATGGTGAAGTTTGTCCTGCAAACTGGCAGGAGGGAAAAGAGGCGATGAAAGCTTCAGCTGACGGCGTTGCAGATTATCTTTCAAAACACTAAGATCTATAGTGTTTTGGTAATTAATTATAAAAACTCTTAAAACTCAAAGAAAATGAAAATCAACCGGTACGAAGACATTTCTCAGATCGATCGCGAAGCAAAACGCGATTATATTGATCGTCATTCAGCTTTTGTGACTTGTGGCGGCAAGGCTGTTAAAGGTGAAAAATTTAAAGTCAATGTTAAAATAGGCAACGAGTACAAGCATCCTGATGATTTTGATCATTATATCAGCTGGATTCAATTGTGGGATGGTGAACGTATGCTTGCTGAAGCTACATTTATAGCCGGCGCCCAGGGTGGCGCACCAAGTCAGGCTGAAGTTGATTTTTATATTGTTCCTACCAAATCACTAAAATTGTCAGCCCTTGCCTATTGTACCAAACATGGCTTGTGGCAAAGTGATGAGAAAGTTGTTGAAGTGGAAGGTTAAACATTTAATTTAAAGAGCTGATTGATTGTGATAAGGGCAATTCAATCAGTTCTATTTTTCGAATAAATAGTTCAGATTGTTCAGGAAATTTTAGGTTTCGTCGGAAATTTCCCAAAAGTCACTAAAAATTAACGTTAATTAACCTTGTTTAAATGAAGTTAGTGGTTTTCTGAATTACATTTGTGTAGTTGCTTAAGAGCAGGTTTTTTCATAGGATTTAGGTTAGTTAGGTTAGGTTAGGAGAGGGTGTCGCAAGATGCCCTCTTCTTAATTTATAGAGGTGATAGATCGAAAATATTGATTTTCTTAATTTGGATGGTTGGCCTTTGCCAGAATAATGATTGACGGAAGTTTAAAGCTGCTCCACGTTATTCAAATAAGCCCTCTTCCCGCACGATCATTACTATAGCTGAATGGGAGAGGATAATATATTTTTCACCTTTGAATTCGACATCAAATCCGGCTTTATTCAGGTAAACTGCCAGATCACCAACCTTAGCCTGTAACGGAACGTATTTTACCGAATCACGACTCTCTTTCCATGATTCTTCTTCTTCATTCATCATCGGAATCGGAAATCCGGGACCAATTTTAATTACGTAACCTGCCTGAATACTCTCCTTTTCGACGGCTGCGGGTGGCAGGTACAACCCGGAAGTTGTCTGAAGATTGGGATTCTTTGGTTTAATAAGAACCTTGTCTCCTATCATTATGATTTTCTCAAGGTCCTTTTCATCAAGATTAAGGCTCATATTTCTTAGTTATAATTATTTTGGAAGGTGTATATTGGTAATGAGGATTACTTCAATTGGATTTCAATAAGGACAGGCAGGTGATCTGAAGGGTACCTGCCATCTTTTGAATCGGTCAAAACACTGTATTTATTTACTTCAACCAGTTTATTGACAAATATGTAATCGATGCGGGTATCGAGTGGACTTTTGATGTCGAATCCATTAAATGTACCCAGTGGCCCCAGTGGTATCGCCTGGCTTACCTGACGTGAATCTTTCATTTTTTGTCTGATCAATACCAATGGTTTTTCCATTTGTGTTAGATTGAAATCACCGGTAAGAAGAACGGGATCTTTTCTGTCTGTGATTTCAACGATCTTTTTCAAAATCAATTCAGCAGATCTTTTTCTGGCAATAACGCCCTTGTGATCGAAGTGTGTGTTAAAAACATAGAACGATTTCCAGGTCTCCTTTTCCTTGAATCTGGCCCAGGTACAGATTCTGTTCAGAGCAGCATCCCAGCTTTTTGAAGGAACCTGAGGTGTTTTGGATAACCAGAATGTTCCGTTTTCCATTAGGGTATAACGATTTGAATTATAGTAAATTGCGGAGAATTCGCCATTGATGTTGCCATCGTCACGCCCTACTCCGACATAATCAAAGCCGGCCATTCCCTCTTTCAAATTCATAACCTGGTCAAATAATGCCTCCTGTACTGAAAAAATATCCGCTTTATTTGTTTTTAAAAGCCGGATAACTTCTGCACGACGGTTTGGCCAGCTATTCTCCTGATCTCCCGGATTGTTATATCTTATGTTGTAGGTGATTACATTCATCGGCTTTTGTGCATTACCCGTTAGACCGAGTGCGAAAAGAAGCAGAATCGTCAGGAGATACCGTGTCATGTGAATAAATTTAGTTAATGGTGTATAAGTTGAAATATTTGATTCACATGGAACCCTCATTAACTCATTCATAATTTGTTATGAATAAAAGTAAATGAGGGTTTCCCTGCGGCGATTTTTTCTAAAATTACCGAATTATTTCATTAATTCCACACTTCGTTTCACAAAATTATTCAGTGCTTCACCACGTAGCATATTGTTGGCAAGTAATGCAAGGTCGACAAGTTCTTTTGCCAAATCGTTTTCAGCACCAAATGCTTCCAGTTTTTTTCGTTTGGAATCTTCGAGTTCCGCAATTTTATTTTCTGTCTCTTTCAGAAGATCCTTCTCTTCCTGAGGAACTTCTTCATCTTTCTTACCTTCCTTCAGTTTTTTAATTGCCTCTTTTTCAGATTTATATTTCGAAATTTCCTTGATTGTCGGAGCCAATTCCACCTCCAGTTTCTCATGCTTTTGAGCAATTACCCTTTTAACAAGCGGGTGTGCCATATTTACAACCAGGTTATAGCTGTCGGGAAGGTCTCCATAGAAACTCATTCCACTCTGCATTTTTGACATGTCTTTCATTCTGCGCATAAACTCATTCTGAGTCACAACCATAGGTGATCCATCCTCGCCAAGATCCTGGAAGTCAATAATAAACTGACCACGATCTTTTGGTGTAATTGCCTGAAATACCGGGCTTAAATCGTTTTTTTCATCAAGCGACAGCAGATCATCCTTACTGTTTTCCTTGGCAATAAGTTTATCAACTACGTCGGCATCAACGCGAACGAAGTGCTTGTCAGGAAATTTTTGTTCAAGATGGTTGAGTAAAGGGGTTGCCAGCACATCGTTCATCAGCAATACATCATAACCCTTATTTTTGGCCGCTTCAATGAAACTGTATTGTTCCTCCTTGTTTGTCGCATAAAGGTAAACCAGCTTTTTATCTTTGTCGGTCTGGGTGGCACTGATCAGGTTTTCATATTCCTCCCATGTGAAAGAATTACCATCAGTATTCTGAAAAACGTAGAATTTTAAGGCTTTTTCATAGAATTTTTCATCGGTGAGCATTCCATATTCAATGAAAAGCTTCAGATCGTTCCATTTCTCTTCAAACTCACTCCGCTTTTCCTTAAAGATCTCAGTCAGTCTGTCGGCCACTTTCTTTGTGATATGTCCACTGATTTTCTTTACGTTTGAATCACTTTGAAGGTAAGAACGCGAAACATTTAGTGGAATATCGGGTGAATCGAGAACGCCATGAAGAAGGGTCAGGAATTCAGGTACAATTCCTTCGACCGAATCGGTTACAAATACCTGATTACAATACAATTGAATTTTATTCTTCTGAACCTCAAAGTTGTTTTTCAGCTTAGGGAAATAGAGTATTCCGGTTAAGTTAAACGGATAATCAACATTCAGGTGAATATGAAACAGCGGTTCGTCACCGTATGGATAGAGTTTGTGATAAAAGCTGGTATAGTCTTCCTCCTTCAGATCGACAGGTTTTTTTGTCCAGGCAGGAATTACCTCGTTGATTTGATTATCCTCTTGGGTATCTTCATATTTACCGTCTTTCCACTCTTTCTTTTTCCCGAAAATAATGGGTACGGGGAGGAATTTGCAGTATTTGTTCAGTAACTCGGTAATACGGTTTTCTTCGAGGAATTCAACTGAATCAGAATTGATGTGCATAACAATATCTGTACCTACTTCGGCCTTCTCTACATCTTCAATAACATATTCTGGTGATCCGTCGCATATCCATCGCACTGGTTGTTCATTTTCCTTGTAGGAACGCGTTATGATTTCAACCTCCTCGGAAACCATAAATGATGAGTAGAATCCAAGTCCAAAATGGCCAATAATGGCATTTGCGTCATCCTTATATTTTTCAAGGAACTCATTTGCACCTGAAAAAGCGATCTGGTTGATGAATTTTTCAATCTCTTCGGCGGTCATACCGACTCCATTATCGGAGACTGTTATAGTTTTTGCCACTTTATTTACACTGACCTTAACATTTAAATCACCGACAGCTCCCTTGAATTTTCCTGAAGAGGCTATTGTTTTCAGTTTATGGGTTGCATCGACCGCATTTGAAATAATCTCACGGAGGAAAATGTCGTGATCGGAATAGAGAAATTTCTTGATAATCGGAAACAGGTTATCACTTGTAACCCCAATCTTACCTTTCATACGCTATGTTTTATATTAAATTTTTAATTATTCTTTTTATTCTGAATCAAAGCATGTGCCAAAAATGGATGACTGACTTAGTGGCAGAAATAGGAGGAATTCGCACAAAAAAGAAGACAAAATTACACGATATAAAGGGCTTTGAAACATAAAAGCCTCAATAACTGAATATTGAGGCTTTTGCACGGGAGGAGCGACTCGAACGCCCGACACCTGGTTTTGGAGACCAGTGCTCTACCAACTGAGCTACACCCGTAAGTGCGGAGAGAGAGGGATTCGAACCCCCGGTACCTCTCGGTACAACGGTTTTCAAGACCGCCGCAATCGACCACTCTGCCATCTCTCCAAGCGTGTGCAAAAGTATACTTTATTTTGATTCGCCAAAAAAAATAAAGATTTATTTTAAAAAAAAAGCTTTTTGACCAATTCAAAAATAATTCTGATAAATTTTGTATATTTGTGTTTAAATACTTAATTTTCGGCAAGATCTAAATCTTTGTTTAACCATTTAAAATACATTTTTACTATGAACAAAACTCAATTGATTGATGCTGTCGCTGCGGAAGCAGGATTGACGAAAGTAGATGCTAGAAAAGCAATAGATGCTTTTGTAAAAACAACCGGGGAGCAGCTAAAACAAGGCGAAAAAATTGCGCTTGTTGGATTTGGTACTTTTTCTGTGTCTGAAAGGCCTGCACGCCAGGGACGCAATCCTCAGACCGGTGCGAAGATAGATATTGAGAAGAAAAAAATTGTTAAGTTCAAAGCTGGGAGTGAACTCAACGATGATGTTCAATAAACATTCGATATTACAAAAAAAAGGGGTTTATGCCCCCTTTTTTTTGTAATATACTTTCATTAAAAATTCTGCATCCCATGAAGTTTCTTGTAAATTCCGTTAAGTGCGAGTAATTCATCATGGTTTCCCCTCTCTACAATCTCCCCCTCATGAAAAACACAGATCAGATCCGCATTTTTAATCGTTGAGAGTCGGTGGGCTATTACAATTGAGGTACGGTTTTTCATCAGGTTTTCAAGCGCCTGCTGAACCAGTTTTTCAGATTCGGTATCTAAAGCTGAGGTAGCTTCATCAAGAATTAAAATGGGTGGATTTTTTAGCACGGCACGGGCAATTGAAACGCGTTGCCGCTGACCACCTGAAAGCTTTCCTCCGCGATCACCTATATTCGACTGATAACCATCGGGGGTTGAAATAATAAATTCATGGGCATTGGCCACTTTTGCTGCCGCCTCCACCTGTTCCAAAGTGGCATTTTCAACACCGAAAGAAATATTATTAAAGAAGGTATCATTGAAGAGTATCGGATCCTGGTTTACATTCCCCATAAGACCACGTAAATTTGCAATTTTATAGTCGCGGATATCAACTCCGTCAACCATAATAGACCCTTCGCTTACATCATAAAAACGGGGAAGCAGATCGACAAAGGTCGACTTTCCTGATCCTGATTGCCCAACTAACGCGACGGTCTTGCCAATCGGAATGGTAAGGTTCACCTTTTTTAGAACATCATCTTCCAGATAACGGAAGGTGACATCATTGTATTCGATCTGAGTTGTAAATTTACTAACGGATTGTGGATTTTCCTTATCTACTATATTATTTTCTGCCAACATTACCTTATCGATTCGCTCCATTGAGGCTAATCCTTTCTGAATGGCATAGACAGCAGTTGTAAATGATTTTGCAGGATTAATAATGGTGTAAAAGAAAGCCAGATAGGTTATAAAGCCAGCCGGGCTTAGTGAACTGTTTTGTTGAAGTACTAAATTTCCGCCATACCATAAAATAACGACAATAACTGCTGTTCCAAGGAATTCGCTCATTGGATGGGCCAGGTACCGCCGCCACATTAGGCTATTCATAATATGATAATATTCAGTGTTTTGCTTGCTAAAATGTTCTTTAATTTTTTTTTCTGCATTGAAAGCCTTAATAATTCGGAGGCCAGACAACGATTCCTCAATTGTTGATAGCAATTCACCCATTTTATTCTGACCGCGCATTGAAGGCTTTTTAAGGCTTTTACCTACTCTTCCGATTAAATATCCTACGACTGGCAATAACAGGAAAACGAAAAGTGTAAGAGACCACGACATATAAATCATAAATGCCAAAGAAATAACTATGATCAGCGGGTCTTTCAAAAGCATTTCGAGCGAACTCATAATTGAATTATCAATTTCCTGAACGTCACCTGTCATTCGGGCAATAATATCACCTTTCCTTTCTTCAGAAAAGAAACCCAGTGGTAACTCAAGGATTTTCTTGTAAATCTGGTTACGGATATCACGAACTACCCCGTTACGCAAAGGTACCATCACGTAAAGTGCCATATAAGTAAACCCGACTTTGAGAAAGACCATCAACATCAGGAATAAACCAAGATATATCAGCGCTTTTTCATTACCTGATTTTCGGATGACATCGCTTAGTTCGTACATTAAATTGTCCCCGATATTCTTTATAGAGAAAATCCACTCAGCTGGCTTTTCAACCATTTTTTGTGGTTCAAACAATATCCCAAGTACAGGTTTTAAGGTTAAAAGTTGAATCGCACCGAATAGTGCACCAAGTAAGTTAAATGTAAAATTACCAACTACATACCTCTTGTAAGGAGTGATAAAGCGTTTCCAAAGAAGGTAAAGACCTTTCATTATAATTTTAAGATATTAAAAACCATTAACCTTTTCAGATTAAACTTGGTCTGTATTTAAATGATTGTTAATTAGATTGTTACTCCTGTATAATTGTGCGGGGTAATTTTCTTTAATTCATCTTTAATTGCCTGGCTAACCTCCAGTTTGTCGATAAACTGATGCATCACTTCACAATCGATCTTTCGGTTTACCCGTGTCAGGTCCATCAAAGCTTCATACGGGTTCGGATAGGCTTCGCGGCGGAGAATCGTTTGAATGGCTTCGGCTACAACCGCCCAGTTATCCTCAAGATCGCGATCAATGACTTCATTATTCAGAAGAAGTTTCCCTAAACCCTTTAAGGTAGATTTAATGGCAAGTATGGTGTGGGCAATTGGCACCCCAATATTTCTCAACACTGTTGAATCGGTAAGATCGCGTTGCAACCGCGAAACCGGCAACTTGGCCGAAAGGTGTTCAAATATCGCATTAGCAATCCCCAGGTTTCCCTCAGAGTTCTCAAAATCGATGGGATTGATTTTATGCGGCATTGCCGATGAACCTATTTCACCCTGTTTAATCTGCTGTTTGAAGTAATTCATGGAGATGTAAGTCCAGAAATCACGGTCGAAATCAATCAATATGGTATTGATGCGTTTCATATTATCGAAGATCGCCCCATAATTATCGTAATGGGCTATCTGGGTGGTGGCTTGTGAACGTTCCAGCTGAAGGGCGTCACGGACAAAGTTATTGGCAAAATCGACCCAGTCAACGGATGGATAAGCCACATGATGAGCATTGAAATTTCCCGTAGCTCCACCAAATTTGGCGTAACAAGGTATCCCTTTTAGTAGCTCAACCTGAACATTAAGTCTTTCAATAAATACTTTTATCTCTTTACCAAGCCGGGTAGGTGAGGCCGGTTGTCCGTGTGTTTTAGCCAGCATTGCAACATCTTCCCATGCGAAAGCCATTCCCTCCAGTTTGGCAGTCAATTCATCAATGAGGGGAATATAGACATTCTGAATCGCATCGCGAAGTGAGCAGGGAACTGCAGTGTTGTTGATATCCTGTGAGGTAAGTCCGAAATGGATGAATTCCTTATATTCCTGGAGACCTAAACCATCAAACTTCTCTTTGACGAAATATTCCACCGCCTTGACATCGTGGTTTGTTACTTTTTCTATATCTTTAATGTGCTTCGCATCAGTTAGTTTAAACGTGTCGTAGAGGTTGCGTAACACGGGCTTCAATTCAGGATTAAAACTGTTCAACTGAGGCAAAGGCAGTTCGGTTAAAGCAATAAAGTATTCAATTTCAACATATACGCGGTATTTTATCAGCGCAAATTCCGAAAAATATTCAGCTAATTCTTCTACTTTATCACGGTATCGGCCATCAACGGGAGATATGGCAGTTAAGATCTGTAATTCCATTGTTTATAACTTATTCTGTTCGCTGCAAAGTTAGTAAAATCTGTGAAAACTGAATGTTCGGACCAGTTCTTCGCCTTATAGAAACAGTTCTTCGCCACATAGAAGCAATTATACACCTAAGATATATTGCTTCGAAACGGTGCACGATTGCTTCTAAATTGATTTTCTGACCTTCCCTCATTTAACTCCTTCCATATTTGGAATTAAAATACTAAATCCCCGGCTCCTTTAACTGAATTGTGTTTTGCCGGTTGAATAGAATCAGCGCCAGTGCTGTAATGGCAATCCCGGCAACTGATACCATATCGGGTGATTCCTTTGGGACGAGTATCCAGCTGAGAATTGCTCCAAAAACGGGAATAATAAATTTCCAGATGTTCAGAACGGAAACTTTCACCCTTTCGCGCTGCAAAAGGGAAAACCAGATGGAGAGGGCAGTCGCAGATAAAAAACTAAGCCAACCTAATGAGAAATAATATTGTGCGGGTGGATTAGTTATTTTGAATCCTTCAACGGGAATTGAGACCAGGAAGAGCATCAGTCCGCCGATGACCAGTGCCGAAGAACTTAAGATCAGTGGCGGAATATGTCTTGCATCGCGTGCAATAATTACATTGGTGAATCCTGCGTTGATGTTTGTCAGGAAAAGCAAAACGATTCCTAAAATCATCAGATTACCAGTTTCCTTGCCCGAGCCATTGCTAAGACTGACCATTGCAATTCCGGCAATCCCCATTAGGATAATTCCCAGTTTTGGTAAGGTCAACCGGTCATTTGGCATCAGAAAATGTGCTGTCAAAGAGATGAAGAGTGGTCCTGCACCAATAATAATGGCGCCCAATGCTCCGGGAATCAGATTCAATCCGCTGTATAACAATGCATATTGAACGAAGGTCTGTAGAAAGGCGATCAGTAGAATTAACCTTGGATTATTCCTGATGTAGCGCATTGCAGTTCGTAATGATCCAATCAATGGGAGTACCATTAATCCAGCAAGCATAAAACGAATACCTGCAAATTGCAACGGTGTTGAATACTGAAGTCCAATCTTTATAACCGCGAAAGCTGATGACCAAAGCAGACAGGCAATGATTGCCAGAAAAGCTGTTCCTTTATATTTATCCATCCATCAATATTTCCATACCAATACGCCGGCTTGTGGTATCAATTTATTCCCAAAAATGATTTCTGCCGAATCAGGGAGTTTAATTTCGTAGTTCTGATCAGAGTAATTCAATGTAATCCCAAAACCATCGCGGTATTCGGTGGTAATTCCGGGAGGATAAGATTCAATTTCAACATCTGATTTGTGAAATAATTTCCCTAATATTTCACGTTCCAGATCGCCTGATTTACTGTCTACGCCTATGTAAGTGACGGTTCCGCGCCCCATTTTTCTGAAGGTAATGGCAGAGTGACCGGCATAAAAATCTCCTTCATATATCGCCCAGGTTTTTGTCTCCTTATCCGGGTTGAGGATTTCACCCCAGCTTGTCCAGCTATAAGGTTTTCCTTCGAACAATACCGAATTATCTGAATGGGGCATCGGGAGATCATAAGAATCTATTTGTGCCCCGATCAGATTATATATTGGCTGGGCAAAAGGGGCCTCCCAAAGGTGACCGTCACGGTCCTGGTGACCTGTACGACAGCTCAATACCAGATGTCCTCCATTTTCGGCATAAGAAGTTAGTTTGGCGATAAGCTGTTTGTCGATTTGTTGATAGGCCGGAACAATCAGAAATGGGTATTCCGAAAAATTAGTGGTGTCTCTTATAAAATCCACAGGGGCGCCGAACGATTTCAGCGCTTTATAGTATTTAAGAAAATGACCCTCCGTATTCCATTCGGTAGTTTGCTTGTTCTGATTGATGGCCATCACATTATCAGCATTAAAAAGGATTCCGGTTTTACGGTTGGTGTAGGACTTAGGAAGTACATTTTGCGTATTATATTTCTTCCGCAAAACATTAATATCCTGAATAAACTGACTAAACTCTTTTCCTCCGGGAGTGGGGGTAATCCCGTCGGTTCCCACAATCCCGTAATGGTACTGTTCATAACCGTATAGTGGAGCCCTGTAGCGATAGGTACAGGTAAATTTACTTCCTCCTGCAAAAACATGCCAGAGCCACAGTCTTACAGCACCCGGTAACGGTTGGGAATTGATGCTTCCCCAATTGACCTGCCCTGGTTGTAACTCCATCACACCGTAATATCCTGCCATTGGCCTGAAAAAATCGTTCGCCATTGCTATCCGCGAATATTCACTAACCCGGTAACCTTTGTTTCCAATTCCCCTGTCTGCACCATAAACCATATACCGAGTATAAGCAGTAAAGTCAAGTTTATGGCTCATTCCCGGATAACCAACGTCGTACATTGGGATGTAATTGGAGGTAATCCACTGATCCGGTGAAGCATATTTCCGGATAACAGTTGCCTGTTCATCAAGAAAAGTGGCTGTTTCCTGATCCGAAAAACGGTTATGATCGAGTTTTTGATGGAGATTCATCCCCCATTCTGCGTAAAGGGGGATATTTATCTGTTGAAAATCTGAATAGGTTCCGCTCCAGAAATTGGTCCCCCATGCCTTGTTTAAAGTATCGATGTTCTTGTATTTTTGTTTTAGCCATTCCCGAAAGCGCAGTTGTGCATCATTGTTGTAGTCATGAAACTTTCGTGGTTCATTATCGATTTGCCAGCCAATGATTTGTTTGTTGTTTCCATATCTCCTTGCCAGTTCTTCGACCATCTT
The DNA here is from genome assembly GCA_963677935.2 of Prolixibacteraceae bacterium. Classification (GTDB taxonomy): domain Bacteria; phylum Bacteroidota; class Bacteroidia; order Bacteroidales; family Prolixibacteraceae; genus JAAFHB01. The sequence goes on along the minus strand of CAXXEH010000003.1, from coordinate 1,850,868 downwards.
CAGGGAATACTTCCGATAAAAAGTACTTGAAAAAGAGGCGTTTTGACGTGATCCATGATCGTTTACCGTTCCATTTTCATTTTTAACAAGTATTTCGGGGTATTTTCGTACGAGCCAAACGGGAGGTGTTGCGGTAGAAGTACACATAATTACTTTAAGATTGTATTTAGTGGCCAGTTCAACAGCGCGATCGAGCCATTTAAAATCATAATGTCCCTCTTCAGGCTCAAGCTGTGCCCAGGCAAATTCGGCAAAGTGGGTAAATTCGAATCCCAATTTTGCCATATTTTTAAAGTCGCGTTCCCATTGTGTCGAATCCCAGTGTTCGGGATAGTAATAAACGCCGACTTTTGTCAGATCTTTTGAAGGGAAGAATTTTTCACCTTTTTGGGCAAAGAGCTGTGAGCCAAAGAGCAGGATCAGGCCAAAGAGTAATTTTTTCATTTATTAATTGCTTATTAATCGGTATGATATTGATGATGGATAGTTTTAATATTCAGAATTTACAAAGATATGCTCCAGAAGGTCAAAAAATTCTTTTTTTCGGGATGATTTGTTTTATAAAGTGAATTGGTGATACGATCGGACGCAAGTTCATTTAATTAGCAAATCATCGGGCGAATCGGCTTTTTGTCTGATCTTTTTTATGGTCTCCTTCCGTGAGATTAGCATTGGAATAGCGACACCAATCGCCAGAACCAATAGTATAAATAATGCTTTTAAACCATTACTTGTCGTTTCTGCCAATGTTTGAGAATATGAATTACTGGCAATGTTGGTCCCTGCCAATTTGATTAATCCGAGCATCATCCGGTAGGCAAATGCGCCCGGAACCATAGGTATTACAGCGGGTATGGAGAATACCAGAGGTGGTGCATGTTTATTGTGGGCAGCGTACACGCTTAGTATTCCAATCAGCGTGGCGCCAACGAAGCTGGCCATAACGATACCGATATTCCCTTGCATCAGGATCAGCTTCATTAGCCCACCTGATGCACCGATCAGCCAAATAACCAGCAAAGCCCGTTGGGGGACATTAAAAAGTACCGCAAAACCAAGGGCAGCAAATCCAAACCATATCCCTTTCTCCAAAATCATCAATAATTCTATGGCCATGTAATATTAATAAGTTGTGAAAATTTAATTCGACTATTAGCCTATAAACCATAGATCTGCATGGCGAACATCAGGCCGAGGGCAATGGCAAATGCCATAATAAAACCGTTTACCCCCCTGACGATCCCATTAAGCGTATTCCCATCAATGAGGTCAGTGAGCGAATTGATCAGCGGAACACCCGGAATCAGAAACAGTACCGATGTGGCCAGCGCATGTTCCGGTGTATCTCCAATACCCAGCTTTACAGAAAGACCTGATACCATTGAGGCTGCAAATGATGCGAATACAATGGCAAGGTAGGGGTTAAACCGCTTTTTTATTGCTTCCTGACGAATGTAAAGGCCGAAAAAGGTGGCAACAAAAGTGACCAGTAATTCATAACCCTCGCCTCCGAATAGCCGGCAAAATGAAGCACCTGCAAGGGCAACCAATGAAAGAACGACAAGACGGGGATAATGGGGTAGGGAAGTTAACCTGTCTATCTCCTGATTGATTTGGTCTATCGTCATATTCTCCTCAATTACGCGCCAACTCATTCGACTGATTCCAGAAACAATCCTGAAGTTTACCCCATGTGGAGGTGTACGCCTGACACTGCTGGTATAGGCTTTCCCATTTTCTTCGGTCACTGTTAGCATCAGTGACCGGCTGGTAATTAAAAGTTCGACATCATACCCCAAAGCCTCGGCGATTCGGTTAACTGTTATACGGACGCGTCCTGTACTTGCTCCGCTACTCATCAGAAGCGTCCCTACATCGAGTAACATCTCCTCAACCTCCTTGATTTTTTCGATATTCGGCCCGTTCATTTATCGTTTTTAAAAATATTGGGACTAATTTACAAAGTTTTGTGATAGTAATACCTAACAGATTAATGAAATAGTAAATAATAATGGATTATTTGCTTATACAAGATGTTAAATAACTCTATGAACTCCTGTTTCCGGATTTTCAGTTATTTTAGCAGCTCCGTTTATCACCAAATTACAATACAGATGAAAAATTTGTCGCCTTATTTATTGGGATGTTTATTTCTCTTTAATTCCATTACAGGTTTATCACAAACCAGGTTTCCTGATAACGTCTATCAGTTTATTGAAAATCCGGCTATTATTGAGCTAAATCAGGAACCCGGGCATGTGCCTTTGGTTGCTTTTAATAACCTGGACAAGGCGCTTTTAAATCAACGGGACCAGTCACAGGGGTATCTCTCGTTGAATGGTGCATGGAAATTTTACTATTCGGTAAATCCCGATTCAATCCCGGTTGGATTTTTTCAGCCCGGATTTGATGATAAAAAGTGGGGGAGTATCAAAGTTCCGGGTAACTGGGAGATGCAGGGGTATGGCGATCCTATGTTTCGGAATGTAGCTCAGCCATTTAAGACTGATCCACCAAAAGTGCCGCACGATTATAATCCTGTCGGATCGTACCGGACCACTTTTAATGTGCCTTCAGATTGGAAAGGGAAAAAGGTGTTTTTGCGAATGGACGGATCGACCTCCGCCACTTTTGTATGGCTGAACGGGAAAGAGGTGGGATATAATCAGGGGGCAAATGAGCCTGCTGAGTACAATTTGACCACTTTACTTGTTCCGGGTAAAAATACCCTTGCCATTCAGGTTTATAAATATTCTGATGGAACTTATCTCGAAGATCAGGATTTCTGGAGGCTTGCCGGTATTTTTCGTGATGTTTACCTGATGGCAACACCCTCTGTTCATATTCGCGATTATTTCATCTCCACCGATCTTGATGATCAGTATCGCGATGCTGATCTGAAAATTAAATTGGCGCTAAAAAATTATCTTCCCGAATCAAAGGGAGGTTACCGGGTCAGGGCGACGCTCTTTGGTAAGAATCACCAGATTATCCAGGAACCTATTGTTTCAGATATTGTTAATCTTTCAGGATCTGAAGATCATGAAATCTGTTTAAGCGCAAAGGTAAAGAATCCGGAAAAATGGTCTGCAGAGTATCCAAATCTTTATCTCCTGACATTCGAACTAATTTCTGATGGAGGAAAAACGGAAGAAGTGATTCGGGCCACCTTCGGTTTTAAGGAGAGCGAGATCAGACATCAGGTCTTGCTGTTCAATGGTGTTGCCATCAAATTGAATGGGGTCAACAGTCATATGCAACATCCTACTCTAGGTCATACCATGGATGTGGAAACCATCCGGAAAGATTTCATCCTAATGAAACAATTCAACATCAATTGTGTGCGAACGTCTCACTATCCGCCCGTGCAAGAGTATCTTGATCTGGCTGATGAACTGGGGATCTATATTGTTGACGAGACAGGTGATGAATCGCATGCCACTGAATATATCTCCGAAAAGGAAGAATGGCGAAATGCCTATGTGGAACGGGTTCAGAAGATGGTGTTGCGAGACCGGAATCATCCCTCAATTATCTTCTGGAGTGCTGGAAATGAGAGTGGTTTTGGGAAAAATATCTGTGAAGTGATTAAGGAGGGAAAGCAGCTCGATCCTACCCGGTTTTGGATGTATGGTGGAAATACCGAGGATACCGATTGGAAGAATGAAGTTCCCTGTGAGGAGATCATTGGCCCGCGATATCCGACACCTTACGAGCTTGAAACCAGAATTGCCCAGGTGCCCGAAAGTCAGGATCCGCGCCCCTCATTTATGGACGAATATGTTGCGGCAACAGGTAATGGCGCAGGAGGACTTGATGAATACTGGAACCTGATTTACAAATACCCGCGCTTATCGGGAGGGGCAATATGGGACTGGATGAGCCCCGGAATTACGGAGAAAATCAGGCTTGTGAAGGATGAATCACCCCATCATATCAATACTTCCATTAAAGGGAGAGCCGTTTTTGCTCAAGGGAAATTTGGTAAAGCAATAGAATTCAACGGTCATGATCAGTGGGTCGAGACTTATCGGGACCCTGCATTGGATATCACGGGAAATAAGCTGTCCCTATCCCTTTGGGTCTACCCAAATCAATGGAATGGGAATGGTACATTTCTGGTAAAGGGGGATTATCAGTTCGGAATAGTTCAAAAAGATGAAAAGACTTTGCAATTTTACGTGACCGACGAGAAAAAAAATATTTTGGAAGGGTCTTTACCTGAAGGGTGGACCAAAAATTGGCATCATGTAGCAGGTATTTGTGATGGAGAGGAGATGTTACTTTTTATCGATGGCATAAAAGTTGCCAGCCGTCCGTACTCAGGTAAAATAATCAATAAACCTTTTCCGGTGTCTCTTGGGTATAGTGCTGAAAAAGATGGTTCGGAGTATACCCAAAATATGTCGAATGCCCGGTTTGACAGGGTGGCCATATTCGATCAGCCAATTTCGGTCGCAAGGCTGCTTTCGGAGGATTCCCCGGCACTAAAAAATAGTTCCCGGCTTTGGCTTGATTTTGAAAATGAGGAGATCAAAGGTGAATACTTTAGCATGGGGATTGGCGCCCGGACTTATGGGATGGTCTGGCCTGACCGGACTCCCCAACCTGAGCTATGGCAGGCAAAGAAATCGGCACAACCGGTTCATTCGGTATGGCTGAACAGAGAGAAGGGGATTGTTGAGATCACCAATCGGTTTGCCTTTACCAATCTTAGTGAGTTAGAATGCGGATGGGAATTAAAAGCCGACAATACCATACTTCAGCAGGGAAAACTCGATCTGAATCTTAAGGGTGGAGAGAAAATTGTCGTTACGGTCCCCTATCAAAAGCCAGAATTGAAGGCAGAAGTTGACTACCGTTTACTGCTGAGTTTCCGAACAAAGGAAGATAAATTCTGGACCAAAAGTGGCTACGAAGTGGCGTGGGACCAGCTCGATTTACCCTGGAAGACAGCATTTGCGGTTGCTGAAAAAAAGAGCGTTCTAACACCTTTGAATGTAATTGAGAACGATGGAAAGATTATCGTCGAAGGTTCTGGTTTTTCCTATGAATTTGACAAAACGACCGGAAACCTTGTGGCGATGAAATATCATGGTGCTGATTTAATACAGTATGGACCTGTATTGAATGTCTGGCGTGCTCCGTTGGTGAATGAAACCGATGGCTGGGCAACCGTTGCTTCCCAGCTTAAGGATCGTCAACCCGGAATGGGAAATGGTCCGGTAAATAACTGGTTTAGTCTGGGATTAAATCAACTTTGTTTTAAGCTTGATCATCAGACCTGGTCCAAAAACGGAGATGGGGATGTAATTGTCCAGGTGGATAATCATGCCGATGGGTTGAATTACCATACCGCATTTTCCAACACCTTTGTATATAAAATCACCTCCGACGGTGGAATGGAGATCAGACATACAGTTACACCTCACGGTACTATGCCAGCATGGCTTCCTAAAGTGGGGGTGAAATGGATGCTCAGCCATTCATTTGAAAATGTAAAATGGAATGGTCGTGGTCCTTTTGAAAACTACCCTGACCGAAAAACCGGAGCTAAACCGGGAATTTATGAATGCCCGGTCAACCAGTTTTGTGAGCCTTATCTGAAACCTCAGGATTATGGATGCAGAACAGATAACCGATCGGTCACCTTTGAAAATAAAGAGGGTTTAGGTATCTGCTTTTCGGGAGAACTGCTTTTTAATTTCAGCGCTCAGATCTATGATACCGATCATCTGACTCGTGCTCAATATCCCTACCAGCTAAAACCGTCAGATGCAATTACATTTAATTTTGACTATGCCACAAGCGGTGTTGGTTGTACTGCAATATCTGTGCTTAATGAATATCGTGTTTTGCCCGGAGTTTATTCATTTGTTTCACGGGTAAAACCCTATAAATTAAAAGAGTGATTTATTTAAAAATATGTTGTATTTTTTCGTAACCTTTCTTATTTATAAACGTTTTAAATAGCAAGTATAAAAAACGTTTATAAATAAATAAAGATGAAAAGAGAACAATTTTTTAGAACTCTTGGCGTTTCAGCCGGGTCATTAATTTTTGTACCTTATCTGGTATCGTGCAGTAAAAGCAGTGGGATTGCAGATCCTGTGACCGGTGGCACTTCAGGTGGGGCTGTTGATTTTACACTCGATTTGTCGTTGACCGCAAATTCCGGGCTTAATACCAATGGAAATTCGTTAATAAACGGTGGCGTTATTGTTGCCAGAACCTCTTCATCCACATTTCTGGCGGTCGCTGCTGCCTGTACTCATGAGGGGGCACAAATACAGTTTGACAGTGCAAACAATCGATTTAAGTGTTCAAATACCGGTGCCGGTCATGGATCAATTTTTACGGGTGGCGGTGCAGTTGTTAGCGGACCTGCTCCAACTGCACTAAAAACTTATAGTACCCAGCTGACAGGGACAAAGCTAAGGGTATATGCCTAAGATTTATTTATATGGTCTGCATTAGAAAAGTGAATGGTCAGAAAAACGTTTTTCTGACCATTCACTTTTCTAATCGGATCACACTATAAATAACAGATGAAACTTTTCTCCGATAAATATTAAACCATTGGGTATTTCTTAAGAATCTCATTCGATTTCATCAAAATATCAACATATTGTGCTCTTTTATAAGCATATGGATCTTTAAGGTTTTTCATCGATAGTTTTCCTTTAAAATCTGCAATCGATTTATAACCCCTGGCGTCCATCCACTCTTCAAGCATTTCGAGCATCCCTGTGATATGGCTTGCTTTGTTTTTATAGACGGCACTCACAATTTGAACGGAATCGGCACCTGCAAGCAACATTTTTATCACATCGTTGCCATCGGAAATTCCCCGGCTGGTACAGATATCTGCACTGATATTGCCATACAGTAAACCTGTAAACCTCAGACTTAACTGATAATCTTTCTGGTGAGTAAGGTCAAACGGATAAAAGAATTCTTCCGTTTCGATATTGATTTCGGGTTGAAAAAAGCGGTTGAACAGAACAACGCTATTGGCTCCGGCTTTATCAATTTGAGTAATAAAATTAATCGGATTGGAATAGAACGGACTAAGTTTTACACTTACCGGGATCTTCAGGATACTCTTAACTTTTGAAAGGATTTTAATTTGACGCTCTTCGATTTCGGAACCGGGGGCGCTACCATCGAGAGGAACATCGTAGAAATTGAGTTCCAAACCGGCGATTCCTGTCTTTTCAAGCGAAAGGGCATATTCATCCCACGATTCATCATAGGTGGCATTCAAACTGGCAAACACTGGGATGCTCACTTTTGAAATAAGTTTCTCGAGTTTGAATAAATGTTCCTTTGCCCCACCATGCTTCACTTCAGGGAACAAATGGGTCATCTCGGCGTTTCGATGGTCGTATTCTCCAAGCTGATCCTCCAGCTGGATTTGCTCGAGATGGATCTGCTCTTCAAACAGCGACCGGTATACAATAGCTGATACGCCTGCTCTTTCAATCTTCTGAATTACCGTCGGATCTTCTACTAAACTAGAAGCTCCCAGGATGATGGGATTCTTCAGCTCGACTCCCATATAAGTAGTTCTTAAATCTGCCATAATTTTTAAAGTTTTGATGTTTTCTGAGTATAACAAATATAACTCAATAACGTTCGACAATTATACTAAAAAAAATCAGGAAAAGAGGTTGGGAAAATCTCCCTGATCAGGAAATTAGTTTTTAATTCAGCAGATTTGCTCCATCTTTGTAAACTTAATTTACCGGTGTATGATTGAGAAACGACTTTTGTTTGTGTGTCTTGGTAATATTTGCCGTTCACCTGCCGCCGAAGCGGTGATGACCGGCAAGTTAATAAAAAAGGGGCTGGATCGAACGATTATCTGTGATTCAGCTGGAATTACCGGATTTCACTCCGGTTCAAAGGCAGATGTCCGGATGCGGAAGTATGCCCATCAGCGGGGTTATGACGTAACCAGCATCTCCCGGAAAGTGAAGCCCTCAACCGATTTTGATCACTTCGATATGATTATCGGGATGGATGATCAAAATATCAAAGATTTACATGCACTTGCCAGCACAGATAAGGAGAGAAAGCAGATTTTTAGAATGACCGATTTTTCCACCAATTTCAACTTTAATCACATTCCAGATCCCTATTACGGAGGTCACAAAGACTTTGAACTGGTTCTCGATTTGTTGGAAGATGCCTGTGGAGGACTGATTGAATATTTGGAAAACGCAGTGAGAGAAATAAATTGAAATGAATAGAAACAAGGTTGAAATTTGTTGAGACAATAGACACAATTTAAACAACATTCATATGAAAATATTAAAGATATTTATTTTATTAGCATTGATTTTCCTGATTGCCGGGTGCAGTACCCAAAGTAAGTTAATCAGAAATTACAAAGGGAAGTCACAGGAAGAGGTATTCCTTAAGATGGGACGTCCAACCCACGTCGAAACCCTTGATGGTGGGAGAAAGATCAATATTTATGAGAAGAGTAAGTTTTTAAGACCGGCTGCTATAAATACCGGACAATTTCAATACGACCGGTTTGAAAGTCCCAAAGCGGTTAAGATTGAAGTATATCGGTTTTTTATAAGTTCATCGGGTGTTGTCGAAGATGTAAAATATGAGCTTAGTTATGAGCATTAACCGGAAATTTTATTAAAATTGATGTGAAGGGTTCGCTGATCTGAATTTTTATATATATTTGCAACCGCTAAAAGCACACTGCCCAGATGGTGAAATTGGTAGACACGCCAGCTTGAGGGGCTGGTTCCGGTTACGGTGTGCAAGTTCGAGTCTTGTTCTGGGCACTAAATAAAACCCGCTGATATTCAGCGGGTTTTATTGTTTTTGGAAGGGATGAGAATAGGGAAAGATTTATTCATTTTCCGGATTCCTTTTGCCTGATCAACAGGTATTTTAATTCCTTCGAATTTTTCTCCTGAAACATTATTCAGCAACACAACCGGCATTTCTTTAGCTGTCGGTATTTCTACCGAATTCAGGCTGACACCTTTAACATCGTCGAAAACCATTGCCGGACGGAAGTCGTCGTCTTTGTAACTAATCTTCACATTTTTCATCTGTATTCCTTCAGCATGACGTACATAAAATCCCCAGGCCGGAAGTTCTTCAAACATCGAAAATTCAGGATAATCTGGCTCACATTCAGGAACAGTAGTGATGGCTTCCGGAGCAATGTATGCAATCTCTTTACTGGCGCCCCCGGCGTAAGTAATCTCAATGTTTTCGAGGGTTACATCCTGAATCGCATGTCCGGGAATCCCAACGATTGACGAAGGCAACAGGTTAAACGGTAACCAGGGGTGACCGAAGAACGGATATCCGGAGCGACGGGCTGGCATTTTCTCTTTGTCGGGACTATTTACATCAGGAGGACCTTCGAGCGGGTAGCCCTGATCGGGTTTGTGCAGCGGTATTTCAGCTTTAACATCAGCAATATAAATGCCTTTTATCGAACCGGCTTCCGCTTTTTTGTTGCGGTGTCCGAGGCGAATAAAAATAGCATTTCCAGTATTGGTAGCTTTGATGTGTTGAATGTTGATGTTTTCAATATGTCCTCCGTCAACCGTTTCAATGGCAATGGCCGAACGGAACGTGTCGAAAATTGTAAGGTTCTCGACTTTAATATTTTTGAAGCCGCCGTACGAGGCGGTTCCCATTTTGAATGCGCTGGCACTCGACCGGATGGTGCAATTGGCTACATACACATTTTCGCAGCGACTTTTCGGGTCTTCCGATTTCAGGCAAATTCCGTCGTCAGCCGCGTTCACAAAACAATTGATCACTTTTACATCCTTGCAATCCGAAATATCGATTCCGTCGTTGTTCCAGTATGAGGTACTTTGCACTTTGATTCCGTCGATGGTCAGGTTGGTGCAATTGAAGTAATCCTGTACCCAACTGGCGGCATCTTTCATGGTTACTCCTGAAATGTTTACCTGATCGCAATCTCTGATCTGAACCAACATGGGACGGACACCTTCGGATGGACGGACACTCCAGCCTCCTTTGTCGATAAGGGTTCCGGCATGCAGCATCCTGAAAACATCGAGCATCAGCTCACCTGCCTGGCCATCAATTACACCCTCGCCAGTGATGGAGATGTTTTTCTGGTCTTTGGCCACCAGAAAGGCCATGGCAATCGGGTTATCATAGTCGGTGCGGGTGACACTTCCCAGCAAACAGGCGCCCAAATCAAGGTGTAGGTTTACTCCTGATTTTAGAATCAAAACTCCGGATGCAAAGTTTCCGGGCGGAATAATAATTTTTCCGCCGCCATTGGCCGAAGCTTCATCAATTGCCTTTTGAATGAACGGGCCATTGTTGGTTTTTCCGTCAGCCTTGGCTCCATAAGAAGTTATCAGGTAATCTTTGGACTGTGTAACGCTGCACAGTGCGAAGGCAGCAAAGGCAACTAATAGTAATTTCTTCATGTTCATTTATTCCTATTTAATTGATTTGATTTCATATTCTCCCGGAAGAGCCTGAAAAATAATTTTCCCGTTTTCACTGCGGAAATTGCAGATTGGCTCCCCGTTAACACTAACTTTCAGAGGATTGGTTGTTGGAACAGCAATTGCTGCGGAGGTATTTTCAGGAACCAGTACATACAGACTGAATGTGCCTTTTCCGTCCACTTTCCAATCAACGCTGATGGCTCCAAACGATGTAGGCACAATTCCTTTGGCCCATTTCAGGTCGCAGGGATTGGGTTTAACCGAGAAGGTTTTCCATCCGGCAGAGACAGGTTCAACGCCTAAAACTTTCTGGGGAAGCAGTGCTGTTGGCCCCGAACACCAGGCGTGCGAGGTGGTGGCAATGTCGTTGGGCCATTTTTCGATTTCCCAGGCTTCGTGCCATGCGCCATTAAACAACGGTAATTTCATTTGTTCGCACCAGTATTTCCGGATGTAGTCGAGCGACCATTGTGGTTTTGCATCGAACATTGAATACAACAGGTAATAAGAAAATGATTGTTCGCTGCTTCTGTTTGCGGCGGCCACTTTTTCAATTAGGTTTTCTTTCTCCGACTCGCCAACCAAGCCGTAAAGCATGGCATAAACCTGCGTCTGCTGGCTACATTTTTCACTTCCGTAGCTATCGAGGTATTGTTTCTTTTCGGGCGACCAAAGCCATTTTTTTATGTTTCCTTTCAGTTCTTCGGCTTTTTTAGTCCAGTCGGCAGCTTGTTGCTGGTCGCCGTTTAATGTTCCGGCAATCATCGCCGCCTGATTTAATGCCCCGTAGTACAAGCAATTCAACCCGGTTATTTCGTCTTTCTGATCCAACGGGTAGGTGTCGGGGTGGTCGAGCACAATCCATCCCGGAACTTTCGCGAGCAAACCATGTTCTTTTCCAACCAGGGTTTCCAGATAGCCCATCAGCTTTTTCAGGTTCGGGTAAATCTGGCGCAACAGATCGGCCTTGCCAAAATACTGGTAATATTCGCCCAACATGATTACATATTCCAGCTCATAATCGACCAGGTAAGCCGAAGTGTTTTTGCCAAGCAGCCAGTCGGTTGGGTAGCGCGAACGGATGGCTCCTTCGAGGCTCCAGCGCTGCGACCATATTCCTGAAAGGATGTTGTAGCGCATCAAAAACTCGGAACTAAGGCCAAAAGGATAATAGGCGTATTTTTGTAGGAAACGGCTGTCTCCGGCAATATACTGGGTTTGTTCGCGCCACGGAGTATCCATATAAGTGTCTTGCGCACAAAGTTTCAGCGTGAACGTTCCGGTTTCAAAAATTCGGTTCAGCAGCGGGTCGGAACACTCAAAGCTTCCTTCGTTAGCATAGTTGTAATGCCGGCTAACCGCAGAAATACTTTTAAAAATTAGGCTGTCGCTGGCCGAAAGGCTGAGGTAACGAAATCCACGCCAGGTCAATGGGCTCCAGCTCTGCAGTCCTTTTTTGCTGATGTAGTAATCGGTGTAATTGACCCGTTTTTTGTACATAATAGTGCTGTCGGGCAAAATGCGTTCCGATGTTCCCATTTCAAAACGCGCTCCACCATATTTCGAAAAGAGTACAACATTCGGTGTTCCACTAATTTCCTTTCCGAAGTCGTAAACAATTTTATCGCCTGCAAACCAATGTTTAACCGGATAAACCGTTTCGCGGAAAAGCGGTGGCCTTTTGACTTCCACAATACTGTTCCATGGTGCAATGGGTGGAATGCCCAATGTTTTGGCGGTTTGCCATTTCGAATCGTCGAACCCTGTTTCTTTCCAGTTTACGGGCATTTTACGGGCATCAAACTTTTCGAGAAAGCCAATCAGGTTGGGTCTTCGTTCAGCCGAACCCGTGCGCAACTCCGAATCGTTATCCCAGGCATCGGCTTTAGCCACTTTCCACGTTTGATCGCTGGTGATTAACTGAACATGGTTATTTTCAAAAGTCAGTTCCCCCTGAAAGAAAAAGCCTCCGCGGGCATTGATGCGGTGATGCATCCCGATCCCAAAGTTGTAAACCAGTGCCGAGATTGTATTTTCTCCCGAATGAAAATAGCCCGATAAATCGTATTGCTCGTAAACCTGGTATTCAGGGTCGCAGTTTGTCGGGCAACGCTCGACCAGCCTGCCGTTGATGTACACATCGGCATACGAATAGGCCGAGATGAACGCTTTGGCATCAGAAGGAACCTGCTTCAGGTCGATGGTTTTTCGGATCAACAGGTAATAATTTTTTGGGTTGTCTTCTCCTGAGTCCCATATCCAGTTGGCCTTTGGGTTTTTGCCATCAAGCAATGAAGATGGAGGCGAGATGGAAGTTTTGAGGTTACAGCCTAAACCAGTTTGTGCGTTTGCCATTCCGGACATAAAGAAGAGGCAGCCTGAAAAAATGGAAAGACCTAAAAACCGGATTTTATTGATTTTCATGTTTTATATTTCAACTTTATGGATTTGCCACTCCATTTCAATATCTTCAAGCGACATTCCTTTGGTTTCAGGAATTAATCTCAGCACAAATGAAACCGGAATACAACAAATGGCAAACACGATGAAAGTTATTCCGGGTGAAAGTGTTTCGAGCATCCAGGGAACTACCTGGCCAATAATGGCTGTACCCACCCATAACATCAACGTAGCAAGCGACATGGCACGACCACGAACATTTGTGGGATAAATTTCGGACAACAACACCCAGATGACCGGGCCAAAACCTACCTCGAAAAAGATAATGAAGCTAGTGATAAAGGTAATCAACAGAATGCCATCGGTTTGTTTCAGTAAAAACAGTATACCCACTGCCAGCAGGGAGAAGAACATCCCGGCAACGCCAATATTCAGGAGTTTCTTGCGCCCATAATGATCGATTTTCCAGATCGCGAAAACAGTTGCAAGTGCATTAACGATGCCAATGATAACCTGACCACCCAACGCGTCGCCCAGTTTCAATCCGGCTTCTTCCATGATACGCGGACCGTAGTAAATGATGGCATTGATTCCGGTAAACTGCGACAGCAAAGCCAGCACAATTCCGGCAAACATGGCCATCCGGATTCCGGGGTGAAACAATACTTTCCACGAACCTTTTTCTTCTTTTCCAAGAGCCAGTTTTATGGATTGAAGCTCTTGGCCGGCAATTACCGAACCATTGATTTTTGTCAAAACAAGATTCGCCTTTGCGTCTTTTCCTTTTGCAGCAAACCAACGCGGACTTTCAGGAACAAAAAACATAGCCAGAAAAAAGAATATGGCCGGAATTGCCGAAGCCCCAAACATGGATCGCCACACTTCTGAAACAAAGATTTTGTTTAACACTCCGCCATCGGAAAACAGCGTTGGATTGCTACTCATTTTCATCAGCCAGGCGTTGGCAAAATAAGCAGCTACAATGCCCATGCAGATAGCCAATTGATACAAAGCAACCATTCGCCCACGTATTTTTGCCGGTGATACTTCGGAAATGTAAAGTGGCGAAAGCATGGAAGCAATTCCTATTCCCAGTCCGCCGACCAGCCTGAAAAGGATCAGCTCGGTATGCGAACCGGACAAGGCGCAGCCGAAAGCGGAGATACAAAACAATAACCCGGCAGCGATAAGCGAAGCTTTACGCCCGAAACGGTCGGCCATTTCGCCGGCCATCATTACCCCGAGAATACATCCTACCAGTGCTGAACTCACGAACCAGCCTTCCATGAGTGTTGATAAGGCAAATTGCTGTTTAACCAGACTGATGGTTCCTGAAATAACGGCGGTGTCGTAGCCAAACAGGAAACCACCAAAAGCCGCGGTTAGCGCAATGAAGATTAAATAGGAATTACTTTTTTGTCGACTTGATTGATTCATTGGTAGTTTTAAATTATTGATTTTGAATTTAGCTACTGGTAACTAGCTACTAGCAGCTGGTCGCCAGTAGCTAGTTTAGCTTTCCAGAATACGGTCAACAACCAGTTGACGGAATTCGGGAGTGAGCATCGAGAAATAGGCGGTGAATCCGGTGACACGGACAACCAGCTCGGGATATTTAGCCGGATCTTTATGAGCATCCAGAATCTGATTTTTGTCCATGATATTTACATTGATGAGCGTTCCGCCCATTTCGAAATGTGTTTTTATGATGGAGCCAATCAATTTTGCATGATCTTGTGTTGCCAGTGTCGGATCGAGTTCCCACTGCATCGGGGCGGTGTTTCCGAATCCGGGCTGTATGTCGGCAACGGCACAGGCCAAAGCCAATGATGCCGCGTCTTTCGTAAAGCCGGGACAAGGATTCGCTCCATGCGAAATAGGTGTGTGGCTTTTGCGTCCATTGGGTGTAGCAGCTACATGTTGTCCAAAACCAATGGTGTTAGCCCAACTGAAAAATCCGGGGATAAACGTATGTTTCAGCTCACTGTTCGATTCACAACGAACAATTTGTGTAAATTCTTCACCGATTTTCCTGGCCCATTCATCACCCAGAGAATTTCCCTGTCCGTATCGCGGACTGTTTTTCAGTAAAAGCCTGATTTTTTTACCTTCCAATCCTTCAAAATTGCTATCCAGATGGTAAGTCACTTCTTCCCAGCTTGTTTTCTTTTCTTTTTCAATCCGTAGCTGTAGGGCGGCAAACGAATCGGCCACAATGGCTAGTCCTGCACCATCAATAGCCAGGTTGTAATATTCAGCGCCGCCGTCGCTAACATCGAGTCCCTTTTCAAGCGGCCCATGACTAAGTAAATTCAGGATCAATTCCGGTTCGTTGTATTTTTGGTATTTCAGTTGGTGCCTGATACCATCGGCAGCTGTCCGCACTGCTTTTGCTAAATGTGGCGTGTATAGGTTCCAGAGTCTTTCTGTTGAAGGTTCCGCGGATTTATCCTGCATCATTTCCTGATAAGCCACTTCAAAAACCTTGGCCATATTTACTTTTACCAGGTCGTTCATGGTGTATTCAAGCCCCGGAAGCGACATCCAGTTACATCCTACCGCAATCCGCTGACGAGCCAATGGAGCATCGAATCCGTTTTTCATGAAACCCTCAACCAGCGCTTTGTCGCCAGAATAGCGAGGCCAGGCATTTTTATTCTTGATGAGGTAATACAACGATTTCTCGAACAGTTCCTGGTTCATGCCTTCGTGTACGCGGACGGTCAGGTTGATCGAACAATTAGCCTTGTCGGCAGCATCCAGAATCAGGAACGAAATTTCGGAAGTTTGGTCAACGCCGTCTTTATCGGGACCTCCCAGCTGCCAATAGATGGTGTCGTTCAGCATAAAACAGGCTAGCAGGTAAACCGCTTTCTCCCGGTCGATTCGGCCTTCAGCTAAATCTTTTTCATAAAAAGGTCGCAGCATTTCGTCGATTTGTCCGCCGGCGCCATCGCGGTTGTAGGTGCGTGAGGCCAGATGGTACCAGATGATCCACTGGATAGCTTCACGAAGGGTTTGCGGAGGAGCCGAAATGATGTTTCGGTTGGTCCTGGCCATTTCTTCCAGATTGGCTTTTAACTCCGGATCGGTTTCTACCTGAATTTGTTGTTCAATCAGGTCGATGTGACGCTCAATCCAGCCTTGAATGCTTATCACCGCCAACTCGTGGGCATCGTAAAACTTAATTTGTTCGGGCGAATTATTTATTTCACGGAAGTGCTCAATTTTATCCAGAATACCCTGCCAGCCGAGCGAAAGCCCGAGTTGATAATCGGGAGCAAAGTGTGCATCGTCGCCAATTCCGGCGATGATATCGTATTTTTTTATGTTTTCTTTCAGGTGATCAAACGGATAATCGGGGTTCCATTTGTTGGCCCGCATGCGCGACATAAAATAGACCCAGCGACCGGCAAATGCATCGTTTGGATCAACATACACCGGATGAGTTTCCATCATGTTGCAAAAGTTTTTCGACCAGCCATCCAGACCGTAAAACGATCCATCGGGGTGATTGGGAATGCTCTTCCAGGCATTCTTCGGAGGAAGTACACGACCATAATCGTCTTCATCGAGGAGACCTTCCTCTTCAATTTTCTCCCGTGTCTGGGCAAATTTGCGCGACCGAAGATGGTCGATACGTGATTGGTAAATAAATGAATTTTCCATATTTCGTTATTTTAGAAGATTATAATCGTTTAATATTTTCTGAAAATATTCCAGCCTCTCTTTGGAAAGATCTTGGGTTTTGCCCATCGGATTTTCAAGTTCGAGATTCGTGTACTTACAGCTTGCCAATGTGTGGAATGGAAGTAATTCATATTTCTTCACATTTTTGAGCGAAGCCACAAAAGCAGCCATGGCTGAGATTTCCACTTCATTATCGTTTATTCCCGGAACTATCGGAGTCCTAATAAAATAAGGGATACCAGAAGCGTCAAGCTTGTAAATGTTTTCAATAATGGTAGAATTGTGTTTTCCGGTCCATTTCAGGTGAAGTGTGTCATCCATCATTTTCAGGTCGGCCAAAACCAGGTCGGTGAATGGAAGTACTTTTTCATACTGTTTCCACGAAAATGTCAGGTTAGTGTCAAGAGCAGTATGGATTCCGGCCTTTTTGAACAGCGCCAATGTTTGAAGTGTGAATTCATCCTGTAGCATCGGCTCGCCTCCTGAAAGTGTAATTCCGCCACCCGATGATTTGAAGAACGGGAAGTCCTGTTCCACTTCGGCAAAAACCTCTTCAGACGTTACCTCACGTCCGATTTTGTTGATGGCTTCAGCATAGCAAACCTCCACACAATCGAAGCAGGAAGTACATAAAGTTTTCTGAAAGCTGGGCTTTTCGTCGACCAATGAAAAGGCGCCGGTTTGGCAAACTTCAGTACACGAATTACAGCCAATACACTTTTGCCTGATCCATTCCAGTTCCGGTTCCCTTGAAAGTGTTTCAGGGTTGTGACACCAGCCGCAGTGCATATTGCAGCCTTTCAGAAACACGGTTGATCGTATTCCGGGGCCGTCGTGCAGCGACATGCGTTGTATGGTTGTAATTCGTCCGTTCATGTTAATAATATCGTTTCAGGGGTAAAGCCTGGTCTTTTTATATTTATTCTCCGCCACATAAATGCGTAGGGGAGAGAACAATTAGCTTTTACCATTCCAGATAAAGTGTTACCACTCCATAAGGCAATACGATTAAATTGCTTCCGGCGGATTCTCCCGGAACTTCGCGGAAATCGCTGGTGCGGATTGCTTTCGGCACTCCGGCGGGCCATCCGAGAGTTACTTTTTCAGACGAAGCTGACAGCGAACGCATGCGGAGAATGATCCCTTTTCCGTTGTCGCTAAGTTTGAGTGATGAAACAAAAACATTCGGGTTATCAATCGAAAGCAACGATTTAGTTACCGGATTCTGGTCGGTTTCGACGACTACCAGCGGACGGTTTCGCTCCATTCCAAAACGGTTGGCAACAACAGGATCGTATCCTTTGTGTGGTAGAATATGGTAATTCAGCCGGATGATTCCACCTTGTTCGAGCGGAAAATTGGTATGCCAGTGGTTATTCAACGCCCACGAGAAAATGGTTTGCGATTTGGGAAGTGTTTTCATCCAGTTCTCCGGTTCGCGGGCGCCTCCCAAAATGTTGGCGGTAATGTTACCCAGTTCAACCAACGGCGATTCGATCGCCGTCCAGGTGACCCCGAAATCGTTGTTCGAAATGTCGATCCACCGTTGAGCGGCCAACCAGTTGCGGTTTCCTCCCGGAAGTTGTTCGTATTCGGGAATCATCACACCCCACGGAATGTCCATACGGGTGGTTCCGTCGGGAATGTTGAATGCAAATCCGAAGTGAACGCCTTCCTTTTCCTGGGTGCTGATTTTATCGAGTTTGTTGCTCATTTCTACCCAGGCTTGTCCCTGAATCAGACGGATTTCGCTTTGCAATGAGTTGCAGCCATCAGCTTTTGAAGTGACCAGCAAAGAATTTACCAGCGGTCCTTTTTCTTTTACGATGATGTGGGTGTCGACTGGCGCAACAGCTTTTGATGCGCTGTCGGCTCCATGTAAATAGCGGTAACTGTTTACCAGATAAGGCGATTTTTGATCAACGAATTCATGCCCGCTCAAATCCTTCAGGCTGTTAATTGCTCCGGAAGCCGGATCGATAATAACTGAAATCAGATCGTTACTTACTGTGTTTCCTCCCACTTTTCCTTTGCCTGAAGTCGAAGCATTTCCTTTGCCGACATGGTAAAGCGACGATCCGAAAGCAGGTACGTCGCTGGCTAAAAAGACCAGTTCTCCGGTGGTGAGGCGCTGCGAAGGAACGATTTTGCCTTTTTCGTCGGTTACGCGGTCACCTGCTTTGCTTTGTTCAGCATTGAGGCTTACCAATGAATTGCGTTTCCACGATAATGTGTTCAGTACAGCAAAAGTATTAGTTCCTTTTTTTTCAATCGGCTGAAGGGTTTTGGTTAACAAATCGGTACTGGTTTTTGCGGCATTTTCGAAATACGATGCTTTGGTTGCTTCTACTTCTTTGGCCAGCGGAACTTTTGGGTCTTTGTATCCCCAGGTATGTTCAGCTCCGAGCAGCACATAACGCCACGAATCGTAAAAATCGTTCACCGGTGCTTTTTGATTGCGGTATAGCATCGGCCATAAGGTTTCGGTTTGTACCAGTCGCTCCTTGGCGTGACGGTTAAGTCCAACCCGTTTGGCATCGGTTCCCAGCCCATCGGTCCAGTATTCGGTGTAGTCGCCTTTTACTTCAGGAATGATGGTGGCGAATTTTTCTTCGTAAGCTTTTAAAACTTCGTTGGAACCGGAGATAATCAGTTTTGGATATGCGTATTTTTCATTCCACAGACGAACGGCTTCCGGAAGATCGGCATCAATCAGGCAGTTGTCGGCCATTGCCCAGGTCATTGAAAAGATGTCGTAAGGCGAATTGGCTGCTTCCAGTTTTGCGGTTTCGTCAAAGATGAACGGATCGATAAAGCTGACAGTCGGATCGTTGGTATTCAGTCGATCTAGTGCCGGATCGTAGGTCTGTATCTTTTTGATTCCGTAGATTTTTTTGCCTTTTAGCTGGTAGGCATATCCGTAGGGACAACCCTGAAGGAACATAATTTTTGATTTTCCATCCGGACCAACCCAGTAAAACGGTTTGTGTTCCCAGGCTTGCCGAATCGTTCCAATGCGGTCGTAATGGTTCGGGTAACAAAAGAATCCTTTAATACCGTTTTGAACAGCTGCCGGAACAACGCCCCAGCTGGCTCCGGGAATATCGAACTGAACCATTGTTTTTACCGAAACGCCAATTTCTTTGGAAATCTGGTTATTGCATTTGAAAAGCTGAAGCAATTCTTCGTCGGAACAGGCGCTGGTGTTGGTATTGGCATAATTACCATCAATCCTGATCCATCCTTTGCGGACTGCTTCAAACAGGGCTGCTTTCTTTTCCGGTGTAGCTTGTTTCAGGTAACTTTCAACCACCCAACCAGCTTCGGTGTTCCAAACATAGCGCGAACCTTCAGGATTATTCATGGTTTTTTTAGCCATGTCGATAGCCACATCGATGTTGCGGACATGTATTTTTTCAACGATTTCCTGTTTGTCGGTGTAACCAATATCGACATGCGAATGCGGATAAATATAAACTGTCCACTTGCGTTTGGCCGGAACGATTACTGAAGTGTTTAGCTCCAGTCCATTAGACAATACCTTTATTCGAGCCTGACAATCTTTTTTCTCACCGCATCCGGCTGGTAATAAAACCGGAATCTGTTCAATTCCGTTGGTATCTTCCAGCGAGATCGTTTCTTTCTGATTGTCGCATTCCAGCTCAACGGTTGCTTTACCATATAGTTTGGAACCCTTTAGCTGAACGGTTATTTCGCGTCCTGCCGAATGATCGGGGCGGTATTTATACCACGGACGAACCGTACATTCGATTCCCGAAGGAAACGGATGGTTTTCTATTACTTCTGCCGGTTTGCTTTTAGTATTTGCCTGAGTTCCGAAGAAGAGGCATAAAAAAAACAGAAGGCAAACCATGGTTTTGAATAATGTCGTTTTCATTTTTATAACTCTTTTTTGTAGACCGATTATTTTTTCAGAACATACACTGCAATGCCCGCAACATATGCGATGCAAAATACCGGGATCAACATTCCGATCTGGGCCGTAAAAGCCACATTGGTAAATCCCATTAAAGGTGGAACAATAGCCCCGCCAACAACAGACATAATCATCAATCCTGAAAGCTCATTGCTTCGGTTCGGATTTTTATTGATGTTTAAAGCAAACAAAATGGGGAAGAGATTGGCAGAACCCAATCCGGCAAAAAACAAGGCAATGCTTGCCACTGTTAACGATTGCGAACCGGCAAACATCAATAAACTTCCCAATGCTGCTGTAGCACTGATCAAAAGAAATTTCTTCGGATTAATCCAGCTTAGGATAAAAGTGCCGCCAAAACGGCCAATCATCAGGGCTGTGTAGTAAATGCTGATTTTGTACGACGCATCTTCTAGGCTAATGGAAAACTTGTCTTTCAAGAAGTTGGCGATATTGGAGTTCAGCCCTACTTCGGCGCCTACGGAAAGAAAAATTCCAAGAACGAGTAGAAATACAAAACGGTTGTTCAGTAATTTCAGGCACGACTTAAAACTGGCCACTTCGCGGTTGTGTTTCGATTCCTCGATAAACGTGAATTTCAGCCAAAGTACAGCCAATAGCGAAGTGACACCGTAGATGGCGAATACCAGTTTCCAGTTTCCAAACCAAAGAGCCATTCCGGAGGCAATGATTGGTCCTAGCATGGAGCAAACGGCTTTTACAAACTGGCTGAGGCTCATGAAACTGGAGAACCGTTCGTGTGGAACGACGTCGTGCAGCAAAGGGTTGGCGGCAACCTGAACAATGGTGTTGCCAATGCCTAAAAGTAAAAAAGTTGTCAGCATCATGGGAAATGAGTAGCTGATAAACGGTAGTCCCATGGAGATTCCGGTGATGAGTATTCCGAGGTTCATCATCTTGCGCTTCCCAAATTTATCCTGAAGGATTCCGAGAGGAAGCGATAAAAGGAAAAACCATAAGAAAGCACTCAGCGGAATAAGCTGAGCCAGGTTGTCTGGCAGCGAAAAATCCTTCTGCACAAACCCAGTTGAAACGCCCACAATATCGATGAAACCCATAACTACAAACCCGAGAAGCAAAGGCAGCAGTTTGTTTAATTTGATAGTTTGACCTGACATTTTTAACTTATTTTGAATAGTTACGTGCTGTTTCAACAAATGCGCGGATGTTGGCTTCTGGTGTTGTTGATGGAAGCGCGCAACCCGAATTCAGGATAAACCGGTTGGTCTTCGAGAATACATCGAGCAATTCAGTGGTTTTAAGCCTGACCAATTCGGGTGTACCTAACGCCAGAACTCCACTTGGGTCAATGTTCCCGGTAAAAGTGGCCTTGTCGTGCAGAATTTCGAAAGCCTTGTGCATGTCGGTTTTGTAGTCGATTTCGAACGCATCGGCTCCGGTTTTGAGCATATATTTCAAAATCAGTTCAGTGTTTCCGCAAATATGAAGAGTGTAAAACATGCCCGCCTGATGGGCTGTTTCAACCACTTTTTTCTCGTAAGGCATGGCAAACTCTTCGTACATTTCAGGTGAAATCATTTCAGGACCAGCAGGACTATCGCCGTTCGAAACCATGTGAGCGCCGGTTTGCGCCATCAGTTTAATGAACTGGCAACTGGCTTCAGTGCAGTAACCGAGCATTTCAATAATATGTGCCGATTCTGCCATGTACAAATCGAGCATCCAGGATTCGGTACCGCGTATCATGCTGGCCAGCGAAAACGGAGCCTGATCGCAATTTCCGCGTACCAGAATTTCGTCGCCAAAATGTTCTTTGAGCAAGCGAACCGCTTCGAGCCAAATCTGAATGTATTTGTAATTCTCGACATTCACAGGTTTAAGCGATTTCAGGTTTTCAAGCGAATCGAGACACCCCAGGTGTGAGCGTGCCGGCGAATCATCCGGAAAATCGACTGGAACACCGACGCTACCGGCCAGGCTAACAGTATCCATATCCACAAGAACTCCGTCGAGACTGTATTTCTCAACAGAATGAATAAATGTATCGGCAATTAGTCGGGGACTTTCGCGAAATTGTCCCATCGAGATTTTCATTTCTGAGGCAGCTGACATAAAATTATGGAGCATCACCGGTATTTTATCGGTTGGTTCACCCTTTAGGGCAGCTATCATTCTTTCGTATCCGTTCATTTTGATGTTATTTGGTAAGTGAATCAATTCTCCTGATCAGTTCCATCATGGCCCTTCCATTGTGGTAGGGACATTTCCACGGATCGATTTTCCAGTCGTTGCGGTAATAGGGCGATGGATCGTTGGCTGGCTCTTCCAGGTAAGGAACTCCCAGCCGGTTCAACTTGGTGAACCATTCTCCTTTTTCGTGATCAATCAGACAGGTATCGATAAAATTCCAGCTTAACTTGACGGTTTCCCAGTATTTGGCATCGCCGGTCAGTTCAAAGGCATTCATAAAACCAACCAGCGTTTCGGCTTGCAACCACCAATGTTTATTGGTTCGAACATGGCTTCCGAAGCGGTATGATTCGAGGAAAAGTCCACCATCTTTATCGACAGCAACCCGTTCAATTTTGTCGACCATTTCGATGGCTGTTTTTTTCATTCGTGAAAGAATTTGCTGATCGTCAAGGATTTCAGCGGCTTCGTACAATAACCATGACCCTTCTATGTCGTGACCAAATGAGCAGATTCCGGCTGATGATTCAGCTTCCTGGAAAGCATTGTCGAAGAAGATTCCGAAGTGGTGGTTTTCGCGAATGATTTTGTCGAGGAAAAGGTTCATCAGTTCAGTTAACCGAAGTTTTACTTTTTCATCTTTCCAAACCCGGTAAAGGGCAGCATAAGCTTCGAGTACATGCAAATGCGTGTTCATCGATTTAGGCTCGTTGTTATCGGCCATCCGGTTTTCTTCATAAATATTCCAGTCCCGGGTGAAAGATTCCAGATAACCAGGATGTTGCGGATCTTTGGCTTTTTCTTCCAGCAATGCGAAGAAATCTTTGATCTTCTGAAGTACTTTTTCGCTTGGGTTAAATTCGTAGTATTTGCACAGCGAATACAGTACAAAAGCCTGAGCATAGGTGTGCTTGATGTCGTTTGCTACGGCATCCGATGAAGTCAGTTCCATGTAATATCCGCCGTACACCTGATCAGCAAAATCTTCGGTAACTACAAGGTAAGCTTTTTCTGCTATTTCGGCATACCTGGGTTCGTTGAACTGAATGGCTGCGGAAGCGAAGGTCCAAAGAATCCGGGCGTTTAATACACTTGTTTTGTTAGCCGAAAGCACCGGATTACGGTCAAGATCAATTGCACCGTAAAAGCCGTGCCCGTCTTTTTCTACGCCGTATTTCATCCAGAAACTAAGAATGTTGTTGTGTAGTTCGTTGTCGAACTTTTCACGATAGCTGATAAGCTGTGTTTGTAATGGATTCATTTTATTCAATTTTATAAGTTTCGATTGAGAATTTGCCAATGTGCAGGTTGCATGCATCTTTGCCGGTTTTTAGCTTTTGCGGATCTTCTTCGATGATGTTGGTTTTCGAAATCGTTGAAATGCCTTTGAACCAGTCTAGTTTAACTTCAGTATCTTTTCCTTCGATATCAAAAGCACGAAGGATGACCGAATTGTTGTCGTCGCATTTTTTGATGGTAGAGATGACAATGTTTCGTTGATCAACACTTGCAAACGAAAGCAACTCGGGTAATTTTCCTTTGGTTTGTGGTCGGCTGATTACTCGTGCAATCATCGGGTTATTCTGTTGTTCGCCCTGCTGGCGTCCATCTTTCCAGTTTCCGATGTAGGATGCAAAATTGTAGCTAAAATGGTGGTCGCCACGTTGCAGGTACCAATTGGAATCTGGCTTGCGGTTACAACTGCGGCGGGACGACATCAACAGTGGTTGCAAGATCGGGTATGAAACCGGATTGCTGGTTGGGTCGATGTAATCGAATACGGCCACATCCGTAGCAATGGTGACAGAAGCATTTCCTTCGGTCGCGCTGAACCAGTCCTGTACTTCGCGTGGATGAATTTCAGCACACGGTGTACTATAAATCTGTTCCGGTTTTGAGAATCCTGGGATTCGTTTCATCTCGGTTTTTCCAACTTCCACAACGCCCATCGGAACCTGGTAAGCGACCTGTGCATTTTCCATCCGGAGCGGGAAGGCTATACGGAATTCTCGTGAGCGGAATCCGTCGAAACCCAATAAATCAACTTCAAAGTCGATACGTTTACTGAGGTTATACACGATGAGCCGTTGGCGAACGGTGCAATGTGTCCATGGATGAACGGCTTCCAGCACCGTGCGAACCGCCCCTTGTTCCATCAGTTGCCAGTCGGGGGCATACTGACTCATTTTTTCGAATCCTCCCATGGTTGGTTTCTGAATGTCGGTAAATTCGCCGGCACCGGTACCAACCGATTCCATCGAGAAGACTTCTCCGCACAGAAATTTGTCGCTTTGGATCAGCTCTTTTTGCAGTGATTTGTCGATGATTGATTCAACACCACCTTTGCCCAATCTGATTTTGTAGAACCCATTGTTGAGGGTTTTCCCATCGAAATCCAGACGGTTTCGATCCGATTCGCCCCATTCTCCGGGAATAAAATAGAAGGTTTTGAAACCAATGGAAGGAACTTTATCGGCTACAAACACGATTTTTACTTCGGAAGTTGATCCGTTATCGTCGGTTTTGATGTACTGAAAATCTACTTTTTTGCCCGTTTCGTCCACAAGTCTGAATTGATTGGAATAGATGCCTTCGGTGTTTATCAATACCTGAACAGGATCGGAACGTTCCCAGGAAACCGGGTTGAAGACCACAATTGGGAATCCCTTTTCGTTTTTGAAATCAATCATTTTGGCAATCTCGCGAGTTTTTACCTGAAGAATGGAATCAGAAACTGAGTAGGCTGTTTCGAATTTTGATTTGAAGAGCGTATCGGTAATAAATCCCCAGTTTCCGCCCCAGCCATGATCGGGATAAATGCCACTTGCCCAGGCTTTATCGAGCTGTTTTTGTGGATAAAGGTTCATGTTGTTACTGAGCAAAGCCTGAATGGTTGAGAATTTTTCGGCGGCAGTCAATGTTCTTCCGGCTTTTCGTCCTGCTTTTAATGCCTTTTCGTGATTTGGACCATGAATATAAAGCCAAACATTCGGGCGCTCGCCAATCAGGGTGTCGATGCTTCCGCCGCCATCTGTTAGCAACTGAAGGGCTTTGGAGCCGGTAGTATATCCAATTTGAGGAAGCCCGGTTTGAGCTTTATTTTTATTCCATTCGCTGAAATAAGCATCATAAGCCGGCGGTTCCGAAAAATCGCAGGAATGAATGTAAATGAAATTCGGAGATAGCTTTTTCGACTCAAAATACGGATTGTATTTACCCAGCATATGTTTCATTGCTTCGGTCCGGTCAGTTTCAGTTTCTGCTTCGCGCACTGGCCTTCCGGAATCGTCATATTGCCCAGGAGTCCAGCAGGTGATGGAACTTCCGTCAGGACTAAACCAACGATAAATTCCGGGAGTGAAACGACTAAACTGAAGATATTTGACTCCGGCTTTGGCCATCATTTGCGGACGCTGGAAAGTACGTGCCGGAACATCTTCGTCCCATGCACAGGTAAACTGTGCTCCGGGAATCAGTTTCTGCATTTGTTTTTTACCGATGTACATCTGGCGGATTAAAGCTTCGCCGTCATACATGGCTTCGTAAGGCTGGTTGTAGTTGGCGCCCCATTCCAGACGGCCTTCACGGGTATATTTGGCGATTTCTTCCAGTCGTTCCGGATGACGTTCCAGGTATTCGTAGAGGTTCATGGCATTCTCAACCGAAAAACAGAAATCCGGACTTTTTTTAAGCAGGTCGAGTGCAGGGGTAATCATTTTTTCATCACGGAATTCGATGCATTTTGCAGGCCTGTCCATGTAGGCAATGTCCTGATGGGAGGATGGGACAACCAGTAATTTTCCGTTCTTAAAATAAGAAAAATCAGGTTTTGCAGTTTGTCCTGAAGCTGTCCCAATAAAGAATATTAGGACAGCTGGTAAAATCAGTTTTTTCTTCATATTATTCTTTTGTTTCACATTCAAATTGATAATCTCCTGCATTCACGGTCAGTACAACCCATTTGTCTCCTTCTAAACGGGGTTTGATTTCACTTACTTCAGTCAGTTTTTTTCCATTTATTTTGACCGATTTTAGATCTGAAGTTGGCAGGTAAACACCTGCGGCAGTGCCTTTGGGAACAAGCAGCTTCAGTGAAAAATGACTTCCTGCCGATTTTTCCCAGGATGCCGAAATATTTCCGGTTACGGTCGAGACCGTTCCTTTAGCCCATAGCAAATCGCCGGTTTGTGGTTTTACCCTGAAAATTTTCCAGCCATAATCAAGAGGTTCAAGTCCCAGCACTTTTTGAGAAAGCAAGGCTGTTGGTCCGGAACACCAGGCGTGAGAAGTTGATCCCCATTTGGTGTTCCAGGCTTCGTGCCATGCGCCGGTGAAAAAGTCGAGTTTGGTTTGTTCGCCCCAATATTTGCGCATGTAATCGAGTGCCCATTGCGTGTTTTCTTCGCTCATCATGGAATAAAGAACCCAGTAGGCCAACGACTGCTCGCTACCTTTGCCGCGTTTCAGAATTTGCTGAATGACATCTGCTTTCTGCTTACTTTCGGGAATTCCGTACAACAATGCATAAACCTGCGATTGTTGCCCGATGTGCGTGCTTTCATAACTATCGAGGTAGGCCCGGTCTTTTTCAGACCAAAGCCATTTATTAATATTTCCTTTGAGTTGCTGCGCCTGTTCTTTCCATATTTTGGCCTGATCGGGATCCTTGGCCTGATGGGTGGCAATACTTGCTGCTGCGTTCAAAGCTCCATAATATAGGCAATTGAGTCCGGTAATGACCTTTTTCTGATCCATTGGGTAGGTATCCGGATGATCCAAAACAATCCAGCCTGGCATGTTGGCCAGTAAGCCAAGCTGAGTATCAACAAACGGGCGGAAATACTCCAACAGCTTTTTTAAATTCGGGTACAGACTCTGTATCAGTTCATCGCTTCCGTAGTACATGAAATATTCGTGCATCATAAGTATCCATTCCAACTGATAATCTGGTATATATCCAGACCGGCCAGGTTCCATGTAATGATCGGTGGGGTAGCGGGCTCGGATAGCCCCGTCTTTCCGCCAACGCTGCGATTCGGCGCCACAAAGCATGTTGTAGGCGGTCAGAAAACGCGAACTTTTGCCAAAACAGAAGTTCCCAAAAACCATCATGTAACGCGAATCGCCGGCAATGTACTGGGTGTGTTCGCGCCAGGGATCGACGTAGGTGTCCATTGAGTTGAGCAGCATGGTATGTTTGCCAATCTGCCAGAATTCGTTGAGTTGCTTATCGGAGCATTCGAAGGTACTTTCCTCTTCGTAAGCAAAATGGGCAAATTCGGCGCAAACATCCTGAATCTGGACTTCAGCATTGGCTTCAATGGAAAAATACCGGAAGCCCGACCAGGTGTATGGCCGCCAGGTTTGTATGCCATTTCGGGTTGTGTATTTTTCTGAATGATCGGTATCGGCGCGGATCAGGGCAACTTTGTTGGTATCCAGTCGTTCCGAAGTGCCGATCTCGAATTGAATTCCTTCTTTGGCATTGACGGTGAATTGCGGATAACCGGCGATTTCAGTACCAAAATCGTAAACTATCCGGTTGTTGACTTTCCATTTGCGATAGGGTTTTACCATTTTCCGGGTAAGCTGGGGGCGTTCGGTAACAACCAGATTGTTGAATGGAGCAACTGGCGGAACTCCGATGGCTTTGGCATTTTCCCAAACCGAATCATTAAAACCTGCGCTTTGCCAGTGTTCGGGCATAAGTCGGGAATCAAATTCTTCAATAAAACCAATCAGGTGGGCTTTGGGGTTTCGCAACTTCGATTGGGTATTCCATGCTTTTGCCTGAGTCACTTTCCAACTGTTGTCGCTCAGGATATTGGTTGAGGTTTTATCAGCAAAATCCAGTTTCCCCTGAAAGAAAAAACCTCCGCGTGCATTGATCTGGTGGTGCATTCCAAGCCCGAAGTTGCATACGACAGCCGAAATGCAGTTTTCGCCTTTCTGAAGGTACGAGGTGATGTCGAAATAATCGTAGCATTGAAATTCCGGGTCGCAATTCATGGGGCAACGTTCGAGCAGCTTGCCGTTGATATACACATCGGCTGAAGCAAATGAAGAAATGTATGCTTTGGCCTGAACAGGCTTGTTTTTCAGGGTAAAAGATTTCCGAACGAGCAGATAATAGTTTTGTGGATTTTCTGCCCCCGAATCCCAGATCCAGTTAGCCAGCGGTTTCGTCCCGTTGAGTGTAGACGATGCTTCAGAAATGAAGGAGTTCTTTCCCCATCGGTTGGTGGGTTCAATTTTTTGTGACAGCACATTTAACGCTGTTGCCAGCAGAAAAAGCAGAGATGTTAGTTTATGTCTCATATTTATTTACTCACTTTTAATTTTACCATTGCGCCCCTTTTCCCTGCCGGAATATTCAGTTCGTAATATCCTTTCCCTGATTTGATTTTTAAGGATACTTCCTTTTCTGAATCAGGGCTTAACATAGACGCACTTACCAGATTCCCAATTTCACCTGAACGAAGGATTTTTACTTTTACCGGATCTTCGGTCGTCGCAAAAACAACCGGCATTACAAAACCTTCAGGAACTTTAAAGAGGTTTGCTTTGGCCGCATTGTTTGCAACCTGAACCACGTGTGGTTTGAGTACCCATTTTTTGCCACGCATTAAATCCAGAAGTGGTCCGTATTGCAGGTAATATCGGTCGGTTATCGAATCGGGAACAATCGTATGGTCGTTTCCGGTAACTGGTGCTGTGGGGAAAACGCCCATGTACAGCAAAGTCTGGAAATAATTATCCGGGTTTACTCCCAGTGTTTTTATTGAGGCCGTCCAGGCCACGAATGGTTTTCGGATTGCCAGAAAGGCGGTGTTATTCAGCGAAGTCCCCAAATGTCCGGCTTCGTCGTAAAAACCGTCGATATCTTTCATCATATCGATGCGGTGATTGTGGTCGTTTACAAAAACAACTTTTCCGGCCTGATGGAATTTTTCAGACACTTTTCCGAGCGTTTCTTTCCAACTATTGATGAGCGAACGTGCCGGTTGGTCGTGCCAAAAGGTGTAACCGTCGTTGCTTCTGGTATTGAACGCACGTGTATGATCGGTCCGGTCGATGCATATGCCGGATGAAAACTTTAGGTGTCGGATCAGTTGGTCGGCTTGTCCGATCAGAAATTTTTGATAATTGGGCGTTCCCGGATCAACAATTACGGCATCGCCCCAGGTGAACAGCGGATTTCCGCCCAGAAAGGAATAACCTTTCCAGTTGGTCATCAGCAGTGCGTCACTTAAATTTTCCTGAATAAAAGCTTTGGGGTTTCTCCAGAGTTCGTCTTTCGGCAAGTCTTTTACATCCGGAGCATTAATTCCGCGAAGTTCATATCCTATTTCGGTCATATTAAAATAGTCGAGTACATAAAATCCCATCGACCGCATTTGAGCACCATAATCGCACAATTGTTTGACCGATGTCTGATCGGTTTTGCCATTCCAGCTTCCATCGGATCCTGCATTAAATTTGGTCCATTTGTCGGTATCACTTTTCACGGGAGGAATAAATAGACCCATGTATGGGAAGTCGAAGCTTGCTTTCCAGTTGAGGCGATAGGCCATTTTTTGGAAGCGTTTGGCATCCAGCGGCCCTTCGTAAGATGAATAGGAGCCACAACCGGCAATCTCGTCGGCTAACGGAAGTGCAGGATTAAAATATTCCGGATAGTTATTGGCCATCCATTGAAGGCCACCACGCCAGTCTGCAGGATGTGATACCAGGTCGGCTGAGAATTTCACAATACGGTCACTGCTGATGCGGTTGTACTGGCGCGAAAATTTGAAGTCGCCAAAGCTGGTCATATCCAGATTTTCAAACAGGATCCGGTCTTTGGGCGAACCGATGACCGACAGGGCAATGTCTTTTTCCGGATCGGAAACAGTGATCATCGGTAGCGAAATGGTATTGCCGTCGTAAGCCACATAACCGCGGTTTCCTTCCGGATAATCTGGCATTCCGAAGTTGAAGGTCTGGTTGAAAAAAGGAACAGAAACTAAAGGATCCTGCCATTCAAATTCACGATCCCATTCGGCTTTAATTGCTTTGCCATCCGGGTTTCCCCAGGGGAGCCAGACTTTGGTCGTTTCAGTTTTTGGCCAATAAAACGCGCTGTTGATTGGGCTGGTCCAGGGAGTGCTGTTTCCTTTAATTTCAAGCTCCCAGCGAATGCTGCTGGCGGTAGGGTAGTAGCGTTCGGTGACTTTGCATTTTTCGTTCGCCAATTCTTTTTCGAGCGAATAACTGAATTCGACTCCGCCATTATCCAGTTTTTTTGCTGAAACATCGGCGATCCTTTTGCAAAGAGCCAATTCTGTGTGGCCTTTCAGGGCATAAAACAACTTGCTTTTTCCAAGTTTTACACCTGTAATCTGTCCATCCTCTGACAAACCGAGTTCGATGGTTTTTGTCTTTACCTCGTATTTTGTTGATGGTACAACTGATTCTTTCTTTTCGGTTGCCCGGATTAGCATTGGATTAACCCAGTCGGCATGTCCATGGCGCATTTTTTCGCCTGAATGCTGAACTACCAGCTTCAGGATGTCAACTCCTTGAATATTCAGGTCGATGTTTACAGCCTGACTTTCGTTGGTTATTTTTCCGCTGTCGAACAGCTTCTTTCCGTCGCCAAAAACCTGAAAACTAAGTCCGGTCTTCTCGTTATAGATTTTTATCTCGTCGTCAAGTCCTATCGTTGCCGTGAACTTTTGAAAATTTTGATCCAACTCATAACTAATTTCGCTGTTGGCCTGAACTCCCAGACCATTTGAATAGGCTGTTCCGTTAATGTTCATCTGGTTTCCGCCAAAACTTTTATTAGTTTTCAGTTCGCTTGAGTTTGGTTTTACTGCTGCCGGATTTATGGTTTCCAACCGAACCAATTCCGGATTTTGTGCCTGAACAAGCTGTGAAATTAGAAGGAGTATAAGTAGTAGTCGGTTCATGTTTTTAGAATTCGTGTAGTGTTTCAATCATGGCAACCAGATTTTCAGGCGGAACATCGG
Organism: Prolixibacteraceae bacterium; assembly: GCA_963677935.2. GTDB lineage: Bacteria > Bacteroidota > Bacteroidia > Bacteroidales > Prolixibacteraceae > JAAFHB01. Next base: position 1,819,174 of record CAXXEH010000003.1, on the reverse strand, counting down.
GCATGACGTTGTGAATGGTGTTGAACACATAACCACCGTCTTTGCCAAAAATTTCGAGGTTCTGTTTCACGTGATCTTTCACTTGTTGTGGAGTTGCCCGGTTCAGGATACTTTGGGTGTTAACGCCACCGCCCCAGAAGGTCAGGTCTTTTCCGAATTCCCGTTTCAGATCGGCCGGGTTCATGTTTACAGCATTGATTTGTACCGGATTCAGTATTTCAAATCCAGCTTCGATCAGATGCGGAATAAGTTCGTAAATGCCACCGCAGGAATGAAGCATGGTGTGGGCTGACGAATGTGCTTTTACATAGTCGCACATCATTTGGTGGCGCGGTTTGAAAAACTCACAATAGGTTTCGGTATCGAACAATGGACCGGTATTGGTTCCCAGGTCATCGCCAAATTTGATGATGTCGACCACATCGCCCACCGCTTCGCATACTTTAGCCAGAAAGTCCATGTGCCGTTCCAGCAACGCATCGAGCAGGCGGTGTACATTTTCCGGTTCGAGATACAAGTCCATCAGGAAATTGTCAATCCGGCGAAGAAAAGTTCCCCATTCAAAGAGGTTGCATCCCACGCCAATTAACAAGGCTCTATCGGTATTTTCACGGGCTTCCAATGCTTTTCTGCGAAGGGAAGTCCAGAAGCTGGGTTCGTCAATGCGATCAAACGGAGTAAATCCGAAACCGCCCCAAACGGTGCGCGACATTTCCAAGTCCAGTTTTTGGTAATTTTCAGGATAACCATCGGCATAAGGAAAAATCAGCTGATCGAAGAAGGTAGCTCCAACGGGCATTTTTCCAATAAATTCACCGCACTTTCCGGGAGCCAGCCACACGCCGTCGGGCTGTTTTTCAGGATTAAACCATTTCGGGTAAAAAGCAGGGTAGCCTTTGATGAGTTCCAGTTTATGCCAGTAATTCTCTTCAGTATTGAAGAACCGACCGATATCGAAAACATCAACACCCCAAAGGTCGAGCAATTCGATTTCGGGCTGAGTAACCTGTTGGATCACGTCGTATGCGTGATTTTTCCTGTTTGATAAACCCAGGTGATTAACCAGATTTTGGTAAGCTACCACCGATATTCCGGAACTGGGTGTTGCTCCCAGATCCAACGGAATACGGTCTGGTTGTTTATGATTGATTGCACTTAAAATTCGTTCTCTGTGGTTCATTATTCGTTAAGTTTTTATTCGTGTTATTGTATGCGAATAGTCACAATTTCCCAAGGTTTTACCGAAATGTCCATGCTTCCATCGGTATTCACCGGCAGATTTTGCGTATCGTATTCGAGCATGTCGGTTAATGTGACCTTCGTAAATGGCTTGGATCCGAAGATTTTTGTTTTGGTGAATTTCCCTTCGGCTTCATAAAAACGGACAACGGTTCCTTTACCATCTTCAGCCTGTTTCATTGCTGAAACGATGATATTGGACGGTTCTACCTTTAGAAAACTTTGAGTTGCCGGGAATGATGCCGTATTGCTTCCTTTTCCTGAGAACGCAATTAACGGTTTGTTGAAAGCCTGTCCGTTTTTGTAGGCAACCCGCCAACCACCTTTGTGTGGATACAAAGCCATTCGGTAACTGTGCGTTCCCGCTTGTGTGAATGAATATTCAGGGTTCCAGGCCAGGCTTTCCCTGCTCGAAAGGAGTACATGTTGGATTACCGGATATTCAACCGGATTGGTGGTTTCGTCGCGGAACAGGTGTACAGTCATGTCGGAAGCAAACAGGCAGCCTTTTCCCTGATAATCGCCCGAAGAAACATCGACCCAATTAACGGCTTCGCGGTATGGAAGGTCTTTTCGTCCATATTTTTCGGGCACGAACAAACTCTCGAAATTTTCAGGAAGAAGGGAATAATCGATTTCGTTGCGACCCATTTCAACGGTACCAAAAGGAATTTCGTAGCTAGCCTTAAACGATCTGTCGAGCTTAACCGGAAAAACGATTCGTAGCTCGCGCGCTTTTTCGCCGGTCCAGTTCAGAACATCGGCTTCAACGACCAATTCTCCGGAGAATTTATTCAGGATAAATCGTTCGCGCAGTGTGAAATAGCTAAATTTTGCTTCTTTTTCAACGATGTAGCGAAGTGGACTTTCAAAGGCACGGATGGTTTTAAACTCGTGCCGGCTGGTTTTGTCAAAATCGTTCATATTTATCGGCAAAACTTTTTCCCATGCAGTGCCTGGAGCGGTGAACTGAATGACTTCACCGCCGAAAAATTTGTCGGTCTGTAGTATTTCCTGATTCTTTACTTTGTCGAAATACGAAGCAATACCTCCGGCACCAAACTTGATTTTTACCAATTCGGTTTCGATGGAATTGGCAGGAATATTGGTTTTATTTTCCGGAAAATTGTTTGCCTGTGAAGCGTAGAATGTTTGATATCCAAGCGATGGAACCTTGTTGGCCAGCAACACAATTTCGGCTTTAGATTGATTGTTGGCTTTAGAAACCAGCTCAAACAGCACCTGATTTCCGTTAACATCTTTGAGTTGAAATGCCTTCCATTTTTCAGGATAAGAAACTGTGCAGTAAGCAAGTTCTGTACGTTCCCAGCTGCATGGGTTGTAAACGACAACCGGAATTTGCCCGGTGTTTGGTTGAGGAATGGATTTTAAAAATTGTTCCTGAGCTGTTTTTACCAGCGCACTGGCAATTTCTTCCGATTTTCGGTACGAAGCCACATAAAAGCTGTCAGTTACAGGTCCGCGGTTACCACCCCAGCCGTGATCGGGCCAGCAGTTGGCCAACCAACCTTGGTCGAATCTATTTTGTGGATAGTTGAAAGTCGGATCTGCCTGTTTACTTCCGGCAAACAATCCTTCAGCACTGGTAAGGTTGTTGCAGGCTTTTCGTCCGGCAAGTAAACCTTCGCGGTTTCCGGGTTCGTCGTAATAAGCCCACGAAAGCGGCCAGTCGCCTTTAATGGTTTCAATATTCAATTCACCATTTCCGAAGAGTTCTTTCAACGCATTTTCAGGCTCAACAAATTTTATTTTCGGTGGATTGATCTGTTTCTCCGGTTCGTTTTGGTAGTGTTTATTCCATTTCTCTGCAAACAATTTCATTGTTGCATTTTGGGTCTCGACGAACGGAAGCATGTCTTTGCAGGGCGGAAGATAATCGGCATTAAAATCGTACAGCATGGTTTTGGGGAGCTGTCGCGGTTGGTAAAAATATTCGCGCTGGTTGATGAATTTCATCCATCCGGTGTTGTTCTTCGGGTTCAATAGTCCGTTGGGATCGTTGTAACTAAATGCAAACATGGGGATGGAAGTGCCATCAAGCCCTTGCCAGTAATAAAACCCCCAGGGCAAACGACCCTGAATGGTGTAATCAATTCCTGATTTTTTCAGGATTTGAGGCATTTGATAGGTGAAGCCAGGCACATCGGTGTTCATGTAATAATGCGTATCGCATCCAGGGATATTTTCCTTAAGCCAACGTCGTCCGTAATAGAATTGACGGATCAGTTTTTCCTGTCCGACATGTACTTGCAAATTCTGTACATAGCTTGCGCCAAAAGTGAAGCGCCCTTCATGCATTCGCTGAATCAGTTCTTTTTTTCGCTCGGGATGCCTGACCAGAAACTCTTTCAGGTATTCCACCGATTCCATCATGTATTTGAAATCCGGATTGGTTTTCATCATGTCAAGCGCCGGGGCAATTAACACATCCGAACGGTAATCGGCAGTTATTGACTGTGTGTTTAGCCAGCCCAAATCGTTGTGGTTAGCCATCATGATATTCATCGTTCCACCGTCGAAGTAATTTTTGTTGTATACTTTTACTTCGGTAACCTGACTTTTCGGGAAACGGTTGTTTTTTGTTTTTATGCTGAATATTAGTTTTTTATCTGCGTAAACGATAGGTAACCAGATTTGCTGCATGGTGACCGAATTCTCCGGAATCTCGTTCAGGTTGATCGAACAAAATTCTTTCCCGTTGTCGTAAACCTTTAATTGGGCACCGCTGACTGTGCTTCCCTGATTGGTGATTTCGAGTTTAACCGATTGAACGGGTTGATCGTTTTTTACATCGTACAATTCAAAAAAATGAGGCTGAAAACCGACTTCATGAGACTGAGAATATGCTTTCACTTTACAAAGTCCGGTGTTTTTTTTGCCTGAACCTTCCCAAACGCTTTCCACCTGAATACGGATGGTTTGCGTTGTTTTTGCTTCCGGAAGAGTAATAATCTGGTAATCGTCGCTCAGACGAAGCTTTGCTTCTGTTTTACTTCCATCCGAAAAGCTTAGGGTTATTTTTCGGGGGACCAAATAGCTGGAAGTCCGCATGTATGGATCGAGAACAATGTCGTAAGGTTTCGCTTTACTGATAATCCACAATTCTTTAATTGTCTGTAGTTTAGGCCAGTTGATACTTACCCATGCACCTTCCTTTTCGTTGTTTGCTTCCCAGCGCAACTGAAGAATATCTTTTGCGAGATTGGAAGGCCGGCCCAAAAATTGCGGGTTCAAATCGGAAGAAGAGGCCTCGAATGTTACTCCATACTTCGGTGAAACAAAGTTGGGTTGTTCATTCTGGGCAATTGCTGCGAAACAAAATCCACAGGCAAAAATGAGTATTCCGATTATTCTGTGTTGAATCATGAATAGTATTCAGTTAACTTTCGATTTTAAAATAAAGTGGAGGCACTCCGGAAAACCGGATGCCTCTACTTTGTACATGACACTTTGCTGTTTATTTTTAATGGGGATTATTTTAGTCGTATTGTGATGATTTCATAGGGTTTAACCGAAACGTCAACACTCCCGTCGGCATTCACCGGCAAGGCTTTCTCGTCGTATTCGAGCATATTCGTCAGTGTTACTTTGCTGAATGGCTTGAACCCTGTAAGTTTTGCCTTGGCAAATTTGCCTTCGGTTTCGTAAAAGCGAACAATGGAACCATTTCCGTCTTCCACCTTTTTTAAGGTTGAAACCACGATGTTGACAGGTTCAACTTTCAGGAAACTTTGTGCTACGGGTAGGGCAGATGATGCTGTTGCTGCAGTTTTTCCGGAGAAAGCTGTGAGTGGATTGTTAAAAGCCAATCCTTCTTTTTGAGCGTACCGCCAGTTGCCATCGTGCAGGTAAAGAGCCATGCGGTAACTGTGCGATCCGGCTTGGGTAAACGAATATTTAGGGTTCCATCCAAAGCTTTCGCGGGTGGAGAGCAATACATGCTGAACAACCGGATAATCAACCGGGTTGGTGGTTTCGTCGCGGAACAGGTGAACAGTCATGTCGGATGCAAACAGGCAACCATTCCCTTTGTAAGTTCCGGTTGAAACGTCAACCCAGTTTACAGCTTCGCGGAACGGTAAATATTTCCGTCCGTAAATGGTTGGATAAAACTGACATTCGTAATTATCTGGCAACCAGGAATAATCAATGTTATCTTTGTCCATTTCAACTCTTCCGAATGGAACGTCGTAGGTTGCACTGAAGGTTTTGTCCATGTTAACCGGGAAAACAATGCGCAGTTCCTTCGCTTTTTCGCCCGTCCAGTTTAGGACATCAGCCTCCACCAGCAGTTCGCCGGTACTTTTTGTAATGATAAATCGTTCACGAAGGGTGAAGTATTTCATTTTGGCTTCTTTTTCAACAATATAACGCAACGGGCTTTCAACAGCGCGGATGGTTTTAAATTTGTGCATACTGGTTTTATCGAAATCGTCCATATTAACCGGTTCCTGGTTTTCCCAGGCAACGGTTGGTGCTGACATCTGGATTACTTCTCCGCCAAAGAATTTATCGGTTTTAAGGATTTCCAGTTTTTTTACTTTATCGAACATCGAAGTAATACCGCCAGTTCCGAATTTTACTTTAATCAGCTCGTTTTCAATCGAATCGCCTTTGATTTCAGTGTATCCCTGCGGAAAAGCTTTTGCTTCGCTGGCATAATAAGTTTTGTAGCCAATGGATGGAATATCGGTAGCTATTAAACCCAACTCGAGTTCGTGTTTTTCGGTAGATTGACTGATTAGTTCGCAGGTTATTTTATTGCCTGAAGCATCTTTTAGTTCAAGTCCTTTCCATGTTGCCGGGTAACTGATATTACAGGAAACATATCCGTTTCTGCTCCAGCTGCTTTGATTGTAAACCACTATAGGAATTTGTGTTGCCGTTCCCTGGGGAATGCGGCTCAGCAATTGCGACTGGGCTTCGGTGGCGAGTGATTCGCCAACTTTAAGCGATTTGGCATACGAATCAACACTTACCTGATCGCCCAGGATTCCGCGGTTACCGCCCCAGCCGTGATCGGGCCAACAGTTGGCCAGCCATCCTTCGTCGAACTTATCCTGAGGATATTTGATTACCGGATCAATCGTATTAAGTGCAGACAATAAACCTTCGGCTTTGATCAGTGTATTGTGTCCTTTGCGTCCCATCAGCAAACCTTCGCGGTGTCCAGGTTCATCGTAGTATGCCCACGACATAGGGTAATCGCCTTTTACGGTTTCGATGTTCAGCTCGCCTTTACCAAAAAAGTCCTTCAAGGCTTCGTTGGGCTCAACAAACTTCATTTTAGGCGGATTGATTTGTTTTTCGGGTTCATTTTTGAAATTTGCATTCCACTTTTCAGCAAACTTTGTCATCACTTCATTTTGCTTTTTCACATAGGGAATCAGCTCGGGGCAGGGTGGAAGATAGTCGGAATTAAAATCGTAGAGAACCGATTTTGGCAACTGACGAGGTTCAAAATAATATTTCCGTTCGTTCAGGAATTTCAGGTAGCCAACTTTATTGTTGGGATTAATCATGCGCGACTCGGCTCCGTAACGGAAGGCAAACATTGGGATTGAAGTTCCGTCGAGACCTTGCCAGTAATAGAATCCCCAAGGGAAACGGCCCTGAATGATGTAGTCGATGCCACATTTTTTCAGGACTTGTGGCAATTGATAAGTGACTCCCGGTACATCGGTATTGATGTAAAAATGGGTGTCGCAGCCCGGAAACGTTTCTATCAACCAGCGTCGCCCATAGTAGAACTGGCGTACCAGTTTTTCCTGACCTACGTGAGCCTGAAGATTTTGAATGTAGCTTGCTCCAAATGAGAAACGTTTTTCGCGGATTCGCTGAATCAGTTCGTCTTTACGTTCAGGGTGACGAACCAGGAATTCTTTCAGGTATTCGATCGATTCCATGGTATATTTAAACTCCGGATTCGTCTTCATCAGATTCAAAGCCGGTGCTATCAGCGTGTCAGCGCGGTAATCAGCGGTAAGAGCCTGGGTGTTAAGCCAACCCAAATCGTTGTGGTTCGTTGCATAAATATTCAGTTCTCCGCCATCGAAATAGCTTTTGTCGTAGGGTTTCAGAACGAACGTTTTGGCATCAGGAAAATGATTGGTGGCATCTTTTATCCGATAGGTCAGATTACTTTCGGTAAACGGTGCCGGAATCCATATTTCCTGAGTGGTAACCGAATTTGCCGGAATTTCATCAAGATTTACAACTCCAAATTTTTTATCCTTTAATGTCAGAACCAGCTGCGCACCCTTTACGGTTTTTCCATTGTTGACAATCTCCAGTCTGGCCGCCTGAACTGGCTGGTCGATCTGGATGTCGTACATATCCGAAGTTTTGATTTCGAAGTCGGTTTTGTGTGCTTCGGCATACGCTTTTACCTTGCAAAGTCCGGTACGGTTAACGCCCGAGCCTTCCCAAACGTTCTCAACAGTAAATTTGACCGAGCTCGTTTGAATCGCTTTTGGAAAGGTGATCACCTGAAAGTATTCGGCATTTCGAAGTTCGGCCTCTGTAAAAGTTCCATCGGCGAATGATATTTTTACCTTTTTGGGGATCAGATAATTGCCCCTTTCGGCAGCAGGCTCAAGGGTCATGTCGTATCCCCATGATTTTGTGATTAGCCATAATTCTCTGATCGTTTGAGGCTTTTCCCATTTGATGCTCACCCAGGCGCCTTCAATTTCTTTGTCGGTTTCCCAACGTGACTGGAATGCATCACGCCCCAGATTGAGCGCTCTGCCGCGTGATGGCGGATTCGGGTTGGCCGACGATGCTTCGTAGCTTACACCATTCTCGGTGGTGACCAGGTTGGGATTTTGTGCCTGAAGCAGGCAGTGCCAACTGAATATGAAAAACAGTATGGCGAATATTCTTTTTTTGCTCATGTAATCAATATTTAAATATTTTCTGTTATTTTAATTAACTCATTTTTAGACTTCAATAAATAAGATTTTAGTAATCTGAAGTATATTCATTTACCATACTTCCCTCGTTCACCAATACTTTGCCTTTCCCGGTGTTGACATAAAACCGATGATAAACCGCTGAAGCGACAAACGAATCGGCACAACCATAGTAGAATCTCCATTCATTCCTGAACCAGATTAGCCCTTCAATGAAGGTGACATTGCTATTTCCACCGCCATTTTCGCCTGCATATTTTATCTCGTAATCGCGTTCCGGGTGAAAAAAATCTTTTGTAGTTCGAGCAAGCACTCTGGCCGGATCGTTTTTATCGAATAAAACTTGTCCCATGGCCCAAACCGATCCTTTTAATCCAAAATCAGGAAGCCCGTTACGGGTACCTCCGTTCAGGAGCATGAGTATTCCTTTTTGGGTGAGGCAGGCAAAAGCGCCCGATTCGGTTACATAACTGTTCCATTTTCCGGGAATCAGGGGCAAAACGGTTCGTGGCTTTCCTGCTGAATCTTCCAGAACATCCCAATTAATCAGATCTGCTGATGTGGCGATGTGAAGACCGTATTCTCCATAATACATCCAGTATTTCCCGTTAATTTTGGTAGCAATAAACTGGTCACTTTCCTGACGGCAAACGATGGCCCCAGCTTTGGTCCATGTGTCGTTGTATTTTCCACCTGCATAATGGCTGAATGCCAGTCCTTTTTTCTCCCAATGAATTAAATCGCTCGACATTGCAATGCTTAGCCGGGCGAATTTTCCATCCCAGGAGGTATATGTGAGCAGGTATTTTCCTTCATCGGTTTTTACAATTCGGGGATCCTGGCACCCGCCTGGCCATTCGTATTTCAACATCAAATCGTTGTCAGGATAAAGCACTGGCTCAGGCCGGCGAACGAAATTTTTCCCATCGTCGCTTACTGCCATTCCAATCCGGCTGGTTCCCCAATGAGGTAACCGCGAATTGTCTTCGGCACGGTAAAACAGATACACTTTTCCATCTTTTACCGCAGCACAGGCGCACAAAACACCTTTTTCTTCCCACTTTACCGGAGCCTTAGTTATCGGACATTCGAAAGTGCTGTTACTCATGGCGCCAAAAAGCGGCGCTGTTGTGTCTCTTACAAAAGGTCCGAGACCCCATTCCGGAATAGCTTCCCGGTCGACTTTATTTTGCGGCTTAAATCCCCAAAGCAGAATTATGGAGATAATGATGGATATAGCGATTTTCATAGCAGTTACTGATTGCTTTTTAATATTTTCTGAAGCTCAATCGCTACCGGCTTTAGGTTCCCGTCGAAATCGATGAGAGAGGTATTTACCGGGCAAGGGTAACTGTCGTGGCCCATCCAGATGATGAATCCACCGCATCCGGGAAACCGGTCTTTACAGCTTTTCAGGGCAATACAAAGTCCTTCGGTTTGTCGTTTTTGGCTCCATTCCACATATTCTTCAATCGAACTGAGCGATTTGCCTTTGTGCTCGTTGAGGTATTCTTTCCAGTCGATCCACCAGTTTACGGTTCTCCAAAGCGGGTTGTCGGTATTGGCTGGCATCGCTTTGTATGTGCCGCGGTATTTATTGATCATTTCAGCCGACATTGCACCGGGGACGCCAACTTCGGAGTGAAACAGGGCATCGTCGGTTTTCCAGAAACGGCTGACGGCATTCATGGTCGAATCGTCGCTTGCGAAAGGCAGATTCCACGGGCCATGTACATCCCAGTTAATGCCTTTTCCGAAGTTTTTCCATCCTGCGGTTTTGTTCGGACCTGAAGGTGATCCTGGAAGAAATCGTCTTTGGGGATCAAGCTGATTGACGCATTCTTTCATGGTCCGTATCATGATATGCTGATCGGTGACAGGCAAATTGTTGTCGGTGAGTTCATACAATTCGTTTCCGGCGCACCACAGTAAAATAGATATGTGATGCTGAAGCCGGTTGAGGTATTGTTTGACAATGTAATCCATCCCGGCGATTACCTGCGGATCTTTTGATGGATAGTTATCCAGACCTGACGACGAGATCGGAAAGTCTTGCATAATCAGGATTCCCAGTTCGTCACACAGGTTGTAAAGCCAGTCCTTTTCGGCAAAGCCACCGCCCCAGATGCGGATGGTGTTGATTCCCAGTTTTTGATACGTAGTCAACAATTTTTGATAATCGGCTTCCGTTAAATCAGCAAAATTTGGGAGTATTGGTGTCCAGTTGATTCCCTGAAGGAAAACGGGCCGATTATTCACGCTGCAAATCCATGGATCGGCATTGACTGGTGCTCCTTTGCACGGAATCCATTCGATGTGTTTAAATCCTACTTTTTTATTGATATTCTGAACCGGATTTCCTGTTTTATCCAACAACCCGATGGTCAATTGATACAAGGGCTGATCGCCTGAGCCGTTGGGCCACCAACGTTTGATTTTTAACTTATTCCATGATTTGGATTGAGCCAGATCTGTTGCCGGAACCGTTTCATTCAGAATCGACTTTCCGTTTTCATCGGCAAGCACAATCCGGATGTTATTTTGTTCTGAGTTACCGGATAATTCCACTTTTATTTTCAGTTCGCCGAGGTCGTTTAATTTATCGGTTTCTGTCGTTAGCTGAATATTTTTAATCCGGATTTGGTCTTTTTTCGAAATTTGTAAACTAACCTGATCCCAGATTCCTATTTGAACAATACGTGGCATCCAGTCCCAACCATAATAAAACCGGGGTTTCCAGTCTTTAATTTTGGAAGTCCAGCAACTGTGACCGAGATAGGAGGGAGAGCATTCAAAAACGATTACCAGCGTATTGTTACTTTTTTTGAGGAAAGGAGTCAAATCAAAATCATAGGGGATAAATGCATTGTTGAAGGTTCCTGCTTCTTTGCCGTTAACATAGATCAGCCCTTTTTGGTCGAGCCCTTTGCAATGCAGAATAAATTCGTTTCCGGTGATAAAGCAGGAATCGGGCAGGTGAGTAACAAAAAGCCAGTGGCGGTTCTCAATCCATTCGCTGGAAGTGCTGTTGAGTCCAATGTTCCAGTCATTAATTATTTCTGCATCTTTTAGCGCTTTTTGAACCGAACCTGGGACTTTTACCGGGATATTCATGTATTCTGCACGATCACCTCCTAAGCGGGAATAGTCAAAGTTCTTTCTCCAGCTGTCTGCGCGATATCCCCAAAGTTTCCAGTTCAGGCTTGAAAGATCAATTTCTTTAACGACTGCCGAACTGTTTTTTGACTGTGCTATTGAGTTATTCGTCAATAAAAAACTGATGAACAGAATCAAGACGAAATAGTAGGTTGTTCTTTTTGTTTTCATGTGTTTCAGCCTGTTTTTACTTTGCCATACTTCGGTTTTCGCTATGCTGGTTGTGGTCAGTTCCGGTTGATCCGAGACACAGTACCCGAAATTCGTTTCCCGTACTATTTTTATTTTTATCAGCTAAAAGTTCAATGCGAACAAGGTGTTTGCCCGGTGAAAGTTTATTGCCAATGAGCTCCATGTTGCGGTAACCTCCCCAGGTTTGGTCGAACCAGGCATCCATTTCCACGGGTTCATTTTTATCGATTTGTATTTTAGCTTTTCCCATGGGGCCATTCAATTTCCAGAACGACAGGTAGATTTGAGTGCCACTGATTTCGAATTCGAGGATACTTCCGGGAACCGAACTTTTCCATCCGACATTGTCTTTTCCCGAATTGTCAAATGTCCAGCCGTGGTTTGTAACCGGAATTAGCGTTACTCCATCATCAAGCGAAGTATATTCGAACGCGTTGGAATAGAGCGGAGCCGGTCGCTCGGCGATGAATGAAATATGATTGGGTTTGAACTTCCGGAAAGCTTTTTTCAATGTTTCGCATAGCAGGCCGCCAGCCAGGGCATGTCCTGCTTCGTTGGGGTGAACTTCGTCCGGGCAAATCTGATCCCATTGAAGCCTTCCAGCCTGCATTTCAGCCCAAATGGCATTCCTGTAGCTGATCATCGGAAGTTGATAATGCGAACCGATTTTAATTTCCGGAGCCTGAACATTTGTTCCGTCTTTTCGGGTCATGAAAAGCAACATCAAGGCCGGTTTATTTTCCGAGTTTAGAATCTGTCTGACCATTCCTTCGTATGATTCTGCATATTCAGGGGTATCCAAATCATTACAGGCGAATTCGAGTATTACAAAATCAGGCGATTTCGAAAGCAGGTCTTGTTTTAGGCGCATTGCTCCGTAATCAGACCGGGTGGCTCCGATTCCGGCGTTAATCAATTCACATTTGGTTTTGGGAAACGTTTTTTGCCACCAGGCTAACATCACGTTCGCATAACGTTTATCGATGGCAATTTTGGTTCCGGCCCGTGTAATAGAACCGCCAATTACTCCGAGTGTTATCTTTTCACCTCTCTGTGCTTTTGTAAATACTGCCTGGAGCCGGGATTGATCGCCTTCAGCAACTAATGCTTTTGGCCATAGCTTTTTTGCTTCGGGCAATGGCATTATTTTATTTTCAGTATAGAAAAGGTTGTATTTTAAAGTATTATTCGACTGAATTCCAATAGATTGAAAGGTGCATGCCAAGAGAATAACAGAAGAGATGGAAATGATGGTAATACCTGAAGTTACCAGCTTCAGATAGTTGTAGGCACTTATAACATTGTTCTCATTTTGGGATGCTCTTCTCTTCATGGCCATTTGGGAATAAATGAATGTCGAAACATATTGATTGAATTCACAAGCAAACTCCCATCTGCGTTCATATTGAAAACGGAAGGCAGCCTGTGTAGATACCTGAGTTGTACTATGTGCAGTTAATAATACACGACATCTTACTGAATTTAGAATCATAAATTCCTCACAAAGAGCAGTATATGCTTCTTCAGTTAAAGCTTCGGCATATTAACCGTAAATTTCTAATTTATTTGGATTTAAAAGGGGATGTATGTCCCTGTTTTTTGTGTTTACAATTAGATTATTAATGCCTGATAGAATACCCACAGAATCATTTTCGGATGGAGTGAAAAATTTACTTATAGGTTTGCATTTGGGCATTAAAAGGTTATCCTTCAAAAATCGTTGTGTTCATTCCCTGTTTTAATTGTTGCAAAATTTAAAGTCAAATTAAGAACTCCCGGGGTGTAACCCCGAGAGTCTCTGTTTTTGCTAAATATTTAGATTAATCTCTAAAAAAATTCATGTTGGCTTAATTACTGTAACCCAAATTTTGTTTAATATTTGGGTTGTTTGTTCTTTCAACAGACGGAATTGGCGAAGCCATCAGCGGATCGTTGCATTTAAGCAGGCCGTTCGGCATTGCCAAATGGTATCCACCCGTATGATCAATCACCCCTGAAGCTCCTCTGGTGCGAATTAGATCGTAAACACCAGCAACACCTTCACCAACCAATTCTCTGCGTTTTTCGTCGAGTATTCGTTGCAGGTTCAAAGCTGAGGTCTGAACACTTTGGGAAGGATTTGCACGAGATACAATGGCATTCAGGTAAGTAAGTGAGTTCGCCGATGAATTTGCCCTGAAAGCACATTCGGCAGCGATCAGGTAAACTTCAGACAAACGCATAATGACTAAATCGGTATTCTGTGGGGTAACCGGCAATTTAACAGTACCAGACTTTCCGCAGTATTTTGTCAAATAATATGGTTTTCCGGCAGGGTTCACTGTGGCGTTTCCAATTTGGGCAAAACAGTGGCGCACATCAGTTGGATCCTGATCTAACAAATCCAGGTATTTCTGCGTCAAAACCATTGAATTATAACCATCCCAGAAGAAAGCACTGCCAATGGCTTCGCTACCTACATTTTCAACATCAGAATAATAAATTTCGAACAACGATTCCGATGAGAAATCTTTGCCCCAAGCCGAAGCATATTGAGCATTAGTCCACAAGGCATAAGGTGAATTTTTAATGATATCTTCAGAATAAGTTAATGCTTTTCCATAACTTTCAGTAGAACCCATATACAAATAAACCCTTGATAACATTCCTTCAGCAGCCCAATAGTTGATGAAACCATTCGTTTTAGATTTGGTGAGGCCACTCAACGACTCGGTCAGGTCTTTAATTGCCTGGCTATAACATTCGGCAACAGTTGACCGCGTGGGCAAATATTCAGGAGCAGTCTTTTTGGTCAGTATTACAACGCCTGCCGCAGTTGGGTCAATGCTATAAGTACTCTGACCAAACATATTTGTTAAAACAAATAAGTTAAATCCTCTCATTGCCAGACATTGCGACCGGATACTCAGCACCGTTGAATTGGTTAAATCAAATTTTCCACTATTGTCAATCGCATCAATAATGTTATTGAGATAATGAATCAGCTGATATCCGAGATACCACCTATTTGTAACATCCTCATCGGCTGAAGTCTGAGAATAGGTGTAGTAGCTGTATCCACGCGATGATACTTTGAGGCATTGCATATCTTCACCTCTTACTTCAGAATAATAGGTGGCATAGTTTCCCAGGTAGAAGTGAACTCCCATCGACCGGTAAGCCCCGTTCAATGCGTACTGTAAATCACTTACTGTTGATAATGCAGCGTCGCTTGATACCTGTGTTGTTGGATCCAGCTGTAACCAACTATTTTTGCACGAAGTTGTCGCAACCATCAATGCAATTCCTGCGATATAATAAAATATTTTTTTCATGATTCTTTCACTTTATTAGTTTATTCCCAATTAGAAATTGATGTCTGCCCCAAAACTTATCGTTTTGGTAATTGGGGTTGAAGCGAATACAAACCCACCCATTGGTTGTTCAGGGTCGTAATTATCCCATGCTGCTTTGGTCCAAAGGTTTGAACCTGCTACATACAAACGTACATGGCTCATGAACGCTTTCTTTGCCAGTTTATCAGGTAAGGTGTAACCAAAGCTTAGGCTCTTCAATCTGATATAGTCGGAGCTATGCAGGTTACGGGTTGTGTTCTTTGGAACATTGTTAGCGTTTTGACCGAAAACATACCTTGGCGTATTTGTTATATCGCCAGGCTTTTGCCAACGGTTCTTTACATACGCCGGATAGTTACGTGTAGGTTGGGCGCCGTCAACTTCAAAATATGTGCCAAGGAAGTCGTAGTTATAACCACCCCATGAACCAACAAAAGTGAGATTTAAATCAAAACCTTTGTATAACAATGTATTTGTAAAATTCGATGTTACTTTTGGTAATGCTTGTTTGCCAACATCTACAGCCTGAGCCGAAGCTACATCGCTTGTTTTTGTTTTGTTCAATGTACCATCAGGATTCTTCGTATTCAGATAATACAATGCCGAACCGGTAGCAGGATCAACACCAGCAAATTCTTTCAATTGGAATTCATAATATGGACCGCCAACAGTTGGAATGTAATTTACCGGACTTCGCATTGTCACTGTTGTTGAAGTTAACTGGTCCGTAATTTTCTTCACCTTATTTGTATTGTGCGAGATCGATAGGCTTGTTGTCCATTGGAAATCTTTCGATTTTATATTGGTCGAATTGATTTCTAATTCAACTCCCTGGTTGCTAATACGTCCGATATTACCCGTTCTGGCAGTAAAACCACTGGTGTAGCTTAACGGAATGTTGAACAACAAGTCTTTGGTCTGGCGGCTATAGTATTCGGCAGTTACCGATACCCGGTTGTACAATGTGAAATCCAATCCAAGGTTCAGATTATAATTCTTTTCCCATTTCAGGTTGGTGTTTGTTAACGTTGATTCGAAAGAACCAAGGGCTCCCTGATAAGATCTGGTATAACTGTACAATCCCTGATAAGCGTAGAACGAGGTTGGCAGATTGCCGTTTACACCATACGATGACCGAAGTTTCAGGTCTGTGAATACGTTCCTGACTCCACTCATAAACGATTCATCAATTAAGCGCCACATTCCTGATACAGACCAGAAATTACCCCAGCGTTGGCCTGATGACAATCTGGAAGTACCATCGCGACGGAAACTACCGCCCAAATAGTATTTGCCTTTGTAATCGTAGTTCAACCTGGAAATGTAAGAAAGTAAACGATATTCAGTTGGTGAAGAACCTGCACTTAAAAGGGTTGAAGCAGCATCCAGGTCAGTCAAGTGTTCAGATGCGATACCTTGTTTTGACCCGATGAGGTTATCTGTCTTGAAATCTTCAATTTCATAGGCAACCAATACGTCAACATTGTGCACATCTTTAAATTTCCTAATGTATCCAAGGCTTGTTGACGAAAACAAACGGGCGTACTGAGTGAACGATTTAATTGATTGGGCGACTCCAAGCGTACCATGTTGTCCGGCAGCACTTTGAGGGTTAAAATATTGTTTGTCCTTTTCACTTGTATAGTCGTAACTGAGGCTTTCTTTAGCTTTTAAGCCTTTTGTAATCTCATAGGTTGCAGCTCCGTTACCAAGAACCCTGGTGATCTGCACATTGGTCATATCAAGTTTCATGTCGCGATAGGGGTTGAAACTGGTTCCTCCCTGCATGTTATCGTTATAGGTTCCGTCCTTTTTTAAGTTATAATCAGATGGAGTAATGTATCCTGCCAGTAAGAAGAATGGAGACAATGATGAAGTTCTTTCTTCGTTCAAGTTTTGCGATACCTGGGAAAGAATCATACTCCCGTTGAATTGCAATTTCTCGCTAACTTTTTTATCGAAGGTCAAATGGCTCGAATACCTTTTCAGGTCTGAATTAATAGCAATACCTTCCTGATCAAGGTATGAAACCGATGCAAGATAATTACCTTTATCGTCACCACCAGATAATGAAGCCTCATAACCCTGGGTGTATGCATGTTTTCTTAGAAGTAACTTTGACCAATCGGTATAGCCACTCCATGGTTTTGCTGCATAAGTATCGATATTTGAATTTGCATACGAAGTTGGATCAGCCATTTTTTTGTCTGTAGCATAGTTTACCAAACTTTCGAGGACTAAAGATCGGCGGTCATCGCCACTTAGCATTGGCCGATTTTCAACTGCCAGATCTGATATTCCGCCACTTAATTTAAAGTTTAATACTGATTTTCCGGCTTTACCTCTTTTTGTTGTGATGAGGATAACCCCGTTGGCAGCACGTGAACCGTACAAAGAAGCAGCTGCAGCATCTTTAATCACAGTTATGTTTTCAATATCATCAGGATTGATGGTGGACATGATACTTGTTTTTGAATCGGTCATGTATCCTGCACCAAGAGTATACATTGATCCTGTTGACACGGGCGCTCCATCAATGATATACAATGGTTCGTTTGATGCTGAGAAAGAACCCAAACCCCTGATTCGGATTGACGGTAAAGAACCAGGCTGACCTGATGATGATGTAATAAATACACCAGAGCTTTGTCCTTGCAATTTTTGTTCCATCGACACAACCGGTATATCCCTCAGTTTCGCTGAATTGACTGTATTTGCCGATCCTGTAAACGATGCTTTCTTGAAATTTCCATAACCTGTCACAACTACTTCGCTCAATGACTCTACATCCTCCTCCATAACCACATTAATTTCAGTTTTCCCTGAAGTACGGATCTCCTGATTTTTCATTCCAACAAAGGAGAACAAAATAGATGCATTCTCAGGAATATTGGTTAGCACATATTTCCCATCAGTATCGGATATGACACCTTTGGTTGTCCCTTTTATCACGATTGATGCACCAGGGATCGGAGCACCGGACCGATCTGTTACTTTACCCGATAATTTATTATTTGACTGCTGTGATTCAGATAAATAGCTCGGGGCCAGAATGATCTTCCTGTCAATAATGGTATATTCCACATCAGTTCCCGTGAATAGATTTTTTAGCACCTCTTCAATTAGCTCGTCTTTGGCATCAATTGAGATTTTGCGAGTGGCATCAATCAACTTTTCGTTGTATAGAAAATAAAATTCACTTTGCTTCTCAATTTTATCAAGCACTTTAACCAGCTCAGTATTTGAGAAGCTGATAGACAGCTTTGTGTTCTGCGAATAGGTATCTGTTGCATGCGTTTGTAAAAATCCGACAAGCAAAAGAAAAATGGCAATGCGCATAATTAGTAATGGTTTTTTTAGGGAATGAAACAGCAATTCCCCATCTGAATTATTTTTATTCATATCTTTGTAAAATTTGTTATTAAAAAAATTCCTTTTAGGATGATTTTAGAGGAAATCGTTGGCGCGATTTCCTTTTTTCATTTAATTACCGGCTTTAGTTTTTTCCCATACTTAATTTAGTTTTTGGTTATTACTCTTTTTATTTGCTCTCTCGTATAGCGTAACGATTATTTTTTCAAATGTCCCGTCTCCTTTCATAACTCGTGGGGTGATTTTGTAACTGATCGGTGAAGTCAAACTAAGCAGATGAAGAACCTCTTCCAATGAGTCATCTTCAAATGTTGCCCGAAACGAAAATTTATTTAGATCCTGATCAGCTAAAATCACTTTAACATTGTACCAACGTTCAATCCTTCCGGCTACCTCTGCCATATCATCTCCCCTGAAAACCAGTTTACCTTCTGTCCATGCTTTGTATTTTGACGGATCAGTAATGGCAAGAGCTATTTTGCCGTTATTAAACACAAGTTTTTCTGAAGGTGACAAACTAACCTTCTGGGCTAAGTTGTCGGAAGAGAACTCTACTTTTCCATTTTGAAGTACCACCTCAATATATTTCGTCCCGCTATAAGCACTTACATTAAAACTTGTGCCAAGGACTTTAACTTTGGAGTTACCGGCACTGATCTCGAAAGGAGCTCTTTCGTTATGGGTAACGTCGAACCATGCCTCTCCATTCAGGTCAACTTTTCTATTGTTATTAAATGGTAACGTGTATGTTAGGCTTGATCCACTATTCAGCCAGCCAGTTGTTCCATCTGGCAGGTTGAATGAAACTCTTGCTCCCATTGGCGCATGAATTACCGAGCTGACCGATTGTTCCTCCGCTCTACTGACTGATTTTCCTAAATAGCCGAATGTCAACCCTCCCAGAACAATTAATGGCAGCAATAATATAGCGGCCACTTTACTGTATAAGTGGATAACCTTGTTTGCTAATAATTTACGCTTTTGGATTTCTTTATTCCTGATAATATGGTGGACGCGATCCAGCATAAGGTCAAGGTTTATTTGTGAAGGAGCAGATTTTTGAAGATCATTTCCCCAGTCATTTTCAAGGCGATTGCGCAAACAGAGATCTTCCTGACCATGCGCAAACAGTGTTTCAACATAGACAATTTCATTCTCATCAGCTATTCCGCTGATATATCGCTCAATTCGTTCTATTTCGTTTTGATTTAACATTAAATTTTATTAATTGGAATGTGTGGAAAATGAATTTCTCTTCTCCTTCTGTTATATGATACACCTGGGGTAATTCAATCTCATATTAAAAATGCCTTTTTTTTGCAAACTTTTTTTGCAAACAATTTGAAATAACAGAGGATGCGTTATATATTAAGGCAAAAACAAGGAAATAAGGAGAAGAACCGAAAAATTCTTATATTGCAAATTACTGCGGATAAATTTCAAAGATTCAGAAATATAGTTGTCGACAGTCCCGGAGGAAAGCCCAAGCTCATTGGCAATATCTTTATTCGATTTCCCCTCCTTTCGGCTTTTTATGAAGATTGTTCTTTGTCGCTCAGGGAGTTTACAGATTATTTTATCAACCTGCTCTAAAATGGAATTATATTCTATCAACTCTTCTGTTTCGCTCGAGGTTTGGGCATTTTCGGTCAATTTTTCGCCGAGGAACTTCTTAATATGACATCTTCGTCTGAAAATGTTACAAATTTCATTATAGGCGATGGTGAACAGAAAGGATTTGAAGGATGAATCATTTCTGAGGGTTTTATGATTTTCCCAAACTTTGAGAAAAACTGACTGAACCAACTCTTCTGTATCGTCTATCGATTTCAGGTATTTAAAAGTAAAGCCATAGAGTCTTCCGGCATATTTTTTATATATAATATCAAAAGCTTTAATGTCACCATTTTGAAGCTTTCGTACCAATTCAATATCCTCTGGATATTCCCTCAAAACTATATTGTTTTTAATTAGTTCGGCACAAATGTAATTCTTTAAAGCTTTACCGGTCGATATTTTTTGTAGGTTCGACCTATCTGGCCAAAATAAAATTTAAAAGTTATAACGCATGAATTCGACAATAGCTGATTACAAGAAAGCGCAGAATCTTTCCGACTGAGAAAAAAGGAGAGAAGAAATCAGTAGTTCAAACAAATAAGGAGATTTTTACTTAATATCTTTCTCTGTAGTGAAACGAATTTTTAACGAGTATAAATGATTCATATTCATTCTTTACGGAGCTGATTTGAATGTCAACCCCTGTTTTAGCGGGTATCGGCGCATCGCGTATCACTTTATATACCCCTTCGGCCCACCAGACAGAACAGCGGTGATCCGAATTGATCAGATAACCATATCGCCCATTTGTGGTATGGTTTGGGTCAACTTTTTCAACATCTTTTGAAATGGCTCTCAAAGAGATAACAACCAGAATAGCAAGTAAAAGTGTATTTTTCATTTTAATTTTATTTATGATTAGCTTGATTACTAAATTTTTATAATTGAATTACGCAAAGATTAATTGAATCCTTATTCCACTGCAATCAAATAATGCTGCGTCCTGAAGAAAAGTGAATTCCTTGAAATGGCTGGCGTGGCCATACAAATATCCTTCAATGCATTTTTGGCGAGAAGCTGAAAAACTGGTCCGGCTTTCAGAACGTAAATATTCCCCTCTTCAGAACTGAAATAGATTTTCCCGTCAGCAGCAATCCCCGACGCAGTAAAAGGCTCCTTCAGACTCTCTTTATACTTCACCTCTCCGGTCAGGGCGTCAAAACAGGTGAGCTGACCATTGACCTGAAGATTGTAGAGATATCCATGGTAGATAAGTGGTGTTTGCATATAGGCGCCGCCTCGTTTGATACTCCATTGAATATATTTGCTCCTGGTACTGTCGGGTGCAAGGGTAATATCTCCGGTGGCATCAGGTTTTACAACAAAGATTGGTGAATATTTTCCGTGTGCGCTGTTCAGGTAAATCAGGTCATTTGCGATCACAGGAGCCGGTGCAGGAGCATCACCTCCATTACCGAGTTTCCAAATCTCTTTTCCTGTCTCAAAATCGTATCCGCATATATGGGTAAAACCATTGGCAATAACCTGGGTCTTCCCATCCTTTGAATAAATTGCAGGTGTACACCAGGTGGAAACTTCATCGCCACGTGATGTTTTCCAGATTTCTTTTCCGGTTGCAAGGTCAAGAGCGGTGATAAAAGGCGTTTTGGGAATGTCGCACTGAACGATGATCTGATCTTTAAAAATGACGGGTGAACTTGCATACCCCCATTCGACTCCGGGGTCGCTGTAAGGTCCGGGTGTAAGCAAACCCATCTCTTTTTTCCAGATAAGGTTTCCTTTTAAATCATAGCAAAAGAGTCCTTCGGATCCAAAGTGAACCACCAGGTATTTGCCGTCCGTCGCTGGTGTGCAGTTGGCCTGTGACGCTTTTGTATGTCGTTTTGACCTGGGAATACCTTTGCGGGCAACTCTTTCCCAAATAATCTTCCCACTATTTTTATCAAGGCAGTAAACCTTGAATTCATGTTCAATACTGTCATTCGCTTCGTCAATATCACCATAAAGACCAACCTTTAGCGATTCGCTGTTGGTTTTATTGGCGGCAGTCGTAACAAACAGATAGTCGTTCCAAATGATAGGGCAGGAGTGTCCTAATCCCGGTACCGGAGTTTTCCATTTGATATGTTTTGTACTATCCAGGCTCCATTTTTCAGGCGTTGTAACGTTTTCGATAAACCCACATCCCTGGGGACCACGAAAAGAAGGCCATTGCACATTAAGAGAATTTTGGGCCGGGAGGTCCTGGTGGATAAGGCTACTGATGATCAGTAAAAAGTAAAGAAATGTAAGTTTCCAACTCATAATTGAAGCGATTGATTTTTAAGTAAAAATAAGGTAATTAAAACTTCCAGAAAAATTAAATTACATTTGATTGATCAAACTGAAGATTTAAACTGGTTATCAGACATGTGAATAAGTATGCCCGAAATTTAAACCAATCAATCATGAATTCACAAAATGTAATTGGCAAGCTGACTGCAATAATCGTGGATGATGAACCTCATGGAAGAGAGAATCTTAAGATGATTTTTGAAAATTACTGTGCCGAGTTAGATATTCTTGGAACTGCGGAATTAGTTGTTGGAGCGATAGAGCTTGTAAAGAGTTATCACCCAGATGTGGTGTTCCTCGATATCAATATGCCGGTTCTTGACGGATTTGATTTTTTAGATGAATTCGAGGATCGGAAATTTAAAGTGGTGTTTGTCACTGCTCATGAGGAGTTTGGAATTAAATTTGAATAAGAAATAATTGTGAATACGAGCTAATGAAAAAGTTAATTTGCATACTATTAATTGGTTGCTTTTTTTTCACAAATTGCAAGCACCAGATTTCGAGAATTGGATATAAAGTTGATTATAAAAGCTCTTCCTATGCGAATTGTAATATAACCATAAAAAAGTTTGAAATTGTGCCCGATTCAGTAGCCACTAAAATTGGCTCAATCAAATTAAGTGATTCGGGATTTTCAAATAGTTGTAGTGAAGCTGAAGCAATGGTTATTTTAAAAAACGAGGGATGCGCTTTAAAGGCTGATTTTGTAAATATTTCTAAGGAAAAAAAGGCGGATGATGAGAGCAAATGTTATCGATGCCGCGCTGAATTCTATAAATATAAGAAATGATGTGTTGACTTTTAAGTTTAGAGTTATTATAATATTCAAAAAAAGAGGCTGTCCAGAAACTCTGTGACCCTCTGTGAAACCTCCGTGGTTCTCTGTGTAACTTATTGTATCACAGAGGTACACAGAGCAGACACAGAGGCACACAGAGATAGAAAGCGTTTTTTTCCAGCTTTTTAGACATCCTCTTTTTTAAATTAATTGCTGCGATTATCGTTTGTAAAGTTTAATTATTCAATTAAATACCTTTTTAATATAGGTAAATCCAACCTGTTAGGTTTAATAATCAGCGGCACCTTTTTTGCAACTACCCAGGCAGCTCTCTTCCCGATGTTATTGGTATTGTATTTGATCCAGCAATATCCATCGTCGCCCCAGCTCACATCCCATGAGTTTCGCATCAGCCATGCTTGTTTGTTATCGTCCCATCCTACAATCATTACTGCATGATTGGAAGTTGGGCTCGCATAATTACTTGGCGTTTCATAGAATACACCACCTCCTGCAAAATTTTGAAATAGCGGGGTTGCATACATGCTGACGGCAATTGGTCCGTATTTACAAATCGCCTCTTTTATTTTGTCAACCGGGGCAATCTTATTGATATCACCGGATGGATCAATAACACCCCAGTCGACAAGTTCAACTCTTGTTCCCGGGGTTATTGAGGGACAGGTTCCATTGACTCCATTGTCAGGATATTGAGCTTCCGTCATCATTTTGGTATGCGTCGTTTTCAGGTAATTGAAAGCCTGGTAAGCTAAACCACCGCTGCAATCTCCGCCACCCGAACAATCGACAATCTGTTTTTCGCTGCAATCAAGTGAGGATGGACGGGTAATCCGGTTTACCCGGATGTAGCTGCACTCGAGTGGACCTACTGTTGAATATGCCCAGCAATCGCCACATTTTTGCAAACGGATGCGGGGAACTAAACTGTCATTTCGGGCATCGTAAGTTTTTAAAGAGGCAGCACATACCCTCAGCTGCATCTGTTTAATCAATTCTATTAGTTCTGCTGAAATAACTTTATTCATCATTATCTTCTTAATCTCAATTGCTTCATTTTCAGGAATCTCCTTTTCACCTGTGATTTCGGCAAGTTTTAGATGGGAGACACTTGTAACTGAAACATTAAATCCCAATTTGTGATCAGCAATAAATTTTCGCTGCTGAACCAGTAATTGTTTGATTTGTGGAGTTGCTTTTTGTTCCCTAAGCATAAAATGTTGTGGAAGCTGCAACATTTTGGGCTGCTGGTTGATCTGCCCAAAGACCGGGATTTGGGTCATTGCTGCTGCAATGATCAGGATCGTCATGTAAATTTTCAAATTTGCTTTCATTTTGATTAAAGGATTGATTAAGCGTTAATTAATAGTGATAAGGAAGGATTTATATTGATGTTTCGGCGATTTCTCTTTTAACCATGGCTGGTCATATACGAATTGTAAGGTACTCTTTCCTTTTTTAACTCCTATAAACAGGAACTGCTGGGTCTCTGGTGCTCCATCTTTCTCAGTACCCCCCGGGGTTTGAGTCATTTTCAGAAATCGGATGTAGTTGCTATCAGGGTCCTGAACCAGTCGCCATGAATAACCTTCACCGAAGCTGGCTGATAAACTGATTGTGAAAACAGAATCTCTGGTTACTTTGAGGGTCACTTTTTTTTCCGGTTCATTTTGTGAGAAGCATGAATGAGCTACAAGAGCTGCAAAAAGTGATATGGCAAAAATTTTAATCATCGTATGATATTTATTTTCTACCCTGAACTGATCAAATTACGGATTCTTCGTCTACAACTTCCTTGATTAAAATCAGGGATTGAGAATTTAACTTTAGTAATCCAAATTTTACAAATATTGTATACGAATTTAGAATGAAAAGGTTACTGTTTTAGTGCGGCTTTTGAAAAAATATATTCAGGAATTTCCTGGTTAAACTTTAATGAATTCATTTTGAACTCGGTTCCATTACCATCTTTGAGCATATCTTTATAAATTATAGTAGTTGGAAACCAGCGACCCTGGATCTTTTGAACCTCCCTCAGCTCAACTTTTTTTAACAACTGACCACTTTTGGCGTAGAGTTCCTCCCGAAGCGGAACATTTCTTTCCTGATCGATCCACATCCGTTGTTTGTAATAGGCTACATTTTCAACCTTAGCCGTAAGTTCAACGATAAAAGTGTTCCGGTCATCCTGCATCACCTCTCCGATAACTTTTGCAGAATAGATTTCGGTAAGTTTACGGTCGTCCATCATATCTTCGTAGGAGAGATCAGAACCCATCACCGACTGACGCAGCATATTACCTGAGATTTGAATGATCCGGTCGGTCGAAGGGGAATAAATCCACAACTGGTTTTGAAGTTTTAACATCTTTGTCCCTTTCTCGCTGGCAGGCGACAAATACTCGGTAAACGATTTTTTTGTCCCTTCCGACATCGTACTGGAGATGATCGTCCGGCTATTCCGTTTGCCATGTATGGTCATCGATGACTGAAAAACTCGATTTTTTGAGGACATATTCTGATCGACTTTTTCCATGATTAGGGTGCCATCAGGATATCCAAACCCCAATGTTAGAATGCAGCAAAGTAAGATACAAAATCTCTTCATTTTTTTAATTCTTTAATTCCTTCATTCCTTAAACTTCCAACTCCTTAAATAATTGTGCTGTCTGTCTTGTATAAATGCCAATTCCTGAAAGGGCATTTCCAAAAATTATTGCAAATAATCCAGGAATAAAACCGATGTACCAGGCTGCCGAGGTGATTTCGGCCCTGGCTATCGACGGCATTAACAGTGAAGAATTCTTCATGATACCGCTTATATCGATGCCGACCGATTGTAAATACCACGAAATACCCAAACCTAATGAGGTGCCTAAAACTGAACCGATGATACCAATAAAAACCGCCTCGTAAATTAATGTCTTGTAAATGTGGCTTTTATTTTCGCCCATGGCAAGCCGGATACCAAATTCATTGTACCGGCGTAAACCTCCAAGCAATCCGGCATTCCATAAAACGATTGACATCGCAACCATAAATATAATGATCATGACACTTCCAACACCATTTACATAGTCGATGAATTCAGCCATACCAGCCTGTTCTCTCAGGCTGATCATAACAGGGGCATATTCATCCTCTGAAGCTTTATATTTCTGATTAAAGGAGGTAGTAGTCGCGATAGCCTGCACATGGTTATACTGACCGGTATTAAAAAATCCCAGTATTTCCCCGGTAGCATCATTCATACTCAGGGCGAGCTGAACATCTGAAATATCAGCGATGATAGCCCCCCTGTCGAGCGCTATGGATCCAAATCGGATGGTTCCGGCTACTTTCAGATTTTTAAACGCCATCCCGCCATCCATTGTCGTTCCGAAAAGGGTAAACGTATCGCCCTGTTTTACATGGAACTTTACAGCAAACAAATCTGAAATCAGTGCCTCGCCTGCCTTTGAAGGGAGTCTTCCCGTTACCAGCGACTCTGAAAGATTAAACCGTAAAGCCTCTTTCGATTGGGGAGAAAACAAATCGATGGCCCATCCTACAACAGGACCCTGGGCACGTGTTTCCCCATTTGCATCCGGAAAATCAATGAGCCCTCCAAAGCGGATTCGCTTTACCCAGTCGATGTCTGGGAAAGTGGTTTTGAGTTCATTCACCTGGTGATCGGCGTCTAAAATGGCCAGGTCGTTGGGCATTTGTTCGGCATCCTTTGCGTATGCACGGGTCATCACTTTCAAATGTCCCGTAGAGAAGTTGGCATTCATCCTGACCGATTCTCCCATGATCCCTTTGATCCAGCAGAACATGACCACTGATAGTAAAACACCTATTGAAACCACAATAATTGGCAAGAGACTCCTGCTTTTATCGTTTATGATTCCTTTAAATATAAATCTGATCATAATATTTTACCTTTTAGGGCATCTGTTGGTCTGAGCCTGGTGATTTTTCGGGTCGGGAAATAGCTCACGATCGTGGCGGAGACAATGACGAGCAAAACAGTTGATAAAATCAGACCCATACTGTACACAGGGAAAATCTTTTCCGAAATGGATACTCCCATCGCATCGACACTCTTTGGCATAGGGATCCCTGCGTTTTGAATATACCACAATAAGGGAATACCATAAATGGAACCTAAAATAATGGCTAAAAAACTATGGGCACTTCCTTCGATTGTAAAAATAGTGACGACCTGGAGACGGGTCATTCCTAACGCAATGTAAGTTCCAATCTCTTTTTGCCTTCTGAAGATGGAGAGTACCTGTGTGTCGAAAATTGCTAATAACGCAATTGCCAGCAACAATCCGTAAATAACACCGGCGCCAATTTTTTTGGTCTGAATAATATCTTCTATTTCCTGTAAAAGAAATTTGAGGTCTTTGTATTGCCAGATTCCCTCATTTCCGCCTGTGTATTTCTCTCCGGCAATGAAAAGAGTGGCTTCATTTTCCATACCTGTAATTTGCTGCAAGACATTCAATGGTATCCATATCTGATTGTTATCGACAGACTGTACATTGGAATTAAAAACCAACACGATTTTTATTTCGCGGGTATCAAAAGTGCCGTTCTTATCGCGCCACCGGACTAGAAACTGGTCTCCTTTCTTCAGTTTGGCCGTTTCAGCCATACGTTTACCGATGATTGCCGGGAGATCGCCTTTTTCGCTTTTTAGTGATGATGTTGGAAGCTTTATGATTTGCTGCTCCGGATCAACCCCTTTCAGATAGATGTTTTGCATTCGCCCCTGGGGATAAATTGTTGCCTGTGTGATGAGTATCGGAGTAAGTTGATGGGCTTCAACGAGCGTTTTGACTTTCCCGGTGATAGGGGCATGGGCATCCTGAAGACAAAAAGGATCGTATGGATCGTAGCTGGAATGCCAAAGCTCTCCGTTACCAACCTCCCAATCTTTCGTGTCATTGTAAGCCTGTCTGTTCCAGCCGTCAAGCATACCGTTATAAAAAACGATAATCACAAAGGCGATTGAAAGTACTGTTACGTTGAGCCAGGTTCTGAGACCTGCACCTAACAAATTTCGAAAAGCCAGTTTAATTGCTAACATAGCTGCTAATTTTCTCCGTTAATGATCAGTTTGTCATCGTCAACAGCCCCATCTTTTAAGGTAATGATTCGGTTGAGATATTGCATCACCTTTTCATCATGTGTGGCAAAGATAAAGGTCGTATTTAGTTCCTTGTTCAACTTTTTCATGGTCTGAACAATGTTGTGAGAGTTCCTGGCATCCAGATTTGCCGATGGTTCATCTGCCAGAACCAGTAGCGGGCGTTTGACCATTGCTCTGGCAATGGCAACGCGCTGACATTCACCTCCTGAAAGCTGGGAAGGTCTTGAATTTTTTTTATCTGTTAGCCCTACCCAATCCAACGCTTCCATAACCGCCTTTTTTCGTTCATTTGAAGTGTGATGCTGAAGTAGTAAAGCAAATTCCACATTTTCAAATACCGTATACACCTGAAGGAGATTGTAGGTTTGAAAGATAAATCCGATATTGTAATTTCGGAGATGGGCAGCCTCTTTATTGGTCAACCCCGATACTGACTGACCAACAACTTCAACAATCCCTTCAGAAGGATAATCAAGTGTCCCCATGATATTTAACAAGGTTGTTTTCCCTGAGCCGCTAGGTCCTACCAAACCTGAAAATTCTCCTTTCGCGAAAGTGAGACTGAGGTCGTGCAAAGCTGTAAATTCTCCGTTGCCAACGTGAAATCGTTTGGTTAGGTGTTCAATTTTAATGATTTCAGAATCATTCATATCGATTAATTTAGTGATTAAGCACCAACATCAGTTGGATACCTTTCCCCGAAAAATAATTTCCCGAGCTTAATTGCTGTGGTAATAGGTAGTTCTTCGGGTTCCAGAAAGCCATGACGTAAAATGCAATTTTATTGAATTGTCGTTTCAAATTCAGAAAATTGTAGGAGGAGTGATTGGTCCAGTCATAAAAAGAGATCACATTGAGCTGATCGATTATACTTATGGGGTAAGAAAGCGATAATCCACTAAAAGCGGTTGACCTTGAAAAAGTAAATGCACTTTGATCATAGGAGAAAAGTAATTGCTCAAACACAACATTTAAACCATTCCCGATTCCGAAGGTGTTATCGGTACCTACATTGAGAATTTCGGTATTGGTATATCTCCCCATCTCTTTTGTTTTATTGACGTAAGTCCCCTCAAACCAGAGTCCAACACCCAGGTCCCACTTACCATCCAACCCAATACGGTTTTCAGCAACGGCAGGATAATAGGGTATCGCTATTTCTAATCCACG
The DNA here is from genome assembly GCA_963677935.2 of Prolixibacteraceae bacterium. Classification (GTDB taxonomy): domain Bacteria; phylum Bacteroidota; class Bacteroidia; order Bacteroidales; family Prolixibacteraceae; genus JAAFHB01. Next base: position 1,789,924 of record CAXXEH010000003.1, on the reverse strand, counting down.
GGTGTCTGTCATACGGTGGTGGAGGGTGATTGCAACTTCACCCTTTGGGACGGGAGACTGAAACCGGCCACCAAATTCAGGATACTTTTGATTGGTTTGATCCACATCCCAGGGTCTCGGTTTGTTGTTGCCATACAAAGACCAAAGCCATAGATTGGCATTGCCCGAAAAATAGTATCTTCCCAGTAATCCCCACACACCATTCGTAAGCTGCAAAGGGTCGCGGGGATCGATCTGGTCAAACCACATGAGCGGACGAAGCAATGTGGCAGAACCAAAATTTATTTTTTGAAGTCCAATGCGTAGCTCCAAACGTCTTGATGAATAGCGTGCCCATGCACGATAGGACTGTAAGCTGCAGTCCCCTTGCGTCTTGTCGAAAGAGCTCATGCCCAGGGTTCCTATCGAATTTGCGGAGGCTTCAAAATCAAATTGCCTGTTATTCTGTAATTTAATCGCATAATTCAATGTGGGTATATAGCGGGCTCCTAAATAAACCGGTGAACTATTTCCCCCGTTATAAAGTCCCCAGGAGGAAAGCTGACCGCTAAAATTCAAAGTATCTTTAGTCATGTGGCTCATGGGATCATGTGCCATACACGTTAAATATAAGTTGATGAAAATGAACCAGAGTACAACGAAGATTTTCATTTTCATGATCGTCTGTAGTTTTCAAATAGATCATAAAAGTACAAAGTAAGTTGAATATTAATTTTAACTGAATAAATTATTATTAAAGCAAAATACCTGTATCAATATTTGGTAATTTAGTTTCAACCATCTATTTTCGCACAAAAATATGAGTGAATAGTCATTCATTAATTAAAAAGTTTATGGCACGTCTAATTGATGAAGGTAAAATACAAAGAATCAGGGAGTCAACCATTGAATTAGTTGTTCAGAATGGTTACGGGGGAGCAGCAATCTCTTCAATTGCACGAAGAGCAGGAGTTGCCGAGGGATATCTTTACCGCTTTTATAGCAGTAAACAGGAGCTTGTGACAAAGTTACTCTTTTCGAAGGTGGCCCAGATTATTGAAAAGCTTGAATTTTTGTTGGGTACCTGTGTCAACCTGAAAGAGGTGATTGAACAACTGATCGGTGAGTTCTTTAAAATGGCAACAGAAACTCCCGAGGAGATTAAATTCATTCATGTATTGATGCACGATTATAATTTCCCGGTATCGGACCAACAGCGAAAACAGATTAAAAGACTTTGCGAAAAAGTAATACAACTGGGAATAGGGAATAATGAGATTAGCAGCAATATTTCGCCCGAAGAGGTTTACGGTATCGTCGTTATCTATCCGATCGAATTTATTAATCTGCGGATGAAAGGGTTTTTTGGTAGGACAGGGTGGACAAATGAAGATCAAAAACGGGTAGCAGAATTTTCAATCAATGCTTTAAAATAGAGACAAATGAGAACTAATATATTGATATTATTGTTTTTAATCACAGGTTTTTCACTTTTCGGGCAGAATGGTTCAATCACTGTGAAAAATCTAACCTTTGAAGAGGCATTAGGTCTTTCGCTTCAAAATAACCATTTGATCAAACAGTATCACAACAAATCACTTCAGATGGAACAGGAGGTGAAAGCTGCAAAAGGGTTGCATCTTCCACGAATTTCGCTTAGCGCATCCTATGTTTATATGTCTGACAACATTGAACTAGACCTGACACCTGTACGGGATGCAATTTCACCGCTCTATAATGCTTTGGGGCATTATGGCAAGTTTGGGGGCGTTCCAAATCCCGATCCGAAAACGAATGGTGTAATGCCCTATCTTCCTGATGATGTTTCAACGACAGTTCTACGGGCTAAAATGCTCGAGGGACTTGAATCAGTGAACAGCGCCAATTGGGTACAAACGATCCAGGAGAAGAAATTCGGAATGGTGAATGCCGGATTTGTTTTTCCCATTTTTACGGGTGGCAAGATAAATGCAGCCAATAAAGCTGCCAAAATAAAGTTTGAGGAATCTGAAATCGAGTCCATTCAGAAGTCACATGAGCTGACCGGAGAGTTGGTTGAACGCTACTTTGGGTTAATTCTGGCCAATCAGGCAGTGAAAGTGCGACAGGAGGTTAAAGCGGGGATGGAGAAACATTTCGAGGATGCGAAGAAACTTGCCCAACAGGGGATGATTGCTCAGGTTGAAGTTCTAAACGCGAAAGTATATTTTGCTGATGCCGATCGTGAACTAAAAAAATCTGACCGCCAGGTTGAGATATTGAACGAAGCCGTTTTGAATACTGTTGCTGAGGCGGGGAGTTCAAAGATCAATCCGGTCTCAGAGCTTTTTTACCTTGAAAAATGGGATCGACTCGATTTCTACCAGCAAAAAGCATTGGAAAATAGTCCTTTATTGGGGCAGGTTAACAAGAAAAAAGAGTTGGCGCAGCAGGGGATTAAAGTTGAGAAATCTGCCTATTTGCCTACTGTAGCTGCCACGGGAACCTACGATCTGGTGAACAAGGATTTGTCGCCATATCTGCCCGATTATATGGTTGGTTTAGGTTTGCAGTGGAACCTTTTTGATGGTAATGCCCGCAACAGAAAAATAAAGGCAGCCAAATTGCAGGAGATGCAGGCAGAAGATTTTTATGCCAAGGCAGAATCGGATATTCACTCAGCCATTATCAAATACTACCAGGAGCTAAATATGTACCTTGAGCAGATCAATGAACTGGATGCGGCAATGGAATTTACGAAAGAGTATTCACGTGCCAGGGAAAAGGCTTTTTCGGAAGGGATGGCGACTGCAACGCAGGTTTCAGATGCAAATCTGGCAGTTGCAAAAGTGAAGATTGACAGGTTGCAAGCCATTTATGCCTGGGATGTGTCATTTTCGAAGTTACTCTATTATTCGGGGATATCCGATCAGTTTGTCAGCTATATGAGAAATCCGGATGTGAAACAGTGTAGGTATTAAGAAGGATGTGGGGAGTGGGAAATAAAGAGATGGGGAGAGTGGGTGAAGATGTGAATTGGGAATACGACTATTATTAACTCCAGAAACCACACAAACCATAGAAACAACAGAAACCATAGAAACAATAGAAACAATGAACAAAACAAAACATTATCTGATTGCAGGCGCAATTATTGCACTGATCATTTTTATAGGATATGCCATTATTATTGTTGCGCGGCCGGTTCCCCTTGAAGTACAGGGTGAAGTAGAGGCTACCCAGGTAAAGGTCGCCTCAAAACTTGTTGGAAGAATCGACTCTCTTCTGGTTCACAAGGGAGATGATGTAACCTTAGGCACCCTTTTATTTACCATTAGCAGTCCCGAACTCGATGCAAAATATTTGCAGGCATCGGCAGTCCGTAAAGCAGCAGGTTTTCAAAAGGAAAAGGCAGACAACGGTGCACAGAAGGAGGATATTCAGGCGGCATTCAATTCGTGGCAAACTGCGCTGGCTGCTTCCGAGTTTGCAAAAAAGAGTTTTCAGCGTGTGGATAATCTTTTTAAATCGGGGGTGGTTGCTGAACAGCAAAAAGATGAAGCTGAGACCCGAATGAAAGCGGCTGTCGAAACTGAAAAAGCTGCCCGTTCGTTATTTGATAAGGCGAAAAAGGGGGCACGTTATGAGGATAAAGGTTCTGCCGGAGCTTTGGTGATGCAGGCTGATGGCGTACTCACAGAGGTGAACTCCTATCTTAGCGAAACCAGGATCTTTGCGCCGATCAGAGGTGAGATTGCCAATATTATTGCCGAACGGGGCGAACTTGTTCCCGCAGGTTATCCGGTAATCACAATCGTCGATTTGGATGATATCTGGATAACCTTTAACCTTCGCGAAGATTTACTGGCGGCTATTCAAAAGGGATCAACTTTTAAAGCACGTTTTCCTGCACTTGGCATGAAAGAGGTCTTGCTCAAAGTGAACTACATTAATGCTCTGGGCGAATTTGCCACATGGAATGCTACAAAAACTTCCGGCGATTTCGATATGAAAACCTTTGAGGTTCATGCAGTCCCCGCAGAAAAAATTGCGGGATTAAGACCCGGCATGTCTGCACTGGTCAATTGGGATGGGGTTAAGAAATAGCGGCAGGCACCTTGCAGCTGGCGGTTGGCAACTTGCGGCTGGCTACACCCTGACTCATTTTTTTTGATCTTAAACTTAAGTAACTTTAAAAGGAATGCTTAATAACTTAGCAAAAACACCATTAATCCGGGTAATGCGGCGCGAAACCAGGCGGATAGCCGACAGTTGGGTGCTGATCTTTACGACCATGGTCGCTCCGGTTAGCGCCTTTCTCATCATTATATGGCTCTTTTCAGATGGAGTAGTCAGGGATTTGCCTGTAGGGGTTGTAGATATGGATCATACGGCTTTCTCCTCCAAAGTCACCCGAATGGTAGATGCAGCTCCGGTTTGTAGGGTGATTTGCCGGCCCAACACCATTGAAGAGGCGAGAACGATAATGGAAGCCGGTAAAATTGATGCCATTGTGGTATTGCCAACAGATCTGGAACACAAACTATTGGATAACAGTTCCCCGGTAATCGCGGTTTATATCAATAATACAAACGTTGTAAAAGGTGGCGCCCTAAAATCCGGATTGTTTACAACTCTTTCCACAATCTCGGCCGGAGTAAAAGTCCAGGTGGCAATTAAAAAAGGGGAGACTCCGGCTCGGGCAATCGAAAAGGCGAGACCTGTTAAAGTAAATGTTCATCTCCTATTTAATCCTTTTGGAAATTATTCCTACTTCCTTGTACTTGGATTATTACCCCTACTCGCCGTTGTATTTATCTTTCTCGGATCGGTCTATGCATTGGGGATGGAGTTTAAAGAGGGGACAGCCAGTGAATTCATCGAAATGGCGGGTCATAAAGTCGGAATAGCCTTGGCAGGAAAGATGCTTCCCTACACCTTTTTGTTTTTTATGGATATGATGATTATGAACATCTTTCTCCTCAGAACCCTGGGAACACCCCTACACGGCAGCCTGCTAGTCATTCTGATCTCAGAATTTCTTCTCATTATTTCCTACCAGTTGCTGGCAATCCTGTTTTTAAAGCTCACTGCCAATCTCCGGTTATCCTTATCGCTCGGGAGTGCCTATACCATGATGGCCCTCACCTTTTCAGGACTTACCTTTCCGTCAATGGCAATGCCTTTACTCGCAAAACTGTTTTCGCTGATTTTTCCCTATACGTTCTGGTTACAGATTTTTATGAGTCAAACCTTAAGAGGGGAGCCGATTTCAGAAACTCTTTATGCATTTCTTGCATTTATCCCATTTATCCTGGGTGGATTACTTGCGTTCCCGGGAATGAAACGAAAACTCTCACATCCCAAATACTGGTTCCGCGAGTAAGTTGTGACCATAAAATACTTAAGATAGCAGTGGGGTAATTTGATTATTAAAACAATGGCAATGCAATTAAAAAATATACGGAAAAATATTTTCTCAGGACTTGATCTCACCTGGTTCTCATTTATCGACGAGTTAAAAACCATCTTTAAGGATAATGGAGCGATGCTGATCCTGTTTTTCGCGGTTTTAGCTTATCCATTGGTTTATTCTATTGGCTATAAAAATAATGTAGTCAGGGATATACCTGTTACTGTTGTTGATCTTGACAATACTTCTACAAGCAGGCAAATGATCAGGATGTTTGGAGCCACAAAAGAGATTTCTGTTGCGCAGGAGGTTGGAAGTCTTCATGAGGCAAGGCAACTGTTCTGGGATGGTAACTCAAAAGGGATCATCCTCATTCCGGAAGGATTTGAAAAGAGTCTGTTAAAAGGGGTTCAAGCATCTGTAAGTGTTTATTGCGATGCAAGTTATTTTTTGATTTACAAAGAAACTCTCAGCGGAACGATGCAGGCTTCCGGTACATTATCAGCGGGTGTTGAAATCAAAAGGCTGATTGCAGCGGGCAGCAGTGAGGAGCAGGCAATGCAGCAGCGTGATCCTATGCCTGCACGATTTTATAATCTGTATAATCCGGCCGGGTCTTACGGATCGTACGTAATGCCCGGGATGATCCTGATTATTCTGCAACAAACCCTGCTTATTGGGATTGGAATGATTGGCGGGGCAGGAAAGGAGCGACGAAATAATCAGGAGGTTCAGCCCGGAATCAGGGTGAGGCAGGGAATGTTTTCGGTCGTTTTTGGAAAAGGGATGGCCTATTTTATGATCTATGTGCCAAATCTTGTTTTTACATTGATCTATTTATCCAAATGGTTTGGTTTTCCCGACAAGGGGAGCTTCACCGATGTATGTATCCTGATGGTCCCCTACCTTTTTTCAGTGATCTTCCTGGGGTTAATGGTTTCAATGTTTTTTCGTCGCCGCGAACATTCCATTATGACCTTAGTCTTTGTTTCTCCTATTGTTTTATTTATTAGCGGATTATCGTGGCCTGAGAGTTCTATTCCCCATTTACTATACCAAATCGGTCATGTGTTTCCGAGTACTTCAATGATTCCGGCGTATTTGCGGATCAGGACAATGGGGGTAACCATCAGTCAGGTTAAACCCGAACTACTGTTTTTGCTGATCCAGATGGTAATTTATTTTGTTCTGGCAGCTGTTACCTACAAGATCACAGTAATCAGGCAGGAGAAGAAAATGAGAGGGAGCGAAGTGGAGACTAAGGGACTGAAAGACTAAGGGACTGAGTGTCTGGTGTCTGGTCCTGAAATAGGTTTACAGAAAAAGTAAACCAAAATCAGGACGAGTCACAGTAATCAAGGAAAGCAATCTTTACGACATTAAGTTATTCTCATTACTTACTTCGCATCATACCTGTAAACATAAACTAAAATTATCTGGATCAAATAGGCAATAACAGTTATCAGGCAAAAATAGGCCCCGATCTGCCACTCGCTGAAGAAGGAAATCAAACATAATAGACAATTGGCTACATAAGCGACCTGCATTGAAAAAATAGCCAGAAACGGGTTATGCATCAGATTCTTTCGGCTCCTGGTCAGAACGTAAATGCCAAAAACCAAAGTTACAACTGGGAAAATCAGACTGAGCCACTCATTTATGTCGGTTGGCCACCCTCCAATATTGGTTATAAAGCTAAAAAAGGTGAAGCAGACCAATGCAATACTCACTGCTCCTGCAAAATGGGCGATGATCACCTCTATTCGTGAAAATGTTGGTGCAAAGAGCCAACGAAGAGATACAACTGTTATAAGAAGCGGTAGAAAGGCCGGCCAGGCGATCTGCCACAGATCAAAATCCTTCATAAAAGCTGCGGAAAAAGGGGAAATACTCCAGGAAAAGGGGAGAAAAATGGCCGCGATACCAATAACTCCTGTTAATGTGAGTAGTAATTGAATCATGAACCACGACCTCAGGTCAGATGATTCACTATTTGATCCTGGTGAATGAATTTTCCCGGGAAAATGGTCTGATGGCGCCATATTTATAAGGTTGAATGATGTGACTACAATAACCCTGTTGATGATAGAAAATAAAGCCCTAATATACAGAAAAAAACTTTTTTAAGTATTACCCGTTTTTTATGGTTTTTAAACTACAAACTATCTTTTTACCTTTGTGGCGTTTACAAATGATTTTATAATCTTTACAAATGATTATTCGTACCATCTTTTACATCCTGACAATATTCTTCTTAATCAATTGTGGATCTGATAAACCAGGACCTTACCGGAAGCTTACAGGATTCACCCAGGGAACCACATTTCACATCACCTACGAAGACCGGGCGAACAAAGACTTCTCTACATCGATTGATTCCATATTTAATGCATTCAATCTTACTTTTTCGGCGTATATCCCTAATTCAATTGTTTCAAGAATAAATCAAAACGACCCTACTGTCCTTCTCGATGATCAGTTCATTGAAGTATATCATAAATCGCAGGAGGTGTGGAAGGAAACGAACGGCGATATGGATCTGACAGTCGCTCCACTCGTAAATGTCTGGGGTTTTGGCCCTGAAAAAAGGGCAAAAGTCGACTCTGCCCAAATTGATTCTCTTTTACAGTATGTTGGGATGGAAAAGATCCGGCTCGAAGGGAGAAGGCTGATTAAAAATCTTCCCGGAATTAAAATCGATGTCAATTCGATTGCGCAGGGATATTCGGTTGATGTAGTTTACCGGTTTTTCGAGGAGCTTGGTATTAAAAATTTCATGGTGGAGATCGGTGGCGAGGTGAGGGTTAAAGGTAAAAACCCCAATGGAGAACTCTGGAGAATAGGGGTTGACAAACCTGTGGATGGCGACAGTGTAGCAGGCGAAAACTTACAGACGATCATCCTTCTCAATAATAAAGCGGTGACAACTTCGGGTAATTACAGGAAGTTCTTTGAAGAAGATGGCCGTAAATATTCACATATCATTGACCCTCATACAGGTTATCCCTACAAAAACAACCTGCTAAGTGTTACAGTTATTGCTGATGACGCCCTTACTGCCGATGGTTATGATACCGGTCTGATGGTTCTGGGCCTCGAAGGGGCCCGTTCACTGCTGAAAAAGCATCCTGAACTCGATGCCTATATGATTTATACCGACGAGGAGGGGAAGTTCCAGGTTGAATATACCACAGGAATTCAGTTCGATAAAGAGTGAAAGAAATGAATGGTACCAAATTTCAGGATGACAGAAGTAATAGAAAGGAAAGTGAAATTCCTATTCTGCGGCACTTCATTACTAATAACAGCATTCTACTGCTATTTAAATAAGGAGATTCCTCACTGCGTTCGGAATGACATACTACCCCCTGGTGTTGGTGTGAGAGGCGGGGCGGCGTGGCCGCCCCGCCTCTCACACCATAAACACATTTCATTGTCATTCCGAATGCAGTGCAACGGAATGAGGAATCTCTTGAAACTAAAACTACTGTAAACTGTCATTAGCAGTTAGCGCCCCAAATACCACTAAAGTTCTCTGTAGGGCCTCCAACTCACAGATCCTAATCTTAATGAAACAGATCAAAGCTCCGGTACCGCAGCGCTGAGCTTGCGACCCACAGCTCCTGACCTTAAAGATCACGATTGGAGCTCCGGTATTGCCGCTCTGAACTTTCAAGTTTCTCATTTGAGCTCGGGTATTGCAGCATCTGGCTGTTAAATTGCTCAGCAGATATTCAAATCGGGAGATCAGCGGTTCAGCTTTAAAGAAAAATGGTAAGGACTGAAATGAAAATGCTCCGTTTTTTTAATCCAGGGCAGGCAATCATAAGGCTCAGAACAGCAATTTAGAACCTTTATGCTGCAAACCGGAACCCCGGCGCATAATTTTGGAAGATATTTTCTGATCAAATGGCGCTCCAGAAGGCATATTGGAAGAAATCTGCTGAGATGCCGGAGCAGGATTGATATCAACAGATAACAAACCGGAGACAGAATATTTTAATATTCGTATCTTTATACCCTGATCTCCAACTTTCCAAACGATGCTTAAACGAAAAGATATTCAGGTAATTAAAAAGGGCGATCCAAAAGTGGTGCGGGCCTGGGTGATGTACGACTGGTCCAACTCAGTCTATCAGTTAACGATTGCCTCTGCTATCTTCCCGATTTACTATAATACGGTCACGCGCCATGGAACCGATTTTTTGGTCTCTTTCTTTGGATTTAAGGTGATCAATACTGCACTTTATTCGTGGGCCATCGCGGCAGCATATCTTTTGGTGGCAATTGGTTCGCCACTCTTCTCATCAATGGCCGATTATACCGGGCGTCGTAAAGGGTTTATGAGAGCATTTACCATTATTGGCGCCTTGGGTTGCGGAATGCTCTTTTTTTTCGATGCCAATCATATCGAAGTTGGCGTGATCTCTTTTGCATTGGGAACACTGGGTTATGGGGGAAGTATCGTGTTTTACAACTCATTTCTTCCGGTTATTGCTGAGCCCGAAGATCAGGATCGTGTGAGCGCAAGAGGTTATTCAATGGGCTATTTGGGTGGAGTAATTCTGTTGTTGTTCAATTTATTGATGATCATGAAGCCCGAATTGTTTGGATTTGCCAAACAATCCGATATGCCGGCCAGAATCTCGTTTCTTACTGTCTTTGTTTGGTGGATTGGTTTTTCATCAATCACATTCAAGTATTTACCTAAATATGTTTTCCGGAAACGCACCGCAAAGGATCGTATCTTCACCAATGGATATCGGGAGTTGCAAATGGTTTTTAATGAGATTAGAAAATCATTCCGTCTATCGATATACCTTACTGCATTCTTCTTCCTGATGATGGGAATTCTCACCACGATGTTTATGGCAGCAACTTATGGGGAGAAAGCACTTGGTCTGAACGAAAGTATATTGATTCCGACAGTAATGGGTATTCAACTGATAGCTATGTTTGGCGCCTGGTTTTTTGCCCGGCTTTCTGGTAAGATAGGCAATCTGAAAGCATTGATCACTTCTGTGTTTATATGGATTGTAATTTGCATTTATGCTTTCACAATAAAAGGGGCTGCCGGATTTATTATTGCAGCCCTGTTTATTGGTGTTGTGATGGGGGGATCGCAATCGCTGGCCCGCTCTACCTATTCCAAGATGCTACCCGAAACCACAACTGATCACACTTCATTTTTCAGTTTTTACGATGTAATGGAGAAACTGGCAACCGTTGCCGGAACATTTAGTTTTGGAATTATTGAGGTGTTGACTGGTAGTATGCGTTATTCTGTTTTGTCGATCGCTATTTTCTTTATAATCGGTCTGTTTTTCCTGCTGCTGTTGCTTTGGAGGGATAGGGAAACCTCCGGAATGTAATCTTTCTGAAAGGACATAACAGAACACCAACAATTAAATGTCAATTTTTCATTAAGATTATTAGCATGTTATCTTATTGTCAGAAGAACTTCGTAATTTCACAGCGAAAAGCTTGCATTAAGAGAACGATCAGATGATCAGGTGTTCATGTTAAAATTGCCTGTTTAATACCTCCATTGATTAAAGGCTTATTAAAATTATTAGGGCTGTCCGGGTATGATCCCGTGATGTGGAATTGCAACCGGACGTTCAAAACAAATTATATACAGATGAAACGTTATCTGAATTTTACTTTAAAAGGGAGTCAATTTCTCCCTTTCTGGATCGCATTCATTATTTTTCTTATCATCCCATTCTATTTCCTTGTTAAAGAATTCTTCGAGCTGACAGCAACCGAGGTTCCAGCCGGGGGCACTTCAACAAAATTCTTTCTTTTTTTCATTATCGTCGTAGCCGTGTGCTTCACATTTATCCTTTTTATTTCAAAACGGGTAATGCAAAGTCTTGAATACAGGGATATAAATGTTATTTGTGATTTCCATACCAATAAATATATCGGTATTATCGTCTCAGGGTTAGTGCTTTCAATTGTAACCATTGGAATCTACGTTCCATGGTTTATCAGGAATCTGCACCGCTTTTTTGTTCACGGAATCACCTATAATTCACACAAATTTGCCTTTAGAGGTAAGGGAGGGAGACTTTTTCTGATTATGACACTGGCCATCTTTATTCCGTTTCTTGTAGTAGGTTTCATCGTATTTACGATTTTGAATTCAAATATAGACATCTGGATTTACCAGGTAATGGTCATTTCGAGTCTTGTTTCGATTATCTATTTGACCTTTAAATGGATGGTTGATATCCGTTACAAAGATTATATCATTGGTCTTAATACCGGGTTCTTTCGTGCGATGTGGAAAATTGGGATAGAACTTGTACTTGCGATTATTCTGGTATTTATTTTTAGCTGGCTTACAAGTGTTCTAAGCGTTTTGTGGTGGAATACAAGTTTTTTACCTGAAACCGGAAAATTTTTAATTGAACTTGCATTGGCCATCCTCACCCTGGGCTTTTATTTTCCGATGGCCTTTATTCGTTTATACCGCTATTTTACGGAACATACCAAAAGTAATATTGTCGGTGGAAAGCAGGTCACAATGGGATATGACGGTGATCAGTTGACCGACTTTCTTTTTATGTGGGGACAGATACTATTAACAATGATCACCTTTGGTATTTATTTCCCCTGGGCATTCTGCCGTATTGCACAAAGATTGCTGACACAAACATTTGTTTCAGTTGACCTTGTCGCGCAAGAAGGCAAATCTGTCGATTGATCTTTTTTAAGTCACCTGGACAGAGGTAATTTGATTAATCTGTTTACCGGTAAAAAAGGCGGTACCGGTTATTTTTGCGATAATTTCGCCTGTGTCATTGGTAACTTCCACCAAATATTGTCCCGATTTATCGTTTCTACTGGTCTCCCTTGCAATAGCGGTTACGGTTCCATGCGTGGCTTTGCGAAGAAATGAAATCGTAGCTTCCTGTGTCACACCAATAACCCCATGGCTATTGGCTGCAATTGAAAATGTGTAATCGGCAAGGGTAAACAAAGCGCCCCCCATCAGAATTCCGATTCCATTAAGATGGTTATCCGTAATTGTCATGGTGCATTTCGCAAACCCGGGGGCAACATCAATAATCTCTATTCCGCAACCTTTGGCGAAGTTATCTCTCTTAAACAGTTCTATGATTCTATCCATTCAAAATCGTTTACTTACTGAGTAAAAAAAGAATTAATTTTTCAATTAATTCTTTTTTAAGTGGTAAATCCGGCTGGGTATAGGTGATTATATTCATCTGCCGGTCAGCAGGGGCAGGTTTCATGATGTGATTCATCCCTTCAATAATAACTAGTTTTGCCTTTGGAAGAGCTTTGGCAAGTCGGTTGGCATCCTCCAGGCTAACCTGAATATCGGTTGTTCCCTGAACAATCATTACAGGAATTTTTAGTTTGGCTATCTCCTTTTGCGGGTCGTATTTAATCCACGAAATCATATAGGGTTGAACCGACGCACGAAAGATTGAAGCCAATTCCGGAGGAGTATTTTCCACTGTTTTTCCTTTGACCAGATCATCAAGAATAGCATTCACCCTTATCGTTAAGGAAGGTGGCTGATTTTTAAGCTGCTCTCTGATGATCTTATCGGCAGGTTGACCTGCGCCGGCAATCGACACAAACTTATTTACATTTTTGTCCTGCGAGGCGATCATACCAATCAATGACCCTTCACTATGACCAATCACGATTATATTGCTGAATTTGATCTCGTTCCTGAGGTAATTGACCCAACCTTTTGCATCATTCACATAGTGGTCGAACCGAAGGTCCGCTTCTTTAAGTCCGGCATTGCGGCTGTTTGCTATCCCTCTTTTATCATACCTCAGCGTCGCGATTCCGTTTTTATTCAGTTCGGCGGCTAATATTTTTAAGGAATTATTTTTCATCGAAGGGTTGTTTCCATCACGATCCGTAGGTCCCGATCCGGCGATGATTAGCGCTACTGTTTTCGTTGGAGGAGTGGCCGGAATCTGGAGTGTACCTTCGATATTTCCGGTAGCTGTTTTAAGGAGGACCATCTTTTCACTCTGGCCATAAAGATTTGAGAAGCCCATGAAAACTATTAGAATCATGCATAATTTTATTTTCATCTCTTTGTGATTTTTTGATAAATAATGTATGAATAGATAACCGGAACTGCAATAATGATAAGGATAACCGGAATCATAACGAAGATTGGATCTTTGACAGCAAACAATGCGGCAACACCAATTATCCCGCTCCAAAACCAGAGCTTCCCGGCCATTTTGTGAGTTCTGGTCCAAACTTCTTCATTGTTAAGTGTCCAAGGGACTTTGATCCCTATAAAATAATTCTGCCTGACTGTTCCCATATAATTACCAATCAGGGTAAAAAGAAGGAAAACCGAGATGGGAACAAATAACCCCATTTTTTCAAGATGGTGTAACTCATTATAAATAATTGCGCTATTGATTATTCCGAAGAAAAGTCCCAGGATGATTCTCAATTTAAAATAGGTGTTGCCAAAAATCTCATAATTTCCTTTTCGTGGATCAATAAAAGGTAACACCAGCATTAGGAAATAGATTCCAAGGGGTAAAAAAATAAAAACAAATTTTGATCCAAAGCCGTTGGGTTTTCCATTCATATCGAAATGGATCGGCATTTGTTCAGGTAGAAGACTCCAGTTAGTCACTAAATAAAGGATTGGAATAATGGCCAAAGCAATAAGCAATAGCTCTTGTCGGATGATTTGATTTTTCACGGTGATCTGTATTTAAGATTTAAATTGAATTAACCATTTGGCGATTTCGTCGAATACGGTGGTATTGATTGAGTATTTCTGAAACTGTCCTTCCCTGACACACACAACCATTCCGGCCTGTTTTAACAGGTCAAGGTGATGCGAGATACTCGGTTTACTCATGTTAAACTGATCAGCAATCTCACCGGCAGTACGATCACCTTTATTCAGCAATTCAAGTATCTCACGCCTTGTAGAGTCGTTTAAGGCCCTGAAGAAAGTGTTCATAATTCGATGGTTGTATAATTAGACAAATATCTAATTAAATTCTCATAAAAAACAACTTTTGTTGAGAAAATCAATAAAACTCGACTTTAAATATTTAGCCGGGAATATCATAAACTGTTTGATTCAAAATCACTATCTTTTCACCCTAATTAAAACAGATATTTAATGAGCAAATTGATCGTTGTTTTTGCCATTCTTCTCCTATCAATGGGATTGGCAGCACAAATAAATAGTAATGCAGTGGATAAGAATAATCCGTTTTTTACCGAGTACAAAACTCCTTTTCAGGTACCTCCATTTGATGATATTAAGCCTGAACATTTTTTACCTGCAATCGAAGAGGGGATCAGGCAGCATTCTGCTGAGATTGATCTTATCGTTTCGCGGAGGGATGTTCCCGATTTTACAAATACCATTTTGCAATACGATAACTCAGGCGAATTGCTTACGAACGTTTCGCGCGTGTTTGGGAACCTGAACGGAGCCAATACAAATCCGGTAATGCAAAAACTAGCCCGTGAGATCTCTCCAAAGATGACGAAACACGGGGATGATGTCATGCTCAATCCTGACCTGTTCAGAAAGATCAAAAGTGTTTATGATCGTCGTTTAACATTAGGTCTTACTCCTGATCAGTTAAGAGTAGTGGAGAAAATTTATAACGACTTTGTGCGCGGGGGTGCGAATCTGTCGGCTCAGGACCAGACAAAACTCCGGTCGATCAATGAGGCGCTTTCAAAGCTGAGTCTTCAGTACGGTGAGAATTTATTAGCCGAAACCAATAAAAACTTCAGATTGGTAATTAGTAAAAAGAGTGATCTGGATGGACTCTCAGATGATATCATTGAAGCGGCTGCAATGCAGGCCAGTAAAGATGGTATTGCCGGTAAATGGAGTTTCACGCTTCAAAAACCAAGTATGCTCCCCTTTCTTCAATATGCTAAAAACCGCAATTTGCGTAAAAAGCTTTACCGCGGGTATTTTATGCGTGGCGACAACGGAAATAAGAATGACAACAAGGAAAATATCAGGAAGATTGTGCAGTTACGCGACGAAAAGGCGAAACTGATGGGTTATCAAAACTTTGCCGCTTTTACCATTTCAGAGAACATGGCTCAAACTCCCGAAAAGGTGGAAACCTTCCTTCAGAAACTTTGGGTTCCCGCCTTAAAACGTGCTAAAAGTGAGCTTTCAGAGATGCAATCGATCGTTGATAAAGAGGGTGGAAAATTTAAATTGCAGTCATGGGACTGGTGGTTTTATGCTGAAAAGCTCAGAAAGGCAAAATATGATCTCGATGAATCTGAAATAAAACCCTATTTCAGCCTTGAAAATGTTCAGAAAGGGATCATTTACGTTGCCAATAAGTTATATGGCATCACCTTTGAAAAGAGAAATGACATTCCGATTTACAACACCGAAGTAGTACCTTATGAAGTGAAGGAGGCCAACGGATCGCATCTGGGGGTATTGTATATGGATTTCCATCCCCGGGACGGGAAAAGGGCAGGAGCGTGGTGTACGACCTACCGCACACAGAAATACCGCGACGGGAAGAAAATAACCCCTGTGGTTTCGATGGTGATGAATTTTACCCGTCCTGCAGGCATTGTTCCTGCCTTATTAAGTTTCGATGAAGTGACCACCATGTTTCATGAATTTGGTCACGCATTGCACCGCCTGTTTCAGGATCAGCCTTACGATCGTACAGCTGGCGATGTTCCACGCGATTTTGTCGAATTACCCTCCCAGATTATGGAGAATTGGGCTTCGGAACCTTCAGTATTAAAGGTATATGCAAGGCATTACCAGACCGGGGAATCAATTCCTGAAAACTTAATTACAAAGATCGAAAAAAGCCGTCAGTTTAATCAGGGATTTGAGACAGTGGAATATCTTGCCGCGGCTTTGCTGGATATGAAGTATCATAACATCTCCAATCCGGCAATTCCGAATATCCGAAAGTTTGAAAATGAATCACTTGCAAAGGAAGGGTTAATTCCTGAGATTTTGCCCCGTTACCGAAGTACCTATTTTTCGCATATTTTTAGTGGAGGTTATTCTGCCGGGTATTATGTGTACATTTGGGCTGCAGTACTTGATGCCGATGCTTTTCAGGCTTTTAAAGAGAGTGGCGATATTTTTAATCCGATACTGGCTGCAAAGTTCCGTGAGTTACTGACCAAAAGTGGTTCAGACGAAGGGATGACCATTTATTCCAGATTCAGAGGAAAAGCTCCCGACATTAAACCTTTATTACAACGCAGAGGTTTAGATTAATGGCGTATTTTGATTATAATATTTTAAAAAAATGGAATTAAACCGAGATCCACGATTGGCAGTGCTTTTTGATGCTGATAATGTCCCATATTCTAATGTAAGAGGAATGCTTGCCGAAATTGCTAAATATGGCACTCCTACTTTTAAAAGAATTTATGGTGATTGGACAAAACCAACTGTTGCAGGATGGAAAACGGTGCTTCTCGAAAACGGCATCACCCCAATCCAGCAATACAGTTACACAACTGGTAAAAATGCAACCGATTCGGCCATGATCATCGATGCCATGGATATACTCTACACTGGTCGCGTTGATGGATTTTGTATTGTATCGAGTGATAGTGATTTCACAAGACTTGCCACCCGTTTAAGGGAAGCGGGAATGAAAGTTTATGGTATTGGGGAGAAGAAAACTCCAATACCATTTATTGCGGCATGTGATAAGTTTATTTACCTCGAAATCCTTAAGCCGGTTGAACCGGTTGTCAAGCAGATCGTGATTCCGAAGGTTAAATCCAAATCGCGTGCCAAAGCAAGCGAGGTGATTCAAGCGCCACCTGTTAATCCGATTGAGATTGCAAACAAAGGGCTGGCCAAGGTGATTTCTGACAGTATCAATGACCTTGCAGATGAAAATGGATGGGCTTTTTTAGGCGATCTGGGTAATCTGATTCTGAAAAAGCGACCCGATTTTGATCCACGTAATTATGGATTTAAAAAGCTTGTTCCTTTGATTAAGAGCTTCGATCAGTTCGAAATCGATGAACGTGAAACCGGAAAAAAGAATACAACGCTGGTTTTTGTCAGAACTAAATAAAATCACGAAAAACTATATTTATATTTGTTCGCTCATCTATCAACCTAATTTCCGTGATGAAACAGGCCCCTGTGGATCAGGACCTGTTCCATCTGATCTTAAAAAACGAATAAATCCACGGATGAAAAAAGTAAAATTAAATATCCTTGGCTTGTCATACAGCCAGACACAAACAGGAGCTTATGCACTGGTTCTCTCTGAGGCTGATGGCAATAGAAGAATTCCTATTATTATTGGAGCTGTTGAAGCACAGGCCATTGCCATCCAATTGGAAGGGCTCAAGCCTCCTCGTCCTTTAACCCACGACCTGTTTCTCAATGTAGCGCTTGCCTTCGATATCGAGATTGTGGAGGTCTTTATCCATAAACTGGAAGAGGGGATTTTCTATGCAGAGATTGTTTGTGAGCAGAATTCTAACCGGGTAAGGGTCGATTCAAGGACATCGGATGCGATAGCGCTTGCGCTTCGGTTTGAATGTCCGATCTTCACAACCGAAGATATTATCGAGAAAGCCGGGATCATCATGGAGTTCGACGAAAATGGGGATGTGAGTGATGAACCTGAAGATTCGGATATGATTAAAAGATCGAATATTAAACATGTCGATTACTCTGAATACTCAGCTGATGAGTTAACCGAAATGCTTGGTGCTGCTATTGCCGCCGAAGATTACGAAAAAGCGTCTGAGATTCGCGACGAGATCAACAAAAGAAAAATATAATATGATGCAATATAATGATCTCCTGAGGCACATACTTAATCACGGGAGACCACAGGAAGACCGGACAGGTACGGGAACAAAAAGTATCTTTGGTTACCAGATGCGGTTTAATCTGGAGGAAGGATTTCCGGTCGTAACCACCAAAAAGCTTCATTTAAAGTCAATTATTCATGAATTACTATGGTTCCTCTCCGGAGATACCAATGTAAAATATCTTCAGGATAATGGTGTGAGGATATGGAACGAATGGGCAGATGAAAACGGTGACCTTGGACATATCTATGGTTATCAGTGGCGATCGTGGCCTACTCCGGAAGGGAAATTTATAGATCAGATTACCCGTTTGATCGATGAAATTAAAGCAAATCCCATCTCCCGACGATTAATCGTAAGTGCATGGAATGTGGGTGATCTGGATAAGATGAATCTCCCTCCATGCCATTTACTTTTCCAGTTTTATGTGAATGATGGGAGACTCTCCTGTCAGCTTTATCAGCGAAGCGCCGATGTTTTTCTGGGTGTTCCGTTCAATATCGCCTCCTATGCGTTACTTACCCTAATGGTCGCTCAGGTGACGGGGTTAAAACCCGGAGATTTTGTCCACACTTTTGGAGATGCCCATATTTATAACAATCATTTCGATCAGGTCAAACTTCAGCTGTCGCGAACCCCATATCCCCTGCCTCAGATGAGGATCAATCCGCAGGTGAAGTCGATCTTTGATTTTAAATATGATGATTTTGAACTGGTCAATTATCAAAGTCATCCGCATATTAAGGGGGAAGTGTCAGTTTAGGTGATAGACTGTTAGGCTATTCGACTGTTAGACTATTGGTATTATAGGCTTTTAGACTGTAGACTATTTGACTATTAGGATATTAGGCTATTGTGCTGTTAGGTTGTTGGATATTGCCGTTTATTAATAAGCTGTAGGTTTAGGCAATGCAAAATGCCTAAATATCTAATCACCTAATTTTTAAAGTAAACATTGTACCATTTAATACGATTTCCATGATCTACCCAAATATTGCCATCATTGTAGCCATAGCCCAAAATTTCGCCATTGGCAGAAATAATGACCTGTTGTTTCACCTTCCCAACGATTTAAAACGGTTTAAGAAGATTACCTCAGGTCATGCTGTCATTATGGGTAAAAGAACCCTTTTTTCACTTCCCAACGGGCCACTCCCCAATAGGCGGAATATTGTGATTACCGATGTTCCGGGAGAAACGTTTGACAGGTGCGAAACGGTCTATTCCATCGCCGAAGCAATTGAGGTGGTTAAAGAGGAGCAACTCGCATTCGTTATTGGAGGGGGAATGATCTACCGGCAGTTTTATCCAATCGCGGGAAAGCTGTTTCTCACGATGGCTCATCGCGATTTCGATGCGGACACCTTCTTCCCTGAAATTAATTTCAACGATTGGAAAGAGCTGTCACGCGAGGATCTGTTCGATGAGAAAAATAATTTCAACTATTCGAATATTGATCTTGTAAGAACCTGAACAACAGAAGTTCCACCTCATGCACCAATTCCGGGTTTGCTATACCTAAGTTTTGATTCCGATCTTAATGGCTTAAGGAAGGAATTCTATTTCGCTGGAAACCAGTTCGGCATCTGCTTCTTTAATGATCCTCCTTTCGTGTTTGTACCGGAAAACGAAGGGGAAGATAATTCCAAGTAAAAGTGCATATCCTGCAAAGACAAACCAGATGCTTGGCCAGTCTCTGAGCTCCCCTTTCGTAAAATGATCGACCACCCAGCCACTGGCAATGCCTCCGATAAATGCTCCGAAACCATTGGTCATGATCATAAATAGTCCCTGGGCACTAGCCCTTATACGAGGGTCAGCTTCAGTTTCGACAAATAGTGAACCTGAAATATTGAAGAAATCAAAAGCCATTCCATAAACAATCATCGATAAAACAAGCAGATATAACCCGCCGCCCGGATTGCCGATTCCAAACAAGGCAAAACGGAGTACCCATGCGAACATGCTGATCAGCATCACCTTCTTAATCCCAAAACGATGAAGAAAGAAAGGTATTGTAAGGATAAACAAGGTCTCTGACATCTGCGAAATCGATAATAATACAATAGGGTGTTTTACTCCGAAAGTGTCGGGATGGGTAAAGTTGAAGCTCTCGAGGAATGAGCCGCCAAAAGCGTTGGTAATCTGTAACGCTGCCCCAAGGAACATCGCAAACAGAAAAAACACAGCCATCTTTTTTTGTTTGAAAAGCACGAGTGCATCAAGACCAAACCTGGCAAGCAGTGTTTTCTTTTGTTTCGAATTTTCAGTTTGCAGGCAGGCATTGTAAAGGCGTAAAACCCTAAAACCAACGAAGAGACAGAACTGAATACTAACTGCATTGAACTAGATTTCCAGCCAAAAAGATCAACAATCCACATCGCGGCAATAAATCCAACGGTTCCCCATACGCGAATAGGTGGAAAATCCTTGACAACGTCGTATCCCTTTTGTTTTAGAACGATATAGGAAACTGTGCTGTTCAGTGCAATGGTGGGCATATAGAACATTGAGTTCAAAAGCATCACATAAAAGAATAGGTGTGGATCAGTGATGGTCGATGCCCAAAACAGTAAGATGGCTCCGGTAAGATGGCAAAGACCAAGTAACTTTTCAGCATTGACCCATTTGTCGGCTATGATTCCCATAACGGCAGGCATAAAAAGGGAAGCAATCCCCAGGGTCGAAAAAACGGAACCAATTTCCATCCCGGTAAAATGTAACGTACCGCCTAAATAACCACCAATTGAGATCAACCATGATCCCCAGATAAAAAACTGCAGAAAATTCATCAATGTGAGACGATACCTGATCCCCATATCCTTCAATAAATTAATTTAATTCTATCAAAATGTAATCGTAATCATTTGAAAATCATTTGTATTTTAGCGATCAGTCATCGAGAATCAGTAATTTCCCCAGATTCTCAAACCTCGAGTGGTAATCATCGATGGCGCATTGCATTACCTCATATGCTTCACTCTTGTCATAAACATGGGTGATAACCGAATTTTTCTCTTCACCAGGTAAGTCTTTGTAAGTCAGAAAATAATGTCGGAGCCGTGTGATGATTGCCTCAGGAACATCGGCAAGATCAGCAAAATGACTGTACACAAAGTCGTTGTTCAGTACTGCAATGATTTTATCATCGGCCTCATTCCCATCAATCATTCTGAATCCCCCGATAGGTCGCGCCGTGACCAGGATATCTCCATGCGCGATATTCTTTTCTGTAAGGACGACAATATCAAGTGGATCGCCATCCCCTTTTACCCCTTTTAACCCTGTTTTATCCATGCAATATTTGCCAACCTTCTTACCACAATAGGTCTGGGGGATAAAACCATAAAGTGCTGGAACTACATTAGAGAATTGCTGCGGACGGTCAATTTTTAGGTAACCGGTATCTTTATCAACTTCATATTTCACAGTGTCTGTCGGAACCACTTCAATAAATGCGGTTACCTTCTCAGGAATATGATCGCCAATGTGAACCCCATGCCAGGGATGTGACTTATAACGCAACCCCATAAGCCGGCCAATAGGATCTGAAAATTTATCTGCCATAGCAATTGATTTTATAAAATTTCAATAAGAAATATTCGCTGGTTGAAAGATGAACTGACAACCAAAGGAAACGAATTTTTTCCAGATTTAGCTGAAGATTTCGAAAAATATAGTTCTGTGATGCTTGGTAGGAAAAATGTGAATACTGTACCTTCTGCTGCTGGCGGCTGGCAACTTGCGGCCAGAAGCTGGCAAAATGCTGCAGGTAACAGGTTGCCATTTTCTGAATCAGACAAAAAAAAACAGATTTGTTAAGATATCCATGCGAGCCGCCAGATGCTAACAGCCAGAAGCTAGATCAAGCTCCCCATCCTTCGCGGTCAAGGCTGCGGTATTGGATTGCCTCGCCAAGATGATCAGCCTGAATCGATTCAGTTCCTTCGAGGTCTGCAATTGTTCGCGATACCTTCAGGATACGGTCATATGCCCTGGCCGAGAGCCCCAATTTCTCCATGGCATTTTTCAGCAACTGATGCCCTGCCTGATCGGGGACACAATATTGATGCAGTAGTTTGGTATTCATCTGGGCATTGCAATAGATCTCGGTATCATGAAATCGCTCACGCTGTATTTCCCGGGCGGCGATTACCCGTTGCCGGACGATCTCACTTTTTTCGCCAGGTTTCATCTCCGAAAGTTCATTAAACGGAACTGGAACCACCTCGAGATGGATATCGATACGGTCGAGCAGTGGTCCCGATATCCTGCTGAGATATTTCTGCACCATCCCAGGACCGCAAACGCATTGTTTGGTCGGATGGTTGTAAAATCCACAGGGACAGGGGTTCATGGATGCGACCATCATAAAGGAGGCGGGGTATTCCACTGAAAATTTTGCCCTTGAGATGGTAATCATCCGGTCTTCGAGGGGTTGCCGTAAAACTTCCAGCACGGTTCGTTTAAACTCGGGCAACTCGTCAAGAAACAATACTCCGTTATGAGCAAGGGATATCTCTCCGGGTTGCGGGTAGGTACCTCCGCCAACCAAAGCGACGTCACTGATAGTATGGTGCGGACTCCGGAAAGGGCGCAACGTCATTAAAGAGGTCTGTTGTTCTATTTTTCCGGCTACGCTATGAATTTTAGTGGTTTCGAGCGCCTCTTTTAGGGTGAACGGCGGCAAAATGGTAGGTATTCGTTTGGCTAACATAGTTTTGCCTGCACCTGGTGGCCCGATCATAATTAAATTGTGACCGCCTGCTGCCGCAATTTCGAGTGCTCTTTTTACGTTTTCCTGACCCTTGACGTCGGCGAAGTCGAGGTCGTAATTGCTTATTTTGGCTTTGAACTCTTCACGTGTATCAATAATCGTCTGAACAAGATCGACATGACCGCCCAGGAAGTCGATCACCTCTTTGATGTTTTCGACCCCAAAAATCTTGAGTTTGTCGACGACTGCCGCTTCGCGTGCATTTTGCAGCGGAACGATAAACCCTTCAAATCCCTCTTCACGTGCGCGGATGGCGATGGGGAGAATCCCTTTTACTGTTTGCAATCCACCATCTAACGAAAGCTCACCCATCATCATATAACGGTGCAGTTCAGGTGCGCGAATCTGCTCCGATGCTGCCAGTATCCCGATGGCGATGGGCAGATCGTAGGCTGATCCCTCCTTGCGGATATCGGCAGGGGCCATATTGATCACCACTTTTTTTCCGGGAAGCTTGTACCCGTTGAATCGTAAAGCGGAGTCGATCCGTTGCTGACTCTCTTTTACGGCATTATCGGGTAATCCGACCAGATTAAAGCGGATGCCCCTCGATACATCGGTTTCAACAGTGATGGTGGTAGCGTCGATTCCGTGAACGGCGCTTCCATAGGTCTTAACAAGCATAATTCAGGTGGTTTACAATCGCTTGATAAAGTTACGACAAATAAACAAATAAAATACATCAAATTTTATTTGTTTCTGTAGTATCTTTGTTTTATATGTTTGGAAATGAGACAGAGAGTTTATATTGATACTTCGGTAGTTGGTGGCTGTTTTGATTTTAAAATTTGATGACTATGAATAATAAGGATTTTGATTCAGTTAAATTAAAGATTCCGGCTTATTTACAGATGACTGCCGGGAATCTCTCCCCGACAGTCTATCTTTTATCCTTAATTACGCCTCCACAAAAACGAGCTTACCATCCTTGAAATCAATTTGAATGGGATGCCCCGAAGTTACTTTCCCCGCCAGGATATCTTTCGATAAATCGTTAAGGAGGTATTTCTGCATCAGTCGTTTAACGGGACGCGCCCCAAACTGCGGATCGAAACCTGCCTCTGCAATCCAGTCAACTGCCGCATCGGTGATCGTAGTTTCATAACCGCTTTTGAATAACCGCTCAGCAATCATCGTGAACTGTAACCTCACAATCTGATGGATCTCCTTACGGCTTAAAGGGGTGAACATGATCACCTCATCGATCCGGTTCAGAAATTCGGGGCGGATGCTCTGTTTAAGCAACTCGAAAAGTTCGCTCCGCAAATCTTCGATCACCTTTGACCTGTTTGACTCAGTAAGATGAGCAAACCTTTCGCGGATAATATGCGATCCGATATTTGAGGTCATGATGATGATTGTATTTTTAAAGTTTACCGTTCGACCTTTGTTGTCGGTAAGTCTTCCGTCATCGAGTACCTGCAGTAACACATTAAAAACGTCGGGATGGGCTTTCTCGATCTCGTCGAACAAAACCACCGAGTAGGGTTTGCGTCTGACTGCTTCGGTGAGCTGCCCCCCTTCGTCATATCCGATATACCCCGGAGGTGATCCGATAAGACGTGTGACTGAGAATTTCTCCTGGTATTCCGACATATCGATTCGGGTCATCATATTCTCATCGTCGAAGAGGTATTCTGCCAGCGCTTTTGCCAGCTCCGTCTTTCCAACGCCCGTAGTTCCCAGAAAGATAAATGAACCAATCGGCCGTTTGTCGTCCTGCAAACCGGCTCTGGAACGTCTGACTGCATCAGCAACCGCTGTGATCGCTTCATCCTGTCCAATGACACGTTGATGTAGCTCATCTTCGAGATGAAGTAGTTTTTCTCGTTCGCTCTGCAACATTTTCTGAACGGGAATACCAGTCCAGCGGGCAACGACACCGGCAATATCCTCGCTGTCGACCTCTTCTTTGATGAGTGATTTACTTGCCTGAAGCTGAACCAGCTCCTGCTGTAACCGGGCGATCTCCGTTTCAGCCTCCTTTATTTTTCCGTATCTGATCTCAGCCACACGGCCATATTCTCCTTGTCGCTCGGCCTGTTCTGCCTGCAATTTCAGATCCTCGATTAAAAGTTTCTCATTTTGCACCGCTTCAATGGCACCTTTTTCTGCCTGCCACGATGCCCTGAATTTCGTTTGCTCAGCTTTCAGATTGGCGATTTCTTCCTCTAATTTAGACAATTTGGATAAATCATTTTCGCGCTGAATAGCCGCACGTTCGATCTCCAGTTGTCTTAACTTGCGGTCAATCTCATCCAGTTCCTCGGGAAGTGAATCCATCTCCATCCTTAATTTGGAGGCGGCTTCATCCATCAGGTCGATCGCCTTGTCGGGAAGGAACCGATCGGTGATATAGCGTTGTGAAAGTTCAACCGCTGCGATAATGGCATCATCCTTAATCCTCACTTTGTGGTGATTTTCATACCGCTCCTTCAAACCACGCAGAATGGATATGGCATCAAGAGTGCCTGGTTCATCTACCGTTACCAGCTGGAAACGACGCTCAAGCGCTTTATCTTTCTCAAAATATTTCTGATATTCACCTAATGTTGTAGCGCCAATTGCCCTCAACTCTCCGCGTGCAAGGGCGGGTTTCAGGATATTGGCCGCATCCATTGCCCCTTCGCTCTTGCCGGCTCCAACCAGGGTATGTATTTCATCGATAAACAGGATAACAGTCCCTTCAGCCTGAATCACTTCATTGATAACGGCTTTCAGACGTTCCTCGAATTCACCCTTGTATTTGGCGCCGGCAATCAAAGCTCCCATATCGAGCGAGAAAACCTGCTTGTCTTTCAGATTTTCGGGCACATCACCCCGCACAATCCGTTGTGCCAACCCTTCCACGATCGCCGTTTTTCCGGTTCCGGGTTCTCCAATCAGAATAGGGTTATTTTTTGTTCTTCGGGATAGAATCTGCAATACACGACGAATCTCCTCGTCACGTCCGATTACCGGATCAAGTTTCCCCGATTTTGCCTGCTCGTTCAGGTTTACGGCATACCGGTTCAGTGAATTGAAGGTATCTTCAGCGGTCTGGCTATCTACTTTCGACCCTTTCCGCAATGCTTTAATGGCCTCCTCCAGCTCTTTGTGACTGATACCGCTATCTTTCATCAGGCGACTTACCTGATCACTTCCATCGAGAAGTCCCAGCAACAGATGTTCAACAGAAACATACTTATCGCCCATTTTCTGAGCAATTGAGGTCGCCTTCTGGACTGCTGAATTCGCTGCTGATGAGAGATAGGATTCTCCTCCTGTTACTTTAGGGTAGCTTAAAATTAGTTTATCGAGTGCTGCAGTGAAAATCACGGTGTTTACAGCCAGTTTTTTCAGTAAAAATCCGGTTACACTTTCAGCATTGATCATTAGACCTTTAAGGAGGTGGCCACTTTCAATGGCTTGCTGATTATTCCCTTCGGCTATCTTAACCGCCTGGTTAATGGCCTCCTGTGCTTTGATTGTAAAGTTGTCAAAATTCATATCATTGATTTTTTAGTTTTGCTTAAACATGTGGGAGAATTGCTAATCGAACCATGAATCACAACGCTCGTGTCCGATCGCTCAAATCTCCTGCCAATGCTGATTATCAGACATTTTGTCAAGCTTTATTTGTTTAAATCTGAAATTTTGACATAATAATTGGCCAGGACTGGTATTATAGGCTCTTCTGATGAGGAATTGGCAGATTGGGAGAAATTGCCGGACAAATTTCATCCATTAAGTTTGGATTATACGGATGATTTCATTATATTTGTACGTATAATTATTTTTGTTATGGATACAAAACTCACATTAAAGCTTGATACGATTGTGATTAAACGGGCAAAAGAATATGCATCATCGCGCAAAAGAAGTCTTTCAAGAATTATTGAGTCTTATCTTCAATCACTTACGGTTGAAGATAATTCTGAAAAGGATGCAACTGATATTGGGATAACGCCGTTTGTAAAGAGTATTTCTTCCGGAGTTCATCTACCAGCAGATCTGGATTATAAATCAGATTATTCGGAATACCTGACACAGAAATATAAATGAACACGAAACTCTTTCTCGATACCAATATTATGTTGGATCTATTAGGTGAACGAATGCCTTATTATAATTCAATTGCCAGGATTGCATCTCTGGCTGATAAAGGTAAGGTGACCATCGTGGTATCCGCATTATCTTATTCCACTGTAAGCTATTTTCTTACTAAGTTTGAGAATTCTGAAATATCGAAGCAAAAACTTAGGAAGTTCAAAATTATTTCAGCCATTTGTGATCTTGATGAATCAATAATTGAAAAAGGACTTAATTCAAATTTTTCAGATGTTGAAGATTCACTTCAATATTTTAGTGCGTTGAAATCTGATTGCTCAATTTTGATCACAAGAAATGGCAAAGACTTCAAAGCATCGCAAATTCCGGTTATGACAGCAGAGGAATATTTAGTAAGTATAAGGAAATAGTCATTCCTTTACCCTTTCAGATATTATACCTAACATCCCAACAGCCTTATGCAAACTGTCAATATCTGAAAAATTGATAGTCAGCTTCCCCTTCCCCTCTTTTACCCGGCATTTTGAAGGATTTTGAACGATCCATTGCATCAGTTTTTGAAAATGGATTGAATGATAATATTTTGAAGCAGGATCTGAAGGAAGATAGCAGATCATCCGTGATTCCTTCAGTATGATTCGTTCAATATTCAGTGAGATAGCTGTCCATCGCAGGCGAACCACATCGAGCAATTCCCGCGAAGCTTCAGGAATGGGTCCGAACCGATCGATCAGCCCTTTCTCAAAAAGTTGCAACATTGTTTCATTCTCCATATTGTCCAGTTCACGGTAGAGTAACATCCGTTCAGAGATGCTGGAAATATACTCGTCCGGGAAAAGGAGTTCAAGGTCGGTATCAATATTGCAATCGTTTACATATTTCAGGTCGAGGAAAGTGCCCGAAGCTTCGTCGTTTTCCTCTTCAAAGAGATCCTGAAACTCACCCGTTTTTAATTCCATCATTGCTTCGTTCAAAATACGGTGATATGCTTCAAACCCGATATCGGCAATAAATCCGCTCTGCTCGCCACCCAACAGGTTTCCTGCGCCCCGGATATCCAGATCCTGCATCGCAATGCTGAAACCACTTCCGATTTCGGAGAACTCCTCTATTGCCTGTAATCGTCGACGGGCATCTGCCGACATTGCCGTCAACGGCGGGGCAAGCAAGTAGCAGAATGCTTTTTTATTTGATCTGCCCACACGACCGCGCAATTGGTGAAGTTCGCTGAGTCCGAAATTCTGAGCATTATTGATAATGATGGTGTTAGTATTGGGGATATCAAGACCCGATTCAATGATGGTAGTGGCAACTAAGACATCAAAATCGCCATTTACAAAGTCAAACATCACCTTTTCGAGTTTATCGCCTTCCATTTGTCCATGTCCTACAACGGTACGGACTCCTGGGCAAAGTCGCTTGATCAGCAGCTCAATTTCATAAATATTCGAAACCCGGTTATTAATGAAAAAGACCTGTCCTCCACGTGCGACCTCGTAACTAATGGCATCCCGAATAATCTCCTCATCAAATACACTTACTTCTGTATTGATTGGGTACCTGTTCGGTGGGGGAGTGTTGATGATCGAAAGATCGCGTGCACCCATCAGCGAAAACTGAAGTGTGCGGGGAATAGGAGTAGCTGTCAGGGTCAAAGTATCGACATTGGCTTTGAGTTGTTTCAGTCTCTCTTTTACTGAGACCCCAAAGTGCTGTTCCTCATCGACGATGAGCAGACCTAAATCTTTAAATTTCACATCTTTACCAATCAACTTATGGGTGCCAATAATAATGTCAACTTTCCCTTCTGTCAACTCCTTTAATACAGTCTTTATATCTCCTGAATGACGCAATCTGCTAATATATTGAACATTGCATGGAAAATCCTTTAGTCTCTCCTTAAACGTTTTATAATGCTGCAGGGCCAGAATTGTGGTTGGAACCAGCACTGCCACCTGTTTGCTATCGGTAACCGCCTTGAAAGCAGCTCTAATCGCTACCTCCGTCTTTCCAAATCCCACATCACCGCATATCAGACGGTCCATTGGCATTGGTTTCTCCATATCCTCTTTAATCGAACAGGTGGCTTTCAACTGATCGGGGGTATCTTCATAAATAAAGCTAGCCTCCAATTCCTCCTGCAGGTATGAATCAACGGAAAAAGCAAATCCATTCTCCATCTTACGTTTGGCGTAGAGAGCGATCAGTTCACGGGCAATATCTTTTACCTTATTCTTGGTTTTTGTTTTCAGGTTTTGCCAGGCAGCTGTACCTAATTTATTGATAGTAGGTTCTTGCCCCTCTTTCCCCTTATATTTGGCAATGCGATGCAATGAATGAATACTTACCAGCAATGAATCATTGTCGCGATAGATTAACCTTATTGCCTCCTGTATATTTCCATTGATCTCCGTTTTTACCAGACCGGCAAATTTCCCGACGCCATGATCGATATGAACCACAAAATCGCCAGGATGTAGTTTACTCAGCTCTTTGATGGTAATTGCCTGTCGTGATGATTTCCTCGAACGAAGTTTAAACCGGTGATATCGTTCAAAAATCTGGTGATCGGTATAACAGCAAATCATTAGATCGTGGTCAACAAATCCCTCATTTATTGCAAATAGCACACTGTCAATCTTTTGTGGATCACCTTTGTCATCAAAGATTGCATGTAGACGTTCAATCTGCTTGGGACTGGAGGTAAATAGAATATTTCTGTACCCTTTTTGCCGGTTAGATTTGAGGTTCTGACCCAGCAAATCAAAGTTTTTATTAAAAACAGGTTGTTTGGAGGTGCTGAAAATGATTTCTTCGACAGGACTAAAAAAACGGGTCGGACCAAATTCAATACAGGTAAAATCATTTATTCCACTCATGAACTCCTTTCCGGAAATAACCAGACCGGCAGTTTCATTGTTGCTAAATTTCGCTGTTGCTTCTTGTTGCAGTTGTTTGATCTGAGCTGAAATATAGGCAAAACTATTCGCAGCAATTACCATTTTTTGATTCAGAAAATCGAGAAGTGAGACCCGTTTTTCATCCTGTAGCCCTTCCTGAATATTGGGGATAATGGAGATCCGGGTAAGGGCCTCTTTTGAAATCTGGTCCTCAATATCAAATGTTCTGATCGAATCAACCACATCACCGAAGAAATCAATCCGGTAGGGATCTTCGTTCGAAAACGAGAAGATATCAATAATTGATCCCCTTAATGAATATTGTCCAGGCTCATAAACAAACTCAACCCGTTCGAATCCATACTCAAATAACACTTCATTAATAAATGAGATGGAGAGTTTTTCTCCTATCCGTATATGCAAGGTGTTTTTTTCGAGTCCCGATCCTGAAATCACCTTCTCCATAATTGCCTCAGGATAGGTGATTACAAAATAGGGGGTATCGTTAAGGGCTAATTTGTTCAATACTTCAGTCCGAAAAATAATATTCTCACTATCAATTCGTTCGTGAACAATATTCCGTCGGTAGGAGGATGGAAAGAATAAAATTTTATCTTCGAGGCCCAGCGCATTCAGATCATCAAAAAAATAGGCTGCCTCTTCACGATCGTTGAGAATTATTATTGTGCTGAAAGGATCGAGCACATAGGCTGAGGTCATTACCAATGCCGGCGATGATCCGGTTAACCCTTTCAGTGAGATTTTTCCGTTATCAGAATGTGAAATTTTCTCACGTAATCCGATTACGGATGGATGTGTAGTATAATATTTAAGCAGTTCCTTAAGTTCCAAAGTCGATATATTTCAGACAACCGGGCAAAATTACGAAAATATCGGAGGATTGAGGCGTTTAAACCTTAAAGTTCGAAAGTAGATTTTTTATTGGTTTTCAATCTGTTCACTAATTTTCACCAACTCTAAAAGTGTTTTCAGGTTTCGTGTAGTAGCCCTCTCTCCCGATTTATTTTCAAAAAAATTGTTGGTCAACTTTGTTTTACCATAACCATTGGGACACATCAGGTAGATTGTTTTGTCATTAACAATGTATTCGTCAGGCAAATAGGAATTGTTTTTTAAAATTTGTAAAAAAAGATTTCCGGGAGACTTTGATAAAAATGTAATATGAAGATATGAAATGTCTGCCTTTAAATACTTTAAAAATGGATTCATAGACAAGATATTTTTTAACTCGGAGTATTCTCTGATCAGAACAGCAACCGATATGGCAAACCGTTTTAATATCCCGGCTGAAATGAGTTGCTCCAGTTCTTCCAAATGGCAGGCTTTCCATCTAAAAACTACGTTTCCACTTTGAATATAAGTTCTAACGTTTTGAAAACCTAAGTCTTCGAACAATTTATGTAAGGAATCCATCTTAATAAGATTCTTTCCTCCAACGTTAATTCCCCTTAGGATTGAAATATATGTTTTCATCGATCTTCTGTTAAATTCAAACAATTTCAATAATTGTACTGAAGAACAAAATATCAACCAACAAAGTTTTGCAAAATTGAAATCGCATCGGTTTTTATTATTAAACTATTGTAATTTAATGAGTTATTTTCTGGTCTGTTTAGGCATTCGATCCTATGGAAAATATATTCGAAAATAAGGGTTAAACAGAAATGATTTCTTCATTTCTGGCAGACTTTTTGTTTGTGATTAGGTGTACAAACAAAAATGTAAGTCATGAAAACTTCTAAGCATCAGCAACTGACAGGAATTAATCGTCAGATAATTATGTTATTAGCTTTAATTCTGAGTGTTTCAGCACAAAGTTTTGCCCAGTCAGGAAGTAAGAATGCGCTTTTACAAATGATTGATGAAGACCGTACGACAATTGATGCAATTGCCGGATTCGATAAAAATATTCAAAACCACATTCTCAAAGTGGCCGAAACCCCGGAGATACTGAGTAAAATAGAGGAGTTACAAAAAAAATCTCAGGATCAGTTTAAGAACATTATTTCAGGTTATGATCAGGAGACACAGGGTGCTTTTTACGATCTGGCCCGTTATCCCAACCTGATCACCGATTTGGTCCGTAATGGCAATCCTTCGGGAGTACAGGTCGATCGGATTGTTGCGAATTATCCCCAGGATATCCGTGAAACAGCGAAAAAATACGGACCCAGATATTATGAGGTATTGCTTCGTATTGACCGGTTAAACAATGAAATAGATGGTCAATTCAGATATGTACTGGATCCGTATAACCAGCAAACACGCGAGAGTGTGAATGTACTGATTGGTTATCCGGAAATTGTTTCTGCCCTCGTTAATGATAAAGAGTTTACGGCCACGCTTGGTGAAGTTTACCGTGAGGATCCTAATTGGGTAATGGGTCGTCTCGAACAGGTTTCACGTGAACTTGCAGAACAAAACAGAGTAGATATGGATGCCTATAAGAATCAGATTCAAAAAGATCCGGAAGCTTACAATGAATTGCTCGATGCCTCTGAAAAGTTTGCGAGCGAGCGGAATGAAGTAAGATACATCGATTCATCAGAGCCGATTATCGATATTCGCGTTATCAACTCATATCCCTACTGGTTTGGATATCCATACTGGTATTCAGACCCTTACTGGAGACCTCGTCCGTTGTATTACCACACTGGATTTTACAGAAATCATTACGGAAATATCGTATTTGTCGGACTTCCATCGAACTTCTTCCTTCATTGGCAAACCTTCTATCATCCAAGATGGTATCCACATCTTTCGTATAATTATTATAATTTTTATGAAAATCATTATATGAAAAGGTACAAGGAATCACCGCGTTCTTTTCCGCATAACGGTTTTTACCGCTCCATTGAATCGAATGTGATTAATAATCCGAGGGTAAATAATTCAAGGCTTGAAAGAATCGATCATCAACGGGGAAACAATATTGTCCGACAACCAAATTCAATGGAATCGGGGACCAATGGCAGAAGTAGCAGTGGTATTTACAGACAAAACGGATCTTCAAATTCAAGACAAGGAGTTGGAACAGGGAATACCATCAATCGTCGAAAATATGATTCCGTAAGACCTGGTGGAACGGAAGGGCCCTACAATCGTAACGGTTCAGCGCCTCGCAATGGTTCAATCAGAAGAGAGGCAACTCCTGCACCTTCCTCACAGGGAAGAACTTCAACAGGCAGTTCACAACAACGTGCATCACAGAACAATAGTAATTTTGAAAGGCCACAGTCCGGAAGCAATGGTACAGGCAGGGTCCGGGAGAATGGCTCAATATTAAACCGTTCGTCAAATGGTAACCCACAAAGCAGACCGGCTGTACAACAGGGTTCGGCAGCTCCTCAGCGTAGCAATGGCGCACCGAATCAGAGTGAACGAACTGGAAGATCAGCTTCACGAGTTGACAGATCATCTTCGGCCGTACAGCAACGGGGGGCAAATACATCAACGGGAGAACCGTCAGGAAGATCAGCGCAGCGGGCAGGACAACCTGCAACGACACAGCCAACCAGCCAGAAAGAAGCACGCGTAAGAAGATCTGCTGAACGGTCAAATTCCACTAAAAGTTCAAAAACTGAGGATAGCCAAGGCAGAAAACAATAGGTGATTAGCAACAAGAGAAAAATCAGTTCAAATAACAGACAAGAAAACTCAATTTATAAATAAGTGTTTAATTCAAATTTTAACGCCATGAAAACTAATTTCTTCAAATTTTTTTTACCGGTAATCGTGATGATATTTGTCGCCGGGTGCACAGGCATCAGGGTGAGTACGGATTACGACAGTAAAGTTGACTTCTCGAAATACAAAACCTTCAATTTTAGCAAAGAGATTGACAAAGTTACCCTGAATGATCTGAACCGTCGTAGGTTGAAAGACGCGATCACTCGCGAAATGGAGACAAGGGGATATCAGGTTTCTACAACACCCGATGTACTGGTCAATGCATTTGTCAAAGGGAAAAATAAGTATTCCGCAACGGCAAATACCTACAGTATGGGTGGTCCGTTTATGTATTACCATGGATGGGGATCTTCAAATACCTATGTTGATGTAAACAAATCAATTGAAGGAACGCTGTTTATCGATTTGATCGATGTTCCGGAGAAGAAAATGATATGGGAGGGTATTGCTGAAGGTTTGGTAAATCCCCGTACTGAAACCAGGGAGGCAACGATAAATAGTGTTGTTGGCATGATCTTCAAAAATTATCCCCATTAAAGGAGTTGTCGTAGTCAATAAAAAGAGGCCGGACATAATTTCCGGCCTCTTTTTATTGATTTCAAAAACCTCTTAACCTTCAGTCTGTTCTGATTCCGGAGGAATAAACTGCGATTAACATTTAATTCT
Organism: Prolixibacteraceae bacterium; assembly: GCA_963677935.2. Lineage (GTDB taxonomy): Bacteria > Bacteroidota > Bacteroidia > Bacteroidales > Prolixibacteraceae > JAAFHB01. The sequence continues at coordinate 1,755,609 of CAXXEH010000003.1, read as the reverse complement.
GTGTTTAAATTTCCTAATTTTGCATCGCTTTAATTTAAAATATTATGACTGAAAAGAAACTTCCTTTTACAAAAGAAGCGTTAGAAAAAATAATTGAAAAATATCCAACACCATTTCATATTTACGATGAAAATGGGATCAGGAATTATGCCAAAAGGTTTGTGAAGGCATTTTCATGGAATGAAGGGTTTAAAGAGTATTATGCGATTAAAGCTGCTCCAAATCCCTACTTGATGAAGATCCTTCGAAATGAAGGTTTTGGAATCGATTGTAGCTCTGTTGCAGAACTGGAACTGGCTGAACGGATTGGAATGAAGGGTGAAGAGATCATGTTTACCTCCAACGACACTCCGGCTTACGAATATAAAAAGGCGATTGAGCTGGGTGCAATTATCAATCTTGATGATATTGGCCATATTCAGTATCTTGAGGAGAATGTCGGTCTGCCTGAACTGGTCTGTTTCCGTTATAATCCCGGTTCTTTAAAAGAGGGAAATGCGATCATCGGGCATCCAGAGGAGGCAAAATACGGATTTACAAGAAGTCAGCTTTTCGAGGGTTATCAGATGCTCATCGACAAAGGGGTAAAACGTTTTGGGATTCATACCATGGTCGCCTCCAATGAACTTGATGCCGACTATTTTGGTGGAACCGCTCAGATTCTATTTGAATTGATCGCAGATCTGTCAAAAAAATTAAATATTAACTTTGAATTTGCCAATCTTGGCGGGGGAATCGGTATTCCTTATAAGCCAGATCAGAAAGAGGTCGATTTAGAGCAGATGAGCAGAGGGATAAAGGCCAATTACGATAAATACATCGTTGGAAACGGGCTCAAACCCATTAAACTTTATTTCGAATCGGGTCGTGCCATAACCGGACCTTTTGGCTACCTGGTAAGCAAGGTGTTGCATATTAAAAATACCTACAAAAAATATGCTGGACTTGATTCATGTATGGCTAATCTGATGCGGCCGGCACTATACGGGTCTTATCATCATATTTCTGTCCCAGGCAAGGATGAGTTACCCACAAAGATCATGTACGATGTGACCGGATCACTATGCGAAAATAATGACAAATTTGCCATTAATCGGGTTTTACCAAAATTGGCAACAGGCGATATTGTGGTTATTCACGATACCGGCGCTCATGGTCATTCAATGGGCTTTAATTATAACGGAAAGCTTCGCTCTGCAGAGTTACTGCTTCGTGAAGATGGAGAGGTTGTTCAGATCAGAAGGGGAGAAACACTCGAAGATTATTTTGCCACACTTGATTTTGACGGTATTCCTGACTTTAAAGTATAAACCATCCTGCAATCCAGGGATATACAAAAAAGAATGAAGCCCTCATGAACCTGCATTCACGAAAGAAGATGTATCAATCAATGAGGGTTCCACACGGATCAAGAGTTTAAATATTAGTGAGTTAATTAAAATTTATACGTGTGAAAGTTTGCGGTTTTAGTTTTGTAAAAAACGCAGTAAAGTTCGATTACCCTGTTGTCGAGGCAATTCTGTCTATCTTACCTGTATGCGACAAATTTATTGTAGCAGTTGGCGATTGCAATGATGGTACCAGGGAGTTGATTGAGTCGATTGATTCCAGTAAAATTGAGATCATAGACACGATTTGGGATCCGACACTTCGCGAACGGGGAAGAGTTCTTGCCTCTGAGACCAATAAAGCTTTTGATGCCATCCCTGAAGAATACGACTGGTGCTTTTATATCCAGGGAGATGAAATTATCCATGAAAAATATTTGCCCGAAATAGAACATGCTATGGAGAAATACCTCAATGTTAAGGAGGTTGACGGACTGATCATGCACTACAAACACTTTTATGGAACTTATGACTATTATGCCGATTCGAGGCGTTGGTACAGAAGTGAAATCCGTATCGTAAAAAACAATAAAGGGATCAGGTCGTGGAATGATGCTCAGGGTTTTAGGTGGAAGGATGCCAAAAAACTGACCGGTGTATTTATTGATGCAACAATGTACCATTATGGCTGGGTCAGACCACCTAAACTAATGAAAGATAAACTCGATGGATCGAAACAATACTGGGCGGTTAATTCGAAACACATCAAAACGATAGAACAGGAGTCTGAAGAGTTCAAATATGAAGATGGGATAGACAGCCTGGAATTTTTCGGTGATACTCATCCCGAAGTGATGCAGGCGAGGATTAATTCACTGAACTGGCATCCCCGGTTATCTCCGAAAATAAAGAAATTTAATGGCCGGTATTTTGTTTTGTACTGGTTTGAAAAGATTTTCAAATACCGTCCGTTCGAGAATAAACATTTTATTGAATACAAAAAATAATGAATACCAGTTTTACCGACGATATCGTTAAAGGAGTTGAGGTTCTTCGTTCAGGCGGGATTATCCTGTATCCGACAGATACCATTTGGGGACTGGGTTGCGATGCTACAAACCCTTTGGCAGTAAAGCGCATCTATGAGATCAAGCAACGCGAGGACACTAAAAGCATGCTCGTTCTGATGGAAAATCCCAATTTACTAAACTCCTATATTATTGAAGTACCCGAAATTGCATGGGATTTGATAGAGGTTGCCGATAATCCGCTTACGATCATTTATCCTGGAGCTAAGAATCTGGCAGCTAATTTATTGGCAAAAGATGGAAGTATTGGAATCCGCATAACCAGTGAACCATTCACGCAACAACTGATTCAAAGATTCAGAAAACCCATCGTTTCGACTTCTGCCAATATTAGCGGTCAAAAATCACCTCAAAATTTTGGTGACATCGCCGACGAAATTAAAAAATCGGTAGACTATATTGTTGGATATCGCCAGGACGATCATTCCAGATCGATTCCATCTGGGATTATAAAACTTGGTATCGGAGGTCAGATCGAGATTATCAGAAAGTAATTACTTTTCCTTCTTCACATTACCCGATCCTACAATACTGGAATCGACTAGTGGGTCCCCCCGATAGATGATATTGCCTGAACCTGCCAGTCTGGCTACCAGATTTTTTTCTGAATTTACCCAACAATTTCCTGATCCTGAAATTTTTACATCAACATTCAATGCCGGAAAATCGATTGCCTTTACATTGCCTGAGCCTGAGATTGTTGCTTTAAATTCAGCAGTTTTCTTTTTGCCTGAAAGTTGAACATTTCCTGATCCTGAAAGTGTTGCTGTGACCTTTTCAGCATTGAGATCTGTCAGCTTAATATCACCGCTTCCACTGAGTATGAGGTTCAGAATACGCGATTCAATTTGATCATCAGAGACAATTGATCCTGACCCTGAAATGGTCAGGCCATCAATCTGGGGCATGGTAACATATATGTCAACATGACCTGGATTCCATTTGCTGAACCAGGTATCTGAAGGATATTTTATTACTAATGCCCTGTTATTCACCTCTGTAATTAATTTTGCAAGTGTTGATTCATCTCCTTTTACTTCAACTGATTGGGTATTTCCCTGTTTCAGATGAACGTTTGCACCAATCTTTAGGGAAATTTCAGTAAATGCTGAAACATCTCTTTTTTGGCTTGTCTGTGCCACAACCAACTGCGTTCCTGCGAAGACCAGTAAAATGACTAATTTAATAAATCCTGCTTTCATATTTTTAAAAATTAAATTATACTAGATAAATGACGCATAAAAAGAGAACAAGTTGCATCATCATTGAAATTTTTATTCGAGATATATTTCGATTAATCCATCAGGGCATTTAAGGAAGATCTCCCTCGTTTGTTCATCGATGGATGTAATTACTTCATCTGAAAAGGGTATCATTATTTCAGCACGGGGATGATCGACAGTGATCACATAATTCCCCGAAAAATCATCCACGCGGGTGATCAAACCAATCTCCCCGAATTTTTCATCATAAGCTTTCATTCCGATGAGGTAGGAGGCGACTCCAGGATCCTCGGAGTCGGTGATTTCATGTTCGGGAACATATACTTTGCATCCCACCAACTCTTTAGCCCGGGTCAATGAATCGACCAAACGAAGGGAGCAAATCGCACTCTTGTCGCTTCTGAAACGCAACCCATCATCCTCAATATAGAATGGAACCAATCCACCATCCACTTCAACAAACAAATATTCAATCTCTTCAATGGATTCTTCAGGTTCCTGATCAAATATCAGCAAGAGTTCTCCCTTTAGACCGTGAGGTTTCTGTATGTATCCAACCTCCACATAATTACCTATATTTAGCTGTTCCATAACAAATGCAAAGGTATAAAAAGGGCGATGGTTGTATTAACCATCGCCCTTTATAATTTCATTGTTTAAAAATGCAAAAAACGTTTCCGTTCTTATGCTTCTTCGGTTGATTCTGTTGTTTCAACCTCAGGTGTTTCAGCAACAGCCTCCTGTGCTGGCTTTGCAGCAGCGGCAGCAGCAGCTGCAAATGCAGCGTTTTTCTTGGCAATTTCGACCAGACGTGCCTCGTTAACCTTCGATTCAGCTTTAAGACGTTTTTTCATCTCTTCGTTGAAACCAGCTACAAGTCCATCTTTTTTGGCCTGAATTGCATTCTCTTTTTCTTTCATCCATGCATCGAACCTGTTCTCAGCTTCGGCAAGATCAAAAGCTCCTTTTTTCACCCCTTCAAGAAGGTGTTTTTTCATCATTACCCCCTTGTGCGACAAAATTGTACGACAAGTATCGGTTGGCTGTGCGCCATTGTTCAGCCATGAAATGGCTTTGTCAAAGTCAAGATCGATCGTGGCAGGATTAGTATTCGGATTGTATGAACCAATCCTCTCAATAAACCTACCATCTCGTGGTGACCTGCTATTTGCTACCACAATGTGGTAATAAGCATGTTGTTTACGGCCATGCCTTGCCAAACGAATCTTTACTGACATAACGTTTTACGTTAAAATTTTTGTTTTAAAATTGAGGGGCAAAGATACGATATTAATCGGGATAAAAAACAACCAGAGTTATTTTCCTTATAACACATTCAAAATAAGCTAAAATGAGCCGAAATTTTTACCCCTTTTCGGAAAATATCATAAATGACACACTAAGAGTAATTTGTGATATTTTGCCCAACGAACGCAACCGTTTTCGTTGGACGAACATCTGGTTTTTATTGAATACTCTCCTTCGAAATAAGGTTAATGAAAATTATTGGTTAGTTTTGCTTGTCATTTCTGGTAGGGTAAGTTTTATGGTAAAACGGTATTAATTTAAAATTAACAATTATTAAATATATAAAAATGAAAAAATTTCAAGTATTACTCCTCGTATCTGTCATTTTAGTGGGTTTAACTGGTTGCGAAAAAGGAACGGTAACGAATGTGGCATCTGCGGATGCTTTTATCAAGTCAAAGGTCAATGCTCAGGGTGTAACAGTTTATGCAGTTGTACATTCCGTGTTCTCTTACAACATAATGGATAAAGTCACTGTTACATCGCCGGGTGGAACAACGATGCAATTGACCGATTATGACAATGATGGTATTTCCTTTTATAACAAACCCGCAGAGACTGATTATTCAACAACTATCCCGAATATCGGGACTTATACCTATGTTGTTACTTTTAGTGACGCGACACAATTAACCTATACAAATTCGTTAACTGCTGCAACTCTTCAGCCTGCTGTAATTACCGGATTGGCCAAGAATGCAAATGGTGATTCCATCTATCTCTCCTGGAATGCCATAGCCAATACAAATGCTTACCAGATAAAAATCTTGAATGGAACTTCACTTTATACTCAACCGGCATTTGTTGATGCATCTTCTCCTTTAAAAACCAGTCTGAGATTCGGATTTTTATTGTCAGCAGTTACTACAAATGGTTCAGGGGTTTATACTTTTGAATTAGACGGCTACTTATTCGAATCCAGCTCAAGCTATGAATATCTTCAGGCTCAAAGTGCTGCAACAAGGGATATTTCGCTTTAAACTTCATAATTTAAGATAAAGAATCGGAAAGAGTGATTCTCAAATGACAATTATTCATTTTCATCGTTCCAATTAACCCGGTATGGTGAAGCCAGCATAAAGAAAGAAGGAGGCCAATCTGACCTCCTTCTTTTATTTTATCCTTTGTTTATTATTGATATCATCATCTGTCTGAAATTTTTAACCAAACTGAATTACTAATATTATTTTGCGTTTCAAATGATTACAATATCCTGACGAATAGTTATCAACACAGGAATGGATTCGGTTTAAATTGTCTAATTTTAACCGTGCGACTAAATGCACATTCGGGAATGAACATTCCCAAACATTCAAAAGGTTATAACTATGGTATCGTTTACCCATCTTCATGTTCACAGTCAATATTCAATCCTCGATGGTGCTGCAGCTGTTGCCGATCTGGTTAAAAAGGCAAAAAAGGACGGTATGACCGCCCTTGCCCTGACCGATCATGGTAATATGTTTGGTATCAAGGATTTCCATGAAACGTGTAAAAAAATCGACATTAAACCTATTCTCGGTGTGGAAACCTATGTGGCCTCCCGAGGTATCGAATTCAAGGATAAAAGTGAAAAGGAAGACCGATCGGGTGACCATCTGATTTTACTGGCCAAAAATGAAAAGGGATACCGTAATCTGTTGAAATTAGTTACCGTAGCCAATACTGAGGGATTCTATTACAAACCGCGTATAGACAAAAACTTGCTCGAAAAGCACAGTGAAGGTTTAATTGTTTCGTCGGCCTGTATTGGAGGCGAGATTCCCCAGTGTATTCTAAAAGGTGATCTTCCAGGTGCAGAAGAAGCAATAAAATGGTTTAAGAGTATTTTTAAAGATGATTTCTACCTTGAGATTCAACGTCATAAGACTACCGATCCCGATCTTCCCACAGATGTATACGAGAGTCAGGTAATCGTAAATAAAGAGCTTATACGTTTGGGTGAGAAATTTGGGGTGAAAGTAATTGCCACCAACGACAGTCACTTTATCGATGACGAAGATGCCGATGCGCATGATCTTCTTATCTGCCTGAATACGGGAAAAGACCTTGACGATCCCTCAAGGATGCGATATACCAAGCAGGAGTGGTTTAAAACCACTGAGGAGATGAATCAATTATTTCAGGATATGCCTGAAGCACTTGCAAATACTCAGGAAATTGCTGAAAAGATTGAATCATACGAATTGAATTCTGATCCAATCATGCCTGAATTTCCTATTCCTGAAAGTTTTGGAACAATGGATCAATACCGGAAACGTTTTTCAAACGACGATCTGCTCGAAGAATTTAAGAATGCCCAAAAAAAACCAGAGAGCTATGATTATGCTTTAAGGGTTAAATTTGAATCCGATTATTTGAGTTACCTGGTTTATCAGGGTGCGGTAAGTCGCTATGGAGAGGAACTTCCTGTTGAGGTAAAAGAGCGGATTGAATTCGAGCTCGACACGATAAAAATGATGGGATTTCCTGGCTATTTTCTTATTGTGCAGGATTTTATTGCTGCTGCACGCAAGATGCATGTTATTGTTGGACCGGGGCGTGGTTCGGCTGCAGGATCAGTAGTGGCTTATGCAACCGGAATTACCAATGTTGATCCAATAAAGCACGATCTCCTTTTTGAACGTTTTCTTAATCCGGACAGGGTTTCAATGCCAGATATTGATATTGATTTTGATGATGACGGGCGTCAGAAGGTGTTAGACTGGGTAAAGAATAAATATAGCAGGGAAAATGTGGCACATATCTGCACCTTTGGCACGATGGCTGCAAAGATGGCCATCAGGGATGTTTCTCGGGTTTTAAAACTTCCCCTTTCCGAGGCTGACCGTCTCGCTAAAATGGTTCCTGACACTCCTAAGATTACCCTAAAGAAGGCTTATAGCGAAAACCCGTTACTCGAAGCAGAGAAAAAATCAAGCAATCCATTAATCGTTAGAACATTAAAATTCGCAGAAACATTGGAAGGATGCATCCGTCAATTTGGGGTGCACGCCTGTGGAATACTGATTGGCAGGGATAAACTAGAGAATCATATCCCGTTAATGCCAACCAAAGATGAGGATCTCCTTACGACCCAGTATGACGGCCATTATGTTGAGGCAATCGGACTTCTAAAGATGGACTTTCTTGGATTGAAAACCCTCTCCATCATAAAAGAGTGCCTGGAAAATATTCATCTTTCAAAAAGAATTGACCTCGACATTGACAAAATTCCTTTCGATGATCCTATCACTTTTGAACTTTTCAGTAATGGCAATACAACTGCTATCTTTCAGTTCGAATCACCGGGGATGAAGAAATGGTTGAAACTACTTCAGCCAAGCCGTTTTGAAGACCTTGTGGCAATGAATGCTCTTTACCGACCCGGTCCGATGGAGTACATCCCCAAATATGTAAACCGGAAAATGGGAAGGGAAGAGATCGTATATGATCATCCGATTATGGAGCATTTCTTATCTGATACTTATGGTATTACCGTTTATCAGGAACAGGTGATGCTTTTATCACGTGCATTGGGTCAGTTTACCAGGGGTGAGTCCGACTCCCTTCGTAAGGCGATGGGAAAGAAAGACAAACAGTTGATGGAAAAACTGGAAGCAAAGTTCATTGCCGGGTGCAAAAATAATCCTGAATTTATGGAAGGATGCAAAACCGTTAGTAAAACAGCAGATAATCTGATTGATAAAATATGGAAAGATTGGGAAGCTTTTGCTTCATATGCTTTTAACAAATCCCATTCTGTCTGTTATGCCTATATTGCCTATCAAACCGGATATTTGAAAGCTAATTTTCCATCAGAGTTTATGGCCGCGGTATTAAGTTGTAATCTTACCAGCGCTGATAAGATCTCTATCTTCATGGATGAGAGCAAACACATGGGTTTAGCCGTTATGGGACCCGACGTTAACGAATCACGTGCCAATTTTTTTATCAACAAAAGTGGCGGACTACGGTTTGGATTATCGGCAATAAAAGGAGTCGGGGCCGGAGCCGTTTCCGATATCATCAAAGAGCGAGATACCAATGGAGATTTCAAATCGATTTATAACTTTGTAGAGCGGGTTAATCTGCAGACAATTAACAAGAAAAATCTCGAAGCTCTTGCGATGGCTGGCGCCTTCGATAGTTTTGAAAATGTGCACAGGGCACAATATTTTGGTGATTCAGGCGATGGAGGAACTTTTATTGAAATGCTGATCAAATATGGAAACAGGATTCAAGGCGAGCGACAGTCGTCCATGGCCTCACTTTTCGGAGAACTTCAGACAATAGAGGTTAAATTGCCAACTGTCCCAAGTATACCTGAGTGGCCTAAGATTGTGGCACTCGAGAAAGAGAAAAATCTGATCGGGATCTATCTTTCCTCACATCCACTGGACGATTATGCATTGGAAATCAATAGTTTTTGCACCAAAGAAATCAATCTGGCCAACCTTAACAGCGAAATAGAAACACTCAAAAACAGGGATCTCGCTTTTGCCGGTATCGTTACCGAAACACAGGAAGGATTCACAAAAAACGGAAAACCGTTCTCGTCGTTAACATTGACTGACTATTCTGATTCCTATAAAATTATGTTTTTTGGAAATGATTTTGTGAATTTTGGAAATTACTGTAAAAAAGGGTTGTTTTTGCTGATCCGCGGAAAAGTGGCGGTGAAATGGCAGGGTGGAGATCAGCTGGAATTTAAAGCAAGCAAAATTGAATTGCTTCAGGAGCTGGCTGAAAAAGCCGAAAGTTTGCGCATTGCCGTAGCTGCTGAATTTTTAACAGCCGATTTTGTCGAAGAACTGGATTTGAAGCTTGCCCAGTCACCCGGAAAAACACTGATAAAATTCTCAGTTTTTGATCAATCCACCAACATTAAACTCAACCTGTTCTCCAGAACACGACGCATTGGCTTATCGGGAGAACTGAAGACATTTCTACAAAAAAATCCAGATATCGTTTTTACAATAAATTAATTTCTAAATTTGCAGATTAAAATTTTCTGACTTTTTTAATAATTTAAAATATTTTATCATGTCAATAGAGGTAACAGATTCAAATTTTGATGAGGTGGTTCTTCAATCTACAAAACCTGTTTTAGTCGATTTTTGGGCAGAATGGTGTGGACCATGCAGGATGATTGGACCGCTTGTTGCAGAGCTTTCAGTTGATTATGAAGGGAAAGCCGTTGTGGCAAAAATGGATGTTGATACCAATCCCGGAACCGCTGCAAAATTTGGAATTCGTAATATTCCTACAATTCTATTCTTTAAAAATGGTGAAGTTGCCGATAAACAGGTTGGTGCTGTTCCAAAAACCATTCTTGCATCAAAAATTGATGCACTTTTGTAGGTCTGTTTCAGTCACAAAAAAAAGAGAGGCACAAGTTAAATTCTTGTGCCTCTCTTTTTAATACTATTTCAATCAAAATTTAACCGACAATGAACCGGGAAATGATCGGAGAAATATACCTTGTCGCGCTTATAATTTCCCGATTTTAATTTCCGATCCAAAAGAATATAATCGATCCTAAAAGAGGGTAATTCGCCGTTATAGGTGTTCGACGTGCCCCATCCAGACTCAACAAATGAATCGCTGAGTTTACCCCGGACCTTTCTGTAAGCGTACGAAACCGGTGTGTCATTAAAATCGCCACACACCAAAACGGGGTAAGGCGATTGTCTGATATGTTCAGCCAGCTTTCTGGCCTGAATTGCCCGAAATTTAAATCCCGTAATCAATTTGTAGCTTACTTTCCGGGCCAAGGCAATTTGATTGCTACCCGATCCGAATCCTATTGAATCAACGATTGAATAATCATCCGGATCAATAGAATAGGATTGTAAGTGACAATTATAAACCCTAATAATCTGATGATTGTTTATTTTAATATCAGAAAAAAGCACAAGGATCGAAGCTCCTGAAAATTTGACTTCACCCTTGTTGATAATGGGATATTTCGAAAAGGTAACCAGGTCAGAATTATTTCCTGCCGATACCTGATGAAGATATTTAATTTCAGGAAGTGCATCTTTAATGCCCTGCGGACTTAACTTTCCTCCGTTAGGAAGTATACCCTCCTGTAAACAAATAATATCAGCACCTGTAGATTTAATATAATCCAGGATCTTTGGGTTATTCGTATGGTGAGATCTTAGGTCAGCCCTGAAGCCGTGAACATTGTAGCTCAAAACGGTAATTCCCGGATCAGTTTGCCCGAAAGAAGGTATCAATTGGTAAGTATTCCTAAAATCAATAAAACCTACTGAGAGTGAAATCAATGGTAGCAATAATCGTCGGGAACGTTGCAAAACCCAGAAGACCAAAAATATCAGATTGATCAGAACAAGATAGGGATATGCCAATCCGAAAAAAGCCAAAGGCCAGAAGAGATCAGGTGGAACAAAAGGCGCCAAATAGGAGAGCAATAACAGAATTGTTATTCCAATATTAAATGTAAATCCAAACTTAGAGAAGAATTTCCTCACGATATCAATTTTTTCTACCCATTTTAAATAGGATCTCCCTCTCTTCAAAGGTTAGACTATCATAACCCGATTTGCCGATTTTATCTAAAACCCGATTGATTTCATCTTGTTGGATCACTTTTCTTTTGTTGAATTCGTAATCCGGATTGGGTGAGTTATATTTGATTTTAAGCCGTCGGCGCGGTCTGAACCACGAAAAAAAAGTATCGGTCATACGATCAAACCTTCCTGTGATATTCCTTCCAGCCATCAGTTGCGACATATAGATCCATCCCCAGATGGCTCCACCAAGATGGGCAAAGTTTCCCCCTGCATTATCACCCGAAAGGTTAATGATATATAACAACACCGACACAAATGCAATCCATTTAATTTTAACAGGTCCGATAAAAACCAGATGAATCAGATGGTTTGGTACGTAAACGGCAATTGCAATTACAATTGCTATGACAGATGCAGAGGCGCCCAATAATTGTACATGCAGGACTGAATTTTGCAGAACTGGTATCAGATTATAGGCAAGCATGTAAGCCAATCCGCCTGAGAACCCACCGATTAAATAGAGACTTAACAATTTCTGCTGACTGTGGTACTCCAGAAAAATTTTACCGAACCAATAGAACCACAGTACATTAAATAGAATATGCATCAACTCGAAGTGCAGAAACATATAAGTAAGCAAGGTCCAGGGCCGCGAAATAAATAACTCAAATGAGGCAGGTAAGGCCATCCAGCTCAACATCAACGAACCATCCGATCCGCTTAAAGTATAGCCGACGAAAATCAATCTTACAATTACCCAAATTACTATATTTAAGTAAATGAGCTTAGTAAGGTAGTTACCATTCCTAAACGAGCGGTTTATTTCATCAACAATTCCCATCCGATCAATAGAATTTATTAGTACTTTTTTCCCAGTATTTCAAAAGAATAAATCCAAAAAGCATCCCACCCAAATGGGCGAAATGGGCAATATTGCTGTTCGATTCAGTGACACCCAGGTACAGTTCAATAGCTCCATATCCCATCACAAAATACTTTGCCTTAATCGGAACAGGCGGGAAAAGCAACATCAATTCGGTATTTGGAAAGAGGTATCCGAAACCGAGCAGAACACCAAATATTGCTCCGGATGCACCAACTGTAGGAATATCTATCTTCATCTCAAGAATTGCGCGGACAACGTCAACCCCCTGCTGAATGAGTACCGGATTGTTTGGAGCATCGCCCCAATTGTTCACAAGGTCCATAACCCCGGTGGAGGGATGACTTAAGTGAGCTTTCACAAAGGCAGCCAGCAATTCTGGCGAGGGTGTATTAATAAATGCAGCTGCACTTTTCTGAAGTGCCGATATTTCGATATAGGTAACAAAGGAGTGAAGTGCTGCGGCGCCAAGTCCCGTCACAAAGAAATAAACTAAAAACCTTCGCGGTCCCCATACCATTTCCAGAACTTTCCCAAACATATACAATGCAAACATATTGAATAGCAGATGAAAGAAATCACCATGCATAAACAGGTGAGTCACAAACTGATATGGCCTGAAATGCTCGGAGCCGGGATAATAAAGTCCCAATTTCTCGGTCAGGTCAATCCCGAGGTTTCTGAGCGCATAGGTCGCGACCAGCATCAGGATGTTGATAAGGATCAGGTTTTTTACAACCGGCGGCATCGAAAAAGGTGATGTCTGATATTGATTCATATTTAAGATATCTTATTAATAGTGCAAAAATAACGATTCGCGGCGGATTGTTGGAGCGTGTTTGAATTTTTTATGATCTGACCGGTACCGTTCCCGGATCATTTTAATAATTTTTCAAAATCAGGGAAAGAGATAATCGAAATCACGGTTTTTCCCGATGGAGAATAGTTGGGAGTTCTGCAGGCAAAAAGATTGTTAAACAGATCTGATATCTCCTCCGGTTGAAGTGAAACACCATATTTGATTGCAGCCGATTGGGAGAGGAGTAGTGCCAGATGTTCCTTGATCTCCTCCTTTACATCGACAGGCCTGTTTTTAAAGTCCTCGATCACCTTTTCTACCAAATCCGATGCATTAAGATGGCTCAGCAAAGCCGGAATTCCCTCAACAAGGATCACATTATCTTCTCCATGACTGATTTCGAAACCGAGTGCTTTGAGCTCCTCGTCAATGACAATGAGGATCTCCTTATCCACAGCATTCAGCTCCAGCCTTGCCGGGAATAGTTGTCGCTGACTGATTGCCAGGTGATTGTCGATAATTCGCAGGAAATTTTCAAATAGTATCCGCTCGTGTGCACGACGCTGATCGATGACCATCAATCCCGATTTAACAGGAGTAAGGATATATTTATTTTTAAACTGAAGAAAATTATGACTTTCCCTTATTGGAATCTCATCATCGGTAAAGGACTGCTGAACAGCCTCCTGTTCAAACTCATCCGGAATAGCTGACTGAAAATTAGGGTATTGATTATTTTGTCCCTCCTCCCTTTCGAAACCTTTGTAAAGGGTCTGCCAGTTATCCCTGTTTTGTTCATCCCGATAGGAAGTGGTATTGGCGAAATCACGACCTCCCCACGGCTCATTTTCAAATGGATTAAAGTTGGGGTTGATCCTTATCTCAGGCTCCGGGATATTTGAACCACGCGCAGGACTGATTGGGATATCTATTGATCCGGCCTGATCGAAATCGATGGAAGGCATCAGGTTAAACTTTCCCATCGCTTCGCGTACCGAAGCCTGGATGATGTGCCACGCAGAACGCTCATCCTCAAATTTTATTTCGGTCTTGGTCGGATGTATATTGATGTCAATCGTTGCAGGATCAACCTCAAAATAAAGGAAGTAGGAGGGAAATGTCTCGGGAGGCAAGATGCGGTCATATGCCTGTTGAACAGCCCTGTTAAAAAACGGGTGTTTCATAAACCGACCATTCACAAAAAAGAACTGTTCCCCCAGCGTTTTTTTTGCACTTTTAGGCTGACCTATAAACCCGGAAATATTGATCACCGATGTAGTGGTATCGACAGGAATCAGACTTTGATTGATGCTTTTCCCGAAAAGTGAAACAATCCGTTTCCTGATATTTTCGACCGGAAGGTTATAAATAACAGAATTGTTGTGATAAAGCGAGATAGCCAATTCAGGATTGGCAAGTGCAATGCGCTGGACTTCGGTAATAATATACTTTAATTCAGAGCTGTTCGATTTGAGGAATTTGCGGCGTGCGGGAATATTGAAAAAGATGTTTTTAACCGAGAAATTCGATCCCTCAGCACAATGATCCGCCTCCTGCTTCTGTATGATAGAACCCATAATATGAATAAAGGTTCCCAGCTCAACCCCATGTTGACGTGTACGAAGTTCCACATCGGCAACACCTGCAATGGAAGCAAGCGCTTCACCCCTGAACCCCATTGTTCTGATCGCAAAAAGATCATTCGCTTCGCGGATTTTGGAGGTGGCATGACGTTCGAATGACATTCGGGCATCTGTTGGCGACATTCCCTTTCCGTTATCGATCACCTGAATTAGGGTACGCCCCGAATCCTTAATATTAATCGTTACAGCTGTTGCTCCTGCATCAATCGCATTCTCAACCAGCTCCTTAACAACTGATGCTGGTCGTTGAATCACTTCCCCTGCAGCGATCTGGTTGGCAACGGAATCGGGTAAAAGTTGGATAATATCGGGCACGTTAAATTTCTTAAATTACTTAAAACAGCTTTATAAAAATGTCCTCTCCACTTACTTAATGATCGGTTTACAAATATAACACCTATTTTAACGCAGATAAAATGAAAAAAATCTTTGGAATGAATATAATTTGACTTACATCTTTTTACAAAGGTCCAATTAGCTATATATTGCAGATATTTAATGTTTTGTATGCCGATATTACATGGTCTGGCTTATACGAAATACGAAACAAAATTTTTCATAATATCAGGAGTGAAAATCGGCTTTTAAGCTTTTTGTTACAGATACCTGTTTTTTTGATACCTTTGCAGCGCCTTACGTGACCCGTGATGAACCACTCTTTGAATAAAATGGGGGGAATGTCGTATAATCTTGAAAAGCGCACTCCCTATCATTAAATGAGAATTGAAAAATGGATAAGTCGAAAATAAAAGGTCATGTTGCAATGTTGTTCACTTCCCTCATTTTTGGAGTGAATATCCCGCTTTCTAAAAATCTGATGCCTGATTGGATGAGTCCGTTGGGTTTAACCTATTCCCGTTTTGCTTTTGGTACGATTGCATTCTGGTTGCTCTCCTTTTTTCTGAAATCAGAAAAGGTCACCAGGAAGGATATGGGAACTCTTTTCCTTGGGTCTCTGTTGGGAGTCGGCCTCAATCAGGGGGCATTTATCGCCGGATTACAACGCACTTCAGCTACAAATGCTTCCATTGTGATTACCATCACCCCCATTCTGGCAATGATCATCTCCTTCTTAATTCTTAAGGAACCCATCACCTTTAAAAAGGCGGGGGGGGTAATTATTGGATTGATTGGGGTATTATCCATGATTCTTACCTCCGATATTGCAGCATCTGGAAGAGAGGCCTCTATTATCGGCGATTTTTTATGTGTTATGAGCAGCCTTTCGTATGCTTTCTTTCTGGTTTTAACCCGTGGAATCTCCAAACGGTACAGTTCTGTTACCATTATGAAGTGGATGTTCCTCTTCTCTGCCGTGCTTTTTTTCCCGCTCGGTTTTAAAGAATTTCATTCAGCCCGGATTTTCACATCGGGTACTTCAGTTGCATGGGGTAGTTATCTTTATTTATTGATAGGAGCCACTTTTATCACCTATTTATTAATTCCTGTCGCACAGAAACAGATTCGTCCCACAACGATTGGTATGTATAACTATTTGCAGCCACTTGTTGCCTCATTTATCGCTATAATGTGGCAACAGGACGTTTTTTCCTGGACCAAACCAATCTCTGCAGTCCTTATTTTTGCCGGTGTTTATTTTGTAACTACCAGTAAATCACTCGAAGACGTAGAGCGTGAGCGCCTTCAAAAGTCAGTGCAACCGAAGGCCGATAATATGCAGCTTTGCCCTATTAAAGAGCCGGTCAACAAATAGTATCCGTTTATCCAATATTATCAATTTGTGAATTTATACTCTGTAAAGTCACTTGATAGGAAATTAAATCTACTTTTGTTTGCCAAATTTTTTTTAGGAGAAGAGTCTCTCCATTAAACATGACTGGCATCAAACAACAAAATATTTATTTCATGGAAAATTCAAAACGTGCCGATGCTTTAAATTATCACAGGAATGGCAGACCAGGGAAAATTCAGGTTGTGCCAACAAAACCTTATAGTACACAGCGAGATTTGTCGCTGGCATACTCTCCGGGGGTGGCTATACCTTGTCTTGAAATTGAGAAAAATCCGCAGGATGCATATGAATATACTGCCAAAGGGAATCTGGTAGCAGTAATATCTAATGGAACTGCAGTTCTTGGTCTGGGTAATATTGGTGCGTTAGCCGGAAAGCCGGTTATGGAGGGTAAAGGTCTTCTATTTAAGATTTTTGCAGATATAGATGTATTTGATATTGAAGTTGATGAGAAAGATCCTGCGAAATTTATTGAAGTTGTCAAGGCGATCTCATGTACTTTTGGTGGAATCAATCTTGAAGATATCAAGGCCCCTGAGTGTTTTGAGATCGAGGAGAAACTGAAGGAGATGCTCGATATTCCAATTATGCATGATGATCAGCATGGTACCGCCATTATATCAGGTGCAGCGCTCATTAACGCCCTTGAACTGGTTAACAAGAAAATTGAAGATGTCCGTATTGTAGTAAACGGCGCTGGAGCTTCTGCCACAGCGTGTTCCAACCTATACATCAAACTGGGTGCAAAGCCCGAAAATGTAGTGATGGTCGACAGTAAAGGGGTGATTTCAGTTCGTCGTACGGACCTTAACAGCCGGAAATTGCCATTTGCCACAAAGCTTCCCTGCAACACACTGGCAGAAGCCATTGCAGGAGCCGATGTGTTTTTGGGCCTTTCTGTTGCCGGTATTCTAAATCAGGATATGGTTCGTAGCATGGCCGAAAATCCGATCGTGTTTGCGTTGGCCAATCCAAATCCTGAAATACCTTATGAGGAGGCAATCGCTTCACGTCCGGACATCATTTTTGCTACTGGTCGAAGCGATCACCCTAATCAGGTAAATAATGTTCTCGGTTTTCCATATATTTTCCGGGGTGCACTCGATGTAAGATCCACCGGAATAAACGAAGAGATGAAAGTTGCTGCAGCCCTTGCAATTGCTGCTCTTGCTAAGGAAGCAGTTCCCGAGGTGGTTACATTGGCTTATGAGACTTCAAGTCTTAGCTTTGGCCGGCAGTATATAATTCCTAAACCATTGGATCCAAGATTATTGGTCACTGTTGCACCCGCAGTTGCAAAGGCAGCCATTGACAGTGGAATTGCCCGTAAACCAATTACAGACTGGGATGAATATAATGAGACACTTCGTCTGCGCATGGGATTAGGTAATAAAATGATTCACGGATTGACCGAAAAAGCAAAAGAGCATCCTAAAAGGGTGGTTTTTGCCGAAGCCAACCACATCAATATGTTGAAGGCGGCACAGGTTGCAAGGGCAGAAGGGATTTGTATACCAGTTCTATTGGGTAACGAAGAACGGATCGAAAAAATTATTAAAGAAAATAATATTGAGTTTGAAGGAGTAGAGATTATTAATCTGCGCCACGACCGTGAGGATGCAAGTCGCCAGAAGTATGCAAAAATGTTGACTTCCAAGCGCGAGCGTGAAGGGATGACTTACAGTGAAGCTTACGAAAAGATGTTCGACCGGAACTATTTCGGAATGATGATGGTTGAAGCAGGTGATGCCGATGCGTTTATCACTGGTGTTTATACCAAATATGCCGATGCGATCATCCCCGCAATTGAAATTGTTGGAATGCGCGAAGGGCTTCAGCATATTGCAGGATTAAATATTGTGACAACCAAATTAGGGACTTTCTTCTTCGCCGATACCCTGGTCAACAATCACCCGTCGAAAGATACGCTGATTGATGTTGCCAAATTGACTTATGAAGCTGCAAAGCTATTTAATATAAATCCGGTGATGGCAATGCTCTCCTATTCGAACTTTGGAGAACGTCAGGCTGGTAGTCCGGCAATGGTACACGATGCAATTGAATACCTTCATAAGAATTATCCTGAGATGCTGATTGACGGTGAAATGCAGGCCAATTTTGCACTGGATAAAGACCTTCGTCACGAGAAGTTCCCTTTCTCAAAAATTGATGGGATGAATGTAAATACACTGATCTTCCCTAACCTTAGTTCTTCGAATATCTCTTACAAGATGATGCTCGAGATGGGAATGAGCGAAACGATCGGACCAATCCAGATGGGCTTAAACAAACCAATCCATATTCTTAATGTTGAAAGTTCGGTACGCGACATTCTGAACATGGTGACCATCGCTGTAATTGACGCCCAGGTTGAAGAGCAAAAACTCAGACAGCGGCTGGTTTAAGGACAGAGCCATAAGTTTTCGGAAATTAAAACAATTGATATTTTTAAATCCCGCGAATCAGATTCGTGGGATTTTTTATTGTGCGTAATTTCAATATCAAAATTCTATGGCAAGTCAAAATAAGTCTGACAATATGCATTATGCGATCTTTCTGGTGGCAGTTGCTGCACTGGGAGTTTTTTGGCTACAACACAGCTATAATTTCTGGAACATTGGGAGCGTAGCCACACAGTTCGCATTAAATTTCAGTTTCACGTTACCGGAGCACGTTAGTCTCCTTATATCAATTAGCCATTACCTGCAATACTGTTTTCGTTATCCTGTCTTTCATTCCCGAAAGTCCAAGATGGCTGGTCCTTAAATCCGAAGAGACAACCGCTCTTAAAACACTGAAAAGCATTGATGGTAGTTAGATGGCTAATGAGCAGGTAGCCGATTTGCAAAATGTAGTTCAACCGGAGATTCATTATTCTACGAGGTGATTGTTGGCTTGGTAAATTTTGGATCGACAGTACTGGCTTTGATTGATAATATTGGCCGCAAAATGCTGGTATTTTATGGTGTTTTCTGGCTGTTTGGAGTAATTGCCTGCATTATCTCTACATTCTCTGAAAGCTTGTCTCCGAAACAACCGGTAAATCGCTTGAAGACTTCGAAAGGATATGGCTGAAGCAATAATGTGCCGATATTTTTTGTACTATTGCCCCGAATTGCCAAAATATTAAAGTGCAGTTTAGAACTAACCCGGAGAAATGAGGAAAGAGGTAAGGACGGACTATATGGAAAATATCTGGTCCCGCTTTAAAACAGGCGATCAGGAAGCCTTTGCCATTCTTTACAACCAGCATGTCGATAAACTCTATAGTTTCGGGACAAAGCTTTGTAAGGATGAGGAAGCGGTTAAAGATGCCCTTCAGGAGCTGTTTCTGGAACTGTTTCTCAAACGTGAGAAAGTAAAAGTTTCTTACGATAACCTAAAGTTTTACCTGTTGCTTGCGTTAAAAAGAAACCTGATTAAAAAATTGCAGTCGGACAGGAAAACCACACATCATTTTAATGAAACTGTTGATTTTGAACCGCAATATAGTGTTGAATTTCAGATTATTGAGCAGGAAAAAGATGATGAAATCAATCGAAAGGTAATTAATGCGTTAAACCAACTTCCCTCCAAACAGAAGGAGGCCGTTTATCTTCGGTTCAATCAAGCTCTCGAATATAGCGAGATAGCTGGAATCCTAGAAATTACCGTGGAGTCTGTCCGTAAACAGGTCCATCGCGCTTTAAAAACCGTCCGGGAAATTATTGGAAAAGAACCTGGCGCATTTTTGTTTGCGCTTTTTTCAAAAAAAAGTTAAA
Source organism: Prolixibacteraceae bacterium (assembly GCA_963677935.2). Classification (GTDB taxonomy): domain Bacteria; phylum Bacteroidota; class Bacteroidia; order Bacteroidales; family Prolixibacteraceae; genus JAAFHB01. Next base: position 1,735,302 of record CAXXEH010000003.1, on the reverse strand, counting down.
ATAACTGTCCATGTTTTAATTGTTCGTTGCCTTTAGTGTTATAACGACTAACACTCATGGAACAGCTCAGCAAATACATCGAAAACAAAAATTTTATTATTTGGGTATTCGAACCCGATACAGAACTGGAAATATGGTGGAACCAGTTCGAGACAAACCACCCGGAGGAGAGAAGGAATATACTTCTGGCAAGAAAAGTATTGCTGAAGTTCCGAACCACAAATAAGGAACTGACTGAGGGGGAGAAAATTCTTTTATTTTCAAGGATACTAAAAGAAGTAGAAGAGAAACAGGATTCAGGAAAAACCAGACTTTTAGTTTATGGTTTGGTAAAATATGCGGCTGTGGCTTTATTGTTCTTCTCAGTTGGGGCATTGCTTTTTTATAAACAAAGCCAGTTCAATCCGCAATTTATAACACAAAAGATGGCAGAGCCCGTACCCGAAAATTCAGCCAAACTGATTCGTGCCAATGGGGAAAATATTCTGCTCAGCCAGAGCAAGTCGGTTCTAAAGTATAAGAGTGATGGAAAGTTAGTTGTCAACAACGATACCCTAATGACCGACAGTTCAAATCCTGCTCCAGCGATGGCAATGAACCAGCTGATTATCCCTTATGGTAAAACATCAGAGATCTTGCTGCCAGATGGAACAAAAGTCTTTTTAAATGCAGGGAGCCGTTTGGTCTATCCCGAAAGATTTACCGGCAAAACACGTGAGGTATTTTTGGTTGGAGAAGCCTTTTTTGATGTAAGTCATGATCATGAGCATCCATTTATTGTTCAGGTAAGCGATTTGCGTGTAAAAGTACTTGGTACCCGGTTTAATATTTCGGCTTACCCCACTGATAATGTGATCGAAACTGTATTAGCAGAAGGAAAAGTGCGGATGGAGAGGAACAATGCAGGATTATTCGATAAAGCCACCGAATTGATACCCAATCAGCTTGCTTCATTTGACCGGATCACCAAAGAGACCAGCATAAGAATTGTGGATACCGACAATTATACATTGTGGACTGCCGGAATCCTGAAATTCGAAAGCGCTGATCTGAATCGCATTACAAAAAGGATTGAACGTTTCTATAATATTAGTTTTAAATATGTTGATCCGTTATTGGGAGGATTACGGATTTCGGGGAAAATGGAGTTAAAAGAAGATAAAGATGAGATTTGTGAGCGTATTGCCCGGACGGCTTCTGTGAAAATCGTAAAAAAAGGAGATAATCTTTATGAAATATTAAGATAAAAAACCGGTGAGTGTTCCAGCACCCCCCGGTTTCGTGTGTGTTAAATTTTTTATTAATGGTCATTTAACTTTGTAAAAGTATGAAAAAAAAACGAGAAATCTTATTTCCGTTTGGAGATGAGATGCGATTAAGATTAAGGAAAATGAAACTAACTGTACTACTGACTTTTTTGGTCATTGCAACATTTGGTAGCGGCTTTTCGCAGGTGACCCTCTCCCTGCAATTTAACCAGGCTAAAATCCAGGATGTCCTGGGAAGCATTGAGAAGAAGACCGACTACATTTTTATGTATAAGGATGACATCTTCAATGATTCGAAATCGATTTCAGTCGATTTTAAGGATGCTAAATTTGAGGAGGTCCTTAAATCTATCTGTGAGCAGGGCAATGTCGATTATGAGGTGCGTGAACGGCAGATTATTCTTAAAGAAAAAGCAGATATCCGGATGCCGTCGATACTGCAACAACCCCAAAAGAGAGAAATTTCCGGCAAAGTCACCGATTCAAAAGGGCAGACATTACCCGGTGTTAGTGTGGTGGTAAAAGGGACTACAACTGGAACAATAACAGATAATGACGGAAAATTTATGCTATCCGTACCTCTTGATGCCCAGACACTCACGTTTTCATTTGTCGGTATGAAGACACAGGAAATTTCAATGGCCGGAAAAACCTTGCTCAATGTTATTCTTGCGGAAGAAACGATTGGCATTGAAGAAGTGGTAGCTATTGGTTATGGAACCATGAAGAAAAGTGATTTGACAGGATCCATTGTTTCTGTCAAGGCTAAAGAAATGACTAATACTCCTGTGACGAATGCTCTTGAAGCATTACAGGGGAAAGTTTCGGGATTGGATATAACACGAAGCAGTGGACAGGCAGGAGCTAGTATGAATTTTACTATCCGGGGAAACCGGTCATTGAATGCTTCCAATACTCCTCTTATTCTGGTTGACGGGATTCAGTATGGTTCGTACATCGATATTAATCCTAATGATATAGAGTCTGTTGAAGTTCTAAAAGATGCATCTTCAACTGCTATTTATGGTTCTCGTGGTGCCAATGGGGTAATCATTATTACTACGAAACAAGGTCGTTCAGGAAAAACAAAGGTCGAATTCAATAATTACTTCGGAATAAATCAACTTACCGACTATCAAAAAGTTGGCAATACTGATCAATATGTTGCAATGACCCGTGAGGCTTTCCGTAACGCGGGGCAATGGAGTAGTCCTGCAGATGATGCAACAATTTTTGCCGGGAGTTATAATAATATAAAAAAGGGAATCAATACTGACTGGCCAGCTTTAATGCTACACAATGGGACAATACAAAATAACCATATTGCCATATCTGGCGGAAATGAAAAAACAACGTTCCGCCTTACTACTGAATACTTCAATGAACACGGACTTCTGAAACATGATGAACTAAATAGGTTTATACAGCATTTGAACCTGGACCATAAGATATCTGACAAGTTGAAGGTTGGAACAAAACTAGTATTCAATTATTCAACTCAGGAAAGAAGAAATACCAGTTTCTGGAATCTAATAAAACTGCTCCCCCTGGGAACTCCTTATAATGAAGATGGGACAATTATGGTAAATCCATGGCCGTCTTCAATTGATGTCAATCCGTTAATGGACGAAAGCAAGGATAATTATTCGAACAATACGACTAGTAGCAGAATTTTTATGGTTGGCTATGGAGATTGGTCAATAATGAAAAATCTAAGCTTTCACACCAACTTCGCATTTGACCTCAATAATAGCCAACAGGGTATTTTTGAAGGTAAGAAGTCAACGCAGGCAACAAGTAACAATGGGTACTCGCATTCTTCAATGCTTGACCTTAACTCAAGAAGTTGGACCTGGGAAAATGTATTAAACTATACCAAAGAATTTGGATCACATTCAGTCAATGCGATGTTAGGCAGCAGTTTAATAAGTAATAGGGCTGTCAGCTTTTCTGCCGAAGGAAGAAATCAACCATTTGAGTCAGCATCGTTTTACAATCTCAATACAAATACCCTAAATATTAAAACTTACAGTAACCTGATCGAAAGCCAGCTAAGTTCATTCTTTGGAAGATTAAACTATAAATTTAAAGATCGCTATTTGGTAACAATGTCGTTAAGGGGAGATGGTTCTTCTGTATTGGCCAAAGGCAACAAATGGGCTTATTTCCCTTCTACTGCGCTGGCCTGGAAGGCTAAAGATGAATCTTTTATGTCTGGGATCAATTGGCTTTCCGACTTAAAAATCCGCACCAGTTATGGTATATCCGGGAATAGCGCAATTCAACCATATCAAACACAGGGAGGAGTTAGCAAACTTAACTTCGCATTTGACGAAACTCCAGCTTTTGGTTATATCCCAACCTCTATTGCAAACAAAGAATTGGGTTGGGAGAAAACAGCCACATTCGATACCGGTATTGACTTTGGGCTTTTCAACAATAGGATTATAGGGTCGGTTGATGTTTACCAGACAAAAACCAGTGATTTGCTGATGCAAAGTATTCTCCCTGCTCTTACGGGCTTCAATTCAATTATTGCCAATATCGGTAAAACCAAAACAAATGGTGTTGATATCTTATTATCATCAAGAAATATCTCTACACCCAAATTTACCTGGACAACTGATTTTAATTTCTCAACTGTAAAGGAAGAAATTGTTGAATTAAGCGTCGGTGGCGATGATGTTTCAAAGGCATGGTTCGTTGGGCACCCTATCAATGTTTTATACGATTACGAAAAAATTGGAATTTGGCAAACCAGTGAAGCAACCGAGGCTGCCAAATACGGGAAAAAGCCTGGAGAAATTAAAATTAAGGATCAAAATAAAGATGGCTTAATTACAGCAGCCAAAGACCGTATAATCCTCGGGCAGGCCTCCCCTAAATGGACAGCTGGATTAAACAATAATTTCACATATAAAAATTGCTCTCTTTCTGTATTACTTTATGCCCGTATTGGACAAATGATCGCAAGCGATTATCTCGGATTCTATTATACCGGCGGTATTTTCAATACTGCAGTGGTTGATTACTGGACTCCCGAAAACCCAACTAATGCCTATCCTCGTCCAAATAAAGCGAACGACCAGTACTTGTCTACACTAAGATATATTGATGGCTCATTCCTGAAAATTAAGGACATTCGTTTTAGTTACAATTTTTCACATAAGGATTTTAGTAGAATGCCAGTCCATAGCATAACCCTCTACGGAACTGCAAAGAACTTCTTTACTTTCAGTAAGATTAAAGATTATGATCCGGAACGCGGTGGTTCTGTTGATTTCCCACTGACAAAACAGTTGGTGTTTGGAATTAATATTGAGCTGTGATTAACTTTAATATAAAAAATATAAGAACATGAAAAAAAGTTATATATATGTCATATTATTAAGTCTGATTTTTTCCGTTGTAGGATTATCTTCCTGCTCCAGTTTTTTGGAAGAGAAAAGTATCAGTACTACCACAGCAGATGCACTTTATAGCACTACTGACGGAATGGAAAGTCTTATTAATGCCTGTTATACCCCAACTCGTACATGGTATGGAAAAATGATTGGTTTATTGATGACAGAAGCTGGAACCGATGAAATCCTAATGGGTGGATGGGGCAGCGGATATGCTCCATACCACGTTTACAACACAACTTTACAGGGATCGGATCCTGGTATTATATTTGTGTGGCAAGCATTTTATAAAGGTATCAACGCATGTAATGCAGCTCTGGAGAGGATGGGGAGTTCGCCATTAAGTGACAATGTAAAAAAACTCAGGGAAGGCGAAGTACGCTATCTCAGGGCATTTTATTATTACCACCTGGTTGAGACGTTTGGTCCGGTGCCTCTAAGGCTAAAGGAAACACAGGCTCCTGAATTAACTTCAACGAGAGCCACTGTTGATGAAGTTTATACCCAGATTTTTACTGATTTGGATATTGCTTTGATCAATCTGACAGGAAAAGTTGCTTCCGAAGGTGGACGGGTAACGCAACCTGCCGTTGAAGCATTCTTGGCAAGACTTTATTTGACACGCGGTAAAAACACTGAAGCACTGACGATGGCTAAAAAAGTAATTACTGGTTACGATTTTAAATTGAACAGTGATTGTACAACAATGTGGAAAATGGACAACAGTAATGCCAACACCAATAAAGAAGCAATCTGGTTTGTAAATTACTGCGCCGACAATAATCTGAACGATGTGCCTAAGTCAGATGCATTGGGGTTCTTCTGGATGTGGGAAGGCGGAAATCATGCTCATGCCTTTTTCACAATGATGAATTTTGGTTTACCTGGATTTACATGGGATATTGAAAACGGTCGCCCTTTAAACCAGTACTTACCATCAAAATATTTGTTGAACCTGTACAATGAGAAAATCGACTCGCGTTATGCCGGAACATTCCGCACGGTTTGGTGGGCAAACGATGAACCGACACTCCCTGCCGGTATCAAGCTGGGCGATACCATTTTGGTAGCCACAAAATATGCTGTTACCGATACTTACCGCAAATCAAAAAAATACACTATTTTAGATATCAATGATGTTTATGCTGAAAATGGTGCAGTAAAAGGTGATCGCAGCAGATATGTCCAAATGAACAAATTTGCTGATCCAACTCGTTCTGACAGGGCTGTCCATGAAAGCAAACGCGATGCAATTGTATTTCGACTACCTGAAATGTATATGATTGCGGCAGAAGCAAGCATGAACCTCAACGACAAAACTAATGCGGCCACCTATATAAATAAAGTCCGTGAAAGGGCTGCATATAAGGGAAAAGAAGCAGAAATGCGCATTACGTCAACCGATGTCAATATTGATTTCATTTTGGATGAACGCTCACGCGAATTTGTTGGTGAACAACTCCGTTGGTTCGACCTCAAACGGACCGGCAAACTCGTTGAACGATTAAATAAATACAATCCTGAAGCAGCGGCTAATGTGAAACCATTTCATCTTTTGAGGCCTATTCCTCAGGTTGAAATTGATGTTTTGCAGAACAAAGACCAGTTTAAACAAAATCCAGGTTATAATTAGTATTAACAAAAAAAATTATACAGGTTTCCCAATTAATGGGGAACCTGTATTTTCATAAACCTATTTGATGAAGTTAATAAATCTACTAATTTCAGTTTTGTCTTTCTGGGCTTTACAGCCTTTGATGGCTCAAAATCCGGTCAGGGATATTCCGCGCGACACGACTTATTCAATTGCAAGGGTTTATTGCCAAATCAGGAAAGATTTTCCATATGCTGTTCCTGTGAAAGATAGTTTACCCAAAGGAGTTTTGGGCGAGCGCAATTTGGTTTATGCCACTTTGCCTGACACCCCTTTCGGAAAACGTGAGTTACACGTCGACCTTTTTCATCCTGTAAAACCGGGAAAATATCCGGCCCTGATACTGGTTCATGGCGGCGGTTGGCGTGCGGGTGACAAATCAATGGAGGTACCTATGGCTCAGATGATCGCTTCAAAGGGGTTCGTTACTGTTGCGGTAGAATACCAGCTTTCACTCGAAGCCAAATACCCGGCAGCCGTTCACAACATTAAAGCAGCCATTCGCTGGATGCGAGCCAACGCCGTGAAGTATAACATTGATTCCAACAGGATTGCCATTTCAGGCACCTCTGCCGGAGGGCAATTGGCCGCCCTGGTCGGTATGACAAATGGCATCGAAAAATTTGAAGGTACCCAGGGGAACAATACATTTTCAAGTTCTGTGCAAGCAGTTATCGATATTGATGGTGTTTTGGATTTTATGGCGCCGTCATCATTAAATCTTGACCGGAAACCCGATTCGCCTGATATTGCATGGTTAGGTGGTTCATTTTATGAGAAACCTGAGATATGGAAGGAAGCCTCTTCTATCTTTTGGGCAAATGAGAAATCAGTTCCCGTACTTTTCCTGAATAGCGGTTTCTCCCGTTTTCATGGCGGTCAGGACGAAATGATAGGAATGATGAATGAATGGGGAATTTATACTGAAGTTCATAAGTTCGATATAAAGGTTCATCCGTTTTGGTTGTTTCATCCATGGGTAGATTCATCCGTTGAGTACATGGTCAATTTTATGAATAAGGTTTTGACTAAATAATCGATTAAAGCACCCTTTAAATTATGGCAGACGTAATTTTAAAGTACATGAGACTATGTTTTGTAGTTATGTTGGTTTATTTCACCATTATTACGGTCCAGGCCCAGGTAATTAATTCTGTTCGTATGGCAGAATCAATAATCAGGCATAATCCATCGCCAAATACACTGGATGGGGGAAAAACTTTAAGGTGGGGATACACACAGGGTTTGTTATGCAAGTCACTTATTGAATTATCTGATTTTAATGGGAATAAAGAATTTTACAAATATGCTGCATCTTATGTCGACAGCATTGTAAATGAAGATGGTACAATTAAAACCTATACCTTGACTGATTATAATATTGATCAGTTGAATGGTGGAAAAATTCTGTTCCAGTTATACAAAGATACCCATAAGGAAAAATACGCCAACGCCATTAAAATGCTTCGCAGCCAGATGCTGAATCATCCGAGAACTGCTGAAGGCGGATTTTGGCACAAAAAAGTGTACCCGCACCAAATGTGGCTCGATGGTTTGTACATGGGAAGTCCGTTTCTGGCTCAATATGCAAAGGAGTTTAACGAATCAGCGCTTTTCGAGGATGTTATCAATCAATTTGTACTCATCGACAAACATTCCTATGACCCTGTAACCGGATTGTATTATCATGGCTGGGACGAAAGTCGGGAGCAGAAATGGGCGAATAAAATTAACGGAACTTCCCCGAATTTCTGGGGACGCAGCGTTGGTTGGTATGCCATGGCGCTGGTAGATGCCATGGATTTTATTCCATCAGATCATAAATATCGTTCAAAAATGATTGAGATTATGTACAAGGTTGCCAATGGTATCGCTAAAAATCAGGATAAGGATACTGGTTTATGGTTCCAGGTGTTGGATAAGAAAGGAGAACCGGGTAATTATCTGGAATCAACTGCATCCAGCATGTTTGTCTATTTCCTGCTGAAGGCTGTAAACAACAAATATATCGATGCAAAGTATTTAGATGTGGCTAAAAAAGGCTATTCCGGAATACTTCAAACCTTTATCAAAAACAATGATGATGGAACCATTTCCATCACGAACTGCTGTTCAGTTGTTGGTTTAGGCGGCTCACCTAATTACCGCGACGGGAGTTATGGTTATTATGTTGGTGAAAAGGTAGTTAACGACGATTTAAAGGCGATAGGTCCATTCATCCTGGCCGGAATAGAACTTGAGAAGATAAAATAGCTGTTCAGAACCGGAGGATCGCAGTTTTTTGAATAAATAAAAAAATAGAAAATGCGTATAAAGTCTTTAATAATAACTTTTCTTAGTTTCCTGTCACTGATTTCAGGAACATTTGCACAAACAAATTCTTCCTTAGTGTGGTATCCCGATCTGAGAGACGGAACATTTAAAAACCCAATTCTATATGCTGATTATTCTGATCCTGATGCGATACGGGTTGGCGATGATTTTTATTTGGTAGCCTCCAGCTTTGGGCATTTCCCGGGACTGCCGGTACTTCATTCGAAGGATTTGGTTAATTGGGAAATCATAGGGCATGCCATTCAGAACTACCCTTTTCCTGAATTTGATAACCCACAGCATGGAAATGCCGTTTGGGCACCAAGCATCAGATATCATAACAACGAATTTTATATTTATTTTGGCGATCCAGACCGTGGCGTATTTATGACCAAAGCGCTAAAACCTGAAGGCCCTTGGGAATCCTTAAAATTGATTCATAAAATAACCGGATGGATTGACTGTTGTCCGTTTTGGGACGAAGATGGCTCTGCTTACCTGGTACATGCCTTTGCAAATAGCCGATGCGGGATAAAAAGTATTCTTTCAATTAATAAAATGAATGCTGATGGCTCTCAAGTTATTAATGATGGAGGAGTCCTGGTATTCAACGGTCAGCAAAACCATCCGACGATGGAAGGACCAAAAATGTACAAGCGAAATGACTATTACTATATTTTTGCACCTGCCGGAGGTGTAAAACCCGGATGGCAAACTGTTTTGCGGTCAAAAAACATATTTGGGCCCTACGAAGACAAAATAGTACTTGAGCAGGGAAATACAACAGTTAACGGTCCACATCAGGGAGCCTGGGTAACGACACAAACCGGAGAAGACTGGTTCCTTCATTTTCAGGACAGGTATGCCTACGGGCGTATTGTCCATTTACAACCCATGAAATGGAAAAACGACTGGCCGGTTATCGGTATTGACTATAATCATAATGGCATTGGTGAACCTGTTTCAGATTATAAAAAGCCTAATGTTGGTAAAACCTACCCAACGATGATTCCTAAAACCAGCGATGAATTTGAAAACACAACCTTGGGTCTTCAATGGCAATGGAATTCAAATTTCAAATCAACATGGTATTCATTGACTGAGAACCCCGGATCACTGCGATTGTATGCTCAGGAGAACCACCAGAAGGTTAATAATCTTTGGACTTTAGGTAGACTTTTGCTTCAGAAAATGCCTGCCGAAAAATTCACTGCTACTACCAAATTTAAACTTAAAGCCAACGATATTGGCGAGATGGCTGGTCTTTTGGTTTTTGGGATGGACTATTCCTATATCGCTATTGAAAAGACCCGGATAGGTTATCGCATAAATCAGGTTGTATGTGCCGATGCCAAAGGAGGGAAGGATGAGGAACAAGTTGTATATATTGATGTTACTTCGAACGAGGTTTACTTTAAAGTTGAAATAAAACCAGAGAATGAGAAGGAAATCATTCCAAAGGTAGTTTGTAATTTCAGTTACAGTGCCGATGGAAAAACATTTCAGCCAGTTGGGAAAACATTTGTCGCAAAAGAAGGTCTTTGGGTTGGGGCAAAGATTGGTTTGTTTTCAGTTACACCCGAGGCGTCGAAAAATTCCGGATACGTAGATTGTGACTGGTTCAGAATTAGTAAATTATAAAAAAATAAAACATTGATTATGAATTATTTAAAATACATTTTACTTTCAGGATTAATTGTCTTGTCGATTGTTTTTCATTCTGAAGCGCAGGAAAAACTTAGTGTTACCGTTGCCCAGGATGGATGCGGTGATTATAAAACCATTCAGGAAGCCGTGAGTGCCTGCAGGGCATTCCAAACCATTGATAAGGTTATTTATATCAAGAATGGCGTTTATAAAGAAAAAGTGCTGATCGATTCATACCTCACTCACATCAGGCTGATTGGCGAAAGTGTTGAAAAAACGGTCCTAACTTTTGGTGACTATGCCAGCAAAGAGAATATGGGAACCTTTCGGAGTTACACGCTGAAAATTACTGGCGATGACATTGTAATCGAAAATATGACAATCGAAAATTCAGCCGGAGAAGTGGGTCAGGCCGTTGCTCTCCATGTGGAGGGAGACCGGTGTATTTTCCGCAATTGCCGTTTTTCCGGAAATCAGGATACCGTTTATGCTGCCGGACAAAAGAGCCGCCAGTATTTCGCCGATTGTTATATTGAAGGCACCACTGACTTTATTTTTGGAGCGGCAACAGTCATCTTCGATCGATGTACGATTCATAGTAAACGTAACTCTTATGTTACTGCTGCAAGCACTCCACAAGGAAAATTATTTGGTTACGTATTTCGCAACTGTAAATTAACAGCCAATTCTGATGCAGCCAAGGTTTATCTTGGACGGCCATGGCGCGATTATGCCAGGGTTGTTTTCCTGAATTGCAAAATGGGGACACATATTCTTCCCGAAGGCTGGCACAACTGGGACCATCCTGAACGGGAAAAAACTTCTTTTTATGCTGAATATAAAAGTACCGGAACTGGCTCGGCATCTGAAATACGTGTAGGATGGTCGCATCAGCTTACCGAACAGGAAGCAGATAACTATGTGTCTGAGAAAATATTTCATGAAGAAAGCAGCTGGATTCCTGACGGAATAAAGAAAGACTAAAAGAAAATCTTATAATGAGACGAAAGAAACTGATCAAGTGGCTATTGTTGGCTTGCATAACATTGGTAAACTTAAATGTGAGCGCACAGGATCCAAATCAAACAATGGATTTTTCATGGGAAAACCTTCCAGCCGCAAAAAAGCCGGTTTTTAAAAGTGACACGATCAGCATTGTGAAGTTCGGCGCAGTAGCCGATGGTATTTTCCTGAATACAACCAGCATTAATAATGCAATTGCTGAATGCAGTAAAAATGGAGGTGGATTAGTATTGGTGCCGCAAGGCCTTTGGTTAACCGGGCCGATTGTTCTTCAAAATAATATCAATCTGCACATTGCTAAAAATGCAATCCTTTTATTCTCAGGTGATTTCGAACAATATAAACTGGTTGAAGGAAGTTACGAAGGAAAACCTTCGTTTCGTAATCAATCGCCAATTTCAGGAACAGGCCTTGAAAACATTGCCATAACAGGGCAAGGGATAATTGACGGAAATGGCGATTTTTGGCGAAGTGTAAACATAGGACAATTGACCGAATCGGAATGGACCCGAAAAATTGCTTCAGGTGGATTGGTCAGTCAGGATGGTAAAGACTGGTACCCTTCGGCAAAATTCCTGAAGGGGCAGCAAACACCTAATGCTGCCCAGGTTGTACCTGGAAAAACTGCCAAAGATTATAAGGATGTCAAAGATTTTTTACGCCCCAACTTATTGGTTCTGACACAATGCAAAAAAGTATTTCTTGAAGGAGTCACTTTCCGGAATTCCCCGGCATGGTGCCTTCATCCCCTGATGTGCGAAGATCTTACTTTGAAGAATGTGACTGTCAAAAATCCGGATTATGCCCAAAATGGCGATGGTATTGATGTTGAATCATGCAAAAATGTGCAGATTGAAGATTGCGTTTTTGATGTAGGCGATGATGCTATTTGTATAAAATCGGGCAAAGATAAATTTGGGAGAGAAAGAGGAATGCCTACCGAAAATATGGTCATTCGGAACAATGTGGTTTACAAAGGACATGGCGGTTTTGTTGTTGGAAGTGAAATGAGTGGTGGGGCGCGTAATATTTTTGTTTCCGATTGCACTTTCATAGGAACCGACAAAGGTATTCGCTTTAAAACATCGAGAGGACGCGGTGGAATTGTCGAGAATATATTCATCAAAAATATCCTGATGAAGGATATTCAGAACGAAGCAATCTATTTCGACATGTATTATTTTACCAAACCTCCAATTGCTGGAGAAAAGGTTGTAATTCCTGAAGTTTCGGAAGAGACACCTCGATTTCGAAAAGTCCAGATTAGCAATGTCGTTTGTAACGGGGCCGAAAAGGGAATATTCATTAGGGGCTTACCCGAAATGGCAGTGAAAGATATTTCAATCACCAATTCAGTATTTAATGCTAAAAAAGGGATAGAACTAATCGAAGCCGAAAATATTGCCCTGAAAAATATCCGGTTGGTCACCAAAGAAACCAATCCTGTCATCGCTATTGAAAATAGCAACTCTCTGTTTCTGGATTCCGTGGAATACTGCAAAAATGCAAATCTGCTTTTTAAAGTTATTGGCAACCGATGTAGCAATATCAATATATCTCATACCAACGCTACCAATGCCAAAAAATGTGTGGAATTGGACACCGATGTACCTAATGGAGCCATCAAAATAGACTAATTGCAAATCTTAATTACTTTAAATAGACTTATATGAAAAGATCATTATTCCTGTTAGTCGTCCTGATTTTCTGTAACATTAGGATTTCAGCACAGACATTTATACGCATATGGCCGGAGGGAAAAATGCCAAATTCAAAAGGAATGGGTATGACCGACAGCATATTTAATGAACGTTATTTCAGAATTGGCAATCCGGGTATGTATGCCTTTTTTCCATCAAGGCAGGAAAACAAAGGAACGGCTGTGGTTATTTGTCCCGGCGGAGGATACCATCATTATGCTTATTTGAGCAGCGGCACGCAGATAGCCAAATGGTTCAATACGATGGGCATTAGTGCATTTGTACTGATTTCAAGGTTGCCAATTTCTCCTGATTTGGTCGAGAGGAGTATTGCTCCATTGCAAGATGCTCAACGGGCAATGAGGATCATTCGAAGCAAAGCCACCGAATGGGGTATAAAAACAAATAAAATTGGGGTCATGGGGTTTTCGGCTGGAGGTCATGTTGCATCTACGATAGGTGTGCATACCGAAGATGTATCTGCCATTGGCGATTCAATAGATCAGATTTCTTTCCGTCCCGATTTTATGCTATTGGTATCTCCTGTGATTACAATGGGAGAATTTGCACATTCAGGTAGTCGCGATAACCTGTTGGGGGTAAATCCGCCTAAGGAATTAATTGATAAATATTCAAATGAACTTCAGGTAACAGCTCAGACACCCCCTGCATTTATCGTCCATGCCGAAAACGATCCCGTGGTTAATCCCAAAAACAGTCTCTTATTCTATAATGCCCTGCGGGAACATCATGTTTCAGCCTCCATTCACATTTTCCCTTTTGGTAAACATTCCATTGGACTTGAAAACAACCCGGGCAGTACAAAGCTCTGGAAAGAGTTGTGCGAAATGTGGTTGGAGGAAATGGGATTTTTTTGATCGCGATCTGATAGCAAAAACATACTGTAGTTTCCTCTTGAATTTGAACCTTAGAACGTTCTTCAGAATATTTGTTTGTGACACCAGCCAAATTAGAATAACTTCCGCCCATTGTCAAATAAGCTACGGTAACGGCTCATACACCACCTGCTTTTCTCATCCATACAGAATACGATCTGAGGTGGTTAACCCACTTCCCCGGATATGCTATCAGGGGGTACTGATGGGGAATTTGCAATTCCCGTTGCCAAAATCATTTCTCTGATTGGTCCCTTTTCATACCAATAGGGATTAAAAAATACACCTGCAACCCTTTTTATTCACTTTTATTTGGAATATCTGCTTAATTTTACAATTGATTCGTGGAAAGTTCTCCCGAATTTCACAAAACCAATTAAAATGAACCAGACGACTAAGGATTCAGCTTCTCCGATTGCTGAAAGGGTTACTTCAATTGACGTCTTTCGCGGATTTACCATGTTTCTCCTGATCGGAGAAAGTACAGGTCTTTGGGGCCATATCAATAAAATCCAGGGAAGTAGTATTGCCCAGTTTATTGGTGCACAACTTCACCATCATGAATGGCATGGATTAAATTTTTGGGATCTTATTCAACCTTTTTTCATGTTTATAGTTGGGGTAGCCATCCCCTTTGCAGTAGCTAACCGGATAAAAAAGGGTGATTCCAAAAAACAAATATTGCAACATGCCTTTAGGCGTTCATTGCTTCTGCTGTTTTTGGGTTGGGCTTTATATTGCGTTGGACCCGGAGAGATCGTCTTCAGATTTCAGGATGTTCTTGCCCAATTATCCGTAACCTATCTTGTTGCTTTCCTGATTATGAGAAAAAGCTTCTCCTTTCAGTTGATCTTTACGTTGATCATTCTATTGTTATCAGATCTTGCTTACCGGTTTTTTCCTGTTGATGGGTTTAATCATCCTTGGGAAGCCTACCATAATTTAGGTGCATGGATGAATATGAAGATTGAGGGGGTAGATAAAACAAGTATATGGGCTTCGGTAAATGCTATCCCAACTATTGCCCATACCGTTTGGGGGGTGTTATTCGGCCAGCTTCTGATGAGCGACCGTCCGGTAAGGAAGAAAATTCAGCTCATGCTGATGGCCGGGCTGGCTGCACTATTTATTGGTTTTTCACTCGATTTAATGAATATTACCCCGATCATTAAAAAGATTGCCACCTCCTCCTTTGTATTTGTTAGCGGGGGATGGGCTATCCTTGCCCTTTGCTTTTTTTACTGGGTCATTGATGTCAGGAAATTATTTGCCAAAAGCTCGAAGTTCTTCATCATTGTTGGGATGAACTGTATCTCTATTTACCTCTTTTTTGAATTAGGAGGAGCTAGATTTGTGAGCAGAATATTTGTCCCGTTCACCAAATTATTATTTTCCTGGGGTGGAGATCTAACAATAGAAATTATGACCAGCCTGGCTACCTGGGGAGCATTATGGTATCTCTGTTACTGGCTATTTAAGAATCGGATTTTCATTAAAATTTAAGGTATTCAAAAAGAAAAATGGATCTGTTTTAATACAAAAACATCAGTTTACAAAGGTTTTTCAGCCTGTCTGCTCTTTTACAACTGCTTAGACAAAAGCGTTGGCGCACAACAAACCAAATATTATTGTATAATCTAAAAATCGATTCTACTAAAAAAATAGATGTTGCTGATAATTTTCCAAAAAATTGTGAAGCGACTTCATGACCGGATTACCTTGATCAAAGAGAGTCCGGGAGTCAGATAATTAATGACGGGAATCGAGATAACATATTTTCAAATTTGCTCTTTACTAATTTATTTTTCATTATAATTTGTCAAAGACTACAATTTCACGAAAACTTTGTCTATCTTTAGCTTGCCTGGCAATTTGGGAACTTCCTTCAACCGATATTTCCATTCTTTTCAATTATTTTTAATTTTGCCGTAACCAAAAATCTACATCTTTTGACCAACGATCACGAAATATGGGAAAATTTTAAAGCAGGCGATAAGTCAGCGCTTTCGTATGTCTATTTTCAATATTTTCCTTCGATGTTTCAGTATGGTATCAAATTTAAAAGTGATCCTGAGTTCATAAAGGACTGTATTCAGGATGTATTTTTTAAACTGATACAAGCCAATGAAAAACTTGGTCCTACCGAAAACATCAGGTTTTACCTTTTAAGAGCATTGAAAAATGCAATCTATAAGGCAATTGACAAAAGCAGAAAGATCGAATTGGTGGAATTTGAGCTTATGAAATTCGACGCTCCATTTGCACTTGAAGAAGAGATTGCCGAAAAGGAAAATACTACTCTCAGAGAAATGGCCCTTTTAAAGGCATTAAATAGTTTAAGTGAACGTCAGCGGGAAATCATCTATTTGCGTTTCGAATGTGGATTGGATTACGAACAGATCTGCGAGATGATGCAGTTGAAAAATGATTCTGCCAGAAAATTGGTTTTTAGGGCAATAAAGACCCTTCGGGAAATTATGGATGAGCAGTTAAAACACCCAATTCTGTTTTTAATCCGGTTTTCATAAAAACATGTTTTAAAACATATTTTTTTTGTGTCCACAAAAGTGAGATTTTAGGACTTACCAGTCAAAAGCAATCATAGTGGATAAAAAATACAACAAATATTCGGTAGAAGATTTTACTCACGATATCAGTTTTATTAATTGGGTCAATAGTGGGGTAGATCAGAATGAATGGGAGAACTTTGTGAGAGAGAATCCCAACTTGTCAAAAGATATTCAATCTGCCCGCAGGATTGTTACAGCACTGCGGTTTAACAAAAAGGAATTACCGAAGGAATTTGTATATGAGCTATTCAAAGGTATTGACACTTTTCATACACAGCAACAACTATCAAAACCAACATTACGTTTACGAAAATTGATGAAGTATGCAGCACTCTTTGTCCTTGTTTTGTCGCTTGGGGCACTCCTTCCGATTTTCTTTTTTTCAAAACACTCCGGGAGGTACACCGAAATTTCAAGTTCATCTTCCAATTTCAATGTGGCTAAATTGATTCTTGCCGACGGGGAAGAAATCTTACTTAAAGAAAAACAGACTGAACTTCAGTTTAATGCTGCAGGGAACCAGGTTAAGATTGACCGGGACAGCATCATCAATTACAATAAAAAAACTGATCCCAATACCATGGTTCAGGTGGTGATCCCTTATGGAAAACGTTCAACCCTTATGTTGGCTGATGGGACGAAAGTTTGGCTGAACGCGGGGTCTAAGCTAATTTTCCCCCGGAAATTCACAGGAAAATGCCGCAAAGTATTCCTGGTTGGCGAGGCTTATTTCGATGTTTTTAAAAACAGGGAGATCCCTTTCATAGTTGGGACCGACAATATGAATATAACGGTGCATGGGACCCAGTTTAATGTCCGCGACAATGATCATGAAAATGAGTTGGAAGTGGTACTGGTTGAAGGGGAGGTGAGCCTTAAGGAGAAAAGTCTGATGAATTTTTTGAATAAGGAGATCAGTCTGATTCCGAATCAGAGAGCCGTTTACAATAAGACAGAGAATAAAACCAGTGTTGAGTCGAATGTCGAAGTAGCTTCTTATGTATCATGGAAAGAGGGTTTGCTGGAATTCGACAGGGAGAGTATTCTTACTGTATTTAAAAGACTTTCAAAATTTTATAATGTCAGTTTTGTCACAGAAGAGAGTGTCGAATTAAACAGGAAAATCAGTGGAAAGCTTGATCTGAAAGAATCGTTGGGAGATGTAATGAAGATTGTTTCCGATGTTGCTCCCATCTCTTTTCGGATCGATCAGAACAAAGTTTATGTATATAGTAAAATAAACAGATTGCCTGTGCGATAAAAAAAGATCCGGAGAGTGCGGTCAACACCCCCCGGATTCAATATAAACGTCAATAAATATTAACGCTTCAAACAAACAATCAAAAGTATGGAAAAAATTTGTGTGTATTCGCATTTCCGGCAAGGGAGTGCAGGAAATCTATTTAAAAAGATGAAACTACTAATCGCTTTTTTCTTTGCAGGTTTACTTGGCGTATCGGCCAGCACGTACTCCCAGGAAACCAAATTAAGTCTCAATGTTGACGAAATAACATTAAAAGAGGCCTTTAAACAGATTGAAAAGAAAAGTGAATTTGTTTTCTTTTACAACGAAGATTATATTGATGTCTACCGAAAGGTGAGTCTTAATGCAAAGGATGAAAGTGTTGAATCGATTCTGAGTGAGTTATTGTTGGGGAGCCAGAACACCTTCAAACTGTACGACCGTCAGATTGTGATTCTTCCTCCCGAGATTAAAGTGTCACCTTCGACCATTAAATCAGCTACAAATGCGGAGCAGAAAAAAGATATTTCTGGTCTGGTAAAAGATACCAAAGGTCTTCCCGTTCCTGGCGCAACTGTTGTTGTTAAAGGTACTGTCAATGGAACGGTAACGGACAGCAATGGCAGATTTACCCTTAGTATACCGGCCGATGCCAAAACACTTATATTTTCATTTGTCGGAATGAAAACGCAGGAATTCCCAATTGGAGGTAAGACGGTAGTAGATATTACCATGGTTGAAGAGACTGTCGGATTGGATGAGGTGGTGGCAGTTGGTTATGGCACACAGAAAAAGAGAGATGTAATTGGTTCTATAGCCTCCCTGTCTGCGGAAGATGTCGCACGAACCGCTCCTGCTACGATACAATCTACGCTTCAGGGTATGGCAGCCGGAGTACAGGTGAATTCAAGCGCCGGAGTACCAGGTGCCCCTCAACAGGTTAAGATTCGTGGGATAGGTTCAATATCATCCGGTACCGATCCACTTTGGATTGTTGATGGTATCCCCGTAGTGAGCGGTCAGATGGACAGAAGCTATGATGGAGAGACCAATCAAAGTATCCTGGCTATGTTAAATCCAAGCGATATCGAATCAATTCAGATTTTGAAGGATGCAGCAGCTACTTCCATTTATGGCTCGCGCGGTTCAAACGGGGTAATTCTGGTAACTACAAAAACCGGAAAGAAGGGACAAACCAAGGTTGATTTTGATCTCAAAACCGGTGTAAGTAACTGGGCTAAAACAGATATTGGGTATGCAAACAACACGGATTATCTTGCTATTATGGATAAAGCGTTCAATGCCCGAGGTGCTGGTCCTTACAATGTACCTAATATCATCAAACAATTAGATGGTGCTACCGAAACAATGACACGGGATGAAGCATTGGCAACAAATACCAACTGGGCCGATGTTATCTCACGAACAGGTTCTTTTTATGAAGCAAACCTTGCAGTAAGCCAGGGTTCGGATCGAGGAAACTCCTATTTATCCCTGAAATACCGGAATGAGGATAGTAACCTGAAATTTAACAGTTTGGAAACTTACTCGGCGAATATCAATTTAAACTACAAATTGTTCAAGGGATTTGATCTGGGATACCATATGGTTGCCTCCTATACTGACAATAATCGTATAAAATCAGGGGATGGAAAACGAGGCGCCGGTGGCTGGGCGCAGGTTAACTCAAATGCACTTCCCTGGATGAAAGTCTATGACCCTCTGGGATTAAATGGATATTGGAACTCAAGGGCAGCAGTAAATCCGCTTGCTGGTATCGATCCAATTAACGCTCAGTCAAACCTGAAAACCTTAAATCTCCTTTCCGGGTTGAATGGAACATGGCAAACCCCCATTGAGGGATTATCATTAAAAGGCGAACTGGGTATGAACTATGTTGCCAACCGTGCCCGTTCCTGGATAGGCAGTGCTCTTTTGGTCAATGGCGCTGTGGCACAGGAAAGCAAATACGAAGTGAGTACGACAAACTATAATGCTTATTTCAACTATGATGTGCCCATCAACGAAAATCATATTCTGAATCTGGTTACTGGTATTGAAAACACCCGTTCTACCGGACAATACATGACTATGAGAGGTGAAGGTTTAGTTGGCACATACCCTGAAGTTGGTACTCCAAATGTTCTTAGCGGAAGCTCTACACTCGGAGGTGAATCTTATTTAAGGGGGTATTTTGGTCGTGCAAATTATAAACTTCTCAATAAATACCTGGCCGGAGTTAGCATCCGCCGGGATGGCATCTCCCAGTTTACAGCAAAAAACCGTTGGGCAACATTTGTTTCCGGATCGCTCGGCTGGGTTATTTCTGAAGAAAAATTCTTTCATTTCAAACCGATTAGTCTTTTGAAATTGAGAGGTAGTTTTGGTCAAACAGGTAATACCAATATCCCTGGTGGAATAACCTCCGATAAATGGGGAATCAATAGTGGTACCGGTACTTTGGAAGGGAAAAATAACACTTTTCTTAATAATATCGGCAATTCTGATATTAAATGGGAAACAACCAATTCTTTGGATGTTGGTATTGATTATGGTATCTTCAATAACCGTATCAACGGATCGATTGCCTACTATCGTAAAAAGGTTAGTGATATGTTGCTTGCTGTAAGTTTACCGCCTTCAGCCGGTATCTATGGAGGTAACATGTGCTGGCAAAATATCGGAGACATGGAAAATGGAGGATTTGAGTTTAATGTAAATGCTGTGGTGGTCAACAAACGTGATTTTACCTGGAATGTTGGCTTTAACATCTCTTCAAACCAGAATAAAGTGCTCTCATTAGATCCAAAATCAGATCTTAATCACGTAGGTTTACTTCAATCAGGTGAAGCCGGTATAATTCGTACCATTACGAAGTCCGGTCTTGAATGGGGTACCTACTATATGGCCGAATATGCCGGTGTTGATTCACAAAAAGGGATTCCTATGATTTATGAGGTAAAAACCCTGGAGGACGGTACCACCGAACATACCGGAAAGATCATCCCCGCAACAAGTGAAAACATGAGCGCCAACCTGATGATGCTACAGGGTAAATCAGCTGTTCCTAAAATTTTAGGAGGATTGAACATGACCTTTACCTATAAAAGTTTTGATTTAGGATTTATTTGCTCATTCGTAACAGGTAACTACATCTATAATCGATTATTACAGAGCTCAATGCTTCCAAATGCCGGTATGCTGGTGGCCAACAGAAAATTATTAACCGAAGCCTGGACTAAACCTGGAGATGTCACCTATTGGCCTATGGTAACTGCAGGGAACCTCTATAATTATGATAATCTGGGTAATGCGACAACAACAGGTGTCAGCTATGGTTCAGACAACAACACACCTTCTTCTCAATATCTTGAAAAAGGTGATTACCTGAAACTTCGCAATTTGACCCTTGGTTATACGGTACCTAAACGATTGATGAATAAATACAAAATCAACAATGTTCGTCTTTATGTCTCTGCAAACAATTTGCTGACTTTGACTAAATTCTCTGGATACAATCCCGAACTAGAAATTGATCAGGTAAGCGGTGGTAGTTATTCTTCATTTTATTCCATGCCTGCTTCACGTACATTTATGTTTGGGTTGAGTGTTAACTTTTAAAATTTTATGGTGATGAAAAATATCTTAAAAACTATAATAGTAATATTCCTCCTTGTTTCGAGTGTTTCGTGCAATCAGGATAGCTTCTTTGAATTACAAAGGCCAAACCAATACCCTTGGACCACAGTTAGTGAACTTGAACTTGCTGTCAGACAACCTTACTTGTTAATGATGGGTAATGCCTGGGGTAGTCCGGTTGGCGCTCTGGGATTGAGGGGTTTTGCAGAATCTGACGTTTGCCAATATATAGAGGGAATTACAGGCGCCAGTTATTACTACGAATATTACACCCGTCAATGGAAAACCACTGTATTAAACAATGACAGAGAGTTGGAAAGTGCATTTAGCTACCTGTACCAAATATCAACTGCAACCAATGCTCCATTGCAATTGATCAGCAATGCGGAAAAAGCAGGAAAAGATGTGTTTGACAATATGACTGAGTCAGACCGCCAAACAGTTAAACGTTACAAAGGTGAATTGTTGTTTATGCGTGCAGTTGGTTATTGGTATCTGGCAAGAACCTGGGCACCTCCTTACAATCCGGATGGGAGTAGTAATACAGGCAAATACTTCGTTTTACGTCGCGATTATGTCAATGGCGCTGATGATATAAAGAACGGGGCTCTTGCAACGGTCGAAGAAGTTTATGCATCTATCGTACAGGACCTTAAAGATGCGATTAGTATACTTCCTACAACTTATGTCACCACAGAGTTAAGTCAGCGTTCACGTGTGAACAAGTATGCCGCAGAGGCAATGCTGGCCCGTATTTACTTCTATATGGGTAAATTTGCGCTGTCCAAAACATTATTGGACGATATAATCAACAGCGGAATGTACAATATGAAAGACGACCCAATTCAGGCATTCAACAAGGTTGCAGGTGAAGGTAGCAGCGGAGAAATTCTCTGGGAAATTGCGATTAACAGTACCTCAAGTAAATTCGACCGTAATCCATCGATCTTCTCTAAAAACAACTATACGGCCAATGGCGGACGTGGTACGAACTGGAATCATTGCGCCTGGGCTTGCTTTACCCTTTCCTACACTGCATGCCAACAGATTGGCTGGATGAACAAAGATCTTTCAGTAGGTCCGACCGCGGTTGCTGACAAACGATATACCCAAACATACATCCGTCTGGAAGCCTATAAGGCAAATCCTTGGAACGCATCAACTAACCCTGTAGAATATTGGGCACACCAGAATACATACGAAACGCGATACCCTATTCCTGTACCTTTTATCTGGCAGGACAAACATTTCCGCGCCCCAACAAGTGGAAGACGTTCAAATCGCGCGATGTTGCGTTTGGCCGAAGTGTACCTGACCCGCGCCACGTTGCGTCTTAAAGATGGCGATAAACCCGGGGCTGCAGACGATTTGAATGCGGTTCGCACCAGGGCCGGATTACCCAATATCGCATCAGCCGATATCACAGAACTTGCTATCGAGAACGAACGCATCAAAGAACTCACAGGTGAACATGCTGATCGCCTTTTATACCTGATTGCGATGCGCAGACCTATTGGTATCGGTGACAGGGATCCTGGTAAATACTCAGCAATCCAACCACCGTATACTGACTATTACTGGCAAATTCCATTGGCCGAACAACAACAGAATCAAGCTTACCAAAAATAGAAAAAAATTTGGTTGACATGGAAAAAGCAATACTTCAAATGAATTGGAGTATTGCTTTTCTTATTTCTTATATGGGCATTTAATGGGTAGTATGAACCTCCTATCTTTCTAATTCTTTAAGCGTAGCATTAGGTTAGGTATTGCAAATCGTAAATATTTTTTTAATTAAATTGCGTTTTGTATGTTAGATTGACCGTTAAGAATCGTAGTACCCAATAATAACAACATTTTAATTGACCATTGTTTTGATAATACAGATCTGTTTCAACAGAATTATACTATGGACAAGGAGGAGCAATTACATATTGAAAACCTTAGAAATGGCTCTTATCAGTCATTTAAGTTTTTGTATGACCATTATGTTGATTCGTTGTATGGATATACCATAGAACTCACCCGATCGAAGGTATTGGCAAATGAATTGGTTCAGGACACTTTCGTCAAGGTATGGATTAACCGCGGTTCGATCCGCCCTGAGTTTCGGTTTAAATCCTTCCTTTTCAAAATTGCAAAGAATCAACTGATTGATGAATTCCGGAAGAAGTTAAGAGATCCACTGTTCGAGGACTACCTTTTTCATCAGGGTAATCCAATAGTTGCCGAAAATCCGGTTGATCTGAAAGTTGATTTTGACGACTTTAAGGAACACTTACGATTAGCTAAAAAGAAACTAACACCGCGTCAGCAGGAAGTTTTTGAGCTAAGCAAAGAACAAGGGTATTCGGCAGGAGAGATTGCATCCCGATTTAAAATTACCGAGCAAACAGTCTATAACCAGCTGTATTTATCAATTCAAATATTGCAAAAGGAAATGGGTTCTTTTGCCAAATTATTCATTCTCTTCTTCTTCCTTCAATAATTGTGATTTATTAATAGATTTGATCAGAATAAACTTAATGGCTTATAGCGGCAAAAAATACACTCTATAAAATGACAAATCCAATTGAACTGCTTTTATCAAAATATCTTTCTGGTACTATCACAAATGATGAATATAAACAGTTTCAGGAGGTTGTTGCTTCTTTCAATAAAGAAGAACTGGAATCGTTCATGGAGTCATACTGGCTGGAGTATCGTCCCGAAAGAAAATATCAAAAGCATGATTTTGAGGAGTTAATTGCGGAGATTGCCAACCGTGTAAAACCAAGAACCATTCGTATAGGTTTAAAAATATTCTGGCAGGTGGCAGCCATACTACTATTGCCACTTATGATTGCAGCAACATCCTACTTTTATATTCGCAATCATCAATTAGAGAAATATTTTGCCCAAAAGATGAATATCACCGTCAACAGTGGTGAAAGAGCCCATCTCCGTTTACCTGATGGAACAACTGTCCGAATGAATTCTGCCAGTTCCATTACTTATCCGTCAAATTTTGGATTTCAGAATAGGGAGATCGCACTCAATGGAGAGGCTTTTTTTACTGTAACCAAAGATTCTATGCACCCGTTTATTGTCGCAACTCCATATTTGAAGGTTAAGGTATTAGGAACGGTTTTCAATCTGGATGCATATGATAGCGCCGATAGAGTTGAAACAACTTTGCTTGAGGGTGCTGTTCAAATTATCACCCAAAATGATCATCCGAAGACTGTATTATTAAAACCAAATGAGAAGGCGGTCTTTCACAAAAAGACCGGCGAACTTACTGTTGAAAGAACAGACTTACGCTATGAAACCGCCTGGCTAAATGGAGAATTAATCTTCCGGTCAGTTACTTTTGAAGAAATGATACAGGTATTAAGCCGATATTATGGTATTGAAGTTGAAATTGTTGCAAATAAGATTCATAATGAGAGGTATACCGGAAGTTTTAACGCAAAAAACATGACCGATATCCTTGATCTGTTACAGTTCCACTATCAGTTTACTTACAGACTGAATAACAACAAGGCCACTATCATTTTCAATTAGATATATGTGTTGAATGAGGTTTTTTCGCCGGATATTTCGCCCCGTACGGGACGAAACTTTGTATATCAATCTATTTTCCACCCATATCAATCCTCACGGGATTTATAAACTAATTTTAAATAGTTACTTGTAATCCTGTTGATTTCCAAATAATTCATCTCTTTTAAATATCAGAATCGGTTCATGATTTAATATTATGTGATTTGTCATGTTAGATTCAGCATTGTGTATCGTATTACCTGTGTTAACTGGAGTGATATTATCCAATAACAAGATGGAAACCACTAATTACTAATTTTAATCTCCCGGTAATGCCTATGATCAAGTGATGTAAAATAGTAAATGAGAATCAGGAAAATTGTGGTTCCTCTTCTCAGGGGACAATACACCTAAGTATATTGAAAAACGCTGAAATACAAACAACCAAATCAATTATTATGAAACAATTGATAGAAAAAATCAATTTAAGACAAGGCTTTTACTTGAAATTCAGTCGAATAACTTCGATTATTCTCCTCTTTTTAATATTCTATTCAATTCCCTTACGAGCACAGAACATCTCCATTAAGGTAGAAAAGGTAACATTGAAAGCTTTTTTTGAAGAGATCGAAAAAACATCTCCATATCGTTTCAATTATTTAGACATTTCCTTACCAACTGCGGCTGATGTTACAGTGTCAGCACAAAACAAGCCGATTGAATCGGTTTTGAAACAGGTTTTACCTCCGAGAAACCTGGTTTACACCCGATCTGGCAATACTTTTGCAATTAAACAAAAGGTTTCTGAAGCATCCAGGAAAATCACAGGTTTAATATTAGATGATAATGGCGAACCTGTTATCGGTGCAGCTATTATTGAAAAAGGAACAACCAACGGAGTTGTTTCCGATATTGGAGGAACGTTCACCATGGAAGTTGGAGGTAATTCGACACTTCAAGTAACATTTATAGGATTCAATAATGTCGAAGTTTCTGTTGCTGGCAAAAGCTCATTCTCCATCATTTTGACAGAGGATACCAAAAAATTGGATGAGGTTATTGTAGTCGGTTATGGAACATCAAAGCGCCGGGAAACAATTGGTGCCATCAGCAAGATAGGGGGCAATGAAATTACCAGGCTTCCTGCAACATCCATCACCCAATCCCTTCAAGGGATGGCTGCCGGTTTGAATATTACAAATACCAGTGGTGGAACACCAGGAGCGGAAAATAAAGTAAGCATCCGTGGATTAAATTCTATCAGTTTAAGCTCAGATCCTCTTTGGATTATCGATGGAGTGCCTATTTTTACAGGTTCTGATGCCCTTGCCGTGAATGGGGTAAGACCTGCTTCTCCACTTTCAATGATTAACCCTTACGACATCTCTTCAATCGAGGTATTGAAAGACGCTTCTGCTACTGCTATCTATGGTAACAGAGCCTCTGCAGGTGTGATCATCGTCACTACCAAATCGAGCAAAAAGAAGGAGACCAACCTCACAGTCAATTATGATGGGGGAGTGTCCACCCTTCCTTTTACTCAAAACTCTGTTTTTACCAATAATGTTGAGTTTATGGCAATCAGGGATGAAGCTATGCGTAATATTGGCGGAACTGAATTCCAACCTTCATTCTTCAGTCAGCAATTTCCAAATGATCCGGGCTTTACGCGTGCAATGGCGCTTAGTACCAATACTGACCACCTTTCAGCTTTGGCACAGACAGCTCTTTTCCGTCAGGTAGGGTTATCGGCCAATAAGGGCTTTGACTCCGGTGGTATGTTATTCTCCCTAAGTTACCGGGATGAAGAAGGGGTTTTACGTCATAACGATTTCAAACGTCTTACTGCTCGTTTCAGTACAAGCTTTAAACCGATCAGTTTTATTGAATTTGGGGCAAATGCCAATTTGATGTATATGAACTCAAATGGAGTTCGTACTGGTCTAGGTAAATTGGCTGGAGGCTGGGATCAGTGGATTGCAATGGCTCCATTCTTCAAAATTTACGACCCCAATAGCGCATCAGGATATTGGTTTCCCGAAAGTGGTTATAATGCAGCTGCCATTCACGACCCCAAACTTACCCGCAACAATTCGGGAGAATTCCGGACCCTTGCCAATAGTTTTATTAAGATAGATCTTCCGGTGAAAGGATTATCTATCAGAGGTGAGGCAGGAGTTGATGCAACCTATACCACTAGCTCCTATTGGAGATCTGGTCAGTTAACTCCCAATAACTTAAGTGAAGCACAGGAAAAAGAGGTGGACCGTGCTGTTTTTACCTATAATGGTACGGTTAACTATAACCGGCTTTTTGCCGAAGACCACAGTATTAATCTTACAGCAGGTGGTGAAGCAACCAAATATTTTAGTTACTTCCGTTCTGCCAGCGGACAAAATGTTGCCACAGCTTACCCCGAATTAATAAATCCTGATAAGTCGTTGCCTGTGACTGCGAATGGGAACAGAGGGAACGATATGACGATGGCTGGATTCTTTTTCAGAGCAAATTACGCTTACAAAGGAAAATACATTTTTAATGGAAGTATCCGATATGACGGACATGCCGCTTTAAGTAAAGATAATCGTTGGGCACCTTTTTCAGCTGCCGGTTTAGGATGGATTTTGAGCGAAGAGAAGTTCATGAAAGATATTAAGTGGTTAAGTACCTTTAAGCTGAGAGGAAGCTACGGAACTACCGGCAATGTCAACATGTCACCCGATATGTTAATTATGTCATGGAGTATTTTAAATGCAAGACATTGGGCCGGTTCCAATATCACTTCCAGTCAAAACTGGGGCCCCTCAGGAAGTTCAGATTTAAAATGGGAAACCACTGCATCTTATGACCTGGGATTTGACTTTGGTATTCTGAAGGATCGGATTAATGGTTCGTTTGCCGTTTTTTCCCAGGATATTAAGGACCTGATCATGATGTGCCAGGTCCCTCCTTCGATGGGATATCATAATGCTTACAACTGGAAAAATGTTGGTAACCTGCGCAACAGGGGGGTCGAGTTCAATGTTTCGTCTGTTAATATGAATACTAAAAGTGGATTCAAGTGGACAACCGACCTTAATATCAGCACAACAAAAAATGAAATCATCAAGCTGAATGATCAGGAAAAAGGGAAAGGGGCTATTCAGAATGAGGTGTTTATCCGCAAGGAAGGCGAGTCTCTGAATACCTATTATCTGCCTCAATATTCACATCTTGACACAGAAAAAGGGATCTATCTGCAGGAAGAACTGGATAAGGCCAAATGGGATAGTGAGTTTAAAACGGTGGCAACAGGTAAGCAAATTCCTATGATTGGTACAAATCCCGGGAATAACAAGTTTGTTCAATCTGGTAAAACACCTCAACCAACCTGGTATGGAGGTTTTACCAATAATTTCTATTACAAAGGGTTTGATTTAAATATTCAATTTAACTTTGCCGGTGGAAACTGGATTCTTGATGATAAGCTGGCTTCCAAAGTATCAATGGACGTTGAGAATATCGGACGTGAACTGATCGGCAACTACTGGCAAAAACCTGGTGACAACAAGAGGTTTGGTCGGATTGCCCAGAATGATAAAGTGCAGTTTGACCTCCAGGGAAATCCTTCCACAGGAGGAAATACGATGACCATTGAGAATACCAGCTTTATCCTGGAGCGTGGAGATTTTCTTCGACTAAGAAACCTGCAATTGGGATACACCCTGCCAAACAAGATCACATCAAAAGCAAAGATCAATAATCTTCGGTTTTATGTTGGAGGAAGCAATCTCTTTGTGAAAACTGCTTTTACCGGATACGATCCTGAATCTCTGAACGCAGTTCCTGTTCCGCGCACAGTCAACTTTGGTGTTTCATTTAAACTATAATTCAGACGATTATGAAGAGAAATATATTAACAATAGCGCTATTAACGATCCTAAGCTTTGGAATATTCTCCTGCAAGGAAAGTTTTTTTGAAAATCCAAGGCCACAGGAAAAACCCTGGATTTCAACACTGACACTGGATCAGCTGGTTTCGGAGTGTTATCGCTCAGTCTTATGGGAAGGACGTACCCGAGGTAACTTCGCATCTTTTGACTATATGATGTCAGGCTGTAGTCAAACTGCAGCTATTTCCAACGATCTTTTCGATGATTGCAATACCATCTGGTACGAGCGCAAATTTGACGATAATACCACCGGACAGATGGCAGATCTGTGGTCAACCCTATATAGAGCCATATACGGTGCCAACGCAGGGATCGCCTTCGACAAGGAGAATGGCGGTAATCCACTGAATCTTAGTCTGACAAGTCAGGACTACATTCAAAACTATAAGAGACAAATCGGTGAACTTTACTTTATTCGTGCTTATGCCTATTATTTTCTTGCAAAGATTTGGTGCCATCCCTATAATGAAACGAATAAGAGTAAACCAGGCATTATTTATTCAACCCAACCTTATTCAGCTGTGGCTGATTTAAAACGCGGAACGGTAGAGGATATTTACAAACAAATTGTTCAGGATCTGAAAACTGCAGCTACCTATCTGCCGGAAGATATTACCGGGTCCGGCTGGAGCGCTACCGCGATATACAAATGCGGCCACGCTAATAAATTCGTTGCTGAAGCATTACTGGCAAAGGTATATTTCGTAATGGGAAACTATGCGGAAGCAGAAAAACCACTGGATGAGGTGATGGGATCCGGACCCTTTCGGCTAGAAGAGGTTTACAAACCATTCATTAGTAACGACAGAAGTGAAAAACCAGCTGAGAGTATATGGGAATTTAACACGGGTGACCCCACCGGTTCAAGAGATTGGTCCCGCCAGTTAAATTACCATGCTGTGGGATTTAACTATCGCCACTTCAATGGAGCAAATCACTTTGGGAACTTCCTGTATGACCCCACAACAGGCCTCCCATTAACAACTATGACGGCTTTAGATTGGAACTCCTGCTCAATTTCCTATTTTATTCTTAGAGAGGCTGGATGGATGGAGCCCGATAAAGGGAATACCTATCCAAGACCTTTCAACAACGATCCAATCAGTAAAGACACTGCCCTCACAGCAGAAGCGCGCACAGACCTGCGTTTTAATCAACTTTTTCATGTAACCAAGGGTGCTGGATATGGTTTCCCGGAAGGGGATCCCCGGAATAAGAGCATCGTAAAACCAAATGTTCTTCCAGGTGGAGCACCCGATTTATCCGGAGGTAAAACATTGGCTCAATTCTATAAAGAACTGAACCAGTACCTGGAATATGAGCCTGACGCTGCAGAGCCAAGAAAGACCGGAGGTACACGACAGGTTTATGTTGATAAATTCTTCCGCGGACCGGATAATGGCTTCAATACAGGTGCTGCCATGACCAAGTGGCCATTGATTCGCCTGGGCGAACTGGTCCTGATTAAAGCATGGATCTTGCAAAACAAAGGTAGTGCAGGTTTGGCTGCCATCGAATTGAATAAATTGTGGAACAGGGCAAACCCTTCAAATCCGGGTAAGTACAATGCCGCCAATACGAATCATAAAGCTGTTTACCAGGAATTCATCAAAGAGATGTTGGGAGAAGGAGGAATCTACGAATTCCAACTTGCGACAAAAATGACAATTCCACGCGGTGACAATCCGTTTAGTACTGTTCAGAACATTTCATATCCGTACGAGAAACTAGTTTTTGCTATTCCTGAAAGAGAAACCTCATTAAATCCAAATTTCTAATAATTCACTAAAACCAGGATAAGATTGGTGTTTTCATAAAGGGGAAAGGATAATTCTTTTCCCCTTTAATTGTGAGATTAAGAAATAAGAAGGATATATTGTCGTATTTCCATAAGTGACTGATTTGTTAAAGATCAAAAATAAAAAGACGTCGAATTAAAGATTTAATATTGCTTTATTGCAGTAATCAAGGAATGCAGACCCGTCGTAAAGATTGCTTCGTCGCTCAGGTTGTCAATCATTTTATTTAAAATTGTCACTGAGCTCCTACCAATGACAGATGGTTTGATTAACAGAGAGATGGGAAGGGATGGCGGCAGAGCCGCCATCCCTTCCCATCTCTCTCCTCGCCATGACCCACCTGTCATTGGTAGGAGATACGACGAAGCAATCTTTACGACATTAAATTATTCTCATTACTTAGTCTGTCTTTACGATTATTAATATTGAAGTAATTAGACACAAATAGTCATATTCTTTTGAAATTACTATTTTTATACCGGTAAAAGTTATAATCCCTATTTATTTGGCAAATATTGCGATCCGTTAATCGATGCTGGAAACCGTTATCCAGATACTCAAAAAACATAAGTAATGAGAAATGTACTTTTCTTTTTTATCTTCCTCCTTTCTGTTAAACTCTTTGCACAGACAGTTGATGAAAAATTAAGCTATCATCCCATTAAAACCGATAGCCAGAGTAATCTTCTTCCTTGGTACGACAACGATCCCGGCAAATCGTACGACCATATTATCAATACTGTCTGGAACTTCTGGGATACGATGAGAACCGATCTGAATGGATTGCCGTACCACATGAACCACCAGGTGTGGAAGAAGGATCATAACGATTCGCGCGGTATCGGGGGCGACCAGATCTCAATGGCTCTATCATCCTGGAGGCTATTGTATGCCTATACCGGGAACGAAAGGGTTCTGGATAATATGAAATTTATGACCGATTATTATCTTTCTCATTCCCTGTCATCACCCGATTGTAAATGGAAGAATCTCCCTTATCCTTATAACATGCTGATCTATTCGGGTATTTACGATGGGGATATGATCATGGGGAAATGGTATACACAACCGGATAAAGCTGGTTCGTTTGGATTTGAATTGACTAATATTTATAAACTTACCGGTAAGACATTCTATCTTGATGCCGCCATTGACATAGCCAATACCCTATCAGAGAAAATGGTTCCCGGAGACAATGAACATTCACCGCTGCCATTCAGGGTAAATGCAATTACAGGTAAAACCGGTGCAATGAATGACGGGACACCTTCTGAAATAACCTATTCGTACACTTCAAACTGGACCCCGACCATGAAAATGTACAGTTGTTTGATTGCACTCGGAAAGGGAGATACCGGCAGCTACCAAAAATCGTTTCAGACATTGCTCGAATGGATGAAAAAGTATCCACTAAAAACAAATAAATGGGGACCATTCTTCGAGGATGTTGGATCATGGTCGGATACCCAGACCAACGCGATCACTTTTGCACAGTACATTCTCGAAAATCAGGAGCTGTTTCCCGATTGGAAAGAATCGGTCCGCCATATCTTTGACTGGGTTTATAAAGAACTGGGAAACCCTAAATGGGATAAATATGGAGTAGCAGTAGTTAATGAACAGACTTCCTACCGGGTACCAGGGAACAGCCATACTGCGAGACAAGGTGCGGCAGAACTATTGTATGCTTCAAAAACCGGAGACCTTGCTGCAAAAGAGAAGGGAATACGTCAACTAAACTGGGCATCTTATATGGTCAACGATGACGGTGAGAATACTTACCCAAATAACGAAACATGGATGACCGATGGTTATGGCGATTTTGTCAGGCATTATTTGCGGGCGATGGAGGCATTTCCTGAGCTTGCTCCTGCCCAACAGAATCACCTGGTTTCGTCCTCATCTGTGATAAAAAGGATAAGCTATGAGGCTCGAGCTATTCAATATGATACATTTGGTAAGAATTCGGTGGAAATGCTGAGGTTAAAATCCAAACCACACGGCATCAAAGTTAATGATATTCAGCTTAATGAATCGGATACCTCAGACAAAAAGGAATATTGGGATTGGAAAGAGCTCCCCTCAGGAGGAATATTAAAAATAACGCATCATAATAGTAACAGAATAACCATTCAGTTTTAATTTATAAGAACTATGTTGAATAAAATATCCGGTTTGCTTTTTGCTCTTCTCTCTTTATATCTGAGTTGTCAGTCGCAAGTTTCAAAAACCTCAAAAGATTATACACAATACGTCAATCCGATTATCGGTACCGCTCCTACAACCACAATATCGGGATTAAAACACGGTGGTGGTACAGAAAATAATGCAATGGTACAACCTTCGGTTACCATGCCTTTTGCTATGACCAACTGGAGTCCTCAAACCACCAATACTGAAAAGAAGTGCGTCTCATCGTATTATTACAAGGATTCACTAATTACAGGATTCCGTGGTTCCCATTGGCTGAGTGGTTCCTGCACTCAGGAATATGGCTCAATGGCAATCATGCCTGTTTCTGGTAAATTGGTGTGTAATCCATGGAAACGCGGTTCAAAATATTCGCATGTGAAGGAGGTCTCAAACCCTTATGATTACAAGGTGGAACTGAGCACTTATCATATCTCTGCCGAGATGACGGCCACCACGCGCTGTGGTATCTTATCTTTTACCTTTAATGAGGAGGGAGATGGGCATATTGTAGCAAATCCCAACAATGATAAAGGGGAAGGCTTTGTGCAGGTGATCCCAGAGAAAAATGAAATTATTGGCTTTAATCCGATCCGAAGGATTTATCAGGGTTATGGCAAATTGGCCGGATTTTCGGGATATTTCGTGATGAGAGTGGAAAAAATCCCCGAATTGTTTGGTGTTTTTGCGGGTGATCAGATCCTAAGCGGACAACTTCAAATGGAAAATCAGCCTAACCTTGGGGCTTACTTCTCATTTAAGGTTAAAAAAGGGGAGAAGATTATGGTTAAAGTAGGAACTTCGTTTGTGAGCATCGATCAGGCAAGAAAAAACCTGGATGAAGAAATTCCTGGATTCGATTTTAAAACTACAGAACAAAAACTGAAAAATTGTTGGAATGAAGTACTATCTCGTATCGAGGTCGAAAGTACGAATAAGGATGAATTGGTTAAGTTTTATACAGCCTTGTACCATTCGTTTATGCAGCCACGTACCTATAATGATGTAGATGGTCAGCATCCCCGTTTTGATGGTAACGATAAAACAGATATCATTTTGAACGGTAATTATTATGGCGATTTTTCTGCCTGGGATACCTATCGGGCTTTGCATCCGTTATATAATTTGATAGCCCCAAAAACAAATGCAGATATGGTAAAGTCTTTGTTGACAATGGGTAAAGTGAGTGGATGGATTCCCATTTTCCCACAATGGAACAGCTTCACTGCTGCAATGATTGGCGACCATGCCGTTTCTATTATTGCCGAAGCTTATGTCAAAGGGGTAATCAAACTTACTGAAGCAGATTACCGGCTGATGAAACACAATGCCACCGATTCTCCTTCAACTTATGCAGAGTACCTTGATGGTAAGGGGAGGAGAGCTCTGGACTCGTACCTTAAATATGGTTACATTCCGTTGGAAGATTCTGTAAAAGAAGCCTTTCATCAGGGTGAACAGGTTTCACGAACCCTCGAATATGCCTATGATGACTTTGCTATGGCACAGGTTGCAAAAAAGATGGGAAAAAATGATGATTACAATTATTTTTTAAAACGGTCGCAAAACTACCGGAATGTCTTTGATCCGACGGTAAACAATATGAACGGACGTTTTGCAAATGGTGCCTTTACCACCGATTTCGATAAAAACGGGAAAATGCCTTATATAACAGAAGGGACTCCCTGGCAATACAACTGGTATGTCCCTCAGGATATCGATGGGTTGATTCAACTGATGGGTGGGAAGGATAAATTTAATAAAACGCTCGATGATTTCTTTGCCGAAGGTCAATACTGGCATGGCAATGAACCTGGTCAGCAAATACCTTTTTTATATACCTATTCAGGTGAACCCTGGAAATCGACAAAAGTGGTTCGAGAGGTAATGAAAACAGAGTACAGCACAGGTCCGGGGGGATTGAGCGGAAATGATGATTCAGGACAAATGTCGGCCTGGTATATATTTGGCGCAATCGGATTCTATCCTGTGTGCCCAACCCTGCCTGAATATGCCATTACTGGGCCAATCTTTGAAAAGATAACGATCAAACTCGGAAACGGTAAAACCTTAGTCATCACTGCACCGGGAAATTCGGAGCAAAAATGTTACATAAAGTCAGTCAGGTTGAATGGAAAGTTGATCAATAACTGTAAATTTGCCCATGCAGACCTGATCAATGGTGGATTAATTGAATATGAGATGACACATCGTGTAGAGTAGATCCAATAAATTGGCAAGTAGGGTTGTGAATTTAAAATTATCTTAAATCGTATGTTCATTATCAGATTTAAATCCAACAACTAATCTATTATGATAAAAGGAATAAATTTGGGGATTATTGTAGTGATGGCTGGATTTCTGGCCATGGGACATCCTCGTCTGACTAAAAGTACAGTACCAGCATTAAAATCAGGAAAAATGAATACAATTTTATTGATGAAAAAAAGAATCCTGCTGGATTCATCTAAAGTGCTGTTTGATAAACCCCTGAATCAGGAAGATTTTTTAGCTTCATGGACTGTTCATCACAGTAGATGGATAGTAAAGGATGGTTGGCTCGAGGGCGAAAATCCGGGTAACTGGCCGGGGATGGCGGTGCTCAAACAGGATTTTCCTGGGAACGTACTTGTGGAATTTGAAGCCCAGACGATTTTGCCTTCCTCGCATGATATCAATGTGATGTGGAATGGCGAATGGCTTCCTGCAACCGACCAGCGAGGTATTGCTTATGTGGCTGGTTTACAGGGTTGGTGGACTGGTAAAGTTGGAATTGAGAAATCGAATGAGTATAAATTTATGTTAGGAACTCCTTTATATAACTTTGAGCCGGGGAAAATTTATAAGATCCAGGCGGGAAGTATCGACGGTCATTGTTTCATTCTCGCTGATGGTAAGTTACTGTTGGAGGGAATGGACCCAAATCCTATTGATAACCAAAAATATACCAAAGTTGGCTTTGAAGCCTATTGCAGTAAAATCCGTGTTCGTAATATAAAGATCAGACAGATTTTCTGGGAACCGGTTGATATGAAGTATGAGGTTGATTTTTGAGATTAACAATGGGAGATAAGTCAGATGATTAGTTTTCTCCATTCAACTGTAACTAATAAATCCTAGATCTATAAACAACGATTGTCAATTTTAGGTGATAGTTCATAAACCAAGAAAGACATCAATATCCTCCTTATTTAATGAGGTTATTTCACCTTTTTGTGCCTGTGCCTTGGAGTGGGCAAGCCTCTCATTTACAGCCGGCTCTTCAATAAAACGGTCAGTATCAGTTAATGCAGTTAATTTATAGGCCTTGTTTTTTCCGCGCTGAACAATGACTTGCTCGTTTTTATCTACAAGATCAAGATACATCTTCTGGTTAATGCGGAACTCCCTGCTACTAATTACATACATGGCTTCTATTTTTTGTGTACTATAATGGTACACAAATTTATAAATAAGAACGACATTGTCCCAAAATCATCAATATTTTAATAAAATAGTGTTATTTTTGATATACCAAGTGATCACAGATCCTCTTCTTCATTGAATGGTAAAACCCAATGAATGTCGAATATAAGAATACAATCCAGATTAGAATTGACTTTCGTGAACAGCGAAGCGGGATTACCGATGAACTGGAAAAGCTTTCCGGAGCGTTTACTTTTGAGATAGGGGCTCTTTCAACAGGTGATTACTGGATCGGTGATCAGATTATTATTGAGCGGAAGACGCTGCCTGATTTCCTTGAATCCATTAAAACGGGAAGGATATTCCAGCAAGCGTATCGGATGACTCAGTCAGGTAAGAATGGCCTGATTATTCTTGAAGGTGATAAATCGAAGGTAGAGACAAGTTCCATATCGAGGAGGGCAGTTCAGGGCGCCCTGATTCATTTATCCGTATTTCTCGGTATCCCGGTGATCAGGTCCTTGAACATCCGGGAAACGGCATCCCTTCTGGTTTATATTTGTTCCCAATGCCAGCAACAAACCGTGCCACGACAGAAACCAGTTATCCACAGAAATCCGGGAATCAGGATCACAAATAAACAACGGCAAAAGTTGTTCCTGCTTCAGAACTTAAAGGGTATAGGTACAAACAAGGGGCTGGCGCTGTTAAAGTCGTTCAGTACAATCGAAAATATACTGAATGCGTCGCCAGCCGATTTGACCAAAGTGCGGGGAATTGGCAACAGACTGGGGGAGAGAATATACACTATTTTGCACGAACCATTCTAAATCCGGCGGGAAGCCTGATAAGGAATAGTTCTTAATTTAAGAATTATTCCTTATTTAGAATTTGCATTTTCTTTTATGAGTATTATTGAGTAATTTTACTCAATACAATGAGTAATTTTACTCATTGTATTGAGTAAAATATTACAATATGATAGAACGTATTTATTTAGAACAGCTTAGTAAAAGATTAGAAGAGCCAAGGAACTTCATCCAGGTTGTTATTGGTCCACGTCAGGTTGGAAAAACTACCTTGATACATCAACTATTACAAAAAAAAATAACGGGATATCTATTTGAATCTGCCGATGCAATTTTAAATTTAAATCAGGTCTGGATACAGCAAGTTTGGGAAACGGCAAGACTAAAAATGAGAACTTCTGAAGCTACTGAATTTCTTTTGGTGATTGACGAAGTGCAGAAAATAGATAATTGGTGTGAAATTGTTAAACAGCAATGGGACAGGGACAGCCGGGAAGGGTTAAATATTAAAGTCGTTTTGTTGGGTTCATCACGATTACTTATTCAAAAAGGATTAACTGAGTCACTTGCCGGAAGGTTTGAAACTTTTCATATGGGACATTGGTCATTCTCTGAAATGGAAAGTGCTTTTGGATGGAGCATCGATCAATATGTTTATTTCGGAGGCTATCCAGGTTCAGCTATGTTAATAGAAGATGAGGAT
This sequence comes from Prolixibacteraceae bacterium, assembly GCA_963677935.2. Taxonomy (GTDB): domain Bacteria; phylum Bacteroidota; class Bacteroidia; order Bacteroidales; family Prolixibacteraceae; genus JAAFHB01. The sequence continues at coordinate 1,697,582 of CAXXEH010000003.1, read as the reverse complement.
CGTTGGAAAAATTATGTTAGATATTCGCTGATTGATACTAGTATAGGCAATGATATATTGATGCTTACACGCGTTGATAAACCTGCATTACTCAAACGCCTTTTTGAGTTAGGTTCATTGTATTCCGGACAGATTCTCTCGTATACCAAGTTGATGGGGGAACTTTCAGATGCCGGGAATACAACAACACTATCGCACTATTTGGATTTGCTCTCCGATTCGGGTCTTTTAGGAGGAATTGAAAAGTATGCAGGTAATATAATTCGCAGACGCTCGTCAAGTCCTAAATTTCAAGTTTATAATAATGCTTTACTAAGTTCTCAGGTTAATTTTGAATTTTCAAAAATAGTAAGTTCCCCCAAAGAATGGGGACGTCTGGTTGAATCGTCGGTAGGTGCCCATTTAATTAATCATTCTATCTCAGGAGGCTACCAATGTTATTATTGGCGGGAAGGCAACCATGAAGTTGATTTTGTTATTGAAAAAAATGGAAAGGTTATTGCAATTGAGGTTAAGAGCGGAAGAAGAGGAGAAAATCGCGGAATAAGTGTGTTTGCTCAAAAATTCCATCCTGGGCAGGTATTACTGGTAGGGACCGGCGGGATTGGACTCGAAGATTTTTTAAGGATTAATCCTGAAAACCTGTTTTAAATGAATTTTTTATGAAGTCAATAACTGATCTGTTTATAGCATTTCTGATTCTTGGAATATGCTTTTCATCTTGTCATCAGGGCAAAAAAGTGTCAAACCAACAGCCGGCGAACGACCCGGTCAAAACGCAGGTGTGGGCAATTGCTATTCATGGTGGGGCAGGGGTGATTACCCGCGAAAAGATGACCCCTGAGATGGACAAGGAACACCGGGAATCACTGAACGATGCTTTGCAAACAGGTAAAAAGATTTTATCTCAGGGTGGCTCAGCGCTTGAAGCCGTTGAGCAAACGATACGGGTAATGGAGGATAATCCCCTTTTTAATGCGGGTAAGGGGGCGGTTTTTACCCATGATGGAAAGAATGAACTCGACGCTGCGATCATGGACGGTTCAAATCTTGCAGCAGGAGCTGTTGCAGGTGTGACTGATCTGAAAAATCCGATAACTGCTGCGAGGTGTGTGATGACTAAATCTGAACATGTGATGCTTTCAGGTGCCGGAGCATCACAGTTTGCCAGGGAACAGGGTCTTGAAATTGTTCCACCATCCTATTTCTACACCAGGAAACGATATGATGCCCTTCAGGAGGCGTTGAAGCGTGAAAAGATGGGGACTGTCGGCTGTTGTGCCCTCGATAAAAACGGAAACCTTGCGGCAGGAACCTCAACGGGAGGAATGACCAACAAAAAATATAACCGCATCGGTGATTCACCGGTAATTGGCGCAGGAACTTATGCCAACAACAGTACCTGTGCGGTCTCAGCCACGGGGCATGGCGAGTTTTTTATCCGTTGGACGGTGGCACATGACATCTCCGCATTAATGGAATACAAGGGGCTCTCAGTGAAAGATGCTGCTGAATTAGTTGTAAATGGCAAGCTTGTTAAAGCCGGTGGAAGTGGTGGTGTGATCTGTGTCGATAAAATGGGAAACGTATCACTACCTTTTAATTCGGAAGGGATGTTCCGTGGATTTGCCACGGCTGACGGGAAGGAGGGGGTATTTATTTATAAGGATGAGAAATAAGGTGCTTTAGGATAATGAATGCGATTGAAAATAATTGTACTCCTGGCTACTGGTAACTGGCAATTGGCAGCTTGCCGCCAGCAGCAAGCCGCCAACAGCCAGCAGCTTTAATATGATACCCAAAATCAATCCTACTTTATCACCTTCATCACCACGCGTCGGTTTTTGGCTTTTCCTTCTGGTGTGGTATTGTCGGCAACCGGCAATGACGGGCCATAACCTTTGGCAATCAACCTGCTCTTATCAATTCCTTTATTTGTCAGATAGTCAACCACACTATTGGCACGAGCCTGACTAAGTTTGTTGTTGAGGTTTAAACTTCCAACGTTATCAGTATGTCCCTGAATTTCCAATCGGGCATCGGGATTATCTTTCATGAACTGAGTCAGTTTGTCCAGGTCTGAAGAGACGGCAGTATTCAAAGTTGCCTTTCCGGTTTCAAAATAGATATTTTTCAGATCAATGCTTTGACCCACTTTGGCCTCCTCGATTCCTAATTCCAGTTTGACATAGAGTGTAGTACTTCTGTTCAACCCTTTGGTGGTGATTTTCTCAATATTTGAAATGTAATTCGCTTTTTTACCCACAAGGGTAAAGTCGCTTCCGGCTGTCAGCTGGGTGCGAAAAACACCATCGCCGGTATGACTTTGGATAGTTGTAAGACTATGATCCGTTTCGTTTGTGACATTTACATCGGCGCCGCCTTCGGGAAGGTTCCGGGTTTTATTGATCACTACCCCTGCGAGGGTAAACCGAGGATCGTTGTGCGTTAAGTTAATACTGATCTGATTTTCGTTCGTCCCAAAATTGTCTTTTTTAATATACTTTATGGAGGACATGATATTATTAAGTAATCCACTAACGGTATAATCGGCAGGCGATACCGTATTGAACATGGCCCTTCCATATTCATCGGATGAACCATTCAGCTTCGTTCCGTCAGGACCACTTAAGACTACGGCAACGTATGGCAACGGTTGTCCTGTGGCCTCATCCGTTACAGAAATGATGATATCTTTGGCCGGGATGATGATCTCTTTTTTTACCGGAACTGGAATCGGTGCTATTACCTTTACCGGTTTGGCTTTTTTCTTACCAATATTGGTGGCAATTCCTATGCTGTAATAAAGTTCGTTACTGATGCTGCTGCTTAAGGCTGAACGGTATTCGATAGTTGCCAGAATAAATGCCTCCTTAAACAAGTTAACCTGTAAACCGGCGCCAGGCGCCAGACTAAAACCGCTGATGTTTTTATATTTGGTAAACTCTGCTTTGGCAATCAAAAAGGGGCTGAAAATATGGCGATCGGATAGCATTTTAAAGTGAGCCCCGGCATCGATGTCCATTAAAAAATTGCTGCTTCCATAAAGTGTATTGCTTGGGAGTAAGTAGTCTACCCAACTTCCATTGAAGGTTCCAATCAGGTCAATGTTTTTGTTAAAGCCCTGAATGTAATCGATACCAAATCCCCCCTCCATATTTTGTGGCTTGTTCCACAATTTGTTTTTCATTACGTTACTCAGGCTGGTTGATTTAATCAGCTGCGCTGTCTTAAAATCGTTATAGAAAAAATGCAATCCTATCGTTGGCCTCTTTATCTGCAAGGAATCCTGTGCCTGAGCATACAAAATGGTCGTTGCAAGTATAAATAACAGGGTCAGAATATGTTTCATGGTAATAAATTTAATTCATTAATTCATTAATGCAGAGAGGTTGCATAGAACATCTCTACAATTTTCGACCTGTGGCACAATCTTCGCCCGTACCAATTTTCTCTTTGTTTAATTTATTGCAAACGCCAAACACCCTTGGCTCACTTCTTCCCTGATTGTTCTCGTCAATTGAACTTATCGGAACTCCCTTGGCATCGAGTGTCTGAACAGTCCAGATAAAAACGTGTCCGCTGGTATCCTTAAAGCTTAGCTGGGGACGCCAGAAATATTGGGTTGTGCCGCGAACTTCTGTTTCCAGAATCGGTTGGTTGCTTCGAAGCGCCTGCATGGGTTGCTGATTTTCCAATACCTCAAATACCTGTAAGTGGTAGATGACTGGTTCTTTGCTCATGGGAACCAAACTGCTCCAGCGAAACGTAATGACTGATTGGGCGATGTTGGCATCCAGCCAGGCCTTGTCGTTGGGCGAAAGTAAAAATGGCAATTGATAACTGATCTGGGTAAATTGCCGGCATACAGGAATCTTGGTAAGTGGTGCATCGTTGGCGCCACTGATTAGCTGAATGCAAAGGGTATAGGTGTCGGATGGGAGCTTGCCCGTGGTTTGAATTTTATGGGCAATGACTCCATTTTCAAACCTAAGGTTTTCCAGTTGTAACACCTTATCCAAAGTAAAAGTATTTGCGCCGGAGCGGATGGTATAGGCCCTTGCAGTTGAATTGTTGCTGGTTGCAATTACTCCTCCGTTGGAATTCTGCAGCTCGGTAGCAAATTTCACCAAACCCACTTCCTGCTGACCGGCTGAATTGAGAATCACTGTAGCTAATCCCGACCTGCTATTGTTCCAGTCGCTCAGATAGAAGGGAGCCGGATAAGCAATATTCAACGTTACAGTTACCTGTGCTTTGACCGATTGAAAAATCAGAAAGCTGATTAGCATCAGATAAAATGATATTTTATTCATCGTACTTCTTTATAAAAAAGTAATTATTTAATTCCCAAATTTGTAGAGCAGCGCCGTTTTTAGAATACTTTCCATATATCTCGCTCCAAGAAGGGCTGCGGGAGGAGTGAGTTCATCCCCATATTTGAAAAGGTTGGCGCTCATACTTGTATTCCAGGTTAATTTACTGGTCAGAATCATATCAGCGCCAAGAGTTACCATGAGGTTTTTGCTGGCAGAGAATGGATCGATGGTGGTGATATTGTACTGCAACTGCCCTTTTAAATTGATCTTCTGCTTCGTGAAATTATACCCCATTGAGGTGCTTAAGGTATAAATGCGCAGTTTTGTATTTGCCGGAGTTAAAGCGTTCTGAAAATACATGGCACTAAAATCGGTACTCAGATTTGGTTTACTGAAGAACGTTGGTACATACATCAGCATGGCCGTTTGACTGTTATTACTGGTAAGCGTGTTGGCAGGAAAAATGGTTTCGTCATACTTGCTCCAGTTGTAGGTCAGGCTCATAAAATTGCTCATTGTATTGGTACTCCAGGTATAAGCGGGATTAATTCCAAGATCGTTCCCCACATTTTTCATCCCCGATAATCCGGGAGTCTGAAATCCAAAGTTATTGTAGCTCGCGTTCAGACTAAAATGCTCATTAAACTGGGTGAAGATATTGGTATTGGCAATAATTTGCCTGGTTCGGTTGGAAGGATCGCTCCAGTTTCCAAAACGCTGACCCAGGTTGGCCACAATATTCATCTTATTCTTCCATGTATTAAAACGGGTGTTGACCGAATATTCCAGTCTGTCGTTCTGAACAAAGGAGTAACCCATGGTATAATATCCGGCACCGAGCCATTTTGTACTTACACCGATATCCCAGTCCTTCCCTTTTTTCCCGAATCCGGCTTGTGCAGCATGGTCTCTGAAGCTGCTAAGGTTGGTGGAGATAAATGGTTTGAAGTCTTTTACAAGCGGATTTGGACCCAGGGCGGTTATATCTTTGGAACTGACAGTCGTTCCAAATTCGGTCTGACCATACCAACCCTTTTCAGTTTTGAATCTCGAAACAAAAGTGACGATGAAATTTTCAGCTGGTTTTGGGGTCGAGGGAATTCCGGTTAACGGAGTGGTTATACTTCCTGCATCATCGCTGCTTTTTACCAGATTAAATCCGGCAAAATACTTATCATCTTTTTCAAGGCCAATCTGTCCCATCGTGATGGTCCTTTTGTAGGAGCCAACAAAAGTGGCAGGTGGAACAAGGCTTACAAATGACTGGTATGCTTGCTGGCTCACTCCGCTAAAGTATTTCAGACGCAATTTGCCAGGACGCAGGCTAAAGCCGTAGCCGAAGGTCCCGATATCGCCCGTGCTAAGGTCGCTGTATTTAAGGTACTGCGTACCCAATTGAATTTCAGCCCATTTATAAGTAGGATTGACACCGATATTATTCATTGGGTTGGTAAGCCACTGCTTAAACGACTGCTTTGGAAAACCAGGAAGACTACCGAATCCGTACGGAGGTGATCCAAAATTATTTCGCATTGGGCTAAAATTGAAGTTGAACGGTAACTTAAACTCACCCCAACTCAGGACAGGCTGAAATGTAAACCTCAAAAGATTGGAAGGTTTACGTTTCGTAAAGAACGAAGGACTCGAAGGGTTGGTTGATACCCAGTAACCCTCATAGGATACCCCCGCGGTACCGGTTATCGAAAATTTGGGGGTATCCTGAGCGTTTACAAAAAGTGCCTGCAAAAGAAAAATAAGTAATGCAACTCTTTTCAGATGATCTGTTTTATCTCTCATCACAAACTATTTTACTTCTTAGTTTTCAATCTCTCTTTATACAAGGTTGACTGACTTTCCAGCTGAGGAAGAAGTTCGACATCACCTCTTTTTACTCCCAGCTCTTTTAGCTTTTTAAGTTCATTAATTTTTTGCTCAATACTCTTTATAATCTCTTCATCTGTAGCCTGTCTGACGGGTTGCGAGGTGTCCGAAATTTTAGCTGAAGAAATTTCTGTTGCATTACTTCCACCTTTATTTGCAGTGCCACAGGTTGCACATCCGGTGGTTCCTACAGCTTCAGCTGATCCTGCAGGAATTACTTCCGGTACAGCCTCCAGGCTTTTATCCATCGGTATGTTTCCATTCTGAGATGGCGGAGGAATAGTAACGGTAAAACAGGATATTACCTCACACTCCTTACAATTTCTGTCTCTGAATGTAAATTTAACACATATTCTTGCATATAATGTACAACATCCAATAGCCGAAGGATGAGGCAATACAAATTGCATATTCAGTGTAGTAGGCAATGTAAAGCCGCTGTAATTGCCCCAAATCGTTTCCCTTGGATTCTGATGGGTATTTGCCACGGAGGGAGTAAACTGAATAACAGGTGGATTGGTTCCCATTGTAATACTATCCGCCACAACTGCATTGGTATTGATATCTGTTGCATTATAAATACTTCCCCAGGTGTATGGCAGGTTTTTGCAGCTGATACATTCGGCGCCGTAATTGCTTGTCAGATTATAGCTTACAACTTCAGCTCTGACCTGTGTAAACAGAGCGCCCGCAGGGGCTGTAATTACAAATCCCTGATTGTATAACGTATATTTGGGATCTGTATCAATAACATTCTGGGTGTATTTTCCAGGTTTCACACCCAGTTTATATTCACAAGGACATATTGGACAAATCACTTTAAATACAAACTTACAACTATCACAGATTTTGTTACCGCATTTACCATAAAGATTTACGGTATAATAGCCTGCATCGTTTGTAAAGAAACTCGCCGTATTGGTATAAGTCGTACTGCTTCCGGCAGGAGTTGTGATAACTATTTTTGTTGAACCACACTGGGGTTTACTGCATATATAATTGGCGGCAAAGCTATAGTTTGTTTTGCATTGCAGTGCAATCGTATCCTTTTTACCACAATCCAGTTTCAAGGTGAAATTATTGATCGGAATTGCAACTGCATCTGCTTGCTGCACACCGCCCGGATTGGCTGATGGGGTGAGTTTGTTCATCTTATTGACAGCCATCCCACTAAATACATTTGGATTATCAATAACCTTAGGATTATCCGATATGGAAATCCCACCCCAATGACTCTGATCGCAATTACAACCATCATCCAATACCAGGCCAATATCGAGGTCATTATTATCCTGGCATGAGAACTGGAAATTGGCGCTCATGCTGGTATTTGGATTGATATCGCTGTTCAATGCCGGGTTCGAATTATTGATGTTGGTCAACATATAACCGGCAGGTGGCGTCACAACAAGGTGGTAGGTTCCTGCAGTTAATCCGCAGAACTGGTAATACCCCGGCTGACCGCCAATGTTATTGGTCGAAATATGAGGTAAGCCCACCTGCGTATTTGTACCATCATATAAAGTGATCGTACAACCGTTTATTCCCACTTCACCGGAATCCTGCAACCCATTATTATTTGCATCAAACCACACAAAATTGCCGATACATCCACATCCGGCTTCCACGATATTTACGCATACTCTTCTTGATTCGGCACCTAAAGTTTGAACAGCATTTTGAGACGCTGCCGCGGCAAAGCTGTTCCAGCCTATTGATCCTACAGTTGCGCCGGGAGGTACCTGAGCTGAGAAGAAATAGGTCTCAGTCTGTCCTGCTGGCAGTGAATAGGCGCCAAAATTAATCCTTATTGCTTTTTGATTTTGAATAGCAGAAGGGGGACTGATAAGGGCATACTGGTTCCAGGTGGCTGCAGAATTACATCCGATGGTGTTATCAGGAATTAAATTCAGATAAGCCCCGCGGGTTGGTAAGAAATTAATCGAATATTCAATGGTGGATGCATTGCCAAGAGGTAAGGCACTGGTCAGATAAATCGGAATAGTACTGCCACGGCTGTTACAGTTAACCACATATTTATCACCGGGTGTGGGCAATAAATCCATCATTTTAATTTGAGAGAAGGGAACATTGCCTGCATTCTTCACTTTTAACCGGTAGTATACTGTTGCACCTGGTGAAACTGACACACAACTGTCCCATGTTACATTATTGGCGCTAACCTCTTTGGTTAGTTCCAGCGGAACTTTTCTTTCACAAATATAAATGGAGGCGTTGTTGTCGTAAGTCCAGTATTCAGGGACTACAGTACCGGTTCCTGAATAACAATCCTCGTGATTGGTAATTAAACCTGCAGGTGCCAGTGTTGTTACAACTACCTTGAAATTGATTATATACCAATCACTTCCGTGATCACAATCGGCGGTCAGAGTGGGTAAATTCCACTGAAGATTGGTTGTGGAGGTTGCTTCAGCATGTGCAACACTTATTCCGGTGGTATTTTGATTCGTCGCATTACATTTTGTATAGACCGAATATTTTCCGAAAGTGCTGCTGTTTGGAACGTATTGCAATCCAACAGGCAATACATCCCTGATACTGCCACCGGTAAAATTCCCTGTCCCATAGTTATGCACAGCAATCGAATATTTTATTGTGTCGCCTGGATTTAAACAGGAGTACCATGCATAGTAGTTACAGAAGTCTTTCCTGGTCTCAATTTTAGGCACTTTGGCGCTGGTCACAAATGAAGGGACACAGCCAACAGGTCCGTTGGATGTATTATAGGTGGCACCGGTCATTGACACCGTTGTGCCGGCAGATACAGGTGCATTCGTATTCCAGGTATTGGTCAGAATAGTAAAATACAACTGTCCGAAATCCTGGGTGGCATTTCCTGTAATCCCCATGTTGGAGGTGAGATTGAAATTGGTGATCACACAGGCTCCGGGGATATTAAACGGTGGGGCATAAAAATTAATAGTCGTTGCAGGTAAGGCGCCGTTAAAGGTTTGTGTATAGGGGCCACAAGTGGTCTGTACCGTAATGGTGACCGTTTTCCCGGCTGGTATTGCATTCATTCTGAACGAATCAACATGCATCTGCACAGGAATAGGGGCATTGTAACCGATATTGTTGAGCGTTGTAGTACTACCCGAACACTGGTTGGTTTGAGCCAGGCTAATATTTAGCCAGGCCGGGCAACCAATAAAATACATCCAGGTGTAATCAAGATAGTACGGTGAACTAAATGCTCCGCAGACTGTGCCGGGATAGGCGCCGATTAATGTGATACATTCAGAAGCAGATGTGACTGTTTTGGATGCGCTTGTACAGGAGTTCGTCCCATTTAATGTGGCTGTATTGCATTTTACCGTATTTAAATTTGATACAGGAAAAGTAAGGTGAATATAGTAGTCATAGGCATATGAAGTGACCTCCAGGGTATTCATCCCATTTCCCACATTCCAGGTAACCGTACCCGGTCCTGATGTTGAGGGGATTAAATTGGCTCCTGTTGTTGGCCATCCTGTATGGACACCTGCAACTGTAGCTCCTGCCGGGAGATTGTCGGTAACTGACGAACTGGTTAAATTAATACATCCTGAATTTGAAAGCCGGATATGATAATAGACATCAACGGTGCTGCCACAGATCGAAACGGTATAAGGAAACGGATTGCCGGCGCCATAACCTGTCCACCATTGGTAGGAACCGGTGGCAATATACTTTGTAATTGCCCATCCTTCAGTAGCAACGGCAGTAATTGTCAATGGTGAACTTAAAACCGGAACCGGATGCTCAATGGTGGAAATTTTGGCTGTCATTGTGCCATTGGTACCATTGCAGGTAACTCCTGGTTTAAACTTGATCTGGTAGCTGACACTGTTGGCGCTGGTTGGCTGATTTCCCAGGTTAAAAGTTAGGGTGGTGGTTGTCCCTATTGATGAAGGGGAACCGCCGCCATAAGCGCAGATGTCAAAGATATTGTTTGGGAATGTAGCAACAACTGAAGTACCAGTGGCGGCTATGTTACTTATGGAATACTGTATTGTGATTGTATAGCAGATGCCGCAGTTATTTCCTGCATTACCAGACTGAGTTTGGCTGATGCCTAACGTTTGTGTTTGTCCGGTTGCAGATAATATTAACAACCAGCTGAAACAGATTGCTAAGAAGTATTTTATTTTTTTCATGGTCGAATTTTTAAGGCTTATGCCATTTATTGTTTTGGACATCCGGTGATTGAATAATGATAACAAACCAGGGTATTACATACAGTGCAATCTTCAAAAGTGATCACATAACGTATACAGAAATTAACGCTGGCATTGCAACAGCTCACGAGAGGGGGTATGTTAATCGAGAATTTGATCGGAATCCCGTTGCTGATGTCAATATTTCCAAGGGCATCAAACTGTGCAGAATGACGGTAATTAACTCCACCCGTAAAATTGGTGTTGGTTGTGGATGCCGTACCGAAGTTTCCAAAGGTGTTGGATGATTTATTACACACCAGACAATTCTCGTCATCCGGTTTCATATCAAAGTAGACCAGCTCAGCCTTTATCCGTTTTACCTTTTTAGGACTTGCAGCCAGATTCACTGAAAAAACCAAACTCCCGTTTCCATTGTTTTGTATCTCACCCGTTTGTTTAACTGTTAATGTAATTTCATCACAGGCGCTGCATGGACACTGCGGGTATTTGAGACTGTCAACTTCGTTCCTGGCATTACGGTTAGCCTTATCTTTAAGTGCGTCATCCACCAATCCATAGTAGGTAAACTGAACCGGGGTGTTGGTCGGTGTTAAAAAATCAAACTGGAAATTATGAATCGAATTGGGGGCGAGTGACGCAGGTGTAAAACCCGAGGCAGGAACCGGAGATATATTGGTGATCGTACCTGAACTAGATTCAAGGATATCATTCATTGTCAATGCCCCATTGTAGGTCCCTGATTTCATCCGGATATTATTGCGAAGATTCAGGCCTGGCCCCGGATTGGGGTTTGCAGGGTACCCTGTAAACGAAAGATTGTCGTTCAATAGAATACTATTAACACTTCCTGTCAGATTGCTGTAATGGGCGAATATGTGGTATTTAAACTGCCCGTTCTCTTTTCTGAGACAAACTGCTGAATCAATTTTAAATTCGGCATTTGCACCTCCCATCAGCATCTGAGGCGATGGGGTTGGACCATTATTTGAAGGAGTAGTATCCGATATTTTAAATGCAAACAGCTCACTGGCGCCATTATTACCCCCGATTGGTTTTCCTTCTCTGTTCAGCGCCTGGACATTCCAGACAAAGTCGCAAAGATACGGAGGTCTGCAAGGCCCTGTAATCAGGTTGCTAATCACTGATTGATTAAGATTTACCAAATCCTTGGTGAGTATTGGCTGATTGGCTTTCTGTGCCTGTGGACCATTCTGCCCCTGCATCAGTTGCCAAACGGTTAATTTATAAGTAACAGGTTCTTTGGGTTTAGGAACTACTGGCGTCCACCGGAAAGTGATGGGCATTTTTGCATCTTTTTCACTGATGGTTGAGCTGTTGGGTGGACTTATCAGCTGCGGCCCCTGGTAAGCCTGCTGTTCAGCAGCCGGAATTGTAAATGACTTACATTTTTCTTCACTGAACGGGGTCACAGCTCCCTGTCGGTTTCCGAAAAATTGAACACAAAGCTCATAGTCTCCGGGTGATAATATACACTCTTTCCCTAACAGAGAAACAGCATTTGTTCCGCTCCATACTTTAGTTACCGTGTTGAAATTGCTTGGAGGGGCGGAGGAACTGTTATAAGAGCCGCAAACCACTGATCCTCCTTTTTTAATGGTTACTAATATTTTGCTCTCTATCACTAATTTATCAACGCCGGCAGCGCTTTGCCTGGCTGTTGCACTGATTAAAAACGGCGCCGTACCGCTACCCCAGTTTGCCGTGTTTGCATCAGGATTTGCAGGTAGGGTTATCGTTATACCGGTAATGGGGTAATTTTGCGCATGAATCTGCAATGCTATTACCATAAATAAGAATGTCAGGATTTTTTTCATTGTTTGCTTTTATTAGTGTGATCAAAAGTTTAATGATTTGGAAAAATTACTGTATTGCAAACGTGTTGTTTTAAATATACAGTTTAGAACGATTATAGTTTAATAATGTTTCAAATATTATTAAACTATTAAAAAAAATATTATAAGACGTTAATTGTACAAGCAAATACAATGCCAAAAAATACTAAAGAGTCTTTTAAGTGAATTGAGGGATATTAATCAAAAACGGGATGCCTGACAATTCAGACATCCCGTTTATAACTAACGATTTAACTGTTTTATTCTACAATAATCTCATCCACAAACAGCCATGCTGCTTTCCCTTCGCCCGAATGGCCTTTAGGACATTTTCCAAGGTTGTAAGCCACAATTTTCACAAAACCGGCAGAAATCGGATTGAATTTGGCTGAAAATAATTTTAACTGTTTTTCCCCGGCAAGTGGATCGGTGTCATTAACCATTTCACCCACTTTCTCAAATCTCACCCCATCAGCCGAAACAAAGAATTCCACTTTTTTCGGAAAAAAGATATATGATCCGCTGTTTTGAACTGTTCCTGCTGAAATAGTGTTAATCTTCGTTGGCTGCTGCAAATCAACAATTACTTCCATGTTATTTCCTGACCATCCCTGCCACTCTCCATCCTGATGGTTGGAACTTCCGTTTACTCCGTTCACCAGGGTATAATCTCCTGAACCTTTATAATATTGACTGTAGGGTGTCAGGTATTTTACGGGCCGTGAAGTTGCCTTGTTAATGTTAAATGATTGACTCATTGATTTTTCAGCTGGAAGGTCATTTTGAATGGTCACCGCTTTCAGTGTTGCAGTTTTATCAATTACTACCGGCTCCTTATAGGTTGGTGATTGTTGGTTCGGTTCACTGCCATCGGTAGTGTAATGTATTTCAACTCCAGCGAGCTCACTACACAATGATACAGATAGTTGTTTTTTAACTGGATTGGACTCCGTTTTTGAACTTACCTTGAAGGCGCTTTTCGAGTAGTTAAGACCCATTTGGTCGTATCTTTTCATTAATAACTGAATACGGCCTGAAAAACTATCCCAACTGCGAACCTCTTTCGGGCTCCAAAGCGCTTCAGCCATTGCCGCAATTCGTGGAAAGGTCATGTATTCGGCATGTTTGATCGTAGAAACATATTCGGTCCAAAGATTTGCCTGTCCGCCGAGAATATGTTTTGCAGCTTCTCCATCCAGCTCTTTAGGGACCGGATTGAATTCATATACCTTACTCAATGGATTATATCCGCCAATGGCGAGGGGTTCCTGATCAGCCGGACCCTGATAATGATCAAAATAGCAAGGCGAACCTGGTGTCATCACCACATCATGCCCTTGTTTGGCCGCATCAATTCCCCCCTGTGTCCCGCGCCAGCTCATCACTGTCGCTTTAGGAGGTAAACCACCTTCGAGAATTTCATCCCAGCCCAGCAATACCCTGTTTTTTGAGTTGACGAACTTTTCAATCCTTTTGATAAAGTAGCTTTGAAGCTCCCCTTCATCTTTAAGTCCTTCAGTTTTGATCCTGCTTTTACATTTTGGACACTTTTCCCATTCGGTTTTAGTCGCTTCGTCACCCCCGATATGGATGTATTTCGATGGAAAAAGATCGATTACTTCGGTCAGGACATCTTCCAGAAAAAGAAAAGTGGAATCCTTACCAGCGCAATAGATATCGGTAACCGGCCATACCCCGCCAGGTAACACGGTAAAAGGACCTCCTGAACATGAATATTGTGGATAAGCTGCCAGTGCCGCTGTAACATGTGCCGGCATTTCAATTTCAGGAACAATGTTAATATACCGTTTTTGTGCATAAGCCACCATTTCGTGGATATCATTCTGGGTGTAAAAACCTCCATAGTTGGCCTTTTCTCCCGCTTGCTGTTTTGGACGTGAATTCCAATGTTTATCTTCCCGGTCTACACGCCATGCTCCAACTTCGGTCAGTTTTGGGTACTTCTTAATTTCAATGCGCCATCCCTGATCATCAAGAAGATGCAGATGAAGCGTGTTGATTTTATGCAATGCCAGATGGTCGATCAGCCCAAGCACTTCATCTTTCGTAAAGAAATGCCTCGAAACATCAAGCATATAGCCTCGCCATTTAAATGATGGTCCATCAGAAATTGTGATAACCGGAACCAACCATTTGATATTTTCGTTTTTAAGGCTACTTTCAATCTCAATAGGAAGCAATTGTCGCAAAGTTTGCAACCCATAGTAAAAACCTGCCCCATTTGCCGCCCTGATTTCAATACGATTTTTATATACCTTCAGCGAATAAGCCTCATCACCTAAGGTTGTTTCAGTTTTGAAATATACCTGATTTGATCCCTCACTGCCACTTATGGTAATTTGAGGCTTCCACCCGGCAGCCTTTTCAAATAAACCGGCAAACAGACCGGCAATCCCTTCCTGTTCACTGTTTTCTACCACAAATTGAGTACTCTTCTTAAACTCAAAAGAAGATTCACCTAAGGTCATTTTCTGAACCTGCGGGATAATCGAAATCTCTTTGTCAGTAAAGGTTTTTTGCTGCTGACAACTCCATACTGTGCAGCCAAGAAGCAAAATAATTATTCCGTAAAATGATTGTTTCATTGTTTTATATGATTTAATTATGGAGGTACCAAGATAGTAACAATTTTTTTATCCTCAATTTTTTAAATCCTAATATTTTATAATAACTTTGAATAAGATTGTAAAATAATTATATAAGTTTAATGCTTGAGGGCAATTCCATTTCATTATATTATTTTTACACCCTGAAATTCCAAATCACACCAATTATATGCTATCAATGAAAACAATTAAACTCGCTTTCCTTTTTCTGATTGTTTCAGTAATAAATGTTGATGCTCAGCATAATGAGCAGTCATATACTCCCGATCCGGACCTTCGGATTCAACAGCGTATCGGTGAGTGGCAGGATATTAAGTTCGGACTTTTAATGCACTGGGGACCTTACAGTCAGTGGGGAATTGTGGAATCGTGGTCGATATGTCCGGAGGACGAGGGTTGGTGCATCCCCGATACGGTGAAGGACTATTTTGCCTATAAAAACCGGTATGAGAATCTAGGAAAAACATTTAATCCGGTGAAGTTTGATCCTGAGAAATGGGCCAAGGCTGCAAAGAATGCAGGAATGAAATACGTCGTCTTTACTACCAAACATCACGACGGATTTTGCATGTTCGACAGCAAATACACAGATTATAAAATTACGGGTAAAGAGTGTCCGTTTAATACCAACCCCAAAGCCGATGTAACCAAGGCCATTTTCAATGCTTTCCGCAATGAGGGTTTATGGGTGGGCGCCTATTTCTCGAAGCCCGACTGGCACAGTCACGATTTCTGGTGGCCCCATTTTCCTCCGCTCGACCGCAATATCAATTATGATCCAGCCAGGTACCCTGAACGGTGGAATAACTTTGTGAACTTTACCCATAATCAGGTGATGGAACTTTGTACTAATTATGGAAAAATAGATTTATTGTGGTTTGATGGTGGATGGGTTCAGAAAAATAAGATAGTTCCTTCTGGCGCAACGCCTCATATTCCTGGGTTCAGGGTAAGGAAACCCTTTAATATGGACATTAAAATGGATGAACTCGTAACTAAAATCAGGTCAAAACAGCCTGATGCAATTGTTGTTGACAGGGCTGTAGAGGGTAAAAATCAGAATTATCTGACTCCTGAAAATACAGTTCCTGACAAAATGTTACCTTACCCATGGGAATCATGTATCATTCTGGGCGGTGGCTGGTCGTTCTCCTACAATGCAAAGATGAGGCCAACACGTGAAATGATCCACATGTTATCGGATATTGTAGCTAAAGGGGGGAATCTTTTACTGAATATTGGTCCTGGCCCGGATGGAACCTGGTATGATGAAGCCTATGAACGGCTGAACGATATTGGCGCCTGGTTAAAAGTAAACGGAGCTGCAATCTACTCCACACGTCCAATTGCTCCCTATCTTGAAGGTAAATTACGTTACACGCAGGGCAAGGACGGATCGGTCAATATCATTTACCTGCTGGCTGAAAATGAAAAAATTCCGGCCAAAATTCAGATAAAAGGTTTCGTTCCGGAGAAGGGGGCAAAGATTACCATGCTGGGGAAAAATGGCAGTTCACTGAAATGGGAAGCCGATGGTCCGGGTTTTAAAATATCGGTTCCGGTGGCCATCTCGAAAGCTATGCCTTCGGAATATGCTGTGGTTTTGACGATTGACAGGATAATTAAATAAACGGATGGTATTCTTCGAGATTGGATTTGTCGTTGTAGAGGCTGTCCAAAACCTCTGTGGCTCTCTGTTTATCCTCTGTGGTTCTCAGTGTAACTAATTATATCACAGAGTTACACAGAGTATGCACAGAGCTACACAGAGATAGAAAGCGATTTTTCAGGCTTTTTAGACACCCTCTAACCATTATATTTAAACAAACAAAATTCTTATAAAGTATTAATAATTAATGATTTAAAATATGAGTTCAATTGCAATTGGTGTAGATGTGGGTGGTAGTCACGTAAGTTGTGCTGCCTGTAATATTGAAGTGAAGAGCTACCTGGCCGAAACTTTTTCTGAGAGCGATCTCAATAATCAGGGTACTGCTGAGGAGATTATCGGAGTATGGAGCAGTACCATTCAGCGGACGATTGATAAGGTTGGAATTGAGAATGTGGCAGGCATAGGGTTTGCGATGCCTGGTCCGTTCGATTATGCCAACGGAATTGCCCTGTTTAAAGGCAACAATAAAAAGTATGAAAATATTTACGGCTTGAATGTTCCGGAAGCGCTGAGGAAAAAAATGAATTTACCGGAAAGTTTCCCGATCCGTTTTATTAACGATGCCACTGCATTTGCAATTGGCGAAGACTGGATTGGAAAGGCAAACGGTTCAAAACGTTCAATGGCGATAACACTTGGCACGGGGTTTGGGTCTGCTTTTTTATGCGATCGGTTACCTGTAGTATCAGGTAATGAAGTTCCGGATATGGGTTGTGTCTGGTACCTTCCGTTTGAAAACGGAAATGCTGACGATTACTTTTCAACGCGAGGTTTCCTCAATCGCTATTTTGAAAAAACCGGTATTGAGGTTCAAGGTGTAAAGGAATTGGCGCAATTAGCAGATAAACAGCCAGATGCAAAAGATCTTTTTAGTGATTTTGGCGCCAAACTTGGTTTGTTTTTACTTCCGTGGATGGTAAAATTTGGAGTTGAGGTACTGGTTATTGGCGGAAATATCTCCAATGCATATCCACTGTTTGGCGAAAGTCTGGATAAATTTCTGAAAGCAAATGGTTCCGATATACGGATTGCCGTCTCTGAATTGAAAGAATCGGCCTCCATGATCGGAAGCGCGGTTCTTGTTGATGAAACCTATTTCGAACGGGTGAAATCACTTTTGCTACAAATGTCATAATCCAAAGTTGTACGATGCCTTCATTGAAAAATTCCATAATCGGGATACTGGTTCTTGCAAGCTTTATGGGGCACTTTTTTTCCTGTTCCCCGGTAAAGGAGAACTTTCATCCTACACAATATGTCGACCCGCAGATAGGATCTGTGCATGGAAGATGGTTTTTCTATACTCCGGCGGCTTTGCCTTTCGGAATGGCTAAGCTAGCCCCCCATACCAATGCTTTTGGAAGTCCGGGTAGCTGGGGACCATGCGGTTATGACGACCGCCACACCTCAATTGAAGGATTTGGCCATTTTCATGAGTTTCAGATCGGTGGTATAGTGTTTATGCCAACTGTAGGTGAGCTCCAAACAGTGCCCGGAAAACTTGAAAATCCGGACGGAGGTTATCGCTCCCGTTTTGATAAAAAAAGCGAACATGCAGAACCGGGATACTATTCTGTTGATTTGAAGGATTATGGAATCAAAGTTGAACTGACAGCCACCGGGAGGGTCGGTTATCAAAGGTATACTTTCCCCGAAACAAAACAGGCACATCTGATCATTGATCTAGGTCACAAACAGGGAGAAAGCAGCGATGTGACAGAAGCCTCAGCCCAACTGGTGAATGGTGACGAGGTGGAGGGATATGTCGAGACTTATCCCGAATATGTGAAGTTTTGTGATCCGGGCAAACGGGTAAAGATGTATTTTGTGACAAAACTGAATAAACATCCAACGGAATACGGATCGTTTATTGATTCTCTGCAGCAAAAAGGCGGAACATCGACCAAAGGGATCAACAATGGGATCTACCTGACATTTTTAATGGCCCAAAATGAGCAGTTAGAGACCCATACCGGATTAAGTTATACCTCGATCGCGAATGCCCGGCTCAATCTTCAGACAGAATCAACTGCGAAAACTTTCGATGCTGTCAGAGGTTCAGCTAATTCAATCTGGAACGAAAAACTTGGTCGCATAAAGGCTGAAGGGGGCGACAGTGTCAGTCGGGTTAAATTCTATACGGGACTTTACCATGCGTTGCTGGGACGTGGGTTTTCGAATGACGTAAACGGCCAATATCCGTTAGTAGATGGTGGTATCGGGCAAATTCCGCTGAACGAGAAAGGTGAGCCCAAGTATCATCATTATAATACCGATGGAATCTGGGGTGGGTTCTGGAACCTGAGCCAGCTTTGGGCATTGGCTTATCCCGATTATTTTGCAGAGTATGTTCAGTCAAATATCGATTTTTATAAAACACGTGGATGGCTGCACGATGGAGAGGCAGCCGGAGCTTATACCAATGGCGTTCAGACAAATTTCCAGGGTTTGCTCATTGCTTCAGCCTACAATTGCGGAATACGTAATTTTGATCTAAATACCGGTTATGAAGCGGCTCTTAAAAATGAGTTGGAATACCATGGCCGTAATCTCGGAAACGGGAAATACGATTTGAACTATTTTGTAAAGAATGGTTATGTTCCCTATCGCGATACCCTGTTATCGAATGGGTGGAAATTTAATTTCGGATCTTCGCATACCCTGGAATATTGTTTCAGTTCGTATGCTGTAGCACAGATGGCAAAAGCCACCGGGCATAATGCCGACTATGAAAAACTGATGAAACAGGCTGGTTATTACCGAAATCTTTTTGATTCGGAAACGAAATTTATCCGGCCTAAAATGGAGGATGGCTCATTCGTTAAAAAATTTGACCCGTTGAAACCCTGGGATGGATTCCAGGAGGGAAACGCATTTCAATATACCTGGTATGTTCCTCATGATGTGGCGGGTCTTATTCAGTTGATGGGGAAAGATGAATTTAACCGGCGGCTGTCAGATGTTTTTGTCGTTGCCCAAAAAGGGAAGTTTGGTGGCGGATCAGATCAGATTGATAGTTTTTCGGGAATTGAAAAGCAATATAATCATGGAAATCAGCCATGTTTGCACGATTCATGGTTGTTTAACTACAGTGGTCAGCCATGGCTTACCCAAAAATGGACCCGTGCCATTTGCGATGAGTTTTATGGTGTTGAGCCATTGCGCGGTTATGGTGTCGGACAGGATGAGGATCAGGGTCAGCTGGGGGCCTGGTATGTGATGGCAGCGCTCGGTTTATTTGATGTTCAGGGTCATGCGTCTATGAATCCCACATTCCAGTTTGGTAGTCCTCAGTTTGACAAAGTTACGATTCAGCTCGATCCAAAGTATTATTCAGGTAAAGAGCTTGTTATTGAAACCAGGAACAATTCGAAGGAGAATGTTTATGTCCAATCACTGTTTTTGAATCACAAAAGTGTAGAAAATTGCTGGATCGACCGTAAAAAACTGACTGGTGGAGGTACCCTGATTTTTGAAATGGGGGCGAAGCCTAATACGGGTTGGGGGGTAAAAGTTCCTCCACCAAGCATGAGCGATAAATCATCTGATATTCAATGAAAATGTAATCAGTTGTACCATTTTTCCCTTACTTATAACTACCTGACTTTGAATGAATATTGAACATTGTCAAATTGAACATTTAATAATAACACCATGGCCACAAAATTCTTTAGTTTAGCTATCATCATCCTCTTCTTTGTATCGTGTACGAGGAGGGAGATCCTGATTCAAAACCCTGGGCGGCTTGCCGATATTGAACGTATGATAAAAGTGCAGAAAGAACTTACCTCAAAAAGTTTGCATCCTATTTGGGACATTTTTAAGCAACCTCTTTCTGACTCAGAAAAACAGGCGATGGAATTTTTATATGCTTATATGCCGCTGAGTGATCTTGCAGATTACAAACCCGAATTTTTCCTGAAGAATGTGCAGCAGAGTCTACAGGTGCGACAAGATATGGTGTGGGGCCGTTCCATTCCGGAAGAGGAGTTTCTCCATTTTGTCCTTCCATTACGCGTAAACAACGAAAATCTTGATAATTTCAGAGAGGTGATGTATCCCGAGATTAAGACGCGCGTCAAGGGTTTGGGAATGAGAGCTGCTGCACTTGAAATTAATCATTGGTGCCACGAGAAGGTCAATTATCGTGGGACAGATTCACGTACCAGCGCCCCGCTGAGTACGATTAAAAAATCTTTCGGCCGGTGTGGAGAGGAATCGACCTTTACCGTCACTGCGATGCGGACTGCAGGAATTCCGGCACGTCAGGTGTACACCCCGCGATGGGCCCATTCTGACGATAACCATGCCTGGGTAGAGGTGTGGATCGATGGCAAATGGAATTATCTTGGCGCTTGTGAACCGGATGTTGACCTTAATATGGGTTGGTTCAGTGAGCCATCCCGTCGGACTATGCTGGTACACACCCGTGCTTACGGACGTTATTTCGGGAACGAGGATGTAGTAACTGCTACAGACCGTTTTTCGGAGCTTAACCTTACCTCTAACTACGCAACAATAAAAAAGATCACCATTGCCGTAAAGAGTGAAGATGGAACATCGGCCGATAGCGCCAAAGTGGAATATCAGCTCTTTAATTATGCTGAATATTACCCTATTGCTACTGGCTACACCAATAAAAACGGGATACACAGTCTAAAAACGGGAATGGGAGATCTGATTATCTGGGCTTCAAAAAACGGAAAATTTGCATATCAAAAGTTTTCAGTACCCGAAAAAGATACCCTAACCCTGGTCCTCAATCAAATTCAGCCAGTCGCAATAACCGAATCTTACGACTTTATCCCGCCGCACGCCGCCAAAGTCGAATCCTCGGTTACCGAAGAGGCCCGAAAGGAGAATAGTCGCCGGATGGAGGTTGAGGACTCTATCCGGAAAGCCTATATAAAAACATTCAAAGATTCGGCATGGATTGCCGGCTTTACTCAGAAAACCAAACTTCCGTTTGACACCATCTCACGTTTTATCAAATTAAGTTATGGAAACTGGGATCAGATTTCAGCTTACCTTGAAAAGAATGCCTCCCAATACCGGAGCACAGTGCTGGAAATGGCCATCCAGCTCTCTGATAAAGATTTCAGCGATGCCCGCGAGTCGGTTCTGACCGATCATCTTGAAAAAACCGCGCAACTGGGATTGCAAAAATTTGTGGCTTCAAATGACCTTTTCAGACGCTATGTGCTCTCACCAAGAATTGGACTTGAAAACCTGACACCATGGCGTGGTTTTTTGAACACCTCTTTCGGGAATGAAATGGCGCAATCAGTTCGAAACGATATCTCAGTCCTCACAAATTGGATTCGTGATAACATTACGATCGATGCCGAAGCAAATAAACATTCGCGCACACCCCTTTCTCCGGCTGGCGTTTTTAATCTAAAGGTCGCTGATCCGATATCAAGAGATATTTTCTTTGTTGCAACATGCCGTACTTTTGGAATCCCGGCACGTCTGAATCCTGAGACATCGCAGCCCGAATATTTTAAGAACGGAGAGTGGCTGCGTGCGGGATTCGATACTGCGGCAGTTGTTCAACCTGAAAAAGGTTCACTCACACTGATTGATAAAAATAACCCTGTAACGCCGCAATATGCCCTTCATTATACCATTGCGGTTTTAAGGGATGGATTTTACAGGACCCTTGAATTTCCTGAAGGAAAAGTGCTCACCTCTTCCGATCAGCCGATCGTACTTGAAACAGGTCATTATGCACTGGTAACCGGAAACCGACTTCAGGATGGATCTGTTCTAAGCAAAATGACCTTCTTCACCATCGATAAGGGGAAGACGACCACCGTACCGATTGAAATTCGAAAACAACCAGGTGATCTTAAGCCATCCGGCACACTTGACCTGAATCAGCTCCATATTGAGAAAACAAGTGACGCGAAAGTGGTAAGCCTGGCATCACTTGTTGCAGGGAGATCCTCAGTGGTGATACTTCTCGACCCTGAAAAGGAACCTTCAAAGCATATTCTGAATGACCTTGGGCCTTATGTTGATCATTTTAATAAATGGGGCGGCCAGTTCGTATTTGCAATTCCGGCTGATAAAGCGGCACAAGTGGGGGTCTTAAAAACATACATTCTTCCCGGTAGGATGGAAAGTGGAATTGATCAAAACGGAAATATTCAGAATGCTGTTTCTGCAATTTATGGCGATGGATTAAAGGATAAATTGCCACTGGTAATGCTATGTGATGCAATGGGCAATGTATACCTCTTCTCCTCAGGTTATAAAATTGGGATGGGAGAACAACTCCTTAAGGGTATTTCGAACATTGAAATTACCAAGAAAATGTCCGGGGTTAAGGCATCGTGCAGTGAATAAGTTGTTAGTGAGGGACTGACTTCAAGTCAGGCCCTCACTACTTCAACAAAATTTTTAAACTGGTTTTTTCCCATGATGATGCTCCCCTAACTTTAGTTCATCATACTCGTCAAGGTCTTCATCATCGTAAATCTCGACAATTGGCTCTGTAAATGCCTTGCTGGTCAATCGTTTGTCGAGTGTCAGCAGCAACGAGGGAAGTACCATGATGTTAAAGAACATCGCAATCAGAAGTGTTGTTGAGATAAGTATCCCCAAAGCCTGAGTTCCCCCAAAGCCTGAAATTATGAATACGCTGAACCCAAGCACCAGCACAATACTGGTATATATCATACTGAAACCAGCCTCATGCAGCGCACTTATGGCCGATTGTTTGATCGCTCCATTGGTGATCTTGAGTTCATGGCGGTATCGCGACAGGTACTGAATGGCATTATCTACCGAAATCCCCAATGCAATGCTAAAAACAATAATGGTGGAAGGTTTGATCGGTATTCCGGCAAAACCCATGATGGCAGCAGTAATCAGCAAAGGGATAATATTGGGAATCATAGAAACCAGAATCATTCTGAAAGAGGAGAAAAGCAACGCCATTAACATTGAAATCATAAATATCGCGATCAATACACTTTCAAAGAGATTGCGAATCAGGAAGTTTGTTCCACGGGCGTATACAACGCTATTTCCGGTCACACTTACCTTATACTTTGCCGGACTAAAAATACTGTCGATCTGAGGATGGATTTTTGCCATGAGTGAATCCATGTGCCGGGTACCGATGTCTGCCATTTGAAAGCTCACGCGCGTATACCTTTTGGTACTGTCCAGATAAGCAAAAAGGAGATTATTCTTTTTGCCATTTTGATTTTTAGGAAGATATCCCATAATAAATCCCTTCTCTACGTTGTTTGGCATCGAATACATGGACGAATCTCCTCCAAAATAGGCCTGTTTCGAAAACTTAAATAATTCAGCGATAGAGAGTGGTTTCGAGAATTCAGGATAGGTGTTGACCATTTTCTGAAGTTCATTGATCTTGTCAAGCGTGGCGCCAGCCATCACACCGTTTTTCTTTTTGGTATCGATAGAAATTTCAAAAGGCATTACACCACCGAAATTATTTTCGAAAAACTTTAGATCGAGGTAAATCGGATCATCTGTCTGAAAATCATCCACAATTTTACCCGATGTTTTCATCATGCTAATTCCAAGGGAGCCGATCAGCAAAAGCACGAGGGCGATACCGTAAATGAGATTTCGGCGGAAGCTGATCAGATAGATGATTTTATTGATGATGGCGCCGAAGAAGTTACTGTCGAGATGCTTTACATGTTTGGCGGTCGGTGGATCAATAAAACTGAAAAGTATCGGAAGCAGGGTGATACAAAGCACATATTCCAGCATAATATTGAGGGCGGTGATGATACCAAACTCTCTAAGCATCTGGTTTGAAATGAGAATAAAAGCTGCAAATCCAAGGGCAGTGGCAGCATTGGTCATCAGTGATGCAAAACCGATACGCTGAACAACCCGGATCAGCGCCCTGATTTTATTTCCGTGACTGCGGTATTCCCAATGGTATTTATTGAGGATATAAATACAATTCTCGATGGCAATAATCACAATCAGTGATGGGATAACACCTGTAAGTATGGTGATTTTAAAATTAAAGAGGACAGTGGTCCCGAGCACCCAAACGATACTTATCGCCACAATAAGCAGTGAGCTGAGCACTACCTTTACTGACCTGAAAAACAGGTACATGATTATGGCCGCTATTCCAATACTCATCAGAATGAAAAGAAAAAGTTCATGCTTTACCTGTTTCATCATGATTGTACGAATATAGGGCATTCCGGAATAATGGACCTCGACTTTATTTTGACTCTCATAAGCAGTTGCCGTTTTTACAATATTGGCAACCAAGGCAATCCTCCGTTTGTCGACTAATAAATTTTTGTTGAGGGTTATCGCCATTAATGCGGAGTTGGTCTTCCTGTTATAAAGCATCCCTTCATAAAATTTCAAACCCAAAATGGTATTCTTCAAACTGTCGACTTCTGATTGGGTTGACGGACGGTTCTTAACTAACGGGTAGTAATCAAATTGATGGCTCTTTTCGTTTTTGACAAGATTGAGTCCTCGCGTCATACTGATCACATCCTCAACACCATCGATTTTTCGAATATCATTACCAAGGTCATACCACGCCGCAAACTGGTCAAGCCGGAAGATATTGCTATTCTTTATCCCGATCATCAACACCGTACCATCTTCACCATATTGATCTTTGAATTTTCGGTATTCCACCATCGCACTATCATTCGACGCAAGCAGGGAAGAATTTTCGTATGATAATTTAACGCTTTGAGCCTTATATGCCATGAAGGCAGTAAAAACTAAAAGTAGAACGATAATCAAAGTTCTGTTCCTAAGAATAATGCGGGATATTTTTGTAAACATTCTGTGGCAGATAAAAATAATATAGTGGCTTAATCAAATATTTACCGTACAATTTGAGGAGCCAAAAGTACTATAATAATAAATCTTTTCAAAAATTTAGTGAAGCTGAATAATTCTCTTTAATCGAATATTGCGAAACCGAATTTGATCAACCGATTTTACTTTGAATAATTGATAAATAATGGAATTTGGATTGAGCTAATTTCTTCATTTTCTTTAATTTTGTGTTTCCTGTACCGTTTAATTTTAGATATATCTTAAATGTAATGTTTGCTTTTATTTAATATTCAACCCGATTTTTTTAGAATGTCTAGGTTATGAAGATCTTAACCTTAGATATTTTTTGGAATTAGAGAGGCTAATGGTATTAATCTTTAAAAAATTGGTCTCCATTATTCTATTTTTCTCTTTCTTTTTTGAAATTTCTTATCTTTGGTTCCGATTTGAATTCTGTGAATCTAAATGAACTTCTGATACCTCTTCGGAAAGGTGAGAAACATGCCTTCGAAGAGATTTACAGCGATTTTTTCGGTGTAATGTACCACCTATCCCTGCAATACCTGCGCGATGAGACGGTTGCCGAAGAAATTGTTCAGGATACCTTTATGAAACTGTGGGAGGTAAGGGAGACCATTAGTGAGGAGTTTCATATACGCAACTTTCTCTATACCATCACGAAGAATAACTGTTTAAATTATCTTCGGAATCAGAAAACAGCCTTAAAACATCAGGCAAGCATCAAATATCTTGAGATGCATTTTAATTACGAAGCGTTGGAGAAGGTGGGAAGTTATATAGAGTTTGAGGAACTGCTTGCAAAGATGCAACAAGTCATTGCCGCTCTTCCTGATGATTTAAGGGAAACCTTTCTCCTTAGCCGTATAGACGAATTGCCATATAAGGAAATTGCTGAAAAACAATCACTAAGTGTTAAAGCTGTTGAGGCGCGTATGACCAAAGCGCTTAAGATTCTTCGCCGTGAGCTTAAGGATTATCTTACACTTATTTGCCTGATTACCAATTTGTTTTCGTAGAAAAAAACCATATAACTAATTTTGTTTTTAACCTTCCAGTTTTTTTTTTAATTTTTTTTCACATTTCCGGTAGGGTAGATGCACACATGAGTGTTTAGTGATTAATTAAAGAAAAAATGTCAGAAGAAATATTCATAAAGATTTTAGACAACTCGGCAACAGATGCCGAAAAGATCAGTTTTTACAAATGGATTGAGGAGGATAGCGCTCAGCGTGAAATCTTTTATACATATAAAAACCTTTATGCTGCAGCTAATTGTACATCTAACAAACATGTTGAATTACAGAAGAATAGCTTTGAGCATTTTTGGAATAAGGTGAATCCTGTAAAAGAGTTTGAGATATATAAATTTTGGAATCGTTATGCTGCTGTTTTCGTCGTTGCATTGGCGCTGGGATTTGTGATCCGGAATATGGTTCCGGAACACACAAGAATTCTGACGTTTGCCCAGAAGATTGAGTATACATCCGAAAAAGGATCCGTTTCTACGATTCATCTCGAAGATGGTTCCTCGATCTGGCTAAGTTCAGCTTCAAAGATTGTCCTCAGTAAAAACGCTGAAGGTGAGATGGCTGCTCAGTTAAATGGTGAGGCTTATTTTGATCTTGTACCTGATACAACACGGAAATTGACCGTTGATTTGGGATATTTTAAGTTGAAGGATATTGGTACTAAATTCAATATCAGGGCTTATAGTTCAGAATCGGCTGTTTTTACCACATTGGTTGATGGACGGGTAGATCTTTTTAACCCCGATAACAAATCGATGTTAACGATGAAACCTGGTGAGTATCTTCAATTTGTTAAAAACACGGGTCAAATGGAGGTCTCACAACGCGATCCTTCTATTGCAACAGCCTGGAAAGAGGGGAAATTTGTTTTTATCGACAAAACGCTGGCAGAAATCTGCCGTGAATTGGAAAACTGGTATAATGTGGAGATTATCATCAGTAACAAATCACTGGCAAATAATAAATATACAAGTGTTATTAAAAGAACTACAACCGTGAATATGGTGATGAAAATGCTCGCATTAACAGACAACATTAATTACAAAATAACCGATAGAAAGGAGGCGCACGATATCGTTTATGTTTATTAAAAATTAAAGTGCACCCGTGGAGGGGTGCACCTGATTTCAGTTATCGAAACTGATGGAGGTCAGTTTCAAAGTTAAACTTAAAAACACGTCAAAATTATGAAGAAAATTTATGATTTGCTATGCATTGCACAGCGAAGGTGGGAAAAAACAATCCGTATTATGAAACTTACAGCTGGACTTATTCTTTTTGCGATGATGACGGCCTCCGCCGTGAACTCCTACAGTCAGACCGCAAGAATCAACATGAATTTGAAAAATGCCACTATTGTGGATATTTTCAGGGAAATCGAGCGGACCAGTGAATTTGGGTTCTTCTTCAAAAGTGAGGAATTGAATCTGGATAAACGTCAGTCAATTGAAGTTTCAAACGCAACAATTGATGAGATTTTAAAGAAGGTGCTCGATGCGAACTATTCCTACAAAATTCTTGATCGGAATATTGTTGTTACCAAGGGCAGTTTAAATGCCACTGAACAACAGGGGAAAAAGGTCTCGGGTAGGGTAGCCGATCAGACCGGAGCAGCGCTGCCAGGTGCGACCGTGGTACTAAGAGGCACAACAATCGGTGTGATTACCGATAATAATGGTGATTACTCACTGAACAACATTCCTGAGAATGGCATTTTGCAGTTCACTTTTGTAGGGATGAAAAGTATAGAAGTAAGTGTTGCAGGCAAAAGCATAATCAACGCTACGTTGGTAACAGAATCTGTCGATTTGGATGAGGTTGTGGCTATAGCATATGGAACAATCAGGAGAAAAGACCTGACAGGCTCGATTAGCACTGTTGATTCAAAATTGATTTCAGCTCAGGCAAACTCTTCTGTAACCCGCGCACTGGAAGGCGCCGTTGCCGGTTTGCAGGTATCTTCAATCGACGGACAACCCGGTCTCGATATGGGTATCCGTATTCGTGGTTTGGGTACTGCAAGTCAGAATAATTCGAATGCTCTGGTGGTAATTGATGGTGTACCTGCTCAAAACGATAATCCGTTGGCTACCATTAATCCAAAAGATATTGAAAGCATTACCGTATTAAAGGATGCTGCATCTACAGCAGTATACGGATCTCGTGGCGCCAATGGTGTGGTTTTGGTCGTTACCAAACAAGGGTCAAAAGGGAAAACGAAAATTGCCTTTGAAGGTCGTTGGGGTGTCAACCAGATTGGTCCATATAAATTCGATAAAATGGACAATCCACAGGATGTTTATGAATATGACTGGCTGGCCATCTACAATTCATACCGTTACGGTGTTGCCGGCGGAGTCCCCAAAAATTATACTACAAACGTACAAACCCCAAATCATACCGACGCGGAAGCCGGACAATTTGCCAGCGCTCACTTGTTCAATTACAATAATTCGGAAACTGGCTCATTTACGCGTAATTCTCTAGGTAACTGGATGTTGTATAACGTTCCCGGAGCTGTCTATACCCCTACGGGTACTGGTGCCACAGCAAGTGCTACGATGTCGGGCGCTTATCTTGTCAATCCTGATGGGAAATTAAATCCAAGTGCACAATTACTTTACAATGATAACTACGATAAATATCTGTTAGAAAATAAATTACGCCAGGAGTACAATGTTTCTGCAAGCGGAGGTACCGACAAGGTGGATTACTTTGTTTCGTTAGGTTACTTAGAGGATCCTTCCTATATACGTGGTTCAAAATTTGCCCGTTACAGCGGACGTGCCAATGTAAACGCACAATTGACTGACTGGTTAAAAGTGGGTACCAACATTGGATACTCAAACCGTTCAACCCAATCACCTGCTACCCGTTATGGTCGTAACCCGGGATCGGGTAATGCCAACCCTTTCCGTTTTATTAATGGTCAGAATCCATTGATCCAATTGTATGCCCACGACCAGGCTGGAAAAGTTGTTTACAACGCAAATGGAAGTAAAAAAGTACACGTCCTTGCCGGCGACACATACTCTCCGCTAGGTTTGACAAGTACTGCTCAGTATTCGACCAATATCTTAACCATGTTGGATCAGGATAAGGATGTGAGAAATTCAAGTGACCTGACCACCAGGACTTATGGAGAAATAAAATTCTTGAAAGACTTCAAGTTCACGACCAATCTTTCTTTCGAAAAATACAGTGAAATCCGCACCCGCTTTTGGCAGGGAACTACCGGTCAGGCTCAGGGAACCGGCGCCTTTGGTAAAGTATGGCAGGATGTAACTGTACTCAATACTCAGGAATTGTTGAATTATAACCATGATTTTGGCAAACATCATGTAGATGCTTTGGGTGGTCATGAATTCAATAAATATCTTATTCAAAACCTGTACTATGCGACTGGTTACGAATTGATTCCTAACTTCCCATCTTTTGCAAACTATGTGGGACGTTATGCAGGAGGAGGTACATTTTCAAATCCTGGTGGTGGCGATCAAAAGAATGCAATGGAAAGTTATTTTGGACGTGCCCACTATACCTATGATGATAAATATTATGCTGAAGCATCAGTACGCCGTGATGGTTCTTCAAAATTCAAATACAGCTCAACACGTTGGGGAAATTTCTGGTCTGTTGGTGGTGGTTGGAGATTATCCAGCGAAGCCTTCATGGCAAGTACCAAGAATTGGTTGGACAACCTGAAAGTTCGTGCAAGTTACGGTGTTATTGGTAATCAAAATGGTATCGGAAACTATTCCGGTTATCAGACCTGGGGTTATGGCGCTACCTATACCTCAACAGTTGGTGGTACCGGTACTCCTGCAAGTTATACCTTATCAAAAGGCGGTTTTGTTAACGATGGTTTAACCTGGGAGAATACGAAGACTTTTGATGCTGGTTTGGATTTCACGCTGTTCAATCGTGTTCGCGGTACTTTCGATTACTTTAACAAATTAACAGACAATGCTGTTTGGGATCAACCCATTGCACTTTCACTTGGACAGGCAAGTTTGCAGAAAAACTCCGCTCAAATACAAAACAAAGGATATGAGATTGAATTGGATATTGACATCATCAAGCAAAAAGATCTTTATTGGTCAATTTCGCTGAATGGTACCCATTATACCACCAAACTGAAGGCTGTGCCAAAGGGTGTAGGTTCTGCTATTGATGGTACATGGACTGCAAATGCTGATGCATGGACTGCTTCCGGAGGTGGAGCTTCATCAAATATTACTTATCTGCGTGGCGTAGGGAAAGATTACTACAATCTTTATCAGTACAAATACGCAGGTGTAGATCAAAATTGTGGTCTTCCGCTTTTCTATCACAAAGTAACCGAAGCGGATCATACTGCCGGATTATACTCTGATATAGCGGTTGGCGGCGATTCAAAGGTTACCAATTACACGCTTGCTTCCCGTTACGAATTGGGTAGCGCTATTCCTGATTGGATTGGTGGTTTTAACACAACTTTAAAATACAAAAACTTTGACTTTTCGGCTATGTTGGCTTATCAGTTAGGTGGAAAATTTTATAGTACTGATTATGGTAATAGTCTCTATGATAGTGAATATGTTGGATATGCCTTATCTGCTGAATTAATCGGAAATACCTGGACGCCTCAGAATAAAAACGCTAAATTTCCTATGGCTTTTTATGGAGCATCTTACACTGACGGAGCTACTTTTGGAAGCTGGCAGTATACAGATATGGCCTTGTTCAGCGCATCTTACATGGATGTTAAGAATTTGACCCTTGGTTATACCTTTACCAAATCGATGTTACAGAAATACAAAATCGCTGCTTTACGTTTATATATGTCAGTTGATAACGTATTTATGTTGACCTCACATTCCGGAATTGACCCACGTATGTCGTTGGTTGGTGGTTATGAAGTAGGTGCTTATTCCTATCCTACCATGCGTACAATTTCATTCGGTGTTAACCTGGATTTATAACAAACTTTAAAAATAAGTCAAGATGAAAAATTATTTTATTGGAATATTATTTCTTGCAGCCATGATTTTAACCTCATGTGCCGGTCAATTGGAAATAACACCACCCACTGCTATAACAGATGAACAAATTAAAACTTTATTGGCTTCGGGAGATACAGTGAAGATCAAACTGGCTATGGAAAGTATGGCAAATGCGATTCCTCTTCAATTAAATGGAAGTGGTATCAACGGTGCCGGTACTGCTGACGGCCGTTATCGTTCATGCCAGGGATTGGATTGTATGCGTAACCTGGAGGCGAATGATATCGTTTTCGGGAATAAAAACCTTAGCATATTTGGAGGAGACGAATATTTTTTACGTGATTTCATAAGTGCATCAGTTGACAAAAATGCTTACTACTGGACTCAGGAATGGTCTTGTATTACGACTGTCAATAAAGTGCTGCTTTTTCTCGATGACGCAACTGTTGGGACCAATGCAAAATTGCAGGAATACAAAGCAAGATGTCTGACAGTCCGTGCATATGCATACAACTATCTTATGGAGAATTATCAGGATGCCTATTTACAAGGTGGTAAGGACAAATTAGGTGTTATGTTGTATGATACCTATTCTCCTACCCAGCCTTACAAAGCGCGTGCTACTTCCAAGGAAACGTATGATTTTATCCTTAAAGATCTGCAAACTGCTGTTTCGCTGTTCACCTCTTCAAATAAAAAGTACACAACCAATGTACTTACAGATATTGATTTAGGTGTTGCCAATTTCATGCTGGCACGGGTATCGCTTGCAGTAGGCGATTGGACAACGGCCATCACCGCTTGTAACGGTATATTGGGCCAATACCCAACATTTATGGGAGAAAGTGTCTATGGCGGAACAAAAAATGTAGGTACATCGACTGTTCCTGAAATACGTCCTGAAACAAACGGATTCCTGTTCAACGATAAAAATCCTGAGGTTATCTTAGGCTTTCCTGTAGGTACAGCATTAACAGCCCATAACGGCTGGATGAACCCGTTTGGTGAAGGAAGTGGTGGATTAGGTGAAGGTTATGAACGTATTGACAACCGTCTTTATGATAAAATCGACAATAATGACTACCGTAAAGCTTGTTTTATGGCAACAGCCTTTGGCGATTATACCTATCCAACTTCTGGTACTGTAAAAAATATTCCGGCTTATACCAACCTGAAATTTGCTGCGACTCACGGTATTGGAAGCAACGATAAGAAACAGGTCGGAAGCGTTACCTGTTACTACATGCGTTCTTCGGAAGTATTGCTGATGAAAGCCGAAGCTCAGGCTCAGTCTGGCGACGCAGCGGGAGCTAAAACTACGCTGAATTCGTTGCTAGCTGTACGTACAAAAACTGGAACAGCTCCATTGACTTGTGATACTTACTCCAGTATGACTGGTTTAAGTGCATTGCAAATGGTTCAGTTACAGACCCGCATTGAGTTATGGGGCGAAGGTGGACGTGAATTCTTCAATAACAAACGTTGGGGTATTGCTGTTGATCGTACAACCTCAACCAACCATATCGATAAAG
The DNA here is from genome assembly GCA_963677935.2 of Prolixibacteraceae bacterium. Taxonomy (GTDB): domain Bacteria; phylum Bacteroidota; class Bacteroidia; order Bacteroidales; family Prolixibacteraceae; genus JAAFHB01. The sequence goes on along the minus strand of CAXXEH010000003.1, from coordinate 1,664,672 downwards.
GCACTTACAGTGTAGCGAAAATGACACTTCAGATTCCTGAAGTAGAAACCTTATACAACCCACTTTGTGTTCAGAACTAAAAGTTCTGTTTGATACTTGAAAAAGGGCGGAGCATTTTGTCCGCCCTTTTTTTTTAGTGAGATATTTCTTTGCACTGTGGAAAAACGATTACCTGACTTTTTATTTTCCCTTCAAAATATTGTTGATTACCCGGAATAATATATTGTCGTGATTTTTGTTTCCTTCTTTTGACCTCCCTGCCCCCCAACTGGGAGTACGAGGCAGAAGAAGCGTATAACACTGTTCAATAAAAATAAATTGAGGCTGTCCGGAAACGCTGTGGCTCTCTGAGAAACCTCAGCGGTTCTCTGTGTAACTAATTATCTCACAGAGGTACACAGAGCTAGCACAGAGTCACACAGAGATAGTAAGCAGTTTTTCTGGCTTTTTAGTCACCCTCATTGAGTGAATATCACTTTCCGAATTAATTATTAATCCCGCAAAGTGGGATTCCATGTGCCCTTTAAAAAATAAATTTTTAACAGATGATTCTTATGAAGAGGCGTTTATCCTATTTTTTCTATATATTATTTTTTGGAATTTTTCTTCTTAGCTGTAGTAAAAAAGATTCCGATACACCTAACCAACAAAGTAATTTCAGCATAGATCAGTCTGCCATTTCTGTCCAGGCAGGAGCATCAATGAAAGTAAAAGTATTAGCACCTGCAGGTACTGTATGGAAAGTAACAGATCCCGGGTTATACTGGCTGACGGTTACCCCAACAACCGCAACAGGTGATGGTGATATTACATTAACTGTTTCGTCGGTTACCTATCGGGAGAAAAGGGTAGCCCTGGTAACAGTTCAAACCTCAGATACCAAAGTTAGTGCAACTTCACGCTCCCTTAACATCAATGTAACTGGTGTTATTCCCAATACAGCTCCCGTTGCTCCGGCAAAAGCCGTTTTTCCGCTTAATGGAGCAAAGGAGGTCTCTGAATCTTATTTACGTTTGCAATGGAGTGATGCAGTTGATCTGGAAGGAGACCGGGTAATCTACACCGTTGAATATTCGACAGATCAGAAAAGCTGGACCAAGAGTAATCAGAACTATGATACTCCTTCCTGTACAATTGTATCCAGGTTAACCGGTAATACGACCTATTACTGGAGGATTGTAGCGAAGGATATTTTTGGTGCCGAATCACCTGTAAGTTCTGTCTTTTCTTTTACAACAGCTGCCGCTCCTGGTACATGGAAAGATGGAGAAGTTCGGTTGTATCAGGATAACGGAAATGGAAGTACTGATGCCTTTACTTTAATAGTTACTGGTGACGGTTTTACCGCAAGTGATATGATTGCTGCCGGTGGCTGGGAAAATCTGTCTCTTACAGCCGTCAATGCACTGTTTGAAAATGCAGAACCATATAAAACGTATCGTTCCTATGTTCGGGTATACCGGATTGCTGCAGTTTCTTCTCAGTCTGGTATTTCGCAACATCAGAATGGCGATCAGACGGGGCTTTGCAATACGGTGGTTACAACTAAGTTTGGCACTATGTACGATAATGTTTCGACCAGTGCCTGGGCGGGATTGTTTGATAAGGCGAGTCCTTCGACCGGAGGGTCATTTAGTAAGGTATTCAAGTGGACCGATTCTTGTCTGGTCGCACAAAATATCCATGTGGTGAAGAACTATGCTGTATTAGTACTCCAGAACGTTTCACATTATAATGGAGCGGTCAACTACTTTGTGGAAACAGGAAAGAACCGCACCATGGGATTTGTTTGCAACAGTCCGGGAACAACAGGATCACAAACCGGTTTTGAGAATGTAGTTGTACATGAGATCGGGGGGCATGCCATTGGTCATTTGGCTGATTTGTACATGACCTCTCCAACAGGTACACTTTCTGAGGATAAGAGACTGGGAACGCTCGAATTTCAGACCTATGGGTGGTATCAAAATGTGGATGTATCAGGTGATAAAACAAAATCTCCATGGGCTAAAATCCTCTCCTCTGCTGAATATTCTGTTTATTATCCAAAAGTTGGCTATTTTGAAGGCGCCCGTTCAGTAGGAAAAGGAATCTGGCGTGCAGAGGAAGAAGCTACCTGCATGAATGATAATCGTTTTTATTATGATGCAGCCAGCCGTTATGCGATTGTTAACCAGTTAAAAGCTGCTGCCGGAGAAACTTTGACATGGGCTGATTTTGTAAATAAGGATTATGACCATGGCAATGCAAATGTTAAGAAGAGTGCGGAACTTCCACTTGATGTGCCAAGGTTGCCTGAACCTTCAGTTTGGATAAAATAGTTGGTGAAGAACACCATTAAATTTCAAAGGGCTAAAGAGAGGGTATGTTTTTTCAGATATACCCTCTCCAATCCCGTTAAGTCTTTACTAAAATCCAGTTAAACAGATGACCGTGCAAAAATTAATCCCACTAAGCCGAATAATTCTGATTGTTGGAATCGCCATATCATTTCTTGGTTTTTCATCTTATGGAAAACCAACTATAAAACAACGTCTAATACACAACAACGACGGAACCGATGCATTGGGAAATTTATGGTTCTATAGACGCCCTTTAAGCGTTGCCGATATTAATGGCTATGTGGATATGGTTTCCAATACTCAGGTTACCACTTTTATGATGTGTAGCGGCAGCGATTTTTTGTATTACCGCTCTAAATTTGGCCGGGTATTTTGTGATGATCTGAATGGAAAACTAAATTGTGGGAGCGATACAGCAGCCTGCGCCAACTTCAAAAAATACTACCGGAACTTTTTGAATCTTGAAAAGGAGGGAACCGATTTAATTGCTGCTTCACTAAACCGGGCAAAGAATAATGGAATGGAAGCTTTTATTACTTATCGGATGAACGACCTCCATTTTAACGATACTACGACCCACTGCCCCATCGTCTATTCTGATTTTTGGTATAAACATCCTGAATTCTGGCTGAATGACGATACCCCGGGCTGGAACAGCCGGCAGGCACTTGATTTTGCTCACCCGGAAGTTCGGGCTCAAAAACTAGGTATCATCTCCGAACAGCTTGATAAATACGATATGATCGATGGCTTCGACCTCGATTTTATGCGGTTTATTGTCTATTTCAAATTGGGCGAAGGTAGGAAGAATGCTCCGCTGATGACCCAACTGGTGAAAGATATCCGCGCAAAGGTTGATGAGGTTTCAGCAAAGCGCGGAAAGAAGATACTCCTTACAGCCCGTGTTCCTCTGACATTGGAGGCCTGTCTGGATAAAGGATTGGATATTCAGGAATGGATTCGTCTGGGATTGATCGATTTTGTGAGTATTGGCATACATTGGCGCGGAGATCCTTCGCTGCCTGTTGCTAAATTCAGAAAAGACCTAGCTCCCCTTTCTATTCCGCTTTATGCTTCGATTGATGACGGAGGCTACCACGAACGCGAACCCTTTTCGCATGGAATGTTCCGTGGAATGGCCTCCCATATTTTGTCACAGGGTGCTGATGGAATTTACCTGTTTAACCAGTATTATGGCACCTATCGATCTGAATATAACGGACAACTCCACCTCGAAAAAGGGGATCAGGTTTGCCGGGTGATGATGCCCCTGCTGTTAAAAGAGTTGGGGTCGCTAAACACATTGAAAAACAGAAATAAAATCTATTGTTTGAACGATGGTTTTCCGGAGTATAATGTTCAACCGGTTACCTCATTGCCTTTGATGGTCGATAAAGGGAAGGTCTCTGAAGCTTCAATTTTCATTGGAGATAATCCCAAAATAACAGTTCCTCAGGAAGTGATCCTCTTTGTACGATTGAATAAGCCCTCCGAATATATATTGACCGTCAACGGAGTGAAAATTGTCCGTGAGAAACCTGAGTACGTTCAAACGTACGACAAGGCAAGAGGGTTACAAAATACAGATCAGGAATACGCATTTATTATCCCTGCCACTTCACTTAAACAGGGGTACAATCAAATTTCGTTTAAATCTGAGAATTCAGGTTCATTCGTGGTAAAAAGGGTGGAGGTCGCATTGAAGTATGGCGACGTCAAAACCAATGGCTTTTTTTAATCATTGTAAATCAAACTATTAATCAATGAAAAGAAGAACTTTTCTATTTCGAAGCGCTATTCTTTCGGCAGGATGTGTTGCAGCAAATTCCATTTCAGCTTATGCTGCCAATTCAGTAGATCCCAAAAAAATCCTGTTTGATGCAGATCTGTATAAATTATTTAAAACACCTGATTCCATCTATCGTCCGTTTGTCCGGTGGTGGTGGAATGGCGATAAAGTGGAAGCAAAAGAACTCGTCAGGGAATTGCACCTGTTGAAGGATGCCGGAGTCGGAGGAGTTGAAATCAACCCGATTTCGTTCCCATCATCCGGAGATGATCTTGGGAAAAAGTCGCTTACCTGGCTAAGTGATGAATGGATTGATATGTTACAAGTGACCTTTGCGGAAGCCAAAAAACTGGATATGACCTGCGATCTGATCGTTGGTTCGGGCTGGCCATTTGGCGCTGAGACACTGAAAGGTGAGGAACGTGCCCAGGTAGTTATTATCGATGCAGAGAAACTCGAAGGGCCAATGGTTTACGAAACTTCCCAATTCAATCTTTTTAAGACCATTGATCCGGGAGTGACCGAGCCAAATTCAACCAGAACTTTTGAGATTCTCTCGCTTAAACTGGTGCCTGATCCAATGAGTGGTCTCAATCAGGTAATTGAACTTTCCGATAAGCGTAAGGATGAGATCATCCGGGTTGAAGTACCTGCAGGTAAACACGTCTTCTATGCACTGATTAAGGTGAATTCGTTTGCCAATGTGATCAACGGAGCGCCGGGTGCAGCAGGACCTATCCTCAATCATATGGATAAAGCGGCTGTCAGGAAGTATCTTGATCATATGTCAGATACCATTCAGAAAAAAACCGGACCCCTTTCGAAACACCTTCGTGCTTTCTTCACCGACTCGATGGAGTTGGAGGGGTGTAACTGGACAGGAGACCTTGCGGCCGAGTTTGAAAAACGGCGGGGTTACGATATGATGCCTTATCTGCCGTTTACCATGTTCAAGGTTGGCCGGCTGGGAGGCATTATCGACGACAAATATGGAGCTGTCAAATCACCAGAGTTTGCTGAAGAGATCAAACGAATCCGCTTTGATTTTGAATTGACCAAAGCTGAACTACTGAATGAGCGCTTTACGAAAACCTATCTTCAATGGTGTAAAGACCAGAATGTAAATTCCCGGGCCCAAGCCTACGGTCGCGGATTCTTTCCTTTGGAAACCAGCATCGGTTATGACATCCCCGAGGGTGAATCGTGGACCACCAACTGGCTGAAACATAAGTTAGGTGAAGAGATGTCTGACGAAGATTACCGGCGCGGACGAGGATATACGATGATCAACAAGTTTGTCTCTTCAGCCGCCCACCTTACGGGGAAAAGGGTGGTCAGTTGTGAAGAGATGACCAATACCTATATTGTTTTCAATGCCACTTTGGAGTTGCTGAAGATTGGTTCAGATCAAAGCATCATGTCGGGGATTACCCATTCGGTGTGGCACGGTTTCAACTACTCGCCACCCGATGCTCCATTCCCGGGCTGGGTTCAGTACGGTTCGTATTACAATGAAAACAACAACTGGTGGCCTTATTTCAAGTATCTGAACGAATACAAGGCCCGTCTCTCTTCTATGCTTCAGAATACCGATATGTATACTGATATCGCCATTCTGCCGGCCACCTACGATTTGTGGGGCGATATGGGAGTGCAAACTGATCCGTTCCCTGAAAAACTCAATATCCCCTATACCTCCATTATATGGGAATCCATCAATAAAAATGGTGGAGCAGCAGATTATACTACAGAGATCGTGATTAAAAATTCCACGGTCAAAAACGGTAAACTTTGCTATGGAACCAAAAAATGTGGTACCCTCATTCTTGTTGAGGTGACCAGCATGAGTCCGGAGACATTATCCAAACTCTACGACTTTGTCTCTTCGGGCGGACGGATTTTCTGTATCGAAAAATTCCCCGAAAAATCACTGGGATTTACCAATTATAAAGAACATGACCAGCAAGTACATCAATGGGTCGAAAAACTTAAATCTTTCCCCGACAGGTTTATCCTGATCAAAAAACCTGGAGACAACAAGTTCCTCGAATGGTACAAAGAGGTGATGGTAAAATATAATATCCCGCATTATCTGGAAATTGAGAACCCGCATCGTTTTGTGATGCAAAATCGTTACCAGAGTGACGATCGTAGTGAGATTTTCTTTTTCGGAAATGCACATAAGTTCGATTCCCATCAAACGAAAGTGACCTTTTCAAAAGAGATCACCAAGGGACGTCATGGGTGGATTTATGATACCGAAAGTGGCGAACGTTATCGTATCGAATTGGTCAACAATCAATTTGAACTTGAACTCGGACCTGCCGAAACACGGTTGATTGTTTTCAATAAAGAAAAAAACGGACAAAAATGGGTTCCCGTTCCGGTAACAGGTCAGAATGTAAAACCTTTGGGTGGCGCCTGGGAGGTGGAATTTCACCACAGTCGCGAAAATTGGGTAAAAACGTTACAAATGGAGCCCCTGAAAGATATAAAAGAGACCGATTTTGTTAATTTTACAGGAACAGCTATTTACAGGAACAAAATGGATTGCGCCGATCTGAAAACAACATTTCTGAACCTTGGACAGGTTTATGGAGTGTCAGAAGTTTTTCTGAACGGAAAGTCGTGTGGCATTAAATGGTATGGAAGGCGGATTCATAACATCACCTCCTTCCTTCAAAAAGGGTCGAACGACATTGAAATTCGCGTTACAACCACGATGGGGAATTACATGAAGACCCTGAAGGATAACAAAACTGCACAGCGATTTACTGTGTTAAAAACCAAAGATCAACCGATTCAGTCGATGGGGTTGGTAGGACCGGTTACTGTTTACTAATTCTTAATAAAGTGATTAGATGAAGAGACGGACTTTCTTATCGCGGACCATTGCTCTTTCTGCAGGATTTCTTGCAGAAAGAGCTTATCCTGTTTCGACAATAAATACCGGAGACAACAATCTTCCGGTAAGGTCTTGTTCTCAACTTTACCCGCTTTTTCAAAATCCGGAACCAACTTATCGACCGTTTGTCCGCTGGTGGTGGAATGGCGACAAGGTGGAAGCCCACGAGCTGATCAGGGAATTGAATCTTCTCAAGGCACAAGGGATTGGTGGAGTCGAGATCAATCCGATCTCATTTCCTTCAACTGGGGATGATCTTGGTAAAAAATCGCTGACCTGGCTTAGCGACGAATGGATCGACATGTTGCAGGTGACCTTTGCGGAGGCCAAAAAAGTGGATATGACCTGCGATCTGATTGTTGGTTCGGGCTGGCCTTTTGGCGCTGAGACACTGAAAGGAGATGAGCGTGCCCAGGTGGTTATCATTGATGCTGAAAAGCTGGAAGGTCCATTGGTTTACGAAACTTCGCAGTTCAATCTGTTCAAAACCATCGATCCCGGAGTTACCGAGCCAAATCCGACCCGTACCTTTGAAATTCTTTCACTGAAACTTGTCCCTGACCCGATGAGCGGACTCGGGCAGGTGATTGACCTTTCCGACAAGCGTAAAGATGAGATTATCACGGTTGAAGTACCAGCAGGTAAACATGTATTCTATGCCCTTGTTAAGGTGAATTCGTTCGCAAATGTGATCAATGGGGCACCGGGGGCGGCAGGTCCTATCCTCAACCATATGGATAAAGCGGCTGTCCGGAAGTATCTGGATCATATGTCGGATACGATTCAGAAAAAAACCGGACCGCTTTCGAAACACCTTCGTGCTTTCTTTACTGACTCGATGGAGTTGGAGGGGTGCAACTGGACAGGAGATCTGGCTGATGAATTCAAAAAACGACGGGGCTACGATATGCTGCCATATCTACCGTTTACGATGTTTAAAGTTGGCCGGCTGGGAGGTGTTATTGACGACAAATACGGTGCAGCGAAAACAACTGAATTTGCAGAAGTAGTCAAACGGGTTCGCTTTGATTTCGAATTGACTAAAGCTGAATTGTTGCGTGAACGTTTTACTGCGACTTACCTGCAATGGTGTAAGGACAATCATGTAAAATCGAGGGCCCAGGCGTATGGCAGGGGATTTTTCCCACTGGAGACCAGCATTGGTTACGATATCCCGGAAGGGGAATCGTGGACCACGAACTGGCTGAAACATAAGCTGGGTGAAGAGATGTCGGACGAAGATTACCGCCGCGGCCGGGGATATACCATGATCAACAAGTTTGTCTCTTCGGCTGCCCATCTTACCGGAAAACGGGTGGTCAGCTGCGAGGAGATGACCAATACCTATATCGTCTTTAATGCCACTCTGGAATTGTTGAAGATAGGTTCCGACCAGAGTATCATGTCGGGAATCACCCATTCCGTTTTGGAGGGATATAATTATTCACCACCCGAGGCTCCATTCCCCGGATGGGTCCAATACGGTTCCTATTTCAACGAAAACAGCAACTTGTGGCCTTATTTTAAATACCTGATTGATTATAAGGCACGTATATCTTCGGTTTTAATGAATGCCGATATGTACACCGACATTGCAATCTTGCCTGCAACTTATGACCTATGGGGAGATATGGGTGTTCAAACCGATCCGTTCCCCGAAAAACTGAATATTCCCTACACCTCGATAATCTGGGAGTCGATCAATAAAACCGGTGGCGCTGCGGATTATACCACTGAGATGATCATCCAGGATTCGACTATTAAAAACGGAAAGCTTTGCTATGGTCCGAAAAAATACGGTACCCTTTTCCTGATTGAAGTGACCAGTATGAACCCCGAAACATTATCCAAACTGCACGATTTCGTTTCGTCGGGAGGACGCATTTTCTGCATCGAAAAGTACCCGGAAAAATCGCTGGGATTTACCAATTACAAGGAGAAAGACCGGCAGGTGATGCAATGGATCGAAAAACTCAAGGCTTTCCCCGATCGGTTTATCCTGATCAGAAAACCAGCCGACTACCGTTTCCTTGAGTGGTACAAGGAGGTGATGGTAAAATACAAGATCCCCCACTATCTTAAAATCGAAAATCCTGACCGTTATGTGATGCAGAATCGCTATCAGAGCGACGATAAAAGTGAAATATTCTTCTTCGGAAATGCCCACAAATTCAACAGTCACAGAACCAATATAACCTTTTCGAAGGAGATTACTAATGGGCACTATCCCTGGATTTGGGATGCCGAAAGTGGTGAACGTTTTCGTATTGACCTGTTGAACAATCAATTTGAGCTTGAACTTGGACCGGCAGAATCACGGTTAATCGTTTTCAACCAGGAAAAAAACGGACAAAAATGGGCGCCTGTTCCACCAACAGGTAAGGATACCAAAATAGTGGATGGAGCCTGGGAGGTGGAATTTCACCACAGCCACGAAAACTTGGTCAAAACCATTCAGATGGTGCCCCTGAAGGATATTAAAGAGACAGATTTTGTGAATTTTACAGGGACTGCGATTTACCGGAAGAAGATGAATTTAACCGATCCGAAAACGACCTTCCTCAACCTTGGTCAGGTTTATGGAGTATCGGAAGTTTTTCTGAATGGAAAGTCGTGCGGCGTCAAATGGTATGGGAGGCGGATCCATAACATTGCACCGTTTCTGAAAATGGGTTCGAATGATCTGGAAATCAGGGTGACAACCACCCTTGGAAATTATATGAAAACTTTAAAAGACAATCCTACGGCACAAAAATTTACAGTGCTGAAAACAAAAGATCAGCCGATCCAGTCGATGGGATTGGTTGGACCGGTAACGTTCTATTCTTAGTTTAATTGTGTAACTTTAGTTGTTATTTAATTGACAATGAGTAAACGGAAAGATATAATATACTTTTTAAAATTTCTGCTTATGATCCCTCTAAATCTCCTGTATAATGAATACAACTGCCTTGTAATCCCCTCCTTTGGAGGGCTCTGGGGAGGTCAGGGGAGACTTTTGGTCTGGATCAGAAAGAACTGCAGCACGTTACTCCCCTCCTTTGGAGGGGTGGGGGAGGTCAAAAAAGTATTTAATAAAACGACAATTTATTGTTCTTGGTACATATGTCATAAAATAGTACTGATTCTTCTATTTTTGGGATTCCTGATGTCGCTGTGTCCGAAATCGGGTTCAGCACAGGATTTTACAGGCGAAGGCCGCTCTTTAAACTTAAAACCCAAATATAAAAATAAGGGTAATACCAGTTATATCAGTCCAAATCAGTTTGTAGGGAGCGATATTGACCGGATTCAGAAAGCAATTGATTTTGCCGCTCAATCAATGCACAAGATGGTCATCCCGGGAATAAACTCGAATGGGACCAATAGCTGGAAAATTGACCGTGCAATTTTATTACCCCCCAACATGACTGTTATTCTGGATAATTGTACGATCCAGCTTTCGGATCAATGCAGGGACAATATGTTCAGAAGTGAGAATGTTGGCGTCGGAATTGAGCACCCAGTCAGGATAAGAAATATCAATATTGTCGGTATCGGAAATGTGATTCTGAAAGGTGCAGCTAATCCCCGTGCAACTGGGGATGCCTACCGTGTCTTAGTCACCGATAAGGAACCAAAGGGGAGAAAAAGCTATGGTTCAGATGCGAATAAAGCGGGAGAAAAACAGCGAGGTGACTGGCGGAATAATTTAATCCAGATTGCCATGGTGGATAGTTTTGGCCTGAGAAATGTGACGATCGAAAACTCCCATGCATGGGCCATAAGTTTTGAAAGAACCCAAAATGCAGAGATTTCTTCCATCCGTTTTAACAATCCTGAGTACATTAATATCAACGGTGAAAAGTTCAAAGTTTTCAACAAAGATGGAATCAACCTGCGACATGGTTGTAAATATTTCCGGATCAATGATATCTCCGGTGTAAATGGTGATGATTTAATTGCCCTTACCAGTCTCGATTTAAATTCATCCTTTCCTTCAAAAAGTGATACTTCAACCTATTTTCGTAACGGCGATGTAAATTCTTACCAGGTCACTTCAACCAAATGGAATGGTCCTGACGATGATACCGAACAGGTATATATCACTAACTGTCAGACCAATTATTGTGGTGTGGCCATACGGGCCAGCGGCAATGCGGGAATTCATCATGTCTATGTGAATGGGGTTATAACCAGTGCACGGCCAGATACTCCTCCGCCATATCGCGGAAGTCCATATACTTTATGTGTTGGCGGCAAAGGATATGGTGCACCTTCCACACCCGGAAAGATTCATCATATTTATGCGACTAATCTGGTTGGGGATGGCCTCTCATTGATATTGGTCGAATCTCCAATCTGTGATTGCCAGTTTATAAATGGTATCTATTCCGGAAATACTCCTTCTGCAATTACTTACAAAATCGATAAGGCTGAAACTAAAAATGTGATTGAAGTCAATTTAATTAAGATACCTGTAGAATAATGAGATTAAAGCAATTACTTGTTTTTGGGATATTCCTGACGATGGTTACACCGGTAAGATTACTGGCTCAAATGCCTGTACCGGTTATTACGATGAATAAGCACCAGGTTATTATTACCCAACAGGGGCAGAAACTGGCCGTGTCATTGGATTGTCCTTTTTTTTCTATTGATAATCAAATTGTTGGAGGATATTCGCCATTGAGGGAATTGGGTGATATCATCAAATCTGAAAAAGAACCTTTCCGGGTATTATATGCCCCTATCAACCTACAAGGTGGAGGAAAGTTGGAAATTCAGCTTTTTATCCAGTGGTCACCAACAGAAAAACTGCTTCGCAAATGGGCCGGATATAGCTTGACGGGGATCGATCGCCCAGTGTTGTTAAAGGAGATCATTTTAGACAGGCTGGCAGTAACTGATAGTTCAATCAGTTTACCTGCATTGCCCGGTCAGACCTACCCTGTATTTTTAAATGGATTCTTTGCAGGTATTGAATATCCGGTTTCTTCCATGCGGAATGAATCGGGTAAGATCGTTATTGCTCATCAGCCAGGACTTAAAATACAACCGGGCAAATGGTACGAAAGTCGTAAAGCGGTTTATGGTGCGGCACAAAAAGGGGATGAAAAAGGGGCGTTTCTTTCGTATATCTCAGCAAAGCGGCCGGGAAACAAGGAGATACATGTAAATTATAATTCATGGTGGAGTTCTCCTGTGCCCTATTCGGAAAAGGAAATGCTTGAATTGATGAAGACTTTTGAAGAGAAAATGTTCATTCCTTACGGGGTATCGTTCAACTCTTTCTGTATCGACCTGGGATGGTCTGATCCCAAAAGTATCTGGGGTATCGACACCCTTCTGTTTCCCCAAAGATTCGTTAACATCCGGGAAGCCGCCAAAAAAATGAATTCAAAACTCGGTTTATGGATATCGCCCAGCAACATGTATTCTCCGAAAAGCCTGGACTCTGATTGGGCTGAACAACATGGATACGAAACCTTCGTCCTTGACAGTACAAAAAAGGCGGGCAGATTGTGCTGTTTTGCAGGTCCGCATTATTTATCCGGATTAAGAAAGAATTTGGTTGAAATGGTGAAAAATTATGAAATCAAGCATCTTAAATTCGACGGATTTATTTTCACTACAAACCCCGCGTCGCTTTGTAATGAATTGGACCATGGCCATGAACCTGGCTATTTATCGATAGAGCCAACTGCCGAAGCCTTAATTGAAACCTGTAAACAAATACATGAGGTATCGCCTGATACATGGATCGAAACGACCTGCATGGGCGGAGATCCAAGTCCCTGGTGGCTGTTATATGTAAATTCTGTGATCGGTACCTTTGGCAGTGATTATCCCGAAGGGCGCATTCCATGTCCCGTTTACCGCGAGAGTTACACCACCTCCCGTGACTATTTTAATATTCAGGGTGCGACCTATGGGATGGCGCCAATTGCTGCCCAGGAGGTTCTGGGCGTCGCTCATCAAACTATGGAATCCTTCTCGAATGATGCAGTTACCGCAATTATGCGTGGAAATCAATTTCTGCCACTCTATATCAACCCGGTTTATATGGATGGAACACGGTGGAAAATGATGGCAGATCTGATTCGCTGGGCTAAAAATAACGGTTCATTAATTCAGAATACAAAAGTTCTTCTTCCTGAATCATGGCAGAATGGAACGGTTCCAAGGTTTAAACAAGACGCCTCTGCAATGCCACGCGAACCTTATGGCTATGCCCATTGTGGAGATGACCGTGCCCTGATTGAATTAAGGAATCCCTGGATTAAAAATAGTGAATACCTGTTGAAAATTGATCGTTCTGCAGGTTTCTCAGAAAATGTTAAAAATCTGAACATTGTAAGTCTTTATCCGGAAGTAAGAATTTATGCCAAGAACGTGAAATACGGTGATAAGGTAAATATTCCGCTTGCACCATACGAGACGCTGGTCTTGTCAGTTTCTGACCATGAGTCTATAGCAGGGCTTTCAAATGTTGCTGATTTAAGCCATGGTTTTGGGCGTGTTGAAATCCGTAAAATTGAAAAAGCGGTTATCAATGCAACTGAAATAAAAAGCTCAACCAGTAATGTTTCTGGCATTCAGAAGGCGGCAACCCCTGCGTTCAGATTTGGTCTGGAAGGATCCGTTGAAGTGACATCTGCTCAAGCAGATCTGCTTGTACTTATTGAGGGCGACAATATCCCCTTAAGACTCGAAGGAACAATGATCATCAATGGGAATTCGCTCCCTCTGATCACAACAGAGAACAGTCGGATCCTGCCAAGATGGAAAGCGAGTAAAAAGTACTGGGTTTTTCTGAAAGCGCCTATGAAGATTGGAGAAAACTCAATCTCCCTTAAACTTGATTTACCCGAAACCCAACTAAATGTTTCGGTTTGGGCATGGGCAAAGAAACCAGGTAATCCGGCACTGCAAAGCTACCCTAATACACTTCCTCAACCTGAAGAAATTTCGATGGGGTCGGTTAATCTTGTTGAATCATTCAATACTAAATAAATCAAAATGAAGAGGAAAGAAAATTTTGCTAAAACATTAAGGCATATCCAGCCTGATGATCTTATTCTGGATTTAGGAGGTAACCCACTGTCTACCATGGAGGGCAAAAGTATGTACACCGTACTCGAATTTCTGGGATTTGATATCCCCAAAGAGATTGAAATTCTGAAGTTCGGAAAAACGAGAAGGCTCGATGAACGGCTATTACAATACCTTGATATCGACACAAGATCGGTCGGTGAAATATTTACCCCAGAGAATTCATTGTATAAAGAATTGTCAGATAATGAGTATATTGATGAATGGGGCATAAGGCGCTTTTATACCGGGCTTTACTGGGAACAGGTCAGCTATCCGTTAAAGAATGCAACTATTGGTGATCTGGAAAAATTCAGATGGCCTGATCCGGATTCGATCAGTCTTAAAGAGGTAGAAAAATATGCGCTTCAGGCAAAAAAAATGTTTGAAGAAACGGACTATATTATATGCGCCGAACATCCGATATATGGTGTATTTGAACTGGGTTGCTGGATGTGCGGATTTGATGATTTTCTTTTACGAATGATTGAGGATGTTGAATTTATTGAAGTTTTTTTCAATAAAATTTATGAATATCAAAAAAGGGTCATTGAAATATATTACGGAGCCCTGGGTAAATATATTCATTATACCTCAAGTGGTGATGATTTTGCTACCCAGTCAAGCTTGTTTGTGTCGGTTGAGATGTTTTCAGAACTGATAAAACCTTACCTGAAAGAAAGGATTGCCTACACAAAAAAATTCACGGATGCTGCTTTTCTTCACCATTCGTGTGGCAGCGTATTTCCCCTCATTGGCGAGTTAATTGATGCTGGTGTGGAGATCTTAAACCCGATTCAGCCAAAGGCTACTTACATGGAACCATCCAACCTTAAGAATAATTACGGTGACGGCATTGTTTTTCATGGTGGGATTGACACACAGGATTTACTCCCTTTCGGGAATAAAGAAAGCATTGAAGAAAATGTCAAAAGTACAATCGATATTCTGAACAAAAATGGGGGCTACATATTTGCAGCAGCCCACTGTATTCAGGAAGATGTGCCTCCACAGAACCTGGTTTATATGTTTGAGGCCGCAAGAAAATTTGGAAAAAAACAGTTATGATGCGTAATTTGATCAATGTTTTTTTTCTGCTGTTCCTGAGCTTGTGTTTGCAGGCTCAGAATGACAATGTAGGGATGTCGCTGGATGGTTCCTGGAGATTGTTCTATGGCCAATATAGCAAGGATGCCCCTTCAACCCCGGAAGAATTAAAAAGTAAACACTGGCCCGAAGTTTCGGCTATTGTACCGGGTAATGTAGAGCTGGATTTATTAAAGGCCGGGCAGATTCCAAATCCTGAAGTAGGAAATAATGTTTATGCGCTTCGCAAATACGAAGCTTACCAGTGGTGGTATTCCAAAACATTTGAAACGCCCCGTTATAATGGCAGTGAACGTGTTGAAATTATTTTTGACGGATTAGACTGTTTTGGTTCGGTTTGGATCAACAACCATCTCGTTGGGGAAACCGACAATATGCTGATTGATCACCACTTTGATATTACCGATTTCTTAACCCCGAACGGAACAAATTCTGTTTATATCCGGATCAATCCGGCGACCAGGGAAGCTCAAAAATACATTAACGGGTCAGTTGGTTCCCGGAAGTATTTTCGGGTTGAGCAGGAACATGTCCGCAAAGCGCCACACATGTATGGATGGGATATTATGCCCCGCGTTGTCAGTGCCGGACTTTGGCGGAGTGTCCATTTGAGAATTGTGAAACCGACGAGGATAGAACAGGTTTACTGGATCACCAATCAGATTGATGTTTCGGGTAAAAAGGCTGAAATGTTGCTGGATATGCAGTTATCAACAGATTATCCGACTATCGACGGGTTGACTATGAAAGTTTCCCTAAAACGGGGTTCAAATCAATACTATGAACAATCGTTCGCGTTAATCAGCCATTGCAGCCGGCAAAGAATTCAGCTCGACAATGTGGAATTTTGGTGGCCCAGGGGATATGGTGAACCTGCGTTGTATGATGCCATCGTCAAAATTGTGGATGGAAAAAACAGGGTCTTGGATGAAAAAAAGCAAAAAGTTGGTATCCGTACCGCTGATTTAATTCGTACTGAAAATACCACTCCTGAAAATCCTGGTGAATTTGTTTTTAAGATAAACGGGGAGAAGATTTTTATCAGGGGAACCAACTGGGTTCCTTTGGATGCTTTCCATAGCCGCGACAAAAACCACCTGGGAATTTCAATGCAGATGATTACCGATCTGAATTGTAACATGATCCGTTGTTGGGGTGGTAATGTATACGAAGACCATGATTTTTTCGATTTGTGTGATGAAAACGGAGTTATGGTATGGCAGGATTTTGCCCTTGCCGGAACGCCTTATCCGCAGGATTTTGAGTTTGCTCAGCAGATCAGGAAAGAAGCAATCAGTGTGGTCCTGAAATTGCGTAATCATCCCTCTTTGGTATTGTGGTGTGGAAACAATGAAGATGATATTGCATTGGCATGGAGCTATAAAAAACCGGTAGACCCGGGGCTCGATATGATCAGCAGGTCAGTTTTACCTCGGGTAGTGTGGGAATTTGATCCTGTGCGCGATTATTTACCAAGTTCTCCCTATGGGAGTGAACAGTATTTCAAACAGGGAAATAATACAGCCATTATGCCGCAAGTGCATCTTTGGGGACTTCGTGGTTATTATAAAGCCCCGTTTTATACCGATGTGAATGCCCACTTTGTAACTGAAATCGGATGCCATGGTTGCCCAAACCGCAGCTCTCTCGAGCGGATGTTTGACCCCAAAGACGTATATCCATGGAAAGCGGATGGAACCTGGAACGATGAATGGCAAACGAAAGCGGTACGTCCCCATCCCGATTTTACCGGTGCTGATGATCGAAACGAGGTAATGATCAGTCAGGTTAAAATTATGTTCAAAGATTGCCCAAAAGATCTTGACCGGTTCATATTTGCCTCTCAGTCCGTACAAGCTGAGGCAATGAAGTTTTTCATCGAATTCTGGAGGATGGATAAGTTCCGTAAAACGGGGATCATCTGGTGGAACCTGCGTACCGGGTGGCCCATTGTTGGAGATGCTCAGGTTGTTGATTTTTATAATAGTAAGAAACTGGCCTATTACTATATTAAACAAGTCCAGTACGATGCATGTGTGATGGTTGGTGATGCTAAAGAGGGGAAGCACCCGATAGTTGCGGTAAACGACACACGGGAAGAGAAGTCAGGCACGGTGACCGTACGTGATGCGGATAGCGGAGCTACCTTGTTTTCCGGATCATTTGTTATTCCGGTGAATGGAAAGACAGTGATTGGATATCTGCCTGAAGGTCAAAAGCAATCGATGTGGCTTCTGGATTATTCCATCGGGCATGAAAAATTTACGAACCATTATTTAGCCGGGCAGGTGCCATTTAAACTGGAAGATTATGAGCGGTGGTATAAAAAGTTGAATATCAAAAGAGACTAAAAACAAAAGGACGAGATGTGTTTTAAATTTTTATATACGAGATTTCTGTATTTGATGATACCATTGATAATCCTGTCAGCTGGTGTAGTTAAAGGTGGAAACAAAGTGGTAATACTGGTTAACAAAGGATCTTTCGCTTCCGTGGAAAAGGCGGCTTCGGGTGAGAAGGAGGTTAATTTCAGGGATAGTGATTTGTTGGACGACAGGGCCTGCACCGAATGTTTTGCAGCGACTGAGCTGAAAAATTTTCTTGTCCGGGTTACCGATCTGAAGGAAGGTGACATCACCATCACCAGTGTAAATAAGTTGCCGGAAAATGCTGATCTCTTTATTCTTGGGTCCGTCAAATCGAATCCGCTGGTAAAGGATGGGGATGTGAAATTTGAAACAGAGCAGTCTTTTAAAATATCTGTCAAAACAGATAAGAACAGGCTGATTACCAGAATTCAGGGTGCAGACAGGATCGGGACCTTGTATGGCGTTTATTCCTACCTTGACCGACTTGGAATTCACTTTTACGGATTGGGTGACAAAGGTACCGTTTATCCGAAAGTTCCTGTATCCTTGATTGAAGGATTAAATATTATTGAAAATCCATCTTTTTTAACGCGTGGGTTTCATGCCACACAAGCCCGGGGATCACTGGAGTTTTTTCTGTGGATGGCCCGTAATAAATTAAACCTGTGGACCTTTGAAGAACCGGATGTTTTATTTCTGAAGAAACTGGGGATTAAACTAATCGGCGGAGGACATATTATTCAATCGAAATTTTTAAATCCCGGTGGCAGGTATCCTTACAATCATCCCCGATTTTCGGGAGATGAAAATAATCCGGCTGATCCTTACCCAGTAAGTGCTACCTATCAGGGAGACGTTGACAAAAACGATACACTTTCCTATTTTGAGGCTCATCCCGAATGGTATGGATTGCGAAACGGCAAAAGGAGCAGTAATCTGCCGGAGTGGGCAGGGGATAATATTTGTACCTCCAACTCCGATGCGAAGAACGAACTTGCCAAAAATTTTATTAATTGTTTGATTGATGGGGAGTGGAAAAATGCGGATTTGATCAATTTATGGATGCTGGATGAAGGTAATTGGTGTGAATGTGATGCGTGCAAACAAAAAGGAAATTTTACCGACCGTCTTTTCGATTTTCAAAATGTGGTTTTGAATAAGATCCATGAAGCCAGAAAACAGGGGCGGCTGAAAAGGGATGTTCAGATCGTCTCTCTTGCCTATCATGAAACATTGGCGCCTCCCACACACTCCTTACCAGAAGGGTTCGATTATAAAAACTTCGCCCTTACCTTTTTCCCTATCGAACGTTGTTATGTCCATACGCTGGCTGATCCGGCCTGTACAGAAATCAACGGGCCAATACTCAGGGATTATAACAGCTGGACACAAGGGGAGGACCGTTTTTATAAAGGCTCGTTGTTTATCGGTGAATATTACAATGTTAGTTATTTTCAGACCTTGCCGTTACTGTTTACACGGATGATGAAAACCGATATTCCCTGGTATTACAAAACCGGAGCGAGGCATTTTCATTATATGCATACGCCGACCCGCTTGTGGGGGACATGGACTTTAAACCAGCATCTTCTTTCCCGGTTACTCTGGAATGTGAATATCAATGCCGATTCTGTTGTCGAAACCTATTTCAAAAAATACTATCCTACTACCACGGAGCCTACCCGTCAATTTTATCGTCACCTGGAACTGGCAACGGCAAATTTTAAACCATTCAAACAATATGCCGGTACTGCTAAGTATTCAATTCGTAGGCAGTTAAAGGAATTGCCTAAAAACGAAAATGCTGAAATATTTTCACTTGATCATTTGCATTACGAACCATTTCATCCTGTACTTAACGACGGGCTTGATGTTGTAGAGATGTTGGATGAGTTTCAGCAGGCAAGGAAATATCTTGACCAGGCTATGTTGATCTGCAATGATTCGCTGGAACGGCAACGTTTGCTGGAGGATGAACGCCGGTTTGCCTATGGCGAAGATATGATGGAGTTTCATTATCATATTATCCGGACTGCGCTATTACATCAACAGCACAAACCGGAAATGGCACGACATGAATTTCAGGCCGTGGCCACCTATGCTGAGAAACTGAAAGGAATAACCGACCTGATTCAGGTATCTTCCGTCGGATCTGCAATTAAGAATGGTTATGAAGCGACATACCTTACCATGGTTTATGATTATTTTAATCAAATTTATGGAAACAGAAAATGAGTTGTATTTAATGTTGGATACCATTATGCTAAGAAATAGGAACAAAATATTGTTGTAATAATGTATTTTCTTGTTTTGATCTCCTTCAATTCCTGACCTCCCCTAACCCTCCAAGGAGGGGAACTACGGGGAATAGAGGGGAGAAAAGAGCAGACGTTGTTTATAATGCGGACCAGAAGTCTCCCCTTGGGGAGATTTAGAGGGGTCCTGAATTCGAAATAAGAAATTTAATTTAGTACATTGAAGCTTTCCGATTACTTATCATTAATTATTAGAAATACTAAAATAGTTTATTAATTATTTATCTATAAATCAGCAATATGAGCAAATTAAAAATCATTGTTTTATCTCTGACATTATTTTGTACACTTCACCTTTCAGCCGAAGATTACAAAGCGTCGATGTTTGGGATCAAGTCGAATGGAACGACCCTCAACACCACGGCTATTCAAAAGGCCATTGATTACATTCATGAGAAGGGGGGAGGCCGCCTTATGTTCTATGTTGGACGCTACCTGACCGGAAATATTCAGCTTAAATCCAACGTGTCCATCCGGTTGGAGGAGGGGGCGATCCTGGTTGGCTCTACCAATATCTACGATTACAACATTGACGGCCCTTATAGTTCGCTTGTTTTTGCCTATCAGGCCGAGAATATTGGTATCACCGGCAAAGGTGTTATTGATGGTCAGGGGAGGGAAGTGGCTTATAACCTGATTGAACAAATCCACAAGGGTGTACTCAAGGACGAACTCAAAAACGACCGTCCGGCAACACGCCGTCCAAAGGCAATTCATTTTCGAGAATGTAAAAATGTGGAGATTTCGGGCATCGTCATCCGGAATTCCGCCGACTGGGTGCAGATTTATGACCAGTGTCAAAACCTGAAGATTGACGGAATCACCGTTGACAGCAAGGCGTTCTGGAACAATGACGGACTTGACATTGTGGACTGTAAGGATGTGAAGGTCACCAACTCCTTTATTGATGCCACAGATGATGCCATCTGTTTCAAATCGCACGATGCCACAAAGTTGTGCGAAAATGTGGAGGTGCGTAACTGTGTCGCCCGTTCGAGTGCCAGCGGAATCAAGTTCGGAACGGTAACCTCAGGGGGATACAAAAATTTCAAAATTATCAATAACAAGGTGTACGACACCTACCGGTCAGCGATCACCATTGCGACACCTGACGGGGGAACTATTGATAACATTTTGGTTGACAGTCTTTACGCTTACAATACGGGAAATGCCATATTTCTGCGTATCGGCGCCCGCTGGAACAAAGGGAGAATTGGTTCGATGAGCAACATCACCATTCAGAACATGTATGCCGAAATCGCGGCGACTAAAGCCGATGCTGGTTATGAATACGAAGGGCCAATTGAAGACCTTCCCAGGAATATATCACCCGCAAGCATCGTCGGTCTGGCCGGACAGGATATCACCAATGTGATACTTAAAAATATTCACCTTGTTTATCCGGGAGGAAGCAATCCCAATTATGCGTATCGCGGCTTAAAACCTGCTGATCTGGATAGCATCCCTGAGATGAAATCTGCATATCCTGAGTTTTCACAGTTTAAAGAACTCCCGGCCTGGGGATTTTATGTACGCCATGCCAAAAATATCAGATTTGAAAATGTGACACTTACGGCAAAAGCAAAAGAGTACCGTCCTGCGATTGTCCTTGACGATGTAAAAGGGGCCAATTTCTCCGGGATGAAATATGAAGAACCGGGCGGAGGTAAAAAACAGGTGCATGTTTATAAATCATCGGGAGTTATTCAGAAAAAATAGACTCTCATTTGACATTTAATTAGTTAAATCATTTAAAACTAGAATACAATGGGTAAGGCAAACTTATTTTCACTGATGGCGGTAATCCTTTTTAGCCTGCAGTTGTCGGCAAAAGATTATACCGTCTCAGATTTTGGGGCCAAAGCCGACGGGGTTTTCATCAATACCTGCTCCATACAAAAGGCAATCGATTTTATTAGCGAGAACGGTGGTGGCCGGCTGGTTTTCGAAGCCGGTAATTATGTCACCGGGAGTATTTATCTCAAATCGAATGTTACCCTTCAGCTCAATTATGGTGCAACTATCCTGGGGTCAACCAATCCTTTTGACTACATCAAAGACAAAAAAATCGGATGGATGTCGATGATTTTTGCTGTAAATCAGGAAAATATTGGGATAACCGGAAAAGGGACAATCAATGGTCGTGGATTTATAACGGCCAACAATATGGTCAACTATATCCACAGGGGTATTTTCACCGACCCTTTAAAGCTCGACCGCCCCAACGAGACCAACCGTCCGCAGAATATCTTCTTCAGGGAATGCAAAAATGTGACGATCAAAGATATCACGCTGAGGGATCCTGCCAGTTGGAACCAGACCTATGACCAGTGCAAAAATCTGTATGTCGATGGGATTTATGTCGACAGCAAATCGTACTGGAATAATGATGGTATTGATGTGGTTGACTGTGATGGCGTAGTGGTTAAAAACTCCTATTTTGATGCCGCCGACGATGTGCTCTGCTTTAAATCACACGATGTGAACAGCATTTGCCAGAATGTAGTGGTCGACAACTGTGTCGGTCGTTCGAGCGCCAATGGTCTGAAATTCGGGACTGTTTCACGAGGCGGTTTCCGCAACTTTAAGGTGACTAATCTTACCATTTTTGACACGTTCCGCTCGGCAATCACCTTTGCGGCTGTTGACGGCGCACTGATTGAAAATATTGTCGTTGATGGAGTACGCTCCATTAATACAGGGAATGTGATCTTCCTGCGTATGGGTGATCGCTGGAGTAAAGGTAAAAAACCGATCATGCGAAACATTACCATTTCAAACGTCTATGCAGAAGTCCCTTTTGGAAAACCGGATGCAGGTTATAATTATGAAGGACCTGTTGAAGATTTGCCCCGCAATATCTCCCCGGCCAGTATTGTTGGTTTGCCTCAATACAAAATCCAGAATGTGAAGCTGAAAAACATCGAGATTGTTTATCCGGGTGCGGGAAACCAGCTTTATGCCAAACGCGGACTGACTCCTGCGGAGTTGGACAGTATTCCTGAAATGCCTGCTGCTTATCCCGAGTTTTCGCAGTTTAAAGAACTTCCTGCCTGGGGTTTTTACATTCGTCATGCCGAGGGGATCGAATTTGAGAATGTTACCCTGACGGCTCAAAAGAGGGATTATCGCCCGGCAATTGTAATTGACGATGTGAACGGGGCTTCTTTTAAAGGGATGAAGTACAATGAGCCTGAAAGCAAAGAAAAACATCAGTTCTTTCAGCAGAAATCGGCTAAAGTAATAACCGAATAGGCAAGCCCAAAGGTGTAGTAAAAAATGTTTCAAGCAATTAAAAACCAAAGAATGAAGACATTCAAATTATTAATAATTAATATCTTACTGCTGAGTACCATGACACTCACAGCAAAAGATTACAAAGCGTCGATATTTGGCGTAAAGTCTGAAGGGATCACACTTAACACCCGATCCATTCAAAAGGCAATCGATTTTATCAGCGAAAATGGGGGTGGTCGGCTTCTCTTTTATGTGGGCCGTTACCAGACGGGCACCATTCAGCTAAAATCAAATGTGACGATTCAGCTGGAAGAGGGTGCCGTATTGGTTGGAACAACTTCTGTGTATGATTATTCCGGAGTAAACGGCACCAAAGCCCTGATCGTTGCCGATAATCAGGAAAATATTGGAGTTACCGGCAAAGGGGTAATCGAAGGAAGTGGTCCTGGTGTACTGGAACAAATCAATGTCCAGATTCAAAAAGGCTATCTTAAGGAAACAGTGGCTCAGGCCAGTCCTGCGCTCATCGCGATGAATAAATGCAGTAATATCACGATTGACCAGTTTAACCTGATGAATGCATGTGGAAATGTTCTGTCCTTCGTTGGATGCAAGAATCTTACCATCAATGGCGTGCTCGTAAAAAGTACGGCTGTAAGCGGCAGCAAAGGGATGGTGTTCGCTGGTTGCGAGGGGATAAAAATGACCAACGCTTATTTTGAAACTTCAGCTGCCGAATTAAGTTCAGCCGGAACATCCAAAAATGTAATCCTGACGAATTGCAAAAACGCCACGGGGAAGAAACTTCAGGCAACCAGGTAAGTTTCAAATAATTTCTAAAAATGAGGAAGATTAATACTCTTTTGATTGCGATACTTGTCCTGACCTTTACCCTTTTTCAGGGTAAAGCGTCAGGAGTTACAGGATTGCGCTGGAGTAGTAAAAAAGCTCAACACTGGAGCGCCTCAAACAGCTGGCTGCGGGGTAGTAATTTTATCCCGGGATCAGCAGTCAACCAGCTGGAGATGTGGCAGACTGAAACGTTTGATACCGCCTCGATTAACCGTGAACTGGGATGGGCTGAGGCAATCGGAATGAATTGTATGCGGGTTTTCCTGCATCATCTCGCCTGGCAAACCGATCAAGAAGGTTTTATAAATCGCATGGATCAATATCTGCAGATTGCCAATAAACACCATATCAAAACAATTTTTGTGTTTTTCGACGATTGCTGGAAGCCCACCTATCAGTCGGGCAAACAACCCGATCCGCGTTTGGGTGTTCACAATTCCGGATGGGTGCAGGATCCGGGTGATTTGATTTACCGGGATTCAACGGTAATGCCGATGCTCGAGACCTATGTTAAGGATGTCCTGAACTGTTTCAGAAAAGACAAACGGATCGTCATGTGGGATTTGTATAACGAACCCGGTCATGGGGAGCATAAAAACAAATCCTTGCCGTTGCTGATCCAGGTTTTCAGGTGGGGGAGGGAGATCAACCCGTCACAACCGCTCACTTCAGCCGTCTGGAAACGTTCACTAAAAGAGATATCACAATTTCAGTTAGAATCCTCAGATGTGATTACCTATCATACCTATGATGGACCAACTGATCATCAGGCTTTTATTGATCTGCTGAAACTTCAGGGCCGGCCAATGGTTTGCACCGAATATATGGCCAGGAACAATAACAGCTTGTTTCAGAATATTATGCCAATGTTGAAAAAGCAAAATATCGGAGCGATCAACTGGGGTTTGGTGACGGGCAAAACAAATACCAGGTATGCCTGGAGCAAAGTTATTGCTGACGGATCGGAACCGGAGCTGTGGTTTCACGATATTTTTTATCCGGATGGAAGACCGTATAAACAGGAGGAAATTGATTGCATCAAATCAATAACAGGAGTAAACCATTAAACCAAAAACCATGTATAGAGGATATTTGGCAAAACTGCTCTGTTTTTTAATTCTGCTTCTGAGTGGAAGTATATTCAGCAATGCAGCAGGTAAAGGTAAAGTTCCCAAATATGGGAAAACGACGATTGCTGATATGGTTTTGATTTATCATGGAGCAGTTCATCGCACTGTTGAATGGAACAAGGAGCAGTTCACCCCTTATGTAGTTCATCTGAATAACAAGGGAAAGAAAGAGTGGCTGTTCGATGGCTTTCTTTTTACAGAGTTCGTAGATGGACAGGGTCACCATTTTGCCCATGGAAAAGGAACCACAACGCTTGCACGCCGATCCGAATGGGAATGGCTGACGGAGCGCCAGTTTGAAAAGAATAAGGGATTCTCGGCATTGGATCAATGCATTGGCGAGCAAATAAAAGAAATGGGGAATCCTCCATTCCGGCATAAGGTGGTTGTGGTAATTCCGGTTCCTGAAAAAGGGCAAAAAGATTGGGGGAGCCTCGGCCATCAGATCGATTTTTCACGGAATGAAGATCGGATTGAAGCCTGCAAATGGTATATCGATAGGTTTCTGGACCGGTATAAAAAAGAGGATTACAAAAACTTCGATCTGGAGGGTTTGTACTGGGTTTGTGAAAAAGACAGCGGTTACCGCGATATTTTGGTGCCGGTAGGTGACTACATCCGTTCAAAAAACCTGAAGTTTTTCTGGATTCCCTATTGGACCGCATCAGGCTTTGACAACTGGAAAACCGACAAATTCGATTTTGCCTATATTCAGCCCAATTATTTCTTTAAGAATGAGGTTAATTACGAGCGAATGGATGCAGTATGTGCTTTTGCCAGAGGAACCGGTATGGGTCTCGAAATGGAGTTCGACGAACGTGCACTTGCCGTTTCAAAAGATTGCAAACGCGACCGGCTGATCAGTTATATCAAGGCGTTTGAAGATCATGACGTTTTCAGCGAGGCTTCTATTGCCTGGTACCAGGGTGGCGGAACGATTTCTGAGTTATCCCGATCTAAAAATTCCTTAGATACGGAAATAATGGACCGCTTGGCTAAAATAATCATTCAAAGGAAAAAGATGAGGCTTCCAAAAAAATAGAAATGAAATCGCCATGATAAGAATATCACCAACCGAAATGAATCCGCCAACTGGCGAATGGCGATTCCATCTGGCCTTTAAAAAACAAATTATATACAGATGAAACGTCGAAACTTTATTCAAACATCTGCTGCTGGATTTGCAATTATATCTTCCAATCACCTGAGTGCATTTGGGAATGTTCCTGCAACCAATTTGTCTGGCTCAAACCTGATTGATCCGATTGTCCCTTTCAGGTTTTATTCGAACCGAAAGGAGGAGATGCTGGCTCAAATGGTGGAGATGAGGCAGCGTTATGGTTTGCGCCGGTTTTTACTAACCGCCCCGATGGATGAGGTCCGGCTCACCGGATTTCCCTCACCCCAGGTTTACCGCGAAATCGGTGAACTTGTACTGGAGGTAAAAACCAAACTTGCGCCCCATAATATTGAAGTTGGCTGGTGGTGCGCTCCTTCCTTGCGGTCTGGTAAGGGACAATTCCAATATATCACGGATCTAAATGGAGAAGTTTCCGAAACCTCACCTTGCCCGTTGGGATCCCAATTCCGGGAGATATTCAGCGAAAATGTCGCAACAGTAGTAAAAATTTCCCACCCGTTTATGATCCAGTTTGAAGATGATTATGAGTTGAGCTGGCAACCTCCAACCGTCAAATTTGGCTGTTTCTGTCCGCTGCACCTGACAGAATTTGGCAAAAGGGAAAATCGGAATTATTCCAGAGAAGAGTTGGTAGAAATCTTCAGTCAGGTAAATCCGCAAAGTATCAGATTACGTCGTGCCTGGGCCGAAATGAGCCGCGATTCGCTGGCCAGTCTGGCTGGTTTGATCAGGGAAAAGGTTGACCATATTGCGCCGGAGACCCGTATTTCGTTATGTCAGTCAGGCTCTGCCGATTTTGACGGTGATTTTACTGAGGCAGTCACGCGTGCCTTTGCCGGCAAAACACGTCCGGCAGTCCGGTTGTATGGTTCGAGTTATTCTTCCGATGATGCGGCATCTTTACCGGCAACAATTTTTCATGCCCTTTACAGCAGGCAACATTTACCTTCAGATTTTGAGTTTTTCCATGAATCGGATACCTATCCACACACCCGATTTTTCATGTCAGCTTCCAAGATAAAATGCCTGTTGACAGCCGCATTTGCATATAAATTTGATGATTCGCTGTTTTATGCGACCCAATATCTGGACAATCCGCAGGAAGAAACCGGATATTTGAAAATGTTCAGTGAAGAGTCCGTCCGTTTTATGTCGCTTAAGGAGGCTGTAAAAGATACTCAGGTGACAGGTTGTGAAATTCTCTATCACCCTTTTGGTCATATTGTCAACCCTTATAAAGGGAAACGCCCCGATACACCATCGAATGCGTGGGTCAATATTACAGGGCGGTTTGGCATCCCTCACACTTCGGTAAACGGGAAAGTCAAATTGATCTCGGGTAACATTACCGAAACGATGAGTGATGAAGAGGTCACCACTCTTCTTGGTGGGAGTGTATTTTTGGATGGCAGTGCCGCATTTTGCTTATTCAAAAGGGGATTTGGCGAATTGATCGGCGCAGAAGTCTCTTCGGGTAAAGGTGCTGATTTTTGTTATGAAGGTATCCGCAATTCACAGAATTTTTCCAATATTAAAGGTAGTCTGATGTACAATCTGATCTTCGCTCCGGCTGGTAGCGAAGGAGGTTCATTTTATATCCTGAAACCTTCAGATAAAACCGAAATTATCACCGATTTTCTGGATGCAGGAGAGAAACCGGTAATTCCGGGAATGGTCCGTTTTGAGAACAGGCTCGGAGGCCGGGTAGCAATCACGGCATTTGACCTTAACGGTAACCGTTCGTCAACCGTGTTCAATTACAAGAAAAAGGAACTTGTCCGCCAGACGATTGAATGGCTCGGTAACCAGCAATTGCCTGTATTTGTGAAGGATCTTCCAAATGTATTCTGCATTTTTAATCGTTCCGATTCTGGTAATCATGCGGTTGTCACATTAATTAGCTTATGTACCGACCCTTTCAGTTCATTTTCCATCGATGTTTCACATGAATGGCTCAATGCAAAGGTTGAACTTTTAAACGGGATGGGGAATTGGGAGTATTTAAAGGTAGAAACAATTGGTCGTACAAAAAAAATCAATGCCGCGCTCACCCTGATGACTCCTGTAATTCTGAAGTTTACAAATCAAGTCTGATTACGTTTAAAATTAAATTATAGCAAAATTTATGAATTTCATTCAAATGAATAAAAATAAATTAGTTACAACACTCATCCTGGTGGTTTTTGCCTTCCTCTCTTCCTTCACTACCATGGCTCAACAAAAGCAATCAGATGCCCAAAGGCTTGTATGGTGGCACGAAGCAAAGTTTGGCATGTTTATTCACTGGGGCGTATACTCCTTATATGGAGGTGTTTACAATGGACACCCGCAGGCGCGCGGAGATGCGGCATGGATATTAAACCGGTGCAAAATTCCTGTAGCCGAATACCGCGAAACGGCAAAGCAATTTAATCCGGTGAATTACAATCCCGAAGCATGGGCAAAAATGGCAAAGGATGCAGGGATGAAATACCTCATTATCACCGCTAAACATCACGATGGCTTTGCCCTGTTCGAAAGTAAGGCCAGTAACTGGAATGTTGTTGAAGCTACAGTTTATGGAAAGGATCTGCTTAAACCTCTGGCTGCGGCCTGTAAAAAACAGGGGATAAAACTGGGTTTTTACTATTCCCAGGCGGTCGACTGGACCAATCCGGGAGGGTCTGCTGCGCGACGGCTGATGAAGGAAGGTTGGCCAAATCCAGATTCAACAAAAATTGATAATTACACAAAAGAACATGACGGTCATTGGGATCCCATCCAGCTGACCTCCACTTTTAATGAATATGTTGATCGTATTGCCGTACCACAGGTTAAGGAGTTGCTCACCAATTACGGTAATGTTTCCGTACTTTGGTGGGATTACGCAACACAGATGAAAAGTGCTGAAGGGGCTGAGAAATTGAAAAAACTACTTGTTTTACAACCCAATATCATCACCAACGACAGGTTACATCCCGATTTCCCGGGAGATACCAGAACACCTGAACAGGCAGTTCCTGAAAGGGATGCCGTGGATGGTCAAAACTGGGAGACCTGCATGACCATGAGCAGTTCATGGGGTTTCAAAAAAAATGATAACGGATGGAAATCTGCTGCGGCATTAATTCGTAATCTGGTTAAGATTGCGGCAAGGGGTGGAAATTACCTTTTAAATATAGGGCCAAAACCCGATGGAACTTTCCCGGAAGAGAGCGTTCAGCGACTAAAAGAGATTGGTCTGTGGATGAAGGTAAACGGTGAAGCCATTTACGGCACTAAAGCCTGCCCGTTAAATAGCTTATCGTGGGGAGAATGCACCATGAAAGAGGTGAAAAGCAACACGATTCTCTATCTGTCTGTTTTTGATTGGCCGAAAGATGGAATACTTAATGTTCCTGGACTTAAAAACAAGCTTCTTTCGGCTAAACTATTGGCTAACCAAACAACTCTTAAAGGTTCAGCAACAACAGATGGTGTAACCATTCAACTTCCTGCTTCTGCACCTGATCAGAATGTGAGCGTGATCAGGCTTGAAGTAAAAGGGAAAGTTGGAAAAGCAAAAGGGTTAAATCCTAAGAAAAAGATGCAAACCGGAGCGCTGGATTAGTAAAAATAGGGTTCTGTATCCCTGGGGATATTCAAAATAAATTGTTTTAATAGGTGCAGAGCACCGTTGATAATTGTAGAAGCTATGACACAAAATGTGCAAAAGGTGCGACGCACCGGAATATTTACTCAATTTTTTTTGAGGATCGTTTCATTAAATTTCAAATTTTATCGAACCAGATTATTTTCGACAATTCTTGTTTTAATACTGCTGCTTCCCGGCGCCAATGCACAACAAAAGCGCTCTGCAGAAGAACGGTTAGCGTGGTGGCATGAAGCAAAGTTTGGAATGTTTATCAACTGGGGCGTCCACTCTCTGTATGGCGGCGTTTATAAGGGGCATGAGCAGGCCAGGGGAGGAGCAGAGTGGATCATGAACCGCTGTAAAATCCCGGTAGCCGAATATCGCGAAATGGCCAGGCAGTTTAATCCTGTGAATTACGATCCGGAAGCCTGGGTTAAAATGGCAAAGGATGCAGGAATGAAATACCTGGTGATCTCGATGAAGCATCATGACGGATTTGTTTTATTTGACAGTAAAGCAAGTGACTGGAATGTGGTAGAGGCAACTCCTTGGGGAAAAGATTTGCTTAAACCGCTGGCTGAAGCCTGTAAAAAACAGGGAATCAAACTAGGCATATATTATTCTCAGGCTGTTGACTGGACCAATCCTGGTGGAGCAGCTGCCAGACGATTGATGAAGGAGGGGTGGCCCAATCCCGACTCCGCAAAAATTGATCAATACACCAAATTGCACGACGGCCACTGGGATCCGGTGCAGGAGACAGCAACTTTCGATCAATATGTCGATCGCGTGGCAGTTCCCCAGGTTCGGGAAATCCTGACCAACTACGGCGAAATCGCTATCCTTTGGTGGGACTACGGCACCCAGATGAAAAGTGCGGAGGGGGCTGCCAAAATCGATAAATTACTGCAGCTGCAACCCAATATCATCACAAACGACCGGTTGCATCCCGATTTTCCAGGAGATACAAAAACGCCTGAACAGGCTATCCCTGACAGGGATGCAGTGAGAGGACAAAACTGGGAAACCTGTATGACCATGAACAATTCCTGGGGTTACCGGAAATCGGATAACAACTGGAAATCATCTGTGACCTTGATTCGCAATTTAGTTAAGATTGCCGCCAGAGGTGGGAATTACCTGCTGAATATCGGACCAAAACCTGATGGAACCTTCCCCGAACAAAGTATCCAGCGATTGAACGAGATTGGTAAATGGATGAAAGTGAACGGTGAAGCGATTTATGGAACAAAAGCCAGTCCACTCGACATTTTATCCTGGGGAGAATGTACAAAAAAAGAGGAGAAACAGAATACGATTCTGTATCTTTCGGTGTTCGATTGGCCCACAAATGGGGAGCTTCATATTCCGGGACTGAAAAATAAGATTGTTTCAGCTAAATTATTGGCTACCGGGGCAAAACTGAACACTTCGAAGGATTCAGATGGATTGAAAATCAATGTTCCTGCCACGGCGCCCGATCCATTTGCCTGCGTTGTCAGGCTCGAAGTGAAAGGGAAAGTGGAAATTGGGAAAGCTGTTGTTCCAAAAAAGAAGATGCAAACCGGGGCGATTGACTAAACTCAAAGGAGGTTTTCCTCACAACATGTAATTTATGAACAGATTAAATAGAGGTGAATTTTTAAAGGTTGGTTTATTGGCGCTTGCCACAGGCATGGTTAACCGAGCAGCATACTCAAACGGTATCGTTTCACAACACAAAGGAGTTAAACCTCCGATGATCCATGCAACGGACCTGTACCATATTCATAATGATCCTGATGATCATTGGGATCTGGCAACTATTTATGCATTGGGATACTCAGGAGATGTCGATTTGCTGGGGATTTTATTTGATTACCCGACAAGACCAGGGCTTGGCGATCCCGATGTAATGGGAGTTGCGCAGATGAATTATTATACCGGGCTGGTTGTCCCTTCGGTTGTCGGAACTCCATATGCAATGACAAAAAGGGATGACACCCAGAGCCAGGCGACCAAAACGGAGCTCCAGGGGGTAATTTGGCTGCTTGAAACTTTATGTAAATCAGCATCTCCGGTGGTTATTAATATAGTTGGGGGAGCAACCAATGTGGCCGTTGCCATAAAAATGAACCCTGCGTTGTTTAAAAAGAAATGTAAGGCGATTTATCTGAATGCCGGGTCAGCAAATTCAATGACCGATAAAAAACTGGAGTATAATGTAAAACTTAATCCGCTGGCATACGCCGCAATTTTTGACGCACCGTGTCCTGTTTACTGGATGCCCTGCATGACCGGAACAAACGTGATGGAAGTTGGTGAATATGGCACTTATTATCGGTTCCTTCAAAAGGAAATTCTTCCTGACCTTTCCGAAAAACTCCAAAACATTTTTCTTTTTATGTTTGGGCAAAAGAAAAGCCACGAGTGGTTCACGTATCTGAACGGAAAACCTGAGCAGGAGTTATTAACCCAATATAGTAATGCGATCAGGCATATGTGGTGTACTGCCGGTTTCATTCATGCTGCTGGGAACAAGGTAACTGCCGAAGGGGATATTGTTCCCGCCAGTTCGGCCAGAGCTTCCGTCTTCTCTTTTTTGCCGGTCAATGTCAGCTGTAATGATTTAGGTTTTGCAGACTGGAAAATCGACAACAATTCGAGGAACCGCTTTATCTTCCATGTGAACGATCTGGTTAATTACCCGAAGGCCATGACGATTGCAATGAAAAAACTACTTCTTCAATTACCGAAATAGAATTCTTTAAAAATGATCATTTAATTAATTACAAATGCAATACTTTAATATCAAGATGTTTGCGTTCCTGGCATTTTTATTTATAGGAACTTTGCCGGCAATGGCTCAACCTTCAGAAGACCTCACCCATTATGTAAATCCACTAATTGGGACCAAGGAGATGGGACATGTATTTCCCGGAGCTTGTGTCCCATTCGGCATGGTGCAACTGAGTCCCGATACCGACACCATCCCTTATGCTGTGAATGGTAAATATACCGGAACGGTTTATCGTTACTGCGCAGGTTATCAGTATAACGACAAAACAATAGTGGGATTTAGTCATACCCATTTAAGCGGAACCGGACATTCCGATCTCTCCGATTTTCTGGTGATGCCAACAGTAGGTGAACTTCATCTGAATCCCGGTACAGCAGATAAACCGGAAAGCGGTTATCGTTCGCGTTTCAGTCATGAGACCGAGAAAGCGGAGCCGGGATATTATCGTGTCAGACTTGATGACTACAAGATAAATGCTGAGCTGACCACGACCACACATGTTGGTTTTCACCAATATACTTTTCCTGAAAGTAAAGATGCTCATATTATTCTGGATATGAATCACGCCATTTACAATTACGATGGTAAGGTTTTGTGGTCGTACATCCGGGTTGAGAACGATACGCTGGTTACCGGTTACCGGATAACAAGCGGCTGGGCAAGAACTAATTATATCTATTTTGCCATGGTTTTTTCCAAACCAATTAAAGGTTATGGTGGCAAAAATGATGAAGAACTTGCCTATAAAGGGGGATGGCGTAAATTTGATCAGGAGCATAACTTCCCCGAAATGGCCGGTAAGAAGTTAAGGGCCCATTTCGATTTTGCCACTGATAATGGTGAGAAGATAAAAATTAAGTTTGCAATATCGGCGGTAAGTACTGAAGGAGCTTTGAAGAACCTCGAGGCTGAAGTTCCTCATTTCGATTTTGAAAAGGTCCGTACTGAAGCCAAAACCAGTTGGCAAACCGAATTAAGCAAAATTGCCATCGATGCTACTTCCGAGAAGAAAATAACCTTCTATACATCACTATATCATACTTTTATCAATCCGGTTCAATACATGGATGTCGATGGAAAGTATCGCGGATTGGATCACAATATTCATCAGGCGGATGGTTTTGTGAACTATACTGTATTTTCACTTTGGGATACTTATCGTGCATTGCACCCTTTGTTGACATTGGTACAGCCAAAACGTGCATCAGATATGATCAATTCCATGCTGGCTCACTACGATCAAAGTGTTCATAAAATACTTCCTGTCTGGAGCCATTTTGGAAATGAAAACTGGTGTATGATTGGTTATCATGCTGTTCCTGTCATCGCAGATGCCTGGATCAATGGTATTCGCGGTTTTGATGGTAAACGGGCACTCGCTGCATGTGTTGCTTCGGCGAATCACAGGGGTTATGGAAACCTGGGCGATTATATCGATTTGGGTTATGTTCCCTATGATAAGAATGATGTGGGATCATCCATGACGCTTGAATATTCGTACGATGATTGGGCTATTGCACAAATGGCCAGATCACTGGGTGAAACCTCAGTTGCTGATCAGTTTGAAAAACGTTCCAACAATTGGAAAGTCCTGTTCAATGAAAAGACCGGCTTTGTCGGAGCAAAAGACAGTAAAGGAAACTGGAAGGCCCCTTTTGATCCGATGCATACTGCCAATGAGGGGTTTATCGAAGGAAATGCATGGAACTATTCACTCTATGTTCCTCAGGATGTACCCACACTGATTCAGAAAATGGGTGGGAATAAACGTTTTGTGGCTCATCTCGATTCCTTGTTCACAATGTATATGCCGGACAAATACTTTGCTGAAACCGAAGATATTACACGCGAAGGTCTGGTTGGTTGTTATGTGCATGGGAATGAACCAAGTCATCATGTGGCTTATATGTACAACTGGGCCGGCCAACCCTGGAAAACACAGGAGCGGATTCACCAGATCGTGACGACCATGTATCTCAACAAGCCCGATGGTTTATGTGGCAATGACGACTGCGGACAAATGTCGGCATGGTATGTCTTTTCTTCCCTGGGATTTTATCCTGTTTGCCCCGGGTCAGGGGAGTATTCGATTGGAACGCCTTCTGTTAAAGAAGCTAATCTTCAGCTGGGCGGAGGGAAAAGTCTGATTGTAAAAGCAAATAACTTATCAGATAAAAATATTTATATTCGTTCGGCGACATTGAATGGAAAACCTTTGGAAAAAAGCTCCCTGAAGCACACTGAAATTGCGGATGGGGGAGTATTGATTTTCGAAATGAGCGATCGTCCCAACAAGAAATGGGGGGCAAATGTCATTTCGAAAAATTAATAACTCTCCATTTTCAAAGTTCGAACTTGTAGTTTTATAGATCACCTCAAAATTTTATAACCATTAAATAATTTCAAATCATGACACCAAGAGAAAGAGTATTAAGAGCTTTTAAACGAATTCCAGGACTTCCGGACAGGGTACCTATCCAGTTTGAATTATGCCGCCAGTTAGCTGATCATTTCGGTAAAGCATTAAATATCACGGTAAATTATACAGATAATCTTTACGAAGATGTGACTTACCGTATTAGTGCCAATGAGCTGAGAGTAGCTATGGGAAGTGATGTGGTCGTTACTGGTGCTTCTGTTTCAGATGATTATGAAATAGTAAAAGACGAAAAAGGTTGCTGGTTAAACGAGTATCAAATGAAGATGCGGCAGGGTGATATTTATGTTGAAGTGGTGGATTATCCCCTTGCACATGCCGAAACCAGGGCTGATATTGACGCGTTTCAATTTCCTGATCCCCTGGCCCCGGGTCGTTTTAGGGATGCAGAAGCATTGATCAAAAAATATCATGACGACTATTTAATTTTCGGTGACATTGAAGTGACCGTCTTTTCGCTGGCTCACCAGTTGGTCGGAATGGAAAAATTACTGGTTGATATGATGATGGAAGCTGAATATGTCATTCCGTTGTTTGAAGCCTGTGCTGAATACCAGACACAGATCGGGTTGCAACTGATTGAAAGGGGCGTGGATGCCATATGGTTTGGTGATGATTTTGGTACCCAAACCAGTCTGATCATCTCTCCTGAAACATTCCGCGATCAGTTAAAACCCCACTACAAACTGATGGTTGATCGGTTTAAAGCTGCCAAACCGGATATCATTCCGATTCTGCACTGTGATGGCGCTGTTGCTGAACTGCTTGGTGATATCCGTGAGATTGGCTTCGAGGTGTTTAATCCTGTTCAGCCAGGGGTTCCGGGGCATCTGCCACAGGATATGAAGGATAATTTTGGCGACAAATTTGCCTTCTGGGGCGCCATCGATCAACAGGATTTACTCCCTAACGGAACAGATGAAGAACTGGAACAGGATATTATTGAAAAAATCAACGTTCTGGGCAATGGTGGCGGTTATATGATTGCCCCTGCTCACATCATTCAAAATGATGTTACACCCGAACGAGTTCTGAAATTCATCGAACTTTGTCTGAAACACGGACGGATATACTAAAATATTTTAAACGGAGAGAACTGGAAAAGTTACCATAGAAACACTAATTTCGGCGATTCATTCAAATTTGTGAATGGTAACTTTTCCATATTCTTTGAAAAAAAATTCATGAAGAACCATATTCTACTACTTTGCCTGGTTTTTAGTCTTTCTTACGGCATTTCGACTGTTTCGGGTTGCACAAATTTTATTGTTACAAAAGGAGCCAGCAGTGATCATTCGGTAATGATCTCCTATAATGCAGATTCGCATACCCGATATGGCGCCATTGCGTTTTATCCGGCGGCTGATCACAAGTCAGGCGATAGGTGTGAAGTTTACCATTACGAAAATGGAAAACTCCTGGGAACGATTCCCGAGGTATCTCATACCTATTCTGTAGTTCAATTTATGAACGAGTTCCAGGTAGCAATTGGTGAGACTACCTATGGAGGACTCGATTCGTTGAGCAATCAGCCTGGCGCCATACTTGATTATGGATCGCTGATGAGGATCGGGTTACAGCGGTCGAAAAGTGCCCGTGAATTGATCAAAGTGATGACAGAACTTGTCGTTCAGTATGGTTACGCTTCAGGTGGCGAATCTTTTTCAATTTCAGATGGCAACGAAGCATGGATCATGGAGCTTATCGGGAAAGGTAATTATGAGAAAGGGGCTGTATGGGTAGCCCGTTTGGTTCCCGATGGTTATGTTTGTGGTCATGCGAATCAGGCAAGGATTACCACCTTTCCTTTCCAAAAAAACAATAATTGGAATGACACCAAACAAACGGTTTTTCATTCGGCTGATGTAATCACCTTTGCAAAAAAACACAATTTCTATAAGGGGAATGATGACTCTTTCAGTTTCTCCGATGTCTATAATCCTTTAGGTTTTGGTGGCGCCCGTTTTTGTGATGCCCGTGTCTGGTCCTTCTTCAGGAAAATCAGCAGGGAGATCCGCGAAAACCCGGTGTACACCAATTACGCACTTGGAAAACTTGCGAGAGAGTCAAAGCTTGCAAATAACGACCCGAATCCAAATGGATTTGTATCAAACAGGCTTCCTTTGTGGGTAAAACCTGATTCATCAGTTATGCTATCACAGGTGATGGCCGCAATGCGCGATCATTATGAAGATACACCCCTTGATATGCGTAACGATCCTGGAGCCGGACCTTTTCAGTCACCCTACCGCTGGCGACCCATGGAGTTTGTGGTTGACAGTGTAAAGTATCTCAACGAAAGGGCTGTTGCTACACAGCAAACAGGTTATAGTTTTGTGGCTCAATCGCGAAATTGGCTCCCTGACCCGCTTGGAGGTATTTTCTGGTTTGGCGTTGATGATGCCGACGGTTGTGTCTATGCACCGATGTATTGCGGAATAAAAAGAATACCTGAGAGTTATGCGGTAGGAAATGGCTCCATGATTACCTGGTCCGAAACTTCTGCCTACTGGACCTTTAGTCAGGTGAACCACCTGGCTTATGCCCGCTACAATCAAATACATCCCGAAATTGAAGCTTTTCAGAAACAACTTGAAAATCAGTTTTTTTCTGAAATTGAAGTTGTTGACAAACAAGCGGCTGAATTATTAAAACAGGATAAGGCAAACGCCGCAAATTACATTACCGGATATTCGGTTTTTACAGGAAACAAGCTGGTCAGCGACTGGAAAACATTCTATCAGTTCCTTTTTATGAAGTATACAGATGGAAATGTAAAAATCACCGAGGGATTTAAATTGTTGGATAACGGAAATGGAAAGAATATTCCAAAGCGGCCGCTTAATCCAGGGTATGGTAAAAACTGGGAGCGCATAATGATACAGGGGACAGGAGATCGGCTGAAGGAACCCTCCATAAAATAACTCAATCTCAAATTATACAGATGAAATAGCCATGGTTGTAAATCACAAACCGAAAATGAATCCGCCAACCGGCGGATGGCTATTCCATTTGGCCGTTAAAAAACAAATTATATACAAATGAAATCCTCAATTCAATTATTTTTATCCGTTGTATTGCTGGGAGTGTTAACATTTAACACGTTTGGGCAATCCCGAATCAGAAATAAAGGAAATAGTATTCGGACGGGTTACGTTTCCCTCGAAGGTCAGATGATCCATAAAGGAAACCGGGTAAACAGGGATGGAAATATCCATAAGCTGGAAGTTCCGCTGTTACGCATTAGTTGTACAAGGTCACCGTCTCCCAAAGGGACAATTCTGTTGTTCCCCGGTGGAGGATATAAATTGTTAAAGCTGAAAGAAGAGGGGGAAAAAGTCGCATCTTTTCTGAATGAGGAGGGTTTCGATGTCGCACTGCTTGAATATCATATTGGTAAAGATTCTTTGACCCGAAGCATGGCCCTCAAAGATGCCCTTAAAGCATTCCGGCTTTTGAGAACTAATGGAAAGGTCGGCGGTTTACGAAGCGATCGTTTAGCCATTTTGGGGATTGCTTCAGGAGGGCATTTGGCTGCGAGGACAGTCCAGCGATTGGGTAAGAGGGAACAGCCCGATGATGTGGTCCTGATCAGTCCATCCAACCTGGATGAAACTGGTTATGGTACAGTATTCCCCGCTGTGATCCCTCCGTTACGGCCCAAAGCCAGACTTTTTGCTTCGTTTTCTGTCGGTGACAATCCCAAATGGATTAAAAGTTGTGAAGAATATACGAAAACCTGGAGGGGTTTTGATGGGTCGGCAACCTATTTTCTTTTGCCCGATAGCGTTTATTTAACAGATGAAAAGGGCAAACCATTTGATCTTCAGCTTAAACTGGCACACCTTCTTAAAGTATTTCTGGATGAAAAGCCGGGAGTTGACAATTCCGGTATTAATCCTGCGACAATTGCTGTTGCCGGTTCAAACTTAAAACGTCATACGGGGAAATTGGCACTGGCAGCCATCAAGAAGTTCGATCTGATCATGATCGGAAATTCAATTACCAATAATTTTGAAAATCCCAAATATGAGCTTGTATGGAATCAGTTTTTTGCACCACGTAATGCGCTAAACCTTGGCTATTCCGGATATCGTACCGAAAATTTAATTTGGAATATTCAGAATGGTGAGCTTGATGGACAGTCGCCAAAAGTGATCATCATTGAAATTGGTACCAACAATGTGGATGAGAAAAATTACACGACACGCCACACTGCCGGTCAGCTTGCCGGAGGAATCGGAACCATCGTTAAATTACTGCGAGAAAAGTGTCCTGAATCCAAAATCATCGTGATGCGCTGTTTTCCGGGTTGTTATGGAGGACCGAATCCCACCTCTCACCGGATGATTCTCGAACGCGCTTCAGATCTGGTTTCCAGATTGGCTGACGGAAAGTCTGTCTTCTATTGTGATGTAAACCATGTCTTTCTCAATATGGATGGATCGATCAATCACGATCGGATGTCCGACTGGTTGCACCCTACTCCTGCGGGTGCAAAAGCTTGGGCGCAGGCTATGGAACCCCTGCTGTCGGAGCTGATGGATGACAAATCGCTTGACTCAGAGATACCTGCTAATACAGCAATTGTTCCCGTATCTAAACTTGAAAAGGATAGTTATAACTGGTTGGATCGACATATTGAGGTGTTACATATCAAAGATTCAATCAACCCTGAGATTGTCCTGATTGGAAACTCTATTACCCATTTTTGGGGAGGTGAACCTGCATTAAAATATTCTGACGGGAGACCCCGTAAACCAAATGGTCCAAATGCCTGGGCATCAGCATTTGGTAATCACCGGGTACTGAACCTTGGATTTGGATGGGATCGTACGCAAAACGTCTTGTGGCGCCTTGACCATGGGGAACTTGACGGGATTCACCCGCGCAAAGTGGTCATTCTTATCGGGACCAATAATACCAGCCAGACTCAAAATGCCCGGATGAATACCCCTGCCGAGATCGTTGAGGGTATCCAGGCCATTTGTGGCAGGGTACGTTCCAAGGTTCCGGGGGCAAGAATCATATTAATGGCTATTCTGCCACGCGAACAAAGCCCGACAAATCCGCGCCGTATAATGATTAACGAGATTAACCGGCAGTTGAAAGTTTTTGCTCAGAAGCAAAAAATCACACTGGTAGATATTGGTCCCAAAATGTTGGCGCCTGATGGCACCCTCCCGAAGGAAATCGCTGGTGATTTCTGTCATCCTACCGAAAAGGGCTATCAGATTTGGGCTGATGGTATAAGGTCGCTGATTGATGAACCATAAAATTGAATATTGGGAGGACCGTAATAAACTCATTATTTACAAGGATTAATGGTTTAAAGTTGTTATATTTGTAATATTAATAGCTATTATATTATCTTTAAAGTGAAAAATATCAATACAACAGCTAATATATTATCCACTAATGACTTTTCATATAGTGACTTTAATCCTGGATCAATCCTCAGGAATATTGCAACAAGGGCAAAAAGAAACAGGTTGGAATTAAATCTTAGCCAGAATGCTTTGGCATCACGTGCAGGTGTAAGTCTGGGAAGTTTAAAACGATTTGAACAAACCGCTGAAATATCGCTGAAAAGTTTAGTGATGCTGGCAGTGGCGATGGATGCAACTGAGGAATTTGGTATGCTTTTCTCAGGAAAAAAGTACCAAAGTATAGAACAATTGTTGAAAAGCGAAAAGACAAGGAGTGCTAAACGGGGAAGACGCAATGTTTAAAAGTCCAAAGTCAGTAAATGTTTTTTTAGATGGCAAAGTTGTTGGAAGGTTAGCACTTACCCCTGAGAATTTGTGTGCTTTTGAATATGATGCTGAATATCTTAAAAATGGACAATCAATCTCCCCATTTTTTCTTCCGTTAAGGCCGGGGGTATTCATTGCCAGACGCGACCCTTTTTATGGAAACTTTGGTGTATTCAACGATTCACTTCCTGATGGTTGGGGAAACCTGCTATTGGATCGCTTTTTAATTTCAAAACAAATCAATCCTTCCGTTTTGACAATACTGGACAGGTTGAGTCTGGTAGGTTCATCTGGTATGGGAGCACTTGAATATAAGCCAGACAATAGTTACACTGTAGCAGAAGGAACTCCAAACCTTGATTTTCTTGCTACTGAAGCTGAGAAAATATTGAATCAGAAGGATTCCGGATTTTCACTGGACTTACTGTTCAGGTTTGGAGGTTCATCAGGTGGTGCAAGACCTAAAGTTCTCCTTAATATTGATGGTGTGGAATGGCTTATAAAATTCAGATCAGCTTTCGATCCCCGGAACATTGGACAAATTGAATATGAGTACTCAAAACTTTCCAAAGATTGTGGTATTGAAATGCCAGAAACTTGCCTCTTTGAAGGAAAATATTTCGGTGTAAGGAGGTTTGACAGAGAAGGTCAAAAGAAAATTCATATGTTGAGTGCAGCAGGTTTACTTAATGCAGACTATCGTATTCCCAGCCTCGATTATCAGGGTTTGCTTACTGCCTGCTTCAAATTAACCGGAAATATCGAAGAAGTATATAAGTTGTATCATTTAATGGTATTCAACGTGTTAATAAAGAATCGGGATGATCATGCCCGAAATTTCTCCTTCTTGCTTAAAGATGACAAATGGACACTATCACCGGCATACGATTTATTGCCGGGTAACGGTTTTCAAGGATTCCATACTACAACAGTTGCTGGTCAGGGAGATCCTAAATATTCAGACATACAATTAGTTGCAGAAAGTGTGGGGTTAAATGGTAAAAGATCCGAAGATATTTATGAAATGATAAAGGAGAAGTGTTATAACTTCAGGATGTGATAAGTGGTTCAATGAATTCAAAATTACTTTTAAAGTTTACCTGGTTTTTTCTGATAAATCATATTTATTACCTGGTTTTAATTATGCAAAAATTTTTCAATTCTCCTCTAAAAATTTAAAGAAAATATCCTAATATTATATTTTTAAATTATTATCGTCTGAAATTTGATTTAGACGGCAACCAGGTACGGATTTAAACTAAAATTACTGCCAATTATGAGAAAGATTCAATTATTCCTCACAGTTTTCTTACTGTCTGGCATTGCTTCGCTTTGGGCCCAATCGACTAAAACTCCTGCCATAACTTTTAAAAATGCACCGGTACTTTTTAAGAAGGAGGGTAAAATGGTTCAGCAAATTATTGCAGATATTAAATCAGATCGCACGGCTCAAATCACCTTTTCAGTGGCCGGAAATGTACAAAAAGATTCAATTAAGAAAGGTAATAACCTTATCCTGCTGAATATTAATTCCGTTTCATCTCCAAGGAATATTAATATCAAGGTGGAAGGGGTTAAGGAACTGGCAGGTAATTATCCATTGACCGTCACTCCCGTTAAAAAATGGGAAATCTATTTGGTTCAGCATTCCCATACCGACATTGGCTATACCCGGCCTCAATCGGAAATACTTGCCGAACATATGCGTTACATTGACTATGCGCTCGATTATTGTGATCAGACAGATGCGCTGCCAGACGAGGCCAGATTCCGCTGGAGCTGCGAGTCGGCCTGGGTGACAAGGGAGTACCTCCGGTCGCGCCCAACTTCCCAGATTGAACGTTTTAAGAAGCGAATTGCGGAAGGGCGCATCGAAGTGACCGGCATGTATTGTAACATGGCTGAGATTTCGGATGAAAACATCATGGTCGATTTTCTGCAGCCTTTAAAGGAGTTCAGTAAACTGGGTATACCTGTTAAAACTGTTATGCAGGATGATGTTAACGGGATTGCCTGGTGCATGCCCGATTATTTTAAAAATACAGGTATCAAATACCTGGATATGGGAATTAATGAAACCCGGTCACTGCTCCCTTTTGAAAAACCAACCTGTTTCTGGTGGGAATCCCCATCCGGAGAACGATTGCTGGCCTTCAGAGCTGATCATTATATGACAGGTAATTTTTTTGGTTTCGAATCGAAGGTTATAAAAGCTCCAAAAATGTTGAATCACCTGGCCAGTCTTGATGAAAAAAAATATCCTTTCGACCGGATCGCCATCCAGTTTTCGGGATATTATACCGATAATGCACCCCCATCTACCGCCGCTTGTGACCTGGTTAAACAGTGGAATGCCACCCACGAATCGCCCAAATTAAAAATGGCAGTTGCCAGTGAATTTTTTGAATATGTGGAGAATAAATATGGTGCCACCTTGCCTGTTCACCGAAATGCATGGCTTGACTGGTGGACAGATGGATATGGTTCTACTTCACGTGAAACGGCAGAAGTAAGGAAAACCCAAAATATGAAACAGGTGGATGAAGGGCTGTTTGCCATGGTTGCCATGATGGGTGGTGAGCAGTCGCCGGCTTTGGAAGCCAACATCGATCATATCAGTGAAAACGCCATCTTCTTCGACGAACATACCTGTGGTGCAGACGAAAGTATTAGCCATCCTTACTCGGAAAATTCGACAAAGCAGTGGTTGCAGAAAGGGGCATATGCATGGGAAGCCTTGAAGAAGGTAACATTATTACACGAAGAGGCGCTGGCCAGATTCCAGCCATACCTTAAAAAAGCAGATTTCCCGTTGATCTATGTAATTAACTCAATGGGGTGGACCCGTTCAGGCGATGTCAATCTGTTTGTCGATTACGAGGTTCTTCCGGTCAACAAAAAGGCAAAAATAATTGATCTGTCCACAGGTAGAGAGATTCCGGCCCAGGTGTTGCGTAAACGTGCTGAGGGCGCTTATTGGGTACTTGAGGTAAACGATATTCCTGCAATGGGTTACAAGGCTTTGAA
Organism: Prolixibacteraceae bacterium; assembly: GCA_963677935.2. Taxonomy (GTDB): domain Bacteria; phylum Bacteroidota; class Bacteroidia; order Bacteroidales; family Prolixibacteraceae; genus JAAFHB01. Next base: position 1,620,799 of record CAXXEH010000003.1, on the reverse strand, counting down.
GATTGTGTTAACCGAAGAGAACCCGACCGCAGAAATCGGATCAAATATCGAAGTTCTTGAGAATCAGTTTTACAAGGTTGTAATCAATAAAACGACCGGGGCGATCAGCACATTATACGATAAGGAGCTGATGCAGGAACTGGCAGATAGTCAGAATCCCTACAATATTGGACAACCGGTTAAAGAGACCTCCGCGAAGCGTGATCAATCACCCTTTATCAGGACAACGGTATCGAATGTAAAAATAGTAAAAGGGATTAATGGTAATGTTTGGGAAAATGTCACAATTGCCTCAGATCTTGAAGGTTTTGAAAAAGGGACCGCAGGAGCGCCAAAAGGTATTGAAGTTGAGATCAGACTGTACAAAAATGTGAAGAAAATAGAGTTTAAATGTATGGCGCATAAACTCATCGTTACCGATCCTGAAGCACTTTATGTTGCATTCCCATTCTCGTTGCCTGATTCAAGAATTGTTTTTGAGACAATCGGAGGGATACTGTCCCAGGGTCAGCAACTACCGGGATCATCATCAGACTGGAATGCAGCGCAGAATTTTGTCTCTGTTCGCGGGAAAAAAGGGCAGATTGTTGTGGTAAGCAATGAGGTTCCGCTTTGGCAATTCAGCGATTTCAACATGAACAAGTATGAGCGTTATCCCAAACCGGGAAAAACCTGGCTCTATTCGTATGTGATGAATAATTACTGGTTTACCAATTTCCGCGCTTTCCAGGAGGGGGGCTTCAGCTGGAGTTACCAACTCACATCAACCGCTGATACAACCAACACATTTGCTACAAAGTATGCATGGAATGAGCGAAATCCATTCCCGACCAGGACCTTTCCGGCAGGAACCAATGAATTGAAGATGCCATCAATGGAGACAATTAAAATCACAGGTTCTGCGAATGCAATGTTGGTCAACAGCCGGCCTTCATTTAAAAATCCTGCCTTCAATCCTGGATCTGTTTTACTCCATTTCAGGGAATTGGAAGGAAAATCGGCTGAGTTGACGTTGGAATCGAAGATTGCCGGTCGTCCAATAAAACAGATGATCATTGTAAATGCGATTGGAAAAGAGTTGGGGAGTCCTGTTCAGGCGGTAAAACTTAACCCTTTCGAAGTGAAATTTGTGGAGGTCCAGTTTTAGAATTCTCAGGAATTAGTATAGAAGCAGCTTATTTTTCAAAACCAATATTTTTCAAAAATATGCCACGAAGACACCAGGGCACTAAGGCTCACTAAATATTTGTATTTTTTTAGTGTAACTTGGTGTCTTCGTGTCTTGGTGGCGGTTTTGATATTCGGAAACATATTAAACTTATCCGGAAAATGAAAAGACGTACATTTATACAAAACGGAGCGATGGCAACTTTGGGTTTGATTACAGCTCCTTCGTTGATGGGGTCTTCAGCAAGTATGATCGATAATCAGTCGATTAAAAAGGTTCATCTTATCTTTAAAACTCATCTTGATGTCGGGTTTACCAATTTGGCAGCAAATGTGATTAAAATTTACATGGAGGAGTTCATCCCGGGAGCCCTGAACCTGGCTGAGAATATTCGAAAAAAAGGAGATCAGAATCGATTCGTCTGGACAACAGGCTCATGGCTGATCTACCAGTTTCTTGAAAAGGCAGAACCATCGATGCGTAAACGAATGGAAAAGGCAATCCAAAACGGAGATATTGTCTGGTATGGATTGCCTTTTACCATGCATTCAGAACTGACAGATCCTTCACTCTACGATTTGGGTATTCAGTTGTCTGTGGGTTTGGATAAACGTTTTGGAAAGAAAACGATTGCCGCGAAGATGACCGATGTTCCGGGACATACAAGAGGAGTGATTCCTGTTCTTGCGAAAAATGATATTCAGTTATTGCACATTGGCGTAAATCCGGCAAGCCGGCCACCCGATGTTCCACCTCTCTTTATTTGGAGGGCTCCCGATGGCAAGGAGGTTGTCGTAATGTATCAAAAGACTTACGGAAGTCAGATGACCCTTCCCGGAACAAAAACAGTGGTAGCGATCTGTTTTACCAACGATAATCACGGTCCGCATAAACCGGAGGAGATCGCGAAAATCTACAGTGATTTGCATCAGCAATATCCCAATGCTCAAGTAATTGCATCCACCCTTAATGCCATTGCAGATGATATTTCACCGATCCGGAAACAGCTTCCCGTGGTGACACAGGAATTGGGAGATACCTGGATTCATGGCGCCGGAAGCGATCCTTTGAAGGTCGCAAGATTCAGGGAACTGTCACGCCTGAGAAAAAGCTGGTTAAAAGATAAAACGCTTCAATTTGGCGACACCACAGATCTCGCTTTTGGCATCCCTTTATTGACCGTTGCCGAACATACCTGGGGACTTGATGTTAAAAAGTCGCTTATGGACTACAACATTTACAAACCCGAAGATTTTAAGATTGCCCGGTCCAAACCCAACTTTAAACGGATGGAACAGTCGTGGGAGGAGAAAAGAGCATACATCAATACTTCCATTGCACAGCTGCCAAAGGAAAAATCGGACGAAGCAAAAGCAAGACTCGAAAGTCTGAAACCTGTTCCTGTTGACAAAACTAATTTTACTAAGTTAGACCTGCATCAGATTGAGGTAGATACCCCATTTTACGAAATGAAAATTGATTCCATATCGGGTGGAATAGTCAGATTCAAAGATAAAACGTCCGGTTTTGACTGGGCGAATAAAGACCATCCGCTTTGTCAGTTTTCCTATCAGACCTTTGCAAAACCCGACTTCGATAAGTTTCAGAATCAATACCTGACGAACAGATTCCCCTGGGCGCTGATGGATTTTGGGAAAGAGGGACTTGAATCAGGTAATCCCGTCTCCGGGACCTGGATGCCGACATTGAAGGGGGCATACCTCAAAAAGGATGAAAACGGCCACACTGTTTTACTTGAACTGGTAGTTTCAGCCCAATCTGGAAAGGCTGTTGGCGGCAGTCCGGCAAGGATTGAAGTTGAGTTATTTCTTCCGGCCAAAAAGAAAGAGTTGCAGGCAACACTGCAGTGGTTTGGTAAAACGGCTTACCGGCTTCCCGAAGCCTCGTGGTTTTCGTTTATTCCCCCTGTTCAGAACGGAGATTGGATATTGGATAAATTAGGACAAGCGGTGAACTTCAGGGATGTAATAAAAGACGGGAACAGGAAATTACATGCCGTAAATTTCGGTGTCCGGTTTGAAAACAGCACAAGTCATTGCTCCATAGAATCTTTGGATGCGCCCTTGGTTGCTCCGGGTGAGCGGACACTGCTTAATTTTGACAATCGTTTGCCCGAAGCCAATCAGGGAGTTCACTTTAATCTTCACAACAATGTTTGGGGAACCAATTTTATGATGTGGTTCGAAGATGATATGAAGTACCGATTTGTATTTAAGGCTTAGATGATTTAATTGGTTTTTTATAACTTCGTGCCCCATCGTGTCTTAACGCCTTAGTGGCCTTATATTATTTCTTTTGTCAGGAATAGAAACTATGGTATATTAATTGCAAATAATTATAACAATCTATAAATGAGACGACAATATTATGTTTTAGGATTTTTGCTGATTTGGCTGAATAGCTGTAATCAAAGAGATGTTACACAATATGTAGATCCCAATATTGGAGGTGTTGCAACCCTCTTAACCACCAAAAATCCGACAGTCCATCGTCCACACAGCATGGTTCGGGTCTTTCCGGTTACCAAACCCAGACTAAACGACCGTTACCTTAGCGACAAAATCTACGGTTTCGCCCTTAATATGCCGGCATACCGGATGGGACACGTCTCAGAGTTAATGCCCACCACTGGTCAAATTAGCATTGACAGAAACGATTATGCAGCGACATATGATCATGACCAGGAAGAAGTTCATCCATGGTACCATAAAGTCTTGCTGGAGGAATCAAATATTGTTGCCGATTGGACGACTACTGAACGTGCTGTACTTTATCGGTTTAACTATAAAAATAAGGAAGCCGGCAACATCATCTTCCGGGCTGGTGGAAACGCTTCATTCAGGGTTATTGGAAAAAATGTTATCCAGGGATGGGAAGAGTTTGAGAAAACCCGTCAATATTTTTATGCTGAATTTAGCATCCCCTTTGAAAAATCGGGCGCTTTTGAATCGGGAAAAATAGTAGGTGGCTCTGAGATTTCGGGAAAACAAACAGGTATTTATGTGGTTTATGGCACATTGGATATGCCGGTGGAAGTTCGTATCGGAATTTCGTATATCGATGAAAAACAAGCTGCTGAAAATCTTCGTAAAGAGACGTTTGAGAAAAGTTTTGAAACCATTAAAATGGATGGTCATAAAATCTGGGCAAACGAATTGGGGAAAATCGAGGTAGAGGGTGGAACGCAGCGTGAAAAGCGGATTTTCTATACCTCACTTTACCGCTGCAATGAGCGGATGGTCAATATTTCGGAAGATGGCCGCTATTTTAGTGGTTATGATGGTAAAATACATGAAGACGGCGGACACCCATTCTTTGTCGACGACTGGTTATGGGATACCTACCGGAGTTTGCACCCCTTGATGTCGATACTCGATCCTTCGCAACAGGCCGACATGGTGGAGTCATATACGCGAATGTATGAGCAAAGTGGCTGGATACCTGGTTTCCCGCAGTTTTACGGCGATTTTCCGGCAATGATCGGGTTCCATTCTGCTGCATTGGTTTGGGATACGTATCAAAAAGGGATTACCAATTTTGAGGTTGAAAAAGCCTATGAAGGTTTGAAAAAGAATGCCACACAGGCAACGATGTTACCATGGCGGACGGGACCTATGTGTTCACTCGATAGTTTTTATCTTAGAAATGGTTGGTATCCTGCACTTCCGCCAGATAGTGCAGAAACGATTTCAATGGTTGACGGATTTGAAAAACGGCAGGCAGTGGCACTGACACTCGAACATAGTTACGATGACTGGTGCCTGGCTCAGTTAGCCAAAGCGTTAGGCAAAAACGATGATTACGACTATTTTATGAAACGGTCGAAGAACTACCGCAATGTCTTTAATGCGAAAACAGGGTTCATGGCCCCTAAGATGGCAAACGGAAAATGGATTGAACCATTTGATCCTCAGCTGGCAGGTGGTATTGGAAGCCGGGCATATTTTGCCGAAAACAATGCGTGGACCTGGAATTTCAGTGTTCAACACGATATTCCAGATCTGATTTCACTCTTAGGAGGTAATGAATTGTTTGTAAAACGGGTCGACGCACTGTTTAATGAACCGACACATATCTCAAAGTGGCAGTTTATGGGTCAATTCCCCGATGCCACAGGGCTTAATGGGATGTTTGTAACCGGTAATGAACCATCATTTCATATTCCTTATCTTTACAATTATGCCGGTAAGCCGTGGAAAACACAACGCCGGATTCGCGAAATCATGGATATGTGGTTTGACGACCGTCCACTAGGTATTCCGGGTGATGAGGATGGCGGCGGACTTTGTTCATGGTACGTCTTCTCGGCAATGGGGTTCTTCCCGGTTACTCCCGGGAGCGGTGAATATGCCATCGGGAGTCCGTTCTTCAGTTCTGTTAAAATTCAATTGCCTGACGGGAAAACCTTTCAGGTTGTGGCAGAACTCTGTTCTAAAAAGAACAAGTATATCCAGTGGGCAACCCTTAACGGGAAGATTTTGAATCGACCGTTTATAAGTCATAAAGACATTATCAAGGGAGGAAAACTTCATCTGGCGATGGGCGAACGGCCAAATAAAAAGTGGGGTATAGAGAAATAGGATAGACTTTTAGAATATAGACCTTTAGGCTTTTAAATAGGAAAGTAGTTGAAAAGATATATTAAATCATTATTGTCCAGAAATATGGTAATCAGAAATAAAAGATTCTTCGCTACACTACGTTTCGCTCAGAATGACACTTATTTAGATAAGAAGGGTGAGGGGGTTGGAAGTGGCTCAGCCACTTCCAACCCCCTCACCCTCTCCAATTCCATAACTTGTTGTCATTCCGAACGCAGTGAGGAATCTCCTTTTTTAAATAGCTAATAGAATGTTATCATTCTGAGCGTAGCGAAGAATATTTAATTTTTTCACTGGACAATAGTGAAAATTTACTTTAAGATTATTTATCATTTATAACTGAACCAAATAATCAAATATGAACTCAAGGGAACGTGTAATAGCAGCCATTAATCACCGGCAACCTGACAGGGTTCCCGTAGATCTGGGAGCTACCCCAAGCTCCGGAATTTCAATGGTGGCTTATCAAAACCTGATTAAGTACATGGGGAAAACTCACCTGAAGACCCATGTTTATGATGTTATTCAGGAGGTTGCCCAACCTGAGATGGAGCTGCTGGACCATTTTGGGGTAGATGTAATCGACATTGGCCGACACTTCAATACAGGAGAAAATTACTGGAAAGAGATGGAGATCATTTCAGGTCATAAGGCACTTTACCCTAACTGGCTAAAAACGGACCAACTTCCAGACAATTCCAATATTATCTATGGATCAAGTGGGGAAATCATAGGTCGGATGCCGGTCGGCGCCACGTTTTTTGACCAGACTATTTTCCCTTATCTGAATGGATATCCCGATAATTACAAAAATCTTGCTAACGATATGAAGCGGGTGATCTGGGGCGGCGTTGGTTTTACCCCCTGGGACTGGTCAGATGAAAAGGATTTCTGGAAACTGCTTCGCGAAAAAACAATCGATCTGAAGCTGAAAACCGACAAAGCCTTACTTCTGGGAATTGGCTGCAATTTGTTCGAATGGGGCACCTTTATCCGTAGAATGGACAATTTCCTGATGGATTTATTAGCCGACCCTTCAGGGGTTCATACCTTTTTGGACGCGCTGATGGAAAGTCACATGAAAGGGTTGGAAAAAACCATCGAAGCTGTCGGTGATGTCGTTGATATCATTAAATTTGGTGACGATCTGGGAACAACCAACGGTCCGTTTATGCCGGCAGAGATGTACCAGGAATTCTTTAAACCCCGACATAAAATGCTATGCGATTATGTAAAGGCTAATTCACAGGCTCACACCATGTTACACTGCTGTGGGGGGATCTATGAGTTGATTCCGGATCTAATTGATGCGGGTTTTGAAATTCTGAATCCGGTACAGATTAATGCCATCAATATGGAGCCTGAGCGGTTGAAAAAAGAATTTGGACGCGATATCACCTTTTGGGGTGGGGGATGCGATACCAAGAGTATCCTGAACAGTGCAACACCTCAAAAGGTAAAGGATCATGTCCGGCATAACCTGGAGGTATTCAGTGAAGGAGGCGGATTTGTGTTTACTACGGTTCATAACATTATGCCGGATGTTCCTCCCGAAAATATTGTGGCTATGTTTGAAGCTGTCAGCGAATTTAATGGTTAAACAAACTAATAATAATTAATAATCAAGAAATTATGATTAAATTCTATTGTAAAGCTCTTGTAATTATTTTGGTAGTTGCAGCTGGTCTGCCAGTATTCTCCTTTGCGGGTAACTGCCCGGGAACAACAGGTGAGGTTGCCCCCGTAAAAGATACCATTCATGTGGTCGGACATGCCCATATGGATATGAACTGGCTTTGGACCTATTCAGAAACGATGAAGATGGCCAACGATAATCTTCGGCAGACAGTCGCCTTTATGGATGAATTTCCCGACTTTACAATGGTGCAGAGCCAGGCAGCCGTCTATAATTTTGTTGAAAAAGTCGACCCGCCATTGCTCGAAATGGTTAAGAAATATGTGAAGGGAGGCCGTCTTGAGATTGTCGGCGGGATGTGGACCGAAGGTGATATGAACCTCTCTTCGGGAGAAGCGATCAGCCGCTCATTTCTGTTGGGTCAACGCTATTTTCAAAGCCATTTCGGGAAGATGGCCAATATCGGTTGGTTGCCCGATAATTTCGGACATATTTCGCAGATGCCACAGATTCTCAAACAAGCCGGATGCGACTATTTTTATTTCCACCGTTGCAAACCATATAAAGGTTCTTTCTGGTGGGAGGGAAGCGATTCTTCAAAAGTATTATGCTATGCCAATGATGGTTATAATGGCGATATTAAACCTAATCTGAAGGATGAAATTAAAAAGATCACTCCTGATAAACACAGGTTACTCCAGATAACGGGTGTTGGAGACCATGGAGGAGGTCCAACAAGGGCAAATATCGATATGGTGCACCAGTTGGACAAGACTCCGGGTTATCCAGCCGTCAAGTTTTCTACCGCCGGCGATTTCTTTCATAAAATTTCAAAAGAGATGGAAGGACGACCAACCCATTTCGGGGAGATGCAATTTATTTTCGAGGGGTGTTACTCCAATGTCTCTGATATTAAAGAGGGGAACCGTAATTGTGAAAATTCGCTCTATAGCAGTGAATATTTCAATACTCTCCGCTGGTTGAATGGCGATAAATACCCATCAGCAGAACTGCGTGATCTTTGGACAACGGTTACTTTTAACCAGTTTCACGATATCCTTCCGGGTTCGGCCATTAATGAAGCCAACAAGGAAGCTGTAGCACGTTATACCGATGTGCTTCGTAAATCGACTGACCTGCGCGACAATGCCTTCCGGAAAATGGCTGATGAGGTGAAATTCAAAATCGGAATGGGGCAACCCATCGTTGCCTATAACCAGCACCCGACAGTCCGAAAAACAATTATTGAAGCAAGTGTTTACTCCCATACAGAACCTGTTTCTATCAAAGCCAACAGCTGGGGCAATTTTTATGGTTCGAAAATCATTAGCCCTATTGATAAAGGTCAGGGCAAAGTTGCCACGGTTTTGGTACGCGACGGTTCCGGCAAGAGTTATCCTGCTCAGATTGTTTGGGCAAAGGTGACCCCACCGGGGTTTACCTCAAAAGTTCAGTTTATCGTCGATGATTTGCCAGCCGGCGGTTATAAAACGTATTATGTGGATGTAACCAAACCAGGGGAATTTAATGATCCAATTTCATTTAATAACAACACATTCGATACCGATTTTTTTAAAGTTAAGGTGGACATGAAAACCGGTGGTATCATAAGCCTTTTGGATAAAAGGAACAATACGGAATGGGTGAAACCTGGTGGTCAGCTCAATACACTCCGTATGTTTCAGGAAGATAAAAAAGGGGGAATGAAGTCGTGGGTTCTGAATAAGAATGTTAAAATTGAGGATGTTACAAATGTGAATAGTGTGAAAATCGTTGAAAACGGACCCGTTCGGGCCTGCATTGAAACGGTAAAAACATGGGGTAAATCACGGTTTATTGAACGGGCGTATATCTATCGGTCCTATCCCCGGATTGCCTACGACATGGAAGTCCATTGGCTTGAAACAGGATCTGATTCTACTGATTCACCAATGTTACGTGCAGTTTTTCCGTTATCCATTCAGGATGCCGGATTTTATTCTCAGGTACCATTTGACATTGTTGAACGGCCTTCCGATGATAGAATTGGAGGAAAACCGATTGAAGAAGCGCTTAAACACCGGAACGATTATGGTATCACTGCCGAGGCCAATGACGGTCAGGAGGTTCCTGCACAAAAATGGGTCGATGTTACCAATGGAAAAACAGGTATTGCCCTGCTGAATAAAACCAAATACGGCAATTCATTTCACAACGGAGATTTAAGAATCACATTGATGAGGTCTGCCGGCGATCCCGATATCTATCCGAATCTTGGGAAATTTAGTATCAGTTATGCACTCTATCCGCACACTGGTGACTGGAAAAGTGACGTCTGGGCCGAAGGGGAAGATTTTAATGTCCCCGTTTATGCCGCTGAACCGCCATCACTTGCTTTGGTAAAAAATCATGCATCACGACCGGAGGAGGCCTCGTTCTTCGCCTTATCACCAGCTAATGTTGCAATGACAGGGTTGAAGCAGTCGGAAGATGGCGATGAGCTGATTGTTCGACTGGTGGAGATCGAAGGGAAAGGGACAACTGCAAAAATAGACCTTCCTGTAACCGTTAAATCGGTAAGGAGACTTAATCTGCTTGAGTTTCCACTAAAGGATGTTAAAAGCCCGGGTATGAGTGGGAAATCGGTAACCGTTCAGCTCAAACCTCACGAAATTGTAACACTAGGAATTAAACAATAAAATAGATGACGACAACCAATTCAAAAAAAAGGGAATTGCTCAAGTATGTAGGTGATTTTAGCCAGGTATTTGGAATTAAGGAATTTACAATGGTAGATGGTAAGGCCAAAGGGGTAAGAGCGTTCGATGTAAAGAACGGTTCCGGTCTTGAATTTACAATCCTTGCTGACCGGTGTCTCGATATTGCAGGATTATCGTTCAATGGGACCAATTGCAGTTACATTGCCAAGGCAGGATTGGTTGCCCCTGAATATTATAACGAAAGCGGCATTGGTTTTTTACGCAGTTATCTGGCCGGTTTTCTGACAACCTGTGGATTACGTAATGTGGGTTCTCCCTGTGAGGTGGATGGGGAACTCTTTCCATTGCACGGTCGTATCGGCAATACCCCGGCAGAGGAAGTTTGCGCTTCAACCGAATGGATTGACGATGTTCCGGTTATGACCATCTCTGGTAAGGTGAAAGAAGCACGGCTTTTTGGTGAAAATTTAATTCTGGGGCGAACCATTACATGTCGCCATGGGGAAAATAAAATTCACCTTAAAAATACAATTGAGAATTGCGGCTTCAAAAAAGAGGCGCTGATGTTGTTGTTCCATTTCAACATGGGATACCCATTGCTCGATGAAGATGCGATTTTGGTGACCCCTACGGGAAAACTCACACCGAGAGATCAGGATGCAATTAACGGAGAAGCATCCTATAATCAATGTCAGCCACCTGCTCCTGATTATGCAGAGCAGGTATTTTATCATACCCTGAATGCCGATCAAAATGGGGATACCTGTGTTGCGTTGATCAATAAGAAGTTAGGATTAGCCGCTGCCCTTCATTTCAACAAGTATCAGCTTTTCAATTTTACCCAATGGAAGCAGATGGGCGAAGGGGATTATGTGATGGGAATGGAGCCCTGCAATTGTTATGTCGGTGGGCGAACCGATCCGCGTAATGCCCCAATTCAGGAGTACCTTGAACCGGGTGAAATCAGGAACTTCGATTTGACCATTGAACTGTTGAACGGAAATGAGGAGATTGATGTACTAATTAGTAAAATAAACAGTTTAAATTGATTAGAAGTTCTTTCCAATATGTATCGGCCAGTTTTGAAAAAGCAGAAGAGGTACCATGCGATTAATAATTTGCATCTTAATTTTTTACAGAAAACTTATTCTACCGTCTTTGGTAGTGTCAATAGCATTGGGCTATCTGGAATATTCAAGAACTGGCAAATTTTCTTGGGGTACTGTTGGAATTGGCTATATCTTGATGACACTGGTTTTTCAATATTTTATTTATGAGAAACGAAATCCAAATGACTATTACTTCTACCATAACATTGGGCTTAGTAAATATCTTCTCTGGGGAACTACATTAATCCTAAGTTTGCTAATTGGAACTCTTTTAATGATTGGATATGTAATATGCAGGTAGATAGTATAATGAAAGCCTTTGGCACAAAGCAGGTACTCACAGATGTCTTTCTCACATGTGGTCAGGGTGAGATTATTGGACTATTGGGTAGAAATGGTTCGGGTAAATCAACTTTACTAAAGATTATATTTGGTTCATTGGCTGCAGATCAGAAATTTGTTAAAATTGGTGATAAAATTATTAATGGGATATTTGATAATCGTAATTTAATCAAATATTTACCCCAGGATAATTTTATTCCTAATCATATAAAGATTACAACAATCATTTCTCTGTTCTGTGACAAGGAAAATGGATCATTAATTAAAAATAACGAGTGGATTAAACCAATGCTGGGTAAAAAAAGCAATCAACTATCGGGTGGTGAAAAGCGACTTTTGGAGATTTTATTGATCATTCATTCAAATGCCAAATACATTCTGATTGACGAACCATTTAACGGCATTGCTCCAATTTACAAGGAGGTTATTAAAAACCTGATTAAAGAGCAATCAAAAAACAAAGGATTTATTATAACGGACCATGACTATTGGAATATTTTGGATCTTTCCACCAGAATTATATTAATGCATGACGGAGGAACAAAAGAAATCAAAAGTACAGATGAACTGGAATATTGGGGTTATATACCTGAAACAGTATGAAAACTACTGGCTTTAAAAATAAATTATATTCAGCTGAAATTGTATTTTTGCATTTATAATTTTTTTATCGAACGATGGTATTGCAATCCATTAATAATTAGGTATATGATTTAAATTAGTGTAATAATAAATTGTAAATAATGAAACGAAGTGAAATTAACGGGCTTATTATCGAATCGAAAAAGTTTTTCGATCAAATGAATTTTAAACTTCCGCCATGGGCTTTCTGGAGTCCGGATGAGTGGAAGGGTAAATATTCCACCTGCAGTGAGGTGATAGACAACATGCTTGGATGGGATCTGACCGACTTTGGAAGTGGCGATTTTCATAAATGTGGGCTGATCCTTTTCACGGTCAGAAACGGAAATTTTAAGAAAGATAAAAAGCCGTATGCCGAAAAAGCAATGATCGTTGAGGAGATGCAGGAAACTCCAATGCACTTTCACTGGAGCAAGATGGAGGATATCATTAATCGCGGCGGTGGAAATCTGGTTATTGAATTATATAATTCCGACGAAAAGGAAAAGTTATCGGATCAACCTTTCAGCCTGAAGACAGATGGTGTTGTCCGGAATCTGCAACCTGGTGATTCAGTAATACTTACTCCAGGAGAAAGCATCTGTCTGGAGCAGGGGATTTATCACCGTTTTTACGGAGAAGAGGGGAAAGGTAAAGTATTTGTTGGCGAAGTAAGTGCAGTCAACGATGATTCAGCCGATAATTGTTTTTATACCCCGGTAGGCCGCTTTCCTGAAATTGTCGAGGATGAAGCACCGATCCATCTACTTGCATCTGATTATAAAAGGTATATTTAACTGATGAGCACCAAAAAAATTATTATTGCGGGTACAGGTTGTGCCCTGGTCGACTATTTGTATACCGGGGTACGATTTAACTCCCCGCTGTTTTTGAACTATCTTTCTCATAAGGCGGGAGATGGAGGCCTTGCTCCGGGCAGACTGGTTTTTACAGAAGAACTTGAGAGATTCTCAGGTAAGCCTTATTCTGAAATCAGCCATGAACTTACGGGTGATGAACCACCGGTTGCAATTAATATTGGCGGTCCGGGTTTGGTTTCACTGATCAATGCTTCGCAATTACTTGGTAAGGAAAATTTTGAGGTTCAGTTTTACGGCGGAACAGGAATGGACGAAACGGCTGAGTGGATTGAAAAACTGTTGATCAAAACACCTTTGAACATAAATCATTATCGCAGAATTTCCAATAAGAGGACCCCTTTTACCGATGTCCTTTCTGATATAACTTACGATAACCATCAGGGAGAGCGAACTTTCATTAATAATATTGGTGCAGCCTGGGATTATACCCCCGATCTTTTGGGAGATGATTTTTTTGAGTCAGATATGGTCTGTTTTGGGGGCACAGCCCTGGTTCCTCAAATTCATGACAATTTAACCCAATTACTTGGCAAGGCAAAGCAAAATGGTTGTCTCACTGTGGTAAATACCGTCTTTGATTTCAGAAATGAAAAGAAAAATCCCGATCAACCCTGGCCACTTGTCGATACCCCAGACGATTACAGGCTAATTGACATGCTGATCATGGATTGTGAGGAGTCGCTGAAAATTAGTGGTACTAAAACAATAGCTGAAGCTGCTGCATACTTTGTCAGTCTGAATATTTCCGCTTTCATAATAACCAACGGTTCCAAAGATCTTTATGCTTTTTCGAATGGTGATCTGTTTGTAAATATGCCCTTAACAGTTTTTCCTGTTTCAAAGAAGGTCAATGAAGATTTTGTCAGAGAACCCTCATTAAAAGGGGATACTACCGGTTGCGGAGATAATTTTGCAGGGGGTGTCATTGCCTCCCTGGCATTGCAACTTAAATCTACTGAAAAGGGAAAATTTAACATCTCTGAGGCCATCGCGTTGGGAGTTGCCTCGGGTGCATTTGCCTGTTATTACGTTGGAGGCACTTTTATTGAAAATAGTACTGGTGAAAAGCTCCTGAAGGTAGAGGAATTTAAAAATGAATATATTCAACAAATATCAAAGTTGTGACCAACGGAATTAAAAATAAGCTGGTGCTCTTTGGCGCCGGAAAAATCGGACGCTCTTTTATTGGTCAGGTCTTCAGCCGTTCAGGATATGAAGTCGTTTTTATAGATATCAATCAGCAGTTAATTGATAATCTTAACAAGTCGGGTCAATATAAGGTCATTATCAAAAGCCCCAAAGAGGATAAGACCATACAGGTAACCAATGTGCGGGGAATTCATCTGAGTGAAACAGAGAAAGTGATTGCTGAACTGGCTGATGCCTCAATCGCTTCACTATCGGTTGGCCAGCAAGGAATGTCGGCAGCGCTTCCAATTATAACCCACGCTCTGATACTCCGAAGGCAACGGCATGGCGATTGGCCCCTCGATATTATTATTGCTGAAAACATGAGGAATGCCGATCAGTTTATATCAGCTGAATTAGCCGGTCTGTTACCCAAAGGTTATCCTCTGGATCAACTGGTTGGATTGGTGGAAACAAGTATTGGGAAGATGGTTCCGATTATGTCACAAAAGGATATGGATGAAGATCCTTTACAGATTTTTGCCGAATCGTACAATTCGCTGATTGTGGCTAAAAATGGGTTTAAGAATCAGGTTCCCGATGTGACCGATCTGGCGCCTAAGGAAAATATCAAAGCCTGGGTTGACCGGAAACTTTTTATTCATAACATGGGTCATGCCACTGCCGCCTACCTTGGATTTCAAAAAAATCCGGGATGGGTGTACATGGAAGAGGCGCTCAATGATCCTCAGATTTATGAGGCTACACGTCAAACAATGTTACAGTCTGCCGATCTGTTGGTAGCCCTGTATCCCAGTGAATTTACCCATCATCAACTTGAGGATCACATCGGTGATTTGTTGGAACGATTTAAAAATAAGGCGCTTGGCGATACGATTTTCAGGGTGGGTTGTGACCTTTTCCGAAAATTAAGCCCCGAGGACCGGTTGGTCGCTCCCATTAAGGCAGCTATAAAGCTCAATAAACCATACGATCGTATCTTAGAGGCCCTGGTTGCAGGGATCTCTTTCCGTGCACGGGATGAAAAAGGGATGCACCATCCATCAGATGAACTGTTCTTTGTTGAGGCCGAAAAAGGGGTAGATTATATTTTACAGAATATTTGCAAACTAGTCTGAATTTTGTAAAAAAGTTCAGACTGTTATCTGAATTCTCATGAAATAGCCATGAAATGATTCCTGTAAAATTGAGTGATAAACTTATACCTTTAAAGTAATGGATCAATTGAATAAAAATCATTCCCGCCGGAGTTTTATAAAGGGGATTTCCTTAACCGGCGCTGCAGTAACCTGCTTTCCTGTAATGGAATCATTTGCATTGGCAACCAATAGCGAACGAAAAATGAAAGCAGGGAAAGGGATGGTCATCCTTTTTCAGGGTGACTCAATCACCGATGGAAACCGTGGCCGGACAAAAGATCCCAATCACATTATGGGGCATGGTTACGCCTTCAGTATTGCCAGCCGTTTGGGTGCCGATTTGCCTGAGAAGCAATTCACTTTTTACAACAGGGGAATCAGTGGAAATAAGGTGAACGATTTAGCCACCCGCTGGCAGGCCGACACCCTCGACCTCAAACCAGATGTGCTGAGTATTCTTGTCGGTGTGAATGATGCAAGTTCCGTGGTTTTTCAATGGGAACCGGTGATTAACATTGAAAAATACGAAGAGGGTTACAAAGCATTATTGGACCAGACTCTTGCAAAAAATCCCAAAGTTATCTTCGTTTTATGTGAGCCTTTTATTCTGCCAGTTGGTAAAGTAAAGGATAACTGGGAACCTTATCATGCCGATATCATCAACAGGCAATTGGTGGTACGAAAGCTGGCATCCCAGTATAATGCTGTCTTTGTTGGTTTTCAAGAGGTCTTTGAAAAAGCCTGCAAGCGGGCGCCGGCCGATTATTGGATATGGGATGGCGTTCATCCTACAGTCGCTGGTCACGAATTAATGGCACGCGAATGGTTAAAACAGGTTGGAAAACGAATATCTTTAAAGAATTGAAAATTGAGTCAACTCCAAAAATTCTTTTTTAACACTAAGGATAACAAAGAAAAGATGTTTTGCTCAGTTGTTTAAGAGCGATCTTCTTATGCAAAGTAAAACCTAATTGGACTAATAAGCTGCATTTTGCAGTGCTGTTTTCACAAAAGCTTCCACATTTTCGATGGGTGTATTATATTCCAGAAAGTCGGCGCTTTGAATGATAAACGGGCCGTTTTTCTTACCGGCCTCAATGGTTGATTTGGTTGTCTCAATCACATCCTCCAGAGTACCTTTTTGCAATAAATTAACCTGATCAACACCTCCGATAACCACATAATCGCCTTTAATAATATCAATGGCTTCACTGAGATTTGCATCTCCCAGCGGAACAGGAGAGAATGGTTCAACCACTTTTGCCCCTAATTTTTTATAGGAATCCACCAGTGCCATAATCTGGCCGCAATTGTGGTAAACTGCCGGGCACCCCTGATCCTGAATAAAATCGATGTATTTCTTTTCGTAGGGAAGAATAAACTCTTCGTACACTTCGGCTCCGAGGAAACCGCCGGGAACGTTTCCCCCAACCAGCATCACATCAGCTCCGGCATCAATAAATGCCTGCGTATAATCCAGTGTGCGGTTGGTGGTGTATTGCATTAGTTTATCGAAATATGGGGGATCGGTCATAAACAGCATATACAGTTCGGTGTGGTCGATGATCATTGAGGCGTTATTAAACGGACCACCGGCGACCCACGTTCCCAGTATCCCATCATCACCCAGATAATCTTTGATGCGCCTGATCTTTTGTTTCACCATTTCACCATATTCTGCCGACATATTAGGTTCGTACTTCATCGCAATATCAAGATCGTGTTCGCAACTAATGGGTTTTTTGGTGCAGCAATAGACGTAAGTTCCTTTGTTTTGCGCATTGCGAACGAATTCCTGTGTCAATATACCATCAGGAGTGGTGATGACCGATTTGCGGATCAGGTTATTCCCATCGACGGTTATCTCTGTCGAGATTTTCCAGTTCTCAGTTTCATGACCGTCGTCAACCCCTCCCAAACAAATTCCCAGGGGATGATACAAATCAAAAATCATCCGGACAAAAACATCACAGCCCAGGCTTCTTTGATAGTCAATCACTTTAAAGGTGAGCTGTTCATAATCAAGCGGATCAATATCGGGATGCATCTGATGAATAAAATGGCCATGATCTGCAATAAACAGGGTGACAGGTACCCTTTCGGTAATTTCACCGTTAATCGTTCGTAATAATCGCTCTCTTGAATTCATAATTACATTTCATTTTCGATTTGTTCCAGTGTCTTCCCCATGGTTTCAGGGAGATATTTTAGTATAAATATAAAGCCAATCACACAAATGGCGCCAAACAGCCAAAAAGTACCAGCTGCACCTGCCAGTTTATTGAGGACCGGGAATAAATAGGTTAAAGTAAAGCAACCGCTCCAGAGGGCGAGGGTGGCAATTGACATGGCAATTCCCCTCACTTTATTGGGGAAAATTTCCGAAAGAACCACCCATGTTGTCGGGGCAAGGGTCATGGCATAAATGGCAATTCCGGTCAAAACACTTACAAGCATGATTACCCCCTGGTAATGAAGCTTATAGAATAATCCAAAGACCAGGAACAGGAGGCTCAGTCCGCCAAATCCAAACAACATCAGCTTACGCCGCCCCAGATGATCGATTAGTGCCATTCCAACGAAGGTAAAAATCATGCTAACACCTCCCGTCGCCACGATATTAAACAGCATATCATTAATTCCATAACCAGCCTGGGTAAAAATCTCATCTGCATAATTGAAAATCACATTGATACCGCACCATTGCTGAAGAATGGCCAGAACAACTCCAATGAGGACGATCTTTTTTATTTTGGGTGATTTAAGGTCCTGGATATCAATATTGGCAGTATCCTCCTCAAGGGTGGCTTTAATATGCTGATGGTTATCAAGACTGTATTCCTTGCCCCCAATTTTTTCCAGAATATCGATTGCATTGGAATGAAGCCCTGCTTTGACTAACCATCGTGGACTTTCAGGTATTATAAAAGTCATTATAAAAAAGAAGGATGCAAAGAGGGTCTGAATCCAAAACATCCATCGCCACGCAAACTGCCCGTTCCACGAAGTTAATATCTGGCCATCGTTAAAACCGGATGGGACATCATCGGCAATTAAATAATTGATCAACTGCGCAAGTAATATCCCAATTACAATGGTTAACTGATTAATTGACACAAAGCGTCCACGATACTGATTGGGAGAAATTTCGGCGATATATACAGGCGACAGGACAGATGCCATACCAATACCGAGCCCCCCAATTATCCGGAAGATGATAAAAACAGTTAGATCATTCGCCGCGCCGGTACCGATAGCAGCAATTACAAACAATGCAGCAGCAAATATTAAGGGCTTTTTTCTTCCGTATTTATCAGAAATCGTTCCGGCCGATATTGCCCCAAATAAACATCCGATAATTGCGCTGCTCATCACCCAGCCTTGAAGGGCCGCCATTTCCCTTATGCCGAAGTAAACCTCGTAAAACCTTTTAGCTCCACCGATGACTACCCAGTCGTAACCGAAAAGAAGTCCTCCAAGTGCAGAGATGCAGATAATAAATGTGATGTATTTGAAATTGAATTCGTTTTTAAGCATAATTTTATATTTGTTCAAAATATTATTTCCCCTTAAACTGTAATAATTCAATAAACTTCATTCCTTCATTCTTTCATTCTTTCATTTTCAGATGTTATCCGTACCATAACCGTGTTCGGGTAGGGGCCTTCAGACAGTCGATGGTGATATTTACGTCGTTAACAATTTGGAAATCAAACATTCCTACGCAGATAAAATCGGCGCCGTTATCAAATGCCCATTTAAATCCTTCTTTTGGTTCTATGGCGCCTGCGGCAAGCACTTTATATCCCATCACTGGAACTGTTGATTTGCTGACAAAATCAATTGTCCGTTCCGGGAACAGGCAAAACATGTTGTTATGGAACCGATTGTGATCGAGGTATTCCTTACCGTCAACTTCAAAAGGGAAGCGGTTCTCCCTTGGATGAGCCGACCAATATTGATCGTGATGCATGGTTTTCATATAATAATCGGGGATGATTCCATTGTCCCTGCAGGCAATCAGCGATTCAATCGAATGAGCAGCCAGACCGGCAGTATAACCCTGTTGACGAATGTAGCCAAGCATTTTATCAATCACTTCAATTTTTCCGTCGCGAACCAGCCAGTCACACCAGTTGCCCTGTAACTGAACGATATCAACACCTGAGTCGATCGCCTTGTCGATAAATTCATAAAAAAGTTTTGTATCCGTATTCGGTCCTACCTGGGAGAGGTTTTTGTTATCGAGGTGTGGCCCAACCTGTGAAATCACCTTGATTTTACTGCCGGTTATCTTTTTATATTTTGCCAGCAGCGGATTCGATGGGTAACCGATATTGACGGTATTGATTCCTGCCTGCTCTGCAAGGATCAATGTTTCGTATACTTTATGCTCGGTGTTGTATGCCTTGAAAAGTTCGGGGACATAAATGAGATCCCGGGAGTGAGCCCATCCTCCAATCAGGTTCCCTCCGGCTACCAGACGGCTGATTTCATGCTTTCCTATTTTACCTTTGGGAAGTTCACCCTTCAGTTCGTTCAATGCCGTTTGTTTTACCTGGATTGTAGCGCCTGTCATCACATCGACTCCATAGGTTTTGAAGTTACTCATTGCACCCCAGCCTATAGCTCCAAGGACAGGAATAGTTGCAAGGTTTTTCAAAGCTTCACGGCGTGAAAGATTCCCTTCCGGCTCAGCCTCTCCCGATTTTTTACGGTTACGGATAAGTTCAATCAAGGTATCAATACTGAAACCTTTTTCGCGGTAAAGGAAAAGAAATAAAAGGGCAGCAGCTTCGATAAACAGTTTGTCAACAATGAAAAGGTGTCCATCATTATTCATCAGTGGATTGCCGAATGGGGGATACGCAAAATAGTACAAAATCATCAGTGAAGCACCTAAAAGTGAGGCTATTCTGCTATACAATCCAATAAATAAAGCTAAGCCAATGAGAAATAACCCATACATATTCAGAAAATCGGTCGCTTGTAAAAGAATTGGAGAACCTGCCAGCCAATGATAAAACCAGGAGAAGAAACCTGATGTATTGAGGAGAAAACCTGAGGCTGTCCAGTTTCCCTGGAGAATCTTAGCCAATCCTTCATAGAGAAAATGCCATCCGATCGCAATGCGTAGAATCGTTATGAACAATCGTTGGTGAATACCTTTAGGCTGATCTTCCATACGTAGTTTTTTAGTTAACGTCAGGATGTCTGAGGAAGTGATAAAAGTACTAAAGTTTAAAATATTTCAAAGTCTACTTCCCACCTCTTAATTGCAAAAATAAATATATCTTTGATAAGCAAAATTAGCCAGATCAATAATTAGCCATGAAATAGCCATGATCCAGGAATCATAAACCGAGAAAGATAATCTTCTTCAATCATCCGTCAGTTGACGGATTACATTTAGCCTTTAGGAATCAAATTCTTTATTAGATGAAATAGCCATGGTTGTAAATCACAAACCGAAAATGAATATATCACCATGGCTATTAGCTTCGCTGATCTACGATTCCATTTGGCCGTTAAAAAACAAATTATATACAAATGAAAGAAATTATACTGGTATTTTTGACTCTATTGAGCCTTGGTGTTACAGGGCAAAACATGAGTAATGTGGAGACTAAATTGTCGTTCCCTGCCGACATGACATGTGTACCTCAGCCATTTTACAGGCTTCGCCCGGATGGGAAACCGGGTCGTGAAATAGTGATCAGTTTCAATGGGGGAAAATTGTTAGGTGCTGCGCAAGTCGAGACCCGGGTGGAAGGGCTCAAAGAAGTAACGCAAATACCGGCAACAGATAGTGGACGAACTGAATTTCCTATTCTTTTACCAGCAAATTCAGGTGTAAAAAAGGGAGCTCAGGTCTCATTTACTTTGCGTCAGGGTGGAAAAAAAATGGAAAAAAGCTTCACCGTACCACCTCTTCGACACTGGACGGTTTACCTTTATAACCATTCACATGTTGATATTGGGTATACCAACACTCAGGAAAACGTTGAAATTCTTCACAAACGTAATATTGAAGAGGGGATCAAATTGGGAGAGGCTACGAAAGATTTCGCTTCCGGAGCTCAGTACCATTGGAATCCGGAGGTCACATGGCCCCTTGAACGGTATTGGCAAAGTGCAACGACTGATCAGAAAGAACATATCCTAAGTGCCATCAAAAAGGGTTACCTCTGCATGGATGCCAGTTATCTTAACCTGAATACCAGTGTTTGCTCTGATGAGGAACTTTTCCATGTTTTTCAGTTCAGTCGTGAGATGCAGCAAATGACGGGTGTTCCGATGAGGACACTTCAGCAGATGGATATCCCTGGAATTTCGTGGGGACTTGTTCCTGTAATGGCTCAACAGGGTGTACGTTACATAATGATGTGGCCAAACAGTTGTCGCGCCGGGAATGGCCGGAGTGTTGATGAAAAGCCATTCTGGTGGGTTGGTCCGGATGGTAAATCAAAGGTCCTTTTTTTCCAGCCAGGTGGATATGCCAATGGCGGAAGCATGACCAAGGGGGGAGCCACGGGCCGTCCATGGTTTGGTCAGCGTGATCCCGAAAAAGTTCCAGCCGTTATCAAAACCGGAAGTGCGAATGTCAATTTTCTGGAGGCTTTAAAAAAGCGTGAACGTTCTGATAATCCATATGATTTTTACGTTGTGTCGTGGTCGCTGTGGGATAATTGTCCACTCGATGCCGATATTCCTGATGCCGTTAAGGCATGGAACGAACAATACGCTTATCCTCATGTCGTTATCTCTGGCGGGACAGAGATCATGCAGATGATCGAAAAAAATTATGGTGACAAGTTGCCGGTTGTCAAAGGTGATTTCACCGAATACTGGACAGATGGTCTGGGAACAGCCGCCGGCCTGACAGCCACAAACCGCAATGCCAAGGAACGACTGGTTCAGGCAGAAACGCTATGGACAATGCTCCATCCGGGAAAACCTGCCCCACGAACTGCTTTTGATGAAGCCTGGCGCCTTATTGCCCTCGGATCGGAGCATACGTGGTGTGCCGAAAACCCCACTGAACCCTTCTTTCAGGAGGCAATCTGGAAAGTAAAGCAGCGTTACTTCCGTGATGCTGATGAGCAGACTCAAAAACTTCTGGATAATGTGCTGGCTCCTGCGACCGACAGATCTTCCGGCGCCCTGGGGCCTGCTGAAGGTCCCTCGAAGGGAGGGATAACTGTGATCAATACCCATTCCTGGAAACATGGGGGTCTCGTGACCCTAAACCGATCGGAAAGCTCACGTGGTGATCGTGTTACCGATGATCAGGGTAAAGATGTACCGGCTCAGCGGCTTTCAACTGGTAAGCTGGCTTTTCTTGCCGCCGATATCCCTCCATTTGGTTCCCGCCACTACCAGGTTATGGCAGGTCAATCTCCGATGACTAGTGGGTGTAAAGTTGAGGGTATGACTCTCGACAATCAACTTTTGCGAGTTGAATTAGATCAGATCACAGGCAATATTACACAGTTGGTAAATCTTGCCAATGGCCGAAATCTTGTGGACATGAAAGTCAACGGTGGTATCAATGCCTTTCGCTGGATGCCAGGCGACAGCGATAATGCCCGTGCAGATTCATCCATTGTAATTTCAACAGTCGAATCGGGTCCCCTTGTTGTTGAATTGCTTGTTTCCTCGAAAGGGACTGGCTGTCGGGCCATTTCACGCTCAGTGCGACTGGTTATGGGGCAGCCCTGGGTTGAGATAACCAATGTGGTGGATAAATTGCCATTGGTAGCCAAGGATGGTATTCACTTTGGATTCGGTTTTGAACTACCTCAGGCAAAAACCCGTATCGATATTCCCTGGGGAGTGATAGAAGTTGAAAAGGATCAATGGGCCGCTGCCAATCGTAATTGGATTACCATGCAGCGATGGGCAGACCTCTCCAATGAAAAGGAGGGGGTCACCTGGTGCTCGCTTGATGCCCCGCTGATTGAAAGCGGAGGTATGACTGCCAATCAGAGTGGAACCTGGAGCGGTGAGCGGAAACCATGGCTTCGCAAACTCGAATCCAGTTCAATCATCTATTCCTGGGTGATGAATAACCACTGGTTTACCAATTTTCCGCTGACACAGGATGGACCGGTCACATTCCGGTACCGAATCCTGCCTCACGGTGTTTATGATGCATCAACAGCCAACCGGTTTGGACTGGAACAGTCACAGCCATTGGTATCACTGGCAGCGAGTACAAATGCAATTCCCAAACAGTTGATAACATTGGAAGGATCTCCTGCAGTCACTGCTTCGATCCTTAAATCCACCTCCCAAAGCAAGACAGTGATCATCCGGTTACGGTCCGTTTCCGACAAGGTAGAAACAGTTAAATTTTCATGGCCTGCAGGTCATCCGGCTTCAATTACTATTTGTGAGACTGAAGAGGAATCAGGAACAAAAGCGGATAATATCATTACTGTGCCGGCCAACGGATTGATCACCCTGAAGGCTGAATGGTAACTTAAAAAACATTGGAATAAGATGAGATTTGAACCCGACTACCTTCAAATTCTTGAGGTTTTAAATAACCGTCGACCTGCGAGGTTACCCTTGTATGAGCACCATATTGATGCCCCTTTTATCTCTAAGGTAATCGGAGAGACAATTTCATCGAGTGGATTGAAGAAACATGAACTGGAAGAATATTACCGCAAAGTGATCGGTTTCTGGAAGGAGATGACCTATGATGCCTTTGACTTCGAAGCGGCGATCTGCGATATTTTGCCGGGGCATGGTGCCATAATGGGTGGAATGGCAGGACCAATACAAACCCGGGAAGATTTTAATAACTATCCATGGGAAGATATTCCAAAGATATTCCGGGAAACCTATACACCCCATTTTGAGGCCATCCGGAAGACCTTACCTCCGGGAATGAAAGCTTATGGTGGCTGCGGATATGGTATATTTGAGGCGAGCCAGGACCTGGTTGGATATGAGTATTTGTGTATAATGCAGTGCATGGATCCCGATCTCTTTTCCGATCTCTTCAGAAAGATAGGGGATCTCTGGGAGACATTGTGGAGGGAAGTGATCGAAAATTTCGCTGACATATTTGTTTTTTTCAGGATGGGTGACGACCTTGGACATAAAACCTCTACGTTGCTGGCGCCCGATATCATCCGTGAGCATATCTTTCCTCAGTATAAAAAGGTGATCGATCTGATTCACCGATCCGGAAAAAAGTTTTTGCTCCACTCATGCGGAAATATTTTTCCATTGATGGAGGATATTATCGATCTTGGAATTGATGCCAAACACTCCAACGAAGATCAGATTGCCCCTTTCCCGGTATGGATTGAAAAATATTCAGACAAAATCGGACTATTTGGCGGTTTTGATCTTAATCTTCTGGTACTTGAAAAACCCGAAACAGTTTATCAGACGGTTTTGGAGCAGGGGTCCCAATATCGCAAAACAGCAAAAGGTTATGGTCTGGGATCGGGTAATTCAATTCCTGTATATATTCCTGTTGACGGCTTTATGGCGATGATCGATGCTGTTAAGGCAATCAGACAGAATGAATCGGGTAATTAAAATTTCCTGAATTAGCGGGCACTTTCAGGTACCATATTAACTTATTGGAAAATAATGAAGACTAATTTAGGGTGTTTCTTTGGGTTGTTGCTTTTTATCCCGGTTTTGCAGGCGCAGGATTTTGCCTCATGGCTGAATCATTCCCTGATTCTAAACAACGGCGTTGTGACGCGTGAAATTGTTGTCGAGAACGGTAGTATCCGCACCAAAGGCCTCAAAATCAATGGTAACGATTTGGATTTTGATTCTGAAAAATCGAAAGAATTTTCCCTTGAAATTGACGGACAGCTATGCGACGGAGAGTCGGGATGGGAATTAATTTCTTTTATAAAAGTTGATGATACACGGCAGGGGAAGGGTGCAACAGTAAAGCTTCAGGGAACAAAGGCGTTTTCCGGCATTGAAGCCGATATCACTTACCTCCTTTATCCGGATTTACCGGTGATCCGCAAACAAATCACGCTACTTAATAATTCGGGTAAAGAGATCAGGATCGAATCGTTTGATATAGAAAAATTGATCCCTGCATTTAGTTTTATCGAAGCGGTTACCTATGCGAATTACGGGAGACAGAAACATTTAAGTACTTATGTGGGCGATTGGGACGATGCGTTAATTGCGGTTCATTCCTATTCTAAAAACGCAGGTATCCTCCTCGGAAATGAATCACCAGGGGTATTAAAAAGGACAGCCTACAATACCGGATATAATAATATTGAGATAGGACTCACCCATAAAGGGGACAACTATCCTTTCCGAAAGTACATCAAAAACGGAGAGCATTGGTCCACTCCAAAGGTATTTGTGATTCCATACACCAATTCAGCCGATCCATGGAAGATCATGAAGACCTCATTGGCCGATTTTGTGCGTCTTCATATGGGACTGCGAATTAATGAAATAAAAAATCGGCCTGTAATGATGTATAATAATTATATTCCATTCAATGACCGTCTTAACGATACATTAATTGTCAGTCTTGCCAAAATAGCTTCAGAATGCGGGATTAAACAGTTCGAAATTGATTGTGGCTGGCATACTACACAGCCGAATATTGGAAAAAGTGTCTCATGGGTAAGTAGTACCGGCGATTGGATGGTCGATAAAACGAAATTTCCTGACGGACTGAAGCCTGTTTTTGATGAAATCAGGAAGTTTGGCATGGAGCCCGGATTGTGGATTAGTGTCGGATCTGCAGCCGGCAATTCAAAAGTATTTAAGGACCATCCCGAATGGGCTGTCAGAAATGAAAAAGGTGAGTCTGTTGACCTTCATACCAATGGTGGTGTTGACCTTAATACCATGTGCTTTGGAACAGAATGGACAGGATATATAAAAAAGAGAATTGTTGATTTAGTGAATGATGTGGGATTAAGCTTTATTAAACTTGATCTAAGTGTTGTTACAAGCGCTTATGTCACTGATTATAAAAAATCAGGGTGTAGTGCCAAAGAGCACCCTTTTCACAAGGATCGCGAGGAATCGCTGATCGTCATCTACGAAAGGTTGTTTCAGCTTTTTGATGAGTTGCACACAGTAGCCCCCGATTTATATATCGATTGTACTTTCGAAACCGAGGGAAAACTGCAGTTGATTGATTATGCATTTTGCCAACATGCCGAAGGAAACTGGCTTACCAACATAGGGGAACCCTTTCCCGTTGGAGCTTTTAGGATTCGTGATTTAACCTGGTGGAAATCACCTGCTCTGCCTGCATCTTCATTTATTATCGGTAATCTGCGAATGGATAGCCCGGAGTTCATTCAGGAACTTAAAACATTGATCGGTTCTTTTCCCATCGTACTTGGCGATCTTCGGAAATTATCAAAAGAAAAGAGATTTGAAATAAGGCAATGGGCAGACTGGATTTCAACGATGCAGAAAAAATATAATTACGATTTGTACCGGCAGGACCTGCCAGGCTTTGGAGAACCGGCAGAAGGGGCCTGGGATGGCTGGTCACGTATTAATACCGATACAAAACGTGGTGGTATTGTGGGGATTTTCAAGCAAGGTTCGTTGGATGATCAACGCACCGTTTCTGTCCAGGGATTGGCACCAATCAAAGAGTACAGAATAAAGCAAGCCCCGCTGGGTGAAGAAATTGCAGTAATGACAGGAAAGGAATTGGAGGAAAAGGGATTCAAAGTGAAAATGATGAAGAATTATGATAGTCAAATATTTGAAATAGAATTAGTTAAATAAATGTATTTATAACAATTGGCAAAAATATAATTGAAAATTTCTGTAATTTACCAAAAATAACGAAAATGAGAAAAATCAAATTAATCCTTCTTTTGCTTGGCTTCACAAGTTTTTGCTCGATGGCCCAATCCTCAAAATCACCCCAAAAATTGAGAAGAGCAGACTGTTTCTTTGGTATCCATTTCGATTTGCATGCGAGTGAGGATATTACCGATGCTGGCAAAACCCTGACTCCGGAAATGGTGGATACTTTTTTAACCAAAGTACATCCCGATTTTATTCAGATCGATTGCAAGGGGCACCCCGGAATTTCGAGTTATCCCACAAAGGCTGGTTCACATGTGAAGGGATTTCAAAAAGATCCGCTGAAACTATTCAGGGAGGTAACTGGAAAAAATAATGTGGCCCTTTTTATGCACTATTCAGGAGTTTGGGATGGCAAAGCTGTAAAAGACCACGCCGATTGGGCCGTGGTTAATGCAAAGGGGGAAGTAAGTAAAGAGAAAACTTCGTTTTTCAGCCCTTATCTTGATCAGATTCTGATTCCGCAATTGAAAGAACTCAGCGATTATGGTGTCGATGGCGCCTGGATTGACGGTGACTGCTGGGCTGTTGAACCCGAATATGGAGCTGCCGCAATCAGCCGTTTTACAAGGGAGACCGGTATCACCGAAATACCTAAAAAAGTTGGGGACAAGAGTTATCCTGAATGGATGGAGTACAACCGGCAATTGTTCCGTGATCGGTTAAAGAAATATATTGATGCCATTCATCAATACAATCCGGCATTTCAGATCACCAGCAACTGGTCCTATTCTTCCATGATGCCTGAACCAGTGAATACGAATGTTGACTATTTGTCGGGAGACGTTACCCCTCAAAATGGTGTTTACCGTTCGGCTTTCGAAGCCCGTTGTATTGCTCCTCAGGGAAAACCCTGGGATCTGATGGCATGGGGATTTTCGTGGAATGGTGGTAAGATGCCAATGAGCATAAAATCGTCTGTTCAACTTGAACAGGAGGCAGCCCAGATCATGGCGATGGGTGGCGGTGTTCAGTTCTATTTTCAGCAAAACCGCGACTTATCTCTTAGACCATGGCTGGCAAATATGCTTTCTGAGATAGCTGTTTTTTGCAGGGCACGTCAGCCTTATGTGCATAAGGCAAAGGCTATTCCGCAGATCGCTATTCTTTATCCGACCGCTTCCTATCAAAGAAATACGACACAACCTTTTTCAGGTTCTACGGCAATGCTTCAGGGAACTTTGAATATGGTCCTTGATGGTCAGCATCCCGCTGAGATATTGATGGAACACCACCTTCATGGAAAGATGAACCAATATCCACTCATCATTATCCCTGAATGCGATTTTATGGAGGCTTCATTCAAGGAAGAATTGGATAACTATGTAAAGGAAGGTGGTAATTTGCTGATTATTGGCAATGAAACCTCAAAATTATTTGAAAAAGAACTTGGAATTAAATCAATGACAAAAATAGATGAGACCCCAAAATTTGTTGCTGCTGCTCATAAGCTGGGTGGTATTGGGACATCATTGGTCTCTGTAGAATTAAACTCCGAAGCACAGACAATTGCCTCATTTTATAACAGTAGCGATTTTAATGACAAAGGAAAAATCATTGCTGCCTCGGTAAATAAAGTGGGAAAAGGGAAAATCACCGGAATCTATTTTAACGCCGGTTCAACCTATCTCGATTATAAAACGCCTGTACTTCGTGATTTTGTACATAACCGTATTACAGAGTTGTTCCCTGATCCAAAGGTAAAGGTGTCCGGATCTCACCTGGTTCATCTGGCGGTGAACCAGATGAATGGTAAGATGCTGATCAATCTTGTGAATGTAGCAGGGGAACATACCAATCCAAAGGCAACGGGATATGATGAAATTCCCGGATTAAAGGATTTGACAGTTAGTATCAAAACCCCAAAGAAACCTTCAAAAATTGTGTTGCAACCTGAAGGGCGTTTGCTTTCCATCGATTTTCAAAACGGAGTATCAAAAGTTATTGTTCCTGAACTGCCAATTTATTCGATCTTGGAAGTTATACTTTAATTCTGTATAAATAAGTAACCCTTCAAGTGGTGGTTACCCACCCTTGAAGGGTTACATTAATAAACGAATAATCCTTTATATTCAATTTCACGCTGGTTTCCAACCAAGTTAGAGCTAATTTTCAGGAATATTTCTTTATTTTTGATCGTTTTTAAAATTTAACCAATGACATCACGTAGGACATTTTTAAAGAGTAGCGGGACAGCCGCAGCAGGAATTACGCTTGTTTCGTCACTTTCCAGTACGGTTGCCTCATGTGCTGCAAGCAATAAGGTAAATGTAGGACTTGTGGGCTGCAATGGAATGGGTTTTTCAGATCTTAAGGCATTTCTCGAAAATTCTCAGGTTGAGTGTATTGCATTGTGTGATGTCGACGAAAGTGTTCTGAACAGACGTGCTGCTGATGTTGAAAAAATCCGCGGTAAAAAACCTGCCAATCTCTACAAAGATTGGCGTAAGCTGATTGAAAATAAAGATATTGATGTAGTGATCATAGGAACTCCCGATCATTGGCACTGCATGATCATGATCGCAGCGTGTGAAGCCGGAAAAGATGTCTATTGCGAAAAGCCACTGGGCAACAGCATTGAAGAATGCAACCTGATGGTAAAAGCTGCAAAGAAATATAAAAGTGTGGTGCAGGTAGGACAATGGCAACGGAGCGATCCACATTGGTTGAGTGCAGTTGATTTTATCCACTCAGGTAAATTGGGAAAAATCAGGCTTGTACGCGTATTCTCTTATCAGGGATGGTGTCCTTCGATTCCCGTTTTAGCCGATGAGCCGATACCAGCCGGGGTTGACTATGACATGTGGTTAGGTCCGGCAACGAGTCGTCCGTTCAACAGAAACCGTTACCATTTTACCTTCCGCTGGTTCTGGGATTATGCTGGTGGTTTGATGACCGACTGGGGTGTTCATCTGCTCGATTACGCGTTATACGGAATGGATGTTACTACTCCGAAGTCGATTATGGCAATGGGTGGGAAATATGGTTATCCGACTGACGCCTGTGAAACACCCGATAGCTTACAAACCATTTATGAGTTCGACGGATTTAATGTGATGTGGGACCATGCGATAGGAGTTAATGATGGCGCTTATGGCCGTGACCATGGATTGGGATTTGTTGGTGAAAACGGAACATTGGTAGTTGATCGCCACGGATGGGAAGTAATCCCTGAAGTTGTCAGTAAAGTGAAAAGAATGGAAGCAGTTCCCCTCGTGAAAGGTACCGGTGAGGGTTTGAAAAATCATGTTAAAAATTTCCTTGAATGCAGGATAAATCGTAATCGGAATACGAATGCAAGTGTGGAGATTGGCGCCCATATCGCCAAATTTTCTCATCTGGGAAATATTGCCTATCGTTCGGGAAAAAAACTCGTTTGGGACGGAACACGATTCACCAATGATGAAGAGGTGAACAAATACCTCATTCCAAATTACCGCGCACCATGGAAGTTACCAACAATCTGAAAAACTTCGTCAAAAGATTTGGCTTCCATCAATTCAGCCCTGAATTTTGCAGCGCCAGGAAAGTCATTGGTATAGATCTTGTAAAATCGTTTGAGGATATTAAAATTCTTTTTTCCTCCCCAGTTCTGCTCAAACAGTTTGGTATGGAGAAGTAACTGATCTAATTTTTCGGTAATGGATGGGAAGACCTTTGTTGGATTAAAGAACCACGGATCGTGAAAAATACCTCTTCCGATCATCACACCATCGATGCCATATCTGTCAGATAATGCAACACCCTGGGCGACAGAAAGTACATCTCCATTTCCCAGAAATAAAGTATCCGGATTGATCTGATCCCGAATCCGCGCCCCTTTGCCAATCTCGTCCCAATCGGCCAATCCGTCAGATTGTTGTTTTTGAGTCCGACCATGAAGGATGATGGCAGCAGGTTTGGTTTCCAATAAATTTGCGATCCACTCCTCCGTCTCATGCGATCTGATACCTGATCTTGTTTTTACGGAAACCGGCAGATGTGTCGCCTCTTTGGTTGCGAGAATAATCTCTTTGGCAAGGCTGTGCTGACCGATTAAAGCTGAACAACAACCGTTCTTAACCACATTCTTTACAGGACAACCCATATTGATATCAAGTCCGTCAAAATCATATGCTTCGGTAATTTCACGAGCAATTCTGTGAAAGATTTCGGGTTTATTTCCCCATATCTGGGCTACCAGCTTAATATTTTTCTGTTTGAGGACCTGCATTTCGGAGTCACTGACAAACAAACGCTCGGCAACCCTGGGTTTACCTTTGGGGTGGTTCATCCCATCCACTGAGGTAAATTCGGTGAATAAAATATTTAGAATTTGGGGATTTGAAAGACGAGCAATAATTTCGCGGAATGATGTATCGGTTACATCCTCCATGGGGGCTAAGGCAAAAATTGGTTTTGAAATTGTTCTCCAAAAATTGGACATCATCTATGCCGGATTTTATTCTAATACTGAATTTGGTTGTGCAAAATTAGAACTTTTTGCCAACCGGAAGGACATTCCTGTCAATAGAGTTGTAAAGAGGCATTATTCGTGAAAATTGATAGTTATTAATTGTACAAAGAAATCATGATATTATCCTTTTGTCCGTGGATTAACGAGATTTAGTTTTTCATGGGACTTACCATGACGGTTAATATGCTTTTTTAAAATAACCGGTTTATTGAATAGTTTTTGATCCAGATTACCCACATTCATTATATTCTCTTTTGTCGGTTCCTTCTCTTTAAAGCCCTCTATCGAAGGTTTTTCACCCCGTTTGTTCATGTTCAGAAATTTGATTACATCAGCCAGCTCGAGTTCAAATATTTGACCTATAGTATGTTCGTATTTATACCAGATTTTCTTCTGAAGAATGTCAGTTTTTAGATGACGGGCAATCCCCTTATCAGTTTCGATGGTCAGCAAATCATTCGGGAAATCTTCCAGTGCTTCAAGGTATTGATCAAGTTCGTAGGTAAGGCAGCATTTTAGTTTACCGCATCTTCCGGTCATTTTTTCAGCATTTGGCGATAATCCCTGTTTAATTGCAGCTTCCGAGGAGATACTGGTAAAGTCGGTTCTCCAGGTTGAACAGCACAACGAACGCCCGCATGAACCAATTCCCCCGATACGCGCAGCTTCCTGACGAGCGCCAATCTGCATCATTTCAATCTTAATTGAGAATTCGCGCGAATATAGTTTTATCAATTCTCTGAAATCGACCCTCCCATCGGCTATATAATAGAAAATGGCCTTGGCATTATCTCCCTGGAACTCTACATCACCAATTTTCATATTCAGATTCAGCTGACCAGCTATCTGTCTGGCACGAATCATTACCTTGTTTTCGCGCGCCTTGGCTTCTTCCCATTTAATAACATCGGAAGGTGAAGCTTTTCGATAAATTCTATTCCATTCATACTTCTCCTGCTTCTTTACTTTGCGCTTAAACTGAAGTTCCGCTAACCGACCGGTCAGGGATACAGCGCCGATGTCATGCCCCGGATTACAGGCAACTACCACCAGTTCATCTCGCTTTAGTTGAATATTACTCTCGTTTTTAAAAAACACCTTTCTGGTCCCTTTGAACCGAATTTCTACAATATCTGATTCGTGATCGCTATGAGGTATATCGTCGAGCCAGTCGTATGTTCCAAGCATCAATGGCCTGTCTGTATCCCTATTTGTATTGCATATATTGCATCCCATTTCTCTGATTTATTAACCAGGGGGCAATATTATCAAATTCTATTCATATTTGCTATTTTAATTTGGACTAAATAACAATTTGTGATTTAGTGATCTGAATTGAAGAAGAATAAGTTTTATTATTTCACTGTTTTAAATTACTTTTGGGCACAATTCTCAATTTAATTATCTTAAAGCAATAACTGTGAGCCGATTAATTTCACCTTCAATACTATCTGCCGATTTTAACAATCTGGGCAAAGATATCCGGATGATCAACGAGAGCGAGGCCGACTGGATCCATTTTGATGTGATGGATGGTGTTTTTGTTCCCAATATATCCTTTGGATTGCCTGTTATTCAGCATGTTAAAAAGATTGCTACCAAGCCTTTGGATGTTCATCTGATGATTGTCAATCCTGATCAGTTTATTAAACCTTTTCATGAATCGGGTGCTGATATTCTGACTGTTCATTATGAGGTGTGCAATCATCTTCACCGAACGGTGGGGGCAATTCACGAAGAGGGGATGAAAGCGGGCGTTTGTCTTAATCCCCACACACCTGTTCATTTACTGGAAGATATTATTTGTGATCTTGATTTAGTTCTATTGATGTCTGTAAATCCAGGGTTTGGCGGGCAGAAATTTATTAAAAACATCCTGAATAAAGTGGTACAACTCCGACGACTAATTGAGGAGAAGCAGTCAAAAGCGCTTATTGAAATAGATGGCGGGGTTAATCTTGAAACCGGAAAACTGCTCTTTGATGCCGGAGCCGATGCGCTTGTTGCGGGAAGTTTTGTATTTGGAGCTGCAGATCCGAAACTGACGATTCATCAGTTGAAAAACGTTTAAACCGGTTACTGGTTTTTAGCTGGCTGGTACATGCATAAGATCGATATCACCATTTAGGAAATTCAATCGATCCCCGGCTGCATGCAGCCAGCTGCCAAACGCCCGTAGCGATTTATTGAATTTCCCTTTATGAAGTCCCCCTCAAAAATAAATAGTAGAACATTCGTACAGATTGAATGTAAAAATGGTAATTTTGTAGCTCGTACTTCATGGGGCTGACCGGTTTTGACAGCGGGCAGAAGAGGTATGTAAGCATGCCGGGCTTTGGGTTGTTGGCCCGTAAATCTTAATACCCAAACAATTAATTGGCGAAAATAATTTTGCTCTTGCCGCTTAATCGAATCAAGTAGATTGAGCTAATCCGGCATAAGATGCTGGAGTGGGACATCTCCCGGGTGCTGTGGATCCGAAGCGGCCCGATCAGGAGGTGCAGTAATATCGGAAATAGTCGGCTAAATGCTCCGGAAAGTCGGCGAAATTAAGGAGATAAGGTGAAGATCGGTGGCCTTGATCCAGTTTTCACTCGAAAATCAAATCTTGGATAAGCATGTAGAAAGCATATTGCTTCCTCGTTTGGACCGGGGTTCGACTCCCCGCAGCTCCACAATTTTCAAGAACCATGTAACAGCGAACTCCTGTAAATGTCACATTTACAGGAGT
The DNA here is from genome assembly GCA_963677935.2 of Prolixibacteraceae bacterium. GTDB lineage: Bacteria > Bacteroidota > Bacteroidia > Bacteroidales > Prolixibacteraceae > JAAFHB01. The sequence continues at coordinate 1,586,396 of CAXXEH010000003.1, read as the reverse complement.
TTTTTGTTATACGCCATGCATGGCATATAACTTGAAGGTGTAAGTCCGTTATGGGGATATGTAGTTGCCTGCCTTTAGCCAAGAGCAAGGGTGTTCATCGCGAGGTGGAATGTGAAAGAAGCTTGCGGCAAAGTTCCGACCCTGACAACAACGACAACCAATCAGTCCATCAATCCTTCAGTTATTTCGTGATTCCCTGTGCTTTCATCCACAGAGTAAACAGATTTGGCCATTGGTCAACCGAAAGGTTCTTCTTGTTCATGCCAAATCCGTGTCCGCCATCCCTGAATATGTGCATCTCAGCTGGTATCTTGTATTTCTTCAATGCCATGTAAAATTCGATTGAATTGCGTGGAGGAACACCTCCATCATCATCGGCCAAAATCAGAAAGGTTGGTGGCGTTTGGGCTGTGACCTGTAATTCATTCGAATATTTTTCAACCAGTTCCCATTTGTTTCCGGCGCCTATCAGGTTGGTACGCGAGTCCATGTCTCCAAATTCTTCATCGAATGTAATAACCGGATAGAGCAACAACATAAAATCAGGACGGCAACTGAATTTTTCAATGGGGTCGGTTGAGTCTGCTTTGCCCAAATCGAACCGGGTTCCGGCAGTCGAAGCCAGGTGGCCTCCGGCTGATGAACCGGCGATACCAATCTTTGCCGGATTAATGCCCCATTCAGCAGCTTTCTGGTGGACAATCCGTAAGGCGCGTTGGGCATCTTCCAACGGAATTTGGTCGTGTCCGTATGGTAAACGGTATTTTAGTACAATACCTGCAACACCCTGTTGGATAAGCCATTCAGCCATATCGTAACCTTCGTGGTCCATCGCTTCAATCTCATATCCTCCACCAGGACAAATAACCACAGCTGCGCCCGTGTTGATTCCCATTTTGGGCAAATACACATATATTTCGGCTTCCGAAACATTACGTACCCGTTTGCCTTCATATACTTCTTCGGGCAATATCATGCCATTGCTGTCGGGTGCGCCGTTTGGCCATATTTTGAGCTTGAAATCTTGTGCAACAGATGTAAAACTAGTGATGATCAATGCTAAAATTCCTAATTTCTTGTACATATTGATTATGATTTAGTGCTAACAAAATAGTGATTACCCACAGATGCTCAATATCCGGAACACCCTGAATCGTTTAAACTACTGCTGTTTCGGGCATTATTAAATGCATAAGTAGTTTTATTATCCTTTTTTTTTAAAGCTCTTGTGTCATCTAAGAATGAGTGATTGATTGTGATTGAATATGACAAAATAAGTCATATATAATCACAAAAACAATACTTGATGAAAGAATATTTTAAAATATGAATTTGATAATACTCATTTAATTAATATCTTTGGCGAAAATATGGTATTCATATAACGATCATAAACGATCATGAATTAATTTTATTATTATGAATGGAAAAGATTTAAAGCTCGAAAAGCTTTTTAATAAGGGTGAGAATGCGGTAATTGTTGCCATTGATCATGGTATGTTTGATGGCCCGATTCCCGGGATGATTAATCTGAAAGAAACGGCGCTGAAAATAAATCCCTGCGTTGATGGTGTTTTACTAAGTCCCGGTATGCTTAAACATTTGCGTCCAGTATTCAATTTTAAAGGTGCACCGATGCCAATTGTAAGGTTAAACTGGAGTTCGGTATATTGTTTTCACTGGAACTACAACAACGCCTATACCGTGGTTGCCCAAACGGTAGAGCAGGCAGTTGCAAACGGAGCAGAAATTATACTGGCATCACTTACCCTGCAGACTGGCAGCGAAAAAACTGATACCCGGAATGTCGAAGTGTATAGTCGGTTAGTTAACGAAGCCGGCAAATATGGGATTCCGGTAGTCGGAGAATATTTTCCGGCACATTCGGGAACATTAACCAGGGAGCAAATGCACGAACAGGTTTATACATCATGCCGAATATTGAGTGAATTGGGTTGTGATATGATCAAAACTTTTAACACTTATGATTTCAAAAAGGTAACCGAAAGTTGCCCTGTACCGGTATTTGGTCTTGGTGCAGAGAAAACCCCGCTACAAATTCAGGCTTTGCAACTTGCTTCTGGGGAGATCAAAGATGGCGCCCGCGGGGTTGTTTTTGGGCGGAATGCAATTCAGGTAAAAGATCCGTTTGCATTTCAGGCCGCTTTATGCGAAGTTGTTAAAAAAGGATTATCTCCACAGGATGCTGTTTTAAAGTATGACCTTAAAGATTAATAGAATATCAATTATAACAATGGAACACATATTATGAATAAATTATTTTTTATAGCATGTCTTGTGTTTGTTTTGACGGATGCAGGAGTTCTGGCGAAGAAGCCGGAATTGAAATTTAATCAAGACAAAAAATTCAAGATCGTTCAGTTTACTGATACTCATGTGATGCTGATGCTGGGGGAGCCCAACTGGAAGGCAACATTCGAAACATTTTCTAAAGTGCTGGATGCTGAAAAACCTGATTTGGTAGTGCTTACAGGCGATATTGTTACCGGGGCACCGACTCAAAAAGGATGGGAAACCGTTACGGGTTGGATTATTCAGCACAAGATTCCGTATGCCATCGTTTTTGGGAACCATGATGACGAGACCGATTTAACCCGTACTCAGCTGTCCGACCTGATCGAAAAGATGCCTTTTAGTTTGATGGTCGGAAGGACAGATCATGTTTCGGATTACGGAAATTACCTGATTCAGATTCAGACATCTGACGGTAAAAGTGCTGCCGAAACCCTTTACTTTATGGATTCCAATGCTTACGCAACGGTCCCTGAAGTCGGCTTCTATGGATGGTTTCAGAACGATCAGATTCAATGGTATCGCGATCAGAGTCAAAAAATCAAAAAGGCAAACGATGGGGTGAATATTCCTGCAATGGCTTTTTTCCACATTCCACTTCCAGAATATGCCCAAGCTTACCGGAATGAGAAAAATCCTGCAATAGGCGTTCGCTTAGAAGATGAGTGTAGTCCCGACGTGAATTCAGGAATGTTTACCGCGATGCTCGAAGGTGGTGATATTACTGCAACTTTTGTCGGGCACGATCATTCGAATGACTACGTATCCTATTTGTATGGAATTGCACTTTGTTACGGCGGAGGCAGAACAACTTATGATGACTTGTCTTATGGAGGACGGGTCATCGAATTGACTGAAGGCCAACGCTCGTTCAAAACATGGATTCGCACTCGTGATGGAGAAGTACTTTTGCCGGTTAATTTTCCGGAAGACCTTCTTCCGAAGAAATAATAACAGGCTGCTCTGAAGGTAATGATGTGTTTAATGACATTAATTGATTATTATTTAGATAATTAGATAGACAATAATAGAAAATACACATGAGAATAGTTTTTATTTCAGGCATATTGTGTTTATTGGTGGCTTGTAATAAACCAAAGTTTTGCGAAATCAAATCGGATATAAGCACTCAGTCGAAAGGTGACGTTTCGGTTCTGGATGGCAAGTACATGTTTGGTGTAACCTACTATCCTGAACAATGGGATTCTTCAAGATGGAAATTGGATTTCGGGAAAATGCAATCCATCGGAATCAATACCGTTCGAATGGGCGAATTTGCCTGGAGCCGTTTTGAACCGAAGAAAGGTCAGTTTGAATTTGCCTGGATGGACAGAGCAATTCAGCTGGCAGCTCAATATGGGATGAAAACTGTTCTGTGCACTCCAACTGCATCCATAGTTCCCTGGTTGGTTAAAGAACATCCGGAAGTATTGAGCGGTGATGGTGAAGGTCGTTATGATCAGGGAGTTCGAAAAGGTCACAACACCAATTGCCGGGTGCTTGTGGAGGCAAACCACCGCATTGTACAAGCCATGGCTGAGCACTTTGGAAGCAATCCAAATATTGTCGGATGGCAACTTGACAATGAGCCTGGATATCCTTTTATCATGCACGATGAAATTTCGGAACAGGCTTTCAGGGTTTGGCTGAAAAATAAATACAAATCGCTCAATGCACTGAATAAAGCATGGGTGGGCGTTCTCTGGAGTCTCGAATATACTTCATGGGACGAAATACACCTTCCACCTTTGAACAAAGCTGATGGGGTTAGTAATCCAGGACAACTTATTGACAGCCGACGGTTTTTTTCCGATTCCTTTCTTTCATACCTGAAAAGACAGGAAGAAGTTTTGCGTCAGCATATTGGAAACCGGTTCATTTTCACCAACTGGCCAAACACATTTTGGTCAATGGATATTTTCAAAGCTTCCGGAATGCTCGATTTTAACGGTTGGGATAACTATTCGGCACATCCCGGAGTTTCCGATTTTCGTGAACTTTATGGCGCTTGTATTCATCACGATTTGTGCCGAAGTGCTAATTCTTCTCAGAAATTTATTATTTCGGAACAACCAACACAGGCACCGGCTTGTGCAAGTCCAAAGGGAGTCTGGTTGCGAACCATGATCGATCTGGCGCATGGAGCTTACGGTACTTTGTTTTTCGAATGGTGTCCGCCGCTGGGTGGTGCTGAACAGGGCTACGCTTCAGCTTTGCAGCCTGATGGTTCATTTGGTCCTTCACGCGCTGAATTGGCTAAATTAGGTCGTGAGCTTCCTGTTTTTGCCAAGGCGCTAAAGGGCAGCATAACTGTTGCCGATGTGGCCTTGCTCTACAATTACGACAACCAATGGGTGCAGGGGTGGTGGATGGGCAACAACCGTGAAGCTTATGATAATATAGCCTGTGATTATTACAAAGGACTGAAATCCTTAAAACGAAATATTGATGTAATATCTGAAAATCATTCGTTAAAGGGATATAAAATTATTGCAGCACCTTCACTACAAATGATTTCTGATACACTTGCCAATCGTTTGCTTGAGTTTGTGAATCAGGGTGGTTCATTAATCATCAATCAGCGTACCGGTACTAAAGATCCTTTCAACAGGTTTCGTGAATTGGCATCTCCCGGAGTATTTTTAAATGCTTCAGGTATGCGAGCCGTTTGGGTTGAATCACAAATTACCGGAAAGAGTCTGAAAAATTTCAGGATTAATTTTGATAATCAATTTTTCGAACCTGCTACATACATGGATCTGATTCAATTAAATGGAGCTGAGGCGATTGCCTCTTTTGCCGGGGGTGAACTGGATGGGAAACCTGCAATTACAATAGGCAAATACGGAAAGGGCTACGTTTTGTATGTGGGGACTGATGCCATTTCACCGCTCTTTTATGAAAAGGTATGTAAAACGCTTGCTCTTAAATTAGATTTGAAGGCATTAGCCGATGTCCCTCTTGAAGTTGAAGTAACAACCCGTCAAACAGATAAAGACGTTTTTTACTTCTTTATCAATTTAACGGATACTCCTCAGCCAATAAACCTTAAAGAGAATTTTGTTGAAGTCCTTTCAGGGAAAACGATTTCAGGAAACATTGAACTGGCTGGACTGGACGCGATTGTATTGAAAAGACCACTATAAATACTGTGAGAATTAATTTGATTGTAAAAATGATTGTTTAAACTGTTTAAAAGAAATGAATCGAATCCCGTTTTTTTTTAGCACAAAATAGAAACCTGAGACCAAATAGATCATAATTATGAAACCAATCCAAATCTTTAACCAACAAAAAATCACGAGTTTATATTACTCTTTAATGCGTTTGATTTTAATTTTGATTCTTCTGACAGTTATAAACATTGCGAAAGGCCAATCGCCTGTATCCATCGAAGAGAAGCCACTCGTGCTGCCTACTTATCAGGTTGCTCCGCCCGATAAAAATCCATTCTTTTATTCCGGACGCAACTATCAGGGGGCACAAGGCCATGTATACCCCTATCCGATGTACGATGTTTTAACCGATAACCGTGCTGACAAAACCTACAATTCTGTTAATCTCAACAATGAATACCTGGAATTAAGCATTCTTCCTGAATTGGGAGGACGTATTTTCTCCGCGTTGGATAAAACCAACCAGTTTGATTTTTTCTACCGTCAGCATGTGATCAAACCATCATTGATTGGTATGATCGGAGCATGGATATCAGGTGGCGTTGAATGGAATATACCGGATCATCATCGTGCCAGCAGTAATCTTCCCGTCGATTACACCTTGGTGGAAAATCCTGACGGCAGTAAAACCGTTTGGGTGGGAGAAACAGAGTTGTCGCGCGGTATAAAATGGATTGTTGGCCTGACTTTGTATCCGGGCAAATCGTATGTTGAAGCCACGGTAAAGGTTTTTAACCCGACGCCGTTTATTCACTCATTTCTTTATTGGGCCAATGTTTCGGTTCACTGCGACGAGAATTATCAGGTGATTTTCCCCCCAAGTACACAATATGGAGCTCAGCATGCGAAGGGTGAATTTACCTCCTGGCCCAATGGCGATGGCATGTATGGAGGTGACGACCGGACCGGCGTGGATTTGAGCTGGTGGAAAAACCATAAGAATCCGGCATCGATATTTGCATGGAATTTTACCGATGATTTTCTGGCCGGATATGATTTTGCAAAGGACGCCGGTACTGTTCATGTTGCCAACCATAATGTAGTAACAGGCAAGAAATTCTTTCTCTGGGGCAACAATGAAGAAGCGAAAATGTGGGAGAAAATGCTGACTGAAAAGGATGGCCAGTACCTTGAATTAATGGTTGGCGCTTATTCCGACAATCAGCCTGATTATAGCTGGATTGCACCCGGTGAAACGCGTGTTTTTAAGCAATACTGGTATCCGGTTAAAAAAATTGGCGGAGTCAAAAATGCCAATAAGGAAGCTGCAGTTAACCTCGAACGTAAAACTCCTGAGTCAATTTATGTCGGATTCACGACGACTTCGGCCTATAAAAATGCAAAAGTTGTAATCAAAGGTGGAAAAACGATCCTTTCTGAAGTAAAAACAGATATTGATCCTGCAAATCCATTTGTCAGGGATATATCAGTTGACAGCAATCTGGAAGATACTGACATCAAAGTTTCATTGTATGATAACAATGGTCATGAGTTGATCAGTTATGCCCCCAAAAAGCTCGTGAAGGAAGAAAAACCGGATCCGATTGAAACGCCGAAAGATCCTAAAGAATATAAATCGGTTGAAGAGCTATATCTGACGGGACTTCGGATAGAACAGTTTAAAAATGCCATTATAGATCCGCTGCCATATTATCGTGAGGCGCTTTTGCTCGATTCGCTTGACTACCGGGTAAACACCGTTATAGGAATCAGGTGTTGCAAAGAAGGAAAATATGCTGATGCGGAAAAATACCTAAGGAATGCCATCGCGCGGAGTACGAAAGACTATACTCGCCCAAAAGATGGTGAAGCCTTCTATTACCTAGGCGTTGTTTTAAATTTTCAAAACCGGATTCAGGAAGCAACCGACCAGCTTTGGAAAGCTACCTGGTATGCCGGGTTTCAATCTCCGGCCTATTTCCGTTTGGCACAATTGGCATGTAAAGCAAACAATTTTAATGAAGCCCTCAGTTTGATCGATCAGTCTGTTTCAGTAAACACATTGAATCCTTCAGCATTAGCTTTGAAAGCTTATGCTTTGCGTAAAACCGATGATTTCAAAAAGGCCCGGGATATCATTTCCAATGCTGAAACAATCGATAAATTAGACAATTGGGTCCTGTCTGAAAAGTATTTCCTCGAGGCCGCCGAAAATGTAAGCTCCTGCTGGAATGAAACCAGCACTACTCAATTTGGACAGCATGTTGGAGGGAATGTGCAATACGCCCTTGAACTTGCCAAAAATTACGGGAACATGGGTGCGTATGACGAAGCTGTTTTTATACTTAATCAGTTTAAAAAAATCAGTAAGGAACAATCCTGTTTTCCGTTATTGTCATATTATTCCGGTTTTTATTCTTTAGAAAAGGGAGATTCAGCTTCGGCTAAAAAATTCTTTCTGGAAGCTTCAAAAGCTTCAGCTGACTACTGTTTCCCCTGGAGACTGGAAGAAATAGAAATTTTAAAAACCGCTATTGTACAACTCCCGTCTGATGCCATGGCCTGGTATTACCTGGGAAACCTACATTATTATTTAAATCAAAAGGAAGAGGCTATTTCCGACTGGGAACAATCAACAAAGCTTGACGGCCAGTTTTGTTACGCATGGCGTAATCTTGGTTTCGCATACGATAAAGTCAGAAATGACTTGCCTAAGTCGATCGATGCTTATCATCATGCAATTACGCTGAATAGCCAGGATCCCCGTTTTTTTGCGGAGCGTGATGAAATTATGGAAAAAGCTGGGATCTCACCTTTGGAGCGTATATCACTTCTAATAAAGCACTTAGCAGTGGTTGAAAAACGTGACGACGCGACCACCCGCCTGATCAACCTGTATAATCTTACCGGTGAATATGGAAAAGCATTGGACATCCTGAATAACAGGCATTTTCACGTTTGGGAAGGAAATGGCAGCATCCATGATCATTTTGAGGAAGCAAACCTCCTGCAGGGAATTTCATTTTTGGAGAATAAACAGTATTCGAAGGCGCTTACAAGCTTTAAACAGGCAACTACCTACCCTGAGAATCTCGAAGTTGGTAATTCGGGAAATCAGGTAAGAAACATGCGAATTAAGTATTACATGGCACTGGCATATCGTGGCTTAAGACAGAATGATTTGGCCAGCGAATATCTGAACTGGGTGGGGCAGTTTGAAACCAGCGGGGTTAAATCCGAATTTAAATTTTACAAAGCCATGGCGCTGAAAAAGCTCAATAAAACCGAAGAAGCCAATGCCATTTTTATTCAGATTCGGGATGATGCCAATGAGCAACCTAATTCAACTGGTGAAACAGACTTCTTTGCCAAATTTGGGGATCAGGCCGGAAAGGAATCCAGGTCTGCTTCCAACTACTACCTCATCGGGTTATCCTATTTGGGTGAAGGAAATCAGAAAGCCGCAAATGAGAATTTTCAGAAATCAGTCGGTCTGGATCAAAACCAGCTATGGGCCGGATTTATGTTGAAGATGAAAAATTATAAAGCATTCAGCGATAATTAAATCCATAAAAATCATTCTTAACAACTCTTATTGTTTTAAAAAATAAACACAGACACTATGAAAACACAGATTTTATTTCTGGCAACAGCATTTTTTATATTGAACGCCTCAGCACAGAAATTTGATCAGTTGCCAAAGACTCCACCAATGGGGTGGAATAGCTATGATTCTTATGGCACTTATCTCAATTCTAAAAATGCTTTGGCCAACATGGAAGTCATGGCAAAAAAATACCTGTCAGGTGGCTATGAATATTTTGTAATTGATGCCGGTTGGTATAATGAAAATGAATTGGAAGAAGGAACAAATTACCCTTCCACAGACTCCAGAATTGCTCTTGATAAATATGGAGTTTATGAATCCAGCTCAACTTATTTTCCGCAAGGCATGAAACCTTTGGCGGACAAAGCCCATCGCCTTGGGTTGAAATTTGGCCTTCACCTAATGAGGGGTATCCCCAGGGATGCCGTAAAGAAGAATTTGCCTATCAAAGGGACTTCTTTTCATGCGGCAGATATTGCAGACACGGTGAATATATGCGTATGGCACAATATGACTTATGGAGTGGACATGTCAAAACCAGGTGCGCAGGAATGGTACAATAGCGTCTTTGAAAAATTTGCTGCCTGGGGAATTGACTTTGTCAAAGTGGATGATATGACCCCATTCCCTGACGAAATCATTGCAATTGAAAAAGCAATAAAGAATTGTGGCAGACCCATGGTTTTCAGCCTTTCCCCAGGGGATGTCAAGAATATGCTGCACCTTCCATTTTACCGGAGGGCCAATATGGTTAGGATTACCAATGATATTTGGGACAGAAAGAGTGATCTGGATAAAGCTTTCCTTTTCTGGAAAAAGTTTCAAGGGACCGAAACGAAAGGTTTTTGGCCCGATCTGGATATGATACCTTTTGGTCAGTTAAACCTTGAAACACCATCATCTCATGCGGAGGAGGCTACTGCCGGGAATACTTCTTTCAGGCACTGGTGCCGGCTGTCGAAAGACCAGATGCGGACCTTTATTACTTCCAGAGCTTTAGCTGCTTCCCCCTTGTTTATTGGAGGCGACCTTATGACCATGGATGACTTTTCACATTCGCTTTTGACTAATAAGAACATGCTGGCATGCAATCAGAACGGGGTGATGGGAGTCAACGTGTTTGATAACGATTCTGTTGAGGTGTGGCATGTTAGTAATGCTGAACAGTTTGGTAAAGGATGGATTGGGGTTTTCAACAGGTCATGCAAAGACAGGGAACAAAAATTTACAAAAACGGAGCTTGGGTTGCGTAAGGTCTTTAAATCCTACGAAACAATAGATATACAAGGGGATTTCCATGTTTATGATGTATGGAACGATAAACAGGTTGACGTAAAAGACGACTGGTCTCTGAATATTCCAGCAAATGGTGTCATCTTTTTGCAATATGAGATAAAGGACATAAAGTAGATAGCCTTTATTTTCATAATGATGCAGCGACTTAGTCGCTTTAAAGAATGATTCAATTTGTAATGATCAAATTAAAGCTAAACAGAATTCAAAATTAAAATGTAAATAGTTTTTCATGAAAACACAACACTTAAATACCTTACGCAGAGTGATATCAAAAATAATTTTTCTACTAATTGTATTTTTCCCTGGCCTGATTTCCTGTACTGAAACTTCTTCTGATAAGGTACAAAAAACTAAGCTGATAAGAAAAGGTTTGCCGGTTTGGGCTGAAGGTCGTGAAAAGGAGATGAACCTCAATCTGGGTTTTCAAGGTGTCTTTCAGAATGAAAAAAGTCGGGATTATAAATTGCGGATTACGGCTTCAACACTTTACCGCGTATTTCTAAACGGGGAATTTCTTGGATATGGTCCGGCACGTGCAGCCCACGGTTATTTCCGGGTTGACGAATATAATTTGGGCAACCGCGTAAAAACCGGAGAAAATGTTATTGCTATTGAAGTTGCCGGTTATAACGTGAATACTTATTATACCATCGATCAGCCTTCCTTTTTACAGGCAGAAATTGAATCAGACGGAAATATTGTGCTGGCTACCGGAACTGAAAATGGGTTCAGCGCTTTTCAGATAAAAGCACGCCTTCAAAAGGTGGAACGTTACAGTTTTCAACGACCATTTACCGAATATTACAGGATGGAAGAGGGTTCCAATCAATGGAGGATTTCGGAAGAAACGCCGGGGAAAAAACTAAAACTGGTAACCCAACCAGCAGTAAACCTGCTCCCAAGAAACCTTCTGTTGCCGGAATTTGATTTGGTTCGTCCAGTGCAGCTTTATTCGCAGGGAACCATCGGTTTCAGGAACCCCAAAAAATATGAGAAAGACAGATCGCTCACTGAAATCAGCGAAACGTTTAAAGGCTGCAAAGAAGATGAACTCGAAGTTCTTCCATCGCAATTAATTCAGGAAATTGTTACAGAATCAAACGACACTGTATTAAAACCGTATTCAGCCAATACCACACTGGGTAAAAATGAATTCGCCACCTTTGATTTTGGAACTAACCTTTCCGGATTCATCGGAAGTAAAATAAGTTGCAGCGAATCGTTGAAAGTTGTTTTTTACTTCGACGAGATGCTTACAGATGGCGATGTGAATACCTTACATCGTATGCCCGACGTCAATAACCTAATAGTTTATGAGTTGGAGCCCGGAACCTACAACCTGGAAACTTTTGAATCTTATACTTTTAAATATTTGAAAGTGATTGTGCTGAAAGGAAAATGTCAGCTTCAGGATATTTACCTGCGCGAATATGCCTATCCCGAAAACCGAAAGGCAAGCTTCAACAGTAGTAACGAAAAACTGAACGCTATTTACAAGGCGGCGAGACAAACTTACAGGCAAAATGCTGTCGATATTTTTATGGATTGTCCATCGCGCGAGCGGGCAGGCTGGCTTTGCGACAGTTATTTTACAGCCATTATGGAAAAAGATTTTACCGGCAAATCGGCTGTGGCGCACAATTTCTACGAAAATTATGCCCTGCCCGACAGTTTTGCCTTTTTGCCGAAAGGTATGATTCCCATGTGTTATCCGGCTGATCATAACAATGGTGTGTTCATTCCGAACTGGTCGTTGTGGTTCATTATTCAGATTGACGATTATGTGAAACGTGGCGGTGATCAGGCTTTGGTAGAGCAGTTGAAGCCCCGCATCACAAAACTACTCGATTATTTTACCAAATTTGAAAACGAAGACGGGCTACTGGAAAAACTGGATAGCTGGATATTTGTGGAATGGTCGGAAGCCAATAGTTTTGTAATGGATGTTAATTATCCGACAAACATGATTTATAGTGCCGCACTTGAAAAAGCAGGCACCCTGTATAAAAACGACAGCTGGCTGAAGAAAGCGAAACAAATCAAACAAACCGTACTGAAACAATCGTTCAACGGCAATTTCTTTGTGGATAATGCCGTTCGTGATGTCTCCGGAAAACTTCAGGTTACCACCAACACAACCGAAGTATGTCAGTATTACGCTTTCTTTTTTAACATTGCCACCTCCGAAACACACCCTGAACTATGGAAGAAACTGATCACTGATTTTGGCCCTAATCGTGATACCAAGGTTACGTATCCCGCTGTTTTTCCGGCCAATGCATTTGTCGGAAATTATATGCGAATGGACATTCTTTCGCGATTTGGACTGCAAAATCAACTGCTACTTGAAATTCAGGATTATTTCTACAATATGGCACGGCAGACTGGAACTTTGTGGGAACACATGGAATCATCGGCCAGTTGTAATCACGGATTTGCTTCATATCTGGGGCATGTTTTGTATCGCGATATTTTAGGTATTGCCAACATCGATTATCTTAAAAAGGAAGTCACCGTCCGGTTCACCGATATTGACATGGCGAAATGCAGCGGGACTCTTCCTGTTGACGACGATACCGTGGAATTGAATTGGAAACGTTCAGGAAACAAAATCCTTTATTCTCTGAAAGTCCCGCAGGGTTACTCAGTAAAAATTGAAAATCTAAGTTTGGCAGAACTGGTAAAAGAAAATTGAAATGTTTGCGATAAATGGGAACACCAATAAAATGAACGAATCTTTAAAATAAATTATTTAAGTGTGAAAATTTATCTTCTTAATTCGATTTTAGTTGTCATTTTTTCCGTTAATGCGGCATATAGCCAATCGGCTTTAGTTGGCAAAGAAAAGCACCTGATTTACATGATATTAAAACAGATGCAAATAATTTTATTCTTCCGTGGTACGATAAAGATCCTGCTGTTTCATTTGATCATGTTGTATCATTAACCTGGGATTATTGGAAGAATATTCCAGGTTATTGGATGAGGAACTGCCCGAATTTCGAGAAAGATTATGGCATTAAATTTCCTCCGCTCTATTTATTGTTTCGCACACAGGATCCTGGCGACCTCGGAATTGGTGGCGGCCAGTTCGCCATGATGCTTTCATCATTCAATCTTTATTATGACTATACGGGGAACAAAGAGGTGATGGACAATATGGTTTTTCAGGCCGATTGGTACATTAATCATGGTTTTTCAGACTCTACCTTCGCCTGGCCCAACATTCCATACCCCTGCAATACCAAGCTCCTCCCTACATATGATGGCGACCTTATACTGGGAAAAAACTGGTGATACTACCTATGCATTTATGGTAATACAAGAGGTTGTCTCAAAAGTCGAGACAACCTCTTTTTTGTTAATATAAACCGATGTTTCCCGTCGCGTTTTCTCAGTGAATAACATCGCAATAAACACACGACCATGCTTTCAATTTCAGGTCCGATCAGATCGTGCAATTTGGTTGGATTAATTCCGGACTCCACGCGTTTTTTAAAATTACATTGATACAGTTACATGATTTCCGGTTGTATGATTAACTTTTAGCAAACCGCCTGTTTCCATTGGTGTCCAGGTCCAATTGTCTGCCTTTTTGCTATTTTCGGGTATTTCCTTTCCATGAAGAAAAACGCCCGAAGGCTTTTGGGTAAGCCGTATGATTTCAGTTGAAATTTTGTCGAATGTTTTATAGAGAAGTAATATTTTATCGACAGTTTCTTCAGGTACCTCAGGAACCAGAAATTTATTAATCATTGGAGCATAATTGACTAGTTTCAATACTGAAGTTGAAGATAAAATATGATTTTCAGTATTGGAGGACAGTTCAGGCATTACTGCAATTGCCCGCAGGTAATGTCGTATGTAATCGCCATAACCATCAGTTAGCCAGTTCTCATCTCGTGGGTAGCAGTTCTTTCCGTTAGTATCAACCATGTATGTTGCCCAATTGAGCTGAAGTATCGCATTGTTCTTACGGGTATTATCGCCGCTAAGGGCAACATATTGTAATTCCGCAGAAGCCTGACGCGAAGTGTGACTATTACCCGGAGTTTGATAGGCCGTTTGCTCATTCACCACAATTACTCCATATTTTTCCCATTCCTTATTCCCAACAGTTTGATAAACCCATTTGAAAATTCCTGAGACTTCAGCTTTCCAGTCAGGGAAATACTCCTGATGGTTCATCATAAACTGGGAAAAAGTAATGGCGTTGATTTGTGTGTCGCTCCAACCGGGAATATCTTCAAAAAAAGGACCCCATTTGTTGTTTTTCAGAGGAAACTCCTTCAGCCAGTTTATAATACTATTGAAAGCCGTTTTGTATTCCTGAACATTTCCGGCATTGAGTTTTTCAAGTTCAAGAAAAAGCTCTAAAGTTCCAGCGAAATTGCTTGTATAAGAAGATAATCCTGCATCTGAATGGTCGCCATTGCTGCTTTTAAGCTTTCCGGTTTCTCCGGTAATGGCATTCACTTTAAAAGGCAGAGGGGAATTGTCATTGTCGCCAGCTTTTGTATGAGATGCCAGTGTATTTGCAATGAGCACAGCATTATCGAGATAGCCCTGAATTCCTGTCATTTTGTACAATTTTATCAATTCAAAAGCAAACGAACCAGCTTTGTCGGGTTGGGTATAGTTTTTACCTATAACCATATCTCCATCATAAATACCCGAATACATATGGCAATTGTAAGGATATGGAATGTTTGGCCAGTTGGCATCAGCAGGTGAAAGTGAATGGGAAAGATAATAATCGGCAATGAATTTCATTGTTTCTTTTACTCGTTCATTACCCGAATAATTGTAATACAGTTGCCAGGATGAAAGCGCCATAGCCAATTGGTCGCCGCCAATGCCACGATTATCATTAAAATCGCTACGCCATACCTGATGGTTCATGTAGTAGGGCAATCCGTTGTAATCAATCCGCATGGTGTCCCAAAAATTCCATACCTGATTGATGATGAAATTGTACGATTTTCCGGGATTATCATCATACCAGGGCAGGATCGTGTTGTTGTCAGAATTTGTCTTTATCGGATGATAGCCTAGATTTTTAGTGTCCCAATGTAATTTAATATCCTGTGATTGTCCTTTAACAAAAAAGCACAGGGTGATCAGGATAAGGAAACAATATTTTTGTGTCATGGTATTATTGGTTACTACATTTTAGTGTACTTTTGATTTCAGTAGTGTTATTGAAATGTTTAATCGTTACAGTTTTTGAATAACCACTTTATTCCCATTGACGTAATTCATTCTAACGACTCCGCCTGTTTTTAGTGGTTCCCAAACCCAACTGTTTTTTAGGAGAGCCTTGTTCAGTGGGATAGATTTTTCGTTGATCCGAATTTGTTTTGGTTTAGCATTTAAGCGTAAAATAACAGTGGAAGCATCGTCGAAAGTGGCAAATTCTATTTTTTTGTTTTCGTATTTAATGGATTGCACAATTGAAGAAGATTTCAGCAGATGATCTTCACCGGAAGGCGCCCATTCGGGAACTGCCGCAATCGCATCAATGAAATGCCTGATATAATCGCCATAACCATCCGAAAACCAAGAGCCTGGCCAATTTGGGCCAACAGCTACCACACCGTTGTCATAGGTCATATAGCTGGCCACATTCAAAAACCGATAGGCCTGGTCCTTGTACCATGGGTCACCGGTTCTTTCGTAATACATGGCACAAGCCGATCCGTAACGTGCGGTATGGCTTCCCATCGGTTCATAGCACCAGGTTTGTTCTTTTATCGCATCTAGCCCGTCTGTCTTAAAAACATTGGCTACCCAGTGGATCAGGGAAGGTATATTGATGTCGATAAATTTATCATTTTCAGGATGAGCAACCAGATATTTGGCAAGTTCAATAGGTGTTATCTGTGTTCGGTTTGCTGTTCCCGGATCATTTGGAATATCTTCAAAATACCCGTTCCAGATAAAAGTTGTCATTGGACCTGATATAGAATACAACCAGGTCCAGGCTATTTCGCGGGCTTTTTGGTATGCTTCGGCTTTTTCTTTTGAGAGATTTATTTTTGACTGAATCCTCACCAATTCTGAAAGGAGTTTGACCGGTTCCAAAACATTTGAGCAATATTCGCTGACAACAATGCCGTTTCGGGCATTTACGCGAAATGGCCAGGGTGATTGAATACCTGTCGTTGTTAAAGGAGAAGCATCGGAAGGTTTCACAACAACATATTTAGCCAACGCATCGGCACAATTTATGGCAGCATTGAGGTATTTTGTTTCACCGGTTATTTCATAAAATCGGAGATAGGCATAGCCAAGCTCGCCAACTTTATCGGGTTCAATAACATGGAGCCCGTCACCCCGCATTCCATCGGTTTCCCATTCAGTTGCACCCTGGTATATTTTTGAGAAAGGATCGGCGCTGGCAAAAGGTACGTTTGCCCATTTCCATCCCTCTGGTGTGGTGCCATTTTCAAGTTGGTAATCAAGCATGTTTTTTATTAACATCAGGTATGAATCATCACCGGTGTATACCCTGTAAAGAACACCCAGACTTTCAACCGAACCGGCATAAACACAGGCGGGATTGTTTGCCCAGTGCTCGGCTATGATGTTTTTTTGAGGAGTCATATGTGGTCCCTGAAAACAACATGTTACCAGGTACATTGGTAATCCGGTTTTGGGTTCAAAGGGGGTATTCTTTATAAATTCAGAAGCCAGGCGAATTACTTTATCGTAAGTTGCACCAGGAGTTTCTGGTTCATACCAGCCCAAAATATGTTGCTGGTTATCCCTGATAATAGGCCGTCCACATATGGTGTCGTGACTGGAAATATTTGCCAACTGTGCAAAAGTATTTATGCTCAAAAAACAAACAATAATCAATAATTTATTTTTTTTCATCACTCTCCAATTTTTAGAATTTGGAATACAATACTTTCAACACTTTTTGCTTCGCAGATCTAATGGGGTTTTGGTAAAGAAGAAGGAATAAAGCGTGATTACAACAAAGCAGAAACAAGGAACCACATATGAGTAATGAACTCCAAACCTGTCAGCGATCATACCTTGCAATGGGGGAAACACCGCCCCGCCAACTATTGCCATATTTAGCAATGCAGAACCCTTTCCGGCAAAAGCGCCAATATCTTCTATGGCAAGGCTAAAAATGGTTGGAAACATGATGGATAGGAATAAACCCAGACTTGCCAGAAAATATTCATTGTACCCGGTGTTCAGGAAAATAACTATCAAATAACAGACAATCATGGCCATTCCGAAAATGCCAACCAGTTTGTGGGCTTTAATCAACCTCAGGATAAATACCGCAGTCATTCCCATCACCGCAGCTAAAATATAGTACAGCGTCAGATATCTGGCTGCTTCAGAATCCGAAAGACCAACGACTTCTTTCAGGTATGGAATGAAAAAGCCTGCGGTACAAGCCTCGGCTCCAACATAAAAGAACATCGCAATTACCCCATAAAACAAATGCTTGTATCTGACACTTTCCCTGAATAGTTCAGGAACTGAAAATTTATCCTCCTTTTCTGCTTTAAAGGTTGGCATTTTAGAATAATAGATAAAAACTGCAAGTATCAATATGATTGCAGAAAGAATCAGGTATGGAAAATGAAACCTTATTTCTCCTGAAGTTTTATAAATAAGTACAGTTGCAACAAGCGGCGTGGCAGCATATCCGATTCTTGAAAATACCTGAACAAAGTTCATGCGGATATGTGCTCCGTCGGGAGTGCCGAGTAATGTGATAAAAGGGTTGGCAGCTACATTTATAACAGTGATTCCAGTTGAAAGAGTAAAGATCGCCAGAAGCACAAACAGATAGGATTCGAAGATTTTAGCCGGGAAAAATAAAGCACAACCCAGGGCGCAAGTGAGTAGGGCAACCAATAAGCTAACCCGATATCCGTAACGGTGAATCATCCAGGCAATGGGCAGCGGAAAAATGATGTAGGTAATGTAAAACGAAACCTGAATCATCGTTGCCTGGGTGTAATTCAGCGAAAAATACTTTACCAGCGATGGAAGCAGGATGTCGTTCATGCAGAACATCGATCCAACAGTTAAGAAGACCAGGCAAAGCAGGATAAGCGGTTTGTATTGGTGTTTCATCTGTATATAAATTGTTTTTAAGCGGCCAGATGGAATAGCCATCCGCCGGTTGGCGGATCCATTTCGGTTGGTGATATTCTTATCATGGCTATTTCATTAGCAGCTTTTATCAATAATTATTTACCCAAAATATTTAGACTGATGTATCTACAACTGCTTCAATATTCAGCAGCTTGCACAAATCAACGAGTTCATTAACGTATGTTCCATATACAGCCGCAAAATGCTGCGATTGAACGTGATCCAAAATCTGACGTACCGGAACGTCGGTATAAAAAGTAATACTTGGCCACGACGGTAGCGGGACTCCCATTTCTACCCATTTGGGCCGCTCTTTTCCTTCGCCTGTAACGATGTGCATCCGGTAGCCTTCTTTGGTTTCAGAAAGACAAGCTAAGGTCATCCGACCTTTTATCATGTTTGAACAGTGGGCAATACCCTTCAGGAGAACTGTGGAAATATACTTGATCTGAGGTTTTCCTTCGATGAAATCCGCAGGACAGTATCCATCTTCACCCAATAAAATCCATTCAGGGTGGTGTTCGTAATGCTCTATAAAAGCTACCTGTTTGTCTGATAACCATTTCAGCATAAGCTGTGCTACTGAATTTCCAAGGTCATTTTCGTCAACATATGGATAACCGGCATCAGCTACAAGTGATGATGGAATAGCATGGGTTAATCCCATTTCGAGATCCACGCCATCGACGCATTTATATGAAAATGAATCGAATTTTTTTTCTTTACAGAGAGCAACTGTCCCCATGTACAACCGAACCGCCTTATCAACCACTTCATCTTCCGGTTTGCCGAGCGGATATTCCCAGTCACGGGATACCCTGATCGATTCGGCTCTCACATCTTTATCTGGTATTTGATCCATTCTTCGCTGAAGCTGAAGCATATCCATGCTTTCAATTTCAGGCCCGATCAGATCGCGCAATTTGGTTGGATTAATACCTGTGGAATAGAGTCCCATATCGTTGTAGCCAATGGTTCCTACGCGGGCATGACGGAGTTTCTTCATTACCGAAGTAGCTTTGGCGAATGAAAGTATCCCTTCAATGTCCATTGGTGTATCAGGAGCATTGTAAAGGTATTTAAATTTGATGCCCCATTGTTCCATCGGAAAACGCAATGAAGTCGATCCAGCCCCGGCAGCCGGAGAAATTAAAGTTCCTTTTTCTCCAAACGTTCCTTCGTGATCGGTAAATCCGCCGAAACTATACAGGATCATTGGTTCGTTACGAAATTCGTGAAGAACCCTGAAAACCCCGCGGGTGTCGATCCAGTTGATGATGTTTATAAAGAGAAAATCCCATTCTGCCGATTTCAGCTCTCTGATGGCACGAGTCGATTCATCTCCTTCTCCAGTTACCGGATCGGTTCGTATTAGTTCAATTCCAGCTTCAACGAGCTGTTTTTCTGCTCTGTCGCTGATCATCTTCAGGTTGGCTGGTTCGTAGAACTGTGTGCCAAAAGAAACGTATCCTGCTTTAAGTATTTTCATATTAAACTGCGTTAAGTTTTTATTTATTATTTTACAATAATGATTTTAGCCCCTTTGTTATGCCTTACTTTTAACACACCTCCAGTTTCAAGGTTTTGCCACATCCAGCAATCATTGTCCGCTTTCGTTGTATTACTCAACTTCGTTCCATCTGCCATTACCATGGTTGGTTTTTTCTGCATCCTGAATAATTCTTCAGAAACCTGGTTAAAAGTGCTATACGCGATACTTTTCTGCGTATAATTTATATTTTTTACTATTGAAGAGCTTCTCAGAAGGTGGTCTGAGTTATCAGGGGCCAACTGTGGCATTGCGGCCATTGCACGTAAATAATGGCGTACATAATCGCCATATCCATCGGTCATCCAAACGTTATCGTGCGGATAGCAGTTTTTTCCATCCCAGTCGACCATATAGGTAGCCCAATTTAACATCCTAATATCATTACGTATATAGGTGGTATCTTTTGTTGTTTCCCAGTACATTAGTTCTACTGAAGCTTGACGTGACGAATGACTATTTCCCGGAACACGGTAAGACGTTTGTTCATTGACACATGTTACGCCATATTTAACAAATTCCTGATTATCCAGTTCTTTGTGAACCCAATGGAAAATATTATTTACCGTTTTTTTCCAGTTTGGGTCTAAATCGGGATGCTGAATAATATACATGGCATAAGTGATAGCATTGGTCTGAGTATCCGACCACCCTTGTACATCTTCAAAGAACGGGCCCCATTTCTTGGTTTTTACAGGATAGGTTTTGAGCCAATCAATAGCGATATCGAAAGCTTTCTTATATTGTCCTTTATTATCTCTTTGCAAATTAATAAGTCCGGAAAATAATTCCAAAGTGCTGGTCCAGTTGGTTGTATAAACCGATTTCTTATAATTTGGATCTGTTTTTTCTACATTCTCCGACATACCTTTATCCCAGGAAGCCTGATCAACCAGAAGTCCTGGTTCCCCTGTTTTTGCATTGACTTTAAATGGCCATGGAGAGTTATCGTTATCGCCCTTTTGTACTTTGGATGCGAGCGTATTTGCAATTTTCAAAGCCGACGAAAGGTATTTCTCATCTCCGGTTTTTTTATACAATTTAAGCAATTCAAATCCAAAAGAACCTGCTTTATCGGGCTGTAAAAATCCTTTTCCAAGGATCATATCGCCATCATACACACTAGCCGCCTCAACATCCGTATTGTATGGAAACGGCAAATCAGGCCATTGACTGCCTGGCTGTGATAAAGAATGTGTCAGGTAATGGTTTGCAATATCCTTCATATTTTCAATAATCGCTTCATTGCCAGTATAATTGTAGAGTAAATCCCACGATGAAAGCGCCATCATAATCTGATCGCCGCCTAATCCACGTGAATCATGTTTGGGACTCCAAACCTGATGGTTCATATAATATTTTTCACCGTTGGAATCAAGTTCCATCTTGTCCCAAAAACTCCATACCAGCTTAATGATGGTGTCATACGACTGACCTGGATTGGATGAGTACCACGGAAGAATTGTCCGATTTTCGCTGAGTCTGACAGGGTGGTACAAAATCGAATCTTTAATAATTTGATCTTTTGAGCTTATCAGCCATTGTTTCTCAACCGTAGGGCAGAATTTTATATTCTGCGAAAATCCCGGAAATATAAAAAGAACTATCGGGAGAGTTGCAAATAATGCATTTCTGATTTTCATATTTTAGTTGGTTATTAAGTTGATTTATTGCTTTATAATAAATTCCGTTCTTAGTTCTTTTGAAAAGGGTTTTATGTCAAGAATCTGTTGTTCAATGCTACCATCTTTACCTTCGGTATAGAGGTATACACTTGTCTTTACCTTCGCATTTCCGGTCAGATTAAGGCTTAATTTATTTTCTTTTCCTGAAAAACTTGCATGATTAAATTTTGAAGTTTTCATTGCCCTTACAATTTCAAGGGCATCGTCGATGGTAAGATATAAAGGGTTAAACTCAGAAACTGCTTTAGTAATAGTTTTAAGTTGCCAGTCCCAGTTTTTAGGATCAATAAGGTAAATAAAATCGGTTTCGTGGGTGAATAACACTCCCAGACACATAGAGGATAATGCGCGCCTAAGCTGTGTAATGCCTCTTCCGGCCGAAGCTTCATTATTGTTGTCGGGAGCCCATTCATAACCAGCATTATCACGAATTTCTGTAATACAATTGAAAAAAGGATATCCTGCCAAATTAGTAAAGTCAGCATAATATATAGGTCTGTTTCCTCTCAAAGTTTCATTATCAGTATTGGTCCCTGGCTGCTCATAGCGTCTGAAGGGCCCCTGCTTAACCCACTTTACTGAATCGCTCCATGGATTATCCAAGGCCTTATTCTGTGCTACGAACTCCATTCCCCATTGAGTTGAAACATGTTCAATGATATTACTGCTCATCTCATAATAATGAGCCACAAAATATTTCGATTTTGGAAGAGGTTGATTGTCGGAATACCATTGATCCACTGCCTTAAGCCCTTTTATTGCCTCATTGTCTGCGATTGGTTGAGAGAGGTGATGATCAAAAAAAATAAATTCATCATATTCTGTTTCGCGAAGAGCCATTGCCTTCGGATTGTAATAAAATCCATCATTAGTGTTGTTAGGGGAATAGATAACATTATTACTTTTGTCTCTTGATGGACGTCCAAATGCATGTGGAGAGGCAGTTGCCTGGCCTGAAAGAATATACTCCCTGAGTTCAGTTATGGCTTCTGGTGTTAAATTATAAATAAATAAGCCAAGCCATGGTTTAATATTATAGTTATTGGCAATTTTAATCCAGTTAAGAGGCGATTGTTTCCAAATCGTGCCACATCCTGCCACATCATCAACTCTCATGGTAACAATAGGCCGAAGGGCGTGCATCACAAATGGTTTGCGTGCTGCCCAAACCAGACTTCGCCATAGACAGTCGTCCATCCCTGCCAACGGTCCCAAAACTGTAGTTTGCATCCATGCATTGGTATGCCAAACAACCAGCCGCTTACCAATTTCGTCTGACACTGAAAGCACAGGAAATGAGTTGCTTTCAATTAGCGACTTAAGAGCGCTTCCTGATTTTGCCAATTTCATTTCAGAAAATAGCCTAAGTTTAGGAGTCCCTGCATGTAGCTCAGTAATATAATGACTGGTATTACTGAAATGCAAGGTATCGACCTTAATGGAATCAACAACTGTTCTTGTGGTAAATAAATCTGCATCAAACGAAACAACGCCAGAGCCTGATTTCATTGCATTCGTAATTTTTTTGACGATAGTTTGATCTAGGATGGAGTTGTTCTTGCTTATTTTATCATGAGAAATAATGATAAGTGGATAGGCACCAAGATTCTTTATCGTTTTCAATTCCGAGATTTCTTTTGTTTCATACAAAATCCCGAAATGCTCAAGATAAGGGATCAGATACTCTCGTGCCATCTTGCTTTCAACTGCAGATGAATTAAGTAACACAAGGGCCTTTAATGATTGTTCTTGAGCAAAAACTGTTGCTGTATTTATGAATAAAACAAGTTGCAACAATAGCAGGAAAAAATTCTTTTTTATCATGTCAGGAAAATTTTTATTTCGAATTTATTAAATCAATCCTCTTACCTAATTGATATGATTTAAGCGCCGCAGTCATGAGAAGATGGCTGAGGTGCGTTTCATCAGGCAATACATTTCTGAAAGCTTGCGAATCTGATTGGTTGCTCAAATCTTGCACAAATGCCCCAATCATTTGCTGAAAGGCATCAGAAAATCCAAACTCAAAAATACCTCCGGTGATTGTGGGTATAAACGACTGCGAACCAATGTCAATACGGGTCCAACCTTGCTCTTTGCTTGTGGTTTCGAGGTAATAAAAAGCTTTGGGATCGTGGGTTGAAAATTTCACTGACCCCAAAGTTCCGTAGACTTCGATAAACCAGGTATTGGTCTGTCCGGGAGCCATTCGTTTGGTTTCAAATACGAGGGTAAACTCTTTCCCTGTCAGCGGATCGTTGCAACGGGTTGTCAATATCGCATTGTCCCATGTCAGACAGGGAACAGTATTTCCTTTTCCATCTGGACGGGTTTCGACAATCTTTTGAAGGTCGGCAAACACCCATTTGGGTCTCCATCCCATGCGAAAAGGAATGTGTTGAGTGTGAAGTCCCAGATCTCCCATGCAGCCGTATTCACCGTTGATGTTGATCATCCTTTTCCAATTGATTGGTTTGTTCAGATCCATGTCGCTGGCATGATGAAAACCGCTGCGAACCTCGATCAATTGTCCGTACTGGCCACTTTTGATCCAGTCGGTTACACGTTTTGCTCCCGGGAAATAAGGGAATTCGGAACTGCACCGAACTATCAAATCAGGCCGCTTATTGATTTCATTCAAAATATTTGTATTGGCAGTCTGATCAATACCAAAAGGTTTTTCCC
The DNA here is from genome assembly GCA_963677935.2 of Prolixibacteraceae bacterium. Taxonomy (GTDB): domain Bacteria; phylum Bacteroidota; class Bacteroidia; order Bacteroidales; family Prolixibacteraceae; genus JAAFHB01. The sequence continues at coordinate 1,562,015 of CAXXEH010000003.1, read as the reverse complement.
CGAGAAGATGCTTCCCAGCGCGGAGAACGTCGATGTAGATTTGCTCATGGAGATGGTGGGGTACAGCGCAATAAATGGCATCGATTTGGTCAGATGCGAGCAATTCGTGGTAATCGGCACAAGATACTTTGATGCTATCGAATTTCTTGACAAACCATGCGCGGGCAGCTTCGTTGCTGTTATCGCAAACACCGGCAATAACTGGTCTGGGCAGATTATCGTCAGCCAGGTGACACCAACGTGCGACCGAACTGGCAAATTCTTTTCCCATCAGGCCCAAACCGATAATTCCAAACCTTACTTGTTTTTCCATTCAGCAATTGTTGTTAGTAAACTGATTTATCTGTAACCAAACTGTTTTTCAACCTCAGTTATAGCGTCTTCAATAATATTCATTCCTTTATTGGCATAATGCTCATCCATAATGAGCGGGGGCGACATACGAAGGATGTGTCCTGCCGGGATCCATGCCAGACCATTTCGGAAAGCCTTTTGATAAACCAGTGTTCCGGCTTCTTCAAAAGGTTCTTTGGTTGTTTTGTCTTTTACAAGTTCAATTCCGAGAAGAAACCCTTTACCTTTTACATCACCAATTATTGGGTGATCTTCTTTCATTTTCATCATGCGTTTCATAAAGAAATCACCAACTGTACGCACATTTTGCAGGAGCTCTTCCTCTTCAATTACTTCAATTGAGGCCAAAGCTGCAGCGCAAGCCATTGGATTTCCACCATAACTTGATGACGCAGATATTTTTTCCAGTGCTTCTCCATATTCTTCTTTCACGACCAAGGCTGTAACGGGAAATCCATTTCCAAATGATTTACCAAAAGTTACAATGTCGGGAACTACGCCCCAATGGTTTAAAGTTAGCCATTCGCCGGTGCGACCCATGCCAGCAAGCACTTCATCGTCATACAAGAGTATTTTGTATCTGTCGCAAAGCATTTTAAGTTTAGGAAAAAAATCTTCAGGAGGGAAAATACTTCCGGCCCAACCCTGTGCCGGTTCAAGCACAAAAGCTGCTACATTTCCAACTGTTCCTTCTTTAAGGAAGTTTTCATAAAAGCGGATGTAGGCATCTGTGTCAATGGTACCATCGGCTTTAGTCCATAGCGGACGATAAGGATCGGGGCGTGGTACCATATAAAATCCTGCCGCACGGGTTGGACCATAACTATGCGTCTCGCCGCGGTACATCTGTGCACAGCTTACGGCTGCCTGACTTTTACCATGAAAATCACGATAAGCAGAAATAAATTCATGTTTGTTGGAAATTGCACGTGCAGCCCTGATTGCAGCTTCTACCGCAGAAGTTCCATCGGAATAAAGTTGGATGGCATTTAAATTTCCGGGAAGGATTTCTGCCATCTTTTCCATCAATTTTTCTTTTACCGGAGTTGTAAAATCGTGGGCATTCATTAGGCGCTTAGCCCAATACGAAACGGCTTCAGAGATTTTTGGATGACAATGCCCCAGAGATGTTACATAAATTCCTGATGAGAAATCAAGATATTTATTCCCATCCACATCTTTCAACATGATTCCTGAACCTTCATCGAAACAGACCGGGAATAATTTTACCTGGCCGCTAAGACCTTTCATATACCTGGTCGTATTTGCATGCATGACCTTTGATAAAGGTCCTGGTGTTTCAGTAATTAATTTTGGAAGTCCTTTTGCACTTTCCTTCCACCAATCTTTTGACATAACTTTTAAATTAAGTAGTTAATATATTTATATTCTTGCTTTTGTATAATTCTAAAACAGAGGGGGAGATTCCTTTATCAGTAACCATCTGATGAATTAGTGTTATTGGAGAATAAATGAAATATGATGTTTTTTCAATTTTGGAAGAATCACAAAGTAAATAAACTTTGTTAGCAGCTGCTGCCATTTTTTGCGTGACCGAAGCTTCTTTTTCTTGGTTACTGCTTAGTCCTTGTGATAAGGAAACACCTGCGGCTCCAATAAAAGCCTTGTCAGCTTTGTATTTTAAAAGAAGACTGTCGGTCATTGGTCCATAAAGCGCCTTAAGCGAAGTGTCTAATTCTCCACCAATAAGATAAACTTTGATGTGAGGATGAGTCATTAATTCTGAAACTACAGGTAGCGAATTGGTAATAACCCTTATGTTTTTAAAGCGGGCAAGAAACTGGGAAAGATAATATACGGTTGAGCCACAGTCCATATAAATGGTGTCATTTTCTTCAATTACAGTGGCTGCAAGTTTGCAAATTTCTATTTTTTGATTCCGATGATCAAACACATTATTTTCAAATCCAAACATTTCAGGAATTACTGAGCTTCGGATCGCTCCTCCATGAGTTCTTTTGAGTAAACCTTTTTTTTCGAGCAAGGTGAGGTCGCGTCGAACTGTTATTTCAGAGACATTACATTGTGCTACAAAATCCTGAATACTCACTTCATCGTTTTGTTCCAGTAGTTTTAATATCGTTTTTTTTCTATGCTCTTGTGTCATCTAAGAATGAATGAGTGATTGTGATTGAATACGACAAAAATAATCATATATAATCACAAAACAATACTTGATAAAAAAATATTTAAAAATAAAAATTTGATAATACTCATTTAATTAATATCTTTGGCGAAAATATGGTATTCATAAAACGATCATAAACGATCATGAATTAATTTTATTATTATGAATGGAAAAGATTTAAAGCTCGAAAAGCTTTTTAATAAGGGTGAGAATGCTGTAATTGTTGCCATTGATCATGGTATGTTTGATGGCCCGATTCCCGGGATGATTAATCTGAAAGAAACAGCGCTGAAAATAAATCCCTGCGTTGATGGTGTTTTACTAAGTCCCGGTATGCTTAAACATTTGCGTCCGGTATTCAATTTTAAAGGTGCACCGATGCCAATTGTAAGGTTAAACTGGAGTTCGGTATATTGTTTTCACTGGAACTACAACAATGCATATACCGTGGTTGCCCAAACGGTGGAGCAGGCAGTTGCCAACGGAGCAGAAATTATACTGGCATCACTTACCCTGCAGACTGGCAGCGAAGAAACTGATACCCGGAATGTAGAAGTGTATAGTCGGTTAGTTAACGAAGCCGGCAAGTATGGGATTCCGGTAGTCGGTGAATATTTTCCGGCACATTCGGGAACATTAACCAGGGAGCAAATGCACGAACAGGTTTATACATCATGCCGAATATTGAGTGAATTGGGTTGTGATATGATCAAAACTTTTAACACCTATGATTTCAAAAAGGTAACCGAAAGTTGCCCTGTACCGGTATTTGGTCTTGGTGCAGAGAAGACCCCGCTACAAATTCAGGCTTTGCAACTTGCTTCTGAGGAGATCAAAGATGGCGCCCGCGGGGTTGTTTTTGGGCGGAATGCGATTCAGGTAAAAGATCCGTTTGCTTTTCAGGCCGCTTTATGCGAAGTTGTTAAGAAAGGATTATCTCCACAGGATGCTGTTTTAAAGTATGATCTTAAGGATTAATAAAAATACCAATTTATGAATTCGGGTAAAGCAAGTTATGTTTTAGGAATTGATGTTGGGACAACCTCGGTTAAAAGTGTTTTGCTGAATAATGAAGGAGTTCTTTTGGCTTCAGCCATGAAGGAGTATACTCTTGATTCAGGGCCTAATGATACCTGTGAAGTTCATCCGGATGTTTACTGGAAGATTACCTGTCTTGTAATTCAGGAGCTGTTAACTAATTCAAAGGTTAACCCTGAGGGAGTGAAAGGTCTTGCATTTTCAAGCCAGGGTGAAACATTAATTGTTGTGGATGCAAATGGCAATCCTATCCGGAAGGCTATTGTTTGGCTTGATAACCGGTCAACAGTCGAAGCTAAGGAAATTGAACAAAAGTTTGGCAAACAGCTTATTATGGATATTTCGGGGCAGCCTGAATTGGTTCCAACCTGGCCGGCAACCCGCATTTTGTGGCTTAAAAAGAACGAACCTGAAACCTTCCGCAGAGCTTTCAAATACTTGTTGGTTGAAGATTACCTCATTTATAAAATGACCGGTAAATATCATACGGAACATTCTTTGGTGTCATCCACCCTTTATTTTGACATCAGCAAAAAGTCGTGGTGGTCGGAAATGCTTGAATTTATTGGGATTTCAGAAGCACAGTTGCCTCAGATTAATCCATCTGGGATTTCGATTGGAACATTAACTTCTGAAGCCCAAAAAGAAACCGGACTTATAATGAACACCCAGTGTGTTACAGGAGCATACGATCATCCGGCAGGTGCAATTGGTTCAGGAAGTATTCGCTCGGGCGATGTTACGCTAACTATTGGTGGTTCCATGGCAATGTGTGTGTCTTTGGACAAACCTGTTAGTGATCTTGCCTTAAAACTGCCTTGTCAATGCCATGCAATTAATGGTCTTTATTTTTTACTTCCATATGGTCAGACAGCAGGGATGGTATTGAAATGGTTTAGGGATGAGTTTTGTGGAACAGAACTTAGAAAAGCCAGAAAGAAAGGGTTGGATGCCTATGATCTGATGGTAGAACAGGCTGAGAAAATTAATCCAGGTGCCGATGGTTTGGTCATGTTGCCTCATTTAATGGGAGCAGGTTCCCCTGAATTTAATTCAGAAGCTAAAGGCGTGTTTGCCGGAATAAAAATGGGAATGTCTAAAGCTCATTTTACAAGAGCTATTCTGGAATCTGTTGTTTGCATGATTCATCGAAACATTCAAATTATGAAAGAGCAAGGAATTCTCGTTCGTGACATTCATTTGTTGGGTGGTGGGTCTAAAAGTCGCTTGTGGATTCAGATTTTATCTGACATGACCGGTTTACCGGTTCATACTTTGAATATTTCTGATAATGCAGCCATCGGCGCTGCATTACTTGCCGGCGTTGGAACAGGTCTGTTCAAAGACCTTAATGAGGCTTGTCAGATTTCAGTTAAATCGCAAACCCTTGTTGAGCCTGATCCTCTAAAACACGAGCAATACAAGCTTGTCTATGCCAAATATCTTCAGCTTTATCAGTCACTTGAAAAATTCTGGTAATATGATACATCTTTTAAAACACAATCCAATGAATTTAAGAAATAATATTTCCGGAATTTTTATCGCAATAATTCTTTCAATGCTTTTTTCAGGAAATAAGTCAGAAATGAAAGGAAATAATCCAGCACCAAAATTGAATAAGATGAATACAATTGAACTCATGAAAAAACGAATCCTTTTGGATTCGTCTAAGATACTGTTTGACAAAGTTCTGACTCAGGAAAACTTTTCCAGTTTATGGACTGTACATCACAGTAAATGGGAAGTTAAGGATGGCTGGCTGGAAGGAGAAAATCCTGGTAACTGGCCGGGTATGGCTATTCTAAAACAGGATTTTCCGGGAAATGTGCTGGTTGAATTTGAAGCACAGACAATTCTGCCATCTTCACATGACATTAATGTGATGTGGAATGGGGAATGGCTTTCGAAAACTGATCAGCGAGGGATTGCATATGTGGCTGGATTGCAGGGATGGTGGACAGGGAAAGTTGGGATTGAGAAATCAAACGACTATAAGTTCATGGTGGGGACTCCACTATATAATTTCGAACCAGGCAAAATATACAAGATTCAGGCTGGTAGTATCGATGGTCATTGTTTTATTCTTGCTGACGGGAAATTATTGCTCGAAGCAATGGATCCAAATCCAGTTGATAATCAAAAATATACAATGGTAGGTTTTGAGGCATATTGCAGTAAAATCCGTGTCCGAAATATCAGAATAAGGCAGATCTATTGGGAACCTGTAGATATGAAGTACGAGATTGATTTTTAATTGTATAGCGTGTAATTATTTAACCATGTTAAATCCTGATGCTTTGAGTAATCTTAATCCGATTCAGAAGAAGTTAGTTTTGTTTGGCGCTGGTAAAATTGGCAGGTCATTTATTGGCCAACTTTTCAGCAAGGGTGGGTATGAAGTTGTCTTTATTGATATTTTCCAGCCTGTTATTGATGAACTAAATTTACGGCGAAACTACAATGTAGTGATAAAAGGAGAAAAATCTGACAAGATTATTAATGTTCAAAATGTTCGCGGTGTCTTTGCAGGTGATACAGAGTCGGTTATTGCAGAGATTACAACAGCCGACATTGCCGCAGTCTCTGTTGGATTAAATGGTCTAAAATCGATAATGCCAGTTATTGCCAAAGGATTAATATCCAGATATGAACACACCGAGACGCCTCTTGATATTATTATTGCCGAGAATCTCCGTAATTCAGCAGAATTCATTCGTAAAGAGCTTAGTACATATTTGCCAGTTGGATATCCTTTAACGAAAAAGGTTGGGTTGATCGAAACAAGCATTGGAAAAATGGTTCCCATTATGTCTAAAAAAGACATGGAAGCAGACATTCTCCAGGTCTTTGCGGAACCTTATAACACCTTGATTCTTGACAAAAATGCTTTTAAAAATCCGATTCCTCAGATTGAAGGACTTGCTCCAAAAAAGAACATAAAGGCATGGGTGGATCGTAAACTATTTATTCACAATCTTGGTCATGCCACTACCGCCTATTTGGGCTTTCTGGCTTATCCTGAATATACTTTCTTATATGAGGTTCTTTCCGATAACCAGTTAAAAGAGAAGATCCGGAATACTATGTTGCAGGCTGCCAATTTGCTTTTAAAAAAATACCCTGATGAATTTACCATTGAACTGCTTACTGAGCATATCGATGACCTGATTTTACGATTTCAGAATAAGGCGTTGGGAGATACCATCTTTCGGGTGGGTTGTGATTTGCAGCGAAAGTTGGGAGCCGATGACCGTCTTGCTGGTGCAATTCATTTGGCTGTTGAACTGGAATTACCCTATGATTTAATTTTGGAGGCTTTGGTCTGCGGTTGTCATTTTAGTGCAACCGATGAATCGGGAAATGTATTTCCCGCTGATAGTAATTTTCCGACAATTTATGCATATGGAATTAAATCAGTATTGACAGCCATTTGCGGATTCGACCAAATTGCTGATCATGAAATATTTTTTAAAGCAATAAATTTTGACAATTCGTTGAATGAACAATTCAATTGAGCTAATCTTAAAAACCAAATTATTTAAGTATGAAAATCTATCTTCTTAATTCGATATTAATTGCCATTTTTTTCGTTAATGTGGCATATAGCCAATCGGCATTAGTTGGCAAAGAAAAGCACCTGATTTACCATGATATTAAAACAGATGCAAATAATTTTATTCTTCCGTGGTACGATAAAGATCCTGCTGTTTCATTTGATCACGTGGTATCATTAACCTGGGAATATTGGAAGAATATTCCAGGTTATTGGATGAGGAACTGCCCGAATTTCGAGAAAGATTATGGCATTAAATTCCCTCCGCTCTATTTTTTGTTTCGCACACAGGATCCTGCCGACCTCGGAATTGGTGGCGGCCAGTTCGCCATGATGCTTTCATCATTCAATCTTTATTATGACTACACCGGGAACAAAGAGGTGATGGACAATATGGTTTTTCAGGCCGATTGGTACATTAATCATGGTTTTTCAGACTCTACCTTCGTTTGGCCCAACATTCCATACCCCTGCAACACCAAGCTACTCCCTACATATGATGGCGACCTTATACTGGGTAAAGACTTTACTCAGCCCGATAAGGCTGGTGATTTTGGTTATGAACTGGTGATATTATACAAAAAAACAGGGAATCGACTTTACCTCGAAACAGCTAAAAAAATTGCCAATACCCTTGCAATACATACTTCTGATGGAGATAAAGACCATTCACCAATCCCATTTAAAGTTAATGCAAAAACCGGGGAAGTCGGATATATATTGGCATCAGATGGTGTTACAAAAATTGGAACAACATATACCACTAACTGGACAGGCACAATGCGCTTATTCCAGCAATTGATTTCAATAGGTGTAGGTCAAAATTCAGATACCTATCAGCAAGCATTTGATAAACTATTAAAATGGATGATTAAGTACCCTGTTACAGTTAATCGTTGGGGCCCATTTTTCGAAGATATTGGTTGTTGGTCTGATACACAGATTAATGCCGGACAAATGGCATGGTTCATTATGGACAATAAGGAATTGATACCCGCATGGAAGGAAGATGTTCAAAACATTCAAAAATGGGTGATTGACAAGTTAAGCATTGACTATTGGGAACAATATGGACTAAAAGTTATTGGTGAGCAAACCGCCTATAAATGTCAAGGGCAAAGCCACACATCACGTCATGCTTCGAACGAACTTCGTTATGCTGAACTTACCGGCGATACCAAAATGGTCGATGAAGCAATCAGGCAACTAAGCTGGTGTACTTATATGGTTGATAATGATGGGAAAAACCTGTGGCCAGATTTCGATGGTTATGAAATTTGGTGGACCGACGGCTATGGTGATTACATCCGGCATTTTTTAAGGGCGATGGCTGCTGATCCACAGCTGGCGCCTCCCAATTCGAATCATTTATTGCGGACATCGTCAGTGATAAAAGAAATCTCATACCAGCCTGCTGCAATCAATTATCTGACATTCGATAATTCTTCGGAAGAAATCTTCCGGCTGAAATCAAAACCAAAAAAAGTTGAGGCAGATGGAAAGAGCTTAAAAGAAATCTCTGTCAATATTTCCGGGGGATGGAGCTGGCAACCGCTTCGTTCGGGAGGAGTTTTGAAATTGAAACATTTGAAAGGATCAAAAATTTCAATTACACTTTAATTCACATTCCGGGAATGTGGATGTGGCTGCCGCAAATAATAATAACATGAACTGAAAATGTTTGCGATAAATATGAACACCAATAAAATGAACGAATCTTAAAAAATAAATTATTTAAGTATGAAAATTTATCTTCTTAATTTGTTTTTAATTGCCATTTTTTCCGTTAACGTGGCCTATAGCCAATCGGTTTTAGTTGTCAACGAAAAGCACCTGATTTACCATGATATTAAAACAGATGCAAATAATTTTATTCTTCCGTGGTACGATAAAGATCCTGCTGTTTCATTTGATCACGTGGTATCATTAACATGGGAATATTGGAAGAATATTCCAGGATATTGGATGAGGAATTACCCTAATTTCGAGAAAGATTATGGCATTAAATTTCCTCCGCTCTATTTTTTGTTTCGCACAAATGATGCTGCCGACCTCGGAATTGGTGGCGACCAGTTCGCCATGATGCTTTCATCATTCAATCTTTATTATGACTACACCGGGAACAAAGAGGTGATGGACAATATGGTTTTTCAGGCTGATTGGTACATTAATCATGGTTTTTCAGACTCGACCTTCGTTTGGCCCAATATTCCATACCCCTGCAACACCAAACCACTTCCAACATATGATGGCGACCTTATACTGGGTAAAGACTTTACTCAGCCCGATAAGGCTGGTGATTTTGGTTATGAACTGGTGATATTATACAAAAAAACAGGGAATCGACTTTACCTCGAAACAGCTAAAAAAATTGCCAATACCCTTGCAACACATACTTCTGATGGAGATAAAGACCATTCACCAATTCCATTTAAAGTTAATGCAAAAACCGGGGAAGTCGGATATATATTGGCATCAGATGGTGTTACAAAAATTGAATCAACATATACCTCTAACTGGACTGGCACAATGCGCTTATTCCAGCAATTGATTTCAATGGGTGCAGGTCAAAATTCAGATACCTATCAGCAAGCATTTGATAAACTATTAAAATGGATGCTTGAGTACCCTGTTACAAATAATCGTTGGGGACCATTTTTTGAAGATGTTGTTTTTTGGTCTGACACACAGATTAATGCCGGACAAATGGCCTGGTTCATCATGGACAATAAGGAATTGATACCCGCATGGAAGGAAGATGTTCAAAACATTCAAAATTGGGTGATTGACAAGTTAAGCATTGACTCCTGGGAGCAATATGGACTAAAAGTTATTGGTGAGCAAACCGCCTTTAAATTTCAAGGGCAAAGCCACACATCACGCCATGCTTCGATAGAACTTCGTTATGCTGAACTTACTGGCGATACCAAAATGGTCGATGAAGCAATCAGGCAACTAAGCTGGTGTACTTATATGGTTGATGTTGATGGGAAAAACCCGTACCCAGTTCTTGACGGTTATGAAATTTGGTGGACCGACGGCTATGGTGATTACATTCGGCATTTTTTAAGGGCAATGGCTGCTGATCCACAGCTGGCACCTTCAAATTCGAACCATTTATTGCGGACATCGTCTGTGGTAAAAGAAATCTCATACCAGCCTGCTGCAATCAATTATCTGACATTCGATAATTCTTCGGAAGAAATCTTCCGGCTGAAATCAAAACCAAAAGAAGTTAAGGCAGATGGGACGAATTTAAAAGAAATCGCTGACAATATTTCCGGGGGTTGGAGCTGGCAACCGCTTCGTTCGGGAGGAGTGTTGAAAGTGAAACACCTGAAAGGATCAAAAATTTCAATTACACTTAATTCACATTCCGGGAATGTGGATGTAGCTGCCGCAAATAATAATCACATGAAACGACCATGAGAAATCCTTTTTCTCACAGGAGGATGATTATTGGGAGTTCCATCTGGCAATTAAAAAACAAATTATAAACAGATGAAATGAAACGGTTTGCGATAAATATAAACACCAATAAAACGAACGAATCTTAAAAAAATAAATTGTTTAAGTATGAAAATTTATCTTCTTAATTCGATTTTAATTGTCATTTTTTCCGTTAACGTGGCATATAGCCAATCGGCTGCAGTTGGCAAAGAAAAGCACCTGATTTACCATGATATTAAAACAGATGCAAATAATTTTATTCTTCCGTGGTACGATAAAGATCCCGCTGTTTCATTTGATCACGTGGTATCATTAACCTGGGAATATTGGAAGAATATTCCAGGTTATTGGATGAGGAACTGCCCGAATTTCGAGAAAGATTATGGCATTAAATTCCCTCCGCTCTATTTTTTGTTTCGCACACAGGATCCTGCCGACCTCGGAATTGGTGGCGATCAGTTCGCCATGATGCTTTCATCATTCAATCTTTATTATGACTACACCGGGAACAAAGAGGTAATGGACAATATGGTTTTTCAGGCCGATTGGTACATTAATCATGGTTTTTCAGACTCTACCTTCGTTTGGCCCAACATTCCATACCCCTGCAACACCAAGCTACTCCCTACATATGATGGCGACTTTATATTGGGTAAATACTTTACTCAGCCCGATAAAGCTGGTGATTTTGGTTATGAACTGTTGATATTATACAAAAAAACAGGGAATCGACTTTACCTCGAAACAGCTAAAAAAATTGCCAATACCCTTGCAACGCATACTTCTGATGGAGATAAAGACCATTCACCAATCCCATTTAAAGTTAATGCAAAAACCGGGGAAATCGGATATATATTGGCATCAGATGGTGTTACAAAAATTGAATCAACATATACCTCTAACTGGACTGGCACAATGCGCTTATTCCAGCAATTGATTTCAATGGGTGCAGGTCAAAATTCAGATACCTATCAGCAAGCATTTGATAAACTATTAAAATGGATGCTTGAGTACCCTGTTACAAATAATCGTTGGGGACCATTTTTTGAAGATGTTGTTTTTTGGTCTGACACACAGATTAATGCCGGACAAATGGCTTGGTTCATCATGGACAATAAGGAATTGATACCCGCATGGAAGGAAGATGTTCAAAACATTCAAAAATGGGTGATTGACGTGTTAAGCATTGACCACTGGAAGCAATACGGACTAAAAGTTATTGGTGAGCAAACTGACTATAAATTTCAAGGGCAAAGCCACACATCACGCCATGCTTCGATAGAACTTCGTTATGCTGAACTTACCGGCGATACCAAAATGGTTGATGAAGCAATCAGGCAACTAAGCTGGTGTACTTATATGGTTGATGTAGATGGGAAAAACATGTACCCGGATTTCAACTGTTATGAAATTTGGTGGACCGACGGTTATGGTGATTACATCCGGCATTTTTTAAGGGCAATGGCTGCTGATCCACAACTGGCACCTTCAAATTCGAACCATTTATTGCGGACATCGTCTGTGGTAAAAGAAATCTCATACCAGCCTGCTGCAATCAATTATCTGACATTCGATAATTCTTCGGAAGAAATCTTCCGGCTGAAATCAAAACCAAAAAAAGTTAAGGCAGATGGGACGAATTTAAAAGAAATCACTGACAATATTTCCGGGGGATGGAGCTGGCAACCGCTTCGTTCGGGAGGAGTTTTGAAATTGAAACATTTGAAAGGATCAAAAATTTCAATTACACTTTAAATTGACTGTCAGGTTTCTTAAAGTTGAACAACTTAACCGTTTACCCGAAATCATTGAAACAGCAATTGGGGCAAAATGTACCGTAAAAGAGAATAAAATATATAACTAAGAATTAAAAAATCTGTTTGCCTATGATTAAAGCCAAACTATAAAAAAAAAAGGGAAAGTGTCAGACCACTTTCCCTGGAATCTTAAACATTATTAAAACGTTTAATTTTAATTTATTACAAAATTATGAAAAAAAACAAAGAATTTTTTTCATGGGTAAAAATTATCCATTGGAAAACAACATTTAGAATCATGAAACTATTGATCATTTTGTTAACGTCGACCTTGGTTTCGTTTGCTGCAGTATCTTCCACTGTGCAACAAAAACCCGTTTCAGGCAAAGTGACAGATTCCTTAGGTGGCACTTTGCCCGGCGTTTCAGTAGTAGTTAAAGGAACTACCATAGGAACAATTACTGATGCCAATGGTAACTATTCACTCTCCAATGTTCCTAAAAATGCAACTTTACAGTTTTCGTTTGTGGGTATGAAAACGCAGGAAGCGGTGGTTGGAGTCAAAAATACAATTGATATGTCTCTTGGTGAAGAAGCAATTGGTATTGAAGAAGTTGTTGCTATCGGGTATGGTACAACAAAAAAGGCAACCGTAACTGGTTCTATAAGTTCAGTTAGTGCAGAAAAATTACAGGCATCTCCTGCAATCAATTTGTCAAATTCATTAGCCGGGCGATTACCGGGTTTGGTAGCAGTTAATCGGTCAGGAGAACCAGGAAATGATGGAGCTACTTTAAGAATAAGAGGATCAAACACCTTAGGAGATAATTCGCCACTTATAGTAGTTGATGGTATAGCTAACCGAAGTCTGGAGGGCATAAATTCAGAAGAAATTGAAAGCATAACTGTGTTGAAAGATGCATCTGCAGCAATTTATGGTTCTGAGGCAGCAAACGGGGTTATACTGATTATAACAAAACGTGGATTGGAATCAAAGCCAAAAATTACCATGTCGTTTAACCAAGGCTTCAGTATGCCGACCGTTCTGCCTAAAATGGCTGATGCTGCAACCTATGCTCAGATGGTTAATGAAATTGATACTTACAAATCTCTTCCGGCAACATATACACAAGACGAAATCCAAAAATATAAAAACGGTTCTGATCCTTGGTTATACCCAAATACAGACTGGTTTGCAGAGACCTATAAGCCATTGTCAAAGCAAAACAATGTAAATTTTTCATTATCCGGAGGATCTGATAAGTTAAAATATTTCTTTATAGCAGGATATAAATACCAGGATGGTAATTATCGGAAGAGTGCAACTAATTATTCACAAGCCAATTTTCGAAGTAATATCGACGGACAGATATCTAAAAATATTAAGCTGAGTATTGATCTGTCAGGACGACAGGAGAATAGAAACTATCCAACCAATGATGCAGCAACAATTTTCAATGCGGCTTTGGCAATTTTCCCTACTATGCCGGCATATTGGCCAAATGGGTTGCCTGGTTCTGCACTTTCCCGGGGCGGAGCAAATCCTGTAGTTATGGGTACGAATCAGACAGGATATGATAAAGATATACGCTATATTATGGAAAGTAATATGAAATTGGATATTATTATTCCATGGGTCAAAGGTCTTTTGCTAACAGGTAATGCTTCTATTGATAAAAATTTTCAAAATCGTAAACTATGGCAAACTCCGTGGTACCTTTATTCATGGGATCGCATGACATACGATACCAAAAATGTACCTGTACTTATAAAAGAATCTAATGGGTTTCAGGAACCAAGACTGACACAGAATATGGCGGATGGTCACAGAACAACCCTAAATGCCCTGATCAATTATGATCATTCTTTTGCAGGTAAGCATAATATTAAGGTACTCGCTGGAGCAGAAAGAGTCGAAGGCGGATCAATGAATTTTTGGGCATACCGCAGATATTTTATCAGTACAGTGTCCCAGGAGTTGTTTGCTGGTGCTGACCTGGAAAAAGACAATAACGGATCATCCAATGCAAGCGCACGTTCGAATTATTTTGGACGTGTTAATTATAATTACCGTGAGAAATATTTGGCCGAATTTGTCTGGAGATATGATGGTTCCTATATATTTCCTGATAAGGGCAGATTTGGTTTTTTCCCTGGCATTTCATTAGGCTGGAGAATTTCCGAAGAAGAATTCTGGAAAAAGAACATTACCGCTATTAATTATTTCAAACTCCGCGGATCGTGGGGCCAAACCGGGAACGACCGGATTGAAGAATACCAGTACCTTTCAAGTTACGGTTTTGGCCACTCATTTATCTTTAATCATGGACTAGAAACTAAAACCTTGAATGAACTCCGTGTTCCAAATCAGAATGTTACATGGGAAGTTGCAAATCAATCCAATATTGGTTTTGACGCCCAAATTTTTGGTGATAAGATAAATTTTTCAGCAGACTATTTTTATAACCTCCGCACCAATATCTTATGGTGGCGAAATGCTTCTGTTCCGGCCACAACGGGATTGACTTTGCCCCGCGAAAATATTGGCAAGGTAGTTAACCAAGGGTTTGAATTTGAGATTGGATATAAGAATAGTAAAGGAGACTTTGGCTACCAGATTTCTGCCAATGGCGCCTACCAGAATAACAAGATCAAATTCTGGGACGAAACACCAGGTGTGCCAGAATACCAAAAATCGACTGGTCGCCCCATGAATTCACAATTATACTATCAGGCAATAGGTATATTTAAAGATCAGGCTGCAGTAGATGCATATCCTCACTGGGGCAATGCAGTGCCCGGCGATATTATTTTTGAGGATGTTAACAAAGATGGAGAAATAAATGCTCTTGACGAGGTCAGAAGTGATAAAACTGATATGCCTAAATTTACAGGAGGGATAAACATTAATCTGACCTATAAAAATTTTTATAGCTCAATTCTTCTCCAGGGGGCCGCCGGAGCTGTTACATACCATTATAGTGCTTCTGGCCTTCTTGGTAATTTTATGCAGCAAGATGCTAACGGGCGCTGGACTGAAAATAATACAGATGCAACTAAGCCCAAGGCATTTAATTCTACTGAAGAATATTGGATGGGCAGTGATGGTTCTAACACATACTTTCTTAGAAACACTGATTACCTGAGGCTGAAAACGTTGGAATTGGGATATAACCTACCAGATAAAATTACTAATAAATTGGGCATAAAAGGATCAAAGATCTATTTTAGTGGAACAAACCTTCTTACGTTTACTAAATTGGAGGATTATGATCCTGAAACCAATGGCTATGCAGGATATCCTCCCGTCAAAGTTATTAATTTAGGGATTTCTTTAACCTTTTAAAATTGGAAAGATGAAAAAAATAATAAATTTTAAAATATTCCTATTGTTGATTTTGGGTTTATTTATAATGGTTTCTTGTAATAACGATTTCCTTGAATTGAAACCATCGAATGAATTTTCTGAACTTGATGTTTTTAATGATCCAGTTTTGATTGAGGTCTATGTGAATGGCATTTATAGCAGTTTAGGAAATCCTTTTGTCGGCTCGAACGGTATTTTGAAAGCTGAGTTTGTTGATGAAGCTCACGATATGTGGTATAATTATTTTGAATTCAATAATTGCTTAATATCTCAGGATGAACTTCAAGGTTGGCCGTTTGAAACTTGGCAAAGCATTTATAGTGGCATTAGAAAGTGTAATGTATTTTTTGAAAAGGTTGACCAAGGGGTATTTGATAATACATTGGTTGATGGTAAGCCAATAAAGGAAAGACTCACAGGAGAAGTTCATTTTCTAAGGGCATTTTTTTATCATCAACTGGTAAGTTTGTATGGCGGTGTGCCTCTCGTTAAAAGAACCGTTGCATTAACTGATGACTTTAAGATTAAGCGGAACACCTATGCGGAATGTATCGATTTTATTGTTGCAGAGTGCGATTCTGCTGCAAGTATGCTCCCCTTAGTAAATACCGGTGATAATAATGGACGTGCAACCAAAGGCGCTGCATTAGCACTTAAATCAGAGGTGTTGCTTTATGCGGCAAGTGATTTACACAATAATAATTCCAAGTTTTCAGGATTTTCGAATCCGGCATTATTAGGTTATACGACTGGTACTCGTGAGAAGCATTGGCAGGCTGCAAAAAATGCAGCAAAAGAAGTGATGAATTTGAATTTATACGGAGTATATAAGGCAGAACCTGCTCCAGGTGAAAGTATTTCTCAGAATTATTCTGATATTTTTATTGCAGATCAAACAGAAGAGGATATTTATGTCAAGTTTTTTATCTCTAAAGAAGGAGGACAAAGCCAATTTAGTTCAGAAGGGAATAATTTAGGACTGGTGTCTGGTCCTAATGGGTTCCATTTGTGGGGTGAGAATGCCCCATCCGGGAATTTGGTTGATGATTATGAAATGGCTGATGGTACCAGATTTAGCTGGAACAATCCTGCTCAGGCTGCAGAACCTTACAAAAACCGCGATCCACGATTTTATGCTTCAATTTTATATGAAGGAGTAAAATGGAAACAGCGCACGTCTGATGGTAATTCAATGGATCCGGTAGGCGTTATCCAGGTTGGCACATGGGAAAAATGGGATGATGCAACCAATCAAATGATAGAAGTCCCTGGCCTTGATACCCGCAACAGCCCCATCGAGCCATGGAATGGAGGTTATACCGGCTATTACATCCGTAAATTTATAGATCCCAAAGTTGATGCTCTGTATACTGGACAAACTTGTCCCTGGCGTTATTTCAGATATACAGAAATTTTACTTAATTATGCCGAAGCCTGCATCGAACTGGGTGAAGATAATGAAGCCCGAACTTATTTAAATATAATACGCCAAAGGGCAGGAATGCCGGATATCACTGAATCAGGAAATGGTCTTCGTGACCGTTATCGCAATGAAAGACGTATTGAACTGGCCTTAGAGGACAAACATTTTTATGATGTTCGCCGATGGGTAGTGGGAGCAGAAACTTATGTCGATCTAACAGGTGTCGATATCAGATATAAACTTAATGCGGATAATTCTACAGCTACAGTTCCAACCATTACGCCAAAAGTTGTTCAGCCCAGAAACTGGCTTGATAAAGCATATTTTTTCCCTATTATGAGAGATGAAATGCATAAAAATGATCTGCTGGTGCAAAATCCAGGTTATTAATTATTATTCGGTTAAATTTTAGAATAAGCCGACCTAATGGGTTGGCTTATTCTTTCACTCATCGAATTAATAATAAATCTTAGACTGTTAAATTTAAAATATTTTGAAATAAAACATGAATCACCAAGCTTATAACTTTTCTCACGAACAATAGCAAACTTAACAAAGAACGATAACTAATAGCCGAAAGGGTCGTGCTGATAAACTGGTGAACGTTTTAAATGTGTGCTTTTGAGTATAATCGCAATACTAACTATTAATTATGAAAAGAAAATTAGTAATCTTATTTTTTCTAGCTCTTATACTCTCAGGAGTCTGGCTTTTGTCAGCGAAACAGCTTAAATTTTCAACATCAGGGATCAGTGCTGAGGTTGATGGCTCTACAAGCCGTTTGGTTAGTATCGAAAATCGTATTACAGGAGTTAAATATCGTATCAATTCCGATCTGGGCTCAATTGTGATCGGAGATACAAAAATCGATCTCTCAACTATTGCGGTTAAACTTATATCCAGTTCTAAAGGATCATGCACATTCGCAGGCCAAGCTTCAGGAATGGAGGTTACGTGGACTTATATCTTCCCGTCAGACCGTTCCTATTTCGACCGGCAATTATCAATTAGGAATGTGAGTAACCAGGATATCGTTGTGAAGAATGTCAAAGATTGTGATTTAACATTTGCTACACCATTCCAATCCATTGCTTTTCACGATGACAATATGACTGATATGGGCGAAGGTGCCGAAGTTTTTTCAGAATCAAAAAATCCAAGCTTGTACCGTACTTCTGTTAATGTGTTTATGCGCGATGAGAAAGGCGGACTTTGTTCAGGGCTCAAATATCCGTACTTCAACCCTGAAATATCGAAGGATCATATCGCGCTTTCTTATGAAACCAATTATCGCTTAAAAGCAGGAGAAGTTCTGGATCTGCCAGTAATGTTCTGTGCCGCTTACAAGAAAACCGGCTACACATGCAGGAAAGAGTTTCATTGGGAACCCAGAATTATTTCTACCGTTCAGGAAGAAATGGATTGGGGGGAGGTTCGTACCATGCAGCAAGTTATGGCTGATTATCTGCCAGAGCAGAAAGCGCAATGGAACGGTTATTATATTTTTCTCAATGCGTGGTGGGCCAAAAGAGGTTTGCAGGTGAAAATGGGACCATCTGAGGCAGAAGCATATTGCCAGCTGATTGATAATGTCAAGCAAAGCAAATGTCTGGATATGTTCTCCATTGCCCCGGTTTGGCTTGGATGGGCAGAATTTATTCATCCCTCCACAGAAATTGATAACATTGGGGCAGATGCTGCCTTTCCGATGAACGATGAAATTAGAAAAGTCACATCTTGTGCTAAAAAACAAAATATTCCTGTGTGCGGTTTTTGCGAGCCTAATTCACTAAACCGTCATTACAGAAAAGACAGGCCAGACTGGAAAGTGAAACCACAAGCAGATTCGGTAAGAACAATAACTCACAACTGTCATGCTAACAGCGAATACGAAGATTGGTTCTACCAGTTGACCTGTAGCGTTATTGATTCCGGCAAATTATATGGTTGGGCATGGGATCATTGTTGGGTCCGCCGTCCGAATTTGTGCTATGGGGATACCCACGGACATGAGCTTGGGAATTGCGAATTTCAGCAATACCGGAATGTTACCGGGCTTGTTCAGAAGCTCAGGCAGCGTTATCCCCTTCTTTTATGCAGGTCTATTGGGGTTTGAAAGAGGCAGGGCCATGGTCGCTCAAAGGTTTAAACAGTCATGAAAATGCTTACGAGAACGATTCTCCTGCACCTCCTAATATGTCAGCAGCCGATGATCTCCGGTTCCAACACTGGTTCAATCATAACTATCGGTTTATTCCTACCTATATGAACATGGCGCAGATCAATTTAAAAAAAGAAAAAAATGGATATCTTTATTCTTTGCTGTCATGTATGAGTGCGAGTACCCACGCAAGTCTTTGTGACTGGGCGGAATTCAATTCCGATAATGAAGCTGATGAAATATTTCATTTGATGCGGCAATGGAAAACATGGGCCTCGAAAAATATAACATATCTAAAAGATCGAATTGATATTTTTGGACAGCCATGTCGAAAAGGCGGAATTGACGGAACCGTTCATATCATAGGTGATGAAGGATTTATATTTGTGTTTAATCCTCATACCGATGCCCATTGGGGAAGTATTCCTTTAACCGATATGATTGGGCTTAACAAAGGTTCAAAGTTTGAGCTGTTCGAAATAAGCAGTGGTATCCCAAAACCTGTGGGAGTATATGCAAAAGGCGATAATTTCATCTTTGAGATAGCCCCTAAATCAGCCATGCTACTTGAATTGAAACCTACTGAAAAGCAACTGAACAAAACTGCTGCACCTGAAGGTATTAAGATACAACAGGCTTTTAGTAAGTAAATATGAAGCAAATGAAAAATGCTACGGTGAAAATAATTTTTTATTCCGTTTTTATTTCAATACTATGTCCGGCTGTTACAATAGCTCAGACAGATAATGAAGGCTTTTGTCGTCAAAGTATTAAAGAATCTTTGGTACCCATTCATCCTGGCATACCTGGTAAACAAGAATTCTGGAATAAGTATTCAAAAATTTTTAAACATGCCCCATCCTTTAACAACAGCAAGAAAAGCTGGCTGTTTTCTGATCCCAGAACTTATTGTTATACGGCTTTTTCTTTTACAGATAAAAAAGAATACACGTTTACTGCAAATCGTCCGTACGAAGCACTGACACCAATCTGGGAGAAAATACCAAATGGAAATGTTTATCTCAAGGTTGATGGTATAAGTTCGGATGGTAATCACATTGATCTGGCCGGAAGCTGCATGTTTTATAAATCTCCCGTATTTTGTCCTCCCTATCCTGAAGCAAAATATTCCTTTCATGAATCCCTTATGAAAGGGCTGCATTTTTTATACAATCAAAAACATGTTAAGGAATGGTACTTTACTGGGAAGCCTGATCATAAGGAATATAGCTTGTATTGCTATCCTTCAAAAATAGTTGGTAGTGTAATTTCCGGAATGGTCATGTACCACAAGTATTTTCCAAAAAACGATACCTCTTTGGTGATTGCCTGCAAAGCGGCTGATTATCTTATGGAAACAGCGGAACCTGTTGGTTCTCCATTAGAATATTTCCCACAGATTTATGAAGGCGAAAAATCTGCTGCAGGAAGATTTGGTAAAGAAATGATATTAATGGAACCTGCCTTAACCGGAACAACATTTTTAGATTTATACAAAGCAACAAAAAACCGTAAATATCTCGATTTTGCCACTCATATTGCCAATACTTATATTAAGAATCAATTATCTAATGGGACGTGGTATATCAGAATTTATAAAGAAACAGGGAAGCCAGTATCCGAAGTTTTATGTATCCCGATAGGAATTATCAATTTTTTATCAATCCTTAGTGATGAATACCATCAGGGCCAATATAAACCTGCTATTGAAGCTGCTGTTAACTGGATAATGAATAATCCGGTAAAAACGTATGACTGGACCGGCCAATTCGAAGATTATGGAGCCGCTTCACCCTATGAGAATCTGACCAAATATGAAGCTACATGGTTTGCACAATATCTTCTTGATAATAAGGGTGAAAACGACTCTTATGCAGGTATAGCAAAAGAATTAATCGCATTTTGCGAAGATCAATTTGTGTTTTGGGAAAAACCCGACATCTATGATAGTTTCGGTACCCAAACAAACGATTGGTATGCTCCCTGTGTTACAGAGCAATACCTTGGATATGTTCCGGTTGATGCAAGCAGTGATCAAATGATTCTCACTTTCCTTAAAGCTTATGAGTGTTTTGGAGATCCTATTTACAGGGAAAAAGCTGTCGCGTTAGCAAATGCCATAGTAAATGCTCAGGATAAAGATGGTAAGGTCCCAACATTTCTTGTCCCTACCCTGACCGAGTTTTGGCAAAATTGTATGGTATCAAGCTTAAGAATGCTGGAAAGATTAGCAAACCTCAAATAAGTTAAATTGATAATTAAAAAACTGAAAATCAATTATATGAAGATTAATAGAATCTCATTTTCATTAATAATAGCTGTAACGATGCTTATACAGCTTGTCATTATACCTTATCGAATGGCATTTGCGGATAATCAGTCATCAGATGTCAAGGATAATAGTGAAAAAGTAACAATTGAGTTTTCTTCAAATATTGTCACTTTTATTGTAGCCAATCCGAATACAGAATTAGAAAAACGTATAACAAACCGTTTGGCCGAATACGTGAGCAATGTACTACACAAACGTGTTTCGATTGTTGAGGATATTCAGCTTGTTCCTACCGGCAAACCAGCTATAATTTTATTAACAGGAAAAAACACATTTGGAGTTTCTGTATCAGCAGGTTCGCCTGAATCGTTCATCCTGGAAACAAAGGTGGTTAAGGGACATCCGCTGGTAATAGCTGCAGGCAATACAGAACTGGGATTAAAACGGGCAGTTCAACGTTTAATTTTAAAGAGTGAGCAACGCGAACCCGGTTTGGTAGTACCTGATATTCATTTATCTGAAAGTCCATGGATGTCAAAACGTGAATGGGCTGTTTGCCCATGGTCGCCGGAATTTGTGCGTCGTGCTTTTGTTAATCCCGATGTTGACAAAAAATTAAATATCTGGTTATATAGTGATCAACAGACGGCCGATTACGTGGAAATGTTCGACTGGTTTGGCTTCAGTGGTTGCCAGTTAATGGAAACATCAGCTAATTACGGAAATATGGGTTCTCCGGAAGCCTTTTTGGATAAACAAAAAAGGTTGGCCCAAAATATTCGCAAAAATGGTCAGCATGTAACTTATTGGGTATGGGCTGCTCAATTCGATGACTATGGGTGGAATGATAAGAGTGTAACCTATGCTCCTGCTCCTGGTAAATCAGCTTTTGAAGATACCAAGGTGCGCACCACTTTTGAAAAGTACTATAATCATTATGCTCAGATGGCCCCCTATGTGGATTTGCTGATTGCCCATTTTTATGATCCTGGGATGTTAGAAAACAGGGAAGATGTATTCAGTTATTTGGGTTTATTGCAGAATAAATTTAAAGAGAAAAATCCAAAAATTCAGTTTGGGGTTGATTTTTGGGCGGCAGAATCTCCTTCCGATTATATGCAACAACTCATTGATCATGGTTTTAGTAATTCTTTGTTGCTTCAAATGAGCCTCCCGAATGTGTATAAGCCAGGCGAACGTGAGGCACTGCATGAAGCCGCCAAACAGAAAAAAATAAAAATGGGCATGTGGGGCTGGTATATGACAGAATATGAATCAGACCAATTGCCGATGATGCATGTAAACACCAAAGCGTTGAAAGGTTTTTACCAGAGTATAAGAAATGGTGCAAATAAGATACATCCCATTAATTATTGGTCGGAAATGGAAGCTTATCATCTGAATAATATATTCACCATGTATTCTGCCGGGCAACTTTTATGGAACCCGGACCGCGATCCGGATGAAATCCTCCATGAGATAGCTGAAGGTATTTGGGGCCCTCGTAACGGAACATTAGTCTTTGATGCGTTGAGCTTGATTCAGGATGTGCGCACAGGTCCAAACTGGAATACCTTCTGGTGGACAACACCTGAGTATCGTTTGGGAACTGATAATCCAGAAGGTGACTATCAACGAGCTGAAAAATGTATAACTGTTTTCGAGAACATGGAAACCGATACATCGTTTGTTCCCAAGTTTCCGCTACCTTTTCCCCCGGCAACATTTGTAGAACTAACACTTCCGCACTTGCGGCAGATTAAGGCTTATGCCGAATTCAGAATTAAAGTAAATAAAATTAAAGAAGCAGCCCAAAAAGGTTTTTCAAAAGAAGAGCTGACACGAATGGCCAATGAAGCATGGAAACCAGTACCAGAATATAATACGTGGATTGGAGCCTTCGGACAAACAGAAGCCACCATGCAGGAAGAAACGATGTTTAAGTTGGCAAAAGACCTGGATTTAACTATTACAACTCCTGGTTCTTTGCGTTTTCGTGATGCCAACCGTTTGCTTCAGTTATTACAAAATAACCAGCGACAGTTAACAACTCCTTTGCAGTTTAACGACGAATCGCATCCGAATATAAGAGGGGAGTTTCATTGGAGCCCCGAAAAATTTGCGGACCGAATTAATATGCTAATTGAGAAAGGCTGTGTTGAAAAAACAGCAGATGGTAAATATCAGTTGGTGAATTGGGTGATATATTGTCGGTGATGCGGGAGTATGGGGATGATTTTATCTTTCTAATAAATGGTCGAACGTGAAAATAAAGTTTTGGTTTACAACCATTTTTACAAAACGACAGGGAAGAGCTTGACAGGCTCACCGAAGCGGCATAGAAACAAAGAAAGGAGGGAAAACATGGATCCCAACAAGGGAGTGTAGAAGCAGTGCGTTTAAATAGTTCAAATATCAGATAAAAAGGGGCATGCACCCTACATGGGAGAAGATGAACAGAAGGTTCAAACCGCGGAGTTAAACTAATTTGGCCGCAATTAACCTGCTTTTGCCCATAAACCGGAATATCGCCGGTTCAAAAAAATCAAATTAGATACTTAAGATATACTAATAATATCCATTTCGTTATGAAAAAAAGTATTATTTCATTTTTATTATTTTCTTTTTATATCACTTCATCAGTGTTCGCTGAGGTGAAACTTCCGGCTATTTTCTCCGATGATATGGTCATTCAACGCGATCAACCAATAAAAATTTGGGGTTGGGCCGATCCAAAAGAACAAGTGGAAATTAGCTTTGGCAGCCAGCTTTTAAAGACTAAAACCGATAAAAATGGTAAGTGGTTTGCCATATTAAAGCCTATGGCTTTTGGGGGGCCTTACCAATTGATCGTTACAGGAAAAACGAATAAACTGGAAGTTGGGAATATTCTTGTCGGAGATGTATGGATAGCTAGTGGCCAATCGAACATGGAATGGCTGGTGGCAAATGTAAATAATGCAAAAGTTGAAATTGACAATGCAAACTTCCCTAAAATCAGGTCAATAAACGTTGAACAAGAAATGTCATTCCGCCCAAAAGATGATTTTCATGGGAAATGGCAAGTCTGTTCTCCTGCAAATGTCGGAAGGTTCTCTGCTGTCGGGTACTTTTTTGCCCGTAAAATATATATGGAAACTGGCATTCCAATTGGTATCGTAAATTCTTCGTGGGGAGGAAGTGATATCGAAACCTGGATAAGTCCTGAAGCATTTGAACCATTGTCGGATAAATGCAAATCTAAATACAAGAATAATAATCAGTTAATTAATTCTGAAGAGTTCTTCAAATTGAATGATGAAAAACGCAAAGTATTTGAAGATGCAATCAGAAATGATTTAGGATTAAAAGATGAATGGTATAAAACATCAATGAATATATCGGATTTGAAGACTATACCTGTCCCCGGTAATTGGTCCAACAATGAGTTGGAAAATATTGATGGCGTGGTGTGGATGTATTACGATTTGACATTGCCGGAATCAGTCGCGGGGAAAGAAGGTGAAATCGAACTGGCTCGAATTGACGACAATGATGATACCTGGATAAACGGAGTTAAAGTTGGTTCAAATTCGGGGTGGGACATAAATAGAGTATACAAAATTGCCTCAGGTATATTAAAACCAGGCGTAAACAGAATATCCGTGCGCATCGTCGATTCAAGTGGTGACGGTGGTATTTATGGCAATGCTGATGAAGTAGTCTTAAAAACTGATAACCAAGAATTCGCATTGGCAGGAGACTGGAAATATAAAATTGCCGAGACGAACTTAAAATATAACTACATAATTTTGTCACCAAATTCATATCCATCCTTGATATTCAATTCCATGATTTACCCCATGATTCAGTTCCCTGTAAAAGGTGTTATCTGGTATCAGGGTGAGGCTAATGCTATCAATGCTTTTAATTACAGGATTTTATTTCCAACGTTGATTGAGGACTGGCGTGCGAAGTGGGGAAAAGAAATTCCATTTTATTGGGTACAACTTGCCAATTATATGCCCGCCGAAAGTAATCCGACAGAAAGTGCATGGGCTGAATTACGCGAAGCCCAGACGATGACACTTCGTTTGCCAAATACCGGAATGGCAGTGATTACTGATATTGGTGATGCTGACGATGTTCATCCACGTAACAAACAGGATGTTGGACTTCGTTTAGCTCTAAATGCATTGAAAAATGATTATGGAAAAAATGAAATTGTTTGCTCCGGACCTCAGTTTAAATCAATGAAAATTGAGAAAAATAAATTTATAATTTCATTTGACAATATTGGTTCAGGATTAGATGTACACAATAACTACGGCTATTTGACAGGCTTTACGGTGGCTGGCCCTGATCATAAATTTGAATGGGCTAAGGCTTATATTGATGGCGATAGAGTGGTGGTTGTCAGCGATAAAGTCAGTAATCCGGTTGCTGTTCGTTACAATTGGGCAAACAACCCGGATGGAAACTTATTTAATAAGGAGAATTTACCAGCAGGTCCATTCAGAACCGATAACTGGAAAGGGGTTACGGAGGAATAAAATCAGGATAGAAAGCTCTCGGGTGACAATATTTATCATAAACTTTAAAACCACCTCCTATGGTGTCGTATTCGTATTCCTGAAGGCTTTGTCAAAGAACGGTTGTCAAAAGATATTAAAAGTTATCCTCAATTGAAAAGGACGACCTTTAAGTGGAATTAAAAAGAGATAAATCACTATCTTGACCATTTATATTTTAAAGATTTTTGAGATGTTTATATTGTAGATAGGGGCGCCTGGATTATTAATTGTTACCTTCTTTTGGTTTAGTCTTGACAAAAGTTGCTAAATTTACCGTCACTATTCAGATAAAAGATGACCATTCAGATAAAAGATGACCGATTTCGATAATTTATTCCTGAAATACCATCATCAGCTTTTTCGTTTCTCCTTAAAATTTATTGAGGATGAAAGCGAAGCACTTGATCTGGTTCAGGATATTTTTGTCGAGGTGTGGGAACGGGGACAATACAAAGAGATCGACGCCAATATCAAAGCCTACCTGTTTGCCGGGGTTAAGAATCGCTGTCTTAACTATATCAAACATCAGAAAGTGGTCAAAAAATTTGAGCACCACGCCGCCTTTGAATTGAAGGAGATGGAAGCTGCTTATTATCTTTCAGGAGAACAATCCTATATCGAAAAAGAGGCAATACAAAATATTGATAGTGCAATCGATTCCTTGACGGATATTTATAAGGAAGTGATAATACTTAGTAAGATTGAAGGATTAAAGAATAAAGAGATTGCCGAGCGTTTGCAAATACCGGTAAGAACAGTAGAGACACGAATTTTCAGAGCAATAGCTCTATTGAAGGAGAAAATTTCAATTCAATCACTGCTGCTATTCTTCATCCACAAGAAGATTAAACGAAAATATTAAAATAAAGTTAAAAAAAAGTTAAAATAGCTGACGTAAATATCAAAGCAATATTGTTTTAATAACACAAACGATATAGATGCTGTTTTAATGAACGTCGAATCCCAAATACAAAACCTTATTGGCCGATATCTGAACGGTGATTGTTCAGATGCCGAAATTACAACCTTATTGGAATGGTGTAACCTATCTTCCCAAAACCAAAAGGAGTTTATTCAGTCTAAAGATCTATGGGATTTGGCAAGTCAAACTGCAAATAAGTCCGATCAACAACTCCTTCAATTTTATAAGAGACAGCTTGAACAAAGCAAAAAATCACGGACAATTCTTCTTTACCGATTATTGGCAGTTGCAGCAGTATTTGTAGCCGGCCTTTTGATTACAATTCTTCATCCCTGGAAATCTTCCGAATCAGTTCAACAGCTTAGTGTTTTTTCTGTTCCCTTAGGTTCCCGCTCCAAGGTGATTTTGTTTGATGGAACTGAAGTTCACCTTAATTCCGGAAGTACATTGACTTTTCCAAATAAGTACGATGGCAATATCCGACTTGTGACTTTGTCAGGAGAAGCTTTTTTCGTGGTTAAATCTGATAAAAGACACCCATTTATTGTGAAAACATCTGATTTTGAGGTAGAAGCAACAGGAACCCAATTTAATGTATGTACATATAGCGATGATCCTTTTTCTGCTGCAACTTTGGCTGAAGGATCTGTATCGTTGCGGATGAACAATACCGATCAGGCATTTGTTATTAAACCAGGTGAAAAATTTAGATTTAACCGATTGAAAAGTTCATATAACCAGGCTGATACAGACGTTGAATCTGAGCTGGCCTGGAAGGATGGAGAGTTTATCTTTAAAAATATCCCCTTTCCTGAATTGGTTCAGCGACTGGAACGGTGGTACGATGTAAAACTGGTGTGCTCAGGAAAGAAACTGGAATCTTATGCTTATTCGGGGAGATTTAAAAATCAGGAAACGATATGGCAGGTCCTCGATGCCTTAAAACTAACAACTCAGATCACTTATCAGAAAGTCTCTTTCAGAGAATTTAAAATTAGTTATAAATCAAATAGTTAACGTCTTATTTAATGCCTATGATGTATAGTTACATGTATTAAAAACGAAGACGAACTGTCGCCACAACAATTCGCCTTCACAATCAATCAATAAAAATTAATTAATTGTCTTAACATTACAAATGTATGAAAAAAAAATTGATTCACCCGAGCGGTAAGTCCTATGGTGACTTTGCTCAAATCTACCGAATTATGAAGCTAATCACACTTTTGCTGTTTGTTGCGATTTTCCAGCTTTCAGCCTCTACCTATTCGCAAACAACCCGATTAAAAATTTCAGGGCAGAAACTTTCCATTGGGGAAATTTTTGAAGGGATTGAAAAACAATCAGAATTTTCATTCTTCTACAATGTCAACCAGATCGATCTATCGAAGCAGATTGATATTGACGCTGAAAATCAGTTTGTGAATGAGATACTTGATAAGATTCTGGTGGGAACCGGGATGACCTATACCATTAACAACAAATTAATTGTCATTCATCGACAGGGGGAACCTGTTGAGATGATTATTGCTCAGCAGCAGGGAAAAAAAATCACAGGGAAAGTGGCTGATCAGTCGGGATCAGTAATACCCGGTGCATCTATTGTACTTAAAGGGACAACTATTGGAACAGTAACCAATAATGACGGTACTTTCACTTTATCGAATGTTCCAGAAAAAAGCACATTGGTTTGCTCTTTTGTTGGTATGGTATCTCAGGAATTTTCCGTTGGAAACAAATCGGTATTTAATATTGTCTTAAAGGATGAGATAGTTGGAATAGAGGAGGTAGCTGTTATTGGATATGGCTCGGTTAAAAAGAGGGATCTTACCGGAGCAGTAGGTTCACTTACCTCAGCAGACATTGTAAGAACCACCCCTGCAAATGCAACCCAGGCTTTACAAGGACAATTACCAGGGGTAGTTGTTACTAAAGGGAGTAACCTTCCGGGTCAGGCTTTCAGTATTGATATCCGTGGTGAGAATACAATTACAGGTGTTACCGAGCCATTGGTGGTTATCGATGGGGTTATTGGTGGTAGATTAAGAGATATTAATCCGGCAGATATACAATCGATAGACATTCTGAAGGATGCATCCTCAACCGCTATTTATGGATCACGTGGTGCAAATGGAGTTATAATCATAACCTCCAAAAAGGGAGTGAGTGGCAGGGCCAAAGTGACGGTTGATTCCTACCTTGGAATTAAAACTCCGAATCATATGCCGGAGCTGCAAAATGCGCAGCAGTTTTATAAAAGTATGGTGACAGATGTAGCATTGAATCTTGGGTCACCTATTACTCTATCTACGAATGAAATGGATTTGGTTAATAAAGGAAAATCCACAAACTGGGTTGATCTCCTAACAAAGCCAAGTGTTTCTGCCGGATCTACTGTAGCAGTAACAGGTGGGACAGCAGGAACAACCTATCGCTTTTCGAGCGGTTATATTCAGGAGGATGGAAATATCCGTAACAGTACCTTTAAGAAATATAGTTTAAATGGTGCCCTTGATAGTAAAATAACAGATTTTTTGAGGGTTGGATTTACTGCATATATTAATTACAGTGTAAATCCGACAGGATCATACGAAGCTTTACGTTCAGCATATCGTGCCCGGCCTACAGGTACTGTACTTTATAATGACCTGTTAAATCCAAGTGATGGTTATGATCTTACCCAGGGTCCCTGGAATGGATATGCTGTCTGGATGGGAATCAAGGATAACCAGGTTCTTAATCCACTGGTTGAGGCAAATCCTGCCAATTATCAGTTTCAAACAACAGCTGCAAATGAGATGGGAAATGCTTTTGCAGAGATCACCCTTATGAAAGGTCTGACCTTTAAATCATCGATTTCTGCATCAATAATTGACCAGCGTGTTGGTGATTACCGTGGAACCTATACTAAAGACAGGTTGGGTACTCAACTTCCAAGGGCTACTTATCAAACCGCCGATAACTCCAGTTATACTTTTGATAACCAGTTAAGCTATAATCTGACTACCGGGAAACATAAGTTAAATGCCACAGTGCTTCAAAGTGCATTTAAGAATGTTGCTGAAACATATTCAATTGCTGTACAGAATCTTCCTTACGCATCAGCATGGTACAATCTCGGTACTGCAGGTAATGCAAATGTTACAGGAGTTTCGAGCAGTTATAAAATGAATAGTTTGACCTCTTACATGGGTAGAGTGAACTATACCTATAATGAAAAATATCTTTTCACATTTACGGGTCGTGGTGATGGTGCTTCACAGTTGGCTGAAGGGCACAAATGGGCTTTTTTCCCATCCGGAGCTTTTGCATGGCGGATGGTTGATGAAAATTTTGTTAAGCAGGCAAATATATTTTCTGATCTTAAATTAAGGGTCAGTTACGGTGAGGTTGGTAATTCAAACGTATCACCTTATAGTACCCAGGCATCAATTCTGAATACCATTTATAGTTATGACCAGAGTCTTGGTAATGGATTCGCACCCGGCAACCTTGGAAATAAAGACCTAAAATGGGAAAGAAGCCAGGAGCTAAATTTGGGTTTGAATCTTGGATTCCTTAATAACCGTATCACCGCAGCCATCGAAGTCTATAGTAAAAATACAAAAGACCTGATTCTGGCTGAAAACTTGCCTACCTCTACTGGTTTTAATACAGTTACCGCAAATGTGGGTCAGATTTCAAACAAGGGGGTTGAAGTTTTATTGAATACCCGTAATATCGTTACCAAAGATTTCCAATGGACCACTTCCATTAATTTTTCCAAAAACAAAAACGAAATTAAAGCATTGGCCAATGGTGTATCTGCTATTCTGGGTAACGCCCTTTTCGTTGGCAAATCTGTAAAATCGTATTACGATCTTAAATTTAACGGTATATGGCAGATAGCAGATAGTATCCAGGCAAAAGGATTTGGTCAGTCGCCGGGTTCTGTCAGGGTAGTTGATACGAATAAGGATGGGGCAATTTCATTGGCAACCGGAAAGGATGACCGTCAGGTTTTGGGTACACAATTGCCTAATTATATCGTTGGGATGACCAATCGTTTGAATTATAAGGATTTTGATCTTTCATTTCAATTATATTATCGTAATGGAACTTTGTATAACAACGGTTTGCTTACGGGAACAATGGGTGATTATACGAACACAAGGTATAATCATATTGTAATGGATTACTGGACCAGAAAGAACCCCACCAACGATTGGTATGGTGTTGGGATTTCACAGCCTTATAAATCTGCAATCCAATACGAGGATGCCAGCTTTTTAAGGGTATCGGATATTACATTTGGTTATACAATGCCCAAAAAGATGCTGGATAAACTGAAAATTGATAAAGTACGCATGTATGTTCAGGTCAATAATCCATTTGTATTTACCAAATATCATGGAATGGATCCTGAGTATAACTCAAATACTTACATCGATGATGTACCGAATACAATTTTCACGTTTGGTTTAAATCTTGGTTTCTAAACATCTAAAAAATCAACCTTATGAATATTTATAAAAAGATACGGATAGCTTTAATATACTTTTCTTTCATCAGTATCATTGGAGCGGGGTGTAAACAGAGTTTCCTAGACGAAGCTAACCCATCGAACAGAACAACAGACAATTACTATATCAATGCAGCAGGTTACGAAAGTTTGGTAACTTCCTGTTATCCTTTACTCAGAGATATAACACAACAAAGAGTCCTTCAGTTTCAGGGTACCGACGTTTGGGTTGGTAGTGGTTGGGGAGCCGTTTACTTTAACCAACCAAATCCACTCGGAAGTGCTTATGATCAGTGTGATATTCGTTTGAATGCATCGCTTGGAGAGTTGCAAACGCTTTGGGATATGTTGTATCGTGAAATTAACAGGTGTAATGCAGCTATAACCAGGGCACCAACAATCACCGATATGGCTGATAATCTGAAAAATATCAGGATTAGTGAAGCTAAGTTTTTACGCTCCCTCTCACTTTTCTGGGCTGTCCAGCAATGGGGAGATATTCCAATGCCATTGGTTGAGACTACAAGTGCTAGCCTCGAGGTAACAAAGGCACTGTCAAAAGACATATACACCCAGTTGATAAAAGATCTTACTGAAGCGATCACCTATTTACCCGATTCTCCATCAGATGTTGGTCGTGTTAGCAAGGGTGCTGCCAAATTTTTATTAGCGCGTGTTTATCTGACCAGGGGATGGAATTATAATAATTCTTTGGGAGGCACAGCTGCCGATTTTACGAGTGCTCTGCAATTATGTGATCAGATTATTGCTTCCGGATTATATCCTTTGGAGACAAACTGGAATAATTTGTGGCCATTGCATAATACCAATCCTACCAAGGAAACTGCAACCATTACAAGTTCAGTTGCCGTTTGTAATAAAAGTAAAGAGGTGATTTTCGCGATTCAGTATGCCAATGCGAGCAGTTATCAGGGTGATCCAAGTGTTGGAACTACCACTCTTGGAAACAATATGCACGAGATGTTCTCCGGTGGGCCGAGTGGTGTTGCACAGCAATCCAGGACCTCACTCTATAACAGGTTCCTTCCCACACAAATCCTGACATGGGCAGCTTATCGCCTCTTCGATCCTGACATGGACATCCGTTATAAAGGTACGTTCAACAGTGTATCCTATGCTACTGCAACAGGAACTACTAGTCTTTCTTTAGCCACCAATAATCCGAATCCTCAGAATATTTCGATAACTTTTGCTTATGGGGATACTGTTGCCATTGCAACACCCTGGAATAAACCAATTACCACCCCTGCATTGCGTGGAATGGATATCCCTGGTGGAACCAAAAAGTATTCAGTTATTAATGCAAATGAATACATGGGATTGGGTTATATAAGCGGCTCAACCAAAGCTGTTACAGATGTTTTGGCCGGTCCCGGACCTGTATTCTGGAAATTTTTTCAGCCAAATATTCTTTATGGTGACGGTTACTCAACTTTTAATGATCCGCTTTTTCGATCAGCAGAGGTCTATCTGATGGCTGCTGAGGCAATTGTTAAAGGTGCAACAGGTGCCGCATTAGGAACAGCAGATATTTATTATAATACGATACTTGATCGTGCTTTAGGTACTGCCAAAGGCCAAACTCCGATGAGGGCCACTAATCCCGAACTGGTAAATGATCCCCTCTCCAATTTGGTTTCTTACAGGGCAACAGCTGCAAATATCACTGTTGACATGATCCTGGATGAACGGGCCCGGGAGTTGCTTGGCGAAGGAAATCAAAGATGGTATGATCTGAAACGTACCGGGACATTGATTTCACGCGGTACAAAATACAATCCCTGGATGGCATACGGATTGGCAGGTACCCCTTTAATTGCTGCCAAACATCTGGTAAGGCCTATTCCTCAGGGAATGCTCGATAATTCCAATCCAAGAATTACTCAGAATGACGGGTATTAATCCCAAATTTTGAGGATATTTTTCAAAAGGGAGAAGAAGGGTTTAATCTTCTTCTCCCTTTTTTCTTCGTCGAATCATTGCGTTAACAAGAATTTTTGATGATATGTGAATTTGAAATTATAGGTTTTCTATCAGAAAAAATGAAAAAATCTGTCCAGCTTATTTTCTCTTGCCTCCTTTTTAATTCAGTATCCAGCGCTCAAAATATCGATCTGAAGTTGCTGAAGAGCCCGGTTATTTTTAAGGATAATGTAACTTTAGCCTACCGCGACCCGGCTGTTTTATACGACAGCCAAACCTTTTACCTGTTTTTTACACTGACAGAGATTGAACAGGATGGCAAAATCTATATGTACACCGCCACTTCAAAGAGCGCCGATTTGATCAACTGGTCAACTCCCCGCAAACTGACGGTAAAAGATCAGAATCTTGATTTTTCAAGTCCGGGAAACATCATCCGGTTCAGGGATGAATGGCTGCTTTGCCTGCAAACCTATCCGCGGCCTGGATATACCGTTGAACAGATGCCAAAATACGGCAATCAATCGGCACGGCTGTATATCATGAAAAGCAATGACCTCGAAAACTGGAGTAACGATCTTAAATCCTGGGACTGGCCGGGAAAATAGTAAACAAATTTATAACAGTCACTTATTTAGGCGGGAATCATTATGTATAAAGTAGCAATTAGTGTCATTTTCCTGAACTTTGGTTTAGCCTCATACGGACAGCAAACCAATTTCAACCCGATTATCCCCGACAACCTGGCCGACCCGACGATCATGCAGTTCGGCGATACCTTTTATTATTAAACTTTATAAAAACCAGCAATGAACAACAAAATAGCGAATGGGTTAGTGCGATATTCAGCTTTGGCGCTTTTGATGTCAACAGGGGCATATGCTCAGAAACTGCCTGTCAAACCCAATATATTGCTTATTATCACAGATCAGCAATCTTCTGAATCATTGAGCTTTAATATTGGGAGCAAGTACCTGAATACCCCAAATATGGATCATCTGGCTAAGCATGGTGTCTCATTTACCAATGCCTATTGCGCCAATCCATTGTGTATCCCGTCACGAAGTTCAATGTTTACCGGAAGGTACCCTCACGAACTCGGTATTCAGGCCAATGAGGACAAAAAATTGGATGCCGCAGAATTCCCCACATTGGGAAATCTGATGACAAATGCCGGATATGCAACGGGATATGTTGGTAAATGGCATCTGCCATTTATTTTAAAAGACACTGAAAAACATGGTTTCTCGTTTATGGCTAATAATAAAGGAAATGGTGTTGACACCCTTTTGCCCGCATCTGCCATCAGATTCCTCGGGACTAAACGGAGTAATCCATTTTTCCTGGTTGTATCATTTATCAATCCTCATAATATCTGTGAATGGGCCAGAGGTCAGAAGTTACCAGATGGCGAAATTGGATCTCCTCCGCCGGCAGACCAATGTCCTCCTCTAAGAGCAAATCATTTGCCTTCAAAAAATGAAACGGACATCATGCAAAATATCAGGAGTTCGTATCAGGCAAGTAATATGTTCCCGGTTTCCGGATTTGGAGATGAAAAATGGAGGCAGTATATCTGGTCTTACTACCGGCTGATCGAAAAAACAGACAGTGAGATTGGCAAAATCCTGACCTCCTTACGTGAATCGGATCTTGATAAAAATACAATCATTGTATTTCTGAGCGATCATGGCGATTGTCAGGGGGCTCATCTCTGGAACCAGAAAACCGTGTTATACGAAGAGGCTTCAAAAGTGCCGATGATCATCAGTTTCAAAGACCTTCAACCCCGGAAATCTGATTACCTTGTTCAGACCGGAATCGATCTGATGCCAACCTTATGTGAACTTGCCGGTATTCCACCTCCGGAGAAAACCAGGGGAGTAAGTCTTAAATCAATAGTTAATAAAGACATGATCCCTGTTAACCGCGAATATATCGTTGTTTCTGACAAACTGGAACAGGGAAAAGCTTTATATGGTTCGAAGCCTGAACCCGAAGGGAGAATGCTTAGAAATAAACGTTTCAAGTACTGGATCTATAATGAGGGAACGCAAAGAGAAACGCTTTACGATCTGAAAAATGATCCTGGTGAGATGGTCAACCTGGCCAATGACCATAAATATACCGGTGATCTCAAAAAATGCAGAAATGATCTGGCTGAATGGGGGAAAAAGTATGACGATCCCTATTTAAAATTCATGGTTAAATAAATAATCCAAATGAAGTTTTTATTATTTCTCATAGTTTCGTTTTTTTTATGCATGGCCTTTAAATCCTCAGAAAGGATTCAAGCTTCAACGGAGAAAATCAATGCAAAAGTAATCTATCCGAAAATCAGAATCATGACTACACCCTCGGCAGGTGAGGAACCCAAATTTAATTCCCCCAGCTTACAATGGCCAACAAAGAAAAAGGGAAATTACAGTGTCAGGATCTCATCTTCAAAAGATTTCAGCCGTAATCTGATTGAAAAGTCGGGAATACCTTACGCCATTTTCAACCCGCACAAAAAGCTGAGTGCCGGAACCTGGTACTGGCAATATAAAGCCAATGACGAAAAATGGAATGAGCCAGATTCCTTTACCATTAAATCAGCGACACGACTGTTTGAAACTCCTGATATCAAAACAATTCTGACAGGAATTTCTTCGTCGCACCCAAGGATTTTAATCAAGAAGGGGGAGCTATCGGAGTTTCGGATTAGGGCTGGAGCATACCGGGAATCTGCCTTGACCATTCAGAAAGCAAATAGCTATTTAACGAAACCTGTACCCTCAGAGTCATCTGCTCTCCCCACCTTTAAAGGGAAGGATGAATTCGAGAACGAAAAAATTGCTTCTATTGCAAGCAAATGGACCGGATGGAATATCCGGCAATCGATCGTATCCCTTTCGCAAGCCTACCTTTTAACAGGTGATGAAAAATATTTCAATGCTGCGAAAAACTGGATGCTGGAGATTTCCAAATGGGATCCCAAAGGCCCTTCACATACCAACAATTTCGGTGATGCCGGTATCATGTCTGCGTTGGCAATTGGCGTGGATAGTTTCTGGGATCTTTTATCCACAACAGAAAGGGATCAGATTATTATTCATGTGACCATCCGGGCCAGCCAGTTTTACAAACTATGGGTTGGTCAGGTGGAGAGCCGCTCCTCCTCAATGCATGTCTGGCAACATATTCTCCACAATCTGCTTCAGACATCCCTGGCATTTAAGGGGGAAATTCCCGAAGCTGACCAATGGCTGGAATATGTTTATGAACTTTGGATTGCCCAGTCTCCCAAGATGGGAGAGGAAGATGGGGCATGGTTTAACGGGACCTCCTATTTCGGAATGAATATGCTCACCTTGATTGATGTATCCTCTGTTTTCAAGGAACTCTCAGGCGTCGACTTTATGGGATCCGACTGGTTTAAAAATAATCCCCGCTGGCTGATCTATGCCTTTCCTGCTGGTTCTATTACCGATGGTTTTTGTAACGACGGAGAAAGATTTCCATCTCCCGAAATTAATTATGCCGGTTACAGCGATGCAATTGCCCGTTTGTTAAATAATCCGTATGCCGCATGGTATGCACAGGCAGTTGCTAAAAGTCTGGGTAAGCAAATTGCCGATGATGACGAATTCCGCTGGTTCAGAATTCAAAAGGGATTAGGGATAAAGCTTCCGGATCCTGTAAAGGCATCAGATCTTCCGCAGGGTGCTGTTTTCCCCGATATTGGTGTCGCTTATATGCATACCTCGGTACAAAAAGCCGAATCGGATCTGATGCTGTCGGTGCGAAGCTCTCCTTTTGGTCCGATGGGTCATGCACATGCCGACCAGAATACATTCAATATTGCGTATGGTGGCAAAAGGCTTTTCTACAATACAGGCTACCGTCCGGCAATGGGAGACCCCCATTTCCTGGGATGGTACAAACATACCCGGGGTCACAACGGCGTTTTAATTGATGGGGAGGGACAACCTTTCAGTGACGGAGCTTATGGCTATTTGCCGCGGTTTCTGACCGGAAAACAGATTTCGTATGTCGTGGGTGATGCTTCAAATGCCTATGCAGGAAAAGATGAAGGGGTAAAAACCGATCGCGGAATGAAACTTTTCAGGCGACATTACCTGATGCTTCGACCATCTACCATTGTGATTTATGATGAACTTGAAGCCGACCATCCTGCTGAATGGAGCTGGTTGCTGCACAATGACAATGGATTGATTATTGATCCTGAAAGGAAAACCATTTTTGCCGAAAGCAAGGTGGCCAAAGCACAGGTATCGCTGTACTCCTCCTCTGAAATCGAATTCCGGGTGACCGATCAGTTCTCGGTCCCGGTCGATAACTGGACAAACAAGATCAATGAAGAGGGTGATACATTGATTTTTAAAAACCAGTGGCATTTCTCAGGAGTATCAAAACTAAAAACAGAAAAAATGAGGTTCCTCGCCGTTATTCAAGTCAAACCTGACGGCCGTTTTGAGCAGGTTATCAGCAAAAAAAATGGGATCTTTACAACAGGAAACTGGGAAATAGTAGCTGAAATGAATGCTTTAAAACCTGCAAATGTCCGGGTAAGGAAAAATGACCAAAGTGTTTCGCTGGTTTCCGATGGAACGCTGACAAATAATGGGAAATTATACAAAGGTGAAGATAGCGGAAACGCAAAACTGGTGGAAATAATTGATGGTAAACCTCTCTTTCAGGAAACGGAGGATAAGATCCCTTCCGCCATTCAAAGGTTGATGAATCGAAAATAAGAGATTGTAAAACAAAGTAATAGTAAAGATATATTGTGCTAAATTAAATTTTGTATATCAGACCCCTCTAAATCTCCCCCAAGGGGAGACTTCTGGTCCGAATTATGAATAACTTCTGACCAAGCTCCCCTCCACTGGAGGGGTTGGGGGAGGTCAGGAGGTCCGGAAAGACAAAATGAAGAATTGTTAAATAAGACAGTATATTATTTAGATTACTTAAGAATTGCAAAATCAAGAATTTTAATGTTAATAATGAAAGTTATGAAGCTATTAAACCGTAGAAAGTCAATTTGCAGTCTGGTAACCTTTTCTGTTTTGGCTGGTGGAGTTTTTGCCGGAGGAACCCCTAAAATTGAAAAGACGAAAGGCAAACACCCCAATATTCTGTTTGCCATAGCCGATGATCAGTCTTACCCTTATGCCTCGGCTTATGGAACAAAAGGGGTACATACCCCCGCATTCGATGAAGTGGCAAAAAAAGGGGTGTTGTTTACCAATGCATTCGTCGGAGCACCGCAATGCAGCCCATCGCGGGCAGCAATCCTTACAGGAAAGAATATCTGGCAGCTCGAGGAAGCTGGTACACACAGCAGTTATTTTCCAAAAAAACTGGTGGTCTTCACCGATCTCCTGGAAAAATCTGGATATCAGACCGGTTTTGCTGGTAAACCGTGGGCGCCGGGAAACTTCAAGGATGCAGGCTGGACACGTAATCCGGTTGGCCCGGAATACAACACCAAAACATTCAAAGTAGTTCCAACCAAAGGGATCAGCAAAATAGATTATTTCGAAAATTTCAAGGAATTCTTTGCGAAAAAAGGTAAAGAAACGCCATTCTTCTTTTGGTATGGGGGACATGAACCACACCGTAATTATGAAGACGGATCAGGCGTAAAATCGGGTAAAGCGCTTTCCGATGCGGTTGTCCCTCCGTTTTTACCTGATGTTGATCTTGTAAAAAGTGATGTGCTTGATTATAGTCTTGAAATTGAGTGGTTTGATATCCAGCTGGGTAAAATGATCACTTTTCTGCGTGAAAAGGGGGAGCTTGATAATACAATCATTGTCGTAACTGCCGATAACGGAATGGCTTTTCCATCTTCTAAGGCAAATCTTTATGAGTATGGGACCCACGTTCCGTTAGCCATATGCTGGCCAAAGGGTATGGCAGGTGAAAGAGTTGTGAATGAGCTGGTCGGAATGATCGATCTGGCCCCCACTTTTCTTGAAATTGCTGAAGTAAAAGGGGCTCCTCAGATGACCGGTGTGAGTTTAGTAAACCTGCTTTCTACAGGTAAAGGGGAGAATGTTGATCCTCCGCGAAAATATGTGCTGACCGGACGCGAAAGGCATACTCATGCCAGACCCGATAACCTTGGCTATCCTGCAAGGGCCATCAGAACAAGCGATTTCCTTTTTATCCTGAACTTTAAACCAGACCTGTGGCCAGCAGGTGACCCTGCACCGGAATCGGCAAAAGCACCCTTATCTGCTGCCGATGATGAAAAATCTTTATGGCCAGGATATCAGGATATTGATAACGGTCCGACGAAAATCATGCTGATTGAGAACAAGGACAAATACCCCGAAAGTTTTAGATCGGGCTACGAAAAACGTCCGGCTGAAGAGTTGTACGATATCAGGAACGATTCAGGATGCCTGAAAAATCTGGCGGACGATCCAAAATTTCAAATCATAAAAAGGGAACTGAGAAAAACACTGGAGAAGGATTTAAAAGCTCAGGGTGATCCAAGGATGACAGGAAAGGGCGATATCTTCGACTCATACCCACGCTTTGGTGCGATGCGCGATCTGCCCGGATTTAAGGAAAAAGGTAAATATAATCCAAAATATCAGTAAACAGATGGAAAAAATCAGATTGCAGAACAGCCTCTCCATGGCAGTCAGAGTTTTGCCTTTGGTGGCATTAACAGGTTATTTTACCGAAGCCAACGCTGAAAAGAAATTACCGGCTGTAAGACCAAATATTGTGATTATCATGGCAGATGATATGGGGTATTCCGATATCGGATGTTATGGAAGTGAAATTTCAACACCCAATATTGATCGCCTGGCGGCAAACGGTTTACGGTTTAAAAATTTCTATAACAATGCAAAATGTTGTCCTTCAAGAGCATCATTGCTTACCGGGCTCTATAATCATGAAGCCGGAATGGGAAATATGGTGACCAATGCCGATGCTGAAATTCAGCCCGGCCCTTACCAGGGTTTTTTAAATGAAAATTGCATGACTATTGCGGAGGTTCTTCAAACCGGTGGATATTCTACCTATATGTCAGGCAAATGGCACCTTGGCGAACGCCCGGAACACTGGCCGCTACAGCGGGGTTTTGACAAATACTTCGGATTGATCAGTGGGGCAAGCAGTTATTTTGAGATCATTAAGGAACCCCGAATCCGTACGATGGCTTATGGAAACAAATCGTGGACGCCTCCTGCCAAAGGTTTTTACCTGACCGATGCCATCTCCGATTCAGCTGTGGCTTTTATCAATTCACATTCAAAAGAAAAAAAGGAGAACCCGTTTTTCCTTTACGTCGCTTACACCTCGCCACACTGGCCGCTTCATGCACTGGAGGAGGACATCAAAAAGTATGAAGGACGGTATACCACGGGTTGGGACTCGCTCCGGGTCGAACGTTATAATAAGATGCTCCGGTTAGGAATCATTACCGAAAAGTATAAACTGAGTCCGCGGACCGAAGGGATCCCTTCGTGGAAAGAAGCAGCTGATAAGGATTCCTGGATTAGGAGAATGCAGGTGTATGCCGCAATGATTGACCGGATGGACCAGGGAATTGGTAGGGTAATACGTACGCTTGAGAAGCTCAAAAAGCTGGATAATACGTTAATCCTGTTTCTGGCCGATAATGGTGGATGCGCCGAAATTGCCTCCTCAAGAAATTTGGGTATTCCGGGTGTTCCCATCGGTGATAAAGGATCTTACGATTCCTACCGCGAACCGTGGGCAAATGCCTCAAATACACCTTACCGTTATTATAAAAACTGGTTGTATGAAGGTGGAATACGGACTCCGCTGATCATCTATTATCCCAGAGTCTTAAAAGAAAAGGGTAATCTGACCGAACAGGTGGGCCATCTCACCGATATTATGCCCACTTGCATAGATCTTGCGGGGGTGAAATATCCTGATCAATTCAAAAACGCTCACCTGAAATCTTTGAGGGGGAAAAGCCTTTTGCCGGTATTCAAAGGTGGCACTGTTGAACGGAAAGCGCCTATTTTCTGGGAATATGCAGGGGGTAAGGCAATGCGGCAGGGAGACTGGAAGCTCGTGAAAAGAAATGGTGGTGAATGGGAATTGTATGATCTGAAGAGAGATCCTACTGAATTAAACGATCTAAGTAATTCACGAACAGATATTCTGAAAAATATGTCTGATGCACATGCTGGCTGGGAAAATGAAGTTGGGGTGAAACCTTCAAAGGCAA
The DNA here is from genome assembly GCA_963677935.2 of Prolixibacteraceae bacterium. Taxonomy (GTDB): domain Bacteria; phylum Bacteroidota; class Bacteroidia; order Bacteroidales; family Prolixibacteraceae; genus JAAFHB01. Next base: position 1,520,341 of record CAXXEH010000003.1, on the reverse strand, counting down.
AAGTCGGAGAATAATAAGATTCACTTACGATAATCCAATAAATATGGGCAGTTCATTACAAAGTTTTTTTAGAAAATATCCTGTAAAGGTTTCGACAGTTGGCCTTTTGCTTCTTCCGTCGTTGCAACTCTTTTCAGCCGCTCCGGTTCACCGGCCAAATTTTATTCTGATTCTGACAGACGACCTGGGATGGACCTGCAGCTCACAATTAATGGATAAGAATATCCCAAATTCAAAAAGCGATTTTTACGAAACCCGAAATATAGAGCGTCTGGCAGCCAGGGGTGTCCGGTTTTCGAATGGATATGCCCCATGCGCACTTTGTTGTCCTACGCGCAGAAGTATTCAGTTTGGCCAGACACCCGCACGCGAAGGGGATGAAAAATTCAGGGAGAATTACCATCCCGATTTTAAAAAGGTCTCTGCCATACCACAGTTTCTGAAGTCAATTTCACCCGATTACCGGGCTGCCCATTACGGTAAATGGGATCTTCGGGCCGATATTTTCCCCGAGGATTTGGGTTACGACGAGAGTGACGGAAATACCGGGAACCGGAATGGCGATATGAATTCGACCAAAGATACCAAATGGACCGACCTGTTCCTGAACAATGACCCCAAACGGATTCAAACGATAACAGAACGGGCGCTGAATTTTATGACCCGACAGACCAAAACAGGTCATCCATTCTATCTGCAAATCTCCCATTATGCCACACATGTTGATATCCAGACGACTGAGGTGACCTATCAGAAATACCTTCAAAAGAAAAAAGGTGCGATTCACAATAACCCGGGCTGGGCCGGAATGCTTGAAAATCTGGATACAGGGATAGGCAAAATAATTGACCGGATAGATAGTCTGGGAATTGCCGACAATACTTATGTGGTTTTGATGGCTGACAATGGGGCAGTAGAATTCCTTCCACCAGTAAAAAACAAGTTTGACCACCCATCGGTCTTTAAAAATCACCCGAACAATTATCCGCTCAGAGGTGGAAAATGGACACTATATGAGGGTGGGGTCAGAGTACCTTTTATCGTTATAGGTAAGGGTATCAAACCGGGAAGTCAGTGCGATGTCCCGGTAACGGGGTGGGACCTTTTACCTACCTTCTGTGATCTTGCCGGGAATACCAGTCATCTTCCTGATAATCTTGACGGTACAAGTTTAAGGCCATTGCTGGAGAAAGGTCATGAAGGGATGTTTAAAAGAAAAAGGGATGAACTGGTATTTCATTATTTTGGAAAGACCCATTCATCCATCCGTGTAGGTGATTACAAACTGATCAAATTTTGGGATTTAAAGAAAATTGAGCTTTATAATTTGAGGGAAGATGTTGGTGAATTAAATGACTTGTCGCTGAAACAGCCTCAAAAGGTAAAGGAGCTGGAGGGGAAACTTCAGGAATATTTGGAGGAGGTTAACGCCGAAGTGCTTCATCCCGGTGGTTTGAAAAAGAAGAAAAAAAATGATAATGACGACTAATTAAATTATTGATGAGAAGTATTAAGATTTTAACCCTGGCGGCTATTATTTTAACTGCTGGTCTTTATTCGTGTCATAACCGGAAGAGCGCCGAAGGCCCCTGGTTTGGAAATGGTTTCCATAACGGATGGGCAGATCAGACGTCAATTGTAATATGGACACGTTTAACCAGGAATCCTGAATTAAATTCAACCGGGCAAAAGTTCCTTGTCCCCACAGCCGACGAGGCAAGGCAACTTGCAAAGAGTGGCGATAAAGATAAGATTTTTAAAGCACAGATTCCTGACGGCTACACCCTCGATCAGATGGAAGGCGCCTGTCCAGGGTCTGCTGGCGATGTGAAACTGGTCTATGCCCCCTTTGAAACACCCGACCAAAAAATCGAAACAGAGTGGATGGCGGTCGATGCCAGTAAAAATTTCACGCGGCAGTGGAAACTCCAAAATCTTAATCCTGGTACCAAATATTTGGTCCGGTTATTTGCCAGGAAAACAGGAGAATTACAAATATCCGACAGTACGAAAGGGGCTTTTCTCACACCTCCCTCTGCCGATATTTCTAAAGAACTGAATTTTTGTATCGTCACCTGTCATGACTTTCCAAGGAGGGATGATCCCAAAAAAGGACATAAGATTTATCCGGCCATGCTCAGTCTCTATCCCGATTTTTATGTACATACAGGGGATGTGGAGTATTACGATAAACCTGCCCCGTTTGCTATGACCGAAGAGTTGATGCATTTTAAATGGAACCGATTGTTTGCCCTGCCTTATCAGCGCGATTTTTACTCCCTGTTCACCACTTACTTTATGAAGGATGATCACGATGCACTAAGTAATGATTCTTATCCTGGGATGAAATACGGTGCAGTATCGTTTGAAAGGGGAATGGAGATTTTTGACAAGGAGCAATTCCCTTCAAATGAAAAAACGTACAAAACTGTTCGCTGGGGAAAAGATCTTCAAATCTGGATGGTTGAGGGACGTAATTACCGTAGCTCCAATGATGCTCCCGATGGCCCTGATAAAACAATCTGGGGTAAGGAGCAAAAGGAGTGGCTCTTCAAAACACTCAGGGAATCGGATGCAACCTTTAAGATACTCATTACTCCCGGTCCAATTCTTGGGCCTGACCGTTCAAAAAAGAACGATAACTATTCCAATTCCGGATTTAAATACGAAGGTGATGAAATCAGAAATTATTTAAACCAGTTTAATAACCTCTATATCTGTAATGGCGACCGGCACTGGCAATATGTGACCCATTTTGAAGGGACCAATCTGTGGGAGTTTGGATGCGGTCCCGGATCAGATTCCCATGCCGAAGGATGGCCTCCGACCGATAAACGACCGGAACACCGGTTTTTGCGAGTGAAGGGGGGATTCCTGAAAGGCAATGTTTCATTGAAAAATGGTATCCAGACATTGACCTTTCAACATTACGATGTTGATGGGAATATCGTCCATGAAGAAATTTTACCGGCAATATAGTATGATATTTAACCTGAATAATCAGGTTAACGGCATTTTTGAAAATCTTAACAAAATAAAATGAAGACGTCACAGATTTTAGTAGCAGCAGGATTGATCACCACAGGTTTTGGTCTCCCTTTTCAGAGCACAGCAAAACAGAAGCCAAATAAAATGCCTAATATTATTTATATCCTTTCTGACGACCTTGGGTATGGTGATGTATCGGTTTATAATCCTCAGGGGAAAATAAATACACCAAATATTGATGGGTTTGCGAAACAGGGGATGCGCTTTACCGATGCCCATACCACTTCATCGGTTTGTACCCCTTCAAGATATTCAATTCTGACAGGCAGATATCCATGGCGAAGCCGACTCCCGGTAGGTGTTCTACACGGCTACAGCAGAACCCTGATCGAAAATGAGCAACCAACTGTTGCCTCCCTGTTGCAAACCTATTCCTATCATACTGGTGTAGTTGGGAAATGGCACCTCGGTTTGGACTGGGTTCCAAAAGTACAGTACAACGATTCAATCATGCGCGCGGTCAAAAGAGACATGCAGCATGGAGTAACCACCGATATGAATCCTGACCAGATTGACTTTACCAGGCATCCGGTTCACGGTCCAAGGACCCAGGGATTCGACTATTCCTATATCTTACCGGCTTCATTGGATATGCCCCCCTACTGCTACCTCGAAAATGATGTATTAACCGAACAACCAACCGGTTTTACAAACGGAAACAAACTGGAATCGGGTTACACAGGCCCCTTCTGGAGGGCAGGATTAATGTCCCCCTCATTCGGGTTTTATGATGTGCTTCCTACATTTACCACCAAGGCAATCGAATTTATTAAAAAATATGCTGCGGATGAAAATCCATTCTTCCTCTATTTCCCAATGCCGGCGCCCCATACCCCCTGGTTGCCAACACCTCGTTTCGCGGGTAAATCAAAAGCCGGAGAGTATGGCGATTATGTTCAGATGGTGGATGATGCCGTAGGAAAAGTATTGCATACACTTGATAGTCTTGGAATTTCAGAAAATTCAATGGTGGTCTTTACAAGTGATAACGGTCCTTACTGGCGTGACAATTTTGTCCAAAAGTACAACCACCATGCCGCCGGTCAATTCAGGGGAATGAAGGGGGATGCCTTTGAAGGGGGGCACCGCGTTCCGTTGATTGTTCGGTATCCGGGAAAAGTAAAAGAAGGGACGATGAGCAATGTCCCGACGACACTTGCCAACTTCATGTCGACCTGCGCAGAATTATTGGGTAACCATTCCAATAAATTTAAAACCGAAGACAGCTATTCCATACTTCCGGTCCTGACCGGTAAAGCTTCCGAAATTGCCAATCAGCCAGCCATTGTAAATATTTCGTCGAAAGGGACTTTTGACATCCGCAAGGGACCATGGAAACTGATCACCAAACTTGGATCGGGAGGTTTTACCGTTCCTGTTGAGATTCAACCCAAGGCAGGGGAACCAGCCGGACAATTGTATAATCTTGATAATGACATTCATGAGGACCATAATCTTTACAACCAGTTTCCTGAAAAAGTAAAGGAACTGACCGACTTACTCGATAAGATTAAAGGCACAAAAAAACGAATTGAAAATTAATTTTGTTTGAAAATATCAGGAAAAATGAAAAATCAAATCTCAACCATTCTGATCATCCTGTGGATCAGTATTGGAATGGTTCAGGCTCAGGAAATAACCTATGTTGCGAAATTTCCCAATGAAAATCATCCCGAAATCGGGTATTGGTTTATTTCCCCCAAATTGATCGGTGACGAGAATAAAATAGTTGCCAACATTGATAGTATTGCCGACAAATGCAATTACACAATGCTTTTCCTCACTTCGCGTGAAGAGGCCAACTTCTATGATTTTCCCTTGTTGCATCCTGTATTTCAGAAACTGGTGGCAGAAGGTCATAAGAAAGGGTTGAAAGTGGGTCTACAGCTCTGGGGGAATTACCAGGATAAGTCGATGGAAGGATCACAACGGATGATCATCGAGAATGAAGTGCTTTTGGATCAGTCGGGCAACGCAGATTACACGGCTAAAGCAAAATACATCCGTTTCCCCGATCGGTTATTGAAATCTGATTTGTTTAAGGTCTACGCCTTCAGAAAAACGTCCGAAGGTTTTTATGATCCTGCTACTTTGAAGGATATTACCGGGCAATGTGAATCGGTAACCCCTGATAAAGAGACTGTTCAGGTAAAGATAAAAGGAGGTGCGGGTGTTAAAGGACTTATGGCCTGCATAATGACACAGGAATATTGCAGTCAGAGCAGCATGTGGGGCGATGTTGAAATAAATGCCTTTGCCGAGGCGATGGGTAAATATGGAGACATTCCATTCGATGGATTCGCGCTTGACGAATATGGAAATAAGTTTGTAGAGCGGATCATGGATCAGAGAGCCCCTCAGCCTTTCAGGGGAAGATGGTATTCAACCGCTATGGCAGAGGAATATACACGCGCAACGGGAAATTCACTTGATAAAACCTTGTTTGACGGAAGGTATGCTCCCGAAGGAAAACCGGAGGTCCGGATCAGGGCAATCAATGAGTACATGGAATTTATGCGGACAGGAGCCTTGAGGGTTGAAAATGCCGTATATCAAAAATCAAAGGAGATATTTGGTCAGAATATCTTCAATGGGATTCACAACACCTATCACAATAGCCTGATTAATGATGAGATATGGGCAAACGGAATCGGCTGGTGGGATGCGCCAAGGGCATATGGCCAGACCGACGAAAAAACACCGACTCCAACCCAGATGGGTATTGCCATGGCCCATCCAATGAATGTGATGTATAATCAGTATTACGATAAAGATCTGGAGCCGGTTCTGGTGAAATCGTTTGCCGATCTGCGTTACGGTATTCGGACCCATTATCACGCTTTAAATGATAAGCGGCCGCTCCGCTTTGACCTCGAAGATCCTGATGCAATCAAAGGAATTAATCAAATAGAGAATTGTACGAGGCTGTTAAATAAGTTCAATCCATCCTTACCGGAGATCAAATTACTGGTGATTTTTGGAATGGAGGCACTTTCGAACTGGTATCCAAACGAATCCGACCGGGGAGTTTATGATATCAATGACAAACTGAAGATTGAAGAAAAGGGGGTTGAACTTTGGAATGCCGGATATCTTAACGCAATTGTACCCTCCGATTTGATCGTCAATAATAAATTGAAGATCGGAAACGACGGGAAACCGGTGATGAATGGTCATAAGTTTGATGCTATCTTGTATCTGAATCCGCAATATGCACGGGAGTCGGTTCTGAAATTTTTGGAAGAATACGTAAAGAAGGGCGGTAAACTGATGATTGAAGGTGCTGCCAATTATGATTTTAAAGGGAATAACATCACAGATCGTTACAAATCAATTGCTGGAAAGGCAACTGTAGTGGGATATTCTGTTGACAATATTTCAATGCTTGGCATTACAAAAAACAGGTTGACAGATGGTTGTAAAAATGAGGACGGTTCCTATGTTTTCAACGACATGCCATCACTTCGGACGAACTGTACGGCTACTTTTACCTTAAATATTGATGACGACCTCTTTACAGGTCAGTACAAAGGCATTGCTGTGATCAATGTGAATAAAATGAGCGGTGTGAAAAAGCTGGCAGCAACCGGATTTACGGAGTTGCGTAAAAATGGCAAGGTGATCCTCAGTTTTAAGGAGCCTGTCGATCTTTTTGTTACCAAAGTGGGCGGCAAACTGCAAATGATATTGGAAGATCCAACAAATAAAATTAAACCTTTGATAAATAAGTTATAGTGATCAGATCAAATTAATTTCTTTAATGAAGATTGTGCCGTCAGGCACACAATATGGGTAGAATGATCGTTTAAAGTAGAATATTTCGTCCCGTACGGGACGAAACCGCGCATTTCAGTCTTTTTTCTACCCATCTATAATCCCTGACGGGATTAAAAAAATAAATTTTAAACTTTTACAAACGGATTGTTCAATTTATATTTTATCTTATTGTAAATTAATTAGATATGAGATACGTAAATGGATTACTTTTTACACTTTTGTTGTTGATTTCTGCTTCTGCTGCTGCTGCCCAGAAATTTACCCGGCCAGTCGATTTGGTTTATCCTCAGCTGGACAGTGAAAATTCGCGCTGGATCTTCTTCGCATCGGCCTGCCGTCCTTTTGGGATGGTCAATCTAAGTCCCGACAACAACGCCGATGGCGACTGGGGTTCGGGATACCGTTATGAACGGGATTCCATTAAATTTTTCAGTCATATCCATGGCTGGCAATTGTCGGGTGTTCCTGTGATGCCTGTAAACGGCACGTTTAAGGGAAATCAGGGATCAATCGTTTACGGCTCGAAATATTCGCATGACAAAGAGGTGGTTAAACCGGGATACCATTCCGTTTTTCTGGATAGCTATGGAATTAAGGCAGAGCTAACCTCCACAACAAGGGTTGGGTTTCACCGGTATACCTACCCGGCAAATAAAGAGAGTTATCTGTTACTCGATCTGGGTACCTTCCTGGGCCCTGCCGGAACAGTTAAGGGGTACGCCAAGAAACTGAATGATAAGGAGATTCAGGGTTATGCCCTGATGGATAAGACCACGCGTCGTCCCAAAGAGATGTTTGTATACTTTGATATTCAGTTCGATACCCCATTTCAGAATATGATGGCCTGGAAAGATGGTCGTCTTACCGGTGTTACAGATGAGTATGAGGGTAGCAACGGAGGTGTTTACCTCAAATTTGGCATACCTAACGGAAAAGTGATTCAGATGAAGGTTGGAATTTCATATACCGATGCCGATCAGGCCCGGTTGAATATTCAGTCAGAATTACCTCACTGGGATTTTGACAAAGTTGTAAAAGAATCATCTGATGAATGGAACAATTACCTGAGCAGAATTGAAATCGAAGGAGGAACAGCTGTTCAGCAAAAAAGGTTTTATACCGATTTGTGGCATTCACTTCTCGGAAGGAGGACCATCAGCGATGCAAATGGTAAATATTGCGACATGACCGGTCCGGAAAGACGAATCCGGCAGATTCCTTTGGATAAGGATGGAAAGCCGATGTTTGCGCATCATAATTCTGACTCCTTTTGGGGAGCACAATGGACCATTGCCACACTTTGGGATCTTGCCTATCCAAAAATTGCCAGCGACTTTGTCAACTCCATGTTACTGATGTATGACGATGGCGGACTGATCCCCAGAGGACCTGCCGGAGGGAATTATACGGCAGTAATGACAGGGGCATCCTCTACACCGTTTATTGTAAGCGCTTATATGAAAGGGATCAGGACCTTTGATTTTAACAAGGCCTATGAAGGGATGAAGAAGAACCACATGCCCGGTGGAATGATGGGAAAGGCAGGATATGAGCACAATACGGCCAATGGTGGCGGAATTGAATATTACATTGAAAGAGGTTATGTTCCCTATCCGTTGGAAAAGAAATGGGGAATCCACCAGGATGGAGCGGCGCAAACTTTGGAATATTCATCCCAGGACTGGTGTCTGGCACAGATGGCCAAATCGCTGGGAAAGCAGGCCGACTATGACTATTTTATGAAACGCTCCACAAACTGGAAAAACCTGTATGATCCTGTATCGGGCTGGATCCGTCCCAAAGATCTGAAAGGCAAATGGAAGGAACCCTTTGATCCTTACCAGTACGAAAGCGGATTTGTTGAAGGTAATGCTGCACAGGTCACCTGGTTCGTTCCTCATGACCTGCCCGGTTTGGCAACATTGATGGGTGGAAAAGAGAAAGCAAGTGCAAAGCTTGAAACCAGCTTTAAAACTGCTGAAAAACTTGACTTTACTTCCGGTAAGTCCCATTCCAAAGAGTTACAGGAGGAGTATCGTCGCATTCCAATCAATTATGGCAATCAGCCCTCCATCGAAACAGCATTTGTGTTTAATCATATCGGATATCCCTGGCTGACACAATATTGGTCGAGGAAGGTTATTGATCAGGCTTTTAGTGCACTATCACCGGCCAAAGGTTACAACGGCGATGAAGATCAGGGATTAATGAGCGCCCTGGCAGTTTTAATGAAAATCGGATTGTTTGAGATGAACTCAGGGGCAGAACAACGACCTGTTGTTGAATTGGGAAGTCCTATCTTTGATAAAATTACCATTCATCTCGATTCAAATTATTACAAGGGAAAAAGCTTTGTGATTGAAGTGATAAACAACAAACCGGAAAACTATTATATCCAGTCTGCAAATCTTAATGGGAAACCGCTGACCAATCAATGGTTGCATCATGATGAGATTACCAGTGGAGGCAAACTGGTTCTCGATATGGGTAAGGATCCAAATAAAAAGTGGGGTAGTAATAAATAAGAACAAAGTGTGTTTTAAACTCTTTAAAGGTTAGCAATGAAAACGAATTTATTCATTTTATTAATTATTACAGGTCTGATGACTGGATGCAACCATCATAAGGGAGAGTTAATTACCTCTTATGGTGCAATAGCCGATGGAAAAACGAATAATGCAGCTTTTATTCAAAAAGTCATTGACCAGGTTTCGGCATCTGGAGGAGGTCAGGTAATCGTCCCTCCCGGGAATTTTTTGACAGGTACCCTATTTCTCAAATCCGGAGTAGACTTGCATTTGGAACCTGGGGCTTGCTTGTTGGGACCGCATAAAGTAAGTGAATACCTGCCTGCCGAAGGTCGTTCCGCTTTAATTTTTGCAAAGGGGCAGAGAAACATAAGTATTACCGGACAGGGTATTATTGACGGACAGGGCCAGGAACTTATGTTGGATATTTTTCAGAAACTCAGAAGCGGAGAATTGAAACAGGATTCCCTTTGGCTGGTCAAAAGACCGGAAGTGGGACGTGCCCTGATCGTTTTTTCTATTTATGCAATGAGGTAAAAGTGAAAGGGATAACACTTAAAAATAGTTCCAACTGGGTACAGGATTACAAGGAGTGCGATCAGGTAACGATCGATGGAATTACCGTACAGAGTACAGCCTACTGGAATAATGATGGCCTTGATGTTACCGATAGTAAGAACGTAAAGATTACCAATTGTTTTATCAATGCAGCGGATGACGGGATTTGCCTGAAATCGGGGAATCCTGATTCATTTTGTGATAATATCTTCATTGACAGTTGTACCGTTCGTTCGAGTGCGAGTGGATTTAAACTCGGAACCGGTTCAGCCGGAGGTTTTAAAAATATCAAGGTGCGCAACCTGACTGTTTTCGATACCTATCGTTCTGTTATTGCTATCGAATCGGTAGATGGGGGTGTTGTAGAAAATATAGATATTCAAAATGTTGTGGCGAAGAATACAGGTAATGCTATTTTTATTCGGAGGGGACACAGGAACGGAGATAAAGTTGGGATAATCAAGGGGGTATACATTGCCAATGTAAAAGCGGAGATACCACTTTACAAACCTGATCAGGGTTATCCGATTGAGGGTCCACCCGACCACCTTCGGCCTGGTGAGGACAAGATGCCAATACGCCCTTCGCACTTTCATATTTATGGACACCCGTGGCTCCCTTACAATCTGATTCCATCCTCAATTGTAGGTTTACCTGGTTATCCCGTACAGGATGTTACACTTGAAAATATTGATATCAGTTACGGCGGCAGGGCAAGTAAGGAGATTGCCTGGTTACCCCTCAATAAAATTACTACAGTTCCTGAAAATGAAGCTAACTATCCGGAGTTTTCGATGTTCGGAGAGTTACCCTCCTGGGGATTTTACGTACGCCACGCTGAAGGGATCAAAATGAATAATGTTAAGGTGAGTTATATTGAGGACGATTTCCGCCCGGCTTTGGTTTTTGATGATGTGAAGGGAATCGAGATGTCTGATGTCACAATTCCAAAGGCAAAGGAGCTCCCCGTAGTGCTTTTTAACAATACAACCGGAATAGTCACTAAAAACCTGAAAATGGCAGTAAGTGAAAAGAAAGGTATTCTAAAATCGGATTATAAATAAATGTGAATTAAAAATTTTTAAACCATAAAAAAAAATGAAAAAAACGATTTTGATTTCAGTTTTTGCATTGCTCTCATTTCTTCTGAATGGACAACCGCAAAGTAAGGATCTCCCGTTTCGCAATACGTCGCTTTCGACCGAAAAACGTGTTGACGATTTGTTGGGAAGGCTTACACTCGAAGAAAAAGTAAGTCAGATGATGAATGATTCCAAGGCTATTGAAAGATTGGGTATTCCCCAATATGAATGGTGGAATGAAGCGCTTCACGGAGTTGCAAGGGCAGGTCTGGCAACGGTGTTTCCTCAGGCAATAGCACTTGCGGCTACATTTGACGATGCCGCTTTATTCACAACGTTTTCAATTGTCAGCGATGAAGCGCGCGCTAAATGGCACGAATATCAGAAAAACAAGGATTACGACCGATATAAAGGATTAACCTTCTGGACACCGAATATAAACATCTTCCGTGACCCGCGATGGGGAAGGGGAATGGAAACTTATGGAGAAGATCCTTTCCTTACCTCAAAAATGGGGCTTGCCGTTGTAAAAGGTTTACAGGGTAATGATCCTCAATATTTTAAGACTTTTGCATGTGCCAAACATTTTGCAGTACACAGCGGGCCGGAATGGAATCGTCACAGTTATAATGCAGATGTATCTCCCCGTGATTTAAGGCAAACCTATCTTCCTGCTTTCGAGACCCTGGTCAAAGAGGGGAATGTGCAGCAAGTGATGTGTGCCTATAATAGTTTCGACGGTAAGCCTTGCTGCGGCAGTGATGCACTGGTGGTAAATATTCTGCGCAACGAATGGGGTTATAAAGGGATTCTATTATCGGATTGCGGTGCGATTGATGATTTTTTTGTGAAAGATTTAAAGACAAAGCGTCATGAGACCCATCCTGATGCAGCATCAGCATCCGCTGACGCTGTACTTCATGGAACTGACCTGGAGTGTGGTAGAAGCTATAGTAGTCTGGTTGATGCGGTAAAGAAGGGTTTGATTAAGGAAAGCGATCTGGATGTTTCACTCCGAAGATTGTTGAGAGGTCGGTTTGAGTTGGGTTTATTTGATCCTGACAGTAAAGTCGCATGGACTAAGATTCCATATAGTTTGGTCGATTGTCAGAAACATAGGGATATGGCGCTGAAAATGGCCAGAGAAAGTATGGTGCTGCTAAAAAATAAAGACAATATTCTCCCTTTAAATAAAAATATTAAAACCATAGCCGTGGTTGGTCCAAACGCCAATGACTCCACAATGCTATGGGCAAATTACAATGGATTTCCTTCGAAGACCATCACCATTTTACAGGGGATCAAAAATAAAGCGATACATTCAAAAATTATTTATGAAAAGGGTTGTGATCATGTTGGTGATGTTAATATTAACAGTCAGATGGTTACTGTTTCTAAAGTAAGGGATGCCGATCTGATCATTTTTGTCGGGGGAATCTCACCTCGGCTCGAGGGCGAGGAGATGCCGGTTGCTTACGAAGGATTTAAAGGTGGTGACCGCACGAATATTGAACTGCCAAATGTGCAAAAAGAGATGATCAAAGCGCTTAAGGCAACGGGTAAACCGATCGTTTATGTCGTTTGTACAGGAAGTGCCCTGGCTCTGAACTGGGAGGAAGCGAATGTGAATGCTATCGTTAACGCCTGGTATGGCGGACAAGCTGCGGGAACCGCTGTCGCCGATATTCTGTTTGGCGACTACAATCCGGCAGGAAGACTTCCTGTAACATTTTACAAAAGTATTGATCAGGTTCCCGATTTTGAGGATTACAGTATGAAGGGGCGGACCTATCGCTATATGACAAAGGAACCGCTGTATCCGTTTGGATTTGGACTGAGTTATACCAACTTTGATTATAAAACGGCCAGTTTATCGAAACCTATCATTGGGAAAGACGAAAAGGTTACCCTCTCCGTTGAAGTCAAAAATGGGGGTAAACGGGAAGGTGATGAGGTAATTCAGGTCTATCTTCGAAATCCGAACGATCCGGGTGCCCCGATAAAGGCGCTGATAGGATTTAAAAGAGTTGCGCTGAAAGCCGGTGAACAGCAGAAGGTAAGTTTCGTCTTGGAACCAAAAATGTTTTACTCATTCAATGATATCAATCAAAAGCAGGAAGTTCTTGCCGGAAAATACGAATTGATGTACGGTGGTAGTTCAGCGGATAAATCGCTTCATAAAATTGAATTAACAATCCACTGATCTTAATGAAAAATAATCCCATAACTTTAAAGCTTACCTTATTACTTTTTGTTTGCCTGCAATTTTCGTTTTTCAGTATTGGGCAGAACCTACCGCTGTTTCGTAACGAAAATGCTCATCAGCACGAGCGGATCAAAGACTTGCTTTCAAGACTTACCCTGGAGGAAAAGGTAAGCCTTTTGATTGCCAGTTCGCCTGGTATACCCCGACTCGATATCGACAAATATTATCATGGAAACGAGGCGTTGCACGGAATCGTCCGTCCAGGCAATTTTACGGTATTTCCACAGGCAATCGCCTTGGCAAGCATGTGGAACCCGGAACTGCACTATAAAATCGCAAGTGTCATCTCGGATGAAGCTCGTGCCCGGTGGAATGAACTCGAATTAGGTAAAAAGCAGTCATTGCGATTTAATGATCTGCTTACCTTCTGGTCGCCCACCATCAATATGGCTCGGGATCCACGCTGGGGACGGACCCCTGAGACTTATGGCGAAGATCCTTTTCTCTCTGGAGTTTTGGGTGTTCAGTTTGTAAAAGGATTACAGGGCAATGACCCAAAATACCTCAAAGTTGTTTCAACGCCAAAACATTTTGCAGCAAATAATGAGGAGCACAACCGTTTTATGTGTAATGCTAAAATTCCAATGCGATCGCTTAGGGAATATTACCTCCCTGCCTATGAGGTGTGCATTAAAGAGGGAAAAGCCGCATCCATCATGGCCGCCTATAATGCGATTAACGATATCCCATGCGGGGCGAATCCCTGGCTTTTAACAAAAGTGCTCCGCGAGGAGTGGGGTTTTAGTGGCTATGTGGTTTCAGATTGCGGTGGCCCCGGGAACCTGGTCTCTTCTCACCAGTACGTGAAAACACCGGAACTGGCTGCGATGGTTTCGATTAAAGCCGGACTTGATCTGGAATGTGGCGATAATATTTACAAAGAGCCGCTGATCAATGCCTTCAAAAAAGGGATGGTTTCGATGGCTGATATCGACACAGCAGCATACCGGGTTTTACGTGCCCGCATGAAGCTTGGTTTATTTGATAATCCTGATGAAAATCCTTATAATAAGTTATCTCCTGCAATTGTAGGATCAGCTGAGCACAAAGCGCTGGCCCTGGAGGCTGCCCGTCAAAGTATTGTATTGCTGAAAAACAGTAACAATTCCCTTCCAATAAATCTGAAAAAGGTAAAGTCAATCGCGGTCGTGGGTATTAATGCCGGAAATGCCGAATTTGGCGATTACAGTGGCACTCCTGTTGGTCAGCCGGTTTCAATTCTTCAGGGAATTAAAAATAAAGTGGGTAGTCAGGTCCGGATTGCATATGCTCCCTGGCAACCTGTAAACGGGCTGGAAGGATATGAATTAATTTCAAAAGAGTTCCTTCCCGATGGATTAAAAGGGGAATATTTCGCAAATATGAACCTTGAGGGTGAACCAAAGCGCCGATTGGATGGGAATATCAATCTCGATCCTGCTAACCAGGCGCCAGATGCATTCTTGCCGGTCAACTCCTTTTCAATTCGTTGGACAGGAAAACTACGTCCCACAATCTCCGGTAAATACAGCTTTGGATTCCAGGCGCATGATGGATGCCGACTGATAATTGATGGAAAAGTGGTGATCGATTCATGGAAAAGAAAAGCTACGAGAACAGATTTTGGGGAGGTCGATTTGGAAGCCGGCAAAACCTACGACATCAAAGCGGAGTATTTTGTAAAAAGAGAGCCGATAGTAAAGCTATTTTGGAAAGCTCCGAATGTGAAACGTGATTACACCGAATTATTCGCTGAAGCTAAAAAATGTGCACGAAACTCCGATTTGACGATAGCCGTTTTGGGGATGAATAAAAACTTCGAAAGCGAAGGTCAGGATAGGGAGTCCATCTCCCTTTCGAATGATCAGGAAGTTTTTATTCAGGAAATATTTAAAGTAAATCCACGGACGGTGGTTGTACTCGTGGCCGGCAGTTCACTTGCCATCGGATGGATCAACGACCATATTCATGCAATAATCGATGCATGGTATCCCGGCGAACAGGGTGGTACAGCCGTTGCTGATGTATTGTTTGGTGATTATAATCCTGCAGGAAGAATACCGCTAACTTTCTACAACAACATGAACGAGCTGCCACCTTTCGACGACTATGACATTACCAAAGGACGCACCTACCAGTATTTTAAAGGGAAACCTTTATATCCGTTCGGATTTGGTCTGAGCTATACGTCATTTAATTATAGCAATCTGAAAATTCAGGATCAGGGTACAAAAATCCTGGTATGCTTTAATCTTAAAAACATGGGAAAGCTTACCGGTGATGAAGTAGCACAAGTCTATGTGAAGTTGCCGGATATGAACCTTACGTTACCAATCAAACAGCTTAAAGGATTCAAGAGGGTCAACATCAAAGCGGGTAAAACAGAATTGGTAAATATTGAACTGGACAGGGAACAACTTCGCTATTGGGACGAAAGTCAATCAAAATTTGTAACTCCCAAAGGTACTTACACCATCATGGTCGGCGCCTCGTGTGAAGATATCAGGTTAACACAAACATTAAATATGCAATAATTCAACTAAAAATCAATTGTTTATGAAATTGAATCACACATTTAAATTTAGTTCGTTACTTATTTTGTTTATTTTGGGATGGATGGCCGGCAGTAGTTTTGCCCAATCACAACCCCGCCCCGAATATCCCCGGCCACAGTTCGAAAGGGAGGCATGGATCAACTTGAATGGGGAATGGAGCTACACCTTTGATTTCAGCAAATCGGGGGCAGAGAGAAATCTGCAAAATTCAGAGGGATTTAAAGATAAAATTATCGTCCCCTTCTGTCCCGAGAGCAAATTGTCAGGAGTTGGTTATACCGATTTTATCGAGGCGATGTGGTACCAGCGGAAGATCGAGATTCCGGCTGCCTGGAACGGGAAAAGGATGATTCTTCACTTCGGAGGTGTCGATTATCATAGTACTCTTTATATCGATGGAAAACTCGTTGGCACCCATTTTGGCGGAACCGCCTCATTCAACTACGACATCACAAAATATGTCACAAATGGGAAGAGCCATAATCTGGTGTTGTCCGTGAAGGATGAAGTTCGTTCCGGACAACAACCCGGTGGAAAACAGTGTTTTGCTCTGAAATCTGAAGGTTGTAGCTACACCAGAACTACCGGTATATGGCAAACTGTATGGATTGAAGCTGTGGCTAAAAATGGACTTAAAGATTGTTTCGTCCTTCCCGATCTGGATAACTCAAAATTTGTCTTTCAACCCCGTTTTTACGGAGTTGAACGTGGAATGAAATTAAGGGTTAAAGTGCTTGAAGGGGTAAAAGTGGTCGCTCAACAGGAGATGGCTGCTGCAGATAATATTCCTTGCATTGTTCCTCTTAAAAGTCCAAGGCCCTGGTCTCCGGAATCTCCGTTTTTATACGATGTCATCTATCAGGTGGTTGATAAGCAAAATGTGGTTATTGATGAAGTAAAGGGGTATGCTGGTATGCGGAAAATTCATATTGAAGGAAACAAGCTTTACCTGAATAATAAACCCATCTTTTTGAGATTTGTTTTGGATCAGGGCTTTTACCCTGATGGGATATGGACCGCTCCAACCGATGACGCCCTTAAACAAGACATTCAGATGTCGATGGATGCCGGATTTAATGGTGCACGTTTGCATCAAAAAGTATTTGAACAGCGATTTCACTATTGGGCCGATAAATTGGGTTACCTCACATGGGGTGAGTCTTCCAGCTGGGGAATTACCAATAGCAGCATAGAATCTGCAAGAAATTTTCTTAGTGAATGGAATGAAATCGTCCTGAGAGACAGAAGTTTTCCATCGATTATAGGATGGTCCCCTTTTAATGAAACCAGTGGAAGTGTTCAGCACAACCGCATGATTACTGATGCCTACAATGCGACTAAAATGATCGATCCCACCCGGCCGGTGAACGATGCAAGCGGTTATTTTCATGTAATAACTGATTTGTATACAGCTCATAATTACGAGCAAAATCCTGAGGAATTACGGAAACAATTAGCTCCGGGTAAGAATTCTCCTGTTTTTAATAATAACAATTCCAAACAGGCCCCCTATGAAGGTCAGCCCTATTTTCTGGATGAGTATGGCGGTATTAAATGGGTAGCCGGAAGTGCCTTTGCTGACAATACCTGGGGATATGGCAGCGGACCAAAAACTCTGGAGGAGTATTACGACAGGTTGGAAAAGTTGACCGACGTTATTTTAAGTATTGATTATATGTCGGGTTACTGCTATACGCAGTTAACCGACGTCGAGCAGGAACAAAACGGTGTATATAACTACAATCGGACCAAAAAGTTTGACATGAGCAGAATTAAGAAAATATTCAGTAAACAACCTGCTTCATTTCAAAATAGTACAAAGTAAAAATAATTATTGTCCGGGGAAATGGTAAATACTATTATAAGATTCTTCGCTACACTTTGTTTCACTCAGAATGACAATTATTTAGATAATAAGGGTCAGGGGGTTGGAAGCGGCTCCGCCGCTTCCAACCCCCTGACCCTCTCCAATGCGATAACTTATTGTCATTCTGAGCGTAGCGAAGAATCTTTAATTTTTCCCAGGACAGTAGGTGTACCAAATAAGAGATTGTTGATATTCTTCATTTTGTGTAACTTAGTGTTTTGGTGTCTTAGTGGCTATTTTTTCTTGCCACCAGGTCACTAAGGAACACAAAGTAGTTTGTTAACTCAAAAGGACTCGTACAGGACGAAACCAAATGACTCCAATTAATTTTCTATCCATGCCGCCCGTGCGGGATACCTCACGGGATTAGCTATTGATTTATAATAGTCTATAAACTAATTAAATACAAATGAAAAAACAAATAATATCCGTCATAATTCTCATTCAGTTCTTTTTAATCGTACCGGTATGGGCACAGGAGGTCACTTCCTTACAGGCAAAAATTGCGGTCTCTGCCGAAATCCAGAAGTCGTTTAAAAAGGGTGGCCGTTTATTGCTTCACCTGACCACTCAGCGCGAAAAGGAACCCCGGAACAAATCTGAAATTACCATTGGGGTAACTCCTGTGAACTGGAACCCAAACCAGACCCTTGTCATTGACACAAAAAGCAAAAATGTTCTCACCAATGGGTTTGAGAAATTGTCAGGGCATCTTTCAGAAAAATATTACTATCAGGTGGTTTACAAACAGAATATAGATGATGGTAACGAAAACGTGGAGGGAAACCTGTTCAGCCAGGTCGATTCGTTCAATTTGTCTAATGAGGCAAAACTTAACCTGACCTTACAAACAATCATTCCGGCTGCAACAATTGTGGATCATCAATTTGTTAAAGCCGTAGTCATTCAAAGCAAGTGTCTGTCTGAATTCTCGGGCCATCCGCGTTTTTTGAAAGCCGCTGTTCTGCTGCCATCGGGCTATTTTGAGAATCCGGGGAAAGCTTATCCAATTTGTTACCGTGCACCGGGATTGAACGGCAGATATACCGCTATAAATGGACATATGAAAGATAAGGAATTCACAGAGTGGTGGTTTTCAAAAGATACACCTCAGGTGATCTACGTCTATCTCGATTCACAGGGACCTTATGGAGATACCTACCAGGTCGACTCCGAGAACAATGGCCCTTGCGGAAAAGCGTTAACTGAGGAGTTAATCCCTGAAATCGAAAAACTTGTAAAATGTAAACCTGAAACCAAAAAGCGTTACCTCACCGGAATGTCGACAGGTGGTTGGGTATCATTTGGATTACAGGTACTTTATCCCGATTTTTTTGACGGTACCTGGTCGTACAGCCCCGATCCGGTTGATTTCGGCCATTACGGACTGATCGATATCTATCAGGACTCCACAATATTTTATAACCACTATGGATACCTCCAACCCGGAAGAAGAACCACTTTAGGTGAGCCTACCTTTTCGATGAAAGACTGGATCAAAGGTGAAAATGTTAACAGTCGGACCAATGATTACCGGGTATCCGGTGGTCAGTTTGGCGCATACAATGCCGTATTCGGACCCAAAGGGAAAGATGGGTTGCCTACTTTAATGTTTGACCCTATTTCTGGAAGAATAGATCATTCGATTGCCAAACAATGGGAAAAATACGATTTAAAGAAAATACTTGAAAAAAACTGGACAACTCTTGGTCCAAAACTTCAGGGTAAGATATGGATCTGGACCGGTGATATGGATGGTCTTTACTCCAATGTCGCCACACGGTTTTTAAAAATGTATCTCGACAAAACCGAAAACCCAAAGTCAGACGCAAAAATTTCCTTCACACCAATGGCTGGTCATTGCCAGGAGTGGAGCGATAAGGCGGTTATAAAGATGGTTGCAGAAAAAGCGATGGGTAAGTAACGACAAATATCATTCAATAAATGAACTATATTTCAAAGCATTCTCAATTATTTTTACTGCTTATTTCCATTACGTTTTCTGTCTGCGGCCAGAAAACAACAACTATCTGGCTGGATGATTTAAATATCAGGAAGTTTTCAGAAGGCATACCATCAGTTTCAGCCAAAACAAATGCAGGTGGTGATTCAATTCGGATGAGTGGAGTTTGCTTTAAAAGGGGAGTAGGGGTAAATTCATTAAGCGCTCTCTCATTGTTTCCTGACGGTAATGCCTTAAACTTTAAGGCTTTTGTTGGAGCTGATGACAAGGCAAATCAAAATTCCCGCTTCTCCTTTTTTGTCCTTGCGGATAAAAAAATTCTTTTCGAAAGTGGGGAAATGAAAGTCGGAGATGGACCAAAAATGGTCGATGTAAATCTCCAGGGGGTTAAACGACTTGGACTTCTGGTTACCGTCAATGGAGGAGATCGCAATAAAACCTATTCAGATTGGGCAGATGCAAAATTCCAGATGGTTGATGACCATTTGCCGATGCAAATTCCAAATATGGATGAAAAGTATATTCTTACGCCGGCTTCTTTAAAATCTCCCAAAATCAACTCCGCCAAAATATTTGGGGTGACTCCGGGCAATCCGTTTCTCTATGCCATTGCCTCCACGGGAGAACGCCCGATGCAATTTTCAGTTGAAAATCTCCCCAGGGAACTTGTCCTTGACTCAAAAACCGGTATAATTACAGGAAAGATCGGCAAAAGAGGTACTTATTATACCACACTTCATGCTAAAAATGCTTTTGGTAAAACCACAAAATCACTGAGAATTGTGGTTGGCGACACCATTGCCCTTACTCCCCCAATCGGTTGGAATGGCTGGAATTCATGGGCAAGGAATATCGATGGCGAAAAAGTAATTGCTTCTGCCAATGCCATGGTGAAAATGGGGCTGAGCAACCATGGATGGACCTATATTAACATCGATGATACATGGGAAGGGCAGCGGGGAGGAAAATTCAATGGACTTCAGGCCAACGAAAAATTCCCAAAATTTAAGGAGATGATTGACACCATTCATGCCATGGGATTAAAGCTTGGTGTTTACTCTACTCCATGGATTTCAACTTATGCCGGTTATGCTGGCGCCTCATCTGACTTTGAAAAAGGAGAATACCCTGATTCCATTAAAGCCAACAAAAGGGCTTACCGCCATATCGGAAGATACCGGTTCGAAAAAGAGGATGCCTTGCAGATGGCAGAGTGGGGAGTAGATTATCTCAAATATGACTGGCGGATTGATCTGAATTCAGCCGAACGGATGTCAGTTGAACTGAAAAAATCGGGCAGGGATATTCTTTACAGTTTATCAAACTCGGCGCCCTTTGCACTCGCAAAAGATTGGGCCCGGATATCCAATGCCTGGCGTACCGGACCGGACATCAGGGATAGCTGGCTGAGCCTCTATATTTCTGCATTTACCATCGACAAGTGGGGACCATACGGTGGTCCAGGGCATTGGAACGACCCGGATATGTTGATACTTGGGAATGTAACCACCGGTACAGACTTTCATCCAACCCGGTTGACACCAGATGAACAATACAGCCATGTCAGTTTATTCAGTCTTTTAGCAGCACCTTTGCTGATCGGTTGTCCCATTGAACAGCTTGATCCCTTTACGCTGAATTTGCTCACCAACGATGAAGTTATCGAAGTGAACCAGGATCCGCTCGGAAAATCTGCCCGGTTGATGGCCGATGAAAACGGGGTGCAAATCTGGGTCAAACCGCTGGAAGAGGGATCGTATGCTGTCGGATTATTTAACGTGGATGATTTCGGGAAAACACCTCAGTCCTATTTTCGCTGGGGTAATGAAAAATCAAAACAATTCACCCTCGATTTTGCCAAAGCCGGAATAAAAGGAAACTGGAAGATCAGGGATGTCTGGCAGCAGAAAAATCTTGGCGAGTTTAGGGGGTCATTTAAAACTGAAATCCGTCATCATGGCGTTGTTATGCTTCGATTATTTCCTTTAAACTAATTATCATGAAGGTTCACAAAGAAAATAAATCGACATAATCCTTAATTTAATGACATTGCCCGACGCGTCGGGAGCAATTGGCAACTGGCAGCTGGAAGATTTTCGAAAGTAGCCTCTTTAAGAACAAGGTTAAGAATATAAGTCAATGAAAAAAAAATCAGTTTTAATAGTCCTTTCAGTTTTACTAATCATTTTTGGGGCTTGTAACCAGAAGACCCATACCGTTTGGCTGGATGATCTGCCCATTCAAGCTTTCTCGGAAGGAATACGTCCGGTTAATGCAAAAGCCGGCTATGGGAAAGGTCCAATTAGCATAAATGGCATTGCATATTCAAGGGGCCTCGGTGCAATAACCCCGTGTGTACTTGCTTTCTCACTCGAAGGAAAAGCGAAACTCTTTTCGGCAGAAGTTGGTGCTGACGATTTGGGAAATAAAGAAATTCCCCTGAAATTCTATGTGGTTGGCGATCAGAAGGTACTTTTTGAAAGTCGGGAAATGCGTATTGGCGATGCCCCTGTACGGGTGGATGTTGACCTTACCGGGATCAAACAATTGGGTTTGCTGGTGACCGATCCTGTTGGCGGGATTGGGAATAAAAAAACCTATGCCGACTGGGCAAATGCGAAAATTGAGATGATCGGTCAGGCCAAGCCCGGCTATGTCAGGTTTGAGGCGGAAAAATATATTTTAACACCGGCTCCGAAACCGCAACCGAGTATTAACTCTGCAAAACTCTTTGGTGCAACTCCCGGAAATCCATTTCTCTATACCATTGCAGCCACGGGGAATCGACCTATGCGATTTTCAGCAGAAGATTTGCCCGCAGGACTGACGCTTAATCCGGAAACCGGCATTATTACAGGGAGAATTAGCCAGCGCGGCACTTATCTGACCACGCTTAAAGCCACAAATAACCTGGGAGCAGCCACCAGAAAACTGAAAATTGTAATTGGTGATACCATTGCCCTCACTCCTCCAATTGGATGGAACGGTTGGAATTCATGGGAAGCGCATATTGACAGGGAAAAGGTTTTAGCTTCAGCCAATGCAATGGTAAAAAGCGGACTTCGCGATCATGGCTGGAACTATATCAACATTGATGATTCCTGGCAGGGGAAAAGGGGTGGAAAGCTTAATGCACTTCAGCCAAATGATAAGTTTCCTGATATCAAGGAGATGGTCGATTATATCCATTCACTCGGACTAAAAGCAGGAATTTACTCAACGCCTTATATTTCAAGTTATGGGAGTTATGTCGGAGGTTCATCCGAATTTCCGAATGGGGGAGAGACCCATGATTCGATTAAAATCAACAAGCAACCCTATATGCATATTGGAAAATACAGGTTTGAAACCAACGATGCCAATCAAATGGCTGAGTGGGGATTTGACTTTCTGAAGTATGACTGGAGGATAGATATCGTTTCAACAGTGCGGATGTCGGATGCTTTGAAAAAATCGGGACGGGACATTGTTTTCAGTTTATCCAACAATGCCCCTATTGAAAAAGTAGAGGACTGGAAACGATTATCAAATATGTTCAGGACTGGTCCCGATATCAAGGACAGTTGGGGAAGTCTTTACCTTACAACTTTTACGCTCGATAAATGGGTGCCTTATTCGGGTCCGGGCCATTGGGCCGATCCCGATATGATGATCGTTGGTAAAGTTTCCATTGGCCCGGAACTGCACGATACGCGCCTCACACCCGATGAACAGTATAGTCATGTCACCCTTTTCAGTTTGCTGGCGGCGCCACTGCTGATCGGCTGTCCAATCGATCAGCTCGATGCTTTTACCCTGAATTTACTGACAAATGATGAGGTGATAGAATTAAATCAGGACCCGTTAGGTAAACCTGCCCGGTTGGTATCCGATGAAAACGGGGTGCAGATCTGGCTTAAGCCATTGGAAGACGGCTCCTATGCAGTGGGCTTATTCAATACTGCCGACTATGGAAAATCACCTCAATCCTATTTTCATTGGGGCGATGAACAATCTAAAAAATTCACGTTTGATTTCTCCAAAGTTGGTTTGAAAGGATCATGGAAACTTCGTGATTTGTGGAGACAAAAAGATTTGGGAGTTTTCAGCGGGTCATTCCAAACTGAGATACGGCACCATGGAGTCATATTACTTCGGACTTATCCCCTAATCTCACTCAATAAATAGGAGAACTTATTTTATTCCGGATTAAAAACTATCAATTTCTAAGACAACTGAGATGAATAGAAAAATTGGATTTGTTTTGAATCTTCTTGCCCTTGTATTACCGGTAATGTTATTTGGACAATCACCTGATCTCGCCAAAAGCTTTATGCAACCGCCATCCGAATACAGTATGATCCCTTTCTGGTCGTGGAACGGGACCCTTAAACCCGAAAAGCTGAAATGGCAAATTGACCAGATGCAGGAAAAGGGGATCTCCGGAGCATTTATGCATGCCAGGGCAGGTCTTGACGAAAGTGAAACTCCCTACTTTTCGGACGGTTTTTGGAAAGCTGTCGATACAACAATCAGATATAGTGCATCCAAAGGGTTTCATACCTACCTGTACGATGAGGATAAATGGCCAAGCGGAAGTGCCGGTGGGCGGACTATTGCAGCAAATCCGGATGAATTTGTCAAGAAAATCCTGAACTATCAGAAAATGGAGGTCGTTGGACCTCAGATACTCACTTTAAACATGCAGAAATATCCGACAGCGATTTTTGCCGGAAAGATTGCCGAAAATGGAAATTACAGTTCTGATAAACAGGTAAATCTCACCAGTCAGGCAGGTAAACAGTGGAATGTTCCGGCTGGACGTTGGGCGATTATCTCATTTGAAATGGTTAAAGATCCGGGCGCCCAAATCGATTACCTCGATTCAGCTGCCGTGGCTAAATTTATTGAGGTCACTCACGAAGAATATTACAAACGGTTCAAAAATTATTTCGGAAACACAATACCCGGGATTTTCTTTGATGAAATTTTTGCCAATGGTGCAAAATTGGGGGATAATATCTTCTGGACTGACGATTTTCTAAAGAAATTCAGGAAAATAAAAGGATATGATCTGGCCGATAAATTACCGCTCATTATTTTCAATGATCCCGGGAAATCGGAAAAGCTTAGGTATGATTATTTTGATGTGGTAAAGGAGTTGTATGTGAAAGCATGGTTTAAGCAGTATGCCGACTGGTGTGCAGCCCATCAAATATTTGCAACGGGCCATACGGCAGAAAAGCTGTTGCATTACAAGCGCGAAGCCGATTATTTTTCGACTTTAGGGCAGCTCCAGGTTCCGGGAACCGATAATGAGGAGTATCGGTATGGCTATCCCAGGATGATCGATTTCTACAATCCAAAGCAAATCAGTTCGATAGCACATCTCTATAACCGAAAACGGGTGATGGCTGAATCGATGGGTGGCGGTGGCTATACCATTCCGTTGGAGGAGTATCGATATGGATTTTCAATGCTGGGTGTTTATGGGATCAATATGTTCATCCCGCACCTCTTCCACTATACGATTGATACACCCGAAACCCAGTCCGATTGGCCCCCAAGCTGGTTTTACACCAATCCCTACTGGAAATACTTCAAACCACTGGCCGATTTTGCCAGCCGGATTTCGTTTATGAATTCACAGGGAAGGGCAGTTTGCGATGTGGCTGTTCTTTTTCCGCTCACCGATTTATGGGAAAATGGTTACCCCGAAAAGATTGATGACAGTTTTTACAAATCTGTTCAGCAGGAGCTTCTGGAAAACCATATCGATTATGATGTGATTGATCCTGCTTCATTATCCAGATCTAAAGTCGAAGGAAACAAACTCGTGGCTGGTACGGGTAATTATCGCGTGCTGGTTCTTCCTGCAATTCATGCGATCCGGAGTGACGTATTGAAAAAGATTGAGGTATTTGTTGAAAATGGGGGGATCGTCATTGGATTGAAAGATTTACCTGTTCTTTCCGAAAGTGGCCCTTCCGGGGATGAGTCGGTGGCAGCCAAAGTAAAAGAGCTCTTTGGATTTGATCCCATAGCGCTTAAGCCGGAAGAGTATTTTCAGTGGAATAAAGACCAATCCGATCACTTTACCGCCAAAGAAAACACGATCGGCGGGGGCGCATTCTTTACCCGTTTTGTCAGTCAGCTTCCTGGAATCATCAATAGTCGTATCACATCCGATTTTAAAGTAATAAGTAATAATGGGCAATACCTCCGTTTTAATCACCGGCAGATCGACAGTGCCAATGTTTTTCTTTTGGTGAATGACAGGAATTCAGCTGAGAAATATAAATTGTCTCTTAAGAGTTTAGGGGTCCCTTCGCTTTGGAATCCTGAAACGGGGGAAATCCATTTATTTGAAAATTACCAGGTAAAAGAGGGCCGTTTAGAGCTGGTACTTGATTTCAAACCGCGCGAGAGTTATTTCCTTGCCATTGAACCAGGTAAAACTGATGTTCCAAAAGGATTAATCGAAAATACCGACCTTGCTGATTTTAAAATTACCAAAGTTGATCGTTCTGTAACGGTTGAAGGTTGGGGAAAACCAGATCACTCTCATTTCATTAGTCTAAATATAGATAATCAGGTTATTGAAAAGAAATGGGAAAGTAAACAGGTTCTTCCTGAAATCAAAATGGATGGTGACTGGCAATTTCAGCTGGCGCCCCATGCCCTTGATTATAAGTGGAGTTCTTCAGTAATTGCCGATACCCTTCTTCTCCCGGTGATGAAATTCCAGCCGGAACGGGTGGCAAACGAAGGTCTGAAAAATCATTGGAGTGATATTTCTTTTGATGATTCAGGATGGAAAACTGTCAAGATCAATGATGAATTCAATAAAAAGCCGGGGATACTGCGCTACCTGAGCGGCTGGGATGCCTCATGGATATGCTATTACGATAATTCGATGCATATTCCTGAAATCTCTGGGGGAGAACGGAATTTTAAAAAAGAGATCGATCTGGATGCTCCTGTAAAAGAGGCTAAGGTGGCAATTACAGCAGATCAGAGTTACGAATTGTTTGTCAATGGAAAGTTGATTGGCGCTGATTCTGATTGGAAAATAGCCGAAGTTTTTGACCTTGCCAAGGTGTTAAAACCTGGGAAAAATATCCTTGAAGTTAAAACGACTAATACCAAAGGTCTGCTTTTACAGGGATCGATCCGTTTAAAGAACGGGAAAAGCAGAACTGTAAAAACGGATGAAAGCTGGATGGTTTCAGCAGGAGAAAAGGATTGGCGCGCGGCCTTCCGGTTAGCCGATCCCCCAATGGGTTCATGGGGCGCCATTTCCAATCCATTGCAAAAAACAGATCTTCCGTTTACCGTCTGGTATCGTCAACAGTTGCCTCCGGGTGCCGTGGCATTAAAGATGCCGTTAATAAAAGGGAGTTATTCGCTTTTTATCAATGGCGCCCTTGTAAATATTGATAAGCAAAAAAAGCTGATTGAAATCTCAACCCTTTTGAAAAAATCCCCCAATATTCTGACAATAAGTGTTACAGTTACTGATGAAACCTGCGGACTCATTCAACCTGTTGAGGTGGTGTGTGGCAAAACCAATCAGCCGTTAATCTCCTGGAATGAGATGGGAATCGGATGGTATTCGGGTCGGGCGATCTACACCAAAAAGGTGGTGATCCCATCAGGTTATCTGCAAAAGGGAACAAGGTTAATTCTTGATCCCGGGCAAATCAACTACTTCGCCGAAATATGGGTAAACGACAAACTGGTCACCTTCTGTCCGTGGGCCCCTTTTCAAACCGACATCACCGGATTTGTGAAAGAGGGTGAAAACCAGGTCGCCATCGTTATTGCAAATCTGTCGGCGAACCAGGCGACCTGGAATATCCTTGATGCAAACATCACCGATAAAACAGCCAGATGGTGGCACAATGGAACGATAGAACGCGAAAAAGAGAAATTAGTTTCCGGACTTCTGGGCCCGGTGCTGATCATTCCTCAATCAAAAGAATCTGTTGAGTTTAGATTCAAATAGATTTTAGCATCAAATAAAATTGAATAAAAAATGAGTTCAATCCAACGATTCAAATTTAAGTGGAAATACCTGGTTATCATTATTGGGGTTGCAATAGTAGTGAGTACCGTTGCAGATATCAACCGGATTTCAGCTTATCATCCCTTTCCGCAGCGACCCGGTATAATTATAAAGACGCAGCAGGATCAGATCTATTATGAACTGGCAAACGGAGCGAAGGAGATAGACTGGAGTCGTCTTAATGGAACGCTTGAATACATTAATGGTCAATACGATTGTTCCGATTTTAATCTGGTTAACCTGATCCGGATTATATACGACTACGGCGATCAGATACCGGAAAGCACAAGGATGAAAGTCGATTCCACCCTCCTCAATTTCAGGTACTGGTGGGATGAACCGGGTGGTAACTCGATGTGCTACTGGAGTGAAAACCATCAGATTCTTTTTGCCTCGGCTGAATACCTGGTCGGACAAAAGTACCCCGACTCGGTTTTCCCAAAAAGTGGCATGACCGGTAAAGATCATATGGCTAAAGCCCGAAAAAGGGTACTCGACTGGATGGAAATGCGCTGGAATTATGGATTTACCGAATTTTATTCCAGTGTTTATTATAAAGAAGATGTGGGAGGAATGATTAACCTGATTGATTTTGCCGATGACGAAATTTCAAAAAGGATGCAAATCATCATGGACTTGTTAATGTATGATGTGGCGACCCAGAATGTGAAAACCATGTTTATTTCGGTCAGTGGCCGCGCCTATGAAGGAAACCGGAAAGGTGGTCATGGGTCAACATTAGGTGGGCTTACCGATTTTTATTGGGGAAGCGGGGAGAAAATTGGCCCGGGTTTAATGTATGGAATGATCACAACCACAAAATATGTTTTGCCACCTGTACTTCGTGAAATTGCCAGGGACACGAACGCTGTGGTGATTAAGCAATCCAATGGACTTGATATTTCCGAATTAAAGCCGGAAGGTTATTTTGGCACCGACACCAGAAGCATGATGATGCAATGGGGAATGGAAGCCTTTTCAAATCATGAAGTGGTCCGTAATTCACTCTATTTAATCAGAAGGAATCACATGTTCTCCAACAGTTTTTTAAAAGATTTTAAAATGATGGATCTTTACATTTTAAGGATACTTCATCTGGAGCCTTTACTGATTCGGGCTTTAAATCCTTCAACCAATGGCGTCGCCATTCAAAAAGGGAATACCTATACTTATAAAACAAAGGATTACTCGCTCTATTCGGTACAGGATTATCATCCGGGAACTTACGGAGATCAGCAACATGTTTCCGGAATGAATATCAAAAATTCGTTTAGCATTTTTCATACCCATCCGGCGCTTGAAAAAGATCAGCATAGTCAATCGCCAAATTATTGGGTGGGATATGGTCATTTGCCACATGTGGCTCAGGATAGAAAGGTAAGCCTTGCCATTTATAACACTCCGGTAAAAAAGGGAATGTTGGAACCTGCCTTGCTTGACTATACCCATGCGTGGTTTCCGAAGAGCGGTTTCGACAGCACACTTGTCACCGCGAATTTTGCAATGGGCAGAAAGGGTAACACCTATTGTGCTTTTATAGGGAGAAACCAACTGACCTTCAGGGAAAATTCAACCGATGACCTGATTCAGAAGGGGACGCAGACTTTTTGGATTACAGAAGCCGGATCAAAAGATGAGGATGGTACATTTGCCCAATTTTGTCAACGGATCCAAAAAAATACGCTCACCTTCAATTCCGCGAATCTTGAGCTCACCTATCTTTCAAATGGGAAAAAATACCAATTGAATTTTGGAACAGACTTTTTGGTAAACGGGGTAGTGGTTCCAACAAATTATTCACGTTACGACTCTCCCTATTGCAAGGCCGAAAAAAAAGTGCAGACCTTGAACTTTTCTTTTAACGGAAAGTCATTAAATCTTGATTATTCAACGATGAAAAGGAATTTTGAAAAAATATTACCGAAAAATTGGGATCTAATCGAAAAGACAAAATGAAGAATTAATATTTACGACTGCATATTATTCAAACTACTTATGATCAGAATTATTAGATTTTTGCCCATCCTTTTTGCTTTAGTGAGTTTCCTCTTTTTGTTTGATGGTTATGCACAGCAAAGTAACCCGAATACAATTCCATTAAAATCGGAGCCGTCCCTTGTCGGTAAGAAAATCGTTAGTAACATCACCCAACGGAAAACAGGCTGGCGCTATCCCAAAGTGTGCACCTATTATGGAAGTCTGATATTTGCAGATGCCGTTCATGATTCTACGATCCGCAATCAGTTGCAGATCAGGTATTCCCCATATTTTAGCGGGAGACATAGGGTTCATTCGGGACATGTCGATTTTAATGTTTTTGGGATCTGGCCTTTTGAAATTTTCAGGCAGACAGGCGATAAAAACTATCTTGAAATTGCCAGGCGACTTGCAGATGATGAGTATAAAAATTCGGGTGTAAACGATCTGGCTGCTTATACCCGTTTTTGGGTTGACGATATGTATATGGTCGGCTCTCTCCAAATACAGGCTTATAAATCGCTGAAAGATACGATATATCTTAACCGGGCTGCCCGACAGTTGGTTGCTTATTGCGATAAGTTACAACGAACCAATGGTTTATTTTATCATCGCGATGATGCGCCTTTTTACTGGGGTCGCGGCAACGGATGGGCTGCAGCTGCGATGGCAGAGGTTTTACCTGCACTTCCAAAGGATAGTAAATACTATAAACCCTTAATGGCAGCTTACCTAAAAATGATGGATGCCCTGCTTGGATTTCAGGGAAACGACGGGATGTGGCATCAATTGCTCGATGATCCCGACAGCTTTGCAGAAACCTCTTGTACAGGAATGTTTCTCTTCGCGATGGCAACGGGTCTCGAAAACAATTGGCTTCCCTCTGGTAAATATGCAGGAAAGGCGGTGAAAGGTTGGAATTCACTTGCCGGTTATGTGAATGAAAAGGGGGAGGTTCGGGATGTTTGTGTGGGTACAAATGCCAAAAATAAGCGAAAGCATTACCTCACCCGTCCGCGGAGTACAGGGAATTTTCATGGTCAGGCAGCTGTCTTGTGGGCGGCAACGGCAATGATTCGTTGGCAGGCTAAAATGTAGACAACTGAATGTTGTCATTAGTAGAGGGATTACCCTGCACCGATTGCTCAGCGTATCGGTGACTTGGCAAGTTTTACGATATTAAATTAATATTATTAACCATGAAGAAATATAATCTCATCCCTTTTCTGATTTTACTTTTTTTATCCCCTTCACTTTTATTTTCCCAGGGGAAAAGCGTGATTGAGTACCTCTCCGGTTTTAAAAATACGAACCATCCGCAGATCGCCTATTGGTTTCTTACGCCGGGTATACTTGAGAATGATCAATACCTGAAAGATCTCGACAAGATGGTCGATCAAACCCTTTTCGATTTTATCTTTTTGGATGCCCGCAATGGGTGCACCTTTTCCGATATTAAGAAAATGCATCCGGTGATGGAAAAAATTGTAGCTAAGGCACATCAGCGGTATATTAAAATTGGTTACCGGACACAGGTGGAGCGAATGAATCCTATGCCGGAAGAGGTTACGGAACGGTTCATCGCAGAAGCAGAGACCACCCTTGATCATTCGGGAAGCGGAAACTGCTCATTGAACGCGAAGCTCGTTCGTTCTAAAAATTCATTTAAAAAGGAGGTATTCAAAGTATTTGTTTTTAAGAAAACATCCGGAGGTTTTTATGATCCTACAACTTTAAAAGAGATCAATGATTTTGATTTTTCGGTGAAAGAACAAACGGTCAATGTTAACATAAATGGTGGTAAGGAATTGAATGGATATACGGCATATGTGATGGCTGAGTTTTATTACAACAGCATCAGCAATTTTAGCCCTGAAGCGGTTGAACAAACCGTCAAGTTTATCAATGCTTATTCCGACATTCCATTTGACGGGATTATGCTTGACGAATATTCAAATTACAGAATTATTCCACCCTGGCTGATGAAATTTAAATTTGACAATTTTCGTCTCAGAAGTTACTCGTTTCCCATGGCAAAGGAATTGCAAGTAAAAACTGGCTTACCTGCCGAAACAACCCTTTTTAACATGAGGTATGCGCCAGCCGGAGAACCTGAAATCAGGATAAAGGCAATCAACGATTATATGGACCTGATGCGCAGGGGGGCAATGCATGTCGAGGATGCCATGTACAAGCGGGCAAAAGAGCTTTATGGGCCAAATTGTTTTATTGGCGCTCATGACACGTTTCATAATACCTTGGTATGCGACGAGATCTGGGCAACCGGGATCAAATGGTGGTCTATTCCCCGTGAGTATGGCTTTTCGGATGAAAAAACACCTCTACCCACACAGATGGGAATTGCCATGTCGTATCGTACAAATGCGATGTACAACATGTATTATGACAGTAATATCAAACGGTTCGCGACTAAAACGATGACCGATTTGCGATACGGGATCCGAACTTTTTATCATGCATTTAATGATATGCAGTGGGGCATGGGACTCGAAAAACCGGAGGCAGTACAGGCAATCAACCCTGTTGAGAACTGCGCCAGATTATTAAACCGTTTTAATCCTGCACTTCCTGAGATTAAGTTACTGGTAATCTTTGGCAATGAAGCGCTCCAAAACTGGTATCCCAACAAATCGGAACGAGGTTCATACGATATCAATGACAAGCTGAAGATAGAAGAAAAAGCGGTTAAAATATGGAAAGCCGGATACCGGAATGCCCTGGTCCCTACAGATTTAATTGAAGAGGGAAAACTTAATCTTGACTGCAATAACAAACCCGTTTTGAATGGTCACAAATTCGATGCGATCATCTTTCTGTATCCTCAGTATTCTAAAGAACCAGTGCTTAAATTTCTGGAAGATTTTGTGAATAAAGGAGGAATGCTGATGATCGATGGCGATGCCACTCACAATTTCAAGGGGGAAAATATCACAGAACGGATGGCTGTAATTTATCGTAAGGCTACCATCAAAAACTTTTCTGTAAAAGACATTCCAAAATTGGGGATTGAAAAAAATGCAGTTATCAACGGTTGCAGAAACGGGGATGGATCCTATGTATTTACTGACATCAAATCTGTTCAAACCCATAGATCTACCTCATTTTCTGTCATTATAAATAACGATCAGTATTCTGCAGAATATCAGGGATTGGCTGCCATTTCTGTTGATTTGCAAAAAGGATTGCAAAAATTCGCTTGTGCAGGATTTAAGGAACTGAAGAAAAATGGTCAGGTTATCTTAAGTTTGATGAACCAAGCTGATGTTTTTGTCGAAAAACAGGGTGACAGTTATCAGATATCAATCTCTGACTTGTCAGGAAACAATAAAGTAGTAGTTAATCAATTGTAATTAAATACATTCGGTGAATGGATGACTCCGGGTCAACTTCTCACTTTAAAATAAAACCATAATGAAAAAGAACCATATCTTATTTCTATTTTCCCTAAGTATATTTCTAAACCTGAATGCACAAAAGAATATTGCTCCCCAAATGGCAAGAATGCATGAGCTGGTCCGTACAGAAGATCCGCAACTTAATACGATTGCGGAGAAGATTTTTTCACAGTGTATATTCTCAAAATTATTCGACCCTATCCCTCCTGCAATGCCCAACAAGTGGTTCTCACCTGGCGGAGGTTACGTGGGACAATGGGTATGGGACACGCAGTTTGTCCTTGCAGCTTATGCTCCGATGGGTGAGGATTCGATCATCCGGGGTGTTTACGATAACTACTGGAAAACCATTGAAAATAATCCGGAAGCGCCCAAAGGCTCTTATCGTTACGGAATGATTCCTAATTTTTTGAAAGATTGGCCTCCTTTTGGTTATTCACAAATTCCCATTATTGCCTGGGGTGTATTACAAGTCTACCGGCAGACGGGGGACCGGAAATTGCTGGAACAATCGTTGCCATATCTGGAGGCTTTTGAAAAGTGGTATTCAACAGAACGGGATGTTGATAATGATGGGCTGATAGAGTTTGGGGCATACAAGCCTATCGGAAAGAGCAGTATGGTACAGACCGCACGTTATGAGACATTTGACTTCTTTCCATCGATGGATAATATGAAACTCACTAAACATCCCACACGTAAGGACGGAGGGGAATGGTATGGAAATGTCGAGGGTGTGGAACAAACCTGTTTCCTTCTGATGAGTGAGCGGGCAATGGTAGAGATAGCCAATGAGCTTGGGAAAAAGGATGTCGCCTGGCGCTATGAGAAGATTGTGAGACGGCGTGTAGCCGCCATTCAGACAAAAATGTGGGATCCCCAAAAGAAGTTTTTTTATAGTCTTGACCGCGACACAGACTGTCCAATCGATGTCCGTTCCATACAGGGCTTTCTTACTTTGTGCTGTGATGCTGCAACCAGGGAACAGGCGAAATTGCTCGCAGCCGAGTTAATGGATACTACCCGCTGGTGGTGTGATTATCCTGTTCCAACGGTAGCCAAAGACGATCCAAAGTTTGACATGAAGGGATTCTGGCGGGGCGACATGTGGCCAGTTACAACCTATCTGGTTGCCTATGGTTTAAACAAGTACGGCTATCATGATGCCGCGTGTCAGCTTACAGATAAGATCGTAGAGCTGTTTAACCGGAATGGCGTCAATGAGCGATACAATGCGATTACCGGTAAACCTCTTGGCGTGCAAGGGCTTGGGATGTCGTGTTCAGTCTGGAGCATGATTGTGGAGAATTACTATGGTCTTACCGGAGATTATAGTACTGTTTGCTTTCCGAAAAATGCCAAAGGTAGGCATCTGAAGTTAGGAAAGATAGAACTAAACTATCCGGAAGATCATCAGGTTGAGATCTCCTCAGGTTTCACCAGAAGTCTAAAGGTTGTTTATCCAGGTCCAATTGCAAAGGTAAAATTTGAAGTAAGTTGCGAAGGTGTAAAACTGTCGCGGGGATCATTTAAAATAAAGGATAATTCAGTCGTAATTACCACCATCCCCAACAAACATTACCAAGTTCAATGGATTGATTAATCCTTTTCCTTTCCAGTAGTAAAGAAAGCCGAATGAACCGGAGCCGGGCATGGACTACTGGATCCATGAATTGCTGCCCAGATCACCTCGTTAAACTGTGCGTCGGGTATCCTGTCTTCCTTGCTGAAATCAAACTTTTCGCTTAACCTTGAGAATTTACTCTCATCCATGTTTTTCAGGTTCAGATCTACAAGATTAGCTGTTGCCTTGAATGGAGGATGGTTAGCTGTTGTATTAAAACATCTCCACATAGGTTCTGCAGCGGCATCGTATTGACTCATTGGTGGCAATCCCAATATTAATTCAATCGTACGAAGTGCAGAAGAGGTTGAATACATGGTGTGGTCAACGAAACCTTGCTTAACAAACCCACCTGCAAGGTAAACCGGCGAACGGTGGGCATCTACATGATCGGGACCATTTTGTGCATCATCTTCCACAATAATAATCACACTCTCATTCCAGATTGAGGAGTGGCTGAGATATTCTACAAAAAGTCCGCAAGCCAGATCGTTATCGGCATTATGCGCTTTTGGGGTTGGCCTTCCAATTTTCAGACCTTCCGTATGGTCATTCCCAAAACGGATGGTGTTGAGCCTGGGCAGATTATTCGCTGATAGCAAAGAATCAAAGTCATGTTTCCAAAGATGATAACGCACCGTATCACGGATACTCAGGTTAAATCCTGAGTAATTGGGACAGAAATGATCTTTTAAAGCCGGAAGGTTTGGTGTATTTGAATCAGACATAAATTCGCCGTACGTTCTGTAGGTCACACCGTATCTCTTGCAGAAGTCCCATAAAAATCCATTTTTGTTATTCGCAATTTCCCGTTCTGCTTCACCCGGATAACTTCCGCCTCTTCCACCATAACTTGTCGGCCAGTTCTTCTCCAAATAATCGGTTGCATAAGCGCCCATGGTCCAGTTATGTCCGTCGGCACTCACCTCGCCATCTACATAGAAATTGTCGAGTAAAACAAATTGTTTGGCCAGTGCATGGAGGTTGGGTGTTATATTTTTACCAAAAAGTACAAGTGAGGAATCTCCGTTACCCTCAGGGATATCTCCCAATACCTGATCATAAGTCCGGTTCTCCTTAATCACATAAAAAACATATTTTATGGGGGATAAATCGCCTACCCTCGATGGAACAGGATTTCCCTTCTCACCCAAAGAAATCATCTCC
Organism: Prolixibacteraceae bacterium; assembly: GCA_963677935.2. Lineage (GTDB taxonomy): Bacteria > Bacteroidota > Bacteroidia > Bacteroidales > Prolixibacteraceae > JAAFHB01. The sequence continues at coordinate 1,484,487 of CAXXEH010000003.1, read as the reverse complement.
TTTTCTTTTGAATAGGGGGTATTATTGTAAACCAATTGAGAATAGATACTTAACTGCTGGTCGTTGGGGCTTGGAATCGCCTGAAGCGTCCCGGTAAAAAGTCCACCTATATATTGTACCCTAATTTGCGGTTTATTCATATCTGCATGACGGTCTACCATCTCTTTTTTACTTATGGGACTTGGCCCGTAGGGATTTGGCTTTGATGTCAACCCTTTCCCGTTAGTCACAAAGATGGTACCCTTAATCACACGAACACAGGTTGGGTACCAACCTGTTGGTATGTAACCTTTACTAATACTACTTCCCGGATTGCTCACATCAAAAACTGCCAGACAATTGTTGTCTGCATTCGCGATATACAATGTTTTTTCATCATCACTTAGCGCAAGACTATTAGTTGTTGATCCCGAAGGGGAGTCAGGATAAAGTGCAGAATTAAGAATTTCGATTACCCGGTTCTGCTGCAGTGAAATAACGGAGACTGAGTTGTCGTTGGCATTGCTGACAAACAAGTATTTACCATTTCGGGTAATACATAAATCATTTGGATTATCCCCAACCGGAATACATCCGGTAACCCTCTGTTTTTTGGTATCAAATAAAATGACTTTGTTGCATCCCCAACAGCTGATATATAACATTTTGTTGTCATCCGACAGCAAACACGCATACCCTTCGCCTCCGAGTGGAATCTGTTTTTTGACCTTTTTATCGTTTAAATCGAAAACATAGAGTGAATTATTTTCTTTCGTGACCGTATATAATAAGTGTTGTTCATCATCTACGGCAATTCCGGCAATCGAAATTTTTTCAGGCCAACGTTTCCCGATTACCACGGTGTCAAATGGAACCAGTTTTTTATTGTTGATCCGATACCGCATGATCCAGTTGTCGTTTCCTCCCGATGCATAGAGGTATTTTCCGTCTTTCGAAAATGTAAGTCCCAGCCATCCTTTGGCAATTACTGCAGAATCGAGTAGTTGCATCTTTTCAGGATCAATCAGATGAATATTTTGAATACTCTGACCATTATTGGTCACTGCCACCATTTTTCTGGAAGGTGACACCGCAATGTTTAATGGTAAATCTCCTACCGGTAACATCTTCCCAACAGGTGAAAGTTTCCATTTATTTGGCAAAGAAACCCTCCCGGACTCTATCTCTTTTATACTCTGCCCATTGACTTGAAAAAAAAGAATAATCAATAGATTCGTACAAATCACCATCATTATCGCTTTAAACCTGCTAATCAACATAAATTTTGCTTTATAAACCGTTATTTAAAAGATTTGTAGCCGTTTAACCCAAATAAGAGCGAAGTAATCGGTTTATATACTTGTTCTTTAATTTTTTCAGGGCTTTAACTTTGAGTTGCCGAACTCTTTCAGTGGTTAGTTCCATCAGGGTGGCTATTTCATCAATTGACATTGGATTCTCACCGTTTAATCCAAAATTGTAACGCAGAATGTCAGCCTCCCGAACATCCAAAGTTTCAAGTGTTCTCTCTATTTCTGTTTTTAACGAGCTGTTAATCAGTGTTATGTCCGGACTGGGTTCGTCATAATTGATTAAGGTATCGTAAAGTGTATATTCTTCATTATCACTTTCGCGCACAGGTGCATCGGTTGAGACATGAAAACTCGAAGAAAGCAATGCTTCTTCAACAATTTTAGTTTGTAATTGCAACATTTCAGCAATCTCTTCGGGAATTGGTTCCCGCTGATAATTTTGCTCGAGTTTTGTAAAAGCACTGTTTATTTTTAAAATCGATCCGATTTTATTTAATGGAAGTCTTACAATTCTCGAGTGTTCAGCGATGGCCTGCAATACTGACTGTCTGATCCACCATACCGCATATGAAATAAATTTAAATCCCCTTGTTTCGTCAAATCGTTCAGCAGCTTTTATAAGCCCCAGATTCCCTTCGTTAATTAAATCGGATAAAGTTAACCCCTGATTTTGATATTGTTTGGCAACAGAAACCACAAAACGCAGATTGGATCTGATCAGTTTCTCAAAAGCCTCCTTGTCTCCGCGTCTTATTAAACGCGCAAGATTAACCTCTTCCTCAGGTGAAATCATACTTAGTTTACTGATTTCCTGAAGATAGAGATCCAGTGATGGAGAGTCTCTGTTCGTAATTTGTTTTGCAATTCTAAGTTGTCTCATAAAAAAATCAGGTTATGATTCTTCTACACCGTTCAAAGGTATAATATTTTTATTACCAAGTACTCACGCATTCAATAAAATATCCCTGAAAATATGGATTGCTTTCATTTAAATTTAAATACAATATAGTCAACAGCTTTGGTAAGTTTGTTTTCCAATGGATTAAAACAAAAAAAAAGTTGGATTGTTTGTAAATTCAAATCTAATACCTATTTTTGCAACGGATTTCGAATTTAATATTGCACGTAAACTTCTTTGAATCCTGATTTACTTCCAAAAATTTAATAGAATTTAGCTGTCAGCTTTTGCAATATTTTATATTGACATAAGTTAGGCGATCAATAAATAATCATAAAAATAACATGTACGACATTCTTGAATTAAGCAAGAAACTACTGCCCGAATTACGCGACATAGGCAAAGAGTTAAACATTAAACGCGTCGAATCTTTTAAGAAGCAGGAATTAATTTACAAAATACTTGACAATCAAGCTATTCTGGCGTCAGGGATTAAAAAACCTGAGAAAAAGGTATTGCCACGGTTGGCAAAACCTGAGTTGTCAGGAATTGTTTCAGATATTGAAACTTTCGTATCTGCAAAAGATTCAGAGAAAGAACCTGTTGTTGAACCTGCAGAAGCGGTTTCAGAGCCTATCCCTGTTGAAAGGCAACCTCTTATCCGTCCTTTTCCCAAGAGGATTGAAAAGCCAAGATTTGAATCAAATGATTCTAAAGAGAGACGTCCCCGTGTTTTGCGAATCGATCCTGTAGTCGCAGCATCAATTGCAAAAGCCACTCCGGAGGTTGAGCCAGAACTGAAAAGTGTTGAACCTGAAGTTGTTGTCGCAGTAGTTCCTGAAATACCCAAAGAGGTTCGTACTGAACCTGAAACCCCTTCACGACCTATTTTTCCCAAAAAGAATGCCCATCCGATTGCCGGTCAAAATCAGCAGAAACCGGTTCACCAGACCCAAAAACCGCGTGAAACAGAGAAATCTTATGATTTTGAAGGGATTATCAGTGCAACAGGTGTGTTGGAAATTATGCAGGAAGGATATGGCTTTTTACGTTCTTCTGATTATAACTATCTGACCTCGCCTGATGATATTTATGTATCACAATCTCAGATCAAACTTTTTGGATTAAAGACCGGCGATACCGTAAATGGTATCATCCGTCCCCCCAAAGAAGGAGAAAAATATTTCCCACTGGTTAAAGTAATTGAAATTAACGGACGTAGCCCGGAATATATCCGTGACAGGGTTCCCTTCGAACATCTTACGCCACTTTTCCCGGATGAGAAATTTAATATCACGGGTAAGGCGAGCAGCCTTTCGGCCCGTGTAGTCGATCTGTTTGCTCCAATCGGTAAAGGACAACGTGGATTGATTGTTGCCCAACCTAAGACCGGTAAAACCGTTTTACTGAAGGATATTGCAAATGCCATTGCAGCTAATCATCCAGAGGTTTATATGATTGTCTTGCTCATCGACGAAAGGCCTGAAGAGGTTACTGATATGGCCCGCAGCGTCAATGCCGAAGTAATTGCCTCAACGTTCGACGAACCGGCTGAGCGGCACGTACGGGTCGCTAATATGGTTCTTGAAAAAGCCAAACGACTGGTTGAATGTGGTCATGACGTGGTTATTCTTCTCGATTCAATTACAAGGCTGGCAAGAGCTTACAATACCGTAGCTCCGGCTTCAGGTAAAGTACTTTCGGGTGGAGTAGATGCCAATGCACTTCATAAACCAAAGCGTTTCTTTGGTGCTGCCCGAAATATTGAAGAGGGTGGATCATTGACTATTCTTGCAACCGCATTGACCGATACCGGCTCGAAGATGGATGACGTTATTTTTGAAGAGTTTAAAGGAACCGGTAATATGGAGCTTCAGCTCGACCGTAAACTATCGAACCGCCGGATCTTCCCGTCAGTTGATATTATTGCCTCAAGTACACGTCGCGAAGATTTGTTGCTCGATAAAGCAATGCTCGATAAGATTTGGGTTTTGCGCAATTTCCTCAATGGAATGAACCCTGTCGAGGCTATGGATTTCGTTAAAGACCGGTTGGTGAAAACAGCCTCCAATGAGGAATTCCTTGTTTCGATGAATAGTGATTAAAATTTCATCAATATAAGAATAAAAAAAGGAACCGATTGGTTCCTTTTTTTATTCTCCTGATTCCATTTTTGTTAAGTCACTAATGCTTTAAGTTCTTATTTTTACTAAATATAAATAGCAGAAATAGTTTAAAATGCTAACTCCGGATAGCAATATGATGGACTAATTGATTATTTTTGTGAAAATATTAAACTGAAGTGGAATATTTCTTCGAAGCACACAGAATTTTGGTTGAGGCATCTTTTGATTTGATAAACAGAGAGTTGTACGACGAAATTGATTGGTCTCACCGCCTTATCGGAATTAAGGGTTTTCGTGGAGTTGGTAAAACAACCTTCCTGTTAAGCTATATCCGGAAGAATTTTGGCAACTCACGTGACTGTTTATATGTCAATCTCAACGACTTTTATTTTGCTAAGCGGCGTATCTTCTCATTTGCCGACGAGTTTTATAAGCGCGGAGGAAAGGTGCTGGTTCTGGATCAAATCCACAAATATGAAGAATGGTCGAAAGAGTTAAGGCAGTGTTACGATGAACTTCCCGGTCTGAAGATCGTCTTTAGCAGTTCTCCGGTTTTACGGATTCTCGAAGGTAACGATCAATTAAAAGATATTGCCAAAATTTATCATCTGGAAGGTTTGTCATTCCGCGAATTCCTTAATTTCAGGACGGAACATTCATTCCCCAAACTTATTCTTAGCAATATTTTAAGCCATCACCGCGAAATTGTACCCGATATCATTAATAAAGTACGTCCACTTGCCTTTTTTCCTGAATACCTGAAAAGTGGCTTCTATCCCTATTTCATTAAAAATCCGGAGTTTTACAGCGAAAGCCTCCTGCGTCATGTCAACCTTGCCCTTGAAATCGATGTAACTTATCTTAACCAGATCGAATTAAAATATCTTCCAAAACTGAGAAAACTGCTCCAATTAATTGGCGGACAGATGCCATTCTCACCAAATATCAGCAAAATAAGTGCCGAGATAGAAACGTCCCGCGCTACGGTTTTAAATTACCTTGGTTACCTGAAAAATGCACGGTTGATTAATCTGCTTTTCTCAAATGGCACCAATGGACAGCTTCAAAAACCTGATCAGGTCTATCTTCACAATACCAATTTATTGCATATCGTCGCTCCTGACAATATTAATAACCGGAATCTTCGATTGACTTTTTTTTATAATCAGGTTGGTTACCAAAACAAGGTGACCAGCTCCCCGGAACTCGATTTTAAAGTAAATGGTAAATACAGTTTCCGGATTGGTGGAAAATATACACAAGCTGAAGGTGAGAATTGTTATGCTGCGGCAGATATGATTGAAATCGGAGACGGAAATGTAATCCCACTTTGGCTTTTTGGCTTTATCTACTAAGCATCATTAAATTAGCAATATAAATATTTGAATATAATAAAAACTAAAGTAAAAACAAAATGGCAAAAGAAAAAAAGTTTATTACATGCGATGGTAACTATGCTGCCTCCTACATCAGCTATATGTTTAGCGAAGTGGCTTGTATCTATCCAATAACTCCCTCATCTACAATGGCAGAGGTTGTGGATGAATGGGCTGCAAACGGACGTAAGAATATTTTTGGTCAGCCTGTTCGCCTTGCCGAGATGCAGAGTGAAGGGGGCGCCGCCGGAGCTGTTCATGGAGCGTTACAATCGGGAAATCTGACGACCACCTATACTGCATCGCAGGGATTGTTGCTGATGATTCCTAATATGTATAAGATTGCTGGTGAGTTATTGCCAACTGTTTTTCACGTTAGCGCCCGTGCTTTGGCAAGTCATGCCCTTTCGATATTTGGAGATCATAGTGATGTTTATTCCTGTCGTCAGGCCGGTTTTGCGATGCTTGCTTCAGGATCTGTACAGGAAGTAATGGATCTTAGTGGTGTTGCTCACCTCACAACCATCAAAAGTCGGATACCATTTATGAATTTTTTCGATGGTTTCCGTACTTCTCACGAGGTTCAGAAAATTGAAACCATTGCTCAGGATGATCTGGCAGCATTACTTGATATGGAGGCACTTCAGGCTTTTCGCAACCGTGCATTGAACCCTGAACATCCGGTAACAAGAGGTACGGCTCAGAATCCTGACATTTTCTTCCAGGCCAGGGAGGCAGGGAATAAATTTTACGATGCTGTTCCCGATATGGTTGAATCCTATATGCAGGAGATCACCAGAATCACAGGAAGGGAGTACCACCCATTCAATTATTATGGTGCACCGGATGCTGAAAATATCATTGTTGCAATGGGCTCCATTACAGAGACCATTTGTGAAACAATTGATTATCTCAATGCCCAGGGTAAGAAACTTGGTTTGATCAGTGTACATTTGTACCGTCCGTTCTCTGTTAAATACCTTTTCAATGTTCTGCCCGAAACTGTTAAGCGGATCGCAGTCCTCGACAGGACTAAAGAACCGGGCGCCAATGGCGAACCGTTGTACCTCGATATTCGTGATGCTTTCTATAACAGGAAAAATGCACCTGTCATAGTTGGTGGCCGCTATGGCCTTGGTTCAAAAGATGTGACTCCGTCACAGATCATCGCGGTTTATAAGAACCTCGAGATGAATGAGCCAAAGAATAATTTCACAATCGGTATTGTTGACGATGTAACCTATCACTCGCTCCCTTTACTTCCAGAGGTAAAAGTTTCGGCAGCTGATATTTATGAAGCAAAATTTTATGGACTGGGTTCTGATGGTACAGTTGGGGCAAACAAGAACTCCATCAAAATTATCGGGGCAGCTACCAATAAGTTTTGTCAGGCATATTTCGCTTACGACTCTAAAAAGTCAGGGGGTTTTACTGCTTCACATCTCCGTTTTGGCGATAGTCAGATCCGCTCAACCTATTTAATTACGACTCCCGACTTTGTGGCTTGCCACGTTCAGGCTTACGTCAACCTTTACGATGTTTTAAAAGGTTTGAAGAAAGATGGATCATTCCTCCTCAATACCATTTGGGAAGAAGAGGAGGTAAAACTCCGGTTGCCAGACGCTATGAAGAAATATCTTGCCGTGAATGAGATCAATTTCTACATCATCAATGGTACAAAACTCGCTGTTGATCTTGGTTTGGGAAACAGGTCCAATACCATCATGCAGTCAGCATTCTTTAAGATCACCAATGTGATTCCTTACGAACTGGCTCAGGAGCACATGAAAAAGGCGATTGTTAAGTCTTATGGAATGAAGGGGGAAGCCATTGTTAAGATGAACTTTGCCGCAGTAGATGCAGGAGGAGACAATGTTCAGAAGATTGGCGTCCCTGCTGAATGGGCAAATATTTTGGTTGGTAGCGAGAATGAAACAGATACCCGCCCCGACTTCATTAAGAATATTGTTGATGTGATCAATGCACAGAAAGGTGATGACCTCCCTGTTTCAACATTCAACAATATTGAGGATGGTACCTTTATTTCCGGTACTACCGCATTCGAAAAACGTGGAATAGCTGTTGATGTTCCCGAATGGATTGCTGAAAACTGTATCCAGTGTAATCAGTGTTCATATGTTTGTCCTCATGCTGCTATCCGTCCGTTTATGATCGACGAAAAGGAGCTGGCAGCACTCCCCGCAAATACCGCAACTGTTAAGGTAAACGGAAAACAATTTGCCGGGCTTCAATTCCGTATTCAGGTTGCTCCGCTCGACTGTACCGGTTGCAGCAACTGTGCTGATGTCTGTCCTTCAAAAGAAAAGGCGCTGGTGATGAAACCACTCGAATCACAAAGTGCCGAAATCGCCCGTTGGGATCATTTTGCAGCCAATGTGACTTATAAGGATAAACTGGTCGAAAAAGATAAAACCATTAAAAATACTCAGTTCGCCCAGCCTTTATTTGAGTTTTCAGGCGCATGTGCAGGTTGCGGCGAGACGCCTTATATCAAACTGGTTACACAGCTCTTTGGCGAACGGATGATGGTATCCAACGCCACAGGTTGTTCTTCAATCTATGGTGGTTCTGCTCCATCAACTTCCTATACCGTGAACAAGGAATCGGGTAAAGGTCCGGCTTGGGCAAATTCACTATTCGAAGACAATGCTGAATATGGTTTTGGGATGTCGGAAGGGATCGCTGCCAGCCGCGACAGGATTAAATCGGTGATGAATCTGGCCATTGAAAACGGCGTTTCCGATGAAGTGAAAGCTGCTTTTGAAGCCTGGATTGAAGGGCGCGATAATGCAGCTGCATCTGAAGCTGCTTCTGAAAAAGTATTACAGGTTCTTCAGGGTAACAATGCAAAATATGCACAGGAGGTTTTATCATTAAGCCAGTATCTGATTAAAAAATCGATCTGGATATTTGGTGGTGACGGATGGGCTTATGACATCGGATACGGTGGCTTGGACCATGTGTTAGCCTCTGGAAAAGATATCAATGTACTCGTTCTCGATACTGAAGTCTATTCCAATACAGGTGGTCAGGCATCAAAGTCAACCCCTGTTGGAGCTGTGGCTAAATTTGCGGCATCCGGAAAAAGGATACGCAAGAAAGACCTTGGCGCCATATCGATGACTTATGGATACATTTATGTTGCTCAGATTGCCATGGGCGCCAATCAGGCACAGACCCTTAAAACAATGCGTGAAGCGGAAGCCTATCCCGGACCATCAATTGTAATTGCTTATGCACCATGTATTGCTCACGGTTTAAAATCGATGGGGCGTACCCAGGAAGAAGAAAAGCTGGCAGTTGAGTGTGGCTACTGGCACCTGTTCCGGTTCAATCCACAGTTGGAAGAGGAGGGTAAGAATCCGTTCCAGCTCGATTCGAAGGAACCCGACTGGAGTAAATTCCAAACTTATCTGAATGGTGAAGTACGTTACACAGCACTTAAGAAATCGTTCCCTGCTGAAGCGCACGAACTGTTCCTTGCTGCCGAGGAAAATGCGAAGTGGAGATACCGTTCCTACCAACGGATGGCATCACTTAACTGGGAAGTTCCTGCAGCTGAATAATACTGCATCCAATAAAATAAAAACGGCGCCTGAATTTAGGGCGCCGTTTTTTTGTGAACCGGGGTTATTCATATTAGGAGATTCCTCACTTTCATTCTTGAATTTGACCAGTACAAAAAAACAATTGTGCCGATGTGATAAACTGTGCCAGTCGAAATGCAATCCTATTAGAAATTAAGCAAATAATGCAATATTATCATCACCTTCTTTCCGCCAGATAATCTTCAATTAATTGATCGTAGTATTGTTGCAGTCGTACGAGCAAGGGGTGATCTGTTTTATAAATGATCTTATTAATGGAAGATATCGGAAGCACTTTTGGTGAAGTTCCGGTAAGAAAAGCCGCTTCAAAGTGATTCAATTCCCACTCCGGAATCATCGTTTCGACCACTCCGATACCTTTATTTCTGCAAATCTGCAAAATTTTGATCCATGTAATTCCCATAAGAATTTTCGCGCGTGGCGTCGAATAAACTGTTTGATCCCTGACAAAGAATACATTCGATCTGCTTCCTTCCGTGATATTCCCTTCTGAATCAACCAACAGCACTTCAAAGAGATTTTCAGATGCGATCTGATCATTTGCCAGGTCTCTGATTTCCGAATTCCGGACCTTGGCATTTGGGAGGGGGCGATCTGCTTTCAGTAGTCCTGCTTTTACACCATCGGTATACTCCTCCTGAGTCGGATAATAATGGGGAATAAAATTCAGTTCATCTTGCGGTTCAAAGGTGGTCTGATTGAAAGTAAAACTGAGTTTTATATTTCCTGTATCCCTCTTTTGAGTGGCAACAAATTTTTTTATCAGCGCGGTTATTGAATCGGGGCCTGGTAGTTGAAGGTTTCCGGAAAGACGTGCAGATTGATACAACCGCTCCAGGTGGTCTTCGAGAAAGAGTGGGATCCCTTCGATGATCCTGATCACTTCATAAAGCTGAACCGGCTCCTCCGGAATGTTGATATGCCCTGCCATCCGTGATTTTTTGACAATTAAGGAATGATGACGCAAATTTAGTATTTTAATTCCGGTGCGAGGTTATAATTGCTCCTAGTCCGACTCTAAATCGGGCCTGGATTTGGTAGGATGGGGACTTCCGTTTTGTTGGGTAGCAGGCCTGATCTGACAACCGCCTTGATGTTTGGGTATGTGCCCAAATCTTTGGAGGGCTTAAATAACCAGGGGTGTGTCGAGATTGCGCGAAAGTTTCATAAGGCAATGGAATGATTTATTGCCCGGGCAAAATAACCACATCCCAAAGAATAATTAAACGTCAACGTGTAATAATTACTTATCTTTGGATTAAAATTGCAAAATATGGAAACACTAAGAATTGAAATAATTAATCCCAAAGCTAAAAAACTTTTAAAAGATTTGGCAGACTTAAATTTAATCGCAATTAATAAATCGGTTGTCAATAAAGTTGAGTTCAAAGAGGTATTGTTAAAACTCCGTTCCAATGCAAAGACAGCACCCACATTAGATGAAATAACAAGAGAAGTTGAAGATGTCAGAGCTGAGCGTTATGCAAAGAAAGCAAAGTAAGATAGTAATTGATACAAATCTATGGATCAGTTATTTGATTACCAAGGGATTTAAACGATTAGATAAACTAGTTTTTGGTGATAAAGCCCGTTTGATTTTTAGTGAGGAACTCATCCATGAATTTATTGAGGTGGCTGAACGCCCTAAGTTCAGAAAATATTTTAATTCAATAGATATTGCTAGACTACTTGAGATTTTTGACACCTATGGTGAACTAGTTGAAGTTAAAAGCAACGTAAAGGTTTGCAGAGACCTAAAAGATAATTTCCTTTTGTCATTATCAATTGATAGTCACGCTGATTATTTAATTACTGGAGATAATGATTTATTAGAATTAAAGAATTTTGGCAAAACCAAGATATTGACCATAGCCGAATTTGAGTCACTTAAATGACTAAGTCTATTCCTCTAACATCTGAAACATCACTTTTACACCATAGGTATACTCCTCCTGAGCAGGATAATAATGGGGAATAAAATTCAGTTCATCTTGCGGTTCAAATGTGGTCTGATTGAAAGAGTGGGATCCCCTCAATGATCCTGATCACTTCGTAAAGCTGAACCGGCTCCTCCGGAATATTGATATGCCCTGCCATCTGTGATTTATTTACAATTAAGGAATGTTGACGCAAATTTCTGGAATACTTTAATCACCTGGGGCGCGTCGATGTTGCTTGAAAGTTTCATAAGGCAAATGTTTCCTCATGGGTTGCATGGAGATGAATCAGCTTTGGCATTTCAGCTACCTCAAAATGGCACCTCACGGCATCAATGATCATTGTTTTAAGTTCCGGTAGGGTAACACCCTGGGTGAAAATGGAATAATTTACAGCCCGGGCAAAATAGCCGCCATCCTGTGATTCTTCTACGATAAAAACGATTTCTCTCATATCTACCTGATTTGATTACAAATTTAGTAAAATCAAAACAAACATCCAGGCCGAAAAGGATCTATTATCCTTTAATCGGGCCTGATTGGGATTAGGGCAGTAGAGGGTGTCTAAAAAGCCTGAAAAAATCGATTTTTATCTCTGTGTAACTCTGTACCTGCTCTGTGTAACTCTGTGATATAATTAGTTACACGGAGAACCACAGAGGATACACAGAGAGCCACAGAGTTTTTGGATAGCCTCTTATATGGCAGAGGCAGCAAACCCCATTTGATTTGCAACAATTTCAATCCGGAAAACCTCCAAATCATCTGAATTGATTCATTCCCGAATCAGGAAAGCTCCAAAACATTCTATTTTTCCCTTTCCCGGTCTGGAAATGGTCCGTTTCAGTTTATTTGTCCCTATCCTGATCCGGAAAACTTCCAAAACTTTTGAATTGTGCTTATCCTGATCCGGAAAACCTCCAAAACTTTTGTACTGTGCTTATCCTGATCCGGAAAACCTCCAAAACTTTTGTACTGTGCTTATCCTGAACCGGAAAACCTCCAAAAGTTTTTAACTGAGCAATTTCCCCATCTGAAAATTCAAAATATTCCCAATTATGTACAAAATACCCCCTCAAAATCAAAAAAAACAGACTTTATTCCTGATTTTCAATAAAATAAATTCAAAATTGCCACATTTTTTATGTTTTATTCGTATATTCATGGAATAATTGATAAAAATGTTTCACACACAAAAACTATCTTATGGAAAAATTAATTATTTCTTCAATCCTGCTTGTCAGTGATGTAATTCCGTTGAGTGAACGCATTTTAAAATCACCCAGCCTTTAACTGAAACTGAGCCCAAAATCAGAGATCTTCACAACTGTGTATCCCATATTTATGGACGGTTGGTGAAAAATCAAAAGAATGTAAATAAAAGTCCTTTAACCGAGGAGCTTATCCTGTCGGATAAGCGACGCAACCAGGCGCTGATCGCAGTGCGCGACGTCGTTCATGGTTTGTCGGTTGCACTTTCCGATGAGGTATCTGCCAAGGCAGCAAAACTCTATGTCATTATCGACAAGTATTGCTCCAATGCCTATAAACTCGGATATAAAGCCGAAACGTCGGTGTTGATCTCTTTGATCAGTGAATTTGATCAGGAAGTCAACCAAAATTTGCTCACAGATCTTCATATTAATTTCTTGTACGAATCATTGAAAAGTGCGCAGGCAGCTTTCGATCTGGTCAGTCAGCGTAAGTCGGAAGAGATTAATACAAAAGCTAACGACACAGAAGCTGCAACGCATATACTGGAGGAGATGTATCCTGCACTTACCAATCTGGTGGCTTTAATACAACTTTATAATCAGCTTGAACCGGAAAAATATGGCTCTACCTTTAATCAGATGATTTCCTATATAACCGAAGTCAATTCAATAGCCAGAGCCCGGCAAACCCGCAAACAAAAGAGCCCCGATGCACCGGTACCGGAAGCGAAATAGGATCATAAAAACATCTCCAACCGAAATGATTACTTCATCATCCCGCCATGGAGAATTCTATCGGGCGTTTTAAATAAGGAGATTCCTCATTCTGTTGCACTGCATTCGGAATGACAATGGACTGTGTTTAAAGGTGTGGGGTGACGGGGCGGCAACGCCACCCCGTCACCCCACACACACTTCAATGGGATGGATGTCATTCCGACGCAGTGAGGAATCTCCTTTTAAAAATAGCCAATTGAATGCTGTCATTAGTAATGGAGCGAAGCGGAATGAGGAATCTCACGTTCATTCTATTGGCTATTTAAGTAAGGAGCGAAGCGGAATGAGGAATCTCATTTAATTCCCTCTAAAAATATTAATATAGATCTCTTACATTATTTCAGAATTCCTATGAAATTTCCCTATTCCTGTAAAAAGTTCACTTATTTCCTGAATTTTGGTAAAATATAACCTAAATCACTTCAATTCCTCGATTTTTTTCGTATATTCATCGAAATAAAAAATTGTCTCAAAACCAAAACCTGTATTATGGAAAAGTTGATTATTCCGTCAATTCTGTTAGTCAGTGACCTCATTCTTTTAAGTGAACGCATTCTGGAAATCACCAGACCGTTAATCGGGGGCGATGATAAGGTCAGCTATCTTCACACCAATCTATCTCTTATCTATGAACGATTAGTAAAGAATCAGGAAGATGCCGCTAAAAACCTTTTTACCGATGAACTGGATGTTTTGGATAAACGGCGCTGCCGGGCATTGATTGAATTGCGCGATGCGATCCAAGGTATGTCTGTCGTTATGCCCAATGAAATGTCCCAAAAAGCCTTAAAACTATCTGCGATTGTCGATAAATATTGCGCAGATGCCTATCAGCTGGGATATAAGGCTGAAACCTCGATGCTCATCTCTTTCATTTACGAGTTTGATCTCCCTGCAAACCAGGCATTGTTGGCTGACCTTCATATTATCCCCATGTTTGAATCCTTAAAGGTAGCGCAGACCACTTACGATGAAGTGAGCCAGAAACGGTCGGAAGAGATCAATAAAAGGATCAATGAAACAGAAACTGCGACGCAAATTCAGGAAGAGATAATTCCTACTTTGATAAGTCTGTCATCCGTTATTCAGCTTTATTATCATCTCGATCCCGCTAAATATGGTCATATGTACAATCAGATGATCACTTTTATTTTGGAGGTGAATTCAAGTGCACGATCACGTCAGGGCCGCAAACAACATAGTGGAGAAAATAGTGTAGTTCACGAAAGTCTTTGATCCGTTAAAAATTCATCTGAATAATTGATTGGGGATTTTTGGAAAAATATTAGAGCGGGAGACGAGACTCAAACTCGCGACCCTCAGCTTGGAAGGCTAATGCTCTATCAACTGAGCTACTCCCGCTTTTATATTTTTGTGGTTTTGGAATGGAAGTGTGGGGAGAGCAGGATTCGAACCTACGAAGGCATACGCCAGCAGATTTACAGTCTGCCCCAGTTGGCCGCTTTGGTATCTCCCCGGATATTCCGGTGTACTTCATTCCGGGAAAAATGATCCAACTTATGGAGCTTCCCTGTCATCTTTAAGAACTATTGAGCCGAATGTCAGATTCGAACTGACGACCCCGAGATTACAAATCACGTGCTCTGGCCAACTGAGCTAATTCGGCAAGTGGGTAAGCTACCTACATCGCACCGCTACGACTATTTACCCTTGCTGCCTTCCGGCCCTGGGGGGGTTCAACAGGAGCTGGTCGTGCAGGACTTACCCGGCGCAAAAGTATGAAAAAAACCTCTTGTTCCAAATAAAAAGAAAATTTAGTGACGATATTTTGAATAATAATATTTAACCTGTTTGTTATCAATTCCATAAAATATGAAACTATTTTCAGGGGGTTGTTTTTCATTGAAAAGTTTAGTGTAAATAAGCTATATTTGTTATATGTTTGCAACAAAACCAATGTTGTTATGGAAAATCAAAACTATTCTGTTAATCATTTGGCCATGAGTTACGGCCTATATATGGGTTTGGCTCAGATTTTAAATTTTGTTGTCTTCTATGTAATGGGTACCCCTTTCTCTTCCGCAACCGGACTGATCTCCTACGCAATTCTGATTGCGGGGATTACCCTGTCAATGCGTGCCTACCGGGACCATCATGCAGAAGAGGGTGTTACTTACGGACGCGCGCTCGGTCTGGGAACCCTGCAATCGTTATTTGCCTCTCTGATCCTCGCTTTCTTCATTTTTGTACTTGTAAAACTGATAGATAAAACACTAATCGAAAAATTGATGACTTATCTTGAAGAGCAATACCTGCGCAGTGGTATGGCCGAAACACAGGTTGATGCTATGATGACAATAATCAAAAAAATGTTTACCCCACTCGTATATGCCATCGGACAAGTGTTTGGAGTAACTTTTATGGGTTTTATATTCTCTTTAATCCTTTCAATTTTCTTTCAAAAGAAGTCAACTGATCCTTTTCACGGGGTTGAATAAAAGTTGAATCCTAAAATCACCCCAATGGACATATCTGTTATTATCCCCCTTTACAACGAAGTTGAATCATTACCTGAACTCAATCAATGGATTTCGAAGGTGATGAGTACAAATGGATTTTCATATGAAGTAATCTTTATTGACGACGGCAGTAACGACGGTTCGTGGCAGTGGATCGAAAAGGTTTCTGCCGAAGATCTTCACGTGAAGGGAGTCCGGTTTCGGAGGAATTACGGTAAATCAGCCGCACTGCACACCGGTTTTGAGGAGGCCAGGGGCGATGTTGTCATCACAATGGATGCCGATCTGCAGGATAGTCCCGAAGAGATTCCCGGACTTTTTGCAATGGTAAAGGAGCAGGGTTTTGATCTGGTTTCGGGTTGGAAAAAAAAGCGTTTTGACCCAATTTCCAAAACCTTGCCCAGTAAACTTTATAATTCAACTGCCAGCTATGTGACCGGAATAAAATTGCACGATTTTAACTGCGGTTTGAAAGCGTACAAACTTGACGTTGTAAAAAGTATAGAAGTTTACGGCGAGATGCACCGATATATCCCCTACATGGCCAAACAAGCCGGATTTTCGAATATCGGAGAGCGTGTGGTCCAACACCAGGCCCGAAAGTATGGAGTCACCAAATTCGGTTTAAGCCGCTTTATCTTTGGATACCTCGATCTGATGTCCATCTCGTTTATTTCACGATTTGGAAAACGACCAATGCACCTTTTTGGCACCCTGGGATCGTTAATGTTTCTGCTCGGTTTTGCAGCGATTGCCTGGTTAGGGGTGTATAAAATAATCAACCTGTCACATGGCATACTGATTGAGCGGATCACCCAGAATCCCTATTTTTACCTTGCGCTCACCCTGATGATCCTCGGAACACAACTGTTTTTGGCTGGATTTCTGGGAGAACTTATCTCGCGCAGCTCCGCAGAGCGCAACCAATACCTGATTGATAAAAGGGTAAACTTGTAAGATCGGCGACTGGCAGCTTGCGACTGGCGACTAGCAACTGGCGGCTGGCAACTTGCATCTGGCTGCTGGCTGCTGGCAACTGGCTGCTGGCAACTGGCAGTTGGTAATAAAATCTTTTGTAGGCTGAAACTTTGGTTGATTAAGTACTATCACTTGTAAACCTGCCGAGGTATTCGGGGAGCAGAGCTTTAAGTGCAAAACCTGATATTCGCCTATTAGCCCATTCATTTTCAAATTTTCAAATTAGCACATTAGCACATTCATCTTCAAATTTTCAAATTTATCTCGTTCCTGCAATAATAGTACTCATTGATTCTGGATCCAGATATTTTTGAGCAAGCTCCCTGATCTCAGAAGGTGTTGCTGTTTTAATCGTATGGATCAGTTTGTCATAATACTTAAAATCGAGGTTTGACTCTCTGAGTGAAGCGAAGGTCTGTGCCCTCGAAAAAGGGCCATCAAAGTCTTCGAGAATTCTGCCAAGAAGATAGTTTTGAATCGGTATAAGTTCTTCCGTTGAGATCAACTCCTCCCTGAGCTTATTGATTTCGATAAATACCTCATTTACGGTTTCATTTGTTTTGTCTGTCTTTACTTCGGCAAATACCAGAAACACGCCGTTATGCAGAAAGGAGATGGGCGATGCCTGAATCGAGTAGGTGTACCCTTTCTCTTCGCGAATATTCGACATCAGTCGTGATCCGAAATATCCACCCAATATGGTACACAGCAATTTAAGCCCCGGAAAATCGGGATGGTTCTGGGTTGGGAAGAGCTTTCCAATCGCCACGGCATTTTGATTGGCCCCCACCTTCTCCATAAATAAGGTTTTTTCAGCAACTGGTAAAGTGAAATTATTGGTGTTTTTTTCGACCTCCAAACTTCCCCAGTTTGAGCTGAAATTCTCCTCAATCAAATGAATTACCTCATTATCGACATATCCTGAGGCGGTAATTGCCATCCTGTCGGGGCGGTAAAATCTCCGGTAATGCGACCTGACATCATCAAGGGTAATTGTATCATAGAATTCGGGGGAGGCGACAGGAGCATAGGGATGTCTGTCGCCAAATAAATTGCGCAAAAAACTTTTCTGGGCAATTAAACTCACTCTTCCGGCGTCGACAATTGCCCGCTGTTTTCTTTTTTGACGTAAAATTTCAAACTCCTCTTCCGGAAATGAAGCCTCGCGGATGATTTCCGAAACCATAGGTAGCAGCTGCGGAAGATGTTTTTTTAGTGAAAGGAGTGAGATGTAATTGTTATCATACGATGATCCGGATGAGAACTGAGCTCCGTAAAAATCGAATATATTGGCAATTTCGATCGCCTTGTGTTTTGTCGTCCCCTCCTGCAACATGGAAGCAGCCATCGAACCGTCTAATCTTGATTTGGCATACCAACTGCCTGCCCTAAACGAAAAATCAATCTTAACTACCTCCTGATCGCCACTATTGAGCGAAAATAATTCAATCCCGTTGTTGAGACGATATCTGCCTGGTTCGATGTATTCAACGTGGTCCACGCCCCATATCTGCGGCGGAATATCTTTTTTTAAAGCCATGAATTACTTTTTTAATGATAAATAGTTCAATGTGTTGCAATTCCCCTGCCGGAAAATGCCGGTAGCAACTTTGCGAATATCTTCCGGCGATATCCGGCGATAGTGATCGGCCTGTTCGTTGATCAGCGAAGCATCTCCAAGAATTTCGTAAGCTGCGAGCTGCATTGCCTTTTCCAGATATCCGATTTCATTGAAAAGAAGTTCAGCTTCCACCTTATTCTGAACTTTCTCAAGCTCGTGGGGCGTGATCACTGAATCAACCGTTTGTAATACCTCGGCAATCATCTCCTTTTTTGCATATTCAAAATCCACCCCGTTATTAATTTTCCCGGTTGCCACAAATAATCCCGGTTCATTCTCTCCGCTTAAAAAAACATCAGCTTCGGTAAATAGTTTTTGCCCTTTGACCAATCTCTCTTCAACCCTTGAAGAATTTCCCCCTGATAAAATATCTGAGAGCAGATCGGCAGCGTAAAAATCCTGATCCAACCGTGAACTCATGTGCCAGGCGATGTAAAATGTATCGATAGGAACATCGCGGTGAACAGTTATTTCACGATCAGTAGTCTGTAAGGGCTCAGGAAGGATGATGCTATTTTTTATTTCCCTCATGGGGATATCGCCAAACCATTTCTCCGCTAATTGAAAGGCGGAATCTGTTTCAATGTTTCCAGAAATGACCAAAACAGCATTATTGGGGGCATAGTGATGGAAGAAAAAATCTTTTACCTCCTCCAATGTTGCCTGCTCTATATGTTCCGGTACCAAACCGATGGTCGGCCAGCGATAGGGGTGGACTTTATAGGAGAGGTCACGGAGCAGATGCCAGGTATCGCCATAGGGCTTATTCAGATTGCGTTGCCGGAACTCTTCAATCACCACGTTTCGTTGCACTTCAAGCCCTTTTTTAGTGAATTTAGGTCCGTTCATCCGGTCAGACTCCAGCCATAATGCGGTCTCGATGTTATTAGCTGGAACTGTGATATAATAATTTGTGATATCATTAGTTGTGAAGGCATTGTTTGATCCTCCTGCATTTTGAACCGGGGTATCAAAATCGGCGACATCCTTCGATCCGCAAAAGGTGAGGTGCTCGAAAAGATGGGCAAATCCGGTCCTTTCGGGATCTTCGTGCTTGGCGCCGACATTGTAACAAACATTTACTGCCACAAATGGAGTAGATTTGTCGTTGTGCACAATTACACGGAGCCCGTTCGTGAGTGTCGTTTTTTTAAATTGAATCATTCGTTATCGAATTGGTAGATTGATGAATTTTTTAGTTCGGACAATGCTAAATAGTACTCTTCGAGCAGATTCGTCATGATCTGATCTACGGGAAGAATTTGGTCAATAAGCGAAGCTACCTGACCGATCTCCAGCTCACCCTCCTCCAGGTCCCCTTCAAATATTCCCTTTTTTGCACGCCCCTTTCCAAGCAGTTTCTGAAGTGTTTCAGTTGATACGCCTTCTCTTTCTGCTTTGGTGATTAACTCAAAGAATTTATTCCGGAGTAGCCGAACCGGTGTTAAACTTTTGATCGATAAAAGGGTATCTCCTTCGCGGGCATTTATCACCTGTTTTTTGAAGTTTTCGTGAGCTGACGATTCGTTCGAAGCAGCGAACCTTGAACCAATTTGTACACCATCAGCCCCCAGAATCATTGTCGCCAGCATCGCCCTTCCTGTTGCTATTCCACCGGCACTGATCAATGGTAGAGAGGTTGCCTTTCTGACTGATGGAATCAAGGTTAAAGTGGTCGTTTCGTCACGTCCGTTATGACCGCCGGCTTCGAAACCTTCTGCAACAATGGCATCAACTCCCGCCTCTTCACTTTTCGCTGCAAAAAGTGCTGAGGAGACGACATGAGCAACTATTATTCCATGATCATGCAGCTTTGAGGTCCATTTTTTCGGCGATCCGGCTGAGGTGAATACTATTTTAATCTTTTCTTCTATAATGATTTCTACGAGACGTTCGATATCAGGATATAATAACGGGACATTGACTCCGAAAGGATTATTGGTGGCCTGTTTTGCTTTTAGGAGGTGTTCCCTGAGCGTCTCAGGATGCATCGATCCGGCTCCGATCAATCCAAGTCCGCCACAATTACTGACGGCAGTAGCTAATCTCCAGCCGGAACACCATACCATTCCCCCCTGTACCACCGGATATTTAATTCCAAATAAGTTGCAAACCCTGTTTTCAGACATTTTCAGATGACTTCATTTATTTTAATAGATATGCGGCTGGCTGCCGGCAACTGGCAGACTTTAATTGCCAAAGATAAGCATTATGATTTTGGAAAATTTATTAATAATTTAGGGGGTTATAACACGTTGTAAAAACCAATACTTAAAAAGATGAGTGACGAGGAAAATAATCAGGAAAATAAGTCTGGCGATAAGATAGCTGATAAGGCTAACGAGATGATCGGAAAGGGGAAAGATCTTGCGGATAAGGCCGAAGATTTTTTTGAAGAGAAGGTAAACAAAGTCAAAAGCAGTGAAGCTTTTGGAAAAATATCCGATCTTTTTGGGAAGGTTGAAAGTTTTATGGAGGAGAAGTCGGAGCAATTTCATAGCGGCGAGATGGAGGCAAAAATCGAGGCCTTCAAATCCAAAACCGAGGATCAGGCAGATGAGTTATTGAGGAGGGCTAAGGAGGCTGGCGTGAAAATAGGTGACTCAGTCGATCAGACAATCGATATTCTAAAGGGGAAAAAGAATCCGCCCAGCAATCAAAGCGGAGAGGGGATTTGAAAAGGAGAGGGAGTGACTAAGAGACTAAGAGACTGAGAGACTAAGTGACTTAGAGATAGATGGGGTGTCTAGTGCTGAAATAGGTTTACAGGAAAAGTAAACTTATTGGAAAGCCCATCGATTAGCTTCCAAATCTCAGATTCATAAGTCTCAGCCTGTTTGATTCCAAAGGTCTCCACACCAAAATAATAGATATTAATATACAAAAAAAACCTGCCGGATCATCCGACAGGTTTTTAGTATTTATATTAACCGGAGGATCCGATTATTTATGGTCAACTGAGTACATGTGAGCAATCAGGTCAACAACTTTTGTTGAGTAACCCCACTCATTGTCATACCATGAAACAACCTTTACGAAATGGTCGTTCAAGCCAATACCTGCACCTGCATCGAAGATGGATGTGCGTGGGTCGGTAAGAAAATCGGTAGAAACAACCTGATCTTCTGTATAACCAAGAATTCCTTTTAATTCACCTTCAGAAGCAGCTTTCATTGCAGCGCAGATTGCTTTGTAAGGAGCTGGTTTTTCAAGACGGACAGTAAGGTCAACAACCGAAACATCGGGAGTTGGTACGCGGAAAGCCATACCGGTAAGTTTCCCGTTTAATTCAGGAATAACTTTACCAACAGCCTTGGCTGCACCAGTGGATGAAGGGATAATGTTCTGAGCCGCACCACGGCCACCACGCCAGTCTTTGGCTGAAGGAGCGTCAACCGTTTTCTGTGTTGCAGTTGTAGCATGAACAGTGGTCATCAAACCTTCGATAATTCCAAAATTGTCGTTCAACACCTTTGCAACCGGAGCAAGACAGTTCGTTGTACAGGAAGCATTAGATACAAAATTCATATCAGTGGTGTACTTCTGGTTGTTGACACCCATTACAAACATTGGGGTATCATCCTTTGAAGGGGCTGACATAATAACTTTCTTAGCACCAGCATCGATATGTGCCTGACATTTTGACTTTTCAAGGAAAAGACCTGTTGATTCAACAACATATTCAGCACCTACATCACCCCATTTAAGATCTGCCGGATTCCGCTCAGCAGTAACACGGATTTTTTTACCGTTTACTACCAATGCACCATCTTCGACAGCAACCGTTCCTGCGAAACGACCATGGGTTGAATCATATTTGAGCATGTAAGCCATATAATCAACATCAATAAGGTCGTTGATGCCAACAACTTCTACATCACTTCTGTCGACAGCTGCTCTGAAAACCAGTCGGCCAATTCGACCGAAACCGTTAATACCAATTTTAATTTTAGACATAATTTATTCGTTTTGAGAATTATAGAATGAATCGAACCTTCTTTAAATTTCAGCGCAAAAGTAACAAATTTAATTTGAAAATGTCAAAAAAAAAACCTCAATAACTTTGGTTCTTTACAAATTGTTAACTTAGGATTGAATTTTAAAGGTGGATTGATTTATCGCTTCATCCAGGTTGTATTTTTTTTTGCCTTGGGTGGCTGAAAACCGCAGTTACACGACTTACATCTGACCAGCAAAAGAGCAGCAACTAATATCAATATTGGGATGATCAATTTCATTCTCATGCTGCAAATTTAATCATGGTTTTGTTATTTCAAAATGGTTGATATTTTGGGAAAATCGTTTTCTATCTTTGCAAGGTCAAAATAAGTAAAAATGATTGATCAATTATTGGCGCACAGGACGATTCGAAAATACAAAAATGCTTCTGTAGCGGATGAAACAATACAAAAAATTCTACAGGCTGGCTGCAGGGCTGCCACAACAGGTAACATGCAGCTTTATAGTATTGTAATTACGACAAGCAAAGAAGGGAAAAAGGCGCTGGCTTCCTGCCATTTTAATCAGCCCATGGTTGAGAATGCCCCTTTGGTACTCACATTCTGTGCCGATTTTAACCGGTTTAATAAATGGTGTAAACTCAGTAATGCTGACGCCGGATATGATAATTTCCTCTCTTTTATGACAGCTGCAATTGATGCCTTGCTTGTTGCACAAAATGTTGCCATTGCTGCCGAAAGTGAAGGTCTTGGCACATGTTACCTCGGTACCACAACCTATCTTGCTTCCCGGATTATCGATATTTTAAAATTGCCCAAAGGGGTAGTGCCGGTCACTACATTAACAATCGGATGGCCTGATGAGCATCCGGATCAAACAGATCGGTTGCCGCTTGAAGCGATTGTACACCATGAAATTTACCATGATTATTCAGAGGATGAGATCCTTGGTGCTTATCAGGAAAAGGAAAAACGTCCTGACAACAGAAAATTTGTTGAAGAGAATAGTAAGGATACACTTGCTCAGATTTTTACCGATATTCGCTATAAGAAAAGTGATAATGTGGCATTTTCGAATATGTTAATCGGAGTTTTAAAAGATCAGGGGTTTATGAATCAGTAAATGTTTATTCCATTTGTTACCTAAGGTTAACCAAATATTTCGGGAGATGAGCATGAAAATTAAATATGAAATTGCCCCTGAATTCAGGGATTTAGAATCGTGGATCAGTCAATTGCCTTTGAACTTTTCCTCTTCGGGTGAGACTATTTTTAAATCGCGAAATGAGGTAAAGGTTTTCACTGTTGGGAATTACCGTCTCAATGTCAAAGCGTTTAAGATTCCGAATCTGGTTAACCGGTTTGTCTATATCTATTTCAGGGGATCGAAAGCGGCCAGGTCGTACAATTATGCCAGAAAGTTCCTCGATTTTGGCATTGCTACACCCATGGCGATCGGGTATGTTGATTGTATCAAATGGGGTTTACTTGAGAAAAGTTACTATATATCAACTCACTATGATTATGAGTTCACCTTGCGTGAGGTATTAAATTATCAGGTCGCCGATCATGATGCCATTTTGCGGCAGTGGGTTCGTTTTACCTATGAAAAATTGCATTTAAATAATATTTTTCATCTCGATTATTCTCCCGGAAACACCCTGATATGCAAAAAAGGAAATGAATATGATTTTCAGATTGTTGATCTTAACCGTATGCGTTTTGGACCCATCAGTTTTGAAAGGGGGCTGTGCAATTTCCGCCAACTGAGTACTGACAGGCAAACGCTCGAATTACTTGCTTCTGAATATGCCTTACTTTGTCACAAAGATGCCGGAAAGGCAATGAAAGTACTCATTGCCTTTGACAGAAAAAATAAAGCTAACCGTCACAGGCATGAAAAATTCAAAAATCTGATCGGATTTATCTTCAGATCCGGTCGCGATGCTTGATGATTTTTTTCAGATAATATAAGATTGGATTCTTATATTTAAGCTGTTTCCATGGCCTGCTGCTGTGAGGTTTATGTATAACCGGCAAATTTTTAACAACATAATTGCTAAATCCTAGTTGTCGGGATTTTCGTGAAATGAAAACATCAAACCAATCGAGATTTTGTGGCAGTTCGTTAAAATCAAACTTCTCAAGCATTCTTAGCGAAAGTGCGGTACAACAAAAGCTTAGACTTTTTGCTGAAGCAAATATAGCTGGTTTATCAATCGCTGTTGCGTAGGTGTAAGGAAAGTTAATCTCTCCTTTTGTATCCACTGTTACGGCGCCGACTAATCCGGCATCGGTAAGTTCGTCGGTGAGTCTGTTCAATTCGAGGATTGTGTCATTTTTTGCTAAAACATCCGATTCAACGATGATCAGATGGGAACCATTTTCGAGTGCCATTTTCTGAGCCAGGATAAGGGCTGTCCGGTAGTTTGGTGATGATTTTTTCGTGTGTTTTTCAAGGCCGATCACTTTGTAACCGTATTGAACACTGTTTTCTTCGAGCCAGTGTCGGGTCTCTTTCGAACTGTAATCATCAAATATGTAATAGGGAATCTCCTGATTAACAGTTCTTAAACAAGTAACCACTTCTCGGGTGGTTTTAAGAGAGTCTTTAACAGGTGTTATAAGTATAGGTTTTTTCACAAAGGGAAATTGAATTTGATTTTTTGGTCTGTCAGAGATCAGGTTTAATTTTTTTTCTCTCTTACCTTCAATAGTTTGAATTTAAGTAGGTTATTGAATACATCGAGCGGTTTTACCATCTCCATGCACCGAGGTGACGGATAGATACATGGTTTATTTCCGTATACAGAACAGGGGCGGCACTTCAGCGATGACGCGGGGGTTTGAAGGTGATAATCGGTTGGTTGTCCCAAGGCAAAGAAACCGAAGGCTGGATGGGTACCACCCCAGATCGATATCGTTGGAACCCCTGATAATGCTGCAAGATGCATGTTCGAAGAATCCATCGAGATCATCAGGTCGAGCATCCTGATTAAAGCAAGCTCATCTGACAGATCCAGTTCCCCTGCAACCAGGTGTATATTTGGGCTATATTGCTGAAATTCTTTTAATAAAACGGTTTCTGCTGCACCCCCGCCAAACAGGAAAAATTCAGCATCACGTTCTGCATTGATGAGTGAAACTAACTCTCTGAAATTTTGGATGCCCCAGATTTTAGGTTGGAGTGTCGCAAATGGTGCAAGACCAATCTTCATCTTATCAGGAGTAATTCCTAACTTTTTAACAAACAGGTCAGCCTTGCCGGTTGCCTCACTGAGAACATTAAAATACGGGACTTTACCAATCTGTCCTTTGAATCCGGCAGCTTCAAAGGTATCCAGATATCTGACTGTCGTGTGCTTCAACATCCTGATATATTTCGATGTGATCAGGAATTTCTTCTCTTTTCTCCCTTTATCAATGGAGTAACCAGGTGTACCTGAGGTTTTAAACAGGAAGGAGAGAATCCGCGTGCGTATAACCCCATGTAAATCGATCACTGCCTCAAAAGGTCCCGATTTTTTTAGATCGGAGTATAGTCTGAAAAGCCCGGGAATCCCTTTATGTCTCCCTTTTAAATCAGGAAAAACAAGGTTCAGTCGTGGAATATCATAAAAAAAAGGTGCAAAAAATTTCCGGGTGACCAGGGTAATTTCAAGCTCTGGATTTGCCTCAAGAACTCCTTTAATTGCGGGAACCGTCAACGAAACGTCTCCCATTGCAGATAACCGGAATGCGATAATCTTTCTCATGCTTATTTTAGATTCTTTGATAAATGTGTAAAACCTGTTACTGGTACTTCTCGTAACTTTTCTCTTCAGTAAGGTTCGATCCGGTCAACTCGTTTATTTTGCGCTTTACATCCGATCGCTTGTCATTAATAAAATAGACAGACCTGGCAGTCTGAACAAAATCTTCGCCAAAATCTCCGGCTCGCTCAAGATCGCGGATATGATCTTCAATATCCCATAATTGAGTATTAATATGGTATAATTCAATGTATAACGGGTGTTTTTTGTCGATGATACCGGTGACGGCATCATTCAAAATTTCATATTCTTTACGGAGGTTTTCGAGTTTGACCAGATCTTTAATTCTTTCGGTTTTAATCTCGATAATGGTCAGTTTGTCTGTGATTTCGCCATTTGAAACTTCAATCTTCATAAAATGTAATTTGAATCTGTAATATTTAAACAAAGGTAATTTTTTATTCTTTCCCGGAATTGATTTTCAAACCGTTTACCGTCGATTGAAATCACGTGCACTTCCCTGGTTTGTAGGCATTATAATCATTTCATCGATATTGACGTGTTTTGGTCTGGTCGCGAGAAAGAGAATTGCCTCGGCAATGTCGGAAGCATAAAGCGGAGTTAATCCTTTGTATACATTATCGGCCCTCTGTTGATCACCTTTAAAACGGACGGTTGAAAACTCAGTATCAACCATTCCCGGACTGATTGAGCTCACTTTCACTCCAAAAGGCAACAATTCGATTCGCATGGTTTTAGTAATCGCCTTTACCGCATGTTTCGATCCGCAATAAGCCGCTCCATTGGGATAAACTTCATGGGCAGCAATCGATGAAATATTAATAATATGTCCTGACTCCCGGGCAACCATTCCGGGAGTTATTAAACGCGAAATATAAAGAAGTCCTTTTACATTGGTATCAATCATTCGATCCCAGTCATCAATAACCCCGGAATAAACTGGTTCCAGACCAACTGCCAACCCGGCATTATTTACCAACAGATCAATGTTTTTCCATTTTCCCGAAAGGGATTCGACCGCTGCTTTGACCTGTTCTAAATCTCTGATATCAAAACACAATGAGATCACGTCGGCTGCTGTATCATTACGCAGGGTGGCGGTCAATTCATTCAATAATTCTTCACGACGACCAGTAATGATCAGATCAAATCCGTTGGCGGCAAGTAGATGCGCAGTTGCTTTTCCAATGCCGGAAGTTGCACCGGTGACTAAGGCTAATTTTTTCATTATTAACTATGTAAAATTACAAATTCACGCAAATGAATTGGAAGAAAACATCAATCTCCAATTTCGTTTGCAAAGGGCAGATTGATGGTTATTTCTTCGAACCATCACTTTTGATCGGCTAAAATAATATAAAACGACCATTTTAAGAGAATGAATCATGCCTCATTAAAATTAAACCATTAATTTTGCCTTGAATTAAACTAAGATTAAACGAAATGACTGAAACGGAAAGTAAATTTTTCACAATAGATCAGGTCCAGGAACCGGATGATTTGCGCAACGTAATCTATACGATGATCGCAATTCCGCATTTGTCACCGGTCAACATATTCAATGAATATGCTTCATCTGCAATTGATTCCACACAGGTGGGGAAAGAAGATCTCAGTAGCGCCGGGACTTTTCAGATCGATGGAGTGGGGGAATTATTTTCTCAGACAATTTATACCGATTACAGAAGACTTGCTGTTGACCCCTTTGTTGCGGCCCAGATTCTTGTTGCAAAGGCTGTCAGACGACTGATTTGTTACGGGGCCGAGCCTGTTGCTATGAGCGCCTTTTTAAGCAATGTCGATTTTGCAAGTCCCATTGCCGAGGAGATGGTGATGGCTGCCAGATTAGGTCTTAATGCGGCTGCAACCTCTTTTAATCTGCAATTTCCAAGTTGGAAAATCTTCTATGATTATTCAAACAGTGAGGGCGCTGTTCCTCCAACTTTAATCGTAAGTCTGGTAGGAAGATTAAAAAACCGAAATCAGGCACTTGCTCCGGGTCTCAAGCGAAAAGGGCACAATATCCTTTTGATCGGACGTTCATTTAACGACATCAGTGCCTCTGAATATCTCGACCATTTTCATGAAGTCAAAGATTGGCCACTGATGCAGTTTAATCTTGCCTTTGAAAGCCGGTTAGTTGCTGCTATGAAAGAGCTAATTGCGAAGGATTTGGTGGTTTCTGCCAGTCCGGTTGGAATTGGTGGCTTGTTTTTTACCCTTTTGCGTGAAGCTTTGCCTAACGAATTGGGCTTTGATATTACTCCGGATGCAGAAATCAGATCGGATGCCTTTCTTTTCGGGGAGGGGATGGGCCGAATAGTGGTTACAGTCGAAGAGGAAAAGGAAAATGAATTCGTTGATTTTCTGTATGATCACAAAATCCCGGTGATGACACTTGGCCATGTGACCAAGGGAGAAATCAGGATTGACGATAAATCTTTGGGATTTGTCGACAAGGGAATCGTTGGCGAATATTTAGATTAGTCCATATGGCAGTTATCACACCGTATCGTAATTCGGCAAAAGGGAAAAAAGAGCAAGTGGCAGAGATGTTTAATAATATCGCACCAAAGTACGACTTCCTCAATCACTTTTTATCTTTTGGCATTGATAAAATCTGGCGCAGGAATGCCATCCGTTTGCTGATGAAGTATGCTCCTGCTAAAATCCTTGATGTAGCCACGGGGACAGGTGATTTTGCCATCGAGTCACTCAAGACAGGAGCTCAGGAAATAGTGGGTGTCGATATTTCGGAGGAAATGCTTGTAGTCGGACGAACCAAAGTTGCAGCTCTTGGTATCGGACACCGGATAATGCTCCAGACAGGCGACTCGGAGGATCTGAGCTTTTCGGATCATTCATTCGATGCTGTAACTGTTGCCTTTGGAGTGCGAAATTTTGAGAATCTGTCGAAAGGGATCGATGAAATTTACCGCGTTCTTAAACCAGGGGGTATTATTTGTGTTCTTGAATTTTCAAAACCAAGGTATTTCCCTGTAAAACAGTTTTATAGTGTCTATTCGTTTTATATACTTCCTTTTTTTGGGCGGTTATTCTCAAAAGATAATTCAGCTTATCGGTATCTTCCTGAATCTGTTGAGAAATTTCCCGATGGAGAGGAGTTTCTCGGGGTTCTGATAAAAAGTGGTTTCAAACAGACAAAACAGTATCGGCAAACATTTGGTGTGGCTACTATTTATACAGGAACAAAGTAAGCCGTAGATTGTTCTCCCTGATATCAGCCGTTTGAAATAACAGATTATTGTCTTACTGCTGTATATTGGTCTTTCTTCATATTCTAATTTAAAACAATTGGTATTGAATAAGTTAAGATACATTCTAATTATTCTTCCGCTTGTCGCAGGATCTTTTCATGCATTTGGTCAGCGCAGGAGTTTTGATAATCTTGCCCATTTTGATGACCGTCCAATCCATTTTGGTTTTTATTTGGGACTTAATACCATGGATTATCGCATTACCAATTACAATAATGTTCTGGATAATCCTGTATTTACCGACAATCCAGCACTCAAGGCAGAAGCGCTCAAATATTATGGCAATAAAGAAAAATTTGGCGCCGAAGTTTATACCATTTTACCAGGATTCACGGTTGGTGGTGTATTAAATTTTCGGCTTAACCGTGACTTTGATTTTCGGTTTACACCTGGTATGTCGCTGGGAAACCGGCATTTTAGTTATTTTATTCCAATAAGTCCGAAAGCCTATAATCTCTCTGGAATGGATGAATCAAGTTATCTGTCGACACCTTCATCTTATGTTGACCTTCCTTTTGGATTCCGATACAAAGGATTCAGGCATTATAATTTAAGACCCTATATTTATTTAGGAGCTGCTTACCGGCATGATCTTGAGAATAAACGGATTTCAGAAAGTGTTGTACATCTGAAGAAGCAGGGTGAATATGCGGAATTGGGGCTAGGGATAGATTCCTATCTCGAATATTTTCGGTTTACAGCCGAATTTCGTTTTTCATACGGATTAAATAACCTGATCAGGCATGATACCGATATTGATAAGCCCCTACCTTACTATGGCTATATTTTCCAGGAGTTGAACTCAAATCTTTTCACATTGATTTTTTATTTTGAATGAAAAATGAGCTTAACATAGTTGTTTCTCCCGCTCAGGCTCACGATATGTCGGTGCTGAGAAAGATTGTATCTGAGAATCTGAAAATTGATATCAACCGGATTCACCATTTGGTGATAATCCGCAGGTCAATCGATGCCAGAAACTCAAATATCCGTTTTAATCTGGGTATCAATGTCTTTATCGATGAACCGATGCCTGTACCTGAAAAAAATCAATATTCATATCCCGATATTTCAAACCGGCCACCGGTCATAATTGTTGGCGCCGGACCGGCAGGATTGTTTGCCGCCCTCCATTTAATTGAGCTTGGTTTTAAACCGGTAATTTTTGAACGTGGGAAGATGGTGAGCGAAAGGAAGCGCGATATTGCTGCGATTCACGGAGAACACATCATTGATCCTGATTCAAATTATGGTTTTGGAGAGGGGGGAGCCGGTACTTTCTCTGACGGGAAACTCTATACCCGATCAAAGAAAAAAGGGGACGTACGGAAAATTCTGGAAGTTCTGAATTTTCATGGAGCACAGGACGAAATTCTTATTGATGCCCATCCACATATTGGTACAAACATCTTACCACGTGTGATCGTGGCTATCCGAAACACGATTCTCAATGCAGGAGGTGAAATTCATTTTAATTCACGTGTTACCGATCTGGTTATTCGCGATCAGGAGGCAAAAGGTGTAGTTCTGAGTGATGGTACAATAGTTGATGGTATTGCGGTCGTACTAGCCACCGGTCATTCATCCCGGGATATTTACAGGATGCTGTATGATCGTGGAATTTTGCTTGAAGCGAAATCGTTCGCAGTTGGTGTGAGAGTAGAACATCCGCAAGAGATGATTGATGCGATTCAGTACCATGGTGTTAAGAGAGGTTCATTCCTTCCTGCCGCCACCTATTCGTTTGTTGAACAGGTTCATGATCGAGGCGTTTACTCCTTTTGTATGTGTCCCGGAGGGGTGATTGTTCCTGCTGCCACATCGCCCGGAGAGTTGGTCGTGAATGGGATGTCTCCATCTGACAGAGGAGGACGTTTTGCCAATTCTGGTATGGTGGTTGAAATAAGACCAGGTGATTTGCCTGCAGCCAATAAACATCAGGAAATGTTTGTCGGTCTTCGTTTTCAGGAAGAGATTGAAAAAAAATGTTTTGCGATGGCTGGAAATACGCAGTTTGCTCCGGCGCAACGCCTTTCCGATTTTGTGGATGGCAAAAGAAGTGCAACTCTGCCGTTAACCAGCTACCTACCCGGATTAGTCGAGTCGCCACTTCACCAATGGCTCCCGCGTTTAGTTGGGCCCGCTTTACAGGAAGGTCTTAAACTAATCGGACGTAAAACCAGAGGATACGTTACAAATGAAGCGACTATACTTGGTGTCGAGTCGAGAACATCCTCACCGGTTAGGATTCCACGGGATATGCAAACATTAGAGCATGTTCAGATCAGGCGACTTTTCCCCTGCGGAGAGGGATCAGGCTATTCCGGGGGAATAATGTCCTCGGCTGTAGATGGCGAACGGGTGGCAGAGATGATCGCTAACCTTTACAAATAACCTGTCTCCTGAATTCAGCGCAAATAACCGAAGTGGCGACAGCAACATTCAATGATTCAGATGTTTGTTCACCAGGTGGAAAGGACGGGATATTGATCTTTTGAGATATAAAGGTTGAAACTGAATCTGAAATGCCGTTGCCTTCGTTTCCCATTACCACCAATCCGGTGCTTGTTAAATTGCAATTATAAAGATTCTCTCCTTCAAGGTAGGTACCATAAACCGGAATATTCAGCTGTTTTGCATGACCCAGGAAACCTGGTAATGTGGTATAATGAACTTTTACCCGGGCAAAAGCACCCATTGTGGATTGCACAACCTTGGGATTATACAAATCAGCACAATCCTCCGAACAGATGATATTTCTGATTCCAAACCAATCAGCAAGCCGCACAATGGTTCCCATATTGCCGGGATCCTGAATTGCATCCAGTACAAGGGTCAGTTCATTCAATATTTCATTCCAGTTGACCACCGATTTTGGGATCTGACATACCGCAACGATTTCGGGGGTGGTTTTCAAAAAACTTATTCGGGAAAGTTCATCTTTGTCCACAATCTCGATTGTTATATCAGACTCCTTGTCAATCAGTTCTTTAGCAATTGTTTCCGTGCAAAACACTTCTGATATTTCAATTTCTGATTGGAGCAAATCGAAGAGAAGCTTTTTCCCTTCTGCAACAAACAGACCTGTCATTAATCGGTTTTTTTTCTGGTCCAAAGAGCGGATGAGCCTTATTTTATTTTTTGACAACACTTTTTAATGGTATGAATTGGTACAATCCAAAAATAATCCAATTTTAATTTGTCAGGTTAATTATCTTTGCTTAAGTTTTAAAAATATTACAAATTTGAGTTTTCAATCTACATACAGGATAGGAATGTTAATGGTCGCAGCGGTGGTCATTACTTTATTTTCGTGCCGTTCAACCAAGTATGTTCCTGAAAATCAATATTTATTGTTGAAATCAAAAATTCTGGTAGATAATAATTCAATCAATAAAGTTGAATTAAAAACCTACCTGAAACAAAGACCGAACACTAAAATTCTTGGGTTTTTACGCTTTCATCTCGGTCTTTACAACCTCTCAAGTGCAAAAAGGGAGAATGGAATATTTAAAAGAATAGGTGAGGCTCCGGTTATTTATGATGCTGATCTTACCCAACGATCTAAAGAGGAATTCACCCGATTTATGCACAATAAAGGGTATTATCAGGCAAAGGTCATTGATTCAGTCGTTTATAAGAAAAATAAAAAAGCGGAGATTTACTATCGCATAACAGCCAATTTACCTCATCTCATTAAATCCTATAAAACCGAAATTCGTGATGGTGCAATGCAGTCGCTTTCCAAAGGTGATTCCACCAAATCATTCATAAGATTGAATGGAAGGTTTGATACGGATGTTTTATCGGATGAGAGCAAAAGAGTGTTAAATAGTTATCATAACAATGGATTTTATCATGCCAATAAAAATGAGATCTATTTCGAGGCTGATACTTTAAGGGCGCCAAAGAGCGTAAATCTCAAGCTTGTTGTCGAAAAGGAAAATATTTCTGATGATCCTGCTGTTTTAAAAGAAAAAGATCATCAAAAGTATACCTTTCGTAATTTTTATTTTTTCACCAATTACGAATCTCAAAAACAGTTATTTAACGAAAACAAAGAGGATATTCCCGATCGGAAAAGTGACACAGTAAGGATTGGAAATCAATATTTTATCTCCAAGGGTAAAATGAATTATCATCCTGAATTATTGATGAATATGAATCATATTGGAGATAAGGGTTACTATAGTGTGGATCTTGTTGAGAGGACTTATAACGATTTGTTTTCTTTAAGACTGTTCAAGCTAATCAATATCCGTTTTGCTGAGACAAATCAGGTGGATCTTTCCGGTAATCCAACACTCGATTGTATCATCCAGCTTTCCCCTTCGGTACGGCAAGCCTATTCTGTTTCACTCGAAGGGACAAACTCATTAGGTAATCTAGGTGTCGCAGGAAATCTGGGCTATCAGCATAAAAATATTTTTGGAGGTGGAGAGTTGCTAGATGTTGTTTTACTGGGAGCCACTGAGAAACAAAATTATGGGAAGGGTGATTCTGTCTCAACTTTTCATTCCTTCGAGTCAGGTATTGAAACAAAGATTACTTTACCCAAATTTTTGGCCCCGGTTCAAACCAAAAGGCTGTTTCGTTTTTCCACACCCCAAACTCTGATGAACCTTTCCTATAATTATCAGCGCCGGCCGGACTATACCAGGACAATTATTCGTGCAAGTCTGGGATATCAGTGGAAATCATCCGATTTTTCGACACACAGGTTTAATTTTCTCGACCTGAACATGGTCAAAATGTTTGCCTATGATTCGGCTTTTGTTTCCCGGATTGAGAACCTCTATATTAAAAGTTCATATACCGATCACACTATAACCGCCTGGAATTACAGTTTCACCCGAAATACCCAGAATGTACAAAAACAGGCAAATTATAGTTACTTAAGGGCATCCTTCGAAACGGCTGGAACCTTTTTATATGGTATAAGTAAACTGTTTGACCGCAGACTTCACCCAAGTGATTCTCTGGGAAGTTTGAAATATCATTTTCTCGGAACTCCTTTTGCGCAATATCTCAAAAGTGATTTTGAATATCGCAAAGGGTGGCTTATTGACAAATATAATACTGTAGTATTCAGGACCTTTTCCGGAATTGCAATGCCATTGGGGAATTCCGATCAGGTCCCTTTTGAACGGAAATTTTTCACTGGTGGGGCAAATGGAATCAGAGCCTGGCCCGTGCGAACACTTGGTCCCGGTTCCTACAAAGCAAATTCGAACGAATTTCCCAATCAGTCAGGTGATATTAAACTGGAAGCTAATGCCGAATACCGCTTTGCTATGATCGGTCCGATTGAGGGTGCCCTGTTTGTTGATATGGGAAATATCTGGTCTTTAAAAGATAACCGACCCGGTACAGAGTTTTCTTTTTCAAGATTTTACAAGGAGATTGCTGTTGGTACCGGTTTAGGGTTACGATATGATTTTTCATTTGTAATCATCAGAGCAGACCTTGGATTGAAACTTCATGATCCATCTCTGGATGAAGGATCCCGCTGGATTCCGGCACATCATCTACTTAATAAAGACAATATTAATCTTGCTTTTGCAATCGGTTACCCTTTCTGATCAATAACAAAAATGGTATGAAGGCTAAATGGATGCGCGAATTATTTCGCTTTTCCAGGAAGGAGCGTTCCGGGATCATCATTTTACTCCTGATCATCTTCCTGTTAATCGTTCTAGGTAAAGTAATCCCTTTAATTCTTCAGGAGGATATGAGCGAGTTCCCCAAATGGGAGTCTGAGGTAAACTCCTATCTTAAATCTGTCGGGAACAACAACACCATCGGAAGAACGCTTCATCCTGAAATATTTGATCCCAATAATGTTGATTCAATCTATCTGATCAATATGGGATTGCCGTTAAAGGTTGTTTCAAACTGGCTGAGGTATCTTAATAAGGGGGGGAGATTCAGGGATAAAGAGGGGGTGATGAAGATCTATGGTATGACCCCCGGGTTATTTGAGCAATTGGACTCCTTTATTGTTTTCCGGAAGAGGAGTTCTACAACGGTTACATCGGCTGAAATCAGCTCATCAATAAAAACACAATTTCCAGTGCATCGCGATACCCTCTTTCGAAAAAAAGCCGAAACGATTGGATCAACTGCAGTGAAAACCATTGAACTGAATAGCGCTGATTCGCTTCAA
This sequence comes from Prolixibacteraceae bacterium, assembly GCA_963677935.2. Classification (GTDB taxonomy): domain Bacteria; phylum Bacteroidota; class Bacteroidia; order Bacteroidales; family Prolixibacteraceae; genus JAAFHB01. Next base: position 1,448,983 of record CAXXEH010000003.1, on the reverse strand, counting down.
TTACTTGAAATCAGGGGAATAGGTTCAATTTTGGCCTCACGGATCATTCGTTATCGAAATCTTTTGGGTGGTTATTATGCAATCGCTCAATTAAAAGAGGTTTATGGGATGAGGGAGGAGAATTTTGTTGCAGTTTCTCCTTTTGTCAGCGTTGACCCATCAGGTGTAAAAAGGTTCAATATCAATTTGTCAACCATTCAGGAATTAGGGCATCACCCCTATATTGGCTATAAGGCTGCGCGAAAGGTCGTTAGGTTAAGAGATAAAATTGGTAAGTATACTTCGCCGGATCTACTTTCATCAATTGTGGCAACAGATTCGCTGAACAGGTTACTTCCATATTTAAAATTTACGCCTTAAAATGGGTGCAGTTTTAACATTTATCCATTTTTATTATTATTTGGTTTGATTATTTGATTAGTAATAGAAAATTCATAAATTTGCCGACCGAAATATGAGTTAATTAAATAAAAACAAAACAAAGAATTCTATGATTGTTATTCCAGTTAAAGACGGCGAAAATATTGAGCGTGCTTTGAAACGCTTCAAAAGAAAAATCGAAAAAACCGGTGTTGTAAAGGAGCTTCGCAATCGTCAGGCTTTCGAGAAACCCTCAATAACCCGCCGTACTGAGATTAAAAAGGCGATCTATATCGAAGATTTACAGCGGTCAGAAGAATAAATCCATAAATATAGAATATTTTTAGGTGAAACGTTTTTTTTTTCGTATCTTGAGTGCGAAAATGATTCTCGCCTAAAATGATGAATCTGGAGCTTTTTCTCAGTTACCTAAGATACGAAAAGCGGTATTCGACACACACCATTACCGCCTATGAAAATGATCTCGGCCAATTTATTTTGTTTGGAAACAATTTGGTGGAGGGTTTTCATGTCGAAGAGGCAGATTACCATCTGATTCGTCAATGGATCATCTCAATGATGAATAATGGCACTATCGCACGGAGTGTAAACCGGAAGATCTCCACTTTAAAAACTTTTTACAAGTTTCTGATGCGGGAGGGGGTAATTTCAAAAAATCCTACCGATCATGTTGCAGTCCCTAAAATGGCTAAAAAATTGCCCGAATTTGTCCAGGAAAAGGAGATCAACCGATTACTAGACGGACAATTTTTTTCTGGAGATTTTGAAGGATTGCGTGATAAAGCGGTGGTTGCCCTCTTTTATGGTACAGGAATAAGGCTGTCCGAATTGGTGAGTATCCGGTTTCCGGATCTAAATCTGAAGGAAAAATTGGTGAAAGTAAACGGAAAACGGAACAAAGAACGTTTAGTCCCATTTCCATTGGAGATTTCAGTGACCTTAAGTGAATACATCAAACTGCGAAATGAGCTTTTTCCCGAGGCTGAAAATTTTCTTTTTTTAACCGGGAGCGGGGAACCTGCCTACAACAAATTAATCTATCGGATTGTTAAGAAAGAGTTATCGCTTGTTACAACAATCGATAAGAAGAGTCCACATATATTACGACATAGTTATGCGACCCATTTGCTTAATCGTGGAGCAGATCTGAATGCAATCAAGGAGTTGCTGGGGCATGCAAATCTTGCAGCAACTCAGGTTTACACGCATACTTCGTTCGAACAGTTAAAAAAGGTCTACAAACAAGCTCATCCAAGAGCTTAAATTAAAGGAGGAAAAATTATGGACGTAAAAGTACAAAGTGTTCATTTTAAAGCCGACCAGAAGCTGATCGACTTTTGCGAAAAGCGAATTAGTAAACTCGATCTTTTCTTTGAAGGAGTTATCGGATCGGATGTGATCCTCAAACTTGAAAAAGACGAAGATCAGGAGAATAAAGTCGCTGAAATTAAATTATCAGTACCGGCAAATGAATATCTTTTTGCAAAAAAACAGGCAAAATCATTCGAAGAGGCTGTCGATCTGGCTGTGGATGCGCTTCGAAAACAGTTAGATAAATACAAAATGAAAGTCAAATCCAAATAATTTTTAAAAAAGTATTTCAAATAGCTTTTTAGAAAGAAAAATAAATTAAATTTGCAGACCATTTTTGAGGCACGATTCTTTAAAATGGTCTGTTCTTTTAAGGATTGTTCAGACACGAAATGGGGAGATACCAAAGCGGCCAACTGGGGCAGACTGTAAATCTGCTGGCGTATGCCTTCGTAGGTTCGAATCCTGCTCTCCCCACCATCTCTTTTCGGAAAGTTTGTTTTGGCAAACCCATGTGGGGGAATAAGCGGGAGTAGCTCAGTTGATAGAGCATTAGCCTTCCAAGCTGAGGGTCGCGAGTTTGAGTCTCGTCTCCCGCTCTAAGTTTGCCAGTGTAGCTCAGGGGTAGAGCGCTTCCTTGGTAAGGAAGAGGTCATGAGTTCAATTCTCATCACCGGCTCTGAATTAAGATGATTAGAATAAATATTAAATGTTTTAAAAAAAATTAATTATGGCTAAAGCGCATTATGACAGATCGAAGCCCCATGTAAACATTGGCACTATCGGTCACGTGGATCACGGAAAGACGACTCTTACTTCTGCAATTACTATGGTTTTGAATAAGAAGGGTCTTTGTGATATTAAATCGTTCGATTCAATCGATAACGCTCCTGAAGAGAAAGAACGTGGTATCACCATTAACACTGCTCACGTTGAGTACTCAACTGAAAACCGTCACTACGCTCACGTTGACTGTCCTGGTCACGCTGACTACGTTAAGAACATGGTTACAGGTGCTGCCCAGATGGACGGTGCTATTATCGTTGTTGCTGCTACCGATGGTCCAATGCCTCAGACCCGTGAGCATATCCTGCTTGCACGTCAGGTAAACGTTCCCCGTCTGGTTGTATTCATGAATAAAGTGGATATGGTTGATGATCCTGAGATTCTTGAACTTGTTGAAATGGAAATTCGTGACCTTCTTTCATTTTATGATTTTGATGGTGACAATACTCCGGTTATTCAGGGTTCTGCACTTGGCGCTTTGAATGGCGAACCAATGTGGGAAGATAAAGTAATGGAACTGATGAATGCTGTTGATACCTGGATTCCAATTCCTCCGCGTGATGTTGACAAACCATTCCTTATGCCTGTTGAAGACGTTTTCTCGATCACAGGTCGTGGTACAGTTGCAACTGGTCGTATCGAAACAGGTAAGATTCATACCGGCGACGAAATTGAAGTTATTGGTCTTGGCGCTGAAGGTCGTAAGACTGTTTGTACTGGAGTTGAGATGTTCCGTAAGATTCTTGATGACGGACAAGCTGGTGATAACGTAGGTCTTCTGCTTCGTGGTGTCGATAAAAAAGAGATCAAACGCGGTCAGATTCTTGCCAAAGCGGGTTCTATTACTCCTCACACAACATTCAAAGCTGAGGTTTATATCCTGAAAAAAGAAGAAGGTGGACGTCACACTCCATTCCATAACAAATATCGTCCTCAGTTCTATATCCGTACACTGGACATTACCGGTGAAATCAATTTACCGGAAGGTACTGAAATGATCATGCCAGGTGATAACGTTACAATCACTGTTGAATTGATCTATCCTGTAGCTTTGAACCTTGGTCTTCGTTTCGCTATCCGCGAAGGTGGTCGTACTGTAGGTGCTGGTCAGGTAACCGAAATTATTAAATAATCTGATTTTAAATATCAAAGTAATACAGTCCCAGACGTTTGTTTGGGACTGTATTTACGGATAAACTCATAAGGGGGAGTAACAGAGAGTTCGATTCTTTCTATCCGGCATTATCTGATTTTTGTAACGAAATTTGTCTCTATACAAATGAAATTAACAAATTATTTTAACGAGTCTTACAATGAACTTGTCCATAAGGTTTCATGGCCTACATGGAATGAGTTGCGTAATAGTGCTGTAGTAGTAATGGTTGCTTCCTTTATAATCGCACTGTTAATATTTTTCATCGATTCCGGCTTCCGCGGTTTGATGAAATTGATTTACAGTTTTTTCTATTAATTATTTTCTGGAGGTCCGTGATGAGCGATAATCAACGTAAATGGTATGTTCTTCGAGCTATTGGAGGAAAAGAGAAGAAGGTCAAGGAATATATCGAAAATGAAGTTGCGAATTCTGGACTAAAGGAATTTGTATCCCAAGTCTTAATCCCTGTGGAGAAGGTTTATCAGATCCGGAATGGGAAAAAAGTGGCTAAAGACCGCAACTTTTTCCCCGGTTACATTCTGATCGAAGCCACCCTGGTGGGCGAAATTGCCCATATGCTTAGAAATATTCCCAATGTTATCGGCTTTTTAGGTGACACAAAAGGGGGCGAACCTGTCCCCATGCGTCAGTCTGAAATCAATCGTATACTTGGCAAGGTAGATGAGCTTCAGGAAGGCGGAGTAGAGCTGGATAATCCTTTCATAGTTGGAGAGACAGTAAAAGTGACTGACGGACCATTTAACGGTTTCAACGGAACCATTGAGGAGATCAATGCGGAGAAGAAGAAACTTAAAGTTATGGTTAAGATTTTCGGTCGTAAAACACCCTTGGAGCTTAGCTTTATGCAAGTAGAAAAGGAGTAAGTAAATTTTTTTAAAAAAAGTTATGGCTAAAGACATTGCTGGATTTATCAAGTTACAGATCAAAGGTGGTGCAGCAAATCCTTCACCTCCTGTAGGCCCTGCATTGGGTTCCAAAGGGGTGAACATCATGCAGTTCTGTAAGCAGTTTAATGCCAGGACCCAGGATCAGGCAGGAAAAGTATTACCGGTGATTATTACCGTTTACGGAGATAAATCATTCGATTTTGTAGTAAAAAACCCTCCTGTGGCCGTTCAGTTAATTGAAGCTTCGAAGGTTAAAAAAGGATCTTCGGAACCACACGTTAACAAAGTCGGTTCAGTGTCGTGGGATCAGGTGAAAGAGATTGCAGAGATCAAAATGCCCGACTTAAACTGCTTCTCAATTGAGGCAGCGATGAGTATGGTTGCCGGAACTGCAAGAAGCATGGGGATTACCGTAACAGGCAAATCACCGATTATTAACTAATTAAAGTTAAGGTTGAAATGGCAAAAGTTACCAAGAATAAGAAAGCTGCATTGGCGAAACTCGAAGCTGGAAAGATCTATGGTTTACTCGAAGCTACAGAATTGGTGAAGGTGATTACCTATACCAAATTCGATGCTTCAGTGGATATTGATGTAAGGCTTGGGGTCGATCCTCGTAAAGCTAATCAAATGGTTCGTGGTGTAGTAACTTTGCCCCATGGTACCGGAAAAGAGGTACGGGTTCTGGCGTTGGTCACTCCTGACAAGGAGGCCGAAGCGCTTGAAGCTGGTGCTGATTTTGTAGGACTCGACAATTATATCGATAAAATCAAAGGTGGTTGGACAGATGTAGATGTTGTTATTACTATGCCCCCGGTTATGGGAAAAGTTGGGGCGTTAGGCCGTATTTTAGGACCCCGTGGTCTTATGCCTAACCCAAAGAGCGGAACTGTGACTATGGAAGTCGGTAAAGCCATCAGAGAAGTGAAGATGGGTAAAATCGATTTCAAAGTTGACAAGTTCGGCATTGTGCACACTTCCGTTGGTAAAGTATCGTTTGATCCACAGAAAATTGTGGAAAACGCCAGAGAATTTGTTCACACTATTCAGAAATTAAAACCCGCTGCTGCTAAAGGTACTTACATAAAAAGCGTTTATGTATCCAGTACCATGAGCCCCGGCATCCAGGTGGAGCCAAAAACCTGTCTGGAATAAGAAAATAATGTTGAAATGAAAAGATCAGAAAAATTACAGGTTATTGAACAATTGACCAAAGAGATCAATTCATACAGCCATTATTATCTTGCCGATATCTCCAATCTAAATGCTGAAGTTACTGGTAACCTCAGAAGGTTGTGCAACAAACGGGAAGTAAAACTGGTTGTAGTTAAGAACACCATCCTCCGTAAGGCTCTCGAAAACTCTGAAAAGAATTCAGAAGAGCTTTATGATGTACTAGTAAATAATACATCGATCATGTTTTCCAATACGGGAAGTGTTCCTGCAAAATTGATCAAAGAGTTTAGCAAGAAGAACAAAAAACCGGTATTGAAAGGTGCTTATGTTGAACAGTGTGCCTATATTGGCGCTGATCAGCTCGAAGCATTGATCAATGTGAAATCAAAAGAAGAACTAATAGGCGGTATCCTCGCTTCTCTTCAGGCCCCAGTCAAGAATGTTATGTCTGCACTTCAATCGGGTGGACAAACTATTGTGGGAGTATTGAAAACCCTGGAAGAGCGTAATGCCTAGTTTTAAAAGTATCAGAATAATCAAAGAATCAATTAATATTTAAATCTCAAGTAAAATGGCAGATCTTAAAAAACTTGCAGAAGAACTTGTTAACCTGACTGTTAAAGAAGTTAATGAGCTTGCAGGTATCCTTAAATCAGAGTACGGTATTGAACCAGCTGCAGCAGCAGTTGCCGTCGCTGCTCCTGTTGCAGCCGAAGCTGAAGCCCCTGCTGAAAAAACTGAATTTGATGTAATTCTTAAATTCGGTGGTCAATCAAAATTAGCAGTTGTTAAATTAGTTAAGGAACTTGCTGGTCTTGGACTAAAAGAGGCAAAAGACCTGGTTGATAACGCACCTAAAGCTATCAAAGAAAAGGTTTCAAAAGAAGAAGCAGAATCTCTTAAAGCTCAACTCGAAGAGGCTGGCGCAGAAGTTGAAATCAAATAGGATTGGACCCTGTACTACAAGGTTATATGCGGTTTAGAATCCCGTCAAGGGATTCTAAACCTTTTCATGTTTATATTTTGGTTCCTTAATTTGGCTGATAATGTCCTCAAATTACATAAATCAAAGGATTAGTTTTGCATCCACCAGAAGCAAACTAGAGTACCCCGATTTTCTGGAGGTGCAAATTAAATCTTTTAAAGAATTTTTCCAGTTGGGAACCTCTCCGGAAGATCGAAAAAATGAAGATCTTTACCAGGTATTTCAGGAGAATTTCCCGATCTCAGATACCAGAAACAATTTCGTTCTCGAGTTTATCGACTATCAGGTCGACCCTCCACGTTATAGTATCGAAGAGTGTATTGAACGGGGCTTAACCTATAGCGTCCCTCTAAAGGCGAAGCTTAAACTGTTTTGTACCGACCCTGAACACGAAGATTTTGATACCGTTGTTCAGGATGTCTACCTTGGAACGGTTCCTTACATGACTCCAACCGGCTCGTTCGTGATCAACGGAGCCGAAAGGGTGGTCGTTTCGCAGCTTCACAGATCTCCCGGCGTATTCTTCGGACAAAGCGTTCATGCAAATGGAACTAAACTTTATTCTGCAAGGGTAATTCCCTTCAAAGGTTCCTGGATCGAATTTGCTACAGACATCAATAACGTGATGTTTGCCTATATTGACCGGAAAAAGAAATTACCCGTCACAACTTTACTTCGTGCCATTGGATACGAAAGTGATAAGGATATCCTCGAAATATTTGACCTCGCAGACGAAATCAAAGTTTCCAAGACAGCCCTGAAAAAGTATGTCGGCAGAAAACTGGCTGCCCGCGTACTGAAAACATGGGTGGAAGATTTCGTGGATGAAGATACCGGTGAAGTGGTCTCTATCGAACGTAATGAAGTAATCGTCGACCGTGAGGTGGTCATAGGAAATGAACATGTTGATGAAATCCTTGATTCCGGCACAAAAACAATACTCCTGCACAAGGAAGAAGCTGGTTCCGGTGATTTCGCGATCATTTATAATACCTTACAAAAGGACCCCTGTAATTCTGAAAAAGAGGCAGTTCTTCATATTTACCGCCAACTTCGTAATTCTGAACCCCCCGATGAAGCAACAGCCCGCGATGTGATCGATAAGCTGTTTTTTTCCGAGGTACGTTACGATTTAGGTGAAGTTGGGCGTTTCCGTATTAACCGGAAATTAGGTTTGAACATTGATATGACAACCAGAGTTCTTACTAAACTCGATATCATCGAGATTATCAAGTACCTGATTAAACTGATCAATTCTAAAACCGATGTGGATGATATCGACCACTTGTCGAATCGTCGTGTGAGAACTGTCGGAGAACAAATGTTTACTCAGTTTGGCGTAGGTCTGGCCCGTATGGCCCGTACCATCCGCGAGCGGATGAATGTCAGGGATAATGAGGTTTTCACACCTATTGATCTGATCAATTCAAAAACACTTGTTTCGGTTATTAATTCCTTCTTTGGAACTAATGCCCTTTCACAATTTATGGATCAGACCAATCCGCTTGCGGAGATGACCCACAAAAGACGTATGTCGGCTTTGGGACCGGGTGGACTCTCCCGTGAACGTGCAGGATTTGAGGTTCGTGACGTCCATTACACCCACTATGGCCGCCTTTGCCCCATCGAAACTCCTGAAGGTCCTAATATCGGATTAATTTCCTCCCTATGCGTTTTCGCTAAAATCAACGATCTTGGATTTATATCAACTCCTTATCGTAGTGCTAGCAATGGTAAAGTGAATTTGAATAATGCGGATGTGGCCTACTTCACCGCTGAGGAAGAAGAGGGAAAAATCATTGCTCAGGCAAATGCCATTATTGACGAAGAAGGTAATTTCAAAAATTCAAAAGTAAAAGCACGTCTCGACGCCGATTACCCATTGGCAAACAGAGAGGATGCCAATCTGATGGATGTGGGACCAAATCAAATTGCCTCAATTGCGGCTTCTTTGATCACCTTCCTTGAACATGATGATGCCAACCGTGCATTGATGGGTTCAAACATGATGCGTCAGGCTGTTCCGTTATTACGGCCAGAGGCTCCTATTGTAGGAACCGGTCTTGAGGGAAATATTGCCCGCGATGCACGTATCAATATTGCTGCTGAAGGTCCTGGTGTTGTTGAATCTGTCGACGCTTCCAAAATTGTCATTCGTTATGATATGACAGAGGAGGAGCGGTACGTGAGTTTTGATCCCGATTTTAAGAGCTATAATCTTTCAAAATATAAGAAAACCAATCAGGGTACTTGTATCGACCTGAAACCACTGGTTCGTAAAGGACAAAGAGTTGATACCGGGGATATGCTTACTGAGGGTTACGCCACCGCAAAAGGTGAGCTGGCATTAGGACGTAACCTGAAGGTGGCCTTTATGCCATGGCAGGGTTATAACTATGAAGATGCTATTGTCATATCCGAACGTATTGTTCGCGATGACATATTTACCTCGATACATATCGATGAGTACTCTCTCGAAGTTCGCGATACTAAACGCGGAGCTGAGGAGTTTACTTCTGATATTCCTAACGTTAGTGAGGAAGCAACACGTAATCTTGACGAAAACGGGTTGATCAGGATTGGCGCCATTGTTAAACCAGGCGATATCCTGATCGGTAAGATTACCCCTAAGGGTGAATCGGACCCATCTCCCGAAGAGAAACTTTTACGTGCAATTTTCGGAGATAAGGCTGGCGATGTTAAGGATGCTTCTCTAAAAGCCTCTCCATCGCTGAATGGTGTTGTTATTGACAAAAAACTTTTTTCCCGCGTTGTTAAGGAGAAAAAAGGGAAAATGGCAACAAAGCCTTTGCTGGAGCAGATCGATGTTGAACTGGAATTTGAAACAAGCAGACTTCGTGAAATCCTTATTGATAAGCTTTTTAACCTTGTTAATGGTAAAACATCACAGGGCGTGAAGGACTATTTCAATAGTGATCTGATCACCAAAGGGAATAAATTTACCCTGAAACAATTACAAGGTATTGATTACTTGAATGTTAATCCTAACAAATGGACAACGGACAAGGATAAAAACGATATGATTGCAGCTCTTGTAAATAATTTCATCATGAAATACAAGGAAGCAGAAGCAGTGGCACGTCGTAAACGGTACAATGTAACCATCGGAGATGAACTTCCCGCAGGAATCCTTCAATTGGCAAAAGTATATATTGCTAAAAAGAGGAAACTGCAGATCGGGGATAAGATGGCAGGACGTCACGGAAACAAAGGTATCGTTTCAAGGATTGTTCGCGATGAAGATCTTCCTTTCCTTGCCGATGGAACACCTGTCGATATCGTTTTGAATCCGCTTGGTGTACCCTCGCGTATGAACCTTGGACAGATTTACGAAACTGTTCTTGGATGGGCGGGGAAGGAACTTGGCCTGACATTTGCAACGCCAATCTTTGACGGGGCAACCTTGGATCAGATTTGTGAGTATACCGATAAGGCTGGAATACCGCGTTTCGGAAAAACAAATCTCTTTGATGGTGAAACCGGTGATCCATTTGACCAACCTGCAACAGTAGGTGTGATCTATATGCTGAAACTGGGCCACATGGTTGAAGATAAAATGCATGCCCGTTCAATTGGACCATACTCTTTGATCACCCAGCAACCACTTGGAGGTAAAGCTCAGTTTGGTGGTCAGCGTTTTGGTGAGATGGAAGTGTGGGCACTCGAAGCTTTTGGTGCCGCAAATATACTCCAGGAGATTCTTACCGTCAAGTCGGATGATGTGATTGGCCGCGCTAAAGCATATGAAGCAATCGTGAAAGGCGATCCTCTTCCACACCCCGGAATCCCTGAATCTCTTAATGTGCTCTTGCACGAATTGAGAGGACTTGGATTAAGCGTAAACCTGGAATAGTAAGTTCAAATTTAACTATTTACCAATTTTGGTAAATGGTTAAATTTGATCATTGAGAATAAATTCAGTTATATTCTACATTTTTTTTCAAAAAATTATGGCATTCAGACGAGATAATAAGGTTAAGAGTAACTTCACCAAGATCAGTATAAGTCTTGCATCACCAGAGGAAATACTCGAACGCTCTCACGGAGAAGTTCTTAAACCTGAGACGATTAACTACAGAACCTATAAGCCTGAACGTGACGGTCTCTTTTGTGAGCGGATTTTCGGGCCAGTAAAAGACTACGAATGTCATTGCGGGAAATATAAACGGATCCGCTATCGTGGTATCGTTTGCGACCGCTGTGGTGTTGAAGTCACTGAAAAGAAAGTTCGCCGCGAACGGATGGGACATATTTCCCTGGTCGTTCCCGTTGTTCATATATGGTATTTTAAATCATTGCCAAATAAAGTTGGTTACCTTTTGGGGTTGCCCACCAAGAAGTTGGACATGATTATTTATTACGAGCGTTATGTGGTAATTAATGCCGGTATTAAACGTAACGACGGAGTAAAATATTTGGATTTTCTGACAGAGGAGGAATACATCGATATTTTGGAATCGCTCCCAAAGGAAAATCAATTGCTGGATGATGACCATCCCGATAAGTTTATTGCAGATATGGGAGCTATCGCACTCCATAAATTGCTTGAACGGCTCGAGTTGGATGATTTATCCTATGACCTGAGACATAAAGCAGGTAATGAAACTTCGCAGCAACGTAAAAACGAGGCATTAAAACGTTTAAATGTTGTTGAAGCTTTCCGCGCATCTAAAGGGCGAAATAAACCCGAATGGATGATCGTGAAAGTTGTTCCGGTAATCCCACCCGATTTGCGCCCATTAGTTCCGTTGGATGGCGGCCGTTTTGCCACCTCCGACCTGAATGACCTTTATCGCAGGGTGATTATCCGTAACAACCGTTTGAAACGACTGATCGAAATCAAGGCACCTGAAGTCATTCTCCGAAATGAGAAACGAATGCTTCAGGAAGCGGTTGATTCACTGTTTGATAATAGCAGAAAATCAAATGCTGTAAAAACTGACAATAACCGTCCGTTAAAATCACTTTCCGATTCATTGAAAGGAAAACAGGGACGATTTCGTCAGAACCTTTTAGGTAAACGTGTCGACTACTCCGCCCGTTCGGTTATCGTTGTCGGTCCTAACCTGAAATTACACGAATGTGGTATTCCAAAAGATATGGCAGCTGAACTTTACAAACCTTTTGTAATCAGGAAACTGATTGAGCGGGGAATTGTAAAGACGGTCAAATCGGCCAAGAAAATTGTTGACCGTAAAGATCCTGTCGTTTGGGATATTCTGGAAAACGTGATGAAAGGACATCCGGTACTTTTAAACCGTGCCCCTACGCTTCACCGTTTATCCATCCAGTCATTCCAACCGGTTTTGGTCGAAGGAAAGGCAATTCGTCTTCACCCATTGGTTTGTACCGGTTTCAACGCCGACTTTGACGGTGACCAGATGGCTGTTCACCTTCCACTTGGAAATGCTGCAATTCTTGAGGCTCAGGTTTTGATGCTTTCGTCACACAACCTTCTTAATCCTGCAAATGGCGCCCCAATTACGGTACCTTCTCAGGACATGGTTTTGGGATTGTATTATATGACTAAAGCCCGCAAAGATGCCAAAGGAGAGGGATTATCGTTCTATTCACCCGAAGAGGCGATTATCGCTTACAATGAAGGGAAAGTTGATATGCACGCCATTGTCAATGTAAGATCTCAGGATCTGGATGAAAATGGAGAGCTTAAAACCATGATGATCGACACTACTCTTGGACGAATTCTTTTTAACGAATACGTTCCAAAGGCAGCAGGTTACATTAATAAAATATTGACTAAGAAGGCTTTAAGGGATATTATTGCTGATATTCTTGCCAGAACAAATAATGCCACTACGGCCCAGTTCCTTGACGATATTAAGGATCTTGGTTACAAAATGGCCTATCGCGGTGGTCTCTCGTTCAACCTCGACGATGTTATTATTCCTAAAGTGAAAGCCGAAATGGTTGCTGAAGGTTTTGCAGAAGTTGAGGAGGTTTTGAATAACTATAATATGGGATTCATCACCAACAATGAGAGATACAATGGGGTAATCGATATCTGGACACATGTGAATGCTAAGCTGACACAAAGTGTAATGCAAACCATCAGTACAGATAAACAAGGTTTCAACTCTGTTTATATGATGCTTGATTCAGGTGCCCGTGGATCTAAGGAGCAGATTCGTCAGTTGTGCGGAATGCGTGGATTGATGGCTAAACCTCAAAAGTCAGGCTCTACCGGTTCTCAGATCATTGAAAACCCAATTCTTGCTAACTTTAAGGAAGGTCTTTCTGTACTTGAGTACTTTATTTCTACTCACGGTGCACGTAAGGGTTTGGCGGATACTGCATTAAAGACAGCTGATGCGGGTTATCTTACCCGTCGTCTGGTCGACGTAGCTCAGGATGTGATTATCAATCTTGAAGATTGCGGTACCTTACGCGGATTGATTGCAACAGCTTTAAAGAACAACGAGGAAGTTGTTGCCTCATTGTCTGAAAGAATTTTAGGTCGTACAACAGTTCATGATATTTACCATCCCCTTACCGGTAAGCTGATTATCAGTGCTGGTGAAGAGATTATCGAGGATGTAGCCGCAATCATTGAGGATTCACCAATAGAACGTGTTGAAATAAGGTCAGTGCTGACCTGTGAAGCAGAGAATGGTGTTTGTGCCAAGTGTTATGGCCGAAATCTGGCCACCGCTAAGATGATTCAGTTAGGTGAAGCTGTTGGTGTAATCTCTGCGCAGTCCATCGGTGAACCAGGGACGCAGCTTACACTTCGTACCTTCCACGTTGGGGGTATCGCAGGTAACGTTTCAACCCAGTCAACTGTTGTGGCTCGCTATGATGGTATTGCTGAAATTGAAGAATTACGTTCTGTTGAATGGCTCGACGAAAAAGGGGATGCCATTGACATCGTCGTAAGTCGTTTGGCTGAACTTAAAATTATAGATAAAAATACCGGCATCACCTTATCAACACACAGTATGCCTTATGGGTCGAAACTGTTTGTTAAAAATGGCGCCGAGATCAAAAAAGATACGGTCATTTGTGAATGGGACCCTTATAATGGCGTTATTGTTAATGAATTCAATGGACGTGTGTCGTACAGCGATTTGATTGACGGTGTAACTTGTCGTGAAGAATCGGATGAACAAACCGGTTACAAAGAGAAGGTAATCATCGAAACCCGTGATAAGACTAAAAACCCAACACTCCAGATTGTTGACGAGAACGATGATGAAATCCGTTCCTATAACCTTCCTGTTGGTGGTCACTTAAGTGTCGAAAACGGCCAGATCGTCAAGAGTGGGGAAGTTCTGGTTAAGATTCCGCGTGCATCTGGAAAAGCAGGTGATATCACTGGTGGTCTTCCGCGTGTTACCGAACTTTTTGAAGCCCGTAATCCATCGAATCCTGCAATTGTTTCGGAGATTGATGGGGAGGTAACCCTTGGTAAAATTAAACGTGGTAACCGTGAAGTCGTAATTACATCGCGGACTGGTGAAGTTAAAAAATACCTGGTTCCACTTTCGAGGCAGATTCTGGTTCAGGAGAGCGACTATGTTCGTGCAGGTATTGCCCTATCAGATGGCGCAATTACTCCATCCGACATTCTGGCCATTAAAGGTCCGACTAAGGTTCAGGAGTATATTGTGAATGAGGTTCAGGACGTTTATCGTATGCAGGGGGTAAAAATCAATGACAAACATTTCGAAGTAATTGTACGTCAAATGATGCGTAAAGTTGAGATTGAAGATGCCGGCGATACACGATTCCTTGAAAAACAGGTGGTTGACAAAGGTGATTTCACCACTGAAAACGACTGGGTTTTTGCCAAGAAAATTATTATCGAATCTGGTGATTCTGAATCTTTACGTCCCGGAATGATTATTACTGCCCGTAGGTTAAGGGATGAAAATTCCTTACTTAAACGTCGGGATAAGAAAACCGTTGAAGCACGCGATGCGGTTCCTGCAACCTCAAGTCAGGTTTTGCAAGGAATAACACGTGCATCGCTTCAAACCAAATCATGGATGTCGGCTGCTTCCTTCCAGGAAACCACCAAGGTGCTTAACGAAGCTGCAATTAACGGCAAAATTGATTACCTTGAAGGTTTGAAAGAGAACGTAATTTGCGGCCATCTTATTCCTGCAGGAACCGGTAATCCGATGTTTAAAAACATTGTGGTAGGCTCAAGAGATGAGTACGACCGTCTGATTGACTCGAAAAAAGGGGATGGTAACGGTGACGATGATGATGATTATTAATCAAAAGCTATGAACAACGAACAACAGAATCAACTGAATATCGAGTTAAATGAAGATGTGGCTCAGGGTACTTATTCCAATCTGGCAATCATTACCCATTCACCTTCTGAGTTTGTGGTCGATTTTATCCTTGTCATGCCTGGCATTCCAAAGGCCAATGTAAAGTCGAGGATTATTTTGACACCTGAACATACCAAAAGGTTGATGATGGCACTTCAGGAGAATGTACATAAATATGAGTCGTTGCATGGTCCAATACAGATTCATGAGGGACAGGATAATATGATTCCAATGAATTTTGGTGGTCCTACCGGACAGGCGTAATTACTCCTATTTTGAAACAATAAAAAAGCTCTTCCGAAAGGAGGAGCTTTTTTTTACTTGATAAATTGTTACTTTTCTGAGTAGAGCATTACCGGACCAATCAGCCCGCTTTCCCTTAGCGCTGCCTCTTTCTTAGGGCCGTTGATGGTCCATGTTTTACGCTGATCTTCTGGTTGGCCGGCATCATATACAAGACGGTTGAACCATGTGCTGGTCACTTCCACGGTTAAAGTATTGGATCCTGATTTAACGGCGCCGGTAAGATCAACTTTGTAGGGTGGTGTCCACAATGTGCGTATCGGTTTACCATTAAGAGATACCACAGCAATCATTTCAACCCGGCCAAGATCAAGCAAAAAACTTGTATTATTTTTTATGTTTCCGGCATTGAATGTTGTGGTGTAAGTTGCCGTTCCGGAAAATGCCTTTGCTTCGGGAGTCATATCAAGGTCTTTCCATGCTTTCAACTCATTCACCAAAAGCGGGGATGGCGATCCCCATCCTGCAGGAAAAACCAGATTCCATTTCATGGTGAATGGAATTGTTTGCTGCAGTTTTTCAGGCTGCACATTTTTTAATCCACTGATAGCTTTTCCCGACTTCCGGAAAACAACAAAACAGGAACCTGCCTGCGGTAAATCCAGCATTACCCGGGTGCGATTGTCGGCGCTGTTTGAAACTGCTGATGAAACCTTGCCTGTTAGCGGATCCCAAATTTCAACATTTCCGCTATTGCGAAAGTTAAGAGTCCCGCAAAATCCACCTCCTCTGGGGGCACAAATATAATACCAGTCGGCGCCATCCGTTTTTCGGTGAAGCCATAAAGCTTTGCCTTCAGTTGTTACATCAGGTGCTATTCTCAGTTTTTCCAATGCAGCAGCAAGTGTCATTCCACTCACTATTTTTCCTTTTCCTACATTCCGGATTCCGATTTCAGGAGTATTTCCCCATATTCCGGATACCGCGGCATCAAATCGTTTTTGCGCTTCATCTCCGCCGGTCAGTGTTGCAAGGCCTTTTGGTGCTTCGCCAATAATTGTCGCTCCTTCGCGTAAAAGTGTGAGTAATTTTTCCAATGTCTGTGGTAACATGCGCGGCACATCGGGTAACCATAGTACGCGATAGCTGATCCCTTCGGGGGTAACAACCATTCCGTTGCTCACGGATAAACGGTTGAGCAATACATCAGGGTTGCAGTAATCATATTTAAAACCTTCCGAAGGCAGCGCATGCTGATCAGGTTTATGGTTAATTTCATCTCCAAGGTACCAAAGAATATCGGAAACGGGTTTGCCACGTTCGAGCAGATAGGTGCAACGCGACAGGTAGGTGGTGAACTCAGGCATATGTTTCCACCAGGTCTGTCCGCGCAGGAACGGTGTTCCTATTCCTGATCCAAATGAAGTTCCGGGAGGGAGAAAATCGATACGGGGATTGTGCGTGTAAGTATGAAACACTAAATGCGTCACCCCTTCGATACAGTTGATATTGGCTGTTTCCTTTAAAACACTTAAGTGCTCATCCCAGGTTAGCTCAAAAGAGGTAAAAGCTTCGGCTGCGATACGCGGTTTCCCGTAAAGCCTGCCTGCAGAAGCTGTGGGTTTGATGGGTTTAAAATTAAGGGAACCCACGAATGTTTCTGAAGAATGTTGCCAGAATTCGCACATGGGTACATCGGCATACTTGAAATATTCGAGAATATCGGCAGGAAAGACATCCCCAGCAGCGGTTTCGAATGCAATGGACTGACCGTTATCTTTTGCAAGTTTTGCCATCCTTCCGTAAAACTTATTGGTATATAGGTCGTTGATAGTGGTCCGCCAGTCGCGAAGGAATCGTGTGGTTGTTTCATGGTCGCCTATTACATATCCGAATATAGCAGGCAACCATTTACGAAGATCATAACGCGATACCCGGTTAAATTCTTCTTCCATGTTCGCTGTCCAGGTTTGGGTTTTACATTCCCAGCTATCCATCAGCATTCCGTTCAACATTCCATTGATCGCCCCTCCCTTACCGGAAAGTCGCCCGATATAACCGGCAAATTGAGCGTCAGGGCCTGCCTCCGAAAGTTTATTGCATTCCCATCCTGTTCCTTCAGCGGGGGCAGGACCGTTTTTCATCCCTGTATTGACATGGCCAATGCGCAGAATGGTCCATTTGCCGCCAGGCGCATTCCATGTCAGGTTACCCTGTTTATCCATTTTTGAAGTAATGTCAAGGATTTTAATTGGATCAACAAAAGCGGCCGACGATTGCCTGGGATGCTCCCCTTCACGCATAATGCTGCGCAACGTCCATCCGGCTTCCGATTCCCAATTATTCTTTCGGGCAGATGAGAACAACCGAAGCGAACCGAGTGCCATAGGATGTTGATTGACTATCGAAATCCGGTAGGTTTTTATCCCTTTTAACTCATCGCAGGCTAGTGTAATAGGCCGGTCATCCTGCCAGTTACTTTGTGGTAAGGAAGTATGAAGCACTACCTCAGATTTGCCATCCGGAAAGATGGCCTGCACTGTTACAGATACACCAGGCTCGTAACAAAAATCATGGAAGAAACCGTTGATACTTGAAAACTCTACTGAACGTACCGCAATTTCATCGGGAAAGGTTACCTCAATCCAGTTGGGATTACCTTCCTGAGAGGGGGGAAGTGAAATCGATTTTTTGAGATTTCCTGCCAGACACTCCATCCATTCCAAATTCTGAAGGTTACTGTTTACCTGTTTGGGCTTGAGTGGGGTACCTGAATCATCCATCGGTGTGGGAAATGCAAGAACTGCGATCTCTCTATAATCGCGCCACGGTTCATTACTTGGCTGCGGAACCGGTAAGGTGATGCTTACACTACTTCCACCATCTGTATCAGTACGACTCAACACCAGATGGCGCATTGCATTTGAAGGCTCAATCCATGGCCCTCCTGACATTGCCCAGCCAGGGCAGTTCTGCATGGTAAAACGGAGGCCTAAACGACGACATTCCTGGGCGGTATGTTTTACCGCATCATCCCATAGCGGACTAAGACAGGCAATTTGAGGTACAACCCCCGGCCATGGACCACCAAATTGTCCATGGAATAACTGGATTCCAGAAATTCCTGTCTTTGCAATTGCTTCCAGATCAGCTGTAATGCCTGCTTTTGATACATTGCCGCCAATATAATGGAACCAGGTTTGGGGACGGTAGATTTGTGGCGGATTGCTGAATGCTTCAATATCGTGCTTTCCAAACTGGCGGTTAAGTTCAAAAGCTGAAGGGACAACAGAAGACTGTGCCGCCGACATTATAGCTGAAAATATCAGGATGATAAATGTTAGCAGGAAGATAGGTGTTTTTTCAGTAATCATTTTAGAAACTGTTTATTATGATTGGTGTCCGATAAAAAGTAATTAGGTCAACAATATTGCATTTCATCAAATGTGATTGTTTAAGCCTTACATCAACTGCTTATTTAAATCTACCGGGTAAAGATAAAAAATTTGGACAATAGCCCATCTTTAATTTTATCATAAAGTTCATTTCAAAAACTTGGATTCAATAATATTTAGTCTGCAGGAGTCGAAAAACTGTTCGGTTTGGGTAGCGGGTTTTCTATATTCATTCTAAATTATTCAGGTCAAAATACCCGATCAAATTTTCGACTGATTGGTTTTTTTGTTCTAATGCCTTGACGGGTTTGACTTCCAGGGGTGTTTTAGGGTCGGATTTGCTGATTGAACCACTTTATGCTGATAATTCATTATTTTGAGTTCAATGGTCAGAGTTGGTCAGCAAAGATTGAAGTTTTATATTTGCCAACCAAAAGATTCAAAATCATATAGAATAATTATGAAGGGTATTAAAATTATTGTATTAGCCAAGCAGGTTCCCGACACACGAAACGTTGGGAAAGATGCCATGAAAGCAGATGGAACTGTAAACAGGGCTGTTCTTCCTGCAATTTTTAATCCAGAGGATCTCAATGCACTGGAGCTTGCACTTCGCGTGAAGGATGAGATTCCCGGAACAACAGTAACCATTTTGACCATGGGACCGGGTAGAGCTGCCGAAATTATCCGGGAAGGGTTATATCGCGGAGCCGATGGAGGTATTTTGCTGACAGACAGGGCTTTTGCAGGTTCTGACACATTGGCTACCTCTTATGCGCTATCGCAGGCAATTAAAGAGATGGGTAAGTTTGATCTGATCGTAGCCGGACGGCAGGCGATCGATGGAGACACTGCTCAGGTGGGTCCCCAGGTGGCTGAAAAACTGGGAATGAATCAGGTTACCTATGTTGAAGCAATTCTTCAGGTTGACAAATCACAGATTACTGTTCGTCGCAGGCTCGATAATGGCGTAGAAACTGTAAAAGCTCCGCTTCCGTTATTACTGACGGTAAACAGCTCAGCACCTGATTGCCGGTCTCGAAATGCCAAATTGCTGATGAAGTACAAACATGCCCGTACAGTTACTGAACGTCAGGAGGCAACCGAAGATTATCTTTATCTTTATGATTCACGCCCATTCCTGAACATCCAGGAAATGACAATCAATGAAATTAAGTCAGAGCCGGGCCAACTGGGTTTGGCTGGTTCCCCGACAAAAGTAAAACGGATCGAGAATGTTATCTTACAGGCAAAGGATGCTAAACGATTGACTGCTGCCGATGAAGGTATAAATGACTTGATGAAGGAGCTAATCGATAGTCACGTAATTGGCTAATAGTTAATTGTTTATAGATTCAAAAATATTCGAAATGAATAATATATTTGTTTATTGTGAAGTTGAAGAGGGAGTTGTCGCCGATGTGAGCCTTGAACTCCTTACCAAAGGCCGTAGTCTGGCCAATGAATTAAAATGCCAGCTCGAAGCAGTAATCATTGGTGCAGGGCTTAAAGACGTTGAAAAACAGGTTATTCCTTATGGCGCCGATGTTGTGCATATGATCGATGACCCCCGTTTAGCCCCATATACCACAATGCCTCACGCGGCTGTTCTGATTAAGCTATTCCAGGAGGAGAAACCTCAGATCGCCTTGATGGGCGCAACACCAATTGGACGCGATTTAGGGCCAAGAGTTTCATCAGCGCTGCACAGTGGATTGACTGCTGACTGTACAAGTCTTGAAATTGGGGACCACGAAGATAAGAAAGCTGGTAAAATTTATAAGAATCTGTTGTATCAGATCCGTCCGGCGTTTGGTGGAAACATCATTGCATGGATCATTAATCCCGATTGCCGGCCTCAAATGGCAACCGTCCGTGAAGGAGTGATGAAAAAAGAGATCATCAACAAGAATTATCCTAGCAAAGTCAATCATCTTGAAGTTTCAAAATATGTGTCCGATACCGATTTTGCAGTTCAAATTATTGAACGCCATCTCGAAAAACGGAAAATCAATATTAAAGGGGCTTCCATCGTTGTTTCTGGTGGTTATGGTGTTGGTTCAAAAGAGAATTTTAAATTGCTCTATGAGCTTGCTAATGTGCTGGGAGCCGAAGTTGGCGCCTCTCGTGCTGCAGTTGATGCCGGTTATGCCGAACATGAGCGGCAGATCGGACAGACGGGTATCACGGTTCGTCCTAAATTGTACATTGCTTGCGGAATTTCAGGCCAGGTTCAGCACCGTGCCGGAATGGAAGAGTCTGCGCAGATTATCTCAATTAATACTGACCCTGAAGCCCCGATTAATGCTTTGGCTGATTATGTGATTACCGGAGATATCGCCGAAATTATCCCTAAAATGATTAAGTATTATAAATTAAATACGAAGTAAGTCGGATATAGCCGGTTTATATCATAAAATTAAAAGAGAAATGGCAAATTTATATAACGATAACAGAGACTTAAAATTCCACCTGACGCATCCCATGATGCAAAAACTGGTCATGCTGAAAGAGCGAAATTTCACCGATAAGGCTGACTTTGATTATGCACCCCTTGATTTTGAGGACGCCATGGATAGCTATGAGCGTGTACTTGAGGTAGTTGGGGAAATCAGCGGTGATATCATTGGGCCAAATGCCGAATCAATTGATGCTGAAGGCCCGCGGGTGGTCGACGGACGTGTCATCTATGCAAAGGGTACGCAGGAAAATCTTGATGCCCTTATTAAGGCTGGTTTACTCGGAATTACTTTACCACGAAGGTTTGGCGGACTTAATTTCCCGATTGTTCCGTACATTATGGCTGCCGATATCGTTTCGAGGGCAGATGCAGGGTTTGTAAATATTTGGGGATTGCAGGATTGTGCTGAGACTTTAAATGAATTTGCATCGGAGGAACAAAAGGAGAGATGGCTTACCCGTGTTGTTCAGGGTGAAACAATGGCAATGGACCTCACCGAACCCGATGCAGGATCTGATCTTCAGGCCGTACAGCTTAAAGCTACTTATTCCGAAAAGAAAGGTACCTGGTTGCTCAATGGTGTTAAACGGTTTATTACCAATGGAGATGGAGACATTGCCCTGGTTCTTGCCCGGTCCGAAGAGGGTACACGCGATGGTCGCGGCTTGTCAATGTATGTTTATGACAAGCGCAATGGCGGCGTTACTGTGCGAAGAATTGAACACAAGATGGGTATTATCGGATCACCCACCTGTGAACTTGTATTTAAAGATGCCCCAGGTGAACTAATCGGAAACCGCAAAATGGGGTTGATCAAATACGTAATGGCTCTCATGAATGGCGCACGCCTTGGAATTGCAGCACAGTCTGTGGGAATCTCCGAAGCAGCCTATCGTGAGGCACTACAATATGCAAAAGAGCGTGCCCAATTTGGAAAAGCAATCATTCAGTTCCCTGCAGTTTACGAAATGCTTTCAGTAATGAAAGCAAAACTCGATGCATCCAGAACATTGCTTTATGAAACTTCGAGGTTTGTCGATCTTTACAAAACCTATCAGCATATCTCGGAGGAGCGTAAACTGACCAGTGAGGAGCGTGATGAGATGAAGGAATTCCAGCGTTTGGCCGACGTATTTACCCCATTGGTAAAAGGGATTACTTCCGAATATTGCAATCAAAATGCTTATGACGCCATCCAAATTCATGGTGGATCGGGTTTTATGAAAGATTATGCGGTGGAACGGATCTACCGCGATGCCCGTATTACCACAATTTACGAAGGAACCACTCAATTGCAGGTTGTTGCAGCTATCAGAGGGGTTACCACAGGTGGATATCTGAAGCAAATACGCGTGTATGAAAAGCAGGAATTAAGACCTGAACTTGAAAAATACCGTCGTATTCTGATCTCACTGACCCAGGATTACGAAGAGGCTGTCGAAAAGGTGATTGCTGTTAACGACAATGAATTCCTCGATTTCCATGCCCGCCGCGTGGTCGAAATGGCAGGCTATATTATCATGAGCTACTTATTGGTAATTGATGCCAACCGCGATATGGAATATTCGCGTTCCGCCCAGAATTTTAATAAAATGGCAAAAGGAGAAGTTAAAGCCAGGGCCGAATTTATCAGGGCTTCATCGTTGGAAGATATCGGTCATTATAAATATTAATTCGGGACATCATTGTGACTAGGCACCGCCTTGTCACTTTTGTTATAAATATTAGTATATTGCAAAGAGACAAGGCGCCACCTTGTCTCTTTTGTTTTATCCATACGGTAGGGTAAGTCGCCTTTAAAACGGTTTATGATTGTTAACAGAAAACCAGAAATAAATTAAGTTCAATTTACTTGACAGCTACTAAGATGAAAAAGAGAGCAATATTCCTTTTTTGTATGATATTTGGAACATCCCTGGCCTTATTAGCCGGAGATAAAAAAGGTGGGCAAATTGGTCTTACCTTTTCATCATTTGGAGTAAACGATATCGTTAGTTCACTGGAATTGGTAGGAGGACCCGGATACAAGGGAGATGGATTTAAAACTTTTGGGATTTCCTATCTGTATCAGCTTAACAGGATGGTGGATTTTGAAACAGGTATTGAGTTCTCGGATCATAAAATTGTTGTTGAACCGAATCTTCCACTGGTATATGGAGGTACATCTTCCCGTGCAAAACTGTCACTTTTAAATATACCAGCCACTTTACGTTTCAATTTCTTAAAATATTTTTATATTAACGGCGGAGTTTTCCTCGGTATCGATGCAAGTAATTCTAGTCCCATTGAAAGTCAAAACGGAATAGGGGGAAATCTGGGATTGGGTTTAAAGTACAAATTTAGCAATGGAGTATCTGTTTTTGTTAATCCCTATTCTAAGTTTCATTCAATGATTTCATTTTCATCCCCAGAGGGTCATCAGCGTGTTTTGGAATCGGGTTTTAGATTTGGAATATTGGTTAAACTGAATTAGTAATGACAACATTCTGTCGGCGTTCTGAATTTTTCGTGAAAGACTCTGGAATTGGTATAGCAGAGGATGCCAGAGACCTGATATTTGAGCGATTCATGCAGGAAGATATTTCTGCCACCAGGGCTTTTGATGGTAGCGGACTGGGATTATCCATCATTAAAGGGATTCTGAAACTGATAAGAGCTACATTCCGTTTAGAATCGGTAAAAGGAGAAGGGACTTCATTTTACTTTTCATTGCCTTTTAATTCTAATTGATAACTCACTTAAATACTACAAAAAATCGGTAACCCAATTGACGCGTTTGGATGAACTGTCGTTTAAATAGTTTGATCAACAAAATATTTTTTTTGTCCTTTTGTAAAGTTGAAATACCTTTGTCTAAAGTAATTATACGGATAAAGTTTATAACTGGATATTGATTACAATTAAATATATTTATTTAGTATATTGTACTCTCTAAAATTACTTTGATCTTTATACCTGATTGAATTCTTACCGAGTCATTTGTTTAAGCCAATAAAGCATGTTTCAAGGAGGCGGGGTTAGCTAATTAATTTATTAACAGAATGGATCAGAACAAAAAATCAGCAGCTGATATCAAATGCCAGCGGATCGAAGACTTACAAAATAAAAATAAAATAAAATCTGGTTCGCTTAGTTCGGAGGAGGAAATCAAAAAAATGATTCATGAGCTTCAAGTTCATCAAGTTGAACTTGAAATGCAGAATGAAGAGTTGATCAGGGCAAAGGAGCTTGCAGATATTGCCTCCGAAAAATATACCGAGTTATATGATTTTGCACCCACAGGTTACTTTACCTTGTCAGATGAGGGTGAAATTGTTGAACTTAACCTTTATGGAGCTCAGATGTTGGGTGACGAAAGAATTCACCTCAAAAACACAGTGTTTGGGATTTTTGTTGCTGATGAATCAAAATCAATCTATAACAGTTTTTTAAATAATGTCTTCAGCAGTTTCAAAAAGGAGTCATGTGAACTGACATTGTTACCGGTTCAGTATTTACCCATTGATGTTCACCTAACCGGTATTGTAAACAAAAATAGAAAACAATGCCTCTTAACAGTTGTAGATATTTCTGAAAGTAAAGCAAATAAAGTTGCACTTGTGGAGAGTATGGAGTTATATAGTGATCTGGTCTGCAATCAAAGTGCCGGGATTTATCGCATTTTGGTCCAAAAAGAGGAGAACAGTGATTCATATATCGAATCAACTTCGATGGAATATGTAAATGAACGCTTTTGTGATCTTTTTGAAATTGACCCCACTTTAAACCTCAAGGATCTAATTTCAACAATTTTAAATAAAATTCATCCTGATGAATTGAATGAGTTTGTACGGTTAAACGAGATCGCTCAACAATCCAATAAACTATTCAAATGGGAGGGGAAATTGTTACTGGGAAAAAGGATAAAATGGGTAAGATTTGAATCCGCTCCTCGAAAACTGGATGACGGGAGTATGCGTTGGACTGGTTTTGTTGTCGATACAACCGAACAAAAAGAGATGGAAGTGGAGCTCAGAAAGAGCAATGACATGCATAAAGCCATTTTATTGTCTGCAATAGATGGCTTTTGTATAGTGGATACTCACGGACAAATATTGGAAGTGAATGAGACCTATTGCCAGATGAGTGGTTATTGTGAACATGAACTTCTTTCAATGACCATTCAGGAGCTCGAATCGGATGAAACATTGGAATGTATTAGGAGTCATATCGAAAAAATTATTGTTCAGGGGCGTGATACCTTTGAATCAAAACACAAATCCAAGGACGGATCATTGATTGATGTGGAATTAAATGTTCAGTACCAGTCATTTGAAAGTGGAAAGTTTATTGTTTTTATACATGATATTACATCGCGAAAGCTTGCTGAGAAAGCGCTTCTGGAACGGGAGGCCCGATTAAGCCAAACTCAGGAAATAGCCCACCTGGGAAGTTGGGAGTTAGACCTTGTAACTGAAAAATTAATTTGGTCAGATGAGGTTTATCGTATTTTTGGATTGGTTCCTCAGGAATTTGATGCCAATCATGAAGCTTTTATGGAAATAGTCCATCCAGAGGATCGTGAGGCGCTCGATCATGCTTATTTTAATTCGGTAAAAGAGAATAGGGTAGGATATGAAATGGAGCACCGGATCATACGCAGGAGCACAGGTGAGATCCGTTATGTACACGAAAAATGTAATCATTTGAAAGATGGTTCAGGGACAATTATTGGATCTGTAGGGATGGTTCAGGATATCACGGAACTCAGGCAGGCATTGGATGCACTGAAGCGAAGCGAAGCTTTACTCCGAACCACACAAAAAATCACAAAGGTAGGTGGCTGGGAGTGGAATATCCAAAAGAAAACCATGTTCTGGACCGAAGAGCTATATCGCCTGCATGATTTCAATTCATCCGATTTCGTCCCTGGATCAATTGAGCATGGTTTACGAGGTATTGAATGCTATTTACCCGAGGATCGGTATATTGTGAATGAAGCATACAATCGTTGTCTCGAAAAAATGGAATCCGAAAGTTTTGAACTCCCCTTTAAAACTGCTATGGGACGACGATTGTGGGTACGCTCTTTACTTGAACCCCTTGTTGAAAACGGAAAGGTTGTAAGTGTCTCCGGAATTGTGATGGACATCACCGCGCAAAGACGAGCTGAGGGCTTACTGAGGGAGAATGAAGAGATATTCAAATGCTTTTTGGAATATAGTCCGGTCTATGTGTTTTTTAAAGATTACAATATAAGATCGTTGCGATTGAGCCGAAATTATGAGAACTTGCTGGAAAAACCAATTGTAGACTTACTGGACAAAAATATGTTTGATCTTTTCCCATCGGAATTAGCAAAGAATATGGTTGAGGATGATCAAAGAGTGATACAGGAGGGAAAGATGATTAAAGTGGATGAGGAGTTGAATGGTCGATTCTACACAACAATTAAGTTTCCCATTAACATAGAGGGAAAACCAGGATACCTTGCGGGATATACCATTGATATCACTGATCAGAAATTGGTTGAGAAAGAATTAATTGAGAGCCGGGAACTTTATCGTGATCTGGTAGAACTCGCAGTTGATGGTGTTCTTGTTGGATCGAATGATGGGATTATTATTGATGCAAACTCATGTCTGTGCTCAATGTTGGGAATAAACCGCGATTCACTGATTGGTACCTATTTTGGAAACCTTGTATTTACCCGCGAAAGCCTGAAAAAATCTCCAAACCAATTAAATGAAATTGAATTAGGTGGAGTAACAATGAGTGAAAGAAATGTATTGCGACCTGATGGAATTGAAATTGTCATTGAAATTCGGACAAAGGTGATGCCCAATGGAACATATCAATCCATATTTCGTGACATTACGCGGCGTAAACTGGCAGAGTCTGAAATAAAACGTAAAAATCTGGAACTTCAACGGATTAATGCAGAAAAAGATAAATATTTTTCAATTATAGCTCACGATTTGCGAAGCCCTTTAAGTGGATTCCTGGGTCTGACACAATTGATGTCGCGGGGTTTACATCGAATGACATTGGAGAAGATTAATGATCTTACAGTTCTGATGAGTAATTCCGCAACCAATCTTTTCCGCTTACTCAGCAATCTTTTGGAGTGGTCAAGTATGCAAAGAGGTTTAATTAAATTTATACCAACTTCAATTTTATTAAAATCCGAAATTGATGAAAGTCTGGTAACCGTTGTGGAAAGCGCTAATCACAAGAATATTAAAATAGAATTTAATATTCCTGAGGAACTCACGGTTTTTTCCGATAAAAATATGCTTGATACCATATTGCGTAATCTTGCATCAAACGGGGTGAAATTTACCCCCAAAGGTGGTAATGTCACTGTTACGGCAAAGATAATACAGGGCGACATGGTTGAGATCTCCATCACCGATTCCGGTATTGGTATGGGTAAGAAAATGATTAATAATCTTTTCCGTCTTGATGTAAATACCAATCGCCGGGGTACCGATGGAGAATTAAGTACAGGATTGGGACTTATGATCTGTAAGGATTTTATCCAGATCCTGGGTGGAAAATTGTGGGTCGAGAGTGAAGAAAGGAAAGGATCTACTTTTTACTTTACCCTTCCGGCAAAAGAGCCTTAATTCCAGATACAAAATTGATTTTTTTATTCCTGATTGCCGTTAATCATACCTGAGACGATCCCTTTTTCTTTCCCTGTTTCAGCGATAATGACGCCTCCTAAATGGAGTAAGACAAACCCATACACCAAATATTGGCAAAAGCTATGCACTGTTTTTATCAGTTTGTGATGCTGTTGCAGAATAATCAGGTCATGACCAAAAGCGAGACCAAGACCGGTAAGAGCCATAATCAGCAGCAAGGAATAAAATACAAGATACCCCCGTTTGACAATCACATAATGCCTGGCTGAAGATTTATTTTCATCATTGCTCAGATTAAGTCTTACCGCTTTTTTCATTCGTACCCTTAATTTTTCATCTTCCGGCTGAGAAACCTCAATGATTAACCTAGAGACCAGTAAAAAGGCCAAAGCGAATCCGAGTAACTTGTGTAGATCCCACATCGTATCCTCAAATCCATGTGAAACAGCAAATGCCTGCTCCTCATTTACCGTAACTCCCTTTCTTTGCAACTGATCCTGAACCAATTTGACATTTGACCTGGGTTGAAGAAGTGTTGAGGCGAAAAGTACTGTGATCATCGAGGCCGTCAGGGTAATAAATGTAATCCAGTGCCAGATACGTATTGTGAATGAGTGTTTCTGAATAAAAGGAGATGATTCAATTCCTGAGGAAAGTACTTTCTGATCCATAAGGTTTTTTTTATTAAAAGTTTCGAATGATAAAATAATTACAATTAACTCACCTGTTTTGTTTGGCGTTAACAATCATTGATTTTTAAAGTGACTTTATGATATTAATTTTACCTTAATTTTACCCGATAGAATACTCTCCTTTTTATGGTAAAGTATTAATTGATTAACTTT
The DNA here is from genome assembly GCA_963677935.2 of Prolixibacteraceae bacterium. Taxonomy (GTDB): domain Bacteria; phylum Bacteroidota; class Bacteroidia; order Bacteroidales; family Prolixibacteraceae; genus JAAFHB01. The sequence goes on along the minus strand of CAXXEH010000003.1, from coordinate 1,420,386 downwards.
ACGCCGCTTCTGAAAAAGTGAAATTTCATAGTGTTGAATCATAATATCATAGCAATGTTTAAGAGTATATTTCAAATCGAACGTTCAAAGTATTCTCCCAAAATGCCAAAAGCATTAGGTGGTGCAGTAAAGGTTGTTGAAGGTGGGAAGACCGATTCCGTGGCCGATCAGGCGGAGATCAAAAAGTTGTTTCCTGGCACCTATGGTTTACCAATTATTACCTTTGAAGAGGGTACAACGGTTGCCGATTTTCCTCAGCTCAATGTTGGTGTTATCTTGTCTGGCGGACAAGCGCCAGGTGGACATAATGTGATTGCAGGATTGTTTGACGGTTTGAAAAAGCTGAATTCTTCCAATAAGCTATTTGGATTTCTTGGCGGACCAGGTGGTCTGGTCGATCACAAATATCTTGAACTCACCTCAGAGATTGTGGATGAATACCGCAACACAGGTGGGTTCGACATTATCGGTTCAGGTCGTACAAAACTGGAGGAGACTGCGCAATTTGACAAAGGGGTTGAAATCTGTAATAAATTGGGAATTAAAGCGATTGTAATTATTGGTGGCGACGATTCCAATACCAATGCCTGTGTATTGGCAGAGTACTATCTTGAGAAAAAAACTGGAATTCAGGTCATTGGATGCCCCAAGACCATTGATGGCGATTTAAAGAATGAGATGATTGAAGCCTCTTTTGGTTTTGATACCGCTTGTAAAACTTATTCTGAACTGATTGGTAATATAATGCGGGATGCCAATTCTGCTAAAAAATACTGGCACTTTATTAAGTTAATGGGGCGTTCTGCTTCACATATCGGACTGGAATGTGCGCTTCAATCAAGGCCAAACGTCTGCCTCATTTCAGAAGAGGTGGCTGAGAAAAAACAAACCCTCGAAGAGATTGTTAGCGAGATCACCGATATCGTAGTTAAACGGGCACAGAATGGTGAAACTTTTGGTGTTGCCCTGATTCCTGAAGGTTTGGTGGAATTTATCCCCGAGATGAAGGTACTGATCAGTGAGCTGAACGATCTTTTAGCCGAAGGGCATGCTTCTGCTGAGAAATTTCAGAACCTGGGTTCCAATACCGAGAAACGCGATTTCGTTATCGATACTTTGTCGAAGGAGTCTTCAAAGGTTTATGCTTCTCTTCCTAACGGTATCGCCCGTCAATTGACCCTTGATCGTGATCCTCACGGAAATGTTCAGGTTTCGCGTATTGAAACGGAGCGTTTACTGATCGAGATGGTTGAAAAACGGTTGGCAGAACTTAGACGCAGTGGGTTGAAAGTAAAATTCTCTGCTCAGAACCATTTCTTTGGATACGAGGGGCGTTGTGCAGCCCCATCGAATTTCGATTCTGATTATTGTTATTCATTGGGGTTTGTTGCCTCACTGTTAATTGCCAACGGTAAGACAGGATATATGGCCTCTGTTCGAAATACGACCTCTCCTGCAGCTAATTGGATTCCAGGCGGAGTCCCCATCACAATGATGATGAATATGGAGCGTCGTAGCGGCGAGATGAAACCGGTGATCCAGAAGGCGCTGGTGCTGCTTGACGGAGCGCCATTCAAAGCTTTTGCTGAAAATCGGGAAGAGTGGGCAATCAAAACTTCGTTTGTTTATCCCGGACCTATTCAATACTGGGGTCCAACATCGGTTTGCGATTCTACAACAAAGACACTCCAACTGGAAAAGGGAAAATAATTCCGCAATTAAAGCATAAAGAGACCATACCTTCGATTGCAAAATTTTTAATCAAAAATGATGACCCTGGGAAACCGGGGTCATTTTTTTAGGATATCTTGATATTTAAGTGCTTTGACGGCAGGCAAAATTCAGTCGCCTGCTTATTTACTCATCTTAAATGAAAATGCATTACCCTTTTACTGGTTGATGAGATTGACCGTATGGCATGCAACCAACGCTGCTGTTTCTGTTCTAAGACGTGAATTACCAAGAGATACCGGGACGAAACCCTCCTTTATGGCCAATTCAACCTCTTCATTCGAGAAATCCCCCTCGGGCCCGATGAGTATTAACACCTCTTTCCCCTTTACCACCGAATCGCGCAATAAAAACTTTTCCCCCTCATTGCAATGAGCAATAAACTTTTGACCATCAAATGGGGATTTAACGATAGTTTTGAATGACTGTAAAGGTTGAAGAGTCGGAAGATAAGCCTTAATCGATTGTTTAATGGCTGATATCATCACCTTCTCCAGCCTTTCTGGTTTAATCTCCTTTCGTTCTGAGTAACGGCTGATCAGCGGGATAATCTCATCCATACCAATCTCAGTTGCTTTTTCGAGGAACCACTCATAACGGTCAATATTTTTGGTGGGCGATACAGCAATGGTGAGCCTGAAATCCCTTTTCCCGTAATTATTTTTTTTGTCAGTGACCTTTAACAGGCAAGCCTTTGGATGTGCAGAGACAATCATCGCTTCGCAGAACATCCCTTTGCCATCGATCAGAAATAGAGATTCCCCCTCGGTGAGCCTTAACACCCTGACACAGTGCTTCGATTCCTCTTCACTTAAGCGATAGGTATCGCCTTGAAGATCTGGCGTATAAAATAGGTGCATTCCGGATATTTGGATATTTATTTTCAATGAGGGTTTCACGAATAAAGAAACCTTTTTATTTTCTGAGTAGGTGTTCTTTCAAACGGCTCATATTGAATCAGTACAAGTTGCACCTGTGAAAATTTATTGACATGCGAGTTGACATATTCCTGCAAATCAGCCAGTAATTCATCAAGCTTCTCCTTATAGTTATCTGTTTGATCAAGAAATAATTGATACTTCGCTTCAAGCTCTTCAATATTGAGTAAAACAAGTGCTACAAGTTTACCTTTTCGTTCAACAACCAGTGATTCAACTACATGCCTGAAATTATTAATCACAGATTCAATCTCTTCGGGATATATATTTTCTCCCGAAGCGCTCACAATCATATTTTTTGATCTCCCTTTAAAAACCAGGTACCCTTTTTTGTCAAAGAGCGCAAGATCGCCCGTTTTAAACCATCCATCGTCGGTAATTACCTCTTTGGTTAGCTCCGGCTCCTTATAATATCCTTTCATTACATTAGGACCTTTGACCCAGATCTCCCCCTGACCAGTTTTGAGATCAGGTTGATTGATCTTCAACGCTACACCGGGCATTGCAGGTCCGATAGTTTGTAGTCGCGTTATTCCAGGAGATGTGCCGGCCAGGAGGGGAGCAGTTTCGGTTAATCCATAACCGATGCAATAAGGAAATTTCGCTTCACGCAAAAATTGTTCCACCTGCCCGCTAAGTTTGGCGCCCCCAATTCCAAAGAAATGGAGCTTTCCTCCAAAAGTCTTCATTAACTTCTTTCCTGCCAGACGGTTCAATAGTATTCTAAAGGGCTTCACCTGATAGAGAATTCTTATCGGGAAATGATCGTTGAATTTGGGAGCAATCTGCTTCCTGAAAATCTTTTCGATGATCAGAGGAACAGAAAGGATGACAGTAGGTTTCACCGCTTGCAATACAGGTATCAACACAGCTGCAGTTGGTATTTTTTTAAGATAATGTACCGAAGCACCATACATAACAGGTAGAATGAGGCCAAGAGTATTCTCATAGGTATGCGACAAGGGGAGTATCGAAAGAAAACGATCGTTTATCTTCACTACCTGGATTAACCCTCCGTGTTCTGCATCCCAAACGATATTTTTATGGGTGAGCATCACACCTTTAGATTTACCTGTTGTTCCTGAGGTGTAGATAATGGATGCCAGATCATCCTCCTCAACCTGATCGAAGGATATCATGGCCGGATCAACAATTGTTGCAGATAATTCAGGACCAGAAATTTTATCAAAATTTTCAATCCGGATCACCGTTATTGAAGAATTATTAACAAACTGCCCTATTTTTGAAAGAAGGTTCTCCGAAACAAAGATCACCTTTGATTCCGAGTGAAGGATAATATTGGAAATTTCAGAGGTTGAAAAATCGGGAAGGATTGGAACGGCAATAGCCCCTGTAACAGAAGCAGCAAAATAGGCAATTGCCCAATTGGGCATATTGATACTCAGGATAGCCACTTTGTCACCTTTGGCAATTCCCATACGCATCATTAATACAACAACATCCCTGATCTCCTGTTCGAGCTGAGTATAAGTGCGATTATTTTCACCGGCAAAAACAAGCGACAGTTGAGTTTCGTATTTACTGAAACTATTCTTAAGCAGAGCCGGTATGGTATATTTTCTTTGTTCTCTCATAAATCTCCTTTTTACAAAGCAAAGGTAAAGAATCCTTCTGATAAACGGCTACAATCGGTTACTGTTGCACAACAGGTTCACAATGGCTGTTTTTATCAAATTTTCATCTTAGGAAGACTAAAATGAAGTAAAAATGTATGGTTTTAAATAAATTTTATCATATCATGAAGATGGTCACCCAAAGTAAAAAATTTAACAACTTAATTTTTATTGCAAAAATATTGACGAGTTGTGCAAATGGTTGAATTTTATTACTGACTTTTGTTGTTGCAATTTGGCAAAGACAAACACCTGATCGTTATTTGAAACTCTTAAATTAAAGTACTTTCCTAATATATAACTTGTACCAGGATTTGGCAATTTTAATAAGAAAGCTGTACATGTCTATCATTTAGTATAACAAATGTTTAGACTGATTAAACATTGATTTCAAAGATATTATAAGCATTATTATGACTGAGCAGGAAAAACAAATAGAGAAACTGCAAAAGGAGTTACACCAATCGCAGGTAAAGTACGATTCGTTATTGGAATTATACGAAAGAGACATTGCTAACCACAAACAGACAGAGAATTTACTGACTCAAACGAAGGAAAATTACGAGTCCTATTTTAATGCTATTGATGAGTTTCTTTTTGTACTTGATGAACAGGGCAATATCATCCATGCCAATACCACGGTTACGACCCGGCTTGGTTACACGAGTGATGAACTTTACGGTAAATCTGTACTCTTGGTTCACCCGCCCGATCGACGTGCTGAAGCCGGCAGAATTGTTGGCGAAATGCTGCAAGGGTTGGCAGAGTTCTGCCCCGTACCTATTCTTACAAAATCCGGAGTACAAATTCCTGTTGAAACAAAAGTTTCCTCCGGATTTTGGGATGGCAAACCTGTCATTTTTGGAGTTACAAAGGATATTTCAAAAGTTAAATTGTCTGAAGAGAAGTTTTCAAAATTATTTCATATCAACCCTTCCGCATGTGGATTAAGTGATTTGGATGACTCAACTTATGTTGAAGTAAATGAGGCGTTTTATAATTTGTTTGGATTTAAAAAGGGTGATGTAATTGGGAAAACAGCTTCGGAATTGGGTATTTTGACCCCCGAGGCAAAAGAAGCAATTTTGCTAAATGCCGATGATAATGGAAATGTCACCAATGTTCAGGCCAATTTAGGAGCCAGTAATGGCGATATTAAGATAGTGCTGTTGTCATCTGAAAATATCTATGTTCAGGATAAAAAATACCGTTTTACGGTTGTAAACGATATCACCGAACACAAAAAGGCGGAGGAGGAGATCCGGCTTAAAAACGAGGAACTTTTAAAGATCAATGCCGAAAAGGACAGGTTCTTCTCGATTATTGCCCACGATTTGCGAAGTCCGTTTAATGGATTTTTGGGATTAACCCAAATTTTGGCTGAAGATCTCTCCAGTTTAACGATGGAAGAAATTCGCCGGTTTGCCACCGATCTGAGCAAATCGGCCACAAACCTTTTCCGATTGCTCAACAACCTTTTGGAGTGGTCACAAATTCAAAAAGGAATGGTTCCATTTGTACCTGCAACGACCGGATTACGTTTTTTGGTAGATGAAAGTTTAACCATGTTATTGGAATCGGCTAAATCGAAGGATATAGAAATAGTTATTGATATTCCGGAGGGTCTCGAGATATTTGTCGATTCAAACATGCTTCAGACCGTATTTCGCAATCTTATTTCAAACGCAATTAAATTTACACCCAAAGGGGGAAAAATTACTCTTGCTGCAAAGACGATTCCTGATGGCGCCATCGAAATCTCTTTTTGTGACACAGGTATTGGAATGAGTCAACAGATCGTTGATCACATTTTCCGGCTCGATGGTCAGACGAATCGCTGTGGGACAGAGGGGGAAGCCAGTACAGGACTTGGTCTGATCCTCTGCAAAGATTTTATCAGGAAGCACAATGGCCAGATCAGGGTAGAAAGTAAATTGGGAATCGGCTCAACTTTTTATTGCACCTTACCCTTAAAGCACGAGAAAGTGCTCTGCATGGAGGTGTAAAGATGAAATAATATTCGACAATAATTTTTTTATAGAAAAAGTCGTCACTAAATTTGTTTTCTGTATATAAATTCGTATCTTAGGTAGGTTAAAATCCTAAAATTTGCCAAGTACATTCATCTGTATAGTAATCAAAATATTCGTTGTTTATTTGTGTTTTTTTAATGGTTTTTTTAATCATTTGTTTTTCAGTTAAGGTTTTTTGTTTCCAATGATAAGGCAAAATTTATTGACTTTCTGAATTTTTCCTTGTTTGCGATATTTGTGGTCTGAAAATGGGAATTACTAAAATTAGGGTAATGAAACAGCTTTTCCCACAAGAAATAATTCAAAACAGTGCCGAAAATTATTTTATAAAGCATAACACTACAAGCCGTGCAGTTTATCTTACATTTCTACTAATCCTAATCATTTTTTTAATTCTGCTTCCGGTCATCACTGTTGAAATTACTACCCAAAGTAATGGCGTCATTCGTTCGCGGTTTGATGATAATGTCATTCAGTCAGCTGTTTATGGAGAGGTTATTCGTTCCGGAGTCGCTGAAAATCTTGTCGTGCGACAAGGGGATACCCTTATTGTGATCAGTACTCAAAAGACTGATGAGCAGATTAATTATTACAAACTTCAGCTAAAGGAAGAGAATATTCATTTAAGTGATCTTGCTTTATTACTGGAAAGCGACAATTCCAAATTAGCTTCGGCCATGTTCAGGCAGGAATCTGCAGGTTTTCGTGGAAAATTGGAAGAGCAGAAGGTCAAAATGTTACAGACAGAAAAAGAGTTTCTGCTTGCTGCAAAATTGTTTGATAAAAATGTTATCCCCAGGATGGATTATGAAGAAAAGAAGAATAACCGCGACTATGAAACTTCCCGCTACAATAGCATTTGTGAGCAACAAAAACTGATCTGGCAAACAAGGCTGACAGAGTTGCGACAGAAAGTTGAAGGGTTAAAATCAAATATCGAACAATTACAAAGAGAAACAAAACAGTATATCATAACTGCACCTGTTGCCGGGACAATCACTGCCTACTCTGGTATTAAGGAAGGGAACTTTATTGTTCCAAATCAGCAAATAGCACGTATATCACCCGATGATGATTTGATGGTCGAATGTTATGTTAGTCCTGCCAATATCGGATTAATCCGGGCTGATATGTTGGTCATTTTTCAATTTCATTCCTTTAACTATAATCAATGGGGAACAGGTTCAGGGAGAGTCACCCAAATATCCAATAACGTTGTTAATATAAACGACCAACCATTCTTTAAAGTAAGGTGCACTCTTGAGCAAAACGCGCTGACTTTAAAAAGTGGATACAAAGGTTTTTTGAAAAAAGGGATGACCCTGACTGGAAGGTTTATTCTCATCAAGCGAACTTTGTTTCAGCTATTGTACGACAAGACCGACAATTGGCTTAACCCAAAAATTTCGGGAAATGAATTATAAAGTCAAACAACGCGATATCACCGATTGTGGTGCTGCTTGTCTGGCTTCAATTGCAGCACATTACAAACTGATCATACCTGTTTCAAGGATCAGACAGATTGCCGGAACCGATCAGAAGGGAACAAATGCCTGGGGATTGGTAAAGGCAGCAGAGAAGATGGGATTTTCAGCCAAAGGAGTTAAAGGCAGTGTGGAGGCTTTACCAGATGTTCCGGTTCCCGCCATCGCCCACGTTATTGTCAATAAAGTTTTACAACATTATGTGGTTCTTTACCGTATAAAAGATGGCACAGCAGAATATATGGATCCGGGTGACGGGCTTGTTCACAAGGTCACAATGGATATATTTGCTCAGATGTGGACCGGTGTTTTGATATTAATGGCCCCTGGCGCCGATTTTGTACCCGGCAATGAAAAAATATCAAATATTCAGCGATTCCTTTTTTTGTTAAGACCACATCGAAGCATTTTGATCCAGGCACTTTTCGGGGCTGTTCTCTATACCATTTTAGGTCTTTCAACCTCCATTTACCTCCAGAAAATAACCGATTATGTGTTGATTGATCGTAATCTAAATCTCCTTAACCTGCTGAGTGTTGGAATGGTGTTCATTTTGCTGGTGCAACTTCTGATTGGTACAACAAAGACGATATTTATCCTGAAAACCGGTCAGCAGATCGATTTGCGTCTGATTCTTGGATATTACAAACATTTGCTAACGTTGCCACAACGTTTTTTTGATACCATGCGTGTCGGCGAAATTATCTCACGGATTAATGACGCAGTTAAGATCAGGGCATTCATCAACGATACTGCGATAGCCCTGCTTGTGAATGTTTTTATTGTTTTCTTTTCATTCGCACTGATGTTTTTATACAGCTGGAAGTTGGCGTTGGTAATTTTGACAGTCGTTCCATTTTATGTAATTATTTACTTTATTACTAATCGGTTAAATCGTAAACGGGAGCGTAAACTAATGGAAAAAGGTGCTGAATTGGAAGCCCAACTCGTGGAATCGCTCAATTCGGTAAGGACTATTAAAGAATTTGGACTTGAGTTACATGCAAATATGAAAACCGAATTGCGGTTCGTCGAAATGCTTCGTACCGTATATAAATCAGGTCTTAACGCCATTTTCTCAGGAACTGGCACCGAATTTCTGAGTCGTATTTATACCATTATTTTACTTTGGATAGGCTGTTACTTTGTAGTTGACAATAAGATAACACCAGGTGAACTCCTTTCGTTCTATGCCATCCTTGGCTACTTTATGGCCCCTGCAGCCAGTCTGATCGGGATGAATAAACCGATTCAAAATGCATTGATTGCAGCTGACCGTCTTTTCGAGATCATGGATCTTGAACGTGAAGAGGAGGAGAATAAAATGGATATACTTCCAGAAAGAGCAGGAGAGATTAAATTCAGTAATATTTGTTTCAGTTATGGAACAAGGATTGATGTTTTCAATAACTTTAGTTTTACGATACCAAAAGGGGAGATTACTGCGGTGATTGGTGAAAGCGGATCGGGTAAAACTACCCTTGTCGCTTTGATGCAGAAACTCTATCCTCTGAATGAAGGTGCGATCTCAATCGGAGGGTTTAACATTAGCCACATCACCTCAGGTAGCCTTCGAAATATTGTGGGTGTGGTTCCTCAGAAACTCGACCTGTTTTCAGGAAATATTGTTGAGAATATTGCTGTAGGCGAATATCACCCGGATATCGAACGGCTCATTGAAATATGTAAATCGCTAGGGATGCTCACTTTTATTGAAAAATTGCCTGGTGGACTCAACACCTGGATTGGAGAGAACGGTGCGACCCTTTCTGGTGGACAAAAGCAACGAATAGCCATCGCGAGGGCACTCTACCGCAATCCTCAGGTGCTTGTATTTGATGAGGCTACCTCTTCGCTCGATTCAGAATCTGAGTATTTTGTATTGGAAACCATTAATCGGTTAAAGATGGAAGGGAAGACCATTATTATTATTGCTCACAGGCTCAGCACGGTTGTAAATGCAGATAAGATCGCGGTACTCGAAAATGGAAAGCTAATTGAGGAGGGACGCCACCTGCAGCTTTGGGAAGCTAAAGGAAAGTATTATCAGATGTGGCAAAAACAGCTTCCCCAATTTGTCAACTTTAGAGCTGAAGATTTAATTACCAACTTAAAATTGCCAACTTAAATAGTATTGAAAAATGAAGATGATTTATCAATTACAGAGGGTTCAGAAGATCAATCGTATGATCAAATCTGCCAATACCGGTTCACCAAAAGAGTTTGCTGATGAGCTTGGAATCAGTGAAAGCCATTTTCACAGGTATATTGAAGAACTTCAGGAAATGGGGATTCCGATACTTTACAGCCGTTCAAGAAAGACCTACTATTATGAAAATAATACAGAGCTCCTTTTGAGCTATTCCCTTAAAATCATCTCCGAACAGGGCGCCAAAGAAATTATCGGGGGAGTTCAAATAATCCCTTCGCTGCTTTTTTTTGAGAGTGTACAACCGTTACTTTGATAACGTAACGTTACACGCGCTAAGACCTGCAGCACGCTAAAGAATGCAGGGATTTTTCTTTAGAAAATTTAATTTTTTGATGCTATGAAAGAGTTAAATGAGAAGGAATTAAGGGAGGTGGAGGGAGGAATGCCATTAAATATGTTTTTTCAAGTTGGGCCAGCCTTGTGGATACAAGTGACAGCAATGGAATTTGTTGCTGGTGTAGTTGATGGTTATAAAGAACACAAACTTTAAAACATTAATTATGAAAAACTTAATAGAGTTGTCTAAGGAGGAAGCAATCCAAGTTCAAGGCGGAGGAGCTTATGAGATTGGAAAAGCAGTTGGTGGATATATTGCTGATGTTATTGATTATTGGCATGGACTATATGACGGGATTTTTAGATAAATATTAAACATAATAGTGATGAAAAATTCAAAAATGATTTCTTTAGATGAAAATTCGCTCAAAGAAGTGAATGGTGGTAGTCAATATTCTTATGAATCGGGACTATGGGTAGGGGATGTATTACGCAAATGGCTTATTGCATGCGGAATAGTAAGGATAGTATTATAAACAAAATCGTGAGGTTGTCATAATTTTATGACAACCTCTCTGTTAATTCTTTCGGAGAATAATTTCGTCTTTATCACCTTAGACAAAATGCAGAGTAATTTTTCTTCCTTTATCTTAAATCCCAAACTGGGTGATCTTCCAGTATCATTAAATATTGGCGAATCTATTTGGTTCATTATTAGGATAATTTTACTTTATTTCGGACTGGTTGTCTTAACGTCTCTTTTATTCTTGCCAATTTTAAAGATTATTAATTTAATACCTGAACATGGCTTAAAACTTTCTGAAATTCCGTTGTCATTTAAGTTAATTGTTTTTGTTCCGATTTACGAGGAAATAATATTCAGGCTTCCTTTGAGATTCACTAAACAAAATATTTTTTTATCATTTGCAGCTTTTCATTTTATGATCTTTTATCATGCAATTAATTTAATTTTCTTAATAAGTCTTTCAGTAATAATTGCGCTAATCCCCACATTTAAATTGATTAATGATGCCTTTTATTCTAAATTAGAATTAATATGGAGGAACTATTTCCCATACCTTTATTATGGATTAGCTTTAAGTTTTGGAATGATACACCTTGCCAATTTTGAAAACTTAAAATTAGTTCACTTTTTTTTGTTTCCACTTATTGTCTCAAACCAGATTATAATGGGATTATTATTTGGATATGTTAGGGTTACAATTAAATATGGCTTCATTTATTGTGTCTTACTCCATTTTTTTATCAATTTGCCACTTATTTTAGTTTCACACTTATGAAATTAAAAGAATAGACTGCCTTAGGTCAGCCTCAGGAAATCCTGGAGGAGATGAAAACCCTGCACGAAGAGAGTACCGAGTTTTTAAACTCAATTCTTGATCTCATTTAATCTCAACTGATGGAGTATAAACCTGCCAGCTCAACTAGCAAGAGGCTGTCCAGAAACTCTGTGGCCCTCTGTGAAAACTCCGTGGTTCTCTGTGTAACTAATTGTATCACAGAGGCACACAGAGCAGGCGCAGAGGAACACAGAGATAGTAAGCGGATTATTCCGGCTTTTTAGACACCCTCTTCAAATATCCGAAACATACACGTGTGGTTACACCAAAGCCGTGGCTGCTGTTAATTTCCATAAGGCCGAAGTTGTGTTTTTTAAGATTTAGTGGGGTCGCAATGTTATTTTTGTTTTTAATGTGTTGTTAGTTTAAAGATCGACTATCCTTTTTATAATTTTGAGGGAAAATCTGCATGATAAAAATTCCTTAAATGTTTAAATTATCCGAATTCCTACATTTTTTGCACCACCCAAACTTTAATCCATTAAATCGGGTAAAGACAAATATGCTCACCACTAGCATTAGGGTATATTTGGTTTTACTTTTAGTGATAATTTTAGCCAACGTCATTAAAACCCTTATTTCCAAACTTTTTTTTACGGTCCCCATAAATGAGGTAACAACCTTTTTTGAGACGCTTAAAGATCATCATTGGCGATTATTTATGTTAGTTGCAATATTGGTGCCAATCGCTGAAGAAATTATTTTCAGACTATCTCTTGTATTTAACCCTGCCTATTTTGCAATTTCATTTTCGCTATTAATCACCTTGATCATCCATAAATTAGCTTCGTTTTTGCCAGCAATGATTTCTCTGGTACCGTTATTTTTTATTTTCTACTTTATAGCAGTTCATTTCAAAATATTAATCCATCGGTTTTGGAATAAGCATTTGGGAGTTCTGGTCTATTTTTCTTCTTTGTCATTTGGATTGCTCCATATTGGTAATTATCAATTTGTGGAAGCCTATCAATATTGTATTATTCCAGTGTTGATTTTTCCCCAATTAGCAATGGGATTTTTGTTGTCATTTGTACGCCTTTATTATACAAATGGCATTCTGATTTGTATTCTTGTCCACATTTTTATGAACGCCATGACAGTATCTCATTTTATTTGAAATAAAATAGCAAAAGAGCAACTATCCATCATTAATTTGCGTATATCTAATAAATTGATTTTTTGTGTAATAGAGTTATCAAAACAATTAATTAAACATTTAAAATTAATGATTATGGCAACAACTTCGGAAACAGGCCATGTTAAGAATGTGGCCAACTTTGATGAGTTAATCTCAAAAATCCTGGGTTATGGACCCGATTATAATCCAACCAAAACCTCCCTGAAAACTGAATCATTGCAAACGACCTCTTTTTTAGCCCGAAAGGCGATCGATGCGGTGAATGACTTCCTGCCTGCTTACAGTAACGCAATTGCATCGCGTGAATTGGTCTTCGATCCGCTCAGTAAGCTGGCGACCCGCATCCTGAATGCCCTCAAAGCAACCGATGCCCCCGCCCCGGTGATCGATAATGCATTGACCCTAATCCGTAAAATCCAGGGGAGACGTGCAACACCTAAGAAAACTGAAGCGGAAAAAATTGCACTCAAAGCACAGGGTGTCGAAGTCAAAGAGAACTCCTCCTCCCAAATGAGTTTCAACAGCCGGCTGGAGAGTTTAGATAAATTGATCAAACTTTTATTGAGCCTCCCCTTTTATAACCCAAACGAAGAGGAGTTGAAAACGGCCTCACTCACAGCGCTGTTGAATGACCTTAGAACAAAAAATTCTGCAGTCCTCAATGCAAATACGCCGTTAAACAATGCCCGATTATCGCGTAACAATATTCTTTACAACGAAGTCACAGGCCTGGTCGATACCGCCATGAGCACAAAAGCCTATATTAAATCGGTCTTCGGCGCCACAAGCCCGCAATACAAACAAGTCTCCGGCCTGTTATTTTCAAAAGCCAGGACGTAGGTCAATTGGCAATTGAACGACGTCAGATTATGAAACAGAGGACTCAGTTTATAAAGTAGGTCCCTCGGATTATGAAACAAGGGCCTCGGTTTATAAAGTAAGTCACCCGGATTATGAAACAGAGGACTCGGTTTATAAAATAGGTCCAACGGATTGTGAAACAGAGGACTCAGTTTATAAAGTAGGTCACCCCGATTATAAAACAGAGGGTTGTATTTATAAAATAAGTCATTGCATTTGTAAAACTTAGGATACAAAACAAAGAGGAGGATTTTAAAGTGAAATATTTATTGATTGCATTATTGTGGGCAGCCTATTGCGCCCTTCATAGTTACCTCATAAGTACAGGATTCACCAATCTTTTAAGCAGGTTATTAAAGAAATATTATGCCTTTTACAGGTTGTTTTATGTTTTGATCTCATTGTTCTTACTCATCCCTTTAATCAACTATACAGTGCAGTTGGATAGTAACATCATTGTTGTTTATGGACCTACGCTGGAGATAATAAGGGTTGTACTTATCTATGGATCATTATTGATGTTCTTTTGGGCCTTTTTCCTTAACTATGATTCCTTATCATTTTTTGGATTTCGCCAAATTTTGAATTTAGCAAATGTCAAAAAATCAAACCCCTCAACCGAAATTAAGCGAAAGGGATTGTTAGGGATAATCAGGCATCCCATGTATTTTACATTAATTATTTATCTGTGGTGTCAGACACATAAGCTATCGGATATCGTGGTAAATTTGGTACTGACCGTTTATATTTACATAGGAACCAGGCTCGAGGAGAAAAAGCTTATTCTGGAATTCGGAGAGAAGTACATCAAATATCAATCCGAAGTGCCCATGTTAATTCCATTTACAAAGGTCAAGGCTAAGTAGTTTTCGCATCTAAAAAAATGGGAGCAGTATGGATAATAAAATGTTTTTTGCATTAGTCATCGTATGCACAATTACACATATTGTCAGGTCGATCTATGAAATTTTAAAACATAAGAAGATATTGAAACCTGATAAATTAACCTTTGTGATTGTATTTATAAATATGCTTTTATTATGGATGTCATGGTTCACCCTCTGTACGCTTGATATCTGTAAAATTCACCCGGGTCTATTTGTAAGGCTTTTGGGAATCGTCATAAGCAGCTCAGGAATTGTAGTGTTTTTAATCGCCTTATTCACCATTAAAACATTAGAGAGTTATGAAGGGGATTTGATAACCAGAGGGATCTATTCCTGGTTCAGGCATCCGATGTATTTGGGATTTATTTTGTGGTTAATTGGGTTTCCAATTATTTTCGGGGCTGTTTTTTCATCATTACTCGCGCTCATGTTTATCGTGAACATCCTGTTTTGGAGATCTCTGGAGGAGAAAGAATTAGATAAGAGATTTTCCTCCTATTCGGAATACAAAAAAACGACCTTGTTTTAGAAAGATCTATTGTTAAGAGTGGGCAGATTACGATTAATGATGATCGAATCAAAGAAGTTACAAAATAGTAATGTTTAATTGATCATAACTTTAAGAAGTTTACCTAATTTTGCCCAAAATATTTATCTTTATGATTTACATGGCAGACACAGCCGATCTGGACGAACTCAGAAAGCTGTATGTGTTTTTCCCTTTGGAAGGGGTAACAACAAATCCAACTATTTTAAATAATGCAGGATACAAACTTTCGGTTGCGATCGAAGGGATACAGGAGTTGGTTGGCTCCGGAATGGTGCATGTTCAGATGATTTCACCTGAATCGGACGACATGGTGCGTGAAGCAAAAAAATACCGGAGTTATTTTGATTTTGGGGATAACTTTTATGCCAAGATACCGGTTACCGAGAACGGGTACAGGGCCATGCGCATACTCAAGGATGCCGGTATCAATGTGACTGCAACGGCAATTTTTACCCAGCAGCAGGCATTGGTGGCGATGAAGGCAGGAGCTGACTTTGTAGCTCCGTATGTGAGCCGTCTTGATAATATCTCCTCACATGGAATTGAAGTGGTTGGCGATATTGTAAAAAACATTTTAGAGTATAATCTGAAAGGTAAAGTGTTAGCCGCCAGTTTTAAAACGGTCGACCAGATATACCGGGTTAGTATGGCCGGGGCACATTCGGCAACTATAGGCCCTGAGTTGCTTCACCAGCTGATTAAACACCCCATGACCGACATTGGCGTAAAACAGTTTGAGATCGATTCCGAAGGTCTTTACGATATCGAGTTTTAAGGCTCCCAACTGTTTTAAGAAAAAGGATTTCAACATAAGGTTGGAATCCTTTTTCTTTTATATAAATTTGTACTTCAGGAGGGTGCTATATTTAATTTCGGAACCAATGACTAAATTCGGGACCAATGAGATTGATACGTATATCGCTGCATTTCCGCAAGAGACGCAGGTGATGCTGGAGCAACTTCGTGCAACAATAAAGAAGGCTGCACCTCAGGCCAAAGAGGTGCTCAGTTACCGGATGCCTGCTTATAAACTAAATGGTATTCTCCTCTACTTTGCAGGTTATAAAAATCACATTGGATTTTATCCATTGGCCTCAGGAATAGAGGCATTTAAGAACGAGTTGTCAGGTTACAAATGGGCAAAAGGATCGGTTCAGTTTCCGCTTCACCAGCCCCTTCCTCTGGAACTGATCACCCGAATCGTGACTTTCAGGGTAAACGGGAATCTGCAAAAGAGAAAAATCGCAAAGAAAAATTTGTAAACATCAGTATTTTAAAATTTAATTATTCGTATGAACCCACTTGACGTTTTTCAGAAAGAGGCGCCGGAAGTTGCCAAAGCATTTGACGGATTGATAGAAGCATTAAAAAATACCAATGGATTGGATTCCAAAACAAAACAGCTGATTTACATTGGTATCAAGGCCTCAATGGGAGATTCTACCGCGATCGGATATCATGTTCCTATGGCAAAAAAGCTTGGAGCAACGCGGGAGGAGATCCGCGATACGATCCTTATTACATTATCGGTTTGCGGATTAAAAGGGGTTGCTAGTACTCTTCTGTTAGCATTGGATACCTATGACTCGACAAAATAGAGTGGCATATCTTCATCGCAATATATGGAGTCCAGCAACCATACAAAAAACGGGGCGATACCGAAAAGCCAAATGAGTAGGAAGAAATAAATTTTGCATCATGAAGACAAACAAAATTTTATTGGGTGGATTAGCAGGCGGATTGACCTTCTTCCTGCTCGGATGGTTGGTTTATGGAGTGCTGTTAAGTGGTTACATGAGTGTTAACCTCAATCAATGTGCAGCGAAGCCGATGGGAGAGATGACCTGGTGGGCTATGATTTTATCCAATCTTACCTTAGGATTACTGATATCATTGGTATTTAGCTGGTCAAACACCCAGGGCATCAAAGATGGCGCAAAGGTTGCAGCAATCCTTGGCCTGCTAATGGCTGCTTCTTTTGATCTTAGTAGTTACTCGATGACCAATTTATTTAATAACATTACTGCGCTGTTGGTTGATGTGCTAACCTACACCGTTCTGGTGACAATTGTGGGAGTTGTGATCGCTTTGGTAATGGGAAAGAAGAAAGTGTAAAAAATTGCAATTTTTATCATTATTTTTTGTATATTTAGGCTATTGATAAATAGTCTTTCTAACAAAAAATAATCAAGATGAAAAACACTAATCGATTGTTATTCGCCATGACAGTAATATTGGTGCTGATCATGACTAAAACTGTATTGTCCCAGGAATGGTCGCAATGGCGTGGAACCAATCGCGATGGGAGAGTTATCGGTTTTGATGTTCCAAAAACCTGGCCTGCCGAGTTGACACGGCAATGGACAGTTAAGGTTGGATTAGGAGACGCTTCTCCTGTTTTGTCCGGGGGAAATGTATATACATTCACTCGGGTAGATGATAATGAGGTTATCAAGTGCTTTGATGCAGCCACGGGAGATGAATTTTGGCAATACAAATATGCTGCTCAGGCAATTGCGGGACCTTCAAGTTCTCAGCATCCCGGTCCTCGCGGCACTCCTGCGATAGGCGACGGGAAGATTGTCACACTGGGTGTGGGCGGAGTTCTTACCTGCCTGGATGCGGTAAAAGGAAATTTAGTCTGGAGCAATGAAGATTTTGTCAAAGATTTACCGCCATTTTTCACCGGATTATCACCTTTAATCTATCATGGGATGTGTTTTGTGCACATGGGTGGCAAAGAGAAGGGTGAGATCATCGCTTTTGATCTGAAAACCGGTCGGAAAAAATGGGGATATCCCGGTGACGCTCCTTCTTACTCCTCATTTTCCCTGATGACCATAAAGGGAAAAAAACAAATAGTCGGTCTGACAGCAAAGAATCTCGTGGGAATTGATCCTGAAGATGGGAAACTGCTGTGGCAAATTGCTGCGCCAACCGAGAATCGGTATTACAATGCAGTCAGCCCAGTAATCGATGGACAAACCGTAATTATTACAGGACAGGGTCAGGGGACAAAAGCGATTAAAATACAGAAAAAGGGGAATCAATTCGTAATACAGGAGATTTGGAAAAATGGTGAAGTTGGGACGAAATGGAATACTCCGGTTTTAAAAAATGGATTTCTTTATGGACTTTCTGATGGGCGTAAACTTTTTTGCATAAACGCCTCAACTGGTCAGACGGCCTGGATCGATACTAAATTGCACAACGATTTCGGGACAATTGTTGATGTTGGCTCTTTGCTCATCGCTTTGCCTCAAAACTCCAACCTTGTGGTTTTCAACCCTGATGATAAAGCTTATAATGAAGTTGCCTATCAGAAAGTAGCTGAAACCCCAACTTATTCTTATCCTGCGATGTCAAGTAACCGACTGTTTATTAAAGATAAAGAGTCGTTAATAATGATACTTGTAAAGTAACTTAAATTCAGTTCTTCACCCTATTTTGGTTGAAGAACCAAACCGATGTTAACCCAATTGCCAAAAGAAGAAAGTGAATTCCGTAGTTTTTTAAGAGACCAGGCTGCATAATCGACAGTCCGTTTAAATCTTTGAAAAAGTAAACGGAAAGAAAGACGAGTCCGTTATGAATTGCATGACCGAAAATGCAGGCAAGGAGAGATCCTGTTTGTATCCTTATCCACCCAAGAATGAGTCCAAGGGCAAAGGCTGATGCAAATTGCCAGGGATTAAGGTGAAACAAGGCAAACAGTAACGCAGAAAAGAAGATGGCAAAAACCGGATGGTAAATTCGTGAAAAACCTGACATGATAATTCCTCGGAATATTAACTCTTCGACGATCGGGGCGATGATCACAATGCGGAGAATTCCGCCCCATACCCCAAGATCGGAATCGAATAGTCGGGCGAACAGCTCCATAAACCAACCGGGTGGAGGAAGTATTTTTTCAAAATGGATATTTATCTCGTTCAGGAAATATTGCAATCCCGCAAAGGTGATGATCATTGATGGGACGATCAGCCAACTAAATCTTTTAAAAGAAAACACCTCATTGAATGATAATCCCGAAAAGAAGTAGCCAAGATAGAGGATAAACAGTGTGGAGCCCAGGAAAACCGGGACCTTTATCCAGGGTTGGTATAACCAGTCTGTTCCATGATTATAATCGTAAATGGCCAGGGGAAAATCGACAGCTGTCTGAATGAAAATATAAATCACAATCAAATTGACCGCCTGCCAGAAGGTTGGGTAATATTTGGATATTTGATCTTTCAAAATTATTCGTTTAATTCGTTATCAAAATTAGTATAAGCATTGAATCTGTGGATAAAATGAGACAAAACTTTTGGAAGTGGAAATAATATCTTTGAATTATTTCGGTCAAAACCTGGTTTTTCGTACTTTTAAACGATTAAAAAAAGTCTATCTGTCTGATTAACTGTTTATATTGATATTTTATCAACAAATGGCGAAACTAAGCATAAAAAAGAGGTCAAGTGTTTGATTATTTAAACAAAAAGGTTTTACTTTGCACACTGTTTGAAAATTGTAGGAAGAAAGTTAAAAAATACTCAAAATGTCGAGAGTTTGTCAAATAACAGGTAAGAAGGTGATGTTTGGGAGCAATGTCTCTCACTCAAAACGGAGAACCAATAGGAAATTTATGGTGAATATTTTCACCAAACGGTTTTATCTTCCCGAAGAGGATCGATGGATAAAACTGAATGTTACAGCCGCAGGGTTGAGAACAATTAATAAAAACGGTTTGGCAGCTACCTTGAAAACAGCTAAAGCCAAAGGTTATTTAGAAAACAATTTATAAGTTACTGAGCAATGGCAAAAAAGGGTAACAGAGTACAGGTCATTTTGGAGTGTACAGAACACAAGGCTAGCGGGCAACCCGGAACTTCCCGCTATGTGACCAAAAAGAACCGGAAGAATACACCGGAACGCCTGGAACTGAAAAAATTCAATCCAATTCTTAAACGTATTACCGTTCACCGGGAAATTAAATAATTTGAGTTATGGCAGTAAAGAAAGTAGTTGCATCACTTCAGAAAGGGGCCGGTAAAACCTATTCAAAAGTTATCAGAATGGTTAAATCTGAAAAAACCGGAGCTTACAAGTTCGTAGAGGAAATTATTCCTAACGAAGCAGTAACTGATTATTTTAAAAGTAAATAATCTACAGCCTATGTAGAAGAAGAGCTTTCGTCGTTATGGATGGAAGCTCTTTTTTTATTGTCAACGATTGTAATCATAAGTCGCCGAAATCGAATAATTTGCTTCGGCCTAATTCATCCAATTATGGGAATTTTCAGTTTTACCAAATCCAAAAAAGAGAGCCTTGACAAAGGTCTTGAAAAAACGAAGGAGGGTGTATTTAAAAAACTCTCGAGGGCAATTATTGGGAAGACCACGGTTGATGACGAAGTTCTTGATAATCTTGAGGAGATCCTTATCTCCTCTGATGTGGGTGTGAAAACAACACTGAAGATTATCGAACGGATTGAGAAGCGGGTTGCTTCCGATAAATACATGGGGACATCGGAATTGAACCGCATATTAAAGGAAGAAATTGCTGCGTTACTTGAGGAGAACAATTCAACAGATGTCTCCGATTTTGACCTGCCAAAAACAGGACAACCCTATGTAATTATGGTTGTGGGGGTAAATGGTGTTGGCAAAACAACAACAATCGGGAAACTGGCTCACCAATTTAAAGGGGCCGGAAAAAAGGTTGTTTTGGGTGCAGCGGATACCTTCAGAGCTGCCGCAATCGAACAACTCCAAATTTGGGCCGATCGGGTAGGGGTTCCTTTGGTTCGTCAAAGTATGGGATCAGATCCTGCCTCTGTCGCTTTTGATACGTTGCAGTCTGCTAAATCGATGGGCGCCGACGTAGTCATCATTGACACTGCCGGTCGTTTGCATAATAAAATCAACCTGATGAACGAGCTTTCCAAAATCAAGAAGGTGATGCAAAAGGTTTATCCATCGGCGCCAGATGAAGTTTTATTGGTTCTTGACGGATCAACAGGCCAGAATGCATTCGAGCAGGCAAAGCAATTTACGCTCGCTACAGAGGTGACTGCTATGGCATTGACCAAACTCGACGGAACGGCAAAAGGGGGAGTGGTGATTGGAATTTCCGATCAGTTTAAAATTCCTGTCAAATATATCGGAGTTGGTGAAGGTATTGAAGATCTGCAGATCTTTCACCGCAGCGAATTTGTCGATTCGTTGTTTAATTGAAAATTTACGCAACTTGCATAATGTCAGGATGCCATGGTGCATCCTTTTTTTTTATGGAATGGTTTATTATTGAGTAGTATATGAAGAAGAAGATCAATGTAATTTCTCTGGGATGTTCAAAAAATCTCGTCGATTCAGAGCTATTTTTAGCCCAGATGGCTGCTAATGGTTATACCGTATCACACAACTCAGATGATTCAAAAGCTCGTATTGTAGCGATCAATACCTGTGGATTTATCGGGGATGCCAAAGAAGAGTCGGTGAATACCATTCTTGAATACGCAGAAGCCAAAAAAAGTGGACTGATTGATAAGATATATGTATTTGGCTGTTTATCAGAAAGGTATAAGGATGATTTAAAAGCTGAAATTCCTGAAGTGGACGGAATCTATGGTAAATTTCAAATCAAAAAAATGGTGGAGGATCTCAATGCCGACTATAAAATGTCCCTTTCGCGGCAGCGTTATCTCACCACACCATCTCATTACGCCTATCTGAAGATCTCCGAAGGGTGTAACAGAACTTGCTCCTATTGTGCAATCCCTAAGATGACAGGTAAACATAAATCTGTATCAATAGACAACCTTGTCTCTGAAGCCAGAGGCCTGGCAGCCAAAGGGGTGAAGGAGTTGCTGATCATAGCCCAGGATCTCTCGGATTATGGTCTCGATCTTTACAAAGAACCTAGACTGGCCCAGCTGATTGAGGAGTTATCTGTTATCGATGGGATTGAGTGGATTAAACTTCACTATGCCTATCCGGTAAATTTTCAATATGATATTCTGCCGGTGATGCACCAAAAACAAAATGTGGCCAGCTACCTTGATATTGCGCTCCAACACTGCAGCGATAATATGCTTACACTGATGCGCCGGAATATCACCAAAGAGGGGACAATAAAACTGATTAAACGATTTAGGGATGAAGTGCCTGGTATTCATTTGCGAACAACCATGTTGGTGGGCCATCCGGGTGAAACAGAAGCCGATTTTGAGGAACTGAAGGAATTCGTACGGGAGATGCGATTTGAGCGTCTGGGTGTTTTTACCTATTCACACGAAGAGGGTACAATTGCTGGTCAATTGTATGAAGACGATGTGCCGGCTGAGGTCAAGCAGGCCAGAGCCGATGAACTGATGGCTATTCAGCAGGAGATTGCCGCTGAGATTGGTGCTGCTAAAATCGGACAAACACTCAAAGTTGTGATCGACCGTCTCGAAGGGGAATATTTCATCGGACGAACAGAATTTGACTCCCCCGAAGTTGATGGTGAAGTTTTGATTTCTGCCGATCAAAAGTTAAGTATCGGTAATTTTTATCAGGTTAAAATAACCGGTTCGGATGATTTCGATTTATACGGGGAAGTGGAATAAATGTGACAATCTGGTAATGTGACAATCTGGTAATCCTAAAATAGGTCGGAATTCAATCCATTACCGTGTACTTTTGGAAATGCGAAAACTGATCATAACACTCCTTGCTGATTTCCCGGGGATAACTTAAAATATCCAGTTTTAGGGGATGTTCTCCGGGATGATAGGAAGGTTGAAAATGGAGGTGTAAGTTTGGTACAAATCCCAACGACTCATAGAATCTGAGCCTCCTGTTTGTTATCTCGTTAATCGGTGGTTCGATCTCAAGCAGGACAGGAACCGACTGACTTTCAATAAAAGGTTTCAGAAGGGCGCTTCCCAACCCTTTGCTGCGAAAACCGGGAGATATGGCAAGATGCTCAATAAAAATAAATTTATCTGATTTCCAGTAGCTTATAAATCCTGAAAATTGGTTTTCAAGAAAATATAAATCAAGCTGATAATCGGACTTCTTTAAAACTGCAACCTGTTGGTTAAAATCCCTTCGTTCATTAAAAGGAAAGCTTTCCGAATAAATGGTCCAGAATTCTGAAAAACCCGGGTGTTCAGAGCTTTTAATCTGTTGAAAATTAAAGTTCTTCATTTTTTAGTTTTCCAAATATATCTGTCATCTTATGAGAATCCTGGCCTAAAAGCCTAACAGTCTAAAAGCCTAATTAAATAGTTTTTCCGGGATAAACGGTCAGCGCTACCTTCAGACATTGAACTGCACGTTTCAAATCATCGATATTGAGTACATAGGCAACCCTTACTTCGTTTTTACCGACGCCTTTGGTCGAGTAAAATCCCGAAGCAGGAGCCATCATTACAGTCTCATTCTCATATTCAAACTCTTCGAGCATCCACTGGCAGAATTTATCACTGTCGTCGATTGGTAACCTGACGATGGAATAAAAAGCACCCATGGGCATAGGAGAGTAAACACCCGGAATATCATTTAATGCGTTGATGAAATAATCTCGTCGGTTTAGATATTCATTATAAACTGCCTCCATATATTCAGGGGGTGAATCAACCGCTGATTCTGCGACCACCTGACCCAGCATAGGAGGACATAAGCGGGCCATTGCGAGTTTGAGAATCGATTTGATAATGATTTTATTTTTTGAAACCAACGAACCAATCCTGATCCCGCAGGCGCTGAATCGTTTTGATACCGAATCAATCATGATGACATTTTCGCTAATCCCTTCTAGCTCAAGCACTGAATGATGGGTTTTGCCATCGTACACAAATTCGCTGTAAACTTCGTCAGAGATAAGGTAAAGATCGTATTTGATGATCAGATCCCTTAGTTTCTCAAGCTCCTCATTTGTATAGACATATCCGGTCGGATTATTTGGATTGCAAATGAATATCCCCTTGGTTTTTGGGTTGATGAGCGCTTCAAATTCTTCGATTGGGGGAAGTTTAAAACCGTTTTCGATGCACGAAGTGATCGGACGGATCACAACATCAGTTGCGATTGCAAATGAGAGATAATTGGCATAGAATGGTTCAGGAATAATCAGCTCATCTCCAGGATTAAAACAGACCATAAAGGCAAATGAAATTGCTTCAGAACCACCGGTAGTAATCAGAATCTCTTCAGGATTGACCTCCAGATTTCGGTCCCTGTAATATTGAGCTAACTTTTTACGGTACGAATCGTTGCCGGAAGAGTGACCATAAGGGATCAGTTCAAAATCAAAATTTCTGATTCTTTCAATGGCATGAGGTGGAGTTTTGATGTCCGGCTGACCAATATTTAAGTGATAAACCTTTCTTCCCAATGCTTTAGCTTTTTCGGAATAAGGGACTAATTTGCGGATTGCTGATTCGGGTAAAAATTCACCCCTGTTAGAAATTTTTGGCATTCTGTTAATTCTTTTTTGACAGGAGGCAAAGATACAATTATAATAAATCACTTTTTTATTGCTTTTGCTTTCTTTTTTTAATGATTTGATATTGAAAAAACAAAAATATAACCAAATATCCATCGTTTGGTTTCATTTGGATAATATGCTAAAAGTGGTTGAATATTTGGACTTTAGTCATTTATTTAATGGTAAATTATAGCTACTTTTGGAGCAATAAAAAATTTCAGTTATGATTATAGGTGTACCAAAAGAGATTAAAAATAATGAGAATCGGGTAGCATTGACTCCTGCGGGAGCTGCTGAATTAGTAAAACGGGGTAATGAAGTTTACGTTCAGGCTACAGCCGGTAATGGAAGTGGTTTTGCAGATGGTGAATATGTGACTGCAGGGGCGGAGATTCTCCCCACAATCGGAGAGGTTTATGCTATTGCTGATATGATTATGAAGGTGAAGGAACCCATCGAATCAGAATATAGTATGATAAGGGAAGGTCAGTTGGTTTATACTTATTTTCACTTTGCCTCGTCTGAACCCCTTACCAATGCCATGATTCGGCGTAAGGCAGTGTGTCTGGCGTACGAGACAGTTGAACTGGAGGATCGCTCACTACCCTTACTGATCCCCATGTCAGAAGTAGCCGGAAGGATGTCGATTCATGAAGGTGCCAAATACCTTGAGAAGACATTTGGCGGACGCGGAATGTTATTGGGTGGTGTTCCCGGGGTTCTTCCTGCCAAAGTATTGATTTTAGGTGGTGGCATTGTAGGTACTGAAGCAGCTAAAATGGCGGCTGGCCTTGGTGCAGATGTCACCATTATGGACATCTCCCTTCGTCGCCTGAGATATCTCGACGATATTATGCCTGCCAATGTAAAGACAATGATGTCAAATGATTACAATGTCAGATCACAGGTAAAAGTGAGTGATGTTATTGTGGGCGCGGTCCTTATTCCCGGAACAAAAGCTCCATTTTTGATTACCAAAGATATGCTCAAAACAATGAACCCCGGGACAGTTTTGATTGACGTTGCTGTTGACCAGGGTGGATGCATCGAAACAACTGTACCTACTACACACGACCATCCCACCTATGTAATTGACGATGTTATCCATTACACCGTTGCCAATATGCCTGGTGCGGTTCCCCGGACTTCAACTATTGCATTAACCAATGCAACATTACCTTACGCTATCGATTTGGCAGCAAAAGGTTGGAAGAAAGCGTGTGCCGAGGACAAGTCACTGAAAAAAGGATTGAATATTGTAAACGGAAAAGTTGTTTATAAAGGGGTTGCTGAAGCATTTGGCCTCCCTTACAACGAAGTGAATGAAGTTTTGAGATAATCCGATTCTTAAAATACAAAAGACCTTCCGATGCCAGTCATCAGGAAGGTCTTTTTTTATCTGAAATTTGCAAATTTGCCAATTATCGAATTGGCAAATTAATTCATCGACGATCTGAAGGAGAGAAGGCGCTCCTCAAGCATTTTGATTTTCTCTTCTGCGTCGGTTTGTTTCTTTCGTTCCAGATTTACAACCTGGAGTGGGGCGCTATTCATAAAGCGCTCATTCCCTGTTTTTTTCATAACAGATTCGAGAAAACCAATTGTATATTTGAGTTCATCCTCAATTTTTACAACCTCATCTTCCAGGTTAACGAGTTCACCAAGCGGAACATAAAAAGCGGATGTATTCACCCTGAACGACATGGCTCCCTCTACCTCCTGGTCAGTAACCCGCAGTTCTGAAAGATTACCCATCTTAACAATAATGGAATTGTACTCGGGTAGAAACCCTTTTTCCCCTGGGACAATCAATAATCTGAGTTGTTCCTTATTGGCAATCTCTTTCTCTTTACGAATAGCACGGAGACCAGTAATAGCCTCTTTTATCAACTCAAACTTTTCACATGTCTCATTATGATTGGAAAGTGGTTTTGGCCACTGAGAGATCATAATGGAATCACCCTGATTCCTTTCTTCCAGCAAATGCCAGATCTCTTCCGATATAAAAGGCATAAACGGATGAAGAAGTCGCAATACCTCATCGAAAAGTGCGGTTACTTCCCGCAAAGACTTAGCATCAATAGGTTGCTGATAAGCCGGTTTAATAATCTCAAGTAACCATCCCGAAAACTCGTCACGAATCGTATTGTAAATGGTCATTAAGGCATCGTTAAGCCGATATTTATCGAAATGATCATCCATCGTTACGATCACTTCGCTTAATTTTGATTTGAACCACTCAATTCCAAGTCGTGAATGTTCAGGTTGTGGTATTGCATCGTCAACTTCCCACCCTTTAATCAGTCGGAATGAGTTCCATATCTTTGAACTGAAATTGCGTCCCTGCTCGGTAAGTGATTCATCGAAAAGAATATCATTTCCGGCAGGAGAGCAAAACAGCATTCCGACTCTGACGCCATCGGCGCCATATTTGGCAATCAGATCAAGTGGATCAGGCGAATTTCCGAGCGATTTGGACATCTTACGTCGCAATTTGTCGCGGACAATTCCGGTAAAATAGACATTTTTAAACGGCAGTGTACCCCGGTATTCGTAACCAGCAATTACCATTCTGGCCACCCAGAAGAAAATTATTTCGGGAGCTGTAACCAGGTCATTTGTTGGGTAATAGTAGTTAATCTCTTTGTTGTCAGGATGATTGATCCCATCAAAGACTGAAATTGGCCATAGCCATGAAGAGGCCCAGGTGTCGAGTACATCTTCATCCTGACGCAGATTACGGATGGTCAGCTGATCATTTCCACTTTTTTTGCGTGCCAGTTCAACTGCATTCTCCTCACTGTCGGCTACAACAAACGAACCATCTTCCAGATAATAAACAGGGATGCGATGTCCCCACCAAAGCTGTCTCGAAATGCACCAGTCTTTGATGTTCTCCATCCAGTGACGGTATAGATTTTTGAATTTTGAAGGATAGAACCTGATTTCATCATCTTCAACTGCAGATGCAGCTGGTTTTGTGATGTCCGACATTTTAAGAAACCACTGTGCCGAGAGCTTGGGTTCAATCGGAACATCAGTACGTTCTGAATAACCTACCTTATTGTTGTAGTCCTCAATTTTAACCAGATTTCCGGCTGCTTCAAGCATCGGAATAATTTGTTTACGCGCTTCAAAACGATCGACGCCTATAAGGAGCTGTGCCTTTTCGCTTAAAGTTCCGTCATCGTTAAAGGTATCGATGACCTCAAGATTGTGGCGTAATCCGATCTCATAGTCATTGATATCGTGAGCGGGGGTGATTTTCAAACATCCTGTACCAAATTCAATATCTACATATTCATCAAGAATAATTGGAACAAGACGATTAACAAGCGGGACATAAACCTTCTTTCCTGCAAGATGTCGGAACCGGTCATCATTGGGATTTACACATACCGCAGTGTCACCCAAAATAGTTTCGGGTCGTGTGGTAGCAACTGTAACATATTCGTTTTCAGTGTTCTCTATTTTATAACGGACGTAATAGAGTTTAGACTTTTCCTCTTTATAGTTTACCTCTTCGTCGGAGAGGGCAGTTTTGGCGGCAGGATCCCAGTTTACCATGCGTACTCCCCGATAGATCAGCCCTTTGTTATACAGGTCGATAAAGACTTTGATAACCGATTCAGACCGGACCTGGTCCATTGTAAAGCAGGTTCGTTCCCAGTCGCACGAAGCCCCCAGTTTTTTCAATTGTTCAAGAATAATGCCACCATGTTTGGCAGTCCATTCCCAGGCATGAGCCAGAAATTCGTCACGTGTAAGGCTATCTTTTGAAATCCCTTCCTTCCTCAATTTGTCAACAACCTTGGCTTCAGTTGCAATTGAAGCATGATCTGTCCCGGGTACCCAGCAGGCATTTTTACCTTGCATACGGGCACGACGTACCAAAATATCCTGAATGGAGTTATTCAACATATGACCCATATGGAGTACACCCGTCACATTCGGAGGGGGAATTACGATGGTATATGGCTCACGTTCATCTGGTTCGGAGTGAAAAAAGTTTTGCTCCATCCAGTATTTATACCATTTGTCCTCAACTATAGAAGGATCGTACTTGCTCGGAATTTCCATTGTTATCTGTTCTTTTTCATTCAAATTATCTGTAAATGACCCTCTTTTCAGGGGCTTCATTTTACAAGGGAACAAAAATAGGAAAAACGGGACAAATGGAAAGGATAATAGGGGAAAGAATCGACAAAAAGGAATTATAAGTAAAGGATTTCGGATATCCATTAATCTTTCACACATCGTACGGACAAGCCATCCAATTTGCTTTGGGCTTCCCTCTGAACATTTTTTTGGCTGAAATCGAGTAAATAGCTCCAATTGCTTCCCAAACTAATTTCGGTGCTGCTCCAAAAATAACAGCTGAAAGTGATATCGCCAAACGATTGGCCGCGTGATCCCCCCGGCAGAGCATTAAAACCACTTTCATTGGATGCTCTGGTTGTATTAGGTCGATTTGCCCAGTGCGAGATCCCTTTTTCTTTCATTTTATCTCCTGCCACTTCACTTCCACCAAGAAAATCAAACAGAACAATCCATTCAGAATCAGAGGGGACATGCCAACCCGACGGACATAGTTTACCACTAATTACCGTGTAACCTTTATAAAGTGCACCATAAACTTTTTTATAACGGGATTCATCATTTTCATACCAGGCGTATGCCGGAGTTCTCGTAGTCGCCCAGTCAGCATCCTTCACCAACAATGGAATAGCAGTACTATCGCTGTATTTAGTAGTTTTAAGATTTTCAGCCATCCAGGTTTGGGTACCAATCTGGACAGTTTTGTAAATATTTCCATCTACATCGCTTACTGTTTGAGAATATAGCGATGTTAGTCTTAAGCCAAAAAAAAGTATTAAACTTAGTTCAACCCTGATGATCAGCATGGTTTTTCACAATTATTCAGTTAGTCATTACAAATATACCGATTGTTTTTTCTTGAAAATCAATTATATCAATAATTTTTACTATTTTCTTATAAAAATCTCAATTTCAGAAAATCCCGCCACGTTTAAATTGATATCTCATGTTCATTCTGAATTGTCTACCTTTGCCGCTCAGGAAATACTTTGAATATGAAACAATCGGATAAGCTCTCTTTTACCCCCTATTATCACTTACGAAATGAAATCGATAGTTTATGCGAATCGCTTGAAAAACAGCATAGTCAACATTTAAATTGCAAGAAGGGATGCGACCTGTGCTGCATGGCTATCTCTGTATTTCCAATAGAGTTTTATGCAATTAAGGCAGAATTGGATTTGGAAACATTGTCAGATTTACCCATTCCTGCAAACGATGAGGATTGTCGGTTTCTGGTGGATCACAGTTGTAAGATCTATGAATCCCGACCGGTAATTTGCCGTACACATGGTTTGCCTTTGCTTTACATGAGCCTCGAAGAAGATGAATATGAATTGTCGTGTTGTGAGTTGAATTTTACCGAATTTGATCTGGAGGATTTTGATGAGGAGAATACCTACCCAATGGATCGGATCAATAGTCAACTTTATCAGATTAATAAAAACTTCGTTGCCAGCTTTGACGGGGGAAGGTTTTCGGAACAGGATAGGATTCCGTTGTCGGAGTTAATTTCTAAAGAATTGGATAATTTGTAATTTAGTGCTACTGGCAATTGGCACCTGGCTGCCGGCTTTTGTTTTTCAATGGAATGTTATTAAGCCGTTAAATTAGCGGGGTTAGTTTCGCCGGCTCCAGCTTTTTAGCTATTTTTGTTTGTCATAACAGATAGAAAATTCTTTGTGTAAAATTGCTTATTATTTTAATATTCATATAGATATATTTATCATGTCAGAATTTAATTATCAAAAACCTTTCCCGATCAAGAAAGACACTACAAAGTATCGTTTACTAACTAAGGATTTTGTTTCAACCATTGAAGCTGACGGTCGCAAAATTCTAAAAGTGGCGCCCGAAGGGCTGGAGTTGCTGGCAAGAGAGGGTTTTGCCGATGTCTCATTCTATTTAAGGGAGGCGCATCTCGAAAAACTGGCCACAATTTTGAAAGATGAAGAAGCGAGCGACAACGATATATTTGTTGCTTACACCATGTTGTTGAATCAGGTGGTCTCTGCTGAAGGTGAATTGCCAACCTGTCAGGATACCGGTACTGCGATTGTTATGGGAAAAAAGGGAGAAAATGTTTGGACCGGAGGTGATGATGCGAAATCATTATCAAAAGGGATTTACGAAACTTATCTGAACCGTAATCTCCGTTATTCGCAGGTTGTTCCGTTTACGATGTTTGACGAAAAGAACACCGGTACCAACCTTCCTGCACAGATCGATATTTATGCAACTGAGGGAAACAGTTATGAATTCCTTTTTGTAACAAAGGGTGGTGGTTCAGGAAACAAGACTTTTCTTTACCAGCAAACCAAATCGTTACTAAATGAAGAAAATCTTACTAAATTCATCAGAGAGAAGATAAAAGATTTGGGGACTTCTGCCTGCCCGCCTTATCATCTTGCTGTTGTAATCGGTGGTACCTCTGCTGAGGCGAACCTTGCCACTGTGAAAAAGGCATCTGCCGGATATCTGGACCATTTGCCTACCGAGGGAAATATTGGAGGACAAGCTTTCCGAGATCTGGAATGGGAAGAAAAGATCACGAAGATTTGTCGCGAAAGCGGAATCGGAGCTCAGTTTGGAGGAAAATATTTTGTTCACGATGTTCGGGTAATCCGTTTACCGCGTCATGCAGCCTCATGCCCGGTTGGAATTGGGGTAAGTTGTAGCGCCGACCGTAATATCAAGGCAAAGATTACCGAAGATGGGATTTTCCTGGAAGAGCTGGAACGTAATCCTGCCAGGTTCCTTCCCAAAGAGGCGCCGTTTATGCAACCTGCAGTTGATATCGATCTCGACCAACCAATGGAGGAGGTACTCAAAGAACTTTCAAAATATCCCGTTAAAACACGCTTAAATCTGAAAGGTACCCTTATTGTTGCCCGCGATATTGCTCATGCACAAATCAAAGAGATGATTGACGCAGGAAAGCCAATGCCTGAATATTTCAAAAAACACCCGGTTTATTATGCCGGCCCGGCAAAAACTCCCAAAGGGATGGCTTCAGGAAGTTTCGGTCCTACAACAGCCGGACGGATGGATAGCTATGTTGATCTTTTCCAGGAGCTTGGCGGTTCTATGATCATGCTGGCCAAAGGCAACCGGTCGAAACAGGTGACCGATGCCTGTAAAAAACATGGCGGTTTCTACCTCGGGTCAATTGGTGGTCCGGCTGCAATACTTGCAAAGGATAGCATTAAATCGGTTAAGGTAGTCGATTTTGAGGAGCTTGGAATGGAGGCCGTACGTGAAATTTATGTCGAAAATTTTCCGGCTTTTATTATCGTGGATGATAAAGGGAACGATTTCTTTGCTGAGTTAAAGTAATTCTTCAGCTTTTAATGACTTCAGTTAAAAGAACGAAATTATGTCTTATTTCCATAATCTACTGCCTCCTTAAAGATCCAAAAAGAATTTTCATGGGAATAAGGAATAATGAAATGTGACCTCTTATTATTCTCATTACTTTAAATAGGGTGTTTCAATGGTTGGGACACCCTATTATATGATATTGATAATTTGGGAAACAGAATCAATTCAATTGTATTTAATAACAAATGATTGGAAGAAGGATTTATCTTTTAGTGGTTCAAGTACTTTACCATTCAATTCTGCTGATAAATCCACTATTTTAGATTCTCCATTATTGAAAATCAGTTGAATTTTATACTCTCCCAAATATTTTGCATCTGATACCTCTAAAAACATGACAATTGTTTTGTTCCAATCGACTACATCCTCTCCGGAACTTCAATTCCAAGTAGTGAAAACCCGTTTTTAATGGTTTGTCCGATTGTTCTGGCCAGTAAAAGTCTGAATGTTCTCACCTGTTCATCCGGTTCGTTCATAATGGTAATATCGTGATAAAACTGGTTAAACTCCTTCACAAGCTCGTAAACAAAATTGGCAACAAGGGCAGGACTGTGATTTTCGCCTGCCTCCTTCACAACTTCCGGGAATGAACTAAGCACTTTAACCAGAGCACTCTCCTTGTCATTCAGGTTAATTTCAGGGACTTGATCAGGAATATTAATGCCCGCATCGGCTGCTTTTCGTAAAACACTCTGTATGCGGGCATAGGTGTATTGAATAAACGGTCCTGTATTTCCATTAAAATCAATCGATTCTTCAGGATTAAAGAGCATTGTCTTTTTCGGATCGACTTTCAGGATAAAATATTTTAGTGCACCGAGTGCCACAGTCCTGTAGATCCGCTCTTTTTCCTCATCGGAATAACCATCCAATTTCCCAAGCTCTTCAGATACCTTTCGGGCAACATCGATCATTCCTGCAACCAGGTCATCTGCGTCAACAACGGTTCCTTCACGTGATTTCATTCTCCCCTGTGGAAGTTCCACCATGCCATACGAAAAATGATAAAGATCTTTTCCCCATTTATAACCTAATTTATCGAGCAAAAGCGACAGTACCTGGAAATGGTAATTTTGTTCATTTCCAACCACATAAATCATATGATCGATCGGGAAATCGGAATAGCGTATTTTAGCAGTACCGATATCTTGTGTCATATAGACCGAGGTTCCGTCTGAGCGGAGTAGTATTTTACGGTCAAGACCATCGTTTTCAAGATTGGCCCATACCGAAGTATCGTCCATCTGTTCAAAGATGCCCTCTTTTACACCGCGCAGTACCTCATCGCGACCAATGGTGTAAGTATCTGATTCGTAATATATTTTGTCGAAATCAACACCTAATGTTTTATAAGTCTCATCAAATCCGGCATAGACCCAGCCATTCATCCGTTGCCAGAGTTCACGTGTTTCCGGATCATTCGCTTCCCATGAACGAAGCATTTCGCGCGCTTCATTGATGATTGGAGCCTTCTCTTTAGCTTCCTCCTCACTCAATCCTCCAGCGATTAATTCGGCAATCTCTTTTTTATACAGTTGATCAAATCTAACGTAGTATTCGCCAACCAAATGATCACCCTTCTTCCCGGAAGATTCCGGTGTTTCACCGTCGCCCAGCTTCTTCCATGCGAGCATCGATTTGCAGATATGAATCCCACGGTCATTCACAATGTTGGTTTTCACCACTTTATTCCCGTTCGCTTTCATGATCTCACTGATTGAATAACCTAAAAGGTTGTTCCGGATGTGCCCAAGGTGAAGCGGCTTATTGGTATTTGGGGAGGAGTACTCAATCATCACCATTTCCGATTTCTCGTCACTGGTTTTGAACCCGTATTTTTCAGAAGCGGCAGCCTGATTGAGCTGATCAATCCAGTAACTGTTATCAATTACCAGATTGAGAAACCCTTTTACGATATTATATTCCGAAATTACCTGAATCGAATCGACAAGATAGCGTCCGATCTCTTCGGCTGTAATTTCGGCACTCTTCTTTGAAAATCTAAGAAAAGGAAAAACGACTACTGTTTTATCGCCTGTAAACTCCTTACGTGTCGTCTGAACCTGCACTTGGTTTTGGTCAACGTCTTGTCCATAAAGCGCTTTAATCGCTTCGATTACTTTATTCCTTATTAAGATTTCCATTACTTTTGTATTGTCAATTTTGAGAGCGCAAATATAGGAAAATAGTCAATAGTATTATTCCGCGCCACTTCAGTCTTATGTTTAATAAAAATATAGTGATATGCCTAAAAATTTAATTGCAGGTCAGGAGGAACAGATCAACGAAATTATTGAGCGAATTTTCGAAATTTCCGGAAAACAGCTCCCAATTGCTGCTGTAATCGGGATGATCGGAAAAGTGATTAAAATGCGAGAAATTGGGGCAGATGAGATGGCAGTGAAAAAGCAAATTTCCGGAGTTACCGGAATTGGGTTAAATGACCCGCGAATTGAAGAAATTATTTTTGAGATTGAGGTAAAACCTGCTCAAAATACATATATGCCTTTTAATAACAGCCAGTTCTCAGATCTAAGATCTAAGCTGGACGATGAGCCTGAATGATGTTTTAATCATACAATTTTCATTATTTAATTATTTAATTTTTCATTTTTTCATTCTTTCACCTCCATCCATGCTCCAAAACTACAATCCCGGGTATCGGGGGTAAGCGGCAGGAAACCTTTTACTATTTTCCCGTTATCCAATTTCACCGGTTCATTTTTCACCCTCTCTTTACAAAGTTGTGAGAAATTGCCCTCTTTGCCATGGTAGATACTGAATGTTCCTGTTGATCGTTCGGCAAGGTGACTCCTTAATCCCAAGGCAACAGCCCCCATGGTAAACCGGCAGTTGATTTCCAGACATGGATGAAATTTTAGTTTACCATCTGGAGATTGATAAATTAGTGAATCAACACCTAGCCATCCGTAATAG
Organism: Prolixibacteraceae bacterium; assembly: GCA_963677935.2. Taxonomy (GTDB): domain Bacteria; phylum Bacteroidota; class Bacteroidia; order Bacteroidales; family Prolixibacteraceae; genus JAAFHB01. Next base: position 1,385,409 of record CAXXEH010000003.1, on the reverse strand, counting down.
TTAGTAGAGTAATCACTGGAAGTTAATTGGTGATGAAGTACTTCCTTCACTTCTGGAATGTTTTCCTCTAAAAAGGCTTTTATTTCAGAGGGAACATCAGGTGGAAGTATTTGAATGTAATTTCCGGTATACCGACCGGCATGATCAGTCGAGAATGTGGTCAAACCTTTATATTCGATCTCTCCATTCCCATGTGAGAAAAATTGAAAAGAGAGATCAACCACTTTTTTGTGCCAGGGTCCGGTAACTACAAAACCCTGTTGGTTAAGGTTTCCGGAAATTACCTGCCTGTTTGTTTGGTTGTATTCGTTGTTTCGAAGCACCTGCAAACCACGTCCGGAAGCACTCCAGGGGGCTTTCACAACTACTTTTCCCCATCTATGCTGAAGCGAGATGATTTGTTCATGACTGGTACAGATTTCAGGTAAATCATCGATTGATAATATATTTTTTAGGACATTGCTTTTGACAATCAGTTGCAGAATTTCAAGGGAGGATTTCCGGCTGTAAAGATCATGATGAATATCAAGCCAATCTGCTACTGGTGAATTGTGAAATTCATTGCAACAGCTTGATTTTAAAGTTTGAAGCCGTTTATGAGTCGATGGGCTCCATCCCCATGGAAACAAATATCCCTTATCGGAAGACAAAAATTCAGGATCTGAAGATATCCGTTCGGTTATACAAAAATGGGGAAGGATAAACCCGGCACTTTCCAATAGGATCTTAAAGTGTTGATGTGGCAGCTGATCGACCAAAACAAAATCTCCGGGTTGGGCAAGAATCCATGGCAAGGTACTCAACTCGCATTCAAATTTTCTGAGCTGAGCTGGAGCCATATAGCTGGTTGAACCGTTGGCAACGGCAAGTTCACAGGTTGGATTAAACAGATAAATATCGGGCTTCATCCTGCAAAAATATCTGAATATGGGAACTACTCCGGGATTATCGGTAAAAAAATATTTATCTTGCGCTGAATTTATAAGTTTGAATTTTATAATATCTTAAAGAATGAAGACATCAAAATATCTGATTTGTAATGATATAATGGCAAAAGACGGTCAGCCGGCCGAGTTTATTCTTCATAACCACCATCCACGCTTTTTGGCCAAGGTGGAAGAACTCGATTTTGATGAAATTGAAAACCGTCCTGACAAACCCTTTGCCGATATTCTTTATGTGAATGGAGAAGGTGCGATGATAATTTACCGTCTCACGGTGTCAGAGTTTTACGAACGTGCCGAAGAAGAGGATGTCCTGGATGAATTGTTCCCCGCGCGTGACTATTATACCACTTATCTTCAGGATATTGAGTCAGAAGAGGGTGGCAAGGAGGGTTTTCCTGTTAAAGATTTTAGCCCGGAACTTCCGGGATTGAAGATTTTGCAATCGTCTGATAACTGGACAGTTATTTATAATGGGGTGATTGCTGAATTCTCAACAGAAGAGGAGATGGACGAATTTCTGGAGCATGATCTAAATATTGAACCCGAATTGCTGGATAAAGGTGTAATAAATGAATTTGAATAGTAGAAGTTGAAAGGGGTTTAGCTTGTTACCTTAATCCGGATTCTGTTTTTCCTTTTCAGGTAATAGTTGTAAAGGGGAAATCCCAACACCGAAACAAGGATAATCGTGGTACCTAAATAGAAACCTCCTGTCATGTGTTCACTCTCTCCAAAAAGAAACCAGGCCAGAATAATTCCGTAAACAGGTTCGAGGTTAATGGTTAAAGCAACGATATAAGCGGTCAAATGCTTCATTATATCTACCTGGACAGCAAATGCATATGCCGTACATACTATTCCAAGTACGAGTAAAAAAATAAAATCAGAAGGTGAAGGAAGGGATAAGGGATTACCTCTCCAGGTTGAAATAAGGAGATAAATCGTAATACAGGAAAGACCACCCATCATTTCATAAAAGCTGATGACTGAAGCTTTGTATTTGCTTACCATTATTTTGTTGAGAACTGTAAATAAACCGGCAAGAAAAGCAGAGATCAACGCTACCACAACACCTGATGTGTACTTCGTCTCATACCTGAATATCAGGTATAAACCAAGGATAATCAATAAGCCGATAATTACTTCAAGGGCATTAATCCTTTTATGAAAGAAGAAAGGTTCCAGCAAGCTGGTGAAAAGGGTTACTGTAGCAAGACATCCCAATGCAACAGAAACATTGGCGATTTTAATTGCACCAAAGAATGTAATCCAATGAAGAGCAACAACACTACCGATGCTAATTAGCTTGAAAAATTGTTTTCTGCTGATTGATATATCGGTCTTTTTCCATCGGATAAAAAGATAGAAGGTGATTAATGCGATCAACATCCGGTACCAGACCAATTGAGGAGCAGGTAAGGTGATTAGTTTTCCAAGAATGGCGGTAAAACCATATATCAATACGATGAAATGTAGTTTGAGATGACTAGATAACAACAAATTTTTCAAAACGTAATTTTAAGTCCAAAGATAGCAGATGCTTTTTAATAATAACGGATTTAGCAGGTAAGATATCTTTCTCCTTGGGGAGAAATATGTCATTACCCTATTTATTATGGTCTTGTTTTATTTATTAATTTTACAACAAAGTGAACAAAAAAATTAGTAATGATGAATCGGTTGTATTATATTCTTCTTGTAATTACCTGCATAACCTCGGGAGCGCATGCCCAAACTGAGATCCTGAATAAGCGTTTTATGGACGATGTCCGTTTTAATAAGATTACAACGGGCAAGTATATGCCTAATAGCATAAGTGTCTCAGATGTTATGGGTACACCATACCTGTCAGAAAAATTTGAAACTGGAAAAATTACTACCAAGGAAGGTGTAGTCTATGAAAATATTTCTTTGAGGTATAACGCTTTCAGGGATGATATTGAATTTAAGCAAGGGGAAGAGATTTATAATATTGATATTAAAACTACAGTTAAAAAGGCTGAATTTGGCGGGAATATTTTTAGTTGTAGGAGCTTTGAAAAGGATGGTAAAATCAGGGATGGGTTTTTTAAAGTCCTGAATGAAGGGAAAGCCGTGCTATTAGTCAAATATACAATTATTTTTCTTGAAAGCGAGGAGGCCAAAGCCTTTTCAGATCCCCAACCTGCCAGATTTGACCAGGTATTTGAACAGTATTTTTTAACTATAGAAGGGGCGCCGGCGAAATTAATCTCCAATAAGAAAAGCCTCCTTGGGATGTTTGGCGATAAAAAAGGGGAAATGGAGAGCTATATTTCGAAAAATAAACTTTCGATAAAAAATGAATATAGTCTAATGAATATGATTGCTCACTTTAATTCATTATAGACATTGTTTTAATGTTTCAATTTTTTATATCACAGATAGGGGGGGTGTTCAACAAAAAAAGTTTAAATTTTCATTGTTTAGAGTGCTCCTTTTTGTTTAATTTTAGCATTTTAAAAATCTTAATATTTGTTCCAATGAAACGATCACTTTTTCTTATAATGATGTTGAATGCTCTCCTTGGTAGTCTGATGGCGCAAAATAGTCCTATTATTTACTCGATGGAGGATTTAAGATTTAAAAAGATTCGAGATGGTCTTTATACCTCTTCAAACCTTAGATTGTCTGAAATTAAAGGTACTCCATATGTGGATGAATCTTTCATTTCCGGAAAAATTATTACCAGTAGTGGGTTAACCAATACGGATATTTTATTGAGATACAATGCTTTTACGGATGATCTGGAATTTAAGCGAGGGGAAGATATCTGTAACATTGATCCAAAGTCAATTGTGAAGCGGGCTGAATTTGGAGGGGCAATTTATGGTTATATGTCCTTCCATTATGGAGGAAAAATACTAAATGGATTCTTCAAAATTCTTATGGAAGGGAAAGCCACCCTTTTAGCCAGATACACTGTGGCTTTTTTGGATAAGGAGGAGATAAAACCGTTTGCTGAGCCCAAGCCTGCCCGATTTGATGTCGTTAAAAAGGAATATTATTTGGCTTTCGGAAATGATCCTGCAAAATCATTCTCCTCTAAAAAAGGTCTGCTTGAACTCTTTGGTGAAAAAAAGGACGAAATGGAGACTTTTATGTCGAAAAATAAACTCTCTGTAAGAGGGGATGAATCAATGATTAAAATTGTTGCTCATTACAATTCGCTATAAATAAAATAAATAACACTTCTAAATTCCTAATTGGCTATCAAATTTTATGAAATTGAAAAAAGTATTAATTCCGATGGCTGTTATTTGCTTAATGGCATCATGCGTAAAACAGGAGAAAAAAGCAACTGTGAAAAATCCATTTTTAGAGGCCTACAACACACCTTTTGGTGTTCCCCCATTTGACAAAATTAAAAACAAACATTATTTACCAGCTTTTGAAGAGGGTATACTGCAACATAATGCTGAAATTAAAGAAATTACAGATTGTACTAAACCAGCTGATTTTGTTAACACAATCGAAGCCCTCGATTATAGTGGATCGTTAATCCACCGGGTAAACATGGTTTTCTCAAATCTTAAGGAGGCAGTTACCAATGATTCCCTTCAGGAAATTGCCCGAAACGTGGCACCTATGTTGTCCCAACATCGCGACGCCATAAATCTGAATGAGCAACTTTTTGCAAGGGTAAAGAGCGTTTACGATAAGAAAAGTTCTTTAAATCTGAATAAGGAGCAATCCCGGTTACTTGAGGAGACCTACAAGCGTTTTGTCAGAGGTGGAGCCAATCTTTCGGCAGAGAAAAAGGAGCAGTTAAAGAAAGTCAATGAAGAACTTTCGCTGCTTGATCTTCAATTTGGTGATAATATGCTTGCTGAAACCAATGCGTTTAAAATGGTGATCGACAAAAAAGAAGATCTGGCTGGTTTGCCCGAATCTGTTATCACCGGAGCTGCTGACGAAGCAAAAGCTGAAAAGATGGCAGGGAAATGGGTGTTTACCCTTCAAAAACCAAGCTGGATTCCCTTTGTTACTTATGCCCAAAACCGCTCATTGCGAGAGAAGATCTATAAAGCCATGTACAATCGCAGCAATAATGGCAATGCAAATGATAATAAAGCAGTAATCAGTAAGCTTGTCAATCTGCGGCTTCAGAAGGGTAATATTATGGGTTTCGACAGTTGGTCGGATTATGTTTTGGATGATTGTATGGCCAAAACACCTGCCAATGTTTATAAATTGCTGAAACAGGTGTGGACACCTGCCATTGAGAGAGCGAAAGTTGAAGCGAAGGATATGCAGACGATGATTGACAAAGAGGGTGGCAAATTTAAACTGGAGAGCTGGGATTGGTGGTATTATTCCGAAAAAGTTCGAAAAGAGAAATACGATCTTGATGAAGAGCAGATTCGTCCTTACTTTGAATTGAATGATGTCCGTGAAGGGGTTTTTGCAGTTGCTAATAAACTTTACGGACTCACATTTACCCGTTTGAAGGATATGCCTGTATTCCATCCCGAATGCGAGGTTTACGAGGTTAAAGATGGTGATGGTTCAGCAATCGGAGTGCTTTACATGGATTTCTTTCCCCGTGCCTCTAAAAAAGGGGGCGCCTGGATGACCAATTATCGTGAACAGTACATCAGCAAAGAGGGAAAGAACATTCGGCCGGTCGTATCCGTTACAGGAAATTTTTCCAAACCTACAGGTGACAAACCTGCTTTACTGAGCTTTGATGAAGTGGAAACACTGTTTCACGAATTTGGTCACGCCCTGCACGGTTTATTGTCGCAATGTCATTATGAAGGATTGGCTGGTACGAATGTTGCCCGCGATTTTGTGGAGTTACCCTCACAGGTGATGGAACATTGGGCATCTGAACCCGAAGTGCTTCGAATCTATGCAAAACATTATAAAACCGGTGAGTTAATACCTCAGACATTGGTTGATAAAATCGTGAAATCAGGAAAGTTCAATCAGGGTTTTGCAACTGTCGAATACCTGGCCGCCGCGATTCTTGATATGGATTATCACACAATCACCAAAGGGGGAGATATAGATGTTGTGCAATTTGAAAAGAACTCAATGGAGAAGGCGGGACTTATCCCTGAAATTATCCCCCGATATAAATCGACCTATTTTGCCCACACATTTTCTGGTGGCGGTGAATATTCAAGTGGATATTACAGCTATATCTGGGCTCAGGTGCTTGATTGTGATGCATTTCAGGCTTTCAAAGAGTCAGGCAATATCTTTGACCAAAAAGTCGCCAAATCTTTCCGTTCAAATGTGCTTGAACGCGGTGGAACTGAAGAGGCAATGAAACTTTACCTGAATTTCAGGGGGAAAGAACCAGGTATTGAGCCACTTCTGAAAAACAAAGGATTAAACTGATAGGAATTCAACCTTATTTGAAAAATGATCCCGGGTGTAATTCCGGGATTTTTTTTAGTAAGAAAAGCCAATCCCAGATTTTTAACCTGAATAATTCAGGAACCTCCAAATAGTGAATTTTGCCATTTTGTCAGTCGGTTGGTCAAGCTTTTTTCTTTATTTTTATCTCCTGAAAAGCTCATGGGAATACTGTTGTAAGAAGCTGTAAGATAGTGAAATATCTTTAAATTCCATGAGCTTTTCTTCTTTTTTTATGAATTATTCAGGTTCAATAACTCTTAAAATGAAATACTTTTTCAAATCAATAAATGCAATGTTACCATTTTTAGTAATCACCCTTTTATTTATTGATTCACTTAATTTGATTGCACAATCTGAAAAACAACCGGTACGGCTGTTTTTAGACACTGATGTGATTCCGGATGCAGGGGATGTGGCAGCAATTACTTTTTTAAATGGACTTGCTGATAAATGCGAGGTCAAAATTATTGGTATCACCTGCACAGTAACCGCCCCATATTCAGCTGGATGTGTCGATGCCATCTGCTGTTGGTGTAAACGTCCGAATATCCCAATCGGTCAGATTAAAGGTCCCGATTTCGGGGACAGGGATGAAGGGTATGCCGAAAATATTGCTAAAAAATGGCCGAACCGTTATCGTGATGGCTCAAAAAACGTCCCAGATGCAGTGACAGTTTTCCGACAGGTATTATCACAACAACCTGATGGCAGCGTGGTTATGGTCGCAATCGGACCGCTGCGCAATCTTTCAAATTTTCTGCAGTCAAAAGCTGATAGTATCAGTCCGCTCACTGGTCGTGAAATTATTGCAAAAAAAGTGAAATTTCTTTCTGCAATGGCTGGCGACTTTAAAAAATGCATTTCTCCGAATGACTCGAATTGCATGGGGCGTTATTTTGAATTTAATGTGATAGTAGACATCCCCTCAGCTCAATATGTTGTGAAAAATTGGCCAACACCAATCATGTTCAGCGGATTTGAAATTGGCGAGTCCATCATAGCAGATGGTTTATTGGTAGAAAAATCGCCGGATAGTCCTCAAGCCTCCTGTCTTGTCAATGGTGGCAGACCTGCATGGGACCAGACATCAATTCTTTACGCTGTAAGAGGACTTTCAAATTATTGGGCCGGTGAAATGGAAGGTAGGGTCGAAATCGCGGATAACGGTTCAAGTATTTGGAAATCAGATAATACATTTCATCAAGGATACCTGATTCCGAAAATGAAAAACGCTGATCTGGGAAAAATTATCTCACAGCTTGAAGCAGAGGCAGGTCATACAAACATTCCTTCCAAGTAAAATACTTAAGCTCGTTATGAATGTTTATCTGGGCTCTGGAGCTAATTTTGTTTCTGGGAATCCCAGAAGAAAGAATTGGAAAAAAACAATATTATGAGAATTCATGTCATAGAACAGTTGGGGAATAAGATTAATGCGATTGGTATTGAAAGGATAAAACTCTCAAAAAAAGAGAAATACATTCCTGCCTTAAGATTCATCTCCTTTTCATTTTCACTTATTCTTTTTTATAAATATTTGATTGTTAGCGATATCATACTTATATATTGTTCAGCTGCTACTCTGTTCGCTTTTTTAATATTATCATGGTGGGATAACCGTTTAAAAATGGAAATGGAGCGCTGCGACCGTTTGATTCAGCTCTGTGAAAATGAAATCAAATCGATAACAGGTGATTTCACCCCGTTTGATCCGGGTGAAAATTATATCGATCCTGAACATAGTTATACCTATGATCTTGATTTATTCGGACAGAAATCCCTTTTCCATTTTATCAACCGAAGTGTAACAATTTTTGGAAGAAACAGATTGGCTGAGTATCTTAAAAACGCATTTAGTTTCAGGGAGCTGATTGATGACAGGCAAAAATCGATCAATGAACTTTCAGAAAACCAGGATTTCCGCCAACAGATGCAATTGGTTTTTTATGGACAGAAAAGCAATGAAACTGATCGGTTGGAGTTGTCCGAATGGCTTGGTTCCGACAATAAACTTTCTCAGAACCGTTTCTTTAATGTAATCAGGTTTGTACTCCCGGTTATAACAAACATCTTGATTGTGTTGTCAATCATGGGATTTATCGTAATTCAGATTCCAGTAATGATGGTCATACTTCAATTAATGATTGTCTCGCTCTATAGCCGGAAAACATTAAAGGTCCAGATATTACTTACGGCAAAGGTCAGTACAATTTCCAAATATGCTCAGTTTCTGTATTTAATCGAGAGAAGCAATTTTATCGCTCCATTACTGACAGAGCTGAAGCTTCGGCTTTCGTTCAAGGGTGTCGAAACTCCGTCGAATATTATCAGACAACTTTACCGATTGTTGAACTGGATGGATTCGAACCTGAATATTATAGCAGCAATGGTTTTAAACGGGCTTTTTCTATTTAATCTTCAACTGCTTGCTGCTATTGAAAAATGGAAATCAAGGTACTCTGAGGTTATTCCTAATTGGTTTGCTGTCATTGGCGAGTTTGATGCACTCTCCTCATTAGCCAATTTTGCCTTTAATAACCCTGATTATATCTATCCTGAACCCGTTGATGAACAGTTTATATTCGAAGCTACAGATCTTGGTCATCCACTGATTCGTAAGGAGGAGTGTGTGACAAATAGTATTTCCATTTCAGGTTGGAATCAGTATTGTATTATCACAGGGGCTAATATGTCGGGGAAAAGCACCTTTTTGCGTACGGTCGGAACTAATTATATTCTGGCTATGCTTGGGGCGCCGGTTTTTGCAGCAAAGTTTAAGTTTTGCCCGGTTATTTTGCATAGCAGCATTCGGACCAATGATTCGCTCGCAAAAAAGGAGTCTTTCTTCTATGCTGAACTGAAGCGGTTGAAAGCAATCATTTCCGAACTTGAGAACGGGCAGCGGACTTTTATTTTGCTCGATGAAATTCTGAAAGGGACAAATTCAAAGGATAAACAGGCTGGCTCAATCGCACTGCTTGAGCAGTTAATTAAATATCAATCTGTGGGATTAATTGCCACGCATGATTTGATTTTGGGCGATCTGATCAGAAATTATCCACAAAATATCCATAACCTCTGCTTTGAAATTCATATTATCGATGATGAGATGAGCATCGATTACAAATTGCAGGATGGGGTGTGCCAAAATCTGAATGCCACCTTTCTGATGAAAAAAATGGGGATACTCATTGATAAACCTGATATTATTTAACTAAGTTCTTTATTAAAATATTATGGAATCGGTCTGGAGAGAAAGTTTTGAAATCAAATCGTATAATGTTGATTTTCAGCAAAAAATAAAACCATCGGCATTGATGCAGTTTTTTCAGGAAGTAGCCTCAAATCATGCCGCAACCCTTGGCGCTGGCTACGATACATTGATGGAACGGGAATTATTCTGGGCTTTATCGCGTTTAACAGTTGAAATAGAAAGGATGCCTGATTGGGGTGAATCAATTTTGATTGAGACCTGGCCTTGCGGGAATGAGGGACTTTTTTTCAGACGTGATTTCGTAGTGTACGACAAAGATCAGCACATTATTATCAGGGGTGTTTCTGGTTGGTTATTGCTAACTGTTTCTTCACTTCGACCACAGCGGCCAACTTTACTTGGAATTGCTCTGCCATTCAACAATGGTAGAAGGTCTTTGAATTATTTTCCTGAAAGGATTTCTACACAAACAACTCATGTTGCTTTTAATAAGACCGTTGCCTACAATGAAATTGACCAAAATCTTCATGTAAATAATACACGTTACCTTGATTGGGCATCAGATTGTTTTCTTTTAGATCACTACCAGAAGTTTTTCTTAGCGAAATTTACCCTTGAGTTTCTATCCGAAACGCACTGGGGAGACGAAATTGAACTTCGAACTGGAACCATCGGAGTGAATTCAGATATTGAGGCGTTTGATCGTTCTTCGGGTACAACGCTCTTTAAAGCCGCCCTCTGTTGGAAATCTCCGGGACACACTACCTGATTCTTTTGGGATAAAATTAGTGTTGATATTTTTTCTTTTTTTTTGGTAGGGTAAAACGTTGTTGAAACGGTTAACTATTGACAGCCCGGAAGCCGGATCTTTTAATTGTTTACTAACTTTTAAATGGGATGTGGGTGCTGAACTGTCATCATTACTATAAATAAGATTTGTTTTGAAAGACCTGTCAATCATAATAGTTAATTACCGGAGTTGGGATAAACTTTCCCACTGCCTTGATTCTTTGGCTTCAATTTCTGAGTCTTATTTTACTTTTGAAGTGATTATAGTCGATAATTTTTCAAGTGACGGAAAGATCAGCAACTTCAGACAAATTTATCCTCAATTCACCTTTATATTAAATGAAGGGAATTATGGTTTTTCAAATGGAAATAACCTGGGAGCTACAAATTCACATGGAAAATATCTTTTGTTTTTAAATCCCGATACCATCGTTTCAGAAAAGGCATTGCTTGCAATGCTCGATCAGGCTAAGGTTAGCCGGGCAAATTCAATCATATCCTGCCGTCAGGTGAGGGAAAACGGAACAGAAGACAAACCTTACGGTATATTCCCTTCCCCCATGTCTTTGACTGGCTGGACCAGGGCTTTGACGAGATTATTTAATGTGAATGATAATTTCCGGCAGAATGAGCGCTTTATCTTTCCTGACTGGGTCTCCGGTTCAATAATGATGATGAGCAAGACAAGTTTCAATACAATCGGAAAATGGAATGAAAGATTCTGGATGTATTTCGAAGATGTCGATTTTTGCAAAAGAGCCCGCGAACTTAACGGAGTTATTTTTCTACTGAAAAGTGTTTCAGTAGTTCACATGCATGGTGGCTCTTCACGTTTGGATACTGAAATCGCTGCATTAACCAAAACAGAGGTGAATATTTCACGCCACGAATATATTTCTTTGAATGAGAATGGATTAAAGGAAGTTTTAATACATGCTTTCCTGATATTAAACAATCTTATTTTTGGATTTATATCTGCTATTCCTGGTTTGGTTCTGTTTTTTAATAAACGATTTTTTACAGCTACAAAAGCTTATTCAAGACTACTGAACTACTATTTCAATGCTTTTCTGCATGATACCTGGATTAGTCCAAGATCTGTGATGCATCCGGAATCGTATCAGTTGGTAAGCAATGTGAATAAGAAGCTGGCTGCAATTGGAGATAATAATCATTAATGGAATTATTTAGGGTTAAAAATTTGTAAACATGTGGATATGAAAAAGTTATTATTACTAATTTTAATTGCTATTTCTGGTCTGGTATTTTATGAATGTAATCAAAAGAGTGGTGCACTTGACGCTGAAGCCTTAAAAATGGATATTGTTTCATTGATTGCAAGCGATACCAAAGTGGATAACGCGGTCGAGTCTTCGAGTTACGAAACAGATCTTTACTCTTTAGGGAGCAATTCCATTGCCGGTTTTAGCTCGGGAAACCTGAAAAGTGCAGAATTAGGAGGTGGCTCTTTTTTCAGAACCATGTTTGACCATTTTCCAAAGTTCAAATTGCATTTTAGGAAAGGTATTGCTCCGGATATGACGGTTACTACAACAAATGGTGGTTATCCGAAGACGATCGTAATTGATTATGGTGATAGTACCCAACTGGCAAACGGAAGGGTTCTGAGTGGAAAAATTACCATCGTTCTTTCTGCCGCCCCTTTTACATGGGGAAGTACACAAACCATTACTTATACAAACTTCTGCAACGATTCGGTTTGCACCTCAGGAAAAGCTGTCAAAACACGTACCAAAGACCCACAGATTAAATTTTCGGAAAGCGCCGATCTGACCATTACGCTGGCCGATGGAACTATTGTTCACAGGGTTGAGGACAAAGCAAGAACCTGGACTTCAGGATCTGCTACTGAGTTTGATCCGTCTGACGATGTGATCGAAATTACCGGAAAGGTGGTTGTTAGTGATTCAAAAAAGAACTCGTATTCCAAAATAATTACATCTCCTCTCATTAAAACAGGTGAGTGCAGATTTATTTCAAAAGGGATCATTGAATATAAAAACAGTTTTGGAAAATTTGCTACAGTTGATTATGGTAATGGCACCTGTGATAATACGGCAACACGTACGACTCAGGATGGAACGACTACAATTACACTTGGCAGACAAGGGAAAAGCTCATGAATATCGATTAGTCACAAAACCGGCTTCTGATCTCCGGAACACCAAGTCAGTCGTTGGTATTAAAAAGTGGAAACCATTTTGTAGTTTCGCACTAAATTTAAGTAATCGAAGTTTTGACCAGGGAAGAATTTAAAAATATATTCGATATCCATTTTGCTGGTGTTCGTAACTACATTTATTATCGGTCAGGTGATCAGGACCTGGCAACCGATGTGGCGCAGGAGACTTTTATAACATTATGGGAAAAGAAGTCCGGATTAGTTAATAGTAATATTAAGGCACTTCTTTTTAAAATTGCAAGTGATCTTTTAATCACGCAGCTGCGAAAACGCAATGTGGCGATGAGATACAAGGCAAAAGCCATTGATGAACAGTTTAATGAGAGTCCGGATGATTTGTTGCAGTATAAGGAGTTGTTAAAGAATTACGAACTGGCGCTCGAAAGCCTGCCGGAAAAACAGAGAACCGTTTTTCTATTAAGTCGAATGGATGGCCTTAAGTACTTTGAGATTGCTGATAGTTTAGGTGTGAGTGTAAAAGCTGTTGAAAAACGAATGAAGAATGCCTTGGAATATTTAAGAAAATCGATAGGAAATTGATGAAGAATAAAAAAATACATATTAAGGTGAATACAAACGAAATGGTCGACCATTTTCCGAAGATTGAAATCCGATATTCGGTTTCGAAGGAAAAAATATGGGCAAACCTTGTAAACAGGATGGATGAGCAGAGGCACCAGGTCCAAAGTGTCTTTTTTATACCTTATTTCAGAATAGCTCTGGCAGCTTCGTTATTTTTACTGGTAGGTCTGACAGGTTTTTTAAGGTTTTATACCAAAACAGTAAATGCCCCTGCCGGACAGCGATTATCATTTTACGTTCCCGATAGTTCATTCATTGAATTGAATGCCAAGTCAACTGTCAGCTTTCACCCTTACTGGTTCCGATTTTCAAGAATTGTCACACTCGATGGGGAGGCATTTTTTAAAGTTAAAAAGGGAAACCGGTTCGAAGTTATATCAAAACCCGGACAGACCACCGTTCTGGGAACTACCTTCAATATTTTTGCCCGCGATAAGGAGTATAGTGTAACTTGTTTTACCGGAAAAGTAAGAGTTGTATCTGCTTCAAAAAGCCAAAGAGTCTTATTAAATCCAAATGAACAGGCTTTTTTAAATAAGGATGGTTTTTTACGAATGGTACAGGACGTTAATTCGGAATATGTTAAGTCGTGGCGGAACAACATGTTTGTTTTTACTGGAGCACCAATTGTTTCTGTACTACAGGAAGTTGAACGACAATACAATATTAAGATAAACTTCCAGGCAGATTCCGGTTTAACCTATACCGGAAATTTTTCAAGATCTTTACAAGGAAAAGAGGTCCTCGATTTGGTTTGTACCTCATTAGGGATTAAATTTGAGGCCAAATCAGACAATGAATTTCTGGTTGTTAAGTAATCCAGGAGAGCGTGAGGCAACGTTTTATATTTATCATACTATATTTTCTTTTGAATGCGATATCATGCTTTTCCCAAGAGGTTGATATCCACGTTCATGACGTTCCCCTGAATCAAATTCTGATTGGTTTACGCGATAAATATAAATTGGAGTTCTCCTTCAATGATCAATTGCTTTCGAACTATCATCTTTCCATTAATCAAATATGGGACACTCCTGAAGATGCAATTCGATCCATACTTAAAGAATTGCCGCTCACCTATACTAAGCAAGGGGGTGTTTTTTTGATTCTTCCAAAGGGAAAACAGTTTTCCATTCAGAATTTTCATCTGTCGGGCCAGATTGCTGAAGCTAAATCAAATGAACCGCTCCCATTTTCTCAACTTTATATTAACAACCAGGTATTGGTTTCTGATCTCAATGGTAGCTTTACCTATTTGAGTCCCGGTGACAGCATTTTCCATGTCAAGGTTTCCCATTTGGGTTATTTCATCCTCGATACCGTTGTTGTTGCAGGGAACCATCACAAGTTTAACCTGATTCCTTCTACAATAGGCCTTCGTGAAATTGTAATAAAAAATAAATTTTTGGACAGATCGACACATATCGGCAGTAGAGCAGGAATGATCAATGTTAATCATCAAATTGCCAAATATTTGCCTGGTAGCGGTGATAATTCTGTGTTTACTTTATTAAGACTTATGCCCGGAATACTTGCTTCAAGCGAACAATCAAATGGACTCATTATTTGGGGATCATACGAAGGACATAGTCAGGTATTGTTGGATGGATTCACAATTTGGGGTCTGAAAAGTTTTAATGATGATATTGACGCTGTAAATCCGTTAATAGCAAAAGATATTGAAGTACTTAAAGGTGGTTATGACGCCAGCTATGGGGGTAGAGTCGGGGGTATTGTAAATATTGCGGGAAAGACCGGAAATATGAAAAAGCCCTCATTTAGCTTGAATATTAATAACGTTACGGTTAATGGAATGGCTGAAGTACCTTTATGGAAAAACAGCTCTGTTATCATGTCTTTTCGTCAGACCTACTATAATTTGTACAAGGGGAAAGATATTTTTCCGGCCGATAACGAGAATGAAATAATTACCCCCGATAAGAATAAACCAAAAATTGACTATACCGTGATTCCTGATTATTTTTATCGGGATGCAAATATTCGGTTTACAACCCGCAGTCAAAAAGGTGAGCTTTTTTACCTGAGTTTATTAGGTGGCCAGGATCGTTTCAGATATTCAATTAACCCTATTTATGATATCAACGGTCTCTTTAATATCAATGCTGAAAATAATTATCAATACGGCGCTTCTGCCCTTTATGGCCGGCATTGGAAAAATGGCAACATAACCAATTTTACAACTTCCTGGTCTATGCTCGAAACAGGATTATCGAAAATCCAGAGTATTCAACCCAAGAATAATTTCTTTGTACAAATAGCCAATGATCAAACATATAACAGTATAGCTGAGTATTCAGGACATGTTGACAATTTTATTAAACTCTCTCAGACGCATATGCTTGAGACAGGACTGGGATTTGTTCAAAATGTGGTTGGATTAAAGGCTGATTCATCCGGGGTTAATCAAACTAATCTGCAGACGCAGGTGGGACGATTGGGCGGATACTTGCAGGATCATATCTCCTTACCCGGGGCAATTGAATTAAAATTTGGATTGCGTGCAGAATTTCCATTCAATCTTCAAAGAGTATACGTACAACCGCGACTTTCAGCAAGTATCAAAATAACCGATTATATCAAGTTCAATGCAGCCTGGGGAGTTTACAATCAGTTTATTTCCAAAAGTTCAGTCGTTGATAATCAGGGGAACTACCGATATATCTGGACCTCCTGTAACAATCACCAGATTCCGGTACTTATGGCGGTTCATTCGGTAGTCGGAGGTACCTATCATAAAGATGATTTCACATTTAGTATTGAAGCCTACTCAAAGAATACTGATGGATTGACCCGGTTTATCAATGAGGATCAAAATTACAGTGATCTTATTTATAAAGGAAAAGGGAGAAGTTATGGCCTTGATTTCTTCGTAAAGAAAGATTTCCATGGACATTCAGCCTGGGTTTCTTATACTTTGAGTAAAACAGAAGAGAAATTTTCTTACTTTCCAACCAATGAATTCCAACCGGCGCCTCAGGATCAGCGGCATGAACTAAAAGTTGCTGTTTTATTCAATGTCAAACCATTTAATTTTTCTGCTAATTATGTATTTGGTTCGGGATTTCCGCTGAATAACGGAACAACCCTTCATCCGGTGTTTATTAATCCCGATTATAACCGAATCGACGTTGCAGTCAACTTCAGGTTCGATATCGGAAAGGTTGCAGCTGAGACCGGATTATCACTGCTGAATCTCTTTAATTCCAAGAATATCAGGTATTCCAACTTTGAGAAAGTTCCGGTTGACCAGTCTAATACGTTAAATATTTATTCCCAGGCAGTCCCGTTTTCTCCCAGACTTTCTTTGAGATTGTTTTATTGATGATAGCGTTGTATGCTGCTGGCTACTGGCAATTGGCTACTTGCTGCTGGCAAGCAATTATCAGAATTGTAATACTCATTCCTATCAGGTAGGAGATCCTTATTATCAGATAATTTGAATCTCTTCCTTCTCCACCTCACCATTTCTGATGATAAATGATTTTATATCGGGAGCCTCTCCGGCGAGTGAAGCAATCACATAACTAATCCCGGGATCATATGCCAGGCGGATATCTTCAACAGATGGACGTGCCGGAGTCTCCGGATGACTGTGGTAATTCGCCAGAATGGTTAGACTTTCCTTGCGTGAAGTGCGTAATACCTGAAATTGTTCTGCCGGATCAAATGAGAAATGTTCATTACTATGATCAATATTTGTCATTCTGAACTGTTTGGTTACCTCTCTTCCTGACCCGGCAAGATAACCACACACCTCTTCGGGTAAACCTTGTTTGGCATGATCATAAATTTGATCAATAATTTGCTGTGAGATTGTTAGCATGGTTGAGATCTGTTATTTTTCGATAATAACTTTGTGAATCAGCCCTCCAACATGCGAAACTTCAAGGACATTATAACCTTGCTCCCTGGCGCTTCTGGGAACATTGTTAAGCGGCTCCCCTTCGGTGAGCAAAACTTCAAGGATATCCCCTTTATTTAATTTCGATAATTGGATTTTTGTTTTCACGAAAGTCATCGGGCAATGTTCCCGGGTAATATCTAATTTGACTGTTGACATACGATTTATTCTTTTTTGTTTTTAACTGGTGACTGGATGCTTGCGACTGGCAATTGGCGGCTGGCAATTGGTTGTAGCTACTGGTGACTTGCGGCTGACTGTAGATTTATTCCGTAACTTTTTATTTTTAGATGAACAGTGTTCTTCCGCCTTCCGAAATTTCGAGGAAGGTGGTGACGCCCAATACCTCTTTCACTTCATGAATAAAGTCACTCTTTTGGAGACCAAGGATATGCATCGCCATCTCACAGGCATACATATTAATTTCCAATGCTTTTGCTGCTTCTACGAGCTCTTCCAATGTGGCAACGTTTTTCTTCCGCATCAGATACCTAAAGATTTTAGGGCTTAGTCCAAGAAAGTTTAAACGGCTCACAGGGGCGCTTCGCAAACCTCCCATAAAAAAGCCAAACACTTTAGGGAGGAAACCCGTTCCGACAAATGCCCGACCCTGTTTTTTCTTAATTGCATCGAGTCCCCAGAAGGTAAAAAAGATATTTACCTCATAACCAACAGCAGCGGCTCCGGTGGCGAGGGTGAAAGTTGCAACCAGCTTATCGAAATCACCGCTAAAGCTGATGATCGAAAGTTTTTTAGCATCCTTTGGCTGACTTAAGGATATGATTTCTGAATTTTCCATTTTTAATGTTGACTTTTAATTTCACACACTGCCTGTTCGTAATCTACCAGTTCTTTTATTGTAGGATGATCGCCGCAAACCTGGCATTTGTGATTGTGTTTCACTTTAATTGTTCTGAACTCCATCGTTTTTGCATTGAAAGTGAGGAGCCGGTTGGTGAGCAGATCACCTACTCCTGTAAGATATTTAAGAACTTCAGTTGCCTGAATCGTACCCAACATTCCTGCTATTGCACCCAAAACGCCGGCCTGTGAGCACGTAGGAACGGCATTTGGTGGGGGAGGAGCGTGAAAAACGCACCGGTAACAGGCAGTTCCTGGTAAAACTGTAATCGTTTGTCCGTCGAAGCGCAGAATGCCTCCGTGTGAAAACGGCTTCCCGGCCATTACACAGGCATCGTTGATCAGAAATTTCACCGGAAAATTGTCTGTCCCGTCAACCACGAAATCGTAATCTTTAATGATCTCCAAAGCATTAGCCGCGGTAAGCAATTCATAATAGGTGATCACTTTCACATCGGGATTCAACTGGTTGATTTTCTCTTTTGCCGAAAGCACCTTTGCCTTGTTCACATCGGGGGTAAAATGGATCACCTGCCGTTGAAGGTTCGAAAGGTCGACAACATCGCCATCGATGATTCCAATCGTACCAACACCTGCTGCTGCGAGATAGAGGGCAATTGGCGCCCCCAGTCCCCCTGCACCCACAATCAACACCTTTCCGTTGCTGATTTTTTCCTGTCCTTCGACACCTACATCCTGAAGAAGGATATGACGGCTATATCTGTGTATCTGATCTTCTGTAAAATCCATGATTATTGTAAATTGTTTATTGCCTGCAAAAGGTCGCTCTTCAGATCCTCGATATCTTCAATCCCAAGCGAAAGCCGTAGGGTGGTCTCCCTTACACTGAGACTTTCCCGCGTTTCCTTGTCGAAATCGCAATAGATGGTCGATGCCGGATGGATAATCAGTGTTTTGTTGTCGTACACATTGGTTGCCCTTCTGATGATTTGTAATTGATTCATAAACATGAAACACGCCTCCCGGCTGAAAAAGTCAAACGTGAGCATCGCACCGGGAAAAACTCCAAATTGCCTTTGACTGATCTCATAAAACTTGGAACCCTCCTTACCAGGATAGTTTACTCCCTTCACCTGAGGCAACGATTCAAGGTATATGGCAAGTTCACGACAGTTGGTCGCCGCTTTTTCGAACCGGAGCTGAAGCGTTTCGAGTCCCAGGCTCTGCAAATAGGCAGCATAAGGAGACAAACATGCACCCAGATTACGGTAAATCTCCCGGCGCAACTTGTAATTAAAGGCAAACGGTCCGAAACGTTTTGCCAGCGGAGCCAATTTTTTCGATTTGCTCCAATCGAAAGTGCCATAGTCAACAATAATGCCGCCAATACTCGTACCACCGCCTGAAATACATTTGGTACTCGAAATCAAATCAATATCAACGCCAAAATCTTTGGCTGTAAATACATTGGGTGGTGTAAGTGTTGAATCGGAAATCAGCGGAACATTTTTTTCGTGTGCTACTAGTGATAAACTTTCGAGATCCACCACCTCTAATTGAGGATTAGTGATCGTTTCAACAAAAACGGCCACAGTATTCTGATCGATATTGGCTTTTACCTCTTCGTTGTTCGTCAGATCACAGAACCGGGTTTCAATCCCAAATTCCCTGATGGTCGATTCAAAAAAGACATAGGTGTTGCCAAAAAGGTGTTTTGATGCGATGATATTCGAACCTGAAGACGCCAGCAAAAGGATCGTATTTGATATTGCTGCCATTCCTGAGCTGAGCGCCGTAACGTTTAATGCACCTGTGATTTGTTTAATGCGCAGTTCGAGATTCTCAACCGTTGGATTGGTAATGCGCGAATAGGCATGAACAGGTAACCTTCCCTGGAATGCGAGTTCCATCTGTTCAGCCGACTCAAAATCGAAGGCTGAATTGCTGTAGATTGGTTGATGTAATGCACGATTGGCATCTTCCCGGGCAAATGGGGTATGAATGATCTTTGTGGTAAACCCTTTGGGTTTCAACATCGGGAACCTCCTCCCATAAAATAAAGGAAGTCAACCTCATCGTTGTCGTTAAGCAACGTTGAATTAAAATCATCGCGGTTCACAAACTCGCCGTTTACCTGAATGGAGACCATTTCGGGTTGTTCCACCTTGTTATTTCTGATCAGATCGATCAGTGAGATTGGAGTGTCCACCTCCTGTGCTTTACCGTTCACCAATATGCTTGCCATCGTAATAAATTATTGTTTTCAATTAAAATAACACCGATCGTTTGATCTTTGTTTTTTACAATTGCGAAATTGGTCTAATTTTCGGATTTGAAAAATCCCACAGATATGGCATTTTATATACCATAAACAGGGTAGGTTAGGTTGAGAGGGTGAAAGCCCCACCCCGGCCCTCCCCAAAGGAGAGGGTGACTTATTAACATTATAATCCCCTCTGCTTCAGTCCGGATGCGTTTAGACAAATCCGCGGAGGGTTCTGATTCAGTCCGGATGCGTTCTGACTCGGTCCGGATGGGTTCTGACAAGTTCAGGATGCCCTCTGATTCAGTCCGGATGCGTTGAGATAAATCTGCGGAGGGTTCTGACAAATTCCGGACGCGTTAAGACAAATCCGCGGATGGTTTAGACTCGGTCCGGATGGGTTTAGACAAATCTGCGGAGCGTTCAGACAAATCAGCGGAGGGCTCTGACTCAGTCCGGATGCGTTAAGACAAATCCGCGGAGGGTTCAGATAAATCTGCTTTGGTAAGTGAGCTGGTGACTATTTCAGGGACAGCTATCAGTCACCTGCTCACTATTAGGGAGGATTTATCTTAATTTGGAAAAGGCGATATCGCTGATCCCTTTATACTGAGGACTTCTGGCCCCAAAAACAGATTTAACGTACAACTTCACGTCTAAGGCAACATCAACCAATCCGGTATTTTTGGCATAGAGCACCGTATTGCGTTCAAGGCGGGCGGCATCCAGCGCTGCATTGGCGGCTAAATAGCTTGCGGTGATCGATTTTAGTTCGGCCAATTTGCTGATTAGACCTGCAATAGAGATATCCTTTTCGTTTGGTTTATATTCCGGAATACCGATTAGAAACTGCACCAATTTATTAAAATTTTCTATTTTCCGATCTATATTCGTGATGTGCAGGGTCATTTGTTTAATGTCTGCTCCTTCACCTTTGGCAACTTCCACCTCCTTATTGGTAAGTTTCGCAGCGGCTCTTTTGCCCCTTAGTTCGCGAACCATATTTTCGGCCTGAAGGATCGATTGTTCCGGCGCTCCCGAAATGCGTAGTGCATTAATGATTCGGGTAATAAAAGTGTCGAAATCGTCAAAAGATGTGGTGCGTGCAGCAATTGAATTTTTAAACACATTTTCTGCGGAAGTGACGGTGGCGTTTGCTTTTTCGCCGTCGGATCTTTTTTTGGTTATTCCGTCAATGGTTAATTCATTTCGTGGCGGATTGTACAACTCTTTAAATGTAGCAACTGAATTGAGGATGATCCCCAGGTTGACTACATTTTGTTCGTGGCCGGTCTGGTCTGTGCTCATGAGTTTTAGTTTTTAGTGAATTTGCTTGTATTGCAGCTGGCAATTGGCTACTTGCCACCTGCAGATTTTTGCCGAAAGAAAGTTAAACTTCTTAAAATAAGTTTAGGAATAAAGTCAATAAGTTACACCCATACAAGCTAGCCGCTCCCGACGCATCGGGACGAATTACTCTTATTACATTGCACTTATTGGCTAAATTCCCACACCTGTTGCCAAAATAGCGACATCTGCCAAATAAATCATATGATTGATGCAGTTTACGGAAGCCGCCCAAAACATGTTAAATAACAGCTAATTAAATTGATTTGAAATAAATTATTGGAATTTATTTTGATAAATTTGGAGGGGTGAAAGGTTCTGTTTATTCAGTGATAAAAAAATGGAACGCGGATTAACGCGGGAAAAACGGATCGAAAAACGGATTTAATGATTAAAAACAACCTACAGGACTTTTAATTCGTTTTAATCTGCCCGATCAGGTTCAATCGGCGTTCTATTTTCACCTTAGGATTACCGCAAGCTTTTCCGGGCGGTATTTGTAAAAGATGATGGTACAATTTACAGAATGTGAAATGAATAATTGGTGTAAAATTGAAAATAACAACAGGTTGAAAATATTCGAAGGATCAGAAAAGTACTATATACTTGCTGATATTTACTAGTTGGCAGTCAGCATAAAAAAGACAAAACATGAAAAGACTAATTCCCGCAATTGTAATTTTGATATTCATATTCTCTTGCAGAAAACAAGAAAATTTCTCAATTGAAAAACTATATATTATTGAGTATAACTATGAATACGGTTTAGATAATTGTGACACATTATCTCCATTTTTTAAGTTTAAAATGATTGGATTTAGTGAATTGGGAAAAAACCTAAACTTTAAATATGCAAGTAGATTGACTTGGGATAGCTATTACTTTTATGATCAAAACACTACACTTCCTGACAGCATAAAAAGTAAGCTTTTTGAGATTGTTACTAAATTCCAAAGAGATACTGCATTCCTTTATACAGGCGAAATCGGAAGTCGAATTTATGATGGGAATTCTTTTCGGTTTATATTTCAGTACTCTCCAGAAAAGATAATTACT
Organism: Prolixibacteraceae bacterium; assembly: GCA_963677935.2. Lineage (GTDB taxonomy): Bacteria > Bacteroidota > Bacteroidia > Bacteroidales > Prolixibacteraceae > JAAFHB01. The sequence goes on along the minus strand of CAXXEH010000003.1, from coordinate 1,362,876 downwards.
ATAAAATTTGAACCTAAATTTCTTCCAGAAGATTTAAAATATCTGTATGATTATCTCTATGGCAATAGACAAAAAACAGAACATCAAAGCAAATACAATGATCACATTCAATTCTTTGATAGTTTAATTTACGACGAATTGCCACCTCCCCCTATTCGAAATACAATTAAGTTTTTACCCCCAAAAATAGAGGCGGACGTTGAATAGAAAAGAAAAAATGCCGAACTGCCAACAAAAAATATATGACAATTGCCGTTTCCGTGCTGATTGCGGAGTTCACAGCCCGCAACAACGGCGGTGCGGCTCGACAGGAAAGCAACCCGCAGTCGGCAACTGCATATATTTCCGTACGTTGTAGGCAACATTAATTTTGGGTTTCGGTTCTTTGAAGCGTCTGCCGTTGATGGACAAGCGGAGTTCGCGAAGTTTTCTTTTTGGCTTTGCATAGCGCTGAAGAGATCTGCCATTTGGTGAAATTGGCGGTACGCGGATTTTTTCCTTGTTTCTGCTCATCGCGGGAGGACGGTTCTTCATTCGAAGGAAAATAAGTTCCGGTGAAAAAGAAATCATGAATTGAATGTTTCGGCCACAGAAAAATGAAAATGTCGCCAACAACAGCAAAATACCCGCAAGCCGGGGGCGGAAACTCGTATTAAATAATATGTTATATTTGAAGTGCAGAAACTCGTTTGAGGTTCAGCGGGTTAAAATCCCTGCCTGCGTGTATTTGCAAACGTTAGGCGTAATTTTAAAAGAGCATGAAACGAGACAAAATATATGAGGACTTACATTTTTCTTCTGATTTTTCAGTGGAAGATTGGAATGCTTTATTAAAATTAAAATTAGCAAAGTACTTTTCAGATGAATCGATTTTTGAAAAGAACAAAGAGATTTTGAGAACTGAAATTGTTAATTATATTAGATTCTGCACTAAGCCTGAGTATTTCAAATTGTTTGAGTGGACGTTTGATCTTTATAAGGACTGTATTAATTCCGACAAACAACAAATTATTAAAGTACTGGCTGATTCATTTGACGAAATTTCGAGTACGGACATGAAGTGGATGACAAATGTATTGACGCAACCAGAAGAAAAAGATTTTTCAGAAAGGGATAAAATAAGCTACTATTTCAAGGTTATAGACGAAACTTTGGAGAGCGCATTTAAACCTCGCTTCAAATTACTAGACAAACTTGTTAACTATAAATTACATGGTTTTATTCCTGACAATTCAGGCTCAGACTTCGGGAAGGTTATCAGAGATTTTCCTAATCAAGTAAAGAGCGATACAATTCTGTTTCTCGAAGACCCATTTTTTTCAATCTCAACAAATCAGTGGAGGAATATAGCAGCGCATAAATCCTTTATTATTAACAAGAATGACATAGTGGTTGAGTACGGAAGAAATAATATTCAAACACTTACATTGTCGTACGACAATTTCTATAAAATCGTTCATTGGACTCAAGACATTTATAGAGTAATTCGATTCGGACAAGTATTGACTGACTTAAACTATATTGAAGAAATAGTGGCCGAATTGGGCGGTACTGAAAATATAAACATTAGATTTGAATCCTCACTCCTGCATATTATCCATAACATGCAAATTGTAGGTTTTGAATTTGTATCAAACGAGGAACAAAGCAAGACTTTTTGTCTAAATGTCAAAGGGAAAATCGATCATGATGTGAAATCTTCTTTAATTCATGCTTCTCAGTGTTTAGACCAACTTTCTTGCGCCATTTACGATGACAAATTTGTGAGAAACAACTTTCAAAAGACTAAAATAAGTATCGTTGACGATAACCGAAATACACTTGCATCCGCGACAATTTCAATCGAAGTAGCATTAAAAAAAACAAAGGGAGAGCTGACACTTGATGAATATTTGAGTAAGATGGAGTTCGATTTAAAAAACTAAGCCTAACCAAAAATATATGACAATTGCGGTTTCGGTGGTATGCGAGCAGCGGTTTTCCGCACAAACATTAGTGGTACGCGGACAGGACAACGCCCGCAAATCCGCAACTGCATATTTTTCCGTACGTTAAAACATAAACCATCAACAGAGACACTTATGAAATTTTCAGAAAGATTGGGAATAATAAAAGCAAAAGACAAATTGCAAATTGATTCAATAGATATTGAACTAAGAAACAGTATCTGGAACCTTGTTCAAATTTATTTTTTGGATACAATTGATAGCCGTTTTATATCACTTTCTAGTTCTCAAGAATTATTTATTAATCTTTGGCACAATCACTTGAAGATTCCAATAGATACGATGGGTAAGCTGAAAGAATCAATAATATCTCAGATTCGAAACTGGTTTTTTGATTGGGAATGGTTTGAAATCTATGATTTTGTAGAATTTATGGTAAACGAGATTCCTTCTAATATGGGTAACAAGTTTAGAGATGAATGCAATAAATTATTTGAGAGAGAATTGTCAGGATATAGATTTATAAATGGTGTATTAGCTCAAATCACTAATGCAAATGAAATTGAAGAAATTGACTCTGCTATTAGTAACTCGACTCAGCATAATTTAGTAGGAGTTAAGACTCATTTGGAAAGTGCATTAATAAAATTAGCCGATAAAATTTCGCCTGATTATAGAAACTCCATAAAAGAATCCATTTCTGCCGTGGAGGCAATATCAAAAGTAATATCGAGTAATTCTAAAGATAGTTTAGGAGGTGCCTTGGACAAAATTAAAGGTAAAATAAATCTACATCCGTCATTAGAAAGAGGGTTTAAACAGATTTATGGATACACAAGTGATGCTGACGGGATTAGACATGCACTCACAGAACAGTCGACTTGTGATTTTGAAGATGCAAAATACATGTTGGTTTCATCAAGCGCATTTGTGAATTATTTAATTGTCAAAGCGAATAAAGCTGGGATAATAATTTAACTGAAAGTACTGTTGCTAATTAGTAGGACTCTGAGCGGTCTGCAAGACCCAGTGATGAGTCTGTGTTGGACTACACCCGCCGGGATCAGGGCTATGCACTTAGCGACCGATTTATGGTTTTTGAAGCAAATTTAATTGAATAGAGTTCTTTGACGTATTGCAGGTTTTTGTGCTTTTTCGGGTTTAAAATACGATCAAAATATTGGTTGACAACCTGTTTTTATCCAAAGAGCTTGTAAGAAATTTAAAAATTGAAAATACGGAGTTCATCGAAGCCAACGACGAAGCAGTGGAATTGGCAACCCAATATATTATTGAAAGAGTTGTAGGACAAACAAGTTTCGCTGACTGTCTGCATATTGCATTGGCAACAATAAATCGTGCTGACTATTTGATAAGCTGGAATTTCAAACACATTGTTAATGTTCAACGAATTAGAGGCTATAATTCGATAAATATTAAAAATGGATACAAAGAATTGGAAATACGTTCACCGAGAGATTTTATGATTTATGAAGACAACAACTGAAAAAACGTTTGACGCAGTGAGATTTATGCGTGAACAAAGAGATAAATTGAGCGCAAAACTTTCTAAAATGACGAAAGAAGAAATTGTTGAGTATTTTAAGCGCAAAAAACTGGAAAACTCAACCCAACTCCTCGTTTGCAACGAGGGGATAATGGTTGATCGTTTGCATGGATATTTATAGAAAAACATAGCTTGAAGGCAAAACCGGAATGCATCTGAGTTGCAAACTCACGACAATGAACCCCGTTGCAACCGATGAGGATCTCCCGGAATATTTTTGCAAAAAAAATAACTGTTTAATCCATATGCACCCTCTCTATTTTGTTATATTTGATCTTTAATGAAAATCGTCACCAATAATGGCTCTTTTCCAAAAAACCGTTGAACAGAAATATCTGAAACAGATCGACACGGATTTGGTCAACGCGAAATACCTTGAGTTTAAAAACTATTTCGGAAATGCCCAAATTCAGGAGAACATCCTGAATAGTAATGTCAGGGAAAATTGAAGTAAAAGTATGACCGAATTAAGCTACATCAAAAACACGTTTGAAAGTTATCAGCGGCTGATATCTTTCTATTATGAACACAAAGAGAAATTGTTCGAAACTATCCCTTTGTCAATTGATACATGGTTTGATGCCAATATGTGTTCGGCGTTGGGTGGTCTGCTTGATAAGCTTTCAGAAAATTTTAATACAATTGACATACAGTATATTAATCCCAGGATTGAAACAATATTACTAAAGAACGATTTCCTCTCCTATTTCGGGCGTCAGCGGATTGTTGATCAATATCATACCACCATTCGATACTTAAAGCTTAACCCAACCGATGGTAAATACTTCAATAGTTATATCATCAATGAACTGATCGGAAGGGCAGAATTACCGCGAATGTCTGTTATGGTAAAACAAAAAATGGCAGAAGCCATCTATGAAATTTTTGTTAATGCACAAATGCACAGTGCAACTGATCGCATTTATACCTGCGGGCAGTTCTTTCCAAGTAAAAATATTATCGAATTTAGTATTACTGACACCGGTATTGGATTTAAAAATAAAGTGAACCAACGGTTTAACTCTAATTTATCATCTGTACAAGCTATACAATGGGCAATCAAAGATCGGCATACCACCAAAGAGGGAATGACCGGCGGTATTGGATTGGCCATTATAAAGGAATTTATTCAAATGAACAAAGGCAAAATGCAAATTGTCAGTGATGATGGTTTTTACCAGTTTGATAATCAGGGTGAACAAACCAGATTATTTAATGGGATATTCCCCGGAACAATTGTAAATTTGCAATTTAGGACAGATGACGAATCTTCGTATATTTTAACAAAAGAAGATAGTGATAATATATTTTAGAGAACACTATGGAAAAGTTTACCATTAGCATAATAAATACAGTGGGCAGTTCGTTTTGTGTTGAAGCGGAAGATGGTCAGAAAGTGTACACCCAGATTAAAAAAGCCCTTGAGGAAAATCGGAAGGTGAATATTTCATTTTTAAACGTTGAAATGCTCACCACTGCATTCTTAAATACAGCTATCGGTCATTTGTACAACGATTTTCCGGATGAGGTAATGAAGGAGAATTTATCTGTCGAAAATTTGTCCCCCAGTGGTATCGTTTCACTTAAACGGGTGATTGAAACGGCCAAGCTGTATTATAAAAATCCAGGCGCCATGCAAAAAAGTATCAACGATATTTTAGGAGAATAAGCCATGGCAGCAAGATACGCACTTCAAAATATTACAGATTTACAAAACCGGAAAGTCTTTTTCGATGCCAATGTCTTAATCTATATCTTTTGGCCAACAGGCTCATACAGATGGGAAACCGACTATTCTTCAGCTTTCGGCAGTTTACTCCGCACGAACAATGAATTGGTTGTTGATTTCATTGTTATTTCTGAAGTAATAAACAAGGCAATACGTATTGAATACGAAAAGCATCTCCATTCCAACCATCTGGATAAAAAGGAATTGTCTTATAAAAGATACCGCGATGGTGAGGAAGGGATAGAGGCCCTTACAGATATTTATCTGATCGTGAAGGAGAATATCCTGCAAACATTTACGATTCAAGGTAAGGCGTTTTCAAAAACCGAGATTGAAACCTTTTTACGAGTTGAACCATTAGATTTTATGGATAAAGCACTTATCCCAATTTGCACGGAGAATAATTGCATTCTATTGACCAACGATAAAGATTTTTCATCTTTTGATATTGATATATTGTCAGCAAATCCTGCAATCCTGCGGAATTAATGCATACGATCACCGAGAACAATAGCGAACAAATAGCGCTTAGCTACCTGAAGAATTTGGGTTATGACCATATTTAGTACTCCCTATTATCTAGACCACGAAGGAGGAGTTAGCTGTTGATCGTTTGCAACGATATTTATAGAAAAACATAGCTTGAAGGCAAAACCGGAATGCATCTGAGTTGCAAACTCAGGACAACCAACCTCGTTTCAAACGAGGAACTCGAATTAAAAAAAAATACCTATGGAGAAAAACGACATAAGACTTTTATTTTCAACAGGAGATAGAGGAATTGCAGAGGAAATAAAGAACTTTTTGGAGGAATCTGAAATCTATACGATGTTAGTTTCAGACAATCCTGTCTCATCGTATCTGAGAACAGTTTTTGGATCAAATCCTTCAGAAATCATTTATATCCAAATAAATAAAAAAGACTATCAGCGAGCAATTGAAATACTTGATGAAAGCCCATATAAGGAACTGGTTGCCAAATTATTTGCAGATGACATATAAAATCATATTAGCCACAATTCTTATTCTACTGGGAAATCAAAAAATCTTTATCAAAACGCTGCCGTTAAGGGAAAAATTATTGATTACGAAACGAATAGACCAATGCCAGGAGTAACAGTAATTGAGAATTTCACTATGAATGGCACAATTTCTGGCATGGAAAGAAATTGTGAAGTAAATATGGAGGGGAAAACAAGGAAACTTGAATTTTGTTACCTGTAGCCCTCTTCAATTTTCTTGTAACTTGACAGGTTTAAAGCTTACATCGGCAACTATTCTATTACTAACCGTTAAACAATAAATAAATGCCAAACAATTCGACTAAAATGAAAAGGACGATACTATTTTTAATGACACTTTTCCTGCTGTTTTCGTGCACATTTAAAGATACAAAGGTATGTACAATCAAAGGTCAAATGATAGGTTGTAATTGTAAAACATTATTTCTATTTAAATCTAATCAGGACTTTCGTTATTTAAGTGAGAAAATTTTAATCGATGAGAATAATTCATTTGAACACTCGATTACCAATCCGACCGGAGAGCGATATTCACTTTCGGTAGAAGAAGAACTGAATAAGGGAACCGGATATCGCATTAATTTTTTCACAGATGCTAAATCAATTGAATTTAAAATTCATTCAATTGATCAAATGACCAAAAATGAGATTAATGGGAGTCAATTAAGTTCAAAATTTCTTCAATTTGAAATAGAAGAAAAAATGTGGTTAGATTCAAATCAGAATAAAAATACTTCAAACCAAGATTCGATCTTCAAAGTATAAATCTTCAATAAACTGAAATATATAAAAGGAAATCAAAACATTATCGGTTATTCAATCTTAATTGATTTAATTCAAGCAGTTGATTTTATTCCCATTCTTGATAAGAAAGAACTAAAACAGATTGGAATTTCTTTTCAAGAAAAGTTTCCCGATCACCCCTATTCTGAAATAATTAAATATTTTATTTCACTGAAGGTTGGTGGATATTACCCAAATTTTAAAGCACCTAATAAGGAGGGTAATTTAATAGAAGTTTCAGATGTAATTAAAGCAAACAAAATTACTTTAATTGATTTGTGGGTGCCATGGTGTAGACCGTGTATCGAAAAAGGTCGAGATATGATTCCGCTATATCATAAATATAAAGCAGCTAAATTTGAGATTGTTGGAGTCGCTGGTGGAATAAAAGACAATGAATCGTTCATAAAAGCGATTGATAAAGAGAAATACCCTTGGCAAAACTTGAGTGAAATTAGTAATAAGGAGAAAATCTGGGAAAAATATAATATTATGAATGCAGGTGGAAGAATGTTCTTGATTGATAATAAGGGCACTATTTTAGCGATTGACCCCTCTGTAGTAGAAATAGAAAAATTGCTTAAAGAGAAATTATAAAAATGCCTTGCACGAAATCTGCTTCCGACGAGCAAAATACCGCACTAGCTATTTATCTTCAATTGATAATACTTTTGTTAATCCAATCTTAATATTCTCCTGAATAGCTTCTGAAATGATTCCCAGTTTTTTAACAAATCGTTCATTTGATATGGAACGAATCTGGAAACAATCAGCAGAAGAGTGCTTGATTAATCCATTTTTTGAATTAGGTTCAATTTTAACCATCCATGGAGCAATTTCATAACGGTCTTTCCAATCAGTAACCGGAACAATTACTCTAAGTGGCAACTTCCCCAACGAATCATCACTGACAATTATTGCCGGTCTTGTTTTATTAATCTCAGCGCCAATAGTGGGATCTAGATTTATTAACCAAACCTCATTTTGCTTCATAAAAATCATCAAAATCAATATTTGAAAATGCAGTCAGGACCTTGTCTGTCTGGTAATCTCTATATAATAAATCAGCAGCCTTGGTAATCTCTGTTTTTTCTTCCTCTCTGCGTATCGAGTTAATTGCTTTTTCAATTACCAAAATTCGTTTTTGAATTGGCAATCTCTGGATCTCTTTAATTATCTCATCTGTTCTCATGTCTAATGAATTATGTCCGAAAGATACAAATAAATCTGAGGATTAATATTTTGTTTATACCTTTTCTATATCTCATTCGTAAAACCCTCTGCTTTCTCCTGATCAAAGGCATTCTCCCATTTGGCCATTACAACCGTAGCGGTGCAATTCCCAATCACATTTACAGTGGTCCGGGCCATATCCATCAACACATCGATACCTAAAATCAGAAATACAGGTGTAGTCGGCAATCCGAAACTGGATAAAGTGCCCAATAAAACCACGAGCGAAGCACGTGAGACACCGGCAACACCTTTACTGGTGAGCATTAACACAAAACACATGGCCACCTGCTGCCCGATCGAGAGATCAACTCCCGCAACCTGGGCGACAAAAACACACGCCAATGACAAATATAGGGATGTGCCATCCAGATTAAAACTGTAACCTGTGGGAATTACAAACGCCACAATTTCACGAGGCACCCCAAACCGTTCCATCGATTCAAGCGCTGCGGGCAGTGCCGATTCCGAATTGGCGGTGGCAAAAGCGATGGAGGCAGGCTCACTGATGGCCAGTAGATATTTCTTAAATGGTATCTTTAACACAATGACCAACGGAAAGATCACCAGCAGTAAAAAAGCAAGTAAAGCAACATATAACGTAGCCAATAATTTTAACAGACTCGTTAAAACATCCAGCCCCAGCTGTCCGATGGTGAATGCAATAGCTGCAAAAACAGCTACGGGGGCATAGTACATAATGATGTGGGTGAATTTAAACATCGCCTCTGCCAGGCTCCCGGTAAACCTTAACATCGTTCCCCGATACTGATCGCTCAGTTTTGCTACGGCAATTCCGAAAATAATACTAAAGACCACCACCTGAAGAATATTCCCGTCGAAAACCGACTTGGCAATATTCTCGGGAAACATATTCAAAAGGAAACCCGACCAGCTATGCGCTTTTACCACAGCCTCCGGCGCATTTGCTACTGCCGGTAAAACTACCCCTGCTCCGGCTTTGCTGATGTTGATTGCTAAAAGTCCAATAAAAAGAGCTATTGTAGAGACAATCTCAAAATAGAGAATTGATTTCCATCCCAGTCTTCCAATCAGTTTTAAATCGTTGTGACCTGCTATCCCATTTACAAGGGTTGCAAAGATTAATGGCGCAATAATGGTTTTAATCAGCCGAAGAAAGATGTCGCTCAGAAACTGCATGTTTTTGGCAATCTCCGGAACATCGTGACCGAACTCTGCCCCTGCGACAATACTAACCAAAATCCAGATTGTCAATGACCTGCTCCGAAATGCATAGATGACGAACAGTGAAACACTGAAGATGCGAAAGATGGTAAAAAGAGCCGGATCAGGGTCAATCAGTCTCCAGGAGATCAGTAAAAACAGAATTATCGTTATCGTGGAAACCGATATACAGGCGATATTTAATAGCTGACCAAATTTCTTCATGCCGCAAAATTAGAAAAATATGGTGCGGTTTAATAAAATTCGCTTATAACGGCGAACTTTATTTCAGCCTATCCTGAACATACGCAGCGGCACTCTCAGGAGTATAGGTGCCAAGGAGCATCCCCTGAAGTGCATCATTCATTAATGCATCACCTGTCGGGGATTTTGAATTGAATTTTTCATCCATTAACCTTATGGTCAGGTTGGCTGTTGCTGAGGTATTGTACATTTCCTGGGCTAATGAATTTGCCAAGGTGGAGGCTCCCGGTGTGTAGGAAAAGAAACCCGGAAGTTCGGTCATGATGGCCTGGGCATATTCAGAACCAGAAACCCATTTAACGTATTCAAGGGCTTCCTCCGGATGTTTGGAATTCTTATTGAGTCCGATCCCTGCATCAACCTGAAAACAATATTGAAGTTTATCACCCGCCTTTTTCACCGGAGGTGCGAACCATCCGATCGTAGTACTGGTTGCTCCAAGGTTTTGAAGCACGTTTATTTCCCAGGAACCGCCTATGAACATAGCAGCCTTTCCTTGTGCGAACAGAACCTTGGAAGCCTCATATCCAAGTGTCTTATAGTTTGATGGCATGTATTTCACAAGTGAGTTGATCGTCTTGAAAGCATCCAGAAAATTTGCATCTGTGAGCTTCATTGTACCATTCATCAATCCCTGACGGGATGTCTCTCCGCCATAGAAATTGGCTCCCAATCCACAGAAAATAACGCGGTTGAGTATCCAGCTATTGTCAGCGGCTCCCTGGGCGATCACTGTCTCACCTGCCAGGAGAAGCTTTTCACAGTCGGCAATAAATTCATCCCAGGTTGTGGGTTCCTGGATCTGGTATTTAGTAAAGATCGCTTTGTTGTAATAAATGCCATGGGTAACCCCAACAGAGGGGACACCATACGTTATTCCGGCTTCTGTACTCCAGGCTTTTTTGGGAACAGTGGGAAAGGAGGTCAGATTTGGGATAACATTAGTCAGATCAGCCAGGTAACCAGCATCGTATAATACCCGACCTTTATCGTAGGACCACAGAAATATAATATCAGTTCCGGTCCCATTGGCCAGATTATTACTTGTCGCTGCATCATAAACCGTTGGATCCTGTGCTGTGAACTTGATTGTAATGTTTGGATGCGTCGCGGTGAAGAGTGCATTGATCCGATTCATCGCATCGACATCATCAATTCTCCAGCTGTTAAAGGTTAGTTCGACTGTTTGATCTGACTTTTTACAGCTATTAAATCCCCCAAGGGTGACTATAGCCAAAAAAAGAAGGATTGCAGTTTTGAATAACTGGTTAAGGAGAGGTTGTCGGGGGCTTGTAGTTAGCCGAAAGCCATTAGTTTTTTGATTTGCTTTCATTTTGTTGGATTAAGGTGTTTACAGGTTGTGATTACTTTAAATTATCCTCGCTATATATATTATTTATGTTTAGTATGATTGAAAAAAATTAAATCAATCCTAAAAGAATTAAAACGAATATATTGAAGATTTAATAATAATATTGTTCCGTAAAATTAATTAAATAATTAATAATAATCCAGATTGAATCCCGAATGATTTTTATCTTCAGGTAATTTGTTAGCTTATGGTTACTTTCCGATACAGAAATTTTTGAAGATATGCTTAAGTATTTCATTAGTTGATATTTCGCCAGTTATCTCACCCAGATAATGCAAACATTCCCGGATATCCTGTGCCAAAAAATCACCTGAAATTCCGTTTTTTAAACCTTCGATTACCCTCAATATAGCGTTGTATGCCTGAGATAGCGCTTCAAAATGACGTACATTTGAAACTATAATATCTTCAGTCTGGATCGAGTCGAGATCGATTACCCGCTTCATCAGTTGAATAAGTTGTTCGAGGTTCGACCGATTTTTGGCGGCAATAAATACAAGTGACTCATTTGGGAATAGCGGGAATTTTTTTAATTGATTTTGAGCCTCTTGTGTTGATATATCGACTTTATTGGCGATAATGATCAATTGTTGGTCTGTAATTTTCTTTCGTATCTTATCAATTCGTTCGAATATGGGATCAATTTGTCCGCTCAGATCGGTGACGAGTAAAACGACAGTTGCCTTTTCCAGCTGAAGATAGCTTCGCTCTATCCCCATCGACTCGATAACATCGGCTGTGTCGCGGATTCCGGCAGTATCGGAAAACCGAAACAGCGTACCATCAATATTGACGACATCCTCAATCACATCGCGGGTGGTGCCATGAATATCTGAAACAATCGCCTTATCTTCATTTAGCAGGGCATTGAGCAATGTCGATTTTCCAACGTTCGTCTCCCCGATTATTGCAACCGGAATTCCATTTTTAATCACATTACCCAATCGGAACGATTCGGTTAATTTTTTCAAAAGATGAGCAATGCGTGACGATAATTCGATCAGGGAGGTACGATCAGCAAATTCAACATCCTCTTCGCTAAAATCGAGTTCAAGCTCAATGAGTGCGGCAAACCGGAGGAGTTCTGACCTGAGTTGATTGATCTCATGTGAATATCCTCCACGCATCTGGGTGAGGGCAAGTTGATGTGCCGCTCTATTTCCGGATGCAATTAGATCTGCAACAGCTTCTGCCTGTGATAAATCCATTTTTCCATTCAGAAAGGCCCTTTGCGTAAATTCACCTGGTTTTGCCAACCGCGCACCCTTTGAGATTAAAAGTTGCAGAATCTGTTGCTGGATATAGACCGATCCATGACACGAAATTTCAACAATATCCTCACCGGTAAACGAATGCGGAGCTTTATAAAGACCAACCACGACCTCGTCTACCAGGTTATTTCCCGATTCAACGATCCCAAAATGGAGTGTATTTGCTTTTTGTTCAGAGAGCTTTTTTCCTGTTGAAGGTGATTTGTAAACCTTCTCTGCGATTGAGATGGCCTCCAATCCTGAAAGGCGAATAACAGCAATCCCTCCTGTGCCCGGAGGGGTCGAAATGGCACATATCGTTGATTGATCTAACATTGCATTTTTAAACTTACGTGCAGCAAAGATAGATAAAAACGGCACTTCCTGTCTGACCTGTTTTTGTGGTAACACACAGCAATGCCGTTTTTTTCATATCTTTAGTCTTTTGTTTAAGTAATAGTATAGGCTAATTTTAAAATCTATCTAAAGTTATAAATCATGGATTTCAGTAAATACATTTTTCCTGCCGATCGAAGCAGAAAACTCTCCGATTTTAATACGGATGACACTAACTCATATAGTAGTCAAAAGGATGCTGAAGAGGCCCTTAAACAAGGAGTTGAGCGGCTTTCAGAAATTCAGAATATGTTATATGCGCAGGACAAATTTTCGTTACTGATTATTTTTCAGGCGATGGATGGTGCCGGGAAGGACAGTACGATTAAACATGTGATGTCCGGAATAAATCCGCAAGGGTGTAATGTCACCAGTTTTAAAGCCCCTTCTGCAGAAGAACTCGACCATACCTATTTGTGGCGATGTATGAAGGTTGCTCCGGCAAAGGGTGATATTGGTATCTTTAACCGCTCTTATTATGAGGAGGTTTTGGTAACCCGGGTTCATCCTGAAATTCTCGCTTCACAAAAGCTGCCGGTCGATTACAGCAAAATTGAACCGGATCATTCATTTTGGCTTCAACGGTATGGAGACATTAACAATTTCGAGAAGTATCTGATGAACAATGGGACCTGTATCTTAAAATTCTTTCTTAATGTATCGAAAGAGGAACAGAAAAAGCGGTTTTTGAAAAGGATTGAAGATCCCGGAAAAAACTGGAAATTTTCGGACCGGGACGTGGAGGAGCGAAAATACTGGAACGATTATCAAAATGCCTATGAACAGGCATTTATTCATACTTCAACGACTTTGGCTCCTTGGTATATTATTCCTGCAGATCACAAATGGTTTATGCAAATTGCAGTTTGCCAAATTATTATTGAAAAGCTTAATTCTTTAGGTATTGAGTATCCAAAACTAAATTCAAAACAGATTGAAAATATTGAAAGGGGAAAGCAGATGCTAATGGGATCAATTTAAAAAGTAGGTGGAGCTTGTTTGTTAAATCTGTTACTTTTGATTTAAAAACACTGATTTAATGGAAGCGACACAATCACAAATGCTCAGTATCCTTGAACTGATACTACCCCGGGAGATTCTGGAACATTTTATTGTTATCAACTTGATGATACAACCCAAAGAGGTTCATTTGTATCTGGATGAGCGCAATGAAGTTCCGGATGAGTATAAAAATGAAAAGCTGATATCTAAAGGTTTTCATCCGGAAGCTGTGATTCAGGACTTTCCATTACGAAACAAAGCTTTATACCTTCACGTTCGGCGAAGAAAATGGGAGGTAGAATCAACCAAAAAGATTGTCAGTAAGACCTGGAATCTAATGGCAGATGGGACGCGATATTCAACTGAATTCGCGACTTTTTTAAAAGGATTGCTTGGATACTTACCCGATAAGTTCTAATTCTCTTGAAAAATTCTTTCATATCAAAGGGGACCAGCTTGGTCAGCAATACAAAGATTTCTTAAGTGATTATTGCACTTGGGATCAAAAAGAGCATGCAGCCAAATGGGTGTTATTCCCGGAGAACATTGGTCCAAAGCTTAGTATTGATGAGACAAGTCTGTCCAATGGCGAGCTTTATACGATTCTGACCAATAAAGAGGCCAAAGGGAAGAAGGGAGCTATTGTGGCTATGGTCGAGGGAACTACTTCGGAAGCGATCATCAACGTAATTACAAAGATCCCCCAAAAAGAAAGAGCCAAAGTCTCCGAAATTACCCTGGATATGGCTGGCTCGATGAACCTGGTAGCCAAAAAATGTTTTCCTTATGCTGAGCAGGTTATCGACCGGTTTCATGTTCAGAAACTGGCTTTTGATGCCCTTCAGGAGATTCGGATAGCACACCGGTGGGAAGCTATCGATGAAGAAACCAATAAGATTGAAAACTGCAAAGCTGACAACAAGAGATATGAACCGAAGATCCTCAAAAATGGAGAAACAAAAAAACAACTCCTGTTCAGAAGCAGATATTTACTTTTTAAATCACCAAATCACTGGACTTTGAGTCAGAAGAAAAGGGCTAAGATCTTGTTCAAATTATACCCCGACATCAAACAAGCCTTCTCTCTTGTTCACAGTCTTAGATGTATTTACAATAAAAAACATCCCAAGAATGTGGCTATCGGAAAACTGGCCCTTTGGTTTAACAAAGTGACGGACTCTGAATTTAAATCATTCAATTCCATCTCTGCAACGATGTATGCTCATTACGACAAAATCCTAAACTACTTCAACAACCGAAGCACTAATGCTTCAGCGGAATCCTTCAATGCTAAAATCAAAGCTTTCAGATCAACTCAGAGAGGAGTAAGAGATATCAATTTCTTCCTGTTCAGATTAACAAAAATTTATGCGTAATTTTTTAACTCCACCCAAAATATCAATTGATCCTGCTAATGGCGGAGGAGTGATCATGGGGGTATATAAAGAAGCAAGGAGTCGAATGACTCCTTGCTCTACCTAACCTAAACCTAACCTAAATAACCTTTCAGCGTGTGAAAGGATTTCTTGAATATCTTTTGATTAATTACCATCCTTATTACAATACAATTTTAAGCAATTTTAGAGAATTAGGGTGATTAAATATTGTCAAATTATAATGGAATATTAACCAAAAACTAATCTTTCATGTTGTGAAATACGTTTGTTACATCTTCATCCTCCTCTAATTTCTCCAAAAGCTTTTCAACTTCAGCAACTTGATCTTCGTTCAATTCTTTAATCTCCGAAGGAATTCTTTCGAATTCCGCAGTAACAATTTCGAAGTTATTCTCTTCAATATATTTCTGAATTGGCCCAAAGGCTTCAAAATCACCGTAAATGATAATATCCTCCTCCTCAGCAAAAACCTCCTGAACACCCAAATCGATCATCTCAAATTCAAGTTCCTCAAGATCAACTCCTTCCTTATTTTTTATCTTAAAAAGACATTTATGTTCAAACATATAATCCACACATCCCGATGTTCCCAATGAACCACCACATTTATTAAAATAACTCCTAACGTTAGCTACTGTACGGGTAGTATTATCCGTTGCTGTTTCAACAAGGACAGCAATTCCATAGGGTGCATAACCTTCGTAAACAACTTCTTTGTAATCAGCCTGGTCTTTTGAAGTCGCCTTTTTAATTGCACGCTCAATATTTTCCTTTGGCATATTGGCATTTTTGGCGTTCTGCATCAATACTCGGAGTCGTGAGTTAGCCGCAGGGTCGGGGCCGGCAGACTTTATTGCAATTGCGATTTCCTTACCAATTTTTGTGAATGTCCTGGCCATTGATCCCCAGCGTTTTAGCTTTCGGGCCTTTCTGTATTCGAATGCGCGTCCCATAATTTCTGTTAAATAACATTAAGTTTGAATCTGCAAATTTACACTGATTTTCTAAAAAAACCGGAAAAGGTGGAAATCAAATATTTTTTAACTGTTGATTTTTTTATACTAACTTCGTTATTCGGAGAAATCTTTTATTTGCCAGGTGATATTCCTGTATAACATTAGATGTCAAAAGATTGATTTGCTTTGTATTAAATATTTTATGCTTTAGAATTGTATTATGGGAAACTTTATTGCATCCAGCACAAAAAACAGTTACTTCCGCGGAATTCAAACTATCCTGGTTGGTGGAGTATTCTTATTCTTTCCGGGATTGACGATAAAAACTGTAATGATCATTATTGGTTCGATGCTTGTTGCTAGCGGATTGATCAGTATGGTTATTTCAAACAGAAAAAGGAGAGGCGGAATAAGTGGTTTGCTGTCATCTCAGGGGATTTTGAATGTATTGTTTGGGATCGTATTTATCACCTCACCAGCTGTTATGGTCAAAATATTCATGATATTTATTGGAATTATATTATTGATATTGGGTTTATTGCAGCTGTTTGGGGCTATTGGAATGCTCTCTCGTTCACTCTGGGCATGGATATTTCTTATAATAGGATTAGTGACATTCAGTAGTGCCGTTTATTTGTTGTCAGATCCTTTTAAAAGTGCTGAAACTATTCTCCCGTTTTTAGGTGCAATATTGATATTGAATGGGATCTCACAATTTATTATGGCATGGAAAATCGGACGTCGTCCACCAAACTACAAGGGGTCAGATGTTCAGGACATCCCTTATGAGGAAGTTTAAAGGTTCAGGAGTCACAGTTTTTTATAAAAAACAGCTTTATTATCACCGATATCGTAGAAATCGTTAAACAGTGCGACTTGCTGATATCCGCATTTTTTGTAAAAAGCCACTGTTGGGGTAAATAGTTCCTTGTTCGAAGTGTTGATATATATTCCCCTTCCTCCATGTATTTTAATATCTGCCTCAATTTTTTCAAGCAACATCGTACCAAGTCCTCTCCCTCTGAAATTATTATCTACAGCCAGCCAGTAAAGTTCATAATTTTTGATGGTACAGGGTATCTCGCCATAACATCCATAAGCAACACTCCTCCCGTCAAGTTCCAGAAAACAGAACTGATAACCGCAACCTTCGCCGTTTTTTAGCCTATCTTCGATGAGTTCAATTGCAACATCAACCTCAGATACCCTAAAAAATCCTGTCGATTTTAAGATCTCAGTTACAGTTTGTATGTCATGGGGTACGACTGTTTTTCTGAACCCTCTGTTTTTAAATTCCTCCATAAAATCGTTTGAAAAGCTCATCTTTGATGTTGTTGTAATTTTGATAAAATTAAGAATTGTTTTGCGAAATAATTTCTCCGGTGTCAAAAAAAATAGCTGTGTAATTTTTTGCTACTTTGTTTTCATCAAAAAATGAAGTAATGAAGGATTAATTGTATTTTAGCGGACGGAATTTGTAGTATAAATTATGATATGGAAACAATAGACTGGAAAAATCTTGGATTTGGATATAGCAAAGCGGATTTCAACATTCGCTGCTGGTATCGCAATGGTCAATGGGGTGAATTAGAAGTGTCAGAATCTGAGCATGTTAATTTGCATATTGGTGCAACTACCTTTCATTATGGGCAGGAAGCCTTCGAAGGGTTAAAAGCTTTCAGAGGTAAAGACGGAAAGATTCGTGTTTTTAGGATGGAAGAGAATGCAAAACGGATGCAACGTTCAGCCCAGGGGATCATGATGGCTGAAGTTCCTGTTGCTTTATTTACAGAAGCTGTAAGGAAGGTTGTTAAATTAAATGAAGCATTGGTCCCTCCCTTTGAATCAGGCGCCTCATTGTATATTCGCCCGTTGCTTATTGGTACCGGACCCCAAATCGGAGTAAAACCTGCGGATGAATATTTATTTATGATCATGGTTATGCCGGTTGGTCCTTATTTTAAGGAGGGTTTTAAACCAACAGATCTGGTAATTTACCGTGAATATGATAGGGCTGCTCCACTGGGTACTGGAAAAGTTAAAGTGGGTGGTAATTATGCTGCCAGTCTTGTTGCCGGAGACAGGGCGCACAAAAACGGCTTTTCTGCGGTATTGTATCTTGATGCAAGAGAGAAAAAATATATTGATGAATGTGGACCTGCCAATTTCTTTGCCATTAAGGGTAATTCCTATATTACCCCCAAATCGGAATCGATATTGCCCTCAATTACAAATATGAGTTTACGGCAATTGGTGATAGATATGGGGATGAATGTCGAAGAACGACAAATTCCTGTAGAGGAACTAGCAGAATTTGAAGAGGTTGGCGCCTGTGGTACTGCAGCTGTCATCTCTCCAATTAAACGGATTTACGATGCGGACAAGGAGATTGAATACCTCTACGGAACTGAACCTGGAAAAATAAGTTTACAACTATACGAAAAGCTTCGGGCGATTCAATATGGAATCGAACCCGATCAATATAACTGGACTTCAATAATTGAGTAATTCTCATTTAAGGATATAAAAAAAGCCACCTTTGATCAGGTGGCTTTTTTATATCCTTAAAACTAATATTTGGCCAGTATTCACCAACATTTTGTACAAATTTGATAAATATTCTCAGGCTGATGGCTATTTAGAGAGTTCAAGCATCCGAAGTATCGGAGTTTTTGCTTTTTCAATGATCTCCGAATCCAGGATAATCTCCGGTCGCTCATATTTAAGTGCAAGATACATTTTTTGCATCGTATTCAACTTCATATAACTGCAATCGTTGCAACCACAAGTTGAGTCGATTGAAGGGGCAGGAATAAATATTTTGTCAGGATTTGCTTTTTGCATCTGGTGGAGTATTCCGCTTTCGGTTGCTACAATAAATTTAGTAGCATTACTTTTTGATACAAAATTCAGTAAGGCAGTTGTCGAGCCGATGAAATTAGCTACCAACAATACCTGTTTTTCGCATTCGGGATGAGCAATAAATATTGCGTCCGGGTGCTGATCCATCAGAATAACAATCTTCTCAAGAGAGTATTTTTCATGAACCATGCAGGCCCCATCCCATAGCACCATTTTCCGTCCTGTGATGGAATTAATATAATTTCCCAGATTCTTATCAGGAGCAAATATCAGCGGCTGATCTATTGGAAATGATTCTACTATCTTCATCGCATTTGATGAAGTAACGATCACATCTGAAAGCGCTTTAACCTGCGCGGAACAATTGATATAGGAAATTACCTTATGATCGGGATGTTGGTTTTTAAATGACTGAAATGCCTCTACAGAAGCAGATTCTGCCAGCGAACATCCTGCATTCAAATCAGGAACAATCACCTTTTTCCCGGGATTAAGAATCTTTGCTGTTTCTCCCATAAAGTGAACACCTACAAATAGAATGATATCTGCATCCGTTTTTTGGGCCTGCTGTGCCAGCGCGAGAGAATCGCCCAAAAAATCAGATATATCCTGAAGTTCGGGCGAAATATAGTAGTGGCCAAGGATTACTGCGTTTTTTGTCTGCTTTAAAAGGGCGATCTCCCTGGGAAGATCAATATTATTTGCAACCGGTTCGTTGATGAATCCGTGCATTTCTATTAATTGGTCGTTTTTGTCTTTTAACATTGAATTATAATTATTACACCAGGCGCAAAAGTAATTAAATCAAACCAGAACTTGGTCAGCAAACGCACTGTTTTGCTAACTTTCACATATACAGATGTTTATATTTCAATATTTGTATTTGTCTGGATTACAATTAGTTATTTGATCTGAGGTTTGATTTGTTAATTATTTTAAAAGATTGTTAATAAAATGTGGATTTAAGTTAATAAATAGATACCAATGACTGATTTAGATCAACTAATGATAGATTTTCAAATGTTAGTTTTGGCAAAAATTTAATGATATTGTAACATAAAAAAGAGTATTGTGATTAAGGTACATTCTATTTTTGCTGAATATTAAAACTGGTTAAAAAACGTTAAAATTTTAAATATTTTTTGATAGGCAATTTTATAATTTGATCATCCACTTAAAATGATTCATTAATGAAAGACAATTTGAACAAGATTTTACTGACCGTTGTGCTATTTGCAGGAATGGTCTTGACTTCACTGGGGCAGGTAACCACCTCAAGTATCAGTGGAAAGATTTTAGATGAGAAGAAGGAACCGCTGATTGGAGCCACGGTTGTTGTAAAACACATTCCTACCGGGACTATTTATGGAACATTAGTACAAAGTGACGGACGGTATACGATTAGTGGTATGCGTGTTGGCGGGCCCTATGAAATTGATGTATCATTTATTGGATATAGTTCACAGAAAGCCAGTAACTTGTTTTTGACAGTGGGTGAAGAGGCTACCTTTAATTTTACCCTGGGTGAAAAGGCGCTTCAGATTGGAGAAGTTGTTGCAATTGGTTCCAAGAATCAAAAATTCAGTTCAAACAGAACCGGAGCTCAGGAAATTTTCACCGCTGACAGAATTGAGAAACTCCCAACTCTTAACAGATCACTGTCTGATTTTACAAAACTTGTTCCAATGAACAGTGGTGGTAACTTTGGCGGAACATCTTATCGTTTCAATAATGTAACAGTTGATGGAGCTTCCTTTAACAATTCATTTGGTCTCTCCTCCTCGTTAGGAGCTTCAGGTACCGAACCGATCAGTTTGGAAGCCATTGACCAGATACAGGTGATGATTGCCCCTTATGACGTACGTAACGGGGCCTTTACCGGTGCAGGTATCAATTCGGTGACAAAAAGTGGAACTAACGATTGGACAGGTTCTGCCTACTATTACATGAAAAGTCCAGGTCTTGAAGGGCTTAAGCAGAAGACTTTAACCGTGGACAAGGCAAAATATACGTACAATCAAAAAGGTTTTTCTGTAGGTGGCCCGATTATCAAAAACAAATTGTTCTTCTTCCTCAACGGAGAAATGGATCGTAAAGAAACCCCGATTGATTGGCAGCCAAGTCCTGCTAAAGGGCAACAAGGTACAGGTCAGTCAAGTGTTGATGTAGGTACCCTTCAAACTTTTTCCGACTTTTTGGAAAGTAAATTTAGTTACAATCCGGGTTCATACAACACATCTAACATACCTACGAGAGCGGACCGTTTGACAACCCGCATCGATTGGAATATAAACGCAAAGAACTCTTTAAGTGTTAAGTATTTTTATTTGAAATCGTTTAGTACCAATATGCCAAGTACCTCAGGAGCAACAGGAAATTCGCGCGGTCCTAATGCAAATACGATTCCTTTCTCTTCAACCTATTACCGTGGAAATAATAATTTTAATATTATTATGGCTGACCTGAATACAACGATCAACGACAAAATGTCGAACACCTTGAAAATTGGCTATTCAGCACTTCGCGATTTTCGTGATATGGACGGGGGATTTTTTCCGCAGGTTGATATTTTAAATGGTACAGGCTGGAGTTATTCTACCGGAGTTAAAAGCGCTGATTATGTAAAAGGCACACTTATTTCAACAACCGTTGGTACAGAAGCTAACTCATACAATAATAAACTGAACAGTGATATCTGGCAGTTGCAGGATAACTTCACGATTAATGCAGGTAAACATCGCATTACGTTGGGAACCCAGAGTGACTTACGTAAATTTGTAAACGGATTTGCCAACTCTTATGCCGGTGCATGGGAATTTAATAGTTTTGATGCATTCTATAAAGAGATTGATACGTATCGGACTTGGTTGGCAGGCCCAAAAACACCAGGTACATTTGAAAGTTTAACAAGCAAGTACACCAAAAAGTACTCATTGCAATCTGACTTTCCATATGCAAAGGTTGATGTTCTTACAATTGGATTATATGGACAGGATAAATGGAATATCATTCCAAACCTCAATATAACACTTGGACTCCGCATGGATCTACCCATCTTCCTTACAGATTTATTACCTAACGCCGCTTTGGCCGCTGAAACGTTTCAGGGTGGCGTAAAAATTGATGTTTCAAAATATCCGAAAACTGCACCGGTATTGTCGCCACGTATAGGTTTCAACTGGGATGTTAAAGGTGATCGTACATTACAGGTTCGCGGAGGAACAGGTATTTTTGCAGGAACTCCACCTTATGTTTGGTTATCAAATCAGGCAGGAAACAATGGCGTATTATTTGGTCAGTTATCAAAATCATCATCTTCTGCGTTGAAGGATATCGGATTTGATGGAAATCCGGATTATAAACCTGCCGCCGGAACAGCGCCAAAAGCAGATATGGCTTTTGTGGATCCAAATTTTAAATACCCGACTTTATGGAAAACCAATTTTGCTGTAGATAAAAAATTTGGTAATGGCTGGATTGCAACATTAGAGATACTCTACAATAAGGATCTTAATGCAATCTATCATGCCAATATCGCACTTCCTGAAGACAATAGTGCAGATGCATTTAAATTGCTAAAACCTGCTACGTTAACTACTGATTTAGCTTATGATAATCGCACGATTTACACTAAAACTTCTACAAGCGCAGTTGCCTATTCTGCGGTAGAGATGAAAAACACCTCAAAAGGGTATTCAGCTTATACAACTCTTCAACTTCAAAAAGATTTTGATGGGGATCTCACTGGATTAAGTGTTACTGGTTCGTATACTTTTGGTAAATCAAAGAGTGTTACCGATGGTTCATCTTCAGTTGCTTTTTCTGCATGGCAATATCGTCCTGCAGTTAATCCAAATGCTCCTGAACTGGGTTATTCTGCAGGTAGTTTTCCAAACCGTCTGCTCTTATCAGCTGTTTACAGCAAGTCTTTCTGTAATATGGCCACTTCATCTGTTGGTCTTGTATTCCAACGGTATTCGCCCTTCCGTTTCTCCTATACCTATAATGGTGATTTAAACGGTGATGGTAGTACTTCGAATGATCTTGTATTTATTCCAAACACAAAAGATCAGATCACCCTCGTTAAAAACGGAACTGCCGACCCTAGGACAACCGACGAAATCTGGGCACAACTTGATAATTTCATCAAGCAAGACCCTTATTTAAGTAAACACAGAGGTGAATTTTCTGAACGCAATGGCGGTATAGCACCTTTTGTGAATAAAATAGATATGAATTTTACACAGGATTTCTTTGTTAAAACCTCTAAGGGACAAAAAAATATTATCCGTGTATCCTTTGATATGGTCAACCTTGGAAATTTTATTAATAAAGATTGGGGTGTCGAACGGACAACAATGCTAGGGAATCAGCAATATCAGTATCTGAATATGGTTAGTAAACCTACTGCTATTGCTCCTGCTACATTTACAATGCCTTATGTACCTTCCGGTACAGCAGGTGGCGGATCCACCCAAACGGTACTGACTCAAACCTACAGGGATTATGTTAATATTGCATCACGCTGGCAGCTACAGATTGGTATAAAATATATCTTTAGATAACCTTTAGATTTCAACTTAAAGAGGGTGTTCGTCAGAGCACCCTCTTTTTTTGGGAATAATCCCTACCTTTGCATCTCAAAAATTTAGCAGCAGAATGGCACAGAAACCCTCAATACCCAAAGGAACCCGCGATTTTTCGCCAAATGAAATGGCCAAAAGAAATTTTATTTTCGACACCATAAAAGGTGTATTTAAATTATACGGATTTCAGCAAATCGAGACACCTGCGATGGAGAATCTATCTACATTAATGGGAAAATACGGCGAAGAGGGTGATAAACTATTGTTCAAAATATTAAATTCAGGCGATTATCTTTCAGGGATAAATCCTTCGGAATTGAGTCAGTCGAATAGTTCAAAACTTACAACAAAAATTTCGGAGAAAGGATTGAGATACGATCTGACGGTCCCATTTGCCAGGTATGTAGTCCAAAATCAGAATGATATTACCTTTCCCTTCAGGCGGTTTCAGATTCAGCCGGTATGGCGAGCCGATCGTCCCCAGAAGGGGCGTTACCGCGAGTTTTATCAGTGTGATGTAGATATTATTGGCTCAAACTCACTTTTAAACGAAGTGGAACTGATCCGGATTGTCGATGCGATTTTTAGAAATCTTGGTATTCGTGTGGTGGTAAAAATCAATAACCGAAAAATTCTCTCAGGTATAGCTGAAACGATTGGTGAAATAGACCGGATTGTGGATATCACCGTTGCAATTGATAAGTTGGATAAAATTGGTCTTGAAAAGGTGAATGAGGAGTTGCTGCAAAAAGGGGTAGGAGAAGAAGCAATTGATAAACTTCAACCGATTTTGCAATTAAGAGGAAACAGCGAGGAAAAACTAAATCAGATCGAACAGGTTATTGCCATCTCTGCGACCGGGCTAAAAGGGATAGCTGAGATGCGGACGATTTTAGGTTACCTTGAATCGATGGAACTTGGAATTGAAGTTGAAATGGATTTAACCCTTGCACGAGGTCTCAATTACTATACGGGAGCCATCTTCGAAGTGAAATCAAAAGATGTTGAGATGGGGTCAATTACAGGTGGTGGCCGGTATGACGATCTCACAGGGATATTTGGTCTCCCCGGAGTTTCGGGTGTTGGCATCTCTTTTGGAGCCGACCGGATCTACGATGTAATGTCGCAGCTCGATCTTTTCCCTAAAGAGGCTATCGCTGCAACACAGGTGATGTTTGTCAATTTCGGCCCAGACGAAGAGCGGTTTTGCCTTCCTTTGTTGTATCGTCTGAGAGCCGCTGGGATAAGCAGCGAAATTTATCCCGATCATGATAAGATGAAAAAGCAGATGATTTATGCCAATAAAAAAGGGATAAGATTTGTGGCCATGGCTGGTGAATCAGAAATGGCGTCTGGGATGATTAATTTGAAGAATATGGAAACCGGCAATCAACAGTTGATCAAAGCAGAGGATTTGACTGCAACGTTATTGGGATAAATCCAATCGAAAAATCTTAATAAAAAAAGAGGTTGTCGAAAACCAATTGACAACCTCTTTACCAAACTTTCACTAAACGAACCAATCTACTTATTTTTTACTCTCAATTTCCTCTTTTTCTTTCTGACTTTTCCGAAATTCCTTCATTAACGAAGCTCTGAATTTCCCTTCGGCCAGGTATAGTTTGACCACCTTTTCAGCAGGGAGAATTTTTAATAATTTGAGGTTATACTCTTCAATTAATTTACCCTCCCGTGTATGCATGGATGCCATCTCAATGGCTAATTTCCGGTAATCGGCCTCACTCATTCCCGGTTTTTGGTTTTCCATTCCCTGCTCAAGATTTCTCTTTTTATCCATTAGTGCAAACCTTTCCTTTTCCAATTCATTGTAAATTGGCCAGAATTTTTGAGCTTCCTGTGAAGTTAAACCAATTTGCTCGGTAAGAAAGGCTATTTTTTTTGTCTTTATCAGTTCAATAGTTTGCGGATCTAATTGTCGTTGGGCAATTCCTGCTGTAGATATAAAAAGCAACACCATGATCAATATCCTGACTTGCATATTTTTAATTTTAATTATTTGCAATAATTTCGTAATCATTGTAACTGGCTGAAATATAATCAGCAAGATTTTCAGATGATAAAGTTTTGGATTCAAACTCATTCATATCCGAAATCGCCATAAAAAACTGATCGTCTGAGAAATCGGAGATCAGGTTTAAAGGAAAATTGTTAACCGAATCCAAGTATAAAATGTTAATTGATTTTTGTTGAGAAATATAACTGTTGTCAGATGGAAAATGCTTTTTAAACGGAACATAGACCAGCATCATGGCCAGGGTAAAACATGCCGCAACCGCCAAAACCGGTTTAAGATAACGGATCAATGATCTTTTATTTGCAGCATATTTCTCTTCCTCAATCCTGACTTTAAGACGATCAGCAAAAGATTCGAAATAGCCTTCAGGAACCCGGAATGGTTGACTTTTTTTAAGATCTCCGAACAGATTTTCAGTATTTCCGTCTAAATTTTTCATTTCTTTCGAGTGTTTGACATTCCTGATCACAAATGGTTTAATGCCTATTTGTGATCCTCCTTTAAAAATTCTTCTATTTTTTTTACAGCAAAGTGGAAAGAGGCCTTTAGAGCTCCGACTGAAGTCTTGAGGACCTCCGACATCTCCTCGTATTTCATTTCGTCGAAATATTTCAAATTGAAAACAATTCGCTGTTTTTCAGGCAACTGAATTATGGCGAGTTGAAGTTTTTTCTCCATTTCATTGCCATCAAAATAGACGTCGGTTTCAAGTGATTCGGTCAGGTATTCACTGATATCATTAATCGAAATAACCGAATGACGCCGCTGTTTTTGCAGATGGCTTAACGATTCGTTTGTAGCAATTCTGAAAAGCCAGGTGAAAAGTGAGGAATCCTCTCTGAAACCATCGACGTTTTTCCATACTTTGATAAAGACATTTTGCAATATATCATCTGCATCATCATGATTCATCACGATTTTGCGGATATGCCAATAGAGTCTCTGCTGGTATGATTTTACCAGTAGTTCAAAAGCTTTCTCCCTGTTTACGTCAGATTTAAGATTAGCAATAAGCTCCTTCTCATTCAAATCCATTTTCGGCGCCTGCGATTAGATATTGTGCTCCTTTTCAGACACTGTTTTTGCCAAAAGGTTTAATATTAAAATAGAACTCCGATTCTAATCCCGCTTGTCATAACAAACTTTGAATCCGAGCCACCACCAACGAATGCGAATCGAAATGCATTACTGTTTTTGGCATCGCCAAAGCCATAACCAGCGCCAATAAACCAATCGAAAAGGAGCCAGTCATTTACCACCCATTGTTTACCAGTATTCAGCATAATGGCAAACATCGTAACGGTCTCTTTTGCGCCGCTCCCTGAAGTATAATAGTTATCAATATTTGGTGTTTCGCTGTAAGATAAGAAAGTGACTTCAGGTCGGATATATGACCCCTTTAAGATATGGGCATAACGGGTACCTTTGAGATAAAAGTCGGGACTTTTAATGAACTTGTATCCGAATTTAAGGTATAATCCACTTGACGAATCACCGTTAATATTATCTCCAAGCCCTATAGCACCTAGAGTCGCCTCAATACTACTACCGGGTTTGAGACTGTGTTCGAACGAAAAACTGGTTGCTCCGTATATAGGGGATAAGAACCCAACTTTAAGTGCATTTTTATGCTGCTTCTCATATTGTGCCGGATCGTACATCGAATCTTTAATTTTAAGCTCCTTCCCATCACTGAAAATAATCAGGCTTACCTTATTCTTATCGATACCAAAAATAACGTCCCCCTTATATTCTTTCTGTGTGTATTTAATTTCATCATCACCAATCTCTTTGACCTGACAATTGATTGTATCTTTTGTTATTTTGATAATTCGGTCCTGTGTAAATCCACTAAGCGATAAGATGTTGATAATCAATAATAATAAATAGATTTTTTTCATTTTAACGGTGATATTTTAAATTAATTTAATGGAATGTCTTCATAACATTAAGAAGTTAACTCCCTGGTGCGCACTTAAGCGATAATTCTCAGCTAAATTAGTAATTTTGCATCAATAAAATATATCGTATAGAATGGCCTTACAGTGTGGAATAGTCGGACTTCCAAATGTTGGAAAATCGACACTTTTTAATTGCCTGTCGAATGCAAAAGCTCAGGCTGCAAATTTTCCTTTTTGCACAATTGAACCTAATGTTGGTGTAATTACAGTTCCGGATAAAAGATTAATCAAGCTTGCCGAAATTGATAAGCCTAAAAGGGTTGTCCCTACAACTGTTGAAATTGTGGATATTGCCGGACTAGTTAAAGGGGCAAGCAAAGGAGAAGGACTTGGCAATCAGTTTCTTGCCAATATCCGTGAAGTGGATGCAATCATTCATGTGATCCGCTGTTTTGAGAATGACAATATTATTCATGTCGATGGATCGATCAACCCAGTCAGGGATAAGGAGGTGATTGATATTGAATTACAATTAAAGGATCTCGAAACAGTTGAGAGTCGCATTGCCAAATTACAGAAGCAGGCAAAGGTGGGTAATGATAAAATTGCTCAAAAAACAGTCGCGATTGCCGAACGATTGAAAGCAACCTTAATTACCGGGAAAAGTGCCCGTACAGTTGAACTGACCGAAGATGAAGAGGCACTGATTCATGACTTTTTCCTGTTGACTAAAAAGCCGGTATTGTATGTTTGTAATGTTGATGAAGCATCGGCTGCCAACGGGAATAAATTTACCATACAGTTAAGGGAGGCAATTGCAGATGAAAATGCTGAAATTTTGATCATTGCTGCTGCAACGGAAGCTGATATTGCTGGTTTGGAAACCTATGAGGAGAAGCAACTTTTTCTCGAAGATCTTGGATTGGATGAACCCGGTGTCAATAAGTTAATTCATTCGGCTTATAAATTGCTCAATCTTCAAACCTATTTTACGACCGGAGCCGATGAGAGTCGTGCGTGGACATTTGTCAAAGGGATTAAGGCGCCAAAAGCTGCCGGAATTATCCACAGCGATTTTGAAAAAGGGTTTATTCGTGCTGAAGTGATAAAATATGATGATTACGTGAAACTTGGATCTGAAGCTGCCTGCCGCGAAGTGGGTAAAATTTATGTCGAAGGTAAAGAGTATGTGGTTCAGGACAGCGATATTTTGCACTTTAGATTTAATGTTTAAGAAATGAGGATGGCTCTGGCAACTAGCTACCAGTTGCCAGCTGCTAGTTAAGCCATCGCCCTTTCAACCGATCTGGCAACAGATTTCAAAAGTGTTGCATAATCAGGTGCGGTGGCATAACCCGCCTTGGCTATTTCATCAATAAATTGATAAGGATCCGATTTTACTTCCAATGCTGCCTGATATCGTGGGTTTTTAAAGAAAAAATTGGTGTGATCGGTAAAACACTGCTCAGGGGTATCGTATTTTCTGAAATAATCTTTTACGACATATTTAAAATACTTCTGTCCGTTCTTTAATACAGGAGTTACAGAAATGATCTCCGGAAATTTCAGATCACTCCTTCTGCTGTACTCCGTTGTGGTTAACAACTGTTCATTTCCGTTAATCCCATCGGTATCTTTCACCCCGAAAAACATATTCCCCGGCGCCGCTTTACCCCATCCACTTTCCAATGCTGCCTGCGCCAGAATTGCAATGGCTGAGATCCCCGTCTTTTCTTCAGTTTCTTTGGCAAAAGAAAAATAAGCCGACACAAATTCTTTTGGTTTCATTTTGCAATGATTTAATTGTTAGTCAGACAAATCTATAAAAAAATACAACAGTCTGAGAAAAATTCAGAGATTCTTCGCTACGCTCAGAATGACAGCAAGTTAGTGCGCTTGAGAGGGATAAGGGGTTTGGAAGTGGCAACGCCACTTCCAAACCCCTTATCCTTATTATCCAAATAATTGTCATTCTGAGCGAAAAGAAGTGTAGCGAAGAATCTCCTGATCCTGATTGCGATTTTTCCGGTCAATATTAAAAAATCTTCAGGAAAATCATCTGATCATCACATTTCCGAATTACTTTTTCTCCTTTTTATTGAGAATCATCTCTATCTCATCCATCACCTTATTCATTGCAACTATGGTTTTATCAAAAGGAACCGAGGTTGTCATGTCGACTCCCGCATCTTTTAAAAGGTTAATCGGATAGTCTGAACCACCGGCTGAGAGAAACTTTATGTATTTTTCCAATGCTCCCGGTTCTTTGTTCATCACCTTTTCAGCCAAAGAAATGGATGCGGTAAATGAAGTACTGTATTGATAGACATAGAAATTCATATAGAAATGGGGAATATTGGCCCATTCAATTTTTATATAGTCGTCGATCATACAGATTTTCTGGTCGTGTCCGTAATATTTTTTCAGGATGTCGCCATAAATTTCGGAAAGATAATCGCCAGTAAGCGGTTTTCCCTTCTCCACCTCTTCATGAATCTTTTTCTCAAACTCAGCAAACTGTGTTTGTCTGAAGAGAGTTCCTTTGAAACCATCCAGCCAATTCATCAGTAAAGAAAGCCGGATATTATCGTCTTTTACGTTTTTGATCATATAGTTGAAAAGCAAAACTTCGTTGAATGTAGATGCCACCTCAGCCACAAAAGTTTTGTAATGCGAGAGTGGATAGGGCTGAGTCTTGTTGGAAAAATAGCTTTGCATGGTATGACCCAATTCGTGGGCAATGGTGCTTACATCAGAATAAGATTCATTGTAGTTCAATAAGATATAAGGATGGACATCGAATGCACCTCCGTTTGAATATGCTCCCGAACGCTTACCTGTATTAGGATAGATATCCATCCACCGCTCATCCATCGCTTTATTGACCGTTTTGACATATTCGCTTCCAAGCGGGGCAAGTGCTTCCAGAACAAGTTTTCGGGCTTCATCATAACTATAGGTCAGGTCGACATTCTTAACAACCGGAGCATACAAATCGAGATATTTTAAGGTATCAACCCCTAGCATCCGTTTTTTAATTGCCAGATAGCGGTGAAATGCAGGGAGGTTTTTGTTGACATTGTCGACCAGACTTTGGTACACAGCAACCGGAATATCATTAGGAGAGAGTGCAGCCTCAATTGCTGAGCCATATTTTCGTGACTGAGCACGATAAATATGTTCCTTGACATTCCCGTAAAGCATCTGTCCATAGGTTGCTTTATAACAGGCAAAATTTTTCCAGAAGGCTTCAAATGCAATCTGACGATCGGCACGATTGGCGGAGGTTCTTAGTTTGTTAAATGCAGATGCTGTGAGTTTTATCTTTTGTTTATTACTTAGTATCACTTCAGGTGCAGGCATCTCAGCATCTTTAAATGTACCGTAAATATCGTTGGCAACACCTGTGACCATTGATGATCTTGCCAGAATTCGTTCCTCTGGTTCCGATAAGGTATGTTCTTTCTTTTTGAACAAATCGTACAAATCTTTTTTATAAACTTCGAGCCCTTTCTGCTCTTTAATAAAACCTTCAATCACTTTCCACTCTACCGTCAGGAGTTCTGGTTCGATAAATGCTGTTTTTGTGCCATAATCTGTAAATAGCTGTTCAAGACTTTGCTGCATTGACATATATTTCATATCACGCGTGTCCTGGTCGCTGTTCATGCTGGTATATATAAAGAGTCGCGAAGCCTCCTTATTCAGTTTGGTCGAAAATTCAAGGCAGGCAAGCAGATCAGCTGACGATTTTGTGATTTTCCCTTTAAACTGATCGATTTTTGGCATCTCTGCCACTACTTTATCCTTAGCAGCTTCCCACGCTTTGTCATTTGAATAGAGGTGAGAAAGGTCCCATTTGTATTTATCGTCAATGGCATTTCTCTCTTTTTGTCCGAAACAGGCGATGGCCAAAAGGATGACCAAATTGAGCATCAATAATCTTTTCATAATGTTTGAATATTGGTATTTAAAATTTTGTTAAAAATATTGTTTTTAATAGAAATACCTAATGATAAAACCCACCTAATAAAGTTTCTCTTATATAAATGATAATGAATTTTTTTGTATCTTAGTGTTATCATTTATATTACGTTCCTGACTATTCGATGGTTATTTTGAGCATTAGACAAAACTTTAATCTTAAAGGGATGTGCGATGAACAACAAGTACGAAATAATAGCAAAAGAGATTTTGGGATTCGCCGGAGTGCAGATTGACGGCAATAATCCCTGGGATATCAGGGTTCACAATCAGGAGTTTTACAAAAGAGTAATTACAGATGGTGAATTGGGGTTTGCAGAATCCTATATGGAGGGATGGTGGGATGCCGAAAAGATAGATGAATTGATATTCCATATTTTAGAGGCGCATATTGATGAAAAGATCAGGCAAAAAATTTCAATTCTCTTTAAACTGTTTACTGAACGAGTTTTTAACCTGCAATCAAAACGAAGAGCATTTATTGTTGGAGAGAAACACTATGATCTGGGAAATGATCTCTTTCAAAATATGCTTGATCGGCGAATGAATTACAGTTGTGCTTATTGGAAGGACGCAAAAAGTTTGGACGAAGCGCAGGAAAACAAACTTGATTTAATTTGTCGCAAGCTTAACCTCAGACCCGGGATGCGTGTGCTGGATATTGGGTGTGGCTGGGGTCCATTTGGAAAATATGCCGCTGAGAAATATCAAATTGAGGTTACCGGCATTACAGTATCAAAAGAGCAGGTTAAACTTGGACGTCAACTATGCAAAGGCCTTCCTGTTGATTTCAGACTTACAGACTATCGCGACATAAATGAAAAGTTTGACCGTATCGTCAGCGTAGGAATGATCGAACATGTGGGATATAAGAATTATGCGACCTTTTTCGAAGTTGCCAGCAAATGCATGAAAGAGGGCGGCCTGTTTCTTCTTCATACCATCGGACATATGAAAACTTCAAAGGCCATTGACCCCTGGACTCATAAATACATTTTCCCCAACGGAATGATCCCCTCAATGACTCAGTTAAGTGATGCATTCGAAAATTATTTTGTGATGGAGGATTGGCACAATTTTGGATTCGACTATGATCGGACGCTCATGGCGTGGTATCAAAATTTTATAAATAATTGGGATAAAATGAAAAACGACTTTTCAGAACAATTCTTCAGGATGTGGAAGTACTATCTACTCTCATTTGCCGGAACTTTCAGAGCACGGCAACTTCAGGTCTGGCAGATTGTTCTTAGCAGGAAGGGTGTCCCAGGAGGGTATTTATCGATACGCTAAATAAAATGGATATAAAGAGTGGTAATATTATTGAGATCTTTTCCGGTACCCTTTGGGAAGCAGAAATGGTTAAAAATTTGTTGCAGGAAGCAAATGTTGAATCATTTCTGAATAATTCGTTGCATAATTCCTATGCCTATAACCCCATAATCGCTTCCGGGGTAAAAGTAATGATCTTTGAATCAGAGGCAGAAAAAGCCCGGAAAATCGTTGACAATTACTGCAAAAACCTGAAAGGTAATAGGATTTGACATAGGTTATTAACTAATAAAAGGCTACAACATTTATTCTTTTGGTGTTTGAGGAAGTCTCAACTTTTTTACAAAGTTAAAATGTGAAGGTATCGGGATGTGCTCCAAAACGTTGGTTTTTATCGAGTGCATCAATACGGCGAATGTCTTCATCCGATAATTCAAAATCAAAAACATCGGCATTACTCTGGATCCTTTCCTTCTGAACTGATTTTGGGATTGTAACAATCCCTTTTTGCAAATCCCATCTTAAAACTACCTGAACAGGTGTTTTGCTGTATTTTTTCGAAAGCTCAATAAACAGAGGAATATCATTCACCTTGCCTCGCATTATAGGGCTCCAGGCTTCGTAAACAATATTGTGCAACTGGCAAAAGTCGATCAGGGGTTGCTGAACCAGGTAGGGATGACACTCCACCTGATCAACCATAGGTATAATTTCGGCAGTACTGAAAAGATCTTCGAGATGATGTTGCAGAAAATTGCTTACCCCAATTGCTCTGGCTCTTCCCGAGCGATAAATCGCCTCCATCACCTTCCAAGTGGCATTATATTTCTCTTTCACAGGCCAGTGTATCAGGTAAAGATCGACATAATCGGTTTGGAGTAATTCGAGACTCTCTTCAAATCCTTCCATAACAGTACCGTTCCGTTGATTTTCATTCCATACCTTTGTTGTTAGAAACAACTCGTTACGAGGGATTCCGCTTGATTTTACGGCATTGCCAACACCCTTCTCATTTTTGTAAATTGCAGCAGTATCGATGTGCCTGTAACCCGACTCCAAAGCCCACTTCACTGCATTTTCAACTTCTGTTCCCTCAAGGGTCTTGAAAACACCCAATCCAAAGTAGGGCATCGCGACGTTATTCGCTAATTTGACAGTTCCTTTTAAGTCTTTAATTATCATGATAATCTGTATGTATTTTTATTTATTTCATCTGGTTATTAATTTTTCGATAAGAATTTTACAAATATAGTTCCTGAAAATTTGATTGGCTGTGTGGAAATCGTCAAATTTGAACAAAATAGTTTGTGCATGAAGAACGATATTCGGACATTAAAAGATATCCAGTTTCTGGTCGATGAATTTTACGAGACGGTCAGGCAAGATCCATTTATCGGACCGATCTTTAACTCGCGGCTGACAGGACGGTGGGAGATGCATCACAAAAAACTCTACCGGTTTTGGCACACCGTTTTGCTTCGTCGTCCCGATTATTTCGGTAACCCCGTTCCGATACACTTTGATATGAATATTGGTAAAAGCCATTTTGATTACTGGCTTACCTTGTGGGTTAAGATTGTTGATGCCAATTTTGAGGGACAAATCGCTGAAAGGGCTAAATTTCGCGGGAAGACAATGGCAGATGCATTTTTGGCTAAAATCATTAAGGCAAAGAGGGAAGGGATCGTTTAATATTTTTCATCGTTGTCAAGGGAAATAGCAATTAGTTTTAAAAGATTCTTCGCTTCTCTTCGTTTCGCTACTAATGACAGCATTCTATTGGCTATTTAATAAAGGAGATTCCTCACTGCGTTCGGAATGACACACTTCCCCTTGAAGTTGGTGTGGGAGACAGGGCGGCCACGCCGCCCCGTCTCCCACACCATAAACACATTACATTGTCATTCCGAATGCAGTGCAACGGAATGAGGAATCTCACCTTTATTTTTTCCCCGGATAGTTGCATTATTTTCTTAAGAATGATTCAAGGATATTTGGAAATCTGAATTCTGCTGACTAAGTTTGTCGCAAAATAAAATTCATTTTTAGCTGAGAATTCAGAATGAAAAGAGAAGGTGCAAATAGTGTTACAATTGCCAAGGGAGAACAGCCATGTTTTTCCGGTTTTCTTTATGTTGTATTCTTCATGCTCTCCATGTCTATGTTCATGCGATAGCCTTCATACGGGCGAACCCTGTTTGAAGGCTCCATCCAAATGCTCTTCCGGAGCAATACCTATTTTCGTAATTAGTTATTTTTTTATTTGATTTAACATGCCTAAAACTGTCGTTAAATTCGGCGGATCGAATCTGAAATGTAAGGAGGATATCGGACGCGTAATTCAGGTTGTGAAGAACTACGGACAACCTGTAGTGATTGTTGTATCCGCTTTTTTCGGGGTCACGAATTATCTGATCGAAGCGCTTGAAAAAGCCCGCCATGATGAACAGGTCGCAAAGAAGACCACGAATTATCTTTTAAACCTGAAGAAGGAGACATTAGAGTTGCATATTCGGGATAATAATCTGATAAATAATATTTTAGCGCAGATTGATCTCCTTCTTCAAGAACTTGAAAGGTTCCTTCACGGCATTGCACTTACTGGTGATGCGTCGCCGGCGCTTGAAGATCATGTACTTGCTTTTGGTGAGCAGATTTCAGCGGTTTTTTTAGCCGGTATACTGAATAATGAGGGGATCGAAACTAAGGTTGCTTTTCCTGAAACAATCGGTTTGATTACCGATGGAGAGTTTGGGGCAGCTTCCGTAGATTTTGTCAAATCGACCGCCAGAGTAAGGGAAGCGCTTGGTGAGGATCTGGTCTACGTTGTACCCGGTTTTTATGGTATTTCACCTGAGGGAAAAACGACCTTATTTGGCCGGGGTGGAAGCGACTATTCTGCAGCGGCAATTGCCCGTTGCATTGGAGCACCCTCTTTAGACATCTGGAAGGATGTGAACGGCTTTTTAAGTGCTGATCCAAAAACGGTGGAGAATCCGGTTCAAATCGAGAAGTTAACCTATAACGAGGCTGCTGAATTAGCCTATTTTGGAGCAAAGATACTCCATCCCCGCACCGTTGAGCCCTTGTCTGCTCCTCATATTCCTATCCGGATTTTCAATATTTATGGTGATCCGGATGTAAATAAACCGTTATCGATAGTGAGTGCCGAAAAAATTGTTACCAATGGGATCGTTAAAAGCGTAACCTACAGCGAAGATTTTGGCATTCTTAAACTTAAAGGTTCCGGAGTGGGTGCAAAACCAGGCATTTTAGCCAAAGTAAC
Source organism: Prolixibacteraceae bacterium (assembly GCA_963677935.2). GTDB lineage: Bacteria > Bacteroidota > Bacteroidia > Bacteroidales > Prolixibacteraceae > JAAFHB01. The sequence goes on along the minus strand of CAXXEH010000003.1, from coordinate 1,326,848 downwards.
TACGGCGCTTCATCTGGCGGGCATTAATATCAGCTCGGTACTCACCTCGCAAATTTCAATCAATATCCTGATTGCAAAAAAAGACCTCAGTACTGCTTATGCTGTGGTTAGTGCAATTGAGCTGCCGGTCGTGGGGCGGGTTCAGATTATTGAAGATATTGCAGTTGTGGCTGCTGTTGGAAATGGAATCGCTGAGAATTATGGAGTTGCGGCACGTATTTTTACCGCTTTGGCAAAAAACGGCATAAATGTTCTGATGAGTTGCTCAGGAGCTTCCCCAATTGTAAGTTACTTTTTAGTATGTGTCAACGACCGCATTCCATCGGTCAGGGCGATTCATCATGAGTTTTTTGAAACAAATGTTCCTTTAATATAGTTAGCTGTCAGCAGAAACAAATATAAACAAATAGAAACAAAAGGAAATAAGTAGAAATAAATAGAAACAATTAAAATCAAAAAGTTATGAGTACAAGTACACCAAGATTCGAAACTTTGCAAGTGCACGCGGGACATACCCCGGACCAGGATACTTTGTCGCGAGCGGTTCCAATTTATCAGACCACTTCTTATGTCTTTAAGAATGCCGAACATGCAGCTAATTTGTTTGGATTAAAAGAGTTTGGGAATATCTACACCCGGTTAATGAATCCCACAACAGATGTATTCGAGAAAAGAATAGCAGCCCTTGAAGGTGGAGTTGCAGCTTTGGCTGTTTCATCGGGCCATGCAGCTCAGTTTATCGCCATAACAAATATTGCCGGATCGGGGGATAATATTGTTAGTTCACCCTATTTATATGGAGGTACATTTAACCAGTTCAAAGTATCCTTTAAAAATTTGGGTATCGACGGACGTTTTGCGGCAAATCTTGACCCCGATAATTTCGAAAAACTGATCGACGATAAGACCAAGGCGCTTTATCTCGAAACAATAGGAAATCCAAGTTTTAATGTTCCCGATTTCGAAAAATTTGCTGCTTTGGCAAAGAAATATGATCTGCCTCTTATCGTTGATAATACCTTTGGTTGTGGTGGTGCACTTTTCCGTCCGCTGGAACATGGCGCCCACATCGTAGTTGAGTCTGCAACAAAGTGGATTGGTGGTCATGGATCATCCCTTGGTGGCGTAATCGTTGATGGGGGAAATTTTAACTGGGGGAACGGGAAATATCCTGGTTTCACCGAACCTTCCGAAGGATACCATGGTCTGAAATTCTGGGATGTCTTTGGTACAGATGGTCCGTTTGGGAATATTGCATTTATCATCCGGGCACGTGTTGAAGGGTTGCGAGATTTTGGACCTGCCATCAGTCCGTTTAATTCATTTCTTTTAATTCAGGGACTTGAGACACTCTCACTGCGTGTTGAACGTCATGTTCAGAATACGATTGCACTTGCCAAATGGTTACAGAACCATCCTAAAGTTGAATCGGTCAGTTATCCTGGACTCGAAGGTGATGAAAATTATGCTCTGGCCTCCAAATATCTTCCCAAAGGGGCCGGATCGGTACTCTCCTTTACTGTGAAAGGTGGCAAGGATAAGGCGATCCAGACTGTTGATAATCTTCAGTTAGTTAGTCATCTTGCCAATGTTGGTGATGTGAGGACACTGATCATTCAGCCATCGGCAACAACCCATTCTCAGTTAAGCGAGGCGGAACAAATCAGTGCAGGTGTTCAACCCGCAGGTTTACGTGTATCAGTTGGTATTGAGCATATCGACGATATTATTGCAGATTTTGAACAGGCGCTTGATAAGGTCTAACTGCAGACCTTACCAAATTTGCTGCTGGCGTCTTGCTACTGGCAGATGGCGAGGGTCTTTATGTCAAGGATGCTAATTCGGAAGCAGTAAACTGGCGATTTGAAACTGGCTTCTGGCGATGATTATTCTTACATTATGTCTCTAATAACAATGGAAGTCTTAGATTCATTTTTTAGAAGAGGCAATTTTAATTCAGCGTAATAATTAGCCAGTCGCCAGCTGCAAATTGCAAGCTGCCAATTGCCAGCCAATGGAATAATGCAAATAAATTGTTTGAGCAACAGGTGGCACGCCTCAAAAGTGTGCTTACCTTTGTTCCCATTCATAAAAATTTAAAAATATTATTATGCCTTTAAATCTGCCGGATGGTCTTCCAGCCATTGACCTTCTGATGAAGGAGAATATTTTCGTAATGAACGAATCGCGCGCATCACATCAGGATATTCGTCCTTTGAGAATAATTATCCTCAATTTGATGCCGTTGAAAATTGCGACCGAAACTGATTTATTGCGTCTGTTATCCAATTCACCTATCCAGATTGAGATTGATTTTCTTCAGATAGAGGGACATGTTTCGAAGAATACCTCAATGGATCATTTAAATACTTTTTATCATACTTTTCCTGAAATAAAAGAGAATAAGTACGATGGGATGATCATCACAGGCGCCCCGGTTGAGCATTTACCTTTTGAGGAGGTCGATTACTGGGCGGAAATTTGCCAGATCTTTGATTGGGCAGATCACCATGTTACGTCAACGATGTTCATTTGCTGGGCAGCCCAGGCCGGATTACATCATCATTTTGGTATTCCGAAATATCCCCTTACGAAGAAGATGTTTGGGGTTTTCGATCACCATTGTTCGGATAAAAAGCTTCCGATATTTCGGGGCTTTGATGATGTCTTCAGAGCGCCACATTCCCGTCATACAGAGATACTTGCAGATGATATTGCTAAGATTCCTGAAATTGATCTGATTTCCTGTTCTGATGAAGCCGGAGTCTATATGGTGATGGCTAATAAAGGGAAGCAACTGTTTATCACAGGTCATCCTGAATATTCGAGAGGGACACTCGACCGTGAGTATAAACGTGATTTTGAAAAGGGTTTGTCTATCGATCTTCCCAGGAACTATTACAAGGAAAACGATCCTTCTAAAGATCCAGAGCTCAGCTGGCGGTCACATGCCAACCTGCTCTTCCTCAATTGGCTGAATTACTATGTCTACCAGGAGACCCCCTATGATTTGCATGAAATAAAATAATCGGGGTAATTTTTTTATTTATAGAAGGCTTGACAGTTCAGATTATGAATAGTCAAGCCTTCTCTCTTGTTGAGCCACCTCCCGGTTTTTATTGAATAATCCGGTGAAATTTCAATAATATTCACTAAAACTCACCTAATTGATTAAATTTGTCCTTAGTTAAACTATTAAACCTACGAATAGTAACTATTTAACCCTTATATTTCCATCATTGTTTCAAATCTAAAAACGGTATTATGGAAGACAATCATCACATAAACGAGTCGCAACAATTGCATGAGGTTTCTAAGGATGAAAAAAAGGTATTGGAGAAGGAACTCGAAAGACATCAATTGGAACTTGTAAAATTGCTTGAGTGGATAAAGGCTAAAAAACTCAAGGTTGTAATTTTATTCGAGGGTCGTGATGCTGCTGGTAAAGGAGGTGTAATTAAGCGGGTGATGGAGTATTTAAACCCCCGTTTCTGCAGGGTTGTCGCATTAGGCATTCCAACTGAAAAAGAGAAGACGCAGTGGTATTTTCAAAGGTATATCAAACACTTACCTGCAGCCGGAGAGATGGTCCTTTTTGATCGTAGCTGGTATAACAGGGCAGGTGTTGAGCATGTAATGGGTTTTTGTTCTCCTGAAGAGTACGAGGAGTTTCTCCGGTCGTGTCCTGAATTTGAAAGGATGATCATACGATCAGGAATTATACTTATAAAATATTGGTTTTCAGTGAGTGATGAGGAACAGGAACGCCGGTTTCAGGAACGGATTCATAATCGTGCCAAACGTTGGAAAATTAGTCCGATGGATGTTCAGAGTCGCTCGAAGTGGCTTGAATACTCTAAGGCAAAAGACACCATGTTTCAATACACCGATATTAAGCAGGCTCCATGGTATGTTGTAAAATCGGATAATAAGATGAAAGCCAGGCTCAATTGTATTCATCATTTGCTTACCCTTATTCCTTATGATGAGATCGAGCCTGAAAACATTGAGCTTCCTGTGAAGCAATCTGAGATCGGTTATATCCGTCCTCCTGTCACCGATCAAACTTTTGTTCCGGAGGTGTATTAAAAGGTATTCACCAATTTTGATTTCTGCTAATACCTGCTCTTCCACCACATCCTGAGCCGTTCGAGTATTTTTAGCTCTGATTGATTGTTCTGCGGATTATAGAATCGTTTATTTTTGATCTTTTCGGGGAGAAACTGTTGGTCGACAAAATTACCTTCGAAAGCATGGGCATACTTATATTCCTTCCCATATCCAAGATCTTTCATCAGTTTGGTGGGGGCATTGCGCAGATGTAGCGGAATGGGAAGATGTCCTGATTCACGAACTTCTGCCAGTGCAGCGTCAATGGCCTCGTAGGCTGAATTGCTTTTGGGAGAGGTTGCGAGATAAATTGTGCATTCCGATAGTATTATCCTCGATTCAGGCATTCCAATCTTGTGAACTGCATCGAAAGTATTTTGTGCAATCAGGAATGCATTAGGATTTGCAAGTCCCACATCTTCAGAAGAGAGGATGAGCAAACGACGGGCAATGAATTTAACATCTTCACCCCCTTCAATCATTCGTGCCAGGTAGTAAACAGCGCCGTCGGGATCGCCACCCCGGATACTTTTAATAAAGGCAGAGATGATATCATAATGCATCTCCCCGTTTTTATCGTATAATGCAAGGTTTTCCTGTAATCTGGAGGTAACCAGCTCGTTCGTAATAACGATTTCATCAGTGGTTTCAGCACTTAGGACTATCTCCAGTACATTGAGCAGTTTTCGGGCATCGCCCCCCGAGAAGCGCAGCATTGCTTCGTGTTCTTCAACAACAATCTTTCGTTTGCTTAGTTCATAATCAGAGGTTAATGCGTGATTTAACAGGGTAAGCAAATCTTCCTTCTCCAGCGATTTCAGAATATAGACCTGGCAGCGGGAGAGGAGGGGAGAGATCACTTCAAATGAAGGGTTTTCTGTCGTAGCTCCAATTAATGTAACCAATCCCTGTTCAACGGCCCCCAATAGTGAATCCTGTTGTGCTTTGCTGAACCGGTGAATCTCATCTATAAACAGAATCGGATTCGGAGCGGTAAAGAAACGGCTGTTTCTGGCCTTTTCAATTACTTCACGGACATCTTTCACCCCTGAATTTATGGCACTCAGAATATAAAACGGACGATTTAACGAATTTGCGATGATTTTTGCAAGTGTAGTTTTTCCTACACCAGGAGGTCCCCAAAGAATAATAGAGGCGAGATTCCCCGAGTCAATCATCTTCCGCAACACCGCACCCTCTCCAACCAGATGCTTCTGACCGATATAATCGTCAAGACTTTTAGGTCTTAATCTTTCTGCCAGGGGTTGATTTGACATTGTTAGTTGCAATATCTCTTTATAACATTATATGCTTCAGTCAGACCCAACTCACCTGCTTTACTTAAATCGAGTGAACCTCCCTCCATATCCTCAAGGAAGATGCGTGTGAGTCCCCTGTTAAAATAGGCTTCCGCAAAATCAGGCTCAAGATTGATCGCCTTTGAGTAATCGTTGATTGCTCCAAGGTAATCTTTCTTTTTTACCTTTGTATTACCCATGTTGTACCATGCAAATATGAATCGGGGATTCATATATAAAATTGATTCATAGTCTTTTATAATATCTTCGTAATCCAGGACCTTTTCCTCTTTCGGAGCATCAGCTGCAGCTTTAACGCCGTTGATGGTTAAGGTGGTTGGTTCAGGAAGGAGGCCCGGCATCCGGATATAATCGACCCTTTTCATCATCGTATTGGCCCTGCTGAAATAGGCCAGGATATTGCGTCCATCAATTTTTATTGCCCTGTTATAATCATCGATGGCCTGGTTATAGTTTTTTAACAACTCATAATAGATTGCCCGGTTAAAGTAGGCATCCGGACTTTTCTTGTTGTTTTGTATTGATTTATCCCAGGTGCGGATGTTATCGTTGTATTCTTCACTCCTCCACTCTTCACTTTTAAGTGGCTTATTGGTAATCAGCATAAATGGATGATTGTTGTTTTTCCGGTTCAGGGCATCAACCTCCATACTATAATATTGTAACCGCTCATAATCCACAGAATCTTTATGAAAAATGGAGATGATAAATTCGGGTTGTAATTCTATTTTCACATTTTTATTCTGAACCATTCCTCTTGCAATTTCTGTTTCAGTCACCTCACCGCCATCACCTACGACGATATTCCTGCGGGCCCGCTTCTGTGTAACCGGTCCCTTATTATTTTCGCGTTCTACGGATGCTGAATCTTGTGCATTGGTTTTAGGGGCATTGTTTTGGGCTAAAGCTGCCGACTGATTAGCTGATTGATTAGCCGCCTGACTGGAAGGTGCTCCATTGGCAGCTGTCTGTTTACCCTGAGCAATTTGCTGGTTAGCTGGTTGATTAGCCTGTTTATTCTGGCCTGACTGATTTGGTGTTTTTTGATTCTGATTTTGAGTCGGAAGTACAAATCCATACAAACGCCTTTGTTTTTCTTTTTCCTGTTCTACATCAAGCCGTTTTCTGAACTGTGCGAATTTGGGATCAAGTTGTTCTGCAACAGCAAAATCCTCTTCAAAACCAGGGATTTTCAACGACTCCTTTGCAATTCCGCGGTTTAACCAGGCTACTGCAATTTCAGGATTTAATTTGATTGCCATATCATAGTCGGGGATAGCACCCTGTGTATCTTCCAGTTTGTGTTTAACAATCCCACGATTGGCAAATGCCTGTCCCATTTTTGAATCTAGCCTGATACACAGATCATAGTCTTTTAATGCACCGGCATAATCTTGTTTTTCGAATTTTGCAATTCCCCTCATCAGGTATGCACCTGCAAAGTGGGGTCTGATTTTAATCGCTGCATCACAGTCTTTTATTGCCCCTTCAAGATCGTTCTTCATCTGCTTTGCTGAGCTTCTGTTCAGAAAGGTATTGGCAATCGTGGGGTCAATCTCAATAGCTTTGGTATAATCTGCGATTGCGCCATCGATATCTTCAATTGCCGCCTTTGTTATTCCCCTGTTATTGTAAATTGCCTGATCATCGCTTTTATACTCCAGCGCTTTTGTGTAATCGTTCAGTGCCTCTTTGTAATTCTTCAGCTCATAGTTGGCCATTCCGCGGTACATATAGGCTTCGGGATAAAATGGTTTTATCTCCAGCGCTTTGTCGTAGTCATTTTTTGCGCCTCTAAAATCGTCGATATAATGTTTGGCCATTCCCCTGAAATAGTACGGTTCGGGAAGGTTCGGCCTAAGTTTTATAACTATATTTAAATTTTCAATTGCGCTTACATAGTTTCCGAAGTATATCCGGCTCCGACCTATGTAAAAATACTGATCAATATTGAGTTGCGGGAATGCAGACAATGAAATGACCGTAAAGAGAAGTATCGAAAAAATTTTCTTCATCAGATGTTGAATAGCATTTTATGAGAAAACAAAAATAGCAAAATAGTGTTGGATGGCTGAGGATTGAATTTTATTTTATAATAATAAAGCATAAAGCATGTTAAATCGTTGTGAATGGTGTTTGGGAGATGAGTTGTATCTGAATTATCATGATTTGGAATGGGGTGTCGCTGTGCATGATGACCTGAAACTGTTTGAATTTCTGATACTCGAAGGGGCTCAGGCAGGACTAAGCTGGCTGACCGTTTTACGAAAGCGCCAGAGTTATCGTGTTGCCTTTGATGGTTTTGATCCGGTTAAAGTTGCTTGTTATGATCAGACCAAAGTATCGGAACTAATGAATAATAATGGAATTATAAGAAACAGGTTGAAAATTGATTCGACCATAAAGAATGCGGATGCATTTTTGGCGGTGCAGGACAAGTTTGGTAGTTTTGATCGTTACATTTGGGATTTTGTGAATGGGAAACCGATTCAGAACAATTTTAAAACGATGAAAGAGCTACCGGCAGAGACAGAAATTTCACGAATTATTTCCAAGGATATGAAAAAACGGGGATTTTCATTTGTAGGACCTACAATCATTTATGCCCATATGCAGGCAACCGGAATGGTCAACGATCATATCACCAGTTGTCATCGTTACCACGAACTTGGAGGAATTGTATAAGGTAATAAAACAAAAATTGGTAACATGTCTTACAAAAATTCAGATCAGAGCAATTCCCCTTCATCAAAATTGCGACGTTCGGTAACATTGCCTTCTGAGTCAGTGATAAAAATATGGCGAACCTGAAAAGAGTCGCGGATGATGAATTCATAACTGGCAACACTCTCTGCCTTTTCTATAAATATTGAGCTCATGATCTGTCCGAATTTTTCCAGTTTTTCGCGAATGGATGGGTTGAGCATATCAATTTTGAAATTTGTCTCGGTTTTCAACCATTTACCCGATTTTTCGAACCAAGCAATTTGTTCTATACCGTTGACACGGAAAATAACTTCAAAATGGTCATCTTTTTCTTTTGACCATTCAATATTTGTTGCTTCAGGAAATTGCTGGATAAAAGATTTCAGCAATGGTTGTCCGGGGGTATTGGGATTGATCCGGAATACATATTTAAGGATAAAATCTTTCATAGATTAGTTTTCTATTTGAGACGGTTTTTTCCCTAAAAGTCACATTCAGTGTATGTATTAATCTTGGCTGTATTGTTGCTTATAAAGGAATGCTACCCGATCACGGGCACGTTTTAGTCTCATTTTAGTAGCGCTCTCACTGATTTTCAAGGCAGTCTGAATATATGCAATTGGGACGTTATCAATATAATGCATTGTAAGAAGGGCTTTTTCTTCAGGGTGAATATACTCAAGAATTCTCATGAGTCGTTCGCTGTTAATCTCTTTTTCATTCAGCTCATCGATTACATCAGGAAGTTCGTGTTGACTATTCCAGTCGGGGTAATTCATTTTCTTTTTTGTCCGCAAGTACTCAATACAATTATTATAGGTAATGGCGTATAGCCAGGTGGAGAAGTTTGATTCTCCTCTAAAGTCGGCCAAACGCTCAAATACTTTGCAAAATATGTCCTGAACAAATTCCTGGGCAAGTGTTTTGTCTTTCAATAAAGAGTAACATTTGTCGTAGACCTTTTCTGAATACCGGTTGTAGAGTACTTCGAAAAGGTTGGTATTGTGCTCTTGTTTAATAAGTTTAATGATTTCTTTATCTGAATAATCCTTCACAGAATTTTTTATTGCCATATTTTTAATACAATAAGATATTCAAAATTAAGATTTTATAATATTTCACACGTCAAAATTAAAAAAAAAACTGAAAATATTGTGACCTCTCCTAAGGTTTGCGTCTAAACATTGTATTTTTAAGAATTGAAAAACATTTATTACTTTTAAATTTATCTTCAAAATTATGAAAAAGGGATTATTAAAACTGGTTGCTTTTAGTGTATTAGTTGTAACATTGGCTAGCTGTGCCAAAGCTCCGCAAGCTGAAATCGATGCTGCAAATGCTGCTATCGAAGCTGCAAAAACTGCAGGTGCTGATCGTTATGTTCCTGAATCTTTCAATGCTGCTTCTGAAGCATTAAAAACAGCTGTTACTGCAGTTGAAGAGCAGAATTCAAAATTTGCATTATTCCGTAACTATGATGCAGCTAAAACTACTCTTGCTTCTGTAAACACACTTGCAAGCAAAGCTGTTGAAGAAACAACTGCAAAGAAAGCCGCTTTAAAAGCTGAAGTTACTGCTGCTCTTACTGAGATTGCTGCAACTATCACAGCAAACAAAGAATTGTTAACTAAAGCCCCTAAGGGAAAAGAAGGCAAAGCTGCTGTTGAAGCTATTGGTCAGGAAATCGCTGCTGTTGAAACTGTTAGCACTGAAGTTACTGCAGGTCTTGCCAACAACGAAGACATCTTAACACTTTCTGGTAAAATCAAACCAGCTGTTGAAAAAGCAAAAGCTATCAACACTGAATTGACAGAAGTTATTGCAAAAGCAAAAGGTGGTAAGAAAAAGTAATCTTAACCGAGATTGAAAGACTTAAACCCCCGGAAAATTTTCCGGGGGTTCTTTTTGAAATGAATTTTGGGAATTCCCAATGGATCATTCCTTTTAAAATAGATTTTTCAGTTTCTTTGCTGACCGCTTTTTGCAGATCGATTTTAGGAATTTTATCTTGTACGAATGAAACTTGGTTGGAAAAAACGATTGTTTGTCATCATTGGAATTTTGTTTTCAATGTTTGTGGTTATATACGGAGTCCTGATTCTAACAATGGATAAGCCTCCGCTCAAAGAATTTAAGGCATGCCAGACCATTCTCGGGAAAGCAAAAAGAGCCAATGCTGATGTCTATGCTCCCGAATACTATGTTACCGCTGAGCGGAAATATCAGTCGGCACTTTTTGAATGGAAGATACAAAACGAAAGGGTTTTCTTTAGAAGAAATTATTCGAAAGCCAAAGAGCTGGTTTTAACTGCTACCTTGAAAGCAGAAGAAGCCAATGCTTCATCAGGAGTAAATAAAAACTCATTAAAGATGAAGTATTTGAAAGAGATTGAGTTACTTAAGCATAAATTGGACAATTACCATGATGTATTCATTCACCTTCCCCTTAAAGTCAGTGTAAGGAAGAATTATGAGTTTGGTAAACTATCTTTGGAGCAAGGATTAAATGCTTTTACAAGTGGTGATATCATGCTTGCTACAAAAAGATTAAATGAGGGGAAAGTCAAAATCAGTATTGCTGATAAAGAAGTAAATGATTTGATAAAGGAATATTTTGGCAATTTTTCGAAATGGCAAAACTGGGCGGCAACAACAATACGCCAATCGGCTCAAAATAATAGTTACGCTTTTGTCGTTGACAAGATTAAACATAAGGGTTATCTCTATTTAAACGGAAAGCTTCACAAGGAGTATGACGTTGAGTTTGGCAGGAACTGGATTGGTGATAAACATTTTGCAGGTGATAAGGCAACACCTGAGGGGATGTACCGGGTGATTAAGAAAATGGGTAACGGTGGTTCAAAATATTATAAAGCCATGCTGATTAACTATCCAAATGATGAGGATTATGCAGCATTTAATAATAAGAAACGACAAGGTACATTATCAAGAAACAGCCGAATAGGCGGCCTGATCGAAATACACGGCGAAGGTGGAAAGGGAGCAGATTGGACGAGCGGATGTATTGCACTATCAAATCCTGAAATTGATGAACTTTACAGCAGGGCCCCGGTTGGAATGCCTGTGACTATTGTGGGATCATTAATGTCACTTTCTGAATTACTAAATTAAATAACATTAAAATGGAATTAGAAGAAAAGAGTAAGTGGTCAATTCTTGGCATTTTAAAATGGATAATTCCGGTTTTTCTATTATGGTTATCAGTGATGATGGTCCTTTATACACCTGTATTTCAAGATAATGCGTTTAAGCTTAAATCATTGTTTGCCAAAACCCCGGACTCGGAATTCAGAACTCCTGAAGTAATTCAAAGACAGGAATCGAAATCACGCCGAAACATTATCTCAATTGAGGATAAGCTTGGTCTGCTTAAACCGGTAAAACCGTATATTATTGTAAACACCACGGCTAACAGGTTCTCACTTCGCGATGTTAATGGAGATACCATTAGGACCGGTGCATGTTCAACAGGTAAAAATGAGGTACTTATTGCAGATGCTAAACGAATTGTATTTAAAACACCCAAAGGGATCTTTGCCGTCAGAAATAAACAACAGAATCGTCCCTGGGTAAAACCCGACTGGGCCTATATCGAGGATGGACTACCAATCCCTTCGGCAAGATCAGCTGATCGGATCGATTATAGTACACTGGGGGATTATGCCATGGAAATTGGGAATGGATATATGCTTCATGGTACCCTTTATCAGCGATTTCTTGGGTTACCTGTTACGCATGGTTGTGTCAGGCTTGGAGATAAAGACCTGGAAGTTATCTATAACACATTGAGCAAAGGTTCGAAAGTATTTATTTATTAAAGAGTTACAAATGAAAAGTAAAATAGCATTTTGGATACTTACCTTTCTTTCATTTATTCTTGTTCTGTATATACTCGTGAATACTGTTTTACAACCTGTATTCACAAAGAACCCACTGCCCAAAGTAATTGTTCGGACATCGGATGAAAAGGGAAAGACCGGAAAAATGGATAAAAAGTCAGTTGATATTAAAAAATCAGAGGAAGATACAATTTCACCTTCTGAGGCCTCCGGAAGTATCAAAGATGCACAGAAAAAACTCCTTGAATCGAGAAAAAAAGAGATCCTCCTACAATCCCGGCTAACCCTTGCGAACGAGGATTCCATGTATCTTGTACTTGACCTGGTCAGGAATCTCGCTATTCTGGAGATAAAAGGAATCTCGTTACATGAGTGTCCTATACTTGATATGCATATCAGCAACTCCATTAAAATGTATTACCCTGAGGCTTTAATAAACTGGATGTCAGAGCCCTTCAACGTTAGACGTGTAGAAGCAACAATTCCCAAAATTCAGTTCATCGAAAAAATTGCCCCTAAAGATACACTTGAAGCCAATAAAATGGTCGTTGAACCTACACTGGCCAAGTTGGGTGATGTCTATATTGTGATGGATTTTGACCGTAATCTAAGATTGATTATTTCCCAAAGTGAAAAACCTGATGAGGAGGGCGAAAAACTAATTTCTGCCTTAAAACAGAAATATAATAAAATCGAAATTTCACGATCGATTAAGTCCCTTACCAAATTTAACCGTGAACCCGCTAAACCTCAGATTGAAATTGTAATTCCCAAATCGGATGCAACAATTTTTTATAAGGCACTTCCACTTAATCCAAGGATGATATTGAGGTTATAATTGCTGGTTATCCAGGCATTGGAAAAAATTTTATTTCCCATGTTTAATCCTTTGAATATACACCTTAAGCTTTCAAATAATTGTTTTAAGGATGGAAAAAGTAATTGAAAATTGGCAATATATATTCCGGACCCCTTTTCAGAGTTCGGTATTGGTGTTTGCTTTGATCTTATTTATCATCCTGCTGGCTCCGCTGTTGTTCCGGAGGATTAAAGTTCCGGGAATTATCGGATTGATAATTGCCGGGGTGGTTATCGGTCCTCACGGCTTAAATCTGATTGCCAAAAATTCAGCGATAGACCTCTTTTCAACCATTGGACTGCTTTATATTATGTTCCTTGCAGGGCTCGAACTCGATCTGAAAGGATTTTCAAATTACAAACATAAGAGCCTTGTATTTGGATTCTTTACATTTTTTGCACCATTAGCAATTGGATATCCTGTATGCAGGTATCTTCTCGAATTTAGTTTCGAAACGAGTTTTTTGGTCTCAAGCATGTTCGCTACCCATACATTGGTTACCTATCCAATTGTAAGTCGTTTGGGTATTTCGAGAAATGAGGCGGTTGGGATAACTGTTGGAGGAACGATGCTCACTGATACTGCCGTTTTAATCATTCTTGCGGTGATCAGCGGCTCGGTTAGTGGTGAAATTACCCTCGATTTCTGGATAAAATTTTCAATATCGGTATTAATATTCCTAACCATCGTTCTATTTCTGATTCCTAAACTGGCAACCTGGTTTTTCAGGAATTTTGAAGGGGAAAAAAATTCTCATTTTATCTTTGTTCTGGCGATGGTTTTTCTGGCTGCGTTTCTTTCAGAGCTCGCTGGTCTTGAGCCAATTATAGGTGCTTTTGCTGCCGGAATTGCTTTAAACCGACTTATTCCCCATACTTCATCGTTAATGAACCGACTGGAATTTGCGGGTAATTCACTGTTTATCCCGTTTTTTCTGATCAGTGTCGGAATGTTGATTAATCTTAGCGTATTGACAAAAGGACCTCATGCCCTCATTATTGCGGCAACTTTAACGATTGTGGCACTTATCGGGAAATATATAGCTGCCTGGATGACCTCCGCAATCTTCAGATATTCAAAAGCTTATAAAAATCTGATATTTGGACTTAGCAGCTCTCATGCTGCTGCAACCATCGCAGTAATCATGGTCGGATTCAGGATTGGAATTGTTGATGAGAATATATTAAATGGAACAATTGTCTTAATTCTGGTTACTTGTCTTGTTGCTTCATTTGTAACTGAATATTCTGCCAAACAGGTTTTAATTATTGATAAGTTCAGTGCTCCGGTCCTTCCAGCTTTAAGGGATCAAAAGATTCTCGTTCCTATATATAATCCCAATAATATGGAGCGTCTGATTGATCTGGCCATTGCGATCAAGAATCCTAAGAACCGGTTCCCAATTGTAAGCTTGTCAGTAGTCGAAGATGATCAGGAGGCACGACAAAAATTGGTTGAAGCAAAGAAGACCCTTGAGAAGGCAATTATCCATGCTTCAGCAGTTGATCAGGAAGTTGAAATAATTACTACAATCAGTCAGAATGTTCCCAGTGGAATTAAACGGGTTGCCACCGAAATATTTGCCACTGAAATTATCATCGGATTTGCGCTCAAAAGTCAGTTTACAGACCTACTTTTTGGGAATGTGATTAAGTATATCGTTGAAAATACGAATCAGGCTGTATGGGTTTGTAGTATTTCACCCCATCTCAGCCAACGAAAAAAAATCGTGGTGATTTGTCCTCGTTATGCCGATCGCGAATATGGTTTCAATCTTTGGTTAAACAGGGTATTTCGTCTTGCAAGCACGTTAAAAGTTTCATGCGAGTTTCTTTCAACTGTACAAACATTCAGTCATATTAAAGAATATATGCATTCCGGTAAAATTACCACAGCAGTAAACCACATTGAGTTTAGTGATTGGAATGATTTTATGGGCATCGCTCCCTATATTCATCCGAGCGATCTTGTAATAATTACACTTCCAAGGAATGGGGGTATTTCGTATAAAATTAATCAGGAAGGAATTCCCCGGCTTATGGCCAAAAATTTTGAAAATTTTGATTTTATTCTGATTTATCCCAACGAGGTTTTGGAAAATCCGGAGATGATGTTTACAGATGACTTTGATAAAAGTCTGATTGAAGAGGGATTGAATCAACTTTCAAAAAAAGCCAAAACTCTCACCGGAGTCTTCCGGAAAGGATAGCATTGATTTAATGTTTTAATAGCTTTTCAAATAGTAGTTCTTTCTGCGGTAGTCCTACCTTTGCCGGCTAAATAAATGATTTATGTGGGCTCTCTTCGCCGTGGCTTCGGCTATCTTTCTTGGTACTTATGATGTTTTTAAAAAATTGTCACTCAATAAGAATGCTGTGTTTCCGGTACTCTTTTTCTCAACCTTTACCTACGCAATCATTTTTCTTCCATTCGTTTTCTTCTCGTTTTATTATCCGGAATTATTAAAGGATACCAGTTTTTTTGTTCCAACAGTCCCTTTATTACAACATGGATATTTTATGCTCAAATCATTGATCGTAACAGCTTCGTGGATTTTTGCTTTTTTTGCCATTAAACACCTTCCATTAACTATTGTCTCTCCAATCAGGGCAACAGGCCCGATTTGGATACTTCTTGGTGCAATCATCATTTTTTCAGAGCATTTGACTATAATACAATGGATAGGTACTTCTGTTACCCTTTTCTTCTTTTATTTATTCTCCCTTGCCGGTAAGTCTGAAGGTTATCATTTCACCACGAATAAATGGGTTCTATTTCTGATTGCAGGGACACTTCTAGGATCGGTCAGCGGACTTTACGATAAATTTCTGATCCGTAATTTCGATAGGATGGCAATGCAGGCTTGGTCATCTATTTACCAGGTTGCACTTCTTTTGCCAATCGTATTATTTCTTTGGTATCCCAAAAGAGGTGAGAACACCCCTTTTCAATGGCGGTGGTCGATTCCCATGATTGGAATCTTTCTGGTGATTGCAGACTTTCTTTATTTTTATGCCATATCTGTGGACGGATCTTTAATCTCTGTTATATCAGCCCTTCGTCGTGGTGGTGTGATCATCTCGTTTATTTTGGGTGCAATTTTATTTCACGAAAAGAATGTAAAAAAGAAAGGGTGGTTACTCCTTGGAATAGTGACCGGAGTAATAATTCTTGTATTTGGCAGTAAATAGGTGGGGGTTTTTAATAGAGACGCGATTAATCGCATCTCTATTAAAACATTATGGCCTTATGACCTTCATCAGTGCTCCCGGAATTTGTATCAGATCATAATCGTGATCGTAGATCAGGTATTTGTTGATCCAGACTGAAACAAACTTCTCCTTATATTCCCTCAATCCCTTATACTGAGAGAATCCCCTGATCTTTTCGTAAGCAAACTTCATCGATTTCTCCTTGAATGTGTGTGGATCATTTAATCCCGACATTGGAGCAAACCCCATGTTGGCATAGGTATAGCCCTCTGCTTTCAGGTATCCAAATAATTCGATGATTAGAAAATCCATCACCCCATTTGGGGCATCCATCGTTTTACGTACCAAATCATAAGTCCCTTCTCCCGGGGCGTAATCGGGAATAATATTTAAAAAAGCGACAATCTTCTCTTCAGAGTTCTCAACTGTAATGAGTGTTTGTTGCTTTAATTCATTCCAGTCAAACATTCCCTGGGAGAAGATAATCTCACTTCTTCCGGTTTCTTCAAGCCATTCGTCAGATACTGATTTGATCTTCTGTAACAATCCATCTTTAATAGGCGGTGTATGAATTTTCGATTTATAGCCGCGTTCTTTTACTTTCGAAAGTGCATTACGGATCGATTTTTTTGATCCACCCTCAAGGGTAAACGAATTAAGATCAACCAACCCCTCCTGGCCTAAAAATAACACCTTTTTCTTCAGACTTTTATATAATGGCAGATCACATTCCGGAACGCGATAGTAGATGCTTTTAAACCCGGTTTCGAAGCAAAAGAGATCAAACTGATTGATACAATGCCTCATTTTTTCTTCATTCTCAGCAACAGGATTTTCGAGAGCAACGGCAAAATTTCCAGCTGGCCGATAGGAGATAAATGTATTTTGTCCTTCAGGTTCAAAAATCATTTTGTCCTGATAGGTTTTAAAGTAATCAAGACAAGATCTTCCATATTGGCTGATCAGTTTACGCGGATTTTCAAGCTCTTCAGGAGATGGATAACTTTTGAAAAAATAGGGACGGATCAGGGTGTAAATCAGGAATCCAAATGTTAAGAATCCACTAATATTGATAGATAGAATAAACTTGTTTGCAAAATTGTCTGCTGGGATCAAATCACTACTTCCGACAAGAAAATAGTTCTCCAAACTGTATCGTATCGATTGTACAAGACTAAAATCAATATTAAAGTGCTTTTTATCAAGGTAATAAAATCCAACAACACTGTAAACCATTACTGCCAGCATACTCAGAATGGCAGTCTGAATCCCGACTGATCGTAATTTGGGATTATTTTTTACATAGTAGTCCTTCTTTGTAAATATCAAAACGATCATGACCAGAAACGCCGCAATTGCTTCTTCATAATCAACTGCTTTGGTGAGATTTCCAATCATCGATACAAACGACAGAAAGAAGGCAAACCACCAGGCAATTTTCAAACCTTTCAGCATAAATGAGGCCGTAACCAATAAAAACAGCCCTAAAACCAGCACAAAATAATTGGAAACAATAATCGCATCGACCGGAAGGAAATCTTTTAACCAGTGTATTCGCTCAGATATTGCTGGTGTCAATACAGAGACAATATTTATGATACCTAAGGACAAAAGTAATAATGCAGGTATTATTCGCATTAATAATTTATTGATTTTCAGTAAGAAACTAAGTGCTCCTGAAAATAAAGGTAGCCAGAATTCAAAGAACCGGTAAAGAAGGGTAATCGCTACAGCCTCAACACTGGTATAACCGAACCGGACAAGAACAAAAGTCATTGAAACTTCGATTGCTCCAAGGCCTCTTAAAAACGGGGAGACAATAAGGAATATAACTGAAATGATATAACCAAGAAATGCGGCAAACAAGGAAGGATTATATTGAAGCGCTAACATCGCAACATAGAGATGGGCAATTCCAGTAATCTCAATTAATACAGAGTAAAATAAGGTAACATAGAATTGTTTTTTGCTGATTCTGTTGTTTCGTATCTCAACCGAAAAAACTTCGATAAATGAAAACGATTTAACAAGCCATCTATAAAATACTCCTTTCTTTATGAACGATCTGTATATCAAATAGATTAAGGAAATAAGAGCTAATACTGCTATAAATGCAATCCATTCCCCTGATCCCAGTCCTCCCATTAACAGGGAGTAAATAAATATTGGAATTGCAACAACTACGACAGATAAAATACCTACAAATCCATAAACGGTGGAGGCAAAATGGATTTGTGATTTTGTAATTCCTTTTTTTTCTATCTCACCAGTAAAAAATGCCAGAGAAGAAATACCTCCGGCAGGTAAAAATATACTGATCAGATTTCTTTTCAGAAACAGCAGAATGGCGCTGGATATTGATATCCGATGCCGGATGGAGGCAAAAGACGCAACGTACATTAGCCCTTGCAGAACGATATATCCGAAAGTCAGAACAATTCCCAATAAAACAAACTTCCAGCTGGCGCTAAACAAAAGGCGCTTTACCTCAATCAATTCAGTATGCTCATGATTAATAAACCATATACCAATCCCTATTGAAAAGATTGTAAAAATTGCCTGAGCCAGTATTTTGCTATTTTCAAGTATAAAAGGAAGACTCCGTTCCTTTAATACCTGACCTATGTAAACGAAAGGTCGGCGCGCTTTAGTAAGGAACATATCTGATTCACTACTTTACAGTAAACCGATAAACACACACTGAACTGTAAATCTCACCAGGTTTTAAGACAACATTCGGAAAATCAGGATGATTGGGGGAATCGGGAAAATGCTGAGATTCCAAACAGAGTCCAGACCTGAAATTATAGGTTTTGTGTTTCTTTCCTATCTCTTTCCCTTTGAGGAAATTGCCGCTATAGAATTGAATTCCTGGTTCATTTGTGAAAACCTCCATATATCTTCCGCTAAGGGGATCGTACAACGATGCTGCAAATGAAATAGGCTCGCCTGCTTTCTTATTTAATACATAATTGTGATCGTATCCCTTACCAAAGGTCAACTGTTCATTTTTATCATTAATTCGTGCACCAATGGTGACAGGATTCGTAAAGTCAAAAGGAGTTTGTCCAACTGTTTCAATTTTTCCTGTTGGAATAAGTGTTGAATCTACGGGTGTATATTGATTGGCATTTATATATAACTTATGATCAAGAATGTCGCTATTCCCTGCTCCATGAAGATTAAAATAGGTATGATTTGTGAGGTTGATTATTGTTGGTTTGCTGGTTTTTGCAGAATAGTAAATACAAACTTCATTCTTTTCTGTTAGCTGGTACTTGAGCATCACCTTTAATTCGCCCGGGTAACCCTCATCCATGTCAGGCGAAATTAAAGTAAGCTCCAGCTCACTTTTCCCTTTCTGAACAGCATTCCAGACTTTAGAGGAGAATCCTTTTGTCCCGCCATGTAAACTGTTAGGAGGATTATTTATCGGGAGTTTGTACTGGAGGTTGTCTAAAGTGAAGGCCCCTTTTGCAACACGATTACCATATCTTCCAATTGTAGCTCCGAAATATTGTTCGTTACCATTTAGATAGCCGCCGATGCTGTCATAACCCAGAACGATATCATCCAGTTTTCCACTTTGATCGGGCACTACTAAGGAAACGATGCGACCACCATAGTTGGTAACTGACATTTCCAATCCATTCTCATTTGTCAGCGTGAAAAGTTCGACCTGCTTACCATCAACCATTTTATGAAATGCCTCAGGTGAGATGACCGAATTTGAGTTTCTTTGGCTGCAAAAAACCAATATAAAGGCAACAAGGATAGTGAGTGTTAATATTTTCATAGGTTGAAATATTTTTTAAAATTCATTATTAAGCGCAAAGGTAATCATTAAATTTTATTGGACCTATCAGATATTTATTAGAGAATTATTCCTATTTTGCACAACCAGAAACAAATTAAACAATATCTCTTAAAACTGATAAAAGATTAATTATTGATAATATTTAACTTTAAAATGTATGGAAGAAAAAAATCAGGAGTCACGCAGAAGTTTTATTAAAAAGTCAGCTGCAGCATCTGCACTGCTGACTATTCCCAGCATTATACCTGCTCATGCCTTTGGAGCAAACGACAGAATCAATGCAGCAGTTCTTGGAGTAAATGGCCGAGGGAAGAGCCATATTGAAGGATTAATGGCGCAAAAGAATGTGCAAATAACTACACTTGTTGATCCCGATCTTAATATTGCTGGTGAACGTGCTAAGGATTTTGAAAAGAAGTACGGACAAAAAGTGAATATTATCCAGGATATGCGCAAAGCATTTGATAATAAGGATATTCATGTTGTTACAGTGGCTACCCCAAACCATTGGCACACGCTTGCCACGATATGGGCTTGTCAGGCAGGAAAAGATGTCTATGTTGAGAAGCCGGGATCCCATAATATCTGGGAAGGGCGTAAAATGGTCGAAGCTGCCCGGAAATATGATCGTATTGTTCAACATGGTGTTCAGCTTCGCAGTTCGGTCGCGATAAGGGAAGCAATTCAGCTTTTACGTGACGGATACATAGGAAAAGTTTATATGGCACGAGGACTCGTTTTCAGAAGCAGACCCGATATTGGCAATAAACCTCTTGAGCCGGTTCCAGCTGGTTTGGATTACGATCTTTGGACAGGCCCGGCACCCAAACGCCCTTTTACCAAGAATCTGGTACATTATAACTGGCATTGGCACTGGGATTATGGCAACGGTGATGTAGGAAACCAGGGAATACATGAAACAGACCTCTGTATGTGGGGGTTGAATGTTGGTCTACCTACTAAAATTACTGCAATGGGTGGAAAATTCCTTTGGGACGATTGTAAAGAGACTCCTGAGGTCTTATCCTCAATGTATCATTATCCGGAAGAGAAGAAGATTATTCAATTTGAAGTGCGCCCATGGTATACCAATGCAGAGGATGGATCATCAGTTGGAAATATCTTCTACGGAGATAAGGGATATATGGTGATTAAAGGTTATGATACCTATGAAACCTATCTGGGTGATAAAAAAGAGCCGGGCAAAAAGGGGAAAGAGGGGGGTGACCACTTCAAAAACTTTATAGATGCGGTAAGGGCCCACGATTCTTCCATGTTACACGCTCCGGTTGAAAGTGCTCATCTCTCATCATCCCTTGCGCATCTTGGAAATATTGCCTACCGCACAGGAAGGGTGTTAACTTTCAACCCTTCCTCGGAGTCATTTGTAAACGATCCTGAAGCTGACCGGATGCTGAGCCGCAATTATCGCGCACCGTTTATCGTTCCTGAAATTGTATAAATTCGCTTTCCTGTAAAATAAAAGGGAGTGCAGATGCGCTCCCTTTTTATTTTACCATACTGATCGTTAGGTTCTGTTCTTGTATAAGCTATTATTTAATAGATTATTGTATTTTTGATGTCAGGATAATCCACAAATTTAAATTGCCGCTATGAACAATGATGCCACCTCAAAAGCCGAAGCACGGATAATAGAGCTCGAAAAAGAACTGTCGTTACTGCATGAGAAGGATTATTTTTTGGAAACAGAAAACAAAACGATTAAAGAAGAAAAGGAAAAATATCAGCTCATCTCCGATTTTGCCCTGAACTGGGAATTTTGGCTTGATCCCCGGGGCGAATTTAAATGGATATCGCCATCCTGTAATGATTTAACAGGGTATACAGTCATTGAATTCTTTCAGGATGCTAATCTTTTCTATAAAATTATTTTTTCTGAAGATGAGCTTCCTGTGAGGCAATTTTTACGCAATTCGATCAGTTTTATGCATATAGGACATTTCATCGAATTCCGTCTGCTTACCAGGACAAAACATTTGCGCTGGTGTGAACTCAACAGTAAGGCAGTTTTTGACAGAGTGGGCAGTTATCTGGGTCAACGTGGTTCAATTCGCGATATTACGCGGCTAAAAACTGCCCTGGGACAAATTAAGGAAATGTCGCAGTCACAGGTTTGGGAAATGAAAGCGAAGCAAAAGTACCGGGATGAGATTGCTGGCAAGGATCGGGAACTGGTCTCTTCTCTCATCCAAATTGCCCAAATGAATGAAATGGTGCTTTATCTCCGCAAAAACCTGTCGGTTATCAAAAATACACTCCCTGGACCCACCAGGAAAAAAGTGGAGGACATGGTGCTGAAAATCGATGAACATCAACGCAGACAACTATTTAACTGGGAAGATTTTAAGCTTCATTTTGAGAAGGTAAACCAGGGATTCTTTGCGCGTCTTAAAGGTAAATATACCGCCTTAACCATAAAGGACCAAAGACTCTGTGCTTACATTTACCTCGGTTTATCTACCAAAGATATTGCAGGATTAATCAATATTACCCCTGAAAGTGCAGAGATTGGCCGTATTCGCCTAAGAAAAAAACTCGGATTGGAGCGGTCACAAAATCTTTCCGCTTTTCTTCAGGAGATTTAGAAGTAAGGGTAGTATAATTTAGTATTTATATTTGTTATGTTATAAATATCTTAAATATAATTATATAGATAAAATAATTATAATTTCTAAATTAATGTTAGGTTAGTTTTAATTTTATTTTACCAATTTTTGAATCATTTTAAGTTTCCTTTGCGTATTATACATAAAATGATTCGCTATGGTAGAACTTCAATATCGCAAATTGGCTGATGATGAGATTGGCCAATTAATTATGCAGGGTTGTAACAGTGAAGACTGGAATCTGACCGAGGTAGTAGATGACTTCTTGCCTGATAATATTAAAAATACCCGATTTTCAGGTTTTAACCGGTTGGGACGTTTTGACGAGGAGATCACCCTTTTTGGAGGTGTAAGGATGAAAACAGGCATTGTCAATGCCCATATCCACAATTGTACAATAAGGAATAACGCTATGATTAGCAATGTAAAAAGCTATATTGCCAATTATTTAATTGGCGAAAGAGTTGTTATTCATAATCTTAATCAGCTTGCTGTTGAAAGTAAATGTTCTTTTGGTAATGGAATCCGGATCAAGGTTATCAATGAAATGGGAAGTCGTGAAATTCCGATTTATGATCATTTGTCGAGTCAGGTAGCATATATCCTGGCATTATATCGCCATCGTCCCAAAGCAATTAAAGTGATCGAGAATTTTGTTGCCAATTATTCAGATTATATCTCTGACACTGTAGGTGAGATCAGCAGCGGTGTTCAAATAATCAATTGCGGCATCATGCGCAATGTCAAAATTGGTCCGTATGCCTTACTCGAAGGGGTTTCCAAGATTGTCAACGGTACCATAAACAGTTCTGCAGCCGATCCTGTGGTGATCGGTCAGGGCGTAATTCTTGAAAATTTTATTGTTTGTTCCGGCTCAAAAATCACCGATTCGACATTAGTATCAAACTGTTTTGTGGGACAAGGTTGCTTACTCGACAAACACTATTCGGCAGTTGAATCGGTTTTTTTTGCGAACTGCCAGGGATTGCATGGTGAGGCTTGTTCTATTTTTGCCGGACCTTACACCGTTTCACATCATAAATCGACCCTGCTAATTTCGGGGTTATTTTCATTTATGAATGCAGGGAGTGGTTCCAACCAGAGTAATCACCTCTATAAACTGGGTCCGATTCATCAGGGAATTGTAGAAAGAGGTGCAAAAACAGCCAGCGACTCTTATATTTTATGGCCCTCAAGGATTGGCGCATTCTCTCTGGTAATGGGACGTCATTACCGCCATTCAGATACAACTGACTTCCCCTTCTCCTATTTGATTGAAGAGAATGATGAAAGTCGGCTGATACCTGCTCTCAACCTGCAAAGTATTGGTATCATCCGCGACTCGCAGAAATGGCCTCAACGTGACCGCCGTAAGGATTCAAATCTATTGGATTTAATCAACTTCAATTTACTTAGCCCTTACACAATTCAGAAGATGATAAATGGGAGGGCTATTCTTCTTGAATTACTGAAGGCATCCGGCGATACTGCCCCTTTTTATACCTATCATGGAATGGTAATTAAAAATAGTGCACTATATAGGGGAATCTCACTGTACGAAAAGGCGATATGGAAATTCTTAGGCAATTCAATGATATCCAGATTGCAACGAATAAATATCCAGTCTTTTCAGGACATCCGGGATGCTTTGGGTAAGGATACCCCGCTTGGCAGCGGATGCCGTTGGCTTGATCTTACCGGGATGATTTGTCCTTCCGTGGCAATTGATCATTTGATTGATGCTATTGAGAACGGCACAATCCGTTCCCTGGAAGAAATAAATGCCTCAATCAGATCGATTCACGAAAACTATTATACTTACGAGTGGTCGTGGGCATCCGATGTGATCGAATTATTTTACGGAAAACCGGTCATTAGCTTTACTGCACAGGATGTAGTTGAAGTTACCCAAAAATGGATGAAATCCGTCCTCGAAATTGATCACCTCCTTTATGATGATGCACGAAAAGAGTTTTCGCTGATCAAACAAACCGGATTTGGTCTTGATGGGGACAGAACAGTTCAACAACTTGATTTTGATAATGTCAGGGGCGAATTCGAGACACACGTTGAAGTCAGTTCAATCAGAGATCACATGGCAAAAAAAGAGGCGCTTGGAAAAGAGGTGATTGGTAAAATGGAAAAGCTGTTAATAATGGAATCAATTAAAAATTAATAATTATGTGCGGAATAGTTGGCTATATTGGAAACGAAAATGTGTATCCATTTCTGATTCAGGGTCTTCAGCGACTCGAATACCGAGGCTACGATTCAGCGGGCATTGCCATACTCAACGATTCCCTGCATGTTTATAAATGCAAGGGAAGGGTTTCTGATCTTGAGCGACATATTGCAGCTCAAGATATTTCCGGTTCAATTGGAATCGGACACACGCGTTGGGCAACACATGGCGAGCCTAATGATCGGAATGCTCATCCGCATACCTCGATGAATGGTAATTTTGTTCTGGTTCATAACGGAATCATCGAAAATTATGCCGATTTAAAAGCCGATCTTCTGACAAACGGATTTATATTTCAATCAGATACAGATACCGAAGTTTTGGTTAACCTGATCGAATATTTTTACAGCGAAGGGGAGGGCGTCTCAGGTGAAATAGCTGTAAGGCTTGCTCTGACAAAAGTTGTGGGGGCCTTCGGAATTGCTGTAATCTGTAAAAATGAAAGAGATCAGCTTATTGTCGCCCGAAAGGGTAGTCCTCTGGTGATTGGAATTGGCGACGGAGCCTATTTTATTGCATCCGATACAACTCCTTTCTTTAATTATACCAATAGCGTAATCTATTTAAAAGATGATGATGTGGCAGTTATCACCAAAAATGGAATTACGCTGAAATCAACCGAAAATACCCCTGTGCCGTTTAATATCACCAAAGTGGATAGGACAATCGGAGAGTTGGAAAAGGGTAGTTTTGATCATTTTATGCTGAAAGAGATCTTTGAACAACCTAAAATAATTGAAGATACCTTTCGCGGTCGTATCTCTCCCGACCATACATCGATTACCCTGGGAGGTTTAATTGATATCTTCCCAAAATTGCTTGAGGCGCGAAGAATAATAATTATTGGTTGCGGCACTTCGTGGCATGCAGCATTGATTGGAGAATACCTCATCGAAGAATATGCAAGGATTCCTGTTGAAGTTGAGTATGCCTCCGAATTCAGGTACCGCAATCCGATTCTGGCCAGTGATGATGTGGTAATTGCCATCAGCCAAAGCGGAGAGACAGCCGACACGCTGGCTGCATTAAGAATGGCCAAAGAGAAGGGAGCGACCATTCTGGGAATATGTAATGTCGTAGGATCAAGTATTTCACGCGAAACAGATGCAGGAGTTTATACCCATGCCGGAGTTGAAATCGGTGTCGCTTCAACAAAAGCCTTTACTGCCCAGGTAACTGTTCTTACCCTGCTGGCTTTAAAACTAGCCAGGGAGAAAGGTGCTATAACTACTGACATGTATCTAAACCTTATTCATGAACTGACTGAAGTACCTGATAAAATCAAATCAATTTTGGTTAAACATCCTCATATTCAAAATAT
Organism: Prolixibacteraceae bacterium; assembly: GCA_963677935.2. Classification (GTDB taxonomy): domain Bacteria; phylum Bacteroidota; class Bacteroidia; order Bacteroidales; family Prolixibacteraceae; genus JAAFHB01. The sequence goes on along the minus strand of CAXXEH010000003.1, from coordinate 1,300,775 downwards.
TGCAAAAAAATATAAAGATTCGGTAAATGCACTCTATCTCGGCCGAGGATCGCTTTTCCCGATCGCACTCGAAGGAGCACTCAAACTTAAGGAGATATCCTATATCCATGCAGAGGGGTATGCTGCCGGAGAAATGAAGCATGGTCCTATTGCATTGGTTGATGATAATCTTCCGGTTGTAGTGGTGGCTGCCAAAGACAATTATTACACGAAAATTGTCAGTAATATTCATGAGGTTAAAGCACGCAAAGGAAATATTATTGCGGTGGTAACCGAAGGGGATGAAGAACTTAAGGCTATGGTCACCGATTTATTTGAAATCCCGGTCTCACATCCGGCCGTAACGCCTTTGCTGGCAATTATTCCGTTACAACTTTTCTCCTATTATATTGCAGTTTTAAGGGGATGTGATGTCGATCAGCCAAGAAATCTGGCGAAATCAGTAACTGTGGAATAGTTATTATATGGTTCTATGACGTTTGGTATTGGTATTATGTATGTTGCACTATAGAGTTGCAAAGCTTTGGGAGCATTGGCAACTGGCCACTGGCAGATCTTTCCCGGGAGAGAGACGTCTTTTTCAGAACAAGGTTAAGAAATAAAGATATTCAGGAAAAGCCATTCATGCCAGCCGCTAGTGGCAAAAAGCCAGCAACGACTCATTAACGCATTAAAAGTAAGGAAAGTTTCTTCACCCATTAAGGTTGTTATAGGGCCCCCGAAATACTTATCAACTAAATTGTGTTAATTACTGCCCTCCGATTTCGATTGTCCCATTTTTGTTTTTCACTATATTTGTGCAAAATCGTTTTAAAATGGTCCCAGGTTATTCAGAAGAATCGATTCGCACGCTGGATTGGAAAGAGCACATCCGAAAGCGGCCAGGAATGTATATTGGTAAGTTAGGTGACGGCTCTGCTGCCGATGATGGTATCTATGTCTTATTAAAGGAGGTGCTCGATAATTCTGTCGATGAATTTATGATGGGTAACGGACGTAAAATTGATGTGTCGGTGTCGGATGAACTTGTTTCTGTTCGCGATTACGGCCGTGGAATACCGTTGGGTAAACTCATGGATGTGGCATCAAGGATGAACACGGGGGCTAAATACGACTCAAAAGTTTTCAAGAAGTCGGTTGGTTTGAACGGCGTTGGAATTAAAGCGGTGAATGCACTCTCAAGTAAGTTTTCAATTAAATCGGTACGGGATGGACGCCTGAAGAAAATCGAATTTTCGAAAGGTGAAATTCTTAAAGATTATGAAGAGGTACCAACCGGAGAGATAAACGGAACAAGTGTTGCTTTTACACCTGACATCGAAATTTTCAGAAATTTCCATTATATCGAAGAGTTTGTAGTCCCTCTGCTTAAAAATTATACTTTCCTGAATGCCGGATTAATCATCTATTTCAATGGCGAAAAGTATCTTTCAAAGAATGGTCTTTACGATCTTCTCGAGGAGAATCTCGATCAGGATCCTGTATATCCGATTATTCACCTGAAGGGTGAAGATATTGAATTTGCACTGACGCACAGCAATCAGTACGGAGAAGATTATTATACTTTCGTGAATGGACAGTTTACCCCTCAGGGAGGAACCCATCTGGCCGCTTTTCGCGAAGCATTGGTCAAAACCATCCGTGATTACTATCATAAGGAATTTGATTCGTCAGATATCCGCGCCTCAATTGTTTCGGCACTGAGTATCAAAGTCGAGGAGCCGATCTTTGAATCGCAAACCAAAACAAAACTTGGATCGAAGGATATGGGGCCTGAGGGCCCTTCGGTACGTAATTTTGTTATGAATTTTGTTCAGAAGGAGTTAGGCAATTATCTGCATAAAAATCCTCAGACTGCCGATATTCTCCTCAAACGAATCCAGGAATCTGAACGCGAGCGGAAAGCCATTTCGGGAATTCAGAAACTGGCAAAACAAAGGGCTAAAAAAGTGAATCTGCACAATAAGAAGTTGCGCGATTGCAGGATTCATTACAATTCAAATCACGAGTTTAAGGATAATAGTTCAATCTTTATTACGGAGGGCGATTCGGCAAGCGGTTCAATTACCAAATCGCGCGATGTAACGACCCAGGCTGTATTTAGTTTGCGGGGTAAACCATTGAATAGTTATGGTTTAACAAAAAAAATAGTGTATGAGAATGAGGAATTCAATCTTCTTCAGGCAGCGCTGAATATCGAAGAGGGGATTGACGAACTCCGTTACAATAAAGTGATTATCTCAACCGATGCCGATGTCGACGGAATGCATATCCGGTTACTGCTGATCACCTTCTTTTTACAGTTCTTCCCCGAATTGATTAAGAAGGGGCATCTTTATATTTTGCAAACCCCTCTTTTCAGAGTTCGGAATAAAAAGAAAACCATGTATTGCTATTCTGAACAGGAACGCGATCAGGCTGTAAAAGTTATTGGAGCAGGTCCCGAGATTACCCGTTTTAAAGGTTTAGGGGAGATCTCACCCGATGAATTTAAAAACTTTATCGGAGACGATATCCGCCTCGATTCGGTCATTCTGAATAAGAACGAATCGGTGGCCGAAATGCTTGAGTTTTACATGGGAAAGAATACACCCGATCGTCAGGATTTTATTATTGATAACCTTCATGTCGAAAAAGATGAAGTGTAATTCAGTTAATTAATCAGAAAGATAAAGATATAATGTACTAAAATTAACTTTTCTCCCCACTTTTCTCCTCAGTTCCCCTCCTTTGGAGGGGTTAGGGGAGGTCAGGATAGTCAAAATGAACAATGAAAAATTACGACGGTATATTATTGAAGCAACTTATTTAAAAGACAAGGTGATACGATTAAATCATATTAATATTCCAATCTAACTATATATATGTCTAACGAAGAAGATCCTGGGCTGTTGCCGATATCTGAAGAAGAAGAAACACACGAAGGTAAAAAGGAGTTACATCATATCGTTTATTTGTCATCGATGTACCAGAGTTGGTTCCTCGATTATGCTTCCTATGTGATCCTTGAAAGGGCAGTACCTTATGTCAACGACGGACTTAAACCTGTTCAGCGCCGTATTCTTCATGCGATGCGTCAGATGGATGATGGTCGTTATACCAAGGTGGCGAATATCATCGGACAAACGATGATGTACCACCCGCATGGCGATGCCTCAATTGGCGATGCACTGGTTCAGCTCGGACAAAAGGAATTACTGATTGATGCCCAGGGAAACTGGGGAAATATTTTAACCGGCGATGGCGCCGCAGCGCCCCGGTATATTGAGGCGCGACTTTCGAAATTTGCACTTGAGGTGCTCTTCAATCCCAAAACAACCAAATGGCAGCTTTCGTACGATAGCCGAAACCGGGAACCTGTTACTTTGCCGGTTAAGTTCCCCCTTCTGTTAGCTCAGGGAGTGGAGGGTATTGCCGTCGGCCTTGCGTCCAAGATCCTGCCTCACAATTTTATTGAATTGCTTGATGCATGTATCGCTTATCTTAATGACAATGAATTTGAGCTTTTCCCCGATTTTCTGACCGGCGGGTTTATAGATGTTTTAAAATATAACGATGGTTTGCGCGGTGGTGCAGTCAAAATCAGGGCTAAAATAGAGAAGCTCGACAATAAAACATTGGTCATTACCGAAATCCCTTTTGGAAGGACCACTTCATCACTGATTGAATCGATCATCAAAGCGAACGACAAAGGGAAAATCAAGATCAAAAAGATCGATGACAATACCTCTGCAAATGTCGAGATCCTGATACATCTGATACCCGGAATCAGCTCAGATAAAACCATCGATGCACTTTATGCGTTCACCGATTGCGAAGTGTCGGTTTCACCCAATGCCTGCATTGTTGAAGACGATAAACCCAGATTTATTAATGTTACTGAAATCCTCAAAAAATCGGTCGATAAAACCGTTGAATTGCTGAAACTTGAGTTGGAAATCCGGATGGGAGAATTGGAAGAACAGTGGCATTTCTCATCACTTGAACAAATATTTATCGACGAGCGGATCTATAAGGATAAGGCTTTTGAAGATTCAGGCAATATGGATCAGGCTGTTGATCACATTGATCAGCGGCTAGAACCCTGGAAACCCAAATTTAGAAGGGAGATTACACGCGAAGATATCCTCAAACTGATGGAGATCAGGATGGGGCGTATTCTGAAGTTTAATACCGATAAAGCCAACGAACTCATAAAAGGGATTGAAGATAGTATCGCGGAGGTGCTCACAAATCTTCAGAACCTGATTCCTTTTACAATTGCCTGGTACGAACATTTGAAAGCCAAATATTCAAAAGGTCGCGAACGGAAGACCGAAATCAGAAGTTTCGAGAATATCGAAGCGGCCAAGGTGATTGTTGCCAATGAAAAATTGTATATCGACCGCGAAGAGGGTTTTATAGGAACGGGTCTGAAAAAGGCGGAATATCTGTGTGACTGCTCTGATATTGATGATATTATTGTTTTCAGGCGCGATGGCGTCTATTTTGTGGCTAAAGTCAGCGATAAAGCTTTTATTGGTAAGAATGTACTGCATGTTGCTATTTTCGAGAAGAACGACAACCGAACGATCTATAACCTGGTTTACCGTGACGGTAAGGTGGGAGCAACTTATATGAAACGGTTCAGCGTTACAGGGGTGACACGGGATAAAGAGTACAACATGACCATGGGTACCGAAGGTTCACGTATTCTCTATTTTAGTGCAAACCCTAACGGCGAAGCGGAAGTATTGCGCATCACCTTTAAACCAAAGCCCAAACTGAAAAAACTGGTCGACGAAATCGATATGGCACAACTTGCCATAAAGGGGAGACAATCAATGGGTAACCTGGTGACCAAAAACGAAGTGCATAAAGTGACCTTAAAGGAGAAGGGGATCTCTACACTGGGTGGACGAAAAATCTGGTTTGATGAAGATGTTCTTCGTTTAAATGCCGATGGTCGGGGTAAATATCTGGGTGAATTCACGGGTGATGAAAAAATACTTGTTGTCGATAAAGATGGGGGGTACCAGGTTTATTCCTATGATCTGGAGAACCATTTCGAAAAGAACATCCTCTCAATTGAGAAATTCCGTCCCGACAGAATCGCTTCGGTTGTCTATTTTGATGCAGAGCAGAATTTCTATTACGTGAAGCGTTTTCAGATCGAAACAAATGGAGGAAAGCCATGCCGGTTTATAGGTGAAGATCCGAATAATAAGTTGATTAGTGTCACCTGGGTCACCTATCCGCGATTGGAAATTGAGTTCAAAGGGGATAAAAATAACCGCGAAAATGAAATTATCGAGGTGGCTGAATTTATTGGTGTAAAATCATATAAGGCAAAGGGAAAACGATTATCGGGTTATAAAGTGAGTAATATAGTAGAGTTGGAACCTATTATTAAGGATGAGGATATCAAACAGGAAGAGATAGCGCCAATTACTGAGGAGGTTCCTTTCGAGATAATACGCCCAACAGAAGAGAGCGATCCAAGTCAGATGGAAATAAACTTTGAGTGATGAGAATATTTCTGGTTGGGTATATGGGATGCGGAAAATCCACAATTGGACGAAAGGTTGCTGATTTGTTGGGAATTAGCTTTGTCGATCTTGATAAATATATCGAAGAGCGTTATTTTAAAACTGTTCCTGCAATTTTTGCTGAGGAAGGGGAGAAGGGGTTTCGTGAGAAAGAGCGCACTGCTCTTCTTGAAGTTTCTCAATTTGAAAATGTGATGGTTGGTACGGGAGGCGGAGCTCCCTGTTTTTTCGATAATATGGAGGTGATGAACAAGAATGGTGTAACCATTTACATTGCCCCCGACACCGATATTCTGGCAACACGTCTCCTAAAATCTAAAACCGAGCGGCCACTCATTGCAGGTAAATCGCGCGAAGAACTGATTTTATTTATTGAAGGTGCCCTCTTGAAACGGGCCCCGTTTTACGAAAAGGCGAAGATTATTATCCGCGGTGAAAACAACCTCGATCCACAGCTGGTTATCGACAAAATCCGACAGATCGCACAGGTTTAATTCAAAACCATCATTGAAGATACACCTATTGAATTTGTGGCGCTATGATGTTTGGTATGGGTAAGGCAAATATTGCTCTTAATACTGCTGGCAATTGGCAACTTGCGGCTGGCAGATTTTCGTGTCAGGTAGCAAATCATTTATCTATGGTCAGAATAGGAAGCTTCTCTACCCACATAATTCGTTAAATATCCGATTTTATATCTGTAACCCAGGTTTTATAATGGTTCCGGAGGAACTCTTCCTATTGTAGCCAGGGATTTTAATCCCTGGAACCAGGAGATCGTATTAAATAGGAGTGCTGTAGGCACGATCCATCTGAATCAGGTATTGTATTAGTTTAACGGTAAACATTCAAATTAAAATCAAAAAGTAGCAATATACAGATTAGGTGCAGCGCACCGTAATATTAAAACTAATTGTTCTTAGATATTTCGGTGCTCTGCACCTTTTGTGCCCATTGCCTTGTTTTCTACAAATATCAACGGTGCTCTGCACCTTAAAAAATATTCGTTACCTTTATGCAGTTTGTTTACTAACGTTCCTGTAGGTATACGAATGGAAGATATGTCTTCTGGCAAACCTTAACAAGGTCGAAGAATTCAGGAATTTATTGTAGATATTTTTAGGAATCCCGAAGTATTCATAAACACTTCCATCCTGAAAGGTGATTTTTAGTGTCTGACCTTTGTACTCATAATCTTCAATTCCTGACGTATTAGTGGTTTGGGTATATCCCTCTAAATTAAAAGCTTTCGTCTCAGGGGCTATGCTGACCAAAAAATGATAAGCCTCGATGATGTTTTTGCTTTTATCTTCAGCCTCGGCTTTGCGTTCATCGTCGCCAGCAAATTTATCGGGATGCCACTCCTTGATTAAATTTCTGTAGGTACTTTTTAATCCAACCAAATCGGTATCGGGAGTGATGTCCAGCAATCTTCTGTATTCAATAATGCGCTTCATGCAATTTTTTAAGGTGACTTTATTTTCAAGGGCGCAAAGGTAATCAAATTCAGGTCAGAGGCAATAGATCGTCGACCTAAGGGTTCGCAATGTAATTGATAAGATGTCGAATTAAGTCGCTCAATGGTAAATCCGGCGATGGAAAATTTGGATTACCGGTCATCCTTTTTTCAATCGTTCTTCCCAAGGCAATCTTTACTGCAATGGGACACCTGATAAAGTCATAAACTATGTGAACTATTCTCATATTTATAATAAACATCTGATTTATGACCAATGCTTTAAGTTATTGGTCGGATAACTTGCGGAATCGGATGAATGTTTCAAGTTATTGTCCCGATAACCTGAAGAATCGGGTCAATGGCGGTCTGTTCTGTTCAAGGAACGATTGGGTTCGGATCGATATCAGTTGTAACCGATGATTTGTGAACTGGTTATGGATTGATTCCTGTTAAATGTTATATTAGTGGTTTAAATTGGAATCAATCACCTGTAATCCATACAAATATACGCATTATAACTTGAAAACGATATTTCATTTTGCGTTATATCCAAAGTCTGATGAAGCACGAAAGCAGCAAGACCACAGAATTGTATGCCTACATAACAACAAAGGGTTTCGACCAGATGCTAAATCCATTGGATTATCCTGATTTTTAAAACATAATCGTATATTTGTATGTGCACTATTTTATGTTCTATTCGATCAAAAAAAAACATTTTTTTCTAAACCTAAAGATTTAATTAAAAATGACACAGAATTTATATATGCAGCAAAAATTCAGTACATTAACAAATAAAATACGATCAAAACAATAACGATATATCCACAACTCTGTGGATATACAAGTGTTATGGCCAATTTAAAAACAACAAATATGATACGGATATACTATGTTTTAGGATTTTTGATTTTATTTAGTTCCTGCAAAAGGACAGCTGATAAACCATATAATTATCTATCGACATATTATATGGAGGGTGCAACTATTGTCAATGCTGGAGATATTCGCAATGATAATAATAAAGAAACAGGGGATTGGACTTTTAGTATTAAAGGTGGTGCAATATTATCAAAAGGAAAATTTGATAATGGATTCAGAAAAGGACTTTGGACTTATAAATTGCACAGAGATACCTTGAATAAGATTGATTGGTCCATTTATAAAAATGACACGAATAGGTTAATAGTTAATTATCCAAGTGATTGGCAGATTTTTTATAATTCAAGATTTATATTTATTGCTGCATTTCCAACTATTAGCCAAATAAAAGATAATAAACTTGCAGTGATACTTTTCCATCCAAAGGATAGTATCAAAATGAATTTGGATGAATATTTAAATCTTTATAATAGAGAGATGGCGAAATTTCAAATTATTAAAAATTATAATTTTGAACTTAAGTTCAAGGATTCTCATGCTTATTATTCAGTTGCAAATTATATTCGTGATAATGAAGAATTGATAAACTTAATCTATCTATATGAGGATAAAAAGGGAATATATGATATAACTTTTACATCATTGAATATTGACCCTGAGATTAAGAATCAAATCTTTTGCGATTTTATAAGTGGATTATATATTGATGGTAATAGATTATTTGACCCAAGACGAGAACTTAAATTGAATATTAAATTATAAAAAAAACTGGCCATAATAAATAGGCCCTATGTTTGTAAGGCATAAGTTTCAGAGATAATTATTAGTTTAGAATTGGAAAACATAACAATAAAATTCTGAAACTTATGCAGACACAAAGTAACAAATTAGATTTTAGCGGTCAAAATATTTATGTTGGTTTTGACGTGCATTTAAAAAGTTGGGAAGTAACGATTATGGCAGAGGGACTTGTTCATAAGACATTTTCACAACCGCCCAATGCGGAGGCTCTTCACCAGTATTTGGAGAAAAACTTTTATGGAGGAATATTTCATTCAGCTTATGAGGCTGGATTCTGCGGATACTGGATTCATAATAATGGAGCACAGCGGCATTGGGAATCTCACTTTCTTTTTTTAATTTGACCATCCGGTTTTTGCCATGAGACAATTTGAAAAACCATATTTGACGAATGAATAAAAATGGTATTTTTGGATTATGAGAATATTACAGGAAATAGAAAATACGCTGAATCGTCATAAAAACAGATTATTTCATGGTTATCCCATTAAATCAATGACGATTTTTGGTTCTTAAGTATTGGGAATAATAGGTTGTTGTATTCCTGGCACAAATATTTATGAGAATAAATTCTGGTTAATACAGAATTAACAACAATATTTCGGTGCGTTGCACCTCCTGGTCTTTGAATATTAATCTTCTACAAATATCGAGGTGCCCTGCACCTCACTCGAGTTTGGCATTTGACTAGATAAAGATAATATTTTTCAGAAAATATATTGCAATTAGCTTGTTCTGATTGCAATATTTCATTAGTTTTGATACTAGTTATATAACTAGATTTAAAATTAAAGCCATGGGACTACCAACAAAAATTCAGCTTATTAAAAGAGCGAAAAGCGAACAGTGGTACATCAATTTTCCATCAGCCATTGCTCAGGCAATGGAGTTCGAACGTGGAGAAGTAGTAGAATGGATAATTGAAGATAAACACAAAATGACTCTCAAGCGGAATGAATCTGTTTTGAATTCTGATAAAAAAAAACCTCAGACGGATCTCTAATTGATGAGTTTGACTTGCTACTTAACCAATGTGTGAATGCTTTCAATCAGGATAATGCATGGAAAACAGGGCGTGATCTGGCTTTTGGCGCTCTTTCCTGTATGGGCAGACACACAGTTACAGGTATGCTTACAGCTAGCGGACAACAGTTTATGGATTGGTCATCTGCGTATCGTTTGTTTAGTCAGCATCGTGTTGACATGTCAAAATTTTTTGATGTAGCCCGCTCTGGGGTTTTGCAAGAACTTGGGCCACAAGAGACAATTGTTGTTCATATGGATGATACCATCTTGAAAAAGACCGGCAGGTATATACCTGGTACTGCATGGCGCAGAGATCCATTGGGACCGCACTTTCAAACCAATTTCATTTGGGGACAACGTTTCCTGCAAATCTCTATGGCACTCCCTGATCATCAGGGATGTTCTCAGTCCAGAGCCATACCGATCGATTTTCATCACTGTCCTACGGTAAAAAAGCCAGGTCAAACTGCTGGTGAACAGGATTGGAAAAACTTCAAGGAACAACAAAGGAAATTAAAATTAAGCAAACAAGGTAGTGAGCGGCTAAAACAACTTCGTGATGCACTGGATAATCAAGGTGCCAAAGAGAGGCAACTCGTTGCAAGCGTTGACGGTAGCTACACAAACGCAGAAGTACTGAAACATTTACCAGAACGAACCACCATGATTGGACGTATCCGAAAAGATACAAAACTGTATGCTTTTCCCGAACAACAACCTGGCTCAGGTAGAAAACGCGTTTATGGAGACAGATTGCCTACTCCGGAACAAGTCAGGCAGTCAGACCAATATCCGTGGTTGGAAGTAAATGCGTGGGCTACCGGGAAAGAACATAAGTTCAATGTCAAAGCAATTAAAAATGTCCGGTGGCGATCAGCAGGTCAGAGACACAATTTACAGCTGGTAGTAATTAGACCTTTAGGATATAGACTTACCAAATTCTCCAAAATGCTGTATCGGGAACCGGCCTATCTGATTTGCACAGACAATGAACTTAATGTTGATAAACTTTTGCAGGATTATTTATGGCGTTGGGAAATTGAAGTCAACTTCAGGGATGAAAAAACTTTGCTTGGATGTGGACAAGCACAGGTAAGAAATCCGGAATCAGCAGAACGTGTTCCTGCTTTTATATCCGCCATTTATGCATTGCTTCACCTGGCAGCGCACAAGTCTCTCAAATTATCAAATCAAGCACTGTTGCCCAGACCAAAATGGTATCTGAAAAAGGAAGGAAAACGTCACTCAACAGGTGATTTAATCAATAACCTAAAGGCCCAGGCATGGACAAAAGCAATCGGAATGAATTTCTCTGGCTTCGTGAATCAAGAATTGGAAACGCGAAGCCGTAGAAATAAGGCAAACCCCTTTACTTCCGCAATGTTTTACATGAGAAATTAGCCAAACTTAAGCGAGGTGCCCTGCACCTCAGTATACATGAAAGCGATTATTCTAAAATGGATTTGTTTCTGCAAATGTTGCCCCAATCGTTAACTGCAAATAAAGTATAATTTGACAGATAATAAATAAGTCCAAAAATGAAAACAGTAAAAATTAAATCAGAAGGAAAAAATCACGTTGCAATAGATTTGGGACAAGTTGACCAATTAATGGATTACTCTTACCTGCATCCGAAACGACATCAGGAAGTAAAAGGGAAAGTTTTTGTGGGAGAAATTCTTAAATCAACAAGTGCGGAGATTTCATTTACGGTAATTCCACCTAAGACAGAAATGCCGTTTATGCATCAACATAAAAACCATGAAGAGATTTATGTAATTTTAAAAGGTTCAGGACAATTCCAGGTCGATGATTCAATCTTCGATGTATCTGAAGGTTCAGTAATACGCATTTCGCCTGATGGTAAACGAATATATCGGAATAATTCCGATCATCCGTTAACATTTTTGTGCGTTCAAAATCAGGCAGGAACACTTGACAGTTTCAATGTTGAAGATGGATTTTTGGCAGAAGGAGAAATATTATGGAAGAAATAAAAACCATCCTGTCTGTGATTAATTGATCGGCAAAAATTTTGTAAAGCTTGTTCTGTTCCCGATACGCTGCACTATCAGGGCAGGCTGTTCCTCCTGTTAAAGACAATATTCTCCTGGCAATTTAAATAAAGAGATTCCTCACTTCGTTCAGAATGAAACCCTTCCAATTAATGTAGGTGTGGATGATTGGGCGGCATTGGCCGCCCAATCACCCGCACCTATAAACCTGGTTCTTTGTCATTCCGATTGCAGCGTAGCGGAATGAGGAATCTCACTTTCATAATTTAATTTGATCATCTGATTTTTGTAATGAGATAATCTGAAAAACTGTATTTGAGGTATTAATAAAAAATGGTATTTTTGGATTATGAGAACATTGCAGGAAATAGAAAATACGCTGAGTAGTCATAAAAGCAGACTATTTCATGATTATCCCATTAAATCAATGGCGATTTTTGGTTCTTATTCTCGTCGGGAACAAAATGATTCAAGTGATTTGGATATTCTTATTGAGTTTTCTGATAAAATTGGGATAAGATTTATTGATTTAGCTGATGAATTGGAAAACATTATTGGATTTAAGGTTGATTTAGTATCAAAAAATGGGATTAAAGAGAAATATTTAAAATCAATAGGTTCAGAATTAATATATGTCTAAACGTGAGATATTATTGTTATTAGATGATATGTTGCAATCTGCTCAGAAGATTAAGCGATATACACAAGGCCTTGATTATGACTCTTTTTTAGCCGATGATAAGACGATTGACGCTGTAGTTAGAAACTTTGAAATAATTGGAGAAGCTGCTAACCGTATTGATCCTGATTTTAGAGATAAAAATCCTGAGATTGAATGGAAAAGAATGCGAGGATTTCGTAATCGGATTGTTCATGATTATTTTGGGATTGATTATGAAATTGTATGGAGTATTATCGATACATATTTAGATGAAATGATAGATTGGCTGGAAGCAATAATTGTGAATAATAAAGCCACCTAGCGCACATACGCGGTCATAAATTAAGAAAATTTTCCCTGGGTTTTAAGTGTTACACTAAATCCATTCGGCCATTATAAAACAAATTGTATGCGTATGAAAATTATTTTGAGATTGTTCGCAGTCGCACCTGCATTGGTATTTTTTCATATTTGCCTTGCTTCCACCCCACAGAATCCCCGGAATACGGGAAGTTCTACTGACCCGACCTTAAATATCAGATCCAAAACGATTGTCGATATTGGTTCACGCCGCGAATTGTTTGTCGATGAGTCTTTGATTGCTAAAAAGAGAGGAATCGAATTTCGGATGCATCAACCGGTTAAGAAGGAGATAGTCATGGTATACGACAAACCCTGGGAAGGAAGTGGAAGCGACTTTCAGGTAATTTTTCGAGATGGCGACCTCTTCCGGATGTACTATACTGCAGCTCAGCTAACCAACTCCGACGGAACCACGTTTGGCGGACATCCCAATTATGGGTGCTACGCTGAAAGTAAGGACGGCATTACCTGGGTCAAACCCGATTTGGGACTGTTCGAATTCAACGGATCAAAGCAAAACAACATCATATGGTCGATGCCGCATTTCGACAATTTTACACCTTTCAAGGATCAAAATCCCAACTGTAAACCTGATGAGATCTATAAAGCAGTGGGTGCAGGCGTTGGCGGTCTGTTTGCTTTCAAGTCAACTGACGGCATTCATTGGTCCTATCTCTCTGATCAGCCAATCATCACCAAAGGGAAATTCGACACACAGAACAATGCCTTCTGGGATCCCGTAAGAAAATATTACTGGTGCTATTTTCGTGACCTCCACAACACCATTGGAAACACAACCAAAGATACAAAAAATGGAATTCGCGATATTCGTGTGGCCACTTCAACCGATTTTGTTAACTGGAGCGACCCAAAAATAGTTAAGTATTTTGATTCACCCGATGTGGCCCTCTATACCAACCAGGTAGTCCCTTATTTCCGCGCCCCGCACCTGTTTTTAGGCTTCCCTACCCAATACGTTGACCGGAAATTTTCAGCAGTAGCCATGCAGTCACTGCCTGATCCTGTACACCGACAGAAGCGAATGAATTTTTCTCCGCGATACGGCACAGTTATAACCAACGGGCTGTTCATGAGCAGTTACGACGGATCAAACTTCCATCGCTGGGACGAGGTTTTTATTCCCGCCGGACCACAACGAAATGATAACTGGGTTTACGGCGACGGTTATCAGTCCCTTGGTTTGGTGGAGACTACGGCTGAGGATGGATCTGCCGCCCCGGAGTTGACGTTTTATGCAGGGGAGGGTCACTGGAAAGATTTGCCCAAACTGAGACGATACACTATTCGGATGGATGGTTTTGTTTCGGTACATGTCCGGCAAAAACCTGGCGAGTTGGTCACCAAGCCCCTGATCTTTTCGGGGATTGCTTTAACAATGAACTTTGCCACATCTGCTGCCGGCTCTATTCATGTTGAAATTCAGGACGAGTATGGTAAGCCATTTCGCGGCTTCTCCCTGGCTGAATGTGATGAACTTTTCGGTGACACGATCGACCGAATAGTTACATGGAACGGCAACTCCGATGTTCGTAATTTAATTGGGAAGCGGATACGCTTACACATCGTTCTTCGTGAAGCAGACCTCTATTCACTGAAATTTAGGGAGTAAGGTAATCAAATGGATAAATCCTGATTAAAATGTTTTGATTATGAGCGAGTTTGTATTGTTTTTCAGAATGGATATCTTAACCAAAGAGGTGCAACCAACCCCGGAGCAAATGGAGATTTACATGGAACAATGGTACCGTTGGACAGAAGGAATTGCTGCTCAGGGTAAATTGGCTGAAGGGGGAAATCATCTTTCACCTGAAGGGAGAGTGATCAGACCAGGGAATCAAATTAGTGATGGTCCCTATGTGCAGAAAAGGGAATCTGTCGCTGGTTATATCATCGTAAAAGCGACAGATTTTGACGACGCAGTTGTCATGGCAAAGGAGTGCCCCATTTTACAGGGTGAAGGGACGAGTGTTGAGGTGCGAAAAGTAGGTGTCTAAAATGTCAATACATTAGAAATATATAAAAAAACTGATTATTTGCTAAAACCTAAGAGGCTCCAAATTTGTTAAGGTATTTAACAGGTTCGGAGCCTCTTATTTATTTTGTGTTATAATATAATTATTTTTGTTATAGCTCTTAAATATTTGAATTATAATCAGGGTCTTTCCCAAATAGTATTTCCAATAACAAAGTTAAATGGTTAGAATTCTTAAGAATATTTTTCAGTTCTATTACCAGGGTTTTAAGAGCATGACAGTCGGAAAAAAACTTTGGATCATCATACTGATCAAATTGATTATCATATTTCTTGTTTTAAAAATTTTCTTCTTTCCCGATTTCCTGAAAACCAAATTTAAAACTGACGGGGAGCGAAGTAATTATATCCTTAATCACTTAACAAAATAGCAGAGTATGGAACATGTTGATTTTTCTCTTGTTGACTGGTCACGGGCTCAGTTTGCCCTTACGGCAATGTATCATTGGTTGTTTGTCCCGTTGACCCTGGGGCTTTCGTTTATCGTTGCATTCATGGAAACACGCTATGTTCGTAGTGGCAATCCGGAATGGAAACGGATCACCAAATTCTGGATGACCCTGTTTGGAATAAATTTCGCAATTGGGGTGGCGACCGGGATCATTCTCGAGTTTGAATTCGGCACAAACTGGTCGAATTACTCATGGTTTGTTGGTGATATTTTTGGCGCCCCTCTCGCCATCGAAGGTATTATGGCCTTTTTTATGGAGAGTACTTTTATTGCTGTGATGTTCTTTGGGTGGAATAAGGTGAGCAAGAAATTTCACTTATTATCAACATGGTTGGTTGCGATTGGTTCCAATCTTTCAGCCCTTTGGATATTAGTTGCCAATGCCTGGATGCAAAACCCTGCAGGTATGAAATTCAATCCCGATACCGCACGTAACGAGATGGTTAACTTTTGGGATGTTCTGTTTTCACCTGTTGCAATCAACAAGTTTTTACATACCGTATTATCGGCTTACGTTCTGGCATCTGTTTTCGTCATTGGAGTTAGTGCCTGGTATCTATTAAAACACAGAGAACAACTATTCGCAAAGAAAAGCATTAAGGTTGCTGCCATTTTCGGAATAGCTGCTTCATTTCTAACAATTGTGACCGGAGATGGTTCAGCCCGCAATATGGCAAAGTTCCAACCTATGAAATTTGCAGCAATGGAGAACCTTTACACTGGTCAGCAAAGTGCACCACTTGCAGTAATTGGTTTATTACAAAAGAATCCAAAGGAGACTGATCCAAAACAACAGGATTTTATGTTTAAAATTGAGATTCCCAATATGCTCTCTTACATGGCATTTCTTAATCCTAATGCCTATGTTCCGGGTATTCACGATCTGGTTAAAGGGAATGCCGAACACCATATCATGTCGTATAAGGAAAGGAGTGAAAAAGGGAAAATCGCCATCATGTCGCTTGCCGCCTATAAAAATGCAAAGAAAGCCGGAAACGATAGTTTAACTAAAGCATCGTTGGCCCTGTTTACTGAAAATTATCCCAATTTTGGGTACGGATATTATGCAAATCGCGATGCAAATGAGTTAATCCCTAGTGTTCCAACCACATTTTATTCCTTTAGAATTATGGTTGGTCTTGGATTTCATTTTTTGGCACTGTTTCTGGTTGTTCTTATTCTGACCAATAAGGATAAGATTGAAAAGAAACGTTTTATTTTGTTTACGGCATTATGGACCATTCCATTGGCCTACATCGCCTCGGAGTTAGGTTGGGTGGTTGCCGAGGTAGGACGTCAACCCTGGGTGATTCAGGATATTTTACCTACAATTGCTGCTGTTTCGCAAATAAAAGCAAGCTCGGTGCAAATCACATTCTGGCTCTTTTTTATACTTTTCACCGGTTTGCTCATTGCTGAAATCAAGATTATGGTTTCTCAAATAAAGAAAGGCCCGGTATCTGAACCTACGCAAAATATTAATTAACCCGATTAAATCATTAAGCCATGTTTGAATCATTCTCATATATTACATTGCAGCAATACTGGTGGATCATCGTTTCACTTTTGGGTGCAATTCTTGTTTTCTTGATGTTTGTGCAAGGGGGACAGACACTTATCTACACACTTGGAAAAACCGAAGATGAGCGTACCATCCTGATTAACCTGCTAGGGAGAAAGTGGGAATTTACTTTCACGACCCTCGTGACTTTTGGCGGAGCATTTTTCGCCTCCTTTCCCCTGTTCTATTCTACCAGCTTTGGTGGAGCTAACTGGGTGTGGATGCTGATCTTGATCGCCTTTGTTGTGCAGGCTGTTTCATATGAATACAGGAAGAAGCCTGACAATCTATTCGGAAAAAGAACTTATGAAATATTGTTGTTTATCAATGGTTTACTCGGAACAGTATTGATTGGTACAGCTGTTGCTACCTTTTTTACAGGTTCCGGTTTCTCGGTCGACAAAATGAATCTTACCCTGATTACCGGCAATAAGATGCCCATCATTTCCGAATGGACCGGTGCAGCGCATGGTTTGGAAGCTGCATTTAACCTGCAAAACCTTAGTCTGGGATTAACCGTTTTCTTTTTGGCACGCGTCCTGGCATTACTCTATTTTATGAACCGGATTCGTAGTACCGAGATTATGGAGCGGGTAAAAAAGCAATTACTTTATAATGCCATTCCTTTCTTGGTTTTCTTTCTGGTTTTTGCAATCTGGTTGTTGTTTTCAACAGGATTTGCAGTGAATCCAACCACAAAGGTGGTTTTTATGGAACCTTATAAATATCTGCATAACCTACTGGCGATGCCGGTTGTCGCAGTATTGTTTCTCCTGGGAGTTGTAATGGTTTTGGTTGGAATCATCCGCCCATTAACTTGTTTTGTCAAATGTGGTACAAAGGGAATCTGGCTCTCAGGTATCGGTACAATCCTGACTGTTTTTTCACTTCTCCTTTTAGCCGGATTTAATAATACGGCCTACTATCCATCGACTTTTGATTTACAAAGCTCCCTGACCATCGAAAATAGTTCATCCAGCCAATATACACTTACGGTGATGAGTTATGTTTCGTTGCTGGTCCCCTTTGTGATCGCTTACATCTGGTATGCCTGGCAATCGATTGACAATGAGAAAATTGATATAGAGGAAATTAACGAGGAATCGCATTCCTATTAAAAAATTAACGACAATAATTTGAAGAATAATAACTTCTGATATTTTGTAATTGTAGAGACGCCTCCCTTTTTATGAGAGGCGTCTCTATCCGTTTAGGAGCACGACCATCAGAAATTAACTATTTTCCTGTATTGATCTGTTTTAACCATATTTCAGCCAGTTGTGGCCAGGTTTCCCCGGCAATATTACCGTGACGTAAGCCATAACCATGTTCCCCTTTAGCCAAAAAATGCAATTCAACAGGTACTTTGGCATCTCTAAGGGCTGTGGTCATTACCAACGCACTGTTTCCCCAGCTATCATCTGCTGTTGCAAAAAGAAAGATGGGGGGAGTATTTCCATTTACTAAAAGTTCAGGGGTCAACGATCGGTTCTGACCCTGATCAAGATAAGCGGGATAAATCAGCAACGCAAAATCAGGTCGGCAAGATACAGAGTCGGTTTTATCAATCGGCGAATAGCTTCTCTTTTCGTATAGAGTTGCAGCTCTGGCAGACAAGCTCCCTCCTGCAGAAAATCCCATAATGCCTATCTTATCCGTACTTAAACCGTAACTTTTTGCATTATTTCTGATCAGACGAATCGCTCTTTGAGCGTCCATCAAAGCCCCTTCCTGTTTTTTAGGAACCCGGTATTGCAATACAAAAGCGGTATATCCAATTTTGGTGAGCCATTCGGCGATCTCTGTCCCTTCAAGGTTGTATGCCAGAATGCCATAACCTCCACCAGGACAAACTATTACTCCTGCACCATTACGCTTCTCCTTTGCCGGATTATAAACCTGAAAAGCGGGATTTGTCACATTGGTCAGCCGGATGACCCTCCTGGTTGTATCGGGAGTCTGAACCGGTTCATGTTTATTTTCTGTTTCTCCGGGTACTTTTTCCGGCCATAGGTAAACGGAGACAGGATTCTGACTGAACCCAAACAGTGAAACCATCAAAAGAGTAAAAAAGGCAATAGATTTTTTCATATAAATTTTTGATTTTAATTATTGCATTTGTGACGCACGGTCGTGCGTCATAAATGCAATAACAAATGTAAAATATTTTAGGAGGTTTTCCTGTATCTGAAAATGGCCAATCCAAATATCGATGCTGCAAATACTGAAAGGGCCGCAAACTCATTAAAAATGTCGGCGAAATTCGATCCCTTTAAAAGAACGCTCCGCATGATTTTAACGAAATAGTAAAGTGGATTAATATAATCAATCTTCTGGGCCCAATCTGGCATACTTTCTACAGGTGTGAACAATCCGCTCATCAGGATAAAAACAATCAGCATAAAAAAGGTAACGAAGGTACCCTGCTGCACTGTATCGCTGATCGTAGAGATAAAAAGTCCGAGAGAAAGCACCAGAATAAGATAAATACTCGCCAAGCCAAAAAGGAGTAGCATACTTCCGCGAATAGGAATGTTAAAAGCCAATCGGGCAATCAATAGTCCGAATGCAAGATCGAATAACCCGATTCCCAAAAATGGGAGAAGTTTCCCTGCAATGAACTGCCATTTTTTAATGGGGGTAACATTGATCTGTTCAATCGTTCCAAGCTCCTTTTCACGCACAAGGTTCATCCCACCCAACAACATTCCGATCACCGTAATTAACACGACAAGAATCCCCGGAGCCATATAATATTTAAAGTTCAGTTGCGGGTTGAACCAGAAAGTAGGTTTGATCTCAATGATTTTCATCAAACCAGGTTCCGGTTTGCCTGTTTTGATCAATATCTTTTGGCTGTAATTGCCGATTACATTCGACAGGTATCCAAATGAGAGCTGAGCAGCCATACCATTGATTGCATCAACAAGTATTTGGACATCAGTACTTTTCTTTGTTGTTAAATCTTTGTCAAAATCTTTGGGAATAATCATTGCCAGATCAATCTTATTTCGCATCAACAGATCTTCAACATCCTTTGTATTAGTGAGATCTTGTTGGACGATAAAGAAAGGATTTCCTTTGATTTCGGAGGTCAGTTTTCGTGATGACGCTGAATGATCAAAGTCAACAATGGCAAGATCAACCTGGCGAAGCTCATTGGTAGCAGCAAAAACAAGGATGAGCATCTGGACAAGCGGCATCACAAAAATTACCGGCAGCATTGATTTGTTGCGAAAAATCTGGGTAAACTCCTTTTGAAGGATGTAATATAATGTTCGCATAGTGAATTATTGAAGGCGGATTTTAAATTTTCGGATGCTTATAAAAATAAATAGTGCTGACATCCCTATTAATACCAGGGTGTTCGGCCATATTTCATTGAGTCCGCCACCTTTGAGCATTATGGTTCGGTTGATTTCAATAAACCAGCGTGGCGGCATCATATTCGCAACTATCTGCAGCGCGATGGGCATATTTTTAACCGGAAAGATAAAACCCGAAAGTAATATACTTGGCAGCATTAGGACAAATCCTGAAATTGCCATAGCGGTAAGCTGACTATCTACAAAGGTGGAGATTAGAATCCCAAGTGTAAGCGCAAGAAAGATATAGAGCAGAATCTCGGCCAGTAATAATGCAAAACTGCCGATTACCGGAACTTTAAAGACGATCATTCCTAATGCCAATACGACTAACGCACTAACGATTGAAAGTATCATATAGGGCACCACCTTTCCTAAAATGATCTGAATTGGTTTAAGAGGCGAAGCGAGCAGGATCTCCATGGTTCCCATCTCTTTTTCGCGGGCGATTGTAATCGCTGTCATCATCGCCGAGATCAGCATCAGGATAACAGCAATGAGCCCGGGTATGAAATTATAGGCATCGCGCATATTCTCGTTAAACAGCATCCTGACCTTTATATTTATTCCCGCTGGTGGTTGGTCTTTGGTAAACTCTTCCCTGATAAAATTATTGGTGATCGCAGTGGTATAATTAACGATCAATTGTGCAGCGTTTGGTTCAGAAGCATCAGCAATCACCTGGATTCCACCTTTCCCTGTTTTCATTAGGTTTATTGCAAAATCGGGTTCGAAAACGATCACCTCTTTGACCGTACCACTGCGGAAGAGACTTTCGTAATCTTTTTCAGATGAGGGAATTGCGGCAAGTTGAAAAAAGCCGGATGATAAAAGTTTTTGGCTTAGTCGTTTGCTTAGATCATCTTTTGAATGATCGACAATGGCGATCTTCACATTGCGAACCTCATTGGTCATGACATAACCAAATAGCATCAATTGGGCAATAGGGATTCCAAAAAGAATGATCAGGGTTCGGGGATCCCGAAATATGTGGTAAAACTCCTTTCGGAGAAATGCAAGGAATCTGTTCATCTGGCTATTTTTAAAAATACTTCGTCCATGTTTACTGCATCATATTGTTTCTTGAGATTTTCGGGTGTATCCAGCGCAACGATCTTTCCGTCGGCCATAATCGAAACCCTGTCGCAATATTCGGCTTCATCCATATAGTGGGTCGTAACAAAAACGGTTATCCCTTTTTCGATTGCCTCATAGATTAAATTCCAGAATTGCCGGCGTGTGATCGGATCTACTCCTCCTGTTGGTTCATCGAGAAAAACTATTTTAGGATTGTGAAGGATGGCAATCGAAAATGCCAGCTTTTGTTTCCATCCAAGCGGTAGATCACCAATTTTTCGGTTTTCATAGGCTGTGAGCCCTAAGCGGTCAAGCATCTCCTTGGTTCGCGCCTTACGTTCAGCGATCTTCATCCCGTATACGCCGCCATAAAAGCGAATGTTCTCATATACAGTAAGATCTTCGTAGAGCGAAAATTTTTGGCTCATGTACCCGATATTCTGTTTAATCTTTTCCGTTTGTCGGAATACATCGTAACCTGCAACTTTCATTTCACCTGAAGTGGGAGTGGAGAGACCACACAAGATTCGGATGGCAGTTGTTTTGCCTGCTCCGTTGGCGCCGATAAATCCAAATATTTCCCCTTTATAAACTTCAAAGTTGAGGTTGTCGTTGGCAATGAAGTTTCCAAACTTCTTCACCATATTTTTAACCGTTATAACTGGTTCTTTCGTTATCATTGTTGCACTTTATGGTGGTTCATCAGCAATATAAATACATCTTCAATAGAGGCCTCTGCTGGTTCTGCAAAAATTTCAACTCCACCGTTTTCTGTTAAAAACTGCTGAATCGATGCTGAAGTATGTACCCCTTTTTTGGTGACAAGGTGCAAAACCTGCCCGAAACTATTCACTGAAATCATTGACGGCAGTCTTTCCAGCGACTTTGAGGTGTCATAAATTTTCCGTGTTCGGATGGTCCATAAATCCTCGTGAAAAGATTTCATCATCACTGAAGGTGTTGCCACCGACATCAATTGACCCTCCTGTATTAAAGCTATTCTGTCGCATAACGAAGCTTCATCCATATAGGGGGTTGACACAAGTATGGTAATTCCCAACTCTTTCAGTCGTTTAAGCATCTCCCAGAACTCTTTTCGTGAAACAGCATCTACACCTGTAGTCGGTTCGTCGAGGATAAGAATTTCGGGTTTGTGGATCATGGCACACGAAAGGGCGAGCTTCTGTTTCATCCCTCCTGAAAGTTTGCCAGCTCTGCGATTCTTAAATGGCTCTATCTGCTGGTAAATATCTTTGATCAGGTGATAATTCTCCTGAATAGTTGTGCCAAAAACCGTCGCGAAGAATTTCAGGTTTTCCTCGACAGTCAGGTCAGGATAGAGCGAAAATCTTCCGGGCATATAACCGGTAATTAACCTCACCTTTTTATAATCGGCCACAACATCCAGATCATTCATCGTTGCTGTGCCACTGTCGGGGAGAAGAAGAGACATCAGAATACGCATCAGCGTTGTTTTTCCCGCTCCATCCGGACCAATCAGTCCAAAGAGCTCCCCCTGTTCTACCGAAAGTGAGACCTTCTGAAGTGCAACGACGTCACCATATTGTTTGTGTAAATCTTTGACTACAATCATATTGAAGTCTTATTGAAATTTTATTTCACCTGGCATTCCCAGTTTTAATGAGCCATCGTTGGGAACCCGAACTTTGACGGCATAAACCAGCTTGATCCGTTCCTCGCGTGTCTGGATAATCTTAGGGGTAAATTCGGCCTCCGATGCGACCCACTCTACTGTTCCGGTAATTTCCTTAATCCCCTCGTTGGTGTCAATCATCACCTTGACCACAGTCCCCGTTTTTACCTGGGTTAGTTGTGTGCCGCTTATATAAACACGGAGTGTCAGATTATCCAGATTTGCCATTTTGTACAATGGTTTCCCTGGTGTTGCAAGTTCACCGGTTTCCGAATATTTTTCAAGGATGATTCCGGTGATGGGCGCCTTTACCACCGATACTCCAATCCTGTCGTTTAATACAGCAATTTGAGATTCAATGGCGTAACCATTTTTTTCGATGGCACTGATTTGCGCCGCATAGGCTTTTTTCTGTTTTCCCACCAGTGCAATTTGTCCGTCAATGTCATCCATTTGCTTAGGAGTGGCAGCGCCATCGGCAAGCATCTTTTTAATTCTCACCTGATCTTTCTGAATGTTCGCAATCTGCTGATCGGAAACAGCTATCTGAGCATAAAGTCCAGCTTTCTGAGCCAAAACCGATTCCTTTTGTGCCATCAGCTGATTCCGCTGAAGCACAAGATTGACTGTATCGGTGATGGCCATAACAGCTCCCTGATTGACCTTCTCACCCTCAATAAAAGCGGTCATCAATATTTTTCCGCTATTTTCGGCGGAAATAATCACTTCATCGGTTTCAAAATTTCCAAAGGCATCCGACTTGGTTTTATTGTTTGAGCAAGCTCCAAGAATTAATATCAGCGATAAAAGTAAAAGTGTTCTCATTTTTGGATGATTATAAGTTGTAAAATAGTATGAATTGCGCGTATAGTTTTATTGTTTTTCATTCTTTCATTCTTCATTATTTACTCTCCCTTGATGGTCGCGTAATTTACTGCGGTCTGAATCAGTTGCACTTTTCGTGTTTCAAGATTAACTTTTGACTGAAGGGAAGCATTCAGATCGCGGATGTAATCAGCAGAGGTAATCATACCGTTTTCAAGGGCTGCCGCTGATCGTTTGCTGATCTGATCTTTAATTATAACTAATTGTTCATCACTGGATATCAGCTGCCTGAGTTTTTTTGAACTGTTCTCTTCCTGGGTTAGCGCCATTTTTATAGAACGATTGAAATTTTCGAGGTTGGTATCGATGATATCTTTCTGAAGTTTCATGGATGATCTGTCGCGGCTCGATTTATGCCAGTCGAAGATATTCCATGACAATCCTGCGCCAACCATATAATAGTCGGCAAAATTGTTATCCAACATATTAAACCCCGGACGTCCATATCCTGCCTGCCCAAAAGCATAAATATAGGGTTTCCGCGAACTCCTGACTACCTCAACATTTTTATCGAGTTTTGATTTCTGTAAGGTGAACAGCTCAATTTCAGGCCTTTTAAGATCGAAATTTATATCCATATTTGAAATCCCTGGTTTGGTAAAGATCGTTGTTTCAGGAATCGTTGCCCCGGTAATAATTTCAAGTAGTCCCAGAGTAGTTTGGCGTGTCGATTTAAGTTCCGTTTCCTGTTGTTCTGTCAGTATTTTTTCAGCCCTGAGCTGATCCAGGTCGTTGGGTAATGAAACACCATTATTGACGGCCGAACTGACTGTTTTAATTCTTTCGTCGAGCGTTCCCTTTTTCAGGTCAACAACCGATAAATTTTCCTGAAGGACCAGCGTATTAAAATATAGAACATTGACGGTTTCTTTGATTTTGTAAAGCTCAATTTCATTTTGCTGTCTCGAAACCAGACGGTCAGCCTCTTCAAGTTCTTCTCTTGTTTTTGCTGCACCACCATCAAAGAGTTTCTGCCTGATATCGAGATAGGCTTTATACTGATCTTTTGAAAGGGGCTCAGGACCCGTTATCCCGGGGATTTTTAAAACCAGCTTGGTTACATCCGATTGCCAGGAAGCTCTTGCTGAAAGATCGAACTGCGGCAGGTTCATGGTTTCGATGTTATGCCGGCGGAGTTCCGAAATCTGATCAATAATCCCTGCCTGCCTTAAAAGTGGGTGATTTTTTCGGGCCATTGACTGACAGCTATCCAGACTGAGCTGCTGTCCGTATGACCATGTGACCATAAAGGTCAATACCACGAGTGAAATTAATTTTCTCATACTTCTATCAATTTTAAAATCATATTTTTAACAACATCTTTTCGTTCATCCAGAAATTGGTTGTATGCTACCTGATCGTCATTGAAATAGACCATTTGCAATAAAGGACGGGCAGCAAACGGCAGAATCAGCATTCCCAAAAGACTAACAACCATATGCCTCGGATCAAAATTGGAGGAATTATTCAACTCAACTTCATGAAGAAATATTTCAAGTATCTTTTGAGGTTCAATTCCTGATTCAAACATTAGCGCCTTTAACATGACAGGATCACGGTTAATCTCATTGATAATGAATTGCGGAACATATGGATTGGCATGAATCATATCGATATAATTGTCGATAAAGAAAATCATCTTCTCCTTTGTTGAGGCATCCGAAAAAATGGTCTCTTTTACCTTAGAGAAGAATTTGGTGAAAATGTCCTTGAATACCGCTTTAAACAGGTTCTCCTTACTTCTGAAATAATAGTGCAATAAGGCTTTATTCATTCCAGCCTCATCAGCAATCTCCTGCATCCGGGCCCCCTCCATCCCTTTCAATACAAATATTCGCCGGGCTGCTTCGTAAATTTTCTCCTCTGTTGAACTGTCCATGATCTTATCCTTTTAGTTTAACCAAACGGTTAATGATCCGACAAAGATAAATCTATTATTGAATCAACCAAAAGGTTTAACCAAAAAAATTAACTATATGGTTAAAGATTCTCAAATCTATTTCCGGTTGTCGAATAGAAATGTGTCTCTAAATTTACCCAGGCCTCAGAATTATCCATATTTTACTCCCATGTTCAAAAAAAACAATAAATTTGCTTACCAAACAAATTCCAGGTTGACATGGCTTCAGATGTGAAGGATTTACTAACATTTATTGTTGAAGAACAACGCTTTGCAATTGAATTACTCCAGGTTGAACGGGTAATCAGGGCAGTGAAAGTGACCACATTATTAGGATCCCCTGGATTTATCGAAGGTGTTATTGATTATTATGGAGAGGTAATTGCTGTAATCAACTTAAGAAAAAGATTGGGTTACCCATTGCATGAAGTATGCATCAGTGACAGGTTTATTATTGTCAAAACTATAAATCGGAAATTGGCCCTCATTGTTGATGAGGTTGTAAATGTTTTGTCTCCTGATCCTCAGGATAGTCTTAAATCTATAAATATTCATAAAGGCTTAAAATTTATTAGCTTACTCCGTAATGATGAGGGGATTATTTTTATATATGATATTGAAAGTTTACTTGAGACAGAGGAGGAAATTCAGCTAAGGAAATTTCTTGAGACTAATTTTTCTTCTATCCCTAATCTATGAAGAATGATGTCTTCTTAGTTGAAATCAGCAAAAAAATTGCTGAAATATTGGGCCTCAACTTTCAATACAATCAGTTTCATGATTTGGAAAGGCGACTAAAATTGGTGGCCAATGAATTAAGTATTGATAACAGTTTATTCCATTTAAATGATTGGTTTTCTAAATCATCATTTTCCAATAACGAGTTAAAAACGTTATCCACCCATCTTACCGTAGGGGAAACTTATTTTTTCAGAGAAAAAGTGGGATTGGAATTGTTTAGGCATGAAATTCTACCCGAATTGATCAAAAATCGAAAAGGGGAGGGTAGGCAGATAAGAATTTGGTGTGCAGGGTGTAGTTCAGGTGAAGAACCTTATACCATTGCAATGATTTTCAAAGAATATTTTCCTGAATTATCTGATTGGGATATTACTATTCTGGCAACTGATATTAGTCCTAATGCTATTAAAAAGGCACTTCAGGGTGAATATACAGAGTGGTCATTCCGGGATACTGAGGTGGCACTGAGAAATAAATATTTTTTGAAATCGGGTAAATTATGGAATATATTGCCAGAAATAAAGAAAATGGTGACCTTTTCATATCTGAATCTTTCGCAAAATTCCTACCCGTCAACCCTTACAAATACGGTGGATATGGATGTTATCTTTTGCCGAAATGTCTTGATGTATTTTACTCCGGGAGTTATAAATGAGGTGAGTAACCGGTTTTACAATTCAATCACCAGGAATGGATGGTTGATTACCAGTCAGGTGGAATTAAATAGTGACTATTATTCACCCTTTGTAAGTGTACAGTTTAACAAAGGTATTTTTTACCGAAAATTGGATAAGCCAAAAGAGGATGTAAAAACACCAATTATCAAATCTCTTGATTTTATTCCTGTCAGACATGTGAAACCGATTGATAACAAGGGGGAATTAAAGAAATCCATTAAAACCATATCTAAAAAAAATGTTCATGGGAATAATCCCTGTGAAAAGTTGCCTTCGGACACCTCAGATCCTGATGCTTTCTTCCGGACAGGTCATTATTTAAAATGTATCGAATGTTGCCAGCAAATGATTGCAGTTGGGGAATTGGACAGTAAAATCTTCGCCTTTCTGGTCAAATCTTACGCTAATTCCGGACTTTTAAAAGAAGGGAAGGAAAATATCAACAATATTATTTCGAAATATAGTGCTACAACTGAAATGTATTATATTTATGCAAGTTTTTTATTGGAGCAAAAAGATGAAGAACAGTCGGAATTAATGCTAAAAAAGGCGATTTATCTGAATCACAGGCATATCCTATCTCATTTAATGTTAGGAGATATTTATTTAAATGGAAGCAGGAACCAATTGGCAATCAGACACTATGAAACAGTGATCAGATTACTCGATGAATTAAACGACAGTGATGAAGTTCCTGAATCAGAAGGGATAATGGCAGGAGGAATTAAAGCCTTAGTAATTAGCCGAATTAATAAGTTATAGATGGATAAAGAGAATGGGATATTATTAGAAAGAGCTATAAAATTATCTGGCAGAAAGAATATTAATAATCTGCATGATGATAAGTCCATTTCTGTCATCGAGTTTTTACTGGTTCCCGAGCGTTATGCATTTGAGGAGATGTATGTTTCGGAGGTGCTTTTTCTTAAGGAGATAACATCGGTACCCGGTACACCATCATTTGTAATGGGCGTGATTAATTTGAGGGGCAAAATTATATCAATCATCAATTTAAAAAAGCTTTTTAATTTAAAAGAGAGGGGATTAACGGAGCTAAATAAAGTGATGATACTAAAAAATGAAATAATGGAATTTGGTTTTGTTGCCGATTCAATAACAGGAAATAAATCTGTACTTTTAAATACCCTAAGTCCTCCGCCAATAACATTAAGTAAAATGGAAGCTGAGCATGTTTTGGGTGTAACTCCAGAGGGACTTATTTTGCTTAATGCAGGAAGTTTACTCTCAAGTAATCAAATAATCCTAAAGTAAATAATTATGAAATTCAATGACATTAAAATTAGGTACAAACTAATATTTGGTTTTTCCAGCATATTGCTGATAGCTGGTGTAATTGGATATATTGGATACAGCGGAATGAATCTTATTAAAGCCCAACAGGATGAGATATTAGAAAACAGGTTGCCAAGCATAAAATCATTATTGATTATCCAGGAAGCGCAAACTGGAATAAATGCAGGCGAGTATACTTTATTGGCGAAAAACATTACTCCTGAGATATCAACCTCTGCTTTTACGCGTTTTGATGCTGCAAATTCACGATTTGAAGCAGCGCTCAAAGTCTACTTACCACTTCCACAAACGACAGAAGAAGGTGTAGTTTGTAAAGAATTTATTTTATCCTGGGAGGAGTGGTTAAAACATCATAATAATTTTGTCGCGCTGGCAAAAAAACACGAAGCAGAGAAAACTGAACAAACCTATAATGCAATGAGTAATTATGCGTTAACTAACATTACAAAACCCTTTCTTAAGACAAAGAATTTACTAAATCAATTAATTGAAATTAATACGAAGGTTGCTGAGGAGTCGCATTTAAAGGCTGAAGAGCAAAGTCGGTTGGCTTTTAAGCTTCTACTTTTTGTCATACTGATTGGTATAATCATATCAATTGGTTTAGAGATAATTATTACCAGAGCAATAAGAATACCGCTGGCAAAAGGGGTTCAATTAGCCGAAGCAGTTGCTTTAGGCGATTTAACTGTCGTAATTGACATTAACCAAAAAGATGAAATTGGTAAGTTGGCCAATGCTTTAAAAAATATGGTTGAGAAATTGAAAGGTATTACTTCCGAAATAAGAAACGGAGTAACTGTTTTGGGTACTTCAGCTGCTGAAATTTTAAGTACAGTCACCGAAATATCAACGGGGGCCGTAGAAACTGCCACTTCAGTATCAGAAACGACAACTACTGTTGAGGAGATTCGTCAAACGGCCATTGTTTCTAACCAAAAAGCACAATTTCTATTAACAAGCTCTCATAAGGCTGCTGATTCAGTTGAAAAAGGTAGAGAGGCAATTAATCAGGTTATTGGTTCCATGAAAAAAATTGAGAATCAAATGTCGCTTATATCAGATACAGTAATTAAATTGTCCGAGCAAAACCGTTCGATTGGAGAGATCACTTCAAGTGTGTCAGATTTGGCTGATCAATCGAATTTGTTAGCTGTTAATGCAGCAATCGAAGCTGCAAAGGCTGGAGAACATGGTCGGGGATTTACAGTAGTGGCTCAGGAAATCAGAAGTTTGGCTGATCAATCAAAAAGGGCTACTATTCAAATAAAAGAGATCATTAACGAAATTAATAAATCTGTTAATCAGGCAGTGGGTGTTACCGATCAAGGCGTTAAAACAGTTGAAGAGGGAAGGAAGCTTGTTGCTCAAAGTGGTGAAGTTATTGAACTACTGGCTGAAAATGTGGAAGAAACAACGCAAGGCTCCATACAGATCTCCTCTTCAAATCAACAACAAATGGCAGGAATGGATCAAATTGTCCCTGCAATGGAGAATATAAAACTGGCAAGCGAACAAAATGTAACAGGTATCAGGCAGGCTCAAATGGCCGCGCATGATCTCAATACCCTTGGTAATAATTTAAGAGATATTATTGAGAAATTTAGACTCTGATTATAATGGACACCGAACAGGAACGCTTTTTAAATGAATTACTGAATGATTTCAGAATTGAAGCATCAGAGCATTATCAGGCCATTATTGATGGATTGATATTGCTTGAGAACAGCGCCGATGCTTCAGTTCAACATTCAACAATTGAAAAGATTTTCAGGGAAGTGCATAGTTTGAAAGGTGCCTCGCGTGCAGTTAATTTACTTGATATCGAAAAATTATGCTCGGGTCTCGAAAATGTCTTTAGCAGTCTGAAGAAGGGTGAGTCTACCTTAATCTTACCGTTGATTGATGCCTTTCACAAAGCTTCAGATTTATTGCATATTTTACTTAATGATGTCAATCAAAATCAAAAAAACAGGGGAAATTACAATTTGCCCCAAATTCTTAAGAATCTCGAATTTGCCCAGAGGAGTTCCATACAATCGAAAAATGTGGTTTCAGGGCCAAATGATACATTTCAACCTTCAGGGAACCAAATTTATCTTACTGAAAAAATAGTAACGGAACCAATTCCGGATTTAAACAATATTTCTCCGGTTCAAGATGTGGAGAAAGCTGGTCAAAGTGATTCCAATCAAAAAAATATAGTAAGCCATATTAATGAAGATCATACTGTTCGGATTTCAACAAATAAACTTAACAACTTATTACGACAAGCAGAAGAATTAATAACAATTAAGTCGACATTCGAGTATTATACAAAAGAGTTGGAAAACATCAATTATGAGTTCTCATCCATGGGTATTAAATCGAAAGCTGATAGTACAAATGGCATGGATTCAAACAGAATTGAAACTATTTATGGTGCAGATAAAAATTTCAGAAAAAAACATGAAAGAGATTTGAATCAACTCTCCAGGCAAATGATTCAATTCCAGCGTGTTTCACACAGATTGGTCGATGATTTGTTACATGATATTAAGACCACGCTACTTTTCCCTTTTTCTTCGATGTTGAGTATAATTCCCAAGATTGTAAGAGATCTGAGCAAAGAATACTCAAAGGAAATTGAAATTGTGATTACTGGAGATACGATTGAGGTTGACAGAAGAATTTTGGAAGAAATAAAAGACCCAATGATTCATCTGATCAGAAATAGTATTGATCATGGAATTGAAACAAGCACTCAAAGAATTGCAAAGGGAAAAAGATCAAAAGGAAAAATCGAAATATCAATAACTCAGGATGTAAGTCAAAGGGTTTTGCTTGTAATTAAAGACGACGGTAAAGGTATTGACAAGCATAAAATCATTGTTTCTGCTCAAAAATTAGGGATTTTAAAGCCGGAAGAAATCGGAAAATTAGCCGACGAAGAGATTTATTCAATGATTTTTCATTCAGGAATATCAACCAGCCCATTTATTACAGATATTTCGGGGAGAGGACTTGGTATG
Source organism: Prolixibacteraceae bacterium (assembly GCA_963677935.2). Classification (GTDB taxonomy): domain Bacteria; phylum Bacteroidota; class Bacteroidia; order Bacteroidales; family Prolixibacteraceae; genus JAAFHB01. The sequence continues at coordinate 1,269,351 of CAXXEH010000003.1, read as the reverse complement.
GCAATAGTAGCGGATAAAATTCAAAAACTGGGAGGAAGTATTGAATTAGATACTGTCAAAGACTCAGGTACTACATTCACAATATCATTACCACAAACCCTAGCCACTTTCAGAGGGGTGTTGGTTAGATCGGCAGATCAATATTTCATTATCCCCTCATCCGCTGTTGTGCGGGCAATAAGAATCAAATACTCTGAAATTAAGACGGTAGAATCAAAACAAACAATTTGTTATCAAAACGAAACAGTAGGTTTGGCGGTTTTACAAGATATTTTGAAGATGAGTTCTAACTGTAAGAAAAAGAGCGGCGATCAGTTACTGCACTTACTTATGCTGAAAGTATCACAGAAAAAGATTGCCTTTGTAGTTGACGAGATTTTAGGAGAACAAGAGGGTATTATAAAAGATCTGGGCTCTCAATTATTACATGTTAATAATGTGGCTGGGGCAACTATTCTGGGCAATGGTAGTGTTGTTCTTATTTTGAATCCAATGGAATTGATAAATTCTGCAGCACAAATCAACACTTCATTCGACTATATTTTAGATAAAACATCAACAATTGAAGAAACCGGGCAAAAAAGTATTCTGATTGCAGAAGATTCTATTACAATAAGAACCTTGCTTCGAAATTTTATCGAAAATGCCGGATTTTTGGTAAAAACAGCGGTAGACGGATTGGAAGCCTATAATTTTTTGCAAAGTGAAAATTTTGATCTGGTGGTATCAGATATTGAAATGCCAAGAATGAATGGTTTTGAATTAACTGCGAAGATCCGTGATGAGAAAAGATTTGCTGATCTGCCAATTATATTAGTAACAGCACTTGAAACCGCTGACGATAGACAACGGGGAATGGAAGTTGGCGCCAATGCCTATATTATTAAAAGCAGTTTTGAGAAGAGCACTTTAATTGAGACAATTCAGCGATTATTGTAAATCAAAAGGTATGATCAATAAGAAAATTAAGGTTTTAATTGTTGAGGATACTTTAGTTACCCGAAAATTGCTTGAAGGATTGGTTCGGAGTGACGAAAGATTTGAATTATTGGGTGTTGCTGAAAATGGAAAACTTGCCTGTGAATTTGTGAGAAATCAAACCCCAGATGTGATAAGTATGGATATCATGATGCCAATACTGGATGGACTGGATGCTACACGTAAAATAATGGAGGAAAATCCGGTGCCAATTGTTATTGTCAGCAGTTTTTATCGCTCCTCCGAAGTTGAGATGGCTATAAAAGTTTTGGAAGCGGGAGCCGTAACCATTTTACCAAAACCTTACGGACCTGGTCATCCAAAGTATTTGTGGTCTACCCGTCAATACCTTAATATGCTAAAGGCAATGTCGGAAATAAAAGTGGTAAGAAGGAAGGTAAAGGAAAATGTTAAAGTGATTTCAGATTTGAATAGAATTGCAGTAGCATTACCAAATAGGTTAGTTGGTCAAGATTTTAAAGTGCTGGCTATTGGCGCATCTGCCGGAGGGCCCGAAGGCCTTATGCAAATTCTTTCCGGTTTACCTGTAAATTTTCCATTACCGGTACTTATTGTCCAACATATTGATAGTCATTTTGCTGATGGATTTGCAGCCTGGCTTAATACTTCTTCTAAGTTACCTGTCACAATTGCAGTTAACGGTGAAAAAACAGTGCCAGGGCATGTTTATCTTCCTCCCGGCAATCATCACCTGAAGGTTAATGAAAATGGTACAATCGTAACTATCCGAAATCAATTTGTCAATGGGCTGTGTCCATCAGTTGATGTCCTGTTTAAAAGTATTGCAGAGGTTTATGGTAAGAACTCAATAGCCGTAATTTTGTCGGGGATGGGAAAAGATGGTGCAGTTGAATTAAAGCATTTACATGATTTGGGTGCATACACAATTGCTCAGGAAGAGATGAGTTGCCTCGTCTTTGGCATGCCGGGAGAGGCAGTTAGAATCGGAGCTGCGTGCACAATTCTTCCCCCTAAAGAAATAGTATCAGAAATAATTAAAGCAATCGATTTACAAATTTAAAACACATGAGCTTTCAGACGCAGTTTATTTTAGATAGTGGGTATATTTTGGCTATTGAAGATTCCTTGGTTCAGGCTAAGCGGTTAGAATATTTTTTCAAGGCGTATGGGATCAAATATAAATTGTTTCCCAATGCAGAAGAAGCCATGATCGGTCTCTTAAATGAAAAACCAGAACTGATAATCAGTGATATCGTAATGCCAGGTATGGACGGCTACGAATTTTGTCACAAAATCAAATCAAACGAAAAATTTTCGAAAATCCCCATTATTTTACTTACTTCATTACAGGATCCTCACGATATTATTAAAGGGTTACAGGCTGGAGCAGATAATTTTATCACTAAACCTTACGATGAAAAGTACTTGTTTTCAAGAATTCAGTACCTTCTGATTAACCGCGATATCCGTTTTGCCGGAAGTGCTGAAATGGTCATTGAACTGGTTTTTCGGGGACAAAAGTACCAGATTAATTCTGATAAGAAGCAGATTCTCGATTTATTGCTCTCGGTTTATGAGGCAGCGATTCAAAGGAATGACGAACTTATTGCGATAAAAGCCCAGCTTGAAACCGCAAATGAAAATCTCAAACAGGCAAATCAGGATTTGGATGCTTTTTCCCGAACGGTGTCCCATGATCTGAAAACACCGCTAAATGGCGTAATTGGCATTTCCGATTTACTGTTAAACGATACCAGTTTAACTGTTAATGATGAAACAAAGGAGTTACTCGAAATGATCAAACAGTCTGCCTGGTCAATGTCCAATTTAATTCAGGATCTGTTGCAATTTTCGCGGTCAGGTCAGGTGGAAGTAGAACAGGAACCTGTAAATCTCAGTATAATTGCCTCCGAGGCTATGGAGAGTATTTTACGAAGAGACCCCAAGAGAAATATGAAAGTAATAATCGAACCAGATCTTCAGGCAAAAGCCGACCCCAAATTGATTAGGATCGTTCTCGATAATTTATTAGGTAATGCATTTAAATATACTGCATTAGGAACTTATACTGAAATTTTATTTGGAAAAAAAGATTACTATGGACATGATCTTTTCTATGTTAAAGACAATGGGGCTGGGTTTGATATGGTTCATGCAAATAAGTTGTTTCAACCATTTCAGCGACTTCATTCTTCTAAAGATTTTAAAGGGACTGGCGTGGGTCTCTCTACTGTTCAGCGCATTATTGAAAGACATGGGGGGCAAATCTGGGCAGAATCGGAGGTTGGAAAAGGGGCCACATTTTTCTTTACACTCGGCACTTAAATATAAGGCTTTAATCTAATTGAAATCTTATCATTACAACAAACCCCCGGAAAACAATTTGCTTTCCGGGGGTTTGTTGTAATGTTTGAATCAATTTTTAATATAAAGTTGACTGCTTGTATGCAGGTTTTTTATTGAATAAGTTATAAAGAAATGATCTCTCTTCAGGTTTGTTCTCCTGCGTATTGGGCATTGGTAATAGGGGGGCACTCTTTACAACCAGATCTTTTTTCTCATTATCGTTCTCATTGGTTACCGTATTTACAGAATCAATTTTTGGACTCCATAATGAGGTGATTTCCATAAACCGCTCATAAGCCTGTTTATGTTGGCTTAGCAGCCATTTGTATATGTTTTGATCGGAATATACTTTTTGAATACCATGTCCCTGACCTTTAAGAACCGAAAATTTTGGCCTTGACCCCACATCCTGTAGAGCTTCAACCATCTGTTCCGAGCGTTTGAGATTCACTTTTCTGTCGACTTCGCCATGGAACACCCATGTTGGGATATCTTTAAGTGTTTCAGCCATATTGGCATTCCCTCCGCCACAAAGTGGCATGATAGCTGCAAAGTATTCCGGGTAACGGGATGCGATATCCCAGGTGCCGAATCCTCCCAGAGACATCCCTGTAAGATAGACACGTGTAGGATCGATATTGTATTTATCCTTTAACTCTTTGTAAAACGATTCGAACCATGTGCCGACTGTCCAGTTTTTATTGGAGGGACATTGTGGAGAAATAACAATTGCATCAACACCCATTCCTCTTTCGAGATAAAATGGAGGACCGTACTTCTTCAATCTTTCCAGATTATTCCCTTTGCAGGAACTACCGTGTAAGTAAATAATTAATGGCCAGGCTTTTGCCTCTGCTTTGTCATACCCGTCGGGTAAATAGGCGAGGTAAGGGTATGTTTTTGATTTTTCTGCGATTAACGGAGAATTTCCTCCGGGTGTTTTTGCAGTTAGTGATACTGCAAAGCTTAATAATGTAATCAGGGCGATTATTTTCATATCTTGTCCTGTTAGTGAATAAAGCGCAAAACTAACCTTTTTATTGATTTAAAAGTGTTAAATCGGAAATTTTAAAATATTTTAACACTAAATTCGAAAAAATATATCATGTAAATAGTTGAAAATCAGATTTATAATGACTTATTCTGAAATGTGATATCATCATCTTTGCAGGCTGACCCTTCAGGATTTTTACCAAATGTTTAGCAGTTTTTACATTTTTTCTTCAACTGCCAACTGATCAATTCTCTCTTTTATTCTTTCCGATACGGTAAATCTCCGCGACCATAAAACTTAATCGATTAGTCCGCTATTTTTCAACAATTCGAACATTTCATCTCTGGTCTCTTTTGCATTTCTGCCGGCCACTATTGCGAAGTCTTCGCCATTTGATCCGTAAATAATGGCTCTTGAAGAGTTTACGAGCAAGCCACATTGTTTGTTCAACCCATATTTTGCAACTTCCTGTAAGCTTCCCCCCTGGGCGCCAACTCCGGGAACCAACAAAAAGTGATCAGGGACAATTTTTCGGATTCCGGAAAGCTCTTCTGCTTTTGTGGCGCCGATCACATACATCATATTCTCTTTATTTCCCCATTCCTGGGATACCCGCAGGACGGTTTCAAAGAGTTTTTCCCCTGTTGCCGAATCTGTAATGAATTGAAAATCAAAAGCACCCTTATTGGAAGTTAATGCAAGTAGAACAACACGTTTCCCTTCATAGGCCAGGAAAGGTTTTACCGAGTCTTCGCCCATATATGGGGCAACAGTTACTGCGTCGAATTCCATTTTTTCGAAGAAAGCCCTTGCATACATAGAGGAGGTATTCCCAATATCTCCCCTTTTCGCATCAGCTATCAGCAAAATATCCGGATAATTTTCCTTAAGATAATGAACCGTTTTTTCAAGACTGCGCCAACCCTCTAAACCTTCAGATTCGTAAAATGCAAGATTCGGTTTGTAGGCAACAGTATATGGTGCCGTTGCATCAATAATCTCCTTGTTAAAGGCGAATACCGGATCGGTTGTATCCAGAAGGAAAGAGGGGATTTTCCTGATGTCCGTGTCTAGACCAACACAAAGAAAAGATCCCTTTTTCTGAATATTTTCGAAAAGCTGCTGATTATTCATGATTTCAATCTGTTATTATTTGGTATTTAATTTGGTAGAGACGCACAGCCGTGCGTCTACAGCCGTGCTCTACAATTCTGTCTCCTTCAGCCGTTCAGTATTCTCTTCAACCCTCAGTTTATCGATAATTTCTTCAATATCGCCATCCATTATAGCGGTGAGATTGTAAACAGTAAGGCCTATCCGATGGTCGGTCATTCGTCCCTGGGGATAGTTGTAGGTGCGGATTTTCGCAGACCGGTCACCCGTAGAAACCATCGTCTTTCTTCTTGAAGCGATATCATCGAGGTATTTCTGGTGCTCTAGGTTGTAGATACGTGTCCGGAGCTCACCCATTGCCTTGGAGAGATTCTTGATCTGAGATTTTTCATCCTGACAGGTTACCACAATACCAGTGGGAATATGAGTTAACCTGATGGCAGAATAGGTCGTGTTCACACTCTGACCTCCTGGTCCTGAAGAGCAATAGGTATCTTTGCGGATGTCTGTTTCACGAAGGTCGATGTCAAATTCTTCCGCTTCAGGGAGAACTGCAACTGTTGATGCAGAGGTATGGATTCGCCCCTGCGTCTCGGTCTGAGGAACCCGTTGTACACGGTGAACTCCCGATTCGAATTTGAGGACTCCATAAACATTTTCACCAGATACCTTTGCGACAATCTCCTTGAATCCGCCTGAAGTACCCTCAGTTGAGCTGGTTACCTCTATTTTCCAGTTCATCCGATCGCAGAATTTAGTATACATCCTGAAAAGATCTCCGGCAAATATGGCTGCTTCGTCGCCCCCTGTTCCGCCACGAATCTCAAGAATGGCATTTTTGCTGTCTTCAGGATCAGCAGGAACAAGGAGAAAGCGGATCTCGTTTTCGAACTCACGGATTAAGTTTTCACTATTCTCGAGTTCCTCACGAGCCATTTCACGCAACTCCTCATCTGTTTCGGTATCCAACATTTCCCTGGCATCTGCAATATTCCGTAAATAATTTTGATACCGCTGAAACGATTTTACAAGCGAGTCGAGTTGTTTGTAATCCTGATTAAGCTTGACATATCGCTTCATATCTTTCATAACATCCGGATCGGATATCTGCTGGCTGACTTCGTCGAAGCGGATCTTAATCCCTTCGTATTTATCTATTAATGAATTATCTGACATATCTTTTAAAAGTAATAAATTGAAATAAAGCTACTGCTGAAATATTGAGAAACGAATGGAGCGTAGCTAATACTCGAAAGTACCATATTCGGAGTGGATGGTTACCTTCTTGCCATCATAGGACTCAACATGGCCAATAATCTGAGCATCAATGTTAAATGATTTTGAAATGGCGATTATTCCTTCAGCAGCATCCTGATCAGCATAGATTTCAAACCGGTGTCCCATATTGAATACCTTATACATTTCGTGCCACGATGTTCCGCTTTGTTCCTGTATCAACTTGAAAAGCGGGGGGGCTTCGAAGAGATTGTCTTTTATAACATGAACATTTTCAATAAAGTGAAGTACTTTTGTCTGCGCACCACCCGAACAGTGAATCATTCCCGAGACACTATCCCTAAATTGTTCCAAAATTCTTTTTACCACAGGGGCATAAGTTCTGGTGGGGGAGAGTACCAGTTTGCCCGCATCCATACCGGTTCCCTCAACAGCGTCGGTTAATCGGCATTTCCCTGAAAAGACAAGAGATTCGGGCACTGCCGGATCATAACTTTCGGGATATTTTTCGGCGAGATATTTTGCAAATACATCATGGCGAGCCGAAGTAAGTCCATTGCTCCCCATACCTCCGTTGTACTCTTTTTCGTAGGTGGCCATTCCTGAAGAGGATAAACCAATAATGCAATTCCCCGCCTTAATCTGATCGGCTGAGATTACATCAACTCTTTTCATACGGCAGGTGACCGTTGAATCAACAATTATAGTGCGAACAAGATCTCCTACATCGGCAGTCTCGCCACCCGTAGCCTGAATATTGATACCCATTTGGCGAAGTTCAGCGCAAAGCTCCTCTGTTCCCGAAATGATTGCAGCAATCACCTCACCGGGAATATTGTTTTTATTTCTGCCTATGGTCGATGAGAGCAGGATATTGTCGATCGCGCCGACACAAAGCAGATCATCAAGATTCATCACAATTGCATCCTGGGCAATCCCTTTCCAAACCGACAAGTCACCCGTTTCTTTCCAGTAGAGGTAGGCGAGCGCCGATTTTGTCCCTGCACCATCGGCATGCATGATATTGCAATAATCGGGGTCACCGCCAAGATAATCGGGCACAATTTTACAAAAAGCTTTGGGATAAAGCCCTTTGTCAATATTTTTAATCGCGTTGTGGACATCCTCTTTCGAAGCTGACACCCCTCTTAAATCATATCTGTTTTCGGAACCCATGTTGATAATCAATGGTTTGGAACTATCCTGAAATCATTCCGGTTGTCCGGTTCAGGTGGCGCAAAAATAATTATTTTTTCTGACTTATGACACATCTGACGACTGGCATTTGGCGACCGGCGACTTGCATCCGGCCGCTTGCAACTGGCAACTGGCGATTTGCGACTGGCAGTTTGCACATTTAATATTCAACTTCAACTAGTTTTATTAAGTCAGTCCTTTACATTAAAGACTGCTATTTTCTATTTCATTCAATCTATAGGATAAAACTCAATTCCAACCCGGTCAATATGCTCCTGCAATTTGGGTTCATTGATGCTTTCATAATTGATTACATCAAATCTGTAAGGCATATTGGTCTCTTCATTCAGCCAGTAACTTATTTGAGTGATGGTATCAAGGTCCAGACCAGTTCCTTTAAGTGCGATATCTACGTCACTGCCATTTTTAAAATTGCCTTTGGCGCGACTTCCAAATATATAGGCGTGTTCAACTTTGGGGTGCTTACTCAAAGTCTGTATAATGGTTTCTATATCGGTATCTAAAAGTCCAAAACTATTTCTCACTTAACTTATCTTTAAAGCTGATTAGTAATGCTTTCAGTAATGGAAAATACTTGTTATGTATCAGTTGTTCCATATCAGTGGCCTTTTGTTCATCATAGGTATGGGCAGTCAAATTTCTGTCAAGTAATAAATCCATCCAATCGTGTCCATTTTCCAAAATACCTATTTCAAAAGCTTTTTTTAGGGCTCCTCTAGGTGATTTTATCTCCACAAATCCTTGTTCTTCCAGGTAATCCTTTACCATATTCCAGGCAAGTTCAAAACTCATTTCAAAGAACTGAATAATTCCCGCTTTTTGTACAATATCAGGATCAGGAATTTGAAAGGCATCTTCTAAATAACGCATTGATTTCGTATAGTTTAGAAATCGTTGTTCCCAACGTACATCTTGATTATCCATTGTTTGGTAATTTAATTTGCCATTTGTTTGAAATCCTTATTTATCAAACTTCTCCCGGTATTCGGAGGATAAAACCCTGAACTCGGTCCGACGGTTAATCTGGTGACAGATCTCCCGTTCTTTTTCGTCTTCAAGTGATTCAATATACTTGCAGTTAAGTTCAACACCCTGTTTTAGGAAGGGATAAGTTTTGGCGAGTTTTTTGGTGACCTTCTTTGGCGAGGTTTCCCCATATCCTTTGGCCACAAGCCTTCCTGGTTGTATCCCTTTGGATATCAAATAGGTTACTACCGATTGTGCCCTCTTTTGAGAGATCTCACTGTTGAGCGCATCGTCGCCCCTGCAGTCGGTATGGGCCATCAGCTCAATAACTATGGTCGGGTTGAGTACGAGTAATTCTGATAAACTATCGAGCGAAGCTTTGGATTCGGGGAGCAGGTCCCATTTTCCGAAATCGTAATAGATATTATCGATACTGATAGGTGTATCTGCCGGGGTGAGCTCCATCCTTAACTGAAACTGCTTACCTTCGTCCATCCCAACAGTCGAAGCCATCATTTTGGTATTCAGAAATCCTTTTCTGTATGCAGCGACGATATATTCCACCTGAGGTTTAAGTTTAAACTTGAATTTACCGTTTTCGGCATTCATTTTCAGCATCGTTCCGTCTGTTCCGATCAGCTTTACTGTTGCATCAGTAATGCGCATACCGTTCTCCTTATTATAGATATCACCCTCAATTTCGTATACCTTTGGTGGAAGCATAAAAGTGTATATATCATCTTTTTGACTTCCTTCGCGGTTGCTGCTGAATAAACCACGTTCTTCTCCCTGGTAAAACGAGATGGCAAAATCATCACCGGTAGAGTTAATCGGAGATTTCATATTTTCAACCTTCCACTTTCCGTCCTCTCCCTTTTGGGCCATGAAAATGTCGAGACCTCCCATCCCGATGTGGGCATTGGATGAAAAATAGAGTGCGCCGTTATCACGAATGCAGGGAAACATTTCATCACCCGAAGTATTAATCTCAGGTCCTGCATTAATGGGCTTCTCCCATGATTCCCCTTTTTTCTTCAACGTATACCATATGTCTTTTCCGCCATAGCCCCCTTTACGATCTGAAACGAAGTAAAGGGTATTGCCATCGGCAGAGAGTGAGGGGTGAGCTGCCATAAGGGAGTCGGTGCCAATCTTTATCTTTACAGGATTACCCCATAAACCTGAAAGTTGGGTCGAGGAGAGGATCTCAGCAGTCCGCTCCTCCGATTTCTCGTACCGGCAACGGGTAAAATACATGGTATTTCCTGTGGTATTAAATGATATTGCACCCTCTTCATCAAATGTATCGATCACCTTAAGTTCATCGACAAGCTGAGCCTTGTCCCACCGGTTTTTCTGAAGATTGTAACTACTCCTGAAGATGTCGGCATTGAATTCCCCCGTTATAGCACTCTTTTTCTTTCCTGTGGCCCCTTTTCGAGAAGAGGTAAAGAAAATCTCATTGTCGTGCACTCCGGCATAAGAGGCGCCAAAATCATTGGCATATGAATTGATCTCTTTAAAGTTTTCAACCTTATAGCGGGTTGGCTTGCTCAACCACTCTTTTGTTTTTACTGACGATTCAATACCATTAAGCGCCATCTGATCACCAGGAACAGAATCGAGATAAGCCTTATAATTCTTGATCGCCTCTTCGTATTTTCCATTGACCCGGAGTACTTCGGCATAGTGGAGCCAGGTAATTGCACCTCCTGCATTTCGGATCAGGGCGCTTTTAAAGTAACTTTCTGCAAAGCGATATTGACCAATTTTGTAATAAGCTTCGGCTATCTTGAACTGGATTAAGGCTTTTTGCTTCCGGTCTTTGGTTTCGGAATATACTTTGCGCAGAGAGGATATACTTTTGCTGTATTCACCTATCTCGAATGAATTCATTGCTGTCTGGTATTGCATGGAGACAGTACATGAAAAGGAGGTTCCGATCAGTAGCAACAGGAAGTAGTGACGTATTTTAAGGTAACCCATGTTCGTAAATCATTTAAATCAAATGTCCGATCGGTGACGAAGTTAAGGACAAAGATAAACCTATTGACAGATTATTTAGAATCCCAGCTCTTAAAAATTATCGCAATTCGACCGAAAGGTTGTATCTTTGAGCCTTTTAAAAGTATTTAATTATGATTCAAGCTGAAATTCATACAGTAAAAGGGGTAATGAAGGTTGATTTCTTCGAAAAAGATGCCCCGTTGGCAGTTGCCAATTTTGTGAAACTCTCGAAAGATGGTTTTTATGATGGGTTGACATTTCATCGTGTGATACCCAATTTTGTGATTCAGGGGGGGTGCCCCAAAGGTACAGGAGCCGGTGGTCCGGGATACACCATTAAATGCGAGCTAAACGGTGATAACCAGTACCACGACAGAGGTGTATTGTCGATGGCACATGCCGGAAAAGATACAGGCGGATCACAGTTTTTCATTTGTCACAGCCGGGCACAAACGAGTCACCTTGATCGTAAACATACCTGCTTTGGCAAAGTTTATGAAGGTTTGGAAGTGATTGATGCCATCCGTCAGGGTGATAAAATCGAGAAAATCGTGATTATCGAGTCTTAAACGACCTTACTGAAGGGTTTACTTCAGATAAAAACCGTCTCAGAATCAGTTTCCGGGACGGTTTTTTTATACTTAATAATCTGTGGTATTGATTAATCATAATTCACGAAATAATTTTTTCAACATTTATTAAAATATTTAACCAAATTCGTCGAACCGTCAATAATAATTACTAAATTAGATGAGTGAAATAACACCAGGAATCGTAAATAATCTTAAAATTTAAGGAAATGGAAAACAGGATTGATGTTGTACTGACACCTGAAAACAAAGAGACGATTTTTCAGGCCTGTAAAAGTGCCAAAGCAGGCATGCCTTATTTAACTAAACTATCTGAAGAGGAGCGCAAGTCGTTACAGAAAGTGGATGATGGACGCAAACCATTTGTCCAGAAAAGCCTGGAGTTTGCATTAAGTAATCCGGCTCTCGATCCTGGCTCAGATTTGCTCAGAGGAATGCAGAAAGACATAGAGCTCTATGCTTTTCTATCATCAGTTGAGCATGAACTTCATCAGCTGCTTGAAATGGTTAATGATACCAAACAGCTGGCCGGTTCAGAGGCTTACGATGTAGCACGGTTTATCTATATGAAAGCCAAAATGAATGTCAAGATGGGTATTCCCGGCTCTCAGGCCATTGCAGATGAACTTGGCAAACTTTATAAACAGAGTAGTAATGTAACTAAAATAAAGGAATTGCAGCATTAAATCCTTGCAGATACAAGGTACTGCCTTGTCTCTGTCTTTACAGCACTCTCTTGTCTCTGCAATTCAGGCCCAAAATCGTATGTTAACGCACCAATACCATACGATCACACAACCAAATGGTGCGATCACACACGGTTGACATGCGATGACGCACCAAAATGGTGAGATTAATCACCATTGACATGCGATGACGCACCAAATCCGTGTGTTCACGCATGGTTGACATACGATGATGCACCAAATTGGTGTAATCACGCACCCATGACATGCGTTGACGCACAAATTCCATTCGTTGATCCTCCGTTGATATGCGTTCACAAAATTTGTGTGTTCGCGCATGATGGACATTCGATCACGCACCAAAATAGTTCGATCCTCACCATTTTGATCTTTAATTTTCGGATTAAGCCACTTTTCTAATTTTCTGAAAAACGGGTATTCCATATTCTATAACCCAAATTAATATGCTATTTTAGGCGGCAATTAATTTGGGAGAATGGACGAAAACAAACTTTATAAATCGTTGATTATATGTGTGCTTCTTCTCGGCTCCTTATCGTTGTGTACCTTTATTCCCCGAATAAGTGTAGCCGGATTTGAATTCAAAAGGGTTGATCTCTTTTCGGAACTTCGAATCGAATCTCACAAATACGAATCAAACCGCTATGTCCACTCTGGGCCTCCATCAGCTTACGATCTTACCTATCTCCCTTATCTGAATGGTTTTACACGATATCTGTCGGCCTCCTCCGGAATCTCTCCTTTGCTCTCATTGCCCAACTTTGCAGTTGCGGATGGTAAATATAAAAAGAGATTAATTTTTAGGGCTAAGGTGGAACGATCTTCGGTTCTAAAACCCCTCTCACAATTGATTGCCGGCAATTCTCTTTTTAAGGATTATTCGTCTGATGGAAATTCTTTTGTCCGTTTTTTTCAGGTATTGAACGATGTCAAAAAAGGGGGAGGGAAGGGACGAATCGCCATTTTTGGAGATTCATTTATCGAAGGTGATATTTTCTGTGCAGATTTAAGGAATACGTTGCAGGATATTTTTGGTGGTAATGGGGTTGGCTTTGTACCTATCACCTCTGAAGTGGCTCAATACAGAATTACGATTGGTCATACCTTTTCGGGGTTTCATTCGTATTCTGTGGTCAAAAAAGAGACGCGAACTGAGCCATATGGAGCAGGTGGCTACTGTTTTACTGCAGATAAGGAGAATGATGTAACTTATTCAATAAATCCAAAGTTGAAGCACCTCAACCTATTTCACGATATTAAATTGTATTATACCTCACCTGAAAAGACTGTTTTCAAATATCGTCTGAATAATAGCGATTTAAAGGAAATTAATATTAATTCTTCAGATCAGCTTCAGCAAAAGGTTTTCAGCGGAGCCAATGCGACAACTGTCAGCTTTAATTTCCCGGCTTCGGATACAATAAAACTCTATGGCGCTAGTTTTGAAGATTCAACGGGGATTTATGTCGATAATTTCGGTTTGCGCGGGAATTCGGGGCTTAATCTTTCACAAATCTCCGAGGCGATGCACCGCCAATTTAATCAATATCAGGATTATAAATTGATTATTCTTCAATATGGCCTAAATGTAATTGCCCCTGACACAAAGGATCTTAGCTGGTATGTCAACCCAATGATCAATGTGATTCAACGGTTGAAGCGTTGTTATCCTGAGGCGGCAATTCTGCTGATGAGTGTTTCTGACCGTAGCACCAAAGTGGACGGTCAGTACCATACGATGGAAAGTGTTCCAATCATGATTGAGGCTCAACGGGAGATTGCACGTAAAACACAAATAGCATTTTATAATCTTTTCGAAGCTATGGGAGGTGAAAATAGCATGGTTTCGTATGTCGAAAGTGATCCCCCACTGGCTAACAAAGATTACACCCACCTCAATTATCAGGGTGGACGAAGGGTAGCAGGCATATTTGTAAAAAGCTTAATTAATGAATTTCAAAAATATAATGATCAGATTAAAAAGCCTGATTCTGCTATCAACTCTTTGGTTGTCAGCTCTAAATAGTATTGGTCAGCCAATTGTAATTCCACAAACGGAGAAGGATTACCCGTTTGTAAATGAGGAGATCAATCTAATTTCCAATAGCGGACATCTCTCTGGTGTGATGGAGAAACTGTACGATCTTAAAAAAAATGGTAAACGGCAGATTAATATTCTTCATATCGGAGATTCACATCTTCAGGCTGATTTTATGACAAGTGTGATCAGGACAACCCTGCAGAAAACGTTTGGAAATGGGGGGCGTGGATTGATTGTCCCGTATCGGCTGGCAAAATCAAATGAACCCTTCAATTACCGGACAGCCTCCACATTTCACTGGCAGAGTAAAAGATGTGTGTTACCCAATCAGCCGCTTCCCATCGGAATTGGGGGAGTGACCATCGCCACCGAAGATTCATGTGCAGATTTTACGGTAAGGATGAAGGAGGATTCTCTTATTGACTATAGTTTTAATAAGGTGACACTATTTTACCAAAAGGATTCTACAAGTTACACCTTTTCCATTCTGGATAGTACAGGTTGCTGTGTTGGTAAAATTGCAAAGGATTCCACAGACAGGTACCCATTTACCTCCTCCGCTTCATTTCCTTACCCGATTGACCGGATGACCATTCAGGTGGTTAAAACCGGAGAACTGCAGTCGGAAGCGACCATTTTCGGATTGGTGCTCGAGAATGGTAATCCGGGCATTGTCTATCATACGATCGGCGTCAATGGCGCTCAATTCCGGAATTACTCAGAATCACAATACTTTTCACAGCAGACCAGGGGGCTTAAGCCTGACCTGATCATCATTTCATTGGGCACAAACGAAGCCTACTCACTGAGATTTAATCAGGAAGCCTTTTATGCCGATATGCAGCAACTGTATGATCAGTTAAAAGAGCAAAATCCGGACGCGGGATTTCTGTTTACTATTCCCGCCTGCTCGAATCGCCGCAAAAAGCCCAATCCCCGCCTCGCACTTGCCGGAAAGACGATAAGCCGATTTGCTACAGATCACAATTTCTCCTATTGGGACTTGCAGGGAGTTACGGGAGGCGATAATTCGGCAGTTAACTGGAAAAAAAACCATATGCTCCGTCCTGATGGGGTCCATTACAGCCGGGCAGGTTATGATCTTCAGGGAAACCTTTTTTGTCAGGCATTATTAAACGCTTATAACGCTTATGTGGCAAACCGACCTGAGTAAATTCTGGCAACAGTTCGTCTATCATCCCAAAGAGCCGCTGCTTTTCAGTTCAGGACTTTTCATATTCCTGTTTACAGGATTTATGGTGGTCTATTTTCTTGTGCATAAGCACCACAGGGCAAAAACCACGTTTGTCACCCTTTTCTCACTCTATTTTTATTATAAATCGAGCGGCATCTATTTTCTATTGCTCATCCTCTCAGCAATTGTCGATTATTCGCTGGCTGACGCAATTTTTAAGGCTGAAAGTAAAAAGAAGAAAAGGGCAATTCTTGTGTTGAGTTTGGCACTTAATCTTGGATTGCTCACTTATTTCAAATACACCAACTTCTTCTATTCGATTATTTGTGATCTGACCGCACATTCGTTTTCACCACTTAGCATCTTTTTACCTGTAGGTGTTTCGTTTTTTACTTTTCAGTCGTTAAGCTATACGATTGATATTTATCGCGGTACCCTTAAACCTGTAAAAAGTATCCTGGACTACGCTTTCTTTGTAACCTTTTTTCCGCAATTGGTGGCAGGTCCCATTGTTCGGGCTGCTGATTTTATTCCGCAGATATTTAAGCCGGTAAAAGTTACAGACGCAATGATTGGGAGGGGGGTGTTTCTGATCGCAACAGGTCTGATTAAGAAAACGGTGATAGCCGATTTTATCAGCCTTAACTTTGTGGATCGTATTTTTGAACATCCGACATTGTATACCGGACTTGAGAATCTTTTTGGAGTTTATGGTTATGCCTTGCAGATCTATTGCGATTTTTCGGGTTATTCCGACATGGCTATCGGGATCGCCTTGCTTATGGGATTTCATTTTAACCTCAATTTTGACTCTCCATATCAATCCAAAAGTATTACCGAGTTCTGGCGGCGCTGGCACATCTCCCTATCGACATGGCTCAAGGATTACCTCTATATTTCGTTGGGGGGAAATCGTAAGGGGAAGATCAGAACCTATATCAATTTGTTTATCACAATGCTGTTGGGAGGATTGTGGCATGGGGCTGGCTTTCGTTTTGTGCTATGGGGAGCAATGCATGGTATTGCGCTGGCAGGTCATAAATTGTACCTTGAAATTTTCCCGGCCCGGACTGAAAATAACTCACCTGTCAGATCCTTACTTATTACAACATTAAGTGTGATAATAACCTTTCATTTTGTCTGTTTTTGCTGGATATTTTTCAGGGCCGACAACATGGAGGTTGCCGGACAAATGATACGGCAGATACTGTTTCATTTTAATCCACAGATTTTCTTCGATTTTGTTGGTGGATATAAAAATGTACTACTGATTATGCTATTCGGTTATTCACTCCATTTTATCCCCAAATCGGTTGAACTTAAGACTGAACACAACGTCATGCGACTTCCCATATTATTGAAAGTTGTATTTCTTGTTCTCGTAATCTTTTTAATTGTTCAGTTCAAATCATCAGAAATACAGCCGTTTATCTATTTCCAATTTTAAAGCAGGGTATTGGCTAATAGATTGTTAGGCATTTGGGGTTTAGACTGGACATGATCAACTGATATTTTCTTTTGCTTTTGTGATTATCAGAAATATTCATTTTCTTTGTATGGTATTACAGTATAGTACAGTACAAAATTCTAACTGATGGACTTTCGGATTGAAGTTGATAAATTGTTAAAAGTTCCTATTTATCAACAGATTACTGATAGTATTATAAAAGGTATTGAATCTGAACTTCTTCAGGTTGAGGACATGCTTCCTTCCATTAATCAGGTAGCCCGGGAAAATGTCATCGCGCGCGAAACCGTGATCAAAGCTTTTTCTTTATTGCAGGAACGCGGAATTATACAATCGGTCCATGGCAAAGGTTTTTTTGTTATGACAAAAACCCTGGATATCCGAAACAGGGTATTTTTATTATTTGATACCTTCAGCGCTTACAAACAAACATTTTATAAAGGACTTAGAGACGCCCTGGGGCCTGGAAGCTTTGTTGATCTCTATTTTCATCACTTTAACCCCAAAATTTTTAAAAAGTTATTGCGTGAAGCAGTGGGGAATTATACGCATTATGTTATCCTTCCGTTTGATGATCCTGTGATAGCTGATCATCTGAAGATTATTCCCGAAGAACGTTTGTACCTGACCGACCGCTATCCCAACTTTCTTAAAAGCGGCTATTCTGCTGTCTGTCAAAAATTTGATAAAGATGTTTATGAAGCTCTAAGTTCTACGGGTAGGCTAATTGGCAAGTATACTTCACTTACACTTGTTTTCTGTGATACACTGACGGTTGTTCCGGTGGAGCTTAGGGAAGGATTTGAGCACTTTTGTAATGACAACAAAGTTAATTTCCAGATTTCGTGCGGAATTAATGCCAAAGATAATATCGGCCAGGGGGATTCATTTCTTATCATTGATGACGATGATCTTGTAAAACTTGTAGAAATTGCCAATGAACGTAATCTGATTATAGGAACCGATATTGGTATTATTTCATACAACGATACCCCGCTAAAAAAGGTGGTTGGTAAAGGAATTTCAGTGATCTCAACCGATTTCAAGTTAATGGGGCAGACCATTGCAAGGATGATTCTTACTAATGAAAGGGGGTATATCCAAAATCCCTGCAGGTTTATAGACCGTGGGTCTTTTTGATTTTAATGAGTGGTAACCGATTAACTAAAACATTATAATATGAATTCCAGGGAAAATCTTAAAAAAACGTTGAACCATGTGCAGCCTGACCGGTTGGTTCTTGACTTTGGCGGTACAGCAGTGACCGGCATCCATTGCCTTGCCGTTAAAAACCTTCGCGATTATTATGGATTGAAGAAAATTCCCGTAAAAGTGGTCGAACCGTTCCAGATGCTGGGTGAAGTGGACGACGATCTGCGTGATGCCATGGGTATTGATGTGATAGGTGCATACGGTAAAAATAACATATTTGGATTTGCAAACAACGAATGTGAATGGAAACCCTTCACCTCCAATTGGAGTCAGGAATTATTGGTCCCGGTTGATTTTAAATATTCTGAAGCGGAAGATGGAAGTCTTCTGATCTATCCTGCCGGAGATAATTCTGTCCCGCCAAGTGCCCGGATGCCTAAAACCGGATACTTCTTTGATGCGATAATACGACAGGAACCTATTGTTGAAGAGAAAATTAATGCAGAGGATAATCTTGAAGAGTTTGGTGAAATTGATATGGATACGCTCGATTACTGGGAAAGAACAGTCAATCAGTTGTCCGGATCTGGTAGGGGAATTATTGCCAGTCTGGGAGGGACTGCTTTAGGCGATATTGCACTCGTTCCGGGAATGCAGCTGAAAAATCCAAAGGGGATCCGCGATGTAGCCGAATGGTATATGAGTACAGTGATGCGTCCCGATTATATCCATTCCATCTTTGAAAAGCAGACAGATCTGGCTATAGAAAATTTTGCCAGGATCTATGAGCGGATTGGAAACCGAATTGATGCTGTTTTCATTTGTGGTACCGATTTTGGCACACAGGACTCCACCTTTTGTTCACCTAATCAGTTTGTGGAATTGTATCTTCCTTATTACAAAAGGATTAATGACTGGATGCATCAGAATACCGAATGGAAAAGTTTTAAGCACTCATGTGGCGCAGTTGAAACATTTATGCCTTTATTTATTGAGGCAGGTTTTGATATTATCAATCCTGTACAGATCAACGCCAAAGGGATGGACCCCCGCCATTTAAAAAATACTTATGGTAAGGACCTGGTTTTCTGGGGTGGGGGAGTGGATACTCAAAAAATGCTCTCTTTTGGTACTCCAGCAGAGGTGAAGAAACAAGTACTCGATAATTGCGAAATCTTTGCCAAAGATGGAGGTTTTGTCTTTAATACTGTTCATAATATCCAGGCGAATGTCCCGGTTGAAAACCTTGCGGCAATGATGGAGGCAGTTAAGGAGTTTAACGGAAATTAACAAGAATTTTTTATTGATATTAAATAAATTAAGATGAGACATTTACGCTTTCAATTACTGTTGATATTTGTCAACATCATCTCAGTTGCTTTTGCAAGAGATTACCATGTATCGGTAAATGGTAATGATAAAAATGATGGTTCTGCGTTAAAACCATTCAAAACGATCAACTTTGCTGCTCAACTGGCAATTGCCGGTGACGAGATCGTTGTTCATGCGGGTACCTATCGTGAATGGATTAATCCTGCTAACGGTGGCGAAAGCGATCTAAAAAGAATTGTTTATCGTGCTGCGACTGGTGAAAAGGCTGAGATTAAAGGCTCTGAGGTGATCGCAGGATGGAAAAAGGAGAAGAACGGGATATGGAAAGTAACTATTCCAAACTCATACTTTGGTAATTATAATCCCTATAAAGATTCAATCTATGGGGATTGGTTTTCGAACCATGGCAGAATTCACCATACGGGGGAGGTATTTCTAAATGGAAAATCATTATTTGAAAAGGAGAAAATTGAGCAGGTAATCAACCCGGTACCTGATGCAACTATTAACGACAGTGAAGGATCAACCTATACGTGGTGTTGCGAGAGCGATAATAACAATACGACAATCTGGGCAAACTTTCAGAAATTCAATCCCAATAAAGAACTGGTTGAGCTAAGTGTACGCAGAACCTGTTTTTATCCTGATAAGCCGGGTATTAATTACCTTACGATCCAGGGATTTAACATCTGTCAGGCAGCAACCCAATGGGCTGCCCCAACAGCAGAGCAGATCGGGATGATTTCTACGAATTGGAATAAGGGTTGGATTATCGAAAACAATGTGATTCATGATTCAAAATGTTCGGGTATCACCCTGGGAAAGGAGCGGGGAACCGGCCATAATGTCTGGTCTGCAAATAAAAGTATTGATGGTTCGCTTCATTATATTGAAGTAACTTTCAGGACTTTACGAAATGGGTGGAGTAAAGCCAATATTGGTTCTCATCTGGTGAGGAATAATGAGATTTTCAATTGTGAACAGACCGGCATATGCGGAAGCATGGGGGCTGCTTTTAGCGTTATCGAAAATAATCATATTCATCATATATGGACGAAACGACAGTTTAGCGGAGCGGAAATAGGGGGAATAAAGTTCCATGCAGCTATTGATACCAAAATTGAGAAAAACCGCATTCACAACACGGGACGCGGTATTTGGCTCGATTGGATGGCTCAGGGAACACGTGTTTCAAAAAACCTGTTGTATGATAATGATCTGGAGGATCTGTTTATGGAAGTAGACCACGGCCCAACGCTGGTCGATAATAACATCATGCTATCGTCACATGGAATCAGAACACAGTCGCAAGGTTCTGCAATTGTTCACAATCTGATTGCAGGTCAGCTTCGTATGTGGCCGGAGCCGGGGCGGTTTACACCCTATCACCTGCCCCATTCGACTGAGGTTGCAGGCCTTTCTACCATCTTTTCGGGGGATGACCGTTATTACAATAATGTATTCCTTGGTTGTGGTAGTGAATTGAATAAGAAGGATTTAAGGAGTTGTTATGGTCTGGTTATTTATAATGAGGCTAAGCTGCCTGTCTGGATTAGTGGAAATATCTATTACAATAAGGCCTTACCTTACAAGTCGGAGGAAAGTAAGGTTGAAAACCACAATATTAAGCCTGATTTTAAGATTGTTGAAGATGGAAATCAAGTGTTTCTGAGTATTAGTACTGGCGATAACAACGAAATGCCTAAAACCAATGTGATTACCACTGAGTTGCTTGGAAAAGCAAAAATGGCTAATGAACCATTTGAGAATCCCGATGGTACATCCTTGAAAATAGATACCGATTATCTTGGAAACAAACGTTCATTGTCAAATCCTACAGCCGGTCCTTTTGAGGGATTTATTGGAGGCAAGCAAACCATAAAAGTTTGGTAGAGATTTTTTGCACCTTTGTTATGAATATGCAGGTATGTTCCTCGATGGATCGATCTTTGACTCATCTTCAAGTTTTACCTATATTCATAAAGCAACCAGCCAACGTTTGATCCAGGGATGGGAAGAGGGTATTGACGTAATGAACAAGGGAGAAAACCCGGTTTTTTGTAATCGAAATAGTTGATATTAAGTAATTTCCGTTATAATATGAACAGAAGAACCTTTCTGAGGAATTCAGGTCTGGTAGTTGCCGGCGCATCGGTAATACCTTTAAATTCAGGATGTATAGGTAAACATCCAAATGATTTAATCACCATTGGAATGATTGGTGTCGGTTCACAAGGTGTTGAACGTAATCTGCGCCATTTTTTGAAATACCAGACGCTGTGCCGTGTTGTTGCCGTATGTGATGTGAGTATGACAAGGGCAACAAGTGCAAAAAACCTGGTCAATAATACCTATCATTCAAAAGATTGCAAAGTTTTTCAGGATTTTAGGGAGCTATTGGAAGATCAATCGATCGATGCTGTTCAGATTTCAACACCCGATCATTGGCATGTTCCAATCTCGATTATGGCCGCATTAAAAGGAAAGCATATTTGTTGCGAGAAACCCACTCTTACAATTGATGAAGGACGTTTGCTGAGTGATGTGATCAAAAAGACAGGAGTGATTTACCAGGTATCTGTTGAAGACCGTTTTTTGCCAGCATATCACCAAATGGCTGAAATTGCCTTAAACGGTCGTTTAGGTAAACTAAAACATATGGAAATTTCACTTCCTGTGCCGCAATTGCCAAGGGAGGGTTTGGAAGTGACTACTCCGCCACAGGATCTCGATTTCGATATGTGGCTTGGCCCGGCCCCTGAAATTCCGTTCGTATATTCCCGTACTTTTTACAATTTCAGATGGCATGATGCCTTTTCCGGTGGTCTGCTAACAGACTGGGGCGCTCACTACTGCGATACCGCGCAATTGCTTTCGGGAAATGAATTTGCAGGTCCGACCGAGGTTACACCTGTTGGAGAAACCCTTTATTATAGTGATGGCATTTTTAATACTGCCTGGCAGTTTGATTTGCGTTACAAATATCCAAATGAGGTGACAATGCGGGTAAAAAGTGGTGAAGCTTCCATCCGTCTCGAGGGTGAAGAATCATGGGTGGAATCGGTAGGCTGGAATAGCAAATTGACCGCAGGAAATGAGAATATCCTTAATTTAAAAGAGAAGACAATTGTTTTACCTACTGCTGCTGATGAATTTATCGACTTTCTGCAAAGTATAAAGGAAGGAAGAAAAGCAATTTATACCGCAGAATCCGGGCATCGTACCAGCACCCTTTTACATTTTGGAAATATCGCATTGAAACTAAATCGTAAAGTTGAATGGAATCCGGAGATTGAACAATTTATCAATGATCCGGAAGCAGATAAATTTAGGAAAAGAGTGATGAGGGAGAAATGGAGTTATTCAAAAATTTGCCCTGATTTTAAATATTAATATCACATCAATGAGTGTTGAATAATCGAAATATTTCGCTGAATGTCATTCACGCTTTTTAATAAATTTGGTAATTCATAATGGTGCTTTTGTAAGTAATTTCTCTAATTTTACCTTATTTCCATTTCAGAATTACAAAATAGCCATTTTGCGGCAAATAAGCATTGGATTAAAGAATATCGTTAACACAAGATATTGAAATTGAATTATTTATTCGTAATACATCAACAAATTTAAAACTATGGAAGAGATTCTTGAAAAACTGGCGTACTGTGTTGAATTTGGCAAGATTAACCTGGCTTCACCTTATCCTCCCGATATGCGCGGACAGGACGGGGCTGATGAGCTGACAAAAAAAGCCCTTGAAATGGGGGTCCCACCAACTGAAGTGTTGAATAAGGGACTTGTTATCGGAATGGGTAAAGTTGGGGTTAAATTCCGTGAAAATAAAGTTTTTGTTCCACAGGTGCTAATGAGTGCCAAAGCAATGAGCTTTGGTATGGCACATCTTAAACCCTTCTTTAATGACGGATCTGTGGTTCGCAAAGGAAAAATTATTATCGGTACAGTGGAAGGTGATCTTCACGATATCGGTAAAAATCTTGTGGCAATGATGGTTGAAGGGAGTGGATGGGAAGTGATTGACCTTGGTACCGATGTCAAAGCCGAGAAGTTTGTAGCAGCTGTTGAGGCAAATCCGGGAGCTATTGTTTGTTTATCGGCATTACTTACAACAACAATGGTGAATATGGAGAAAATTGGTAAAGCGGTGAAGGAAGCCGTTCCCGGAACAATTGTGGCAATCGGGGGAGCTCCTGTTACCATGGATTTTAGCAACAAAATTGGTATGGATGTTTATTCGGCTGACCCACAAGGACTTATTGATTATCTTGGAAATCTGAATTAATAGTATCTGACATGACCAAAAAGAAGGTCTTTCAGAATTTATGTGATGATATTTTTTCTAAGGATAGGACCATATTCCGTCCCATCTTGATGCATTTTATTGCCAGATATGCTGGTGGAAATTATGCCGGATTCGCTTCCGATCATCGCTTTTTGGTGGAAGCGAATCTTCGGGCACTTAACGATTTTGATATCGATATGGTTGGATTAATCTCTGATCCTTATCGGGAAACAAGCGCATTTGGTGCCAGGATTAAGTTCATTCCTGAAGGTGTTCCCCGTTGCCTTGACCTGGTAATCAAAACCGAGGAGGATGTCAGAAACCTGAGAAGGCCAGATGTATATAAATCTGAACGGACTCTTGATCGGATTCTTGGCGCCGAATTGCTGGCTAAAAGGACGAATGGAGATGTGCCCATCATCGGATGGATTGAAGGGCCCATGGCAGAGGCATGTGATTTAACTGGTATTGAGCAATTTATGATGATGCAAATGATGAATCCGGATATTGCAAATATTCTTCTGGATAAATGTGTTTTAACTGCTAAAGATTTTGCCAAAGCACAGATTGAGGCTGGATGTGAAATTATCGGAATAGGGGATGCCATTTGTTCCCAAATCGATCCATTTACCTACCAAACATTTGTAAAAGAGCGTCATCGGGAAATCATAAGTTTTATTCATGGACAAGGAGCCAAAGTGAAGTTACATATATGTGGCGACATATCTCATTTACTACCTTCGATGATTGACCTTGGAATTGACATTTTAGACCTTGACTGGCAGGTGAATCCACAATTGGCCTATGAAATTCTCGGCCCGGAGGTGATCCGCTGTGGAAACATCGATCCCCGATTTGTGATGGATAAAAGTCCGGAGGAAGTATTCTCAGCATGCAAACTTTTGTGCGAACGGGAGAAAGGGAGAAAGTTTATTTTATCGGCAGGTTGCGAAATCATTGTTACAACTCCGGCTGAAAACCTGATGGCAATGCGAAAAGCCTCTCTGCATAATTAATTTTTTAAATTCAGATTTTAATAATTGACTTGCAATGAAAAAAATTACTGATCAGCTTAAAGAAGGGAAGATTCTCGTTTCAGATGGAGCGTGGGGAACTTTTTTACATGCCAAAGGGTTAAAACCGGGACAATGTCCTGAATTATGGAATATTGAACATGCCACTGAGGTGTTTGATATTGCCAAAAGCTATATTGATGCTGGTGCTGATATGGTAGAAACCAACAGCTTTGGTGGAAGTAGTTTTAAATTATTTCATTATGGATTGGCAGAACGTGCTGCCGAGTTGAATGAGGCTGCTGCCGCTATTTCGAGAAAAGCTGCTTGTGATAAATTTGTTCTGGGTTCGGTAGGACCCACCGGAAAGATTTTGATGATGGGTGAGGTTACGCCTGAGGAGATCTACGAATCATTTAAAGAACAGGTCATTGCTCTGGAAAAAGGTGGTGTTGATGCCATTATCATCGAGACAATGTCCGATATTGACGAAGCCCGTCTGGCAGTAAGGGCCGCCAAGGAAAATACAACCAGAGAGGTGATTTGCACGATGACATTTGAAAAGACATTGAATGGTGATTTTCGATCAATGATGGGGGTTTCTCCGACCGAAATGATGGAGGAACTGGTGCCTGAAGGGGTGGATATTATTGGTGCAAATTGTGGAAATGGTATCGAGGGAATGATTCAGATTGTTAAGGAGATCAGAGCCTGCAATTCCGAGATTCCTGTTTTGGTTCATGCCAACGCCGGTATGCCTATTTATCAGGATGGGACAACATTTTTCCCCGAGTCACCTGAACAAACAGCAGGATTTGTAAAGGCAATTATTGATGCTGGTGTCAATATCATTGGCGGATGCTGCGGTACAACTCCCGAACATATTCGACAGATTGCCAATGTCGTGCGGGCATTATAAACAGTTATTCTGAAAAATAGGAATTCTAATGATTTCAGCACTAAAAGACTTCACCTACTCATTTAATGAACTTGATATTAACGTTGCACTTGTTGAAGAGGCAATGGGCTATGGCAAGGGTCAATCACCTGAGCCTTTTCCTGAAATGATCGCTTTAGCAATTGAACAGTCTGCTGATCTTTGCAATATCAAGGGAAGTCTGCTGATTTCCGATAGTTTTTCTCTCGATCATTCAGAGACGATTACTATTGAAGGAATCCCTTTTTTGGTAGGGAAAAAAATTGCGAAACAACTTAAAAATGCAGAAGGGGGAGCACTATATATCTGTACTGCAGGTGCAGGAATAGGGGAGAAGAGTAAGGAGCTTTTAGCTGTTGGGGACATGGTTGAAGGATACATACTTGATGTGATTGGTTCATTGACTGTAGAAGCTGCCACAGACAAGATCCAGGAAAATTTTGAAAATGAATTGACTAACATTGGTAAAAAGAATACCAGTAGGTATAGTCCTGGCTCCTGTGGGTGGGCGCTCAAAGATCAAAAGCTTTTTTTTGGGCTTTTCCCCTATAATCACTGCGGAATTTTATTGTCCGACTCCTGCCTGATGGATCCCATTAAATCGGTTAGTGGTATTATTGGGTTTGGATCAAATATCAAAAAAACAGCTTACGAATGCCAAATATGCGAGCTTGATACATGCGTTTACCGTTCGATAAGATTGACCAGAAGAAAATAAGCGATGACTTAATTTAAACCAATTTCGAAATATCATTATCAATCAATTGAAATAACACAACCTATGGAACGAAGAGATTTTGTGAAAAAAACTTCAGCCGGAACAATCGGTGTGGTAACTGCACCTACGATCTTAGTCAACAGTAACTGGAAAGGGGCTAATGACCGTGTTAATGTTGCTGTTGTTGGCGTTGGCGGACAAGGACAGAGTCACATAATGGCTTATCAGGAGTTAAAGGATGTCGAAGTGATGGCTATTTGCGACATTGATGCCAATATATTTCCTGACCGGGTTAAAAAACACTACACAGAAAAAGGGTTTCGGGCCCCCAAAATCTATCAGGATCTTAGGAAGTTATACGAAAATAAGGACATCGATGCAGTTTCTGTTGTGACCCCTAACCACTGGCATGCTTTAGCCTCCATCTGGGCAATCCAGGCTGGAAAGCATGTTTCTGTTGAGAAACCGTGCTGTCACAATGTGTTTGAAGGACAAAAACTTGTTGAAGCAGCCCGTAAATACAAAGTGATTGTTCAGGATGGGGCAGAACAACGGAGTAATCCCTGTGCTTTAAGTATGGCTGAATACCTGCACTCAGGAAAATTGGGAGAGGTTTACATGGCAAAGGGTATGTGTTACAAATGGCGTCAATCAATTGGCAAATATCCTGATGGACCCATGCAACCCGACGAGAAATTCGCACTCACCCTTGGTGGGAAAAGCATTGAAAAACCTTATACGCGAGAATATCTTAAAAATGTAGATTATGACCTCTGGCAAGGTCCAGCCCAGGTGCAGCCATTTAACCGAAACCGTTTTCATTATAACTGGCACTGGAATTGGGAATATGGGAACGGTGATCTTGGGAACCAGGGAGTACACGAAATGGATATTGCCCGTTGGGGACTTGGAGTAAAGCTTCCTGTAAAAATTGCAGCAATGGGCGGCCATTTTATGTTCAACGATGCTCAAAATACCCCAAACCAGCTGATGGTGTTGTACGAGTTTTTAAATAACGATGGATCAGGAGATAAGAAAAAAATTCTGCAATTTGAAGTTCGTCACTGGATGAGCAATACAGAAGGATTTTCACATCCGGTGGAAGAGAAAAACAATAGTTATATGACCAGTGCGACCAACAATATCGGCAACCTGTTTTTTGGATCGGAGGGGTTTATGAGCAAAAATGTTAATGATTGGCAGGTTTATAAGGGTAAAGAGGCGAAATTGTCTGAAACCGGAAATGGTCTGGGAAATCATTACGAGAACTTTATTAAAGCCATCAGAGCCAATAATCAGGATTTGGCTATGGCAAATATCGAAGAAGGTTTTTATTCCTGTGCCCTTACCCATCTGGGAAACATAGCCTATCGTCTGGGGAGAACTCTTAATTTCGATCCTGATAAAATGAGGTTTAAGAATGACCCTGAAGCCGATTCTATGTTATCCAGAGACTATCGACTCACCTTCCAGATGCCTGAACATGTTTAATCAGCTGAAAGATGCCTAAATGATAAAACCAACATTAATTTGTATATTGTAGAATAACGATATAATGACATAAGCTGCCAAGAATTACAAAAACATGAAAGATTACATGATTGTATCTCATTGATTTTCTTTGGTATAGAATTGCACCAACGGTGTAAAATAGCCCTCCGGCCAAAAGCCACAGAAGTCCATTTGTAACCATGCTGTTTATTAATGGTTTAATGGCAATAACGATTACCCAACCCATGAGTACATAGGTTGCAGTTGAAATTCTTGAATAACGACCTGTAAAATAAAGTTTTAAAACGATTCCAACCAGGGCAATTGACCATACAACCCAAAAAATTAACATTCCCCACATACCCCGGATTGTGAGTAAAGCAATCGGGGTATAAGTGCCGGCAATAAGAAGATATATGGCCGAATGGTCAAAAATATTTAGTCTTTTTTTGCGCCCCGGATCTTTAGCCGAGTGATAAAGTGTTGATGCTGAGTAGAGTGTCAATAACCCGATGATATAAATCAAATAGGTCGCGAAGCGTAAATGAATTCCGTCATCAAGACCTCTTTCCAAAAGTACAATTGAACCAAATAGTGACAGAATTAAGCCAATGGTATGAGTAATTACATTCAAACGTTCTTCCTTTTCGGTCTGACCTGTTTCAGTATTCATAATTTATTGAATATCAATAGTCTAAAACAATGCTTTAATTTTGTCAAAAGTAATCCATTTTTCTGGCAGGAGGATATACTTAACTTTAAATTAATATTTATTTCAGGTCTAATGCCATTTGTTCTTAATTAATTGATATATAGACATATAGCAATTAATTATAACCCTAATATAAAAAGTTTTATCAGAATGATAGAATTGATTTTGAGCTGATCATAAAATGAATTCAAATAAATAAAAGATTATATTATATTTGTTAATTAATTGATATATAGGATAATAAATTTGTTTCAATTCTTGTACTTTCTTTAAATATTTTTATTGTGACAGAAATGTTAAAATTAGTGAAAAATTATTCAGAATAAATGTTTCCGGATACTTTATTTTACTATATTTGCATAATAAAACACATTTAAACCTTTTTTCCGATCAATATCGTTCTTAAGTCAGTAATTTAAAAATAATTATTATGAAAAAACTAAGTTTATCTATTGTAGTCTTATTTGCTTGCTACAATTTAACTTTTGCCCAGGACAAAGCAAAAACTGAGCCTTACAATAAGTGGGAAATTGGCCTAAATGCAGGTGTTGCCAATTTTTCAGGAGAGTATAATATGTATAAAGATTCCAAATTTTCGCAAAATTTTGATTGGGACAGTCATCCAAATTTTGGTATCGGAGCATTCGTCAAAAAGAACTTTACACATGTATTTGCACTGGAATTAGGTTGGAATTACTCCAATCTTACCGGTTCGGTTTATAAAGGTATTAATGCTCCAAGTCCGTCACATGCTGATTTTAAATCTGAAGTGAATGAATATGACTTAAATACAGTTTGGAATATCAACAATATGTTTTCCAAAAATAAATTTGATCGCAAGATTTACTGGTTTGCAAAAATTGGTGTTGGAGCATCTCATGTAATTGCCAAAGAAGGGACAATTGCTAATGGTAGAAATATGAAACCTACGATTCCACTGGGAACAGGGGTTGGGTTTAAACTGAGTGATAAGGTAAGACTAAATGTTGGTACTCAGTGGAGTTGGATCAATACTGACCGACTTGACGGAACTGCAACTGCTTCTACTCCCGGAAATACCAAGTCAGGAAATTCACAGCCCGATATTATGGGAACAAAACTCTACACTTATGCTGGAATCTCCTTTACTTTAGGTAAGAAGAAACAGCCAGCTCCAGTAGTTGAGCCTCCGAAACCACAGCCAAAACCTGAGCCAAAACCTGAGCCAAAACCTGAGCCAAAGCCTGAGGTTAAAGCAAAACCAGCTGTTATTGGTAATGCATATAAAGTATATTTTGCATTTGATAAATGGAATCTTGATAACAAAGCTACTTCTGATCTTGATCGTTTAGCTAAGGATATGAATGAGAACCCAACTGTAAATGTTGATATTAAATCACATACCGATTCAAGAGGTCCTTCAAGCTATAATATGAAGCTTTCTGAAAAACGTGGTAAATCAGTTATCGATTACCTGGTTAGCAAAGGGATCAGTACATCAAGGATTAATGCACAGGCGTTTGGCGAAACAAAGTTGGTAAATAAATGTAAGGATGGAGTTCCTTGCACCAAAGCTGAACATGCACTTAACCGCAGAACTGAAACGATTATTATTGAATAATTAAGTTTTATCACCACCTTTAAAGAGGTGATGATAGCTTTAAAGTCCATAAAAAGAGAGAGTGTCAATTGGCATTCTCTTTTTTCATTTTACAAAGATTGTTAGCGTAGTTATCCTTAATTTACTATATTTACAAATCAAGGGCAATTTAGAAATATTTAAATAATATATTCAAAATCAATGTTTTAAATTTTTTTATGAAAAAACTTATTTTAAGTATTGCACTATTGTTTATCTGTTTTTGTTTTTCCTATGCACAGAATTCTGTGAAAGCTGAACCTTATAGAAAGTGGGAAATTGGGATTAATGGTGGTGGATCAATTTTTACAGGGGAGTGGAATATGTCTAAGGATGATCTTTTTAGCCACTATAGTCAGTGGAATAACCAATTGAACTGGACCTACGGATTTTGGTTTAAGAAGAACTTTTCCAATGTCTTTGCCCTGGAAGTCAATTGGAATCATTCAAATATTACGGGTGATTGGAAATACAATAACACCCCTTTTTCTGATTTCAGAACTCAGGTGATTCAGACCGATTTGAACTCTGTCTGGAACTTGACAAATTTGTTTTCAAAAGTAAAATTTGACCGTAAGATCTACTGGTATGGGAAACTGGGTGCCGGAATTTCTCATCTCTGGAGAAGAGAGGGCTCCTATCCTCTCTTTCATGATAACCAGTGGAAATTGACCATCCCGATTGGAACAGGAGTTGCCTATCGTTTCACCAAACATCTGAAATTGAGTGCAGGAGTAACATGGAGCTGGTTAAATACCGATCGGCTTGATGCTATGAAAACCGAAATATTAAATACTAAGTCTGCCAACTATGAGACTGCTGTTTTTGGAACAAAACTGTACCCTTATCTTGGGCTATCTTATGTTTTTGGAAAGAAGAAAAAACCGGCGCCTATTGTTGAGCCTTATAAACCTCAGCCAATTCCGGAGTTAAAACCTGAACCAAAGCCTGAAGTAAAACCCGTGGTCAAAATAAAATCTGCTGCAATCGGAAACGCTTATAAGGTTTATTTTGAATTTGATAAATGGAATATTAATAATCAGACAGTTACAGACCTTGATCGCCTGGTCAGAGATATGAAGGAAAACCCTGAGGTTAATGTTGATATTAAATCTCATGCCGACTCCAGGGGACCTGCCAGTTACAATATGAAACTTTCTGAAAAGAGGAGTAAATCAGTTATTGATTATCTTATTGGTAGGGGGATCAAGGCGTCAAGGATTAATGCGCAGGCATTTGGTGAAACTGAGTTAGTGAATAAATGTAAAGATGGCGTTCCATGTAAAAAATCAGAACATGCGCTCAATCGTAGAACAGAAACTGTTGTTATTGAATAGTAAATCAAATAGGTTGTTAATCTCCTGTTGATTAAAAAAATGAAGAGAGGTTGTCGTTCGGCAATCTCTCTTTTTGTCAATTGATTTGAAATCATCTGGTATTTACACAGTTATATGAAAAGAATTGGTTTACTATCTGATACTCATGGATATATGGATGATCGGATTTTAGCTTATCTAGACCCATGTGATGAGATATGGCATGCTGGTGATATTGGTAATACCGAAACAGCTCAGAAACTCTCCATACTAAACCCGTTTAGAGCAGTTTGTGGTAACATTGACGGATCAGTTCTCCGTTCGGAATATCCGGTCAGACTCAGGTTTACCTGCGAAGATGTCAATGTGCTAATGATTCACATAGGCGGATATCCGGGGCACTATACTCCGGAAGTGCGAAAAGAGATCCATTCATTTGCTCCCAAACTATTCATCTCAGGCCATTCCCATATTTTAAAAGTGATCTACGACCAGAAAAATCAATTATTACATATCAATCCCGGAGCTGCCGGAATTCAGGGATTTCATCAGATCAGAACATTAGTTCGCTTTACTATTGAGAAAGAGTTAATAAAAGATTTGGAGGTGATTGAATTAGGTCGAAAAGGGATTATATCGATGTAAATACTGCAGCAACCCAATTTTCAGTTTCATTCAACCTACCGAATTTTAATCCCAATTCGATCGCCCGATTTTTAATCGATTCAAAATCATCATAATAAAATCCACTCATGATCAATTCGCCCCCTCTTTTTAGAACTTTACAATATTGGGGCATGTCATTCAGAAGTATATTTCGCTGGATATTGGCATAAATGAAGTCATATTTCAGGTTGGGAATCGATTCTGCCCCTCCTTGTATGATTTCCAGATTCAATACATTATTAAAGGTCGAATTTTCGATGGTACTGTTGATCGCCCATTGATCAATATCTATTGAGGTGATTTTTTCAGCTCCTCTTTTTGCTGCGAGTATGCTCAGGATGCCTGTTCCGCAACCCATATCGAGTACCGTCTTTCCAATTAGATGCTCCTCCAGAATTTCCGAGATCATCAGGCTTGTTGTTTCATGATTGCCGGTTCCAAACGCCATTCCGGGTTCAATCACAATCTCATAGGGTGCACTTGGATAATCAGTGTGATACGGTGCCCTTATTAAACACTGGTTTGCAATCAATAGTGGTTGAAAATAATTTTTTTCCCAAACTTCGTTCCAATTTTGCTCAGGAATTGTTTCAGATGTGGATGTGAACCTAAAATGGTTAAAATCAATCAGCAAAAGATGAGAAAGTGTCTCCTCTGAAAAACCTGCAGAGGGAATATAAGCTTCAACACTTTCATCTGTTTCGGTAAAGCTTTCGTATCCAATATTCCCTAATTCTGCGACCAATATCTCGCGGTTTATTTCAGTATCAGGTTGTAAAACACAGGTTGTTTTGGTGTATTCCATTGAAATTTTATTTAATAAGAAATTCTAAATGCGAGGTTTATCCCTATATTACTGATTTTACCATTTTCAAATCCGATATGAGTCCCAATGTTTGCCGACAACAATACTTCGAGAAGTGTATATCCTACTTCGACATAATTGTGTGTTACCGGCGAGGAATAATAGCTACACCACACCATCTCGCGCCAGAGGGTATTACTCAGGCCGGGCAAGTATTTAAGGGCTATATAGGGAGCCCTCACGGAAATATGGGCTTCGATAAATTTGTCTGAACTACTCAATGAATAGTATCCGGGAAGAAAGAATGCGTGACGATACTCTCTTAACAGAATTGGACTGGTTTGTGTCTGAGCATGCGAAAAATCCGAGAAATGGATTCTGTTATTATTAGGAAACCAACCACCATGCAAATCTGTTGAAAAACTTGAGGTAGAACTCCACTCTTTGCTGTATTGAAGTCCTGCGCTTAAATAGTCAAAGTCAGATACACTCGAAAAAAGATCCTTTATCCCCTTCTTATACTCCAGGTAAAAAGTTGGATAATTTGAATGGGACATTATTTTGACCCCATTATTGACCCGGTAAAAATAGTCCGGTGTATATTCTATTTTCAATCCGACAACTGTATTGATCTGATTATTTAATGATTGGTTGTTTATTTCCTGGTTAGTGGGAATATTTTGTTTGTAATCGTCCAACTTCTTTAAAAATGAGAAGTTGGACGAATTTTCCAATTGCCTGATATTTCCCCACTTTATACTGCTGCTTAGTACCATCCCGTTTTTAATGTCAATAATATTGGATAAATTTAAAAATATGTTCTCATAGTATCTCCCGAAATTCTCTTTAAAAAAGAGAGAAGCCACGGAATTGATAAAAGGATGAACCATCTGAGTTGAAGGATTGAAATCAAATGTATTTTTCCCTCCTGAAAGTTCAACATTGCCTCTTTTTAGTGGGGCATACGAAAAATTGATGGTTCCGCTGGCTAATAATGCTTTCCGGTCAATGGCATATGCAATATGGGGGGAAAGTGTCAGGGTATTTCCTGGTTTAAAATTTTTATTAAAAACAACTCTCTGGGTAATTTTCCATCCATCAACTGCATTGAAACTGATCATCTTCGTTGATATCAGGCCATCATATTTAAGATTCCATGTTGAGTCTTTAAGGGGATGTTTGAATCCGAAAAACAAAGGGTTCAAAATCCCATAGTTCCGCTTATGGCTGACTACAGAGGTCACATCAGGGGTAGTTTTTTTACGGACTGCCAATAAGGAATCTCTTTGTTTGAAACTGTTTATTTCATCAATCGATAGAGGAATCGGTCTCAATAGGGACCAGTAGCTGGTATCGCGACTGTTTG
The DNA here is from genome assembly GCA_963677935.2 of Prolixibacteraceae bacterium. Classification (GTDB taxonomy): domain Bacteria; phylum Bacteroidota; class Bacteroidia; order Bacteroidales; family Prolixibacteraceae; genus JAAFHB01. The sequence goes on along the minus strand of CAXXEH010000003.1, from coordinate 1,235,084 downwards.
CCCCTTTCTCAACCGTTATTTTCATTGCATCTTTAATTTCGAGTGATTTTAAAGAATCAGGCTTACGGGTGTAATCTTCCTGAGCCATTAACTTCGAAAGTTTGTTCATGTCTCTGTTCGTGAGCTGATCTTTTTCGAGCAAATGTCCAATTTTAGCCTCCTTCTTATTGGGAGATTGATTTTTGACTATTTTGGGTGGTATTCCCGTTTTATTGGTCCCTTTATTTTGTGCATCTGTTGCAGGTGGGTGAATTCCAATCATTGCCAATACCTGATCATTCCCTTTCAGTTTATTGTATTTAACTGATGCTCCAAACCTTGCATTACCTTTGACTCCCATCATCCCGCCATTAAATATATAATCATGACCTACCGGTAGCCAAACTCCAGGAAGTACTTCATCAAAAACCATCCGAAAGCTGACAGTTCCAAATGGTACATCAAAGTTTAAATCAGCCCTGCTGAGACACCATAAATCTTCGATAACATAAATATACCCTTCAAAGAGTTGCTTACTCTTCCTTTTGGGGATTACTTTTATTTTGTCTACAGTATAATTCCCTTCCTTCTCGAACCCTTCATATCGAAAATTGTAGTAGGTAAAGGCATTCTTGCTTAAAGGTGTGAAAAGTATATTGATATTATCCTGATAAAGACTTGCCTTTATAAACTCGTCTGCAGAAAAGTCTACAACTTTAGGAAATGTGGAATTTACTGAAAGGATATGTTGCTCATATTTATCAGGTGCACGGTAATCGATTTGACTTACAGTTTCATTAACAAGAACATCACCTGATTTGACATCAATATTCTGTCTTTTCAGCTGGTTGCGAATCAGGGAGGGGATATTTTCGAATTTAACAGTTCCCCGTATATATATGTCAGCAGAATATGAACTGATCTGATTAAGATGTACATATGATAAGCCAATGACCTTTCGCAGGATAGGGTAGGCGGGATCTTCATTGCTGCTCTGAACCTCTATCTGATTCATCTGAATAATTTGTTCTTCAAGGGTAACCGAAATTTCAGTTATCTTCTTTGTTAGTTCAACTGATTCAATTTTAGGAATATAACCTAAGCTTCTGAAATTTGCTGTGTAAATTCCTGCTGGTAAATCCAACTCAAATTTGCCAGCATCATTAGTGGTGGTTCCAAGCGATAACTCCTTGATGAAAACTGTTGCATAAGGAATCGGAGTGCCATCCTTGGCGGTGACCAATCCTTTAAGATTGTGCGAATAGGAGACTAATCTGCCAAATAATAGCAATATAGTTAGTATTGACAATTTTAGATGATACGACATGATCAGATTCCTTAGGAATTATTGATAAATAAAGATAACAAACATAAGGTAGAAAAAGATTAAAAAATACAAAAAGAGTGGATATGGTCACCCGTATCCACTCTTCGTATCTATTTGAAACTTTATTGGAGGCTCTCTACCTGATCAATAGGCATTGATAATTGCGAGGAAATCCGGTGCTTTTAGTGAGGCGCCACCGATTAATCCGCCGTCGATGTCTGGCTGGCTGAAAAGATCGTTTGCATTGCTGGCACTGCATGATCCACCATAAAGAATCGAAATTTCATCAGCAACCTCTTTACCATATTTTGTAGCAATTAAACCTCTGATGTAAGCAAGCATATCCTGTGCCTGTTGAGTTGATGCGGTTTTACCTGTTCCAATTGCCCAGATCGGTTCGTAGGCAATTACCAATTTCAGTAGTTGTTCAGCAGGCAATAAGAAAATGGTTTCATCAAGTTGTTGTTTTACAAATTCGTTTTCTTTTCCTGCTTCTCGGATTGCTAAAGCTTCACCACAGCAATAGATGGGTGTTAATCCTTGCTCAAGGGTTAATGCGAGTTTTTTATTCAGTGTTTCACTGGTTTCGTGATAGTATTCGCGTCGTTCGGAATGGCCGATGATCACATAGGTTGCGCCAGTTGATTTAACCATTGAGGCGGATACTTCACCAGTGAAGGCGCCTTTGGGTTCTGCGGCACAGTTTTGAGATGCAACGTTAATACGAGTTACATCAATTGCATCAACTACGCTGGTCAAATGGGTGAAAGGGGTGCCAAGAACGACAACAACATCTTTTGCACCTGTGGTCGCAACAAGTTCGTTTACACTTTTTGCCAATTCAACACCTTCTTTAACGGTAGTGTTACATTTCCAGTTTCCGGCTACAATTTTTTTTCTCATTATCCTGTTATTTTTAAATAATTATGAATTAAACGCCTAATTTGGTACATTTAAGTTACAAAGATAAAACTTAATAACGGAGTCTGAAACACGAGTGCACTTCAAATTATCGATTTAACTTTTTGTTCATTTCAGCACCGATGATTTTCTCCATTTTATCAGAAGTAGGAAAATCCCTGAAAGCCCATTTTTCGATAATTGTACCTTTCTTAAGAAGAATAAGACCCGGATTCGACCGGATCATTGTTTTTAACGTAATCTGATCGGTAAACATCATCTCGTATTCGGGGCGTTGCTCAACTTTATATTTATTCAGTGCTGGTCCGGCAGTTGAGGTGAGACCAATAAAATTGTACCCTTTTCCTTTTGCCCAGGTTGCCAATGAATTCAGCTCTTTTTGCTTCTGATGTGAAGATTTTTCCAGATCATAGGCAATTACGAAAAAAGTAAAGAGCGAATCCTGAAGATAATGGTCTGTAACATTTTCCTGACCAATTGTTTGTACTGAGAAGTCATGTATCGGTGGCCGATAACCCTTTTTTATCAGCAAAGGTGGATCCATTGACTTAAATTTCCAGTTGATCGTGTCTTGCCAAGGAAAATCTTGATCACCGAATTTCCTGATTTCATTCGTATGCAGATTGCGGTAATAATAGTTGGTCTGATAAACATCTGTGGGAGCGCCGGCTGGTATACTCATCCCTTCGGTGATGTTCTGACCTATCCTGAAAGGCCTGAAATCGATAATTGGCTCGTGATTATATGACCAGTAAACCATTAATATATAGAAAGATAATAAAATGGTTAAAGAAATTTCGCGGTATTTTACGGATGTAATGAAGCGTAATTCTTTTCTGTTTATGATCAGTAAAATGGCAATGAAAATCAATCCTATATTCTTGTAAAACGTTGCCCAATTACTGATAACCAGAGCATCTCCGAAACATCCGCAGTCAGTCACGGGATTTTTTAAAGCAACATAGAGGGTAAGCGGAGTGAAGAAAAGCATGAAAATAAATGCCAGTTTCGTCGAAAGACGGATCAAAATCCCGGTCAACAGGGTAATACCAATCGAAAATTCGCCAAAAGGGAGTAAGAATGAGCCAGGAACTATCAAAAAATCAAGCATTTTGATGTTCATGGCTTCTAAATAGTCAATCAGCTTATATTGAAAACCGATGGGATCGATCCCTTTTACGAACCCTGAAAAAACAAACAAGATCCCGATGATCCACCTGGCCAATATGAGCAGTTTCTGCTTCATATTATTCAAATTCAAGTTTAATGAGCCCGAAAATGGCATAATTAATCATATCAAGGTAATTGGCATCAACACCTTCAGAATTAATTGCAATGCCTTGATTATCTTCGATCTGTTTTGTCCTTTTTATTTTCATCAGAATAAGGTCAGTATAGGAGCTAAGTCTCATTTGTCGCCATGCTTCGCCATAATCGTGGTTTTTAGCCATCATAAGGTTTTTTGCCTTCAAGAGGTTCGCAAGATATTTTTTCTCGGTAATATCAACAGGGAGCTCTTCATCCGAGGGTCCTAACTCGAGCTGGATAAGTGCCATTGAGCAATAATTCACAATGCCAATGAATTCAGCACGTGCATCCTCCTCTATTTTTGCAACACCTTTCTCTTCTATACTCCTGATTCTTTGAGCTTTGATATATATCTGATCGGTCATCGAGGTTGGTCTGAGAATCCGCCAGGCTGTTCCGTAATCCTTCATTTTCTTTACAAAAACATCGCGGCATATACCGATGATCTGATCAAACTGTTGATTTGTTTTATCCATAATTAGTAATTGAACCATAAAAGTATTAAAAATTAGGGAATGGATGTGACATTTATTCTTATTTTTGTATTCAATCCATCTTCACCGGATCAAATTATTCTAGGTTATTAATCTGATAATTAGTTTTTTATATTATATTGTTGCCTGACGCTAATTATTGAAGAATCTTAAAATGTTATTCGCCCGAAACGATAAAAGCTTTTACAGGAAAAAGAGCACCATCAATCTTAACGGAAAGTTGATCGATCTCAGTTCCCCGGTGGTGATGGGAATCATCAATGCAACTCCCGACTCATTTTATGATGGAGGGTTCTATCGTACTGATCTGGAGATTTTGAAGCGTGCAGCTCAAATACTGGAAGAGGGTGGACAATTTATTGATATTGGCGCAATGTCAACACGACCGGGAGCGAAGGAGATATCCTTTCAGGAAGAGCTTGATCGGCTTTTACCGGTTATAAGAGTTGTAAAAGGTGAATTTCCGGATTCCTTGTTGTCTGTTGATACCTATCGTTCGGAGGTTATACAATCGGTTTATGACGAGATAGGTGATTTTATAGTCAACGATATTTCAGGTGGAACTTTTGATGAGCTGATGTTTGAAAAAGTGGCCAGTCTGAAATTGCCTTATATTTTGATGCATACAAAAGGTAAAAGTGAAATAATGCAGCAAAATCCTGAATATAATAATGTTATCAAAGATATCATTCTCTTCTTATCGGCACAGGTGCAAAGATTAAAGTTGCTCGGTGTTACTGACATCATAATTGATCCCGGATTTGGGTTTGGTAAAACAGCTGTCCATAATTATGAATTACTCAACCGGATGGATGCATTTAAAATTTTCGAATTGCCGGTATTGGTTGGCCTTTCGCGTAAAGCGATGATTTGGAAAGAGTTGGGGATCACTCCGGATGAGAGTCTGAATGGGACTACGGTTCTTAACACCATCGCTTTATCGGGAGGGTGTGATATTTTGAGGGTTCACGATGTGAGAGAAGCTGTTGAGACAATTAAATTAGTTGGTAAAATTAAAAGTAGTATTCAATGACCCATTTATTCATACAAGTCAGGTTTCTTGATTTAATTGACATATTCCTGGTTGCCATAATTTTTTATGAGTTATACAAGTTGGTAAAGGGGACTGTTGCTTTTAATATTTTCATGGGAATATTCATCATTTTTGTGGTTTGGTTAGTGGTGAAGTCATTAAAAATGGAGCTATTGGGTTCAATTCTGGGGCAACTGTTTGGTGTTGGTGTCATCGCAATAATTATTGTATTTCAGCAGGAGGTGCGCCGTTTTTTATTGATGCTGGGGAGTCGCTATCGCGCAAACCGACGATTCTCCCTTGAGCATCTTTTTTCGAATGAATTTAAGTTTGCTTCTGAATCAAGTTTACACGCTATTGTTGAAGGGTGCAGGCAAATGTCAGAAAACCGAACGGGCGCGCTCATTGTTCTCTCCCGCGAAAGTGAGTTGCAGGAGTATGTTGAAACGGGAGAAATCATTGATGCAGCAATCACCTCGGAACTGATCAGGAGTATATTTTTTAAAAACTCACCCCTGCATGATGGTGCAATGATCATCAGTCTTAACAGGATAAAAGCTGCAAGATGTATTTTACCCCTTTCGCAAAAGCTCGAAATTAGCCCGGTGCTGGGATTGCGGCACAGGGCTGCAATTGGCATTTCAGAACAGACCGATGCGTATGTTATTGTAGTGAGTGAAGAAACCGGACATATTTCTACATCGAGCAATGGCGACTTGCATGAAAATGTTCGGGTAGATGAGTTGTTTAAAATCCTTGAATCAAATTACAAGTAACAATAAAAAAACCACAAAGCCCCGAAGGCACCACGTCACACAAAGAATTTTAGTCATTCATCTTCTCTTTGTAAAACTTAGGGTCTTCGAGCCTTTGCGGCCTCTTTGACTTTTACCTGTTAAGGAATCCTTTATTTATAGGCCTGTGTATGAACATTTTTCATCGACCTTCCTGATGGATCGGCATTATTACGAAACGAGGCATCCCAGGCAAGTGCTTCAGGTGTACTGCATGCAATGGATGGTACCGATGGCACACACCGGGCAGCAGCATCAGAAGGGAAATGCTCAGTAAAGATGGTCCGGTAAAAATACTCCTCTTTTGACATTGGAGTATTAATTGGATAGAGAAACTGGGCATTGGCCATTTGTTCGTCGGTAACTTTCTCTGCAGTAAGCGCTTTGAGAGAATCAATCCAGTTATATCCGACTCCGTCAGAGAACTGCTCTTTTTGCCGCCAAACTACACTTTCGGGTAAGAAATCCTCAAAAGCCTTGCGCAAAATCCATTTTTCCATCTTCCCGTCTTTGGCCATCTTATCTTCGGGATTCAAGGTCATTGCAACATCCATAAACTCTTTGTCAAGAAATGGTACGCGCCCTTCAACACCCCAGGCTGCCAGCGACTTATTAGCCCTTAAACAATCGTATAGGTGTAATTTACTGATTTTTCGAACAGTCTCTTCATGAAAAGCCTGAGCATTCGGCGCTTTATGAAAATAGAGGTATCCTCCAAAAAGTTCATCAGCACCTTCTCCAGATAGAACCATTTTTACCCCCATCGATTTAATCACGCGGGCTAACAGATACATCGGAGTTGATGCTCTTACGGTTGTAACATCGTATGTTTCAAGATGATAAATAACATCTCTTAAGGCGTCAAGACCCTCCTGAACTGTAAAATGCACTTCGTGATGAATTGTTCCGATATGGTCTGCCACTTTTTGTGCAGCTGCCAAATCGGGTGATCCAATAAGTCCTACAGCGAAGGAATGTAGTTGTGGCCACCATGCCTCCTGATTGGTATCGCTTTCAACTCTTTTAGCGGCATATTTTTTTGCAATTGCCGAAATAACCGAAGAATCGAGTCCTCCTGAAAGAAGTACTCCATATGGTACGTCGGACATCAACTGACGATGAACTGCATCTTCGAGTGCTTTTCTCAATACATCGATATCCGATATATTTTCTTTTACAACATCATATTCGGTCCAGGTGCGGGCGTACCATTTTTTCATAACACCCTCTTTACTATATAGATAATGCCCTGGAAGGAACTCTTCTATTTTTTTGCAAGTGCCTTCAAGCGCTTTCAGTTCAGAAGCAAAGTAGACATTCCCGTATGAATCCCATCCCATATATAACGGAATGATTCCAATATGGTCGCGGGCTACAAGATAACAATCGTTCTCTTCATCATACAGCACGAAGGCAAATATTCCGTTGAGTTCTTCGAGAAAAGCAATCCCTTTTTCGCGATAGAGTGCCAGGATCACTTCACAATCTGATTCCGTAAGGAATTCATAATGGTCCTCAAGTGGCTTACGCAATTCGCGATGGTTGTAGATTTCGCCGTTTACTCCTAAAATTAGTTTTTTATCCTTGCTGTAAAGCGGCTGTCCACCAGAGGAGGGGTCAACAATTGCCAACCGCTCATGCGCTATAATCGCCTTTGAACCACAATATATTCCGGACCAATCCGGACCCCTGTGACGAATCCTTTTTGACATTTTAAGGACCTGTGTCCTTAAGTCTTCAGCTTTTACCTTTAAATCAAATACTCCAACAATACCACACATATATTTTCTGATTATAACCGTTTTCTCTGTAATATAACAAAATGAACGAATAATTGGTCGCCAAAAATACAAAAATCTTTTATAGTATGAAAAATTGTTACAAAAAGGTAGCGTAAATTACTCTTTCTTTTTTAATGCATCTTTAATCTTCTTCCAGATATTCGATTTTGGTTCATCCTCCTTTACTCGTTCTTTTTTTGCATCAGTTTGCAAATCAATTTCTTTACTTTTCTCCTGACGCTCTGCCTTACGTTCTTCCCTTTTCTTTTGGTCCCCACTAAATAAATTCCAGAAGTTGGATTTTCCTTTCTCCTTGTAGGTCTCCGTAAAATGGGGGATATCAAGTTGTGCCAGGGTTGTTTCGTCCAGCGCCGGAAAAGAGTGATTTTTGTAATCTCTGAATGCCGGATCGTGATAAAGTTTATTATAAAATTTTCCAACAACTGGTAATGCAGTATACCCGCCCCGCCCCAAAGCAATATTCCGGAAATGAATGGCTGGTTCTTCGCCTCCAACCCAACAACCGGTCACCAGATCGGGGGTAAACCCCATGAACCATCCGTCGGCAAAATTCTGAGTTGTTCCTGTTTTTCCAGCGAAGGGCCCCTCAATTTTATAGAGTGATCTGATTTCTGACCCTGTCCCTTCGTTTACAACTGATTCAAGATAATGGGTAATGATTTTTGCCGTTTCGGGTGACATTACTTCGAGTTCTTCATTGTCAGGAATATATTTCTTAAGAACTTTCCCATTTGTATCTTCAATTCGGATCAAATAGTTTGGGGTGACTGTTTTTCCCAGATTATCGAGACAGGCGTACGCCTGTGCAAGCTGAATCAAAGGGATATCGGCAGATCCAAGTGCTAATGAAGGGACCTCAGGCAGATCTGTTTTAATTCCCATTTTCCGGGCAAGAGTAACTGCTTCGGAAATTCCACCATCCAGGAGTACCTGCACTGAAACTGTATTAACTGATTTACAGAGAGCACCTTCAAGGGAATAATATCCACCGTATTCTTCATTCGAATTCCCTGGTGACCAATCCTGATATTCGGAATAGGTTGTTTTTTCGTTGGGATAATATTTGTCCGCCGGAACCCCATTTTCGAGCGCGGAGGCATAAATGATTGGCTTAAATGTTGATCCGACCTGGCGCGGAGCAATAACATTGTCGTACTGGAAATATCTGAAATCGTTACCCCCAATCCAAGCTTTGATATCACCTGAATTTGGTTCGATGGCGATAAAGGCACAATGGAGCAGTTTCAAAGTATATTTAACTGAATCAATCGGAGAAATCTTTACTGATTTTTCACCCTCCCATGAAAAGATCTTCATATTTACGGGGACTTTAAATGCTGCTGTGATTTCCGAGGCAGATTTTCCGGACTCTTTCATTTTCCGGTACCGTTCAGATCTTTTCATTGCCCTAAGAACCACCGCGTTGTTTTTTCCCCATGGATCTTTCCCGTCCCAGTGTTTTTCAAAAGTAGCCTGCAACTCCTTCATTTTTTCCTGCATGGCCATTTCAGCATATCGCTGCATTCGAAAGTCTATCGTGGTTACAATTTTTAAACCGTCTGTGTACAAATTGTAGGGAGCTCCATCGGCTTTGGTATTTTCGGCGCACCAATCTTCCAGCTGAGGTCGGATTAATTCTCTGAAATAGGCTCCGGGTCCTGTATTATAAACCAGATAATTATATTTTAAACCGAGCGGTTCACTGGTGTATTTTCGGGCTTGCTCAGTTGTAATATATTTATATTTTGCCATCTGAGAAATTACCGTATTTCTTCTCTGAAGCGAATGTTCGGGATTGGTTCTGGGATTGTAATAGTTATTGGCTTTTAACATCCCTACCAATGTTGCAGCCTGCGGAACAGAGAGCTTGTTTGGCCTGAGGCTGAAGAATCTCTCAGCGGCCAGTTCAACGCCAAAAGTATTTTCTCCAAAAGGGACAGTGTTCAGGTATAATGTGAGGATCTCCTCTTTCGAATAGAGGCGTTCAAGGCGATAGGCGATTATCGATTCCCTGATTTTGCTAACAGGTATGGTTAACGGTCCATAATTCTTTCTGCCAAAAATATTTTTAACAATCTGCTGCGATAAAGTAGATCCGCCACCTGAACTGTGATCTACCAGGAGTAACGTTTTCACGACAACTCGCAGAAGTGCCCATTCGTCAATTCCCCTATGTTCATAAAACCGGTTATCTTCTGTTGCAATAAGGGCATTAATAAGACTGGGTGAGATCTCCTTAAAGGTAACATTACTTCGGTTCTCAATGTAATACCGCCCCAGCAATTTATTATCTTTGGAATATACTTCCGATGCAACAGGTTCTTTTATCTTTATCAGTGTATTTGAATCTGGTAATTGACCAAAAGTTCCAATGTAAACCAAGGCGAAGAGGGTAAGAAACAAAAACAATCCAAAGAAGAAGAGTTTTAACCCCCAGATCAGAACTCTTTTAGTGGTCAATTGTTTAGAAGATGCAGATAGTCCTGAGAAAACCCCTTTTGGGCTTTTCTTCTTATCGGACCCTTTAATTTTTTTTACTGACATATGATTAAATCGTATCATCCTTTTATTCCAAAACTTCAATTATTCATATCATGAAAATCGCAATCTCCGGCAGTACAGGTTTTATAGGAAAACAACTGTCAGAATATTTATTACAATCAGGAAATGAACTAATTGCGATCTCTCGCAACGATTTTGTTAATGGAAGTAAACAACTTGCAAAAATAGTCAATTCTGCTGACGTTATCATCAATCTTGCCGGATCATCTGTTTTATGCAGGTGGAATAAGACGAATAAAGAAATTATATTGTCCAGCCGGATTAAAACAACACGTGCCTTGGTTGATGCGATTCAGATGAATGGACCGGAGCATCGCCCTAAACTCTTTATAAATGCCTCAGCAGTTGGTGTATATAAAAATTCAGGAATACATGATGAATTTTCCACTGCACTTGATTCCGGTTTTCTGGCTTCTGTTTGTAATGCTTGGGAAAATGAAACTACCCAACTGAATGATATAATGCGAGTTTGCAAAGTAAGGATTGGGATTGTTCTTGGTGCATCAGGAGGTTCGCTTGGAAAAATGTTGCCATTATTTAAAGCGGGATTAGGTGGAAAAATTGGCTCAGGAAAACAATCATTTTCGTTTATCCATATTCTTGATTTTTGCCGGGCTATAGAATATTTAGTACAAAATAACAATTGCTCAGGAGTTTATAATATGGTAAGTCCTGAACCGACTACCAATGCTTTATTTACCAAAGCTTTATCTGAATGCTTACACCGCCCTGCCTTATTTACAGTTCCTGAATTTGCTTTGAAATTAGTTTATGGTGATGCTGCGGAGTTACTAACTAAAGGTGCATTTGTGAAACCAGCCCGCTTACAGGAGGCCGGTTTTCAATTCAAATTCCCCAGTATTAAATCTGCCCTTACAGATATAATCTAGTCGAGTTGCTCAATTTATTTGTCGGTTAACAAATCTTTTATATCGAGGTAACAAATGAATAATTGTCAAAAAGGAAAGACGCCCCCCATTTATATTGTTTCGGGAGGGAAGGGCCTGGCCGGAGATGCGGTAGTTCAGTCTGTTTTAATCCAATTCCCCGATAATCAGATTCCCGTGATTATTGTTCCGGATGTTCTGAACCAATCGAATATGGATGATATAATTTCAAAAGCACTTATAACAAGAGGTGTTATCGTACATACCATGGTCGATCCTGAGGCACGGAAAATGTTGATTGAATCATGCATAACGAGTGGTGTGAACCACTTTGATTTGGTAGGAGATTTGTCGGATTATTTGTCAAAATTGCTGAATACAAGGCCAATAAGTCAGCCGGGACTTTACAGGTTAAGTCATATTGAATATTTTAAACGTGTTGAAGCAATTGATTTTACTTTAAAGGTAGATGATGGACAAAATCCAGAAAAGATTACTCAGGCCGATATTGTACTCACAGGCGTTTCCCGTACAGGCAAAACACCGCTAAGTGTTTACCTGGCGATGTTCGGTTGGAAGGTAGCGAATGTTCCACTGGTTCGTGATATCGATCCTCCGGAAGAACTGTTCAAAGCCGATCCGGGAAGGATATTTGGCCTAAATATTTCGCCGGTTTACCTGATTGCCCAGCGTGCCAACCGTGTAAGAAGCCTTCATCTCGATGAAGATTCTGACTATATCAACAAAAGGAAAGTGAGAGAAGAGTTGGAATATGCCCAAAGGATATTCGAAAGGGGAGGGTTCACAGAGATACAGATCACGAATAAACCAATTGAATCTTCTGCAAATGAAATTCTTACGATTCTGACAAGCCGTTACAATCAGGAGAAGTGGAAAAATGTAGAGGAGTAAGGACCCCGAAAAGGTCCTCATCATCTTTAACGCTGATTATTTTATTTTTGTCAATTGGCTAAAAGGTACAATAGACGTTTCAGTTCAATTTCGGAAATCTTGGCTGCATACTTTAGATTAACTAATTGATAACCTGTGGTTTCATAGCTTGCCTGAGCTGCTTTTACGTCCAGGATGGTGGCTTGGTTAACCTTGAATCGCTGCATCACTACATTAATCAGTTTTCCAGACAATACTACTGAATTTTCCTGAGAATTTAGTTGTTCCAGAGTTGTACTATAGGACTGAAATGTTTTTATTGCATCAGCAGTAAGTGTATTAAGCAGGTTCTGCTGCTGTAACCTGGCATTTTCCAGATTGTAAAGGGCTGTTTCCTTTTGAATCTTGTATGTGTTGCCATTGTAAATTGGAACCTGCAATGCGATACCTGCATAGGGTCCATAATTTTTATTCATCAATGTCAATCCTGCAGCACTTTGATTACGATTAAAATTGAAACCCGTATTTAAGCGTAAGGAGGGATACCGTAAAGCAGAAACCTCTTTTGCCACCTGTTCGCTTATTTTAACCTGCTGTTCGGCTGATAGGTATTGTGGATTCTTTTGAAGGTATGCGAGGATCGTTTTTAATTCAAGGGATTTGTCTACCAGGATGCTATCCTCCACATTATAAACATAGTAATTTTTGATACTCATCAATTGAAGAAGTTCTGTTTTTGTCTGGTCGACGACCAGTTGTTGAGTTCTGAGATTTTGCTTCACCGAATTTACATCGATCAATGCTTGCAAATAGTCGGCATCATTTGCCATACCCACATTTTTCCGGTCAGTAACTATTTCAAGTTTCTTTTGAGAAACATCAAGAGTGGTTTGTATGATTTTTAAATATTCAAGCTGCCTGACAATATCGTAGTATTTTGCCATTACCAATGCTATACTATTCTGAATAAGTAAGTTGAATTGGAGTTCGCTTTGTTTTTGAATATGCTCCAGTCTTGATTTGGTTGCAACCACCCTGAATCCGTTGAAGAGCAGTATTCCGGCAGTAAGGTTTGACGTCAGGTTATTTCCGGCAGTACTGTTTTTTTCGATTTCGACTCCGCTGTTTAAACGTTGAAAAACCTTAGTAATCGATTGATTATCAGTTAAGCTAGCGTTTAAGCTAGGTAGTGCACCGGCTACCCCTGCAGTATTGTTGATTTTGCTTATTCCAACATTATTTGCTGCGATTTGTATATCGAAGTTATTCTTAAGCGTTGTGTCAATAGCACTCTTGAGTGTAATTGAAATCTGCGCTTCTGAAAAAATTGGTATACAAAGAATCAGTAGTATGTAGAGTCGGTTCATTTTTTATTAATTAAACTGATTATCAATTTCTTCCTTGCTTTTTCGTTTCCCTGTTACAAAAGTATAAATTGCCGGAATAACAAATAGGGTAAGGATCAGTGAGAATAAAATACCACCTACGATTACGATCCCAAGCGGAACACGACTTGTTGCAGCTTCGCCAAGGCTTAGAGCGATTGGCAGAGCACCAAGTGAAGTTGCCAGACTGGTCATCAGGATGGGGCGCAATCGTTGGGTAGAGGCTTCCACAACCGCTTCAAACTTGGTCATGCCAAGTTCCCGCTTTTTGTTGGCAAATTCGACGATCAGAATTCCATTTTTGGTAACAAGACCGATCAGAGTAATCATTCCGATTTCAGAAAAAATATTTAGCGTTTGATTAAAGGTCCAAAGACATAAAATGGCACCGGCAATAGCCAGAGGAACAGTTATCATAATAATAAACGGATCCTTAAAACTTTCAAACTGGGCCGCAAGTACGAGGTAAATAAGTAATAGCGCCAAAATAAAAGCAAAACCAATATTGGATGAACTCTCAGCAAAGTCACGCGAAGCGCCGCTGAGCGAGGTCTGAAAGCTTTCATCCAATAACTTATCTCCAATATTTTCCATTGCTTTTACACCATCGCCAATTGTTTTACCTTCAGCCAGGGATGCTGAAATAGTGGCCGATTTATATCGGTTATAATGGTACAATGAAGGAGGATTTGCACTAGTTGTCATATCGAGTACTTCTGACAAGGCAATCGTGTTACCAAGATTGTTCCGGACATATAACTTCGAAATGTCAGTTTGTTTCTGCCGGTCAGGTAAACCAACCTGACTGATCACTTCATACTGGCGGCCATTCATAATAAAATAGCCAAGGCGTCGGCCGCTGAAGGCACTTTGCAATACACCAGCAATATCAGTAACTGTCAGGCCTAATTCCCGCGCTTTGATCCTATTGATGGTTATATCAACTTCGGGTTTATTGAATTTGAGGTTAATATCTACATTTTGAAAGGTCTTTTCATTTCTGGCGGCATCCAGAAATTTGGGAATTGCTTCTTTAAGCTTATCGAAATCGAGGTTTTGAATGACGTATTGAACCGGTAAACTGCCTTTTGATCCCATACCGACAGCAATGGTTTGCTCCTCAACCGGGAAAATCCGGAGGTTATTGTACTTAACTAATTTTTTTGAGATCTCCTTGGTTATTTCGCTCTGCGATTTTTTCCGTTCCGAAGGAGGCACCAAGCCAAGGCGGCCCGTGCCGGCATTCATCCCTGATCCACCAAATCCGGGAATTGACACAAACGAAAATTGCCGTTCAGGAACAGAGTCGATGAGGAAATTGGCAAATTCGGTGCTTGCCTGGGTCATAAATCCAAAACTGGCGCCTTCAGGACCACTCATCTGGAAGCGAATATTTGCTTTATCTTCGAGTGGTGCCAATTCGCTTTGTAAATTTCTTCCAATAAAATAAGAGATTAAAATACATCCTAAAACAATAAACCAGGCAATACCTCTATGCTTCACAAATGCCTGCAGCGCTCCTTTATAACCATTTTCCATTCCGGTAAAGAATGGTTCTGTTTTGTTATAAAGCCAGCCATGTTTGGCATGTGGCCTATTCAGGTAAACATTCAATACCGGGGTAATGGTCAGTGAAACAAATGCTGATATCAATACAGCAGTTGCAACAACAACTGCAAATTCCCTGAAAAGCGATCCGATAAATCCCTGCAAAAACAGAACGGGTAAAAAGACAATTGCAAGGGTTATTGAAGTTGAAATAACAGCAAAAAAGATCTCTTTAGAGCCTTCAAGCGCGGCCCTACGGATGGGCATCCCCTTTTCAAATTTCCTGAAAATATTCTCGGTAACCACAATACCATCGTCAACCACTAACCCGGTTGCAAGAATAATACCCAGTAATGAGAGGATATTGATCGAATAACCTGCAATATACATCACGAAAAATGTGGCAACCAGTGAGATTGGAATATCAATCAAGGGACGAATAGCGATAAGCCAGTTCCTGAAAAACGCGAAAATGACAAATATAACCAGAAGAAAAGCAATTAAAAGGGTTTGCTTTACTTCATCCAATGACTTGCGGACATTAATCGTTTTATCGTACAATGTGGTAAACTGGATATCGTTTTTCTGGGATTTTTTAATCTCCTCCAGTCGCCTGTTAAATTCATCAGAAATATTAATGTAGTTTGCACCAGGCTGAGGCATAATGGCCAAACCTACAGCGTTTACACCATTTAATTTCCAGGTTTGTTCGTAATTTGCAGGTCCGATTTCAACTTTTGCCACATCATTAAGTCGTACAATTCCATCTTTATCCTCACGAATGATCAGATCTCTGAAATCTTTTTCAGTAGTTAGCCGGCCTAAAGCTCTTATTGAAAATTCGGTCTTGTTTCCATAGATCTTACCCGAAGGCATTTCTACATTCTCCTTGTTTAAAACAGTGGTGATATCATTAAAGGAGACATTAAAAGCATTCAGTTTGTCAGGATCAATCCATAGCCGCATTGCAGGCCGTTTCTCACCCAGAATATTCACACCGCTCACTTCCGGAATGGTCTGAAACTTATTCTGTAACACATTCTCGGTATAATCGCTTAATTCCATTAACCCTTTACTCTGGCTTTGTACTGCCATCATAATGATAAAATCGCTGTTGGCATCTGCCTTGGTAACCACAGGAGGTGAATCGATATCCTGTGGCAGATTCCGTACAGCCTGACTTACCTTATCGCGTACATCATTGGCCGCTGCTTCAAGGTTGGAGGAGAGGTTAAATTCAACTGTAATACTACTGCTCCCGACCGAACTTGCAGAGGTGATTGTACGTATGCCTGGAATTCCGTTAATCGATTTTTCAAGGGGTTCAGTAATCTGGCTTTCAATAATATCTGAATTGGCGCCTGCATACGAGGTCCTTACGGTAATTACAGGGGGATCGATTGCAGGGTAATCCCTGATACCAAGAAAATAAAACCCGATCACCCCAAACAGGATGAGTGCCAGATTCATGACAGTTGCAAGTACGGGTCTTCTGAGGGAAAGTTCTGAAATGTTCATGCGGGAATCATTAATTCATCTCTTTCAGGGATAAGGCCCTGATAATTTTTACAGGAGCATCGGGGCGAACATATAACATTCCGCTAATCACGATACTATCTCCCTCTGTTAATCCACTGATGATTTCAACCATTGTGGCATTCCTTTGTCCTGTTTCGACAGTTTTAAATACTGCCTTATTATTTTTAATCATCACAACCTGGTTGGTGAAGGCATCCGGAATAATTGCATTTGAAGGGACTAAAATAGTTTTCCGCTTTTGATCCAGCAAAATTTTCACAAATGCTCCCGGAAGAATAGTTCCTCCATCAAGAAAAGCCCTAACCTTCATATTTCGGGTTAAGGCATTGATTTGTGGCTCGATGGCAACAATCGTTGCGGTAAGCGTATCATTCGATATGTTGGAATGAATAATTACTTTGTTCCCTTTTTCGACCAGGTTTGCATAAGTTTCGGGAACAGTAAAATCAATTTTAACTTTATCGGTCTGACGTAACGTACCAATAAGTGTTACCGGGGTGACATAAGCGCCCTGACTTACCTGCCTTAAACCCAGTTGCCCGCTGAACGGAGCTCTTATAACCGTTTTATCCAGCTGTGCATCAATATATTTGATATTTGCCTGCAGTGTATTGACCTGGCTGATAGCAGCATCATAATCGGCCTGGTTCACACCATTGATCCGTAGCAAATCGTTAAGCCTTTTTTCTGTTTTTTGTGCCAGATCAAGCTGGGTTTTCAGTTGCTCCCTTTGTGCCTGTAAATCAGCATCATTTATTTTAGCCAAAATGGCGCCAGCTTTAACTGAGCCACCATCAGGAACATTCAAGAAAGTGAGACGTCCGCTTACTTCAGGGTGAAGCTCCACCATTTCGTTGGATAAAACCGTGCCGTTTACCTCCAGGTTGCTGGCAAAATCCTCCTTGCTGGTAATCAATACTTCAACTAATACCGAAGGCTTTCCTTTCGTTGGTTGTTCATTTTTTTTTGTTTTACACGAAAAGAGTAATGATACAACGATCAGAGCAACTGCTAATTTCATACAATTCATATCTTTTGTTCCGGCAAATGTAACTTAAAATTCAAAATGGTTAACAGTATTATACCCGACTTTAAATTTTTATAAAGTATAGACTCCCTAATCAAGGAATGGTTTAACACAGATTATTTTTAAATTGAAATATCCAATGGATAAGGTGGTATAAATTTAAAGAGTTAATCTGGACTTATGCGATTTTGGTAGTATTACAATGGTATATCTCGTTTATTATTCTTTTTCCTTTGCCCGGTATGAATGACAACGAACCATTTTCCATTCTCTGTTTTTGTTTATCCAAATAATTGTGTTGACTATAGTAAATGGCCCATAAATTGTACTATTCCTATTGTATGAATTGAATAATCACATTTATTAACATCAAGTACATGATCTTTTGATAATACCATTTTGAAGCAATCAAGTTCATGGCTTATTAAAATAAAAAACGCCTGAAATTCATTGATTTCAAGCGTTTTTTTGAATTTTCAATCCTATTATTGAGCCACTCAAGGGACTCGAACCCTCGACCTGCTCATTACGAATGAGCTGCTCTACCAACTGAGCTAAAGTGGCTTTATTGGACGGCAAATGTAGTAAAATTGAGTTTCAGATTAACCGTCCGTATTAAATTTATTCAATCGTCCAGTCAAGAATTATCTTTCCACAGTTCCCTGCTTCCATAATATCAAATGCTTCCTGGAACTCAGTATAGTGAAAGCGATGGGTGATTACGGGTGAAATATCCAGTCCTGAAAGGAGCATCTTCTCCATCTTATACCAGGTTTCGTACATTTCACGGCCATATATACCTTTGAGCGTTAGCCCTTTAAAGATCACTTTGTCCCATTCGATCTGAGTTGTATCTGGTAAGATGCCGAGCAGTGAGATTTTTCCTCCGTTATACATATGTTTAATCATTGCATCGAACGCAATAGGGGAGCCCGAAACCTCAAGTCCGATATCGAATCCTGCTACCATCCCCACCTGTTTCATTGCGGAAGCGATATCATCCTTCATCGGATCAACGACAAGGGTAGCGCCCATCTTTCTGGCAAGTTCGCGACGGTAAGGGCTTACCTCTGATCCCACAACATTGCGTGCACCAACAAATTTGCAGATAGCGATGGCCATGCAGCCGATTGGTCCCCCTGCACCTGTCACCAAAACATCCTCGCCAATCAAGGGAAAAGAGAGGGCAGTATGGGTCGCATTTCCCAACGGATCCATGATTGAAACAATCTCGTCAGGAATCCTTTCATCTATATATAGCACGTTTTCGGCAGGGACACACACATATTCGGCAAAACCACCGTCGCGGTTGACGCCGATACCGACCGTATGATCACAAATATGACGTCGGCCACGCCGGCAATTACGGCAAAAACCGCAGGCAATGTGACCTTCGACAGTTACACGTTCCCCAATACTTATTTTTGTTACCTCGTTACCGATCTCCACAACGGTCCCAACATATTCGTGTCCAATGGTCATTGGCGTATTAATTGTTTTCTGAGCCCAGGCATCCCATTTGTAAATATGGAGGTCTGTTCCACAGATTGCCGATTTTGATATTTTTATTAACACCTCATTTACACCTGGTTGCGGGATTGGTATCTCTTCAAGCCAAAGTCCTTTTTTGGGTTCCGATTTTCTGATCGCCTTCATCTTTTAAGAATTAATTTTACTGAATGCAAAGTAAGAAAAATTGTGCCTTACTATTCCTAATTAAAATCAACGTAACAATATGTTTATTTCGGAATACCATGTGGTCCAGGGTTCCCTAAATCACAATTGAAAAGTGGTATGCCCCATAAGATCTAGAATATTAGTGCTTTAGAGTCTGATTTCAAACAATTTTTCAACTGTTTTCACCTTTACCCAATGGTCCATTTAAAAATATGCTGTAAAACATGTTTTTAATTTTTAGCCTTCAATCTTTTAGAGATCAAGAGAATAAAAATATGCCAACAGCAAGTTTATTAACTATTTCTTAATGTATACTAACATCAATTAACATTTTTTAATAAAAATGTCTAATTTAGCCGTCGCTTACAATGGAAAATAAGTGAAGTATATCGGACTTTTACTAAGACTATAATTTTTTCTAACTGAACAATCAAAACAGCCGGCCAGTTGAGGTCGGCTATTTTTTTGCTAAAAGGTATTTGTTATCAGATAAAATGTTACTACTTTTGCGCCACTCATTTATAAATGATAATTGTTTAATGTAAAAACTTAAAAAAGTATGTTGAACCAGTACGAAACCGTTTTCATTGCTACTCCCGTTTTATCTGAAGCTCAGATAAAGGAAGCGGTAGGAAAGTTCAAGGATCTGATCGTTGCAAGTGGTAGCGAACTTATCCATGAAGAACATTGGGGTCTAAAGAAATTGGCCTACCCCATTCAAAAGAAATCGACCGGATTTTATCATCTGTTCGAATTCAAGGCTGATCCGGCTTTCATAGGTAAACTTGAAACCGAGTACCGTCGTGACGAACGTATCATCCGCTTCATTACCTTGAAACTGGATAAATACGCCGCTGAGTACAGTGAGAAGAGACAGAAAAAGGTAAATGCAAAAACTCAAAAGGAGAACTAAGTCATGACCACGAATTCAAGCGAAATCAGGTACCTCACACCACCATCCGTTGAGGTAAAAAAGAAAAAGTATTGCCGTTTTAAAAAATCGGGAATCCGCTATGTCGATTACAAGGATCCTGAATTTTTAAAGAAATTCCTAAATGAACAGGGTAAAATCCTGCCACGCCGCCTTACCGGTACTTCTCTGAAGTATCAGCGTAAAGTATCACAGGCTGTAAAACGCGCCAGGATGATTGCGTTGCTGCCTTATGTAACAGATTTGATGAAATAATAATTAGGAGATACAAAAATGAATATCATTCTTCTTCAAGATGTAACAAATCTGGGTAGCAAAGACGACAGTGTAGTTGTTAAAAACGGGTATGGACGTAATTACCTGATTCCCCAGAAATTGGCAATTTTGGCCACCCCTTCTGCAAAGAAAGTGCTCGCCGAAAATCAAAAACAGCGCGCCCACAAAGAGGCTAAACTAAAAGATGAAGCTCTTAAAATGGCTGAAAAACTGAGTACAATCAGTGTTACCATTGGTGCAAAAACCAGTTCCACCGGTAAAATATTCGGTTCGGTTAATAACATCCAGGTTGCTGAAGCCCTAAGAGAGAAAGGTTTCGAAGTTGATCGTAAACAAATCCTGATTAAGGAAGATTCGATCAAAGAGATTGGTAAACATTCCGCAAAGGTGAAATTTCACCGCGATGTGGTTGTTGATTTCGAATTCGAAGTTATCGCAGAATAAAACGGAAATATTTTAGAAATCATTTTCCGACAAAATTTTCAAACAGACTAAAAGCTGTCTCTTTCGGGAGGCAGCTTTTTTTAATTTCAATAGCTTGCAAAAGAGTTTTAATTTATATTTGTAGAATAGTAAAACAAAAACTTTGAAAAATAAATCGCAGCAGGATATAATCGAGCTCTATAAGAAAAGGTTTCAGGAAGTGGATGTTGCCGTTGAAGTTTTACCCCCTTCCGGCTCCTACCGTGAATACATCAGGTTGATTAGCCCCCATTTTAAAGCAATTGGTACCTGGAATGATGATGTAAAGGAGAACAATGCCTTTATCGAATTTTCAAAACATTTCAGAAAGAAGGGGATCAGAGTTCCTGAGATCTATGAATATCAGCCGTTGGAATGTATTTATTTGCAGGAAGATCTCGGAAATGAAACCCTTTTCAGCTTTTTAAGTGTGATAAGGGAAACTGAAGGTTTTTCGGATAAAATTATCGGAATCTATCGTAAGGTCGTTCGGGAATTGCCTAAAATTCAAATTGTTGCTGGAACAGACCTCAATTATGATTTTTGCTATCCCCGAAATGCTTTCGACCGGCAGTCAATGATGTGGGACCTGAACTATTTTAAATATTATTTTCTTAAACTGGCTAAAATTTCGTTCAATGAACAACTTCTTGAGGACGATTTTACCACCTTTACCGATTATCTTTTAAAAGCTGAGAGTCATTTTTTTATGTTCCGCGATTTTCAGAGCCGTAATATTATGTTGCGGGACGAGGAGCCCTGGTTCATTGACTACCAGGGCGGCCGCCAGGGGGCGCTTCAGTACGATCTTGCCTCACTGCTTTATGATTCCAAAGCCGACATTCCGGAACAGGTAAGGGAAGAACTGATAGAGGATTATCTCAATGAACTGGAGAAAATTCATCCGGTTGACCGCTCCGAATTCAGACAATATTTCTATGGGTATGTTTTAATCCGGATGATGCAGGCAATGGGTGCATACGGGTTCAGAGGTTTTTATGAAAAGAAGGAACATTTCCTCAAAAGTATCCCCTTTGCCCTTGAAAATCTTGAAGTTGTCCTTAAGAAGGTTGATTTGCCCATTGTTTTACCTGAACTGATCAGAGTTTTAAAATCCTTGCCTGATTCGGAAATTCTTAAACAAATCACCTCCAAAAAGAAAGAACTGACCATTAGTATCACAAGTTTCTCCTATAAGAAAGGTTATCCCGTTGACCATTCCGGTAATGGGGGAGGATTTGTTTTTGATTGCCGTTCAGTCCGAAATCCGGGAAAATACGATCAGTATAAATCCCTTACTGGAAAGGATGATGCAGTGATCAGGTTTTTCGAGGAAGATTCCGATATGGAAGAGTTTCTCATTCCCGCATTTTCGATTGTAGATAAGGCTGTCGGGAAGTATATCTCCCGCGGATTTACCCATTTGTCGGTGAGTTTCGGTTGCACCGGCGGGCAGCACAGATCGGTCTATTCTGCAGAACGAATGGGGCAATACCTGAAGAACAAATTTCCGGTCAGGGTTGTTATCCATCATCGGGAACAGGATATTTAATCTGATATGACAAAAAAACGTTGCGAAAAGAAGGATTACGAAAAACCAGAAACTCCTAAATTCGAATGCCGGAAATGTGGCCGAAAGGCAGTAAAGGAGAAACAGGTTTGTAAACCGAAGGAGATTTAAGGCGAATAGGCTATTAGGTTGTCAGGCAATAAGTAGTTTGATACAACTGTAGTATAGGAGGTTGGACTATTTTAAATATGATTATCATTAAAAAATGAAGGCAATGATCTTTGCAGCCGGCCTCGGTACACGGCTTTATCCGTTTACTGTTGATCGTCCTAAGGCACTTGTTGAAGTGGCGGGCAAAACAATGCTTCAGCGGGCAATCGAAAAAGTTGGCGAGGCCGGATATAACGAATTAGTTATCAATATACACCATTTTGGAGAGCAGATCATTGAGTTTCTGGAACACCATCGCAATTTTGGTTTATCCATTACGATATCTGATGAACGAGAACAACTCCTCGATACAGGCGGTGGAATCCTAAAAGCTAAATCGTGGTTAGATGGTGATGAGCCCTTCCTGGCATATAATGTAGATGTATTGAGTAATATTGATTTACATTCATTCAGACAGTATCATACGGAGAGGGGAGGGGTGGCAACACTTGCCGTCCGTGACCGGAAAACGGCGCGCTATCTGGCTTTTGATGGTTCAATGCAACTTTCAGGCTGGCGAAATATCAAATCAGGTGAAGAGATCGTATCGCGCCATGCGCAAAATTGTAAACTATTTGCTTTTAGTGGCATACAGCTGATTGAACCGGTAATATTCAGGATGATCACCGAGAGCGGCAGTTTTTCACTGATTCAGCTATATTTACGACTTGCAGCAAACTACCCTATTTTTGGTTACAACGACCAATCCACCTTATGGATGGATCTGGGGAAACCGGATCAAGTGGTTGAGGCGGAGAGGTATTTTGGTAAATATGAAAAGTGAGACTATCCTATTATTAATCTTTAATTTTGCCTGACAATTAAGAAATATTAATTAAACGTTTTAAAAATGAGTAGAAACACTTTGAATGTAGTGGCAATTGCCGAAACTTCTCCCGAAAAGGCTGAAGAACTAAAATCGGTTTGTCTTGGATTAATTGAACCAACCCGAAAAGAGGAAGGTTGCATCAGCTATGACCTTTTTCAGGATGTGAGCAATCCTGGAAAATTTACTTTTATCGAAAACTGGCAGAGTAAGGAACATCTTGATGTTCATCTTAAATCTCCCCATTTTGTGGCTGCCGCTGCCGCTTTTGGTAACCTGGTGACCAAAGAACTGATTATTCTGTTGTTGAATAAATTAACTTAAATGATTACCAATTGACAGGTGTTTTTCCGTGGGTTTTAAGGTATTCATTGGTTTTACTAAACTGATGGTTACCGAAAAATCCCCGGTGAGCTGATAGGGGCGATGGATGTACAGAGCTTAATATTAAATGTTTGCTTGAATTAATCAGCTCACTTTTACGTTGTGCATAAGCTCCCCATAGCAGAAAGACAAGATGTTCACGCGATTCAGAAAGCAAAGAGATCACCTTGTCGGTGAAAGTTTCCCACCCTCTCTTTTGATGAGAACCTGCCAGATGAGCCCTCACTGTGAGGGTTGCATTGAGTAAAAACACCCCTTGTTCGGCCCACCGTTCAAGATTTCCTGACTTTGGTACTGGTATACCCAGATCGTTTTGAATCTCTTTAAAGATATTTTGAAGTGAAGGGGGAAGGCTAACTCCGTCGGGAACCGAAAAGCAAAGTCCATGCGCCTGACCCGGTTCGTGATAGGGATCCTGCCCAAGGATGACCACCTTTGTTTTTTCGAATGGACATTTTTCGAAAGCGTTGAATATCAGCTTCCCAGGGGGGTAAATCTTTTGTGTGGCATATTCCGATCTCACAAAATCGGTTAAATTGATGAAATAGGGTTGATCGAACTCATCCTTTAGTTGCTCTTTCCAGCCGGGTTCAATTTTAATGTCCATGTTTACAAAAATGGTATTCGTGTTTGCATATTCAGAGCCCAAAATTAACCCACTTTTTTCAACCAAAAAATAAATTGTAGAAAGTAAATTTAAGATTGATTATTGTACATAACTTTGCACGTAATTTCGTTCAATTTTGACAATATGCTTACAACTTCAATTTCAGATTTTAGACGTGATATCAAAAAGTACCTTGACAAGGTGACCGAAAATTTCGCGACACTGATAATCAGTAGAGGTAAAGATAAGGGAGTGGTTATTATGTCATTAGATGAATACAATTCAATTTGTACTACCAATCATGAACTCTCTTCCAAACGAAACGAAAGCAGACTCGATTCAGCAATTGAAAAATTAAGCAAAGGAAATTCTTTCGTGAAAGAACTTATTGAACCTTGAAATGAAATAGCCATGGTTTAGAAATCACAAACCATAATCAAAATATCACCATGGCTATTCCATCTGACCATAAAAAAACAAATTATTTACAGATGAAATATATTTATGAACCTTCGTGAAAGAAACTTTGAAGACGAATTTGTTTTTCAAACCTCGCGCAGTGGTGGTCCCGGCGGGCAAAATGTGAATAAAGTAAGTTCCAAAGTGGAATTGCGGTTGAATATCGAAACTTCCGCTTTATTAACCGAGGAGGAGAAGGGGATTATCCTGATAAAACTTGCCAATAAAATCAACAAAGCTGGCGAGCTGGTGATTGTGGCTCAAACTGACCGCTCCCAGCTGAAGAACAAGGAAAAAGTGATCGAGAAATTTTTTCTGTTGATTGAAAAGGTGCTTACTCCGCGAAAAAAACGACTCAACACAAAACCTACCAAAGCATCCATTGAGAAGCGATTAGTATCCAAAAAGGTTAAGTCACAGATCAAGAGTGCCCGAAAAGATGTTGATTTGATGAACTAATTGAATGTTGGATTATTGTACTTTGTTCCTTTTGAATGTCTTACTTTTTTATATTAAGTGAATTAAGGCTTTCCGGATATTTTATTAATTCATTCCTTTTAACGAATTAGGTAATCGAACGCCATATTTCGTTTTAATATTGTACCTTATTAAAGACTCTCTTTCCAAAGGTGTCTTTTCTCCAACATAAACAGTAATCTTATTACAAATAGGACACTTCTGATTAACAACTTCACATTTGCAAATTGAACATATTCTTTTAATTCCAAAAGGAATATAATTGTTTTGTGAATCAGCAATATAAGTCCATTGGTAATATGCCCCACCTAATTTATCCTCAGTATATTCTAAATATAATGACTTGTTAACCTTCTTTTTAAATCCTGTATACCTATCATTATAAATCCATTTAGTTACCACTATTATAGAAATTGGAGCAAATGATAAAAGAATAAGAATCCATATTGAAACTTCCGTTTTACTATCAAGTAACACCCAAACCGAAACAAAAAAGGAAACAATTGCCTTCCAAAAGACTGTAATTGTAATTGACGAAAGCATAAAATAAAATGCACCTACAAACCACTGATTTTTAACTAAAATCTTGATTTTATTATACATCTAATGTTGTTTTAACTACAATTGATTTAGATTATATTACTATTTGGAATTGGAATATTATTCTTTTGGCAATACATATCTACAATTATCATTGCAATTGCTCCAAAATACTCAGATGTAGTTCCAGAAAGAATGGTTCGCTTTTTCAATTTTTCCCATGCTTCATTACCAATAATTTTTTCTGGGAATTCCTCAGCACTTTGAATACAAAATGGCTCAATTTCACTATAATTATTAGTTTTACAGTTTATTGCAATTATATTTGAAACATTAGTCCACTGTTCAGCAATGCCTTGCAATATTCTACAATCTCTAAATAAATCTTTATCCTTCTCTGTATGAAGGAAAGCTAACCTTTCGTAAAAATCATCTTCCATTATTATTAATATTGGTTCTAGGCAATATACAAAATATAATCATAATATCCATATAATGAAAAGATAACACCTTTATTCCAATTTTCAATAATCACAATTAAAATGGAATATATTTTATTTATTTTCAGGTTTTATATGGACCACGATTATACCTGCATTGCCACCCATTTTAAAAGTCAGAATATATTTTGCGTCATTCCAACTTTTATCTATTTCACAACTTCCTGATTTTAATCCAAGACTCAAAGACGAATAATCTAAAATATTTTTTGCGTACTCAGGTAATAATGTTTCATCCTTATCTGGCTTTAAAAAATCAAATCCATTTAAAGAACATAATTCCATTGTTTTCGCTATTGCATGTTTAACGTCAACAGGAGTCGAATGAAAGAACATAGAATAAAATATACCTGGGCCAGTTGATTTTACTTGAAACCAAACTTCATTTTCCATCCTAGCTGCAAGCTGTTCTTTGTTTGCAACCTTAACAACATTGTCAATTCCCTTAAATTGTCCATAACTAATGGCTGAAATAAAAAATGTTAAAAAAAATAAAGTAAGTCTTTTCATGATATAAATATTTAAGGTCAAGAATATCCAAATTTACTAAATATATTTAACAATAATGTGATTTAATTCATATTTAAAACAAAAGCTCCCACCAAATTAGGCAGAAGCTTTCTCAACTTAAACGAAAAAAATCGAATTAAATATTAAATACTGATTGCTTTTAGGTAGTAGATTCGATCAATACTATAAATATTCCGGTTGAACCTGGTCAATTGACAAAGTTGCAGGTAACGAAATAATATTGAATTTTAAGATTCGGTATGTTTTTTTTAACTTTCTGTTTGCATTATTGGATATCATTCCAATCATCGCTATCTTTGCTATTAATAGATAGATAATGATTAATAAGGGATTAGATGGAAACTATAATCAGAATAAAAAAGAATAAACCTGCATTCAAAGCCCTCATTCAATTGGCTAAGGAGTTGGAGAAGAATGATCATACATCTATTTCAATAAGCGAGGAAATAACTAAAAAGAAGAAATTGGATCTGATTATTCCTACCAATGATCTGGTTGATCTCTCTGTTTATTTTGATGAACTTTCTGATTTTCCGTCCCTGGATGAATTAAGAATACAAGCATGGCCAAAGAGCTAATATTAATTGATAGTTGTGATATAATAAGAAGGATTTTGATTTTATTGATGGAATTATTTTTTACAAATAGAGTTATAATCCATTACCAATCTATTTTTTACCTATTTTCAACCCCTGAAAAAATTTCTGGTCCCGAAATCGTGAATATCAGATCTTCAATATCTGTTTCATTATAAACAGTTGTAGAGCAATTTATTGCGGTTCAGTCAAATGATTAAAATAATTGCATCCCGATGAATTGTTCCTTACGCTTTCTTCCGCTTCTTCTGATCATTTCGACCATAAGTATGGCTCAGCCTTCCATAAAAGCAATCTACGTTCCCAAACCCCCTGTGATTGACGGGCGTTTAAACGATGAAGCGTGGAAAAATGCTGCCATAATTGATCAGCTCTATCAACGGGAGCCAAATCCAGGTCAGCCAGTTTCAGAAAAAACGTTGATCTATGTTTGTTATGATGCCAATCATCTCTATATTGGTGTCAGGTGTTTTGACGATCCGGCAAAAATCACGGCCAAAGAGATGGCGCGCGATGCAAACCTGGCAAATGATGACCGCGTTCAGGTTATTCTCGATACTTTCCTCGATCACCGGAATGGTTACTGGTTTCAGATTGGGCCGCGAGGTTCGTTTGGCGATGCCACAATCAGCGAAAATGGTGCTGTTTTCAACAAGGACTGGAACGGAGTGTGGGATTCAAGGGCTCGTATCCTTTCGGATGGTTGGGAGGCCGAAATGGCCATCCCATTTAAAACAATTGGATTCGATAAGAACATTACAACCTGGGGAATTAAGTTTATCCGCCACATCAAACGGAAAATGGAATCCTCCTATTGGCCTGCCGCCAACGTAAATAATTATAAATTTCAGGTCTCGGATGCTGGTTTAATTGAAGGAATTCAACATATTAGTCAGGGGATCGGACTTGATGTTTCCCCTTATGTCATTGGTGGAATGGACACCAAGCGGGATGTCAAAAACAAATATCATGGAACCGGCGGCCTGGACGTGTTTTATCAGATTACCCCAAGTTTAAAATCACTGTTGTCGGTAAATACCGATTTTGCAGAGACTGCAGTTGATGACCGGCAGATCAACCTTACCCGTTTTGATCTATTGTTTCCTGAAAGGAGGGATTTCTTTCTCGATGGATCGAGTCATTTCTCATTTGGCATTCAGAGTGATGATGCAAATTCATATGGCAAGGCGATCATGCCGTTTCTTTCGCGCCGTATGGGTTTAGACAGTAATGGATCGCCCATTCAGATCAATTATGCCGGAAAACTTACAGGGGCAATTGGAAAGTGGAATATTGGTGTGATGCATGTAAACGACGACCATCAGACCGGAAATTCCAATTTTTCCGTTGCGCGAATCTCACGAAACCTTTGGGGGGCCTCATCAATTGGTGTGATCGGTACTTATGGAAATGCTGTTTCTCAGGGTGAAAATGTAGTGGGAGGAGTCGATATGAAACTGGCCACATCGAAATTCCGGGGGAATAAGAACCTCTCTTTAATATTATTTGGACTTAAATCCAACACAAAGGGTTTATCAGGCAGTGATGCATCATGGGGCGGATCGTTCACTTATCCCAATGATTTTCTATATTTTACTATGGGTCATCATGAGATTGGAGAGCATTTTGTGGCAGGAATGGGCTTTGTTCCAAGGACCAATATCAAGGAGTCGTATGGAAGTATTAAAATCGGTCCTCGTCCGAATAAATGGGGACTTTTGCAGATCTATTCCGGCGTGGGATTCGATCATATTGTCAATTTTTCGAATGTGCTGGAGACAAGAACGATCAATTACTCGCCACTTTATCTCCGTTTTAAGTCGGGTGAGGAGTTCACCTATTCGATAAGTCAAAGTAACGAGAATCTCGAAAAGACATTTAATATCTTCTCCAATTTTGTGATTCCGGTAGGCAGATACGAATTCTATCGCCAGTCGTTGAATTTTCTTACAGCCGGAAGTCGCAATTTTGCTGTTACTGGTAATTATGTCTGGGGTGATTTTTATAATGGCTCACGGAAAGACTATTCAGCAGGGGTAAATTATAAGGTGGCCGTTCCCTTGTTCATTGGAGTAAAGTATAAACAGAACGATGTAACGTTACCTGCCGGCAATTTTACGGCACGAATCTACCAGGTAAATGTCAATCTGCTGTTCAGTCCCGATATTACCCTTTACAACTATTGCCAGTACGACAACAACTCGAAGACCTTTGGTATCCAGTCGCGGTTTCAGTGGATTGTCAATCCCGGAAATGAGATTTTTATTGTGTGGACCTCAAATATTTCGCAACCACTGGAGCGATATATTATGAATGAGAGTGCATTGAGGTTTAAGGTGAAATATAATATCCGCTTTTAAAAGTGACCGGGTGACTATCCGTTCCTGAACACAGTCACCCGGTCACTTTTATTCGTAACAGATGGTCGGCCGATTGTAAGATTTTCTCTTTCAGATTTTCGGGATAGTCGGGATGATCGGTTAAGAATTGTTTGACGATTAGGCTGGCTTCGGAACTGCTGTGACCCTTTAAAAGATTGTCGAGCCACGATTTGGGAAAGAAGATATCGCCCGTTTTTTGTATCTCAACCAATTCGTTAAGCGCCGGTCTGATGTATTCCAGGCTCTCCTTTTGCCTGAACGGGTGGTTTAAATAGGCCATTGCCTGATCGACCCAGGGTTCATGTTCCCGGTTTTTGGCTTCCAGCAACTGATTGAAAAAATGGTCACGTTCCCGTTTGCCCGGCTGCAAACTTTGCCGAACAAATTTAAACCACGCTCTTTTATCCTGATTGGTGATCCGTTTTTCCTGGTTATCCATGATCTCCATTGCCTTTTCGGGTATCTTAAGTGCCAGTTGAAGGGAGAGCTCGTTTTGCTGATCTGAACTCAGCGGTAAATCATCTTTGCTATATTTTCCGGCCAGGAGATCCTGAAGCTTTAGCAATGACGCTTTGGTAATTGCAAGTTTGATCATAGTGTTCATGATTGCCGGCTTTTGTCTGATCCGCGCGTTATAATCTTCCCAAAGCATATTTTCTATCCCACTGCTGAATGCAGATCGCTGTTCATCTGTCGTATTGTACAGGTAACAATTTTCCAGAGCGCTCAGCATCCGTTCGTAAATAACCGGATTTTTCTCCTTTGGAATCGAATTGATCAGCATTTCAAGGTAATTATTGCTGGTTAGCTTTTTTTCATACAGGTTTTCCGTCAGGTCGGTCAGCAGCGTCGCGCGTAACAGATCATCCTTCAGTCCTGATAGATTTTTAAGGAAGTATTTCGTTGAAGCTGCCTCTATTTCGACAAATCCATACACATCACCTTTTGCATTCAGATAAATCCAATCGAGGTTTTCTATCGCAGAAAAGTTTTTGATAGTTGATTTTTGGCCGTTTAAAACCACCTTTGTGTTGTGGATCACGCCACTTTCAGACCAGGCCACTTCCAGCGTCATGGGCCATATCCGTCCTTGCCCTTTGGGATCTTTTTGTTCAATGATCAGTTCTTTTCCAACAACAGCGCCCTTTATTTCGGGACGACCGGCCTCTTTAATCCAGCTATCGGACCATGAAGGCAATTCACCAGTTTTTAAAGGATTCAGAATATCAATCAACTGTTTCCACCCTGCATTTCCATAGCTATTTTGATTCAGGTATTTCTGTAATCCGCTGCGTAGTGCCTCTTCTCCGATTTTTTGTTCCAACATTTTCATCACCACAGGCGCTTTATGGTAGATGATCGAACCATAAAGAGATCCTGCATCTTTCATATTGGCCAGCTTTTGTCCGATGGCGTTGGCGCCGGCGGTACGGTCGACCGAATAAGCCGCATCGTAATGGGCCGTCTGGAATAGCAAGTCGAAATTGAATTCAGGATACATTGGAGCGACCACCTTGTCGGCAATAAAATTGGCAAATACCTCTTTTAACCACACCTCGTCGAACCAGGGCATGGTAACCATGTCGCCAAACCACATATGAGCTGTTTCGTGTGCGATCAGATTGGCCCGTTTCAACATTTGCTGACGCGTTGTTTTGGCATCGACAAACAAACTGGATGCGCGGTAAAGGGTTACTCCGGGGTGCTCCATCCCATTGTACTGAAAGGAGGGAACAGCAACCAGATCGTACTTTTCAAAGGGATATTTGATGTCGGTGTATTGCTCAATATAGTTGATGGAGCGAAACACCAGATTGAAAATTGAATCGACATTATTCAGGAGGGTCCCCACCTCTTTTTCGCGATGGTATAAAACACATGTTCTCCCGTTTCGTGTCTGGCTGACCGTATCAAATATTCCTGCAGCGAAGGCAAACAGATAGGTTGGAAGGGGTTTAGTGGGATTAAAACTGATCCGTTTAACAGAATCAGTTTTCTCTTCATGGGTGGCAGAACCATTGGCTACGGCTTTCCATTGATCAGGAATTTCGAGCTGCAAGGTGAACTTTGCTTTTAAGTTGGGCTGATCGAAACAGGGAAATGCGGTTGAAGCACGATCAGGGACGAAAAGGGTGTATAAAAATTCAGGATTCCGGTTAAGCGACCAATCAGGGGAGACAAAGTTAAGGGATATTTTATTTTGGTTCGGCTTCAGCAATGCTTTGTCGATCACCAGATGCCCTTTGATGATCCGAAGATCGGTTGTTTTACCGTTGCAATTAGTGGTATAGGTTGCTGTTGTATCACCTTTGAAATCAAGCTGTAAGTTTTGACTGGCATCTTTCAGATTAAACGTAATCGTTGACGAAGCGGTCACTTTTTCATTCAGCTTTGCCGGAATCCGGAAATTTAATTCATATACTATTTCTGAAATTTCGGTCTTCCGGTATCTTGCAAGCTCTTGAGAAACTCCGGTAGTCACCTGATTTTCTGATTTCCGGCAATTGGCAAGTAAAAAAAATGCTAATAAAAACAGGGGTAATCGGTACATAATCGCTGTTATTTCTCATTGGTGTAACCGTTTCAAAAATACGGACAAAGCAATTCTAATCCAAATAGAACATATTTAGCTTAAAATGACGAAATGTCAGATTTGATGTTGGTGGGGATAGCCTTGATCTTTCCTACTACTAAGGTTTAAAAATGGGAAATAAGGTTTTATTTGCAGATTTTTTCAAAACTGATTGATCAATTACACGCTTTTTAAAACCTTGCCTTTTTTTAAAAACTTAAAAATAGAAATTTATTTCGTCTCTTCTTTGAGCACCAGTTTGACTTTATCTGCATTAACCATTGCTGAATAGAAGTTGACCAGCGCGGTATAGCGCTCCTTGGGCCATGTGCCCCGATTCATTTTCAGCTCTCGGATGTAAAGCACCTGGTTGTCTTTAAGAGTTATAGTACTTTGGTATTCCCCAAATTCGGT
The DNA here is from genome assembly GCA_963677935.2 of Prolixibacteraceae bacterium. GTDB lineage: Bacteria > Bacteroidota > Bacteroidia > Bacteroidales > Prolixibacteraceae > JAAFHB01. Next base: position 1,202,234 of record CAXXEH010000003.1, on the reverse strand, counting down.
TACAATTGTTTTGCCCTGCGGGACATTTTCTGCCTTAAAACCATTGGGTAGATGGATCGTTAACGAGTCTTTATCGCGGTATGCATAAGCCCGGTACACTGCCATTCTTCGGTTGTCAACCCTTGATGGAGCTGCTTTAATCTGGTTGAAAATATTGAGTGGAATAAACAGTCGACTCCCGGACTTTGTGGCAAACAACGGTGTCGAAAAGGTAAATGTTTCTACTGCCTGAGGTATTTTATCTTTCAGGTTCTCATAGTGGAAGTCGGAGATAACAAGACCGGTGATCGATAATTTGTCGTATAGCGCCTTTTCCTGCTCTTTTTTACTTTCAGCAAGAATTTGCGAGATGTTGTCGTACTGATATCCACTATATTTGGTCTTTACCGTTGCCTGGATCGATCCGTCAGAATTTACTTTTATCCCGGCTTCACAATCCTGGCTGCTTTGATTCGCTGTTAACTGTGGTGTACTTACAACTTTTCCCCCTTCAGCCGTGATGTTGAGTGCTTTTCTTCCGGATGTAAAAGGACTCAGGTAGCCACAAGGCGCTGTCTGGCTCGTGCATTCGAGCCAAAGTGTGTCGTTATGCAGCGGCACACAAAGTATAATGTGGTTGGTTTGATTATTGGTGGGAAAGTCGGTCATTGTGATACCCCTATTGGAAGCCGCGCCGGCAACAGTATAAATAGATGGGATTCCAACAGCTTTGAGCAAAGCTTTCATATAATTGGAGAGTGCCTTGCAATCGCCATAACCCAGGCGGTCAACGGTCTCAGCAGGAAAAGGCTGAAATCCACCGATGCCTAGCTGAATACCCACATATCGTGTTCGGTTTTGCATGTATTCATAGAGTATTCTTACGATTTTTGCAGTGTCTTTTACCTCCCTGACCAATTCGCGGATTTCGCTTTGACGTTGCGCCGGCAATTGATCGCGGCCCTCATTTAATTTGCTGACCCATTGTCCGTACTCTTTCCATGAAGTCATTGACCCAGGATATCCATCGTAAATAAACCTTGTAGGCGCTGTGACCAAATAAGGTGTTTCGAGGTCCAACCTATTCGACATTGGTTCTTCGCGCCATGCTTTTAATGTATCGAGTTTCCATTCAAGGTAATGGACCCCCTTTTCATTTTTTTCGGTGCGGCAACCTGATGGCAGATGAAACTCGCGGTAACGGATCACCATGCTGTCAGGATAACTGATTTGGAATGACGATTTTTCAACAGAGAGATGATATTCATCAATTGGATGCCATTCGGGATAACTGATCAACCCATTGTATTCTATTTCATAGTTGTATTCAACGGTATAGGGATAACTGTTGCCACTAAAAGTTGCTTTTTTCATCCTTATATCGTCGTAAATAGTCCCATCTGAAGTATAATTCAGATCCTGAATGGCACTATTTCTCAGTTTTTCATCCGGCATGCCAAACATATCATAGCTCTTCCCTGACAGAGAACTAATTTTAGTCGATTTGTCATAGGGGAGTACCAGTTCGGCCAAACCATCACCTCTTTTTTCGAGGACGGTAATAACTATCTGGATCCTTTCAACAGCTCTCCCGTAACTAAGTAATTCAAACTCCTGGTGGTAGTTGCGGCAAACTGCCCAGGCCTCTTTTTTCAATGAAGAATCGATGGCCGCAGCCGAATATTGTGAACGTGATTTTTCCTTTCCCGATAGCAGAGAGCCGGATATTATCAGTAATAGGATAGTAATTAATGATTTAATAGGCATGTTAAACCTTGATTTTTTTAAGAACGATTTGCTCTCCCTCTTTGGTAATTATCAAATCATAAAAGTCTTTAAGTATTTGATATTCAGAAGGAACAAAGAGTGCTTTGTCAATTGAAATGCTGAGTTTTAAAACAATGTCATTTCCAACCTGAGTTACCACATAATTGAATTGCCCCCCTTTCCCTTCCATAATCAATGATCTGGATTTAGGTAGTTCTTCGACACCATACCCTTCGGGGATGGTTAGTTGCAATGTATACGTTTCGGAGTAGGGAACCCCAAAGTCAACGGGATATTCACGCACTGGCACTGTAAATGGATTATTTTTTTGGCGATTGATCAGAATTGGATCTATATAGATGATTCCGGCACTGTTGGCATCAGCCCCATCTTTATATGCAATTTTATATTCAACGTCAACAGGTTGGTTAAGACTGTCCAGCTTATTGAATTGGAATGCCAGGTAGTCAAGATCTGTAGAGCTGTTTTTTATTTTGTTGAAATACTCCAGTTTACCCCCTGATTTTATTACTGTTTCGCGAAAATTAAATGCGCTTAATCCAAAAGACTGACATTTAATAGTGCCGGACATTTTCCTGTCTTTTATTTTGAGTTCAACCAAAGTATTTTCAATGGATTTAGGATTGAGAAGCGGAACTGGTTCCGATCCCTCATTGGTAATCAGATGACCATCACCATTGAGACAACGAAAAGGGAGGTAACCAGGTTGAAGATTGGGCTCAGTTGCATCCAGTAAAATGGGCTTTCCATCGACGATGGCTTCTACAATCACATAGTTACAGTCGCTGATGGAGGGGTGTGTAACAGAAAGGATTCCATTTTGACGCGTACTCAAAATTACCGGATTTGCTTTAATTCCTGCACTGTTGAGAATTACAGTCAGCAAAAGGTTAATGTCAGCTGAGTTTCCTGTTTTATCGGCATAAGTCTTCTTAAGATTTTTAGAGGTAAATTCAGATTTATATCCGTCCCATTTCATGGCATGCTGCAAATAATTATAGAGAATATTGAGTTTCTCTTTTTCAATCATGGTTCCTTTGGTTAATTGTTTGGCAAGATCGTCAGCGAAGTTGTTACCTTTTAATTGTTGTCCGAAATTTTCATCGTCAGTCAATTGTTTGGCAATATCAATCCACGAAGTCGTATAGTCTTGGAATTTACCCCCCACTTTTATCAAGTTTACATTGGCTAATTCGAATTTTATTTGAGTCGTATAGTTATCCAGTGAAGTTAAAAAAGGTTCTTCTTTTATTGAAGGGACATCCTTGGCGGCATAATCAAATACATTGTTTTGGTACGAAATACTATGATAATTGACAGTTCGCTTTGGAGCTGAGGTTAAGTTTCTTTGATTACCCTCGTCTTCCCTTTCAATAAAACTAATAGACTCCTTTGTTTTGCTATCTTTATTGTAACATAATTCATGATATCCCATATAGGAGTGGTTGTAGATGTAATATTCAGGATAAATCACATGATACTGGCTCCATTTGACCGGAATAGTATATTGGAATTTCCATGTCCTCAGATTCCAGGTGAGGTCGGTATTGATATAATACTTCAGATCAATAACGGAACCCACTTTAACAGCTGGCATCGATAGGCGGACAGATTCCCAGTATTTATTTTCACGCTCCCTGAATATGGCACTTTTCTTTAATTCTGATTTGACGATTTTTCCATTTTCAAGATTGAAGGTGGTTCCATTGGGAGGGGACATATTTTCGTGATTCGCACCGTTGGAATAGAGCGCAATGGTGAAATTTCCCCATTTAACCCCCGATTGTTTAAGTATTTTTATTCTGACAAATCTTTCGTAATTAAGGACAAATCCTTTATCAACTTCGTATTTTACATATGAAGTGCCATCGTCATAGAGAATGACAGCATCAGCGGTCGAATCGTTGGCATAGGTGGTCATGGACAACTCCTCTATTGAGACCTTTTCAAATTTGATTTTAGGGGCCTCCTGGGCAAGGAGTTGGATTGAAAACAGAACACACACACAAGTTATTAAGGTCAGTTTTTTCATAAGGATTATATTTTAAAAATCATGAACTTTATTTGTAATAATTATTTTTCAATTAAAGGGAAATAGGGCGGATATAATTATGTATTATATTTTAAGGGAAGTGGTTTAAACAGATATTGAACTGGATTAAATTGTGGTAATGTTTATTTCTCCCGCTCTATTTTCGTTCAAATATAGGGACAATTGATTTACAAAAAAAACATAATTATTTAAAAGTATTGTATGAATTACAGTTTTGATCGTCCTTTGATTTAGAGAGGTCAAAAACAGGAAATCAGAAAATTACAGGTATTATTAATTGCATGATTACTTAAGATATATGGAAGTTTATACGATACAATAGGGTTTGGAGCCTTGATGAAGGGATGCCCGGCAAGTTCAGGGATTATGAAAGAAGCCATGAGGGACGGACTACATGGTGTTTTTACCAACATAGCCAACCTGACTCCAGAAGAAGTATTGACTCATTATCATGGGTTATGGCAGGTAGAGGAGAGTTTTCGCATCAGCAAGCATGATTTAAAAGTTAGACCAGTATTTTTATGGAATGCAAAAAGGATAAGAGCTCATATCGCCATCTGCTATATGGCCTTCTCATTGATGCGTTTCCTTCAAAACAAACTACAAAAAGAGGCTAACAACCGGTTCTCTCCGAAAAAAATCAGAAGTGAACTGTATAGAATACAAGACAGCATTATTGTTGATATATGCGGCAAACTGCCCAGGCCTCTTTTTTCAATGAAGAATCAATGCCCGCAGACGAATATTGTGAACGTGATTTTTCCTTTCCCGATAGCAGAGAGCATGTTATTACCAATAAAATGATAGTAACTAATGATTTAATAGGCATGCTAAACCTTGATTTTTTTAAGAACGATCTGTTCTCCCTCTTTGCTAATGATCAAATCATAAAAGCTTTTGAGTATCTGATATTCCGAAGGGATAAAAAGGGATTTAACAATTGAAATGCTGAGGTTTAACACAATTTTATTGCCAACCTGAAGAACCTGATAATTGAATTGTCCCCCTTTCCCTTCCATAATCAGTGATTTGGGTTTAGGTAGTTCTTCGACACCATATCCTTCGGGGATGGTTAGTTGCATCGTGTACGTTTCGGAATAGGAAACCCCAAAGTCAACCGGATATTCACGCGTTGGCGCTGTAAATGGATTGTTCTTTTGGCGATTAATCAGGATCGGATCCAAATAGATGATCCCTGTATTTCCGTCGGACCCCTCTTTAAAGGCTATTTTATACTCAATATTAACAGGTTGAGTGAGACTGTCAAGGTTGTTATAATGGTATTCAAGAAAGTCAAGCTCGGTGGAACTGTTTTTTACTTTGTTGAAATACTCCTGTTTTCCACCCACTGCTTTAACAGATTCACGAAAATTAAACGCACTTAATCCATTTGAAACGGTTTTAATTGTGCCGGTCATTTTCCCATCTTTTATTGCGAGTTCAACCCTGGTATTTTCTATAGATTTGAGGTTGGTGAGCGGGACAGGTTTCGATCCCTCTTTGGTAATCAGATGACCTTCGCCATTGAGACAACGGAGGGGGAGATAACCTGGCTGAAGATTCGGCTCAGTAGCATCAAGTAAAATGGGTTTTCCATCGACGATGGCTTGTACAATCACATAGTTACAATCGCTGATGGAGGGGTGTGTAACAGAAAGGATTCCATTTTGACGCGTACTCAGTATTACCGGATTTGCGCTTATTCCCGCACTGTTGAGCATTACATTAAGTAAAAGGTTGATGTCGGCAGAGTTTCCTGTTTTATCGGTATAAGCTTTCTTTAGATTTTTAGAGGTATACGCAGATTTAAATTTGTCCCATTTCATGGTGCGCTGCACATGGTTAAAGATCTGGATCAGTTTATCCATGTTGGTCGTTGTTCCTTTGGTCAGTTGTTTTACATCATCTTCAACGAAGTTATTACCGGTAAGTTGTTGTCCGAAATTCTCTTCGTCGGTCAATTGTCTGGCAATATCGATCCACGATGTGGTGTAGTTCTGTAATTTGCCACCCATTTTAATTAAGTTTACAGAAGCTAATTCGAATTTTACCTGCGTGGTATAGTTATTCAGTGAAGTTAAAAAGGGTTCTTCCTTCATCGATGGGACGTTTGCAGCTGCATAATCGAATATTTGTGTGGAATAAGAAATTGTTTGGTTGACCGTGTGGGTGGGACCACCCCTTACTCCGCCGGAATTACTATCTTTTGTAGTGTAATTAATAAGTTCAATATCCTGACTTTCTTTGTTATACAGCAATTTATGATACCCAAATACCGATTGGTTGTAAGTGTAATATTCGGGATAAACTACCCGGTACTGGCTCCATTTGACCGGTATGGTATATTGAAATTTCCAGGTCCTAAGATTCCATGTGAGGTTGGTATTGATACTGTACTTTAAATCAATTACTGAACCAACTTTTACGGCTGGCATTGACAGACGTACAGTTTCCCAGTATTTGTTTTCCTGCTCCCTGAATATGGCATCTTTCTTTAATTCCGATTTGACGATTTTCCCATTTTCAAGATTGAAGGTGGTTCCATTAGGAGGTGACATATTTTCGTGATTAGCTCCATTGGAATAGAGCGCAATGGTGAAATTTCCCCAGTTAACCCCTGATTGTTTAAGTATTTTTATTCTGACAAATCTTTCGTAATTAAGAACAAATCCTTTATCAACTTCGTATTTTACATATGAAGTGCCATCATCATATAGGATTACAGCCTCGGCAGTCGAGTCGTTGGCATAAGTGGTCATGGCCAACTCCTCTTTCGATACCTTTTCAAATTTGATTTTAGGGGCCTCCTGGGCAAGGAGCCGGATCGAAAACACAAATGTGAGGAGAATTAATAAGATCAGGTTTTTCATAAAAAAATTTATTTTGTTAATCTTTAATTTTAATTTGCGATAATATGTTTTGAATAATTGAGATATAGGATTGAGGCAATGTTGTATATTGTTGTAAATAAATTAGTTATAAGCTGTTATAGTATTCGTTTTAATTGTGATTCTGAATCCTATTTATATCCTGATTATTATTCAAATATAGGGACAAATGAATTACAAAAAACATAATTATTTAAAAGTATTCACTACTGTCCGGGGAAAAATTAAAGATTCTGCGCTATGCTCAGAATTACAACAAGTTATCGGATTGGAGAGGGTAAGTGGGGGTTGGAAGTGGCAAAGCCACTTCCAACCCCCACTTACCCTTATTACCTGAATAATTGTCATTCTGAGACCCAATACTAACAAGCACACCAAATTTTATGACAGCTAAGAAAATGAAGAATGAAAGTGAGATTCCTCATTCCGTTGCACTGCATTCGGAATGACAATGAAATGTGTTTATGGTGTGGGAGGCGGGGCGGCGTGGCCGCCCCGCCTCCCACACCAACATCAGGGGGAAGTATGTCATTCCGAACGCAGTGAGGAATCTCCATTTTTAAATCTCCATTAGAATGCTGTCATTAGTAACACAGTGAGGAATCTCCTTTTAAAAATAAGCCAATAAAATGGTGTCATTCTGAGCGAAACAAAGTGTAGCGAAGAATCTTTCAATACTGATTGCCATCTCCCCGGACAATGATGAAAATATTGTATGAGTTTTTACAGTTTTGATCGTCCTTTGATTTGGAGAGGTCAAAAACACGAAGTTTGAAAATTAAAGGGTACCTTACTAATTTCTAAAATACCATAAATCAATCGAAATAGGGAGTAAATATTCAACCAATTTCCATCAATTCCTGTACTTTCTGATGTTTTGTTGATTTTTGATTTTCTGCAACTGTTTCGAGGTTTGCGGCAACCAGTTCGGCAATATCTTTCACAGGAGTGTCAGAGAATTGGGCAATACTCTTTTTGCACATAGGACACGATGTAGCAATAAATTCAGGGTCAGCGCTATTCAGATAGTCAGAAGTCGCTTTTTGGATCATACACCGCTCATCTGGATTCATTGAAAGATTTCCCAGACTTCCACCGCAACACAGGGAATTCTCTTTTTCCTGTTCCATCGAAATCAAATCGGTGAAATGGTTCAACAGAAGCCGCGGTTGATTATAAATACCTGATCCACGTCCTAATTCACATGGATCGTGAAAGATGACCTTTTTCCCGGAAGGGTGTACCGCTATTTTCTTCTGCATAATGAGTTCCGGCAAATACTCGCTGTGATGTAATACCCTGATATTTAATTGATAATCTTCTTTGAAACTCTTGTAACAGATAGGGCAGGAGGTGATCAGCGTTTTTGCACCTGAATGTATAATTTGTTGCCGGTTACTCTCAACCAGTTGTTTGGCCGCTTCGAACTGACCCGATAATTTTAGAGGTCGTCCGCAGCAAACACTTCCATCTCTGTCCATATAAAGGTAATTCACCTTAGCTGCCCTGAATATTTTCTCCATCGATCTACTAATCGTTGGAGACAGATGGCTCATACACCCGGCAAAATAGATCACCTCGGCTTTTTCGGTATGTTTATTAGCAGGTAAATAGCTGAATCCTTCGGTGTTGCCGGTCACACTTTTCTTTCGTTGCAATATCCGTTGTTGTGTGAGGTCGATCCCTACCGGACAAGTCGAGGTACACCTACCACACATAAGACAGTTATCGGTTAGATTTGGATGAAGTTGATTGTAACGGTAATCCCGCAGAAAATAAACCATTTGGGTAGTACTGTTTTTCCCCTGGAAATTCATCTGGCAGGTATCGATACAAATGCCACAGCGTGAACATGACTGTATCTCTATTTCAGAAAATCCCGTAAAGTTATCACCTGTCTTTAATCCCCAGTTTCTTAAAAATATAAGGAGTATCTCGGTGGGGATATGCATGTAACGGGAGAAGGGGATGGAAATCATAAACGCACCTAAAGAAAAGGAGTACATCCACCAAAAAACGATCGATATCTGTTGAAGAGGGAGGAGTAATCCCATTAAATTGCCCAAAGGCTGGGTTAAAAAACTACCGTTTCCAGCAAAACCGGCTGTTGCGCTTTCGGCTAAAAGGCGCATAGGAAAGATCAGCCATAAAGCGGTTAGCGCCAACCTGTCGCCAAAAGAGTGCTTCGTAATTTTTTTCATCCCTGCAATACCCGGACGAAAACGGCGTAATATGGCCACCACAATTCCTGACAAGATGAGGAGTAACAAAAAGTCCATTATGGCATTAAAAAACAGTAACATCTCAGATTTATGAGGGTTTTGCTCGAAGAATCTGAAAAAAACCGGATAATAAAATTCGTTGGCATGTTTGCCTGTGTAAAAGAGCGTTTCAAACTTACCAAATACGATCAGCAGAAACCATCCAAACGCAAGGCTCATGTGCATATAGCCAAGTAAAATATTGCGTTTAAATACTTTACGGTGGATCAGACTCTCCATAAATACTTCGTGGAGGGCATAAAGTGTTTTTACCGAAACAAGATTTTTCAATATCAGTTTCAGGTCTCCCGTTTCGCGATTACTCAGCCACAACATATAATTGTAAGCCAGCAGAAGCGACAGGACGATCATTCCTGCCGTGAATGGTATTACAAACAGGTTAAAGTGCATGGCAAGTGTTTAAGGCTCGTTTGATGTTATGAATCACATTTCGTGTGTTGATACCTCGCGGGCATACCAGCTGGCATTTTCCGCAGAGCATACATTTGGCAATTTCTTCAGCAAGGTCCTTTGTTTCGCCCCGCTGGATCAGGAGGTTTATTTTTCTAGGATTAAAATTGGTCAACTGTGCAGCAGAGCAGGTGGCGGTGCAACTTCCGCAACCATTGCACCATTTAAAAGAGGGTTCATTTTGGGCAACAAACCTGGAAATCGAAAAATCATTCTTTTCGAAATCAATCTGCCGCCCTTTTAATATGGAGAATCCCCAGTCTTTCACAGTTAAGTATTTATAATTCAGTAATTAAGCTTTTATTTCTCTTTCTAAGATAAGTGATGATACTCACGGAAGCCGCCCGTGCATCTGTAAGGGTCTCAGCTATTGATAGGGGCTCCCTGCAGGTCCCGGTAATAAAAATTCCGGGAGTATTGGTTTCATTCTGGCAAGTATGGACATCGGAACTAGCCAGAAAATCACCCGAAGAGAAGGAGAGCCCTGCCGATTCCCCGATGGCTTTTGTGTGCTGGGCAGGAACCATACCCACTAAGAGGACAACAAGATCAAAATTCATCTTCATGGGACGTCCCGAAAGGGTATCTTCGGCTTTAAGAAGCAGTGATCCGTCAATGTTTTCCCCTATTTCAGAAACGCGTCCACGAATAAATGTTATTCCCAGATCTTGCTGTGCCTCAATATAAAGCTCTTCGAAATTCTGACCAAACATCCTCATATCCATGTAGAAATTGAAGATCTCCGCTTTAGGCAGCATCCGTTTCATCTCAATGGCCTGTTTAACACCTGTGATGCAGCAAACGCGGGAACAATGGATATTTCCGGCTTTTTTGTCACGCGAACCAACGCAATGGATAAATGCAATCCTTCGTGGAGTAACACCTGCAACTGTTGTTACGCTATTTCCCGATTTTAGTCTTTCTTCCAGGTCAAGTGATGTGATGACATTGTCGTAAATGCCATAGCCATATTCTTCTTTTTTTTCAGCATTAAAAACCTGAAAACCGGTAGCAAATAAAACTACATCACAATAAAGCGATTGTCCATCAGTTAATATTACTTTGTGTTGTTCGTTTTCGTGAGTTAAGCTTTTCACCTCAGCATTTAGTAACACTTGTGGAGGATTTGTTTTTGATCCGTTAAACAGGTAGCTCAGTACCTCATTTGAAGGGCGGAATTCAGGGAATAGATTATTCCAGTTATGCAGTTTCCCTCCCGTTTGATCCTGTTTCTCGAGTATTGTAACATGAAAGCCGGCAGCTCCAAGAGATGAGGCAGCCTCAAGTCCTGCCGGCCCACCGCCGATTATAATGATATGTTGATGATTGGTCATCATTAAGTGTAATAATTTATTGGCATCAAACGATTAAAAATTGTGGTTTTTGAGGTTCTCCGATCTTTTGTCCGTTAGCCCCCAGGTATTTTTGTTCTTTGTTGTATTCGATACCCAGTTTATCGAGCAAAGGTTCAACAGAAACCTGGTGCATTTGCAAACCAAGGTCCCACGGTGCATATCCCATCACAAGACCAGCCATCTCTTCGTAAGTTAATACAGGAATTCCCATCCCCCTGCTGTCATAGGTCACCCCTTCGAGCTCGGCTATTGTATATTGCCATCTGTCAAGAAACATGGAGCACCCAGGACAGTTGGCAACAATAAAATCGGGCTGATAAGGCTGCATCGACTCAAATTTTTTCTTTGAGTTGGAGACCGAATAACCGCGATTTGCCATAACAAGATACTGTCTGAATCCAAATCCACAGCAATGTCGCCGTTCAGGGTAGTCGATCACAGATCCTCCCCACGATTCGATCATCCCAGTGAGAACAGATGGAAATTCCGCTCCTCCTATTCCGCTCTCAGGAAACATCTTTGCATAGTGACAACCAATGTGTTCCACCACTTTAAGTGGCATCCCCGTCTTTTTATTGACCAGCGAAACCTTTGATTTCTCCTTGATCTGATTTCGGAATTTGTAGATAATATCAGACGTATGAACGAGGTTTTCGGGTATTTTAAATTCCCTTTTTGTCGCTTTCCACAGGTATTCCCTGATTTTTGCTTCCGTTTCCGGAAAATGCTTCCACGTTTCAAGGACTTCAGTATACAATCCGAACGAGGTGACACACGAAGGGATAATATTGGTATATCCGGCCTCTGTCATCAATGCAAAGTGACGGGCAATGACGGTCATTGTTGTCTCAAGTGGAACGATATCGGTATGATATCCAATTCCAGTGCAGGTGGTGTGGCGTGCATCCTCGAATACATCCTTTCCAAGATCATTTCGAATGATTCTCAGAAATGTCGTTTCTGATCCGGGAAAGAATGTCTGCCTGATACAACTTCTGACATAGAAGTAGTGATCGTCAGCAATCTCTTTCTGATAATCCTCCCAAACTCTTTTTTTACCTTCGATTACCACTGTTTTTGAATTTATTTTAAGACATTGTGTGTTCCGTTATTTTCTGTATAAACAGTCATAAAGTATTCATTTCCAATTCCTTTTTCGGATATTTCAAGTCCCAGCTCATCTGCTTTATGTTTCGAGTGTCTCTCGATGGTCTCGAACATGGTTTTACAGCCGGTCACTTCAAAAATCTTTTTGAGTTCATCAAGTACTTCGGGTGAGATGGCCCGCAGACCTCCGGCGCCTTCCTGCTTAAAATTAGAGCCCATTTTTTCCATGATTTCCGGAGTATTTCTTGATATCCAATCCCATACTGGGCCTTGTTCCGGATGCATCTGCGGTGAAACAATATCGGGATGGACACAATATCCGGTTCGGAGGATATTTTCACCAATTGCTCTTTTAATCGCGAACTGTTGCCTCCCTTTTTCTGAATCGGTAAAATAGCCTAACTCCTGCGAGAGTTTCCGTAAGGCCATTATTACAAAACCGGGGGTGTTATTCCGGGGACAACGTGTTTTGCAAGACATACATTCGCCACAATACCAGATTGTTTCGCTTCGAAGCAGTGCCTCAATCAGTTTTTCGTCTTTGCTTTGAACAGTATCGCAGATAATTCGGGGATCGTAGTGATAAAACTCTGCGGCAGGGCAAATGGCTGTGCAAACGCCACAATTCATGCAACCATTCAATCCTTCAATAAATCGGATGTCCTGGTTTAGTCGATCGTATAATCTACCCATTTTCGAGTATTTGTATCCAATATTCAATAATTAGTCACAAGCAAAATTACTCAATCATATATTGGAATGAAACCGTAATAAATGGTATTTATTCATGGGTATAAATACTTAGCGAGAGATTTTGAGAGGGAGCGAGAGAGAGACTTTGAGAGGGAGAGGCTTAGAGAGGGGGAGACTTTGGGAGGGAGAGACTTTGAGAAGGAGGGACTTTGAGAAGGTGTTAGGTTGTAAGAATTTGATTTTTAATTGCATACATAACAAGGCCGGCAGTGTTTTTACAGCTGGTTTTACACAGAATATTGGCGCGGTGCTTTTCTACAGTTCGTTTACTGATAAAAAGCTGATCGCCAATTTCCTGATTTGAGAGTCCGGAACAGATCAACAGCAGAATCTCAATTTCGCGTTCGGATAAATCGACCTCCGCCTCTTTGGATTCCCTGATCAATTTGTAATTTCGTAACAGGTTTTGCATTAATTCCTGTGAAAAATAGTTACCACCTGCCATCACCGTGTCTATTGCAGTTTTTACCTCCTGAAGGTTGGTGTTTTTCAATAAAAATCCTTTTGCTCCTGCCTCAACCATCTTATCGTAATATTCTTCATCTCCATACATGGATAAGGTGATGATTCTAAGTTCTGGTTTTAAAGCAATGGCCTTTTTGGCAGCTTCAATACCATTGATTTCAGGCATTTCAATGTCCAGAAAAACAATGTCATAATCTTGTCTGGCAATTAATTCCAAAAACTCCATCCCATTTGAAGCTTCACCGGTAACTTCATATCCGGGAAGCGTACCCAGCAACATCTTTAGTCCGTTTCGGAACAAGGTATGGTCATCGACTAATAAAATTTCCATAAATTACTGGTTTAATAAACAGGTACGGTGATTGCGGCTTTAGTCCCCTTCTCTTTTTCGGAGACAAGATCAAAGCTGCCATTTAACGAGTTGATGCGTGTTACCATATTCGAATACCCCATTCCGGAGAAATGATTAGAATATAGAAGATTGGTATCGAATCCTTTACCATTGTCTGTATAAAGGCATGTAATTTTCCCTGTGATTTTTTCAAGCGATATGGAGATTATAGTGGCTTCAGCATGTTTAATGGTATTGCTGATGAGTTCGCAGAGTACCCTGTATAAAACGACTTCAGTATTACTTTCAAAACGATCGTCTTCCAGGTTTGAATTAAATTTTATTTTGATCGAATCAGAATAGTTTATTTTATTGATAAAGTTTCGCATCGCCTTGTTTAATCCGAAGTTATTCAGAATATGAGGACTCAGATTGTTCGAAATTTCCTGTATACTTTTAATTGCCTCTTCAATCACCAAATCGGTGTTACGAAGGATTTTTTTCGTCTGATCGTCTTTATCCATTCTTGAAAGGGAGGAGAGCGACATCTTTACTGTTGAGAGGATAGGACCCAGTCCATCATGAACATCTTTGGCAAAGCGCTTTCGTTCGGTTTCTTCTGCCTGGATGATGGCATTTAAAAGGTTTTTCTCCATATCCCGTTTCTCCTGTTCCACCTTTTTCATGTATTTGAAAATTTTTTGAATCAGAAAGACTCCGACAGCAAAAAAGAAAGAAACAGCTACTCCAAGCCATACAAAGAGTTCACGGAATGTTTGTTGAGCAAAATCTGAGATCGTTGGAAGAAATTCAACAAGACAACGTACTGCCATAATAATGAATCCGGCACTAATCAGCATCCAGGAGACATTATATTTGGTAACCCGGGTAAGTTTAATGGAGATTCCTGCTGCAAATACCTGTAAAAGCATTGCCAATACCAATGCAAACTGGAGTAACATGTTTTAATTGATTATGAAAACTATACAAAATTAGAATAATAGTTCAAATGATGATCTATAAATATGATTAAGTCTCCCTGGTTAATTCAAAAGAACTGTTTTAATCGGGTATTTCTACTTTCTCCCCCAGGAAGTGGGGTTGCTTTTCAGTTATCATATCGAAAATCACCAGGATTCTTGCTGCCACTTCGCGAATCTGAACCCTGAGTTCAACAACTCCGGTAGCATCTTCTGCATTAAAGGCGATGGCTTCGACCCCCTTTTTTCGGGCGATATAGATGGCTCTGTGGTTATGAAATGATTGTGACACGATTGTAAATCGCTCCTGCCCAAAGACCTCTTTTCCCCTCACCACCGAATCAAGGGTTCTAAAACCAGCATAATCAAGTATTATTTTTCGCCCCGGAATTCCGGCAGTAACCAGATCGTTGTACATCGTAATAGGCTCATTGTAGTTTCTGTTACGATTGTCGCCACTAACAATAATATAATCAACCTTATTGCAAAAATAGAGCTCAACGGCAGCTTTTATGCGGTTAGTATAATAGCTGTTTCTACTTCCGTTTGCGAGGTATTTGCTTGTACCCAAAACCAGTGCACAGTGGTTGTGCGGTATGGAATCGATCGAATTATAACAATATTTGCTCCCCTCATTTGAAATAGTAACATTTACGCAAACGATAAAAATTACACAAAGAAGGGAAACAGTAATAACGGAGTAAATAAATATTTTTATTTTTTTCAATATAATAAATTAATTATCAGAATTTAAGAGTAAACACTGTTTCCACATCCGGATCTGAATGTGCGGTTAATGTTCCTCCGTGAAGCCGGAGTATCTGCCGCGATAAACTGAGACCGATGCCTGAACCCTTAGGTTTGGTTGTGAAAAATGGAACAAATATTTTATCAAGAACTTCAGGAAGTATCCCCTGTCCATTATCGATCATCTGTATGATTATTTTGCCGTTTGCATCGTTAAAAGCTTTTAACTCAACATGTGGATCTTCGGTTTTTTCAAGCGCCTGTATGGCATTTTTGAGAAGATTGATCAGTACCTGTTCAATTAACTGTTCATCAGCCGATAGCTCAAGATTTTCAGGAGAAATAGTTGCATGACATTGAATGTTAAGTCTATGCATTTCCTCTTTCATCAATCCTTTCAGGTTGTCAAAAAGCTCTCTAATCGTAAAGATGGTAAATTTGGGTGTTGGGATGCGTGTAAGATCGCGATACGATTCAACAAAATGGAGTAATCCGATGCTTCTTTTGTGTATGGTTTCAATTGCCAGTTCAATCTCATCGATAGCCTCTGTTTCCCCTTCATCCTGAAATGCATTGGCATAGGTAGATCTCACATCCTTAATCATATAATTAAGTGTCTGGGTGATAGAAGCAATTGGGGTAATGGAATTCATAATTTCATGCGTAAGAACCCTGATCAGTTTTTGCCAGCTCTCCATCTCGTTCTCTTCCAGCTCATTCTGGATATCTTTAATTGTTGCCATCCTGATCAGCCGGTCAGCAACTTTGAACTCCGTAGCGAATATGGCCAGTTGAAGGATTGTATCCTGCTTTTGAATTTTCACCATGATACTTTCACCGTTCGAAATGGTCATCAGCTTTGCGACAAGGTCGGGTGAAAAACTTTCCAATTCTTTTAAATTCTTAAGGCTGGTAATTTTAAATAGTTTTTTTGTTGAGTTATTGATCAGTTCTACAACTCCATCCTCGCGATAACTGATTAATCCAAAGCCAATATGTTCAACAACTGTTTCGAGATAAAAATAGTTTTGTTCGCGCTCTTCCCTGACTCTTCTGAAGTCGTTGATTACCACGCTAAATGATTCGGTTAAGCGGTCGAATGAATAACCCAGTCCTTTTATTTCGAAAGTCCTTGAAAAATCAGAATATCTTAACGATTCCAAAAAGTTCGTCAGCAGGGTATTTGTTGTTTCAACAAATTGTATAAGAGTGATCACCTGATAAATTGCTACACCTACAGCGAGAAGTGTGGTGAAATAGTAGCGTGTTGTAAAAAGCAGCCACATAATCACAAAAGCATTGGTCACAATTGCCAGTACCCTGATAATTAAAGAAATCCTGAAATTTTTAGAGCCCATATTTTTCCATTCTCCGGTAAAGGGAGGTTCGGGTCAGTCCAAGCTCGCTGGCTGCCTTCGAAATATTTCCCTGGTGCATCTTCATTACTTTTACGATAATCGTTTTCTCCACTTTGTCGAGATCATAATTATCCAATTCCAGCTCATCAGATGTTTTGTTAATGATTCTCATCTGCAGGTCATTTGGATTAATCCATTCCGATTCGGTCATAATCACAGCTCTTTCAATCACATGTTGCAACTCTCTGACATTTCCGGGCCAAACTGCTTCTTCCAACCTTTTCATTGCATCCCTTGTAAATCCACGCAGTGGCTTTTTGTATTTCTTTGAGTAGATCTGAAAAAAATGAATTGCCAGCAATGGAATATCGCCATAACGCTCACGTAAAGGAGGGAGATCAATCTCAACGGTATTTATCCGGTATAACAGATCTTGTCTGAATTTTCCCTCCTCAATCATTTGGTGGAGTGGCATATTTGTGGCACAAACCAAACGGATATCGATCGGGATGGGCTTATTCGAGCCAACCCTGGTTACTTCGCGTCGTTCGAGAACCGTGAGAATTTTTGCCTGAAGTGGCATTGGAAGATTGCCAATCTCATCCAGAAAAAGGGTCCCACCTGCGGCAATCTCAAAACGACCGGGTCTGTCGACTTTGGCATCAGTAAACGAACCTTTTGTATGTCCAAAGAGTTCGCTTTCAAAAAGTGTCTCGCTAATTGACGTCAGATCAACGCTGATAAAAGCTTCATCAACACGATTGGAATTGTTGTGTAATGCTCTGGCAACCAATTCTTTTCCGGTTCCGTTTTCTCCAAGGATTAAAACGCTTGCATCGGTAGCTGCAACCTTCGAAATCGAGTTATATACTTTTTGCATTTCAGCCGAATTTCCTATAAAATCCTTAAAGGTCCTGTTCATCATATTATTGATGGCTTTGGCACGACTTTTAAGCTGTTCAATCTCTTTTTTCGACCTGCGTAATTGTAATGCGGAATTTAATGTTGCCAACAATTTTTCATTCTGCCAGGGTTTGAGGATAAAATCTGAGGCCCCTTCTTTGATTGCCCTGACACTCTTTTCAACATCGCCATATGCTGTGATAAAAAGGACCACGGCTTCTGGATCGATTTCAAGAATTTTTTTGAGCCAAAAGAACCCTTCCTGACCGCTGATGGCATCCTTTGTAAAATTCATGTCAAGCAGAATCACATCAAAATCTTCACTTTTAAGTAAATCCGGAATTGATGTCGCCACATTGGAGGTTACAATTTTTTCAACGTGAGGTTTTAGAAGTAACCTAAGGGAGAATAGAATATCCTCATTATCATCGACTGCCAGAATTTTTCCGATTTTATCCATAGTGATTAGTTTTTATGATTTTCTGAATTACAAACACCAGGCCAGAAAGAGGAACAGGGGTTCCAGTGATCGACATATTCTGTATTTGTCAGTAATTCAGTACAATAATTACTGTTTTTCATATCTGATGTTTTAAAATTTCTAAAAGATTAGGATATGTAAATGTACGAAATCGGTCACATATTGTACGAATACGGACGATTATTTTTTTGAGTTTTTTTCTAATTAATTTAAAATTAGTTAATTAAATGAATGGTATGATTTATGAACTGAACCTGATTTTGATATAGGGTTATTGTTCTATATTAGCCAGGCAATTTCTCACTTGGTGGGATTTGATTGCTAACAATTTTTTTTAATTGCTTTAATTCCAGGAAATGATTGAATTGATTGATATAGGTAAAGTATTCAGAAATAAGAATATTGAGACTAAAGCGTTGAGCAATATTAATTTATCTGTTTCGGAAGGTGAATTTGTTAGTATTATGGGACCCTCCGGATGTGGAAAAACCTCGTTGTTAAATATTTTAGGTCTGATTGATGCTCCAAGTTCAGGAAAGTATTTACTGGATCGGGAATTGGTTTCAGACATTCCGGAAAGAAATCGGACAGAATTAAGGAAAAATAATTTTGCTTTTATTTTTCAGAGTTTTAATTTGATTGATGATCTTACGGTTTGGGAAAATATCGAATTGCCCCTTGTTTATCAGAAAATAGCTCAGTCAAAACGGAGTGATCGGGTTGATCAGATTCTTGAAAGATTTAATCTGAAACATCGTTTAAATTTTTTTCCAAGTGAACTATCAGGGGGGCAGCAGCAGATTGTTGCAGTTGCACGTGCGGTAATATCTCAACCCCGTGTTATTCTTGCCGACGAACCTACAGGGAACCTTGATTCAACGCATGGCGAAGATATTATTCAGCAATTGATAAAACTCAATGAAACCGGAACTACGATTATCATGGTAACACATTCGATGATGCAGGCTCAAAGATCGCATCGGATAATTCATCTATTTGATGGACATGTTGTTACGGAGAGTTATTCACGGGCAGTCACACATTTGTAGGTTGATTATGAAAAATTATCTCATCATTGCCATCCGGAATCTGCTGCGAAACAAAGAGTACTTTTTCATCAATGTATTCGGTCTTGCAGTGGGAATGGCTTGTGCTATTATGGTGATGGTTTACATTTGGGAACAATCCAAATATGATTCATTTCATCCTGCTTCAGATCGTCTCTACAGGGTTTACCTCGATTCCAAACTGGGTGGTTTGGAATCCAAAGTGGCAGTGACTTCCCCGATGTTTGCCTTCGGTCTAAAGCCATATGTTTCTGAAATTGAGCAATCATGCCGGATCTTCAGGAATGACCGCGATATTGCGGTGGTGGCGCCCTTCGCCACCTCTCTCGATCGCCGGTCGTTGTTATATGTTGATTCAACATTCTTTGATACTTTTGGTTTTAAATTGTTGGAAGGTGATCCAAAGAGTTGCCTAAACAAATCGAGATCGATTGTTTTATCCCGTTCTGTTGCCAATCAGTTATTCCCCAATGGGGCACTAGGAAAAATATTAACCGTCGAAAACAGTAAAAAATGGACTGTGACGGGGGTTGTTGAAGATTGTCCGGCCAATTCTCATATCCATTTTAAATCTTTGGTATCCCTATCGTCCCTGGTATTACCTGATCTTGGCTGGACATCACTTTACCTTTATACTTATTACCGGTTTAAGGATGGGACAAATATGAGTGAACCGGCTCTATCGGCATATCTGGGTTTGTCCGCAATCGAAGAGAAGCTATTGAAAGGTTTTTTAAATGAAGCAGGTGAGGATCTTGAGAAAACAATGGGGCTATCAATAAAGGAGATGAAAGAAAAAGATGAGTATTTTGTCTTACGGTTGCAAAAAGTCACAGATATTCATCTCTTCTCTCACCTAAAATATGAAAACTCACAAAACGTTAATATTCAGACACTGCTGATTATTGCCGGTATTTCAATTCTGATTATTTTAATTGCCTGTATCAATTATGCCAATCTTTCAACTGCCCGGTTGGCAGGACGGGTACGCGAGATTGGCATCCGAAAAATATTGGGTTCACAACGCAGAGAATTGTCAAGACAACTACTTGCTGAATCGGTTACGATCAGTTTTATTTCCCTCTTTTTTGCACTAGTTATTGTAGAGTTGGTCTATCCAAACACCATTTTGACGCAGCTAAGCCCTGGTTTTAACATACAGTTGCTGATGTTTAAGCTTTCGCCTGTGATTTTTTGCGTCACCTTGTTTATTGGTATAATAGCCGGAATCTATCCAGCGTTCTATATTTTAAGGTTCAGCCCTGCAACAATTTTAAGTCAGCAAAAACAGTTCAGCATAGGGGGAAAAGGGTTAAGAGGATTATTGGTCATCATACAGTTCGTATTCTCTATTGTAATAATATATTCAACATCAACCATATATCGCCAGTTAAGATTTGTTCAGCAAATGGGAGTTGGATTTCAGAAGGAGCGACTTTTGGTAATTCAAAACGTCATCGGATTAAAGGGTAACAGTAACGAATTTAGGAAGACTTTGATGGAATTGAAAGATATCGAAAGTGTTGCATTTTCAAATTCAGTTCCCGGAAAAGTTCTTGGTATGCAAAGTGTTCAAAACGGCAATAACCGGACCAGTAATCTGATGATGTACATTATGCAGACTGATTCAATGTTTTTCCAGACCTATGGAATGAAACTTTCGCAAGGAAGTTTATTCAGAAAACAATATAGCTCCAAAGATACTGTTGATGTAATTATAAATCAGGAAGCGGTAAAATACCTCAGTTTGGACCATCCAATTGGTTCGACCATCTACAGGGTAAATCCTGACGAATCGACTAATTGTTTGGTTATTAGTGGAGTAGTTGAAAATTTTAATTTTGAGTCACTCCATACGAAGATTCAGCCACTTATTATATTTCCTGAGGAACCGGCGCAAATCAAATTTGCAACTATCCGGTTTAAAAGAGCGGTTAAAGATGAGGATGTCAACAGAGTAAAGATTTACCTTGGAAAAGTTGTTCCAAATATTCCATTTTCCCAATTCTCTATGAATGAAAGCCTTGGTGAATTTTATAAAGAAGAGCAATCAACAGGAGAGGTGGCGGTTGTATTTTCCTTCTTTGCCATTTTTATTGCCAGTATGGGGCTTTATTCACTATTGGCACTAACCACCATTTTCAGAACAAAGGAGATTGGCATCCGTAAAGTTTTGGGAGCGGGGACCAAAGAGCTGGTATTGTTGTTATCGAAAGAAATTTTCAAGTTGATTACGGTCTCAGGTGTTATCGCACTCCCTGTTTCGTTCCTGCTCTCCTATTACTGGCTTGATCGGTTTGCCTACCATGTATCGCTGAGTTTTACCAACTACCTTTTCGTTTTTGTAGCGGTCTTCCTGGTTGCCGTATTTACCATTTACCGTCAGTTATGGCATACGATTAACTCTGATCCAAGTGACTCCCTTCGATTTGAATAATTGTTAAGTATATGTCAAGTAAATGTTACTAATCATCTAAATTATAAGTTAATATCTATTGTGGCACGCTTTATGTACTATTTAGACTGAATTTTAATAATTAAATTAAAGAGTACAAAAATGAAAAAACAAATTAATTCTGTCAGCAATTCTACAGTTAAAAGTATTTTATCCGCAACTGTTCTATGTGCAATGCTTAGTGCTACAGGAGTAAATGCAAACAACTATTCCTCAGTAGATTCAAATATTTTCTCAGAAGATAAAAGGGCAGATCCAAAAACCGAAACCGGATTGATCAGAAGTTCTGAATCTTATATTACCAGCAACAGCAGTGAAACCGTTAAAAACGAAATTTCAATTGTTATTGAGCAATGGATGGCAGAGAGTGCTTACTGGAGTGCAGATGATACTTTACCCAACGATAGGAAAGAATCAGAAAGTAAGGGCAAGGATATTAAAAGTGTTCATCTGAATCCTAAAATTTCGATGGAGAAAGTACCGTTTATTTTTAAAGCAGAAAATTATATTTCTGATTCAGAATTTTAAAGATTGGATGATTGGTAAATAGTTAGTTTAAATGATGCTCGACGTCCTGGATTTGTTTCCGGGACGTTTTTTTTTGCAACTTTAGAGTCTGACAAATTGTCGTCATGGATTATTTTGTATTGATTTTAGTAATCCGGTTACGGAACAATTACATTTAATCCTTTGTTAATCAGTGATATTTCTATCTTTTTACTCATATGGCAAGGTTCTCCGTCGAAATGGACTACCCCGTCGGAGTCTCTTTCTAGCAAGATTTTAGAACCTCTCTTAATATTCATGAGCCGACTTTTGTCAATATTCCTGAAAAAAAGTCGGATTCCTATTCCTGGAGCTTTATAAAGTTGAAAAGGTGAGAGAAGGCAAATATCCAGATTCCCATCGTAAATATCGGCTTGTGGAGCGATATAGGCATTATTCCCATATTGAGAAGCATTCGCAAAAGTAATCAGAAAGGCTTTGTGATTAAAGGGCTGTTCGTTATCGATGGTAATTCTGTAGGTCTCTGGTTGGTAATTGAAATACTCTGAAATTGTTGTTTTTACGTAATTTGAGAGCCCCCTTCCCTTACATTGTGCGAATTTTTCACCAATTAGTGCATCAAACCCGACACCACAGGTACAAAAGAAGGGTGTATTATTTATTAATCCGTAATCAATAGCCTGATATTTACGTTTGTTGATGATCTCAATAGCTTTGCGTGGCTCCATTGGGATATGGAGGTGCCTTGCTAGTCCATTGCCGGAGCCGGCAGGGAGGATCGCCATGACTGCTGTTGTGTTGATCAGCGCTTTGGCAATCTCATTTACTGTACCATCCCCACCTACCGCCACGAAATATCCGTAATTTTCCGTCAGCTTCTGACTGACAATTTCTGTCGCCTCCCCTTTGTACTTTGTAATGATTACTTCAACATCAAAAAAAGTTGAGTCAACCAGTTTATTGATTAATTCAGGAAGGTGCCCCTTATATTTGGTTCCGGAGATCGGATTGATTAGAAATAGAATTTTTTCTTTTACAAGCGATTGATTCATAGAAATATCAGTTCATTTTAAGTTTGCAAAAGTACATTTATAGCCTGAACTTTAAAAGTATTTAACTTTATTTTTTCGGTTTGATAAGTCTTGATTATCATTAACTGGATTAAATCAATTTTTATTGCCAATCAAATTCATCTTCTAACTATCCGACAGAAAACGTTGTAGCATTTGAGTTAATCATATTTGAATTGCAAATTACCTTGCAGAATAGTGAAAGGGTTATATATTTGCATTTGATTTTTTAATCTTTGATTATGATATTTAAAGGACTTAAGAACCGATTTGGCGGACTTCTCCTGTTATACACCTTATTTGTTACGATTTCCTTTTTTAGCCGGACTATTCTTTTGGGAATGTCGGTTAACGAAGTGAATACGGGGTTTTTAAGCCTGCTTAGGATTTATTTGGTAGGTCTGTTCTTCGATACTGTGGCATTTTCCTATTTTATTATCCCTTTTGTGATTTTTCTGACTTTGGTAAGCGACCGGTTTTATAATTCCCGGTTTCACTATTGGTTTGCCCATATCATCTATGCCATCACCTTATTTATCCTCCTTTTTAATGGTTCATCTGAATATTTTTTCTGGGAGGAATTCGGTGTTCGTTACAATTTTATTGCTGTTGATTATTTGGTGTATACAACAGAGGTGCTTGATAATATCTGGCAGTCCTATCCTATACCACTTTTGGTCAGCGCAATTCTGTTCATCGATTTGAGTATTATGTGGTTGATTGTTAAAAAGAAATTGCTTCAGAACACTTTGGAATCGATCAGTACCTGGAAATCGAGAATGACTACCGGGGTTATTTTGTTGGTTTTACCACTGATTTCATACCTGACCATTAACTTTGATCTGGCCGAAAAAACGCAGAACAGGTATAACAATGAACTTTCAAAAAATGGAATCTATTCCCTTTTCGCCGCTTTTCTGAACAATGAACTGGATTACGAAACCTTTTATATTTCTCATAACAACGATCAGAATTTTAAACATTTACGAAATCTTATCAAATCAGACAACAGCGGATTTAAGAGTAGTAATTTGACCGATATCACCCAATTAGTGACCTGTGGAGGGGAGGAGAAAAGATACAACGTGCTGTTTATTACAGTTGAGAGTCTCAGCGGTGAATTTTTGGAATACCTTGGGAGTAAGAAAGGGAAACTTACACCTTTCCTGGATACCCTGGTAAATAAATCGCTGCTGTTCACCAATTTTTATGCTGTTGGTACACGTACCATCTGGGGTCTTGAAGCTGTCGCCCTTTCTGCACCTCCTAAACCCGGCCAGAGTGTCATCAAACGTCCTCACAGTGAAAACATGTTTTCGATGGGACAGCTTTTTAAATCAAGAGGTTATGATCTTAAGTTCATTTATGGGGGGAATGGTTATTTCGATAATATGAATTATTTTTTCGAAAATAATGGTTATAGCATCGTTGACAAGGGGGAACTGAAGGATAATGAGATTACTTTTTCAAATGCCTGGGGTGTATGTGATCAGGATTTATTTAACAAGGTTCTTAAAGAGTCAGATCTATCCTATGCGTCTGGAAAGCCTTTTTTAAACCTGGCAATGACGACATCAAATCACCGGCCTTTTACCTATCCGGAAGGTCTGATTGATATTCCTTCGGGAAAAAACAGGGAAGGAGCCGTTAAATATTGCGATTATGCAATTGGCGAATTGATCCGTAAAGCAAGCAAAAAACCGTGGTTTAGCAATACCCTTATTGTAATTATGGCTGATCATTGCGCCGGTAGTGCAGGCCAGTCTGAATTGCCATTTATGGAATATCAGATTCCGCTGATCATCTACAATCCGACAATCATTCAACCTCAGCGGAATGATCACCTTTCGAGTCAGATTGATGTTGCCCCAACTTTATTGGGATTATTAAACTGGAACTATGAAAGTAAATTTTTTGGGAAGGATATTCTGAAAATGAAACCTGAGGATCAGAGGGCATTTATCGCCAACTATCAAAAACTGGGTTATATTAAGAACAACAGATTAACAATTCTGAGCCCGCAACAAAAAGTCACCTCCTACCAAATAGACCGGTTTACCGGAGTTATTGATCGTCAGAAAGTAGATGAAGATGTACTGAATGATGCAGTAACGTATTATCAATCTGCGAACTATGTTCAAAAAAACCGATTAAATAAATGGGAAGGTAAATGAGAATAAGATTTGTAAACCGGCAATCACTATTGCTGATTGTTTTAATTTGTTTACCTTGTTTTTCGATTCAAGCGATGGCAAGTAACCATTTTAGTGGTAGGGATACTTTGGTCTATAAGCCATTTAGAGATACTGTACGATTGACCAAAGCTCAGGTTTACAACCTATATTCAACCGAATCATTGTTAATTTATAAACCGCGTCCTTTTGAATTTATCAGGAATGTACCTTCAGATTTTGTAAATTTTGGTAAAATTACTGTTGCTAAAAGGAATCTTCCCAAACTTGGATTACTCGTCGGTACGACAGCTGTTCTGGTCGCATTTGATCAACCGCTTTTGGATGCTGCACAACAATTTGGAAGGTTTATTCATCTCGATGCCAAACGGGTTTTTAAACGGGCGATCTCATTTAACATTGGCAATTTTGCTGTTCCTGTTCTTGATGTACCTCAAAATCTGAATTCTGCTTTCTATTTTATTGGTGAGGGATGGCCCAGTATTCTGGTAGCCGGAAGCTTTTACGGTTACGGTATTTTTACCAATGATTACCGTGCACGGCAGACCTCATCACAATTAGCTGAGATGTTTTTCACGTTAGCCATTACGACTCAGGCCTTGAAACGTATCACAGGTCGTCAAAGTCCTTTCAATTCTACTTCACCCGGAGGGAAGTGGCATCCTTTTACAAAACCTTCCGTATATCAGGCAGATGTCTCCAATTATGATGCTTTTCCTTCGGGTCATTTGGCTACAATTATGGCTACAGTCACCATTTTGGCAGGAAATTATCCCGATAGTAAATTCATTAAGCCGGTAGGTTATTCCCTCATGGGCATTCTGGGATATGCAATGATGAATAATGGCGTCCATTGGATGGGTGACTATCCGATTGCCATTGCTATTGGCTATACCTGTGGAAAGATTGCGCTGAGTCGCGGCCAGAAAATAATTCAAAAAAAATCGGGAGTGACCAGTTACAAATCTTCATTAATGCCCATCTTTTTTGGACAAAACGGATATGGTCTGAGTTATCGTCTTGTTTTTTAGGTTGGCAGGTTTGTAAATTCAATGTTAACCATGGGTGTGATCTGCTAAATTATTGAATAACTGGATTATATTATTCAACATTCTTCCTTTTTCTAAAAATGGCGTAAATTTTCCGGTCAAAATGGCTGATTTTTGGGTAAATTCTGCTATTTTGCAAAAAAAGAAACGGTATGTCTGGATTAATGATTCCCTATTTAAAAGTGATCTCTCCGGAGAATCATTCAGCCCTTTCGGAGCAATTGATAAACTCAGGGGTAAGGATCAGAATTGATCAAATTAATTGGAGCGATTTTCCGCATATGATTGATTCAACTGTTTATGTGGGTTATACCGATCAGCACCTTTGGCTTCATTTTGTCGTCTGTAATGAATTCATCAGGGCAGTTTGTCGTAAGGACCAGGAGCCGGTGTGGCAGGATTCATGTGTTGAATTTTTCTTAAAACATGGCGATAACTATCATAATTTTGAGTTCAATTGCCTCGGAGTCTGTTTATCCGCTCTTGGTCCCGATCGCCATGCAAGAAAAAGTCTTGAGATTGAAAGTTTGAATCAGATTCTAAGATTCCCCTCCATGGATACTGAAAGCCTGCCAGCTGTTGGGATTGCAGCAGACTGGTCCCTTACAGTAGCAATACCTCTCGGGTTGATTGGCTTAAAGGAGGGAGGAGAGTTCTTGGCAAATTTCTATAAATGTGGCGATGAAACCTTAGTGCCTCATTACATCAGCTGGTCGGCAATTGCAACTCCGGCTCCCGATTTTCACCGGCCTGAATTTTTTGGACCAGTTGAGTTGATGAAGTAATTTCGATTATTTCTTTAGAATTGGATACTAGCATATTATGAGCTATTTAAAATCAGGTTTAATCTCTGTTGGAATTAGTACCGGCTTATTGGGTACGCTCGATATTTGGGGAGTAAATCCTGTAATGAAAGGGCAATTTCATCAACCCAATGTTATCTTTATTTTGGCCGATGATCTTGGGTATGGTGACTTGAGTTGCTATGGACAATCAAAATTCAGTACGCCAAATATTGATCAGTTAGCGGCTTCTGGTATCCGATTCACGGATCACTACGCCGGTTGTACCGTTTGCGCCCCATCCCGCTCATCACTGATGACAGGACTAAATACCGGCCATACCTATATCCGTGGGAATAAAAGTATGGTACCTGAAGGACAGGAGCCATTACCCGCCGATGTATTTACGGTTGCTAAACTTTTTAAGGAGGCAAACTATGCAACAGGTGCCTTTGGAAAATGGGGACTTGGTGGTCCCGGCACCAATGGAGTACCTGAAAAACAAGGATTTGATGAATTTTTCGGTTTTAATTGTCAGACATTGGCACATAATTACTATCCCGAATACCTCTGGCACAATAATAAAAAGGTTTTTCTTGAAGGGAATAAAAATGGAGGGAAATTGCAGTATGCTCATGATGTATACCATCAGAAGGCGCTCGAATTCATTGAAAAACATAAAGATGGACCATTTTTTCTTTTCTGTCCTTATATCATTCCTCATGCTGAATTAGTTGTTCCTAACGATACTTTGTGGCAGCAATTTGATGGTAAGTTTCCTGAGAAACCTTTTACAGGGACCGATTCCGGACCAGATTTCCGTAAAGGGGGTTATGGATCGCAGACAAAACCCAGGGCGGCTTTTGCTGCTATGGTTACCAGGCTTGACCGGTCTGTTGGAGAAATTGTAGCCAAACTGAAAAAACTGGGTATAGAAGAGAATACCCTGATTATATTTACATCAGATAACGGGCCCCATCATGAGGGTGGTGCATCTCCCGATTTCTTTAAAAGTGCTGGTCCCTTGCGAGGGTATAAACGGTCAATGTACGAAGGTGGCATTAGAGTCCCATTCATTGCAAGCTGGCCGGCAATGATCTCATCCGGAAAAACTTCAGATTTTCCCTCCGCTTTTTGGGATTTTCTACCAACCGTAGCTGAATTGACCGGAATCTTACTGAAGAACCCCACCGACGGAATTTCAATGATACCGGTACTTACCGGTAATGGGATTCAAAAGGAACATGAGTTTTTATACTGGGAATTTCATGAAGGAGGAACCAAGCAGGCAGTCCGGATGGGAAAATGGAAAGCAGTAAGATTTGGCACAGAAGAGCCTCTGGAGTTATACGATTTAAACATTGACATTCATGAAGATAAGAATGTTGCAGCACAGCATCCTGAAATTGTTGAAAAAATTGAAACTTATCTGAAGCTTGCAAGGAGTGAATCGGAAATTTGGAAAACCGAAACTCATTGGCCGGCAAATAAAGCCAGAGATTAGTTCTTGAATACAGAGAGTTTTTTCCGATATATGAATACTTTTAAGGTGATGAGATTAGTTGTTGTATTAATTCTAATAATTCTTGGTTTTCAGGAACAGATGGCTGCTCAGGAGGCCGATTCCTTGTTAATTATCAATAAATCAGGACACTTTTCCGGAGAGAATGGTATGCAATTACATCCGGGATTTGAAAATCATCCGTTTTTATTTCAGGATTTTAGTGGATTGGACACCCATTCTCAGCGTTTACCGGTAATGAATTTTCAATCAAAAAGTAAATGGAAAATTGACTGGCGATCATCCTTCGTGACAGGAATGCCATTATGGAATATTTACCAGGGGAATTATGGTACAAGAACCTATAAGGCAACCGACAAAATCTATATTGGAACTGTCGGATATTCAGACCAGAATTTTAGTTTACATTCTGGAAATAGAGGTGTTTATCCTCAAACTAATTATAGTAGTTCGTTGTTTGTTGGATATAAGTTCTCAGAGAAATTCAGTATTTCAGCAGGTTTTACTATTCAAAGCTATGATGACCCAGTGGGCCGATATCACTAAAAAGGAAAAATACAACACCTTTGTAGCTAAATAGATGTAATTCAAAGCTTTAATTTTCAAAAGTTTTTTACCGTGGATCAATTGCTTAACGAAAAAATACAAAATGCCTATAATGCTCTGATCTTTCAGTGTTCGAGGAGTATGCCCGTTAGTGACCTTCCGCTTGTGGATAAGGCTTTCAGTTTTGCGGCTGAAACCATTGGCAATTCTGTTTGGAACGAAGGGGAGTTTATTCTTAATCATTCGATTTCGGTTGCAAAAATTGCAGTTGTTGAGCTGGGATTATCTACCGATGCACTTATTTCTGCCTTGTTACACAACGTTTATGGTCCGAAAGGGGTTGAATTTTCGTTTGAAGAGGTTAAAAAACGATTTGGAGTAAGTGTTGCGGTTATTCTTGATGGAATTATTAAAATAAATGCATTAAATACGGGAAATCTCGCTTTTCAAAGTGAGAATTTCAGACGGCTTTTGCTAACCCTTTCAGGTGATGTGAAGGTGATCTTTATCAAGATTGCCGATCAGCTTCAGGATATGCGAACCCTGGATAAACTACCAACCGGGCTGCGTCAGCGTTTATCGGTCGATACCTGGCATTTATATGCTCCTCTTGCACATCGTCTGGGGCTTTATAAAGTGAATTCGGAGTTACTCGATCTTGCACTTAAGTATCTTCATCCCGAAGATTATGAATCAATTGTTGAGCAGCTCAAGGAGACTGCCGTTGAACGTGCAGGTTTTGTTTCTGCTTTTGTGTCGCCAATCGAAAAGAAACTTCAAAGCCGGGGATTCGATTTTGAGATGAAAGCACGCACTAAATCGATCTACTCCATCTGGAATAAAATGCAAAAGCAAAAGGTTGATTTTCATGAAGTCTACGATCTTTTCGCGATTCGTATTATACTCAATGCAGAACCTGAAGATGAAAAAGCGACCTGCTGGCAGGTCTTTTCAGTAGTTACCGAAGAGTATATCTCAAATCCTGACCGACTAAGGGATTGGATAACGTATCCAAAATCAAATGGGTATGAATCCTTGCATACCACAGTACTTGGACCTGGTCAACGTTGGGTCGAAGTTCAGATCCGTACCCGAAGGATGGATGATATTGCAGAGAATGGGCTTGCCGCTCACTGGAGATATAAGGGGGGTAAAGGGGGAGAGGAGATCGATAAATGGCTCAAAAATATTCGTGAAGCGCTGGAAAATCCGCAACTGAACACTGTTGATTTTATAGATGATTTTAAGGTGAATATCTATGAGGATGAAATTTTTGTCTTTACCCCTAAAGGTGATTTAATCAAGCTTCGCTCAGGGGCTACACTTCTCGATTTTGCATATGAAATTCATTCGAAAGTTGGAGATAAGTGTGTTGGTGGAAAGGTAAACGGGAAGTTGGTCACCCTAAAATATCAACTTAAAAACGGCGATCAGATTTCTGTTGAAACCTCCAATAACCAGCAGCCCAAACTCGATTGGCTCGATTTTGTGATCACCTCCAAAGCAAAATCACGTATCAAGGCCAGTTTAAACGAAGCCCACAAAAGAGAAGCAGAGAACGGAAAAGAGCTATTGAAACGAAAGTTTAAAAATTGGAAAATTGATGTAAATGATCAGGTGATACGGGATCTGCTCAAGCATTATAAGTTAAAGCTTGCGACTGATCTTTATTACAATATTTCTGTTGGGAAAATTGACACACTGGAGATCAAAGAGTTGATTTCAGGAAAACTCGATGAGTCGCAACAGGAAAAATTGGCAGAAATGCTTCCTTCACAAGAAGTTAAAGAGTTGTCGTTTGATAATAGCGATGATTACCTTGTGATCGATAATAACCTCAAGGATGTAAATTACAAATTAGCAGTCTGCTGTAATCCAATCTTCGGGGATGAAATTTTCGGATTTGTGACTATTCTTGAAGGGATAAAAATTCACAGGACAACTTGTCCTAATGCCAGGCAAATGGTGGAGCGGTATCCTTACCGTATTATCAAGGCCAAATGGAGGATCACGGGCAAAAGAAACTCCTTTCAGGCGACTATTCGGATTTCAGGGTCCGACCGAATTGGAATTGTGACTGACATTTCAAAAATTATTTCAAAGGAGGTGGGTATCCAGATGCGTTCAATTGCCATTAATTCCGAAGATAAAGCTTTTGATGGTACCTTAAGGGTGTTTGTTAACGATCTGGAACACCTTGACTTTCTGATGCAGAAATTAAAAAATATAAAAGGTGTCCACTCGGTAACCCGTGCGGATGCATAATCAGATAAAAATCTACTGATGCGTATACTGATTGCTCCAAATGCGATGAAGGGATCGATGACTGCCCCTGATTTTGCGAATGCCATTGGGGAGGGACTTTTAAGTGCTGACGCTACTCTCGAGTTGGTAAAATATCCGTTGGCCGATGGAGGAGACGGAACTGCTGAGCTATTGATTAATGCCTTGGGAGGGGTCTTTATTCCTGTTAATGTTCATGATCCTTTGGGTCGAATCATCCTTTCCCGGTTCGGATGGTTAGCAGAATCAAGATGTGCCATAATTGAAATGGCTGAAGCATCAGGCATAAAGCTTTTGGAACACTCCGAATTAAACCCGATGTTAGCCTCTTCGCGGGGAACAGGAGAATTAATGATGGAAGCGGTTAAAAGAGGAGCTCAAAAGATCATTCTTGGCATTGGTGGCAGCGCAACGGTTGACGGAGGGGCAGGAATGTTAAAAGCTTTGGGATGCAATTTGACAGATAGTGCAGAAGATGAAGTGGTTGAAGGGGGAGAGGGGCTGATTCAGCTGGCATCGATAAATTTCGGCAGGGTAAAACCTGAAATGTTTAAATGCGAAATCCTTATCGCTTCGGATGTAAAAAACCTTTTGCTTGGTGAACATGGCGCCGCAGCTGTTTATGGTCCGCAAAAAGGGGCAACAGATAAGATGGTGAATGATTTGGAAATGGGATTGATGAATTATGTCAATGTGCTGGAACAATCCACTTTAAAGGAATTGAGGGACATTGTTGGAGGTGGAGCTGCGGGGGGGATTGCAGTACCTTTGATTGCATTATTTAATGCCAGAATTGTCAGTGGGGCAGAGTTGATTATTGACCTTTTAGGTGTTTTAAAAGATCTGAAAAATTGTGATTTAGTAATCACGGGAGAAGGGTGCATCGACTTACAGACCTGTCATGGAAAAGGTCCGGCGGTAATTGCGAATGCGGCACATAAGGCAGGCATACCGGTTATTGCAATCGGAGGATCTGTCAGGGAGGAGGCTTCCTGGCTTTTTGACGGTATATTCTCAATAACAGACGGACCATCCCGTCTTGAAGAGACCATGAAAAACGCCTTTAATCTGACTAAATCATTATCATTTGAATTGGGTAAACTTCTGAAAATATTTTCCAAATGATGAACGTCAAACGATTAATCGACAAGGCAATTGATGCACTCAAACAAAACCAGCATGAAGAGGCATTGGCGATTCTTAACCATGAGACACTTAAAAATAGCAGAGAATCAATAATCCTCAAGGGGGAAATTTATTTTAAATTGCAGCAATGGGGTGAGGCGCTTAACCAGTTTTCAGCCTGCCTGGAGAAATTTCCTGAAGACAAGAAGGCTGAATCATATTGCCTTATGATTCAAAATATCCTTGGATTTTATCATAAAGACTTATATAATCCCTGATGTAAGGTAATTTCAATGAATACTCAATATCTTAAATTTGTGTTATTTAAGAATTTAGTTAAGGTATTCTTTTAATTCCTTAACCAATTCCAATGTGGTATTTTTTAAATCATTAAAGAGTTCATAAATTCCCTCTTCAGTTTTGTTTTTACCCATCTCTTCCAACTTACGGGTTAGTTCAAGGGCCTTTGGCGCCATATAATTGGCAATCACACTTTTAAGACTATGTGCATTAAAGGCCAGGGAGGTAAAATCTCTTTCTTTGATATTTTTTTCCAGGTCGGACATCCTGTTATCATATTCATCAAAAAAGATATTAATGATTTCATTAATAATTTCTTTGTCGTAATACTGAAAATTTTCGTTGAATTGAACCCAATCAATTACTGCCATTTTTATAGAATTTATTTAGTCTGTTATTTGAGTCTTTCAATGCAATCCTTAACACTGTCGATCCAATAAGGGATTGTGATTTTGAAAGTCTCTTTTATCTTTGTTTTATTTAGAACACTGAAATTAGGTCTTGGCGCCGGTAAGGGGTAATCTTTTGTCAGAATAGGTTTTACTTTACAATTAATTCCCGATAAGGCGATAACAATTGTGGCAAAATCATACCAGCTGGCAACCCCTTCATTCGAATAATGAAACAGCTCAGTACCTGAACTGAGGATTGCCACAGGAATAATATCCAGAATTGCTTTGGCAAGATCTCTGGCATAAGTCGGGGTACCAACCTGATCATAAACAATATTAAGCTCCTCCCGCTCCGCTCCGTATTTCATCATTGTTTTTACGAAGTTATTTCCAAATGCGGAATAGAGCCACGAAGTCCGTAATATAATCCCTTTTGTAGCATATTTCATTACAGCCTCTTCTCCGGCCAGTTTACTACGTCCGTAAGCAGACCCCGGATTGGTGGGATCCTTTTCGCTAAAAGGAGTATAGGACTTCCCGTCAAATACATAGTCTGTAGAAATGTGCACCATCAGAGCGCCAATTCCTGCTGCTGCTAGGGCAAGGTTCTCAACAGCTTTGGCATTGACAAGGAATGCTGTCGATTCATCCGATTCAGCTTTGTCCACAGCCGTATAAGCCGCACAATTGATGATAACATCGGGTTTGTTCTCTGCAAAACAGACTTTTACATCATTAAGATCAGTAATGTTGAGCTCTTCAACATCTGTATAAATGAAATCAAAATCAGGGTAAGCTTTGGCTAAAACCCTGATTTCATTTCCCAATTGACCTTTTGAACCTGTGATAAGTATTCTCATCTATCGGTTTTGGATACTATTATTTTAACGGTGGAACAACTTAAATAATTGACGCAAAATAGTCAATCGTTTTGATAAGTCCTTCATTAAGCTGAATTTTTGGCGCCCAATCCAATTCTTTTTTAGCCAGATCGATATTGGGCTGACGTTGGGTAGGATCATCAGGTGGCAATGGCATTCTGACGATCTTTGATTTTGAATTGGTCAATTCGATGACTCGTTCGGCTAACTGCAGAATTGTGAATTCATTTGGATTTCCAATATTTACAGGTCCTGTAAATTCGTCACGTGATGCCATCATCCTGATCATCCCTTCAACAAGATCATCAACGTACTGGAAACTTCGGGTTTGCTGACCATCTCCATAAATGGTGATATCCTCACCTTGCAATGCCTGAACAATGAAATTGGAAACAACCCTTCCGTCATGGGGATGCATGCGTGGTCCGTAAGTATTAAAAATCCTGATTATTTTGATCTTAACATTATTCTGTTTATGGTAGTTGACAAACAACGTTTCGGCCGATCGTTTCCCTTCGTCGTAACATGACCGTTCTCCTATTGGATTTACATGCCCCCAATAACTTTCGGTTTGGGGGTGAATTTGCGGATCACCATAAACCTCGCTTGTCGAAGCCTGAAGTATTTTGGCTTTTATCCGTTTGGCAAGTCCCAGCATATTGATCGCTCCCATTACCGAAGTTTTCATCGTCTTAATGGCATTATACTGATAATGGACGGGAGAAGCGGGGCAGGCCAGATTGTATATTTCATCCACTTCGATAAAGAAAGGCATGGTAACATCGTGCCTGATCAGTTCGAAAAAAGGGTTATTCATCAAATGAACAATATTCTGCTTCTGACCTGTGAAATAATTATCCAGGCAAACTACCTCATTACCCTCTTGTAGAAGCCGGTCACAAAGATGTGATCCCACAAAACCGGCGCCGCCGGTGACTAAAACTTTTTTCTTGATCATCGTTATTTTGTTGTATCAATTCCAATGCAGAAATACTCAAATCCTTTACGTTTCAGTTCTTCGATTTCATAAATATTTCTACCATCGAAGATAACAGGTTCGTTCATCAATTTCTTCATGATGTTGAAGTTTGGTACCTTAAATTCGGCCCATTCGGTCACCAGAAGCATACAGTCTGCATCGATAAGCGCTTCATATGGATCTTCAGAATAGGTGATGGTATCGCCAAGTGTATGTGCTGCCTCCTTCATAGCTACCGGATCATAAGCTTTAACTTTGGCGCCGGCTTCGAGTAATTTTTTAATGATAACCAGAGATGGCGCTTCACGCATGTCGTCGGTCTGTGGTTTGAATGATAATCCCCAGATGGCAATCGTTTTCCCCTGAATTTCTCCGTTAAAATACTTCATGATTTTGGTATAGAGCACAGATTTCTGATCCTGATTGACTGCCTCAACTGCCTTTAGAACACGCAGTTCGTAATTGAAATCTTCTGCTGTATGAATCAATGCCTTCACATCTTTTGGGAAACATGATCCGCCATACCCAATCCCGGGATAGATAAATTTATTTCCAATTCTCGAATCGGAACCAATCCCTTTCCGAACCATATTGATATCGGCGCCTACGATCTCACACAGATTGGCAACGTCATTCATAAAACTAATCTTGGTTGCAAGCATTGCATTTGCTGCATATTTGGTCATTTCAGCGGATGTAATATCCATGAAAATAATAGGATGTCCGTTTAGGGTAAACGGTTTATAAAGGCTTTTCATCAACTCTTCAGCTCTGGAGGAATCGAGTCCAACAACAATACGGTCCGGTTTAAGAAAATCATCAATAGCGGCCCCCTCTTTCAAAAACTCAGGATTCGAGGCAACATCAAATGGTATGTTAACTCCTCTTTTATCGAGTTCTTCCTGGAGCGCTACCCTCACTTTTTGTGCCGTTCCAACGGGAACTGTGCTCTTGGTGACAATCAACACATAATCTTTCATGTGTTTGCCACAATCACGGGCAACACTTAAAACATACTGTAGATCAGCGCTACCATCTTTGTCAGGTGGGGTTCCCACTGCCGTAAATAGCACTTCGCAATCTTCGAGCGCTTCTGCAATATTGGTTGTAAACTGTAATCTCCCTTTTTTCATATTCCGGTGAACCATATCTTCGAGTCCCGGTTCATAAATTGGAATGATTCCGTTTTTTAGATTTTCGATTTTATTTGTATCAACATCGACACACATCACTTCAATACCTACTTCTGCAAAACAAGTTCCGGTAACCAGGCCAACGTAGCCACTTCCAACGATTGCGACTTTCATAATATTGCGGTATTAGTTTTAAAATGTAAACAAATATAACATATGTTCTTTAGTAATTATAAAATAGAAAACAATTATAATCTTAGGTTTCGATATTTTTTGCTTTAGTAAAACAATAACCTGTATTGTCCGGGTGAGTGAAGTTGTAATACAGATTAAGAGATTCTTCGCTACACTTTGTTTAGAATGACAATTATTTAGATAAAACTACCATTTGATAAATTTGCCTGAGCCTGCATATTCTCCGGTCCTGATTGTATAGATGTAAGTTCCGGATCTGATTTTCGAAATATTTACCTGAAAGTTGCGATTTTCTGATGAAAACTCTGATGTGTGGTTTTGCAGAATCATTTTCCCGCCCAAATCATAAATTTTAAGATATACTTCAGAATTTGAGTTAACAGGTAAACTGAATAACAGAAACTCCTTCGTCGGATTTAGAAGGAGTTTGATCTGGTCATCAGGAATTTTAGGTTGAATTGCGGCAACTGTTGTTAAATCGTAGTTAAGTTCAAACGCCCCGATATCAGATTTTGGACCGAAAGGTCGTGGATTACCATCAAAATCCATGGTAATCTTTTTATCAATTTCTGCATTATTTAACAGCGGAGAACTTATCACTAATTTAAAGTCATTGGGCAGTTGCGGGTTAAGTGAAGCAAAGCCAGCCGAATTGGTATTCCGGGCCACATAGTTATTTTGTAGTACGACCTCAGTTGCGCTATTTTGAAGCATGATATAGGAATCAGACCCTTTAAAACTGGTATTCCCGTTTTGGTAATAATCGAAATTACCCGGATTGATAATCACATTCGAGGCAACCAGATTGTTTTTACTCTTTGTGCTAGAGAAGCGGATGCCATCTGATTTGGGATTGATGATGTCATTGTGTTGAATTGATAAGGTAGAGTCCTCCAACAGGGCTAACTCACTTATGTATATCCCGTGTTTCATTTGGGTTGGGTCGTTCGGTGCAAAATTAAGTCCAACATCGAGAATAATATTGTTGAAAATCCGGCATCCGCCAAGGCCATGACATTCTATCCCATCACCTTTACCTTTGCTTATAAAGTTATTGTAACAATCACATTTTGTCCCTTCACCGATTAAGATTCCTGACATTTGATTTGTATACCCGGCCTGACTGTCAAAAAGAATTGTATTGTTATAGATCTGACAGTTTTTAGAGGCTGAGCTGACCTGAATTCCATCCCAACCAGAATATTTAATGATGTTATTATAAATCTTTACTCCGTCAAGTAAAGAGGGTAACAGGAGCAGATTTTCTCCATTACACCTAACTGTTTGACCTCTGTAAAAAGAACTTCCTACGTACAGACCTTCATTTCCGCTGTTTGAAATATAGTTATCATGAATTATGGTATTATATTGAGTAAAGGTATCCCTGGCAGAGGCGAGGGTGCAGTCGGGATCCGTTTTGGCATAAATTGCACCTATCAGTGTATTTTCTATAGAGATATGGTCTATTTCAAAATCGGAACTCAAATCTCCGACACCCAGTCCACCGCCATTGGAAACCCGTTTTATTTGAAATCCGTATGTCTGATTTGGATCTCCTGTTCCTGTAAATTTTAGATACCTGCAATTCTGAATGGCAATTCCGTAATAATTATCGGTATCAATGATTACTGCCCCTTCAGTATTAATCAGTACAATTGGTTTTCCTGCTGATCCACTGAAGTTTCTGATCAGCAGATGGTTGCGGGGACCGGCAACGAACAAGAGTGTATCTCCAGGTTTAATTGCCTGAAAAACAGGGTCGCTGGCATCAATAAGCGTTTTGTCTTTTTCGATTCTGTAACTTGACTTTTGACCAAGTACGAATTCAATCGGGAGCAAGATGCATAACCAAAATAATGCCAGTATTTTTATCATTACAAATAGGTTAAATTTATTTTCCCCGCTTGGCGCGCTCCCAGTTTACCGATTGCGACCCTTTCAAATACCGCTTCAGACCAAGAAAAACGGACAAATTCATGATAAAAAAATAGTAAGGAACAAATAAAACTTTTATTTTAATGGATCTGTTTTCCAGATACCAGCCCAATAAAGCGCTAACGTAGAATAACACCTGAAGCCAGAATAAGATGCAGTAAAATCCAAAATCCATTATCCCTTCGTTGACAGCCAATAGTGTACCAACTGGTATCAGAAACAATAAGGAGAGGGGGGCAAGGGTCCAGCGTAAAACGCGGTGCGAAATATACTGAAACGATAAAATTCCATATTTAAATATATTCAGCAGGGAACCAAGTCTGATCACTGATTGAATACCTCCGGCTGAAATTCTGATTTTCCGTTTGAGTTCCTCCTTTACGTTAGCTGAAGCATTTTCAATTGCATAAGCCTCAGGATCATACTGAATTGTATAACCTTTTTGAGCAACCCTTAAAGAGATAATAAAATCATCGAGGAGGGTGTCTTTTTCAACCACCTGGAACAATTCGGTTCTGATGGCAAATAATTCACCTGCAGCGCCAACCACCGAATAGAGTTCGGCATCCCATTTTTTCAATGCTGATTCATACTTCCAGTAAAGACCTTCTCCTGCACCGGCGGCGCTCTCTTTATCCTTGCCAAAAATCCGTTTTTCACCCGAAACGCAACCAACTTTAGGATCGCTGAACAGATTCACAATTCGACGGATCGATTCTTTCCCCAGCATTGTATTGGCATCACAAAATACAACAATCGGCGTTTTCACCAGTTTCATTCCACGGTTCATCGCGCCAATCTTTCCACTACGCTGAGGCAGATGATGAACCTCAACCCCTTCAAATTCTTTCAGCAAATCGGGAGTTCCGTCATCTGAACCGTCGGTTACCCAGACCATATGAAGCTTTTCGGAAGGGTAATCGAGTTCGCGCGAATTCTTTACCTTTTCTGCAACGAAATCCTTCTCGTTGTAAGCCGCTATAAATAAGGTCACATCTGGTTCATAACCGGTTTCGGTAATTTTTTTCTTCGAGAGTCCTGTTAGACGTTTCAATAAGATTATTGCATAAAGAATAATTCCATACCCTACATAGGCGTAGAAAATGATAAAAAACAAAAGCCAAAAGATAATTTTTAAAACTGTCATAACAATTCGGATTTTATATTGTAATTATTTGATCGATAATTAAAGTATATCAGACTAACCTAAATAAACAATTTAAGGGTATTCGTGTTTTACGAGAGAAGAATGAACTAAATGACATCAAAAGGACTTTGAGTATGAATATTTATGAAAAATATCGTGGAAAATTACAACGAAGTTTAAATGGGCGAGGGATTTTAAATACCATCGTGTTGATTTTTAATAAATCTGTTCATCGATTTCGATTTCGGAAATACGATTTTTGGGGTCTGATTGATCCTTCCGATTTGGATGGCTCTGAAGAACTGAAGAAGCATGCTGTAAAATATGAGGCTTCAAACCAGATTTTTTTTAACAAACTTCTGGATGGTACAGAATGGCCATTTAAAAGGAGCACGTTTGTAGATTTCGGATGCGGGAAAGGTGCTGTGCTTATTTATGCCTATGAATTTGGATTCAAAAAAATGATCGGAGTTGAGTTTTCTCCCAATTTAGCCCAATTGGCGACAGATAATTTGCAGAAATTCTCCGTTCAAAAAGGGGGAAAGGTAAACTTTGAAATTGTAAATATCGATGCTTCCCAATATGTCATTCCATCAGAGGCTGATTGTTTTTATTTTTTCAATCCTTTTGATGCCTTTATTATGGACAAGGTTTTTCAAAATATTGTCTCGTCATTGGAAACAAAACCAAGGAAAATTCTGATTGTGTATTTGAATGCCGTTTATAAAGAAGTCATTGAAAAATACGGCTTTAAAAGAGTAAAATACTTCTCAAAAGATGAACTGGATTACTATTTTTATAACGGGTCTTGTATTTATACGAATTAAATAATTCAGGGTGCTTTCCCGCGGTAGTAATCATATACTTATCCTGATATTCAAACGTATTTAAATAATAGTCAGTTTCCTGAATAATTGGGAAAGGGACTTCCGGTTTGTACTGATTAACTTTTCTGAATACTTCGACATTCAGGTTCTCTCCGATGCCTGTTCCTATCGCTTTTAGAAGTGCCTCTTTCCTGGTCCAAACGGTATAAAACCGTTTGCGGGACTCATCCCGCTCTGCATCAATGAAGCTATTTTCAGCTTCTGAAAAATGGGCTTTGGCGATCAGGTCAAAATCAAATCCGGGATCAATTTTTTCAATATCAACACCAATTTCTGATTTTAGTGAGAATGCAAGAACTGAGCATTCAGAACTGTGTGAAAGATTGAAGTGTATTTTCTTATATTTTCCAGCCAGGGAGGGTTTCCCAAAATCATTCGAAATAAATTCAATTTCAGCCGGTTCCGAACCCAGGTGATTTCCCAGAATTTTTCGAAGCATGCCATGGGTGATGATGTAACTGTTGTGGTCACGCACAAACCTGAATCTCGCAGCTTTTTCCTGTTCCTGAACCGATAGTAATTTTTCAAAAGATGAAATTTCGGGTACCGAATAGGAATCGGTATGGATCAGGCAGATAAACGGCTCATCCATACCAGGCATATTCGATGAATCCACATTCCGGAATCGAATATCTGCAAGCGTTTCTGTGAAGATTTTCACCAATGACCAAAAAATTTAAACGATATTTATGGTTTTATTTTCCGCGGTTGGAAACCGCGGGACCCGTGTTGTAAATGCCCATTTCCTATTAACAATTGACTGAAAACCAACTGAAAATATCCATTTCTCGTTAACAATTGACCAAAAACTTAGTGCAATTGACCATTTCCTTTTAACAATTGACCATTTCCTTTTAACAATTGACCAAAAACCTGTTGCAAATGTCCAATTCCTTTTAACAATTGACCGAAAACCTAGTGCAAATTGTAGAGACGCACAGCTGTGCGTCTCTACGGCTGTGCGTCTCTACGGCGGTGCGTCTCTAATCCCTCTCATCCAGGCATTTCTGCAGCTCCTTTGCAAACAATACATCGTTTGGCGGAGCGAAAATTGTGGAATGTTCCCCCGGAATATCGAGGATCTCCATCTCTTTTACATATTCTTCCCAGCCATATTTTACCGGATCGGCAATGTAAAAGGTTTGATGCATGGCTCTGAACAAAGTCAATTTTCCCGGGTAGGGAGGGAGAATATATCTGTCCAATGCAATATAGTTGGCGCGATGAACTTTATGCA
Organism: Prolixibacteraceae bacterium; assembly: GCA_963677935.2. Lineage (GTDB taxonomy): Bacteria > Bacteroidota > Bacteroidia > Bacteroidales > Prolixibacteraceae > JAAFHB01. The sequence continues at coordinate 1,160,630 of CAXXEH010000003.1, read as the reverse complement.
GATATTTTGGTAATTCACTCTGTTTACCTAAAGAAGCACCTTCTGGTTTGAGTTTATAATCATCTTTGGTGATTTTCTGTTTGAGTGATTTCCATTTCATTAAGACAAATCCAAATTTTTGATGCAGCGGTTTCTTTAGGAAGGTCCCGATTGTCCACATAACCTGGTTGTAAAACCGGATAATCCGAAGTTTATAACGCTCAAAGAAAGGAATATGGCGATCTGAAACATTCTCAGATACAGTATCGAAAACCCCTAGAAAGCTCACTTTATGCCCTGATTCGACCAATTGTTTTGCCATTTCATAAGCGAGCTGGCCACCCATAGAAAAGCCTGCTAGTGCGTACGATCCACTTTGATCAACCTTTAGTATCTCTCCATTATAATAGGCAGCAATCTCTTCGATGGTATAAAGCGGTTCATCTTCACCATCAAGTCCCTTTGCCTGAAGTCCGAAAACAGGTTGATCGGGATCAAGCCCTGCAACGATCGTGGTATAAAGTAAAAGATTTAATCCTGCCCCATGGACCAGATACAGCGGTTTTTTCGTCCCTTTTGAACGGATTGGTACCAATGAACCCCAACTAACGTTTTCCGATTTTTGATCAATTAGTCGAGCCATATCGTGAATGGTGCTGTTATCGAATAAGATAGCCAAGGGTAATCTGACTCCCAGTTGTTTCTCAATTTTCACCATCAGTGTTACAGCAACCATCGAATGACCACCAATCTCGAAAAAGTCCTCGTCAGTTCCGATCTGCTTGATTTTAAGTACATCGGACCAGATAGCTGCAAGTTTTTTTTCTGTTTCTGTTTTAGGTTCAATATAATCTTTTGCCTGCTGCGGTGCTTCAACAGGAGAAGGCAACACTTTGCGATCGATTTTACCATTAGGGGTGAGCGGGAACTGATCAATAAAAACAAACGCAGAAGGGATCATATAATCGGGGATCTTGGTTTTGAGGAACTGACGGAGTTCCGCTATATCAACCTCCTCATCTTCTTTGATAATGTAAGCTACCAGTCTCTTATCTCCCGGGGTATCTTCCCGTACAATGGTGACATTGTTTTTGATGGTACCAAACTGAGAGATAGCCGACTCTATTTCGCCAAGTTCGATCCTGAATCCCCGTATTTTAACCTGTGAATCGACCCTGTTCAAAAATTCAAGCTTCCCCTCTTCGGTTTGTTGAACCAAGTCACCAGTCCGGTACATTCGTGCACCGGGAATTTCTGAAAATGGATCGGGGAGGAACTTCTCCTGACTCATGGCAGGAAGATTAAAATAACCTCTTGCCAAACCATCGCCACCAATGAACAATTCACCAGGATAACCGATCGGTACAGGTTGAAATTCTGTATTTAGGACATAGATAAACGTATTATCAATTGGTCTGCCCAGATTGATATATCCAATTTTGTCATTCTCATTAATCTCTACTTTTTCAATTGTTGACCAGACTGTTGTCTCAGTAGGTCCATACATGTTCCAGAGTTCGCCGCATTTACTGATCAGATCATAAGCAAGATCTTTAGGCATCGCCTCACCACCACAGAGAATTTTAAGCCCTTTTGCACCGCCCCATTCGGCTGAATTCAGCATTCGGAAGGTAACCGGTGTTGCCTGCAAAATAGTGGCCTTCGACTCTTCAATTTTCTGGATGAGCAGATCGGGGTTCATCGATGTTTCCTGGCTTGCCACAAAGATCGAAGCGCCATACAGGATGGGAAGGTACATTTCGAGGCCGGCAATATCGAAAGAGATTGTGGTAACTGCAAGCATCACATCGTCAGGGGTAATACCAGGTTGTTTGGCCATAGAGGCAAGGAAATTTACGACAGAGAAGTGTTCAAGCTGCACACCTTTGGGTTTTCCTGTCGATCCTGAAGTGTAGATCAGGTAGGCTACCGTGTTCGGAGTGACAGAAAAGTCGGTATTTTCTCCTGAATAGTCCTTATAAGCTTCGTACTCCTCAATAAAGATGTTCTTCGTTTCGGTTTGTGGAAGACTATCCAACAATTTTTTCTCAGTGATCATCAACATTGGCTTTCCATCTTCCATAATCAGCGCCAACCGGTCTTTTGGATAGATCGGATCTAACGGGATATAGGTACAACCTGCCTTTAAGACGGCGAGTAAAGCAACCAGGATATCGGTGCTCCGCTCCATACAGATACTTACAAAAGATCCTTCAACAGCTCCTGAATCGTGCAGATACCGGGCAAGCTTATTGGCCTTCTCATTCAGTTCTGTATAGGTAATGGCTTTCCGGTCATCCCGGATGGCAATGATACCCGGAGTTTTTAATACCTGCTCTTCAAAGAGTTCATGAATACACTTTTCACGTGGAAATTCTACTGTTGTGGCATTCCATTCACCAAGTATGACCTCTTTCTCCTTTTCCGTGAGAATTGGAATCTTCCTTATTTTTTGTTCAGGATTTTGCATCAGGCTTCTGACCATTTCAATAAAATGGCCGGCCATCCGCTCCATACGGCTCCTTTTAAACAGATTAGTATTGTATTCTAGTACACAGTTTAGGCTCCCTTTGGTTTCGTAAATGTGTAGTGAAAAATCAAACTGAGCAACATGCCTCCGCTTATCGACCCACTCCATCTTTGAACCACCGAGGGAGATCTCCTCGTCAAACATATTGAGCAGGTTAAACATGACCTGAAATAGTGGAGATATATTAGGCGTTCTGTTAACATGAAGCACCTCTACGATCTTATCAATTGGCAGGTTCTGGTTGTCATAGGCCTCATAGAATTTTTTCCTGCACATCTTGAACATCTCCGGAAAAGTCATCTGCTCTTGAGGCGTTACCCGCATCGGGAAATTGTTGATGAACATCCCTACAACAGACTCCTGCTCTTCAAATGTTCTCCCGGCAATGGGAATTCCAATCAAAAATTCTTCCTGAGATGCATACCTTGAAATCAGGGTATTAAAAATACTGAGCATGGTGACAAACAGAGATCCATTGTGTTGCTGACTGAAGTGCTGCAACTGCCCGGTGGTTTCGATATCAATCGTAAATTGAACCTCATCGCCATCATAAGTTTGAACTTTTGGACGTTGAAAGTCCATCGGTAGCTGGAGCAACTCTGGTGCACCTTTTAACTCGTTCACCCAGTAGTCAATCTGATTTTTACATATGCCAGCCTTCAAACATTCATTCTGAAAGTTGGCAAAGTCCACATAGTTAATTGGCAATACCGGGAGGATAACTGGTTTCTGTTCTTTTAAAGCAGTATATATTAACCCCAGTTCATCAACAAGTATCTTTACTGACCAGCCGTCTGTAATGGAGTGGTGCATATTGAACAGAAGAGTCCAATCGGTTGGGGATAACTTTAAAAGTTTGATGATGAAAAGGGGGCCGGTTTCCAGATCAAAAATATGCATATCATTCTCATGGGAAAGTTTTTCCGCCTGGATTAACTTTTCAGCTTCTGAAAGGTGTTCCAGATTCTCAACAGTCAACCTAAAAGGTGCTGTGTTGAGAATTTTTTGGACAGGTTCACCATCTGTCGTCTGAAATACTGTTCTAAGCGATCCGTGTCTGGAAATAAGTGTATCAATGCTTTTTTCAAGAATCAATTCATCGAGATCGCCGCTGATCTTGTAATCGAATGGCATGTTATAAGCTCTTCCTCCGGGTTCAAAATTTTCAACAAACCAGAGTCTCATTTGCCCGGCTGATAGATGGAAGACATTGGTATCATATTCATTGTGTGGAATAGTTTGAACCGATTCTGTTGCAGAATTCGCGATCCTCTGGTTTTGAATCTCTTCTTTGATTTCTGCAATAGTCTGCTTCACAAATAATGTTGAAAGAGTGATATTGCTGTGAAGTACTTTTTTAATTCTTGAAATGAGCATTGTCGCAACAAGTGAATTGCCTCCTAATTCAAAGAAATTATCGAAGATTCCGATGTGTTCCATTTTAAGTACCTCGGACCAGATCCCGACAAGTTCTTTTCCCAATTCAGTGGCTGGAGCAGTATAATCTGCCGATACCTGGCTTCTGGTTTCGACCGGGGCGGGTAAAAGTTTGCGGTCGACTTTCCCGTTAAGGGTGACCGGGAATTTTTCCATCGTCACAATTGTGGCCGGTACCATATAATCGGGTAGTTTTGTCGTGAGAAATTGCTTAAGCTCAGCAATGTCTGCTATTTGATTTTCTTTCAGAATAATATAGCCAACCAGCTTCTTATCTCCTGGGATGTCTTCCCTAACAATCACCACATTGTCCTTGATTGTTTCGAACTGAGCAATTGCAGATTCTATCTCTCCGAGTTCAATTCTGAAACCCCTGATTTTGACCTGGGTATCAAGCCTGTTGAGGAAAACCATGTTTCCGTCGTTGAAATAGGTAACAAGATCCCCTGTTTTGTAAATTTTTTCTTCCGGTGTTTTTCCAAAAGGATTCGAAATAAATCGTTCGTTGGTCTGATCGGGAAGATTAAGATAACCGGGTGAAATTCCGTCTCCTCCGATGTATAATTCACCAGGAATGCCGATCGGTACGGGTACCAGTTTTTTGTTCAACAGATAACAAACCGTATTGGGGACCGGCCGGCCAATAGGGACATAACCCTCTCCGACAGTATCTTCCATCGTATTGTGTCTGACAACTGAGTAAATGGCCGTTTCTGTAGGACCGTAAGAGTTCCAGACACCGGCGCATCGTGGGAGTAGTTCACGTACGAGTTCCTTGGAAAGGGCTTCACCTCCGATAATTAATTTCAGATCTTTTTTCCCTTGCCAACCGCCAATCATCAACATTTTAAAGGTTACTGGCGTGGCCTGGAATAAAGTTGCCTTACATTCAATCATCTTTTTGGCAAGCAAATCCATGTCTGCTGCCGTTTCCTGCGTAGCGATCACGAGTTTTGCCCCTATAAACAGCGGCATATACATTTCGAGTTCAGCAATATCGAATGATATAGTTGTTACAGCCAGCAGGATATCTTCCAGAGTAAAACTAACTAATCGGGTCATCGAATTGACCAGGTTAACAACTGCATGTTGATTTATCGGCACCCCTTTGGGTTTACCCGTTGATCCTGAAGTATAAAGGATGTAACCCGGTTTTGCCGGATTGCCAAATGAAAGATTTTGATCCGGTTCTTCACTGTATGCCGACCGGTCATCGATAAAGATTATCTTAGCCGGAGTCTCTGGTATCGAATCGTTTAATGAATGTTGTGATAGCATGATCACCGGTTTGGCATCATCAACAATGAGGAACAGACGCGCCTTTGGGTAGATCGGATCGAGTGGGAGATAGGTGGCGCCTGTTTTTGAGATGGCGAGTAACCCGATAATCATATCGAACCCCCGTTCTACAAAGAGGGCGACCGAATGATCCTCGCAAGCCCCTTGTTTCGCCAGATAACTGGCCAATCGGTTGGCCGAACTGTTTAATTCGGCATAGGTGATCTGTTCACCTTCAAATTCCACGGCAATCGCGTCTGGTGTCCGTTCCACCTGCTCCTCAAAACGGTGATGGATGCATTTGTCTTTGGGAAGATTGGTTTGAGTATTATTCCATTCAATCAGAATCTGTTTTTTTTCCTCTTCTGTGAGTAGCGGTACTTTCAAAACCTGGATCTCCGGGTTTTCGGAGATTGCTGTAAGTATGGTATAAAAGTGACCACCTATTCTTTGGATAAACTCTTCAGCAAAAAGTTCCTTATTGTATTTCAGTTTGCATTCCAGCGACAGATCACCTTCTTCAATAAGTAAAGAAAGGTCAAATCCTTCATTTTCATTTAACTGGTCTGCTGACCCGGTTAATTTAGATTGGAACTCAAAAAGTACATTAAAAAGATCAGTTGGTTTTGATGCATCGATTCCTTTAATTTCATGAATTAATTGTTCATCAAAAATCATCTGGTTTTCGAGAGCTGAATTTAATTTACCGTTAATGTAGGTCAACGCCTCTGCAAAAGACGATTCATCCTGAAACAGAAACCTGATGGGTAATAGTCCTGCCTGTTTACCGGCAATTTCATTATCTGACCCGATATCAAAGGTAACACCGATAACAAAATCATCCTGTGAGGAATATCGTGACAGAAGGAGGCCGAAAGCGGTAAGTAAGGTAGTCCGTAAATCTAAATCTCCGTTTTTTTCGATTAGTGCAAGCTTGTTAACCAATTTCAAATCAATAGAAAAAAGGTGCGTTGCTGCTGTAAATTTTTGATTTTGGGTACGGCCGAGATCGGTTGGAATCTGAACCAGACCAGGTGCATCTCCTAATTCGGTTTTCCAGTAGATTTTTTGCTTCATTATTATTGTATTGTTATGTTTATTTATCTAGTGTTTAAATTTGTAGGCGGCTATTGAATGACATTTTCTTATAACTTACGGGCAAACATATTATATTGGTCGATTGTTCCGTATTCGAACGATCCCAACTCATTCATGACCCTCTTAATCTGATCTTTTCCGGTAAATTTTTCCTCTAAAATAAAAGTAATATTTGGATATTGACGAATAAATTTTGCTGCTCCTTTTAATGCCTCTGTTTCCATCCCTTCAACATCGAGCTTGAATAAGATATGTTCCTCCTTTCCAATATTGAGTTCAGGCAAAAAGGTATCGAACGTACGCAATTCGACATCAAAACTATTTTGCAGGTTTTCCTTATCAATGGATGAGGCTCCGGTATTTACAGGATTGAATTTAAATCCGACCCGCTTATTTTCGTCTCCCAGACCCACTTTGTAAGTTTTGATGTGATTGTTTAGGTTGTTTAAATGGAGGTTTTTCATTAGCACCTCATAATTAGCGGAAACAGGTTCGAAAGCTATCGATTTTATGTTGAATTTGGAAAGTAAAATGGGGTAAATGCCCACACAAGAACCCCCGTCGATAAACACCGAATATTCTTGGATATTGTTCAGGATAAACCGTTTTACCCCCCATTCATATCGGAAATTGGCAAATTGAAAGTCATTTGTGTTTTTCCGACAAAAGAATTTTCCGACAGAAGTCTTTATGATCCGGTCTTTGGAATGTGATTTCTTAAATAGCAGGTAGTTAACTGAGGCATAGAGCGACAGAAAATCTCCAAACTTTAGGTACTCGTAAAAGTACCAGAACCAGGTGTTGAGTTTTTTTAACATGAAGAGAGGTTGATTATTTTTATTGTGACAGGGTGACTGTTGTTGTACTGAATAGTCACCCTGTCACCGTTAAATACAGATGATTATTTTTTATCGGTGAAATTAGTGAGGGTCTGACTCAAAGTCAAGCCTTCACTCAACCCGCTAAACCCTTTCCCAAATACTGGTTTCAGGATTGTATTGCTTAATTACCTTAGCGGGGTTTCCCGCTACGATCGAAAATGGCGGGACATCTTTTGTAACCACTGAACCTGCTGCGACCACCGAATGCTTGCCAATCGTTACTCCAGCTACAACGACGACATTGGCCCCGATCCAGGCCTCATCTTCGATTGTGATTTTTTTCTTAGTGACCGGTTGTTTATAAATAGGGATATTAATATCCTCATATCCATGGTTAAGTCCCGACATTACGATGTTTTGGGCCAGGATCACGTCATTGCCGATGGTTACCGGACCGATTAACACATTGCTCATTCCAATTCGTGTGCGATCGCCAATAAGAACATCTCCTACACCATTATTGACTGTGCAGAAATCTTCGATGGTTGAATTGTCACCTAAAACGAAGTTGTTGAATGGCATTACATCAATCCGGCTATTGGGGCAGATTCGTGCATTCTTTCCCTTTTTATGTTTAAACGGGTTGAGAAACCATTTTACCCAGGGGCGGGGTCTTGCCTGGTTTTTTGGCATCATACAATCCAAAACAAATTGCTTCAGTTTAGGGTTGGCCTTTATTTTTTCGACTATGCTCATAAGTTGGTTATTGTAAAGTAGTTATTAAATAAATTATTTCTGCAGCGAATAAGTTAGAAGAACGGAATAATTTCGTATTAAATTTCTAACGGGATTGCTTCGTCTCTCCTGGCGTCGTTCCTCGCAATGACAAAGTCGTTTTATTAATTGTGTGGATAGGTGAGAGTTGGCGGCTCCGCCGCCAACTCTCACCTATCCACACTTCACAAGACTAAGCCTGTCATTGCGAGGAGGTACGACGAAGCAATCTTAACGACATTTAATTATTCTCATTACTCAAATAGTTCAAGTTCTCAATTTATTTCCTTTATTTATAACGTTTTACAGCATCAACAGCTTTTGATATCTCCAAAATATTATTCTCCCAGGTGTGCTGTTTGGCAAACTCTTCCCTGCTGTGGTGAAGCTGATCACTGTCTTCCTGAAGGGCTTTTTCGATACAAGCGATATATTCCTCCTTGTTTTCGGCTAGGTAGGTGTAGTCGGAGAAAACACTCATGGCTTCAGTTTTGGTAGCCACAGTGGGTTTACCCATGGCCAGGTATTCATCAATTTTCCGGGGATAATTACCAATGGTTACAGGGCTCAAAACCTGCGGGTTAATTGCAACATCAAAATATTTGAGGTAGGAGGGGAGCTCACTTCCCATTTTATTTCCCAGAAAATGAACGTTGGGCATCTCGTGTAACCTGCTTGTTTTGAATGCATCATCTTCAGGACCAACGAGAACTATGCTCCAATCTGGCCGTTTTTGAGCAATGTGTTCGAGAACCTGAATATCGAGTCGTAGTGAGAGCAAAGCTCCGATATATCCTATAGTTGGTTTCCTGATATTCTGAATATCAGATGGAACAGATGAAACCAGTTTAGAATCGAACAGGCTTACATCACAACCCTGCCCAACATAAAACGAATTGGGATTAAAATTTCGGGCAAGGGAGGCCAGGTAGGTGGAATTGGCCACCACCAGATCGGCTTTTTTCATGTGCAGCGCTTCAACTCTTACTCCCTGTTTTTTCCAGTAATCAACTGCGATCAGATTATCGCGGGTATAATAAATATAGGTTTCAGGGTTAAGATATTCCTTAAGGTAGAAGCTCCGGAACATATCGCTGTCGTTGAAAATAATATAGTTCTTAAACCGTAGTTTATCGATTGCCAATTTAATTTGTTTGGCAAATCGTTTGTTGTTTATGCGGTTCAACCAGTCAAATAAACTTGGCGACCCGATCCAATTAATCGATTCAATTACAGTTGAAGGAAACAGTGTCCAGAGATTGGGTGAAATTCCTACTAATTCAGGTGTTCCGCTGTGTAGAATATTGATTCTTTTCCTGATCCTTTCTGATTTCCGCTCCCTGAACATCGAAATCCGATCAAGTGGGGAATTGACATAAAGAACCCGGTTATTTTTGGCCAGTTCTTCCGCAATGTTTTTACAATTGCTTCCAATTTTAATATCCCAGGCCTGAATGCCGACTACGATTATATCGCGATTTTGTAACATGGTTATCAGTTTTTTTCGATTCCCCTATAAATTTCAAGTACATGTTCGGCCATTGCCTTCCACGAAAATTTGGCGGCTTGAACTAATCCCTTTTTTATCAGATCAGCTTTTAATTCATTGTCCATTTGAATATTGATCATTGCAGCAGTTATCTCTTCCGGTTTATACGGATCGATGATTAGCGCTGCATCGCCGGCAACTTCAGGCATTGAAGAGGTGTTTGAAGTGATCACCGGAACGCCGCAACCCATTGCTTCGAGCATTGGAATCCCAAAACTTTCACGCAGGGAGGGATATAGGAAAAGCTCACATTGACAGTAAATTGCAGGCAGATCGGTATTAACTACGTAACCAGTCAGTACAATCTGGTTTATTAAATCCTTGTTGCCGATTTCATCAAGCAATTTTTCGAGCTCGGGCCGGTCATAATCAAGCATTACCAATTTCACATCAGAGCTGGTTTGTTTCAAAAAGTCGGAATAGGCTTTGAGTGCACCTTTGGTGTTTTTCTTAGGATCGGTATTTCCTAGAAAGAAAAAATAGCGGTCAGGCAGATGGTATTTTTCCTTAACCTGTTTCAGCATAATCTGGTCAGTAACCGGTTTAAAATGTTCACTAACACCATTGTAAACTGCTTCCAACCGGGAATCGCTTCCGATTCCAAAAAATTGCCCGATCCGGTTTTTCTCAAAATTGGAAACGGTGATTATTTTTTTGCTCTTTCTGACAATTTTTGGAACAAATATTTTGCGATAAGCATTCCCAAATTTCTGATACAGGCTACCTGTTCCCCTTAGAATTTTAAAGTAGCTGCTCTCCATATAAATAATATCATGAAGCGTCACTACCAGTGGGATTGAAGTGAAGATAGGCGCTGTATTACTTGTACAATGGAGAATTTGGCATCCCATTTTTTTTGCTGCCCGGGGCAGGGCGATCTGTTCCCAGAGCGGATAGAAACCCCCTTCAAGTTTTACGATTTTAAAATTGGCTGTCTCCTTGATCACCAAATCGTCCACATCGGGTTTTACAAAAATGAGGTACTCATTTTCAGTATCTATGGTTTGGAGATTACGGATTAACTCCAGAGCAACCATGTCCATTCCATGCTTTTTCTTTCGAAATATGCGTTGTGCTTCAATGCCTATTTTCATAATAATGTTATAAAGTCAAAATTGCAATATAAACCGTTAACCGATCAATTTTTTTCTAATCCTATTGTAAACAACTACTTCGAGTAACCAGGAAAAGAGAATCATAAACACAATATAAAGTCCAGTTTCAATGTAAGGGTTATTTAAAAATTTCAGATAGGTCGCACTGATGACGAGATAATCGTGTGAAATGTAAATCACATAGGAACAAGGAGCGAGGTATTTGAAAATTCCAAATATTAAATTGTACCCAAACCATTTTATATTTTGCCAGATCACTGCCCCAAACATCACAATTATTGCAAAGGTGAAATGTCTTAATTCTATGATTGGATACGCAACCAAAGGGTAAGCGTAATCTTTTGATGCAGAAAAGTGGATATAAAGATTCAATGATAGGATACCTATGATCGCAAATATTACATAAGCAAAAGGCATGATTCTGCGTATCGTTATTTTTACCCCTGCCAGGTAGTCAGAGGCAAATCTTACCCCAATCCACCAGATGGCAAAATACATGATCAAACGGTTGACTATGAAAGGATAGAAGATATAGGATACAGCAGCGATAATGGTTAAATAACTCACCCATTTGTTGATACGCTCCTCTTTGATTTTTGTTGCAAGCAAAAAGAAAAGCATATAGAACCACCATTCATACGATAATGACCACAGAACGCCATTGTTCATATAGGTTCCTGAAATGACATTGGGCTTCTCGGAGGCAACATCCTGAAGCATGAACAGGTTTCCTAAGAGGGTCTTCAACTCAGGAGATGCTATACCCCCTTCGCTATAACATTTCATTAAATACCCAATCAAAAATATAAAGGCCAACGGAACATATAAACGAATAAAGCGGCGCAGAAAGTAGAATTTAAAACTCTTATCCTTCGATTTTTCATAGGTATATTTAATGACAAATCCTGACAAGACGAAAAATACGATAACAGCTTCGGATCCAAACCTAAAAAGTATTCCAATGTTTATGCCAAATAAGAAAAATTTTGAAGGTAAAGCATGAAAAAAAACAACATACAAGGCTGCAAAACCTCGCAAAGCCTCCAGCTTTTGTAATCTTGGTCTGGGTTTTTCCATAAGTTTTAAATATTAGTTGTTGTATGTTTGGTATGAATAAATTGCTTGTTAGCCCCTTTTATTTTGAGTAATGATCCCATCATAAGCATCATCCCTTTTGGTAAACTCATGATTGCTCTGGCTGTTTTGTGGTTATAAAATGATCGGGGTACAGCAAAGAGAAAAGCTAAAAGGCAGAAAACAACCACGCAGATCCATAGAGCTAGTAAAAAGCTGTTAGTCAATATAATATTGGCTATTAAAAAAAGTGTTCCAAAAAGAAGCACCGCGCCAAGGAGCAAAATTCTAGGCGGTTGTATAAACTGAACAGCTTTATCAAAATAATCGATATTTCCCTTTAAAATAAGGTCTTTTAGAGAACTGAAAAAATCGAGACGGAAATAATGAAGCTGTGCTGACAGCCAACGTCGCCGCTGATTGCTAAATACTTCCGCCTTTTGGACTTTTTCATCATAAACATAGGCATCATCGAGATAGGCTATTTTATGACCTGCTTTGAGCATTTTCAACTCAATTTCCTTGTCAAACCCGCCAACAGCCTTTACTGTAGCCATCAATTGTTTGAAATAGTTGTATCTAAATGCCATTCCAGATCCGATGATGGCAGATGAGAGTCCAAACACACGATGCCCTTTACGAAAAATATGGTTGTTGATCTCTTCGCTTATCGCATCGAGTATGGCCAGAGAAGTATTCATATTTTTTGCAGCACGATGTCCTTGTACTGCCAGAAAATTAAACTGAAAAGCCTGATTAATTTTAGTCAGAAAGTCATTTGCCATTACATTATCCGCATCTAAAATTACGGCAATGTCGTACTGATCTTCCAGTTGTTCCATAGCTTTGTTAAGCGCCTTCGATTTGGTGCTTTTTTCGAATTTCACCTCAATCACCTTGATTGGCAATTCCCTGAGTCTGGAAATAGTTTCGGGCTGAAAGGAATCGGCAATGATGATTATATCGTAAAATTCAGCCGGATAGTCCTGACCCAACGCTGCCTGGGCAACTTCAACAATCACATCATCCTCCTTATATCCAGGAATAAAGACAGCAATTTTACGCATCACCTCAGATATGGGATAGGGATGTTGTTTATAAAACAGACCTCCAAATGAAAAAATGAAAATGTAAAGTGTTGACAATCCAAGGATTATTAATACAACAATTTGTATGCCGTTGAATATTGGAATAAGGTAATTGTCCATGAAATTTATGATTTAGAATCTGGTTAAAATTGGGTTTTTATCCCGATATTTTAATTAAGTACGCAAATTAGTTGATCACTTATTACATCCCTGGATTTAAGTGTATCTCCTTCGAAAACAAGTGTTTTATATGCCATCCAAGCATCCGGGTGTATGCTTTAAAATGCCCTTTCTCCTTTTTCAGCAAAAAAACGGTCAGATTTTTCGGGATGGCTACAAACATCTGGTACAATGCTGCTACAACGAAGGTAATACCCTTTACATTACGTCGCAGATAGAGTAGTCTGGAACGATTCATGTAATAGGTTTTAAAAGGACTCATTTTACCCGTTGAGATGGATTCCTTATGCAATATGGTTGAATTGTGAACATACCATAATAGATAACCGGCCCGTTTTATACTTGCACACCAATCGAGTTCTTCGTAATAGAGGAAATAGCATTCGGGCATCAGTCCCACTTTTTCAATCACGGAGCGGGGAACCATCATCGCAGCGCCATGAACAAAATGAGTTTGTGAATCTGTCTCGAACTGACCTTTGTCAATGACGCCATGCCCGATTCCATGGCTGCGCATGGTGTAATGATTCATTGGCGCCTGACCGCAAAACTGAATCGTATTGGGATGATCATAAAATTTAATTTTTGGGCTCACTGCTCCTATCTTAGGATCCGATTCGCATTTTGCAACCAATGGCTCAAGGAATCCTGGTTCAACCTCCGTATCATTATTGATAAAAAGCAAATATTTTCCCTGTGTTTTTCTGATTCCAAGATTATTTCCACCAGCAAAACCTAGATTTTCAGAGCTTTGAATAAATATTATCTCAGGGTATGATTCTTTTAAAATGGCAGGATCGTCGTTTGGAGATGCATTATCAACTACTACAATTTCAATGTTTGGATAAGTGATCAATCGCAGCGACGCAAGTAGGGCAAGGGTTACCTCAGGGTGGTCAAAATTAACTGTAATGATTGAAACTAAAGGATATTTCATTGATTTTGTGTTCATTGGTATGGGTTTGAGTATAGAATTGTCTGAAGAACTTCGCGAACTCCTGTATTTTTATTGCCTAATGTGCTACAAGTAATTGCTTTTGATCTGCCGTTTTCTCATGTTCCAAATCAGGTAAAGGAAGGTCAAATTTTTCCGGGTTTATCATTAAAGCCATCGAAATATAGATCAGTGCACCTGTAGGCAGCGACCCTAATACTGCATTGCCGTAAGAGGCCACCATCACACCCACCATTCCTGAGACCAGGGCGGCCATTTTTATTTTCAGTATTGGATCCCTGATCCTGTACATCACTTTTACGGATGATTTTATTACCACGTAAAATAGTATAAACAGGTGAAGCATAAGGCCAACTATTCCCTGTTCCGCCCAAATCATCACATACCAGCTGTCGGTCGCAATTTGCGAAAGAAATGCGTAAGGGAGAAATTTTTTAGCTTTTACCCCTGCATGACCAATTCCACCTCCAAAAGGTCTGGAGGCAAGATATGCCTTCAACGTTCTTTGGTTTTCGAGTCTGACCTGAAAGGAGGCATCATTGGGATCGAACGCTGTTCTCATCCGTCGTATCTGCTCATTGCCTTGACCTATTGATGTAAATTTGAAAAATACGAAAATCAAAACCAAAGCCACAAATCCGGAAAACATCACTGCTTTGTTTTTTTTAAGGATAAAGAAAGTACCAAAACCGGCTATGGGGATACTGATAGCGCCACGTGTACCTGACAATAACATTCCATATAGCCCGAAAATTGCCACTAAAATCAAAAACAGTTTTATTCGCCAATCTTTTGTAACCATGGCTACGATTGCTGCAACAACAGCTGAATAGGCCTGATTTGCACCGAATTGACCTGCATCATTCAAAAATGAAAAAATCCGCAGTTTACCGAATAATACATGTGTCTGTGCTGCACCCGCATTGAGCCAGGCCTGCTCATAACTATCCACCCCAATGAAATGCTGCATAACACCTTTCAAGGAGGCTAATAATGAAAGGCCGCCCCACATGTAAATAAACAAATCAATCTTGCGGTTAGTGTCAATCAGAAGTAAAGTCAAGACCACCAGGAATACCATGTACATCGAGATTCCCCGGGTACCGTTCAACCAGGCGGGGATGCTTCGCATTTCAGGGTTAAACAGCTCAAAAAGAGAATATCCAAACCAGATCAGTGACAATAAGGTGATATCTTTTTTTGCCAGGCTCCAGTCTATCTTTTCATAGAATTTATTGAATATAAGTGTGATAAATGTAAAAAAGAAAATTCCGTCCATCAGCAGACCTACCTGAAAGTCAACATAACGTGACAATCCAAGAATCGTAAAGGCCAGGAATACCGATGTATATAATCCGGTAATGGGAAATTTGAAAATCAGGTATAAATAGGTAAAAATAAAGGGCAACATGATCGATCCAATTCCTCCAATCATACCCATATTCCCGAAAACCATTGCTGATAAGAGCAGTGAGCAAACCAGAAGAAGTAAGAAACCTGGCGTCTTCAGCCGGTCTGATCCTGTTAACTGATCAAATGGATTTTGCATTTGGAATGTAGATAATTTGGGCCAAAACAGATTATTAATGATTATCGTTATCGTTTAAGACTTACTTTTACTTTGTCATACAACATTTTATAAAACTCAATTCCGTTGGTAAAAATTTGTCTGTAGTTCAATGAGAGTTCTTTGTCCATGTAATAAAATCCCACCCAGATTCCAATTGTGGTAAAAAATATGGATGCAACAGCTACCAACGAAAGTGACTTAAAAATGAAAATGGCTATTATATCGCCAATCACATTGGCTATAACCATATACAAAACTTTAAGGAAATTAATGTTTGGCTTGTTGATCGCGTCAAGACCAATCCCTGTCATCCGGTCAATGGGGAGGAGAAGTCCATATATTGAGAAGATCCGCATTATTGTTGCGGCATTAAAACCGGTAATAGGATCAGTACCCAGATATTGTTTGCCACCCAATATAAGGATGAACAGATCGGCAAAAACAAAGGTGACCAGGCTGATCCCGATAAATAGATAAGTCATTGCCCCTGAATAAGAATAGAATATCTCTTTTACTTCATCGATATTTTTTTGCATACTGGCTCTTGACAATTTTGGAAATGCGGTGGCGGCAAAACTTCGCAACGGTATTTGCTGCAATTCGGTAAGTTTCATCGGGATGCTGTATAATGCAACAGCAGCAGTTCCCAGAGGGCTAAAACTGATGATAAAGGTATCGGCGCTACGGAGTAAATTGGTTCCAATTAAGGTGAAAGTAGTATACTTTCCAAAATGGAGCAATACCTTTATGGCATCTTTTGTTGCTTTGGGGATGTATTTCAGGCCATCCCAACCCATCAACAGACACACCCCCGATGCAAATGCATCAATAAACAAAAATGAGATGACCAACTGCATCAGTGTCATGTGGAGGAAAAAAAAGTTCACGGCCACTACAAGAAAGAAACCAACACTTTCGATCGACCTTATGAGTAGTATTTTCCCAAATTTAAGGTCAGCCTGCATGATCACCAGGGCTGTATTCATTGGTAAATTGATTACCGCAAGAAGTGGGTACCATTTAAAAAATAATTCATACCCACTGTTATGAATCGAATCGTAAAATGCATAAAGACAGATATATAATAGTATGCAAATTAAAAATGTCGCGATCATTCCAATCAACCCATTGGATCCAATGAACTTTACCCGATCCTCAGAAGCAGCACCCGATAAATAACGAACGATGGCTGTATTGATGATTCCATACCGAAACATCTCAACAAATGCAGCAGCTGAAATAAATATTACCCATTCACCGAAAACTTCCATTTGAAAAGTTCGCGCGAGCAAGGCAAAACCAGCTATTCCAAAGAAAGAGATGGTAAGGTTGCCAAGTAACGATAGAAAGTTATCTTCACGAACTATTTTTTTGAATATATTTTTCAAGAAGAATAGGAATAAATCAGGTTTACAAATTTGTTTTGGCAATATTGAGCTTTAAAGCCCATTTGTCCAGACCAATTTTTATCTGTTCAATGGTCAAAGGCTTGCTGATGTAATCGTCCATTCCTTCAGCGAGGCATCTTTCCTTGTCGCTTACGAGTGCATTGGCGGTCATTGCCACAATAAGTGGCTTCTTGTCGCCCCATTGTGAAATAATCTGCTGTGTTGCCTCGAATCCATCCATTTCAGGCATCTGAATATCCATGAATACAATATCGATTCTCATACGATTAAGAATTTCAATAACTTCATATCCATTAGCTGCTATATTTATGGAATATCCTAACATTTCAAAAAGTCTAAATATGAGTTTTTGATTGATTGCGTTATCTTCAGCCACAAGAATTTTTAAGGGGTACATTTCACTGGTCTTTTTAAATTGTCCTGATTGAAAACTGGGATGAATTCTTGAACTTTTATTTTCGGAGAGCAAATTTGTAATGTGAGAGATCAATTGGGATTGTTTTAGTGGTTTATTGATTCTAACCAAAAATTTGCTTTCCATGTCTAGCCCGTTTCCAACAAAGTAGGGGTTGGTCATCAGAATCGAAGGGATATTTTTTGCTTTGATTATTTTTATAATCTTGGATATCTGTGATATTCCATCCAGATCGGGAAGATCATTATCGATTATTGCCAAATCAACATCATTATTTTCACTCAATGCCTTTAAACTCATTTCTGCCGAGGATGCAGAAATGAGTTCCATTTCAAAGTTTTTAAACAGGGAATTCAGTATTGAATTACTGGTTGGGTGACCATCAGCTATCAGGATCTTTTTCCCTTTCAACTTTTCCGGAATCCGGATATTGTTAGATGCTTCCCCGTTTTGGGAGGCATAGGTAGTTTTGATAGAAAAGAAAAATTCTGATCCCTGATTGACTTTACTCACTACTTTGAAAGTTCCATTCATCAGTTTAACAAGATTCCAACAGATAGCTAAACCCAAACCTGAACCACCATATTTACGGGTTGTCGAAGTGTCGACCTGGCTGAAAGGTTTAAAAAGCCGGTCAATTTTCTCTGGTGCAATACCTATTCCGGTGTCTTTGACAGAGAATTCCAGAAATGCTACATTATCTTGTCTGTCAGTTTGTTTTACACTGATAACGACCTCTCCGGCATCGGTGAATTTAATGGCATTCCCGGTAAGATTAACCAGGATCTGCCTCAGACGGGTGAGATCTCCTTCGATCATTTGGGGAATAACAGGATCAATCTGAAAATATAAGCCGAGGTTCTTTTTAACAGCAGCAGGCGCCGTTAAATCAATCGCATCTTCAATGGCCATTCTTAAATCAAAAGGGTGTTCCTCAAGAACCATTTTACCCGATTCAATTTTGGCAAAATCAAGAATTTCATTGATCAGATCAAGTAATAATTCTCCGCTGATTTTGATAGTTTCAGCGTAGTCAAGCTGATCAGGAGTGAGTTGTGTTTGCATCAAAAGACTCGTCATACCGATTACTCCATTCATTGGAGTTCTGATTTCGTGACTCATTGTAGCCAAAAAATCAGATTTGGTCTTTGTTGCCTTTTCAGCAATTTCCCTTGCATTGGATAATTCCTGACCAATTATTTCCCTTGAAATACTTCCACCTATACTTGCCGCAAGAGCCTTAAGGATTGATACTTCGTTATTAGACCATTGTATCCCTTTCGAACAATCATCAAAACCTACCGTACCCCAGAATACATCATTTACAAAAACAGGTACAACAATTAGCGAAATAATATCCTGCGGTTCAAGGAATTGTCGTTCTTTTACAGGAAAATCCTTTACCAGTCCCGAAAGTGTCTGGCCATTTGATAGCATATTAAACCACCGGGGATATTCACGGCTGAAGGGCATATTCTGAAGCTCAGAATTGCCAATCTCCGGAATTACACCTTGAGCAGTCCATTCAAATTGCTGATCGAGAAACGTTTCTCCGGTGGATTCATCTATTTTTGCTTCAAAAATGTAGGAACGGTCTACACCAGTAGCAACACCAACGGCTTCAAGGGCTTTTTGCATCGCCTGATGATGATCGGGGATGGTGAGTAGATAATTCATGGCCTTTGCGGTTCCACTTAATATCTCGCTTTGGCGCATTAAATCTTTTTCTATGTTCTTCCTAGTTGTGATATCTCTGTAAATCCAAAGAATCCCTTGATTTTTATCTTCAGAATCTCCGATTGGGATAAAATCACGCTCAAGGGAGATCCCATTTTTCATCTGAAGTTCATGATTGGTAATCACCTTACGCATTTCGAGGGTGTTATTTATATCACGAATAAAAGAATCGGGATCGACAAACAAGACTTTTGAGCCTTCAGCTGCCGCCTCGCAATTCATCCCGACTAATTGTTCAGGAGTAACGGGAATTAGAAATAAATCACAGAAATATTGATTAACAAGGACAACTTTTCTTTGTTGATCCTCTACCATAACTCCTGCTTGCATGCTAGATATCAGTGATTTGAATCTAAGATTGGCGACCTGAAGCGCTTGGTAATCTACTTTACTTCTCGTGACATCTTCTTCAATTGCAACAAAATGGGTAATAATTCCATTATGATCAAAAATAGGCGATAGCGATGCCATCACCCAAAATAACTCTCCGTTCTTCTTTTGGTTGTGAAATTCACCTTTCCACTCTTTTCCCGATTTTATGGTTTTCCATAAAGTTTCGTATTCCTCGGTTGTAGTTTCGCCTGTACTAAAAATACTGGGGTTTCTCCCTTTTAATTCAGCTCTTGAATAACCAGTCAACTCGATGACTTTCGGATTCACATATTCGATCGAACCATTTAAATCTGTAACATAAGTCATTATCGGACTTTGTTCAACAGTCTGCGATATTTTATGTAATTCTGCTTCTGCTACATGACGATCAGTGATGTCTTCAAAAATAGTTGCAAATAGTCTTGGTTGAGGAGAGAAAGCTCTGACTCTCATATATTTTTTAAACGAAGTCGAATAGTAATCAAAAATTAAAGGTTCACCTGTTAAAGCCACTTTACCGTATTTTTCAATTTGGATAGGATCAGCATGGGGTAGAATTTCGAGCATTGTTTTCCCAATGCATTCGCTGATTTGCATACCGGTATGATGCGCGTAAGCGGTGTTTGCTTCGAGAAAACGAAAATCGACAGCAACACCATCTTCATTGGTGATAATCTCATGCAATGAAAATCCTTCCTCCATATTTTCAAAAAGTAGACGGTACCTACCTTCACTCTCTTTCAGCTTTTCTTCAACCAACTTTCGGGCTGATATGTCTTTATTTGTACCAATTAGCCTTAACGCTTCTCCCTCTTTATCTCGTTTTACAACTTTTCCCTCATCCTGAAACCATTTATAGGCGCCATCTTTGCATCGAATCCGATGTTCGCTTTTGTAACTATCTGTTTTTCCATCCAAATGGTTGTCTAATTGGATCCACACTTCAGGCATATCATCGGGATGAATGCGATTGCTCCACTCATCCAGTCTATTTCCAATTTCGAATTCGCTATAGCCCAGCATAGCTTTCCACTGGGTGGAAAAGAAAACACAGTTGTTTGGGATATCCCAATCCCACATCCCGTCTGTTGCAGTTTCAAGGGCAAATTTCCAACGTTTCTCGCTTTCAAGTAAATCAATCTCACCCTTTTTACTTGCAGTGACATCGTGATAATTTCCCAAAATGCCCTGAATATCCGGATCATGTAACAGATTGACTCCTGTAAAATGGACCCATTTGTAGGTACCATTTTTGCATAGGTATCGGAATTCAGCAGTTACAGTATCGTCAGGGCCTCGAAGAATTGCACTAAAAATATTTGCAAATGCCTCACGTTCTTCAGGATGAATATTATCAAACGCACTCATTCCAACCAATTCATCAGGATGCCAACCGAACAATTTCTCCATGTTGGGACTTTTATAGGTATTAATCCCTTTATCATTAATTATAACGATTACATCACTAATATTTGCCACCATTTTGGCAAGTTTGGCATCACTCTTCTTCAGGTCATCCTCAAGAATTTTTCTTCTTGTAATATCTCTCCCATAGAGATTAACATATTCTTCACCTTCAATCCATGTAAAAATAAATGAGTAGATTGATTTGCCATCTGTTATCTCCTTTTCGATTGATTTCCCTGAATTAATTAATTGGTCGAAAGGAACCATTAAGTCATTACTCACCACATGACCCTCCTTCAGACCATAAAAATTCATTATTGGTTCACTTGCTTTGTTGGCAAACAATAAAATGTTATTGTGATTGATTCTTAAAACAGGATTTGGGCTTTCGGTGGGGAGTTTCGAGAGACTAAGAATTTGGTTGTCTGCTGATCGTAATAAATGCTGATTAAGTATGTTGCTATAAAGTGCTCCAGCCAAATTACAAATAAATGAAAGGATTGCAATATCCTCTTCATTGTAGGCATTTGGTTTTGCGTCAACAATGCCAAACGCTCCAACCACTTGATCGCCATTCATAACAGGCAAATATAATCGCGACCTTACAACAAATGATCGCTCACTGGAACTTGTCATCTCCTGCTTATCCAGTAATGTATCAGGTATATACAGCATTTTTTTTGTCAGGTAGATAAGACCCGGATGACGATCCATTGATGATAAGTCAGCTGCTTTCTTCTCCTCTTCATTAAATCCCTTTGCATAAAATAGCCTTAGTCGCTGCTCCGTTGGATCGAAGAGGTATAAGCCGGTATATTGGACGTCGAAAATATCCTCCAATACCTCCTCCACCGATTTTACCAGTTCATCCTGAGTACTGATCGAAGAAAAAGCTGATGAGAGCTTATCTAACCGCTTAATTACCTGAATATAGGAATATTTCATAAATTCATTCTATTAAAAGCATCGATTGCCTCCTTAACGCATTCTTCATCCTGTTTATAATGTCCACCAGAGATTCCAATTGCTCCGAGAATCAAGCCATCTACCATAACGGGTGAACCTCCACCAAGCAAAATAAAATCTTCAAATTGCTGAACACCATACAATAAGATCGGATCATCCTTGATGAATGAATACCACTATCACCACTTGGAATTCCAAACCCAACTGCTGTAATCGCCTTTTTGCGCGATGCATCAACAGATACAAGGGGTGAGTGATCTATCCTGAAAAAAGCCTTTAACACTCCACTCTCGTCAACAAAGGTAATTGCAATATTTATCTTGATTTCTCTGGCTTTTCTTATGGCTGCTTCTGCCATTATCATACATGTATCAAAACTAAGTCCAATTTTAGTTATGCTTTTCATAGAAGTTATATTAAAATAACCGTATGGAATAATATTCAGCCAATTTTTTTATTTGGAAACTTCTTTTCGCCCCAGAATTTGATAATTTTGATTAGGTCATCGACCCTCATTGGTTTAGTGATATAATCATCCATTCCTGCCTCCAGACATTTCTCCTTGTCACCCTGCATGGCATTGGCCGTCATGGCAATGATTACAGGTCGATCCTCTTTTCGGCGTTCAACAATAATACCTGTGGCTTCATAGCCGTTCATCTCAGGCATTTGGATATCCATAAAGATAAGGTTGTAGTTTTTTAATTTTAGTGCGCTTAAAGCCTCAAGTCCATTTGCGGCAATATCTGCTTTATATCCCAATAGTTCAAAGACATTGCGTATAAGTTTCTGATTGATCAGGTTATCTTCTGCAATAAGGATCTGGAACGGGTAGTTTTTAGAGATCTCGAAGAGCTTTTCTTTACCAGGTATGTTGACAACAGTCTGTTTTTTTGTTGGCGCCATCACTTTAAGTAGGATCTCAGCCAATTGAGAATGCTTGATAGGTTTGTTCACATAGTAGGAAAACAACTTTTGTAATTCATTTGCTTCCGTATTGAAACCTACCGAAGTAAGCATAATTAAGGGAAAATGCTCCTTGCTGAATTTTTTCCTTATTTGGCGTGCAAGCATAATTCCATCCATTTCAGGCATTTGCATATCGATTATCCCTGCATCAAATTGTTTAGTTTCGAGTATAGACAGCGCCTCATTCCCTGATTCACATGCAGTTGCCTTCATTCCCCAATACTCGCATTGCAGGCAAAGGATTCTGCGATTGGTTGCATTGTCATCAACAATCAGGACCGATTTTCCGGGAAGACTTTGCAACGACTTATAAACCTCATCGACTTTATCAAGAGGTGTGGAATAGCGTGTTCGTATCGTAAAATGAAAATCAGATCCCTTTCCTTCCTGGCTGTTTACCCAGATCTTTCCATTCATCAGTTTTACAAGACTGGAGGTGATTGCCAGCCCCAATCCTGTTCCTCCATATTTTCTTGTGGTTGAGGCATCCACCTGGGTAAATGGTGAGAATAATGAATCAATTTTATTGGATGGAATTCCAATTCCAGTATCCTTTACCGAGAATTCAAGTAAGACATCTTCATTCTTTTGTGAAACAAGGGTAATATAAATCAGAATATCACCTGTCTCAGTAAACTTTATGGCATTACTCACCAGATTGACAATAATCTGACGCAATCTGAAACCATCGCCAAAGATATATTGATTGACTTTTGGATCGATATAGTAAATGATATCAATGTGTTTCTCGAGTGCTTTTGGGGCCATCAGATCAAGAACATCTTCGATGCAAAGACGCAGATCAAACGAACTCTCCTCTAGTTCCATATGTCCTGATTCGATCTTTGAAAAATCGAGTATCTCGTTAATGATATTCATAAGACTCTCACCTGAGGTCTCTATGATGTTCACATATTCACGTTGCGAGGGAGTGAGTTCAGAGATTTGTAAAAGACTGGTCATTCCAATGACTCCATTCATTGGTGTCCGAATTTCGTGTGACATCGAAGCCAAAAATTCAGATTTGGCACGGTCGGCCATTTTAGCCATCTCCATTGCCCTTTTTAATTCTTCCTGTGAAATTTGACGTCTTATTGCTCCACCAATATTATCAGCAAGCATACTTAAAACAGTCTCCTCAGTTGTTGTCCAGAGATGATCATCTGTACAGTCAGCAAATCCAACGAATCCCCAAAAATGGTGCTTTTTCGGATCCAGCACAGGAACAATCATTAATGATTTAATCTTTTGATTTTCAAATAATAATCGTAAGTCTTCGCGGAATTCACTGGTAAGTCCCTTAATTGATTTTCCCTTAATCAAGGGAGCAAACCAATTGTCGGTGTGATGAAAATAAAAAATCTCTTCAGCTTCTTTTAAATCAACCTGAGTAGCAATTTCAGGAACAATAAATTCGTGAACCCTGGTTACCTTTCGTTTTCCTGAAACCGGGTCTACAGCGTTTTTATAAATAAAAATCCGATCTATACCTGCCGCTTTGCTTATGGTCTCAAGGGCATTATGAATGGAGTTTACGAATTCTTCATTGGTAAGAAGATGGTTCGAAGCTAAAGCCATACCTTGTAAAAGGCTTTTTTGCCGAACCAATTTCTGTTGCATTTTAATAATCTCACTATTTTCAAGTTCAAGTTCAAGTTTCTGGTGATTAAATATTGAAATTAGCCGGGCAATCTGGGTAAATTCGTTTTTGCTTTTTTCAAGAATCTCCAGTTTTGAAGTATCTCCATCTTTTAGGCTCTGAGAAATTATTTTCAATGGACGTCTGATCCAAAGGTATAATACGGTAAAGAAAATAAAGACCAGGATGAGAAGTAATATACCCATAAAATTGAACACGAACTTACTCACTTTATGATAGTTGATCAGCACGTTATTGGGCTTTTTAATCATAAGAACCCCAATTTGCCTGTCATTGAATCCTAATAATGGGATAGAAACTGTTATTGAGTCATTCACAATCAGATTATGTTCATTGGATTCCCCTTCAGAAAAGTAAACATTTCCTGCTGTATTTTCCGATATTTCTTTAAAGAAATTCCCGTTCCAGATTCTGCTGATAAAGAAAAATCCAAAAGGGGGTGTAATTCTTGCAGTATCTAAGGTAGGGTGTATTGATGCTGCAGAGATTTCTAAAAGACCTTGAGGAATAACCTTGAAATAATGTATAAGCCCTTTTTTTAAGATTTTATTTACAATAATATCTTGCGTTGCAGTATCGCCAAGAATATTTGTCAATTGATTGCCGAAATTGTAAACAAGCTGATAATTTGTATTGTATACGCTGACATGATAAAGTTTGAAAGATTTAATAATACTTGCAATATTATCATCGGCCCATTTTGGATTCGGCTTATTAATATTGGTGATGATCTCATCCCATCCTGTATAATCGGTTACGAGCTGATCTAACTGATCGGAATGCACACTGATTGCAGTATTAATCAGGACTACCTGCTGTTCTGCCGCTGACTTTACGATTAAAGTGTGCTGTTGCTCCTGAGTTTGACGAAAGAAATACAGTACAACCATTAAAATGAGTATGGAAGAGCAAAAAAGGAGAAGAATTTTATTTCTGATGTTCATAGGATATAGTTAAGTTCCAAATGAAAATATTTCAATTGGAATTCATCAATTTATATTTGATTCTTTGTTTTAAACTGGAAACGGATAATTTTTTTTATGATACGGCGAAAAAGACCCCTTTTCTTAGGTAATTCGCCAAGGATTGATTCAATCACTTCCATCTCTACTCCGTTAAGTACGAAACATGGCGGATGGGTAGTTATCCTGGAAATATTCTCAAAGACGCCCCGGTCGGCAGACGACCATTCCCTGTTTGCCCGGCACACCATCATGGTCAAATCTGCCGATGCAACCAGACCCGATGGATAAGGATAATAGAGAAGTGGTGGGAGTACCGTCAGGATATAGTCGGGGTTGATGGATAAACTCAGATTATTTTTGACAAACAGTTCCAGATAATCATTTACCTGGAAATAATTCTCATTTATTGTATATTCAAAGTAATCATTTTTAAAATTGGTTGAACCAACATCACTTAAAAAATGGCTCTGACAATTAATTCTGTTGTCGGAATACCCTAATAACCAATTAATAAATGAGAATCTTGTTGAGCCTTTTTGTGGCTGTTCCGGAGCAATAACTGATCCTGCACAGGATTCATGTTGTTGAACATTCTCTCTTAAGTACCTGATCACAGCAACCCGATTTCCAAGCTTATTAAGCTGTGAGGCAATATTTTGTGAGATCACCGTCTTCCCTTCACCATTTGATGTACTGCAAATAATAATATGATATGGTTCATGTGAAACCCCTTTCTGTTTTTTTAGCAGCCCAATCTTTTGTACCATCATTTCGATAAGCCTTTCTACCACAAAAGGAAAATTCAGTATTTCAGTTTTCTGGTAAATCTTTGGAAATACGCCCAGTGGCGACAAGTTGAGGATTTTAGCAGCTCTTTGGGGATTTTTTAAGGTTTCATCAAAAAACTCCAATGCCAGTATTGTTGTAAATACCATCAGAAATCCGAAAAGCGCAGCCCCTAATATCAGGAACTTCCTCTTGGTCGGATTTGGCGTAAGCGGAAGGTAAGGCTGATCAATAGGTTTTAGATTTGATGAGAGCTCAAGGTCCTGCATTTTGAGCTTAGCCAGGTTCAAACCATGCAATAATTCGAGGAACTCCGCTTCTGAGACAGAGATTTCCCGCTCGATTCTTTTCAAATTCGCTCCAGCTGGGGCAAAAATTTCGTATTGCTTTTGAAAATCCTGAATACGCTTTGATAAGACTACAAGTCCCGCTTTAAGATCCTCATATTTTAAAACATTTGAAATCCATTCGTTTAATAGGGTAGCCATCGGAAGTCCTTCTGTGGAGTTTCCGAATTTGTAAAGTTCTCCGACCGATTCCCGAATTTCTCCCTTAAGTTGATCTGCCCTGGCTTTTAACTGCGGCAGGTTTTTAATTTCGGATGTATCGGCATAACCAATTGTTTCAACGGTTGCAATTCTTGTATCAACAAGACTAAGCTGATTTCTTTTTTCGATTAATGGGGCACTTTTTAATTTTATTCCTTGTTGATTCTCTAATTTCTCCTCCAGATGCTTGATATCTGCTTCGACTCCTGCAAGTTTAATTCTCATGTTGTTATAATCAACATCAAGCGCTTCCTTTGCTCCGGCAACAGCTTTACTCTGTTCGTAATAGTTGATAATTTTGTTATCTTTATTAAATGAGAGCAGCTTTTCTTCGCCCGCATTCAATTTTTGAGTGGCCTTATTAACCTGGAATTCGAAATATTTTACAACCGCATCGGAACGATTCTCTTTGAGAACTTTATAATTTTTAAGGCAAACCTGAGTAAGAAAAATGAGGGTTTGCTGGCAAATTCCAGGATCATCAGATGTGTATTTCAGTTTAACAAGATCGCTGCTTCCGATTCTCTGAACATTGACTGACGAAATGGCATCAATCGAATAGTGGGGATTATCAAAATTGAGAAGGTGGCTTACAAAATTAGTGTCACTGCTGGCAAACAGATCCGTCAGGTTGTTTACTGTTTGGTTAAAAGCCATCTCATCGAATGGGGCCAAAACCATTTTATTCTCATTAGAAGATGAGTAAAGCTTTGAAAATGAAAACTTAGAGTCTTTCTGATTAAGGTTTGACGTAGTATCTCTATGTGTAGTATCCGGGCTATTGGTAAACGATTTTCCAACTTTTAGTGTCTGGCCAACTTTAATGTTATTTCCTTTAATTCCGTTTAAATCTTTAAGTTGATCAACATCCATATCATACTGTCGCGAAATGGAGTATAAGGTTTCACCTTTTTTTATGGTGTGACTTTGGAATTCAGTTTTTTGAATTTGCTTTTTTGAAAGTTGTTCATTTAACTTAACCGGGGATGCTTTCAATTTTGGCGCCTCGGGCAGTTTACCCGATCTGACAACCAAAGCATGGATATAGGGAGGGGTGATTTTTCTTAAATAGTCGAATGATTTTTGTGAAATAAACCGAGGATCAGCTTTGGAGAGCATTAGATGCTGAGCAAACAACCTGATGGCAACCTCTTCCTGGGTTTGACGGGACTGAATAACATTAATCAGGTTATCAAAATCGGTATTAGTGGCAAAATAGCTGATTGCTTTCCCCATTTCCACACTAGACCCGGATGCTAGTCCTGTATAAAGGGTTGTTTCGGATGAATAGGTAAAACTTGGGTTTTTAGTAAGAAAAATCACCATTCCAGCCATCAGTATTGGCGTAACAAGCAAAAGAACAATATGTTTGCGCAATAACCGCAGTAGTCCTATGATTGTCATTGATTTAGTTTGTTTGTAAGGTTGAATTTTATCCCAACAATTTCTTCAAGTATCATAAATGCTGTTCGAAACTCCATTTTTGAACTTTCGAAGTCAGTCTCACTCCTTGAAACGATCTCAGTAGTACTCGAATATTCTGCTACGGTAATGACTCCGTTGAGAAATTGTTTTTCAGCCATTGCCAGATTTATTCTGGCTGTTTCGGCATACCTTGACTTGATTTTAAGTAGTCGGTGTTTAACAATCACTTCATTATATTGTTTGATCACCAGCTGGCGAAGTTCATTTCGTTGAACCAGCGAATAGCTTTGTGCCTGTGCAATTTCTGCTTTGGCAGATGTAATTTGACTTTTTCGGCTTAAGAAATCATAAAATGGAATTCGTATGTAGGCGCCAACTCCATAGTTCGTCTGTGTATTTCGGGTTGATGTTAAAGCCGGATTTTGACCTTCAACGACATTAGATGCAAAGTTGTCAAAAGTTCCATATCGCACATCAGTCTGTAATCCCACATCTCTGGTCCATTCCAAACGGTTTGATTTCAGCTTTTGTTTATTGACCGTAACTTGTAAATCTCTGAACTTTACATATGGATTCCTTGCAATGGCTGAATCGATAATTGTTTCGAGTGGAGGTAGTATTGATTCGATATTATCTTTAAATAAATCAAACTCTTTCATCTGCTGAGCTGTTCCTGAGAATTGAATCATCAGAAGCGTGAAAAAAGTAATCAGAATAAAATGATGTCGATTCACAGAGCAAAAATTAAGTAAAAAAATTAATTCCGGGTCAATTTTGATTTGAAATCACAGGTCCACCAGGTGTCCCCACTTATGCAAAGATAATAAAAGCTAAATTAAACAGTATCCTTCTGAAATAGCGCGGGGACTGTTCTAAGAATTAATTTCAGGTCGTACCAAAATGAGTAACTATCTCCGATAAAATGGTCAGCGTATTCATTGTCGAGCCGCATCCTTTCATCCTCCGACATCACGCCCCCTTTTCCCCGCAATTCAACCTGCCAAAGTCCGGTAATTCCGGCCGGCGCCAGAAACCGTTTTGACATTACCCCTCTTGTTAAAAGCTCAGCTTCGTATACAGGGAGTGGGCGGTTACCAACAATTGACATGTCCCCTTTAATCACATTAATCAATTGGGGAAGTTCATCGATACTTGTATTACGGATAAATTTACCAACTTTGGTTATGCGTGGATCATCGCTGATTTTTATAAAAGCCGATTTTGTTTTTGCCACTTCTCTCTTCTGTGTGTTGTACCAGAAATCACAGATCTCATAGGGACCAATATGGAGGATGGGTGAACAGGTTTTATTGTCTGACAATTTGGCACAAACAGGACATGGTTTGGAAAAGTCAATTTCCGCATGATCTGATGTAATTGAATATTGGTTCTTATCCTTGGCAAGTTTATTTAATTCTTTATCTGCTCCTGTGCGCATCGACCGTAATTTATAAAAATCAAATGGCTCACGTCCGACCCTTTTGGAAATGTAGTATACCTTTCCTTTAGATTCAAGTCTGATTGCAATAACGATTAGCAATAAAACTGGTGAGAGGACGAATAGGGCAGATGTGGCTACGAATAAATCAAAAAGTCGCTTGGATAGGGGCATTTCATATTTAATATCTTGATTTTTACCAACATATGTGGTAAGGGAATACTTATGCCTGAACTCAACAATAAACCTGATCCGACTCACAATACTTTCAGCAGATGGGAATGGCAAAACAAAATAATCGTCTATCCGATTCTTAAGGGCCGTATTAAATAACTCGACTTTAAACTCATAAGAGATCAGAATAAACGCTATCCGATCGAATTCCGGCCTTTCACGTATCCAATTGTGCATTTCAATACCATCCCCTCCGGAGATATAAATTTCTGATATAACTACATCAGGTTTATTTTCTGATTTTAGATAATTAGCCGCTTCCAGCATATTCGATTTATGGACCAACGAAACATCTGAATGTGTCCGAAGTTCAATAATCCCCTCAGTTGAACGGCCAATATAAAGAATCTTTAGTAGATTTTCCATCATAATATGTATGCAACAGGTTTAAATTGTTATGCGAACAAATGAATATTTCATCATTGTTACCATTTTAAGGCATAATGAACGGGAAACAGATTCTTTAGAATTAATTCACTTAACTCTTCCGGATTGAATGGCTTAGCAAGGAAGTCCTGTGCTCCTAGACGGTAACATTTAATCCGGTCTTTGCTGCTTTCAACACCCGACAACATGATTATTGGAGTATGTTTTGTGAAACCCCTTTGACGAACTTTCTCCACAAAAAGATATCCGTCCATGTTCGGCATTTGCAAATCACAAATGATCAGATCGGGAAGATTGCCTTCTAACCATTCAAGTGCTTCAATTCCATCACTTTTACTAATTACATCGTAGTTTTTGGAAAGAAAATTTTCAAGCAGTAAACGGATGCTTTTTTCATCATCAATAATTAGAATCTTGTGCCTCATTTGTAGTTTATTTTTGGGATTTTATTTTGCAAAAAAAAAGGATTTATTGATTATATAATCAAATTTTAGAAGTTCTGGAGTCAATTTGCTTCTTTAAATGCATCGTTTTTTTTACTGTAAACGTCAATAATATTCGTTTTCTTTAAAGAATATTTTGCGTATAAAAACCTTACTTAGGATAAAAATTTACTTTCATTAAATATCTGGGAACTGCTCTAATTAAAATAATAAATAATTAGCCGTGCTAAGTAAAAAGCAGCCAACTATTTATATATACTTTTACAGCTTCGCCTGTTCAATCCCAATAAGCAAATGTATTTTTGCCTTTGAAAAAGATTCTTACCAAATTGAAAAATTAGGATAGTGTAATATTAATGATATCTGAATTGATTTCCAAATCATATTTTAAGAACCTTTTATCAAGAGAAATAATTGACGTTAATCCCTGCAGTTAAAGGTAATCCTTACTAGTTCGAAGGCTTTTTTGTTAAGTTTTTTGTCGCTCATACCACTTTGAAAAAAAATTGTAATTGTCTTTTGGGATGAATTAAGACAATAAATCTCACCTTCGAGTTTTTGCTCTTTTACAATCGTTGTATAACGGCAGCTTTCGACCTTTAACCCTGCAAAATTGTCATGAACAACTGATGAAAATTCAATTCCCGGATTTCGGTAGATATTCGAAATTTTCATAGTGCGTTGATGCATTAGAATCGTTTCCTGCGGATTTTCTAATTTATTTATCCAGGTTACAGTGATTAATCCGGTTGCTTCTGCGCCAATCCTTTCAGCAGAAAAGTAGTACGCATTATTCCCAATCGAATCATTGGCAATAACTTTCCATTTGTCAGCAAGTGAAAACGATATCCCATTTCGCATATAGGGAAATTCTTTACTCTTTGAAAAGGCTATATCGTTAATATATAGCAATATGAGAGACGTAATTAAGATTTTGATCATTGTTTTGTAGTTCATATCAACTTATTTTATAATTTCCAGATGGAATTAAAGCAAATTTAGCAGCGTAAAAAAATATAGAAATAACCAAAGTTAACAATTCAAGTGACCTCAAAAAATAGGAACCCGATGAATTGCAAAATCCAACGGGTTCAATTTTCTGAATTGTGTGAAAAACTATCCTGAATTTAATTCACCTCCTTAAAATGGTCTTTATTGTTTTCAATGATTTTACGGTAATACCAATCAGGATAGGATGGATGAAGTGGAGAGGCAGGCAATTTGCCCGATTCGTTTCTTTCGAAAGCGCCATTTTTTTCGATCATAACATTTCCATCCTTAAATTTTATGAGAAGAAAATGACCCAGTTCCCTCCATTTTTTTACAGCGTTTTCAACCTGATTTACAGAGTATTCAGTTAAAAACTGATAGGCAAGTTCTTTTTCTCCTTTGTTCCAGAGCGTTAATGCAGCCTGATCGACTACAGGGGTAAAACTGAAAAATTTATTTTCAAGTTGCGATTGTACTTTTTTGAGATCAATAATCATATCATTATATCTTGAGTAGCAAAGGTTTGAGACCTGATTAAATACCCAGAATGCTGAGTTGTCGGACCAGGTGAGCATATCTCCGTCACTAACTTTTAGTGAATTAGGAACTTGTTTTATTCCACAATAGATTGGCATATAACAAGTCATATAGGTGTCATCAACTCCAAACCATAATATTCCGCCAATGGGGTTTGGCAGATTCGGTCTACACTGTGCAACGAACGAAAACCCTGTTTGCTGTGTAGAGATTGCACGCTCGTGAACATAAGTTACCGAATCAACTTTCCACTCCATAGGGCGCCAGCGATAGGGAGAACCGTAAGGGCCGGCTCCGGGATCTTTTGTCATGTCGAGTGTTGTTCCTTCATAATGGTCACGCATAAGATTCATTACATCTTTAACCGATAGGAGTGAATCAGGTTTGACCCACAGGGGCATCCTGTTAGTTGCAACCTTATTTTCATCGTAGGTAACCTTACCCAATGCATAACTTTCGTATTGCCCCATTTGCTTATTTACCCTATTAAAGCCTGACCACACACGGGCTTCGCAGAAGCGGGCAGCACTGAATGTGACCGGAGCATAGGTGTCGGAAAAGCTAAAATCGTTGTTTTTTCCATCAAACCATCCTTTTTCACGTGCAAATGAGATAACATCTGTCGCATAGAGGCAATTTTTCGGATCATTTAAAGGAAAACGAGTAATTCGTGCCTGATTGGCATGACCTGAAATATATCCATCAGGAACACGCATAGCAACCCAAACTGCCCCTTTCTGTCCTTCACCCTTACCAATCATTTCCAATATCCACACTTCATTTGGATCTGCGATTGAGAATGATTCTCCTTCGGAACCATATCCATAATTTTTAACCAGATCGGTCATAACTGTAATTGCCTCACGAGCAGTTCTGGAACGTTGTAATGCGATGTATATCAGGCTGCCATAATCAATTATCGCCTCTTTTTGAGTTTGAAGCTCTTTTCTTCCCCCATAGGTTGTCTCGCCGATTGCAACCTGATTCTCGTTCATATTTCCGGTAACCTGCCAGGTATGCTTTACCTGGGGTATTTTACCCATATATTTTCCGGTATCCCATTCATAGACATCCAACAGGGCGCCATCAGGGTAATCGGCTGCCGGCCAGAAATAAAGCTCGCCATAAAGTGTATGCGAGTCGGCAGCATAGGTGATCATGGCAGACCCATCTTTTGTGGCACCTTTGGAAATCAGGAAATTAGTGCAAGCACCAGATGGAAGAATCTGTAAAGCAACTAATATCAAAAGTAATAACAGTCTCTTTTTTAACATTGTAAATTGTATTAATGCAGTTCGGACAAAAATATGAAAATAGTTTAATCTAAATATTTCGAATTAAAAGGATTACCCCCTTTTTTTTATGAGTTTTATCATTTATTGTCAATTGGATAAATGACTCCGCCAATGTGATCCTGTTTTGATCCAGTCACTGAAGAAATCACATTTACTTGACCTTTGAAAGCCAGAAATCCGAGAAATGCAAAAATCAGCGCTTCTTTGAAGTCTATCAGCTTTTCGTCAGGCAATATGATTTGACATGAGAGTTTTTCTTTTAATCGACGGATAAGAAACAGATTTTTGGCCCCTCCGCCGGTTATCAACATCTTTCCGGATTTGCCAGTTGCATTTGAAATCTGATTGGCAATATGCTCATAAATTGTAGCAGCCTGATCTTCAATTGATAGATGCGAGTCGAATAATAAGGGATTTATTTCATTTTTAACCCATTCGCGACCCAAAGATTTAGGATGATTTTGTTGATAATAATCCAGATGATCTAACTTTTCGAGTAATGTTTCATTTACTTTTCCAGAAGCTCCCAATTGACCATCCCGATCAAAGGCATACCCTTTTTGTTGTGCAAATTCATTGAGAATGATATTTGCCGGGCAGGTATCAAAAGCAACACGGGTACCATTTTTCTCATATGAGATATTTGCAAATCCACCGATGTTCAAACAAAAGTCGAATTGCGGGAAGAGCAACTGGTCACCAACAGGGACAAGTGGTGCACCCTGTCCACCAAGAGCAACATCGAGATTTCTGAAATCGCAGACTGTTGTAATTCCTGTTATTGCAGCAATTGAAGCCCCATTCCCCAATTGAAAGGTAAAATTTATTTCGGGCTGATGGAAAATCGTATGTCCGTGTGAGGCGATTAATTTTGGAATTTTATTTCCGTGAACGAATTGAACAATAAGCTCTCCAGTATAACGCCCATATTCATTGTGAAGGATTAGGAACTCTTCAGCTCTTAATTGTGGTGCATTTCTTAGTTTTTCGATCCAATCAGCCGGGTAACTGATTGTTTGGGCATCAATTATTTCATAGTTCCATCTGCTTCCGGATTTTGAAAATCGGCAAAGAGCGATATCAATTCCATCAAGTGATGTCCCCGACATCGTACCAATTACTAATGTGCTCATTTGTATATAATTGCTTTATATTCTGAATAGTTCTCCTTGTCATCTGTCACAACTAATTTGAGCAGATGTGATTTGCCAAAAGTTATCCTCTCTTTATCAAAAGTATAAGAGAGTGTTCCGGATTTTGCATCAAATTCGAAAAGGACCCACTTTCCGTCTAACTCACCCCGGTACGATTTAATTCCCGAAAGGTCATCTGATATTTTAAATTGTACTTTTATTGGATCGGTAAGCATCTTTTTATCTTTTATGCTGAGTGGAGTAATCACAGGCGGTGTCGTATCAACAGCAACTGCAAAATTCCCAAACCGGCTGGTTTTCACAGAAACCCAACCTCCCGAATATTCACCACCAACAGCCTCTTTCATGCCCTTATCGGTAATCATAATAATTAAGGCTTTATTTCTTAAGCTACCTGGCAGATTACCACACTTAATGGAGAGAGAATAGGGCTTATGAAGAGGGATAAGCTTTGAATCCACCTGGTGAAGTTCAGAATAGCAACCGGGAGGTTGACCTGATGCTTTCCACACAAATCCTAAATTGTCATATAAAGCTCCTTTGGGTAGATCGATTCTGATTTTGTCATTTTCGAACGAATTGGATTCGTTAAATAGAAATTTTTTACTAAATTTTTTACTTTTAACAGGTTGCTCAGATTTTTTTGTGATAGTTCTAAATTTCAGGGAAGCTTCATTTTTGAATGCGTCACAGACGACAATCTCAAATTCATGTAATTTACCGTCTTCAAGGTTCAAGATTCCAGTGCTTTTCGCCTGATTATAAATATCGATATAATTTCCAGGTTGGCGATATAGTCGCTCTATCCAGTGATGTGTCTGAACATACTCTTCAAAATCGGCTTGCGAATTTGCATATCTGGTTTCGTCAAATGAAAAATTATCCATTTTAAAGCCAAAAACTTCCTTGCCATCGCAAATTAAGGAAGCAGAATAGATCCCCACCTTTAATCCAGTTCCATTAAAATAATCCTCAGCCAAAATACCAAATCCGATTTTTCCATAAAGTTCAATTGGTGCATTATTTTTCAAACGATATCCTCCGTGAACCGGAATTGCATCAAACCGTTTTTTGCTTCGGTTTACACCTATATTGCTGTTTTCAGTTAAAGGATAAGCATAAATCGCGATAATTTTTGGTGCGCTGTTGTCTTTTATCCCCAAATGATACAACAATGGATTAAAGGCTCTTTCCGATTCCGTATCCCTGATTTCAAAATGAAGATGAGGACCTCCTGAGCTACCTGAATTTCCAGACCAAGCGATGATTTCACCTTTTTTGAAATGAAATTCACTACTTGACAGGGTGATATTTACGGGGAACCTTTCACGGTCATATTGTTTTTCTTTAACATATTCCTGTAATTTTGGATCAAACCTTTGAAGATGCCCATAAACCGAAGTAGTACCGTCAGGATGGTTCATATACAATGCATTACCATATCCGGTAGGAGAGATCCCAACCCTGGAAATATAACCCTCTTTTGCCGCAAGAACTGGCATCCCTGTTTGCCCTTGAGTACGGAAATCGAGACCCGAGTGGAAATGTGAAGGTCGAAGTTCTCCAAAATCTCCGGCAAAGAAGAACGGCGGTTTTATAGGGCTTGTAAAAGAATCTTTCCCTGGAATTTTCTGAGCAGTAAGCTCAGAAACAAAGCAAATGATTAATAATAAAATAGGTAATATAATTCGCATTATTGACAATTTTCTAAGAATTGGCTAAAATAGTAAACTTTTAAATGCTACTATGAGCAATTAAATGATCATGATGGTTTTGGAATATGATTTAAATGTTAACTTTGTCTCAGTAATCAATAGGTATGACAGAGCGTGAAACTGTTTTATTGAGGGAGTTTAAGGGTAAACTCGATAAACTGATCAATCTTTATTTGCGGATAAAAAGAGAGCAACAGGTCTTAATTGAAGAACAATCGCAAATGAAAGAGCAGATCAGGGAACTCACTTTAAAAAATGAGGAGCTGCTAAAAAAACTGGAAGATCTGAAGTTTGCTAAATCGTTACTTGGTGAAGATGAAGATTCGCATGGAGCGAAATTAAAAATAAATAAAATAGTGCGGGAAATAGACAATTGTATTGCGCTGTTAAATAAGTAATACACAATGCTATGGATGATAAACTTTCGATAAACATCAATATAGCCGACCGTTTGTATCCTTTAAGAGTAGATCGCAAAGAGGAGGAGGGCATTCGTAAGGCAGCGAAAATTATCAACGAAAAGGTGTCTCAATATAAGCAAAAGTATGCTTCGAAGGACTTGCAGGATTGTCTGGCAATGGCGACATTACAGTTTGTAATTCAAAAGGCTGACACCGAAAAACGTATTGATGAATCGCCATTGGTCGATGAGTTGGAAGTGATGAATGATTTTCTGTCAGAGTTTCTCGAAAAGGAAAATTAATTATTAAATTCTAAATAGACCCGCAATTTTAAATTATTCCGGCAGTTCAGTTGTTCCTGAACCGGAAAGTTTGAATTGCGGTATTTTTTTGTTAAACCTTTATAATTGTATTTTACTAATGGACATAATTATTATCACTGGTCTTATCACACTTTTGGTAGGGGGGACGGCCTCCTACTTTCTGTGGGATATGATGCTGGCTAAAAGCAAGCAAAAATTACTTGCAGATGCTGAAATACAGGCAGAAATGCTTAAGGAAAAAAAGATGCTTCAGGCAAAGGAGAAGTTTATTCAGCTAAAATCGGAGCATGAGAGCTATATCAATGAACGAAATCTTCGGATTGCCAGTACAGAGAATAAGCTGAAGCAAAAAGAGACGATCTATCTTCAGCGGAAAGAAGAGCTTCAGCGTAATTTTAAGGAACTTGAGACCTCGGAGCGGGAGATTGAAACGATTCGGGAAAATCTAAACATTCAACTCGAATTGGTAGAACAAAAAGAGGAGGAGATGCATCGGCTTCATAAACAACAAGTTCAGCAACTCGAAGCCTTATCCGGAATATCGGCTGATGAAGCTAAATCGCAACTTGTTGATTCATTGAAAAATGAAGCTAAAACAGAGGCGATGTCGTTTATTCAGGAGATTATGGACGAAGCCAAAATGACGGCTAATAAAGAGGCGAAAAAGATCATTGTCAAATCGATTCAGCGTGTAGCTTCTGAAACTGCCATTGAGAATTCAGTGACAGTTTTTCATATTGAGAGCGACGAAATCAAAGGTAGGATTATCGGACGTGAAGGACGAAATATCAGGGCGCTGGAAGCAGCCACAGGAGTAGAAATAATTGTGGATGATACGCCTGAAGCAATTGTTCTTTCTGCATTTGACCCAGTAAGACGTGAGATTGCTCGTCTTGCCCTTCACCAGCTTGTTACTGATGGTCGTATCCATCCCGCCCGTATTGAAGAGGTAGTGAATAAGGTAAAGAAACAGGTCGAAGAGGAGATTATTGAAACTGGTAAGCGGACAACCATTGATCTTGGAGTTCATGGTTTACACCCTGAACTGATTCGAATGATTGGAAGAATGAAGTATCGTTCTTCCTACGGCCAGAATCTATTACAACATTCCCGTGAAACAGCTAACCTTTGTGCCATTATGGCGGCGGAACTCGGACTTAATCCCAAACGCGCCAAACGTGCCGGTTTACTACACGATATTGGAAAAGTTCCCGATGATGAACCTGAATTACCACATGCCATCCTTGGGATGAAACTTGCTGAGAAATTTAAGGAAAAGCCTGATATCTGCAATGCAATCGGATCACACCACGACGAAGTTGAGATGGATAGCCTTCTTGCACCAATTGTTCAGGCCTGTGATGCTATTTCCGGTGCACGTCCGGGAGCTCGTCGCGAAGCTGTTGAATCGTATATCAAACGGTTAAACGACTTGGAGAACATGGCCCTATCCTATCCGGGTGTGACGAAAACCTATGCCATTCAGGCAGGTCGTGAATTAAGGGTTATTGTAGGTAGCGATAAAATGACTGATATTGAGGCAGAAAATCTCTCTTATGATATTGCAAAGAAGATTCAGGATGAGATGACCTATCCTGGCCAGGTTAAAATTACGGTAATCCGTGAAACCCGCGCAGTAAGTTATGCCAAATAGAAAATCAATAAAATGCATGAAAAAGGGGTTTTATACCCCTTTTTTTATGCTCAAAATTTTCGAAGTTTATCAAGAAGTTTGTTCGAAACGAGTCTCTTTTCTTCGTTCCCTCTTAATTGGTAACACTGTCTGAGAGTTAACAATAATCTTTTTATTAGAGCTCCCTCTGGCAACGGTGCAGAATATTCGAGACTTTCTTTATTTTCGTGAACGACATATTCCAACTCTTTTGCCCCGATTATGGCCCCTTTATGCTCCATATTGATATAAAATAAATAGGGATCGGCATTTTCGCCATAAACTTCTCTTGAAATCTGGGGTTCGTAATATCCCAAAATCAGGTATTGCCCTACTCCAATAGGATGTATTGGCAGGTTTAACTTCCGGGCAATAATGCAATATAAAGTGCAAAGCGAAGTGAGATTTCCCTTTCTGGAGACCAGGAGGTTATTTATAACACAATTTTCAGGAGCATAGATATCTGCCGTATTTAATTCAAATTGG
The DNA here is from genome assembly GCA_963677935.2 of Prolixibacteraceae bacterium. Taxonomy (GTDB): domain Bacteria; phylum Bacteroidota; class Bacteroidia; order Bacteroidales; family Prolixibacteraceae; genus JAAFHB01. The sequence goes on along the minus strand of CAXXEH010000003.1, from coordinate 1,121,448 downwards.
TATACCTCGAAAAACAGGTGATTAATGACTGATACCTTTTCGAGTGATGTAAGTGAATCGTTTAATTCTATCCAAATATCACGAACCATCTTCTGGATAAGCAGATCAATCTTTTCTGGAATAATAGTCGGATGGTGAATCGCACTTATCAGTATCCACCCCTCAAGAAGGGTTTTATCTTCAGAGTTGGCCCAGACAGATATCTTTTCGACAAGTTTTAACAATTTAAGCTGAATGATTATTTGTTCCAGTCGCTCGTGTTGCAAAAGGCTCGACACATTGCTTAAGGAGAACTCCAATACAGGTAATATGGCAGGTCCTGTTTCCAGAAGTTTGTCTCTTACTGCTAAATAAACCTCTTCATCGGGGTCATCAATTAAACGGATTAGTGTATCAATGTTAATATTCTCTTCCATGCTATCGCGTCAACTTATCAAGAATTTTTTGTATAAGCTGCTTCATAAGTGGTTTATAGTCGATACTCGCGTTATGGGTAATTCGGTTGGCGATAATAATGCAAACGGTAAGAGCCTGATGTCCAAGTAATTTGCTCAGTCCGTAAATTGCTGAACACTCCATTTCGTAATTAGTAATCTTCATCTCATTGAAACGGAAGGATTCAATTTTATCATTAATTTCCGGATCTATAATCTTGAGGCGTAATTCCCTACCTTGAGGACCATAAAAGCCAGGTGCAGAAATTGTTATTCCCGGGATAAATTCATCATCGGCAATTTTATTATAAAGATCAGAATCACAATCGACTACATACGGTGATGCAAGCAGTGGGTTCCAGTTCACATAGCTCTTAAATGCGTTTTCAAATTCCACATCAGCAAACTCTTCGCGCCGGGCATAGAAATTCATTAATCCATCGAAACCAATCGCTTTGCTTGAGGCTAAATAGGCATCGACAGGGATATCCCCTTGTAAGGCGCCGGAGGTGCCAACTCTTATGATATTTAAACTCGTTTTCTCAGGTTTGATTTCGCGTGTCTCCAGATCTATATTTACCAGGGCATCGAGCTCGTTAACGACAATATCGATGTTGTCAGTCCCAATACCTGACGAGAGCGCTGATATTCTTTTTCCCTTGTACCAACCCGTAATTGTAATAAATTCTCTGTTATGAGTTCTTAATTCAATCTCATCAAAAAATTCAGCTATCATTTCAACTCTGTCAGGATCTCCAACCATGATAATATCTTTGGCTAACTGACCCGGTTTGAGATGTAAATGAAATACTGATCCATCAGGATTGAGGATTAATTCGGAAGGGGCTATTTTATTATTCATTTTATATTCTTGTCAGATTCAAAACTATCGAAAAATATGGACATAAGCAAAACAAGGTGAAATTAATTGTTTTTGATATTTTTGCAGAAAAATTTTAAATTATGATACAACGAATTCAAACGGTTTATATGCTTATTGCAGACCTGTTAATTGGCCTCCTGTTTTTTGTCCCCTTTGGTAAGATTGCCGCAAAAGCGGGTGGCATATACAGGGTTGATCTGAAAGGAATCTATGTTGAAGGGATTCCCAAACCCGAAATGGTCAGCAGTAATATGCTGGTAATGATTGTATGGATTTTGAGTTTGCTACTCATATTTGCAGCCATTTTCATGTACAACAACAGAAAGCGACAAATGGGGCTTTCAATGATAAATATATTTATAGTTCTTATTCTTGGTGCTCTGATTTATTACGATGTGTGGTCAGGTGCGAAACTTGTTTCCGGTCAATCATCTTTGACGATTTACTTCACATTCCCTGAAATAGCTGCAATCTTAATTTATATGGCTTACCGTTCAATTGGCAAAGACGAATTACTCGTAAGATCAATTGATAGGATCAGATAATCAATTCAAAATAGTATTGAAAGTTTTTGACAAACCAGCGTCAGGAATTCTTCATCGTCACTCGTAAATGGGGAAGGGGAGTGTGAGTCTATATCTATTTCGGCAACAAATTGATTGTCTTTATTTATAGGAACTACAATTTCACTTTGCACATCGATACTGCATGCGATATAGTTCCCTTCCTTGCTAACATCTTGAACTATTTTAAGTTGTCGGCTTTCTGCGACCTGTCCGCAAACACCTTTTCCAACAGGGATAATGGTGTGTTCTGTCCTCTTTCCACAATAGGGTCCCAGAATCAAATTTGATTTCTGTTCATCAAGTAAATAAAATCCAACCCAATCATAATGGAAAATGTTGTATTTCAGTAAATTGCTTACTTTTTTAAGTGTTTCGGGAATTGCATCACCTGAGACAATAAATGAATCGATATTTTCCAAAAGTCTGATATATTCCGGATTCATGGGCGAATAATATTCGTCTTTAAAAATAAATGTTTTTGTTACAACGATCAGAAAAAAACCAATTCATTTTCGCTGGTGATTTTTTCGCAATAAAAGCATTTCAGGGCAATTGGCTTGTCAGAAAGGACATCGAAGCGCGTTGTTATATTCTCGGCATTGGTTATACATTTGGGATTAAAGCAATGTACGATTCCCCTGATCTCACCAGGAGTTTCAACCACCCTTTTTTCAATCACCTTATAATCCCTAATCGTATTGAGTTTCGCATGAGGAGCAACAAGGGCAATCCTATTCACTTCATCATCGGCGAAAAATCTGTTGGCAATTTTTATAATTGCCTTTACTCCCATAGCTCTGCTATCGAGGTTGTTACCGAATGTAACCATTTGAGAGCACTCCTCTAGCTTAAGAATCTTAATCACCTTAAATAGCGCTTTTGTCGGGATGTGGTCAATGACTGTGCCATCTTTTATTGCACTTACCTTGAGATGTTTTTCCATTTTCGGTTGGTTATGAAATTATTTAAGGTTCAATAAATGCGCAATAATTGCCATTCGGGTATATACTCCGTTCTTTGCCTGGGTGAAGTAATATGCCTTTGGATTGCTGTCAACATCGGTATGAATTTCATTGATCCTTGGAAGTGGATGAAGGATCCTCATATTTTCTTTCGTATTTTTGAGCATCTCATTCCTGAGAATATAAATATTTTTGACTTTTTCATATTCAACAGGATCAATAAACCGCTCCTTTTGAACCCTGGTCATGTAGATAATATCGGCGGCATTAATAATATCGGTAAACTCGGTATGCTCGAAAAAGCGTATCCCTTTGGAAGCAAGATGTAGCTTATACTCATTTGGTAATGCCAGTTCAGGTGGTGCAATAAAATTAAAAATAGGGTTTTCAAACTGAAGCATTGCCATTAACAGGCTATGCACAGTACGCCCGTATTTTAAATCGCCTACGAGAAATAGATTGATATTATCGAGACTCCCCTGGGTTTTGATAATCGAATACATATCAAGTAACGTTTGAGATGGGTGCTGATTGGCACCATCGCCTGCGTTAATAACGGGTACACCTGAAATTTCCGAAGCATATCGTGCACTCCCTTCCATGGGATGTCGCATAATAATCATATCTGCGTAGTTACTCACCATCCTGATCGTATCGTGCAGGGTTTCACCTTTGGAAACACTGGAGGATGATGAATCTGAAAAGCCGATGATCTTTCCTCCCAATCGATTGATGGCTGTTTCAAAACTTAACCTTGTCCGGGTTGACGGTTCAAAAAAAAGAGTTGCAATGACTTTTCCCTGAAGCAGTTTTTGATTGGGATTTGCCTCGAAATCTTCAGCCAGGCGCATTATTTTAAGGTACTCCTCTTTTGTGAAGTCTGTGATTGAGATCAGGCTTTTGGTATTCATCAGAAAATTGTTTTGACGTTGATACAAAAATAGTAAATTCAGAATGGATTCAAATGAGAAATAATTATTCGTTATTGCTAAGTACAGTCGTTTTAAGTTTCCTGATTTTCCCTAGCTTGTCCAAAACGATGGCAGTTATTTGCTTTCTAACCATGATTTTAACTTTACAGGTGAGATCGAAATGGCTCTCCTTCATTACAAGATCAAACTCTTTCAGCACCATCATAAAATCGTTCATTACCAGGTAATCAAAATCTACCTCAATAGTTGTTTCGACAATTTTTTCAATGGTTTCAGCATTTAAAAGTACATTGGCAGCAGCTTGTTTATAAGCATTTGTTAAGCCACTTGTTCCCAGGAGTATCCCACCAAAATATCTTACTACGATAACCAGAATATCAGTTAATTCACGATGCTGAATCTGACCCAAAATAGGTCTTCCAGCGGTTCCATTGGGTTCACCATCGTCATTTACCCTGTGTAGCTGCAGATCCGATCCCAGGCGCCAGGCAAAACAGTGATGTCTTGCGCTGTGATGTTCTTTTTTTAACCTGGTGATGATCTCCCTGATTTGCAGTTCATTTGATACCGGAAAGGCGTACGCAATGAATTTACTCCCTTTCTCTTTATAGAGTCCTTCAGCGGCTCCCCCTATTGTTTTATAGGTATCTGTATATTCCATCACCTTTTTCAGTATTCTGATCACTGTAGGAGATCAACAATGGATAAAAAAAAACAGACCATTCAGCCTGCTTTCAATATATTTAAAACTAATATTTTAACCTGGTCTCAATTTCGTCAAGGAACACCTTGAAATTTTTATCTGTATCCTTCAAATTTGCAACTGTCCGGCAGGCATGAAGAACAGTGGCATGATCTTTTCCACCAATTTGGGAACCTATGGTTGCGAGTGACGATTTTGTCATACTCTTCGAAAAATACATGGCGATCTGACGGGCCTGAACAGTCTCTCTTTTTCGGGTCTTAACCCCCAACGAATCGGCAGGAAGATTAAAGTAATCGCACACAGTTTTGGCAATATAATCGATAGTAATCTCCTTAACCGAACATTTCACCAGCTTATTTATCATTTTGATAGCCAGATCCACATTAATCTCTTTCTTATTTAGTGTTGCTTGTGCAAGTAACGAGATCAGTGCACCTTCAAGCTCACGCACATTACTATTGATGTGAGAGGCAATATATTCAAGAACTTCCTCGGGAATTTCAATCCCATCTTTATAAATTTTCTTACGCAAAATATTCATTCGCGTTTCGAAATCAGGAATTTGGAGGTCAGCTGTAAGACCCCATTTAAATCTGGAAAGCAATCTTTGTTCAAGCCCTTTTAATTCGATTGGTGGCTTGTCGGATGTGAGGATTAGCTGTTTACCTGTTTGATGTAGATGATTGAAAATATGAAAGAATGTCTCTTGTGTTTTCTCTTTTCCGGCAAATTCCTGAACATCATCAATGATTAACACATCGATCATTTGATAGAAATGAAGAAAATCGTTCCTGTTGTTATTACGTGTAGCCTCCGAAAACTGGGTCTGGAATTTATTGGCGTTGACATACAACACAATTTTTTCGGGGAATCGCTCTTTAACTTCGATCCCGATTGCCTGAGCAAGGTGAGTCTTTCCCAAACCTGAATTGCCATAAAGCATCAATGGATTGAAAGCAGTACCACCGGGTTTCTGGGCAACTGCATAGCTCGCACTGCGGGCAAGGCGGTTACATTCCCCTTCAATGAAGTTGTCGAAGGTGTTGTCTTGCTTAAGCTGAGGATCAATATTTAATTTTTGGATCCCCGGTATCACAAACGGATTCTTGATTGTACTGTCATCGTGAAAGGATGATGCAGCAACAGGCCTGTTTTTCAGATTATTGTTCTGATTGGTAGGGAGTTTTACCGTATAGGGTTTATTATTGGCGTTGAGATGGTTATCAACGACTACACTATATTCCAGTTTTGCCCCGGCGCCAAGCTCTTTTCTTAAAGTTTTCCTCAGAATATCAATATACTGTTCTTCCAGGTACTCGTAAAAAAACGGACTTGGAACTTGAATAGTAAGTATGTCATTGTCCAGTTTAATCGGGACAATCGGCTCGAACCAGGTTCTGTAGCTTATAAAAGGAACGTTGTCTTTGATTATTCTCAGACAATTTTCCCATATATTATTGTGATCTCTGCTCATTAAGGATTTAGGTTCTTAAAAAATTGAACTTCATTTTTACTAATCTCGCTGCAAAGGTTCAACTAATTTAGTCGGAAAAAAATTGCTTTAAATGTTGCATGATTCAAGGTTATTAATTTTCAGTTTATTGAGGTTAAATATTTTTTAAAAAAAATGTAATCAATTCATTGTCAGATAGATACATTCAAATAACTTGCAAGCAATTGATTCTATGCGTTTTGAAGGATACTAATTCATTCAAATCTTTTAAGAATAAAATACTGCTGATTGTAATCGAAAAGCAATAAAAATTTCTTTTCGGGAGGTATAAAGGTAATACAAAAATAAACGCGTAAAATTAATTTTTATTCATTTTTAAAGCATTTTTTAAACTTATTTCCTTGCCATTTTTGTAGCACTTCAAAAATGCCTCAGGAAAAGCATCTTGGGCCTTATTTAGAATGATTCTAACTTTATCGTACGAAGATTCCGGGGGAGTCAGATAAAAATATGAGCTACCTGATTTCATTTCAGAAACCTCCTCAATCCCTTTAAAAACAAGAGAAGTAAGGCTTACAGGAAAATTTGAAGAGAATAACTGAACTCTAAATGTTATGTTATCAGATATTTGTGCGTCTTTTGGGCTGGTGATGTTTATTTCTTTGCCCATATCAAAGGCTGAGAAGTGGACATAGCGCTTTGGGTTAAGCCGAAAGTCAATCAACAAGCGGTTCAGATTTTCGCTTGTATTATTGATATTTTGGTACAACCTCGGATCGTTCACCAATAATCCAAGGGTGCCATTAGCCGAATCGATTTTGCTTAGGATCATTCCTAGATTCGCAACAGATCCATTGATATGATTTATTGTGCTGTTTAGTTCGATTTTTGCAAGGGAATCGCTGAAAGTGGAAAAATTATCCATGATGTGTTCGAGCTTTCCTGAGTTATTTTTCAAATTTCCGGTAACCTCACTGAGGTTGGAGATTGTTGAAGCGAGATTTTTCTTCTGACTGGTAACGACATCGCTAAGCCCTGACGAAATTTTTTCAAGATTTGTCATTGTAAGGTTGATTTGCCGGATACTCTCAGTGATGTTATGTTGCGATTCGTTGTTAAGAATTTTGGATGCCGTACTAACTATGGAGTCGAGATTCTCTATTAATCGCTCTGCTTTCGCTTTAATTGGAGCGATTTGCTCGTTTACCTGCTGCATAATATCAGCATCCATTTGTGAGACCAGGGTGTCGTTAGCATGCAAAAGTTTCTCTGATTTCCCCAGATTAAGTTTAACAACCTTTGAGCCAAGCAGATCACTGCTGGAAATTTGGGCAGAGGTCCCTTCCGGAAGTGGAAAGTTATTGTGAAGGGCAATTTTCACGATTAAATCTCCGGATAAATCTTCCGCAAAGTAGATCTCTCTGACATATCCTATTTTTAGCCCGTTCAAAGTTACCAGGGTAGTTGCAGCGAGTCCACCTACATTCTTATAACGTGCATAGAAGACTTTTTCGGTTCTGAAAATATCTCTCCCTTTAAGAAAATTAATACCCCAGATTAAGAGTGTGAGGCAGAGAACTACTAAAATTCCTATTTTCGATGTTTTTGTAATTTTCATTTCAGGGTGTTTTCAAATTATTTGCGAAAATACGCACTATTATGATTTAAAAAAAGTGTAAAACTTCTTACTTGCTATTAATTGCCTCTTTCAATAGAATTGGGTTTCCGTTTTTGAAAGCAACAATAAAGGCATCGGGTATTTTCATCCTGATCAACGTCTGATTCTTTTTTGCTTTGGCAAATGATGTTGTTTCAAGGCAATAGTATTTATAATAACCGCCTATTCTTAATTCTGAAATATTTTCAATCCCTTTAAATAATTTGGAATTAAGGGGAAGTTTTTTAGGATAAGCCGAGATCTGAATGGCAAAAGTGATCTGATCAAGTTCTTTTACCAGTTTCGGAATTTTTTCTTTAACTGGGTGCTGCTCTTTTTTCTCACTGCCTTGATGATGCCTTGTGTCTGAGTCTTTTTTAATTTCGGCAACTGGCTGTCTGGCAGGTGTTGAATCAATCTTCTCTGCAATTGCTTCTTTCGGTTCCTGTGAAGCAATATCCCTTCGGGATTCAAATTTCTCCTTGTATGACTTGAATGAGTTAAAAATTGAGCGTGAAATTGCATCCCTTCCCAGTTCTGTCATCAGATAACTTGATTCCGAGGAATTACTGAGGTAACCTGTTTCAATAAGAACTGCAGGCATTGCGGTTTCACGTAAAACCAGAAAGCCTGCCTGGCGCACATCTCTGCTGGTCCTTTTGGCATGATCACGAAATGAATCCTGCAAAATACCTGCAAAGGCAACACTTTGCTCAATATGGGTATTCTGAATCAATTCAAAGATAATGTATGACTCTGAAAGGTTTGGATCGAATCCTTCATAACGGGTGGAATAATCATTTTCAAATAAGATTGCACTGTTCTCCTTTTTCGCTACGTTCAGGTTGTCCTCTGTCCTGTGAAGCCCTAATACGTAAGTTTCTGTCCCTTTTATGGAAGGTGTCGGGCAATAGTTGGCATGAATTGAAATAAAAAGATCAGCATTATTCTTGTTTGCGATCACCGATCGTTCGAAAAGAGGGATAAAAATGTCTGTTTTGCGGGTGTAGATGACCCTTACCTCAGGTAATATCTCTTTAATAGATTTTCCAAGCCTCAATGCAATATCAAGTACAATATCTTTTTCACGTGCTTTTCCGACAACTGTACCAGGGTCTTTACCACCATGACCAGCATCTATCACTACTGTTTCAATACCTTTTATTTGTTTATTTTTGCCAAACAACGGATTGAAAACTAATGAAATAACGATAATTGCCATGAGCCGGTAAATAGGTATTGAACAATACTGCTTATCTATTAAATCTTTCCCCATCTTATGTACAAATGTCACTGATTATTTAATACAAAAATAGAAGATTAAATTATTTTTTCCGGTTGTCAGTTTCTCTAAATGGTTTTTTTACTTTTGCCCTATGCAATTTATTGCAGTTATTTTAGATTTAACTTGATTTGGAAAAGTTTTGAGCAAGTTGCGATTTTTATCTTTTTTTGGAGTATTACTCTTACTGATGCACGGAGCTATTTTTGGGCAAAAGCCTAAAAATAGTGTAAAAGTTGGGACCGAAAATCAGAAGGCACTGAGACTGGAACGGCAAAACCGACGTTCTTCGTTTGTTCCGGATAGTATTCGTATCTCAAAAAAGGACTCAGCTGCTATCGATAGTATAAAAACGAATGAAGCAGCCGGCTTTGATGCAGAGGTTGAATATACTGCCGATGGATATATTACCCTTGTCCAGAATAGTTCTGGCAATAAAATTTATATGTATAAAAATGCTCAGGTGAAATACAAGGATATTGAACTGAAAGCAGATTACATCGAATTAAACAGGGACAGTAATTTAATCTATGCGATTGGAAAACCCGATTCAGCAGGTGTTATTACCGGCAAGCCGGTCTTTACACAAGGGGATCAGAAGTTTGAGGCAGATGAGGTGCGGTATAATTTCAAAACTAAAAAGGGAATTGTAACAGGAGTAGTCACCGAACAGGAAGGGGGATTTGTTCACAGCGGAAGAACAAAATTGATAAACGATTCCACCTATTGTTTGCGAAATGGCAAATACACCACCTGCAATGCTGAACATCCCCATTTCTGGCTTGAGATGACCAAAGCAAAGGTGTTGTCAAACAAAAAGATTGTTACCGGACCTGCCTATCTGGTTATCGAGGACCTTCCACTCTATTTTGTTTTTATCCCTTTTGGATTTTTCCCCAATTCTCCCAAATACTCCTCTGGTTTTTTGATGCCCTCGTATGGTGATGAAATTAACAGAGGTTTTTTCTTAAGAGACTTAGGGTATTATTTTGCTGCAAACGATTATTTTGATGCCTCCCTGAAAGGTGATCTTTATTCAAAAGGATCAAAGGGGATTAAACTTCATACCAATTACCGGCTGCGTTACAAATTTAGTGGAGCTTTTGACCTGAAGTATTATAAAAATGTCTATGGGGATAAAGGGTTACCCGATTATAAAACGCAAAATGATTTTGCCATAACCTGGAGCCATTCAATGGATTCCAAATCGAGTCCAAGTCAGACCTTTAGCGCCAGCGTAAACTTTTCAACTAGTTCTTTCGATCAGAATAATGCTTATACCACAGAGAATTATCTTACCAATACAAAACAATCGAGTATTTCCTATTCAAAACGTTGGGAAAATTCTCCCTTTACCCTTTCGGGAAATATGCGTCATTCACAAAATAGCAGGGATACCACGATAAGCCTTACATTTCCGCAGGTAACGTTTAATATGTCAAGGATTTATCCCTTTAAATTGAAAAGCAGGGCAGGGAAGGAGAAATGGTATGAGAAAATAGGTGTAAGTTATTCAATGGATATGCAGAATACCATCGATACCAAAGAGAACAAATTGATGAGTTCCTCACTTCTTAAAGACTGGAAAAATGGTATCAAACATACGATTCCGGTTAGTACCTCATTTAAGGCATTGAAATATATAACTGTAAGTCCTTCATTTAATTACAGTGAAAGATGGTACACCCAGTCCATTAGAAAGAAATATAATGAAACAACACATCTGATTGTAACTTCGGATACCTTATCCGGGTTTACTCGCGATTTCGACTATTCAGTTAGTATTGGGGCTTCTACAAAGATCTATGGAAATTTTATCCCTTTAAATCCTAAATCGAGTATTAAGGGAATCAGGCACTTAATGACGCCAAGCATCAGTTTTAATCTTAGACCCGATTTCAGCAACCCTTCATATGGGATGTACGAAAACATTGAGTATTTCGATGAACAGGGGACACCCGTTAGTTACCGGTATCCCTACCATGAAGGTGCTGTCTACGGAACTGCAGGTGCAGGCCGGTCGGGATCGATCGGATTTAATCTTAATAATACCCTTGAAATGAAGAAATTAAATGTCAGGGATACCACTTCAAAGGAAGCCTATACTAAGATTAAGTTGCTTGATCAGTTGTCGATTAGCGGATCTTACAACCTTGCAGCTGATTCGCTAAACCTCTCTAATATTAATATTGCTGCCCGTACAAAAGTGGCAGGTGTTGATCTCAACTTTGGGGCGATCCTTGATCCTTATTCGATGCAGGATGGCCACCTAATTAATCAGTTTGAATTTTCGAATTCGGGTAAACTGGCACGGTTAACCAGCGCAAATATGTCTTTTGGGCTTTCTTTTAAATCCAAACAAGGGAAGGAGAAGGAAAAGGAGGAAGCCAAATTAACCCCTGAACAAAAAAATGAACTTGAACAGGTAAAACTAAGGCAAAAGTCAGGGGATATTCCCGAATATGCCGATTTTAGTGTTCCATGGGACCTTTCTTTTAATTACAGTTTCAGATATAACAGACCTGATCCGGAAAAATCTTCAACTGTTACCCAAACCGTTGACTTCAGCGGTAACATAAGCATGACCAAACAGTGGAAAATAGGGTTCTCCTCCGGACTTGATGTTCAAAAACTTCAGTTCACTTTTACTCAATTCAATATCTTTAGAGATTTACACTGTATGCAGATGTCGCTGAACCTTATTCCATTCGGATATCGTCAGAGTTACAGTTTTACAATCAGGGCCACATCTTCTTTGTTGCAAGACTTGAAATTAAGCAAACGGCAGAGTTATCAGGATAATGTTACTTATTAAGATCCAGAAAAGGATTGGCGAAGGGTGGGTGTATATATGAGGGAATTTTTACAACAGAGTCTGCTATAAAAATAGTTCACACCACTCATTAAACCTTGCCACATTTTTGTCTCCAAATTTTTGAATCGATTTTTTAACCTCTCTTAACGATTTTTCATGTCCCAGGTCTCCGCTTTTGGAGAAAAATTTGTCGGCAAAACAGACGATTTGCTCTTCAACAGAAACCGGCACAAAATCACGCAAGGGCAATGGAAGTTTATGGTTAATGATCTCTTCTGTGGTAATACCTACTCCAGTATGTCGCTCACAAACCAGTCCATGATCCGGATATCCTTCTGCAACAAGTATTTCACAACCTAAGTAGCCATGACACAGGTAGGGAAATTCTCCAAAACAAAACAGATTGGGTGCATTTGTTCTGACGATCCCAATATCGTGCAACATTGCTGCCTCTTCGATAAAAAGGAGATCAGGGAGTAACTCTTTGTGATTTTGAGCGATTATCAAAGCTTTTTCTGTGACCAGACTGCTATGGTTCACTAAGATTTGGTAAGCTTTTGATCTTGGTTTATAATACTTTGCGATAATCTTTAATGGCTCCATATCTCGATATTTTGAAGTAAAAATAGTATTTTTACAGGCTTAATTGACAACCCATCCGGTTTCTGTATTGAAAAACAACAATTGTTTAATATTTTAACAGATAACATATCTACAAATGGCTCATTAAAGCTAATTTTAACCCAAATTTTGTAACAAACGATAATGAGTCAAATAATTGAATCTGCCCCACGCGTTTTTCGCAAAGGTGTGGAATGTCTTAAAAAAAGAAAAGAAGAAAAAGGGATAAAACGAATTGCCTTATCGCTTAAAGATGGTTTTAAACCTGCCATGTTATTTCTTGATTTATTTCATAATGAAATAGATATAAATCAAACAATTACCTCTTTTGAAGAGTTAATGGGAGGAGGTTTTGCGGGAGCATCACTTACAATCGGCAGGAAGTATTACCTTGGAGAAAATCGTCCACTTTCGGCTGAAGAGTCGGTAAAATGGTTTCTGGAGTCAGCCCGTGAAGGTGGAGCCGAGGCTTGTAATTATATCGGCGAGATGCGTGAAAACGGGAATGGACTTCCTGTTGATCTGAATAAAGCCTGGGAATGGTATGAGCGTGGCGCACAGCGGGGGGATATTATCGCAAAATTCAACTATGGTCGTCTGTTGGCTACTGGTGATGGCGGTTATAAAGACCTGAACGAAGCTGTCGACAACTGGTATGAATCTGCTAAAGGTGGTTATCCGCCTGCAATGTTTAAAGTTGGAGAGATCTTTGAACAGGGTCTTACCGTTCCGGTGAAGCTGACTAAAGCATTTGACTGGTATTTAAAAGCAGCAAAAAACAATCATCTTCCAGCGTATGAAAAGGTGGGTCTGTTTCTGTTTGAAGGAAAGGGCACTGAAAAGGATGCAACTGAGGCATTGGTATGGTTTTCTAAGGTGCAAGGTGTTGTATCGGCAGAAGTGGCTCTTGTCCTTGGCAAAATGTATTTCAGTGGGCAGGGAACTGAAAAGAACTTCGATAAAGCAAAAGAATTTCTTCAACAGGCTGCTCATGCCGATTATGTTGAAGCAATTTTCCTGATGGGCAGACTTCTGGATGAAAATGGAGATTCTGAAGCGTACGATTGGTATCATCGTGCCGCGGATAAAGGGAGTGCTGATGCACAGGATGCGATTGCAGGATATTACCTGAAAAAATCGGATGAGGAGGGGGTTGACTGGCTTAAGAAAGCTGCTGCTAATGGTAATCCGGAGGCAATGTACCGACTTGCCCAAAAATATGAGATTGGTGAAGAGGTGGAGTCTAATCACAAAACTTCGGTTGATTACTATAAAAAAGCAGCTGATAAGGGAATTATCGAAGCGCAATACAAATATGCAAGTTTGCTTCTGGCTGGTGAGATAACCAACAAAGACAACCAATCTGCTGCCGATTATTTTAATCGTGCGGCAGAGGCAGGTCATCCAAGGGCCTCTTATATGATTGGAATTATCCATGAAAAAAGCCTGAGCTACTGGTCAGAAAAGGAAAAAGCATTTGATTGGTTTTTAAAAGCAGCAGAGATGGGTGTTCCTGGTGCGATGTTCCGGGTAGGTGTTTATTACGAAAATGGTATTACAAAACCTCAAAATACGGATGAGGCTTTCAAATGGTACCAGAAAGCCGCAAATGCAGGTTATCCCAAAGCGGTGTTTAATCTGGGAGTGATGTACGAATCGGGGCATGGTATCAGTCAGAGCATGCGGATGGCAGTGCACCAGTACGAATTAGCTGCAGAGCTGGGTGTTGCCGAGGCAATGAATAATCTTGGAAACGCTTACCATCAGGGGAAAGGAATCGACGCTAACCCTTCTGAAGCGGTAAAATGGTATACAAAAGCCGATGAAGCCGGCTTTTATCTGGGAACCTATAACCTAGGAGTGATGTATTATTTTGGCGATACAGGGGAAAAAGATTTTGTAAAAGCGTTTGAATGTTTTAAAAAGGCCGCAGAAGCTGGCTACTCACAGGCTCAGTACAACCTCGCGGGAATGTATTATTTCGGCGAAGGGAGAGAAAAAGATCCAAATGAAGCTTTTAATTATTATTCAAAAGCAGCAGAAAACGGATTTACCGACGCCTGGAAAAATTTGGGCGACATGTATTTAAATGGTGATGGCGTTCATAAAAATGTAGATAAGGCAATCCTTAGTTTTGAAAAAGCAGCTGAAGCCGGAGACGATGAGGCAAAATATGAATTAGGTAGAATTTTGTATACAACAATTGGATATCAGGATTATACAAAAGCGCTTCTCCACCTTAAAAGTGCTGCTGAAAATAGTTATGTGCCTGCCTATAATCTGTTAGGTGTTCTGTATGTTTCGAAGAAATTTTCCGAACGCAATCCGGCTTCTGCCTGGGAATGGTTTGAAAAAGGGGCTATCGAAGGGGGCACGGTTGCAAAGCTGAACCAGGTAACCTTTTTGAAGAGGGGTGAAAATGGTACTGTTGATTATCAGAAGGGGTACGAAATCCTTGAATCAATTATTCAGGACGGAGAGAGTGAAATTGCATTATATCTGTTAGCACTCTTGATTTTATCAGGTGAGTGTTTAGTAAAAGATCAGTCAATAGCACGAAAATATCTGGAATTATCAGCTCAGAAAGGGTATCAACCTGCGGCCAAATTATTGGATAATAATGATTTATTTACAGGACCGGCAGTATTGAATTTTTGGGAGGATTATATCTTGGAGGATGAGGAGGAATAAAATTTAAATCTTTATAAATGATACTATTATGAAAATAAAATCAAGTTTTGTAATCTTGCTTCTGTTATCTTTATTTATGTCGTTGTCAAATGTGCAAGCGGTCAACCCCGGAAAGGTCTTGCGTCATGTAGTGATGTTTAAGTTTTCGGAGAGCGCCACACCAGCCAATATTCATCAGATTGAGGCCGCCTTTGTTGCTCTTCCGCAGAAAATCAAGGAAGTTAAAAGCCTGGAGTGGGGAACTAATTGCAGTCCCGAAAAAATGAATCAGGGTCTGACACATTGTTTTATTCTGACTTTTGCTTCAGATAAAGATCGCGATGCGTATCTTGTTCATCCTGCACACAAAGCTTTTGGGAAAAGTCTTGGAACCGATGTCGAGAAAGTTACGGTCGTTGATTTTTGGGTCAAATAAGATTTATCTGGTTTGAGAATAAAACAAATACCCCTCAGAAAGTTTACCAGCTTTCTGAGGGGTATTTGTTAATATTATGCC
This sequence comes from Prolixibacteraceae bacterium, assembly GCA_963677935.2. Classification (GTDB taxonomy): domain Bacteria; phylum Bacteroidota; class Bacteroidia; order Bacteroidales; family Prolixibacteraceae; genus JAAFHB01. The sequence goes on along the minus strand of CAXXEH010000003.1, from coordinate 1,105,950 downwards.
ATCTACCTTTTCCTTTTTATCCAGATAAGTGCGTTTACAAACGCTTCGATCCACGGAGTTACTTCGTCTGAATTTCTTTCTGCCGGATAATTAGGCCATTGCCAGGGATATATCGCCCGTTCAATATGAGGCATCATTGCAAGATGACGTCCATCCTCCGAGCAGATTGCTGCCGTATCGAAATCCGAGCCGTTTGGATTACCAGGATAGTTACTGTAGGAGAATTTCACAGGAATCTGATATTTCTCCTCCGTAAAAGGCATTACAAATTTTCCTTCACCATGAGCCACCCAGACGCCAAGACTTTTTCCGGTGAGGGATTTAAACATCACAGACTCATTTTCGAGGACATCAACACTAACGAAACAGGACTCAAATTTATGAGAATCGTTGTGCGCCATTTTTATACTATCCTTATGACCTGGATTAACCAAATCAAGTTCAACCATCAGTTGACACCCATTGCATATTCCAAGACTTAATGTATCGGTTCGCTTATAGAAATTATCAAGCGCAGTTTTAGCTTTCTCATTACATCTAAAAGCGCCGGCCCACCCTTTTGCTGAACCCAGGACATCCGAATTGGAGAACCCGCCGACAAAAACGATCAGGTTTAACTCTTCAAGTGTTTCTCGACCGCTGATTAGGTCGGTCATATGGACATCTTTTACGTCAAACCCGGCAAGGTACATGCTCCATGCCATCTCGCGATCACCATTACTTCCCTTTTCGCGGATAATGGCTGCTTTGATGCCCGAAGGTTGCCGACGTTTTGGGTCGATTCCCAAATCACTGAATTTTCCTGAAAAATCACCAAAATTGAATTTCAGTTCATTTTTCTTATAATTTTCATAACGTTCCAGAGCAAGTTTTTCTCCACTTTGACGGCGGTCTAAAAGATAGGATGGTTTGAACCATTTATCACGCAGGGTATCAATATCGAAATGAAATTTATCCGTCCCGTTGATTACGGTTACTTCACGATTGTTGGTCGGATTTCCAATTTTTACAAAAGCTATTTTGTTGTTATTTAAACTGTTTTCAAATTCTATGAAATCTTTTGGTTGAATGACAATCCCGGGATTCTCACTGAAAAGCACTTTCACACTGTCGGTTTCATTTAATCCTGTCAGGTTCACTTCAATTCCCCCATTATTTTGAGCAAAGCACATCTCTAAGAGTGTCGTGAGAATACCTCCGGAAGAGATGTCATGACCCGAAAGAATCAATTGATTTTCAATTAATCCCTGAATAGCATTAAAAGCCCTGACAAAATATTCTGCATCAGCAACTGTCGGAGTATTTTCACCCAACTGGCTCAATGTTTGAGCCAATGAACTTCCCCCCAAAGATTTAGGTGATTTTGAAAAATCAATATAATAAATTGGTTTTGAAGAATCAACAATAAGTACAGGTTCAACCACTTTGCGGATATCCGAAACTTCTCCCGAAGCTGAGATAATCACAGTTCCTGGAGCATAGACCACATCATTTTTGTATTTCTGGGTCATCGAAAGGGAGTCCTTCCCGGTAGGAATATTTACCCCTAAAGCACATGCAAAGGTAGAGGCTGCTTCCACGCCGGAATAGAGACGGAAATTCTCACCCTGATTTTTTGCAGGCCACATCCAGTTGGCTGATAATGAGATACCTTTAATCCCATGGGTAAACGGCGCCCATATGATATTGGTCAGTGACTCGGCAATTGAAAGGACCGAACCGTTGGCGGCATCAATCAATCCTGCGACAGGAGCATGTCCAAGTGAGGTAGCAATACCTTTAATGCCTTGATAATCAATTACTACAACGCCCAGATTATTTAGCGGAAGTTGTAATTTTCCGGCACATTGCTGCTTGGCAATCTTTCCTGTTACCGAGCGGTCAACTTTATTGGTGAGCCAGTCTTTGCAACCCACTGATTCGAGTTGCAAAATTTGTTCAATGTACTTGTTTATTTGCAATTGATCGTATTTTAACGACGAAAACGTAGCCACTTTTGATTCATCTTCCAGAACTGTTTTAGGTGGTTTTCCAAACATATAAGCGAGTTCCCAATTGATTGGTTTTTCGCTTGTTTCGCGGTTGATGAAAGTGAATTTGTGGTTGCCGGTTGTTTCACCAATCACATAGATAGGGGAGCGTTCACGTTCGGCTATCCTGGTTATCAGTTCAATATTTTCTTTACCGGTAACAAATCCCATCCGTTCCTGTGATTCGTTTCCAACAATCTCTTTAGCAGAAAGGGTAGGGTCCCCAATTGGTAATTGATCGATATAAATCTCGCCACCAGTCTCTTCCACCAATTCAGACAGGCAATTTAGATGACCTCCAGCGCCATGGTCATGGATCGAAATAATGGGATTAATCCCTGATTCAGCCAGCGCCCTTATGGTATTGTAAGCCCTTTTTTGCATCTCCGGATTTGCCCGTTGGACAGCATTTAATTCAATATGACTCTCAAATTCACCAGTATCCACTGATGAAACGGCTCCGCCACCCATCCCGATACGATAATTGTCACCACCCAGTAAGACAACCTTGTCACCTATTCCGGGAACACTTTTCAGACAATCCTCTTCGCGGGCATACCCTATTCCTCCTGCCTGCATGATTACTTTATCGTAGCCGAATTTTTTCTGGTTTTCGAAATGTTCGAAGGTCAGAACTGAGCCATTGATAAGCGGCTGACCAAATTTATTTCCAAAATCGGAGGCTCCGTTTGATGCTTTTATTAAAATCTCTTCAGGCGTCTGATACAACCAGGGACGCGGCTTTGTTGCCTCTTCCCATGGTCGAGCCACTTCATCATTTCTTGAATAGGCAGTCATATAAACTGCAGTTCCGGCAATTGGGAACGACCCCTTTCCTCCTGCCATCCTGTCACGGATTTCACCACCAGTTCCTGTTGCAGCACCATTAAATGGTTCAACTGTTGTAGGGAAATTATGGGTCTCAGCCTTAAGTGAAAGTACTGTCTGAATATCCGTTACCTGAAAAAAATCGGGTTTATCCTGAGTTATTGGTGCAAATTGTTCTGAATCAGGACCTTTACTAAAGGAGCAATTGTCTTTATAAGCTGAAAGAATTGTGTTTGGATTGGTCTGTGTGGTCTTCTTGATTAACTGAAACAGGGTTGAAGGTCTCTCAATACCATCGATTATGAAATTTCCGTTAAATATTTTGTGACGACAATGCTCCGAATTGACCTGTGAAAATCCAAATACCTCACTATCAGTTAATTTCCGATTTAATTTCTGAGAGACTTCATTTAAATAGGTGATCTCATCCTCACTTAATGCCAGCCCTTCACGACTGCTGTAGGCTGCAATATCATCAATCGAGAGTATGGGTTCAGGCAAATGATGAATCACAAAAATTTGTTGATCAAGCCCTCTGTAAACCACCTGCAGCATGGGGTCAAACCTGGGATGTTCCGACTCAACCTGAAAGAACTCCTCAATTCTGACAATTCCATGAATGCCCATATTCTGGGTAATCTCAACAGCATTTGTGCTCCATGGGGTAATCATCTCTTTTCGTGGCCCTACATAAATTTCGGGAACTGATTCACCGGTAATAAGTTTGGCATCATCAAACAGCCAAACCAATTTTTCAATATCGGAAACAGACAACTCCTTTTGAGTATCTACCGCTATAAGATTGGATTTTCCTTTAAAAAAGAGGATCATGTAGGTGTATTTTTGTTGACCAGAGTCATAGTTATCACTGAATGCAAAGGTATAGAAAAAATGGTGTCCGGAATTAACCATGTTTTACGACAATGGCAATTCTGAAAACCATTTATTCCGGTTTCCATTCGGTTATTTTGATTTGAGAGGGAAAGGCTTTGGGTTTATAGATCGATTGGTTGTAAAATATCCGGATACATTCCTGGATCCCTTCCGTAACGCTGGGGTGCGGGTGAATACTTTGCAAAACTTCGTGTAACCTGATATCTGAATTGATTAGGTAAGCAATGGAGACAATAAATGCAGAAGCCTGGGGACCAGCAGCCCTCATTCCAAGAATTTTTTCCGATCCGTCATTGCTCACAATGATTTTTACGAAGCCATTGGTACTTCGCATTGCAATAGCCCTATTTACCAGTTCATTAGAGTAATAAATCGCTTTGTAGGGTATTTTTTTATCACGTAATACCTTTTCGTTAGCCCCAACCGATGCAAGTTCAGGTTTAAAAAACATCAGGGTTGGCATATAGGAGTAGTCCAACCGATAGGTCGCCTGTCCGAATATTGCTTCAACGATAAACCTTCCCTGTTCTTCCGCAACGCCATAAAGCGCTTTTTGTCCTGTCACATCACCTGCTGCAAAAATATTGCAGTTACTAAAATTTCCAATCGCACACTCCTCGTTAATATGAAGATATCCTTTTACATTAGGACTAATCGACACATTTTCAAGACCTAATCCTAAGGTATTGGCATCGCGTCCGATTGAAACAAGTAATACATCAATTTCAAGGACCTGACTATGACCATCGTCGTAATCAAGAACCACTTCCAAATGATCTTTTTCTTTTTTTACGGTACGCAGATTGGCGGTATGGTGAATAATCACACCATTCTTTTCAAGGTTGTTTGAAACAAAATCGCTTACATCATCATCTTCAAAAGGGATTACCCGATGCATCCGGTCCAAAAGATGAACCTCTGTTTGTTTAAAATTGGAAAAAATTGTGGCGAATTCGCAACCGATGATTCCCGAACCAAGGATCATCATTCGTTCAGGAAACCGATCCAGATTAAGCAATCCATCCGAGTCAAAAATCATTTTTTGATCGACTGGCAATTCCGGAAGTTCACGAGGTCTTGAGCCTGTAGCAATAATAATATACTCAGCTTCAATAATTTCCAAACCATTTTCACCATCTATCTGGAGTGTGGTACGATTAAGAAATTTGGCGAATCCCCGTTTATAGGTAATTGTTCCAGATGTTTCCGAATCGTTATTCTTTTCCGAAAAGGACTCGATTTGTGACAACATCTGGTACTGTTTGGTTTTTGCTGCGGCGATAACCGTTTTCTTTACCATGTTATAATCGACCTGTAACCCTGAAGCCCTGTATCCCCGGTCAACTGCGGCTGCTATCGAATAGTCAACTGATAGTTCCCACATCGTTTTAGAGGTCAGAGGACCATTCATGATTCCTGTACCTCCGATATGTCCGGCCTCAATCAGACAGACATTTTTCCCAAAATCAACTGCTCTCATTGTCGCAGCAAATCCTCCGGGACCACTTCCTATTACTGCCAGATCAAATTTCGTCATTTTTTAATCTTTTTTGTGATCTAGCAAACATACAAAAGTTTGGTAAAATTTTGTATGGCCTCCATCAATAATACCCAATATATGATCGGTTCAAACGTTTCAAACTTTCTGTTCGACTTTTTTAAAAATTACTTTTTTACCTCATTTTTCTTTTTACCCAAGTTAATAATTTCTACCTTTGCGGCAATTTTAAATCAGTTATATTTTCATATGAAGCAAGTTAGATATGTTACTGCTGAAGATGCGGTCAAAGTTATCAAATCGGGTGATCGGATACATTTAAGTAGTGTTGCTGTTACCCCCCACCGGTTAATCAAAGCAATGGTTGAACGCGGGCGAGCCGGAGAAATTTATGATGTCAAAATTCAGCATCTTCATATCGAAGGTGCTGTAGATTATGGTAATCCCGAATTTGAAGGAATATTCGATGCTCAACAATTCTTTGTAGGCGCCAATCTGCGCAAGCAAACTCAGGCAGGTTATGCTGATTATATCCCTGTATTCCTTAGCGAGACCCAAAAATTGATCCGTGAAGGTTATCTGAAAGTCAATGTTGCAATGATTATGGTTTCTCAACCCGACAAACATGGTTATGTTTCTCTTGGGACTTCTGTTGATGCAACCCTGGCTGCAGTTGAATGCGCTGATACTGTGATCGCCTTAGTTAATCCAAATGTTCCGCGTGCCTGGGGTGATGCAATGATTCGTCTTGACCAGATCGATATTTTTGTTGAAGATGATGCACCACTTTATGCACATAATCTTGATCCACTGACAGATGTTGATATTGCCATTGGAAAAAATGCTGCTGCTTTAATTGAAGATGGCGCCTGTTTACAGATGGGAATTGGTGGAATTCCGAATGCTGTTCTGGCTCAACTGGGAAATCATAAGAATCTTGGTGTTCATACCGAAATGTTTGCTGACGGAATTCTCCCTCTCGTGGAAAAAGGGGTGATCACTGGTAGCATGAAAAGCATTGACAAAGGTAAAATGGTTGCTTCATTTCTGATGGGGTCAAAGGAACTATATGATTTTATTGATGATAATCCGATGGTAGCCATGATGGATGTGGGTCACACCAATAATGTTGCAGTGATCCGTAAACTCGACCGTGTTACAGCGATAAATTCTGCACTGGCCATTGACCTGACTGGTCAGGTTTGTGCCGATTCAATCGGGATCAGACATTATTCAGGTGTTGGTGGTCAGATCGATTTTATTCGTGGTGCAGGTCACTCATTTCGTGGAAGACCGATTATTGCAATGCCATCAGCTACCGAAAAAGGGTTGTCTAAAATCAGCCCCACATTGATCGAAGGTTCAGGGGTTGTCTCAACCCGCGCAAATATCCATTGGGTAGTGACAGAATATGGCGCCGTTAATCTTTACGGAAAGACATTACAGGAACGGGCTAAATTGCTCATCTCGATTGCCCATCCGAATCATCGTGAAATGCTCGATAAGGCAGCATTTGAAAGATTTGGACCTCACTACCATTTTGTACAAAAATCAAAATAATTGAATTTTAAAGGCAGGTTCCTACCTGCCTTTAAACGTTAAAAAATCTATATTACAAATCCATATATCATGAATGTATCACATATTGAGCATATTGGTATTGCGGTAGTCAGTCTTGAAACTGCAATTCCCTATTATGAGACCCTTCTGGGAACAAAATGTTATGCTACCGAGGAGGTTGCAGATCAAAAGGTGAAAACTGCCTTCTTTAAAGTTGGGCAAACAAAAATTGAGCTTTTGGAATCAACAGATCCTGAAGGACCAATCGGTAAATTTCTGGAGAAAAAAGGTCCCGGTGTCCATCATCTTGCTTTTGCAGTAGATGATGTAAACAGTGCCCTTCAACAGGCAAATGATGCCGGTATTCAATTAATTGATAAACAAGCAAGAAAAGGTGCAGAGGGACTAAATATCGGATTTTTGCATCCGAAATCAACATTAGGAGTACTTACAGAACTTTGCAGTGAATAATTCACAATTAAATAATTAATAGTACGATGAGCAATCAGGACAAAATTAAAAATTTGATTGACCTTCGTGCGGAGGCCAAACTTGGCGGTGGAGCGAAAAGGATCGATGCGCAACACACCAAAGGTAAATTAACCGCACGCGAACGTATCGACTTAATACTTGACGAAGGGAGCTTTGAGGAGTTTGACATGTTCGTAACACATCGCTGTACCAATTTTGGTATGGAGAAGACAAAATTCATGAGCGATGGCGTCGTTACGGGACGTGGAACAATTGATGGCAGGACCATTTTTATCTTTTCTCAGGACTTCACCGTTTTTGGAGGTTCTCTTTCCGAAACTTTTGCCCAGAAGATCTGTAAAGTAATGGATATGGCAATGAAGGTTGGGGCTCCATGCATTGGTATTAATGATTCGGGAGGCGCCAGAATACAGGAAGGGGTAACCGCTTTAGCTGGTTATGCCGAAATTTTCCAGCGTAATATTATGGCTTCGGGTGTAATTCCTCAGATCTCTGCTATTTTTGGTCCATGTGCAGGTGGTGCAGTTTATTCACCCGCTCTGACCGATTTTATTGTAATGAGCAAGGATACCAGCTATATGTTTGTTACTGGTCCTAAGGTTGTAAAGACAGTTACAGGTGAAGTTGTGACTGATGAGCAGCTGGGAGGAGCAATCGTACATGGTACCAAATCGGGAGTTACCCATTTTGTATCTGACTCTGAAGAAGAGGGATTATTGCTGATCAGAAAATTACTCTCCTATTTGCCACAAAATAATCTTGAGGATCCGCCAATTGCACCTTGTAATGATCCAATCGACCGGCTGGATGACAATCTGAATGATATCATACCTGAAAATCCAAATAAACCTTATGATGTCAAGGATGTAATCCATTCCATCGTCGATTATGGTGAATTTATGGAAGTTCACAGAAATTATGCTCAGAATATTGTTATAGGTTTTGCCCGGTTTAACGGGATGCCTGTTGGGATTGTGGCCAATCAGCCCTCTTACCTGGCTGGTGTACTCGATATCAATGCATCAAGAAAAGCAGCTCGTTTTATCCGCTTTTGCGATGCTTTTAATGTTCCGCTGGTCACCCTTGAAGATGTTCCGGGATTCCTTCCGGGAACAGCTCAGGAGTATGGAGGTATTATCATCCATGGCGCTAAGCTGTTGTTCGCTTACGGAGAAGCAACTGTTCCAAAAATCACGGTGATTCTTCGCAAGGCTTACGGTGGCGCTTATTGTGTGATGAGTTCCAAACATCTGCGTGGCGATATCAATTATGCATGGCCTCAGGCTGAAATTGCAGTAATGGGGCCTAAAGGGGCAATTGAAGTGCTAAGGAACAAGCAAATTGCCGGTTTACCAGATGACGCGGCACGTGCTGAATTTATTGCCAAAGCGGAGGCTGAGTACAAACAGGAGTTTGCAAATCCTTATAATGCTGCAAGATACGGATATATTGATGATGTTATCGAACCTCGTAATACCCGGTTCCGTATCATTCGTGCTTTACAGTCGTTGGCCACAAAAAAGGATTCGATGCCTGCCAAGAAACATTCAAATCTCCCGTTATAATTTCAAGTAGTTATGCTAAAAAATAAGCTAAGTATTTTAAAGCTGATTGCACCAGTTCTGTTAAGCATTGGAATGACAAATGTCAATGCACAGAATACGAAAGATTTGCACATTGATGATACATCAGGAATAGGAGCAATCATGCCAGCATTTATTTTTGTTTTTTTGGCCCTGTTGTTATTGTATTTCTTATTTAAAGTCATAGGTTATTTAATGACGATCGACGCCCGAAAAGCCGAAAAACTAAAGAAGGCTGCTTCGCCCGGTTTAGCCAAAGAAAAGTTATCCGGAGAAGTCAATGCAGCTATCGTTATGGCATTGTATCTGTATGGTAGTGAGTTACATGATCAGGAAGATCCTATAATTACCATGACTAAAGTGTCGCGGACTTATTCACCATGGAGTTCAAAAATTTACGGATTAAGAAAATCACCAAGATAAAGCGGACTGAAAATGAAAAAATTTAAGTTTAAAATTAATGGGAATCAATACAATGCAGAGGTGCTGAGTATTGAAGATAATATTGCAGAGATTGAGATCAATGGGACGAAGTACAGTGTGGAAGTTGATAAGGATATGCAACCTGTCAAAACCCCAAAATTGGTTAGAAGCATATCGGTTCCTTCAACCGATGCCCATCCTGCAGTAGCGAAAACAAGCAGTCCATCCGCACCCAAAGGTGGCGGAACCATCAAATCCCCACTTCCGGGAGTCATTCTGGAACTCTATGTCAAAGTAGGGGATGTTGTGAAAATCGGACAACGTTTACTTGTCCTAGAAGCTATGAAGATGGAAAACAATATTGAGGCTGACAAAGCTGGTAAAATTGTTTCCATTGCTAAGAACAAAGGTGATGCTGTGATGGAGGGTGATGTATTAATTGTGATTGGAGAATAATCATGGAAAATTCAGGTTCTCTAACTTTTATCATGGGACAACTGAGTCAGTTTTTTCAATATACTGCTTTTGCCAATTTAACGATGGGCAATTTATTGATGATTCTGATAGGGATTTGTTTTATCTATCTGGCCATTGTCAGGGAGTATGAGCCAATGCTGCTGGTTCCGATCGGTTTCGGGATGTTAATAGGGAATATCGCATTTCATCCTGGTTTGCAAATCGGAGTATTTGAAAGTGGAAGTGTCCTTAATTACCTCTATCTTGGAATTCAGCATGGGATTTATCCTTCGCTGATATTTTTGGGCATTGGTGCAATGACTGACTTTTCTGCCTTAATCTCAAATCCGAAGTTAATTCTTATCGGTTTTGCCACCCAATTGGGTATTTTCAGCGCCTATGTGATTGCAGTCCGCTTTGGATTTACCCCGGCAGAAGCGGGAGCAATTGGAATTATTGGTGGAGCAGATGGTCCAACTGCTATCTTTCTCTCTTCCAAACTTGCCCCTGAATTGATTGGGGCAATTGCGGTCTCTGCTTATGCTTATATGGCGCTGGTTCCGATATTTCAGCCGACATTCATGAAATTACTAACGACTAGTAAAGAAAGGGTGATCAGGATGAAACCTCTGCGGACAGTTTCCCAGCGGGAAAAAATCCTCTTTCCAATTGCCGGATTATTGTTAACTTGCCTCCTGGTACCTGCGGCATTACCTCTTCTTGGTATGCTATTCTTTGGCAATTTGCTGAAAGAGAGTACTGTAACCAAGCGTTTAGCTGAAACTGCCAAAGGTGCAATGATCGATATTGTAACGATCCTGATTGGATTGACCATTGGTGTCTCCACCCAGGCTTCTACATTTCTGACAATGAAGACCTTGAGTATTTTCATTCTGGGTTTGGTATCTATTGTAATTGCCACAATTGGAGGTGTCTTATTTGTAAAAATAATGAACATCTTTTTGAAGGAGGGTGATAAGATTAATCCTCTGATTGGTAGTGCAGGTGTAGCAGCAATGCCTGGTAGTGCCCGCATTTCACAGGTAATTGGATTGAAATTTGATAAAACCAACCATTTGCTGATGCATGCTGTTGGTCCAAATGCAGCCGGAGTAATAGGTAGTGCGATTGCAGCCGGTATTTTGCTCAGCTTTCTGTATTAACAGTAATATCAACTAAAATAATGGCGGTCTTTGAAAAAGGATCGCCTTTTTTTATATACTTTCGACCTTATTTATCAACTTAAAATTACCTTGGATGAAAAATTTATTGATGCTATTTTTATTATTTTCTGTTGCTTTGGGAGTTGTGGCTCAATCAGAAAATAAGTCGGCTGATCAAAAGAAGCTAAATGTACTCGTCTTTTCAAAAACAGTTGGCTATCGTCACACCTCAATTCCTGCCGGAATAAAGACGATCACAACACTCGGTCAGCAAAAGGGGTGGGTAGTTACAACAACCGAAGATCCAACCTTATTTACGGATGAATTCCTGGCCCGGTTTGATGTATGTGTTTTTCTCAATCCAACTTTGAATATTCTTGACGAAACTCAGCAAAAAGCATTTACCTCCTTTATCCGGAGTGGAAAAGGTTTTGTCGGAATTCATGCTGCAGCTGACTGCGAATACGATTGGAAATGGTATGGTGATTTGAACGGCGCCTTTTTTAAAACTCATCCGCCCTATCAGCTGGCGACCATTAATATCGAGAATACAAACCACCCTGCAATGAAGCCATTTGTCGGAATGAAAACTTTTACTATTGAGGACGAATGGTATTCTTTTAAAGAAAATCCACGCGGAAAAGTCACAGTTCTGGCAACACTTGACGAATCTTCAATTAAAAAATTGCCCAAAGAGGACATTTGGAGAATGGGAGACCATCCCATCATATGGTACCACGAATTTGAAGGCGCCCGCTCCTTTTATACCGGATTTGGACATGGTGACAGTTCATTCGAAAACGAAAAAATACAGCAACACCTCTTTTATGCCATCGAATGGGCAGGGAAAAGAATTGATTTGTAAATGTCTGATATAAAAATAAATGGTTCATTTATTAATCATAATCTGTAAATAAAATCGTTATGAAAAAGTCGGCTGGAGTAGTCTTAATTGTAGGTATAATCGTATTATTCCTGTTTTCTTCAACTTATGCACGTGAACGCTTTTCGCGTGGCGCTCAATTCACTTCCGGAAATAATATGTTGGATCAAAACGCAGATACTTCTCAATGGAGACAATTGTTCAACGGAAAAGATCTGACAGGATGGAAGCATGTAGGTCCTGGATCACAGTATGTTGAAAATGGTCTTATCAAATCTCAAGGAGGAATGGGTTTGCTCTATTGGACAGGAGAAAAATTTGGAAACTGCACGATCAGGGTAACATTTCGAATGCGCGATACCAACAGTAATTCGGGCATTTTTATCCGAATACCGATTGAGCCGCGCGAAGAGTGGATGCCTGTGAATTATGGCTATGAAGTTCAGATTGATAATCAGCCTGAACTATCAAAAGAGGATGATTATCATTATACGGGTGTGCTCTATTCTATCACTAAACCACTGGCAAAAACAGGAAAACCTGGTCCGCAGTGGAATACGATGGAAATAACCCTCGATGGTTTAAGGACCACTGTTGTATTGAACGGGGTAAAAGTGACCGATTATACAGAGGGTGATGCCGTTCCGCCACGTAAATTTGACTTTGAACCTTTTAGGGGACCTCGCCCGGAATATGGATTCATAGGTATACAAAATCATGGAATTCATGATGTTGTGTTTTTTAAGGAAGTGGCCGTTAAATCTATAAACAAGAAGTAAAGCAGGAATATTTTACCGATCCGGTTAAGGTTTTATCCTTACCGGATCGATATTTTGCCTGGTCAGCCTTATTCTTTCTGATTTTATTTTGAACAAGATTGCTGATTTGTCCTTTTGCCAAAAAGGAATCAGTTAATCTCTACTACGTATTTTCCTCTGCTTTTCATCACACCAAATGGTATCAGCTCTAAACCATATTGCGCTGCTGTTTCAAGAAATGTAGCTTTCCCTTCAGGTGTAACAGCCACCAATAGCCCTCCGCTGGTCTGTGGATCACAAAACAGATGTTTCTGATCATCGCTCATTGGCGAAACCTTATGACCATAGCTCTCGAAATTTCGGAAGGTGCCTCCAGGAAATGTCTTATTTTCCATATAAAAACTGATGTTGTCAATTGTGGGGACCCGGGATGAGTAAATCTCAGCGCTTAATCCACTTCCTTCGCACATTTCGACCAAATGCCCCAAAAGCCCAAATCCGGTAACATCTGTCATCGCTTTTACTTGGTCCAGTTTGCCGAATTCCTTTCCTATTGTATTGATTGTCAACATTAAGTTGCGTGCTACCTGCCTGTCTTCCTCCTTCAGAATTCCTTGTTTTTGTGCTGTCGACAAAATACCGATACCCAAAGGTTTGGTTAGAAATAATTCACATCCTTCGCTTGCCGAGCAGTTGAGCCGGATTTGATCTTTTTGGGCAATACCTGTTACTGCCAATCCGAATATTGGTTCTGGTCCATCGATACTGTGACCGCCGGCGATGGCAATACCAGCCCGGGCACAAGCCTGCTTGGCCCCTTCAATAACCTGACCGGCAATTTCAGCGGAGAGTTTATTTACCGGCCAGCACAGAATCGCTACAGCCATCAAAGGAGTTCCCCCCATGGCAAATACATCGCTGATGGCATTGACAGATGCAATTCCACCAAAATCATAGGGATCATCTACGATAGGCATAAAAAAATCGGTCGTCGAGATGATCACCTGATTGTTTCCAATATCGTAAACTGCTGCATCATCTAATGTGCTGTTGCCCACAAGCAGGAAAGGATCAGAAAATTCGGTTTTACATTCTGCAAGAATCGAATTTAAAACCTTTGGCGAAATTTTACATCCGCATCCGGCGCCATGAGAATATTGCGTGAGTTTCACTGAATTATTTTCAGAAGGAGGGGTATTGTTCATTTGATGGAATATGTTAAATGTTATTATTGAAAAATTTGGGCAGCTCTATTTAAAATTATTCTGGCATTTGCCATTGCATCATCATTCGGAAGTTTAATTTCAGTCAACTTCTTTTTGTACTTATCGCGACTGTATTGGTATGTTTGATCATAATATTCAAGCAATTTATTGGCCACATCTTCTAATTTTCTTTCGTGGTATAACTGAAGGATCTTATTCATTCGTAAATCTCCAAGTCGTTTAATGAGGCTGCTTATCGCATTCTCCATGAGATCCTCAGGGAGGGTTCCATATTCAGTTACCAGCCTGCTGATCCGATCTGACAGAGGTACTTGAATTTCAATGTTTTGTGTTTTATTCATTCTGAACCAAAACGGATCGGGGAGAAAAGCGCGCCCAACTGTCTGACTCTCACCTTCAACCCAAACTCTTTTTGAAAGATCAAAACCGAGAATTTTATCAAAAATATCATTTTGAAATTGCTGGGTTGTGGGTTGTAGTTCCTGGCCAATCCCTCCGAAAACAGATCCTTTATGATTTGCAAGTCCTTCGAGGTCAATGGTCTGTTCGCCCAAGGAATTTAAAGAATGAATAATATCAGTTTTACCGCTTCCTGTATACCCTTCTATTACAATTAAATACGGGATATCTCCTGCTTTTTCAAGGAGGTAATTTCGGTACGATTTGTAACCACCTTGCAGGATAAAACATTTAATATCAACTCGTTCAAATAGCCATGCCATACTCTCTGAACGCATTCCTCCACGCCAGCAATAGATGAGTAACTGACCGTTAGCCACATCGACCGCTTTACGTACAAATTGGGCCATTTTCGGCCCTACAATATCCAGCCCTTTTTCAATTGCAGGTAGTCTTCCTTTTTTTATGTAAATTGTTCCTACAATGGCTCGTTCTTCGTCATTAAAAATAGGGATATTGATGGCGTTCGGAATATGCCCTTCAGCAAACTCTCCAGGTGACCTCACATCAACGATTGGAATGGATTTACTCAGGGACATAAATTCTTTAGCAATAAGACTTTGCATAAGCTGTCAGTTGTATAAAATGTACAATTTATTTAAGTGTTCAAAGATATACAACGTATTTTAAACAAGTGGCATTTTTATCTGCAGTTACAATAATTACAGCGAAAGACAATATAATTTTATTGTAGTAGATTACTTCGAGTATTTTATTACATTTGGTATCCATCTGTAAGTGAATCCAAAGTTTATCGACTATGAAGAAATTCAATATTTTAGTAATTGATGATAATCCAGGAAACATTATTTCTCTTCAGGAGATACTTGTTGCAAATGATTTTGTGGTAAAAACTGCGATCAATGGGAAAACGGGAGTAAAGATCTTAACTGAAGAATCTTTTGATCTGGTTTTTATCGATTTGCAAATGGCTAAAAGGAATGGTTTTGTCACTTGCCAGGAGATCAAATCAAATGATCACCTTAAAAATATACCAGTAATCTTTGTTGTTGAACGTGATGATTTGGTTTTTGTTAAAGATATTTTCGAATCCGGTGCGAATGATTATGTTCTTAAGCCTTTGATATGGAGTGAATTGCTGATGAAAGTAAGCTTTCACCTTGAGCTAAAATACAGTCGTAAACTGGCGAAAAATATGAATCAAATACTTGAGGCAAAAGTCGATCAGCGAACGATGGAACTCGAAGATTCGTTAAAAAAGCTGGGGCAGGCCAAGAAGGGACTAGAGATCCTTGAAATTGCCAAATCTGAGTTTCTTAATCTGATAAGTCATGAGATCAGGACGCCGCTAAATGGTATTTTGGGAAGTATGGCATTAATTGGCCGTTACAATTTTAGTGATGATGTAAATCGCTATTTTTCGCTTCTCGATACATCGGTTAAACGGCTTGAAAAATTCTCAAATGCAATTCTTGAAGCTTCTACTTTACGAATGAAAGGGGAGAAAGCCTTGAAAATTGTCGAAATTGACCTTGTTTTGGTAATTCAGGAAGCGCTGGATCTTTGTATCACAAAATTTACGAATAAAGCGATAGGTATTGATTATAAAAACGATACAACTAATTCGTCACTTAAAGGTGATCATCGCTACCTTTTGAAATGTTTTACTGCAGTTTTGGATAATGCCTTTAAGTTCTCCCCTAATGGTGAGAAAATAGAGATTAGGGTAAGTAATGACTCAAACGGATATCTGCGAGTTACAATTGCCGATAGTGGTAAAGGGTTTTCAAAAGCATCACTTGAGAATATTTATAACGCGCTGAGTAATCTTGAGGCTCATTTTGACCAGAATACGGGGATGGGACTTCATCTGGCCAAACTAATACTGGATGCCCATTCAGGGTTTATTACCGTTGGGAACCGCATACCTACGGGCGCCACTATTGAAATAAAGGTGCCTTCAAGGCACTGATATAATGCATATTAATAATATTATGATTTTACATTTTTTATCGTGCTAAATCCCCTCATCTCCCCATTTGGGGTTGAATGTCACTTTTTGCCAGTGGAAATAAATCTGATCGCCTGAATCAGTAATTTGCGGTAGTTGGGATTATCAAAACTGTTTTTGTCATGTCCGGGCTGCAAATATACAATTTTCGAATTTTCCCGGGTTAAAGTCCATCCGATCAGTTTATTGCTTTTCGGATGATTTGTCCCAAGAAGGCGATAGATTCCAGGGAGCACTTCCATATTGAGATAGACTTCATCGTGCAGTGCAAAGTTTTTAAGCCCTTTTGTTACAGGATGTGAAGGATGCTCCAACGTAACCGTTAAATCGATGTCATGCTGATACGATGAGGCCCCAAATTTTTCATCTTTTTTCTTCTCATAATATTTTCCACCGACAATATTTTCATATTCAGGCCAATCCTGATAAGCGCATATTGAATGGTGCAAAAACAGAAGCCCTTTTCCCGCCTTTAAAAGTCTGAAAAAAGATTCTTTTCCCGGATCGGAAATCGTTTTTGGCATATCATAAAATACAACGGCATCAAAAGAGGCAAGATCAGTCGTCCCTAATAAAACATTAGCCTCAGGTTGAGTAAGTTCAGTGTAGGATAAATTTTTAAACGAATCAAACATTTGAAAAAATGAGATCCGATCGAAATCATGCCCTCCGGTAACAATCAGGATTTTAAATTTATCCGATGAAAAAGAGATATTTACTGTTACAAGTACAATTATCAAAGTCAAAACTGTCCGCATTTTCATAACTAAATAGATTGGAGTTATTTTAGTTTAAAGTTAGGTGAAATAATAGGAAATAAAAGCAGGAGAGGGAGAAATCATAAACTCTTTTTTACAATTCCTCCCTCCCAAATATTCGAAGCTAGTATATTACTATTCTTTTGCTTCAGGCATCAAGGCTACACTGATATAATTTTTGAAATTGAATATTCGTGAGGCGCCTGCTTTTAATGATTTCTGATTCAGACCTTCAACAACAGAATCAAATTCTTTGAATGTTTTGAAATCGCCATTCTTGTTCAGGTAATAGCTCTTGAGTGTTCCTTCCCAATAATTATTTTCACGCAAATTGGTTTCATGTTCACGTTTTATTTTTTCGCGGGCTTTATCCACCTCTTCCTGTTTGGGACCATTCTTAATCAAATCCTGAATAATACCAAAAATTGATGCTTTCAGCTCTTTTAACTTTTCGGGTGAAGTCCCGTAATAAATGGTCACATCATATTCTGAAACGGGTAATTTATTCATTCCTGGTTGGGCACCAATTGAATAGACGCTTGATTTATCTTCGCGAATGCTCTCCAGTAGTCTGGTACTTAGTATTTTACTTATTGCGTCAAGTTCTACCATATCCTTGGTAACATAATTGAGCTTTCCATGAAAGATAATGTATTGAATAGATTTGGATTCCTTTCCTTTATTTACAATTTTCTCTACTACTCCCTGAGGTTTTCTAACTTCAAGATCTACCCATTTCTCAGCCTTATTACCAGCAGTTAGTGAAGCCAGATATTTTTCAACGAGTGGCTTTAATTTAACGGTATCAATTTTTCCAATGAAAAAATAGGTAAAGGCACCTGGATTTGCAAAACGTTCTTTGCATATTTGCTCTATCCTGCTAAATTTTGCCTCATCAAGCATCTCTTTTGTAAGTGGTTTCATGCGGGGATGATAATTCGCTGTAACAAATCTCAAGGTGTCGGAGAAAGCGCTTTCGGGAGATACATTCTTGTTGTCAAGCTGGCTTCTCATTCGGGTGATGTAGGATGAGAATGCCGACTCGTCAAAACGGGGTTGAGTAAAATTGAGATTGATCAATTGAAAGAGGGTCTCAATATCTGAAACATTTGAGGAGCCTTCCAATCCTTGTGTTAACATCTTAATTGAAGGCGCTACAGTTACCTCTTTCCCGGCAAGCATCTTCTTTAACGTAGTCAATTTGTAATCGGCTATTCCACTTAAATTCATAATGTTAGCGGCAAAGGAGGCTGAGATATTATCTGACTGGGGATAAATTGACCATCCACCCCAGGAATATGCGGTAAACAGAATCTCATCATCTTTAAAATCTGTTGGTTTAAGAACAACTTTAGAACCATTTGAGAGCGTCCATTCTGTCGCATCAACCTCTTTGATCTTCTTTACTCCTGTTACTTGCCCTGGTTTCGGAATCGTTTTCATTAATGGTTCTGCGGAGGTTTCATCAGCATATCCAACAATACTTTGTTGTTGCACTTCGGCTAATACGTTTCTGATCGCTGCTTCATCAGGCACTGGGGTAGCTGCCAATTCGGGAGCTGTGACAACAACAACACGATTCTCATCTGTAATCCATTTTTTTGCTAAAGCGTTTATCTCATCCAGGGTAATGGTGGGCATAAATGCTTTATAATAATTGAATTCCATTTCAATTCCTGGAGTTGGCTCTTTGCGCATCAAAAAATTACGACTATACTCCTGGGCTATGCTCATTGATTCTCTTTTATCGCGCTCATTATAGGCAGATTCCATTGATTTAAGCATCGCATTTTTATTTCGGTCGAGTTCGCTCTGTGTAAATCCAAATTTTTTAACTCTTTCGTTTTCAATTAGTACAGACTTAAATCCTGCAGGTATTTTTCCCGGATGGGTTATCGCAGTGGAAGTGTAAACATCCGAAGGTCCAATTAAACCACCATAATAACTCTGACCCATTACAAAAGGTGGATTTTCCTTTTGCGTCAGTTCCGAAAGTCTTTGGTTAATCATCGCATTATAAAGGTTATAAAGGATTGAGGTGCGATATCCCTTCACCGTCAGATCAATGTTCATCGGATGCTTAATATACAACGATGCCGAAGAATAAGTCGCTTCCTTATCGGCGACTATTTTCACAAGTGTCTCAGGGTGGGGGGGTACGGGAAAGAGTTCTTTTTTGCGACCATTTTGTTTGGCAGGTATGGCCGAAAATTTATCCGTTATCATTTTAACCATCTTATTTTGATCAAAATCACCTACGACAATTACAGCTTCCAAATCGGGACGGTACCAATCATTTCTAAAACGCCTTAAAACTTCAGGTTTGCATTTGTCAATGATTTCCATTTCACCAATAGGTAATCTTTCGGCATATTTTGAGTTTTTAAGAAATACAGGCAGCCACTGGTTCATCATTCTTTTTTGTGCCCCCTGTCCTACACGCCACTCCTCATGGATTACGCCGCGTTCCTTGTTAATCTCCTCATCTGAATCGGTAACCTGGGAGGCCCAGTCGAAAAGAACCTGAAGCCCTTTGTCGATAAATTCTTCTTTGTCCAGGGGGACTTTTACCATATACACTGTTTCATCGAAACTCGTGTAGGCATTTATTTCAGGTCCGAATTCCATTCCGATGGATTCAAAATATTTAACCAGTTCGTTCTTTGGAAAACTTCTGGTCCCGTTAAAACTCATGTGTTCACAAAAGTGGGCTAGCCCAAGTTGGTCAGGATCTTCCTGCACAGAACCGGCCGATATGACAAGCATCATTTCAGCCCTGTTTTTTGGGGTAGAATTAGATTTTACATAATAGGTTAATCCATTTTTTAGCATTCCCTTACTGGCAGCAGGATTGAATGGGAGAGAATCGGATAGTTGGAAGGGCTGGGCAAAAAGTTGGATGCTAATCCAAATGATTAACAAGGTCAAGGATAGCTTTCTCATTTTATTGGTGTTAACTGCGTGAATTTAAGATTATTTTAACTGATTCGTATTTGGGTGAAATGAATCTTCAGGAATTCATATGGGCAAATCATGGATGGTGTGCCAGATGTTTATTGACAGCATGACTGAATCCATCCTCGTCATGGGCCAGGCTAATTAAGTATTTTAATTTCAGCTCTTCCGGTGCATTATTAACAACATAGGAGTGATGCGTGTAATCGAGCATTTCCAGGTCATTGAAATCATTTCCGATTCCCAGGGTATTTTCACGCGCTATACCAGTAATCCTGCAAATCTCCTCAATGCCGTGAGCTTTCGAAACGCCGTTAGGGAATAATTCCATCCAGAGGAAATCGGAATTAAGTGGTGAAGTGGTTTTGATTACACTTAATTCCGGAAATATTGCCTGAACTTTCTCCTTAACCAATTCAAATTGAATGCTTTCACGAGGGAAGAACATCAGCAGCTGCGAGGAGACAAAAGGATGTTCAGGATCAATTTTGATCGCATCTCCAAATTTTTTATGATGCTCAACATATCTTGTGAGTTCAGGACAATCGTAGCTTTGCCACCAACCAAAATTGTGGTTTTCGGGTAATTGACGTGAAACTTTAAAATTACATTTTTCGCCAATGAGGTAGTTTATAATTTCTGAAGTTTCTTCAACGGAAATCGACATTGCCCTAATTAATTTTTGAGACTTCCAATCCATGATTCCGGCTCCGGATGAAAAAATTACATAATCGAAGGGAGACTCTTCGTTCAATACCAATCTCACTTTGTATAGATTACGACCAGTAGCTGCCACCCTGCACACCCCTAAATCACCTAATCGTTCGAGTGTCTTTTGATCAGCAGGGCTTATGGACTGGTCGGATTGCAAGAGGGTTCCATCCAGATCGGTAACCACCATTTTTACTTCAAACATAAATAATAAATTTTAAAATGCAGTAATTCAAAGCTTTGATAATTGCATTTATTTTTGTATCTCCTGATTACCGGAGATTTAATTCTTTTAAATGTAAAACACTAAGATACGACAATCGGTTGGATCAGTTCAGATATTTGGCAATAATTCTTTCAAATAAAAATTAATTGTTAAATCTATGGGAGAATATTTTCTAAAGGAGGTCAAATTTTGATAATGTTAATTTTATACGCTTTTTTTGTAACGAGACAAATTAGATTAACCAAAATTATTGTAATCCATATTTTATTAATCCCCAATTTATGAATGACAGGCTTGAGCAACTAACCGTTAAAACCTATCAGAATGAAAATGTCGAATTGTGTTGAACAACATACCGGAAACGGTTTATTTCTGCCTAAACTTTTATTTTTATTCCTAACTTCTTTTTATCTTTGCCTCTTGCCAGGTAAGACTATATCTTGATTATCATATTTCATTCTTTATATTCATTGATCTTAAAACAGATTCATTTTTTAATTTAAAACGTATGAAACGATTATTTTCTTTTATCTTGGTTTTTGTCTTGCCGGCTCTGGTTTTCGGTAGTGAGGCCGATCTCAAAATTCCTGCGCTCGAGTCGGGACAGTACAATATGCTACTGTTTGGGTTTTTGATTTGTATTCTTGGATTGCTTTTTGGTTTGTATCAGTTTCTCCGGGTAAAGAGGCTTGGGGCACACAAGAGTATGCTGGATGTAGCGAATATCATCTTTGAAACCTGTAAGACTTATCTGATTCAGCAGGGGAAATTTTTATTGATTCTCTTTGCTTTTATTGCTGCATGTATTGCCTTCTATTTCGGATTTCTTCAGCAAATGAGTTTCGGCGGAGTCTTACTTATCCTGATGTGGTCGGTTATCGGTATCCTGGGTTCCTATGGTGTTGCCTGGTTTGGTATCCGTATGAATACACTGGCCAACAGCCGTATGGCTTTTGCCTCACTGGAACGTAAACCGTTAAAACTGCTCAATATTCCGCTCGATGCAGGGATGAGTATTGGCGTTCTTTTGGTAAGTGTTGAATTGATCATGATGCTTATCATTCTCCTTTTCATCCCACGCGAATTTGCAGGCGCCAGTTTTATTGGTTTTGCAATTGGTGAATCTTTAGGTGCTTCAGCTCTTCGTATTGCCGGTGGTATTTTTACAAAGATTGCCGATATCGGAAGTGACCTTATGAAGGTGGTCTTTAAAATTAAAGAGGATGACCCACGTAATCCTGGTGTAATTGCAGACTGTACCGGAGATAATGCAGGAGATAGTGTAGGTCCGACAGCTGACGGTTTCGAAACTTATGGCGTTACTGGTGTTGCCCTTATTAGTTTTATTGTTCTGGCAGTAGCAAAAGTGGAAGATCAGATGCTGTTGCTTACCTGGATATTCCTGATGCGCGTCCTTATGGTGGTTACTTCAATTGCCGCTTTCTATATCAATAAGCTTTATACAAATGCCAAATACCATAATGTATTGGATCTTGACTTTGAAAAACCTTTAACCACACTGGTGTGGATAACTTCAATTCTCTCAATCATTGTAACATTTGGTGTAAGTTATTTCATGCTTGGTGCATTGGCAAATAACCTTTGGCTGACGCTATCTATAATCATCAGTTGCGGAACACTTGGCGCTGCTTTGATTCCTGAGTTTACCAAGATTTTTACCAGCCCCAAATCTGGTCACGTCAACGAAATTGTGACAGCTTCACGCGAAGGTGGTCCATCACTTAACATCCTTTCGGGTTTAGTAGCCGGTAACTTCAGCGCTTTCTGGCAAGGTATGGTTTTCCTTGTACTTATGTTTATTGCTTATTTTGCGTCTACTCACGGTCTCGACGTAATGATGATCTATCCCTCTATTTTCGCCTTTGGACTTGTGGCTTTTGGATTCCTGGGTATGGGTCCGGTAACAATTGCAGTTGATAGTTATGGTCCTGTTACCGATAATGCACAGAGTATCTATGAGCTTTCTCTGATTGAGGAAAATCCAAATGCAGCAGTAGAAATTGAACGGGATTTTGGTTTTAAACCCGATTTTGAAAATGCAAAGCATTATCTGGAAGCTAATGATGGAGCGGGCAATACCTTTAAAGCTACGGC
Source organism: Prolixibacteraceae bacterium (assembly GCA_963677935.2). GTDB lineage: Bacteria > Bacteroidota > Bacteroidia > Bacteroidales > Prolixibacteraceae > JAAFHB01. Next base: position 1,082,960 of record CAXXEH010000003.1, on the reverse strand, counting down.
AAAGCCAGTACTTATCGGTACTGCAGTTGTTGGGGCTACGACCATGATTTTCTCACTTATCCTCCTTATTAAAAGTAAATTTGGTATTGAACCTGAAACCATTCTTAATGTTCTTAATCCTTATACAATTCTCGGATTTTTAGCTGGTGGTTCTGTCATATATTGGTTTACTGGTGCTTCTATTCAGGCGGTAACTACGGGTGCTTATCGGGCAGTTGAATACATCAAGAAAAACATTCATCTTGATGAAGGCGCCGACAGCAGTGCATCTATCGAAACATCCAAAGAAGTTGTTAAGATTTGTACTCAGTATGCACAGACCGGGATGTTCAATATCTTTATTGCGATCTTCTCATTTGCGCTTGCATTTGCTTTCTTTGCAGGATACCGCGATATGACTGCAACAACACCAGCTCTGCAGTATGCCGCTACCTCCTTCTTTGTCAGCTACCTGATTTCAATTGCAGTTTTCGGACTTTTCCAGGCGCTCTTTATGGCCAACGCCGGAGGTGCATGGGATAATGCCAAGAAAGTAGTTGAAGTTGACTTGCGGGAAAAAGGGACTGCCTTGCATGAGGCGTCTATCGTTGGCGATACCGTTGGTGACCCATTTAAAGACACCTCATCGGTTGCTTTGAACCCGATTATCAAATTTACCACCCTTTTTGGTTTACTTGCTATGGAAATTGCTATTTCTGAAAGCTTCTTTTCGGTAGCTCCATATGTGGGTGGCGTGTTCTTTGTAATTGCACTATACTTTGTATATCGTTCCTTCTACAAAATGAGGATCGTTAAATAAAGATGATTTTACTTACAGATTTTAAGATTTTAACAATCTTTAAGATCTGTTCGATCGGTTTAACTAATTTCTAATGCATATTTGTGAGGTAAGAGTATAGCACTTTTTTTCATAGATTTTGGTTAGGTTATCATAGGGCGCCCTCAAAAGGGGCGCCTTTTGTTTTTATAGGAATTGGGTTTGTTACGGATGTTGAAAATATAAATTCATTATTGTCCGGGGAAAAATTTTAAGATTCTTTGCTACGATACTAATGAAAGCATTCTATTCGCTATTATTAAAAGGAGATTCCTCACTGCGTTCGGAATGACATCCATCCCATTGAAGTGTGTGTGGGGTGACGGGGCGGCAACGCCGCCCCGTCACCCCACACCTTTAAACACAGTCCATTGTCATTCCGAATGCAGTGCAACGGAATGAGGAATCTCACTTTCATTCATTATTTTCTTAGCTGTCATAAAATTTGGTGTGCTTGTTAGTATTGGGTCTCGGAATGACACACTTCCCCCTGAAGTTGGTGTTTGAGAGGGGGCGGCCACGCCGCCCCCTCTCAAACACCATAAAACACATTACATTGTCATTCCGTATGCAGCGCAGCGGAATGAGGAATCTCACTTCCAACCCCCACCCCTCTTACTAAATAATTGTCATTCTGTGCGAAACGAAGTGTAGCAAAGAATCCTATAATATTGATTGTCAATGCATCCGGAGGGAGTCCAAACTCTCCGCAGATTTGTCTGAACGCATCCGGACCGAGTAAAAACCCTCCGCGGATTTGTCTGAACGCATCCGGACTGAGTCAAAACTCTCCGCAGATTTGTCTGAACGCATCCGGACCGAGTAAAAACCCTCCGCGGATTTGTCTGAACGCATCCGGACCGAGTAAAAAGCCTCCGCGGATTTGTCTGAACGCATCCGGACTGAATCAAAACTCTCCGCAGATTTGTCTGAATGCATCCGGACCGAGTCAAAACCCTTCGCAGATTTGTCTGCTTTGTTTTTTTATAGTTAACCCAAAAGAGTGAAACAGAAAGGCACCCGGATAACCAGATGCCTTTTGTTGTTTGAATTTGTATTCTGTTATAATCCCAACAATTGCTCTTCAGCACTTTTCCCGTTGAAAAGCAGTTTCGCGGGATCTTCGATTAACTCTTTAACCTTAACAAGGAATCCGACTGAATCTTTACCATCGATGATCCGGTGATCATACGAGAGAGCAACATACATCATGGGTCTGATCTCCACTTTTCCGTTAACAGCAACCGGACGATCTTTAATCGCATGCATTCCCAGGATCGCACTTTGGGGAGGGTTGATAATCGGTGTCGACATCAATGAACCAAAAACTCCACCATTGGTAATGGTAAAGGTGCCACCAGTCATCTCCTGAATGGTAAGCTTCTTATCTCTTGCTTTCTCTGCCAGTTCCTTGATCTCCCGCTCGATCGATTCAATACTTTTGGTTTCAGCATTGCGAATAACCGGAACCATGAGTCCTTTAGGCGTCTGAACCGCAACACCGATATCATGGTAACGCGGTGTGACAATATCTTCGCCATCAATCATCGAATTGACCGATGGATGATTTGAAAGTGCCACACTTACTGCTTTCGCAAAGAAGGACATAAAACCAAGTTTAATCTTATATTTATCGACAAACTGCTGTTGGAAAGATTTTCGCAGTTCCATAAGCTGACTCATGTCGATTTCATTAAAGGTGGTGAGCATGGCGGTCTCGTTCTTTACTGCAACAAGTCGCTGACTAAGTTTTCGCCGCAAAGGAGACATCCCAACCCGTGCAACCTCCCGCGATTTTTCAACCGGTAATTTTTGCGGTTCAGCTTTTTGATCACTTATTACCGCCTCAATGTCACTTCGCGTAATCCGACGGAGCCCCTTAAGTACATCCTCAAGATTTAATCCGGCCTCCTCCATCACAGCCCGGGCGGTTGGTGTAAGTTTAATAACAAGGTCGGTTTCTTCTTCAGTTTTTGGTGAAGTCGAAATTGAAGTCTCAGTTGGTTTCAAATCTTTAGGCTCAGAAACCGATTCTTTATTTAACAGTATAGAGGCGCTCTCACTGTCCTGAATGGCATCGTCAATGTCGATGGCACAAGCAACAGATCCAACAGCGACCCTTTCCCCCTCCTTTAAAAATATTTTTAACTTACCTGCTGCAGGAGCCGTTAAAGACAAAGTTGCTTTATCTGATTCAATTTCAGCAATATCCTGGCCTTTAGTTACGATTTCACCATCTTTAACCAGCCAATTGCCAATTTCAACTTCAGTAATTGATTCTCCCGGAGAGGGTATTTTGATATCAAGAATCATGTCAGATAAATTATTTGGATAAATTTAATTAAAAACAGCATTTAAAATTCGTTCAAGACTTCGCTTGTGTTTTTCCAAAAGTCCGGTTGCCGGACTGGCGCTCTCAGCACGGCTGATCAACTCAAGTTGAAGTTCTGGATATTTGCGCGAGATGTATGGCCACACTCCCATATTGGCAGGTTCGTCCTGAACCCACATTGCACGATTTGCATGAGGGTTCTGGTATTTAATTTTCCGGACCTCTTCAGATGGGAATGGAAATAACTGTTCAATCCTTATGATGGCATAATTTTTCAATCCCAGCTTTTCACGTCTTTCCAATAACTCGTAATAGATTTTTCCTGAAGTGAAAATAAGCACTTCTGCTTTTCCTGCCGGGACTTTAATATCATCGATGATTTCCAGAAATTCGTGTGAGGTGAGATGTTCGATAGGAGATATTACCAATGGGTGCCTTAACAAACTTTTTGGTGTGAATACGATCAGTGGAATTCTGTTATTGCCTAACACCTGGCGTCGAAGGAGGTGAAAAAGGTTTGCAGGAGTGGTTGGCATCATTACCTGCATATTATAATTAGTGCATAGCGACAGCATTCGTTCGACTCTTCCGCTTGAATGTTCAGAACCTTGTCCTTCATAACCGTGAGGGAGAAATAATACGAGACCATTCATCATTCCCCATTTTTCACCAGCTGCACTGATATATTGATCGATAATAACCTGTGCAACATTACTGAAGTCACCGAATTGAGCTTCCCATATGGTTAATCCTTTTGGATAGCAAAGCGAATAGCCATATTCAAATCCCATCACCCCATATTCGTTAAGAGGGGAATTGTATACGGTAAATTTTGCCTGGTCGGCTGAGATATTTTGCAAAGGAAAATACTTCTCATCACCCTCTTCCATCACAATTGCGGCATGACGGTGAGAAAATGTTCCCCTCTGGCTGTCCTGACCACTCAGCCGGACAGGTATACCTTCGGATAGCAATGTGGCAAAAGCAAGTTGCTCAGCCAATGCCCAGTCAACTTTACGATCGGCAATCAGCTGTTTTCGGTCATCCAATAATTTAACGATTTTTCCAAAAAATTTCTTATCGGCAGGCAGTGTGTTTATTATTTCAGCCAGTTCAATCAATTTGATTTCGGAAACCTCGGTCGGTGTGATATTTATTTCTGTCGGTTCAGGGAAACGATAGGTTTTATATTCTTCAACGAGAAAACTCTTTATTTTTACCTTCTCGATACTTTTGCTTATTTCGTATTTCTCCTCAAGGAGCTCATCGAATGTGGCAATTTCGCGTTTTACCTCCTGCTCGGTCAAGACACCCGATTCTACCAGTTTATTTGCATAAATATCCCTTGGATTTGGATGCTGTGCTATTGCTTTATAAAGAATAGGCTGGGTAAATCTGGGCTCATCTCCTTCATTATGACCATATTTACGATATGATAGAATATCAATAAAAATATCAGCATGAAAATGTTGCCTGAATTCGAGCGCCAATTTTACCGTAAAAATAATCGCCTCAGCGTCATCTCCATTGACATGAAAAACGGGAGAACGGGTAATTTTAGCCACGTCGGTACAATAGGTACTAGATCGGGCATCGAGATAATCGGTTGTGAATCCTATTTGATTATTGACGACGATATGAATGGTTCCACCCGTTTTATAACCGGGGAGTTGCGACATTTGAACAACTTCATAAACAACACCCTGGCCGGCAATGGCGGCATCTCCATGAATTATTATCGGGGCAATTTTATCAAAATCTCCCTGATAGGTGTGATCAATTTTCGCCCGTACCATCCCTTCTGCAAGTGGTGCGACGGCTTCGAGGTGGGAAGGGTTAGGAAGCAGACTTAGTTTTATTTTAGCGCCATTTTTTGCAGTAACCACCTGATCGAATCCCAAATGGTATTTTACATCACCAAGGACAATTCCCTCTTCATATTCAGTAGCATAGAACTCCTTGAAAATATTTTCATATGGCTTCTTCAGAATATTTGCCAGTACATTTAATCTTCCCCGGTGAGAGATCCCAATTACATACTCTTCAAGACCTAATTCAACACCGTGTTCAATAATGGCATTCAGTGCCGGTATCAGCCCCTCCGTTCCTTCAAGAGAAAATCGTTTGGCCCCAACAAATTTCTTATGTATAAAATTTTCGAAACCGGCAGCAACTTTAAGGTGGTTAAAGATTTCCTTTTGTTCCACAGAGGAAAAGACTTCCGTATTACGTGTGCCTTCCATTCTAAGTCTTAGCCAATCAATAAGTTCAGGCTGACGCATATAAAGAAATTCAACACCGACCGATTCACAATAGGTATGTTCAAGATGTGAAATTATCACACTTAGCGTGGCAGGACCAATTCCGATCTCCTTTCCGGCTTCAAATACCATATTCAAATCCCCCTCCTGAAGTCCGAAATTTTGATAATCAAGAGTTGGTGAATATTGTCTGCGTCGTCGTACAGGATTTGTTCGAGTGAAAAGGTGTCCCCGTTGCCGGTATCCATTAATGAGGTTAAGAATACTAAACTCTTTTTCCAGATGACTTTTATCAACCAATTCCAAAGAGCGGCTATCATAAGATTTGCGGGCCAGCTCGAATCCTTCGAAGAAATTGCGCCAACTCTCGTCAATATCCTGTGGGTTTTGAAGATAATTTTTGTATAACTCTTCAATCGCACCAATTTCATGATTTCCTACCAAAGAGAATCTATCCATGTTTCAAATTTAGTTCCATAATCATTACAAATAAACGAAAGAATAAGTTCAATAAAAATCATTTTTAAAGCATCTTTCTATACTATTCAAAAAAAAGGAGCAATTTTATATTTTATTTGGACATTCAGAATTTAATATCATTTAACAGTCACCTTTATGAATGGATTTTTGAAGCAGGTTGCAGCACATTTATTTGAAATACACCATCATAATATTGATAAACTTACTTTGGTTTTTCCCAATCGCAGGGGAGGGGTCTTTTTCATAAACTACCTGAATACACTGGTTACTTCTCCGATGATCTCGCCCGAAATCATCACCATCAACGAATTATTTTCTTCACTCTCCACATTGCATGTACCGGACAGGTTAAGTCTGATATTCAGGCTTTACAAAGTCTACTGCGAGACAACCAATTCGAAGGAACTTTTTGATGATTTTTATTTTTGGGGCGAGATGCTGATCAGCGATTTTGATCAGGTTGACAAATATCTCGTCAATGCCCGTGACCTGTTTACAAATGTAACTGAACTTAAAGAGATTGATGCCCGCTTTGATGATTTGCATGAAGATGAAAGGGAGCTTCTGGGGAATTTTTGGAAAACCCTTTCCAACAAGGAGAAAACGCCAAATCAGAAAGAGTTTATCCGACTCTGGGAAGATATTAATGGCGTTTACGATAAATTAAAGGCAACTTTGATTAATGAGGGCCTTGCCTGGGAAGGGATGCTATATCGCGAAGTGGTTGAACATCATCTAAATAACAGTCTATCTAAATCAGAAGACTCACAATATGTATTTATTGGATTTAATGCATTAAACCGTTGTGAAGAAGCGCTTTTCGATTATCTGCAAACAGCTGGAACCGCGTCTTTCTATTGGGATTTTGACAATTACTATCTTGAGGATCAGACACAGGAAGCGGGCTTATTTTTGCGTAAGAACATTGCCCGATATCCGCACAAAGGTTATCTTCCTGAATGTGACTCGCTCACATCGTTAGTTAAATCAATAAAAACCGTAAATATTGCATCTCAGGTTGGACAGGCACAGGTTGCTGCAAATGAATTACTTGAAAAATTTAACGGGGAATTGAATTTTGATGAAACTGCGGTGGTACTCTGTGATGAGGAGTTGTTATTGCCCATGATTAATTCGTTACCTGAAAATAGTCATAAAGTGAATGTTACGATGGGTTATCCGTTAAAGATGACTCCTGCTTTCAGCTTGATTACTCAACTGATTGCATTGCAGAAAAATGTTCGTAAATCCGGCAATGAGGTGTCTTTTTACAATAAGGATGTAATCAGGGTTTTAAGTCATCAGCTGGTCATCGATATTGAGCCGGAGGCCAGCCGGGAATTGATCGACAGTATTTTAACAAATAATTCCATCTATTTATCAAATAGTGAATTAGACAAAAATTTGATCTTTCGGATGTTGTTTGTTGCACCGCAGGAGATCATCGCGCTGTCGGACTATTTTCTTGGGATCATTAAAGTGATTTTTGTACGTTGGCAACAAAAAGGGGGGGAGGAGTCACCCGATGATTTATTTTCTCAAAATACAAAAGCTGAGGTTGAGAATTCTGCTATCTATCGGGAATATCTGTATCAGACATGGCTTGCGGTTAACCAACTCAGGGATATTCTGGTCAACGATGGCCACAAAGTTTTTGAATCAGACAATTTCATTTCGAAGGAAGCATTTTTCCGCTTCCTGTTACAATATATCAGTGGACTGACCATTCCTTTTGAAGGAGAACCTCTTGAAGGTTTGCAGATTATGGGTATACTTGAAACACGAACACTCGATTTTAAAAATCTGATCATCCTTTCGATGAATGATGGAATCATGCCTAAGATCACCTCTTCCGGATCGTTTATCCCCTATAATTTAAGGCGGGTTTTTGGATTACCTACCATTGAAGAACAAAATGCGATGTATGCCTACTATTTCTACAGGCTACTGCAACGTGCCGAAAATGTGACTTTAGTTTATGATTCCGGGGCCAATGGCATGTTTACAGGTGAAAAAAGCCGCTATCTGTATCAGTTGCAGCTGGAATCTCCGTTTCATATTTCCGAAACAAATATGGTTTTTAATGTAGAGCATATTGTGGTAAAGCCGATTAGCATAGGAAAAGATGTAGCTGTGATGGCAAAGCTCGAAGATTACCTGAATGGCAAAAAGCCACTATCTCCCAGTGCTATTGATAAATATCTTACCTGTCCGCTGCAATTCTATTTCAGGTATTCGGCGGGGCTGGACGAACCGGATGAAATATCCGAAGAGGTTGATGCCATGATTTTCGGCAATCTGTTTCACAATGCGATGGAAAATATTTACCGGCCATATATTGGCAAAATGGTTAGTTATAAAGATATTGAAGTAATTCTTGAAAATCAGGTATTGATTGACGCTACCATTATTGAGTCGTTTCGTTCAGTCTATTTTAAGGGATTAAAGAAGGATGAAAAAGTCCTGATAACCGGGCGTAACTGGTTGATTTATGAAGTTGTAAAAAAGTATGTAAATCAATTGCTGGCTGTTGACCTGAAACGTTCTCCATTTGAGATAGCTGGTCTTGAAAAGAAAGTCAGAACAACAATCCTGATTAACAACTCAACACAAAATATTACAATCGGCGGAACAATTGATCGACTGGACCGTATTGGCGAATCAATATATATTCTTGATTATAAAACAGGTAAGGCCGAATTAAGTTTTCCGTTATTAATATCGCTATTCGATAAGGAGAATAAAACACGAAATAAAGCGGCATTCCAGACACTGGTTTATTCTTATATACTGCATAAAAATCAGCCTGAAATAGGTGCCATACATCCCGGGATTTATTCTTTACGTGGAATTTTTGAAGAGGAGTTTAACCCCGCCCTACGTTCGAAAGAAATTGGGATTATTCCTGTCGAATTTATTTCAATCTCAGGGCAGTTTGAAACACTTTTCATACAGTTGCTCGAAGAGATTTTCAATCAGTCAATTCCTTTCACTCAAACAACGAATGAGGATCACTGTAAAATATGTTCCTACCGGCAGATTTGCAGGAGGTAACTTACATTCATCCTGTTCATTAATAAAAGAATTTACAGGGAACTTATTTGTTCCAACTAATCGTTTTCAAGAAGATCCGGCCTGATCTTTTTGGTTCTTTCATAGGCTTGTTCATGTTTCCAGTCGTCGATCAGCTGATCATTACCGGAGAGGAGGATTTCCGGCACGCGCCAACCTTTATATTCAGCAGGTCGGGTATAAACCGGAGGAGTAAGTAATCCATCCTGGAAAGAGTCTGTAAGTGCTGAAGTTTCGTCGGATAAAACCCCGGGGATTAATCTGACGATGGCATCAGAAACGATGGCTGCAGCTAATTCGCCTCCGGTGAGAACATAATCGCCTATGGACAGCTCAAGGGTTATCAGGTTGTCTCTAACACGCTGATCTACACCCTTATAATGACCGCAAAGCAGAATGAGATTTCTTTTAAGCGATAACTGATTAGCATCACGTTGTGTAAACTGACGAGCATCGGGGGTCAAAAAAATAACTTCATCATAGTCACGCTGGCTTTTTAAATCACAAATTGCTCTGTCGATAGGTCCTATCGTCATTACCATTCCTGCACCTTTACTAAATGCATAATCATCCACCCGTTTATGCTTATCATCCGACCAATCCCTGATATTATGGATGAAAATTTCGGCTAATCCTTTATCTTTTGCCCTTTTTAGAATAGAATAACTAAACGGACTCTCCAGCAATTCTGGCACGACTGTAAGTATATCAATACGCATGACTTATTTTTTTGTAAATGTACCATTACCGATTGATCTTCACAATTGGAAGATGTGATTTATCCGGTTTAAAGTCTCCATAAGTGTGAAAATATGCCAATATGGCTTATTATTTTCCCAAAAAGTGCCATAATGACTTGCTATTTCAATTAAAACAGATCAATTATTGAATTGGTACATCAATTGAAGAGTTAGGTTCAGATTACAAAAAGAATTTTAAATGTTAAACCATTAAAACAAAAAAGTTATGAATATTCTTAGATTTTCAAAGCCGTTAGTTTACAATGCCTGTTCAGACCGTGCGTTTAATCAGTTGTTCCGTGATCTGGAAAGTGAAAATTTTTATCCAATTCCATCGGCCAACGTTTCAGAGGGTAAGGAGAGCTTTAAAATAGAGCTCGCCATCGCCGGATATACCAAAGAGCAGATTGGTATTCAATTTCAGGATAATCTTCTTATTGTAAAAGGGAGTGTGGAAGTGGAATCAAATGAAGATGAGAAATATCTGACCAGGGAATTCGGATTAAAAAGTTTTATCAGGCGGTTTTCAATTCCAAAATCAGTAGATACCGACCTGATCAGTGCAGTATTCTTAAACGGTATTTTATCGATTAGTATTCCCAAAAAGGAGGAGATGAAAGAAATGGAACCAAAAGATATTGTTATAAATTAAGTTTTTATAGTATTAGTAAACAGTATGTTATGGGGTTTGCAAGGAACTTTTGCAGCCCCATGTTTATTTGGATCGAAAATATGTTTTCGAATTAGTTGAGTATTAGCTTGTAAATATCTATTTTCGTGAAAAATAATATTGTATACATCCTGGCTTAATCGCCGTAACGAAATTGCAGATGGAATCTAATGAATTGAAAAAAAGCGAAACTTCCGAAGAAACAGAGTTTCTCACCGATGTTGAAAATGATGTTGAGTTAGTTTTAGCAGGCCAGACGCCAGACCCGGTGTCGGAAAAAGAATCAGAAGTTTTAGCGGAAGGGACACCAGATTTGGCGGCTCCGAAAGAACCGGACGTTAATGTTGAAGAGTTGCTGGAGACAGCTTCCGAACCTGTGCCGGAGGCAGAGATTGTGGTGATGGATATTCCGGTGACGGAATCTTCAATTAATTTCGATATGATACCCCAACCTCTTGTTGAAGTTGCCGAAACGGCCGAAACCACTTTAATAGATCAGATTGTTCAGGTTCAGATTGATTCTGACGACGACGACGATCTATTCAGTGACAGAGAACCTGATGTCCATGCAATTCCAATTCATGATTACTCCTCGTACAGCAAGATTCAATTAGTCAATACTTTAAGAAAAATATTATCTGAAGGGACCGTTGACGAAATCAGACCCCATGCCGAGGCTATCAAAGGGTGTTTTTATAAAATCCGGAATAGTGAAATTCAGGAGCAGAAATCAGCCTTTACAGCTGAAGGTAATGATGAGGAATTATTTGAACCTCAGGATGATCCATTTGAAGCTGAGTTAAAAGACCTTCTTCGGGAATACAAAAATCTCCGCGCAGAACTGAATAAAAAGCAGGAGGCAATAAAGGAAGAGAATTATTATAAAAAGCTTGCAATTATAGAGGAGATAAAATCCTTAATAAACAGTGAAGAGTCGATTAACATGACTTTTCAGGAGTTTAATAATCTTCAGGACAAGTGGAAGGGGATTGGACAGGTTCCTCAAACCAAGGTCAAGGATTTATGGGAAAATTACCATTACAATGTCGAACTGTTTTATGATTTTGTGAAGATTAATCGCGAGTTGCGCGATTTGGATCTACGCAGGAACATGGATGAAAAAACCAAACTTTGTTTGAAAGCTGAAGAACTGGCTTCAATCGCTGATGCTGAAGCATTATCAACTTTCAGGGAACTGCAGAAACTTCATGAGACATGGAGAGAGATTGGCCCTGTGCCACGTGAGAGTAAGCAGGAGCTATGGGAGCGGTTTAAAGGTGCTACAACATTGATTAATAAACGATATCAGCAGTTCTTTGAGCAAGAGCGAACCACTCAGAAGGAGCAACTACAAAAGAAAGTTGAGCTTTGTGAATTAGCTGAACAATATTGTGGATTTACTTCGGATAATCCCCGCGAATGGAATGATATTACCGAAAAGGTGATTGCTTTGCAGGAAGCCTGGAAAAATTCAGGATTTGGACCCCGTAAAGAGAATGCCAAAGTCTGGGAACGCTTCAGAGCTGCAAATGATGCCTTTTTCCAGAATAAACGCAATTTTTGGAATAAGAGTAAAGATCAGCTGAATAAAAATCTGTCGCAGAAACTTGAAATATGCGAACAGGCTGAAAAGCTGAAAGATTCGGACGACTGGAAAGCGACAACCGATAAGCTGATTGCCCTTCAGAAGAAGTGGAAAGAAGTCGGTCCAGTACCACGTAAACAATCGGAACTAATCTGGAAGAAGTTTAGGAGTGCTTGTGATGAATTCTTTAATCGTAAAACCACCCATTTTTCAGGTGTTTCAGGCGATCAGGATGAAAATTATAAGGCAAAAAAAGCATTAATTGCTGAAATAGAAAACTTTAAGGCAACAGGAAATCCAAAAGAGGACATTGAGGTTCTGAAGAAATTTCAGGAACGGTGGTCAGAGATTGGTTTTGTCCCCTTCCGAAAGAAAGAGGAGTTACAAACGCGCTATCATAGTTTGATCGATGGCCATTTTGATCAGCTCAAATTGGATGACCAGGATATGGGACTCTACAAATTCAAGAGCAAAATAGAACATTTAGCTTCACAACCACGTGGATGGATGAAGATTAATATGGAACGCGACCGTTTGGCTCAACATCTTAAACAACTTGAGAGTGACATCAATACTTTAGCCAATAACGTTGGTTTCTTTGGCTCAAGTAAGGGTGCGCAATCACTGATTCAAGGGGTGAATGCCCAGATGGAAAAGATTAAAATTCAGATTGATTATCACAAGGAAAAACTGAGGATTATCGATTCGCAGGAAGAGGTCAATTAATATTTTTATCATCAATAAAAACCCGTTCCAGTCAACTGGAACGGGTTTTTCATTACGATACTGAACTGAAATTTAATCTAAACATACAAGGTTTACGATAATTATTAGTTACTTTGCAGACTTTTAGAATGGACAAAAATTTATAAACGTGGCCACAACGAAGTATATATTTGTAACCGGCGGTGTGACCTCTTCTCTCGGTAAGGGAATTATTGCTTCATCCCTTGCGAAGTTGCTTCAGGCAAGAGGATACAAGGTGACAATTCAAAAACTGGATCCCTATATCAATGTAGATCCGGGGACGCTAAATCCCTATGAACATGGCGAATGTTATGTAACCGAGGATGGCGCTGAAACAGATCTCGATCTGGGTCACTACGAGCGATTTCTTAACTCTCCTACATCACAGGCGAATAATGTGACTACCGGCAGAATCTATCAGTCGGTGATCAATAAGGAGCGGCGGGGTGATTATCTGGGGAAAACGGTCCAGATTATCCCACATATAACCGATGAGATTAAAAAATATGTCAAATATCTGGGATCAAAGAAGAAATTTGATGTTGTCATCTCCGAAATCGGTGGTACTGTTGGGGACATCGAGTCGTTACCCTATATTGAAGCGGTAAGGCAACTAAAATGGGAGATGGGAAGCGATGCGCTATTTATCCACCTGACCCTGGTTCCTTACCTTCAGGCCTCAGGAGAACTCAAAACCAAGCCGACCCAACATTCCGTGAAAGCATTACTCGAAAACGGAGTTCAGCCCGACGTGCTGGTTCTTCGGACCGAACATGCCCTCTCTCCCGGATTAAAAGAGAAAGTGGCGCTGTTTTGTAATGTCAATAAAGAGGCTGTTATTGAATCGATTGATGTTTCGACGATCTACGAAGTTCCAATCAAAATGAGGGAAGAAAAGCTGGATGAAATCGTCCTTAAGAAGTTAGGTCTTCCCCTGGGTGCTCCACCAGATCTTCAGGATTGGAACGATTTTCTGACCAGGTATAAAAATCCCACCAAAGAGGTGAAGATTGCCCTTGTCGGGAAATATGTCGAACTTCACGATGCTTATAAGTCGATTTGTGAAGCATTGATTCATTCCGGTGCAGCCAATGAGTGCAGGGTAAAAATAGAGTGGATACATTCTGAAAGAATCAATGAAGAGAACATTGAAAGGAAGTTAAAAGGATGTTCCGGGATCATTATTGCCCCTGGATTTGGTCATCGTGGTATCGAAGGAAAAATAGTTGCTGCAAAATATGCCCGAATAAATAAGGTTCCTTTTTTGGGAATTTGCCTTGGAATGCAGATCGCAGTGATCGAGTTTGCCCGCAATGTGCTGAATTTGTGTGATGCTGATTCAACCGAGATGAATGCCGGAACCAAATACCCGGTCATCGACCTTATGGAAGAGCAGAAGGAGATCACCGATAAGGGGGGAACCATGCGTTTGGGAGCCTACAGTTGTCATCTTAAAAGAGATTCCAAAGCCTATGCTGCTTATGGAAAATCCAAGATTACAGAACGCCACCGACATCGTTATGAGTTTAATGACGCCTATCTGAAAAAATTCGAGGATGCCGGGATGAAGGCAGTCGGTATTAATCCTGAAACCAAATTGGTTGAAGTAATTGAAATTCCAGATCATCCTTGGTTTATAGGTGTCCAGTTTCATCCTGAATACAGCAGTACTGTTTTGCAACCGCACCCTTTATTTGTTGGTTTTATTAAGGCGGTTCTCGATAATTCAAAATAAAAAATACGATTATTACTTTTTATGGATAAAAATACCATTACAGGCCTCGCCCTGATTTTTGTGATTCTGATTACCTTCAGTTATTTTAATAAACCATCAGAACGTGAAATTGATGCACAAAAACGGCAAAGCGATTCAATCGTTCGGGTTGAAACTGAAAAAGCAATGCAGGCTGAGACGGAGGCCAAAACTTTAAAGGCAAATCTTGCCGCAAAAGTTACCAACACCTCTGCCGACACTACCGTAATAGCCGGTGCTGAAAACGAGCTTAAAAGCCTTTATGGCATATTCTCAGAAGCGGCAAAAGGGACAGAACGTTTTATAACGATGGAGAATAATCTGATGAAGATCAGGGTTTCAACAAAAGGTGGAAAGATCTACTCTGTTGAATTGAAGGGATATAAAAGGTTTAATGGCGAACCACTTGTCCTTTTCGAAGGAGATAAAAATCGTTTTGGCCTCAATTTCTTTTCACAAAATAAAAGCATTCAAACCGATCAGTTCTTTTTTACACCTTCGGTGACTGATTCTTTAATCAAAGTCTCTGGTTCTGCTGTCTCAGTGGGGAAAGAGGGGCGTGAGAAATTTAATACTGAAGGGAAGGAAGCATCCCAATCGCTCACCATGCGTCTTGATGCCGGTAATGGTGTTGCTGTTGAGTACACATATACACTAAGGCACAACTCTTTTATGGTTGGCTTCGATATTCATACCGCCGGTCTTAAAAAAGTGATGGGCGCCAATTCTAATTATATCAATTTTGCCTGGGCGATGTCGCTACCTCGCCAGGAAAAGGTATCCAAATTTGGCGAAGACAATTATGCAACAAGCTATTTTAAGTATTACCAGGATGTTGTAGATAAAATTGCCCCTACAAAGTCTGAATCAAAAGCGTTGACTACTAAAGTCGAATGGGTAAGTTTTAAAACACTTTTCTTCTCTTCGGCGCTGATAGCTGACAAAGCTTTTATGAATGGTCAGATAAGTACCAAGAAAAGAGAAAAAGATCCCTCTTTTGTTTCTGACATGACTGCTGATTTAACCATCCCCTTAGATAATTCGGGTAGCGAAACCTTTCTTGCGAGGTTCTATTTCGGTCCGAATCAGTACAATACACTTAAACAATATAAGATCAATCTGGAAGAAGAATTGTCACTTGGTTGGACAATTATTGGTTGGGTCAACAAATACATTATCATTCCCGCATTTGACTTTCTAAGAAGATATATCGGTAACTTTGGTCTGATTATTTTACTTTTAACGATCTATGTCAAGCTAATTATTGCACCATTTACCTACAAATCCTACATCTCGCAGGCAAAAATGAGGTTATTAAAACCTGAGATTGAAGAGATTCAGAAAAAATTTGGGGAAGATAAAAAGATGGAGTCGCAACAAGCCGTAATGGCCTTGTACAAAAAAGCAGGTGTTAATCCGATGGGTGGTTGTTTACCGATGCTCTTTCAGATGCCAATTCTGGTTTCAATGTTCTACTTTTTTCCGATCTCTATCGAGTTAAGGCAACAAAGTTTCCTTTGGGCGCACGACCTATCATCATACGATTCAATTGTTACCCTCCCGTTTGAAATTCCCTGGTATGGTAGCCACGTTAGTCTTTTCTGCTTATTGATGACTATTACCAACATTTTATATGTGAAATATAACAACGAAATGAGTTCTGCCGGAACACAGCAGATGCCTGGTATGAAAACGATGATGTACATGATGCCAGTGATGTTTCTCTTTATCTTTAACAGCTATGCCTCAGGTTTGAGTTTATACTACTTCTTATCGTTAGTCTTCACATTTGTTCAGATGTGGATTTTCAAGAGACTAATTGATGAGGATGCCATTCACGCACAGTTGAAAGCCAAACAAAAAATGCCGGTTGTCAAATCGAAGTTTCAGTCCAGGCTTGAGGAGATGTCCAAACAACGGAATGTTCCACAAAAGAAAAAGTAAAAAATTGATATCACATTAAAAAAAGCTGCTCCCAAAAAGAGCAGCTTTTTTTTGTGCAATTGATAGGATGTGAAGTTATTCAACTTGGGGGAAGGGGGATTTTAATAGGGTAGTAGACTCTCTGAACTGGAATCGAGTTCCGTCAGATTTTTCTTTACGGCCGAAGACGAGCTGTTCGCATAGCAGTAAACACAAAGGTGGTTGCAGGTATTATAGGTCCCTATATCTTTGCTCATGATGCAGCCACAAGCTTTGCGCTGACCTTTGTCCTTGAGATTTGGTCTTTTCAGGTGAGACTCATCACCAAATGGAAGTTGATCTTTGGGTATTATACAAAGAAAATCCATTAGTCGGTGGTCATTCGGAAATAGTTTTGCAATCAGCTCATCATCAATACACTTATTATGAACTATCTCATATTTTTCAAGATCGATATCTTCGGCACACGTTGCTATTTGAAAATCGGGATTGACTTTATTCCAATAATTAAGTAATTTTTGAATCCCCTCCGCGAACACGATTTTCTGATCAAAGGTAAACTCTGACTGATGAACATTAGATGGATTATAAATGGGAATTCCCCTGATCAGGTTGTGCTGTACATTCCTGTACCGGAGGATATCTGCAAAGCTAAACACCAGTTTATTGGTATGGTTAACCAATTGATTACCAATTTCAGATATTCGGTTCAGCAATTCCCTTATTGTAAGGTGGTCGGCTAATAACAACGGATCGAACCGCCATATTACCTTCTCTCTTCCCATTAATTCAGAGAGCCGGATAAATGTTTTAAGGCGCCTTTTTAACGATGGCAGATTCGGCTCAAACCCCTCTTTTTCGTAGTTGTTAAGTGTAAATTGAAAATAATAATTCAATCCGGACTGATCAAGCGATGTTAGGTGTTCGATCATTGGTTCCGGGTTTTTTGTCCAGAAGACGATTAGTCGCATATTTTGAAAGGAGATGTACTGCAGATTAGAGCGATTGTATGGATTTATCCGGCAGATATACCCCTTCGCTATCCTGTTGACCATCCACTCTGAATGGAATGCCGGAATATCGGTGGAGCGGCTGGCTGATATAATTAAAGGGGCAACAGCACTTTTCATTTCGCCATTTTCGGTGATCAGTTCAACCTCTTTCCAGGGTTTCATTGCAATAATTTTGTGGATAATAACTAAAGCGAATTTAATCCAATTTTTAGCTGGTTACTTCTAAATAGGTAAAACAAAATGAACATAAAACTCAGGCTGGGTTTCAAACTCTGTGAGGGCTTAATAGTCGGTATTTAATCGTATCTTTGCAGGATATTTCAATAAAGTTGATCCTATTAATTATTTAATAGGACAGTTCACTAAAAATTATTCATGCCATTTAAGTCATTAGAAATTATTGAACCTATTCTTCAGTCACTTCACGAAGAAGGTTATTCCATCCCAACTCCAATTCAGGCCCAGGCGATCCCCATTGTATTAGAGGGTACCGATTTATTGGGATGTGCCCAGACAGGAACCGGAAAAACAGCAGCATTCGCCATTCCGATTCTTCAGTTACTAAGCACCAGTCAATCATACGATAAACGTAAGAAAATCAGAAGTTTAATCCTAACCCCAACGCGCGAGCTTGCGATTCAGATAGGGGAGAGCTTTAAAAACTATGGCAGGCATACTAAACTTGTCTATACCGTAATATTTGGTGGTGTTAATCAGTTTTCTCAAACACAGGCCTTGCAAAAGGGTGTGGATATTCTTGTTGCCACACCGGGCAGATTGCTTGATTTAATGAATCAGGGATTTATTTCTTTAAAAGATATCGAGATCTTTGTCCTTGATGAGGCTGATTGTATGCTCGATATGGGGTTTATTCACGACGTAAAAAAGGTGCTTGCAGCCCTGCCACGTAAGCGTCAGTCTCTCTTTTTCTCGGCAACCATGCCCCCCGAAATCGTGAAACTGGCCGATACCATATTAAAGAATCCCCGTAAGGTTGAGATAACTCCTGGTCAACCGACTGTTGATATTATTGAACAGTTTGTCTACTTTGTGGATAAAGGGAATAAAAGTTCTCTTCTTATCGATGTATTAAGTGATCAGAATATAAAATCGGCCCTGGTATTTACCCGGACAAAACATGGCGCTGACAAAGTTGTTAAAGATCTGCTGCGCCATAATATCAAAGCTGAGGCAATCCATGGGAATAAGGCTCAGAATGCAAGACAAAGGGCGTTGGCTAATTTTAAGGATCAGACAACCAGGGTTCTGGTTGCCACTGATATTGCAGCACGCGGTATCGATGTGGATGAAATGGAGTTTGTAATTAATTATGAACTTCCGAATATTTCAGAAACCTATGTTCACCGCATTGGCCGGACGGGTAGGGCAGGAGCTAAAGGAACTGCTTTCTCATTTTGTGATGCTGAAGAAAAAGCATTTTTAAAGGATATCGAGAAGTTGATCCGAAAGAAGATTCCGGTAATCGAGAATCATCCATTCCCCCTTATCGATCACCATCCTGTTAAAGTTCCCAAACAACAGCATCAACGGCCGCAGCGTGCAAATTATTCCCGGCCAAAACCGGAGGGCAATGGAGATCGGCACCGATTAGTTAGGAATCCAAGATAGGGTTTATACAGATTAAAGATTCTTCGCTTAACAAAGTGCAGCGAAGAATCTTTAATTCTGATTGCCTTTTCCGGAACAATAATGAATCTCAATGCTATTTATAAGCCTGAACATTCAATCTTTCAATTTATTCTACTTTCCCTTAAACAAGGCTTCGGAACCGGAAATAACATCAAACAGCTCCTCGTCAATCGTACTTTGCCGTAGTCGATGAAACAATCGGTTAAGGTCTTCAAGCAGTTCATCAATATTTTTCTCTGCCCGCTGCATGGCGGCCAGTCTGCTTGCATTTTCGCTCGCCAGCGACTCTGCACATGCCCGGAACAGGGAAATAAACAGATATTGGCGAATAAGTCCGTGTAAGTTAGGCTCCAATCCGAACATGGGTTCAGGAATATTGTTTGTTGGCCATTTAAGATGGACAACACTGCTGCTCCATTTTTCATCGAGCGGGAGAAGGCGCTGCACAAATGGTTCATAGAGAGCTCCGGGTTTAGGTTTGTTGTGAAAAATATACAATTGCGAAAATTCACCTTTTTCACCGCTGGTTTCACTTTCGAGAAGTATTTGACCAATTAAAGGTGTAATTGTATTAACAGAATTTGGGACAGAGAATAATCCGGAAAGGGTCAATCCGTCATCCTCCAGCCGACCCTGCATACGTTCGCCAACTGCCCAGATCTGTTTTTTACCCTGAAAGTTATCGAGTGTATATTCGGTAAATTCAGCTAGCACCTCATTGAATTGTCCAACAAGCCCCTGATCAGAGCCAAAAACGATAGCGCCAATATTCTCAGGTTGTTTTCGAACTGGTTTTTCAGGAATGGTAAGCTCACCTCTCTTTTGGAAACAAACGTACATTCCCATTTCGATTGTTCTATAATAATCAGCCAATGAAATTACCGACTTTTCATATTGTATAATATTTGATGCAGCTAAAACCTTCATCGTACGAACAACCGATTCGAGATCTGTTGCTCCGTTGATCTTACGTCGTAAGCTTTCCAATGTATCACTCATATATTTTCCGTGTATGGTTCAAGTGCTTTACCTGCAAGTTGTAATATTATCTGGCGATCTTCTTCACTAAAAGGGGCAGCAGAAACAAACCGTCGGCGAATATCTTCAGGAAGTTCGCCTGCTGTTTTACGCAATATCTGTTCAGCTTCTTTCATTTGGGGAAGAGGAACTGCATCAAAAAGACCATTTGTAAGAGCAAGAAGCACAACTATTTGCTCCGATAAGGTAATAGGAGAAGAGGCAGGTTGTTTAAGACATGCCCGTATCCGGCGTCCATGTCCGATTATTTTCCGGGTATGTTCGTCAAGCCGTGTACCAAACTTTGCAAAAGTCTCCAGTTCTTCAAATTGTGAATAGGCCAGTTTTAAGGCGGCTGTTACTGAGCGATATGCCGGCCGTTGAGCTTTTCCTCCAACCCGTGATACCGATTTACCCACATCGACTGCAGGAAGAACACCTAACTCGAACAAGGTTGGCGACAAATAGATCTGGCCATCGGTGATTGAAATAAGGTTCGTAGGAATATAAGCCGAAATATTTTGGGCTTCAGTTTCAACAATTGGTAGGGCTGTTAACGAACCTCCTCCACGTTCTTTGCACAAATGTGTTGAACGTTCCAGAAGACGCGAATGGATATAAAAAATGTCTCCAGGGAATGCCTCGCGTCCCGGAGGGCGTCGCAATAAAAGTGATATCTCACGGTAGGCACGTGCATGATGGGTGAGATCGTCATATACGATAAGAACATCCTTCCCCTTTTCCATAAAATACTCGCCAATACTGGTTGCGGCATATGGTGCGATGAAATTAAGACCGGGAGCATCATTCCCCTCGGTAACGATCACAATCGTATACTCCATGGCTCCTTTTTCCCGAAGATCGGCCACAACCTTGGCAACAGATGCGGCACGTTGTCCTATTGCACAATAGATACATAACACATTCTGATCGTGCTGATTAATAATTGTATCAATTGCAATTGCTGTTTTTCCTGTCTGCCGGTCACCCATGATTAACTCACGCTGCCCACGACCAACGGGAATTAATGCGTCAATAACCTTTAATCCGGTCTGTAACGGAACTATTACAGGTTCACGGTCAACAATAGCTGCTGAGGGGCGTTCAATGGGCAGTCGCTTGTTAAAAATTACCGGACCTTTTTCGTCAAGCGGTTCACCTAGCGGATTGATAACCCTTCCTATCAGTGATTCACTCACCGGTACATCCATTACACGACCCGTACGTTCAACTTCATCACCTGTATGAAGAAGGGCATATTCCCCAAGAAGGACCACGCCAATCTCATTTTCATCAATATTAAAGGCTATGCCATAGATATTTCCCGGAAATTTCAATAATTCTTCAAAACCAACTCCCGGTAGTCCTGAAACCTTAACAACACCTGTAGTCAAAGAGGTTATCATACCTACTTCCCTGGGAATTAATTGTGGCTCAAAATTATCCAGTGACTGATCTATTCCATCAATCGTATTTTCAAGAAGATTTTTTAAACTAAAGGAATCCATACTAAATAATTATGAAATGATCTCTTCACTATTCATTTCCACATTCTGATTCAGCAATTCTGCCAGATGGGTTTCCATCGACGTGAGATAATCCTCAATTGTCCACAACACCTTAAACCCGTCTGAAATAAACGCTATGCCACTGACTGATTGATCGCCGGATGTAAAGATGATATTTGCAGGGACATTAAAATTGTTTTTAAATGCATTTTGTATGGCAGATTGTTGTGCTAATGTCAAATCAAACATGCTTTGTACATAAAAATCGCCGGGAGAGTTTTCTAATGCCGAATAAAACGACTCTTTTTCCTTTGGCGTTAATACATTTAATCGTTGGATAAACACGGTTGTCATCTGATCCTCCAAATTTAATGAGGCTAAATCGGACAGGGTTTTTCGGACGATGGCAAAAACCTCATTACGGGTAAGGCGGATAATCGAAGTACCAAGGTTTTGCTGTTCAATCCTCAGTGATTCCTGCAGTCGCAAACGCAGCGATTCAACTTCCATCCGTGTTTGTTCCAGAAGCTTTTTCTTTTCAGCATTAACTTCGCTGATTGCATTGGTTAACAGTTTGTGATGTTGCTGATTAATCTCATTATTTTTTTGTTGATAGTTCTCCAGCTCTCTGTTGGCATCGGCTTTGATTTTTTCAGCTGCCTGAAGTTGACTGGCAATTAAACGTTCCCTTTCGTCAATAGCATCGAGTATTGGCTTATAAAGGTATCGTTTCAAAAGCCAAACCAGAACCATAAAATTAACCAGTTGAGCAACAAGTGTTATCCAGTCGAATAGCATAATCAGCCTCCTGCAACTTTTGTAATCACGAAGTTCCAAAAAGGATTGGCAAAGAGAAGAATCATTGACACAACAAAACAGTATATCGCCATTGACTCTATCATCGCAAGTCCAACGAATAGCGTACGTGTAATTGTAGATGCTGCATCGGGTTGCTGGGCGATGGATGTTAATGCAGATACTACAGCTTTTGCTTCGCCCATTGCCGGGCCTATACTTCCTATTGCCATGGTAATCCCGGCTGTAAGAATTGAGGCTGCTCCAATAATTGTAACGTTGTCCATAAGGGTATCCTCCTTTTATTAATTATTGATAGTTAATAATCACTTTTAATTTTCAATTTCCTTCTCTGACTCATGAGCTGCTGCAGCAATAAATACAGAAGCCAGAATGGTAAATATATAGGCTTGAACGGAACCGGTCAGCAAACCAAAAGCCGTCATCACAATCGGGAAAATAAAGGGGGTAATTGTAAGTAAAATACCCAGAATCATTACTCCGCTCATCATGTTCCCAAATAGACGAACGGCCAACGCCAGCGTACGTGAAAACTCACTGATGATATGAAACGGAAGCATAATAGGCAGTGGTTTTACATACGATTTAAGGTAGCTGACAATTCCGTGTTCTGAGATATTGAAAACCGGTACGGCAAAAAATACGGCAATTGCAAGTGCTGCAGTCGTTGAAAGAGAACTGGTTGGGGGTTCATAAAATGGTAAAATGGTCAGCAGGTTCGAAAGAAACAGGAATAAAAACAGGGTCCCTAAAAAGCCGATATAACGTTTTACATTGGTTAATCCAACCTCCTCGATTTGTTTTTTTATACCGATAACGATCATTTCAAGAATACTTTGCCAGCGTGATATTTTCGTCGCGACAACAAGTTTTCGGGTAATGAACATCGAGCCTATCACCATCAATAGCATTAAAGCCCAGGTGTAAACGATTGTGAGGTTCAGTTTCACAAAGCCAAATTCGAATAAAACCACATCATCAGGACTTATTCTCATATTACTTTCCCTTTCTCTTGATTTTATTTTATCACTGGTAGATTTGTAACCCTCATAATGATCGTGCGGGCAACAATAAAGCCTGCCAGACAAATCAGCGCTCTCTCCCAGTGGTCATGCGAAATGAAATAAATTACCGTGATGGTAACTCCCAGGCGAATAAACAGGCTTGTCAAAAACCAAAGAGCAGGCGATTTTGATAGAAGAGCTCTCTTTGTCGTCCACCAAAGACCACCAAAGAAGAATCCACCCAGGAGGAATCCGGTAACCAACATTAAAAGGATCATTTCAAACTCATTCATTTTTATCCTCCTTATCTTTATGTATCTCTTTATCTTCCTGTGATAACCAATGCCAGGCAGTCACACATCCCACAATAAGACCTATAAGTAAAAGTGTAAGTGTCCAGGATTGTTTTCCCGGGAAATGTTTGTCCAGCCAAATACCAAGAAAGGCACCCAAAAGGGTAGGTACCGCAACTGACCATCCAACAAGCCCAAACATACCTAATCCGAACAGGACACCATGTTTGGATTTCCCCTTTTCCTTTAGTTTCTGTGTCTCTTTTGATCCAACCATTTGTCGGAACTCCTTTTTCTTTTCAATGTGAGCCATAACCTTTTTATTTTTGCCGTAATTCCTCAAACCGACGAATAAAACCCAATTCCAGCTTAGCCATTACTGAACGCACCTTTTTCTCCTGCTCATCAATATTCACAAACTCCTGGGCTACCACTTTGTGTAAATTACCAAGCTCGGCTCCACCAATAGCATCCCTTACAGATATCACCACATCGGGGCCGGTTTTTACAAGTATACCCTCGTCTATGGCCAAATAGACCACATTCCCGACCTCTGTTTCATATAAAAGTATTCCGGGAGCCAGTGCTGCGGTACAATCAAGACGGTGGGGCAGGAGGCCGAAAGAACCATGATGGGTTTCGGCGACTATTCGCCTAATCCCTTTCAAATCGGCAAAAATCTGAAAAGGAAGCAGAATTTTCAGATTCATAAGCAGCGGTTCCATTTAGAAATGCTAAACTGGTTTGTCTTTTTTCTTTAGTTCATCGATTCCCCCAATCATATAAAATGCACTCTCAGGGTAATCATTTAGTTGGTCCTGCAGGATTAATTCACATCCATCCAGGGCATCTTTTAGCGGAACGAGTTTCCCGGAGATACCGCTGAATTGCTCAGTGGTAAAAAAGGGTTGGGTAAGAAAGCGTTCCAGTTTTCTGGCACGAAATACCACCTTACGGTCCTCCGAGGAGAGTTGTTCCAATCCGAGCATGGCAATAATATCTTTAAGATCCTCATATTGAGCTAGCGTCTGCCTGATGTCTTGTGCCAGGGTATAATGCCTGTCACTGACAATTCCCGGGGTGGCCATTTTTGAGCTCGATTGTAGGGGATCAATGGCCGGATATAACCCTTCACTTGCCCGTTTTCGCGAGAGTACGATAGAGGCTGAAAGGTGTGAAAAAGTATGGACAGATGCCGGATCGGTTAAATCATCAGCCGGAACATAAACTGCCTGAATTGAGGTAATTGCTCCTGTATCGGTATTGGCAATGCGCTCTTCAAGCCGCGACAATTCTGTTGCCAAAGTTGGTTGATATCCCAGGCGTGAAGGCATTTGCCCCATTAATCCCGATAATTCCATTCCAGCCTGAATAAACCGGAAAATATTATCCATCAATAGTAATACGTCACGATGCTCGTCATCACGGAAATATTCGGCCATGGTTAGGGCAGCCTGTCCGATACGGAAGCGGGCACCCGGGGGTTCATTCATCTGACCGAAAAGCATCACCATATTTTGTAACACACCGGCTTCCTTCATATCGCGGTAGAGCTCTTCTCCTTCGCGACAACGTTCACCTATTCCGCAAAAAATACTCATCCCCTGATGATGCCCTATCATATTATGAATCATCTCGGTAAGCAGTACCGTTTTACCAACTCCTGCGCCTCCGAAAAGTCCGGCTTTGCCACCCCGTTCCAATGGGATAAGCACATCAATGAGTTTAATACCGGTTTCAAAAACTTCTGACTGGGTGGATCGTTTTCCCAGCGGAGGTGGATACTGATGTATGGAGCGCCACTGTACATCAGACAAAACTCCTTGACGGTCAATGGTATTACCAAAAACATCAAACATTCGTGAAATGATTCCTTTTCCAATTGGAGCTTTAAGTGGCCCACCTGTATCTGCTACAATCATTCCCCGTGCAAGACCTTGTGTTGGAGTTAATGCTATTCCACGAACCCGATTGACATCGAGTTGTGATAGTACTTCGATCGGGATCTGTTCCTTATCTCCAGCTTTTAACAGGGTATAAACCGGTGGCAAGCCGTGTTCAAAACCGATATCCACGACACTACCGCGAACAGAAATTACTTTCCCGATACCATTGTAACCATTTATATTTGGGGTTATAGCATCCATCTGCTATTCAATTAATGGTTACCCTAAATATACACAATATTTTTATAATAATTAATTACTTTGCTCATACTTTTTTTAATACAAAAACCCCGGAACCAATGATTACTGGTTCCGGGGTTTGCTATTATGAATTCAAATAATCTGAGTCTTTAGTAGCCTAAAGCCTTAATAACCTAACAGCCTATTCAGGCAATCCATAAGTGTCCATCACATAATCGATGTCTTTATCGCCACGTCCGCTTAGATTAACAAGGATCGATTGTCTTGGATTCTCTTTTGCCAATTTAAGGGCATAAGCCACAGCGTGTGCACTTTCCAGGGCCGGAATAATTCCCTCCAGACGGCTTAATTCGTAGAATGCATCAATGGTTTCTTTATCAGATGCTGTTTCGTAAGTGACTCTTTTTGTATCTTTTAGCATACTATGTTCAGGACCGACTCCGGGATAGTCCAATCCGCTGGCAACCGAATAAACAGGAGCAGGTTCCCCTTTTTCGTCCTGAAGCAGGTAGCATTTAAAGCCATGGATCATACCAGGTGTTCCAAGAGACATTGTAGCTGCGTGATCGCCCAGATTGAGAGAACGTCCTGCCGGTTCCACACCAAAAAGTTTGCACTCTTCATCATCCAGAAAGGCTGAGAAAATTCCCATGGCATTACTTCCGCCACCAACACAGGCAACTACATTGTCGGGAAGTTCACCTGTCATTTCCAAAAATTGCTCTTTCGCCTCGATTCCAACTACCCGCTGGAAATCGCGAACCATCATTGGGAACGGATGTGGCCCAACGACCGAGCCGATGCAGTAAATGCTGTTTTCAGCATCCTGCATATAAGCGCCAAAAGCTGAATCGACTGCTTCTTTTAAAGTTCTCAGTCCGAAGGAGACAGGGACGACTGTAGCGCCAAGAATTTTCATTCTTACTACGTTTGGATGTTCTTTGATAATATCCACCTCACCCATGTGAATTTCGCATTCCAATCCAAAATAGGCAGCTGCAGTTGCCAAAGCAACACCATGCTGTCCGGCGCCGGTTTCGGCGATCAGTTTTTTCTTTCCAAGGTACTTGGCCAATAGCGCTTCTCCCATGCAATGGTTAAGCTTATGGGCGCCTGTATGGTTAAGATCCTCACGTTTTAAATAGATTCTTCCACCGTATTTTGTTGATAATCTGTTACAAAAATAGGTAGGAGTTGGTCTGCCCTGGTAATGTTTACGAATACTTCGTAACTCAGAAATAAAATGGTGCGATTTGCTGATCGAGTAATAGGCATCGGTAATCTTTTCCATTTCCGCCTGAAGATTAGGTGGTATAAAACTTCCGCCATACTCATTGTAAAACCCTTCTTTGTTGGGATAATTCTTAAAATAGTTTGTTGTCATGTGCTTATGTATTGATATGAAATGATTTGTAATTTATAATCCAGTACTCTGAACGATTAAAACCAAACTCACTTCTATTATTGAATCCGGATTTTCCAAAATTAAAAAAAGGAATATGAATTAAAGGAATTCTTTCAGGAAAATTTGTAATTTATTTCGTTTAATTTTGATCAAAGAGATTTTTCAAGTGACATCCGCCTTACATATTGAAAGTTAATCTGAAATCAAACTGCAATGCTTCACATACGCCTCCGGTTGGTCTGATTCTGAACAGCGGGAGCTTCTTTACCCCTCCGGTTGGTCTCCCGACGAAAAATAGTGGTCATATACCCCTCCGGTTGGTCTGAATCTGAATGGCAGGAGCTTATTTACCCCTCCGGTTGGTCTGCCGACAAAAAATAATGGTTATTTACCCCTCCGGTTGGTCTGAATCTGAATGGCAGGAGCTCATTTACCCCTCCGGTTGGTCTGCCGACAAAAAAAAGTGATCATTTAAGTGAAAATAAAAAGGCTGCCTTTTCAGACAGCCTCTATTTTATTGAAAATAGTTGAGAATTTTATGATTCAACAAGTACCTTAACTTTATTGTTTGATACTTCTACCAATCCCCCTTTAATTTCGAAATAGGAGATAATTCCGTTCGTCTCTTTTACCTTTATTTTCCCGATAGTAAGCGTAGAAATAATAGGTGCATGATTGTTCATGATCTCGAACGATCCCAAGGTGCCGGGCAATTTAATTATCATGATTTCACCGGCAAACAACATTTTTTCCGGTGTAATAATTTCGAGGTACATCATAAGAGCATGAGTTATCTAAACGATATTGTTAATTTATTTTGATTCAGCGAGTAATTTTTCACCTTTTTCGATGGCCTCATCAATTGTGCCAACCATGCTAAAGGCGGTTTCGGGATATTGATCCACATTGCCGTCGATGATCGCATTAAACCCTTTAATCGTATCCTCAATTGAGACCCAAACCCCTTTCATTCCGGTAAATTGTTCTGCAACATGGAACGGTTGCGACAAGAATCGTTGAACGCGTCGGGCCCTGTGAACAATTAGTTTATCCGCTTCAGAAAGTTCATCCATACCAAGAATGGCAATAATATCCTGTAGTTCACGGTAACGTTGTAAAAGCTCTTTTACCCGCTGTGCAGTGTCATAATGTTCTCTTCCAACGATGTCTGGCGAGAGGATCCGTGAGGTAGAATCAAGCGGATCGACTGCAGGATAAATACCCATTTCGGAGATTTTCCGGTTTAATACAGTAGTTGCATCAAGATGGGCAAAAGTTGTAGCCGGCGCCGGGTCAGTTAAGTCATCTGCAGGAACATAAACAGCCTGAACAGAGGTAATTGAACCGTATTTTGTAGAGGTGATCCGTTCTTGTAACAGCCCCATCTCTGTAGCCAGTGTAGGCTGATAACCTACAGCCGAAGGCATACGGCCAAGCAAAGCCGAAACTTCGGAACCAGCCTGTGTAAATCTGAAAATATTATCCACAAAGAAAAGGATATCGTTACCTTTTCCTTTTTTGTCACCATCGCGGAAGTATTCAGCTACCGCAAGACCAGAGAGAGCAACTCTTGCGCGTGCGCCGGGGGGCTCATTCATCTGACCAAAAACCAGCGTAGCTTTCGATTTGGCCAACTCGTTCTTATCGACAAGGGAAAGGTCCCAACCACCCTTTAACATGTCGGCTTTAAAAGCCTCACCATATTTGATAACATCCGATTCAATCATTTCGCGGAGCAGGTCATTCCCTTCGCGCGTTCTTTCACCAACTCCGGCAAAAACAGATTGTCCGTCGTATTTTTTGGCGATATTATTAATTAACTCCATGATAATTACAGTCTTTCCAACCCCGGCGCCACCAAAAAGTCCGATTTTACCCCCCTTGGAATAAGGTTCGAGCAGATCGATAACTTTTATACCGGTGAAAAGCACCTCTTTTTCGGTGGAGAGATCCTCAAATCGTGGGGGATCGTTATGAATTTCATAACTCCTCTCTTTTGCAATTGATCCGATTCCATCTATCGCTTCACCGATTACATTGAGCAACCGTCCCTTTATTTCATTGCCAACAGGCATTGAAATGGCTTTTCCGGTAGAGATGACCTCCATCCCACGTGAAAGTCCGTCGGTTGAGTCCATAGCTACAGATCGAATTGTTTGTTCTCCGATATGTTGTTGACACTCCAGAATTAAAACCTGACCATTTTCACGTGTTATTTCGAGCGCATCAAATATTTTTGGTAACTCATTTCCTCCCTGCTCGAAGCTGACATCAACAACAGGTCCGATAACCTGAACGATTTTGCCTTTGGATTGCGACATATTTATCTGTTTTATTGAATTTTTGTGATCTAAATATTTATAGCCGATGATGAATATCTCTCAAGGGATTCTAACTTTTCATTGCATTTGCACCACTTACAATCTCCAGAATTTCATTGGTAATTGCCGCTTGCCTTGCTTTATTATAATTCAGTTTCAGTTCCCGGATCAGCTCAAATGCGTTATCTGTAGCTTTATGCATCGCAGTCATACGCGCACCGTGCTCCGAGGCGACCGATTCAAGAATTGCCTTGAAAAACTGTATTTTGAGCGATTGAGGAATCAAATTTACAACTATTTCCTGCTTCGAAGGCTCAAAAACATAGTCTAATTGCATTTGCCCTTTACCCGATTTTAAACCTTTGGTGTTACCCGTTTTTACCGGTAGAAACTGTTCATTGACAAGATTTTGTACAGCAGCGTTTTTAAATTGATTATAAACCAGTTCAACATGATCGTAACCACCTTTGGCATAGCTGTCCATTACAAGCTGTGAAATTTCATTTACTGTAGCGAAACTCAATTTATCGTAAAGATCAAGATAGCTTCTGGTGACTTTTATCCCTTTTGATTTAAGTCCGTCAACAGCTTTTTTCCCGATTGCAATAACGTCGACTTTTGATTTTTTAGAATACTCTTTAAATGTTACGGATACAAGCTCGGATGTACGTCTTACCACATTCGAATTAAATCCTCCGCAAAGACCTCTGTTGGAGGTTATTGCAATGATGAGAATTCGTTCTTTATTTTTCCGTTCGGCATATTTATTCTCAATGTCTGAATCCAGATTGCTGCTGACACTGGTCAGTATTTCATTCAGTGTTTCGGCATAGGGTCGCATCTGAATAATGGCATCCTGAGCTTTCCGCAGTTTAGCCGCCGATACCATTTTCATGGCACTAGTTACCTGCTGGGTCGATTTTACCGTGGCTATTCTGGTCCGTATGTCTTTTAAATTTGCCATTCTCTGATTTTATCTGTCTCTTACTTCACATTAATCAGCTTTTAAACCGAATATTTGGCAGCAACTTCGTTGGCAACTTTCTCAAGAACATCTGTTTCAACAGAGGTGATCATACCCCGGTTAAGCGATTCAAGGGTATTCTTGTATTTTGCCTCCAGAACTTCAAGAAATTCAATCTCAAATTCTCTAATCAGGTGTTTTGGAACTTCAGACAGTAAACCTTGTGTCCCACAATACAATATCGCAATCTGTTTCTCAACTTTTACAGGTGAAAACTGATGTTGTTTAAGGATTTCAAGATTTCGTGTCCCCTTTTCGAGTACTGCTTTAGTAGCTGGATCAAGATCCGAGCTAAATTTGGAGAATGCTTCAAGTTCGCGGAATTCAGCCTGAGCTATTTTTAGTGTTCCGGCCACTTTTTTCATTGCCTTAATCTGAGCATTTCCACCAACGCGCGATACCGAAATACCCACATTGATGGCTGGTCTGATTCCTGCATTGAACAGATTTGATTCAAGGAAAATCTGACCATCGGTAATGGAGATTACATTGGTCGGAATATATGCAGAGACGTCGCCGTCCTGAGTTTCAATGATTGGGAGCGCTGTCAAAGAACCGCCACCCTTTAAAAGGTGTCTGATCGATTCGGGAACATCATTCATTTGGCTGGCAACCGCCTGTGATTCATTAATTTTTGCTGCACGCTCGAGTAAACGGGAGTGAAGATAGAACACATCACCAGGATAGGCTTCACGACCTGGCGGACGTCGTAAAAGCAGCGAAACTTCACGATAGGCTACAGCCTGTTTCGATAAATCGTCATAAACAATAAGGGCAGACCTACCGGTATCTCTAAAAAACTCACCAATGGCGGCCCCGGCAAACGGTGCATAAAACTGAAGAGCAGCAGGGTCAGAAGAGGTGGACATCACGATTACTGTATAGGGCATCGCTCCATTTTCTGCAAGTGTTTTTGCGATATTAGCTACAGTTGATCCCTTCTGACCAATAGCAACATATATACAATATACAGGTTCCCCTTTTTCGTAAAATTCTTTTTGATTGATAATTGTGTCAATTGCGATAGCAGTTTTACCTGTTTGACGGTCGCCAATAATCAACTCCCGCTGTCCCCGGCCAATTGGGATCATTGCGTCGATCGCCTTGATTCCGGTTTGTAACGGCTCCCTGACAGGTTGACGATAGATCACCCCCGGAGCTTTTCGCTCAAAGGGAAGTTCAAAAAGTTCTCCGGTGATAGGTCCCTGACCATCGAGCGGTTGACCAAGGGTGTTAATCACACGACCAAGTAAACCTTCGCCAACATTGATCGCCGCAATTTTATTGGTTCTTTTAACATGATCACCCTCTTTAATCCGCTCTGAAGAACCTAAAAGTACGCAACCAACATTATCTTCCTCGAGGTTTAAAACAATACCCATAACCCCGGAGCTGAATTCAACCATTTCGTTTGACTGAATGTTTGACAAACCGTAGACGCGGGCAATCCCATCACCTACTTGCAGTACGGTTCCAATTTCGGCATATTCGGCTTCACTTTTGAAACCATCCAACTGTTTTTTCAGAATTTCGGAAACTTCAGCAGGTTTTATTCCAGCCATAATATCAACGTTTAATTGTTTTATTCTTTTGTTCTAATTTATCTCTGACTTGCCAAAAGTTCTCTTTTAATCTTTTTAAGTTTGGCAGAAACACTGGCATCAATCTGCTGATCTTCAACTTGTAAAATGAATCCGCCAATGAGTTTTTCGTCGACTGTACACGTTAAATCTACTTCTGAATTAAAATGATTTCTGATGAAAACCCTGAATTGATTAACTGTAGCAGGATCTATCTCAACAGCACTTATCAGTTTTGCCTCTTTATATCCTGCTTCCTGCCTACATGATTCCAAAAAGATTCTGGATATATTCTTCAGATAAGCCTCCCTATGATTGGTAAGAAGGAGCATAAGGAAAGAGTAAGTGGCTGAATTTATGCTTTTTGAGAAAACATCACTAAAAAATGCCCTTTTTTCACTGATTTTAATTACCGGACTTTCGAGTACCTGACTAAATCTGGGAACGGTTTGAAAAAAGTGATCAATCATTTTGATGTCAATACTCACCAATTCAGTCACCTGTTTTTCCTTCGCCAAATTTAATAATGCTTTAGCGTATCTGCCGGCAATTTTACCCTCGTCCATCTTAAATGAATTTAATTGAGATTGATCTGATCAATGTAATTTTGAATCAGCTCTTTTTGACGGCTTTCATCAGCCAACTTCTCCTGTAATATTCTTTCGGCTATTTCCACAGAAAAATTTGCAATCAGGCTTTTAATATCACTGATTGCTGCAATCCGTTCCCGTTCGATGGCTGCTCTGGCATTTTCCATCACTTTGTTCGCCTCAATTGAGGCTTCATGTCGTGCATCACGAATGATTGATTCCTTCAATTCGCGCGCCTCTTTTACAATGGTTTCACGTTCGAGAATTGCCTTTTTTAAGATTTTTTCGTTTCCGGCCTGCAAATTCATCATCTCTTCTTTTGCATTTTCGGCCGATTTTAACGCCTCCTCAATCGACTTCTCGCGGTCGGCAAGGGCATTCAGGATCGGACCCCATGCAAACCGTTTTAGAATATACAACAGGATGGAGAAGGATACCAGCATCCAAAAAAACAACCCGAAATCCGGCATTACTAATCCCATAATGATAAATTTTTGTTGGTCAACGAATCATACACCGCTAAAATTGGTATTAAAATAATAACCAATAAATGAGGTAATTAGACGAATATAATCAAAAAGCAGATAACAATTGCAAAGAAAGCAACTCCTTCAATCAAAGCCGCAGCGACAATCATG
The DNA here is from genome assembly GCA_963677935.2 of Prolixibacteraceae bacterium. Taxonomy (GTDB): domain Bacteria; phylum Bacteroidota; class Bacteroidia; order Bacteroidales; family Prolixibacteraceae; genus JAAFHB01. Next base: position 1,049,574 of record CAXXEH010000003.1, on the reverse strand, counting down.
TTGGAACGGATATCACCCACAGCTTCAGGCTGGCGGGCAATTGCTTCAACAGCAGAACCTCCGATACGACCAATACCTATACCAGCACCAATTGCTGCCAGTCCGGCTCCTATACCTGCGCCCATTTTTGCAATCGCTACATTTGCAGCTACTTGTAAGATTACAGCTAATGTTATCATACGAATTAATGTTTAAATAATTAAATTGATATTTTATATTCTATACTAACTACTTTTTTATGACTCACCAGTTAAAACTGAAGAAAACGATCGTCTTAGGCGTGGCTTTCATGTCTTTCGAGTGCCAATCCAATATACAGTGCAGATAATAATGTAAATACGTAGGCCTGAATAAAGGCAACCAGCAATTCAAGAATCCCCATAAATACAGTAAAAGCGATTGAAAGGACAGATATTCCGTAACCTGCAATGATACTTTTTTCTGCAAATATAAAGATCAGACTATAAAATCCCAATGCTACAATATGGCCGGCAGTTATATTTGCAAAAAGACGAATGGTAAGAACGAAAGGCTTGATGAACACTCCCATTATCTCGACGATAGGCATTAAGGGGAGCGGCAATTTGAGCCAAAGTGGAATTCCGGGTGCATTTACCAAATGGACCCAGTAATCGCGTGATCCGCTTAAACTGGTGATCACAAAGGTAAAAAGGGCCAGAACCAGGGTGACTGAAATATCTCCTGTAAGATTGGCGCCTCCCGGGAAAAAGGGGATCAACCCCATCAGATTATTGATAAAAATAAAAAAGAACACCGTTAACAAAAAGGGAAGATACCTTTGATACTTCTCTTTTCCAATTGATGGTTTTGCAATATCATCACAAATGAAAAGGACGACAGGCTCTATCCAGCTTTGTAGTCCTTTAGGTGCTCTGGCGAAATTTTTACGGTATCTTTTGGCTACTGATAAAAAGATAAATAATATAAGCAATATGCTTATAAAAAGTGAAGTAACATTTTTAGTGATAGAAAAATCCCAGGGTCTCAACTCAGATCCATCCGCCATTATTTCAACAAGCTTTCGTTGATATTTTCCTTCCGAAGCAATCCTAAATCCATCATAAGGTTCGGTTCCATGGTGAAGTTTGCCCGACATAAACGAATGCAATCCTGTCTGCTGGCTGTAAACAATGACCGGTAAAGGAATTGAAATGTGAGTATGCCCTACGGTCGCAATATGCCACTCATAACTGTCTTTTATATGATTGAATATCAGGTCTCCCGTATTAAATTTCTTTGGAGAAATTGAATCCGTTGCAACATGCTCTTCATTGGCTTTGAGTAGATTAGAGCTTGCTGAAATTGCAAATAAAACCAGAAATAAAGATGTTATAACTCTTATCATTGCGTTAATTTGTGACGCAAAAATAGCCAATTTGTCCGTATCACAAACTTATTTTGTGATTATTTTTTAATGAACCCAAGCACCTGGATGACTTCAAAAACGGTGAATGAAATATAAAATGTAATAAATGTCAATACAAACGGGATAACCTGTGAACGATCAATCATTAAATAGATGAGCATAAAAAAAAGATAGACCATCAGTTTTAAACTTACCGAAGCCATAAATGCAGTGGTAAATTTCATGGCATTCTGACCTGATGCTTTGACAACCCACAGATGACCAATTGTGGTTACAGTTGCGATTAGCAATATCATATAGGGGAAGGCACTCAGATAATGTGTTTTTAGAACGGTTGAAAAAAGTACTGACGCAATAAAAAAAATGATTGCTGTAAAAATGAGCATTTTAACGATGAATTTTCGGGAAACTTCAGACATACAAAAGATAGTTTTATAAGATTTTAGAACTAAAGTCAGCGTTTAATATAATTTTGGGAATTTTACTTTTTCAGGATAGTTTTGAAAAGATGAAATATGGCCACAAATGTCATAAGGATGGTCAGAATAATGGTAAATACCGGTGCTTTCAATTTCAGCCACTTATCCAACTCGATACCACCCAGAACCCCAACAGCAGCTATTACAATCATTTGAAAAAGCAGGCTTGAGTACTTTCCATACTCTTTAAGGTAGTTCATTTTCCCCTGGTCATCATCAATCATTTTTTCAATATTTAACTGAACTGATTGAGGCACGGTTATATGAGTTCTCTATGCTCGGCAAGCTGCATTATCACATCAATAATCTCCTCCTGACTTAATCTTGACCGGTTGAATTCAATATCATAGGCAAAAGGAGGTCGGTTTTTCTCCATATACCCGTCTCGAAATTCAGCGCGTTCCTTATCGACCTGTAGAACAATATTTTTTGCCTTTTCAGCGGGGACATTAAGCCTTTCACACATGACACTAATCTTCCAGTTTAATGGGGCAAAAAGACGAATATGCAGTGACCGTGGAATATCCCTGGAGAGTACTTCACTTCCTCTTCCAACAATAACCACCTTGCCGCGAACCGCTATATTTCGGACAACCTCCTCAATCATTTTTCTCGCTTTTACATTGGTGACATAGTATTTGTCTGTAAATGAGATTACTATTTCGTCGAGAAAATTTTTTTCCTCTCCGTCAGCAATTTGTTTAACCTTATCAGGATTGATTTTTAATTCGTCAGAAGCGAGTTTGAGAATCTCCTTATTGACCCATTTCCATTTTGATGCAGGATCATTGATTTTTTCATTGATCCGGGCAGTTAAATGATCAGCTAACAGACTAGCGGTACATCCACATTCTCTCGAAATGGTAATCACCGGTCCCGGTTCAATCACCTTTCTTGGCGCATACATGATGCGCTCATTCATGTACTTTAGTAGTAGATTATCCATGGCTGATTAGTATTGATTTGTAACTGCAAGATAAGAAAAATTGAGACAGAAAAGCATTCAATTTAACAAAATCAGCAGATTTATTTTATTCTGGAAATCTGCCCTGAAGCTGACGGTTGACCATCCAGGCAGGATACTCAACCGCCATTTCACTGATCTGGTTTAACTCTTTCAACTCTTCATCGTTAAGATTTAAGTTTACCGCCTTAATATTTTCCTTTAGTTGATGATCATTCTTTGCCCCAATAATCACGCTGGTGATGCCGGGTTGGCGAAGTACCCATGCAAGTGCCACCTGTGCAGCTGACACCTGATGATTTTGACCTATTTTAATCATCACATCTATGATATCGTATGCCTTAACTTTATCGACTGGTGGAAAATTAAAAGTATCTCTTCTGCTTTCACCGGCAATTTCGCTTGTCCTGGTATATTTTCCTGATAAAAAGCCACCTGCCAAAGGACTCCATGGCATAATGGAAATTCCTTCGCTGATCGCCATTGGCACAATTTCTCGTTCAATATCCCGCCCTGCTATCGAGTAATAATTTTGGGTTGCCACAAATTTCCCAAAACCCATCTGTTCAGCGAATCCATTGGCTTTCATCATCATCCATGCCGGATGATTGCTTACACCAATATAGCGAACTTTGCCCGACCGGACTACATCCTCAAGCCCCCTCATAGTCTCCTCTATTGGAGTAATAGGATCAACACCATGAATATACAACAGGTCAATATGAGAAAGTCCAAGCCTTTCAAGACTGTCATTTACCGAATCGGTTATATGAAGTCGGGATAATCCCACCTGATTGGCGTGGGAACCCATCCTTGACCGGACTTTTGTTGCTATCACTAATTGCTGCCGTTGTAATCCAAGATCTTTGATCGCCTTTCCTAGGATGATTTCTGATAGTCCTTCCGAATACACATTGGCAGTATCTATGAAGTTAATTCCGGCATCTACTGAAGATTTTACAATTTGAGTTGCCTCGTTTTGAGGAACCTCCCCAATCGGCACCCAAAAACCTTTTCCACCAAAGGTCATCGTTCCAAGACAAAGTTCTGACACCAGAACTCCTGTTTTTCCCAATTGATTGTATTTCATTTGTATATAATTTGTTTTAAAAAAATATTAGTAAAAGCTATAACATTTAAAAGATTACAAAGTTCAGCTGTCCATTCTCTGCTTGAAGGCATTCACCCTGTCACGACTTATAATGATCGGTTCAGGATAATTGGCTGATTCCATTTTTAATTTGATCCGGTTTCCGGAGTATCCAATCATATCTTTGATATAGTGTATATTAATAAGATAATTCCGGTTGGCCCGAAAAAAATCCTCGGGTCTGACCATTTTCTCGAGTTGATCAAGCGAATAATCGATGTCGAGAGTTTTTGACTCTTTGGTAATGAAAAATGTAGATCGTTCCTGGATAAAAAACGATTCAATATCTGTCACGGCTATTGACCTGAAGTGTTCACCGGTTTTTATAAGGAAACGGCTCTTAAAAGTTGCAGGTATCTGACTGATCATGTGATTGATCTTCCCAATCATTGGGGCAATGTAGTGCTCCCTAAATTTTTTAAGTGAATTTGCAAGTAAATCAGGATCAATGGGTTTAAGCAGATAGTCAATGCTGTTTACCTTAAATGCCTTAATCGCATAATTGTCAAATGCTGTTGTGAATATTACCGGAGATGTAATATTTAACGATTCAAAAATCTCAAATGAGATTCCGTCACTCAGCTGAATATCCATGAAAATTAAATCAGGAGATGAATTAGTTGATAACCAGTTAACTGATTCTTCCACGCTTGCCAGGGATTTGATAACTGAAATGCTTTTATCTGCTTTAAAAAGAAGATGCTTCAGCTTTTCAACTGCGGGTTTTTCGTCCTCGATAATTACAACATTGATCATATGGAAATAATAGGAATTTTAACAGTAAAAAGGTCATTGGTTTGTTCAATTTGGAGTTGTTTTCCTGTGGTAAGCCTTACCAATTCTGCAAGATTCTTTAGTCCTATCTGAAATGAGCTGTGAAGCTTTTGTTTAGGTTGCCGGTTGTTTTCTACAAGGATGTAATGATCAGTTGTTTCTATTATTCTGATTTTCAAGGGTTTTTCTGTTGATGCGGCATTGTGCTTTAGTGCATTTTCGACGAGCAGTTGAAGCGAAACAGGAAGAATCTGAAATCTTTCAGGCTGCTGAATGTTGATATTCAATTGAATACGGTTTTCGTCCCGAAGTTGTTGGAGATAAAAGTAATCTTTTACAAAATCGAGCTCATTGCGGAGATTAATAAGTTTATTTTCGTGCTGATCGAGAATATACCTGTAGATAGATGACAGCTTGACAATATAGTGATCAGCCAGAGTTACATCTTTATAAATAATAGAGGACAATGTATTCAGGCTATTAAACAGGAAGTGAGGGTTTAACTGATTTTTTAGAGTTTCGTAATGATAAAGCATTTTCTCCTCAGTGGTTTTCTCAATCCTTTTTATCACGGTAATCAGTTCCATGAAAAAATAGATCACAGTTCCAATGAGCAGTCCGAAGGATGATCCAATAACAAATCCCCGCAACTCTTTTTCAGGTAATTGTTTAAAAAAGAGATCCAGATTAACCCCTTTGCTTAAACTCAGTATTGCGGCCATTCCGACAAACAACATCGCGGCGATTAAAACAACAAAAAGGTAGAAAATGAAGAGTCGCAAAATCACTTTGTTTATAAATTCCTGTACGGAGTTATAAACCAGGTCCTTAAATACTATTCCTCCAATCCATGCAAATAGCTCTACTTGTAACACCATCAGTATAAAAATGGGGATAAATACATCGCTAAAGATCCTGCCTCTTGTAATAAGATCAAAACAAGCAGTATAAATAAGACTGCCAATGACTGCGTAAAGGTGAAACTTTGCGGGTATATCCCGCTTAGTTTTAGTTGCATTCGCTTGTTTCATTTTAGATAAAAATTTAAGTGAAATTACTGTATTTTTTCAACTTTCATAAACCGCGTCGTATAAACATATTGTGAGTCTGGCTGGTCCGACCATCTCATCTCCATCATCACATTCTCCAGTAGTTCTACATATTCAAATCTTTTCTCCTTTAGTGAAAGGTACACGGTTCCCCAGTAGTGACTGGTCCCCTTGAGACTAAAACCTTTTCCTCCCATTTTAATATTGCAAACCAGTGGATTATCCATAGCCCGGAAATCAATAAGTGCACAAAGTTCATTATTTATTAGAGAAACGCCTTTCCAGATCAACTGTATGTTATTGTTTGTAAATGTTCCCAAACCTGCCAGCGGGACTGTGCCGTTCATCTTTTTAGCTTCGTATAGTCTGTTTAATTTTAGCGAATCCAAATGCCCCCATGCAAAGGCCTCAATACCTGCCATATCCCAAACCAGGTTTTTTGCCTGAACTGCATCAAACGGAAAATCTTTAAAGAATTCGGGTTGAAGGATTTTTTCGGAGGGCTCATAGGTGAAGTTCTCCATATAATTCTGAACCTCTCCTGAATCAAAAGATCCATTCAACTGATTTGACTTTGCGATACTGACCTTATTCCAGACTTCCTTGTTTTGGGGTAGATTAGTTGTAAAGATTCCTGCGACTCGGATTTTATCAATAAATGCCCCTTGTAAAGTGTGGTTAAAATAGTCCGTTGTAATTAGATATCGCTGTGGGGTTAAAGGAAGTGACAGATTCGCCGGAATCCGGCTAAACATCTTTTCTGAAATATCCGTGGGTATCTGACCCTTAGTTGTTCCAACGGTGAGAGAAATTAACGTTAAAAATACAATTGTTTTAAAATTGGCTCTTTTCATGACATTTTGTTTTAAATTGATTTTGTTGTTTAAATTCAATTCAAAAATAGATGTCCGATAAGAGGTTAACTAATTAAGGATGCAGAGTGGCAACAATTAGGTGCTGAATCGTAGAATAGGTCGATCAGGCCTGCAATGCATAAGTTTTGGATAAATGAAAAATAGATAAAGGGACGATTAATTTGAAATAGCGATCCGGACCTTTTTGTTTTTGACCTTTTCTTCACGGATCAATGCCACGGTCTGACGTGCTTTAGCCCGGTTAATCGCAACGAATGAAGCGTTATCCAGAATTGTGATCAGGCCAATTTCCTCTTTTTGAAGATCCCCTTTCTGTATCAGAAACCCTACAATATCAGTTTTGCCAATTTTATCTTTTTTACCTGCCCCAATATAAAGGGTAATCCATTGCGGTGGATCGGGTAATCTTATTTCAAGAGGCAAATCAATGAATTCAGGTGAAACCGACAGAAACTGAGGTAACGGTTCTTTGTCAGCAAGAACAAGCCATGCTGTCCCTTCAGCATTCATCCGGGCACTCCTTCCGTTCCTGTGGATAAATGCTTCTTCGGAATTAGCACCTTGATAATGAATGATATTCTTAATTTCAGGTATATCTAATCCCCTGGATGCCAGATCGGTGGTGATCAGTATCTGATGACTGCCGTTTCTGAATTTGAGCAAAGCCCGCTCCCTTTCATCCTGCTCCAATCCGCCATGAAAAGTGTCGTGAACAACACCTTCATTTACTAATAGTTCGTGAATTCGGTCCACAGCCTCACGGTGATTACAGAATACAAGGGTTGGTTCGTTTCCTAGGGTGCATATCAATCGGATCAAAATATCAAGCTTATCCTTCTCATTTGCCCTGACAGCTTTGATCGCAATGTTAGGACGACTCTCCCCGGAAAGGAAATTAAGTGTGACAGGATTTTTAACTCCTGAAAATTCAGGTATCTCAATTGCCTGAGTGGCAGAAGTCAGGATTCTTTTTTTTATATTCGGAAGCTGATTGATTATAAAACTCATATCATCACTGAAACCCATCTCAAGAGATTTATCAAATTCATCAAGCACAAGCAGATGGACATTCTCCGGGTTAAAACTTCCCCGTCGCAAATGTGCTGCAATCCTTCCAGGTGTGCCAATTAGTACTACGGGTGGTTCTGAAAAATTATTGCGTTCTGTTTTAAACGGATGTCCACCGTAACAGCAATTCACTTTAAAACCGCTTCCCATCAATCTGAAAACCTGCTCAATCTGTAAGGCTAATTCACGTGAAGGCACCAGGATCAGCGATTGCACGCCTGCAATCTTATCATTCAGATGATGAAGTAAAGGGAGTAGAAATGCCACCGTTTTTCCCGAACCTGTAGGCGCCAGAAGTACAATATTATTTGCTTTCAGATCGTTACTGATCATTGCATTCTGGATCGCATTCAACGCCCCGTATTTCATATTCTCCAAAACCTTTGTGGTGATATCCTCCTTATGTTTCATCCCGCAAAGATAATCCTATTCGTGATGATTTTGTGTGTTGCATTTGACACTTAAAGTTTTGTAGGAATCGTTTCAGAAAATATTATCAAATACTAAAAATGCACCATTTTGATTAAGGGATTTTATTTAACTTTATCCATTTAAAATTTGATTAAAAAGTAAGTTTTAAGTTCTTATAATTAACTAATTTAATGATTATGGAAAACAAAATCAAAATGTCAAGGCGAAACTTTGTTGGAAAAACAGCAGCCGGAGCTGCTGCACTTACGGTGATTCCCGGATTTACAATGGCCACAAATACAGGCACAGATAAAATCAGACTGGGTTTTATTGGGGTGGGGAAACAGAGTCATTCTTTGCTCAAAGATCTGAATAAGTGTCCTGAAACTGTTGTTATGGCTTGTTGTGATGTTGTATCCACCAAAGTGGCAAAGTTTAAAGCCGAAGCCCAGGCATTTAATGATGTCAAATGGAAAGGTGAAAAATATGAAGTTACCGGATACAAAAATTATCGGGAGCTTTTAAATAGAACAGATATTGATGCAGTGGTGATTGCAACCCCCGATCATTGGCATGCACAGATCGCAGTCGATGCAGCCAAAGCCGGGAAAGACATATATTGCGAAAAGCCTATGGCATTGACTGTTGCGGAAGGACGTGCCATGGTCAAAGCAACCCGAAAGTATAAAAGAGTATTTCAAACCGGGAATATGCAGCGTTCATGGCGCAATTTTCGCCATGCATCGGAATTGGTTGCCAATGGCTATATAGGTGAAATTAAAGAGGTTAACGTTAGTGTTGGGCCGCCAGTGAAGGCATTGGATCTGCCTTCTTTTCCTACCCCCGATAATGTGGATTGGGATATGTGGGTTGGTCCATCACTCTACCGCGATTATAGTCCCGTTTTGGCTCCACCCGTTGAAGTTGATGGATATCCCGATTGGAGAAGTTACCGCGAGTTTGGAGGCGGAATGATTACAGACTGGGGAGCACATATGTTTGATATTGCGCAATGGGCCCTTGGAATGGATGAGTCCGGTCCGGTTGAATTTATACCACCCACAGAGCATGCAATAATCGGTTTGCAGATGAAATATAAAAACGGGGTTGTATTGAATCATTCCAATTGGGGAAAGGGTAACGCTGTTCAGTTTATCGGAACGAAAGGAAAAATTGAGGTAAGCCGTGATTTCCTCCAATCTGATCCTGCCAATATTGTTGAGACTGAAATTAAACCAACAGATAAGCATCTCTATAAAAGCGAAAATCACTACCAGGATTGGATTGATGCAATCAAAAAGCGGACACGTCCGGTTTCAGATGTTGAAACCGGGCACCGAACATCTTCGCTTTGTAACATTGCCAATATCGCCTATACCCTTCAGCGAACCTTGCAATGGGATCCCAAAAAAGAGAAATTTATTGGAGATAAAGCAGCCAACCTGATGCTAACGCGCGCTTACAGGGGCAAGTGGAATTTTCTCGATTTTTAATCATTAAACAAATTGAATGGTGCAATCCGGAAACCTTTAATATCCCTTTTACGTTTTATTCATTAATTAATACCTGATAGGATGGATAAAATTAACAGAAGAAGATTCATTTATACAAGTGCTGTTGGATTAACCGGTTATGCGGCACTTTCGGCTGCAGGAATTGTCAGTGAAGGTTTTATCCCTGCCAATGTTCGGGTTGATAAGGTGAAACTTGGAAAAACCGGACTGACAGTTTCACGTATTGCGATGGGTACCGGTTCGACAGGGAGCAATCATCAATCGAATCAAACCCGGCTAGGGCTTTCGAACTTTGTCAAAATGGCTCACCATGCCTATGACCGAGGTATTCATTTTTTTGATACCGCTGATTCTTATGGTTCATATCCATTTGTTAAAGAGGTTTTTAAGGAGATTCCACGTGAAAAGATTACCTTGCTTGGAAAGATGTGGACTTACAACGACCCTTCAACCAGTGAACCTGTGGCAAAGGCCCTCGACCGTTTTCGGTTGGAGTCGGGGAGCGACTATTTCGATATCATGCTGCTACATTGCATGACCAACGGAAAGTGGACTGAGGAGAAAAAAAGGTATATCGATTATTTCTCGGAAGCAAAACAAAAGGGAATCATAAAAGCGGTTGGCGTTTCGTGTCATAATATTGATGCACTGAGAGTTGCTGTTGATAATCCGTGGGTAGATGTTATTTTTTCACGTATTAACCCTTTTCAGGCTCATATGGATGGAACACCTGCAGAGATCAACGCCATTCTCGAAAAGGGACGAAACAATGGCAAAGGAATTGTTGGGATGAAAATCTTCGGAAACGGTGATAGGGTACTTGATAAAGAACGTGAAGAATCGATCACTTTTGCCTTGAAAAAGAGTAACATTCATTGTATGACCCTTGGAATGGAGAGTATTGCCCAGGTTGATGATGCTGTTGATCGGGTGATGCGGATTCTAAAAAGTTAATGAAAACTATTGTAAGATTTATACTGTAGAGACACGATTAATCACGTCTCTACAGTTAATTTCATATAATAAATACCTGCTTAAAATTTACAGCTATGACAAAACTCGACAGACGCTCTTTTCTCCTAAAAAGTGCCGCAGGAATTGCTGTTGCCTCAGCTATTCCAACCTTATTATCGAACCCTGCACTTGGGGTAACGAAAGCTGATACCGTCGATCGTGTCGCATTGGGTAACTCAGGCCTTAAGGTTTCACGAATTGCCTTTGGTACAGGTACAAAAGGTTGGAGGCATGAATCGGATCAGACCCGCCTCGGTATGAAAGCATTTGTGGGATTATCGCAATATTGTTACGATAAAGGGATCCGGTTTTTTGATGCAGCTGACATGTATGGATCACATATCTATGTTGCTGAAGCATTGAAAGTTATTCCTCGCGAAAAGATTACACTCCTTACAAAAGTGATGGTTTACAATCAGGAAGGGTGGTATGAGAAAGAACCTTTTTCGAAAAGTTTTGACCGCTTCAGGAAGGAACTGAATACCGATTATTTCGATATTTTCCTGATGCATTGTGTGACTAACGGACAATGGTCAACCGATTATAGAAGTCATATGGATGGCCTTTCGGAAGCTAAGCAGAAAGGGTTGGTCAAGGCAGTAGGTGTTTCGTGTCATAGTTATGATGCCATGATTGAAGCCGCCTCAAATCCATGGGTAGATGTTATTCTTGCCCGGATTAATCCAAACAGTATCAGGATGGATGGTACTCCTGAAAAGGTGATGGAGGTTCTTGAATCAGCCCGTAAAAATGGGAAAGGGATCATCGGAATGAAAATCTTTGGTTGCGGTGAGCTTGTGAAGGATGATGAACGGGAGAAATCGTTGAATTTTGCGATAAAAAGTGGAAACGTTCATTGCATGACGCTCGGCCTTGAAAGCAAGGCACAAGTGGATGATGCAGTGAGCCGGGTAATGAGGATTGCCAGGGGATAGAAAATATATTTGTAATATGAAAGGAATTTTATCAGAATGAAGAATCGTTTACTATACAAGATTTTAAGTATTAGCCTTTTTGAGATACTGCTCACCAATTTTCAGGCTTTTGCAGTAAAAGACAATTTGTTGAAACTTTGGTACGATAAACCGGCAAAGGATTGGATGACAGAGGCGTTGCCTATCGGAAACGGACGTTTAGGAGGAATGATTTTCGGTGGAGTGGAGACGGAACATATTCAGTTTAATGAGATTAGTCTTTGGAGTGGTGATGAAAAGGAGACCGGAGCATACCAGGCATTCGGAGATCTTTTTATCAATTTTGATCAGATCAAAGATATACAGCAGTATAAACGCGAGTTAAATATCCGGAACGCTTTACACACTGTTAGTTACCTGTCAAACGGAGTTCATTATAAAAGAGAATATTTTTGCAGTGCCAAAGACCAGGTAATGGTGATGCGGATCAGCGCAGACCACCAAGGAAGCTGTAGCGGCATCATACGGATGACCGATATGCATAAAGGCAGTATTGTGTTGTCAGATCAAAAAATTACTATAACTGGCAAACTGGATAACGGATTGGTTTATAAAGCCGGACTAATAGTTTTAAATGATGGGGGAGTGGTTAAAGTTTCGGAGGGCTCCCTGAAATTTGAGAAATCAACGGGCATCACCCTTATTTTGGCTGCCGGAACCAATTATCTTCCTGATTACAAAAGAGGGTGGAGGGGTGAAAATCCACAACTTTTGGTGGAACAACAATTAAAAGCAGCCTCGCTTATCTCTTATAAAAATTTATTGGATCGACACATTTCTGATTATCAGTCATTATTCGCCAGAGTTGATTTAAATATAGGCAAAAGTGAACACGATGTCGGAATGTTGCCAACTGATCGAAGATTGGTCGCCTACAAAAATGGTGGTTCTGATCCTGAACTGGAAGAGTTATTCTTTCAATATGGCAGATATCTTTTAATCAGCTCTTCAAGACCAGGATCTCTTCCAGCAAATCTTCAGGGCATCTGGAATAATTCCAATAATCCACCATGGCGCTCCGACTACCATTCAAATATTAATGTCCAGATGAACTACTGGCCAGCCGAGGTGACTAATCTTAGCGAATGTCATCTCCCAATGCTGGATTATATTAATAACCAGCGTGAAATAAGGAAAAAAGCAACGCATGAGTTTTATAAATCGGAGAAAGGGTGGACCGTTCAGACCGAAAATAACATTTTTGGTGCGGGGAGTTTTGTATGGAATCCACCGGCCAGCGCATGGTATTGTCAGCACTTGTGGGAGCATTACTCATTCACGAACGATCTCAAATATCTTAAGGATTTGGCATATCCTGTATTAAAAGAGATTTGCGAATTCTGGGAAGAGCGGCTCATTACCGATATGAATGGTTTTTTGGTTACCCCTGATGGATGGTCACCTGAACATGGTCCGCATGAACCTGGAGTGACTTATGATCAGGAGATTATCTGGGATTTATTTACCAATTATATTGAAGCTTCACAGATCTTAAATCTTGATCCGCTCTATCGGTCAAAGGTTACAGAAATGCGGGATAAACTACTTAAACCGCAGATTGGCAAGTGGGGCCAGCTGATGGAGTGGAGTGTAGACCGTGATGATTCAACCGACACACACCGTCATATTTCCCACCTTTTTGGGCTATATCCGGGGAGACAGATCTCCATAACCACAACTCCGGAATTGGCCACAGCTGCGAAGAAAATTCTGATTGCACGTGGTGATCAAAGCACAGGTTGGGCGATGGCCTGGAGAATCAATTTTTGGGCGCGCTTATTCGACGGAAATCATGCCTATCAACTCTTGCGAAATCTCATGTCGATCGTTGGCAATGTGGGAACCGATTATGGCAAAGGGGGAGGAGTTTACTCCAATCTATTGGATGCGCATCCACCCTTTCAGATTGACGGCAATTTTGGCGCTACAGCCGGAATTGCAGAAATGCTTGTTCAGTCACAGGCAGGAGAGATTAGTTTGTTGCCGGCATTACCTGACAAATGGTCAACAGGCTCGGTTAAAGGATTAAGGGCCAGAGGCGGATTTATCGTTGATATTACCTGGAAAGAGCGAAACGTTACCCGTTTTCGGATCGCTTCACCATCGGGTAAGGATGCCATCGTTCGAGTAAATGGCGAAGTAAAAACAGTAAAAGGAGAGAAATTGTAATAAAAAAAGCATTGCAGGATTTCCTGCAATGCTTATCAAAGCTATTTAAGCTTAAGAACGTATATTTTTATGTTTGGATTATCTAAGTGAAAATGACACGAAAATACTTCAAACCCCAACTGCCAGAATCATCAAGCAGCTAATCTGCGTTCAACCGGGCTTAATAACTTGACCTACGGCTTCCGCCTCTGTCGCCACCTCCGGCACTTCCGCCACGATTGAAACCGCCACGGTCACCACCACGATCGCCGCCACGGTCACCACCGCCGCTGCCACCACGATTGTATCCGCCACCGCCGCCGCCGCCGCCACGGTTAAAACCGCCGCCGCCGCCAGCTCCGCCACGGTTGAAACCACCGCCGCCGCCACCTGGACGTCTTGTACCATCTTTTGGTTTTTCAATTGACTCGTTCACAACGATTGTGCGACCGTCAACTTCTGCACCATTAAGTTCCTCAATAGCCTTTTTGGCTTCTTCGTCATTCGGCATTTCAATAAAACCGAATCCTTTGCTCCTTCCGGAAAATTTGTCTGTGATGATTCTTGCTGAAGCTACTTCGCCGTACTCTTCAAAAAATCCTTTTAATTCTGCCTCTTCTAAGCTAAATGGCAGACTCCCTACGAAAATGTTCATAATTTAAGTAACTAAATTTAATGGTAAATAATCCGATGTAAAAGTAGTCATTATTCATTCAAATTATCAAATATCAATTTTATTTTAAAATTATTTTATAACGTTGATATACAGGGTTATAATGAGTATAAAACAGGTTTAAATGCCCTGTTTTACCGATTACCCCCCCTATTTTGATCGATTATTCAGTAAATTGAAAGTCAGTTTAATGCAAAGATTGGAGCAACTTAGCTGGTTTGAATATAAAGTTGCTGTAGTTATTCCTTATAATATAAGGTAAATAGATGATATTCCAGATATTGAATTTTCGTCTTGGTGCAAAAGTTTTTTTCATGTAAGTTTGTACTCTTAAAAATTGAAAGAGTAATGTTTGAAAATCTTACGGATAAGCTTGAAAAATCGTTCAAACTGCTAAAAGGGCAGGGAAAGATAACTGAGATTAATGTTGCCGAAACCTTAAAAGAGGTTCGGAGGGCTTTGCTGGATGCGGATGTCAATTACAAAATTGCCAAGGATTTCACCGCCAAGGTGAAAGAAAAGGCACTTGGACAGGAGGTACTTAAAGCGCTGAATCCCGGTCAGGTGATGGTTAAAATTGTCCATGATGAGCTGATTGAGCTAATGGGTGGACAAACTGTGGATGTCAACCTTAAAGGGAGTCCGGCAATTATCTTAATGTCTGGACTTCAGGGATCTGGAAAAACAACTTTTTCAGGCAAATTGGCCAACCGACTAAAAACGAAAAACGGGAAACGACCCTTATTGGTTGCCTGTGACGTCTACCGCCCGGCAGCTATCGAGCAGTTAAAAATCGTTGGAGCAGCCATTGAGGTTCCGGTTTACACCGAAGAGGGGAGTAAAGATCCGGTTCGTATTGCTAAGGAGGCTGTAAAATTTGCCAAACTTCACGGAAATGATGTTGTAATTATTGATACCGCCGGACGTCTGGCAATTGACGAACTGATGATGAAGGAGATTGAAGCTATTAAATCGGCTGTCAATCCTGGCGAGATTCTCTTTGTTGTTGATTCCATGACCGGACAGGATGCAGTCAACACCGCAAAAGAGTTTAACGACCGCCTTAATTTCGATGGAGTTGTCCTGACTAAACTTGATGGGGATACTCGCGGTGGTGCCGCATTATCCATTCGATCGGTTGTTACCAAACCAATCAAATTTGTCGGAACTGGTGAAAAGATGGATGCAATTGATGCATTCTATCCTAATCGTATGGCAGACAGGATTCTGGGCATGGGAGACATTGTTTCACTTGTTGAAAGGGCTCATGAACAATTTGACGAGGAGGAGGCACGTAAGTTACAAAAGCGTCTGGCTAAAGACCAGTTTAATTTCGACGATTTTCTGAAACAAATTCAGCAAATCAAAAAGATGGGTAATCTGAAGGATCTTGCCAGTATGATTCCTGGCATGGGGAAAGCAATGAAGGATATTGATATTGAGGATGATGCATTTAAACATATTGAGGCGATTATCCATTCAATGACAAAAAAAGAACGGGCCGATGCAAGCATTATTGATGGCTCTCGTCGCAAACGGATTTCAACAGGTTCGGGAACCTCTATCCAGGAGGTTAATCGGTTGTTAAAGCAGTTTGCCGACACCCGTAAAATGATGAAGATGGTCTCTCAGGGTGGCAATATTCGAAATGCCCTGTCACAAGCAAAAGGGCATCACCGTTAGTTTGTCTTGTTAAATTGGGATAATATTATTTTAAAGTAATTTACAACTATGGTTCTAATCGACGGAAAAAAAACATCCGAAATCCTACAGTCAGAGATTGCAGATGAAGTCCTTAAAATAAAAGAGCATAACGGAAAGATTCCGCATCTCGCTGCAATTCTGGTTGGACATGATGGGGGTAGTGAAACCTATGTTGCAGCAAAGGTTAAAGCTTGCGAACGCGTTGGATTTAAATCGACACTGATCAGGTATGAAGATAATGTGTCAGAGGAGGAACTTTTGAATTGTGTGGCGAAATTAAACAATGATGCTGATCTGGATGGATTTATTGTTCAGCTTCCGTTACCGAAGCACATATCGGAAGAAAAAGTGATTGAAGCGATAAATCCACATAAGGATGTTGATGGTTTTCACCCCATTAATGTTGGCCGGATGGTTGCAGGAATGCCTGCATTTATTTCGGCTACACCCTTTGGAATCATGGAGTTAATCCGACGTTATGAAATCGTGACCTCAGGTAAAAATTGCGTAGTGATCGGGAGAAGTAATATCGTTGGCAGACCGATAAGCATTTTGCTTTCCCAAAAAGGGATCGATTGTACCGTGACTTTGTGCCATAGCCGAACCAAAAACCTCAAGGAGATTTGCGCCAAGGCAGACATTATTGTGGCTGCACTCGGAATGACAGAGTTTCTTACAGGTGATATGGTTAAAGAGGGGGCTGTAGTAATTGACGTAGGGATTACCCGCGTTAAATCAGACAAAACGAAATCCGGATGGAAGCTAATAGGTGATGTAAAATTTGATGAGGTTGCACCTAAATGTTCTTTCATTACACCTGTCCCTGGCGGTGTTGGGCCAATGACAATCGCTTCGTTGCTTTATAATACGCTGCTCTCTTCGAAAAAAGAGATTTACAAATAAGCCGGGTGCTTTGTAATCGGGGTAAAAGGCTGTCAACAACAGCCTTTTTGTTTGTTTTATACACACTATCAGTTGTCTAATCATTACAATTTTGTTCATCGAACAAATGATTCATACAAGTCAAATGAAACCTCTTTTAAGCCCGTCTAACATACGAAAGATAACAACATAAATTTGGAACTATAGTACTTTAAACGCTACATTCAGTCGCGTGGAATATCGAAACCGGAAGTAATTTGGTTTCGATATTTTTATTTGATATTCAATAAGTTATAAATTCAAATATATTTTATTTTGTAATATTTTTCGTGCTAATATTTTTCGTCGTTCAACTAATTTTTATTACATTTGCAAACCTCTGAAAATGGGGCATCAATTTCTGTTTAAGAGAGTGGCGCCACAGTTAAATTCAGGTTTCGCGTGACTTCCATCAGGGATTTTCTTCGTAAAAAAATGATGGTGTGCCATATTGTTTTAAATAAAATTATTTTAAGAATGAGCGATTTAGAGAATACCCAATCCAATGGTTCTTCGAGTTATGGTGCAGACAGTATTCAGGTTCTTGAAGGACTTGAGGCTGTACGTAAGCGTCCGGCAATGTACATTGGTGATATTAATATTAAAGGTTTACATCACCTTGTTTATGAGGTGATTGATAATTCAATCGATGAGGCGCTGGCAGGTTATTGCAATAATATTGAGGTTGAAATTAATACTGATGGTTCTGTAACGGTAACAGATGATGGTCGTGGAATTCCGACCGAGTTGCATACAGGAGAGAATAAATCGGCACTCGAAGTGGTATTGACTGTTTTACATGCTGGAGGAAAGTTTAACAAAGAGAGTTATAAGGTTTCCGGGGGATTGCACGGAGTTGGCGTATCGTGTGTGAATGCTTTAGCTTCTTATTTGCGTGCGGAGATTCACCGTGACGGAAAGATTTGGGAACAGGAATTTGAAAAGGGTTTTCCCAAAGGGGATGTTAAAATCATTGGCGAATCTGATAAAACCGGAACGATTATTACATTTATTCCCGATGATTCAATTTTTACAACTACCGAATTTAAGTAT
Source organism: Prolixibacteraceae bacterium (assembly GCA_963677935.2). Classification (GTDB taxonomy): domain Bacteria; phylum Bacteroidota; class Bacteroidia; order Bacteroidales; family Prolixibacteraceae; genus JAAFHB01. The sequence goes on along the minus strand of CAXXEH010000003.1, from coordinate 1,031,416 downwards.
GATATTCTATCAGCCCGCCTTCGTGAGCTGGCCTTTTTAAATAGTGGTATCCGACTTTCGATCAGTGATAACCGCATCGTTGAAGAGGATGGCTCAGTTAAAAAAGAGCTGTTTTTATCTGAGCGGGGATTAGCGGAGTTTGTTGATTATCTGGATGGTACACGCGAACGACTGATCGAGGAAACGATCCATATCTCCACAGAGAAGAATGATGTTCCGGTCGAGATTGCAATGTGTTACAACAACTCCTTTACCGAGAATATTCACTCCTACGTCAATAATATCAATACCATTGAGGGGGGGACGCACATGACCGGTTTCCGCAGGGGATTAACCCGGACATTGAAAAACTATGCCGATACCAGCGGAATGTTGTCGAAGTTGAAATTCGAAATCAGTGGTGATGACTTTCGTGAAGGATTGACTGCCGTTTTATCGGTAAAAGTTCAGGAGCCTCAGTTCGAAGGTCAGACCAAAACTAAGCTGGGTAACTCCGAAATCAGTGCCTCGGTCGATCAGGCCGTAAGTGAAATGCTCTCCAACTACCTCGAAGAGCATCCCCGCGAGGCTAAAATAATAGTAAATAAGGTGATACTGGCTGCAACTGCTCGTCACGCCGCCCGTAAAGCCCGTGAGCTGGTACAGCGCAAAAACGTCCTTACCGGCGGTGGATTACCCGGTAAACTAGCCGACTGTTCCGAAAAGGACCCGGCTTTATGCGAAGTGTTCTTTGTAGAGGGTGACTCGGCTGGTGGTACAGCCAAACAAGGGCGGGACCGTAAATTTCAGGCCATTCTTCCACTCAGGGGTAAGATCCTGAATGTTGAGAAAGCAATGACACACAGGGTATTCGACAGTGAGGAGATCCGGAATATTTATACTGCACTTGGGGTATCGATTGGAACTGACGAAGATCAGAAGGCGTTGAATTTCTCAAAGCTCCGCTACCACAAGATCGTGATCATGACCGATGCGGACGTCGATGGTTCACATATCGCAACACTCATTATGACCTTCTTTTTCAGATATATGTATGATCTTATCGTAAATGGTTATCTTTATATTGCAACACCTCCGTTGTACCTGGTTAAAAAGGGTAAGCAGGAACAGTATTGCTGGACAGAAGCACAAAGGGTAAGGTTGATTGAAGAGTGGGCAGGTGGCAACGAGAAAGCGCTGCATGTTCAACGTTACAAAGGTCTTGGAGAGATGAACGCCGAACAACTTTGGGATACCACCATGAATCCTGATACAAGAACATTGCGTCAGGTAACGATCGAAAATCCGGCTGAGACCGATCACGTCTTCTCGATGTTGATGGGAGACGATGTTCCACCCCGCCGGAAGTTTATCGAAGACAATGCAACCTATGCTAATATTGATATTTAAATAATTTTAAATCAGTGACCGTGTGACTCTTCATATCCTGAAGAGTCACACGGTCACTTTACAAAATAAATACCGAATTGTCTAATTAGCAGCTTATGAACATCTGTGTCTTCTGCTCCTCCAGCAATGCCATCCCCGAACACTATTTTGACGAGGCGGTAAAACTAGGCACACTCATAGGTGAAAATCATCACATGATTGTTTATGGTGGAGCTACGGTTGGCTTAATGCACACTGTGGCGGAGGCAGCACGGAAGGCAGGGGCTATCTCACTGGGAATAATTCCGGAATCAATACATAACAAACGACTCTCCTCGCCACTGGATCACGAACAGATTATTACGGCCAATATGCGTGACCGGAAATACCTGATGCGTAAACGTTCTGATGCCTTTATTGCCCTTCCCGGCGGTTTCGGAACACTGGAAGAGATCCTTGAAGTCGTTACACTCAAACAGTTACAGTATCATAAAAAAGCGATTGTATTCATCAATACGGATGGATTCTTCGATTCCCTTTTTGCTCAGTTCGATCGGGCTTATCTGGAATCTTTTTCCAAGGAAGATTATAAATCGACCTATTTTATTGCTTCCGACTCAGCTGAGGCGATGAATTACATTCAAAATTATCAGTATACAGAACTGACCACTAAGTGGTTTGATGTTCCGGGACCATCACGGATCTCATGACACTCCTCCCTTGTTAAAACCAGGTAATACCCTGGTTATCAACTAAAACAAACTTCCGGTATTGCCTGGTTTATACTCAGTGCCATTTGGAAACAGAAATTGATAATTTCTATCAAGTTAAAATTGTTGGTCCATTTGACTGGCAAATTTATGGCATTCTGAATATGTCTGTCTCGTAGTTCGCTTTGAAGCTCTCTGCCAGTGTATTTTCAAGCGGGTGCAAGTCCTTTTAAATTAATTCAAACGAATTATCTAAAATAAATTCGTTGTAGATATTCGGTGATTTAATACATTTGATGCTTCTTATGTCAAATAATCTTTACAACTTAGAAATGAAAGTAAGAGACCTTGTTTTGTCCGGTATTTTGGTGTTCGCACATTTTTACCTCTTTGCGGGAGAAGGATGGAAATCGCAGAAACTAATTCTAAATGCTAATCAACCAGCTTATATCTGGCAATTTAAAGGTGTCGATCCTCAGAAAGGGGAAGCAATAAAGATACCTGATTATCCCGATGATGGATGGTTAAAGTTTAAGGCGCCTGGTGATGTAAATGTTGAATTAATGAAACAGGGGATATTACCCGATTTGTTATTTGATACTTTGGCCCGTCAGGCTTATTGGCTGACCGAAAAAGAGTGGTGGTTCCGACTCGAATTTGACGCCAACATTGTAACAACAAGAAATACAGATCTGATTTTCGATTTTGTTGATGGTTCTTCAGAAGTATGGCTCAACGGCGTTAAACTTGGGGATATTAAAAATGCTTTTTACCCGCACCGGTTTAATGTCAATAAAATACTAAAAGATAAAGGGAATGAACTATTTGTTAGGTTCTTATCTGTAAACGAATTAATGGGTGGAAAGCGGCTGGATGAATTGCGCGGCTGGAACGAACGAAGGGCTTTTTTACGAAAACCACAATTCAATTTTGGCTGGGACTGGGCTCTTCCTCTACCAGGAATAGGCTTTGCCGGAGATGTATATATTGAGACCGGAGGAGAATATCAATTTACAGATTTTGGAGTACATCCTTTTATCGAAGGAAGGGTCGATTTAAACTTCGAAGTAAGTAAGCTGGCAAAGGAAGCAGGATACGAAATCCAGGTAAATATTCAGGGTCATGGCTTAAATATCAATGATAAGATAGATAAGAAAACAAATGCAACTTATAAATCGTATCAGTACTATGCGATTCCTAATCCACAGTTGTGGTGGCCCAATGGTTATGGGAAACAGCCTCTTTACGATTATGAAGCAAAACTGATTGTGGGTGGGGTAGTTACCGATGTGCGTAAAGGAAAATTCGGTATCCGTGAAGCAACAATTCACGAAAAACCGTTTTCAAAGGAGGCTGGTCTTGGATATGCTTTTGAACTACTGGTTAATCATGAACAGATCTTTTGCAAAGGTTCGAACTGGATTCCAATGGAGATCTGGCCGGGAAGTATTCGTCCCGAAAAGTATCGGTTTTATCTTGAAAAAGCCAAAGAGGCAAATTTCAATATGATCCGTATTTGGGGTGGAGGGATTTACGAAAAAGATCAGTTTTATGAGATATGTGATGAGTTGGGTTTAATGGTTTGGCAGGATTTTATGTTTGCCAGTGCAGGTTATCCTACCGTTAAACTGATGGATGAAATTATACCTGAAGCTAAATATCAAATTGACCGGTTAAAAAATCATCCATCCATTGTTTTGTGGTGTGGAACCAATGAGGATGTCTATTCATGGATCCATCCAAAAGATGTCGTAGCCGATAAACAATCAGATATTCAAGAGACTAAAGAATCGGGAAAATGGAAAGTGGATCGATTGAAGGGTGATGAAGTTTTATATTCGATGATTTTACGTGGCCTGGTGGGGCGTTATGCACTGGATGTCCCGTACATCGAATCAAGCCCAATGTCGCGCGAAGATTTTGGCAATTTACCCAATTCGGGGAATTCACACATCAGTAGCTGGAAATTTGCACTTTTTAATTGTGGAAAGAATCCTGCCCAGTGGCGTAAACATTTTAATACCCCTTGCTCTTTTGATTCCGAATTTTGCATCCAGGGCCCGTCAAACGAAAACACCATAAAATCATTTTTCAAACCTCAGAATATTTGGCCACCGAACGATGCCTGGATTTATCACATACAACGAGGACATGCCAATCTACCACACTTCGAACAAACGATGTTTATTGCAGGTGATATTTTTGGAAAAATTAATTCACTTCACGAATATGTGAAATATGGTCAGGCGACGCATCTTGAACAGACCCGCGCTGAGTATGAAAGTGCCCGTTACGACAGGCCAAATAATGGTGGGACGATGAGTTGGATGTACAATGATTGCTGGCCCACTTCAAACTGGTCAATCATTGATTACTATTACCAGCCAAAGCCGGCCTTTTATTCAGCCAAAAGAGCCTGTAAGCCGCTCTTACCCATTATATTTGAAAGAGACAGTGTGATCCGTTTTGCAGTGGCTAACGAAACGCCAAATAAGATTGTGGTAAAAGCGGTTTATGGCCAACAAAATCTGTCTGGAAAAGTAATCTGGAAAGAATCTGTTGGTTTTAATCAGGATAAAAATTGTACACATGAGTTTTTCCGTCGCAAATCAAACAAGACTGTCTCAACAGAAAATTCTTTTTATTTCTTAAGCGTTGTCATCAATGGCGTTCAACAGGATGTTGTGAGTTACTTTGCCGATGGCTGGAAAAACATAACATGGGAAACACCTAAACTGGTAATGACGATGTCGGGTCAGAGACAATTGAGTGATAAATGGGAAACGAAAGTCAAAATTTCGACCGACAAATATGCCCGTTTGGTACATCTGGTATGGAAAAATGCAGAAGCAAAGTTGTCGGATAAACAAACACCATCCGTCTGGTTTGATGACAATTCATTTGATTTGCTGCCTGGTTTAACGAAAGAAGTTGTCATCACCTCGGTGCATAAAATAAAACCAGAGGAATTAAAAATTGAAAATTGGATGACTGATTAAATATTGATTAATATCTTCATTTATTACTTTGGTGATAATAATTGAATTGGTATTTTTGACTAAAGCTTTACGATTTTTTGCCGCTTTTAATATTCACGCATCCAACCTCATCCCTATGAAACGCGCTATTTATTTCAGTACCATTTTTTTCCTCTTTTTTTTCCTGATTTCCTGTCATATGGGCAATAAGAAAACAGTTTCAAATGCTATTGCCTTTTCCGAATACATCACCGCTTACACCTCAGGGGTGATTGGCATCAGTGAGGATATTCGAATCAATTTGAATTCGGTATCTGGTCAGGTGAATCAGGAACAAATCCCGTCTGATTTAGTCCAATTCGATCCGCAGGTTGGGGGTAAGATAACTTTATCGGAAGGGCATATTCTTGTCTTTCATCCTGACAAACCATTTCGATCCGGACAGATTTATCAGGTCACCTTTAATTTAGGAAAGATAAAGGCTGTACCTGAGGCAATGACTCAGTTTAAATTTCAGATCAGAACTTTGGAGGCTGATTTTACAATTGGCATTGATGGAATAAGAAGTTACCGGATAAACGGTGAGCTGAAAACTGAAATATCAGGTACCTTAAATACAAGCGATCTATTTGCTGCAGAGAAGGTTGAAAAGATACTTCAGGGAGAACAGAATGGATTAAAATTGCCAATTCGATGGGATCATCCGGGGAGTCGGATGGTTCATCAATTTGTGATTACAGATTTAAAGAGAAATGATAATCCCGGAAAGGTAAGGATACAGTGGAACGGCAATCCAATTTCAGCAGACCGGAAAGGTGATCAGGAAGTTGTCATTCCTGCTTCAGGTGATTTTAGTTTGTTGGACCGAAAAGTAGTCTCAGGATCAACCCCTTTTATTGAACTTACTTTTTCTGACCCGCTTGATCCTGATCAGGAGACAGAAGGCTTGTTTATGATGCATGGTATCGAATTTGATGTGTCGGTAGAGGATAATAAGGTTAAACTAATTCCACGACAGGAGGTTATTGGCAAACACGAACTCGAAGTTTTTGGAGCTTTAAAGAATTTTTATGGGACTAGACTGGGGCAGGATACCCATATTTCCATATCACTTGAATCGGAAAAACCTGCAATCCGTTTTATTGGTAAAGGAAACATTGTTCCAGCGACAGATGGATTGGTAATCCCTTTTGAAACCGTAAACCTCACGACCGTCGATATTCGTATTGTTAAGATTTTTTCAGGTAATTATCACCAGTTTTTTCAATCCAACAATCTGGATGAGTACAATTCACTCAAAAATGTTGGCCGTCCTGTTTATCGCGGAGTACTCCCTTTGACTGGAATACATGCCGTTATTCTGAATAAGTGGAGTGCTTACAGTCTTAAAATAAATGATTTAATTAAAATAGAGCCAGGTGCTATCTATCAGGTTCAGCTTTCTATGCGCCCCGAATATTCACTTTATCCATGCAGCGATGATGCTCAGATTAAAAGCATTAAGCGGAATGATAAAGTCAAAGATGATGAGGAATGGCTTTCAGGTTCCTATGTTAACGAGGAAGAAAACTGGGATGAATATGAAGGTGACCAATACGACTGGAAGAACAGAAATAATCCATGCTATCTCTCGTATTTTACCGAGAACAGGAATACTACAAAAAATGTAATTGCCTCGAATTTAGGATTGCTGGCCAAAAAAGGAATGGATAACCAATTGCTGGTGGTTGCCACAAATCTTTTAACTGCACAGCCACAGCCGGGTACCGAAATTTCTGTTTTTGATTTTCAATCACAGTTGATTTCTAACGGATTAACAGGAGCCGAAGGTATGATCACACTTCAGGTTGACAGAACCCCATTTTTGATTGTTGCAAAGAACGGGAGTGATATCGGTTATCTGAAAATCAGTGATGAAGTCTCATTGCAATTAAGCCGTTTTGATGTTGGCGGGAATGAGCTTCAAAAGGGATTGAAAGGATTTTTATATGGCGAGCGGGGGGTATGGCGCCCGGGTGATTCATTGTTTGTATCATTAATTATTGAGGATAAAATCAATAAATTGGCGCCTGATCACCCCGTAATTTTCGAGTTGTATACACCTGCTGAGCAACTTGAACAAAAGATTGTTTTGCCGCTCAGCGGAAATATTACCACCCTGAGAACGGCTACAAAAACAGATGCCCCTACAGGAAACTGGCGACTTGTGGCAAAGGTTGGGGGTGCAGAGTTTACCAAACGAATCAGAATTGAGACAGTGAAACCTAACAGGTTAAAACTGCAATTCAACACCTCTACGGCCCAGCTTCAGGCAGGTAACAGGAATCTGATTGCTTCATTAAATGGCAAATGGCTGCACGGGACGCCGGCATCATCAATGAAGGCAAAAGTCGATATGGTCCTTAGAAAGGGAAAAACCGCTTTCCCAAAATATACAAATTATTCTTTTGATAGTCAGGTAGTCAAGTTCGAATCGGCAGAACAAACCATTTTCGATGGCAAACTGAATGAGAACGGAGATGTCAGTTTTCCGATTAATTTTGGTTCACTTTCCAATGCGCCCGGAAAACTTGAGGCAGTCTTTACTCCACGTATATTTGAACCAGGAGGCGATTTTAGTATCTCACAGTTCAGTAAAGTGGTTTCTCCATTTTCTAAATACGTAGGAATCAGATTTCCTGACGAAGATCCAACCCGCTCAATGCTCTCTTCAGGAAAGGTGAATGAAATGGATCTGGTTGTAGTTGATCCTGATGGCGATCTCACCGAATCATCTGTTGATCTGACAGTTTATAAAATTGATTGGCGCTGGTGGTGGGATGCTTCGGAAGATTATCTTGCCAATTATGTGACTCAGGAACAATATAAACCAATTCTTATTCGGAGGCTTTCGACCTCTTCCGGAAAGGTGAATTTTAAATTCAATATTCCTAACGAGGAGTGGGGTAGATATTTGTTTATCGCAAAACTTCCTGATGGTCATAGTGTTTCGCGAACTGTTTATCTCGATTGGCCTTACGGCAGTGCCGCAAATGATAAAGGTGGCGCCACAATGCTGAGTTTTTCGGCTGATAAGGAGAAATACAAGGTGGGAGAGGAGATCACTGTGAGTTTTCCAAGTTCACAAGATGGTAAGGCACTGGTCTCGGTTGAAAATGGTTCATCCATACTGGATAAATTCTGGATTGATACTAAAATGGGTCAAACAAAGGTGAGTTTTAAGGCCAAACCTGAAATGGCGCCAAATATTTATCTTTCGATCACCTACTTGCAGCCTCATGGACAGACAGTCAATGATCGTCCTATCCGACTTTATGGTGTCATTTCGATAAACGTTGAGAATCCCGACACCCATATTTTACCAGTTCTGAAAATTCCGAACGAACTTCGGTCTCAACAACAATTTACAGTTGAAGTAAGTGAGGCTAATGGGAAAGCGATGAACTATACGCTGGCAATTGTAGATGAGGGATTACTCGATCTGACTGGATATAAAACTCCTGATCCATGGAGTACATTTTTTGCAAGGGAAGCTCTTGGGGTAAAAACCTGGGATTTATATGATTATGTTTTAGGTGCTTATGGAGGAAAATTGGAAAAACTTTTTGCAGTCGGGGGGAGTGATCAATTGCCCGATCCGTCGAAACAGAAAGCCCAGCGTTTTAAACCTGTTGTCCGTTTTCTAGGGCCATTTACACTTGGTCGGAATGCAAAGCAAAAACATGCTGTTACTTTGCCTCAATATACTGGATCAGTGCGATTTATGGTTGTTGGGGCTTCGGATAACGCATTTGGGGCGACCGAAAAGGCGGTTCCGGTTCGGGATCCGCTAATGGTTCTGGCCACAGTTCCGCGGGTTGTGGGAATAAATGAAACAATTGAATTGCCGGTATCTGTATTTACACAGGATGCTTCCGTAAAAGAGGCAGAGATTACTATCACTCCAAATGCATTGTTTTCGGTAAACGGAAACGATCAAGTAAAGGTCGCGTTTGCTGAACCTGGTGAAAAGGATATTCGGTTTAGCTTAAAAACAGGTCTGAAAACAGGAAAAGGGACGATTGTTGTTGCTGCCCGCTCGGGAAAAGAGAAGGCTGTTTACAATGTTGAAGTTGATATTCGTAACCCAAATCCAATGATTGTCTCCAGTCAGACAGAGGTCGTTAATGGATCACAAACCAGGGAATTTTCATTAAAAGCACCCGGAGCTCCCGGAACAGGTTCAACGGTGATTGAAATATCAGGTTCACTACCCATGAACCTGGGAAAAAGGCTCGATTACCTGATCAACTATCCGCATGGATGTATCGAACAAACCGTTTCAGCTGCGTTTTCACAATTGATGATTAATCAATTTGCTACCCTTGATCCTAAAAGTAAGGGTGAAATAGAGATGAATATCAGATCTGGAATTGACCAGCTTCGCAAATTCCAATTGGCAGATGGTAGTTTTAGCTACTGGCCTGGGAATAAATACCCCTCATTATGGGGCACCTCCTGGGCAGGAAATTTTATGATTGAAGCCGAAAATATTGGTTTTGTCATTCCGGTTGAAGTGAAAAAGCGATGGCTGAATTTTCAGAAAAAAGCTGCCAATTATTGGCGTAAAGAGTTAAGTGATCGTGGAATGGTTCTTGATCAGGCTTACCGACTTTATACACTTGCATTGGCGAATGCCCCGGCAATTGGCGCAATGAACAGGCTTCGCGAAACACCAAATCTGCCCATTGAAGCCAGATGGGAACTTGCTGCCGCTTATGTAATGGCCTCACGGCCTGAGGTTGCTGAACAGATGGTGGATATGACAAAGCTTGAACCACAAGATTATCAAAACCCGGGAGTTACTTTTGGATCTTCATTGCGTGACCGTTCCCTGTTGCTTGAAACTTTGACGTTAATGAAGCGAAAAACGGAGGCTTTTGGTGTGGCTAAATCCATCTCCTCGGCTCTTTGCAGCGATCAGTGGATGAGCACACAAACGACCGCAGGTTGTCTTGTGGCGATGTCGCGATTCGTAGGTAAGGAGAGTCATTCAGGCGACAAAAATAAATTCAAACTGACACTCAACGGAAAGACGGAAGAGATTTCATTGGAAAAAGTGGCCTATTCCAAAACAGTTCCTGAATTTGAGGGTAAAATTTCTGTAAAAATTGGGAATATGTCATCTGCAGATCTGTATGTCACAATCATTCAGAAAGGCATTCCTCTAAACGTTGATATTCCGGCAAAGCAAAATGGATTAAAATTGGATGTGGCTTATATTGGTTCCGACGGAAAGTTGGTTGATGTTGCAAATATTCCCAAAGGGACAGATTTTAATGCAATAGTAAGGGTTAAGAATACCGGTTTTGTTGAGATTGAAAATCTGGCACTGACACAGGTATTTCCTTCCGGATGGGAAATTATCAATGAACGGCTATTTGGTGGCGAAACCGGGTCGCAGTTTGATTATCGTGATATTCGTGATGATCGCGTCCTAACCTATTTTGGACTGAAGATGAATGAACAAAAGGAGTTCAAGGTTAAGCTGAATGCCACCTATTCAGGATCTTACTTTCTACCACCTGTTCAATGTGAGGCGATGTACAACAATAGCGTAACTGCCAATAATTCCGGAATGAAGGTGGTGATCGCTAAGTAATTTGACTAAACAATTATAACATTTTGTATTAATTGCCAAAGATCACAGTCAGTGGGTAATGTGATTAAATAACCGTAAATGAAACAAATAGCAGAAAAGAATCTGATTCGAATTGTAAAAAAACACCAACTGATTACCAGTGCAATTGTGATTTCTTTTCTGTTTTTTTTGATTCCGGTTGCTCATTTTGATGCGCCATATTGTGTTGTTGTAGAAGCCAGCGACGGATCTCTGCTGGGAGCTAAAATTGCCGATGACGGTCAATGGAGGTTTCCCCTGCAGGATACTGTTCCTGATAAATTCAGGCAATGCATTATCCATTTTGAGGACCGGAAATTTTGTTATCATCCTGGTATTGATCCCTTTTCAGTCGTACGGGCTATCGGTCAGAATTTTCGTGCACATAAAATTGTTAGTGGCGCAAGTACCCTATCGATGCAGGTTGTAAGGCTTTCACGCAATGGGGTAAAACGCTCTGTTTGGGAAAAACTAGTCGAAGTAATCCTCACTCTTCGCCTGGAATCTTCCAGATCAAAGGATGAAATTCTCTCTCTTTATGCGGCTCACGCTCCTTTTGGAGGGAATGTTGTGGGGTTGGAGGCTGCAGCCTGGCGTTATTTTGGATGTTCTGCCAAGGGGCTTTCCTGGGGAGAATCGGCGGGACTGGCAGTTTTACCGAATGCCCCTTCGCAGCTATTTCCAGGTAAAAACGGCGATCAGCTCAAACGCAAAAGGGATAAATTATTAAGAAATTTATTGAAAAATCATACCCTAGATTCATTAACCTACGAACTGGCCATCTCAGAACCGTTGCCCGGAAAGCCCGAACAATTACCTGATCTGGCGCATCATCTTTTAAATAAATTTTCCTCATCAGCTCAAAAGGCAATCGTTAAAACTACAATCAACAGTGGTTTACAAATTGCAGCACAGCGGATTATAAGCCAGCAGATGCCACGATTAACGGGCAACCAGATTTACAATGCTGCTTGCATAGTTGCTGAGGTAAAATCGGGTAAAATACTGGCTTATATTGGCAATGCCGACTGGAGTGATCTCCATGGAGGAGCAGTTGATATGAATGAAGCCCGCCGGAGCACAGGGAGCATTCTGAAGCCGTTTTTGTATGCTTCGATGGTCGATGGCGGTAAGATGATGCCTGACGCACTGATGCCCGACCTTCCTCTCTACTTCTCGGGTTATGCTCCTCAAAACTTTGATCTTCAGTTTAGAGGAGCAGTCCCGGCATCCACCGCTCTGATTCGTTCCCTGAATGTCCCGGCAGTCTTTATGCTTAAAAATTATACCCCTCTTCGCTTTCTGGATATTCTAAAAAGGATCGGCCTGACTACTTTTAATCAGGATGCCGGATATTACGGATTATCGTTGATTCTTGGGGGAGGGGAGGCGACGCTAAAAGAACTTGTATCCGCTTATGGTTCGATGGCAAGGGTATTAAACAGGTATAATGAAAAAGGGCTTTATCATTCGGGTGACTATCATCGGGTTGATCTACTCCCTTCGCCTGCTGGAAAAGATGTGCCCGATGGAAAATTTATTTTTCACGCAGCATCGATCTGGCAGACATTTAAGGTGTTAACCGAATTAAACCGTCCGGAAGAGGAGGCCGGCTGGCAGCAGCTCTCCTCCTCCGGACGACTGGCCTGGAAAACAGGTACGAGTTTCGGATTTCGGGATGGGTGGGCCATAGGGTTAAACCCCGAATATGTGATAGGAGTATGGGTTGGAAATGCCAATGGTGAAGGGCGTCCGGGACTGACAGGAGGAACAGCAGCTGCACCCATCCTTTTTGAACTTAGTTCCTTAGTCGGCTCATCTCATTGGTTTGAAAAGCCCCTTTCCGGTATGTTACCCGTAGCTGTTTGTCGTGAAAGTGGTTACAGAGCTTCGGTTAACTGTAATGAAACAGATACCCTGATGGTTCCTGCCACTTGTCTGACGAGTGTGCCATGTCCCTATCATACTAAAATTCACCTCGATGCCAACCGGCAATTTCTCGTAAATTCAGAGTGCTACCCTCAGGATAAGATTGTGAATGAAAACTGGTTTATACTTCCTCCAGCTATGGAATACTACTACCGGAAGTACCATCCCGGTTACCGGACATTGCCATCATGGCTACCCGGAAGCAATCAAAGGGGAGAGATTCAGATGGTTGAGCTTATTTATCCCGACGACCGCCTGATGGTATATCTTCCCAAAAGCAATGAAGGTCATCGGGGAGAGGTGATTTTTCAGGCAGCTCACCGAAAAGCGGGAGCAACAATATTTTGGCATCTCGATGATACCTATCTTGGTTCCACCAGGGATATTCATCAGATGGCCTCCTCTCCATCTACCGGAAATCATAAATTGTTGATTGTTGATGAGCAGGGGAATAGTTCTACCCGTTATTTTAAGGTGGTGGAGTAATTACATCCTGAATCACTTTTAATTCCATTCTTTTGATTAATTTTAATGAAAAATTAATCAAAATGAATCACACAGCCATTCGTATCCCTTTGGAAATTCAGATCGGGCAGGAGTTATATCAGCAAATTCAGGGGAAAGTTCTCGAAACGATCCTGCGCGAGGCTAAAGTTGAAAAAACCGAGAATTATTTTAAGAACATTCTTCAGGGGCATAGTTTCAAGGTGAACGAAAAACTTGCTCCACGTCTTTATGAAAGTTTTGTCGATGTAATGAAACGGCTGGAGTTTTTTGAACCTATTGAATTTTACATTACGAATAACCCCGAGTTAAATGCATTTGCAGTCTCACGACTCGAACCGGATGAAAGTCACATTATTAATATCAATTCTGGCCTTATTGATAAGGTTGATGACGAGGAACTGAAATTTATTGTAGGACATGAAATTGGCCACCTGATCAGCAACAATGCCAATATTGCTCAGCTGCTGGATTTTGTTTTTGCGGATCAAACAGAAACTCCATTAATGATGCAGCACAAAATCGCGGTCTGGGATAAATTATCTGAATTGACCGCTGACAGGTTTGGATTTATTGCCTGTGGTAAGTTGGATAAAGTGCTCTCCTGTTTTTTTAAAATGGCGTCAGGGCTAAGTGTCGAGCGGCTTAATATTGATCCAAGGGCTTTTAGCATCGAAAATGAGGAGATTTTGAAATACTTTAAAGAGACAGGTTCCGGAAATCTTTTATCTCATCCAATCAATCCCATAAGAATCAAAGCAATTGAACTGTTTGAATCTTCTGATTTGTACCGAAATCTCCTTTCCGGTATTGAAATTATAAACGATAAGGTATTGGATGACCAAATATCGGAGCTGATTCAAAGCCTGATGGTGATCAGCAATTCCCCTGTGAATTACCATCGTACTTGTTTTATCGCTTCGGCAGGATTAATAGTTGCCGGAATCGATAAAGCCATTGAACCAGATGAATATAAACGAATCATTGAGGAGCTTTCAGCTTTTACTGTTTTCCCTAAACTGACATTGAATCAAATGATTGATGAAAATAAAATCGAAGTATTTTTTGAAGATTCCGTAAAAGCGTTACTTCAGATTAATCCGGGTGAGAAAAATATGATGCTGGAATATATGATTAACATCATTATTGCCGATAGCACAATCGCCGACAGTGAGCTTAATTTTATCTTCGATTTTGGAATGAAACTGGGTTTCGAACGTAAGGAGATTGCTCAGACTTTTGCCGTTTCCATACAGGAGCAGTTCATTCCCAATATCTACAACTGATGCCCCATCAAAAAACCTTAAATGGAGAGGCCTGAATAAAACAATTGACAATTTTTAAGAGCTGTTGCAGGAACTATTTTTTGCAACAGCTTTTTTTTTTCAAATCATTAGAAACTATATTTCCATACAATCCTTCTCTCATTTTCCAATTTGTCGTATATTCACGCAATTAATTTAAACCGATGAGACGCGCAATATCCCTTCTTACTTTAACTATAATTATATGTAATTCAAATGTTTGGTCTAAACCGCCTGATCTTTCATCCCGATTGCTTTCATCTCCTCCCCATCGTGTGATTCGTGTTTGTTGTGCTTTTGGTACTGATTTACGGATGGTGATGTTCCCATTATGGAAATATTCGGCGCTATCCAGCGTTGATCAGCTTGGGCCACACAGCTATCTTGGAAATGCTCATGAAGGGAATGGTATCATCTATACACGACGAGGGGGATTTGTGGATATGGGTCACTTGCGCGATCAGGCAGATTGGACAGCTTATTTGCATTCACGTATTTTATTGGCTAAACAGAGCGGGAGTCTAACAATTCATCTTGGCCGCGAAGGTGGGTCGAAATTTTTAAACCTGAAGATTCCTTCCGATCTGAGTGAGGATGATGAAATTAAACTTGCCGGCCGTATCGCTTATGATCTTTCAGTCTGGCATGAGATTGCCTCATGGTATGGATGTTCGGTGGTTCCATTTGTACCTGAACGGTATTCCAGTTTTTCAATTGAGGATCCCTATTCAAATCTTTTAGGAGTTACAATTGGTATGGAAGCGGTTAAAAACAATCTCCCCTATGAAGCAGCAATGACCCAGCTAATCAGTCAGCTAATGGATAAAATTGGAGCTGTTTCAACTGAAAATGAGACCTATATGGCCATGGAAGCTGTCAGGGAAATCTGGTGGACCCGAAGTAAACATTTACCCAGTCGTAAAATTATGATTGAGCGTCAACTTGGAGTTTATTCCTGTTTGGAACCATGGCGCGTTCCCGGATGGTCACCCAACAACGTGCCTTCGTATGATTTGCATGTACCCGAAAAGACTTCAGATGGTCGGCTTCTCAACAACTTTTATGAGCTTGACTTTAAATTGAATTATAAATTTCCTCTAAAACAGATATTGGCCACTAAGAGTGGCCGAAGAGTCACTCAGGAGGATTTTGGAAAATTTATTAAAAATATTGCAAAAGATCTTGAGACCGGAAAAATTCGCTGATCAAAAAGATCGGTGAATTAGATTATTTATGAATCAACTCCTTCATACAAGCCGGACATAGGCATTCATCGAAATGGGATGCGATAAATTCGATGATATTTTCAGGGACCTCCATCTCAAAACATGGACAATGGACAGTTCCGGTGCATAGGTGTACTTTATTGCATCGTTCACACTCTTTAGGATCATATTTCGAAAACATGTGGTTCAATTTACCTTCAATTAAAAGAACACCTCTGTACGGATGTTTTCGGGAGTGATCCCATTTTGTTCGAGGTATTCTGTCACTTCATTTACCATTCCAGAGTTTCCGCAGATATAATAGACCGAATCTATTCTGATGCCGTTTACTTTAAGAAATTGTGTAACACGCCCAAAAAAATTTCCACCTTTATCGCGGGAAGTACACAGTGTATACCGATCTTTAGGATAATCGGTTGAATTATAACCCTCGTGACTATATTTCACGCCATGAATCATCCTGTAATCAAGGTCCGGATTGGATAAAATAATACTGTGAAAAGGAGAAATACCTGTTCCTGTTGCCACAAAAGTAAAATGACTTGCATCGTTCTGCTTATTATCCCTTAAAACAAAAAAACCGAATGGTCCTGTAATTTCTACTTTTGTCCCGATTTTCATATACTTCAACTCTTTCGATATTTCTCCGTTTTCAACCTCTTTAATTAGCAGGTCAATATAAGGAGCATCTTCAGGACTATAAATTGAATATTCCCGTGCTTTATATTCACCAGGGACGTTCAACACAAGATATTGACCTGCCTTAAATTCAAAATTGTTCTTCTCAAGTCTCAGGACATAAGTAGATTCAGTCAGATTCTTGATATCCAATATTTTACTATATGTTATTTTCTTCATTCGCGGATAGTTTTTATTTTATTTTACCAATAATTATGTGATGGGTCAGAAAATAAACCCATCTAATATTTAAGCGTGAACATGCCTCTCAGCATGATAAGAGGAACGAACAAGCGGACTGCTTTCAACCATACTGAAACCTTTAGAAAGTGCGGCTTCACGATATTTGATAAAAATAGCAGGATTGATATAGGCTTCAATTTTTAAATGATGGGGCGATGGCTGAAGATACTGGCCGATTGTCAGGACTTTGCAACCCACAATGAGCAGGTCATCCATCGTTTCGAACACCTCCTCTTCAGTTTCCCCTAATCCAACCATGATACCCGATTTTGGAACAATTCCTGAATGGGCAATAATTTGAATTACTTTAAGACTTCTTTCATAGCGCGCTACATCTCTTACCCTGGGAGTAAGCCTTCGGACAGTCTCCATATTATGTGAGATTACCTCCGGTTTGGCATCCACTATTTTTTGGATCAGTTCAGTCCGGGCATAGAAATCGGGAATTAAAGTTTCGATTGTAACACCGGGATTTACCTCCTTTATCGTATTGATTGTCAATGCCCAATAGGCTGAACCCCCATCATCGAGATCGTCGCGGGTAACCGAAGTTATCACGCAATGCCTGATTTTAAGAGCTTTAATCGTTTCTGCAAGTCGAAGCGGCTCATCCATATCAACAGGATCCGGAATCATATTTTTTACGTCACAAAACCGGCAGTTTCTGGTACATTTGTCTCCTAAAATCATAAAGCTGGCAGTTAATGCGCCCCAACATTCTGCTTTATTTGGGCAGTTACCACTTACGCAAATTGTATTTAGCAGCTGTTTGGAGGCCAGATTTTTCAAGGTAGTGTATTCTTTTCCCGAAGGGAGGGGAGTTTTCATCCAATTGGGAAGTCTTCGGGTAAGTGCTGTCATAAATTATTAAAATAAAGTGATAAAAATGATTAAAAAAGCAACGAGTTACCGTTCTGTATTACTAAACAACTGTATAATCAAGATGGTTTAATTTAAAATAGGTCTCTGCCTTTAACCTGTTACGCGCAATACCCAATATATAGCCACCACCTCCTGAACCACAGAGTTTTAAGCAATAGTCATTACTTTTGATTCCATGTATAAAATATTCTCTCATTTGCGCGGGTATCATCTGATCAAAAAATGCAAGCTGAAATTCTGAATAGCTCGCCATCAATTGGTCTAAAGAACGGAAATCGGCTGTGATAACTGCTCCAATTGTTTGATTAATGAGCGGTAGGTACTCATTATCAATCTTATCCTTGAAAGTCTGGTGTTTATAGTGATCCATAAACAGATTGACCAATTCTCCTGTATTTCCTTTGGAATGTGTGTTTATTAAAAATAGAGTATAGCTACTCCGAAAAGAGGTAAGATCAATCTCCTTTATCTCTCTATTCTGATCTTCGAGAAGCACCGGTTTCTTCAATAATGAGGTCAAAGGGTCTATTCCTGAGCTAAATCCGTGGAACCATGATTCGATTAAGGCAAGATCAGTTTTGATTTTATTATAATCATTGGTTTGTATATCAATAAAATACCTTGCATAAAGTGCTGCTGAAAGTGCACCGGAACTACCCAGACCAAATCCGGAAGGTATTGATGAATCGAAATATAATCCCCGAAGGAGCTCTTCTTCAAATCGTTTAAGATGAATAGGATTGAAGGTTATGGAATTTTTCCTTAAATAGTTGAACAGTTCCTTTAATCCCTTATTCGATTCAAATGCAATACCCGAATTTTGATCAGCGAAGTGATCAACAAATCTTAACCGGCCTGAAAACCGCATGAAGGGGATGGCTAACGCCTTTGAATTCAGGATGATTCCATATTCCCCAAAGAGTAATATTTTGGCAGGATAATCTAAATCAGAATTCATCTTCCACTTTTAATTGCACTGGACCACTACCTATTTTATCATCAATCCATTGTCCATCTTCGCAATATTTACTGAGCGTTTGCCGTACAAATTGAATTATTTCCTCACGCTTATCCTCAAAATAAATCAAATGAACGTTGGGACCTGCATCGATGGTGAAAAACAGATCAAATCCGGTCGATTTCCTGAACTGTTTTATCTCCTCAATAATATGTAGCGTATTCGGTTTTAGTAACAGACCATCAGGTGAAGAACTCATTAATAAAGCATGAAGTGAAAGAGCCTCATTTATAACTATTTTTGATAGGATCAGATATTCATTGTTGCGAATAGCATCCGATATTTCAATCAGATGTTTGTTCGCCTGCACTTTTCTCCCTTCGCGGTAAGGATGATCATTCATCAGTGCATGTCCCAAACTACTGGAGACAGACTTCTCTGTAGTGCTGACAATCAAAATGATATCCCTAATTTGGTTAAGCATGCTCCCCGAATGCAATGGGAATGGAGTGGCGTATTCGTCGGAGGATTGATCGATTGATTCACTTTTACCCCATGAAACAACTCCGCCGTAAACCGAACGGGAAGCGCTGCCAGAACCCATCCGCGCAATGGTGGATGCCCTGCGGAAAAAATCTTCCCTACGTAGTTCTATTTTAGATACAACCTGCTCCATCGATACCAGGCATAGCGCCAGAGCAGCCATCGAAGAAGCAGAAGAGGCGATACCTGTCGAATGTGGAAAATTGTTCTCACTTTGTATAATCAGTTCATAATCCAAAAGAAAAGGCATTTCAGGTATTAAATACCGGAGATACTGTATTGTTTTATTTTCAAACTTTAGGTGTTGCTCTCCATGAAAGTAGTACTTAAGTATAATATCCTGGCTGGGTATCTCCTTTTCCCTAAAGGATAGGAAGGTCGTTGTTCCTGATTTATCTAAAGTGATGCTCAATGAACCATTTTCCGGAAGCTGAAATGACCGTTTGCCCCAATATTTAACCAGCGCGATATTCGAAGGGGCTCTCCAACCTATTTTTACAGCATCTTCGCTATCCATTATTTGATTTTTTGTTTAAAATGTTATTAAATATCTCATTTCCAAATTGCGGAATCTTAGTGCAATACAATTTCATCATAACGGAATATGGTACTTAAATTCTTATTTATGAAATATTTACGCACATACTCTTCTGAGTCCGCAGAGGCTGCCAGTATAAAATCGCCACCCCATGCTCCAAGTGATTTAACAGAACCATTAAAATCATTAAAATACAAATCGCTCACACGCTTTTTACCAATGATTTCACCAATTATTTTTTCATGTTGATCCATGAGAAATTGAAAAACTTCGAGAGAGTCAGCTTTCTCCATTTCAAGGGTCAACTTTGAAACTGAATCAATAGTAGCCGCTGTAACCTCAGAAAGATCCGTTTTTTGTACACTCTCTCTTGTGTTTTGTTTCCGGTTCAGGTAAACGAAATAGAGAGAGGTTCGAAACGATGGATTAAAATTTGCCTTACGATAAGAATACTGTCCTGAATTCGTCTCAAAAACGATAGGTTCCAAAGATTTTGCACAGGCAATGTCATATCCTGATCCATTAAATATCAGTTTGTTAAGTTCAAATGGATTGCAGTCTGCCCACCATCCAATATTCGAAATCAACGAACTGCTTGATCCAATACCCCAATCGGGATTGAAATCCATCGTTGAGATTGCCTCGTACTTGCAGGGTAATGCCAAAAATCCGGGATTCAACTTTTTAGCTTCAATGAGGATTTTGCAAAGTGTCTCCGAAAGATCAGGACCGTTTGTTTCAACAATTCTAAAGTCGGGGAGGAGAAGCGTAGTAAAAAACCAGGAATTATCCTTTATCATTGATTTCCAAACCACAGATGGATTTCCAGAAACTTCTTGTATCATAAGTTTCTGGCCAAATTTCAGCGGTAAAGCGAGGGAAAGTGCCCCGTTAAGTACAAGGTATTCACCGGAAATCATCAATTTGGCTCTGGATTCGAACGATTTATCCCCTGTTAGATTCATATTCTATTTCTGATTTTCCCAACAAAACCTTCAACAGCCGAATAACTGACCGTTTTGCCTGTGAAATAGTTGTTCACACTTTCACCTTCTGTTTTACTGACATTTAGTTGGTTAAGTATATTTGACAGGTGCATTTTCATATGCCCTTTCTGAATTCCTGTTGAAATAAGTGAGGCAATTGCTGCAAAATTATTGGCGAACCCTGAAGCTGCGGCAATCATCATCAACATGCGGGCATCAGGATATTTCAAAATAGCAAGTGCATTTTTCACTACAGGATGAATTTGGGTTATCCCACCAACCGTTCCAACAGCTAAAGGTAATTCAAGCTCATATCTGAAAGTATTATTTATCAACGTAATGTTTGTCAGTCCTTTATAGGTTTCATTCCGGGATGCGAAGGCATGACCGGCAGCAGCAGTTGCCCTCCAGTCGTTACCCGTAGCAAGAAGTACAGCATCAATTCCGTTGAAAATGCCTTTATTATGAGTAACCGCCCTCGGGACGTCGATGTTTGCAATATCAACCGCATGTTTAAACTTTGTCGCAAAGTGCTGACTTGTAAGATTTTCATTCCAGCCGGTCAACATCTCTATAGGACATTCGACCCAGCAAAGCACTTTGCAGGCAGGTGAATAGTTGGAAAGTATGGACATGATCACCTCCACACCACTTTGATCGGTATTTAGTTCAGGAAGATAAAGTAAGACGGTGGCGATCTTTTCAAGACAGCTATTGATGAAATTAGCCCCCATGGCATCAACTGTTTCGAATGATACATCCAACTGATAATAATCCTGAAGTTCCATTGTTTTATCAATGAGCTCGATGCCGGTAATTCCACCTCCCCTTTCTCTCATTTTTTTGGTTAACTCAGAGGTGGCGCTGAATAGTGTTTTCCTGATTTCAGGGAATAACATCTTAATTTGATGTTGGTTACCGTTCCAGGTGAAATGAACCTGGCCTTTTTTAGTCATATTTTCAACTCTGGCCCTGAATCCACCTCTTTGGGCCCAGTATTTTGCCGCTTTCGACGCTGCCGCGATTACCGAACTCTCTTCTGTGACGAACGGGACAATAAATGGTTCATCATTAATCACCATATTTGTTACGACACCCATTGGAAATGGAAAATTCCCGATGTAATTTTCGATCATATCGCTGTAGATCTGCTGCTGATGCATTAACGGAGCATTATAATCATTAAATCGTTGACCATCAGATTCTGACAATTGTGAATGTTCAATAATATAGTTCAGCCTTTGCTCTCTGTTGAATTTCGAAAAACCGGAAAAAGCAGTCATATCTTTATTTAGTTTGATTTATAACTTTAGGTACTTTTAAAGTAAGATAGTTCCTGGCCATCTGATATCCATCGATCTGATCAGACACATACTGCTGTAAATCTGAATAATCGCCGCGGCTATATTTTAAAAATGCAGAAGCTTGCGCATAAATGGAGGGTAGGATCGATTTTTGAGTCAGATAATAACCATCAAGATAATTGTTGATTCCACCTGATATGATCAGTTGATTACAGGAAAATTTTTCACCTGAAATCAACATGCCATTGATCAAATCAATCATTTCCTCAGCTGTAACACCAACATTGACAAATGGTTGATAATGTTGCTTTTTGTGTGTTAATCTCCGGCTGTTTTCAACTTTCACAAAATTTGTGCCACCAAAAGCGCCAAATTCAATTGCAGCAAGTGGTAACTGCATCAGCCGACGGATACTTTTCGGTCCGAAGCCTTGCCCCACCTCCTTAACAATTAATTTAAAATCAACACGTTCGAGGAGTTTTTCAATCGTTTCAACGGGAGGGTGGCGAATTACATCACCTTCAGGCTGAACCCACTCCTGAAGCGGATTAACATGGATGATCAGACCATCGGCCTTCAGTCGGTCAATCATGCGGCGCAACAGATCTGTTTGATTTCTTTCAACCATCTCTTCGATCTGGGCAATTCCCAGATTTGCAAAGAGTGGGCTGTCATCACCAATAATCGAACGGACATTAAAATCCTCGAAACTGGTCTCTTCGCTGAGCAGCTTTCTGCAGGAACCTAATCCCATTCCCATGCCGAATTCATTACAGGCCTCTGCCAGGTTACGATTGATGATACCCGACAGGGCATGGCCACCAGTCATGCTTGAAACCCATATCGGAACTTTGAGTTTTTTACCCGCAAATTGTATTTGTTCAGGTTGATTCTTTGGAAAACCTACAATCATAGGTTCATAATAAAACCGGTTATCCAATTCGTTTACAGAGGTTTGGGATCGTATGGCAAGATTGATATGATCCGATTTCCGATCAGGATAATAGGGAGCAATTTGTTTTTCCAGGAGTTCCAATTGGGAGGATATTTTCATTTTTAATGGTATAAATACTATAAAATATGGCGCGAAATGATCATCTTTAGTATTTCAGAGGTCCCTTCGCCGATTTGAAGTAACCGCTGGTCGCGGTAAAACCGCTCAATATGGTTCTCTCTCAAAAATCCGTATGCGCCATGGATTTGCAGCGACTCATCGGCTACTTCGCGGGCAATCTCTGAACAGTACAATTTCGAAATTGCTGCCTGTTTGGCATATGGCAATTGAGCATCTTTTAAACGGCAGGCATGATAAAGGGTATTTCGGGCCAACTCTATTTTCGTAGCCATTTCAGCCAATTTGAATGATGTAGCCTGAAATTCTGCCAAAGGTTTCCCAAATTGTCTCCGTTTTTTTGAGTAATCGAGGGCCATTTCAAAAGCACCCTGTGCAAGTCCGAGCCCTATTGCTGCAATAGATAGTCTTCCTGCGTCGAGTGTTGAAAGCATAATTTTCATCCCTTCACCACGATTCCCAAGAAGATTTAATTCAGGTACGATGCAATTTTCAAATTGGAGCCTTCCATTATCTACCGCACGCCACATGAGCTTTCCTTTTATTGGTGTTGTCGTGTAACCCGGGGTCGTCCGATCAACAAGTATGGCAGATAGCTCCTTCTCTCCGTTTTTTATGCCGGTAATTGCTTGAAGTGTAATGCCAGATGCAATTGAGGATGAACTGTTTGTTATAAAAACTTTGGACCCGTTAATATTCCATTTTCCGTCCTTCAGCTTTGCCTCAGTTTCCACCCCTTTCGCATCAGAACCTGCATTCGTTTCGGTTAGGCCAAAAGCCCACAATTTTTCACCTGTACATAACCCAGGAAGATATTTCAGTCGTTGGTCCTCTGTCCCAAATACATATATTGGTGAAATTCCAAGGGAATTGTGAGCTGCAACTGTAGCAGCAGGAGAACTATCAATTCTTGCAATTTCTTCAATAGCAATAATATACGAGAGGTAATCCAATCCTTGTCCCCCATATTTCTCAGGAATGGTGATACCGAATAGTCCTACATCTCCCATCTTTTTTGCCAATCCAACAGGGAATTCTTCTTTTTCATCCTGCTCTATGGCAATTGGCTTAATTGTAAGCTCTGAAAATGCTCGTACTTTTTCACGATATTCAATGTTTTTTTTATCCAATAGTTCATTCATATCTAGTCCTCCAAAAATATAAGTGGCATCTGGTCTGTCACCTGAGCCCCAACAGTAACAGCAATCTTTTTCACCTTGGCATCGCGGGGTGAAAGAATCCGGTTTTCGGATTTCATCGCCTCAATTACCAATAAGAGATCGCCCTTCTTAATTATTTGATTTTCTTTTATGTTGATATTCAATATTGTACCGTAAAGTGGTGAATAAATATCTCCGGTTTCAAAAGCTGAACTATAATCCGAATCAGCAGTCGTTTCGGGATAACCTCTCAATAACCAGGGAATTGCAATTTTGTACTGGATATTTTCCAGACTTGCTGATATATTATTTCGATTATCCAGAATGTATGATATTTTCTTGGAAATATTCCTGATACATATCTCAATGCTTTTTGCCGTGACATGGTGTATCGTGAAATCAGTTGTTTCTCCGTTTAGTACATAAACAGGATTTGATTTGTTCCTGAGATCTGTTTGTACATTAAAAATTTCTGTATCAACCGACAGTTTGATTGTTTGACTGGATAATCTCCAATATCCCAGGTGTTTCCAGGGATCGGTTGTTTCAATTTGGTCATCTCCAAAATAGCCCAGATAGAGGGCAAAAGAGATCAGGTAGTTCAACGGGCTTGAATCTGATTTATTTATGTAGCTGTATATTAGTTTATTATGATTGTTTCTGCAAAACTCCACCGTAATCTGATTTTTTTGGTAATCAGAATGTCCCAAAATTGCCTCAAGATATTTAGTATTCGTTTCGGGTCCTATAATGTTTAAATCCTTGATACAAACCTGAAGCAGTTTGATTGCATCCAAACGATCTTTACCCCGTCCAATCAATTTTAATAAAAGTGGATCAAAATGGTTATTAACCCGATGTTCCTCATTATAACCAGCTTCTATTCTTACATCCGGATGTTCGGGAAGGTTTACGGAAAGCAACGGAAATGAGGATGGGACGAAGTTCAGCGCAGGGTTTTCTGAATAAACTCTCAACTCAATCGCATGACCTCTTACAATCACCTCCTCCTGTGAGATGGAAAGTGGAAATCCCGATGCGATCTTTAATTGTTCAACAACAATGTCAATACCTGTTACCTGTTCCGTCACGGCATGTTCCACCTGAATGCGGGGATTCATTTCCATAAAGAAAAAGTTTCCCGATTCATCGATCAGAAATTCCACAGTCCCAGCTCCTGAGTAATTAACTGCTTTTCCTATTCGTAATGCTGCATCAAGCAAATTTTGTCGCAATTCCGGAGTTAAAAAAATGGCAGGCGCCTCCTCAATTATTTTTTGATGATTACGCTGAATGGAACATTCACGCTCATATAAATATATGATATTATTGAAGTTATCACCTATTATCTGTACTTCAACATGACGTGCATTTTGAATGTATTGTTCAACAAATACTTCACCGTTTCCAAAGTAATTTAATGCGATTCGCGACGATTTCTCCAATTGCTGGAATAGGTCTTTAGGATTATGCACTAATTCCATTCCTTTGCCGCCACCCCCGTATGAGGCTTTTATTAGTATCGGAAATTCAATCTGACTTGAGATCAGGGGGGATGTCAGATCAATTTTATGACTGACAATAACCGGAATTCCCAGACTTACCGCCAGTAATTTTGCTTCAGGTTTATTCCCCATTAACCGCAGAACATCCGAATTGGGCCCAATAAAGATCAAATGATGCTCTTCGCATGATTTTGCAAACTCTGGATGTTCTGAAAGAAAGCCATATCCAGGATGAATCGCTTTTGATCCTGTAGAAACAGCTATTGAAATAATCTTGCCAATATTCAGGAAAGTCGAATTCAGATCATCAGAACCCAGACTTACCGATTCATCTGCCAATCTCACATAACCTGACTCTTTTTCGGACTCGGTATAAATTGCGACAGTTCTGATTCCCAAAAGCTTCGCCGAACGTATTATTCGCAAGGCAATTTCACCCCTGTTCGCAATTAATATTTTATCGAATATTGCCATTAATCTATTGATTAGTAATCTATTATGATTTTAAGACAACTATTTATCTCCGATGGTTACCATTTTGGTTTTCTTTTCTCAAGAAAGGCTGAAAAGCCCTCCTGAGCTTCGGACGAAACCCTGATTTGTGCCAGTAAAGCCGTGGTTTTTTCCATCTCTGCGGCGTTCGCATGTTCCATTAACCGGTTTATTAATTGCTTCGATTCTCTCAAAGCCTGCTTACCGTTGGCAATCATTTGACTAATGATACTATTCAAATGATTTTCCAAATCTGTTTGAGAAGGGAAGGAGCGATTAATTAATCCATATTTTACCGCTTCATCGCTGTTAAAGCTTTTCGCCGAAAAAATAAGTTCTTTTAAGTCGGTCCCCTTTACTTTTTGCAACATATAGGGGGTAATTGATGCTGCTGCCATTCCGATTCGTGTTTCGCTCAGCGAGAAAACAGAATTATCGATGCCATAGGCGAGATCGGAAACAGCAATTAATCCGTTTCCTCCACCGAAAACATTTCCATGGGCAACGGCGATCACAATCTTGCTGCTTTTATAGATGATTCCAAACATAGCGGAGAGTTCTTTACTCTCTTTCAAATTCTCCATTTTAGAAAGGGTAAAAGCCCTTTTCATCCATTGAAGGTCTGCCCCTGAACAAAACGATTTTCCTTCTCCCCTGATGATTACGAATCTTATTTCAATATTTCCATCAAGAGAGGTAAAGAATGATGAAATTTCGCGTATCATAATATCATTTAAGGCATTATGAACATCCGGGCGTGAGAGCCATAGCGTTACAACAGGGCCATTAAATTCCGGTTTAATTGTTTGAAACTTTTCCATATTTGCAATTGCAGTTGATTACATTCTAAAGATTCCATTTTTGGGTGAGGCTGTCTTTTTATTTGATGCGATGGAAAGGGCCAATCCAACAACTATTCTGGTATCAGCAGGATCAATTATTCCATCATCCCAGAGTCTTGATGTACTGTAATATGCAGAACTCTCTTCTTCGAATTTCTCTACAAGATCTTTGCTGTTTTTTCCATTAATTGTATTGAGTACATCCTGTGCCTGCTGCCCACCCATCACCCCGATTTTTGCATTCGGCCACATAAACAGGAAATCGGGATTATATGCTCTACCAGCCATCGCATAATTTCCGGCGCCGAACGATCCCCCGATAACGACGGTTATCTTAGGAACAACTGCTGTTGCTACAGCATGAATTAATTTGGCGCCATTTCGCGCAATTCCTTCATGTTCATATTTTTTCCCGACGATAAATCCGGAGATATTTTGAAGGAAGAGGAGGGGGATCTTTCTCGAATTACAAATTTCGATAAAATGTGCCCCTTTTAAAGAAGCCTCTGAGGTAAGAAATCCGTTGCTGGCAATAATGCCAACCGGAAGTCCCAGGATTCTTGCATATCCGGTAACCAGTGTCATACCATAGTTTTGTTTGAACTCTTCAAATTTGCTTCCGTCAACAATTCTGGCAATGATTTCAGTAATTTGAACCTGCTTTTTTAAATCAATGGGAGCAAAAGCATAGATCTCCTGAGGGTTTAAAGCTGGCTCCTCAATCTTAAATGGCTCAAAAACCTCTCTTTCATTCGATGGAATCGTTTCAAAGATGTTCCTGCAAATTCTTATAGCATCTATTTCATTATCTGCAAGATGATCAGCTACCCCTGATATTGTGGTATGAACGAAGGCGCCGCCAAGTTCTTCAGTAGTTACCTCTTCGCCGGTTGCGGCTTTTACTAAAGGGGGGCCACCAATGAAAATGGTCCCCTGATTTTTAACAATGATTGCCTCGTCGCTCATTGCCGGAACATAAGCTCCACCTGCAGTGCACGATCCCATAACAATTGCTAATTGAGGTATACCCGCCGCTGACATTTGTGCCTGATTATAGAAAATTCTGCCAAATCCATCCCGGTCGGGAAAGATCCGTGATTGTTCTGGTAGAAAAATTCCACCCGAATCAACAAGGTAGATGCATGGCAGGTGATTCCGAAATGCAATTTCCTGACCGCGCAAATGTTTTTTTACAGTCTCGCTGATATAGGCGCCTCCCTTAACAGTCGCATCGTTAGCAATGATCATACACAATTTGCCATGAATTTTTCCAATTCCGGTAATAATCCCTGCCGATGGAAACTGATTGTCGTATTGATCGACAGCGGCTAAAACCGAAAGTTCCAAAAATGGTGTTTTTTCATCGATCAGCAGCTCAATCCTATGCCGTGCATCGAGTTTTCCACGTGAACGATGACGGATAACCGCCAAATCATTATCTCGCCCCAGAACACTTTTCATTCTGGAGTGAAAGGTGTTCATCACTTCGCGATAAGCTTCGGTTTTCTCCCTGACCTGATCTTCGGAAATATTTGTATCTGATTTAAGCTGTTTCAATATTAGTTTATTAATCAATCATATAACCCTGAATATTTTCCAGGATTATGATGGTGCATAATTTCAAACACTGCTTCAAAAATCGTTTCAGTATTTGGTTTAGAAAAGTATTCTCCATCGGTGCCATAAGCGCCCCGATGCTCCTTGGCAGATAAAGTTCTGGGGGGAGTATCAAGATATTGAAAAGCTTTTTGTTCTTCAAGCACTTTTTGCATCATATAGGCCGTACCTCCACCGGGAACATCTTCGTCAACAAAGAGTACTTTATTT
The DNA here is from genome assembly GCA_963677935.2 of Prolixibacteraceae bacterium. Taxonomy (GTDB): domain Bacteria; phylum Bacteroidota; class Bacteroidia; order Bacteroidales; family Prolixibacteraceae; genus JAAFHB01. The sequence goes on along the minus strand of CAXXEH010000003.1, from coordinate 1,002,708 downwards.
GTTTTCTTTATGGAACGGCTTATAATGTGCTGTGTATCAAAAGGAACAAGTGTTTGCACATCAATTAGTTCTGCCGAAATTCCGAAAGCCTTTAATTTAATGACCGCACTGTGAGCGATGGTGACATTCCAGCCATAGGTAACAATTGTTATATCAGTCCCCATCGTTATAACCTCTGGTATACCTAAGGGGACAGCATATTCACCAGGATTCGCAGGAACCATTTCGCGGATATAATATCCTTTGAGCGGCTCGATAACTAAAGCCGGATTGTGACCTTGAAGGAGGGTATTATAAAATCCTGCAGCCTGTGTCATATTTCGGGGAACACAAATATTGATTCCACCAAGAGAACCCAGCAACATGCTCATTGGTGAACCGGAGTGCCACATTCCCTGTAACTGATGTCCCCGGGTGCGGATGATCAGTGGTGCGATCTGTTGTCCGCTTGTACGGTAATAGAGAGTGCCGAGGTCATCCGAAATAGTTGAAAGGGCATAGATCAGGTAATCGAGGTACTGAATCTCCGCAATTGGTTTGAAACCTCTGAGGGCCAATCCTATTCCTTGTCCAATTATGGTGGTTTCCCTGATTCCGGTGTCGGATACCCTGTGAGTGCCAAATTCTTCTTGCATCCCTTTCATCCCCTGATTCACATCTCCAAGCCGTCCGGTATCTTCACCAAAGGTTATTAATAAAGGATATTTTTCGAAAAGAGATTTAAAATTGAGATTCAAAATCTCATGTGCAGGAACTGAAATGGGATCATCTGGATAAACGGGGTTTACATCAATGCCAGAATCATAGATGTTTATATCAGAAAAAATATGTGTGTTATATTTTTCTGCCCCTTTTTTCTCAATTTTGTTCACCCAGTTCAACAGATTACGTCTGCTCTTTTGGAAAGTCTCCTTCCCATGCAGTAATCTCAGCTGTTTTTTTGCAAATGCGAGAAATTTTTTCCTTGTGGGGAAAGGTGCCGACAATATCTCATCGATTCCTTCTGCTACCATCTCTCTGTTTTCTTCTTCAATGGCAGAGATTAACTCCTTTAATTCACCTATTTCTTCGTTAAAAATCTGACTAAATGATTGCCACGCTAATTCTCTGGCAAGCCGTGCCCGTTCGATGGCCCGGCTTTCGACTGAAAGAATTGTTTGCTCATCTGCCAGATTTTCTTTCAGAATCCATTCTCTGAATTTGATATTAGGGTCATGCTCACTTTCCCATTCAAGCCGCTCATCACTTTTATAGCGTTCATGCGATCCGGATGAGGAGTGTCCAAGGGGTTGGGTCAACTCATTAATATGAAAAATAACTGGTATATGATTCTGCCGACAAATATTTACACCATTTCTGAAGGTTTGGACCAATGCAGGATAGTCGTGTCCGGGACAACAGAAAATTTTGCATCCATTATCATTACCTTCCGTTTCAAAACCGCTCAACACCTTTGAGATACTCCCTTTTGCAGTCTGAATCTCAACCGGTACGCTAATTCCATATCCATCATCCCATATTGCAACTGCCATCGGAACCTGAAGGACACATGCAGCATTAATGGTCTCAAAAAACATTCCCTCGGTAGTACTTGATTCACCAATTGTTCCAAAGGCAACCTCATTTCCGGTAATCGTATTTTTTGTATATTGCAGTAATTCAGGATTTTCTCTGACTATTTTTGAAGCCTGTGCCAATCCTAGCAGTCGGGGCATCTGTCCGGCTGTAGGAGAAATATCTGATGAAGAGTTTTTTTGTTTCAATAAATTATCAAGGCCATTCTCAATTCCAAAATTGGAGGTGGCATGATGGTTATTGAAATTTCGTCCAACTGCCGAAGGGTTATTTTCAATATCGGTATCACCATAAATCTGGGCAAAAAACTCCTCCGGATTAAGTAATCCGGCAGCCATCATAAATGTCTGATCTCTGTAATAACCAGATCTCCAATCGCCGTTTTGAAAATTCTTAGCATAGGCAACTTGTGCGAGCTCTTTGCCATCACCGAAAATGCCAAAATGGGCCCGACCTGTGTGCACCTCTTTTCTTCCTAAAATACTCAGTTGCCGGCTTAAGAATACAATATAATAATCGTTAATAACAGTTTCTTTATCAAATAATAACGATGTTAATGGCTCCTCTTCTTCCAAATGCATTATTCAATTTTAAATGTAATTCAGTCAGATCTTATTTAGATTAAATAACGATTATTGGAGCTATAAGTTTTGTAGGCGGTTTAAATTTAATCATCAAATTTGCTTAAGTGAGATAATTGAGGTTGGGCCCGACTGAAAGGAAATTCTTATATTATTGTAGATTAGGTTGATATACATAAGAATGGCATGAGGTAGTATTTCAGTACAATTCTTGATTTTTTTAATCAGCACAAAAAAAAGCGACTCTATCCGAACCGCCTTTCTTTTTTACCTTTTATAACTTTTAATCTTCAGTAATTGCCTTTAAAAAATTGTCTTGAAGTGCAACCATCTTTATTGCCGTAATGGCTGCCTCATCACCCTTGTTTCCAAGTCTTCCACCTGCTCTGTCAAGGGCTTGTTGCTGGTTTTCAGTCGTCAGAACACCAAAAATCACGGGGAGATTGTATTTAATATTTAAGTCTGTAGCCCCTTTGGCGACTCCCTGACAAATAAAATCGAAATGACGCGTTTCACCCTGAATAACACAGCCTAACAGGATAATGGCATCAACTTCCGTATATTCAGCGAAAAATTGCCCCCCAAGGGTTAATTCAAAACTTCCCGGTACGTGTTTAACTGAAATATCCTCATCCCGGACACCGTGTTTTTTAAGTGTTTCAACAGCTCCATTCGCTAATGCCCCTGTTACTTCGTAGTTCCATTCCGAAACTACAATCCCGAATTTAAGATCTCTACCATCCGGAACCGAGTTAATGTCATATTCTGAAAGATTCTTTGTAGCCATAGTTTAAAATTTTCAGCAAAACTAATAAGAAAATTGTGACAATTCATTGGGGATAAGTTTCTATTGTTCCAGGTGTCCCTGTTGTTCCTATTGTGTCACTCAGTCCTAGTCTTCAAGTCCCTAAGTCTCCCAGTCTCTAAGTCTCCCCATCTCTTAGTCTCCCAATCTCTAAGTCTCTAATTCTCATCTGCTCCTGTTCTTATTTTCTGGACTCTTCCAACCTCGCCGGTAGTTAATTTGACTTTGATTCCATGAGGATGAAATTGACTATTTGTCAAAATATTTTGAACAATCCCTTCGGTAAGATTGCCGGTACGCTGATCTTCTTTCACTACAATTGCAACCTTTATTCCCTGTTTGATGTTACTTCTGTTCTTCCCGTCCATGTTGTTTAAGGTTAAAATGATGTTAAATCATATTATATATTTCAAATTGTAAAAAATCGAATTACTTTGTACCACAATTATACGAAATTATGACTGCACAACGTTTACTGATTATTATAGTGATGGTAATACGATCACTAACAATTTTCTCCCAGACATCTTTTTCAAATCAATATTCGGACACATCTACCGTTAAATCATTTGGAATTAATAAGTTGCAAAATCAGGTGGTTCAACCTCGTTGGATCAAAGGGGCTGTTGTTCCTGCTGCGCTAATTGTTGCAGGAACAATCACGCTCCTTCCACCATCTTATTGTCTGTTAAGCAAATACACTATTCACGATAAAGTGCTGGAATTGCTTCCAGGTATTAATACCCCAATAGATAATTATTTGCAATTTGCACCAATGGTCGCGGTATTTGGTTTAAAAGCTGCTGGTGTTAAAAGTCGCAGCAATTTGATTAACCAAATGGCAATTGCAGCAAAGGCGGAATTATTAATGTTGGTCATTACCCATGGAATGAAAAATTTGATTCCAAGTGATCGACCATTGAATGGTGTTCATTCAATGCCATCAGGTCATACGGCCCAGGCTTTTGTCTCTGCAACAATTCTGGATATGGAATACCGCGACACTTCACCCTGGATCAGTTTTGGCGGATATGCGGTTGCTACAACCACCGCAATTGGTCGAATGGTCAATAATAAGCATTGGATTTCGGATGTTTTGATTGGTGCAGGTATTGGCATTTTCTCAGCAAAGGCCGTTTACTTCACCCATCGTTATCAGTGGGGCAAGAAGAACAACATGGTGATCCTTCCCGCTATTTACAAGAAGGGTGGGGGAATTACCTTTGGAATGATCATCTGATTTGCTTCACTGATTGTTAATCTTATTTAAAGCAAAAAGAACCAGGTATAATCCCCGTTTTAAAACTGTCGATTTTGGCGCCTGGCGCTGAGTAACGGTAAATAATACCCCGTTGTTGATAATCGATGGCATCGCTCAGGTAAATCTCGGAGGTTTGCGGATCAACTGCAAGACTATAATAGAGATGACTACCTGTTGACAAAAACGGACGATCACCTAATGTCGTTTGATTTACACTGAGTTTCCAGACTCCGTCATTGATAAATAACAATGTATCGCGTGTACCATTGATCGCCAGCCGAGAAGGTTTTGCATCGGCAGTCAGCGGAATTGTCCTTTCAATCTTCCTTGTTACCGGATCAATTTGTTGCAGCATCGGAATTCTGGTAGTTGTGCCGCTTTTACTCCATCCGCCATCGCAAAGTGTCCAGATCTTGTTGAATTTGTCAAGCACAATTCCACCTGGTTGCTTACCCGTTTTTATTTCATCTACAACTGCATCTGTACGAGTGTCGATTACTAAAATTGTATTATCAAACGACCAGCAACTCACAAACAAAAAGTCGCCCCATTGCACCATCTGTTCAGTTGACGAATGTCCGGTAGTTGGTATTACACCTGTAATCTGAAAGGTTTTAGGATTAACAATTGTTATCTGACCAGCATAAAGATCTGAAATGTAGGCCTTTTGACTATTTAAGATGTAAATATACCTGGGCGATACCAATCCGGTGATTTTTCCAGAATACTTTCCATCTGCTGCGTTAACTATATAAATCTTCCCTGAGTTATTGATCACTATATATCCATGATTATCATAGATCACCATGGATTGAGCAACATCGCCAAGAGGTAATCCATTTGTATTATAGAAAAGATCGTTTTGCACCTTTCGTGAAGCGGGATCGTAAAAGGAAAGGGAGGCATTTCCATACATGAAATTCCCTTCATTAACAATAAATACACCTTTTGAAAGGGTAGAGATACTTTGATGGCTTTTGATCCATTCGTCATCTTTCATACATCCGGTCAAAGTGAGAACCACAAGTACCAACAGGGTTATATTTGGGTGGCCAATTATCATTTTTAAAAATCGTAACGTATGAGCAGTGAATAATTTTTTCCGGGCATCGGATGTTGTAAAACTGTTCGGTACTCTTCGTTAAAGAGATTCAGTATTTTTAATTCTATATCAAATTTTCTTCGCTTTATCAGGATCTCTTTACCAACAAAAAGATTGTTCATCAAATAGGGATAGAGTACATCAAGTTTTGAGGTTTTATCGTTACTAGTTGTGGTATACCGCTCGCTGTAATAACTCCATTGCCATGTGAAGTGGAATCCCGAATACGAAAGATTGGTAAGAACATTGGCTGAATGTTTTGGAATATAGGGTAATTGTTTGCCTATGGATTCATCAGCCCAGTTTCGGGGATCATCACGATTGATCGATTGGGTATAAGCATAATTCCCGTTAATCTGATAGTTGACCGACAAGAACTTTCCGCTGATTCCCGAATTCAGCTCCACTCCGCTGGCATTTACCCTTCTCATATTGTAAGGTTCCCAATAACCCTGAGGTGTTGGTAACCAGATGATCCAATTATTAATACGGGAATAGTAACCATTTAAAGCGATATGAATGTGGGTGTTTTTACCCATTACACCGGAATATCCGATTCCAACATCAGCCATCAACCCCTCTTCAGGTTTCAGCAAAGGATTTCCTCCGGGAATATAATAGAGATCGTTGAGAGTAGGTTGATGGAAATTCCTCGCCAGATTACTTTTTAAAAAATATCCCTTATTGCTGAAAGGATGATATTCGATTCCAGCAGAGGGAATAAATGGCGTGGTTTTACCGCCTACAATCTCTTGGCGCAACTGAAGGTTGGCCGACAAATTTTCGTTGAATGATTTACTTATTTGTAGATAAATTGAGTGCTCGACTCGCTTCATATCGTACGTCTGGGAGTCGCTGTTTTGTGGTGTATTGATTGAATAAACACTATTAAAATCGGTATTGGCACCAGCAATCAGGGAAAGATTATCCGAAAATCTGTAATTGTAAACTGCATGTAACAGATAGTTTGCCGATCTGGAATGAGAGTTGGTTACCAGAAGGTCTTCAGCCCCCGATATTTTGGTTTTAAGCTGGTAGGTTAGGAGCTGAATATTTGCCCCTGCAGTGACGTTTAATGTTCCCCTGGTACCATAATATTTCCACTCAGCAACGGGACGATGAGCATTCTCCGATTGTCGGTTGATATTGGCATTGTTATCTGTTTCGTTTGAGAGCAGTCGTGGAAGACTTCGGTCGTTATGCTGGTACCAGTACCTAATGGTGATGACACTTTTAGCTGCCGGCTGGTAATAAAGTTCCTGCAGGAGTCCGTAGTTTTCGTATTGCGAGTTTTCGTTTCGCTGAGTAGGGTAGAGGTAATTACCTGTTTTGGGATCGATATCCGCAATAAATTTATTTACAAATTGATAGTCATTCCTTGAATAATTGTAAAAACCCCTGGTTTGAGACTGTATCTTTTTATTCCCATTGTTTATCTGAAAGAATTCGTCCTTTGTACCATAGCTACCTATGCCGGTTAGCAAACGACCAGATAGTTTATTCTGCCAGTCTGCATTTGTACCTAACTTAACCACACCACCAAGTGCACCACTCCTCTCCGATAGCGATCCTGAACCGTGTAACAGGCTCACATTATCTGTAAAGTAAACCGGTATGGTCGAAAAATCAACCATGCCAAGCATTGGGGAGTTAAGGTTTATTCCATTCCACAACACCTGAGTGTGAGAAGGTGCGGTTCCCCGGAATGAAGCCGTTGCCATGGCTCCGCGACCATACTCCTTGATAAAGATGGGTGAACTTTGGATCATTAACTCCGCAAGACTTGATGTCAGGGCTTTCATCATTGCAACGGAATCGATTTTAGTTGTGGTTTTCCCGGCCACCTCTTTTATAATTTTGTCTGTGTAAATCTCAACAGTTTTAATTCTTAAAGTATCGGTGATTTGTTGTGCGGTTGAATACTGTACTGTGATCAGAATAATAACAGATATCTTAATGAATATTAGATAATTAAAATTCAAATAAAGTAATTTAGAATAATTTTTCAGCATTCAAATTTGGAATTGATCAGTTGGCAGTATAATCAACTAAGGTTAGATCGGCTGCACCACTCACCTCCGTAGATATTTCGTTGAGCCATCCTGCAATCTGAAATACGCCACTCTGAACTTTGATAAAGGAGATCCCGGAAAGATTGACACTTTTACCCGTTTTGTCAACAGCATTTGAAATATCGAATAGGTTTGCTTTCAATGAACTATTGTAATCCAGGTTGTTATAACATTCTGCATATCCTGCTGAAAACATCCCGGAGCGAACAATCCAGTTTTCGGTGTCTGTCTGAGTAGAAATATTTTGGTAAGCATCTGGTAATTTAACTCCACTAAAGAGCACTTCAGACTTATCGCCATAACCACTCCACCACCATGATGAAGAGTCGTAAACCGGGATAAGTTCACCGCTTCCACCTTTATTATCTTTCCAGGTCACATTCCCTTTACTTAAAGGTTTATAATAAGTTACCTGATAATCGTGAATTGTTTCGGGGTGATTGTATTCGCTTCCTTTGATTTCGTTCCATTCACCATCATTCGGTATTCCGTCCCCGTTTAAATCACTCATCACAAAAACAACTCCTGGTTCGGAGGCCGGCCCTGGTTGAGTAAAAACAGCAAAGTCTACACCTGAGCCATTGTTAATAACATGATCGAAACCCGCAATTATATATCCTCCCCAACCTCCAAGTGCCGTATAATGTTTGGTTCCGGTCCAGGGCTGTCCGATAAAATCATTACCATTCCAGTCGGAGGGGATCAATGAGGCATGTTGCCCTGGAGCATATTGATAATCAAATACTTTAGTAATATAGGGAGAGTTATTTGAATAAACGGAAATAACAATCGTTTTATTATCACTTCCAACTTCATTGGATACAATAAGCTGAAGATTGTATTTACCAATTTTTGAGGGTGTAAACGTAAATAATTTGGCAGATGAAACGATTGTCCCGTTTACTTCCCATGTATAGGATGATTTTGTGTCGTTCACAATATTGGGATTTAAGGGAAGCGACTTCCCTATTTCAACTTTATATCCGTCAGCAGGGATTTCAAAAGAGATCAAAGGTCCTGACAAATTTTCAGTTTTGCTGCACGAGACCAATAACAGAATTCCTGTTATCATCAGGAAAGTGAGCCAAAATTTAATTTTTAACATACTTAAAATCAATTGAATCGTAAAACATTAATTGATTCTAAGCTCATCGGAAGTCTTGCAGAATGGAAATCGGCCATCTGTACGCTTTTATCCCGAAAGCTTAAACCGTGAATGGCTGGTCTTCTGACTTATCCCGATTTCTGGCTACCTTCCCATCCTTTTTTGGTAAGAATAGTGGTTATTAACCAGAAACAAACTATTCCGCATCAGCGGAATCGGGTTTTACAGCAGCGGGTACTGTCCCGGATTTTCACCGGATTCCCAAATTAAGCCCAACGGGCACCAATTCATTGCAAATGTAAGTAATTCAACATACTTTTCAATCAATTTAAAAAGAAAATTTTCCTGTTTATTACCAAAAAACCTGGAAATAACCAGACATGTTTCCTAACCAGACTAGTAAAGTCGTAGATCAGAGTTAATTGCAAATAATTCTTTACTGAATGGCTACGATATTGATAATCAGTATCACTTAAACAACCTATCTGCAAAGTGGTATTTGCATTCATCACAAAACCCGCTCCAGCAAAAGACGGTTCTTCTCAACCAATGTGCCTGACTGTTGAATATACAATTCATCGTTTAATGCAACATATATAAACCGGTTGTGTACCTGCTTAAAATACAAATCCTCCCATGTTCTGAATTCCTGTTCAATTGCAGGAGCATGAAACAATGCTCCGGTTTCATAGGTTTGATAGATACCGGAACCGATCAGTCCAAAAATATGTCTGGTTATTGCATATGAAATACCCCCTTTGATCTCGAAATAATTGTACTTTAAATTAAAAGATTCATTTCTGAGATGGCCCTCTTCAATAAAGGAAAATCTCGGGGATATCTTTCCTTTGAGGATCAGTACATTCCAGTCGCCTAAATTGTGATTGGTCTGTGCTTCAGTCAAACTGTAAATATTTAAGAAACAAATAGATGCTACGATTGTTAAAATTGGATTAACTGATAAATTCATATCATTTATAAATTTCGCAAACATAGTATATTTATTTTATGTGGTCATGAAAAATTATACTTTTAGTTTTCAGGTTAAATTAATAGGTTTATCCGTAAAGCATTATAATTCAAATAAATAAAAACATGAGTAAATTAAATAGTCTGATTCCATCAGCAATATGGAGCTATTTTGAAGCAATTTGTCAGATTCCACGCCCATCAAGGCATGAAGAAAAGATCATCACTTTTCTTGAGGAATTTTCACAGAATAACAACCTCTCCCTAAAAAAAGATGCTGCAGGTAATGTATTGATATCCAAACCTGCAACACCAGGAATGGAAAAGAAGCGAGCTTTAGTTTTGCAATCGCATCTGGATATGGTTTGTGAAAAAAATTCAGGAACTAATCACAATTTTGATACTGATCCAATTAAACCATACATTGACGGAGAGTGGGTTACAGCAGAAGGAACAACCCTTGGAGCCGATTGTGGAATTGGAATAGCAGCGCAAATGGCTGTATTGACTTCCGGGCAACTCAAACACGGACCGATTGAGTGTTTGTTTACTGTGGATGAAGAGACGGGACTTACCGGAGCAAAAGCGCTGGAGTCAGGCTTTTTTTCAGGTAAGGCGCTGATTAACCTAGATTCTGAAGATGAAGGAGAACTGTTTATAGGGTGTGCCGGAGGAATTGATACAGTTGCAACCTTGCATTTTGATTCGATTGCCAGACCTGAAGGCTTGTTTGCTGTTAAAATTTCAGTAAGTGGTCTCCTCGGTGGGCACTCAGGAGATGATATCAATAAAAACCGTGGGAATGCAATAAAAATATTAAATCGGTTTATCTGGCAGCAAATGCAGAACCATACGATTTATATCTCTGATATTCAAGGTGGAAATCTCAGGAATGCAATTGCCAGGGAAGCTTATGCAGTAGTTTTAATTCCTGGTAACAGTAAAGAGGAGCTAACAGTGGCCTTCAATATTTATCGCAGCGATATTGAGCGGGAGATGATTCTTAATGAGCCAAACATAAAGCTAAAGCTTGAATCAGCAGAACTGCCCGGATTCGTAATTGATCCGATAAGCCAAACCAAACTTGTTAATGCTTTATATGGTTGCCCTCACGGGGTATTAACCATGAGTACCAGGATGCCAGGATTGGTTGAAACATCGACAAACCTTGCATCTGTTAAGGTTAAGCCAGGAAATCTGATCGAAATTACAACGAGTCAGCGAAGCGATCTGGAAAGTGGGAAAATAGATGCTTCACAAATGGTAAAGTCAGTATTTCAGCTAGTTGATGCAGAAGTTAATTCCGGTGAAGGGTACCCTGGATGGGCTCCTGATCCATCGTCTGAATTATTAAATGTTACAAAATCTTCTTATATAAAACTATTTAATGTTGAACCAATTGTCAGGTCAATCCATGCAGGATTGGAGTGCGGACTTTTTCTGGAGAAATTTCCCGGACTCGATATGATATCTTTTGGTCCCACCATGCGTGGTGTACATTCTCCTGATGAAAAGATCAATATTGCGACTGTAGATAAATTTTGGCGCCTTCTGATTGATGTAATAGATAATTATTAATAAAATTTGAATTTCCACAGTTTATTTGTATATTTATGGAGCATGTTTTGGCTTCATCAGCTTTAGCAATAAGTGTTCATATTTTAGAGGATCAGGTATAATTTAAACATTAAAAAACCAGACAAATGGAAGACAAATTAGTTACGGTAGCCTCGTTAGAGCATATTAATCAGGCAAGCATGTTAAAGGATTGTCTCGATTCAGCCGGTATCGAAAGTTATATCCTTGATCATGGAATTAGTCTTGAGGCTGCTTCTCAAATGGAAGGGCAGGTAGAATTGCAAGTTAATGATTTCGATGTACTGAAGGCTTTGGAGGTAATTGGACATGTAAGTGCAGCAAAACCTGATTCCTCATCTTTGGGAACAGATAGCTATCAAATAAAAAAAATTCTTGTTCCTGTTGATTTCTCTTCCTGTTCACTTGCTGCGGCATCTTATGCGGTTCATGTTGCCAGGCAGAAAGGAGCGAGGGTCACTTTAATACATGTTTATTTTAACCCGGTAACAGACCCCGTTTCATCTGATCATTTTTATGCTTTCCCGGCTAATATTGCGGAATCACTCAACGAAATTATTGAAAATTGCCGCCAAATGATGAAAATTTTCATGCACCAGCTAAACACTTATATACTGCAGCATGAAATTTCAGACATTCAAATTGAAACCGAATTAATTGGAGGAATCGCAGAAGAGACAATACTCGATTTTTCGGTTGCCGGTGGATATGACCTGCTTATCATCGGGATTCAGGGAAAAGGATCTAATGAAAACTGGCTTGGAAGCTTTACCGCAGAGATCATCAATAAATCTTGTATCCCGGTTCTTGCCGTACCAGGAAATGCGATCTTTAAAGAATCGATGTTTAAACGGTTAATGTATGCCACCAACTTCGACAAGTCGGACGGAAAGGCTATACGACAGTTAGTTAAGATTGCGAAACCTCTCGAGACCCACATTAGCATTGTCCACATTGATGATACAAATGATAATCCATTTATTAACTACGATTTAGCCCACTTTAAGGAAAAATATGTTGGGGATATTGAACAGGTAGAAATGGACTTTGATCTGATTGTTGATAAAAATCTGAAACGGGGAATAGAAAATTACATCTCTGATCATAAGATTGATATTATTTCAGTGACCTCTCATAAACGGAATCTCCTTACCTCCTTATTCAAACCAAGTCTGACAAGAGAACTTTTATTCCGACTTGAAATTCCAATGTTAATCTTTCATTCATAAATTTCGTTTATTTGCAATTAAATTATTTAGTTCAGATTTGTTTATGGAATATTCCCGGACGACGATTTTAGATTCCTTTAAAAGGATTGGGTATTTATGTATTCAAGGGATTGCATTGGTTTATCTCTGTTTTGCATGGTTCTCATGCTCGACGCTCAGAAATATTGAGATTGAGGTAGCTGTTTTACCTGAACTTCCTATTTCAGAGGATATTCAGAGCATAGCTCTGCTCAATAGGAGTATGAATTTGAAGTTTACAAACATTCATTCCGATTCCATCGAAAAGTTGCTTGCAAGTAAAAACATGACACTGGATAGTGTTTTTAGAGACAGTTTGGCTGCCGATACAGCCCTTCAGGTTGCGGCAAAAGTGCTCTTTGAATCGGGAAGATTTGATGTCGTTGTTCCCCAAGAGCGAAATATTCTGCGTAATGACACTGACGAAATTTGTAATCCTCTTAAAGCTAATTTTATTAATCGCATCTGTCAGGATTTTAAGGTTGATGCAGTATTGGCCCTTGAAAGTTTTACAGAGCAGGTTTCCACCAATTACGCTTTATATACTGATGATGGGACTCAATATGGCCTAAAGGAATATAATGCAACCACGGATATTGAATCTAAATCGGATTGGAGACTTTATCGGTCAGATGAAGGAAAGCTTCCGCTTCGTTTTCAACTAAGAGATTCCATCTTCTGGGATAAAACCAGCTTCACTTCACTGAGGGATTTGTATTCTCAGATGCCCCGGACTAAAGAGGCGCTAATGGGTGGGGGTATTGCCTCAGGTTTGAAAATGGCAGGATGTATTAGTCCAAACTGGATCAATCAATCGCGTTATTATTTTTTAACTGGAAAACCAGAGATTGATACGGCTGAAACTTTAATCAAAGAGAATAAATGGGAGGAGGCAACTGCAATCTGGGAAAAATATGCAACAATAGATTCAAAACGGATACGCAGCAAAATCGAGTATAATCTTGCGCTTGCCGCCGAGATGACTGGTAATTTGGATCTAGCAATAGAATGGGGTTTGAAATCATTCAAATCGAACTATTCCAAAGCTGCCGAGGTTTATCTGAGGAGACTCAACACCAGCCGGCAGGCAAAATTAAAGGAGACAAAGCAACGATATTAGAGTTGACAATTGGCATTATATTTGATAGCAATTGTTTGATAAATTGTTATTTACAATTTGCTTAATTAACAAAATGATCTTGTCATGAGAATAGTTAACAGATATATAGGCATTATTTGTGCATGTTTGGTTTTATCCTCATGTATCACAACCCAAAGGGTTCCTATTGATCAGCTGGAGCCAGGGAAAGTAACCTTACCTCCGGAGATCCGAAAAGTTGCTTTAATTTCGCGTAACTTTAAATTTTCAATTGATACATTGTCCGGTTATTACAATCTCAATTTCAGGCTAAGAAAAGGGTCGGAAGAGGATAATATGGTGATTGATAGTATAGCAATTACCAAAAGTCTTGATAATCTTCGAAAATCATTACTGGAATCGGGTCGGTTTGATGAGGTTTTTGTGTACCCATATAAGACGATCAAACCCCATACTGAAATGAAGGAGTTACCATTCTCAAAAGGGTTTATACAATCGGTTTGCACTGAAAGTGAAACAGATGCTGTGATTTCGCTTGAGATGCTAAGTTTTTTTTACAGCCGTCATAAAGGTACTTCAGGTCATGAGATTGAGGCAGAAGCCAATGTGAAAGTTACGGCAATCTGGTCGGTCTACACGCCAAATAGCGATGAATCTGTTGATCGGTACACCCATTCGGATGTAATTAGGTGGAAAGAATATAGCCCGGAAAATGATAAAAAGTATAAAATTCCGGGACGAAAAGAGGCAATTTCTATTGCCTGCGGAGTGGCTGCCACGAATTACAGCAAAAGAGTTGTCCCTTACTGGGCCGAATCCTCACGTGTTTTAATCGGATTGGACCAACCTGAGTTCTATAAAGCATTAATGTTTGCAAAGAATAATAAATGGAAAGAGGCTGCTCATACATGGGAAAAATATCTTGGAAGCCCGAATGTCAGAATCGCCGGTGCAGCCGCATTGAATTATGCAATAGCGCAGGAGATGCTTGGCGACCCGGAACAAGCTAATATTTGGTCAGGCAAATCAGTTAAATTGCTAAAGAACGGCGAAGCTGGCAGGATTGCCAGAGCTTATGCTGCAATTCTTTATGAAAGAAAGCTAAAAGCTGCCAGCCTTAATTCACTCCTTAAAAATAATCGACCTTAACTATTTTTAAATTATAGTAAAAGTCTAAAATTAACTATTTAATGATTTCTATCCTTTACTGGTCAATTCTTATCATTCTGGTTTTAAGTTTTTCTTTAGAGCGTTGGCTCGATCATCTGAACACAACGAAATGGTCCTTAAAACTTCCTGCTGGTCTTACGGGTATCTATAACGAAGAGAAGTACCAAAAATCGATGGAATATGAAAAAGTAAGGCACCGTTTTTCAACGTTGACTGAATCACTTAGCTTTATTGCAGTACTGTTGGTTTTCGTGTTCGGTGGGTTTGGATGGCTTGATGGAGTTATCAGATCCCGGCTAACCAATCCAGTTCATATTGCCCTTATCTATTTTGCAATTCTAGGTCTTGTTACTGAAATATTGACAATTCCCTTTAAATGGTATGACACCTTTTTTATTGAAGAAAAATTTGGATTTAATAAGACTACCCGAAAGCTGTTTTTTCTCGATTTGATTAAAGGTCTGATAATCGGTGCAATAGTTGGCGGGATTATCCTTTATCTGATTGTCTGGATCTACCTGATTGCCGGAAAATTATTCTGGATTTATGCACTTATTGTAATTGCTTCCTTTTCGCTCTTTATGATACTATTCTATTCAAGTATTATCGTGCCCCTTTTTAACAAACAATCGCCTCTTGCTGAGGGAGAGCTTAAAGATGCAATTACAGCCTTCAGTAAAAAAGCCGGATTTTTACTCGACAATATTTACGTAATTGACGGTTCAAAACGTTCAACAAAGGCAAATGCCTATTTTACCGGTTTGGGGAGCAAAAAAAGGATTGTTCTCTATGATACACTGATCAATGAATTGAATACGAAGGAAATTGTAGCTGTGTTAGCCCACGAAGTTGGTCACTACAAAAAGCACCACATCTATTACGGAATGTTTTTTTCGTTATTGTCAACGGCATTAATGCTGTATGTTTTTTCGCTCGTAAGTAGCTATCCTGCCTTTACAATGGTACTTGGATCTGATGTACCTGGTTTTCATTTATCACTTATCTCATTTGGAATTCTCTATTCACCCCTTTCTCTTTTGATCGGTTTATGGATGAATTACTACTCCCGGTTGAATGAATATCAGGCAGATCTGTTTGCAAACGAAAATTACAGCGGGGAATACCTGGCTTCAGCCTTAAAAAAACTGTCAGTCAATAACCTAAGTAATTTAACACCTCATCCGTTTTATGTATTTTTCCACTATTCCCACCCAACATTACTCCAAAGATTGGAAAAACTCAGTATGATTAAATAAATAGCCATTTCAGTTTGCTGATGTTCAAAATTAAATATAGGTTCGCATATTGGTTCATACCTTAATCAAAACATTGCAAATTGTTAAATACCTGTTCATGAAAATATTTTGTACACTTTTTTACCTGACAATTTTCCTGTTTTTTACCGGGAACCTTAGTGTTCATGGGCAATCGATTGAGGAGGCATTAAAAACTATTAATGTGACATCGCTAAAAGGTCAGCTTAATTTTTTGGCTTCTGACTGGATGGAAGGACGCGAATCGGAGACCAAAGGGGCATATATGGCCAGCGATTATATTGCCTCTATTTTTCAGGTATTTGGAATTGAACCTTGCGGCGATATGGAATATATCTTCCCAGTGGCAGGGCAGAGGGTAATCAGACCTGAGGCTAAACCTTCCTATTTTCAGAAATTCACTATCATCAAATATAAATTATCAGATAAACAGTCCTTTAATCTTGTTCAGGAAATGAATGGTGCTCGTTTGTCAAAGAATTTTGATTATGATATCGACTATAACCTAACCGGAATAGAGACCGATACGGAGATTTTGGCTCCTGTTGTTTTTGTAGGGTACGGGATAAAAGACGATTCTCTGAAGTATAACGACTTTGCCAGGGTAAATGTTAAAGGTAAAATTATTCTCCGACTTGATGGTTACCCTGGTTTTCGTGATACAACATCCAGCTCCTATAAACATCTGAAATTTTCAAATCTCTGGAAAGACAAAGAGAAGTGGGCGCTTGATGCAGGAGCAATTGCTGTTATTAATCTCTCTCCTTATCCCAATAAAGATTTTGGAAAAGCCAAAAATATCCCTTTTCGGTACCAAAATGGTGAAATTGAGGCTGCTGACTTCCCAGAGAAGTATTACGATAAAATGGCCGTTCTGGCGACCGATTCAATTCATAGGTCGCTACCCATGATTCGGATTTCTGCCCGCCTGCAGAATGAAATTACCTCAATAGCCAATGTCAATATGAATGAATTCGAATTTGAGGCAGGAAATAATTTAAAAAGCCCTTCTAAAGAGATCAATGGCCTTAAAATCGGAATAAAATCGGGAATCGAAAGTGAGTTGATGACTGTGCGGAATGTCGTTGGAATGATCGAAGGGGTCAATAAAAATGAGTTTATCGTTGTTGGGGCACATTATGATCATTTGGGCAAATACAATGAATATATTTTTAACGGAGCTGATGATAATGGCTCTGGTACAGTTGGTGTTATGTCTATTGCCAGGGCATTAAAAGCAACTGGTAAAAAACCTGAGAAGACAATCATTTTAGCCGCATGGTCGGCAGAAGAGAAAGGTTTATTGGGATCGAAATATTTCGTGAAAAATTTTAGTGGTATAAATCGGATCCTATTGAATCTTAATTTTGATATGATAGGCCGTAGCGCCGAAAAAGATACGGCCAGAAATAGATGTGGAATAAATTACACCCAGATTTATGGCGGTTTTCAGGATTTATCAGAGCGAAATGTAAAGGATTATAATTTAAATCTTGATATAAAATATACCGGATCTGAAAAGCCATCCGGAGGAAGTGATTACGCGTCATTTGCAGAAAGGGATGTACCGGTGATTAGTTTTATGGCCGCAATGCATCCTGATTATCACAAGCCTTCAGATGAAGTATCAAAAATTGATTGGGAAAAGATGGAGCATATTGTAAAGTTAGGTTTTCTAAATATCAATGAATTAGCTAATTCAGATCTCAGGAAATATAAAAAAGTAATTAAATAACGGTAACGATCCTGTGATTGAGTCGATCGACCAGCCTTTATGCAGAAATAAAAGTGAGAAAATTGTACTTTTGTACACAAATTAAATAATTGAAAAATGAAACTTTTAGAAGGGAAAACAGCTATTATTACCGGAGCATCCCGCGGTATTGGTAAAGCAATAGCAATTAAATTTGCAGAAGAAGGATGTAATGTAGCTTTTACAGATCTATTTTACGACGATATCGCAAAGGCAACTGAAACTGAGCTTTTGGCGATTGGCGTTAAAGCTAAAGCTTATTCTTCAGATGCTTCAAAATTTGAAGATACACAAAATGTGGTGAGTCAAATAATTTCAGATTTTGGATCTGTTGATATCCTGGTCAATAATGCGGGAATAACAAAAGATACTCTACTAATGCGAATGACTGAAGAGCAGTGGGATGCAGTTATCACTGTAAATCTTAAATCTGTTTTTAATTTCACAAAGGCTGTTCAGGCGGGGATGTTAAAACAAAAAAGTGGTTCAATAGTTAATATGAGCTCAGTTGTTGGAGTAAGTGGAAATGGCGGTCAGTCCAACTATTCGGCCTCGAAGGCTGGTATTATTGGATTTACCAAATCAATTGCCAAAGAACTTGGTTCCAGGGGAATTCGTTCAAATGCAATTGCACCCGGATTTATTATAACAGAAATGACTGCCAAAATTCCGGAAGATGCACGCAAACAGTGGGAGGCCAATATTCCAATGCGTAGGGGAGGATTGCCAGATGAGGTGGCCAAAGTCGCGCTCTTCCTGGCATCTGATTTAGCATCTTATGTTTCAGGGCAGGTTATTAATGTTTGTGGTGCAATGAATACCTAATTCAGAAGGAGTACAATAAATGGTTGAATAATTGTAATACATTGATTAATAATAAATAATTTAGGGAGATTTTCATAAGAATTATTTTTTAAAAGAAAAGAGCTGAGTAATCAGCTCTTTTCTTTTAAAAAATAACAAAAAGCCTTATTCCATTGATATTGTTCACATTTTTTTTGTATATTAGTTGGTACAAATACTACTGAGTTTTGAAAACATTTCGACCGATTATTCCATTATCCAAAAAGTCAAATTTATTAAGTATTTACTTTTTAATTATTGCGATTATTTTGTCGGGAATCCTTATTCTTGTCTGTTTTTTCAATGTAAAGGATTTAATATTCGAAAGTAACCGTTATCGTCTACAGTTTGAAGTGCGTGAGGTGCTTGATGATATTGAAAATACAATGGATAATTCTGCCAGGTTTACCAAGGATCTGGCTTTGGATTTCAAAGAGGAGTATCTGCAGAAAGATCCCTCTGAATTTATGACTTTAGTTTTCCAGGGACAACCATCAACCTTTGCATTTGGAATGTTGCATTCAACAAAAAATTACCGATTCAGGCATAAATCGGATTTTAGCTTTATCCGGTCACATGGAGGGGCCTTAAGATCTGATACCGGCAAATTTTGTACTAGTAATGAAAAGATTAATAAGTGGATAATTCAAATGGTTGATAATTCAACGCCTGAATGGAGTGTACCATTTTATAATCCGGAAATTAGATCAAGAGTAATGATATATGCCTATCCTTTTGATTACCTTTTGGATGGAAAATCGATGCATGCCACATTGTTTTGTTCTGTGGCTCTTGACAATCTTCTGAAGAATCTGAATAAACAAACACGAATAAGTTCAGCATTAACTATTCTGTTTAATGAAAAAAATCAAATAGTATATCATCCGGACAGCACCGAAACTGGTAAAAATAATAGTTCTATCACGGGCTATTTTGATAATTATCAATGCAATATAAGTAATTTGTTAACCGATCGTATCTCAGGTATTCAAATCATGCCCTCCAAAAATCAGAAATATAAAACGGTTGTGGCCATATATTGGCCAGTGAAATATTCAAATTGGTTTATTATTATTTTAGTTCCCGAATATCTATTTATGTCTGAACTTAAACGGACGACACTATTTGTTATTCCTATAATTCTTTTTATAGGGAGTGTTATCTCTTTATTAACAATCTATAATTCAATAAAATTATTTTCACCAATTTCATTTCTGGCCAACGATTCCCGCCGGATATTAGCAGATTCTGATTTCGATAAAGATACCAATTCAAGTAAAACTTGCGATCAGGCAGTGCGAAAAACGATGTGGCAACTTGCAAAAAGATATCCTTTATCCCCTTTGGGCAATATTGAAGTTCTCTCCAGTAATATGGAAAAGATAAAAGAGAGACTGGCGAGTTATCGTGAAAATACCCTTCAAAGCTCATTAAATCAGGAGGCGATGGAAAAAGAGTTGATTTTGGCAAGGGATATTGAGATGGGAATGGTTCCAACCAACTTTCCTTTGGTACAGGGACGAAATGATTTCGATTGTTTTGGCCGGCTAATCCCGGCAAAGATTGTTGGAGGAGACCTTTTTGATATATTTCTGTTAGATGATAATCAGTTATTTATCTCAATTACTGATACGTTGGGCAAAGGAATTCCTGCTGCAATGTATTCAGTAATGACAAGGACATTCATCCGTAGTATTGCTAATCCCATCACAAGGCTTGGAAAGATAATGGAGTCTTTGAATGAAGCACTTAGTCTGCTACGAGATTCAGATATGTTTGCCACCGTATTTTTGGGGAAACTTGATCTTAAAACCGGAGAATTTAATTATTGTAATGCGGGACATCCGCACCCGATCATCCTGCGAAACAATCATCATGAAGAGATGCTGGCACATTCCCATGGAATACCTCTTGGGGTAAAGCAAAATCTGAAATTTTCGGAAAGCCTGACTATTTTAGCGCCCGGGGAATCGGTGATTACATTCACCGATGGAATTACCGAACAAGGTGATGAGAAGGGAGAGTTTTTTGGCGTCGAACGACTTATCTCTGTCGTAAATTCCTTTCGTGATTTGCCGGCACAGGAAATCGTAGATAAAACGATTGACATACTGGAATACTTCAAAGGAAATAATGAGGTACACGATGATATAACACTCGCTGCACTTAAGTATTTAGGTTAATAAAGATGGCCGGTAAAAACCAGCCATCTTTATTAAAATCTGAATGTTATCTTATTAAATGAATTTAAATCCCAAGGAGAAAGTGAGAAGGTTTCCTTTATTGACGAAACCAATATTGGTGATACTCCCGCCATCAGAAATATTTGTTAGACCCCAGGCATACCGGACGTCAAAAGTGAACTTTAGCACATCGACACCTGCCCCTAATTGCCAGTCCCAAATATTATTTTTAAAATTCTTTGGATCTATATTGATTAAATTACTTTTTATACTGCTGCTATTCATTACAAACGACATAGCAGGACCAGTAAAGGCACGAATTGAAGCGATTTTCAGATCAATCAGTTTATATCCTAACAAAATCGGAATTTTAATTGTCTTCAAATCAAGTGTTTGAGTACCTGTCGAAAAACTTGTCTGGCCATTTCTTTTACAATACAACAATTCTGGTTGAAGATAAACTTTTTTACCGCCTATGCGCGCAAAAGCCCCAAAATCAAAACCTGCTTTGGCATCTGACTTGAAGTCACTGTAAGTGTATCCACTTATGGAAGGATTATCCGTAGTGATTTTACTTGAGTTAATTCCCATCTTCAAACCAAGATCAAATGTGAATGGCAATTGTCCAAAAGAGATGAGTACTAACGCCATTAATGTAATGGTCAACATCGATTTTTTCATCATTATAATTTTTCGTTATTATTAAAAAATAAATATGCAACAAATCCTGTACCGAAGTAACTAATTTTCCCCCAATAATACAATAAACAGTATAGTAATCCTAATTTTCAGAATCAGGAGATCAAATTCATTACCATCAAATTCCGCGCTCCTTGCAGACGGCCTGATAAGCTTCATTTACTTTTTGGAATTTTTCATTGGCCGCCTTTTGGAAATCCTCACCTAAATAACTGACTTTATCGGGATGATATTTTAAGGCCATTTTACGGTAAGCCTTTTTGATCTCTTCATCGGTAGCCTGTTCCTGAATTTCCAGTATGTTGTATGCCCAGTCAGTTTTAGGGACAAACATCGCTTCAATTGAGTTGTAGTCCGGTTCTGAAATACCAAGGGTGGCAGCGATGTGCTTAATTAATTTGAGTTCTTCAGGATGCACAAGTCCGTCGGCGTTTGCTACACCAAAAAGGAAATGGATCAATTGCAAACGAGATGAATGATCAACATATTTACGGATTTGCACACAAACATCTGTAACCGGAATATTCTGTTTCGTTAGATCTTTTAGGATGACTAACGCCTGTTTTGCACCTTCGGTCCCAAAATTCCGGATTAAGAATTCTTTCACATAATCGAGTTCAGATCTGAGGATTTTGCCGTCAGCTTTTAGAACAGCTGAAATCAGGACCAATAGACTAAACATGTAATCCCCTTGTGTAATCTGACCTTTTCCTGATCCGTCAGTACTTCGATCCGGACGTTGAAGTATGTTATCTGCTTCGTCAAAAAAAGATCCCAGGAAAAATCCTGCCAGTGCACCAAGCGGACCTCCAAGGGTAAACCCAAGACCCCCGCCAATCCATTTACCTAATTTTGCCATCTTCTCTGATTAATTGATCAATTTTTAAAATTTGCGGAAATAATAAGCTTTCGTTGTTGTTGTCAATCAAGTAATCAACCCGATTAATTTTTTCGCTATCAGACAGTTGATTGGAAATACGTTGTTTGACAAATTCTTCTGTCACATGATCGCGTTTAATTACCCGATTAATTCGGGTTTTTTCGTCTGCTAAAACGAGGATTGTACGATCGAAATCCATGGCATATCCACTTTCAAATAAAATAGCTGCTTCATATAGAACATAAGGCACATCCTGCTGTTCCATACACCATTTTACAAAACGTTGTCTTACTGCAGGATGAATTATTTGATTCACCGCAGCAAGCGCTTTGGGATTGTTGAAAATAATTCCGGCCACCATTTGTCTGTCAAGTACGCCATCCCCATTATAAGCTTGATCACCCAAAAGCATAATAATTTGGTTTTTAATCCCTGTATCGTAATTCTGTAGGTATTTGGCTTCAAAATCAGCATGAAAAACAGGAACTCCCAGGAGTTTAAAGATATCACAAACGGTTGTTTTACCACTGCCTATGCCCCCTGTTATTCCGATTTTCTTCATTAAATCCTCTCCTTTCAAACGAATAAGTTGCTTAATATTGAATATTTGACCCTATGGAAACTATCTCTATATTCATCTTATTTGGAAGTTTTTCGCAGATGAGGGTTTCGTTCAATAATATAATCAACCTCTTTTGGGAAATAGTCAACCGAGAGGACCGTCTCAGGAATATTTCCAAGCGTCACCGGCAACTTCGATAGGATCAGCGAACGACGTGAGAAATCGACTGTAGCTTTAAACCTACTGTTATTCAATTTGTTATATTGACTAATTCCAATCCTGCACGAAACTTTTACTTTTGCCGGAAAGGTCTTTATCTGCAGAGAATCAGGTTGATTAATTATTGAAACTGGAATTTCAAACTTTGCCTCTGAACATTGTTCAACTGATATTTGAACAGCAGCTTTTCCCAATTCGCAGGTTAATTCATCTGGAAGGATTAAATCGGCATCAACAATCTGTGATTGTGACAAATTTTTCAGAACTACGGGGCTTGTGCTGACAGAAACGATTGTATCCAAAATATCTTCTGGACCTCGAACCAAAATTGACTCTGGGATTGCAACAGGGGGTCGCTGCAAAACAAACTCCCTGGCAAAAGCGAGTTCAACAACCGGATGAACTTTGATCAGTTTTTCAATTACATTGCTAACTTTAAATGAAATTGAATCGGGTCGAATACTGATAATTTCAATTTCATTGCTTATCTGTTTGGCAAATTCTTCCTTATGTCCATTAGTTGATATCGCATATTTTGACAGGAATTTGTTTTCCAAATAATTATTTGATAGTTCGTTAACATCAATAAGTATCGGGGAAAAGGCGAGTCTGAGTTTATGGCGAAGTAATGTAAAACCTAAGGCATCGACAGTAAGTTCCAATTTTTCCGGCATTTTTCCGGTAAGATCCTTATTTTTTGGGAGATTAATATACTTAACCGGAACAGAGATGTGGTCGGTATAACGCTTTTCGAGTGAATTAAGGAACCATAAGAAGGAAGATAATGCCAGACAAATGAGAAAAACAAAAGCTTTTCCATTGCGAATCGCATTAAATTCAGTTCGAAAATAGGTAAAAACTCGTCTAAACATGTACAGAGGGTATTGAGATTAAACAAAAAAGCCGGTTACACACCAGCCTTTCATAATTTGTTATGATTAGATTACAAGAAATATCAAAATTCAACACAATTTGTAATCTATCGTTTCATCTACTATTATTTCTGGACCGGAGCATCTGACATATCTTTCAGAACGACACTTTTATCAACTTTTAATTTTACGTTTGCGGCAACTTCAAGGATAATGATGTTATCTTTTATTTCATCAATTTTTCCATAAATTCCACCAGTGGTAACAATTTTGTCGCCCTTTTGTAGTGCCGACCGGAATTTAGTCATCTCCTTCTGACGTTTCATTTGGGGCCTGATCATGAAAAAGTAAAAAACTACGATCATCAGCCCCATCATGATCAACATGCTATATGGAGAACCTCCAGGCTGTGGCTCAGCAGCGATAATAAATAAAATAGAATTCATTTTTGTGTATTTAAAAGGTTATTATTAAACTGTTTATTTTCAACATATGCTCCAATCTTTAATTCTTTATGCTCACCTTCAGAAGTTACGATTGTTGCTTCCCTGATCACATTTCCCCATTCGCCTTCAGTATTTAAGATAACTTCAACAGTGGAAGAATCACCAGGTGAAATTGGATCACGACTGAAACGGACTTCAATACAGCCACACGATTTTTCAGCTTTTACAATTTTTAAAGGAGATCCTCCGGTATTTCTAAACAAGAACGAATAAGAGATGATTTCGCCATCTTTCAGAGTACCAAAATTATGAATTTCCTTGTCAAATACAATTTTCCCGGGACTCTTTTTTTCCTCCATATTATTTCCATGCAAAATTCTGTTTCCAGCCCCCCCATGATTGGAACAAGAGATGAAAATTGCCTGATAACAAAGAATAGTAATTATTATTAGATTGAATTTTAATGATTTCATGTTTCTTTTACCCTTCCAGTAAACCCCGTCCGGCTTTTACAATTTTGCCCTCTTCGCGGAAATCTTTGGTGATCCGGTCAAGAACTCCATTAATAAAAGTGCTGCTCCTGTTGGTACTGTAATATTTGGCAAGCTCAATGTATTCGTTTAATGTCACCTTTACGGGAATGGAAGGAAACTCCATTAATTCGGTAAGAGCGAGCTGCATAATTAATACATCCATTATTGCAACCCTGTCAACATCCCAGTTCTTGGTATAGTTTTCAATGATCTTACGGTTCTCTACATTATTTGTGATAGCTTTTCTGAATAACTTTATAGTAAACTCCTGATCTTCAGAATCTTTATAAAGTGACATCAGATATTCGTTCTGGTCTTCAGCGCTTTTGAATTTTTTGATTGTTTTGATAACCATCGAAATGGTGAAGTCAAGATCATCGTTCCAGTAAATACTTTGTTCTTCCAGCTCATTCAGCATTATATCACTATTAACCAATATATTGCTAAAAAAATCCTCGCAAAATCGGCGATCATTCTGAAAATCATCCAAAGGAGAACTGATATAATTTATATATAGGTCCGATTCTATCATTGAGGTGTAAATACCGCGGATCAGATCCGGATAATTTGACCAGCTGAGTTTATTGGAAGTCAAATATTTATTTAAACTCTTATCTTCTTTAAGTCTTATAATCAGCCTATTATTGATGAACCGAAGGTTGGGATTAAGGTCATCCTCTGTAGGAAGATTTTTCATTTTCCTTGATTCAATTCTATCGTTAGCAAAATCGCTTATTTCGCCAAGAATAGCAAACAGCAGATGATATAAATCGTATGTTTTTCTGATGCTAAAATGAAGCTCAGATTCAGACTGAGTGATTGTTTTTTCGGGGGATGATACGTGAGCGTATAAGATTTGCAGTACCTTGGTGCGGATTATCCTTCGACTTATCATGATTTAAACAGAACTGGTTTCAATTAATAATTCAGGCCACAAAAGTACAACAAATATCTGAGTTGCTCAATTGTTATCTTCTGTCAATTCTTGTTCTCCATTTTTGTCATATTCTTCAAGATTTTCGTCACTTTCATCATTTTCTTCTTCATTCTCTTGTTCCTTATGACCCGACGGAGCTGATTTCCTAAAAAGTATAGCTAATCCAAATCCGGAAACTCCTCCCCATAAATGAGATTCCCATGAAATCCCGGGTTTAATTGGAAATATCCCCCAAAAGAGTCCACCATAAACTAACGCAACGATCAAAGATATTGTTAATAATCTGATATTAAAGCTTATAATTCCACTCATGAATAGAAATGCGGCCAAACCATATATAATTCCACTTGCTCCTATGTGCAAAACCTCCCTACCGACCAGCCAGACAAAAAGTCCCGAAAGGAGATAAATTAAAATGAATATTGTGTAGGAGGACTTTCTGTAAAAGAAAAATAGCGAGAAGGTAAGAATTAAGAGTGGTAAAGTATTAGCTATTAGATGTTCAAAATTTGAATGGATTAGTGGTGCGAAAATAATTCCCCGTAATCCCGTCTTTGTGAGAGGTAGAATCCCCCAGATTGCAAAATCAAACTGAAATTCTGTCTCAAATATCCTTACAAACCATAAAATCATAATAAAAAAGCAAGCTACGAAAAGCGAGTGACGGAAAATGAGCTTTTCCAATTGGAATTGCTCTTCCGAATAGCTCGGCGGATAATATCGCGAAAGCAGTGCCATTTTTTAGATGTTATTCGTTCAGTAAATCACGAAGTAATTTTGCAAAGTTCAGAATATCCTCTTCTGTAGTATCAAAGGAGGTCATCCACCTGACTTCTCCGCGATCTTCATTCCATGTATAGAAGAAATATTCGTTTTGTAAGCGTGGTATCAAAGCTTTGGGGACAATGGCAAAAATACCGTTTCCCTGAACTAATTGAGTGATCTCAATTTCTTTAAGCTTAGTCACTTCATTTTCAAGTATTTTTGCCATTCTATTGGCGTGTGAAGCATTTATTTTCCATATACCATCACGCAGGTAGGGAACAAACTGTGCTCCGACAAATCGCATTTTCGAATAGAGTTGTGCCGCTTGTTTTCTGTAATACTTGCTGTATAATGACAATTTCTGATTAAAAAAAATGACCGCCTCTCCAATCATCATACCGTTTTTTGTTCCACCAAAAGATAAAATATCTACTCCGGCATCTTTTGTGAATGATTTGAATGGAAGGTCAAGTGAGACAGCCGCATTTGAGATTCGTGCCCCATCCATGTGCAGGAACATTCCATTCCTATGGGCAAGTGCTGCTAATGCTTTGATTTCACTAACGTTATAAACGGTGCCTAGCTCTGAGACCTGTGTGATACTGATCAAACCGGGTTGCGAATGATGCTCAAATCCAAAACCATGAAGATGCTTCTCAATTTGTTCAGGGGTAAGTTTGCCATTTTTTGTAGCAATTGGAACTAATTTGCTTCCAGTGAATTTTTCGGGTGCACCACATTCGTCCGATTGAATATGAGCAGTTTCTGCACAAAAAATAGTATGAAATGAGCGTACTGCCGATTGAATCCCCAGTATATTAGCTCCCGTCCCTGTCAATACAATAAACACATCAATGTCTTTACCAAACTCTCTTTTAAATAAGGAGACCGCTTCATTTGTCCATTTATCATCACCGTAACCTATCGAATGACCCTCATTTGCTGCTGCTATTGCCTTTAAAATTTCAGGATGAATACCGGAATTATTGTCACTTGCAAAACCTCTTTGTCTCATATTTGTTAAATAAAATGAAGTTGGGAATGATGAAATATTTTTCTGTAAAAATATGTTTTGTTTTCGGCTTTTTATTATATTTCAACCTTGTTATGAAGGTTGAATAACGTTTTGTAATTACCTAATTTTTGTTGAATGACTAAAAAGGATAAAACGGTCGTTAATATTTTTTGGATGCGACGCGATTTAAGATTGGATGATAATACCGCATTGTATCATGCGCTCAAAACGCGTGAAAATGTATTGCCGCTGTTTATTTTTAATCCCGACATTTTGGAGCGGCTCGAAGTACGTCCAGATTTCAGGGTAAATTTTATCTACAAGACGCTCATAGGTATTAAGGAGACCCTCGAGAAAATTGGATCAAGTCTCTATATTGCGCATGGTAGACCTCAGGATGTTTTCAAAAAAATGGCTGAGGAGTTTCATATATGTAGTGTTTATACGAATCGCGATTATGAGCCTTATTCTGTATTTCGTGATCTGCATGTTGAGAGGTTCTTGAAAATCAATAAAATAGAATACCATTCTTATAAAGATCATATCCTTTTCGAAAAAGATGAATTAGTAAAAGAGGATGGAAAACCTTATACTGTTTTCACACCTTACAAAAATAAATTTCTCGAAAAGTTCAATAAAGAAATGGTTCGCCCATTAAATACCACACAATATTTTCATAATTTCATCAGGATAAAACCCCTGCCAATGATGAGCATAGAAATGCTGGGGTTTGAACCACTCAATATAACTTTCCCTTCAAAAGCTTTGCCACAAACATTGTTGGAGGGATATGCAGCCAACAGGGATTTTCCTGCCAGAAATGGCACCTCTAAACTGAGTGTTCATCTTCGGTTTGGGACAATCAGCATTCGAAAAGTTACTGCTTTGGCGCTTTTACACTCTGACACATTTTTATCGGAGCTGATTTGGCGCAATTTCTATAGCCAGATTCTATGGTATTTCCCTCACGTAACTACCAGGGCTTTTAAGCCAATGTATGATAACATTCGTTGGGAAAACAATCTCGATCATTTTACTGCCTGGTGTCAAGGTAGAACGGGCTATCCCATGGTCGATGCCGGAATGAGAGAATTAAATCAGACGGGCTTTATGCACAACAGGTTAAGGATGGTAACAGCCAGCTTCCTGTGTAAACATCTGCTGATTGACTGGCGTTGGGGAGAAACCTATTTTTCTGGTAAACTAAACGATTACGATCTGGCATCAAATAACGGTGGGTGGCAATGGGCAGCGGGTTCGGGTTGTGATGCTGCTCCCTATTTCAGAATTTTCAACCCCGAATTACAGGCAAAAAAATTTGATCCCAACTTTGAATACATCAAAAAATGGATTCCTGAATATGATACGCCTGAATATTGCAAACCTATTATTGATCACCAATTTGCCCGCAAAAGAGCTCTAAAGCGCTATGCTGAGGGTATGGGGTTTGAAGCAGAGTGATAATTATTCCGAAATAAACTCAATGATTTTCAGATTTTTACTTCTATTAATATATCCTTTGATGATCATCCTGATATCCCGGTTGTCGTTATATATTCGAATACAATCGTGGAGTATCTCCAAGTCATTCGTGTTAGAATCTGTCGGCAGATAGCCGAATCCGACATAACAACCATTTGATATTTTAATAATTGCATTTTCATCAGTGGTACGCCCCTTTTCAATTATGAAAAAATTTGGTGATCGGTATTGAAGGGGGTAGAGCGATTTTCTTACCCGCTGGTTATAACTTTCAGCAGCTTCGAGTCCGGTGCAGGCTCCGTGACATTGATGGAGCTGTGCATTAAAACATTCACCAAGGTTGTTATCGAGGTGGCATAATTTTTTGCAGAGTGCATATTTCTCTGCCAGATGATGAAGGTAAT
Organism: Prolixibacteraceae bacterium; assembly: GCA_963677935.2. Lineage (GTDB taxonomy): Bacteria > Bacteroidota > Bacteroidia > Bacteroidales > Prolixibacteraceae > JAAFHB01. The sequence continues at coordinate 973,259 of CAXXEH010000003.1, read as the reverse complement.
CTACCCCTTGCTGTTGAAAATGAAAAGTGGTCAGAGGAATTTCCTCGCCATCAATCTTGTCGATCTTAAGATGAATATATCCATCGGAATCTTCACTGGAAAATAATCCATAGTTATATACTGAACGTCGCTGAACCCTGTTGAACAGCGGTTTATGTTTTTTAATTTCTGATGATTCAAGCAGTAGCGCTACGAGCTCACTCCCCGTTTCTTCCCACGAAATATCACTGATTTTATCGCGCATCTCAATTGCTTTTTTCGTCTGTGAATTGCTAAAGTGGGTCAAAACACGTTGATGGATATCTTTACTTTTACCAATATAAATAATGTTTCCCTGAGAATCATAAAAATAGTAAACTCCAGTCTTAGCTGGTATTGCATCTATTTTCTCTTTTTGAAGAGGGTAGGTCTGGTGAACAAACAGAGAAGATTCAAGGATGTTGTTCTGCCGGATTAAAATTTCAAAAAGTTTTGTTGTTGCCAACGCATCACCGATTGCTCTGTGCCGGTCTGTAATTGTTATTCCCAGATCGGCACAAATATTTCCAAGGGCATAAGATCGGTGACCTGGCAGTAGTTTCCTGCCAAGCTTTACAGTACAAATGGTTTTCCGTTTAAAATCATATCCTAATCGTTTGAACTCTTCTTTTACAAATGAATAATCAAACATGGCGTTGTGTGCAACGAATACTCTGCCAGCTGTTAGTTCTACAATTTTTTTTGCAATCTCATAAAACTTTGGGGCATTGGCAACCATTTCGTTGGTTATACCTGTCAATCGGGTAATATTATAGGGAATATTACATTCAGGATCAATTAATGTGGTAAAGGTTTCCGTTACCTTTTCTCCATTGTGAAGGATTACGGCAATCTCGGTGAGTTTTCCGTACGAAGCTGCGGTACCCGTAGTCTCTACGTCGATGATTGCGTACATAGCTTTAGAAAAAAAATATGACTGATTTCAAAATCAGCAAACACCTTTGATTTTAAATTACTTATCGTGATGATTTTATTTAAAAAAATTAGTGATATTCATTAGATTCTATTCTCGATATAAATTCTTATCATCCGGTAGATCTCAATAACACCATCATTTTTAGGCAAGGAATCATAGAGATGACGAATATATTGTCGTTGATTCAATATCTGAAAACTCTTTTTGAAATGCAGATCGAAAACCCATGACATTTGAAAAATAATAAAATCATTGAAAGTCAAAATATTATCTTTATTTGGAATACCGCCCTCGATAATTATTTTGCAAAACGACTGAGTAACTACCGACTTTTCCGATATCGCTAATTCTGTTGCCATATTTGGCTTTCCACCTTTACGGGTAATGTATTCAGATGTTGCCCGCCACGAATCTAATTTATCGGCGTCGCGCAACAGCTTAACATAGAAGAGAATGGATTCTCCCTCTTTTTTTGGTAAATCTGGTTTATTGTGATTTTTAATTACCTGTAATATAATATTTTGAGTTAATTCATCGAGTTGAATAAATGTATCAAGAGTTCTTAAACATTCAATACTGGCATCAGCATGGTCTGTAATTTGAACATTTGAATTTTCGGGATGTAACAAATATAATCTTCCAATATCGTGAAATTGGGCTACAATTTCTGCCACCGCTTTTTCATTTTCATTAAGTTCAAGATATTCAGCCAGAATTAAAATATTTTCTACAACTCTTTCATTATGAACGATCATATTATTAATTGTAGGATCCGAGTCGTAAGATGCAGATTTAAAGTGAATTATATACTCATTATATGCATTTCGCATTTTAGATATTAATTCGCGCGGTACCATAGGATTAAAGATTTAGCGATTATTACAAAAGTAATATTTTAGACCATATACATGATGCCTGTTTAAAATTTAAGAGATTAAAACACAAAACTTAATATTGAAATTTATTGTCCATAAAAAGTAAGGAAATACTTGTCAGCCATATTGAGTTCAAAGAAAATTACTACTTTTGTAACCGCTTTGAGAAAGGCCCCATAGTTAAATGGATAGAATGGAGGATTCCGGTTCCTTTGATCTGGGTTCGAATCCCGGTGGGGTCACATATAGGCCTGTATGTTATTGACATACAGGCTTTTGTTTTTTTTTGCTATCCTATAACGAAAATTGTCGGAGTTAAAAGTGTATTAATCGTCAGATTCACTGGTAAGTCCAATTAAAGGTCTGTGAATAATTCCTAATACCTTTTACTCAAATAAATATACAAAAACTCCGTCAGATTTAGTAATGTTATTTGAAAGTCATAAATTTGTCATTGAATTAAGATTATAAGATATGAATAAAATTTTATGGTTTTGTACTTTTATAGTGGTCATATTTGCTTGTAAATCAACCTCTACAACAACAAGTCAATCTCCAAAAGCAGATAGGGCTTCACAGTCGGAGATTAAGGGAAGTTGGCAAATAACTGACGTTTCTTATCCGGGATCAGCTTATTTTAAGGTAAATTCTTTTCAAATAGCCGATTCCAAATGTTTCATAGGAAGTACCTGGAATTTCATTCCCAATAATAATAAGGGAACCATGAGCCTCAATAAATCCGATTGTCCGTCGTTTAATTCACCGATTGTCTGGAGTATTGACAACGATGGAATGTTTCGGTTAAAGATTGTTGACCCCGGGGTAAAGGCCAAAACAGTCACTCAGGGGTATTTGTTAAGAGTTTCGAATCAGACCGGCAATTCATTTCAATTGATTGATCAGATCAACGTTGGTGGTCAAAATAAGGAAATTATTTACCAATTTGAAAAAATTAATTAGATGAAAAGGTTAATTGTTTATAGTTTAATTGTTTTGAGTTTATTGTCCTCCGTATTAACTGGTTGCAGGTCAGTAAAAAATGCAAATAATACCCAGAAGGGTGCTGGAATAGGAGTTGCGGCAGGTGCGCTGATTGGAGGTATTATTGGCAATTATGCCGGAAAAGGAGGCAATGCAGTTTGGGGAGCCGTTATCGGCGCAGCTGTTGGTGGAGGCACAGGGGCCATCATTGGTAATAAAATGGATAAACAGGCTAGAAAAATTTCGGAAGTGTTGCCTGGAGCTGATGTTGAAAGAGTTGGTGAAGGAATTAGACTTGTATTAAAGGAAGATGCAGTTCGGTTTGACGTAAATAAGTCGACTCTTACACCTCTGGCAAAAGCAAATTTGGATAAATTAGTTCCTGTTTTTAAGGAATATTCCGAAACGAATATTGATATTTTTGGTTATACAGACAGTTCCGGCAAGCCAGATTATAATTTGACCCTTTCAAAAGAGCGGGCTGAATCGGTGAAGTCCTATCTCATTTCTAAAGGTTTAGTTGCCGAAAGACTTAAAACCACCGGATTAGGGATTGCAGATCCCATCGCGACCAATGAAACGGTTGAAGGCAAAAGCCAAAACCGTCGTGTAGAGTTTGCAATCACTGCAAACCAAAAAATGACTGAAGAGGCTAAAGCGGAGTCAAAAAAATAAACGAAATATGCTTTAAAATTTAAATTAGTATTTTCCTGATCTGAATATTTTACCTCTGTAATTCAATGAATTACAGAGGTTTTTTTTGCGAAAACATTACTTGTGTTTTTTTTATGAAATTATATCTATTTTATTTGGAATAATATTAAATTTAAGGCATCAAATTGAATTAAACCGTTTTTGTGACTCCTGACAACCTTGTTTATCCAACGGTTGCCCTTTTATCCTTGCCTTCAATATGAATATTTATTGAAAATACCCTATTAACCGTTCCCTTTATACCATTTAAGATATGGATTTTAAACTTCTTAACCTCCGAAACACAAGACAATTTATTGCAAAAAAGAGCTCTTCACTGCCTGAAAATCCTGACAGAAGAAGTTTTATTAAAAGCATGGGAATTGGCATTTTCGCAATAAATCCGGTCAGTGAGACTATTAAATCGGTCAGTTTCAATCCTTTTGAAATCCGGCTTAGAAACAATAAACTTACAGTTACCCGAAACGAAAAAGTAGTTTGGGAAATTTCTGATCATTTTTTTGCACCGGGTTACCAACTGCAACTAAAATCATCGGATCAGTCATATCATTTACAGGCAAATAATCTGCAGATAAAAGATACAGGCCTTCAATTTTCGATTAGTTCGACCATCTTCAAAGTGAAAAATGATTGGATGATGAAGATCACTATTCCGGAGCTATCTTTACAACAAGAGGTGAATTTTGTGGAGTGGCTGGATAAAAATCAAACCATTAATTCAACTCATAATTTTAATATTCAACTAATTAAATTAAACGAAAAGGATAAGATAGAAATAAAAGGAAATTGTGCGATAAAAATTTCAAGTGACTGGAGAATTGAGCTGAACGGCCCCGATCATATGATTGTTCATCTTCATGATTCACAGAGCAGTAACGATGTTCTTGTCATAAAACCTTTTGAAAGGAATTCCTTAACCTTTACCAAGTCCTTTGATGACAACGCTATTGCGATATCAGTTGCCAGGTACAAAGGATGGGGCAATCTGATGTCTCAGTTCCTTTTTTATGAGACCAACCGTCTATCCTTCAATGAAGATACACCCGATCTGAATTTTCTTTTAAATCATACGAAAGAGGGTAATGTTAGCAAGGCATACTGGATATCAGAAGAAAAGGGGCATTTTCATTACTGGCCTGACTTACGTATGAAGGAAAAATTCCTGCTCGACAGGTATTTCTTCTTTACTGAGTATACAGGTGAGAATAGTTCCCGTTTTTATCTTGCAGGTAAGCTTCGCTCTGAAGGACAGTGGTTTTCAACTGCCATGGGTGGGTTTAAATTTCAAAATGATGAAATACTCCCGGTATTTGAATCGTTTGGTGAGGACAATCAGTTTTTAGGACATGTATTTGAACCACGTTTAATGGCGTTTCATCCAGTTATCAGTGACGCAACAACAGTTCCTTCCTATTTAAAACCTCCTCAGGCAATCCGGATCAATCCCTATCATTCTGAAAACTGGAGTAAACGCGAAAGTAAAGGTAATCTTGAAAATATTGTCGATAACCCATTCACTACTAATGAGTCAGTTAATGAGAGTCCACAAGACCGGAAAAAAAGTGCCAACAGGGTTCAGATGAATGTATCAAATGTCCCCCATTTGAAAATAACCTTTGATGAGATTCGTTTTGTCCCCAAAAGGGCCATCAAAATCACTGTTTTACGCCCCGAAGATTTACTTTTTTTACAGTTCGAATTTCATAATTTTAAATTTTCGAATAAAGGGCAGGCCCCCTTTCTGGAATTGGATGATCCTAGAAGCAAAGGTACAGTAGTCGTGTATTTCCCATCACAACATACACTCGAACAGGCATTCTTCGAGAGTAATGACCTCCCAACCTCCAAAGGAATTTTTAAAATGCCCAAAATAACAACAGCCAATGGAGAACCAGAATTACCTGTTATGCAAATCCGCGCGCGAAAAACCAGACTTGTTTACGAACTTGAATCTGGTCATGCCGGCTTCCCTTTAATGATGGAGGATTTGCTGGATTGGTCTAAGTATGAATTACGTGTACATCCGCGCGCCTGGATAAAATTGGCAGGGATATTAAAACCAGCGACCTATCCCATCCTTGAGAAAGCAGCGCCAGCCCGGGTTAATTTGAAAGACAAATACCTTGATCGGGATGCCAGGTTAATCGACTATGGAATCCGGATGTCCACCAAAAACCGGATCAAAGCGCATAACGAACTGGTCTATTCCGATACCAATATGGAGAAACTCCTTCCTGCTGAAAAATACGAGTCTTTGGGAATGAACTTCAATGTGTTGGAGATTAAAAATATAAGTATGATGGTTGGCCCGATTCCCGATACCAGCACATCAATTGAAGCTCCTGCCTTAATGTATATTTCCCCCAACCAGCTGAACGATTTTGGTCATAAAATTAAACTGGATATCAGGGATATAGAGGAACAAAGAGTTGAAAGCACATTGGTTAATATCAATTTGCGGGCACTCGATTCTTTGGAGGCGGGTAAAGGTGAGATTTCGGAATTGTGGCATACGCGTCTGGGTGTCAAACTGAAAAACGGGAAGATCAGTTATTCGGACCTCAATTCGCTTAAAACCATTCGTGTTTTATGGGCTGACGACGCTCTGATTAAATACAATGCCGATGCTCCAAAACGCGATACCCCATTCCTGGCTTCACTTGATGGCAACAACCGGCACAAACTGGTTCACCAAACCTCAGATTACAGCATCCCCGGATTTTCGCCTATTCCGGTTCCAGTTAAAAATTTAATGCTTAGTTCACTGGGGGCATATCTTAACTGGCATGTATTCTTCAATATTGCAAGTCCATTAGATAGTTATCTGAACATCAGCGAATGGGAACATCTTGCTACATTAGGGCGCGACCATTATGTAAAAATAGTTGAAAAGGGATACCTGTTTCCATTTGGCCACCGGGCTGCTCTGGTAAAAGTTACCGAACGAAAATTTCACCAACCGACCCGTTCCGCGATGAACCGTCAACGGATGTATATTGTGGTCTTACAGAAAGAGGTACTTTATTCGCGAAACGATCCGGATGGTAAGTTCATCGAATTCCCGTTTCAGGAGGTGAGAATAGAAACCAGTGCCACTCCGAATATTGATAAGCCAACTTCAATAATATCAACTACATCTGCTTATAATTTTTATATTAAAGTCGGTGGAGAGGGTTTTAAATTTGATCTTATTTCAACCGATAAGGAGGGGTTTGAACATCGTTTCCGTATGCCTTTGGTGTTTGTCGAGAATATCATTGCACGCGATTATCCCCAGATGGAGCAGGTAATTGCCCAATATAATGCCAAATCGGATTTCACCCTTACCAACTTCTGGAACCAAAAGATTGCTTATGCCAACTGTATAGTTGATGGCGATACTACATTTGATACAGAAACAATCAATTTTGGAGGTCAGTCCTATCCTGCTAAAGGTGAGGGGGATATTAAATTCCATCCAAGAGTTCAGGTTGCCAATGTTTTTATCAAGCAGGTTGAAGAGTTAACCGGAGTCCACAAAGCAGCAGCAATTACCTTGGAAGATGATAATAATGTTGGGTCTGTTTTTGCCAAGGTTACAGGGGCAGTCGTCGATTTCTCGGGAGGATCCGACAAATCGGGTGGATTCCTCTCTCCAAATATGTCAATCAGCGCTTTAAGTAAATTGCAGGGACCTGTAGGAGGTGTAATGGCCGATATTAAAAACCTCTCATTCAAAGCAGAACAGTTTTTTAAAGCATTGGATGGCATTCAACCACCAAAAATGTTTGGTGTAATCGACATCTTCAGCCTTCTGATGGATTTGGAACTTGGGGGTACATTCAATTCAATGACTGACACGATTGATAAGATTCGAAAAGAGATTGAAGAGGCTAAAAATGAAATCGTTTATCTTGAAAATCAGGCAAAAGAATCTACTGATGATATTCCTGCCAAACTTGCCGCAGCGAGGAAAACGATCACAGACAAAGTGAAAGAACTCCTAGAGGCAATCAACGGAAATACCCCTAAAATCCCGAATTTAAAATCTTATTTCACAGAAGAAGCTGCCTATGCTGAGTATAAATGGCAACCCGAGCTAAAAGGGACCGATATTGTAATTATTACAAAAATTCTCAATGTAAAGGTTGACAATCCAAAAACAGCCCTTACTGTGTTAACGAAATTTGAACGACCATTTGATACAAGTAAATCATCGGTTCTGAATACCACCGCCAGATTTGAGAAATTTGGTATTGATATCGTACCACTACTCGAAGTGAACTTTAATTACCTCGAGTTCCGGAGTGGAACGGGCAAAAAATCAGACGTCAAGGTTGATATCAATGCTAAAAATCCAATCGCGTTTAAAGGTGCATTAAGCTTTGTAAACAGTCTTCAAAGTATTATTCCATGCACCGGATTCTCCGGAGACGGCCCTTATATCGACATTAAGCCCACAGGTGTTACAGCTGGTTTTAATATAAGTATTCCCACGGTAACTGTAGGAATCTGTAGTATCTGTAACATGAGTCTGGGCGCCAGCGTAACCCTTCCCTTTACAGGAGCTCCACTAACGTTGGGTTTTAACTTTTGTACCCGCGAAAATCCATTTCTATTGACCGTTTCATGTTACGGTGGGGGAGGATACTTCCTGCTGATCACCACACTTCATGGAATTCAATCTGTTGAAGCTGCCTTTGAGTTTGGCGCTGCACTATCGCTTGATGTTGGTGTTGCCTCCGGAGGAGTATCCGTCATGGGAGGTTTTTATTTCAAAATTGAGAAAGTGGTCAAGAAAATCGATAATGTAGACCACGATCTAACGCAGGTAACATTAACCGGCTACTTGCGGATAAATGGCCACCTGTCAATACTGGGGATGATTACCGTTTCACTCGAATTTTACCTGGCTTTTAGTGCTATCTTTCTGGGCGATAAAGTCGAAAAACTCGTTGGTGAAGCTACATTAAAGGTAAAAGTTGAAGTTCTGTTTTTCAGCAAAACAGTTTCAGTTTCTGTCCGCCGCGAAATTAAAGGAGCCGATGCAGACCCTAAATTTTTCGAGATGATTGAAGAGGATGACTGGCAAACATATTGCCTTGCCTTTGCCAATTAATTACTTAACCATTAAATATCAACCAAATGCCACAGGAATTAATATTCACTACTTTACCAAATCAAAAGATTGAAGTTGCCGGAAAACAATTTCTGCAACTCTCGGTATATATCTCAATGAGGTTAACCTCTTCAAAAGATACAACACTCAACTCGTTCGACGACATCCTTAAATGGCCCGAAAAAATACTCAATTCAAAATACCAGTTCAGACTGCAGTCGGGAAAATTAACTGATGGCGAACTTCTAAGTCAGAAAATTGATGCTGAATTATTTAAGAATGTTTTTCATAAAGATATCCAGGTAAAGGGATTTGCACAGGAAGACCTTTCTGTAAAACGTATCAACTCTTTTCCCCTCACACATATCCATACCTTTCTGGTAAAAAATTACCTGCAGACAGCTATCGAGAATCCCAGAGAAAAACTCACTGCCGATATATTTATCGATGAAAACCGCTTTGGAGGGATCTCCCAGTTTCAGCTCAATGAGACTGAAATTGACAAAATCGACGACATCCAAAAGATGAGAGCCCCCTTGAAATCTCAGAATCTGATGACTAAAAAACTTGATAATGAACAAGATCATAGGAGAGTTTTAAAGGCCAATAATTTTGTCCCATTTGCAAAGGTGATCAATCCACAGTCAGACTTTGCTCAGTTCCGGAGTTTTCATAAATTAGGTAAGGAACCAAGACGGAGTGCTCCGATAAAACTAAAAAAGCCGGAATTCGAGTTTCATGATATAATGGCTGTAATTAATAACTATCCACAACTCCTGCGGAAATTTGGCCTCGTACTCGATTTTCAAATCCCATACAGCAATGAGATTCCTTCCAACGGTACCATCCATATTATACCAGTTTCACTTGGTCTGTCGGATACATCAACATCCATTTCTACTCCTCCTGTAGCTTATGAAATCACCAAAACGGGTTTTTACATTGCCGATAAACCCGATACCATCTTCAAAAGGGGATATGTAAAAATTAATACGGATGAATTTTCAGTGATCCAGGTCGATGCCGATGGTGTTGCTATGAAAGCCAATAATCTGACCGAAAATAAAGTACATCAGATTGCCAAATTCTTCGAGGACAAATCAAATGTGTTGTTTAATCATAAGATAAATCTTAGTAAGGTCCAATCTGTCAGGCAATTCGACCTGGAAGGTTTGACCTTACCCCCTTCCGCTCTGATTGCAAAGAAGATTGAGATAGTCGAACCACCTGAGGATGAGGGATTGCCAGCGATGCGTTCATCAGGAATTGCCATTACTAAAAACGGTATGGCCGAGCACATCTTTTCGCGCTTTAAAAACAACTCAGAGCTTCAGGGTCATCTACTCATAGCAGCCCCAATGCATGCTGATTTCAAAATAAAAATACCGACTAATATCCTCTATACAAGCGATTTGATTCAGGGATACCGGATGGATATTGCCTATGAAAATGAACCTGACAGGTGGTATTCACTCCATCAGCGAAAAGACCAATATACCTGGTACAACGAAAGTAATCAACCTACTGTAATTACTGGAATTGAACCGGACGAAGGATATATTGAACTGGCATTAGCCGAAGATAACGATGATCCTAGTGATGTTTTTGTATCAGAAACGCTGGCCCGATGGGAGGGTTGGAGCCTTTCGGTCCGCAAGCCTGGCTATGCAATCAATGATTCAGAGGATTATCAATTAAAGCCTGAAGAGACACGAAAGCATGACTTTGTACACAGTGATAAAGTAAAAGAAAACAGGAAGTATACTTTCGATCCGGATCTTGAATTTAAGATCAATGCCCAATCGAATATTGTGGCTGGTACACTGCCAAAACTTAGGTTTGGTAAAGATTACCGGATTCGGATCCGTGCGGTTGACCTTGCAGGGAATAGCGTGCCACTCACTCATCAAAGCGAGGATAGTGCAGAAACGGTCCGGAAAAATATCAGGTACATGCGGTTTGAACCTTTGTCCAGCCCTATCGTCCTTGTTGGTAATCAGTTAAAAGATGGTGAATTTCTTGAAAGAATGGTCATCCGGAGCAATTTTGATGCTTCTACAAAAGAGTATGAAAATAAGTATCCGATAAGTTCTCAGGTTTTCGACGAGTTTTCACAGCGTTTTCTCCTTCCTCCCAAAAATAGTCAAACTATGGCCGAAACCCATGGAATGTTTGAAAAGGCATTTTCAAACAATCCCGGTGCTGCGAAAGAGATCTATGATCTGATTTCCAGTCATGAGGGACTGTATAAACAGGGAAAAGAGAATACCGAACGAATTTATCAGCCTTCTGAGGTTGAAATCATCTACCTGCCTGATCCAATGGCTGCTGGTGTGGCGTTGTTTGTGGCTGAGGGATGTGACCATACCCATACACAGGAATTCAAACCCCGGATGTTTGGTTTTTTTACAAATGAAGAACTTTCCCCTTCGAATACAAATGTGGATATTCCTGAGACATGGTATAAGGCAGGCGTGTTTAGAATACGGCTCGAAGAGGGTGAGCTGGGAAGTAAATGGGACGCTTCGCAACGAATCTTTACTGTTTTTCTTCCGAAAGGTTACAGGACAAGATTAAAATTCAGCACCTTCTGGCGTGAAAAGGATTTTAAGGAACTTTCGGCACTTTGGGGAATGGTGAAAGAAAAATCACCTTCAAACGTCTCAGAACTGGAACAACTTGCCCGCTCTGGTCAGCACTGGATGCTAAGTCCCTTCCGTGAGATGGAACTTGTCCATGCCGTTCAGCAACCAGTTATTGAACCTGTTATACAGGCATTGGTCCCTGACAGAGATTTTGGTGATACTTCAGTAAATATTAACACGAGATTTTTGGTACATGGTGAAAGCACCGAAAAGGTGGACTTTCAGGCAAGGTGGAGTGAACCAATTGACGATGGGATATCGCTGACTATTAAAAAGATACAAGGAACGAACTCCATTGCTGATATCGCAGTGAGTTATGTTGACGATCTGATAACCAAGGGAACAATCCCTACCTTTCCAAAACTGGAAATAAAAGCAAATCCTAAGTTGGTTTTTCAACCACACCGGCAGTTCCAAAGGAGAACTACTGACGAATTCAGGGTAAATCCGCAACCGGAATCAATACGGGTGAATAATTTATTTAAATTACAGAATACCTCTTTTGAGAAGGTTCAAAAAGATAAACTTGAAGCACCAAAGAATCTTACAAACAGATTGAAATTTGAGATAAAAGAGTCGCGATTCAGCTTTTTAAAACACATCGAACTTCGCATTGATCCAATTATCCAAAATTTTGGGGATACCAAACACCGATGGGTAGACTACCAAATTGTAGCTTCATCGCGCTACAGGGAGTATTTTGACAAAATTCTTAAAAATTACCCTGAACAACATACTGTACGTGAAAGTCAGTGGATTGAAAAAATTGACATATTAAGTACAATACGTCCGAAAATTCCTGAGATCGATTATATCATTCCAACCTTTGAATGGCATAAGACACAGGATCATAACACAGTAAAACATCAGCGCCTGGGCGGTGGATTGCGTGTATTCCTAAAACGTCCCTGGTTTTCTACGGGTGATGACGAGATGTTAGGTATTATTCTCCCGCCAACTCCCCCCAAGACTGCTACCCTTGCGACTATAGCCCAGGGTTATACCGGGTATTACACTCATTGGGGAATCGATCCGTTACATAACTCCACCCAACCGGATTTATTAAGTCCGGCACCTCATGATTTTAGAATGAATCCCACATTCGACGAAAATGTACAATATCCTGACAAGGGGAATACTCGGGCCAATGTTGTCGCTTATCCGGTCCTTTTTGATGAGCAGCGGCAGCAATGGTTTTGCGATTTGGCCATTAATCCCAAAAATATGTATTTCCCGTTTGTGAAGTTGGCGATTGCAAGGTATCAGCCTCATTCGGTGCATAAAGGAGATGCAGATTGTCACCTCTCACCGGTAGTTATGGCGGATATGATGCAACTGATGCCCGACAGGACATCAGTAATCCAATTTAAAAAGGAGGAAAAGAATTCTGTGTTTAGTGTCTCGGTTTCAGGAGTTATTTATAGTGATATTTCAAATCCATTTAAATTGTATAATTATATCCGTATTTCTTTAGTTGACAGTCGCATAGGGCAGCCTATCTATGGTTTTGTTGATGATGGAATAAATGCAAAAGATCTCAGGGATGAGAAGATTGAGCGTGAAATAAATGAGCGCGATGTGACAAATAACCGGTTTAAAATAACTGCCGATTTTAGGTTGCCACATGCCTATAAAAATGCCCCTTTTCAGGTTGTTATTGAAGAATTCGAACGCGGACCTAAAAAAATGAAAGTGGCTGATGGTTATGAAGGGCGTGTTGAACAATCGGAAGAGACTGATAAATTGGTTTTTGCCGATGTTATTAAAATTAATGAGGCAAAATAAGAACAAAATTAAGGCTCTATAACGAATCGTATGGGTAAAGAATGTTCTCTTTCTGCTGGTTGGATAATAATTCGCAGCTTGCTTTTAGCTACTGGCGGCTAGCTTGAATACCTGCAATTCATTAACGTTTACGCTTAATCTTGTTCCGAAAACGTGACTTTTTCTCCAAGAAAATCTGCCAGCTTCAAGTTGCCAATTGCAAGCTGCATAAAGAGCAATATTTATATTACCCACTACAAACGTCATAGAACCGAAGTATTAAACTGCATTAAATCGTGAATTTAGTGCAGTTTTTCTATTTTTGCTGAATCAATGCCCCAATTTTTTTTATTTGAAATAATTTGTAGTTATGCCCTTACTCAGCAATAGAATACAAAATTTTACGGACTCTGTTATTCGCCGGATGACTCGTATTGCCAATCGTCATGGTGCGGTGAATCTCTCCCAGGGCTTTCCCGATTTCGACCCGCCAATAGAATTGAAAAAAGCGCTTGGCGAAGTTGCATTGGGGAGTATTCACCAATATGCAGTTACTTGGGGCGCTCCCAATTTCAGAAAGGCGCTGGCAATAAAGCAATCGAAATGTATGGGAATCCCTATCGATCCGGAGACACAAATCGTAGTCACCTGCGGAAGTACTGAAGCAATGATCTGTGCCATGATGACTGTAGTTAATCCGGGTGATAAGGTGATCGTATTTTCCCCATTTTACGAAAATTATACAGCTGACGCTATTCTTTCGGGCGCTGAACCGATTTATGTGCATCTGAGGCCACCCAGTTTTGGATTTAATACGGATGAACTGGAAGCTGCATTTAAACAAAACCCCAAAGCCCTGATTCTGTGCAATCCATCCAACCCGTCGGGTAAGGTATTCACAATGGATGAACTAAAAATAATTGCCGGTTTTGCCATCAAATATGATGTATTTGTGATTACGGATGAGGTATATGAACATATTGTGTATAAGCCCTATCACCATACTTATATCGCTTCATTACCTGGAATGTTTGAGCGAACATTATCATGCAATTCGCTGTCAAAAACCTATTCCATAACGGGGTGGCGTCTGGGTTATATCATTGCCCCTGCACTTATTATTGATGGAGCCCGAAAGGTTCATGACTTTCTCACCGTTGGAGCCGCGGCACCGTTACAGGAGGCTGCAGTAACAGCGCTTAACTTTGAGGATGACTATTACATCAAATTGAGGGAGCTGTATACTGAGAAAAAAGACTTTTTCTTAAAAGGACTTGATAAACTGAGACTTAAATATACCATACCGCAAGGAGCATATTATGTATTAGTCGATATCTCGGAATTTGGCGCTACAAACGATCTGGAATTTTGTGAATGGATGGCACGTGAAGTGGGTGTTGCTGCTGTGCCTGGTTCAAGTTTTTTCAAGGAGGACGTACATCATTTGATCCGGTTTCACTTTGCAAAAAATCTGGATACACTTGCAGAAGCCCTCAGAAGATTGGAACAACTTCATTCTAAAGCCAAAACGTATTATAAGTGATCCTTTGCTAAAAATGGAAAATCACACATTTTTACGGCTCTTGTTTTTCCCTCCCGAAAAGATATCTTTGCTTAAGTTTAAGTGGATCAAAACCGGTTTTTTGTAAATATGAGTAAGAAGGTATTTTTTTGCAATTGTGGTGCTAAACTGATCGGAGAGGAGCGATTGATTGGTATTTCAGAATATCTGAATAAAAGCGGTCAGCCATTCGTGGAAATTTCCGATTTATGTGGCTGTTCTATCAATCAGAAAAGTGAGACAAGGGAACTTTTTTTAACTGCTGATGAGATATTAGTTATTGCCTGTTATCCCCGCGCAGTTAAACTTCTACTTGAAAATTGCGGCATCAACCATCAATACCTGAATTTAAATTATCTTAATTTCAGGGAGCAGAGCAATGATCAGATTTTTGCCCAAATCAACCTGTTTTTTAATGGTCAGAGTTCTGAAATTGGCTCTTCAAAACTTGCAAGTATTACCGAATGGCCATCATGGTATCCAATCATTGATTATTCGCGATGTACATCATGTGGACAATGTGCCGATTTTTGTCTGTTTGGAGTATATGAAAATATTGATAATAAAGTAGTTGTTGTCAATCCACAGGGATGTAAGAACAATTGTCCGGCTTGTGGTCGAATCTGTCCGCAAACTGCTATTATTTTCCCTAAATACGAACATCAGGGTGCTATCGCGGGTTCCGAAACTATCGATGAAATGGCTGAACAAAAGCGCCAAAGTCAGGATATTGATGCTATTCTTGGAAGCAATATTTATAAAGCGCTCGAAATGCGTAAAGCGAAACGTCAATCAATAATTCGTTCTACTGCCATGCAACAGGCTATAGCAGATCGGGATAAAGCCCTAGCAGAAACTTCAAGCCATCTGAAGACGAAATAAAGGTTGACTGCAAGTTGCAAACGGCCTGATACTATTCCAAATATAAAATGCAATAAAATTGTAAACAACAGATAATGTCGATAATACTCAATATTTTAAAATCCGATCGCCGGTGTTTGTGGAAGTTCGCCTATAACATGGGGTGGAAAGGGGTTGCAGGTTTTAATAAATTCCAGAAAAGAAAGGAGCGAGGAGAAAATTTTCCTGCTTTTCAGTTCATTTCTGTCACCGATGACTGTAATCTGGCATGTCAGGGATGCTGGGTTACGAAAGGGGAGAAGAGCACCACGCTCGATTTGGCAGCACTAAACAAAATTATAACTGACAGTAAAAAGCATGGAAGTTATTTCTTTGGAATTTTAGGTGGCGAACCTTTGATGTACAACGAATTAATGAATTTATTCAGGGCACATCCCGATTGCTATTTTCAACTTTTCACCAATGGGACTTTACTTAACGAAAAAGTTGCGGCTGAATTAAAACAATTGGCAAATGTTACTCCTTTGATTAGTCTCGAAGGAAACGAATTAGTTGCAGATATCCGTAGGGGAAGTAATCGAGTCTTTCATCGAACGATCAAAGCCATTGAAACCGCTACAAGCTCTGGTTTAATTACTGGTGTTGCAATAAGTGTTTGTAAATCTAATATTTATATGGCTCTATCGGATGAGTTTATTGAATTGCTACATTCGCGTGGCGTGATTTACGTCTGGTATTACATCTACAGGCCAACAGGCGAAAATCCCCATTTTGAACTGGCGCTCTCTCCTGAGGAAATTTTGCAATTGCGCCATTTTCTGGTGGAAGGGCGAACTAAATATCCGATTGTCATGATCGATTCCTACTGGGGCGCCAACGGTGAACCATTTTGTCCTGCAGCAGAAGGGCTGAGCCACCACATCAATCCGGCTGGTAATATTGAACCTTGTCCTGTAATCCAGTTTTCGTGTGATAATATACAAAACGGTGATCTAAAGGAAGTTTATGAAAACTCTGCCTTTATAAAAAATTTTAAATCAGAGGTTAACAGACAAACACAAGGTTGTATCCTTATGGAAAATCCGGCCTGGCTTGCTAAATTTGTAAATGATCATCAGGCATTAAATACTTCAAACCGACCCAATCTTTCGGAACAATTATCCAATGGTTGTACCATATGCAGTCATGGTAGCTGTCCTAAAATTCCGGAAAAAAACTGGATCTACCGAATGGCAAAAAAAAGGGCCTTCTTTGGTCTGGGCGCTTACGGTTAATCTCATATATCATGCATTCAAAAGATTTTCAATCCATTATTGCCCTCGATGTTCCGTCAGAAAAATCGAAACGGACACAAATCAGGACTATCGTTGAGTCCTATTTCCAGAAATATCAGGTGATGCCTCCGGTTAGTCATGAGGGTTTAGTCCGGTTTGCCACACAGCTAATAGAAGCCGAAAAGTGGGAAGAACGGTACCGTGCTTTTGTAATGGTGTGTTGTGGTAATGCCATATGGAGATCGGTTGTTGGGGCAATTCCCTTTAACCGGCGAATCTTTCTGCTGCCACAATGCCTTAGAAATACAACCCATTGTAAAGCTCAGCAGGATGAACTGGGATTATTATGCAGTGAATGTGGAAATTGCAGTATTTCTGGTTTTTTGCGTGAAGCCGAAAATCTTGGATATGTAGCATTAGTGACTGAGGGAACTACCATTACCACCCGCCTTATTGAGAGTGGGAAAGTAGATGCGGTAATTGGTGTCGGATGTATGGAGGTGTTGCAAAAAATGTTTGCTTCAGTGAGTAGGTATTCTATTCCAAGTATTGGAATTCCGCTAACTTCCTGCGGTTGTGCTGATACAACAGCTGATGCAGATTGGATCAAGCAGGAGATTTATAATTTCCGTGAAGATGCATCTATCCGGTTGCTTAATCTCAACTATTTGAAAAACAAATCTGCGTCAATTTTCGGTGAAGAGCAGTTGGTCCGGATGCTAGGTGCAGCTAAAAGCAAAACAGAGATCATTGCCTTTGAATCGCTTCTTGCCGGTGGTCAGCGGTTACGTCCATTTCTAACGGTTTTAGCTTATGAAGCGTTTGTAGATGAACCGGATCCTTCCATTCTGAATATGTTAGCCTTATCCGTCGAGTGTTTTCATAAAGCATCTCTGATCCATGATGATATTGAAGATCATGATGATATGAGATATGGGGTGGAGACCCTTCATATTAATCATGGAATTTCTGTGGCAATCAATGTTGGCGATTACCTGATTGGTGAAGGGTATCGCCTGATCTCCGAAAGTTCACTCTCTCCTGAAATGATTCGCGAAGGGATTAAAATAGTCTCCAGGGGCCATCGCTGCCTGACAATCGGTCAGGGGGCAGAACTAATTTCCATCAATTCAAAAGAGATACTTCCACTTGACGAAATGTTGGAACTATTTGAAAATAAAACTGCTGCGGCATTCAAAGTTTCGCTTTTACTTGGCGCTACCATTGGTGGAGCCTCCCATAAAACAATCGAAATGTTAAGCCAATTTAGTCAATCGATAGGTGTTGGATATCAGATAAAAGACGATCTTTCAGATTATCAGGGTAATAAAGGAGATATTGCTGTTAGAAAATTTTCTATCTTACTCTCAGTACTAAAAGACAAAATTCCCAAAACCGAAATGGAAATTTTGTTAACCGCCTATAAAAACGATGATTATGATGCATTATACGAATTGATTGATCGTTACCAGGTGCTGGATGCTACGAATGAGTTATTGACCAGTACAATTTATAAAGCCAAAAGTAGTCTTGAAAACATTTCGAATATGGGGCTTAAACTTGCATTATATGAGATTTTGGGGAAAATTTTTAAAGATTTTATTTAAGCTTGCAGCACAACCACAGTTAAAAAGGGTAAGACCAAAACTTCTGGAACCGGTTTTAGCCAAAGCATCGGTGATGCTTGATCAGGAAATGATTTCTGAGATCCGCTCTTTAATAATTAGTAAACAGACTGTTAACGGCGGATTCGAGGACAGGGGAGGGAAAACGGATTTATATTATACCCTTTTTGGAACTTTTATCGCAGAAGCTCTAGCAGTTACAGAGGTTATAGAACCTCTGAAAGTTTATGTAAAGGAATATGTTTCGCAGAATAACCTGACCGGGGTTTATCGTTATTGTGGTGCTATTCTTTATACCAAATTGATAGGAATCGATTCGACAACCGAAAAGCTGAGAAAACAAATTGTGGCCGATCTAACTCAACCAAATTCAAATCAACCTGAATATTCGGTTTTTCTTGGAATGCTCGCTCTCTACTATCTCGAGGACTTTTTAACTATACAACGTCTTGTCAATCAGTTTAAAAAATCGTATTCACTCAACTCGCTACCTTGTCCTGTTGTTGCAGCAACTGCTATTTTATTGGGGATGGCAGGAAATAAAAACACTGACGCTGTAGATATTTTGAGGTCATTCTACCGGGGAAATGGTGGATTTGCGGCTCTTCATAAGGCTCCATCCGAAGATTTGCTCTCCACGGCTGTCGCACTGTATGCGCTGCATTTTCTGGATGCCGATGTGAGATTAATTAAACCCGATTGTCTTATTTTTGTTGATGATCTGTATGATAATGGAGGATTTCGTTCCTCTTCATATGATGCTCATACCGATGTTGAATACACTTTTTATGGTTTACTGGCATTAGGTTCATTGAGTTAACCATGCACTTTGATTGGATAAAATGATGTTATGAAGCAGAATAAATTTGATAATCAATATGATGAGTTAGTTAAACTGCTGAGATCAGAAAGAAATGATGCCGGGTTTTGGAACGGCAAACTATCATCCAGTGCGCTTGCGACAGCAGTTTCAATCGTTGCCCTTAAGATCAATGGTGACAGTTCTGACAATCAACTAATTTTAAATGGATTAGATTGGCTTTTAAATACCATTAATCCCGACGGAGGTTTTGGAGATACTCCAGGAAGTAAAAGTAATGTTAGTACCTCATTACTCAGTTATGGTGCAATCAATTATTGCAAAACAAATAGTATTGCTGCGAAGGAGGCTATTTTAAGTATCGAAAGGTATCTTTCGCAACAGAAAATTGATGTGTCCAGTGAAGATATAACATCCTCTGTATTAAATTATTATGGGAATGATTATACCTTTTCGGTTCCTATTCTTTCGATGTTGATCGTTTGTGGCGTCCTAAACGCAGATTCCAGTACGAAAATACCTCAGTTACCATTTGAATTTACCCTTTTGCCTGCCTCGTGGTACAGATTGTTCAATTTGCGGGTCGTTAGCTATGCCATTCCAGCACTGATTGGCGTTGGAATCTTTATTTTTAAGACTAGAAAGCGGCATAATCTGATCATGCGTTGGATCAGAAACCGGTCAATTCAGCCAGCATTGCAGAAGCTTGAACAAATAGTTCCCGAAAGTGGTGGATTCCTGGAAGCAATTCCCCTTACTGCCTTTGTTGTGATGTGTCTGATATCTTCAGGGATCAGTAAAAGTTTGGTTGTCACCAAAGGAATTTCCTTTTTGCGTAATCTGCAACGGACTGATGGCAGCTGGCCCATCGATACCAACCTTTCAACCTGGGTAACCACCTTAAGTGTGAAGGCACTCGGACCACAAATTTCGGAAGAATTTTCGGTAACGGAGCTCAATCTACTTGTAAATCATTTAAATTCAATTCAATATAAAGATATTCATCCTTTTAATCTTGCGCAACCGGGTGGCTGGGGCTGGACCAACCTATCTGGTGCTGTACCAGATGTGGATGATACTGCAGGGGCAATTTTAGCCCTTCTTGAGTTATACAGAGATCAAAAAGAAGTGAAAGAGGCAATTATACTTGGATCTCAATGGCTGACAACACTACAAAATAAGGATGGAGGATTTCCCACTTTCTGTAAAGGGTGGGGGAGACTACCATTTGATAGTAGCTGCGCCGATCTGACCGGACATGCACTGCTCGCACTGACCAAATCGGTAGAAATCATGGGTGATAAAATTGACATTGAATTAAAAAGCGCAATGAAACAATGTATTGCCCGATCATTTGGATTTCTTTGGAAAGCCCAGCATGAAAATGGATCGTGGATACCATTATGGTTCGGAAATCAGTATACAACAGACCGGAAAAATCGGGTCTACGGAACGGCCAAGGTCGCTATCTATTTAAATGATAGTATAATGTGTCAAAGTCTTGATGCGAATATTAAAAATCATATTGGACAGCTTCTCTCCATGGCTTACACTTATTTGTTAAACCAGCAAAATGAGGACGGAAGTTGGGGAGGTGAAGCCGGAATCCATGGGACAATTGAAGAAAGTTCTTTGGCGATCTCAGCGCTGATGGGAAAAGATCAGGAGGCCATTCTGAAAGGATTTGAATGGCTTGAAATGGAATATGAAAAAAATGGATTGCGTTCGAATCCGATAGGCCTCTATTTTGCGATGTTGTGGTACGATGAGAAATTGTATCCTTTAATTTATTATGTTGAAGCACTCCGAAGGTATCTGAAATGAGATTTTTTGTTTTCTGAAATTTTCAATGATTTGTAGATTATGAAGTTACATATTATAGGCGGTTTTTTGGGTAGCGGTAAGACCACCGCAATTACGAAGGCATCTAGGTTGTTGATGCAAAATGGAAAAAAAGTTGCTGTGGTTACCAATGATCAGGGAAAATACCTGGTAGACACCAGTTTTGTTGATTCAAACGAAATTCCGACCTCCGAAGTTACCAATGGCTGCTTTTGTTGTAATTTCGATATGCTGAGCGATCAACTCGAATTACTTGAACGGACCATTTATCCCGATTGTATATTTGCAGAAAGCGTCGGATCGTGTACCGATTTGGTCGCAACGGTCTTAAAACCCTTGCAATTACTTAAAGAAGAACTTTTCGATAGTCTGACATTCTCGGTATTTGTCGATAGCCGTTTGCTGTTGGATCACTTGCTGGGGAAAAAGCTCCCTTTTTCTGATGCAATCAGCTATATATTTGAAAAGCAAATTGAAGAGGCTGATTTATTGATAATTAATAAAATAGACCTCCTTCAGGATGAAGACTTATCGATATTGCGTCAATTGGCAGAGGATCAATATGACCGAAAAATATTGATTTTTCAAAACACGCTGAATCCACTTCATATCCAAAACTGGCTGAATATCCTGGAAGCAATGCCCAAACGTCGACGTGATTCACTTGATATTGATTACCAAATCTATGGAAAAGGTGAAGCGGAGCTTGCCTGGCTGGATGAAGAGATCAATATTCATTCAGAGAATTCTTCTGCCGTTGAACATGCGATCTATTTTATTGAAGGAATTGCGGAGGAGATCAGGCAGAAAGAGATTTCAATAGGACATTTGAAATTTCTTTTGAAAGGGGAGGGGATCAGCCATAAAATTAGTTTTACTACCATTCATGGTAATAATTGGAAAAACGATCTTCCGGAATTAACTCTTAGCGATATTCAGATAATGGTTAATGCCCGTATTGAAACGACACCTGAAATCGCCCGGACTATTGTCAAAAATAGTTTAAAATTGATTTCAGGACCGGCAGTTTTTGTCAGTGAAAGTCATGAACAGGCATTTCAGCCCGGGTTCCCAAATCCAACACACCGGATTACCCAAAAATTTCCCTGTTGTGATGACTGCAGGTGTATTAAAAATCTGGATAATCATCAAATAGTAGCTTGTCTGTGTGATTGCAACCTGGATGAAGGGAGTTGTTGCACGTTTAGATGAAATTATAATAGTTTAATCCATTTGATTAGTGTTTAACAGCTTAACGATTAGAAAATTTTCTAATATTTTGATAATGCGCAATAAGTCAATTATATATATTTTAATGCTTTTTTTATGGGTCTTCCTTTTCTATTATAAGGAGGCTTCCACAAATTTTATGGTATATAATTGGATGAATCTCCCTTATGAATCAAATCTTTCGAATACAATTTGGTTCTTCATCTCTACTCTTCAGAAAATTTTCCTGCTGCTTATCCTGGTAATTTTTGTAGCAGGCATAATCCGATCCTTTTTTTCACCCGAAAAGACCAGGAAAGCATTGGAAGGCAAATCATTGCTTGCCGGCAATGTACTTGCGGCTTTACTTGGAATTGTTACCCCGTTTTGTTCCTGCTCTGCTATTCCTTTGTTCTTAGGTTTTGTAGAAGCGGGTATTCCGATTGGCATTACATTTTCATTCTTAATTGCGGCCCCGATGATTAACGAAGTAGCTGTTATAATGTTGTTTAGTTTATTCGGTTGGGAAGTAGGAGTCATCTATATAATGATGGGTTTACTCATTGCAATTAGTGCTGGTTGGATCATTGGTCGGCTCAAACTTGAAAAATGGCTTCAGGATTGGGTACTGAATATGAAATATGTTTCTCAACCAGTTGAAGATTTGCCTTTGAGTATCAATAACAGAATAGAGGCAGGGAGTATTGCGGTGAAGGAAATCATTATCAAAATATGGCCTTATATGATATTGGGTATTGCTGTCGGAGCATTTGTTCATGGTTATGTACCAAATGATTATCTGGCTTCACTAATCAGCAAATCTACATGGTATTCGGTTCCATTCGCGGTTTTAATCGGGATACCACTTTATACCTGTTCGCCAGGCGCTGTCCCGATTGCGTATGCTTTAATCGAAAAAGGGGTACCAATGGGAACTGCACTTGCCTTTATGATGTCTGTGATCGGGATTTCCCTTCCCGAATTGATAATTCTGAAAAAAGTCTTAAAACTTCCCTTCATTTTTACGTTTATCGGAATAATTGCCACAGGTATAATTTTGGTTGGCTATTTGATGAATTCGTTGCTCTGAGTCGGAGGAATAGTAAAAGCGACTGGCGGCCAGTTGCCAATCCTTTAATTATTTAGACTTATCCTAAATACATGTACTTTCTTGCATGTTTTGTTGAATGGTTCTATTTTTATGCAAAAGTTTAAACCATATCAGATATGAATAAGAGCATATTACCTTTACTAATTGCCGGATTTTTAGCCTTTACCAGTGCCTGGGCACAGGAGCCAACAACATGGCGCGGCCCCGGATCAACTGGCATTTATCCCGAAACAGGTTTGTTAAAAACCTGGCCAGCTAATGGTCCGGAAATTGTTTGGCATTTTGATGAGCTGGGAGATGGATTTTCATCTCCCGTATTTGCCAACGGAAAAATCTATGTTTCTGCAGCAGTTAACAATGTTGGTTATATTTATGCATTAACACTGGATGGTAAATTGATTTGGAAAGCTACCTACGGTGAAGAGTGGATAGAAAACTTTCCAGGAGCCCGTGCAACACCTACAGTCATGGGTGAAATGGTTTATATCTATTCAGGAACTGGCGTAGTCAACTGCTTGAATGCAACCAATGGTCAGCTAATCTGGAAAAAAGATGTAATGAAAGATCTTGGTGGTCAGAATATTACATGGGGTGTGACCGAAACGCTTGTAATTGATGGGGATAAAATTTTTGTAACTGCAGGTGGAACAACAAACAATGTTGTTGCTTTAAATCGCCTTAACGGACAACTTATCTGGAGCTGTAAAGGCGAGGGTGAAAAACCGGCCTATTGTACCCCGTTACTCATAAAATTACCTTCCCGTAAGTTGTTGGTTACAATGACCGAAAAACACATTATTGGATTGGACGCAGCAACAGGTGTAATGCTTTGGTCCTTTGGGCAAACCAATCAGTATGCCGTTCACGCCAATACCCCAATTTTTTATAATAATGGCTTATTTTGTTTCAGCGGTTATGGCCAGGGAGGGGTAAAGCTCGATTTAAATAGCGATGGAAGTCAGGTTACCAAAGCCTGGTTCAGCCAGAAACTGGACAGCCGCATAGGAGGTGCAGTCGTGATTGATGGATATATTTATGGTTCAGGAGACAATACCAGAGACTGGCAATGTACTGACTGGAAGACCGGTGTGCAGAAATATGCTTCGCAGGCTATTGGAAAAGGTAATATTATCTCGGCGGACGGAATGCTCTTTTGCTATAGTGAGAAAGGTGAATTGGCACTTATTCCTGCATCACCACAAGGATTTAATATTGCCGGTAAAGCCAAAGTTGAATTGGGGAACAGCCAACATTGGGCTCATCTGGTCATCAATAACGGCCTTTTATATGTTCGGCACGGTAAATCATTGATTGCATATAAGATAAAGTAAAAGCATACAAGATTATCTTATCTTTAATTATTCGAAACGGGGGGAATTGTAATTAATCCAATTTCTCTCGTTTTTAAATGTTAATAAAGCGTTTTTTTATGAAGAAGTATATTTTGATTTCATTTGTGTTGATGTTTGCCTCCGCTACATTCTGTCAGGTTGTTCAATGGAGAGGTCCCAAACGTGACGGTTATTTTAATGAGTCTGGTTTATTAAAATCGTGGCCCACCGAAGGTCCCCAAATGATACTTAAAGTCGAAAAACTTGGAAAAGGATTCTCATCACCCGTCGTGGCCAATCAAATGATTTACGTTACCGGAATGATTGATACCCTCGATTATCTTTCAACAATTGATATGAAGGGAACAATTAAATGGCAGGTTTCCTACGGACGTTCGTGGTCGAAGTCTTTTCCTGACACCAGATCCACACCTACGATCGAAGGTGACCGTATTTATGTGGTGAGTGGAATGGGGCGGTTGGTTTGCATCGATGCGAACAGCGGAAAAGAGAATTGGGCTGTTAATGTGGATAAGGATTTTAAGGCCGAGTGGCACAATTGGGGTGTTTCAGAATCTCCTTTGATTGTGGACGATAAAGTGATCTGCACACCAGGTGGCAAAGAGACATCAGTGGTCGCTTTTGACAAAATGACAGGCAAGCTGGCCTGGAAAAGCGCATCCATTGGAGGTCAGCGCGCTTATGCTTCACCAACGATTTTTGAATATAAGAAATTCAGATATATTCTCGCTGTTACAGCAACCCATCTGATTGCGCTGCATCCCGAAAATGGGACTACAGCCTGGAGTTATCCCTATTTTAAGAAAGAATGGGTGGAAGACAGAGACAAGGGTCTGATCTGGACCAATACGCCGGTTTTTAAAAATAATGAGATTTTTCTTTCGATGGGCTACGATTATCCTGCTGTAATGTTGAAAATGGATTCGACCGGAACATCTGTTTCAGAAAAGTGGACTGACCACACCCTTGATAATCATCATCATGGAGTACTGGTTGCCGGTGATTATATCTATGGTTCAAACTGGATCAGCAACGGAAAAGGGAAATGGGTTTGTCTGAATTGGGATTCGGGCGAAATTCGCTACGTTACCGACTGGATCAATAAAGGTTCCCTAATTGGCGCTGATGATCTTTTCTATGTATATGAAGAGAAAACCGGAACTGTGGGATTGGTAAAACCTAGTCCCGAAAAATGGGATGTGATTAGCTCCTTTAAGGTGACAAACGGAACCGGACCGCATTGGGCCCACCTGTTTATCAGCGATGGTAAGCTCTTTTTGCGTCATGGCGATGTTTTAATGGTCTATAATATTAAAGCATAATTTGCTGATAATGAAAATATTGTTGAGTTCTCTTATTTTGTTTCTGGTCTCATTTGCCGCTGTTGTTTCGGGTCAGGAGACCGCTCAGTTTCGAGGTCCATCACGTGACGGATATTATCCTGATAAGGGGCTCCTTAAAAAATGGCCGGATGCAGGTCCGCAACTGGAGCTTCAGATTACCGGAATAGGTAACGGCTACTCACAACCTGTTGAATATAAGGGCGCTATTTATGTAACCGGTATCAAACAGGACACTTTGGACATGATTTCCGCTTACGATATGAAAGGAACTTTGCTTTGGAGTCAGGTTTATGGTCATGCCTGGGTAAATTCCTATCCCTATACCAGATGCACCCCTACTATCCAAAATAACAAAATATACCTGGTAACGGGAATGGGTATACTGTGCTGTCTTGATGCTTTAAACGGCAAAATAATATGGTCTCAGAATGCTCAGAATCAATTTAATGGGAAATATCACATGTGGGGTATATCCGAATCTGTTCTGCTCACCGACCAGGCAGCCACTTATGTTACAGGAGGAGATGAAACAACAGTTGTTGCCTTTGACAAGAATACAGGAAAATTTCTCTGGAAAACTAAAAGTGTGGGAGGCCCAAGAGCCTACGCTTCGTCTCTGCTGATTGAACGAAACGGGATGAAAATCATTCTTGCTCAGACGATGAATGACGTGATTGGAATAAATTCGGCCAACGGTGAAGTACTCTGGAACTTTGATCTGACAGCTTTTCAGTCCCAAAAGATGGGAAAAGGGGTAAACACCAATATGCCACTCTATCAGGATGGTGAAATTCTGGTAACAAGTGGTTATGATCACCCCGCTATTATGATTTCGCTAGCGGCAGATGGTCGTTCAGTTCAATTAAAATGGAAAAATGATACGCTGGATACCCATCATGGCGGTATTGTTCTGGTCGATGGCAATATTTATGGAACAAACTGGATCACCAATTCCAAGGGAGACTGGGTTTCGCTGAACTGGAAAACAGGGAAAACCAATTGGGTAAAAAGCTGGCTTGCAAAAGGTTCTGTCATTGCAGCTGATGGTTTACTTTATTGCTACGAAGAAAGAGGGGGAACAGTCGCCTTGGTTCAGCCTGATACCAGTGATTTTAAAATAATCAGTACTTTTAAAGTCGAAGGTGGAGAGGGTCCCTACTGGGCTCATCCGGCAATCTATAATGGTAAATTATACCTAAGACATGGTAATATCCTGCAAAGGTATAACATTAAGGGTTCTTAATGGTTTAACGCCAACATCACTTCATAATTAACGCAATTCACAATTTTGCAAAGTGAAATAAATTTAATTCAATACACTGAATATCAAAATGGATCAAAAGAAAATATTGAATATTGCGATTTACCTGATCTCCTCCGTGGCGCTGTTATCTGCAATCTGGTGGTTGATGAGTGATCCTACTTCAAAATTTTCTGAAAGTCTGCCCGGGCTCGATAAAAGAGGTATTGGTGATACCATTTCCGAAAATGTTGAGATTGGCAAAATATTTGAGACAACTTCATCGGCTTATCAGGAGATGAGTGAGACCTGGTCGCACTTCAGAGGGAACGACTATGACAATATCTCAAAGTCGCCGATCAGATTAAAAGAAAAATTTGGCCCTGCGGGACCCGACATTCGCTGGACAATTCAGCTGGGCGAAGGGCATTCAGGCGCTGCAATATATAAAGGGCTGGTTTATGTGCTCGATTACAGCGAGAAAGAAAAAGCCGATTTATTACGCTGCTTTTCACTGTCTGAAGGAAAAGAGCTGTGGAAAAGAGGTTATCATGTGACCATCAAACGAAATCATGGGATGTCACGAACTATTCCGGCGGTAAACGAAAAATATATTGTGACCATGGGACCTCGCTGCCAGGTAATGTGTTTGGACCGTGCAACAGGTAATTTCCGGTGGGGAATAGATGTGGCTAAAGAATACATGACTGAAATCCCGTTCTGGTACACAGGACAATGTCCAATGATTGACAACGATGTAGCCGTAATCGCTACGGGGGGGAAAAACCTGATGATTGGAGTAAATTGCGAAACCGGAAAAAAATTGTGGGAAACTCCCAACCCGGAAGGGTGGAAAATGTCGCATTCCTCCATCATACCTTTTACATTTAAGGGTCGCAAGATGTATGTATACAGTGCGATAGGTGGATTAATCGGGGTAGCGGCTGATGGCGCAGATGTGGGTAAAGTGCTCTGGAAAGCGCCGGCATGGAACCATTCTGTGGTGGCGCCATCACCGGTATGCATGCCCGATGGCAAGATTTTTATGACAGCCGGTTATGGCGCCGGCGCGATGATGCTTCAATTGAAAGAAAATGGTGGTAATTTTGTAATTGAGGTACTGGAAAGCTATCTTCCCCGTTTTGGGCTGGCAAGCGAACAACAAACTCCAATTTACTGGGAAGGTCATCTTTTTGGAATACTGCCGAAAGATGCCGGCTCATTGCGTAATCAGCTTGTTTGTGTCGATCCTTCCGATTGTAAAAAAATGGTTTGGTCGAGCGGTCAAACAGCCCGTTTTGGATTGGGTCCCTACTTTATTGCTGACAAAAAGATGTTTATTCTCGACGATGAAGGAACCTTAACAATGGTCAAACCAGGTACGGCTAAGTATACACAACTTGATCAGGTCAAGGTAATTAAGGATGGCGCAGATGCCTGGGCCCCATTAGCGATTGCAAATGGATATCTGATATTAAGAGATTCTAAAACAATGGTTTGCATTAATATGAACCTATAATTCCGAATCATGAAGAATAAGGGTATTGTCTTTTTTCTGATCATATTGGCGATCGTTATTATTGCGGTCGTTGTGACCGACTACATCTCTTCCAAACCCGGTGAGCAGGCCGCGAATCCATACGCTTACAATGTCGATCCCTTCTCCAAGATTGACACGGCGTTGATTATGTTTAATGAGACCCGCGACTTCGCCATTTCGTTTGCTGAACCTACAGGAGTCTGCATCACGGGAGGTGAGATTTTTATGGTCGGTGATCAGAAAATGCAGGTGATCGAACCTTCAGGAAAATTACTAAAAGAAATTAATTTTGATCAAAAGCCCACTTGTGTGTATGCATCCTCAGAAAATATTTTTGTGGGTTTCCGGAAATCATTAGCTGTACTAAACCATGACGGTATTAAGCTCGCAACCTGGAATACTTTTTCCGACAGTACAGTCATCACCTCAATTGCCGAAAAATCAGGTACAGTTTTCGTCGCCGATGCCGGAAAACGGATGGTGAGAAAATTTAACCTTCAGGGCAAGCCACAGGGTGTGATTGAAGGTAAGTCAGGGAACGATCAGATTCATGGATTTATAATTCCGAGTCCCTATTTTGATCTCGCTTTTAATCCGGATGGTGAGTTATGGGTGGTCAATCCCGGAAAACATACCCTTGAGAACTATACTGCCGAAGGTGAACTTCGTACGTGGTGGCAGGCCTCCTCCATTAAGATCGAGGGTTTTAGCGGATGTTGTAATCCTGCCCATTTTGCTTTTTTACCCGATGGTAGTTTTGTGACGAGTGAAAAAGGGATGGTAAGGGTTAAAACCTATAAACCTTCGGGTGAGTTTTTGGGTGTCGTTGCTGCCCCGTCAAAATTTAATGAGAATAGTCATGCTCCTGATCTGGCAGTTGATAATCAGGGAAATATTTATGCTCTGGATCTGGATAAGAAGATGCTCCGTTTATTCGTTAAGAAATAATGTACAAATGGATAGAAAAGAATTTTTTCGTAAGGGAGGACGTTGGGCCATTGTTTCAGCCTTTGGTCTGCTAAGTGGTTTTCTGGCCTACCATCAAAAAATTGTTACTCCCGGAAATTGTTCGGTCGCCCCTTTATGTAAAAATTGCGGGAAGTTCGCCCAATGTGAGCTTCCACAGGCAAATAAGACGAAAGAAAATGGAAGATAAACCTAAAAACAGTCGGAGGGACTTTATCCGGAATGGGACCCGCCTCTCTTTACTGATTACATTGGGCGCAGTGGGTGGTCTTGCATCAAAACACCTTACTGCAGAAAAATATGTCTGGCAGATCGATCCGTTTAAGTGCACACAATGCGGACGATGCGCCACATCATGCGTTAAAACCCCTTCAGCCGTAAAATGTATACATGCCTACAATCTATGCGGTTATTGTGACCTTTGTGGTGGCTACCTGAAACCGGATGCAAACAAACGCTCAACAGCCGCTGAAAATCAGCTTTGCCCTACCGCTGCAATTCAACGAAAATATATTGAAGAGCCTTATTTTGAATACGTTATCAATGAAGATCTTTGCATCGGATGCGCAAAATGTGTAAAAGGATGTACTTCGTTTGGAAACGGATCATTGCATTTGCAGATTATCCAAAGTCTGTGTCTCAATTGTAATGAATGTTCTATCGCCAGAAACTGTCCTTCAGAGGCAATTTCGCGTGTAAAAGCCAGTAATCCGTATAAAGTAAAGGGAAGCTTCACCAAACAATAAGTAAAAAGTGAAATTATGAATATAAAACTTTTGATAATTATCTGTTTCTCATATTTCTATGGATTCTTTGAGATTTTCATGAGTGTGAGACAAAGAATTAACAGGAAGAAGGAGATCGTCAAAGCAGGAGATAAAGCCAGTATTTGGATGCTTTTTATTTTTATCGCAATCGGCTATTTTCTCGCTTTCAGGATTGGTTTTACACGATTGGGTAGAATTTACCATTGGGATATCCTATTCACGCTTGGTGCAATAATAACAATTGTAGGACTATTTATCAGGATAAAATCAATTCAGACTTTAAAACAGCATTTCACCTATACCGTAACAAAAATTGAGAATCATGAGTTGATTGAAACCGGGCTGTATAAGAACATCCGTCATCCGGGGTATTTAGGACAAATACTTATTTTTATTGGTGTCGCAACATCTTTATCTAATTGGTTATCAATAATCTTAATGACAATTCCCGTTTTATTGGGGTATCTTTACAGGATTAGGGTAGAGGAACGATTTATGATCGAGCAAATGGGACAAAAATATTTGGATTACCAAAAGAGGACAAAAAGATTAATACCCCTGATATTTTAAACAAATAGTTGTTAAACAGAACTCAATTAATGAAAAATTGGATTAAAATATCGCTGATATTTTCACTGTTGCTATTTAGTTTGGCAGGAATTGCTCAAAAACAGCGATTCCCAAGACCTGAATTTGGTTCCGGTTATAGTCAGCCAACCCCGGTAACTCCCGAGCCTCGTGCCTTGGCGCTTGAGTATACCGATGTTGTAATCTTATTACTTGTACTCTCACTCGCAAGCTGGTTGGCCACCCGGAAACGTTCGCGTAAAGGATTGCTCTGGTTATCAGTTTTCACGCTACTCTATTTCGGTTTTTACCGGGATGGTTGTATTTGCTCCATTGGCTCGGTTCAGAACGTCGCACTAACCTTGTTTGATCCGGGTTACGCCATTTCAATAACCACTTTGCTCTTTTTCCTTCTGCCGCTTGTTTTCACCTTGTATTTTGGGAGAACTTTTTGTGCCGGAGCATGTCCTCTGGGGGCAATCCAGGATTTATTGATTGTTAAACCATTATCGCTGCCAGAGTGGCTTCGGAAAACGTTAGGAATTCTTCCATATCTCTATCTGTCGCTGGCCGTATTGTTCGCTGCCACGGGAACCGATTTTATTATTTGCCGGTACGATCCTTTTGTGGGGATCTTTAGAATGGATGCAGAATTTCACATGGTGGTTCTTGGGATAGCATTTTTATTGATGGGAATGTTCGTGGCAAGGCCTTATTGCCGGTTTTTATGTCCCTACGGTGTTTTATTAGGCTGGATGTCAAGATTTTCGAAATGGCATCTATCAATTACTCCTGCTGCCTGCATCCAATGTCGTTTGTGCAGTGATTCCTGTCCGTTCGATGCAATTGATTTTCCGACAGATGAAAAGCAAACGAAGAACAGAATATGGGGCGTAAACCGTTTTCTGATTTATCTTCTTTTAATCCCCTTTTGGATCTTTATTGGCGGTTTCGCCGGTTCAAAAGCACATACCTGGATCTCAAAAGCCAATTCAAAAGTTTATCTTGCCGAATTACTGATTACCAGACCTGAAGTGCGAAATGACGATAAAAATCTTGATGTACAGGCATTCCTGAGTTCGGGAAAATCAATGGAAACCCTGGTAAAAGAGGCGACAGTAATTCGTCGTAAATTTTATATGGGCGGTTGGATTGCTGGTGGATTTATGGGTCTTGTTATTGGAATGACCCTGCTTAACCAGGTTGTATACCGAAGGAAAAATGACTATCAACCACATAAGGGAAATTGTTTTAGCTGCGGGCGCTGCATAAATTATTGTCCTGTAAAGAAATAACAATATGAATGATCTGTTTGAAATGGAGCCTGAAAATAAATTGAAGTTCTCATTGAATGTAGCCCTCGTTTCGGGGATATTCTGCATTACAATAGCGCTGTTGTTATTATTGAATTTTGTGCAGATGAGCAGAAACAAGCCGCTCGAAAGTAAAGCGCTTACCTCCCTTGTCAATCGGCTAAGTCAGGAACCCAATAGTGATGAGTTAAAACAGGAAATCCGGAATTTTGATCTTTTGGCCCGAAAGGCCTATTTCAATAGCAAATGGCAGGTCAAGACAGGGGGTTACCTTTTGCTTTTTGGTGCAATCACATTTGCCCTTGCACTTCGGGTTGTCATCGGTTTAAAATCGAAAATAGAAGAACCGGTTGTGAAGGATGAAAATGATCTAACAAGCCGCTTAATGACACAGCGTTGGGTAATAATAACTGGTTCTGTGCTCATAATGTTTGGACTCGTGGCATCTTTCGCTTCGGTCGATCATCTTCAAAAATATACGGTTGATGAAACATCTGCCGTGTTAAAAATTGCAGATAATCAGGAGAAGATTGAAGTGATTAAAGTGGGTGAAAGCCCTCAAATTGCCCAACCCGCAACAGTAATCCCTGAAAAGACCCTACCCAAGCCTGTGGCCGTTGCCGCCGATACATCACATGCAAAAATTGCTCCACCGGCAGTTGCCAAAACTGGTTTTCCCGGTATCAACGAAATGAAATCAAATGCCCCTTCATTCCGCGGACCTTTCGGGAACGGGGTCTTTTTCCAGAAAGGGACACCTGTCGAATGGGATGCGGCCTCGGGAAAAAATGTAATCTGGAAAACTCCAGTCCCTAAAAAGGGGTATAATTCACCGGTCATCTGGGGAAATAAAGTTTTCCTTTCCGGAGCGGATCAGGAGTCAAGAGAAGTTTATTGTTTCGACCGGAGTTCAGGTAAACTACTTTGGAAACAGAGTGTTGACAAAATTCAGGGGAGTCCTGCAACACCTCCGAAGGTCACTGAAGATACCGGATTTTCTGCCCCTTCGCTGACAACAGACGGAAACAGGGTATATGCCATGTTTGCCAACGGCGACATCATCTGTTTTGATATGGAGGGAAATCGGATCTGGGGGCGCAATCTCGGATTACCTGACAATCATTATGGTCACGCATCCTCGCTGGTGATGTGGAAAGATAAACTCTATGTTCAATATGACACGAACAAAAGCCGGAAATTATTGGGACTTAATGCATCCACGGGTCAAACCATATGGGAAACCATCCGAAAGGGAAAAATATCATGGGCAAGCCCTATACTTGCAGAAATTGGAGGCAAATTCCAGGTCGTATTATCCACCGATCCTATGGTTGCCGGTTATGACACTGAAACAGGGAAAGAACTTTGGTCGGTTGACTGCATGAGTGGGGAAGTTGGTCCTTCTCCAGCTTCAGGTGGCGGTTTAATCTTCGCAGCAAACGAGTATGCCAAATTGGTGGCCATCGATCCCTTAAAGAATGCAAAAGTTTGGGAAAGTGATGAATTTCTGCCTGAAGTCGCCAGCCCTGTTACCGCAAATGGATTCCTCTTTGTTGCGACAAGCTATGGTGTACTGGCTTGTTACGATGCCAAATCGGGCATTAAATACTGGTCGAAGGAGGATGGCCCGGGTTACTATTCATCACCGGTAATTGCTGACAATAAGCTTTATATATACGACACTGCAGGTAAAATGAGAGTTTATGAGGTTGCAAAGGAAGAGAAGTTGCTTGGAACGGGTAATGCAGGGGAGAAAGTAACTACGACTCCGGCGTTTAAAGAGGGTAGGATGTACCTTCGGACACCAAAATTTCTCTATTGTATTGGTAAAAAATAAGATTTAGTAAAATTATAAATGGTTCATAAACAGGAGAATGATTGACCTGACAAAGATAGATCAGATTGTTTCGGAAAAAGGAAATGACAAAACAGCTTTAATTCCTATCCTGCAGTCGATTCAGCGCGAATATAATTACCTGCCAGAGGAGGGCTTAAGGCGTGTGAGTGCCATAACTTCGATCAAACCTGCAGAGATTATTGGAGTTGCCAGTTTCTATTCGCAATTCAGACTTGCTCCTGTTGGTGAACATATCATCAGGGTTTGTGTAGGTACTGCCTGCCATGTTAAAGGGGCTGGCCAGGTTTACGATGCCTTACGAAGAGCATTCAAGCTGAAGGATGGACAACATACCGATCAATCGCGGAAATATACCATCGAAAAAGTGAGTTGCCTGGGATGCTGTACATTGGCGCCTGTGGTCCAGATCGATCACATCACGTATGGT
This sequence comes from Prolixibacteraceae bacterium, assembly GCA_963677935.2. GTDB lineage: Bacteria > Bacteroidota > Bacteroidia > Bacteroidales > Prolixibacteraceae > JAAFHB01. The sequence goes on along the minus strand of CAXXEH010000003.1, from coordinate 938,551 downwards.
CATGTAACATCAGACAAGGCAGCTGAGATTATAAAAGATTTTGAAAATCAGAAGGATAATAAACACAAAAAACTTTTTCGAAAATCAGATGGAACTGAGATTCAGGGTGAGATAAGGATTGGTTTGGGATCCTGTTGTGTGGCAAGCGGTAGCAGTGATATTAAAGATGCTGTTGAACAGACCATTACAGATACCGGGCTGAAAGTTAAATTGAAGAGCGTGGGGTGTGTGGGGATGTGCCATCAGGTACCACTTGTTGAAATTGTTCCCGTCAAAGGGGAACCAACATTGTATTCAAAAGTAAAACCTGAAGATATCCAGCAGATTGTGGCATCACATTTTCAACCAACCGGCTTTTTTTCGAAACTGAAAAATAAATTCTTCAGCGGTCTCGAAAATATCCAGAGTGATCAAAAATGGGAAGGAATCGAGCGTTATGAATTGGATATCCGTGAAAAACACGTCTCCTCATTTCTGGGAAAACAATTTCCGATCGCTACCGAACATCGTGGCGCGATCAATCCCCTTGATCTGGAAGAATATAAACAACATGGCGGCTTTTTGGCGCTAAAGAAGGTACTCGAAGAATATACACCCCAACAGGTAATCGATAAAATCAAATCAAGTGGTTTACGTGGAAGGGGAGGAGCCGGCTTCCCGACAGGAATTAAATGGGAACTCGTATCCAAACAAACCAACGAAATTAAATATCTGATCTGTAATGGAGATGAAGGCGATCCGGGCGCTTTTATGGACCGAATGCTGCTCGAATCGTATCCTTACCGAGTCATCGAAGGGATGATTATTGCCGCTTTTGCGACCAACACCTGCGAAGGCTACTTTTATATTCGGGCAGAGTACCCACTCGCAGTAAGGAGGATCAGGGCAGCTCTTGAAACCTGCCGAGATAATAGTCTGATTGGCAACAATATACTTGGATCAGGTTTCAATTTTAATGTAAAAATTTATGAAGGCGCCGGCGCATTTGTTTGTGGCGAAGAGACGGCGCTTATTCAATCCATTGAAGGAAACAGAGGATTTCCACACCTAAGACCGCCATTCCCAGCCGTAAAAGGGTTGTTTGGATTGCCGACTCTTGTCAATAATACAGAAACTTTTGCCCAGGTCTCTTTTATAATGCGTGATAATGTCGACCGGTTTACCCGCATCGGTACAGAAAAAAGTAAGGGGACAAAAGTTTTTGCCCTTGCAGGAAAAGTGGCGCGCGGTGGTTTGATTGAAGTACCCATGGGGATGACCATCAGACAGATTGTTGAAGAAATAGGAGGAGGTATTGCCAACGGACGTAAATTTAAAGCAGTACAGATCGGCGGTCCTTCCGGAGGTTGCATCCCTGCAAGCCTGCAGGATACACCAATTGATTATGAATCACTTACAAGCCTTGGTGCAATGATGGGTTCAGGTGGACTGATTGTACTTGATGATACCGATTGTATGGTAGACATTGCGCGGTTCTTCCTCTCCTTCACGCAGGAAGAGTCATGTGGTAAATGCACCTTTTGTCGCGTAGGAACAAAACGTATGCTTGATCTGCTCGACAACCTGACCCAGGGAAAAGGAAAACCGGGCGATCTTGAGAAGCTGGAAAAGTTGGCCGAGTGGACAAAAAAAGGATCTCTATGCGGGTTAGGCAGGTCTGCACCAAATCCTATTTTGAGCACCCTCAAATATTTCAGAGCGGAATATGAGGCACACCTGAATGGTATTTGTCCCACTGGAAAATGTTCTGCACTTATAAATTACTCAATAACTGATGATTGTATAGGATGTACCTTATGTGTTCAGCGCTGTCCGGTCGATGCCATCCCATTTAATCCACACGTAAAACATGTGATAAATACCGAATTGTGTATCAAATGCGATGCCTGTCGCCAGGTTTGTCCAGTCGATGCTGTAGTGGTGAAATGAAAATTCATTCAATTATACGATTCCCACTTATTAATGACTTTATCTGAAAAAGCAAAATTAATTATATAGAATGGTTCATATCAGGATTAACGATCTCGAAATTGAAGTAGAAGCCGGGACTTCGGTATTAAAAGCTGCCGAGGCTGCAGGATTTAAGGTTCCTTCGCTCTGTTACAACGAAGAATTGGGCCATTTTACATCGTGTATGTTGTGTCTCGTAAAAGAGGAGAAAGATGGCCGATTATTTCCATCCTGCTCTGTCACATCAACGGAGGGGATGTCCATTATCACTGATGATGAGGAGATTCGGGAAGCACGGCAGACCGGTCTGGAACTTCTTTTGAGCGAACATGTTGGCGATTGTGAGGCCCCTTGTCAAATCGCATGTCCTGCTCACATGGATATTCCTCAGATGAACCGGCTCATTGCTGCGGGTAAATTTGAAGATGCTTTGAAACTGGTCAAAAGAGATATTGCACTTCCTGCCGTTCTAGGCCGTATCTGTCCTGCTCCTTGCGAAGGGGCCTGTCACCGAAGGACGGTCGACTCTTCGGTATCTATCTGTCTGCTGAAACGGTTTGTCGGCGATGAAAATGACCTTCATCCTTTTGATCCATTACCTCTTAACGGGAAAAGGGTTGCCGTAATCGGAGCTGGTCCTGCCGGACTGGCAGCTGCCTATTATTTGCAATTAAATGGTTATCAAACTGTATTATACGATATTAACATTAAACCCGGTGGGCTCCTTCGTACCAATATTGATCCTGAAATATTGCCAAATGATCTATTAGACAATGAGATCAATGCGATTCTAAGTACCGGAGTTATATTTAAAGGCGAAACAAAAATTAACGCTGATTCTTTCCATCAAATTACAAATCAATTTGATGCGGTCGTTGTTGCAACAGGTGCGCTTGTTGACGAAATCAGGAATTGGGGATTTCTGACTACTGCCAAAGGAATTGAAGCAGAGCACGGCAGCTACCTAACGTCGATGAAAGGGGTTTTCGCAATTGGAAATACCTTGCGTTTTTCAAGGATGTCCATTCGCCCTATCGGTCAGGGTAAAGAGGTGGCATGGTCAGTTGCCCAGTTTTTATCAGGCGAAGAGCCGAAAGGGGAGCCACGGCTATTCAATTCGCGGTTTGGAAGACTGTTGCAGGATGAGATCTCCGAATACCTCAAAGAGTCAGTAATATATGATAGAATCACTTCAGAAAAGATAAATCTAAATGGATTTTCAAGAGAGGAAGCGATTCAGGAGGCAAAACGTTGTCTCCATTGCGACTGCCGGGATATTGAGAATTGCAAACTCCGCGATTTGTCAGGGAAATATCACGCGAATCAGCGACGATTTGCCGGTAACGAGCGGAAAATAATGACTAAGCATTTCGCTCACAATATCGTTTATGAACCATTGAAATGCATCAAATGCGGAATCTGTGTCCGGATGACCTCAAAATATCAGGAAAAATACGGCTTCTCCTATATTGGACGTGGATTTGATGTGGAGGTAGGCGTTCCATTTAATGAATCGGTGGAGGCGGGACTCGCCGAAACTGCTGAAAAAGTAGCCAAAGCTTGCCCAACAGGCGCATTAACTAAAAAACAGTAGTTATGAGGATTATATTCCTGATTTTAAGCATTATAATTGCAACCTTTGTAGGTGCGAAGGGTCAGACTTCCGATAGTTGGAGCAATTTTCGCGGAAGCCAGGATCTTTTAGGGGCTACCCGTGTCAATTTCCCCGATAAGCCCAAACTGCTCTGGAGCTTTCAGGTTGGTGATAATCTAAAATCTGCAGCAGTTATTTCTAATGGAAAGATTGTAATCGGCGGTACTGATGGAACAGTTTATTGTTTGGACCTTAAGGGAAAAGTGTTGTGGAAATACAAAACGGAGAATTCGATCGAAGCTCCGGCTTTAATTTTAAACAACAACGTCTATGTGGGAAACCTCGATGGGAACCTTTATGCCCTTAAACTATCGGATGGCACATTGCTCTGGAAATATAAAACGGACAACCAGATAATGGGATCGGCAAATTATTGGAAATCAGGTTCTAAAACGGTGTTAATTGTAGGAAGTTACGACTATAATCTTCACTGTGTTGATGCTGAAACAGGTAAAATGCGTTGGAAATACGAATCAGATAATTTCATCAATGGCGCCGCTGCCTGTTTCAATGGAAAGGCAATATTTGGCGGATGCGACGGGTTCCTTCATATCGTGGAGATCGAAAGCGGCAAATCTGATGCTAAGATCAATGTGGCAACCTATGTTGCTGGATCTTGTCCGGTAAGTGATAAAATGGCCTACATCGGTGATTACGACGGCAAATTTTCAAAAGTTGACATTCAAACTGGTAAAATAGTATGGAGCTGGGAGAACAAAGAACTGAAACAACCATTTGTTGCTTCGGCTTCACTTTCGGGCGATAAAGTGGTAACTGGTAATCGTGACAAATTTATTTATTGTTTTGATAAAAATTCGGGTAAGCTGATCTGGAACTTCAACAGCGGCAACAGAGTCGAAGCATCACCCGTCATCATTAAGGATAAAGTGATGACAGCCAATATGCGCGGTGATCTGGCGATGCTGAAGCTCTCGGATGGATCGGTGGTCTGGAAATATGAAATAGGCAATTCTATCCTTCATAACCCTGCTGTAATCGAAAACTTAATGGTGGTTTGCGCTTTGGACGGAATGGTTTATTGCTTTGGTAAATAGCACCTTTGATGGTATTTTTTATACTTTAAATGGCCAAACTTTCTCAATTTAAATGAAGCCTTTTGCAGCTTTATATTACCTTATTTACTGTTTTTCAATGGGTTTTGCGCTTCGGCAGACCCAATGTATCATTTCATCACTCTTCGTGTCGTGTCTGTTAATGAGAATATTTTCGACAAGATCTTAAGAGCCTTAGGCTCGAATCATATTGTAGGGCCGTCCGTCAACTGACGGATTAATCCGGTTAAAAAGATTGTATAACATGGTAGGAGTGCCATCGGCACGGATCATATTTAAAATGTGATGGTTAGCAATATTATGATGCGTTAATTTGCTAAAATGGATCGTGCCTAGGGCACTTATTTTAAATTTTGTTTTCTGGTTCCAGGGATTGAAATCCCTGGCTACAATATCAGGAGTTCCTCCGGAACTGAGAAATCATTAGGAATGATAAAGTCACACATTCTTTAAAAGGCATTAAAATTTAATTAATTATTTTTACAAGTAAACCTTTTGGTTGAAGTAATCCTTATTGTAGTAACATCCAATTTTTCATTAATTCATGAATATTGTCCAGATTATTCCAGGTTCCGGTGGCAGTTTTTACTGCGGAAACTGCCTGCGCGACAGCAAATATTTTGTTGCATTGCGTGAACAGGGACATCAGGTGATTAAAATTCCGATGTATCTTCCCATTTTTGCTGATGAAAGGGATATTACGGAGATCCCGGTGTTTTATGGCGCTGTAAGTATTTATCTGAAGCAGCTTTATCCGATTTTCAGAAAGGCGCCACAATGGGTTGACCGATTACTTAACTCAAAGCCAATCTTAAAGTTAGCTGCCTCTCAGGCCGGTTCTACCAATGCCAAAGGACTTGAAGAGATGACTGTCTCAATGCTGCTTGGTGAGGATGGAAAACAGCAGGAGGAGTTGGAACGACTGGTTGACTGGATGGAGGAACATTGTAAGCCAGATGTGGTTCATATCTCAAATGCTTTGCTACTCGGTTTGGCCCATCGGATTAAAGAAAGACTCAATGTGCCAATCATCTGCTCATTACAGGATGAGGATGTTTGGGTAGATGCTATGAAACCCGTTTTCAGGGAACAAATATGGAACCTCATGAGCGAAAAGTCCAAAGATGTGGATCTGTTCATTGGGGTGAGCCATTTTTTCTCAGAGGTGATGCAAGAACGGATGAAAATACCTGCCGAAAAAATTCAAAGTTTATACCTTGGTGTCGATTCGGCTGATTATGAATTTATTCCTGCAAGGGATAAAGGACGAAATATCGGTTATATTTCACGAATGTGCCACGAAAATGGCTTTGACCTACTGGTCGATGCCTTTATTCTGCTGAAGAAGCAGTCAGGTTTTGATGATGTAAACCTTATTCTGACAGGTGGTTCCACAGGCGCTGACAGCAGTTACATCAAAAAAGTCAAAAAGAAACTCTCCAAAGAAAACCTCGATAAACAGGTCGAATTTATTGACGATTTTGAGGAAAACGGCAGAAGAACATTTTTTAACCAGGTCTCAGTAGTTTCTGTGCCTGTCAGAAATGGCGAGGCGTTCGGAATGTACTTGCTTGAATCGATGGCATCTGGTATTCCTGTCGTTCAACCGGCATTGGGTGCATTCCCCGAAATTGTCAATCTCTCGGGTGGAGGAATCATTTATGAACCCAATACACCTGAATCACTGTGCACTGCATTGACCCGATTACTCTCTGACAGCGCAAAGCTCGATCAACTGAGCCGAAATGCGAGGGAAGGGGTTGAAACAAATTTTAATATTCATGATCACGCCAAAGAGATGATCGAAGTTTATATGAAATTGCATAAAGTCAAAAATATAATATAGTATTTGACGTAAAATTATTCAACAGTCCAATGTTATTACCAGGGAGCACCACAAAATTTGGGCACAATGTTTGAATGACAACTATTTATAAACTATAAAATACGGAAGATTGCTTCAGCACTCCAAGGATTAATTATTAAATTGCAAAAACATTTTGGAGTGCCTCGCAATGACATTTTAATCCTTTACTATAACCCTTGAATGCTGTCTTTGCGAGGAACGACGAAGGAGTGACGAAGCAATCTCATCTGATTGATAAATTTTCACGATGATGTCATTGGTAACGCAATGAGGAATCTCTAATTATTATAAAAGGATTAATCTGCCCCGATAGCGCTGAGTATCGGGAACACGCCAATCATTAAAACATTAAATGATTCGAATTACTTAAATATAGAATTTTACTTTTTCTTTGATCTAAATTTTAATCGATAATGATTCTCAAGCTTAAAAATATTTCCAAAGGTTATGGCGATCCGCTGAAAAGCAATTTCAGAAAAGTTCTCAACGGATTAAACCTCGAAGTTCAAATAAATCAGAAAATTGCTATCTCAGGACCGAGCGGATCGGGGAAAACAACTTTGCTGAACCTCATTGGAACGCTCGACCAGCCTGACTCAGGTGAGATTTACTTCAACGGGGAGAACATTACCGGCTATTCGCAGGAAAAACTGGCCCATTTCAGGAACCGGAAAATTGGATTTGTTTTTCAAATGCATCATTTGCTTCCGCAATGCACACTTTTGGAAAACGTCCTCTTACCGGTATTGCCTATAAAAATGGTAGTTGGCAAGGAGGAAAAGGATTGGGCGGAGCATCTGCTTCGAAAAGTCGGGATCTGGGAACAACGAAATCAAAAACCATCACAACTTTCAGGTGGAGAATGTCAACGAACAGCCGTTGTAAGGGCATTGATCAACAAACCACAACTGATTCTTGCCGATGAACCAACCGGCGCTCTTGACGAACAAAATGCCGGACACCTTGCTGAATTATTGAATCATATTAGCAGCGAAGAGGGAGTCTCTCTCATCGTTGTCACCCATTCGTCTGAGCTGGCTGCACAAATGGATCTGGTTTATCATTTAAAAAACGGCCACCTGCAATGACACGTTTAAAACTGATATTCAGTAGTTTTACTTATTATATAAAGGCCAATCTGCTGGTCATGTTAGGTGTATCAATTAGCACAGCAGTACTTACCGGGTCCCTGATCATTGGCGATTCGGTTAAATTCAGTCTTGAGCAGTCTGCCTTTTACCGGTTGGGCAATACGACCCATCTGGTTTCGACAGTTGACCGCTATTTTCGGTCAGATTTGGCAGGAGTGCTCTCTGCCAAAGGACGATTCGTCGTTGCTCCGGCGCTCCTGCTTGAAGGGATCGCAGTTGCCGACGGAGGAAATGAGCGGGTCAATAAAGTTCAGATAAACGGTATTGACGACAGCTTTGAGCAAATTGCATCATCGCCCTGTTTCACTAAATTAACTGGAAATGATGTAATTATCAGCGCAAATCTGGCAGAAAGACTTCATTTAAAAAAAGGGGATAATTTCCTGGCAAGGATTAAAAAAGCAAGTCTGATCCCATTGAATGCGCCCTTTGTATCGGATGCAGAAACAAGTGTATCTTTTCGTGCAGTGGTTAAAGAGATTACAGATCAGCATAATATGGGATTCTTCAATCTAAAGAATACCCAAACAGCTCCATACAACCTCTTCCTTTCGCTTTCGAAACTGAACGATCTGATGAAGATTAAAGGTAAAGCTAACCGCTTGCTGATTTCTGCACCTAACTCAGATAATCAGCAAATTAAAGAGTTACTAGATGTATGCTTCACTCCGGAGGATGCAGGATTAAAAACAAAGGCATTTCCCCTGACTCACGAAATGGAGATTACCTCCGAAAGGGTGTTTATTGATGACCAGATCGTAAATGCCTTCAAACCTTTTCAAAATTCGCATCTTATATTGACCTATTTTGCCAATAGTCTGGAGTTCAATGGCGCATCAACACCTTATTCATTCATTTCAACAACCGAAGATAACACACTAAAAAATAATGACATAATCATTAACTCATGGGTTGCTTCCGACCTTAAGGCAAAAGTCGGTGATTCGCTAACCGTAAAATATTATGAGATAGGTCCTTTGCGGCAATTGGTCGAGAAAGGGACAAAATTCATAATTAAAGAGATTGTACCGATAGAAGGGAAGTATGCCGATAAAGATTTGATGCCATTGCTTCCCGGAATGTCTGACGCTGGTCATTGCCGTGACTGGGAGGCAGGTGTTCCCATCCGGCTCGGATCGATCAGGGATAAGGACGAAGCCTACTGGAATCAGTACAAAGGAACGCCAAAAGCCTTTATTTCACTGAAAAGAGCCCACCAAATCTGGTCGAACAGGTTCGGAAACTATACTGCCATCCGGATCAGTGAAAAGGATTTCTCCGATAAAACATATCAGTCACTTTTTTCAGCTTCGATCAGACCACAAAATTTGGGAATAATGGTGTCGGCTGTGAGAGACAATGGATTAAAGGCTGCTCGTGAAGGGGTGGATTTCAGTCAGTTATTCTTGAGTCTTAGTTTCTTTCTGTTGTTGGCAGCCCTGATTCTTACTGCTCTACTCTTCCTTTTAAACCTCGAAAACCGTCAGTCTCAAATCGGAACGTTGCTGTTGATCGGGTTCACGCGCAAACAGATCCGGTTCCTGATCCTTTGCGAAGGGGTTATTATTGCCCTGATTGGAGCTCTATTCGGTCTTTTTATTGCTGTCTTCTATACTAAATTGATCTTTATTGCGCTCAATTCTCTCTGGTGGGAGGTGGTACGAACCTCAGTACTCATTATTAATATAAATGTTTCGACGCTGATTACAGGATTGGCAATCAGTGTTTTCATTTCCATATTGACCATCCTGTTTTCAGTTAACCGAAGCTTTAAACGTCGTGCTATTGAACTACAGCGTCGGCAGGATCAACCTCAGCATCCAAAGAGTTCTTCCATTAAAATGGGATTAATGATTGCGGCAGTCGCTATATCTGTGGGAATCGTTGGTTCTCAGATGATAATATCTGATCATCTTAATTCAGCTCTTTTCTTTATTTCCGGTGGCCTGCTGTTAACCGGACTATTGTTATTGGCAGATTATGTCTTCCGTAAGAACCGTTATGAAGCGAAGGATGAATTTTCTGTTAAAAAGCTCATCGATCGCAACAGTTCCCAAAATATGGGCAGATCATTAACTGTGGTGATTTTGTTTGCCCTGGGAACTTTTTTGGTTGTTTCCACGGGGGCAAACCGTCAGGATTTATTGAAAACTGCCAATGCTAAGACAAGTGGAACAGGTGGTTTTCAGTACTTTGCAGAAACATCCATCCCGGTTTTATACAGTCTGAATGACAAGGATCGTCGGATAAGTGAAGGGATTACTTCCAAATTCAATGCCGTTCAGTTCAGTAAACTGGAGGGCGATGATGCCAGTTGTTTAAATCTAAACCGTGTTTCCAATCCTTCAATTTTGGGAGTGGACCCCACCTTATTAAATGGGCGTTTTAACTTTGCCACACACAGCGCTGATACAGAACCAGATCGTATTTGGGAAGCCTTGAACGTTCCTTGTGTCAACGGAGTTGTTCCTGGTATTGCCGACCAGACAGTGATCCAATGGGGGCTTGGAATGAACATCGGAGATACGTTATTCTATCTTAACGAAATGGGTGACACCCTCAGAATTAAATTGATAGCAGGACTGTCTCCCTCTGTTTTTCAGGGATATGTATTGATTTCGGATCCAAATTTCCTGAAGAATTTCCCCACTAAAAGTGGTTCAAACCTGTTTTTAATCGATGTTGCGAAAGAAACAGCAAAGGCAACAGGGGAGGAGCTTCAAAGCATATTCCGTGATTATGGATGGGAGATGACCAATGCGGTGCAGCGGTTGATGGAGTTTAATTCTGTAACCAATACCTATCTCTCTATCTTTTTAGCTTTAGGGGCATTAGGATTGATTCTTGGAACAGTAGGGGTTGCTGTTGTTCTGGCACGAACCATCATCGAACGAAAAAAAGAGTTGGCGATGATGCAATCACTGGGTTTTACACAAAGGCAAATCATGGGTTTGCTCATCCGCGAATACACCCGGTTATTGATATGGGGCATTCTAATCGGCTTTATTGCTGCAATAGTAGCCGTATTTCCAAATTTTCTTACTCCTGGAAACGATATTTCCTTTTTGACTGTCTTATTGATTGTTGCAGCAATTTTGGTAAATGGAGTGGTTTGGATTGTATTACTTTCATGGCTTGGTCTGCGACAAAAAAGTCTGGCTTTTAATCTGGGCGAATAAATAGTGAAGGCCTGACTCTTTAATCTCCTGAACAGTCAGGCCCTCACAATTTGACGGGAATTTTCTTAGCAGATGCCTGAACCGCTTTTTAAATTTTGATGTAATTCAACGTTAAAGTTCATTTAGAAAATCCTTTGCCGATTGTAATTTTATTAAACCTTCCTGGGCAAGTCTTACCTCCTCAATTGATTCCTTAAGGACATACATAAATGTTTTTTATATTTCTCAGGTTTTCAAGTTCCTTTAAGTCAATTTGTATTTGTTCCCAATCTTTAATAGGAAGTTGAACTGCCTTTTTACGCCCTTTCGTATCTGTAATATATTACTGGAGATGGAAGATGAAAAGATACTGCCCGATATTTAGTACCAGCAGAAAATACATATGTTATATTTTTATGTACCATATGTCTATATATTAGATGCTTGCAATAAATGACAAATGTGAATTCAACCTGCAATCTGCACTAGAAGGTACAAAATATGGGTTGAAAAGTCAGATAAGAGGATTTTTATCGTCCCATCCGGGACGAAGTTCTTAATACAATAATGACTGCGGCTTTAATCTTATTTTTGAATGAATGGTCACTCATAAATATTTATCCTTAAAATTGTTCCCAAAAGTACGATTTGCTTTCGGCGAAAATCTGCCAATGGCTAGTTGCAAGAGGCAATACGAGCGAATATTTGTTATCCATTACAAATATCATCTTGCGTCGATTTTATTTGTTTAATTAATAAAATTATTTCGATGAGAAAAACTTTCAATGTTCTGCTTTGGGTATCTCTGATTTTTAATGCTTTAGGTATGACAACACAACCAAACTATAAAATTGCCAGGAAGATCCCGGTTGGTGGCGAGGGTAACTGGGATTACATCACCGTAGATGGAACAGCTTCACGAATATATGTTTCACATGCCACTACAGCTGTTGTAGTTGATATTAAAACCGGGAATGTTATCGGATCAATTCCCGATACCAAAGGAATTCATGGTATTGCATTGGCTAAGGAAATCAACAGAGGTTACAGATGCTCAGACCGGAAAAGTGATTACCACATTGCCCATTGGGGACCGCTGTGATGGTGTTGCCTTTGATCCGGCAAAAAAAAATGATTTATAGTTCAAATGGTGAAGGTACGATTACTGTTGTGCAGGAGGTTAATGCCAATACTTTCAAGGTTCTTGAGACTGTTCAAACAATGCGCCAAATCGATTGCAGTTGACCAGTCAATACATCATCTTTATTTACCGACAGTCGAATTTGGAGTCGCTACCCGGGGTGAACGCCGCCCTCCCATTCAACCCAATTCATTTATGATCCTTGATATCGAACCGCTTCATTAGAACATTTAAAGAATCACTTCCTTTTATGATTTATTAAAAAACAGCGAAATATTAGGATTATTTTGTTGCATTTCATAATTTTACATTAACTATCAAAACAAATCCTCCTTGATTTTTTCTGAAAATGATTATAAACCTTTAATACAAAATAAAAATGAATCGTAAAGCATTGTTTTTATGCGCTATAACGGTTTCTTTATTAATCGTGATCGCCTATGCCTGCAAAAAGGAAAGTTCACAGAATCAGGCGCATGCAGTTGTGGATAATACTGCTCTCCTGGCAAATAATGTGGAAAAAAATGCAGTGATTGCAGTCTCAACTTTTGAAGGGATCAACGAACTGGCCCAGGTAGGATTTATTTCCAATAATTTAAAAGCCGGGAATATCTCATTTGGCAGTTGTCCAACAATTAGCGTCAATTATACTACTGCACCTTATTCAATTACCCTTGACTGGGGAACAGAATGTACAGGAATTGACGGTGTAAAACGAACCGGGAAGATTGAAATCAGTCTGAACGGAATTATGAATGTGGCTAACAATGTGGCTACGATGAAGATTGAAAACTATGTTGTTGATGGTAAAAAAATCACTGGTACAACTAAAATTACCTCAGCCGGACCAAATCCTGGTAATGGATGGCCAAGATATGATATCATTACAGAAGGAAAAATTGAATTTACCGATAAAAGTGTACTTTCCTATAAATACGACGGTGTGACACTTCAGTCGGAGGGTACAGCTACCCCAACTGTTTTGGCTGATGATGTTTGGAGAACAGAAGTTCACAGTGCCAGTGGTGTCAATCAGGATGGTAGTACCTGGACAGCCAAATCCACAAAAGTGATGATTAAGAAAGGGGACTGTAAATGGTACAATAGTGGAATATTTGAGATTACCCCTTCAAAAGGTGATAAGATTACCATTGATTTTGGAAATGGTACCTGCGATAATAAAGCCACTATGACAAAAGGCAATGTTACGACCGAAATTACGCTGGATTAGTTTAAATTTTATATTTAGTGAAGCCTTGACTTGTTCATCTCCTGAACCAGTCAAGGCTTCACTTTAATCAAGGGCATTTTATTTTACCTTTTAAGAATTTATTTTGAGTCTGATATAACTGAGGCAATATAGAATTCGGAAGCAGCACAACAAGGCAAATACATAAGCCAGTTCTTCAAAGATCTCACTGTGTCCCATAAAGGTGGTACAAGCCATGATAAAAACCAGAATAAACAGGCTGGGAGGAGGTAATAACAAGTCGAAGAGGATGGACTGCCCTTTTTTAAAGAACCAAAAAATAGATAAAAATAAAAATGAACTCATCCCGACAAACGGATAAAATAAAACAAATGCGGGATTGAAAAAATTATGCAAATTATTTGCATTTTGATAATTGTATTGTTTGAATATCCAGAATGAATTTAAACCAAAAACATTTTGCCCCCAATCGATCTCTTCACCAAAGAGGAAGAAAAGAATAGCCGCAATCGCCAGCAAAGCGAGGATTGTTTGCTTTTTTATATCCTGAAAAACAGGGTTCGATGATACTTTCAACACTGAAATCAAAATAATTATCACAGAAACCAGAAGTATCCATTCGCTGATATGCTCCATAAAACCCTCTTTTTTGGGTTCTCCGTTAATTATAAAAAACAATTGCAAAAGCGTTCCCAAAAAGGTACCTGTCACTAAAAGAAATATCGGCAGTCGTTTGTTACTGCAAAATCGGTCTTGCAGAATAAACTGCTGCATTCTGCCAAAGTCAACATATTTTCCCAAGAGTTTTTTGACAAGATTTGATATATTCAACAGAAAATAGAATCCTAATGCCAATGTAAGCAGTATAAAATACAAAATAATTGTTCTGATGAGGTGAATACTTTCGGGCAGCAACTCTTCGCTTGTACTTAAACGTGATAGTCGAGGTCTTTCGGGAAGAACAATGGAACTGGAGAAATTGATGATCAGCGCAATAGATACGATGAGTAACAATACTCCGACCAATCTCATAAAACTTAGATATTTTTTCGGCATAGGAATTATTGATTTAACCTAAATAATTCACAAAAAAGAAGAACAGTTCATGGAATTTAAGGATATTTCATTATTTCAACGCGTCTTACAACCTTATTCCTTTGAGTTCTCAGGATATAAAATTAAACAAAAAATATTATACGCTTTCAAACTCAGGTATTATCCGGGAAAATATTCCGGAAGCGCGTAAAAATAAATTTCCTAAAACCTATAAAAATCTTCCTGTCACTTCATTGGGCAGATTGGCCAGGGATAAAAAATATGAAGACGAACGTTTAGGAGAAACGCTTCTTTTGGATGCACTAACAAGATGTTTTGATACCTCCGCTACAATTGGTTCAATCACTGTAGTTGTCGATCCAATAGATGATAAAGCCATAAGATTTTATCTGAAATATGGATTTATACTTTTGCCTGATAATAAAAAGATGTTCCTTTCAATGAAAACCACTGGCAAACTGTTTATTGAAATTACATCCGCTTTTTAAACAGAATTCTTAACATCGACGGATAAACGATCAACAGCAACGGCATTGCGATGATAAAACCTCCGATCACCGCAATGGCTAAAGGCTGATGCAACTGGGCGCCGGTTCCGATACCTAATGCAATAGGAGAGAGGGCAATGATCGCGCCAAGGGCTGTCATCAGTTTAGGGCGCAGACGCGTAGAGATTGCATAAACAATAGCGCCATGGGTCGTGTCTATCTTTAAAGTCTGCTCAAACTGGAGAAAGGTAAATATTGCATTCTCACCGATGATTCCGATAATCATGATAATCCCGGTATAACTCCCAACATTTAAAGGGGTATTTGTGATAAAAAGGGCGATCAGACTTCCCGAAATTCCCAATGCCGCAATAAAAACGATCAAAAGGGCGACTTTAAACTCTTTGAACAGGAACAACATCGTTGCAAAGACCAGTAATACAGCTGTAATTAAAATCATCATCAGCTCGCCAAATGATTTTTGCTGTTCTTCATAAGCGCCTCCATAGGAAATGTGGTAGCCCAGAGGTAAGTTGACCTTCGACTGAATTTCACGTTTTAAATCGTTCATCACGCTACCCAGGTCACGGTTGTTGAGCCGGGCAATAACCGCGATCATAGACTGCAGATTCTCCCGATCAATCTCGGCGCTCCCTGCATCTGTTGTAATATGAGCCAATTGAGCAATAGGATGTAGTTTGCCGTCGGGAAGAAATATCGATCCTTGTTTTAACTGGTCAAGTGAAGTGGTGGCTGAATTGGGATAGATCATTCGTACCGCCGTCAACTGCTCTTTTTCATAAATATTTCCTACGATAATCCCTTCAAGCTGTGTCTGTAGCTGATTCTGGAAATCGGCTGGTGTAATACCCAACAGGGCCAGCTTCTGATGATCAGGTTCCAAATTAATGGAGGGTCCGGCGATGGTTATCCCATTGAAAACATCGGCAGTCCCTTCGACTCCTTCGGTAATTTTTGCCACCTTGCGGGCCAATTGCTGCAATATATTGACATTGTCGCCATAAATCTTGATTTCAATGGGTTGAGTAGAACTCATTAGGTCGCCCAGCATATCGCCAATCACCTGTCCAAAATCTATTTTAAGCGCCGGTTGTGAAGATTCCACCTTTCCCCTGATTTCGTCAATCACCTCATTTGTTGAGCGTTTCCTGTCTTTTTTAAGCTGTATCAGATAATCTCCATAATTAGGTTCTGTTATAAAAAATCCCATCTGGGCGCCCGTCCGTCGTGAATAACTCTCAATTTCAGTTATTGAAGGGAAAATTTTCTCCACTTCACGAAGCATCCTGTCGGTCTCCTGTAAAGAGGTGCCCGGAGGGGAAGTATAATCAAGGACGATGCTTCCTTCATCCATTTCGGGAAGAAAGCCGGTCTCCAATCTTCCCGGAATAAATACGATTGCGCAGATCAGCAAAATCATAAAGGTGATGCTGATCAGTGGGCGAAGTATGAAGTAGGAGATCCACTTACCACTTTTTTTGTGTGCATCCGTAGGTGCTTTTGATACTGTATTTGTTTTTCCAGATAGAAAAAGGTAAAGAACCGGTAATCCGATCCATGTGACCAGGAAGGAACAAATTAAGGTAATCATCATTGTGTTGGTGAGGATCTTAAAATAAGCGCCGGCCACACCGCTTAAAATAACGAAAGGCAAAAAGATAACGATGGTACTAACAGATGAGCCAATCATTGCAGGCAGCAGGAATCCAACGGAACCGGAGAGGAGTTCTTTTGTAGGTTTTTCTGGAAACTCTTCATGTGTCCGGTGAATCTGTTCCACCACAACAATTGCATCATCAATAATCAATCCGATACTTGCCGCTATTGCCCCAAGGGTCATAATATTAAAGTTATACCCAAGCACATAAAGGACAATCAGGGTTAACGAAAGGGTAAGTGGAATGGTAAACAAAATGACTGCGCTTGATTTGAAGGAGCGGAGGAAAAGAAAGGCGACCAGGATAGCAAGCAGTAAACCAATCCAAAGACTATCGCTTACACTTTTAATCGAATCGTTTACAAAATCAGCCTGGACATAGTAGGGGACGAGCCGGACCCCTTTGGGTAAAATCCGTTTGTTTAGTTCGTCGATCTTCTGAGTCACACTGGAGGTAACCTCAATCAGGTTGGCATTGGGTTGTTTGACAACTGCCATTAAGACAGCGCTTTTACCATTGGCGTTAACCCTTACATACTGAATCTGTTCAGCTATTTTAATGATACCGATATCTTTCAGTTGCAATACCCTTTTACCGTCATTGCTGATAACGAGGTTTTCGAGCTCCTCCAAATTCTGGACATTGGCATCTGTAACAGTAAGGTACAACCTGTTATAATCTGTGAGATAGCCGTTGCTGCTGATAAAATTGGTCTGACTCAGGGCAGAGGTGATCTTCGCAGGGGTAATCCCTAATGCGGCCATCTTCTGAGGCATCAGTTCGATGTGGTATTCCTTTGTTTTGCCTCCAATCACCCAAACTTCAGCTACTCCAACAGCCTGTGAAAGAAATGGCTTGACCGTATAGTTGGCAATCTGGTTCAGTTCAATATTGCTCCGACCTTTCCCTTCGATAACGTAACCGATCACCGGAAGGATAGATGGATTCATCTTCTCGACGCTGAGGGTCGTTCCTGCAGGCAGATCGTTTTTGATCTGGTTAATTGAAGATTCGATCTGTTGTTTACTGAGATCAATATCTGCATTCCACTCCATAAACGCCGATATTTCGCAGTTTCCCCGACTGGTGATACTTCGTACTGTTCTTAAGTTAGGTACCCTTTTAATGGCATTTTCAAGCGGTTTGGTAACCGTCACCATCATCTTTCCCACAGGTTGCAATCCACTGTCGGCAATAATTTTAATTTTAGGGAAAGTAACCTCAGGGAATAATGAGGATTGCATCTTGGAGTAAGTGAATATACCTGCCGCAAGAATGATGATCAGAATGACGAGGACAGGGTTCTTATGCGAAACAAAAAAATCTCTCATCAGTTCAATGTCGAGTAATATTTACAAAAGCAGTATCCGACAAACCGTAATTTCCTGTATTTATAATTCTGTCGCGGAGCGTAAAAGCAGGGGAGAGGATTTCAACTCTACTTCCCGTAATAATTCCTATTTTAATTGGAATTTTAATCGCTGTGGTATCGTTGATTAACTTCATTACCCAAAAATTCTCCATTGTCTCATCCGACAAAACGGAAGATTTATCAATCACCTGAGCATTCTCCCTGGCATTCTTGCTGATTTGAACGATGACCGAAAGATTTTCAGGAAGGACAGAAGCATTGACAGGTTTTACAATAAAAGTCTGTGTTTGTGAAACAGGATCAACGGTTGATAGCTTACCGGTGATGATCCCATCCAAACGTGTTGAATCGGATAGGAGAATGTTACATTTTCTGCCGGTTACAGCATATTTATTCTGCTCGAAGGGTACATTGAGCAGGAAGACAAAGCTGCTCTTACCAGCAATAACACAGAGTTGTTCACCGTCATTAATGTAATCGTTGGTCTGCTTGGTTACATCAGCCACAACTCCTGAAGCGGGCGCCAAAATCGTTAGTTTGCCATTGAAAGTGAGCAAAGAATCTTTTGCTGCAAACTTACTCAATGCATCACCCTCCTTGGTTTTAATCGCATATAAAGGTTGACCTGCCTGCACGATATCCCCCTGATTGATAAATGATTTCTCAACATAACCGTTAATCGTCGATTTCACAAAATTCTTCCGTTGATACACCGATATCGCATTAAAACTGATTATTTCGCTGATTGGCTGATTTTCAATCGATATGACCGTTACCGGAGTAGAAACATGCGAAGGCTCCTCTTTTGAAGAGGAATTGCTGTTACAACTGATCAGGAGAGGAATTAAAATGATGGCCAATATAAATCTGTTGTTGCTCATTTGAGGTAATTCAGTTGGTTAATAATCTGAAGTCGGTTCATCTCTGCTATCCGAAAGGTACTTTTTGTGGCGGAATAATTATTGATGACAGTCATAAAATCGAGAAATCTAACTAAACCTTTTTCAAGTTCAATCCGGTACAAATCAATCAACCTTTCCTGTTCCTTTATTTGCATGTTAATATCACTAATCAGATTTTCAGTCTGTTTGAGCTGGTTGGTAAGCTGGCTGAATTGCAGTTTGTATTGCGAAGAATAGTAACGTTTATAATAGACCCGGGTATTCTCAGCCAGATTGATTTTGTCGTATTGTAATTTGCGCTGTTTTCCGTCATAAATCGGAACCGAAAAATTGATTCCAAAACTTGTCCCAAAATTGTGTGGGATATTCTCCGGAACGATCGCATTAAATCCTGCATCGGCAAATACACCAATCTTCGGTCGATAATTAAGGTCGATAATTTGCTTACTGTTGATATTTTTTAAACTGTCGATCCTGAATTGTGCAAACAGAGGGGAACTTTCCGGATTAATATCACTTTGAAGCGTAATATCAGGCTTAATAAGATTGATATCAGATTGATCCGAAATTCCGCATATAAAGTTTAACAGTGCCGCGTCGTTTGTCAGCTGAATAAAAGATTGGGTGACGGCAATTTTCTGAGCGCTGATCATTACCTGCAAATTCATCAGATCGGTCATAAGGTAAACTCCTTTATCCACCAATGCCTTTATGGTTTTTAATTCGTCCTGAAGAAGCGTTACCACAGATCGATTAAACTGAAGCAGATTAAAATCATTATATGCGGTAAGATACTGTGCAGTAATACTTTTCTTTAAGTCAATTATAGTTATTCTTTCATTATTTCTGAGCGTCTGGTTAATCAGTTGGAGCGATTGGATCTGGCCACGGATCTGCTTTTTATTAAACATTGATTGGGTAGCACTTACTATGGCTAAATAATTGCCACCATTGGTGATCGATTCATCATATCCCCAACCGGACCCTGAAGGAGGGTGCATTACCTGAGATACCTGATTGATCTGAGGCTGATAAGCAGCCATCACTAAAAGACTGTCAAATTTTCCAGCAAGTTTCTGATTATTAATATCATAAAGTAACGGACTATTTTTGAGACCTGAATTAATATAACTTTCAAGTGATTGAGCCTCCGTATTACAGAAAATAATGGTCGACAGAATCAGGGCACACCAAATGTTTTTTATCATCGCTATTTTGTCCCGGATATAGAATTAAGTAATAATAGGTAAAGATAAAAATATATCACGATTGTTAAAAATGGGCGTTAACTCTTTTTCAACATTCTGATGGATGGGTGTACGAAGGCTAAAACTAATACGGGAAAATAACTGATTTCTGAAATTTTTTCGGTAAACTTGTGATGTAATCACAATTAATACATATTATTATGAAGAAACAAATATTATTGGTTGTTTTATCTGCTTATGCTTTACTTGGAACAGCTCAGGTTAGTGATTCAGAATTACTTCCAATTCAGCGCAAAAATGTGGTGAAATTCTCACCAATTAATCTCTTATTTCACTCATCTTCAATTGAATATGAGCGGATGATTAATGCTAAAAATTCATTGACGCTGGGGATTGGACTTCCCAATCAAAAATCGCTGATCGGTAAATATGGAATTGAGGCCAGTTCAAATTTGAAAACTGCAGATTTGGGCACAATGCACCTTCGGGCAGCTTTCCGCCATTATACAGGCAAAAAAAAGCTTCCAAAAGGGTTTTATCTGGAGCCATATCTGAAATATCAGCAAATTAAAGGGAATGGCAATATTGCAGGAGTTAACGACAATGATGTAGCCTATGATGGTAAATCTACCGTTAATCTTAATACTATTAATTTCGGTTGTCAGATGGGATTACAGTTCCTGATTGCTAAAAGAGTGACGCTGGATTTCTACTTTATGGGATTGGAGGGTGGCTTTTTAAGTGGAAACATTGTAACAACACCAACCTCGAATACAGGTTATGACCCAATTGTTTTGACTGTATTAAAGGATGAAATCGAGCAAAAAATTGCTGATCTGCCCTCCTTTGTAAGAGACAAACTTTCTGTAACACAAACTGATAATCAGGTTAATGTGAAGGCCTCCAGTATCCCTTATCCATGGTATCGGGGAGGAATAAGTATTGGAATTGCATTTTAACAAAAAGGTTAATGAACAGATTAATACCCATTCAATCAAAACATGATATACTGCCCCAATATCGGAATACTCCTATCGGACTGCTGTTGGAATACCATAATATTAGTCGTCCGTTTGAAACCACGGATAAGGCCCAGCTATTAGTCGGAATGTGCATGGATAACCGTAAACACCTGCATATGCCCGATAATTTTGCCTTTATTATCCGCTCGGGTGGAGCTAACCTTCGATATAGTGAATTCAAAGTCTCGTATGCCATTGCTGTTGGGCAGATCAGACACATTGCCCTGATTGGACACAACAATTGTGGAATGGTGGACCTGATTTCAAGAAAAAAGGAATTCATAAACGGATTGGTCCAAACTGCGGGTTGGGATGAGGTGAGAGCAGAGCGCCATTTTCTTCATTTTGCACCTATGTTCGAAATTGGAAATGCGATCGGTTTCATTTTAAGTGAATCCAAAAGACTTCGCATTCAATATCCGAATATTCAAATCGCTCCAATGTATTATCTGGTTGAAGATAACCAACTCTACCTGATAGAAGAGGATTAGTTCTTCGATTTGTGTTTTACAAGCAGTCTAAGCGACTGATCATAGGTGATATACTTCCAACTCCAGTTGAGTAGCACACTGAGTTTATTTTTAACGCCAACAATGGAGATGAGGTGTACAAAAGACCAAAGTAACCAGGCAAAATACCCCTTAAATTTTGCAAATGGCAAATCAGCGACAGCGAGGTGGCGCCCGATTGTAGCCATTGAACCTTTATCAATATAATGAAAGGGCTTGAGCGGTTTATTCCTGCTTAGCTGTACCAGATTATGTGACAAATAATGAGCTTGTTGCAAAGCAACCTGAGCCACCTGTGGATGTCCGTTGGGATAAACCTCATTTATCATCAGGGAATTATCGCCTATGGCATAAATATTTGTATATCCATCAACAAGATTGAATGAATTGACTTTCATTCGGTTAGATCGCCCGTAGACCGATGGTTCTATCCCATCAATTTTATCAGAGGTGATTCCTGCTGCCCAGATTACTGTTTTAACCTCAATACTTACACCTTCCGGAAGCGACAGAGTACTGCCATCGTAATTTTTTACCGGCGTACCAGTAAAGACTTCTACACCCAGATTTTCAAGGTATTTCAGGGCAGTACGAGATGCACTTTCCGACATTCCGGAAAGGAGTTGGGGAGAAGATTCAAAAAGCATGATCTTCATATTACTCATATCCAGCTCAGGATAGTCCTTGGGCAAAACATATTTTTTCATTTCAGCCATTGCCCCTGCCAATTCCACACCTGTTGGACCACCTCCGATAATTGCTACGTTTAAATAAGACTTAACATCTTCTTCTTCACTTTTATTCAGTGCTTTTTCGAAATTTTCGAGCGCCCGGTTCCGAATATAGAGGGCATCAGGTGCAGACTTCATCTGAAGCGTATATTTCTCTATCTGCTCCTGATTAAAAAAATTGGTCTTTGCCCCTGTCGCCAGGATCAAATAGTCGTATTTAAGCCGTCCAATATCTGTAATTAATTCATTTTGTGAAGGTATTACCGACTCCACTTCTGCCATCCTAAAGTGAATCCCGGTCTTTTGAAATACCTTTCTCAGTGGAAAAGATATGGCACTGGGTTCAAGACCTGACATTGCCACCTGATAGAGCAGTGGCTGAAAAAGATGGTAATTATTTTTATCGAGCAGTACAATCTGAAAGTTCTTTTTATAAAGTTTCAATGCAAGTTTAAGTCCGCCAAATCCGCCGCCAACAATGACAACGCGCTTTTGAACACTATCAGGTATATTGAGTAAATATTTTTTTAACGACATCTTATTAAATGGTTGATCAATGTCATTTAAACATTAGTATTGTTTTTAAGTTCTGGAAAACAGGTTAAATAAAGGTTATATCGAAATCAATTCAGGGTTATGAGGATGTTCCATTGCTGAAAGCCGGACAAAAAAATAGCTCATACATTTTATCTGCATGAGCTATTTCAATATATTTCAAATCTATAATCTATTCCGGAACACAATTAATGACCTGAATATCCATTAACATACCAGAGCACCTTCCTTTAAATGAAACTACTGATCCATTTGAAAATTGAGTAAGCTTTGATGAATAGTTGACAACATCAGTGCTGTCGACTGTACAACTTACCCCTTCCATTTCATCCTCCAGACTAAATACCATACTATGGTTATCCAAAGTTCTGATGCTCTTAATTTCACCTTTAACTGCGATTGCCTTATCAAGGTATTTTGTGGTTGCTGAGGCCTCGTCCTTTTTAAATTCGGATATTAATTGTTTGGCATCCAATGTATAAACAGCCGTTTCCCTTGAAAGATTCCTGCGTGGCATATTAAACGCATAGTAAATGGCGGCAAAGGCAGCAATTAATCCGATCACGAAAATCCAAAGAACCAACCGAACCGTTTTTTTATTCGTCATGATGATAATTATTGTTGATAGGGAGCGTAGACTGCATCAATTTTGATTGTAACCTCTTTTGCAATTTTATCCCTGACTGCCGATGGAATTGAGATACTGAAATCTTCAGGAGTCACTTTAAGTTCTGCCGAGGCTACAATTTTACTTTTCCCTGGTGTGATTTGCGCTTTAAGGGTTACCTCTTTGGTCACGCCATGCATGGTTAACTGCCCTTTAACATCCACGATAACAGTTTTTTCACCTTTCCAGTCAATGGGAGAGGTGATTTTACCACTGAACTTTGCTTTGGGAAATTTGGCAGACTCCATATAATTCTCGTTGAAGTGCTCCTCCATCAAGGCACGGCGAAATTTAAACGAGGTGGTCAAAACGGAAAAGGCTACTTCATTTTTATCAATATCGATTAATGTTGTGGCCTGATTTGATTCTGCTACAATATCCTCGACTGATGTTGAAGAGTTGAAATTGATTTTGGCATCTTTTGTGAAAAAACGAGTTTGGGCTCCTCCATTTAGAAACAGGAGACCAAAGAACAGACAAATAATTAATTTATTCATAATCAGTGTATTTATTATTTATTAAATGAAAAAACCCTGGAGATATTGAATCCCAGATGTATTCCGCCGTCGCCCCAATTTCCTGTTGTCTTCCCGATGAAACCAGCTTCACGCATGGATTGAGAATTCGTCAGCATAATCTGGAAAACGTGGCCTCCTGTTTCAATATCAATCCCAATACCCAGTGGATTGTGATAAACTGTGGGAAGTGCACTTGCGTTGGCCCGATAGACATAGTAATACTCGAAGTTCAAGGCAATGCGTTTGGATAATTTGTACCGGGCGCCAGCGCCACATGCGAAAAGGTCATTACGATCTGTCTCTAAAGGGACCTGGTTCCGGTGAATAAAGGTTGGTGTCAGCTGGAAAGACAAACTCTCGTTGAATTTTCTT
The DNA here is from genome assembly GCA_963677935.2 of Prolixibacteraceae bacterium. Classification (GTDB taxonomy): domain Bacteria; phylum Bacteroidota; class Bacteroidia; order Bacteroidales; family Prolixibacteraceae; genus JAAFHB01. The sequence continues at coordinate 914,268 of CAXXEH010000003.1, read as the reverse complement.
GCAATAAGGATTTGCTGAACAAACGACATTCGTGAAGCATTGGTTGTCATCAATGGATTTACATTCGATGAAACATATTCTGTACTTGCCAGATAGGAGAGGTGAACAGGCATATTTTTTGCCCCTTTGCTTTGTCTTAGGATCGAGATTTTTCCAAAACCATCAAAAGTTTTATCCTCAGAACCACGGCCTAATCCAAACTCTAACCAATCTGTCACTCCATATTCAAGCGCAAAATGGATTTTACCATAATCGAGGCCATACAAATTGTAGGCTCCCGTATTCAGCTGATCAAAACGGTGCGAAATCCTAAATTCCAGCTGTTTCTTTTTCATCCTTTCGATGGAATGTCCGTTTACAATCCTGGTGGACTTGAAGGTTGCCGTGGCATAAGTAGTCACCGGTTTTACCTCTTTATCAAGTAATGCATCCAGATCCTGACTTGAGGCAGGGATTGAATAGAGTACAATCAATCCAAATCCAAGAATTGCAGTCAATAATCGGTTCTTCATAATATCAATTATTTAATGTTCCTTTAGTAATCCAAGTGTTAATAATCAGAATATTGCAGTCACTAAGCTTTCCACCCCCTTTTGGCATGGGTGAATAGCCAGATAAATGTTCAATCGTACCCATCAGTTTTCCACTGAGTACATTTGCTTTAACATCTGCAAAATCCTGAAGTTTGATTCCCCCACCGCTGGATGCCGCTGCCGAATTGGAATGACAGACGATACAATTCGATTGTAGTATAGGTTTTATTTCGGTAGAAAAGTTGGTGATATCGGTGTTACAACCTGTACCTGGTTTTCCAAACAAAGCCTCTTCGCTGTCATAATAACAACCGGCCAGGATAAATAGCATAAAAGGTAGTATTAATTTCTTCATATCTTGAATTAATTTTGCGTTGCACCGCTGGCTTTCCAGAGTTCAAGCTGACGCATTTGACAATTTGAAATTTTATATCCCGGAGGCATTTGAATCGATGTCCCTTTAACAGCTGCCATTAATCTTCCATTATCAAGGTAGGTTTTAACAGAAGCATAGCTGTCGAGTAAGATCCCCTTTTGAGCACCTGAACCTGTATGACACGAAACACAATTAGAGGATAACAACGCAGAAATTTGTTTCTGATAGGTTATAACTCCAGTTGTGTCACACGATGAAACACAAACACTGTTAAGGGCTCCATTTTTGATCCAATTAAAGATGCTGTCCTTAACTGCCTGAGTCAATTTTGCGTAACCACTTGGCGGCATACTATTATTCTTCACCGAAGTATAAAGTTTACTGGTGGTTGGAGAACCAGCCTTCACCAAACTCATTACCGAAGAATAACTATTGATTATATATCCATCCTTGTGTGTTGTCTGATCGTGACAACCCGTTACACCGCAGGAGGTGCTCAATACAGGGAGTAAATCGCGTGTAAAACAAACGGGATCGCCAGAACTGGTACCACCAGTTGTTGGTGGAATAGTTCCACCTGTAGTAGTTGTACATGTAGTATTTAATGCTCCCTGATCGATCCACACGCGGATGAGTATCCTTTCATTTTCAGTCAATGCACCAGAGGGAGGCATTAACTGAACAAATGCCTTTCCTGTAATTGCCTGATATGCTTTGCTTTTCTGAGCATTAAAGGGGGTTATGGCTTTCATTACAGAAGTATAATCTGTAAATGAATACCCTCCAGGACCATGACCCTGGCTATGACAACCTGTTGTTCCACAGCTATTCAGGAATATGGGAGCAATATCCCTTTCATAACAAACCGGATCAAGCGTCGCAACATTAAGCCCTTCATGCCGGCATCGAACCTGAATAAGTACAAGCAATGACAATGTAACCAAGGACAATAATGAGAACCAAAGCTTTTTTCTCTCTTTCACTTTCAGTTAATTAAATGAATAAAATGATTGAATTAAAAAAATATACAATCCTTATGATGAAAAATGCCCGCATAAGGTGATAAATCCTAAATAATATTCTTCAACTCCTACATAATAACGGATGGTGAGTTGGATTGTTTTATTATCAAGTAGAATAACTTGCGACCTAATCCAATTTTGAAGTATTCTAAATTACACCTTGATATTACAAATTTGAATCACTGGCGAATCCTCAATAGATATCATCGCATTAATGATTCTCACTTCTGTAAAGAGCGGAAGATCTTTGGGACGAAGAAGTGCAGGAGTTACACGTCCCTCCTTAATGTAACTTTGGAGACGGGTTCCAAAAAGTAAGGGTCTTTGTTGCGAATACCATATGTTATTGCGTTTAAATATGGCATTCGCATAAAAGGCATCAGTGATCAATCCATTTTTAATTATCAGAATATCATCACATTGACCTCGAAATTGATGCAGATCGACCAATTTTGACCGATCAGCAAATTTATAGGCATACTCAATTGAATCGTCATAGACCATTTGGAGCGATTTGACCAGGCGCATTTGATATTTTAGGTATTCTACATGTTCGATATCAATTCCATATGTTACCGTACACTTAACTATTTCACCTGTTAAATCATTTGGAATCTTGAGAATTGATTCAAGTCTTAAGGGGTGCTGAATTCCAAAAAAGTGGTTTCGCGTCAGGTTGCACCGCTCATTATGCAGCTCAATTCTTTGAAAACAGCCTTCTCTATAACAGATCGTCTCAATGAATTGGTACATAAACTTTATCAATTAGTTCCTGATATTCTTTATACGGATCACTAAAAAATGTGATTCCACCGCCACTTTTAAAGAGGTATTTATTGTATTTCTTTTCAATATACCTGATCATTACAGCCGATTGAAGATCTTTACCATCAAAAATACCAAATACGCCAGTATAATACCCTCGTTTATAGGTCTCTGATTTTTCGATTATTTCAAGCGTCTTTCGCTTTGGGGCGCCACAAATTGATCCGGCAGGGAGTATTTTCGAGAAAATATGACCCAGATGCCCCGCATAATCCTCCGGAAGCTCGCCGGTTACCTCTGAGCTAACCTGAAGCAGTGTTTTTTCATGTGTTTTGACGGTATTCAAAAACCTGAATTTCTCTACTTTTACATTTGTGGAAACTAACGCCAGGTCGCTTCTGATCATATCCACAATTGTATGATGTTCAGCCGTTTCTTTGGCGTCATTCAAGATCTCACTTTCGGCATTAATGACAGAGGCATCGATCGTACCCTTCATGGGGTAGGAAGAGATTCTACCTCCACCAATCTTTATGAAAAGCTCAGGCGAGAAAACTACGAATGAATCCTTATATAGCAATCGATAAGGGGCTTCGCTCAGCTCAAAAATCTCATTCAATGTGAGATTGGTTTCAATTACAGTTGGGAAAGTAAGATTGGTTAGGAATGAATTTCCCAATTTGATTTCATTTAAAACCAGGTCAAACGACTTCTTAAATACAGAAAAACTAACCGGAAACTTCCTGAATGTAAATTGTCTTTGTTTAATATATTGATGATCAATATTATTTAGATCATCAAATGAATAATAAATTCCATTTTCAGCTGCCTTCTCCAACGGAATGATCACTGGATTTTTCATTTCAAAATCGATGATAAATATAAATGGCTTTCTCAATTCACCCCATTTGTTCATCTTCCCGATATAATCCTCACCCATTTGATTTTCCATGGATTATTTGCCTAATATTGACTGAAGTGATTTAAGATTAAGTATCTCTACCTGATTTCTTTCCCAGCAGATGAGCCCATCTGCCTCCATTTCGCTGATTGTTCTGGCCAGCGACGGACGCGCCACCCCAATCATCTCTGCCAAACCTTTTTGACTTTGATTTATTACGATGATGAGAGATTCAGATTTTGTTTGGTGTAATAAAAAATAGGCAATTTTCTCCCGGATTGTTTTAAAACTAAGAAAGGTGATCTTTTTTGATAAAAACTGAGCTTTTCCCGAGACGACATTCAGATAATTGTTTAAAACACGATGGTCTGCTGCCAATAGCTGTGTGAACTCTTTCTTATAAATTATCAACATTTTACCATCTGATAATGCCGACAAATTGACCGGAAAAACACTTTGAGGACCATAGAGAAAGGCAGCTGCGACCATCTGTGGAGGCTCTAGTTCTTCAATCTTTAAACTGTTTCCGGCAAAGTCGATCATCTCCCCCTGAAGTTTTCCCTCCAACAAAATCATAGCCCTCTCCACCTTTTCGCCTGAATAGGCTAGGACCTCTTTATTTGAAAAATGCTTTATCTGATGCAATACCTTATCAATTAATATATTAATCTCCTTTATATCCAATCCGATGAATAATGGAGACATTTTTAATACTTCAAACATCTTTTTTTGGCAAATATAGCAAGTGTGTCACAAATGTTACACTTTCAATGGCAAGCCTGTTGTATTTTTGTCATTGAAACTGATAATTGTGGATCAAAAGTACTGATAATTCGATCCTGTAATGTTTTTTAATAAAGTGTAAATGAAAAGGGATATTATAAAAATTGATGAAGACAAATGTAACGGATGTGGGCTTTGCGTTCCCAACTGTCATGAAGGAGCACTTCAAATAATTGACGGTAAAGTCAGGCTTGTTAGTGATTTAATGTGCGATGGTCTTGGAGCTTGCATTGGACATTGTCCGGAGGGAGCCATAACCATCGAAAGTCGTGAGGCAGAACCATATGATGAAGTTAAGGTGATGGAAATCATGGTAACTAAAGGATTTAACACCGTGGTTGCCCATTTACGACATTTGCGTGAACATAACGAAACGGTGTTTTTAAAACAGGGGATTGGTTATCTGATAGCAAACGAATCAAAACTTAATTTTATGGTGAATGATATAAAAAATGCAGTCCATCAGCCGGCAAACTCTAACAATGAAGCCGGTTGCATTGGCGGATGTCCAGGGTCTAAAACAGTCATTTTCGATCCATCAGAATTTAAAATGGCTGATTCCCAAATAAAGGGATTAATTCAGTCACAGTTGCGGCAATGGCCTGTTCAGCTTCATTTGATCAATCCTGGAGCATCCCATTTTGTCGGCTCCGATTTACTGGTAGCTGCTGACTGTAGTGCATTTGCATTGGGGGATTTTCATCAAAACTGGCTGAAAAACAAAACATTAGTCATAGCATGTCCAAAACTCGATCAGGGGAAAGAGATCTATTTGCAAAAGTTTATTTCACTGATTGATAATGCAAAGGTAAATACAATTACAGTTCTGATCATGGAAGTTCCTTGTTGCGGAGGGTTACTGCAATTGGTTGAGATGGCGATTTCACGGGCGGGAAGAAAAGTACCGGTAAAAGCAATTACGATAAGTATTAAGGGGGAAATACTTACCGAAGAGTGGATATAAATAGTTAAAATAAAAAAAATGGAAGCATCAACCTTATTCAGATTATCCGATCACATTGTATATGCCGAAAATTCGGTAGTAAGCAAGACAATTATTAAGAAGGAGACCGGTACTGTTACCTTGTTTGCTTTCGATAAAGGGCAGGGGTTAAGTCCACATATTGCACCTTTTGATGCATTGGTGCAAATAGTTGATGGTGAATGCATTTTTCTTATTGGCGAAGCGAAAAACCAAATGCAAACCGGAGATTGCCTGATATTGCCTGCTGGAATAGTTCATGCAGTTGAATCGGTAAGCCCATTTAAAATGCTATTGACAATGATAAAAATAGCGAGCTGAATCTCCGCGACAATTGTGCGACGAATAGATCCCTGACAAGTTTTTCGTATCTTCGCCGATAAATAAATCGCTGTTAGAATGAAAAAATTAATTACCTATTTTATTCAGGGACTACTATTAGTAGCGCCATTGGGGATAACAGTGTATATCGTTTACAGGATTTTCACCTTCACCGATGGATTGTTATCCACTTATCTCATAGAACATCTTGAGATTAAGACACCAGGTTTGGGAATATTGATCATTTTTGTAATGCTTGTTCTGCTGGGAATGGTTGGGCAAACGATTTTGGCAAGACCGATTAAAAATGTAATGGGCAGAATTCTTGAAAAGACGCCATTTCTTAAGTTGATCTATTCCTCTATTAATGATTTATTCTCTGCATTTATTGGAAAAGAGCGGAAATTCCACAGACCTGTGATGGTGATGATAAATAAAGAGAATAATTTATGGAAAATAGGATTCATCACCCAGGATATTCCCATACATGTTGATGAAATTGAATTAGTGACTGTATATTGTCCCTTTTCTTACGGCTTTTCAGGAGAAATCTATTTTGTTCCATTGACCAATATAAAACCTCTCTCAATGCCTCCAAGTGAAGCAATGAAATTCATCATTTCGGGTGGGGTTTCAGGATCTGATTTTCACCCCAAAATTAAATAGCTGTTATGGAATATTCCGATTTCGAATGGTCTCGGGCAAATTTTTATCTGTTGAAACCCTTTTGACCTTCTTGTTTTTGTCAATGGAATATTCTTTAATTTCTATTTCCTTCTTTTTTTGATCTTTAGCCTCTTTCTCTTTTTTTATTTTCTCTTCAGATTTTGTAGCTGTTGATGATTCTTTTCCCTGCTTTTTTGATTTGTGCTTCTTCTTTTGATTTGGTTGCCTTTTTTCGAGGTTTTCCGATCTATTTTTTTTCTGATTTACTTCCCATGCATTCCCCGGATAAAATGAGAAAAGTAATCCAATAAATAAGCAAATAGTGATGAATTTTTTCATGACGATTAATTTTAGATTTGGAGATTCTCAAACAATCTTTATTTAATGAAAATACGAAAATTCATCTTATAATAGAAAAAGATATTCATTTATTTTTGAGAAAAATAATCGCTTCAGGACTCAAGAAAATTGTGGTCTGCCAATATTGCAGTTTTTGCATTTTGGCCGGAAATTTGTTAATGTTATCATTGGAAATTGAAATTATTAAAATTTGATAACTATGATTGGAAGTTGGTTAATATTTATTGTTTTTGCTCTGGCGAGCTGGCTGATCAGTAATCAGTTAAAACGTCGATTTGCGGAATATTCCGAAATCCCCACCTCAAATGGAATGTCGGGGCGGGATGTCGCACAACAGATGTTGCGTGATTTTGGAATACATGGTGTTAAAATTGAATCTGTTGAAGGAAAGCTAACTGATCATTACGATCCGACCAATAAAACGATTAATCTGAGCGAAGATGTTTATAATAGCAGAAGTGTCGCTGCCGCGGCGGTGGCAGCTCATGAATGTGGCCATGCATTACAACATGCATCAGCTTACCAATGGCTTGGATTACGGTCTGGACTTGTCCCTGTTGTGAGTTTTGCCTCACAGTGGATGCAATGGATTTTGCTGGCAGGAATTCTTCTTGTTAACACCTTTCCCGCGATTTTACTTGGTGGCATTGTCCTTTTTGCCTTAACAACCCTGTTTAGTTTTATTACACTTCCTGTTGAAATAAATGCTAGTAACCGTGCTTTGGCATGGGTCAGGACATCCGGGGTAACTAATCCACAAACTCAGCTTAAAGCAGAGGATGCTTTGAAATGGGCGGGGTATACCTACATTGTTGCGGCTTTGGGTTCACTAGCTACTTTGCTCTACTATATTATGATTTATATGGGCAGGAGAGATTAGATTATCTAATGATTTGATATTAAACAAAAAAGACAAGGGCCAACCTTGTCTTTTCTGTTTAATCGAATTACAATATTTAAAATAGATTATTAATAAAATCGCGTTCAGGAGCTATTGGGAATTGAGTATCGCGGGCAAAGCCAGGTTCACGTTTAATCCATTGTCCACGCGTAAAATCCGGAAAATCGACAAGGGCTCCCCCTCTGGCAACCGACATCTCGGACAACGCAGAAACAGCACTCAGAGCAGCTGCATCATAAGCGTCTAACGGAACCTGTTTTTTATTGCGCACAGTATCAAAAAAATCGTTGAGCATAATAAAGTCCATTCCGCCATGGCCTGAACCCGAAGCTTTCTCACCCTTATCACGCCAGTACTGATGATCATATTTCTTTAGCCATTCTTCCGCTTTGTCCCATTCATGTGTCTTGCTCTTTCCCTCGACATAAATCTGCTCACCAGCATCCATCCAATCACCACCCCCTTCGCCTTTCCAGAGGCCATTGGTCCCTTGTACCCTAAATCCCAGGGAGTAAGGACGAGGGAGATTCGTATCATGAGTAACAATAATTGTTTCACCATTGGCACATTTAATCATAGAGGTAACAATATCACCCAAATTGAAGTTGATATTGTGATAGGGATGATCTTTACTGGTATGATCATCGACAAACTTGCTTAAACCTCTCGCTTTTGAAGCCATGGCTGAAAGGGTAAGGAACCGGTTTCCCCGGTTAATATCAAGGTAAACGCCAATCGGACCGAGCCCGTGAGTAGGGTAGAGGTCCCCGTTACGACGTACGGCATGAAGTCCACGCCATTGAGCTTCAGAATGAGCCTCCTTACCGATCTTTAAATCATTGGTTTTCATTTCAAATTTCACACCACGCAGGTCATGTTCGTATCCGCATCGACAATGAATCAATTCACCGAACAGGTTGGTTCGTACCATATTGAGAATGGCCATTACATCACGCCGGTAACAGACATTCTCCATAATCATTACCTGATTACCAGTTTGTTCGTGCGTATTTACCAGATCCCAGCACTCTTCTATTGTATTTGCAGCAGAAACCTCTACACCTGTGTAGGGAACCCCGGCTTTCATTGATGCGACGGCCATCGGAACGTGCCATTCCCATGGAGTCGCGATGATCACTGCATCAAGAACCTCATTTTTGAGCATCTCTTCGAATGCACGATCGCTTCCTGTGTAAGCCTTAGGTGCTTTCAATCCACTCTTTGCCACTAACTTTTGAGCGTTATCAATGGCTGCCTGGCTGATATCACAGATTGCAACAATTTCAACTCCGCCCACTGTAATCGATTCCCGGACATGACCGCTTCCACGCCCGCCAATTCCAATAAATCCAACTCTTACGATAGCAGGGTCCCGCTTAACTGGGTCCTTACTTTTCTCCTTTTTTTGACCAAATGCTTCATTGTCAGTTAAACCCATTCCGGCAAGTCCAATTCCGGCAACAGTACCCATTTTCACAAAATCCCTGCGATTCGTTTTCATTTTTTAATTATTTAGTTGATTCACAATCTATATTTACATCAAATTTCTGTTCTTTTTATGAGTATTATTAATAAGTTATGCGGCTTTTAAGGAAGACCCGATCTCAATTCCAATCACACTGTAAAATTGACTAATCAAAACAAGAAAATAAAATGTTTGAATAACTTTGTGCCGTTAAATTTAAAATTAAAAATTATGAATCAAAAATGTCTGGTGCGCCGGACAAATCATGTTTTAACTTTCAAAAGGTTTGGAAGAAAAGGATATTCAGTTTTCCAGAGTATCCATAAAATGGTGCGAATAGGATGTCTAAGTATTTCCTATTTATTGTTCGCCATCCCTTCCAATGCTCAACGAAACATGATGATTGTCGGACATGACACGATCAGCTCAATGAAAGACATTGAAGTTGAAGAAGTTGTGATCAGCGCGCAGCGTGCTCCTGTCGTCTTCTCGCAGGTTGCCCGCATCATCAAAGTAATCGGGAAGGAAGAGATTCAAGCGGCACCGGTTCAAAGTCTTCAGGACTTGCTCAGGTATGCCTTAAATGTTGATGTCAGGCAACGCGGAAATCTTGGCGTTCAGGCCGACATCAGTATTCGCGGAGGTTCATTCGATCAGGTACTTATTCTGCTCAACGGAATTAACATCAATGATCCTCAAACGGGACATCACTCCCTCAATCTCCCGGTCAGTTTCGATGCCATCGAGCGCATCGAGATCCTCGAAGGTCCCGCATCACGCATCTACGGACCAAATGCCTTTAGTGGTGCAATTAACATTATTACCGGTTCATCAGACCATTCAAACATCAAAGGTCGCCTAAGCAGCGGAGAACATGGCTTTTATGATGCCGGTTTATCAGCGACGTTCGTAAACCGAAAAATCAAAAATTTTCTCTCAGCTGATCATCGGAGATCGGATGGATACCAGAAAAATACCGATTTCAACCTCACCGATGCCTTTTATCAGGGAAAACTGACCACTAAAGCAGGAGCTCTTGACTGGCAGGCTGGACATTCTAACCGTAGTTTTGGAGCAAACAGCTTTTATACTCCAGCCTATCCGGACCAATTTGAAAAGATAAAAACGACATTCGCATCTGTCAAAATGGAAACCGGTGAAATTGTCCATTTTACACCTTCAATCTATTGGCGCAGAAATCAGGATTGTTTTGAGCTTTTCAGGTATCCGGAATCAACTCCAACATGGTATACATCACATAATTATCATCTTACTGATGTTTATGGCACAAATCTAAATGCATGGTTCACCTCATCACTTGGAAAAACCGCATTTGGCGCCGATTTTAGGAGTGAGAATATCTGGAGTACCGTACTTGGAAAACCCATGGAAAAACCGATTCCCGTTCCGGGTGAGAATGGAATTAAATATACCAGATCGGATTCACGGACCAATTATAGCATATTTGCTGAGCACTCCATCTATTTGCAAAAATTCACGGCTTCAGCAGGTTTAATGGCTAACTGGAATTCCCATTTGGGAACCGGCTGGAATCTCTATCCGGGTATTGACCTTAGCTTTAATCTCTCAAATGTTTTAAGATGGTATGGATCAATTAATTCATCGCTTCGTTTACCCACCTTTACAGATTTGTACTATTCAAGTCCAACCAATATTGGAAACGTTTCTCTTCTGCCTGAAAAGGCTATCGCTTATGAAACAGGTTTTAAATATCTGATAAAAGGGGTTGAGGGCCATTTAGCTTATTTTCATCGTAGTGGAAAAAACATGATCGACTGGGTCAAAAAACCGGACGAAAACATATGGTATGCACAAAATATTACCTCCTTAAATACCGATGGACTTGAATTTTCAGCGAGAATTAATCCCAGAAAGCTTTTTGACAAAAATCTGTTTATCAAATCGATCAATCTATCCTGGGCATGGATCAACCAGGACAAACAATCTGGTATTTATGCATCAAAATATGTTCTTGATTATCTGAAACAGAAGATCAACCTTGGGTTTTCTCATGAAGTTATCAAAAACATAGGAATAAACTGGGAAATTTCCTACCAGGACCGAAACGGTACTTACACCAGTTGGGAAGGCTCCAAATATGGGAAAGAGGTTGAATACAAGCCTTTTATATTGGTTGATAGTCGGTTATATTGGAATAAAAGCAAAACAAATATTTATCTGGAGGTTGCCAATCTATTCGATAAGGGCTATTACGATTTCGGAAATATTCAACAACCTGGAAGATGGTTACGAATAGGGGTCATTCAACAATTGAATTTATGATAGCCTTTAAGAGAAATCAATCTCATTTCACACGAATGTATTGCTGAAGGTGGAAAAATTGCTACCTTCGCAATACAAAAAATAAAGAAGATCATATGTTGAAAGGAATTTTAGCCATTACCGGGCAACCCGGACTTTATAAAGTGATATCGGAAGGCAAAAACAATGTCGTAATTGAATCATTGCTAACAGGCAAAAAATCAACTGCTTACGCTGATGCAAAAATGAGCACACTCGAAGATATTGCTATTTACACTTTACAGGAAGATATTCCGTTAAAGAAAGTATTCAGGAAAATCTATGAAAAGGAGAACGGTGGTTTGGCGATCAGTGTCAAGTCTTCGCCCGATGATCTAAAGAAGTATTTCGCAGAAATATTACCTGAATATGATAAGGAACGGGTTTATGGTTCGGATGTCAAAAAAGTAATTTCATGGTATAACTTACTAAATGAAAAAGGATTACTTGTTTTCGAGGAAGAGAAGACCGAAGAACAGGTCAATGATGATCAACCCGATTCTGAGGTTGTGTCAGAGTAGAGCGAAAGCAAATTTGTCCCTTATTTAGGAGATACAAAATTGATCTATATCCTTAACAATATTTTAATAAAAGATAAAAGAGTGGAAATCATCAGACTTCCACTCTTTTTGCATTTTAACTTGTATGAACCATGAATTAATACAATCTATTTTAATCTACTATCTATCAATTTTTTAAGTTCATTAAAATGAGCATCTTCAAATCCTGTTGATGCGAAAATGATTTTTCCGCTTTCATCAACCAGAAAACTTCGGGGAATATATCCTGAGGCAAACAAACCATAAACTTTCTGTTTAAGATCGGGAAGAATGGGAAAAGAGAAGTTCTGATCTTTTCTAAATTTAAGTACCTCGTCCCATGAATGATCACGCCCGAATGTGAACATCACAAATGAGGGATTATCCTTATATCTTAGCCATATTTGCTCCTCTATTAATGGTAACTCTCTGCGACAGGGAGCACACCAGGTGGCGAAAAAATTAATCAGCACCATTTTGCCCCTATAATCATTGAATGATACCACTTTCCCTTTTGATATCTCGAATTTGAAAGATGGAACACTCTTATTTACAGACAACAAAGTGCTTTTATCAACTTCAGGTTGCCCCTTTAGAATTGATATGGTAAAGGTGAAAAATACAAAAAGAAAAATCCCGGCTCGGTTCATTTTGAGATAAATTGCTCAATATTAATCCTGATTCGTTCGCCAGCATTTTCCACATCACCCTTGACAAATTTGTCACCGGTAATATTCTCAAATAATTCGATGTACCTTTCAGATATCTGATCAACCAACTCATCGGACATTTCGGGAACCTTCTGCCCCTCAAGACCCTGGAATCCATTTTCGATTAACCATTGTCGAACAAACTCTTTTGATAGCTGTTTTTGATTTTCGCCCTTCGCCAGCCGCTCAACATATCCTTCTGCATAAAAGTAACGCGATGAATCAGGGGTATGAATCTCATCGATCAAATAGATCTGACCATCTTTTTTCCCGAATTCATACTTTGTATCCACAAGTATTAAACCTTTTTCTGCAGCCATTGCAGTTCCCCGCTGGAAGAGCGAATGGGTATATTTTTCAAGTATTACATACTCTTCTTCAGATACAAGTCCTTGTTTAATAATCTCTTCTCTCGAAATATCCTCGTCATGACCTTCGGCAGCCTTTGTGGTGGGGGTGATGATTGGAACAGGGAATTTCTCACTCTCTTTCATCCCTTCAGGCATTGCAACACCACACAAAACCCGTTTCCCGGCACGATACTGGCGCCAGGCATGTCCAGTGAGATAACCCCTGATCACCATTTCAACTTTAAAAGGTTCGCATAAATGCCCGACAGTTACCATGGGATCAGGAGTCGCAATTTTCCAGTTGGGAACAATGTCGGCGGTAGCATCAAGAAATTTGGCCGCTATCTGATTCAAAACCTGACCTTTAAACGGAATTCCTTTGGGTAATACAACATCAAAGGCAGAAATTCTGTCGGTAACCACCATTACTAAAAAGTCATCATTGATATTATAAACATCTCTTACTTTCCCTTTGTAGAAACTCTTTTGCCCGGGAAATGAAAAATCGGTTAAAACAATTGCTTTGCTCATTAAGTAATTAATTTAAAAGTTATTAATAATCTTCATTATGAAGGATATTGTACCGGTCATAGGCTTCAACTATCTCTCTGACCAATTTATGACGAACAATGTCACTTTTATCAAAATGAATTGTCGAGATTCCTTCTACTCCATTCAGAATTTTTAATGCCAGGATCAAACCGGAATGTTGTTTTCGCGGCAAATCGATCTGTGTGATGTCTCCTGTAATTATATACTTGGTATTCAGTCCCATACGGGTTAAAAACATTTTAAGCTGGGGTATTGTGGTATTTTGGGCTTCATCGAGAATGACAAATGCATTACTTAATGTTCTTCCCCGCATAAAGGCAAGCGGGGCAATCTGTATAATCCCGTCCTTCAGGTACTCTTCCAGCTTTTTGGGAGGGATCATATCGAGCAATGCATCATAAATGGGTTGAAGGTAAGGATCTATTTTTTCTTTAAGATCACCCGGCAAAAATCCAAGGTTTTCGCCTGCTTCAACAGCAGGACGGCTAAGAATAATCCGCTTGATTTGCCTGTTTTTCAAAGCACTGATTGCTAAAGCTATGGCAACATATGTTTTACCTGTTCCTGCAGGTCCGATGGCAAAAATAAGGTCATCTTTTTTAGAACTGTCAACCAATTTTTGTTGATTCGGAGTACGTGGCCGGATTGGTTTTCCGGTATTACCAAACAGCAGTACATCACTGGCATTCTGTATACTCTGATCAATTGAAACGATATCGTCCATCATAATCTGATGAATCGTTTCGTCCGAAAGGGCATTAAAATGGTAGTAGTGCTCAATGATCAGTTGAAATTTACGGATAAAATCGCCAACTTCCTGTTCTTCACCTTTTACTTTTATGGTGTGCCCTCTGGCAATCACAAGAATCTTAGGGCAATACGATCTGATCAGCTCCATTTTGGAGTTTCTAACACCGTAAAATTCGGTCGGCTCAATTCCTTCCAATTGAAAACTATGCTCGATCATATTTGTCTTTTAGCTTTTACAAAATAAACACTTTTTTGATTCATTTGCTTACCTTCGTCGCAACAAAAACGGGTAGTAAATGAAATAGCCATGATTAAAAAAACATAAATCAGAATGAATATTTTCTCATGGCTATTTCATTTGTCTGTTAAAAAACAAATCATATACAAATGAAAACCAGAAAAGAACAATTAGCATCCTTTGAACGGTTGCTTGATATAATGGATGAATTGCGCGAAAAATGTCCATGGGATCAGCAACAGACCTTAGAGTCATTACGCAAATTGACCATTGAGGAGGTTTATGAGCTGGGGGACGCTATTCTGCGCAGTAACCTTGCTGAGGTAAAAAAAGAACTGGGAGATCTGCTTCTTCATATCGTGTTTTATGCCAAAATTGGAGCTGAATTAAATAGCTTTGATATTGGAGACGTGATTAACAATTTGAATGATAAACTAATATATCGTCATCCTCATGTATTTGGTGAGATATTGGTAAGTAACGCAAGGGAGGTTGAGCAGAATTGGGAAGCATTAAAGTTAAAAGAGAAGGGTAGGGGTAAACGTGTTCTGGAAGGTGTACCCGATGCACTTCCTGCACTTGTTAAAGCCAACAGGATACAGGAGAAGGCGAGAGGTGTGGGTTTTGACTGGGAAGAAAAGGAGCAGGTCTGGGAAAAAGTAAAAGAGGAGGTTGCAGAGTTTGAGGTAGAGCTTCGTGCAGACCATCATCAAAACATGGAACATGAATTAGGTGACCTGATTTTCTCCATTGTAAATGCTGCCCGATTGTACGATATCGACCCGGAGAGTGCGTTGGAGCGGACGAATCAGAAGTTTATCCGCCGATTTAATTATCTTGAAGAACAGACTCTTTTAAAAGGGAGATCACTTCACACCATGAGTCTTGCCGAGATGGATTATTTCTGGGAAGAGGCAAAAAAAGAGGAGAAGAGATAATACCAAAAGAAAAAAGCGGCTATTCGCCGCTTTTTTCTTTTGGTATTAATGCAACCTCTTTGGGAATAATAGTAACCACTATCTTCTCTTTAGTTTCATCCAGATCGATAGTGATGGTATCACCTTCATTAATTACATTACCAATAATCGTTTCGGCCATCTCATCTTCGAGGTACTTTTGGATCGCTCTTTTTAACGGCCTGGCTCCAAATTGAGGATCAAAACCTTTATCTGCAATAAATTTTTTGGCTGCCTCGGTAATGTTCAGTTTGTATTTTAATGTTTCGACACGTTCGTATAATCCCTGAAGCTCAATATCAATGATTTGCTCAATATGACTCCTTTCGAGCGGATTAAATATCACCACATCATCGACCCGATTCAGAAATTCTGGAGCAAATGCACGTTTTAATGCCTTCTGAATCACAAATTTAGCATATTCATTTTCTTCATCAGCTGTTTTCCGCGTCGAGAAGCCAACACCCTGTCCAAATTCTTTCAACTGACGTGTACCAATATTTGATGTCATAATAACAATGGTATTCCGAAAATCAATTTTTCGACCCAAACTGTCGGTCAGACGTCCTTCATCCATCACTTGAAGCAGAATATTAAAGACATCGGGATGTGCTTTTTCAATTTCATCAAGCAGAATCACTGCATAAGGCTTTCTGCGAACTTTTTCTGTTAGCTGTCCGCCTTCCTCGTATCCTACATATCCCGGAGGAGCGCCGACGAGACGTGAAACAGAGAATTTCTCCATGTATTCGCTCATATCGACACGGATCAGTGCATCGGATGTATCAAATAAATATTTTGCTAAAACTTTGGCTAATTGAGTCTTACCAACACCAGTCGGCCCCAGGAAAATAAACGAGCCAATGGGTTTATTGGGATCTTTAAGACCAGCCCGGTTACGCTGAATGGCTTTTGTTATTTTAAGTACAGCATCATCCTGACCAATGATGTTTTGTTTCATATCATTGAACATGTTCTGCAGTCGCTTCCCTTCAGCCTGGGCGATACGTTGCACCGGGATACCAGACATCATTGCCACTATGTCGGCAACCTGCTCTTCACCCACTATTTCACGGTGATTCTCTAATTCTTTTTCCCAGATCTCTTTTTCCTTATCCAAAAGGGCGAGAAGATTCTTTTCCTGATCCCTAAAACTGGCTGCCAGTTCAAAGTTCTGACTTTTAACGGCCTGAATCTTTTCTACTCTTGCCTCTTCAATACGTTCTTCGAGCTTGATAATCCGTTCAGGAACGGTAATGTTAGTGATATGTACCCTGGAACCCGCCTCATCCAATGCGTCGATCGCCTTATCGGGGAGGTGACGATCTGATATGTATCTGGTAGTGAGCCTAACACAGGCTTCAATTGCTTCAGTAGTATAGGTGACATTGTGATGATCTTCGTACCTCTCTTTAATGTTATGAAGGATTTCGATAGTCTCTTCGACAGTGGTTGGTTCGACCATTACTTTCTGAAAACGACGTTCCAACGCACCATCTTTTTCAATATGCTGACGATATTCATCCAATGTAGTTGCACCAATACATTGAATATCACCCCTTGCAAGGGCAGGTTTGAGCATATTCGCAGCATCGAGAGAACCCGTTGCACCTCCCGCTCCAACAATTGTATGAATCTCATCGATAAATAAAATGATATTATCGACTTTTGCGAGTTCATTTAAGATGGCCTTCATCCGCTCCTCAAATTGTCCGCGGTATTTGGTGCCAGCCACAATCGATGCAAGATCCAGACTGATGACCCGCTTGTCGAATAGTACCCTTGAGACCTTTCGCTGGGATATTCGCAACGCAAGTCCTTCTACAATAGCCGATTTACCAACACCAGGTTCACCAATTAAAACAGGGTTATTCTTTTTCCGTCTGCTTAAAATCTGGGCAATCCGTTGAATCTCCTTTTCTCTTCCAACAATCGGATCGAGACTACCTTCGATGGCAGCCTTTGTAATATCAATCCCAAAATTATCCAACACAGGAGTATCTGTTTTTGGCACAGAGGAACCCTTTGAACCTGAAGGACCACTTCCGCTACCTCCACTTTTACCGAACATATCGTCCCCTTCGTCGCTATCCTCCGGAAAATCAGATTTGTTTTCAATCCTGGTTAATTCCTCAATTTTGGACTTAATTTCTTCGTATCCAACACTGTAGTGTTTGAAAATGGAACTGATAAGACTATCCTTTTCTTTTAGAATCGCTAAAAGCAAATGACCGGTATTTACTGTGTTTTCATTCATCGCACGCGCTTCGAGAAAAACAAGTTTCAGGGCCTTTTCAGTATTTTTCAGTAAAGGAATGTTGGCCTCAAATTGCATCGAACTATCTTTACGAAGCTGAATTTCAAGATCTTTGCGCATTTTCATATAATCAAGGTGCAATTTATTCATCACATCAATTGCAATCCCTTCACCGTCACGGATGATACCTAAAAAAAGGTGCTCCGTACCGATATAATCATTTCCCAATCTGATCGCTTCCTCGCGGCTATACGAAAGAACATCTTTAATACGGGGAGAGAATTTTGAATCCATAATATATTTACTGTCTGTATGTTTTATCTTAAGTTTTATTTTGGGACTAAATTACTTAATAATTCACAATAAATTACAAATAACCCAAGAATATTGTTTTTAATACCTCATAATTTAATAACCTTAAATAACTAACAGTTAACTTTTTAATCTCATTTAAAAAATTATTTATAAGACAAAAATTGATCCCGAATATTCAGTTTATCAAATCTAATTAAAACGCATTTTTCTAACTTATAAAAAGAACAATTTGTACCTTAATTAAGTTTAAAATTACTATTTTTGTGTGACTTTTTACAAATTAAACAATTAAGGCATATATGTCTGATTTAGAAAAGATTATACAGATTAATATTGAAGAGCAGATGAAAACGGCTTATATCGATTATTCGATGTCAGTTATCGTTTCAAGAGCTCTTCCTGATGTCCGGGACGGACTTAAACCTGTGCATCGCAGGGTTTTATACGGAATGAGTGAATTAGGGAGCGCATCCAATAAGCCATATAAAAAATCGGCAAGGATAGTGGGAGAGGTGCTTGGTAAATTTCACCCGCATGGTGATTCATCGGTCTATTTTGCAATGGTCAGAATGGCGCAGGAGTGGTCACTTCGTTATCCGCTCATTGATGGTCAGGGAAACTTTGGGTCAGTTGATGGCGATAGTCCGGCGGCAATGCGTTATACAGAGGCTAGGTTAAAAAAGCTTGCTGAAGAGGCGCTGTCAGATCTTGACAAAAATACGGTTGACTTTCGTCCAAATTTTGATGAAACGCTTCAGGAACCTACTGTATTACCAACTAAGATTCCGATGCTACTAGTAAATGGCACCTCAGGAATTGCTGTCGGTATGGCGACCAATATGCCGCCTCATAATCTTTCGGATACCATTGATGCCATCGTCGCCTATATCAATAATAATAACATTGAAATAAGCGAGTTGATTGACATCGTAAAAGCCCCTGATTTTCCTACAGGCGGAATAATTTACGGTTATGCCGGTGTTAAAGAAGCGTTTGAGACCGGAAGAGGGCGCATTGTAGTCAGGGGTAAGGCAGAGATCGAATCGGTGGAACATGGGCGTGAAAAGCTGATTATTACTGAGATTCCATACATGGTCAATAAGGCAGAATTGATCATTAAAATTGCCGAACTGGTAAATGAGAAAAAAATTGAGGGAATCTCCAATATTAATGATGAATCTGACCGTACTGGTATGCGGATTGTCGTTGATATCAAACGAGAGGAGATGGCCAGTGTCGTTCTGAATAAGTTGTACAAGTTTACACAATTACAGAATGCATTCAATGTCAACAATATAGCGCTTGTCAAGGGGCGTCCTCAAATGCTCAACCTCAAAGATCTTATTCACTATTTTGTTGAGCACAGGCATGAAGTGGTTATCAGACGTACTAAATATGATCTTGAGCAGTCAGAGAAAAAAGCGCATATTTTAAGAGGTCTCATCATCGCGATTGATCATCTTGATGCTGTGATCACCTTAATCAGGAACGCCAAAACACCGGAAGAGGCGCGCGAAGGATTAATGACAAATTTTGAACTAGATGAAATTCAGGCACGTGCAATACTAGATCTACGTCTGCAAAGGCTCACAGGTCTTGAACGGGATAAAATTCATGTAGAGTATGAAGAGCTGGCTAAATATATTGATTGGTTAAAAGAGATACTGGCTAACGAATCGATCAGAATGGGCATAATCAAAGACGAGTTGCTTGAGATTAAATCTCAATATGGCGATGCCCGAAGAACGGAAATTGTGTATGCTTCCGAAGATTTCAATCCTGAAGATTTTTATGCCAATGAAGATATGGTAATAACGATATCGCATATGGGATATATCAAACGGACACCTCTTACCGAATTCAGGACACAGGCCCGCGGAGGAACTGGATCCAAAGGCTCCAGCACACGTGAGGAGGATTTCCTTGAACACATGTTCATTGCGACAATGCATAATACATTATTGCTCTTCACTGAAAAGGGTAAATGCTTCTGGCTTAAGGTTTACGAAATACCTGAGGGGACAAAGGCTTCGAAAGGACGCGCGATTCAAAACCTGTTGGGAATTGAAGCAGATGATCAGGTAAGGGCATATATCAATGTTGCTTCCCTAAAAGAGGAAGCTTATATCAATAATAATTTCATTATTCTGTGTACCAAGAAAGGGGTAATTAAAAAAACTCCGCTTGAGGCATATTCACGCCCAAGACAAAATGGGGTTAATGCAATTACTATCCGAGAAAATGATCAGTTGATCGAAGCTCGTCTAACAAACGGCGATAATGAGATAATGCTGGCAGTAAAGTCAGGAAAATCGATCCGGTTCCACGAAAAACATGCCCGTGCAATCGGACGTACGGCCTCTGGTGTCAGAGGTATTAGTCTTGCCGATGAAAACGACGAACTGGTTGGTATGATTTGTGTAGCAAGTGAAGTCGAAGATGTACTGGTGGTATCGGCCAACGGGTACGGAAAACGCTCTAAAATTGAAGATTACAGGATAACCAACAGGGGAGGTAAAGGGGTGAAAACCATTAATGTCACTGAAAAAACTGGTTCTCTTGTTGCAATTAAAAATGTTACTGATTCTGATGATCTTATGATTATCACACAGGCGGGTGTCACCATCAGGGTACCTGTATCTAAAATCAGAATGACCGGACGCGCAGCTCAGGGAGTTAAACTGATCAATCTTCGGGATGATGATTCGATTGCCTCCGTTGCACGGGTCGAAATAGAAGAGGTTGACGTGACCGAACCTGATGATTCTGGGCTTTCTGATGATGAATTAACTGATCTTCCTTCAGATGATGAATTGACTGATAATGAAGTTGATTAGTTAGTTGTATTACAATATTAAATAAAGATTTGTTGTATTTTTAAAATAAATGATTCAATTTTGCAGTAATTTATAAAACAAACATTTATAATCATGAAAAAATTATTTTTCGCAGCACTGATACTTCTGGCAGGCAATGTAGTCTTTGCTCAAAAAGGAAAAGTACAAACAGCACTTACCTACAAGGAAGCGGGAAAGCTGGATAAAGCCTGGGAAACAATTAAGGAAACGTTGGATCCGGCAAATCCGAAAGCCGAGAAAACGCTTAACTGGTCGGGCGCCTGGCAGGCACGTGGGGAAATCATTGAGGCAATTATTATTACAAAAGATGAGAATTTCAAAAAACTTGTACCTAATCCTGTTGAAGAGGCTTTTAAATCATATATGAAAGCGATTGACCTGGATGAAAAAGGTGGTAATCCGGGATTAAAAATAAAGCTGTTAACATTTTCGAATACGCTGATTAATGCCGCAGTAGAAGCTTATCAGGCAAATGATTATGCCAAAGCAGCCGATTTTTTTGAGAAAAAGTTGACATTAGATCAAACACCTGTTTTCAAAGCTGAAGCAGCAATAGATACTGCTATTATGTACAATACTGGTCTTGCAGCGATGAATGCCAAACAGTATACCAAAGCGATTAAGTACTTTACCGATTGTACAAAATACGGTTACAATGGCGGATCATCCTACGCGCAGATTATTAGTGCCTACCAACAGCTTGGAACAAAGCAAGATACAATCAAAGCTGTAGAAATCATGAAACAAGCTTTTGAAAAATATCCTAATGATCAAAGTATAAATGTTCAGCTAATCAACTATTATATTATGTCGGGTCAACCGAATGAAGCGATCGGTTATCTTGATAAAGCCATTGAAAAAGAGAAGGATAACTCTTCATTTTATCTGGCTAAAGGTGTTGCTCTCGACCGGCTTGGTCGGCAGGAGGAAGCAATCGAGGTATACAAAAAGGCAACAGAGGTAAAACCTGAGAATGCAGATGCGTACTACAATATTGGAGTAATTTATTTCAATCGTGGCGTAAAACAATTTGATGTAGCTAATTTGGTTCCAACCAATGATCAGGTTCGCTACGAAGCAGAAAAGAAGAAGTCAGACGATTACTTTAAAGAAGCAGTACCTTATCTTGAAAATGCGGTAAAATATAATCCAAAGGATACCTATATTCTTGAGCAGTTGAAAAACTTATATTACCGTCTTAAGATGATGGACAAATTTGATGCCTTAAATAAGAAATAAGAATTAAAAAAAGAGGGAGCACTTCCCTCTTTTTTTAACACAACATAAATAACATAATATTAATTATAAGACACATGTAAAATTGATTATCAGTCGGATAATTTACTAATTTGAATATTTTTAGTGATAATGAGGATTGTACTGAACCTAAACATTCCATTTCCCGTTATAAAGAAAACAGTTATAAAAATGAAAATATTATTCGCTTTGTTGGTATTTTATGCGATCCATTTAAATGTTAATGTTATGGCACAAAAAGATATTCGGTCCACGATTATAAAGGAACAACACTATACACCCAAAGTTGTAAAAACGGCGGAGGAATGGGAAAAAAAGTTAACTCCTTTGCAATATCAGGTAACCAGAAATAAAGGGACAGAACACCCTTTTACGGGCCAGTATTACAACTTTTATGAGAAAGGAAATTACTATTGTTCGAATTGCAACGCACTTCTCTTTAATTCGGAATCAAAATTCAAATCAGGTTGTGGTTGGCCAAGTTTTAATGATGTTGCCACCATTCAGTCAATCAACGTGATCACAGATAAAAGTCATGGAATGATTAGGACGGAGATTACCTGTTCGAATTGCGAAGCCCATTTAGGGCATGTTTTTGAAGATGGCCCACCACCAACCGGGCTTCGCTATTGCATAAATTCTGTGTCACTTAAATTTATTCCGGATACGAAACAGCCTGGAAAGTAAAAACATTTTTAAAGTTTAAACTTCCAGGTTTCTGGAGATATAAGATGAATAATCTTTAATTATCGGCTTATAATCAAGGTGAAACAGTGGAGATGATATAATAAAATCGGCTGTTGAGCGGTTCGATGCCGTAGGAATATTGTACAAAACAGCAATTCTTAACAGGGCTTTAACATCCACATCATGAGGTTGAGGCTGCATAGGATCCCAAAAGAAAATTAACAGATTGACATTCCCCTCACAGATCATCGAACCAAGCTGCTGGTCACCTCCTAAAGGACCCGATTTCAGAATAATAACCTGAGGTGGCATGGCATCATTCTCCTTACACTTCTGACTTATTGTGTCATTAACCAACTTTCCTGTAGTTCCGGTACATACCAGGGTATGCTGGGCCAATTCTTTCCAGTTGTAACTTACCCATTCTGCCATATCCTTCTTTCGGTTATCATGCGCCACGATGGCAATTGTCTTCTTGATTTTCATTCTCATATTATCAAAATTTTAAGGCAAAGGTAACGAGATTTTGATTTTTAGACCATCTATTTAATTATCAAAACATTAATATTTCATTAAAAATGAGGTTAACGATGAAATTTCCTTGAATTTCGGGTCGATGGAAATATTGTCGTATCGAGAGAGATTATTACTGGCAATGATCGATTGAGCCATCTCAGCATATTGATCAGTTTCGTGGTAATTTTTAAGGTATCGCAATAATTGGGAAGAGGCTCCTCCCTCCCATCTCTTTTGTCTGAATTTTTTATAGGATGATACGGTTGAAATAAGCAGAAAATAATGTTCAACTGATTCTAAAACAGAGTCATATGTCCGAAGATATCGCTCATCGTCCCCCTCCTGATAATGGATTAATGACCGGGATTCATCACTTGAAAACGACATTATTCCAAAAATATTGTTCCCATTTCGAAATATATTGGAAGTACCCCATCCCGATTCGAGTACAGCCTGTGTAAGGGCCAGGCTAACAGGATGCGGATAAATTCGCTTTTTTAATTCATCCAATGAGTCAGTATCATATTTTAACTTTATATCAGACAAAAAGGTTGAATCGACTACCGAAATGGATTTCTGACCTTTAATTCTCCTTTCAATAAACTCCACATGGTGTAAATCATCCAATAATCTCTCCCTGGTAATTACGATAGCAGGAAGTACATGCATAATAAACAGATCCTTTCGTTTATCGGGATCAACACTACGAAAATCGATGGAACCTATGTAATTTACAGGAATTAAAGTCGTATCTGATTGATAAATAATGGAATCTGCAGCTGTCAATTTAACATTACAAATCCGGATCACTTCCGGCCAGTATTTCGAATGGTATATTTCGACCTTTGCAAACAAATAAAGGGCTATAATAAGCAGTGAAATAAAAATTAAATCACGAATTTTTCTCAGCATATAAACCCAAAATTAAAATGCTACCAAATGAAAAATATCACTAGATAAAACCAATAATATCAACTCTAAAAAGTTGTAGATCAATTAAATTCTTTTTTAAGAATCTCAACCCACTGTTCAATTCGACCATTGGTTAACCTAGCCTGATTTTCCTGATCAAGGGGTAGACCCAAAAACTGTCCATCACGAATGGCTCTTGATGCTTCAAATGTATAACCTTCCAAAGGAAAATTACCCGCAATTAAAGCTCCCCTCTCCTCAAAAAACTCAACCATTATTCCAATAGCATCACAAAAATTTTCCGGATATCCCTTTTGATCACCCAATCCAAAAACAGCAATTTTCTTATGCGAGAAATCAATCTCTTCAAGTGCCGGGAGCAATTCGTCCCAATAATTAGGTAATTCACCATCAAACCAAGTTGGAACACCGAAAATCAGATTATCAAAATCAAGAAAATGTTTTTTGTTAACTTCGTCAACATTAACAAGTTGAACATTAACTCCCGAGAATGCATTATGAATGATTCCGGCAATCTTTGCCGTTTTTTTTGAATTAAAACTATAAAAAAGGCCAATTTTTCCCATTCGATACTTCTTTAAAATTATGGCGGATGTCGCCTATACAGGAGAATTTCATCCGTTTGTTATACGAATATACTATATTTTTGTGAAATTGATGAATTCAGTATTTTAATAACCCCAGGGCTGCAGTATAAATCTTCTTTTCATTGATTAAAATTGCGGCTTCAAGAATTCTGCTAAAACCAACAGGCGTAAACTCAGAACCAATCCTGCGAACAGGGGCATCAAGATACTCAAAAGCCTCTTCGCTGATCATACTGGCCAGTTCACCTCCGAAACCACCAAATACTTTATCTTCATGAACAACTAAAACTCGTCCGGTTTTCCTGACTGAGTTTAAAATCGCCTCTTTATCAAGCGGGATTAATGAGCGAATATCGATTACTTCAATATGAAAACCTTCACTTGCCAGTTGTTCCGCAACTTTAAGTGAAAGATGAGTTGTATTACCGTATGTTATTAAACTTAAGTCAGTTCCTTCACGACGAATTCTTGCTTTTCCAAACGGAACCTCGAAATCATCGGGAATTGGAGTCGCAGCAGCGGGCGAATTATAGAGTGCTTTTGGCTCAAGAAAAAGAGTTGGCCCCATTGAACGAATTGAAGTTCTAAGTAGTCCTGCTGCATCGTCGGCAAAAGAGGGATATACAATTCTGATCCCGGGAAATGTTGCCAGTGTCCCTTCAGTAGATTGCGAATGGTACAATCCACCCCCAATATATCCACCTGACGCCAGGCGAATAGTCACATTCGGACTGAATTTTCCATTCGTTCGCCAATATTCATGAGTCATTTCGACATACTGTTCCATAGCAGGCCAGAAATAATCAGCAAACTCGGCTCCCTCTACTACTATTCTGATTTTCTGATTGTAACGTGACATACCATTGGCAGTTCCCGTAATAAAATCTTCAGCTATCGGACCGTTAAACACCCTGGCCGGGCCAAATTCCTGTTGCAGCCCTTTTGAAACATTAAAGATCCCCCCTTTCTCTTTATTCGCCATATCCTGACCCCAAATAAAGGTATCGGGATTGAGTCTAAATTCTGCCTTAAGCGTCTCGTTTAATGCTTCAATCAGTTTTTTCTTTTCACCAGTGAAATGATGTACCCCTTCAGGATATTTTGATGCAGGATAGGGCTCGGGAATAACGAAATCGAAGATAGATGCAGGATCGGGGTCCGGAGAGGCCATAGCGCTTCTGTGAGCCAATTTAACCTCCTCTTTTGCCCTCTCTTCTATGGACTGAATTTCCTCTTTAGAGAGCCTTTCGTATCTCAATAGCATCCTTTTAAACTTTAACAATGGATCAGATTCCAGAACATAGCCCAATTCAGCATCGTTACGATAAAGATCATGGCGGTCTGAATTAGAGTGCGAGTGTATTCGGATACAATTTGCCTGAACAATACATGGCAGTTGATTCTCCAGGGACCATTTTTTTGCCTCTGTCATTGCATTGATGGAATCAAAAACATCCTTACCATTACAATGGATAATCCTTAGGTTTTTAAATCCTGAAAAATTATTGGCAACTTTCCGGGTGGCTGTCTGATCTTTTTTAGGTACCGAAATTCCGTATCCATTATCCTGAAAAACAAATATAACGGGAAGTTTTTCAGTTGATGCTCCATTAATAGCCTCATAAACATAACCTTCCGAAACAGACGATTCACCCTGGGAACTAATGGCAACACCTTTTCCCTTATAGTATTTTATGGCACGTGCAACACCAACAGCATGCAATGTGTGATTTCCAGTAGCCGAAGATACATTATGGATATTCCATTCAGGTTTACCAATATGATTTGACATATGCCTTCCGCCTGAGGTTACATCGGCTGCCTTGGATATCCCGTTAAGAATGATCTCTTCAGCCGTCAGACCAGCTGAAATATTGGTCAGCATATCGCGGTAATATGGAAACAGATGATCGTTTTCCCTATCAAATATTTGTCCGATAGCGAGTTGTATTCCATCATGCCCTGCATAGGGAGCGTGATAAGACCATCCAATGGCTTGTTTAAGATAGTTAGGTGCTTTTTCATCAATAATACGCCCCAGCGTCATCAGATAAAGCCAATTTTCGAGAATCTCTTTATCTGTATTCTTGATAGTATAGACTTTATTCACCGGGAGATCGTGTAAAACTTTCATATTTTGCATTTTAATTCTAATCAAATATTTTTGGGTTGTTCAAATTCTTCCAATAAATCGGCTATCCTACGTAGAAATTTCCCCCCCAGCATTCCGTCCACAACCCGGTGATCATAAGAGAGAGAGAGGAACATTTTATGCCTTACAACAATGGCATCTCCGGTTGGAGTCTCCATTACTGCAGGTTTTTTCTCGATAATTCCTACTGCCAGAATTGCGACTTGTGGCTGATTAATGATTGGAGTTCCTATTAATCCTCCAAATGATCCGAAATTTGTAATGGTGAAGGTCCCACCCTGAAGATCATCGGGGCTAAGTTTATTCTCCCGTCCTGCAACGGCAAAGGCGTTGACCTCACGGGTAATTCCTATAAGATTTTTTGAATCAGCATCTTTGATTACCGGAACGACAAGATTACCATCGTTGGTGGCAACAGCGATGGCAATATTAATGTGTTTTCGCAAAATAATATTATCCTCATCAACCGATGCATTTACCTGGCGGAATTCAGAGAGTGCCTTGGCGGTTGCCTCTATAAACAAAGGCATAAATGTTAACTTCTGACTATACTTTCTTTCAAAATCACCTTTAACAGCGTTACGCCATAAGACCATATTTGTTACATCTGCCTCGACTACGGTAGTAACATGCGGAGAAACTTGTTTTGACATCACCATATGATTGGCGATAAGCTTCCGGATTCGGTCCATTTTAAAGATGGTATCTTCAGCCCCCAGTGAGACCGAAACTTTTGGCCGTTCAGCCTGGCTAACAGGCATATTCAGATGAGATACGGGTTGAGCCATTACCTGCGAAGAGGCGACATCACTCCCTTTTTTACGCTGTTCGACGAAATTAATGATATCATTTTTTTGAATCCTGCCTCCCAGTCCGCTGCCTGTTATCGACTCAAGTTCCTGTAGGGAAACTCCCTCCTTTGATGCAATATTTTTAACAAGTGGTGAATAGAAACGACCTGCACTTTTTAATTCGCTTTTATTAATAACCTGAGGTTGTGGTTCTGATTTTTCTTCAATTGATTTAGGATCGACAATTTTATCTTTTTCAACAACAATTTCAGGTTCAGAAACCGCCAAAACTTCATCTCCTAAGGCAATGACAATTACAACCTGACCAACAGGAATCAAATCATTTTCGGAACACCTGATCTCCCTGATGGTACCAGCCACAGGCGAAGGTATTTCAGAATCTACCTTATCGGTTGCGATTTCGAAGAGAATATCATCTTCAACAACTGTATCTCCTTGTTTTACAAATAATTTAGTTATGGTTGCTTCCTGGATACTTTCACCCAGTTTTGGTATAAGAACATGAAAATCTGACATTGATTAATGTTACATTAAATGAGTATTGATAAAATTAAGCACATGTTTATGCGTTCAAACTCATAAGTAACAAAAAAAGGTGAGATTTAGTTTAAAAAAAAACCAATTGTTTAGTTGTGCAGAAATGCGAAGAGATCATAGTCTGGCCATTGATCCACTTTTTGCAAGATGCGAGCCATGACTCTTTCCATTTCTATGGCCAATCGGGGACCTTTATAATTGCTTGTGTTTGATAAAATAACCCACGAAATTCCATCAGCTTGACGCCGTACCAGCGCCGAAGTACCAGGCAATGTGCCAGTCCGCCACCATTCGCCCTTATCGTTGGTTCCTCTCCACCCCAAAGGATCCAATCCTGAAGGATCCACATGGGTCATTTCAGAAATACTTTCAGCAGAAAGTATGTCCTTAACCTTAGGCTCGTTATCGATCACAACAATTAATTTCATTAAGTCAATTGGTGATGCAAGCCAACCTCCGGCAGATCCCAAAAGATGAATATCATTTCCACCGTAGGTTTTAGGAACCATACGACCGCTACCATCAAACGATTCTACCGGCTGACCATCTTCAGGCTGATAATACCGCACTTCATTAGGACGGGCTTCATCCCAAAAACTACCTCCAAGTTGCATATCGGTAATTCCGGCAGGTTCAAGCACCTCTTTTTTAACAAAAGATTCGTAATCAGTACCTGAAACTTTTGAAATTATTTTGCCTAAAATAAGATACCCAAGATTGGAATATACGCTGTTTGATCCTGGTTCGAAATGAACCCGGTGAGTCGTCACAAATTTAATATACGAATCGATATTAACAGGTAACGGGTCACCAACACCTTTTGATACAGCTTTGGGAAGAAAAGCAAGGTCGCCATAACGCTGGGTCCAACCACCGGAATGATTAAGGAGGTGCCGAACGGTAATTTTCTCCAGCCGCTGCTTATCCTTAATTTGAAGAAATTGTTCATCATTGAGAATCCCATATTTGCCAAACACCTTTGACTCGAGTGAAATTTTCGAATTCTCAACAAGTTTCATTATGGCAACGGCAGTGATCAGTTTAGAAACACTGGCAAGCCTGAAAAGATGATAAGGAGTCACCTGTATCTGGGCTTGCTCATCGGCAAGTCCATAACCTCTGGCAAAAACCAGTTTCTCATCTTTTACAATTGCAACTACAACGCCCTTCAATCCATTCTGTTCTCTGAACTTTTCCATGAATGCATCGACAAAAACAGCATTCTGTTCTTCGATTAATTTATTGAATACTAATTTGTTAAGCGAAATGTTTTGTGGTGACAAAAGTGAATTCCTGTTAGAAAATGAACCTTGTTGAAAAGGGTAAATTGTAAATATAACTAAACAAAAGCCAAATAACCAATTTTGGAATCTAAACATAAATAATAATGTAATTAAAATAACTTATACCATAATGAGTCTTCAACGGCTGTTTACAAATGTAATTTACAATTGTAAACAGCCGATCAGCTCATTTAAGGAGTTGATTTTATGACGGTTGAGATAATCATCAATCCCATCAATAATCTTTATTGTTACTAAGGGATCTATAAAATTAGCCGTTCCAACTTGTATTGCCGACGCCCCAGCCAGGAAAAATTCAATGGCATCAGTTGAATTCATAATTCCACCCATACCCACAACGGGAATATGAACGGCCTGACATACCTGCCATACCATTCTTAATGCGATTGGTTTTATTGCCGGTCCGGAAAGGCCGCCAGTGATAGTTGAGAGCACCGGTTTACGCGTTTCGGCATTGATTGCCATTCCTAATAGGGTATTTATCAGCGATATACTGTCTGCGCCTGCATCTTCAACGGCTAAGGCAATCTCTGTAATATTTGTCACATTAGGCGAAAGTTTCACCATCATCGACTTTTTGTACACTTTTCTGACTGCACTAACAACCGCGGTAGCAGAAGGGCAACTGGTTCCAAAAGACATCCCCCCCTCCTTGACGTTTGGGCATGATATATTCAATTCGATACCTGCAATATGGTCAAGTTCATTGATGATTTCGGCACATTCCACATACTCTGCGATTGTAGATCCTGAAACATTTACCAAAATATTGGTATCGTATTTTAAGAGATTAGGGTAGATATCGGTTTGAAAATAACGCGCTCCCTTATTCTGAAGTCCGACAGTATTTAACATCCCAGAAGCGGTTTCGGCCATTCTTGGGTAGGCATTTCCCTGCCTGGGATGAATAGTTGTCCCTTTAACTACGATACCCCCCAGTCTGCTCACATCAATAAAATCATCGAACTCAACTCCGTATCCAAATGTTCCTGAAGCTGTTAAAACCGGATTTTTAAGATTTAATGTGTGAATTTTAGTCCTTAGATCTGCCATTTTAGTTGATTTGAATTAAATACAGGTCCGTCAGTGCAAACACATTTATGACCCTGTAGGGTTTCGGTGACACAACACAGGCACACGCCAAAACCGCAGGCCATGGTATTCTCAAGTGAAACTTCGCAAAAAACTGATTTAATTTTTGCCATGGCTGCAACAGCCTTCATCATTGGTTCCGGACCACAGGTGTACACTCGGTCAAAATGTTCCAATTCAATGCTAAATACAGTGTGATCAGTAACATATCCCTTAACACCATGTAATCCATCCTCAGTTGTTGTATAGAGAGTGCCATACCTGGAAAAATGATCCAGTTCCACCAAATCTGATGAAGAGCGCGCCCCGAGCAAAATCGAAACATCATTTAAATTTGTAGCAAGCACCTGTGCCAGACTCATCATCGAAGCCACTCCACTACCTCCACCAACAAGCAGAATCTTCTCTTTCGATTTTGGAATAGAAAAGCCATTACCCAGGGGAAACAGTCCACTTATGATGCTACCAACAGGCGTATTGGCAAGAGTCCGTGTCCCTTCACCGATCACCTTGATAAAAACAGAGATGGTATTGCTCCCATAATCAACCGAATAAATGGAAAAAGGACGGCGTAAAAAAACACCTGGTGCATGGTCAACCAACAGATTGGCAAACTGACCGGGATCAATGGATTCAAGTTGCTCCGGAGCCTGTAACTGTAAAATATGATGATAATCGTTTAGTTGAAGGTTCGCAATAACCTTCAGGTTCTGAACGGTTTTTCTCATCTGCATGAAATTTAAAATTCATTTATGGCAGATGACAATTGTTTACCCTACTATGCCGGCAAACAGATCATATCACCTGCTCTAATTCATGCAAAGATAGGGCAAATTCTATTTTGAAGGAGTGTATACCATAAAAGTTTTGTCTTTGTAGAAGAAAACAATCCTATCAACCTCCTTATTTTCATTTATATAACTGCTTAATTCAGGAACTGACTGTGCCAAATTTAATTCAACAGGAGTATTTAATAAATTGGCAGATGAAGGCTTATCAGTTAAGTTATCAGGTGGTTGATTCGAAATCTCTTGTGGTAATCCTATGATTGCTGTGGGGCTCTCCGAAGGCACTTTTGCCCTCACCGGCTCAGTTGGTTCCTTAAAAAGCAAAGGTTGTTTATTGGAGGCAGCATTGATATCAAAAACAGATCCTTCTCCCAGCATCAGCCAGCGAGAATTTAATGTCTTATACGTTGTGAGCATCTTCTGAATAAACGAGGCGCTTGGATAATTACGTCCATTCAACACATGTGAGACACTCGATCGCTGTACCCCAATCTTATCAGCGAATTCTGCAGGAGAAATACCTTCAATTTTAAGAAACTGTGTTATTCGATCCTTCATCCGTAAATAATTTGTTTTTTAAGGTCAGATGGAATAGTCATGAGATAATAATAATTCCGATTTGTGATTTACAATTATGGCAATTTCTCTTCTATAGAGTTTAATTAATTTACTAATTACAAATGTACAAAATATATTTTCAACTTATGTAATCAATTTTAAAATATTTCTGAATTTACATTATTGAATTGAAAATCGTGAAATACATATGTCAATTATAGGAATGATTTATCTTATTGGTTATTAAAAGTTCGTTAGTTAGGATTTGATTAGAAATATCGAACTTAAAATCTGATTCAGTGTATGTTGTAAATTCAAATGTCGGTCCGGGAATAAAACTGACAAAACCTGAAGTAATTGTTAACACAAAACAGTGTATAAAACAGGTTATCAATGATTAATAAGTAATATTTATGTATTTTTTCTAATCTGTCGCTAATATATTACAAATGTAATCTGCCAATTTAATCCATTACTTTAGAATAACAACCTATTATATTGATAATGTGAACTTAACCTAATCTGAAAGTGCTAATATTTTTTGGGGTTAAATCGTCTGTTTATTCACCCGTAAAACTGCAAATTGTCCAGATTTTAACTTAATACAAATGTAATAATTATTAGACGATTCACATTTGTGAGTTGATTTTAATAAATTACATATGTATACAATCAAGAATTAACCAATATTTTGCCAGAAAACGTACAAAAAGATGTAAACAGAGCAAATGGAAACCTTTTGTAATTAAAATGATCTTGATTCGTGTAATTTGCCTTTCAAAATAGGACGAAGTTTACCTCAGCTCCCATTAAAGAGCTAATTGAATTAAATCCCAGGAATGGAAAATACAAGTTATTTACAACTTAACTAACTGAAATTTAATGATTACATTGCATTTTTGACCTGATTATTCCCCTGTGAGAATCGTTTAAAAAAAAATCCCGGCCATCGGACCGGGATTTTCGTCAAACAAAAAGGGATATTACTTGCAAATTCTTTATAACTGAAGTAAGGTCTTACTAAAGCATGCTAAAATTGACTGAAAGGAGAAATTCAAAATTTATTTTTTGTTGACCGATCAAATAGGAAGACCTGACTCCCATTTTAACAGGTACAAGTAAACGGAGAATATTACAATCGGTAGTTAACTCTCCACCGGTGGAGTTAAAGTTTACCTTATATTCGCTACCTTGATTAATAATGGGAACTGTGGCCCAAGCCTGGTCATAAAATAACCTTAAAGCGAATCTTTTAAAGTAGCTTAATCTACCTAATCTCCAATCAGGATAAAACAATGGAAACACATAATCCGACTTTAAACAAAATAATTGATTATTGACCAGATTAGCATAGCCTCGTGGATAGGAAATATAGTCAGAATATGAACTTCCTGTTGTTTCCTTTTGCTGATATCCACCATATATTTTCACACCATGGTGTTTTATCAATCCCGGAAAGTAGAGAATCCCTTCAGCCGTCCTGATCGTACTGGTATTTTGATTGTCAAAGGGCGAATGGCGATAACCAAGATCAATCACCTGACCGATCGCAGGCTGAATATCCTGGATTCCGGTTCTTAACAGGTTATGGATATATAATCGGTAAGTGATTGCTACATCCGTTTGTCCAGTATATGGAGTCGAAGCATCCTGCCAGATCTGTCGATATCCAACCTGCATTTCAGGCTGAACCAACCGGTTCATTTTACCATGTGAGAATTTTAGTGGAAGATTTACTATTCCATTGATATTCATTATTCTATAGGAAAAATTAATTTTTTGTGTATCTCTACGGACAACGTGTGTTACAGAATTAACATAACTATTAACCTGATAATAATATGAATTCTCGCGTCCATAATCGGTATTTAATTTAAACACTGGAAAAAGACCGGTATAATCAAATTTCGCTACCCATTTACCTGTTTTATTGATCGTTGAATAATCATAACCCAATTGAGTGATTGCAGTGCTGAGTTTATTCTGTGACATTAGCGTAACTCCCGGCCGGAATTCTTCTTTCTCGAAATCAATATGAACAGGCGCCCAACTATGAAAATCAAATAAATGGGTAAATTTTGAATAAGAAGTGGCTTGACGAGATGTTGTATCTGAAGTCGAAAATTCAGGCTTTCCCTTCTCCTGGAATGAGAGTTGGTCAGCCAATGGATACCGGAATGATTGGGTGACATTTGAAATGATGGTTTTAGTCGATTTAAGCGCCATTTTAACCACTTTAAAACCATCAGCAGTATAGTTACTATAAAATAAATAGTTCCCATCTAAGCTCATCTGGGCATCCCTAACACCAAACCTTGATGATGTAAACCGGTAATTCAAATTCTCCTTCAGATTAAAGGCATATAAATCATCTTTACCATCAACCGTTCCGGTGTAATAAATTAAATCACCGTGTTGTACCGGTCGTCTGATTTCATTGTAGGAAAAAGGGAATAGAATACTCATTACACCCGTAAAAGGATTGATTTTAGCCAGTGATTTCCCTTTGTTTCCCAGCACAACGGCAAAAAGTCCGTTGTTTTTATCAGCCCAGGATGGATTAAGAATAAATAGATCTGTCGATAATGGAGTTACTTTTTCGATTTCGCCCGATTCAGGTGAAATTATTACGATCGAACACAGATTGTCGTTATTAACTTGTATAGCAGCCAGATGAAGTCCATCAGCCGATAAACAAGGTGCATAAATCTTCTCTTTATATCTCTTCTCTGTCACATTACCGTTGTCGATGTTCAGCATTCTCAGCAGCGAAAATTCACGATGTGTCCAGCGAATATCCGTTTTGGATTCTATCCAGAAAACTTTCCTCCCTCCATAGGTGATCGATTCTTCAAAGATATCTCCCGGCGTAAAAATCTTCTTCTCCTTTCCCCCTGGCCCAATCAGAACAAATCGTGTAAGGTCCTTTAATGAGTATTTAACTGCAAAACATGTAGAGTCGCTAACTGGAAATGGATATCTGTAACTGGCATAACCCTTTTGCGGTTTTGTGATTATCTCAAATGGTGTTTTTTCCAATACCTGATCCTTCAATTTCCAGTTATTTCTTAATCCGGTAAAAATCGTATCGTATAATGCAATGTGATTACTGCCCGTAACTTTTTTTAATCCGCTTGAAAAGGCGTTAAATGCCAATGGATTACGAGCTACATGATTTAAAACTTTAGCCCATACATCTGACCCGTACTTTCTGCGAACACCTGCCACCATTTGATATCCGAACTGATAATAATCCGGTACATTATCTTTATAGGATCCGAGATACGCCTTATCATAGCTATAAATTCCTTTCTCGACCGCCTGAGCCTTTAATTCCATTTCAAATGAGGGAACCCTTCCCCTGCCGGAATTACTTAAGGCAGTCTCAGTGGCAACAGCATCCCCTTCAAGAAACCAGAATGGCAAATAAACACCAATAACCAATGCTGCAGCTTGTTCACCCAAAATCACCTTAAATATTGCAGGTAGCTCTGCATCTATCTTATCGATCTGAACAACATGCCTGAACTCATGAATGGCTAATTGTTCCAGCCAATCCTGAGCATAAATATCCTGACCGGGAGTTGTAAAGAGCTCCACGCGGGATGGAGCCCAGGCAGCAAAACCATTGGAACGAACGGTGCTGGTATGAAGTATCACGGATATTTTTGAAGGAGAGTGCTGGAGTGAATTGCCTGTGAAACGATAAACCTTTTCCAAAATAGATGCCATACGCTGGGCATTTACTTCAAACCCTGGTGGATAGATGATCTGAAAATTGTCTGTATTGATCTGCTTCCAGCGAATACTGCCCGGATCCTCCCCCAATACATAATATTGAGCAACAACAAGATAAGGAATAAGAAAAAATGAGAATACCAATAAATACCTTTTCATTTTATAATTGTTGATTTATACATTTCATATTGGAGCACATACGGACCTCAGCCAGTTGGAAACATCAGGTTTTAATTGAGACGTCAGTTTTTCAAAAACAGTTGCATGA
Source organism: Prolixibacteraceae bacterium (assembly GCA_963677935.2). Taxonomy (GTDB): domain Bacteria; phylum Bacteroidota; class Bacteroidia; order Bacteroidales; family Prolixibacteraceae; genus JAAFHB01. Next base: position 878,117 of record CAXXEH010000003.1, on the reverse strand, counting down.
TAGTCATTGATCCAATTGATCTCCTCTCCGGACAAAAGTTGCCGATTCACCAATTTTCTATCAATAGGACACAAGGTCAGCGTATCAAAAGAGAGAAAGCTGCCAAAATCTGAATGACAGTAGTTTTTGCACAACAACACATTCTCGATACGAATTCCGTACTCCCCTTCACGATAGATACCAGGTTCGTCTGTTATAATCTGACCTTCCCGAATTGGTTCGTTATTATTGTCGGGTCGAATAGAAATCGGCCCTTCGTGCACCGATAGGTAATGCCCAACACCATGACCTGTTCCGTGACCATAATTCAATCCATTATTCCATAGATCCTTACGGGCCAGAATGTCGAGCGAATATCCTTTCGTATTTTCAGGGAACACCGCCTTCGCAAGCCGAATCATCCCTTTAAGGACAAGGGTAAAGTCAGATTTTTGCTGATCAGTTACTTTGCCTACTGATATGGTGCGTGTAATATCAGTGGTCCCGTCCAAATATTGTCCGCCTGAGTCTATCAGGAGGATGCCATCCTTCAGGATCTCACAATCCGTTTCGGGAGTGACACTGTAATGGACAATAGCGCCATGTGCACCATATGCAACAGTAGAACAAAAACTTTCACCCGAAAAACAGATCTGTTCTGCCCGGAATAGCCTGAGCTTTTCGCTAATAGATAGTTCTGTAATCTTCTCTTTATCGAAATTCCTATCAAACCAATAAAGAAAGTTGACCATTGCGACCCCATCCCGTCGGTGGGCCTCTCGCATTCCCTCAATCTCCACCTCATTTTTAATTGATTTTAGAAGCGTAGGGATTGCCAAACCCACAATTACATTACCTCTTTCTTCAATAAACCGGTAAAGCAGCGAATTTGTACGGTCGGGATCGAGACAGACATGGGATGAAATCACCTTGGGGAGGATATAAAATATTGAATTATAATTCATTACGGCAACTCCTTCCCTATTCAATACCTTAATTAATTCACCCGTCATTTTTTCCTCATCTATAAAAAGGATGGCCTGGGAGTGATCTACATAACCATAGCCTGTGAAGAGCGGATTATAAAGGATATCGTTTCCCCTGAGATTAAACATCCAGGCAAGGTCATCTAACTGGCAGATTAATGTAGACTCAGCTCCGAGCGGAATAAGCCTTTTTCGGATCTGAGTGAGCTTTTCTGCGCGGCTTTGACCAGCAAAATGGACTGGATAATCAAGAATTTGTGCGCTGGACGTCAGAGGTCTGTTTTCCCAAATCGGGGATACCAGATCTGTTTTAATATCCAGAATGATACCCTTCGCACCCAATTTAAGTTCCAGTACTTTCGCCTCAGTGGCAGAGATGGTAAATCCATCGATGGCTACAATGCTTCCTGAAACAAGTTCGCCGCTCAACCATTGGTCTACCGAAATTGTGTCTGCCTGACGATCCTTTAGCATGATGATTCCTGTGCCGAATAATTGTGATTCAGCCTGGATAAAATACCTGGAGTCGGTCCACAGCACTGCCCGATCTTTAGTGATTGCCACTTTCCCATAAGAACCTGAAAAACCACTTATCCATTCCCGGCTTCGCCAGGCATCAGGTACATATTCACTTAAATGAGGGTCGGTCCCATAGATAATTACAGCATCAATATCGTTTTTGAACATTAATGTACGGAGCGAGGTAATACGATCTATAATGCTCATTTATTTCTATTTATATAATAATTAATAATTTCAAACATGCTTTCAGAACATAACTCCTCTTTTTTGATCTCCTCAGGGAAGAAATACTCCACAGCTGAAACATCATCTGCAGGAATAATTCGGGAAATGTGGTCAACTTTGCATATAAAAGCAAGATCAACGGTGAACACAGAGAAACCAGAAAAAATGTATTCATTTGGATATGACACCAGGAATTCTGTTTGTATGACATGAACGCCCAGTTCTTCGCAAATTTCTCTTTGCACCGCCTCCTCTGCCCTCTCCATCGGCTCCACAAATCCTCCCGGAAGGTCTAACATTCCCTTACCAGGTTCGATCGCACGCCGGGCAAGCAAAAGTTGACCCTTATCGTTGAAAATCAGACATGCTACAGCCGCCGAACTGTTCATGTACAAGTTAAACTGACACCCTTCGCAATTAAATGAACGCCCTAGATCGTTAGATATAAACTCCTTACACCCACACCTGGGACAAAACTTAATTACATCCTTTGGATGAGTAATCATAACCATAATAAAATATTAATGGGAACAGAATATTGAAAATTGGGAGCAGAAACCACCCTATTTTAAAATTTTCTCCGCTTTCATCCAGTCAATTAACAATTGCGGCCACTGATCATGAGGTTTACCTGATTTATTCATCCCAAAACCATGACCTCCCTCTCTGAAAATATGAAGTTCGGCAGAAACCCCTTTCTCCTTTAATGCGCTGTAAAATTCAATACTATTGCGAGGTAGAACCCCTTTATCATCATCGGCCAATACCAAAAATGAGGGTGGGGTCTCTGAGGTTACCTGAAGTTCATTTGAATAATAGCGGATCAACCGTAAATCGTGATTCTTACCTATCAGATTCTCTCTTGAGCCCATATGTCCCCAGAGTTCGTTAAAGGTGATTACCGGATAAACCAACACAGCAAAATCGGGGCGGCAACTCACTTTTTCGACCGGGTCGACTGTTTCCGGTTTTCCATGATCAAAATGTGTTGCAGCAGTGGAGGCGAGATGCCCGCCGGCTGAAAATCCCGAAATTCCGATTTTTTCCGGATTAATACCCCATTCAGCAGCATTGTAACGCACTGTTCTTAAAGCATATTGAGCATCCATCAACGGTATTTCGTGGTGTCCGTAGGGAAGCCGGTATTTTAAAACGATTCCTGCAATTCCTTTACTTTGTAAATATTCCGCATATTGGTAGCCTTCATGATCCATCGCCTCCATTGCATAGCCTCCACCCGGACAAATTACGATAGCAGCGCCTGTATTTTTATCTTTATCAGGCAAATAAATCGTGAGGGTCGGTACAGATACAAACCGGACGCACTTCCCGTTGAAGGTCTCTTCAGGTTGCAAACATTCATTGTTTCCTGGGGCGCCATTAGGCCAAAGTTTGATAACTTTTTGCGCTACTGCCATTTGTAGTGCCGACATAATAAAAAGCATAATAAATATTTTTCGTTTCATTTTCCGGGTATGGTTAAAACTTTCTTTGGGATAAAAGTAGAAAATATCAGCCCGAATTTTAACTTTGCCTTTTTATTTTGAATAAATTAGATCATTTTTTTAGCTATATTTGCTTGCATGAGTTTTAGACTGCTTTGGGAAGGTTTTATGATTGGCATTGCCGTTTCGGTTCCACTTGGTCCTTTAGGGATGTTGTGCATAAAGAGAACCGTCAATAAAAACTGGAAATCAGGATTTTTATCCGGTTTGGGGATAGCGGCATCGGATGCAATTTATGCCATTGTAGCCGGTTTTAGTCTTACGATTATTATCAAATTCATCACCCATTATGAAATCTACTTCAAGATTCTCGGAGCAAGTATGGTGGTTTTTCTCGGACTTTATATCTTCCTGTCGAATCCTGCAAAGGAGATTCAAAAATTCAAACAAAAAGGAACTTCGTATGTACAGGATTTCCTGACGGCTTTTTTGCTGACCTTCTCCAATCCCCTTGCTGTATTTATCTTTATTGCAATATTTACAAGCTATAGTCTTGTATTTCAATTATCTCAACTCTTCGAGGCACTTTTGGTTATTGGCGGAATTTTTGCAGGTGGTGCATTTTGGTGGTTTATTTTGACAGGTTTAGCTTATCTTTTCAAACATAAACTGACCATAAATACATTATGGTGGGCGAATAAGATTATTGGGCTAAGTGTTATCCTTATCGCAATTGTCCTGTTTATATTTCTGACAATCAACAAGATTTAAATCAAACAAACTGGTTTGTTGAATGAAGAATCTTTATGAATTCTTCTGGTGCACGCATGGGTTTACCGGTTGATGAATCCATAAAACCGAGCACCACCTCCCCTTCGTTAATCAGTTCCCCTTTTTCGTTGTATATTTCAGAGAAGAACCTGAATTTTACTTTGGGTATCTCTTTGATGATTGTTTTGATGGTGAGCTCTTCATCATAACCGGCAGGTTTATGGTAAACCGCACTTAACATCCGTACAGGGAGAATAATCCCACTCTCTTCCACTTCGCGGTAAGATTTCCAGATATTTCTAATCATATCGGTACGGCCGATCTCATAGAGCCGGGGATAATTACCATAATACATCACCCCCATCCGATCGGTATCTCCTTAACATACGCGATATTTTGTATTAAAACTCAACATAATTTAGTTTATTAAAGATTTGAAAGCAGGTAATAACAACTCTAAAAAAGAAGATTCCCTCATGAATATTCAGATTAAATTCAAAGATCAATTGATCCGTAGTGAGGGACTGACTTGAAGTCAGACTCTCACTACTCGGAAAAGCAATTCTTTTGGAGGAGGCCATCAAGACCATGAACACACTCAATTCCCAGTTGAAAGCAAACCAACGGTAGCTTCTGCCCTTCTTAAAAATGCAATAAAATTAATCCACATTAATCACAACAATTAAAGTAAACCTCATTTTAAGTGTTAAAATTTTACTCCGTTGGGTCACTCTTTAAAACAAATTCGACGTAAAATCCGACGTAAAAAATGTTAAAAGCCTCTTAATCTAACGATTAAGAGGCTTTTTGGTGACCCAGCTGGGATTCGGACCCAGGACCCCATCCTTAAAAGGGATGTGCTCTACCAGCTGAGCTACTGAGTCATCATTGTAGCACCTTTGTTTTTCAAAGGCGGTGCAAAGGTAAACTTGTTTTTGATAAAAGCAAATACCAAATCAAAAAAATCGCTAAATCATTGGATTTATTTGTAGTTTTGTTGTCATAATAGTAGTGAATATCGTCTTAACTCAAAGGTAATCGAGCCTGATAATAATACATTCATGAGAGGTAAAGTAGTCATAATCACCGGGGCTTCGTCAGGCATTGGCAAGGCTTTGGCAAAGGAATTTTTTTCGCGCGGCGCCATTTTATCTTTGGGGGCCCGGCGTATTGAGCACCTCGAAGCGTTGAAAACGGAACTGAAAAGTGATGATATTTTATGCACAAAAACCGATGTTGCCATAGAGGCAGATTGCAAGGAGTTGATTGATATTACATTTAATAAATTTGGACGTATTGATATCCTGATTAATAATGCGGGAATCTCTATGCGAGCTCTTTTTAAAGATATGGATCTTGAGGTGATGCACCGCCTGTTGGATGTTAATTTCTTTGGAACGGTCTATTGCACCAAATATGCGCTTCCCTATTTGCTTGAATCAAAAGGCTCGCTTGTCGGTGTGATCTCCATTGCCGGATATGTGGGATTACCGGGAAGGACAGCCTACTCCGCCTCAAAGTTTGCTGTGAGGGGATTTCTTGACACTATTCGCATCGAACATTTGAAAAGCGGATTACACGTATTAGTTGCAGCACCTGGTTTTACCGCATCCGAAGTACGGAAAGTGGCACTAACAGCTGACGGAACACCTCAGGGGGAGACCCCCCGGAATGAAGCGGCAATGATGAGTGCTGAAACATGTGCCTACCATATTGCTGAAGCAGTCAGAAAAAGAAAGAGATCGCTCATACTTACCTTTGTGGAGGGAAAACTGACCGTTTTCCTTGGAAAACTCTTCCCTTCATTATTGGATAAGCTTACCTTTAATCATATGGCAAAAGAACCTGATTCTCCCTTAAAGAATGAAAATTAGTTATTTAACTTCATTTTCTAAAAAATGGAATATATTTAACGCAATCAGTTGGTCCATTAGAAAAATGAGGTTATCTTTGCGACACTTTTGAAAGAAAGGGAACAAAATGACTCTGTAGCTCAGCTGGTAGAGCAATTGACTCTTAATCAATGGGTCGAGGGTTCGATTCCCTCCGGGGTCACTTTTAAGCCTGTATGTAGCGACATACAGGCTTTTTTTTTAACTTATTCCGTTAATATTCAGGCCCTCACTATTGGACGAGAAAATTCAACCTCCTGAGAATCGCATAAATGCCTCATGAATGAGGCAGTGTCTGCATAAAGTTATCCAGAACGGGTTAAAGGTGAGATCATACCCTCTTGAGAATCGACTGGATGTTATCGGCATAACTCAATGTAGGCCAGAAGTTCGTTAAAACGAGTTATAAGGGATTAAGTAAACTAACCGAATTTGTCATTTACCCTACTTACGTCGTTACACAGCTATGTAAGATGAAGTGCAGAGAATTAATCTGTGTAGAAGTTTATGCGGGGCAGAGTGGTTGTATTCCCACTGAAACTATTGCTACTACATTTATTATAGGCTGCCCTTTGTCATTTTTTTCTTCTTTTTTAGATTTATCCTAATTGCTTCAAAAAATTAAGTGCCTTTTCTCTGTCAAGAATTTCGTGGATTTTTTTCAGCGGGTATTATAAATTTATATGTCCCTTCGCCTTTTAGGGAGGGTTGGGGTGTGCCTTAAATTATACATCTTTCGCAATTCGTTCTAAAAAATCAGTCAGATTAAAAATTTCAATTTCCTGGAATTCACTTTTTACATTTTCAAGAAGAGGTAGGAACAAGGAGAAAGCATATTCATCTATTTTCAAATTCCTTACATTATCATTTTCACTTAAAGCATATGACTTATTGCCGGTCACAACTTCTATGGTTAGTTTTTTTTCATCTGCAACTATCTCAAAAGTATTATCAGACCATAGTAAATTATTTACATAACGAATACTATACCTGTTGATAATCTCATGGTAATGTCCCCTGATTGTTTTTAAAATTTTAATTGTTAAGTATATATCAATAATTAAGTAAAAAATCATTGTGAAATTATTGGGATTCTTAATCATGATCTGTCCTTTTCGCTTTGATAATGCCTTTTCAATGGTATCGTAAGGCTTTAGATGTGAATACTTTTGATAAACTTCAATATTATACATAATTTACAGTTGTTACTTATACCAATTAATTTACCAATTTAAGTAATGCATTTTTCGAAAATTACTCAATGACTTACTGAATTAAAAAGAATGAATTTGAATTATTTAAATTGTAAAATTGCACAAATATTCAAAAAAATTGCAACCAAAATTATAATTAAAATCGTTTTATGCATCCTATTTGGCAGATGTGGGTATTTTTCAAACAGGTGTATGTTTTTTACTAACAGGCGTAAATATTTAGGTGTAAATATTTTGATTCCGCAGTATAAATACTTAGGGAAAGACATTTTTGTATGTTTTACCGGACCATAATTTTCACCATACTTAAGTCATTATGCGGCTTTGTTAGATTAAGATACATAGCCCCGTTAGTTTGGTTAATTGGTAAGAATTAGATTCAAGGGAGCTCTTACTAAAATTTTCATTTTAATCGAGCTGATAACAAACCAGTTGCTGCATATACCTGAGATACAACCTACCATTGGCCACAACAGGTACGGTCCAGGCCGGGTTCTTTACATTTTCAATGGCTGACTTTATCTCACCAATTTTTTTAAAACCGGAGGGATCGGGATTTAACAGAAACATGTTTCCCTTTATATCCTGGCAAATCAGGTGACCGTCAACATAGGTTGTAGTTCCCTGGCCAATAAGATTTGTACTCCACATCACCTTCCCCGAAGACAATTGAATGCATTTAAACTGACCGTTGTTTCTGGCACTTTCACCCGAATATCCATAAATATAACCATCAATAAGTACAGGATCGGAATGCTGAGCCTCCAAGGCGTTGCTTTTCCAAAGCACTGTATATCCTTTGGTTGTAACTTCAATCGCCTCACAACCCATTTTATATCCTGAGGTATGAAATACAATATCGTTGTAAATGATCGGTGTTGTAGCATTAACACCATAGGCGGTTGGCCAGTTGACACTCCACAACAATTTCCCGTCAGCAGGATTAAGACACGAGAGCCCTTTGCCGTGATAAACAAGGAGTTTAATCTCATTTTCAATAGTCATGGTGATTGTTGCGGCATAGCCCACCTCTCCTTCCATCGACTTCCACAATAAATCTCCTGTGATTTTATCGTATGCCAGGACCAACGCCATACCTCCGCCCTGAACAATGACCTTGTTATCCAGAACCAGTGGCGTAGTTGAAAAGCCCCATGAAGGTTCAGCACCCCCCTGCTCTTTCACATTTTTTCGCCATAACAGCTTTCCATCCATAAGCTGCCAGCATACCAGGTCTCCGCTACGTCCAAAAGTATAAACTCGATCGTCGTTAATAAAAGGGGTTGCGCGTGAACCGGGACCATGACTTGATTCAGCTTTTGCTTCGTAAGATCCCGACCAGATTAAATCTCCGGTTTCTGCATTAATGCAAAATACCAGATCATTCATTTTATCCCTGCCTGGAACAATCAGCCGGTTACCTTGTACCACCGGTGCTGCCCATGATGCGGTGGATTGATCCTGACATAAATAATTAACCTGCCATTTTTTTTTCAGTCCGACAGACCAATCGGTTTTAATCCCTTTTGTGCCACTCTTCCCTTCGAAATTGGCGCCTCTCCAATTTGGCCAATCGGCAATACCTTTGGTAATTGGCGGTATCGTGCCCCTTTGAGCCGGAATATGCTCCTGCTTTCCCGAAAGAGGTTCGCTTCCTGCGATGATTTTATAAACCTGAACTCCATAATAAATTCCAAATATCAATATAACAGAGACAATTACAAGAATGATTTTAACATATCGCTTCATATACAACTGATTAAAAATTACTGGAAGAAATCTGACTGTTCTGTGAAATTATCAGATTATTTGGTTCTTTTGAAATTTGATTAAAAAAAAAGCTTCCTGTAAAATTATACAGGAAGCCTAACCAAATAAAACCAACTAAATCTATTCTTAACAAACTATATCACCATCAATAAGTTCAAAATCAGTTGATGTATTCACTCAACCATTTTCCTAATTTTTTGCGTGTGAAAAATATGCGGCTTTTTACTGTACCCAGTGGCAAGTCAAGTTTTTCAGCAATCTCTTTGTATTTAAATCCGCTTAAAAAGAGTTGAAATGGTTCGCGAAACTCATTTTCAAGCATGTCTATTTTTTTGTAGATCTCCTTTTCGGCATGGATTGAATCAGCTGCAGGAGAATAATCATCTTTGGAGAACGAAATCTGCAATTTATGTGATGAACTCTCCAGCGTTGTCTTCGCTTTTACATTTCGGCGATAATCATTGATAAAGGTATTTTTCATGATGGTGTAAACCCAGGCCATCAGATTGGTGTCAGCCGAAAATTTGTCACGGTAAGTCAAAGCTTTTAAATAGGTCTCCTGAACAAGATCATGCGCTTTATCAGAATCGCTTGTTAAACTTAATGCAAAGTAATATAATTTACTGTGGAGACTTGTCAGGGAATTCTGAAATTGTATTTGTGTCATAGCTAAAGTTTCATTTTAATGATCAAATAATAGTTTTCAATTATCAAACAACACTTCAAAGATATCAAACAGATATTTAAAAACAATACCCGCTTTTATTAAATCCAGTTTTTAATGCAAATTATATCGATTGATTCTAAATAAGAAAAACCTAATGATCAATAATACAACTGAGTTCATGTGAAACCTGGTTATCATTATAAATTACGGTTAATTAAAAATATTTTCTCTCTAGCGTAATTTATTTTGATTATTCCGATTAAAATGATCATTTTTATACCTTTGCTGATGTAATTAAAATTATTCTATGATTATTCCTTCGATTCGTATTGCAATAATCGGTCTGGGCTATGTTGGTTTGCCTCTTGCGCGACTTTTTGCCACCAAATATCCAGTAATTGGATTTGATGTGAATAAAAAGCGGGTTAATGAGATTAATCAGGGTATTGACAATACTCTTGAGGTAGATGAGCAGCTACTTCGTGATTCGTTGGTGACTGCGAATCCGGTCATAACAGGAACCAACGGTCTTTTCTGCACATTTCAACCTGAAGAGATGGAATTGTGCAACTTTTATATTGTTACAGTTCCCACACCTGTGGATAAAAACAACCGCCCCGACCTTACTCCGCTCTTAAAAGCATCAGAAACTGTTGGCCGTGTGATCTCAAAAGGGGATATCATCGTATACGAGTCAACAGTATATCCCGGAGCCACTGAGGATGACTGCATTCCTGTTATTGAGAAGGTCTCCGGACTTAAGTTCAACATTGATTTCTATGCAGGTTATAGTCCTGAAAGGATTAATCCAGGTGATAAGGAACATACGGTCGAGAAAATCAGGAAAATAACATCGGGCTCAACTCCCGAAATTGCAGAGATTGTAGATGCAACTTATCGTTCTGTAATTCTGGCAGGAACGCATAAAGCATCTTCCATCAGAGTAGCAGAGGCAGCTAAAGTGATCGAAAACAGTCAGCGTGATATCAATATTGCTTTTGTCAACGAACTGGCAAAAATCTTTAATGTAATGAAGATTGATACGCTTGATGTACTGGAAGCGGCTTCCACCAAATGGAATTTTCTCTCCTTTCGACCAGGTCTGGTAGGTGGACATTGTATCGGCGTTGATCCTTATTACCTGGCACAGAAAGCACAGCAAGCCGGTTATCATCCCGAGATTATCCTTGCTGGGCGTCGAATGAATGACAGTATGAGTAAATATGTGGCCACCGAAGTGGTTAAATTGATGATCCGAAACGAAATTCAGGTGAAAAATTCAAAGATATTAATGCTTGGAATCACCTTTAAGGAAAACTGTCCCGACATTAGAAACACCAAAGCAACAGATATTTACCATGAATTAGTTAGTTATGGAATTGCAGTTGATGTTTATGATCCTTGGGCTTCGCCTCAGGAGGTTCAACGTGAGTACGGAATCACTATCACCACCCACCTTGACGAATCGGTTAATTATGGAGCTGTGATTTTAGCGGTGGCACACCACAAATTTTTAGAGATCGATTTGGCGGAATATAAGGCAAATGGGGCAATTATTTATGATGTAAAAGGGATCCTTCCCCGGGATCTGATTCATGCTCGATTATAAAATTATCTATACAACATATTGAAAAAAACAGATCTATGATTATTGCAGTTGATTTTGACGGAACAATTGTTGAACATCGTTATCCTGCAATTGGTAGAGAATTGCCATTTGCATTTGAAGCGATTAAAGCGCTACAGAAAAAACAGCACCAAATTATCCTTTGGACTTTCAGAGCCGGGAAAGAGCTTGATGAGGCGGTGGAATTTTGCAGAAAAAACGGCGTGGAATTTTACGCTGTAAATAAGAGTTATCCTGAGGAACAATATAATGAGTCAATCAGCAGAAAGATTAATGCAGAATTGTATATTGACGACCGGAATATAGGTGGTATGCTTGGATGGGGAGAGATTTACCAGTTAATCTGTCCGGATGGGCCCATTCCACATAGAAAGAAGAGATAAGACAAACATTTGGAGATTTAAAAAATCGCGCAAAGTCGCCAGAACGCTAAGAAATAAAACTCTGCGTCTTTGCGACTTTGCGCGATATATTTAATTGAGATATAATCGTTTATTTTCCTGACTTAATCCATCTCCAGTCTGACATCATGCAGCTCCCACCAGGGAAGGCCATGCAAATTCAGTTGTTCCATAAACGGATCAGGATTAAATTCTTCAACGTTAAAGACACCCGGACTTTTCCATTGACCGTTTAGGAACATCATTGCGCCAATCATTGCCGGAACTCCCGTGGTATAGCTCACTGCCTGCATTCCTGTTTCTGCATAGGCTGCTTCGTGACTGCAATTATTATAGATATAATAGGTTTTTTTCTTCTTGTCCTTGAGACCTTTGATCCGACATCCAATTGAAGTCTCACCCTTATAATTTGACCCAAGCTCCTCAGGGGCAGGAAGAACAGCCTTTAAAAACTGAATAGGCACAATCTCTTTACCTTCGTAAAGTATCGGCTTAATCCCTGCCATTCCAATATTTTGAATCACACGTAAATGGGTTAGATATTCTTGTCCGAAAGTCATCCAGAAGCGTGCCTTTTTAAGGGTTGGAAAGTTTTTTACCAGCGACTCCAGCTCCTCATGATAGATCACATACGATTCCCGCTCACCAATATGCGGATAAGTAAGCGGTTTGTGGATTTCGTGTGGTTCTGTAATTACCCAAGCACCATTTTCCCAGTATTTTCCCTTTTGGGTCACCTCACGGATATTGATCTCAGGGTTAAAATTTGTGGCGAATGGTTTTCCATGATCGCCGGCATTGCAATCAACGATATCAAGGTATTGAATCTCATCGAACACATATTTGGCAGCCCAGGCTGTAAAAATGCTCGTTACTCCGGGATCAAAACCACAACCAAGAATGGCAGTCAATCCTGCTGCCTTAAATCTTTCATGGTAAGCCCATTGCCAGCTGTACTCAAATTTAGCTTCATCTTTTGGCTCATAATTGGCTGTATCAAGATATGAAACACCCGTTTCGAGACAGGCATCCATAATGGTCAGATCCTGATAGGGAAGCGCCACATTTACAACCAGATCAGGCTGAAAAGAGCGGATCAAACTCACCAACTGAGGAACCTGATCGGCATCCACCTGTGCAGTCTGAATCCGGTTACCGCCAATGCGGGCAGCAATCGCGTCACATTTCGATTTGGTACGGCTGGCCAGCATGATCTCTGAAAAAACTTCGGGCAGGCCCGCCATCTTATGTGCTACAACGGTTCCAACACCGCCGGCACCAATGATTAAAACTTTTCCCATCTAATTAATCTTATTGATTAGGGTTAAACAATCAAATTAGTTGCAAAATAACCATATTTTTCGATCCTTTCGTTCATTCTTCGTCTGAGAAAGGAAATTATTTATAATTTTAAACCAGCCATTTTTATTTGATGGTGATCATGGATTTTGAGAAATAGTGCCTTCAGACATTTCCGTTCCACAAAAGAGGTATCATCTCGTTGAATTATCAAATTCTTATATTTCGCCAACAATGAAAGAAAAAGTGCTCATTTTGTACTGCTTAATCCTCGCCCTTCAACTACCAGCCCAACAAGTACATACATCAACAATTAGCACTACTGCCCCCTGGACCTACTGGTGGTGGCAGGGAAGTGCAGTTGACAAAGCCGGAATAACCTGGCAACTGGAACATTTTAAGAAATCGGGACTTGGCGGGGCTCATATCATCCCAATCTATGGCGTTAAGGGTGAAGAATCCCATTTCCTCCCATTTCTGGGAGAGGGGTGGCTCGAAATTTTCAACTTTACCTGTTCCGAAGCAAGGCGACTTGGACTGGGTATTGACCTCTCAACAGGTACCGGCTGGCCATTTGGCGGACCGGGGGTAACTCCTCAAAATGGAGCCAAACAGATTGTATTCAATGAGGTTAACGCTTCCGATACACTGAAAATCAAAAATTTGTTACAGGAAAGCAGTGTCGCTGAAGCAACTGCCTTTATCATCAATGGTGACGGGAATTATAATGTGGTCAAAAATATTGGTGCCGCAAGTCGGTTACAACATTCACCGGATCAAAAATATCTGATTATCAGTTACGAACCCACCAACCAACTTGTTAAGAGAGCTGCTCCTGGTGGCGAGGGATTAGTCGTTGATCACTTCGACCAACAGGCAATGAAGCAATACCTCGCTGTTTTTGATACTTCGTTGCTTGTTATTAAAAATAATCACTTGCCAAGAGCAATGTATAACGATTCTTATGAGGTTTTTAAAGCCAACTGGACCCCGGTTTTTTTTGATGCGTTTAAAAACCAACATCATTATGATCTGAAAGAGGTGATCTACGCCGTAAGTCCCGGTTACCCGGATTGTCAGTTAAAGGAGAAAGTGATGTCTGATTACCGTGAAACGCTCTCCTCAATGCTTTATGAAACAGAATCAACCTGGACCACGTGGGCCAAAAATCATCAAATGATCACGAGGTATCAGGCTCACGGTGCCCCTGGAAATCTACTTGATTTGTATGCTCTTGCTGATATTCCTGAAACAGAGTCATTTGGCAGTAGTAGTTTTCCTATTCCGGGGGTGCGGACAGATACCGATTATGAAGAAAAAAACTTCGGACGTCCACATCCGCTGATGATGAAGTTCGCCTCCTCCCCTGCCCATTTGCTCGGGAAAAAGCTGGTTGCCTCGGAATCGACAACCTGGCTGGGTAACCATTTTAAGGTTGCCCTTTCACAGATAAAACCTCAGATTGACGAACTTTTCACGGCGGGAATAAATCACGTCTTCTTTCATGGCACAACCTATACCCCACCCAATGAGCCCTTTCCGGGATGGCTCTTTTATACTTCAACCAATTATGGAATCCATTCCCATTTCTATAACGAATTTCCACTTTTAAACAGCTATATCACGAATTGTCAGAAGCTTCTCCAGAATTCGGAGGCTGACAACGATCTGCTGGTCTATCTTCCAATCTATGATTTCTGGGCAAATACCAAAGAACCACTTCTTACACTCTTCTCGGTTCATTATGCCGGAAAATGGTTTTTAAATACCCCTTTCGGAGCATTATCGACACAACTTTGGGAAAATGGTTATGCGTTCGATTATATTTCAGACCGTCAAATCGGACAATTAAAGGTTAATCCGGACAAGAGTATTTCAATTAATAAAAGCCATTATCAATCGGTTTTAATTCCGAAAATATCGCTTATTCCGGTTGAGACATTGAAGAGCCTGGCCATTCTCGCTCAACAGGGTGTGAAAATAATTTTCGATCAGCAATTGCCAACCGAATTACCGGGGAAAGGTCGCTCAGCCGATCAGGATCAGTTTAACGAACTGAAAAAAGAGCTGACCAACAATCGTTCAGTTACGATAGGTGATGCATTGTTGGCATTAAATCAATTGAATATCAGGCACGAAAGTCTGAATCTTTCCGGCCTAAGCTTTATCAGGAAGCAGACAGCGAACAACAAATATTGGTTTATTACCAACCTTTCGAACAAATTTTATCGTGATACCATTTCACTTTCAGAGAAAGCTGAAGCGCTGGAGTACTATAATCCGATGAATGGTGAACGTGGATTTATCGATTTTGAGAAAAAAAATCGGGGTATCGGGACAACTCTCTCTCTTCCTCCCGGAAGTTCGTGTTTTTTAATCGCATACAACCATCCTCAAAAGGGGAACAGCTTTCAGTTTAAAATCGCTTCGGATGAAATAGCCACGGTTAAAAAATCACAAACCGAAGATGAATATCGCCATGGCTATTCCATGCGACCTTTAAAAAACAAATTATATACGCATGAATCATTGGAAATTTCAAACTGGAAAGTTCAATTTGAACACGGATCACCTGCGGTACCCAAAATGACCTTCCATCCCAGAGAGCTCACCAGCTGGACCACATGGTCAGACCCAGCACTGCAATGGTTTAATGGTTATGGGACTTACAGTTCCGATTTTAAACTTCCGTCAAATTGGAAGAGCAATAAGGGAATCTACATCAGGATTGACGATCTTCGCGAGACAGCAAAGGTAACCATTAATGGGTTGGTTATCGGGACAATATGGGCTGTTCCATTTGAAATTTTTGTCCCTGAAAAGAGTTTGAAATTTGATCAGAACAATACCATTCAACTGGATGTTCGAAACCTTTCGGCCAACGAAGCCAGGTACCTCGACACAAAGGGAGTGAATTGGAAGAAATTTTACGATGCGAATATTGTCGATATCACTTACCGCCCGTTTGACGCATCAAAATGGGAACCTGTGCCTTCCGGAATTATCGGAAAGGTTAGGGTCGTGGCAGTAAAATAAGTTGAAAATCTAATTTTTAATAGTCACTTAATAAAATATTGAATTTTAAATCAATACAAAATATGGCAGTACTAAAATATGGTGAAAAAAACTGGGAGCAGATTACGGATGGGGTATTCCGAAAGATCGTTTATTTGAAAGACATTATGACTGTTATGGTTGAATTTCGAAATGGTCCGTGGAAGGAAGCAGATCCCTATCATTCGCATTCCCATGAACAAACCTGTTATATTGCCAAAGGGGAAGTCATTCTTTTTTGCGAAGATGAAGATGATCAACACCTTAAGGAAGGCGATCTGTTTTTTATCCCTTCCGGAATAAAGCATACCATACAGGTTCTGACGCCAATGGCAAGATTAATTGACAACTTCTCCCCTATCCGGGAGGATTTTATGAAGGAATAAGCAGGAGATCTAATTTTTAACAGCACAGGGCCGAAATCATATCCATCAAATCTTATTTAAACTGATTGAATGACAATTCCTGAAATACAATTCCTTCATAAGGACTCTTTAATCCAGCCTCATAAAGACAGGCCAGATTGCCATTTGGTAAAACGACCAGGTTCGAATAGGCCGAAGGTCCTTCAAAAAGAACGGTTTTCAGTTTCCACGATTTTCCGCGGTCATAAGAGATCCTGACAGTCATATTGGATCTTGATTTCTGGTTCGCGGGATTAGAAAAAGCGAGGAACGGTTTTCTTCCTTTGTGGTCATACCTTATTAAACTGGCCTGACAAACCGGTTCAACTAAAGTAGCATCACCTTTTAATGCGCTCCACGATTCTCCCCCATCGCGACTCAATGAAGTTTGCCGTATACGACCCGAATTGTAATTACGCATATTCAGCATTAGTTTTCCTTTTGGTAATTCAGCAACAGTGCATTCGTTCACCTGATCGGTAGGTGTACTTCCTCCCAGTACCCAATTCTGTCCCCCGTCATCAGAATAGATCGTATGAGAATAGTACTTATTCGACCCTGATTCAATGTGATCACAGGGAACAACAAGACGACCGCCATGTTTTTTTGAACGGATCTGAATGCCGTTACAAGGTCCGGTAGCATACCAGGTCCAGTCAGATTTCTTCACATTTGAGGTGATTTCACGTGCATTCGACCAGTTTGCTCCGTCATCAGCTGAAGAAAGAACATAGATCCTTCGGGTATCCTTACTCTTACCATTAATGATCTGTGATTCATGGTCGGTTCCCAGGTTCCATGTTGATAACAAAACTATTTTTCCCGTTTTGCTGTCAACCACAGGTGCAGGATTTCCGCAGGTATTCGTCCCGTCATCCCATATCACCGTTAAATCGGACCATGATTTTCCCCCATCTCCCGATCGTTTAACAACAAGATCAATATCTCCAGCGTCACCACAGTTGTTTTTCCGCGCTTCAGCAAAGGCCAGAACCGTTCCTTTGGAGGTTGTGAGTATTGCAGGAATTCTGAAACACTGATATCCCTTTTCACCGTTTTTATAAATATGATTTAGTTGTTGCGAAAAGACCGGAAAGACTGATATTGAAAATATTACAATTAAGAATACTAGATTTATTTTTTTCATTATGAACTACTTTATAAGTATCTCCTTATTGATCGGTTTAGTCTTCGTTGTCAATGAATCTCCTTGTCAAATCACCATAGGCATCAATGCGGCGATCGCGCAGGAATGGCCACCAGCGTCTCACGGCTTCCGATCTTTGTAAATCAATCGCTACAATCAGATTCATTTCCTCCGATTGTGGGGCAACGGCCAGTAATTCGCCCTGCGGACCGGCAACAAAACTATTTCCCCAAAAAGTTATTCCATTGGTCTGGCCGGAGGGATCGGGTTCGAAGCCAGTGCGGTTAACCGTAATAACCGGTAAACCGTTTGCAATTGCATGACCGCGCTGTGAAATCATCCAGGCTTCCAGCTGACGTTTTTTCTCGGTATCCTCATCAGTCGACTCATATCCAATTGCGGTTGGATAAATTAATAATTCTGCTCCGGCAAGCGCCATGAGTCGCGCCGCCTCAGGATACCATTGATCCCAGCAAACCAACACCCCTAGTTTTCCAACAGAGGTCTCTATCGGTTTGAAACCAAGATCTCCAGGAGTGAAATAAAACTTTTCGTAATAAGCAGGATCATCAGGGATATGCATTTTGCGGTATTTCCCTGCTATTGAACCATCTTTTTCAAAAACCACAGCAGTATTATGATAAATACCAGCAGATCGCTTTTCAAAAAGGGAGGTTACCAAAACAACCTCATTTTTTTTTGCCAACTCGCTGTAAAATTCTGTCGATGGACCAGGGATTGTCTCCGCAAGGTCAAAAAGTGCAGTCTCTTCGGTCTGACAGAAATAGAGCGAATTGTGAAGTTCCTGTAAAACAATCAGCTTTGCCCCTTTTTCAGCACACCAGGCAATACCGGCAGCCAATTTGGACTTATTCATATTCGAATCACTACAGTTTTCCTGTTGTATTAATCCTGTTATCAACATATTACGTGCATTAAATAATAATTCAATCTCTGGTTTCCATTACAACACTCCTTCAGGGAATTGCATTGTCACACAGTGAAGCGATCCGTGCTGCTTAATCAGCGGGGAGCAATCAATCCCGATAATCTCCCTATCAGGAAAGGCTTTCTGCAATTGAGTCTTCGCTATTTTATCTTTGGATGAGTTGTAAAACGGAACCAGCACTGCTCCATTAATAATTAAAAAATTGGCATATGTTGCCGGAAGCCTGATCCCTTCATCAAAAACGGGATCGGCCATGGGTAATGGAATCAGCTGATAGGACTGAAGATCAAGGGTATGAAAAGATGCCAGCTTTTGCTCCATCATTTTCAATGCCTCATAGTGTTCATCCTGTTCATCATCACATGTAACATAGGCAATGGTTTTTGAATTGCAAAACCTCGCCAAAGTATCGATATGGCTATCCGTATCATCGCCTGCCAGATAACCAGATGATAGCCAGAGTATCTGCTTTAGGCCAAACAGATCAGTCAGTATCTGTTCTATGCCTGATTGTGTTAAATGCTGATTTCTGTTGATGGATAAAAGACATTCATTTGTCGTTAGCAGGGTTCCTTCACCATCCGACTCGATACTTCCACCTTCCAAAACAAGGTGGTGCTGATTGCTGTAATTCACCCCATTCCGAAAAAATCGATTATGATACAGCAGGGAGTTAATCTGATTATCGAAATTTGCCGCGAACTTCATCCCCCATCCATTAAAAGTAAAATCATATAAAGTCGTGTTCCCATCATTCCATACCGTAATTGCACCATGATCGCGGGCCCAGGTATCGTTGGATGGTAACTCTGCATAAATAATATTTTCGCTCCGGCAAGATTTCAGCTTCCCAATGACGGAGCGTTTATCATGACAAACAATCAATAATTTTTCCCTTTCAGAAATTGCTTTTGCAATTGCAACAAAACAACATTCCACCTCCTCAAGTATTGGGGCCCAATCGGTCAGCTCATGCGGCCAGGTGAGCATTACCCCACTTTGTCGCACCCATTCGGCAGGTAAAACAATATTTGGTTTATTCATACTTTAAAATAACCGGTTTCTGTTGTTTCTATTGTCTCTGTTGTTTCTATTTGTTTCTATTGTCTCTGACTCGTGCAGTCATGCAGTCTTTGTCATGCAGTCGTGCAGTCGTGTAGTCGTGCAGTCATGCAGTCGTGTAGTCGCGCAGTCGTCTACTTAACAGCTACCAGAATTCCTTTTAAAAATAGATTGTGATTAAATCCCTCTTCGGAAAAACCTAGACGGACCACAACGAGATTACGGGATGGGATAATAAAAATCCTTTGTCCCCGATGGCCGTCACAAAAAAACAGATCACCGGGCGCGTCAGGAAGTTCCTTAGATCGGTTCAGCCAGAACTGTGCACCATATGATCCATGGGAAGCAACAACAGGTGTCCGGGTATATTCGACCCACCCTTTGGGAAGGATGGTGTCATTTTTCCAGATCCCATTATTATAATAGAGTAATCCAAATCTTGCCCAATCGCGTGCTGTTGCATAACCGTAGGATGATCCTACAAAATTTCCAGCCACGTCGGTCTCCAGAATCATTGAGGAGATCCCAATTTTATTGAAAATCTCACGATATGGAAATTCATGATAGCGTTGATCATTCCCGATCAAGGTGCGCACGATACCAGAAAGGATATTTGTTGTTCCCGAGGAGTATTTCCATTCTGTTCCCGGCTTTTCCTGATAAGGAACGTCAATGGCAACTTTGTAACAATCAGCTGAGCGGTAAAGCATATTGGTTACAGAGGAGACATCGCCATAATCTTCCTCCCACTTTAATCCGCTGCTCATGTGCATTAAATCGCTGATTGTAATATCACGTCGTCGGTCATTTGTCCATTGAATAACAGGTGCAATAGCTGTGACATTCAATTTCCCCTGTCTGGCCAAAACACCTAACATGGCATTGATCACACTTTTATTCATAGACCAACCCCAAATCCGTGTATCAGTTGAAATTCCCATTTCACTGGAATATTTCTCTGCGATTAACTCCCCTTTGTAAAGGACAACAACAGCAGCAGTCCATCTTTTGTCTCCTGCAGGAGGACCAAAAGCGCCATCAACAGCACTCTTCAACCTTAGCGTATCAATTTCAGGAAATATGGTATCTTTTAATTGATCGCCATTGGGCCATGGGATTCGCCATGCACCTTCACGTTTGAGAATCGGAGGGGTAAAAACGTCTTTTTGAATGGTTTCAGCAGCTCCATCGCCTACAAGGCAACAACCGTAACCTTCACGATAAACTGCAGTCTGTTTGGCTAATCCCCAAAAAGAAGTGGTGACGGATTTATTTCCAAAGTCAATAACGCTCTTTGTAAATTTCACAATCGAATAATTCAGATCAAGTGATTTCACAATCAAAGGGTCTCTTCCGGTAACAAAAACAGCCGAAGCCAAAGATTTTGCCCCATATCCGGTGGCAATAAAGAGTTTTGGATATTGTGAAGCAGCAATTATCGCCAATGCACCAATCACCAAAGCCGGAATTAAAATCTTACGTTTTATCATTGTTGGTCAGAATTAAGTAAAAAATAAACTTTCAAATGATTTACTCCTCTTCCAGTGCCTGTTCAAGTTCCTCAGTCATTTCGAGGTTGTGGTAAACATTTTGCACATCTTCATTCTCTTCCAATTCCTCAATCATTCGAAGTGCGAGTTTGGCTTCAGCCACAGGCAATCGCTTATCTACCTGTGGAATTCGTTGTAATTCTGCTTTTTGCGGCTCAATACCCAATTCCTCCAGCTTTTTGTTGAAGCTTCCAAAATATTCAAGCGGAGTGGTTACAATAATCATATCCTCCTCCATTTCAATATCTTCGGCGCCTGCTTCAATAAATTCAAGCTCCAGTTCCTCCATATTAATACCCTCCTTCACCGGGATGGAAAAAACCCCTTTCCGGTCAAAGATGAAGTTGAGCGAACCTTTTGTTGCAAGTGCACCACCACGTTTGGTGAAAATATGGCGGATATCGGCGACTGTTCTGTTATTATTATCGCTCAGGCATTCGACAAATACGGCAACCCTGCCAGCTCCATAACCTTCTAAAAAAATCTCAGAGAGATCATTTCCATCTTTTTCACCCTTGCTAATTGCCCTGTCGATATTGTCTTTAGGCATGTTTTGCCCTTTGGCATTCATCACCGCAATACGTAATCTGGCATTCATCGCCGGATCACTGATACCGCCCTCTTTAACCGCGACCGTGATCTCTTTTGCCAACCGTGAAAAAATATTCGATCTCTTGGCATCAAGAGCACCTTTTTTCCTTTTAATTTTTGACCATTTACTATGTCCTGACATATAACTGAATATTACAATTGGCACAAATTTAGTAAATTACTCTTTAATGAGTCAGGTATTACCCAATTGGCAATAATAATCACTAAAAAAACGGGTATTGAAAAGCAATTATCAATTGGTGCGATTGCATCAAGTCACATGAAATGCGGTTGATTCATTGGCAGGTAGCCCCAAAAGGTGCCGGGATTGAAGTACATCGAAAAAACAATTTCTAATCTGAATTTCAGATTCATGACAGGACATTTAAAAAGACCAATCGTAAAGCCAACTGATTTTCAGAAGGTTATTGATAACAAGTTCATCATCCAGATCATAAAGATAATATTTACTAAAGGAATCAAAAATAGAAGCAACCACCACCAGGGTTTTCCAAATTACAATAAAGCAATTAAAAGAATGATAATAAGCAGTCCTGGTAAAAACCCGTGATGCCTTCCTCCGGAGTGATGACCATAATTGCCCCTGGCGTGGTAACCGCCATGCCTTCCACGTTCATATTGCGAATTCTGAATCGCGAGTACCTCTTCACGCAATTCTTTCTTCTCAGATCGGTTTAACTTAGACAGATCCATCGCTTTAATCTCTTCCAATCGCGAAAGTTGTTTTTCGGCATCAGCTGATACAGTTTTTTCAGCAGAGGCAAGAGCAACCGGATTTGTTTCATTTGTTGCCATGACACTGCCAGGTATAAATAGTAAGATAAACAAGATCACCCACACAATTGATTTTAGCTTTTTCATAATCCTAATCTTTAAAATTGATGATTAAATATAAAATTTGGTTTCAAACCCTGATAAGCGGGTTAAAACCAAATTTCAGTCCAAAGATTCGGTATTATCTTTAAAAGAAGTTAAAAAATTGTCAATGATTGTTTTTATCCATGAGTTCATCATTAAGAATTATACTTTCAATCAGCTTAATAAATCTTAAAATCCGAGATTTCCCATGCCGAAAGATCTGCCCAGTCATCACCGGTTTGCTCCATCTTAATTGTATAATGTGTTCTAACTGTGGCGCCAAAATTGTTTTGCGTGTCGAAATAAGATCGAATCTCAACAATTCGCGGTGAAATTGAAGTTGATTGGTAATCTAAAAAAGGAAATTCTGCTGTGTTTGAAGCTTTAATTTTCTTTTTAATGAAATTTTTGGCAATGAGGTATGCCTTTGAAGCAAATTCCTTCTCTGCTTTGATTTTTTGCTCATAAAGCGCATTAGCGTCAGCTTTTCTTCTTTGTTCACTATTCATACATCCAACGAAACAGACAGAACAAATCAGGATAATCAATATTTTTTTCATTGTTAAAATTTGAATTGATTACCAACCGAATATACAAAATTTTTAGATATAATTTATCATTTTAATCTTTATTTTTTTTGTGAAATTTCTGATCGGCAAACCTCTCTGAATTTTCCAACAAATATTTCAGTCACATCAGGTATTTGGTTTTTTAGCGATTATACATTACTTTGTACCGCATCTTACATGTGGATGATCCAGGATTATTATCAAATTCTGAACTGATCATCTGTTGAAGCATTACTAAGGAATTTTTAAAGACCGATTATTCATAAACATTATTGTGACTCATTAACGACTTATGGCAAAAGCAATTATTAACAGAGATAATCCGGACAGGACTTACATCATCACACATAATCAAAACATTTCCGGAAGAGATTTCCTAAAATACATACAGCAATATTCGCTGTTAGTGAATGATCAGGGGACAAAAAAAATTGGAATCTACTCAGAAAATCGCGTAGAATGGATATACGCATTTTATGCTGCACTTCAGTCCGGTTGTATTGCCGTGCCGATCGATTATATGGCCTCTGCTGAAGATGTGGCCTACATTCTGGACGATTGTCAGCCTGAAATTCTGTTTATCAGTGCCGCCATGGAGGAGGCTTATTCCAAAGTAAAAGAGAAAAGCACTTTCCAACCCAAAATCATCATTTTTGAAGATCACCCTCCTGTTGCCGATCAATCCGAAAGTGAGTGGACAGGTCCGGATGATAACGACACCACTGCAATAATTATCTATACATCGGGAACCACAGGAAGTCCCAAAGGGGTAATGCTCTCCTATACCAATCTTATTGCAAATATGATGGCAGTTATCGAAGCTAAAATCTACCTTCCCGACAGTCAGACATTGGTGCTTCTCCCCTTACACCATGTTTTTCCCCTAGTTGGCTCGATGATGGTTCCACTTTATGCAGGTGGTATACTTGTGGTCTCGCCTTCGATGCAGACCCCCGATCTGATGAAAACGCTTGCTGACAACAAAGTCTTTGTAATGATTGGGGTACCACGACTTTACGAATTAATGTACCGCGGTCTTATGGCCAAAATAAATAAAAGCATTGTCGCGAAGGTATTTTTAAATTTAGTTTATCTTACTAAAAGCAGGAAGTTGGGTAAAATACTGTTTAAAAAGATTCATAACGGATTAGGGGGGCATCTGAGGTATATGGTTGCCGGAGGAGCTGCCTTAAATAAAGAGGTCGGAAAATTCTTCTATGCGATTGGATTTGATATCCTTGAAGGGTTTGGAATGACCGAAGCCGCTCCAATGATCACCTTTCCGCGTCCCGGCAATGTAAAGATCGGTTCAACTGGACAAGCTCTCCCTGGTATGACTGTAGAGATCCGGGATGGAGAAATCGTAGCAAAAGGGCCTAATATTATGAAGGGGTATTACAACCGACCTGAGGAGACAGCCGAAGTGATCAAGGATGGTTGGCTCTATACGGGCGATCTCGGCCGGATTGAAAAAGGTGGTTTCCTCTATATTACGGGGAGAAAAAAAGAGATCATCGTATTACCTAACGGGAAGAATATTAATCCGGTAGAGGTTGAGATGAAACTTGAAAGCTCTTCACCGGCAATTAAGGAAGCCGGGGTATTTATGTATAAGGAGATGCTTCATGCAGTTATTTTCCCCGATTACAAATACATCTCAGATAATAATATAGATGATGTGCTTAATTATTTCAGGGAATCGGTCATCTCACCCTTTAATGTTGGGATGAGTTCCTACAAACGCATTATGCAGTTTACGCTGGTGAATTCAGAATTGCCCCGAACCCGTTTGTCGAAACTTCAGCGGTTTAAGCTCGAAGATTTGATTCTTCAGACAGAAAGTAAAAAGCCAAAATCAAAAGATCCCGATACGGTTGAATACCGGGCTGTTAAATCGTTCCTCGAATCACAGGTCGACATGGATATTTCGCCTGAAGACCATCTCATTTTTGATATATCCCTCGATTCGCTGGGAAAGCTTAGCCTTATACATTTTATAGAAACGACCTTTGGCGTAAAGATCAGTGAAGAACAGTTGTTAAAATTCCCCTCAATTCGCACGATTTCGGAACACATCAGAACCAATAAGCTTTTTCACAAACAAGAAGATACAAGCTGGACAGGTAATCTGAAGGAAGGGATGGAGGTTGATCTGCCTAAATATTCGTTCTTACTTGGAGCCATAGTACGTTCCGTCCGATCAATAGCGAAGATCTTTATCCGTATCGAAGGGAAAGGATTTGAAAACATCCCTGATGGGGCTTGCTTCTTTGCCCCAAATCACCAAAGCAAACTTGATGCTTTTCTCGTTCTGTCTTATCTGGATAAAAAGACTTTAAAGGATACTTTTGCCTATGCGAAAAAAGACCATGTTAAAGGTGCTGTGCGCAAATTTTTAGCGCACCACACGAATGTGATTGTGATGGACCTTGCACGAGATCTGAAAGAATCGATCCATAAGATGGCTGAAGTGGTCAAAGTTGGAAAGAAGATTTTGATTTTCCCTGAAGGTACGCGTACCCTAAGTGGCGAAATTGGAACCTTTAAGAAAACCTATGCCCTGATCAGTGTTGAATTGGCGATTCCTGTTGTGCCAGTTGCAATTTCGGGAGCTTATTATGGCGACAAAGCAGACAAATTTCGGATTAGACGGAACAGGATTCTGGTTGAGTTTCTCCCTGCGATCCACCCTGCCGGATTAACTGCCGATGAGCTGAATGATCTGGTCCGTCAGAGGATTGAAGAGAAGTTAAAACTTTAATTTAATTACTCAGCGGGTGAGTAGTCAGGTCCTGAGCACTCACCCGCTGAGTAGATATCTGAAACCGGACTACCCCTCGTTTGCAACGAGGGGTAAGTTGTTTTTCGTTTGCAACGAGTCTGAAATTTTCCATTTTAAAAGCATGCCAATTAAATCACATTAAATCATGCCAGTAAAATTTCAAGCAGTTGCAAATGATTTAAAAACTCCGGACTGCGAAAGTAGTTGCAATTGAGTTACAAACTCTGGACTACAAACCCCTCGTTACAAACGAGGGGTATTCTGGGCTTATATTTTCTTGGTTCAAAGTCTTTATACGTTGAACCGCCTTATTTTCAGGTAATATTTGGACTTTTTGTTATTGCAATTTTACCTTTTTCGATTTATAAAAGTGCAAGAAAAAACTTTGCCTCTCATGGCAGATTGCAAGAGAAAATAACTTATGAATTTACGGACGACAAAATCAAATTAATTGGAGAATCCTTTAATTCGGAAATGAGCTGGGATAAGACCTATAAGATATTAGAATTGAAGAATTGGATATTGATTTATCAAAACAGACAAGTTGCAAACATTTTACCTAAAGAATCATTTGGTGAAAACTTATTAGAATTCAAGGCTTTAGTCAAAAGAAAAAACATAAAAGCAAAGCTGAAATAACAAAAAACTAAATACAACAACAAAATGCCCAGCAAGTCTGGAGGAAAGAGTTTCTTTGAAAGACCAACGCATATTTAGAATGCGACTCTTCGTAGGTGGTTCAGCGGTACCAAGGCTGTCGTTTATGGTTGTTCATAATCCATGATGTCAAAAACTGAAGCATTCGTTTCACTTCATTCTCTAGCAGCAGGAAAACAGAGATGTTGAAATATTTAAAGCGATGATGAATACGACAATGATTTTGTGTAATCCAAGCCTTTGGGATAACTTTAATAATTATTACTTTTTACTCAGCTCGCCTTCCCTGACAACCCAAATATTTTAAAGTTAATGGGACAACCACAATATGTGGCGGCCAGAGCGAGCCATCATAAACTCCCGATACTATTGAAAAGCGCTTATTCCCAGGCAACTATTCCGGAAAATAAACAGGCATTGCTGTCAATAGGGATGAAGGAATCAGAAATTGATGCACTTTTAACACTGGCCGAGCGCATTATCAATCAGGTGACTGTTCAGCAGAATGCAAAAAAAGAACGCACACTAACAGCAAACAAGCGGATCACAGCACTGAACCTGGTGTGGGAAAAGATGTCGCTGGTATGCCAGTGCGCGAAACTGCTCTTCCAGAACGATGCCCTACGCTATAACCTTTTCCTGTTGATAGATGGCGCCACCAAGGCTTCAATACCGGCGCCAGCGCCTGCACCGTAAAAACTGACAATAAAAGGGGTACCGATTGGCACCCCTTTTATTGGATTTATTAGCTGGCTAGTTTTATGCCAGTAATGTTTTTACCTGATTGTAGATATTTTCAGCGGTAAAGCCTAACTGTTTATCAAGCACATCGTATGGAGCAGAAAAGCCAAACGAACTTAAACCCCAGATCGCACCTGAATCACCAACAAGACCACGCAGGGTGACAGGTATACCAGCTGTGAGACCAAATTTGGGCACACCATAAGGTAAAACACTTTCCTGATATGCCTTATCCTGTTCACGGAAGAGTCCCTCTGATGGTGCAGAAACAATGCGCACTCCTAATCCGTCGCGTTCGCGCAATAATTTAGCGCCTTCAACCAATGAAGCAACTTCAGAACCCGAAGCCACGAGAATTACCGAAGGGTTTTCGCATTCTTCAACAGTATATGCACCTTTTGCAGCCTGTTTGGCTTCCTCATAGCGGTTTCCTTTGGATGGAAGATCTTTGATATTTTGCCGTGAAAGAATTAGGGCAGTAGGTGTGCTCGTATTCTCAAGGGCAAGTTGCCAGGCTACAGTTGTTTCCTGAGCATCAGCAGGACGTAAAACAAGTGTGGAGTTTTCACCATGATGATTTTTAAGATGTTCCATCAGACGGAGCTGAGCTTCGTGTTCAACCGGCTGATGAGTAGGACCATCCTCTCCCACCCTGAATGCATCATGAGTCCAGATATATTTAACCGGTAATTCCATCAGCGCTGCCATACGCAAAGCTGGTTTCATATAATCGGAAAAAACAAAGAAAGTACCGCATGCAGCGATAATCCCACCATGAAGTGCAATCCCGTTCATTATTGCCGCCATTGTGAGCTCACAAACACCAGCCTGAAGGAATGCGCCCGAAAAGTCACCATTCTTAAACGCTTTGGAATTATTCAGAAATCCGTCGGTCTTATCAGAATTTGAAAGGTCAGCCGACGAAACAATCATATTATCAATCTGTTTGGCAAAAGATGCAAGTACAGTTGCAGAGGCGTTGCGTGTTGCATTACCCGGTTTCTGAACGATCTTATCGTAGTCGAATTCAGGGGCATCACCTGAAAGAAATTTCTCAAGTTTGGCTGCCAGTTCAGGATTTGCAGCTGCCCATACATCCTCCTCTTCATTTTTCGCATCGGCCCATGCCTTTAATGCTTCGCGACGTTTGGCATAAAGTTCAGCCACATCAGGAAAGATCACAAATGGATTTTCAGGATCACCTCCAAGGTTGGCGATGGTTTTTTTGAACGAGGCGCCCGCATGTGTCAATGGCTGTCCATGGGTGGAACACTGACGTTCAAAATTGGAATCATCTTCTTTAACAGCCCCTTTACCCATTGTGGTTTTACCAATGATGATCGTCGGTTTGTGTTTTTCGTTCAAGGCAATTTTTATTGCACCCCTGATCGCATCTGCATCATTCCCATTAATGGTCAATACATTCCAGCCCCAGGCCTTGTATTTCATCTCCGTATCTTCGGAGGTTACGGCATCGGTTCCTGTAGAAAGCTGAATATCATTTGAATCATAAAACATGATCAGGTTATTCAAACCCAGGTGTCCGGCCAGACGACCAGCTCCCTGCGAAATCTCTTCCTGAACGCCGCCGTCAGAGATAAATGTGTAGGTTTTGTGAGCCATCCATTCACCAAAACGGGCGACGAGAAACCTTTCTGCAATTGCAGCCCCGACAGCCATTGTATGTCCCTGACCAAGCGGACCTGAAGTATTTTCAACTCCACGCTCAGGATCAACCTCAGGATGACCTGGGGTTACTGAACCCCACTGACGGAAGTTTTTCAGATCTTCCATCGAATAGTTTCCTGCAAGTGCAAGTACAGAATAGAGCATTGGAGACATGTGCCCCGGATCGAGGAAAAAGCGATCGCGGAATGGCCAGGTCATTTCGCTTGGATCATAATTTAGAAACTCAGAAAAAAGGATATTCGCGAAATCTGCTCCACCCATAGCTCCTCCGGGATGTCCTGAGTTTGCTTTTTCGACCATTGCAGCAGAGAGAATACGGATGTTGTCAGCCGCTCTGTTTGTCACTGAATTACTCATTGTAATACTTTTTGAAAATGATTGTATAAAAAAAAGTGATAATAACTTATTATATTTGACTACAATACATCACAAAAAATCTTTTGGCAGATAGAATTTCCTGTCAAAAGATTTTTTTGCAATGCGTTAACCGGCTACTTTGCAGCAAGGGCTCTAACCATAAATACTCCGTCAATGGCTTTTACTTTGCTGATGATCTCTTCAGAGAGATGTTCATTGTTTGTATCTATTATATTATATGCAATATCACCCTTATTCTTATTCAGCATGTTATCAATATTGATACCTGCCTGGGCAAGAATAGTTGTAATCTGGCTAAGGATATTCGGAATATTTTTATTGGTGACTAAAAGGCGTGCACCCCCATTACGTTCCATCTCTGCGGCGGGGAAATTCACAGAATTGCGGATATTTCCGTTTTCGAAAAAATTCCGAACCTGCTCAGCTGCCATGATTGCACAATTCACTTCCGATTCGTTGGTTGAAGCCCCAAGGTGAGGAATCGCAACAACCTTATCCATATTCAGAAGTTCGGCATTAGGAAAATCGGTAAAATAGGCGCCAACTTTGCCGGATTCAATAGCTGCTTTAACATCGGCATCGACGACCAGTTCGCCGCGCGCAAAATTGAGAATTTTCACACCATTTTTCATCATTTTAAGCTTTTCAGCATTGATGAAACCCTTTGTTTCCGCCATCAAAGGAATTTGAAGAGTGATAAAATCAGCTTTTGCCAACATTGATTCGATGCCAAAGGCACGAACAACATCGTGATGCAAATTCCAGGCATGTTCTACGGATATATATGGATCATATCCAACAACATTCATTCCAAGTGATTGAGCGGCATTGGCAACCAACACGCCAATTGCTCCAAGGCCGATAACAGCCAGTGTTTTCCCTTTTATCTCACTCCCACCATAATTTGCTTTCCCTTTTTCAACAAGAGCAGGCACTTTATCCCCCTCTTCAGAAAGTGTTTTCGCCCATTTTACACCACCAATAATATCACGTGATGCCAAAAGTAATCCTGCAATTACCAACTCCTTCACGCCGTTAGCGTTGGCGCCAGGAGTATTAAAGACAACAATTCCTTTTTCTGTACATTTTGGAATCGGAATATTATTCACCCCTGCACCTGCTCTGGCTATTGCCTTTACCGATTGGGGAATCTCCATTTCGTGCATGCTAAAACTTCGTAGTACAATAGCATCCGGCTGTGCAAGTTCACTTGCAATCTCATAATTTGATGAAGGAAAAACCTGAAGGCCTTCCGGATCAATCTTGTTAAGGGTCTGAATTTTATACATATAAAGTTTATTTTGGGTTGGATCATTCACTGCTGCAAAGATCAGAAAAAAGTAGCGGTTTTACCCCTTTTAGAGGTAAAATTTTAATTATTTTATTGAATTAAAACGAATAATTATTTGAGCAATTACAAAATACGAATATACGGAGAATTGAAAATTAAAATAGTACATCAGTGTATGTTTAATCCCCATTTCAAAAATTGTCCTAAATAATTTTGAAATTATAAGCCTAATCATACAATAATCTGTAATTTTGTATACCTTTTGATTTTTAAGTTCAAAAGTTTTAATACACTAGAATGGAATTACTTGACCAATTAAAGAAGAAAGCGCGAACGCTTCAAAATCGGATTGTACTGGCTGAAGGGAGTGAATTGCGCACCCTTCAGGCAACAGAAATTATACTCAGGGAAAAATTGGCCAGAATTATTTTATTGGGTGATATTCAAAAAATAAAGGAGATAGCAAGTAATGAGGGAATCGATATTTCTGAAGCAGAAATTATTGATCCTAAAACGAATAGTAAAAGGGATCAATATGCGAAACTGATGGTTGAAATCAGAAAGAGCAAAGGATTAACCATGCAGGAGGCCCTTGAATCGTTAAATAATCCCCTGGTGTTTGGACCGATGATGATTAAAGCTGGCGATGCAGATGGTGAGATTGCGGGAGCCATCAATTCAACCGGAGATGTCCTCCGTCCGGCCCTGCAGTATGTCAAAACCATGCCCGGAGTAAGTGTGGTATCTGGCGTATTTTTTATCCTTTTCAAAAATAAATCAATTGGAGACAATGGTATTTTAGTATTTGCCGATTGTGCAGTAATGCCAGAACCAGATGAGCGACAATTAGCTGAGATAGCAGTAACTACGGCTAAAACTGCCCGTTCGATTGCCAATATCGAACCTCGTGTGGCGATGCTATCCTTCTCGACAAAAGGGAGCGCAAGTCATGCAATGGTCACCAAAGTTGTAAATGCAACCCGAATTGCTTCAGAAATGGACCCTGAGCTAATGATTGACGGCG
This sequence comes from Prolixibacteraceae bacterium, assembly GCA_963677935.2. Taxonomy (GTDB): domain Bacteria; phylum Bacteroidota; class Bacteroidia; order Bacteroidales; family Prolixibacteraceae; genus JAAFHB01. The sequence continues at coordinate 846,552 of CAXXEH010000003.1, read as the reverse complement.
AGTTGCAGCTAGATGCGGCATTGAACGAAGAGGTGGGTCAGTTAAAATCACCTGGCAGCAAAGTCGCCGGCAGAGCCAACATTCTCGTTTTCCCCGGTCTTGAATCTGCCAATATTGGATACAAATTAGTGCAACGACTTGCTGGTGCTGAAGCGATTGGTCCCGTTCTTCAAGGGATGGCATCCCCAGTAAACGATCTTTCAAGGGGTTGCTCGGTGAGCGACATCGTCAATATGGTAGCGATCACATCAAATCAGGCAGGATAAAAAAATAGAGATGGTGATAAATGGAGAGAAAAATTTAATCCGTCAACCGACTGATGCAATTCAAAAATTGACAAAATAATATATAAGAATCATATACGATGCAAGACATTATTATTGAACCCATTGAGGAATTCGGGTTAAGTAAAAAGCAGCAACAACGAACACTTTTCTCCAAAATCGGAATTGTCGGATGTGGAAAAGATGGGCAAAATATTGCCAGAATAGCAAGCGCCAATGGCATGGAAGTGGTATTTATTGAACTTTCGACAGATCGGATTGAGAATGCCTTTTACCGGTTAGGTATCGTTTTGGATCGCCGGATCGATAACTGGGGGATGACTCAGGGGGAGAAAAAGTTGATACTCTCAAGAATTAAGGGTAGCCTCGATTATAAAGATCTCAAAGACTGCGATTTTGTCATTGAAGCCATCAGGGCTGAATCAAGCGAGCGGAAAATCACCGAACGGAAGGAGGTTTTCAAGAAAATCGAAGAGGTGGTTACCCCTGAATGTATCATTGCAACGAATTCAACCACTATTATTATTACTGAACTTTCGTCCGAACTGAAATACCGTGACCGATGTGTCAGTCTTCATTTCTTTGTACAGTCACCTGAGGCCAGGGTTTGTGAGGTTGTTAAAGGGCTATATACTTCAGACGAGGTTTATAATAAAGTTTTGAAATTTGTTAAGATGGTCAACCGACAGGCAATTCCTGTTGAAGAATCAGCCGGACTGATTTCAATTCGTCTATATACCGCTCTTTTAAACGAGGCATGTGAAGTACTACTTGAAGGGGTTGGAGCGATGGTCGATATCGATTCTGTTTGGAAAGTTGGATTTGGAATGCGGTTTGGCCCTTTTGAATTGGCTGATATTTTGGGAATTGATAAAATTAACCGTTGGATGGAGAATCTCTATTCCGAATTTGGAGACCCAAGATATATGGCTTCTCCGGTCATCAAAAAACTGGTCAGGGCAAGGAGGTATGGAGTTCATACCTGCTGCGGGTTTTATTCCTACGATAAGAATGGGAAAATTATTGGGAATTGCCCAATTTCCACAGAAAGGGTATAATCGGGTTGACAAAAATCGTCGTTAATAACCGGAAATTTAAATCAAATAAAGATTAATGAAATAGCCATGATAAGAATATCACCAACTGAAGATAAGTTTATCATCATGGCTATTCCATGCGACCTTTAAAAAACAAATTATAAACGCATGAAAATATTAGTTATCAACTGCGGAAGTTCATCCATTAAATATCAATTTTATTCGCTGAGCGAAAACCGCATACTTGCCAAGGGAATTGTTGAAAAAATTGGGATGAAAGGTTCATTCCTCAAACATGAAAAAGAATCGGGCCAAAAAGTACTTTTTGAAGGTGAGATTCTAGATCATCAGATTGGAATCGAATACATTCTTGGCGTATTATCAAGTGCGAAGCACGGTTGCATTAGTTCTCTTGATGAAATAAATGCTGTTGGACACCGGGTCGTACATGGAGGTGAGGAATTCAGTGAGAGTGTGTTGATCACAGATGAGGTTATGTCGGACCTCGAAAAGTTTAATGAACTGGCCCCGCTTCACAATCCCCCCAACTTAAAGGGGATCTATGCGCTTAAAGCCCTGGTTCCGGATGTTCCACAGGTCGCAGTATTTGATACAGCATTTCACCATACCATGCCACAACATGCATTTATGTATGCCATTCCACATGCACTCTATAAAAAATATGGCATCCGGAGATATGGTTTTCATGGAACCAGCCATAAATATGTTTCGAACAGGGCTTGTAGAATATTGGGTGTTGAACCTTCCAGTGTGAAAGTAATCACCTGCCATTTGGGTAATGGCGCCTCGGCTTGTGCGATAAAATACGGAAAATCAATCGATACCTCTATGGGATTTACTCCTGTTGAAGGGCTTATCATGGGAACGCGATCAGGTGACATTGATATGGGAGCCGTAACCTATATTATGGATAAAGAGAGAATTGGCACAAAATCGGCCTCCACACTCTTCAATAAGCACAGCGGATTATTGGGTATATCCGGTATTTCGTCAGATTCGCGTGAGATCCGTGCCGCTGCAGATAAGGGAGATGAGCGTTGTCTGTTGGCAATTAAAATGTTCGATTACCGGATAAAAAAATATATCGGAGCTTATGCCGCTGCAATGGGAGGAATCGATGTACTGGTATTCACCGGAGGAATCGGTGAAAACTCAGATACAACAAGAACCGGAGTTTGTGAAGATCTTGAATTTCTGGGGATTGAAATTGATCAGAATCTTAATAGTGGATTAAGAGGTGAAGAACGGGTCATCAGCAAAGAGGGTTCAAGAGTCAAAGTTATGGTCGTTCCAACCAATGAAGAATTGATGATTGCTATTGATACTCAAACCATTGTTACTGAAAAAGGCAATTAATTGTCGTTTTTGTTTATCTAAAGGAATGAAGACTGAAATACCAAAGAACAAATCAGTTTTTTTCTGAAGGAAATGGTTATATTTTAATAACTAAGCCATCATACCCGGGTTCAATATTTGGAGGAAGCTCATCCAGTAGAAACTGGTGCTTCCCCATTTCATGGCTCATATGGGTGAAATAAGCTTTTCGGGGAGCAATTTTCGCGATCAGTTCCATTGCACCCGAAAGATTCAAATGTGAAATATGGAGTGACTTGCGTAAGGCACAAATAACCAGTGTTTCGACACCAATTAATTTTTCAACCTCCTTCTCATCAATCGTATTAAAATCTGTCAGGTAGGCAAAACGGCCAAAACGAAAACCATAAACCGGCAATTTATAATGATAAACCCTGATCGGAAGTATGGATATATGGCCAATTTTGAATTCCTTGTTCTCCAGATCTATCAAATCCATCTGAGGTGTCCCGGGATACTTATTCACATCAAAGACGTAATTAAAGATTGATCTGAGATTTTGCTGAACACGAGGTTCACAATAAACATCCATCGGAGATTTTTGTAACCAGTTGAAGCTTCGGATATCGTCAAGACCAAAAATATGGTCGGCATGTTCATGGGTGAGTAAAATAGCATCGAGCTTATCAACCTCATGCCGGAGCATCTGTTGCCGGAAATCGGGACCCACATCAACCACAATCCGGGTAGATCCCTCTTCTACCATTATGGCACTTCTGAGCCGTTTATCTCGTATATCTTGTGACTTACAAACATCACATTTACAGGCAATAACCGGCACACCTTGTGAGGTACCGGTTCCCAAAAGGGTTACTCTCATTATCTTAAATTCGTTATTTACCAAACATACACCAAAAAATATTTATTGCCAAGAATAATCATCAGAAAAAGGATAATCATTCAGAAACAAAAGGGGTAATGGTGCAAGGAGTAATATTTTTATTATGACTATTTTATCCGGCGAACCTTTAAACATCCGTAAATCCTTACCTTTGCACAAATTTGAAATATGGGCAATCTTTACCTCATACCTACAACACTTGGAGATTCGGACACTGCGCGTGTCATCCCCATCGAAGTATCTGCTATCGTTAAGGATATTAGCTATTTTATTGTGGAAAATATCCGCACAGCCCGCCGCTATTTGCGAAAGTTGGATCCACAGATGATCATCGATGATCTCCATTTTTTTGAATTAAACCAGCATACTGATATTCGCATTATTAAAACCTATCTCGATCCGATTGCTGAAGGTTTTGATGTTGGGATTATCTCAGAAGCGGGGTGCCCGGGGGTGGCAGATCCTGGTGCAGAGGTGGTCAAATATGCTCATATTCAGCAAATAAAGGTAATACCATTGGTTGGACCTTCATCAATCCTACTCTCCTTAATGGCTTCAGGAATGAATGGACAAAACTTCGCTTTCATCGGTTATATTCCGGTAAAATCTGCCGAGAGAATCAAGGCGATCAAAGAAATCGAGAAACGATCATTCCTTGAAAATCAGACACAACTCTTTATCGAAGCCCCCTATCGTAATTCACCTTTAATCAACGATCTGATCAATACACTTAACGATCAGACACGACTGTGTATAGCCTGCGACCTCACATTGGAAACCGAATATGTCAAAACACAAACCGTTGCTCAATGGAAAAAAGGTATACCGGATCTGAATAAACGTCCGGCAATATTCTTAATTGAGGGAAACAGGCAATCCTAATCAGTTTATCGAACAGGTTGATGTGAAATTAGCGAATGTGCATTTTTTTAAGCAATAGGAATTCGTGCTCAAAGTTTGGTGTAAATATGCCCTGGCCTAGTTGCTTTTCAATTTGTGAAGGGCTCCAAAATCTCCCTTCAACAACTTCGTCGCTGTGTAATCTTATCTTCTGAAAATCGTAAGAAATAAAATAATAGACAAGTTCAGATTCGAGGTCGGAATCCCATCGGTAACTCCCAAGCGGTTTTGCAGAAAAATTTTCAAGTCCGATCTCCTCGTAGGCTTCACGCCGAAGGGCTGTCTCAAGATCTTCGCCAAATGAGATATGTCCTCCCACAGCGGTATCCCATTTCCCAGGTTGAACCAATTTATCAATTGGCCGTTTCTGTAGATAAATATGACCATTGCGATTTAAAACATGAAGATGGACAACAGGATGAAGTATTTTGTCCCCAATATGACATAACGAACGGGGCGCCTTTCCGATTATTTTTCCGTCTTCTTCCACTACCGGAAGCCACTCCTCATTTTCACACGGTAAAGCAGCGTTTTCAGAATTGACCTTCCTAAATGATCTTTTATTTTTAAAGTACTCAAATCCAAAATAGATCACAAAAACAAGATAAAACATTCCGCCACTTATAAAGACCCAAGCCTCCTTACTCATAAAGAATGCAGAGTAGAAAACCAATGCAGTATGAGCTAAGACAATGTAAAACAAGTTCCTTAGATTTCGTTTAAAAAGGGTCTCCTGAGCCTGGTTCATCTCCACCCCCTTCATATATTTTCGGGTCATGGTTCCAATAATATCGAGAGGAGAGAATACCGACACCCCCAATATGGCCCAAAGGATTAATTCAATCAGGGCTGGCTTGAGCTTAAAAAAGATATCATTCTCCAAAAGAATTGAAATGCCCGACAATCCAACAAGTAATGCAGTATCGAGTAATACAAACCGATCGAGTCGCTTTTCACGGACAAAGGTAAATAACATCTCTCCGACACCAATTATCAGTGCGACAACAACGCCGACTTTCATTCCCCAAAATTCGTCAGCAATTATAAAAACGAAAAGGGGAACAAAACCTGGTAATAATTTCTTAAGTAGCTCTGCCTGTTTCAAGGGATAAGAATTGGACTAAATAGGTTATTTTCTAGAAGATTAATCTTGATCTAATTGTTCTGAATAGTTTGGCAGCAAAGATCTGAAAAGTGCAAGCGCTTCGTCCATGGGAAGTTTTATTTCGCCACCCGAGGCATTCCGGTGTCCTCCCCCATTGAAGTGGGCTCCCGAAAATTCATTCGTTGAAAAGCTCCCCTTTGAACGGAACGAAATTTTGATCTGGTCGTGTTTCTCCATGAAAAATGCCGAAAAAACGATCCCTTTTACTGAAAGTGGGTAGTTTACAAATCCCTCAGTGTCACCTGAATGAAAATCAAATCGTTTAAGCTCATCAATTGACAACCAAATAATTGCAGTTCTAAATTCGGGATAGATCTCCATTTTTTCAGAAAGACAATAGCCTAATAACCGCATCCTCTTTTCAGAAAAATTATTGTACAGCGACTCATTAATTCTGTCTTTATCTGCACCTCTATTAATTAATTCACCAACAATACGATACATATTTGGCCGTGATGCATTGTGGCTAAATGAACCAGTATCTGCTATGATCCCCGTAAGTAATGCATCAGCTCCGTTTTTTCCAAGATGATCCATCAAATCCAGGGATTCGATGAAATCAAAAACCAGCTCAGCTGTCGAACTAACATCAGTATCGGAAAACATAAAATCGGCTTTGATGACCGGATCGGGGTGATGATCAATTAAAACGACAGGTTTATTGATCCCCTTTAGAAATTCTTCTAATTTTCCTAACCTTTTGACATCGTTAAAATCGAGAAAAAACAGGAGATCCGCACTCCGGATGAGCTTCTGACACTGTTCCGTGCGTTGATCATATATTAAAGGTGTTGCATCGCCTCCCATACAATTAAGGTAGGTTGGAAAATCGTTAGGGACAATCACACAGGAAGTATATCCCGCATTTTGGAAGAGGTCATTTAAACCTAAAGAGGATCCAATTGCATCTCCGTCAGGATTGACATGAGGAATAATTACAATCTTCTTCACCTTATCCCTCAGTAATTCACTCACCTTATTACAGGTACTTTCATTAAATCGTTTCAAATGTACGTGTTTTAATCAAGGTGCAAAGATATCATTATTTATTCTTTGTAATATTTTACTAAATTTATCACCCAAAAATTCTGAAATATTAATCATCAATTACAACAATCCCAATGGCTGGAAACATCACATTTACAATGATTAAGCCCTGTGCTGTCAGAAATAATTATATTGGTCCGATCCTTAAAATGATCAATGAAAAAGGGTTTCGGATCAAGGCGATAAAGATGACCCGTTTTACCCGTGAACGTGCTGAAGCATTTTATGGGATTCATGCCGGTAAATTCTTTTTCGAAGGGTTGGTTGAATTTATGTCATCAGGGCCAATCGTGGCAGTAATACTCGAAAAGGAGAATGCCATTGATGATTTTCGTGAGTTAATTGGAAATACCAATCCCGAAAAAGCGGATGAAGGGACGATCAGAAAACTATTTGCAGAATCATTCACGGCCAACGCTATTCATGGCGCCGACAGTGACGAGAATGCCATTCGCGAAGGCTCTTTCTTCTTCGCAGAAATGGAGCAATATTAATCGTAAAACAACAGACATACAGGCTTAAACGCTTTGATCTGATCAGTAAACTGAAGAAGTCCGGTGTTAACATCCCGACGAAAAGCAACAATATTCTGAGTTGTCTGATTTGCGACCAGTAAAAAATCCTCATGTGGTGAGAGGGTAAAATTACGTGGAGTCTCCCCCCGCGTGGATTCCTGTGCAATTTGAGTTAGTGCTCCGTTTTTGGGATTAACAGAAAAAATGACAATTGAGTTAAATCCCCGGTTCGATGCATATACAAAGCGTCCATCTTTCGAAATATGAATATCGGCACAGGTATTTGGCTGATCATACCCAACAGGAAGAGCTGAAACAGTTTCAATTGTGGTGAAACTCCCATCATTATTTAAGCCAATTACAGATACGGAGCTGGCTAGTTCGTTCACAACATAGAGCACTTTAATTGCCGGATGAAATGCCAGGTGACGAGGACCACTCCCGGGGGTCATATTAATAGAAGGTGAAGCTGCTTTGACCAATTTGGAATTTTTACCATCCAACTGATAAGCAGATACCTGATCGATACCAAGATCCGGAACAAAAATCCGCTGTGAAACTGGTTCAAAAAATGCACTATGCACATGTGGCTCAGACTGTCGTGATTTAATTGGTCCGTTACCATAATGTTGTTGGACATCAAGCACTCCAGACAATTTTCCCTTTTTATCCAATCGAAAAAGGGCCACATTCCCACCTGTGTAATTGGCAGCCAAAACGTATCCGGCTTTGTTTACAGAAACATAGCAGGGGTGTGCTCCTCCACTTAAAACTTTGCTCAGCGAGGTTAAACTATTTTTCTCCTTGATTACAGCGAAAGATTCGATATACCCCATTGTCGATCCATTTCCATCTTTGGTTTCGTGAACGGCCAACAAAAATTTTCCATTGGAAGTCAACGCCAGAAAAGAGGGGTTATTTGTTTTGGCGGCTAAACCATGATCTGTGAGCTTTCCGGAAACAGGATCGAGGCTGAAACTGTATATGCCTTCACTCCCACCGTCGGTGTAGGTTCCCACAAAGAAATGTTCTGCCGGTGATTTAACCTTTGTGTCAGCAAATAAATAATTGTTATTCAACAATATACCTATAAGCAAAAGAATTTGTAATTTTTTCATCACTACCAATTGAATTTTATACCTGCGAAAAAGCGCCTGCCTGGCGACATACTTGTAAAATAGCGGGGATCGGTATAGTTAAACAGATTATCGATTCCTGCTGTTAAAGTGGCCCAACGGGTAAGACGATGCAGGGTGGTCAGCTTCCAGTTATAATATTGACTTAACTTTACTTTGGTATTCTGCCCCCTTGTGTCGGTCCAGGTAATATTATCAGACCCATAGTACTTTCCCTGAAGTGTAATGGTTGGACGGTACTTGCCATTTTGGGCAGAATATTCTCCCGTAATCACTGCAGAATGTTCTCTCGCTTCAAAGCGATCGATAGCAGCAGCACTGCGTGTAGTTAAAGGTTTGGTCCAGGTATAACCGCCCGAAAATTTCACTTGCGGAATAGGCCTGTAATTAAAAAGGAGCTCCAAATTCAGCATTTCAGCTTTTGCAATATTCTGATACTGATAAACAAAGGGTGGTCTATTGGTATTCGTTGGGGCGAAAACTTCGGTAATCAGATTATTCAGATTGTTATACTGACCTATCAACGAAACATTTAAATTCGAATGGGTGTATTCTGTTGAAAAGCTAAGGTAATTTGAGTTTTCAGTTTTAAGATCCTGGTTCCCAATAATTTTTATTGGTGCTCCAGGGACATTAAAATCCATATAAAGCTCCTTCAATGTAGGCGCCCGAAATCCTCTGCCATATGCCGCCCGTAGGTTGAATTCACCCGGACGGTAATTCATGGCCAGTTGCCAGGTAGCATTTGCATGATATTCCGAGTGAAATGTCATTCTGCCTCCCGCTACCGCAGTAAATTTTGGAGCAATGTCCCAAACATTTTCAGCAAAAACAATCAGCGCCTTCGCCTTTTTACCATCCGATAAACCATTAGCTGAGATTAATTCATCCCTGTTATATTCCAATCCTGCCACAAGGGAGTTTTGTGTTGATAACTTGATGTTGTCCTGCAACCTTACCGTACTAAAAGTTTTATCATAATGTTTAGTCTCCTGACCTACAGCAGGAAAATCAAGGCTATATGACAAATAATGATCAGTATACCAGACACCTTCAATGCGATGACGATCCGAAAGTTTATAATTCCCGTTAAATTTGTAATTATAATCCTCATACCTGCGGTCTTCAAGCAAAACCGTTGTATTATTGTCAATCCGGCGGAAATAGCTGAAATCGCCGGTTATATTTAATCGATCGGAGAATTGATAACCTAATTTTTGACCAACCGTATAATTTTTAGTAGGTTCAACGGTTTTACCCGACTCTTCGGGATTGATGTCCCAGCCATCTAACTTGTTACGCACAAAAGTGGTATGCGAGGTAAGCCCACCGCTCTTCAGTCCGAGATCTGCAGATTCCCGTTGCTCGCCATAGTCAGAGAAACGGGCGGTTACCGAACCTTCACATGCTTTTGAATTCTTTTTGGTAATTACATTGATTACACCTCCAATGGCATCGGTGCCATACATTGCAGAAGAAGCACCCCTCACAATTTCGATTCGCTCAATGTTATCGGTGTTTATTCTCGATAAATCGACATTTTCCTTGGTATCACCAGGATTAAGACGCTCACCATCAACCAAAATCAAAACATACTGATTACTAAAACCATTCATTTGCAAGGTACTCCCCCCCGATCCGGCTGACAGATTTTTAAAATCAATGCCAGGGAAAAAACCAATAAGTGCATCACCAAGTGAATTGGCATCTGTTTTTTGCAATTCACTACCATACACCACTTGCGTATGGATTGGCACATCTTTGAGCGGACGCCCCGACCGGGTAGCGGTTACTACAATTGCATTTAAGTCGATAACAGATTGTTCCAGGACAAAATCCACTAAATTTTTCTGGTTGACATTGACTGTAATTTGCTTTTCAACCGTTTTATAACCGGCATAACTTACTCTGATAGTTTGTATTCCGGAAACTTTACCATTCAACCGGTATTTTCCGGAAATATCTGTAAGAGCCGAAATATTTTTAGCGATTAAGGTAACATGAGCATCTTCAATGGGATGACCATCTTTCCCTTTTACGCTACCTTCGATTAATATTGTCTGACCAGAACCCTGAATGACAGACCAGTTAAATATAAGTAAAATAAAGAATAGTCTTTTCATTTGTATATAATTTGTTTTTTAACGGCCAAATGGAATAGCCATCCGCCGGTTGGCGGATTTATCTTCGGTTTGTGATTTTGCAACCATGGCTATTTCATATATAAAAAATTGTTATTGGATCAAAGATACAGCAAATATTTAGAGCACAATTAATGATAATTAACAGTTTTTCAATAAACCGGAATTTATATCTTTATGCCAAAAAATATGAAACGGCTAATGATACTTCTGTTCGCAGGATTTTCGGCCTGCACCGGGCCTTCTTCCAAAAAAGGAATTGAGGAAACCCAATTTCTGATTCCGGAAACAACAATAATTCAAATCATTGACAGTTTAAAACAGAATAAGGCTATTTTAAATGTAGCCCGACTTGAAAAAGGGGTTAAACATGCGGCTTCACTTTGGCGTGCAGAGGACGGAAGTGCTGATGATTTCATTGCTTTTTGCAAAAAGAATTATATTATTAATGATGCCGTAAGGGAATTATTTTTTGATAAGGTGAGCAAAAATCTGGAGTCGATTTTTGGCCATTTTAATAAGATATCGCTCGATCTTAGAGAAAATGTTGACCTTAACAACGGATCACTGCTTGAAATTGACAAGGAGTTTAGTGGCTATTCGATCGGTGCACATCTACTGTCTGACCTTTATTCCAACAAAATTGCTTTTACAATTGCCTTAAATTTCCCCTATTTTTCTCTGGATGAGAAGGATAAATTTGATCATTCAATGTCCAGAAAAGAGTGGGCAATGGTCCGGTTAGGTGATATTTTCGTTTCACGCATCCATGCAGAGATAGAGCAGGCAGCATCAAAAGCGGGAGCTGATGCTGACCTTTATATTTCGGAATACAATATAGAGATGGGGAAACTGCGTACCGATTCGGGCAAACAACTTTTTCCTGAAAAGATGGTACTCCTCTCCCACTGGAATCTGCGTGATGAGATCAAGGCAAATTACGGGGACAAGGTATTTGGAAAAGAGAAACAGGAGATGATTTACAAAGTAATGGAACGAATTATCGATCAGGATATACCTGAGAAGGTAATCAATAATCCCAACCTGCTATGGGCGCCATATTCCAACAAGGTTACTGACAACGGAAAGGATATGGCCTCCAATCCGGAGCCCAATAATCGTTATCAACAGATTATCAATAATTTCAAATCCGAAAAGGCAAAAGATCAATTTAGTCCTGAAATGAATTCCTTTATTCTCAGGAAATTTTCAGGCGAGATGGAGATTCCGCAACAGGAGGTAGAAGCTCTCTTCGACAGCTACCTTCGTTCGCCGCAGCTTGCAAAAATCGGGGCAATTATTGAGAAACGACTTGGCAGAAGTTTGCGACCTTACGACATTTGGTACGATGGGTTTAAGGCCCGTAGCACGATCCCTCAGGAGGAATTAAATACAAAAACGACCAAACAATACCCTAATCCTGCTGCTTTTGAGACCGAGATGCCGGAAATGCTCACCCAACTGGGATGGACCAGGGAAAGAGCGCAATACCTCTCCTCGAAGATTAAGGTCGATCCGGCGCGTGGTTCAGGCCATGCCTGGGGCGCTTCCATGAAAGGAGAGAAAGCCCATTTACGAACCAGGATTCCCGAATCCGGAATGGACTATAAAGGGTACAACATTGCAGTTCATGAATTTGGACATAATGTTGAACAAACAATTTCACTCTACGACATTGATTATTATCTGTTAAATGGCGTACCAAACACCGCTTTTACCGAAGCTCTTGCCTTCGTCTTTCAAAGCCGTGACTTAAAATTACTTGGTTATCATCGTCCCAATCAGGATCAGGAGAAGCTAAACACGCTCGATACTGGGTGGTCATTAATGGAAATTATGGGTGTTGGTATGGTAGATATGAAGATTTGGAAATGGCTGTATGCCCATCCTGAATCGACACCTGAAGAATTAAAGAGCGCCGTTCAGTCCATCACGAAAGAGGTTTGGAACACCTATTTTGCACCTGTATTCGGCATCAAGGATGAACCAATTCTGGGTATCTATTCGCATATGATCTCCAATCCATTATATCTGGCGGCCTATTCATATGGACAAATTATTGAATTTCAATTAGAAGAATATCTAAATGGCAAAAACTTTGCAGAGGAAATCGATCGAATATATAAACAGGGAAAGATTATTCCACAACGTTGGATGGAAGGAGCTGTTGGCTCCAAAATCTCAGTTAAACCAATCCTGAATAAACTGGATAAGGCGCTAAACTAAGGATTCTTGAGTTAAATAAATCCGGAATAATGGTTCTCAACCCTTGTTCCGGATTTATTATTTATTGAATTTCAATTAATTAAAGTAATAAACAAACCCAATGGAACCTGTTACCGTTTCGATCGGGATCGTAGCGCTTCCTTTTCCAAGATTTTCGGTAATTATGGTTTCACCTTGTTTGGATACTTTAAATTGCTCGTATTGAACCTGAGCCTTCGAATGGTAATAATCGACCGCTACCTTTAAATTAATCCGATCAGCAACAGGAAACCGAAAGGCAGTACCGGCAAGTACGCCATAAGAGACATTCGTATTTGTTGTGTTCCTGTCAACATAGTACCAATCGTTAGCGGGTTTCTCAAAGAGTAATTTCTGTTGTGGCAGATAGGTTACATTCATTCCACCAAGGAGCTGAAAATCCCAGTATATTCGATTGAAATTAACCGTATAGACTGGTCCTGCAAGTACTGCATTCCACATCCATGCATTTGCCCTTAAAGAAAGATATCCCCGATCAGCTTCAACAAACGGGATTAATGCGGAGGTCATCCTTTTTTCAAGTTTTGTCCCCAAACCATTTCGGTCAACCGGACTTGTATTGACTAACACTGTACCCTTCAATCCCCAATGGTCGCTTACCGGATAGGTGGCGTCGAGCAACAGATCGAATCCCTGCATAGCAAATGCTGATGAATTGTTGTCAATCATGTTTTGTTTAAAGGTTCCTAACGGCCATGACCTTCCCATCGAAAAGGAGAAATACCAGTTATCGGATTGGGCATAAACAGTAATTGAACTGACAATAATTGCAATGAAAACGATTATTTTTTTCATTATTGTATGAATAAATTGATTAATTAAACACTATTACCCGTTTTGCGGAGGGAACAGATGAATTTCAGTTGAAAAGCAAACTTTTTTTAACGAAGGAAACCCGAAATAAATGGGAGGATATTCCCCTGGATAATTTTACCCGTTTCCTGATTCAGTTGACTACCGTAAAGACTGTGAGGAATTGTAAAAATAACAATGGTAATAACCGAGGCAGCAATTATCCATAAAGTTGCATTTTTTTTCCGGATCATAACAAGTGCAAGAAGCCACACCAGAATTGCAATCAAGGTTTTATTATCGGTCAGATCCCACCCAAAGGGAATACCGGCCCACCATTCATTAAAAGCATACTTCTGAACAAGAGGCCCTAAAATAAGACCGCCAATAACCAGCACACAAAATGTGAGTACCGCCCAAAATTTGTAGGAACCAATCTTGAAAAGGGCAAACATTCCGGTGACATTACTTAGCAGCATCGCCAGAAACATCAAAAGAATATGAATAATGAGCACAACCTGGGGAACATCACCGGTAAACCTAATCACCACAGGAGCTCTGGTCCCAATTGTAAGAGGCGTTCCATCTTTTAATAAATCAACCATATACTCTAACTTTCCGGCAGGTGGTTGATTTGGAAGGTAAGCCACCAGTTTGTCTCCCTCCCTTTTCAGATCAACTTTTGTCATTTCGTCATGAGAAGGATATTTTCGATAAAGTAGAGTCCCTTTTACGGAAATATCGGAAATTTGAAGAATCACCGGGCAATCTGTCTTGCCGGCATGTGACCTTAAAAATACTACCGGAAATTTCTGAATTCCTGTATTTACCTCACTCTTAAATGGATGGGTTGGACCAGTCATCCGTTGATAAATTCCTGCAGAAACAGTAAGCAGCAAAGCAAGGAACCAAATAAAGCTTTTCATTAGAATAATTTAGCAAATGATTGATCCGTGAAAATAACATTTAATTACTATTTTTACAACTTCAACCATTTTTAAAAACACAAATTCAAATGAAGTTGCAAACTATTACTTTGGTATTGATAAGTATGATTATCTCTGGTCATCTAAATGCAGTAACACGGAAAGAGATGGGACCCAAAATCAATTTTATTGTCAAAGATGCTGAGAAAAAGGTAGACGTAATGATCGGTGGAAAACTGTTCACCTCCTATTGCTGGCCAGACGATGTAATGAAACCGGTTCTTTTCCCGGTAATGACTTCTGAAGGAACAGAAATAACGCGTGGTTACCCTTTAAAACCAAGAGCCGGCGAACGTGTTGACCATCCACACCACATTGGCATCTGGTTTAATTATGGTGATGTTGACGGGTTGGATTTCTGGAATAACTCCACAGCCATTCCTGTAGATAAAAAAAACGGTTTCGGAACAATTAAACACATTAAAATCAATCAGATAAAAGAAGGTCACGGAGAAGCCCTGCTGGTGACCACCGAAAGCTGGATCAATCCGTCAGGAAAAGAATTGCTCGCGGAGAAAACAGAATATCATTTTATTGCAAAAGGATCAACCCGGATCATTGACCGTGTTGCCACACTAACTGCCACGGGTAATGCTGTTTCGATGAAAGATAACAAGGAAGGGGTAATTGCCATTCGGGTTGCACGTCAGCTTGAACTTCCTTCGAAAGATGAAGTGATTATGACCGATGCCAAAGGTAATCCTACAACCGTTAAAAAGATGACCAACGAAGGGGTTTCAGGAAGTTACAGAAGCAGTGAAGGGATCAAAGATGACGCCGTTTGGAGTACCCGTGCCAAATGGATGGATCTGAACGGGACGATCGGAAAAGAAAAAATTGCTGTCGTAATATGCGACCATCCTAAAAACCAGAGCTATCCTACTTACTGGCATGCAAGAGGTTATGGTCTCTTCTCGGCAAATCCGCTGGGATGGAGCGTTTTTACAAATGGGAAAGAAACATTGAATTATGCCATTCCCGCAGGTAAATCATCAATTTTCAGATACAGGATTATTATCCATTCCGGAGGTGATCTTACCGACAGCGAAATCAATAATTATGCTTCCGATTTTGCCAAAAGGTATTAAAAACAAATATTGACATTTTAAATCCGGGTCCTGCCCGGATTTTTTTATCTTTTATTTTACCACGGCGAATATTCGATGTTTTAATCGGCAAAACAGTTTAAATCCCCTCTTTCATGGTTCTCAACTACATCTGGGTATTCTTCTTTATAATTGCCTTTGTTATTGGTTTGATTAAAATGATCTTCTTTGGTGATATGCAGGTATTTCCGGAGATGGTCAATTCAACTTTTGACATGGCTAAAAGCGGATTTGAGATTTCGCTTGGTCTCACAGGAGTCCTTACCATGTGGTCGGGGATAATGAAAATCGGAGAGAAAGGGGGGATTGTTAATATCATATCGCGATTAATCGGACCATTTTTGAATAAGCTCTTTCCCGAATTGGGGAGTAACCATCCTGCATATGGTCCGATGATGATGAATTTTGCCGCTAATATGCTCGGACTGGATAATGCCGCAACCCCCATGGGATTAAAGGCAATAGGTGAAATTCAAAAAACAAATCCGCATAAGGATACTGCGTCAAAC
This sequence comes from Prolixibacteraceae bacterium, assembly GCA_963677935.2. GTDB lineage: Bacteria > Bacteroidota > Bacteroidia > Bacteroidales > Prolixibacteraceae > JAAFHB01. The sequence goes on along the minus strand of CAXXEH010000003.1, from coordinate 830,433 downwards.
GCACAAATCATGTTTCTTGTTTTAAATGCATCAGGTCTTACAATTTTGCCCATCTCCATTATGGTTTATCGTGCTCAGTTAGGCGCCATCGATCCTTCAGACATTTTTATACCTATTTTATTAGCCACTTTTTTCTCCTCACTCACAGGATTAATTACTGTATCGTTATACCAACGAATCAATTTATGGGATCGTACCATAATTAGCTACTTGTCAGGCTTGACTTTGTTCATTTTTGCTCTGATCTACTGGACCAGTTCCATCCCTCAGGAGAGTCTCTCTCTATACTCAAAGGTGTTTAGTAATTTGATCCTTTTTTCAATCATCATTGCATTTCTCCTTCTTGGACTCAGGAAAAAGATAAATGTTTATGAAACGTTTATCGATGGAGCCAAAGAGGGATTTACCACTGCCGTAAAAATCATCCCTTATCTTGTAGCCATCCTTGTGGGTATCGGCGTTTTCCGTGCTTCCGGAGCGATGGATTACATGACTGCCGGTGTAAAATGGGGTATTGAGGCCATTGGAATAAACAGCGATTTTGTAGGAGCACTACCTACCGCGCTGATGAAACCATTAAGTGGAAGCGGATCACGAGGAATGATGGTTGATGCTATGAAAACTTTTGGACCCGATTCATTCGTTGGCCGACTCTCTTGTATTGTTCAGGGTGCCGGAGACACCACATTTTTTGTCCTGGCAGTTTATTTTGGCTCTGTCGGCATTAAAAAAACAAGGTATGCGTTAACCTGCGCTTTAATTGCAGACCTTGTAGGTGCGATTGCCGCAATCCTGATTGCCTATCTGTTTTTTCATTAAATGTCTTCATCTCATAAAAATCCCCGGTGAGGCATATTTCCTACCGGGGATCCATTTCAATATTTAATACAAAAGTACCTTAAGATTTGCTTACTTTTTTACTGCATCCTTCTTAGTACATGTAGCTGCATCCTTTTTGCAACATTTAGCTGCTGCAGTCTTATCCCCACTTTTACAACAGGCAGCTTTGTCACCGCTTTTGCAACAAGCAGCTTTATCACCACTCTTTGTACAAGCAGTTGCAGGTTTTTCCTTAACTTTTGCATCCTGTGCGTTAACATTTGTAGTTGCCAGCGTCAATCCTGCAACCATCACAAACAAATAAATTAATTTTTTCATCTTGAATAATTTTATTTTAATAACATGCAGCTCACAAGGATTGTTCGAAATCTGATTTACAAATCAAAAAAGCGAAATGCCCAGGCACTATCCACCGGAACCGAGCCCCAAATTTGGTGAATTTAATCTGAAATTCCCTAAAAAAAATAATTTCTATAACACCTAAATCCTCAGCCATATAATCATCATTCCACAATTAATTTATCCCTTATGAATTAAGATTCATCTGCAAAAACATCAGGCCTATCAAATGAAATAGCCATGATAAGAAATTCACCAATCGAAATGAATCCGCCAACCGGCGGATGGCTATTCCATCTGGCCGCCTAAAAACAAATTATATACAGATGAAAATCAAATTTCCTATCAATTGATTCCGTATCATTGCACCGAAAAGTCAGAATTACTGAATCACGTTTTCGAAATAAGTTGTTCCAAATGGTTTCAAACAAAATTGCATTTGCTGTTGAGAAGGTTTTCAGAGAATTAGACGAGCATATGATTCAAACTACCTCAAAAACAGGTATGAAATGTCTTCATCTGTGCAATGCCTGTTGCAGGAAGACCAATATTGAAGTGAGTCCTATTGAATTTATCCCACTTGCCGCGTGGCTCTATGAGACGGGAAAGGTTGATGAATTTCTGGTCAGGCTTGATAAAGGCGATCAAACGGGTCATTGTCCGCTTTATTCACCTGAAACATGGAAAGATGGCAATTGGGGATGCTGGAACTATGAGAAAAGGGGATTGATTTGTCGTCTCTTTGGATTTGGTTATCGGCTCAATCGCGACGGAATTCCCGATTTAGTTACCTGCAAAGTACTGAAAAACAATTGCCCTGAAGGTGTTGCAAAAGCATATCAGTTAGGCATTGAATGCCCGGAGGATATTCCTCTATTTAGAAATTATTCCATGCAGTTATATAGTATTGATGCCAATCTGACTATCCCCCAATTACCCATTAATCAGGCAATCAGACTAGCGATTGAAAAACTGTATTTTCATTATTCACAAGGTGTTGAATATTTAAATCCTTAATTAAGTATTTGAGTTCTGACATCTTTAGGGAGGTGTTGATTAAAACAGATCACGATCACCTATAAAATAAAGCAGTTTACAGATTAAACAAAACCATTTTCACTCATATACTTTTCGATACGTTTGGCGTGATTAATATCTTCACCGTTCAGTTTCTGGAATATCTTCATGACTGTCGAATGTGGCTTGGCAGTCATAAAGAGTTCAAAGTGGGATTCGCCTATTGAATTTTCAAGATCAAGAGCTAAATTCAACGCATCAAATCTTACCTGGGACCCAAATTTGAAGTACTCAATATGCTCTTTAATTACAACATTCATCTGTTGCAATTCCTTTATCTGTTGTTCGATTGAATCAGCAGGCAAAATATTTTCAGCAAAGAAAATATCGTTAATAGATTCAATAATAGCACCATGGTTCATCTCTTCAATTGAGATATTCCTCCAAAAATTGTAATCCTCAGGAAATTTTGCACTAAATAATTGGTAAAGGTCCCCTATATTTAGTTCCAGCGCCACTGATTCCGCTAAATAAATTCTAATTATCTCATCCATTGTATATTAACTTTATTGATAGGATTCAATCTATCTTTATTAAAAATATTCCAATTTTCGAAATCTACATTCGGCTTTTGAATCATTCCTCCTCTTTTCCAATTTTCATTATTTAATAGGTAAAGAAAGGGTTAGAGAAATTAATGATGGTTTTATTACCTTTGCAATTACAGAGGTGATCTGCCAGCCGAAACCTTACAATCACCACTTTAATAGTAGTATTATTTGATGTTAAATATATGTTCAGAACATTATTGATTGTCGGTACCGGAGGATTTATTGGTTCAATTTTAAGATTTTTGGTCTCCCGCTATTTTCAGGAGAATACTTTTTCCCTTTTTCCCTGGGGTACATTCTCTGTGAATATTGCAGGAAGTCTGCTTATTGGAATCTTTTACGGAATGTCTGAACGGGGCAATTTACTTAGTCCTGATATGCGAATATTCCTGACTGTTGGAATATGTGGAGGATTCACTACATTCTCATCGCTCTCCAACGACGCATTTATACTACTGCAGGATAAAGAGTGGTTAAAACTTAGTCTTTACACCTCGTTGAGCTTCTTCTTTGGATTACTTGCTGTTTATCTTGGTCGTACTCTCATTAAATCAATGTAATATGGAAATCAAAACACCTACGGTATTGCTCCGGATATTTGTCAGTTCCACTGATCATATAAAGCAGGATCCCCTCTGCGAATCAATTGTCTTTGCTGCAAAGAATGAAGGACTTGCCGGCGCCACTGTCACAAAAGGGATTTTAGGATATGGCGCCAGCTCAGTTATTCACTCCTATAAATTCTGGGAAGTTACAGACAAGCTTCCCGTTGTGATTGAGATTATCGATGAAGAAGCAAAGGTTCGACATTTTTATGAAACCATCAGACCACAACTAGAGTCGATGCGTTACGGATGTTTGGTCACTATTCAGAACATCGAAGTATTACTTTTCAAATCGGGTAAAAAGAGCAAATAAAAATTGGATTACCTATTTCCCAAAAACATATTTCATCCAAGCTTCAGCCATCAGTTTAGCCCCGGCTATTGAGGGATGTACGCCATCGCCTGTCCAGTAATTTGGAGGGACAATTTTGGAAGCTTTGGCAAAGATTTCGTGATAAGGAATAAAAATCGCATCAAATTCACCTGCCAATTTTCTTGCTGAGGCACGGTAAAGATCGAATTCCGGGAACCATGTTCTGTCGACAGCTCTACAACCTAACACCGCAAATGGTTCACAAATAACAAGTTTTACATCAGGAAGCGCTTCCTTGGTTCTTTTTAGCAGTGCTCTGAAATCCTTCTCATAAATTTCAGCCGTTCCGCTGTAATTCCCATTATGTTTATGCCAGTAGTCATTTACACCTATTAGAATACTTAAAACAGAAGGCTTTAAGTCGAGGCAATCGATTTGCCACCTGTCAGCTAATTGATAAACCTTATTCCCGCTGATCCCTTTATTATAGACCTTCAGATTCTTTGTTGCAAAGGTATTTAGAAGTTCGGCTGCAGCCAGAAAGGCGTATCCGCCACCCAAAGCACTCTGATTGTTGGGATCTTTTCCCTCCCGATTTCTTCCTGCATCAGTAATTGAATCTCCCTGAAAAAGTATCGTATTGCTCTCTTTTAAGGAATTATGACTAATTTTTGGAGACGGAGATGCCATCTCAATCTCCATTGCAGATAGAACAGCGGGAATTGCGGTTAGCCCGGCACTCCCTATCAAGGCACTTTTTAAAAAATTTCTTCGATCAGACATTTTTAATAATTTTTATTTTAATGCTAAAATTAGCAATTCATTTGTTTCCAATTCATGTTTTTAAACCAACAGCCACAACAAATATTAATTTTACATTAAATCGATTGCCCTAATATAGTATATACATCTATATTTCTGGCACTTATAAATAATAATGTAATTCATTAATCTTATTTCCCCAAATAATATTCTACTTTTGTCCAATTCCGTGTGCGAACACGGTCTGAAAATTAACAATTCTCAAGTGGGAGAATCAACAAACAATAAGAAATCAACAATGTTAAAACTCAACAGAAGCACGATGAATCACCTTCCGGTTTATCCGGAAAGAATTTTGCAATTTGGCGAAGGAAATTTTCTGAGGGCATTTGCCGACTGGATGATAACCAAAATGAATGAAAATGCAGATTTCAATTCAGGAGTGGTGGTGGTTCAGCCTATTGAGCGTGGGATGGTTGATATGATTAATGCGCAGGATGGTCTGTATCATGTCTACCTGAAAGGGATAAAAAATGGAAAACCAATTAAAGAGTTTACATTGGTTGACTGCATAACACGTGGTCTGAATCCCTATACTCAATTAAATGAATATAAAAGTGTTATTAGAAGTACTGATTTAAGATTCATCATTTCAAATACTACTGAAGCGGGAATATGTTGGGACGAAAATGAAAAATTTGAAATGGATCTTCAGAATTCATTTCCTGGTAAGATGACGGCACTACTTTACGAACGATTTAAGACATTTAATGGAGATCCATCAAAAGGTCTGATTATTATCTGTTGCGAGCTGATAGACCGTAATGCTGATTTCTTAAAGAAATATATCTTAAAACATAGCGAAAACTGGAAATTGGAGCAGGAGTTTACAAATTGGCTTAACAATTCATGTGCTTTTTGTAATTCACTGGTAGATCGGATTGTGCCTGGATTCCCAAAAGACGAGATTGATGCAATTCAGAAAGAACTGGGATATGAGGATAACCTTGTTGTAGTTGGTGAATATTTCCATCTTTGGGTAATTGAAGGTCCTGATTGGGTTCAAAAGGAGTTTCCTGCAGAAAAGGCGGGACTTGATGTGAAATTTGTTAAAGACATGAAACGGTTTAGAGAACAAAAAGTTCAGGTTCTTAACGGATGTCATACAGGTAGTTATGCAGTGTCATTCCTTAGTGGAATGGAAACCGTGCGCGAAGCATTCGAAAATCTGGAAGTAGGACATTTTATGAAAGAGATGGTCTATGACGAAGTATTGCCTGTGCTTGATGGTACAGAAAAAGAGCTTAAGACTTTTGCCAATAAAATTCTTGAGCGTTTTAGAAATCCGTATATCAGACATCAGTGGCAGAGTATCGCTTTAAATGCAATGTCAAAATGGGAAACCCGAAATCTTCCCACGCTATTGAATTATTATGAGTCCCATGGAATGCTCCCTCAAAAAATTGTATTTTCCCTGGCTGCAATGATCGCCTATTTCAAAGGGGAAGCAAATGGTGTATCATACAAAGTGCAGGATGATCAGTGGATTATCGATTTCTATAAAGAGGCCTGGAATTCATGTGATGGGCGACCAATATCTATCCAGGCTTTGGTTGAAAAAGTGCTCCGGCTTGAAAAAGTATGGAAGTGTGATCTTAATAAAGTTCCGAATCTGACGATCTCAGTAACCTGTTATTTATTTCTTATCGAGCAGGTTGGGATGAAAAAGGCAGTAAAGGCTGTCCTAAGCGAAAACAATCCTTTAATGAAGATTGGTCTTGAGGCTCAAGGATACTAAATAAGGATTACCAGACAAATTAACACCATTAAAATGGAAAAATTTATAAGAATCAATCCCCGTGACAATGTTGCTGTTTGTCTCGAATTAGCAGAAAAAGGGGAGAAAATAACGCTTGGAGAACTTGAAATTGAGGTTAAGGAAGAGATCCCTGTTGGACATAAGATGGCCCTATCTCAAATTCCGGAAGGGGAAAATGTGATTAAATACGGTGAACCGATAGGACATGCTTTGTGTTTAATTGAAGCAGGATATCATATTCATTCGCAAAATTTAAAGACCAACCTTTCCGGTACACTCGACTATAAATTTGACCAAAATCTCAGGAAAATCAATCCTGTTTTATCTGGTCGTTGTTTCAACGGGTATCTTCGTTCAAGTGGCGAGGTTGGTATACGTAACGAGATATGGATTGTCCCGACAGTTGGTTGTGTCAATGGCCAGGCACAGCAAATAATTAATCAATTCAAAAGTAAAAGCAACCCTCTGGACATTGATGCAGTTGAAGTCTTTAAACACAATTATGGTTGTTCCCAATTAGGTGATGATCATATTAATACACGAACTGCCCTTGTAAATTTGGTAAAACATCCCAATGCCGGAGGGGTATTAGTCCTCAGTCTTGGATGTGAAAACCTTCAAATGGAAGAATTTCGGTCTGCTCTTGGAGATTATGATAAGGAACGAATCCGATTTTTGAAAGCACAGGACGTCGCCGATGAGATTGCAGAAGGGGTGTCCATCCTAAGCGAAATTTATGAGGTAATGCGAAACGATAAGCGAACTCAGGTACCGTTATCGTTACTCCGCATTGGTTTAAAGTGCGGTGGATCAGATGGTTTTTCCGGAATTACTGCAAATCCTTTGCTTGGTGCATTCTCCGATTTTCTGGTTGCAGCAGGTGGCACCACTGTATTGACAGAGGTTCCTGAAATGTTTGGAGCGGAGAACATCCTCATGGAAAGAGCAGAAAATCAAGAGATATTCGGAAAAACGGTCCATTTGATTAATGATTTTAAGGACTATTTTTCTTCCCACAATCAGCCAGTTTACGAAAATCCATCGCCAGGAAATAAGGCAGGTGGCATATCAACTTTGGAGGAGAAGTCGCTAGGTTGTATCCAAAAATGTGGTAATGCAACCATTACCGATGTATTAAAATACGGAGAGAGAATTCATAAAAACGGATTAAATCTTCTGTCTGCTCCGGGTAACGACCTTGTGGCAACGTCAGCCCTTGGTTTCAGTGGATGCCAGATGGTACTATTTACGACCGGCAGGGGTACGCCGTTTGGCAGCTTTGTACCTACTATGAAGATATCAACCAATACAGCACTTTACCTCAAAAAACGCAACTGGATTGATTTTAACGCTGGTGAATTAGTTAATGGTGAAACGATGGATGGATTACTCGAAAATTTCCTATGCTACATTATTAAAGTCGCAGACGGAGAATTGCTTAATCACGAAAAATCAGGTTTCAAGGAGATTGCAATTTTTAAAATGGGAGTTACATTATAATTTGTCTATTACTGTTATATCCACTGATTTAATTTAGAATTCAAAGTAGCGCCTTGTTAATCCGTTTCAATAAAAGGAATCCCCGCCGTTGTTTTCGTGTAAGGTGTGCGAAAGGATTTATAACGACGAGGATTCCAAAATATTTCACTGATCTGTCACTTTCCACAAGGATAGCTGACCAAGAACAATCAATTTATTTTCAAATATTAAAGTATTAAAATTACTCAATTAGCATCGCTTTACGGAGATGTATTGCCTTTTCTTCGCCTGCCAAAATTCTAACAATTTCAAGCGAAAATTGAAGAGCCGCCCCTACTCCACGTCCGGTGATCACTTTATTATCCACAACATATGGCAGAGCCAGGATCTCAGCACCAATTAAATGTGCTTCATATCCCGGATAGCAAACAGCTCTTTTCCCTCTCAGTATTCCCAGATCGCCAAATACAAGGGGTGCTGCACAAATTGCTGCCAGATATTTCCCATTATCATGATATTCAATTATTTGAAATTTAAGCCCTTCATGTTCGCTCAAATTTTTAGCCCCTGGCATACCACCTGGAAGAATAATCATTTTTCCCCGGGTATAATCAACTTCATCAAAAAGCAAATCAGCTTTAACTACAATATGATGCGATCCTTTCACCATCAGGTTTCCGGTAACAGAAACTGTCAATACATTTAGTCCGGCACGACGCAAAACATCGATAATTGTAATGGCCTCGATTTCTTCAAATCCTTCAGCCAGATGAACTGTTATTTGATCCATAACAATCTAATAATATATAAAAAATTAAACATTACAAAGTATAGACTTCCTTGTTTTTTTTAAGGATTGACTATACCGGAATCAATTTTCTTTATTCTCTCTTTCGGATAACCTTCATCCGGTTTTAAAATACTCGCTTTCAGGTAATAAAACCGGGCCACGGGGTTATTTTTCTGATTCAAGGCTTCATCACCAAACTTAATATAGTTTTCATAAGTAGCATTAGTCTTTTTAGCCTCAAATCCATTAAGTATCGATTCAATTTCTTTTATTCGATACTTGATATGATCGGTCTCACTTATCTCTTTTGCTTTCTCATAATAGAAACGTGCGCCAGGATACTCCTTATGAATAAATGCCTCATCTGCTTTCTTCAGATTTTCTTCAAACGCCTTTTGATCTGATAGAGATAATTGCTCTGTAATTAGTTTATCAATCTGTTTGAGTTGCTGCAACGGATAAGAATCCCAATTCATCATATCCAACGCACTACGGTAATAAAATCTTGCTGAACTATAATTCCTGGCTTTCATTTGATCATCAGCATTAGCTATTTTGCCTTTAAACTCCTGCATTTTTTCAGCAGTGATTTCTGATTCAATCATCTTATCACAGGCCTCAATCTTACTAAGTAAATATTTATCATCCTGTTTCAAATTCAAACCTTCAATATAATAAAATCGCGCAATGGTCCATTGTGCTTTTTTAAAATTTTCATCACCTAATCTCGTCTTTTCAAAAAGTAATTTTTCCGCTGGACTAAGTTTATTTTCGTTCGATGGGGTCTGTTGCATTTGCACTTTCGCAGCTAGTGCATCGAGAATTGCCTGTATTTCCCTAATTTTTTCAGGTGGAAGCATTTCTGCCGGTTTGATTTTATGTGCTTCACTATAAGCAGCAATTGCGCTGGAATATTGTTGAATAGCAAAATAGGATTCACCCCGATTAATCGCTTCCAGATAGAGTTTTTGTTTTGCATTTTCGAGCTCGATAGAAAGTAGCTTCTCCGCTTCGGCAATTTTGGTCAGGGTCATTGCGTCTCCCGGACGAATTGAAAGAGCAGCTTTATAGCTATTGATCCCTTCAACATATTGTATCTGCTTCACATATTGGTTACCCTGAGCAATCAAACGAATGAACTCAGCATCCTTCTTCGACTTCTCCATCGATTGGGCAAGCAACTTTTCAGCCTCGGCGATCTTTGCAAGAACCCCTGCATCTCCCGGTTTGATACTCAGCGCCGATTTGTAGCTACTGATCCCTTCCGTATATTTGGTCTGCTTCACTTGCTCGTCACCTTCGGCAACCAGCCTGTTGAACTCAGCATCTTTCTTCGCCTTCTCCATCGACTGAGCCAGCAATTTTTCTGCTTCAGCGATCTTCGCCAAAACAGCTGCATCTCCCGGTTTAATAGCCAGTGCTGATTTGTAGCTGCTGATCCCCTCTGTATATTTGGTCTGCTTCACTTGCTCGTCACCTTCTGCGACCAACCTGTTGAACTCAGCATCTTTCTTCGACTTCTCCATCGACTGGGCCAGTAATTTTTCGGCTTCGGCGATTTTGGCAAGAACCCCTGCATCGCCCGGTTTGATACTCAGCGCCGATTTATAGCTGGCGATCCCTTCCGGATATTTGGACTGTTTCACATTGTCATCACCTTCAGCCACCAGCCTGTTGAACTCGGCATCTTTCTTTGCCTTCTCCATCGATTGGGCAAGCAACTTTTCAGCCTCGGCGATCTTTGCAAGAACCCCTGCATCTCCCGGTTTGATACTCAGCGCCAATTTGTAGCTACTGATCCCTTCCGTATATTTGGTCTGCTTCACTTGCTCATCACCCTCGGCTACCAACCTGTTGAACTCGGCATCTTTCTTTGCCTTTTCCATCGACTGGGCAAGCAACTTTTCTGCTTCGGCGATTTTCGCCAGAACTCCTGCATCTCCCGGTTTAATAGCCAGCGCCGATTTGTAGCTGCTGATCCCTTCCGCATATTTGGTCTGCTTCACATTTTCGTCACCTTCGGCAACCAGCCTGTTGAATTCTACATCTTTCTTTGCCTTCTCCATCGACTGAGCCAGAAGTTTCTCTGCTTCAGCGATCTTCGCCAAAACAGCTGCATCTCCCGGTTTAATAGCCAGTGCTGATTTGTAGCTGCTGATCCCCTCTGTATATTTGGTCTGCTTCACTTGTTCGTCACCTTCTGCGACCAACCTGTTGAACTCGGCATCCTTCTTCGACTTCTCCATCGATTGGGCAAGCAACTTTTCAGCTTCGGCAATCTTTGCCAGAACTCCGGCATCGCCCGGCTTGATTGCCAGTGCTGATTTATAGCTGGCGATCCCTTCCGTATATTTGGTCTGCTTCACTTGCTCATCACCTTCGGCAACCAACCTGTTGAACTCAGCATCTTTCTTTGCCTTCTCCATCGACTGAGCCAGTAATTTTTCTGCTTCAGCGATTTTGGCAAGAACCCCTGCATCGCCCGGCTTGATTGCCAATGCTGATTTATAGCTGGCGATCCCTTCAGTATATTTGGTCTGCTTCACATTGGCATCACCCTCGGCTACCAACCTGTTGAACTCGGCATCCTTCTTCGACTTCTCCATCGATTGGGCAAGCAATTTTTCAGCCTCGGCGATCTTTGCCAGAACTCCTGTATCCCCCGGTTTGATACTCAGCGCCGATTTGTAGCTGCTGATCCCTTCAGTATATTTGGTCTGCTTCACTTGCTCATCACCCTCGGCTACCAACCTGTTGAACTCGGCATCTTTCTTCGCTTTCTCCATCGACTGGGCAAGCAACTTTTCGGCTTCGGCAATCTTTGCCAGAACTCCGGCATCGCCTGGCTTGATGCTCAGCGCCGATTTGTAGCTGCTGATCCCTTCAGTATATTTGGTCTGCTTCACATTGGCATCACCTTCAGCAACCAACCTGTTGAACTCGGCATCTTTCTTCGCTTTCTCCATCGACTGGGCCAGAAGTGTCTCGGCTTCGGCGATCTTTGCCAAAACCCCGGCATCCCCCGGCTTGATACTCAACGCCGATTTGTAGCTGCTGATCCCTTCCGTATATTTGGTCTGCTTCACTTGCTCATCACCCTCGGCTACCAACCTGTTGAACTCGGCATCTTTCTTCGCTTTCTCCATCGATTGGGCAAGCAACTTTTCAGCTTCGGCGATCTTTGCCAGAACTCCGGCATCGCCCGGCTTGATACTCAACGCAGATTTATAGCTGGCGATCCCTTCCGAATATTTGGTCTGCTTCACCTGCTCGTCACCCTCGGCAACCAGCCTGTTGAACTCAGCATCTTTCTTCGCTTTCTCCATCGACTGAGCCAGAAGTTTCTCAGCTTCGGCAATCTTTGCCAGAACTCCTGCGTCGCCCGGCTTGATACTCAACGCCGATTTATAGCTGGCGATCCCTTCCGAATATTTGGTCTGCTTCACATTGGCATCACCTTCAGCAACCAGCCTGTTGAACTCGGCATCTTTCTTCGCTTTCTCCATCGATTGGGCAAGCAAATTTTCGGCTTCGGCGATCTTTGCCAGAACACCTGTATCCCCCGGCTTGATACTCAACGCCGATTTATAGCTGGCGATCCCTTCCGTATATTTGGTCTGCTTCACTTGCTCATCACCCTCAGCTACCAACCTGTTGAACTCGGCATCTTTCTTCGACTTCTCCATCGATTGGGCAAGCAATTTTTCAGCCTCGGCGATCTTTGCCAGAACTCCTGTATCCCCCGGTTTGATACTCAACGCCGATTTGTAGCTGTTGATCCCTTCCGGATATTTGGTCTGCTTCACCTGCTCGTCACCCTCGGCAACCAGCCTGTTGAACTCGGCATCTTTCTTCGCTTTCTCCATCGACTGAGCCAGAAGTTTCTCAGCTTCGGCAATCTTTGCCAGAACTCCTGCGTCGCCCGGCTTGATACTCAACGCCGATTTATAGCTGGCGATCCCTTCCGAATATTTGGTCTGCTTCACATTGGCATCACCTTCAGCAACCAGCCTGTTGAACTCGGCATCTTTCTTCGCTTTCTCCATCGACTGAGCAAGCAAATTTTCGGCTTCGGCGATCTTTGCCAGAACACCTGTATCCCCCGGCTTGATACTCAACGCCGATTTATAGCTGGCGATCCCTTCCGTATATTTGGTCTGCTTCACTTGCTCATCACCCTCAGCTACCAACCTGTTGAACTCGGCATCTTTCTTCGCTTTCTCCATCGACTGAGCCAGTAATTTTTCTGCTTCAGCGATTTTGGCAAGAACCCCTGCATCTCCCGGTTTGATACTCAGCGCCGATTTGTAGCTGCTGATCCCTTCCGTATATTTGGTCTGCTTCACTTGTTCGTCACCTTCGGCAACTAGCCTGTTGAACTCAGCATCTTTCTTTGCCTTCTCCATCGACTGGGCAAGCAACTTTTCGGCTTCAGCGATCTTTGCCAGAACTCCGGCATCGCCCGGTTTGATACTTAGCGCCGATTTGTAGCTGGCGATCCCTTCAGTATATTTGGTCTGCTTCACATTGGCATCACCTTCTGCCACCAACCTGTTGAACTCTGCATCTTTCTTCGCTTTCTCCATCGATTGGGCCAGTAATTTTTCTGCTTCAGCGATTTTTGCCAGAACTCCGGCATCTCCCGGTTTGATGCTCAACGCCGATTTGTAGCTGCTAATCCCTTCTGTATATTTGGTCTGCTTCACATTCTCATCACCCTCGGCTACCAACCTGTTGAACTCGGCATCTTTCTTCGACTTCTCCATCGATTGGGCAAGCAATTTTTCAGCCTCGGCGATCTTTGCCAGAACTCCTGTATCCCCCGGTTTGATACTCAACGCCGATTTGTAGCTGTTGATCCCTTCCGGATATTTGGTCTGCTTCACCTGCTCGTCACCCTCGGCAACCAGCCTGTTGAACTCGGCATCTTTCTTCGCTTTCTCCATCGACTGAGCCAGAAGTTTCTCAGCTTCGGCAATCTTTGCCAGAACTCCTGCGTCGCCCGGCTTGATACTCAACGCCGATTTATAGCTGGCGATCCCTTCCGAATATTTGGTCTGCTTCACATTGGCATCACCTTCAGCAACCAGCCTGTTGAACTCGGCATCTTTCTTCGCTTTCTCCATCGACTGAGCAAGCAAATTTTCGGCTTCGGCGATCTTTGCCAGAACACCTGTATCCCCCGGCTTGATACTCAACGCCGATTTATAGCTGGCGATCCCTTCCGTATATTTGGTCTGCTTCACTTGCTCATCACCCTCAGCTACCAACCTGTTGAACTCGGCATCTTTCTTCGCTTTCTCCATCGACTGAGCCAGTAATTTTTCTGCTTCAGCGATTTTGGCAAGAACCCCTGCATCTCCCGGTTTGATACTCAGCGCCGATTTGTAGCTGCTGATCCCTTCCGTATATTTGGTCTGCTTCACTTGCTCATCACCCTCGGCTACCAACCTGTTGAACTCAGCATCTTTCTTTGCCTTTTCCATCGATTGGGCAAGCAACTTTTCAGCTTCGGCGATCTTTGCAAGAACTCCGGCATCACCTGGCTTGATGCTCAACGCCGATTTGTAGCTGCTAATCCCTTCTGTATATTTGGTCTGTTTCACATTGGCATCACCCTCGGCTACCAGACGGTTAAACTCAGCATCTTGTTTCGCTTTCTCCATCGACTGGGCCAGTAATTTTTCTGCTTCAGCGATTTTTGCCAGAACTCCGGCATCTCCCGGTTTGATGCTCAACGCCGATTTGTAGCTGCTAATCCCTTCTGTATATTTGGTCTGTTTCACATTGGCATCACCCTCGGCTACCAGACGGTTAAACTCAGCATCTTGTTTCGCTTTCTCCATCGACTGAGCAAGCAACTTTTCGGCTTCAGCGATCTTTGCCAGAACTCCGGCATCGCCCGGTTTGATACTTAGCGCCGATTTGTAGCTGGCGATCCCTTCAGTATATTTGGTCTGCTTCACATTGGCATCACCTTCTGCCACCAACCTGTTGAACTCTGCATCTTTCTTCGCTTTCTCCATCGATTGGGCCAGTAATTTTTCTGCTTCAGCGATTTTTGCCAGAACTTCGGCATCTCCCGGTTTGATGCTCAACGCCGATTTGTAGCTGCTAATCCCTTCTGTATATTTGGTCTGTTTCACATTTTCGTCACCTTCGGCAACCAGCCTGTTGAATTCTACATCTTTCTTTGCCTTCTCCATCGACTGAGCCAGAAGTTTCTCTGCTTCAGCGATCTTCGCCAAAACAGCTGCATCTCCCGGTTTAATAGCCAGTGCTGATTTGTAGCTGCTGATCCCCTCTGTATATTTGGTCTGCTTCACTTGCTCGTCACCTTCTGCGACCAACCTGTTGAACTCAGCATCTTTCTTTGCTTTTTCCATCGACTGGGCCAAAAGTTTCTCAGCTTCCGCGATCTTCGACAAAACAGCTGTGTCTCCCGGTTTGATGCTCAGCGCCGATTTGTAGCTGCTGATTCCTTCCGCATATTTGGTCTGCTTCACATTGGCATCACCCTCGGCTACCAGACGGTTAAACTCAGCATCTTGTTTCGCTTTCTCCATCGTTTGGGCCAGTAACTTTTCGGCCTCCGCAAGTTTCGATTCAGCAACCTGATCTTTGGGGCGGAGCACAAGGGCTGCCTTAAAGTTTGCAATCCCCTCCGTATATTTGGCCTGTTTGACATTGGCATCTCCCTCGGTCAGCAGCCTGGCAAACTCTGCATCCTGTTTCGCCTTCTCGATCGCCTGCGCCAGAAGCTTTTCAGCCTCAGCAAGTTTCGAAACAGCTACCGGATCTTTGGGTCGAATCACAAGAGCTGCCTTGAAATTGGCAATCCCCTCCGTGTATTTGGCCAGTTTCACATTGGCATCACCTTCGGTCAGCAACCGGGCAAACTCTGCATCCTGTTTTGCCTTCTCGATCGCCTGTGCCAAAAGCTTCTCGGCTTCGGCAAGTTTTGAAACAGCTACCGGATCTTTTGGTCGAATCACAAGAGCTGCTTTGAAATTGGCAATCCCCTCCGTGTATTTGGTCTGTTTGACATTCGCATCACCCTCGGCAATCAACCTGGTAAATTCTGCATCCTGTTTTGCCTTTTCAATGGCCTGGGCAAGCAATTTTTCAGCTTCCGCAATCTTCGCCAATGTGGTGGCGTCTCCCGGACGAATTTTTAATGCTGATTTGTAACTTGTTATCCCTTCCTCATACTTGGTCTGTTTCACATTCTGATCACCCTCGGCAATCAGCCTGGCAAACTCAGCATCCTGCTTCGCCTTCTCGATGGCCTGCGCCAATAACTTTTCTGCCTCCGCAAGTTTCGTTTCAGCAACCTGATCTTTGGGGCGGATCACAAGAGCTGCCTTGAAATTGGCAATCCCCTCCGTGTATTTGGCCTGTTTGACATTGGCATCACCTTCGGTCAGCAACCGGGCAAACTCTGCATCCTGTTTCGCCTTCTCGATCGCCTGCGCCAGAAGCTTTTCAGCCTCAGCAAGTTTCGAAACAGCTACCGGATCTTTGGGTCGAATCACAAGAGCTGCCTTGAAATTGGCAATCCCCTCCGCATATTTTGCTTGTTTGACATTGGCATCACCCTCGGCCAGCAACCTGGCAAACTCTGCATCCTGTTTTGCCTTCTCGATCGCCTGCGCCAAAAGCTTCTCGGCTTCGGCAAGTTTTGAAACAGCTACCGGATCTTTTGGTCGAATCACAAGAGCTGCCTTGAAATTGGCAATCCCCTCCGTGTATTTGGCCTGTTTGACATTCGCATCACCCTCAGCAATCAAACGGGCAAACTCTGCATCCTGCTTTGCCTTTTCAATGGCCTGCGCAAGTAATTTTTCAGCTTCCGCAATCTTCGCCAATGTGGTGGCGTCTCCCGGACGAATTTTTAATGCTGATTTGTAACTTGTTATCCCTTCCTCATACTTGGTCTGTTTCACATTCTGATCACCCTCGGCAATCAGCCTGGCAAACTCAGCATCCTGCTTCGCCTTCTCGATGGCCTGCGCCAATAACTTTTCTGCCTCCGCAAGTTTCGTTTCAGCAACCTGATCTTTGGGGCGGATCACAAGAGCTGCCTTGAAATTGGCAATCCCCTCCGTGTATTTGGCCTGTTTGACATTCGCATCACCCTCGGCAATCAACCTGGCAAACTCTGCATCCTGTTTCGCCTTCTCGATCGCCTGCGCCAGAAGCTTTTCAGCCTCAGCAAGTTTCGAAACAGCTACCGGATCTTTGGGTCGAATCACAAGAGCTGCCTTGAAATTGGCAATCCCCTCCGTGTATTTGGCCAGTTTCACATTCGCATCACCCTCAGCAATCAACCGGGCAAATTCTGCATCCTGTTTTGCCTTCTCGATCGCCTGCGCCAAAAGCTTCTCGGCTTCGGCAAGTTTTGAAACAGCTACCGGATCTTTTGGTCGAATAACAAGAGCTGCTTTGAAATTGGCAATCCCTTCATTAAATTTTGATTGTTTGACATTCGCATCACCTTCAGCTATCAAACGGGCAAACTCTGCATCCTGTTTTGCCTTTTCAATGGCCTGCGCAAGTAATTTTTCAGCTTCCGCAATCTTCGCCAATGTGGTGGCGTCTCCCGGACGAATTTTTAATGCTGATTTGTAACTTGTTATCCCTTCCTCATACTTGGTCTGTTTCACATTCTGATCACCCTCGGCAATCAGCCTGGCAAACTCAGCATCCTGCTTCGCCTTTTCGATGGCCTGGGCCAATAACTTTTCTGCCTCCGCAAGTTTCGTTTCAGCAACCTGATCTTTGGGGCGGATCACAAGAGCTGCCTTGAAATTGGCAATCCCCTCCGTGTATTTGGCCTGTTTGACATTGGCATCTCCTTCGGTCAGCAACCGGGCAAACTCTGCATCCTGTTTCGCCTTCTCGATCGCCTGTGCCAAAAGCTTTTCAGCCTCAGCAAGTTTCGAAACAGCTACCGGATCTTTTGGTCGAATCACAAGAGCTGCCTTAAAATTGGCAATCCCCTCCGTGTATTTGGCCAGTTTGACATTGGCATCACCTTCGGTCAGCAACCGGGCAAACTCTGCATCCTGTTTTGCCTTCTCGATCGCCTGTGCCAAAAGCTTCTCGGTTTCGGCAAGTTTTGAAACAGCTACCGGATCTTTTGGTCGAATCACAAGGGCTGCTTTGAAATTGGCAATCCCCTCTGTGTATTTGGCCTGTTTGACATTCGCATCACCCTCAGCAATCAACCTGGCAAATTCTGCATCCTGCTTTGCCTTTTCAATGGCCTGCGCAAGTAATTTTTCAGCTTCCGCAATCTTCGCCAATGTGGTGGCGTCTCCCGGACGAATTTTTAATGCTGATTTGTAACTTGTTATCCCTTCCTCATACTTGGTCTGCTTCACATTCTGATCACCCTCGGCAATCAGCCTTGCAAACTCAGCATCCTGCTTCGCCTTTTCGATGGCCTGGGCCAGAAGCTTCTCGGCCTCCGCAAGTTTCGTTTCAGCAACCTGATCTTTGGGGTGGATCATAAGAGCTGCCTTGAAATTGGCAATCCCCTCCGTGTATTTGGCCTGTTTGACATTCGCATCACCTTCGGCAATCAACCTGGCAAACTCTGCATCCTGTTTCGCCTTCTCGATCGCCTGCGCCAGAAGCTTTTCAGCCTCAGCAAGTTTCGAAACAGCTACCGGATCTTTGGGTCGAATCACAAGAGCTGCCTTGAAATTGGCAATCCCCTCCGTGTATTTGGCCAGTTTCACATTCGCATCACCCTCAGCAATCAACCGGGCAAATTCTGCATCCTGTTTTGCCTTCTCGATCGCCTGTGCCAAAAGCTTCTCGGCTTCGGCAAGTTTTGAAACAGCTACCGGATCTTTTGGTCGAATCACAAGAGCTGCCTTGAAATTGGCAATCCCCTCTGTGTATTTGGCCTGTTTGACATTCGCATCACCCTCAGCAATCAAACGGGCAAACTCTGCATCCTGCTTTGCCTTTTCAATGGCCTGCGCAAGTAATTTTTCAGCTTCCGCAATCTTCGCCAATGTGGTGGCGTCTCCCGGACGAATTTTTAATGCTGATTTGTAACTTGTTATCCCTTCCTCATACTTGGTCTGTTTCACATTCTGATCACCCTCGGCAATCAGCCTGGCAAACTCAGCATCCTGCTTCGCCTTTTCGATGGCCTGGGCCAATAACTTTTCTGCCTCCGCAAGTTTCGTTTCAGCAACCTGATCTTTGGGGCGGATCACAAGAGCTGCCTTGAAGTTTGCAATCCCCTCCGTGTATTTTGCCTGTTTGACATTGGCATCACCTTCGGTCAGCAACCGGGCAAACTCTGCATCCTGTTTCGCCTTCTCGATCGCCTGCGCCAGAAGCTTTTCAGCCTCAGCAAGTTTCGAAACAGCTACCGGATCTTTTGGTCGAATCACAAGAGCTGCCTTGAAACTGGCAATCCCCTCCGTATATTTTGCTTGTTTCACATTGGCATCACCCTCGGCCAGCAACCGGGCAAACTCTGCATCCTGTTTTGCCTTCTCGATCGCCTGTGCCAAAAGCTTCTCGGCTTCGGCAAGTTTTGAAACAGCTACCGGATCTTTTGGTCGAATCACAAGGGCAGCTTTGAAATTGGCAATCCCCTCTGTGTATTTGGTCTGTTTGACATTCGCATCACCCTCAGCAATCAACCTGGCAAACTCTGCATCCTGTTTTGCCTTTTCAATGGCCTGCGCAAGTAATTTTTCAGCTTCCGCAATCTTCGCCAATGTGGTGGCATCTCCCGGACGAATTTTTAATGCTGATTTGTAACTTGTTATACCTTCCTCATACTTGGTCTGTTTCACATTCTGATCACCCTCGGCAATCAGCCTGGCAAACTCAGCATCCTGCTTCGCCTTTTCGATGGCCTGCGCCAGAAGCTTCTCAGCCTCCGCAAGTTTCGTTTCAGCAACCTGATCTTTGGGGTGGATCATAAGAGCTGCCTTGAAATTGGCAATCCCCTCCGTGTATTTGGCCTGTTTGACATTGGCATCACCTTCGGCAATCAACCGGGCAAACTCTGCATCCTGTTTCGCCTTCTCGATCGCCTGCGCCAAAAGCTTTTCAGCCTCAGCAAGTTTCGAAACAGCTACCGGATCTTTGGGTCGAATCACAAGAGCTGCCTTGAAATTGGCAATCCCCTCCGTGTATTTGGCCAGTTTCACATTGGCATCACCCTCGGCCAGCAACCGGGCAAACTCTGCATCCTGTTTTGCCTTCTCGATTGCCTGTGCCAAAAGCTTCTCGGCTTCGGCAAGTTTTGAAACAGCTACCGGATCTTTTGGTCGAATCACAAGGGCAGCTTTGAAATTGGCAATCCCCTCTGTGTATTTGGTCTGTTTGACATTCGCATCACCCTCAGCAATCAATCTGGCAAATTCTGCATCCTGTTTTGCCTTTTCAATGGCCTGAGCAAGTAATTTTTCAGCTTCCGCAATCTTCGCCAATGTGGTGGCATCTCCCGGACGAATTTTTAATGCTGATTTGTAACTTGTTATCCCTTCCTCATACTTGGTCTGCTTCACATTCTGATCACCCTCGGCAATCAGCCTGGCAAACTCAGCATCTTGCTTCGCCTTTTCGATGGCCTGCGCCAATAACTTTTCTGCCTCCGTAAGTTTCGTTTCAGCAACCTGATCTTTGGGGCGGATCACAAGAGCTGCCTTAAAGTTTGCAATCCCCTCCGTGTATTTGGCCTGTTTGACATTCGCATCACCCTCGGCAATCAACCTGGCAAACTCTGCATCCTGTTTCGCCTTCTCGATCGCCTGCGCCAGAAGCTTTTCAGCCTCAGCAAGTTTCGAAACAGCTACCGGATCTTTTGGTCGAATCACAAGAGCTGCCTTGAAATTGGCAATCCCCTCTGTGTATTTGGCCTGTTTGACATTCGCATCACCCTCGGCCAGCAACCTGGCAAATTCTGCATCCTGTTTTGCCTTCTCGATGGCCTGTGCCAAAAGCTTCTCAGCTTCGGCAAGTTTTGAAACAGCTACCGGATCTTTTGGTCGAATCACAAGAGCTGCCTTGAAATTGGCAATCCCCTCTGTGTATTTGGCCTGTTTCACATTGACATCACCCTCGGCCAGCAACCTGGCAAACTCTGCATCCTGTTTCGCCTTCTCAATGGCCTGCGCAAGTAATTTTTCAGCCTCCGCAATCTTCGCCAATGTGGTGGCATCTCCCGGACGAATTTTTAATGCTGATTTGTAACTTGTTATCCCTTCCTCATACTTGGTCTGTTTCACATTCTGATCACCCTCGGCAATCAGCCTGGCAAACTCAGCATCCTGCTTCGCCTTCTCAATCGCCTGGGCCAATAACTTTTCTGCCTCCGCAAGTTTCGTTTCAGCAACCTGATCTTTGGGGCGGATCACAAGCGCTGCCTTAAAGTTTGCAATCCCCTCCGTATATTTTGCCTGTTTGACATTGGCATCTCCTTCGGTCAGCAACCGGGCAAACTCTGCATCCTGTTTCGCCTTCTCGATCGCCTGCGCCAGAAGCTTTTCAGCCTCAGCAAGTTTCGAAACAGCTACCGGATCTTTTGGTCGAATCACAAGAGCTGCTTTGAAATTGGCAATCCCCTCCGTATATTTTGCTTGTTTCACATTGGCATCACCTTCGGTCAGCAACCGGGCAAACTCTGCATCCTGTTTTGCCTTCTCGATCGCCTGTGCCAAATGCTTCTCGGCTTCTGCAAGTTTTGAAACAGCTACCGGATCTTTTGGTCGAATCACAAGGGCAGCTTTGAAATTGGCAATCCCCTCTGTGTATTTGGTCTGTTTGACATTCGCATCACCCTCAGCAATCAACCTGGTAAATTCTGCATCCTGTTTTGCCTTTTCAATGGCCTGCGCAAGTAATTTTTCAGCTGCTGCCAGTTTTGATTCTGCAACTGGATTATCAGGGATAATTTTTAAAGCTCCTTTATAATTCAGAACTGCTTCACTATATTTTAAACTGACCACATTGGCATCTCCCAAGGCAATAAGGCGATCAGATTCTGCCTTATTTTTGGCCTCTTTTTCAAGATCCTTCAATTCTGCAGCTAACTCCTTTAGCTTTTCGATCACAAATTTATCGCCTGGTTTAATTTTTAATGCTTCTCCATAGACCCTATAAGCATTAACCAGGTCTTGCTTTTTCTCATATTCTAAAGCTTCTGCAATTTTTAAATTAAATTTCTTATCAATAATGCTTTTAAGGGCATTATTCATTTCATCCTGAATAGCCTGATCATCAATGAAAACTTCTGAATCAAAATTATCGAGCTTACCATTAGGTGAATAGTAAATTTTCCCAATGGTTTTACCTTCGAAGTTCATTTTATTTGCATCCTCTATCTTTTTATAAAGAGATACAATAATTGAAAAAGGGGGAAATACACTGTCCTTCTCCCATACATTACGTGGAATTACTGTCGATACGCGTAATTCCTTATCATAATAACCCTCTTTAGTAACAGTTATTTTGTACTCCTTAAAATAGCTAAGTTCAAGATCGAATTTTCCAGTAGAAGGAACATTAATACTCTTTTCGGTTTGCTTTGAATCCAGATTAATAAGATTTACGATCGTTCCGGATGGGTCCCCACTATCCAATTTCACTTTACCGGGAATCTGAAAATTTTTATATTTAGCCAAACCGGCAGGAACTCGTTTGGATTGCCCATCAACCTTACCGTTAATAAGTAGAAGTAATGAGAAAACAAAAACAATCTGAAGAAAGCGAGTGTTCATATATAGACAAATTGAGGTATCTTTAAAAAAGTTGTAATAATATTACATACTAAAAACAAATATACAATTTTCGAATACACAGCTTAATCGCTACTATTCACATGATTAAGTCTGCTTTTTCGTATTCCATAACTAAAATAGAGTACAAGGCCAATCGCAAGCCAGATTCCAAAACGCATCCAGTTGGTGATACCTAATTCACTCATAAGGTATAAATTGGTAAGAAGTCCAAGTACTGGAATCAGGGACCATCTTTTCCTAACTGCAAAAAAAGTGATAATCAAAGAAACAAGGATGAAAAAAGCATAAGGGACAAATTGCTTAGAATATGTGAATTCAGTTATAATATTGAAATTTAATGCCTTAGTAAAATAACTGTAAATGTCGGCACCAAAGAATATTAAAAAAACAATGAACCATACAGGTAGTAAAAAGTGCCTGCTGTTTAAATAAGGGACCTTAAACCCCTTTTCATTCACATGTCTGATTCCCAGAGGATTCAACACAATTATTCCTCCTGAAACCAGGATAAAGGCGAACAGGGTACCTATGCTTGTAAGATCTGTGACCTCAGTGAGGTTCATAAAGAGTGCAGGAACAGCTACGAGAATCCCGGTTACGATTGTTGAAAAGGCTGGAGTTCTGTATTTCGGGTGAATCCTTCCAAAAATTTTAGGAAGCAGGCCATCGCGGCTCATACTCATCCAAATACGTGGCTGACCAAGCTGAAAAACAAGCATCACACTTGCCATGGCGATTACTGCACTTAATGCGATTACACCGGAGAGATGATGTAGATTTAGTCTTTCAAAAACAAAGGCCAGAGGATCAGCCACACCCAATTCATGAGATGATACCATTCCTGTAAGAACAAGACTAACTGCGACATAAAGGATTGTGGTAATTATTAAAGCCAAAAACATTGAAACCGGAATATCGCGTCTTGGATTATTACACTCCTCAGCAGTAGTGGAAATAGCATCGAACCCGATGTAAGCAAAGAATACTCCGGAAACACCCTTTAAAACCCCTTTAATTCCATCCGGGGCAAACGGATGCCAGTTATCCGGATTTACATAGAAGGCGCCAACTCCGATAACTACAAGCAATATTCCAATTTTAAGCAAGACCATTATATTATTTGCTACTTTAGATTCGCGAATTCCAATATAACATATCCACGTAATTAATACCACAATACCTAGAGCGGGCACATCTGCAATGATTCGAAAATGACCTATTATCGGAGCAGAAATCCAGGCATTGTAGGCATCCTTAAGTGAAAAACTAAGGTCATTAAATAGTACTCCGTTACTTAACTCTTGAATTACAGTAGTATACCCTCTAAAAGCCGTAAGATAGTCTGTAGTCAGATAACCTGGAATATGAACTCCCAAGCCGTCAAGAAGTCCAGTGAAATATCCAGACC
Source organism: Prolixibacteraceae bacterium (assembly GCA_963677935.2). Classification (GTDB taxonomy): domain Bacteria; phylum Bacteroidota; class Bacteroidia; order Bacteroidales; family Prolixibacteraceae; genus JAAFHB01. The sequence continues at coordinate 806,672 of CAXXEH010000003.1, read as the reverse complement.
AGGAAATTGCAACTGCAATATTTCCAATCGCATATTCCATGATCAAATCCCAACCAATAATCCATGCGACCAATTCACCAAAACTGGCATAAGCATAGGTATATGCACTACCACTGATCGGGATCGAGGAGGCAAATTCAGCATAGCACATTGCTGATAGGCCGCAGGCAAAAGCAGTAAAAACAAATAACAACGATACTGCCGGTCCTCCACTCGCGGCTGCATTACCGATGGTGCTAAATATTCCGGCACCCACAATAGCAGCCACACCCAATGCCGTAAGATCCACGACACTGAGATTACGTCTCATTCTGTCACCCTTTTCTGATAAAAGATCAGCCTCCCGAAGGATATGTGGAACAGATTTTTTACGAAATAAACTGGAGAACCTCAATAAAAAATTATTTGGCGGTTATTTGACTATTTTACCGGGGCATAAAAACATCTTTGCGGCGAATTAATTTTACCTTCAGTGACCAGCTTTTTAATCACTTTATCGACCTCCTTTTTATCGATTCCTGTGATTTCAGCAATTTCACCCCCTTTTAAAGGTTTGCCGGCATTTTCAATTGCCTTGAATACAATCTCCTTTGTTTCCATTTCAAAAATATTTAATAATTACAACTAAAAATATTTCAACATCCTAATATAGATGAGATAATTCAAAAAATGGATACTTTAAATTAAATATTTAAAGCCTCGATAAACGGTTAAGTAAAAAGTGATCTGCCAAAACTATTGCGGCCATCGCCTCTACAATCGGGACAGCTCTGGGTAACACACAGGGATCATGCCTCCCTTTTGGATTAATTGTGGTCTCATTCTCCTCTTTATCAATAGTTTTTTGCTCTTTCAGCAGCGTTGCAATTGGCTTGAATGCCACACGCCAGTAAATATCCTGACCATTAGAGATTCCGCCCTGAATTCCACCAGAGTGATTGGTAAGTGTGGAAATCCGCTCTTCAGTTTTGATAAAGATATCATTATGTTGCGAACCAGAGAGTTCAGTCCCGGCAAATCCAGAGCCATATTCAAATCCTTTTACGGCATTAATTCCCAACATAGCATGACCAAGATCAGCATGAAGTTTATTAAACACTGGTTCACCCCATCCGGAAGGAACACCGGTAATCACACCACTAACTACTCCGCCGACTGTATCATGCTCTCTTCCTGCCTTTTCAATTCGCTCAATCATTCGCTGTGCAGTTTCAGAATCGGGACATCTGACAATATTCGATTCCGTCAATGAAAGATCCAAATCCTGATATGATTTAGTCAATGATATCTCTCCCACCTGCGATACATAAGCATTAATTTTTATTCCTAATCCCGATAAGAGTTGCTTTGCAATTGCACCGGTAACAACCCTTGCGATGGTCTCACGTGCAGAAGATCGTCCTCCACCCCGATGATCACGCATACCATATTTCTGATCATAAGTATAATCGGCATGCGAAGGACGGTAAACATTTTTCAGGTCGTTGTAATCTGATGAATGTTGATCCTGATTCCTGATGATGAAACCTATAGGAGTTCCCATTGTTTGTCCCTCAAAGATACCTGAAAGAAATTCAACCCTGTCATTTTCACTACGTTGGGTTGTTATATGAGACTGACCTGGTTTACGCCGATCCAATTCATTTTGAATGAAATCGAGATCTAATGTTAATCCTGCCGGGCAACCATCTATTACACCTCCAATTGCTCCGCCATGAGATTCACCAAAAGAAGTCAGCCTGAAAACCCTTCCTAATGTGTTCATAATTAAAAATTAATAAACCCGAAGCGAAAACTTCGGGTTTATAAAAGTAAGAAATTTTGTCAAATTCTGAAATACTCAGATAAAAGATTTAATGGCAACCGCAACCACCACCTTTTTGATCACTACAGCTTCCGCTTTCACAGCCATCTAATTCGCCTTCTCCGTCGCCGCAGCTTCCACTGCCACAACCGCCACTACCACAACCACATCCGGAACTATAGATTGAACTCAGCTCCTCAGCAGTAGCATCACGTACTTCCAACACCTCTCCCGTAAAAAAGAGATCTTCACCTGCCAACGGATGATTGAAATCCATTTGAACAGTATTCTCATCTACGGAAACTACAAGGCCTTCCATTCGCTGTCCACTGGTTGACATCATTGGAACACTGTTTCCAGGAGTAATCAACTCTTCATCAATCTTACCATCAACCATAAAAATATGTTTAGGAAGATCAACAATCGCCTCCTCATTAACCTCACCATAGGCATCGGCTGCAACAATTGAGATTTCGAATGTATCGTTAATATTTTTATTGGATAAGCCGATTTCAAATGCGGGCAACATCATACCAGATCCATAAAGGAAAACAAGCGGACTATCTTTACCTGCCTTTTCAAAAACTTCACCATCTTTACCGTCTAACTTCAACTCGTAAGTAACGGAAACCATTTTATCTTTTGCAATTGTCATAATCTGTAATTTAATCTAAATATAAGCACACAAAGAAAACACGTTATTCTGTAATATACAATTATAAGTAACGGAAAAGGCTAAAAAATGTTCCGATTTTACTTAAAAATAATATTTTCGTAAAAACACAATATAAAGATCCAGTCATGTCATTTAAACCGGTTAAATTTTATCGGGGAGTAATAACCTCATATTTAAGATTATCCAGACAAACATAGGCTGGAGTATTCATTCCCCAATCGCCATTATCGGTAGATGAAAACCTGAATGTCAATTTATTAACTTTCCCTAATGAAGTGAGATCTACCGTAGTCCATTTATTGATGATGTAATCCTTCGTATTATCGTCGGAACGGTAATCCGCCAGAAAAAAATTGACAGATTTTACTGAATCGCCCGCTGTATTGAAACCAATAATCGTCATTTTAAACCAGTCTTTGTCATTTCCTGTCGTTCCTCCAAACTTCTTGGCAAAACTGGGATCACCGTTTTTGATGGTTAATGCGGCATAAGTTGAATTACAAACACTTATGCTTTTTATCGAATATTCGGAACCGGTTGAAAATGAAGAAAAAGCATCAGATCCAAAGGGAGGATAATAGATTGCAAATTTGTTGATTCCGTTCGCGGGATCATATACGCTGTATTGGTTTTCATAACCAGACGTAACAATATCACCTTTCTGAGAAAAGACAAATCCATCCCATGATCCATAACTTTTATTATAATTATTCACAAAGGTCACACCATTCGATTCAAATTTGCCATTTCCATCTAAGCCGTTCCAGAATGATGAGGTACCGGTAGACAAATTTTCGAGATCAACTGTTTTGATTTCCACCAAATCTCCTGTTTCCTTCTGACAAGAGGTAAAAACGATTAAACTAAAAATAGTTGCAATAGCCTTGATTTTAATACTTTTCATTTTCAAATATTAATTGTTGTTGATAATAAATAACTGCTTACGTAAATGGGCAATGCAATTGGCGCACAGACAACCGGAAAAATTATCCGCAAGAAATTTCCTTAATTCGGAGTTAATTGGTTCCTGAAGACACCAGCACTCCAAAATATGATCGTTCCTACATATGAACGATTGAATACAGCGCGGACAAACTTTTTCCATAATGGAAGAATCACATTTAAATTTGTCGGTTTCTGTTTAATAGAGAAAATGAATAACAATGGAATTGCAGTTCATTTTTGCTATTCTCCCCGAGAGCAAAAAATAATATATGAATCTCGGCAGGTATTCTGGCTCGCCTTCTTTTTGATCACCTTCCCATCCATTAGAAAACAGACAGTGGTTTGCAGTACAAAAAGTTTCTTAATTAAGGCATACAGCTGCGGGTACAGCTCCGGTTTTGCACCGGATTCCCTTTTCATTACCCATTCCTGGCAAGGAACAGGTAATACCGAAAAACTGTGCAAAGATAGGTATTTTGAATTGGATAATTCAGATAATATAAAAAAATATTGGCTAAAAAGTAGGAGAATCCGGAATAATGATGATGATGCATTGACACAAATTTACCTATTTTTATTCCGGAATAAATTTTCTGTTTATGGATAAGAATGAGGCAGTCAATCGGATCAATTTTCTGAGGGAAGAGCTTGATAAACAAAATTATAACTACTATGTACTGAACAATCCTGAAATTGATGACTATACCTTTGATCAGATGATGGGTGAGTTAATCGGCCTAGAGAGTACCTTCCCTGAGTTTTTCGATGCCAATTCTCCAACTCAGAGGGTGGGAAGCGATCTCAATGTGGAATTTCAACAGTATCCACATAAATATCAGATGCTTTCGTTGTCGAATACCTATTCGGAGGAAGAGGTACAAGAGTTCGACCAGCGTATCAGAAAGCTGACGAATGAAAATTTTGAATATGTATGTGAACTTAAATTTGACGGGACATCAATCAGCTTAAGCTACGAGAATGGGTTATTGATCAGGGCGGTAACCAGAGGTGACGGAGAGAAAGGGGATGATGTAACCGCAAATGTAAAAACAATAAAAAGTATTCCGCTCAGATTAAAGGGGGATTATCCGGCCGAATTTGAAATCCGCGGAGAAATATTACTCCCATTTACTGTTTTTGAAATGCTAAATCGCGAAAGGGAGGAGATTGGTGAACAACCTTTTGCCAATCCACGAAATGCAGCTTCCGGAACTTTAAAGCTCCAAAACTCGGCCAATGTGGCTTCGCGAAAGCTGGATGCTTATCTATATCACGTTTTAGGAAACAATCTTCCTGAGGACGGCCATCTCGAATTGCTTCAGCATGCCGCTTCCTGGGGATTTAAAATATCTGAGCACACTCGGAAATGCCGCAATCTTCAGGAGGTCTTCGAATTTCTGCATGAATGGAATGTGAGGAGAAAAGAATTACCTGTTGCAACTGATGGTGTTGTTATCAAAATCAATTCAATCCGATTACAGCAGGACCTAGGATTTACGGCCAAGTCTCCCCGCTGGGCCATTGCATATAAATTCAAAGCTGAGCGTGTCAGTACTACACTGAATTCCGTGAGTTATCAGGTAGGCCGAACTGGTGCAATCACCCCCGTTGCTAATCTTGAACCGGTATTGCTTGCAGGAACCATGGTTAAAAGGGCTACACTTCACAATGCAGATGTAATAAAAAACCTTGATCTGCACCTGGGAGATTTAGTATTCGTTGAAAAGGGAGGTGAAATCATCCCTAAAATTATTAGTGTTGATCTGACCGCACGACATCCCATGAGTGAACCAGTCAATTTTTTAGAGCGATGTCCGGAGTGTAATTCTGTATTAGTCCGGCATGAAGGAGAATCTGCCCATTATTGTCCAAATGATACCGGATGTCCCCCTCAGCTTAAAGGGAAAATTGAACATTTCATAAGTCGTAAATCGATGAATATAGACGGGTTAGGATCTGAAACGATAGAACTTTTGTTCCAAAATAACCTGATCAGAAATATTGCCGACCTGTATGAATTAAAATTGGACGATTTGATCAATTTGGAACGGTTGGGTGAAAAATCAGCAACGAGGATTCTTGACAGCCTGATAACTTCCAAAAATGTCCCTTTTGAGCGTGTCCTATTTGCCCTGGGAATCAGATATGTAGGAGAAACAGTTGCTAAAAGACTAGCCCGAGAACTGAAATCTATTGAAACAATCGAGAATGCCTCATTTGAGGAGCTTACCAATGTCGAAGAGATTGGGGGTACGATTGCAGAAAGTATTATAAACTGGTTTGCAGATGATAAAAATAAGCAATTGATTGAAAAGTTGAAAAATCATCAACTCAACTTTGAGATCAAATCAGACCCCAAAGTGGGTCAGAGTGAAAAATTAAGAGGATTATCAATAATAATTTCAGGAACCTTTGAAAAATTTTCCAGGGATGATTTAAAGGCATTTATTGAATTGCATGGAGGAAAAAACGTCGCTTCTATATCTGCAAAAACAAGCTATCTTATTGCAGGTGAAAATATTGGACCATCTAAGCTTGAGAAAGCCCAAAAGCTGAAAATCCCAATATTAACAGAGGATGAGCTGATACAACTTACAAATTGAAAGTAAGCAATTAATAAGTATTTTAGAAAACTCGTAGAGCTATTCATCGATTTTGTAATTTTGACTCGATATGTTTAAAAAAATTGTAAAGTATTATGCAGATAGGCGATTATTTCGCTCTTATCAGCTCAGAACAAGACATACAAGGATTAAAACACTTAGAAATTCGAAAATTGTAGGGATTCTTTGGAATTCGGCTGATGAAGGGAGCATTGAAGCCTATGAATCACTCCGTAAAACTTTACAGTCAAAGGGGATAAAACAGATTGGTCTTGCCTGCACAGGTTCGAATCGCGAAATGGAGACGTTATCGACAATTACCCATTCCGGATTTTTACCGAAGAGGAGTGTTCGATGGTTTGGACGTCCAAAAACCAGTTCAGGAACAGAATTTATTCTGGAACCTTTCGATATTCTGATTGATCTTTCGGTATCCAAAACTATCGCTTTGCTATATGTTCTGGTTCATTCCAACGCCACATTCAAAGTTGGCTGGCAAGGAGTTGAACAGAATTTTTACGATTTAAATATTGATGTTTCCGAAAAACCTGAATGCAGGTATTTGATGGAACAAATCATCTATTTTCTCGAAAATATTAATGAAAAGGGTTGAATCAACGTATGAGAAAAAGTTTCCGAGGAGCCGGGGTTGCACTAATTACCCCATTTAAAGCTAATCTGACAATTGATTTTGAAGGATTAGCAAAGATTGTAGATAACCAAATTGAAAATCAAATTGATTTCTTGGTTATTCTGGGGACTACTGCCGAAACAGCTACATTAAGTGCTGTTGAAAAGCAGGAGATCGTAGACTTCGTTTGCAAACGGGTCAATGGCAGAATTCCAATCGTAGTTGGAATCGGAAGCAACAATACACAATCGGTCATTGATGCGATGCTAAACATGGATCTTTCAAATGCAGATGCCATTCTCTCGGTTGTTCCCTACTACAGTAAACCTACACAAGAAGGTATATTTCAGCATTATATGGCGATTGTTAATACCAGTCCACTTCCTGTTATCCTGTACAATGTTCCCGGAAGAACAGGGGTAAACATGAGTGCAGAGACTACTTTGCGCCTTGCCAATGCCTCTGATAAGGTAGTTGGCACCAAAGAAGCTTCTGGAAATCTGAATGAAATCACCAAAATACTTCGTGATAAACCGGCAGGTTTCAGTGTTATTTCAGGGGATGATAGTTTACTACTTCCAATTATTGCCATTGGAGGAGAAGGGGTAATATCAGTAGCCGCAAATGTTGTTCCAAAGACCATATCCGACATTACCCATTATGCACTAGAAGGTGATTTTAAGCATGCTGCACAAATTCATCTCCGTCTCCAAAAAATATGTGATGCCCTGTTTGTTGAAGGGAATCCTGCTGGAGCCAAAGCTGCTTTGCATTCTGCAGGAACAATTGAAAATATTCTGCGCCTCCCACTTGTCCCTGTCGGTAAATCCACCTATGATATATTAGCCTATGAATTGCTCCAATTTTCACATCTTGTATAAAAGCGTTTATAATAATAGGAGAAGAAGATGTAACCTGCTTGTAGATAACGGTCATTGGTGATTGACCTTGATAAAATTGGACTATAGACAGTTCGCCAGTAACCTTTTTTTGTATTCGCATACTCCCAAGCTTTGTATTTTTCAATACCAAGCTTAATGAGATTCCGCAAACGGGTTTTTATGGATCAAGCTGAAAAGTTGGGGGATTAGCGAAAGATTTCTTTATTTGCATAAAAAAAAGCGATGCCAAATCAAGACGGAGTTAACCTTGCAAAACTTCTTTTACCCGCAGATATTTCTGAGTTTTTCTTTATTTCGGATGTTATTCAATCAAAGGAGTCACTCACTATTTATTTAGAAGAGAATGATGCTCATCCCATTGAGTATTTGGATGACAAATTGGTATCCAAGGGTTTCTTTGAGTCGATTACAGTACAGGATTTTCCTTTACGCGGTAAATCGGTATTTCTGAATATTAGGCGTAGACGATGGACGAATGAAACCACCGGAGACATCGTCTGGCGTGACTGGGAGGTTGTAGCCAAAGGAACGCGAATGACTAAGGAATTCGCGGCTTTTTTAAAAGTTATATCTCGATACCAGGCCGGTAAGCTGTAAAAGTGTAGGGGATTATTTCCATGTCAATGGCAAACTACTTGAACAACAGTATCGTGATCATTTGAGTAATTATCATGACTGGGACCAATTATCCCATGCAGAGGATTGGATCCTTTTTGAAGAAAATCTGGGTCACCACATCAGTATTGATGAAACAGCATTGTCGCAAGGTGAGCTTTACACGATTGTAACCAATAAAGAAGCCAAAGGGAAAAAGGGGGCGATCATATCCATTATTAAGGGAACCCAAAGCGAGAAGGTTCGTGCGGTTCTGGATAAGATACCCATACGTAAACGCAATAAAGTAAAAGAAGTAACCCTGGATATGGCTGCAAACATGGCACATATAGTCCGAGGTAGTTTCTCTCAGGCCAAAATGGTAACAGACCGTTTCCATGTTCAAAAATTAGCATATGATGCCGTGCAGGAGATGAGGGTTAAATATAGATGGGAAGCAATTGATCAGGAAAACAAGGAGATAGAATTAGGTAAAGAGGTAAAGCAAAAGTTTATACCAGAAATACTTGAGAACGGAGATACACTTAAACAGTTATTGGCCCGAAGCCGCTACCTCTTGTTTAAAGCGGAATCAAAATGGACCCCGACACAACGTTACAGAGCAGAATTATTATTTGCAAGATATCCCGCACTGGAACAAGCCTACAAACTTTCAATGCAACTGGGTCATATATACCATTTTGTAAAAGACAAAGGAGTCGCATTTACAAAACTGGCAGCATGGTATGACCGTGTAGAAAAATCCGGCTTCGAATCTTTTAATGTTGTAGCCAGGTCAATACAGGCACATTACCTAAATATCCTGAATTATTTTGATAACCGCAGCACGAATGCTTCCGCTGAATCATTTAACGCAAAGATAAAAGCATTCAGAGCATCTTTTAGAGGAGTTAGATCCGTTAAATTTTTTCTCTTTAGACTCTCAAATATTTATGCCTGAAATTTATTCCCCCCAGATATTTGTCTTGACCCGAAAAGTTGGGGGATTAGCGAAAGATTTCTTTATTTGCATAAAAAAAAGCGATGCCAAATCAAGACGGAGTTAACCTTGCAAAACTTCTTTTACCCGCAGATATTTCTGAGTTTTTCTTTATTTCGGATGTTATTCAATCAAAGGAGTCACTCACTATTTATTTAGAAGAGAATGATGCTCATCCCATTGAGTATTTGGATGACAAATTGGTATCCAAGGGTTTCTTTGAGTCGATTACAGTACAGGATTTTCCTTTACGCGGTAAATCGGTATTTCTGAATATTAGGCGTAGACGATGGACGAATGAAACCACCGGAGACATCGTCTGGCGTGACTGGGAGGTTGTAGCCAAAGGAACGCGAATGACTAAGGAATTCGCGGCTTTTTTAAAAGTTATATCTCGATACCAGGCCGGTAAGCTGTAAAAGTGTAGGGGATTATTTCCATGTCAATGGCAAACTACTTGAACAACAGTATCGTGATCATTTGAGTAATTATCATGACTGGGACCAATTATCCCATGCAGAGGATTGGATCCTTTTTGAAGAAAATCTGGGTCACCACATCAGTATTGATGAAACAGCATTGTCGCAAGGTGAGCTTTACACGATTGTAACCAATAAAGAAGCCAAAGGGAAAAAGGGGGCGATCATATCCATTATTAAGGGAACCCAAAGCGAGAAGGTTCGTGCGGTTCTGGATAAGATACCCATACGTAAACGCAATAAAGTAAAAGAAGTAACCCTGGATATGGCTGCAAACATGGCACATATAGTCCGAGGTAGTTTCTCTCAGGCCAAAATGGTAACAGACCGTTTCCATGTTCAAAAATTAGCATATGATGCCGTGCAGGAGATGAGGGTTAAATATAGATGGGAAGCAATTGATCAGGAAAACAAGGAGATAGAATTAGGTAAAGAGGTAAAGCAAAAGTTTATACCAGAAATACTTGAGAACGGAGATACACTTAAACAGTTATTGGCCCGAAGCCGCTACCTCTTGTTTAAAGCGGAATCAAAATGGACCCCGACACAACGTTACAGAGCAGAATTATTATTTGCAAGATATCCCGCACTGGAACAAGCCTACAAACTTTCAATGCAACTGGGTCATATATACCATTTTGTAAAAGACAAAGGAGTCGCATTTACAAAACTGGCAGCATGGTATGACCGTGTAGAAAAATCCGGCTTCGAATCTTTTAATGTTGTAGCCAGGTCAATACAGGCACATTACCTAAATATCCTGAATTATTTTGATAACCGCAGCACGAATGCTTCCGCTGAATCATTTAACGCAAAGATAAAAGCATTCAGAGCATCTTTTAGAGGAGTTAGATCCGTTAAATTTTTTCTCTTTAGACTCTCAAATATTTATGCCTGAAATTTATTCCCCCCAGATATTTGTCTTGACCCGTTTTTATCCCTTTCCATTGTTTCCAGATAACCATCTGCAAACGTCTGCAATACCATTCATCTACTTGAAGTAGAAGCATCTTCATATCCATCAGTTTGCACTGATTGACCGTATCAAAGAACTTCTCCAAATCCATATCAACAGCATATTTATAGCCCTCGGCGATATGGCCTTTGCATTTGTTCAATGCATGGTGAGCGCTGCGTTTTGGCTGAACCCGTAACTGTTTGTTGAAAACTGCTTCTCGTAGATTGGTGATAAGATTTGTTTAATAGCCTGTTGGACGACACAGTTGATTACCGTATGGATGCCAAGCATTCTTATCTACCCGTTTTCCTTGGGTATCTCTACCCGATGTACAGGATTCGGACGGTAAGTTCCGCCCAATATGGATTTTATTAGCTCCTCCTTGTGGGTAACAAGATAATCCCTTAGGAATCCGACTTCCATTTTGTCAACTCCTCCACCGCTCCCTTTATTACTCATTACCCTTTTATAGGCAAGATTCATATTGGTTGGAGACAGGATTTGCTCAAGCAGTCCATAACTCGGTTGGTCTGCATTAGTGGAGTTGTTTTCAGTTATCCCAATGTAGGTCTGCCCTCCTCCATACACTTCGGGTTCCGCCCTATCTATTTGCAGTCTAATGGTTGGCAACTACATACCCTCATAACGGACTTGCACCGTCAAGTTATTTGCCATGCACGGCGCACAAAAAGAAACAGGTCTTAACCTTGACGGTTAAGACCTGTTTCTTTTTGATTGGATCTCGGGATAATCACTGAGATCCGGGAGTAGAGACATTCATCATCCGAAATTAATGTCCTATCTTTAATAGTTTTGATGAAGTGCATGTCCCATTGGCATTGGCATAAGCCTGTTTATTCGCCCTCAGAGCCGTAATTGCCAGGTTGTTTGCAGCAGTCTGACTAACTGTTGAACTATAGGTTTTTGCCGCTATAGTGTAGGTTACAGTTGAACCAATTAAACCTTTTCCACAATTATTTTTGGTTGCAGTTGCAGACATTACAACATTATAATAAACTTTAACTGGAACTAAAGTACAGGTTCCGTTGGTATTGGCATATGTTTGAGTATTTGCATTCAGATCTGTTGTTGCTAGAGTGTTTGCAGCAGCCTGGCTGACGGTAGAGCTGTATTTGCCGGCAGCAACAGTATAAGTTACTGTTGATCCTGTGTAGCCAGTTCCACAATTATTTTTGGTTGCAGATGCAGAGGCCTGTGTATTGTAGTAAACCGGAATTGCCGTGCAAGTACCATTCGCATTGGCATAAGATTGAGTATTGGTATTCAGGTCTGTAGATGCGAGATTATCTACAGCTGCCTGGCTGACAGTAGAGCTGTATTTACCGGCAGAAACCGTATAGTTTACCGTTGAACCGGTGTATCCTGCTCCGCAACTGTTTTTAGTGGCCGTTGCCGATATCTGAGTATTGTAATATACCGGAATCAAGGTACAGGTCCCGTTTGCATTGGCATACGTTTGGGTATTGGTATTCAGGTCTGTTGACGCAAGATTATCTGCAGCTGCCTGGCTGACGGTAGAGCTGTATTTGCCGGCAGCAACCGTATAGTTTACCGTTGAACCGGTGTATCCTGCTCCGCAACTGTTTTTAGTAGCCGTTGCTGATATCTGAGTATTGTAATATACCGGAATCAAGGTACAGGTCCCGTTTGCATTGGCATACGTTTGGGTATTGGTATTCAGGTCTGTTGACGCAAGATTATCTGCAGCGACCTGGCTGATGGTAGAGCTGTATTTGCCGGCAGCAACCGTATAGTTTACCGTTGAACCGGTGTATCCTGCTCCGCAACTGTTTTTAGTAGCCGTTGCTGATATCTGAGTATTGTAGTATACCGGAATCAGTGTACAGTTCCCGTTTGCATTGGCATACGTTTGGGTATTGGTATTGAGGTCTGCAGATGCAAGATTATCTGCAGCGACCTGGCTGATGGTAGAGCTGTATTTGCCGGCAGCAACCGTATAGTTTACCGTTGAACCGGTGTATCCTGCTTCGCAACTGTTTTTAGTGGCCGATGCCGATATCTGAGTATTGTAATATACCGGAATCAGTGTACAGGTCCCGTTTGCATTGGCATACGTTTGGGTATTGGTATTCAGGTCTGCAGCTGCAAGAATGTCTGCAGCAGCCTGACTGACCGTGGAGCTGTATTTTCCGGCTGCAACAGTATAGGTTACCGTTGAACCGGTGTATCCTGCTCCGCAACTGTTTTTAGTGGCAGTTGCGCTTATCTCTGTGTTGTAATAGGAAGTTATTGCAGGTGCGCTTAAGGTTGTAGCTTCATAAGCTCCGATATCCGGCAGTCCGTTAATGGGATTACCCTGGAAGTCTGATGTTAATCCTACATTCACCCCGGCATTGATAGCGGGACTTGCAGCTTGAAACTGGTAATTGGTAGTACTGACAAACAACGGATCAGCGACTATTGAATGAGCATCCTGTCCAGTCAGTGATTTATAATCACTCCATGTATGATTTGTTGTTACAATCCGTATATCAACCGCCCTGTTTGCATTGTAAACTAAATTATAATCACTGACTACTGTTGAAGTTCCGTCCTGACCAAAGTGCATATCACCCGCCAGAGAAGTATCAGATCCGTCATTTACAACTATATTATTTTTGATGATTATATTACTTCCCGATGCGGGATATACATAAATTGACCCCAATTTACTATCCGATGCACTATTGCCAACTAACGTGTTGTTGTAAAATGTTCCGGTCGATGCAGAAAAGTCAACTCCGGATGTATTTTGGTCTGGAGAGGCACTAGGGTTATGAAAATTATTGCCAATTATCAGGTTGTCATAAGCCTGAAAATTAGTTACGGATCCGAATCTTAGCCCTGTTTGATTTCCTGTCGTAATATTTCTTCTGACTATGGAATTACTGGAATTAAAAACCCAAATTCCTGTTTCATAACCCGAATTGGCATATCCACCGCCTCTGCAATTGAACTCGCAACGATTATTCTCAACAATCGTATTACTTGAGTTCGCTTCAATCTGAATCCCTGATGCTGCATTATATGCTGAATGACAATTCTGGAAAGTGACATAGTTCACTCCAAATGTACCGAGTCCTTGTCTGCCATTATGATGAGAATAAGCACCATTAATTACGATATTCTGGGCATATAATGAAGGATCGCTGCCTTGACCTTCAATATTAACCCCGTCTATATAAGCATAGCTAAATTCTCCACCTGTTACCATAACTCCGTTATTTCCACCCGAAATATAGAGTCCATATCCCCCGTTTAGTGCGTTACAATTTATCAGGTTGATATTTGTATTCCATGTCGTGGATGATGGATTTAACAGGTAATTGTAAATAACGCTCGTAACAACAGGTAACTGACTGTTTATATTTTGCAATGTTACATTTGAGCATCCACTGATATAGACGTTGTAATGGGTTGAATTGATTACAGTAAACCCGTCAACGACAATATTATTTATTAAGTGGGCATATATTCCATAATAACGTGAGCCTGTAGCATCAATTGTCACAGCATCAGAGCCATAGTTTTTCAAAACAATTGGATTCCCTGTAGCTCCGGAAGTGTTAAATGTCACATATTCAGCATAAATTCCGGCTCTTACAAAAACAGTATCACCGGCAGCTGTAGCTGCATTAAGCCCTTTCTGGATGGTAAGAAAGGGAAACAATATTGTTCCGGCATTACTGTCATTACCTGTTTTGGATACATAAAAGTTCGTACTCAGAGTAGCCGATTTGAGTTGGGGTGTTTTAAGTTCTAAGGTAACTGATTCGATGACTGATTCTTTGCAATTTATTGCAAAAATGAGCAGCACTAATCCACTGATAAAAATTTTAAGTTTCATTTCATTTAAATATAGAGTGTTTATAATCTTTAATCTTTAAACGGGTTATATAAGTTGCATTTTGGTATGTTTCAACGAAAATCAGATAAACGATAATTGATAAATGTAAAATATATATACTTAGTAGAATATAATATGCAATATTGGTTATTTATAATAAATAAAAGTAAATTATTTTGATTTATGCCGACAAATATACAAAGTTATTTACACATAACAATAGAAAGTAAAATAATATATTACTAATGTAAATAATATATACTGATTCTAAATTGTTGATGGTGTTATTTTGCTGATTCTTGTGCATAAAAAAAGCCGGTCAATTCGACCGGCCTAAATTTGACTCATAAAATCAAAGGTAAAAAATGCCAGTAATCATCATCCCCGGGTCTTTCTTATTTAAAAAGGCTATGCTGAATTTTGTACATCATTATTATATTCCAATAGTTTGTCATTAATATCGACGTAAGGTAGTTACGGTTAAGGTGCAAGTTCCATATTTATTGGCATAAGCCTGTTTATTGGCGTTAAGATAAGTAGAAGCGAGGGCATTGGCAGCTGCCTGGCTGACCGTAGAACTATATCTGCCGGCTGCAACAGTAAAGATTACCGTTGAACCTGTATATCCTGTTCCACAGCTGTTTTTAGTTGCCGTTGCAGACATCCGGACATTGTAATAGACATTGACGGGTTTAACGATACAGGTCCCGTTTGCATTGGTATAATTTTGTGTATTGGCATTCAGATCTGCAGTTGCAAGACTGTTTGCAGCTGCCTGGCTGACCGTGGAGTTGTATTTACCGGCTGCAACGGTATAAGATACCGTTGAACCTATATATCCTGTTCCGCAATTGTTTTTGGTGGCTGTGGCTGTAGCCTGAGTATTGTAATAGGTTGTCAATGGTGCTGTAACTAAAGCAGTGTATTCATAAGCTCCGATATCCGGCAGTCCGATAATGGGATTGCCCGGGAAGTCTGATGTTAATCCTACATTCACCCCGGCATTAATAGCGGGACTTGCAGCTTGAAACTGGTAATTGGTAGTACTGACAAACAACGGATCAGCGACTATTGAATGAGCATCCTGTCCAGTCAGTGATTTATAATCACTCCATGTATGATTTGTTGTTACAATCCGTATATCAACCGCCCTGTTTGCATTGTAAACTAAATTATAATCACTGACTACTGTTGAAGTTCCGTCCTGACCAAAGTGCATATCACCCGCCAGAGAAGTATCAGATCCGTCATTTACAACTATATTATTTTTGATGATTATATTACTTCCCGATGCGGGATATACATAAATTGACCCCAATTTACTATCCGATGCACTATTGCCAACTAACGTGTTGTTGTAAAATGTTCCGGTCGATGCAGAAAAGTCAACTCCGGATGTATTTTGGTCTGGAGAGGCACTAGGGTTATGAAAATTATTGCCAATTATCAGGTTGTCATAAGCCTGAAAATTAGTTACGGATCCGAATCTTAGCCCTGTTTGATTTCCTGTCGTAATATTTCTTCTGACTATGGAATTACTGGAATTAAAAACCCAAATTCCTGTTTCATAACCCGAATTGGCATATCCACCGCCTCTGCAATTGAACTCGCAACGATTATTCTCAACAATCGTATTACTTGAGTTCGCTTCAATCTGAATCCCTGATGCTGCATTATATGCTGAATGACAATTCTGGAAAGTGACATAGTTCACTCCAAATGTACCGAGTCCTTGTCTGCCATTATGATGAGAATAAGCACCATTAATTACGATATTCTGGGCATATAATGAAGGATCGCTGCCTTGACCTTCAATATTAACCCCGTCTATATAAGCATAGCTAAACTCTCCACCTGTTACCATAACTCCGTTATTTCCACCCGAAATATAGAGTCCATATCCCCCGTTTAGTGCGTTACAATTTATCAGGTTGATATTTGTATTCCATGTCGTGGATGATGGATTTAACAGGTAATTGTAAATAACGCTCGTAACAACAGGTAACTGACTGTTTATATTTTGCAATGTTACATTTGAGCATCCACTGATATAGACGTTGTAATGGGTTGAATTGATTACAGTAAACCCGTCAACGACAATATTATTTATTAAGTGGGCATATATTCCATAATAACGTGAGCCTGTAGCATCAATTGTCACAGCATCAGAGCCATAGTTTTTCAAAACAATTGGATTCCCTGTAGCTCCGGAAGTGTTAAATGTCACATATTCAGCATAAATTCCGGCTCTTACAAAAACAGTATCACCGGCAGCTGTAGCTGCATTAAGCCCTTTCTGGATGGTAAGAAAGGGAAACAATATTGTTCCGGCATTACTGTCATTACCTGTTTTGGATACATAAAAGTTCGTACTCAGAGTAGCCGATTTGAGTTGGAGTGTTTGGGAGGCCAAATTTTCTGGTAAAATGACAGATTCATTGCATCTGACAGTGAAAATTAGAAATAGCAGGCTGCAAAAAACTATTTGGTGCTTCATATAGATAATTTTTAAATGTTGAATGAAAGAATTATTTTTTTTGATAAAAGGAAGAATATAGCTTACAATTCTTACGTCTATCTTGTCAAAGTTATCTTTTAACAGAATGAACATTCAAAGTCATAGAAAAAATCTGAAATTTTAAAAAACACATCTTAGGATAATGTTATACTAAAGATAAATCATATTAAATTGGCAATAATCACTTTTTAATCATTCCGAATAATTTGTAAAATACTGAAGTACAAAAAAAACTAAAGTACAATTATGACATTGTATACTAGATTATTAACAAATATTCTTTTAAGTGTTATTGTGCGGCCAAAGATACTTAAAAACAGATACCATCCAAACAAATGAATTAAATCTAAGATAAAAAATTTCAGATTTAATATGTGAGCGTTAACTTATTGATAATATCTTAGCTGTATTTTAAGATAAACAAGCATCTGCAAATCCTTCGAAAATAGCTATATATTAAGTAGAAACTGATGTGTGGTTAATTAACAATTATAATAAATCAAGAATAAAAAACCATATCTATTTTACTATAAGATATATATACGATAATTGTATGAAAGGACAAATAAAAAGGAGGCATTAAGATCATTACAAATAGTATCCAGATAGTTTTGAGCACCGGCGGTTGTATCAAACAGGTCCTTGCGTACAAACGCTATCCGGCAGATATATTCAACACTGCTCTCCTAGTGACCCTTTTCGTGACCGCAATGAATATTGCAATACCCGAATAAAAAAAGACGTAGACAATTGTAATAAGGCAACTGTGGGCTTCTTTGCTTGAGGACCAACAAACCACGCGCATGTTGTCTTAATTCATCCACAGAGCCATAAAACGCTTTCTGAATTTCAAATAAGAAAGCAGATTTGGTAGTACTTAGAATCGGGAATATTAAACATTTCGGATTTTGATTGACATAATCTCATATTTTAAACATATATTTTAATATGTTTTTTGATCATCAAAAAAAAATAGTAAAAGCAAAGATCAAAGGCATATTAAAACCAACCTACATTTTCTCTTATGAATATCTATAGTATTAAATTCTTTCATTAAGCATTGTGAATTTAAAGACAATCATTTATTTACGGCAATACGCTCCTATACTAGTTTTCCACCGGAAGGTAAATTATCTTTTTGGTTTGAAAATAAGGTTCAGGGAAAAATCTTGTGATTTCATAGACTTCAATCTTTTTAATAAAATCGACTAATTCATCCTCAAAACTACCACCTTTCAAATAGATAATTCCGTTCGGACGCATGTTTCTGCACTTACAAGAGATGTTCTTCTTCACCATACTCACAAATACTGGAAAGGCAGCAACGGCTCTTGCCGTTACAAAATCAAACTCATCAAAAACATCCTCGATCTTGACCCGAATAGCAGTAACATTTTTAATTTCAAGTGATTTAATTATAGATTGAACTACATCTATTCGTTTCTGCTTCGAATCGATTAACACAAAGTGGCAGTTAGGGAATAATATTGCCAACGGAATTCCGGGGAATCCACCACCTGTTCCAACATCAAGTATTCTGGTTCCAGGACAGAAGCTAATAATTTTCGCTATTGCCAATGAGTGTAGAACATGCTCCTCATAAAGTGAATCAATTTCTTTCCGCGGGATAAGACGAATGGTGTTGTTCCAGTTTTGATAGAGAGAAAATATTTTTTTGTAACGACAAATTTGTTCACGTGACAAATTGGGAAAATACTTCTTAATTATAAACATATCGTTAGGATTTACAATCTAGGACCAATTTATTCTACTGTTTTTAAGATGCTCAAAAAGTATTTTACGTGACCGGTATAATTGAGCTTTTATTGTTCCAATAGGAAGATTCAGCTCTGACGAAATTTCGGAATAGGAATACTCTTCTAAATAGCGCATTTCCACTATTACCCTGTATCGTGGTTTTAGTGATGATAAGACCTTTCGCAGTAATTTAGCCTTTTCCCTCTTTATAAGTTCTTCTTCTGGATTATCTACAGATGAAGGAACATTGTTGGCGAATTCAAAATCCGGATAGTCATCATCCATGAATGGGAACTTAAGATATATGTCAACCGCCTTTCTTTTACGCAAATGATCAATGGCTGTATTGTGAGCGATCCTAAATAACCAGGTACTAAATGCAAACTGAGGTTCGTACTGATGAATATTGATAAATGCTTTCCCGAAAGCTTCAATCGTGAGTTCTTCTGCATCAAGCCTATAATTTACGATTTCTAAAAGCTTAGAGTAAATGACATTCATGTAATGTCCCATAAGCTGACTAAATGCCCGTTCGTCGCCAGAACGTGCAGCCATCACAAGTTTTACATCCCGGATTGCACTTTCAGAAAGATTTGGATTCATTCTCATTTTAAACTTTTATGTGAAATGACAAATTAATTTTCCAAAATGTAACTACGCTGGTCTGTTCATGAAATTTTGGTAATCCTTCGCGGAATGGTGGTTGCAAAAAGTTTAGCCGTATTTATTCCTGCCTTTAAATGCTAATTTTAATGGGTCCTGAAAATGTTACCAGTGTGTATGGTTCCCTGTACCTTGCAGCATGAAATTCATTTATGAAGACAGCAAGATTTACTGCAAAACGGAAAGTCTCAAATGGATTTTCCTCTTTTTTGATTGTGGTATCAAACACCGACTGTAATATTACAAATATCGCATAATGGAGGCTGCAAAGTTTTGCAAGACTAACTCGAATCGCTATATATAGCACCTAACAGGTTTTTTTTGCTTTTCATCAAAAGAAAAAAAAATATATTATTTTGAAATGGGTACAGACGGCTGATGGTTATATCGATATAGACCGTTCTCAAGAGCATTATGTACAGCCCACATGAATAACCAATGATTTGTAAAGAAAAGGAGTTCACAAGATGGGTCCCGATGAGGTGTAAAAGCTACCGAGTTTGAAGGTTCAATGGTAAAGTCTGAGCAATTGGATGATAGTTGGATGTTTTTATTACATCGGAATTGGGGTCACAATAAATTTTTAAATAATTTAATACTAAGCTGTCCGAGTTTGCAAGGTCAAACATTTCATTGAATTAACTGAGAACCAGGAATAGCAAGTGCTTTTCAACGAATAATTTCCGGCATAAATGTATTTGGTGGCAGTCTCAACAGTGTAATTTTATCATGTTCATTTTCTCTGAAACCCTGATTGTAACAAAAATAGTTGACCCGGCCTGAACGAGTGGTGCCTACGCTGGTGAAAAAATCAAACTGATACCCTTTCTTCTGTAAATCAATCTTTGATGTCGTCACTTTGCCTTCTGCAAGAAATGAAGACAGGATAGAATAGTTTTTCTTAAGTATCCTGTTGACTGAATTAATCACTTTATTCGATTCATTGTTAAATTTGTTATTATTGTAGACATTCCTACACTCATCACTACAAAATTTCTGGTCTGCGCGGCCCACTAACTGCTCATAACACTGAAGGCATTTTCGATTTTTCATAATAAATAATTTGTGAGGTTGTTTTTTCAATAATTAAGCAATGGTTAAAATATAATAATGTATTTTGATCCTGCATTTTGCTAAACATCTAACAATCGTTCTTTTAGATTCTGAAACAGAGATATGAATCAAAACTCAACCATTGATATTTGATGATTGCAGAATTTGGTTAACACAGTTTTGGACCAAAGGCAGAAAGTCCTCGGTCTCTGCCATTTTTGTAAATTGTTAAATCCTGATTTCGAATCTTACAACCTTACTTTAATATCGGCAGGTTCTGCATCTCTGCAGTCAAGCTTTTCAAATTTTGAATTTTGAGAAACATATTCTTCTACAAGGTCCTTCATCCTTGCCACAATCAGATCATCCGATTCGATGCCAAGGTTTTTAAGCATCTCAGTGATTTTGGCATTTACCATGTAATGATCATATTGCCTCACTTTTGCAATAGTGATCTTTTGGTTATTGGTTGGTTTGGAATTTTCTTTCGAAGAGAGCAACTCCTCGTAAAGTTTTTCACCGGGACGTAGACCTGTTTCAATAATTTTTATATCCCGGTGGGGGATAAGACCCGAAAGATAGATCATCTTTTTGGCGAGGTCGTATATTTTTATTGGCGAACCCATGTCGAAAACATAAATCTCATTTCCGTGTCCCATAAATCCTGCTTCAAGTACTAGTTGGCATGCTTCAGGAATTGTCATAAAATAGCGGGTTATTTCTTTATGCGTGATGGTAACCGGGCCACCTTTTTCAATCTGACTTTTAAAAAGTGGGACAACGGAACCGTTTGAGCCAAGGACATTCCCAAAGCGGGTGGTAACGAACTGTGTTTTCACTCCATTCATTTGCGACAACGATTGAATATATATTTCGCAGATTCGTTTTGAAGCTCCCATTACATTGGTAGGATTAACTGCTTTGTCTGTTGATATCATTACAAATTTTTTTACATCATACAAAACAGCCAGGTCAGCTATGACCTTTGTGCCACCGATATTTGTTTTGACAGCCTCATAAGGCTGCTCTTCCATTAAAGGCACGTGTTTGTAAGCTGAGGCATGAAAAATAATTTCGGGACGATGATATTCAAAAATTCTCCGCATACGGTGTTGGTCTGATACATTTCCAACAATAATTTCAACATTTATGTTCCCAAAACTTGCCAAAAGTTCATTGTGAAGATCATAAAGTGCAGATTCTGCCTGATCTACCATGATTACTTTTCCGGGGTTAAAAAGTAATAATTTTCTTACAATTTCTGATCCGATTGATCCTGCAGCTCCGGTAACCAATATCCGTTTTCCATTTAACTCAGTCGAAATTTTGTGGATGTCAATTGAAATGGGTTCTCGTCCAAGAAGGTCTTCAATCCTAATATTTTGAATTTTAACCTTCTCCAATGATCCTTTAATCCAGGAATTGACATCAATAATCTCCTTGATTTTCAGCCCTTTCTCCAGGCAGGCAGTGACGAATTTCTGTTTTCGTTCGAGGGTTATTTCCCACGAACCAACCGCCATAATTATCTCCTTAACCTTTTTCTTTGTTAAAACATGATCGATTGCCTCGTATGCAGTATACACACGGATTCCATTAATTCTTTTCCCACGTAAATTTGAATTGTCATCAATGAAACCAACTACATGATAGCTGAATAGACTTTCACGCTCAAGAACATTGTGAGCGACCATTCCCATTCTGCCTACTCCAAATATCATGGCATTTTGACCTGATTCAGATCTTTGAAACAGAGAATGATAAACAGATTTGATTAATAACCTTGAGCTGAACAGAATAAAGACAGTAACAAAGAAATTAATAATAATCACCGGGTAGGGAAGGAGATAATCAGTTGCCAATAGTTCATTTCTTAAAATAAATGAAATCCCCAATAACACAACCGAACCAATAATATTTGCTGATATTATTGACGAAAAGCCTTTTAAAGTGGTATGCCTGATGATATTATGGTGTGGTTTAATAAACAGATAAACCACGAACAAGATCAGTACATTTACTGCAGCTTGTTGGAATGTGGCCTTAAGTTCAATATTTTCAACTGCGAAATTTTCGATCAGGAAAGAGGAAAAAATACATACTACTCCAATTATGGATAAATCGTATGCTAAAACGATCCACCTAGGCAAAAAATAATGGTGAAGTAGATCTTTTAAAAATCTTTTCATGACAGTTTAATTTTGATGATTCAACTACTCTCAATGATGGTATTGTAACGCATCATTGGGCAATGATGCGCACAGAATCCTTTCCCTTAAAGATGAGTTTGCTGGCATTGGTATTGAGAAGCGATTTTACAGTCTGACAAACATATTCAAGTCCCGCTTCTGAAAGGTCCGGATAGATAGGTAAGGAGACAGTACCTTGCCATATCCTTTCCGCATTGGGGTAATTCTGCGGATCAAGGTTATAAGTCTTCTTATAATATGTCATACGGTGAATTGGTTTATAATGAACTGACACTCCAATTCCTTTCTCAGTCATCATTTCGATAAATTTATCTCGCGACATTGGAGCTTCCGGAAGAATTATGATAGGGAAAATATGCCATGAATGGTGTTCCATGGGACCGAAACAAATTGGTAGATCTATATTGGTTAACTCACCCAATTCCCGGTAATAAAATTGGGCACAACGTTGTCTTTCTTTTCTAAGTTGTTCAGCATATTCTAATTGGGCCACCCCAATCGCAGCATTAAGATCTGGCATATTGTACTTAAATCCTGGCTCAATGACATCGTATTCCCAGGATGGAAGGGCTGAAGTAAACCGATCCCAAACATCACGGTTAATGCCATGCAGGCGCATTATTTTTGCTCTTTGATAAAAAGCTTCATTATTTGTAACAAACATCCCCCCTTCTCCGGTCGTAATTGTTTTGTTTGCATAAAAGCTAAAACAAGTGATATCTCCAAAAGATCCGATAAACTGGTTTTCAAACTTTGTTGGAAAAGCATGAGCGGCATCTTCTATTATTTTCAAGTGATGCTTATGACACAAATCAATGATCCCTTCACTTCCGGGAAGCCTCATCTTGGCAGCCTGTCCGGCATAATGGACTAAGATTAGTGCCTTGACAGATGGATTCTCTGCTATCGCTTTCCTTAGGATATCCGGCGAAACCAGACCTGTGCCGTATTCGACATCAAGAAGGACAGGATCAGCTCCCAAATACCGGATCACTTCGGCAGATGCAGTAAAAGTAAGGGTTGGCACCAGTACTTTATCTCCCGGCCCAATTCCAATAGCTTCGACTGCCAAATGGAGGGCAGCTGTACATGAATTAACTGCACAGGCAAATTTTGCACCAACAAATTCAGCAAACAATTTTTCGAATTTCAAGGCCATTCCAGCAGTTGTCAGCCATCCACTTTTTAAAACTTCATTGATATATTCAGATTCGTTACCTGCCAGTGATATTTTTGAGAATGGTATATTCATTGTTTATATTTAGCCAGAATGGAGATGAGAGTTTTGAAAATAATTCGGATATCACCTATAAATGAATGATCTTTCACATATTCACAGTAGATATTTAATTTTTGTGGAAGAATAATTTCTTTGTAATAATCTTCCGGATTTGCTGCTTTGGCAAGAATCTCCTCTTCATTACAAAATAGAATTGATGCATTATCAGTGATTCCTGGTTTGATTGTCAGAATAAAAGCCCATTGCTGGGGATATTCAGCAACCCATTTTTCAACTTCTGGACGAGGTCCGACCAAAGACATATTCCCCTTAAGAACATTGAATAACTGGGGAATTTCATCGAGTTTTGTTTTTCTAAGAATTTTTCCAATCCGGGTAATACGCGAATGATCTCCCACTTCAAAACTCCCGGCAAATGAATTATTGTTATATTTCATAGATCTGAACTTGTAAAGAATGAATGGCTGGTGATCTATTCCAATTCTTCTCTGTTTGAAAAACACTGAGCCACCGTCCTCAAAATAGATGATAAATGCAATAAGAATTGCAACAGGCATTAATAATAACAGTGATATGGCAGAACATATAAGATCGAAAATCCTCTTAAACATATTATGTAAATTTTATAGGAATACTACCATCAAATTCAATTTCAATTTACATAATAACCTTTATTCCTGCGACGGTAGTAGCTTCCATAGCCGAAATTGTCTCTAACAGCATCATTTAATACCAGGACAATATTAGGTACCGTTTTCTTGGTCTCATGTTCGTTAATAAATTTGAGCTGCTCATTACTGCTGTAACCGAAACGGATCACAAACAGATTCACATCCGCAAGGCGACCGGTAAGAATCCCGTCTGTTACCAATGAAACAGGTGGACTGTCCAGTATAATATAATCAAATCTAGATTTTGCTTCCTCTATAAAACGTTTAAAATTTCCATTATCAAGCAGTTCCGCCGGATTTACAGGAGCCGGACCGGATGATACAAATTTAAGGTTGCTGATAGGGGTCGATTCAATGATATCCTCGAACTGATCCTGGTTGCTCAGATAAGTGCTAAGCCCTTTTTTATTCTCGGATTCCAGGACTTTATGCAAGGTCGACATATGCATATCCACACCAACAAGTAATACTTTGAGGTTGTTCAATGCCAGGATGGAGGCCAGATTCATTGAAACGAAAGATTTACCTTCTCCGGAAATAGTTGATTGCACAGCAATAACTTTCTTATCATCTCCACTAAGTATATATTTCAGGTTAGTCCTCAACAGACGGAATGATTCAGTGACATTAGACCGCGGATTATCAATGACAGCCATATATTTTTGGCTTTTGTTATGAATAATCATCCCGGCGATCGGTAACTTGGTCATTCGCCCAATCTCTTCGTAGGATTGTATTGAACTGTTAATAAGGTTTTTGAATGAAATAATACTTAAGGGTAAGAGTAGCCCCAAAAAAATCCCTATCAAATAGTTTATTCTTGTCATCGGTCTTGTTCTGATTACCGTTTCAATCCGTGCCGAATCCAATACCTTTACATCCGGTTGGTTTGAAGCATAAGTAATGGCACTTTCTGCACGCATTTTCAAAAGATAGGTGTACAATTCATTATTCAGATCAAAACTCCTTTTAAGTGAACTTAATTGCTGTTCTGTTTTTGGCAAAAGAGATAACTGAGAACTGAATTCACCTGTTCTCCTGATAACGTTCTTCATATCTGTTTCTGTTGCCGTGAGAAGGGCATTAATTGTCTGGGTCAATAAATTCTGGGTCAATTGTAATTCCTTGTCTAATAGAATTAAAGAAGGAGCCTTCTCCTGAACTGAAAATGAAAGCACTTCACGCCTGCTGTAAAGGTCACTCAGTTTAGTAACTAAATTATTTAAAGTTTGATCGGTAATCCCAAATACTGATGGCACCACTGCATTCTTCATCTGTCTTGAATTATTCATGTCATTTCGAAGATTGCGCAAATATTCCAGTCGGCTTTCCAGAGCCGCTTTTTCAGATTCCAATATTTCCTGTTTGTGCATTGCCAAACCACTTTCCTGATTTATGTCTACAGACTTATTTTGAGTTCGAAAATTGGTAAACCTGTTTTCTGAATTGGATAGGGTTGCAGTAACACTTTCCAATTGATTGTCAATAAATTTGATCGTATTTTCTGCCACACTGTTTTTCTCTGCTAGTCCAAAATCAATATAAGTCTGCTCCAATCGGTTCAGAAAATCAACCCCTCGATCCGGATTATTCTCTGACAAGAACAATTCCATCATATCTGGTTTCTTCTCATTGGAAATAACTTTTAATTTCTTTTGATAAGTAGATGCGAGATTATCCAAATTGTGGATTATGAAATGAATTTCATTTCCCGGTATGAATTGCCCATTCACCTTATCGAGTATAAATCCAAAGTAGCTGTTTTCAAAGGGTTCTCCAAATT
Source organism: Prolixibacteraceae bacterium (assembly GCA_963677935.2). Classification (GTDB taxonomy): domain Bacteria; phylum Bacteroidota; class Bacteroidia; order Bacteroidales; family Prolixibacteraceae; genus JAAFHB01. The sequence goes on along the minus strand of CAXXEH010000003.1, from coordinate 780,316 downwards.
TTCCCCTTTGCGAAAATTTGACGGGGAAAGTCTGATTTCCAGTTTTAGATTCTACATCAATTTGATATTCATTCTCAGAAATTGATGTGATCTGAACAGGAACATTTTTAAGGTTTATTTTACCGGAGAGTAGAATCAGGGTGTAAGGCTCATGTTTATATAGGTCTTCATTATAAAAGGGTGTTTTTTTATACCAGGAAATTTTCCAACCGAGGCTCTGCAGCGTCTTAACATTTAACAAGTGTGATTTGAGCCGGCCCGCATGATCCTGACTAAGTACATCAATATTCCGATCAATTCCAGATCCTTGTGACAAACTTAATCGTTTAATTCCGCTCTCATATTCATTGACAATCAGTGAAGAATGAATGCTGTATTCAGGAGGGATAAAGTGGTTATACGACCCTGCAGCCAGGAGTCCTGCAATAACGGAAATGACAAACCAGTACCAGGTTCGGGTTATTTGATTAAAGAATTTTCTAAAATCGATTGTGCTATGTGTTTCCGGATAGTATGCGGAATTGTCAGTTTCTACTTTCATTGGATAAGGATTAGATTTTTCATTTATTGATATAACTTAGAATAAGTACTGCTGTGGTAATTGCCGCCAGAGTAACGGAAAATACCGAGGTGTTCAAGGAGTTATTTTTATACTTATCGGGTTCAACATACATCACATCGTTGGGAAGCAGATAGAATGCTTCAGAGGTCAATGTTTTACTCGACCTTAAATCCAAACGATAACTCTTTGTGCCGGAAGGTGTATTTCGTAATACCATCACTTTTTTTATACTGGCATAATCAGTAGTGCCGTTAGCTAATCCCAGTGCCTCCATGATAGTAATGCTTTTATCATAATTGTAGTAGACGCCCGGATTTCTTACTTCACCCAAAACGGTAACCTTATAGGTCAGAATCTTTACCTTAACAGTAGCGCCCTTGAAATACTCATCGACTTTCTTCTGAACAGAAACTTTGGCGGCCTCTTCGGACATTCCTGATACTTTCACTTCTCCGATAACCGGTAAGAGGATCAATCCCTTTTGATCCACCCGATATCCGTTCAGGTACTGACTTGATACCTGACCGAAATCTGAAGAGGTACCTCCGCTGTTACTTATTGATTTTGACGGGCTAAAAAGCTGATTTACCTCCTGATTCATCGATTGGACATCAACATACAGGTTGTCATCGGCTCGAATCAGGTATTCAGGTGCCCGTTGCATGGCAACAGGTTGAACTTCATTCACGGCATCTTTAAAAAACTTCATGTTTCTTGTCGATCTGCAAGAAATAAGATTCAGGGCAACCAGTAATACAAATCCGAATAAGATAATTTTTTTCATAAGATCTTAGATAAGTAATATAAATTCAATAGATTAAGTGAATGTAAAAGCGTAGGAATTAGGATAGAACCTTAAAAAAGGGAACTATTAAGATTATTGTGATCATTTATTCTGTTCAATTACCTCCACAATCCGCCGGCAAAATAATGGAGAAACCCTTTTAGCAAAGGAGTTATTCGGATGAGAATTATCCGGACTAACGGAAAATTCCGGCTTAAGATAGAGGGTGCCTTCGGTTTCTAATTGATAGAAATCCCATAGGTAGATATTATCATTTGGGGTATTCCATTCATTTCTGACCCAATTAAAAAATTCCTGAGATCTTAGGGCTTGATCTTTAGTCGTTTGTGATTCTACCAATGCAGGTCCTGTCCAGATCAGAAATTTTGTGTTTGGAAATTCATTTAATTTTTGTTTTAATGCAATGTACTGGAGTTGGTAATTCTCCATCCTTTTTTCAGATGACTCAATATCAGGCTTGTTTATATCCGCCAAAATGTTGCTGACCGGAAAACAATGCTTGAATATGATCAGGTCGTATTTCCTGGTCAGAATCTCCAGGGTCGGCTCGTTCTTATAGCGCTGAATACCTGCATGTTTAATCCAGATATTATAGTAATCGTAAGGATAGTTTTTCCAACCATAGATTTTGCTCTTAGGAAAATAGGATTCTTCAATTTGATAGTTGGTTTTATTCAACTTATTGTAATCATGGAACCAATTTGAGATAAATGATTTTTGCCTCAATAGCTTAGATAGAATTCTAATCCTTAATTGCCCTCCGTTTGAAATTATTTTACCGGTACTATGATGGAGAAAGATAATTCTATAATTATTCATGCCGTATTTTTTATTGTTAAGTATTGTCATAATTATTCAATACCCAATTGCTTTTTTACGTGTTTTTCTTTCTCTGCTTTAGAACGTTTTTGGGCCACGACAAAACCCGGATTATGACGAAAGAGCATTCTTTGGATGTTGAAGTTCAAAATAGCTTTGGCTGGGTTCCCGATGATCACAGAATTTTCAGGAAAATTTCCCCGGACAACACTCCCCGCTCCAATGATTGAATTATCACCAATGGTTGTATTAAGCATGATAAGACAATCTGAGCCAATAAAAACATTATTGCCTATTTTAATTTTGCCAAATATTTCACCTTGTAACTCGTCCTGAAAGCAGACTATTGATCCATCATGTGTAATGAATTGCGTACCGCTCGCGATTGTAACCTGATTCCCGATTTCAATTAAATAGGGTTCTGTCGAGAACTTCATGGTATTGATATCGCAATTCTCCCCTATCCTGATTCCCTGCTTTCGCAAATAATCCAACTTCGGTTTTGCAGGTCCTGTTACCAGTATCGTTTCATACACCAGTTTAAGTATCCCTACTATTAGTTTCATCCGGAAATATTTTTTAAAATGGACCGATGGGGTTGAGGATCAGTATAACAAATACATACGATAGTTATTTTCATTCCTGCTGATTAAAGTCAGTTCATGGCTTTTCCGTAATCGATATTTCTTTCTGAAGTCCTTGCAGGTTGTTTGAATTAAATCTGTTTTACCTTTTTCCCTGTAGAACTTAGCACCATAACCTCTTTGAGTTCGAAAGATGCCGGAACTTTATAACCTGAAAGTTTAGAACGACAATGCTGCTTTAATTGCTCACAAGTCATCTCTTTCCCGCTTTCATTAACCACAACAATTGCTTTGATTGATTCTCCAAACACTTCATCTTCAAAGGATTCAATTGTACAATCAACTACACCGTTCATCATTACAATGACTTCCTCAATTTCTTTGGGACTTATCCTTTTACCCCCTACTTTAAGGATCTCTTTTTTTCTGGAAGTCATATAAATGTATCCATCGTTGTCAACAGTTGCCAAATCACCTGTATAGAGCCAACCATTTTTAATTGTCCCGGCAGAGCATTCGGGATCCTCAAAATAACCCATCATCACATTCTTACCACGGGCCAGAATCTCTCCGGTTGCGCCAGGCCTAACTGAATTTCCATTGGCGTCAGCTACCTTCAATTCAACTCCAGGAATTCCTTTGCCCAGAGATCCAAGTTTTTCCTTTATGAGGGTAGGAGGAAGATAGGAAAGTCTGGCTGTTGCCTCTGTTTGTCCATACATTACGAAAAACTGAATTTCGGGGAAGTTTTCTGTAAATTCCATAATAAAGCTATTATGAAGCTTTCCTCCAGCCTGGGTAACGTATTTCAGTGATGGAAATTCTGTGCGCTTAAACACCTCAGATTTCCTTAAAAGTATTTGGAAATGACTGGGAACACCGGCAAATCCGGTGCAACGGTATTTGTTTAAATCACTGATTGTCGATCCCAAAAAAATAAAGTGGTTATTCAGCACCAGGGATCCTCCTGCCCGAATATGGGTATGAAGCAATGAAAGGCCATAACAATAGTGAAATGGCAGTACAACCATCATGATATCTGTTTCACTTAAACCAAGATATTGCACAATTGATGCTGTATTAGCAATAATATTATTATGAGATAACATTACACCTTTGGGTAACGCAGTTGAACCTGATGTGAAAATAATTTCTGCCAAACGATCACCGTTAAATTCCGGTTCGCTAGGCGCCAGATCATTTTCACCCTGAATTATTTCTGCAAGAATATCCTCCGTTATATAGTATATATCAGGTTTAATTCGGTTCTGGATATATTTTGAAAAAAAACATATCGTTGAACTTGTCTTCTCTCTGATGAATTTATATAGCTCCGGTTCGATTTCAGGATCCAATGGAATACAAACGTTGCCTGATTTTAAGATCCCCAAATAGGCGATGATAAAAAAAGAGCTGTTCGGTGCAACCAGCAACAATCGGTTGTCCTGTCCATAATTATTCTTTAAATAGTTGGCCAGCTTTGAGGATTCTTCAAAAATGGTTTTGAATGATTTTGATTCTTGAGTACCCATAATCAAATCTTTCCTCAAACAGGAGCTTTTACAGAATAAGAAATCAAAAATATTCACCTCTATAAATTTAATAAGAACTTGCTAAAATAATGGTCTTTGATCTGTATGGTATCCTCATCTTTCTAACAATTCCATCCCTTTTTATCCCCTGTGTCAATTAATTCCAGGTTCAGGTTGTTTGAAGCAAAGAGAAATGCGATATCATGATTATTGAATGCGGCACCGGGCTGAGGAGAAACAACAAGACGGGCTCCTTTTTCCTGAAGGAAACTAATTTCCTCTGCAACATCATTACATTTAAAACATAGATGATGCAATCCTCCTCCCTTTAAGGCAAACATTTTTATTGGGGAATCATCAGATGCCGGAGTAATTAGTTTTATGGTAATAGAGTTTGCCTTGGATAAAAATACAATATACAAATGTTGAGTCGAATTCAGAACTGGTTCGGATACCTGGGTATATCCGAACAAATCTGTCCACTGTCTGATACCCTCCTCCAAAGAGGGAACCACTATCCCGATATGGTCAATTTCCATAACGCTTAATTTTATTACCCACCATCTTCACTCCAACTTCCCGTTATTTATATAGGTAATTATGCAATATAGCCAAGTCTGATTAATAGTTACGGATTGGCGACATTCTAAGATATTCCGTGGTTTTCTGTTTCCGTTCAAAATTCCTGAAGTTTTGATTAATCATTTCCTGTGTGCAGCTCAATGCTTCTGAAATCTCCAGTGCTGAAAAGCCATTCTCCCAGCCATACCAGATTAGATCCATTTCCTTGAAAGGCATCTGATAGAAAAACTCTTCCTGTGTTTGGGTTGCAGGATAGGTGTCGGTGGTTGGAATTCTCCGGATTATCTCTTCGGGTACGCCGAGACAGGTGGCCAACTGATAAACCTGCGTTTTATATAAACCTCCTATAGGCATTACATCAGCACCTCCATCTCCATATTTTACAAAAAAACCCTGTTCGACTTCATGTTTGTTGGGAGTCCCTAATACTGCATAATGGCGTGCTTCGGCATGGTAATAGAGCATGGACATCCGGACACGTTGTTTGAAGTTGGAGGCAGCCACAATCTGCAGGTATTCATTGATCGGAAGTCTTTTACAATGCTCCATACCGTTGGCATAGACTACTGTTAAATGAAAAACTGGCGGAAGATTTTTTTCGATGAATTCTGATGAAATACCTATTTTCATTTTATCGGTTTCCGGATTAAATTCAGAAATAACCCGTTTTACTGCCTCATTGCGTCTTGCATAACATTTTAACCCCTCAAGTGCCAGACTAATATCTTCATCAACTGTTTTAACACCAAATTTACTGGCAAGCCTTTGGGCCAGGATCTTGCTTTCGGGATCCGAATCTTTCTCCGGCATTATCACCCCCAGAAGATTTTCAGCACCAAGCGCCCGTACGCCTAATGCCAGAGTGACAGACGAATCGATCCCTCCGCTAATCCCTACCACACCACCCTTACGACGAAGTACATGAAAGACATCCTCCCTTAACTTGGAACAGATTCTTTCAGTGACTAATTCAACATTTTTCAGTTGAATGATATCCCGCGAAAATTTTGTCTTTGTCTCCATTTTTATTGCAGTGTTAGACTTTTTTTTTACTGTCTGATCAGAACGTTGGTACCTTTCTTGCTTTTTACGCTCTTCTTCAGATCAATTGGTACGAATTCTTTGATAAACTGTGTGAATAATAGTTGTGTTGAAACAATTCCCACCAATGCCATATTGTCCACTTCTGAATGGAATCTGCCTGTTTTAATCTTATGGATCAGGTTGTGTACAGATTCAGGATTAAAAACACCACACTCTGTCAGAAGTTCGGAAGAGAGCATCTCATGAACATAGTCTGGAATTTTTGCACCAATAAATGCTTCCGGAATTGGGGCCCTGTAGGCTTGTTTTGGTCTTTTAACCACGGATTGAGGAATTTCATCTTTGATCATCTCCTTTAAAAGGAATTTCTCATTCATCCCCTTCAATTTAAATTCATCAGGCAATGACGCGGTAAACTCAATTAAACGATAATCCAGAAACGGGTAACGTCCCTCAACCGAATTTGCCATTGCCATCCTGTCGCCCTGGGATGAAAGAAGATAACCAGACATAAACATATTGGTTTCTATGAACTGAGCTTTCGCCAAGGTCGAGATTCCTTCGACCTCAGGTTTGATTCGTTCTGCAAATTGTTCAACCGGGTGATAATCCTTTAAATATTCAATTAATTCAGCAGTAAAATGTTTCTGCATATTAGCCGTATTCTGCCATCGTAACAGGTGGGAATATACTGGTGAATCAGTTGCTTCGAGCTGGTATCCAAAAAACATCCTCAATATTCGTGGATTAGCTTCTCTTATATTTGGCAAGTAAGGATAAAGCTTTTTCAACAAAAGCGGACGGATTCGTGATTTGGGTTGCCGGGCCCAGAACTGCCGGATAATTGTCTCTTTGAATATGTTATATCCGGCAAGTATCTCGTCGGCCCCTTCACCGGTTATGACCACCTTGATTCCATGTTCATGAACCAACTTCGACAAACCCATCATTGGGGCAGGAGAGGTTCTAAGTAATGGTATTTCAGAATGCCAGACCACTTTTGGAAACCATTGGGCAATATCGGTTGATGAGCAAACCAAACTTTTGTGATTGGTTTGAAAATATTGTGAAACCTCCTGCTGATATTTTGACTCGTCAAAAACCGGATCCGCGAATCCGATGGAAAAAGTATTCAAATGCCCGGGTGCCATCCGATGGATTAAGGCAGTGGTTGCACTTGAATCGAGTCCTCCGCTAAGGTATGCTGCGACAGGCACATCGGAACGCAAACGAAGCCTGACCGAATCATACAACAAATCTCTGAACTGGCCCAATGCATCTTCAGGAGTCCCCTCAAACCGGGTTGAAGCGGTGGCATATTGCAATGACCAGTATTTATTAATTGTCAGTTGGCCATTTTTGTATCGGGCAAAATGCCCCGGAGGCAGTTCATAGACTCCTTCAAATATCGTTCGGGGAGTCAGGGTGGTCCAGAAGGTAAAAACCTCTTTTAAAGCTTCCGGCGAAAAGCATCTTTTTATTCCCGGAAACTCAAAAATGGATTTAATCTCAGAACCAAAAACCAGGTTTTCATTGACTTTTGAATAGAATAAAGGTCTGATCCCGACACGGTCGCGCGCAAAGAAACACTCTTTCTCCCGGCTGTTCCAGATGGCAAAAGCAAACTGACCATTCAGAAAATTAAGCGATTTTGAACCATACTCCTCATACATGTGCAGGACTACCTCCGTATCACTTTGAGTTTTGAACCGATGTCCTTTTTTAATCAGCTCAGACTTTAACTCAATATAATTGAATATTTCGCCATTATAAACAATCCGTAATGTTCCATCTTCGTTGGAAATCGGCTGATTACCCCCTGACAGATCAATTATGCTCAAGCGGACATTGCCTATTCCGATTCCTGGTTCCAGGTACATTCCACAATCATCGGGTCCGCGATGATGAATCCGGGTCAACATCCGGATCAGAATCGATACGCCATCATCTTTGGGAAGAGAAAATCTGGAAGTCAAAAATCCGGCAATTCCGCACATCCGAACTTATCAATTATGAATGTTTAATTTTCTTTCGAGAAAAGATGTTATGGCATCGATTGACCCGAAATTGGAAGCATCCAATTCTGAATCAGCGACTTTAATGTTAAAATCTGTCTCCAGAAAAGTGATCAGGTTAAGCAGCCCCATTGAATCAAAGATTCCCTCATCAAAAAGCAGCATGTTGTCACTGATTTTACAGGGGTCGCTGTAAGTTGTTTTACCAATAAATTCACGGATTTGATGTCTCATATCACTTTGGTAATTAATTTAGTATGGATTTTGTCAGTTTAAAATATGAATATGGTTGCATTGACGTCCACGTGGATACAATAATTAGGTTTATTTCGGAGGTTCAACTTACATCTGCAGATCTTTAATCAGTTTATACATTCGCCGATTGGGATTAGCAGTAAACTCATATAACACTTTATATCCAGAACGTAGATAAAAGGCCATAACCTCTTTATTATTAAAATAATCAGTCGTCAGTGTGATTTTTTTGCATTTCCTTCTTTTGACCTCTTCTTCGAATTCTTTTAGTAGGGACCGGCCAATGCCTGTTCCTTTAGAAAGGTGGGAAACACAAATTGAAATTAATTCTGCATAATTTCCATCATCTTTATCTGAAGAAATTTTATCTAAGTTTTTACCCAATCTTTTCAAAGCCTTTGGATTCGTGAATAAAATAATCAACCCCTGCACTAAAAAAGAAAAAGGATTTTGCAGGATCAATCTTTTGTGGTAGCCCTTTGATTGGACACATCCTGTTCCAAAGCCAAGAAACTTTCCTTCGTCATCAACGGCGCATACTGAAATAGTTTCATTGCTCCCAAGTACTGCTTTATAATAAGTCAACAGAAAACGTTTTCCCAGGGTTGCCAGGAAGAATCCTTTAAACGAATCCAGGTGGATTTCAGCCAGGTCGTGGTACTCATTTCTCTGCACTATTTTATAATTCATTTATTCTTCAGAATTATTTGGTTCTACAGCAATCCAGAAATGAATTGTCGCTTTAAATCAGATATTTTTGATTTTAGGATCTGGTGGTGCCTAATGATTCAATTATTGAAGTGATCTTTCTTAAGTTCCTGCTTTTGGATAGATTTTCCAATGCATAGTTAAACCCATTATTTCCCATCGCGAATAATATCTCAGGATTAAACAGGACTGCATTTTGCATTACTTTGGCGAGTCGTTCAATATCCTCGGGTGGAACGGTCCATCCGCAATTGGCACTAATAATAATTTTTGAAGTGTCACTAAACTCATCTACAGAAGCAATTACGGGTTTTTTTGAAAATAGATACGCTGGCAGTTTGGACGGCAATGCATATTGGGCAGCCCCTTTTATTAAACTAAGCAAAAGCACATCGGCCTGATCCTGAATTTTTTGAATTTTCTGTACCGGCGCGTCCCAAAACTCAATATTCATATTTAAGTGGGATTTGGCTAAATAAATTAGATTTTCCTTTTCGGGACCATTCCCTGCGATTACTAACCGTGTATTCATTAAGTTTGCCTTGATATATGCTTTTATTAAGACATGAACTGCCGCTGTGACGTTTAAACTTCCTAAAAACATAAAAGTAAAAAGCCGATCTTCTAATTCAACCATTTTATTCCGGTGATATTCTATAAAACGTTCTTCGTTTTGCCAATTATAGACAATATGAACATTTTGCTCTTCCAATCCCCTGGTTCTTATGAGTAACGATCTCATGCCTGACGAAATGGTAATAATTTTTGCGGCGTTTTGCTGGATATATTTATCAATTGGCAGGAGAAACTTAAAAACCAATTTTTTAAATAATGGAAGTTTTGCCATTAAAGACTCGGGATAAATATCCTGTATGTGAATTGCAACGGGCAGGTTAAATTTTTTTGCTGCATGAATTGCAAAATACTGACCAAATAGCGGCCAGGTATTGATATATAGTACATCAATGTTAGAATGGTTATTTCTTATATGCGTTTCACTTTGTTTTCCAATGCTGAATGATTCCATAAACCGTCCCAGCAGGCTATATCCTGGTGAAGTAAATGATGAAAGCTGAATCCGCTTATAAAGTGCTTGATCTGTCTGGAAACAGTAATTGCTATAATCTGATCCGAAAGGTCTTGAAGGTTTAGGGCAAAGTACTGTAACCTCATTTTTGATCGCTAATAAAGTTGCAATATCGTGCGACAGATGACTCGTAACAACAGGTTCAGGGGGGAATGCTGCAGTAATAATCAGTATTTTCATCTGCAAATAATTTGTTTTTTAAAAGTCAGATGGAATCCTGCAAAGAGGGATAGTGACAATTTGATTTTCGGTTATAGATTTAACCTAACTAATTCGATCTGAGCGTGAAATGAAATTATTCGCTCCAGACAACTCTTCGCACATAATCGACATAGGATAGAATAATCCGAACAACCTTGTCTGAGACGTTAGGAATCCTGTAATCATTAGCCGGATAGAAGTTTCTGTTCTCAAGTTTCTGGTATTGCAGTTGAATTATTCCCTGCATTATCCTTTCAGAATTTAAGCCAACCATCATTACTGATGCCTCTTCCATTGCCTCCGGACGCTCGTGCGCTTCACGAATATTTAATGCTCTGAAGTTTAAAATGGAAGACTCTTCAGAGATAGTTCCACTATCTGAAAGGACAACCTTAGCCTGCATTTGCAGGAATACATAATCGAGCAGTCCGAGAGGTTTTATCAGTTTTACATTTTCATGAAAAATAATCCCCTTCTTTTCTATCATTTTGCGTGTACGCGGATGAGCGGTCACTATCATCGGAAGATTAAAATTGATGGCGATTGAATTTAAGATCTCAACCAGTTTATAAAAGCTTTGTTCGGTTGAAATATTCTCTTCACGATGAGCCGAAACAACAAAATAATTACCGGTTGTCAGATAAAGATTATCAAGAATTTTTGATTTTTTAATTCTGGGCATAAAGTTAGTCAGTACCTCGAACATTGGACTTCCTGTCTTAATTACTCTATCGGCGGGAAACCCTTCACGGATCAGATATTCACGGGCAATGTCTGAATAGGTCAGGTTGATATCGCTGATATGGTCTACAATTTTGCGGTTGGTCTCTTCAGGAACACGCTGGTCAAAACAACGATTTCCTGCTTCCATATGAAAAATTGGGATATGGCGCTTTTTTGCCGATATGGCGCAAAGGCAACTGTTTGTGTCTCCCAATACCAGGAATGCATCAGGTTGGACTTTTTCTAAAATGGGATCTATATTGATCAGCATATGACCAATTGTCTCGGCTGCATTAGTGCTTGCGGCATTTAAAAAATAGTCGGGATTTCTTAAACCTAAATCTTCAAAGAATAGTTCATTGAGTTCGTAATCATAATTCTGACCAGTATGCACTAGGATATGTTCAATTGCTTCACTTTGATCTAACTTTTGTAAGACGCATGACAAACGGATAATTTCCGGACGCGTTCCAACTACTGTAAGTACTTTCAGCTTTTGTGAAGGAAGCATGTTTTTTTGTAATTATTCAAATAAACAATAAAGATATAATAAATCTATGGATTAGCCTGCAGTTAAATTATTTCCCTGTTTCCGATTATCAAACTGTTTCAAAATTGGTATCCGGCCTTGTTGGGTCAAGCGGTTCACTCGCCCACATGAGGGTGACCAAATCCACAGTTCCAAGGTTTTCGATGTTATGAGTATATCCTGGCGGAATATCGACCACTTCAAGGTTGTTTCCAGAAACAACATATTCAAAAATCTCAACACTATCCACATTACGGAATCGAACGATTCCATTCCCAGAGACAACCAGAAATTTTTCACATTTAGTCTGGTGCCAATGGTTGCCTTTGGTAATGCCTGGCTTTGAAATATTTACAGACACTTGTCCGAGGTTAGGAGTTTTGATGATCTCTGTGAAAGACCCTCTGTTATCTTCATTCATGTGCAATGGATAACTGAAATGATTGATAGGGAGATAACTTAAGTAGGTGGAATATAGCTTTCTGGTAAAGTCATCAGCCATGTTTGGGAGAAATAGATTAGTGCGGCTTTCTTCAAAGGATGTGATGAGAGCAACAATATCGCCCAACCGGACACTGTGAACCGGGGAGACAGTGAAATACTTTTGTGTTGGATTTTGCAGAACAAGGTGTTTAAACTGCCTGATAATCTCATTTAACACGTCATCAATATAGACAAGTTTCACTATTGCTTCCGGATCATTCATTTTGATTGGCAGACTGTTGGCGATATTGTAACAAAAGGTTGCCACAACGTTATTGTAATTGGGTCTGCACCATTTGCCAAATATGTTAGGCAGGCGATAAACTGCCACTTTTACTCCTGTCTCCAGTGCATATTTAAAGACCAGATCCTCACCTGCCTTTTTGCTTCTGCCATATGGATTGTCATATTCAGCCTGAATTGAAGATGTCATAAGCAGAGGAGCTTTGTTCTTATTTTTTTTCAGACTTTCAAGCAAAACGGATGTAAAACCGAAATTTCCCGTCATAAATTCCGCTTCATCTTTTGGCCGGTTAACACCTGCAAGGTGAATTATAAAGTCACAATCCTTAGTATACTGATCAAGCAGACATGGTTCACTGTCAAGGTCATACTTATAGATTGTCGTAAATTCCAGGTTCCTCAGTTCCGCAACGAGATTTCGTCCAATGAACCCTTTATCTCCTGTTACAAGGATCTTCATCGTCTTTATTTCCATAAAGCAAGTTCTTTTTTGACATAATCCAATTTCAGCAATTTTTGCTTTACCTGTTCTACATTTAATTGTACTGTATTATTCGAGTTGTATTCATCTGTAGTGGCAAGCCTTTGATCACCGTCAGTGAAGTATTTTGAATAGTTTAAGTCGCGATTGTCAGATGGAACCCTAAAAAATCCTCCCATATTAATCGCTTTTACATACTCCTCTCTGGTGAGTAGTGTCTCAAACATCTTTTCTCCATGGCGAATGCCAATCACATTAATGCCCAGTTTATTACCAAACAGCTCGGAAACTGCCTGGGCCAAATCACCAATGGTACATGCTGGTGCTTTCTGAACCATAATATCACCTGTCTGAGCATGCTCAAATGCAAAAAGGACTAAATCAACTGCCTCTTCCATACTCATGATATAACGGGTCATGCTTGGTTCAGTAACGGTAAGCCGGTTCCCTGATTTAATTTGCTCAATAAAAAGAGGAATAACACTACCGCGAGAACACATCACATTGCCGTAACGGGTACCGCAAATAACAGTTTTTTCGGGATCGATAGTTCTTGAACGCGCTACAAACACCTTCTCCATCATCGCCTTTGAAGTCCCCATCGCATTGACAGGATATGCCGCTTTATCGGTTGAGAGACATATCACTTTTTTTACACCAGCCTCTGAAGCCGCTCTAAGTACATTGTCTGTTCCGATTACATTGGTCCTTACGGCTTCCATTGGGAAGAATTCGCACGATGGTACTTGTTTTAAGGCTGCGGCATTAAATACATAATCTACCCCAGCCATAGCATTTCTAATACTTGAAAGGTTACGAACATCTCCAATGTAATATTTAATCTTATCATTTTTATAAATGTTCCGCATATCATCCTGTTTCTTCTCGTCTCGACTAAAAATACGAATCTCTTTGATATCGGACTTTAAATAGCGTTCCAGAACAGCATTACCAAATGAGCCGGTTCCACCTGTAATCAAGAGTGTCTTATTTTTAAACATGGTATTTTCTCCTATTATTTACCTTATCCCATACTTTGACATATTGTTCCATGACTTTATCCAGCGTATAATTTTTCAGTACATTTTCAATTCCTCTTCTTCCCATTTCTTCAGCTTTTTCACTATGAACCATCAGATCAAGGATCGCTTCTTTTAATTTTACTACATTCCGGGGAGGGACACATATTCCACAGGGCTTTGCAGTTCTGAAATTAATCATTTCAGGAATAGCGCCAACGTCGGTAGCAACAATAGCACATCCAAGGGCCATTGCCTCAAGTACCACATTGGGGAATCCTTCCGTATAACTTGGAAGTACCATTAATTCTGCTGAGCTTATTTCACTGAAAACTTCCTCTTTTAGTTTTGCACCTGTCAGTATTAGCCATTTGCCATTTCCTCTATGCCGAGCTAAAGTTTCCAAATCTGTTTTAACCTCATCCTTGAAAGGGCCGATTAATTTTAATTGCCTGACAAGTGGTGATGTAACGCATGCCTCAACCAGTTCATAAATCCCTTTATTGACATAGACATGGCCCACAAATACAATTTTTCCCTTTTCAATCTGTCTTTCGACTTGTTTTTGTAAATTGGCTATTTCAGCCAGATCATTGGAGATCGGATTTGAAATATTTGTCAGGTGATTAAATCCTTTTGTAAGTAAAGCTTCATAGGAGGGATTATCGATAACTATTGAATAATCGGATTTACGAATTACATAGGATATCATGCGCCATTCCCAATTCTTTTTAATTGCCAATTCGGAAATTCTCCCAAAATGCCAATGAATTATTACAGGTGTTTTGAACTTCTTTGCTACATAAATGATGAGAATATCTTTAAAAAGAGCTAATGATGCGCTGCTGATCAGGTGGACAATGCCAGGTTTGTCAACACGGATTGTATTTGTCATAGCCCTTACTACATCATTAGTCACCCTGATACCTGCCTTAAAACGCTTCCAGTAACCAAGCTCAAGTAAATCTCTGTATTTTACAGAAGTATCTATATAACAAAAATTAACCCGATCCTGGTGCTTTAAATAATCCAAAATGTTAACAGTCCATGTTGGAATACCTCCAACTGGAGGAGGAGAAGGAGATAGGAGTAAAACTTTTAATTTATCATTTTCATTCATGTCGGTTATCTATAAGCTATCAGGTCTTTTTCAGATATTCTTTCTTTTTCATGATACAATAAACTTTCGTGTTTTATAATGTCTGAGATGTTCCATCTGAATTTTATCACTTTTGCCGGTACTCCTCCAACAATTGCATAGGGAGGGACATTTTTAGTTACAACAGCACCGGCGGCAATTATTGCACCTCTGCCAATGTGGACCCCATTCAGTATCGTTGCACCATTACCTATCCAAACATCCTCCGATATTATAACCGGTAAATCGTCTGAGGCAAGCTTATCGGAGAGTTTATAATCAATAAGAAATTTTCCAATTATATGGGATGAATGATTCCCTCCTATAATTGATACGTTTGGTCCGAATAATACATTATTTCCTATTTTGATTGAGCTGTTGGTGGCAAGAAACATTGCCCCGGGGCCAATATAAACATTGTCTCCAACCTCAATAGTTTTATAATAAAGTTCTGATCTTGTTGGATAAAAAACGACATTTTTGCCGCACCGGACAAATAAATCATGAACCAGATGCATAATTATTCTATCCATAGCCTTTATAGAATTAATATAAAGCAATGCAATTGACTTACGCATTCTGTAATATTCTTAAATAGCTATTTACAATTTTTTCCTTATTAAAAAGTGAACCGGCCTTTGCCCTGTTATAATTCCCCATTGCGATCAGTTGTTCATCCGAAGTGAATAAGATCTTTCTAATACACCCCGCAATTGATTCAGGAGACCCGGTTTCACACAAATACCCACCCAATCCTTCATCAATAATCCTTGGCAGGTCCGAGACAGAAGTGGCAATTATTGGTTTACCTAAGGTCATACCCTCGCAAATGGTATTTGGAAGCCCCTCATAAAAACTGAATAATGCACAACAGTCAGCTACAACCATTTCTTCGGCAATATTTATCATGGGAGGTAAAAATTCGATAATATGATTAAGATTATATTGAGAAATCAGCTCTTTTGATTCATAATAAGAATTGTCCGGGCTGGGGCCTCCAAACCACTTGATCGTCAGTAATGATTTTTCGACAGCAGATAAGAGATTTAAGGCTTCAATCAAATTTCTGGAGTTTTTAAGGTACTGATGACTCGCGACAATAATAATATTCGTCTTTCCGTTTTTTCTGGCCTTATAGTTATCGGATGGTTTCCATATTTCTAAATCTACCATATTGTAAATTGTATGACATTTTCTCGCTGAAAGGAATGGATTAATTCGTTTTACCATTGCCAGATTTGTCTCTGAATTTGCAATAATTGCATCAGCAAAAAGGTGCATATATCTCAGAAATTTCGAACTAAACGATTTTGATATTTTTGGATTTGAACTTCGTTCTCCTACCAATAATCTCCATTTTTTTACGGGTAAACCAGCAATTTCAGCTATAAGGTTGGGCGTTTCCAGAAATGAGATTACGACATCAAAAGAGCCATTTCGAATATATTTTCTAATTTTAAGGATTCGGATGATTGCATTTGTTTCGTGGATCAACTCAACCTCAATATTGTTTTCGGCAAGTTTTGATATATAAAATTTATCAGGGTAGTAAACGATAAAGCTTACATCATCACCTTTATTTTTAAATTCAATCGCAAGGTTTACTAACTGCCTTTGAGCTCCACCTGATCCGAGTAAATCAATAAAACATAGAATTTTCATATTTCATAAATATCAAGATAAAACCGGTTTATCTCATATGATTCTGTGATCTTTGGACTGGATAGCCGAACCACTGATTAAATAGGCAAAAATAACCCAACCCATTTTGGCAACAAGAATTTGTCCACTGATGATCATTCCCATTACGGGCGAGATTAACAATATTGGGAGTACCCATCCATGAGTCAAATAATTCAGATAACCTCTCATAAATAACTGGTATAGAAAGGCCAGATAAAATAATAATCCAATCAATCCAGTGTAACAAAGCACTTCAAGAATGACGTTGTGTGGACTTTTTATAATCCCAAAATTGCTTATGCAATAAAAGTCATATCCGGTATTTCCTACACCAATAATAGGATGGTCTTTAATTAATGGAATAATTCGCTCCCAAATTTCTTTTCTTCCCCCTAAATCACCGGTTTCGGTAGAATTGGTTAACCTTTCTTTCAGAATTCCGGACTGCATCAATTGCGCCGCGATTGCCATAATGATAACTACTCCACCGATAATCATTAATATTTTCTTTCGAAAAGATTCTGTTTTTAATAAAAGTACACCAATAGTAAAAGCTAAAACAAAGGAGATAACCGATACACGGGAACCTGTCGCAGCCATAAATCTTATCATAAACGGAACTGGGATCAATAATAAGAAACGAAACCACCCCAATTCCAGTCTGTTCTGCACAATTGTGACCAATATAACTATCAATGCCGCTGACACCTTCAGTCCAATCCCATTCTGATTGTCCCCAAAAATGGTAACACGCCCGCCAAGATAATCAGTCCCAATCCCTAATGTAAATAATAAGGTCAGCAGGAATGTACCAAATACAAAACTAATTAATCCCTTTTCCAGAATCAGATAATCCTTGCGGACATGGTTAATCATCAGCAAGAAAACCAGTAAATTTAAAATAAAGGATTGATTAAGGACCTCATCAAAAAGTTCATTGATATTAACCAGATTATTAATCGTCAACAGAATATAAAACAATAGGATGGGCAATATAACCGGCTTTAAATTATGAATCGAAAAGAAATATCGGATTTGCGGTATGACGGTCAGGATATAAAGTATACCGGAAAATTTTGTCACTGAAAAATTGTCATTTATCACCAACATCTCAAAGTTGATCGAAAAGAAGAAGAGATATAGGGCAATTTTTTGGACCTGGTCAAGAAGCTTCATAACTTCATTATTTGAATAATATTTAATTAAGGAGATTCGAATGCAAAATAAAATTTCATATTAAAGAACTTATCTGTATTTGATTATAACAATGCTTCCACCATCCAATCCTGAGGGGTGAATGCTTCTTCATGAAATTGAAGTGATTTATCCCAGTAACCTTCACAAGGATCATAGCCTGTAGAAGAAAAGCCGTAACTCAATTCAATTACCAAAGGATTACCTGATTTGTCATAAACAAAATCAAATGCAGCACATTGAGACTGAAGTTTGTCTGTTAGTTGAAAAGCTAAATCAATCGTTTCACGTGTAAAAAGTTCCTTTTGATATAAAATATTTCCGCTTCCGGAAGCCCTGAAGTCACCTTTTCTCACCATACGTTTTATTGCAAAAGCCTTTTCAGTAATGACGATAACCCGAATATCAAATTGATTTTCAGGTATAAAATCCTGAAAATAGATGTACCCTTTTTCTCTGCCATGAAGTTCTGAAAATTCAGTACTAATTATTAAACGACCGATCCCTTTTATGACTCCTAGTAAGCTATCTTTTCCACTGCGGTATTTATTCCACCGATCTTTAAAATATCCAAGCCGGTCAAATTGTGAAAATCCATTTCCAAATGCTTTATTGATTAAACGATGCGCCTCCTTAGCTGTCTTTATCAGTTTTACGTTTGCAGAACCGGCTCCGCCACGTAGTTTAAATACCTTGGGAAAAGTTGTTTGATTTATCCAATGTATCGCTTCTTGTTTGGTATAGAAAACATAGCTCGGAACTAATGGTGCACCAATCGATTCAAACAAATATTTTTGTCCCACTTTATCGTCGAAATGCCAGCACGTTTTATAATCAGGAAAAGTTTTTTTCCCTCCTTGCTCTAATGAATATATTAGTTGTTTGGCAAATAAGACATCCTTGTAATTGCCATGATTATGATGCCACATCAATGCATCACAATCCTCTAATTGTGAAACAATATTTGTTGCATAACAATTGACAATTTTATAGTCAATGCCTTGTTTTTCACAATAGGTGATCCAACGATCGCTAAAAGACCCTTGTTGATAATGTATGGCTATTTTCATCAATTAATAGTTGGTATATTATAGGTCAGAGCTATTGAGATATTTTCATTTTTGTTGGTGATTTTCAATCTAGGCAATTTTATAGCATTTTAAGATAGTTCATCCAACCTGTAGGTGGAATGGTAGAAACAGAAAAGGCCGATAAATCCTGGTAGGTTGTTTCTATTCCGTTTAAGGTAATCTTTATGTTTTGATTTTGTGTTTCAAAATAGGCAGATTGAAGAAGTGCTATTTGATGAAAATCGAAGCCCATTAATGTTGCCATACAGATATCATTCATAGGGCTGTTATTTGAAAAACAAATTATTCCCAACGGTAAAGGAATTGGTTGTAAAGGTCCATTACCCTGACCACCAACTATTCCATCACATAGCGAATAAAGCAATCTTTGGGGTTCTTTAGCAATTGTCCCATCTGTCTTACCGTATATTGCCACTTTATTTAAATCCATCACCATCCGCCAGGTTGTATCATTACCGTACCAGCCAGCAGACAAATTATGCACCTTTTTGGGGAAAGAAGACTTCCATAGCAATAGTGAAAGGTATACCCAGATGGGATAACTAATTTTCCCTTGTTGCCTGTTTGCTTTGTCAAGTGCGTATTCAGACCAGAGTCTAAGATAATTTTTACCTGGGTAACAATCTCCTCCAAAACCCTGCCCACCAATTCGATGGTGCGGAAGATAGTCTTTATCCCCATTTAGTCCGACCAGGTTCTTCAATGCGCAGGTTATCCCGGTTTTTTGATGGGTTTTTACTTTGGGTAATGAAATAATAATATCCGCATCAAAAAGTTCTTTTGTTATACAATATTTATGCACCCCTTTTCGATGCGATTCATCCAGGCGGTCCGGATTATAGTTATTTACCCTGAATATATTTGTCTTTGAAGATATTGATTCAAGAAAACTTTCATTTCCCAAATCAAAAATCAGATAATCTGAAATAGGATTTCGCTCTTTAATTGGATTATTCAAGGAAGGTTCAAAGGTGACTCTTCTAAAATCTTTAATAATTATAGGTATACTATTTTTTATTCCCAGCTCTTCACAATTATGTAAAAACTCATGATTTAGCATTTTATCCCATTTACAACCCTGAATTGGAGCATCTCCTATTACAACCTTTGCAGGTTTTTGTTCGAGAATAACTTCCAGAGCAGCAAGTAAAAACGTGTCATTTGTTCTTAAACAGATTTCATCCTCCTTGACTTTGTTTTGATATACCCAATTAGGTTTAAGAAGGACTTTCTTACCTTTTATTTTAGTTTCGTTGTCTAACACTCCTTCACCTAATTTTCTTATTTTATCCTTAAGTTGGGATTTATCATTGTATAGATTTGATAGGTTATTAATTGTCTTAAATTTATTTTCAACGAAAAGTAACTCTATTCTTACAAAACTCTCTATAGCCATTTTCATGAAATTAAAGATTTAGAATTCTATAAATCTGAATATTACAAATAACGATTAAAATTCATTTACTGTTCTCTAAATTTACTTTCTTAAACTTCTAAAAACGATTCCTAAGGCAGTTCTTAATCCAAACCGAAAAGCAATTTCAAAAAGACAGATAATGTGGTTATGTATGGATAATTTCAATCTTTTAATCCGGGTTCTGCTCATAATTGGGTAATGGATAAACTCTTCAACCAATTTTACAAAATCATTTTTTTTCGATCTGTTTAAAAAGTGAGATTTTGCAGATTCGAGATAAATCCATTTCTCAAAATAATTCAGAATGTTTTGGGTGAGTTTTGAATCTACATGATAGTCAGATATGATTAGCTGGAGCTGTTGTATGGTAATAATCTGATTATTAAAGTACTGATTAGGCCTGACTGTGTGAGTGATGGATTCAGTATTTACATAATACATATAAAAGCTTTGAGCCGTCAGGCAAATTTTATTGGCCCGAAGCAGAATTTCAGTTGCATACAACAAATCCTCTCCTGTATTCAGTCCAACTCTGCTACTTATCATATCCACGGTTAAGTTTCGCTTAACAATTTTGGTCACGGAAGCACCCAGGAAATGCCGCTGGACTTTCAATTTATCGTTGGTAATCAGGTCCTTACTTATTTGCCTGACCATTATTTGCTCACCATCCTTGTGTTCTCTGATATAATTAAAGGCCACCACATCCGCTTTAGTCTCTTTGCATCTGGAATAAAGCTTTTCTAAAGTGCCTGGTAAAATCCAGTCATCGGCATCCACATGCATGATATACTCTCCCTTGGAGGCATCCATGCCTGTCGATCGTGCAATCGGTTGCTTGCTATTAATTTTTAGAGGTATAATGTGCAATCGATTTTCATTTTTCTGATAATTGCACAATACATTTAAACTATGATCAGTGGAAGCATCATCGACTGCGATAACCTCAAAAGTACCGGAGAATTGCTGCTTGAAAATTGAATCAAGACATCTGACCAGGTACTTTTCAACATTATAAACCGGAATGATAATTGAAATGTCCATTAAAAATATGAGGGAGTTTAAGAATTGGAAACTGATCTATTAATTCTGATTTCTGGTCTTAATGCAAATATTATTTGTGCGGCAGGCAGTTTTAGCCATATTAATTATCTGATAGTTTCCCGATAATTTGCTTCTCTATTCTATGCAAATAATTATTGGACAGCCATTTATACGGGCTAATCTTATGGGTTGCTGAGTTTATTATTTTAAGAATAAGCTGGTTTCTGTTCATCCCTAATTTATCGATGATTCTCTTACGATAAAACTCTGCATACAATGAACACCGCTCAGCAAAGCCAATATTGGGATAAATGTATTCCTGATCAAATTTCATGCGGTGCAGATAAAAATCGTTAAACAATTTAGAATTACTGAAACTTGAAAAAACAGAGGAATCATGTAGGCGGTAATAGACTGTAATTTTGTTTAAAAAATGAATTTTAAATCCAGCTTTTGTAAGTTTAAGCCACATTGGATGATCTTCTATTAAATGATACCTCTCATCAAATAGTCCGACATCCTGTATTGTCTTTTTGTTTAAGAAAACGCTTGGACCATGCAGGAAATTTCTATGCAGAAGCATTTTATATTGTTGGGCAGGCGTAGTTGACTGATCATAGAATAGGTTGTCGTACAGATTATGAATTTGGAGAAAATTTTCTTCCTTGAATGAATTTTTAAAAATCTGGGATGCAGATTCTATTATTCTTGCCTCCGAGTTATTTTTTAGAAAACTGACAAACGATTTGATACAATCAGCCTCCAGAAGATCATCTCCAGCAATTAATTTGATCCATCCTCCACTTGAAGCTTTTACACCCCGGTTACAATTAGCAGGTATCCCGGTATTCTTTTCAACTGTAATCAATTGTGTTTTAACGAACCTGTTTTTATTCTCTTGTATCCATTTTCCGGATATCTCAACTGTGTTGTCCGTGGAACAATCGTCACTCACAATCAACTCAATATTCTGAAAAGTTTGCGCCTTGGCACTTTCAAGAGTTTCAAGTACGTATTTTGAAGAATTATAGGTGATTACAACTACTGAAACCAGGGGCTCAGTGGTTAATCGGTTATCCTTGTCAGGTATTGATTCCATGCTCTAAATTGCAAATGAGGAAATATTATTGCGTGTTTATTTAAATTAATAAATTTTACTGCAATTAAACAGCTCAGCTCCCATGTCAGGCAGAAATTTAATCATCTTTTCAAGTCCTTCCAGGCATGATTTATTAACAATCCCCTGAGTCAATAGTCTGTTCATTTGATCATGTGTGAAAGGTTTAATGAAATACGATCCCGATTCGATTACTTTAAATCCGTTATTTGTCATCAAACTATTAAACGTTTCAATATCAAAGACATTTTGCCGTTGAAACAGTGCATCGTGACCCGATTTTTCATAAACATTTTCTATTAGTCCCATTTCAACAGCTAAAAGCCGGTGAAATGATCGGGCATTAGGAACCCATGAATATATTATGGTATTTTTAGTACATATTTCTCGAATGGCACCTAAGACAATACTTTGATTTTCAATTTCATGTAAAAATCCACCAATATAAATAAAATCAAAAGTTTCATGATGAATGAACTCATTGTTATTTTCAATCAGGTCGTTTATAATTAATATACGTGGATCTTCATTTGATTGTTTGATGGCCGATTCGTAAAATAATTTGGAGGGCTCAATAACCACCATCCTATGAAAATCAAGAAAATCTGCAAACAGCGGATAGGGGCCACAACCTATCTCTAGGATTCGGTTGTGAGGGTGTTTTAACAAAATTGCCTGGATATTCTTCTTCCTGTATTTCCTGATTTCATTTTCAAAAGGCAATTCCTTGTAATTATATTCATAATGATCAAGCCTGGCTTGTGTGCGATCCGGAAATTTCATTAATTCATGCATATCTCAATATTTTTTCTGGTTGAACTATTTATGTCGATAAATTGCAAATTTTTAGCCCGCTGAACTGATTTTTATCTCTTGAAAAGTAAAGCTATAGTTTTAACTCGTATATTTCATATACAATTCCTCTTCCACCAAATCCCTCCTTTTGAAAGATCAGATTTTCATTCAAGTATTTTCCCTTCTTCTCTGAAGATATTCCGAAGTCAAAAATGGGGATATGTTTGTATTTATCGTTAATTAACATGTCAAAAAGCAGATCTAAAGCGCCCAATTTTTTGCCCGCTTCGTCCCCAGATATATATTGGACCTTTATTGCATTATTAATAAAGTAAAGCACTATTCCGCCAATCATAATTCCATTTTGTTCTGCAGTATAAAGCTTGATTTGGTCAGGAAACAGGCTGTTAAGAAGTTGAATTTCCTCAAGGGAATGGACCGGTTTTGTATTGTACTTATGGAACAGATTAGATTCAAGAATTTCCCAGAAGGAGGGATAGTCATTGCTTTCGGCTACCTGGACATTTCCCCGGATACTTTTCTGAATGCCCCGTCGTCTTAGCTCAGAAAATCGGAGTTTGTTGTCCTGAAAAATAACGGATGAGATGTTGCAACCGATTTTCACCGCATTTAGAATAAACAAGGCATAAATATCTTCCTGTGCAGGAATGCGATGATAGATCAATGGTATGGATTTGTAAATAACCTTCAGAATCCCATCTTTTTTGAGCTCATCACAGAGGAGTTTAAATATCTCGACTGTTTTATTTACTGTTACTTTATTGGAGGTAATCAACCCTCCAAAGGTTAAGCCCTCGTGTGAATACCAACAGTTATTTGATACATTACCAGGAAGTACGGCTTCAATCTTATCATTATCTAAAATCAGATAGGAGCAATCAATGTAATGGTCAGCATGATAATCCATATAATTACGTAGGAACAAAAAGTTTCCATTCCTTGCCGATTTTATAAATTCATCCCACTGATTTTTATACTTAACAGTATATTTTAAAATTTTCAACATAAATGATGTTTTGAAATTATAATAATCAGTTTAGATCTCTAAAATTTGCGGTAGTAGTTCGCAATTATGCTAAGTAGTCCGAGTCTTTTATCCAGTTCATTCAATGAATACCATCCGGAGAGGACTATCAATATTAACCCGGACAGATAGTTAAAGGGGTGATTCAGAAATTTGGTGATCAAAAAACCCGCTATTGCCAGACCAAACTGAATTTCAAATATTCTGATGAAATCGCGTTCAAAGTTGAATGCAAACCGGACTCTGCTGATGAGGTAGACCTGAACAAGATAGAGGATATAGCTTATAGTAAATGAGATTCCCAACCCGGTTAACCCCCAAAAATGATATCCTACAAGGTTTAGCACGAACAATAATACATTAGCGATTAATTCATTCCAGAAGTAAAGTTTCGAGGAGCCTTTTGCCAGAAAGACAAAGGCAATTGACCAGCTTGCAGCTTTAAAAAACATCCCTAAGGCAGCCCAATAAATCATATCTGTAACTGCAATAAATTGTTTTGAATATAGCAGGATTACAACAAAATTGATAAATACCAAAAAAATGATCAGGATGGGAGCAAGGATCAACAAAGCTATTTCAGCCTGTTGATTGATCGTTTGCCTACATCTTTTATTATTGTGGGCTATTTCTGAAAGCCTTGGATAGTAATCTGTTGCCATTGCACTCAATACTAATCCTACATAGGTGTTAATGATTGCAAACCCGGCATTATATAAGCCTACCTGTTCCACTCCACCAGTATGGCTAATAAAGATGCGGATGAAATATGAGGCACCGACTGAGATTAATCCGCTCAAACTGATGATGAAACCCATCCTAAGCATATTCTTCCCCTCCTTGACGGTTTGTGATCGGGAAAGGACAATTCTTTCAATTTTGATTTTACCTGCAAAGTACCAGGACAACAGAAGAGAAATAGAGGCTGTACCGATAATCCCGGGGACGATGCCATCAATTCCCCAGAAAAAATAGAAAGGAATAGTGACAAACAGACTGACTACACTTCCATAAATATTGGCTTTGGCCAAATAGTTTAATCTTCGCATCCCCTGGAGTAACACCAGTCGTCCGCTACTTAATTGATTGAATAACAAAGTAAAAGAAAGCCAAATAAAAGCGACCGTATAGTTCCTGTTCCCAAAGGTGATTTGGCTAAGCCATGGCGCGAGAAATGCTGTGACAATAAGACCCAGCAATCCGGTAATCCATACCACTCTTTGAAATGCTGT
Source organism: Prolixibacteraceae bacterium (assembly GCA_963677935.2). Taxonomy (GTDB): domain Bacteria; phylum Bacteroidota; class Bacteroidia; order Bacteroidales; family Prolixibacteraceae; genus JAAFHB01. The sequence goes on along the minus strand of CAXXEH010000003.1, from coordinate 754,888 downwards.
AATTACTGTGCTGATTCGCTTTTTGTCTCCTGTCCCGTTAGCTGTTGCAATATCCTTAACTGAACTGATTCCCAAACCAAAATTGGTCAGATTGCTGATAACTCCAATTGTTGAAGAGAGTAATCCCATAATTCCCATGCCAGCCGGCCCCAATAGCATAGCTATAATTTTTGACCGGATAATCGTAATCAGGATATTAAAAATCTGAACCCCTCCAATAAGTGAGGTAGCTTTCATTATCTGGAGGTAGGAGACTCGTTGTTCCAACAATCCTAATGGTTTGCCATTACTCTTACTGTTTTCACGCTTTGTTGTAGCAATAGTTGTAATTTGGTGAATATCTGCTAATTTATAATTGTCCAATATATTCATTTCCAAATTCCCCGTTTTTGAATCATTTGGTAAAGGGTTTTCTTCAATTCAATGAAGTGTATATACTTACCGGAGTATTAGTAATCATATTATTATAAAAACCTTCGGCCTTAGCCAGGTATTTCATATCTTTGATTCTCAAATAATCTTTATAGGTATGAATATACTATATTAATATTTAACTTAAAATTTATTTATAATATCTACAACCTGTTCAACCTCTTTATCCGGCATTACGGGGCTCATGGGCAGGCTTAAAACTTCGGAATGGATTTGTTCAGATACAGGAAAGCTAAGATCGTTCCATTCCCGATAGGCCCTCTGTTTATGTGGCGGGACAGGATAATGGATCAAAGTCTGTATTCCGTTACCGGAAAGGTAGGATTGGAGATTGTCTCGGTTAGTTGTCCGGATAACGTAAAGATGCCAAACGTGTGAAAGTTCCGGATTTAGGGTTGGTAATAGGATATCCGGGTGTTTAATATTTTTAAGGTAGAATTGTGCAATTTCACGCCGGCGTTGATTGTCTGTATTAAGACGGGGTAATTTAGTCCGTAAAATAGCTGCCTGAATTTCATCTAACCGCGAATTGAGTCCCTGATAATCGTTCACATATTTTTTGGTGGAGCCGTAATTGGCCAATGCACGGATAACAGTGGCCAGTTCGTCATCATCAGTTGTAACCGCTCCTCCATCTCCCAAACAACCTAAATTTTTACCCGGATAAAAACTATGACCAGCTGCATGTCCAAGAGAGCCGGTCCTTTTTATTTCATAGTTTTGTCCTGGATCAGACTCATTGTTTGTCAGTGAATTATTTAATAATCTGCTTGTGTAACCTGGTGTATGCTCAATACAATTCTGTATGACTTTATCTTTACAATAAGCACCGGCAGCCTGTGCATTATCTTCTATCAATTTTAAATTGTACTTTTCAACCAAACGCTTAATTTTAGGGTACATGGCATTCTGACCATAAAGGTGAACAATCATGATTCCCTTAGTCCGTTCGGTAATTTTTTCTTCAATCAGTCTGGGATTAATATTATAGGTGTAAATATCGGGTTCAACAAGGACGGGAACCAGCCGATTATCGGAAATGGCCAGGATCGAAGCAATATAGGTATTTGCCGGAACAATTATCTCATCACCTTCCTTCATTTCTCCCATGGTGATATATGCTTTCAGGATAAGCCTAAGGGCATCCAAGCCATTGGCAACTCCAATACAATGTTTTACACCAATAAACGCACTGTATTCCTGTTCAAACGCTTTTACTTCATTGCCCAACAAGTACCATCCTGAATCAAGAACCCGTTTAATGGCTTGAGACAGTTCGGGTTCAAAACTGTCATTAATCGCCTTAATATCCAGAAATTTAATCATTCCTCTAAGTTTGAAATATTATTCCTAAAAAAGGGAAAAAGATAAATTAGATGTAACTATTCTGAACTCCATGATAGGTTATACCGGAGAGAAGAAAGTAATTCGAGTGTTTCCTTAAATCGAAGTAATCCCTCATTTGGGATTCCAAATTTAGAAGATGTGCTAGCATCAACAAAATTGTAGCCCAAATTCTTATAATGCTGCCACAAGTTTAATAGACAAAGATCCATCGCTTTAAGAAGCCTACCAATTCCATTGTCAACCCAAAAGATGGCCTGAACAATTTTTGGATGTCCCCTGTATAGTATTTCAGCAGCTGCCATGTTATCTGATCGATCAGTGATCTGAAAGAAGTCAACAGGCCATAATTTCTCGATATCCATTAAGTCATTAAAGTTCATATAAATTGGCATGAATAATTGCGAACGATTTTGTAGAATTAAGTTAAAAGCAGAGATCTTTAATTCTTTATTTAAAATTGGATGAAAAGTGAGTCCATTTTTCTTCGCCTAATTGAATTTTGTTCTTGATGAACAATTAGAGAAGACATCGCTGAATTGTTTAAGATTTACCCAATGCGTAATTTCGGGCACGGATAATGAAAACCCCGTTCTTAATGAAGAATTTATAACTTTGGCATTGATTGATTGTAAATATCGGGAGGGAGAATTATTTCAATTGTTTTTAGACCCTCTTGTATTACATAAGACTTTAAAGAATTAAGATACCTTTCAATTTCTCTGATATAGATTTGATTATTTCTAAAATGGAAGCCTCCGAAAGGGGCTGAAACAGGAGAGAAAAGAGGATTGGTAGTAATTCCTGCAATCAAACCTATAGCATGCTCATTTCCTTCCTCAACCAGTCTTAAGATCCGGTCGCACTTAATTTTATTTAATTCGGTGTATCCATCAAATAAAAATGGATGAGGATCAGAATAAAAATATTTTATAAATAATTGATTTGCAACATTTAATAACATACACTAATAATTTTTGACTGTTCTAATGTAAATTATTTAATATTCAAATTATTACAAAAATATTCAAACGTTTATTTTTCATAAATTGCCATTTAACAAATTCATTCATCATTTATAATGACTTATCGCGATTACTGACCTTATTAATGTACCAATCTTCAAGTTCTGCTAAATTGGGTAGGTCGTCTTGGTATAGGTACTGTTTATAGATATCAATATTACCTTTTGCGTGTAACGGATTGAAATATTTATTTTTAAATCTATGGTGATTTTTTATTCCACCAATAAAATCTTCTATCTTTGATTTATATACATCGTAATTATTGATAAGACCTTCAAAATCTAATACTAGCAAATTATTTGGTTCAATAACCTTTTCTAAATATTCGATCCATTTTAATCTGCATCTAATTGAATCGATGGATAACCTTATTGCACCAATTCTGTCTCTGCCATAAATAGTCTCGAGGTTATATCCGGCTAATGTCATAATGGAATTGCCATAAGGCTTAAATAAAAACCCTCTTTTGATGATGTCAGCAATTTGATCTCTTGGGTTCCTATATACAACAATCAGTTTGTAAGGATTAAAAACAGTTGTCCAGATAGCAAGGTCAGATTTTGTAGGAAGGGCATTATCAAACATAGTATAATCTTTTTTCAAGGAGAAAATATTTCCAACTTGTTGGATCCAGTTGTTGGAAATTTGAATTTTTTCGTCAAATGAAATATCTGTTTCTAAGCTTTTGTTAAGTACTCTTAATAAATGTGATCGCTCTAAACTGATCAGTTTGTTTCTAAATATTTCAATTGATTTAATAGGATATTCAATCTCCAGGAATTGTTTGGGGATGCTTTTGTATAAATAATTCCAGATTGAACTTTTAAACACTAATCGTTTGATGAAATTACCATTTCTGGTTATTCTTGCAATTTGGTTTGGAAAATCGTGGCGTGAAGTATCACTTAACTGATCACCAACTAAACCAGGGGCTCTAAAATCATCAAATTCATTAGAAAAATGACCAATATTATCGTATTCTTTTAATAAGTTATAGAGGGCACTTGAACCGGAGGATAGCGTTCCAGCAACCAAAATATTACACCGCTTTTTTAATCTTATCATTTGTATATAATTTGTTTTTTAAAGGCCAGATGGAATCGCCATCCGCCGGTTGGCGGATTCATTTCGGTTGGTGATATTCTTATCCTGGCGATTTCATTTGTCCTTGCTCGAATAATTAATAAGAATAATATAATGTCGTATTTATTTAGATGATATAACATGTGTACATTTATCTCATTATGAAATATGTAACACTAAAAACAGAGGAGATTGAGGCATTAGAGCAAGGTATAAAAAACTCTAATAATACGATCAGGAAACTTAGTCATTGCCTTCTTTTATCCAATCAAGGACGAACGATTGCAAAATGTTAGGTGGAAAATACAACAATATATTTTAACCTTTACCTATATTATGTTAATTATTCAAAGTCTTTATTGTAACTTTTTGAACCAATATCCAGGATCATGATTTTCTTTGTTAGCAATCTTCTTCGATCGTACCATTAACCGATAAATAGCTTCGGTTGCATTTTTCACAAACCAAATTAGCATTAAGACTTTCCCCGCATTTGCAGATATAGCTTTTAAATCTTGCCGGATTTCCAAACCATAGGGTATAATCAGGAATATCTTTTGTGACCATACTTCCGGCTCCCACCATCGCATAACTTCCAATGGTTATTCCGCAAATTATTGTTGCATTTGCACCTATACTAGCTCCTTTTTTAATAATCGTCCTTGAAAATTCCAATAAACGTTGACCTGATCTTGGCAGCTTGTCATTAGTAAATGTAACGTTTGGTCCCACAAATACGTTGTCTTCCAAAGTTATTCCATCCCATAGCTGGACACCCGATTTCAGGATAACATTATTACCAACAACAACATCATTCTCAATAAAGACATTAAAGCAGATATTGCAATTTTGCCCAATTATCGCACCCTCTAGAATAACACAGTATTGCCAGATATTGGTTCCTTCACCGATATTGTTTGACTGGATGTCAGAATTAGGATGTAACATATTTTCTAAAATCATTAATTTTTCTGATATAATCTGATTCATCATATTTGTGTGACGCCAGGACCAGACAAATCGCTCCGGATGAAAAGTCCGTTAATTCACTCCAAATACCTGGCACAACTAATAGTGCAAAATATGGCCGGTTAAGTGTAATTATTTTTTTATTTATGCCATCGTTAAGCAAAACGTCAAATGACCCACTTGCTGCAACTATTAATTGATATACTTTAATATGGGCGTGTCCCCCTCTATCTTCCCCGCCTGGTATATCATAAAGATAAAATATTCGCTGAATGTCAAATGGTAAATTCTTTTGCCCGTCAACGATGGTAATATTTCCGGCCCTGTTATGTATTTTATTAAGTGGAAGAATTACACAATCATAAACACTGTTTTTATTATTCATCGGCTTGACAGGTTTTGAGGAATTCAGGATAATCATAAATATAGTCATCGAGATGATATTGTGTTGAACTAACAATTATCGCCAAGGAATTGGTGGAAAAATTCTGCATGTGACGCCATAAACCGCATGGTACATAGAGTCCAAAATACGATCTATTCAAAGAAAAGGTTTGTTTTACCCTTCCATCATCCACCACCACATCAAAGCTGCCTGATAATGAAATAATCACTTCTTCCTGCTCCTTAAAGGCATGTCCGCCCCTTATTTGACCACCGGGGACATCGTAGATCCAATAAACCCTCTTAATCTTAAATGGGATTTGATTTTCATCCTCCAGAAAGGAGAGGTTTCCCCGTTGATCTTCAATCTTGGGTAAATTAATTATTCCGGGTTTTTTCATTTAAGACTTGGTATGATAAGAAAAATAGCAGGTATGGTAATTCAAAGGATCACTGTTTTTTGAAAACAGCTTCGCTTTAGTCAGTCACATCCCTGACTTTTCTGATTATTTTTTCTGGTTAATATGAGAAGCTTTATTTGAATAAATTGAATAGCTTCCAGATTCAAATCCGATTCATTCTGAACAAGAAATTTATTCCGAAGAACAAATGAATCATTTAATATGCAAACGTAAGGGTAAGATTTTTGCTATTCGGTTTATAAACGGATAGTTTCGTTTATAAATGTTTATAAATAATTATAAACATTTATAAACGATTTTAAACGGATATATTATTGATATTCTGGATAATAAAATCTATGATTGGATTAAAATATTTTGGAAGGTTTGATGACTGAAAGTGAGATTCATGTTGCCCATTTTAATGCTGTGTTTTCAATCCTATTTTTGCTAAGCCCATTTAACAAAACTACAGAGGAAATCTGAAATATGGCAAAGTTCAAAAGCCATTGATACCGGTATCATCAAAAAAAGTCCGAAAACCGTGAAAGCTGCAATGGATAAACTAAATCAGGTAATGGCAGTGCCGGTTAGGTTAGAAAAGATCTGGCTAAGAACCGATATTCTGCTCAATGCCAGCAACTTTTCAAGGCAATTGGCATGCTTATACCAACGAAAATCATTCCACAGAACCACCAAATGTATTGGCACAAACCAATTATATCTATAATAATCATCCTGATATACTTTTCAGATTTAGATTTTTCTTGTTGAAAATTATTACGTTTATTAACATTTTTTTCGTAACTTCGATTTTGATTTGGGGAAAATATCTAAAATTCTTGTTATTTTTCATTAATTAGTTTAGCTATGACAATATCTCCTATACGAATTGCAGTAATTGGCCTTGGATATGTAGGTCTTCCTCTCGCCAGACTTTTCGCCACCAAATATCCGGTAATTGGGTTTGATGTCAATCAACAACGTGTTATTGAGATTAATAATGGTATCGATCGCACCCTTGAAGTGGATGAAATAACACTTCGTGAGGTGCTTGTTGCACAAAATCCCATCATCACAGGAACAAACGGTCTTTTTTGTTCGTTTCATTCGGAAGATATCAGGGAATGCAATTTTTACGTGATAACGGTTCCTACGCCCGTAGATAAAAACAACCGGCCGGACCTCTCGCCTCTTCTAAAAGCCTCAGAAACAGTAGGTTATATGGCCTCAAAAGGAGATATAATTGTCTATGAATCAACCGTCTATCCGGGTGCAACAGAAGATGACTGCCTTCCTGTTATAGAAAATATTTCGGGACTACGGTACAATATCGATTTTTTTGCCGGTTACAGTCCGGAAAGGATCAATCCAGGTGATAAGGAACATACTGTTGAGAAAATCCGAAAAGTTACCTCCGGTTCTACACCAGAAGTTGCAGAGATAGTTGATTCAGTTTATCGCTCTGTAATTCAGGCAGGTACTCACAAAGCCTCATCTATCAGGGTGGCCGAAGCAGCCAAAGTAATCGAAAATAGCCAGCGCGATATCAATATTGCATTCGTCAATGAACTGGCAAAAATTTTTAATGCAATGCATATTGACACACATGATGTTTTGGAAGCTGCCGCCACTAAGTGGAATTTTCTCAATTTTAAACCCGGATTAGTCGGCGGACATTGCATTGGGGTGGATCCTTATTATCTTGCACAAAAAGCACAGGAAGCCGGCTATCATCCCGAGATCATTTTGGCAGGCAGACGTATGAATGACAGCATGGGTAAATATGTTGCAACCGAAGTGGTAAAGCTGATGATTAAAACTGAGATTCCGGTAAAAAATTCAAAAGTTTTAATGCTGGGAATTACTTTTAAAGAAAATTGTCCTGATATCAGAAACACCAAAGCAACAGATATTTACCGCGAATTAGTCAGCTATGGCATTGATGTTGATGTTTATGATCCCTGGGCATCGCCCGAAGAAGTTCAACATGAATATGACATTACGGTAATTAAACAACCGGATGATTCCACGAGTTATAGTGCAGTAATTCTGGCTGTCGCCCATCAGGAATTTTTGAAAATCAATCTGCAGAAATATAAGGAACAAGGGGCTATTCTTTATGATGTAAAAGGAATCCTTCCACGTGAAATGATTCATGCAAGGTTATAATTCAGCACTTTGCAGTAAACAATATGAATAGATTAAAATAATGTTGAATAATGAAAATTATTCAACATTATTTTACTGAAAAGGAATATCTATGATTATTGCAGTCAATTTTGACGGTACAATTGTTGAGCACAAATATCCGGCAATCGGGTAAGAGCTATTATTTGAATTTGAAGCGATTATAATGCTACAGAAGAAGCAACACCAGATTACACCTTGGAATTACTTGTCTGTAAATATGTAACATATGCCCGTTTATCAGAGTTGATCAATAGCCTAACAACTGTTTCAATGAGCGAGGGTACGATCTATAACCTACTTAATAAAGTTGCCAATATCGTACTTCCCATCTACGAAGGTATAAAAGAGGAGGTTGAAAAAGCATCCACGGTAGGAGGCGACGAATCTGGCGTTAAGGTAAACAGTGTAAACTACTGGGCATGGACCTGGCAAACAATCCTGCAGAGGGAGCTAAAATACTTCGGGGTAAGCCGGCAGGTTTTAGTGTTATTTCTGGGGACGATAGTCTACTTCTTCCAATTATTGCCATTGGAGAAGAAGGTATAATATCGGTAGCTGCAAATGTTGTTCCAAAGACCATCGCCGACCTTACCCATTCTGCACTTGAAGGTGATTTTAAGCGTGCTGCACAAATTCACCTCTGTCTCCAGAAAATATGCGATGCCCTGTTTATTGAAGGGAATCCAGCTGGAGCCAAAGCTGCCTTGCATTCAGCAGGGATTATTGAAAATATTCTTCGTCTTCCACTTATCCCGGTCGGAAAATCCACCTATGATATTTTGGCAAGTGAGATGATGTTATTTTTTTAAGTCACTATGTTATTCTGAAATAGCCGACAAGACAACAGTGCAATGGTCTGACAAAATGTGATGGCTTGGTGATGCCATCTCCGGTTGGTGTACCAATCGACATCGATGCGTAACCCTCACCAAGACCAAGTCCATAAAGTGTTGGGGCATTTTTGACGAATATGGAACACTCCATACGACGGCCCATACGGGTTAGGTTACCAATATTTGTAGAGTACATACCAGCAGAATGGTGGTTTTTCGCTTCAACCTGAAAAGCAAGTTCAATAGCATTTTCGATATTTTCAACAAAAGTTACCGGAAGGACCGGCATCAGTTGTTCGATTAAAACAAAAGGGTGATTGTTTGGAACTTCACCCCAGAGCAGACGTGTATCAGAAGGGATATCCAATCCGATCCCATGGGCTAGTACCTTGGCGTCTCGTCCAACATAATTGCGATTCATTACCGGATCGTGGGTACCATTCTCGATTACAATTGTTGCCAAAGCATCCATTTGTAGGGGTGAAAGTTCAAAAGCTCTCGGGTCCAATCGCATGGACTCAAGAAACTTGATTCGTGCAGTTTCAAGGACGATTATTTCTTTTTCAGAGATGCACAGCAAATTATTGTCAAAACTGGCACCAAAAATAATATCCTCGGCGCACTTAGGGAAGATGGCTGTTTCATCCACAACCACTGGTGGATTTCCGGGGCCGGCAGCTATGGTCTTGCATATCTTGCCAGTTGTCATTGCGACTTTCACAATCGAGGGGCCCCCGGTTACCATATTCAAATGAACACCAGGATGGGCCAAAAGAGCCCTTGTCGCCTCTCTTGAAGGAGGTGCCACAGTTGTGATCAAGCCATTGGGAGCCCCGGCGGAAACAGCAGCCCCCGAAAGTGTAATCAATACATCAATACAGACTTTCTCTGCCGCCGGATGGGGGGCAAAAACGACTGAATTTCCAGCAGCCAAAATACTTATTGCATTTGAGATAATCGTTGCCACAGGATTGTTTGAAGGGGTAACGGCCGCGACTACTCCAAATGGGGCATACTCCACAAGGGTCAATCCTTTATCTCCGGTGTAAGCACGAGACTCCAGATCCTCTACTCCAGGTGTGCGGTTAGCACATAACTTATTCTTTTGGGTTTTATCATCAATTCGGCCCATACCCGTTTCTTCAACAGCCATTTTCGCCCAACGTTCGGCATTTTCATTGGAAATCTTACGAATTGCTTTAATTACTGCCCTGCGGACTTCAAGCCCATGTTCCTGAAAAATCTGCTGTGCCAATGTAGCTGCTTTAATTGCACCATCCACCGTTGGAAATATTGTCAGATTCTGATCATTGATTAAAGTAAAACTCTTTGATGATAGACCTATTTGTTCCAAATCGTTCATATTTTTATAAAAATTAGTACTTATTTGATAATTGTTACATGATTTCTGGCAGCAATGATGCAATCCAGCACATGGTTCATTACTTCAGGTGTTATATACACATTCATAGGAAACATTTTAATTGCATAGATTACTGCCTCCGGATCCACCGAATCTCTGTTGTATTCTGTGGTTCGAAAACCGGTACTAAAACTGACATATGGAGTACATTGCCCGTTTATTTTCTTACCGGACCTGAACCATTCAAATAATTTGTTTCCGATAGCCTTGGTTAGTTGATTATGCTGAATCAGGGCTTCGCGGAATTTCGGGTCCTTTAATTCACGCTCATATTGAGTTCTTGCATCAACACCTTTAGGATAAATTCTTAATAAAGTAACCAATCCATAATCCGAAGGGTTAACGCATACCATTTCAGATTTTTTTGCAATCTGACTTTGCAGATACACCTTATTTTCGAGTATGCCCCCTAAAACAGACCGAAAGCCTTGGTAACCGAAAAATTTTAGGGTAGCCCATCCTGCCAGGGAACCGGTTGCAGCTCTTGAAACTTCAAGCGTGTAATCCATTGGATTATAAGGTGAACGAGGCTGTAAATAAGCTGTAACTCCCCTTGAAAGTATAGATTCAAATTCCTCCGCATTTTTATAGACAAAGACACACTACTGATATACGGAGAGAAACCAGTTTTATGAAAGTCGACACCAAAAGCATCAGCATAAAAAATTCCTTTTATCGCATTGTAGTTTTTTTCAATATATGGCAACACAGAATCTGAAAAACCAAGCGGATTTGCCTTGAAATCATAATTTTTAAAAGCTATCCACGACCACCCAATCACAGAATCGCAATAAAGCAATGTTTTTCCAAAACCTTCCGGATTCGGATATTTTTCGATTAAATTCCTAACTTCTTCGACCGGACCAAATGCATTTGCATCGGTAGTAGCCATTGTGCAAACAACAGAGGCAACCGGAATCTGACGTTTCCTGCATAGCAGCCTTTTTGTGGTTCTCAATAATATTTTTCATTCTTTTCATTTTAAGTGTGAAATAATTTTCACATCACAAAGCTGCAACAAACGGCCATTGCATTTATTACATAACAATGTGAAAAGATTATATAATTCACACCTAAACCATAGCCTGGTTATGGCAAGCAGCTATTGATGAATGAAGGTTTTCTTCACAATCAAATTCTTTTAAAGGTTACAAAATATCCGAAAGATGAGGCTTTTGATCCTGGAAGTCCCTATTTTGCGGCTTTAGTTTTACTATAATAGGCCATCGCATCCGGCATTTTTTCCCTTAGACGAGCTATCCGATTGGCATCCACCGGATGGGTGCTTAAGAATTCAGGAGGTTTCTGACCACCCTGTTTAGCCATTCTCTCCCAAAACGGGATGCTTTCATTGGGGTCGTACCCAGCCATAGCCATAAATATCATGCCCATATAATCAGCTTCATATTCATTCTGTCTCGAAAATGGCAGGATCATCCCTACCTGTGAGCCAACACCAAAAGCCGTCATTACAATATTCCGGGTTTGTTCGGGTTTTTGGGCCATAGCCGTTGAAAGGGCATTACTTCCTAACTGGAGTAACATCTGGTCACTCATTCGTTCACTTCCATGTCGGGCAACTGCATGTGATATTTCATGCCCCAGGACAGTAGCCAGGCCACTCTCGGTCACAGTGAGAGGAAGTAAACCGGTATAAACGACAACTTTCCCACCCGACATACACCAGGCATTGACTGTTGGATCATCAACCAGATTGAATTCCCATTTGTACCCTTCGAGATTCTGACTCAAACCGGCACTTGCCATATAGGATTCAACAGCCTTTGAAATCCGCTCACCCACCCTTTTTACCATGGCGGCTTTATTTTTGTCGGTCGATAATTTATTGGATTTGATGAATTTATCATATTCGGTCAAACTTAACGCAATTACATCCGACTCAGGAACCAGACTTAATTGCCGCCTCCCTGTCAAAGGGACAGTAGAACAAGCAATTACAATTAATATAACAGCAATAAGAAGTGAGTGACCCGACAACTTTGTTAAAAGACTTTTTTTCATTTTTAGAATAATTTATTTCGCGACTTTTCAATTACAACAAAAATAACACTACTTCAAACAATTTGTTTCATAAATTACCAAATTATAGCCGTACAACTTACCTTTTCTCTCAATCCAAATTTTTAGCTCATGGGCCCCATCACACCCAAAATGATTGTAAACCGATGAGAACCCAAAACACTGACAATAAAGATTCGTTTGCAAATGAGCCGAAAATATACGCAAAAAGAACCTTCCAAATCGATGAAAGGCCCATTTTGGTTGATAAACGGTCAGAAAGAAAGTGTAACTCCTGCCAACAATCTTAATCCCTGTGAGGCATAACCCATCCACTGTTCGTTTTTTCGGTTTAACAAGTTATCGACCCGTCCGAAGAATTTAAGTTTACTGTTAAGTTCATAGGTAGCACCTAGATTTAACTGAACGACAGGTTCAATTTTAAACACCTGATCGTAGGTCACCTGCGGTAATAAATGACCATTATATATAGTAAACGATTGTCGTTTGCCGGTTATCCCCAAATCGGCAAAACCGGTTATCTGATCTGCAATCCTGAACGAGGTAGTAGTTGTCAGATCAAAATCTGGCAGATGTGGTGCAAATGTTAAATTTTCAAGACTATATTTATAATAATTTCCTTTTAAAATCACAGAAAGATCTGTTCCGGAAACATACGAGAACTCGGCTGAAAAATTGGTAATTGCGACATTATCGTAAGTCACATCAAATGCATTTCTATAGACTAATTTTTGTGGTACTGTACTGGAAGTTGGGTCATCATAACTATGCTGAATATAAAAATAGAGATCCTTGACCTGGCTGTATTTCATACCAAGAAGGAAAGAGATCTCAGATGAAATTTTGCCTTTCAAACCTCCTGAAACAATATAGGAATAATCGGTATTTCTAACATTATGCCTGGGATCAGCCCAATAGTTCTCTTGTGCAATTGTACTGTATTGATTGTTTTTCAAATCACCCTTAAAACCGGCATAGAGGGTTAAAATCCCCCCGGCAGGTTTAAAATTAAACTCAAAATTGGGATACAATTTTGAGACCTTTTCTCCATCCTTATCCGATACCACGACAAAATTGACACCACCGCGCATTGACCAGTTGGTCCCATCCAACCTGACAGAAGGGGCAAACCTCAGCCAGTCCTCAGTCTTTGTACCTGGAAGCGACTGTGAATAAAGAGAGATACTATCGGTAGTAAGATGGTCATACGAGAAATCCAGAATTCCATTTACCTGTCCGAATTTGTAATCAAACTTACCAAATAGGCCTGTGCTGCTCTCCTTCTGTCCGGTCTTGGAATCGAAATATCCCAACCGAAAACCACCTTTAAATTTCAGATCACTTTGCGAATTGTCGGCACTCTTCAAAGCAATTTGTATTTTTCCATCCTGATAAGCCTGTTTTAGACCATATTTAATATCAGGCAAAGTAGCAATATTGGAAGGGATTGCAGTGGGATATCCGTAATAGTTCATGGCATCGCGATCATAGGAGAAATCGGTTAAGAGCAACGTATTTCCAATATTAACAGTACCAAATATTGCAGCATTGTTATGACTGTATGGAGCATCCACGAGGTCTCCTTCTCTCAGTTTGGTTTTTCCATTTGACGAAAGATGCCGTATATGAAGACCAAATACAGCAGTTTTTGATTCGGGAAGGTTTAGAAATACTTCCCCGTAAGGAGTACTGTAAGTTCCAGCTCCGAGTTTCAGAAAACCAACCCCCAAATTTTTGTAGCATGATTTGTTAACATCAGCAGCGCCAATTGGTGTGGCAGTAAACCCTTTGTTTACAGGATAACTTTCGATAGAATAAACGAATTCAGGTGAAAAACGGGCTGTATCAGCGACTGCCGGCATAAGATTTACCTTATTGGCAGTGGCGATGCTTGGGCGATAGGCCTTCATCACTTCAACTGACTGATCCAGTTTTGTGGTGTCTTTCTGAGCAGATACTGCTCCAATTGAAAGTGCAGCCATTAAAAGAAAAACTGATGATGATTGATATATATGTCTCATAACTCTTTCTAAAATTTATTTCTTTTTTGATCCCATTCCAGACGATGGTTGTGTTTTCACCTCCGATTTAACCGATCCGGAATTGTCCTTCGATTCTAAAATCTGAAGATATTGGGTCGCATCTTCAATGATGCCATCTCCCTTTTGTTCGTAGTTTTCGATGATGCTTTTAAGTGTGTTTGTCGCCTGAAAAAGATCATTTTCCTTTTCATAAACATGGGCGAGCAAAAGGAAACTTTTGGCGAGCCAATACTGATGTGGAGTGCTCTTTTCAATAAAATCATTCACCTCTTTTTCAGCCTCTTTTAGTTTGTTTTCAGTGTAATAATATTCACATAACCTGTATTTTGCCTCAGCACCTTCAAGCGATTTTGAGTCAGCTGAAAGCTTCCGCCATAGTGGAAGCGCTTTTGCAGGGTCATTCAATTCTACAAACGCTTTTGCCGATTTAAATGCAGCTTCCCGATCCAATTCTGGCGGGATTTTATCCATACTCCGTATCTTCCACCCAAGCTTTGATACGGCATCAAAATCTTTTAGTTCGTAATTGCAACGCAACCGTCCGGCAAGTGATAGCAAGGTGTTGTTATTGTTTCCCGAAGCATTCTCAAGACGTTCGTAATATCCAAGCGCTTTTTTAAAATCCCCTGTTTTATATGCAATTTCAGAACCCCTGATCAATGCGTTTTCGGTGAAAATATTGTTTGGCTGCGACAGAATAAAATCATAACTAAGAATAGCATCTTCATACTCTTTATCAACGAATTCCAACTCTGCCTTATAAAAATGGACATTCAGAGCAAAACTACCTGTAGGAAAATTTTCAATATATTTTTGAAGCTCATCTTTTGCGCGGCTATCTTTTGCCATATAGAGTTTCTCTGCAGCATAATAGGTAAGTGAATCCTGCTCATTTTGTGAAGGAGTAGCCGAGTGACCCAGTTTTTTGGTATAGGCGATGTATTCACCAACCTTATTGGTTTCAACAAAGTTATTCCTGATTCCGGCAAGGGCTCCTTTGGCCTCAGGACTATTCGGATAGTTTTCAGCTACCTGCTTGTAATAATCTGTAGATGTGTTGTAATCATTTTTGTTATAAGCCAACAGACCTAATTGAACCAAGGCTTTGGGCTTGTAGGGACTTGAAGGGAAGTTTGAGATCAAGGACAAGTAACTCGCAACGGCCTTATCGTTCTCCTGCATACGTTCCCACGATTTGCCGGTTTCAAATAAGGCATCATCGAGATAATTAGATTGGGGGAATTCAGATTTAAGTTGATTTAACTCACTAATTTTCTGACCATTGTCATTCGCCAAACCATGACAAAATGCTTTTTGAAACAGTGCATAATCTGCATCTGATAAACCTGTCTCGTAAGCTTTCTGATAGTAGGAAATTGCTTCACTGAACCGGCTTGCTACAAAGCTGCAATCCCCCAGCCGGTTGAATGCGTCGGTATAAAGCGGCAAACTTTTATTAATCTTTCCTTCAGTATATTTCTCAAACCAGGGTTTTGCGAGTTCATATTCATCTTTATTGAACAAGGTATATCCGATATTATAGCTTGAAATGGGATACTCCTTTAATTTGGAGGCCCCGGGAACACGCTGGAATTTTTTATAATCATCCACGGCTTCATCACTCCTCCCAAGACGAAAATTAGCCTCACCTCGCCAGTAATATGCCAGTGCACACAAATCATTATTCCGGTCACTATATTCCAATGATTTACTAAACAATTGAATAGCATCGACAAATTTTAAATCCCTAAAAAATTCAACGCCTCTGTTAAATGCCACTTTCTGATGGGCTTTTTTGATTGAAGGACTTTTAACCTTAATTTTATCGAGTGACACAAGTGCATCCTTATAGTTTCGGGTAGTCATGAATACTTTGCCCAGGTAGTCGTAGGCAGTAGCATTTTTCTCCGAATTCGGATATTCTGAAATATACCTGTCAAATGCTTTAATCGCCTCATTAAATGGCGAATAATTTAGCTCGTAGGTAATTTTGGCATATTGGAAAAGGGCATCCTCCCTGATTTTTGGATCAAATTTTAAATTGGAGGCATTCTGAAATGCCATCATCGCCCTTTGCTTGTCCCCATTTTTAATGTAAAGATCAGCCAGTTCGTAGTAAGCGTTTTGTGCTAGAGCATCTTTCCCCTTAACGGCTTTCTCCATATTCTGAATCGCCCGGTCAACCTCGCCTGCCTTGCCATAACAATATCCCGCTACGTAGAATTGAAGAGGAGTGATCTCCTTGCTTTTCAAATAAATAATGATATAAGGCAATGCCTTGTCATATTTCTTTAATTGATAATACGATACACCAAGCACCTTCGATAACTCCATTTTTCTTTCCTCGTTAGCCTGATTCATCAATTTCGCGCCAATTTCGACAACCTTTGAATATTTTTCCTGGGCAAAATAGATTTGAGCCTTATAAAAAGGGATAACCGCGGCATATTGTGCTGAATTTTCGATTTTGTCAAACTCATTAAGTGCCACGTCATATTTCCCTTCAAGATAACTTATATGCGCCCAATAATACTTTGAAGCATCTGACAGCGGTCCAGGCTTATCCTTCAACTCTGCAAATAAGACTTTCGCAATATCTTTATTGCCAGCTTCCAAATTACAGAAGCCAGATTTAAAGCAATATTCATCCAATTCCTTCCCGGATAAAGCATACCGGTCAATCTTTTTAAATGCCAACAGCGCCTGCTTATAATGTTTTTGATTAAAATCGGCATTCCCAAGTCGAAACCAGGCATTATTAATTCTAGGTGATTCAGCGTTCTCCGCTATAAAAGCCTCAACCATTTTCCGGCCATTCGGGTTTCCTATTTCGAGATAACAGACCGGTATATGATAATTGGCTTCATCGGCAAAAACAGAGGCTGGCTCAGCAAATTCCTGAAGTTTCTGAAACTCAAAAATCGCCGCTCCATATTTTTCGGCATTGAATAACTCCATCGACGTTCTTAAAATCTCTTTACAGCTCTGAGGCGCAGACACAGGTTGTGCGTATAGAGGAAAAGTGTAAAGGAAGAAAATCACGAATACCTTTATTAACTGGCTTTTAATTTTCATTTTTTTAATTTCAAAATCTTTAAATTTAAATATGCAAATAAGCAAATTTTCCGATAACCCATAGTAATGCCTATGATGAGTTTAGTAAAATCGTTTAAAATAATTAGTTTTGCACACATGAGGTTTTACAAATATAGACTTTTATAAAAACTTTCCGAATCGTGGAGCCAATCATTGAATTAAAAGACGCTGACATTTATCAACGCGAGACATTGGTATTAAAAAATATCAATTTGTCCATAAATAAAGGGGAATTTCTCTATATCATTGGAAAGGTGGGAAGTGGAAAATCGAGTTTGTTGAAAACTTTTTACAATGAATTGCCGCTAATTAACGGAACAGGTTCCGTCTGTGGATACCGTCTTGAGAAAATTCGTCCCAGAGAGGTTCCGTTTTTGAGACGCAGACTTGGAATTATTTTTCAGGACTTTCAACTTTTAACAGATCGGACTGTTAACAAAAACTTTGAGTTTGTTTTAAAGGCAACCGGCTGGCATAACGAAAAGGCAATAAAAGGACGTATTGAAGAGGTACTATCAATTGTCGATATGGGTCATTCAGGTCCCAGGATGCCCCATCAGCTTTCCGGCGGTGAACAACAAAGGATTGTAATAGCCAGAGCATTATTAAATGATCCGGAAATCATTTTAGCTGACGAGCCGACGGGAAATCTTGATCCTGAAACTTCGGAGGCATTATTGCAGGTTTTTATGCAGATTTATAAGGAGGGAAAGACAATCGTAATGGCAACACACGATTACCCGATTATTCAAAAGTTTCCAGCCCGAAAAATCATCTGTGAAGCTGATGGTATCAGAGAGATGCCTGATGATACCCCAATTATCGATTTCGAATCATTACTCGATGACGATCTCGAACCACCAGAAGAGTTTAAAACAGATGATCAAACCATCGAATAATTCCCCAATCAGACAAATTTGTTGTTTGGCATTCTGAAAAACAGGCTTGATATGTACCATTTAACCAATAATTTTTCACTCCGGGATTGTAATACCTTCGGAGTTTTTGCTTCTGCAAAATACTATTTGACAGTTGCTTCAGCAGAAGATCTGATCCAGTTTTTCCACCAAAACAATTTTGCAGAGCATGAAGAAAGACTTTTTCTTGGAGAAGGAAGTAATTTACTGTTTATCAATAACTTTAATGGTCTTATTATTCACCCGGAAATAGGGGGCATCCGATTAATCAATGAAAATAAGTATTTTGTTGAAATAGAAGCAGGTGCAGGAGTGAAGTGGGATCAAATGGTCGCCTGGAGTGTCGACCGTGGTTGGAGCGGCCTCGAAAACCTCTCCTTGATACCCGGAAATGTCGGTGCAGTTCCAGTGCAGAATATTGGAGCTTATGGTGTGGAAGTGTCATCCGTTATTTCAGAGGTAAGAGGAATAGAGCTGTTAACGCTTGAAAAGAAAAACTTTAGCCAGGAAGCGTGCAAATTCGGATATCGGACAAGCTTGTTTAAGGAGAAATTAAAGGACCAGTTTATGGTAACTTCAGTTGTTTTTCGGCTCTCCAAACGTCCCGGTTTTCAACTCCACTACGATGGATTAAAAGAAAAAGTGCTTCAATTTGGACAGATAGATCTTAACAATATCCGTAAGGCCATCATCGCTATCCGTGAAACCAAACTTCCGGATCCGTCAACTGTTGGCAATGCGGGAAGTTTTTTTAAAAATCCGGTGGTTACAGAATCGAAAGCCTTAGAAATGAAGAGTTTGCATCCAAAGATTCCGGTATATCCTGCCGGACCAGGAATTGTAAAGATTGCCGCAGGATGGTTAATCGAGAATGCCGGGTGGAAAGGCAAATCTGCAGGAAATGCGGCCATTCATAGCAAGCAGGCATTGGTTATAATCAATAAAGGGGGAGCTACAGGTAAGGAGATTTTCCGATTATCAGAATTGGTGGCGGAAGATGTTTTACAGAAATTTAATATCGTACTTGAGCGTGAGGTACAGGTTATTGGAGAATTGGAAGGATAGTTGATAGGTTGCTTGGTTTCTGTTGTTTCATTCAGTCCTGCAGTCGTGTAGTCGTTCAGTCGTGCAGTCGTGCGGTCATGCAGTCGTGCAGTCCATTCACCTCCATATCCTACTCTTATTCAATGCATTCTGGTATTTAAGAGCATTTCGGTTATGCTCTGAAAGTGATTGGGCGAAATTGTGATATCCTGAAAAATCTTCCTTTGCACAGAAATACATATAGTTATGGTGTTCTGCATTTAAAACGGCCTCGACACTTGCAATATCGGGAAAGTTAATCGGGCCAGGAGGTAACCCAGCATGTTTATAGGTATTATAAGGCGACTCAACTGTCAGGTATTCAGTTAACACCCTCTTAATTTGAAAATTACCCAGAGCATATTTTATGGTAGGATCGGCCTGAAGTAGCCATCCTCTCTTCAGCCGATTGATATAAACACCTGCAATTCGAGGTCTTTCATCATTTTTATTGGATTCTTCCTGAACAATGGATGCAATTGTGACAACCTCAACAGGAGAAAGTCCTAAGTCTTCAGCCTTTTTTTTTCGTGTCACATTCCAGAAATGGTCATATTCCCACTTCATCCTGTCGATAAATTTTGTGGGAGATAAATTCCAGTAAAGTTCATATGTATTTGGAATGAAGAGCATTGGGAATGACTCATGCGTGAATCCAAGATCTGATGCCAGCTTATCATTGTTTAAAACACCAAGGAAAGCTCCTGAATCTGCTTCAAGATAGCGGGACAACCTGGCTGCAAGCTCCTCCCTAAACCTGATATTATTAAATGTAACCCTTACCGGAGTCTGCACTCCCGATCGAAGCAGATCGATTAACTGATTATTATTCCATCCCCGTTTTAACTGATAAACACCCGGTTGAACGCGGTTCGCATAGTTCTTCCTGGAAGCAACCCATTTAAAAGAGGAACTATTAATCAAATATTCTCCGCGACCCAGGGAGTCCAGCACCTGCTGGAAAACGGAACCTGTTGCAATATACAACAAACCGGATTTCTTTACATTATCCTGAAATACAGCTTTATAAAGACTATTAGCTAAGACTACCACAATGATCGCTAGAATACCTCCCGTCAAAATAGCCCATTTAACTGGTCGGGAGTAAGCCGTCCATCTTTTACTGAAATTTAATTCCATCGATAACAAAACAGTTGATTTTATAGAAAAAACAGGTAAAACAATCCTGCGGCGAAAATACAAAATTTGACGAACTGTGTTTAATAGTTCCTCTTTCTCATTCGGTCAGATTTACTCTGATACCAAATTATTTGTATTTTTGCAGGCTGAAAATGTTAAATAACCATTGATTCAAAATTAATAAAATGCATCAGATAAAGCTTGCCGATAATGTATATTTTCTCGGGTTCAACGATCGCAGGACTGCCCTGTTCGAGAACATATGGCCCATTCCCAATGGGATATCTTATAATTCATATTTAATTGATGATGAGAAAATTGCCATAATTGACACCGCCGAAAGGCAATTTATTGAAGATTATCTGGACAAAATTCAGGCCATTATTGGGGAGCGAAAAATCGACTATCTGATCATTAACCATATGGAACCGGATCATTCAGGCGCCTTGAAATCAATCAGAAGCAGATATCCCGAAATCACTCTGGTCGGGAATAAAAAGACATTTGGTATCATAGAAAGCTTTGGTATCGATCCCGGAAAGGTGCTCATGGTTCATGATAATGACAAACTATCACTAGGGAATACTCAGCTTCAGTTTCAGACCATTCCAATGGTTCATTGGCCCGAAACGATGATCACCTATGACGAGAACAATAAAATCCTCTTTTCCGGTGATGCTTTCGGGAGTTATGGCACACTCGATGGTGGTGTTTTTGATGACGAAATCAACCTCGATTTTTACGAAGTAGATGTGATGCGATATTTTACCAACATTGTTGGCAAGTATTGTGCTCACACACAACGTGCCATGAAAAAGCTTTCCGGACTTGAAGTGAAAATGATCGCTTCCACCCATGGACCGGTATGGAGAACCGATTTAAACTGGGTTCTCAGCAGATATACCAAATGGAGTACATATGATATGGAGCAGGGTGTTGTTATCGTTTATGGGTCGATGTATGGCAATACACAAAAGATGGCTGAGGTGATTGCCCGACAACTGAGTGAACGAGGGATAAAAAACATCAGGGTTTACGACTCCTCCAAGACCCATTCGTCATACATCATTAACGACATTTTTAAATACAAAGGATTTATTGTAGGGAGCTGTGCCTATAATAATGCGCTGTTTCCCAACGTCGAAACCTTGCTTGCCACAATTGAGCATATGGCGCCCAAGGAGCACTATCTTGGCATATTCGGCAACTTTCTCTGGAACGGCGGAGGTGTTCACAACCTCAAAAAATTTGCCGACATGATCAAATGGGAGTTGGTTTATGATCCAGTGGAAGAGAAAGGATCACTGAAGGAGGATAAGTTCAGGATGTGTATTGAAATGGCCGATGCAATGGCTGACAAATTGTTGCAGGAATCGATAAAGTCTGAAACGGAAAACAGTGCATGTCATTGATAATTTGACAAATATTATAGAATTATTTGTATCCATATTCCAAAACAGACTTGCCCACAAGCAGGTCTGTTTATATTTAATCCGATAAAATTACTCCTTTTCCCATTTTTGGTGTAT
This sequence comes from Prolixibacteraceae bacterium, assembly GCA_963677935.2. Classification (GTDB taxonomy): domain Bacteria; phylum Bacteroidota; class Bacteroidia; order Bacteroidales; family Prolixibacteraceae; genus JAAFHB01. The sequence continues at coordinate 732,954 of CAXXEH010000003.1, read as the reverse complement.
GTTTGCGAAAACAGATGAGTTATCAATATTGTTATAATGCATAATTGATCATCGAAAACCTTCATTTGCATGAATGAATTATTTGAAATCGTTTTACATACCGACGATGCCTTAATGCGGATAGTTTCGGCAAATGTGACTGAGGCTTACGTCATCCTTTTCCTGATTATTTTCAGCGAAACAGGACTGCTTTTCTTCCCTTTTCTTCCGGGAGATGGTTTACTTTTTTCTGCTGGTGTGATCTCAGCCTCGACTGACCTGAATATCGTCTGGCTGGTTCCAATACTTATACTCGCGGCTGTTTTGGGAAATCTGACCAATTATCTTGTTGGAGCTTATTTCGGAAAAAATCTGGAACGAAGTAATAATCATTTTGTTACCGTTCATCTGATGAAATATATTATTCAAACTCGTCATTTTTATAATAAACACGGCGGAAAATCAATTATGATTGGCCGGTTCTTTCCTGTGATCAGAACCTATATCCCATTTTTTGCAGGTCTCTCCGGATTCAAATACCATATCTTTATGGCTTATACCATTCTGGGATCTTTGCTTTGGGTCCCATTCTTTACAATCACTGGTTATTTAATTGGTGAAAATGCCTGGGTAAAAGAGAATTACCTGATTATTTTTCTTGGATTGATTATCGTAACACTTTTTCCATTCTTTTACAATGTGATCAAAATGGCGTTTACCAAAAAAGTGCTGAAGAAAAAGTAAACAAGGTTGAGTAAAAAGGTGAAAACTTTAAGACAGCCTAAATCTGTACCAGGGAACCGGCCCGAAATTTAAACCAAGATACGATGGAAACACATGCAATAATTAGCCTGTGCGCATTGAACCTCATCATCACTATTGTATTTCTATTTCTTCGGAAAAACAAAAATTCATTCGTTTCAGATCGCATTGATGCCCTTGATCGAACCCTGATAAAAATTGAAGCTGGATTTCGGGAAGATTTCAGGATCAATCGCGAAGAAAACTCCTCCATCGCCAAGGAAAACAGAACAGAACTAAATAATACCCTTAAAGAGTTCAGAAGAGAACTTGCCGATACCATCAAAGAGATCAACACCCAGTCGAAGCATGATAGTAATGTTATGAGGGATACATTAATTAACTCATTTAAAGGCTTTCAGGGTACTTTTGATAAAAATGTGGATTCATTTAACCAGCTTCAACGCGAAAAATTTTCACTTCTTGGCGAGGAACAGAAAAAAATGGTCGACAGCACAGAAAAACGTCTCGAAGAGATACGGACCACCGTTGATGAAAAACTTCAGAAGACCCTGAACGAAAGGCTTGGACAATCGTTCGAGTTGGTCGTCAGACAATTGGAGAATGTACAGAAAGGGTTAGGCGAAATGCAGACCCTGGCTCAGGATGTTGGTGGACTAAAGAGGGTGCTCAGCAATGTTAAGTTGCGGGGAAGTATTGGGGAGGTTCAACTTGCCATGTTGCTCGAACAGATCCTGGCACCTGGTCAGTACGAAACTAATGTAAAAACCAAATCGGGAAGTACTGACGTTGTGGAGTTTGCGATTAAATTACCCGGAAGAGATGATCAAAATTCAGTTGTCTGGTTACCGGTGGATGCCAAATTCCCCAAGGATATTTATGAACAACTTCAAACCGCTCACGATTCCGGCGACCTGATTAAAATTGAAGTTGCACAGAAGTTACTGGAGCAAACCATTAAAAAGATGGCCAAAGATATCCATGATAAATATATTGATCCGCCAAATACTACCGATTTCGGAATCATGTTTCTTCCATTCGAAGGAATTTATGCCGAAGTTGTTCGCAGAGCCTCACTGCTCGATGATTTGCAACGCACTTATAAGATAGTTGTTACCGGACCAACAACTCTTGCGGCAATTCTCAATAGTCTTCAGATGGGCTTTAAAACACTGGCGATACAACAACGAAGCGGAGAGGTATGGAAGATTCTGGGAGCTGTTAAAAAAGAGTTCGAACTATTCGGTGGTCTTGTGGAGAAAGCTCAGGGAAATATTCAGACCGGTCTTAATCAACTGGATGATGTGCTTGGAAAAAGAACCCGTGCCATTCAGCGAAAACTAAAGGATGTTGAAGTGTTGGATTTGATCCAAAACAACACTATTCTGTCAGAATTGGCAGATGACGGTGAGGATTAAATTATTAAAAATTGTTATATTTCTGTTCTACTGTTCTTAATATTTGTCTGCGGTGTATTAAATCCGTAATTTTACCCTTGCTAAATTTTATTGAGTAGAATCATAAAAATTGTTCAGACATCAAATATTTGGAAAACATGGCAATTAATTTACAGAAAGGTCAGACCATTGACCTGCGAAAAAATGATAAAGGTGAATATTTTGACCTTTCACAAGTAACTGTGGGGTTAGGATGGGATATACGGAAGAAAAAAGGGGGATTTCTGAATAATCTCTTTGGAGGAGCTGATCAGGGAGGTGATTTTGATTTGGATGCCATTGCATTTTTGCTGGATACCAATGAGAAAGTGGCGAATTTGGGTCGCAAGGCAAAAATGCCCAATGGAAAAGAGGTTAATCTTTACGAGGGTGATGTTATCTATTTCAACAGTCAAAAGCACCCTTCGGGAAACATTTGGCTTACTGGTGATAACCAAACCGGTGAAGGAGAGGGTGACGACGAGCAGATCATTGTCAAATTAGATGCATTGGATAAGAAATATCAGAAAATCCTATTTTTAGTATGCATCTATCAGGGTAAATCAAAAAACCAGCACTTTGGCTTGGTCGAAAATGCGTTTATCAGGGCGGTTGATTCGCATGGTAAAGAGATTGCAAAGTTTAACCTGTCTGGAGATGCCTCATTTAATGGTATGTGTTCAATGATTTTTGCCGAAGCTTACAGACGCGAAGGCACATGGAAGTTTAGAGCAATAGGGGAACCACAGACCACCGATAATTTTGTCGAAATACTCAAAAAATATATAAACAACTAAATTTCAATATATTATGGCAATTAGTTTAGAAAAAGGACAACGGGTAAATGTTACATTACCCAAATTCACAGTTGGCTTAGGCTGGGATGCCAATTCTGCTGTTGGCGCTGATTTTGATCTCGATGCTTCGGTTTTCATCATGGGTGAAAACAAAAAGATACTCACTGATGAATATTTTGTGTTTTATAATAACCTGAAATCACCCGATGGTTCAGTTGAACATACTGGAGATAACCTTACCGGTGCAGGTGATGGTGACGACGAAAGTATTAAGGTAGATCTGTCAAAATTAAATTCAGCAGCCACTGAAATCTGTTTCGTCGTTACAATTCATGATGCTGCCTCAAGAAAACAAAATTTCGGCCAGGTGAGAAACTCTTTTGTCAGAATCTATAATCAGGATACGAACGAAGAGATTTTGAAATACGAGCTTGATGAAGATTTTTCCATCGAAACAGCCGTTGAATTCGGACGCCTTTACAAACGTGGCAATGAATGGAAATTCGAGGCGGTCGGAGTTGGAATGAAAGGTGGACTTGAGGATTATTTAGGTAAATACAATTAAAATAAATATAATGGCGATTAAACTGGAAAAAGGGCAGCGGATTAACCTGGAAAAAAGCAACGGAAACAAACTGGTAAACATCTGTGTTGGAGTCAATTGGGGTGCTATTGAAAAGAAAGGCATCTTTGGCGGAAAAAAACTTGAAGCAGTCGATCTGGATGCCAGCTGTGTGACATTCGACGAAAAAAACAACGGTTTAGAGGTGATCTATTTTGGCAACCTTAAGTCAAAAAATGGTTCAATCCGCCACAGTGGTGATGACGTGGTAGGTGATACAGGGGGTGACGATGGTCTTGACAATGAGGTGATTTCCGTTGATCTTGGCAGGCTTGATACTGCGGTATGCAAAATTGCTTTTGTTCTTAACAGCTTCCGCGGGCAGGATTTTAAGACAATCCCATTTGCCTCTATACGAATATACGAAGGGACAGCTACAAGTGTCAATGAAGTCTTTGCAACTTATGATATCGCCAATGGAGCAAATTTTGCAGGACATGTGTCTATGGTGATGGGGGTGTTTTATAAGAAAAACGGCGAATGGAAATTTAATGCAATTGGTGAGCCAACAGCCGACAAGGATTTAAAAGGAACAATAAATAGTGTAGTTAACAAATATTTGTAATATGAGAAGGTTACCAGTTTATTTAGTTTTGGATACTTCCGGTTCAATGACCGGTGAACCAATCGAAGCCGTTAAAAATGGTGTTCAGGTTTTAGTATCAACCTTGCGACAGGATCCGTATGCACTTGAAACTGCCTTCCTGAGTGTGATCACTTTCGATAACACTGCGCGGCAATTGGTTCCACTTACCGAACTATCCATGTTTCAAATGCCCGATATTCAGGCAAACGGAACTACCGCATTGGGTGATGCCTTATCAATTCTGGCCGCAAAATCCGACAGCGAAGTTGCCAAAACAACCATGGAGCAAAAAGGTGACTGGAAACCATTGGTCTTTTTGATGACTGACGGTGAACCGACCGATAACTGGCAAAAAGGACTGGCTGAATTTAAAAACCGTAAATTCGGAATGGTTGTGGCCTGTGCTGCAGGTGCCGGAGCCAATACATCTGTCTTAAAACAGATTACCGATGTGGTTGTTCAACTGGATACTGCTGATTCAGCTACCATCAAAGCATTCTTTAAATGGGTTTCTGCATCGGTAAGTTCGGGAAGTCAGAAAATTGAGGCAAGTGGCAAAGAGGTTACAGGGTTAAATGAACTACCTCCTCCCCCGCCAGAAGTTAATATTGTTGTCTGATAAGTTTCAAACTTAAAAGTAAAATTTAATCAATTCAGCTGCTCGCGACTGGTCTCTGGCTTTTTACAAAAAAATGCCAGAGACCAAATGCCGGCAGCTTTTTGAAGATCTAAAAAAACCGGTCTCATCAGCCGTAAAACTATCGAATTGAATCTGAGCAAGATAGAAAGCGTAAATGTAGACAAGACTGTAATGGGAAGAATCTTTGGATTCGGAACGATTACGGTCATTGCAATCGGTGGAACCCGGGAAACCTTTGTCAACATCCGGAAACCCCTTGAGTTCAGAAAAAGATTCCAGGAATTGTGCTGAATAAAAAAACCATTTTGGTTTAAAACCCCCAGGTTAAAGCACAAAAGCCTAAAAGGTTGATTGCCTTAAGTCCAAAAAAGTGAACAAATTTCGATACAAATATAGTATTAACTCTACAAATGAGAAGATTACCTGTTTATATCCTCATCCAGACCTCGGGAGCCATGCATGGCGAACCGATAGAATCAATCAAGGTAGGCCTCGAATCGATGGTTGCCAGTTTGCGCCAGGACCCCTTTGCGTTGGAATCAGTTCACATTAGTCTGATCACTTTCAATCGCATAGCAGAGCAGATTTTGCCGCTTACTGAATTGGAAAGTCTGCAGTTACCCGAAATAATTCTACCCGAATCGGGTGGAACACATCTCGGGGAAGCACTTCAATTCCTCTGCGAAAGGGTTGACCAGGAGATCCGGCTAACTACCCATGAACAGAAAGGGGATTGGATGCCCCTTTTGTTTATCATGACTAACGGAAAGCCATCAGATAACCAATTATACACTCAGATGATCCCTGAAATTAAGCGACGTCATTTTGGAAGTATCATCGCCTGTGCTGCGGGAGTAAAAGCCGATACAGCCAAATTAAAAGAGCTGACCGATAATGTGGTAAGCCTCGACACAACAGACAGCGCAACATTCAGGCAATTTTTCAAATGGGTATCAGCCTCAGTGAGCATGGGAAACAGGAGTATTGGATCGACCGCAGAAATGCAGCTTCCACCTCCACCACCTGAGGTGCATACCGTGATTTGAGGGAATGAAGGAATGAAAAAATCAAAGAATAAAGCCTACAAGAGCAAAAGCTCACCAAAGTGGATGAATCCGCCAGCTACGGATGAGGATTCCCTGTTGCCGCTTAAAAATAAATTATATACAGATGAATTGTAAATTTATTGGATACGACCTTAAATGTCTGGAGGTTATTCTCAACCCCGGAGAGCAGTTTTATGCAGAAAGAGGCTCCCTGATCTATCTCGAAAAAGGGATCGAACGGGAAATGAAGATGCTCCAGAATGGAGTTTGGGGAATGCTCAAAAGGGGTGTTTCGGGAGAAAGTCTCATCCTTGTGGTATATAAAAATATCAGCAGCGATCCAAAAAAAATGGTGGTTGCCGGAAAAGGAGGAATGTTATCTGTCAATCTGACAGATATGGAAGGTGGAATTCTCTGTAAAAAAGGTTATTATGTTGCATCCAGTCAACAGGTGGATGTTGACTTTAAGCTATCCTTAGGAACTCTTTTCAGTGGTTTGGGTTTAGTTTTACAAAAGATCACCGGAAAAGGTACTGTTTTTCTCGATTCAATAGGCTCTCCCACCAGGATTGATTTACAGTACGGACAAACCATTCAGGTTGATGAGGGGAGCTTAATCTGTACAAGCCTGGGTCTTGAAGGTCGGATTCAATCCTCCATGTCGGCTTCAAATATTTTTTCAGGCGAAGGTTTCTCTTTGGTTGAGATTACAGGACCCGGAATTGTTTATATCAATTCGGTAAATCTCCGGACCCCCTGATTAAACAGGCAAATATAATCAATACAATTATTCACAGACTTATAACATATCAAATGAGATTATTGCTTTACCTATTCGTGAATGTTCTGATTGTTGGTTTATTTTTATACTCTAAACTTACACCTCATAAAGACCGGCTCACAGGAAATTTCCTCAGAATATTCAATTTTTTTGATGCGATATTTAAACCCGTTCTTGCAATTTTCAGACCAATAGCTCCTCCTGCACAAGTCGGTACAGGCCTGGCCGTTGATATGTCCCAGATACTGCTGATTATTATTTTACTGATCGTCTTAAAATTTGTTTAATGGATATTACAAAGTATTTATCAGCCATTCAAATTCCTGCCACCAACGAGCAAGAGGTGGAATCATTTTTAGCATCCAAAGGAGATGAACTGAAAAACAAAATCTTATTATTATGGGAGGATTTTGTATTGGCACAAAATGAAAAAAAAAGTACTGAATCCCAGGATATTATGGAGAAGCACGACCATGCATCACTACCCATTGAGGAACAACCGCAAATCATCGCTTTTACTCCTGATCAACCAAAAACTGAAATACCTCAGGAAGATTTAAAGGAAAAATCTCAAAACGAAGAACTTGCCCTTCAAATAAAAAATAAGTTTATCACCTTACCCAATGGCAAAGTTGGGCAACCCTACAATTTTACATTCAATACCTCGAAAATAGGGTTATCCGGGATTGAGGATTTCTGGTTTGAAGGTCTTGAACCAATAGGCCTCATATTTGATACGGTGACTAATACAATTACAGGAACACCTACAGTTTCAGGGGAAAAAACGATCAGGTTATTTCTTAAAAGAAATGGATGGAGCGAAGGAAAACCTATTTTTGAACGAAATCTCACCCTGACAATCAATCCGGATCCACGCTCCCTCTGGCTAAACAAACCATCTGATCAAACCGATCCGTACTGGAAACCGGATTGTGCATTACAATTTCTTAAAGTCGAATCAACCGGGTTATTGTTGAAGACCGAACGTAAAGATGTCGTTGCAGCCAGCCAGCGCGGAAGGTCGCATGCGCATGAAGGGATATACCGCGATGATGATTTTGGAATGGATTACAACAAAAATACCAATTGGTACGTCATTGCAGTGGCTGATGGCGCCGGCTCGTGCAAAGCTTCCAGAAAAGGATCACAGATCGCCTGCGAAACTGTTGTTAGCGTTTCAAAACAACAACTGGAAATCCAGCATAAAGATTTTGAGCATCTTATCAGGGAGTTAAAAAGAGATGGTTCAGATGTTAATCGCAAAAAAATGGGTGATGCCCTTTACGGGATACTAGGAACTGCTGTATTCAGGGCCTATAAAAACATAGAAGAGGAAGCCTTAAATTCGGGCAAACAGACGAAGGATTTTTCAACCACTTTGATCGTCTCAATTTGTAAAAAATTCAAATTTGGCTGGTTTGTAGCCGCATTTTGGGTTGGCGATGGCGGGATCGGCATCTATCATCAAAAGAGCCGTTTCCTAAGGGTTCTTGGTGAGTCGGATGGAGGCGAATTTGCTGGTCAGACCCGTTTTCTGACCATGCCCGAAATCACCCAGCCAGCCGAACTCTACCGCCGCTTAAGATTTGACATTGTGGAAGATTTTACCGCTCTGATTTTGATGTCAGATGGTATTACGGATCCAAAATTCGAAACAGATGCCAACTTGTTGAAAATTGAAAAATGGGACGAATTATGGAACGACCTTTCAAAAGAGGTTGAATTCAGAGATAATAACGAAAAATCAGCCGAACAGCTTTTGAAATGGCTCGATTTCTGGTCACCCGGAAATCATGACGACCGAACAATTGCAATTCTTTTCTGATATGGCCAAAACAGTAAAACTTACCGCCACCGATGGCGCACCTGTTGAATTTATAGATGAAATGATAGGGTCCGGTGGAATGAAAGATGTCTATTTCAGTCCTGATAAGAGCTATGTGGTAGCATTTTTTCGCGACAAACAGGATTTTAATGCCAAAGACCGGCTTCAAAACATTACAGGTGTTTACCGCGATCGCATTTTCAACCAACAGGGGGGCGATTACTGGCAGGATCTTTATTGCTGGCCTACAAAAATTGTTGAGTATAATGGTAAACTGGGATTGGTCTGCCCAACCTATCAAAAACATTTTTTCTTCTCAAAGGGTTCTGTGAACAACGATTTTTTAGGGATCAAAGGGAAAGAAAAAGAGGGAAAATGGTTTGCCTCAGCAAAAAATCAAAATAAATTTCTTGCTCCGGAAGAGAAGGGCGATTGGTTTAAATATTTTCAGATTTGTATTCGCATTAGTCGGGCTGTGAAACGATTGCATGCGGCAGGACTGGCTCATTCCGATCTTTCGTATAAAAATGTATTAATCGATCCTGCCACCGGAAGAGCTGCCATCATTGATATCGACGGCCTGGTCGTACCCGGGAAATATCCGCCTGATGTGTTGGGAACACCCGATTTCATTGCACCAGAAGTAATTGAAACAAAACACCTTAAAATTACAGATCCAACCCGAAAAGTCCCAAGCATAGCAACAGATCGTCATGCACTTGCGGTGATGATTTATATGTACCTGTTATACAGACATCCGTTACGAGGTGGGAAAGTCAATGATCTGGACTGTACCAAAGACGAAGAACTTTCAATGGGCTCGAAAGCTATTTTTGTCGAACATCCCACCGATAAAAGTAATCGGGTAAAAGTCGACCAGCTGAATGCAAGTCAATTACCTCAGGGTGATCCGTCAAAAATACCCTATACAGTTTGTGGTCCATACCTGAAAATACTTTTTGATAAGGCTTTTATTGAAGGACTTCATAATCCGGCCTCCCGTCCTACAGCCAATGAGTGGGAAGATGCCCTCCTTAAAACGGTCGATCTGATGCAACCATGCCAAAATCAGTCATGTTGGCACAAATGGTTTATCTTTGACAACACGCGTCAACCAAAATGTCCTTTCTGTGGAACTCCATTCAAGGGTCAATTGCCGGTTCTGAACCTCTATTCCTCCCGAAAGGCAGGTAGTTTCAATCCGGATAATTACCGGTTAATGGTTTACAATAACCAGTACCTCTATCAATGGCATGTCAACAGAAATATCTCTCCCAATGAACGCCTCACGGAAGAACAAAAAAAGCCGGTCGGCTATTTTGTCTTTCACCAGAACAAATGGCTATTAATCAACCAGCGACTTCCCGATTTGGAAGACAAGAGCGAGGGAGTAAAAATCCCTGTCAACCAAGCTATTGAACTAACAGATGGCAAAAAAATCCTCCTATCAAAAGAAGAGGGGGGCCGGTTGATTATTGTTCAACTGGTAAACAGCTAATTATCTAAATGTAAAAATCTTGATCAAACACATTTCCTTCGATCTTTGGCTTACCTTAATCAAATCGCACCCTGAATTTAAAGAGCGACGTGCCAAATATTTAAAAAAAGAGTTTAATCCAAACCATTTATCGGTTAAAGAAATTTTAGAGATTGTTCAACATACCGATAAGGTATGCGACAGGTTGAATGAGTTAAGCGGACAGAAGGTTGCTACAGATTTGATGTACCACAGGATTTTACAAAAGCTCGGAATTGAAAGTGCAACAATAAATCCTGAGACACTTTCCATGATTAAATCAACAGTAAGAGAAATGTTTCTGAAAATGCCTCCACTTTGTCTCAATGAATCAATTATTCCCATGCTTAAAAGCTTAAAAAGCGAAGGATATGGTCTTAATATTGGCAGTAATACCGGTTTTATAGAAAGCGGCACGATAGTTGATTCATTAAAGAATCTGAACATCGCCCAATATTTTGATTTCTTCATCTTTTCTGATGAAATTGGAGCCTCCAAACCTTCATTCGGTTTTTTCGAAAAGGTATTTGAACGCGTTGCAATAGAAAAAGAAGAAATACTGCATGTTGGAGATAATTTGAAAGCCGATTATGAAGGTGCTCTCAAATATGGATTCAAGGCAATGCACATTAATAACAATTACTACACGATTAATGATATTAGAAGACACTTACAAGAGAACAATTGAAAAGTTCAGTGCCTTTCAGGTTTCAGATCCCAAAAAATTTGATTTTCCGGCTGAAAAATATTCGAAATTTAAATTTGGTGCAACTGGTATTGCGCGTGAATTTGGTCATATACTTGCCGATAGATTTATCAATCAACTATTTAAATTTAGTTATTCTGGCAATCCTATCGTTGTACTGCCCAGCGCTTATTCACACATTCCTACGGCCTCATGCTTCATGACATTTCATTTTATTGACCAGCTCAATCTTTTTATGTATCAGAATGGCTTTCCACCTGTCGAAACAGGTAAGATTCGTCGAAGTGTGACCTATCGGGAAGACTATGGTGAAATGAGTGCAGAAGAAAGATATAACCTGATTAAAGGAGATAAATTCCACATCGATGAATTACTTCTAAAAAACAAAATATTGATCTTTATTGACGATATTAAAATCACCGGTACACACGAAAGGATTATCATCAGGATGCTCGATGATTTTGATATTCACAATCATTGCTATATGCTCTATTTCGCCGAATTGACCGATCCTGCAATCTGTCCAAAAACCGAAAATTATTTAAACCACTTCTATGTCAAAGCGTTTTCAGATTTGCAGACTATCATTGATCTGCCTGATTTTGAATTTAATACACGAATTGTTAAATATATTCTTAACAGTGACCAGCAGGCTTGTATGAATTTTTTGAAGATGCAAAGCAAGAATTTTATTACCAAATTATACTACAATGCATTGGGAAACGAGTACTACAAATTTCCGGAATATTCGGCAAATCTGCGGGCCATTGAGTCTTTAATGGACCATTAAAGAAAAGTATGAACTAATTATCTTTAAGCACGTTTACATAAAGAAAAATAAAGGAGATGGAACACAAAAGACATTACACGGGACTTACCAAAGAGCAAGTAATCGAAAGTCGAAAAAAGCATGGGAGCAATGTGCTTACCCCGCCAAAACGGGAATCGTTATGGATCCTTTTTCTGGAAAAATTTGAAGATCCTATCATCCGGATATTGCTGATTGCAGCCTTTCTTTCATTGGGAATTGCATTTGTCCATCAGGAGTTTGCAGAAACTATTGGGATTTTTTGTGCCATCATTCTGGCAACGGGTGTGGCCTTTTGGTTTGAAATGGATGCCAGTAAAAAATTTGATATTCTCAACCAGGTCAATGATGATACCTTAATTAAGGTGATCCGCAATGGAAACGTAAGCGAAATTCCAAAAAAAGATATTGTGGTAGGAGATATTGTTTTACTGGGTACTGGCGAGGAAGTTCCTGCTGATGGAGAGCTTTTGGAGGCCATTTCACTACAGATTGACGAGTCGTGCCTTACAGGAGAACCAATTATCGATAAAACAACCCATGCAGCAGAGTTTGATGAAGAAGCTACATACCCTTCAAATTGGGCCATGCGTGGCACAAAAGTGATGGATGGTCATGCCGTGGTGGAGGTGAAAAGTGTAGGAGATGCTACAGAATACGGTAAGGTGGCAGAGAAATCGACCCAAATGTCAGGTGAGCAGACCCCGTTAAACAAACAACTTGACGGGCTTGCAAAATTTATTGGAGTTGTTGGGTTCGGACTTGCCGTTCTAACCTTTACTGCCCTTTTTGTCAAAGACATCTTTTTTGGAGAGATCACTTATTCCTTTAGTCAGTTAGGTTCTGTTGGTATTGTAATAATCGCAGCGTTGGTTTCACTTTCAAAAGTTTGGATACCAATCATATATGATGGTTTTGAATTAATTGGAATTGAAAAAAAATTACCGAAGAGTGTCGAAGAAGGGGGCTGGCTGAAATGGTTTGGATTTGGCATTGCAACTTTTATTTTACTCATTTTAATTGGATTCATCGCCAACATAAAGCCATTCGAAGCTACATCATGGGTGAGTGTTGAAGTTGCCGGGAGGATTTTGCAATATTTTATGGTGGCTGTTACCCTAATTGTGGTTGCCGTACCTGAAGGACTACCTATGAGTGTCACCTTAAGTCTAGCGCTAAGTATGCGTAAAATGCTACAAGCCAACAACCTGGTCAGAAAGATGCACGCCTGCGAAACAATTGGTGCAACCACTGTCATCTGTACCGATAAGACAGGAACCCTTACGCAAAACAGGATGCAAGTAGCCAACACAAATTTCTTTGGACTCAAAGATCAGCTATTGTCAAATGATGAACTGAGTTACCTGATTCAGGAAGGAATTGCAGTAAACTCTACAGCATTCCTAGATTTTTCTGATAATCAAATAGTTAAAACATTAGGAAATCCCACCGAGGCAGCTTTGTTGCTATGGCTGCATGCCAAAGGAGCCAATTATCTTGAACTCCGCGATGATGCTACAGTAATCGAACAACTCACTTTTTCGACCGAACGAAAATTCATGGCCACCATTGTTGATTCACCTTTGCTGAACAAAAAAGTGCTATACGTAAAAGGCGCCCCGGAAATAGTCCTTTCAAAATGTTCGGATGTACTTTTCGAAAAGGAGAGACAATCAATTGATGCAGCCTCCGGACCCATTGATGAACTTTTGCATCAGTATCAGAAACAGGCCATGCGGACCCTTGGATTTGCATATGAAATCATCGATGATAATCTCGAACGGTTTGTCAATGGAAAATTGGCAAATACCAAACTAACCTATCTGGGAATTGTGGCAATTTCAGATCCGGTACGTGAAGATGTGCCGGAAGCAGTTCAAAAGTGTCTGAATGCCGGTATCAACGTAAAAATTGTGACAGGTGATACACCGGGGACCGCACGTGAAATCGGACGTCAGATAGGTATCTGGAACGAAAGTGATCAACTTCACAATATCATCACAGGGACTGATTTTGAAGCATTGAGTGATGAAGAGGCCGCCAAACGGGTTAAAGACCTGAAGATCATGTGCCGTGCGCGACCAACAGATAAACAGCGGCTGGTTCAGTTACTTCAGAAAACAGGGTCGGTAGTTGCCGTTACCGGCGATGGGACCAATGACGCACCAGCTTTAAATTTTGCCCATGTAGGTTTATCGATGGGTTCTGGAACCTCTGTTGCCAAAGAAGCGAGCGATATCACCTTGCTTGATGATTCGTTCAACAGTATTGCCACGGCAGTAATGTGGGGACGGTCCTTATACCAGAATATTCAAAGGTTTATCCTTTTCCAGCTTACCATTAATGTAGCAGCATTGGTGATTGTGTTGTTGGGGTCCATTATCGGGCATGAGCTTCCATTAACTGTGACCCAGATGTTATGGGTGAACCTCATTATGGACACCTTTGCTGCAGGAGCACTCGCTTCACTGCCACCGAACGAAAGGGTCATGAAAAACAAGCCGCGCAAATCAACCGATTTTATTATCACCCCTTCGATGCGTTCAACAATACTAATTGTTGGATTTACCTTTGTAGCCATTCTGATGGGACTTTTGTGGTTGTTCACAAATGAGGCGGGAGAAATCAGCAGATACGATTTATCTCGCTTTTTCACGATCTTCGTTTTATTACAGTTTTGGAATATGTTTAACGCAAAAGCCTTTGCCACCGGAAAATCGGCATTTTATAAGATGGGAAAAAGTGTAGGATTCGTTATCGTTGCGATAGTTATCCTGCTTGGACAAATTCTGATTGTACAATTGGGAGGTGATGTTTTCCGTACTGTTCCTCTCTCATTAAAAGATTGGGGAATCATCATTGGAGCCACTTCCATCGTACTTTGGATCGGGGAAATTGCCCGATTATTCAAAAGGATTTAATATGTCATTTTGACCTGATCCAATTTATTTGCCTCACTTTATTAAAACAGGCCATGCACCAGTATCATAATAAATTACAAGTGAAGTTAAAGTATGTTAATCAGATTAAACTTTCAAACTCGAATAAACGTCTAACGAATATTAGAAAGGGAAATTGGTACGTAAATTGTAATATAGTTTGTAAACAATTTTAAAGTAAAAAGTAACAAATTAAAAAATCAAGTTATGGACAACATCAAAAACATTGCGAAAACACTGGCAATTGCTTTTGCAGGAGCCCTTGTAGCTATCTTTATCTATTCAAAAATCAATAACAAACCGCAGGATTATGCATTACAAAGTAATCCGCCGGTACAATTAACAAATTATAGTTCTCCCTCAAGTCCTCAGGTCCAGTTGCCCGATCTGACACAGGCTGCCGAGAAAAGTGTTCATGCAGTGGTTCATATCACCACCAAAGTAAAAGCGCAGTCCTATGGTAATGGCATTGACAATCCGCTTTACGATTTTTTCTTTGGGCCAAAAGGGAACTATACGCCGCGGGGAAATAATCAGGAACAGGAATACAATGTTGGAGCCGGTTCGGGCGTAATCATTAGTTCTGAAGGTTATATTGTTACAAATAACCATGTTATTGATGACGCAGACCGTATTGAAGTTGTTCTAAATGACAACAGAAAATTTTCAGCCAAGGTTATTGGGCGGGATCCAAATACCGATATTGCATTGGTAAAGATTGAAGCCAAAGATCTGACT
The DNA here is from genome assembly GCA_963677935.2 of Prolixibacteraceae bacterium. Taxonomy (GTDB): domain Bacteria; phylum Bacteroidota; class Bacteroidia; order Bacteroidales; family Prolixibacteraceae; genus JAAFHB01. The sequence continues at coordinate 717,773 of CAXXEH010000003.1, read as the reverse complement.
TACCTTGGTTGGGGGAATTCCGAAACCCTCAAATTAGGTGAATGGGTTTTGGCGGTCGGTAATCCTTTTAATCTCACCTCAACTGTAACTGCTGGAATTGTAAGTGCTAAATCGAGAAGTATCGGAATTATCAGTGGACAATTGCCCCTCGAATCATTTATTCAGACCGATGCAGCGGTGAATCCGGGGAATAGTGGCGGCGCCCTTGTAAATGCAAGTGGGGAACTGGTTGGCATAAATGCTGCTATTGCCTCAAAAACAGGATCATATTCAGGCTATTCATTTGCAGTACCGGCATCTATAGCCCGAAAAGTAGTCGAGGATCTGAAACAATTTGGGGAAGTGCAAAGGGCCCTGCTTGGCGTAGAAATCAAAACAGTCGATGATAATCTTGCAAAAGAACTACATCTGGGAAAAATTGAAGGGGTATATGTAGGGAAAATTACAGAAGATGGAGCTGCACGACAGGCTGGCATAAAAGCCGGTGACATCATCACTTCGGTAAATGGGAATCAGGTAAATACAATTTCGCAGTTACAGGAACAAATTGCCAAATACAGACCTGGAGATAAAGTAAATATAACAGCAAAAAGAGATGGAGATGTGAAACAATTCAATGTTGTATTGCGTAATACCAAAGGCGATACATCTATAGTGAAAGAGTCCTTTTCTGTTCTTGGAGCTGAGTTTGCACCTATCAATGAAAAAGATAAGGATCGGCTTAAAATAGATGAAGGGATTCAGGTAATAAATCTGACACAAGGCAAATTGAAAGATGCAGGGGTTAAAATAGGATTTATTATCACAGACATAAACAAAATGGCAGTTTCGAGTGTTGAAGATATAAAAAGGGTTCTTTCACAATCCAGCACCAAAAAACCAGTATTGGTTGAAGGAGTTTACCCTGGGGGTGAATGGACTTATTATGTTTTCAAACTGTAAGAATAAATTTGGAAAAATAAAAAAAGATACCCCTTATTCGGTATTGTACAAAACCACAAATGTTTGTATCTTTGCAGACTTTTAATAGGAGAGCATGAGACAATTAAAGATTACAAAATCTATTACCAATCGCGAGAGTGCCTCGCTTGACAAATACCTTCAGGAAATCGGTAAAGAAGAGTTGATTACGGTCGAAGAAGAGGTTGAATTGGCACAACGCATCAAAAAAGGTGATCAGGCAGCACTTGAAAAATTAACGAGGGCGAACCTACGGTTTGTGGTTTCAGTTGCAAAACAATATCAAAATCAAGGTCTTAGCTTGCCTGACTTAATTAACGAAGGGAATCTGGGTCTTATCAAAGCTGCAGAGAAATTTGATGAAACACGAGGTTTTAAATTCATTTCCTATGCAGTTTGGTGGATTCGTCAGTCCATTCTTCAGGCATTGGCAGAACAATCAAGAATTGTACGCCTTCCTTTAAACCAGGTAGGGTCATTAAATAAAATTAATAAGGCCTACTCGAAATTTGAGCAGGAACACGAAAGAAGACCTTCTCCGGAGGAACTTGCAGAACAGCTGGAACTCCCATCGGATAAAGTAGCAGATACTTTACGCGTCTCTGGCAGACATGTCTCCGTAGATGCTCCATTTGTCGATGGTGAAGACAATAGCCTGCTTGATGTCTTAATCAATAACGATTCTCCCAGTGCAGACAGGGTTCTGATCGACGAATCACTTTCCAGGGAGATTGACCGTTCGCTTACCACTTTAACAGAGCGTGAAGCAGATATCATCAGAATGTTCTTTGGAATTGCCTGCCAGGAAATGACACTTGAAGAGATTGGTGAACGATTTGGATTAACCCGTGAACGCGTACGTCAAATTAAAGAAAAAGCAATCAGGCGTTTGCGTCATACTTCGAGAAGTAAACTACTCAAAACTTATTTGGGATAACCCATAAAACACTTGTTTTTGTAAGCCCTTTTCTCCAGCAGAAAAGGGCTTATTTTTTAACTATAAGCAACTTAAGACCTGATTCCAGAATGGTTTTAAACCATATTAAATCTTTCACCAAATTCCCCTCCACAGTTCTAAACTTATTCTCAAAAAACTGAGCAATATGTTCATTGCATTAATCGATATATTCCAGCTATCTGTTGATAAATTTACCCCTTTCACTGATTTTGTTTGCAGGCAATTCGTATCACAATTATTTTCGCAACTTGAAAATAAGTCATTAAGGTTCAATGTGCAGGAATTTCTGAATATACATAATACGTTATGAAAATACCCTTTATCCTTTTCTCTGTTATTCTGGTAACGATTACCTCGGAGATTTCGGCACAAAATGTGCCGAAAATATACCAAATCAAAACAATAACTGAATACAATATTAATAACAAAAAGAAGGAGATTGACCATTTTACTACTTATAACGCAGATAATCTTAAAACCGAAGAGATTGAATATTTTTCGGATGGCATCGTAAAAACGAAAACGGTTTATGAGTATGATCATCAAAAAAAATGCATCAAGGCAACCAAGTTTGGTCTAAAAGGAAAGGTGGAGAAAGTGACCACCTATGAATATGACGCCAATGGTACCAGAATCAGGGAAAGCATCTCAATCCCTGATAAACGTTACCGAACAGACAAAGTTTATGAATATTCCTATTATTAAAACAGTTATGGAATACTTACCCAATGACTTTTTCGCAGAAATAGCCGAATTTCCACAGGAAGATCTATTGTTGGATCGAATAATTGAGAATGCCTTCAGCGGTTGGACTGAGCTGTGCCAGGCAATTTCACTGCTGTCAGGAATATCTCTCGAAGAGATGACCGGAGTAAAACTAATGAACCGAACCGATGTCAAATACCTGATTAAGTCAAGTGCAATTCCGGTTCTGCTGAAAAAAATATTCAAAGACTATCACATTCAAGAAATTTCCGGTAAAAGAGTGGCTGATTACGGAACGCTTTACCTGGATACAAAAGAGCTCCTGTTTTATCATCTTCACATAAATGGGAAGTTAAACCATATCAAATGGCGTATAAGAAGTTACATTGAGTCGAATCTCAGTTTTCTGGAAATAAAAAAGAAGTCAAATACCGGACGGACACGAAAAAATCGAATAGTTTATAATCCATCCCAAAGTTTATTGGAGACTGTACCTGCAGATTTTATCAGGGAAAATTCCGGCTTGGAACCAAACCTTTTACGTCCGGTTCTGGAAAATAATTTTAAAAGGATTACGCTGGTCAACAACAATAAAACAGAGCGGCTAACCATCGACTTCAATATATCGTTCAGGAATTGCTTTAACGGAAAACTTGTGTCAGTGCAAGACCTTGCTATTATTGAGATTAAACAGAACCGGTTAAGTGAATCGGCAATTCGCAAATACATCGATGAAATGCGGATCAAAAAATCTGGCGTCAGCAAATATTGCCTGGGAATAGCACTTACTACTGAAAATATCAAGAGAAATCTATACAAGAGAAAAATCCGTTATATTAATAAAATCACGACTCAAAAATGAATCCAATTGCAGAACTTGAACAAATGAAAGGGTACAACACCGCTTTTGATCCGGATAATTTCATATTGCTGCTCATCCGGTTTGCCATTAATATAGGTGTGACTTGCCTGATCATCAGATTAATGTACTATCCAAAGAGCCGAAGGCGTGACTATTTCTTCACTTTTATTGTGACCAGTACAACCATTTTCATGCTACTTTTTATGCTTGAAACAGTCAAGCTTCAGGTCGGTTTTGCCCTTGGGCTTTTTGCTATTTTTGGTATTCTACGTTATAGAACTGACACGATGCCTATCCGCGAAATGACCTATCTCTTTCTGATTATAGGTATTTCAGTGATCAATGCCCTGGCAAAGAACATCAGTTATATCGAACTTGGACTCACCAATGCTATATTTATTGGGGTCGCAGGGCTAATGGAGAGTAACCGTGTTCTAAAGCATGTCTCCTGCAAACTGGTGGTCTATGAAAAGATTGATCTGATTAAACCTGAAAGAAAACAGGAATTAATTGCCGACCTCATTGAGCGCACGGGACTTGAAGTCACCAACGCCGAGATCGGACTCGTCGATTTTCTCAAAGATACGGCCTACATAAAAATTTATTACGTCAGCAGTGATGTCAATACCGCTGACACCATCAGTAAAATCAGCGATTTTAATGCGTCACATAATTAGCAACGCCGAACTTCAATTCCATTTGACGATTAAAATATAATTTATTTAGAGATGAAAAGATTACAAATCCTTGGATTACTTGCAATTTTAATAGTGGCAGGCGATACATTGTGTGCCCAAACAACTGATTTTGGTATCCGGTTCGGCGCCGAAATTTCGAAGAAGCTGACAAAAAAAATTGAATTGCAGTTCGAGGAGGAGATCAGGCTAAATCAGAATGTCACAGAATTTGACCGGTCGATGACAACCCTGGGTGGCAGTTATGCAATTAACAAAACATTTAAAGCAGGATTGTTTTACACCTATATTTATGCAAATAATCAGAATGACGGTTACTACGAAAGTCGTCACCGCTTTGGCGGATGGATCCAGGCTACACGTAAAGTGAATCGCTTTAAAATTACATTAAGGGAAAAATTTCAGGACACCTATCGTGACGAGGATTTAGGAAACTTCAAATACAATCCTAAAATGTACCTAAGATCAAAACTGGAGGTATCTTATAATATTAAAAAATTACCTTTCAACCCCTACCTGTCTGCTGAAATACATTACCAGTTAAATAATCCTTCAGGAAATGATATCGACAAATGGAGATACACTGCAGGGACAGAATATACGATCAATAAAAAATTTGCAATTGACCTGTTCTACAGGCTGGATAAGGAAATAAACGTTAAAAATCCCGTCAATACCTCAGTTATAGGGACGGTGTTGAAATACCGGTTTTGATGATAAAATGCTACCCGAAAAGCAGGATTGCAACCTGAACAGCAAACAAATCTCAATACAGATTTAAACTCTGAAGGGGATTTTCCATTTATAAAAATCCAGGTTGCAGGGCTAGCCGGATATTTCTGAACAAGTACAAATAATGATTATCACTTTTATGCGAAAATTGATTCTACTGCTGATTTTTATCTCAGCCTTTCTTATTAATACAACTGGTTGCGAATTGAAATTCAGCATTTCGGGAGAACCAAAAGAAGTTTATAAAGCCGGCGATGAAGTGATCATCGAAATTCAAATGACACTCACCCATCGCGTTTGCGAGATTGAACTTTCACAATCCAAATTTTCATTCGAAGGGCTTAAAGTTTTAGGGGCAACTCCGTGGAAGGAGGTCCATCAGGGGACCTATATCAGGCAGGTAAAAATCCAGTTGGCAGATGACAACAAAAGTGAGGCAAAACTGTCTCTTACCCGAAAATGCAGCAAAGAAGGGGGATTCTGCGAAATTGTCCTTAATAAATAACACTTACATTAATTATAATCGTCTCATATTTTATTAGATATGACTAATTTTATAAAAATAAGGGCAGGAATACTTTTATTGATGATCCCTATGTTTCTAATATTGGGGTCAAGGGATTTGTCTGCCAAAACTGTTGTAAAGTTCCAGGCTCAAAAAGCAGATCAAAGTTGTTCAGGATGTTCTAAAACCAATAATTGCATTGACATCCCGTCAGGAAATAAAATAACAACATCCTCTTTCGCTGGTAACGGAACTCTTATCACGATCCTGCTGTTACTTACCTTTTACCTTTACAGGAGTAAGAAACTCAAAATATATCTCCTGGGTGGCGGAACTTTGATTCTTCTCCTCCTCGGAAGTTCCTATTTTGCCCGCATTAAATCTTCGGAGGTGGCTGTCTGTAATGATGGATTTGTAGTGGATACAGTAGTCAGTCAATTGAAAGCTGTCGCTAATCCTGCAGAATTCAAACCTGCCGGAGATGAATTTGCTTCTGTAGGTTCAGAACTTGCCTCCAACAGCAAAGTCGCTATAAATGAAACTACAACAAAAACAAAGGATGAATTTGCACCGGTAATTGTCGAAATTGCCCCACTGGACAATAAGGAGGCGCTTTCTGAATTCTCACAAGCTGATGACAAAACCAAAACGACTCAACCAACAGTTGCTTCAGGTCCTTCTGATACCCGTTTCCTGATTGAATTAGGAATACTTTTTTTGTTGGTTGTAATCATTGGATTTGCAATCAGATATCCAGAAATATGGAACTTTAGGGGATTGGTGCTGATGGCTACGTTGGTATACTTTGGATTTTATAAAGGGGGGTGTCCATGCATGATCTCCAGTTTTCAAAATACAATTCTGGCACTCATTGGAACAGATGTTTCGCTTATTTCGATGCTTTGGTTTCTGGGACTCATTCCGTTAACCTACCTCTTTGGGAAAATATGGTGCGGCTGGGTCTGTCATTTGGGTGCACTTCAGGAATTTATATTTCTCCCAGCAAAATTTAATTTTCTCCATTCGGTTAATAGTCAACGTAATTTGCGATATCTGCGGGGCGCTCTGCTGATCATTCTGCTGGTCCAGTTAATGATTACCCATACCAATATTTTCATCCATTATGACCCTTTAAAGGTTGCGTTTAACCTTTTTTCTGCCAATACGACAGGCTACGTGCTACTGGTGATATTACTGGTCTCTTCAGTATTAATCTACCGCCCATTTTGCAGGGGAGTCTGTCCTGTTGGATTAATTCTTGGCTGGATTGCATTGCTGCCAGGGGCAAAACGCCTTTCAAAAGACCAAACTTGCATTGATTGCAATAGTTGCAGTAAACCATGCAAATCGCATGCAATGATTTACGAAAACAAAAAGAGCTCCCTTCAGATACAGGATTGCATCCTTTGCGGTGATTGCCTGGGAAGTTGCAAAAAAAATTCCATCCTTATAAACAGAGCGAAAATATGAGATTTAAACACGGATTTTTATTTATACTACTAACTATCTCTTTTTTTGAGTCTAAAGCGCAGTGGGAATGTCCAAGCCAGCTTGGAGCCTATCTGAAGCCAATAGGAAAATCACAATTATTGTGGTCAACAGAGCTGACCCTTGGCGCTGGTATACTTGACAACAACCAAATTTTTAACAGTATGGGTTTGTTGGGAGTGGATTACACCTTCGGCAAGAATTCCTTTTATGCCGAAGGTGGATTTAAATACTGGAACCGTCAGGATAATTTGCTCAATGTTAACTACGAACAGAAGCATCTTGGTTTTCGCGAGCTAATTTATCAGAAAAAATCAGAGAAGAGCCGGTTGACCTTAGGAATACATTCCGCGAAAATGGAAGACGGGTACCTGCTCAATGAAAGGATGATCGGATTAAGCTATAAACTCACCACCGGAAAATTTATCTTTGGACTTACGGGGGGAACTGTAACCAAAGATTTTGCAAGGAATGGTATCTTTTGTAATATGAGTTATCTTTACGATATCATCCCATCCCGCGAAAGGTCTTTGATTGGCAACGCACCCGGTCAGACCAATCTTATGGGAGCGACACTAAGTTTCCTGCCATCAAAACAGTCCAAATCAACAGCAGATGATGGATTAGGTTTGTCATCTTTCGGCGAATTTTCAGATGGATTAGGCACCCATGCAGTAACACCAGCAGTGAAATTAGAATCGGTAGGAGTTGTTCTTTACAATGAATTTGGGAGGTGGATATCGAACCCGCTAATAACCGGAGGAATTTATGCAGACATCAATTTCTCTGACGGATTGAACTTTAAACCGGAGCTCTTAGTTCAGTCAGCAAATCTGAATAACGCTTTAATCTACTCGTTTACATTGGAAAAATCATTTGATCTGGGCCATTCGCGCACTAGTTTAAATGCACGGTATATCGGACTAAGTGCCATAGACTCCAATGCCAAAGCTTTGAATTCTTTCAGTAATGTTTTTTCCGGTGATGTGTTGCGACTTGATACACCCGATCTGCCTGTTTACCAGTTTGGGATAAAACAAAGCTTCTCAAAATACAAATTTCATCTGAAATTTCAGGCAACAGGTCAGGCTAAAACCAATCCATTGCGTGAATATGATCTGGAAGCAGGAAAGAAATTATTTGGTCGCCTACAGATCAATGGTACAGGGGGAATTATTTTCAGTCCTGCGCTGACCGACAAAATATACCTCGCAAGAGTCGAATTACGATATTATTTCTAATCAAAAAAATAGATCATGGACAAAAAGAATTTGGGTCGCAGGAGTTTTTTAGCCACTAGTGCCAGGGGAATCAGTGTTTTGATGATCGGCTCTATGATGGGTTCCTGTAAAAATTTGCTTTATTCAGGATACAAGGTAAATACAAGTGGATGCACCGGTTGCGGAGTATGCTTGAAGGTTTGTTATTATGATGCAATCCTACTTCCGGCATTGTCAGCCTATTCTATCAATACCACCCAATGTACCCAATGTGGAATTTGCAAGTACGTCTGTCAACCAAATGCCATCACTGTATCATCAATTGACTATTTTATTACTAAAAGCAAATGTACGGAATGTGGAAAATGTGTGCCGGTCTGTGCCGCTAATGCCATCACAATAGGAAATTCTGCAGTCACCTTTACTATAAACAATAGTTGCATCGGTTGTGGAAAATGCATCGACAAATGCAACAATCAGGGGAAGGCAATTACCTATACCAACCAATATTCAGTTGGAAGTAACTGCCATGGCTGTACGCAGATATGTTCGGGAGTGTGCCCCTCAGCCGCGATCACAAAAGTTAATGGCAAGTCTTACATCAATACCACAAAATGCACAAGATGCGGCAAATGCTACAATGTTTGCCCCAGGCGTGCAATTACACCGGCACGGGTTACCATCGATCAGGCCAAATGCACCAAATGCGGAGATTGTTATAATGTTTGTGCTTATAACAGTGTAACCAAAACGGGTTCGTCTACCACAGTAGATCCGGTAATCGATCTGGCAAAGTGTACAAGATGTGGCAAATGTGTGCCTGCATGTCCTCAAATAGCCATCGATAAAACATCTCCATCGGTCATTACCGATCCAACAATCGATCAGGCCATCTGTACCAGTTGCGGACTCTGCTACAAAGCATGTCCGAGCTCAGCCATCGATCGTACGGTAAATACAGCCGAAATTGAAGATAAAAACTGTATCAAATGTGGCAAGTGTGAAGAGGCCTGCCCTGAAGGAGCGATCGCAACAAATTAATTCTGTAATGAAATCCATGCACGTATTTGCAAATGTAATAACAGTCTTGTTTATAGGGATACTCCTCCTGTCGGGAACAGGAATTGCTCAGGTTATGACAAGAATAATTAGTGGTGAAAAAGGAGCCTATGTTAAGGGGGATAAACTCATTATAGAAGTTATAATCGAAGTAAACCCCAAATCCTGTAAAGACGGAATGTCCATGACAAAAGTCTATCCCAGCGGATTGGAAATTACCGACAGGTTAGATTGGATAGAGTTAAAACCTGGCGTTTGGAAAACCCGGGTTAATTGTGTGATCGGCGTCTGCAAAAAGGGAGTTGGTATGCTCACCATCATACGAAGAACAGACAAAGACCAGTTGATGTATCAACAAAAATTTAATATGCAGGATTAATCAAATGATAAAACAAGAAGCAAACAGTACTCCATATAAGTCTATTTTCATACCAAACCCCGAAAAATCAGCTAAAATTTTAGTCTTGTTGGCGATATCACTGATGATTGCTGATACCTTTTATATGAATATCAAAGGGATAAATCAACAGAACCGTGAATTATGTATCATTTACAGTTCAGTGCCACGTTGGTTATTTCAGATCTATGAATACTTCATCGAATTCGCAATTATTGTTCTGATTGGTGTTTTTGCCGGTGTTCTAATCGAAAATTATTTTCGCAAAATCAAACGATTTTTCCCAAACAATCAGTTACTAGCGTTTACTTATGGTTCGGTGCTTCCCGTCTGCTCGTGTGGAGTAGTCCCTATTATTGAATCGATGAAGGAGCGGACCTCGCTAAAGGTGATCATCACGTTCGTGATTGCGGCCCCATTGCTCAACCCCTATATTGTATTCCTCTCCTTCTCTGTTTTAGGGATGAATTATGCGATTCTACGCATCCTAAGCTCCTTTATACTTGCAATGGGAGCCGGAATACTGACAGAACTGGTTGCAAAAGCATTTAAAATAACCTCCATTGGGAAATACGAGAAAGGTGAAACCAATTGCGAAGTGGTCGTAAGAGATCCCTTTCTTAAAACGATCAGAATTACACGCAAATTAATTCCCTATATCTTGATTGGGGGATCGATCAGTTTTGCTTTGGAATATTTCAACCCTAAAACAATGCTTAATACCATGAGCTTTTCCAACAATTTTCTCTCTATGCTGATTATGATGGCGATAGGAATTCCTATCTATGTGTGTAATGGCGCTGATGTGTTACTTCTAAAGCCTTTGTTAGCCTACACCGATTTATCGGTGGGAGCCGCTATGGTTTTTTCCCTAACCTCTTCCGCAGTTTGTGTCTCATCAATTGTGATGCTTTTCAAATTCCTGGGACGGAAATTGACGCTGATCCTATTAGCCAATATTGTACTTATCTGTCTGCTGATCGGAACGCTCATCTCCTTCTCCGGGATAACACTTTCGGGAATGGGGGGATACTAATATTTTTTTTGATTGTTCCGTTTCCCTATAAACATATGACCTCTCCGGGGTCATTTAAGTAATGAGAACAATTAAATGTCGAATTCAAATATTAAAATCACTAATGTCCGGTTAAAGTGAAGGCATATTAAAGTGTTGAGGTTGTATCAAAAGTCGATTACCGCGGAGATACGCCGAGGATGCGCAAAGTTACGCAGAGCTATTCTATTGATATTTTAAACTTTGCGGCTCTCTGCGGTTTCACTTAGCGATTCTCTGCGGTTAAATTTTTTACTTTTAATTCTTATAAAAATCTATAGAAGGATATAGCAATTTAAGGTATCTAAATCCGGATTCAGACCTGAAAATATTTTTGGCAAAATGGGTGATCTGATTTTCCGTCATCTGATCCTCCGAAGAATTCACCAGAAAATCAGCTTCCACGAGTAATTGAAAATCAATACCATCTATTGCTGTAAATGTATGATGTTTACTGATGATATAACAAACCCGCTCAATCACTTCAGCTTCAAAATTCAAATTGGTCAGAATTTCCCGTGCTACGGGGGGACCTTCAACTTCCTGATAATGGCTGGATGACCGGCCATACTTTCTCTCAGCTACATGGATACCGATATCGTGAAGTAATGCCGTTAATTCAAGAATTTTAAGTGTGTGATCATCCAATGATTCAGCCCCTCCGAGTAGTAGGGCGTAACCATAAACTTTAAGAGAATGTTCAATTCGCCGGAGATCCCCTAAATTCCTCTGCATCATTTCCAATGCAACTTTTGCTATTGTTTTATCCATTTTGTCGCCGGGCTAATAACTCCTTTAAACGGTACATCTCATCACGTAGCCGGGCCGCCTCAATAAAATCAAGCCCTTTTGCTGCCTTCTCCATCTCTTTCTTCGTATTTAGCATTGTTTTTTCCAATGCTTCAGTACTCATGTATTTCACCACAGGATCGGCTGCCACATCAGTCCGTTCGGGAGGCACATAGGCATGCCCCATCGCAGCTTTATCAGGTCTGTATTCCAAACCAATAATTTCCCTGGTAGGTTTAATAATTTGGGTCGGAGTAATCCCATTGGCTTGATTATAATCAAATTGTTTTATCCTCCGGTAATTGGCCGAATCAATCGTCCTTTGCATCGAATCGGTAATCTTATCAGCATACATGATCACCAAACCATTCAAATTACGGGCAGCACGTCCTGCGGTCTGTGTGAGCGACCGTTCCGAGCGGAGGAATCCCTCCTTATCGGCATCAAGAATGGCAACGAGTGATACCTCCGGCAAATCTAAGCCTTCGCGCAAAAGGTTGATTCCAACCAGGACATCGAAGATCCCTTTCCGCAGCTGCTCCATGATCTCTACCCGCTCCATTGTATCGATATCCGAATGAATATACCGACATCGAATATTCATCCGGTCAAAATATTTCGACAACTCCTCGGCCATCCTTTTGGTGAGGGTCGTGACCAAAACACGTTCATTCCGTTCACATCTCAGGTGAATCTCCTCCATCAGATCATCAATCTGGTTAATGCGTGGTCTGATTTCAATCTGAGGATCCAGCAATCCTGTCGGCCTGATGATCTGCTCAACAACTACACCTTCGCTCTTTTGAAGTTCATAATCGGCAGGTGTGGCGCTTACAAAGACAATTTGTCGTGCAACATCTTCAAACTCCTCAAATTTCAAAGGACGGTTATCAATTGCTGCCGGAAGCCGGAACCCGTAATCAACCAGGGTGACCTTTCTTGACCGGTCACCGCCATACATCGCATGGATCTGAGGCATTGTCACATGGCTTTCGTCAATAACCATCAGGAAATCCTCCGGAAAATAATCGAGCAGACAGAACGGCCGTGATCCTGGTTCCCTCCGGTCAAAATAGCGTGAATAGTTTTCAATGCCGGGGCAATACCCCAATTCGCGTATCATTTCCAGATCATAAGTCACGCGATCCTCAATCCGTTTGGCTTCGACAAATTTCCCCGAACGCTTGAAAAATTCGACATGCTCAACAAGATCATTTTGTATTTTTCTGATCGCCAATTGAATACTGTCTTTTGTCGTAACAAAAATAGTGGCTGGATAGATTACACAATTATCCTTCGATTCAACTGCGTAACCGTTCTCAGGATTGAAGATGGCGATCTCTTCCACTTCATCGCCAAAAAACACGATCCTGATCCCATCATCGGCATAGGCAGGAAAGATATCAACGGTATCTCCTTTCACCCTGAAATTTCCCCGCTGGAACAGAATTTCACTCCGCGAATACATCGCATCGACCAATTTGTGGAGAAATACATTCCTGCTTACGACCTCACCAACCTTCAAAGAGATCACATTGGCATGAAAATCCTGGGGATTGCCAATGCCATATAAACAGGATACAGAGGAGACCACAATTACATCCCTCCTACCCGAAAGTAAGGCAGAGGTAGTGCTCAACCGGAGCTTCTCGATCTCCTTATTGATCGACAAATCCTTTTCAATAAATGTATCAGTTACCGGAATGTAAGCTTCCGGCTGGTAATAATCGTAATAAGAGACGAAATATTCAACCGCATTCTCAGGGAAGAATTGCTTCATTTCACCATAGAGCTGTGCCGCAAGGGTCTTGTTATGACTTAAAATCAAAGTAGGTTTCTTCACCTGCTCAATGACATTCGCCATCGTAAAGGTTTTACCCGATCCGGTAACACCGAGCAAGGTCTGATACGGAACACCGGTAATAACCCCTTCAACAAGCTGACAGATCGCCTCCGGCTGGTCTCCCGTTGGCTCGTAATCTGATACTATTCTAAAATCCATATTCATACGAAGATTGACGAAGGACGAAATTAGTAATAAAAAATGAGAGTGAGATTCCTCATTCCGTTGCACTGCATTCGGAATGACAATGTAATGGGTTTATGGTGTGGGAGACGGGGCGGCGTGGCCGCCCCGTCTCCCACACCAACTTCAGGGGGAAGTGTGTCATTCCGACGCAGTGAGGAATCTTCTTATAGCCAATAGAATGCTGTCATTAGTAGCATAGCGAAGAATCTTTTATTTTACCCGGAAAGTAGTGTTTTAGAATATTGAATCAACACAAAACCGAAGAAACTTTTAATCCTGACTTGTAGTCGTGTGTTCGTGCCATCATTTGTTCGTGAAGTCGTGTGTTCGTGCCATCGTGTGTTCGTGAAGTCGTAAGTCTCCATCTCTAAATCACTCCGTCCCTTCGTCACTGAGTCTCCCCCTCACAACTCCCTCCCCGTGGTCACCTCATAATATTTGGTCACATCAACACACATCATACCAGCACGTTCGGCAGCCTGCAGTCCGAGTTCACCATCTTCAAAAACTTCGCAATATTCGGGTGGAACGCCAATCAATTCAGCGGCTTTTAAGAATGTATCGGGAAAAGGTTTATGATTGACCACATCTTCAGCGGCGACAACATGATCAAAACAATCTTTAACGCCGGCAATTTCGAGTGTCTTCCAGGCCAGGTATTGCGATCCTCCCGTCCCGCAGACCATCGGAAGCTTTCCTTTATTTTCCCGGATCAGTTTCACAACCGGTTCGATAGGTTTTGCCTTGTGCATATTTTGCTCATAACGCTCCTCTTTGCGAAGGGTAAATTCCATCTCATCAAAATCGGCATTGAATTTTTTCTTCAGGTATTGACTTGTCTGAAATGCGGGAACTCCCGTGACTTCTACAAAAAGCTCCGGAGTAAAATCGATTCCATGTTCTGCTGCAGTCTGCCGCCAGGCGATAAAATGGACCGGCATTGTATCGCAAATTGTTCCGTCGATATCAAAAATAAGTCCTTTGGCAAGAGGATGATGTGTTAATATTGTTTCCATGAATTGTGAATTATTTTGTCCCCAAAAATAGGATAATAAAAGTTTACATCAGTTTTATCAAATTGTTAAGAAGAAATTCGCTAATTTGCATTTAAATATTAAATGTCAAATGATGAACAGTGCCCAGTTATATCTCCCCACATTAATCCCTCAGTGGGGTATTTTTGCAGGAGTTGTTTTGCTTACAATTGGATATGTCGATAAAAAAGTGCTCTGGACACAGTTGGGATGGTTGATCCTCATCCTTACAGGTGTGGCATCGCTTTATTTTAACCTTTTCGGAGATTTTAAAGCCATCGAAACAGGAGTCCAAACAGATTCAGGTGTGTCCCTTCTTATTGCAACCGGATGGCAAATGGTGGCCGGAGGTGTTCTTGCAGCAGTTTCCCTTCTGATGTTTCAGTTCAAAAGAAAGCGTTACAACATCCTTGCTATTCTTACAATTATTTATTTCGTTTTAATCTTCCTGATGTATCTTCAGCTTTCTGACGGTTCATCGAATACCAGTAAAATCAAACCGAAGACAGAACAACAGAAACAATAGAAACAACAGAAACAACATCATGGAAACAGCAAGCCCTATCTGGGAACTCTTAAAAATAATTCTCCCTGCACTCATCGTTTTTCTAACTGCCTGGTTTATTTTCAGGGATATGCTTGAGAACGGACAGAAACGGCGTGAGTTTGAATTCCGGGTAAGAAACGGCGAAAAGGTTACTCCCATCAGGTTACAAGCGTATGAGCGGCTCGCATTATTGCTGGAGCGAATTTCACCACAGTCACTGCTCATTCGTGTCTCTCCTCACGATCTTTCGGCAGCTGACTACCATCAGCAGTTGCTTTCGCACATCCGGCAGGAGTTCGAACATAATTTCTCCCAGCAAATCTATGTATCACCCATGTTGTGGGAAACCATCCGGCAGGCAAGGGAAAATCTGATCGGGATAATCAATAAATCGGCAGAGGAGATCGAAGGTAATGCTCCTGCCCTGCTGTTGAGTAAAAAGATCATTGAAAGTTTTATCGAAGAAGAAAATCAGTTGATTGCCTTTGCGATGAATGAGTTGAAGAGGGAGATCGGGAAGTTATTTTAAATAACCCCCAGTTTGCACTGGGGGTTATTTCCGGAAAACTCTTACAGAGTTTTTACTTATATCAACTCCAAAGGAGTTACTGATAATTTTGATCTGTATCAAATCCGTAGGAGTTCCCTGTAAATCCTCCGGTTATAACCCGGAGGAAAGGAGTCAACTGTAGCATGATAACAACTCTGTAGGAGTTGGCCAAAAGATCAAAAGATGAATCGATCGTCCACAATTACACCGAAATATCAACAATGACTTCATCGTTAAGGAATTCTGGATTCTTCAAATTTACTAAATCGATTTATTACTATTTATTTTCAAATCGATTTATTTTTAAGAATAGAAATGGAAGATAGGCTATGTGGTTAAAACAAAGACCGGGTGACTGTGTTCTGAAATTCACAATCACCCGGTCAATTTTACTTTATTTTTCTATTTGTTATTCTCCAGCCACTTTAGCCGTCTGGCATCGGGCAGATGTTTGATGCTGAAATGCTCAAACAAAGCGTTAAATCCCTCGCCATCAGGAGAGGCAGCTGCCATTCCGACCATCACAGGAATGTTGTCCGGAAAACTGGCAATACGCATCATTTTATAATCTTTATCATCAAAGGAATACGATAATTCAATGGCATCGAGCTGCCTGACCGCTTTAATCCACATCGATTTGGGAATATCGTTCAGTTCAATCACACTCCAGTCACTCTTGACATTTGTCACAACCGTGCTGATATTGAATTTTCCATTTACAAATTCCAGACCCGATTTAATCCAGTTCTTTTCGTCAACACGCAACATGATTCCCATGTGGTCGTAACGTGTTTTAAATTCACCGGAGATCTTCACCTTAACTTCGAATTCACCACCCTGCAAAGCGTAATAAAACGGACCATCGTCAACGGTAAAGCCATAGCTGGTAATCCGCCAGAAATCACTCTTTGCAGGTGCAAACATCGAAAGGGATTGTTTGTCAATACTCCATTTCTCCGGTTGATTAAACCATTGCATTTTTTCAAGACTTTGTGCAGACACTTTGGTCAACGCAAATATTAAAAACAAAAATATCAGTTTTTTCATTTTCAAGATTTATTAAGGTGGGTCTTCTTCACATCACAAAAAGAGTGAACAACCCGGTACTACATCTCGATCTTTTTAAATTTAGGAACCAGGGCATGCATCACACCCCATGCAATCAGGTACGCCAGCGCACAAAAAGCAAACACCATAGTATATGCTGTTGTCATATTATGCTGAACAATCGGATACTGAATTGACTTTAGCAAATTAAGAGAGACAGGATCAATCGCCTGAATCTGCTTAACCACTTCTCCGGGGAGACCGCCTATTTCAACTTTATCAATATTGATGATATCGCCATGCTTATTGACCAGCTGAATAGAATGGATCTTATCAACAAAATCACCAAGATGCGCTGCTTTGGCTTCAACCCATGATTTTGCGATACCAGCATGCCGGTAACCATCAAAAAGCCATCCGGCAGATTTATTGACAACAATACCACCGATACCTCCGGCCATTCCGCCGATTCCGGTTACGCTGGCAACAGCCTTATTGGGAAACATATCAGAAACGGTTGTAAAAATATTGGCCGACCATGCCTGATGTGCAGCGGTACCAATACCAATGATGAGCACCGGCGCCCAATAACTATAGGTTCCAAAATATTGTGCGCTTAAAACAGCCAGCGGGAAAAGGGCGATGGTAAGCATCGCTTTCATTCGTCCTTCATAGGGCTCATATCCTTTATTGATATAGTACATTGGGAACCATCCTCCACCAATGCTACCGATGGATGACAACATATAAAGCACTGCAAGCGGGAAGGCTACATCCATTCCTGTCATTCCATATTGTGCCTTCAGGTAGGCAGGTAACCAGAATAAAAAGAACCACCACACCCCGTCGGTCATGAATTTACCAAAGCTAAAGGCCCATGTCTGACGATACTTTAACAGCTGAAACCACGAAACTTTAGCTCCGTTTTTTTCCTCATTAATTGAGGAATCGGTAGCGGTATCTGAATTGATATAGGCTATTTCAGCCGCTCCAACCCGTTTGTTTCTGTTGGGTATTTCATATAACCAGAACCAGAAAATCAACCATAAAAAGCCAATTCCTCCGATGATCAGGAAGGCCGCTTCCCATCCAAGGTGGTCAGCAATCCATGGAACCGTCATCGGGGCAAGAATGGCCCCTACGTTCGACCCTGAATTAAAAATTCCGGTGGCAAGGGCACGTTCTTTCTTTGGAAACCATTCAGCGGTTGTTTTGATCGCTGCCGGAAAGTTACCTGCTTCACCAAATCCCAATACACCACGGGCAAACATAAAACCACCTGTGCTCCTGGCCAGCGCATGAACCATTGCCCCAATGGACCAAACAGTTAATGACAATGCATATCCAAGTTTGGTGCCAAGCCAGTCGATCAGCCGTCCCGCAAAAAGCATCGAGATCGCATATACAAACTGGAAAACAGAAACGATATTGGCATAATCGGAATCGCTCCAGTTGAATTGAACTTCAAGACGGTCTTTCAGAAGACTGAGTACCTGTCTGTCGAGGTAGTTTACGGTAGTGGCAAAAAATACGAGGGCACAAATGGTCCATCTGTATTTCCCGATAGTCTGGTTAATTTGGTTCATTAATCGCTGTTTATTAGAGTTAAAAAATTATGTTCTGAGCTTTTGAACGATAGCCAGGGCCTCGCTGCATTTTTCGGTAATCACCTCATAGTTACCTGATTCAATTACACTTTTGGGAAAGAGCTGTGAACCCATACCTACGCAATGAACACCTGCTTTAAACCATCCTTTCAGATTGGCCTCATCGGGTGATACACCTCCTGTTGGCATAATACTTGCCCAAGGCATCGGTCCCTTCACTCCGGATACGAAATCTGGTCCACCCACCGAAGAACCAGGGAAAATCTTTACTACTTCAGCGCCCAATTCATGTGCCCTGTTAATCTCTGTCACCGAACCACAACCCGGACTCCAGGCGATCTTTCGCTGGTTACAAACCCTGGCAGTACTTTCGTCAATCAAGGGCGAAACAATAAAGTTAGTCCCCAATTGGATGTACAAAGAGGCGGTTCCCTGATCAATAACGGATCCAACACCCATGATCATTTCGGGGCATGCGTTGATGGCCCATTTGTTAATCTCCTGAAAAACTTCGTGGGCAAAATCACCCCTGTTGGTAAATTCAAAAACCCTGATACCGCCATCATAACAGGCTTTAACCACATTTTTGCAAACTTCGGCATCTTTGTGATAAAATACCGGAATAATACCGGTCTCTTTCATTTTTAATGCAACTTCAATTCTTGTAAATCGTGCCATATAAAAGTATATGAGGACAGTCTTGGATCTCTGCCCAATTATGTATTATCGTATAATTATCTTGCTACGCGTCCGGATGCATCTCCACCCATCAGTTTGATCACCTCATCGGGTGTGACAAGATTGTAATCTCCATAAATGGTATGCTTCAGACAAGAAGCAGCAACTGCAAAGTTCAAAGCCTTCTGATCGTTTCCGGGCCAGGTGATTAAACCATAGATTAAACCACCCATAAATGAGTCACCACCGCCAACACGATCGACGATGTGGGTAATCTGATAAGTTGGGGCTTCGTAAAGATTGTTTCCGTCCCAGAGTACACCGGACCATGTATTATGACTTGCACTAACCGATCCGCGAAGCGTAGTAATCACTTTCTTTACCCTCGGGAATTTCGCCATAATCTGTTTTGAGACTGATTCATATGCAGCAGCTGAAACATGACCCGAAGTAACATCAACTCCTTCAGGTTTGATACCCAATACCATTTCTGCATCCTCTTCATTTCCAAGCACGACATCGCATCCCTGAACTAAAACGGACATAACATCACCTGCACTTTTCCCATATTTCCAAAGTTTATTACGATAGTTCAGATCGCACGAAACGGTAATCCCCTTTTCATTTGCCTTCTTAATCCCTTCGGCCAGAACATCTGCTGCACCCTGTGATATCGCAGGTGTAATTCCGGTCCAGTGGAACCAGCCAACACCTTCGAAAACATGATCCCAGTCGATCATTCCGGGTTGAATGTCACAAATTGCTGAATGGGCACGATCATAAACCACTTTTGAACCACGGCTTACCGCGCCGCTCTCCAGATAGTAGATCCCCAAACGTTCGCCACCCCAAATAATGTTATCGACACCTACGCCATATTTGCGTAAATCCATCAGACATGCTTCGCCAATATCATTTTTAGGTAAGCGGGTTACAAAGTCAACCGGAAGTCCATAATTGGCAAGCGAAATAGCCACATTGGCCTCTCCCCCTCCAAACGTCGCGGTGTATTCTGTTGCCTGACTAAATCTCAGGTAACCGGGTGTTGCAAGGCGCAACATAATCTCTCCGAAAGTAACTACTTTCTTACTCATAATCAAAATGTTGAAATAAATATTTTTTTAAAATCCGACATTAGAAATTTTTCTATGCAATCGATTGCAATATGGGAATATTTTTCCAAAGCACCAATGGATCAGTTACACATCAAAACCGAAATAGTTAGCTGCATTATTATAGGATATATCCTGAACCATCTTTCCCAGGAATTCGATATCGGCAGGAATCTCACCGTTTTCCACATCATTACCGATAAGGTTACAAAGTATCCTTCGGAAATATTCGTGACGTGAATAAGAGAGAAAGCTTCGCGAGTCGGTGAGCATTCCGACAAAACGGCTCAGCAATCCAAGACTCGATAAAGCATTCATCTGACTGATCATTCCATCTTTCTGATCGAGGAACCACCAACCGGAACCCCATTGTATTTTTCCCGGAATTGTTCCATCCTGGAAGTTGCCAATCATAGTTGCCATTATTTCGTTATCACCGGGATTCAGATTGTAAAGAATCGTACGGGTAAGCTTTTTATCGTATTCAAGCCGGTTCATAAACTTTGACAAAGCGGTAGCAACGGGATAATCACCGATTGAATCAAACCCTTTATCGGGCCCGACAGATTCGAACATCCGGGTGTTATTGTTCCGCATTGCCCCAAGATGGTATTGCTGCGTCCAGTTACGCTTGTGATCCAACACTGCAAATTCATAGAGCATGGCTGACTTGAATTTCAATAACTCATCTGAGGAGGGAACATTTCCACCACGGACCGTGTCAAAAATGGCATTAATTTCTGCAATTGTATAATCTTCAGCATAAATGGTTTCGAGTCCGTGATCAGAAAGTCTGCACCCGTTTTCGTGAAAAAAGAGATGCCGTTGTTCGATTGCATCCATAAACTGGTCAAATGAACCGATGGAAATTCCCGACACAGCTACCAACTGTGCTACATAAGCATTAAAAACTCCGGGATTTTCAATGGCCATCGCTTTATCGGGCCTCCAGGCAGGAATCACCTTTACCTCAAAACCACTTGCTTTAATACTTTGATGGTATTCAAGTGAATCAATGGGATCATCAGTTGTGCAAATCACTTTGACATTTGCCTTACGGATGATTCCCCTGCACGAAAAATCGGGACTATTCAATAACGAATTACATGCATCCCAAATTTGAAGTGCTGATGAGGGATTCAGTTGATCCTTGATCCCAAAGGGTTTGCGCAATTCGAGATGCGTCCAGTGGTAAAGCGGATTTCGCATGGTATGGGGTGCGGTTTCGGCCCATTTTTCAAATTTCTCCCAGTCAGAGGCGTCGCCGGTACAAAATTTTTCATCGACACCATTGGTCCGCATTGCCCTCCATTTGTAATGATCCCCATGAAGCCAAATCTCAGACAAATTGTTGAACCGGCGGTCTTCGGCAATCTCCTGCGGAGAGATATGGCAGTGGTAATCGAAGATGGGCATCGGAGCAGCATACTGATGATACAACGTTTTTGCAGTTTCTGTCTGAAGAAGAAAATCTTCGTCCATAAATGGTTTCATACTTATTCGATTTATTGGTAATATCTAAATTTTATGATTCGTGATGATTCAAATTTCAACTTGGGGAATAGGCTTTATAGGCTTTTCGACTTTTAGGAAACCCAACAACACTAAGTACTCTAATCTCCTAATAGCTGAATAGTCTATTATCCTAACCCAAACAATCTTTTCAAATGTCTGTCAAAAAGATTTTCCTCAACGCAGCTTCCTACTAGATCGCGATGTTCATCAAGCAGATTGGTATAAGCAACTCCGCACTCGGCAGCAATCTTATAACCGACATGGATAAGTTGCCTGAAATTAGGATTGTAATCAGGATGGCCCGGAATATGGCGAAGGGTATTGGCGAATTTTGCACTATCCCATTGATCCACCTCTGCTGCAGAAGGCAATTGATCCTGTTTGATATCAATTACATCGGCATAAGGGGCGCACAGCTCCTCCTGACGGTCCAACGCACTTTTATAGATTTGTTTTGCGAGTTCAAGCGCTTCTCCTCCGGCTAAGGCTAATCCGATGACCTCTTCAAGCCAGGTTGTACCCGCAGTTTTTACGTGAATTCCCTTATCGTATTTTTTAATAATATTTGCCATAGCCGGATAGATGGAAAATTTATCCGATCCGGAATGAACACTAAGTTTGAGATTGTCAGGCAAGCCAAATTCTTTAACCGCATAGTCAATCACCAGAACATCCTCTTCGAATTCAAGTGAGAACTGAGCCACATCGCCTACATAATCGACACCTTTATTGAAACGACCGGTGAATTTTGGGGCGATGGTCTGAACAGGAATACCTTGTTCTGCAATCATTTTGAGAATAAAGAACATCTCAACAGGAGTTTGGGGTGTCTCCACCTCATCCATGGAGACCTCTGTCACAAAATTTTCTTCTCCTTTTTGCTCCTTTATATAATTGTATATCTTTCCGGCTTCAGCGATGGCAGCAAGAAATTTTTTGGTAATGGTGAGAAGAAGTTCTTCCGAAACTTCAAACGGTTTGGTGATACCGGGAATGGAAAGTGTTCCGGAATATTTACTGCAGGATGTCACAAATGCAGAGATTTGTTCATCACCTGCTGCTGTACCGATTTTACTGGCCACATCAAGGGTGAAAAAGTCGGAAGCCGAAATAAATCCGCTGACATTTGATAGATTGATATGATCTGCATCAACAAAATAATTACCTGCATACGACAATGCATTTACCGCAGCGTCGGCCTCAATTCTTGTATCATCGGGTTTTGAGTGAATATAGGAGTGCTCGCGATTCGATTTATTCCAAACCGGAATAATTTCAACTCCAGCTGCTGCTGCTTTTACTATTGCTCTTAACTGTGCTTCTCCCTGATGTCCAAACCTGTCACCTATTCCTAAACTGTATTTACCTATCCTCATTTTTTGACTATTTAAATATTAGTTATTTTAAAATTTGATGAAAATCATGTTTGATATTTTCGCTACGCGGCAATCCTAAATTTTTGAAACCTGAAATTATTGTAACCACCAGAAAAAACCTGTAACTATTAACAACTCACAAAAATAATTAAATATCTATATTTCAACAATATAATACAAACCTTAATCATTCCGTGTTCGTTCACGAAGATAGGGTGTTTTTATATATGTCACAATATCCGGATGAATTTTATTGCCTTTTATGTTTTAAAACATTTTTTCCGTGTTCGTACACGATATTTTGAAAAATGGTATTAGATTTGTCGGCAAACTTTTACAAATTCAACCTGGAAGGGAATGAAAAAGAATATCCGGATTCTGGACATCGCGCAAAAGGCAGGCGTTTCGATAGGCACTGTTGACAGGGTTCTCCATCAACGCGGCGAAGTATCGGATGAAACGAGGGATAAGATTCTCAAGATTATCAGTGATTTTGATTATCGTCCAAATATTCTGGCAAGTTCACTGGCATCGAAAAAGACAATCACATTTGCTTCGTTAACTCCCTGGGCACCCGATAAGGATTCGTTTTGGTCGAAACCACAGGAAGGAATTGAAAAGGCAGTTGGCCAGCTTCGGCATTACGGTATCCGACTTGAACCTTATCATTTTAAAATGGATGATCCTGAGACATTTACTCAGGAGGCTGCTAAGATTCTTGCCTCTTCACCTGATGGAATTCTTTTAGCGCCATGGGCAAAACGAGAGTCATTAAAATTTACTCAGGAGCTCGATCAGCGGGCCATCCCTTATATATTTATTGATTCAAACCTTAAGGAGGCCAATCCGATCAGTTTTATTATACAGGATTCAACCCAGAGCGGGTATCTTGCCGCGAAATTGATCGATTATGGAATTGCCTCCGCAAGCAATATTGTCATTATCCATATCACCAAAGATCTCCAAAATGCCAATCACTTACTTCTCAGGGAGAAAGGGTTTCTCGAATATCTGGAAACTGTTAATACCAGGAAGCACCGGATCATAAAAATTGAAGTTCCTTCTGACGAAAAAGAGATTGCCAATAAACTCAAATCTTGCATTTTAGAGACGAAAACCATCGATGCCGTTTTTGTGACCAACTCGAAGGTACACCTTGTCGCCGGCTATTTTGATCAGTTTGATCATCGTCCCAAAATTATCGGATATGACCTAATTTCAAGGAACATCGATCTACTGCTTAACGGTAAAATTGATTTTCTGCTCAATCAAAAACCCGAGTCACAGGGATATGTGGCAACCAACCTCCTTTTCGACCACATCATAAGAAAAGAGAAGGTTTTGAATACCAATTATACTTCGATCGATATTATTGCAAAAGAAAATATTGAATATTATTCTTCCATATAAATAATTAAATATCAACACAAAAAAACATTTAAATGATGAAAAAAATATCCTTTGACGACCTAAACGGTAAAGTGTGTGTAATCACCGGAGGAGCTGGTGTAATCGGTATCTCCATAATTAAGGCGCTGGCCTCGGTTGGGGTTAAAGTTGCTATTGTCGACATCAATGAGGATCTTGCCAAAGAAGTTGCGGCAAATCTCTCTAAAGAATTTAACACTGAAATTATTGGTGTTAAAGCCAATGTACTGGACAAGGAGTCTCTTGAAAGTGCTAAATTGTTGATCAATCAACAACTTGGCCCGATCGATTTGCTGATTAACGGTGCAGGTGGCAATTCACCCCAGGCAACAACACAGGTTGAGCAGATGGAAGAAACGGATCTGGATAACCTTGAAAAAACATTTTACGGACTTCAGATGGAAGGGTTCGACAAAGTATTTGCTTTGAATTTTAAAGGGACTGTCCTTCCAAGCATGGTATTTACCAAAGATATGCTTGAGAAAAAGTCAGGTGTCGTACTTAATATATCGTCGATGAACTCCTATCACCCGTTAACGAAAATACCTGCCTACTCAGCTGCCAAAGCTTCGGTCAATAACTTCACCGAATGGCTGGCTGTTCATTTGGCCAAAGTGGGTATTCGGGTCAATGCGGTTGCTCCCGGGTTCTTTATTACCAATCAGAACCGCTTTCTCGTGTTGGATGAAAAGACAGGAGATTATTCAGCACGTGGTAATAAAATTGTCACGAATACCCCAATGGGAAAATTCGGTGATCCCGATGATTTGCAGGGTGCAGCCCTTTATCTGTTAAGTGACCTCTCATCGTTTGTTACAGGGATTGTCATTCCTGTGGATGGTGGATTTAATGCCTATAGCGGAGTGTAATAACTTTTAAAATATAACTTCAAAAAAATAAATCATATGTCATTACAATTAAAAAAAGATTTTGCCTGGTCATTACTGGTTCCAACCAGTATGGGTGTTAGAATTACCCCCGTCAACGGGCAACCGGTCCATAGCAGCGATCTGTATCAAATGTATGCTTCGAGTGCCGAAACCAATGTTGCCAGTATTGCTTCCTATCTCGGACTTCCGGTTAAGGTGCTTACAACATTCGTAAAAGAGAGTCCGATTGCGCAGTTTATCAAAGGTAATCTGAGGAGTCGCAATATGAACTACGAGGGACCCGAGGTTGCACAGGGTGATCCCTGGGGATATCGTCACCAGTTTAACATTGCCGACAGCGGTTTTGGGACTCGCGGGCCACGCGTTCTCAATGACAGGGCAGGCGAGGTTGGCAGGACATTAAACGTCAAAGATTTTGATCTCGAACGGATTTTTGGAAAAGAGGGGGTTCAGATTGTCCATCTTTCAGGACTAATCGGCGCTTTATCGCCTGAAACGAGTAATTTTTGTCTCGAGATTGCCCGTTTTGCAAAAAAATACGATACACGTATTTCGTTTGATCTAAACTACCGTGCCTCTTTCTGGAAGGGAAGAGATCAGGAATTACGTGAAATATTTACTGAAATAGCTTCATTATCAGATATTCTGATCGGAAATGAAGAAGATTTCCAGCTTTGTCTTGGCATCGAAGGTCCAGCTGCCGGCGGCAAAGGAATTGCTTCGGAAATTGATGGTTTTAAGGGGATGATCAACCGTGTTAAAGAGGCCTTTCCAAATGCATCGGTATTTGCCACCACGCTTCGCCAGGTAGTAAGTTCCAATGAACATCTCTGGGGTGCTATTATGCTGGAAGGTGAAAATTGGCAGGTCATTGAACCACGAAAAATTACAGTCCTTGACCGTATCGGTGGCGGCGATGGTTTTGTAGGAGGCTTACTTTACGGTATTTTGAAAGGATGGGACCCGGAAAAATGGCCGCAATTTGGTTGGGCAACTGGTGCCCTCGCTACCACGTTCCTGACCGACTATGCACAGCCAGCCGATGAGGAGATGGTCTGGAGCATCTGGGGCGGGAATGCACGGGTGAAAAGGTAAAGCAAGAAGGGAGTCTTCATGACTGATGTTACGCTTTAATTATTTACTTTTAGAAAAAAATCAGCATAAACTTTTGGCGAATTCGCTAAAAGTTTATGCTTAAAATTAAAGATATGATCTATTTTCAAACAGGTTCTCCAACTGCTTCACTTTCACATGATGATTTGAAGGAGGGATTGTACACCGCATTAACATTGTTGGGCAAAAAGAAAAAAATTCTTGCCATACCACCCGATTTTACCCGGTTTCCCTCGCGTGCCGGTGAATTGACACGTTATATCTGGAATTTTTATGGCGACAAGCTAACTGATATTTTACCTGCGTTGGGAACCCATTCACCTATGACCGATCATCAGATCACCGAGATGTTTGGTGATGTGCCCAAGGAATTGTTCCGTGCTCACGATTGGCGCAATGATGTGGTTACTTTAGGAGAGGTTCCTGCTGAATATGTTCGTGAAGTATCCGGTAATGCGGTTGACTTTGCATGGCCGGCACAGGTTAACAAATTACTTGTTGAAGGTGGATTCGATCTGATTCTTTCAATCGGTCAGGTAGTTCCTCATGAAGTTGTTGGAATGGCCAACCATAACAAAAATATTTTCGTTGGAACCGGTGGAGCTGAAGGGATCAATAAAAGCCATTTTATCGGTGCAGCCTTTGGAATGGAAAAGATGATGGGTCGTTCCAAGACCCCGGTCCGGAAGATTTTTGATTATGCAAGCCACAATTTCGCAGAGCATCTTCCTATTTTATATATCCTTACCGTTGTTGGGATGGATAAGGAAGATGGATCGCTTAAGGTCCGCGGGTTATATGTAGGCGACGATAAAGAGGTATTTAAAGCTGCTGCCGCCCTATCGCTGGAAGTGAATTTCAACATGCTTGATCGTCCGATGAAAAAGGTGGTGGTTTACCTTGATCCGACCGAATTCAAATCGACCTGGCTGGGGAATAAATCTGTTTACCGCACCCGTATGGCCATTGCCGATGATGGTGAATTAATTGTTCTGGCCCCTGCCCTCAAAGAATTTGGAGAGGATAGTGAAATTGACCGGTTAATTCGTAAATATGGTTATTTCGGTACGCCAAAAACTTTGGAGGCAGTGCGTGAAAATGAGGATCTGAAAAACAACCTCAGTGCCGCTGCCCACCTGATTCACGGCTCTTCTGAAGGGCGCTTTTCGGTAACTTACTGCCCCGGCATTGAAAAAGAGAATCTGACACAACAAGAAATTGAAAGTGTCGGGTTTAAATATGGAAATCTGGAAGAGATGACAAAATTATACGATCCTTCCAAATTAAAGGATGGCTGGAACAAATCGGCTGATGGTGAGGAATTTTATTACATCTCCAATCCGGCTTTAGGATTATGGGCTGTACGTGAACGTTTTAACGGATAAGAATCAATGTTTTTAGACGAGGTTAAATGGGGGATAATAGGATGCGGGGATGTCACGGAAGTGAAGAGTGGTCCGCCGCTTCAACTTACATCACATTCCAAACTTGTGGCTGTAATGCGTCGAAACGGCGTACTGGCAGAAGATTATGCAAGGCGTCATCATGTTCCAAAATGGTACAATGATGGAGACGAGTTAATCAATGATCCTGAAGTTAATGCGATATATGTTGCTACACCTCCAAATGCTCATCTCGAATATGCAGTAAAGGCCATGCGTGCAGGGAAACCTGTTTATGTGGAAAAGCCGATGGGGTGCACCTTTGAAGAATGTCAAGAGATGCTGAGCGTCTCGGAAGAAACCGGAATTCCGATTTATGTGGCCTACTACCGACGAACACTGCCTCTCTTTCTGAAAGTTAAAGAGTTGGTCGAATCGAATGCAATTGGTAAAGTGCGACTGGCAAATATCCGTTATTACCTTCCACCTGAAAATGAATCTGAAAGCAAAGAGGCGCCCTGGCGATTTATACCGGATATATCAGGAGGTGGACTATTATTCGATCTTGCCTCCCACACACTCGATTTTCTCGATTATGTTTTCGGAGCAATCCAGAATGTCAGAGCAAATGCCTTCAATCAGGCTGGCCTCTACCCTGCCGAAGATCTGGTAATGGGTAACTGGCTCCACAAATCAGGTGTCGCGGGAACTGGTATCTGGTGCTTTACGACGTCAGATAAAAGTAAACTCGACGAGGTTGAAATTATTGGAGATCAAGGAAAAATCACTTTCGCAACCTTTGAATCCAGGCCGGTGATTCTCGAAAACAATTTTGGATATCAGGAGTTTCCGTTTGAGCGACCAAAGCATGTTCAGAGCTTTCTGATGGAGAAAATCGTTGCCTCTCTGCGCGGTAAAGGAGAATCGCCATCAACAGGCGTTACCGGAGCAAGGACGAATTGGGTCCTGGACGAATTGGTTAAAAGCTATTATATAAAAGAGCAGTAAAACAAGCAAATAATTGGAATGAAGATCATTATAGACGATAAAATCCCCTATATCAAAGGTGCGCTTGAGCCTTTTGCAGATGTTATTTATCTGCCTGGAAATAAAACCACGCCTGAGGTGGTCAAAGATGCTGATGCCATTATCACCCGAACCAGAACAATTTGTAACAAACAATTGCTTGAAGAATCAAATGTGAAGTTTATTGCCACTGCTACCATTGGATATGATCATATTGACACCGCTTTTTGTGAGCAATCGGGTATCACATGGACTAATGCACCAGGATGTAATTCAAAATCGGTAGAGCAATACATCGCTTCAGCTTTATTGACACTGGCTGAGAAAAAGAATTTCTCACTCACTGAAAAAACAATCGGAGTTGTAGGTGTCGGTAATGTTGGATCAAAAGTGGCGCGATTGTGCGAAATCTTGGGGATGAGGGTATTGCTCAACGATCCGCCCCGCGCCAGAACAGAAGGTGAAAAAGGTTTTGTTGGATTGGAAGAGATACTCGAAAAAGCAGATATCATTACGCTGCATGTGCCATTAAATCTGGAAGGTATTGATAAAACTTACCATCTTGCCGATGAATCGTTTTTAGCAAAGGCAAAGAAACATCCCATCATCATCAACTCCTGCCGTGGAGAAGTAACCGATACCGCCGCCTTAAAATCGGCACTTAAAACGGGTCAGATCACCGGAGCGGTAATCGATTGCTGGGAAAATGAACCCCACCTGGATCTTGATTTGCTTGCGCTGACAGATTTGGCTACTCCCCATATAGCTGGTTATTCAAAAGACGGGAAAGCCAACGGAACGAGTATGAGCATCCGTGCATTAAGTAAGTACTTCAAACTGGGAATCGACAATTGGAAATGCACCGGGGTGGAAATTCCTGAATCAACAGAAATTATGATTGATGGAACGGGTAAAACAGTTCAACAGATTCTTGCCGAGGCTGTTTTTACCACTTATGATATCCGCGACGATGACCGACGGTTAAGGGCTTCGGTAGAAACATTCGAAAAACAGCGGGGTGATTATCCCGTAAGGAGAGAATTTCCGACATTTAATATCTTTTGCAAAATCAATAACTTAAAAGCAATTCATAAACTCAAAGAACTGGGATTCAAATTATAAAGAGAAATTAGAGATATATGTAGAAACAATAGAAACTACAGAAACAATAGAAACCACAGAAACATTTCAATTAAATTCAGGAAAATGAAAAAAGCAAACATTGGCCTAATAGGGCTTGCAGTAATGGGTGAAAACCTTGTACTGAACATGGAGAGTAAAGGGTTTACCGTTGCCGTTTATAACCGCACGGTTGATAAAGTTGACAAATTTGTAGCTGGACGCGGCGCCGGTAAAAATTTCATTGGATGCCATTCCATTGCAGATCTTTGCGCGAACCTTGAACGCCCCCGTAAAGTGATGATGCTGGTAAAAGCTGGTACACCTGTTGATGATTTTATTGAGCAGATCATTCCATACCTCGAAGCAGGTGATATCATTATTGATGGTGGCAACTCCCACTTCCCCGATACGATCCGTCGCGCCAAATATGTTGAAAGCAAAGGGCTTTTATATATCGGCACAGGAGTATCAGGAGGTGAAGAAGGTGCGCTGTTGGGTCCATCAATGATGCCCGGAGGATCCCCTGCAGCCTGGCCTGCAGTTAAGGAAATTTTTCAGGCGGTAGCAGCCAAGGTTGGAAATGAACCATGCTGCGACTGGGTTGGAGAAAACGGCGCTGGTCATTTTGTTAAGATGGTGCATAATGGCATCGAGTATGGCGATATGCAGATTATCTGTGAAGCATATCAGATGATGAAAGAGCTGTTGGGAATGGATGCCGACGAAATGCATGATGTATTCACTGAATGGAACAAAGGTGACCTTGACAGTTATCTTGTTGAGATCACGCGTGATATTTTAGGTTTCAGGGATGAGAATGGCGAAGCGTTGGTAGAGAAAATTCTGGATACAGCAGGTCAGAAAGGGACGGGTAAATGGACCGGAGTGGCTGCACTCGATCTTGGAATCCCGCTTACGCTAATTGGGGAATCTGTTTTTGCACGTTGTCTGTCGGCTCAAAAAGACCTTCGCGTGAAAGCCTCCAAATACCTCAGCGGTCCTGACAAACTTTTCAAAGGCGATAAAGTACAGTTCCTTAGCGACTTAAAAGATGCGCTTCTTGGTGCAAAAATCATCTCATATGCTCAGGGTTATGATCTCATGGGTGAAGCAGCCAAAGAATTCAAATGGAACCTCAATAACGGTGGTATTGCCCTGATGTGGCGCGGAGGTTGTATTATCCGTTCGGTATTCTTAGGAAAAATCAAAGATGCATTTGACAAAAATCCTCAGTTGGAACACCTGCTTCTCGATGAGTACTTTAAAACAACCATTGAAAAAGCACAAGCCGGTTGGCGTCGCGTGGTCGCCACAGCCATCACTAATGGCGTTCCCGCACCATGCCTAGCTACTGCACTAACCTACTTCGACGGTTTCCGCAGCGAAAGATTACCGGCCAATCTGCTTCAGGCACAGCGCGACTATTTTGGCGCCCATACTTACGAAAGAATTGACAAACCACGTGGTGAATTCTTCCATACCAACTGGACCGGTCGTGGTGGTGATACCGCTTCATCAACTTATACGGTATAGAAATTATTTGTATGTTATTTTAATTAGCGCTGCAGCCATTTGGTTGCGGCGCTTTTCATTTAGATTGGGTACATCTTCAAATACAGGAAGTTATTCCTGTCTCATTTCAAAATTAAACAAAAAAAATTGGATTTATGGCTGAAAAATCGCACCTAAAATTTCGTATATTTGTTGAAAATTGAAGTAATGGAAGGATTTATTGAAAAATATATTAACCCATTCACAGACTATGGTTTCAAAAAGTTATTTGGCGAAGAGCTGAATAAGGATTTGTTACTCGACTTCTTAAACGAACTTTTAAAAGAAGAACAAGGGCGAATCACCGATTTGACCTTTTTAAAAACTGAACAACTTGGAGCTACGGAGGTTGACCGGAAGGCAATTTTCGACATTTACTGCGAGAATGAAAAGGGGGAGAAGTTTATTGTTGAGTTACAAAAGACAAAACAAAATTTCTTTAAGGACAGGACCGTTTACTATTCGACTTTCCCAATCAGGGATCAAGCCAAAAGGACAGATTGGGATTTTGAACTCAAGGCAGTTTATACCATTGCCATCCTTGATTTCGTATTTGATGCAGATAAGGATGAACCCAACAAATTCAGATACGATGTTAAGTTGACAGATATAGAGACCAAAAGCATTTTCTATAACAAACTAACTTTCATTTATTTAGAAATGCCAAAATTCAACAAAACCGTTGATGAACTCGAAACCCGATTCGATAAATGGCTGTATATCATAAGAAACTTAAATAAACTCGACAGGATTCCTGATAGACTCAGGGAACAAATCTTTGACAAATTATTTTTAACAGCGGAAATTGCCAGGTTTACACCTGCCCAGGTGCGTTCATATGAAGATAGTTTAAAGTATTATCGTGATTTGAAAAACTCATTGGATACAGCAAGGGAAGAAGGAAAGATTGAAGGGAAAATTGAAATTGCCTTAAAAGCTCTGAAAAAAGGATTATCTGTAAAAGATATTATTGAACTAACCGGACTATCTGAAGGTGAAATCAAAAGACTGAATCCTCATTAAATCTGTAACAGTTTACAATTTTGAGAGCGACCGGGTGAAAATCCTATTTTGAACAATTCACCCGGTCACTTCATTTTAAAGTTTTCTTTATTTTCCGCGAGTCGGAATAGCCGCTTTACGGTAATGGTATTTTATTACAAGTATAGGTCTGTAAGCCATTTTTCGGTCTTCACTACCGGCAAAAATATTCCACATCGATTGTTTCAACTGACTTCCCTCAGCCAGATTATCATCATTTGTAAACTGTAACCGGAATTGAAATTTAGTTGTGGCAGGATTTGTCTGCATCAATGCAGTAAGTTTCTGTGTTACAACCAATGGATGTTCTGTCAGTACGCTGTAACCATTAATAGCAATAGTACCACAGTTATCAATCGGCTGGATATTGAAATCATTTGGATCAAGATCCTGATAATCTAATAAATAACACTGTACTGAGCGCTGGCCATCCCCGTTAAACGGATGCATATTCGTGTTGGCTTCAAAAACTTTTAAAGTAGCTTTGTCAATAATCAGTTGTTCACCATTTTTGGATTTGATGCCTGAAAAGTTAAAACTAATAAATCCGCGCATAGCAAAACCCTGGGCATCCCAGCCAATGGTTATCTCTTTTCCCTGACCACCTGAATAATAGGGAAAATGCACTTTGGGATTTGAATTGGTGATGTAACCTTCATTGTCGGTATCAGAAACAAACGACTTAGTGAAAAATTGAATTTTGTTGTCAACAGTAGTTGCAGAAACAAACAAGGGAAGAAGGAATGCGAGAAGCAGAATTTTTTTCATTTGATAAATAAATTAGATTTTGAATTGTTTATAAAAATAATAAATCTTAAGCAAAACCTAATGTTTACTTTGAAATATATTACCAGTAATCATTTGCTGAAAATATTCGGTAATTGATTCCTCCACCGGCCGGTATTTTACTCCCAATTCACTGATACTCTTGGAGTGATCAACGAGCCAGTGATAGCCCACATTGCGCCTGATCATTTTTCGCTTCAAACCTGCCATAGGGGCCAGTAGCCAAACCACAAATTTTGGAAGGATATTCTTAGGGAAAGGAAATTGGTTACCATAACGCTTTTGCAACATTACCGACAAATCAAGAAAGGAGGTCTCTTCAGCAGAGATAATGTGCCGTCCCTTTGCATGGGGTAAAAATCCAGCACCAAAATGGGCATTAGCCAAATCACGTACATCAACAACGCCGATATAGAACTCAGGAACTCCCATTTTAGCCTGACCATCTCCCAATTGCCGGATCAGATTAAAACTCTCGGAAGTTGATTGGGGATTGATACCTGGTCCAATTACAAGGGAGGGGTTAATTACCACCAGATCCCACCGCGATTGTTTCTTATTAATCTCCCAGGCTGCATGTTCTGCCAAAGTTTTGGAGTAAGAATAGGGCTGATGTTCGAGGGTGGAGGTACAATTCCATTGTTCCTCGGTTGCAATCCCGTTGGGATAAGTTAAACAGTCAATAGAATCACCGATAATTGCAGCACAACTGCTGGTTAAAACAACACGTTTAACCGAAGGGGTCCTGTTGACCGATGCAAGAATGTTTTTAGTCCCAATCAAAGCCGGGTCAACTAAATCTTTCTGAGGATTCTTTACCGTGTTGATAAACGGGGAGGCTGTATGAAAAACCAGTTCACACCCTTCCATTGATTCATCATAAGAACCTTCTCTAAGTAAATCGGCCTTGAAATACTTAATTTTACCACTTGATTTTTCAGCAATGCCATTCAGGTACTTCACAGATGCGCCATTATCGGGATTTCTGACCGGAGAATGTACCGTAAGTCCTTCATCCAAAAGTCTTTTCACAATCCAACCAGCCACATATCCGGTTGCTCCGGTCACCATAACCGGTTTGTTTTTGTCAATATTCATCGTACTTAAAGTTTCAATGTTTTGTTATCTACTGATGCCCTCGTCTTCTCAGGTTTCTTAAATTTTAAATTTTATGCAATTTCAATAATTAAAACCAATTTTCCATCCTATTTGTGATAATCTTCAATCAAAAGTTTCGCTCAGGTACAAATTGAATATGCCGGGATATTTCATATCAGAATATTTGTATATTCACAAAAATTTAAAACCGTCGGATTATAACAGCTACTATTTAAATGTCAACTTTGAGCTATCAATACATCAATTAAGATTTCAGAAACTCATTATCAATAAAAAAATCCAGCCTATGGAAACAAAATATGCTCCTGCAGAGAGAAGTTCAAATGAAGACATTTTCAGAAGTAATCTTAGTTTGGAAAAAATCACCTATCTGAATGATATTTCTTGTTCACTATCTTTTATTTTCTGTATCCTTAACGAAAACAGACAAATCGTTTATACCAACGATGTTTTAATGAAAACCCTGGAAGTTGAAAATGTTGATCAGGTTTTAGGGAAACGTTTCGGTGAAGCAATCAATTGTCGTTTTGCCTTTGATGAGGAGGGAGGGTGCGGAACAACAGAACATTGTCGATATTGTGGAGCGGTGAACGCTATGCTGAAGTGCCAGAGAGAAGGGGTTAAAACAACCTCTGAATGCCGGGTAAGAAGAATCGTTAATGGTAACGAGAATTTTATGGACATTGAAGTAACCGCAACTCCATTTTTTCATGGAGATAAAAGCTATACTATATTCTCATTGATTGATATTACAGATCGTAAAAGGAGAGCGATAATCGAAAAGATATTTTTTCACGACATTTTGAATGTCGCATCGGGCTTACAGGGCTTCTTCGAAATATTCAACTTTATTGATGAGGATGAGCAGAAGAAATTTATTGAAATGGGAGCTTCGCTAAGTCAGCAAATTATTGACGAGATTGGAACTCAAAGACTACTTACACAGGCTGAAAATCAGGAACTGCATCTCAATATTCAGCCAATTGACACATTCCCTTTTATTCGTCAAATTGCTAACGATCTTCAGTTCCTTGAAGTGGCTAAAGGAAAAAAAATTGAGGTAAGCAAAGATTCCGTTGAAGTTACATTTGAAAGTGATCCGATCCTTTTACGAAGGGTCCTGAACAATATGGTTAAAAACGCGCTCGAAGCAAGTTCTGCTGGTCAAATTGTGACAATTGCTGTAAATGAGATGGATGAACATTTAAAATTCTCTGTTCATAACCCCAAATTCATCCCCCGTGAAACAGAGATGCAGGTATTTATGCGTTCCTTTTCAACTAAAGGCACACAAAGAGGGCTTGGAACTTACAGCATGAAAATTCTGGGGGAAAGACACCTTGGAGGCAAAGTTGATTTTTCAACTTCAGAAACCAATGGTACAACCTTTTTTATTCTCTTGAAAAATAATAATAAGTAATCGAAAAGATATAATGTACTATTTAAGATTCTGATTTTCTACTTTTTGACCCCTCTAAATCTCCCCGAGGGGAGACTTTTGGCGAGCAATCTTTTCCTTACTCCCCTCCTGGGAGGGGTTGGGGGAGGTCAAAAGAGGAAATAAATAATTAAGACAATATATTGTTATTATTACCTATAATCCATTTTTATAAATTTTAAAATTGACAGAAATGAAAAAAGTACTTTTCTTAACCGGAGATTTTACAGAAGATTATGAGACCATGGTTCCGTTTCAGATGCTTGAAATGGTTGGTTACGAGGTTCATGCCGTTTGTCCTGACAAAAAAAAGGGAGATACCATCAAAACTGCAATACATGATTTTGAAGGGGACCAGACCTATTCAGAAAAACCAGGGCATAATTTTTCATTAAACTACAGTTTTAATGATGTAGTTGTTAGCGACTACAGCGGATTAGTGATTGCAGGTGGACGGGCACCGGAATATCTGAGGCTCAATAAAAAGGTCATTGAGATCGTAAAATATTTCTTCTCGGAGAATAAACCGGTTGCAGCAATTTGCCATGGTATACAGATTTTAACTGCTGCAGATGTAGTAAGAGGCAGAAAATTAACAGCTTACCCCGCGGTGGGACCGGAAGTAACTTTGGCTGGTGGCGAATTCCAGGCAATTCCCGTAGATGGCGCCTTTGTCGATGGCAATCTTGTCACTTCTCCTGCCTGGCCTGCACACCCAGCCTTTATCAGGGAATTTTTGAAAATTATGGGGGCCAGGATTGAAATTTAACTAGACTAACAACAATAAGATTTACAACGATATACCTTTGAGACAAGGCACTGCCTTGCCTCTAAGGTGCTGTCTTTGAATTCACTAATCAAATTTTTTCTACAACAACTGCTGTGCCGTATGCCAGCACTTCTGTTAATCCGTTCATCACCTCATTGGCATCGTATCGCATACTTATAATGGCATTTGCTCCAAGTTCCCGGGCATGACTGATCATCAGTTGATAGGCCTCTTCGCGGGCATTTTCACACAACTCAGTATAAATAGAGCTTCTTCCTCCGAATATGGTCATAAATCCTCCTGCCATATTTCCCAGGATACTGCGTGACCGGACGGTGATCCCGCGCACAAGTCCCAATTGTTTAATAATCTTATACCCTTCAAGATAGGTACTGGTGGTAATCAATGTATTGCTACTCATAATAAAAAATTTGGTTTTATTTTCTTAATTTTATCAGGCTAATGACTGGCGGCTGGATACTAGCTACTGGCAGCTGGCTACTGGCTTGCATCACATTCTCTGATTGTCTATTATTCTTTAATTCGTTCTATAAAAAGGTGACTTTCTCCCGGCAAAGATTTGGCAGCAGCAAGCCGCCAACAGCCAGGGGCTTTACTAAAATATTCAGTTTACCATTGCAGGCATTATATAACTGATATTCAATTTCACTACTGTCCGGGACAAAATAGGAGATTCTTCGTTTCGCTCAGAATGACAGCAAGTTATATTAGTGGAGAGGGTAAGGGGGTTGGAAGTGGCGGAGCCACTTCCAACCCCCTTACCCCTATTATCTAAATAATTGTCATTCTGAGCGAAACGAAGTGTAGCGAAGAATCTTTTTAGGTGGATTTTCTTTGTACCGGACAACAATGATTCAATATATTGCAAAGTTCAAATCAATCATCCAAACTTTGACCCACAAGTTGCCGGAACTTCCAACCAGTATTATCGTTGGTTGGTCCCTGAGTCTGTTTCATTAATATACCTATGATTTTCTCCTTCGGATCGGCAAAATACTGCGTATTAAAGTAACCTCCCCATTCGAAAGTGCCGGCGCTACTGTTGCCACCTCTCTCCTCCCCTCTCTGAGTGAGAACTGAAAAAGCGAGGCCAAAGAATTTCTCCGGACCGCCCCATATATCTCCAGTCTGGTTGCTCAAAATTGTCCGGACAGTTGTTCTGCTAAGTATTCTGACTCCATTCAGCTCGCCATCATTTAAGTACATCTGTAGAAAAGTTGCATAATCTTTTGCCGTACTGGATAGACCGGCGCCACCTGAAAAAAAGCTTTTTGCCCCTTTGATCGGATAATCGGGCTCAAAAAACGTTGCCGGACAACGGATCCACTCCCCTTTTTCGTTTTTTTGCTGAACAGATACCAAACGACCTGCCTTTTCTGACGGAAGATAAAACCAGGTATCGTTCATTCCCAGCGGATCGAAGAGATGTTTTCGCAGGTACTGGTCAAACGGCATTCCGGAAACAACCTCTATCAGATAACCCAGAACATCGAGTCCTTCACTGTAGGTAAATTTCTCGCCAGGATGATGATGCAGAGGCAATTTTGAGAGCTTTTGTACACTCTCTCCAATTTTAACGTTCTCAGCAGTAAATGCATCAGTTACACCAGCCTTCTGATAAATCATCTTAAACCTTTCGTCGCCATCGATCACCCCATAACCGATTCCGGAGGTGTGGCTCAAAAGCTGGCGGATGGTAATTTCTCCTGAAGCCGGAGTTGAAGTAAAAGAGGTATCCTTGTACTGAAAAGTTTTTAGAACTTTAGGATTCTTAAACTCAGGAAGATATTTCGAGATAGGGTCATCCAATTTAAATTTCCCCTCCTCCCAAAGCATCATCACGGCTGTCGCAGTAATTGCCTTACTTTGTGAGGCGATCCTAAAAATATCATCCCGCTTTAACTTGCGACCGCTTTGATTATCGGCCATTCCATAGGCTTTGTAAAGAATGATCTTTCCCTGTCGTGCCACCAGGGTCACAATACCCGGAACCTCCCCTTTTTCAATCGCTTCGGTACACATCGCGTCAATTCTGGATAATCTTTCGGCTGACATTCCTACACCCGCAGGCAGACCTTCGGTTAACAATGGGGAATTTTTGTTAGATTTAGTTTGGGCACTGATGATTAGGACCATCCCTAAAAATAAAAAAGTAAAAAAGCTCTTCATGTGAAATCAGATTAGTAAAATTGTGATAAATAACAGGAAGCAAATTTAATGAATTAATTATTTTATAACTTTAAAATTGAATTATAAGTCAAGTTAAAAGAATCTACATTGAATCTTTGGAGCTCCCGAATATGAATATATGGATAAACACATGAAATTAAACTAAATTTGCGGTCATATGAAATAGCCATGGTTGAGAAATCACAAACCAAAATGAATCCGCCAACCGGCGGATGGCTATTCCATTTGGCCGTTAAAAAACAAATTATATACAAATGAAATATCAAATTATATAAGTGAAAAGCTTCGCGAACATATCCGCATATATCCGGACCTTACGTCTGAAATATCTCACGGAACGCGAGATGTTGTTGACGCTGAGTTTTGTTGTCGGACTTTTAAGCGGATTTGCTGCGATTATCCTGAAAAATCTGATTTACCAT
Source organism: Prolixibacteraceae bacterium (assembly GCA_963677935.2). Taxonomy (GTDB): domain Bacteria; phylum Bacteroidota; class Bacteroidia; order Bacteroidales; family Prolixibacteraceae; genus JAAFHB01. The sequence goes on along the minus strand of CAXXEH010000003.1, from coordinate 678,556 downwards.
CTCGGAAAATTGTTGACACAGAACTTCACCTCCTACTCCGAAAGTTACCAGTATCTGGCCTATCCGGGAATCGGAATTCTGATTACCGTTCTTTATGTGAGGTGGTTTGTTAAGGATGATATCGGCCATGGAGTAACGAAAGTACTCGACTCTATCGCCAATAAAAAAGGGGTAATGCGTGCCCACAACATGTTTACTTCCATAATTTCCAGCACAATCACAATTGGGTTTGGCGGTTCAGTGGGGGCTGAAGCCCCTGTTGTTTTAACTGGCTCTTCGATAGGATCTAATATTGCAAGGAAGTTCAATCTGAACTATCATATGATGACAGTATTAATCGGTTGCGGTGCAGCCGGGGCTATAGCCGGCATTTTTAAGGCGCCCCTGGCTGGAATGTTGTTTGCCATCGAAGTGCTGATGCTGGATATGTCCATGGCCTCGCTTCTCCCACTGATGATTTCGGCTTCTACCTCAGCCTCTCTTGCCTATTTTCTGATGGGAAGTGCACACCATTTTGATTTTCAAATAGATAAAGCATTTAATGTAAATAATATTCCATGGTACATTGTTCTGGGAATTTTTTGTGGACTCTTCTCATTTCTATTTACCCGGGGAAATTTGTTTGTTGAAGGAAAATTCCGAAAAATAGGCAACCCCTATTTGAAGGTTTTGATTGGAGGAATAATGCTGGGAATTTTTATTTTTTTATTTCCATCCCTCTGGGGTGAAGGGTATTTCACAATTGATCAGATTTTAGCGGATGCCGGATCAAATATCCTGAACAACTCACTTTTTGTTGGTTTTAAGGATGACAAGATTGTTATTATCGGGATGATTTTTTTGATCATGCTTGTAAAAATTGTGGCAACAGCAACTACAACCGGTGCAGGAGGCAGCGGAGGAATATTTGCCCCTTCCCTCTTTTTAGGTGGAATGGCTGGTTTTTTTGTTTCATCCATACTCAATATCGACGGAAATTTTGTTCCTGCAAGAAACTTTGCGCTTGTCGGAATGGCAGGAATGATGGCGGGAGTAATGCAGTCGCCAATGACAGCTATATTTCTTATCGCAGAGATCACCGGAGGATTTGGATTGCTTATTCCTTTGATGATCACCTCTGCAACTGCCTATCTTACAATAAAGCCTCTTCAACCTCATTCCCTTTATCACATGAGGCTTGCACAACGTGGCGAATTGATTACCCACAATAAGGACAAGGCCGTTCTTACCCTCCTGAAATTAAAAAATGTCATTGAGACTGATCTTCTTACCGTAGCTGTAGACAGTACTCTGGGTGAATTAGTGAGGATCATTTCCAAATCAAAGCGAAACATTTTCCCGGTCATTGATCAGCAAAAGAACCTTTGTGGTGTAGTTCTTTTGGATGATATCAGGGAAATAATGTTCGATAAAAATTTATATAACAATACATTAGTCAAAGATCTTATGGTTGCTCCACCATCTGTTATTTCTTCAGATGAGAAGATGGAAAATGTAATGAAGAAGTTTAACGAAAGCGGAGTATGGAATCTTCCGGTAGTGAGCAACGGAAAATATGTTGGTTTTATATCTAAATCAACCATATTTAACGCCTATCGTTCCGAGTTGGTTCATTTTTCGGAAGAGTAAAAAATAAATGTTAACAATCTGAGAAACTTTTCAAAAGAATGGTTATACGCTCCTCATGATGTGATCAGAAACTGTAAATTTGTACCAAAGTTTACCCAAAAGATTAAAAATTTATCCAAAAGATTAAATAAATGGAAAGGGATACACAGATTTTTGAGATTATTGAAAAAGAGAGACTGCGGCAGTTGCATGGTATTGAGCTGATTGCCTCTGAAAATTTTGTTTCGGAACAGGTAATGCAGGCAATGGGTTCATGTCTGACCAATAAATATGCCGAGGGTTATCCTGGCCACCGTTATTATGGTGGATGTCAATTTATAGACGAGGCAGAGCAACTTGCAATCGACAGACTGAAAGAACTTTTTAGTGCTGAATATGCCAATGTGCAACCACACTCAGGCGCCCAGGCCAACATGGCCGTTCTGATGACGGTATTAAAACCGGGCGATACCTTTATGGGGCTTAATTTATCGCATGGCGGGCACCTTTCACACGGTTCGCCGGTTAACTCTTCAGGTCTGCTATATCGTCCTATTGCCTATTCTGTGAAGGAAGATACGGGATTGATCGATTATGACACGATGGAGGTCGATGCATTAAAAGAACTTCCAAAACTGATCATTGCCGGCGCTTCGGCCTATTCACGCGAATGGGATTACCAGCGTATGCGAAACCTTGCTGATAAGATTGGGGCGATTTTCATGGTTGATATGGCCCATCCAGCCGGCTTGATTGCAGCCGGTCTGCTCGATAACCCTCTGAAATATGCCCATATTGTCACCTCTACTACGCATAAAACTTTGCGTGGTCCACGTGGAGGAATTATCCTTTTAGGAAAGGATTTTGAAAATCCATGGGGGCTTACGACAAAAAAAGGGGAGCTAAAGATGATGTCTTCACTGCTTGACTCGGCCATATTCCCGGGAATTCAAGGTGGTCCGCTGGAACATGTAATTGCTGCAAAAGCTGTTGCATTCGGCGAAGCACTAAAACCTGAATATAAGGAGTATCAAACACTTGTACAAAAAAATGCCAAAGTTATGGCTCAGGCCTTTATTAATAAGGGATACAAGGTTATTTCCGGAGGAACCGATAACCATTCAATGCTGATCGATCTTCGCACCAAATTCCCTGACCTTACAGGGAAAAAAGCAGAAAATGCACTCGTATTGGCAGATATCACCATCAATAAAAATATGGTTCCATTTGACTCACGCTCACCATTCCTGACTTCAGGTTTACGTGTTGGAACTCCTGCCATCACTACCCGTGGAATGAAGGAGGAGCATATGGCGCTCATTGTTGATTTGATTGACGAAGTACTTCAGGATGCTGATAATGAGAATGTAATTACCAGCGTACGTGGACGGGTCAATCAAATGATGGAAGCCTTCCCAATGTTTGCCTGGTAAACCTTTGACAGAACGTTATTAAAAAAGGAGCCCCTTCGCAGGAGGGCTCCTTTTTTATAAGCACGAGTCAGCCTTGTTTATTTGGTTTCTATGGTTTCTGTTGTTTCTAAATCGTCGGGTTTACAGAATGTGAATTTCGCATAGACTCAAATATTCCATTGTCGGGTATTCGCCCAGTCTATAAGTTGTAAAGTCTTACGATATCAACTACTTCATCGTAACTCTTGAAAATGGAACTGCATCCTGACCAGTAAATTCACCTTTAAGATATTTATAATATCCGGTAATGGCAATCATAGCGGCGTTATCGGTGGTAAATTTAAAAGGAGGAATGTACATTTCCCAGTCGCGTTTTACTGCTTCAGTGAGTAATGCTTCCCTTAATCCTGAATTAGCCGAAACGCCACCGGCAACAGATACAACCTTGATTCCGGTTTCTTTGGCAGCCTGTACAAGTTTAATCATCAACACCTGAATGATGGTTTCCTGGAGCGAGGCACAGATATCTGCCTTATTCTCGTCAATAAAATGTGGGTCTTCGGCCATCCGGTCCCGAACAAAATAAAGAAATGAAGTCTTTAAACCGCTAAAACTGTAATCCAATCCGGATATCTTAGGTTTAGCAAACTTAAATGCATTGGGGTCACCTTTGCGTGCAAGTTTATCAATTAATGGTCCACCCGGATAGGGTAATCCCATCACCTTGGCACATTTATCGAAAGCCTCTCCTGCAGCATCATCAATAGTCTGGCCAATAACCTCCATATCAAGATGATCACGTACGATTATAATTTGTGAATTCCCTCCCGAAACCAGTAAACACAAAAAAGGAAATTTTGGTGTCTTTTTCACTACTAACGGTTCCTGAATAAAATGTGCAAGTACATGTCCCTGAAGATGATTTACTTCAATAAGCGGTATTTCTCGGGCCAGAGCAAATCCTTTGGCAAATGAAGTACCTACGAGCAGGCTTCCCAACAAACCTGGACCCCGTGTAAAGGCAATTGCCGAAATATCCTCTATGGATATCCCGGAATTTTTTATAGCCAGATCCACAACAGGAATAATATTTTGTTGATGAGCCCGAGATGCAAGTTCAGGTACCACACCGCCATATGCTTTATGAATGGCCTGCCCGGAAACTTCGTTGCTAAGCATCAAATTATTACGAATGATTGCAGCTGATGTATCATCGCATGAAGATTCAATTCCCAGTATAATAATATCTTTATTGTTCCCTGTGGTCATTATTTATTCTATGTTTGGTGACTTTCTGCAAATACCGCTTTTAACAGACTTCAAAAAGTGCTATTTTTAAAAAATTAAAATTAAATAATCAATCCGGAATTCCGGACGTTCAATAATAAAATTCAAAAGTATCAAAAAAAGGTTTAAAATATTAATTGTCTTTATTCTTATACTCGCCGCTATGTACAGTGGTGCTTATTTGCTTTTTCGGTCAGAAAAGGTGCAAACCATTGTTGCTCAGTGGTTCACTGCTCAATTGTCTGAAACTTATAAAGCAAAGATCACAGTTGGAGGGGTTAATATTTCCTTATTTAAAAGTGTAGTTCTTGAAAAGGTAATGATAGAGGATCAGAATCAGGATACCATGTTTTATATTGGCAAAATAAAACTCCAAATCGATAGTTTAGCGCTTATGGAGCGAAGAGTCCATTTCGGTGATCTCAACTTCGAGGATTCCAAAATCAATATACACAAAGATAACACCGGTTACAATTTTCAGTTTTTAACCGGAAAATCAACAAATGAGGCAGATACACTGCACCCCTGGCAAATTACCTTCACAAATTTATTCTTTTTGAATTCGCGAATAACCTACAAAGATACTGAGGCGAAAGACACTTTGATTAATGGGATGAATTTCGACGATTTGGAAATCACCAAACTCAATCTTTCCCTGGTAAATGTACATCAGACTGACTCTGTAACAACCTTCTTTCTCGACAATGCCTCAATCTACGAAAAGTCGGGGTTTGTAATCGGAGATCTAAGATTTGCAGGTCGCATTGACCAGACCGGATTTGAACTTTCAAATATGACTCTGGTCTCAAACCATTCACATATAGAAGCATCCAAAATAAAAATATCCAAAAACAAGCTATTTGGAGTCGATTCACTTTATTCAGAAAAGAGCCAGACACTGACAAATCGCTTTGTAATTGATGGAGATTTTAAGGAATCGATGCTCTCGTTAACAGATCTCTCGTATGTTATTCCTGAAATATGGGGAATGAATGAACCTATAAAGTTTTCAGGGGGGATAAAAGGATCACTTAGCAGCCTCAAATTTAAGAAGATCAATTTAAAATTAGGGAAAGAAACACAGGTAAATGCCGATCTTGAATTAAGGGGATTACCCAATTGGAAAAACACTTTTATCTATTTTAAATTATATAATAACACCTTCAATTTTAATGACCTGGCAACTGTGAGGATGCCAGACAGTGCTCCCAATAGATACCTTAAAATTCCACCGGAATTACTCGATGGGGTAAGGCTGACCTATCAGGGAAATTTCAGCGGATTTCCAAGTGATTTTGTTGCCTATGGAACACTGGATGGTAGTCTTGGAAAGCTATCAACTGACATCGCCATTCGACCGAAGAAATCCGGAGTTGTCGATTTCCAGGGAATTGTCAAAGCCTCCTCTTTTGAAGCGGGAAAATTACTCGATTATCCACCACTTGGGGCAGTATCGCTCGAAATAAAAGTGAACGGATCGAGATCCGGAAATAAAAAATTCAATGCTCTGATTGCCGGAAATATCGATAGTCTCTACTTCAACCATTACAGAGTGGATTCGATTTATGTAAATGGGAAGGCACGCGACCGCAGTTTTGAAGGGGAGTTAAAAGTTCAGGATAATAATCTGAAAATGATATTTTCGGGTAAAGCCGATTTTGAAGGGGTAATTCCTGAATTTAACTTTGCTGCAACAGTAGATAAAGCCAATCTGGTGATTCTTGGTCTTGAAAAGGATAAAAAAGTGGCAGATCTGACGTTGAAGGTTAATGCAAATTTCACAGGCGATCATATCGACAATATCAATGGAAATATCATTCTTCAGAAATTCAAATTTGTCAGAGACGATAAAACACTTGAGGTAAAAGATCTTCGGCTGGGGACCTCAAACAGTCCGGAAAAAAACAATATTACACTTCGATCGGATATTGCCGATATTACAATCGACGGAAAGTACCTGTTTGGAGAATTCGACCTTACATTCAGGGATTATCTGCATTATTTTCTCCCCTCTGCGCATCTCCCATTTTCTGAGAGGCCCTCTACCGGCAAAAATGCATTTCAGTTCGATATCCGTATAAAAAAAGCTGAAGAGCTGGGAAGTTTCTTTGTGCCCGGATTGGTAGTTAAATCCCCCGTCGTATTGATTGGAAGTATTGATTCTGAAAAGAAATTCCTGAATCTGGACGGATCGGTCAATGAGGTGCATTTCAAAAGACATCAGGTTAAAGGATTGACCATCAACTCCCGGAATATCCAAAACAACTGGCTGTTCAGGCTCGGAACCAAAGATGCCTTACTGGACGGAACCCTATCCGTTGAAAATTTTTCGGTCAATAACACCCTCGTGCACGACAGCCTCAACACCTCCATTACCTGGAATAATATGGCCATCCCGACCTATTCCGGAAAAATTGATTTTTTAGGTGTCTTCTCCAAAAACAGCAGGGGAAATAATTTGACAGATTTTTATCTGAATCCATCAAAAATCTGGTTATCAGATTCATTATGGCAGATCGAAAAAAGTCATCTTCACCTCGATTCGACCTCTATCGCAATCGATAATTTCAATATTCATCATAAACAGGAGCGATTCAGGATCTTCGGCAAGGTAGCCGACAATAGTTCAGATAAAATAAATATTGAAATTAATAAGGTTAAACTGAGCAATCTCGATCTGTTGCTTGGTGAAGAGATCGGAATTTATGGTGAATTGGATGGTATAGCTTCAATTGCTGATCCTTACAACTCATTTTTTCTCTCCAGTAAAATTAAAGTTTCCGACTTTACTTATTTGGATGAAAACTTTGGAGATATTATGATGGATAATAGCTGGGAACAGGAAAAGAACCGCCTAAATACTTCGTTAAAACTGGTAAAAAACTCCAAGACTGGTTTTGAACTGAAAGGCTTTTACCAACCCGATCGCGATAGCATCAATTATCACACCTCTTTCAATGATTATCCACTTGCCTCATTACTTCCGATACTAAGTAGTTTTGCAAATAAGGTGGAGGGGAAAGGAAACGGACAGGTCTCCATTGCAGGGAAACTCTCTGAACCGAAATTTAGTGGTAAAGTGGCCGTCACCGATGTAAAAATAGGAATTGATTATACAAAAGTGGTTTATTCACTGAACGATACGGTGAGGTTCTCGAATGACTCTATTATTTTCAAGAATATTTTGGTAAACGATACCAATAATAATCAAGCCAGATTCAATGGAGTAATAACCCATAATTTATTCAATCACATGACTTACAATATGTTTGCCAACACAAACAATATCATGGTCTTGAATACCACGTCGCGTGATAACAGTATTTTTTATGGTCAGGCACATGCTTCAGGAATGATTAAAATTTCCGGAGTAGTGGCTAGTATCCGGATGGACATGTCATTAACCACCAAACCAGGAACACAGATTAATGTTCCACTCGAAAATCCGGAATCGGTCAATCAATATGATTTTATCCGGTTTATAAATCCGGATACCCTTGAAGAAAAGAATAACTCAATCACAAGAATTACCAATTCAGGCGATTTTGAGGTGAATGTTGACCTTACCGCAACTCCTGATGCCAAGGTTCAGATGATCTTTAATTCAACGGTAGGCGACGCAATCAGCGGATATGGATCTGGGGATCTCAGATTTAACTACGATAAGGAGGGAAATTTCCTGATGTATGGTGATTACAAAATAGATAAAGGGGATTATATGTTTACACTCCAAAATGTTTTAGCCAGGAAATTTCACATCGAACAGGGGGGGCTTATCTCGTGGAACGGAGATCCCTATGGCGCAATTGTGGACCTTGATGCACTTTACACCTTAAAAGCGCCAATTAATTATTTACTGATCAATTATAACCAAAATGATAATTCGAGAAGAATTCCCGTCGAATGTAAAATTAATCTGTCGAAAAAATTACTCAATCCGGTTGTAAAGTTCGATATTAATTTTCCTACAGCAGATGAACGGACAAAGGATGAATTACAACAATTTATCAGTACGCAGGATGATATCAACCGGCAAATGGTTTCGCTGATGGTAATGGGCCAATTTTTTACACCAGAATATCTCAGAGGAAGACAGGATTTTCAATCGGGAACAGGCAATCTGGTAGGTTCAACAACTTCAGACATACTATCAAATCAACTATCTAATTGGCTTTCACAGATAAGTAATGACTTCGATATTGGATTTAACTATCGTCCCGGAGATCAGGTAAACGCTAATCAGATGGAATTTGCCCTCAGTACACAGATTTTAAATGACAGGGTGACAATTAACGGAAATATTGGAAACAACAGTAATTTACAATCTAACACCACGAATCCTGTTGTCGGCGAGGTTGAAGTATTTGTGAAACTCAATCAATCAGGTAAATTGCAGCTAAAAGCCTACAATCGTGCCAACGATGATCTTATATACGACACCTCTCTTTACAAACAGGGTATTGGCATCTCGTTTAGGGAAGAATTCGATACCTTAAGTGATCTTTTTAATCACTATCATTCAAAAAAGGGGAATATCAAAGTTTTAAGAAGCAAGGATTCGAAACTGAAACCAATCGTTCAGTAACTGGCAATAGATGGGATATTCATGCAGATTGATTATTTTTGCAGTTATGATTGGTATGAATATTGTTAAAGTGAACAGATGCAGAATCATCCTTTTTTACAAATCCCCCTTTGCGGGATTAAACCATACGAATTGCTATGACATTGTCCAATAGTCAGAAAACGGGAGTAATTGCAACTGTATTATTTCATACACTTATATTTCTTTTGCTTTTATATATGGGATTTGTCCTGCCCTATCCTCCCCCTCAGGAGGAGGGTTATCTTGTTGATTTCGGCAACTCTGCCACAGGTCTTGGATTGGAAGAACCATCGGCAGTAATGGGTTCTGAACCAGTTGCGACAACAATAAAACCTACTTCTGTTGCTCATCCTGTTAGCAAACCTAAGTCATCGGGTACCGCTTCTGATAAAGGTGATGAAGATTTGCTGACTCAGGAATATGAAAAATCAATTGCCATTGCTGCCAATGCGAAGAAAAAAATTGCAAATGAGAAGAAATTAAAGCTCGATGAAGAGCGTAAACTTAAGGAGCGTGAGGAGAAACAGCAAAGGGATGAGGCACTCGAAAAACAGCAAAGGGAGGCTGAAGAAACTCGGATCAGGGCAGATCAGGAGAGAAAAATTGGGATGATTAACTCCAGGGTAAAGAATGCATTTGGTGGTGGGAAAACAGATAATGGCTCGAAAAGTACCGGGCAGGGCAACACCTATGGCAGTGGCAATCAGGGAAGCCCCAATGGCACACCTGGAGCTAACCAGTATGGACTTGGAGGAGGAGAAGGGAAAGGGATTTCATTTAGTCTGTCAGGCCGTAATGCCCGTTCACTTCCAAAACCAACTTTCCCGGGAAATGACGCCGGAATTGTAGTTGTTGAAGTGACTGTTGATAAATTTGGGAAGGTGACCAAAGCCTTACCAGGAGTTAAAGGATCGAATACTGTCGATTCCGACTTACTTGAAGCCGCTAAAAAAGCAGCCCTGGCGGCCAGTTTTAATACAGATCAGAACGCCCCAGCATTCCAGAAAGGTACAATTACTTATCATTTTATTCTTCAATAAAAAAATTAGCCGGGAACGAATAAAAAGAACAATTCGTATGTATCTTTATAGGCTCATTTTGTGTTTAAAGACCGTAAGTGTAGTTTAGTCTGCGAATTTTAACTGGCTTGATATGCATTATAAAATATTAGACTGGTGACAATTAAATTAAAAAGGTTGATTCAATAATTAAGGTTGCTGCGTATTATCATAAATTCTAATTTCAAGAATTATGAATATCTATTCTTATCCCGAAGGTGATTTGCTAAAAATTGCATCTCAATTTAAAAAACACCTTAAAGATGGCATCCCGACAATCAAAAAGACTAATTCAGTATTGGATGAGGGCTTTGTTTACAAGTTCAAAGCCCTTTTTTATGAAGTTCAGGCCAATCCGAAGGAACCAGAGTCAGATAGTATAACTTATCAATACAAACTCGATCTTGAAAGCCTTGCAGATCAGGCCAGAAGTTTTTTTCTGATATTCAGGTTCTACCTTCAAAAAGCATTTCCATACGATGCTGATTTATGCCAGCAATATGGATATATTGAAATCGAAAAAATGGTTCAGGATTATTCCGCATTACCGACATTTCTTGAAGAAACAGTTCAATTAATAAATGAGAAAAGATCATTCTTAAGAGCTGCAAACTGTCCGGATTCAACATTGGATGAGTTAATATGTTTATCCTTTCGATTTACTGATGTTGACGAACAATTAAGAAAATATCTTCAAAAAAAGGAGATGAAAAATAAGGCATATCAGAACAACCTGAAAGAGCTCTGCCGATTAATGGAGATTGTACATGAAGCAGCATCTCAGAGTCTTCAGAGTGACCCGGAATCACTGCGATATTTGACTTTCCCACCAAAAGAATACATTCATTAGCGGAAGAATAAATTCTAAATTCTGATTTGGGCCCAAATTAGAGTTTGAAAATACGCGGTACAATATGTAACGGGATTATAAAAAGCTTTTAAAATATTTCTCGTAGACCTCCATATTCCTTTCTAATAGCTCGACAGAATATTGATATGCTTTCTGGTCATCCCGGACCTCTACAGCATTAAGAATCGCTTGCTGAAGTCGAAGTGTATAATCCTTTTCACCCTCCACGTTAGCATAGATCAAATTACGCATTCGGGGCAGAAGGGAGTAAATGGGTTCCATACTAATAATAATGATTGGATTACCTGTTGCTTTGGAGAGGTTCATGTGAAATCTGTTGATCATATCCACTTCAAGCTGAGTATTGTCAGGGTCACATTTTGCTAGTTCAGTCAGATTCTCCTTCAACAATTTCAGATCGTCAGCTGTCCGGTTTCGGGAAGCTAAACGGGCGATTTCAGGTTCAAACAATCTTCTAACTTCAATTATCTGAGTGATGAGATTGGAATCAAATTTCAGGTCATAATAGAGATTGAGCGAATTTATTGCATCCTCGATTTTAATCTCTGATACAATCATGCCGCTCCCCTTACGGATCACAATCAATCCCCGGGCGCTTAATCTGCGTAAAGCTTCCCGTAGCGCGGTCCTGCTCACGGCAAAGCTTTCACATAACTCTTTCTCAGAAGGCAGTTTTGCTCCGGCAACTAATTTTTTTTGTCGTATCGCCTCTTCGATTTTACGTTCAATCTTTTGACTAAGTGTCTGGCTAATTCGTATTTTGCCGAATAGTTCATCCATTAGAGTAACATTACATAATTTGCATGATCAAAATACATTGTTAATTCAAAAAAGGGGCTGACTCAGAATGAACCAGCCCCTTTTAATTTAATAATTTTTAATTTTTATCCCACCAAATTGGTTTGGTCATATAATCATTATCAAAAGCACCAAACGGACGAATCTTCTCGGCATTATAGGTGGTTTCGTAATAAGCCATAGGATAACGCCTCGGAAAATCGGTTGCGCCCGGGAAGTTAATAATGTAGGCATATTTAGGTTTTTTATAACCTTTATAGATGCCGGTTGTCTCATCATAAACACCACTTGAATTATTGCAAAAGTCATTTCTCCTCATATCGGTCCAGTTCTCAGGGCTAAAATTCAAAGCAATGTATTTTTGCATCATGATATGACTTAGGGTTAAATCATCAGCAGATTGAGCTACAGCAGCGCTTCCTAAAAAGGTTGTTTTTGCAGTTGCACTCACCGGAGTCAGACCCACCTGAACCGCAATTTGCGAAATCTTATCAATATGGGCAGTGATAGCTGCTTTATACGAAACGAGTGCCGATGGTTTATTCCCCATTCTAAAATAGGTCTCTGCCTCAATAAACTTGAGCTCGGCATATGACAAATAGGGGAATGGTGTTGTGATATAATTCAGAACGGTATTTCCAGGCCCTCCGGCAGTAGTAATCAAACCAACGAATCTTCCATCAGTATTGTTAGTAGGAACAAAAGGAATCTGTGCGGTAAAATCTGATCCAATAGCCTGAAAATCTATACCAAACGAATATTGACCTTTTTCAGGAATACTTGCTGTTATTTTAGGGAGCATTAAATCGGCCCTTGGGTCAACAATGCCGGAATTCCATGACTTTCCAGATCCAGGCAGATCATTCAACATATAGTTCCGGAAAAGTGATCCTATTTTGTAGTTCGCACTATAATTCGCATGCAAAATCGAGCGGGTGGTAGTGGTAGCTCCTGAATACTTAAAGTCAGCGTCATCGGCGTTTGATGAAAATGACTGGGCTATTAATGCAAGGATCGCTTCAGGATTGTATTGATTGACAGATGTACCCTTAGCCTTTTTATTGAGATGGCTCATCGTTCTGGCTTTTAAAGCTTTCGCAAATTTAATCCACTTTGCAACATCGCCATTGTAAACCTGATCCGCTTTAGACAATGCAGGCGCCAAACCGTCCTGTGTTTTGTTTAAATTTTCGACTGCCTCATCACAAATTTGCAATATTTTGGGATATACATACTCTGCTTCCTGATAGTCGGGTGTGAAAACACCTTTACACGCTTCGTCATAATTAACCAAACCATAAGCATCTATGAGCATTCCCCAAAGAAAGGCTTCCATTACTTTTCCAACCCCAATATAATGGTATGCCCCAACTTTTTGGGATTCTGTATACAAGGCAAAAATGTTTGTAAAACCATAAACATACGAAGTCTGCCATACATAGGCATCGACATTATTTGAGAAATACCAAAAACCAATATAATAGTTTCGTCCTCCTGTACCGGTTCCTGGAATTGTTCCAATTAATTGAGTGATCGGACCTACACGTGTCCCATGGCTGCCATAAACATCGTTGACAATATTTAAAATCGGTGGAAGACGTAGTTCAGGAGTTGTTTGGCTCGGTGCATTCGGATTGGTATTTATTCCCAGATCATAGGAACAACTGTTCATATAAAAACCACCGAATAAAATAAACAGAAATATAGTTATCTTTTTCATGTCAGTAAATTAGAATTTAATATTAAGACCTAAAGAGAAACTGCGAGTAGCCGGAACACCACAGTAATCAACTCCATTTGATCCTGCCCCTCCAACACCGGCGCCACCGGCACTTACTTCAGGGTCAAATCCTTTATAATTAGTTAAAACAAAAAGATTTGTGGATGTAAGCGATACCTGCAAACTTTTTACAAAGTCGAATCTTTTATATACCGATTCGGGTAAAGTATAGTTTAATGACAAGGATCTCAATCTAAACCAGTTTACCTTGGTAATGAAATAATCAGACTCATTGGTATAAATATTCTTATAGAAATATTCATTAAGAGCAACCTCCTTACTGAATGGCTGATAAGTTCCGTCGGTTTTCTTTACAACTCCTTCAAAGGTCTTCGTGGATGTTCTGTTCTCAGTTGTTTTACTTGTTCCTGCCATAACTGCAGCCCATTCTGTTGCATTGTACACATCACCACCAATTCGGGTATCGAATAAAAGCGAGAGCCCAAAGTTTTTATACTTAAAGTCATTATTTAATCCAATCAGAAAATCTGGTTCCCGGTTTCCAGCGTATTGGTTAACATCGGTAGAGGTCATTGGATAGCCGGTAAGTTCATTAAGAATCAACTTCCCCTCAGTTGTTCTTTGCCAGTGTGATCCCAGCAGTGCAAAAAAGTCACTGTTATTGATTGCTGCCGGTTTTGCCGGGCCCATTTGCACCTCTGTGGTATAGAGATAGGAAACGCCCTGAGGAAGATCATAAACATAACCCTTGTTGTGTGAACCATTTAATTGCAGGCTCCAATTAAAATTTTTGGTTTTTACAGGGACAGCATTGATCGTAACTTCAACCCCGTTATTCTTAACAGATCCAAAGTTAACAACCTGAAGGATAAATCCTGTTGTATTGGTTAAACGTACATCAGAGAGGATTTGGTTCTCACTTTTAGCGGTATAATAGGTAAAATCGAGACCTAATCTACCGGAAAGAAATCTTAAATCTGCTCCAACTTCCCATGATCTGGTTTTTTCAGGAACTAAATTTGGATTGGGGCCAGACCATGAATTCCGGTAACCTCCACCCATCGATGTAACCGTTTCAAGATTTGGTAAGGTAGCATAAGGACTTGTATCCTTTCCTACACTTGCCCACGAACCCCTGATTTTTCCAAAGCTGAGGATATTATTTTTAGGTAACAGTTCGGAGAAAACGAAACTTCCGCTTAACGAAGGATAGAAGAATGAGCGACTATCCACAGGCAAAGCGGAGGACCAGTCGTTGCGTCCCGTAGCGCTTAGGAAAAGATAGTTTTTAAATGCAATTCTAAATTCGCCATAAGCACTCAATAAACGTTTCTGTGAATTGTACTGACTTATAATTAGATTTGCTGGTAAAAAATTATTAATACTCATAAAACCAGGCATAATTGGTTTTATTCCTTTGAGTGTATTTTTCTCAGACGTATTTTGCTCATATCCGTGTCCTAACATTAAACCTAAATCAAAATCACCAAACTTCTTGTTAAAATTCAGAATTAGATTGGATGTTAAATAATCAACCTGGCGGAAGATGTTCGAAAGCGCCCCTAATTGCCAATCAGGACTCATTGCAGAACCAGGGGAAGTGGTGTTCACAGTTTTTTGATTGTAATGATCCAAACCAATTCTATAGGACAAATCGAACCAGTCAGTTGGCTTAATCTGAACATAAGCAGAGCCTATGAACCTGGATACTTTTTCGTTAATCGGATTATTTCGTACCAGCCAGTTTGGATTATCTTCATCATTTTCAAGGAGAACATTTGGTAACAGTCTTCTTTTTGCACCAGTTGCATTTAAGTAAACCGACATATCGTCTGTTATCGGCCAATCAACAATAGATTTCATGTAACCCTGACCACTGGTATTCCAAAGACCATCGCCAGTGAGGGTTTTCGTATTATCTGAAAAAACATAGTTCGTGTTGATCCCGAAAGTGCACCATCCAACTTTTTGCTCTGCATTGGCTCTGAAAGAATTTTTAATATAATTGGTTGTTGGCACAACACCATTCTGATTCAACCGCTGTCCTGACATAAAGAACGTTCCGCCAGTTTTACTTCCGCCTGAAACACTCATATTTAAATCGTAAGCCCAGGCCGGTTGAAAGAAATTCTTCATATTGTCATAAACCTTCGAAGCACCCACAGCAGGTCCCCAAGAGTTACTGGTATTATCTGCAAAAACACCACCTGTTCCCTGACCATACATTGACTGAACATCGGGCAATTTATTTACATGATCCAAGGTCATTCGGGAACTAAAATCAGCTGTAACAGTCCCCTCTTTCCCTTTCTTGGTAGTAATCACAATAGCTCCTGCAGCAGCTTTTAAACCATAAAGTGCGGCAGCTGACGGCCCCTTTAATATACTCACAGATTCAATATCATCGGAGTTAAGATCCATTGCACGATTTCCAGTACTCGTAGCAGTTGCACCAAATCCATCCAGTCCGGTATTCCCAAAGACAGTTGAATTATCGATAGGAACTCCATCAACAATAAAAAGTGGCTGATTATCACCGGTCAGAGATGTACCACCTCTAATGATAATCGAGGCTGATGAACCTGGGGCTCCCCCCTGTTGAGTGATATTTAAACCGGCAACTTTAGCGTTTAAAGAGTTGATAAGATTGGGCTGTTTTACCTTTATCATTTCTTCCCCTTTGATATCCTGAACAGAATACCCAAGAGATTTTTTCTCCTTTTTAATACCTAATGCAGTAATTACCACTTCCTTTACCTCCTGAAGATCAGTCTCCATTTTGACATTAATCTGGGTAACCTTGCCTATTGTCACCTCTTTTACCCGATAACCAACAAATGAAAATACCAGAACCTGACCTGCAGATGCTTTGATATTATACATCCCCTCTGCATCGGAGGTAGTCCCCTGAGTGGTTCCTTTAATCGCCACAGTAACACCCGGAAGAGTTTCGTTTGTCTTCGCATCAACAACCTGACCTTTTATAACAGGCGATTGTGCTGTAGAAACATAAGGAAAAAGTATCCCAATTCCCATAAAACACATTAATAGGATTTTTTTCATTTCATTTGAATTTTGGTTTTAGAAATTTATATTGCGTGACAAATTAAAATCCAAAAAAACTTCACAACAATTGCCGACTAATAACAAATATTAATAAAGCTTTACAAATTTTCACTAAAATTAAACATTTGAATTGTATGTTGTATTACATCTTTCAAAAAAAATTCAAATTTTCAGAAAAATAATTATTCCTTAACCTTAAAGGAGATAAAAGTCATATTTATGCGTCACAACCATGAATATATCGACCACTCTCCAGATAAAAGAGTGTCCTAGTAGACAATTGCCCTATATAAATTGGGGGTATACTATTCAAAGTTAAAATCACAATTACAACAATGAGTTCAATTACTGTATTAAAAAAACAAAATCATTAGTTATAATACATCTTTAGATACAAAACGATATATCAATTCACACAGAAACGAAAAAGTCAATCAAAGTTTCTGCCTTATCTCAACTGAATACCGATTCCTGGTAATCCGGATAAGGTAATTTTTCCATCAATGACCTGCACACCTTTATAGATATCGTTGCTAATTAATAAATTTCCATCCAGGTCGGCCCAATCTGCCATTGGCGATAACTGTGCCGCAGCCGAGACCGCACATGAGGTTTCCGTCATGCAACCAATCATCACTTTCATTCCCATCATCCTGGCCATATTCGCCATTTTATGTGCATTGCGCATCCCCCCACATTTCATCAATTTGATATTGATACCGGAGTATACCTTATTTAACGCCAGGACATCATGAACCGTTTGTACAGCTTCGTCAGCAATGATAGGAAGAGGACTGTTTTGGGTCAGCCAGGCAATATCATCAACAGCAAGTTTACTCATGGGCTGTTCCACAAAAACCACCCCCTTCGTGGCAAGCCATTGAATCATATCCAGTGCCATCTGACGATCTTTCCATCCCTGATTGACATCCACACAGATTGGGGTATTAGTCACCGAACGAATGGTGTTAATCATCTCTTTATCGTTATCGCGGCCAAGTTTGACCTTCAGAACCTTATAAATTCCAGCCTCCCTAACCTTCTCTTTCACAACCTCAGGAGTGTCGATTCCAATCGTAAAACTAGTGTTAGGTGTCTTCGCCGGATTAAGTCCCCAGAGTTTATGCCAAGGTTGCTGTACAATTTTTCCAACAAGATCATGAAGTGCAATATCGACTGAAGCTTTGGCAGCATAATTCCCGGGAGCCAAACTGTCCACATATTCGAGGATATCCTCCAGTTCGAAAGGATCTTTAAAAGAGGAAAGATCAACCTTTTTAAGAAATTCATCAGTCGATTTGTGACTTTCGCCAAGATATGGAGGCATACTTGCCTCTCCATAACCGATAAGTCCGTCATATTCAATCTCAGTAAGCATTACGGGTGTAGTGGTCCTGGAGTTGTTCGCGATTGTAAAAACATGTTTCAATTGAAGATCGTATGGACGAAAACGCAATTTCATTGATGGCTGTTTTCCCGATTTTTTATTTACTGTTGTGGCTGGTACAGTTCCCGTGAGTTTTACGGGGAGGATTAATGAACCGGCAGCCAGTCCACCGAATTTTAGAAAATTACGTCTGTTATTCATTTGTATATAATTTGTTTTTTAACGGCCAAATGGAATCGTAGATAAGCGAAGCTAATAGCCATCCGCCGGTTGGCGGATTCATCTTCGGTTTGTGATTTACAACCATGGCTATTTCATCTGAAGATTGTTTAAATGTAACTAATGCTTCATAGACTATTTAAACCCTTATTGCATTAAAAATATCTGAAAGCCTAAAAGCTTGAAGCCAAAATTTCAATACCAGTTATGTTGTTTTACCGGCCAAAATCCGAGTTCCGAAGATAATCCAACCATCCTTTTCGCGCCTAACAATTTTGCGTTCAGATCTTTATTAAAATTCACCCTTTTCAAATCAAGACTGTTGATCCGAACGTAGCCAGATTCGTGAATAAACTCACTATCACCAATGTACATTCCCACATGAGTAACACGATAAGGTTGTTTAGACCCAAAAAAGAGTAAATCACCTTTTTGAAGTTTTTCCCATCCGGAGGCCATATCAACCACTATTCCATGTTTGATTTGCTGGGAGGCATCCCGTTCAAGAATCACTCCGTTAACAAAACTGACTGTCTTTACGAAGCCACTGCAATCTAGCGCCTTCGATGAGGCGCCTCCCCATAAATAAGGAGTTCCCAAATACCGTTTTCCGGTTGAGATTATACGATCACCATTTAAGGAAACGGTGTCCCTCCATTGATCAAAATTCAACCAATTCAGGTTCGGTATAAAGCCTCTTCTTCCATCCGGAAGACCAACTTCAGAATATCCCTTATTTTCAAACAGTTTCACAACAATAGCACCAGCCACCAAATCGCTTAATACCATAGTTTGCTTACTATCCTGATAAATAAATCCACAAATGTCGGTATAGATCATCCGTTTGGCCTTTCTCCAATCTGCCATTGCCGGATTACTCATTTGCTGAACCGAAGATTTATTCGTCCATGCAATGTAGCGATCAGGAGTCTGAATTAAAATCCATTCGTCAGTTTCCTTTAAAATGCGAACAGGTGTACCCAAAATAGCCTGGGAAATCAACTCCGCCGAATGGGCTGGTTTACTTCTTAAGTTGGCAACACTTAAGGTAATCAAACCCCATGTTTTTTCAAGCCGAATGGTATCCGGAAGAATTGCCACACTGTCAATCAATGCAATACCTTCGCCAGAGAGCAGTTTCAAAATTTCGGCTTTTGCTTCAGGGAACATCGACTCTCCACGCAATACAAACTCTCCTCCACTCTTTCTTACAAGGTTTAGGTTACAAACTCCTACCCTTTTGTCGGGAAGCCACCGATTAACAATACTATCAATTTTATTTTGCAAATGTGTAACCGAGCGTGGCTGACAACTTATCAAAAGTGTCAAAAGGGGAACCAAAATTGGGATAATATATTTCATAAAGGATATAAGGTTTCTTGTATGACATCTTTAGTTTCACAAAAGTAATATTAATTTATTTGCCCTTTCAGATTCAGAAAAGGTTTTACCACAATCAAAAATATTCCACCTGCATATGGTAATCCCATTTATTAAAATAGAGGTTCCCACCCTGCCATTCAACTTCACCTCTCTGGAAATCATAAGGTTCACTACGATAAAATTTCTTATCAGGAACTAACCGGCTGCTGATGCCATCATTAATGATCAACCGGTAAGCGTCTATACCCTGAATATAAAACTCCTTTTCACGTAAATCATTAGAATCCTGAAGATTAAACGACATATCGAGCGGCACCCAGCCAACACCACTGTAATAAACCTCGCACCAATCGTGAAGATTAACTTTACCGGGATGAATCATCCAACCACTTTGCCATTTAACAGGAATATCCTGATATCTTGCCATTGACATAAATAATAATGTCTGCATTCCGCAATCACCCCTTCGGTTCGAAAGTACATATCCGGGAATAAAGGGAATAATTGAATATTCCAGAGCGCCGGTCCAGATAATATGATCATTTATCCAATAATAAATATTCCGCACTTTTTCAATCGGATTGGAAATGCCACGCACTAAACTGTCGGACAAATGTTTAATCTGATCGGTAAATACTATTTGTGGATATTGCTCTGATGTGTATTTCTTAAAGAGAGATGAAGCGGTATCCATTTGAGATATTTTCATTGTTCTTAAATCAAAATACTGGGCAAATGACTCATATTCAAATTGCATCTCAAATATGACAGGTTGTCCCTTCACCGCTTTCTGCTCCAGAAAAACAGAACGCTGCTCTAAAGAATCGGGAGCAATTAAATGGGGAACTGGCTCAGTTTTTAACATAGTGATGTGTTTCTGTCGATCGTATGACTCGTGCGGCCATGGTAACCAGCATCGTACCATCTCCCCATCAGGAATCGCATCAGCAACAACTGTCAATTGATAACAAATCCTCATTTTAACAGGCAAAACCAATCTGTGATTATTTTGATCGGCTCGAATCACCTGACTGGTGTGGTCAAGACAAAACTGAGAGAAAGGATTGGAGATCATTCCGGAAGTCGCCTTTTGCCTTGTTTTTTGTCTTGCCAGAATTAATTTAAGATTTGAGACTGCACGTTTAAAATAACGTTTCTTTCCATCGATTAACCTGAATTCAAGCCAATTATTCCGCTCCCAAACTGCCATGTCATTTTCGGAATAATTTCCGATTGTTGTTTTCAATCCAGTCCTAATTTCCTCCTCCGACAACGTAAAATCGGCCCTAATCCGGTCGGACATATCGACAAGGGATCTAAGCTTTGTAACACTTACCGAATCGGAATTATTATTAATCAAAAATGAATCAGCCCATTGGGTAACCAATGTCAGATTCCCGTTTTGAAAAGCGTTATCTATATCAGCAAGGGTATGAAGTCTATTCACCTTTTGGTGGCAACTGGTCACCAAAATAAAAATTATCAGGAGAAAACTATTCCTAAGACTTGTCAAAATCATTTTTTTTGCACTATTGTATTTTAGTAGTATTCCGCAATTCTTCATACATCGCCTGCAGGATTTCCGTTCTTACATTAAGTTCGCTTATTTTATGGTTTTCGCGCGTGGGATTTACACGGTTGGAGAGGAATATATAGACCAATCCATTAGTGGGGTCAGCCCAGAAAAATGTTCCCGTAAAACCAGAATGGCCGAAACTCTGCGGGGTCGCTGCCAGACAAGGGTAGGCATTCTTTTTGTCAAATTTCTGATTATCAATCAAGGGTTTATCAAAACCCAGGGCCCTCCTGTTATTAATCTGTGGAAACTGAACCGTATTAAACGTTTCGAGGGTCGATTTTTTCAGGTATTGCTTACCTCCATAGGTCCCAAACTGGAGATACATCTGAACCAATTTGGCCAGATCATTTGCTGAGGAGAATAAACCGGCATTTCCGGCAATACCTCCAAAGACGGAGGCAGATTCGTCATGTACACTTCCATGGATTAATCTTTTTCGAAAGTAATCATCATATTCAGTAGGGATAACCTGCTCGTGTGAGAACTTTTTCAATGGCAGATAGGTCATTGTTGTGGCGCCAAGTGGGCCATAAAAATGTTGATCAAGGTAATCGATATAATTTGTTCCAGCTATTTTTGAAACGATATCAGGGGTTAAAATGACCGATAGATCACTGTAAACATAGGTTCCCCGTGTTTTTAAGGGTGATTTCCTGATCGATTTATTCACGCTGTTTCTGAATTTGGATTTAAGAAAAAGTCCCGGAGCAACTTCCAGGTTGTATCGATCACTTTGAATGGCGCTATACCATCTGTCAGACAATCCTTTTTCACTCAATGTTCTTTTGTAGAATGTAATGTAAGGGACCAATCCGGACTGATGTGCAAGCATTTCACGAACAGTCACGTCACTTTTGTTAGAGGGATGAAACAACCCTTTTTTCCAGTCAGTCCAATAAGTTGAAAAGGGTTCATCAAGCAGACACTTCCCCTCTTCATTCAGTTTCATAATTGCAGGAAGCGCCCCGGCAACTTTCGTGACCGAAGCAAGGTCGTAGATGTCATCAGTTGAAGAGGGAGTTCGCATTTCATAGGTATGGAACCCATAGGCTTTTTGAAAAATAACTTTTCCATCTTTTGCCACCAGGATATTACATCCAGGAAAAGCTCTCTTTGACAAAGCATTATTTACTATCGAATCAATCCGGCCATTCACTCTGACCGAATTTAATCCCACCTCCTCAGGAATGGTGTATTTTAACCGAATGGGTTGATTTATTGTCAGTCCGTCGCCGGAACGATAGCGATCTCCAATCGAAACAGGCAATTTACCTTTGGCGCCAATACCTCCAAAAAGCAATTGAGCTGCCAGTTGCTGTGCAATTTCACTATTTTCGTAAGCGACCAGTAAACCATCAGGATAACCAATATCGCCCATTTTATTCAGATTCTCAGGGTTTAAAAAGGATACAACTACCTGATTCTTTACAGATGATAACCGGTGCAGAAGATTCTTCCCTTCAATTGAGGAATGAACCCCAATGATCACAAGATTAAAACTGCCGAGATTTTTTATCAATGCATTCATTTCATCCTCTGAAAAACCCACAGGCAAATTAAAACAATTAATCTTAGTATAGTTTCCCAGCATTTTCTGAAACGGGGTAACCGAAGATGAACCGAAGGAGATAGCGGCAATGCGAAGGGTATCCAATCCCTGTAATGGAATCAACTGATTTTTATTTTCGAGCAGGGTAATCGCTTTTTCAATCGCCTCTCTTTGTGCCAGTTTATCTTTAAAGTAATTCGCTCCAAAAGTTAAATCCCCATTATTCAAAGGATTTTGGAAGGAGGTAGAATTAATCTGCGATTGCGACCTCAAATTAAAGACCAGTACTATCAGTACTATAAAAAGTTGAAATTTTAACATATAAAAGAATTATACCTTTATAAAAATCTTATTCTTATAAAAAATTAGCCCAATCACCCAAAAAAGCAGGGTATGGGTCAGAGCAAAGAGTAGCGATGAGATTTTCGGATTTGAGGTTAGTGGTGCAAAAACATGTTGATATAACCAGACATACCCATTTAAAACAGTACCATCTGTCTCCATTATATGGATTAACCGGAGAATAAACCTCCCATAGAGGCCTGACAATGTAAAAATCAACAGTGGATTTGTACCAAAGACAACAAAGAAAGGGGTCCAGCCGGAAAAACGTTTCAAATCGATTACCCAAATGAGTAATGCCAATAGCAGCAAGGCCCAACCGGCTGAATATAATACATAAGAGCTGGTCCAGAGTGGTTTGTTTAATGGAAGCAAAAAACTCCACAAATATCCGGCAATTACACCCGAGATCCCACAAATTGCAAGTTTACGGGGTACTTTTGTTTTGTCTGTCTGCCTGATTATTGCACCAGACAGGTAACCGATTATAACAGTTACAATAGCTGGTATCGTACTTAACAACCCTTCGGGATCAAATGGAATTCCAAAACCTTTGTAGAGATGGTTCTCTCCAAGGAAAGCCTTGTCGAAGGGGATAGCGGCATTATCAGCCAATGAGTAGGGATCATCCCCTCCGTAAAAATAAAGTATTCCCCAATATAACAGCAATATAGATCCCCCAACGTAAGGAAGATATTTTCGATTAACTGTCAGAACAATTAAAGAACCAATTCCATAAGCAATCGCAATCCTCTGAAGAACCCCTAAAATACGGAGTTTTGAATAATCGGTTATCCATAGTGGAAATGAATTCAGAAATAATCCAATGGCAAAAATTAAAAAGGTTCTTTTCCCAATTCTGATCAGAGATTCCTTACTCAATGCATTATTGTATTTCGAGAAAGAGAAATACATTGAAACGCCTACCACGAAAAGGAAAAACGGAAAAATCAGATCGGTCGGCGTACATCCGTGCCATTTGGAGTGTTCCAGCAGAGCAAAGTTTTGAGACCAGTTTCCCGGTGTATTGACTGTGATCATGGAAGCTATGGTGATTCCCCGCAAAACATCAAGGGCAAGATATCGTTGTGAAGATTTCATCCTTTTTCGATTTCGTTTTTATAGCACATCCAATTCCTCACTATTTTGAGACAATTGAAAATCTGGCAGGTTTACTTTCAGCATTGGTCTGACTTATAGCAGTAACCACATAGGTATATCTTCCAGGATCAGTAAGCTCATTAAGTTCATAGGTAATGGAGTTATTGGCGGTGGTAAGAAATATACTGGAGGGCTTTTTAGCTTTAAACCAGGGTCCCTTTTTAAACTGATAAACTACAAATGATTTTGTATTTTCACTTTTTTCCCACGAGAAATGGAGCAAGCCATTCTCTTCTGATATTTGGGGCTGAACAGGCGACTGAGGCAATAAAGGGACAATCCTTTGATTTATAGGCGTTAAAGCTGGATAACGATAATAGTGTTCCAATAATTTCTCCTGAAGATTCATGGGATTTTTACGTAAAAATTTCGCGCTATAAAACATGCTTCCCGATATCCCGCGATATTTACGATTCAGTTTGATCTGG
Organism: Prolixibacteraceae bacterium; assembly: GCA_963677935.2. GTDB lineage: Bacteria > Bacteroidota > Bacteroidia > Bacteroidales > Prolixibacteraceae > JAAFHB01. The sequence continues at coordinate 654,061 of CAXXEH010000003.1, read as the reverse complement.
CGGATAATTTCATCAGAACTTTGCCATGACTTTTCCTTCGCCTGTGGATCAATTTTATAAAAAGCCTGTCCGATATAGAGTTGGGCCCCATAACTATTCCGACTCCACCAATCGGCAATAATTTTATAATCGGCAACTTCCTTCCCTATTTCCCAGTAGACCTGTGGAGTAACATAATCGATCCATTGCTCCTGCTGCCATTTCAAAACATCAGCAAAAAGATCATCATAATTGGTTTGTCCGGCTTTCGTCTTTGAACCTGCCGGATCAAGGGCAATATTTCGCCACACGCCAAAGGGGGAGATTCCAAACGCTACCCAGGGTTTAATTGCTTTAATGCTATCATGCAATTGTTTAATTATCAAATCGACATTACTACGACGCCAATCATCTCGCTGATTTACAGCATATCCTTGCCCGTAGGTTTTGAAGGACTCATTATCCGGAAATTCAACACCTGCAATTCTGTATGGATAAAAATAATCGTCCATATGGATGGCATCAATATCATATCGGCGCACAATATCACTCACCACTTTAACCACAAAATCCCTCGTTTGGGGAAGGGCCGGATCAAAGAATTTGGTTTTGCCGTAAGTGATAAACCATTCCGGGTGAACATTTGTGATATGATCGGGAGCAGTTCGGTTCAGGTTGACATCCGAAACTGCACGGTAAGGGTTGATCCAAACATGAAGATCAAGACCCCGTTTACGGCATTCAACACTTGCAAATTCGAGCGGATCGTAATATGGATCTGGTGTTTTCCCTTGTTTTCCTGTCAGCCATTGCGACCAGGGCTCGTATTTTGAGGCATAAAATGCATCAGCGGCGGGACGGATCTGAAAGACAACTGTATTCATATTGTACGCTTTGCACAAATCGAGCAATCCAATAAACTCCTTTTTTTGCAGGGCTGTTGTCAGGTTAGCCGACGATGGCCAGTCAATATTCGCTACCGTGGCCACCCAAACCGCCCTCATCTCCCGTTTGGGATATTTTGCAGCCTTTAAACTTAATGTAAATAATACTAAAATGCTTAATGCAATCAACTTTCTCATATCCCGAAAATTTCGAATGTTTCTAATTGTTTCTATTGTATCTATGGTTTATTTTAATTCTGAAATACATAATCGATCTGTCACACCAACTCTATATCAAACTCCACTCTTTTTTATGCCGTAAGTTTTATCTATCTTCAGAAATGGTATAATAGCAAGTGTTGGGATGGCACAAATCATCACCCATATAAAGAAATGGTTGTAACCAATCAATTCCTGCAACCAACCGGCCACCATGCCGGGAAGCATCATCCCCAGGGCCATAAATCCCGTACAAATGGCATAATGGGCAGTTTTATGTGCCCCATCTGCAAAGTAAATCATATATAGCATGTAAGCCGTAAATCCAAATCCGTATCCAAACATTTCAATGGCTACCGCGATATTGACCAGTAGAAAATTCTCTGGCATGAACCACGACAAGTAAAGGTAGGCTAAATGGGGGAAGGTGATACACAGAGCCATAGGCCAGATCCAGTATTTTAATCCCTTTTGTGAGGCTGATATACCGCCAATTATACCTCCCAGAGTAAGCGAAATAACCCCAACTGTTCCATATACCAGTCCAACCTGCCCCGTTGTAAGTCCCAGGCCACCCAGCTCACGTGCATCAAGCAGAAAAGGAGGTGACATTTTAACCAACATGGCTTCACCCAAGCGGTAAAGCAACAAAAATGCAATGGCTAAACCCACATTTTTCTTTTGGAAGAACGAGGCAAATGTCCTTCCAAATTCCCTGAAAATATCGCTCGCCGAATGTGTCTCGGTTGGATGATCCGAAACTGGACGAGGCAGTGCAAACCGGTGATACATAAAAATCAGCAAAAAGAATCCTGCCAGAATAAAGAAGGTGATACTCCAAGCCAAACGCAAATTACCCGAAATACCTTTAAATTCAGAACTTACCTGATCTCTCAGCTTATAATCAAGTTGAACAACAATATATGCAGGTTTTGTCCAATTCTCAGGAGTAAACACGAAACGTTCTCCGGTGATCATTGAAATACTTTTATCTCCTTCTGTAAAACGGGAATTCAGTACCACCGTTTCACCTGCTTTGGGTGGCTGAGTCAGACGGACAGCAATTAAACCAGCATTACCTGCTTTCCCGTTACGTCCAACCGATTCAGCACCTTTTTTACCAAAATTATTTTTTATAAAATTGCCAAGCGGAAATGAAACATGTGTTGTCCACCATGAATCTGCTTTTGGACTTCTTTGTTGAGCACTGCTTTCAACACTCGCAACAAAACCATTTTTCCTGTTTTCGTCCAAAGCAAAGCCCTTAATTTTATTAAGTGAGTCAGTGCTTATATTATTGACATTAAGGACCAGGTTGGACGGGAAAGCCACGAAGGTCATTTGGTGGGATTGTGGCACTTCAAAACTCTGTGGTTGAAGGATAACTCCAGATTGTGCCGTCACCGATGACTGAGCCTTAAATTGGAGCGGTTCCAGTCCGGTATAGCTCTCCAACGATCCTGCAATAATAATCAGAAGACCTTGCCCTGTAATCATCGCAAGACGGTAAAAGGTGCTGCGAATACCAACGAAGAAGGATTGTTGTGAACTATCCAATGCCAGCATGTAAAAGCCATCTGCAGCGATATCATGCGTAGCGGAGCTGAATGCGATCAACCAGAGTACAGCAAGGGTGGCCTGAAAAAAAAATGGCATGGGAATCAAAAAAGCGACACCCGCCAATCCTCCACCTATCAACAACTGCATTGTAACAATCCACCACCTTTTGGTTTTAAGCAGATCAACAAACGGACTCCAAAATGGCTTAATCACCCATGGCAAATAAAGCCAACTCGTGTATAATGTAATATCAGTATTGGAAATACCAAGCCGCTTGTACATAATTACCACTACTGTCATAGCAACTACATAGGGAAGGCCCTGTGCAAAATACAGTGTTGGAATCCATGCCCATGGATTTCGTTTTTTTTGTGAATTGCTTTTCCCGGTCATATTTGGTCAGTTAGTTTGTAATATTCATAGGTAATTATAATCGTTCGAAGGAATATCCTCTTTTAGATAACGTATCAATGATTCGATCCAGCGAATTATAAAATTTATCTGTTCTGTCCGGATGGGTTCCAAGGTGAATCAGAATAAATGCACCATTTAGCCTGTCCGGATTTGTTTGCTCAAACTTTAATAATTGATCGGTTAAAACTTTTGAAGACCTGTAATTCTTCATTCCCGGAGTTGTATAATCGGCATTTGTTCCGGTTCCCGGAGTAAAATTGATCAATTGCAATTCACATGCCCCACTCCACCGGCTGATCGACTGATTATACCACTCATAAGGAGCAAGAAAGTATTTTACCGACTCTTTCCGAACCCCGGATTTTAAAAGCTGTTCAAGGTTGGCACTGATATCCTTGTCGAATTGTTCCCGTGTAACCAACAATGAATCACGCTTTTCCCAGGGAGCATACAACAGATGACCATCAGAATGGGGCCCAACATAGTGATTATCGGTAATCATCCGTTTGATACTGGTTTCAAACTTACTATTTCTCAGGAATTTTCCTGTAAGAAAGAATGATCCTTTTACTTTTTTTCTGGATAAAGTATTCAAGATCTGGTCGGCCCCTTCGCCATACCCATCGGCTGAAAAGATTAGGTAGACAACTCTCCTGCTGTTATCCATACGAACTGCCGCCCCATCCTTATCGATCGTACAATTCTTGATCCGGCCCTGGCTGATCCCTTCCTTTTCCAAAGATGAGAGGTAAAAACTGAGGCTGGCGGTTCCATCCATTGTCGGTTCATTGGAGGTATAGTCGCCAATATCGTCATGGTAAACCGCAATCCCTTGTTGAAAATGTGGGTAAACATCCCTATTGAACAACTTAACTTCAATATGTCCATGAAAGATTTCATTGTAAACCGGACCATCCACCAACCCGCCATAGGTTGTTTCGCCCTTTAAAAATGTAATTGATGAGTGTGGTAGTCGTGGAGAAACACCGTTGGCGGGCAATCCACATATCATACTTGTACCCCAGGGGTTGCAGCCAAACAACCAGTCCCGAAGTGCTGCCTCCATCTCCTGATAGGTGGTGTCGGAGGTGGCCTCAATATAGAGCCTGGCTTGGGTTAACGCCGCAACATTCAAATTATTGGAACACCAGATATAAGGGATCCCATTCAGAAACGGATCAGACTTTCCCCTTTCAAGGATAAGGTTCAACCCCTTATTCATAAACCCGGAATAGGTTTTCGATACCTGACCGATCCCATTTGCCAGAATGGCATGACCAATGTTTACAAAGGGATAATACTGATAATGACGTGCACTCCCCTTCTCCATCCAGGGTGTGACAGGTTCAAGCTGACCCCAGTAATCAGCCTGTTGCTGATAATAACTCATTCCTGTCAACCGGTAAAGCTCTGCAGCTGCCAGCTCCAGATCATCAACATAATTATCCTCTTCATAAAAATAGGGAGAAACGACACAGGCAGTCTGGGTAACTCCGAGATCGGCAAGACCATACGAATAGGCCTGTCTCGCTTTCCGGGCCAATTGTTTACTAAACTCCGGATCGGCTTTTTGAAATACGGTGGCCCCTAAAGCAAATGCGGAGCTGAACTTTCCTGCCGTTGATGAAACACCTGTAGTCCTGTTCCTGAACTTCGATAAACCCTGTGACTTGCCAGTTACAAAGTAAACCGGGCGATAAAGACCTTTTCCATATGATGCCGTATCTTTGTCGGGTAACCTGAACCCTTTGTGGTCGCGGTCATCAGCAATCTGGTTGTACATTTCAGCACTATCGGGATTCATCTTCATGAGCCAATCCAATCCCCATCGAACTTCATTCAGGATATCTGGTACTCCGTCAGCACCCGGAAGACCTGCAGCATTATATTGATCACCAAAAACTTCAGGATTTCTCGAATAGGCAAAAAGCATCTGATAAACAGCATTTGCCGATGTAGTTACATATTGCAGATAATCGGTCGCATCGTGCCATCCCCCTTTAACATCGATGATCTGACCCGTTTTAGTTGGATGATCCACAATAAATCCGTCATGCGTATGACACGAATCTTTCAGGTAAGGATTGTAACCGCACCGTTGCTGCCGCATATATTTAAGGGTATAATCTGCTGTTCCCCGATAAACATCCATTCCAATCTGAAATTCAGGCGAATGTGATCCTCCGGCTTTTATATAGTAACTACCTTCCTTCGAAAAACAGGAAAAATTGAGACGTGCAGCTCCCTTCATCCCCCATTTTGCTCCATCATAAACCACAGGAAGTCCATCGTATACAATCTTTTCAGAAGCGGCTTCTACAAGCTGAAATTCACCTAATTTCAGGGGTTCATCCGATATAAAAACAGCCACTTTAACCGATTGCGGAAGATAACCCAACTGGTTAATCCTGATCCACGAGGACCCGTTAGTTATGATGGTTATGAATAAAAACAGTAGTCCAGCAATAATTTTGTTTCTCATCCTGATAAATGAATCTGCCTGTTGGTTAATACATCTTCTTTAGACCTGCACCCCTGAAATAATGGAATAGAATCTCATGATAAAGATACCCCTTGTCTCCCATTACAGCAGCTCCTATCTGACATAATCCAACGCCATGGCCCCACCCTGCGCCCTTTAAAATAAAGTTAATATTTCCATCAACTTCTTGTTTTTCAACAATGAAAGCCGAACTGTAAAGATGGGTTTTGGATAAGCTCTTTCTGATTTCCAACTCTTTGCCAAAGGTCATTGTCCGGAGTGTACCAACAATTTTTAATCTGATCAGCCGTCCGGAAGCACCCCGTTCAACAGGTATCAGATCGAGAATCTTTCCGAAATCTATCCCTGTCCGGATTTTAACCAGATCACTCAAATCATCCTGTGAATAAATTACCTTCCATCTGAAAAAATCGTTAGTCTCCTGATCATAATCGTTTAAAACCTGCTTCAACACTTTTTTGTCAGAGGAGTTGCAAAAGGCGTCGGGATTACCCAGTATCCACAATCGTGCAGCCTCCTCATTTTCAAGAGCAAGAGAATATCCTTCCGGAGCCTGGTCATTATCTACAATCTTCTGCAAATAGGGGTGATTGACCTGTTCCCAAACATTTTCGAAGAGTTCAGTCACACCTCCGCAGCATTTCGAAAAACGGGCATCACAGATGTTTATTCCATAGACAAGTACTTCTCCATTCGTCTCATTTACTGCTTGTTCAACAGATGTAGTTGTCGCCCGTGTGATACCCTGATATCTTTGACAATGGTCATCGGCACAAACATCAAAGTAGGTATGGTCTTCACGATCGTACCATTTAATCAGTTCATCATTGGTAAAAAAAGTGGTCTGGTAATTTTTATCAGCCGTTTTCAGATTTTGATTTTTCTGAATCTGGGCCAACAACCAACTTCGCGATATCACGGCATGCGCCTTGAGCAACTCCATCGAAGAGGTAGCACTCATCTCGGAAGAGATCACACTGATCAAATAATCCTCAACACTTAATGCATTAAGTGCATGCAAACTATCTCCATCGCCAACAAAATACAGAGCCCCTTTGAATCTCTGATCTTCCTTTCGTTCCCAGTGAAAGTTAATTCCGATAGTCACATCATGTAATGTAAATTCTCCGGTTTCGGGATCAACCGGAATCAATTTTAGGTTAAAAGGATCTTCGTAGCGCTCCTCTCTGCAACGGAGAACCACGCCTGATTCACACTTTCGGACTGAACATTTACCCGAAATATCCACAATTGAATGCTCCAAATGATAATTTCCTTCCAGGGTGAAGAAGATCTCCTCACTTGTCATGATGCCTACTTTAATCAAGGGTGTTTCCATAAAAACATAAAAATATTCAAAAATCATTCAATTTCACAGCTGATTAATCAGCAACAGAACGTCACGAGGATTCATACAAACCTGCCGGAAAATATTGCCCACCTCCTTCATCGTTATTTTTATGAAGTCTTCCTCACGCGGTGTAATTAGCACACCTCCCATATCGACTGATGCGGGACTTAAAACCAGCTGCTTTTCTCCCGATTCGAAATAGTTCGAAGGGCGGTGAAGGATTCTAGGAAAAATATGAATCACCCATTCTCCAGCTTCACAGGAAGCCAAAATGTTTAGCATTGGCTCAGGTTCATCAGGAACGATCGCTTGTAATTTATTATATATTTGAGCAAAACAATCGATCAATCCGGTTTTGTCTTTGCTGGTAAGTGTGATAACGCCCCGTTGATATTCTGGCCAGTGAGAGATGACAATCCCTCCAATCCGACGCACTTCGTGACAACATTTTCCCTTTTTGAAATCAACTTCAATGGGTAAAAATCCTTTTATACCTGCCTGAAAATGGAGATGATCAGGAGCTGAGGCGCCGCATTTAGGTCCGTTATAAAAGATGACGAATTCGCCTAACCGAGCTGCAAGATCAAGCATCTTTCCAAAATTACCCATGATGCGCTGATCGGTATGGCTTAATGAAGGAATCGTTAAATGCTCAGGAAATATCGGAAACGGGTTGACCAATATCTGGAAATCGTGATCATAAGGTAACACCCGTTGTTGCAAAGGGAGGTTCATTTGACATAAAAAACAGGGACGCGCGTTAATGGAGCCGGCATCCACCTTTGCCGAAGAGGAGATGATCCGCTCTGGATTAAACTGAATTTCAATATGATAATCAACAAAATCAAACCGTTTTGTCTTTACCCTTTTCAAACTGTGGTAATTCTTCGCAGCAAGATCCCATTCCACAAGCTGTTCACAGATTAATGCCCTCGCTTTTTCTGAAAAATCCATAGTAATCTATTAGGATTAAACTGTATTGAAAATTCAAAAATCAAATTCCATCTCTGACCAATTGTTGGCGGGCCCAGAACTCCAGGGTTCGAATTTTATCCTTGTAAAAATTATGGGCATTCAATTTGACGATATCAAGCGATGAATCTGAATTTTCGTCCCATCGGCGACAGAGGTAAAGCGGTTCATAAATTCGTCCGATCTGATAATGGCGACTAATTGCCAAGCCCAAAGCATAATCCTCGCCATAACTGACATTAGGAACCTGTATCTCCCGTAAAACAGGTGTATAAAAAGCGCGAGGCGCCCCTAATCCATTAATACGCAAAGCATTATTTCTCCCATTATCCGGCGTCCACTCCTTGTGATCAATCAAACCAGGAGGAATCTCTTCGAGTTTAAAATTAACCATACGATAGGAACCTACCACCATGGCACAGTTTTGTTCATAAAACGAAGCAACAATCCGTTGAATAACAGTATTGTCAATGTACAAATCGTCACTATCCAGCTGAATTGCAAATTTACCACAGGCCGGGTGGTTGATTGCCTCATTCCAGCAACCGCCGATTCCAAGATCCTTCCGCTCTGGGACGATATGAATAATCCGCTCATCACAATCGGCGAAAGATTTGATTAGTTCCGAGGTCCCATCTGTTGAATAATTATCGACGATAAGCAAATTAAAATCAAAATCTGTATCCTGACTCAACACCGATTTGATCGCATCGCTGATTGTTTTTGCACGGTTCCACACCGGTATGATTACCGAAGCTTCTGTGGCAAAATGTCCCTCAGAGAAGGCAATATTTCTGAATTCGGGGGCAAGCCAGGCGCCGACCTCTTTTAAATGCGCTGTGCATGCCTTTTCCATCTCAATCTGTTTAGACCGGTTACGCGGATCTACATAATCAAACATCTTCTCCCCCGATTTACGGGTATCCAGTTCCATCTCCGTGTAAAGCAACTCAGGCAAATGGACCAACCGGTAATTTTGTGAAACCTTTAACCTTAGATCGTAAAGCCCAGCCAATTCAAATTCGTCGTTCATCCTGCTTGCAGCTTCAACAAATGCCTCAGTGCGATAAAGCAATAAAGATCCAAAGTCAAAATCGTCACGAAGACTGCCATCCTGAACTTCGATGACGGGATGAGGTTTCAGTTGCCCCTCCTTTTGTTCGTAATAATCGGAATAGACCATTCCCGCACCACTGCTCTGACTGGTCTGGATCATCCGGTGCAAACCATTTTGACCCAGAGCAAGCGGTAACGTTTTCATATAAAGCAATATAAAATCGGTTTTTACCTGATCTGCAAATCCCTTTATCGCTTTTGTTGAACTAAAACCACCCAAAAATAATTTTCCGATATCATCCCCTTCCATTGAATTACGGGTCTCACCTATAAGGAAAATCTTTTCAACAACTCCCGATGATCTTAATGTTTTGATGGTTGGTTCAAAGTCTGTATCTTCCTGAACTGGTATAAAACAGGTGATTTTATTTCTCATTTATAGTGTTTTACGATAATCTATTTGGATTCAAAAAACTGAATAATCTGTTGCATCAACGTGGAACGGTCTTCATTACCGATGATGGTCTCGAATGGTATTCCTAAAGCAACCACCCTGTACTTTCCATTAAAAACGACCCCGGCGCTAATGCTGTTTTCACTATACCTGAAGGCAGAGATGGCGTTTACTCCCACCGGTACAATTCCATCCGGTGCTTCAACTGAATAAATTTCAGGATGATATTCGGTATTAAAATTCATTTTCCCTTTGAACCACTTGCGGGCATAATCGGTTGCATAAAATCCGCCACCTTTCGAAGCATGACCAGTCTGCCATTTGAAATGGAGTATATTTTTGGCAAAATCAGCAGTTAATGAATCCTGACTCTCCCCAAATTCAGAACCGATGTAGGCGCCTGATAAAAAGAGTTTCCCACCTTTTTTTGTCAGTTCCGTTATTTTCGATTTAAACTCAGGGGTATAAATTTTAAACTCCATTTGGCTGGCATCTTTTAAACCGGGTGTTGCACGCTCCTCCCCTAAAATTATGTCGGTCGCAAAATAGGGCGCGATATCGAATTTCTCCTGACAAAAAACTTCATTACTAACTGAAACAAACGAATAACCCGCTGTCATAATCGCCTTACCGTGGATAATCGGAAAATCGAAGGAGTTTCCCGCAATCACTTTCCCCTCCATATTGCCGTAACTGGCGCCCCAACCAGGACTGTCATCGTCGAGCCACTTCGATTTCCGATCAAAATTGTACTGAAATCCAACGAAGCTGATATCCTGATGGTCAGCAACTCCCTGATCTTTCCACCAGGCAATTCCGGCTTGTTCTCCATTATCAAATATCGAAGGTGCACATATCCGGTCAAATGCATTCACGACCAAAACATCACCTTTACTTTGACTTTTCACACCGACAGAGAGGGTCTCAGAAGGGAAACTTTCACCACCTTCGTTAACGGCAGTAACTTTGAAACTGTAAATATGGTCGTACTGATCCAGTTTTAGATCAAAAACAGTATCTTTTACCATTACACCATTGTCAAAACCATTATCGTCAAGTCGTTGATAAACTTTGTATCGGGTTGGTTTTGCAGTTGGTTCAAGCGGATCGTTTACCCCCCTCCAGCTTAATCGTACCGATTTATCACCATAAGAGGCAATTGCAAAATGATCAACTGGCAAAGGATGAACAATGAAAGGACGATATTCCTGATACGACTGAAATTTCAACATCCCTTTGTAGATGGCCCGACCCACTGCAAAACGAAACCTCGGGTCCAGGCCAAATCTCATATCAGCAATATTCTGATGCGACAATAACTCAAGTAACATCGCGGGAACGTTGGGGCGCCAGGCTTCAGAGTATGGCTTATCCCATAATCCGCGTCGTGTCCATTTCGGATTGAAAAGCTGCCTTATATCACCAACCACCTGCGTTTGAATCAGATCTGTCAAATCGCGACTGGACAGACGTGAATTCCGGTTAGGGAAAAAACCATTGTCAGCCATTGTGCTATAAATTCCAAGCGTTCCAATAATGGAATCATTTGGAATTATACCTGCATCGGTATGAAAAGCGAGTGCAAGATCAATCGGAATTTTTAATCCGGCGATATTTCGGTGATTTGCGGGACCATTTGGATTTCCCATCAGATAATTGACCCATTCACCCCTGGATTGGTAATCATCATTATAGTCGTTTTTATCCTTATTGAGGTTGTAGGTGAGTGTATCGGGAAAACCTGCACTCTGAAGGTAATACCTGGCGGCTTCCAGATACCGGGGTTTGCCACTTAACTTAAAATTGATCAATTGGGAATCATTTTTCAATATCGGTTTGCCGGAGATGTTTACCTCTGCGACAGACTTTATTATGGAAACCGTTTCGTCAGCTGGACGCCGGGCCACATTACCCATTCCTCCTCCAAATTTCACAGCATCAGCTGTGATCAGGCCAGGCACGTCACTATTACAGGAGACTGTTACCATTCCGGAATCCGGATTTTTGCCCTCGTTGAAATTAAATGTCCCCAGGTATATCCATGTTCCACTGCCAACTTTTTGATTCACCAAAAAAACGCTCTTCCCCCCTGCGTGGAGGACCGTATACTTTACGGCTGATGAAGCAAGACTATCGCCAGCGTAGGAAACAGATACGGAATACCTCCCTTTGGTTTTAAACGATGGGATATATTTAATCACATTACCCTGATTACCCGAGCTTCTGACTACTAGTGAAGTTCCAGATTTAAAAGGATTATCGCCTGTGAAGAGCGAATCTTTTAATAAAAAACCGGCTGAAATTGATGCTGTGGAAATTCCTTCGGGAAGGATCATTTCAGATCCGGCGGTTGACCGGTCGTTATCGACCACTACCTCCTGCGATTGCCAGTCACGTTCACGGGGCAGAAAAACAGTTGCCCCGCTGTTCTCCAGCATAGGAACCAGATATGGAAGGACAAAGCTCATCGTGGACATCTCTTCCACAGTACCAAATAAACGGGCCCGTTGCCATCTCCACCTGTCAACTTTCGAATCGTAAAACCATCCATGACTGTCCCAAAGGGCGATGTTATTGTTATAAAGCCCCATAAGTGGCTTTTCACTCCCCAGCCGATAAACAACGGGAATGCGGTTAGCTCTGTTTCCAGATATCCGGTTTTGATCAACCGGAATCACACTCCTGAGCGAATTTGGCACCAATTCCCTTAATAAATGGTGATCGGTATAAACGGCAATTGTATATTTTCTGAATTTTCGTCCCAGCTGTTTTTTCACGGCTTTCTCAACAGTAAAAACTTCACTTTCCCTTACCGGAACATAGGATAGCGGATTGGTAAAAAAGACCTGAATATGTTTGTTTTCAGTCCCAATAAACAGTGAATCAAAACGGATATGCCCCACATGGGACCATCCCGGCATCACTTGTTCCATTTTCTTAAGACGAATCTCCCCTTTTCCGGTCAATTTCTTCTGAACCGATGTTTGTGTAAAACCGGCAAAGGGAAGTAACAAAATGATCAGAATAAGGATTATAACTAGGATCTGACTCGATTTCTTCATCAATTAGCTTTAAATGCACACCAAAAATAAAAATAATTTTTAAAATATTTGTACTTTTGTCATACATGTTACAGCATACAAAATCCAAATTATTTTATTAAAGATAATAATAAGTAGTTGGAACAAACAATTATACAGAAAATGATCTTAATTGCAGACAGCGGCACAACTAAAACAGAGTGGCGCCTGATTAGTGAGGGTGGAGTTACAGAAACGGTGATCACTTCAGGAATCAATCCCTTTTATCAGGATGCTGCAAATATCTCGGCTTTATTACAGGAAGAATTTATTTCGGTTAAGAAATTCGATACCATCTATTTTTATGGCGCAGGTTGCATCAATAAGGAAAAGCAAGACATTGTTGAAACAGCACTATTACAGGTATTTGAAACGTCGCAAATTTTTATTGGCAGCGATCTGCTGGCGGCAGCCCACTCACTTTGTCAGACTCAACCTGGGGTTGCCTGTATCTTAGGTACCGGCTCTAACTCATGTTTTTATGATGGCGTTGATATCACTGCCAATGTATCGCCTCTTGGATTTATTCTTGGCGACGAAGGGAGTGGCGCTGTATTAGGGAAAAAACTGCTTGGTGATGTTTTAAAAAAACAGCTGCCCCAACCATTGATCAATGATTTTTTTGAGACCTATCACACCACCGCAGCCATAATTCTTGAAAATGTGTATAAGAAACCTTTTCCGAGTCGCTACCTTGCCGGTTACACCCGTTTTCTCTCTGCAAATATCCAACATCCAGAAATAGAAAATATTGTACTGAATGAATTCCGGGCATTCGTCAAACGAAATTTACTTCAATATCGTGAAATCGGACACACCTCCATTAATTTTACGGGAAGTATAGCTTTCTTCTTTGAGGAACAACTCAGAAAAGTCATTAAAGAACAAAATCTGATCCTTGGAAAAATCGAACATGCCCCAATGAGCGGGTTAATCAGTTATCATAAAAACATAGTAATCAAATAAATATTTGTAGTATTCTTATGAAGTCTACACCGAAAACCAAGACAAGCATTACCGAATCACCCTCCAATTTCGATAATCTCGATACGATGTCTGTCGAGGAGTTGCTTACCCATATTAATGAAGAGGATGCAAAGGTCCATCTTGCAGTGAGACAGGCATTGCCTCAGATTAAAAGTTTGGTTGAACAGATCGTTGTCAGAATGGAAAAGGGGGGACGGGTTTTTTACCTTGGAGCAGGAACCAGTGGCCGACTTGGGGTTCTGGATGCTTCGGAGGTTCCACCGACATTTGGAGTTCCCGAAAACATGGTGATCGGTTTGATTGCCGGGGGTGACGTTGCCCTACGGAAATCGGTCGAAGCTGCCGAAGATGATCCCGATAAGGCATGGGCATCACTCCTGGGTTATCATATCCAAAAAAATGATATCGTGATCGGAATCGCAGCTTCAGGAACGACACCCTATGTGATCGGAGGTATCCAACACGCCCGGAAGAACGGCATTCTCACTGGGTGCATTACCTGCAATCCCGGTAGTGAGATTGCCCATGTAACAGAATATCCCATTGAAGCCATTACAGGGCCCGAATTTGTAACCGGAAGTACCCGTTTAAAGGCAGGAACAGCCCAGAAGATGATCCTTAATATGATCACCACCTCCATCATGATTAAGCTGGGGCGGGTAAAAGGGAACAAGATGGTGAATATGCAGTTAACCAATCAAAAACTGGTGGAACGTGGCACTCGTATGATTGTCGAGGAGCTTAATATCCCCTCTGACGAAGCCCGCAGACTACTATTAATTCATGGCTCAGTAAAAAAGGTGATTGAGGCGTATCAGAAATAATTTTATTATCTTTGATTTAAAATAGATAAGATGATAACAAAAACCCAAATAAAAAATTCGCTGGATAATCTACCCGAAAATGTAACAGTGGATCAAGTCATTGATCAGTTGATCTTCATTGAAAAGATTCAAAAAGGTTTGGACGATTCAAAAAATGGTCGCATCAATTCAAAAGAAGAGGCAAAAGAGAAATTAAATAGATGGATAAAGTAATTTGGACTGATAATGCTATTCAGGATTTAAATGATATCGGCGATTATATCTCTAAAGATTCGGAAAAATATGCCCAATTAACTGTTAACCGTTTATTTGATTCAGTTGATATACTTGAATTTCACCCATTTTCCGGTAAAATAGTACCTGAATTTAAAAATGAATTAATCAGGGAAATCATTAATGGAAATTATAGAATTGTCTATCAAATATTCGATGAAACCAGGATTGATATTTTAACTGTCCATAATTGTGCTAGATTGATAGAAAATACTTTTAAATTTACTTGATCCCCCTCTTCTGCCACAACTATTATTTGTTTTTAACCCAGCCATTGGAGACGAGATCCGTTTAGATTTTCCTCTCCTTTATTGGGCATCGGCTCGTAAGGGCTTCATGGCTCGGTTAAAAAGGTGATTGAGGCGTATCAGAAATAGCTATTAATTATGGCATGAAGTGCAGGGACCTGACATTGCCTGATTCGACGTACAGATTTTGTGTTTGCCTTTACCAATAGTCCCGGAAACATCAGATGTGTTGACCTTTCCACTGTTAAAACTAATGCCAATAAAAAATCCAATACACCAGGCAGCCATGATGCTGATTGCGATAAGCATTTTAACTTTTGTTTTCATAATATTATTTTAAATTATTGCAAAAATAGGAAATTATTTAACAAATATGATTTATCACTCCTCTTCGGATTTATAAGTAGGTGTTTATTTGATTTTTTAAATTGGGTTAAAAAGAAGATCGGAAATACCCTATCTTTGAAATTCATTTTTAACATTTATTGTTGGAAATTGAATTGTCTGAACTTTAATATTTTTAAAATGAATTCCAATCCACTCTTTTGTACCAAAACACCCCTATTAAATGTGGGTAATCCGGAAGAGAAAAGAAAAGAGCTGCTCGATTATTTCCATCAGACATTTGATATTGACGAACACCTTTTTGAGGTTTTTGCCGATCAGCAAGCGATGTATAGTAAGGCTGATCCCTTACGTCACCCGTTGATCTTTTATTATGGACACACTGCCACATTTTATATCAATAAATTAATTATCAGCAAAATACTTAATGAAAGAATCAATCCCAGGTTCGAATCGATGTTTGCAATTGGTGTTGATGAGATGTCGTGGGACGATTTGAATACGAGTCATTACGACTGGCCTACAGTTGCTGAAGTGACAGAATACAGGAATAAGGTTCGGCAAACGATTGATGAGCTAATCAAAACATTACCTCTTCAACTCCCTGTCGGATGGGATAACTCTTTCTGGATTATCCTGATGGGGATCGAACATAATCGGATTCATCTTGAGACCTCGTCGGTTCTCATCCGGCAGGTACCACTTCAATTCCTTCAGCCAATCCAGTCATGGAAGATTTGTGACGAATCTGCTCCTGCTCCGGATAACCGATTAATATCAGTTGAAGGAGGCCGGTTTAAGACAGGTAAACCATTCAGCGATCCCATCTATGGGTGGGATAATGAATACGGTGTTCATGAAGCAAATGTGCAACCGTTTAAAGCATCGTTATACCTCTGTTCCAATGGCGAGTTTCTGCAATTTGTAGAAGACGGAGGGTATCTCCATCAAAACTACTGGTCCAAGGAGGGGTGGAACTGGAAAACCTATAAAGAGGCTCAGCATCCCCTGTTCTGGATAAAAGAGGGAAATGACTGGAAATTGCGTCTGGTTTTTAATGAGATACCGATGCCGTGGAACTGGCCTGTCGAGGTCAATTATCTCGAAGCCAAAGCATTTTGTAACTGGAAAACAGAGAAGATGGGACAACCTATCCGGCTCCCTTCTGAAGATGAATGGATACTGCTTCATAAGAAGGCTAGCATTCCGGACCAGCCTTATTGGGAAAATGCACCGGGAAATATAAATATGGAACATTTTCAAAGTCCGTGTCCCGTTGATAAATTCAGATTTGACCAGTTTTACGACCTGATCGGAAACGTATGGCAATGGACCGAGACTCCGATCGGCGGATTTGAAGGTTTTAAAATTCACCCCATATACGACGATTTCTCAACACCGACATTCGATATGAAACATAATCTTATCAAAGGTGGTTCATGGATATCGACAGGGAATGAGGCAACAGCCAATGCCCGTTATGCATTCCGACGCCATTTTTATCAGCATGCCGGTTTTCGGTATGTGGAATCACCCAATAAAGTGGTAATCCCTAAGGATGTTTATGAAACAGACAAGGAGGTAATCCGCCATTGTGAAGCACAATACGGAGGTGATTTCCTGGGCATAAAAAATTATTACGAAGAAATTGCCCGGTTAGCAATTCAATATTCAGGCATTAGCAAAAGAAATGCGCTTGATCTTGGCTGCCGTACAGGACGAACTACTTTTGAATTGGCCAAAGCTTTTGATGCTGTTACCGGACTTGATTTCACGGCACGTAATATCAGAATTGCCGCACAGCTACAGGAGAACGGAAGTTTTAATTACGTCTTTCCCGAGGAGGGTGATCTTCTCTCCTATCATCAGGTCAGCATCAATGCTTTAGGATTCGAAAATCTCATTGGTAAAGTGACCTTTCTTCAATCGGATGCCTCAAATATGAAGTCCATTTTTGTTGGTTATGACCTGGTACTGGTTAATGACATTCTCGATCAGATGTACAATCCGCGGCACTTCCTAACCGGCGTTCATAAACGGGTCAACAACGGTGGCAGACTGATCATTGCAACAGGATTTGACTGGAGCGAAGAGTGCACAAAACGCGAAAACTGGGTTGGTGGTCATCGGGAATCGGGAGAAATGGTGTGGGGTGAAGATGATCTTGCTTCTCTGCTCGGTGAAACATTTATAAAAATTGAGGGTCCGATTACAATACCATCCGTATCCAGGATTAATAAACGGAAGTATTCCTTTCACAATCTTGAAGTGACAGTTTGGGAGAAAAAAGATAGCCAATAATTAAATAGCTAAATAGGGTCAGCTGTAAAACGAATAACGAATTGTAATTCAAAGAAATATCAATTATTTTAACCCTGAAGTACAATGAAAATTGAATTATAAATGCAAAATTTATGGTTCAAAATATCTCCAACAATAGTAAAAATCCTGAAAGGATTTAATCTGCATAACCCCCAGTGAAGGGAAACGAAACTGGGGGTAAATAATCCCATGAAAACCGGAACCCTGAAAGGGTTCAATATTAACAATTTAACCTACCATTCAGTCCGTCAGCTGACGGAGCTGCTGTTGTTTATCGTTCATTCCCCCCGGTTTCGCAAGCTTCACCGGGGGTTATTCATCAGCCGGCGGATAACCACTTCGTGGTTTAAAATAGTTTTTCAGCAGACTAAATAATGAAGTGGAAAGGTAATAAAAAAGATATTGCAGCAATGATGATTTTCTCTTTTAAAACTTCTGACCCCTCCCCGCCCCTCCCCATTAGAGAGGGTGACTTAGATCATATACATGTCGAATCCACCGAAAAATAAAACAGGATCTGACGCATGACGTTGGAGAAAAAAAACCTGAATATATTACAGCAAATCCATATACCTATCCGTTAATAAAAGATTACAGAGAAGATTTAAAAGATCATCAAACCGATGCTGAACTTTTATTATGGAAATATCTAAGGAATAAATATACTGGACATAAAATCAGGCGACAGCATGTTATTGGCGGTTTTATTGCAGATTTTGCCTGTTTATCTAAAAAAGTTGTTATTGAAATTGACGGAAGAATCCATAAATTCCAGAAAGAACAGGATGATATTAGAACAAAACACCTTAATAATCTGGGATATGAAGTCATCAGGTTTACCAATGATGAAGTCTTGAATTCTCCTGAAACTGTTGTTGAATTTATAAAAGATTTTCTCAACAAGCAGCCAGATGATAGGATGACACCTTCTGAATAAATACTACTGACATCTCTTCATTCTCCGGCCTATCCCCCTCCTGGGAGGGGTTAGGGGAGGTCCCTTGTTTGTCTGGAATCAAATATTTCATTTCTAAAGAAATACAAAAAAAATTGTTTAAATTTGGTGTGTTAAGTATATTAAACAATTAGGGTATGAATCACGAAAATCATTCGGACAAAAGTTCATACACATATAAGCGGGTGGAGGTTGATGATTCTGACCCCTCCCCGCCCCTCCACATTAGAGAGGGTGACTTAGATCATATACATGTCGAATCCACCGAAAAAATAAAACAGGACCTGACGCATGACGTTGGAGAAAAAAAACCTGAATATATTACAGCAAATCCATATACCTATCCGTTAATAAAAGATTACAGAGAAGATTTAAAAGATCATCAAACCGATGCTGAACTTTTATTATGGAAATATCTAAGGAATAAATATACTGGACACAAAATCAGGCGACAGCACGTTATTGGCGGTTTTATTGCAGATTTTGCCTGTTTATCTAAAAAAGTTGTTATTAAAATTGACGGAAGAATCCACAAATTCCAGAAAGAACAGGATGATATTAGAACAAAACACCTTAATAATCTGGGATATGAAGTCATCAGGTTTACCAATGATGAAGTCTTGAATTCTCCTGAAACTGTTGTTGAATTTATAAATGATTTTCTCAACAAGCAGCCAGATGATAGGATAACACCTTCTGAATAAATACTACTGACATCTCTTCATTCTCCGGCCTATCCCCCTCCTGGGAGGGGTTAGGGGAGGTCCCTTGTTTGTCTGGAATCAAATATTTCATTTCTAAAGAAATACAAAAAAAATTGTTAAAATTTGATAAGTTAAGTCTATTAAACAATTAGGGTATTAATTGCGAAAATCATCCGGGCAGAAATTCATACACATATAAGCGGGTGGAGGTTAATGATTCTGACCCCTCCCCTTCCCTCCCCATTAGAGAGGGTGACTTAGGAGTTTAAATATTGAAATATCTGGTTTATAATGATAATGTCCTGAACTTCCAGATAAAATATGAAGTTCACTACCTTTTCAACAATCTGAATGCGTGACTCCACCTGTTTTCCCTGAAACCCGGAATACACCATAACATGCAAAGGGGTTCAATGGCCCTGGCTGCTTCTGCCATCCCCATATCTTCGGGTTCAAAGCCAAAAAGGGTACAGATATGGGCAACTTCATCCCTCGATTGCTGGTTATCTCCACAGATAAACATTGTTGGTTTTTCAGCCCCAAAATCGGGATTAATCATCTGGCTGCTCCCTACACTGTTAAAAGCTTTCACAAAATGTGCTTCCGGGAATCCCTTTTGCAACCGTTCCAATAATGAATGGTTTAATTCGGTAAAGAAAGTGAGGACCCCGTTTTCTGGAGGAGCATCGGCAATCGGATTGGTGGTATCGATGATTGTCTTTCCGGCAAGGTTCTCCTTTCCTGCCAAATGCAAAGCGTTCAGTGCAGCGCTCCCTTTGGTGGCCAGCACGATGATTTCACCAAACTGAGCGGTCTCCTCAAAAGAGCCGATTGATCCGCTTTCCCCTGCCGATGATTTCCATTCTGAAAGTTTCGACACGTCGCGGCTACCAATCATCACCTCGTAGCCAAATTTCAAAAAACCTGAGGCAAGGGTCTGTCCAACAGATCCTGAACCAATAATTCCAATTTTTTGCTTCATATCCAGTTTTATTTAACAATTAAGTAGTAGGAATAATCTATTGTATTAAATACTTACGGGAAAAGGAATAAAAATGTTTCAGAATGAGCGGATTCTGATATTACATTTCATAACTGTGCGGTTCTCAGGGTTAGATTACAAATTACAAAACCGGCTATATGGCAAAATAACTATTTGGCATTTATTCCAATAACGTTTGGGATCTTCCAGAAATGCTCGTTATTATCATTTGGATAGGTCTTTGAAACATAACTCCCAATCTTTGAAATTGTAGTATCGTTTGTCTGGATATAAAGACTCGCCTCCGGACCACCTTCAAGGTAAACAGTGGTGCGTATCCCAGGAATTAGATCCATCAGAAAACCAATCATTTTCTGATGGGTAAAGGGGGAGCGCGAAAAGGCAAAATAAATATTTCCAAGATTATCAGTAGCCCCGATCACCATGCTGCAAGCCTGGCCCGGGCGTTTATCCCATGCCAAAGGGTTCCCGTTGCAATCAATCATCCTCATTCCCTGGCATAGGGTATGGTAATTATTACGAATTGATTCCCAGTCACAGCAGGTCATATCACAAATGATCATCGAAGTGTCGGAATCCTGCTTCGGGTTCATCGCCATCATCACATTATAACTGCCGTTCAGACGTGGATTATTGTAATGGGAATAGTTTTTCAGGTAACCTTTGTTGGTTCTTTTGTTGGCCATATTAAACATTCCGGCATTAACCACGACCTTCATGCCAAACTCACCCGCCCATTCATCCGCAGATCTGTTTATTCGCTTATGTTCCGAGGCACTTAAAACGTGGAATTTGCATCTCGAGGGATCTGCCTTAAGGATAAATATTCTCGAATCACCAACAAATGATTTTTCGGGAGCATCCATCTCCTGAAAAAGGAGACCCTTTTGTAACTCATGCCATTGAACAAGTTTGTTCCCTTGATTTTGCCCATGGGTTACCAGAAGGGACAAAATAAATAAAAACAAAAGTGAGGAGGCTTTTAATCCATTCCTAACATGAGGTCTAACCATTCGTCCAGTCAAATTTTGATCTTTTGAAAGGAAACAGATCATAGAGTTCACCTGAGTAATAATATTCGTAAGCGATGGCGCCAAATGAATAAGGTTTATCATGAACCATCACTGTTGCACCTCCGACCACGGGATTGGCTTTCGGGACGGATACTTCAAATCCGATATTATACAACGTAGCAAGAATCTCTGGTCGGTTGTCAATCGGAAAACCTGCCCGCTCCCACTGCATTTTTATCTGCCTGATATTTAATGCGGCATAAAGATAGGAGTAGAAATGATTTTTGTATGAAGTCAACCTTTTAAACCGCTCATCCTCAACCGAAGCAGTTTGAAAATCGAGCAAACGTTCGTATTTTGTTCCCAGATAAAACACCGATTCCGGATCTTTCAGATTCCGTTCGATCGTCTCGGCAGTCGCAACTTTAATACCGGTAACGCCAAGGGAAAAGGTCGATTCTACGGAAAGAATTTTCAAAGGACCGATCCACTTTTTATACATTTCACGATCAGAATTAAAAAGACGAATCTGTTCACCAACAAGAACAGCGACGATGAGACGGGGTTCAACATCGGTAAGATCAGCGACTGAATCGATTAACGCTTTGTCTTTGGAAACAGCAATTTTAAAATCAGACCATTCCGAAATATTCATCCAGCTAAAAACACTGCCGCTATTTCGTTGAGTGCCATCTGTACTATTTTTATTTTGGAATTCCCCTATCTCAGAAATGTATTCTTTATTCTCCTGCATGTACATATTTACAGCCCCAATCATCCGCTCGGCCTCGGAGAGATTATGACTTTTCATATAGGCATTCAAAATGTAAACAGAATTTTCGGGATAGTATTTATTCAGAACCAACACATTATGAAAAAACATTGCCTCCCTGTTATTCACATGACTGGTATCGCTTGTATTTGATTTTCCATATTTATTCTTGATTTCCTGGAAATAGCGATCGTTAAAGTCCACCGCGCCAGGATCGTCGGTAACATGTAATTTAATAGCAAAAAAGGCGGTTGTCAGAAAAAATCCGATCAGGGCAAAACCTATGATAAAACTAACACCAAAATACCTTAAGATAATGCGATAAAAACCCTTATTAGAATCTAATTTCATTGTATTCGAGAAACTCACTTTAAAAACGTGCACGAAATTAATTCAACGGATTTGTTTTTATTCGCACACCCCCTGATTTCTGTGAAACTTCACAAAAAAGTAATATTAAGATTACAAATGAGCTTTCTGCATAAGTTCTAATCCCATACAAACTTCCAACTGCCATCAGTCTGACGTTTCCAGACAGTGTGAAAAACTCCTTCACTTGCATGGTTAACTCCCAAACTGTCAGTCGCAGTATAGGTGTATTTCCCATAGGTATATCCCAGATCACCGGAAGCAGCAACATCGGCAAAATCGGGGGTCCAAACCAGTTTAACCCCTTTAGTGGGAAATAAACTATACTTCCGTTGAATTGCCTCTTTCCCTTTTATAAGATGATCGCCTCTCAAAATCACTGCTGAGTCGGCAGCGAAATAAACAAACGCCTTTTCAACACCTTCCCGCTGAGCCATGTCGCAAAACTCCTTTTCAACTGCAATAAGTTCTGATTTCAATTTTTCACGAGTTACCTGAGATGAAGGTGTCCTGCATGAACTTAACCCGAGGAGAGAAAAAATCACGATGTGGATATAACTGGATTTCATTTGTATATAATTTGTTTTTTAGCGGCCAAATGGAATAGCCATCCGCCGGTTGGCGGATTCATCTTCGGTTTGTGATTTATGACCATGGCTATTTCATATTTTTACATTTTAGATGGTTAGAAACAATCCATTTCTGCCCTTCGCCGGATGATCTCAGCCCGGAAGAATTCCGCAAATCCGGGTTTAGCCCCCCGAAATAAAAATATCGAGGTCCCCTTTTCCCTTGAATCGGGATTTTCAATAAAACCAACTCTTGAGAAATGGTCAAACAATTTCTGAACTTTATCGGCGGGAGGTTTACCTACAAGTATTACATTCTTAATATTTAAATTATCAGGTATCCAAAAGAGGTAATCGGTACTAAAAGAGTAAGCATCAACCATTTTTCCCCGGTTATAGAAATTTACGGCCCCGGTTTGTCCATAGTTATCGCAAAACACAAGGGTCTCCTTTTTTACACTATCCGACAAGTTGTTATAAATATTTAAAGTTTTGACAGCCATCTCCTTCCATCCAACCATATCGGCAAAATCCTGGGGCAACTGATGATTTTTACCATCCTCCCATCTTAAAAGTCCCAATGCCTTAAACTGAGATTCTTTTTGATGTATTTCCGCCGGACTCAGAACCGGAAACATAAATCCGAACACTGTAAAAAAAATAAGAAGATCAAGTGCAAGATAGCCGGGAGCTACGATCTTAAATCTACTCTTTAAACGTTCTTCTAGAAAAACGGCTCCGAAAGGGAGTAAAACGGGATAAAGACCCAATCCATAATAATTCTTAGCCCTTAAAAGTGTAAAAGCAGACAATGTAATAAGAAATGTAATCCCGATTATACGATATTTCCGAAACGGCTCATAACGGAGAAAACCTATAAATGCTGCCAGAATCAAAGGAATGGCACAAAACAACATCACAAATTGCTCTTTCAAAAATCCGATTCTATCTACATGACTAAGCTGAGACTCACGCAACACCTTCATGTGGAGAACAACAGGAAACTGATGAATATATTGCCAAAGCAAATTGGGGATTATGAGAATTATTCCGACTAAAAATAGAATAATGAGCAACTTAACATTCAATTTTTTTCGCAGGTCAGTAAGTAAAAATCCGGCAGAAAGACCTATAAAAAGAAAGATGATATTGTATTTATTGTACCATCCAATGACAAAGAAAATCATCATCAGAAATAGCCAAAGTGGGCGATCTTCTTTGATAAACCGGATTAAAAAGTAAAAAACTGCAGTCCATGACAGAATATCAAATGAAGTCGGCTGATAAAGAATATTAATGCGGGTATAGACCGAGAAGATAAAGATTGTCCCTACCAATATTTTTGAAAGGGTCCCACCTTTTAACTGTTCGACGATCATCCAGATAACAATCAGCGTTAATGCGCCAAAGAAGGCTGGGAAAAACCGAATCCAAAAAACACCGCCACCCAACAATTTAATCAGCAATGAGACCAATGATGTTAAAGGAGGGACCGAAATATATCCGGCAGCCAGGTGATTTGCCTGGTCGAGGTGGAGAAATTCGTCACGGTGAAGCTCATAAACCGGATTTATAATCAATAAGTGAAGCACCATTTTCACAGCGATAAGCACCATGAGTATCCAGTAATCTTTTATGAATGAGTTAAATGTACATCTCATATAAATCTGGTTAATTATAAATTAATTAGTGCACTGAAACAATGTTTAATAATTCCGACCATTTATTTCATCCATGTTTTCAGTATTCTCATCACCTTTTTCCGTTGCTGTTCCGGCATCGTTCCAATCCGTGTTCGATGACTTCCGCGAGGCTGAACAACTTTTACAATTTTTTTATTCCCATAGATATCAGCCGCTGAGGCTGTCCAGGGGTCATTTCCTCCGTAAATAAGCAATATTTTTTGGGCATCATGCTTCAGATAGTTTTTCACGAGTAAACTCATCGCCGAATCATAGGTAAATGCGGTTCCAACAGGCATAAATAGTTTCAGAATATACCCATGGGCATCCTTTAAATCCATTAGACCTTTAAATGGTTCCGGATTATAGCCGTAATAACCTAATTGTTTCATTGCCTGGACGAAAAATGGGAATGTCGGTTTACCACTTTCAATATCAAAATAACTCGGGGAGCAGATTTTAATCATATAGTCAAAAAACTCCTTGTCCGTTGTTGTCTGTTGCGGAATCTCGGATACAGAGCGACCCCATTGCCAAAAAGAAAACGCAAACTCAAGTACACAGTAATCGAATATTTCGCCGGAAGCTGCTCTGTATTTATAGTTTTTTTCTTTGGTATATTGATCGAAAAGTGGCATTAATTGTTTTTTCCGCTTCAGAAATTCCATCTGGCAATTGGCTACCTTGCTCCGTTCCGAAGCTGTTCCTGCCTTGTGTCGAATAAAGTAATCATGGCGCTTCTCCTCAGTGGAAAAATTAAGCGGCGCAACATAGGGAACCGAGACTTCCACATCGTTTGGATATAAAGCCCTGTGATACAAAACAGTCTCCCCACCTTTGCTGATCCCTGTGCTGATCCACTTTTTACTGTAGATTTGTTTGAAAAGCTCAACAATATGATGCTGGTCAGCAGCTGCATTCTCAACAGTCATGTATTGCCAGTCGATTGAATCTGGTACTGACTTCCCGAAGAACCGGTGCTCAACCAATAACTGATTGGCATTCATTATCGGACAAAGTTCATTCAGATAGGTGGAGTTGACGCTATAATCCCCTCCATACCCTTCAGTTATGAAAATAACTGGCTGATCGGTACCAAGATTTGACAGGACAACTCTTTGCTGAAATGTTCCAAGTTCAGGATGAGTATGATCGAGTGGCTGTCTAACCATAATGACCAACGCTTCTTTGAAAAATGGATTGGCCTCCATCTTGTCGACAGAGAAAATACCAGGCAAATTTTTTATACGATCCTCAAGGTTTTGGGAAACGGCGATTTGCCATGCGACCAACAGGAATACAGTTGTCAGCGAAAATCTTAGAAATTTATTCATTCTGGTATAAAAAATTATCTGAATTAGAAGGATCGCAAAATAACAATATTAATTTGGTACAAAAACATTCGAAAAATGAAATTGCGAAGATTTTAGATCCGAACATTGAGGGATCAGAACATTGATTGCTCATAAAGAAGTATAATCAGCTAACTTATTGATAATGCAGCAATAACCGCCATCGTATTGCCTGCCATGTGGACAATTATTGCATGAAAATTATTGTTATATTTTTCCTGGTAATAACCTGCCATTAATCCCAGACATATGGTAAAAACAACAATCCGAAACAGGAAATAAACGGTCACCCCAGTTGAAATCAAAACCAAATGAGCTGCGCCAAAAGCGAATGCACTAATAATTACCGGTAAGCTAATCTTTCGTTTGAAAAGGAAAACACCATGAACTTCTAAAGGTTTTAGAAGATTCATCAAAAAACCCCTGAACAGCATCTCTTCAGCAACGCTGGCATAAACAAATATGAATATCAAAACTTGTATAAAATTCAGTTTTGATAAAGCAGGGTGTTCTTCAAGATTTCCACCTGCAATTTTTATGATACCGCTGATTAACAAGTTAACAACAACAGTCAAAATTATACCAAAAACAAAAGGTTTAATTAATGTTTTTAATTTTGGAACCGCAATCGCGTAAGAGAAATAGTCTCTCATGGCATAAATAACAGCAAAAGACATCAGCAGTTCGATTGTAAGTGTTACAAAAAAATTGGGAATAAACTCAATACCCAAACGGATTTTGGCGCTAACAATTGTTGCGGTTACAAAAATCAGTGTCGTCAGGAGAAGACCATAAGCAGTTCTTTCAATATTTTTCATTCGATTAGTTTTATTTGATTTGATTAAATTAAAAGGGTAAAGTCTATTTTATTCCTTGAGATCACAATTTTCGTGTCATTTTCCAGTTTCTTTAACAATCACAATTTTACTTTCGGCTATCGCCCTGATATTGCTTTTCGTATATCCAAGGCAGCAGGTCAGTGCCATTGTACGCACTTCTCCCGGATTGAGGTAATAAAGTAACAATTCACGTCCCTGTGAATCCATTCTGGTTATATGGACAACTCCTTCAAGAAGTAACGGAAAGGTTTTAATGTATTGCCCTTCACGAATCATTTCATCACCCTCATCTAGTTCAATAACAGCCCCTTCACGACTTATTGCATCACGTAAAGCGATCTCCAGAGAGGGAAATCTTTTATCAAGAAGTTCAGAATCTAAGCCGGTTAATTGCATAAACAGAAACTTTTAGACAGGAGAATTAAAGAGTAGTATGACCATCATTACTCACCCTTTATAATTGCTACCCAACCACCGTTATTAGCCAGTTTAATTTTAACCAGGTCTCCCTGCTTTACTTTCTGTGTCGAAATTTTCAGATTCTTAGGCAGTGTATTGGCATCCTTTGCGTCAGCCCATACCTGGCAAAGGTGTTCTCCTGATGATATAAAATCTAACCTGATTGTAATCTCTTTCTCTTTGCTGTTATTCATAATCCCAATAAACCAGTCATTTCCCGTTTTTTTTGCAATGGCAACATATTCACCCGGATAACCATCAATAAAGTGAATATCATCCCATGTTGTAGGAACCACCTTTAGAAAATCGGCGCCCGGTTGATTTAAAATATGGTCCGGATGATCGCAGATCACTGTGAGCGGACTTTCGTATATCACAAACTTGGAAAGCTCTGCTGCCCGGCTGTTCCATACTAGCGCAGGGGTCTGCTTTTTAAATTGTTCTTTGGTTACATTCAGAAAACCGCCGGGGGTATAGTCCATCTGTCCGGCAAGCATTCGTGTAAATGCAAGTTTTACATTGTGTTCAGGACTCATCTTCTCCGAGAATTTATAATATTCATTCCCCATTACCCCTTCCCGGGTAATCATGTTTGGGTAGGTTCGAATGATTCCATCCGGTTTGTAAGCCCCATGAAAATCAACCATCAGATGATGCTGTGCCGCACATTTAATAATGTCATGGTACCAGTTGACCATATCCTGATCGTCGCGGTCCATAAAATCGATCTTAACTCCGGCAACTCCCCATTTTTCATACAACGGGAATGCTATTTTATAGGCTGAATTACGGTTAACATCGCTGTTATAAAGCCAAAGAATAATCCTTACATTTTTCGATTTTGCATAACTGATAATTTCGGGCATATTGATCTGAGGTGCCCACCTTGTGATATCAGCGTCTGGTTGATTGAATTTTCCATACCATTGCCAGTCGACAAGCATATATGGCCAACCCATTTGAGATGCAAAATCAATGTATTGTTTTATCACAGGCATCTCCATTTTCACGTCACCACTCCACCAATTATCCCAGGCACTCTTGCCCGGTTTAATCCATGATGGATCTGCAATGGCACATGGTGCATTCAGGTTTTGGACAATCTCTGATTCGATCAGTTTTCCGGGTGTTTCCCCAATCATAATAACTCGCCATGGGGTAAAGACCTCATCATCGAAACGGGCTTTTACCCCGGGTTCATCCTCACCGGGAAGTGGAGCAAGTTTGGTTGTGAGCAAATTTTGTTTTCCCGCCGTTCCTAGGTAAAAAGCGGGATAATTGTCAATGACGGCTTCTGTAATAGCAATCCAGCACTGATCTCCGTAATCCATCAAAAATGGCAATCCCGCAATGGTCTGGTCAGAAACATAGCTTAACGAGCGTTCCATAAATTCAGACTCCTGTGAACTGGAATATTTTCCATACTCAACAACCCATGATTTTGGATTTCCGGGAATGTTAAAGGTGGTAAGTTCTTTTGTGATCTGCCGATGACCATTCTTCTCGCTTCTAAAAAGTTTGGTACGAAAGGCAATACCATCGTTATAGGCACGAAAAGAGAGTTCCATCTGACGCATCAGCCCTGTTTTTTCCCTGAGCATCAGCTTCAATTCAGTGCAATGATTCACCACTTCGGCATGTTTCGATCTGACCACAGGTTTCCAGGTTTCGTTGATGGTCTGTCCGTGATGGCTGAGCACCTCAAAATCTTTGTTCATTGCTGGTTCGGTTTTAAATTCAAAACCAATCGCCGATTCCAGAATCACCGGTTTGTCGCCAAAGGAAACAGAATAACTCAGCTCAGCAGTGTTTTTAATCAAGATGCTGATTTTTTTATCCGGAGAGGTTACCAGAAAATCCTGGGCAAAACAAAAAGTGGAAATAAACAGAAATGGAATAGTTAGATTTTTGAAATTCATATAATTGATATTTAGGGAAATATATGGAAATAAGTTGAAATAACGGGAAATAAAGGGAAATAAAATATCACATATACAGGTCCCTTTTACCACTTAATATTTCACTGTAATCACTGCGGAATTTTTGTAAAAGATGAGGCTTATTTTTAAAGTAATCCATTGATTCAATTTCACGAATCTCCTTTAAAATCAATGGCTCTCCAATTTCGCGTGTTTCAGGTGAGGCATAATCGCTGAGGTATTCCCGAAAAGTCAGGACGGCATTCAGCTTGCAATACTTACCTTCGACACAATGGCTCAACATTCCCATAATTGTTTCACCAGTTCTGCCACATCGGTAACCTGCAGTACAAAACGAAGCAATATATCCCATTTTCCCCACCTCCTGAATCACATCATCCAAATCACGTGGGTCACCAATTGTAAACTGTTTCCTATCCAGATCTTTCTCAGTTCGCTGATCACTATAGGCGCCTATGCCAATTCGTGTTGATGCATCAGTCTGAGTACAACCCAGCCTGATCACCTCTTTTTTGATTTCGGCTTTCTCACGTGCTGTGATGATCATTCCGGCAGTAGGAACCGATAGCCGTAATACGGCAACCAGTTTTTTGAAATTGTCATCCGAAACGTGCCATGGTGAGTCAGAACTTAACGAAGAGCCCGATGCCGGTGTCATTCGTGGAAAAGAAATCGTATGCGGACCAATTCCAAACTGTCGTTCCAGATCGAGTGTATGATAAAGCAATCCCATTACTTCGAAGCGCCAGTCATACAAACCGAACAAAGCACCTATTGCCACATCATCGAGTCCCGCCTCCATCGCACGGTGAAGGGCGTAAAGTCGCCATTGATAATCACCTTTAATCGTGTTGGAGGGGTGAACGGAATGATAAGTCTGGTGATGATAAGTCTCCTGAAAAACCTGATAAGTACCGATACCTGCCTCTTTAAGAATTTTTAGCTTTGCGATTTGGAGAGGGGCAGCATTGATGTTTACGCGCCGGATGGAGGAAGGATGACCTGACACCGGAGCAGGTTCCGTCACACTGTAAACTGCCTTTACGGCAGCAGCCATGTAATCGGCATCTGAACGTTGATGTTCTCCAAAGACAAGAATAAGTCGTTTATGTCCCTCTTTCAGTACAGAGCTGGTTTCACGCCGGATCTCTTCCATGGTTAAGATACGGCGCACCTCACGGTTGTTGGCTTCGCGAAACCCGCAATAGGCACAATTATTGACACACAGATTGGAACAATAAAGGGGGGCAAAGAAGACAATCCTGTTGTCATAAACTTTTTTCTTCACCTCGAGCGCAGCACAAAAGATCTCTTCCCAAAGTTCAGGAGAAGTCACATTCAGTAAAGCAGCTGTTTCATCAGGGGCAAGGGTTTTGATTGACAATGATTTTTGAATGATATCACGGATTAATGATTGATCCGGATTTGAATTCTTTCCAAGCCGGTCAATGATATCATCCTCGTTAATGAAGTCATTACCCGAAATCAAATATTTGTCAATCTCCTTACGGATAATAACTCCCTTTACCCATCCGTCGGCAAGTTCTTTTTCCATTATCGCAATTCTTTGAGGTACAAATATAACCAAATCGTTTGCCGATAGAAAACTTTAAAGGTTAAAAGGTCAAACAAAATCTTATGTGATTTAACTTGTCCTTTTCGTATCTTCATCGACGAATTTAAAGGAATAATTCTTTAGTAAGAGGATCATTTTAGAGACTTTAAATTAATTTTGATTGTAATTACCAACTATCTGAAATTTATGAATAAGGAGATCCTGCTTGAACAAACTGAAATATTTGTAAAATCTGTACTTGAAGGTGATTTCTCCGGACACGACTGGTGGCATATCCATCGTGTAAGAACATTGGCAGCAATCATCGCCAAAGCCGAAGGAGCCGACCCCTTTCTGGTAGCGCTGGCTGCATTGTTACATGATATTGACGACTGGAAGCTGAATGAAAATCAATTGAAAGAAAATAAAACAAGAAAATGGCTTACGGAATGTGGTGTCGACGAACTAATCATCCAGAAGGTTTGTCGTATTATTGATGGGGTGAGTTTCAAGGGCGCAGGAGTTAACACATCGACAAATGACCTGGAATGCAAGGTTTTGCAGGATGCAGACAGACTTGATGCGATAGGTGCAATTGGGATTGCCCGGACCTTTGCATATGGAGGAAGTCGTGGACGGGGAATTTATGATCCTGCAATTCCACCTGAAATGCATGCCAATTTTGAAAATTATAAGAAGAGCACTGCACCAACCATAAATCACTTTTACGAGAAATTACTGCTATTAAAAGATCTGATGCAAACTAACTCCGGGAAGGAATTTGCAAGTCAGCGACACGAATTTATGCTCATGTTTCTTGATCAGTTTTATGCCGAATGGAATGGGAATCACAAATAAAAAAATAAATCGAATAAATTTTCATTTCAACAAAATATTATGTAATTTTGATTAGTTACTTACCTGCACTAATTCCTGGTCTGAATTTGCTTCCTGCTGTTATGGCATTATTTATTTAAGTTCTTTGCTGTAATTTATGAATCTAAAAAATCTGATTTCTGATGAAAACAATGATTTTTTCGTTATTTCTACTGGCAGGATTTATTTTTGCCGGATGTACTCCTAAGCAACCCAAGATTGGATTGCTTGTACACAGTTTTGAAACTCCCCGTTGGCAAAACGACCAGAAGTATTTTGTTGATGCTGTACAGCAACTTGGAGGAGTTGCGATAGTAAAAATGGCTGATAATAATGCAGATAAACAGATAGCGCAGGCAAAAGAGTTAATTAAAAAGGGCGCCATGGTGCTTGTAGTCATTCCCGTCGATCAGTCGAGTGCTGCACAAATTGTTGCTTTGGCTCACAAAAAAGACATTCGGGTGATTGCATACGACCGATTGATTAATAATTGCCGATTGGATTATTATGTATCAACAGACAATATCAGAGTTGGTGAAATCCAGGCACAATACCTCACAAAAATCAGGCCTACAGGAAATTATGCATTAATCGGCGGCCCCCCCAACGACAATAACAGTCGGATGCTTTACATCGGACAGATGAGCATTCTTCAGCCTTTTGTTGAACGTGGGGAGATCAAAATAGCATTTCGTCAGGTAGCCACCGCCTGGACAACAGATGAAGGTTACCGTTTGACCAAAGCAAGTCTGGATAGTACCAAAAACAAAATTGATGCAATCATCTGCGGCAACGATGCAATGGCATTGGGCACCATAAAAGCGCTGAAGGAAAGGGGCTTACTTAAAAAAGTTGCTGTTGCCGGACAGGATGCAGACATGGCTAATATCGAGGAGATTATGAAGGGGAACCAAACATTAACAATATTTAAAAGGATCAAGACAATGGCATCAACTGCAGCAGAACTTGCTGTCCATCTGGCTAAAGGAGAACAGATTGATCCTTACCTGTCGACCATCAGTAATGGCGAGCGGCTTGTTCCTTCCTATCTTGTCGATGCAGTAGCCGTTAATGAAGGTAATGTCGAAATGACAGTTATCGCCGAAGGTAATTAACCTTTCTTATTTATTCCAAAGGAAGATTTTCAGCTGCGTAACTGAGTTCATCATACCATTGGGAGCCATATTTACGAATAAGTGGCTCCCTGAGGTATTTCCATAGGGGCAATTTATCCCTTTTCCCACATATTCTACCTGATTTACAAATATCAATCTGCTGATAATTAACCGCATCAAATTTTTTGTATTCAGTAATGCGGATCGGAAAGAGGTGGCATGAAACAGGTTTTCTGAAACAGGTATTTTTCTCAAAATAGGCCTTTTCAATCGCACATTTGGTAATTCCGGTTTCATCCCTGAAGGTAAAAACACACTCATTGTTTCCCACGATTGGGGTAACAAGATCGCCGTCGCCATCAATAATTGAAAATCCCTGCTTTTTAATCTCTGCTTTGTTTTGATCTGAAAGGTATTCTTCAA
Organism: Prolixibacteraceae bacterium; assembly: GCA_963677935.2. Classification (GTDB taxonomy): domain Bacteria; phylum Bacteroidota; class Bacteroidia; order Bacteroidales; family Prolixibacteraceae; genus JAAFHB01. The sequence goes on along the minus strand of CAXXEH010000003.1, from coordinate 620,964 downwards.
AATCGGAATAGCCATTTTTGATCAATTCGGCCTCTTCAGGTGTAACTGGCGCACCACTGTCACCATCCACACAACATGCTCCCTTGCATTTACTCAGATCGCAGCAAAACTCTTTTTGAATAATATCAAGACTGATAATGGTTTTTCCTATTTGTAGCATATTGAATTTAAATTCCGGTTACCAGCTATGTGCCGATAACCGGAAAAGCTGAAGTCTATAATGGTTTTAACAGTGATCACAAAATAGTGAATCCAGTTTCTATTTTTCAATCAATACTTTCCCTGTCATATCCGATGGGATAGCAAGACCCATAATTGTAAGAAGGGTTGGAGCAACATCGGCAAGAATACCGTCTGTAACTTTTGCGTCACCCTGATTGGTTACCCAGATAAAAGGTACAGGATTCAATGAGTGAGCAGTATTTTCACTTCCATCAGCATTTAAGGCAAAGTCGGCATTCCCATGGTCAGCAATGATCACTACATCATAATTATTTGCCCGTGCAGCTGTAACAACTTCATTTACACATTGATCAATTGCCTTAACGGCAGTTTGAATTGCACTGTAAACACCGGTATGCCCAACCATATCACCATTTGCAAAATTCAGACAGATAAAATCGGCACTTTTTGCATTAATTTCAGCCACAATCGCATCTTTGACTGCCGGTGCTGACATCTCAGGTTGAAGATCATAAGTCGCAACTTTAGGAGAGGGTATAAGAATGCGCCGTTCACCTGGGAACTCCGTTTCACGACCACCTGAGAAAAAGAAGGTGACATGGGCATACTTTTCTGTTTCAGCTATCCGGATCTGATTAAGCCCGGCTTTTGAAACTGTTTCCCCCATCGTATTCAGGACATTATCTTTGTTAAATATGACATTGATCCCTTTGAATGAAGATTTATAATTGGTCATTGTGTACCATTGGAGTGGCATTGTATTCATCCCTTGCTCATGATGATTCTCCTGAGTAAAGACAATGGTGAGTTCGCGTAAACGGTCTGTACGATAATTGAAACAAATCACCACATCGCCCTCCTTAATGGTGGCAAGAGGTTGATCTTGTGCATCAGTAAAGACAATGGGATTAATAAATTCATCGGTAATCCCTTCGTCATATGACTCCTGTATTGCTGCAAGGACATCTTTACGCTTTTTACCTTCACCTTTTGTGAGAAGGTCATAAGCCAGCTTTATCCGGTTCCAGTTTGTATCGCGGTCCATCCCGTAGTAGCGTCCAATCAGCGATGCAAACCTGGCATTCGTATTTTCAAGCGCTTTAAGATCTTCTTTTACAAAATCATAGGCCGAACGGGGGTCTGTATCACGCCCGTCGGTTAACCCGTGGATAAAAATCTTTTCCAATCCAAGCTCAGTGGCAATTTGGGCAAGTGCAATCATGTGCAGACTAAGTGCATGAACCCCACCTGGGCCAATTAATCCTATGAGATGAACTTGTTTATTGTTCTCTTTGGCATATTTATAAGCTCTGAGAATTTGGGGATTGCTCCACAATGTTTTCTCACGGATGGCTTTATTAATTTTTACCAGATCCTGATAAAGGACACGTCCGGCGCCAATATTAAGGTGACCTACTTCAGAGTTTCCCATTTGCCCGTCTGGCAAACCAACATTCTCACCACTTGTAAGTAATTGACTATGAGGGTATTTTTCATACAAGGAATCTATGAAAGGCGTTGGAGTAGAATAGATTACGTCGGAGGCTGTTTTATCGCCGATACCCCATCCATCGAGGATCATCAGCATCGTTTTTTGAATATCTGCCATAGTTATCTTAAATTGAATTAACTGTTATAAAATCCGGGCAAAAATAGCCATTTAAAAAACATAGAAAAAGGGTATTTGCCGCTTATAATCAGAATTAACGATTTGATATTAACGAACTCAATAACAAATTGAGCAATTAAAAACCTGAGAAGTGTAAATGTGGATCAAAAAAAGAGGTGAAACCTCTCAAAAGATTCCACCTCAGCCACATATAAATATGTTATATTATTTAGGCACTGCTGTTGGAGCAGGAGCCGGAGCAACTGCAGGATTTGGCAATACTGTACCTTTAATCTGCAAAACAACCGGATTTGGATCTGCATTGGTGGTAACTGTTACAGTCTTGGTGAAAACCCCTTGAGCTGCAGCATTATAAGTAGCTGAAACAGTACTGGTTTTCCCTGGAAGAATGGGCTCCTGAGAATATTTCAGGTTGGTACAACCACATGAAGCCCTAGCAGAGCTGATAATTAAAGGCTCTTTACCTGCATTTGTCAAAGTGAATTCTGCAGTTTTAGGAACATTATAAGCAATTTCGCCAAAGTCATTAACCATTTTATCCCATTTAGCAACAGGAGCATTTGGGTTAACCGGAACAGCAGGAGCAGGTTGGGCTGTCTGAGCACTGATTTGTATTGCTGCGAACAGAGGGAGAACTAACAAAAGAATTAATTTATTCATCTTCGTATTATTTAGAATTAATATAAATGCAAATATGAATCATTTTTAGTTTAGTCAAGTCAATAAAATGTAAAATTAACCAAATGAAATGTAAAAGTGTGTAAACGAAATGTAAATGATTGAAGCACTTCCATAATTTTCTTTAATTTTATCGCTGTTTAAACCAGGGGATTTTAATTTCAGATCCTTTTACTTCAGAATCTTACATGCGTCAGAAACATATTCGTTTTGTAGTGTTACTTGGGGCTTTTGCCATTATAGGGATCATCTCGATACAGGTCTACTTTCTCCAAAACGCCTGGAATATTAAAGAGAAGCAGTTTGACCAAAGCGTGATGATAGGACTGAGAAATGTTGCTGAGCAGATGAGCAAATTAAATCAGACAGCACTTCCTCACGCCAACCCGATCCGGCGGCTCTCTTCGAACTATTTTGTGGTGGATATTAATAGCGTAATTGATGCCAATATTCTCGAATTCTATTTAAAAACTGAATTTGACAAGCTCAATATTCAGACCGATTTTGAATATGCCATTTACAACTGCCAAAGTGATAAGATGGAATATGGCAATTACCTGACAAAAAACGGCTCTGCAAAACCAAATGTGTTAACAGCCAACCTTCCGAAATATGATCAGTACACCTACTATTTTGGGGTTAATTTCCCGTTACTCAGAAATACAATAGCAGGCGATATGACCATCTGGTTTTTCTTTATGGCACTCCTTCTGGTGGCAATAATCTTTTTCGTCTACACCATTTTCGTTATTTTACGTCAGAAAAGGCTCTCAGAGATGCAAAAAGATTTCATTAATAATATGACCCATGAATTTAAAACTCCGATTTCGAGTATCAATATCTCTGCAGATGTGATCATGGATCCCGATATCATCAATGATCCAACCCGTCTTTTTACCTATGGTTCAGTGATCAAACAGGAGAATAATCGTCTAAACCAACAGGTTGATAAAGTACTTCAGATAGCAAGAATCGAAAGTCAAAATTTTCATCTCAATAAAGTGGCGCTCGATTTGAATGCATTAGTTTTAAAAGTAGCTGAAAATTGCAAAGCCAATTCAAACCGAAACCTGGTTGTGATAACTAATTTGTCTGAATCTGTTGGCTGGATCGAAGCCGATGCACTTCATCTGACCAATATTATTCACAATCTGCTTGATAATGCGTCAAAATATTCAGATAAAGAACCTGTGATCACAATAGGAACCACCGTTTCGGATAAGTCGGTTGTGATCAAAATCAGTGACAATGGACCTGGAATCAGTCCAGAGTATCAACATCGGGTTTTTCAGAAGTTCTATCGCATACCAACAGGCAATCTGCACGATGTGAAAGGATTTGGTCTGGGATTGTATTATGTGAAAACCATTTGCAGTGCACATCAGTGGGAAATAAAATTATCCAGTGAACAGGGTAAAGGGGCAACATTTGTGATTGATATTCCACTTAAGAAAAAAGGGAGATGAGTAAGGTAAGAATTCTATATGTAGAAGATGATCTTACGCTGTCGTTTGTGACACGTGATAATCTGGAGATGAGAGGCTATTCTGTAGATTCCTGTGAAGATGGAATAACTGCCTTAGATAAAATCACAACTCAGTCATACGATATCTGCATCCTTGATGTGATGTTACCAAAGATGGACGGTTTTACACTTGCCCGAAAGATCAGGAAGTTTAACGAAGCTATTCCGATAATCTTTCTGACAGCCCGGTCAACCAGCGAGGACAAAATCTTCGGTTTACAACAAGGTGGCGATGACTATATTACAAAACCGTTCAGTATAGAGGAACTGGTTCTTAAAATTGAAATATTTTTAAAACGGAGTAAGGTTGAACTACGGCAGATGATTAAAAATAAGACAGTTCACTTTAGTAAGTTCACCTTTGAACCCGAAAATCTCAGACTGACTTATGGAGATACAATCCTCAATCTGACCCACCGCGAAGCCGTTTTACTCGAATTTCTACTCGAACATCGCGACAAAGTGCTCCGTCGTGAAGAGATACTTAATGCAGTGTGGGGAAACGATCATTTCTTTTCCAGTCGAAGTATGGATGTTTTTATTTCACGATTACGGAAACTTTTGATATCTGATTCATCGGTAAAAATTGAAAGTGTTCATAATGTGGGATATCGCCTGGTTGTGACCGAACCAAAAAATTGAATCCTAGTAGAGACTAATCGAAATAATCCTAAAAGATACGCTATGAAATTATTTGCCAAAATCGGTTTTATTGCTGTTGTTATCATCACGATTGCATTTTCGAAGGAGAAAAATAAGTCAGCTGAAATAACAGTAAATGAGCTTAAAAAGCATATCAGTTATTTGGCATCAGAGGAATTACAGGGCCGTCGTACAGGGAGTGACGGGGATAGCCTTGCAGCAGAATATATCCGCAAAGAATTAAAGAAAAGCGGATTAAGACCGATGTTTGACAATGGTTTCCAAAGATTCAGGGTAACCGATAAAATCGTTTATGGTCCGTCTAACAGCCTGACAATTAATAATAATTCATATAAGTTGGATGCCGATTTTGCCCCATTTGCCTTTTCGGAAAATAATTCATTTGGAGGAGATGTTATTTTTGCCGGTTATGGTTTTGCAATTAATGAAGACAGCCTAAAATGGAATGACTATGCCGGTTTGGATGTAAAAGGAAAAATCGTTCTTTTACTCAGGGGTGATCCGGAAATTGAAAAAACTGCGAGTCCGTTTATAAAATATAGCCGGGACAGAGATAAAGTACTGCAAGCCAAAGATAATGGAGCAACTGCCGTCCTTCTGGTATCGGGTAAAAGTTTTGATCCGGAGGACAAATTTGAGTCCCTGGTTAAAGGGGAGCAATCGGTTGGAATACCTTCTTTTCGGATTACAAGGAAAACAGCCAATCTCATCCTGGAGTCAAGTAAACTCACAATTGAAGAGGTTGAAAAAAAATTGAACGAACAACATAAACCTGCAAGTTTAAAAATGGGGGCCAATGTTTCGGGGCAGTCGGATCTCCTCCAGACCACAATACGAACGAGAAACGTGGTAATGATGATTCCTGGTAACGACAAAGTGCTCAGGGAGGAATATGTGATATTAGGAGCACATTCCGATCATTTAGGTCTTGGAGGAATGGGTTCCGGAAGCCGTGTTCCTGATACTGTCGCAGTACATCCCGGAGCCGATGATAATGCCTCAGGAGTAGCAATGGTACTTGAACTGGCCCAAAAACTGGCTGCCTCACCCCGACAAAACAAAAGAACGATTCTTGTCTGTACTTTCTCAGGCGAAGAGCTGGGTCTGCTAGGTTCAAAACAGTTTGTTGATCACCCTGAAATTGATCTGAAGAAAGTAAATGCAATGGTAAATCTCGATATGGTTGGCCGTTTGAACGAGAATTCACGGGTTCAGGTAGGAGGAGTGGGAACTGCTAATCAACTTAAAAAGATAATTTATACCTCCAGCGATACGACCATCCTGAAACTGGCATTATCAGACGAAGGGTACGGACCATCGGACCATGCCTCATTTTACGGCAAAGATATTCCGGTGTTGTTCTTTTCGTCCGGCGCCCATCTCGACTACCATACTCCCTCAGATACCTGGGATAAAATTAATTACGCGGGAATGGTGAAAATTGCAGACATGTCGTTCCGTATTCTATCGGATCTTGCCAATACAGAGACTAAACTGATCTTTAAAGAGGCGGGACCCAAAATAGTTCCTGGCCGGGGAATCCGAAAAAAGGGTGTTACCCTTGGAATTATGCCCGATTTTGCAGGTAATGTCAAGAACGGATTACGCGCTGATTTTGTGACCCCCGGAAGGCCTGCAGCCCTTGGAGGGATGAAAAAGGGCGACATCATTACTTTTATAAATGGAAAGCCGGTGAACAACATTCAGGACTATATGTTTAGGTTAAATCAGCTCAAACACGGCGAAACAATCAGTGTAGAGGTGATCCGCGATAACCTGAAAGTGGTGCTGGTCATACAACTTTAAGGATAATTTTATAATTTATTTTAATAGAAATAACATGGATAACGAAACACGTTTCTTAGCACTGCAATTGGAGCTACCACCTGCTCCTGAACCTAAAGGTGTTTATACGCCACTACTCCAGGATGGCCGGCATGTTTACGTCTCAGGCCATTTACCAGTGAATGCCGATGGGTCGCTTCAAAGAGGTAAGATTGGAAAGGATATTGATATGGAAGCGGGAAAACTGGCAGCACGACAGGTAGGATTAACAATTTTGGCAACACTACGTTCCAATCTAGGATCGTTGAACAGGATTAAACGAGTGATCAAAGTGTTTGGAATGGTTAACGCAACTACCGATTTTGAAAAACAGCCCTATATTATCAATGGATGCAGCGAATTGCTGGTCGAAGTGTTCGGGCGGGAGAATGGTATCGGCGTACGTAGTGCCGTTGGTGTCGGAAGTCTTCCCGAAAATGTACCAGTCGAGATTGAAGCAATATTCGAAACAACTGAATGATAATGCTTTAACAACAAATATAATCAGATCGCTTTTCAATTTAACCGTTCCCGGACAACAGAGTTACTTTATTATTCTCGAATGAAGTGGGACATCGGTTGTGGTACGACAAATGATATTTCGATTACTCCACTAAAAACCCCTTTCTCGTAAAGGGGTGATTGGTGGATGATTTTTTTTATACCTCCCTTTTCAGTTGTGTAGGTATTTGTGGTTGGATTCTTCAACTGCTCCATCAGTTTGGTTCGGGAGGGCTCAGGATGACAGTCTAGCAGGTTTTTACCAATAAGGTCTGCTCCTCCATATTTAGCAAATTGTTTCTGTGAGGTTTCATTCAAATAGGTAATCACCCCATCCAAATCGCAAATTGTAACACTACCCTCAAATTCATCTGACCAGTTTCCCATTATCAATTTTTTGTTTACTTTTTTCTTAAACACCTGACCCATTCAATTTCAAAATGATGCGGAAGAATACCCTCTGCATTGGCATGGTGAATGCTTCCTGTAAAATTAAGAAACAGATCTTCACCGTGATGAGCAATGTGCTGCCGATGGACTTCGTGGTTATTGATCTTCCATACTGCCAGGTTTCCAAAGATTTCCAATCTGAAAATATGAAAATTATTGAAATTCAATCCCCTAATCTGAACAAAGCTACCGACACCTGAATTACCGGGTTGATTAATAATGCCCAGTCCCACCTTTTTATGTCCGCTCCTGAAAACATCAATCTGCGGAAAAGGCTTGTTCCCTGTGAGGGAGAAGGAGCTGGTGATCGCTTTATTGGCACGAAATTTCACTTTTGCCTCAACAACACCCTCTTTAAATCTGAAACCATTCCCGCTATTGATAATTGCAGAGCTGAAATCAAACTTTTTGGGAATAAGACCAAAAGATGGATTCCAGACTTTCCCTTCTGTTTTCTCCGCTTTGGAAACAATTGAGAGCACCTTATTTCGGAACTCGATATTTTTCAAACCCTTATATGCCTGAAGTTCGTTTGACTGTGAAAAACTGGAACCTAACAATTTGGAACCCCAGTAATTTTCAGGCTCCCAAAGGGTTGGTGAAAGCTTGTGGTCTGAAAAATTTTCGTCAAGCACGATTTCCCATTGGTCAAAAAAGGCAAGTTCTGAACGCCTTTTAAGCTGATGATAGGTAGTGATCAGTTTGCTTTTTTCGAGTTCGACAAACTCCGTCTCCAGTTTGAATTCGGGAGTCGTTTCATATCTCTTTTTATTCTTTAAAAATGATACCCTTTCTTTAAAAGATGGCTCACTCACTTTTAATCTTAATTCCAATAAGCGACTTAACGATTTGGAAACTGCGATCTTCTGATAGTTTAAATAAAGTGGTGATTTTACGCATTTATTGTAAAATTGAATATCGCTGCTTCTGGCAAGCTTGTTATATTCACTGAATAATGGATAATCGGGCGTAGTTTCGTAACGGGCTGAGTTTTTCAGAAAAGCCTCCCGTTCGAGAAACGTTTTATCGCTGGTCTCACGTTTCAGCTGCTCGAATTTAGCCGGAAGCTTCAGCTCATTGACTGATACAAAAATTTTATATGCCTTCGATTTCAGAAATATATGGTAAATTTTCTCTTTCTGCTCCCGCTCTTTCGAGTAATTTTTTAATTTCTCCTGTTCTGAAGCATCGAGCTCAAGAAATATGCGATATTCAGTTGAGCCCAAAGTTGCATTATACAGTTTCAGTTTTGAACTTTTTTGTAATGCCCTATATTCTTGAATTTTAATGTATTCGGGTGAATCTTTGTACTTTAGTGATTCGCACTCTTTCTTACGACGGATAAACTCGGGTGATTCTACAATTTTTTTCAGTTCGAGATATCGCTGAGTCGATGGATTGTTATCACTCTTTGCATGCTTCCTCTTCCCAATTAATGGGATAAATCGAAATAAAGGATGGTCTTGATGACTTTTTGACAATTTCAGAAACTCGTTGAACAACCCGAAATCGGGTGTAGTCTGATATCGTAATCTGTTTTTAAGAAACGCTTCGTGTTCGAGAAACGCTTTTGTATTTGTCTCTCGCTTAAGCTGCTCAAATTTGGCAGGAAGAGCCAGCTCCTCTACTATTTTAAAGTTTTTGTAAGCCTTGGATGTCAGAAATTTATGATAAATCTTCTCTTTCAGTTCCCGCTCTTTTGAATAATTTTTCAATTTTTCCTGTTCCGCAGCATGAAGCTCCAGAAACACACGGTATTCATCTGATTTTAGAGTAGTAAAATACATTTTTAAACGCGCGCTTTTTTGCAACGCATTAAACTCATGTCTGATCTTAAATTCGGATGATCCTTTGTAACGAAGTGATTGGATCTCTTTTTTACGACTGATAAAATCGGGTGATTCGACCATCTTTTTGAGTTCCTGGTAACTGGACAGATCTGAACTTTTGGATATAGTATTTACCCGATTAAAATCTGCAGAATGAATAAACCTGAAATAATTTTTAATCGGTTTTGACTTTTCAAGGCTGGCAAGTTCTGTAAGGATATCATTTTCAGGACTTCCCTTTAGTCCAAGGTTGCTTATTTCACGTTTATTAGTTTGGAAATCATTGGATTGAACAAGCTTTTTCAATTCCAGATATCGTGCAAGCTCTTTGGAAGCTTCAATCGATTCCAACTCATCGCGCATTTTGAAAAGCTGAGCCCAGGCTGAATCAATCTTTTGAGCCTTAGGTATTAGTCCTAAAAAATATCGTAACCGAAATGAAAATGACATATCAAGTGTATTAGATCTTAAGTGTACAAAATTAACCATAAAGCCTTTACAACATGTTAAAACTAAGAATTTATTGAAATATTTATCCACAAAAGCGTAAATATGTGGCTATTTTTTGTGCCAGAATCATGATTGCAACTGAAAAAAGGTAATTTTGAAATTCCATGGTTTAATAAATAAAAATGACTTTACCCCCTGTTTTCGCCCAAAGGATGATGAAAATACTGGATCAGGAATATTCTGATTTCGAACAATCACTTGACAATGAAATAGCTACCTCCATCAGAATCAATCCTGAAAAATACAGGGATCACCCCGCACTGGCACCTGTTGAGTATTGTGAGACTGGTTATTTTCTTCCGCAAAGGCCATTGTTCACCATTGATCCTTTTATCCATTCAGGTGTCTATTATGTACAGGAATCGAGTTCAATGTTTTTGGAACAGGCCCTGAAACAGCTCTCGCTGAAATCTGACGCAAAAGTACTCGACCTATGTGCAGCGCCCGGGGGGAAATCGACCCATACTAGCTCACTTCTCTCCGGTGAGAGCCTTTTGGTCAGCAATGATGTGATCAGGGCACGAAGTCAGATACTCTCCGAAAATTTAAAAAAGTGGGGAAATCCAAATGTAATTGTCACTAATAACGATCCCCATGATTTTCAACGACTACCGAATTTCTTCGACCTTGTATTGATTGATGCCCCATGTTCGGGTGAAGGGCTCTTCAGACGTGATCCCAATGCTGTTCTGGAGTGGTCCCCGGATAATGCGCAGCTTTGCGCCCAGCGCCAGCAGCGAATATTGGCTGATGTTTGGCCAACACTTAAGGAAGGGGGGGTACTCATTTACAGTACCTGTACTTTTAATCCTGCAGAAAATGAGGAAAATATTCAATGGCTCAGCGAATTTGCAGAAATTGAACCTGTACCATTAACTGCAGCTGAAAACTGGGGCGTGACCCTTACCAATGCCGGCCTATTTCCATGCTATCGGTTTTATCCTCATAAAGTTTCAGGCGAAGGATTTTTCATGTCGGTTATCAGGAAGACAGGTGAGAGAACCGACCAGCAGCAAAGGAAGTCCAGGGAAAATCCACTTCTGGCCACCAAAGCTGAAAAAGAGATGGCAAACGCACTCTTTAAGGATAATACTCTGGAGGTGCTGCGGTTCGCGGATTCACTGCTCGCATTTCCATCTCACCAGGTTGCTGCACTTTTGCAGATCAAAAACAACTTAAGAATACTCCATGCCGGAGTAAAAATTGGTGAAATCAAGCAAAAAGATTTAGTGCCATCTCATGAACTTGCCCTGTCGACAATATTAAACCGTTCGGTTTATCCTGAAATTGAGCTATCCATAGAAGAGGCAATTACCTATCTTAAACGAGACGACATATCACCCTCTTCGATAAACCGCGGATGGAACCTGGTTACTTACAGATCTACCCCGATTGGCTGGGTCAAAAATCTTGGAAACCGTTATAACAGCGCCTTTCCCAAGGAGTGGCGGATCAGAATGTCGGTTTCCGAATTCCGTGAAGAAAGAGTTGCCTTCGAGATGTCAAAATTTCCGCTTTAACAATAGTTTAGATATTTTATCTATTTGCACTCAATCTATTCAGACAATCATCTATTGAGAAATATTTAAAATATACAATTTTTATTTTTTGTAATTCAAAGATATAAATTATATTTGTTGTGAAATTGTCTTTGTGAATTGGAAGATATTTCTATGAAAAATGATGTTAAAATAGATAATATGGCTGATATATCATCTATTTTATAAATATTTATCTAAATGGCATAGATTATTTTCTAAATAAAGTTTAAATAATTGGATATAAACATTATGGGAGTAAAGGAAAGACTTAAGGCATTTTTGGATTATAATAACATTGGACAGGTTCAGTTTGAACGAAAGGTGGGTCTATCCAATGGTTTTGTGCACAATATTGGCAAATCCATCAGAGGGGACTCATTATTTAAAATATCGGCAGCCTACCCTGAATTGAATAAATCATGGATCATGCTGGGTGAAGGCAAAATGTTCTCTTCAGACTATGAAATCTTAATGAAGGATCTTAAAAATACAAATATTACGGCAAGTATCGAAGAATACAAAAATGAGATCCGGCAACTTAAAGAAAAGGTACAGATTCTGGAAGAAAAGATTGAGCTAAAAAATGAGATCATCCATCTGCTTAAAGCAAATAACCCGAATACTAACTTTGATTCTTCAGACTTATCGCATGTTGACCCCACCCAATGATGACTACACCGATCATTGCAATTACACCTCCGGCAATCTGGTGTAAAAGAGGGAGAGTTCCAAAGTAAAAATAGGCAACCGGAATAATCAACAGACCTTTTATGGATTGAATTATTGTTCCGCGTGAAGCTTCAATATATTTATAGGCCCGATAGACCAGTAAAATTGCTAAAACGGGGTCAAGTATCGCAGCAAAAACGGTATTGGTCAATGCCTTTGCAGATAACATGACGGGAATTCCAGCCATAAACACCCATCCTGAAAAGAAGATTAACAACCAAACGGTACGGTTAAAACTAAGAATTTCGGGTGTGAGGTTATTCACTTTGGCCCGCACAATTACTGTAGCTGTGGCTGCGCCAAGACAATTCATCACTACAAGTCCGACTCCGGGAATAAAAAAGTCACTCCAGATAAGGTTTCCGGAATAACTGGTCAACAATGCACCTGCAAAAACAACGAAAACCCCAACTGTTTCAATGGGTGAAAAGCGCTCTTTTAAAAATGCTATTCCCAGCATTGTTGTAAAAAGGGGGAAAAGGTTTCCCAGAAAGCCCGTCACAGCTGGTTCGGAAATAGCATTGACAGAGGCATAAAAGGTCGAAACGGTAAAAATCTCGATAATACCCAGCGTGGGAAAGATCCACCACATTTTTCGGGGTATTGCAGAAAGGAGGGTAAAGCCCCCTTTTACTGCCAAAATAATCAGGTTAATAAGAAACCCGACCGAACACAATAAAAACAAAAAAAGCGGCAATGAGATCTCATTGAGGGCCGCTTTACTAAAAACATAAACATTACTAAAGGCGAGTGTAGCCAGAATAGTATAAAAATATCCTTTGAGCGTATCCTTCTGCACGAAATATGATTTAAATTAATTAATTAACAATCAGGGAAATGCACAAAATGCATTTCCCTGATTGTTGATGTCGCAAATCTACAAATCATTATTCGTTAAATCGGCTTTTCAGAATTAAGGATACATCATTTTTGTTTGTAGTCGAGAACTGCATAAATAATTATGGCAATCGGGTCTGGCGGGATAAACATTCCACCATAATTTCCGGTCGTACTGTTGTGTGTATCAGGATAGCAATAATCAAAATCACCTTTGAGACAGCTCTGATAGGTGGATGGGATGTTATGTGGGCGCCAGTTATCATCTGTATGGACATTGATCCACCGAATGGCAGCATTGGTAATCCCCTCGTGAAAACGCTTCCAGTCGATTTCAGGATCAACCTTATCCCAGCGAATTCCGAGTGATGCAGAAGTTGAAAATACAGAAAGTACCTCCCATTGCACGTGATCCCGTACCCAGTTGGCAAAATACCAGTCACTTGAACTGAGTACTGGTTTGGTATTATAGCGCATTTTTACATCTGCCGGTTCCCACAGGTGGGTAAAGGGGAGAATCGTTCTGATCCAAAAAACTGATTTATCCTTATACCTGACATCACCAAAGACCTTATATGCTTCGTAATAGGCGACCGCTGCATGTCCTACTGCAAAAAGGTTGGGTGCATGTAAAGGTGTCTCCCAAAAATCACCACCTTCGGGTCGCTCCATTTTCATACAGTATTCGAGCGCTTTTTTTGCTGCCTCATTGTATTTGGTTATTCCGGTTTCATGGGCGATATCAAGCAGTTCAAGAGCTGGTACCACAACGATATCGAGGGCATCATAATTCCCTGTTGCGGTGAGGCGGTATTGGAGGTAGATTAATGGTTTGTCCTTCGCAAGTGTCAGTGTCACTTCACCTGTGATTGCAGGTTCTGTGAAAGGGTAGCTCATCCACTCCTCAAAGCTGGCCCCTTGAGATTTTTCATTGCAACAACCGACTTTACCTTGAAAACCAGGCTCTCACCTCTCTCACCGGTTTTGCGTTCCACATTTTCTGCCTCAAAACGTATCGAAATATCCTGATCACACAACATGATCTCGCCGAGATGATCCAGTACTGCCATTAATTTCCCGGAAGGAGTGGAGATTTCACCCCAGCCACCTATCCGCCTGAATAACTAAATAACTGAAGCTGAATCTGATCATTCTTAAGCAATACAGACTAATTGGCATACTTTGCTTTTCATAGGCTTAATTTTTTTAATTTAAGATATCTGTCAAATCAATTTAGCGTGGATTGGAACGTGTAATTACCAGATCCAACTTCAAGTAGGATTTTGCCATTTTCTTCGCCTAAATATTGTACCCCATCGGCCTGTGCAGCAGGTTGTCCAGACTCCAGGATTTGTGATCCCGTCTTTGCGGTCATGTAGATAGTAGCGGAAGTATTTACCGGAATAGAGACCTCCAGGGTAAGTTTTCCGTTCTCCCGTTTCCAGGAACTTTTTATCCTTCCGTAGAGGCAATCATGATAGCCATTCACAAAGCTTAGGTCGCCTACAATTGAAGGATTGACAATGAAATGCTTAAATCCGGGTGCATTCCGGTCAATCTGTATTCCGGCCAGGTATTGGTAAAAGTAGGCGCTGATCAGACAAAACGGGGTGTGATTGCGGGAATCGTATCCATCCCAGCTTTCCCACATCGAGTTGGCTCCCTGCTCAATCATGTACCCCCAACCCGGATAATTCTTTTGAGTTGCAATTTTAAAGGCCAATTCAGGATTTACCTCAGGAAGGTATTCCATCAGAGCCGAGGTACCCAAAAATCCAGTGCTGAGCCGGTCTCCCCATCCATGAATATCCTGAACCAGGTTTGCCAGAACAGCCTCCTGATTTTCTTTCGGCACCAACCCGTATTCGAGCGGAACAATATTTGCTGATTGCCTGTATTTGGTAGGTTTATCACCATGATAGGTCATCGAATTTGTTTCGTAAAATTCATTATTAAAGCTTGAGGCTATTCGTTTAGCCCACTCCTCCATTTCAAGGGCCTCTTTATCCCGACCAAACAGATGATTAAATTCCGATAATCGCTTCACAATCAAATAATGTGATGCAGTTCCATAGAGGGTGAATCCTTCGGGTGGCGCCATGGTATTGTTCCGGATGGTATCATTGATCGTCATCAATGGAGCGATCCAGTCGCCAAGCACATCCCTGATAATTTCCGATTTTCCCTCCACCTGCCGAAGCAGGCTGCTCTTGGCAAAGCGTAGCATGACCTCATAATTTTTCCTGATGGGTAGCGTATCGGCATAAAATCCGAGGACCTCCCAGGGAATAAAAACAATAGCAGCCGGCCAGACGGTTGAGCCATTCATATCATAATTTGTTGCGGGCGCCACCGTAGCCAAACCGCCCACACTACTTTGCGTCCCGGCCAGATCGGTGATCCATTTAGCGTAGAAACCTGCCATATTAAAATTATACATTGCAGCCTTGGCGGCCATATAATTATCAGCAGTCCATCCCTGTTTTTCCCGGTGAGGGCAGTCTGTGGCAATACTGTGGTAGTTATTGAGCAGGCTGTTCACCGCATTTTTCTGGGTCTGATTGATTACAGCGTTGGAGCAGGTAAAATCGCCGGCTTTCTCAACGTCAGTATGTACAGGGACACCCAAAACCTGATCAACCGTCACACCATCATCGACAGTGACCCGTATAAACTGGAAACCTTTGTATGAAAAGTGACACTCGAAACTCTCTGCACCGCCACCTTTGAGTATATATCCGTTTTGTTGCCTAACATTAAGACACTTGTCGTAAAATGCCGCATATTGTTTATCCCTGATGTTATATTTGAATCTTGAAGGTGTAAGGTTCGGAATAAGTTCCCGGTCTGAGGGTGTTTCACAATATTCGACCAATACCTTTGCACCTGCAGATCCCCTCACTTTCACCCTGGCCCATCCTGAAATATTTTTCCCGATATCGTAAACCGAAATCCCTTTCCCCTTTTGATAGGTTTTTACCGGAGGCAAAGGGGATAAACACCTTACGGGAGGCATCATCTGTGATTCCAGCTTTGCCTCCCAATGTACAACTGAAGCTCCTCTCCAGCCATCATCTTTAAATGACGCTGATGTCCAGCCTTCCTGCTCCAGCCTGGCATCGTAGAGTTCCCCATGACGCGTATCATCATAAACTACAGGTCCACCGGCAGTTTTCCAAGTGTTGTCTGTAATTACATATGATTTGGTGCCATCAGTATATTCAAGACTCAGCAATGCGATAACTTTGGGTTGGTCAATCCATGAGGAGACACTCAAACCCCAGATATCGTTACAAAGTGGATTGTATTGTCCCCTTCCGAGCATTACTCCAATAGCGTTTGCACCCATATTCAATTGGTTGGTGACGTCGTAGGTGACATACATTGAGCGTTGGTCAAAATTTGTCCAGGCCGGATCAAGAACATGATCCCCAACCTTATTCCCATTCAGATATGCCTCACAATATCCTAAACCACAAACAAAAAGGTTTGCAGACCTGATTTTTTTATTCAGCTGAAACTCTTTCCGGAACAATGGCGAGGGATCATATTTGGGTTTAGCCATTTCATAAAGGGTAAAAATGGTACTGTCTTTACCCGTTTTCCAGGGCCAGGAGGTATTGGGCCATGAAACCGGTTTTAGATTTGCCAATTCATTATCTTTGTGTTGCTTCCACTCTTTTTTCCATTGTGCACCATCTTTAAAGGCGATCCATTGTGCATTTTGCCAATCCAGCCGTGAGAGGAGTCCCATGGACCAAGAGGCAGGCCTGCTCCACTCAGTGGCTTTGTTATCCACATCCCAAACTCTTACTTTCCAATAATATTTCGAATTTGGATGTAAGGTTTTACCTCTGTATTCCATCTGTACAGACTGTCCCAACTCCATTTTTCCGGTATTCCACATGTCCCCGTTGTTGTTAGCCAGGTTTTCGGAGGTGGAGGATACCATAATCTGGAATGCCCGTTGCAAGTCTCCCCGTTTTGAAGAGCTGATTTGCCAGCTTAAACGGGGTGAAATCGCATCAACGCCGATGGGATTGACCAGATATTCACAACGAAGGTGATCTACCTCAGCAGCCTGAACCAGGATGCGGGTAAAAATGAAGATCAAAATTGCAGCACATTTATTCATAATTACTTTTTTTGAGGTATTTCTGGTCGTGTGGTCCCCTCGCGGTAAAGAATCCGCCAGGTATTTTCAGGGAAAATGTCATTCATAAATAGTGGCTGTGGAAGCCAAACCCGGAAAAGATTTTTCGAACTGTATTGGTTCCCGGCTGATGCATAATCACACATAACCAGGTTGATCTGTTTGTGATCGAAGAAGTGGGTATACCGGTAAAGGAAAGGGACCTCGAATGCCATCCATACCTCTGCAGGTTTTGACGCAGCCGGAACTAAATCGATATATTGATCCGGGGAGTTTGCAGTTCGGGTTGGCGCTGGCAAAACATATTTCAATCCGCCCAGCTCCGCTTTATTCTCCCATTTTGTATCCTGTGGAAGTAGCCACAGGTTATAATTTTCATTTTTTACCATGCGGTTATCGAGTGCCAGAACAATGGGGCCCCTCATTACAGCCAGATCGTTGACACTTCCGGGCGCCTTGATAATCCGGCCGCGAAGATCCAATTCCAACCGGATCTGATCCCCTTTTTTCCAGCTCCGTTCAATCCGGGCATAAGAACCAGGTGTACATTTGATTACCTCTTCATTAACCATAAGCGTCGTATTCCTGCTCCAGGATGGTATCCGAAGGGTGATGGTAAAACGTTCTTGCTGTGGCAAATCCACACGAATCATGATCTCCTTATTCACCGGATAATCAGTTTCCTGTGCCAGTTTGATTGCTGTTCCACTCCCAAGTTTCTGGGTCCAGATTCCCTGATTGTAAATATTAATTACAGGTCCCGATTTCCCCCTCATGACTGACCACCCCGGAGTAATCAGCATTCCTCTTGGACCATTGGCAACGCAGCAACTCGACTCGCAAACCGGCACCTGCATTGGGGAAGGCATCCTTTCTCCGGTAAGGGGCGAAAAATAGGCCCACCATTTACCTTCGTCGGCCATCGCCCCAAAAAGGGCATTGTAAAGCGAGACTTCCATCTGGTCGGCCCAAACAGGATCATCGGTCAGCCGCAATAACTGATAACATAGCTTCATCCATGTCACGGTAACACAGGTTTCCATGGGTTGCTCGAGCATTTCGGTCTGACGGTTGGCGCCATCGCACCACAATTCGCCACTCGACCCGGAACCAACAATCATAATCTCTTTTTTGAGGACGCTTTTACCAAAATTAACGACTGCATCCAACAGACGTTGCTCTCCGGTGATACGGTATAACTCGCACAAACCTTCGTAACACGACATCATTTCGTATCCTTTTGGAGCGGCAATGAGAATTGGGTCAACACTTGCGAGGGCATCTTCGATCAGGCGTAGACCTTTGGGATTGTAACTATTCGATTCGCTCCACAATTTTACAAGATACTTTGCAAAATCAAGGTATTTTTTTTCGCCAGAGCGCTCGTAAACTAAAACTACCGGTTCAAGTACCGAGCAGGACGACAATGATCCGATGATCTGAAGCCCGGTTTCGGTCAGCTTTTTCTTCCCCGGACCGGCAATATCAATCAGGGCATCGGTAGCACGACAGGCGGCCTTTAACGACTCCTTATCGCCCGTCTGATCGTAGTGTGCAATCAGTCCCAAAAGGGCATATTTTCTGCCCCAGATATCCCAGTAACCAAAATCATTTTCTCTTGAATAGCTGCTGAGACGTCCGTCGGATTCCTGTCCCTTAAGCAATTCTGATACAGCATGATCCAGAATGGATCGATAATTGGCTGAAGGTTGCCATGCATAAGCCAGAGCAGCAGATGTGAACCATTTTCCCCAGAATTCCCCAGTAAAACCACCTCCATTGTCCAGCTTGTTTTTGAATGGGATTGAATAGAGCGAATAATTTTTATCCATTACTCCGTTAACCACACAATTTTTCATCTTTTGCCCGATTACACCCTCAATTTGGGCAGACGAAAAAATTCCGGGAGAAAAAACATCGCGCTGGGCATTTACCAAAACCGGATGATAAAAAGTACAAAAACCAATTATCCCCATTAAATCATTGTACGTTTAATATGCATTGGATTCACTTTAAGATAATGTTGAAAAATATTGGGCTTAAAAAAATCAAAGATTCTTCGCTACGCTCAGAATGACAAAGAGTTATGCCATAGGTGAGGGTCAGGGGGTTGGAAGTGGTGGAGCCACTTCCAACCCCCTGACCCATATTATCTAAATAATTGTCATTCTGAGCGAAACGAAGTTTAGCGAAGAATCTTTTAATACTATTTGCCATTTCCCCGAAATATATTGAATACAGAATTAAAATCAAAAAACAAGAATCGAGAGCTTAAAACTATCTTTATATTAAATATTGTAATTAAAAAAAATTATTGCGTTACGATATCCCAGACTTTTGACCGAGCCGATTTGCCTGCCGGACCTTCGACCGTCAGGATAACTGTCCAGGCGCCTGCCCGATTGTACTGATGAACCGGATTTTGCTCTTCAGAGGTTTTGCCATCAAAATCGAGCATCGACCACGAGAAACCAACCAACTCATTCTCTTTTAAATGAGATTCGATTGAATGTTCAGGTCCGTCAAATGAGGCAAAATCAAAGGGAGTGATATTCATTACTTTTCGAAGTGAAAACTATCCACATGGAAGATATCGTCACCTTCACCAGTAAACCGCAGCCAGACAGCCCTCGTACCTGAAACGGGTGAAATTTTGCAGCTGATGGTTTGCCATGATTTTAAATCGCCACTACCGGGTACGTCAATTTTACCTATCGAAGGTCCCCAAATGTTGTCGAGAGCAATGTCGATCTTGCCAGGTTTAGCCCCCGGAGCCACCCTGACTGTAAACCGCTTCATACTTTCGGTAAAGTTGAGATATTTATAGGCCGCTTTATCGCCATTCTGAATCTTACCTAACTCCTCCTCGTTGGAGGTAAATGCCTGAATCCGGACATTTCCATACATCAGGCATGTACGTTCAGCCTGAATCTCCGCTGAAGGATTGAGAGGCTTTCCTGCCCCCTGTGAGGTCATCTCAGTTTCATTAATTGTACCATTCTCATTAAAAGTGATCGGTTCGACACAAGCTTTCCGCATGGTGTTGCATGCGTGGGTTGCCCGGTGATAAAAAACATACCACTGATTTTTGAATTCGACGAGCGAACCATGATTGTTCCAGTTTCCCGGATCACAATGATCGTTGTCGACAATGACACCACCATATTTGTAAGGGCCCATGGGTGATGCAGACATTGAATAGCCAATACAGGTTGGCATTCCGCCGCGTCCCATGTGGGCATAAACAAGGTAATAGATCCCTTTTCGCTTAACCATATAGACCCCTTCGTGAAAGAAGTGTTCCTTTTCGGTGATGACATTGTTTTTGACCGTCGATAGGTCAACTTCAGTCATGTTGGGTTTCAGTTTGGCCATCTTGGCGCTGAACTGCCCCCAGATATAATAACCCTGGCCATCGTCATCCACAAATACAGCGGGATCGATCTGACGGTGCTCGCCCAGATTGATGTTCTGACCGTTATGGAATGGTCCTGCCGGACCATCCGACACTGCAACACCTTCGGTTTGGGTATTGTTGGCGAGGCAATAGTAGAGATAATATTTGCCATCCTTATACATGCAATCTGGAGCATAGAGCAGATCATCGCTGTAAGAAATGGCATCGCCCTTCCCTTTTGAGACAAAACTATTTGGAGTTAACTGCCAGGATTGTAAATCCATTGAAGACAAAACATCATATCGCCATGAGCAATAACGGTTCGGAACTTCATCGCGCGATCCGTAAACATATAATTTCCCATCTGCCCAGACGCGGGCTGTAGGATCGGCAATATATACCCCTGAGGGACAAATCGGATTTTGGGCAGGCAAGCTTCCATGAAACAGGCAAATCAATACTAGTAGAAAACAGAGTATATTTCTCATAAACAACGATTAAAAACACAAAGTTTCGAAAAAAAATAAACGATAAAAAGAATCAGGAGTTCTTTTTTATCAGACATATCGGGAAAATTCCAGCAATATACTCTTGACGTCCGTCATCTGACGAATTGACAATTAGCGCCTTAGTGGCAATAAAATCTAAGCAGGCTCAATATTCGATTCATAAAATCATGCTTATTCATTTTTAAAAACTCTTCAGGAGTATCCCAACCAGGTTAAAAATAAATAATCGCATCATGTGGATTGCTTACTTTTTAATAACCCTTCCAGATAAGCTTCATTTACTTCATCGATCTTAACCATGACAGCAATTACGCCAATGACGACCAGAACTATTGCTCCGGCTAATCCTGAAATAATTGACAGAAGCAATGTAAAATCGAAATACAGACTAACCGTAAATCCAAAAGCAATACCTATCAGACACGAAAGAAAATACAGCATATCCAGCTTCACGGACCAATTGATATTCAATTTATTATCTTTTACAAAAATGGATACATCACCTTCCTGAAATACTTTCCATGGTTCCACTCTGCTCCTGGATGCACTTTTAGAACTGAGTTTCCTCTTAAAATAAATTCCTCCAGGTTCAAGCCTTGTCCCAAAATCAAACGAATTCAATATTTCAGCATACTTCAAACGGATGGTTTCCACAGCATCCGGGTCAACAGATTCCATTTGAAAAAACCGATTTAGTCTTAAAATATTCATTTCATCATCTTGTCAATATCTTAACTCCTTTAGGGGCGTCAACGGCAGTTTTTACCGTTCCATCGGCCAATTTTTTGTGTTCAATTTTCACTACTCCAAACGGAGTTGGAAAGGTCCCTTTCACCCAAAGCAAATCGCCCAGATGGGGCTCAATGCTGAGCACTTTACATCCCGGTTCCACCACCTTAACACCGAGGACATTTTCGGACAGCCATGAAGTTGGACCAGATGCCCAGCCATGACAAAAGCTGTGGCGCAAACTTTTATAGCAATACCCACCGTAAGTTAAATGAACGTCAGTTTTTCCTTCGGGAACAAGTTCGTCAATCCTGGCGCCGTTTTTTAACCAGTCGATATCAAAATCTTCCCAGAATGTGGTTGCGCCAAGATCGAGCATTCCGCCCCAATACTGCCGGATATTGTCGATGGCGCCCTGATAATCACCCGCTTTTGCCCTGGCCCGGAGCATATAATAGCCGTAAAAAGTTGACATTTTATGTGTTTCGTCACGTGCCAGGATTTCAGTATTGGCATTTCCCGGCGTTACCAATCCGGCCAGGGAAAGAAGCGCTGCAGCCTGTTTTGATCCGGCCATCCCGGGAACATGCTTTTTGAGTTTCTCTACACTGACGCTGCATAATTTTGCTGTCTCAGGATCACCTAAAATCGAGCAAAGTTCGATTCCTGCCTGAAAAGTCATGACCATTAACGATTGCAAACCGGCATGGATAGCAGGTTTATTATCATTCGAGGGCCAGTCAAGGAAACGTGAGCCATCAAGGATTTCTTTTCCGTCCGGATCAATTTTCGTGGAGAGTTGCCGCAGCAATGCCCGGAGGTAAACCTTCTGTTGTTTGAGGTATTCCAGATTTCCCTGATAATGATACCAATCACGATGAATCAGAATCCACCACATCGAATAAGAGCTGATGCCATTCATCCAGTTGGGAAGGTCCGTTATATCGCGTACATGATCAAGACTTTTCGGAACAATTTCGTTGTTACCAAACACCGAATTGATGGTCATCACCTCGGGGTGCATATCGCCGATCCAAACCAGCCTGTCGCGTTTAATACCGTCCCACAAGTAATCCTGCATATTCAGATGAACGGTATAAGCACCAGTCATCCAGATCTTATTAAGCCGTTCATCATTACAACTGAATGAACCCAGGTAAGGGATATTACGGTAGGTAAATATGGCGCTCACCTCTTTAAGCTCCAGTTTACTATTAGGATCAACCAATTGAATATTGGCAAACCTAAAGCCTGAATTGCCAATCTCGAGACGTCCAAGCCAGGGCAATTCCACCACAAAATCACGCATCGCATGGTCGTTGGTTGCCCCATCCTTTGAAACATTGCTCATGGTTTCGCTCACCGATTCACCCAGCCGAATACGGACCTTTGCAGCGGGGTTATTATTACTAATGGTTGTTACCAACTCAATCCCCCCCTGGATTTCTCTTCCAAAATCAAGAATAATACCAGGTTTTGATGCAGCATCACTTATCATGGTCAGGTAGATACCCTGATTAAGGTCCGCCTGACCAATACCAGGTTTCAGGATATTCTCTGCATTCATCACCTGTTTGCCGGAGAGATTATTGTAGATCGAGACGATGCGGGTCGGGGAAAGGAACGTGCGCGTCAAAGCGGTTGATCGTCCGCTGATTCCGTCTCTTACGAATATCGGCGGGAGTTGGGCAAATGATGTTCCTGTAACCCACAAAAGCAAGATTCCCAATAATTTTCGGTTTAAAATTTTCATTCTTATTAGATTTATTGAAAGTAGATATAATTATAACGTCCTCCGGGGGCAACATCACCATTGAGATACCAGTCGAGCGGATCATTTTCATTTTGCATGTTATCGGACCATTTAAATTCAAAATCGAGCTTGTGACCTGCTCCGTTAAGTTGCTTTAAGGGAATAGTGATCATCAGTTTATTTCCTGCAACCGTATAATTAACATTTTGAATATCAATCCATTTTCCATTGACATATTTTTGAAGTTTATTACCGCCGATTACCTGGTAGTCGTATCCATGCCACCCCGTTTTTGCATTTCTGTCCATATCGAGAAGCAGCCGCATCCAGTTACTCCCTGAATTTTCGGTAATAGTTCCGGTCGTTTCAGCATAGAACCAGATATTTTTACGATCGCGCGCCACTTTTAACAGATGAAAATCATTCCGACCAGTCGTATTCGTATAAGTAATCGCAGGTTTTGAAACTGCACTGGGGTGGTTTCGTGGCTGAGTATCGCCTGTATAGTCGGTATAAACGGGTGATACATCATTCCAGTCATCCAATTTTTGAATTGATTTTTCGGGTCCGGCAGGTGGATTGGGTTCCATCCCTTTGTATTTGCGGATATTTCCAACCATCTGCATATAGTAATTATCTTTTAAACCTGCGGTGAGTGTTGGTTCTGCATCGCGGCTGTATTCAGGAGAAGCCTGATCACAAAACCAGGAATGCTCCGGATTACCATCCTTGCTGTCCCACCGTCCGGCTACCCATTCGTTCCATCCGGTGATGTAAATGAACGGAACTTCCTGTTTCAGGGCAAAATCCCATTGTTCCTGAAAATTGTAGCCATAGGCGATATCTGTTGCAGGATTACCGTGAGAACCATTTCGATAGCTACGGCCCCAGTTTTCCATATTTCCATAAAAGGCAGAACCACCCATCCCAACCGTTGGATTGGGGTGCTGACAGACAGAGACATTCACAATTTCCCTTTCACCCTTTTCATTCTTATAGACATATTGAGGACGGGTAAATTCGATCCAGGGCCACCCATTCACTTTATGAGGCTCATTGGGCCATTGGGACTCGCGGAACGTGAAAAATGATTGGTAATCCTGTCCTGCTGCCACCTTCGAAATTCCAATGATCAAAGGTTTTCCATCGAGGTAAAACCAGCAATCGGGGTGATAATAAGGGGCGCCAGGTTTGTAAAAATTGTCATAGACCCGCTGAAACGAAACTGCCGGGGAGGTATTGGTATAGAAAACAATACGCGGAGGTTTTTTTCCCTGCGCCCTCACTGCATCCATTGCCTTCATTAGTTCATTGGCCTGTTTCGGATAAACAAGTGTATTGGTGGCATCAATCACAAGAAGATCAACATTGGCATCGGTCAGCAGCTGGATGCTCCTCAGGTGTACCCAGTAATCGTCTCCACGGTAATAGCCATAAATCGGTTTACCCCAGAAATACATCCCTACCCTGCCTCCGGGTTGATAAACTGGCGTGCCCCAAAACTTATTATCGTAATCTTCGAGTACCTCGGGATGATTAGCCACAATCTCGCTAAGATCCCAGTAATTTTCAGCGGTTTGATCTCCCTGCCATAAAAAATAAAAGATGGCCACCTGCCTGTTGGCTTTTAGATTTCCAACGCTGTTGTTCAGGGGGAGCGTTCTTCCAAGGTCATCGGTTCCTGCAAGTGACTGTCCTTCTGAAGTATAATAAAAGAGGACAAAAAAGAAGAAGATCAGTTGTCGTTTCATTGACATTATTTTTTGCGAAAGAGATAATGCTTACCTGTTATAGTGTTGATTTATTTTTTCCAGATATACCGGTAGTTGAATCGTCGGTTTGGCGCCGTGTCACCATCAGTGCATAACGAGATAGGATCTTTCAGGTCAGAAGCATTATCGCTCCATTTAAAGTCGAATGTAAATTTGTCGCCCGTGAGCCCAAGAAATTTTCGTGGCACTTTCACCTCCAGTTCAGTCCCGTTATAATAGAACTTCAAATCAGTGACTCTAACCCATGGTTTTTCGGGATGTGAGCCATCATAACGCATTAAGGTGGTGTTGTTTTCGTCTTTCACACTTTTATTGATGATAAAATCATAGCCAAACCAGCCGGTCGCGGGATTATGGTCGGAATCAATCAGAAGTAACATCCAATTGCTGCCGGTACATGTGGTGAGTTTATCGGCAGCTTCTGCATAAAAGCTGATGTTCTGTTGGTCGACAGCCACCTTGCTGGTGATGATGTCATTTCTTCCCGATTCATTCTTGTAATGTAATCCGCCATACCCGTTGTGGTCGCGGTGAAGGACATCCCCTTTGGTATCGCGAAATTCATTGGTCACAGTTTTCCAATCGGCAAACTGACCATCAATTTTTACGGTTTGGAACCCCTGTTGTTCAGGAATTGGTCTGATCCCTTTGTATCGTCTGATATTCTGAGTCATCTGCATATAATAGTTATCGGTATAACCATCTTTCATCGGTTGGACGCAACGGTTAAACTCAGAGTTGTACTGATCCACAAAAAAGAAAGGGCTCTTACGGCGCATAAAAGCAAAATCCTTCTGCTGATATTTTCCGGCAGTCCATTCATTCCAGTCGTTGATGTAGAGCATCTCAGGATCACTTTTCAGCGCTTCGTTCCACCGGTCCTGGAAATAGATGCCGTACCCTTCAGGGTTTTTCACTGTTTTTCCCAGCCATGGCACGTAAGCGGAATCAGGAAGGTCGTATTGGTTGAGCTGAGGCTCATCGGTTTCGCGGCGCCATGACTTCCCAACAAGGCTTGATGGATGTTGCGCCGGAGTTACTGCAGCCTCCTCCTTTATCCCGTTATGTCGGGATACCAGGTCATCCGGATTCATCGCCTTCACTTTTTTATTACCCAGGTCATATCCAAAACTCCAATTATCTTCGGTACCCACAAAACGTTTTCCTGCCCATTCATTGTAGCCCCACCACATGGTGCGCTTGGTAAAAAAGTTCTTCACCTCTTTGGTATAATCCTTATAAAATTCCTCGGCATAATCCGGATCTCCATAATGGGGATTATTTACGTCTGTTTTTGCAGCAGCATCATAATGTGGATTTGGCTGTTTGACATCCTGGCCATTGGCATCAAACTTAGGGGTGCCATTATAGAGCATCAATGGCTTTCCATCCCAGTAAAACCAAAGATCAGTAAACTTTTTAGTTTTGTAAATCTTATCATAAAGATCCTGTACTACTGTAACTACGGGTCCATTAAATGCCCAGAAACAGAATTTAGGCACCTTATTCCCTTCGGCTTTCATCTTCTGCATGGTTTTGAAAAGGACCTCCCACTCATCCCAATACCTGACAGCATTGGTGACATCCATAATCAGCACGTCGACCCCTGCGTCAGCAAGCATCGACATATCCTTACGGATCACATACTCATCCTGACTCAGGAAATAACCCATTTCGGGTTCGCCCCAATGGAATGAGCTCTCTTTCCAAAGTGGGTGATTTGCATCGAGACGGGCAGTAGGATCTTCCTTGTAAATTTTAGAAACATCGGCAGAATAGGGAGCTTTGAAATTCGTATAATGATCCTGTGTATGCCATGTGATGTAAAATATGCTCACAAAACGTCTTTTACCGGTTTTAACCGGACCTACCTCGTTAAAAGCAGGCATTTTTCTGCCGAGGGCATCCGATGCAACCCAGGTATCCGCAAAGAGATCCCGGTAATAATTTTCTGCAGCAGTTGAATCAGCTGATTGGACACGTACCATTTCCGAAGCTGTCGAATTACCTTTATTTCCCTTTTCGATACCACATACCGTTTGAGATAGAAACAACTGTGAAACAGCAAGAATCAGAAGGGGAATATTCTGAATTAATAATCTATTCATTTTCATTTGTATATCATTTTTTAAAAGGTTAAATGAGATTCCCTCGCGTATAAATTTTAGTATTTCACACTTAGAATTTTGACAGGACCGATCAAACCTGAAGCCTGCAATGTATTAGCCGGAGTGTACGGATTTATCGGGCACCAGGTCAACCGTTGTCCTACTGGTTGTTTGCTATCGCCGATCAATCTGTTTACCCAGGTATTAACCACCTCAATCTTTATATCGTTCTCACCAACTTTCACCAGATTTGTTACGTCGAGGGTATAAGGCGCCGTCCAAACACCACCGCCATAGGTTCCATTGATGGTGACCTTTGCCATTGCAGTAACATCACCTAAATTGATGATTACCTTTTCGCCCGGGATCAATTTGGTCAGATTGAATTTGCTTTGGTAAAAAGCTGTGCCTGAATAGTATTTAATCCGATCATCCTGAGAGGCTGTCCAATCCTGCAACTTCTCGTAAATTACCGGTTCTTGCGGACCTCTCTGTGATGGATCAAAATTAACGGTCCACGGTCCTTTAATATCAGCCATCAAAAGCGCAGTAGGATAATTTGATTCAATACCACTGGCCGAAGCTTTACCGATGGATTTGCGGAAGACCACAAAAACGCTCTCATAGGGTTCAAGTTTCAATGGAACTGCGGTAATGTTATCTTTTTGAATAAAAGCTGATAATTTCCGAATGGAACCTGTGGTTGCTTCCCAAAGTTCCGGCTGTAAACCTTTCACCCTAAATTCAGGTGTAACCATCTGAATTTCCGCCGTCTGATTCGAAATAAAATAGGCTTCCCCATTACCTAAGGTCCGATGTCCGAAATGAATCGAAAGGTTTCCGGGCAATTTACAATCGGGGACACACTTAATGAGTGCAAATGCCTCATCCATGGTCAATCCGTTAAAGACCATTCCTTTGCCACATTTGCGTGATTTTACATTTACGCCATCCACATCTCCCCAGATTTCAGAAGCGATCAATTTTACCTGTTTATCGGCAGCTGGCTGGTTCTGCAAACTGGGCGAACGCTGGGGAGCCGGTCCCAGGATAACAGCACCATCATAAACCAGTTGTTTGATTTTGGCCAGCAGTTCAGGACGCATGGTTTCGAGTTTTGGAAGAACTAAAATCCGGTACTGGGTACCATGAGGTAAAGTAATCAGACCGTCTTTGACTGACATGTATTTTTCAATCACCTCTGCATTCATGTAATCGAACTGATACCCTACCGGCAGAGCAGGATCGGCAATTCCGGTCATCTTGGGAGCGTCTTCCCCAATAAAATAGGCGACATCAGCTACATTAAGTCCTTGCTGGAGCATGAAATTGGTTCTTTTCAGATATTGGGTATAAACATCTATCTGTGAGAACCAGGTATTTTTTCGGTTGAATTCATTTCCAAACCCGGCATTCATCCCCGGATTTTTATCCTCGTAGGGTTGGGTAATATAGACATGCAACAACGTATTATTGATTCCTTCAGCAAAAAACCGGTCACCACGTTGTTTGATGGTAGCGGGGTAACGGCTGAAAGCACGCCCGCCGCAGGTATTGGATTCGGCAGAGATTTTTGTTTTTCCGTAGATATGACCACAAGAGGTTGCAGCGCGGTTTTCGATGTTTCCAAGTTCACCTTCACTCCAGAACTCACCCCCAATTTCGTCAGATTGACCGCCGTACATCAGGAATTCGCCCGGAAAACCCCAATGGCCATAATTCTCAAGCCATGTCCTTAAGCCATATTTATGACTGATATCCCTTAATCCGCCCACATAATCGTAGGCCACCTTGTCAGCCACCATGCGGCGCATATCCCAGAGGAAACGGTCGGATTCCAGTTCGCTATTGACCACCATTCCCTGATAAACCGGCAGGTATGGAATCGGATCGTATCCGTATTTCAGTTTGAACTCAGTCAAAAAATCATCCGTAAAATTCTGGCCTCCTGTTTCGTAGCTATCCTGAACGACTACCTTGAAGCACTTTCTGTCGGCTTCGGGTATTCGTTTCAGAATCTCACCCATATGGCCATAAAAATGTTTTTCGATATGTTTCTTGCTCATTTTATCAGCCTCATAACCAGTAGCTTCTGGGGAAGCAGGACCGTTTACTGTCCCGGTTGGTGTCATTCCGGTGCGAAGGATCACCCAATCTCCTTCAGGTACATCCCATGTAATTGTGCCGTCTGCGGCAAGGTTTTTTGTGATATCAACAACCCTGGAAGCGTCAATCACAGTAGCTTTGTCATCCGCCTCAGGTTGTTTTACCCACTGATATTCATGCCAGTAAGGGAGCGGAGTGGGATGCATTTTAGCCAATGTCTTTTCACTGAACCGTTCCACGCGTGGGGAGGCAGCCAGGACCACTTCTGCAAGTCCACTACCCTGCTTCATATTTTTAATCACCAGACGAAAATTTGTTGCAGTGGTTGCCGGGAAAGAGACCACAACCGGGGCATAAGGATCAAAACCAACATTGAGGGCAGGATTGGAACGGTTAATTTGAAATTCGGTAAGGGTCCGGTAGGAGCCGTTAGCATCTTTGACCAGCAATTGCGCCATAACAAGCATACGATGTTCTGTAGGACGAATCGAAAGACTGCGCGCGGTGAAAGGATTTTTGGTTTCAAAGTTGATCGTAAATTCATCTCCTTTAGGAAAATCGATACCTGTTTTTTTATTTCCATCAGTTAACGCAGACAAATCAGCAACTTTCGGAACAGAGGTGATCGTTCCGTTTTGAGTATTAATAAAGAGTTGGTCATCTTTTGGAGCAGGCCAGGCGATCACCTTCACATCCTGAAAAATATCGATTGGCCTTTGAAGTTGTTGAACCAATTTCCGCGGACCTTTAACCCGAAGTTCAGATGCGGTGAGGTATCGCATAGCCTCGCCCGGTTTGATCCAGGGACCACCAGATTGGCTCCATCCCGGTGAGTTAAAGATTCCAATTTCAATATTAAGTTCAGTGGCTGTTTTAAGAGCTGCATGCAGAATATCCCACCACTCCTCCGTAAGCATTTTGACTTTCCCATAAGGGACATCACTTAAACCGATATTACCAATGAAAGCACGGTTAATGCCTGCTGTTTTCATTGAGTGAAGATCTTTTATCACACCCTCCTTAGAAATATTATCGGAGATCCAGTACCAGTAGACACTGGTCTGCATGGTATCCGGCGGGGTAATAAAGCCGCTCTGGAGCGCCTCGTGAGACACTCTAGCCTTATCTGTCATGCATGATGCAGTTAAAAAGGCAACAACGAGCCAGATGGTGAGTTTAAATGCTTGTTTCATAAACTGATGATTTGATGATTGCTATATGTATAAATTATTGTTCAGAATAGACAAAATTAAATCTGCCTCCCGGTGCAGAATCACCATTCACATAGAAATCCATGATATTCCCGTTTTCCTGCATATTGTCGTTCCATTTAAACTCGATATCGATATCTTTACCAGCCAGATTCAAAATTTCACGTTTTAGTTCAAGTTCAAGTTTATTGTTGCTGACGGCGAATTTGGTCTGAGCCACCGCTTCCCATTCCCATCGGCCAGCAACATTTTTCTCGACAATTGCTTTATTTCCTTTGGGGCTTACACGGTTCACTATAAAATCATATCCATTCCATCCGGTTGATTTATTGCGATCGATATCAATAAACAGCATCATCCAGTTACGATCTGTTGAGGAGGTGAGTTTTTCTGCAGTTTCTGCATAGAAATAAATTTTCTCACCATCACGTGCCACCTTTGCCCCGATGATATCGTTACGTCCTGTACTGTTTTTATAATATTGATCATAACGTCCACGGTGGTCGCGGTGTGTGGTATTACCTTTATAATGGTTATAGTCGGGCAAAACATCCGCCCATTGGTCAGCTTTACCGATTTTTATAGATTTTGGGGCTGATGCTTTATCAGGAGCTTCCATCCCTTTGAATTTTCTGACGTTGGAGATCAGCTGCATATAATAAGAATCCCCTTTGTCACCCCAACCTTTATTAGGCTCAATATCACGACTATGATTCCAGTCGAACTGATCCACGAATGAGAACGGATCGCCTGTCCAGCTATCTTTTGGCAACCATTGGCCAGCGATATATTCATTCCAACCCGTAACAAATACCAGCTCAGGATCCACTTCAAACGCACGGTCCCATTGTTCCTGAAAATTCCATCCATACAGATAGCCATCGGGCCTTGGGTCAAAACCGTTTCTCTGACTAAAGCTCCGTCCGAAAGAACCGGGCAGGTTAAAAGCACTGCAATGTCCCTTTGTTGCGGGGCACGCATTTTGTGCTACACCCACAGTCACCTGTTCGAATTTGCCATTTTCTCCCTTTACATATCCATGTTGTGGATAATTTTCAAGCCAACCCCACTGGTCGTTACGTCTTGGTCCATTCACGTAGTCAGGCTGACCCGGGCGGAAGGTGAAAAATTCTGCTATTGCCCTGTCTTCTGCCGAATCGGTAAGTTTGTCAGGATACCCCATGATACAAGGTTTTCCTTTCCAGAAGAACCATAGATTTTTATAACGGCCTGGTTGGTAGAGATCATGATAAAGTTGCCTTAACGAAACCAAGGCATTTGCTGATGGACCAAAAGGGAGCATAGAGGCAATCTTTGGAACTTTTACCCCATCTTTTTGAGCCTGATCCCACGTTTTTAACAATGCTTCATATGAATCCTGCCAGGTGATTGTTCCGTTGGTACAGTCGAAAAAGACGGCATCAATACCAGCATCGGCCAACATTTCAGCATGTTTGCGCAAAACCCAGGTATCGGTTGTCTTGTAATATCCCAATAGGGGTTGTTCCCAGAAGAAAAATCCAGGTTGTTTGGTTCCCCATGCCGGATGATGATAATCCTTCATCGCCTCAGGATATTTCCGGACAATTTCGGTGATATTTTTCACATGATAGGTCGTATCATCATTCCCCTGATGCCATGTCCAATAGAAGATCGCAACCAACTTGTCCTTTTTAGGAGCTCCTGCTTCAGCCTCTCCGGGTAACCTGCGGCCAAGACCGTCAGTTGCAGTCCACTGATTACTGCTGACATTGCGGATTTGAGCATGACCAACCAGCGCAAACATTAAAATAATCGCAATGGATAAAAGTCGAATTTTTAAAATCTGTCTCATAGTTTTATAAATATTTAGCGCTTAAAAGAATCAAGTGAAAAATTCAGATTTACAGATACCGGTAAGGGCTTTTCTGTCATATCATCAAATGCTGTTTTTGAAAGGGGATAAAAGGTTTGCACTTCGTTAGCGGTAATGGTGATGGTTTGCATCCCCTTCGACAATTCCTGAACAGGGATTTCACAGGCCATTCCGGTAATTTTATTATAGAATACCTTTGTTCCAATGGATACAGTGTAACTTTTAGGCATTTTACCTGCAACCGACCATTTCAGTTTTATTAATTTATCCGATACCTCGGTGATTAAAGCCGACATAAGTGTACTATTATGATCTTTATTGCGGAAAATATCGATGAGTGCACGTGTCATATTCAGGTAATAAAACCCCCAGCCGCCGGTGTTATCGCGTGAACCTGGAGCTGTCAGGGAAACAGGTTCAAAATCATCACTCAGTTCTATACTGTGTTCATCAAGATAGATATCATGATTTTTACCGAGTCCATGACCTTCTGACTGTCCGGCAAATTCATTGAACTGGTGTAAGAAAATCACCCTTGGTTTTGATTGAAGCGCATATTTAAATGATTCAATGTAGGTTGTACCTCCACGTCGGCCCATCGAATTTGGAGCAGTCCATCCCAGGGGCTCAAAGAATGCAGGTGTAACGGTGATGGCTTCAGGCTTTCCGTTAAAGAAGGTCACCAGTGGTTCCAGCTGACCGTCCATCCATGACCAGTAACCCAGCTCATGATGGCCGGTCACCTGATTTTGGGAAGACATAAATCTGATTGTAAAATGGGAATCATCAATGGGTCCCTGGGCCTTGCGAAAGTCATCCAGTTCCTTTTCTTTTAAAGCCAGGGTTTGTTCAAAAAACGGAACCCTGAATGCAGAAGCTGCTGTCCCCTCTTTACTTCCAAGTGCTCCCGTATCCAGGATAATCATCAATGGCTTACCGTCGAAGCTCTGAAACAAATCTTTAAAACGTGGATTCAGCACATAATTCTGGTAGATCCAATCCATCTGTTCATTGAGTGCGATCATCGTTGCAGGAGGGCCGTTGCTGATTCCCGGCATAATCGCAACTTTTGGAACATCAATTCCTTCATCCCTCATTTTGGCCAAAACTTCAAGAAAAACGGTAGTGGCGTGAACAATTGCCCTTGAGCCGCCATCGATCTCGTTCCAGTGCTTTTTGCTCCAGATATGATTCGACCAGTCGGGCATAATAAAATTAACACCTAGATCCATAAACCATAAAACATGCTGACGGATTACATCCTCGTTATAAGAATCATAAAAACCAACAACCGGAACAGCCTCTGCCGAACTCCATGATCCGGGACCGGGTATAAACCACGATTCCCATTGTACACAGAACAAATGTCCATCCTGAGGAGCAGCAGGCATCGCTCTTCGGGTGACGAGCACACTGATTTCATTTGATCGCAAAGACGAATCGGGCATATAATTACCTGCGAGTAAGAGATTCCGGTTATCAGTACCCATCCAGGATTTTGAATCAGCTTTTACAGCTATGACCTGGATTTCAACCTTGCCGGGATTGGGCATTGGGAGTAAAAAGGTCACATTCCCGTTGCAGTCGGGCCTTTCGTGTGAGCCCCACCGACGTTGATTTACATAGGGAAGCAGTAAATAATCATTTACCTTATCACCCGATTTTAATTTGAGATGAGCGGTAACTTTAACGGAACGTCCCATCGAAACAGAATCCAGATCGGCTTTTATGGTTATATCATCAGCTGACATTAACCTTCCCGTACACCCAAACGAAAGAAGAGTTAAGCCAATTAAAGCAAATCTAAAGATCTTATCCAATATTTTCATAATGAATGACTTGAGCTTTCCGTGTGAATTACTTTGCCAGAATAGTTACCGGTCCTATCAGACCTGACTCAACAAGCGGATCACCTTTCTTATAAAAGTGATGTGTAGTAAAGGTATATCGGCCACTCGTTCGAGGGGTTCCGTTTAAAAGCCATTCTGGCCACTGATGATCCTTAACCCCATCATCAGGCAAAGCCTCATCGCCAATGAGCCTGTTGATCCAAAGGTTGGCCACTTCGATCTCCAATACATTCCCTTTTTTCTTAACTACCTGCGAGATATTCACCTGCAAAGGAGTAGTCCAGATTACACCAAGATCTTTGCCGTTAAATTTTACACGGGCCATATTTTTCACTTTACCCAGATTCAGAAACCAGGCTGAAGTGGTCAATGATTTGCACGAATCGGGCAGGTCGAAGGTTTTCGAATAGGTGGCAATGCCAGAATAGTAGCGGATTCCCTCCTCAGGACGCGTTGTCCAATCGGAAAGTGAATCAAACTGAACCTTTGCAGGACCGCCCCAGGTGGGATCGAAAGCGACACTCCAGGCCTCATTCAGCGTCGACACAGTTTTCGCATCAGGAAAGTCATTTTTGACCATAGTTTTAGGAGACTTGGCTGATTTATTGAATATTACAAAATAACTCTGTGAAGCATCCAGCTTTACGGGTAATGAAATACCTGTTTTACCTTTTTTTAGATTGCCAAGAGGACGAACTTCACCCGTGACTGCGTCCCATAATTCAGCATTTAATGTACCATCCCTGAAAAGACAGATATCTTCAACTGGATGGTCGGTGCGGTTCGAAATAAAATAGATCTCCCTATTGGGCAACGAACGGTGGTTATACCGAATGGAACCGGAGGCTGTAAAATCGGGATTAACACCTAATTTATGAAGAAGGGTTGCTGTTGAATCATAAGGTGAATAGAGTTCGGTTGAAAGCTGTCCTGCCATATTTTTAGAGGTAGCGAGAGTACCGCCTGCCCGTGAGATCAGCTTTTTACCCCATAATTCCGACACCAGCTTTTTTACCTGCTTGTCACATTCTGGAAAATTAACCAGCGATGGTGATTTTGAAGGTGGATTACCAACGACAGTGGCTCCAGCTTTAACCAGAGCAGCAATTTTGGTAAGGAGTTCAGGTGTCATAGTTTCAACATCGGGCAAAACCAATACACGGTAGGAAGCGCCACCCGGGAAAACGATCCGATGATTGAGTACCTGGGCATTTCGAAGCAAGAGAGGGGAACAACCGTCGAAGGCGTAACCCCGTTTGTCGGGCAATACCTCTGTTCCTTCGAGCGCCGATTTGGGCGCCCTGAAAACATGAGGAGCACCTTCAGGATTGAGATACAGGATATCAGCAACTGAATTTCCCTGAGCAAGAATATAAGAACATCTCGTAACATACTTGTGATAAGCCGGAACCATCGACCACCAGGTCTGACCACGATCCCAATGCACCCCATAAGGGCCCATCGTAACACCAGGTTTTAAACCGTCGCCATAAGGTTTATGGGCAAAAGTATGATAGATAAACCGGTTTATTCCAATGCTAAAGGCCCAGTCGCTCTGATCCTTCATATTTCCGGGATACTTCTTCCAGGCTTCAAAGGATTCGGCGGTAAAAGCTTCGGCGCCAACCACAGGTTTTCCCTGAATATGGGCTATGGAGGTTGCCTCAATACAGCTAAAGGAAGAGTTAAATCCAAATTTGTCGCTCCAGAATTCACACATCGGCACATCAGCGACACTTCCCAGGTCAAGATCCGCCGTTGGGTTCATGTCATATGGTTCGATGGAGAGGGTTAATCCGCTGCGTCGTCCCAGCTCTTTAAAACGCCCGGCATGATTTTCGATGACCAGTTCCTGTGAAGTAAGCCTTACATCCCACAAGAAACGTTCGCTCAGTTCAGCACTTCCTACAATCTGCCCCGTATAGGTAGGAAGGAACAATAATGGATCATAACCCCTCCTTTTTTTAAACTGTTCACGGAAATCACCGGTCCAGTTTTGCGACCCCATCTCCCAGCTATCGATATGAATCATCGTCCAGCCGCCATCGGCTCCAGCCTGGCGTGGGCCCACTTTCCTGAGCAGTTTCCCTATAAATG
Organism: Prolixibacteraceae bacterium; assembly: GCA_963677935.2. Classification (GTDB taxonomy): domain Bacteria; phylum Bacteroidota; class Bacteroidia; order Bacteroidales; family Prolixibacteraceae; genus JAAFHB01. The sequence continues at coordinate 584,524 of CAXXEH010000003.1, read as the reverse complement.
TATCGTAATGGGCATCGAAAGCTACGGTATCAAACTTATCGCACTCAAAACCCAATCCAGGTTTTGGAGCAGGCCGGGTAACCGCACCATTGTTGCGTTTACCAAACCGAACGATGGACCATTTCCCGGCAGGCACATTCCAGTTCAGTGTTCCATCGGGTTTTAACATCTTTGTCAGATCGACAATTTTCGACTGGTCAACAGCTGAGCCGGGAATATCAGTATAGGTTGCAAAGGTAGGAAGATACTGTTTGACCTCCTTTTGCGACGAGTAGGGGGCACGATAAACGAGCGATTTCTCATTAATATCGGCTATTTTCTGTTCGGTTGCCGGTGTAGGATAAGCCAAAACGGCTACATCTTGGTACCATCCATCACGTATCTCTTTAAGCTCCTTCGTAAGACTCTTCTCTCCAAAGAAAGGTTTTACAGGTTCGGGTTTTGGAAGGATGGCATTATAAACCGATGGACCAGTAGTTAGAGTTGAAGTGGCCACCAGATGCATCATCGATTGTTCAGGTTTCACCCATGGACCACCGCTGCCAGCCCATCCCGGTCCCGATCCCAGGATAATTTTAATCCCAAGCCGTTCAGATTCACGCACAGCATGAAGGTATAAGTCCTGCCACTCAGCACTTAGAAAATCGACCTTACCGCGTGGAACGCCCACATTCACTTCAAGAAAAAGTACATATCCAATGCCAGCCTTTTTCATCGATTCCAGATCGCCAGTAATTGCCTCCCGACTGATATTTCCATCCATAAAATACCAGTAAACACCAGGCCTTGACGCATCAGGTGGATTAAGAAAACCAGCCTTTACAGGATCAGCAGTTTCGGGAATCCATTGAATTGTCAAAAAGCAAAACAATACTCCTAAAAGAGGCAGGGAAAAACGAATAGTTCTTTGGTTCATACTTAATTTGTATTAGATATTTATAAAGTTCAGTTTTGTTTACAGAGCGTTATAGTCAACCAGGTATTCCCGGTCAGGCAGCAGTTCAAGTTCGTACCTATTCTCTCCCGTAGAATTAATAATTCCCTCTTTGCTGAATGGTTTAGTGCCACTTTTAAACCGTAATTTACCGTTGCACCCGGCAGGGCCCTTAATAACAATTTTATTTCTGGTCATCTTTACAGCGATTTCGTTTTCAGGCGTAGGAACTTTTCCCTGAATCCATTCAAGGCCACCCAGTTCAGGTTCTGCCAGATAGGTCTTATACCCTGGAGTTAATGGCTTAACCCCAAGAAAGTATTTTCCAAGCAGGTAGATCGGGCTGGCTCCCCAGGCATGACAAAGACTTTTCCCAAAAGGACGCCCATACATGGCATAGTGGTCACTCCCTTTTAAGGCAGGATTGTACTCTTCCCAAAATGAGGTGGCGCCCAGACTGAGCATTCCACCCCAGTAATTTTTCATTTCATCCAGTACATATTTATGCTCGCCGATCGAACATAGGGCAGCCAGTTCGTAAAAGCGCATATACGGAGTTGTAATCTTCTGAATTTTGTCATTCAACAAAACATTCTCCTTTACCTTAACCGTTTGTTTATCATCCAAATATCCGAACATCATGGCAAATATGTTGGCATATTTGGTGACCTGGTTATTGATCTTTCCATTTTCGCGTCCATGAACCAGGGCATTTTGCCTTTCGTCCCAAAAAACACTCATGATCTGGCTTTTAAGCCTGGATGAAAGCGCACTGTATTCAGCTGCTTTAGTATTATCCTGCATGACTGATGCACATAATGCCATTGTTTCAAGACTGCGGCAAAACAACAGCTGCTCAGCGCTAAGCTCCCCTTTTTTTGACATTGGAGCCCAATCGAGAAAAACCCAGTCACCGGCCATCCCTTCAACCATTCCGTTTACGTTTCGCCTGTTCAGACAAAAATCCATCATACTCAACATTCGGGGGTATATCTTTTGCAAAAAAACTTTATCACCCGAATACAAATAGTAATCGTATATTCCCATGAACCAGTAAAAAGAGTAATCCAGAATTGTATTGATATGTGTTTCAACCGGTTCTTTACCTCTTAACGCCCAGGTGGTCCGCTTTACAGCCCCATTGTCGAAAAAGAGATAATAATTCATCAGGTAACTTTGATAAGCATCTCCTGACCACAGCCAACGGTCGCGCTTAATTCCGTCAAGGAAGAATTCACGACAACTTAAATGTAAGGTGTAGGCAGCGGTTTCCCAAATTTTATTGATGGTCTCATCGGAACATGAAAATGCACCCCGGTAGGTAACAGGCAGATATTCATACATCATTGAAACATCGTTAAAGGAAATATCCTTACTGTAATGAATATTGATATATCGAAAGGCACGGGAGTGATTCAAGGTGATATCCTCACCGTTAGACTGATTAAAATCGAGCCGGTCAAGCGTTTCGCATTTATCGATGGAGAGCGCCTCTTCCCGCGATTCGCCATAGTAAAGTGTGATCTGACCTTTACCCGAAAGGTGATGCAAAACCGGATATCCAAATGTCTCCTTACCGAAATCGACTAATATTGAGCCTTGAGATTGTTCTTTCTTAACTGCTTGCTGTGCTTTGACTTCCAGGTGATAACCTGATGGAGAAGCTTCAGGTGTATCGAAATTCCAGGAATCGGCAAGGACGATTTTCCTGTTTTGTGGGGAAACACTCCACGAATTATCGGTAATTAGAGTTTTTCCTTTTATAAATAACGATGGTAGTCTCTTCGGATTATAAACTAAAAACGAAATCTCATGTTTACCCGCAGGAATAGTTAGATGATGAATATCAGATTGTACATAGGCCCCATCTAAAGTGACATTATATTTCCCTTCAGCATAAACAGCAATTTCTTCAGCAACAGCCAGTTCCACTATTCGACTGAATTTCACCAATTGATAATGGCCATCCACCCTCCAAAACGGTGGAATAAATACATCCCGTTCACTTCGTCGGGTTTGTACCTGGTTACTCAGCCATATTTCAAAATCTCCCGGATACCATATCCATGTTTGAGCAAAAGATGTATCTGAAAGCAGTAGGAGAAATAAACCAACAACAATTACAATTTTTTTCATAATCAATTATTTAAGAACCTGCTACAAGGATTGAATACTAAAATTACCTGATGGAAACCGATAAAATGTACTGTTAATATTTTTATTTGCAGATGAATATTTTTTAAAACTCAACGGTTTGCCATTAACCGTGATAATTTTTCCATTGGGTAAAGCGACCAATCCTGTTGAGTTAGCTGGGATTTTAATCTGCCAGGCCAATTTGCCTTCGTCATTTTTCCAGCTGCTTGAAACCGTACCATAAGGTGATTCAATACTCCCCTTCGCCCATTGTAAATTGGAAGTAAACAAAGGATCAAAACGGATCACTTTGAATCCATAACCCGAATCATCAGGGCGTATTCCGGCAATATCTTCATAAAACATAACATCGTACCCGGCCTGCATTGGGTGATTGTGAGAACCAGTATAACTTTCCTGTTCACTTTTTGCATTGATAGGTAGTATTTCCCAAAGCGAAGTGGCATCAGCAGAACTCCACATCCGGTCAAAGCTGTTCTCCCCTTTCCGGGTAAACATTGTCCATGCTGCGTCACTATATCCATGCTGTGCCAGCATACTTCCGATACGGGTAATCCCGAAAATTCCGCAATGCATAAAGCCCTGATATTTCTCATTCATGTTCCTCACCATGGCATCTGCAACTGCTTTTTCATCGCCCCTTGGAACAAGTCCAAAATCCAATGCCATTGCATCAGCGGTTTGGCTTCCAAATGTCTTTTGCTGAGCATTGTAGAGATTCTTCACCACTTCCTCCGCAATTTCCCCTTTCTCAAGAGCAAAAATTTTCGCGTCTGTATTTTTACCCAGAATACGGGCAACCTGCTCCATAATTGTAACATCCAGGTAATGATATGCGGTAGAGGTAAATTCAATCGGAGCATCGATCGTCTCATTGCCCTCAGGCGGGCACCAATCTCCAAGTCCTTGATAAATAATATGTTTTGTCCTTTTACCATATTTATTTGTCCGGGCAGTATCACTTGCTAACGTTGATACATAGTCCGTCCATTGTTTCATATTTGGATAGAAATCGTTCAAAGCATTTTTATTCCCATAATATACATACAACCACCAAGGGAGTTGCACTAAAGCGGTTCCCCAGTCAGGAGATGCGACACCGCACAAACGTTTGCCTGGTGCAATCATATAGGGTATGCCAGATTGTTTTTCGGTGAAGTAAAATTTGCTGTTATGTCGTTCGTGAAAAAGGGTCTTATTTTCCAAAGGTTTAGCTCCCGAACAGATATCATCCAGATATTTCATCCAGAAATTGTCCATTTGCAGGTTCAGATTTGCCATCTTTACATAGGAGTGGGAATCACCCAGCCATCCGCATTTTTCACGGTTAGGGCAATCGGTGGGGATACCATGAAGATTACTCAGAACTGTACGCATCGCCAGCTCATGCAACTTATTGATTTGAGGATCGGCACATTCAAAAGAACCGGTATTTGTTAAATCACTGTGCACTACAATCAGACTCATTGTGGACAAATCGGGTTTACCCTTCAAACCTGAAAGTTCTGCATACCTGAATCCATGATAGGTAAACCGTGGCGACCACTGCTCCTCACCTCCCCCTTTGCAAATATATTCATCGGTGAATATTTTTCCATGGTGAATCCAACCCATCGTCGTAAAGTCGAGGTTTCCATTAACTTTTTTCTCCTCCGAAATACGAATGGCAAGATGAGTGCCGACAGGTTGTTGTACTTTTAAGTGCGGAATGCCACCGATGTTGACTCCAAAATCGAAAATCCAGTTACCAATTGAATCCTGCCACATTTTTACCGCCTTCAGCATCTGTTTCGTCCGGATCGGTTCGATGGTCTGAGGAATCAACCGTGGCGGGATGTTGTCTTTGACAAGTATTGCCTTCTTCCAATCCTGAAATAAAGTACCAGCGTCGCACCACCCTTTTATCTCCTGGCGTGCATCATAACTTTCGCCCAGGTAAAGATTTGATTTTACCACAGGTCCACCCTTCCAGCTCCAACTCTCGTCGGTACCTAAAATAGTACGGGTTCCATCGCTGTATATCACCTCCATCTGAGCCCTGAGCATTGGATTCCCATAACTAAAAGAGTCTCCTTTCCATCCTGTGTCCTGAGTAAACCAACCCTTTCCAAGCATCACACCCAGACAATTATCCCCTTTTTGCAATAGAGGTGTCACATCAAGAGCTGTGTAAAGGGCATATTGCTCATAGTTAGTTTGGGCAGGATCGAGAAAACGGGTAGAATCGACCATCCGGCCATTCATATACAATTCGCTGCAACCCAAACCACAAAGGTAAACAGTAGCCCTGACCGGGATTGCATTTATCTTGCTTAAATTAAAGACTTTCCTGAAATAGGGGGCAGCACTATCCTTCGGATTTGCATAAGTGATCCATTTTGCCTTCCAGGACTGATCTTTCAGCCCGGTAGAAAAGTATGCTGGTTTGCTCCACGAAGTTGTCCTGCCTTTATTGTCCAAGATACGAACTCTCCAATAATAACCGGTTGCATCAGAAAACTTTATCCCATTTACAGGAATATTAAATTGCTCAGCTGAGCGTTCTTTACCAGACTTCCAGACATCGGCCTTACCCTGAACCAGAAGCTCGGCTGTTGTTGCAATCTCCACTTCCCACCCTGTTTGTGAAACACCTTCAGCATCGGACCTGATCTTCCAGCTTAACAACGGCGAATCAACACCCAAAGGATTTAGCCTATTACAGCAACGCAAATCGTCAAGAACAAGATTGTGATTCTCCTGTGCCCGGACAGAAATCAGTGCCATCAGGCAGATCGAAAAGCAGATCGAAAATTTAAAGAAGGTAGTCTTCATTTAGGAGTAAGGCTTTAGTGGAATTAATTATTTCGTTCTATTTTAATATTTTAAACCGATACTTACCTGAGTTAACCTGAAAGGATACGACTCCCTTCTGGTCGCTAACAATTACAACACCTTCCGAATTTTTTATCTTTTTGTCATTAACAAAAACCTGTGCCACAGATGCGGCAGGGACCGATACCAGGGCTGATGAATTTGCCGGAATCTCTATTTCCCAATTCAAACCAATATTGGATTTTGTCCACTCACTGCATATTTTTCCATAAGGACTTTGGGTCGATGCTTTAACATGGTTAAGCCCTTCAGGGAAAATGGGATTCATAATGATTTTCCGGAATCCCACCTTCTCCTTATCGGTTTTTATTCCTGCAAGATTCTCGTAGTACCAGGTCAGCAAATCGCCTAAAAGCATGGTATGGTTGCCCGAATTCATTGCAGGATCAGCCGTATTCCCGTTCCACAATTCCCAAATAGTAGTGGCCTTATTTTCAATCATATATCCCCAGCTGGGATAAGTTTTATTGGTTGCAATTTTATAGGAAAGATCTCCTCTTCCATGTTCAGTAAGTCCGCGCATCAGGAATTGAATACCAATGAGTCCAACACCTACGTGTGAATTAAATTCCCCTTCCGTTTTACTGACAATATTTGCAAATACCTTATTTTGATTGGATTCCGGAACTAATCCTAGCATCAGAGAAGTTAAATTTGCAGTGACCGTATTATTCCCGTATTGCCCTTTCTCTGATTCCAGGAATTTTTCGTTGTAAGCCTTCCTTATATTTTCTGCAAGCTGATTATATGTAGCTACGTCACCATAGTTGCCGCTAATCGTCGCAAATTTGGCCATCAGGTTAATGAGTCGGTAATAAAAGGCTGTCGCAAGCAATGTTCCATCCGTTTTCCTTTTAGGGTCCTGTGAATGGATCAGGTCCAAACGCTCGGGCGGCATGCACCAGTCACCATAGGTATCCTTTTCCATCAGGTAGTTCTTCATGTAGGCACTCTTCATATAACCAAGCCACTTCTTCATTGCTGCATAATGCTTTACAATTGGCAGCGTATCTCCCCGCTGCTCATAAACCATATTGGTGGCAAAAATAAATGCAGCCGGCCAGGTGATATTATCGCTGTAAAACTGCCAGTAATTAGGGGCTACATCCGAAAGACTTCCATTCTCCCGCTGACTGTCGTCGATATCCTGCATCCACTTCGCATAAAGCAGGTTGTTATCGAAAATAAAACTTTCACCCAGACATCCTGTAGCACGGTCACCTAACCACGGCATCCGCTCATCGCGCTGTGGGCAATCGGTGGGAAAACTGCGATAGTTCCCTTTAATACCACGACAGGCATTTTTATAAATTTGATTGAGGATTTCGGATGAAGTTTCAAAATTCCCAAAGGTTTTCATCTCATCATAGTTGACCTTCCCCACAAAGTCTTCAGGTTTTGGCTTACCTGTGACACCAGTAATTTCAACAAAACGGAATCCCTGGTAAGTAAAAGTGGGACACCATGAAAACGGACCATCCTTTGAAGGGGTATAACTATTGGTCACCTCTGCACCGCGAAGATTGGCCATGTAAAGTGAGCCATCCTTCTGTAAAGTTTCTGCAAAACGCATTCTGACAGGTTGATCTTTCTTTCCGTTAAGTTTAACGGCCAGCCAGCCTACCATATTTATACCCATATCGAGGATGTATTTCCCATTCACCTCTTTGACAGAAACAGGCTTAATCTCCTCCATGGTCACGATATTCGGGTTGCTCTGTGTAGTTAATTTTCCCAGCGGTGCCTTTACAACATTGGCATTCAGCCAGGCCAGGTCATTAAACCCGTTTTTATTCCAGCTATGAAGTTCAAGATTCGCATTGTACTGCTCGCCATCGTACTCACTATTGGAAATGATAGGACCATGCGTGGTCAGCTTCCACTGACTATCGCTTACAATGGTCGTTTTCTTGCCATTCTTATACTCCACTTCCAGTTGCATCAGAAGTTTGGGAAATCCAAAATGTCGGATGACAGGAATGCCAAAACGTTTGTCGTTCGCCATGCGCATGGAGAAAAACCTACCGTTACCAAGAACAACACCTATTGTATTCTTATCACTTTTAATCAAGGAGGTTACATCGTAGGTATTATAATTTACATGTTTGTCATAATCGGTAGCGGTAGGCGCAAAAATATCCATACCTACCTTACTCCCGTTCAGGTAACACTCATACAATCCCAAACCTGAAATATAGAGTTTTGCGCGAATCACCTCTTTACCAATTTCAAATTCCCGACGCAGGTATCTGGCCGAAAGCCTTGTATTCACCACATCTTTAAGCTGTTCACCAGGATTGGTCAAACTGTCCAATCCGATCCACGAACCTTTCCAATCGGCGGGATCGAGCAAGGCCATTGTCCAGCTGTTGTTTCTGCTCCAAGGCGTTACCCCTTTGTTGGTCCAGACCTTCACCTTCCAATAGTACGCTTTCCCCGAATAAAGTTGTTTTCCGTGATAGGGTATCAAAACCGAATTGCTGCTTTCCACTTTCCCGGAATTCCAGGTAAGGTCGCTTTCCTTGTTTAATTTTTCAGCCGATTCAGCCACAGCTATCTGATAAGCTGTTTGTTGAATGTTATTTAATGAAGTTTTGATCTGCCATGACAACCGGGGTTGCTGCACACCCACTCCTATCGGATTGATGCGCATTTCGACCAACTGGTTTTGTATTGACAAATCCTGGCTTCGACCGTTGATTGCAATTCCAAGGATTGCAAAAAGAAATAGCATTACTTTTTTTATCTTCATTTGTATATTTTGAATATCATTCGATTTATTCATAATTATATTCTTATTGAACAGTCACTGAATGTACAACTTCACTCCAGTTTTGTATTCCAATCACCGATTTATAAATTTCGAAAACTGCATCCTCCTGTGTATTACCAGCTGCCTGATAGACGTACCAGACCGGTTTTTTCCCACCCGGATCGACAGAGTCGTCAGGAAAGCGGCGTAATCCGATCCGTAATCCATCTTCAGCCCTGTTGTCAATCCAGTTATGCCACTGAATAGCATCTATACCGTCAAGCGTCTTCAGTTTTTTCCAGGTATAGGCAAACCCTGCAGCTTGTTCTTTTAAATCCTGATCACTGTAACTCCTTGAATTAGTTCCATTTTCAGATAACCAAAGCGTTCGCTTGATTGTCCCCTGATAGAGGTTTTCGGGTAGCCTGATCCATTTATCCAGCACCTCCAGATTTTTGAATGTCACCAGTGGAGAGTTCATACTAAATGTGGCATTGACGTCATTCCAGGTCTTGGGTTCAAACAAATCTTCCGGATAAGGATGGTAGGCTAATCCCCATTGAAAATCTCCCTCTGCAAGTGAATAATCCCCCAACGTTTTCAACATCTCTTTGGCCGGATAGCAATTTGTACCGACAGCTGAAGCCCAGGAGTGAGTGAATGAGCCAAACACCTCACTGTTTGAGTCATAATTACGGGCGATGTTATAACACATGCGCATCGATTTGATATAGGTGTCCAAATAGACAATCATTGGCTTTTCTCCCATATTGGTCCAGGAGATGCCTGCATCAACCTCATTGTGCATGATCCAGTGGTGAATTCTTCCATAGGTATTATCGCTCCGGCAATAACGGCTGGCCAGAAAATCAAGCGCTGCCGCATAGCAATTAACACTTTCGGCATTGGTCATATTGGGCATTGTAAAGATCCCCTCGGAAGTATAAGCCGGATGTTGCAGCATTCGACCAATTTCAGGATCGGCACATTGTGAAGCCTTTTGAATCAACACAATTGCAGCAACCACAATATTTCTAGTGAAAGCGGCATTCATGGTCTGGTCTAATACATCTACCTGAGCCATATCATAGTAGTAGGTTTTATCACCATAAGTACGCGCGATGGTATTGGCCCGTGATTGCGTATACATAAAACTGGTCGGGGTAATATTGACGGTAATACTGGAGATATTCAGATCATCCAGGTCCGATCCGAACCCTCTGTTGATGGAATATCCGCCTAATCCTTTTCTGCCTGCAGGTCGTTTTGAAACCATATTCTGAATTGGGGTAATCTCTCCGGCATATCTGGCATGAGAAACAATTTCATCGGTGGTAGCCCCTATTTTTGCGATCATCCATTTAGACAGAAGCCGGTCGTATCTAAAACCATTACGAATGACATACCGGTCAATATCAACCGAGAATGCTGGGGTTGTTAACGCAATTTTATTGACAAATTTACCGATCTGGGTGAGGTGGTCATTAGGGGTAATCTCGCAAAGAGCATAATCCCCTGTACCGGTATAATTACCTTTGACATTCACTGAGGAGAGGCCCACCGTCACCTGCGAAACCTGGGAACTATAACTTGTCGAAAGGTATTTTTTCAGGTTGGATTCGAATAATAACTCATTTTGGGTCGCTTCAGCACGTGCAATGGCCGCTGCTTTCTCTGCCGCATTCAACGATCGCAAATAAATATTCCGGATTTGGATAGTTACACCCGATTGATTCCCAAAATCAAGCCGTAAAAACTCACCTGCTTTTCCCCAATTGAACTGCTTGATCTGATCGCTTAAATCGAGAGAGTAGCTGATCCACCCGGCAGAAGCAGGTACGGTAGCCGTTTTAACAGATCGCGCCTCGGTAATCGGGGAGGCAAAGAAAATTTGCATAACGCCAATATCAACTGAACATTGATATTCAAAAGTGAGGACCACCGAATCGGCAGGATTTACCGCAGCCAATGGTTCCAGAGAGAGGTAAGGATCTGTACCGGTTGTAACCAACTCGTATTGATAAGTACCTTTCTGAGATATTTGAATCAGATTTCCTGAGGAGAGCTTAATACTCTGGTAGTTAATTGTAGGTTTCAATATCACAACGGGAGCTGGCGGCTGAATAACGGCAGCTTTCTTGCATGAATTGAAAAAGAACAGTACAGCAAACATCATGGCAATCATGACAGACCAGCTGACACACGTTATTAATTTTACAGGTAAAATATGCTGTAAAACACTGAGCCACCTATCTATTTTGAAATTTTTAATTGCCATTGGTCTGATCGTTATAACTTATTTATTTTCTTTACTTAAAGCATATTCTATGACAGCTTCTATGTTTATTGCACTCTCCCATGGCCGGTAACGGCAACCCATCGGTTTTCCGTTTTGATAGTATTCAACCCATGCGCCCGATTCATCGACCACTGACATTGCATCCTTGAAAACCTGATCAGCCAAAGGATCATGGTATTTTGACAATGCATAAAGGAAGAAACCATACTCATAACCAATGACCTTGTTTAACCCGGGACGTGAAGAGATCTGACCTGATTTTATGTAATTGTCTTTTATCACCTCAATATTTTGTACCAGCAATTTCTCTGGTATTAAATCCGATCCGATATATTTTGGGGTTAGAGCAATGGATGGGATATAAAAGGATTTGGGTTCATAAGGGGGAAACTCTTTTTTCTCGATTAGACACTTTGGACAGAGGTAATTCCCGTTTTTATCTTTTCGGGTATAAACAACACCATGCCCACCGGCACAGACACCATGTCGAAAGCCGGGCATCTCGGCAATGCTCATCCTTAACGGATTATTGGCCATAATTTTCCCTTCCTGAATAAAATTTTCGCCATAATGCTCCGAAACTGCCAGCATCAGTTTTTCGTCCGACCGGATACTATCCATATTCATTAGATTATTGCTTTTCAGAAATGGCAATAACAACCGGCCACCTTGAATAAACAACAGGGTCGATTCCGCCGATCCGTCATTCAGCGTTGTTCTGGGAAGGATACCACCCGCAACATAGGTTTCGTCACCATTAAAGGGTAACATATATTTGACAATATTTTTCTTCTGTACGTCCCATGCCCACTGAAGCATCGGGAGAATGGTTTTTACAAATCGGATGTCATTTGTTTTCTTCAGATAATCGAAAGCCTGAATGATCAGGTACCCGGTCATTTCCACTTCGTCATTCTCATGAATATGAAAGACGCCCGGCACTCCTATTGCCTGGGCATTGTGCAATACCCCAAATTTCCGCCAGATCTGCCAGTAAAAGTCCAGGATCTTCTTAGCCTCATCATCATAACCCAGCGCCAGAAAACCTCTTGAAACCCCATACTGATCACGTACATATCCAAGGTGGTAGAAATTACCTGCCAACACTGCACCCTCATCCGATTGTTGTGTTTTAAGAAGTACGGCAACATTATCTATTTGATCAAGAATCAATTGTTTATCCTGGTTTTTACCGGTCAGGCGTGAGGCAAAATCAATTCTTCGTTCAGTAAACTTTTTCCAGCTGTTCAAGGTACGGTTGTAGAGATCGTTATAGCTAATGGCCAAAATCTGATCAGTGTTCTCAACACTTTCCTGATAAAGCGGACCACCAACAAAATAGATCTCACTTTGACCCGTGCTGATATTTAGATCATAGTCATTAGATTCAATCCCCTTTTGAAGGGAGGCACTTCCCCTTACCAAAATTTGCTGGAATTGTTCGTATGGATGTGCATATACCCCATAAAGCGGCAGCCCACGGTCCTTATGAATCATTAAAGCAGATGCAGCTTTTCCCGAGTATTCAGATGAATTATCCAGAACGGTGATGATGGGATCTTTTAAAATATTCAGATCCAAAACAAACGATTTGGTTGCCACGATATTCCTGACAAAAACAGGCAATTTACTATCGACAAAATCGGTGATTTCGGCGATCTTTTCACCATTCAGCTGCACCGAATGTTTCCAGATGGCTGATCCCGGAAGACGGGATGAAACGACCACCATACTTTTATTTTTCAGATTTAACTGAAGGTAGGAAGGCGAGCTGTAGGTCGGTCCAAAGAGGCTTTTAATCTCCATTCCCTCCTGATAAACGCAATATTGCCCGTTACCAAGGCAATGCAATGCTCCAGTTGTTTTTTGGGAATAACCGTTCATAGCAGAATAAATCAACAAGATGATCAACAACAATTTGTTAATCTGACTTTTAGCAACTTTGGAATAGCTTTTCATACCTTACTGTTTAAAATTTAACGGATGCCAGGCTGTTTTCCAGTTAGCCCAGGCTGAACCATATGAATAGGAGACATATTGCTGTATATCGGGATTGATATGACCGGATTCATCCCCACTCCAGCCACAATTATGAAGATAAGGATTAAGATTATCATGTATCTCGGCTACTTTTATAAATTTAATTCCATCAGTCGATTCCCATAAAACCAGATAGCTGGCTGAAGTCATTCTGGATGCGGTATGTATGGCCTGGAACTTTTTAAGATCGTCCCTATATTTAATATCGCAGTGATCGGCAGCTGTGATATTTGATTTATTGATGACGGTACCCCTGTCCTTAAGATTCAAAGGCCAGTTAGCATCCTTTATTAATACCGTTGAGAGACGTGTGGTAGTATTATTAGGTGCCCCGGCATTCCATGAATAATAGAAAAAGAGGGTATCACTCTTGACCACCATGCAAGGCTCCCCAGCGCCAAAGAAATCGGGACTTTCGGTATAGGTGATCACTGGTTGCGGATTGCCACCCCATCCGGATCCGTTCCATTTTTCCCACGGTCCTGTTGGAGAAGCTGACCGGCAAACATAAACATGATTATTGGTCCCGCGATTATCCTCGGTGGAAGTATACCCAAGATAATAAAATCCGCCCCACCTTGCCACGCCAGGGTCGCATACTGAAAGTTGATCACGACTATATTCTGTAGGTTTGAGTACCATCTGGTCCTCACTCCAGGTGATGCCATTATCCAAAGACCGACGGTAAGCTACCTGGTCCCAGTAACTACTCCCCTCAGATTTACTCAATAACATCCACGAATTATAATTGCCTGTAACAATCTCGCCATTCAGGTAATTGGTCACTCCACTTTTGATCCCCGTTTTTTTCCATACACCAGCTGATCCTGATGGATTACTCAATACCCATAAATAATCACCTGCAGGAAATTTGCTCTCATTACTTATTGTAAGGCTCTGATTATCTTTATAATTAACAAATGAAACCGTTGAAATTGCAGGACCAGTAGTGGTGGTCAAATAATCCTTGTTCCATTGATAAAAACTCAATGTTAAACTACTATTGGTTGTGGCCCAGTTTGGGCAAGCCACCTGAATGGCATAAAAAGGGAGAGCAGCTGTAAATTTCTGACCTACAGTAACCCCACCTGAAAGGCTAAGGGCTACCTGAGGATCCGAATCGTTACAATTTTTAACTTTATCACCAAAAAGATCTCCGGGGGCAGCAAACCAGGCGTCGATAGAACCGTCAGAATTGATTATAATGGAGGGACCGTAACGATAAACACCTCCGGTATAGATATCCCAACCCGTTTTAACAGCCGGAACCTCCACATACTTTGCGGTGATTACGGGATCGGGTATCTTCGCAGATGATGAACCATTTTTACAGGCAACAAGCAAAATAACGGTAATACTCACCATCACAAGCTTTTCCCATTTTATCTTTCCCATTTTCATATTCTACAATCTTTTAATCCTTTCAGGCTAACTTTTTAGTACGTTTAAGAGCCATGTTAAAATCACATCATTTCTACTTCATCTTCGGGAGCCAGGTGCAAACACGCCTGCCCGACCAGCTGTTTACAGAACTGTAATCGACCATCCGGATAAATCCATTGGAGGTCGGAATCCGAACCAATAATTTATACATCCTGAAATCAGCGGCTTCCGGTTCTCCCAACACATAACCATCGGCAGATTTAATGAAAACAGGCTGAGCAAAGTCTTTATCCATATTCTCATCCCTGGCCAGTACAACCGGCCCCCTGACCACCGCCTGAAAATTGTCACCGGCACGGTTACTTCCCGGTTTTGAATCGATAATACGGCACCTCATGTCAAAGGATAAAGAAATCTTGTCTCCTGCAGCCCACTTCCGGTTGATTTCGGCATAGGTTCCTGAAATAACCGGGACAACTGCTCCGTTCACTTTTAAAACAGTTGATTTACTCCATTCCGGAATCCGTAACCTGATGGTGAATTTTTCGGATACCTGAGGTGTTACACCTACAACAACATCCCCTGAAATGGGATATTCGGTGGCAATGTCAAGCCGGACATTTTTTTTGCTTCTGGTTAGGGCTGTGGCAGTACCTGCATTATAAAGATTGATCACAGGACCCGAAGCAGAATTCATTATTGCGACATATGGGAGATAAGCGAGCCCCATCGGTCCGTTCAGGTTACAACAGGTGACATAAACCCCACCAACCATGCCACCCCAACCCTCCGGGTTTGTTTTAACGCCATTCAGTAAATTGACATAACTAAACCCGTCACCCGAGGGTTTCATGGCGCCAAGAAGTCCGTTATAGATGTATTTCTCGATCATGTCCACCGTCGTGGGATCTCCGGTTAACCGCAAAATCTGGCTGCACAATTTAATCCAGGTCACACCAACGCAGGTCTCCATCATCCTTTTTATAGCAGGATTGGTTTGTTCGAAAGCGGTGTTATCCCAGCCTTCGCCAGCTACCGCAGGATGATAAGGCTGATCGCCTCCACCATTCCCAATAATGGTAATTTCATTGGCTATAATATTGTGGTAAAGATTCATAAACGAGGTCTTCCAGTGTTCGTTTCCGGTAACCCTGTAGTATTCCACTAATCCTTCGAAGAGCGACATCATTTCGTATGCCTTTGGGTAAACCCCTCCGATTTGCTCGGGAGCCTTGTTGTTAAAAGCATCTTCGATCACATTAAATCCTTTGGCGCCTCCTTCAACTTCAACAATATAACGTGCAAAATCAAGATAACGCTGGAAACCTGTCAACTTATACAAACGCATGATTGGTTCAAGTACCGTACTCGATTCAATGTGATTTGGACTCCAGCCCTGATCGACAATACGGGTTTTAGGAGCAGGACCTACCTGCGAAACGATTCCATCGGCCTGGTCAATCATTGCCTGCAAAACCTTTGGGTCTTTTTCCACCTGCATATAATACTCGTCCAAACCGAGTAAAACATATTTCCGTTCCCAAAGGTCGCCGCCCGGTCCATCAGGTTGTATGGAAACTTCAGAACAGCTGATTGTGCCATTCGATCTCCTCGTAGTCAAAAGGTCGGCCACGGTAGCTTTGAGGATTGTTTTCAATTCAGCATCCTTGGTATAGCGGTAGAACATGCACCCCGACCGGACTGCTTTCCCCCACATCTCACCCTGGGCAAAAAAGGACCTGCCAGTCCGGAATTTTTCAACCAGCGCTGCATAAGGGACAACCCCCTTGTTCCAGTGGATAATTGAGTTCTGAATATAATCTTCCAGATAACCACTGAGATTAATTGAATTTGCAGCCAATGGGGTGAGCTGATCTTCAACCTTCAATTTATTTGCTGCTTTCAGCGGAATGAATAGGATGGTCAGAACGATCCATAACGTCATCAAACCCAAGAAAATGGAGTTGAAAATCTTGTTGAAAAATTGTTTGAAAAAATTCATATCTCTGCTTACTATAAATTGACAATAAGTTTTCTCGTTTCGCTTTTTTCGCGATTGCTGAATTGGACCATATAAATCCCCTTATTTTTAATGAAATCCAAGCTAATGCAATCAGATAACTGTGAATCACTGTATACCTTTTGCCACAATACCTGACCTGCCATACTATAAATGGTAAGGTGTGCATTATTTGAAGTAGCTAAAGGAAAAGTGATGTTTAAAACATCTCTTGATGGATTTGGATAGATTAAAAACGACGGTAACCCATTCGCGGCTATTCCTGTCGTTACTGAGGTAATGTAATGGTAATTAAATCTTCCTGCGGGAGCTACATCCCCGTTGACATAGAAATCCATAATATTCCCATCCTCCTGCATATT
Organism: Prolixibacteraceae bacterium; assembly: GCA_963677935.2. Classification (GTDB taxonomy): domain Bacteria; phylum Bacteroidota; class Bacteroidia; order Bacteroidales; family Prolixibacteraceae; genus JAAFHB01. The sequence goes on along the minus strand of CAXXEH010000003.1, from coordinate 567,703 downwards.
GTCGCTCCACTTAAATTCAAAATTCAATGAAGCATCATCGGTGGCGCCAAGGATTGAACGACTTATTTTAATGACCAATGTCTTTCCATTCACCACGTATTGTGCATCACCAACCTTACTCCAGTTCCAGGTATTATCGCTTTTTTCAATTGTTGCAGCGGCGCCGGGATTCAAACGGTTCACTGCAAAATCGTAACCTTCCCAGCCTGTTGCCTTGTTCCGGTCAATATCGATAAACAGCCGCATCCATTTGGGATCGGTATTGGGTGTTAATGCATCGGCAGTCTCGATATAGAACCAGAGGTAATCTTTATCCCGGGCAACTTTGGCCGCGACGAGATCATTTCGTCCTGTGGTATTGGTATAGGTTAGTGCACTCCCCTGCCCCGGATGATTGCGATGCAGCGTATTCCCTTTGTAGGAAGAGTATACAGGTTTAACGCTACTCCAGGTTGAGAGGTCATTCAGATCGATGGTTTGGGCAGCCGATGCCACCACTTCATCGGGCATCCCCTTAAACTTACGTATATTACTGATTAACTGCATATAATAAACATCTCCCTTATTACCCCATGATTTTACCGGTTCGATATCACGGCTTTTTTCCGCTGAATATTCATCAACAAAGGCAAACGGTTTCACATCCCAGTCTAACCATCGTCCGGCAATCCACTCGTTCCAACCTGTAACAAAAACTAAATCAGGATCAATAATACTGGCCCGCCCCCATTGTTCCTGAAAATTAAGTCCGTATAACCAGGCATCGATGCGTGTAGATTGTCCAATTGCTTTGGTATAACTGCGTCCATAGGAAAGGGGCGTATTGAAACCACTGGCATGACCGCCACTGGCATCAGAAGCATTCTGACCCACACCAACTGTTGCCTCTTCATATCCACCACCACTTTTGGGTGCATAACCGTGTTGCGGATAATTTTCAAGCCATCCCCACTGATCGTCACGTGAAGGGCCACTGACATAATCGGGTTGTCCGGGACGAAAGGTAAAGAAAGTTTTCATGCTGTTGATCACCTGCTGATCGATACCAGAAGTAACTGCAACAGGAGTATGAACTGTTCCTGAAGTAAGTTTTGTAAAACTGTTGTCGGGATTATAGGATATCTCACATTCGTAGCTACCCGCAACCTGAGAACCACCATAATAGCTGGTAACCGGATCAACACTGTCGGTCCATTTCCATACTCCCACCTGTTCGGTACCATTGTTGAGCACCCAAATATAATCGCCACTGCTCTGCGCTGCGAACGTCAGTACATTTTTCTCATTGTCGGCGAAGTTGACAAAGGTTTTTGTAGCTATGGGAGTACCGGAAACACTTTGAGCATAGGTGGCATTCCATTTATATAACGTTAGGGTTATGTTTCCGACGCTATTTCCCCAACTGGGACATGATGTGTTTATCGCATAAAAAGGGGATGTAGCAGTAAATTTCATCGCCGCCGAGCCACCAGTCTGAGTAACAAGGCTTTCTGGATAACCCATTATCAAGGGTTTACCATTCCACATAAACCACAAATCCTGGTATAATTGCGGTTGGTAGAGTTCGGTATACAATTCATTAAGAATGATCAGTGAATTGGTGCTGGCGCCAAAAGGGAGTAAAAAGCAAACCTGGGGAGTTTTCACACCGTCTTTCCTGGCCTGTTCCCAAACTTTAAGCAGGACAGTATAAGAAGATTTCCAGGTAAAGGTACCATTCGTGCAATCGAAGAATACGACGTCAACACCAGCATCAGCAAGCATTTCGGCATGTTTGCGCAAAACCCATTCATCAGTTGTCCGGTAGTATCCAAATAACGGTTCATCCCACCAAAAAACACCCCCCGTAAGGCCCATCCATGCCGGATGACTGACATCGTTCACAGCCAGAGGGTATTGCTTTAATATTTCTGTAATATTCAATACTGGTGAAAAGGTAGCATTTCCATCGGTATGCCAGGTCCAGTAAAAAATACCAACCAATTTGTTACGTTGATTCCCGGTTTCGCTTTTTACCGGCAATTTTCTACCAAGGGCATCAGTTGCCGGTAACCCATTGCCATAGTTCGAAACAGTGACCTGAGCAAATAAATTGGTTGCAAAGATGAAAAGTGTAATACCCGATATTAAATTCTTCATTAATTTTATTCTTCCTTTAGTGCTTTTTTAATTGCTTCCAGATACTTCAAACCATGAAGGGTATCCGGTTCAAGATAACTACCTTCGGACCATTCATTCCAGGCATTGACAGTTATCAGTTTCTTTTGATTTTTATGTTCATCGGCATACCCTTTTGCCTTGATGATATATTTATAAAATTTATCCGGGGTCGAATTCGTAATATATCCCGTTTTAGTCAAAAACCGGGGATTGGCATCCCATCCTACGGTGACATTGGGAAAATAGGGGATAGAAAAATCGCGATTGAAATCTTTCCACATATTGGTCGAAGCATCGGCCCACTTCTCATAATCGCCATCAGGATTCTGAAGATGGGCCCAGCAATAATTCGTTAAACTGTTAAACCCTAAATATTTTAATACATCATTCTGCGATTTTACCACATCCCCCGGTACACCTTTTAGGGTTGCGGGTAGTGCAGACCATAAAATTCCCTGAAGATGCAGACCAGGAAATCCGGCTTCCACCGTTTTACTCCTGAAATATTCGAGTGCCTCTTTTGCCGCCTCTGCGCCTCCCAATCCGTCAATGAAGGTTTTTAATTCATAAATACAGAATACGGGCATACCATCTATTTTATAATAAGAGGATTGAGAAAAATATTTTTTTATAATACGATCTACAACAATATTGAAGGTTGGCCGATCAACGCCACCTTTAAAGTAAATCGAATCTTTGTTAGGATTTTTTGCATCCCAGTAGGATGTAGCATTATGGTTAGCCCACATGATATAAAATTTCATGCGGTCATTATTGGCTTTGAGGAAGCCGTTGTTAATACAATCTTCAAGTAGTGGTTTCCCTTCGTACCAGTACCAGTCAAATATGAATACGTTTACGCCGTGTGAAACAGCAGTACTAATTTTTTGATCCATCACTTTAGGGTCTGCTTCATCCTGGCAACCCCATAAAGGAACCTTAGGTTGTAGATGTCCTGCCTCTTTTGGTTTAGCATGGTTGATGATTTCCCACTCTCCATTTTTTTCGGGAAAAATAGTTTCCAAACGGGGTTCATAATGATATGCCGGCCAGTAAAATGCTGCTACATCATAATTCGAATTCACCTCTTTTTTTGAACTGCAGGCCTGAAGTATCAGGAATATGAAGACCAGTCCGGAAAATATTTTTAATAATCTCATTTAAATAAGGTTAGAATAAATTAATATTAAGCTGATTGTTAATCGTACAACGTCAAACATTTGAACAGAAATCAATGTGTTTCACACACTTATCTTCTTCTATTCTGATTTATTAATTTCCGGATCACATTTCTATAACCCTTGTACCACCTTTTGAGACAAAACCCGGCATGCCTGATTAGAATTAAGGCATGTCGGGTTCGCCTTCAAATCAACGAGGAAATAAGAGGCAAAAAAGTTATTCTAACAGGATTATATTAAATCCGAAAAAATAATTTTAAACCATTCACGCAATCCTGTTAAAATTGAAAAATGAACTCGTCAAATTGAGCTTTCAGGAAAATGGTCCTGAAAGCTCAATGTTTTTTTTGTTCTGCAATCTACCAACTAGCATTTAACCAATCAGTTGTGATAATATTAATCCAGCCATCCGGGATTCTGCCAGTTAGCTCCGGTATTTCCGACCACCTTATCAACTTCTGTCTGGTCGATAGGATACATCAGCCATTTTGTGGATGAACAGTTTCTGTCGGTGAATTTAAACCTATTATATGAAAGAGCAGTACCAGTTTTGGTAATTCTCATACCGGTAACAAATTTATCGGTTTGATCGAGAATTTTCCAACGTCTGACATCAAAAAAACGATGCTCTTCGAATGCAAGTTCAATACGACGTTCGTTACGATATTTCTTCTCAAAGGCATCTTTAGCCAAACCTGCAGGAAAAGCGGGCATACCAGCTCTTGCACGAACCGCGTTAACGGCATCTCTGGCACTTAACGTTAAACTACTTGAGGTGATGGCTACATCAGGTCCGGCTGACTGGTTTGCAGATTCTGCAAAGTTCAGATAAAGTTCAGCCAAACGGAACAACCTTACGGCGCCATCAGCGCTATTGCTTAAGGTGGATTTCCAGTTATTGAATTTACGCTGGTAATAACCTGTCCTGGTATTCTTGCGGCTGATATCTGAAATCTCTTCAGCGCCACCAACAAATGTCTCAACAACTTTTCCATCTAAAATTCCAACAGGGGTTTGAGAAGTTCCGGTTGCAAGAGGAGTAAAAACACTCGGTGCATAAGCAATATTGCTTCTGTAGTTACCTGAAGTGACCGCTCCATTATAATAGCTGACCGAAGTTCCGGCTGTTTGAACCCATTTCCAAACTCCAACAACTTCTGTTCCGTGACTCAATTCCCAAACATAATCTCCTGCAGCCTGTGCTGCAAATGATAATGTAAGACTTGCACCATCGGTAAAATTCACAAAAGTACTGGTAGAAATTGGTGTACCAGCAACAGATTTTGCATAATTGGTATCCCATTTGTACAAACTTAAAGTCAGATTACCAATTGCATTTCCCCAACTTGGACATTCAGTGTTAATTCCGGTAAAAGAGCCCGTAGCTGTGAATTTCATACCTGCTGTAACCAGTGGCGAATCGAGATTTCTAACGGCGCCATTATAGTAAACAGAAGCATAAAATCTTGGATCGCGACCAGCATAAGGATTAGCAGGATCGTAACCTGATGCACTGTTTACAACAGGTACCAACCTGGAGGCATCAGAATATCCGGTAATAGGAGCTTCGCCATTGGCCATTTCATAACTATCAACCAGGTCCTGAGTAGGACAAGGACCCGTTCTGCTCATGCTTGGGTTTGTAGGCATCCCGGCATATTGCCACACTGCCATCTGTCCACCTGACTGATAAATAGTTTCCTTGTCTACTGCCCTTTGATCATCGGACTTGGTAATGAAATAAAGTGCATAAGGATTCTGTGCAACAGTGGCAGCAGGAACGACATCAAAGAGTTTGTATCCACCATTGGTAATACATTGAGCCAATGCTTCCTTATTGATTTCAGTTGCCATTGCCCAGGTATAGGTGCCATCGGACCAAAGAGGACTTGCTGCATAAGTAACTGCCTGCGATTTAATTGCATAAGCTACCGCACGTGTCATAATTCCGAATTGATTGTCATAAACGTTCCATGAAAATCCATCCTGAGTAGCAGGATAAGTTAATGCCTTATCACAATCTGCCAGAATAAATTTCACAACTTCAGCAAATGTGGCTCTCTTATCGGTTGTGAAATCATGATTAATTTCCAGTGGTTTATCAAAAATAGGAACACCCCCATAACGTTTAATCAACTGTAAATAGTAAAGGGCACGTAAAGTAAGGGCCTGAGCGGTCCATTGACCTTTTTCAGCATCAGTGGCATAAACAGTAGCAGTTTTGATACTCTCAAGGAACACGTTACATTTACGTATTCCGGTATAAAGACTTCCCCAGGGACTGCCGTCGGAAGAATAGGTAGCATAAGACAAAGTGGTGATACTTCCACCATACCAGTTAATATACCTGGAACCCGGTGTAACATCATCGGCATCCTGCGCCTCATCGGTGAATGATGCCCTGTCCATATAAGGGGCAGGACAATATCCGTAACAAGAATTGAGATAACCCCGGGTCCTGTTATAATCACTAAAGACCTTGTCCATAGAGATACGTCCGTCAGTTTGCAGGTCCAGCTTATCGTTACAGGAGAATAAGAGGAACGTCGCAAATATGACTGTAAATATTTTATATTTTTTCATACTAAATAATTTTTCAGATTTATACATTTACCCGACCGATTAGAAAGAGACATTTACACCTAAATTGAATACCCGGTAAACTGGGAATGTAGAGTAATTGCCTTCAGGTCCAAAATCCTTGGACTTCATTTTATCCCATGTAATCAGGTTTTGTCCGCTGAGTAATACCCTCACTTTGGCAACCGAAATCGCATTTGCCATTGCTGCCGGAAGCGTATAGGCCACCTCGAGATTCTTCAGACGTAAATAAGACCTGTTATAGTTGTAGTAATCATTCGACTGTTGATTAACGGTCTGGGCCAGTGAAAGCGCAGGAGCAGTAATTTTAGCATTGCTGGCATATCTCTCTGCTGTCCATGCATTTGCATGCAATGCACCAAAAACGCCATCATAATTGGTCTCATAAACTCCTGTTCCGGAATAGATCGACGAAAATTGTCCTACACCCTGGAAAATGAAACTTACATCAAATGCTTTGTAAGTCGCACCACCTCTGAAGGCATAAGTTACCAAAGGCAACGCACCCTTTCCAATCGGAGCTTTATCGCGCTCATCAATCTTTCCATCTTTGTTCAGATCCTGATATTTCAGGTCACCAACCCGCGGGGTTCCAAAACCATACGCCAGTGTATTGGAAGTCAATTCAGATGCGGTATTAAAGAAACCATTACCATTGCTATAATCAACCAAATATCCAAATTGCTGACCATATGAATAACCTTCCTGTACTTTCCGGTATGCATAATCCGCTGACTTAGTTGCTTCATTTACCTTAATGAGGGTATTTTTCGCATAACTAAACATACCTCCAACACTAATGGTCAGGTCTTTATTGATCATTTTATTATAATCAGCTGTCACCTCATAACCTTTGTTTTCAAATTTACCCACATTATTCTGAGGATAGTTGGCTAATGGTACGCCCTGGTAAAGCGGTACGGTTGAAACCGCACTAACGACCATATTATCCATATTTTCTTTAAAAACGTCTACAGATACAGATAATGCATTGAAGAATCCAAGATCAATACCTAAGTTCTGTTTAGTGGAGACTTCAGCCTGAATGTAAGGATTACCAGTTTGGTTTTCATTAACAGTATACTGAAGATATCCAACATTGCCACCACTCGTAACAGTGATGTTGTCAAGATAGGCAAAACGGGCAAGTCCACTTTGATCGTTGGCGGTCTTACCATAAGAAGCCCTGATTTTCAGATTGCTCAACCATTTATAATTGGCCATAAAAGCTTCGTTTGATGCTACCCATGCAACTGAAACGGCAGGAGTTGCAATGTATCTGTTACTACGGGCATACTGCTCTGAACCAGAATAACCAACATCAATTTTTGCCAGATATCTGTTATCATATCCATAAGTACCCTCAGCGCCGGAACTTACCCTGTTGTAGGGAAGCAATCCGGGAATACTGTTATCCGCTTTGGTCAGTCTTTGATAGAAGAAATAAGCCATACCGCCGATCTGATGCTTGTCAAAGTTGCGTTTATAGTTTAAAGCTGCATTGTAAGTAAGGTGGTAATAAAAAGAATGGGATTTACCATAGGCCAGTGGAGTATCTGTTTCTTGACCTTTTTTCGTAAATTCAAGCACATCAAGGTTGGAAGTCCTTAACCACCGCTCATAATTCTGAGTGGTACCCAAACTACCTACCGAATTGGTCTGATAAGCAAAAACGCCTGTCAGTTTCAATCCCTTCGTAAGAAAACTCATATCGAGATCAAGACCAAACTGTGAAGTAATGTTGGTTACGGTGTGCCTGTAATAACCTGAACGGTTAAGCATACCATAGGTTGGTGAAGCCACCCTTTCGGTTGTGATCACTTTACCAGGGGTAACAACTGCGCCGGTGGTTGCATCAAGAACATCGGGTGTTAAAGGTCCGTACATTGTTGGGGGAAGCTGGAAAAGGCTGGCATAAATTGCGTCATTACCTGAACCTGCTGTCCGCTCTCTTTTAACATTCCCACTTAAACGAACATAAGCTTTAAGGTACTTATTGAGGTTCATATCGACATTTGAGCGATAATTGATCCAGGTATTGTTAGCGCCTGGTTCATATTTAGTCTGGTCTGTAATAAACTGACCACCCTGGTGCATAAAATTGATATTTGAATAGTAGCGCACTTTGTCGTTTCCACCTGTCACATTAATACCAACACGTTGCATTGAAGCAAAATCCTTCATATACCTGTCGTACCAGTTATTGTTTGGATAGTTGGGGTTGTTACCGGCACGGTAACTGGCAATCTGGGCGGCGCTGAACAAATAATTCGAACCTTTACCGTCGTTGAAAGCAGCCTGATTTCTCATCTCAGCATAATCACCCGAATTGTAAAATGTTGGAACAGTTGTAGCCTGCTGCATCGATTGATCAAGGCTGGCTTTGATCTGAACACCACCCTTTGTACCACGTTTGGTCGTAATTACCAACAAACCGTTGGCACCCTGAATCCCGTAGATCGCTTCTGTTGAAGCATCCTTGAGCATTGTAATCGATTCAATCTCATTCGCGCTGATGTAATCCAACGTCTCATTACTGTTATAAGAAACAACAATTCCATCAATCATCACTAAAGGACCATTTCCCCTGGCGCCAGAAAGACCACGAACATACAAGCCTGTAGTTGCCCTCGACAATTCTGATCCAAACTCCATAGTAGTTAATCCTGCTAACCTTCCGGCAAAAGCCTGGGTCAGGTTTGCAACGGGAGACTTTTCAAGGTCAGCGCCAGAAACGGTCGCCACAGATCCCGAGATGTCATTACGAAGCTGGGAGGTATATCCCAACTGAATAATCTCACCCTTTTTATGGGCATCCCATTTTAACTTAACATCAATCCGTTCATTCTCACCAGTGGTCACCTTCTGAGTGGCATATCCCAAACTGGAGAAAACAAGCTCCTTGATTTCAGATTTCATGATGGTGTATTCACCTTTAAGATTGGTAGAGGTTCCGATGTTGCCACTTTCATCATTGATGGTTACTCCGGCAATTGGTTTTCCGAACTCATCAGTAACAATCCCGGTAAAGGAAGCTGCCATTTGCTGCGCGCTAACCGTTGTCCCAAAGGAGAACATGAGCATAACCGCCAGCAGCAATGTTCTTTTTATCGTTAATTTATGTATCATATAATTTATCATTTTAAGGCTTTAAATAACTATAATTGCTACCAACCCACATTTTGCCAATCAACACCAGTACTGGATTTTAAAGCATTTGCCTCATTCAGTGGAATGGGTAAATAGAGCCACTTATTGGTGTAATTCTTACGCTCATTGGCACGAACCGTACGACGGGCATAAGAAAAGGTGCCATCAGATTTTCTGGTAATTGCCATTGCTGTTACCCAACGGTCTGTTTTGGCCAGATCTCCTGTAGGTAATGACCAGCGACGAACATCGAAGTAACGGTTTTCTTCCAACGCCAGTTCGACTCTGCGTTCATTCTTAATGCGCAGGATTAAATCGTCTTTTGATAAATTGGATGGTAAAGCCGGCATACCTGCTCTGGCTCTGATTTCATTTACAGCTGTAGTTGCTTCGGCCAGCTTACCAGCATTGGCGGCAGCTTCAGCAAAATTGAGAATAACTTCACCAAGTCTGAAAAGTTTGTGATTGGCGCCGCCTACTGGATTGTCACCTCCAGAATTCGGGTGGAGGAACTTCCTTTCAAAATAACCGGTACGGGTTGCCTTTCTGGTTGTCGCGTGGATACCAGTTTGTGGCTCGTCAATATAGGTAGCAATAATTCTGGTCCTGTTGCCTGTTGCGGCCGGATAGTTCTCATATGATTTAGCATCCTCTGGAAAACTCCAGAAACATTTCCTTTTTGAACCATTATAATAAATAGAAGCATAGAAACGGGGATCCCTGTTCGCATAAGGATTAGCCTGAGAATACAACGTATTTGCAGTATTGTAATTTGGCTGTAAATGTTGATCATCCAGATATGGTGACGCCAGATTAAGAACTGGCTGTCCGTCGCTTGTTTCATACGAATCGACCAACTCCTGCGAAGGGCAAGTACCCGATTTGTATCCGTCCTGTGCGCCAATACCATCAATATTCCAGATATTACCCTGACCATCGCGGCTCTGATAGATTGTTTCCTGGTCTACCGGAGTGGACGAATAGGCCATTGAATTGCAAAAATATTCATTATAAATGGCAGCCGCTGTATTCTTGGTCGTTCCAATAAATGCAACATCCGAAAGAAAAGTCTGTGGAAAATTTACAGTATTATAAAGGGCATAACCGTTTGCTTTAAGATTTGCCAAAGAGGCCTGGTTAACAGTATAAGCCTCCTGCCAGTAATCTTTTCCGCCATTGTTGAGCGGACTGGCGGCAAAAAGGATCATTTTCGATTTAATTGCCTCAGCCATTGCTTTATTGACACGACCTGCCTCCCTATCTGAAAATATTCTCCAGGGCAATTCCGCGGTACCTAAAGCCACGTCGCAATCCGACATGATAAATTTAACTACGTCATAATAACTCTCTTTCTTTAATTTGGTAAAATCGTCGCTAAAATTATAAGGCTCTTTTTCAATTGCAAGCGAAGGACCGAACCATTTTAACAACTCAGAGTAATAATAAGCCCTGAGCAGATGTGCCTCAGCTTTCCAACGTTTTCTGTCGGTTTCGCTCGCTACCGTAGCTTTGTCGATCCGACTGATAAATAAAGCACAATTTCGGATGGCATTCCAGTACCTGGCATAGTAATCGCCATTTCCCATATCAGAACTAATATTGGTCAGCGGGTGACTGCTTGCGGAAGCATCACCATTGTAGCAACGACCAGATACAAGGGATGGTTCAGCTTCAGCATCAGTATCCCATGCATCATCACTGGCATCAACGGGACCTCTCATCCAAAAATAATACCTTGTCCCCTTTGCGGGCATATTCGTGTAGCAACTGTTAAGGAATGCCCCAACCTTGTCATTATCGGCAAAAACCTGATCCATGGTCAATTTACCGTCGGGCGCCATATCCAACGCCTTTTTGCATGAACCTAAGGTTATTATCAATAATGTTAGAGGTAAAACGATATATTTAATTTTCATATTTTCTATAATTTGAAGATTAGAAAGTAATGTTCACGCCAATGTTTTTCATTTTTGTCTGCTGATAGGTGAGTGAACCTGAAGTTTCCGGATCAAGGTGAGCCATTCTCAGGTTATCCCATGTGAATAAGTTATCTCCACTAACAAACACACGCATCTTGCTAACTCCCAACATCTTAAGCATTCCATCAGGAAGGGTATAAGAGAGCTCAAGATTCTTCAGCCTGACAAACGAACGATCCATAATAAAGAAGCTGTTGGCTCTGTGGTTAGCATTACTCAACGTGCTAAGTGCAGGATAGGTAATCTTTTGACCGGCAGCATAACGTTCAGCAGTCCAGGCCGTTCTGGTATATCCGAAGTAGGTTCCCAGTTTGGTGTTTTCGTAAGTTCCCTGGTTGGCATAGTTGCTTGAATAATGGGAAACACCCTGGAAAAAGGTAGTAAGGTCAAATGCCTTATAATGAAGGCTGATGGTGAGACCAAAGTTAATTTCCGGAATACTCGAATAACCGATCGGAACAATATCCTTGGCATCTATAACGCCATCTCCATTTTGATCGATGTATTTAAAATCACCAACACGCGGTGAACCAGAACCATATTTTGTCTTTGACAGATAACCGGCCAACTCTTCAGCCGAGTTAAAATAGCCATTACCATTACTGTAATCGATGGCATAACCAGTTGCCTGATTAAGTCTGTAACCAGTAGATCCGTATCGCATCATATAAGTCGCGTCGCGAATCTGCTCATCCAGAAACTTTACCTTGTTATGGTTAAATCCGTAGTTACCCATAACCATCAGTGAGAAATCCTTAGTCACCGCCTTATTATAGGTGATTTCAGCTTCAAAACCGGAATTGTCAACTAATCCCATATTTACTTTTGGAAGATCACTAAGCGGAACTCCCTGGAATGTAGGGACGGTACCACGTGAAATCAGGATATTACTCCGGTTTTCGATGAAATAGTCAAAGGTGAAATTAAAATCTTTGAACAACTGAATATCAAAACCGTAGTTTTGTTTTTTCGCAATTTCCCACGAGATATTTGGATTACCCAAAAGTCCTTGGATTATTCCTGTGCCCGTTGACGTACCCTGTAACAATCCTAAACTTGAAAGTGGTGCGTTAGCATTTGCTCCCACGGTCGTGGAAATATTACTCTGATATAGGAAACGTGGTGGAGGATTTAAAGTAGACAGTTGGTCGTTACCAACCTTACCATAAGATGCCCTTAATTTTAGATTGGTAATAACTTTATTCTCTTTGAGAAATTTTTCGTTGCTTGCTACCCAACCCAAGGATACTGCGGGGAAAAACCCATAACGATTACCCGGAGCAAACTGCTCTGAACCATTATAACCCATGTTGACTTCTCCCAGGTAACGATTGTCGTAGCCATAAGTAACACGGCTGGCCAAACCCACCACATTGTAAGGGATCTCTCCTGCGGTTGTCTCCCAATAGTCGCGCTGGCCCAAAATCATACCAGTAACATTGTGTTTGGTGCCAAAAGTGCGGCTGTAATTAACAGATCCCTGCATGTTGATGTTATAACGTGAGTCTGTACCTTTTGCAATCGCAAGTAAAGATTCATTTGCACGGCTAACGGCATAGGTCAGCACATCAGTTGAAGAATTAACATTGGCAGAATATTGGCGTTCGTTTTTATATCCGTCTTCTGCAGAGGTTGACTTGGCATCGTAAGAGATCATCCCCTTAACGCTAAGACCTTTTGTAACCAGAGTTCCCAAATCCCAATTCAAACCAAAGGATGAATTAAGGTTGGAACGAATTTCATTGCGATAGCCATACCTGTTCATAATCTCAAATGCGGTACGGTCCAGATAGGTAGGATAAACAATCTGACCAGGTGCTACTCCAAAACCGGCTAAGGTAGTTGGACCAGGTGTAATAGGAAGAACTGTTTGTGCCTGATAAATTAAGTCGGTCATCATCCAGGCAGTGTCGCCACCATACAGCGTAGCCGAAGGCATGTTGACCTGCTCAATGTAACTACCAATATTCAAAAATGCTTTTACTGTGTTTGAAACTTTGTAGTCTAAATTGGCCCTGAAGTTGTAACGGTCCATTTTGGAGGAGGGATCGTAACCCAATACCGATTTAGGTTCAGCTTTTAAGTTGCCACCCTGATGAAAGTAAGCTGCATTAATGAAATAAGTTACCTTATCTGTACCACCACTTGCATTAGCGTTGATACGGGTTGATGGCGCATAACGGGAAATTGTTTCCCGGTAATAGTCATGGTCAGGATACATGTAATTCAGAAGCTTCGCTTTATTTGCATAATCCGCATCACTTTTATTAAGACCTGCAAGTGGATTAGCATATTTATCCATCACCGCCTGACTGAATGGAAGCGGGGAAATATTATCATTTGCCGAAGCTTCATTACGCAGTTTCATATAGTCAACGGAATGAAGGCGCTCAGGTTCACGGGTAAATGAGGTATAAGTCTGTAAAGCATTGATTGTCAACTCTGCTTTTCCTTCAACACCACGACGGGTAGTGATAAGAATAACACCGTTGGCGCCACGTACCCCAAATACTGCTGTTGCAGATGCATCTTTCAGTACAGTCACCGATTCTACTTCGTTAGCGTCAATTGTACGGATATTATCACGTGGAACACCGTCTATAAGAACTAAAGGAGCCTTTCCGTTAGTTGTGGCGGCGCCACGTAAATACATTGTAGCATCGTCACGTCCAGGCTGACCACCGGCTGACTGGATGGAAGTCAAACCAGGTAACCTTCCTGCCAGAGCAACTGCCAAACTACCTGCAGTACTCTGCTTTAACTGAGTAATCGGTACAGAGGCAACAGCACCTGTCACAGAGACCTTTTTCTGCGTTCCATAAGCTACAACAACAACTTGTTCAATGTCAACAACAGCCTCTCTCAACGTAACGTTGATGCTGCTCTTTCCGGCAACCGGAATTTCCTGTGTAGCTAAACCAATAAATGAAAAGGTAAGAACTGCTCCTTGCTCCTTTTGAATCTTGATTTGATACATCCCTTCAGAATCAGAAAGCACACCATTATTGGTTCCTTTCTCAACAATTGTTACACCGGGGATGGGCGCCCCGTTAGCATCGGATACTTTACCTTTAATCTGAGAAAATAGCTGTTGAGTTAACATTAGCAGTACTCCAAATAAAAGCATTTTTTGCCAAAGCTTTCCTTTAGTTCCGTTCATACGCGAATTAGTTTAAAATTTGTGGTTTTACAATAGTTCATGTTTATTGGATTAAATTAACATATCAAAGAATGAGATTTGTCTTCCTTTAATTTCTTAGTATAGTTTTCACATCATCTACAAATGCACTGTTATCACCGCCAAAAGAATTTGTCCCTTTAATAGTGAGTTTGTGATCGCCAGCTGTAGCAGTGAAAGTTTTGGTTGAATATTTCGCCCATGCAGAAGATGTAGGTTGAATAGTTCCTATAACAACATCATCGAAAAGAATATCAAGTGTTTGTTTATTACCGGATCGTTGTGCAGCCATAAAACTAATCGCAAGATTTTGTGCTGTAAATGTGAATGTTTGAAACATAGAACAATCTCCCTGTAATAATCCGGTCTGAACACCTTCGGGAGCAGTTGGAGCGCCAAATGCACTTCCGTTTCTTTGTTGACCGCCACCACCGGTAAACGACCATACATTAGGTTGTGGATTCATCGCAAATAAAAGACCACTTACTGAATTAGCTATTGTAATTACCGGTAACTCAAAGGTGCCATTAGGAACAACAGGGGTAGGAGTATTCGGTGTAAGTGTGGTAAAAACAATTTCATTACCATATAAAACTCCCTTAGCGGTAATACTATAAGACCTGACATAATAGTCTTGTCCAAAAAGCAGACCGGTTAGCGAACTTACAAATGAACCAACACCAGTACCGTCACTCGTTTTTGTAGTAAGTGCAATTGTCGGATGTGGATCCACACCATAAACAACTCCGCGACCCGTGACCGTTTCGCCAATATCAGCAATATTACCTCCTGTTGTGGCCGTATAATTACTGATTGCAGTAACCGCCGCAGTAGTATTTTGTTCCATGATGATCACGTTAAAATCAGCACTTGCTGTTGTCCCCTTTTGATCAACCACCATCACCTTAACTAAAGATGATTTTTTGATGCTTGTAATAATCTGAGAGAAATTAATTGTGCCACTGGTATTTGCACAACTGGTTACTGCTCCATCAGGCAACATTACCGGAGTCGATCCATCAATAGGATTAGCAACCATTTCAATCATCCTGAATTTTCCGGTTGTAGAGGCAGTACCGGCAATAGTAAAAGGATCTCCCGCATAAACCCGGACTTGGGTCGGTTGTGTGGTCAGGCTGATTGACACAACTACATTATCTTTTTTACATCCGATAAATAAGCTCGCAAACGCCACGATAATTGTACAAAGGAATAGACTGTTCTTTTTCATTGATTTGATTTTAGAAAGTAAATTATTTAATTCATACTTTTTATATAAAATTAACGCACCAAAGATTCCCCTTAAATGCGGTTTTTACTTGCATTTTCTGACCAAAAACTTGCCCATCCGTCCCTAATTTGATAAAAATCCGATGTTTTAAAAAATTTAATAGGAATTTAACACAAGAGTAATACACTAATCAACTGATAGTTACAAAATCTTTTGTGAAATTGGATTGTTTTTTGCTTTGATGCTTAACGACATCCGTGAAAAGTGAAGAACAAAACGGAAGGTGAAATGTTAAAATTAACATTCCGGGAAAAACAGAAAGCTTATGGCAACATTTTCGGGCAGGTTTTTTTCGAGCTTCTGACCAGGATTACATTTTAGACAGAATACTGATTAGACAGAATACTGAGATTTTTTTGCATGAATCATATTGCAGAGCCAGGCTTTAATCCGGATAAAGGTAATGTAAAAGTAACGGTAGTTCCTTTACCAGGTTGGCTTTCAATAGCTATCGTTCCCTTATTTTTCAAAATAAAATCTTTAACGAGGATTAATCCTAAACCGGTACTTTTTTCACCCTCAGTGCCTGGATTATGAAGTGTACTGCTAATGTCGAAGATTTTTGGAAGTGAAGATTTTTCAATTCCAACCCCATTATCTACAATACGAACAGATGCTTCATTCATTTCACCGACCTCAGTCCTGATAATTACTAAACCGCCCCGATGGGTGAATTTAATGGCATTACTGAGTAGATTACGTACGATTGTCTGAACCATGTTGGGATCTGCAAGCACAAAAATCTCATCGTTTAATTCAAGCCTGATATCAACTTGTTTGTTACCGGCAGTTTGCTTTAATCCTTTTAATGAATTCTGAATAACATCAGTCATCTTTAATTCTGTTGGATTGAACTCAATTTTGTTTAATTGCGATTGCGCCCATTTCAGTAGATTTTCAAGTAAGGCACTTACATTCTCAGCTGACTGATATAATAACAATAAAATTTCTTTTAATTCTGCCGGACTGTAATCATTGAAATTATCATTGAGATGCTCAAGAAAAGAAGCAAGAGTCCCGGTTGGTCCACGCAAATCATGGGCAATAATTGCAAAAAACTTATCTTTAGCTGCGTTTGTTTCCTTTAATTCGAAGTTTTTATGCCGGATTTGGTTGTAAAACCAATAGATGGAAAAAGAAATAAAAAATGCAACAAAGATTCCTACAATCATTATCAGTTGTGAAATCCGATGTTGTTTAATTAAAAGGGAATTAATTTCATTTTGTTTTTCCAGTTCTATAATCTGACTGTTTTGTTTATCTATTTCATATATCGCTTGCAACTGCTCAATTTTTATATTTGCGGCGCCGGAAAGAAGCACATCCTGAATTTCGATTTGTTTTTTCTGGCAGCTAATTGCATTTTTAAAATCATTAATGGTCAAATAGACTTCGGCCAACTTTGAATAAATGTTTAACTGGATTTTCTTTTGGTTGTTCGATATGGACAAAGATAATCCCCGTTTTAAACTTTCGAATCCGCCATCCATTTGGCCTTTCCCAATAAGGCATAATCCAAGGTACTCATATATAGTGGGCAAACTTAGCAAATCACCGATTTCATTTTTTATCTTAAGCGACTCACTTAAATACTTTTCGGCAAGTTCATAATTTCCCGTTGAATATTCAATCATACCCAGGTTCTTATGTGCATTCGATAGTCCGTAGGGTGATTTATTGGCCGTATAAATTTTCAATGTACGATCAATTTGCTTTTTTGCCTCTTTGAAATTGCCGGAATCCAGGTTGATTAATCCGATTTGCTCCACGCAAATAGCTATTCCATTGTTGTTTGCATCAAGTGCAGCCAGTTTGGTATATAGGTCCAGGGCTTCCTGATAATATTCGAGCGCTTTTTGAGGAAGCTTTAAGTCGGCGTAAATTCGTCCTAATAAATACACGTCCCAGGCTTTTCCCTCAGTAAAATTTGCCTTTTCATAATTTAGCCTTGAATTAATAATATACTCAATTGCCCTGTCATACAACCCATTAACCCTTAATATAATTCCCATCATTGAGTAGGAAGCACCCATGATTTTGTAATTGTTTGATAAACGGCAAGCCTGAAGCGAAGCATTAAAATACTTGAGCGCATTCAATTCTTCATTATGATTGTGTTTAATTACCCCTTTATGGAACAGTATCTCTCCCTTGTACCAGTTATCTCCAGAAGCTTCTGTGATTATTAAGGCCGTATCGTAATAAGCCAAAGAAACCATCTTGTTATCCAATAACTCACTTATTCGACCCAGAATATAATAAGCACGCATTTCCAGGTTTTTATTATTCGCAGTTTGGGCATTAATTAGGGCTGAATTAGCAAGGACCTTTGCTTCAATTTGGTCAATCTCTATGATTCGCAAGGCAAGTTCCAGTTGAGTGGAGATTTTATCGATTCCTTTTTGAGAATTAAATTCCTTACGAAGACTGTCAATTTGGGCCATACTAAATTTCTCCTCACTGGAGGCAGAGAAAGACACTATGCAGGTTAGTAAAAAAAGAATAGGCCCTATAATCTTTTTATTCATTATTTTAATCGAATTAAAATATTGGAAATTCAGGTGATGATAATGACCGCCCCTTTCTGGTTATCATTACCCCCTGCAAGGATGAATTTTCAGAAAGCGCTAACGTCAGACAATCTTACTAAATTTTTCTTAAACTTTCAACTTTAATTCGATTCCTCTTTAAGGTGGTTTAAAAATTCCCGGGGACTCATCCCTTTTTCCTGTTTGAAAGCCCTGCTAAAATAGGATGGAGATCCAAAACCTGTCATCTCGCTGATCTCGATATGGGTATATTTATCCTGAGACATTAATTCGATCGACTTATTGATGCGGTGTTTTTTGAGATAGGTAATTGGTGAAAGTTTGGTAAGTCCCATAAACTTACGGTAGAAAGCCGACCGGCTCATATTCATATTTTTTGCTAATAACAGGATATCTAACTCAGGATTTGAGATCTCCTTTTCCAAAAATGTATTCAATTTTGAGAGGAAATGAATATCCAGCTGATTTATTTCAGACCGATCCAGTTTAGGCATTTGGCCGTTCAGAAAAATATCATGAATCCGCTTCCTGTTTTTCAATTGGCTTTCAACTGCCGCAAGAAGATAATCAATATTAAAAGGTTTCGTAATATAAAGATCGGCGCCCGACTGCATTCCGTCAATCTGACTGGAGGTCTCGGTCTTTGCAGTTAAAAGGATCACCGGGATATGACAAAGTTCACTATTCCCCTTAATGCTCTTTGTCAATTGATATCCATCCATTTTAGGCATCATAATATCCGAAATGACAATATCAGGCAAATGCTGCTTCACCATTTTCAAACCTGTTTCGCCGTCATGGGCGGCAATCATTTTGTAAAAACTCTTCAAACTATTTACCAGGAAAGTATTCAACTGAGGATCATCCTCAACGATAAGAACGGTCTTTTCAAAATCGGTCACAATTTCAAGTTGATGTATATCTTCTGACTCGACATCATCGGGAATTCTGTTAGACTCTACAGATTGGATATCAGCAATTTCAGTTCCAGCAAAATCTTTTGGTTCATACACAGAACTGTCCAGGGGTAGTAAGAATAAAAAAGAGGAACCCTCACCCTGTTTGCTTTTCATATGAATCTCCCCTTTGTGAAGTTCAATAAGTGATTTGGTAAAATTGAGTCCTATTCCTGTTCCCGAATAGTCCGGGCGGTTCCTTCCTTCCGTTTCTACCTGTTTATATCGATCAAATATTGTATCCCATTCTTTTTTATCAATTCCTGACCCATTATCCTTTACACAAACTTCAACATATTCACCCTTTCGGTTGCTCAATTCTGACCTAAACAATGAAGAGGTATGATCGGCCAGGATCTTCTTTATGATTACTTCAATTCTTCCCCCTTTCTCAGAATGTTTAATGGCATTCGAAAGGAGATTACTCAATATTTTTTCCAGTTTATCATGGTCGAACCAAAAGGTAAAACTATTTTCTTCAATTAAATCAATGCGAATCTCCTTCTCTCTTGCGTATAGGGCGAAAAGCTCCACTATTTTGTGAACCTCTTCATTCAGATTTCCATTTTCAAGCCATAAGGTCAAAGTTTCACTTTCAATTTTCTTATAGGTAAGTAGCTGATTGATTAGTTTTAAAAGTCGGTTAACATTCAAATCGAGACTATAGGCGTATTCCCTGATTTGCGGACTCAGCTTATCGTGCCTCGAAAGCTGTGTTACCAATCCATAAATTAAAGTGAGCGGTGTGCGAAGTTCATGAGAAATATTAGTGAAGAATTTTTGCTTCATCACATTAATTTCATGCTCTCTCAGATGTTCCAAATGTTTAATTTCGAGGTCTTTTTTATAAACATAGGCTTTTATTCGTAATCTGAAAATCAAATAGCCAATGCCAGCTAATATCGCAATATATATCGTCCATGCAAAATGGGTGAACCACGGTGCCGGTTTGACATGGATCACAAGGGTTGCCACATTTTCGGAAGGTATGCCTGCACCATTAACCGATTTTACTTTAAACCGATAATGACCTCTGGGCAAATTTGAATACGATACCCGTCGCTGTGTCCCTGTTGTTGACCACTCCTTATCGTATCCCTCCAAAATATAGGAATACTTCATCTTTTCGGGAGACAAATAATCAAACGACACG
This sequence comes from Prolixibacteraceae bacterium, assembly GCA_963677935.2. Classification (GTDB taxonomy): domain Bacteria; phylum Bacteroidota; class Bacteroidia; order Bacteroidales; family Prolixibacteraceae; genus JAAFHB01. The sequence goes on along the minus strand of CAXXEH010000003.1, from coordinate 547,505 downwards.
AAGTCTAAACTAAAATGCTGTTCCTTATGGGTTAATACAATCTCTTTAGTAAATGGAAGGCTCTCTTTTAATAAACCCTCCTTGTCAGATGGAGTAACCAACAGATTCTGAACAAATAAATTATCGAGAACCACCCGGGGTGCGTCACTGTTTTCCAGCAGAATCTCATTGGGTTTAAAAAAAGTCAGTCCCAGGTTACCGCCAAAGCAGATGATCCCCTGTTCATCTTTATAAGCCGCATTTTCGTGGAATTGATAGTTATTAATCCCTTCATTTACAAAATAGGTCTTAATGTTGAAATTACTTTTATTCATTCGTGCCAGACCAAAAGATGTGCTTATCCATAAATTATTGTTGTCATCTTCTTCAATACCGATGGCATCGGTGCTGGGCAATCCCTCTCTGACATTAAAATTAAGTACCTCTGATCTCTTCAGATCAAGCCGGAATAATCCATAATTGTAGGTTCCCACCCAAATGATACCCTCTTTGTCTTTAAAGGCGGTGACTGCATTTAACAATCCGGGATATTTTTTTATGTCCAAAAGTTCAATTCTACGGATGGCGTGATCGTTGAAATTGAGAGCAAATAATCCATAACCATAACTCGTAAACAGGAGCTCATTATCGCTTATCTGAATAATCTTGGGTATAGTTGGCCCTTGCATAATAAATTGGTCCAATAAATTCCCATTCAGATCGAATACCAACACCCCTTGACCATCGGTACCCACAAAAATTTGGTCTCTCATCTGAACAATAGAAACAGAACCATTATTGGGTTCTGGAACAGCAACCGTTTTAAAAGTTTTCTTTTCAGGATCAAAAATTTGCAAACCAAAGTAAATTCCAATCCAGTATTTATTTTCACTATCGGCATAGACACTGCGTATATTGGGATACCCCAATTGACTGTTGGTTTTATCGTAAATGCTGTATGTCTTTTTATCTGTATTATATACAAAGAAACCATTCTCTCGTGTTGCTAGTATAAAGTTCTTTTTCCGGTCTTTCGAGATTGAAGTAATGAACTTACCCTTGGTTAATTTATTGAGCGAAACATCAAAATTGAAATTCTTTGCCTGTTTATAACTCACATCCAACCCTGCATCGAACGTTCCCATCCAGACATTGCCTGACTTATCGGTTAAGCATGACATGTAATTATTGGAATGTAGTTCATCATATCCATCGCTTTGAAAATGACGAACAAGATCATTACGTGACTTATCATATATAAATAGCCCAGACTGCAGTGTCCCTATCCAGTAAATGTCAGGCTCCTTCTCCACAATAAACCTTACATCATAACCCGACAAACCTGAAATTAATTGTGAATAATCTTTTAAATCGATATACTGCCTGCTTTTGAGATCAAAACAACTTAATCCCCCTTTTGTGCCCAACAGAATGACATTTTCTTTAATCTGAAATAGTGTTCTTACCGTGTTCATATTACTAAAAATTGCCGACCCAACATTGTTCTTGAAAAAATCAAACCGGTCACCCTTCAAATCATAGATAGCCAACCCTTTATCATTTAAAAACCCACACCAAAGATTTCCACTTCCGTCAAATAATAAACTGCTAAAAGCTGGTTTTTCAGTAAGATTGCTGCCTAACTCCTCAAGTTCTTTACCACCTGACTTGCATCGGTAAAGACCATTACTCGCTCCAAAATAGATGAACCCCTCATGTTCGGAAATGGTATAAACCGGACTCGAAAAATTAGGAAAGAATGAAATAAGCTTGTCCGCCCTGCTGTCATAACAGTCGATCCCGGTTTCAGTCCCTATGTACAAAAGTCCGTCGGAAGAACAATGGAGTGACAATACGTGATTGGAACGTAAAGAAGCGGGATTACCGGAGTCGAAATAGTAGTGTTTAAACTCGTATCCGTTGTAACGACTCACTCCACCCATGGTAGCCACCCAGATAAAACCAGATTTATCCTGTGCAATGGCTGAAATATTCATATTATTAAGACCCTCTTTGAAGCCAATATTTCTCAGCTGTAGCCTGGAATAGGCTTGTAAATTGCTCTGGAAAAGAAGCATCACAGACAGAAAAAGAACTATCCTTGTCATAAAAATTTATCCCGGTGCAAAATTAATGTAAAGTTTCGGTCTCTTCTGAAGTAAAGGTAGGATTTTGATCTGCCAAAAATAGTGCTTTAAAACCCTGCTTCAATATCCAATTTGTAAATTTGTTTACACAAAATGAAAATGATTTTTAAAGTTCATTGTATTTAGTTGCGCTCCCCTTCGATTTCATAACGGGATATTTTTCACCATTATGCCTGATTTTTCTTAACAGAATTTCCTCAACATCAAGGTTTAATCGGTCAGCCAGCTGGAAAGCATAAGCAAAAACATCAGCCAACTCTTCCGCCACTTTTCCAAGATTGGCCTCCTCAGGTTTTTTCCATAAAAATTGCTCCAGCAATTCATTCGCTTCAATACTCAAAGCGATGGATAGGTCTTTTGGATTATGAAACTGATCCCAGTCACGATCAGCACGGAACTTTTTAAGTTCATTAATTAAAAATTCAGTTTGGGAAAGCGCAGAGATATCCCTCCCGACCGATAAAACAAGTTGATTTAAATTTCCTTTTGGTGCAATAGTTACCGGATGTCTGTAATAGGTCGCAGACTCGTCAAATTCAGTTGTTAGTGCTTTCTCATATCCGTTCTTGTCAAGAAACTCATTAATTTCTTCAATGGTTTCTGCAAACGATCCTTTCATTTCATAGATTTTGCAAAAAAGATTTTTGTGTTCCAAAAAGCCTTCATATAGCGAGGCTCCATCATTTGTATATGGGAAATATTCTCTTAACATATTGGTTATAAGTTAGGTGATTTATCCATTGGGCTCATTTTGGTGTGACTTAAATATAACGTATTAAAATCAAACAAAAAGCCGCCAACAAATGCTAGCGGCTTAATTTTAAAAGCGGTTTAACGACAAGTATCCCTTACAGTTCCCTGACCCAGATGTTCCGGTAGTTGACCACGCATCCATGGTCCTGTAACCTGATTCCCCCTTTGAGCTGGTCAAAGATTTTTTCATCGCTCGTACATCCGTAAATGATGGCATTATTCTGAACAAGAATGCCGTTAAGAAGTATCGTAGCCCTCGGATTAGTCCGGTAAGTATGATCTGCATTGAATGTGGGGGCGGTGAAAATGATATCATATGCGTTCCACTCTCCCGGTTTTTTGAGCGGATTCACCAGGGGTGGGTGTTGTCTGTAGATAGAACCTGCCTGACCATTGACGTAGGTTTTATTCTCATTGTTATAAGTTTCCAGCACCTGGATTTCGTACAAACCTTGTAAAAATATTCCGCTGTTACCACGCATTTGTCCCTCGCCCGTAATATCGGCAGGGTGCATAAATTCGATATGCAACTGAAAATCGCCAAATTCTTTTTTCGTGTTAATATCACCTGTCCCTTTTGTGACTGTGAACATCCCGTCATGAACTGCCCACTGAGCCTCCCCGTTCTTGCCGTTCCATTCCGCCAAATCCTTTCCGCCAAACAAAGAAATCGCATCCGACGGGGCAGCAACACCATTGTCAGGTGAGATCACTCCCGGTGCTACGACCCTTGGAAGCGGACTGTCATAAGTATTCAGAATCGGAACCTGGGCAAAACAGGCAGAACTAATCAGAAATGTAGAGAGGAGGCCAAAGATCCTGGAAATCGTTTTCATTAATTAATTGTTTTAAGTTGATGATTATGAAATGACTATAATTAAAAATATTCTGAGGGTCATCCGTAATTTAAAGCGGGTTCACCAATGAAGCCTTACGATACGACAAAGCTAAAAAGAATTCATGAACCTGTGAAAAAATCATAATGATCACAATAAAAAATCGTCTAAAACTCACAATCGCCTCTCTCCTAATTGGAAAGTTTCGGAAGGCTAATTGAACAAAACAAGCGTTTTTATCGTGAAAACACACGGCAAACTTAGGCAAATATTCATCATAATTAGCTTTAAAGTGTCAAAAAACACATCAAAAAATAAGGTGATCAGCTTTACCTAATCACCTTATTTTCAGCGGAGAGAGTGGGATTCGAACCCACGGTACCCTTTTGGAGTACACACACTTTCCAGGCGTGCTCCTTCGACCACTCGGACATCTCTCCCTGATCTGACAACCACTATCACCATGAGGCCATTTTAATTGTCGCACAAAAGTAGGAGAATTTTTGATTCAAAGACCACCTATTGTATAAAAACCAAATACTAATGACAAATTTTATCGGGCTATTAAATTTTAAGCTCATTTATCATATTATATTAAAACGTGCGTATACGGGCATCCGAATCCCGCTATCGGACAATAGAACAGCCTGGCAATGCTTCATCATTACCAATATATCAACACGTTACCATTTGTGGCACACGGCTTGTAATAACAGAACTGTTCTTTCTTTAATAATCTTTAAACTTTCAAGTCATGAAACAATTAACACTACTTTTTACCCTCCTGATGCTCACACTTGGCGCCATCAATTCGAATGCTACTGATCTGCCAGATAATTCAATTAATTTTAAAGGTGAATCAAATACCACCTTAGGCAATTTTGAAATCAAGGAACTTCCTCCGGTTGATATGAATGGAGAGCTGATGCGGACTTTTGAACTGACCTATGAAAAAGCACAAAAAACGGTACTCATCTACCTGGATCAGCGTGCCAATTGCCGGGACTATATCGTCCGCTCGAAAAACCTCGAAGTTTGTTATTCATGTAAAAAATCATCCTTTGGTGCACAACTTCTGGCAGGAAAACATATGAAATACAAACCCGAACTGAACGCATTGTTCCTTGCTCAGGAAGAATTTGAGAAACAGCGTAAAATTTCAGAAGGTGGCTTACCAATCGAAACGGCTTTGGGAATGATTGCAAGCTATTATCCCAATTTATTGAAAAGATCAGACCTGCTCAACTAAGATGGACTGATCATTTGCCCCAATTCTTTATCAAAATGACCCCAGCTGCAGCAACAGACTGCACATTTTCTTCAAAGCCTGCCGGACCGCTATCCGGCAGGTTCCTCATTTTATAAACAGACATAAGATATTACAACAATTTATTACCATAATTCCTTAATAAATTTTTTAGAAACCCCAATTAGTCAAATCAAATTACTAATTTTATCAACATAAATAACCGATAATTAATACCAATACTATTTTTCTATGAGAACAGCGATCAGTTTCATTACGACAATTCTCCTTATTGGAATATTGGTCTCGTGTAATAATGTGAATTACACCAAAGAATCGAAAACCGATAAAAATGGTTACACCTATACTCAAGTAGCCAATGATCCGTTAAAGACAAAAATCTACACCTTAAAAAACGGACTTACAGTTTATCTCTCAGCGAATAAAGACGAGCCCAGGGCAATGGGGCTCATCGGTGTAAGGGCAGGATCCATAAACGATCCGACCGAAACCACAGGATTGGCTCACTACCTTGAACATATGATGTTTAAGGGAACCGATAACTTTGGAACGACAAACTGGAGTGCTGAGAAAGTACTTCTTGACAGTATTTCAAATCTCTTCGAGCGATATAAAGGCGAGGTGGAACCTGCAAAGAAGAAGGATATTTACAAGGAGATTGACCGTATTTCGCAGGCAGCATCCAAATTTGCCATACCCAACGAATACGATAAAATGTCATCATCAATTGGCGCCAAAAACACAAATGCATTTACCAATTATGACATGACTGCCTACATGAATGATATTCCAGTAAATGAACTTAAGAAATGGGTTGAAATGGAGGCTGAGCGTTTTCGCAATCCTGTACTCCGGCTTTTTCATACCGAGTTGGAGACCGTTTACGAAGAGTTCAATATGTATCAGGATATGGATGATATGCGTTTAAACAATGCATTAATGAAAGGACTCTTCCCAACCCATCCGCTGGGGCGCGATATCATCGGATTTCCTGAGCACCTGAAAAATCCTTCCATGGTGAACATTATGAAGTTCTACAGAACCTGGTATGTCCCCAATAATATGGTTTTCATTCTTAGCGGAGATATCGACTGCGAAGAGACCATCAAATTAATCGATCAAAATTTTGGGAAATTCGAATCGAAAGAACTCCCCAAAATCGACTTTCCTAAGGAAGCCACAATTACTTCACCCGTTGTTAAGGAGGTTGTTGGTCCTGAAGGAGAACAGGTTCAGTTGGCATTCCGTTTTAATGGTTACAACACCGACGACCGGAAATATGTGACGCTGATCGACTACATTCTCTCCAATTCTGTGGCCGGACTGATTGATCTCGATTTGAATCAACAGCAAAAAGTACTCAAAGCCGGAAGTACCAGCAATTTTGAGACGGATTATGGCTACCATCTCTTCTTCGGAAAACCACGTCAGGGACAGAAACTGGAAGAGGTTCGTGATCAGCTCCTGGCTGAGATCGAAAAGGTAAAGAAGGGCGAATTTGATGACTGGATGATTCAGGCTTCAGTCAACAACCTGAAATTAGAGAAGGTCCGCCGAAATGAGAGCAATGCAAGAGCGTTTACCTTTCTGGAATCGTTTATTAAAAAATCGGATTGGGCCACAGAATTAAGCTTCAACAACGAACTTGCCAAAATTACAAAAGCACAAGTGGTTGAATTTGCAAAAGCTAACTATAGGGATAACTACGTGACCGTGTTCAAACGAAACGGTGTTGCCAAAGATCTTGTCAAGGTTGAAAAACCACAAATTACCCCACTTGCGATCAATCGTAACGACCAATCAGCTTACCTGAAAACATTTATCGCGAAGAGTGCAACTTCGATTGAACCGGTTTTTGTAAACTATACCGCATCAATAAAGGAGGATAAACTGAACGAAAATGTCAATTTTGATTATATTCAGAACACAACCAACGATCTTTTTTCATTGAATTATATTACAGAGATCGGAAGTAACAATGACCCCAAACTGGCACTTGCCGTGAAATATCTACCATATCTTGGAACAGAAAAGTTGAATGCCGAGCAATTTAAGAAAGAGCTTTACAAACTGGGAGTTTCCCTTAGTGTGGTTACGGGGTTGAATCGTTCTTCGGTCGTCATCAGCGGATTGGATCAGAATAGTGAAGCAGGACTTCAGCTTTTGGAGCAATTACTGGCCGGAGCAAAACCCGATAAGGAGGCATATACTAAACTGGTAGAAGGGATACTAAAAGAAAGGGAAGACCAGAAAAAAGATCAGAATGTTATCTCAGGAGCATTACAGGATTATGGTAAATATGGCAAAGATTCACCTTTTACAAACATTCTCTCCGAAGCATCACTGAAAGAAATTAATCCAACGGAACTTACTGATATCATCCATCAGTTCTGTCATTATCCGCATCGTGTATTTTATTATGGACCAACTCCATCTGAAAAGATTATGGCACTCGTAAAGGGAAATCATATTTTACCGGCATCTCCCCTATCGATTCCATCTGAAAAGAAGTTCACAGAACAGCTAACCGATCAGAACAAAGTATTCTTTGTTGATTATGACAAATCGCAGGTCAATATTGTGATGATGTCGCGCGACATGCCCTTTGATCCAAAAACCCTGGTCAAATCGAGAGTATTCAATGAATATTATGGGAATTCGATGAGTTCAGTTGTCTTTCAGGAAATTCGAGAGGCCAGGGCATTGGCCTATTCAGCCTGGGCCAACTACATGCGCCCTTCCAAAAAGGAGGATTCGTTTTACATTTATGGGGCCGTTTATACCCAGGCCAACAAAATGATGGATGCCATTGGCGCCATGAATGGCTTATTCTCCAAAATGATTATTGACGAGAAATCGTTTAATATCGCCAAAGAGAGTGTGATTAAAAGCATTCAAACAGAACGGATTATCAAAAGCAATATTTTCTGGAACTGGCTTCAGAACAAAAGATTAGGTATTGATTATGATGTTCGCAAGGATTATTATGAGACAGCGCGTAACGCAACGATCAATGACGTGCAACAATTTTTTAACGAAAAGTTTAAGGATAAGAAGTACACCTATATTATTGTAGGGAATAAAAAGGATGCGGACCTCACAAAGTTAAAAAGTCTCGGTCCGGTTAATGAGCTGACACTTAAGGATATTTTCAATTATTAATTTAAAATAGCCCCGGCCTAAAACCGGGGCTATTTTATGATGTTTAAAAGCAAAAAGGTTATTAAGTTTGCACCTTTGAAAGTTTGAAGACAATTTCTCATTAAAATCGTCGTTAATGACTACCATACAGAGTATTATAATTGCCATCGTCGAAGGTCTGACTGAGTTTTTACCAGTATCATCAACCGGACATATGATCATCGCCCAAAAAATAATGACGATTCCAAGCACCGAGTTTGTCAAAGATTTTACGGTCAATATTCAGTTTGGCGCCATTTTATCTGTTGTGGTTCTCTATTGGTCACGATTTTTCCAATCGTGGGATTTCTACTGGAAATTATTGATAGCAGTTCTCCCCGCCCTGGTCCTGGGGTTCTTATTCAGCGAGAAGATCGACAATTTATTGGAAAATGTAAATGTTGTTGCAGCAATGCTCCTCATTGGGGGGGTGCTGATGTTGTTTGTTGACAAATGGTTTAATTATCCCGATGTAAGTCAGGAGATGGATTGGAAAAGGTCTTTAAAAATCGGGTTCTATCAATGTATTGCCATGATTCCGGGTGTATCCCGCTCAATGGCAACAATTGTTGGAGGGATGTCAACCAAACTTACACGCAAAACTGCAGCTGAATTCTCATTTTTCCTTGCTGTTCCCACCATGGCAGCAGCAGCAGGTTATAAATTGCTTAAATTAGTAACCGATCCAAAGGGTGTATCTATGTTGTCGGATAATTTAGTTACACTTTTGATTGGCAATCTCGTAGCTTTCCTGGTTGCCATTGCTGCAATTAAATTCTTTATCACTTTCTTAACAAAACACGGATTCAAGGCTTTTGGATATTACCGGATTGTAGTTGGCCTTATCATTATAATCTTAAGTTATTTAGGCTACGATTTAAGCGTAATTTAATTTTTATATAAATATTTAGAATATCATGGCAATAATTGTAAAAACCGACAACCCTGAAGGGTTATTGAATGAAATCAAAAGGGCAATCGATGACAAAGTGACCGATTTATGGTCGTATGACTCGGCAGGTGATTTTTCGCATACGCCTGACAGATGGATTAACCGGGCATGGCTACGCCCTGAAGTGGGTGAAGGTGAATTGAAATTTGGTATCCTGGGTACAAAAGATATAGGGATGACTGCTTCGCTTTACAGCGCTTATCACGCCTATTTTATCGAAATGTTACTTACCCATCTGGATAAATATTTTGATACGGCAGCAGCAACGGCAAAGAAAACGGCTCCTGATTATTTTTAATCTGAAACACAGATTTCTTTAAACGGGGAATTCCGGCCTTCGTCATATAATAGCTCTGAATTGCTTAAACGGCAAATCAGAGCATTTGTATTTTTTAATTTTCACCTTCAAAAACTTATTACAGTGGCTAATATTGGCAGAACCAATTCCCTCCGGGTGATCAAAGAAGTTGATTTCGGAGTTTATCTCGATGGAGAGGCAGAAGGCGAAATACTCATGCCGGTGAGGTATGTTCCTAAAAATTGTAAGGTTGGTGATTTTGTAGATATCTTTCTTTACCTCGATTCGGAAGACCGGCCGGTTGCCACAACCGAAAAACCGTTTGCCCAGGTTGGCGAATTTGCAATGCTCAGGGTTAAATCGGTCAATAAAATTGGCACATTCCTCGATTGGGGAATTATGAAAGATCTATTGGTCCCTTTCCGCGAACAAAAGGTGACGATGCTTGAGGGACGCTCGTATCTTGTTTACATCTATGTGGATGAGGAGACCCGGCGAATTGTGGCCTCTGCAAAGCTGAACAAATTTCTGGATAAATCACTACCTGAGTATGAAGTCGGTCAGGAAGTTGACCTGGTGATCGAAAGCGAAACAGATCTTGGTTACAAGGCGATCGTAAATAACTCGCACTGGGGTATCCTCTATGAGAATGAAGTTTTTGAACAACTCGCCAAAGGGCTCAAGATTAAAGGCTATATTAAAAAGATCAGGCCGGATAACAAAATTGACCTCTCTCTCCATCCACTGGGGTACGAAAAGGTAGATCCTATAGCCCAAATGATTCTTGATGAACTGAAAAAAGAGGGCGGGTTTATTGCAGTTTCAGATAAAAGTGATGCAGAAGAGGTTTACAGGGTTTTTGGCATCAGTAAGAAATCGTTTAAACAGGCCATTGGCGCCCTCTATAAAAAGCGTATAATATCAATCAGTCCCGATGGTATTCGCATGATATCGGAATAATTTAACCTCGATTGAAGTAATCTGATTAATATACTGTCGTATTTAATATTGCATTATTTTGTCTTTCCTGACCACTCCTAACCCCTCCAAAGGGGAATAGAGGAGAGAAAAGAGCAGAAGTTATTCATAATTCCATAGGAATGGCGCATTGTGTAGCGCGGGATTTTAATCCCGGGGAAATTGCGATGGTATAATCCATGAGCGCCATAGGCCCGGTGCATATCCGGATATTTAATCATATGTCTGATAGATTATTCCGCACCTGTACCATGTCCCGGGCCTACGGCGCTTCTGTGTGTGTATTTTTGCCGATTTATGGACGAAATAAATTTCATCACTACAAAATGCCCCGGGCCTATGGCACGGTCACAGGATCTGTTCCTGAAAATTTATTCCAATTTAGCAGGATTTAAGTACTGAGAATAATATGATGTCCCATTTCACTATAAGTAATAGGAAACATATAATGTACTAAATTTAATTTCTAACCGCATAAAGGACCCCTCTAAATCTCCCCAAGGGGAGACTTCTGGTCCGCATAATGAACTACTTCTGATCTTTTCTTACCTCAATTTTCCTCAGTTCCCCTCCTTGGAGGGGTTAGGGGAGGTCAGGAAATATAAAATGAAGTAATATTACATACGACAATATATTATTCATATTACTTATTATCCTTTTATCCATGAAAAACTTTTTGCTATCAAAATCCCTCCTCGTTAAACCAACAGCTACAAGTGAAGTCTAACCACTATATTTTAAAATTTGTGATTATGAAAAAATTACTATTAGTTATTTTTATTGCTGTTGTTGCGATGGGTACAGGAATTGCTCAGCCAAATTTTGATCCTGCTGCAAGACTTCAGAGAGAACTCGAATCTCTGACCACTGAATTAAATCTTACAAAAGATCAGGTTGCAAAGGTTACCCCTATTGTTACTGAAGCACAAAAAGCTCAGGCTGATGCTTTTGCCAAAATGCGCGAAAGCGGAAATATGGACCGTGACAAGATGCGCGAAGAACGTACCAAAATGATGGCCGAAACCGATAAAAAAATCAAGGCAGTTTTGACAGCAGAACAAGGTGTCAAACTTGATGCTTTCCGTAAAAAACAAGCTGAAGAGCGCGCCAAACGGATGCAACAAAGGGGACAATAGCCCTTCACATCAGATTAGTTGCTGCAGAACAGGTATCAAAGGAATATTTCACCTTTGATACCTGTTTTTTTATCATATTTAGCTGTTGATTTAAAAGCTATTTTTGTGGAATATACCAACTAAAATCGAATTGCCATGGCTGTCACAGAACTTACTGAACTTTTTGATTTACTTAAGAATAAACCCATTAAAACGATTGTGGTTGTTTGTGCCAACGACGAACATTCCATATCTGCAGTTAACCAGGCTATTGAAATGCATTTGGTAAAAGGGATCCTCATTGGTGACGAGTCACTTATCTTCTCGGTTTGTCGTGAAACAGGAATTGACAGCAACAACTTCACCATTATTCACCAGCCTTCGGATGAAATGGCTGCCCGGCTTGCGGTAGAGATGATCAACCTGGGAGAAGGGGACATTTTAATGAAGGGGCTGATCCCCACCGACAAGTTTATGCGCGCAATTCTCAACAAGGAGAAAGGGCTTACTGTGCAGGGGAAAGTAGTCAGTCATGTCACCATCGTTGAAAATAAAAACTATCATAAACTACTGATTGTTGCCGATGTGGCGGTGATTCCTCTCCCCGATTTAAACCAAAAAACGCAGATCATCAGGTATATGGTTGATATTGCCCATCGGTTAAAAATCGAACTTCCAAAGGTGGCAGCTATTGCACCGAGCGAGCAGATTATTCCCTCCATTCTTTCAACGACCGATGCCGCCTTACTGGCAAAGATGAGCGACAGGGGGCAGATTCAGGGGTGCATTGTGGATGGTCCGCTTGCGTTGGATGTGGCCATCGACAGCGAAGCAGCCGCTATAAAAGGGTTAAAGTCGAGTGTTGCCGGTGATGCCGACTGTTTGTTATTTCCAAATCTTGAATCGGGAAATGTCTTTTACAAAGTAAATACCAAGCTGGCCGGATCGGAGTCGGCAGCCATTATTGTTGGAACAAGAGTTCCCGTAGTTCTCGCCTCACGTGGCGACAGTGCGCGGGTGAAACTTTATTCAATTGCTCTTGGGGCATTAATGGCAACCTGATGAAGGGGTCTGCAGCGCATAGGTTAGCCGTTCGACAATAAAATAAACGCTGAATGACACGGGTTATGCGGATTTAAAAACGGATTGATTGATTTTAACTATTTTCAAATAGTATCTTATTTTTTTGTATATTTGGTTGTGTGGCATTGAATTAGATTTCACAAATTTGATTTGTAAAAATGAATACAATTCATTTACGCGACTACAATTGCAAAGACGAAGAGCTCGCCCCCATTTGTAATTATGCAGCCCTTGGCCTGAACCGCGACTTGGCAGATTTTTCTACCTTTTCGCCTAATTTTAACAATGATTACCTCACTGGGTTTAAAACCCGCATCTTAAGCGCTTCTGATCTGGTTGAACCTCAATCGGAGACACAGGAGTTGAAAATCATTACGCTCAGATTCCATTCCACACTCGATGGTCTGATTGATCCGCTTAACCGGCTGACAGGTTATATCTCCCTTGCCCAGCTGGAGCAAACTATTTCGTTATCCGATTTTGGCATTAAGTACCTTAGGAAATCGATCGCTTCGGGTGATGCTGAAGGGGTTATTCAGGCGCTTCATTCCATTAACGGAAATATCAGCAAGTATAAGGATCAACTAAAAGCTCAGGGAATGCCTGATGATCTGGTTGCCCGGTTTGCGAATGCCGCCACAGCTGTTGCGGAAGATAAGCAAAAGCAATTCTCCATCATTAGCAACCGTAAGCGCATCGTTCAGAGCAACCTCGATTCGTTGAACGAATTATATGGTCAGTTGAACGAGATTCTGAAAGTTGGGAAAATCCTTTACAAAACTGCCGATCCGCTGAAATCAAAGGAGTACACTTTTGCGGAATTGAAAAAGCAGGTACACCGGGCAGCAAAACCTGCCCCGGCAGTACAAAAGGTCCCGGTTAATTAATTATTTACTTAACCTGCTCACAGACAGCGGAAATAGGCCACACTTTCCGCTGTTTTTTTGGTCTTTGAAAGCATTGGTTAGGCGTGACGTGATATAGATAAGGTGTGACGTGACACAGTTTAGACGTGACGTGACGTAGGTTAAGCATAACGTCGTATAGGTTAGACGTGACGTGATGTAAGTTAAGCATAACGTCGCTTAGGTTAGACGTGACGTGACGTAAGTTAAGCATAACGTCGCTTAGGTTAGACGTTCGAAAGCATAGGTTTAGCGTTCCAAAGTGTTGGTTAGCAATTCGGAAATAAAAAATGGAACACGGATGAACGCGGGAAAAACGGATTGAAAACGGATTTTATTCCGGCAAGGTTGTATCCTTCCATGAAATTGGAATTAAGATTTATCAATTATGAGAGCATGTAAAATTGTTCATAACAGCGAAGATCGGATCAAGGTTGAGTTTCCGTATAACAAGGAGATGGTTTCAAGGATCAGGGAGATTCCGGATGCGAGGTGGAGTAAGACATTAGGGGCGTGGCACATTCCAAATAGTGAAAATGTCTACGATCAGCTTATTCGATTATTTCCTGATATTGAGCTCCCCTCAAATCCGATATTTGAACATTGTACATCGACATTAGACGGACGATCAAATGGAACTCCAACCATTAAGCCTGGCGAAAATCCATCAGAAGATAGGGTGTACCCAGCCTCATTACCTTTGGAATCGACAGGAAGTAGTACTCCAAGTGATGAGATTATGATAACAGTTTCGGGGAAAATCCTCATCCTCAAGATGCCGAAGAATGAAACGGACATCCAATTTGTTCGTACTTTCAAATATGTAAGATGGGACAGCCGGCAGTTCAGATGGGTAATACCCAACTACGGGAAAAATCTGGAGCTGCTCAAAAATTACTTCAATACCAGGATTAGTCGCATTGAAACCATACTATTGGAACCACCTAAGACAATACCCAATTTTAGTACTGCTATATTTATTAACGATTTACTTAAAATTGATTCCGAAAGTCTGCAAGAGATTGAAAGGTTTAAGCAATGGATGGAACAAAAACGGTACAGCGATTCTACGGTAAAAACATACGTTATGGCCATTACCACATTCCTGCGGTTTATCAAACCTAAAGCAAGTGCTGAAGCGACGAATGAGGATATGCAGCGTTTTGTTTATCAGTATATGATTCCAAGAAATCTTAGTTTTTCCTATCAAAATCAAGCTGTTAATTCAGCTAAACTATTTTTTAAAACAATCAAAGGTTCGGTATTAATAACAGAACAATTAGAAAGGCCGCGGAGTGAACACAAATTGCCCAATGTACTAAGCAAGGACGAAGTGTCAGTTATACTGAACAGTTTACAGAACCAGAAACACCGCACAGCATTGAGTCTTATTTATGCCTGTGGGCTCCGCAGGGGGGAATTATTGAACTTAAAACCAGAGAATGTAGATTCTAAAAGGCATTTTCTGATCATTCTTAATGCGAAAGGGAAAAAAGACCGATTAATCCCAATCTCTGAAAAGGTGATCACGATGCTCAGGAATTACTACAAGTTGTACAGGCCCAAAACATGGTTGTTCGAAGGGCAATTTCCAGGCGAAAAATTATCAGAAACCAGCATTCAGGAGATTTTAAAAAATGCATTGGCCAAGGGAGGGATCAAAAAGCCGGTGACGCTACATTGGCTACGTCATTCGTATGCCACTCATTTATTGGAAACCGGCACTGACCTGCGATATATTCAGGAACTACTAGGGCATCAGAGCAGTAAGACGACTGAACGGTATACTCATGTAACTGAGAAAAGTTTACTGAAGATTCCAAGCCCTTTTGACGATTTGTAAGAAATAAATCTTACATTGCCAAAAATAAACAACGGCGAGTACTGTATTTAGCGATCCGATTATGGAAATATTGTACGGATTTTCCGTTGGTATAAAAGAGTTAGCGGTAATTTTAAGAAACAAAGTAACAGAAATATATATGGACTTTTTTTCAATTATAGGAACAATAGCTTCGATTGGGTCAATTCCTTTGTCGCTTTACTTATTTATTAAAAATAGAGAGAATAACTTAGACAAAGTAAAAAGAGACATTGTTAAAATATTGTCATATCAAATCGGAGACAGAAGACAGTTAACTACATTTGAAATTCAAACTGTCATAAACTCGAAAACAAGAGAAACCAAAATAGACAATCAGAAAATTACCGTAGATCAAATAATAGAAGATATTGTTGCTGAAACAATCTCAAATCCACTACTAGATAAAGCTATTAAAGAGTCAATAATTCTAGAGCTTAAAAGCATTTATTTTAAAAGCGAAATACTAGAGAGCATTGACAATATTGAATTTGTAACAAGAACTAGTGAAAGTAAACAAAGCAATGTTGACAATATTGAAACAGAAATTAAAAAAATCATTAAAACAAGGAATGGCGTAAAACAGGATCTAGAAATTCAAAAAAGAAAATTTGCTAGGACTTCTGAGAGTTTTGCTTTTATTGCCGCAGTTACGACTCTATTTGCTTCTTTACTTACATTTGTTGGCAAAGAAAAGTATGATAATTTTTCAAAACCGCTTTATGATTTTCTACAGAATAATGATTTTTATATAGGAATTGTTGTCAGTATTGTGACTGCAATTACTGCATCAATAATCTTCGCGTTATATAAAAAAGTAAGTAAAAAGTAAAAACTACCGCTAACAAACGCTATAGCAAATGCGGGTTTGCGTGTTCGTTGAAACATTTGAAATCTTTACATACATTTGTGCTGGCTGACAGTTGAACAACAATTTATTCCCGCACTTGCCATAGCGTCGGCCGTTATGGGCTATAATAAAGACTGACACAATGAGAATTTTATTATTATTAATAATTGTTGCATCTCTGTTCTCTTGTAGAGGAAATTCAAATGAGAATCAAACACGAGTTTATTCAACCCAGGATGGTGAATTTATTATTAGTATTGACACGTTAAACATCAACTTAAAACCATATGTTAACCCAGACAAAGTGAGTTTGACTCATGCAGTCAAATTCCGAGAGACTTATTATTGCTATTTTACAGATAAAAAAGAAAGTTATAGTAAATATTTTTTTGCAATCTCAAATAAAGGGGTAGTTGAAAAAGAAATAAAACTACCAAGAGACCTGACTGACTGTTATTATTTAGATTTATTCGTTTTGCATGACACGGTATTCTCTAAACCCTA
The DNA here is from genome assembly GCA_963677935.2 of Prolixibacteraceae bacterium. Taxonomy (GTDB): domain Bacteria; phylum Bacteroidota; class Bacteroidia; order Bacteroidales; family Prolixibacteraceae; genus JAAFHB01. The sequence goes on along the minus strand of CAXXEH010000003.1, from coordinate 530,797 downwards.
TATGAATGACAAAAGTTATTATCTTAATTTGCGAAATTTAACATGGGTTGAAACGCCTGAACCAGATGACGTGATATATGAAGATGAAAGATTTTATATTACTTGTCTTGATTTTGGAGAATGGGGCTCGACAACATGGTTTAAAGACAAATCATCTGGAAAAGAATATGAACTTGCATCATCAGCGGAAAATATAATTAGAATTGATAGCTCTTATTATGTTTCAGGTGGTGTTAGAGTTTTAAAAATTGAGAATCCGCTGAATTTAAAGCCGTGTGATGAAAATTACTATTATCAAATATTCAAAAAAAAGGAGTATTCTGAAGGAACAAATTCTCTTATTGGTGCTGAAGCTATCTATAATGATACAACATTTTCTCAATGGGATTTTAAAGAATCAAAACAGTATATTATTACATCATTCAAGGTCGAAAATAAACTTTTCTTATTGAGTAATGATAGTTTAAAGACTTTTATTGCCAAACTCGAAAACAAGAGAATTATACCAATACAAACTATCGGAAAAAAACATTCGACATTTGATTGGAACTATTCATACAGGTGTAAAATACAAAATGACGGCTTCCAATTGTTAAAATTTGATACAAAGTGGAATAACACATATGGTTTTATTGAAATTGAAAAAAACAAAATTAGTATACGATATTTGAAGTTAAACTATAATTAGGCAAAAGAATTACAGCCCATAACAAAGGCTAAAATCAAGCGGGCAGAAAGTGCTGATATGAAGGGCTGTACAATTAATGGGCTTCATAGTAGTTTGACAGTGAAGTGCTTTGAAATGCCCGCCAGCTTTTAGCCTCAAACGTTAGGGGCTATAATATAAAAGACAAAAACTTATGCGATATTTATACTTCAGGATTTATAAAGCCTTGACAAAAGTTAAGACCAATGATACTCCAGCCTTGAATGCAATGATTTTACTAATTATGTTACAGTCGTTCAATGTGTTGACCATTTTTGGAATAATTAATTACTATTGCAACTTGGATTTTACTAAACAACAAGTGATTATTGGTGGACTGTCTTTATACATTATCCTATTAATTCCAAATTATATTTATTTGTATCGTGAAAAGGATAAAATAGTAAAGCGATATAATAATGAAACTAAAGAAGACAAGACTTGGGGTATTATTGGATTATTGACTTATATCGTAGTTACTGTTACTATATTCTTTGTATTAGGAGAGACAATAGTTCAGAAGCATTATTAAAATAGATTTTAAAATAAGTATTGATTGAAAAATAATTACAGCCCCTAACTTCAGCTACCCTCAAGCCGGGTTTTGGTGGCTCGTTGAAAGGAAATTTGGATTTTAAAAGGCAAACTTATCGTGGACAATTTATCGGGAAACCCCCGGCCTGCGTGTAGCTTCCTACGTTAGGCACAAGCATAAAAAGGCTTTGCGTCATTGATATGATATAGGATTGAAATAAAATAGGCAATTATTGATTAATTTATGATTCAGACTGAGCTAAAAACAAAAAGATTTTCGATTCCAGGAATAATATATTTAAGCTGGACAGGACTAATTTTATTCTTTTGTTTTATTGTGATTCCGCTTGCAAATACTGGCCATTCTGGTGGAGAGCAAGTTCCATTGACATTGTTGGCTTATGCCGTTGGACCAGTGATTTGGGGATACTTTTTAATAAGTATCTTGACTTCAATAATATTTAATAAATGGTTTAAAATTTATTGGATTCTAAATTTGATTGTATTTTTAGTTACTGGATTGATTTTGTGGAGTTATTATTTTTAATAAATAATTGAGAAACAAAATAATAAAAAATGCCTGTGCCTAACAGCAAGCTACCCGCAAGTCGGGTTTCGGCACTTCGTTGACAGGAAAGTAGATATTTGAAATGCAGCTTTTTGCAGGAGTTTCGGTAGTTAAAATCCCGGCCTGCGTGTAGCTGCGGAACGTTATGGGCAACCTTAATTTTGCGACATTGACAATGATAAAACTTGAGAATAATTGGAGACAAAAAACGTTGACCAGCCTGGAAAAGGTTGAGTGGAAACATTTTGACAGTGATAGTCGGCTTATAACGAGGACAAAGGAGTTGCGACAGATTCCGTTAGACAAGTTCTCAACAGAAGACTTGCGGTTAATGATTGGACAACAAATCAGCCTGGACTATCTAATTCCGTTAGCATTTGAGATATTGACTATCGACCTATTTGCGGAAGGCGACTTTTTTGAAGGTGACCTTTTAAAAAATGTACTTTCAATTAGGACAGAGTTTTGGGATAATAACAAAGAATATTGGTTGAGACTAAACGACTTAATAAAAAATAGAAGAAATGAAATTGTGGACAAGAAATTTAACCTTTCCAACTTTGACAAATGCAAACATAGACAGTGAATGGAAAGGCTAGCCCATAACATCAGCTACCCGCAAGTGCGGCAGCGGTGGTTTTCGGTGTGCATCTTTCCGCTCGGGCAGCTTTTCGGTTTGACAGGAAATCGCCCGCAATCCGCCCCTGCGTGTAGCTTCCTACGTTAGCGTTAATAATAAAAAAGACTATGAAGCATCTAATTTACATTTTGACTTTTTTGATTTTTAATTCTTGCACTACTAAGACTGCATTGAAAGCGAAAGCAGAAAATGAGATTTCAATCGAAGTTATTTCGGATTCACTTTTGGAGAGAATCCCGACAATTAATTATTCTAAGTTAGAACTTAAAAAGACAGATAACCAGAATATTAATAATAAATATGTTGCTGTCAGTCAAAAACAACTCAACTTTTTCTATACCATCGAAGAACAAAAGAAATTGACTGATTACTTCACTGATATGCACATGTATTTCTATGGCAAGAAAAAATTAGGAACTGAAAAACTTGCTCTTTTTATTCTTAATGATGCGGACTACATGGGAATTTACTTGGATTGTGTTATTGTTGGCAAAGATGGAAAGTTGATTGGAAAGTTTTCACCAGCGTATATTGTCTTAGATGCCGATTATTCGGATGTCGTAAAAGGAGAATTCCTTAATGATTCAATGTACAAGTATTCAGAAGTAAATTATAGCTATATTGACTCAGAACACAAAAAAGCGACACAAGACTCGACAATCAAAATTGTAAAAATCGGAAACAAAAAAATACAGACTAAGCTTGTGGAGAAATTTCCGACAGATACAATATTAGAAAATAACAACATTGAAACGAAAAATTACTAACGCTAACAGCAAGCTACCCGCAAGTCGGGTTTCGGCACTTTGTTGACAGGAAATTAGTAAATTTGAAAGGCAGTTCTTCGTAGGAAGTTCATCGGTTAAATCCCGTCCTGCGTGTAGCTTCCTACGTTAGCAGTAATTATAAGGCGACCTACAGATAAACAACGATAACTAAATGAATAAGACAGAATTATTGAAAAATCTGATTATAGAAGGTGAATCTCTTTCATCAACAATCAGTTACGTCCCAGCTCCACCTAATGTTTTTCGGACATTTTCAGTTTATAAAACTAGTCAGGTAGACAAATATCAAAGTTGGCAATCTTCGACACAAAGATTTATTAAAAGCTATTATCCTAGTGACTTGACAGATTTTAAAGAAGCTGCCAAAAAATTAAGTCCTGAAAATCACAGAAAAATACTTGGTTTGCTAACCGCGATAGAACTACTACCAGAAGAACCAAGTTCATCAGAGAGTGAATACAAATCGGGGACAAATATTACAATTCATAATTCACAAAACAATACTCAAAATCTTGTTCTTAATCTCTTTATGGACGCCATTAAAGATGAAATAACCGGAAAAGAATTAAAGCAGTTGAAAGAAATATTGGCAGAATACGAAATTGAACCCGAGAAAAATAAATCAAAATTGACAGAGAAAATAAAAAGTTTTGGGACCGATGTTTTAACAAATATAGTAGCGAATATCATCACAAATCCAGCGTTTTACGGAGGATTGATGTAAATAATAACTACTGCTAACATCAGCTACCCGTCAAGTCCGGCAGCAGTGGTTTTCGGTGGGTATCTTTCCGCTCGTGCCGCTTTTCGGCTTGACAGGAAATCGCCCGCAGTCCGCCCCTGCGTGTAGCTTCCTACGTTGTGGGCCAGTTTATTCGCTCATTGAAACGGTATTGGTTTTGACAGGTTTTTAAAATTGACTTTTCGAGCGGGTTGAGAGAATTTCGGGGTTTGACAGAGCCAGGCTGTTTGATTTTTTTTTGGAATTTTGGTTTTTATGTTTTCGGTTTTGACAGGCTCTCGCATTTTGAGAGAGACGAATTCTTGGAGAGATTTTTAAAAATTGGTTTTTAGGTCGGTGCGGTTTGACAGATTTTCGCTTTTTGAGAGGCAGTTCCGACTAAAACGTTCATTTTCAACTTGACAGAGACTACAACTGGAAACGTTTTTGCGGACAAAGTTTTTAACTTCGTGGACACGTTAGCGGAGAAATTAGCGAAAAATATGGGTGAGAGTATTTTGTAATTTGACTCGGAATTTATTGATCGACAGCAATTATTAGTGATTTACAAAAAGACAAAATATGCAAATGTTTCAAGTGACCGAAAACCGGCCCCACAACATCAGCTACCCGCAAGTCCGGCAGCAGTGGTTTTCAGTGTGCATCTTTAGCTTCGCTGATCTTCGATTCCGCTCAGGCAGTTTTTCGGCTTGACAGGAAATCGCCCGCAATCCGCCCCTGCGTGTAGCTTCCTACGTTGTAGGCAACATTAATTTTGGGTTTCGGTTCTTTGAAGCGTCTGCCATTGATGGACAAGCGGAGTTCGCGAAGTTTTCTTTTTGGCTTTGCATGGTGCTGAAGAGATCGGCCATTTGGTGAAATTGGTGGTACGCGGATTTTTTCCTTGTTTCTGCTCATCGCGGGAGGACAGATCTTCATTCGAAGGAAAATAAGTTCCGGTGAAAAAAAAATCATGAATTGAATGTTTAGGCCACAGAAAAATGAAAATGTCGCCAACAACAGCAAAATACCCGCAAGCCGGGAGTCGGAAACTCGTATTAAATAATATGTTATATTTGAAGTGCAGAAACTCGTTTGAGGTTCAGCGGGTTAAAATCCCTGCCTGCGTGTATTTGCAAACGTTATAAGCCATTTTAAAACAGAGAAAAATGAATCTATATTCTTCAGACAAACCTGTTCAAAACAAAGACCAAGACAGATTTCAACGATACGGATTTTCAAAAAGAATTGCTGAAACAATAATTCAAAGAAGTCAAAATGATGGAGTTGTTATTGGAATATATGGAGCTTGGGGAGAGGGGAAAACATCTGTATTAAATTTCATTAAGAAAGAACTAGACAATCATGAAAATATTCTTACAATATCCTTGAATCCTTGGAGATACAACGATGAAGAAACACTTTTAAAAAATTTCCTCAAAAAAATCGCAGATGTATTAGGCAAAGAATCGGAAACTAAAAAAGAAAAGTTTGGGGGATTTATTGGGAAATATGGAACATTTGGAGCAATCATAGGCAAGGATGTTTCTGAAATAGGAAAAAAATTGGCTACGGTAGAACTTGAAACATTAAAATCAAGAATTGATGAATTTTTAAATGAGAGTGATAGTAAATTAGTAATATTTGTAGATGATATCGATAGGCTTGATAAACAAGAAATATATTCTCTTTTCAGACTTATAAAGCTAACTGCTGATTTCACCAAAACTACTTATATTCTCTCCTTTGACGAAAAAATGGTTGCTTCGGCAATTGGGAAACGATTTGGTGGAGGAAACAAAAAATCAGGAAAGAATTTCTTGGAAAAAATAATTCAAGTACCTCTACAAATTCCACGTGCTCAACCAGATACATTGCAGAAATATTGCTTTGATTTAATTAATAATGCAATTAATGAAAATAAAATTGACCTGACTGAAACTGAAGCGCAAAGATTCGCATCTGAATTTTCTCGGAACATTTTATTAAAATTAAATACTCCAAGATTGGCTGTAAGATTTGGCAATGGTCTATCATTTGCCTTTCCTCTGTTAAATGGGGAAGTAAATATGGGTGATTTAATGCTAATTGAAGCTTTAAAAGTTTTCTACCCTAAACATTACGAGTTTGTCAAATACAATTCTTCATACTTCCTTAGTTCTTATGACAGCCATTATGGAAATATTCATGAGAACAAGGAAGTCATGAAAAAGGAACTTGAAGATCATCTTGAATCTTTAGGCAAATTACTTACTAATAGAGAAAGAAAAGCTGTACTTAGTTTATTAAAAGAATTATTTCCAAGATTAAAAGAAGCTTTTGAAAACGCATTTTATCACAATGGACCTTTAGAATGGTATAAAGCTAAAAGAATTGTTTCACCAGATTATTTTAATAGGTATTTTTCATATTGTGTTTTAAAAGGAGAGATTTCCGATGTCTCTTTTGATAGCTTCATTTCAACAACAAAAGAAAAGCAAATTGAAGAAATAAAACAGTTTCTAAAAGACCTTATAAAGGGCAGTTCTGCCAAAACCTTTTTACATAGAATTAGGAGCCTTGAAGAAGATTTAGATTGGGAAACTAGTAAAAAGATTGGCGTTGTGATTGGCATGTCAGGAGAATTGTTTCCAGAAGACAACTCAGTATTTAATTTTAGATTTGACCAAACAAATTCACAAGCGGCAATTTTCGTTTATCATTTGATTAAAAACCACAACAATAAAGAAGAAAAATTGGAATTAGCAATTGAAATTATTAAAACTGCTCAGCCATTCGAATTTGCTCAAAATATTAATTATTGGTTTAGGTCAGGAGAAACGGAAGAAGATAAAATTTTCAATTTTGAGGAGTATAATAAATTGGCACTAGTATCAATTGAAAGAGCTTTATCAGAGGCTGGAGATGAACCAATTTTTGAAAAATTCCAAGAATCAACTTGGTATCTAATGGAATCATGGGCGGTATTAAACCCTGGGGAGTTTGATAAATACATTAGAAATATTTTATCAATTAATCCATTGAAAGTTCAAACTTTGATTGAAGCTTTTACTCCTAAAATGAGAAGTACAAGTCATCCTGCCCCGCATAAATCAAATTTTAATAAGGAACACTTTGATAGATTCAAGCAATTCTTTGACAAGAATTTTGTCTACCAATTAATAATGGAAAATTATGGGGAAGAATTGAATAAAGAATATGTTAAATTTCAAGATATGGAAAATACTCAAACAGATTTGAATATTTTGAGACAATTTAATCACTGGTATTTAAAAGAAAAACAATAAAATGGAAAATAATTATATCGAGGAAAACAATAAACTCATTGAGTATATCAGTATTTTTCTAAAATCAAAAGTAGATTATAATAGATTTATAATGCCCTTCAAGTATGCTTTAGATTTATCCGATCCTATTCAAATAACATATCCAAATGACAACTTCAATTTCCTTAGAAGAGACTCATTTAGTAATAAAGAAGAGTTTATAACATTTGCTCTAGGTCATATTTCATCAAATCCTAGTAACAAAGAAAATGCATATTTACTAGAGCGCTTGTATTATTATGGAAAGGATAGTCTTGCTTCCGGGAAACCATGTCCAAATGCCACGCCAGAAGATTGTGAAAAATTATATCAAAGTTTGTTAAGTTCTTGTAATTCAATTCGAAATTCACTAGAACATAATGACAGAGTAAATCCAAATATCTACTATATTGAAAGTGAAAGAGGGGCAGGAAAAACAATATTCATCAATCATTTCTTTAATAAATTTAATGACGAATTTGCAAAAAATAGTATTTTTTGGATACGTATGGATTTAGACAGTTCAGTTCTTGACAATGATACAAATCTTGAAAGATATATAAATAATAAATTATTCAAAACAATACTAAAGCATTATAGCCGAAATTCAAAATATAACTTTACATATTTCATAAGCGAAATAAAAGAGTTGATAAATAGTAATCCCTATTTTGAGGAGCCATACAAAATTATTTTACTGCACAAATTTAATACCTATATTAACAAATTTCATAATAATAACCCAATACAAATTACAGATCAAACATATGATGAAATTTTTATTGATACAATGTATCATGTTTTAAGAAAACACAAGATCAAGGTAATATATATAATCGATAATATTGATTTATTAGATAAGTCGGAGATTCGTTTGAAAAAATTAAACAATTATCTCAATCAAATAAAAAAAACGTTTTTAAGTAACTTACGAGAAAACGGAGTATTTATCCTGACCTATAGATCAAATTTGCATAATTATTTAACATCGGCTATTTCTTCATCAGCGAAAGTCATTTCTCCCAAATTCTATAGACTAAATACATATAGTTTTGATGATATTTTTCATCAAAAAGTTGAGATGATAAAAGAAAGAGTATCAATTTTGGGCAAACCAGATAGAAGGAATTGGAATTTATTAGATTGGCCAGAACAAATTGATGATTTCTATTATTTTATTCAAGAACATTCCGAATTTGACTCCATTGATGATTTTTTAATTTTTTTGGAATCCTATTATCATAGTAATAATAGATCGAAAACCCAAATAATTCAATTATTGTATCAGTCATTTGTTTTGAGTCGTAGAAGTAAGAATAAGTATAGAGTTATTGAATACTTGTTCTTATCAGGATATAGGTTTACTCCAAAAGTGTTTCATTATTCAATTAAAAATGACCAAATCTTTTTAGAAAAAGCCGAAAAAATATATGACAATATTTTCATTCCAAATCTTTTTAGTTACCCCTATGTGAGTAATGCAGAAAAAATAATACTTCCCATATCACAATCATACTTATTAATTAAAATTAGATTAATCCAATTATTGTTAGGAGTTTCAAATAATGAAGAAGAGACATCGAATATAATTTCCATAGACGATGTATTATTATATCTGGAAGGAATATATAAATATGACAAGCAAATTATTTTAAGCAGTTTGGATGAATTTTGTGAGTTAGAGTTTGTCGAGCTAAACAAAAAGGATGGGGGTTTTATTGCAAGTAGAACTAAGGAAGTAAGAATAAAACCAAAGTTAAAATCATACTTTCATTCATTATTTTCTGATAAAGCAGGTAGTATTACAGGTAATGTGTTGAATTTTAATCTTTTTAATGATATTGCTTATCTGAATTTATGCTCTATGAGATTAAACATTTCAGAACCCTATTATAGGGTTAATCCAATAATAAAGCCAATTTCCTATGATTTGATAAGTCAAAGCCATGATAAAACTTTAGACTGGTTACAATGGAAAATTATTAATTCTTTTTCATTAGTAAAGTATATTTATGAAATTGAAAAGTTTGAAGACCAGAATTGTATATTACCAACAAATCTATCTTCAAGATTGGAAAGTATTTATATTAATAGGTCAAACTATGCTAATGCACTAACAGAAAAAATTGTTGAACAAATTGCAATTGTATTAAAAAGTATAGATGAAAAAGACTGTATTACTATTGTAAACAGTATTTCAAACCACATTGAGTCTTTTTATGGAAATATTAGTGATGAAATAAAAACGGCGTATAATAAATAAGGACTCTGAGCGGTCTGCAAGACCCAGTCCGCCAGTTGGCGGATTGAACTACACCCGCCGGGATCGGAGCTATGTACTTTGCGACCGTTTTATTGATTTTTGTTGAGATAAAAGAGAAGGACGTTCTTTGACGTATTGCAGGTTTTTGTGCTTTTTCGGGTTTAAAACCCGATCAAAATATTGGTTGACAACCTGTTTTTATCCATTTTTGTTGACGTTGGGGCATAGTTCTCCCAGGGGCACCTTTAATGCCCATTGGAGTTACTGGTTAATACTTTTGTAAGTTTGTTGTTAGAAGAAACCATGCCGGTGACCTTATTCGGGGCAGTTCCTTTATAACGAGCATCTTTCCGGTTTTGCACACCGGACAAAGGCAAGGGTTTACCCCTGTCAGCCTTTCGAACCGCTCAACATTGGTTTCGGGTGGCTTTTGTTGCTTAATAATAGTCTCAATATCGGGCTTTTCTTCGGGTACAAACTGTAACTCAAGGTTTCGCTTTACGGTATGGTTATAAATACCGAACCGCCTTATCTTGACAAACCGTTTAGGCAGGATGTGCATGGTAAACCGTCGAAGGAACTCAACACCATCCAAGGTAACGGGTTTTTTAATGGCCCCGTCGCGGTAATCTTTGGCAACGAAGGTTACTTTCCCATCGGCAATGTTCAGGATGCGATCATTGGTAATGGCGACCCGGTGCGTGTATTGCCCCAGATATTTGACCACATGATCGGCACTGGCCATCGATGGTTCGCAGTGTACCACCCATTTGGTTTTATAGGCATTTTGTACCTCATTGTAGAATAGGGTCAGTTCGTTTTCCTTGCGCAAAGCGCACTTGAGGCTGTCGAGGAACTTTGCTTTAAAGGCACCGCTCAACTGGTGTACCGGATAAAGATAATTGCCCGATTGGCCAATATCCTTCCATTGTCCATCAAGGGCATATCCTGCAGCTGGCACAAGGCAATGAATATGCGGGTGCAGCGAGAGGTTTTGCCCCATCAATAAAACTCTTTCATAAGCGGAATTTAGCTTCGCTGATTTTCAATTGCAATTCCATTCACTAAAGTATTGCCTTATTAACAAAGGATTGGTAAATATTGAAATTGCCTGAAATAAAATGGATTGCAAATCCAAGGCTTGATTGCGCAGATTGCAAATACGCACAAGCGGAGTCTGTAGTTTTGCCGATAGCTCCAATCTCACATTATTTTTCCAATATATTTTTTATCATCCTTTTTCTAACATAAAATTAATACTTTTACATTCTTCTATGAGCATACAACCAAAGTCCCCTCCTAATCCAGGGTACATATGGCAAAATACTTGCCAGCCGGGGTTCAATGCTTCCTTGACAAAGAATATATATGAACAATTTTTAAGTTGAAGTAAAATGAAAAGAACAGTAAGATTAAGCAGCCTGATTTTTGTATTGATGTTGACCATCACAATCGGCGTAAATGCGCAGACAAAGTCAAAGAGACAACCAGAACCACTTAGGTATGAAATTGAAAATGTAGGGACGGAAATCAAGGGAATTGCCTCAGTTAAAGTTTGGACCTATAGCAAGGAACCAAAGATTTCGGTGGAACTTGCGAAAAGAAATGCAGTTCATGGAATTATTTTTAAAGGCGTATCTGGAATGAAGGCTTGGGCAGAAATCTCTGAGGAAGATACTAAGAAAGCTTTCTTTGATAAGTTTTTTGCAGTTGATGGAGACTACGGAAAATACGTTTCCGTGTCGGGTGATGGAGAAACTAGAGCAGAAGATCGAATTAAGATTGGTAAAGAATACAAAATAGGAATAAACGTATCAGTTAAAGTTAAAGACCTAAGGAAAGCATTGGTAGCTGGCGGAATAAAAATACGAAATGATTTTTAAATTGGACCTGGTTGTGTACCAAGCTGATGAGGATTTGCAATCCGCGTCTTTCTGATGAGGAATTTAACTTCGCTATTTTTCAATTGCAATTCCATTCATTAAATTATTAGATCATTAACAAAGGATTAGTAAATATTAAAATTGCCTGAAATAAATTGGATTGCAAATCCAATGCCTGAATGTGCGGATTTGTGCGGATTTACAATCCGCACAAGCGCAGTGAAAAAATTGTGTCAGGAATCATTAATAATTAACGGTTCCAGTGATAAAATGGTTCCTGACACCATTTATTCCATTAATTATCAGATGCAAAGTACTGAAATCATTGAGTTTTTTTTTATTAGATTAAATGTTTTCTGGTATTTTTTTGCATATATTTGTTTCATTAATTTTTAATTAGTAAATATTAAAAAAGTAAATTTATTTTTATTAATGGTTGCCTTCTTTAGTTTCGTAGCTACTACTCAAGTTTCAGCTCAGAAAGACCCAGGTCCAACAACTGTAAAAAAAGATGCAGGTCCAACAACTGTTAAAAAAGATGTAGGTCCAACAATTGTTAAGAAAGATGCAAGTACAACAACAGCACAATCGGCTCCGACAGCTCCGGTTACATCAACAACTACTAAACCAGGTCAAGCTGTATTAACAAAAACAGGTGAAACTGTACTAACAAAACCATGACAAACTGTACTAAAAAAGCCCTGATAAACTGTAGCAACAAAATTACAGTGACAAAGTCAGAATTAATGGTGTCACAGAATTAGAGGTGTCAGGAATCATTTTTTGTTAAATAGTTCCTGACGCCATTTTTTTCCTTTTTACACCATTTCATTTCAATTTATTTAAGTTTATTAAACATTCTAATTCTCATATTAATTCTCAATTTAAATTTTACAAAAATGAAAAAACTCTTTTTAACAGCCTTTGTGCTTTTCGGCTTGGTATTAGTATCGCAAGCACAAACAAAACACACTATCGGTGAAAAGTTTGGCGGCGGATTAGTGTTTTATGTATCTGCCAATGGTTTAACTGGTTTAATTGTTGAAACAATTGACCAAGGTCAATGTGATTGGGATCAAGCTAAAGTAATAGCTAAAACAGGCAAACACAGCGAAGCTGGTAAAGCTTTTACTGATTGGTATTTGCCCTCAATAGATGAATTGAACAAATTATTTATTTTTCTAAGAGGACTTGGTTATGGCTTTTATCGTACGGACTTATACTACTGGAGTTCTACCGAGACCTCCAACAGCTACGCGGTGATCCAGTCCTTCGGCACTAGTAAACAGGGCAGCATCGGTAAGAGGAACAAATTCTTAGTTCGTGCGGTTCGGGCATTTTAACTATTTATCTATTTAACTATTAAGGGGTACAGGGGCATCGCCCCTTTCGATTTTTTTTTTGAAAAAACAGGTTTTTTATATCGCTATCACACGTTTACCAATATACAAAGACGTTTATAAATTCATATTGCATATTTTTGGTTTTACAAAAGATTTTTCGTGCAAGTATAAATACACACTTGTGCAAGATAGGAAACGAGATGTGATAAGGATGGTTCGTTCCATTTATTGTAAATTGATGGTGGTTTTACTAATTAGATCTACTGGAGTTCTACACCGAGCTGATGCGGATTTGCAATCCGCGTCTTTCTGATGAGGAATTTCGTTTCGCTGATTTTCAATTGCAATTCCATTCACTAAATTTTTAGATCATTAACAAAGGATTAGTAAAGATTGAAATTGCCTGAAATAAAATGGATTGCAAATCCAAAGCCTGAATGTGCGGATTGCAAATCTGCACAAGCGCAGTAAAAATTTGTCCATCTGTCTGAAACGCTTATTTAGTTTATCCTCTACGAGGTAAAACGCGTTTGGGGCTTGATTTTACTACAATACTAAATCTCCTACGGAGAATTTTCCGCTTTGCGGATAAAGTATTGTAGATCAACACAAACAAAATTCACTTTTCCGCGTAGCGGATAAACTTTTTATTTTACCGGACAACAAAGATTAAAATTATAAACATTCAATTAAAAAGGATGAAAACACAAAAGTTAGTAAAAATTATTTTTGCAATTACAGTATTTTTGTTTGCAACAAGGTTAACAACAAATGCACAGGATGCAACATCTATATTAAATGATGTTGTTGCTATCGCAAACAAAGCAAAAACTTTGAAAATAACCTATTTAATTACCAACAAAAAAGCCAACAAAGAAGCAGAAACATTTGCGATTGACTTCAAAAGGAAAGGCGAGAAAATCTTTTATGAATTTACAAATCCTGGCGATGCGAAAGGGGCTAAAGTACTTATTTTAAGCACCTCGCAAATTTACGTTTATCTTCCTGCATTTGGTAAAGTGCGCAGAATAGCCTCTAATACAAAGGGGCCTGGGTTTTTAGATATGGCAACATCTGAAACCGATTGGATATTAATTTCAACTTTAAATCAATTTTATACTGCTACTATTGCAAGTCAGGATAAAAAAAATGCAATACTTACACTTGCACCTAAAACAAATGCAGATGGGGTTTATAGCAAAATAACTATGGTTGTTGATATAACACAGAAAGTACCTACACTAATAAATTGTTATAATGGCGATGGTAAAAATAACAGAACAATTACTTTTTCCGGTTATTCAAGTAATAATAATGTCTATACAGCAGGTACCTGGAGCGTAAAAGATAATTTAACTGGCACAACAACGAATTTTGTAATAAAAACAGTGAAAATAAATGAAGAGATAAGCGACGATATTTTTTCAAAACGGAATTTAGAATAATAGGATTCGTGTAAAGAGACAATAAATGTGAAAATAGGGGGCTAAATTAATATTGATAAAACATGAAAATTCTATTAGGTTTTGCGTTTTTTACGCTGCTTCAATTTAATTTGTACAGCAAAAGTGATACTTCAAATGATTCCATTAAGGTGATGAAGTTCGGCGATTATTTTATTTCGAACCATGAGTTTGTTCATGGCAATGTTTTGAGTGTTAAACATTCCGGTTCTTATTCCTATTCTGATTCATTAGTTACCATATTCAACAGTAAGGGCAAGGTTTTATTCACAGATACAATTACGAATGAACCATCAAATGATGTTTCCATTTCTGTCGATACTTTGAGCTGTTGTGGTGTGGGAACCTTAATTGCTTACAATTCTAACGAAAATTCAGGTTATGGAAATTGCACGAATTCTATTCAGCTTTGGGGATATAATAAATCCGGAGAATTTGTTCCGTTCACAGGATTTATTTCCGTGTGTGATGGTACGAACCCTAAAATTAAGTGGGTCAGGTCCAAACTTCTGATGAATACGGAGGGTAACGAATCCAATTGCCCAAGTGATAAAGAAATCCTGATTCCCTATATGGTTGTTCAGCATGAAACAGAAATTAGTACTGTTTCAATATTGGATTATTATAAAATAGACTTTAACGGATTAAAAAACACCAAAAATTATCCGGCTGAAAAAATTGATAAGCAGCCAATATTAATCGATAATGTTCAGCTTGAAACCCGGGAATATGATAAGACAACACTTTCAAAACTTCGTAATTCCCTGTATTCCAAACCAAGTTTATCCTCTATGAAAAAAACTATTAATATAAATGAGAAAAATCTTATTAAGTTTCAGTATTGCACGCAAACCCCACCCAATTTTTGGATCTATGTAACCATCAATGATGTGGACGGATATATTCGTCTGGGAGATCTTACAAAACTTGGATTCGAAAAAACAGAATAAAATAAATGTTTAAAATTAAAAAAATGAATACCGGAAAATTAATTAAGATTTTTTCTGCAATCCCACCTCCCTCGTTTGCAACGAGGGGGTAACGGTTTATCGTTTTTAACGATATTTCAGCAAATATATTTTTGAAGTTGGTATGAATATAACTTACTTAAACTTCAGGACAACTAACTGTTGGTATATGAATATAAAAGAGTTACAAACTCATTACAACTAACCCCTCGTTGCAAACGAGATCCCAGTTTTCAACGAGGGGTATGCCTGTGATCCCATCTTTACTTTTTATGTTACACTTATTGGCAAATCAGCCACACCTGTTGCCAAAAACAGTACATCTGCCAAATAGTACATAAGATTGATGCAGTTTATAGCCATGGCCCAAAACATGTTAAAAAACAGCTAATTAATTTCATTTATTTAAAATAAAGTGAATTTATATTGATAAATTTGGGGGAGTGAAAAGTTTAGTTATTTCGATGAAAATAAATGGAACGCGGAATAACACGTGAAAAGCGGATTGTAAACCCGTTTTTGATCCGCCGATCAGGTTCAATCAGCGTTCTGTTTTATTTCCAGGATTACCGCAAGCTTTTTCCGGACGACGTTTATAAAAATGGAGGTTACAATTGTTCGCCTATAAAAACGAAATAATAGGTCTAAAATGAATAATTTCAACAGATTGAAAATTATCGGGCCCGGAAAAGTACGATAAACTTGCAGCTATTTACTAGTTGGCCTGCATTTTATAAAGACACTACAAACCATGAAACATTTAGTTTTTATTGTTGGAATAATTTTGGCTGGATCTCTTTACGGACAAGAGGCTAAGACAACAGATTACTTGACTGATATAATAAAAAATGACATTTCTGATTTGTGGACTTTAAAGAAATTCCGTACCGAATTCGAAGGTGATACTTCTTGGATTGAAAGAATGGAACCACTTGGTTACATAGGTGAAAACTATCAGAGATTTTATATTCATTTCTCCTCCGTGATTCAAAATCCAAACAATAAATTGGAATACTTTGTTTACGGCAAGACTCGAGTAAAAACAAATATTTGTTCATTTCAAGGATTGTTAAAATTAAATGAATCAAAGACATTTTATGACAATGAATATCCGTTGATAAAACAGGGATATGTAAAAGGTACTTATGAATTCTTTGAAGATTCAGGTCAAAAAGACACAGGGGTCTTAAAGGGTAAATTTAGTACAGATTTCTTCGTAGATAAGAATGGTAAGATTAAATATAATTCATTGAGTTTTATATCGGATGAATTTAAAAATAACCAGTTCGAAGGCACTTGGAATAGCTACAAATCAAATGATTATAAAAAATGCAATTGGGGAGATTATCGAATTCCTGATAGTATATATTTAGATTGTGGTGCTGGAGAATTTAGTACTTTAGACAAATATGTTTCTAACGGTTGGATAGGTTATATGATTGCAAATGGCGCAAGTCCAGATAGGATGAATATCGAAGGGGCGAAAAAAGGAGAAAATGAAAAATGGTGGATTGACAAAAAATGAATAAACAACAACACGCCAACAGCAACTACCCGCAAGCGGGGTTTCGGTGCTCGCTGGATAAGAAAGAAGAAAAAGGAAAATATTGAACCGTAAAAAGTTTAATGTAAAAATCCCCGCCTGCGGGTAGCTGCGGAACGTTGTAGGCAAGTGTATGATGCTTCGAACCAGCTGATTGGAAATGGATAAATTTAGTGAAAATGATTAAATGAAAAAAGTACTTTTTGTAGTTGTAATATTTGCTGTCATTGTTATTACACTGATAATATATATTTTACCTCCTGTTGGACTTCCGATGTCTATTTCTAGTAAAGGAGTATCAATTGATATAAGACATTCAAAGAAAATGAAAGTGTTTTTATGGGAGTATGAAATTAAATATAAAAATAATGACAGTATTCCATTCAAAATTTCAGAAGCTTATTGTGAAAAACAGCATTATTGGAAAATGAATCAAATGATCTACCTACCAAACCTGTATGAAGATGAATCAAAAGTTCAAATCAGAATCAATAGTAAAACTAAAGATAAAATGGATGAATATAGAATTGACAGTTTCAATTTACTCTATACTATTGGATTTAACAGAGAATCAACATCAGGGAATTTAAAGGACACTTTAAAATTTGACATTTATAGAAAGACAGCAAATGATTATGCCGGAGGAATTATATTAATTAAGAAAACGCAACATTAAATTTGAAATTAGTAGAATAAATGCAAATGCAATTAGAGACAATAAACACCAGCCTACAATTAGTAGGACTCTGAGCGGTCTGCAAGACCCAGTCCGCCGGCTGGCGGATTGAACTACACCCGCCGGGATCAGGGCTATGCACTTAGCGACCGATTTATGGTTTTTGAAGTAAATTTAATTGAATAGAGTTCTTTGACGTATTGCAGGTTTTTGTGCTTTTTCAGGTTTAAAACACGATCAAAATATTGGTTGACACCTGACCACCTATTCAGCACTGGCCATCGATGGTTCGCAGTGTCCCGCAATTTGGTTTTATAGGCATTTTGTACCTCATTGTAGAACAGTGTCAGTTCGTTTTACTGGCGCAAAGCGCGTTTGAGTCTATCGAGAAACTTTGCTTTAAAGGTATCGCTCAACTGGTGAACCGGATATAGAAACTGCCCTGAATGGCCGATATTTTTCCATTGTCCATCAAGCGCATATCCGGCAGCCGGTACAAGGCAATGGATATGCGGGTGTAGCGAGAGGTTTTGCCCCCAGGTATTTTCATCCTAAGTGGTTCATTCATCTGTTGGCAACTCAAACGATGGGCTAAATACCAGCAAAGAAACAATTTGACAAATACTTCTTTATCAGAACAAAACAAAGAGCCGATTTAACAAAAGATTGTAAATAAATTACTACTTTTATGACAAGTAAAGTTAGTAACAAAAGCCGGGTTACCCTTCGCCGGGTCAGCCTTAAAAGTGCCTGAGCCGTATGCGGTGAATTGAAAATCATGCATGCAATTTAAAGTAAATAACAGATGCATAAAGTCGCACGTACGGTTCTTAGGGGGCGTAAGCTACTCGGTGCAAACACCTAATAAGATTGCAATGCGATTGTTTAACCATTTTAAGAAAAAGAGTATTGATATGATAAATCTTCCAATTCCTGAAGATAGTATTGACTTTTTTTTGAAAATTAGAGAAATATCGAATCAATATTGGAAAGAAACAGATATTAATAAATCAATATTTGGTTACCAGATTCAACCTAATACCAAATGGTGCGATGGTTTGACAGAAAGCCAAATTGACGATTTTGAAAATATATTAGAGATTAAGTTTCCAATACGATTGAGAAACTTTTATAAAACAATGAACGGTTTGGACAAACCAAGTGTAAATGTTTTTGGAAATAAAGGTGAACCGTATACTTATAGACCTTTTTATTACTCTTTCCCAAATGACATTGAATTAATAAGAGGACAAATTGAATGGATTTACTCAGAAAATGAAATTAACGTTGAGAAACTTATAAAGCAAGGAGCATCAAGAATTTTTCCTATTAGTGGGCATAGATTTATGCTTATTGACGAGAAAACAAATCCAATATTATCAATGCATGGAAAGGATATTATTTATTGGACGGATTGTATAAGTAAATTATTGGCAAATGACATCTTTTCAAATATTGAAAATGCTTGGGATTTTGAGGCAAACTATCCAGTAAATCCTAATTTCAAAATTTGGTTAAATGACTAATTTAAATAGGCGTTTGCTAACAAATGCTAACTTCCAGCTGGGCAGATTTGCTGATAACCAAGTTTTTCCTACCTTCGTTTTGGCATTAACGGGGGATAGAATTGATGCTTCGAACCCCCAGCCGTAAGTTAGCATCAAAAGTTATAGAGCATTTAATGAGTCAGCAACTAACTAAAATATAATAAGTGAGAAATTGAGACGATTAACAACCATATTATTCTTGACTTTCAGCTTTTACAATTTGATCGCAAGTCCGCAAGCCCCTGATTTTTTAATTGTTGGAAAGGACACCGTTGCTATATATTTTCTACCACTCAACAAGCTTGACACTACCAGACAGAAGGAATTCTTTCACAATTTGAACTTGAGGAATGACGATATAAACATTTCTGTGAATTTATGGAGAGGGTATCAAGCTTTCTGGAAACTTGAAGACGATAAATTGTATTTAGTCGGACTTAAAAGTTGTCCAAATTCTGACAAAATATTGGGATCAACTTTTACAAGTAATTATGTGAATGGAAAGGTATTTGCAAACTGGTTCTCTTCTTATTTGGCTATCGCAAAAGACAAGATATTAAAATGGGATGGTGTTTTCAGTAGGACATATTTTAAAGAGGATATTCTTGAATTCAAAAACGGTGTACTTACAAACAGGAGACAAGTAAATAATTATATTGATTTAGAAAATGGTATTTCTCGCCTAGACAAAAAGGTCGTAACTGACACTATCTTTTATAAAATCAATCAATTGAATTGGAAAAAGTTATCAAATTGTGGGTGTGACGATAAATATGAGATAACTATAAATGAAAAAGGGAAAATAGGTAAAATTGCAGCGGTTCCGTTGTTTGACACGAAGAAAGAGAATGATGAATATGCTGTTGAGCAAAAGAAGTGTATCAAAAAATTTAAAAAGCAATTGAAAGATTTGCAGTTCGATATAATTAAGTGGAATGGGAACGCGTATCAAGAAAAATTCATTTTTGAGATTTTTTATACGGTTGACAATAAACTAGAGAATTGGACAGAATGAAAACGTGCTTGAACATCAGCTACCCGTCAAGTGTGGCAGCGATGGTTTTCGGTGTATCCAAGTGTGTTAAACATCTGTGATTGAATAGGAAGAGCCGTATGAAGGGAGACTTTCACGTACGGTTCCGTGAGAACGTGGAGGTGAAATTCCCCTGCGTGACTCGACTATGGTTAATGCCAGTAGTGCTCATCATCAGCGTTGAAATTGCATATAGAGAATTGAGTAATAGAAAAAGTTATCTTTGTATAAATGACAACTTATTATGGAATTTAAAATATTGACTTCACAACTTCTTGACGATTTCACTAAAAAAGTGAGTGAATCACCATTAGACAAATTAAATAGAATTGAGAAAGTTGAGATGCCAGTTGACTATTTCCAATTTTACAAATCAGTTTCATCGGTATATTCTTCCAAAATTGAAGGAGAGAATATTGACTTCGATAGTTATTTCAAGCATAAATTTCTAAACGTAAAATTCAGACCCGACTATACCAGAAAGGCTGACGACTTGTATGCAGCATATGATTTTATAGACAATCACGAATTGAATCTTAAAAACGTTCAAAAAGCTCATTCCATTTTAAGCTCAAAACTTCTTCCAAAAAGCCAGCAAGGCCTTATCAGGACAAATCCAATGTTTGTAATTAATAGCGATGATAAAATTGAATACGTTGCGGCCGGACCTGAAATTGAGAAAAAAGAAATGGACAAATTATTCGAAGATATAGATTTGCTAATAAAGACGGATTTAATTCCATTTGAGGTTTTTTATTACGCCGCATTAATTCATTTGGTGTTTGTTAAAATACATCCGTTTCAAGATGGAAATGGGAGAACAGCACGATTAATGGAGAAATGGTTTTTAATTGAAAAGATTGGCCAAATAGCCACTTCAGTTCAATTAGAAAAGAACTACTACAATAAGATCAAAAATTATTATTCGAACATAAAAAATCTTGGGTTAGAATACGAGGATTTAGATTATAGCAAAAGCTTGGATTTTCTCTTGATGACTGTAAATGGCATCAATGATTTGAAATAGAAGGCACTAACCCACAACATCAGCCACCCGTCAAGTGCGGCAGCAGTGGTTTTCGGTGTGCATATTTAGCTTCGCTGATCTTCGATTCCGCCCGTGCAGTTTTTCGGCTTGACTTCCGCCGGCTGGCGGACGCAATCCGACCCTGCATGTAGCTTCCTACGTGTGTACACCATAGTAAAAAAACCATTCTGCAAAGTTTGACACATAGAAGATAGTAAATTTATATTTTTGAATCTCAATTAATATTATGAAAAAAATCTTTCATTATTTATTTTTTATTATTGTATTTGCTTCGTGTTCTACAGCAATAGTTTCTGTTTCAGAAAAGCAATTTCCTTCGATTAGTTTGATAAATCATTACGAGTATTTTAAAGGTAAACATGAATTTAAGCAATTAGGAACGGCTTTTTTACTCAAATATAAGAATGACACTTTTGCAATTACTGCAAAACATATTCTTGCAGTAATTAAACCTGATAGTTCCAACAACCTTACACTGGAAAATTTTATAAAAACATGGACTATGAGTCCATTAAATAAAGAAAATGAAATAGTTATTGTTGATAAATTATTAAACGATAATAAAAATGAAAGTTTAAAATCTGAAACTCTTTATGAAAAAGATTGGCTAGTATTTTCAATAAAAGAAAATAGAGCAAATGTTATACCACTCGAATTTCGGGAAAAACCATTAATAAAAAGGGAAAAACTTTATGCAATAGGTTGGACACGACACATGAAAGAAGGTAATCAGCGTGTTTATGAATTTGAATTCTATAAAACTAAAGGGAACCATCATTTAATGAAGAAACTTATAATCCCTGAAAAAATGGGTGGTTTGAGTGGAGGGCCTGTTGTTGACGAAGATGGTAAATTAGTTGGAATTGTATCAAAGAGTGAGTTTAGCCTTTTTGCGATGGAAAACATGCTTTCTCCTGTAGGTACAGATGATTTAAAAGCATTCTTGGACAATTATCTAAACAAATAGGACAAGAGGTAATTTGTTAATTCTATAAACTACGGTGTACAATAAATACAATACAAAACAGTTGGGGTTCAGTGGTTCGCGAAGGTTTGGTTCCCGCTTCAATTTTTCGTGTAATTTGACAGAAAATCGCCCGCAATCCCTTACTGGCCATATTGTCAAACGTGAGTGTTTATTCTAAAGGGGCATCAGACACTCAACATACAGATACTAGATAAATATTTAGTAATTATTAAAAAGGAAGAAATATGTCATTCAAATGTAAAATTGGTTTACATTCTTGGAATGGATGTAAATGTTCCGAATGCGGTAAAATCAGTGAGAATCAACACGATTGGTCTAAAGATTGTGCCGAATGTTCAAAATGTGTGGTAAAACCAGAGAAAATCAACATGATTGGACACATGACTGCGAGAAGTGTTCCAAATGCAACAAAACCAGAGAAAATCAACATGACTGGTCAAAGGATTGCGAAAAATGTTCAAAATGTGATAAAACAAGTGCAAACCAACACGACTGGACAAAGGATTGTAATAAATGTTCAATATGCAATAAAATCCGCTCTGGTGAGCATACATGGGAAAAGAGAGAGCCCGACCATAAGCATTTCTTTTCTGGATGTAAATGTGTTGATAAATAATCTGATTTTAAAAAACACGAAACGCTAACTTCCGCTACCCGCAAATGCGGCACCGGTGGTTTTCGGTGGGCATCTTTCCGCCCGGTCCCGGTTAACCGGGATTGATCCCGAGGATTCTGGATTCGCAATCATGGGTGGTCGGAAGATTTTTAATGAAAAATCAGGTAGAATTGTTAGCTTTTTTAAATTCTACCCCTTATCAACAAAAATGGCACTATTGTGTTGATAAATAGTTATTTGAAAGTTTTTTTATTTGATTACCCGCTTACTTTTGCATCGAAATACTTGATGCCAATGTTCACTGGTCAGAAAATAAATATTCAAAAAATATTAAGTCTAATACCAGAAGGTCTCCTAAGTACTTTATCGAAAGATATTAACGTGAGTTTCTATTTCAGATGTTTCCGGAAATCTATCATACCTTTGAACTGACGATCTATGCTGGAAAGTGCTGTTACATGTACCGATTTTACTTTCGAGTGCAATGAAGATACTTTAAATGTTCCCCCTGAAATGTGGTTGACAGCCTGTGCAAGTCTGGCATCATTCAAGTCCCCCCAAG
This sequence comes from Prolixibacteraceae bacterium, assembly GCA_963677935.2. Lineage (GTDB taxonomy): Bacteria > Bacteroidota > Bacteroidia > Bacteroidales > Prolixibacteraceae > JAAFHB01. The sequence continues at coordinate 507,602 of CAXXEH010000003.1, read as the reverse complement.
GCAACCAGAAAGAATCGTTGGCTAATACTCCGGGATATTTAGTAGTTCCTGGAGTCATTCCGGCATAATAGCCGCCTTCCATATTTGCATTTACCGTTTCGAACGAAACAGCATACAAATCATATCCTTCTTTAGTCTTTGTTTGATCTGCGGTATAACCTATTGGCGTGGCCCAGAAACCACAGGGTTTACCATAAGTGGTCTGACCAATTAAAAATAAATTTCCGGAATAATAAGGACGTAAATTATTAATAAGTAGCTCGGCTGCTGATGCAGTACTACCACTCACAATAAAATACAGTTGGGTTGGTTCGAAGGAATTTGTCTTTGCAAAATTGGTGGTGAAGTTTTCTTTCTGGCTGACAAAGTATTGCGTTAAGTCCGTACTCATTTTATAAGTATACATCATTTTACCATTTGCCTGCGAAGGAGCAAGCATACTACATAGTTTCTCGCAGGTTTCTACAGATCCACCACCATTATAGCGCAGGTCAACGATTAAGTTCTTAACATCGTTGGCTTGAAAATTCTCGATGGTATTCGTCAGCTCCGTTTGTGAACTTGTGCCTAAGAAACGATTAAAGACGACATATCCCACCTTCTTTGTTCCCACCTTAAGTACAGCATCGTACAACACGCTGTTGATAGTATAGGAACCCACATTAAGCGAAGTGGTAAAAGTCGTTCCATCGGGCTTCTTAAATCCAAAAGAAGCCGTGCTGGAGTTGAAAAGAGCATTCACCATATTGGAGTAACCTGCTGAAGTGGAAACCAGATAACCATCACTGGTAATCTCGGGGTGAACCGCATCGCTGCCATTGACACTTACAATTTCATAGGTACGTGCCACACCTGCCATACCAGCCGGAGAGTTTTTGTAAACATAGGTCACAAAAAAAGAGACCTGATTAGAAGAATTAAAAGCAGCTGTTATCATAAAGCCATAATCTCCACTGGCAGTTCCCTGAGCTATTTCACCACTTAAACTGCCTATCTTGTCTAAAAAGCTATAGTGATCAATAGCCTGCCCTGTCTCGGAATTTATCTTTAAACCCGAAAGGTATTCAAGCGCTTTTGCGGCTGTGGTATATTTTGTAGCATCAAGTGTAGCAGGTAACGCATCATTCCATAAATAAATTGTTTGCATAGCCGAGAATACCTCCGAAGTCCATTTCTGTTCCTGAGTTAAATCGGGCGTCACTTCATCATCATGCTTCTTACAGGAATAAAAAACAAATAAGAAAAGGAAGGGAAGCAATATCCCTACTCTGAATTTCGAAAGTTTGCTTTGCATAGATATATAATTACAATGGCTCGGTAAATATTAATGTAAATATTTGAAGGTCACTAAAGTAAACGAAAAATAAGTACGAAATAATTTGGTGGATATTTTGTGCATCAAAGATAGAATTAATTTTGTGCAATTTGGACGGTTCAGCCCATTCGGTGAACAGACTTATCGAAATCATTTTGAGTAAATGGGATAAAAGTGATGCTATACATGACACTTATTGCTTCTATGTTGTTACTTTTGTATAAGAAAATCAATGATCTCGGATATAAAACAGCAAAACGCCGGTTCACAATGGAACTATGGGAAACATTAATAACCATAATCGTCAAAGAGTGTGGCGGAGATCCTGCCTTAATGAATAAAACATACTTCCGGAAATTTGCAGTCCCATAAAAAAATGCGGAATTGAGATTCTTTCAAAAATTTAGACAAACTAAAATCACAAAACCTAAGCAAACGTTGATCTTCCGACCACCCATAATTCGCAATCCGCCCCAGGGAATAACTGGGATGGATTGGTTTTGAGGGTGGATTATTGTCTTATTCTTCCAATAATAGGATCGTGATCTGTTGTTTGAAATGATCAATGTATTTTTAATGTCATCAGAAGCCAATCTTATCGCTGATCAGAATGGTGTTATCGGTTGAACTTTTTCCTCTCTTTTTGAGTTGGTCTGCCGGATAACCGGCTTAGATGTGATTCCGGTTTTAAAACAATCATGTAAACGAGAAAAGGTATGAATGATTAAAATATCAGTTATTTTTGTCTTAATATAAAACAAAATATTTAGGCCACAATGAAACGATGCAGCAGATTGGAAATAAGTTGTGGTTCAGAAAAGTACTATGTACAAGGTGATATTTACTTGTTAAGTGGCATTTCGTAAAAAAAAACGCTGCGTCTATTTGAAGGCATCTTAAATGTTGATTTAATGTAATTCTGACAATTATTTTAAATGATTATTAACCGTAAAAACTAAACTATGAAATCTGCATTTTTTCATAAAAACAATTCCAGACAGATATGTCATAGTATAGCTCGATTTTTGTAAGAGTAATTCCGGTTACCCTAAAATAATTCGAATATGTTGCATTACTTATTAAGTTGAAACTTCATAAAAGTGAAAAAAGCTTGTCTACTACTATTATTATTTGGTTTTATAAGAATTGCTTCAAAGGCACAGCCAGATAAAAACAACACCTTGCCTGCAATTCAAAACGCTATAATATGGACTCCGTTTGAAATTGGCACAAATGGCGGATATGCAGTATTCCGTAAGAGTTTTAATCTTAAGAAAACAGGAGGCGAGGCGCAATTGGAATTGTTTGCCGATTCGCGTTACCTGCTATGGATAAACGGTCAATATATTATGCGTGGGCCATGTCGGTTTAACCCTAAAAGACCAGAATATAATGAAATTGATGTACAACCCTATTTGAAAAAAGGAACCAATGTTATTGTTTTTTTAGTGCATGATTACGGGAACTTTATTAATGGCCATATTATGAACCATGTTCCAGGATTAGCAGCAATTCTTAAAATCTCGGGCGAAGAGCTTTTTCGTACCGATTCGTCTTGGCGCTGCTCGGATAATACCATGTATCAGCCGGCACCCAAGTCATGGAATACTATTCCGGACATAATGGATGCCAGACTCGACAATGGAATATGGATGAAAAATGATTTTGACGTTTCCGGATGGCAAAAAGCAAAACATATTGAAGGCAATCTTTGGGGAAAAATGTATCGTTCCGAACTTCCATTACCTCAGGAGACCAAGCTTAAAAACCTTAAACTATTGCCATCGGGCGAACTGTTAAGCACAAAACTACCCTTAGAACTTACAGCAGGACAGGAAATACTAATAGACTATGGAACGATGGCTTTGGCATACACTTCTATAGATTTGGAGGCTGAAGCAGGCAGTTATCTTACCATGAAATATGCCCTTCGGTACAAAAACGGCAAACCTGCTGAGATGTACGGTAAAGGGAATACCTATACAACTCGTGCAGGCCGTCAGTTTTTTATGACAACCGACCAGTGGGGCAGTCATTATATGAAGCTTAAATGCGACACAGGAAAAATTAAAATTTACGACATTCAAATTACAGATCGACGCTATCCGTTTGAGCGGCTTGGAAAGTTTACGTGTAGTAACGAAGTATTAACTAAACTTTGGGATATGGCTGTAAAAACCATAGAAGTTACCACCGATGATGGTTATGGTTCGGATGCACGAGAGCGCAACGAGTGGCTTCAGGATCCTGCTGAGCCCAATTTTATTACCACACAGGTTGCCTTAGCTGGCCCTGGAATTAATGGCGGTAAAGTTTTCTCCGATGCACGATTACTCAAAAATATTTTACGGCATGCAGCATTAGCCCAATTACCCGATGGCAGGATATTGGCTACCTTTCCAACCGACAGGGGAGCTTACGATTGCCATTATTTTATCGACGATTATGCTTGCCTGTGGGTCGAAGCGCTGAAATTATACTACGATGCAACCAGCGACAAAGAGTTTGTACACAAAATGTGGCCAACATTAGTTGCACAAATGAAATGGTTTTTAGAACGCCGCACCCAACGAGGTCTTTTACTTGCTCGCGAATATAGTTCGTTCGACAATCCATTCGCATACATCACCTGCGAGGGTGCTACCATAAATGCTTATTTCTATGATGCACTAAAAGTTACACAAAGTCTGGCGCTATTGATTGGCGAAAGTCAGGCGGCTACCTTTTATCAAAGAGCAGCCGAAGAACTAAAAATATCTTTCAACCAACAGTTTTGGAACGAAAGTGAAAAAGCATATAATTCAGCTTTTTTGAAAGATAAAATTTATGCACCTACAGTACATGCCCAGTTAATTGCACTGCATTACGGATTGGCAACCACCGAAAGGGAATCTGACGTAAGGAAATGGTTTTTGGTAAATTATAAAAATCCGGGAGGATTTCATTGCTGTAGCAATAATGACTATGTGAAAATGGTGGAAATGAAGGCTGGTATTAATATGCCGGTAATGTATTATTGGGTATTTACTGAATTATACCGGACTAACACAGAAGAGCTGGACAAAGAAGCGATTGGCGAAATGTTACGTCGGTGGACACCAATGGTTAAATATCAGCAGGATGCGGGCACCCTTTCCGAATCATTTACCAACGAAAAAGGAGAAGGAGCAAGTGAATCGTGCCATAATTACGGTTCGGTGCCAGCCTATTTCCTGAGTTCTTATGTTTTGGGAGTGCGCAGGGTAGGGAATGTTTCGGAAAAGCAATTAATCATTGAGCCTCGTCTTGCCGATTTAACTTTTGCTGATGGAACTGTTGTTACTGAGTTTGGAACTGTTGACGTTTCCTGGCAAAAATCTTCAGACGGACAGTCTTTATCTTTTAATGTATCTATACCAAAAGGAATAAATGCCGAACTACATTTGCCCATTATGTCAGACAATAGCACACTTACATTTAATAATAAAGTTTTAGTGAAAGGTGGTATTCCAACAAAAGAAATATATAAAAAAACACGATGGTATTATGTTCCAAAAGTGACAGGAGAGATATCTGGTATCGTTTGTAAATAGCGCCTAAAATATTGAAAAAATGAATATGAAAAATTTACTATTAATCACTTTTTAGTACTCAAATTACTGATAGGTTCAGATTTGTCAGCTCAGAATAATTAATTTTTTCCAAAAGAAACAGTTGCCCCTCGTATGCGAATAATTATTGACAATGACTTTGGAGGAGTTAGGGTAAAAAGTAAGTTTATTATTTGTTTTGAGCAATGTTCGGATAAATGACCAGTGGAGAATCATTTTTAAATGGGAAAATAACCAAGCATTTGAAGTTGAGATTGTAGATTATCATTAAAACGAATTAAAATGGAAAGATTAGCAAACATTCATCCTGGTGAAATTTTGTTGGAAGAATTTTTAAACCCATTAAATATAACGGCATATCGACTTTCAAAATAAATTGATATTCCACAAACCAGAATATCGCAAATAATAAAGGGGAAAAGAAGGATTACTGCCGATACGGCATTAAGACTGAGTTGTTATTTTGGCAATTCTGCAAAATTTTGGCTTGGTTTACAAGACGATTATGACATTGAAGCAGAAAAATCGATGAATAAAGACCTGTTTACCCGCATAATGAACAAAAGGAAAAACGCACCACAGCACGCACCACAGCCCAAAATGGATTCATCTGTTCAAGAAGTTCATCACACGCATCAAGTATTGTGTCGGTTGATAGAGACTTTCTCCCATTCCCTTTCTGGCCATATTGCCATCTGTTGGCACCAATGCTAATCAACATATGACACAGTCTAACTAAAAGATATAATTCAATATGAAAATAAAAATGAGAAAATATGGAATCCTGCTAATATTGTTGTTTATTCTTTTCGCTATATCACGAAATAAAAAAATTTTAAAGACAACACTTGAAAGGAAAAATCCTATTGAATATGTATTTAATTTTCCAATTGACAGTATTCATAAAATGAGTATAAAAAATAAATATTCGCTTTTTGAACAAGCAGCTGTATGGACAATAAAGGAAAAATTAATTTTACCTATGGAGATCGTTAATAATTTAGAAAAGCCTGCAAATAAATATGATATGTTTATAGATGCAAGGTTTGCTAATTTAAAATCCTATACATATAAAAATCATGAAGGAGAATATTTAGAATATTTAGTCTCTTTCTATATCCATTTGGATTCAATTGATATTAGCAAAACAAAAATAAGTATTGAAACATTTGATCCTAAATTAATTAGAGCTTATGACTTATTGCCATCTCCTCCACATTTTGTTCGGAATCCCAAATGGTTAATTGGGGAACCTTCAACTATTGAAGAATATTCAATACTACTTAATATTGGCAAATCGATTGGAGAAAAGAATATGCCCTCTTTGATTCTGCCTGATATGAATTCAAAATTTGAGATTGTAAAATACTGAGACAAAAGTACTGTTGCCAACATTTAGCAGAATAGCCGAAATCCCGTGCATAAAAAATCCCATTACCGGAAAAGGTTAATGGGATTTTGGTCTATTCTCTGTTCAGCGAAACCTGTTGGTGCGGGCTGGTTCTGTTAGGGTAAAGAGTAAGCTTGTTTTCGGTTAATTTCTACCTACTCAACAAAGCTTATTTTCATCCGAGTTGGTTCATTTATCTGGTGGCAACTCAAACGATGGGCAAAATACCAGCACAGAAACAATTTGACAAATACTTCTTTATCAGAACAAAATAAAGAGCCGAATTAGTAAAGGATTGTAAACAAATAACTACTTTTATGACAAATAAAGTTAGTAACAACAGCTGGGTTACCCTTCGCCGGGTCAGCCTTTAAAGTGCCTGAGCCGTATGCGGTGAATTGAAAATCATGCATACAATTTAAAGTAAATATTAAATGAATAAAGTCGCACGTACGGTTCTTAGAGGGCGTAGGCTACCAGGTTAAGCCATTTTGAGTCGTCCTAAAATATGTATTATGCGTTGAATAAAGGATACCGAGAAAATAGATAGAGTAAAATCAAAGTAAGTTTTTAAATGAGGGATATAGACTACTAAGTATTTACTAAAAAATGAGTTTGATTATGGAAACACTAATTGAAATTTCTATCGAATTAATTCTTCTAGCTTTAATCCAAAGTATATTACTACTGTTTAGATGGAAAATAATAGTCCCGGTGCAACATTTTTATCAAAAAGTTTTCAATTATGATGGTTTTCATAGAAAATTCAATGAAAAGTTACCCTCAAATTATCCCTTTCCAGCAAAAGGCTATAAAAAGCCTGACAAACTAATGCCAGATTATATTATTAGTTATTTAATTTTTGGATTTTCTTCCTTATTAATATTTGGATTTGTTTTGGGATTGATTTTTACAAAGTACCAAATAAATATTATTGCAGTTTTAATAAGTGCTCCAGTTATTCTATTTTTTTCAAAAACAATTAGTCCTTGGCACCCTGATTTATCATACATACGCCCCTCAATTTTAATAGGTAATCTTATAGGCCTAGCCGCTGGATATTATATTATTCCAAGAGAATTTGGAATATCTTTAGGAACAAGTCTTAATAACATTCTCAAATATATCCAGTCATTAATAGAAAATCTTTCTGGTCAATTAGGCCATTTGCAAAATGTTATTTTAGAAACAGTGATAGGCATAATTGTTTTGTTAATAATTCAAAGACTTTTATTATCATTTGAATCTATATTAATTCGGCCATTGCACAAATTTGGATGTCGGCTAATAGATAATGAATATGGCAGACCCAATAGAGTAACAACATTTAGTGACGGAAGTTATTATATTAATGAAAGATACATAAGCCCAGAAAAAGAAAACAATATTGAAAACTGTGGTAATTTTGTCGCATATTTTTCTTTTGGAGGCCTTTCTCTGATTATTAGCGGAATCCTTATTTCAGTAGTATTTAATATCTATAAATTAAATATTTTATCAGTTATACTTAGTTGCTTCATATTTATATTATTCAACCTCAAATATTGGGAGAGACGTAGGAAATTTATCATTTTGGGAACAATAGCTGGTTTAATACTAGGTTATTTGATATTATTATCTATTTTTTTCATTTGGTCATTTCTGAGTTAATAAAATTTTGTGACTAAAAATTAAACTTGAAACATCAATCTTGTCTTCGGAACAAATAAAAACGGCTTACAATAATCAGGACTTCATGTGGTGTGAACGACCCGGTCCGTCAGTTGGCGGATTGCACTAAATCCCCTCCACAAGCCCGATTTCTTAAGCATTTATCATCCTGTTTTGTGACTATTTGACTGACCCAAATATACTGGAGTGTGGAGTTTATCCGGAAGTTTTTCTAATTCTCGTCTCTGGCACACTTTATCGAAACCGGCAATCGTTTGCATTGCTCGTTCTATAATCGTACATTCGCTCTTGTTATCAACAAAAGAAGTGTTTAACTATAAACGAACTTAAATATTTCACATGAAACCCTCATGAGCAAAAGCTTAACAAAGAAGATAAAAATCAATGAGGGTTCCATGTGGCCACTAAAAAACAAATAATTTTCACATGAAATCATCCCGAATTCTGGTTATCAATCCCGGATCAACATCTACAAAAATTGCCGTTTACGACAATACCGTGTGTTCATTATTGAAGACACTACACCATTCAATGGCTGAATTGGCGCCCTATAAAACAATCAGCGAGCAGTTTAAATTCAGAAAAGAAGTGATATTAGGCGAATTGGAACACGACAGAATCGATCTCGATTCCATCAGCATCATCATTGGAAGGGGTGGATTAACCTATCCGCTTAAATCGGGCGTCTATTACATCAATGAATTAATGGTTGACCATTGTCGCCGGGGGGTAATGGGAGAACATGCTTCGAATCTTGGCTCATTGATTGCCTATGAAATTGCTCAGTTACATCCCGGCACGGTCGCCTTAATTGCCGATCCGGTAGTTACCGATGAGATGGACGAAATTGCCAGGGTATCGGGGCACCCTTTGTTCAAAAGACTCTCAATTTTTCATGCATTAAATCAGAAAGCAGTAGCCCGTCAGCATGCCGCCAAAATCGGAAAACATTATGAAGAGCTCGATTTGATTGTTGTACATCTTGGCGGAGGAATAACAATTGGCGCTCACCACCACGGAAGGGTAATCGACGTAAATAATGGTCTTGACGGTGAAGGCCCCTTCTCTCCCGAACGGAGTGGATCACTCCCGGTAGGGGCTTTAATAGACTTATGTTTTAGCGGAAAATATCCTCAGGATGAGATCAGGGCAATGGTTTCAGGACAGGGTGGTCTTGTGGCTTACCTTGGGACAAATGATGCCCGTGAGGTGGAGATCGCGGCTAACCACGGTGATGAGAAAGCTGCTTTTTACCTCGATGCGATGGCTTACCAGATCTCCAAATCGATAGGTGAAATGGCCACGGTATTAAAAGGAAATATCGACGGAATTCTGATAACCGGAGGGATTGCTTACGACAGAAAACTCATGGCCCAAATTCGTGAAAGGGTCGAGTTTATTGCAACTGTCTCTGTTTATCCAGGTCAGGATGAATTAAGATCATTGGCAATGAATGCCTTAATGGTTGCCAGAGGTGAGGTGGAGGCCATTGTATATGATAAAACCGGAGAAGAATAAGAGAAAAGATCTGAAATTGAGATCCAATTCTTTCCCTGGATGATCAGAATAGCCGTTATATATTCTATTTTTGACACCAAATCAAACTTCTTCAAATGAAAAAAGTAGTTGTTTTTCTAATCCTGGCTGCACTTCCCTGGTTCTCAAATGCCCAACAATTTGTAGCCAATTACGACGAGTTGAAGGTGCCCGCCTATACCCTTCCCGATCCATTGATATTCAATGATGGTTCGGTTGTAGCCAGTAAAAAAGATTGGGGAAAAAGAAGGACTGAAATCTATAATCTTTTTGAAAAAGAGGTATTTGGAACCGTTCCTCAATGGAAAGGGAAAATAAAATCTGTTATTGTCTCCCAAAAAGCAAATGCGCTTGACGGAATTGCCAAACGTAAAGAGGTTCAGCTAGAATTATCCAACGGAGATTTAAAGAATACGATAACTGTCCTTATTTATCTTCCTCAAAATTCGAAAAACGCACCTGTTTTTCTGAGTTACAATTTTGACGGAAATCACACTACCACCACCGAACCTGACGTTTTGATTCCCGATTCGTGGGTGGGTAATAACAAGGAACTTGGAATAACAGATCACCGTGCAAATGAAAAAGGAAGAGGAAAAGCCATATCCAGATGGTCAATGAAAGAAATTGTTTCACGCGGGTATGGAGTTGCAACGGTCTATTATGGTGATGTTGATCCCGATTTTAACGATGGATTTAAAAACGGAGTTCACCAGCTTTTTGATTCAAAGAGAGATAGCACCTCATGGGGATCGGTTGCTACCTGGGCCTGGGGATTATCACGGATTATGGATTATTTCGAAACAGATAAAGAGATCAATGCAAAAAGGGTGATTGTCATGGGACACTCAAGACTTGGGAAGGCAGCCCTTTGGGCAGGGGCGTCCGATCAGCGATTTGCGATTACCATCTCCAATAATTCGGGGTGTAGCGGTGCAGCACTCTCAAAAAGGATATTTGGAGAGACGGTTGGCAGAATCAATAACTCATTTCCTCACTGGTTTTGTGACAACTACAAAAAATATTCTGAAAAAGAGGGGCTTATGCCTGTGGATCAGCACGAATTACTTGCTTTAATTGCTCCTCGGCCCGTATATGTTGCCAGTGCAGTGGAAGATGTATGGTCAGATCCCAAAGGGGAGTTCCTCTCCTGCGTTTACGCCTCCCCCGTGTATCAGTTATTGGGACTTAAGGGATTGCCTGTTAAAGAGATGCCGGCCTTAAGCACACCGGTGTGGGGTGATATCGCCTACCATATCCGCCCCGGCAAACACGATGTGATGCTATACGACTGGAACTGTTATATGGATTTTGCTGACCGATATTTCAAACTAAAAAAGTAATTCAAACAATAACTGTTACAGAGGTTTAATGTTCAAAACCCAATTACTGGATCCGAAAGATTGTAGTGACAAAGCTTCATAGTGTTGCCCAGATTCTTGCGAGTGAAAAACCTGGTGCATCAATTTTAAGATCGAGGAAATAACCAAAAGGGGTCTGTTCAGTCGTATAACCACCGTTTATCAATCGCTTTTCAGCAAGATCAAATAACCTCCTGGTATAATCGACAGCTGCTTTTGAGTCGGATAAATGGGCAAACGAATGCAAAACTATTGCTTTCGTATTATTTTTGCGGGCTGTCCATTTCAGGTGATTGACCAACTTTTTCTCCCTGCCTGCGACCTCCTGGGCTTCATCTTCTGCTTCCACCTGGATAAAGGCAACGATACAATCGGTATAGGTTGCACCACTGGTAACTTCCACTATATCAGGCAAAGTTTTGGAAGCGGGATGATAACCAAAACTATTGCAATAAATTACAAGCACTTTCATTGAATAGCAAATTATTTTTCAGTCAAGATAGTCATATTACTGAAATATGAATGAAACAAGACAAATAAATAAACGGAAAAACTATATTTACGCAAAATTTGGGAAATTAATGATTTTACGCTATTTATTAGTTTTAGCTCTACTTTTAGGATTGAATTTAGGAAGTCAGGGTCAGTTATCCTTTGGTGGAATTCCTGCCTCTTTTGGTCAATTGAAAAAATCAAATGTGATTCTCCCTTTTATTGATATGGAGTCTGTCGACAACAATCAATTGCTCAAAGATGAGCAAACGGAACATAAGAATCTCAAAACATTTAGGTTTGCCAAAGGCTTTGACGTGAATATCTCTCCCGATATTTCGGGAGTTTGGGAAGTCATTGACAAGATGAAGGTTTGGAGAGTTGGCGTGCGTTCTAAAGGCGCCTGGTCAATCAACCTGATCTTTGACAAGATGATTATTCCACAGGAAGCTTCCTTATTTATTTACACCCCTGATCACCTAAAAATCCTGGGTGCATTTACCTCAAACAGTGAACAATCCTCAGGCTTTCTGGCAACTTACCCCATTGCCGGGGACGAAATTATGGTAGAGTACAATGAACCGATCAACTCCGGCTATCCGGGAGAATTGCATATTGCCTCGGTTAATCACGATTATAAGAATGTATTTGGAACGCGGCCTCTCGGTGAATCGGGTCTCTGCAATTTGGATGTTTATTGCCCGGATGCAGCTAAATATCTGACAGAAAAACAAGCTGTTGTATGTTTAATCATTGCCGGAAAGGAACTTTGCACAGGCACATTAGTTAATAATACCAAACAGGATAAGACGCCTTATGTTCTCACTGCCGGACACTGCATTGAAGAGGCAATCCAGGCTGAAAAAACCATTTTTTGTTTTAATTATGAAAGTCCGGCTTGTGGTAATGGAGAAAGCAGTCTGGACGGATATGCCGATCAATCGATGTCCGGGGCAAATTTAAAAGCACGGTCCGATTCTCTGGATTTCGCCCTATTACAACTTGAGACCCTGCCACCGGCAGAATTTAGACCCTATTTTGCGGGTTGGAACCGCTCCTCGGTTATTCCGACATCGACCACCTCCATTCATCATCCAAGCGGAGATGTAAAGAAAATGAGTAAAGATAACAACCCTCCCACCATTGGCAGTTATGACAGCGATTTCAAAAGCAACAGCTTTTGGATTATAGGAAAATGGGAGATCGGGACTACCGAAGCAGGTTCTTCGGGTGGGGCTTTATTTAATCAGAATAAACTTTTGATAGGGACCTTAACTGGTGGTACTTCCAAGTGTTCTGATCCCACCAATGATCTGTTCGCAATGTTAAATAAACAGTGGGACACGAATAAATCCACAGGCTATCAATTAAAGTACTGGCTCGATCCAATTAACACAGGCGCTACCGAACTTGCAGGGTTAAACCCATATAATAATAGTGACTCCTGCACCCTATTTACAAATGCCACATCCGGTGAGCGTTATTTATTGCAACGGTTTACGAGTCCATTAAGTGGCTATATATCTGGTCATAACAGACAAAAAATAAGCAGTTATGCTGAGCGGTTTACAAAAACTCAACAGACATTATTATCTTCCGTTTCAATTGGCATTGCAAAAATGTCTTCAGATGTTTTTAATAAAAACAGTAAGATCACCTTGAAAGTTTATCAGGAAGACACTAAAACCATACTTCCTGGTAATGAGCTGTTTTCAATGGATCTCCCCTTTTCTTTGTTGAGTGAAAAAAAGATGAACTTTATTGAACTTAACAATCCATTATTAATTAATAATAGGTATTTTATAGGATTTGATATTAACTATTCCAACTCCACTGATACTTTTGCGGTATACACTACCTCTAACAGGATACAAAAAAGCAAAAATATGGCTTACGCCAAAGTCAATGGCGTTTGGAAACCTTTTTATTTAACGACCGAACTTGGAATATCAACTTCCTTGCTCATCAACGCGAACAGTTGTGAAAATACCCTGGCTGTTGGGAATGCTCCGAATACACCTGACAACGTGGTGATTTATTCCCAGAATAGCGTAATAATCAGGCAGAATATGGGATTAAATGATTATTTAATTCTCGAGAATACCGGAGAAGAAATAAAGGGTGCAATTATTAATCTTTACGACATTACTGGACGAAAATTATTTGAGAATAAGCAAGACCTTCCTCAAAATTCTCCTGTGAATGTATCTCCTGGACAATTGGCTTCAGGTTTATATTTTCTGACTATCGAATCTAGCAAGGCCAGACAGGTACTAAAATTCCAGGTCAATTATCCCAGATAAATATCGAGGGATAATTAATTTCAAATATATAAAAATGTCAAGATTTGTCTCTATTATATTTCTCTATTTGATCATATGTCAGGTTAATTGTACTCCCGGGAAAAAAAGACCTGCGGAAAACCCCATATCCGGGAAATCAATAGCTGTGAAATATGCCAAAGGATTTACCATCACCGATCATCAGGATTACCGAAAGATCACTGTAAATAATCCCTGGCAACAATCCAGTGGAATTAGTTTTGACTATTATCTTGTTGATGATGGAAAAGAGATTCCTCCCGAAATAGTAGGGAAGGAAATTATTCGCACTCCGGTTAAAAGTGTGATTTGCCTTTCAACCTCGCATGTTGGTTTTTTGAGCGCGCTTCATGAAATCAATTCCCTTAAAGCCCTTTCCGGTTCAGGATTTGTTTCAGACCAGGAGGTTCAAAAAGCGGTATTATCAAAAAAAATTGTGGAGATTGGCTACGATCAGGGAATCAATTACGAATTGATCCTAAGTTTAAAGCCAGACCTGATTATGGCTTATGGTGTTGGAGGTGAGGTGACCGGATTTCTGAACAAGCTGCGCGACCTTGGACTAAATGTTATCTTAAATGGTGAATACCTGGAAGATAGCCCTTTAGCCAAAGCAGAATGGATTAAGTTTGTTGGGGCATTTTATAATAAAGAGAAAGAATCAGCTGACTATTTCTCCCTGATTGAAAAAAATTATAACGAGATCAGTCAAAAAGTGATTTCAGTCAAATACCATCCGACGGTATTAACCGGTTTACCCTATAAGGATGCCTGGTGGATGGCAGGAGGCCATTCGAGTGTGGCTGCACTGATTAAAGATGCCGGGGGTGAATTTCTGTGGCGTGACAACACCTCGCGAGAAGCTTTTGTCGTCTCACTGGAGGAAGTTGTTGTTCGGTCAGCAAAAGCCGATTTTTGGATCAATTGCGGCACAGCGAATAACATCGAAGAAATCATTGCAACAGACAGCCGGTTCAGTTCGTTCCCTCAGGTGAAAAAAAAAGCTATATTTAACAACAATTTGCAGATGAGCCCGGGAGGAGGAAACGATTACTGGGAAATGGGTGTTGTCAGACCGGATCTCATTCTGGCAGATCTTGTAAAAATCTTTCATCCGGAATGTGATAGCGGAAAAGTGTTTAATTTCTACAAAAGAATTCAATAATAGTGACTAAAGCTGAGGCAAATAAGCTAAAGATAAGCAATAGGGGTTATAAGGTTTTATTGCTCCTGGTACTCCTCGTCCCTTTGTTCTTTCTCGTTGATTTATTGGTCGGATCATATTATATTTCAATTCCCGAGATTCTAAAGGCTATATTTCGTTCAGAGAATGCAGATAATCAGGTTATTTTGATTATCAATCAGTTTCGAATGCCCAAAGCGATAACTGCGATCCTGGCTGGCGCTGCACTTTCAGTTGCCGGATTACAAATGCAGACCGTCTTTCGAAATCCGCTGGCAGGACCATATATTTTAGGGGTAAGCTCGGGTGCAAGCCTGGGTGTTGCTTTACTTGTACTTGGAACAGGGGGGTTACTGGGCGGAAGTCTGATCACGGCTGCAAGTTCATGGGGCATTGTTGCTGCTGCATGGCTCGGTTCCGGATTAATTCTCCTGTTGATTGTACTGATCTCGGTGAGGATTAAAGATATCATGACTATTTTGATCCTGGGAATTCTGATCTCAAGCGCCATCTCCTCAGTGGTTAATATCCTCCAGTATTTCAGTAACGAATCGATGCTGAAATCTTTTGTTATCTGGACAATGGGGAGTCTTGGAAGTGTGACGAATACCCAGTTGTCGGTTTTATTACCATCGGTATTCATGGGAATCCTGATCGCATTTGGTTCTTCCAAATTCCTCGATGCTTTTTTGTTGGGAGAAAATTATGCCAAAAGTATGGGGATGAATATCCGGTTTGCACGAATGATGGTGTTTCTCTCCACTGCAATTCTTGCAGGAAGTGTCACCGCATTTTGCGGTCCTATCGGGTTTATCGGGATTGCAGTTCCCCATATTGCCAGAATGGCTTTACAAACTGCAAAACACACCCTGCTTGTTCCAGGAACGATCTTAATCGGAGCATTGATGATGCTGGTAAGTGACATCATTTCGCAGCTACCAGGTTCAGAAAGTACCCTGCCTGTTAATTCAGTTACCGCTTTGCTGGGAATCCCTATCGTGATCTGGATCATAGTTCGTAATAAAAATAGTGGCCGGTTATGACAGGAAAAGATGAAAAAATAATCGTATTAAACAATGCGTCGATTGGTTATAATCAGAAGACGAACTCAGCTAAGGTCGTCAAATCGGGGATCTCTGTTCATGCATTGAAAGGTGAACTTGTCGCAATTATTGGTGAAAACGGCGTAGGGAAAAGCACGCTTTTAAAAACGATTGCGGGGTTCCAGCCTTTGGTCGGTGGCGAGGTATTGATCAGGGACAAACAGCTAAATACCTATCATGAAAAGGAGCTCGCTTTAATGATGAGCTTTGTTTCGACGGAGATCATCCGCGTTACTAATCTTTCTGTTTTTGATCTTGTATCGTTAGGGCGCTATCCTCACACTAACTGGCTTGGAAAATTGCTGGATGAAGACCGTCAACATATCGAAGCGGCTATTCAGGCAGTTGGATTGCAAGGTTACGAAAACAGGATGGTGAATCACATATCGGATGGCGAGCGTCAAAAGGTCATGATAGCCAGGACATTGGCGCAGGATACTGACGTTATTGTTTTGGATGAGCCCACTGCCTTTCTCGATCTTTCAAATAAATACGGAATTGTCCATATTTTGCACCAACTGGCAAGCGAAAAAGGGAAAACAATCCTCTTTTCAACTCATGACCTTACCACTGCCCTTGCCGAATCAGACCGCGTCTGGCTTATGCTAAATGCATCCGTAGAACAGGGCGCCCCTGAAGATTTAATTCTGAATGGCAAATTTGCCGGTCTGTTTCATAACGATCACCTCTTTTTCGATCAGGAAAAGGGCGATTTTCGTATCAGAAAACAATCGAAAAGGAGAGCGCTCGTCAAAGGGATGGGAATTGCATGTGACTGGACCATCAAGGCCCTGGAACGGATCGGTTTTAACGTGGTACATTCAGCAGATCAGGGTAACGATGAATCATTGGCAATAATTGAAGTAACCTTTCCTGAATGGAACTTGCAGCACCTGGGACAATCAACCCGATTCAACTCATTACATGAACTCTGCAGGTATCTTACAAATCTGTAAAATTATTCAAACATATCTTTTACTTTATCAAAAAAGCCTTTGTCATGGCTGCTTTCAGGTGAAGCAAAGTTGGGTGAAGTCTGAAGTCTTTCAAGTGTTTTGCGCTCCTCTGCACTGAGTTTCTGTGGAACCCAGGCATGAATCTTCACCAGTAAATCACCCTTTCCATAACCATTAACATCGGGTAACCCTTTACCGCGAAGGCGAAGAATCTTTTCGGGTTGAGTTCCCGACTCAATTTTAACTTTAACCTTTCCATCTATGGTAGGAATCTCGGTGGTTATTCCTAAAGCAATATCCGGGAATGAAAGGTATAGATTATATATCAGATCGTTCTCATCACGTGTGAGTTCAGGATGTTCCTCTTCGGCAACGAGAATTAAAAGGTCACCCGGAATTCCGCCACGCCTGGCTCCGTTTCCTTTTCCTTCGAGTGAAAGTTGCATCCCTTCTGCCACTCCTGCAGGAATTTTCACGGTGATGACCTCCTCACCCTGTATAATTCCTTCTCCAAAACAGGTGTCACATTTATGAGAAATAATTTTCCCGTCCCCGCCACAGGTCGGACAAGTGGATGTCGTTTGCATTTGTCCCAGAAAGGTGTTGCTCACACGAGTAACTTGTCCGGAGCCTCTGCATGAGGAACATGTTGTGAATCCGCCGCTTCCTTTCGCGCCACTGCCATGACAAGTGGTACAGGTGACATATTTTTTGACTTTAAGCTTTTTTTCGGCGCCGTGCGCAATTTCACTCAGGTTAAGACTGACCTTAACACGAAGATTTGAACCACGATTGACACGCTGTGACCTTCCACCTGAGCTGAAACCTCCAAAACCGCCAAAACCGCCACCACCAAAGATATCACCGAACATCGAGAAGATATCATCCATAGACCGGCCGCCGCCGTTGAAACCACCCTGGTTACCCAATCCTGCGTGTCCAAACTGATCGTAACGCTGTTTTTTATCACCGTTACTTAAAACTTCATATGCTTCAGCTGCTTCTTTGAATTTCTCCTCTGATGCCTTATCTCCCGGATTCTTATCAGGATGGTATTGGATTGCCTTCTTCCGGAATGCCTTTTTAATCTCCTCCGCACTCGCTTCTTTGCTTACTCCTAAAACTTCGTAGTAATCTCTTTTAGCCATTTTAAATTTATTGTGAGGTTGTTAACCCTTTTAAATGTTATTCGCCCACCACAACTTTGGCAAATCGTATAACCTTATCGTTCAGATAATATCCCTTTTGAATTACATCGACAATCTTACCTTTTAATGCTTCAGACGGAGCCGGAATCTTTGTTAATGCTTCGTGCAAATCGGTATCAAAAACCTCGCCTGCAGCCTGAATCTCTGAGATTCCATTTTGTTTGTTGAACTCCTTGAATTTATTATATATCAGCAATATACCCTCTTTTGTTGCTTCAAAATCCATTCCTTGTTCGATTGAATTCATTGCACGTTCAAAGTCATCAATCACTGGCAAAACACTCAACATTACCGATTCACCAGCCGTTTTTATCAGTTCAATCCGCTCCTTGAGCGTCCGTTTACGGTAATTGTCAAACTCGGCAGACAAGCGCAGGTATTTATCACTGAGCTCTTTATTCGAAGTCTCAAGTTCTAAAATCCGGGCCTCCAAAATCGACTTTTCATCCGGAATCAATAAAACTTCCTCCTGTTGATGTTGCTCATTTTCAGAAGAAGCAGATTCAATATTCTGAGTAGAATATTGATTTTCAGCAGTTAAATCTGCATCATTCGGTTTATTATCTCTTGTATTATCTTTGTGATCCTTCTTTTTCATCCGTAATATATTATCTATAAAAAAACTCGGTTTAAATGGCATAAAAAAATTATCCTAAAAGAGTCAATGTGACGTTTTATCCGTTTATATGCTCTTTTGTCCGGAAAAAAATCTCATCCTCACCCGATCAAATATTTTGCCAATTACTGTTACATGGACAAATTGGCACATTTATTCAAAAACCAGCTGTCAATTTGATCCAACCAAATATGAAAAACCGATTGAAATCTGGCAATCCTTCCTATTTTATCAAGGACGCCAGCTTTTTCCCAAGTGCCTCACCCCTTAGATTACTTGCCAAAATGATGCCATTGCCATCAATCAAAAAATTGGAAGGGATACTGGTTATCCCATAGATTTGAATATATGGTGCATTCTGGCTCGATACGCACACATGACTCTCCCAGATTAGGTGATCAGCCTGAATGGCATTTTTCCATGCATTAAGATCCCGGTCAAGTGAAATGCTGAAAACTGTAAATCCCTTACCACCTTTAAAATCAGATTCCTTAAATTTTTCAAATGTTGACACAACAAACGGATTCTCATTTCTGCAAGGTTTACACCAGGAAGCCCAGAAATCGATTAATACCATCTTTCCAGACAAAGAGGATAATTTTATCGAACGGCCATTCGCCGAATTTTCGATAATTTCAGGCGCCTTATTACCAATCTGAATCCCAACAGCTAGCTGACATTGCGCCTCTGCCAGCGGCAGTATCATTGAAAAAAGAATTAAAATAAATGTTAGATATCTCATTTTATGTAATTTGTTAATAATCTGTATTATTCGCGTGTGATTCTTGCTCCGATTGCATTAAGTCTTAAATCAATATTTTCGTATCCCCTGTCGATTTGTTCAATATAATCAATGGTGGATTTTCCGGTAGCCGAAAGGGCTGCAATTAATAACGCCACACCTGCCCTGATATCAGGAGAACTCATCCTGATACCCCGCAACGGATACGATTTATTGAGACCTATCACTGTAGCACGATGTGGATCACACAAAATGATTTTTGCACCCATATCGATCAGACGATCTACAAAAAAAAGGCGGCTCTCGAACATCTTCTGATGAATTAAGACACTTCCATTGGCCTGAGTGGCAATAACCAGGAAAATACTTAAAAGATCCGGGGTTAATCCTGGCCATGGGGCATCGGCGACAGTAAGAATTGACCCATCGATAAACGACTCAATTTCATAATGATCCTGTGACGGGATATGCAGATCGTCCCCGATTCGCTCCATTTGAATACCAAAACGACGAAACGATTCCGGGATAATTCCAAGCTGATCGTAACCCACATTTTTTATGGTAATATCCGAAGCAGTCATTGCTGCCAAACCGATAAAGCTTCCCACTTCAATCATATCGGGCAGCAAAACGTGGGAACAACCATTGAGTGAAGCTACACCATTAATTGTCAAAAGATTGGAGCTGATGCCCTCGATATTTGCACCCATTGAGTTGAGCATCTTACACAATTGCTGAATGTAAGGTTCACAGGCTGCATTATAGATTGTTGTTGTTCCAACGGCCAATGTGGCTGCCATTACAAGATTGGCAGTTCCTGTCACCGAGGCTTCATCCAGTAACATAAAGCATCCTTTCAACACTTTTGCCTCCACCCTGTAGGACGATTCATCGGCATCGAAAGTAAATTTTGCCCCCAGCGCCTCAAAACCTCTGAAATGGGTATCAAGCCTCCGTCTTCCAATCTTATCTCCACCAGGTTGAGGAATAATACCTATTCCAAAACGGGCTAACAATGGACCGACAATCATCAGGGAACCCCGTAAGGCACCTGCCTGTGCAAAGAATTGAGAACTCTTGAGGATGTCGATATGGATATTATCTGACTGAAATGTGAAAACACCTTTTGCAAGGTGTTCTACAGTTGTCCCCAGGAAACGGAGAATATCGATAAGTTTCAATACATCACTGATTTCAGGAATATTGGAAATAGTGACTTTCTTCGAGGTCAGTAAAGTTGCACAGATCACCTGTAACGCTTCATTTTTTGCACCTTGCGGTGATAATTCTCCGTGCAGGGGAGTGCCACCTTCAATAATAAACCTGGCCATCTATCGTTATGGGTGAGTAATAAAAAAAATTAAGATTTATCTCTTACAAACAGTTATTGAAAACATTAATCAATTTACAAATCCATTGGTAATTACACTTCTCTAAAGACTATTTATGCTTACGTGACTGATTTGAAATTGTAGTGATTTTTCCCTTTTTAGGTTGTGCCTTGAAAATATCAGTTATCTCCTGCAAATGCATCTCCGGATCAGGCCTAAGTTTTCCGTGCGACAAGATAACCATATCATTGATGATCTTTGAATCTTCAACAGCATCTTTATTCCAAACGAGATACGTTTTTTTCATCTGGTTGGCAAGCAGTTCAGTATTGACAACTTTTGCCGGATTTTCGTCTTCGAGCAGAGCCGTTGCTGCGATATAATTTTCCATGATCTTGCCATAATGACGAAACCTGATATCGGTTTGGGCATAAGGGATCAGTTTGGGCTTTTCGATAAACGTCTCAGGTTTTGGAGGATCGTAAGGATAGTCAATGTCCAGTTTAAAATCAGACATAATCGCAATATGATCCCATAGCTTGTGTTTAAACTCATTGATATCGCGAAGGTATGGATACATCATTCCCATCACGTCTATCACTGCCTTGACGGCAAGTATCCGCTCTTCCCTATTTTCAATCTGCATAATGTGATCAACCATCTTATGGATACTTCTGCCATATTCAGGAAGTTTCATCTTCTTACGCTGGGTATTATAGTCGCGTTCTAACATCTCTTCTATTTAAATTATTGTATAAGACCTTCAAAGTAAGCCTTAGCAGTATTTTGCACCTACAAAACTAATTGTTTTTAATGGGAATGTCAAATCTCATTTGACTTTACTCCAAACATATCAGGATTCATGTCCCAAAGCACCTATAACCGGGAATAAAATTAAGTTCAAATCTCCAATTTCATCAATAGTACAATACAATATTCACCATTTTGATTTTTGATTAATACCGAGTTAATAAGATCGAAATAGGAGCATTGCTGTAAAAATCATTTTGAAAGGCGTATAATTCTCACTCATTGCTCGTTTCATCAGCAATCTTCAGTTTAGCAAACTTGAGCAACAGGTTTTTTTCACCGGCATTTGGAAAAAACACCTTTGCCTTAAGATCGGGCATTTTCCCTTCAACATTAAGAACTTTTCCACGTCCGAAGCGCTCATGTTCAACCAGCATTCCCACAGCAATCTTTTCAGGTTGGTCACCCTGAAAAGGGACAGAACCTGCTGGCAACACGCTTTTGGAAATTTGCATACGCTGACCGGGAATTTCAGGTTTGCGGGGCGGCTGGTATTTGGTCGCTTCCCGTTGCAAGTGGCTGTTGCTTTTATCGGCCATGAGTTCCTGGTTACGGAATTGGGGGATCGACCGGCTATTCTTGATATCAAGAAACTGGTGGTCAATTTCACCAATAAACCGGCTCGGATTGCAAAACTCCGGTTTTCCCCACCTAAACCGCTGCTGGGCGAACGATAGCCACGCCTGGTTTTCGGAACGTGTGAGTGCCACATAAAAAAGTCTTCTCTCCTCTTCGAGTTCCGACAAGGTAAGAGTACCTGAAAAACCTGAAGGGAAAAGATTCTCCTCCAGCCCAACAATAAAAACATTTTTAAATTCGAGCCCCTTTGAGGAGTGTACCGTCATTAAAGTCACCTTATCGGCATCGCCATCCTTGTCGGTATCCTGATCGGTAAGCAACGCAACATCCTCCATAAATACCTGTAAACCGTTTGGGCGCCCTTCCTCTATTGCTGTCAGGGAAAAATCGCGTATGGCATTCAGTAACTCCTGGGTATTCTCATAACGGCTAAGATTTTCGGGCGATTTATCCTGGTAGAGCTCAGTCAGAATGCCTGATTCAGAGGCAATTTTATTCGCCATTTCATAGGCATCCGTAGCGGCAAACTGATCCGAGAATTTATTAATAAGTTGAGTAAATGAACCTATTTTTTTAATTACACCACTGTTCAATCCTGCCAGTACCATTTTTTCGGGATAGTTGGCAACTTCAAAAATGCTACATCCCGATGCAACTGCAGCCTCTTCAAGACGGTTAAGGGTAGTTGTACCGATTCCCCGCGTCGGAAAATTGATGATCCGTTTGAAGGATTCATCATCTTTTGTATTGATAATCAGTCTGAAATAGGATAAGATATCCTTGATCTCCTTGCGCTGGTAAAACGATAATCCGCCATATATCTTGTAAGGAATATTTCTTTTCCTAAGAATCTCCTCAAATACTCGTGATTGTGCATTGGTTCGATAAAGAATAGCAAAGTCGGAGTAGTTTTCGTGATCTTTCATTCGATGATCGAAGATCTCGTTTGCAACAAGATACCCCTCTTCATGTTCGTTCATTGCAGTCAAAACTTTGATTTGTTCACCAACAGCATTTTCACTGAATACCGTTTTTTGTAACTGATGTTTATTTTTCGCGATCAGACTGTTGGCAGCATCGACGATAATTTGCGTCGACCGGTAATTTTGCTCCAGTTTATAGGTTTTATAATCGGGATAGTCGTTCTTAAAGTTGAGAATATTTTCGATGCGAGCCCCTCTGAAAGAATAGATACTCTGTGCATCATCTCCAACAACGCAGATATTATGATTGAGTTCTGCCAGTCGCTTAACGATCAGATATTGGGAGAAATTGGTATCCTGGTACTCATCGACAAGAATATATCGGAACATGTGCTGATATTTACTCAGGATTTCAGGATGATTTTTGAACAGGATATTGGTCATCAGTAATAAATCATCAAAATCCATTGCTCCGGCATTTTTACACCGTTTTGTGTACTCAAGGTAGATCTCCGCTGTTTTGGGTATCCTCGCAGCCTGATCAGCTTCCCGCTGTTGTGTATTCTGATGGTAGGCAACAGCCGTAATCAGATTGTTTTTGGCCGTTGAAATCCGATTTAAAAGTATCCCTGGTTTATAAATATTGTCCTCCAGATTCAGGCTTTTAACAATTGATTTCAGTAAACTTTTTGAGTCCTGGGTATCGTAAATGGTAAAAGTTGATGGATAACCCAAAGTTGCAGATTCAACACGCAAAATGCGCGAAAAAACCGAGTGGAAAGTCCCCATCCACAGATGTCGGGAGATATTACTTCCAACCTCATTTTCAATCCGCCCCTTCATTTCACGGGCAGCCTTGTTAGTAAAAGTAAGTGCAAGAATTGAATGTGGGGCAACTCCGTTATTTAGCAAATGGGCAATTCGATAGGTGAGTACACGTGTCTTTCCCGAGCCGGCTCCGGCGATTACAAGTGAAGCCCCCTCTGTATTGATCACGGCCTCGCGTTGGGCAAGGTTCAGATTTTCAAGATAATTTGACAAAGCGCTATATTTTAGGACATTCGTATTTAATACCCGGCATTTACCGTGAATGATGCAAAATTAATCAAATAACCTATCCAAAAATCTCCTCCCCGGGTAATGAATAATTTTGTAATATTGTAAATCAAAACAGAAAGA
The DNA here is from genome assembly GCA_963677935.2 of Prolixibacteraceae bacterium. Classification (GTDB taxonomy): domain Bacteria; phylum Bacteroidota; class Bacteroidia; order Bacteroidales; family Prolixibacteraceae; genus JAAFHB01. Next base: position 483,296 of record CAXXEH010000003.1, on the reverse strand, counting down.
GACGTTAAATGAAATATGCAGGATTTGTCAGGCTTGGAATCATCGGTTCAATCTTCCTTTTGTTTTCTTCGGAATTTGTTGCCGGACAATTTCTAGCTTCACCTTCTTCCTCTTTTTCAGAGCAGACTGCATATCCGGTGTTTGCCGAAAATGACTTAATCTACTACTTTTGCGGTACCAGCGGACAACAAAACGGTACTTTAAAGGCCAAATCTTTAAGTGAGAGTGTGACTTTCACCTGGGAAAAATTCAATACCGTTTCCGGAACATTCAATTTCTTTTCAAACGAAACAGGTGTCTCTTCGCTACTTAGCGGTCTTGGCGACGGATGTTACCGCGTCAGTTTCAGAGAAAGCGGAAAGGAGCATATTTTCAGAGCCTGGATTATGAATAGCTGGTTAACACCAACGTCTGCCATCACCGAATCAAATTGTCAATCGTTTAAGCTGCAGGGAGGGGCTTCCGGCTCCAGTTTTTCATATTCAGATTTATCAACAAATCAATTAGTTACAATTAATCCTGGATATAAGTTTATCTGGTATGCCGACAATCTCCCAATTGCTACAATACAAAGTCCACTTATCCTTGAACCGCCCACGAAAAATACGGTTTACCGCCTTGAGGTAACAAACCGTGCCGGCTGTATGGGAAAAAGTGAGGTTAGTTATCAATCAATTGTCGTAAAGGCAAAATTCTCCTGGAAAACCAGCCAGAAATCAGACACTCAGTTTACCAATTATGAAGCTCCTCTGGAGGTTCAGTTTATCAATGAATCGGAGAACGCCGATGTTGATAAATACGAATGGATGCTGTTTAAAGAGAAATCGCAAATTGAGGAAGAAACCGCTACAGGTACAAAAATTGACTCAGTAATGGAACGGATTTATCTGGAGAATCCCGTTTACACCTACGAAAACAGTGGTAAATATAAGGTGAAACTCGTAGCTGCAAAACAAAGTGCTGGATTTACCTGTCGTGACACCTTTTATCTCAAGGACTATATCGTTATTGATACCTCACTTGTTAAAGTAGCCCCGGCATTCACACCAAACGGAGACGGTATAAACGATGTGATGACAGTCAAAACCAGATCTCTGGAGTCGCTTGAATTTCAGGTTTTCAACAGATGGGGACGTATAGTTCACCGTTTTAGCAAGTCAGGATTTATTCCTGCAAATTCAGAACTGGCAGCATGGGATGGCAAAGTCAATGGTAAACTGGCAACACCGGGTGTCTATTTTTATGTTGCAGATGCCCTTGGACGCGATGGAGTCCGACGACGTAAAAAGGGATTTGTAGAAATGATCTGGTAAAAGATTAAAAAACAATTTGGAGTCCGATGAAGGAAAATATTGACAAATTTCGCGAACTGTTAGCAAATAATGAACATTGGCCGATGCTCTATTATTTTAAGTTTGTGATAAGGAATAACCAGGAAATACTGAACCAAACGAAAGAATTATTTACAGATCCGGCTGCAATCACCTATAAAACTTCCCGCGATATCCGGTTTATCGGTCTTTCGTGCAAACAATGGATGCCCGATCCCGAATCAATTATTGCGGTTTATGAAAAGGCAGCATTGGTAGACGGATTAATTGCACTTTAAAATCCTGTTATTTGGCTGGCTGATTGCCGACTTTTTTAAATCCAGAAAGAAATCTGAGGAAATTTGAGGTTCGCAGTATTAGCGGCTGGCAACTAGCAGCTGGCAACCCGAATTATCTTGGATGGATTAATATGGCTGCTAACAGCCATATGGTAATTAATTCACAATCTCCAGTTTCAGAATATGTTGTGTTGCGGCAGTGATTTTATACCGGTCATCCAGACGGTAACCAATAATCCACACCACCTGCTCTCCATTGGTAATAATCCAGACGTTTTCCTTTTCGGGAAGGCTTAATTTCGAGTCGATAAAGAAATCACTTAGCTTTTTAAATCCATTCATTCCCAATGGCTTAAAATAATCTCCCTTTTGCCATTTACGGATCATCAGTGGAAATTGAACCTTATCACGATCGATGCAGGCCACAAGCGGGGAATCGGGAATTTTAAATTTTTCTTTTTTTTCTGAAATTCCAATTTTGAGATGAACAGGCAACTTTAACTCTCCAATCCCCTCTTCAAGATAAAAATGTTTCGTATGTCCCGTCATAATCGGGGTGAGAACAAACGTCTCACGATCACGTACCAACCGATGCGTCGGTGAGATAAACTGCTTTCCGGAAATACTGTCCAACGAAGACACGATATCACTAACAACCACACTGTTAAAACCATAAGGTTTGAGAAATTCAAAAATGTAGGTTGGCAATGGATCAAGTAATTTCAATTCTGCAATTGAAATAAAGTATTCGTTACCTTTATGAATTGCAACACGTTCCCACGCCTGAATAATTGCCTTGTCGCAGATTTTTGACATATCTTCAAGGTAACTCATTGTACGGATCAGCCCGTCACGGAAAGATGGATTAAGTGTCTCCATCACAGGCAATAAGGTATGTCGAATTTTATTCCGTTGAAAGTCAAGACTTAGATTGGAAGCATCTTCGCGATAATCAAGGTGATTTGTATAGCGGTAATGTTCAATCTCCTCACGAGAAGCAAACAGCAATGGTCTTACGATTTTTCCATTGACAGGACGCATACCGGTCAAACCGGATAAACCAGTTCCCCTGGCAAGATTCAGAAAAAATGTTTCAAGCTGATCATCACGGTGATGAGCCACTGCAATCCAATCAAAATGATGAAGTGTACGGATCGACTCGAACCACTTATAGCGTAAATCACGGGCTGCCATCTCAATCGAAATTTTATTCTCCAGAGCAAATTCAGCAGTATCGAAGGTTGTTTTAAAGAGTTGAATATCATATTTTTTTGCCAAATCGCATACCAGCTGTTCATCTCCGTCAGATTCGGTTCCGCGTAATCTGAAATTACAGTGACAAATGGCGACAGAGAAACCTGTTTTATCAAGCAGGTCAAGCAAAACGACCGAATCAATGCCTCCACTAACCCCTATCAGAATTGTATCGTTCTTATTAAAAAGGTGGTTCTCTTTTATATAGTTTTTAAATCGCTGTATCATTGCCCGTTTATTTAGGTTAAAGATATCAAAAGGTTTCGGGAAAATCAAAAAGTTATATCTTCCAAAAAACTTAAATATTTAGCTGGCTGATTACCTTTTCAAAAAAACGCGATTTAATCTGCTTACTGGCAATCACCTGTTGAATGGGTGGTAGTTTAAGCAGTACTCCCAGCACCGCAGCCAATGCCCGGTGACTAAACAGTACCCGGTTGTCAAAGATCAGGTGCTGCAGCTTACCCCTTTCAACAGCCATCATAACAGCCTTGTGTACACCATTTAATGGGGTGAGCACCCTCTTTGCACGCGATTTCAAAAGGATTCCCCGTGTCGCACAATTACGTACACATATACCGCAACCCAGACAACGCTCTTCATTAAGCATCGCTTTTTTCCGGCTCGGGTGATGAGGATCGTTGGCTGATACGAACGTCATTGCTTCAACAGGACAAACATTTACACATTTACCACAGCCATTGCATAACTCATCAGATATAACCGGTATGAAATTAGTGGTATGAACCGGATTCAAAATTGCAAAGCGTCGTGCAGCAATCATCGCCTCACAACAACATCCGCAACAATTACAAATAAAGTTGACCTCATTGCGCACATTCTCTCCAAATTGAACCATGTTATACCCGTAAGCCTGGTCCAGCAGATCGAGACATTCGATAGCATCGATACGACGTGCATGTCCATATTTGGTCAGTGAGGCGGCGGTAGTATTAAAAGTCATACAAATCTCCCTGGGAGCATCACATGCCCTTCCCAAATGCTCCATTTTATGACGGCAATAGCAAATACCTACCCCAATGTGTCTGGCAGTTTTGATCACTTCTGACGCACGCTCGTAATCGAGTACATGCAAGGCATTTCCGGGTGAGATGGCTGCCTCATTTACGAAAACTCTTCCCAGCTGGGTCTCTCCCCGGGTAAAAAGTTCACGAATAAAATCTTCTTCTACATTGAGGTATTCATAAAACAGTTCACTGAGTGCCTGCTGGTCAATATCTTCTCTGACGCGCATCAACGAAAACTCAAAAAATCCAGCCATAGGCGGCGGTAGGGTGTAAAATTGCTCCCCGTCTTGCTCGATATCAACCAACAAAGCCCGGCCAGCAAGGGTTTCGAGTATATTCCGTGTTGCAGTAAGATCTGTTTTCCAGATTCTGCTGGCCTTTTGTGCAGTAAATGGTTTAATGGGCAGCAGGGAAACCAAATAGGCTTCCCTGTCGCTGAAGAGCACCTTTAAAATTTTATTGAGCAACTCCGATGGGGGAGCGCCCTGTGGGAAACGGTTGAGCCGTTCGGTAAGAGCCGACCATGACGTTTTTAGTGTATGATGAGCCATAACTCCTGGTTTTAAATCATAGAACAGGAAAAATATTATAGTGATAAAAAACCGAAAAAAGGTGAATATTTCCTTTAACCTTTAGATGTTTAGAGTTGAAATTTGGATTACCGTGCCTTACTAAATACAACAGAACTTATCTCCTTGTATTTTAAGCTCATAGCCCCAAAAACTGATTTGACATAGATCTGCACTGCCAAAGCCCGATCCACCAGACCGGTACCTGGCTGATAGAGAATCGCATTGCGTTTCCAACGGGCAGAATCAAGAGCCGCATCAGAAGCGATTAAGGTATTGTGCAGCGTTTTTAACTCCATCAGTTTGGCATTTAGCCCTGTAACAGAAAGTTCTGTCTCGTTTGGCCTATATGCATCTACAATGCTCAATAACCTGACTAATTTATTGAAGTTTTCAATCCTGCTGTCGATCGAACCTTTATACAAAGTCACAATTTTTGTTTCAATACCACTTTCACCAGCCAGGGAACCTTCCTTCTGTGAAGATTTACCAGAACCTCTCTTGCCTCTAAGATCACGTACGATCGCCTCAGCCTGAGCGATAATTAACGATGATGCACCCGAATTCCGCAATTCAAAAATTACCCGGGTAATCAGGCTGTCTAAGGCATCAAATGCCATTGTCCGTTCAATATTTGCTTTTCTATAGACATTTTCAACAGAAGTGACAAGAGCAATAGCATTTTCACCCATGTTTTTAAGTTGCATAAGACTTGTGATGGACAATTCATCCCTTGGTGGATTGTAGTTTTGATGGTAGGTGGCGATCCGGTCGAGGACTACCCCTAAGCTGAAAACGTTTTGTTCGTGGCCTGTTTGATTAGTACTCATAATGGTTATTGTTTAAGGTTGATAATTAAAGGCTTGAAAAGAAATTAAATTGTTTTTACCAAATATACAAAATATTTAATTAAAACAGAAATTATAATTTAAGTACGGCAGTAAATTCTTTGCAGAGTTCCAAATGCCAGGTTGGAACTCAATTATTAGATCGCTTCCTGAATTGCTTTATTTTTTTAACTTTGTTCTATTACCAACACGCTAAAACAATGCCTCAATCTCCGCAATACCTAGCCCCGCTGGAAAAGATCATCCGAAAACTGGAACTGCAGCCTCATCCCGAAGGGGGGTTTTTCAGGGAAACATACAGAAGTGCCGGTGTGATAAAGCCAGATACTTCCTGTTTTAATGGGGAGAGAAATTATTCAACCTGTATCTACTTTCTGCTTACCTCTGAGTCGTTTTCGGCTCTCCACCGGATACCACAGGATGAGATCTGGCACTTTTACGATGGATCGCCACTTCTACTTCACGTCATAACAACGTCCGGTGAATACACCAAAACAACGATTGGGCGTAATTTGGAAGAGGGTGAAATTCCTCAGTTTGTGGTACAGGGAGGGTCATGGTTCGGGGCGACGGTGGTTAATAAAGATGATTTTTCACTGGTAGGGTGTACAGTGGCTCCCGGATTCGATTTTCATGATTTTGAAATGGGACAAAGAGACGATCTGGTTAGCAGGTTTCCCATTTATCAGGAGATAATTAACAAATTAACAAGGGAATAATCTAATTTAGCCTCCCTACCTTTTCGACGATTTTAACAATCACCTCACACGCTTTGGCCATGGATGGTGTGGGGATATACTCAAACTTCCCATGAAAATTATGCCCACCGGCAAAAATATTCGGACATGGCAGCCCCATAAAGGAGAGACGCGCCCCATCTGTTCCGCCTCGTATCGGGACAATCCTGGGGTTGACACCCGATTCGCGCATGGCATCGGCAGCCAGATCAACAATGAATTTTACAGGTTCAATCTTCTCCCGCATATTCGAATACTGATCACTCAGCGCCAATTCAGCAGTACCTTCACCATAAATTTCATTCATCTGTTTTACGATATTCTGAAGACATTTCTTGCGATCTTCAATCCCTTCCCTTGTAAAATCTCGCAGGATAAATTCGAGTTCCGCCTCTTCAACAGATCCGTTCAACCGGGTAATATGGTAAAACCCTTCGTAACCATCGGTATGTTCAGGCGTCTCACCTGAAGGAAGCATTGAAATTACCCGACTGGCAATCTTTATAGCATTTATCATCTTCCCCTTAGCATATCCCGGATGAACGCTGGAACCCTGGATGACAATCTTGGCCCCTGTGGCATTAAAATTCTCAAATTCAAGTTCACCCAGTTCACCTCCATCCATTGTATAGGCAAAATTGGCGCCAAACTTTGCAACATCAAAATGGTCAGCCCCCTCCCCAATCTCCTCATCGGGCGTAAACGCAATTTTCACCTTCCCATGTTTTATATCGGGGTGATTTACAAGATATTCCATTGCAGTAACGATCTCAGATACACCTGCTTTATCATCCGCACCCAGCAGGGTTTTGCCATTCGTTACCACCAATCTCTGACCAATATAGTTGTTCAACTCCGGAAAAACAGAGGGTGAGAGAACAATATTCTTTTCACCATTAAGAATGATATCTCCTCCGGAATAGTTCTGGATGATACGGGGAGAAACATGTGCCCCGGTATAGTCCGGACTGGTATCCATATGGGCCACAAAACCAACAACGGGAAGGTCCGTTTCAACATTAGCCGGAAGTGTCGCATAAACATAACCCATTGGATCAACCTCAGCATCGTGCAGTCCGATATTCCGAAGTTCTTCTGCAAGAATACCTGCAAATACAGTTTGTCCTGCGGAACTTGGCGTTGTACCGCTCGTCGAATCGGAGCAGGTATTGTACCTGACATATCGCACAAAACGTTCAACAACCTGGTTTTCCATGGCATTTGATTTTATGAATTGCCTCTGCAGTAATGCCCCAGACAGTCCGGATAAAAGAATAATATGTTTTTAGCCAAAAAGCTCTTTATCAGTATGCCAAAGCAAAGATTACCCTTCGGTGTGAAGGTTGGCCTGTCACCATGCATTTCCCCTCCTCCTCGATACTGTCGAAGGGAATACAACGTATGGTTGCTTTGGTTTCCTCTTTGATTCGGGCTTCCGTTTCAGCAGTACCATCCCAGTGTGCCAGAAAGAAACCACCTTTGGAGGTGAGCAGCTCCTTGAATTCATCGTACGAATCAACAAGAGTTGTATTTTCAGCCCTGAATTTAAAAGCTTTGTTATAGATGTTTTTTTGGATAGTTTCCAAAAGATCCTCCACGATCTGATCGATATTTTCAAGTTGTTCTACCGATTTCTCCAATGTATCTCGTCGGGCTACCTCTACTGAGCCATTTTCAAGATCACGCGGACCGATAGCTAACCTGACAGGGACACCCTTGAGCTCGTATTCCGCAAACTTCCATCCCGGACGCTGTGAATCGCGGTTATCGTATTTAACACTGATTCCCCGTTTGCGGAGTTTTGCCATAATCTCATCTACCTTAAGGGAGATTTCGGCCAATTGTTCCATGTTTTTATAAATCGGTACAATAACAACTTGATATGGAGCAAGTTTAGGAGGGAGTACGAGACCGTTATTATCCGAATGTGCCATAATAAGCGCTCCGATCAACCGGGTTGAGACACCCCATGAGGTTGCCCAAACATAATCGAGTTTACCATCTCGGGCAGCAAACTGTACATCGAAAGCCTTGGCAAAATTTTGTCCCAGAAAGTGAGATGTTCCCGATTGTAAAGCCTTTCCATCCTGCATCAGCGCCTCAATGGTATAGGTTTCGAGAGCCCCGGCAAACCTTTCGCTGGCCGATTTTGCCCCTTTAATAACAGGAATTGCCATAAAATCTTCGGCAAAAGAAGCATACACATTGATCATTTGAGTTGTTTCTGCAAGTGCTTCCTGACTGGTTTCATGGGCGGTGTGACCCTCCTGCCAAAGAAATTCAGCGGTGCGAAGAAACATTCGGGTACGCATTTCCCACCGAACTACGTTTGCCCACTGATTAATCAGGATAGGCAAATCTCGGTACGACTGAATCCAGTTTTTATAAGTGCTCCAAATAATGGTTTCAGAGGTTGGACGTATAATCAGCTCCTCCTCAAGTTTGGCATCAGGATCTACGACAACTCCTTTACCGTCGGGATCGTTTTTAAGTCGGTAATGGGTAACCACTGCACACTCCTTTGCAAAGCCATCCACATGTGCGGCCTCTTTTGAAAAGAAAGACTTTGGGATAAAAAGGGGGAAATAGGCATTTACGTGACCGGTATCCTTGAACATTTTATCGAGCTGAGCCTGCATTTTTTCCCAGATGGCATAGCCATAAGGTTTGATAACCATACAACCGCGAACTGCAGAATTTTCGGCCAAATCAGCTTTTGAAACCAGATCGTTGTACCATTGAGAATAATTTTCTTCTTTTGTCGTTAGAACTTTTGCCATTGGTGATGCTTTGGTATAATATTTGCTTAATAATTGTTAATTTCTATCTGCAAAATAACGAAAAGTTCAGGAATTATTTAATATAAAGGAGAACAAATCATGAAAACTAATATCAGACTGCTCTCAGCAATTGCCCTTCTTGCAAGTGCGTGTACAACAGGTTCTATGGTTACTTCAGGCAACTATAGTGACGATGTCTATTTTACTCCGGGAGATCATCCTCCCGTAATTGTAAGCAATCCGTCTTCCAATCAGCAACCGGCAAAGCGTGCGACAACGATCTCCGGATTGCGACAGGATGAAGCAGGAAAGATTGTTGACAATTATCTTTCGGACAAACAGGAGGGTAATCTTAAGAGTGACAATTACTCATTAAATGTTGATCCTGCCGACTCAGACACCATCTACGAATCGGATGATGAGGCAAAATATCTGATCGACAATTACAATGATGGTGATGAAATTGATTATACCACCAGAATCAGGACTTTTTATAATCCTTATGTGTATGATCCTTATTGGGACTCCTACTATTCACCCGGGCTGGGTTTCAATTGGGGATTTGGCTTCGGAGGATTTTACGGAGGTTTGTATTCCAACTGGTATAATCCTTACTTTGGCGGATGGTATGACCCATGGTATTCTTACGGTGGCTGGGGTGGATATAATCCCTACTGGGGCGGATATTACGGTGGAGGCTATTGGGGCGGAAACTATTGGGGTGGCGGATATGGCAGCGGATTTGATAATCACCGCGACCGCTATTATGGTATGCAAAATCATACAGGAAGAGGTGGTTCCAATGCTGTTCGCTATAGTGGCGCCGGAGGTGGAGCATCTGGTTCTGCATCGATGGGTATATTCTCCGGAAACAGAAGAATGTCAGGGAATGCAGGGAATGGTTCCACCAGAACATCAAATGCCATAAATAATGGAGGGACAATCTCCGGTGGTCGTCAGGCATCAGGAGCAACAGGCCCTGTTACGACTCGTCAGGCTGGAACCCGGTACACCGTTGATCCCAATTCAACAAGAAGTGCCACGCTGGGATCAACAACTTTGTCAGGTTCTCCCCGAAGCACAGAGACGATAACCAACTTACGCAGAGGACAGACTTCGGGAATAAATAGCGGAACTGTGAAACAAGGGGCAACAACTGGAACTTCACAACGTTATACACCCACCTATTCCAGGCCAAGAACAAATATTCAGTCAACCTATAATAGCGGAACGACACGTCAATATGCACGTCCGCAGTCGTCGGGGTACTCCGGAAGTAACAGCAGTAGCCGGTATTCGAGACCTCAAAGCAGTTCATCCACCTCCGGAAATACTTCAGGGACCAGTTCCTATCAAAGAGGCTCAAGCCGCAGTAGTTCAACTTATAGCGGATCTACAGGCACTACCTCAAGAAGCAGTGGAACGGTATCAGGAAGTTCCTCAAGAAGCAGTTCATCAGGCAGTTCCTATTCAGCCCCTGCAAGAAGCAGCTATTCAGGTGGTGGTGGCGGATCTTCTTTCTCCGGTGGCGGAGGGAGTAGCAATAGTAGCAGTGGCGGTGGCGGCGGTGGCGGTGGACGCAGACACTAAATAATAACATCAAAAAATCGCTCTTAAAATCTTTGATGATGAAAGGGCTCCCGTTGAATCGGGACCAATTTCATCCAACATTTAAAAACAAATAACTACGGTATGAAAAAATTAGTACTTACCCTATTTGCAATAGCAGGATTTATTACCCTCTCCTTCGGTCAATATGTTGATCAGGCATTAATGTTCTCACAACATAATTACGGATCAACTGCCAGGTCAAAAGGGATGGGGAATGCTTTTGGAGCTATTGGAGGTGATTTTTCCTCATTAAGCATCAATCCTGCAGGTATTGGCGTCTACCTAAAATCTGAGGTTTCGACAACGTTGAATATTCTTGGGATTAACAACACTGAAGCAACTTATCAGGGACAGGTTACTGATGACAGAAGCAACAATTTCAATTTTCGCAACTTTGGATATGTACTCGCAACCCCTATTCAAAATGGTGCTTCAGGACTTGTTTCATTTAATTTTGGTATTGGATTTAATAAGCTCAATAATTTCAATCAAACGATCTCTGTTGGGAAAAATGGTTCTCCACATTCAAGGATGGATGCTTTTGCAGAAAACACCTATGGTACAACTACCACACAACTAAATGATTATAACTCATATAATGACGGAGTTACTCCATGGGAAAGTATGCTGGCTTGGGCTAACTTCCTGATCGATCCCACTTCAGGCAGTACAGACAATTCGTACCAATCGTTACTTTATACCAATGAGTTGGTTAATCAAAATCTGACCATTAATAAGGAGGGATTTCTCAATGAATATGTAGCTTCTTTTGGCGCTAATTTTAATCATCAGCTTTATCTGGGCGCTACTATTGGGATGCAAGACCTTTATTATAATGAGTCTTCGACATATGCCGAGGATGGAGAATTCGGACAATTCGATTATTACAGTACTGCCAAAACCAGAGGTTTTGGATATAATCTTAAACTAGGATTTATATACAGGCCTGTACCTGCATTAAGATTGGGAGCCGCGATTCATACTCCCACATTCTTTGATCTAAAGGAAGAGTTTAGTTCCGTGATGTCTTCCAATTTAAAAAATGTAAGTACTGACGCCAATGGATCCCACAAGGATGAAACACCACTTGGTGATTATGGTTACCGGCTCGACACTCCCACAAGGGCTATTGGAAGTTTTGCTTACCAGTTTGGAAAAAAAGGGATGATCTCATTTGATTATGAATATGTCGATTATGGGAAGACAAAACTTAGAAACGGACGTGACGGATATAATTTCTCCTACGAGAATACCGATATTAAGACAACTTACCAACCAGTTAGTAATATCAGATTTGGTGGCGAATTTAAACCAACCGAAATAGTGAGCTTAAGAGCCGGTTATGAACTGTTCGGAAATCCTTACAAAACGTCAATATCCGGTATACCTCAACCCAATGCCAACTGGAGTTATAATACTATTAATTTTGGTATAGGATATCGCATTGACAACGTATCTTTTGATCTTTCATATTCGTTAGGAAGTAAAACGGACTATAATTATATCTACCAATTGAGTTCTGCCAACGATCCGGTTAAATACAATCTGAAAAGAAGCGAATTGGCATTAACCATGGCTATAAAACTTTGAATTCCAAAATAATACAGCACAAAAAAGAGGAACTACAGAATAGCTCCTCTTTTTTTTCGCAAATTCAGCAAAAATGATTACAAAATCATTCCAGCTCCAACCACATTATTTGTCCCTTCATCAATAAGGATAAGACTTCCCGTTTCGCGGTTTTTCATATAAGGATCGAAAAACAGCGGTTTTGTTGTTTTTATGGTAATCCTTGCTATTTCGTTTAGCCCGACCGCTAAATCATTGTGAATTTCCTCAATTGTATTGATATTAACCTTGTATTTTACCTCGGTAATGATGCAGCGCACCTCGTTTGAGTTATGCTTTACCATGTATTTTCCTCTGAGAACCAATGGCTTTTCATTTAACCAGCAAACCATTAAATCGATCTCCTGCGACTGCTGGGGCTGATTAATCGCATCAACAATCATTGATCCCCTGCTAACATCAATTTCATCCGTTAATCGAATCGTTACCGATTGCGGAGGAAATGCATAATCAAGACTTTCGCCAGCAAAATCTATTGCTTCAATGGTCGTTTTTAAACCACCAGGTAATGCAACGACCTCCTGTCCAACCCTGAAAACACCGCTGGCAACCCGACCGGCATAACCCCGATAGTCGTGATATTCGTCGGAGATAGGACGAATGACATACTGAACCGGGAAACGGGGATCCTTAAGATTCCAATCCTGTCCGACAGGTAATGCCTCAAGCAAACCAAGAAATGTCTCACCAGTATACCATGGCATATTGGTTGATCGATCGACCACGTTATCGCCCAGTTTAGCGCTTATCGGTAAAAAATGGATATCCTGATTCCCTAGTCTTCCAGCTACCTGAATAAAATCTGCTTTGATCGTGTCGAAAACTACCTCATTGAAATCAACCAGGTCCATCTTATTTACACAAACCAGCACATGTGGAATATTCAAAAGGGCAGCAATATAGGCATGACGACGTGTTTGTTCTATCACCCCATTTCGGGCGTCGACAAGAATTACAGCCGCATTTGATGTGGACGCTCCGGTCACCATGTTACGGGTATACTGAATATGGCCCGGTGTATCAGCAATAATAAATTTCCGTTTTGGAGTTGCGAAATAGCGATAAGCCACATCGATGGTGATGCCCTGTTCACGCTCGGCTCGAAGGCCATCAGTGAGCAATGCAAGATTTACCTCTTCGCCACCACGGCTGATACTGGCCTGCTCCAAAGCCTCCATCTGATCTTCGAAAATAGCTTTACTGTCGTATAAAAGTCTACCAATTAAAGTACTCTTTCCATCGTCAACACTACCAGCTGTTGTAAAGCGTAACAACTCCATATCGAGATATCCATGTTCTTTTCCAGACATATAATAAAAAATGAAAAATGAAAAATGAAAAATTCAAAGCGTTTTTGCAGTTTGAACTTTTAAATTTAAAGTCTAAAAATAACCTTCCCGTTTACGATCTTCCATGGCTGCTTCCGACCGTTTATCGTCAGCACGGCTGCCACGTTCTGTAACCCTGCTTGCTGCAACTTCCAGAATTATATCCTCAAGCGTATTAGCCTCAGAAAGGGTAACGCCTGTACAGGTAATATCGCCAATTGTTCTACAACGCACCTTTTTAACTTCTACTTTCTCATTGGGTTTCAGCTGCATAAAGGAAGCACTAGCCATCCATGCGCCATCACGGCAGAATACTTCTCGCTCATGAGTAAAGTATAAGCTGGGCATTTCGATATTTTCCATAAGGATATATTGCCAAACATCCATTTCAGTCCAATTACTGATCGGAAATACCCTAAAATGTTCCCCCATATGCTTAGCCCCGCAAAACAGGTTCCAAAGCTCAGGACGCTGGTTTTTGGGATCCCACTGTCCAAACTCATCGCGATGCGAAAAGAAACGCTCCTTTGCCCTGGCTTTCTCTTCGTCGCGCCTTCCTCCCCCCATTGCACAATCAAACTTCATCTCCTCGATAGCATCTAAAAGGGTTACTGTCTGAAGAACATTGCGACTGGCATTTAACCCTCTCTCCTCAACTGCCCTACCCTGATCGATTGAGTCCTGTACATATTTAACGATCAATCGTGTACCTGTCTTTTCAGCCAGATCATCACGATATTTAATCGTCTCTTCGAAGTTATGTCCTGTATCAATGTGCATTAATGGGAAGGGCACTTTTAATGGATGAAAAGCTTTGCGAGCCAGATGAAACATAACTATGGAATCCTTTCCTCCCGAAAAAAGCATCACCGGTCGTTCAAACTGAGCTACGACCTCGCGAATTACAAAAATTGATTCGGCTTCAAGTTCCCTTAAATGGTTTATACTATATTGCTCCATATCAAATGATTTCTCAAAATATAATTTACTTTCCCATCCACGAACCCATTTATAGCCCGCCGAATAAAGAATCGGCAAAAATAATCAATCCGTTGAAACAATCATAAGGCTGCAACTAAAAAGAGAAAAGAGTATTTTAATTGAGGATTTCATTTTGTTCAGGAAGTGTAAACCGAAAAGTACTGCCCTTCCCTTCTAAACTTTCAACCGATAATGTTCCTCCGTGCTTTTCGATAAAGTCCCTGCAAATAATCAATCCGAGTCCGGAACTGTATTCACCTTCGGTACCTTTTCGGTTTGACTGAGTATCAAGCCTGAAAAGATGATCTATCAATTTCTTACTCATTCCAATACCGGTATCGCTGACCGAAATTTCAACTGATCGGTTGGAATTTTTCGTTGCCGTAACTGTAATTCTTCCACCCTTTGGAGTATATTTCACAGCATTTGACATTAAATTGCGGAAGATGCTTTCAAACATATTTTCATCGGCAAAAACCTTCAAATTCAAAGGGATTTTACAGCGGACAATAATCTTTTTATTATTCGCCATTTCCTTGGCAAAAATTAAACTGTCAGATATTTTCGGCATCAAAACGAATGTTTTAGGTTGAAATAGAGTTAATCCCCTTTCCATTTTAGACCATTCCAAAAGATTTCCTAGTAACCTAAAAAGATGTGCTGCAGAGTTGTGCATTAATAATGTAATGTGTTGAATCTCGTTCAGTGTCATATTTGGCAGTTTTTTTGCCATTGATTCTGTCAATCCCAGAAATCCACTGAACGGGCTACGCAGGTCGTGAGCAATTATTGAGAAGAATTTATCTTTTTCAGCATTGATTCTTTGCAGGTCAGAATTTTTTATCTTTATTAATTCCTCTGTATCCTTGTAAAGTGAGACATTTCTGATAATAGTTAAGATTTTGTCTCGATCAAATGCAACCACTTTACTTTCAAAATATTGCCTGCCACTTGGCAGAGTCATCGAATATTCGCACAATTGAACCTCTCCGGTTCGGAATGCAGCTTCAAATGCACCAAAAAACTGATTCACAATGTCCTCAGGAAGTACATCGAACATGCTTCTTCCAATAAAGCTATCCGGTGTGGCATACAGCTCGGTGGAGAGCGGTCCATGATAATCGATAAAAATACCCTCTCTGTTTAGAATGAAGATCATATCAGGCATCGCCGCCAAAAGGGCTGATATCTGAGCTTCACTTTCTTTAAGTGCTTGTTCTGCATTTTTAAGCTGAGTAATCTCTTTTGAAACACAATTTACGTAAACAACCTGATTCTGATCATTCTTAACCGCGTCGGCGGTAGTCAGGAAGTATCGGCTTTCACCCGATGGATCAACAACGTCTACTTCAATTTCACCTTTTTCGCCTGTCTTTAATACTTTGCGAACAATTTCAAGCCGTTTTTCAGCTTCATCATATGGGAATATTTCATATGGCGTCTTACCAATAATTTCCAGCGGGTTTTTGCCAAAAGGCCTGGCAAATGCATCATTTGCAAATCGATAGGTTTCATCCCTGTTGAAAGAGAAGATCGGATCACTTGAGCACTGAATAAAGTTGCGAAATTTCTCTTCATTCTCAATTAGGGTATTCTCTGTCAGCTTCCTTTCCGTTATATCCTGAATCATTCCAAAAGATCGTATAATCTTACCAGAAGCATCTCTTATGTGCTCACATTTTTCATAAACAAACCTTATCTCTCCCGTATTTCTGCGTATAATCCGGTGTTCATTCTCATAGCCATCACGATTTTGTTCTACAGAACCAAGATAGGTGGAGTTTATTGTTTCACGATCTTCAGGATAGACCAACTCAAGAAATCCTTCATAAGTCAAGTTAAATTCATCCGGCTCCAACCCAAAGATTCGATAGACCTCTTGTGACCAAATTAAGGCTCCACTCCGAAAGTCAAACTCCCAACTTCCAAGATGAGCAATCTTCTGCGCTTTTTCAAGTCGTGTTTCACTCTCCTGGAGAGTTAACCGGGATTGATTACGCTCACTAATATCGATCGCAGTCACCAGGCAGTTCCCTCGCTGCTCAACGAGGATTCCGGAAAGGTGAACAAACAAAATCGACTGATCTTTGGAAGAGAAAATCACTTCGCACGTCTGCTGGGTATGGCAATTAAAGACTGTTTCGAGAAATCGGTTGAAGATTGGCCTGGTCTGGTCCGAAATATAAAGGCCCAACCTGCAGTCTAACAAATACTTACGCTCTCTCCCAAGCATTTGTGAACCATAGAGATTTAACTCGATGATTTCACCATCAGGAGATAGGGTAAAATAGCCACAAGGGGCAAAATCGTATAATTCAGCATACTTATCAGTTGCCATATCTGCCTTCCCCTTGGCAAGTTTAAGCTCCTGATTTTGCATTTCCAACTCAACCTGATGTAACTCAAGCGCCTGAATAAGTTGTTCTGTATCTGTATCAATTAGTTGTCTGATCTTTTTCAAAGGATTACTTTTTATAGTTATTGCATACGACTGAAATAGTTCAAACCTTCCAAATTACAGTCACCGAGATGCAGAATAATGAATGTATCCTCAAGATGATCCTCTTATCGATCCAAATACAAAAATAAATTTTTTTTAGCTTATTTAAAATTTCTCAAACAGATGGTTCTTCATTTTCAGGACGTACTTCATCCCGCACCTTTTTAGCAGGCAGACGTCCTGATTTTTTTAATGCCAGATAAAGAATATACTCTATCTGCCCATTCATGCTGCGAAATTCATCCGCCGCCCATCGCTCCAAAGCGTTGGATACCTCGGGATCCATTCGCAGCACAAATGTTTTCTTGGTTGCCATCGTCTTACTAATAAATTGATCCGGCATTAATTACTGGTCGTGCAGATTCATCGGCACACAAAACCACGAGTAAATTACTTACCATTGAAGCTTTCTTTTCGTCATCTAACTCAATAATCTGCTGATCTTTAAGTTGATCCAAGGCAAGTTTGACCATACCAACAGCACCTTCAACAATCTTTTGCCTGGCTGCCACAATCGCGGTTGCCTGCTGACGGCGTAACATGGCACCTGCAATCTCCGGAGCATAGGATAGGTTGGAGATGCGCGCCTCAATCACTTCAATTCCTACCAATGAAAGCCGGTCACTGATCTCCGTTGCAAGTGAATGGTTGATTTCATCGATACCTGAACGGAGACAAACAATTTCAGAGCCTCCCTTTTCCTCTTCAATATTATCGTAGGGATAGGTATGGGCAATTTTACGTAGCGCCGATTCTGTCTGAATTTTAATAAATTTCTGATACGACTCTTCCGATTTGGTCTTTTTCATCCCCGTTTTAATATCTACCTCTTCCATCGCTTCAATGTTAAAAACCGCCTTGTAGGTATCGATCACTTTCCAGACTACAATTGCACTGATTAATATCGGATTACCCTGCTGATCGTTCACTTTGATCACATCAGACTCCAGATTACGGACCCGTAACGAAACCTTCTTCTTGGAATAAAACGGGTTAAGCCAGAAAAATCCATTCGTTTTTACAGTTCCCTGATATTTTCCGAAAAATACAAGAACACTTGTCTGGTTTGGCTGAATAATAAACAAGCCTGATAGCCAGAATATTCCAACAACTGCTATGAAAATAACCACTGGAATACACCATATCGCATGGTCAATAATCAACCATAGCGGAGCAAACAGCATCACCAACGCGATAAATAAGTTTAAGAATCCATTGTTCTTTAATCTAATCTCTTTTTCCATGATCTTAAAAGTTATATTAATACTACAATGATATCATTTTAATATCATACAAACAATGATTTTTACCATATTTTGTAATAATTGTTGATAAATTTTTAATAGAAATCAGACCATTGTTGTTTAGGTCTGAAAATTCGTAGAATGACGAGGAAACTATTCGTAAATTTGCAGGTTTGATAATAAATCATCTTACTTGATTAACATGACAGAAAATATTAAAAATCAATATATTGAAATTAAAGGCGCCAGGGTTCACAACCTAAAAAACATTGATCTTCAAATCCCAAGGAGTAAAATGGTGGTGATAACAGGACTTTCAGGTTCAGGAAAATCATCACTGGCATTTGACACTTTATATGCAGAGGGGCAGCGTCGATATGTAGAAAGTCTCTCTTCCTATGCCCGGCAGTTCCTGGGTAGAATGGACAAACCCGATGTAGATTATATTAAAGGGATTCCGCCGGCCATCGCCATCGAACAAAAGGTAAACACGCGTAATCCAAGGTCAACAGTCGGAACTTCAACCGAGATCTACGATTACATCAAATTGCTTTATGCAAGGATCGGACGAACCTATTCACCGGTCACAGGCAAGGAGGTGATACGGCATGAGGTCAGTGATGTGGTGAATGCCATATTTTCGTATCCTGAAGGGACAAAGGTGATTCTCCTTTCGCCATTTAAAATTAAAAAAGGAAGAACACTGATTCAGGAGGCAGATCTGCTTCAACAACAAGGATTTACAAGATTAGAAATCAATGGCGATATAGTAAGAATTGGTGATTTAACTTCTGACCAGTCAACACCTAAAAAGGTTAAGGAGATTAATATTGTGATTGACCGGTTTGCAGTGTTACAAGATGATGATGTGCTAAGCCGGGCGGCAGATTCCATTCAGACCGCCTTTTACGAAGGGGGCGGTGATTGCATGGTCCGGATCATCACCGATAAGGATACTTCAATGCTTGGTTTTTCAAACCGTTTTGAAGCTGACGGGATTGTTTTCGAGGAGCCATCGCTGCACATGTTCAGTTTTAATAATCCGATTGGGGCTTGCCCTGTGTGTGAAGGATACGGAAAGACCATTGGGATAGACGAAGATCTGGTTATTCCTAATAAGTCGCTTTCAATCTATAATGAAGCGATTGTTTGCTGGAAAGGGGAAAAGATGAGTGAGTGGAAGGATCAGCTGGTGATGCATTCAGATCATTTCAATTTCCCGATTCACACGCCCTATTACGACCTGACTCCGGAGCAAAAACGATTATTATGGACAGGAAATCAATACTTTGAGGGATTGAACAGCTTTTTTAAAAGTGTCGAAGAACAATCGTATAAGATTCAGTACCGGGTTATGCTTTCGAGATACCGGGGAAAAACAATTTGTCCTGAATGTGAAGGAACCCGCCTTAAAAAAGAGGCTTCCTACATCAGAATCGGGGGAAAGGCAGTTTCTGAACTGGTCAATCAACCGGTTGATCAGCTCATCACATTTTTTCAGAATATGCAATTAACGGAACATGAGAAAATTGTGTCAGACCGGTTATTGATTGAGATTAACAACAGAATGTCATTTCTTTGCGACGTTGGATTGGGCTATCTTACGTTAAATCGTCTTTCCTCTACACTATCAGGGGGAGAATCGCAACGGATCAATCTGGCTACTTCACTTGGCAGCAGCCTTGTCGGTTCGATGTATATCCTTGATGAACCCTCCATCGGGCTTCACTCGCGCGACACGGGACGTCTGATCAAGGTGTTGCGTAAACTACAACAACTTGGGAACAGTGTTATTATTGTAGAACACGATGAGGAGATCATCAGAGACGCTGATATGATCATTGATATCGGGCCCCTTGCCGGAAGAAACGGTGGAGAAGTCGTTTTTCAGGGGACACACCAGGAACTGGCATTAAACAATATAAGCTTAACTGCCAGGTATTTAAATGGGGATGAAAAAATCGCTTTACCACCGATGCGACGAAAATGGAATAATTTCATTGAAATCACAGGTGCGCGTGAAAATAACCTCAAAGGGATTGATGTGCGGTTTCCGTTGAATACGCTTACCGTTGTAACTGGAGTAAGCGGTTCGGGAAAATCGTCCCTGATCAGAAAAATCCTTTACCCCGCGCTTGCCAAACATTTGGGAGGTTATGGCGAGAAAACCGGAGAGCACATCAGGCTTCAAGGTGATCTTTCATTGATTACCGCAGTGGAATTTGTTGATCAGAATCCCATTGGAAAGTCATCCCGGTCGAACCCCGTCACCTATCTTAAAACCTATGATGATATCAGAAAATTATATGCTGATCAGCAGGCCTCGAAGATCAATGGTTTTACCGCCTCCCACTTTTCATTCAATATTGATGGTGGAAGGTGCGAAGAGTGTCAGGGTGAAGGGGAGATAAAAGTGGAGATGCAATTTATGGCCGACATCCACCTAACCTGTGAAAGTTGCCAGGGTAAAAGGTTTAAGGCCGATGTGCTGGATGTAAAATTCAGGGAGAAGAATATTTTCGATATCCTTGAAATGACTGTCGATGAAGCTATAAAATTCTTTTCGGAAAATGACAAAAACGAAGGGAAAAAGATTGCCAAAAAGCTAATGCCATTGCAGGATGTTGGTTTGGGGTATGTCAAACTTGGACAATCTTCCAGTACACTTTCAGGAGGTGAAAGTCAACGGATAAAACTGGCCTCTTTTTTGGCAAAAGAGAAAGACACACCTACCCTCTTTATTTTTGACGAACCAACTACCGGGCTTCATTTTCATGATATAAGGAAACTTCTTGATGCAATTAACGCACTGATTTCAAGAGGACATACAGTTTTGATCATCGAACACAATACTGAAGTGATGAAGGTAGCCGACTGGATCATCGATTTAGGGCCTGAAGGTGGCGAATTGGGTGGCTATAAAGTATTTGAAGGAACACCTGAAGAGATAGTAAAATGTGAGGAGTCCTATACCGGCAGATACCTGATTAATAAGTTGGTATGACTATGAAAATTTTCAAAATGATATTTAGATTTGTTTTTTTGCAGCCAACCGAAATGAATCCGCCTGCGTGCGGATTCATTTCGGTTGATGATTTTACAAACACTGCGATTCCCTGCCGTTGTACTACCCCATTCAGAATCAACCCTTCCTCCGGTTCAGGTACCAGTAAACAGGTAAACCTGAGAATATAAGGGTGAGCCCGAAAATAGCCTCCCTTGGTCGGGTTATTGTCGTATTTAGCACCAGTATAATACAAAAAGCAATGAAAATTGCAGGGACAACAGGGTAACCCCACACTTTATAAGGTCTGTGAGCATCGGGCATTTTTCGGCGCAAAATAAAGACGGCCAAAGAGGTTGCACCATAAAAAATAAAGACGGCAAAGATGATCATATCGGTTAACTGATCGAATGTACCTGACAATACAAGGACTGATGCCCATATTCCTTGCATAATCAGCGAATTTGCAGGGGTATTGGCTTTATTCAAAGTACCTGCGCTTCTGAAAAAAAGGTTCTCCTGTGCCATTGCATAATAAGGTCGGGCACTTGCCAATATTGTCGCATTTGTGCAGCCAAGGGTGGTGATTAAAATCAGGAATGAGATAAAGAAAGCGCCGTTATCGCCCCAGAAAGTTCGCACAGCTTCAATTGCAGCAATTTGATTTCCTGACTGATAGATTTGTTCCAACTGAGGTATCGACAATAGTGAAAGATAGGTCACGTTCACCAACAGGTACAGGGCAATTATAACAAAAACGCCAATTACAATTCCCTTTGGAATATTCTGCCTGGCATCTTTAACTTCACCTCCAATGAATCCTACCGAAGCCCAACCCTGATAGGCCCAAAATGCGGCGAGCATGGCCGTGAAGAATGCTGAAATGGTAACGGGTCCTCCCATAGCAGATCCAAAATCCAGACTTTGAAGTGGCCTTGACTGGTGGCTGCTTAATCCAAACCCAATAATCAGAAATATTCCGGCAAACACGGTAATCAATACAAGTTTACTCACCCCTGCTCCTGTTTTTATCCCCCTGATATTTACAAGGGTTAGAATAAAAATCAGCATAATTGCTGTAAGTTTTACAGTAAAACCTTCAAACGGGAAAAATATTCCGCCAATCGAAAAATGAGAGATTGAAGCGAGCAAGACAGGAAAATTAAACAAACTATTGAGCGATTGTGCGAACACATAAGCCAAAGAGGAGATCGCGGCTGTCTGAATAACGGCAAATAACGACCAGCCATAAATAAAAGCGAAGAATCTTTTGTAAATCTTTTTGTAGTATACAAAATCACCCCCCGTATCAGCAAGTAATCCAGCAACTTCTGCATTGCTCAATGCACCAAACAGAGTAATCAAACCGCCTACTATCCATGCAAGTAATACCCATCCTGAAGAGTGAAGCTCCGCTGCCATTGGAGCAATTTTCTTATAGACGCCCGACCCGATAATATTACCTACGACAACAACGATAACATATCCAAGACCAAGTGACCTCTCAAATTTTGGGGATGTATTCATTATTTTTTGATGAACCACAACGGTAATACCTCCCGGGTCATAGGTTGTTTGGGTTTAATATTTAAATATATTATCATATAGTCTGTTTTTCAATATTTTTATCAATAAATTATCAAGTGGCAAAAATAAGTATTTTGATTACACTATGCCTCTAAATTTTACATCTCATAATATTATTCAAATCATTGTTTAAAAAAAATTTACCTTTGTCTGAATCCCGAACAACTGGATTTTATTCACTTACCGGGGTGAAAGATTAATAACTCTGGAGGTTCAGCTCCTCCGAATTGAATACAAAAAAGCGAATCATGAGTATTGATAGAATGATAAAGGAAATCCTTACCAATCCAATTTCTGCAGATCCAGAACAGGTACTGGAAACACTCGAAAAGGTGAAAGAATCAGGTAATCCTCAGATTTTGAAGGATTTATTTGATTTGCTTCATAATTCACAACTCCCGGAGATAAAAAAAAGTGTTTTGAACTTATTGTCAGAACTGAAGAGCAAGGAGAGTGTTCCTTATCTAATTGAAGCCATTAAAAATGAAAAATACAAAAACGAGCGCGTTGATTTGATTTCCTGCTGCTGGCGAAATGGCCTCAGTTACAATGCCTATCTCCCTTTCTTTATTGACCTGGTTATTCATGAATCCTTTTTGATATCATTTGAAGCTTTTACCGTTATCGAGAATATGTATGGTATTGTGGAGGAAGCAATAATCGACCAGGAGATAATTAAAATCACAGAAGCGCTCAATTCCTCCTGTGAAGAAAAAGCATATCTGTTAAACGGGTTATTGACAATTATACGAGACATCCCCGAAGTCCAGGAATTTACGGCATAAACTAACAGAAAAAAATCCAGATAAAGCAATCATGAATAATTCTTTGGAACAAAATCGGACCGGTTCATTGCCAGGTACGGGGTTTAAAAGTGTTGTACTTATTGCTTTTATCATCCTGATAAACAGTACCCTTCAATTAAAAGGGCAGGATCCTGAATTTTCGCAATTCTATGCCAATCCACTCTACTTAAATCCCGCATTTGCAGGAACCAGCGCATACCCCCGCATGGTAATGAACTACCGGAATCAATGGCCAAAACAAGGTAATACCTATGTAACCTATAATCTGACTTTCGACAAATTCATCAATAGTATACCCGGCGGTGTAGGTTTTAAGCTAATGTACGACAGAGAATTAAATGGGGTAGTCAATAGCGTTAATGCCTCATTTATGTATGCTGAACACATAAAAATAAATGACCGGTTATTTTTTACCACAGCGCTTGAGTGTGGATTTATATATAAACAATTTAACACCTCAGGGTTGATTTTCCCTGGAATGATTGATCAGGGATCAGGAACAATCACCGGGATTTATCCTCTCCCTTTTGATAACGGACAAAAGATCACTCCTGATTTCACCTTTGGAGCCGCAGGACAGTTAGATGATGTTTATTTTGGTTTTGCCCTTCATCACCTGACACAACCTGACCAATCGATCGTTGAAGGTGATCAGCAGGGAAGACTACCGCTTAAAATAACGGTTCATGCCGGCGCCAAAGGACACAGATTACATCGGGCATTGTATTCCAGAGAATTTACTTTATCTCCAAATATTGTCTATCAGCAGCAAGGTTCATTCAAACAGATTAATGCGGGGATCTACATGAAAGAAAATGTGCTTACTTTTGGATTATGGTACCGCAATAATTTGTCAATCCGACCTGATGCATTGATAGCTATGGTCGGAATTCAAAAGGAAAAATTTCAGCTGGGATATAGTTTCGATTTCTCCCTATCCAACACTGCAGCATACAGCTATGGCTCACATGAGATCTCCCTGACCTTCTTTTTTGGCGAAGCTCCACGTAGGTTGTTCAATAATACAATGGTAATTCCACAGATGTAAAGGTCAGACAGTTAATCAGTAAACCAATGTTACAGAACCTGATTGACGGTGTTTTCTACCCAAAAAATCGGTAAAATTGAGTATCCAGAGGTAGGTTCCTGAAGGCGCCCAAACGCCATTTTTCATCTTTCCATCCCAACCTTTAATTTCATCTTTTACTTCAAAGACAAGATCATTCCACCGGCTAAGCACTGTAAAATGGTATCCTTCGGAGGTAATCCCCGCAGAATTGAGCAGGAATACCCGATCAACTGCATCCGGAGCATTAGGTGAAAAACCATTTGGAGGAAAAATCCGATCGAATGCGACCAGAAGGTTGTGGGAAACGGTGTCATTGCAGTTAAATTCATTGTAAACATCGAGTAAAACCTTCCTGTAACCGGTAAGACGATAATCGTGTGATGGATTTTTCTCTGCAGAGGTCAGTTGATCACCAAAATCCCATAAATAGCTATTGGCGCCAATGCTTGAATTCGAAAAATTGACAGTAGGTTGATCGTTATAAACCACATCATTGTCGATACTGAACGCGGCTACGGGTTTTGGATAGGTTTGCAAGCTATTATTTTTAACCGCCAAATTGGAACAACCGGTAACAGATGACTTTCCTGAAAGGGAGATGGTGTATTTTTTATCCTGAATGTCATATGTATGCGACACAGAAGATCCTGTTCCTTTAAATCCGTCACCAAAATCCCAGCTAAAATCAACCAAATCAACATTGTCGTTAACTTTGCCCAATAAAACTGCATCAAAAGGAATGCAACCGGCCAAAACATCCGAGGTTATCGAAAAATCAGGCTTCCGTTTTAATGTGATGCTTTGAAGTGCACTTTCGCACCCATGTTCCGAAATCACCTTTAAACCCATGTTGATCTGTGGATGGATTTTCAAATCGAATTGAAATGGTCCCTGAGATAGAAGCGGATCTTTGAGTATCTCCGAAAGACCGAATTGAGTCAAATCCCAGTAGTATTTATCCTTGGGGGTTCCAATTAAACCGGCATAGGAAATCTCATTCACACCAGGATTAAGACACTTGTCTGATGAAAGGGAAAAAGCGACGTCTGGTATAGGGAAAACATGGACCATTTTATCAACTTTCACCTCGTTGGAGCATTTGGCATCTTTAGTGGTAACTTTAAGTTTTACATCATAATTTCCAGCCCGCTGATAAAGATGAGAAGTATACTTATCGCTTTTTTCTATTGGAGATCCATCCCCAAAATCCCAGAAATAGTCAACTAATTCGGAGTTCTCTGCAGAAAAATCTGTTTTAAAAGGTTCACATCCCTGTTTAATGTCATTTTGCAAAGTAAGGTTTGGAGTAACATTGATGTTTTGTATGTAAGATTTATAACAACCATTTTCGGTAACTGTTAATGAGAGATCGCGTTGGGCTTTATTGACACCTAATGGTACAATTAGTGAATTCAGACCAGGTTTATCTGCATTGACCCCTCCGTCGTATTCCCACTTAAAGTTGGAAGTATTAATTTTTGCATCTCCAACGTAGGTTACATTAAGATTATACCCCGAACACTCATCTGATAGAATTGAGAATGCCACTTCCGGAATTTTATAAAACCCCAGGTTAAACGCCGTATCTGTTTTGCAGGAATATTGATCGGTAGCAGTTAAAATTACAGGGTAAGTTCCGGCATTTACTGGTAAAACGGAGACATTAAGACCATTGGTACTAACCTTGGGATCGGCTTGAATGGAATAGGTAACTGTTTTTTCCGAATTAACCTTAAGTGTTCCTCCAAATGTGCCACAAATCAAGGTGTCGAGCGCTGAAAAATCAAGTTTTGGCTTGTCGGTGAAAGCAACATTAATTTCATCGCTAACTTTGCAATTATATTTATTGATAGCCTCAACTGCATATTTGCCAGGTTTTGAAACGGTAATTTTTTGGTCAGTTTGTGAGGTTTGAGGAGTAGTCCACAAAAAATTTGTCAGCTGATCATTGGCGCCTGCATCAAGGACAACTGTTTCAGGATTACATACCGTCAGGTCCGGCCCCAGATTGAGAAGAGGTTTGGAAACCAGAAGTTTTATCTCATCAGTCAGTTTACACTTATCAGCAGTTGAAACGGCAACCGAATAAGTTCCCGGATCTGAAACTTTAATAGAGGAAGTGGTCTCTCCAGTGCTCCACAAATAGGAATCAAAAGCATTACCGGCATTCAGCACAATTGATTCATCTTTGTCGCAACGAACAACCAATTTTTCTCCACTTGCATTGATATTACTTCCCAGATCAAGAACAATATCGAGGTTGAATCCAACTCCATAACCATAAGCCTCAACCCCTCCAAAACCATAAACATAGGCAATAAAACCTTTACCCGGCTGAGTTGATTCAATGAAATGATTTCCTTTTCCAATACTAATCTGGGCATAGGAATATCCCGTAGCTGAAAGTGAATTAAAACTGACTACAGTGTCATCTAACTTTACTAACCCAATTACATCATCCTTTACAACAACATTGATAAAAAATTTGCTGGTAATTTGAGGGGAATCATACGCTACAAAAGCCACTTTCTCGCGTGTCTGGTTCACGGGACTAACAATTACCAAAAAAGGATCACCGTCGCCACCGGTAAAAGTTTTGTCGACACTGTTCGAATTACTGAATTGAGCCAATAAAACAGGTTTATCGCTTTCAATTAGGGATGGTGTTGTATAGGAAAGCATAAATTCATAGTACTTACCTTTATTGATGACAACAGGACTATTACTCCCAATCCTTACCGTTGTATTATCTTCAGCTGCCAATACGCGGTACGTATCTTCACGCCTGCTCTTGAGTGGGACAGCAACAAATTTTCTTCCCCAGGTTTGTAGCGGAGGCATTTGTTCGTAAAGGTGATCCCAGGCTGAAACGGAAGCATCGCCGGGGACAGTAGTAGACAAAGAGCCGGAGAACACCGCAATTGGTTTTTCACTTTTTATATAACTACCAGTCAAGTCCCCTTGCCCAGGCCAGGCAGGTATCGGAAGATTTTCTGACTGGACCTGATATACTTCACCTTGATTGAGAGTAATAGAATAGGGAGTATTTGCCGCTTTTCCCTTATCGGTTACCTTCGTGGTCGTAATACTGACAACAGTATTGTCAGTTGAAGCAACAATAAGAAATTCACTGTTTCTTCCGCTACCCGTATTAATCCCATTTCCATCTATGTGTGGAGTATAACACATTGTATAATACTCATTTCCAATAGAATTAGAGGGGTAAATTAAGGCAACTTCCGATGAATTCGGACTCCAGTTGAGTGCGTAAACATTGAGCGGTTGATCCGAAACCAGATGAATGGCTTTCTCCTGGATACTTTCTGAGCCTATTGCCTCAACCAGTTTCCAATCAATCCTGACTTTCACCGGGATATTTGGTGTTACTGGTCCACTAGTGAAGGGTGCAACCGATTTACCAATGTAGATTTTGTAAATGCAATTATAACTTGAGGAGAGTGTAATTTCACAATAATGACCATCCTGATAATTCCTACCCTCCATAAAACCAAACCAGAAATCGGTACCCTCAGTCGATTTGTGACACGCTTCATTCTGTCCATAGACCATTATTGTGCTAACAAAAAATATTAAGAGAGTTATGCGGATAAAATTCATCACAGTTTTAATTTGGCCATGAATTTAATTGATTTTGGATAGAAAACACCCTGATTTATACAATTAATAAAGAATATTTGCCTTTAGTAAACGAGAGTGACCGACCCGGACTGTTGATGTTTCCTGTCCAGAAAATCGGTAAAATTAAGCACCCAGAGATATGTACCAGTTGGCGCCCATTTGCCGTTTTTCATCTTTCCGTCCCAACCTTTGATCTCTCCATTTACCTCAAAAACAAGGTCATTCCACCGGCTTAATATGGTAAGATGATATCCCTGATCCAAAATTCCTTCAGCAAAAAGTTTGAATTCACGGTCTTTTTCATCAGGTGAATTAGGCGAGAAGGCCGTGGGTGCGAAAATATGGCTAAATTCAACCATAACCTTTGTCGAGATGGTGTCACTACAATTATATTGATTGGAAACCGCTAACAACACCTTGTGAAAACCTGTCCCAATATAGTTGTGTGAAGGATTTATTTCGGAAGAGGTGCCACCATCGCCAAAATCCCATTCGTAGTTATCCCCGCCAACACTACTATTCGAAAAAATAACAGTCGGCTCAGCATTGGAAACAATCGAACGATCCATACTAAATTTTGCAGAAGGAACAGGCATTGCAAAAACCATCTCCTTAATTCTTGCCGTATTGGAACAATTATCACTATTTGTTGCAATGAGTTGAATATCATATTTCCCGGGTTGATCATATTTGTGTGTCACTGCATTTCCTGATTTTGTTGCACCGTCGCCAAAATTCCAATTATACTTTAACGACTGGTTGAAAGCAGGGATCGAGAATTCAAAGGTATCGTACAGACAAAGTTCGCTATTTGTTACTTTCCATGGGCTCAATTCAGGTTTAACAAGGATTCCGCTGATTGTTTTTTGATTTGAACACCCCTCATGATCTACTATCAGTGTTAGACTTCGGCTTGCGGGAAGATTATTTAATCCAAGTGGAATTAATACTTTAGATAGGCCAGTTCCACTTGCTATAGTATCCCCACCAAAGATCCAGGTATATTTTGAGGTTGGAGCAACCGGATCGCCAGTATAAGCAACATCCAGATTATAACCATAACAAGTTTGCGAGTCGATGGAAAAACGGACATTTGGATCCGGAATCACAGGAACCTTAAATTCCGCAGTTTTACTACAGCCGCCGCGTGAAACATTCAGGGTGTAGATTGTTGTTTTTTTAGGTGTTGCTACAGGATTTGAGCTGGATGTGGATGAGAGTGTTAAAGATGGATCAGAAGAGCTCCACAAATAGGTTGCAGGAATGGAACTGTCATCAGATTGGTTCAGGGTAATTTGCTCACCCTCGCAAATAGCTCCAATGGCCTCTGTTTTAACATTCAATGTATTCACCTTTAAGTCAAGTGTTGCTGAAAGTTTTAATGCAGGCTCACCAGGGTAACCGCCAAACTCTATTAAATATCCAAGAGGATAAAAGGGAGAGTTTACATCTGAACTGCCTTGATTGGAAAAATCGTTCCACTTATAGGATTTAGAGGGACTATCAGGGTAGATGGTAATATGAGCATAATCCTCACCATTTGAGTCATTGGGTTCTGGAGTTTCACTGTCCCAATTCTGGTAAGCTCCGGGAATTAAACCAAAATTTACTGGATCACGTTTAGCCTGAATACCTGTTCCATTCCAGAAACGAAGACCTAAACCATCATCTTCCAACCCTTCGGGACCGGTTACCCAACGCCATTTCCCCTCACTAAGGGAATCAGATGCCCCTATCCAACCAACACCCTTTGTTTTCTTATTGATAAAAACATTTTCGACCTCACTTGTTATTGTTGTCAGATAACCTCTTAAACCGTAATACATTCTGGAATCAGATTTTGCATCTGCCTGGGCGCCACTCCACGAAATCCCAGGGAGGGAAACAAATCGATAAAAATGCTCTGTAGCTGGAAGATAATCTACGTCGTTTAACGAAATCGTGATCTTCCGGGTGCCAAGCGTCGGGTTTGACTTGCTGTTCACATATTGAATGGTATTCAGCGCCTCTTCATAATCCTTTTTATCTGTGCTTCCGGTCAGTTCCAGAGTACCTGGAGTAGGTTGAGATTGTGTCAATTTTCCGGTATAAACCAATTGATCCTCCCCGCTCATATAAACATCGCTGAAAGAAATTTTCATCCCTTTTATATTGGGATTTCCGGTTATTGTAAACCCTTGGGCAATTAAAACCGGATCTGCACAATAATCAACAATATCTTTTACCAGATGAATTTCAAAAGGATCCTCTCCTTTCACCGGACCAGCGAAAAGGGAAAGCACCAATATTATAAAAAGGTTGATTTTCAACTAATAAACCTGAGAAGTAAGCTTTGAATCATTTTTTATTCCATGTAACACCGATCTCCAAAAATAGTGCTTCCAACCCTGATCATGGTACTACCGTTTTCGATGGCAATGTGATAATCGTGCGACATCCCCATGGAGATTTCGCAAAAGTTATCATTTCCCTGAAAGAAAACCACCTTCATTTTATTAAATAATTGTTGAAGGTTGAAAAATTCATCCCTGATCTGCTGTTCATGATCTGTAAAGGTAGCCATCCCCATTACACCTGCGATAATAACATTCGACAGATCAGACAAATCATTCGGCAAAAATAATTTATCGGCTTCCGTTGGCAAAAAACCAAATTTACTCTCTTCGCTGGCAATATGAAACTGAAGGAGACACGGAATTTTCCGTCCCACCCGCTTCGCCTCTTCATTGATTGTTTTAAGAATTTTATGACTGTCAACAGAGTGGATCATTGCGACAAAAGGGGCAATCATCCTTACCTTATTCGATTGTAAATGACCAATAAAGTGCCATTCTATATCTTTGGGTAAAGTTTCCCACTTGCGTAAAAGCTCCTGCACTTTATTCTCGCCGAAAACGCGTTGACCGGCAAGGTATGCTTCCATAATCTCCTCATTGCTTTTAGTCTTCGACACAGCAACAAGCTGAACACCAACCGGCAATACGGACCTGATTTTGTTCAAATTAGATTCAATTGTCATTTTCACTTTTAAATAAACAGAGTAACAAAATAAAATCTTTATTTAATGATATAGATATTCCCCAAAGCTATGTAAATTTCGGAAAAAATATTGAATCCCTTTTATGAAAAAGATCATAAACCTAATTTGTTTATTGCAGTGTTTTATTGTTATCTCTTTGTTTGCTCAGATAAAAGAACCCTATCAGCCTGTTAATAACGGGTCATGGACAGGAATTGCAGTTAAAGAATCTCCTGATCCTTTGATAACTTACCGATGGAAGAGTCCTAAAGCTACAGATTCTTTGCAAACATATATTTTGAAACCCAAAAAAATAGCCGGTCTCCCGGAAAGCTCATTTACAATTACGAAGAATCAGACAACTGTTTCAGGAACCGGAACCCTACTATTTGATTTTGGGGTAGAGAGTGCAGGATGGATTGAATTTGATTCAAATGATCTGGTCGATTCTGTTGAAGTAAGTATAAGTGAATACAATGAACCTGCAATCCTTAATGCGGGCGCCCAACATCGGATCAAAACCAGGGCGCCAATAAAATACGGGAATACATATCGCCTCGAATTAAATGATTTTTTATATGAAGGGGTGAGGTTTGCCTGGATTCATGTCAGAAATTTTTCCAAAACCTGGCATATGAAAAATGTAAGGTTGATGTGTCAGGTTCGACCGGTTAATTATTCCGGGAGTTTTTCGTGTAGTGATCCTGAATTAACCAGAATATGGTATACTGGCGCCTATCTGGTTAAGATAAATATGTTACAGGAATATTTTGGCGCAATACTGATGGAAAGAAGTGATCGTCATTCATGGACAGGTGATGCCTATCCTGCACAGGCAGCTGCGTTAGCTGCCTTCGGAAATTACGATGTTATCAAAAAAAATATTGCATATACTTCAGGTCAGAACAATGGTATTGCTGCCTATTCTCTCTATTGGGTATTGAGTCTTATCGATTATTATAATTATACCGGAGATACCTCCTTTTTTATGGAATATGCCGGAAATGCAGACAAAAGACTTGAGAAAGCATTCAATCAATATGATTCATTACCCAAACTTGGCTTTATGGGCTGGGATGAACGTCTGGGAGCTGGATTTGAAAACCCCCAAACCCTGGAATCCCAAAACACCTATAAGATGCTATGTATTAATGCATGGAAGCAATTCGCAAAGGCGATGTTATCGCTGAATAAAACAGAGCTTGCAGCAAAATATCATCAATATGCTGACTCCAAAATTAAGCTGATGCTCGCCGATGAAAAATCAGTGCAACAATATGGCATTCATGCCATATCCGAAGCGGTAAATGCCGGCTTATCTGATCAGCCGATAATCAGCAAATTAGCCACTTTGCAATTCTCAGACAGGTTAAACCGACTTTCGTACTCGCCATTTAATCAATACTTTATTATCGAGGCGATGGCATTGGCAAAACATTATAATGAAGCATTAACAACGATTAAGGATTCATGGGGAGGACAGTTACGATATGGCGGCACTACCTTTTTTGAGGTCTACAGACCATCATGGAACTCTATTTTAAGACCGAACGATGCTCCCATAAACAATCAGTGCGGATATACCAGTTTAGCCCATCCATGGAGTGCCGGGGTTACCAAATGGTTGTCTGAAAATATATTAGGGATTCAACCGGTTGAATCAGGTTTCAAACGCTTTTCAATTATCCCTTTTCTTGGGGATCAACTCACGCAGGTAAGCGGCACAATGCCTACCCACTTTGGTTCCATTACGGCTGATTTTAATGTACTGTCCGGAATTTGTACGATAACCGTTCCTCCGGGAACAATAGCAGAAAAAATTGGTTTGCCTAAAGCTGGCAAACAGATACTTAATGTCGTGGTAAATGGAAAACTGTTGTGGGATGGAACTTCACATCAGGGTTCAGGTATAAATTCGGTCGCTGAGGACAGCCAATATTTATATCTTAACCAGGTATCGACAGGAAATTACAGATTTAAACTATCGTATCGTGATGGACGCAAAATACCTGTAACATTGCCAGAACCTTTTAATTACACGATCACCTCATTTATACAGGATACACTTACATCCGGCCGTTGGAATAATAAATACGGCAGACAAGGATATCAGCTGTTTGGTTATTCGAAGGATGCTGTTTCAAAACAACTGCCAGATTTTGTCGAATCGGTCACACTGCAAAAGAACGGAGTTGTCGTTTGGCCTGAATCGGATTCAGATGAAAGCGTTCTTGCAGCTCCCGGTCAGACAATAAAAACTGCGGCAGCTATTATCACCAAAGATCCGAATGCCTGTGACCAAACGATGACCATTGATATCCGGTTAAAAAGAAATGAGCCATTTCAATTATCGCTCTATTTTCTCGATTTGGACAGGCAGGACAGAAGGAGTGCGATTGAGCTATTTGACCTGAAGACGTTGAATATCATTGCTCCTGTTGAGATGGTCCGTAATTATGAACAGGGAAAGTATGTTACATTTAGTTATAATCAATCGGTAAGAATCAGAATTAACCATGTGCGGGGAAAGAATGCCGCGGTTAGCGGGATATTTTTCGATTAGCTTTTGGTTTTTCATTCCTGAAGATTTTTTGCTTTGAGGAATTTAGGAAATTATACAATTCAATGTATTTACCCGTGCAATGAGTCCTCCTTGCTATTTTTTTTATCTTTACACCCGAACAAAATTGGTTTGAATTACAAACGATCGGATGAAAAGATACCTTATTTTATTGCTGATTACCGGATGCTCAAGTGCAACATTTGGACAGGCAAAAGATTTTAAAACAGAGATCTATATGGGAGCAACGGGGGGGATGACCTTCACGAAGGTGAGGTTTTACCCCAATATCGTTGAGTCATTCCAACAAGGTTATGCAGGTGGCATTATGTTTAGGTTGATCTCAGAACCTCATATCGGTTTTCAGGTGGAGGTAAATTATACCCAGAAAGGGTGGAATGAAGATTCCACAGGTTATTCCCGTCGTTTAAATTATGTCAGTATGCCTGTGATGACCCATGTAAATATTGGAAAGAAGGCCATGAGGTTTACACTCAATTTCGGACCCGAAATAGCCTATATGATTTCAGAAAGTGAGAAATTCGATCCATCCAAAACAATAGTTTCAGGAGATACAAATTATCGCGAATATTTTGGGAAACCCACTGATACACAACTCGATTTTCTGTTCACAGTAGGGCTCGGAATGGAATACCATTTGAAAAGTGGTGGCGCCTTAGCCCTCGAAGGTCGTGCTTTTTACAGTCTGCCAAATCTTTTTGATACCAAGACCTATACCTACAAAGTATCACAACTAAACGGAGCCCAGGTAAAACTGGCTTATTTTTTTCAACTCAACAAAAAGAAAACAACGAAAAACAGTTCTCTGACAAGCAAGTAAAAGAATGACCGCATTTTAAAAAGAGGAAATTGCCATTTAAAATACGATCATTCCACTGTTAATGACTAACACCAACTACTTTTTTGGCAAAAGTGCTGAACGGCAATATTCAAGACATTTGGTTACCTCTTTTATTGCATCTGAGCCTTCAGGAATGGTATATTCCAATTCAATATCACAGGTGATGGGCCATTTATTCTTTTGAACCAATTGAAGCATTTCAATCACAGGGGTTTCACCATGTCCGAATGGTTGATTTTTATTTGGATCTGAAGCCTTAGGTCCTGTTTTATCCTTGAAATGGATACTGGCAATACGATTATGAAGTCTTTCGATTAACAGGCAAGGATTTAAGCCTGTAGCTCCAAAATAGTGGCCCGCATCAAAATTAAGCATCAATTTAGGTCCGTAAGCAAGTACCTTATCAAAACTGAAATTTGGATTTCCTGGCTGGCCATGATTATGGAAGATTACGTACAGATTGTGCTTTTCAGTAAACGGAACCATCCGTTTTGCTGCCTCCTCTGAGATCTCCATCGTGATTCCTTTGGCGCCTAAGGTCTTGCACACATTAAAAGCGTAATCGATCTCTTCATCAGACCACCCACTGTCACCCAATTTCAAAATGTCGATTTTCACCCCTTTGGCTTTGAACAATTTTCGGATCTCCTTAAATTTATCCATAGAAACGGTGGAACGCCACTGACGAATAACCTGAGCATCTTTCACCTGTGGTATCCCTGCGAATTGTTCCACACAGCCACCCATCAACTCTACCGAACTTAAACCGCATTGGACGGCATAATTCAGCGTTGCCGGAAGCGATTGATCTGGCATACTCCGAAAACTGTAGGTGATGGCGCCAATCTGTACACCTCCAAATTTTGATCCCTGTTTACCTGAAGCAGTTGCGGTAAACGAAATACAAAAAACAGTGAAAATAAAAATTGCGATTGCTTGAGAAGCGATACGCATGACCTGAGAGAATAAGTCTTTTAATTGTTCTTTCATAATAAGATGGATTAAAATAATATACAATTATACTAAATATTGTGGTGGAATGATTAACAGTTAACGTGACTTTGTCATACCCCGACAAATAAATTTGGGGTATAAAAAAAGGCGACCTGATTGAGCCGCCTTAAATTGCATTGTTACTCCAGTTCATGGACTACCAAACCCGATCTGAGCTTAGGTTCGAACCATGTAGTTTTCGGAGGCATAATATTTCCGGAATCGGCTATATCAATGAGTTGTTTCATCGAGACGGGATAAAGTGCAAATGCGACTTTCATCTCGCCAGAATCAACCCGCGATTTTAATTCCCCCAATCCGCGGATGCCACCAATAAAATCGACACGCTTATCTGATCTTAAATCTTTGATTCCTAAAATTTTATTAAGAATAAGATCCGAAAGAATCGTAACGTCAAGAACACCAATGGGATCATTGTCGTTG
The DNA here is from genome assembly GCA_963677935.2 of Prolixibacteraceae bacterium. Taxonomy (GTDB): domain Bacteria; phylum Bacteroidota; class Bacteroidia; order Bacteroidales; family Prolixibacteraceae; genus JAAFHB01. The sequence continues at coordinate 447,195 of CAXXEH010000003.1, read as the reverse complement.
TACCGGCCAGGTTTAGTGACCAGTCGGTACCATTCCCCTTCAAGATACATGCTAAAAGTGTGCAACTGATCGGGTTTGAATATTTCGCTTCCAGATTTCTGAATATTAAAATCGGCACTGATCTTTTCCATAAGTTCTGAAGGCGATAGGCCTTTAAGATCTTTAACTACACGGTTGTAATCAATGATTTTAAGTTGATTATCGGGGAAATGAACTGCAAGAAAAAAATTATATTCCTCATTACCAGTATGATTTGGATTATTCTCCCTTTTCTCTTTTCCAACCAATGCCGCTGCGGCTGTACGATGATGTCCATCGGCAACATAAGTGGCAGGTATTGCAGCGAAAAGCTTTACAATCTTCTCAATTGTCTGAGGTTCATCCACCAGCCAAAAATGGTGTCCAAAACCATCCTCTGCCACAAAATCGTAAACCGGAGATTGAGTGGTTATAATCGAGGAAACGATATCATCCAGCGCTTTGACAGACGGGTAGGCAAAGAATACCGGTTCCATATTGGCATTGGTCACCCTGACATGCTTCATACGGTCCTCCTCTTTATCATTTCGGGTCAGCTCGTGCTTACGTATTACACCGTTCAGATAATCATCCACTGAAGCACACCCTACAATACCATACTGGGTTATCCCCTCCATGGTCTGCGCATAGATATAGAGGAGTTCTTTCTCATCCTTAACCAACCAGCCCTGTTTGCGCCAAAGGTTAAGATTTTCAAAAGCTTTCTGATAAACCGGTTCCGTATGTTCATCTGTTCCTGAAGGAAAATCGATCTCCGGTTTGATTATATGTAGCAAAGTATAGGGGTTTCCCTCCGCCTCTACACGGGCCTCCTCCGAATTAAGCACATCATAAGGGCGCGACGCCACTTTTGATGCCAGTTCGACTGGAGGCCGGAGGCCTTTAAAAGGTTTTAAAACTGCCATGATTTAGTTTTGGGCTTCAAATTCTTGCATTGCAGCAACCAGCACAGCAACGCTTTCAATTGGCATAGCATTGTAGATTGACGCCCTGAAGCCTCCGACACTGCGGTGACCTTCAATACCAAGAATATTCAGTTCTTTTGCTTTTGCCTGGAATGGTTTTTCAAGCGCCTCATATCCGGGAGCCATTACAAAGGTTACATTCATTCGCGAACGATCTTCAGGATCAGGAACAGGGCAAACAAACAGTTTATTCCGGTCAATCTCATCATAAAGCAATTTTGCCTTTGCAAGATTTTTCACCTCCATTGCTTTGATTCCGCCATTATCCTTCAACCAGATGAGGGTCTGAAGCGCTGCAAAAACGGGAAGACAAGGTGGGGTGTTAAACATCGATTCACCCTCAATATGAGTCAAATAGTTGATCATTGTCGGAATGGGACGTCCAGCCTTTCCAAGTGCCTCTTTTTTAACTATGACCAGGGTCACACCAGCAGGGGCAAGATTTTTTTGAGCTCCTGCATAAATCAAGTCATATTTGGAAATATCGATCGGGCGGCTAAAAATATCAGACGACATATCGGCTACCAATGGAACAGGGGCATCAATATCTTTATAAATCTGTGTTCCATAAATGGTATTATTTGATGTAATATGCAAATAATCAATATCTGAAGGAATTAAAACATCTTTAGGAATGTAATTGTAATTTTTATCTTTTGAAGAGGCCACTTCAACAACCTCACCAAAATACTTAGCTTCTTTAAGCGCTTTCGATGCCCAAACTCCCGTATTGTAATAACCAGCCTTTGTCTTTAACAGGTTAAATGGGACCATATAAAACTGAGTACTTGCCCCGCCTTGAAGAAAGAGTACTTCGTAACCTTCGGGTACTTCAAGCAACTCTTTTACAAGCGAAATAGCCTCGTTCATTACAGCAATAAACTCTTTACTCCGGTGTGAAATTTCCATTACGGAAAGGGAGGTACCTGCAAAATTAATGATTGCCTCGGCAGTTTTCTGAATTGTAAACTCCGGAAGAATAGATGGGCCTGCATAAAAATTGTGCTTTTTCATTTGAAGGAAATTTAAGGTAAAAAATATGATAACTTGACTAAAATGTGTTTAAAATCATTTGAAAACCGGAAAATCTGGTTTCTTTTCTGCAAATTTAACACATTTGTCAGAAGTAGGATAACGTTCTGTTGAAATATCCTGTAATTAATGAATAATAAACCGCCGCTTTAATATCAGATAAAAGGCATTCTTACCACTTTAGCTCTTAACCGTTTATTACGAACCACGATGTAAATTTCAGTGCCGATCGAACTATAATCAGTTTTGATATAACCCATTCCGATCCCTTTTTCAAGTACTGGCGATTGGGTTCCTGAAGTTACAATACCGATCACACTTCCCTCTGCATCAACAATTTCGTATCCATGACGGGGAATTCCGCGGTCGATCATCTCAAATCCCTTCAACTTACGTGCAACACCCTCATTCTTTTTACCCAGAAGAAGATCTTTGTCAATAAAATTCTTATTCGCGGTAAATTTCGTAATCCATCCAAGTCCAGCTTCAATTGGGGAGGTGGTATCATCGATGTCATTTCCGTAAAGACAGTAACCCATTTCGAGCCTAAGAGTATCGCGTGCCCCAAGTCCTATTGGTTTGATTCCTTCCTCTTTCCCCGCTTCAAATATAGCTTCCCATACCTGTGGGGCAAACTCGTTGTAAAAGTAGAGTTCAAATCCTCCAGCACCGGTATATCCGGTAGCAGAGATAATTACCTCCTCAACTCCGGCGAAACGGCCAACCTTAAAGGTGTAATATTTAATAGAGGAGAGATCTGTTTCGGTTAGTTTTTGTAAAATCTGAGTTGCTTTTGGCCCTTGCACCGCCAGCTGACTGATTCGCGAAGAGGCATTTTCCAATTCTACTGCCCTGTCATTTTGTGATACCAGCCAATCCCAGTCCTTTTGAATATTTGAAGCATTGACGACAAGCATATACTTCTGAGGTTCAAAATAATAAACAAGCAAGTCGTCTACAATTCCCCCCTGACCGTTTGGAAAACAAGAGTATTGTGCCTGACCTGGTTCCAATACTGAAGCGTCATTGGTTGTTACCTTCTGAATAAAAGACAAGGCTTCGGGACCTTTAACCCAAATCTCACCCATGTGTGACACATCAAACACTCCTACGCTGTTACGTACAGTCATATGTTCATCTTTAATACCTGAATATTCAACCGGCATTTCAAATCCAGCAAATTCAACTATTTTCGCATTAAAGCGTTTGTGCATCTCGTAAAATGGCGTTCTGATCATCTGATATGGTTTTAAAATTTTGATTTTACAAACTTAAATAATTCAAAATGACTAAAAGCAGATAATCTCAATTCAATTTTAAAAAATATACTATTTTTGAATAATCATATTTTATTAAACAAAATTCCAAAAGAAGATGCGATATACCAATTTAACTTATCTCCAAAATATAACGGGAGGCGATGCAGATACCATACGTGACCTGATTAATCTATTTATAGAACAGGTTCCGGAATTCATTGGAAATCTTAAAAATCATCTGAAAGAAGAAAAATATATAGAGCTGGGAAGGGAAGCGCACAAAGCAAAATCGTCCGTAATGATCATGGGAATGGATGACCTTGGTCATGATTTAAAATCACTTCAGTTGGCTACAATTGCAGGAACCAGGCAAGAAACTTATGCTCAGCATGTCATAAGATTTGAAACAGAGTGCCTTGCTGCCGTCGAAGAATTGAAGGAGGTGCTAACAAAATTGTAGTCTTTGAATTCATTTCGCAGTCATTTTTAATATCTCATCGGCAAACCTATAGGTAGCATTTTTAACATCGACATAACTTTTTGAAGTAAGATTGCATGCTATCACATGAGATCCTGCATCCGGGAATTGCTGCGCCCGCTTTAGTGCTTCGAACGTACTGACCTGACTGAACATCGACAACTCCTGTTTCACCTCTACAACCTGATCCTGATGCTGTTCATCCCTGTAATAATAACCCAGGAATAAAGGACATTTTACCTTCAAGAAAACTTCGCTATTCATAGTTACATCAATTAGCTGTTGCAGATATACTGGTCCTTCGGCTCTGTATCTGCAATACCAGTATTTACATATTTCGCCGGATGGGTCATCTGAAGAAATCCTGAAATTTCCCCCAAAATTTATCCTTGCAATCTGCAAGCCCCAAGGTTTGGACAATAATTTGGAGGCTTTTTGTTTAATTCTAATATTGGGTGAATAAAGAATTAGCCCTGAAACCTTTTCAGGAAAATCGGCAGCAAGTTTTAACCCGAGGGTTCCACCTGTTGAAGTACCCATAACGATCACCTTTTTACCTAACTGCCCGGCGATCACCAAAGCCAGTTTGGCAGATTCATAGATTCGTTCAGGGGTCATGTCAATTAACGGATTTTCGGTAAGCAGACCATGAGAAGCAAGTCTGGCCAGATAGGCATTGCAATTATATCTTTTAGGAAAATCTTCATTAACCGGGTACCCTTCCATCCGACTTGCAGAAAAACCATGTAAATACAGAAGTACATATTCAGTTTTACCGTGAACTGAATCGTTGGCCCAAATAATTTTAGCCTCATTTCCGGGCCGGACCTTCTCCAATGATTCAAGATGATTTACAAATTCGTCAATGTTGCCTGATACAACAGGTAAATTGGAATTTAACACCGGTTCAGGCATCCTTGGACCGAGGAAATAGGTTACCAAAAGTAGAATAAGTACCGCCGATACAATTTTAAGTGCTCTCATATGATTTTTTTGAGTTACTAATTGACTGAAGACTAGGCTCTATCATTTATTTTATGAATTTTCACTAATTCGGATAACGGCCATCCTCTTCCGGCCATCCATTAACACCTCCAGTTCCTGCCTGAACCTGACATGTTTAACATATTTTCCCTCCCAAATCACCTCCTGTTGTTCTAGTAAATCAAGTTTTACAAAATCGTTACTATTGATATCGGGTATTGAAAAATAACCAACATTCATAGAGGTGACGTTGTGAAAAAAGTGGGAACCCAGAGATGCTTCGAGTGGATAATTAGGCAATCCGATCTCTACAATCACTTTGGCATTATTTATTTGAGGCCAGTTTACAGGAATACCTGTGTATTCGTCCCGGGTTCCCCAACGGCCCGGACCGATGAGTACATATTTCTTTTTATCTACATTAAATGCTTTATTGATTTCAGCAATCTCAGCAGCCATTTCAATTGTTTTGGTCCGGTCAAATCGCTTCACATCTACATAAACAACATCCGAAATTCCGGATAATCTGCCATTGCCCATTCCTTTAGAGGATAAAAGTAGCAGTTTTGAACTGTCAAGTGAACCGAGTTCAATTTCAATTTCAGCCTCCCGTCTGATTAACGGTTTTAATTGCAACAGATAAAAGGTGGGCCATCCGTTCTCCCCATTGTTCATATCCAGTGCGTATTCCATTTCAACAGGGGCGCCCATTGCCTGTTTAAAAAGCTTCATCAGTAACACCAATGTATCTGCAAGTGGAATATGCTGATATTCAAGAATATTGGCAAAATTAATAATGCGAGGTCCCTTAATTCCAATTCCTGGGGTGATATAATCGTTTTCGATACTATAGGTGGATGCACAATGATCAAGTATACCATCTTTCTCTGCTTCCACCATTTTGTATTTGCGTATAGCTGCCATTTCGCCTTCAAGAGTAAGGTCAAAATCGTTATAATCCATATCGATAGCGTAAAAAGTACGCTGCGAATCCCTTATCTGATCGTTGATCGAATTATTATTCAAAGCCGGGTATTTTGGACAAAAGCGGAAAGCCTTTTCTCCCCCAACGACTGCCTGACCCAAACCAACAGCAATCACTGCAAAACTATCCTCGGGCTCCATATAGGAATAAGGATAATAATTATAAGATTGTGCTACACCACTGATATCGGCATAAAATTTCTGCCCATGATTCTGACCAACAACAGGTTGAAGAACAACTGCCATCTTTTCCTCTTCAATTTTGTAATTTACTGCATTGAAATAAGATCGTGCATCATCACTAAACACCGACGCGTACACCAATTTCACTGCTGTTCTGAGCTGTTCATACCTTACATTTTCATCGGGATGACTATTGGGAATCAAATAAGTAGAATATACCCCCGAAAAAGGTTGAAGTAAGGAATCTTCAAACAGACCGGAAGATCTGACTGCCAAAGGCCTGTTCACCTGCCGAATATATTGCAATAATTTATCATTCAATGCATTACTTAAACTTGCAGTCAGGAATGTTTCAACCACAAGGTCGTAATCAGTCTGATGATAGGCTACATCATAGAGATTATTCGACTCCATAAAATTATCAAATTCAATCGCACCAATGACAGAGGTTGCCGGCATCCGGATGTTAATACCCGGAAGAATTGCTTTCATGTCGATATTTTCAATCAGATTGCACATAAAAGCGAGGCCTCTCCCCTTTCCTCCCAACGAACCATGTCCCATTCTCACAATGTAACGGTTCCCATTTACAAGCAGCGGATCGAAATTGATTATTCTTCCGCGATTTTTTTTCTCGTGAACATCGGCAAATACACTCAGGCACACCTCCCTCAGTTTAGAAGGATCATCAAATTCGTCAGTTTTAAATGGGATTAATCTTTCGGCAATATTAATTTCACCACGCGCTAATAGCCAGGTTGAGAAGTCATTTGACTTTCCGTGAAAGACAAGCGATTCCACGGGTACTTCAGCCATCAGCTTCTCAAATTCGTGTAAATTCCTGGCTACACCTATCTGATTTCCCTCCTCATCCCGGAAGATAAAATCCCCGAATCCCAGATTGCAATTGATAAACTCGTTTATATCATGGGATAGAGTATCTGAATTCTTATTGATAAATCCGGCCTGTATTTCCTCGGCTCTGAGTGAGTTTTCGATGTCGTGCGACTGAAGTAACAAAGGGATAGGGTAACTGAGGCTCTCCTTTACGAATTTCAGGAGCTTGATCCCTGCATCCTCGTCGTCAATCCCATTTCTTGAAAATTTCACATCAGAGATAACACACAGAAGATTCTCCTTATATTCATAAATAACCTCCAAAGCGTCCTCATAAGTACTCACCAACAATACCTTAGGTCGTGCGCGATACTTGAATATCTTGTGAAGTTCGTCTGTTGACTCATCTGATACCAGGGCTTGAGTCTGCGTCATAACACTGGCAAAAAGGAGCGGTAAATATCGTGAATAATACTTGATGGAATCTTCTACCAGTAAGATGATCCTCACCCCTCCAAGTCTGGTATCTTTTGAAACATTTTTCTTGTCCTCAATGTATTTAATCATTGCAAGAAAAACATTAGAATTGCCGTTCCAAACAAAAACACGGTCGATTGCCGGAATCCTTGTAGCAGCTATTTTAAAATATTTGACATCACTATTATTGTTAACAAGTAATAAAATAGGTATTCGTGGTTTGGCTGCATTGATTTCGGTAACAATTTTCAGCGGCATCTCTTTGTCAACACCAGCCATAATTATAGCGAGGTCAAAGTGTCGGGTATTAAGAATTTTATTTACATCCTCTTCCGTATTAACACTTGTAAACCTGGGTGCGGCATACAAATTTAGTTGAAGGTATTCCCCAAATATTTTATCAGAAAACTGCCCTTCCCTTTCGATAGCATAGGAGTCATAAAGGGTGGCAAAAAGCAATACCTCTTTTACCTTATTAGGCATCAGCTCCTGAAAAATATCCCTGTCGGACTTTCTTCTTTTATAAATTGCTGATATTGAAATGTTTTCGAATTTCTCCATAGATTAAATTACTCAGTGGTTAACACCCTAAAGTTAAAAAAAAATAGATTAAAAACAGAAAAGGGGCCAAAGCCCCTTTTCCCAAATATAATTAGAATGATTTATTCCACCACCCACGTATTTCCACTGCCAAGAAGATCATCAATGGATTTGATCCTGGCTTTACTTTTCACATCAGCAATCTGCTGTTCCATCATTTGGTCATAAACAGGTGCAGTTACCGCCCTGATAACCCCCATTGCAACCGGAAACTCAGGCAACTTCATCCCGATCAGTTGCTGATGGACATAGCCGTTTGGTTCTGTAACATCATGAATCAGAATATCATCACGTGTGACTCCATTTTCACCAATTGTTACGACCTTTAAAAAAGCCTTATCAAAAATGAGTCCTTTATCTTTATTGTTTCCAAAAATCATTGGTTCGCCATGTTTCAGAAAGATCTGACGCTCCTCGCGCATTTTAGGATCTGAAATTTCCGCATGAATTCCATCATTGAATATGACACAATTTTGCAGAACCTCTACGACCGAGGTACCCTGGTGTTTTGCAGCATCTTCGAAAACTTCTTGTGAATGACGGATATTATTATCAACAGCCCTGGCAAAGAAAGTTCCTCCAGCCCCCAGGACCAATTGCCCCGGAATGAAGGGGCTCTCAATAGTCCCCTGAGGGGAAGTTTTTGTAATAGCTCCCCGATCTGAAGTGGGCGAATACTGACCTTTTGTCAATCCGTAAATCTTGTTATTAAACAGGATGATATTGATGTCAATATTTCTTCTGATGCAATGAATGAAATGGTTTCCTCCAATTGCTAAACCATCGCCATCACCTGTGATCTCCCATACACAAAGCTTAGGATTGGCACATTTAACACCTGAAGCTACTGCCGCTGCACGACCATGAATGGTGTGAAATCCGTAAGTACTCATGTAATAGGGAAATCTTGAGGAACACCCGATGCCGGATATAACTGCAAAATCCTCCTGCTTAATCCCAAGCGTGGCCATAGCTTTCTGAATGGAATTCAGTACGGCATGGTCACCACAACCCGGGCACCAGCGAACTTCATTTTCGCTCTTAAAATCCTTTAATGTATATTCCAAAATTTCTGTCATCACTTCTCCTCCAGAATTTTTTCAAAATTTTCAATTAATTCCTGTATTGTAAACGGCAGTCCCTGAACCTTATTGTATTGGCGATAAACAAAACCAGGCACTTTATCCCTCAGATAACCAACAAACTGACCAAGGTTCAATTCGCAAACCACAATTTTTTTAAATCTGCCAAAAACCTCGGCAGTATTGCGAGGCAGAGGTTTAATAAAGTTAAAATGAGCCAATCCGATTTTAACACCATTTACTCTCATCTCCCGTACTGAGCTTTCCATATATCCGAATGTTCCACCCCAGCCAACAACCAACAGGTCACCCTGTTGGTCACCGTAAACTTCCAGATCAGGGATCATGTCCACGACACGATTGACCTTCTCTTCGCGGATCTCAATCATTCTTTGATGATTAGCTGGATCATGACTTACATTGCCCGCAATATCTTTTTCAAGACCTCCGATACGATGCTGGTAACCATCCATTCCTGGAATTGCCCATTCACGTGCCAGTGTCTTTTCGTCGCGTGCATAGGGTTTAAATATTGCGGGATTGGTAGCAAACCGGGGAGTAATCGTTGGTAGCTCACTGAATTTTGGTATTTTCCAGGGCTCTGAACCATTACCAAGAAATCCATCAGTCAAAAGCACGACAGGCACCATCCGTTCAAGGGCTATCTTTGCAGAAACAAAGGCAAAATGAAAACAATCTGAAGGGGTTGACGCTGCAATGACCACCACCGGGCTTTCGCCATTCCGGCCATATAATGTTTGAAGCAGGTCTGATTGCTCGGTTTTCGTAGGAAGTCCGGTTGAAGGTCCCCCACGCTGCACATTAACTACAACAAGTGGTAACTCGGCCATCACACTCAGTCCCAAGGCTTCAGATTTAAGTGCAAAACCGGGACCCGAAGTAGAAGTTACTGCAAGTTTTCCTGCAAATGAGGCGCCTATTGCGGTGCATATCCCTGCAATTTCATCTTCAGCCTGAAAACTTTTTACGCCTAGATCCTTACGATCGGAAAGAGCCTGAAGGATTTCAGTTGCAGGAGTGATAGGATAAGAACCGATAAACAGATCGAGTCCGGCTTTCTGTGAAGCTGCAAGTAATCCCCATGCAGTAGCCAGATTTCCATTGATATTCCGGTAAGTACCTTTTTCGATTTCTGCAGGATGAACAACATACTGGGGTGTTAGATGTTCAAGTGTCAACCCATAGTTCCATCCGGCATGTAATACCCGTAGATTTGTTTCGACCACCACTGCACTTTTGGCAAATTTCCTTTTAATGAATTTCTCAATATAATCCAATGGTTTACTGAATACCCAGCAGATTAAACCAAGCGCAAACATATTCTTGCTCCGAAGGATACTTTTATTGTCAATATCGAGGTCTTTTAAGGCCTCCCTTGTCATACTGGTAATAGGTACAGGAACTTTAAAATAATCCTGAAGGTTACACTCTTCAAAAGGATCATCAGTTTTCAACTTTGCTTTATCAAAATTCTTTTGAGTAAAACTGTCAACATCATAGAATATTGTCCCTCCAGGGCGCATAAAGCTGGCATTTGCCTTTACTGCTGCAGGATTCATTGCCACCAAAATATGGGCAAAGTCACCCGGTGTGGTAACTCTCCCCTTCCCAAATTGAACCTGAAAACCGGAGATTCCACCAATCGTCCCCTGCGGCGCTCTGATTTCCGATGGATAATCAGGGAAAGTGGAAATGTCGTTCCCAAATAATGCCGAAGTATCCGAAAAAAGGGCCCCCGTCAACTGCATTCCATCGCCGGAGTCACCCGAAAACCGGATTGCAACCTCTTCCAGTTCAATGATCTTTGTTTCAATCATGATGATAAAAATAATAAATATTTGCTGTTTGACTTATAAAGACTTAAAGAATTGAATAGTTTAATTTTAATGTATATTCCAGCATGTCAGCTATTTAAAAAATTAAATTATGTAAAAATAAAAGATTTCAACTTCCTGATTCCGAAATATTTTATTGTCCTGTGAAATGCGCCGCATATTACTAATTTTGGAGTACAAATTAAAACAATTTTAATCGAATGGCTATAATAAAATCACTTCTCGGAAAAACTCCTGTTTTTGGAGAGAACTGTTTTCTCGCAGAAAACGCGGTAATCATTGGCGACACGACCCTGGGAGATAATTGCAGCATCTGGTATGGGGCGGTCCTCAGGGGTGATGTTCACTACATCAGAATCGGTAATAATGTAAATATTCAGGACAATGCTGTTATCCATGCCACTTATCTTAAATCACCGACCAATATCGGTAATAATGTATCTATAGCCCACGGCGCAATCGTTCACGGTTGCACTATTCACGATAATGTTCTGGTAGGAATGAATGCCGTCATCCTCGATGATGCAATAATTCACAGTAATTCAATTATTGCAGCTGGAGCAGTAGTTACTAAAGGGACCATTATTGAATCGGGTTCTGTTTATGGAGGCTCACCTGCAAAAAAAATAAAAGACATGAGTCCTGAATTACTTGAAGGTGAAATTAACAGAATTGCCAATAATTACCACAAATATTCGGGATGGTATAAAGAATGAAATGATTAATTTAGCATAAAATTATCCACTATTTAAACAACTAACAAAATGGAAATGACACAAACAGCTAAAAAGAATTATCTGCTCCCGCTGATTATTGTCGGAATAATGTTTTTTGCCATTGGCTTCGCATTGGGTATTAACAGTTATCTCATTCCATTACTCAGCAAGGCGCTCCATATCTCCTCCGGACAATCGTACCTGGTACTTGCAGCCACTTTTTCTGCATTTCTTATCTTTGGTTACCCGGCATCACTGGTGATTGGGAAAATTGGTTACAAGCGGACAATGGCACTTTCGTTTCTGATGTTCGCAGTAGGGTTTTACCTTTTTATCCCATCAGCAAAGCTGGGAAGTCTTCCACTCTTTCTGTTTGCTTCATTTATAAGCGGTATGGGTAATGCCTTTTTACAAGCTTCCGTCAATCCTTACATCACCATTTTAGGCCCCATCGATAGTGCGGCTAAGCGGATGTGTTTCATGGGTATAGCCAATAAACTAGCCTGGCCTATTGCACCCCTTTTTCTCTCCCTCGTGATCAGTAAAAGTGTTAAGGATGTTCAACTTACTGATATCAATCTGCCATTTTATATTATTATCGGAGTGTTTATTCTACTAGGTGTATTAGCATTTTTTGCTCCACTTCCCGAGGTTAAAGCCACAGGGGAAGAAGAAGACAGCGCGCAAGACTGCCTTTATGCAGCCAATAAAAAATCCATCTGGGAATTCCCTCACCTCTTGCTTGGAGGACTTACACTGTTTCTCTACGTCGGTGTCGAAACGATCTCCCTGGGAACATTGGTTGATTACGCGACAAGCATCAATTTACCCAACCCTGACCTTTTTGCATGGATAGCGCCTATCGGAATGGTGATTGGATACCTATGCGGGGTTATTCTGATCCCAAAGTACCTCAGCCAGGCAAAAGCGTTACTTATTTGCGCTATAATCGCAATTGTTGGTTCAACAATGGTAGTTTTAGTGACCGAGTCAGTTTCAATTTATTTTATCTCATTAATGGCGCTTGGCTGTTCTCTGATGTGGCCGGCTTTATGGCCTCTTGCAATGGCCGACCTGGGCAGGTTTACCAAAGCGGGATCATCACTTCTTGTAATCGCTATAGTAGGCGGAGCAGTTATTCCTACGATATACGGTTTCCTGAAAGATGCTTTCGGGGCTCAAAATGCCTATTGGATCGCCCTCCCTTGTTTTTTGTTTATACTTTACTATGCAATAAGTGGTCACAAAATCAGAAAATAGTCCTATAATTGCAGGTCAATTTTTAATTTAGATTATGAAACCAACCTTGGTAATACTTGCGGCTGGCATGGGGAGTCGTTATGGCGGTCTTAAACAATTGGATGAAGTTGGACCCAACGGCGAAGCAATCATCGATTATTCACTGTATGATGCGATTAGAGCCGGCTTTGGAAAAGTTATCTTTGTGATACGAACAGATTTTGCCGAAGAATTTAAGGCAAGATTCGAACCTAAGCTTAAAAACAGGATTGAGGTAGGGTATGTTTACCAGTCTCTCGATAAAGTACCGGACGGATCAGTTGTGAACCCTGAAAGGGAGAAACCCTGGGGAACAGCCCATGCTACATTAATGGCAGAAGCAGCAGTGAATGAACCTTTGGCTGTGATCAATGCTGATGATTTTTACGGAAGCAGAGCTTACCAGGTGATGGCAGGATTCCTTGCCTCTTCAACCGACGAAAATGAGTATTCAATGGTGGGATACAATGTTGCGAATACCCTTTCGGAATTTGGAACTGTCTCGCGCGGAGTATGCAACACCGACAAAGATGGAAACCTGACAACTGTCGTAGAACGGACAAAGATCAAAAGGGATGAAGATGGGATCTTCTTTTACGAAAACGATGAACGTTTCAGACTTGAAGAGGATACCCCAGTTTCAATGAATTTTTGGGGTCTAAAACCCAATGTGTTTAAGTATCTGAATGAAGGGTTCAAGGACTTCCTTCTTCATCATGGGAATGAGTTAAGATCCGAATATTTTATTCCCCTGTTAATCAACGATAACATCGTAAAAGGGAACATACATACAAAAGTGCTTCAATGCGACTCTCCATGGTTTGGCGTCACCTACAGGGAAGACAAACCTTATGTCCAGCAACGCATTAAAGAGTTAATTCTATGCGGAGACTATCCGGAAAAATTGTGGTGATATTAATCTCAATAAAGGTTTCCACTTAGTTCGTTAAGTCACAAAATACCAAAACATTAATTAATATGAGTACTTCATTATTTTCGGATTTAGTATCAAAATTTGATATTGAATTAAATATCAAAGAAATAGCTCCTTTTGGTACAGGCCATATCAACGACACCTATCTGGTAACCACCATCCCGGCAGAGGCGCCTGATTACATGCTGCAACGTAAAAACCATAAAATTTTCAAGGATGTACCGGGAATGATGAAAAATATCGTGATTACCACGAACCATATCAGGAAACAGCTTGTCGCTGCAGGGGTGAACGAGGTGGAAAGAAAAGTGATGACCTATATTCCGGCAAAGGACGGCAAAATGTTTGTAAATGACAATGATGGAAATTTCTGGACGATGTTTCTGTTTATTGCCGGCTGTCGTGTTGTTGAGAACATCCAGGAACCAGAACAGGCTTATCAAGCAGCCAGTGCCTTCGGCCATTTTCAGCAACAGCTGGCCGATCTGCCAGGGGAGCTGCTCATCGAAACAATTCCAAATTTTCACAATGGAATTTCCCGGTTGAACGATTTTCACGCCTCAATTTCTAACGATTCCGCAGGAAGGGTAAAAGATAATCAACTAATAATTGATAAAATTCTGGTCAGGTCTGACGAAATGACTTCATTGCAGAAGGGACTCAACAACAAAACAATCCCTCTACGAATTACTCATAATGATACAAAAATCAATAATATCCTCTTCGACCAGAACAATAATACGCTGTGTATCATTGATCTTGATACCGTAATGCCTGGATCGGCTTTATACGATTTTGGGGATGCAATTCGCACTTTAGGAAATACAGCACCTGAGGATGAGCCCGATCTTTCTAGAATTGCTTTTAACAAAGTGATATATGAAGCTTTTTCTAAAGGATATCTATCTGAGGCAAGAGCATTTTTGACATCAACAGAGATTGATTACCTTGCTTTTTCGTGTCGTTATATGGCTTGGGAACAAGCCATGCGATTTTTTACCGATTATCTGAATGGCGATACCTATTATAAAACAGATTATCAAGGACATAATCTTGTCAGAACAAAGGCTCAAATCCGCTATCTCGAAGTGTTGGAAGAGAATAAGGTGGTGATGGAAACAATCGTTAAGAAGAGCTAAGACTAGGCAATCCAACCCTATTTTAGCAAATACGATCCTAAACCACAGTTATTGGCTATATTAAATGATCCTTCAATCGAGTTAAGAATCAGAAAGATGACCTGGGTCTTCAGATTGATTGTCCATCTTTTAATATTCAATTGTATTTCCTCAGGGTAAATTCAAAGTTGGCCCCTTTCCCAATCTCCGAAGTTAAATGGATGGCACCCCCTAATCCTTCGACCAGGGATTTGACAGTTGCCAGACCTATTCCAGTCCCTTTTTCTCCTGATTTACTGGAATTTGAGGTTGTTTCGAAAATCTGAAATATGCGGTCCTGATCCTCTATCTTAATGCCCGGTCCATTATCAATAACATTAAACTTAACATGGGTCTTTAAGTCTTCGATCGTAATTGAAATTTTAATATCCCTTTTATCGTTGTATTTAAGACAATTGACCAGCAAGTTAAGGATAATTTGCTTAAGGGCACCCTTGTTGGTATAAACTGTAAAATTGGTCTGGGGAAGGATTGTAAACTTCACTTCGCTATTAGGGTCAATTAACTGGATTATACCTACAATGATTTCCTGTACTATCACATTCTCCTTATCTTCCGACAGCAGTCTTGTGTTTTGACTGTACTTTAATATTTCGTCAATAAATTGGGTAAGACTGTTAGCTGACGTGTTAATCATTTTTATCAATTCCAATCCTTCGCCATCCAATTGTTGCGAATATTGGTAATCCAATAGATCGGCCAGCATAACAATTGTTGCAAGCGGCGATTTAATATCATGGGCAGCTGTACCTGCAAATTTCTCAAGAATAATGTTCTGTGCCTCTGCTTCGTATGCTTTGATTTCAAGTTCATATGATTTTTTCCTCAATTCAAATAAGCTTATTATCTGATTTGACAGTGCCTTCAACGCTTTCAACTGGAATTCATCCAGTGAATTGGGCTGATTATCAATAACACACAGTGTACCAAGGGGGAATCCGTTTTTATTAACCAAGGGGATGCCCGCATAAAAAATAACATTCGGACTACCAGTAACCAGTGGGTTATCAAAAAATCGTATATCATTTCGCGAATCAGGAACAATTAAAATATTATTCTTGTCATTGATCGCATGAGCACAAAAAGCCAGCTCCTTAGGGGTTTCTGTGGCATCAAGTCCATGATGCGACTTAAACCACTGCCTTTCATCATCAATAAGGCTGATCAGAGATATGGGTGTTTTGCAAATGTGCGAAGCCAGATAGGTTATGTCATCGTATTCCGGCTCAGGCATGGTATCCAAAATTGAATATCCCAACAATGCTTCCAATCTTTTCTTCTCATCTTTAGGAATACCAGGTGCAATCATAACAGTTACTTTAGTACATTTAAAGCTTGAGCCATATATCTTTTATGGTTGAATAAAGTTTCGCCCTTCAAATGTAATCCAATTAGCGGGAATAAGTTATAAGGCAATATAAATAAATCTTCAACAAATAATCGGATTTAAAATGATACAGATAAGTTGTTCTATATTAACTATTTCAAAAAAAAGTTTATCGAAACAAATTCCGATAAACTTTTATCCTCCAATCCGTTCCTGAGGGCTAGGTTCGAAGATCTGCGGACCTTCTATTGTCGGTTAGTCGTTTCTTCTTACTGGATGGCAACGATCAGTTTTAATTTTGTTACTCTTCTTTTGGCAAAGAGGCATATGTTTTTAACCATTTATTCGAAATTCTGGTCATTCGGGGCTCAGCGGCCGTTACAAAATTACATTTTGAAACCTGATCAAACATTGCCTGAGCTTTATCCCATTCTTTTAAGCCATCATAAGCCAGGCCCAATTCATATTTAACGCAGGCATTGCTAAGATCTGACTTCAAATAATAGGCGACTGCCTTTCCGAAATGTTCCTGTTTCAAATTAATCAGCCCCATTAAATAATTGTAAACCTGCAGCTTTCTGGGACTTTTATAGGGTTCAACCATATGTGCATGAGCTTCAGCCTTTTGTATTGCCTGTTCAAAATCCCCCTGCAACAAAGCATGTACACCCTCGATAAATGTAATATTAGCCTCAATCATGGTTGGATCCGGAGCTTTTGATTCTTTTGATAATTCTCTTTGCAGTGCGCTGCACTCATTCATTGACTGGAATGGACTAACATAAACTCCATGTTTCATTGATATAACCGTACAGCAAAAATAGTGGTCATCTTCAGGTGCTTCCAACGGATCTTTACCATTTTTCATTGTCTTGACTTTTAAATCAACACTGGATGCTTCGATGTCGTCAAATTTTTTGTTTCCCGGATCAAGGTAGGACAAAACACTGTTATTTGGCCAGTTACTTCTATCATTTTCTTTCAAAAGATTAAGTGATATTGCCCAGTCTTTTCGGCCATCATCAAAATACCCCTGATATGTGTTGATGTACCCCCTTTTTGCATAAGCAACGTCGCTTTTAGGATCTAGCTTTATGGCTTTATTGTAAGCAATTACAGCTCTGTCTAAACTCAACCGTGACCGGTGAACGTCTCCAAGGGCAATAAAAGCCGTGGCTTCATTGGGTCGTAAATCGACAAACTTTTCCATGTATTTACGAGCAAGCTCAAAATCCAAAGGTTCATTAAAAAGATAGGATGAGGCAAGCATACGGTAACCCAAGGGTGAATCAGGATCTAAATGGATGGCTTCGTAGGCAAGTCCCCTGCATTTAGTATACTCTTTCCTTACCTGATATTCACCGGCAAGAATAAGCTGTGCACGAGAACTCAATGGATATAATTCGACAAGGTGTTTGGCCAGCTCCAGCCTTTTTCACCATTCCTGACCAATAACGCTGTTTCCATATCGATCAGCTTTTTCTCCCCCTCACTGACAAAGCTTCGGTATTGAATAGCAAGGTCGATATTTTGCTTCCACTCCAGATCAGAAATTGTTATATAAGCTTTGTAAAGATAAGCTAATGCAAATTGAGGGTCTTTTAAAATCACCTTATCGAATAATAGGTTGGCATCCAAGAACCTCCCAAATTCGAAAGCCTCACGACCATTTATGAAACACGTTATTGCTTCTTCTGATGACGCCGGCGAGGTGACAGGAATTTCACGTTTACTTATCTCATCTGACAGGCAAACTACGGGTTTCATGATAAAAAAAACAAATGCAGCAAGAACTGTTACTGCACCCATACTTACAATCTTTGACATACATCAAAAAATTAGCTTTACAGAAAATGCTTTTATTTATCCCCCTAAATCCGGCGATCATTTTGGGTCCAACTAAAATATGGCCTTATTTAAAATCTTGAATATGGTGAACGACCTAACTATCTCCAGCATAAAGGAGGTTGAAATTACGACAGGTTTTTAAGCCTGTTATTGAAGGGGCAAAGATTTCAAAGAACCCGGTAAGTATCTGTAAATGTTAGTATATTAAATTTCGGATAAAATCAGAAATTTCAATTATAGTATTGTTGCAGAATGTTTAATATTTTTCTAAGGGATTGCACCTATGTTGCACTTATTTTAAAATATTGGTTTCAGTTGATTTTATTGTCGTAATTAGAGGCTCCTACATTGATCTCTTTGCCCTACCAACCTCATGACCTCGCCCAACCCCCTCAAGTGGAGAGGGAAAGAGCAGAAATTCTTCAGGATTCCGGAGAATTGAAGGTCAAAAACTGATAATCATTTTTTTTAATCCTATTTTTTTGGTCCGGCTGGAAAAACTGGAGTTTTTATTTCGGGTAATCCCCTGTTGATTTCGCTTTTTGTTGTTTTTACCTCCTTTTGTGGTTCAATTGTTTTACTGTACATTTTTAACACTCCGCTGGCATGACGGAAGTAGTGTCCCCTCAAATCTTTCGAATAGTTGGTGAGTATTGCCTTTCCCAAACCATTTACATCGCCACAACGGAATAGTGCCCTTGCAAGAATGAGTTCACGCAATGAATTATTTCTCGTACTCGTGTCTGTCCCACTTAATGGGGTGAGTCTTTTGGCAGTCTCAATATCTGGCATCGAATAACCGGTAATTCCATTTAGTTGCAACAGATCATAGAGAATAAGCGCTCCCCTGCTATCTCCAATTGTTTCTAGAGCCATGGCAACCGCCCTGAAATGGGAGAATTCGCTGGATATGGTTAATTTTTTTGAAAGTTTCTCCAGGGTAGGAATAGCTTCAATTCTTTTGCTTCGACCAAGAGCGATAATCAGACCATCAAGATAGCTGATACTTTTTCCAAATTGTCCCATCCCCGTGTAATTCCAGCCAGCATCCCAGTTTTGCGAGTCCTCAATCGCCTTTTGGAGCACCTCCCAACCAGTTGAATTTCCCAGCATCCCCAATATTCTGGCATAGGTAAGCTGATCTTCAAATGTTTTTGCCTTTTCATAAGCTTCAACCATTAATGGTATGGAACGGGATTTATCCCAGAGGAGTATTTCGAGTCCGTCGAGATTATGGGTAACAGACAACGAGGCGGCTCTGATTTTATCATCCGATGGCGGGAAATTATCCTTGTCGGTGAGAACCGATTCAGGGAGATTTTCGATCTTAACGAGCTCCTTTTGGAGTGATTTCAGGTCAATATGCCTGATCATCTGATTGTTTCTGGCAGCAATGGCAGCTGCCCATCCTACTGCATAACCCTGGTTCTGAAGACAAGGCTGCATCCTGATCACAGGCATTGCATCACGATCGGCACTTGCGCCAAGTCCGGTGACTGCAATCCCCTCGATACCTTTGGGCAACAGGGCCCGAAAAGGGACATAAGCTGTAACATCTGCCCCACTATGCTCAGGTGGTTTAAGATAGAAGAAGGAATCCTCTGTAAAACCATGTGTATCAAAAGAGCTTACATGTATGGAAATCGCATCAGGATAGGTCCGGCCATTGTATATATCCAATGCAGATATGGTAAAGTCACCTTTCATACGACGGCGTTCACGGGTTTGTGACAATTTTCCGATGTCAAACTGATTTGCAAATTTATCCTTGGCAACAATAAAGGTCCACCAAAGGTCGAGCATATCGGTGTCATCGGTAAAGGTCCAGTCGGTATTGTTGTAAAAATCATCCGGATTTTTAAACGGCATTCCAGCCCCCTGAACGGCAACTGAATTGCCATCGGTGTAAGCATATCCGGCACCGGCAGCAATAGCGATATCCGAACTTCCGGATGAATCAATGACTGTATGGGCCAGGATCACCCCTTTCCCGAAAGGTGTGGCCACAACAACCCCTTTAACGATCCCTTTATCGATATAAGCGCCGCAACCCAGAACGCCAAACCAAATTTCACCCCCTGCATTTCGGATTTCGCGTCTGAAATATTCTGTTTTCCAGTCAAAGACCCATTCGTCAAGCCGGTTTTTTTGTCTTACATTCCCTTCACCAATTCCCTTTGTCCCTTCATCGACCTCATTGGTATACCCTTTGCGATAGCCATGATAATAACGCCCAACCATTCCCTGGGTTCCAATTCCACCTAATCCATGCAGGTACTCAATGACAATTGTTTTAGCACCATGTCGTGCGGCCCCAACAGCAGCAGGAGCACCGGCTGTTCCACCGCCCATAACAACAACATCATATCGGCCCAAAACCGGAAGTGTTGTCGCTTCAGACCTGACCATCTCCTGGTTTAAGGTGGGACGAATTCCGGCGAGCAATTCACCAACATCCCCCTTTACAGGATTAGAATGGGTCTGCCGCCTGATTTTAATGGATTTAGACAGGGTTAATTTTGATGCAAGAGTGGCTGCTTCTTTTCCGATTCTTTCCCCAATTTTGATCAAACCTCCAGGCTGCAAAAGATCTGCTGCCAACGTTCTTGAAATGTCAGCCATACCATTTAACAGAAAAAAGCGACTTACACTTTTTGGCTGAAAAGGGGTAAGTTCGATCGTTTCAACGTCAATTTCAGCTTTTTCAAACCTGCTTTCTCCCGTAACATGATCGGGAGGCACCTGAAAAAGAAAATCGCCCGATTCGACCTGATTCGGATCCCACGTAAGGTCTCTGGCGATTTGCTCTGCATTGGCAAATGATTCGAAAGAGCAATCTTTCATATCAATATCCAATGAGTATTCGATCACTTTATATCCTTTTTCCTTAACAGTTACAAGCTGAGGCAGCAATTTAGACGAACCATTTGACAACTTTTTCTCGTTATTTCCCAGCACAATAAACCTGAAATTCTGTTTGCCCAAAGGATAAGGCGTAAATGAAGCTGATGTGAGCCGTGAAACCATCGCACGCGGTGTTGCATCGATGATCACTTTGGCTTTGACCGCCTGCCTTCCCGAACGGTTCGCAATTACCACCCCGGCAGGATTTCCCTGGTCATCGGTAAGCAGATCGGTAACATAACTTGAGAACAAAAATTCTATCTTATTATTTATTAATTCATTATCCAGCTTTTGTTTAAATTTCAACGGAGCAGCTACACCCGATTCAAAAAGTTGCTTACCTAAACTTGTTTGTAACGCTTTAGGATGGATATTCCAATAACGCCAGGTGCCGCAAACATCTTCACCAAGATAGGTCTCCTGAACTACTAAAAAAACCTTTGCTCCGTTTTGCGATGCACTAACAGCTGCAGCAACAGCCGAAGTCGATCCTCCGATCACAACAACATCAACCGTATAGGCCACAGGAATCTTGCGCTCAGATTGAAAACAGAACTTTCCTGAACTCTTTTCGATTGGTGGAGTTTCCGGGAAAGCCATCAAATTTCCGGAGGCTAGTATCGCTGTTCCGGTGACAGTTGTCTGGATAAAATCTCTTCTTCTCATTAGGAAGTAAATCTAATAAATTGGTTAGTACTAAAGTGCTTTTCTCCTGTACCTGTTAAGTTGCTTGATCACATCAGGAGATTGATCAGGTAAATCTAATAAATAATGGTAAACACGGTTGGCAATATTTATGTTTTTACTACCCAAAAGCTTCGACAAATTACGCTGATCAACCAAATCGGGTTGAAACCTTTTTTCGAACAGTGTGAGTATCACATTTACGAGATAATAGTTATCGCTAGTGAGTCGTGACATCATCTCCCGGGCAACTGTTTCCGGTATTAGCTGACATTCACGAAAATATTCAATGGCAACATATTTGATCCTGAAATCTTCACTGTCGAGCAATGGAATCACCTCTTTTTGCAATCGCTCTAAATCCATTCCACTTTTTTTTAGAAATTGAAGGGATTGCCCTGATGATTTGTAATTTTGACTATGCAAAACCTTTAGTGCCAATTCAGTGAACTGAGTATTGTTCAATTTTCTGTTTTCGATCCATTGAAGCGCTTGTACCTGATTGTATGGATCATCATCATTCAAAAGAGAAATTATCAACTGATCGGAAACCAAATGGTTAGTTGTGTATGCCAAAATGGTATCACGGGTTGCACCATAAGTGAGGTGCCAAAGTGTATAAGAAGAATAAGCCGCCTCCGGAACGATCCACGAAGCAAGGTCCGGCAAGGTTGCACCGGTAATCCCATCGGTATGGTTAACCGATTTTTTAACCGGATGAATATCCGCCGGGGAAAATGTTCTGAGTTGAGACGAAGAATCACTAAGAATTTCATTCAGACGTGCATAGTCCTTTTCCGAAAACGGCGTGTGCTCCTTTTTGGTTAACTGCGTGCCTGAAGGGAGCGAAAATCCAAGATATTTCCCTGTTATTTCCCAGTATAGGGTAATATCCACCACACGACATAAAGTATCCAAACAAACCGCAGTATGAATATCCCGGCTGAATGCTGACGGAAGATCAGGATTTGAGAAATAGATCGTCAAGGTATCATCCGGAATAGAGTCATTGAAGTTAATCAGGACTTTCTTTTTAATTATGAACTTATCGGGTTGAAATGACGGATTAACAAACAGATGTTTTCCATCATCAAAACTGATGTTTCCTGTCATCAAAAATAACCAGATGATCAGTATTGATGTGACTTTAACCATCGTTTTGCAACTCGTAAAATGCTGGTTTATTTTAAAAATCTTATCTACTGGAACTCTATTCTACTGATTTGGTGCCACCAAGATTATAATTCTGGATCTTCGGTAAACCGGGATTTCCTATTCCTTTCTCCATCAGTCTTTTCAGATCATCAAAATAATCGGTATAAACACCTCGTGGAACAGTTCCCCGTTTTTTGCAAACGGAGGCAGCCATACCGATAACTTCTCCCATCATCCCCGTTGTACGCATTACTCGTACGGTTCCAAGGGCAACATGTGTGACGCTGATATTCCTTCCTGCCATAAAAAGATTGCCGATATTGCGTGAATAGAGGCAACGATATGGAATTGGATAGGGATAAACGGGTTGGTGTTTTGCAATTGAAATGAACTCTTCACCAGGAAAATACTGACTGTTTTTAGGGTCCGGATAGTGCAAATCAATTGTCCAGGAGGTAGGTGCAGTGCCATCGGAATATTTTGTCGGCTGAGTGATATCCTGTTCTTTAAGGATCATATCACCAATCAACCTGCGCGACTCCCTTTTCCCCGCAACATAAGCCACCCACTCCAGCTGACTGTTGGCAAATTTTTCGTTTCCAGGAAAATGATTTTTCAGATACGACCAGTTGGAGAAGACCACCATAAGTCCATAATCTCTGATCCGTTCAAAATCTTTAACCTGATCATATTTCATACCTGTTTCCCAGGTCCACTCCCCCATTTTTACCACCCGGGCACTTTTTTCGTTGAAACCAAGTCCCCATTTGATATCCGGGAATTGCTCCGGCTGAGATGACTCCTTTGAATACCATTGCACTGAAGCACCCATCGTCATCTTATCTTTGATTTCGGGAGCTGTGGGCTCGCTATAATCACTTTTTGCTTCCCGACCCGTCATATAATCGGCGCCGGCAAGTGTCCCAAGGGATGCATCACCCGTACAATCTGCAAAAAGGGGGGCATCAAACCTTAATTCTTTAGAGGTCTCGATGTTTACAGCGTAAACTGCCTTAATCAGTTCACCCTCTTTTTCAACACCATTTGCATGATAGTTAAGAAAAAGGGTAATGTTTTTTTCAGCTAAGACAGCATCCAGTTTTTTCTGATCCTCATAAAATGTTGCTGGTTGCGCGTTTCCCGCCCTGGCCGGCCCGATCTCATTGACGAGATTTCCAAGTGCAGGGAAAGGATCAAGATTAATTCGACCACCTAGATGGACCCTAACCTCCGAACTGTTGTTTCCCCCAAGAACCGGACGATCCTGAATAAGTGCCACTTTTAATCCCATACGGGCTGCCGAAATTGCGGCACATATGCCAGCCACACCACCGCCAGTGACGATAAGATCAAACTTACCTGCAGATTCGGGCACAATTGGTAGGTGCAAAGCTGTTTTCCGGAACAATGCCAACTTATCGGGATTTTTTTCGGGCTGAAAGAGGGGATCGGCAGTAAAAAGTATCGCATCACAACGCCCATTAAATCCGGTGAGGTCATGTAATGAAATTTTTGATGTTCCACTCTTAATTTTTACTTTTCCACCAAATTCCCAGTTCCATTCGGTCTCCTGAGTTCCGAAAACTACCTGAAGCGGCTTCTCATTAATGAGAATTTCGAACTTTCCCGGTGCATCTTTATCCGACCAGAAACCAACCCAATTCCGGGTTCGTACAAACACCTGATAGGTTCCTGCTTTCGGAAAAGAGATAACAGTTGTGGCATCTGCTACTGGTTTTCCCAATCCATGGGCCATCAGGAAAGGGGATCCCATCTGATCCATAAACTGTTGGTCGACGACCCAACCCCCTTTATTTGAAAACCCTTCAGCTTCAACCAAAACCTGGGCAACAATAGTGGATGGTAAAGAACAAAAGGTTACAAAAACTAAAAATAACACAAAATATTTCATTCGTATAAATTAAAATTAACTTTCAACGTAATTGCCAACAATTTCCTTTTTAATCCATTTGCGGGTTGCTTCGAGGATGATCAGCAAAACACAAATGAGGATAATGCTGGTTAACAGGGTATTGATTGTTCCCTGAACCCGTGTGAGTGCACTTCCCATTTGGGGTATATAAATATTGATCATGTTCATTAATCCACCAGTAATTGTGGTTATACCAACAAATATCATCGGAATGAGGGTTATCCAGATATATTTACGTTTCCCATGATTAATCAGGAAAGAGGTTCCGATTGCAAGGGCCAATGTCGCC
The DNA here is from genome assembly GCA_963677935.2 of Prolixibacteraceae bacterium. Classification (GTDB taxonomy): domain Bacteria; phylum Bacteroidota; class Bacteroidia; order Bacteroidales; family Prolixibacteraceae; genus JAAFHB01. Next base: position 422,173 of record CAXXEH010000003.1, on the reverse strand, counting down.
AGCAACTGATTGGCAACGCCAAACATCGGCCAGATCGTCGATACACTTCCGGTATAGATAAAATAGCCCCAGGCAAATACAACAAGAAAACTGGTAATCAGATTGCCGAGCAGCCAGGTGGTTTTGGCAAACGGCGAATAGATCTTACCAAGCGCTTCCTGTAAAATAAAACGGGCAATACGGGTACCAGCATCAACAGTTGTGAGGATAAAAAGTGCTTCAAACATAATGGCAAAGTGATACCAGTAGGACATCAGACCCGATAAACCGGGGATTGCAGAAAAGACCTGGGCCATACCAACTGCCAGCGATACGGCACCGCCAGGTCTGCCGGCAATAACCTCACCAACTTCCGAGGAGAGTTCAAGTAAATTGGTTTGAGTAAATCCTAATGCCTTGAGCTGAGGTAAAATTTGAGCAAACTTCTCAGGAGATACATTAATCTGGAAATAATCAAGCGGAAAAAGACTGGTTGCAGCAATTAATGCGAGTATGCTCACCATGGCTTCGGCAAGCATTGCCCCTGCGGCAATTGGCTGTATATGTGACTCTTTCATGATCATTTTAGGAGTCGTACCCGAACTCACCAACGCGTGAAATCCGGATATGGCGCCACACGCAATGGTAATAAAAAGGTAGGGAAACAATGTTCCTGGAATAATTGGTCCACCTCCATGAATAAAAGGGGTTAAAGCAGGCATTTTAATCACCGGACTAACGATGATAATTCCAACTGCGAGCATAAAAATTACAGTGAGTTTCATAATAGAACTCAGGTAATCTCTTGGAGAAAGCAATAACCAAACAGGTAAAACAGACGCAAAGAAGCCATAACCTGCCAACAAAATTGTGAGTGTTTTTTTATCAAAGGTAAACCATGACGCAAACGGTGAACCTGGTATATATTTACCATAGATGACCGCAAGTGAAAGGAGAATAACGCCGATTATTGTTGCTTCAACCGTTCTCCCCTTACGAAATTTAAACATCCATAATCCCATGAAAATTGCAATTGGGATTGTCATCGCAATTGTGAATGTTCCCCATGAACTTTCAGCCAGTGCATTGACAACAACAACTCCTAATCCAGCAAGGGCAATAACAAGAATAATCAATACAGCCACGGAGGTGATTGTTCCGCTAAAATTACTGATTTCAATCCTGGCAATTTCAGCGAGCGATTTTCCATCATGCCTTACAGAAGCAGTAAGAATAACCATGTCGTGGACACCGCCTGCCATGACCGCTCCGACAAGCATCCAGATAAAACCGGGCATAAAACCAAACTGGGCTGCCAGAACAGGTCCAACCAGGGGACCCGCCCCGGCTATCGCCGCAAAATGATGTCCAAAAACGACCCATTTTGGCATCGGATAATAATTATGCTTGTCAAAAAGCCGGATGGAGGGAGCAATCCCATCATCATTGAGTGTTAAAACTTTGGCAGCAATAAAACTGTAATAGAAACGATAGGCCAGTGCAAGGAAAGCAAAAGCACCAATAACAAGAGGCATTGCATTCATAAGGATTATTTAAGGCAGTTTATATTTAGAATTATTTTTAATTCGATGTTTGAAATAATGAATAATTCGCGGACCGCAAATTAGCGAATTTTATAATTATTTTAATCTTACAATGACAGATATTACACCCAAAAATGGGTTATCCTTCGTATCACCTCATGCGTCATCACAATCGATTTTAGTACAGCTTATTGAGGATAATCTGATTATTTTCCACACCTGCATTCAGATGCATTTAACGCCATGGGTAGCGTGCAGGCAAAAAATTGACGATCTGGGAAAAGGGAACCGGCGGCTTATTATACTAAAGAGATAAGGCAAGGCCTTTACTCTAAAATCATCAAACCCAATCTCAAATATGGATGATTGAACATGGCAGGGTTTAAAAAAAAAAAGAATAGGATACAGCATCCTCAAATACTTTTCCGGTTACATCATCCTCACGAGTAATCTGATATTCGCCTTCAATACGAAATGCTTCCCTCACCGCGGTCTCCTGTTGCATCGAAAGCAGATGCGTTTTCTCACATCCGGGAAGTGTTCGGATAAACCTTAAGGGCATATAAATATTTGTTCAACTGCACCTGATGTTTCCAGTGATGTTTCCCCGTGGGGATCGAGAAATCAGGAAGTATACCATCGTCCAATCTCACAGCCTCCTTCACAAGTTCCCAACCAATACCGCTGATGATCTGTTTTCCCCATGCATGGAATAATCCGGGAAAAGCAACACCTCCCACAATCAGAATATCTGTTTTATTTCCTTGACGGATTGACTATTTAAGTTAGATGCCTCTCCAATAAATGGCATTATTCCGGCAAGTGAAATGCTACCTATCGCCTTAAGCATATCCGTCTTGCAATCAGTGTCATGGTTAGTTGGATTAAAGTTACAATTTGTTGATCAGGGAGGCCTGGCAGGCTGCGCCATAACCGTTATCAATATTCACCACAGAAACTCCGCTGGCACAACTGTTGAGCATAGATAACAAGGCAGAAAGTCCCTGAAAACTGGAGCCGTACCCTATACTCGTCGGCACTCCTATGACCGGTTTATCTACAAGACCACCTACCACACTGGCAAGGGCCCCCTCCATTCCCGCCACCACAATGATTACACGGGCACCCCTTATCAGCTCCCATTTATTAAAAAGCCGATGAATACCGGCCACTCCTACATCATAAACTGTAATTACTTTGTTATTCAGAAACCGGGCTGTTTCAACTGCCTCTTCAGCAACAGGCAGATCAGAGGTTCCGGCTGAAACCACTGCGATGTAATTTTCGCCACAAGGTTCCTCCCTATGTTTGAAAGAAATGGTCTTCGCCAGTGAATTGTAAACAGCTCCAGGGATGATCGTTTTTACTGCCTCATACATCTCTGTGGTTACACGTGTGGCAAGAATATTCATCCCTTTTTCATACATCCTTTGCGCGATTTGTTTCACTTGTTCTGTAGTCTTTCCGGCCCCGTAAATCACCTCAGGAATACCCGTACGATGAAGCCGACTGGTATCGATGTTGGCAAATCCCATGTCTTCAACATCCCTGCTATTTAACTGAGATACTGCGTCTGTGAGTTCAATTTCTCCATTTTTATATTTTTCAAGCAGGTCACGAATATCCATATAAGAGATTTAAGGTTAAAAATTAATCGATAAAAAGGATGATCTGTTACAATTAATACAGACAAATGTAAGGTGAATAAACGAGGTTTCAAGCCAAAATTCAGATAAGACTTATCCTTCTGAAAAAATTAACCAATAAAGGTTTAAATTGATAAATCTTTCGAAAATCAAACCATTCAATTTGTCCGTTGCCTTCTCTGAAGTAAAATCTATCAAAAATTTGCCTATTGCAAAAGCAGGGATACATCCAGATATTTCCCAAACCAAACCTCAAAAACTATAAAAAATCTATTGTCCAAATTATGCTTTTTTCATTATTGTCTGGAATATGGCAATCAGTATTACCAGATTCTGAGCGAAACGAAGTGTAGCGAAGAATGACAACTAAGAAAATTAAGAATGAAAGTGAGATTCCTCATTCCGCTTCGCTGAATTCGGAATGACCATGTAATGTGTGTATGGTGTTGGAGACGGGGCGGCGTTGCCGCCCCGTCTCCAACACCAACTTCAGTGGGAAGCGTGTCACTCCGAACGCAGTGAGGAATCTCCTAATTTAAATGGCCAATAGATTACTGTCATTAGTAGTAGCAAAGCGAAGAATCTTTATTTTTACCTATTGTATCCTAATTCAGAAATTCTTATTTACGATTTTCTGAACCTCGCTCAGACTGAGTTTGTGCTCCACGGCCAATTGTTTGATATCCTCAATTTCAGGTTTAACGCGGATCTCCCTTCCCTGAAAAGAGCTATATTTAACCCGAACCTTCCCAAGGGCTGTTTCAATCTCCTTTTCAGAACGGTCAAGAACGGTTTTTGTAACCTCATATTCCCTCACTCCAATAGTGGTGCTGTTTAAAAAGATGATCGATTTGATTTCAGGAAGAAGGCTTTTGTGGCACAGAACAGACAGTGTATTGGCAGGTCTTGTCTTTTTCATGATGATGGGGGTTAAAAACACATCGCTGGCTCCGGCATCGAAAAGTCGCTGAAACAGATGATCATACCATTCGGGATTCATATCGTCGATGTTACATTCCACCATACATGCATTTTCCCGACCTGAATTGTCGGGAGCTTTATCATACTCCGAAAGATAAACCCTTAAAACATTGGGCACTTCCGAAATATCACGCTGTCCGATTCCATAACCAATCTTCTGAATGGGAAAATCGATCTGTTCGGTGAATTCATCAACAGTTCCGACGAGTATTGCGGCGCCCGTAGGTGTGGTGGCTTCATGCATCACCAAACCTGTCCTGACCGGAACATTCTGAATAATTAAAGCAGTTGCGGGTGCCGGAACCGGCATCATACCATGCGCACATTTAACCATTCCCCCACCCAACTGGATCGGTGAAGAGAGGACCTTGTCCACTTTCAGAAAATCAAGACAGATGGCAGCACCCACAATATCAGCAATTGAGTCCAATGCACCGACTTCATGAAAATGGACATGGTGCTTACTGATCTGATGAACTTTAGCTTCAGCCTCAGCGATCAGATCAAATATTTTAATCGACAATGACTTAACTTTTGAAGAAAGGGTACTTTGGTTGATCAGGTCCTCCACATGTCGCAAATGGCGATGTTTTTCGTTATCGGGATTTTCAATAACAACGGTGGCTTTCGTCCCTGAAATCCCTCTTCGGATATCTATCGAAATATCGAGGTGAAAACCTGCAATATTCAGCTTCTGAAGCTCCTGTTTCAGAAATTCAGGATCAACACCTAAATCAATCAATGCGCCAAGATTCATATCTCCGCTAATCCCGGCAAAACAATCGTAGTATAAAACTCTCATTATCCAATTTATTTAATGTCAAGGGGACGCAAAACACGATTCATTTTCCCGGAAACCAAACCCTCGGAATCAATCTCTACAATCTCAAATCCCAAAGCCTTAATTTCAGGAATGATGCGCCCGGAAAAAGATTGCAGTTTATCAAGATCACCCTGCTGCACCTCAATTTTCGCTTTCATCCCGTAATGACGGACCCTTACATCCTCAAATCCATAACTGTTCAGAATGTTTTCCGCTTCTTCGATTTGCCTTAATTTCCCAACTGTCACTTCCTGATTATATGGAATTCGTGAACTTAGACATGGACTTGCAGGTTTATTCCAGTTTGGAAGGTTGAAATGCCTGGCAATGGTGCGTACCTCCTCCTTGATGACTTTGCAATCAACCAGCGGGGAGAAAACCTCATGTTTTTGCGCAGCATCAAGACCAGGACGATAGTCGCCAAGGTCATCGAAATTTGTTCCGCTTAAAATCTCGAAATCAGGATATTCATCTTTCATCAGCTGAAGATCGTGAAACAGATGGTCCTTGCAATAGAAACAACGATTTACAGGATTTTGGCTGTACCGGATATCACTCAGCTCATTGGTCTTTATCACCTTAAGCTGAATATCAAACTCCTCACAAAATGATTTTGCAAGGTTAAAATCCTTGTTTTTAAGACTTTCAGAATTTGAAATTACCCCTATCGCATGATCTCGTCCCTGAAATTTTCTGGCAAGAAAAAGTACCAGAGTGGAATCAATTCCACCAGAGAAAGCAACTATTGAACCCTTTCTTTGACTAAACCATGTACAGAGTAAATCGAGCTTATCAATCAGGGCAGAATTTAGTTCGTCCATCAATTAAAATTTTATTCAGATTTATTGGAAACGGAATATATCAAAATCCTATACATTAAAACGCAATACGATATTCCTTTAACCATATTACTTGGTAAAACTATATATTATTATTGAAGAATCGGTGGGCAGGGATCCCAATGATTGGGTGGATTCAGTATAAATCATTCAAAATATTTTTCGTAACCCTTGTCAGTTTCAAATTGAAGATAGGATGTATTAATTAATAACCAGACATTTAAGTCAATTTAATTGATAATGGCAAGAAGTTTTTAGAATAATCTAAAAATATGAATACTTTTGCACCGTAAAAGGGAATATCCTGTATAATAACGTAAAAATAAACACGCTATGAAATTTAATTTATTCGTACTGATGGCCGGAATCATTGTGCTGTTTGCATCGTGCCAGCCGAAAAGTAAAACAAAAGAGAATCTGGCACCTAATGTGCATAAAATTACCGCGAAAGAGGTGATCCAATCCAGTAATTACACCTACATCCGTGCTGATGAAGATGGCAAGGAAAGTTGGCTGGCAATTGCAAAGCAAGAGGTTGAGACGGGCAAATCCTACTATTTTGAACCAAATATCGAAATGACAGATTTCACAAGCAAGGAGCTGAAGAGAACCTTCAAGACAATCATGTTTGTTTCTAAATTCAGTGGAACGCCGATTCTTGCCCAGGAGACAAATGCTGTTGCAGATATGCCAAAAGGGAAACAGGCCGCCATTGCAAAGGAGGGGATAAAAATTGACCCCGTTGCAGGTGGAATCACCGTTGCACAACTCTATGCAAATAAAGATGCCAATTCCGGTAAAACAGTAAAAATCAAAGGTGAGGTGGTCAAATACAATCCTGAGATTATGGGTAAGAATTGGGTACATCTTCAGGATGGAACAAAGAACAATGCCGATTTTGATATCACTATCACAACCGCTGATGTGGTAAAAGTGGGTGATGTCGTCACCTTCGAGGGGGTGGTTGCACTGAAAAAAGATTTTGGAGCCGGATATTTCTACGAGGTAATCATTGAAAACGGAAAATTGGTGAAATAACCAGCCATCAGTTTAACCAGTCTAAAAATGATAAATCCCTTTTTTCGCTTGAAAAAAGGGATTTATTTTTGGGTGTAATCTTGAGATGTAAATCTTATCCAGATTGTTGCGACCAGTAAAGGCAACAATGGTTCGTATAATTTTCATAAAATTTGAAGACCGATCACTAATTGGTCAGGAAAAATCAGTACGAACTAATACTTGGGTATGCAAATTCCTTTGATTCTCAATCTGTAACCGGATGCCCAAGAGTTTATATCCATCTCTCCGTCTTCACTGAATTCCTTAGCGGTAGTTTTAACAACTACCAATCGGCTCCTGATGCCGGTTTTGTAATAAATACCTTTATCGGCAAGGTGTATTCCTGATACTTCTTGCCAATAGCCATCAATTTGTAAATGATTAGGTGAATCATATGCCCATTTGGCACTGCACCAGTCTTTACTTCCTACACCGTCAATTCTATACCCCACCCATGTACCTTTTTCGGTGCTGAAACTGTAAATAATAATGTTACGTACAAGTTCATCATTTGGGATAGACGTGCTTACCCCGGTAAACTCAATACTGTAGTAGAAATGAAGGTCCTTTGTTTGTTGTGAGCATACCACCCGGCTATATATTATTCCCTTATACCAATAAGCTTTATTGGGAAATGTTCCTTCAAAAGGTATCTTTTTGTCTTTAATGATCGCCCCGGAAAGTTCGCGACAGTTATGTGCTGTTACTGCCGGTAATTGACGAATCCCTCCATATTCATCAGACCTCCAGTTTTTAGGCATAAGTTTAGGGCAATTGTCATACATCGTCGCAAAGGAGGATGTCAAAATAAACATGAAGATCAGGGATTTTAAATAAAAGTATTTCATACGACAGAGTGTTAGATTTAAAAATTGTTCAATGCCTACAAAATCTTAAAATAAATATAAAGTTAACAAATTTTGAAGATAAAGTCAATAGATGATGATGCATTTGTTTTGCATTATAAGAAGTTAGAACAAATCAACCTCGATCCATTCAAGATTTCAAAAAACGATACTTAGTTTTTAGTGGTCACCAATGATCTGATTATTTAAATTCAATATTTAATTTTCTTAAGTCACCCTCTCGGAGAGGGCTGGGGTGGGGTCTGATACCCAAACCCCAATTGCCTATAAAATTTATTGGCGGACTAAAGGCAATTCAAAAATAGATTGGCGACACCATTCACACAATCTTTTGTATTTTAGCCGGCAATTTCAATATCAGTTATGAAAAGTGCCCTTCCTTTCGAAAAATTATCACAGTCAATTGACGGTGAATTCTATAGCGACAACACCCATCGTATCCTCTACTCCACTGACGCTTCCTCGTACCGCGAAATGCCGCTGGCGGTAGTGCTGCCTAAGCATAAGGAGGATGTCAGAAAAGTACTTGCATTTGCCCGCGAACATCACACCTCCATCATTCCGCGCGGTGCTGGAACCTCATTGGCAGGCCAGGTAGTCGGAGGAGGCATTGTAGTCGATATCTCCAAATACATGGATCGTATCCTGGAATTTAACAAGGAGGAGCGCTGGATAATCGTTGAACCCGGCGTAAATCTTGCTGAATTAAATATTTACCTGAAACCCTATGGTCTTCAGTTCGGACCGGAAACTTCGACAAGCAACCGTTGTCGCATTGGCGGGATGCTGGGAAATAACTCTTGTGGTCTAAGGTCGCTGATTTATGGAAGTGTGCGTGAACATGTTCTCGAAGTGAATACCCTTCTTGCCGATGGTTCAGAAGTACTTTTCGGACCTCTAACTAAAACAGCATTCGAAGCGAAATGCAATTCAGATACAAATCATCTGGAGACTTTAATCTACCGGCAAATCAAAGAGGTGCTCTCCGACCCTAAAACCCGTGACAAAATCAGCGAAGTCTATCCTGAACCTGCTGTCAAACGGAGGAATATGGGCTATGCGGTAGACTTTCTCATGGAAACAGATCCTTTTACCGGAAATGAAGTACCCTTTAACTTTTCCAAATTATTGGCCGGTTCAGAGGGGACGCTTGCTTTTACCACATCCATTAAGCTGAATCTGATTCCCCTCCCACCGAAAATTAAGTGTGTTGTACCTGCACATTTCACTTCGCTTGAGGAGGCGCTTTATGCCAATATCCTTGTTTTGAAACACCACCCATCAACCATTGAGCTCATGGATGATATTATTATGAATTGCACCAAAGAGAGCCTGTCGCAGCGCGAGAACCGGTTCTTCATTGAGGGCGACCCCAAAGCGATTCTGATGATTGAGTTTGCAACCGATACCCGCGAAGAGATTGAGACATCACATGCCAATATGGTTGAAGAATTGACAAAGGCGGGATATGGCTATCACTTCCCGCTGATCTTTGGCGACGATCGGATAAAAAAAGTGTGGGAATTGCGGACAGCCGGATTGGGACTCCTGTCGAACATTCCGGGTGATAAACGAAGTACCACGGTTATTGAAGATACCGCAATAGCTCCTGAAAAGTTACCTGACTATGTTGCAGAATTTAAAACGGTCATTGCAAAATATGGTCTGAATTGCGTTTATTATGCCCACATAGCCACAGGAGAACTTCACCTGAGACCATTGTTAAATCTAAAGGATACTGAGGATCAGAAGGTATATGCCTCGCTTGCACTGGATGTGGCGGCGCTTGTTAAGAAATTCAGGGGTTCGCTGTCGGGGGAACATGGAGATGGCCGTTTGCGCGGGTCGTTTATCCCTTTCATGTTTGGCGACGAGATATACAACCTCTTCAAAACCATTAAGAAGACCTGGGATCCATGGAATGTGCTCAATCCGGGAAAAATCACCGATGTACCGCCAATCACTCAAAATCTTCGGTTCGAACTAACCAATCGTTATCCTGAGATCGCTACCACCTTCGATTTTTCATCTACTCATGGGTACCTTCGGGCAGTGGAACAGTGCAACGGATCGGGCGACTGCCGCAAATCGGAGATCATCGGTGGTACGATGTGCCCGACTTACATGGCAACGCGTGATGAAGATAAAACTACCCGCGCCAGGGCAAATATCCTGCGCGAGTTTATGCATCACTCCGACAAGGCTAATCCACTTATCCAGCAGGAAATTTATAACGTTCTCGATCTCTGTATTTCGTGCAAGGGGTGCAAGGGTGAATGTCCCTCGAATGTGGATATGGCCAAAATAAAGGCCGAATTTCTACAACAATATTACGATGTAAATGGAATTCCATTCCGGTCGCGGTTGATTGCCTATCTCCCCCGTCTGGGGAAATTGGCTATTTCGGTACGCCCTCTGACTAATTTTTTCCTGAATCAGTCATGGGTCAACAAATTAATCGGTTTTCACCCAAAACGAAAAATTCCGGGATACTCGATCCAGAGTCTGAGAAAATGGGCTACAAAACAACCAGAAAAACCAGGGCTTAATGGGAAAGTTTATCTTTTTGCCGATGAGTTTACCAACTACCAGGAGTCGGAAATCGGAATTAAGGCGATTCTTCTGCTCAACCAACTTGGATATGAGGTAGTGATTCCAAAACATCGCGAAAGCAGCAGGACCTTCCTTTCAAAAGGGCTTGTACGCGAGGCAAAGAAAATTGCAACCGAAAATGTCCTGCTTTTAAAAGAAATCATTTCCGAAGCGACCCCTCTCATTGGAATAGAACCTTCCACAATTCTGACTTTCAGGGACGAATACCCCGAATTGGTCGGTCAGCCTTTGCAGCAGGCAGCGCAGGAACTGGGGAAAAATGCCCTCTTATTTGATGAGTTTTTTGTCCGTGAGATGGAGAAAGGAAAGATCAATGCAGAACAGTTCACCGACGCGAAAAAGGAGATTAAGCTTCATGCCCATTGTCAGCAAAAAGCCATTGCCTCTTCCCTTTCAACACGGCAGATGCTGTCACTTCCCGAAAATTATACGGTACAGGAGACAAAAGCAGGTTGTTGCGGTATGGCCGGTTCGTTCGGATACGAAAAGGAGCATTACGAGTTATCGATGCAAATCGGTGAAATGGTTCTTTTCCCTGAAGTGCGTAAAACAGACAGTTCAGTAACCATTGCAGCCCCGGGAACGAGCTGTCGGCATCACATCAAAGATGGAACAGGTAAAACAGCTATTCATCCGATTGAGGTGATGTATGAGGCGATGAGCAGGTAGAAATGAAGAAAATCTTTTTAATAACATTAGGAATACTCCTGATTGTTTCAACTATTGCAATCGTCGTAATTATCAATTCCCATCCGGCAGAGGAGCCCAATGGCATTGAGATCGATAAATCCATTTATCCGATCACCGGAATTGATGTGTCGCGTCATACCGGGAAGATCGATTTCAAAAAACTGAAAGAGCTATCTGCCGATACGTTGGATTTTGTCTACATTAAGGCGACAGAAGGGATGAACCTTGTTGATAAAAACTTTGAAGATAATTATAGCAACGCCAGGCAAAATGATCTCGCGGTTGGCGCCTACCATTTTTTTAAGTTTAATGTTGAAGGAAAGGAGCAGGCTAAGAATTATTTACAAACCATCAAAGATAAATCGTTTGATCTTCCCCTGGTTTTAGATGTTGAAGAGTGGAGTAATTCTGCAAGTATACCCACGGATCAGGTGATCAGGGAAATCGGTTCCTTTATTGCTGCAATTGAACGGAAGAGGAAGGATAGAGTAATGATTTATACCAATGAAAGCAGTTATCAAAAATACATAAAGGATAATTTTGGCTCAACTGAGATCTGGATTTGTTCATTCAACGAACAACCGAATATTCAGTGTGAATGGACATTGTGGCAGCACTCGCATAAAGGGAAATTAGAAGGAGCTGAAGGTTGGGTAGATATCAATACGTTTAATGGATCAAGAGAAGCCTGGAGAGGGTTTCTGAATAAATCATATTAACAGCATCTGCGAGGTTCTCTTTGGCTTCTTCAATCGTTTCCCCCTGGGTGTTAATTCCGGGTAACTCCTGAACATATGCAATAAAACCTCCCTCCTCGCATGGTTCAAAAACTGCAGTCATCTCAATATTTTTCATAATCGCATTTTTTACAAAGTTAAGTATTGAAAATCATAAGATGTCGCATTTCAATATTTAATTTCTTAAGTCGAAGTAAGCCGAATTAATTCCTATGGAATGACCCATTGTGTGGCGCGGGATTTTAATCCCGGGGAAAATGCGATGGCATAATCCACCAGTGCCATAGGCCCGGTGCATATCCGGATATTTGATCATATGTGTGATGAATCATTCCGAACCTGTACCATGTTCCGTGCCAAAGGCACTCCTGCGTGTGTATTTTGCCGATGGACGAAATAAATTTCATCCCTTCAAAATGCCCCGGGCCGACGGCACGGTAACAGAAACTGCTCTTGTCAGTTTATTCCAATTTCGCAGGTTTTATGTGGTATGACTTTTGGCAATTCCATAGGAATGAACCATCATGTGGCGCGGGATTTTAATCCCGGGGAAAATGCGATGGCATAATCCACCAGTGCCATAGGCCCGGTGCATATCCGGACATTTGATCATATGTGTGATGGATCATTCCAAACCTGTACCATGTTCCGTGCCTAAGGCACTCCTGCGTGTGTATTTTGCCGATGGACGAAATAAATTTCATCCCTTCAAAATGCCCCGGGCCGACGGCACGGTAACAGGAACTGCTCTTGTCAGTTTATTCCAATTTCGCAGGTTTTATGTGGTATGACTTTTGGCAATTCCATAGGAATGAACCATTGTGTAGCGCGGGATTTTAATCCCGGGGAAAATGCGATGGCATAATCCACCAGTGCCATAGGCCCGGTGCATATCCGGATATTTGATCATATGTGTGATGAATCATTCCGAACCTGTACCATGTTCCGGGCCTACGGCACTCCTGCGTGTGTATTTTGCCGATGGACGAAATAAATTTAATCCCTTCAAAATGCCCCGGGCCGACGGCACGGTAACAGGATCTGTTCCTACTATAAACGGACGGAACGGATTCGATCTAAAAATAAGGTTAGGGGAAAGGGTGCGTTCACAGGCTACTAAGATTAAATTGAAAAAATAAGGTTTTTTAGAAATCATATAAAATCTGAACACTCACCGATCAATGGAATGATTTAGCAATGAGAAAAAACTCATAATTATGATTTGATGATCATAAATGAATTTTTGGTATCTTTGGGTTTGGTATTTAAATAGGTTTGAAAACAAATAATTTTCATATGAAAGATCTCAGCATAAGACATCAACTAATTCATGACATTCGTTTATTAAGTCCTGAATTATTATCTCAGGCTTATCATTATCTCGAATTATTAAAATCATCCGAGCACGATACAAAAAGCTCATGGAAATCTTATGTTGGATCCATTTCGAATGAAGAAGCGTTAGCACAAAAAGAATTAATCGAAAAGGAGTTTGAAAATATTGAAGGAGAATGGTGAAAAATGAAAATGACTGCTCTTGATACAAATATTGCAATTGATTTGCTAAATGGGAATGCTGATAGCTTATATAAATATGGGAAATTCTCATTTTTTTATTTGCCTGTAACCGTTTGTGGCGAATTACTTTATGGTGCCATGAATTCATCGGGCAGTAAAAACAACCTACTAAAATATAGGGGTTTTATTTCAAATTGTAAAGTTCTGAACATTAATTCTGCGATTGCTGAACAATATGCTTTTATAAGAAAACGTTTAAAGGAGCAAGGAACACCAATCCCTGAAAATGATATTTGGATTGCTGCCACTTGTATGGTTTATGAGATCGAACTTGCAACTAACGACAAACATTTTAGCCATATTAAGGGATTAGTTTTATCCGAGTAATGACTATGCACATGGACTATTGGTATAAGTGACTAATTCTTGATTATTCCTTCCCAAAGGGAATTAAAAACAAAAAATCCATATATAATTCATTGTATAATCATTACCCTGAAAGGGTCATCAGTCTGACGGATGAATAACCCATGGTAAGAAATTCCGGTAATAGGAAACGACTATTTTTTTAAGGTGCAGAGCCATCTTTGGCAATTCCATAGGAATGACCCATCGTGTGGCGCGGGATTTTAATCCCGGGGAAAATGCGATCGCATAATCCACCAGTGCCATAGGCCCGGTGCATATCCGGATATTTGATCATATGCGTGATGAATCATTCCGAACCTGTACCATGTTCCGTGCCAAAGGCACTCCTGCGTATGTATTTTGCCGATGGACGAAATAAATTTAATCTGCAAATAATTTGTTTTTAAAGGCCAGATTGAATCGAAGATCAGCGAAGCTAATAGCCGTGATGAAATACTCATTTCGGTTGATGATTTTCTATCATGGCTATTTCATCCCTTCAAAATGCCCCGGGCCGACGGCACGGTAACAGGATCTGTTCCTACTATAAACGGACAGAACGGATTCAGCAAAAAATAAGGTTAAGGGAAAAGGGTTCATTCACAGGCTATTAAGGTTAAGAAGAAAAAATAAGGTTTTTCATCGCCCTGAAAGGGCCATCCATCAGCTGACGGATCAATAACCCGGGATTTCGCCATCCCGGGTAGACGAACAAATAAAAAGAGTTACAAACTCAGGACAACAAACCCCTCGTTTCAAACGAGGGGGATCGAGGGGACCGTCCGCGATCGATAGCCCACTATAGCCCTGCGGTTCATTCGAACGGATCGGATCGGAAGCTCAAAAGAGTGATTAGAATCTTAAAAGAATAATAGCTTCAGTGTAATTTAGATCACACAAACTGATGAAAGGGAATTACTTTAATCTTCATTCCATTCTGCACAAAACTGTCGTTTTGCGACAAGGTTACAATCGTCCCATCCTGCAAATTAAACTTTTTCATGGCCTCAAACAAACCAGATATTTCCCTTTGCTGGTTTTCGCCGTTTAATTCCAGACAAACCTGGACAGCTGCCGAAATAATCCCTTTTTGCATGATTAGGAAATCGCATTCTCCTGTTCCTCCGAAAAAATAAATTTCTTTGGTACTTCGCCGGATAGCCAGATAAACCAGATTTTCCAGTTTATGGCCATCGTCGTTCTTAAATCGGGGAGTTGCGATTTCGATCAGACCTGTATCAATGGCATATACCTTTTTCGGATTGATATTCTGCTTTTTTAGTGAATAATCGAACATCGGAACAAACGCTAACAAATAGCTTTGCTCAAGGTGAGAAAAATATTCTAAAATTGTAGTTGCGGATGAAATTCCAAAATTGGATTTCAGTTTATTACCTGAGATACGGTTTCCAACATTATCCAATAAAAAAAGTGTAAGACGTTGCAGCGTCCGAACATCGCGGATATTGTAACGCACAGCAATGTCACGCACAATAATATCGTCTAATAAGGAGGTAAGAATCTCCTCATTTTTTTGCTTCTGATACTCAGGAAAACCGCCCTCTTTTAAATAGGAAAGTGTGGCATCAGGTCCAGGTTCAAGTTGATGAAACCGGCAATATTCACGGTATGAAAAGGGGAAAAGCTCTTTGGTGATATGCCTTCCGGTTAGGCTTGAGCCCAATTCCCTGCTCAGTAAAGAGGCATTTGACCCAGTAACAAAAACCTGAAAATTTTCGTCTAACTTTTGACGCACATATCTTTCCCAGCCTGCAATAATCTGTATTTCGTCGAACATCAATACTGAACTGCCAGAATCCCTGATTAATCCATCAAGTTTAACAAAGTCATCCAGACCAAAATCGTAAAGGCGCGGATCGTCAAAATTCAGATAAATAGCCTTGGGGTACCGATCCCTGAGTAACTGGAACAGTAGTGTACTTTTTCCACATCGTCGAATACCGGAAACGATCAAGGCATGAGAAATTAAATCAGGTAATGATTGCAATTGCTCCCTGACCATCCCGGCATCCTTGGCGATGAACGATAAGCGCTGTTGCCCGATAATCTCCCGAAGAAATTCCACCTGTATCATGTTGTTTCCATTTGATTATGAGAACAAAGATAGGTGTTTCCATTCAAAATGAAAACTATTTTCCATTTTAAATGGAAACATGGGATCAAATGATAATCCTTTTCCGGGTGTCATCAATACATTGAATTTAATTCATCGCCCCGAAAGGGCCATCCGCCAACTGGCGGATCAATAACCCGGGGTAAGAAATCCCGATAATTTTAGAGACGTTAGATCTAACGGCTCTACTGAACGGACCAATTCTATGGGATTTCGCAACCCCGGGTTAAAAACCTTAAATGATTATCCTGCCACCATGGCGCTGATGCTTCTGCTCCATGGGCCTGGCTCACCGCGGGTATTTACCCAGCGTAACCAGTAATAAACATTTTTTGCGGCATTTTTCCCTTCGAAAGTAGTGCTGAACGGGCTACTGGTACTGGTTCCAAGATAATCGAGTTCACTCACTTCCAGGGGGGCGCTCCCATCGATTTTGGCCCATATTTCGCATCCATGTACACCGGCTGGTTTGGCTTTACTCCGGGGAGTCGCCTCATCACTATAGTTAATGGAATGCTGCAATCTTAGCGAAAAATCGACAGTACCCACAGGAGAGGAAGTTGGGACAGGTACGGGTTTATGGCCACTCTGTTTCACATTGAGTCCCATTCGTTCCCTGTCGCTGTTTGGAACTTTGGGATTGTTGGTGAGCCACTGAGCCACAAACTGACGAATTCGGGTAATAAATTGTTGTCTGGCATCAACTTTGGCCTGTACGTCGGCCCTGGTGCGGTTTTGCTTGTTACTTGCCTTGGCAAAGGCAGTGTTCCAGACTGCTTGTGAAGCTTTTAAAGCAGTAAAATCATCGGCAGGAATGCTCCATAGAGTTAGATTGGGTTCAATAATTTCAGTCAAACTCATCTGCCACAAGTTAAATTCTGCATCATTCTGCGGAATGTAATTCGACATAATTAATTTGTTTTGGAATTTGTAATTCAAACAACAAGAATATTCTAAAATTATTACCTCCCCGTTGGGAGTGGCAGAATCAACCGAAACATAAGTTTCGTCTTAAATAGGTACGAATTATACTCAGGAATAATTGGATCATTCCGAAGAATAACGAAAGCACTCCCGAACATAAATGAATTATACTCAGGAATAAAAGATTTACTCTTTGATATAATTCCATTATATCCGAGTATAAATGAATTATACCAAGTATTGAAGGAATTATTCTCAGATATAATTCCTTTATACTTTAATATGAAGGATTTATATCGGAGTATAAAGGAAATATTCCCGAATAGGAAACAATATTTCCTGATGATAATTGAATTATTGCGGGAAATAAATGGGTTAGTCCGGAGAATAGCTGAAATATTCTCCAAAATGGATTGTTGTTTTAAACTGATAAATGGAATACTGTTCGGCGAAGGGGGTTTATTCGGGGAAAAACCAAGGGTAAAGTTGCGATGGTCGGTAATTTTGTATCTGAGAGCAGGATACACAGATAAAGGATTTAATTTTTAATTATGATTAAAACTCCTTTTTACAAAACTTATGAATGAACCTGGGGATTTAGCCCGAAAGATTGAAAATGATACTTTTTCAATCTTTATATAAAATTAAAGAAAATATTTGAATAAAAGAAATGAGGAGAAATAAATTTATTTTATTACTGAAAATAAAAAGGAAATAAAAGCTTCGAAATAGTATGGGGCCTATATTTTTTATATTACACTTATTGGCAAACCAACCACACTTATTATCAATAAAGGTACATCTGCCAAATCAAACAAAGAATTGATTCATTTTATGTTGCCTTCGAAAAACATGTTAAATAACAGCTAATTAATTTCATTTATTTAAAATAAATTGAATTTATATTGACAAATTTGGAGGATATAAAGTTCGATTACAGATTTGAATAATAAATAATGCGCAATATCTTATCGTTTAGCCAGCAATCAGTGGAAGCAAAAGAGAGGATTTGGAGCGAGTATAAAGAAGTTAGCGGCAAGTGTAAAAAGACAGACTTTAGACAGATACGATAGTGATAAATTGAAAATAGAAAGGATTTAGCTTTTTGACAGGACAGTGCAAATTTGATGGAAATGAAGTTCGGCGTAGTCAATTTAATTTTTTTATTCCCATCCACATAAAAGAAGAAGGGAATCCCACTCATATTGGCAAAGCCCCAAGAGCCTATACTCAACGGTGAAGCCCTCAGGAATACCTTTGAAAATAAAAAATAAGCTAGTAAACCAAAGCTTTACCTAAAAGTGCAATTTTGCCATCGCGATATATGATAAATCAATTTATAAAAGTAAATTTGAAAAAAATTGCAGAAAATTGAATGGCCAAAGAGAACCAAATAGAAGAAAATCTGATTGGTAAGTTGACCGATCTGAAATATACCTATCGACCTGATATAGTTGATAGGAAAACACTTGAACAAAATTTCAAAGCTAAGTTTGAAGCATTGAACCGTGTTCATTTGACAGAAAGTGAATTTTTACGTTTGCGTGAAGAAATCATCAACCCAGATGTATTCGCTGCATCAAAACTATTACGTGAGAGAAATTACTTTCAACGAGAAGATAGCACACCCTTACATTACACATTGGTAAACATCAAAGATTGGTGCAAAAACGACTATGAGGTAATCCATCAATTGCGCATCAATACTGAAAACAGCAATCATCGGTACGATGTCATTTTAATGATTAACGGCTTGCCTGTTGTGCAAATTGAATTGAAAAAACTCGACATTTCACCACGTAAAGCAATGCAGCAAATCGTGGAATATAAAAACGACACAGGCAACGGTTATAACAATACCTTGATGTGTTTCATTCAAATGTTCATTGTAAGCAACAGTAATAAAACCTATTATTTCGCCAACAATAAAAACCAACATTTCAGTTTCAATGCCGATGAGCAGTTTCTTCCAATTTATGAATTAGCCGACGAAAACAATAAGAAAATCAACTATCTGGGAGATTTTGCCGATCGGTTTCTCAAGAAGTGTACACTTGGCGAAATGATAAGCAAGTACATGGTATTGGTCGAGAGCGAACAGAAATTGCTGGTGATGCGACCTTATCAGATTTATGCGGTAAAAGCCATTGTTGACAGCATAGAACAAAACCGGGGAAACGGCTATATCTGGCACACCACTGGAAGTGGTAAAACATTGACTTCATTCAAAGCATCTACCCTGCTGAAAGACAATCACGACATAGAAAAATGTCTTTTCGTAGTTGATCGTAAAGACCTTGACCGACAAACCCGTGAAGAGTTCAATAAATTTCAGGAAGGCAGTGTAGAGGAAAATACAAATACAGAAACATTGGTACGGCGTTTATTATCGACCGACTATGCCGACAAGGTAATTGTTACCACTATTCAAAAACTTGGATTGGCATTAGATGGAACGTATAAAAAAAACTACAAAGAACGCTTAGAACCATTGAGCAAAAAACGTGTGGTTTTCATCTTCGACGAATGCCACCGTTCGCAGTTTGGCGACAATCACAAAGCAATAAAAGAGTTTTTTCCGAATGCACAGTTATTCGGTTTTACGGGTACACCTATTTTTGAGGAGAATGCCAGTTATACCCAAATTGATGGAGAAGTTAAATCATATAAAACAACAAAAGATATTTTCCTGAATGAACTTCCCAAGTACACCATCACACACGCAATAGAAGACCGAAATGTGCTTCGGTTTCACATTGATTATTACAAAGGCAAAGGCGCTCAAAACCCTAAGCCGGGCGAACCTATTGCACAACATGCAGTTGTTGAAGCTATTCTCGACAAGCACAATGCAGCCACTAATTCAAGACGTTTTAATGCAATACTTGCTACAGCTTCTATCAATAACGCCATCGAATATTATCAGCTATTCAAGCAAATACAAATGCGATTCATCGCATCTAATCCAGATTACCAACCGCTTAATATTGCCTGTATATTCTCTCCACCTTCGCAGCTTATTGCAAAAGATGGAGACCAACAAAGTCAAAAGAATGCAGCCGACATAAAGCAACTACAAGAGGATTTGATTCAGGAAAAAGAAGATAACAAACAAAATCCCGAAGAAAAAAAGAAAGCTTTAATAGAAATTATTGCCGACTACAATTTGCAATTTGGAACAAATCACAGCATCAACGAGTTCGATTTGTATTATCAAGATATTCAAAGCCGAATCAAAAATCAGAAATACAGCAATAAAGACTATTCGCATAAAAACAAAATCGACATTACCATAGTGGTAGATATGTTGCTCACAGGTTTCGACTCCAAATACCTCAATACCTTGTATGTGGATAAAAACCTGAAATACCACGGCTTGATACAAGCATTTTCGCGTACCAACCGTGTGCTGAACGATACCAAACCCTACGGTAACATTCTCGATTTCCGCTCACAACAAGATGCCGTAAACCAAGCCATTGCTCTCTTTTCGGGTGAAGACAGTGGTAAAGCAAAAGAAATTTGGATGGTTGACCCTGCACCTGTGGTGATCGACAAATACAAACAGGCCGTAGAAGCATTGGGCGTTTTTATGCAAGAGCATAATTTGGCAAACGAACCGCAAGAAGTGTATAACCTTAAAGGCGATGCTGCACGTATAGCCTTTGTAAAAAACTTCAAAGAAGTACAACGCTTAAAAACCCAATTAGATCAATACACCGATTTAGACGAAACGCAACAAGCTAAAATTGAATCTATTTTGCCAAAGGAAACATTGCAAGAGTTCCGTAGTTCATATTTAGAAACTGCCAAGAAATTCAAAGAAATTCAGCAAAGAGAGGGCGACCAGGCACCACCCGATGTGCAACAACTCGATTTCGAATTTGTGCTTTTTGCTTCTGCCGTTATTGACTACGACTATATTATGGACTTAGTGGCCGATAACTTAGGGAAAAAACCGAGCAAACAAAATTTGACCAAAGCCCAAGTGATTAGCCTGCTGAAATCGGATGCCAGCTTGATGAACGAAGAAGAAAACCTAACCGAATACATCAATGGTTTGGATTGGAGCAGTGGAAAAACAGTTGACCAACTGAAAAATGATTTCGAAACCTTTGTAATTGAGAAAAACGAAAAAGAGTTGGCAGCCATTGCCCATACACACGGCTTGCAAACGTCCGATTTGGTAGCTTTTGTTGATACCATTATTAACCGTATGATTTTTGACGGTGAAAAATTGACCGACTTATTAGAACCCCTTGAACTAAGTTGGAAAGAACGCAGAGTAAAAGAACTGGCATTGATGGAAGATTTAGTACCCCAATTAAAAAAAATAGCCCAAGGGCGTGAAATTTCAGGATTAGCAGCTTATGAATAAAAATAGATTGATCCCCGAATTGCGTTTTCCTGAGTTTTTGAATGAGGAGGAATGGCAGGAGAAAGAGCTTGGTATGCTTGCAAAAAAGATAGTTGAAAAAAATAAAGATGGATTGATAATTAGTGTTTTTACAAATTCTGCTATTGACGGCATTGTTGACCAAAGGGAGTATTTTGATAAAGATATTGCTGATAAAAATAATTTAGAAAATTACTATATAGTTGAAGATGGAGACTATGTATACAATCCACGTATTTCCAGCATTGCTCCTGTTGGTCCAATATCCAAAAACAAGACAAACAAAACTGGAGCGATATCTCCTCTTTACATGGTTTTTAGATTTACCGATAAAAACAATGGCTTTTATGAATATTATTTCAAATCAGTTCATTGGTATGACTCAATAAGAAAGGCATCAAATACCGGTGCTAGATTTGATAGGATGAGTATAACTGATTCTGTTTTCATGGATATCCCTGTATTATATCCTAAACCCAAAGAACAACAAAAAATCGCCTCCTGCCTTTCTTCCTTAGATGAAGTAATTTCAGCCCACACCCAAAAATTAGAAGCATTAAAAGAGCACAAAAAAGGCATGATGCAAAACTTTTTTCCACATGAAGGGGAAACTGTGCCGAAATTAAGGTTTCCGGAATTTAAAAATGATGGTATGTGGAAGGAGAATACATTGGATGAAGTAGCAACATTTTTAAAAGGAAAAGGAATTTCAAAATCTGATACAGTTGAAAATGGAAGTTTACCTTGTATCAGATATGGTGAACTATATACTCACTACAATGAAACTATTAGCATTATAAAATCATACACGAATTTAAGTGCTGATGATTTAGTGTTGAGTAAAGTAAACGATGTGATTATTCCTGCATCAGGTGAAACCCATATTGATATTGCTACTGCATCATGTGTTTTAAAAAAAGGAGTCGCCCTTGGTGGTGATTTGAATATAATAAGGACAAAGATTAATGGGGTTTTCTTATCTTATTACTTAAATAATTCTAAGCGAAAGGATATTGCCCAAATGGCTCAAGGTATTTCAGTAGTACATCTTTATCCGAATCAATTGAAAACGCTAAAAATTAACTTTCCTGAAGCCAAAGAACAACAGAAAATTGCAGAATGTCTTTCCTCCTTAGATATCGTAATCACAGCACAAGTGGAGAAAATTGAGCAATTGAAGTTGCATAAAAAGGGTTTGATGCAGGGTTTGTTTCCAAAAGTAAATGATTAGTATATGAATGAATTAGATATAGCAAAGCAACTTTTTGAGAATCCAGAAAATATTATCTTGATTTATGCTTTTAATGCTACTGGTAAAACCCGTTTGTCCGTTGCTTACAAGAACTTTACAAAAAATGAAAATGATGGAAACCACATAGGTGTATATTACAATGCTTTTAGTGAAGACTTATTTGTTTGGGAAAACGATGAAGAAAATAATAATGAAAACATCCGATTAAATATAATCTACAGTAGTCTAAGCCAATTCCATTCTTTCATTGACGATAAGGATATTGAAGAGAAATTGGCTATTTATAATCCCAAATATAAATTTCGATTTAACCTTCACGAAAACCCTGAAAGAGGAATTGAGTCCATTACTTTTTTTATTGACGAAGAAAATGAAACACCCATCAAAATATCAAGAGGAGAAGAAAGAGTATTTGTCTGGTGCTTCTTTTTAACGTTGTTTGAAGTTGATACCTGGGCAGGTAGTCAGGATGCCCATTTTTTTATTGATGACCCGGTTTCTAGTTTAGACGAGCATAATATCTTTCTCACAGCTGAATCAATTTTTGATTTAATTGAAAAGCACTATCTAAAAAAGAGAATAATAATCACAACTCACCATATCGGGTTGTTTTCAATTTTATTTGATAAACTGAAAAAGGGTGAAAAGAGCGATAGATATAAAAAACTCACAAAGCCCTATATTTTAAATACACAAGATGGTAACTTGGTGTTAAACAGTCTGAATAATGAAGTTTTTTTATTTCATCTACACTTAATGCAGACCTTGGAAACGGCAATAAAAACAGAGTTATATGCTTACCATTTTGTATTATTAAGACAATTGCTTGAAAATATTTCTTCTTTTCTTGGTGTTGGTCGTCTGAATTATGTGCTTGAGCAAATAAAAATTGAAAATGTTAGAGAAGTTGGAGAAATCGTTAATTCATTATCACACAAAAATGCTTATCGTCTTCAGTTCAATAAAATGGCTGAGGCAGATGAGGCTGTTTTTAAAGATGTATTCCAAAAGATTCAAGAGAAGTACCGTTTTATTTATTAATCGAAAACATGACACAAAAAGATAAGGACAAATTGGGTAAAACCCTTTGGAATATAGCCGATGAACTAAGAGGTGCAATGAATGCGGATGATTTCCGCGATTATATGCTTTCGTTTCTTTTCCTACGGTATTTATCGTACAACTACGAAGAAGCTGCAAAAAAGGAATTAGGCAAAGATTACCCTGTAACCAATTCGAATATAGTCTCAGAATTTGGGGTAACAACACCGCTTCAATTATGGTATGAAGGTAACTTGGACGACATCAACGATTTTGAGAAACAAATGCGCCGTAAGGTGCATTATGTGATACAACCGCAGCACCTTTGGAGCAACATCAGCGAAATGGCTCGTACCCAAGATGATGAATTACTTGTAACACTTGAAACAGGTTTTAGGTACATCGAAAACGAATCGTTCGAAAGTACATTTCAGGGCTTGTTTTCCGAAATCAATTTGAATTCTGAAAAGCTTGGTAAAACTTCAAACGAAAGGAACAAAAAGCTTTGCACCATTATTCAGAAAATTGCTGAGGGTATTGCCGATTTCTCTGTAGATTCAGATACGCTTGGTGATGCTTATGAATATTTGATAGGTGAGTTTGCCGCAGGTTCGGGCAAAAAAGCGGGTGAGTTTTATACACCACAACAAATTTCTACCATCCTTTCTAAAATTGTAATTCTCGATAGTCAAGACCCAGCAACAGGCCCAAAGCCTAAATTGGATAAAGTTCTCGATTTTGCTTGCGGTTCGGGCTCTTTATTGCTAAATGTAAGAACACGCATTAAAAAGAATGGTGGCAGTATTGGCAAAATATTCGGACAAGAAAAGAACATCACTACCTACAACCTTGCCCGAATGAATATGTTGTTGCACGGTATGAAAGACACCGAATTTGAGATATTTCACGGTGATACCTTACTCAACCAGTGGGATATGCTCAACGAAATGAATCCGTCTAAAAAGAAGGAATTTGATGCCATAGTTGCCAATCCACCTTTTAGTTTACGATGGGAGCCAAACGACACCTTGGCAGACGATTTCCGATTTAAAAGCTATGGCTTAGCGCCAAAATCGGCAGCCGACTTCGCATTTTTATTGCACGGTTTTCACTTTTTAGGTAAAGAAGGAACAATGGCAATCATATTGCCGCATGGTGTGCTTTTCCGTGGCGGAGCAGAAGAACGAATCCGTACCAAATTTTTAAAAGACAATAATATTGACACGGTAATTGGCTTGCCTTCCAATTTGTTCTATTCAACTGGTATTCCTGTTTGTATTTTGATATTAAAAAAATGCAAAAAGCAAGATGATGTGCTGTTCATCAATGCCAGTTCTGATGAGAATTTCGACAAAGGGAAAAGACAAAACAGCCTAAGCGAAAACCATATCGATCGTATTGTTAACACTTACAAATACAGAGCAGAACAAGAACGTTATTCTCGCAGAGTTTCGATAGATGAAATTGAAAAGAACAGCTACAACCTGAATATTTCGAGATATGTAAGTACATCGTTCGACGAAATACAAATTGACTTAAAAAAAGTAAACGCAAGATTAACAGCAATAAATGAAAGTATAAAAACGAACACCGATAAACACAACGAATTTTTGAAAGAGCTGGGATTGCCTCCGATTTAAAAATTGCCTACGCATTTTGCAAGCACGAGTAATCGCCTTTCATGACGGTTTTAGGATTGCCCACGCTCAAAAAAACAAAATAAATTTATGCTTCGTATATAGGATGGTGCGGTTTGACAAAGCAGCAATTAGAGTGATAAAAAATTGATAAACAGCCAGAAATGAATGAACACCAATTGCCAATACGCGATATAGCCAATGCAAAGAAAACCAATACGCAGACAGATTTTGAGACAACGATATACTTTGACTTTCAGTCCGATAACTGGCGGAGCCTCGGTGTTTTTCTTCTTCTTTCCCCCGGTTTCGCAAGCTCCACCGGAGGTTATTCAAATAACACCCTTTTAGGGTTTTGAAGAAATCTTCAGGCGTTAATCTATTTAAAACAAAAGAATTCAATTCTATTCCTGATATAATAATCGCCCTGAAGGGGCCAAATATGAATAACCCGGGGTAAGAAATCCCGGTAATAAATTCCTTTACAGACCGGTACCCCGGGATTTCGCAACCCCGGGTTGAGAAACATCCGTAGTAAGACCGTCCGCGATCGAAAGTTCGCCAAAGCTCCGCACTTCATTCGGACGGAACGGATTCAATATAAAAATAAGGTTAAGGTCAAAGGTGCGTTCATAGTCTACTAAGGTTAAGCAGAAAAAATAAGGTTTTTGGAATTTGACCTGAAGGCCAAATATGTAAATATGAATAACCCGGGATAATAAATCCTGATAAATTGCGGAGACGTTAGATCTTAGAGACGTTAGGCCTAACGTCTCTACAACATTCAAATGGAACGGATCTAAAACTCAGGAATGTTTGCGCTGTTTTAGTAATTTCACAACTAATTAACGCCAGACGCAATGCATATAATTCGGAAATATATGAGTAAAACCGATTACCGGAAATTAATCTGGGTGACCCTGTTCGCAATTGCAATGGGGATGATGGAAAGTCTTCTATTATATTTTTTATACCTTATTATCGGCTAGCCGGCAAGTCTTGAACAAACAAAATGAGTTACAAACTCAGGTCAACAAAACCCTCACCGTAAAAACGGGGCAGGCAGTTTCAAACGAGGGGGATCGCCGGACTGCGATCAAAGAGTTCTAATAAAATTCATTCTTCAGTATAAATTCTCTAACATTACTTATCCGAAAACAATACCTAAATGATCAAACCAACCTTAACCCTTTTGGCAATCGCCATTCTTTTTATCATGGGTTGTCAGACCCCCGCTCCTCCCCTGCCAATTAAGCCTGTGATTAAGTCAGTACCTGTTGTTGTGGAAAAACCGCAGGTTATTCCAAGAACCATTGATCTTATACCGTTTGCAGGGACTCCTGCAACAATGGTAATAAACCTGTTTGAGCGGTTAAAACAAATTGTCCCGAAAATAAACCTGCAAAATCCGATAGCGTTTCCTGCTTCAGCTTATTATGGACCCAGAAACCGATATAAGGCCGATTCGCTGATCGTATTTCTGTCGGAAAACACACCCGGAAAACATGTCTCTATTGGTGTAACAAACAGGGATATCAGTTCCTCAAATCCCAGTGTTGATGACTGGGGGGTAATGGGGCTCAGCTTTATTCCGGGGAATGCCTGCGTTATATCCTCTTTTCGGCTAAATAAAAGTAACTTAGCAGACCAGCTATTCAAAGTGGCGATTCATGAGCTGGGCCATACGCAGGGATTGTACCATTGTGAAAACCTGTCATGCTTTATGAGGGATGCCAAAGGGAAAAATACGACAGAACAGGAGAAGGGATTTTGCGGGAAATGTAAAGCGTTTTTGATTGTTAAAGGTTGGGTTATAAAATAGGCATAAACACGTTTAACAGAACGAGAAAAAGGTAGTCAACAGAAAAATTTGCGGCAAAAAGAGAACTCAAATTATAAAAAGTTAACTTTGTTTATTAAAACCAGGCAGGTAATCAGAAACTGCTAATTTTGTACAAATGGAAAATAAAGAGATCCGCTGGATACAACGCTTTCAGAATTATGAAATGGCTTTTTTAAAACTAAAGGAAGCCATGGAACAGGAGAATTTAAATGAACTGGAGCGCAATGGACTTATTCAGCGATTTGAGTTTACTTTAGACCTTTCATGGAAGGTGCTAAAAGACTATCTTGAAGAAAAGGGATTTATTTTTAAACCATCACCAAAAGATACACTGAGGGAAGCGCAAAATGCAGGACTAATTGATTTTGGCCAGGCTCTTATTGATGGATTGGATATTCGCAATGAATTATCGCACGATTACAGCGGCAGCAAATTTGAAGTTTCGGAGGAAGTTTTGCGTGATGAAGTTTATCCTGCACTGCAAATGCTTTATCAGTTCTTTATCGAAGAAGGTGGTCATGGACAGCTAAATCTTTTTAGATGAGTAATTTTTCAAATAAATACGGCCTCACCGACAGGGATATTCAAACCATAAATGATATTCTTCACAAATATCCGGAGGTATTGCTCGTGCATATTTTTGGAAGCCGTGCCAAAGGGACCAGTAAACCGGGAAGCGATATTGATTTGTCCATCATGAACAGGGGAACCAACAGCAATACATTACATAAACTTAAAAATGATTTTGAGGAGAGCTCGCTGCCATATAAGGTTGATCTGGTTGATTTTCATACGTTGACCAATCCATATTTTGCTGAGCATATTAAAAGGGTGGGTATAATTTTTTATCAACGCGAAAGCTAATCTTTGGTATAGGGTCGCAATATGATAATTATTTATACATCACAATCGGACGGAGAAGACCTATTATTCAAGAATGTTTGCGCTGTTTTAGTAATATTACAACTAATTAACGCCAGACATTATGCATATAATTCTGAAATATATGAGTAAGTCCGATTACCGGAAGTTAATCTGGGTGACCCTGTTTGCAATTGCGATGGGGATGATGGAGAGTTCGGTGGTAATTTACCTCAGGGAATTATATTACCCAGGCGGATTTCAATTCCCTGTAAGAGCAACTTCAACTACCGTTGCAGTTACGGAGTTGTTCCGGGAACTGGCAACCATCATCATGCTTCTGGGAGTTGGGATGATTGCCGGAAAAAACAGACAGGAGCGGTTTGCATGGTTTATCTATAGCTTTGCCATCTGGGATATCTTCTACTATATTTTCTTATACCTTATTATCGGTTGGCCGGCAGGTTTTAACGATTGGGATGTTCTATTTCTTCTGCCGGTGATGTGGAGCGGTCCTGTTTGGGCGCCAGTATTCTTATCGCTGTTGATGATTCTGTTAGCGATGTGCATTTTACATTACTCCGGAAACAGGAAAGATTCGGATCTGAAACTTTCGGAATGGATAGCTCTTATTGTTGGCTCATTAACCGTAATCATCGCCTTCTGCAAAGACTATTGGCAGTTTATGACCTCACACCATCCAACGGTCTCAATAACTCAACTCTTCTTCTCAAAACAAACCATTGATTACACTACTCAATATGTTCCCGGAAATTTTGATGTGATGACGTTTATTTTGGGTTGTACTGTGATCTGTGCCGGGATCGGGATGTATATAATCCGGAATAAATAATTGCGGCACTATAATAAGTAATTAGAATAATTTAATGTCTTAAAGATTGAAAGTGAGATTCCTCATTCCGTTGCACTGCATTCGGAATGACAATGGACTGTGTTTAAAGGTGTGGGGTGACGGGGCGGCGTTGCCGCCCCGTCACCCCACACACACTTCAATGGGATGGATGTCATTCCGTAGATAAAACGGTCGAAGTTGTGCCACCCATTTCGGTTCAAGTTGTGCCAGGCGTTTCGGTCGAAGTTGTGCCACTTTAAGTTGACCAATTCGATTTTGTTTCGCTCGAAGCTGTGCCACACGTTTCGGTCGAAGTTATGCCAGAAGCTTAATTAAAGGAATGATTTCTATCTTATCCCTGAAAACTTAAAACAGGGATATGGCCGCAAAAAAGATAGATATCATGGATGTTCGACAATTAGTTCAATTAAAAATCAGAGGTGAGAGCAACCGAAGTTGCAGCTCCCTTTTAGCGATTCACCGTAATACGGTCAATTACTATGTTCGTCAATTAAGAGCGACCGGAACCCCTTATCCTGATTTGCTTAAATTAAGCGATTTAGAACTTAAGGAACTTTTCCCTTATAAATCTGCTTCAGACAGTGATCGTTACGAGGAGTTAGCTGCCTGTTTTTCGTATTTCAAACAACAATTGCTTCTTCCAGGCGGTACTCGCGAGACGTTATGGAAGGAATATCTCCAAACGCATCCGGAAGGCTACGGCTACACCCAGTTTAACGAACACTATAATAATTGGCTAAATCAGACAAAAGCCAGCGGTAAGCTAACCCATAAGGCCGGTGACAAATTACTTGTCGATTATTGCGGCAAAAAGCTTCAGGTGGTCAATAAAGAGACCGGTGAAGTCCAGGATGTGGAAGTGTTCGTTGGTATCCTGCCATGCAGCAGTTATACCTTTATCGAGGCCAGCCGCAGCCAGCAGCGCGAAGATTTTATAGGGTCAATCAATAACTGTTTTCAGTTCTTAGGTGGCAGCACCAAGGCCATTGTTCCGGATAATCTGAAGTCAGCAGTTTCCAAAGCCAGTAAATATGAACCGATACTGAATAAAACACTGAAGGATCTGGCTCTTCATTATAGCTGTGCGATCAGCCCTACCCGTGCCTACTCCCCGCAGGACAAAGCGATGGTTGAAGGAGCTGTGAGACTTGTTTATCAACGTATTTTCTTCCAGATCAGGAATATGACCTTTTTCAGTCTGGATGAGCTTAACGGGCAGCTTAGAAAGGAACTTGTAACCTACAACGAATACCTGATGACTACGTACCAGGCAAGCCGCAGAAAGCTCTTTGTCGAGCTGGAGGAGCAATACCTGCAACCTTTACCAGAGACGCTCTATCAGATCAAACATTACAAGCACGCCAAGGTGCAGAAAATGGGTTATATCTACCTCTCCGACACCAAGAACTATTACAGCGTCCCCTACCGTTATATCGGCAGACAGGTAGAATTACAATATGATCAGGATATTATTGAGATTTACTGTCAGTCTGAACGGATTGCAAGTCATAAAAGGGTATACCGCCCGGGACAATATGTTACCATTAAAGAACATATGAGCAGTACCCATCAGTTTTACAACGATTGGAGTCCGGAATACTTCAATAAACTGGCACTGAGTATTGGTTCAAAAACAGGTGAATACATCTCGCTTCTGATTGCTCAGCAAGATTATCCGGAGACTGGTTACAAGCAGGCACTAGGCATCCTGAGCCTTAAAAAAGGCTTCGACAAACACCGGATAGAGAACGCCTGCGCCATCGCATTAACCCATGATAAGTGCAGTTACCGAACAATCAAACGGATATTGGAAAATAATATGGATAAAGCTATAGAAATCAAAACTCAACAGCTTTTTATCCCGATACACATGAACATACGAGGGGCCGAAGCTTATAATTAACCAATAAAATAAATGAAAAATGAATAATCAGAGTACCATTGAAAGGATGAAACAGATGAGGTTATATGCGATGGCAGAAACCTACTACAACAGTATGCAAAACAATATGCATCGGGATTTTACGCTCGATCAATATCTGGCTTTGCTGATCGATCAGGAATGGGAATGCCGCTATAATAAGCGCATCCAAAACCTGATTACCAATGCAGGGTTCAGATATCCGGCTTCAGTCCAGGATGTTAATTATACCGCAAACCGTTCTCTTGACAAAAATACCTTTGAACGCCTGGCATTGCTCGACTTTATTAAACGAGGAGAAAATGTGATTATCACAGGAGCCACAGGTACCGGGAAAAGTTATCTGGCCCAGGCATTGGGAAATAGCGCCTGCATGATGCAGTACAAAACGATTTATTACAACTTTGCCAGGTTGATCGATCAGGTTAAACTCTCAAAACTCGAAGGTACCTACCTGAAGCTGCGAAATAAGATCGAGAAAGCAGACGTACTAATCCTTGATGATTTTGGATTAACGGCCTTTGACGACCATGCCAGAAATGCACTGATGGATATCGTAGAAATGAAATATGACAAATCCTCAATAATCATTGCTGCACAAATACCGGTAAAAAACTGGCATGAAACAATCGGGGAAGGAACCATAGCCGATGCTATTTTAGACCGGCTGGTACACTCATCCCATCGAATAGAATTAACGGGTGAGTCAATGAGAAAAACCAAGATGAAAAAGACTCAGAATAATTAATAAATTTGACCAGGAAATCATCCTTTTTTTTGTGGCACAACATCACCGAAATACGTGGCACAATTACACCGAAATATCTAATTCCGTAACGCAGTGAGGAATCTCCTTTTAAAAATAGCCAATATAATGCTGTCATTCCTAACGCTGTGAGGAATCTCCTTTTTTTTAATAGCCAATAGAATGCTGTCATTAGTAACGCAGTGAGGAATCTCCTTATTTAAACAGCCAATAGAATACTGTCATTAGTAGAAGTGACCTCAGGAATGACAAAGTGATACATTGAGCCTGTCGAAGTGCAATCCAATACCATTAGAGCTTAAAACGATATTGCATTTTAGCCATTACTTATTTAAAGTACTTATCGGCAATAGTAAAAAATACTATCGAATACACGACCGCAAATAGCTGACTGTCTCTGGTCCTTCGTTAAAAAGTAAATCGAGAATACTCAGATTGGGAATAAAACCCCATTTGTCGCTAAAAACCTGAATGTAGGGAGATGGGGAAAAGCAGTCATCTTTTGCCTGTTTCCGGGCCTTTGGATGGATCGCATAACGAAAATCAACAATTGATTCAGGAACTGCTCCAATGGGCAAAAATTCAGTAGTATATTTTGGAACGATATCCAGATTAATGGCCTTTAAAACCGCATTTTGAATTTCAAAATTAAAATCGGTTAAGAATTTCCACCTTTTCTCGTGAAAGAAGGGGGCCAAATCATCGGAATAATATTCGAAAAACGGCGAATTGTTGTAGGCTGACGAAATCCCCCTCCAATGTAACTGCTGCCAGTGATGATCATAGGCGAGTTGAATATCCCTGATTGGCCCTTTTGCACCCGGTCCATCAACCACGGGAAGCGACATCTGTAATGGTCCGTTTGCTGCCAGTATTACGGTACGATTGCGGTACGATTGTTTCAGATAACTCTCGCAATATTCAATATAGATCTGATCATAGCTGATCAGCTTGGTATAATACTGAATCGGAGCAAGGTATGCGCTGCTTAATAATACAATGGACTCTTTCTTAACCATCAATCATCGAAAAATTTATGTCCTGGTTCCTCTTCAATGGATACTCCTTTATCAGAAATCAAATCGTCGTCTTCTTTTTTATTGTAGGTTTCATCCGCCGGATCTTCAACCCCGTTAATCCGGTTCTGAAGTTTCTTAATCCGGTTTCTTAAACGTTGTTTGTCAATAAATGAGAATACCGCAGTAATCGATACCCCAATCAAAATGGCAATCATCAATAAAAGTGCAAGGGGCACATCCGTGAATTTCATCCACAGGATTTTAACCGGAACTTTAACCTCATTTTGCAAGGTGAAAATGACCATTGCCACTCCAAGCGTAATTCCTGTCAATAAACCTCTTTGCATTGGATTAAGTTTTAGTTGGTTTGAATGGTCACCGGTTTCTCTTTTTCAGGTTTTAATTTCAAGCGCCTGATTTCAGCGGTATTGATCTCCACCTTTTCATCATCAGGGGCATAGTAATCATTTCTGAAAAAGACATTATAAGCAACCCCCATCGGAACAATGACCTTTGCTGACTTGAGGGGTGGCATCACGATTTCGCGAATATCACAAAAGGCAGAATCCCTCCAGTGCCAATCGGTGATCATATTTACAAACAGCGTATCCTTTGATCCATTAATCAGGGTCATTTTTCTAAACGACTGCGATTGCGGATCAGGGTAAATGTTTACACCGGTAAAAACAGCGACTACTGATGATGCTACCAGCAATGAACCTTCCCCGATATTGACCCCTGTCCGGTATCCATGCATTTTTTTTTGTCGTTCAATACTTTGCGGATCGGTGATATACCCCGAAACACTACAGGATAAGAATATTGAAAAAGAGATGCATATGGAAATCAATAAGGTTAAAATTTTCATAGTGAAAGTATTTTAACTCCGGAAGAATATTTGTCTAAGTAAACTGAATAATATAATGTCGTATTTAATAATTCTATATTTTGTCTTTCCTAACCTCCCGACCTCCCCTAACCCCTCCATGGGAGGGGAACTGAGGGGAATTGAGGGGAACTGAGGAAAATAGAGGAAAGGAAAGAGTAGAACTTATTCATAATTCGGACCAGAAGTCTCCCCTTGGGGAGATTTAGAGGGGTCTGATATTACAACAATAAGTTTTAGCCATTACTTATAATTTATTTAACGCTCATAAAAAACCGGTTCCAGCGGATTTTAGAGAGGAAACTTTTGTTTTTATCAAGTGACAACCACACAAAAGATGCCTTTCCAACGACATGATCTTCAGGAACAAAACCCCAGTACCTGGAGTCTGCTGAATTATAGCGGTTATCCCCCATCATCCAGTAATAATCCATTTTAAAAGTATAGGTCGTGGCTGCTGCTCCGTTGATATAGATAACACCGTCTTTAACCCTTAAATCGTTCTCTTCGTAAACATCAATGACCCTTTTATAAAGCGGGAGATTTGCAGTCGTCAGATTGATCGTAACCCCTTTTTTGGGAATCCAGATCGGGCCAAAATTATCGAGGTTCCATGTAAACTTCGGATCACTGGGAAATATTGCAGGATCGCTATTATCAGCAGGCCAGGTAACCCGCTCTTTTGACTGAATGAATTTTAAACCATCCATTTTTTTGACCTGCTCGGCTGTCAGCGACATGATGTATCTGGAATCGGATCCTTCGATCTCGGAAGTGGTGATATCGAGTTTTTCCAGGGCGCTGGTGTTAATGGTCGTACCATTAATATTGACCAGATACTTATATTGAATTCCAGGAATCTCCTTCTGAGCTTTTCCGTTGACATAAACCTGACCCTTAACAATCTTCAAAGAATCACCAGGAATGGCGATACAACGTTTGATGTAATTTTCCCTTTTATCAACAGGGCGGTAAATGATATCACCAAAAGTCCTGTTATCGCTATGAATTCTGTCCCTGCCATATGAACGGACCAATTCGTAATAACTTCGGTCCTGCATATTTATTGCAACAGTATCTCCCTCAGGGAAATTAAATACTACTACATCATCATTTTTCACCTTTCCTGTTCCGGCAATTCTCCGGTAGGGGTAATGAATGGCCGTTGAGAACGATTTTATGGTTGATGAAAGCGGCATGGTATGATGCACAAATGGGAATGAGAGCGGAGTATTGGGCATCTTCGGTCCGTAAGCTGTTTTACTGACAAACAGGTAGTCGCCAACCATCATCGATTTTTCCATAGAAGAGGTTGGTATGGTATAGGCTTCGATGAAAAACAAACGGATAAAAGTGGCGGCTATAACAGCAAAGATTATGGCATCAACCCATTCGACAACTTTGGTCTGTTTACCTTCAGGAGGATTTTTCTTTTTCCAGAAAGCCCAATGAACCTTCTTTGTCACGTATGAATCAAAGATAACGACCAGGCCGATCAGCCACCAATAATTACTTAACCAAATTACCCAAAGCAGGTAAATGGCGCCAACAAGACCAAACTTAAACCATTTGCTTTCCAATAAATTATTCATTCTGATTTTATTTTTCTGATTAAAATTTTAAAAGATCTGTCATTGACAAAATACCACTACGACCAAAACAAAATTCAGCAGCCAAAACAGTTCCGAAGGCTAACCCTTTCCTGCTGTAGGCGCTATGCGTAATCTCGATGAAGTCAACTTCTGAGTCATATTTTATGGTATGAATTCCGGGAACTAAACCTTCCCGTACAGGCTTTATATATAATTCATTGGCTGATCGTTCCTCTTTGATTGTCCAATCATTTTTAGTTCCGTTTAAGGCAATGATATCTTTTGCCAGAGTGATGGCAGTACCACTCGGAGCATCAAGTTTCTGAGTGTGATGAACCTCCGTCATTGAAACATCGTACTGGGGAAACTCCTTCATTAATTGGGCCAGATATTTGTTGACCGCAAAGAATATGTTTGCTCCAAGACTGAAATTTGAGGCATAAAAAAAGCATCCCTTTGTTTCGGAACAAGCCTTTTCAACTTCAGCTTTACGCTCCAGCCACCCCGTAGTTCCACTAACCACAGGGACACCCGCTTCAAAACATTTCATATAATTACTGACAGCTGTGGCAGGTGAAGTGAATTCGATAGCAACATCGGCTTTGGCCAGATTTTCGGTTGTAAGTTCTTCCTGGTTGTGAATATCAATGGTTAGAACGATGGAATGTCCCCGGCTTAGTGCGATCTGCTCTATCTCTTTCCCCATTTTTCCGTAACCAATCAACGCAATCTTCATATTTATGTTTTAACAATTTAACCTGTTTCTGTTTAAGATCTGCAAAGATAAGATTATTGATATAAATGAACCTATATACAAAAATTCAAATACCGTTCATATCGCCCTTTAATGATTGACAATAAACTGATGGATTCTACAGGCGTTACCCTTACTTTCAGAATTTTTACTTTTGGCAATCCTTAACATTAAGGTATGTTTACCATCCTGAAGTTCATCATCCAACATGATCACCCACGGAAGATGCAATTGATTGCTCCACTGTGTAAACTGATCGGCTGTTTTATAATCGGCTCCATCAATGCTGTATTCGACCATTCCTGCATCAGGGCCGGTTGTAATAAAAAGGCCGATGGCTTTTCCCCTAAACTTTAACTTCAACACTGCTCCCGGTTCTGTTGCCTCAAGTACAGGAACATGCACAAATCCAGGCCGGGTTGAAGCTTTGTCATTTGGTTTCCAATCATTCACCAATGTCCATCCGTTAATTAACCGGGCATTTTTAAGGGGATCAAAATGTCCGTTGGTATACGAAAATTGATCTAACAATTTCTCAGGCAAAACCTTTGTTTTCTGATCAGCGGCAGGTGAATTGCTCCACGATGTCTCGAATAAATGTTTAATCGAATTGAAATAGAGCTTTTGACCGAAAGGTGAAGGGTGCAGATTCCTGAAATCATCACGCCAGGTAAATTCGCCGTTAAGTATACGGTCGTTAACCTCCTTCGCAAGATTGATCGATGGGATGCCATAATATTCAGCAACTTTCTCGTGCTGCTGTATTACTTCGGGGATTTTACCATTATT
This sequence comes from Prolixibacteraceae bacterium, assembly GCA_963677935.2. Taxonomy (GTDB): domain Bacteria; phylum Bacteroidota; class Bacteroidia; order Bacteroidales; family Prolixibacteraceae; genus JAAFHB01. The sequence continues at coordinate 385,781 of CAXXEH010000003.1, read as the reverse complement.
ATAATCGGCCATCTTATCCTGATCGGCAAAGTGCAACATCACAACATCCATAAGGGGATTTGACTGAAGCGCGTGTCGGACAATTCCTTCCATTCCACGAAGCTGCTTTTCAGGTTTAAAACCATTGGTTGCATCGTTTACTGCAGCCTCTTCGAAGAGAAGATCGATGGTCCCTTTCGACAACACATCACGCACCAGTCGCATCGCTCCTGGTGTTGACCCTGTTGAAGGGATTCCTGCATTAATAAATTCAAATTCGGTGGATGGGAATCGCTCCCTCAGATAATCGCAAACCATATCACGCCAGCCCGAATTACAGGTGATCGATCCCCCTAAAAAAGCAACCCTACCTTTTTTATCCCTGCTGAATTTTATCCGGCAATTGTCGAGGCTGCCACGATAATTGATGGCCATTTCAGCTTCATCAGACAAAGGGGGATCAGCAAACTCAGGAGCAGTATGTGAAAGGATAAAACGGACGATCGGCGCCGGGTCTTTCAAACTGTGAGGATGATGATTGATTCCCTCTTTTATAATAACTTTCATCTCTCCTCCTGCCTCCTTATATGTTTTTTCAAGCACATAGGTGTTCTCCTCCACAGGAACGACATTATCGACAGCGCCACAGACATGCAACACAGGGACATGAGCCTCGGCCAATTTCCGGGCATTAAAAATTGGCATACCTTTAAATTCATTGACTGACTCCTCTGTAAGGTGATAGACGTTAAGATGGAGCTGCCAGTCCGGAGGTGAGCCAACCCCTTTCCCTTTACCGCCTGGCCAGCTTCTCATATCACAAACAGGAGCATCACCATAAATACATGCCACTTTCCCGACATTCTCAGAGCCCCAATTATAAATATATAGTCCTCCGCGGCTAAATCCTTCCAGCACAGTTTTAGGATTCAGCTGATACTCTTTTATCAGAAAATCGTAAAAATGATTCCATAAAGTAACAGCATCCTGATTTCCGCAATAATTTGCGGCATCGACGTATACCACATGAAATCCCTTTTTAAGCAAGGCAATCTCCGTTTGAGGTTCGTGGCCCCAGAAACGGGCCCTCCAAATCCAATGACGGCCATTTTCGGCCTTTTGGGGAAATACAATCTTTGCATCATGCCCTTCGAATTTAAAATTGAGGCATTTAAAACCGTGATAATCTGTTTCCTGTGCGTTACTAACAACAGAAAAAACAATGAAAATTAATACAAGAAATGGAATTTTAAATAGTTGTTTATTGGCAGTTAACATGAAATATGAATTTATAAGGTTCTATGACGTTTCGTGTGGGTAAATAAACAAATAATTTTTATCCAATCACTTAAAAAGTTTATCCAATCCAAATTTCTTAATGGTTTCCTGAATAGTAGAACCTGCTTTCTTTTTAAATTCTTTTTCAACCAGGTTCTTTGCATCGGTAAGATCCACCTTGATCACAGGTTTCTCATAGGTCCCGCTCAGATTGATCACAATGGGATACTTTGAAATATTCTCGGCCCCGGGAACGAAACCCATGTATTTGTTGACATCCGGGCTTAGATCTTCTTTATTTACCTTGAAATCAATTCGATAATCAAGTTCCAGTCCGACGGACTGTTTGCCGGAAATGGTCACTTCCTGTCCCGCTATTTTTGTGTTAAAAGGTGCAATAACCAGTCCCCCCTGTACCACTTTAAAATTCGTCAGGAAATCATTCACTTTTACCTGCTTAAACAGGTCCTTTCTGAAGTAGGTCCCAATCTCCTTAAACAAGTTTGCTCCGATTAATTCAACATTTTTCGCTGTCAACAAGCCACCTCCGTTAAGCGTTGAAAATTGGGGCGCATATCCATTTCCAACCTTTCCTGTCAACGAGATCCCTGTATTGAAGGCTCCTGTGCTCTGACTTGCAATCGGGAGAAAATGTCTGACAGTGCTTAATGATTGATAAGCAGTTGGAAGATCGAAATCTTTAATATCCATCTTAAAATCAAAATCGGGTTGTACATCCTTGGGTGTGGAGTAGGTTCCCGAAACCAGAACTTTTCCACTTAGCATATTCAGATTTAAACCATCAAGAATCACCTTTCGCTCCTTTACAAACACTTTTCCTGTAATTCCTGAGATGACCATCCTATCGTAAAGCGCTTTTGTAACGGATGATTGTATCGTAAAATTGAAATTCTCGGGTATCTCAAAAGGCTTACCGGCTGCCGTTGTATCTTTTGAAGCTGTATTTGGCATTAACTGATTACAATTGAGATATTTTGAATTGAGAACCAGATTTCCGTTCAATATACCATTTTTCAGGATGTAAGCCCAATAATTACTGATTGAGCCAGTTGCCGAAAAATCACTCTCCCCCATATTTCCCGAAAAATTGGTTAGTGAAATCGATTGGGGATTAAGACCAATATTTGCTGATTTGATCACCAGTTTTTGAGGAAGGCTCTTCGATGTCATCTGAAAGTTCTGAAGCGAGATTGTACCTTCCGTTCTGAAATTTTCGTATTGCTCTTTCTCAATTGATGAATACTTTCCGCTGAAATCGACCGATGCATCCATAATGCCAACTAAATCAACAGAGTCCATTGGAATAGCCTGTTTCAGTGAAGCAAATTCGATACGCCCTTTCAGGTTTCCTTTCACCTGAGGATCGCTCACAGGTGTTGCCACAAACAACGTTGCCGTCAATGGATTTCCCGCAACAGATGCCTCAAACTTTTGGACATCCACTTTGGTTAGGTCAAGATCACCCTGCGGTTTAAGGATACTTGCGGTTACTTCAATCTTTTCGATCTCTTTGGGAAGATTTGGATACTTCAGTCGTCCCCCGGCAATTTTTAAATCTATCCCAAAACCGGGCAGAGTGGTAGCCGAATAACTCCCTTTTACAAATCCGCCAAAAGCAATGTCTCCTTTAGTCTCTACCCCCTTCAGCTTTTTTTGATATTGGTCAGGTATAAATCCAAGCAGATCGCCGAAGGCAGAGGTGGGTGATTTAAAGGTTAAATCGAAGTTGTAATCTTTTTCACCAAGCACAAATGCCCCCTGTGTTTCTATCGGTAGTTTATTGATTAATAGTTGATTTTGAAGCAAGGCGAAGGACATTTTATCAAAATCGGATTGTATTCCGCCTTTGAGGGCGACTTTCAAATTTGAAACGTATCGCGAACCATTGTATTCAAAATTAACACTATCTGCCTGACCTGTAATATTAAGCTGACTATTACTCCCTTTTAAGGCGCCCGAAACATCAAATGTGCCATTACGAAGGGAAAAAAGCATGGGTGTTGCCTCGTCACTATAAGCAAATGTTGCACCCCTGATCTCAATTTTCTCCAAATCGACGGTTTTACTCTTCCCCTCCCCTTTCGCCTTGCTATCTGCAGCAGGCTTCGAAATATCCCAGTTTGATTTTCCGGCTTTATTCACAACCAAATTGATAGAAGGACGATTCAGCTTAATCGAAGTGATGCTTATTCCATCACTTTTCCATAAACTGGAAAGATTCACAGAGGTGGAAAGGGCCTCCACAGTCAATAATTTTGTATTCTCAAATTCATTAATTCCGCTTATAGAGAGATTTCTCAGGGAAATATTCAGTTGGGGAAAACTTCGGAAAAGCGATAATTCAACATCCGAAAAATCAATTTTGGCATTTACGGCTTCGTTTGCTGCCACCTTTACTTTCTGAGCTATTTTACCCCTAAACAAATAAGGTATTGCAACCATGATAATGATCAGCAAACCAACGATTGTTCCGGCAATGATTAATCCTTTTTTCATTTTATTGATTTTTAATTTACTTTTTTTTCAGAAGTTCAAGTCTGAGCATGTTCAGTGCTGTCTGAGTCGACCGGGTAATATTCCTTTCGCGATTATTTGCGAAGTTATAGACTTTTGAAACGACACCATCAGGACCAGCAACAGCAATCCAGACTGTCCCTACAGGTTTCGCAGGGGTTCCGCCACCCGGACCGGCGATCCCTGATGTTGCAATTGCATAATCTACATTCAGAATTTGGCGCGCTGAAACAGCCATCGCTTCGACAACCTCCTTACTTACAACTCCCTTTTCTGAAATTATATCAGGCGTTATTCCTAATAATTTAATTTTAAGTTCATTTGAATAGGCGACAATACCACCTTTAAAATAGTCGGAACTTCCAGGATTCATGGTGAAGGAGCGGGCAATATTTCCACCCGTACAACTTTCTGCCAAGGCAACAGTTAATCCCTTTTCTTTTAGAATTTTACCAATACTACCTGCCATTGTATCTTCATCATAACCAAAGATAGCTTCAGGAATGATCTCCTCAAGTTTTTTGATTTTATCCTCAAGCTGTTTCAGAAGGCTGACCCTATCATTGCCACGAGCCGAAAGACGTAATCTGACAAACTCCGGACTTGGAAGGTAAGCAAGGCTGATCTCATCAGGAAGGCTATCTTCCCAATCAGCAATTTTTTCAGCAAGCATCGACTCAGGCAAGCCATAAGTCAAAACTGTCCGGTGAATAATGGTAGGGGTTTTGAATAATCTTTCGATGCGTGGAATGACTTCATTCTCCATAATATATTTCATCTCAAATGGAACGCCAGGCATGAAGACAAAGATGATCCCATCATGATCAAACCACAAGCCTGGTGCCGTTCCCAGTTTATTAGGGAGAACCGTCGCTGAAGCAGGGACGAGCGCCTGATCCCGATTGAGCACGTTAATCACAACAGAGCGAGCGGAAAGCAATTGCATTATATGCTCAAGAACATCTTTATTTTCAATTAATCGTGTTCCAAAATAATTGCAAAGGACCGCTTTTGTACGATCATCTTTTGTGGGACCAAGACCTCCTGTAACCAACACAATCGAAGCTTTTCTACCCGATTCGATCAGGGCCTCAATGATATGATCAGGCCGATCGGACACACTTGTTATCTGTCTGATATTAATCCCCTTATCATTCAATTTCTGAGCCATCCAGGCTGAATTGGTGTCTACAATCTGACCTATAAGAATTTCGTCACCAATGGTAATCAAATCTGCTTCCATTTCCCGATCTGCATTTTTTGTATATACTTTGTAAAATTAAGGAAGTTTTGGATACATAAATAATTTGTTTTTAGGTGTTCATAAGGAATTGAAGATTTATTTTATCAGCTACTACGCTATAATAAAAAATCGTATAGGAAAATTTCCTATCTTTATTCAATGAATTAGTAATATCACGCTAATCATTTATTTGAAATATATTTTTCAGACATTAAATGAAGAGTAAAATCACGCTTGAATCATCTGCAGAATGAATTCATTTCTCCATTAAATCAAGCATATATTCAATAAAATATTGGAGTGTACACTCCCTGTAAATAAGGAAAAATAAGTAACCATTTATCATCTATTACTATTAATCAAATGTTGGGTAATTGAAGATGGATGACTTTGAATCTGATTATTAAAATTGTATAGAGATGAAGAAAGTTGACGAAAACAAAGCTGTCTTATTACGTCGAAAGGCAGAAAATCTATTAAAAAAGAAACCATTACAAGAAGATTCGCAATTCAAAGAGGCAGAAACAAAGGCTCTTATTCACGAGCTTCAGGTTCATCAGATTGAGTTGCAAATGCAAAACCAGGAACTTAACGAAGCGAAAGCTGAGTCAGAAGTTGCAAGGGAAAAATATACTGAATTGTACGATTTTGCACCATCCGGGTATTTAACACTTTCGCGAGAGGGTGAAATAATGGAGATTAATCTCTGCGCATCCCAACTACTTGGAAAAGAACGGATTCATTTAAAGAATAACCAATTTGGCTTTTTTATTTCAGATGAGACAAAACCACTGTTTAATATTTTTCTTGACAGGGTATTTAAAAGTCATTTAAGGGAAATTTGTGAGGTGACTTTGTCCGGAAATGGGAAAGCTCCTGTCATTGTTCAACTTACAGGAATTATTTCAGCTAATAAAAACCAATGCCTTATCTCTGCCGTTGATATTACAGAGCAAAAGCTGGCTCAGGAGGTGGTCAAAACCAATGAGATTCGTTACCGGATGTTGCTTGAACTGGCAACCGATGCTTTTTTTCAGGGAAATATAAAAGGTGATTTCCTTATAGTCAATTCTGTTGCAATTGAACAGACCGGGTTTTCACGAGAAGAGTTGTTAAAAATGAACATGAAAGATCTTTTTTCCGATGAAATTCTATCGGCTCAACCCCTTCAATACGAAAAATTAAGAAGCGGCGAGGTAGTAAATTCTGAGCGGGAACTAACCCGAAAAGATGGGGCAATTATTATTGTTGAAATGAAATCCCGAATGATGCCCGATGGCACCTTTCAGTCGTTTTTCAGGGATGTCACAGAACGGAAACAAACCGAAAAGGAATTAAAACGGAAGCTTAATGAACTTGAGATATATTATGAACTGGCCATAACGAGGGAACGTAAAATGATTGCCCTTAAAAGTGAAATAAACATGTTACTCAGCAGATTAGGAGAGAAACTCAAATACTAATTTGTCACTGTAACCTTACAAGAATATTAAATAAGTATGAATGGAAAATAACCTCAATATACTTTTTGTAGAAAGTTCCCAAAGTGATACTCTGTTAATTATCCAGCTGCTTGCACTTGAGGGTTATATTATAAATTATCTGCGTGTTGAAACATGTGAGCAGATGACAGCGGCTATGCAGGATAGAACATGGGACCTGGTTCTTGCTGAAAATAACATTGCACAGTTTGACGCTTTAGCCATACTATCTGTTTATCATGAAAAAGGACTTGAAATTCCTATTATCATCCTATCAAATGACCTTTCGGATGAACATGTAATTACCTTAATGAAAAAAGGGGCACACGATTATATTACTAAAGATCAGGTCGGGAGGCTTATTCCGGTAATTGCCAGCGAATTAAACGTATCAACAATCAGGAAAGAAAAGACCATTGCTGAAAAAGCGTTGATCCAAACTGAAAAAAAATTCCACAGTTTTTTTCAAAACAATATTACAGGAAATTATCGCACATCCCCTGCGGGTCAGTTGATCGACTTTAATTCACAATTCATGAAGATGCTTGGTTTTGAATCTGAGATTGAGCTTAGTGAACAAAATATTACCTCACTTTTCAGTACTCCACACGAGCGAAACACCATTGTTAACCGGCTTAAAAGAAAAAAGAATGTTGAAGTTATCGAGAGTGAATGGATTCGTAAAGATGGTCGCAGAGTCGTCTGTATTGAAAATATTACCGGGATTTTTGGTCAGACTGGAAAACTGGATCATATTTTAGGTTATTTAATCGACATTTCTGAACGAAAATATACGGAAATAGCATTAAAAGAGAGTGAAATCCGGTATAGTTCACTCTTTTCAGGGATGATGGAAGGTTTTGCACTTCATGAAATTATCTGCGATAATAATGGAAAACCAGTTGATTACCGATTTTTAAACGTCAATCCGGCGTTCGAGAAGACTACCGGGTTTTCAGCTTCTGATTTAATTAACAGGACGGTAAAGGAGGTTATGCCAGACACAGAACCAACATGGATTGAAAAATACGGGAAAGTGGCTCTGACATCTATCCCCATAAGATTCGAAGATTATTCCCATGTACTCGAAAGGCACTATCATGTAGTAGCCTATTGTCCCCAACCAGGACAGTTCGCAACAATCGTTACCGATATTACAGAAAGAAAGAAAGCTGAAGCGTTATTTAATCAGGGTAAGGAAAGATTAATCAGAGGTGAATCTGTTTCCAAATCGGGTAATTGGGAGTTGTATCTTGACTCAGGAACGATCTCTGCTTCCGAGGGAGCTCAAAAACTCTATGGCATTGATGGTGAGAAATGGAACCATCACGAAATAAAGGGTATTGCACTACCAGAATATCGCAGTACGCTGGATAATGCACTTTTGCAGTTAATCCAAAACAATATCCCTTATGACCTTGAATTTAAGATCAGACAAAATATAACAGGACGAATAATTGATATTCACTCGATTGCCCAGTATGATCGGTCAAACAGGGTTTTATTTGGTGTCATTCAGGATATTACAGACCGAAAAAAGACCGAGGAAGCATTACTGAAGAGCGAAGAGAATTATCGTTTAATAATTGAAAATCAAGGTGAAGGTGTAGCAACAGTTGATCTGAATGAGATCTTTGTGTTTGCCAATCCAGCAGCTGACCAAATGTTTGGAGTGCCAAACGGAGCCTTGGTTAACAGGGATTTGCATGATTTTCTTGCACCTGATCAGATACAGAAAATTAAGGAGGAAACTGCCAGAAGAGCACAATTGGAGAAAAGCAGCTATGAAATAGAAATAATAACTTCAACCGGAGAACACCGTCATTTGTTGGTTACAGCAACACCACAAACCAACACAGAGGGGAAAATTACAGGTACATTTGGAATTTTCCGTGATGTGACGGAACGCAAGAACTCTGAAAAAAAATTGATAAGTAGTGAAGAAAAATACCGTGAATTGGCCAATTCACTTCCTGTTAGTGTCTTTGAATCTGATCTTGAAGGAAACCTGACCTTCGCAAATAAAACCGCTATGGATTGGCTGGGTTACACCGATGAAGAGGTTCTTGAAGGAATGAACATTATGGAGTTTATCCTGGAGAGTGAACGACCTAGGGCAAAGGAGCGGTTTTCACAGATACTGACACAGAATTTACATACCACGGGTGAATACAATGCAAAAAGGAGAGATGGAACTTACTTTCCGGTATTAGCCTCGGTATTGCCAGTAAAAAAAGATGAACTAATAACCGGTATGAGGGGGACACTGGTTGATATTTCGGAACGGAAACTGGCAGAAAAAAAATTGGAGCGAAGTGAGCGGAATCTTAAAAATCTAATCAGCAACCTTCCCGGTTTTGTATACCGATGTAAAAATGACAAAGCGTGGACCATGGAATATCTCAGTGAAGGATTCTCAACAATTACAGGGTATTCGATTAGAGACATCATGGAGTTGAAAAACATTACGTTTGGAGAAATTATCCATCCAGATTTCAGGGAATATATCTGGGAACAATATCAAAATACACCCGGACCAGGTGCACCACAGGAGGAAGAATATCCGATTATCACAAAAAATGGTGAAATCCGATGGGTCTGGGAGCGGGGAAGAGACGTTTTTAATGAAGAAGGTAGTTTTATGTACCTAGAGGGGTTTATATCCGACATCACTGAAAAGAAACATATTGAGCAGGTTCAAAAGGTATTATATGACATTTCAACCGCTGTCCTCACCACCCAAAATCTGGAAGAACTTGTTGAGATTATCAGATACCAATTAGGTAAATTACTGGATACCAGCCATTTTTATGTAGCCTTATACGAAGAAACAACAGGCTTACTTCATTCACCTTATTCCGACAATCCGTCGGACATCCCCCTATCCTGGCCGGCTACCCGATCGCTTACTGGATATTTAATCAATCAGAAGAAAGCTCTACTCCTCTCTGAAAAAGAGTTAACCGATCTGGCAGAAAATGGAACCATTGAGGTTTTCGGAACTCCGGCAAAATTATGGCTTGGTGTCCCGCTACACCAGGATGAACGGATTTTCGGGGCTTTTGTAGTTCAAAGCTACGATAACCCCAACGCCTTTAGTGTCAAAGATCTTGAAATGCTCGAGTTCATTTCACACCAGATTAGTTTATTTATCCTTCAAAAGCGATCTGAAGGTGAATTACAATCGGCTTTGATAAAAGCAGAAGAGAGTAATCAGCTGAAATCGGCATTTCTGGCCATGATGAATCATGAGTTACGCACTCCACTCACACATATTCTTGGTTTTAGCGAACTGATTATGTCGGGTGTATCTCCAGAGGATAATGTCAGTTTTGCTTCAAGTATTCAATCCAGCGGACAGAGTCTGCTCTCGATTATCGAAGGGGTTTTTGACCTGGCACTTGTGGAACAGACAAAAATCAAGCTCAGTAAGCAGACATTTAGCCTAATGGACCACTTCATGGAGAACAAAGCCTCTTTCGATCACATTCTCAGAACTTCGACCAAACACGAACGTATTCAACTAATATTCAGACCAGAAGCCCATTGGCTGTCCAGTTTTGTTACAGCCGACAGAAGCAAAATCAATCAGGTACTAACCAATCTGTTTAAAAATGCAGTTAAATTCACCCACGATGGTACGATTGAATTTGGTTTTAAAATCGAAAAACAATCAAATTTAATGTTTTACGTAAAAGACACCGGAATCGGCATTCCACGCGAGAAGCAAAGTGTGATTTTTGATTACTTCAGGCAGGGCGATGATTCATATACCAGGGTTTATGGAGGAATCGGAATCGGATTGGCCATTTCGAAAAAGATTGCCAAGATTCTTAAGGGTGAATTAAGTGTAGAGTCAGAACCGGGCCAGGGAAGTACATTTTCCCTGACACTTCCTGTTGAACTATCCTACGTTAAAGAATAATTGTCATATTCAGACAATTATTCTTTAACCTAAAATTATGAAAAATGGTGTATTTCCCATTTATCTTAAGTCGTAACCAAACGGATAAATAGCAAGTCGCATTAACTTAAAATGTTGCAGGCCAAATGGAATTCCTATAATTGTAATGCAAAGCAATATTCCGAATGCAAGCTCAACCAGGGCAATCCAGATTCCAGCAAAAATCATCCAGATCAGATTCAGGACAAATGAGATCACAGGTATTGATCCCCCCGTTGGAACGACCTTTCGACCGAAGGGGGCCAAATGAGCAATACCAATCTTCATCACCTGAAATCCCCAGGGAATACCTAAAATGGTCAGACACAATAAAAACCCACCCCATAAATAACCAAGACAGGTCAGTAGTCCGCCACAAATCAACCAGATCACATTTCCTAATAATCGCATATCAGCAGTGTTTTAAGGATAAAAAAGTTCAATGCAAGATAAGCTATTTTTTTGACATTTACAAAATCAAAGACCGGAGCAGATCAATATATGACTCCCGATTCCATTGCCATCACGAATACAAATTTTGATATAATAAAATCAGTTGGCTTGGCTTTTCCCTTCAATCCAATTAATAATTTTTTCTGTATCAGGTTTTTCTTTAGGGGAGGCAAAGTCAACCACATTGCCTTTTTCGTTGATCATAAATTTTTGGAAATTCCATTGCACCTCAGCATCAACTACTCCATTCAACGATTTTGATGTTAACCACTTATACAAAGGATGAATATCATCTCCCTTCACCGAAATTTTCGACATCATCGGGAAGGCAACACCATAATTCAGCGTGCAAAACTCCTTAATTTCGGCATTTGTTCCTGGTTCCTGTCCGGCGAAATTATTGGCCGGAAACCCGATAATGACAAAATTGCGATCCTTATAAGTTTCATATAGTTTTTGAAGCATGGCATACTGAGGCGTTAAACCACATTTGGAAGCAGTGTTGACAACCAGAACCTTTTTCCCCTTCAATGCAGCCATTTTGAATGGCTTGCCATCAAGGGTGGTGACTTTAAAATCGTAAAGTGTTTTATACCTGGCAAATGCCCCTGACCCCAGAATCATCAGGAAACTTATTAAAATTACTTTTTTCATCTTATACTGTTTTAATGTTTTAAATAATACTCCTTTACGGATTATAACAGCTATGATTCCGAAAGGTTCTGCCGGCACTAAATAACACCTGGAATTTATATTGAGTTAAATCAGAATATTTATCGTTGATAACTTCTTTCCGAACAGGGTTGACAAGGTTTTAAAAAATAATATCTTTGGCTTCCAAATACGCTGAAAAGTTTATGGAGAATTATATTGTCTCAGCCCGAAAATATCGCCCCGATACTTTTACCTCTGTCGTGGGTCAGCCCTCGATTACTTCTACATTGAAAAATGCCATACGAAGTAATCATCTAGCACATGCCTATCTTTTTTGTGGTCCCCGGGGTGTGGGCAAAACAACTTCAGCCCGAATTTTTGCCAAAACCATCAACTGTTTGAATCTCGACAGCCATACTGAACCGTGCAATCAGTGCGAATCGTGTTTATCTTTCACCGAAAACCGTTCCTACAATATTCATGAGCTCGATGCCGCCTCAAACAATTCAGTTGATGATATCCGTTCACTGGTTGATAAGGTAAGAATTCCGCCTCAGATTGGAAAATATAGCGTCTATATCATCGATGAGGTACACATGTTATCGCAGTCTGCTTTCAATGCATTCTTAAAAACGTTGGAAGAACCACCTCCACATGCCATTTTTATTCTTGCAACCACCGAAAAACATAAAATTTTACCAACCATTTTATCACGTTGTCAGATCTACGATTTTAACAGGATTACCATCCCTGATATTGAAAAACATCTGCTTGAAGTTGCTCAGAAAGAAAATATTAATGTTGAGCCGGAAGCACTGAATGTAATTGCTCAAAAAGCCGATGGCGCTATGCGGGATGCACTTTCGATTTTCGACCAGGTGGTCAGTTTCTGTGGCGCCAATGTGACTTATAAGGATACCATCGCCAATTTGAATGTACTTGATTACGACTACTATTTCAAATTAACAGATTGCTTTCAGAAAGGGGATATTCCAGGTACATTAATGATATTCAGTGAGATATTGGACAAGGGATTCAATGCACATCATTTCATTATGGGGCTGGGTCAGCATTTCCGCGATCTTTTAATCTGCAAAGATGCGGTAACAGTCCAACTTTTGGAAGTTGGAGGTGAGATTCGCGAAAGATATAAAAAACAAGGTGCTTCCTGCTCTGTCAATTTCCTGATAGGGGCACTGCAATTAGCTTCTGACTGTGATATCCAATACAAATCGTCATCAAACCAACGTTTTTTAGTTGAATTAACCCTGGTAAGGATCGACCAGCTTGAAGAGCTGCTAAAAAAAAAACAATTGACGATGCCATAGCTACATTATCACTGTTACCGATTTTTTCAGGTATCGATAAGAATAAAAGCACAAGTCACGTAAGTACGGTAATTTCTGAAAGAAATATTGCCCCTCCCAAACCGGCTGCCTCCGAACCTGCCGTGGCACCATCTGCACCTCGCAGGATTAACTCTCGCGGAGTTTTCTCAACACCCTCCATTATGGATGCATTAAGGGATGAACCAAAGACCAGTGAAACAGGTAAAGTTGACAAAAATGACCTTAATCAGGATGCCCCAATTAAAAAAGACCACCCATTCTCCCAGAATGAATTACTTGAGGAATGGAAGAATTTCGTAGGTTTAATCGATGCTCCGCAAATAAAATCGGCATTGAGTGCTCGTGAACCTTTTCTGACCGAAAACTGGCTAATTGAATATGAACTCGATACAGAACTGCAACATAACCGGATTACAAACGATTTTAAACCTAAATTGCTCGGTTTTTTACGCCGACATTTTAAAAATGATGCAATAGAAATTCAATTTAAAGTTTCTGTCGATGCCGGTCAACAACCCAATATTCCTTACACTGATGCTGAAAGATGGAACTCATTAGTAGAGAAATATCCGGCGCTTTCTGACCTGAAATCAAAATTTGGCCTCGATTTTGAGCATTTTTAAATTCCAGTGACTATTTTTGCACTAATTTCCAAAAATTTGGCGGTTAAACATTGTCAATATGATATTTGTTGATAAAAAATAATTACTAAAATAAAATCGTTTCAATGCAAAAAATTAAAGTACTGAATCCCGTAGTGGAGCTGGACGGTGATGAAATGACCCGTATCATTTGGAAAATGATCAGAGAAGAACTGATTCTCCCATTTCTCGATATTGACATTAAGTATTATGACCTGGGGATAGAGCACCGTGATGCAACTGATGATCAGGTTACTGTCGATGCGGCCTACGCCATCAAAAAGTACAATGTAGGTATAAAATGTGCCACCATTACCCCTGATGAAGCACGTATGACTGAATTTGGTCTGAAAAAAATGTACAAGTCTCCAAATGGCACCATCCGGAACATCCTTGATGGAACAATATTCCGCGAACCTATTGTTGTACAGAATGTACCGAGACTCATACCCCAATGGACTGCCCCAATTGTGATTGGTCGTCATGCCTTCGGAGATCAATACAGGGCCACCGACATCGTTGTTGACCGACCTGGTAAACTTACAATGACTTTTACTCCCGATGATGGGACTGGCGCCGAAGTACATGATGTATATCACTTTTCTGGTGCCGGTGTAGCACTCTCGATGTACAATACAGAAGCCTCAATCCGTGGGTTTGCACATAGTTGCTTCAAGATGGCCCTTGTCAAAAAATGGCCGCTCTATCTCTCAACGAAAAACACCATCCTAAAAAAATACGATGGCTTCTTTAAAGATATTTTCGAAGAAATTTTCATCCACGACTACAAGGATCAATTTAAAGAAGCAGGAATCATCTATGAACATCGGCTAATTGACGATATGGTTGCCTCGGCCTTGAAATGGAATGGGAATTTTATCTGGGCTTGCAAAAATTATGATGGCGATGTCCAATCGGATACTGTAGCTCAGGGATTTGGATCACTTGGATTGATGACCTCTGTATTAATGACACCCGACGGTGGTACCATGGAAGCCGAAGCCGCTCACGGTACTGTAACCCGTCATTACAGGGAGTATCAGAAGGGGCGTTCAACCTCAACCAATCCTATTGCTTCGATCTATGCATGGACCAGAGGACTTGCATTCAGAGGGAAATTAGATAATAACCAACCGTTAGTCGATTTTTCACACTTACTTGAAACTGTTTGTATCGACACTGTTGAATCAGGAAAAATGACAAAGGATCTCGCCCTCTCGATTTATGGTGAGAACCTGAAACCGGAACATTATCTGACAACTGAGCAGTTTATGGCTGAATTGACCAAACTGATCAATGAGAGAATGGGGAATTAATTCGGGGGAATTTCCCGAATAATTCCATTAAGATGGAGTATCTTAGCAGTTTATAATCTAAATCGTTTTGTTATGATAAAAAAAACACTGGAAAATGCCCTGAATGAGCAAATCAATGCTGAATTTCACTCAGCCTATATTTACCTGTCAATGTCGTCCTACTTTTTATCTGTAGGTCTTGCCGGATATGCCAACTGGATGCGCGTCCAGTATCAGGAAGAACTGGCCCATGCAACCCGCTTTTTTGACTATGTAAATGAGCGGGGAGGCAGAGTTACCTTATCACCAATTGCTGAAGTACAGGTTGATTTTTCGGGAATCGTCGATGTTTTCGAAAAAACACTGGAACATGAACAGTTGGTAACAGGCATGATTAATAAGCTGATGGATATTTCGATTCAGGAAAGTGACCATGCCACCAAAAGTTTTTTGCAGTGGTTTGTCGATGAACAGGTTGAAGAAGAAGCAAATGTCGATCAAATATTGAATAATCTTAAATTAATCAAAGGTGAAGGACAGGGTTTACTGATGATGGATCGCGAAATGCAGACCCGTGTATATGTTAATCCTTTCCCGGCAAAGGCCTGACTTCTTCATTGAATTGTTTTTTTTGCTAACATCCCCTAATAAAACAGTAGGAAATCCTACTATTTTATTAGGGGATGATTGCGTTTTAATGATTTAACGCGTAATGCTCTAAATAACTATAGTTTAAAATTGTCTACTTTAAAAATATATACAAGAATGCCGCCACTGCGGCTCCTGAAAGCGGTCCAACCAAGGGGATTATCGAATATTTCCAGTCGCTTTTCCCTTTATTTTTGATTGGGAGGATTGCATGCATCAGACGGGGTGACAAGTCCCGTGCTGGATTAATCGCATAACCGGTAGTACCTCCCAGTGACAATCCAATCGAGGTAACTAAAAGGGCCACCGGCAAAGCACCAAGGGTTCCCAATCCAATCTTGACCTCAGGTAACGTACTGCATGCAATATTTGCACCTTCAATATATAAAACGACGAAAACAAGAACAAATGTTCCAACCATTTCACTAAAGAAATTATTTGGATATTTCCGGATTGCAGGGATAGTACCAAAGGTTGCCAGAATGGTTTCCTGATCATCTGTCTGTTCGTAATGGTGCCTGTAAAACAACCAGACAAGAAATGCACCCATTGCTGCACCCAAAAACTGTGCGAAAATAAATGTTCCAACTTTTGCTAACGGGAACTTACCGGCTAAAGCAAGACCGATTGTAACCGCCGGATTAAGATGTGCCCCTGAAAAAGGACCGGCGATTGTTACACCCATAAATACAGCAAGACCCCATCCGAGTGTGATAACGATCCAACCACCGTTATTCCCTTTTGTCCCATTTAGGACAACATTTGCCACCACGCCGTTTCCCAATAGAATCAAAATCATGGTGCCGATAAATTCACCAGAAAATTCACTCATAGATTTGTTTTTAAAGTAGTTTAGTATATTCCTTATTCTTCCCAGTTCATTGAACGTTCGAGTGCCTTACTCCATTTGATCATAAGTTTCTGTACTTTTTCAGGTTCCATAGTCCGATTAAAACAGCGGTCTACAGACCATTGTGTTTTTATTTCTTCAATATTTTGCCAGAATCCAACTGCCAGCCCAGTCAAATATGCAGCGCCAAGTGCGGTTGTTTCCATGACTTTTGGACGATAAACAGGCGCACCCAGAACATCTGCCTGGAACTGCATCAGCAGATCATTCACAACTGCTCCGCCGTCGACCCTTAGCTCTTTGATGGATGAACCGAGATCAGCTTCCATCGATTTCAAAACATCACAGGTTTGGAATGCAATGCTTTCGAGTGCTGCCCTTGCAATGTGACTGGCATTTGATCCACGCGTTAAGCCTATAATTGTTCCACGCGCATATTGATTCCAGTGAGGCGCCCCTAAACCGGTAAGGGCAGGTACCAGATATACTCCCCCATTGTCAGGCACACGGCTTGCGAGCTCTTCGATGTCGGATGATTTCGAAATTAAACCAATTTCGTCCCGTAACCACTGTACAATTGCACCCCCCACAAAAATACTACCTTCGAGTGCGTAGGTGGTTTTCCCGTTAATTTGCCAGGCAATCGTTGTAATTAAGTTGTTATTCGATTTCACTGCTTCACTCCCGGTGTTACAAAGCATGAAACATCCTGTACCATAGGTATTTTTAACACTGCCTACGTCAACGCACATCTGACCAAATGCTGCAGCCTGCTGGTCACCAGCAACACCGGCAATGGGAATCTCCACTCCAAACAATTTTTTTGCGGTATACCCATATATTTCGGATGAAGATTTTACTTCGGGTAGTATCTCTTTGGGGATTCCAAACAGACTAAGCAATTCTTCATCCCATGAAAGCGTATGGATATTATAGATCATGGTCCGACTGGCATTGCTTACATCGGTCACATGCCGTTCCCCGTTGGTCAAATTCCAGATCAGCCAACTGTCAATCGTTCCAAATGCTAGTTTACCTGCCTCTGCCTTTTCTCTGGCACCTTCTACATTTTTCAGAATCCAGCGGATTTTTGTTGCTGAAAAATAGGAATCAATAATCAAACCGGTTTTGCCTTGAATACTTTCAGCCCATCCTGAGGTTTTCAGCTCATCGCAATATTTTGAAGTCCTTCGGTCCTGCCAAACAATTGCATTGTAAATTGGTACACCAGTTTCCCTGTCCCAAATTACAGTAGTTTCACGCTGATTAGTTATTCCGATTCCAACAATTTCTGCTTCAATGTTTTGTTGAAGTACGGCGAGCGCTGTGTTCAATTGTGAATTCCAAATTTCTTCCGGATTGTGTTCAACCCACCCGGGTTGTGGATAAATCTGTTCAAATTCCTCCTGGTTGGAGGATACAATTTGTCCCGATTTATCAAATAGAATCGACCTCGAACTTGTTGTTCCCTGGTCGAGAGCCAAAATAAGTTTGTTCGACATTGATGTTGATTGTTAGTTAAGCTAAATCTGGTTTGTAAAATTCAGCTAATTTAAATGTATTTTATTAGTCGTAATATTAGAAAATTATTTACGTAATTAAAAACTTTAAAAATAGTTTTAGTAATTTTTAGCAACCCTTAATACCATAAAATAATTTTCAATAATCATATCTATCCAATTATAGAATGTAGTTTTTGGCCACAGCCGTAAATTCAGCAAGCTGATTATCGATCCATGCGGCATTCCTGTTTAATTCACGGGCCATAATTTCAGCCACGATTGGAGCAACCCGTAAACTTTCACGCGCATTCAGGAACAATGCCCGGGTTCTGCGGGCTAAAAAATCTTCAATAGTACGGGCCATCTCCTCCCGGACACCCCAAACAATCTGCGCCTTTATAATGCCCAGATCTTCACTGAGGAATTCACCCATTTCAAGATCTTCACCGACAAGTGAAAGCATTTTTTCTTCATCGGTACCATAATAGTAGAAAGGGTTATTTAAGTCGACATTCTCCTTATAACCATGTATTTTACAGTGGTTTGTTTGCGATTCTTTTATATCAAGATCGAAATTCCTATCCAAAACATCAATGACATCCTGCGCCATCTGACGGTACGTTGTCCATTTGCCGCCTGTAATTGTCACCAAACCAGAATCTGAAACCTTGATAATATGTCCCCGGGATATTTCTTTAGTATTTTTCCCTTCCTCTTTAGGCGCCGCCAGCGGTCGTAAACCCGCAAATACACTTCTTACATCCGATCGTTTGGGTGGTATTGCAAGAAATCTCCCGGCAGTTTCAAGAATAAAATCTATCTCTTCATCAAGAGCTATTGGCTCTATTTCAGCTGATTGCTTTCGGATATCGGTTGTACCCATGACAACTTTATTGTGCCATGGAACAGCAAAAAGGACACGACCATCGCTCGTTTTGGGAATCATAATTGCATAATCGCCTGGAACAAATTCACGATCAATTACCAGATGGACCCCCTGGCTTACACGGACCATCTCACGGGCTTCCGGATCATCCATCTTTCGAATATCATCCACAAAAACGCCAGTGGCATTCAAAACAGCTTTGCAACTTATCTGATAACTCTTACCGCTTTCAAGGTCATTTGCAACTACCCCGCAAACCCGTCCATTAATTTTTATAAGGCTGGAAGCTTTCAAATAGTTTATGGCAACGCCACCAATTTCAATGAAAGTCTGAACCATGTTAATTGCCATTCTCGAATCATCAAATTGGCCATCGTGATAAATCACCCCTCCGTAGAGATTTTTAGTGATAAGTGTCGGGATTTTCCTTAACGTTCTGGCTTTTGAAAACGGTCTTGACTTCCCGAGGCTCAACGGACCAGAAAGCAAATCGTAAAGTACAAGTCCAAGTGTGTAAAATGGGACTCCCCACCAGGTATAATTCGGAATGATGAACGATTGATCTTTAACCAGATGTGGTGCATTCTTTTTCATACGTCCACGCTCCCTTAAGGCCTCCCTCACCAAAGAAAGGTTCCCCTGGGCCAGATAACGGACACCGCCGTGTACCAGCTTGGTGCTTCGGCTTGAAGTTCCTTTCGAAAAATCGAATTGTTCAACAAGCAAGGCTCTCAATCCTCTGCTTCTCGCTTCGATTGCAGCGCCAATCCCGGTGGCGCCTCCGCCAATGATCACCAAGTCCCATGCGTCGTTTTGGTTCTCAAGCTCCTGAATCATTTTTTCCCTCTGCATTGCTGTTTGATTTAATGATATTATTATAGGATGTATTGCGCTAATGGTATGTATTATCATATTAATAATACATTGTAATACGATGTATATGAATTAAAATATTGGCAGATACATTTATATCTGCCAATATTTATTTTTTAATCCTTCGGATCAATCCAGTTAAATGATTTCTCAATAGCTTTATTCCAGTATTTTGTAAAATATTCCACTTTCCCCTTCTCCATTTTGGCATTGAAAACCTTGGCAATCTTATGCTGAGCCTTTAACTCCTCCTTGTTATTCCAGAATCCGACTGCCAGTCCGGCAAGGTAGGCAGCACCTACAGATGGCATTTCCGTGCGTATGGGCTGAATGACAGGAACGTTCAAAATGTCTGATTGAAACTGAAGCATTGTATCATTTAAAATTGTTCCACCCACGCGAACTTCAGGAATAGCAATGCCCGTATCGGCTTCCATTGCTCTGATTACATC
Source organism: Prolixibacteraceae bacterium (assembly GCA_963677935.2). GTDB lineage: Bacteria > Bacteroidota > Bacteroidia > Bacteroidales > Prolixibacteraceae > JAAFHB01. The sequence goes on along the minus strand of CAXXEH010000003.1, from coordinate 365,719 downwards.
AGCGCAACACATAGCTATAGCTTCGAGGGTGGCACGCGCGATATGTCCTGAGGTTGTTCCCATATTCAATCCAAAAAAGGTTCCCCTGGCATACTGATCCCAATAGGGCGCACCAAGTCCGGTAAATGACGGTACGATAAACACCCCTCCGCTATCTGGTTCCGACATGGCCAATCCTTCAATTTCATCCAAGGAATCAATCAGGCCTAATCCATCCCGAAGCCATTGAATAACCGTATTTCCATTGAATACACTACCTTCCAACGCATAAGTGACTTCGTTCCCTATTTGCCAGGCAATTGTTGTGATTAATTTATGGCTTGAATAAACCGGTTGATTTCCGGTATTCATCAGAATAAAACAACCGGTATTATAGGTGTTTTTAATCATCCCCTTTTCGAAACATTGTTGTCCGAACAGGGCGGCCTGCTGGTCACCGATAACCGCAGCCAAAGGGATGGCATGACCGAGAATAGCGGGATGAGTGTAAGCATACACTTCGCTTGAGGATCGCACTTCCGGCATTATATTTTCAGGAATATTCAAGATGTCAAGCAACTCTTTATCCCATTGCAAAGTCTTGATATTAAACAGCATCGTACGACTGGCATTCGACACATCGATGATATGGCAGGCACCTTTTGTAAATTTCCAGACCACCCATGAATCAACGGTTCCAAATGCAAGTTTTCCCTGGTTTGCCAGTTCTCTCGCCCCTTTTATGTTGTCGAGAAGCCACATGATTTTGGTCGCTGAAAAATAAGCATCAATCTGCAAACCAGTTTTCTCTTTGACAGTAATTTCCAAACCTTTTTCCCGGAGCTGGTCACAGATTTGCGAAGTTCGGCGATCCTGCCAAACAATGGCGTTAGCAATTGGTTTACCAGTTACTTTGTTCCAAAGAATGGTCGTTTCACGTTGGTTAGTGATTCCAATTCCGGCAATATCCTCACCGTTAAGCCCACCTTTAGAAATGGCTTCATCAGCAACAGAAGCAATAGAAAACCACAGTTCATCAGCATCCTGCTCAATCCATCCCGGCCTGGGAAATGATTGTTCAAATTCTTTAGAAGCTTCTGAATAAATTGCGCCATCGTGGTTAAAAATAATTGCGCTCGCAACCGATGTCCCAAGGTCCAGGGCTAAGATGTATTTTTCCTTTACAGTGCTCATGGCAGATCAGCTTATGATTATTCCTTTACATTAATCAACTTCGTGATTGACTGATTTAGTGATTCAATATATTCTTGCATTACATCAAGCTGGGTTTTCCCCTCATCTGTTAACTGATAATATTTCCGGGGAATTCCAACCTCCATTTCTATCCATTCTGATTTTAATAAATTCTCTTTCTTAAGCCGGTTCAATAGCGGATATATAGTCCCCTCTGCGATCTCCATTCCGGCCAAACGGTTAATGTCGGCAATCAGCTCATAACCATAATAAGGTTTCGATTTCAGAATTAACATGATGATATATTCCAATAATCCTTTCTTAATCTGAGATTTCCACCTGGAAATGAAATACGTGTCCATTAGCAATATTCTTAATGGGTCAAACTTATAAAAAATTACCTAGTAATGCAATGTATTTTATAAATATTTTTCAGCTTTTTATTGAAAAAAAATGGCCAGGTTGGATCGGGGATCAATCGATATCCAACCTTATTCCCTCCACGACTCTATTTATTATTGAATTGTCTGCGATTTTCTATTTGGCAATATTCATAAACCAATATTCAAATAGATTTCGGTACTTACAACTTTTGAGTTACCTTTGTAGCTGAAGTTTTTTTAGTTACTAATTATACAAGAAAAAGTAATGTCATTTTTTAATACGGTACTTTCAAGCTTTTTTGGGAACAAATCGCAAAGAGATATTAAAGAGGTAACACCTTTACTACTGAAAATAAAAGAGGAGTATCTCCGGTTTCCAAGCCTGACTAACGACGAGTTAAGAGCTGAAGCTGCACTTCTTCGGACTAAGATCCGTGAATATATTAAAGCAGAAGAGGATGAAATCTCTATGCTTAAAGAGCAAGCCGAAAGTGGTGAACTTCCGCTCGAAGAAGGTGAAAAGATTTACGATCGTGTGGATAAGTTGGAGGAGATCATTCTAAAGAAAATAGAAGAAATTCTGAATGAGGTACTTCCGGTTGCATTTTCCATTGTGAAGGATACTGCGCGTAGGTTTATGGAGAACGAAACAATTGTTGTAACTGCAACTGATTTTGACCGTGATCTTTCGATAACCAAAGATTTCGTCGAAATCGATGAAGATAAAGCAATCTATAAAAATGAATGGATCGCGGGAGGTTCGGTTCAAAAGTGGAATATGTTGCACTATGATGTGCAGTTGATAGGTGGTATTGTCCTCCATAGCGGAAAGATCTCTGAAATGGGTACTGGTGAAGGAAAAACTCTTGTTGCAACGTTGCCTGTATTTTTGAATGCCCTTGCCGGCCGTGGTGTCCATGTCGTTACTGTAAACGACTATTTGGCTAAACGTGACTCTGAATGGATGGGGCCGATTTACCAGTTTCATGGAATTTCTGTTGATTGCATCGACAAACATCAGCCCAATTCAACCGAAAGGCGAAAAGCTTATGAGGCAGATATAACCTTCGGTACAAATAACGAGTTTGGGTTTGATTACCTCCGTGATAATATGGCAGTTAGTCCTGCCGACCTGGTTCAGCGCAAACACCATTATGCCATCGTTGATGAGGTTGACTCGGTATTGATCGACGATGCGCGTACTCCATTGATTATTTCCGGACCAGTACCAAAGGGTGAGAATCAGCTATTTGATGAACTTAAAGCACCTGTTGAGCGGTTGGTAAAAGCTCAGCGTGACCTTGTTGGGCAATATCTTGTTGAAGCCAAAAGGAAAATAGGGTCATCCAACAGCAAAGAATCAGAAGAGGGTGCACTTGCCCTTTTCCGTGCTTACAAGGGGCTTCCAAAACATAAACCGTTAATCAGGTTTTTAAGTGAAGAGGGAAATAAAGCAAAAATGCTCAAGATCGAGAACTACTACATGCAGGATAACAATAAAAACATGTATGCGGCGACTGATCCCCTCTTCTTCGTGATAGAAGAAAAACTTAATTCCATTGAATTGACCGATAATGGGATAGAGATTCTTTCGAAGGATAATGAGGATAGCGGGTTCTTTGTACTTCCCGATGTTGGCGCTGAAATTGCTGATATCCAAAATAATAAAACTCTGTCAGAGAGTGATCAGCTTGAAGCAAAAGATCTTCTTCTGCAGAATTTTGCCGTCAAATCTGAACGTGTTCACACTGTAAATCAGTTATTAAAAGCATATACAATGTTCGAAAAGGATGTTGAATATGTTTTGATCGAAGGTAAAGTCAAGATTGTTGATGAACAAACCGGCCGTATTATGGAGGGACGTCGTTACTCCGACGGTTTACACCAGGCCATCGAAGCCAAAGAGCGTGTTAAAATTGAGGATGCTACCCAAACTTTTGCAACAATCACGCTCCAGAATTATTTCAGGATGTACCACAAACTATCGGGGATGACTGGAACTGCTGAAACAGAGGCTGGTGAGCTCTGGGACATCTACAAGCTTGAGGTTGTCGTAATCCCAACCAATAAACCGGTGATCAGGAAAGATTTTGAAGATCTTGTTTACAAAACCAAGAAAGAGAAATATAACGCGATTATTGATGAGATCGTAAAACTCAATAAGAAGGGGCAGCCAATGCTAGTCGGAACCACCTCTGTGGAGATCTCCGAGTTGTTAAGCAGGATGTTACAAATGCGCGGAATAAAGCATCAGGTACTGAATGCCAAACTCCATCAGCGTGAGGCAGATATTGTGGCAGAAGCTGGTAAGCTGGGGATGGTGACCATTGCCACCAACATGGCCGGTCGTGGTACTGACATAAAGCTGACACCCGAAACACGCGATTTAGGTGGTTTGGCCATCATTGGCACCGAAAGACACGAGTCACGACGTGTCGACCGTCAGTTGCGCGGACGTTCAGGACGTCAGGGAGATCCCGGATCCTCACAATTCTTTGTATCGCTTGAGGATGATCTGATGAGGCTTTTTTCATCTGACAGAATTGTCCGGATCATGGATAAACTCGGATTGAAAGACGGAGAAGTGATTCAACACTCAATGATCTCCAAATCGATCGAACGGGCACAAAAGAAAGTTGAAGAGAATAACTTCGGGATTCGTAAACGTTTGCTCGAATACGATGATGTGATGAACTCACAGCGTGAGGTCATCTATAAAAAAAGGCGTCATGCACTGTTTGGTGAACGTATCGATGTCGATATTCTCAATATGATTTTCGATATGAGCGACACGATCACCGCAGAACACCAACAAAATGGCAAGGAGGGATTCGAAGATTTCAGACTCGATCTTATTCGTTCTTTATCACTCGACGCTCCCATCAATGACAATGAGTTGGTTCAGATGAAACCCGATGAGGTCAGTGATAAAATTTATCATGCTGCTATCGGGAATTTCACACGGCGCTCGCAGGCCATCTCCAAACAGGCATGGCCGGTCATTAAAAATGTTTATGAGACCAAATCACATATTTATACCAACATTGTAGTTCCAATTACTGATGGATTAAGGTTGTTCAATATTGTAACCAATCTTGAAAAGGCCTATAAAACCCAGGGACAGGATCTGGTCAAATCATATGAAAAACAGGTCATCCTCGCTACAATTGACGATCACTGGAAAGAGAATCTTCGCGAACTCGATGAACTCCGAACTTCGGTTCAAAATGCCTCCTATGAGCAGAAAGACCCGTTGTTAATCTATAAACTTGAATCATTTAATCTGTTTAAGGCGATGATGGAGCGGATTAACAAAGGAGTTGTTTCTACCCTTATGAAGGGACAGATTCCGATAAACGATGCGGATGAGGTACGTGAAGCGCCAGTGGCCAGGCACAATCACGACCGTTCGAAGTATCGCGAGGAGAAGAGTGACGCATCAGGGGCATCATCGGGAAAACAACCAGAAGAAAAACATGTTCAACAGGTCAGGGTAACTCCTAAAGTGGGTCGTAATGAGCCATGTCCCTGCGGTAGCGGAAAGAAATTTAAAAACTGTCACGGTCACGGATTGGTTGATTAAAAAGGATTCCTAAATTAGAAATTGAAAATAATTCAATATGAGTACACTTTTAGCCATACACTGGAATGCAAACCCTGAGCTTTTTAGCCTCGGTGTGATATCAGTACGCTGGTATGGACTGATGTTTGCAATGGGCTTTCTCCTAGGTTTTTATATTCTGACACGCATGTTTATTTCCGAAGGATCGAATCCTGAATGGGTAGAGTCTCTTTTTGTTTATGTTATCATTGCAACCATTGTTGGCGCCCGGTTAGGACATGTCATCTTTTATGGATGGGAATATTATTCCAACCATTTAATTGAGATATTTCTACCCATTGCCAAAGGTGATACTGGGTATAAATTTGTAGGATTTCAAGGGCTTGCCAGTCATGGCGGCGCTTTCGGAATTATTCTGGCAGTCTGGTTGTACTCCAAACGGGTAACTAAACGTCCAATTTTATGGACGTTAGACCGACTCATTGTCCCTATTGCACTCGTAGGCGCCATGATCCGTACCGGAAATCTGTTTAATTCAGAGATTTATGGTGTTGCCACCAATCTGCCCTGGGGATTTATTTTCGAACGAAACCATGAAACGATTCCCAAACATCCCACAATGATCTACGAAACACTCTGCTATTTAATCTCTTTTGGCTTACTTATGTATTTTTACTATAAGACAAAAGATCTTAAAGACCGGACCGGTTTTCTCACGGGCGTCTTCTTTATCGGGATTTTCCTTACCCGATTTTTAATCGAATTTATCAAGGAAAACCAGGAAGCATTCGAAGCAGGCATGCCGCTTAATATGGGTCAGATTCTCAGTATTCCTTTTATCCTGGCAGGAATATGGCTGATCTACCATGCACTGACGCATCCACCATTAGTCTACAAGAACAAATAACAATAAATTCGTTTTAAGATTTAAGGGCTGAATGTTTTCATAATATTCAGCCCTTAAATCTTAATGCCCATATCATTTGCCCGAGTTCCCGGTTATACATGGGATTGAATACTAAATTTAAGCAAACCTCCGGGAGATTTTGGTCTTGCGTTATTAACGCAAGTTCAAATGGAAAATAGATTTGCCTTGCATTCTTTACGCCAACGCGAATTGAAACTTTTTCGAAATTGCGTTATTTATGCACAAGCCAGCGTAATTGTTGATTTCTGAAAACAACATTTGTTTCCCGTAGCCCTGATTAAATTATCAACAGACGGGTCGCGCAAATTGTGATTCGCGCAAATAAACCTTCCAGGTTATCAGATTAAACTAATACAGATAAAGCTTCTCGTTAACAAATTTCTGAATGATTTCGCCATGATCAAAGGCCATTTCGGGTAACGAACAGATAGGGAACCATTCCGCTTTGGCAGCATCATCGCCCCCAAGAACAGGTATAGTCTCTGTAACGCTGCCATAAAAAACCGTTGAGACGGTACGATGACGGGGATCACGCTCAATCGCATCGAAAGTAAAAAACTGCGTTAATGCGATCTCTTTTAATCCAGTCTCCTCCTCCAACTCACGCTGGCAAGCTTCACTCAAAGTCTCTCCCATACCGACAAAACCACCAGGTAAGGCCCACCATCCCACAAATGGTTCAAATTTTCGCTCAATAAGTAAAACCCAATCTGCGTTATCTCTCTTAGCCACAATAATGGCATCCACAGTCATGGCCAGACGTGGATATTCATAACAGTATTTTAAATCTTTATCAATCATCAATTCTCATTTTCATGTTCTTCCTCTTTTTCTTTGTTACTGTTTCTCCAAATAATATAAACCACAATCAATATTGCAGCAATGTAACCAACGAAATTAAGATGTCCCATAGAGTTAGATTTTAAGTAGTTAAATAAGAAATCCCAAAATCAATCATTTAATTTCAACATCAAAAAAAGCAGGACAATTAAAATCAATTTTTGATTGTCAATCATTGATAATTCGTCTCATCAGCCTCATCTGATGAGTATACCGTTTTGTATCAATATTATATATTCCAAAATGATCCACATTGTCGATCCTTACTTTCCCTGAAGAGTGGATGATTTTATTTTTTTCCCAAATAATTCCCACATGTATTATCGTCCCCTCATCGTTATCAAAAAATGCCAGATCGCCAGGGTGAGCTTCCTCAACAAAACTTAGATTACTCCCTAAAGTCGCCTGCTGACCGGCGTCACGTGGAATAGTCACTCCGGCCATTTTATACAATATTTGGGAAAACCCCGAACAATCGATTCCGAAAGGGGACCTTCCCCCCCAAAGATAGGGAGAATTAAAATATTTTAGGGCATTTTCAATGATTACTTCGCGAACATTCTTTGGCGAAACTGCGATGTTGTTACCCTGAATATTATAGACGACTTCTCCAATCTTGAATGTTCTGGAAGCCGGATCAAAATAGGGCAATGAGCTACCTGCTACAATCAGAAAATTGCTGTAACCATCAGTTGGTTGAACAATATTGAAAACATCAGTTGTCACAATTTTAGGGATTTCTCCTAATTCGAGAAAGTTACTTTCATCAATTTCGTTGACCATATTACGGTCAATCCATCCTTCGTAACCATCAAATGCCAGCTTTATCAGGCACCACCTGGCACTTTCCTCTAATATGGTATAGTGCTCACCAAAAAGTATTTGGGTGCACATTTCGCTCTTCTCGCGCGGTTCTGACCGCACTGCCACGATACTAAGATTGGAGATTCCGTATCTCATTAAAAATTTACTACTTTTGATTATCCCAAACATACAAATTAAGATTGGATTCTGCTTTGAATGTGAGTAAATAGTTTGAATGAGAGTAAATCGAATATTATGAATCCCGATAAGAAAAAATGGTTTGAATCAGAAAGCTGGCACACGATTTATTTAACATCTATATTTGTTATTACAGGGGTTATTCTCTATTTTATGTTACCTCAGGAGGGGAGATTTCGGTATGAGTTTCAAAAAGGGAGACCTTGGATGCATGCCACTTTAATTGCCCCTTTTGATTTTGCCATTATGAAATCGGAACAGACAATCAGCGAAGAACGTGATTCGCTTATGAAATCATTAACACCTTACTTCCTGCTGCATGACACCATTGGTCAACAACAAATGCAACTCCTTTCATCCAAAATCGATGAGCTTACTCTCAAAGAAAATACCGAAATACTCTATTCAAGAGTTGTAAAAAACAAGGTACTCACCATATTCGAAAAAATCTACAGTACCGGAATCCTTGAACAAGGGGGAGGTAACTCTGCCCCACTCACCGGGAAGAGTGAATTGTACGTTATCCGGAATAATCGGGCTGAAAAGGTCTCCGCCGGACAATTATATTCGCTGAAAACGGCCTATTCGGAGGTAAATGCATCACTTGATATGCTTAAAAACGGTGATCCTGACCTCAAACAAATTATTGAAAAATTTAATGCAGAAGATTATCTTGCTATAAACCTTTCGTATGACCAGGATAAAACTGAGGCTGAAAAGTACAAAATCCTTGAAAATCTCTCCACCACCTATGGCGTGGTGCAGGAAGGAGAACGCATTGTTTCGCAAGGTGATGTGATCTCTCCGCACACCTACCTGATCCTGGAATCGCTTAAATCTGCCTTTGAAAAAAGCCGTGGAGACCTGACGAAATACTATTTGATTGTAATTGGTAAGGCAGTATTTATCAGCATGTTGTTACTTACGCTTTTCCTGTTTATCTACAATATCCGGCGAAAATTACTCAGTTCAAAACGGGATATCACTTTTACTTTGATGATGATGACACTGATGATTCTGTTTTGCAGGGTGATTGTGTCATCAGCTACCATACCCATTTACATCGTTCCATTCACTGCCCTGGCACTGATTATCCGAACTTTTCTTGATGCGCGGCTCGCCATTTTTGTAAATACAATAACAGCCCTGATTGTCGGCTTTATGGTTCCCAACGGATATGAATTTGTATTGCTGACCATTCCTGCCGGAAGCATTGCCGTTATCAGCCAGAATAATCTCCAAAGGCGCGATCAGTTAATCCTCACAACTTTAATTATCTTTTTTGTTTATGCCTTTACTTATATCGGCATCTCTCTGATACAGGAAGCAAGCCTTGCAGGTATTGATTGGGAAGTTATGAAGTGGTTTCTGATCAATGCAGCACTGACACTAATCACCTATCTTCTGGTTTTTGTTATTGAAAAATCTTTTGGATTTGTCTCTGATGTTACATTAATAGAATTATCCTATTCAAACCAAAAACTGCTTAGAAAACTTGCGGAGGAGGCTCCAGGTACTTTTCAGCACTCGCTCCAGGTTGCCAATCTGGCCGAGGAGGCAATTCTGAGACTGGGTGGAAATCCACTACTGGTGAGGGCAGGTGCACTTTACCATGACATTGGAAAACTTACCGACTCTCAATATTTTACAGAAAATCAAGCCTTTGGAATAAATCCGCATGACCAGCATTCCCTTGAAGAAAGTGCCGCAATCATTATGGACCACGTCAGTCGTGGAGTAGAACTTGCCAGGAAACATAAAATTCCGGAACAAATCATCGACTTTATCAAAACACACCACGGAACGACTAAAACCGGATATTTCTTTATTCAGTCAAATAAGAAAGCTGGTAAAGCGACCGATGAAAGTCGTTTTACTTATCCTGGTCCGGTCCCTTCAACACGTGAAACCGTCGTCGTTATGCTGGCTGACAGCATAGAAGCAGCCTCAAGAAGTCTTGATAAAAAAGACACTATCAGCCTAAAAAAACTGATTGACAACATTTTTCGTCAAAAAACGGAGGCAGGACAGCTTGACTATGCCCCTCTGACTTTTAACGATATTACCTTGCTCAAAGAAATTTTTCTGGAAAAGCTTCTCAATATATACCACGTGCGAATTACTTACCCTCAAAAAGAAATCTGAAATAAGCAACCCTATAATTCAGATTTGCACGAAAGTTGTAGCGTTATGGAGAAAATAACCCTGACATAGGTTTCGAATCCTGTCAGGGTTATCCATCAATTAAATTAGAATTTAGAACTTATATGATAAGAAATGTATATTCCATCCTGCTGGTTTTCTTACTGGTTTTCATAGGATGCAAAAAAAACTCACAATCAGATTCAATTGTTCCCACTGTCCAATATACCGCTAATGCGTTTAATGATATTTATCTTTGGTACGAGTCGTTACCATCAGTTGATTTGTCAACATTTGCAACACCCGATGACTACATCTCAAAAGTAAAATATAGTAAAGACCGCTGGAGTTTCACAATGACCTATACTGATTATGTCAATCTTTTTCAGAATGGGGTGTCGACAGGTTGGGGTGTTGGTCTCTCCTACGATGCCCAGAATATTCTCCGCGTAATATTTATATATGACGATAGTGCCATGGGAAGGGCAGGCGTTAAAAGAGGCTGGCAGATCAAGGCAATAAACGGGAAAGCTATATCGGCAATGACCGACAGCGAAGTGAATACGGCTCTTGCGAATACAAGTAACACCTTTTTGTTTGGAAAAAACGATGGATCAGAATCGGCCATTCAAATGACCAGAGGGAAAATAGGGATCAATTCTGTACTCTATTCCAATATTTATCAGAAGGGAAATCAAAAAATCGGTTATCTGGTCTTCAGTGAGTTTCTCGGAACATCGGTTAAAGAGTTGAATAGTGCATTTGATAAATTCACGGCAGGTGGAGTAACCGATATGATTCTTGATCTCCGTTATAACGGAGGTGGAATACTCGATTGTGCCGACTCCCTCGTTGCTATGCTCGCAGGAAAACCTTTTAAAGGGAGTATATACAATACACTAATATACAATAATAAGCATGTTCGGGATGAATTTCAAAGTGTCATTGGACTTAAAGGAAACAGCATCCAGTTAAATAAACTGGTCGTTATTACAACGTCATCGACAGCATCGGCAAGCGAGCTGGTTATTTCAGGGCTTAAACCCTATCTGAACATGAAACTCATTGGTTCTAAAACGCATGGTAAACCTGTGGGAATGAATATTGAAAGTGATTCAAAACTAAATATTGCTGTGGCTCCGATCAGTTTCCGAAATGTTAACTCACAGGGTTATACCGATTATTTCGATGGCATACCTGTAGATTTCGCGGCTTCTGATAATGTGAATCAGGATTGGGGTGAAATGTCGGATCAATGCCTTACTGCTGCTATCAATTATATCACTACCGGAGCAGTTGGATATTTACCAAATGTTAAAGCGGCAATCACCACAAATCGAATGATTTACAAAGGATCAGACACACCTGTTGAAAACCTTTTTAATGATGCCAATAAAGCACCCCAACAATAAAACCGACTCAATAATTTAAATTTATTTTAAATACAAATATCTACTTAAGTTCAATCTGTTTTACTACTTTTCAGCGTTAAATCATATCGATCAAATTATAATGCATCAATTCAAAAAAGGAATTCTCCTTTCCTTGATTATTTGGTTCGGTGGCGCTGTCACACATGCCGGAAATAAAAATGATGAAGGATACAAATTCGAAATAATCAAAGAGTTACCTCACACCTCTGTTAAAAACCAGTACCACACAGGTACTTGCTGGTCATTTGCGGGAATGTCGTTTTTTGAGGCGGAAATGCTCCGGATGGGCAAGCCGGAAGTGGATTTATCTGAGATGTATGAGGTGAGTGTCTGTTACCGTGAAAAAGCCCTGAAATATGTCAGGATGGTTGGAAATACAAACTTTGGGCCCGGTGGTGAACTCTTTGATGACCTTTATGTTGCCAATAAATACGGACTTGTTCCCGAGTGTGTTTTCCCTGGCTTAAAATATGGTGAAGAGAAACATTCTCATGGCGAAATGGATGAGGTGTTGCGAAAAATGGTTGAAGCCGTTGTCGAAAATAAAAACAAAAAGCTTACCCCAGTCTGGGAGAGCGCACTTAATAATACAATTGAAGCTTATCTTGGGGAACTGCCTGAAAAATTCGAATATCAGGGAAAGACTTATACTCCCGGATCATTTGCCTCCGATTATTGCGGAATTAACGTAAACGATTACGTACAGATTACCTCTTTCAACCATCATCCATTCTACAAGCCATTTATCCTTGAAGTACCGGACAACTGGTTATGGAGCGAGTATTATAACGTCACAATTGATGATCTGCAGGAAATAGCAGATAATTCAATTCAGAAAGGTTATACAGTTTTATGGGCTGCGGATGTAACCGATAAAGGATTTGCAACCACTCAAAAAGGGATCGCAGTTATTCCTGAAATAAATGGGGATGGCATCGCTAAATGGGACAGTCTGACCGAAAAGGAGAAGGATGTAGCAACCTACAAATTGGATAAACCAGAGAAAGAAAAAGTTATCTCACAAGAAATCCGGCAAATTGCATTTGACAACCTTGAAACGACCGACGATCATGCCATGCACATGATCGGGCTTGCCAAAGATCAAAACGGCACATTATATTACAAAGTGAAAAATTCATGGGGAAATTATAATGATCAAAAAGGATATTTTTATGCCTCTCAACCCTATTTCCGTTATAAAACTACCGGAATCGTTGTTAATAAGGCAGCAATACCTGACGCAATCAGGAAAAAACTTAATTTGTAGTTTTTATTAACGGAAAATTTATCTACTTTTGCGGCCAGTTCCGTACGCAATCTCTGACAGCAAACAAATAGACACTGTGAATATTGCGTTCGTTAAAAATATCGTTAAAATCAATCATGATGGATCTGATTAAAATTGCAGAGAATGCGTTTTTAGGTGAACAAAAAGAACTACCTACATTTCACGCAGGCGACACCATTACTGTTCGTTACAAGATCGTCGAGGGTGCCAAAGAGAGAATTCAGAATTACAAAGGTACCGTAATTCAGATTAAAGGTACCGGGACAACAAAAACATTCACCGTTCGCAAAATGTCAGGAAATATTGGTGTTGAAAGGATCTTCCCTTTCTTCTCCCCATTTATTGATGGCATCGAAGTTAACCGTATGGGACGTGTACGTCGTGCACGTTTGTTCTATCTTCGCGAATTGACCGGTAAAAAAGCCCGTATCAAGGAAAAAAGATTCTAAGAACAACAACTTAAAAAGGGTTCCTCGAAAAGGAACCTTTTTTTTTGTAATTTTAGAAAAAATATCCATCGTTTATGCCTGCTATTGCCAATGAGAAACTTTTCACCAAACGTTGGTTTGTCGACTACAGTTTCATCACTGCCGGATCCTTTATCATGGCAGTGGGCTACGTTTTTTTTATTACACCTCACAAGATAGTACCAGGGGGTATTTATGGACTTGGGATCATCGTCTACTACCTGACCAAAGGGATGGCATTTTGGCCAGGCGGATTTCCGATAGGAATATTCAATTTATTGGTAAACATACCATTAACTTATTTTGGAATAAAACTACTCGGCCCCCGGTTTGGCACTAAAACCATTTACGGGTTTGTTTCCTCCTCAATTTTTATGGATGGTATCACCTGGATGCGCGAGATTGGTGATGCCCCGCTGGTAAATGACGTTCTCCTTTCATGCATCTTTGGTGGTGTATTGACCGGTATAGGTCTGGGAATGATTTTTAAAGCCAGAGCAACGTCAGGAGGAAGCGATATCATTGCCATGGTGATTACCCGATATACTCGCATCCCGATAGGTCAAATGCTGATTTGGGTCGATACCGTTATTGTATTGGTTGCACTTGCTGCATTTAAGGATTGGCAGATACCACTGTATAGTATGATTGTTATTTACATCACCGGACGGGCCATCGACCTAATTCTTGAAGGGGCAAATTATAATAAGGCATTATTTATTATTTCCGAGAAACATGAAGATATCAGGGACAAAATTATTAATGATCTTGCTCGTGGCGGTACTTACCTTAAAGGGGTAGGAATGTTTACCAATACGGAAAAAAATGTCATATTTACCGTAGTAAACCGCAGAGAGGCAGCTATCCTCGAAGAACATATCAATAACGTGGATCCTCAGGCATTTATTACGATTATGGATGCCAGCGAAATTCTGGGCGAAGGATTTCAATCGTTAAAACATAAAATTGAAGACCACTAAAGATCAAAATAATTGAAATTTAAATCATGAAAAGGATCATCCTTTGTTTCTTATTGTGCTTTAACCTAATAATTCATCCTGCATTCGCTCAAAAAGTAGGATTAGTCCTCAGTGGAGGGGGAGCAAAAGGACTTGCCCATATTGGCGTTATTAAGGCACTTGAGGAAAATAATATTCCTATTGATTATATTACGGGAACTTCAATGGGAGCAATCATCGGAGGGCTATATGCTGCCGGTTATTCCCCTGAGGAGATGGAAATTCTGTTCAAATCAGAAGAATTTGAACGCTGGTCAACAGGAATTATACCCCCTCAGTACGTCTATTATTTTAAGCAATTGGAGGAGAATCCGTCATTTATTGATCTCGACTTTGCAAAAAAAGAGGATAAAATGAAACTTACCCTTCCTACTAATCTTATCCCTTCGGGACAAATTGATTTTGCCTTTATGGAATTGTTTAGTCCGGCAAATGCGGTTTCAGCAAAAAACTTTGACCAGCTTTTTGTCCCTTTCAGATGTGTTGCAACCGATATTTACCGAAACGAACCCGTTGTGTTTCATAAAGGCGATCTTGGGTTGGCCATCAGGGCTTCAATGACCTTCCCTTTCTTTTTTAAACCAATCGAAATTGACAGTGTTCTACTTTTCGATGGCGGCCTGGTAAATAACTTTCCTTATGACGTGATGGCTCAGGATTTCAAACCTGACATTATGATTGGCAGCATGGTTGGCTCCCTGAATAACAAACCCAGTAAAGATGATTTGAAGGTCCAGCTCGAAAATATGATGGTTCGAAAATCAAACAACTCAATACCAGACAGTCTGGGAATTATGATAAAATCACCGGTTAAACATATCGCTCTTCTGGAATTCGAACGGCTCGATGAAGTTGAAAAAGCGGGTTATGAATCGACGATGGCACAAATGGAGCAAATTAAATCGCGGATTACCAGAAGATCCGACTTACAGAACCTGACAAGGATGCGCGAGGAATACAGAAGTAAAAGTCCTACCATGAAATTCAATAATATCCAGGTGTCAGGTGTGGACAGATCACAACGATACTATATCATCCAATCGATCCGTCATAAATCAATCACATTTGATTTAGAAGAACTTAGACGCGAATATTTTAAAATTCTGGCTGATGACAAAATTAAATCGCTGTTACCTACTGCAGATTACAATCAGGAAACGGGATTATTTGATCTTGATCTTAAGGCTGAACAGCAAAATCCTTTAGCTGTAGGTGTTGGCGGATATTTTTCGCTTTCGGATGTCAATCAGGGATACATTGGCGCTGACTACAGGCTATTTAATAATCTGCCAATTACGATTCAATCGAATATCCATATTGGTAAATTCTACAGTTCATTTATGGTTGGCTCGCGATTTAATTTTACCACAAAACGGCCTTTGTCACTCGAACTCTATTTCATCAAAAACCGTAAGGATTACTTTTCGGGATCGACTCAACTATTTTTTGAAGATAAACTACCCCACTATGTCATTCGTAACGACGACAATATTCAGATGGATATTTCGTTCCCGGCAAAAACCAACTCAAAATGGGAGGCCGGGATGGACTTTCTGAATCAATCTGATGATTATTATCAAACGACATCCTATACCAAAAATGATACGCCTGAGCGTACACAGTTTACAGCAGGAGATTTACATGCCCGGTTTGAGATAAAAGCTTTCAATAAGAAACAATATCCAACGGAAGGCAAGATGCTTAAATTCGAGGCAAAGTATATATTCGGAACAGAAAAGGAGACCCCGGGATCAACAAGTACAGTAAATATTCCCTATCGGAATAGCCACAGGTATTTACAACTGGAGCTCTCCTACGAAAGGTATTTTAAATCCACTAAATGGTTAACTCTGGGTGTAGAAACCAACTCCTATTTTTCAACTAAAAAACTATTTCATAACTATACCTCATCGGTAATTTCGGCCGAGGAGTTCTCCCCTACCGTCAACAGCACCATCAGGTATCTACCTTACCTAAGAGCCAATAATTTCGTTGCAGGAGGGTTGAAAGCAATCATACCCGTGTCCACATCTGCACATCTTCGCTTTGAGGGTTACTATTTTCAACCATTCAATGAATTAAGGAGCGGAGTTAACAATATGCCCTATTATGATGACAAATTATTCACTTCAAATCAGTTTATCGGTAGTGGTGGTTTAGTGGTTCACACCCCTTTTGGCCCGGCAAGTTTACTGCTGAATTATTTCAGCAACAGCGATCCAAGGTTTTATGTCCAGATTAGCTTCGGATATTTACTATTCAATCGGCGTGGAAAGTAAATTGTATTGTGATAAACTACTTGGAAATTTGAACAAATATTAAAACAATTCTAAATGTTATAAATATGATGGATATTAATGAACTGAATGATAAGTATGGTATCAAAGGTGAACTAAGTTTTGAAAAGCTAAATAACAATTTGATTTTTCTGAATGTTACCAACAAATATGCAGAGGCAAAAATCTGTCTTTATGGGGCACATATTACCAGTTATAAGCCCCGAAATTCTAAAGATATCCTTTGGATGAGTCGAAATACCCCTTTCGAAGAAGGAAAAGCAATCAGGGGTGGAATTCCGGTCTGTTTCCCATGGTTTGGTCCTCATAAAACAGATTCCGGAATGCCTCAGCATGGCTTTGGTCGCCTGATGTATTGGAGTATGGCAGAAACTGCTGTTCTTCCACAAGGCGAAACAGTGGTCAGATTAAAGTTGTCCTCGTCGGAAGAGACAAAAGCGTACTGGCCATATAACTTCAATGCTGAGATGAACATCGTGATCGGTAATGAGCTGAAACTGACCTTAAAAGTTATCAACACTTCTGATAATCAATTTGATTACTCCTGTGCATTACATACTTACTATAATTTATCTGCTATTGAAGAGATGACCATCGACGGGTTGGAGGGAACCCGTTATCATAAACATCTACAACCCGGAGATTACATACAGGAGACTCAAAAAATGGAGATACATCAGGCTGAAACACGTCATTATCATGACACTGAAGCGACCTGTATTATTAGTGACCCTGGATTTGGAAGAAAAATCAGTGTGGCAAAATCGGGAAGCAAAATTACAACAGTCTGGAACCCCTGGAAAGAAGCCTGTTCCACCATCGGTGACCTGCCAGATGATGCATATAACTATTTCGTTTGCATTGAGGCAGTTAATTCGTTTGAGGATACGATTTTACTTCATCCCGGTGAATCTCACGAAATATCTGCCATCATCGGGTTAACGGAATGATTTTTAGATAGTAGATTTCATGTAATCTGCCACGCCTCTTCCCTTCGTTGTCAACGAGGTGGAGAGACGTGGTTTTAAATGTGATAAATGGTTAAATATCAGGACTAATATCATCAAAATTAAATCATTGAATAATTCCCAGGATTGCGAAACCGACCAAGGAGATAAAGAATTTTTTACTTCTTACCTGAGACAGCCCAGGGGACCTGTTTAGAGGGATAATAATTGATCCGTAACGCCTTAAAACGCTCCTCATGTGCGGCAAGTCTAGTTCTGTACTCTTTCCAGTTCGGAATATTTGGAGCACTCCAACCTATTTCTGCATATCCTGGTAGTCGTGGAAAGACCATATATTCGAGTTCCTTAATATTTGTAATTGTCTCTGTCCAAAGCGGAGTTTCAATTCCAAGAATATTTTCCTTACCAATACCCGGTACCAGAGTTGCAGGATTCCAGTTATACCCTTTCTCGATTTCAAGATAACCGGCCCAATGAAGTCCTAATTTTGTGGTCGAATCGTATTTCATATCAAGATAGGCATTTGCAGCAGGTGACATAATCACTTTCGCACCCTGGTTTATCCCTTTCAATGCATTTTCGGACTTTGCCCAATACTGCACAAAGGAGCTGGGTTTTAATGTTGAGAGCGCAATTTCATCCCACCCGATAACTTGTTTTCCAACCCGGCAGACAATTTCCTGTACCCGGTTCACAAAAGGTATATAATCATCAAGCTTGGTAACATGTGATTCATCACCGCCAATATGAAGATATGGTCCGGGAGTCAATGCAGCAAGTTCTCCCAGAACATCATTTATAAATTGATAGGTGATCTCTTTACCGGTACATAACGAGCTAAAACCAACCTCGGTACCGGTGTACAATTCAGTGGCTTTGTCGTTGCAATTTAGTTCAGGATATGAAGCCAGAGCTGCATTGGTATGGCCAGGCATATCAATTTCGGGGATAACCATAACGTAATGGTCAGCTGCATACTTAACAATATCAGAGTATTGTTCCTGAGTATAAAAACCACCTTTGCCACCATCTACCTGGGTTCCCCCACCAATTTCGGTGAGTTTAGGCCATTTCTTGATTTCAATCCGCCATCCCTGATCATCCGAAAGGTGAAGATGGAGAACATTCATTTTGTATAGAGAAATCAGATCGATATACCTTTTTACATCCTCAACCTGAAAAAAATGACGTGCCACATCTAGCATAACTCCACGGTAGGAATATGCCGGAAAATCACGAATCGTAACTGCCGGAATCGTCCAAGCTCCCGATTGTAAAGTCGCCTGCTCAATTTTCGCAGGTAATAGTTGACGTATAGTTTGTATACCATTGAAAATACCGGCTGGTTGATTGGCAATCAGGTTTATCCCGTTCGAAGTAACTGTTAATAGATATCCTTCATCACCCAATTTTGGATCACCTAAAGTAAGAGAAAGACAAATATTACCATTTGCCGGCTTTCCTTCAGATATTTTAACAGCCAAACCAAACCCTGTGGCAGGTTGTAGTTTATTTGACAAAAATTGACCAATCGTTTTTATTTCAGCCGATTCACCAGCCACAAATATGGAGCATTTCCCGGTAAGCTTAAACATTCCTTTACCAGGGATGACAGATGCAGGTTTTGGAATGATACCAAAACCTGAGGATTGACCCGGAGACAATGCAGTTGCCGTAAATTGAAGAGCGATCAATCCAAACAGAAGGAGTGATCTTAGTTTATTTTTTAAATTAAGGAATTTCATTTGTATAATTTCAAAGAATCAGTATTGCTTATAAAATATTTTCAAAAATGAGGTAACCTGATTATAGATCGGCTTGGTGAACTCAATGAATAAATCCTGTCGTTCAGGTGGTAGTGCAGGTTTGTGTTTGCAGATAGCCAAATCCTTGTCAGATAATGCCCTTTCATCTCCCTTATATGAGCCCCATTCAACAGACCACACAAACTGACCGGGAAACTTTTTCTCCGAAATGACGGTATTTCGCGAAAGGTCCAAAATAGATACATCCAGAATACCTTTGGATATCAACTCCCTGCGATTTATTGTCAGCCAGGCCTTTACCGTTTTATATGATTTTACTCTCCTGCCATCAGGCAAATTAACCATTCCCACGTTAACGCTGTCGCGTACAACCTCCCTAACCAACTCTTTATCATATACCTGTCCGACTACAAAATCATCGAAATCCATTTTCACTACCTGATCCTGAACTTTAATGCCCGATTGATCTGCTGAAACGGGAGTATAAAACTCAACAAATTCGTTTGGCTCCTTTAACTTTAAATGTTCAATAATCTGGTTATAAAAGAAATCGGATGAAAGTTGATACTTCCGTGGAACCATGACCGGCTCAACAACCACTCTCAAAGTAGCATTAAATTTGGCCGTTCCCAGGCGGTTAAGAACATCCTTATATCCGGAAGAGAACTGGTTAGCCCTGAAGTAATCGAAATAAGCATCTTTCCACGATAAACGGGTATTTAATTTCTCATTGATCAGTCCGGCATTGTACTGTTCTTCAGCTGCAAGTTTTCGAACCTGAATAAGTTCAATGTTATAATATTTCAGTTTGGAAAACTGGTTTAATGCGACCGGACACCGGCTGATTTCATCCGATAAATGGTTCACTTTCTCATAATAGTCCGCAACCTCGGAATATTTAAATAAACTATTATTATTCAATGCATTATCTATTCTGCTCTGAAAAAAATCAAGTGACATTGGATAACTCTCTTTTACTGCCTGTAGTGCTTTTTCGGAATTTGGATTACCTCGCAGGCGATTAACTGCCAATATAGTTGCATTATAATAATCGCCTCGTTCCAGGGCTTTTTTCCCCGAGGAGCATGAAATTAATAATAAACAGGGAATAAGCAGGGCTAAGATTATACGCATGACTTTAAAAATTATGTTTAAAACGCCACAAAAGTAATTATTGTGCTGTAATTTGCTTTGAATATTCCAAATACTTCCTCACAAAACGCAATTCAGAATAACTTACATCATCGCCCAACTCTGCCTTTGCCGCAGCCAGACCAAGGGTTGAATTACGCAAAAACCAATGGGAAATAACGGCTGTTTTCACAGCGCTTACCATTCTTTCAATCCCAATCTCTCCTGTTTCGACAAATTGAACCAGATGCGCTTCGATAGTGGAGGACGCCATTCCCCTGATTTTTGCGATCTCTTCAATCGACTTACCGCTCCTGAAAAGTTCTAATGAAACAATTTTAGTATCAGGTTTGGGGATTTTAATATCTGCTTCCGGCTCAATAATCTCTTGTCGATCGGGAAGCTCCATTTTCATCTGTATCCGGTATTCAATAATTATATTGAGGATTTCCTTTCCAAAATGACTTACTTTTTTGGGACCAAAACCTTTTACTTTCTTCAGACCTTGAATCGTAACCGGCAATTGGCTCATCAGTTCCATCAATACTTTTTGAGGAAGTATCATAAAGGATTCAACATTCAGTTCACCGGCCTTTTGATTTCGCCAGGTTTTAAGCTTTTTATAAAGAAGAGGATGAGCAACTAAACTTTCAGAAGAATAGTTGGTAGTCTGATTCTTAAGCTTTTTGTCTGAAGGTTCAATGGCCGCTTTGGCACGTAACGTCATATAGTTTTTCACCTCAAAACCACCAAGACAACCCTTCAGGCAGGCTTGCTTTAAATTTACATTGTCGGTTAAACGGGTAATTGCATCGTTGACCGATTTCCGCACTACCTTGTTGTCAATTTCGATATCGATTTTTGTTAATCGTTCTATCACAATCGGTTCAAGCTTGTCAGAAAAATAGTGACATGCTTTTCGAATCCTATCCTGCAATTCAATATTTGCCTCAATATTTCTGTTTCCTGCAATCAACTGATGTAACTGACCCTTGAATTTCTCCGACACATCAAACAGCTCCTTTTTAACATCATTGTACATCTGTTCAATCAGCTCTTTCAATGAAGAATGAATACTTTGCTGATGTTCGTTCATTAATTTCACACAGTAATTCAACCGTCTTAGGACAGGCTGAAAATCAAAAAGCTCCAATAACAAATTTTGCTGAAAAGCCAGCTTTGACTCTTCCAAAAGCGCTCTTCCAGGGGGATGTTGTTCAATTTCGCGATTGAAAATCGAAACTTTGGCATCACTTTTTATACTCTGATTCGAAATAGGGGTACTTAATACCAAACCCTCCAACGTTTTGCAACGGCTCAGTGCCACATAAACCTGTCCGTGAGCAAAAGCGTCTTTGGCATCAATAATTACTTTTTCAAAGGTCAAACCCTGGCTCTTATGAATGGTGATAGACCAGGCGAGTTTCAATGGAATCTGGGTAAATGTACCAATAACCGTTTCTTTGATCTCTTTACTCTCTTCATCAAGGGTATATTTGGTATTCTGCCATTCAACCCTTCCAACCGATATATCCTCCTGATCACCCTGGCATCTGACATTGATCATATCCTTATCAATGCTAATGATCTTGCCAATTTTACCGTTGTAGAATAGTTTATCGCGTGAAATATCGTTTTTTACAAACATGACCTGCGCCCCTTTTTTAAGACTTAGCTCAAAATCAGTCGGATACGAATATTCAGGAAAGTCGCCTTCAACACTGGCAGTAAATTTGCGCAATTTACCCTGCAATATCTCAAGTTTCGATTCATTTAGGTTATGTGACTGATAATTATGCGTAGTAAGAGTGATAAAGCCATCGTTGTCATTTGAAACAAAACCAGGAACGAATCTCTTGTTTAATTCACCCAGTACTTGCTCATCGGCATTATTATCCCTGATTCTATTGAGTAGTTTTATGAATTTTTCATCTCTCTGCCTGAAAATATGGGTCAGTTCAATGCTGATATAATCGGTTTTTCGGAGTGCATTACTACTGAAAAAAAATACGGTATCGTAATACGGCCTTAATAAATTCCAGTCCTCGTCTTTTATTACAGGCGCCAATTGCTGCAAATCACCTATCATAAGCAGTTGTACACCTCCAAATGGCTTATTCCGATCCTTATATCTGCGAAGTACATCATCGATACCGTCAAGCAGATCGGCTCTTACCATGCTAATTTCATCAATTACAAGCAGATCAAGACTTTTAATAATTGAAATTTTATCCTTGCTAAACTTTTGAAGTCTGTTTGAGGTACTGCTGGTCCCACTTTGGGTAGAAGCAACTTCGCCTAATTCAATCGGCAAAAAAGGACCAAACGGCATTTGAAAAAAAGAGTGAATGGTGACCCCTCCTGCATTAATAGCGGCAACACCTGTAGGAGCCACAACGACCATCCTTTTTGGAGATATTTCTTTAAGTCGGCGCAGGAAAGTCGTTTTCCCGGTTCCTGCTTTACCTGTGAGAAATATATGCTTATCGGTATATTGCACAAAATCAAAAGCGAGCTGCAGTTGATCGTTGCTGATAAATTCTGTCATTACAACAAACTGAAATTTTTGATAAAGTTACCACATTTTGGGTAAAATATATGGGATTTTAAGATTGCATTAAGATTCGTTTACGCAAAAAACCCGTCAGGTTTTAATACTGACGGGTTTTCAGATTGGTATAAATACAAGATTTAAAAAAGATAATTCGGCTATTCCATATAAAAAACTTCATCAAGGGTAATGGATACTGGCGAATTATCAGGATTGGATTTCATGATATCAGACATAAAAGCCCACCATTTCTGAACAATCTCAGTTTTCCCCAGATCCTGTGAACTTCCCGTACCACTTAGTTTCTGAAAAGCAAACAGAATATTTGTTTCTTCATCAAGAAAAATGGAATACTCACTAACTCCGGCATCTTTCAGAAGCTGATGCAATTCTGGCCAGAGTTCGTTATGTCTTTTTTTATATTCCTCTTTTTGACCTTCATTCAGGTACATTTTAAATGCAACACGTTCCATATAATAATTTTAAATTAAGATTAAAACTACATCAGATTAGGAAGCGTCAGCGAAAAGATCAGAATGAGCATTCCTAAAACCAAAACTGCGACAGTCTTTGAACCTGCCCCTTTCCATTCCTTCAGAATTATTCCCCAAACATTACTAAATGTCACATTTAGCGACATCAGAATGCTCCACGAAAAAGCCATCATAACGCTACCTTCTGTCAAATAACTCTTACCTAATGCTAATCCGAAAAACTGAGAGTACCAAAGGATACCGGCCAGTGCGCAAAACAAAACATTATTGACAAAAACATTTTTAGGGACACTGAAATAATCGGTGATGGTTTTGTTTTTCACATTTTGGAACAAACAATAGATGGCGTTTGTAATAAAACCACCGGTAGTAATCATTAAAATTGCAGGTAAACCGGCAAATAAGGGCTGAGTTCCCAGGTTAATGGCAGCAACTTTGATCGGCTCGGCTGCTTCAAGCCCAAGGCTAAAACAGGCACTCATTACACCAGCCAACAAGGCCACAAGTAAACCTTTACCCAATGCAAAATCTTTGACAGCTGCCTTTTTTTGTTCTTCAGTCATGTTTTTGGAACGCAAACTCCCGGCAAATCCGATTACCGCAATTCCGGCAATAGCTACACTTACACCAACAAGCAAAACGAGACCTTTTCCTGAAAACAAATCAGTACCTAACATGATAGCCGGAATTAAAGTGCCGAATGCAGAACAGGTTCCCAAAGCAATCGACTGTCCCAGAGCAACTCCAAGATATCGCATGCTCAACCCGAATGTCAAACCTCCTACGCCCCACAGTGCCCCAAAGAAAAGGGCGGTGTAAGCAGCTCCATTGCCTGACGAAAGGATTTCTACCATTGAATGGCCTTGAGGAACAGCTAACAGTGCCCCAAGATAAGGGAAAAGTATCCAGGCAAAGATGCCCTGAACCAACCAAAAACTCTCCCATGCCCAGGTTTTGACCTTAGTAATTGGCACATAAGAGCTTGATTGGCCAATACTTCCCAAAGCGATGATAAATAGTCCGATTATTGTGTTCACGTTAATTAGTTATGAGTTATAAAAATAATGTGTTTGAGTTATAAGTTACGAATATGAGTCATAAACGATAAGTTGAGTAACTCATCATTTATAACTCATATCTTCCTTGGTCTACTTTTTATCGTTTGCTTGTGACCTCTTTTTCATATTGTTGAATATCGGCAACATAAGCGGCGCCAGCCACAACACCATTCTTCATACAGTAATAATCAAAAACGGCAGCCCATGGCAGTGATTTGGCCTCTTCGAGCATGGCAAGGCGTTCGAAGTTCTGGTCATTGGCTTCAAATGCACGGAGTTGGGCAAGTGGTTCCAATAAAGCCATCAGGAAAGCTTTCTGAGTGGCGCGAACTCCAACTACATATGCTCCAATACGATTGATTGAGGCATCAAAATAGTCAAGACCAACGTGAACACGATCAATGGCATTGGCACGTACAATTTCCTGTGTTAAATGTTGCAATTCGTCGTCAAGAATTACTACATGGTCGCTATCCCAACGTACAGGACGGCTTACATGCAACATGATTTCAGGAACGAAAAGCAACAGAGATGATATTTTGTCCGAAATAACTTCTGTAGGGTGGAAGTGACCGGCATCAAGCGTAACAACCATATTGTTTTTTGCTCCATATCCCAGGTAAAACTCATGGGAACCAACGGTATAGCTTTCAAGACCTATACCAAATAATTTAGATTCGATACAATCGACCAGATATTTTGAATCGATTTTTTCAGC
Organism: Prolixibacteraceae bacterium; assembly: GCA_963677935.2. Lineage (GTDB taxonomy): Bacteria > Bacteroidota > Bacteroidia > Bacteroidales > Prolixibacteraceae > JAAFHB01. The sequence goes on along the minus strand of CAXXEH010000003.1, from coordinate 340,499 downwards.
TAAGACTGTATCGAGGGCATATTTCAGATTGGCCCGATAGGCATAACGATTTACCGTACGATCTTTTGTTCCATCAGGAATCCAGATATTATGAATACAGGCAGAACCTTGCTGACGACCTATCTCAGCTGCAATATACCTGCAACGACGTAAGTGTTCCATCCAGAATTCCTGGATATCTTTGTCGGGACTACTTAATGTCAATCCTGTAGAAGATTTTGGGTGGGAGAAGAATGTCGAGTTGAAATCAAGCTTGATACCAATTTTAATGGCCCAATCAATCCAGCTTTGGAAATGTTTTGGCTCAATCTGGTCGCGATCTACAATTTCGGTTCCAAAATCACCATAAATAGCATGCAAGTTCAAACGATGCTTTCCAGGTAGCAAAGACAATACTTTTTCAATATCAGAACGTAATTCGGCAACCGTTCTGGCACTTCCCGGATAGTTTCCTGTAGCCTGGATTCCACCGGTCAGATCACCCCCGGTAACTTCAAAGCCCTTAACATCATCTGCTTGCCAGCAATGGAGCGAAATAGAAAGTTTATCCAATTGGTTTACAGCAGCTTCAACATCTATGCCAAAATCGGCATAACGTACCTTTGCATCTTCAAATGCCTGAGTAATTTGTGAGTCTTTCATGATTGTTTTAGTTGTTTAACTCCACATCTACCCTTCCCGTAAGGAGGACATCAATGGAGCATGAATAATTGATTGTTCTTCGTTATTGCTTTATAACAACCCCAAACAAGATGTTGTGGGGCTGGTCATTATTTTAAAATTTCGAGAAACTTATGGTAAGCATTTTCCCATTCACTTTTATTTTCAGGGAAAAACTCTTCAAGCTGAATTGAATCGCGAATGATATGGCGCATCTCAGCTAATGAACTAACGCATCCAGCCGCCTTAGCCTGAATCATAATGTTCCCAATAGCAGTAGCTTCAGATGGACCAGCTATGACCGGTATCCCGATGGCATTGGCAGTCCATTGATTAAGTAACGGGTTTTTTGAACCACCGCCAATAACATGCAGTTTCTCTATTGGGAAAGGGGCAAGTTGAATAAACTTTCCCAATACACTCTTGTACTTGAGTGATAGACTTTCAAAAATACACCTAACAAAATCGGCATGGGTTGCAGGGGCAATTTGTCCGGTTGCCAAACAATATTCGGTAATTGCTTTGGTCATACTTGCAGGATTGGCAAAAGAAGAATCATCAGGGTCAATCAAAGACTGAAAGGCAGGGGCTGATTCCGCCATTTTTACAAGTTTCTCGTAAGCATAACTGAGTCCCTCTTTTTTCCACTCTTTAATGCATTGTTCGAGCAGCCACATGCCGGTAATATTCTTGAGAAAACGGGTTGTTCCCTCAATACCACCTTCGTTAGTATAGTTGAGTTTGTAGGTTTCACTATTAATAATAGCATCTTTAACCTCAATACCCATCAGGGACCAGGTACCTGAACTCAAATAAGCAAAGCATTCATTTTCGGCCGGTACAGCAGCGACAGCAGATGCGGTATCATGCCCGGCAACAGCGATGACAGGGACTTTGCCCAATTCACTCTCTTCAGCCAATACATCGGTTAATGTCCCCACCACGTGGCCCGGCATTACGATATCTCCTAAAATGGAAGGAGAGACCCCTGCCGATTCAAGCAATTGAGTTTCAAATTGTTTAGTTCTTGGATTTAATATTTGTGAAGTGGACGCAATGGTATATTCAACCACCTGGTTGCCGGTAAGAAGATAGGCAAGCGCGTCGGGCATAAATAACATTCCCGAAGCTGCCTCCAAAAGTGAATTATTTGCTTGTTTCAGAGCATATAGCTGGTATAAGCTATTAAAGTTCATCACCTGAATTCCGGTGAGCTCATAAACCTTTTCACGGGGAACAACGCCAAAAAATTTCTCTGGAATTCCAACTGTATGCGGATCACGATAGGCATATGGTGCGCCCAACAACGAACCATCTTTTGCAACCAGGGCAAAATCTACACCCCAGGTGTCGATTCCAATGGAAGAAATCTCAACACCCTCTTTTTTAGCGGCGATTAACCCGTCTTTTAAATGTTCAAATAAAGAATAAATATTCCAGTGAAAATGATCTCCAATTTGAAGCATCTGGTTTGGGAAGCGGGTTAATTCCTTCATTTGAAGTCTTCCATTATCAAGTGTTCCAAGTATTGAACGGCCACTGGTCGCGCCGATATCAAATGCCAGAAATGATGTATTTTTCACAATGTTTTAATTAATGAGCGTTAAAGATATTTATAATTAATTACCGTTTTTGATTTAAAAGCAAATAACATCCGCCCACAATGAAATTGGACGAAACACAATTTTCACCACCATTATCGGGATAAGATTTGTCGAAAACATTATTCAATCAAGCGATTAGATAAATCGTTTAAAGACTTCTTCCCCGATCAAAATAAAGCATTGAATGGAACAAAGATACCATGCGATTAATGACCTGCAATATACAAAATGATTCATGATTTACACAAACTGCAATGAATACAACTAACAGATAAATATGATTCTGATCAGAAGTCGGTGGCAAACCGTATCAAAAGGGTTATCTTTGCATTGTTGGTCATCGAAGCGAATGTATAATACAAATCACTTAAAATTTTATCGATAAATGAGAGCAATGGTATTAACAGGTATCCGGATGATGGAGATGCAGGATTATCCCATGCCAGAAATAATTAATGATACAGATGTATTAATTAAAATGAAAGTTGTCGGCGTTTGCGGTTCAGACATTCATTACTACTCCTCAGGGAAAATAGGGAGCCAGATTGTTCAATATCCCTTTCCCGTAGGGCATGAAGGCGCCGGCGAAGTGATTGAGGTCGGTTCACGGGTTACCAGGGTAAAACCTGGCGACAGAATCGCGATTGAGCCTGCAATGCCTTGTGGTGAGTGTGACCAATGCAAGGCTGATCGTCCTCACACCTGCAGAAAACTCCGCTTTCTGGGATGTCCGGGTCAGGCAGATGGATGTCTGAGTGAATATATTGTGATGCCCCAAAACAGCTGCTTCCTAATCGGTGATCAGATGAGTTATACGGAAGCGGCTATCAGTGAACCCCTTGCTATTGGCCTTTATGCAGTAAATCAATCTGTTCCTATGAAAGGTTCAACAATTGGGATACTTGGGTTCGGGCCCATTGGAATGAGCGTTATCTTACCCGCAATTGCCAAAGGCGCTCATAAAATATATGTTACCGATTTAATTGACGAAAGGCTAAATATTGCCAACTCCTGTGGCGCCTCATGGACCATAAACCCCAATAAGGAGGACGTAGTGTCTGAAATAAGAAATAAGGAACCATTGCTGCTTGATGTCGTTTTTGAATGCTGCGGAAAACAAGAGGCAATGGATCAGGCCATTGAACTTCTTAAACCAGGAGGTAAACTGATGATTATTGGTATTCCGGAAATTGATCGCTGGAGTTTTAATGTGGATAAATTACGTCATAAAGAGATTTGCATTCAGAGCGTAAGACGACAAAATCATTCAGTGGAAGAAGCGCTTATGTTAATGGAGGACAAAACAATAAATGTTGAAAAAATGCCAACTCATCGTTTTCCTTTTAACCAAACAAAAGTGGCCTTTGATTTGGTGACTGGATACGAAGATGGAGTCATGAAAGCTATGATTGATTTTGAATAGAATAAAATGTGAGAGTGATTACGGTAAATTAGCTTGACATTAACACTCTCCGGTTTTTAAATCACAAAATCTTAATCCAGGCACACTGACCCTTGTCATCGAAGGCACATTCGGTGTAGTATTTTTTATCCAGATTTCTAAAGGCATCAACTAGTTCATCACTGGAATATTTTAAACCTAACTTATTACTTAATAGGTCCATCGTAAATTTTTCATTATGGAAAGGCAAATCTTTACTAAGGTGGAGAAGAAAATTATAAACAGCCAGTTCCAGAGATGACAATTCCTCTTTTACAGGAATATTTGAAGTCACTTTGATACATTCAGCAGATTTCAGCAAATGAAACAAGTCGTGCTCGTTTGAATTATCAAATTGGTTTACAGACTCTTGAAAGTTTTCATTTTTCATGTTTTCATGTTTTAAGAATGAATATAAATATACGAAATTCCAGAATAATCAAACTATTTTTTCGAATATTTTATGATTTTTTGATTTGTGCTGTTTTTGATTGGGCAAGAAATTTTGTTAATACTGACAATTATTATTTGAATTTTTGATAACTGTTGAGGTATCCGTCAGATAAGAAAGGAACTGCTGTAAGTGTGCTTTATTTTATTTCCCTGTTCTTAAGTTAGAAAACAATTATTTAATCATAATATAATTATAACTTTGAAAATAGTTTTTCTTTTGGACTGAAATTAATTCAAATATGCTCATTATAAAATCCATTAATTCTATTTATTGCTTTGGGATATTGATTCTGCTACAAATTGGATGCTCTTCAACTAGTAACAAAAAAATCAATATTGATGCAAAGCTGGCACTAATGAATAAGTCAGCGATAATTGCTGGTAGAATAACACATAAAGATGTATATCCAAATTTAAAAGAAGTAAAATTAACAATCCCAGATTTTGATGGTAATAAAACAGTGCTCATCTCCAAATTAAATGAAAAAGGAGAATATAAATTTGAGATATTTCCTAAAACTAAAAGGGAAATAAGTTTAGTACCGATTGCAAACACCTTAGTTATTAGTCCTGGCGATAGTTTATTTATTTTAAAAGATTTAAATGATATTGGTAATGTCATTTGTTCAGGAAGTTGTGGTCATTTTAATTCCGAGATATGTAATTTCGGTAAATTATTCTTAGGTGGTTTTCGCTCAGATTATCTTCCCTCTTATGAGGAGTTTCTTCTAACATGTAAAACTGAAAAGGCAGGGTATTTTGACAAATTAAAAGAATTGAGAAAAACTCAGGAGTTATCAGACGAATTTTGCAGCTGGATTACGACAAAAATCGAGCTTGAATATGCGAAAGAACTAATTGACTTCAAAATTCAACATTGGAAAAGAACAAAAGAGAAACTCAAGGATTCATTACAATACTACGCATTTACTGATAAAATTCAATATTTTTTTAATAATTCAATAGTTGTAACTGATAATTTTGAAGTTTCAGGTGAATTATTAAGTCCTACATTACCCAAAATGAAATTAATCTGTGAGAAATATGCCAAAGAAATTATAAATAGGGATACAACCGTTCTAGACCTAATGACCAAAGATCTTATTAATCAAACAGATACTTCTTATGCTTCGCAATTTCTTTTAGCTTCTTTTCTAGGGAGAAGTTTAGATTTGAATAACCCATCGACTTTTGATCAAAATTGGGAGGTAGTTTCTCAAAAAATAACAGATCCATTCCTAATGAGGACGCTCACAGATTATTATGATCGAGTTATGGAACATAACAGAAATCCGAAAAAAAATTCTGATGCTTTACGCGGAATTTCTGATGATATTGAGCACAATAGTCGTATTGGAATTAAAAAGCAGGACGAAACCAGTTTATTAAATAAAATTATTGACAGCAAACCCAATAAGGTAATTTACATAGATATCTGGGCTACGTGGTGTCCTGCCTGTTTAGTGAATATGCCATTCTCAATTCAATTAATGAAAGATTATTCGACAAAAGATATTGAATTTGTTTTTATCAACGTGATTGATAATAAAGAGAACTGGCAAAAAGAGATTAATAAGTTAGGAATAGGTGGTACGCAAATATACTGCAATGAATTGGAAGCAAGAGAAATCAGGAAAACATTTAATTTCCCAGGAATTCCATATTATTTGCTTATCAATAAGAAGGGAGTAATTATTGATTATGGATACCATCTTGTACCACAAGGTAAATGGACTGTAAGTAAAATTGATCGATTACTCAAAGAATAAAGCAAAAGTTGAATGTACGCACAATGGAAAGGGGATAATCGACAGTTGAACTTGAAGGAATTTCACTTTAGGGCATACCCTTATTTTCTGATGCTTTCTTGGGTTAAATATCGAACTAGTAATCCAATTTCTTTACTGCTTCTAAATACCAATATATCTGCATCTTTAACTCATTGTAATTAGTTGACTTCTTATTTGAAGGTTCGGTCAAATATAGTTTTCTATTGATTTCAATCATTATTGATTTGACATTTTAATTTTGTTTGTAAATCTTCAATGGAACTAGGGATCCCCTATAAGATCTATCAATCCAGACTTTTAGACCAAGCTTATTAAAATAATCCATTGCAAAATCAACAAGTTCCTTGGGAGTGTGATAGGAATCAGTACCAATATTAATATCTGGTTGTAATCGGCAAATAACAATGCACAGTTTTCGGTAAATAAGAATACACAGAATTTGGTAATAATGGTGCTTATAAAGGATATGACTTTCTCAAATCTTTTTTATTGTCGTTCCAGTATTTTTGTTTCTGGCTTTCAGACAAGTAGAACTTTAAGCCAATGCTTTGTCTTTCGACCTTGTATGATTCGTATTTTAAATGGGAAGCCTTTACTCGTTGATTGAGGAAAAAGTATTACTTTCGCAGTTGTATTCATTGTTCTTTGTTTTTAATGGTCGAAGAAAAGTTAAATAATAAACTAAACTTTACATCATTTCTTTAAGGTTTCTTAAAACAAATATCATTTAAGAATTAAAATTAAAAAACAAACACGCTGATTATCAGCAACAATTTAAATACAAATATATCACTTCGGGGTGTAGCGCAGCTTGGTAGCGCGCGTCGTTCGGGACGACGAGGTCGTCGGTTCAAATCCGGCTACCCCGACAAAATGGGGATCCAAGCCCAATCAAAAAGCTCTTAAATCACTGGATTTGAGGGCTTTTTCATTTTTCTCAAATCAATTTATACCATCTGATATCAATCAAAATGTGCCCTAATAGGTGCCCTTTTTTTAGTATTATATTTGGGGCACCTATCTGGCTGTATATATTTATGATATAAGCATTTACAACAATGCAACTTCATAAAATCTGATCTGTTTTGCAGCCGTTTGGACGAGTTTTTTGTGCCCTTTTTTTGTCTTATGTTCAAAATAGATCATTTAACACTAAATTGATTGATATGAAAACGACTAACACATTCGGTATCTCATTCTACCTGAGGAGGTACAAAAGCAAGGATGGGAAAGCTCCCATCTATGTAAGAATTACGGTGGACGGTAAAAGAACTGATCTCGCCCTTAAAACAGACATAGAAATTGATAAGTGGAACCATCTTAAAGGAATTGCAAAAGGCAAAAGTGAAGAAATCCGTTCTATAAATGATTATCTGGAAAAAGTAAGGAGCAGGCTGAAGGACTGCTATAAGGAGCTTTTGCTAAAAAACAAACTCATAACAGCCGATTTGATTAAGGATATGTTTAGCGGAGTTGAAGCCAAGGAAAATACCTTAATTTCAGTATTTGATTATCACAATGAGGTTATGAATTCAATTCTTGAATGGGGAACTCTAAAAAATTACTTCACCACTAAACGTTACATTGAAGAATTTATTTCGGCTCAATATCATTTGAAAGATTTTTACCTCTCGCAACTGAATTACAAATTTCTAATTGATTTTGACCGTTTTATAAGGAACTACAAGCAAAAAGATCAGAAACGCCCCTGCGGACAAAATACGATCATGAAGCATATTGAACGACTTCGAAAGGTTGTAAATATGGCCATCCGTAATGAATGGCTTGAACGTGACCCTTTTCAGAAATTCAAACCTACTTTTACCAAAACAAGCCGGCAATTCCTAACCGCTGATGAATTGTCCGCAATCGAGAAAAAGGAGTTTAAAATTGCCCGGTTAGAACAAGCCAAAGATATATTTGTATTTAGCTGCTATACTGGTCTGGCTTATATTGACGTTTTTAACCTTAGGCAAAATAATATTGTCCGGGGAATCGACGGTGATTACTGGCTATACACGAATAGAAAAAAAACGGATGTTTCGGTCCATATTCCAATGCTCGCAGAACCGTTGGCAATCATCGAAAAATATAAAAACAATCCAAGAGCTATGGCATCAAATAAGCTGATACCAACATATTCCAACCAAAAACTCAATTCATACCTTGGTGAAATTGCTGATTTGTGCGGAATTGAAAAACCGCTAACCTCACATATTGCCCGACATACTTTTGCTACAACAGTAACTCTTTGCAATGGTGTACCAATAGAAACAGTATCGAAACTTTTGGGACATACAAGCATTAAAACGACACAGATTTATGCCAAAGTAATCGAACGGAAAGTGAGTGATGATATGAAACAACTAAAGGAGAAATTGAAAATTGATAAGAATTTGAGCAGAGTAATCGGATAAATAATTCCTTGTATTCATTAATTACCAATTAGCTTAAACGAATGCTGCATCCATACTTATCAGGAACTGTGCTGAATCCGAGATTACAAAAATATCGGAGAGATCTATTTCCAGATCTGTTTGAAAATCTGTCTTATAGCAACTTTAAAGAAAATTTTGATCTGATCAAGATCCGTTTGGTAAATGAAGGAAAATACATCTACAGAAGCTATTTTGAATCTCGTTATCTGGCACCCATCTGCTTAGGTACTTTCTGATGACTCATAATATAATCAACTGCCTTTGTGGGGAAATCGTTGGCCGGTCCCTAGGCTGAGATCTGGATATTCCCGACAGTGAGTTTATCTTCATCCGGATTTTTAGGCTGTGAAGTATTTTTTGGTTTTTCAGCCGGAGCGCCGGTAGTGGTTGCCTGGTAACTTTTCCCGTATGCGATCAACGGAATACCCGATTTATTGAATAGGATATCTGCCATTACAGTCTGATTTTTTTCCCGTTCCACTCAATAATTCCGTCGATATGTACCGGGGTCACATGTCCGGAGCCATTATTATCTCCGTCAACCGGCAAAACACCACGCATTCGGTTATCTTTCCCATTAAATTGAAGTCCGGCCGCCACGGCACGAGGTATAAAAACGATTTCACCGTTTTTCTTTACAAACCTAATTGAGAAAATAGTCTGTTTTCCGTCCGGAGTTTCATTTATCTCATACTCTTTAAGCGCAAGGTTGCGCCTGATGGTTTGAATTTCTGCCATATATCTTGTTTTGGGGTAAAGATAGATGGCAGGAAGGGAGAGGGAAAGGACAAAAAATTGCATGTAATCTGAACTCTGTTTGATCAATTTGCATTCATATGAAACTCACTTATGCGAATTTCATATGAATCAAAGGCTATTCAATATGTACTTTTATTTAGTTGTTTGCTGGATTTGCCAATGGCCAAATATTGTCGACAAATAATTGTTTATTAAAATCTGCATTATTGTAATTAGACCCTGGCTCAAATAGGCAACTGATACAATTTGAATCGAATTTTTTACATTCATTATCAGAAATTCTGCAAAAGGACGGCTTATGATTATTTGAAAATTTAGGTAATTCAACAAAGTGGGTAAATAACCACTGAGCCATATTCCCTAATTCAAGTTTTCTAGACATTTCATCTTTACTATCCATCTTCAGATCATTTTGATCCATCGTTTTATTGTCCTCCTTTTTTAATTCATGAATATATATAACGCCCAAATTATTCGAGGTGAAATTATCTGTAATATATTTCCATTGATCCTGTTCATCTTCGCCAGCAATTAGTATGCTTTTGGATTGGGTCCCTTTAACAATGGCGGTAACTAATGACCAAATCAACAATGGCTGTATATTATTTAGTACTGTCCTGCTTCCAATTTCAAGTCTTTTTGCATCATCATAATTCTTTTTAATAAGTGTATCAAATTTATTCCAAATAAGACCTTCACTTATTCGATGAAAAAATGACAAGATATTTTGACTCTCAACGTTCTCCAATAATTGCTGTTTTGCAGTTGAATCATCTTGTCTATAATAATCTCCCAAAAAGGCTATTGTATTATCTTTAATATCAATACCGAGCGGTCCTAATGTTTTCTTAAGATTATCCGTGAAATCCCTTTTCCAGTTTAATTGCCTTCCACAATCACCTATTATTACATGTAATGTCCAGCCGCTATCAACTAGTAGTTTTATTAATTGAGCTTGTGCTTTATGAATATAGGTAGTTTTTGATAATAAAGTAACTGGCCATATAATATAACCTTGGTCTTTATTTAAATCATCGGGCAAAAGCACACTTTTAAATTTTCTTTCATCAAGAAATTTTTTTAAATCAAAATGTTGTCCACTTTTAATATCTTCAGTTTTCGTTATTGTTTTTTTTTTAGATTCCGATTCAATTTTTGTTTGAAAAGCCATCATTTCCATAAGGACATCAGTATATTTTACTAATTGTACTTGTCTCTTTTCCCCTTTTAACCCATTCAAAGCATTTGCCAAGGTCAATTGTAGTTGATCTAAAGTCACTAATTCGGAACTTATCCCATCGGGAATTGAAATTTTAGAAGTAATTTTTCTTTGCCCTAATTTTGCGGATAAACTACCAGATTTATCAGCTATCGAAATAGAAGATACTATTTCAGGTAAATTTAATTCTTTGTTTACCTCATCATAATACCTCTGAACTATTATTTTACTGCCACTTGAACTTTTTAAGAAATCAAAAATTCCCATTTTAATTGAGTTTAAATTTTACCTAAATATCTTTCATAATGTCCCCAAAGATTCACATTCGAGAACAACGAATCTTCTGATATTGCTCCTTTTTGCTGCTCAAAAAGAAGCTCTGTAACAATCTTTCCATCAGGCAATACTAACACAACAGAATTTTTACTGCTGTCATTTGTTGGTATTATCTCAATAGAAAAATCTGATTTTGATAAATGTTTGCCCTTAAAATCAGCTACTTTTAATTTTATATCCGCAATCTGATCTTCATACTTTCCATCACTCCTATAATTCATTGCCTTATCAAAAGTCGCTTTATCCTTATTATTAGGCTTTATCACATAAAATAAACGCCAGCCATTTACACCAAGTCCTGGCAATTTTATTGCAAGGTCGGATAATGCATTTTTATTGTGTGATGTAACTACAGTATGAATTAAAACTGGAATATTATTCTTTCTATATGCAATAATATTTGCCACAATAACCGATAATGCGCCCTTTTTTTTCTTATTATCTCTAAGTATTCTTACTTTCCCATTTATTTTCTCTCTTACATCATCCAATGAAACCCGAATCACAGCATTATACTTTCTTAATAATCCCACGATTGTGTCATCCCAAATTAATCCGTTTGTATCTATAATTATACCTACGTGATTTCCAAGCGATTCGACTGCTTCAATTAACTTTTCTTTTTCCAACATTGGTTCGCCACCTGAAATAACTACCGCTAAAGGATTAAGCGTAAGAATTCGCTTTGCTGTATCCGAAATGGATGTTTGCTCAAACTCTTTATCAATTACATCATCAGCATAACAATATACGCATTTACAATTGCATTTATTTGATAATAGCCAGTTAATCACAATTGGATAAGGAGGCAATTCATTTGACTTTAAAAATGGTTCACTACTTGGCAAATAATGACTTATGGTAAATGGATTATTATTTTTGCTTGTTCCAATAACAAGATGATTCTTTATCTCTGATATTAAATTTGATTTATTATCATCACAAAATGCAATAGTTTCATAGATATACTTTTCCTTTATTGCAAAAAATAAACCTGAAAATGGGGAAAAGACCAATGCTCCAAATCCATTATGAATCCGAATAAAATGTCCTTTGGTTGTCTTAATTACTTTTTCCATACTTTCACAATATGACGTATATGACGTGAGTTTATTCTCTTTGCCTTTTTTCTGAGATTTCCCAAATGAGATATTTCAGATTCATCTATAATAGAGAATTCATAACCCATATTTGTGAAAAATTCACAAATAGTTTTTCCAACTGGCACTTCAATATCACGAGTAATATTATTGTTAACAACTATATATCCGACAGCCGTCTTCGTCATCATTGTATCTATTCTTTTATAAGACTCTTGAATATTATAGAAATATAGAGCAAAATACGGGTAATAGTATATTTCAATATCTCTCCTCGATTTTTTAGTTAATTTTTTAGATTTATCAAATAATTCTTTCAAAAACTTGTGCGCTGATTCTGAATTTATTTCTCCATATTCTTTCCCCTTAATGACATTTGAGCCTATCATTTTTTCGAAATTAGTTGGGTGGTCATTTAGGACATTGTTTAATATCCAGTTCTCAATTTTAAAAATTTTGGAATAATCTCTGTAGTTTGGATATGGTGGAGAAGTAACGAAACAATTAAATTTCAAATCTAATTCGACATCTAATATATTGGCCAGTATATTAGTGTGCGCTTCATTTAAATATACTGATTTATTTATGCTATTTTTGAGCTCATTGACGTATTCATAAAAATCATTCTCCCAACCATCAAAAGAACAAAGACCACCTTGCTTAAAATGGGTAAAGTTTGTATCTTTTTTTTGGTAGTTAGCAAAACGAGCAACAAAAGGCAATAAAATTGAGATTGTTAATTCTCTATTTTTCAATAATTTAAAAATGAATTCAAATAGTTTATTTATATGTTCGATTGCCTCTTCTGCAAATAATTCATCAGTGATAGAGAATTTTGCATGCATTCTAGGGAGATTAGGATGTTCTTTAAGTTGATCTAATGCATCTGTTAAGAATATTCTGTTTTGTGGATTTATTAGTACTTGCCAATAATAGGATGGTGGATTTAGTTCTACATTGAATGTACTAAAACCTTTATCTGCAAAATATAGCATCCCACCACCATAGCCACTCATCGGATCAAAAATCTGAGTGTCATTACCAATTTTATTTGAAATGATGTCTTTGTTAATGGTATCTAATTCATCCAACTTAAATGAAGCGAAAGCTCTATTCCTTAAGATTAGTCCTTTGTATAAGTTGCTGATATTATCAAGTTTCCCCATAATTTTTGAGATAAATCTTTAATCCCTTTTTTAAATATATTTTTCTTCTTTGATTCCGCTAAAATACGCATTCAAAATTACAATGATGGATAATGCCAGGGCTAAAATGAAACTCTTTTGAAAGCCTTTCGGAGGAGTATTTAGTTGAAAAAACCTGTAAATCTGCTACAAAGTGAATAGACTGTTAAAAGGTAAATATCCAAGAGTAATCAAATGGAGCTTCGTTTAGAGGTAAATAATATTAAATTGATTCTGTTTTTAAAATTCGGATGAGTATATTACAGAACATACTTAATTTCGAATAAGTGTAGTGTCTTAAGACAATACGTGTAAACGAATAGACGTAATAAAATAAAAGAGTCCAGAACTCCTAGTTTTATATCTGGTTTCTCCGCCACGACCAAAAAAAGGGAGCAACGCTCCCTCTCTTTAAAGGTTGATTTGCTCTTCAACCTCTCTGACCTTCGCCTCCAGTGTCCGTTTCATCTCGTCGATTACCGAGGTGATCACTGATGAGTTGGAGGTTTTAAACTGATTTCCGGCTGCATCCCTGAGCAGAATCACAGAGCTGAGTGAATCGGCGCCGATCTGGAAGGTTTGCAACTTCCGGCGTGATTCGCTGAGTGTCCTCCAGCGGTCTATCATCAGGGTGAGATCTTCAACCCTTTGGATCTTCTCATCCAGGCTGAGCTTACGGGGCTCTTCGAACTCGTTCTTAACAACAGTCATCAACGGAGCTGCAACAGCTTCAACAGTTTTTACTTCAGCAACCTCAGCAGCAACATTGACTGTGCTTTCTGCAACATTTGATTTACCCATAATTTTGATGCTCCTGCCCTGGAGACTTATATTGGCTTCCGTCAGTGGACGGACTTTGTCTGGCTCGCCGTTAGAATTAAATTTCGGGCAATCCATATTGAGCCGGGCGGATTCTTGTCAATGGGTGAATGTCTGAAATTGGACACTGAGCGGAGCCGAAGTGCCAATTTCTGACCGAACACGAAGTGCCGGAGGTTGCTGCTCCGGATACATTATTTTGCAGCAACCGGAAGGCCCTTGACTTTTCCGGGCGGCGATCTCCGCCAGGCGGATGCTCCGTAATTTGAGTGTAACAAGGTATTTCTAAGACATTTTTTTAATCAACGGGTGACTTCTTGTTTTAGTGAGGGGGTGACTCGTTCATTTTTTGAAGAAGTCACCCTCTCACTAACATTTGCTGCTTAGCGACCAAAAAAAAGCCCTGATCAACAGGGCTCATTTCTCCTTAAAATGGAAGGTCTTCCCCAACTTCATCGGCAGGTACTTTGTCGTGTTTTTTGATCGGTTTCGGGGAAGCTTTCTTATCCTTCTTTTTGGTCTGAGTCTCTTCAACTTCTTCTTTCTGGCTTACATAAACGGTGTAGTCGCGTCCGAAAGTATCGGGAGTTTTCATTTTGGCGACCTCAAAGGTGACATACTCGATGCCATCGTATTCGTAGGCAAATTTCTGAAGATCTTCCAGTTTACAGGTGATCTTGGCGATGTTCAATCCGACAACTTGTTTTCCTTTTCCAATGTAGTTTTTTACGAAAGTTTTCATGACAGTAAAATTTAAGTTAAAAAAAATTATATGCAAGATTAAATTGCAGCATGGAGGGGCAGTCAAGGAGGAACTGGAATATCGGAGCCGGCGGAAGGGAGAATATGCCGGGAAAATCCTTTAATGAGGGGACCGATACCTGGGAAGCTACACTAGCTTAGCATGGAATTTCAAACAAATTCTGTCAGGAGGACCAATGGAAATAAACCGGAAAAGGGAATCAGCCGGATGCTCATGCCGTGATAACTAAAACAAAGAGATCTTTCTGCCGGAGAGGGAGATGGTATTGCTGTCACACTGTCGCATGAATGCTCCCCCCCGGGCGAAGTCCTGCCGTGTAAGCCATAAGTGAAAGCCGCCAAAGGAAGGTTAGTTCCCGGAACAAAAACCGGAGATTCAAAGTGCTATTGCCGATGTTGGGGGATATCCATTAAGGAGAGATTACCGTTGATCAGGGCTGTTAAAAAGGGGAGCTTATTTTTCTAACGAGCAAAAAGGGGGAATCCCCTTTCTTTTATTTTACCAGGCGTATGGATTACCATTACCGGAATAGACCTCTTCATCAGCAGCTGAAGAGAGAAACTGTCGGTAAGGGACCTCACCGCAGCTTAAGCAAAACACCTCTCTGGAGGATGGCCAGTAATAGATAATGGTGTCCTTCTGAATTTTCACTTTGCATTTAGAGCACCTGGAGGAGAATCTGGCAGTAATCTGCCTCGGATCATTTGAGTAACGCGTCATCTTATTTGCACCTGCCTTGGTGACTTATTTTGGCATCCGTCAGTGGACGGACTTTGTCTGGCACGCCGGTTTGATTTCATTACAAGATTCTCGACTGAGTCAACTATAAAGCCTTTATCCCGGTGATGGATAATTGTAGGCAAATCGGAGAATCCCATGCTGACATAGGTAAACAGGATATTGCACCAGTAACCGTTTTGCCATTCTCCTTCAACTGATTCTATTCCGAATCCGAAGAGAATCTGATTAAAAGCGCACATTTTCTGCTCATTGAGCGATGGGAGGTGAAAGCACTGATCGATCCAGAATCTCACACTTGAGAATTCTTTCGGATCGAGTTGATTGGAGAGAATCAGCTTAATGTTTGATTCCTGATCTTTGGTAAGATTTAGAATTTTTAAATTCATTTATGATGCCCATGCCCTTGGGACTTATTTTGGCTTCCGTCAGTGGACGGACTTTGTCTGGCACGCCGGTTAAAAATTAATCTTCGTCGGGAAACTTGATGGTGATTGCCGGAGACGGGTCATCCAGGTCAAGGGGGCCAATTACCGCGCTGAGGGTGACTTCCCTGACCAGCCGGTTTCCATCGCAGACTTTTTCGTATCTGTTCCAGTCGCCATTATCCGGGAGAAGGCTCCAGAACTGGAACTTCAGCTCATTTCCTTTGCATCCGCGGGCTTCCAGGGAGAACATGTGGAGGATATCCCAGAGGCGGCCATCCTCACTCTGATCATCCATTTTCTCCGGGACCGTGACATACTTGTCGTAAACCGTTCGGGTGAGAAAAACAGGGAAGATAATACCGGCTTCTTTTGTAATTTCCGGGTTGATAGGCACCTGAACTCCATCAGCTACCGCTTCGGCTCTGGTGTAACTTGCAATAATTTTCCAATCGTTGATATCCATAATTTTATTGCCCGTGCCCTCGGGACTTATTTTGGCATCCGTCAGTGGACGGACTTGGTCTGGCACGCCGGTTTGAGATTTATTGGAGAGTAATTTTAGAGTAGGCCTTCATCAGCCATTGAGAGGTAGGAGTCGGTGGTCATAATCAGGTGATCCAGCAGCGGAATGTCGAGAATTACACCGGCTTCTTTTATTTGCCGGGTAATCTTCCGGTCTGCATCACTGGCTTCGAGATTTCCCGACGGATGGTTGTGTGCAATAATTAGTGAAGTGGCGCAAGCTTTTAATGCAACCTGGAATATCACCCGGACATCGACCACCGCATTGGTCATACCTCCTTTTGAAAGCTGGTGATATCCCAGGATCTGGTTCTGCCGGTTCATCATCAGCATATAACTGAATTCAATGTGATCGTAAGCCGGCCAGATTTTCCGGAAGGCATCGGCAGCATCGTAGGATCCGCATACTTTGATCCGGTCTTTGGCCTTGACATGTGAAGAATAGGAGATTTGTACCTCTGCAATAATTTCAGGAATCATGAGTTTCACCGGTGCCCTCCGGATTTATTTTGGCTACTGGCCCGCCGTTACAGTTAAATTTCGGGCAGACCAGATTGAGCCGGGCGGATTCTTGTCAAGGGTGAATGTCTGGTTTCCTGCACTCGTTCATTGAGCGAAGTCGAAATGAGGGTGCAGAAAAGCTGACCGAACACGGAGTGGCGAAGGGTGCTACTCCGGAATAATTATCCGCAGCAGCCGGAGCCCCTTGACGTTTCCGGCCGGCGATCAATACCTTTGCCCCGTAATTTGAGTGTAACAGCAAACTTTCTCAGACCTCTTAAATAATTGGCTTTTTGAATCTACGACCTTCAATTTCTCCTGTAACACATTTATATTTAACCAAAGTCATTATAATCAGAGAACTATTTGAAACAATTAGCACAAATAATTGTTACATTATTTTGTAATTATATAAATGTATACTACTATTGTAACAAATTCAGAAAACCATGACAACGGACAATTTTATCGGTAGAAATATTAAAGCATATCGGGATATCAATGGATTCTCACAAGAAACTGTTGCAAACTTTCTGGACGTAAAGAGAGAAATGATAAGCTATTATGAAAATGGCTTGCGGGAAATTCCCTTTGATGTGCTTACCCGTTTAAGCGACTTGTACGGAGTAGAGCTTTCAGATTTCTATGAAGAGAATGAAAATCTTGTAAAAGAAAATGTGGCTTGTGCGTTCCGAACGGATGGTCTGGAAAAAGCCGATCTGGAAACTGTTGCTGATTTTAAAGCTGTAGTTAAAAATTACCTTAAAATGAATAATCTACTTGCAACAGTATGAGTGTAATACTTCAAAAGAAGGCCAACCAATTCAGAGAACGGAACAGTATTAGTGGAGGTGAAGCGATCCGCCTTAAAAGTCTTTTGTTAAAATTAAATGTATTCACACTTTTCAGACCGTTGACTGAGGCTTTTTCGGGTATGTCATTAAAGGTTAATGATAATGCCCGGTTTATTCTTGTCAATTCAAGTCATTCAATTGGAAGACAGCATTTTACGATTGCACATGAACTCTATCACTTGTTCGTTCAGGATAAATTTGAAATCCACCAATGTAAAACCGGATTATTTGATCCTAAAAAAAAGGAAGAGTATAATGCCGATTATTTTGCTTCATGCCTTTTGATGCCCGAAAGCGGTATACAGGAAATGATACCTGACGAAGAACTAAATAAGAAAAAGATTAGTTTACAAACTGTAATCAGATTAGAACAGTACTTCTCAGTTTCTCATTCGTCGATGCTTGTGCGGTTAAAAATGCTCGGTTTATTAGATACTAAAGCATTTGATTATTTCAAGACATTTAAAGCAACCGAAACGGCACAACAATTTGGCTATCAAACATCGCTCTATAAAGAAGGAAACCATGATGTTATTGTTGGTGATTATGGCGAAAAGGCAAAAAGATTGTTTGACATTGAGAAAATATCGGAAGGCCATTATATAGAATTGATGCAGAAAATCGGTATTGACATTACAAATCCGGAGCATGGCGACGAAAATTGAGAAACTGATTTTGCTCGATGCCGATGTCATCAGTCATTTTATTAGTGGTGGACAATTTGCTTTACTTCCTTCCATTTTCAAAAACAGAAAGGTATTGCTTGATGTGGTTGCCACCGAATTAAGAGCATCCCGGAAATTTAAGACCTATATTGACAATGTGGTCAGCACCGGGTTCATCAAAGAAATTAACTTCCTGGCGAACAGACAGGTAATGATGGAGTATGCCAAATTAATCAAGACCTTTGGAAAAGGAGAAAGCGCCAGTATGGCCTATTGCAAATTCAATAAAGACATCCTGGCCAGCAGTAACCTAAAAGACATAACCCGTTATTGTGATGAAAATGAGATCACCTATCTCACCACAATGGATTTCCTGGCTGAAGCACTGAAACAAAATCAACTCACCGAACAGGAATGCAACGATTTTATCTGCAGTGTAAAGGCTGTTGGGAGTAAGCTTCCTGTTGATACAATTTCTGAATATTTGAAAAGATTTAAGGTTCGAAGCATTTAAAAATCAGTCAATAAAGGTGATAATCACTTTCTGTCGGTTCAACATCAACATATAACTGAATTCAATGTGATCGTAAGCTGGCCGGATTTTACGGAAGGCTTCGGCAGCATCGTAGGATCCGCATACTTTGAGCCGGTCCTTTGCCTTGACATGGGAAGAATAGGAGATTTGTACTTCTGCATTAATTTCTGGAATCATTAGTTTCGCCGGTGCCCTCCGGATTTATTTTGGCAACTGGCCTACATATTCCGGTGATACCCGTTCACGTTTTCCGGTGATGTCCGTTCACTGTTTGTTCAAAAACGATTAGGCAAATGTAACATTAATATTTTTTGCGTAAACTTTCTCCGGTTAATTGAAAACGCACTGATTTATGAACGATTCTGTCTAAGCAGGCTTCAGCAATCAGCTCATTACCAATAACTACATACCAGTCATTGACTGGTAGCTGACTGGATATTATCAATGCTTTTTTCCGATATCTGTCGTCAACAATTTGCTCAAAATCATTTTGCTGTTGTCCTTGTAATGTTTTCATGCCAAAGTCATCTATGATTAACATATCCACGCGTGAGAGTTTTTCAAGGAATCGGATTTCCTGTCCTTGCAATCGTTCGAGTTTGATTCGATCCAATAACTTTTGCATGTTGAAGAACACGACATTAAATCCCAGCCTGCATGCCCTATCACCCAGTGCAACGGCCAAATAGGTTTTTCCTGTTCCGGTAGGTCCGTTAATCACGATTGTTTGTCCATTACGAACAAATTCACACGTACCCAACTGCGCCACTGTCGTTGCGTCAACACCTCTGGTGGTATTATAATCAAGCTCCTCAAGCGAAGCAGGATATGGAAACGCGGCTTCTTTGAGCAGTCGGGCAATACGGTTTGTTTTTCGGGTGTCTTGTTCGGTTTGCAACATAAGTTGCAGCCCATCTCCGAGAGAGAGTTTGTCGGCTCTGCGTGTCTCACAAAGGGATGTCCAGCAATCTGCCATCCCGGGAAGCTTCATCTTGTGAAGCGATTTTTCAATTTCTTCCATACAATGATTCTTTTAATTGTTTATTTATAATAGGGGTTTCCTCGCATATTTTCATGATTTGTTGGCTGTGGATTAATGCGTTCCCCGCTTTCACTTTGTAATTTGGCCATATTGAGATTGCTGATCACATTTTGTAAAAACTTGCCCGAGTATGACCTGTTTTGGATAGCTATCTGGCAGGCTTGTTCAAAATCGGCTATTTCCGTTTTCCGGCTTATCGAAAGCATATAATCACAGGTTTTATATTTAAACTCGGGGGGAATCTGACGTTGTTCCAAATCCAGAAACATGTCAGAGACAAGCTGCTTAAATACAGCACTCTGCTTATCCGCTTTTTCTTGATAATAGTCAGGAGAACGGCTCAGAATGGCGTTGGAATTGGATGCCAGATGTTCTTTTTTGTGCGTATGCCCAAAGCCTAAGTGGCGCTCATGCGTAGCCACTAATTCATTATTTACAAAGATTTTGACCAATGTGCGGGTGTAAATAACATGGCTGCGTTTTCCAATGTGGACAAATGGAACCGAGTAATAGTGTTTGTCGCGTGCCAAATAAACGAATCCATCGTTGCGAACCTGTAAATCGCACGTAAGTTTCATTTCATAAGGTTGTTCGGGCAAAGGGGCAAGTATATTCTTTTCAACGGCAAAGAATTGTTCTTCACGACTATAAGGACGTTGTTGCATCCGTGTCTGATTGTGTTCAAGCATTTTCTGCGATACCGCCTCATTTAAATCCTCCAATGAATAAAAGGTCGTATTGCGAAGTTTGGCATATACCCGCCTGTAAATAATCTTCACCTGGTTCTCTACCAATGCCTTGTGTGTAGGAGAATAAGGGCGGCAAGGGATGGTTACAAAACGATAATGATTGCCCATATCTTCCAACGCTTTGTTCAACGTTGGTTCATACTTATCCGCCTTTATTACAGCCGATTTAAGGTTGTCTGTTACCAAAATCTTAGGTACCCCTCCTATGGCTTCCATGCACTTGGAAATGGCATATAGAAAATCCTCCACTCTTTGTGAGGGAATACACAAAGCAAAGGCATAATCCGTGTAAGGTAAACATGCCGCAAATACCTGTACTTTAATCATTTCTCCTGTTTCTGTATTTGTATATTCCAATGTATCTCCAGCAAAATCAACAAATAATTTCTCACCTGGAACATACGTATCACTCAACACGGTAGTAGGCGCAGAGGCTGCTAATTGTTGTTTTAAGTGATGGAAAAACTGAGACTTACGATAACCGTCAGGATGCCTGGCTATGTAATCCTGCCACACCAAAAAACGCGTCACATGTTTATGACCTAAAGAGGTCTTAAAACCTGGCAACTCATCCAAAAACGTCTGATGCCGGTAATCCGTATAAGCCGGATTACCGGCCCTGAAGCGTGCCTCAAGTTCCGGATCTTCCATTTTTAATACCTCTTTGAGCGACAATGGATCACCCCCAAAGAACCGAACATAGTTATTTACCGTCTCTTTGTTTATATCCAAATCTTTGGCGATTTGACGGTTCGACACGCCGTTCTCGCTCAATTGGAGAACTTGTTTTATTCTACTCATATTTGTTGATTTTCCTGCCATATTTCCTTTGCTTTGTTGGGTGATTTTTAAGCGGCAAAGGTACGGGTGAACGTTCGGGTGAACGGATATGCTCCGGAAAATGAAAAGTGCCAATCCGTGAACGGGTATGCTCCGGAAAGTACTGATAACAAAACTACTAATATCCAAAAGTGAACGGACATACTCCGGAAAAGTGATATTTTCCGACCTCCCAAAATAGGGTGAACGGGTATGCTCCGGAAAAAGGTACCATTGACCGGGTATGCTCCGGAATTTGAATTGTTTTGTAACAGCTTTTTGTGTTTTCATTCTGTTTGAAGCCTGTTTTTAGGGCAAACGGACATGAAAAACGTGGTTTTGAATGGTCAACTTTCAGTTTGAAACTGAAATGTTTCTATTCTAAAGTGGGTTGGAATGCTCCGGAATATGTAACTGGCCCGCCGTTACAGTTAAATTTCGGGCGGACAACATTGTGCCGGGCGGATTCTTGTCAATGGGTGAATGTCTGGTTTCCAACACCCTTACATTGAGCGGAGTCGAAATGAGGGTGCAGGAAAGCTGACCGAACACGAAGTGGCAGAGGGTGCTGCTCCGGAATAATTATCCGCAGCAACCGGAGCCCCTTGACGTTTCCGGCCGGCGATCTCCGCCAACTCATATCTTTGAAAAAGTTATTTTTATGTTTTTATAGAGATCATCAGGAGTACCTCGGCCAGCCAGCGAAACACGTAGTATTACGATGTAGTCCGCCAGATAATTCTCCTGTTGCTTCTCTTCTAAATTCTGAATAGTATTTACTGATAAGTGTTTTTTTACTTAATCAAGCATTAACATGAGCAAAGATAACAAGAAGAGAATTTCTATGAATGAAAATGAGGCTGAATCTTTTATTAAGTATTCAGTTGGTAATGACATTAGCAAAGAAAAGTTTGATTGCTGTATATCACTGATTGATAATCAGCAACGGGTAAGTATTATTGCAACGCGGAGTTTTAGCAATAATTTAACTGGATTTAAATTATTTGAAGAGTGGGTTTCCCAAAAATGCAAACATGATATTCCGATTGTTTTTTTAATGGAAGCCACTGGAGTTTATTATGAGAAATTGGCCTGGTTTTTAAACAAAGCCAAAAAAATGGTAAGTGTTATATTGCCAAGCAAGGCCAAGAAATATCTTCAGAGCCTTGGTTATAAGAGTAAGAATGACAAAATCGATGCAAAGGGTCTGGCCCAGATGGGAGCAGAGCAACGTCTTGATGTATGGTGTCCACCAACAAGCCAGATCCTTCAATTGAGATCAATTACAAGGCACAGGCAAGCCCTTCAGGAAACTCGTACAAGGCTAAACAATCAAAAGGAAGGACTCACACATGCAGAACATGCAAATGATGAAGTAGTTAATCAGCTTGATCAGTTAATTGAAACGATTGAAAACCAGATAAAACAGACTGAAAAGATGATAAAAGAAGCCGTTAAAAAGGACGACAACATGAACAGAAAGATAAACAATATTACCCAAATTAAGGGTGTCGGTTTAGTTACTGCGGCTACTGTTATTGCAGAAACAGGAGGTTTTCATATGATTAAAAACCAAAGGCAACTGGTCAGTTATGCTGGTTATGATGTAGTAGAAAATCAATCCGGAAACCGAACCGGAAAAACCAAGATATCAAAGAAAGGAAACTCCAGAATACGAAGAATCTTACACTTACCATCATTTTCAGTGGTAAGAAATGGTGAATTACAATTCGTAAATCTTAATCAAAGAGTTTATGAACGAACCAAAATAAAAATGAAAGGATATGTTGCAGTACAAAGAAAATTATTGATCTTGATTTATACACTATGGCGAAAAGATGAGATATATAGTGTAGAACATCCGGATATGCAGAGCAGAAGTCTCTCTTTCCGCATGGCTTCGTAGAAGCCAAAAAAGGTAGGTGGACCTAGATCCACCTACACAAGATGAACTTCCGTATAAAGCTTTCGCAGGAAGCTCTCTTTCCGCGAAACAAAGTTAAAAAAAAGATGTAAGAAAATTTGGAACTTAAGATAGTATCTGGCGGATGACCGGAATTTGAGTGTAACAGCAAACTTTCTGAGAACTCAGACTATGCTGGGGTTAAAAAAAGAAACCCCGCCTGGGGGGGCGGGGTTGGGTGAAATATAATTTAAATTGAAAGTATTAAATAGTAGGATATAAGCCTGTTATCTCTTATTGAATTTACAATTTTTGGTTTTTTATTTGGACAAATTTTGTAAATTATATCCATCTCAACCGACCGATTTTTTAAAATTAAAACATAAATACTTTTCGATTTTCCTTGATTTATAAAATAAAGGTTAAACGGATACAGATTAAGTGATTTTATTAAGTTTTCATAACCTATGAACTTTATTTATTGTCTGTTTTATTTTAATTTCGAATTTTGAAAACGATTCATTTTGCCTTCGAAAAAAGGTCTCAGATATTTTGACAAATTTTGATGTCATTAACTCACCACCGGTTACGACTTTCCAATATTGCATGTAAATCTCATTAAGTTCTAATCTAATAGTTTTTGTTTCTGATTCAAAAGTTGAAACTAGCAACTCGGTTAAACAATTAAATTTAATGTCTGATTGTTCAAACAGAAAATTAACTTCATCTTTGTCAGATGGTTCAATTGAATTTCTTAAATAGCAAAATTCAATTTTATCTTTTATTCGTTCGGTTTCTTTTAAAGTATCTTTTAATTCTTCAATTAAATTATTCTTTACTTGTCTACTGTCTTCAATCCAGCGTTTTATAAAAAAAGGAATAAAAAGTCCAATTGTGGCAGTTAAAAGAAGATTACATACCTCGTAAACTTTTAATTCTTTGTTAAATTCAATAATTGGGTAATTCTTGATAATAAAACCGACAATTATTCCACCAAGAAAAATAAGAAATATAATGCTTATTCTTAGATACTTCATTTCTTGGGAGGGGTTGGGTTTTTGATTTCACTAATTACCTTATCGACATTTAAAGGGTTATTCTCAGACTTGAATACTAAATGATTTAGTAATTGATCTGCTCCTCTTTCCATCGAAAGTTTTCCAAATGAACCACTTATAAAGGATGATGGATAACCCCATACACCTGTCAAGTCGACTAAAAGTATGTACTTTCCATTTACTGCTTTGTCAAATCTATCCAAGAAAATATCTTCAAGAAACTGTTGCCCCGAATTTGGGCCATCTTCTCTGTCTCTTGCTCCTGGATTATCCTTGAATTCTTTAGCGATAACTAAAATGTCTTTAATTTCCATGTCATTTATTATTTATTTCCCAATAGAATAATGTTCCTTCAAATGGGGTTTTTATTAATTTGTATTTCTGTGTTTTAAGGTCAGCATAAACATCATTTGAAATAAGTTTAAAGGTCTCAAAGGTTTTGTTTTGGCTGCATTCAAATACTTGCGGGATACCTTTGCCTCTTTCCGGTCTAGAAGTTCTAGATTTAATTTCGCCTGCAAATAACTTTGGAACTAAATCGAGATTTGATTTAAAACCTAATAATTCCAAAAAATCCCTCTTGAAAGATTTTACAGGTAAACTTTCAAATATCCCAACACCCAAATCAAGAAAGGTATAACTAGTTCTATAAGAATCAGAGTGATTATAAACGTGCAACCACCAGTCATAAACGCCTCGTGTTTCACCTGCATGATTGTTAGTATTTTGCATTACTTCAATTAGAATATTATATAAGGGTTCAAAAATTTCCTCATTTTGAAAAGTATGTTTTAATCCTAATAAGCAGGCTTTTTTAGCTATGTCTGGTTCAACCTTATTATTGGTAATTTCGTGAATCAGGAGTTTCTTATCGTTTTTCGGTTTAGGTCCTCTGATATTTACATAATCATAAAAACCGCTCTGAACGAATAATTCCTTTAATTCTTCGTTTTTAGGTTCATTCCCAATAATACCGTTATTTAAATGGAATCTCTTATCTTTTATTTTTGCAATCTGTACAGCAATTGCATCCGTTGTCAGAGTTTTAACGTCGGAGATGTCAAATAGAATTCTTTTTCTTCTCCTTAAATTAGCATACGCATTATTAAAATATTCGATTGTAAGTTCTGTATTATTAATTAAACTAAAGTCGTCTGGCGCTTTTATCAATGCAATTTGGGGCGGAGTATAATTTGGTTTGTTATAAAAATTGCCGCCTTGATTGTCATTGATTTTGATTGAAGCACCTGAATATATTCTATTTTTCCTTTGCTTTAGTTTCTTTACAGCATCCATAGACCTTTTGGTATTCAGTCTTTTATATCTGGATGTTGTAATAAGCTTTTTCATTTAGAATTAATTATTATTTTAGTTGTTAAAGTTTTCACTTTCCACATATAGAAACTCCCCCCGAAATGCACGCTGGCTTAAACTCCCATACAAATTCTCCAATTCCTGTAAACTGCTTTGGTATTGAGCTTTGAGTGCTTCGGTCTTTTCAACGATTTGGGCGAATTGGGTTTGTAGTTCAAACGGTGGTATAAAGGCAGGGAATTTTTTTAATTGAGTTGAGTTTATTGAAGCAATTCCAGTTGTTTGTTTTGCAGATTTCAAAAAATACTTTTTGCCATAAATACTCCCGGTTTGATAAGATAAAAATACCGGATTAATCTTTTCAATGCCGTTTATTCTTACCCTGAAAATATGATTCTGAAAAATACAATCTTGAATTTGATTTTTCCACGTAGTTCCACGACCTAGCTTATCAGGATCACCCCCTTCAGTCAAAAGCAGGTCCCCAAATCGTAAATTAAAACGATTAATTTCATCTTCTGTGGCCTCAATCTCTTTTATTTCCTGCAAGTTTAAAAAACCATCCTGCACATTTGCAACGCGCATATAAGGCAAAAATCTGGTTGTTTTTCCTTCATATTTCTTCCCTTTTGTAAGTCCAGAAGTTATCGAAGCAATAGATTCTAATCGTTGAATCTTCTTCCCTTCATATTTGGCAAATAACTCATAATAAGTGCTTTTTAAAAACTCATCAAGCAAGGCAATGCTTTGTTTGCGCTGGGATATCATGTTTTCGGCTTTGCTCAAAAGGTTAGCAATGTGGAGTTGGACAGGAATTGGGGGAAGAGGTATTTTGTGATTATCGAAATCTCCCTTAACGACATGTTTCATTGTTGCACCGTGTGCAAATTTGGTGAGTTCATTAATCGTTTCCTTTAAGGCAATGATAAAATAGGATTTGTCGACTTTTGATTTGTCAAAGATGACTTTGAATATATGTTGATTTAATAAGGCATCTTCATCTTCCCATGTAAATACATCAATTGTTGCACTCCAGGAAACAAGTACATCGCCTTTTGTAACGATGTATTTTTTATCAACTTTTCTTTTTGTCTTATTATATGGCTTGCCTGGATCAGTCAAATTCTGAATCCGAATTATTTTCATACCATTTTCGCACCAGTCTTCAGGCTTAAATGGTGCACCATTTATAAATTGAGCAATATTTCCAATCCGTACAAGCTTCATTTTGTCAACTCCTTTAATTCAGCCAATTCACATTGAATATTGCCTTCAATACTTTCCAATTTTGAGAAAATAACCTCTGGTTTTTCATAAACCACTTCATTGTAAATCTCTTCCTTGTATTTGCTAATACTTAAATCGTAATCGTTTTCAATGATTTCGGCTTTGGGAACAAAGAAGTATTTAGCCTTACGATCATTTTCTTTCTTTTCGTGTCGTGCTTTGAATTGCGCAACAATGTCGGGCAAATCGCTGGCTTCAATTTTGTTTCGTTTGTCGTCCAGCGTGTAGCCGTCGGCCTGCATATCGTAAAACCAAACGTTATTGGTTTCGCCACCTTTGGTGAAAATCAGAATGGCGGTGCTTACCCCGGCATACGGCTTAAATACACCACTGGGCATGGCAATTACCGCTTTCAGTTCAGCTTTTTCAATCAGCATTTTCCGGAGCGTGACAAAGGCGTTGCCGCTACCAAACAAAACTCCCTGCGGAACAATTACCGCAGATGTGCCACCCATTTTCAGCATGGTAAAAATGCGCTCCACAAAAAGCAGTTCCGTTTTTGTGGTTGGTAATTTTAAACTGGCATTGATATCACCTTTGTCAATATTGCCGGTAAATGGCGGATTGGCCATGATAATATCATACAGAGCATCTTCGTTAAAACTCTTGCTTAAAGTGTCTTTGTAATCAATCTGCGGTTCGTCAATACCATGCATCATCAGGTTCATCAGCCCGAGGCGTACCATGGTGGTGTCGATATCAAAACCAAACATGCTTTGCGCTAATATTTTTTTAACCTCCTCTGTAAGGAAAGCACTCATGGTCGCACGTTCAAACCCATCTTCATCTCTTATCAATTTCGAGGGGTCTGTTTTACGTACAATGTCGGTCAAAATATACAGGTAGTATCCGAGGATAAAACCACCGGTACCACTGGTCGGATCGGCCATTCGCTGCCCCAATTGCGGCGACACCAATTCAGCCATCAGTTTAATAATGTGACGCGGTGTCCGGAATTGTCCGTTTTTACCTGCACTGGCAATCTCGCTCAACAGCAATTCATATACATCGCCCTGTATATCCTGAAAAGCTTGCCCCCCTTCGCTGGCATCTTTTTCGATTTCAATAAAAAGTTGTTCAATAATATTGATGGCTTCAACCAGTAACGATGCCTTTGGCATTATAAACACTGCATTGGCCATGTGCTTGGTAAACGGCGAAGTTGCACCATTCAAATCTTTTAAAAATGGAAAAACTTTGGTTTGAACATGCAGCAACATTTCGTCGGCAGGCCGGCGTTTAAAATTACTCCATCGCAATTCGCTTTTATCGATCCCTTCGTCATCGTCTCTGCTACCCGGAACTTTGTACTTTCCGCTGAAACGTGATGCGTATTTCTCGCCCGTAAATTCTGCATCACGTTCACGTTTGGCTTCCAGATCGTCCAAACGTTTCATGAAAATCAGGTAGGTAATCTGCTCAATGGCGGTAAGCGGATTACTGATTCCGCCACTCCAGAAGTTGTTCCAGAGTTTGTCTATGAGCGATTTAATATTTGAGTTGTTTTGAAGCATTATTTGAGTTTCTTAAAACTTGAATGATTAAGTAATGATTTCATATGGTCGATTCAATCCATTTTTGAGGAGTTAGTGCAAAACTATTTGATCCGGATTCGTTTTTAAAGGCATCGAATTCGATGCTTTTAAAATTAGGGTTGTACAATTGCTCCCAAAGTCCACAAAATTCTATTGCACTGCGGGTTCTCATCCAGTTTTGAATGATATAGTTTGTTCTTTCAGCATCATGATAGCGAGCCATATCGGTTAATGAGATATAATCATTGGCTTTGTCTGAAATTAAACTAATCTCAATGCCTTGCACATTTATTATTTTACCCTTTGCCATTTAGTAGTACTATTTTAGTTTTTAAGTGGTCAAATTCGACCACTTAAACCTATCGAATTCTTTGTCCTGTTATGCTGCCAATACTTTATTGGTAAACTTCAATATCTCTTCAATCTCATTCGGATTGAAAATTCCCCTGATACCTTCGGGGTGAAGCGATGTAAAGGGGGCTTCAATCAAATTCTTACGCGATAACTCACCTTTTTCGATGATGAAGGTGCGAAGTAAGTCCAAAAACTGCAATTGACGGCTCGTAAGGTAGGAATGAGCTGCAATAAATTCATCAAAGCCTTTTGAAACGGTTTCAGGAAACGATTGTAATAGCTCAATTCCCAGGATGTGTTTGATGAATTGAACAAACACCGCCTTCCGGTGATTGTAAACCCGACGCAGCAAGTCGATGGTAATGTGCGGATGTTCGTCGTGTAATTCCTCCGATAATTGTTCGGCTTCATCTTCGCTGATTTCTTCCCCTTCTTTGAGTTTCTGCAAAATTGGATTGGCCAACACCAGTTCGTTGATTTTCTGCTCAAGCAATTCGCGGTATTTGGCAATGCTCAATGCTTCGTGCTGCGGACCAAATTCTACAAATTCCTTTTCGCTGATAACATCTTTGAGATTAAATTTAGCCGGACCCAGCGGAATTACCGATTCCCTGTACTTCATCAACGGAGCCAGTTTCTCAATTAACTCATCGAATTTTACTTCGGTGATGGTTGCCCAATAATGATTAGTCTGTGCCTGCCTGATCAGGTGTTCCTGTTTGGCAACCACATTCACACTTAGTGGAAGTTCTCCGATCTCTTCGATAATACTTAATTTCAGGGTTTCGTATTTATCTTTTTCTGCACACAGGTTAGCAAGAGAGACTTCAACGATATCTTTTTCAAACCGCATGGCTTTGTAATCTGCATCAGCAACTGTCCGGAATAATGGTTTGACCACTGTTTTCAAAAATTCCAGTTTGTCAACGGTCAGATTAATCCAAAAATTCACATCCTCCAGCCGTTGTAATTCATTGCGTGCTTCCTTAATCACAACCGAGCTTTGTGGTAAAGTAGTAAGTTGTACTTTGAGTTTCAGGGTCTCCTTTTCGGAAATTTCAGTAAGGTTTAACTCAATCGCTTTTTCAATTTTTTCAATCCGGAGACCAAACAACCTGACTGGCAATGGAATCTGAGGTTTTAGCTCTTTCCCTCTTGGATTGAGCTTGAAATACTCAAAATTGTCCCAACAATCCAGAATTAGAAACTCATCTTTTTTGGTACACCAGGGTTTTATTTTTGCGCTTTCAAGCAAACGGGTTCCTCTTCCGATCATTTGCCAGAACTTGGTGTACGAGTAAACCGGTTTGGCAAAAACAAGGTTGGTTATTTCCCTGATATCAATACCTGTGTCGAGCATATCCACACTTAAAGCCACACGGGGCATATCATTGTTCGTAAACTGGGCAAGCAGACCACCCTTTCCATATACGCGGGGATCGTCACTCACAATCACTTTTGCAAGTTCTCCCTTATATTCAGGA
Organism: Prolixibacteraceae bacterium; assembly: GCA_963677935.2. Lineage (GTDB taxonomy): Bacteria > Bacteroidota > Bacteroidia > Bacteroidales > Prolixibacteraceae > JAAFHB01. The sequence goes on along the minus strand of CAXXEH010000003.1, from coordinate 310,145 downwards.
TAAAGTGAATCGAAAATCTCTTCCATACGCCGGGCATGAGCCTTGGTTATGCAAAAAAAGATGGTTTTTCCGGGCAAAACACCGTTGTTATCTTTGATCGATTCCTCCATGAATTCACGAACAATCAACGCGTTTGTTCCCCGGTTAATGACTCTTTTCTCGATATCTGTCCCTTCGTAATTGATTTCCTCAATCTCTTTTCCTTCCAGAATCAAATTCTTTTGGTCTTCCAGTGCAATGGTCCGTTTGCTGATCCCTTCGTCCTGAAATTTTGTTTTTATTTTCATGACCTGGAAGTTGCACAGGAATGGTGGAATGTGATTCACCGCCTCGTCATACGAATATGCGAATGTTGGAACTCCATCCTCGGTTTCGAACAGCTTAAAAGTATTGTGGTCGATAACATCCGTTGGAGTTGCTGTTAATCCAAGGGTGATGGTATTAAAGTAGGAAAGAACCTCCTGGTAAGTATTGTAAATGCTTCGGTGGCTTTCGTCCACAACGATCAAATCAAAGAAGTGAGGCGAAAGTGAATTTTCTTCATCCCGAATAACATTCAACATGGTTGGATAGGTCGAAACGTAAATACGCCGGTCGCTGGCAATTGACTTTTCACCTTGTTTGGGCCAGCGTGGTTCATTCGGTAAATGTTCCTTGAATGCCTCAAGCGCCTGATCACGAAGGGCAATCCGGTCAACCAGAAACAAAACCCGTTCGGCCCATCCTGCCCGCATTAAAGAATCAACCAATGCAATACAAGTTCTTGTTTTACCCGTTCCGGTCGCCATTACCAACAAAAACATCCGTTTTCGTTTTTCAATGGCTTCCATAACAGCCCGAATAGCACGTATTTGATAATCCCGACCAGCGATTTTCGTATTAATTAGTTCGCCTGCCAAGGCTTTTCGCCCTTTGCGAATGTAGGCGTACCTTTCAAGATCATCCCGCGAAGGGAAGCCATAAACCTTTTTAGGCGGGTAGTTATCTAAATCCCAGAAATAGATGTCATACCCGTTTGTATAAAAGCAAAAGGGTAATTCATTATTGGTGGATTTTTGAATGTTGTGGCAATATTGTTTGGCTTGTTCCCGACCAATAGCTGCATCTACAGAAGTCTTTTTGGCTTCAATTACGGCAAGTGCTTTTCCGTCTTTGCCTAATAAAACATAGTCGCTGAATTGATGACTGGAATAGGGAGTTGGAGCCTTTTCTGCCAGATTTTTATCAACTAAGATATCAAATTCTTCAATCACATGGGTATGGTCAGCAACATTCCACCCGGCTTGTTTAAGTCGGACATCAATGATTTCCTTGCGGGTTAGGTTTTCGGTCTTCATTCCAAAATTATTGAATTTTCAAATGTAGCAATAATAAACAAGTTCTAACATAAAAAAAGCCCCTTTCGAGGCGTTTCCTGATCAGCAGGTGGTGGTTTCCTGCTCATCTTCAACGAGGTTCCAGGTGGCGTATTCTGCGTTTTCTTCCTCCCATGCTTTGAGACTGGCTGAATCCTCGGTTGATCTGATTTTCTGATTGAATTTGAAAATCCTTTCGTGAACAACGTGTCCGCGCGGGAATCCTAGCTAACTTAGCATATAATTTTAACGTGATTTATCAGGACAACGGCTTAACTTCCCCTTCAATCAGCTGCCATTGTACAAATCATCATTCAGCTCAGCCGTTTTGCACTGCCGGTTATGGGAGGAAGCGAATACCTTTCCGCCAAATATCGATGTACAGGATCTCCTCTACCCGGGAAAAGCAACTAACTGGCTTAAATAAAAGGGGAGTTTTTACCGAAACGAACAAAAAAAGGGGCAAAGCCCCTTAAAAAATAACTTGTTTGAGTTTGTGGCTCGTTTTCAGTTGTTTGCAGTATTATTATGATTCAACTATTTTTCTTCGGAGTTTTCGGGTAACTCTTTTTTCTTTGCATTCAATGGCGAAACAATACTTTTACCAATGTTTGCTTCAATTTCTTTGCGCGTATTGCCTACAATGGAACCGCCACGAGCCGCAACACGCCTGTTATCTTCCAATGTTTTTGGTTTGTGTTGTTTGGAAATTTCAGATGTAGTAGCTTCAGCCAATGTATTGAGCGCTAACTCGAGGTTCGTCATATTATCCCGCAAACTCTCATTTTTTAAATTCTTAAATTGCTTGTACTGTTTTGTTGTCAATCCCGACCAACCATGTGTAATAATGTCAGTTAGTGAAGCATATTCCTGACCCTTTTTAACACCTCGCTGTTCCCATTCATCCGTAAGTTCTTTGCGAACCTCGATGCTTTTAAGGCGTTGATTGATCCAGTTGTTGGAGTATCCTTTACGGTGATAATATTCCAACATACGGTCAATGCCCTGTTCCGGATCTTCCATTTCATCCAGTCGTTCCCTGGCCACTTCGGCAAGCCACATCTTAAATGGCTCAGCCTTAGGAGATGGTATAGACTGAATTAGCCGAAATATCTGCTCAACATCTGCAACATCTGTTTTGTAAAACTTTCCATCAGCAGATCGCATCTTCAGTTGACTACAATTTGTAGTCAACTGACTTCCTTCTTTTTTGAGCCGAGTTTTTAATACACTCCAGTATTTGCGGGGATTAGGACTATCAGTTAATACTTCAATGGTATCAACTATTGATACATACCATTTTCCCTGTTCGTCATCCCATAAAGTACGGACTTTTTTATCATCAAAAAGCTTTAATGCGCTTTGCTTGCTCATATTTCATTAATGTTTGTTCTCAATGATAAAGATATTGAAAATACCAGTTAGATCAATTCTTACAATAAAAAGATTTTAACAAAAAGAAGAGGCCCTTTCGGACCTCTCTGAACGAATATTCCTGTTTGTCAGGGTTGCCCATCTGACTGATGTGCCAGGATATAGTCAACAGACTTTTGTGCCTGAGCAGCTGCCAGAACCAGCACCTTCGGATCATCTTTGAAGGTTCTGATCCAGCTTTTAATATAGGCTGCATTTTTTCAATGGTCTCCTTCTCCATATCGGTTATCCCGCACAGGTAGGCTGCTCCCATCTCGGCCACCAGCTCCTCCTGATAATCCTGAGAACCAAACTTATGATCTTTAATTTTCTCATGCCGTGCCAGTCTGCTACTGTGACCTACGCTATGGATGAGCTCCTGAAACAGTGTGGAGTAAAACTGTTCGTCCTTGAAAAATGTCCGCTGATCCGGGATGTAAACGGAGTCAATCACAGGCCAGTAGTAGGCAGAATTGCCATCCCATTCAATCTTAGGTTTATCCGTCCAGTTATTGATCAGGTTATCTGCCGCTTCTACCGGATTAAAGTCATGATCGTAGGTGTCACTTGCAGGAATCTTTGCCGGATCAATTCCTTCGGTCTGTTTCAGATTAAAAACATTGTAGTACCTCAGGAAGGGAGTTTTCTTAATCTCACCGGACTTCTCTTCCGATTCAAGGATCTTCCAGAAAACCACCATCGTCGATTTCTCTCGCTTGAGGACATTTCCACCCAGCGTTTTCACCTGGTCAAAGGTGAGGTAAAAGGGAGAGTTGTAACTTAGCGAGAGCAGGAGCCAGAAGTTAATCCCGTTGTAGGGACGATTGGTGACCAGGTTTCTGGGCATACCTCCTGAGTTTTGCCATGGCTTCTGCCACGGGATGATTCCTGCTTCCAGACGGTCAATGATTTTCTGAGTAACCACTTCATACAGATCAAATTTATTCATGTGTGTTTGCTGCTGCCCTGCAGGCTTTTTTTGGCATCAGTTCGCCAGTTGGCGGACTAACTTTCTCTGGCACGCCGGTTGAATTTTTGCGTGCCGATCATTGAGCTGCCACGGATAAGGTCAACGGGGTGCATGTCAGTTTGCCACCCTACCCGAATGGGAGTGGAATTCCGGCAAACTGAACGCATCCGAAGGATCTCGGGGAACCGGGACCCCTTTACCGTTCCGTGAAGCGTTCAATAACTTTGCAATAATTTAAGCGGAGTGACGATTTCACAGAAAAGCATAATTTGCCTAAGCGAATATTTTCGACCAAAAAAGGGTTTTCACCCTTTTAAAGCAGACCTTCATCTGCAAAGGAAAAATAATCAGACTCTGTCAGGATCAGGTGGTCAATAACAGGTATCTCCAGTATCTTTCCAACCTCCTTTGCCATTTGAGTAACCTCTTTATCGGCATAACTTGGATCTGTATTTCCGGAAGGGTGGTTATGTGCCAGAATTATGTTGGATGCATGGCACTTAAGGGCAACCTGAAAAATCACTTTCTGATCGACAATCGTACCCGAGATACCTCCTTTTGAAACCTGATGGTAACCTAAAACATGGTTTGCCCGGTTCAACAATAAAATATAGAAGAACTCCACGTGTTCGAAAGATGGCCAGATTTGTCTAAAAACCTTTGCTACATCCGCAGAACAGGTAATCTTAAATCGATCTTTTGCAGCAATTTTGGTAGAGTAGGTAACTTGAACTTCTGCTAACGTTTCGGGAATAATCATCTGAATCGCCCCTGCCTTGAGGACTTGTTTTGGCATCCGTCGGTGGACGGACTTAGTCTGGCACGCCGGTTAAATTTTTGCGTGCCGATCATTGAGCTGCCACGGATAAGGTCAACGGGGTGTATGTCAGTTTGTCGCCCTGCCCGAAGGGTAGTGTTATTTTGGCAAACTGAACGCATCCGAAGGATCCCGGGGAACCGGGACCCCTTTACCGTTCCTTGGAGCGATCAATAATTTTGCAACAATTTAAGTGGAGTGTATTATCTTTAAGATCTGTTGCTTACCTATTATAATAAAAGTTAAATTTTCTCATATTTGGACAAAACATTACAGTTATCCTTGTGTTCAACATATTTGCTTGTTCACTGTAAGTGAACAAAAGCCTTCAGTGAACACAAAATACGCTTAAGAATCTTAGATATATATCAGATATTCGCAATAAAACTTTGGCACTAGTTTTCAAGAAACTTGGAATTATTGAACAGTAGGGAAACGTATTAAAACTGATTGCAGAAGAATTACAACACTATCCTGAAATCGGATTCGATTGGATAGAACCAGGAATCGCTCCTCGGGTCACATTTACCAATAAGAATCTCAAACAACAACAGGAGTTACAGCAGGAGTTGCAACAGGAGAAAATATATAGCAAGATACTTCAATTGACAATAGCAAAAGTATATTCTTCGAAAGAATTATCAACAGCCCTAAGTCAAAAAGAAATCTTAGGACATTTAATTCTACTTTAACAGATTAAAAAAAAATGAATAAATCATTGATATTCTTCTCTTTATATTTGTTTAAATGATTTAATTTTAGTATTTTAGGGTTGTCATCGAAAAACAAACTTATCGTTCCGAGCAATGTTTAACACAACGTAAAAAATACAATGAATATGGAAAAACACTGGCCTCTGTAAAAGAGAGGCTAAGTATTCATATTGCTGATTATCAGCATATATTTCACAACAAAACTAAGAATTTTTTTGATAAAGCTGAACTTTATACCAAAGGAATTGTGCAAATCCAAAATACATCAAATCCAAATATTCCAAATATTTCAGCTTTAGTTTGTAGGCTGCAACATTCTAATCAGAAATATATCGAAGTGAAAAGTTGTTCAAGGTTTATTATCATGAAAGATTATTTTCTTTTCAAGAGATCTTTTCGTTTCATATTATTGTTATTTCCGGGATACCTTCAAAACGAAATTATAATAAAAAACTTTGTGACAATACAAAATCTTTTCATTTGGCACCATAAATAAAACAAATGTGCCATCAATCAAAAACAGGGTATTCAAAACAACCTTTGTCTTATTTGTAAGTTATCAAATATCGAATAAAGACTCTGAATAGATTTTCAATATATGAAGGGAAAATGAAATGTAAAATTCAAATCTGAATTAAAAGGACAACTTTAAAGAGTTGAAAATAGATTAAAGTATAAATATTTTATGTATAATTAACTTTCAAATTATTGGATTATGAGATAAATTTGTTTGGAAAGTTTTGGCTGAGAAGTAACCTATTTTAAAATAATCCGATTAACAGCATATATGTTCTATATTGAGAAAATTGATTATTCAAATGAAAAATATTAAACATAATTTTTATAATACCGTAGTCGCTCATTTAGCAGGATTTACAACAATAATATCTGGCATTATCGTTCTTATTGGATGGCAGTTAGACATATATCTATTCAAAACTTTTGGATTAAGTTCGATTACAATGAAGCCTAATGCTGCAATATTATTTATTGTAGCAGGGCTAACAATTGTCCTTCTTCAATATTCATATCCAATTACGAAATTTATTATACGCATTTTTTCATTGTTAATACTTATTATCGGCATTCTTACCGTTACAGAATTTGCTTTTCACCTGAATTTTGGAATTGATGAACTATTCTACAAAGTTTCGGATACAACCGGCTTTGCTTCTAGTCCCAGCAGAATGGCCGTTAATGCTGCATTGAGCTTTATTTTAATCAGCATAGTTTTTCTTTTCCTTTCTTTTTGGCGAGCCAGATCAAATTTCTTTATTGAATTTTGCCTAATTGCAATGTTTTCAATTAGTGGAGTTGGGTTTCTTGGTTATGTTTTCGGATTAAGTAATGCCGTCGGTGTGACAAAATATTCAAGAATGGCAGTTAATGCAGCTGTACTTTTTATTTTATTGTTCTTTGGCCTTTTTTCGACTTTCCGCCATAGATTTAAAATAAAAATAACGATTGAACAAAAATTCTTTGCGGGCCTAACGAGCACCTTGGTCGTATTTCTTTTCATTCTTCTTCTTTTGCTTGCAAACACTCGAATGATGTACGAAGCTGGTGATTCTGTACAAAAAACGGAGAAGGTTAAATTGGAAATACAAAAAATCGATAGGGTTATATCAAAAATATCCACCTCAATTCTGGGATATTTATTTACGGGAAATGAAACTTATTTAAATCATTATCAGAAATCCGCCAAAGAAATAACAATTGAAATTAAAAATTTAGGAGATACCATTTTAACAAATACGAATCAGCTAGAAACAATAAAAACACTTGATTCATTAATTCGAAATCAAACAGAACTATCAAAACTGATGGTTAATGCAAGACAAGTAGTAAACTCAAAAAAAGAAGAGCTGCTGATGGTAATTGCTCGTGAAAATGAAGAAATTAGCGAGAATATTTTTAACATAACTTCCAAAATGATTAGAGAGGAGGATGAGCAATTAAAACTACTTAATGCTTCCGAGAATTTTCGTTCAAGACAGGTAATGATCGCCGTGAAAGTTGGTTTTTTATTTCAGATATTTCTGCTTACGTTGATTTTTATACTTGTGAGAAAGGATGTTATGGGACGCAGAAGAAAAGAAGCGATTCTTCATAAATTAAATGAAGTTCTTGAGGATAGAGTAATGGAAAGAACACTCGCTTTACAAAAGAGTGAAAGAAAATATCGCACAATATTTGAAAATATCCAGGATGTTTTTTTTCAAACAAATCTTAAAGGAATTGTCCTCGAAATGAGTCCTTCAATCAAAAATTCAACAGAATATGAAAGGGATGAAATAATTGGCAGTCATGTTACTAAACTTTATTTTAACGCCAATGACAGGTCCGAATTGTTGGACCAAATAATGAAAACTGGTGAAATTCGAGATTATGAGGTAAGTCTGAGAACTAAAACAAATGAAATTAGGTTTGTTTCAATTAATGCCCTATTAATCCATGATTCAAATAGTAATTCGGATCATATAGATGGGATAGCCAGAGATATAACCCAGCGAAAAAAGTCAGAAAACCAACTACAACTATTAAGCTGGGCTATTGACCAAAGCCCAATTACAATTGTCATAACAGACAAAAATGGTTCAATTGAATACGTTAATCCCAAATTTACGGAAGTGACAGGTTATATGGCTGATGAGGTTTTAGGTCAGAATGTACGAATTCTGCAATCTGGATACCATAGTAAAGAATTTTATGAAGACCTTTGGTTAACAATATTAGATGGGAAAGAATGGCGAGGTGAGTTTTATAACAAGAAGAAAAATGGGGAATTATACTGGGAAAATACCATAATTTCAAATGTGATAAATCTAAGAGGGAATATTACCTCATTTATTTCGATTAGGGAGGACATTACTGAAAGAAAAAAAATGATGGAGGATCTTCTTAAGACCAAAAAACAAGCAGAAGAGAGTAATAACCTTAAAGCAGCTTTCCTAAGTAATATTTCACACGAGATCAGAACTCCTTTTACAGCAATACTTGGATTTTTATCTGCATTACAGGATGAGGGTCTAACCTTAAACGAAAGAGCTGAATACATTGGTATTATAAACAAAAGCGCCTACATGTTTATGAAGACCATTAACGATATTGCTGATATGTCTCAAATACAAGCAGGCCAGGTAGAGGTAATTCCATCCGAGACAAACCTAGAACTGCTTATTGAGGAATTATATGAGCGGATGTCCACAGAAATAGAAAACAAAGGCCTTCAATTCACTATTAATAACGACGTAGGTCGTAATCAAAGAATATCAACGGATAAAAAGAAACTAAATGACATTCTGGATATTCTAATAAATAATGCAATTAAATTTACGAATGAAGGATCAATTGAATTGAGTGTTAAACATTGCAATAATTATCTAAGATTTATTGTAAAGGACACAGGAATAGGGATATCTAAAAATAAACTACAGGAAATATTTGAACCATTTCGTCAGGCTGATAATTCAGCAACCCGCAAATTTGATGGTCTTGGATTAGGTCTAAGTATTGCCAAAGCTTATGTTGAATTGTTAGGTGGTACTATTTTAATTGAAAGCGAAGAAGGCAGCGGAAGCACTTTTAGTTTTGACATATTTTGCCCTACTGAATAACGAAACCATGGAATGAACTAGAGCTGATATAGTAATCCTGGGCGTATTTTTTGCTATTGTTTAGGAATTAGACCAGCATTTCGTGTAGGTTCACAATATTTGTATTGGAACCTGAAGTTTGATTGCAAGCTACGTGAACGGGTGGATGACTTTTGCATGTACTACAGGTTTCATCTCTTAAAAGAAGTGGAATTTTTTTAAGACAATTCTGCCTTGGGAAGTAATTACAAGGTCAGTGATGAGGATTATGCCTCTTTGATCTGCTCACAGTTTGAAAAAACAAATGGACCATTCAGCGTGTACACATTGGTAATCGGGATAAATCACAGTGAAAAATACCTGAGAATGGATCAGGTGATTAAGGGGCATAAAAACCTTATATCCCAGATTAGTGAGGCCCACATTGAAGTGCTGGTAATGTATTTGAAATATATAGAGGTACGGATTGGTCCGCATGTATTTTGGAAAAATAAATCAGTAGTGAAAGATGAAGAACAAGAAGAAAGCCTACTGGAACATCGTACCGATAGTACTAACGCTTTTGATAAGTAAAGAATGGCATGATTCTTTAGCCGGTTCAAAGTAGTTTTGGTGTTAGGTTGGGATATTCTTGGATTTAATAAATTTATTATGTACTATTGACCATAATAATTTCATAAAACTAATCTTGAATATCACCATGAAGTTAAATGAGATTTACGAATTTCTGTTGAAAGGTTCCTGGAAATCTGGCGAGATTAACGGAGGATATACAGTAGAATTTATTCAAAGTGGCGCCAATTGTTTTGATATTGTCCTAATACAAGGATGAATGATGGTATCAAGACACCATTTTGAAAATAGCCAATTCAAAATAATTGGACCAGAGACTGATACGCTTAAATATACCCATTTGATATATGATGTACAACCAAATTATTTTATTTTCCTATTATCAGATAGCAGAATACTTGTTCATCTACCGGAACTCAACAATTTAATGTTGAGAAAATTTTAGGCAACAGAATAGGATTGTGTTCTATCACTGTTTTAACCCAGTATTACTCTTAACCCACTCAATGGATATTCCGATGATAATTAGCAGTAACCAAGCGGAAGGTATGGCCTGACTATTGTAGGAGATCATTTACATGGTAAGATGTAATCGAACAACATTTCCAATATCTGGTGTCTCAGATCAATCAGGCCAACAGTAAAGCGTTGGTACTGGACCTAAAACATGCATTCGTGTGGATTGGTCCTCGTGGATTTGGGAATGAGAGAACAGAAAGAAAGATTACAAAACAGAAGAAAGACTGCTAGAACATTGCACCAACGGCAATAATGTCTTTGATAATCCAGATGATCGGCAAGAAGGCTAAACCTTGTTAAGGGTAGTGATGGGAGCGGATTGGGAAGTTTAAGGATTTAATAATTTCTTTGTATATTTACAAGTAATAATTTTCATAACGTTAATCTAAATCGTTACAATGAATGAAATCTACGATTTATTATTTAATAGTACATGGAAATCTGGAATTAATAAAGGCGAATGTACAATCAAATTTATTCAAAGAGGCGTAGATGGTTTTGACATTATCATAATTCAAGATGAAATGATGTTATCAAGATATCAATTTAAAAAATGTCATTTCCAGATATGTATACCAGAGGCCGATACACTCCAAAATGCATATTTAATACATATTGGAAAACAAAATCATTTTATTTCCATATTAACTGATGGCAGAATACTTGTGCATCTTCCAAAACTCAATAATTTAATGTTGAGAAAACTTGAAGCGGAGAAATAAGCCTGCGTTCAACTACATTATTATCTGAGCACTGTCCCACCGATACTTTCCGCCATAGTGGAAATAATAGTCAGTCCAACAAGGTCAATCATTGACTTGGTAAAGCAGGCAACTCAATTTGCATTGTGTTCCAAATCCACCTACTCCACAGGTAACAAATAATTTCACTTTACTGTTAGGGTAACTACCGTACAAAAGCGGTTAACAGGTATATATGATTAATAAAAACTTAAAGTTTTATTCAGGCAATAGCGAAACGATGATTTCTATTTGAAATGGTCAGATTTATGCCTAATACGATTCATTAGTAAAATTAAATGAAATGAAAAAAATAATCTTATTGATTTTTTCGGTTCTATTCTTATTCTCATGTGAACAAACTGCCAATTTTCCACAAATTGAAAACATTACCAGTGGGGTAAAATGGACACTTCAAATAGGTAGTACACCTGTGGAAGTTTATAGCCAACTGAACAAATTAGGTATTGAAAAAAAGTTTAATGATGTCGCAATAGTATATAGAAAACCTTTTTCAAAACCGGAAGAAATACAAAATTACCTTGGATTATACCCGGCAATTACTTTACAAAGCAAATCAGGTATCATTCAACGAGTGCTTATCCAATTTAACCAGGACAAAGTAAATTCAATAGAAACTGGTGGTGCAATGTTGGATGGGACATCCACATGGCCTCAAAATGCATCGGATGAAGTTGCTATCCATATAAATGACCCAATCGGCAAAATATACGAGAAGCTAATGGCTATTTACCAGATTCAAACCTATCAGGATTATCAGATTATTCTGTCAGATAAGTCGTTGGAAATGCCATATGATCCAGATATGGCCAATTATGAAGAATGGGCATTTTCATTTTCATATGAAGTCAATCCGGGAAGAGGCGGAATTTCTTCGGTCAGGTTGATTTTCAATAATGGTAAACTCTCCTGTATCAAACACGAATATATTGAAGCTGATCTTTATTATTAATAAGAAACCGTCTGGTAAAGTATTTAATTCCGGTTTAAACCAATTGTAATTACATTTTCCCACAAAGCGATTCGGGGTAAATCGACAAAGGGGGGAATCCTCCCCTTTATATTTATTTTAGATCTGATTATTAAAGTATTAAATAAAATTTCATTGGAAAGGTTAGAGAATGAAAAATAATATTTCTTTAGTCAACAGCAACAAAATCAATTACCACTTCTGTAATTGAGACCATATACCCACCCAGGAGAAAACCCAAACCGTTGAGAAACTCAATGTGAAGGTTCAGGAACTGCAAAAGCGCCCTTTGAGCCATCACCAAAATTTGGATGAACGGATTAAGTATTTTAACAAGATAAAAGAGCTGAGCCATCAATAATTTAAACCCCAATATCAAGGCTTGAACAAATTATTACCAAATTGCACGAAATAGCTGCAATCAACGATTTTGTATCTAAAGATTACTCACTAACCGTTGAGGGGGGATTATGGATCTAACCGCAAAGCCTCCGTTTTTACCCTTCAAAATCGGGTAATTATTTCAGAAATGATCGGTTTTATAACTGGACTTTTTGACGTTAAGCTGTTGGAGATTGTCACACTGATTGCAGCAAAAACAACAAAGGGGTGGCACCTCCCGTCCACCCCCCTAAAGACAAATTTTACTCTCAACTAAACATTCAAGAAATATACAAATATTATACCAAAAAAGACAATATCAAGCCCACAGGAGCGCAATAATTCAAATATCTTCAGGATTATGTGTATTGCTAAAAGCTGGAACAATTACCAACCTAATCAATTGACTATATGTTATTTACGAAGTATCAGATCTCGATATTGAAAAGTTTCGCACCTTTGGCAGTGGAAAGATGACAACTACACCATTCAAAAGGGGAAAAGACTTATTTAATCTGGGGACAACCGTACAGAGGTTCCCAAATAGCAGAAGGGAGCGACGAACCCGAAGAATTTAAATACAAGCCATTTAGTTATCTATTTGCAAATATGCAGGTTTTTAAGCCAGGGCAGAACAAACCACATGAGGTAGAGCCATAGAACCAACACACCAGCCCGGTATTTGATGAATCACTCATTTAATTACTTAACTTCCAAACTCTTTAATAATGAAAATTTTAAAAGATCACCATAAAGCAGAGTTAAAAATGAGTTATTCACCAAAGGTTAACATACAGACAGCCCCTTTGATTACAGGGAGCGAATTGGCTGGAAGATGTTTTTCCCAAACCAGGAAAGATGTTGAGTACATTGAATGCTTTAAGTAGATGTTATTAACCGCGCCAACAGGGTAAAGGGGATTATTATCATTGGGATGGGAGGAATCACAGCATGTGTCGTTGATACCAAAATCATTTTACAGGTTTGTAAATTTCGGGATATTTCACTTGTGGATCATTTGATCATCACCCAAAACGAAAACTACTCTTTCGCTGATGAAGGATTTTTATAAAACCTAAAGTCGATTAAAAACGCTGTACGGTGGCGTTGTGCCCAACCGCCGTGCTTGGAAGCGGAATCTCGCGACGCCTCGACCACCGATGACCAGATTTTTGTATCCAAAAAACGGAACATTTTTCCGGTCGCTCTATCGGGATGCTGGTTTATTTTTTGCCAGTTCTGAGATCCTTAAAATAAAGACTTCAAAAGGAATTTCTGTCAAATAACATGTTGTATAACATGACAAGATAATTTTAAATATCATACAAAAAACATATTGATAAACTTTACATTTACAGGCACCTTGGAATCTTTTGATAATCTCGGATTAAAGGATTTAAAATGACATGCAGTGATTTTTCTGAGATACAACCATATTAGGTAGTAACAGTGAAGCTGACAACTATATTTGATAAAAGGTAAGATTAGTATAATCCTGTGAAATAATTCAATATCATTAAGTTCAGCCTCCTCACCTTCAGGCTGACTAATTGAATTTTAACTGAATTTTGAAATACTAAATATCGTTAAAGTACTTTAAACTTGCTGCTATTTACTAACACCAATTAAAAAAAAGACAACTATGTCGAGTGTTTTGAGAATAAATGGAGTTTCCTTTGACGTTGACAGTTTTTTAAATGAGACTGGACTTATTCCTTATTTGCATTACAGGACTGGTGAGGACATCGGATTTAGGAAAAGAGGAAAAGAAAAATATGAGACGAATGGATGTTATTTTGATCTCAGTACTGCTGAGTTTGACAATTTTGAAAAGCAAAAATCAGACACTATAAGTTTCTTGGCAAAGTATTTCGACAAATTAGAGAAAGTAAGAAGTTATGGGCTTAGACCAGAAGATATTCCTATAATTGATTTTGCTATTGAATCAGAAATGGAGACTTATCCTGTTCAAAACGACTATTTGCAACCAGAATTATTAAAATTAGCTGGAGACTTGAGTTTTGGAATTAAAATTTCGCACTATGAAATGTCTTACTTTAATGAGATTCAGGATAAAAAAGAGAAATGAAAACGTTAATCGAGTAGACTGCCCTGACAGATAAATTGACGGGAAGAGCCACTCACCACCCTAGGTACTGGTCGCGTACACAGCAGTACCTTAAACATTGGGATACATCAGCTACGCTCAAAAGCCAAATAAAGGCGAACAATGGTAATATAGACATACCTTGTAATAATAATGGGTCAGCAACGGTTCATAACCACGCTGGAAGAGTCGTGCAACCATAATGGTCGTGTTCAAAATCGGGCTTTACGAACAAATTTAAAATCTTTGGTGTTCGTGACGTGCTTGTCTATCGAGCAATCACCATGTCGTACATTCTGGTCCGACTCCACTGATAAGCATGATCAAAATCTACTTCAAGCCTAATCAGGTTTTTCAGTTTTCGCTCCGGCTTCTTCCAATCGATCCAAATGCAGTATCGAATCCGGTTGCCCAACCATCCACCTAGTTCATTGAACTTATTTTAAACGCTCGCTAATTTGAAGTAGTTGATCCAACCACGTTGTACTTCTTTTAGCTTTTGCATGTATTGCTCGAAACTAATAAGTTCCGTATTCCGGTCATTCAGTGCTTGACTCACCCAAAACCCAATTTCCACTTTGATAATTCTGTATAATTGAGACAGGACAAATCAAAGAGTCAATTTAGCAAAAGAGTATAAACCAATAATTATTTTTATGAAAATTATAATAAGGAAATAAACACAGGATTACCTTTTGTCAGGTCAGCGTTTAAAGTGCATAAGCCGTATGCGTTGAATTGAAAATCATGCAGCAATTAAAAGCAAATTATTCATGCATAAAGTCGCACGTACGGTTCTCAGGGAACGTTAGCTATCCAGATTCGTTATTGTTCATAACATAATCCTCTTCTTGCTGGATGTATGTTTTTAACTGGTGAAATTGAAAGGTTTGGCACAGGAACTTTGGAAATGTATAATCTTATTAAAGAGAGAGGATTAAATCGCCCCTTATTTCTCTGGATGAAGGATTAAAACTTACAATATGGCGACCTTCAGCTGAAACCGTAAATTGTACTATACATGATACTTCTTCAACATTTACGGAAATAGCAGAACTCACACACCGTTTGGTATTGGTGATTCAGGGGGAAATGAGTAGAACTCAACTCATGGAAATACTGGAACTAAAAAACAGATCTCACTTTTCAAAAAGTTACCTTGAACCCTCATTAAACAAGGACTTAATTGAAATGACCCTGCCAGATAAATCGAAGAGCAAAAATCAAAAGTACAGGCTAACTACCAAAGGCTTGGTATTAAAAGCGAATTTGTAAGATAAAAATAATTGACCAACAACAAAATAGAAGAAACTTGGCCCAAATTAAAAAATAGAAAATTTGCTAGGAGAACTTTACAAACACAGGAATCTGCTTATCCGGACTAAGTTGATTCTTCAAATTGGGATTCATTCTGGAGGAAAAGCAACATAATTCCTCTCTTCGAAAACTATCCATATAATAATAATTAAATCAAGATAGATCACTAATTAAAAGGCAAATAACAATATCGTTGATCAAATTGTATATCCAAGTTGATTCCCAACTCTTAAATTCACTTTTGTTTATAATTAAATATTCAGCATGAAATTGCTTTCACTACAACCCTAAAAGGGAAGTATTTTTCTCAAAATCAAAAAAAGTTTTACGCATGATATCCGCTAAATACAATTTGTAATTAATAAAAGCATCTAATCGTGTAATATAGGCCGTATTTAACCTTTCCCGTTCAAGCGCCATAGCCTGGCTGTCAATGTCTCCATTGGTGTATCGCTGTCGCGAGATCTCAAAACTTTTTTCAGCAACCACCGTGTTTTTTTCAAGTAGTTGTAATCGTCTGAGATTACTTTGCAATCGACTGACAGTCGTGCGAACATCACGTTCGATATCAATTTTATCACTAGTTAACTGGATTTGATTCTCTATTAAGGTGGATTGTGCCGATCTGACTCTTGCCCGGTTTTCCCCCCAGTCGACAATAGGAATACTTAAAAAGAGGCCAACGCCTAAATTGCCTGGACGATGTTGGAAGTCATTCCAAGTATTATTTAGCGCTGTTTCCCAATAAACATTCCTGGAGCTTTGATTTATCCCATTAAATTCATAATTAAAAGTTAAATTCCCACTTATTCGTCCTTGAGCTTTTTGTCTTTTTATATCCATGCGGTTAAGCTCAATATTTATTTCGTCTTCCTTAAGCTCGAGCCGATTTTCAAGTGCAAGGCTAACTGCCTTTTCGATATCAATTTTAACTGTTTGATAATCCAACCCAGTCTGTATAGTTACACTATCCTTAAGGTCAATACCTAGTTGTTCTTTGAATAATGTCATCTGTGACAAATAGTTGATGTTTGCAATATCATGACTGTTTATAGCGTCTCCAAGATCTACTTCCATCTGCAGTGCCTCTACTTCACGGATAAGACCTGCTTTGAACTTTTTTTGAGCAATTTCATAAGCCTCTTTTTGCCTTTGCATTGTAAGATCTGCAATATTTAATCGTTCGTGAAAAGAGAGTAATGTAAAAAATGCCTGGCTCACATTATAAACAAGATCAAGTTCTGCCCGTTTCAATTGTTTTAAAGAACGATCGTATTTCAATTTAGCCTGCTTGAATCCCAGTGAGGTATTGTTGTAGCCCCAAAATGCCTCAATCGGTTGGGTTAAACCGATTACAGACGTGAGTTGTGAATTCCGTTTCCCATAATAATAATCGGTAATATTTTCCATTCCTGAACGGATAAACAAATTACCATCGGTCGGAAGCGGCTGATTTACTGTTAAATAACTACTAAGAGTATTCTGACTTAAAGGAATGAAGTGCAACCCGAGGCTGTCCTGATATTGTTGAATCGTTTTTGTAAAATTTGGCGCCACCATATTAAGGCCGACATGAGTTTTTAACTTGCTGGTAGCAGCTTTCAGATCATACCCAACTCCTTCCAGATTTTGTTTCAGTTTCAGCATTATATTGCTCTTCTCTTTGGCAATAGTGATACTAGATTCAAGATCAAGTTTTAAGATTTGTTGCGCCCCAGCAAAAGTGGCAAACACCATTAAAATGATGACTGTTAAGCTGATTTTTAATCTATTCATTTGTAAACAATATTACGTGTGAAATACAATGGATTTTGTCAAAGTATCACTGTTGATTAATCCGTCTTTGAGATATATGATACGCCTGGTATGATCGGCTATATCTTTTTCATGGGTAATAACGATTATAGTATTGCCCTCCTGGTGAAGTTTACCGAAAATTTCCATAATTTCTTCGCCGCTCCTGGAGTCTAAGGCACCGGTTGGTTCATCAGCCAGGATTATACCAGGATTATTGACCAATGCTCGTGCAATGGAAACACGTTGTCGTTGTCCACCAGATAATTGTGCCGGTTTATGGTGAACCCGGTCAGCAAGACCTACCCGTTTCAGTGATTCCATTGCCAGTTCTGTCCGTTTGCTCTTTTCGATACCGGCATACATCAAAGGTAATTCAACATTGTGAAGAGCGCTCATTCGCGGCAGGAGATTGAAAGTTTGAAAAACAAAACCGATATTCATGTTCCGGATCGCTGAGAGCTCATTGTCATTCAATAAGGTAACATCAATTGAATTGAGCAGGTATTTTCCTTCGGTTGGCGTATCAAGACATCCCAAAATGTTCATCAAGGTTGATTTGCCGGAACCCGATGGTCCCATTATAGCTACATACTCATTCTTTGGAATCTGAAGATCAATACCACGAAGCGCATTAACCTCAACAGTCTCCATCAGGTAGTCCTTTTTTAGATTTTTAATGTCAATAATCATTGTTGGCATTATGTCTGTTTATTATTCGTAACGTATCGATTCAATCGGTTTTAGTTCTGCAGCCTTTTTAGCCGGAAGGTAGCCAAAGGTTATTCCAACAAGAACAGAAAAACCGAACGCAATGACAATGGAATAAAGTGTAAGACTTGTATGCACTGCCGTTGTAAGCGATATACCAAATGAAAGGCTGATTCCAAGGAACACCCCAATTATTCCACCAGTTACACTTAAAACTACGGCTTCTGTCACAAATTGATTCAGGATATCAATCTTTCGACCTCCGATTGCCCTTCGGATACCAATTTCACTGGTACGCTCAAGAACAGAAGCAAGCATGATATTCATGATACCAATACCTCCGACAATTAAGGATATTGCAGCTATCGAGGCCAGCAGAAGGTTATAAATCCTGGTTTCTTTCTCCTCTTGTTTCAATAATTCATAAGGAATTATAATGCTGAAATCATTGTTGTTAAAATGATGGCGGTTTAAGATACTTCTAATTACAGCCGCTGATTGAACCAGCTTATTCGAATTTTCAAGTTTAATGGTGAGCTGTTTAATTTCACTGGAAAAACGATTCTCCTTGGCAATACGCTTATTGAAGGTCGTAAGTGGAATATATATATCGTTATTCAAGTCCCGCGATGCCAGTTCACCTACAGTTTCGGTAAACAACGACTTAGTTTGCATTACTCCAATCACCTCGAACCATTGATCATCTAATTTTACACTTTGTCCAACAGGATTCTCATACCCAAATAATTCCCGGGAGACGCTGGCCCCAAGAAAACATACTTTCAACTGTCGGTCATAGTGATCATTATTAATAAATTCGCCGCTTCCAATCTGATAATTTAGTATTTTAATAATTGAAGGAGTAATTCCGATTAGTGTAGACTTCGAAGATTTATCTCCAAAGCTGGCATCAATCTTCTTCTCAGTTTGGGGTGCAACATCAACTACTCCAGGAACAATTTCTTTGATAACCTGTGCATCTTTGAAGGATAATCCCTGCGAAAACTTCATTCGCATCTGTTCCAATTCAGCTTCAGTCAGATCTTTGTCCCTAACAATTATATTGCTAATACCTAAGTCTTTATATTTGGTTATAGCTTGCTTTTTCGCTCCTTCGCCGATCGATACCATGGTAATGACAGAAGCTGTGCCGAAGATGATCCCGAGCATTGTTAGAAAGGATCGCAACTTATGGTCAATCAAACTAAGAGCTGCATTATTTAGGTTTTCTTTGAATTGCATAGTGAGCTATTTTAGAGGAGAGGTAACGTTTGCTAATGGCATAAGCCTTTGACCGGGTTTTAAATTCCCAGAAACAATAGTATGGTTACTATTGGAAGGTCCGGATTTAATTTCCAATTTACGGGAGGAACCTCCCTTTTTCAGGAAAACATAGGAGTGCCCTTTTTCTTTCAGAAGGCAACTATTGGGAACAAACATATCTTTATCGGACTCATAGATAATATACTCACAACTAACTGTCATACCTGGCTTAAGTCGCAAATCAGAGTCTAAGATCTCCACAACTACATTAAATACTTTCTCGCGATCACGAGTAAAACATATCTTACTGATCTCTTTGATGATACCATTAAAAGCCAAAGAAGGCAATGCATCAAGCCTGACTATAACCTTCATACCTGGTTTCACCTTTTTAAATTCAGCTTCATTGATATAAGTATTTGCCTTCATTCTCCTGATATCTGGAATGCTTGCAATCATTTGTCCCTGATATGGAGAATCACCTAGTCTCCAATTCTGCGGATTTTGGGTGAAAATATTCAAGGAAACCTGGAATATACCGTCAATTGGAGCTTTTATCAGTAAATACTTTAAGTTTTCTTTTGCATTTACCACGTCAGTTTTACACTGAAGTACTTTTATTCTCTGAATTTTACCATCATAATTTTCAAGAAGCGTTTTTACTTCAAGATTCCTTTTAATTTTATTTAGTTTGACAGTAGCCTGTTGAAATTCAAGTTCTTTAATTCTTTTTTTTACTTCAGTGTCAAATTTACTTCTTTCAACTTCAAGCTTTTTCAAATCATAGGAAGCCTGTTCATTTTTTAATTGAGCAACAAGACTTTGTATATTCTCCTGGCTTTGTACGGACAACTTGTTTGCAGCTGCCTGTTCGTTTTCAAGTTTAGATTCCGCCTCGAGAATGTACTTAAATATTGAAGATGGGTCAAGTTTGATCACTGAATCTCCTTTGTGAACAGTTTTACCATGTTCCGCCAGGCCGATTAATTTAAACTGGTATCCATACTGATAGGCAATCCGGGGCATCATGATCGCGGATGCACTAATGGCTTCCAACTCTCCCGATTCAGTTACTGACTGTCGAAAAGAGCCTTTCATTACCGTAAAATCTTCCTCTTTGCCTCCACTACACGATACCCAGAAAATGAGAATCGGCAGATAAAATAGTATTATTTTCTGTCCATAGATAAATGGGAAAATTCTACCCGATTTTATTCTTTTGTTCATAATTAAATGCTATTTACCTTTTACATCTTTTACCTTGCTACTTTTACTTTCCTCTTTATTTAAGAATGGATCTGTTAACGCAAGCTCTTCGTTTTCAGTCAATCCCTCTTTTATGACTACAAAATCTGTATTTACTGGACCAACTTTAATATCCTTTCGCTTGTAACCCGACGAAGTTTTGACATAAACGAATTCATTTCCCTGATCCTTGAAAATTGCTTCAATTGGAACGTAAAATACACCAGCAATTTCATTTATCTTAATTTTACAGCTAACAGTAAGTCCGGGTAAAAGACTACTGCTCTTATTATCAATTAAGATTTGAACAGGAAATATTTTGATTTTCGTTTTTGAATCTTTGTTTTGTGCAAGATTGGCAATTGCTATAACCTTGCCTGAGAAAGTAGTATCTGAATAGGCGTCAGGCTTTATTTCCACTTTCAGTCCCGGTGTAATTTTTGCAATATCCACTTCATTGATTTTCAGCTCTGCCATCATTTGATTCATATCGGGAAGCTCAATTAAAGTTGTTCCTGACCACGGTTGATCACCTACCTGCCATTTCTGATTCGTCATCCAGTTTTCTTTAAGAATAGCGATACCAGGACCCGGACTAATCACAAAAAGATTGTTTAAACATCCATTGGCATCATTTAAAGTAGCTGTTAATTGTTTAATATTGAGTGCCTTTTGAAATATCTCTTCCTTTTGGATCTTCTTTTTATTTTCAATTTGTTCATGAGCACGAGCCAGAGCGATATTTGCAGTTTCAAGTTTCAGATTGATCTCTTTGCGGGTAACTTCAGACTCATAACCTGCTTGCTCAAAGTTGATTTTTGAAATTTTCTGGGAGATATTAGTGATTTCCAGATCAGACTCAAGATCTTCTATTTCTGATTGTTGTGTAGCTTTAAGTTTATCAAATTCCGCATTGGCAATTTCAATTTGCTGTTGTGCAGTTATTATTGCCTTTTTTAGTTCAGAGGGATCAAAAGTGAGAACAGTATCACCCTTTACTATCTCTTTACCGTCACGGACAATACTGGTAATTTTTAGACCTCCATATCGGTAAGAAATACTTGGAGCTGTTATGCTGACAGAATTGACGGCATGTATTGTTCCTTCTTCAGTAAGTTCTTCATTGAAAGTACCGCGTTTTACAAATGTTGTCTGCACATCCTGAACTTCTTTACCTTGACATGCAGCGAACCCCAGATACATTAAAAGCAAAATTCTTATGTTCATTATCAGAATATTTTACAAGTTTATGGCTGTTGATATTGTGGGTAACTCTATTGTGTATTTAATGAAGTAGTTTGTGTAGAATTCTTTTGGAGCCTATGATCATTGACTTTAAGAACAGCTTTAGATTTAGCTGCTTTTCTGATCATATTGTACGGTGGTTCGATAAGTGCAAGGGTCTCATTTCCTGAAAGGCCCTTTGAAACAATACTTTTTGAACTGTTTGAGATCCCGGTTTCAACAGTAACAGGAATGAATTTTCCCGCATCTTCAACATACACGTTTTTTAAACTATCTTTGGTGAATATGGCTGCAGAAGGAACTACAATTGTATCTTTTACAAAGTTAATGATGATCCGACAAGAGGCACTTATTTCTGGTTTCATAAGCAAGTGACAGCTATCGACACTTATTATCACTTCATAGTTCTTTATAGCTGGTTTTTCCTCGGAGTTTTTTCCTGCAAGTGACTTCGTTTTTATTTTCCCGGTAGTTTTCAGGTTTGAAGATGCCTCAACCTGCATTAAGACATTTTGACCAGGTTCAATTCGTTTGAAATCTGCCTCAGGGACCTCAACCGATACCTGCATCTCCTTTAGATCCGGGAATTGCAGTAGTGCCATATTACTCCACACATTGCTCTTTTCTTCAATTTTCCCTCCTATGGACCCAACACCGTTACCCATAAAATTAATAACCGGAGATACATAATGCATAACAATCCCGTCACAAGGGGCAACAAGTTTAAGTGAATTTACCTGAGTCTGGAAGACCTGAATGCGCCCTTTTTGCATCTGAATTCGTGATCTCAACTGGATGAGTTCTGATTCACTTATACGCTTCTGTGCTGCAAATTTCTTTTGTAGTTTATTTTTTTCGACCATGGCTTTTCTCATTTCAAGTGAAATTAACTGTTGCTTCACTGCGGGAACGAACTTGAGTTGTATCGAATCAAGCATAGTTATTGCAATTTGAGCATTATTGGTCTCAATCTGCGCTTTTAAAAGTGCCATTTGCATTGCCTGGTCAGCTTCAAGTTTCTTCAGGTCAGCTTCCAGCTTTTCGAGATCGATGTTGAAATTTTCAAGATTATACAACAGTTCCGGAGCATCAAGAATACAGATGGTATCTCCTTTCTTTACATGTGCCCCTTCTTTTGATAGGTAGGCAACGGTAAGATTAGATGCATTTACTCTCGGAGCCACAAGAACAAAATTATTTACAGCCTGTACAGTTCCCGTTACATCTATTGTTTCAAGGTAGTCCGATCGCTTCAGATCAAATGTTAGGACATTTACCTTATTCCAATGACATCCGGAAAAAAGCAAAATAATCAGTGCGAAATAAAGAGACACATTCTTCATTAAACAAAAGATTAAACTATGATCGTTACTACTAATTGAATCAATTAATTATTCTGTAGGTGATACTATCGAGAAAAGAAGTGTACAGTATTAATAATCAGATTATAGTATATAAATGGAATGATGTTTATTTAAATGAAACCAATTATTCAATGTTCTGGTTCCCTATAAATAAAAATACTTCAATTATCAGCACTAAATTACAACTATTACTTTAGTTAAAGGATTAAGCATTTTTATAAACTATGTTAATAAACCATAAATATTCAATGCTTTAGTGATTGGAATGATTTAAAGTCGGAAATATATCTTTGTGAATTGCCTAAATGTCCACTAAAACATTTCAACAATCACTATAACAATTTGAAATTATGCAATACACAATACAATTTTCATGTCCACGATTTGAATTTATATTTTTGAGTTCAGAAGTAACTAAGTAATGGTTAAAATAATCACTGATTTAATTACTCAACTTCTTAATATTGAATGATGAAAATTTTAAAAGATCACCACATTGCAGAGGTAAAAATGAGCTATTCCCCAAATGTTGACATCCAGTCAGCCCCAATGATTACTGGGAGCGAAATGGCCGGAAGATGTGTTTCCCATACCTGGGAGGATGTTGAGTACATTGAACGCTTTAAAGTGATGTTATTAAACCGCGCCAACAGGGTAAAGGGGATTATTACCATAGGAATTATGGCATATGCAGTTGATACCAAAGTCATTTTTCAGGCTGCAATACTCTCCAATTCAACCGGAATAACTATAGCCCATAATCACCCATCAGGAAACCTCACCCCAGGCGATGCAGACAAACAAATCATCATCACTATTAAACAGGCTTGTAAATTTCAGGATAATTCACTTTCGGATTATTTGATCATCACCCAAAGCGGAAACTACTCTTTTGCTTAGAAAGGACTTTTATAAAACCTAAAGTCGATTAAAAACGCTGTGCGGTGGCTTTGTGCCCAACCGCCGCGCCTGGAAGCGGAATTCCGCGACGCTCCGACCAACGATGTCCCGATTTTTTGTGTCCAAAAAACGAAACATTATTCCGGTCGCTCTATCGGGATTGCTTGTTTAATTTTTGCCAGCTCTGCGATCCTTACAAAAAGACGTTAAAAGGAAGGTTTTATGAAAAAACATGTTGCATAACATGAAAAAATAATTTTATATATATAACAATTAATAATTTGCTCTCTTTAACTAGGAAAATACTTTTGTATTAACCCTTTTAATAAAACCAAATCAATTGGTTTTGAGATATAATCATTACATCCAGCATCTATTGCCCTTTCTCTCTCCCCATTTAGTCCAAAAGCAGTTTGTGCAATAATGATAACATTCTTATTAAACTGACGAATTTCACCTACGGCTTCATATCCGTTCATTTCTGGCATTTGAATATCCATCAAGACTATATCAATATCTGGATTATTATGGCATATCTCAACTGCCTCGATTCCGGTCTTTGATATTAAGATTTCCTTGCTGAAAGGTTTAACAAGAATTGCAATTAATCTTTCCGATATATGGTCATCTTCAGCAATTAAAATGGTTAGCTTTTTGTTATGATTCTCTGTATCATCGGATATAGTAATTTTTTCAACAAGTCTTTTTTTATTTGATTCTGTATTATATGGAAGGGTAAAATAAAATATTGAACCTTGCCCCTTTTTACTTACCACCCAGATCTTTCCTCCTAACATCTCCACGTATCTTCTGGAAATAGTCAATCCTAACCCTGCACCGTCATAAGCTCTTTTATCACCAGCATCTTCCTGAATAAAACGCTCAAAAATAGCTTCTTGCCTATAGTTGGCAATTCCGATACCTGTGTCTTCCACAAAAAACTCGAGATATTCTCCCTTTTTCGTATATCCAAATTTAATAGCACCTTTATCACTGTATTTAATGGCATTTTTTACCAGGTTAGTAAGAATTGCAAAGACTTTTTCACGATCAGTCAATATGAAAGATTCTTTTGAAGGTAAAGTGGTATTAAATGAAAATTGCATTCCCTTTTGTTCAACCTCCGGTTTGAAGAATGTATAAATATATTCAACCTGTTCATTAATATTGGACTCCTGAATATTAACTTTCATTTGTCCTGATTCTAGTTTCGATATATCAATAATATCGTTGATGATATTTAGCATTCGTATTCCACTTTTCTCAATGATATCAAGATATTCTTGTTGCTCAAATACTGACACCTTACTGTTTTTTAATAAATTAGCGAAACCGAGAATGCCGTTCATTGGTGTACGAATTTCATGACTCATATTAGCCAGGAATGAGGATTTCATTCGGTCGCTTTCTTCCGCATTTTCTTTTGCTTTGATTAATTCAATCTCGACCTGCTTTATTTCAGTAATGTCTCGCCCAATGCCAACAAGTCCAATAATCTCATTATCTATACCCCGCAAAGGTATTTTTGATGTAAGTAACCATCTTTTCCGGCCATTAGAATCAAAAAGATACTCTTCTCTATTTATTAAAGCTATACCTGATAGTAAAACTGATTGATCATCATCATAAAACTTTTCGGCCATCTCTTTTGGGAAAAGGTCAAAATCATCCTTCCCTAAAATCTCTGATTCACTTTTTACTCCAGCAAAGATCATCTCAGTTAAATTAACAAGTGTTTTGCGGCCTTCCAAGTCTTTGGTGTAAATAGAATCCGGAATGTTATCGATAATGGTACGCAGTAAACGCCGTTCATTTTCTATCTTTATTTCCGACTGCTTATTCTGGGTAACGTCGTGAAAAATCCAAATTCTCCCAAGGTAATTTTCTTCTTTACCTAAAACCGGAGCTGAATATCTTTCTAAAAACATTCCATTCTTTAATTCCACCAAATCAAAACTGGTTTCGGTAATATGATCATATAGAAATGTTGTTTTCTCAAGAAATTGATCCGGGTATTTGATTAGGCTAACGACATAATTAAGTAAAACAGTATCATCTTCTTCAAACAGGAATTGCCAGTTGGAATTTAGAATATTGTTTGGAATATTGAATAGTTCAACTAATCGCTGGTTAAAAAGTATTACTTTTTGCTTATCATTAACCACCAAGATTCCATCAATAGAAGAATTCACCTGTGCTTCAAGAAAAGCTGTTTTTGATAACAATAATTCTTCCGCCTTCTTGCGCTCTGTAATATCCTCAAAAACAGTGGCAAAACTGCCTTTGTATGGGGAATAAACAGAAATTGAGAAGTATTTGGCCAATGGCGCAAAATAAGTTTCGAATGCCTCAGGCTTGCCTGATAGGGCAACTCTTGAATAGATTTCGAAATAAGGTGGTTCCGGAATGTTATATGCCTCTTTGCTTTTCTTTCCAATGACATCACCTTTTGACAATCCTAATTGTCTTTCAAATGCAGGATTAGTTTCAATTATAATGTAATCTTCCGGTTCATTCCTGGCATTATAGATAAGCTCATGCAAGGCGGCTCCTATATTCAAATTTTCGAAAAGGAGTTGAAATTTTCCTTCACTTCTTTTTAATGCTTCCTCTATCTGTTTACGCTCGGTGATGTCCGAACAAGTACCCAAAGCCCTGACGGCTTGTCCATGATCGTTATAAATTATCCGCCAATTCTCTTCTATGAATTTTAAGTGTCCAAGAGGTGTTATTATCCGATGTTGGATCGTATTAAGTGAGTGGGTATTGAGTGACTCCAACAATGCTTTATCAGCTCTTTCACGATCCTCCGGATGAACAAAATTCAAAAAATTAGGATGTGTTGTGTGGAAACTACTTGAATCCAACTCAAAAATCCGGAAAGTTTCATCTGACCATTTCACTTCAAAAGTTGACAGATCGGTTTCCCAACTTCCAACTTTGGCAATAGATTGGGCGTCGTTTAACCTTTGATTGATTTCCAATAATTCTACTTCACTTTTTTTATTGTCGAAAACGGTCTTTTCATATAATGCCTTTAATTCTTTATTCTCAAGCTGCAATTGCAACAACTCTTTTTTGAGTTCTTCCTTCGATCTGGATTGATTATTCATAACTAAGGTTCTTTTTAATCAGATAATTCAGACTATAAAATTACCAAAAAGAAATTGAATGAATCGAAATTTATTTGTGAGATATTGCTCGGCTATTTGCCGATCTTTTCTGTCCTTTAACCCTCCCCTCCCCCAGCTTATCTTCACCCCAAAAGATAAGCTATGCTTCACATTTCACAAATACACAAGCAGGTAGAACGAGGTGAGTTCTCGATCAGGTTCGTTGAAAAGAGCGGCGCGATCGTTCATGGACAGCGCTGTATCTGTACCTCATTCCACTCTTCTGGCCGGACCATGAACCTGAAGTTCTGCGACAGTGAGCAGATCCGGAAGGTCCGCCGGATCTCTGTCATCGAATTCAACGCAGAGGAGGTGGTACTATGAGTGACAACTTCGTTGAAATCGATGGCTTCACCTACCTTCAGGAAGCCCAGGCAATCATCTCAACTGTACCCAGCCGTGAGATGTTCTACGAACCTGATAAACCCATCACCATTGATGGTTACCAGATATCCCCCTGGGGAGAGTCTAATGATATGCCCCAGCTCATCATTGAAAAGGCGGAGAAAAGCGAAATCGTCCAATCAAACCTACTCTTTAACATTGAATCCGGGTACGGACAGGGTATTAAACCCATGCGCCGGATCATAGAGGGTAAAAAGCTGATCGGCTTCGAGGAGATCTGGGAAGGCGAAGTGGTCGACTTTTTTAGCCAGAATGATATCAACGGCTTTTTCCTGGAACAGCTCTCAGACCTTCACTTTTTCTACAATGTTTTCCCCGAATTCATTCTCAGCGGTGACAAACGCAAAATAGTTTCGCTCGGGAGCAAGGAAGCTGCCGTCTCCCGGTGGGACGTGATGGACCCCCCAAAAGGGGTGATCAACAAAAATTATACCCTGCCAAATGGAACGACGGACCCCGGAAGAAAAACATTGCCGTTTCAGATGTGCTGGACAGTTACAACCCACTACTCAATCTTACCTCACGCCTCAGTACAGTCAGTTACACCCAACTGCGTTTTATTGTACCAGTAAACTTTCCAACACTGGGGAAACTATTTTATCAGAAGCTTTACTTGTAGAGTTCTTCCAGAGCGGATAGTACGACTTTCCGAGGATGATTCCTGAATTATTCTGTCAGATTTAACCGATACAATTTTGTTTGGAAATATCACCAACGGATTTGACCTAGGTAACACTTTATAATACAACAACATAGTCGTGGTAATTTGGAAATGATATTTTAGGGTTGGTCGTTTCTGTTTGTGGAAAATTGAGGATTGAAAGGAAATGCAAAAATCAATTATAAAATCGGTATGATGGTATACACGTTAAAGGTAGTGTTGGGGGTGGGTTGGGAAGTTCTTGGATTCAATAAATTTACTTTGTATTTTTGAAGATCTTGATCTCCGGAACGAATCAAAATATAATTACAATGCGTGAAATTGAGGTATACAAATTGTTGTTTAGCAATTCTTGGACGTACAGTAATTTTACAAGTATAGTCCAGTTTATTCAAACACGTACAAACGAATTTGAGATTGTTAAAATGTCAGATGGTTTAGTAACTGAAAGATTTAATTTTAAAGGATTTAAATACGAAATGACAGAGAGACAGATTAAATCCCCAAAAATTCGATACGGAATATATTCCGGAAACATGTTTCACTACATCTTCGTACTTTCTGATGGGAGCATACTTGTTAATCTACCAGGAATCAAAAAATCGCTTTTGAGTAAGTCTAATCCATAAAAATAAATTGGTTCAATCAATTTGTTAGCTCAGCAATACACTGCATCAACTAAACAGTACTGAAGCGGAATAAATTGTCTGAGTATTGCATTTTATGATTTTGGTTAATATATAATCGATTTAAGCAATCCTTCGAAAATGGAACAATTTGCAAATCAGTTGAAATATCATTGTAATAATCTATTTATCAAAATTATAAGGGTAAAGATATGAGATATCGGGAAAAAACCAAGAAGGAACTTAACACAGAGCTTAATGAACTCCTAAAAGCTTATAATGAGCTATATATTAAAGAAGAACGATATCGGTTACTAATCGAACATGCCAGAGATGTCATCTGGACACAGAAAATTGACGGTTCAATTACCTATCTAAGCCCAGCTGTAGAGAAATTGTGCGGATTCACTGTGGAGGAGGCTATGACTCAGCCAACGGAAAAGATACTTACTCCTGACTCTATAGCTATAACTGCAAATTATTTTCAGAAACTAACTTCAGCCTTTGAATCTGGATTACCCCTGGAAAGCTTCAGGGGAGAACTAAACTATTATCGTAAAGACGGAACAATATTGAATTCCGAAGTAATCGCCTATCCGATATTGGGAAGTGATCTAAGTTCAATAACAATCCTCGGTACAACCAGAGATATCACTGACCGTAAGCTATTTGAAACACAACTTTTAGATCAAGCCAAAAGATTAAAAGAACTGAATACCACAAAGGACAAATTCTTTTCTATCATCGCTCATGATCTTAAAAGTCCTTTCACCGGAATTTTAGGGCTAAGTGAAGTATTAAAAAACGAAGCGTGTGACCTTGATATTGATTCAATTATAAAATACTCCGAACTCATTTATTTATCCACACAGCAAACTCTAAGTTTGTTAGATAACCTTCAGGATTGGGCAAAATCACAGCAACCTGGGTTTCCATTTTCACCAAAAAAAATATTCATTAACCATCTGATAACAATAGAAATTGAACGGTTAAAGCCTAACGCTGACAAAAAAAATATCTCATTGGTTTTTAGTAAAGACGAAGAAATAATTATCACGGCAGATGAAAAAATGATTAGTACTGTAATCCGTAACCTAATTTCAAATGCTATTAAATTCACAAAACATAACGGATCAGTCAAGGTTGAAGTTTCAATGAAAATTGATCAGTTAGAAATTTTAGTGTCTGATTCAGGGATTGGTATGAACAAAGAAAGCATCGAAAAACTATTTAAAATTGAAAACAGTATCACAAATCCAGGTACTGAAAATGAAAAAGGCACTGGTTTAGGTTTGATAATATGCATGGAGTTCGTTAAAAAACATGGAGGAAAAATTTTAGTGGAAAGTGAAATAGGAAAAGGAAGTAAGTTTTGCATTTCTATCCCTTTGATGAATTGTGATGCTAAATAAATTGAAATACTTATTACAAACCTGTAAATCTAGGAGGCAAGCGCAGTATTTCCTGGTGTTTATAATACCAGTTCAGTATTTACAGGTAATCATATTGGAAAACTTCGTTTAAAAGTGTGGTTATTCTTCTCATGGCACCAAATTATTTGATATTGAGAAAAGCCAAGCCTAGAATAAGCTTATAACAATTACATTTAACGTATAATTCCTCTGCACAACCCTCCCCTAAAGTACATAAATTGAATGATTTGTCAGTCGATTGCATGTAATTACTGACTTGATAAGAATGTAATCCATCCAATATTTCTAATAGCTGGTACCTCAGATCAATCAGCCCAACAATGAAGCGCTGGTGCTTGGTCTGCAACATACAGGTGTGCAGATTTGGCCGGATGCATTTGAGAAAGATAAATTAGCAGAGAGAGATGACGAAACAGAAGAAAGCCTGCTGGAACACCGCCCCGACGGCTCCGATGCCTTTGATATCCTGATGATCGGCATGATGCTATACCCTGTTAAAGGTAGTGTTGGGGGTGTGCTGGGAAGCACTTGGATTTAAAAAAATTATATGTACTATTGACCGGAATATTTTTATTATATCTAATCAAGGATATGACCATGAATGTAAATGAGATTTACGAATTTTTGTTGAACAGTTCCTGGAATTCCTGGGAGATTAATGAAGAATATAAAGTTGATTTTATTCAAACTGATGCTGAAGGTTTTGATATTGCCCTAATACAAGATGGAATGATGTTATCCAAACACCATTTTGAAAAAAATAACTTGCAGATAACTGGACTAGAGACTGATACGCTTCAATTTACATATATGACATCTATTGTACAACCAAATCTCTTTATTTTCATATTATCTGATGTAAGAATATTTGTGACTCTTCATGGATTATACAGTTTTATGCTGAGAAAATTTGAGGTAACGACATATGATTGTGTTCAGTCACTGTTTTAAATCAGCATTACC
Organism: Prolixibacteraceae bacterium; assembly: GCA_963677935.2. Classification (GTDB taxonomy): domain Bacteria; phylum Bacteroidota; class Bacteroidia; order Bacteroidales; family Prolixibacteraceae; genus JAAFHB01. The sequence goes on along the minus strand of CAXXEH010000003.1, from coordinate 278,870 downwards.
TCCTACCGACTCCAAAGTATCCAAGTGGAATGAACTGTCTGTCTATAGCAGGAAATCGCTGTCCTGATAAAAATATAATGCTACCAACATTTCCAATATCTGGTGCCTCAAATCAATCAGCCCAACAATAAAGCACTTGATTGTGTCAGTGAAATGCAGAGGATAAAATCGGTCTGGATGGAGGATTCAAGAAAGATAAAACAGCAGAGAAAGATGACGAAACAGAAGAAAACCTGCTGGAACACTGTACTGACAGCCATGACGTCTTGGATACCCAGTATATTGGCATTATGCTATAACCTGTTAAGGGTAGCGTTTTAGGTGGGCTGGGAAGTTCATGGATTTAATTATTTCTTTGTATGTTTGAAAGCAAGAATTTAATTGAGGCTAATCTGGTTTATCACTATGAATGCAAATGAGATCTACGATTTATTGTTTAGTAGTCCATGGAAATCTGAATTTATTAAAGGTGAACGTACAATCAAATTTATTCAAAGAGGAGCGGATGGTTTTGATATTGTCTTAATGCAAAATGAAATGATGTTATCAAGACATCATTTTGAAAAATGTCATTTCCAAATATGCAGACCAGAGGCAGACACACTCCAAATTGCATATTTGATATATTATAGAAAACGAAATCATTTCATTTCTAGATTAACTGATGGCAGAATACTATTGCATCTTCCGGAACTCAACAATTTAATGTTGAGAAAATCTATGGAATAGAAATTTGCCAGTATGCAATCACATTATCATCCGAACACAATTCCACCAATACTTTCTGCCAAAGGGGAATGAATTTTCTGTCTATTGTAGGCGATCACAGACCTGATAAAAATCTTTCCCATTATCTCAAGCCTTAAATTAATCAATCAGCACAACAATGAAGCAATTGTACCGCGCTTTTAATATGCAGAGGATAAAATCGGGTCGCACGGATTTCAGAAATGAAAATCAGTAGAGAAGATGATGAAACTGAAGAAAGCCTGCTCGAACACCGCACCGACGGCACCGACGCCTTTGATACCCTGTTGATCGGCATGATGCTATATCCTGTCAAAGGTAGTGTTGGTGGTGGGCTGGGAAGTTCGTGGATTTAAGCAATAAATTTCGTATATTTGGTAGTCACGGTTTTCGAAAAGTTAATCTGGCATATCACTATGAATGCAAATGAAATTTACGAATTATTGTTTAACAGTTCCTGGAAGTCCAGCTATGTTAAGGGGATAGTCAAATTTATTAAAACCGGCACAGATGGTTTTGACATTGTCATAATACAAAATGGAGAGACACTTGAAAGGTATCAATTTGCAAATTATCGTCTCAATATGACTGAGCAGGAAATGATCGATCCCAAAAATAAACAATTGATATTTGAGGGTCAGCCAAGTTATTACATTCTTGTTCTTTCAGATGACAGGATACTCGTAAATCTTCCAGGACTCAGCAATTTAATAATGAAAAAATCTGAGGAATAGAAAAATGCCGGTGTTCAAACACTGGTTAAACTGAAGTTTTACCCCCAACCCACTCAGCAGTACCCAGCCGAATGCATGGTCTGTCTGTTGCAGGCGACCACTGACCTGTAATCCATGTAATCCACCCACCATTTCCATTTCAATCAAATGTAATTACATGCGCGTGTGAGATCGCCTGCACGGCCCGCCTTGTTTAGAATTATTCTAAACGATTGGCATATTACACCATTTTTTTAGCCATGTAATTACATTTTTCCGCAGGGCGGGGCGGGGTCTTACGACGGAAAGGGGGGGAAAATCCCCCCTTTTTCACTTTTTTTAGTTCTGATTACCTGAGTATTAAATAATAATTCATTGGAAAGGTCGGATACTGAAAAAAAAATATTTTTTCACCTCAAAAAATGACCCGACAGGAAAGCCAATTTTCAACGATCTCAACACGGGTTAAAATTTTCCTTCAAAAATATTTTTTGATTTTGCCTGCTCAATATTTGGGTCAAATAGCAGCTTAAAATTGCATAACATCCAGAATTACAGTCTTTTGATACCCAAATATATTTGTTTAACTCACTTATTCTTTGTACTTTAGTAGTGGATTTAAGAAGGGGAACCCAATAAATCCAGAAACAAATTTTACTCAATTTTTAATTTTAAAATTCAAGACAATGGTACAAAGAAAAGAAACCGCCCTGGTAAAGGTAGAAGGGGGCATGAATGCACAGGAACAAACAACGGCCACACCCGCTGTAATTGAAAACACATCCGCGCAGGAGAAAACCCAAAGTATGGAGGAACTCAAAGCACAGGTTCAGGAACTGCAAAAGCGCCTTTTGAGTCTTCCCCAAAATCTGGATGAACGGATTAAGTATTTTAACGAGAAAAAGGAGCTGATCCGGCGCCTCACAATTTTAAACGCCAATATCGAAGCGCTTGAACTGCATGTTACCAAACTGTACGAAATCGCAGCAATCAACGATTTTGAAACTGAGGATTATTCCCTGACCGTTGAAGGGGGTTCCGGATCGTACCGCAAAACCTCCGTTTTTACCCTTAAAAATCCGGTGATCATTTCGGAAGTGATCGGTTTTATGATGGGACGCATTGACGTGAAGCGGTTGGAGATTGCCGCACAGATTGAAGCATAAAAAATAAAGGGGTGGCAACTCTCAGCCTCCCCCCTTAAAGACAAATTTTACTCTCAACTAAACATTCAAGTAATGAACAAATATTATACCAGAAAAGAGCAATATCAAGCAAACCGGAGTGCATTAATTCAATTATCTGAGGGATTAAGGGTATTGGTAAAAGCCGGAGCAATTGACAGTATAAACGAAGGATTAAAAGAGATTTACGAAAAATCAGATCCCAACACTGAACAGTTCCGCACCTTTGGGCAGTGGAAAGATGACGGCTACACCATTCAAAAAGGGGCAAAAGCTTTTTTAATATGGGGACAGCCGCGCAGAGGGTCACAAATAGCAGAGGGGAGCGACGAACCCGAAGAATTTAAATACTGGCCCCTTTGTTACCTGTTTGCAAATACGCAGGTTTTTAAGCCCGGACAAAACAAGCCACAGGAGGCAAAGCCACAGCACCAACACGCCGCCCCGGTATTTGATGAATCACTCATTTAATTACTCAACGCCTTAACTCTTAAAAGATGAAAATTTTAAAAGATCACCACATTGCTGAGGTAAAAATGAGTTATTCCCCAAAGGTTGACATCCAGACAGCCCCAATGATTACAGGGAGCGAAATGGCCGGAAGATGTTTTTACCAAACCTGGGAGGATGTTGAGTACATTGAACGCTTTAAGGTGATGTTATTAAACCGCGCCAACAGGGTAAAGGGGATTATTACCATAGGTATGCGAGGAATCACAGCTTGTGCCGTTGATACCAAAATCATTTTACAGGCTGCAATACTCTCCAATTCAACCGGAATAATTAATGCCCATAATCACCTATCGGGAAACCTCACCCCAAGCGAGGCAGACAAACAAATCACCAACACCATTAAACAGGCTTGTAAATTTCAGGATATTTCACTTTTGGATCATTTGATCATCACCCAAAACGGAAACTACTCTTTTGCTGACGAAGGACTTTTATAAACCTAAACTCAATCAAAAACGCTGTGCGGTGGCTTTGTGCCCAACCGCCGCGCCTGGAAGCGGAATTCCGCGACGCTCCGACCACCAATGGCCGGATTTTTTGTGTCCAAAAAACGGAACAATATTCCGGTCGCTCTATCGGGATTGCTTGTTTAATTTTTGCCAGCTCTGCGATCCTTACAAAAAGACTTTAAAAGGAAGATTTTGTCAAATAATATGTTGTATAACATGAAAAAATAATTTTGAATATCATACAATAAACATATTGATAAACATTACATTTACAGGAAATTTGGTATCTTTTGATAATCTGAGATTAAAGGTTTTGGAAATGACGTTCAATGATGTTTTGGGAATACAACCATATTAGTTAGTGACAGGGAAGCTGGCAACTATATTTGGGACGATGAAAAGTTTACTAAAATACAGTGAATTAAATCAATTACACCCGGTTCTATTTCATCAGTATCCTTACATTCAGGCTGATTGGTTGAATTTTAGCAATATTTTGAAATGTTAAATATCGTTAAAGTACGATAAACTTGCCGGTATTTACTAAGTGGCAGCAGTTATGAGTGCGTCTTTCATGGACAACCTAACTATAATAATTATGAAACAAATTTTAAGTAAATACATTGATCAAAAAAAATTAGTCACAGGACTACTTCAGGCAACAATTATCGGAATTTTCCTTCTTTTTTGGAGTCACATGGACAAAGTAAAAGATTTTTTTTGGCCGATATTTATTTATTCGGTGACAGTTCCAATTGTTCCTACAATTTTAGTTTTTATTATAACACAGTATTTTATTCACAAAGGACTTCTAAAATTCCAAGTAAAGTTTGGCAAAAAGAGAAATATTGCTGTTGACAATTGGACCGTAACAACAGACAAAACCACTCCTCAATGGACGGCAAATAAAGATATACACCTCAATAGCAAACTACTATCATCTGTTAGATGTAGCGTTATCCTAAAGACAAATTATCTGCGCTTTGGGTTCAAACTCCTTGACAAAAACGCACACACCTTTGGGACAAACGGTATATTGACGAATGAAAATAACGGACTATTCCATATTGGTAACGGAAACGGAGGCGATAAGCTTTATATAACTTGCTACAAAAATGGGTTTCAGGATGGGTCTGAAATTTTCTCTGGCAATTTCTCATCTGGAGACACAATTAAATTGGAATTAAAAATTGACAATAGCAACAATCTTGAGTTTTATGTCAATGGTCAGAAATACTATCAGACAGTAATCAAAACAGAATACAGAGAACGACTAGTATTAATGGCGTGGGGTGACGGCAATGAATATGATATGATTGTAAAAGACATTGACGCAACGACAAAAGAATAACTGCTGCCAACAGCAAAATTCCCGCAAGCTGGGTTTCGGTGCTTCGTTGACAAGAAATTAGTATTTTAAAGTGCAAATCTTCGTAGGAAGATTATCGGTAAACTCCCGCCCTGCGTGTATTTGCGGAACGTTATATGTCTTGCTGACTAGCGCATCACCATAGCATTTACCATATTCATAAAAGTCGATTAATATAATTACTGGGGTTGCTGAAAACCATAAAGAGTAAGCTTAAATTAAAACTTTAACGTATGAGAACTTTATTCACTTTTATGTGTGCCGTATTACTTTCAATTTTTTCAAGTTACGGTCAAGATGATTGTTCAATTTGTGAAAAGACATTAAAACATGGAACAACCGATGAATTTATTAGGGAAACGAAACATTCTATTGACGAGAGTGTAAGTACAATGTTTACTAAAGATTTTGAAGATTGGGAGAAATATGATAAGACAACTTCAAAGTCTAGATCTTTAGATGCAGCCTATCAAGTATATAAAGCATCTTTTAGTTCAATTTCTGATCTTAATGAAAGAAAAGAAACCTATAATAGACAACGTAGTTCATATTTATATTCAAGAGATTTATCTCAAAAATTCTATGAAAAAATTTCAAGTTCCCTAATTAACAAAACCCCTTATAATTCATTTAATGAGTGCATTAGAGATAAATGCGGACAAGGTTTATACACGAGCTATGATGTTGCTGGTGATGATATTGTTTTAACTGTACGGTGGTACTTAAGAGATGGTGATCCTAATCAAAAAAGCAAATTAATAACGATTTCCTATAGTACAAATGTTAGGCCAGTAGATGCATATCTAATGCAAGGTGCGATAATTTCACCAAACAATTCAATTACTTCTACTTTCAAAAGAAATAGCTCCAAAGAGAAGGCCATTATTAGATTTTCATTTGAAAATTTAAGAGACCAAAATATTGTAATCGAAGGTGAATCGCAATTGTCATTAATACCTATTGGAACAATAATAGCAAGCACCCTATCATTTCGAGATTTTTGTCTTGTAAATGATCCAAACACAAATTTAGATTACAACAATTTAGATTATAAAAAAATTCTTTGGGTTCCAGCTGACGGGCGAGGTGTCAGGGATTCTAGGTATTCAAGAGCAGGATTCAATGTTCCTGATTTAAGAGGGATTTTCCTTCGTGGTCTTAATCAATTTGATCCAAATTCCCAAATCGCACCAGATATTCAAAGAACAGATCCTGAAACAAATAGAGGAGCAGGCAGCTATCAAAAGGATGCTTTACTAAATCATAGTCATTCAATTTCTAAGGGATTCAAAGGTGATGCAAACTTTGTTCCAGGTGGAAATCAAGATGGTTGGTTTCTTGCATTAAAAGGTCATTTATCTTCTCCTCAGATGAATAAGATAATCGGAAATCCAGACAATGTTGATCAATCCAATTTAAGTTCAGAAACAAGACCGAAAAATGTCGCAGTTTATTATTACATTAGAATTAACTAGGTTATTACACTTGTAGTTAGCTAAATAAAAAAAAAAACGAACGCATAATCGAGTAGACTGCCCCGCCAGATAAACTGACGGGGAGAGCCTCTCACACCATCCGCCAGCTCTGGCGGATACGGGTCTCGTATACGGCGGTTCGTCAGATACCAGCATCATCGCTCTTTACACTAATGATAACTCTGTCTTTATTTAAGATAAGGCTGGCAAACTCAAAGTTTGTACCTCCAATCTATTCTGTCCTTTAACCCATCCCTCCCCCAGCTTATCTTCACCCAAAAAGATAAGCTATGCTTCACATTTCCCAAATACACAAGCTGGTAGAACGAGGTGAGTTCTCCATCAGGTTCGTTGAGAAGAGCGGCGCGATTGTTCATGGTCCGCGCTGTATCTGTACATCCTTCCACTCATCGGGCCGGACCATGAACCTGAAGTTCTGCGACAGCGAGCAGATCCGGAAGGTTCGCCGGATCTCTGTCATCGAATTCAACGCAGAGGAGGTTGTGCTATGAGTGATAACTTCATTGAAATCGACGGCTTCACCTACCTTCCCGAAGCCCGGGCAATCATCACAACGGTACCCAGCCGTGAGATGTTCTACGAACCCGATAAACCCATCACCGTTGATGGTTACCAGATATCGCCCTGGGGAGAATCAAATGATATGCCCCAGCTGATCATTGAAAAGGCCGGGAAGAGCGAAATTGTACAATCAAACCTCTTGTTTAATATCCTTGCAGGATATGGACAGGGGATAAAGCCCATGCGCCGGATTATTGAAAAAGGAAAACCGGTCAAATATGAAGAGGTCTTCGAAGGTGAAGTGGTTGACTTTTTCAGCCAGAACGATGTAACAGGCATTTTCCTGGAGCAGCTGTCAGACCTTCAATTTTTCTACAATGTTTTCCCTGAAATCATTCTCAGCGGTGACAAACGCAAAATCGTTTCGCTCCGGAGCAAGGAAGCTGCCTTCTCCCGGTGGGGTGTGATGGACCCCAAGAAAGGGGTGATCAACAAACATTACTACTCTGCCAAATGGAACGACGGACCCCGGAAGGAAAACATTGCCGTTTCGGATGTGCTCGACAGTTACAACCCACTGCTGGATCTTACCTCACGCCTGAGTACCGGCAGCTATTCCCAGTTACGATTTATTGTGCCGGTCAACTTTCCCACTCCAGGAAAGCTCTATTATCAGAAGCCTTACTGGTGGAGTATCTTTTTGAGCGGATGGTACGATTTCCTGATGATGATTCCCGAATTCTTCGCTCAGCTGAAAGCCGATGCCGCCGAGTTTGGGGATATCGCCTACGGATTTGATCCTGCCCGGATCGATTACAGTAAGCTCGGACCGGTTGGAAACGGGTTTTATGCGTACTCGTTTTCGTTCGTGATCAAGAACGAAAATTTATCGGTTGCTTGATTTCATCAGGCTTCTGGATTAAAAAAAGCCAGTGTGGTGTAACTGGCTAAGATTAACCGGTGACCCGGTCGTATATAAAATTAATTAGGGTTGCTCAAACATACGACATTCAACAGGCAGAAACAAGGAAATAACCAGATATAATCTCAAATGAAGAAAGAAATCGCTATAATTTCAGGCCCTGGCTCATCGCCGGGGCTTTATTTGTCCTTTAACCCTCCTTTACTCGCCCTATCTTGCAATAAAAAAAGCAGATGGCCGATCCAAACACTATTTCTCTCTCTGTCGAAGCCTGGGTAATCATTGTGATCAAACGCTGGGAAAGTAAGACCCGAAGGTCAAATCAATTGATACAACTTAAAAAAACGCAATCTCCAGCTTAGAAGAGGCTCAATGCAATTCCACAGAAACCTGAAACGATGTGAATTGTTTTACAGATTAATTCTTAAAATATTTATCAATTAACTGAATGAGTTGAGTTTTGGTAATAGGTTTAGATAAATAGTCATTACAACCTATAGCCTTGATTTTTTCCAGATCACCTGCAAGAGCAAATGCTGTTTGTGCAATTATGACCACTTTTGAATTAAATTCCCGGATTTGACGAGTCGCTTCGTACCCATCCATTCCAGGCATTTTTATGTCCATTAGTATTAAATCAATATCCGGGTTATTAAGCAAAGCACTCACAGCTTCATTTCCTGTTTCTACTTTCACAATATCCCTGCTAAAATCTTTGACTAATATTTCCAGGAATTTTAAAGAATCAGAGTTGTCCTCCGCTATTAATATTTTGAGGGGATTAATTTGGATTTCAGCTTTAAAATCCGGAATTGTTTCTGTTGGATACATTTCGATTGGCCCGATATGATTTGGTATGGTAAAATAAAAGATCGATCCTTTCCTCTCTTCACTCTCCACCCAAATCTCCCCCCCTAACATTTGAACATATCTTAGGGTAATAGTCAAGCCTAAACCTGCTCCCTGAAAGGCTCTTTTATCTCCTATATCAGCCTGAACAAATGATTCAAAAATTGCATTCTGCCGATTCTTAGCAATTCCAATACCGGTATCTTTCACATAAAACTCAAGTATACTCCCTTTATTAATATAACCAAATTCAATTAAACCATTATCAGTGTATTTTATTGCGTTCTTTAAGAGGTGAGTAAGAATTGAAAGGAGTTTAATGCGATCAGTTTTAAAATTGTATTGTGTTGCAGATTGCATATTTTTAAATTGAAAATGAATACCCTTTGCTTCAACCTCAGGTTTAAAAAATGCAAAAAGTGACTCCAGCTGTTCATCGATATTAAATTCTATAACATTGATTTCCATTTGTCCAGCCTCAATTCTAGAAATATCAACAATATCGTTGATTATATTAAGCATCCGTTTTCCACTTTTTTCAATTATGGCAATGAACTCCTGTTGCTCCTCACCAGTGAGTCTTGGTTCTTTAAGCAATTCTGCAAATCCTAAAATTCCATTCATCGGAGTTCGAATCTCGTGACTCACATTTGCAAGAAATGCTGATTTTAGACGATCACTTTCTTCTGCATGTTCTTTTTCTATCGTCAGGTCATGTTGAATCTGTACAAGGCGGGTGACATCCATAACTGTAGAAACCATAATATTTTGTTCAAATAATGGTATATTGACAGCATCAACTATCCTTTTTGAACCATCTTTCCGGGTAATCTGAATATTTTCCCAATGTAATCTTTCTGGGTCGCCTGACTTAATGTCAGACATAATTCTATCAATAACCTGATCATGATATTCTTTATTGGGGTATACATGTTCGAAAAAAGAAGTAATCGAAGTAATTTCCTTTGAACTCCATCCATAGATTTCTTCAAATCTCTTATTCATATAAGTAGCCTCACCACCATCTATATGATTTAATGATAATCCTATTGGAAGCCGGTCAAGGATCGTTTGAATAAAAATATTCCGAAGTTGTAATTCCTCATTTCGAGATTTTAAATTCCTTTCGCTTTCTTCAGCTCGTTCTTTGGCTTTTCGCAATTCTTCTTCAATTTGTTTACGTTCAGTAATATCCTGCACGGCACCCCAAAGACCAATAATTATTCCATCGGCATCAAAAATAGCCTCTCCGCGAGCCCACATCCAACCATGACTTAAGTCTTTTCTTATGGTTTTAAGTTCAATTTCGTAAGTAACACCAGTTTCACGTACTTCCGCAATCGCCCTTGACAATAGTTCCCAACTTTCTGGCGTAAACAACTTTTGGCTTTCGTTAAGAAGGGGAACTGGCACTGATGGGTCAAAACCATAAATTTTATACAATTCTTCTGTCCAGGTTACCTGATTTGTTATTAAATCTATATAAAAACTGCCAATATGTGTAATTTGCTGTACTCTTTTTAATTCTGCTTCGCTTTTTTGTAAGGATTTCTCAACTAGTTTGCGTTCAGTAATATCCTGAAAAATCGTAACAAAATTGTTTCGATACGGAGAATATACTGAAATTGAAAAGTATTTTTCCAGTGGAGGGAAAAAGGTCTCGAAAACCTTTGGAAAACCGGTTAGAGCAACCTTTAAATAGATTTCAAAATAAGGTGGATTACTAACACCATATACCTCCTTGCTTGTCCTGCCGACAATATCTTTTAGGGAAATTCCAAGTTGCTTTTCAAATGCAGGATTAGCTTCAATAATAACATAATCTTCCGGAATACCTTGGTCATTAAACAAGATCTCATGAAGTGCTGAACCTTCATTCATATTTTCATAAAGAGAACGGAATTTGTCTTGTCTCTCAGTTTGATATTTTTCCCTCTTCTCGCTTTTAAAACGTTTTGCCTGGACCAATTTCTTTAATGAATCATACTCTTCCTGCAATTTTTGTAGCTCTTTTAAAAGCTCTTCTTTGGTTTTGGACTGGTCGTTCATAATTTGCTTCGTTCTAAATGGTTAATCAAACTTCAAAATTATTAACAATAATTTAATAAATCGTGAAAATCTCAGATTCAAATCCATTTATTTCATATGAATTCTGAAACTCATCCAACATACAAGAAAATGGATTTAATCGTGAATTAACATGTAAAATAGCATTATCCTATCGTGAATAATCCGGACATTTTTCTGCTTGTAACCATTCCTACAAATATTTCCAATTATTTCATTCATAAACTTTAAACTAACCAAAAAGAAAATGGGTAGCAGAAAGACTACCCATTTAAATTGCAACTATATGTAAAAGACGGTTGGGTTCCAAGGATCTTAATTAGCCGTATTGTAATGAACTAATTTCTGAACTTAATAAAATGATAGGGGCCACTTATCAATATATTGCCCTGTTCACAAAAATGTTACCTGGTCCAAAATGGTAGGGAAGGGCTGAGAAATTTTGAAGACAAGTTAAAATAATTTTTCAGATCTCTGTGTGTAACTTTGATTATACAGATAGTTTGTTATTGGTTCATTAATTAGTTGGGTTTATTAACTCTGACAAATGGACCAAAAGGCTTATATATTTAAATACTTATTTATTAGCTCTTTAAGGACCAATGTATTAATTGGTTTTACGATATAATCATTACAACCGGCCTCAAGTGCTTTTTCCCTGTTCCATGAATATCCATAAGCAGTCTGAGCAATAATTAAAATATTACTGTTAAATTGCCGAATCTGTCGGACAGCTTCATAGCCATCTGTTTGTGGCATTGCGAGATCCATCAGAATCAAATCTGTATCAGGGTTCTCAAGGCAAAGGGTAATCGCCTCCTCACCTGTTCTGGCAATTAATATCTGTCTGCATAAGTTTTTAACCATTATTGACAAAAGTTTTTCTGAGGACAAATCATCATCAACAATTAAGATTTTAAGGTTATTTATTGCACCAACATTCTGTTTAATATCCTTTTTACCAACTATTTGCTGGATACTCTCTTCATTGATAGATTCATGATAAGGAATTGTAAAACTAATAACCGATCCTTTTCCCTCTTCGCTCTGAATATAGATTTTCCCTCCATGTTTTTCGATAAATCCCCTGCAAAGCTGTAATCCCAATCCTGTCGTATGCTCTCCGTTTGTGCCTGGTCGGTTTGTATTGAAATCAATTCTGAAAAGATTATCCAATATCTGTTTACTCATTCCAATACCAGTATCCGTTACTGAAATATGAGTGGATTTGTTTTTATTCTGGATGCCAGAAACAGTTATCTGGCCACCAAAGGGAGTAAATTTTACAGCATTTGAAATAATATTTCGGATAATTGTTTGAAGCATATTCTGATCAGCAAACACGATAGTTTCTTTCGGAATATCGATGATTAGCTCAATGTCCTTTATCCGGGCAGAATTTGAAATAAGCTTTAGGCTGTCCTCTAGGATATCATTTAAAATAAGCCGCTGCGGTTGGAAGCTGGTAAGTCCACTCTCCATTTTGGACCATTCAAGAAGTTGGTCAAGTAATTCAAAGGTGTTTTTAGCTAAATTAGCCAAAGCTAATATCCGTTCCTGCATTTCCATTTTCTGGAAATCTTCAAATCCATTAGCAATCATTTGGGTCAACCCCATGATGCTAATAATCGGGCCACGCAGGTCATGAGCTATAATGGAGAAAAATTGGTCCTTATCGTAATTAAGCTTTTGAAGCTGTTCATTCTTGTGTTTTATTTCCTCCTCTGCCTCTTTTTGTATCGTAATATCCCTGAAGGTCCAAATTCTACCATAGTTTCTACCTTCATTTCCTAAAATGGGTGCAGAATATCTTTCAATTATTTTACCACTCTTTAATTTAATTTCATCCAGGCTCTTTTCGCTGGGATTATTATTGAGATAAACCACTTTTTCCAGAAATCGATCAGAATCTTGTACTAGGCTGGTTATATAACTTAATAATATAGTATGTTCTTTTGTTTCCCTGAGAGACGAAGGAACATTAAACAAATCGAAATAACGCTGATTTTGCAGAAGTCGAATATTCTTCTCATTAACTACCAAAATTCCTTCTGTAACAGAATTTAATTGTGCTTCAAGCAATGATGTGTTAGAGAGTAATATTTCTTCCAATCTTTTACGTTCGGTGATATCTCTGATTATTCCATAATTTCTGAGTGGATGTCCTCCATCGTCCTTAATTTGCCAGGCACGGAGAGAGATGGGAAATATAATGCCATCTTTTCGAATATACTCCTTTTCATATTCATCAGAATATCCTCTTGTATTTATTTGATTTGTTCCGAAAACGGTATCAATCTCGTGCCATTTTGCAGGAGTAAGTTGTTGAAAGGTTAGTTCTCTGATTTCAGTCCTTGTATATCCTCCAAGCATTTTAAGAAGTGCTTCATTACAATCAACAATTTTTCCACCTTGAGAAGTTACAATTACACCATCCTTCATCGATTCAAACAGACCATGATATTTGGCTTCACTTTCGCGCAATGCCACCTCAGATTGCTTTCGAAGTGTTATATCCTCAATCATACAAAGATGATGCATCGGCATATTCTCTTCTTTGATCAACCTTGAAATAGTCATATTGATCCAAACTATTGAACCATCCGGACGGATATAACGTTTTTCCATTTGGAATCCATTAATCTCCCCATTAACCATCAAAGCCATATAGTCCAAATCCTTTTGAATATCATCTGGATGGGTAATACTTATCCAGTCAATTTTGTCAATTTCGTCCGTTGAACGGCCAGCAATTTTTGCAAACATTGCGTTTCCACGAAATATTTTGCCAGATAACGAATCAATTAGAGCAACTCCCAGCGGTGCATCTTCAAATATAGTTCTGAATAATGATTCATTTTTTGCAAGGTTTAATTCCGCCTTTTTTCGTTCTGTATTGTCATAGATTACTGAATGTAGAAATTCTTTACCATCAATAAATGTCTTGCCGGAGTAAACAAATACGTCTTTTATTGTCCCATCTGATATCCTGTGCTTGAATTCAAAGTAAGTTTTTCCACTTTTTACAGAAGAATGAAACTTCTTCATCATATCATCAATACTCAATGTATTAATTTGCGAAATCAGTTTCTCCCTTAATTCCTGTTGGGACCATCCATAAAAAGTTGAAGCTGCAATATTGGCATCAATAATTTTGCCATTCGAGGGATCTATTATTAAAATAGCAGCGGAATGGTTTTCAAAAAGGCCTTTGAAATTTTCTGTGCTTGATTGAAATTTAGACTTTGTAAGCTCATGATCCCCCTTTTCTTTTTCATAAAGCTCATTTATCAGGAGGAGCTCTCTCTTCAGTTTCTCATTTTGGGCTAAGAGAACTTTATTTGTAATGCGTAGATCATTCATTATTGTTTTCAGTAGGATAACTATTTAATGCTTTAGAAATGGCAATTTCTTTTCAGTTGTATAAGCGATTCAAATAATCCTGAACCTAAAAATTGAAAATAAATAAGGAATTATTCTTAATAGTCTATCAATTTTTCTGATTTTGCTACAAAATTAATGGGTTTTTCTCAAAACAATGTACAAATCCTTGGGTTTCGACGAATAATTGGTAAATTTGAATATTTTATCGGTAGATTTTAGAATATGATGGCAATAAGGACGTGATATAAATTCGACACTAAACGCAGTGACTAAATCATTAAGAGAATGAGTATTGCTAATTTAAGAAAAGAATCAGTTAATTTTATGGGATTTACAATTGTTGAATTTATTCATGCTCAAATTGTTGCAATAGAGGAACTTCAAAAAATTATTCTTGAGGCTTATTTAATTGATGAACCTGATGAGATCCGATTGGTTAGAAACTTATCTGTAAAAAATAAAGACATTCAAAATTTAATACTTTATTTCGGAGAGATTGAACTAGGTACCGTATTAATTCAGCCAACACCAAATCGGAACGAGCCAAATTTATATTCGGGATCCTTAAAGTTTTCTCCTATAGGGGATTCGCAGGATAATTAGTCCGCCCTTCGCCGACCTGGTTTGCTGAAATTGTGAATCCAAAAAGAAGAATAATATTCAAAACGTTTTTCCCCGCCCCTTTTTTCTCCTTCTCAACTTTAACCTTAGTTTACTATGGTCGTTTTCAACATTGTACCAGGGCAATAATCTCACCATCTCCATAATCGGCTTTGTAAAAAAGTTCTTCCCTTCCAAATGAGATTTGAGTTGTTCCATACTCAGGTTAACCTCCTGGATTCCGGCAGGATGGTTGTTCAAGTAAAATTTGTCATCCGTTTTTACAACCTCATATTTATTTGACAGATAATTAGTTACTCCATTTTTAGAAAATTTTCTATTCTGATTATATTCACGGTAAAAATCATACTGATTAATCCGCTGCTCCGTTTCGATAATTCTACGGATGGAGTACTGATAATACTCTTTGATTGCCGATTCAGTAAAACTTTTTGATAAATCATCCATTGATGCAGTAATCCGGGCATACTCCTGGCTCTCGGATAGCTTCAGCGCTTTAAGCGGAAGTGCGATTTCCGGATTTTTCAGATTGTTGACTGAGGTCTTTTCATAATCGATCAAACCTTCAGAAACGAACCGGTGTTTATCTGCCAGTACCTGATTGTAATCCCTGATGATTGCATAAAAGTCCTGGTTGGTCAGGTTGAAATAGTCGAGCCTGATCATTTGTTTATCCAGCGGAAAGGAGTTGCTGAAAACCATTTTATTATCGGGACTATAGACTTTATAATTGCCTGTTTCAGAGTTCCAGAAAAGATAAAGGCCTTTCTTTTTTAATTCAAGCATCGCTGTCTGCAGATCGCAAAACCGGTATTTTTTAAAAAGCTCCTTAAATTCGGTATTAATTTGCTCATCGACCTGTTTTACCATTTGCCTTTCCGGTTTATGACTTTCTTCCTGAATTTTTATCTTTTCCCTGATATCTGATAAGCGCATCGGACTGCGGATAATATGTCCTTCGTTGTCCGTAACGGCCACAACAAAACCCTTGCCTGATCGCAGGGTTTCCAGATTAAAGGAACCTAGGATATCGTGGTACATTTTTACACTTTCAATTCCAGATGAACTGTTCAGAAGGCGGAATATCCCTTCAATTCTGGCTTTTAAATCCGGGCAAGTGGCATTGAGCGTGAAGTCATTTTTTTTGAGCTGCGACGTTTCCTTTTTGAGATCATATTTCTGCTCCAGCTCCCCGATAAACCGCTGCATCTTCTGATGCTCATAATTGTCCATTATCTTTTTTCCGGTCTCCTTGTCTATCCGTGTGGAGACAATATGGTAATGTACCCGGTCAAGATCTTTGTGTTTATAAACAAAGTAAGGCTGATTTCCGTAACCCATCTGTTCCATCATCTTTGAGATCTGCTGGCGGATCGCTTTCTCATCCATTTTCTGGCAGTCAGCACCGGAAGGGTTAAATGAGATGTGCAGGCATTTATTGTTTACTCTTGAATTGCGGCTTTCGATATCAAGAAGAATTTTCATCCGGTGGTTCTGATCATACAAAAACGGATTTAAAGACAGGGTATTGGCGCTGTGAAAGTAGGTAGCTACACCCTCCTTTACCTTCTGCTCGTTATAAAGCAGCGCATTGCGCGTATCAGCAGTCTGATGAATTACGATTACCATATTTGTGAACTGAAACTTTTACATTAATATTCAAATTGGTTCCAGGTCATTGGTATTGTTTTAGTCAAAAGATACATTCACTTACCCAGGTCAATGGTATCCATATACTTCTGCAAAACGGAAAAGCAGTTTCGAAGCTCCTGCAGTAGCTGTTTGAAAACCTCCCTGTCTGATGTTGTGAACTGGTAAACATCATGAATATTAATTCTTTTGGCCAGCTGGTTCAGGTTAACCCCGATTTTGTTGAGCTCGTAATCCGTTTTGGTGACAAGGCTGACAAACTCTTTCCCCGCTTCGATCTTTTTGACTTCCCTTCTTTTCAGCAGTTTTGCCCTTCCAAAATCACTTAGGGTCAGATAGCCTTCCCTAACACTTCGCTCCAAAAGCAATCCCTTCTCCGATTCCGTCAGCCGGATTCGGATTCCATTTCCCAGTTTGTCATTATCGGACGATTTTGGCCTCATGGATTACCTCATGTTTCTAACTATTATGGTCTGTCTGAAAAAGCCGGAGGGTTAATTAATCTGGATTCATCCTGCGGATGAAAAGAGCCCAGCAGGGAGAAACAAGTGGTTTTTGTGGAACAAAAACACATCTTGCATTGTATCCTCCGAGATAGCATCCTGCCCTTCCAATCGGGTTAACGGACCCGCAAAAAGAGAGGGAAACCCGTTTTTTCAGCTCTCCCTCTTTCCACATTTACTTCGGCTTTTACTTCCACTTATCACTTTTTTGTTGCTTCAAAGATCAGGTAACTTTCTGCCTGGCTCCTGCCTTCTTCTCCTCCTTATTCACCTGCTTGGCCGTTTCGGAGATATCCTGTTTGAAATCCGAGAAGCCAATCTTTCGGGTCGCGGCATCAACCTGAAGCGTAGCTGAAAACTTTCGCTCATTCTTGCCCGTCATCCCATTAACGGTCACCTTATGACCTGCGGCTAGTTTCTCCTTCTGCTCTGAGGATAGGTTCACCCCCTTGATCTTGTCAGGAGCCTGGATCTGTTTGGCTTTGAGTGGCACCAGTTCATTGGTTTTGGGATCGACGCTCAGGTAATAACTCTCCCTGACCCCTTTTTTGTTGCTCAGTTCAATGGTCTGTCCCAGGTTCTTATCATTTAACAGCGCTGCCTTCTCCTGTTTTGTAAAGGTGTGCCCCATGTATTCATCCGGAATGGAAAGGCGCTGGATCGGATGGACCTTAATAGTGACCGATCCATCCTCCTCCTTCTGTAAACGCAGCTTTGCAGGGATTCGGTGCTCTTCATCGTTGATCCTGGCATTTATCGTATAGAGCTTTTCTGAGCGGAATCCGTTCAGAAAATCGTTCAGCTCTTTGGGCTCCATCCTGGAGATAAAGTTACGGTCAACACCCACCTTCTCCAGCTTTTCAAACGGAACCTCATCAATGGTCATTCTTGTCTTTTGTTCCATATGGACCGATTTTTAATAATCAATTTGATTCAATTGTCTGTGTGTTTTTTAATTACCTGCTGTTTATTTGATTGATGTCAGTCAACTTCAAAAACATGCTTTGCCTTGCGGTTTCGTTCCACCAGTTCACGAATGAGCTGATATTTCTTTTCCGGTTCACCAACAGCCCGAAGGGTAAAAACCGGGTGGGTCCGGTCGGAGGTGAAAAGTGTCAGATTGCCAAGACCAAAAAGCCGGTACACCAGCGGTTGATTCAGACTGTAATCCTTGACACGGTAGAGCTCCACAAATTCATGATTCCGGCTCAGTATCCCCCTTTTGATCCTGATCTCTTCCTGGCTAACTTCATAACTAATACACCAAATTTTCAGGACATTGTAAATGACCATGAGTAGCATAAAAAGGCAGATATAGCCAGGTATACTTATCAATACAAGACTTGCTTTTTCAGGAATAGTTGGTGAGCGGATTAAAACTTCGTACTCATGCAAGTAAGATATTATTAATCCGGATACCAGAATCATGGCCATCAACCAGGGCCAGTTGACCAACTGTGAAGGCTTGAATTTTACCTCAAAATTACTTTTTTCCATCTGCACACTTCTATTTATTGTTTTTTCTTATTGCTTCTCCTTTGTGTCTTTGCAGATTTGTGAGACAAGCAGTTGTACATCATTATAAATCCGGTTACGGTTTCTTTCCAGCACCGATGCGGGATCATCAAACCGGTAAAAGTCGGGTAAGGGGCTGTAATGCTTCTCTTCGCGTTCAAGTTTGGGAGTATCGGCACAGATCAGGCAATTGAAGTTTTTTTGTGTAATTACTTCTGCGTAGTTATCAGCGACCTGACCCACCATACAACCCTGCGGAAGCGTGGCAATCTTACCCTCGGGTACCAGGAAATCCAGCTGCGTCGAAAAGGTGGATGACTGGGTACTGTGGTTGATATTGACCGACTGACGCTCCTGAAGTATTTTCCCCATCCGCTGCTGCATAAACCGGGCAGTCTCGCCCGATGCCTGACCGGAGAGCACATTACCAATATTGGTCAGGATGGCATTGGCCTGCTCTTTCCCGTAATCCCGGATCAGCTGATCAACAGTCTGGATTCCCATCAGGGTGGAGATCCGGTTGTTTCGTGCGGTGGCAATCAGCGTATCGAGTCCCCTGAAGTAGATGGTGGGCAGTTCGTCAAAGATGAGTGAAGACCTCCACTGGTCTTTGCGGTTAATCACCTTCAGCATCCGGGTAATAAAGAGTGATAGTACCGCCCCGTACATCTCCACCCTGAGCGGATTATTGGCCAGGCAGAGCACCTTGGGGTGATCGGGGTTATTGATGTCAAGTGAGAAATCGTTACCCGAGCAGATCCAGTAGATCTCAGGGCTGATGATCTTCGATATGGCAATCTTGAGGCTCCCCAGCTGACCCTCCAGCTGCTCACTTGCCTCCCTGCGATAGGCATTGACAAAGGGATTGATCACATTGACCACATCTTTTTCAGTGGAGAGGACCTCAAAAAGATCATCGTAATCGAGTTGCAACAGTTCGATGGCATGTGGCAGGGTGCAAAATATTCCTTCACGATATTTTTTCAGAAACCAGATCACGGCAGCAAAAAAGGTGACTGCCGATTCGGAGAAGAACTCACCCTGCTTACGGATCCACTCCCGGTTCAGGTTATAAAGGATTGTCCGGGAAGATTCAAAGGCATCAATGGGGCTCTCCATCAACTCCGGGGCAAGGGGATTACAGCGGAAAGACCTTCTGATATCATCAAAATTGATCACATAAAACCGCGCTGTTTCGGGTAACTTCCCTTTTGCCCTTGCCCAAAGAAACCGGTTGTAAACCTCAAGGGTCAGATCCGGGTATTTAAAATCATACGCGCACATCGAAAAACCTTTGCTCAAGTGTTGCCTGATAAAGGGGAGCACAACCGAAAAGGATTTACCCGATCCGGGTGTACCAATCACCATAGTTGCTCTGAACGGATTCACGATGTTGATCCACCCTGTGCGGATTTCTTCCCTGTATAGGTATCGGGTGGGCAGATTAACCGAGTACTCGTTTTCTATCAGTTTCTCCTGTTGCAGGAAGCTCTCGTTTTCTATATTAAAACGGTCTTTCATCAGGTTGACATTGATCAGTTTTGAGATATTGTCAAAACTAAGGTTGAGTAATACAAAACCTAAAAATGTGAGCAGGATATACCATACAGGAATCCACTCTAAAAACAGCAGACTACCCCAGTAGAGGATCAACCCCGAAAGCACCTGAGCCACAATCACTGTTACGGTCAATTCCCGCTCTTTGGCTGACCGCGTTCCGATGCAGGTCACCATCAGAAAAAAGAGGCAGACCGTTTTTGAGAGCACGATCCCGGAGAGAAACCTGAGCTGACTGAGCTTATCCAGCAGTGGGGAAAGCTGGGGTATCAGAAATCCTTCGTGTTCCAGGTAACTTCGCTCGTTGAGAAAGAGTGACACGATGAGCAGCAGATAGCTGAAAAAACGGAATCCCTCGTGCAATCTGATCAGTTCTTTATCTTCAGCAGGGCTCATCGCATTTATTTTAGGTTGTACACTTTAGAAAATCCAATATTGAATTCAGTTTACTTTGCGATAGCTTTTTTATATCTTTTCTGCCTTCAGCAGATGTTTGTTTCGCAGCTGGATGGTGAGTTTGCGGCCTGTATTCCCGGGGGCTCGTTCAACCATTTCGATCCGAAAAACCCTTTTATCGGGAACCGTTAGTTTTTCAGTCACAAAAACCTCTTTTACACTCTCACCAGGAGCAATACGTTTGATATCAAAACGGGTATAATCAGGAACCAGCTGGCATTCCTGCACGTTGGTAGCCTTGTGTCGTTTTCGGTCAGATATCCAAAAGTTAAATGCTTCCGCATCGAAAGGCATGTTGGTGCGGTTGGTGATGCGAAGCACTAAAAACAGGGCGTCACCCCTGACACAGATATTGCGCACTTCCATTACTATCCCGTTTTTCTCTATGCAGCGGAAAACAGCATTTCTGGCTTTGTGAGACAAAGCCTTGTCGCTGATTTCTTTTAAACTAAAGTCAGACATCAGTTTTCCTGAAAAAGGGGAAGCCTTTTCAGATGGTAATGTCTCCAGTTGATAGGTTAGTACATTGCAATTGCCAAACTCCGCAGCCATTGAGTAAATCCGGCCATCGCAAACCACTGTCAGCGAGGTCTGTCCCTCGAATGTGCGCAATGCCCTGACACGGATAAGATTGGAAAGCTCATTTACGACTTCGGCCTGAACAGCGGAATCGTCCCCGCAGCTCACATAAAGCACCTTGTCTGGACAGACCAGGTGAATGTTCTTTTTATCCGATACTTTTAGTGTGTTCTGGGCTGAGAGCACCAGGCAAAAGAGCGAAAACAGGGAGATCAAAACTATTTGTTTTATACGTTTCATTTTTATTTGGTTTTATTGATCAGATAAACAAGTGTATTTTTTTTGATGGTGACCTTTTTCTGTTTGACAACCTGCAAAACCGTTCTTGCGGCCCGGTCAGCAGCCTGAACGCCGGCATAGGTCAGCGGGTTACCGGTGAAACCAACCATGGACGAGGTATTGGCACTTCCACCCGCCTCTTTGGTGATTTTACGAAGGGCATTGTCAGGTACATAAAGACCCGGCAGTCCGTCCAGGTCACAAACGGTGATTTTAACAGGCAGGAACTGTCCATCTGTCTGGACCTGCTGAACCTCAATTTGCAGACGTTCATTGTCCGTACGGCAAATACCGTAAACAAAGGTGTTGCGCCGGATCTCACGTCCGTTAAGCCGTGTATCCTCCAAAAGCCGTATTTTCACCCTGTTTCCTGTCAGAACCGTAGTTGTCTCATAGATTTCTGCACGAATCGCCCCGGGAAAAGCCGCTGTGGATTTATCTTTGGGTGAGATGCTCCCTCCGGTTTTATCAAGTGTGAAGTTCCTGACCTGTTCTGCTGCTCTTTTCTCTTCCCTCTGGTTGGCTTCCGTTAAACGGAAACTGAGTGAATCGTTTTGCCGTGCAAGTGCAAGACTCTTGTTATACAATGCTTCTAACTCTTCAATGCCTGAGGGATGATGCTCTGGCTCCTTACTTTTTGATTTTGGTTCCTTCTGCGGTTTGTTATTATTCAGAGTATCTGGTTGACCAACTAGTTTTGTAATTTCTCCCTTTGAGCCCGTAGCCGTATCTTTGGCGGCTTGTTCCATCTCCAGTTTTACCTGCGCCTCCTGCCTTTTGATATGGGCCATAAGATGATCCTGAACATTTGGATCAGCTGAGTAATCAGATCCCTTTGAACCATTTCTGTCTGCTTTCTTTTCATTTTGAGCCTGATCAGGCAAAGTCGTGCTGTCCTCTCCAAAGGTGATCATTTGCATTCCATCTTCTGTTTCGATGTGATAATCACGGGTTGCGATCCGGTCGTTTTGCGACTGTGCCGACTCCATTTTGTCAACTATTCCGATGGTACGGTCAGCTTCGGGCAATTGATAGTTGATCCCATCTTTAGAAATAGTTGGTTGGTCCACATTTTTTTCATTCGCAGGTGCACTTCCACCTCCAAGAATGTAAAAGATCAGGACGATAAATGGGATCATTACAAGGGGCAAAAAAAGTAATGGCCAGTTTTTAATGAGATAATTTTTCATGGAGCTGTTTTTTCAGTTTTTGTTCAAATGAATCAACGGGCATATCAAATGTAAGGGACATCCTTTTTTTAAGCGTATCGGCAGATGGTCCACCTGTTTCTGAAAGGGGAATCAGGGGTTGATGACTTATCCCCGGTGCAGGAAAAAGGAAAAAAGAGGATAAAAAAAGCAGAAACAATCCGGTGAGGATGATCAGCCATTTGTGTTTGCGCTTCTTTGGACTCATTAGCAGCTCTTTTTCTTCCATCTGGTTCATCCAGCGGGTATAGCGGCTGATATCCGGAAAATTTGGGGTCTCAGGGACCTTTGGTACTTTGGAATTATTCATACAAGATTTTTTATTGAGGTTTTTATTGGCTAAAATGATTTTCGTTTCATAGTTTCCAGGTCAGTATTATCGGTAATGCGCCAACTTTCGATCAGAAAACCATGCGGATTATTGTCTGTCCTTGAGATGTTGCGAAGCCGACCATCTGTGCTCAGGTTACGTACCGTGATGTTGGATTTGCGAACGATCCTTTGCCTGCCATAAAAGAAGAAGGCATAAGGGTATGCCGAAAAATCGACCTTCACAGAATCGGTTGTCAGAGTCATGGAGATATCAGAGGCGATCACCTGATTATAGAGGTTGTTCTCCTTAAAGGATCGGTACTGATCTGTTGCTGAGCGGTCGGCCAGAAAGAGCGCCTCCCGGACATTGTTCTCAATGTAGGCCTTGTCAGGTTCAAGGGTAAAGAAGAGTTCATGGAACCGTTTGACATGGTCTTTGGCCTCCGCATTGCGGTTTTCGCTGATGTCCTCGCGTAGCGCTAACAGCAAGGACTTGCCGTTATCCAGCACGTAGATCTTCTCCCTCGATTTCTCTACCATCCCGGCAGAGCGAAAAAATACCCATGCACTCAAACCCATAAGTGCTATACTGACTACCAGCAGCACATAAACCGTAAAGCGAAACTTTCGTTGTATATCAAAAACTTTTTTCATGTATTTTTCATTTATTTTCTTTCGACTTTTCACATCATCCCCTTGGTAACAGCTACAGTGGCTATGGTTTTAAGCAGCCGTCCGCCGCCCGATCCTGTTCCTGATGCCTGAATAATCCATGAGGCAATCTTAGGCACCATCAAAAGCCCCGCAATCCCGCATACCGGTACAACCATGTTGGAGACATAATAGTCGGAAGGAGTGTAAATCAGCGAACTATTGATCACTGCAATTTCATTGTCAAGCACATAGATCAGCACCTCCTGCACCAGTGAAAGGACCAGCATGGCAATTGGCAGATAGAGGTTCACATTGACAAACCTGGCAATCCACTGAAGATAATTCTCCTGAAAACCGTCAAAAATGGAGATGGCAAACACCAATGGCCCGAAAATGACCAACAACACACAAAAAAGGGTTCTGAGAAAGGCAATCAGGTAAACAATAGCTTCGAGAAGTGATTCCAGAAACTGGCGTATGGCATCCATCACATAGAAATCTATCTGGTTAACCAGCGCCCTGCCCGAAACGATATTATAGGTGGTAAGAAGGATGTTGATCCCCTTGTCCCAAAGTGCAGCCTCCTTCTCCTGGTTCTCGTAAAATGAGGGAAGGTCAATGGCCAGTATCGCATTCTGCTTATCCTTTAGCCGCTGGGCAACAATGTTTTTCTTGTCTGCATAAACGGCCTCGGATAGTTTGGTAAGTCCCCTGGTGGGTACCATCAGCAGGTTGATAAACGGTCCCCAAAAGGTAATCACCAGAACCAGGGCAAAGGGTCTGAGAAGTGGCAGCAGCGAGATGGGATTATCCGCAATGAGCTGCTCATAGATCCGTTTGGAGATGAAGAAAAAAGCGGCAATGCCACCAATGGCCCTGGCCATATCCACCAGAACCCTGGAATGGTCAATGCCTCCGTTTACAAGTACATCGGTAAAGCGGAAAAAACTCTCGGTAGTCATAATTTGTGACAACATGTTGTTGATTTTAAGAGTGGTTTCAGTCCTTAAACTATCGGGTTAAAAAAGCGTAGCTGTTATTTGAAGTCTGTTTGTAAAAGTTAAAGTGATAAACCTTTCTGTTCACATAATCTGTCTCACCCAATTGGCGGGTCAGCTCGCTTCGGATTTGGGCAAACGCTTCCAGCTTTTTGCCATGATCGGTTTGTAAAAGGTTAACCATCAGAAAACGAACGAGCAGATCATCAGCCTCACGATGGCAGATACCGACAATCACTGCTGTATTTTGCTGCTTTCCCAAAATGCTGATACTTTTGTTAAGCCGGATAAACTGATCAGCAATACAATAAAGGTCCGGAAGTGAATCTGATCGTGCATTGAACAACTTTAATTCAATTACCTTTTTCTGAAAAGTGTTATCTCTTATCTGAGTAGTCTCGTCGCTCCGCTGCTCTATCTGTGATTGTTCCAGAAGTCTTTCAACGATTCTCAGAAATCCTGTTTTTATGGACCCTGCCAGATTCTCTGCATCAGTAACAGCTGCTGGGCCAACTTCAAAATAGTAATATGTGGGCCAGCTTCGGACAAACAAATGGGGAACAGGTGGAAGAAAACCCTGAAAGGCTATAAAAGATAACGGATAACTGCCGTTCATTTCGGGATAGACCCCTCCCCAGCTCTTGATTTCAAAAACCTGTCCCCGAAGCTGTGTTGCAGGAAGTAATGCACCCACTATAGTCAGTAATATTACCAGATGGATTACTCTCATTTTTTTGGAAAATTTCATCTCTTTTACTGGTAAAGGGTGTAATAAAAGGCGAAACTTTCCAGCTTGTCCCCCTGCATACTTTTCTGGTAGGAAGCGTAAAGTAATTTATTATGCAGGTAACAGATTGTACCGTAGTGACGGCGCACCTCTGAGTAGATTCCGTTGATGGTGTCGTACCGCTGCTTGTCATCCATCAGAAAAGACTTGTCCTTAGTTATCGTTGTCAGGATGGTAGTAACCAGCTGCCGGCTGTCATCCAGGATCATATCAAAAGACTGCACGATAGCAGAAGCCTGCTGAAGAGAAAAATTCTGATCCTGTATTAGTTTGGGAAGTTTACTGGTGTAGATTTCAGTAATTTTTCCCAGCATCTCCCGGGTCTGTTCGATCCGTTTATAATCCTTGATCATCGAGGAGACCATCTCCAGGCTCTCCATCATTTTCTGGTCAATACCCAACAGCTCTCCTGTCAGCCCCTTGATATCTCCGCTTAGGGCCCGGATCAGAACATTATAGAGGTTAATATTTGAAAGTATTTCCTTTTCCTGGCTCCAAAGTGCTTCCCTCTGTATACCTGCTCCTATATCAGTAACAGGTGCCTGACTGTAACCTTTGGTTGATAAAAGGACCAGGATAATCGGAATGATAATCAGACAAATTTTAAACCGGGAATAATCTGTCTTTTTAAGGTACTTTTTAATACATATAAGATGGTTTTCATCAATAATTGAGTCTTTTAGAATTGCTCGTTTCATAATCAAATTGTTTTTAAGTTTTCAAAAAATGAGGAATGATTTTTAAGTTTTTCCAGCAGAAGTGTTTTCTCGTTCTGCTCCGTGGTGTAGCAATAGTACTCACGGCGGCTCACCTCCAGGGCAAAGACACGGGAATAGCTTCCAAGGCCGATAAAGACCTCCTTTAGTTTGCGCGTTGGGGGAAGGTTTCGGTTAACCGACAGTACCTGCTCCTTCTGGAACTGAGACAGCCCAAGGGTCTGGGAGATCGTATCAAACTTGTTTCGGAACTTACCCATATCCAGAAGGATGCGTGTATCGGCATTGTTGATGATCGCATCCCGGATCACCGGGGATGAAATCACATCGTCGATCTCCTGGGTGACGACCATCGCCTCACCGAAAAATTTGCGGATCGTCTTGAAAAAGTATTTGATATATCCGGCCATCTGCGGAGTCGCAATTGCCTTCCAGGCCTCCTCAATGCAGATCACCTTGCGAACACCTACCAACCGGCGCATCTTCTGCATAAAGATGTCGATAATGATCAGTGTTGCCACTGGAAAGATCACAGGGTGATCCTTAATGTTGTCCAGCTCAAAGACCAGGAACGGACAGCGAAAAAACTCATCGGTATCCATCTCCCTGTTCAGCAGGTAATCATATTCACCACCACGGTAGTATTTCCCCAGAATAAAGAAAAACTCCGGTGCGTTAAATGCGAGCCGCTGTTCCCTGACCAGTTCTGGGATATACCCCTGGCAGAACTCATAAAAGCCATTAAAGGAGCGTTCCGCCTTTGGTTCAGCGAAGAATCCGGCGATAGCGATGGCAATCACATCTTTCTCCATCTCTGAAAGATTCTCGCGGTAGATGGTGCAAATCACTGACAGGATGGTCTGCCTGCGCTCAGGATCAGGTTCCCCCGATACGACAAAAGGGTTGAACGAGATTGGGTGCTCCGCTGTAAACTCCACCATCATCGCTCCGCCCAGGTGTTTGAGCCGTTCATCCAGATAACAGGTCAGCAGCTCATAGCTTCTCCCCACATCGAGCAGAACGATATGACAGTTTTCGCTCTCAGCATATTGCCTGAGCAGGTGGTTGGTAAAAAACGATTTTCCAGAACCCGATCCGCCAATGATGATCTTGTTGCGGTTATGGATCAGGTGTTGCTGCATCGGTTCATCTGAGAGGTCAATCCTCACAGGACAACCACTGAGCCGGTCCGACAGCTGCAAGGTAAAATCGGAATTGCTGCTGTGGCTCCCCCCTTCAAAGTTGGTCAGGCAGCAGGCCTGAGGAACCTGGGTGATGAACAGTTCTGTTTCGGGAATCTGGGTGGAATAGGGGAGCGAGGCAAAGAAGAGCAGCGGAAGATCATAGGTGTGTTGGTAAGGGAAACAGTTCATGACCGAAAAGGCGGAGCTGGTTTCACTCTTGTTCTGCCTTAGCTGCCGGATGGACTGATCGAACAGCATCAAATTGAAATGAGTCCTGACGATCTTTTCACCTGTGGTCTGCACCGTATCCAAAAACTGTTCTATCAGTCCGGCATTGATCCTGTTCTCGGACGAAAATCGGGAAAGGCTGTAGATCTTTTTGTAGCTGCTCTCCAGACCTGCTTTCACCTCCTGCTGACCAGGGACACAGATAAACTGGTTGGTCACATGCGAAAAAGGGAGGTTCCACGTAACTGGCCATACCAGTGATACAGGCAACCCGGTCTGAGGATGTTCTCCCGCTGGCCTTACATCACCCGGGACATGGGAATAATCACTCAGGCTGAGGATTTCCACAAACCGGTCCATTACCCTAAGCCTGTCCCTGAAGTCAATTCCCCCAAGGATTGGTTCACCACAGTGAAAGTTCAGCGTCAGGGACCTTTCGATCAGCCCCATGGTATGATCATCTCCTGCAGCCTGTTCACGCGTGACAGGCACACAGCCGATTCCGCTTTGGGTAAACAGGGCTGTAAGGTTAGCCTGAAGCTCCCGGATTTTGTCGTACTGCAGCTCAAGGCTGTTGCGTTCCCTTTTGGAAAAGATCAGTGATGAGTAGAGGTAGTTTTTCAGCTGTCCCCGGTTTAGCATGCTGATGTAGAGGAAACTTTCATGCCGCAGGAAGGACCTCCCTTCAAAATGGAGAAGATAACTCCGGGTCAGGCTTTGCGTCTGGTAACCATAGGGTTTGGTGTCCATACCTGGAATCTGATCATTTCTGAATTTATCGGCAAGAAAAAAATCCTGTTTGTGCAGCAGACTGTTTGCAGGGAGCAGGTTGACTGCCCGGTGAAAAGTGTCGTGCAGCATCGCGATCTTTTCACTGCTCAGCGAGAGCGCCTCGGGGAGCATCAGCTTTAATCCGATGGTCAGGTCCAGATTATGTGAGACCAGTACATCTCCATTAAAGCCAAGTACAGGGATCACCTCTTCAATTTTTTTGATCTTCATGGGTTGTGAAATTGGCAGATTCTTCGTTTGATGCAGATAAACTGTGGCAGGCGACGGGCTGTCCCTTTTTTGCTCCACCCATCGGGTCCCAGCTTTTTCTGGATCGTGCTAATCCGGTAGAGCCAAAAAAAACATACCGGGACGCAAACCACAACTGAGGGGAAAACACCGGCAAAAATGTAAAGGATGGTAAAGAGCAGAAATGAGGCAATGATTCCGTAGAGCGCCCGGAAAACCAAAGGGCCCGAAAGCCCTTTGATATAGAGCCGGTTATCCACTTTAAGGATCCGGTAGTTTTCCATTAGGTAAAAAAAGCTTTGATTACAACCCCGACAAGCACCAGGAACAGGCAGGCCCCAAACCATCCCATAAGCGCTTTTTGGGTATCCTGATCACCACTTTGCCATTTGATGTAAACCCTCACACCACCGATCAGACCAACAACCGCCCCGATGGCAATAATCAGGTTGGAGATGGGATCAATGTAGGAGGTCACTTCAGCAGTAGCCTGGTCAATACCGGCTGAGGATTGAGCAATTACCTGTCCCAGAGTAAAGTGCAGCAACAGCAGGCTAATACCTACCTTTTTCACAAGATTCTTTGTTCTTTTCATTTTCAGATTGTTTAAAAAAGTGATTATTTATTTTTGAATCTGGAAGTTTTCCAGTATTTGAGGTGATTCGGTGAGGTTTCTCTCAGAAAACTGTTCCAAGGGATAGCCATCATCAATATTGTTCTCTTCATAAAGATTCATAATCAGATCTTCATCCTCTCTTGCTGCTTGTGAGATCATCTCTTTGGGGAAGTCCGCAGCTAAAACAGCGAGAGGGATAAAATCTTCTGTTGTGGTTTCTCCCTCATCATCGTCTTCATACAGGATTTTGGCATCTCTGGTTTGTCCTCTTATTCGTGCAAGCACAAACATTCCTGCATACCAAATACCGGAGCTATAAAGTAGCAAGAGCAAAAACTGAGTCCAGCTGATTTTTTCCAGTCCAAACATGTCTTGGGTTTTTTAAAGGTTTGACTTTTTTGTGAAGTGCCCGGATAGGTATAGAGACTAAGGTTAACCTTTCTCAAACAACTTCCGATGCAAAGGTGACAAACGAGCGTTTGAGGATTTCACAAGGGCAACCCAAGTTGAGAGTTTTATATTGTTAATACCTGATAAACGATCAAATGCTATTTGATTCAGAATATTTCAGATTGATTTTGGGGTTGTTGGAATGATGAAAATCTCAGGTGCAAACGAATTGTTTTGGGCAGATTTGAAACAATCAATTATTTTTCAAAAGAGAGAAGAAAAACCGGAAAAAAGAAAAAGAAAGTCCGATGGATTGCCGGCGGGGATAAAATGCAAGGCTGGTCCGGCACTTTTAAGCGTAAATGAGCTGTCTATTGAAATCCATTAAACCGGAACACTTGCCATGGCCTTGCATTTTTCTCTTCCCCACTACCGGCTAAATTGGAGTTTCTTTTTTAGTTGAAGGTGTTGGATCTTCCGGGTAAATATTACGAAAACCTTTTAAGACAGGGATGTGTGGTGGTGGACAGTTTCCAGCAAATATTTGAATGATACCTGGCTTTTGCCTCGGAATTGTCCAACGCCACTCTTCCCATTGCCTGACGAAAGGCTTGTGAAATGAACGTGCGAAGCTGCCTGCCTCGAAAATGAGGAACGAATGGATCAGGGAGAGTAGTGGAGCAAAGTGAAAGTGAACAGGCCTTAGGCACGAGAGAGATATCTGATAAATAAATCTGTTAAAAGCCGGAATCCCGCGAATGCTCTTAAAAGCTGTTAAAGGCTTGTTCTCGCACAGTTTTACCGCTAATTTTCAGGTGAAACATAGAGTTATACACGTTTATCTTTTGAGCCCTTGTCAAAGGCCACCAGGTTAAACATTTCACGTAACCGGCTGCGAACACGGCTACCATACAGCAACTCAAGTTCAGAAGCAGATAAGTTGGTAGTGATGTGGGTCAATATTCCTTTCTGAATAAACAGATCGTAACGGCTTAACAGGATCTCTGCCATCACATTGCACTCATTGCCATAGTATTTTATGGGGTGCTCAATTCCCAGATCATCAAAACAGAAAGATCTGTTGATCTGTGAAAACGGTGGATTACAAAAAGCCAGGTTACTGTAACGCCAGATCACCTGAAAACCGTCTTTCTCAAATTCGAAAGGAATCTCCCTGACCGATTTCATGATGTATTGTTTCTCTTTGGAAAAGAAAAATTTAACAAGTGTCATCAGCGATGTTTTGCCACAGCCCACGGGCCCGGTAAGAAGAATCCCTTTTTGGGGGCTTAAATTCTGTCGCAAAGTATTTTCCAAATCTCCAATGGCATATACGAGCAATTTATAGATCAACTCATGGTCCTGAGCATAAACTGTGAAGTGATCTCCAAAAAAAAATCTCCCCTGAGTTTGCAACCATTCCAGGCTGGCGGGAAAACTAAAAGTGAAAAATCCATTGTTTAATTCTGCAACTTGATCATAAGGGTTCTGAATAATCTTTGTCTTTTGAAACATGGTTTTGTCGGATTCCGGATGGCCTTTTTTCTCTTCCATTTTTCTTTTTTTTATCGGTTTCCTGTTTATTAAAGTTTGTAATGTTTATATAATAGGAAGGCGTATCACTTGCGGTATCACCTCCGGTATCAGATGAAGTATCAGATGCAGTATTCCTTCCGGTATCCCTTGCTGTATCTGCTGCGGTATCAGATGAGATATCACGTTCTGTATCTCTTGTTGTATCCCTTGCTGTATCTCCGGCAATACTTCTTGAAGTATCAAAACTGATACAGGTAACACGGCTACTGATATACAAATTGGAAGCGGGGACATACCCAATATATCCCCATTCATCAAGTTGTTTCATACACCTGGCGTAGGTGTTCACCGAACCAATCCGCGATAATTGCATCATCTCATCGCGGATGATGGTAAATGGATTCTGAAACCGGTTAAGGTTCCAGATCTGAAAAAGGGCCAAATACAAGCTGATATGAAATGAGGTCATTCGCTGATCTTCACTTAACCGAATGAAAAATCCGGTCATATGCCTGATATAGTTCATCTTCTGGCATCAGTGCTAAAACGGGATTTTACCTGGTTTACCTCCAGCATTTTGCGAATGTCCTCGTAATCATAAAATAAAACCCCACCGATTCTGGTAAAAGGCAGGGTGCCATTCACCCGCAGATTTTGAAGTGTCCCGGGTGAAATTCCCAATAATTTACGTATTTCATACGATTTAAGCCATTTCCTGGCTGGGTGGCCGTGCTGCTCCTGGAGCAGTTTTTTAAACTCGCGGAATAATTCAACTTTGAATTCACGGAGATCGTCTGTTGTAACAATTTCTGCTGGCATAACTTTTCAATTTTTATTGATTCATTTTGAATTCAGCCAAAATTGAAACTTTCGAAAACACTAAATTCACAGTGCAATCCGTACCTGGGTATTTTATATCGTTAAACAGATATTGAAATTCAGATGAATTTAGGCATTGTCAGTGTCATCCATTCGTTTAATCAGTGATGCTTTGAGTGTCTCAATAAATTTCACCCGTTCTTTCTTCCGGTTTCTGATTTCAAGAAATACCCGGTACAGGTCTCCCAATTCAACCTTGAATATCATTTCAAAGACTTCAGAGAGTTGCCGAATCTCTAACTTTCCATTGTTGACTGCCCCTGAACTATGCAAGGCATAAATCAGTTCAATCAGTGCAACCTTGTTATCAGTCCAGGTTAAACCTGTCTCCAGGACCGCCATTGGAGTTTTATCCGGCACTGTATCTTTTCGAATGAGCTCCCGTAACTGCTGATCAATATATGCTAATACCATTTCAAAAGCTTTAAACTTTGACAACAAATAATCATGACTGGTATTATACTCCGGATATGTTATTGCCCGAGTATTTGCCAAAGTAAGGTACGTATCAGATTGTCCACGAGCAAAATAAAGGTTATCCATCAAACTTGAACCACTTCTGTAGTAGAAGTAAAACTCCCTGTGCAAATCAAAAAATACTTGTATCTCTTTTTGAATACCTGCATAGTATTCCCTTTGAAGCGGGAGGTTGGCTACTGGTCGCCTGTATTCCATAAAATAAATTTCAAGGTAATATAACAGTTTCCCGTAAACATGGGGTTTGATCAATTTAAAAAAACTGACCTCTTCCTCCATTGTATTAAATCCATGCTTCAAAACAAGTTTTCGTAACTGATTATAGGTGGAAGCACATATATTAACTGCAGAAATACTCCTGACCCGAAAATCTTCCTCACCATCCAACTCCCGAAGTTTCTCTTCCATCCTGCAGATGATCGAACTGAAATCTATACTTTCCATTGTATTTGTGTTTTTCCTTTTTGAAGCTATAAAAAACAGCTGATTCAGTCAAGTAACACCAGATAACAAATAGCACGTTTTGGTCTAATTTACAACATTATAGGCAATGAGGAAAAAATAGGAAGATCTATTTGTATTAAACTCCACTAAATTAATCGGATTAAATTCCTTGAAAAAAATGAATCAGGATGGTTACAATCAATGGCAGGTTTGTCAAATTATCCACATGAATATAAAGAATTAGGAAAGAAATAGTTCGCAGTATGGAGACAATTTCAAATAAAATTCAGGGGAATTTATGCGTACTGTGGTCAAAACTTGTGAAAGGGTTGTAAATTATTTCAATTAGGATGATTATGCATGGGTAAAAAGGGAATCCAGGATAAAAATGAAAATATTTACAACTTGAAGGACTGGGAAAATCATTAATCACCGGTCATAGAAATCAGGGTAGTGAGAGAAAATGTACCTTCTTTTAATTCGCTAATTAAACTCACAATATCAGGAAGATAGTGGAAAAATTGGGGGAAAATTGGCCAAAACATAGATATTAATTCATTAACTATTCAAAACCCTCACTAAAAAAGTCTTTAAGAGAAATATTCATGGCTTTTAATACTTTCAGAAGACTACTAAAACGAAGATCTTCTCCATTTTCATATCTTCCATATTGAGCTCTAGGAAGTTCATTATCGAAAGCAAATTGTTCATAATTTGAAAAGCCTTTTTCTTTTCTCAGTTTTTTGAACTTTTCACCCAGATTATGCAGTTGTTTTTCAGTATATTGATCCTTAATTGCCATAAGACAAATAAAGAACATTTCATACTAATTTATTACCACTTATTAATTACTACTATTGTATAGTATATATAATTTACATATCTTTGAATCAAATAATTGACCCACATAAATTGGGAACAATCGATCCTAAAATATAAGTAAAAAACTGCATTTAATTTACATTTATTGAAAAATAATTTATTAATCTTTAAAATGGAAAACCAACAGGAAATAATCAATAGTCCTATCTGCAATTTACCCCTTGGTGAAGAAATTCAAAACCTTTGCGTACAGCTCAAATTTAATAATCTTGGTGAATTTCTAAAGGTCTCTGATTATGACATGATTCACAAATTGGGACTTTCTTATCGCGCAGTTATTGAACTCTTTGGTTATTTACAATCCATGGGATTGGGTGATCTGATGGACTATCCGACAGAATGAATACTTGTAGATTACAAAGGTTGGCTACTCTTTTTGAGCAATTTGAGCAAAATTTTGTGGATTTCTTCCCGTGTACCTTCTTCAATGTTGTAATACTTTAACCGCATACTTTCAGCAGAGATATTTTCACGCTTTTTAGATTGGGTATAAACTGAAAGAAAATTTAGTAATTCACGTATATTTTTAGTTTTGACTACCTGGCAATCGACAAACAGACGAGCCAAACAAGCAATTTGACTAACCGATAGTTCCGTTTCTATCTTATACCCTGTATTTGCAAAACCCCGCATTCCTGTTGGATATTCGAACCCGGAAAACAGTAATAGAGTTCTTTCATAATAACGGATTTCTTCTAAAATACAGTTACTTAAAAAAATATTAACAGCCTCATGTTTAGTATTAAAAGCATAACCAGGCTTTATTGGAACTTGATTTACATTTTTAAGCCAATGGTTGAGAAAATCGATCTTATCTTTAGCCGATTCTATGGGGCCTAATTGCTCAACAAAAAAAGATGCGAAATAGTGTATTACAGGCAATGAATTAAAATTAAAGGCAATAATGACATTCTTCAGTGTTACTGGTAAAGAATGTTCTTGATTACTTGCCCTAATAATTTCAATAGCTTGAACAAAATCATCGATGTAAAACTTCAATTCATAGGTAATCCGGGGTTGAATAGATTCTAACCTGTGTATAATTGATACTCTTACCTTTTCATATAATACATAATCTGGATCATCTTCTCGTAATCTTAACTTTTCCAGTTTCCTGATTATTTCCGATGCAAAAGTAATTTGAGATTTCTTAGATATTTTTTGTATATTGTCACAGTAAGAGGAGAAATTATCCCAAATAAAAGCGATCAAATCATCAAGAATTTGCTGAACAGATTTTAGCTGGTTAATTAGATCATGGTCTTTCTCCTGATTATCTTTAGAACTTTTCTCTATTGAGTCAAAAAGATTATCATTAAGTGATACCAGTCGGGCATGGTGATTTCGGATGAATAACTTTTGAATGTTCAGGTCTTCAATGGCGTAAAAATATTGAGTAAGAGCAGGTTTTATCTTTAAAGTTTCCTGATGAACTTTTTGACAATATTTCTCAAATTCCTCGACTTCACCCAATGGGAACAAGTTCATCAATGAATCAATCGTAATATTCAACTTATTTAAAATATTTTCCATATGCTTCATTTAAAAAACAAATATCATTTAGCTTTCGTATTTCAATCTTTGAAAAGCCGAAAAACTTTTATCAAATATTTCAGAAATTATGCTCGTCATTGTATTTCAGATGTTTGTCCAAAAAGGATTTGTTTCCGATACCCTGAACTTTTGCAGACTTTCGCATCTATCAAATGATAAACAGGTGATAGGACAATATCAGTCCCTTTTATGTGAAAACTAAAAGCTGAGTTTTCTTCAACCACTGCATTCTTAGGGATATCAATTTCACGATTCCCTTCATAACCAAGCAGCAAAGGCCCAAAATAGAGCCGAACAGTTCCGGTTTTGGTATGAGATACATTGGCCACTGATTCTAAACCCGAATTCATAATAAAAGAGTATTCTATCCTGTCTCCTTCCTGGATCTGTGATGAAATGACTGCGAAATTTTTTTTAACTTTAAAATCAACAGCTTTGTGATTGATGGTGATTTCCGGACCGTTAACCCATGAAGGAATAAAGAATTTAAGGCTCATTAGCGCTGGTTTCTTTAGGCTTTCGATACTAAAGATCACCTTGTTCCCAAAAGGATAACCGGTTTGTTGACTGATCGTAACAGGAGAATCATTCAGACGAAAACGGACAGAACTATTGTTGAAAGACGGAATGATCAGGGTATCATCGTGGGTAAAATAGCTGTATTGAACAGCCCTGACCAATCCTTCGCCACCCCGCATGGTGCAACACCAGTACGCTTCATCGGCTTTGACAGACAGAAAATTGGCAACCGGGCCAGGACAGTTATCACACCCAAAACCTCCATTTGATCTTTGTGTATTCCCGATGGCGTTGTAATAAATCAGCTGGGCATCGTCCAGATATTTTGGAGTCAGGGTATGCTGCCACAACTGAATAGCCAGCAGATATGAATCAATGATAGCACTGGGCTCGGTCCACTCAGGCCGCTCAAACCAATTGAAATTCTCGTAGTTCTCGGTCATGCCTTGCTCCCTGTATAAAATGTATCGTTTTTCAACTTCTGCCAACAAATCTTTGTTACCGGTAATCTCAAAATACCTCAGGGCAGCCCGCAAACCAGTAAGGGTGGCATGGGTCTGGGCTTTTATTCCGCCCAGGTCCATTTCATAGAACCTGCTCATCATCTCTTCAATCAATGTTTTCAGTGTTGCAGAAGGGAACAGTCCGTAAGCCTGTACAACGCCATCCATAAAGATAAAATCGCAGCCCACATCGGACGATAGCTTCCAATTATTGACTACACTGGTTGATGTTCCTGACATGCCGCCTGTACCGCCAAGACGTTCTGCAGGGCTGATCGGATAATTCTTATGATGTCCTTTTGTAGGTAGTGCAAGGTTATTTATGATTCCTTCGATATATGTTTTTACTTTTGCATCTTTCTTCCAGATGTAGTATTCGCACAGTCCACGCAAAAGCCAGCCATGACCCGAAAGTTGCTGCTCGTCAATGGTATCGCCCTGAATTGGTCCCAGATAACCCTTCTTATTCAGTTTTTCAGGCAGAATCCGGATTATTTTATCCAGATACAGCGGAGTCCGGTGGGTTGCCTGTGCTTCGAGCACCAATCCCAGGATGGTCCGCCCCTCCTTATCGCCGGGCCATCCTGCAGAGCTCTCATGGTGGCGCTTCGGGAATACATTTTCAGGATAATAGATGTCAGTTTCCAACCTGTCAAAGTTCTTCATGGCACGCTGGTACAATTCCCCTTTTATATCAACCTGGTCAAAACCTACGGGACTGGGAACTTCAACTGTTGTCGTCTTACGATCTGATTGACGACAGGATGAAGCAGCAAACTGAAAAAAGAAAATAAGGGCCAGTATACAAAGCTGGTTCCCTTTAAGGCGTTGTGTATAATTCAGATTTTTAATCATATAGATATAGCAAAATTGCATTTCCATTTTTGGTTAATCCTTAATTTAAATTGACAAATCGGGTCAGTAATTTATTTTTTCAGAATCAGTCACCTTAAAAACAGGCTTTTCTCCGCTAATCGTCAAAACATTTTGAAAATTTAAGTCTTTGCAGTTACTCAGTGTGATGGTTGTATTTTCAGGGAGTTTAATGTCTTTAAAACTTAGATCCCTGGTGTAATTGGTTTTTACCGGAAAGCCTTCTACAAATATGGCTGGTTTATTGGGGTTGGCCGAAGTCATATCCAGGCCACAAAATGATAACTTCTTAATAAAGGGCAGTACCGGCGCTGCTCCCCCATAATTGTTGTAACCAACCGATGTTTTTATGGCAATGATCGGAAGTTTACAATCAACAACTTTCAACCCTTCAACAAAGCCACCCCTGTCTTTGGTTACCTTTACCTGTACTCCCAATGGTACCTTATCCAATATACAATCCCTGACTACAACGTTTCGAACCCCTCCCGACATCTCACTGCCGATGGCCACACTATGCCCTTCGGCAAAATTACAGTCGGATATAAATATATTTTCTGATGGCCTTGCGATGTAATACCCTTCGGGGTTTTTGCCCGATTTGATGGCAATACAATCATCGTTTGTCGAAAAGGTACAGTTGAAAATGTAACAATCGGTTGAGGAATCAGGGTCCATTCCATCCCCGTTTTGGGACGTACTTCGGATGGTAAGATCATGACAGGTAACGTCTTTACTATAGATGTAATGAACCGTCCAGCTCGGGGATTCTTCCATTGTCAAGCCCTGTATGTTCACATTTTTACAATTCATCAGGCAAATCAACCTGTTCCTGTAATCATTTTCCGCATCCATCATCGTTTTTCCCAACGCCGTACTGCCGCCGCTGATGGTACCTTTCCCACATATACTCAGGTCGGTAATCCCGTAACCTCCTTTGTGGTCGATTACCCCTGCGGTAAGCAAACTGGCATATGAGTTCTGTTCCCATCCTGCAAATCGATTGGGGATCATCGGGGAATAATCATTTATATCAGTGCTTTCTTTCAATATTCCGCCTTCAGAAATATACAAAATCATATTGCTTTTCAGAAATAAAGCCCCGCTTAAAATGGTTCCGGTCGGGATATAAACTGTCCCCCCAGAGAATAAGCATTAATAGCCTCTTGTATGGCTTTCGTGTTTTTTGTAATCCCATCACCTTTTGCCCCAAAAGACAATACATTAAATACTTCTCCCTTTTCTTTAGTTTTTATTATCAGAGATTTACTGGCTTTAAAACGCTTTCCATCGGTAGCTTTCGTTTTAATAAAAAAGGAATAGGATTTCCCCGGGATCAGACCAGTAGCTGTAAAATTTGCTTTACTCATTATAGCAACTAATGATCCATTCTGATAAACTTCAAAATTCATGGCTGCGATACAGCTATCCGGCTTTCCCCATAAAAGGGTCATTGTTGAATCGGTTTCCGAAGGCCATGCATCAAACAAGTGGCGTTCGGGCTCGGGACCGCTGTGTACGGCAAAATGTTTGGCAGTGGCAATCACTTTAAAGTATTTGGGATCGTTACCCTGAAGCCCTTTCACGAAGGCTGTCCCGATTTTGGCCGTCAGGAAAGGATCTTCACCGTAAGTTTCCTGGCCGCGGCCCCAGCGCGGATCACGAAAAATACTAATATTGGGCGACCAGAACGTCAGTCCCTGGTAAATACCATGCTGATTTTTGCTGATGGCTTCGGCATATTTGGCCCGGGCTTCGGTCGAAATAACATCGGCTTCCTGAAGAATCAGATCGGGGTTCCACGTAGCAGCCATTGCTATAGCTTGTGGAAAAACCGTCGCAATACCGTTTCGGGCAACCCCGTGCAAACATTCGTTCCACCAGTTATAGATCGGTATTCCCAAGCGTTCTACAGCAGGTGCGGTATTCTGCATCTGACCTATTTTTTCTGCCAGGGTCATTCTCGACACCAGATCGTCCACCCTTTCCTTCACCGAAAGATTTAGGTTATTGAACGGAAAGGTTGTTTTTTGTTCTTGTGCATGAGCTAAAGTACAAAGGGAAAAAAATTCAAGTAAAGTCAGGTATTTATTCATCTTTTTGAAGTTTTTAATGTCCATTTTGGTCTGTTAAATTTGACAGATTATCCGGTTTTACTCCTTCTTTGGAAATCACCACAGGTTTTATCAATCCGTTTTCGTCGAAATATATCCGGTCAATGCAAGTCTCCCGCGAGTTCCCTTCGATTTCTTTAATAGGACGGCGATGGTAAACAATATACCATCGATCGCTATTGGGAACATGGATAACCGAATGGTGCCCGGCACCTGTTGCAATTTTGGGATCCTGCTGCAATACTTTGCCAATACGTTTGAAAGGTCCACAAGGGTTATCGGCCACAGCATAGGCAACACAGTAGTCAGGGCCTGTCCAGTTTCCCTCCGACCACATGAAGTAATACTTCCCGTTCCGCACAAACATACAAGGTCCTTCCACATAATTTTCAGGCGTTATTTCC
The DNA here is from genome assembly GCA_963677935.2 of Prolixibacteraceae bacterium. GTDB lineage: Bacteria > Bacteroidota > Bacteroidia > Bacteroidales > Prolixibacteraceae > JAAFHB01. The sequence continues at coordinate 239,218 of CAXXEH010000003.1, read as the reverse complement.
CGATATACGGTACCATCAGGAAATGGCTCAATTCCCGTAAAGTCCTTTTTTAACCTGACAATATTGCAATGTCCCCATCCCCCGTATATCAGGTAATATTGCCCGCAGGGATCGTGAAACACGAACTGGTCGATAGGCTGTGCCCCGTTGTGGATTTTACCAATCAGCGGTTTGCCCAGATAATCGATAAAAGGCCCTTCAGGACGGTCGGCAATAGCGACACCTATCCCACCTGCCTCCTGATCGCTCCGGATATTATTTGCCCCAAAAAAGAAGAAATATTTTCCATCCTTCCCGATGACTGATGGAGCCCACATAGCACTTTTTGCCCATTTTACACTGGTTGTATCCAGTACATGAGAATGCTTCGTCCAGTGTACCAGGTCAGGTGACGAAAACGCATCAAAAAATACTTGTTTGTCGAATGTACCTGACCATGTTGGATAAACCCAAAAGTCCTTCCCGAAAATAACCCCTTCAGGATCGGCATACCAACCGGGAAAAACCGGATTGCCCGAGAATTGGCCTATTATGTTTTGAGAAGACGAATAAAAATTTAATGAAATCAACAGGATAATCATATTATAAATCATATAAGCAAAATCAAAAATTATTGAACTGGTTTATTCCATATTTCCCCCATTTCTTCCAGGCTTTTTCCTTTAGTCTCGGGCAGGTAAAACAATACGAAGAAAAAACCCAGTACATTCAGAACCCCAAAAATCAGGAAATTCACTACCGGGTTTAGATCCAGCAGATAGGGAGATACCAGGACGACCACAAAAGTCGCGGTCCATAACATGCAGGACGAGAGCGATAATGCCTTTCCCCGGATATAATTAGGGTAAATTTCCGACAACAACACCCAAACTACCGGTCCCAGTGTAAAAGCGAAGGTAGCAATATAGCCCATTACAAACAAAAAAACGAAAAACCCATTGATACTGGGGCTATTAAAAGAAAAAGCAAGCAGAAACAGGAATACTGACATAAGGGCTGTTCCTGTCAGCATCAGAAATTTCCGGCCTATCTTATCAATCAGGGCAATAGCAAGAAAAGTAAATACAAAGAAAACAAGCCCGACAAATACTCCCTTGAACAAACCGTCACTCAAAGCGATGTGTGCTTTCCCGAAAATTACCTGAACATACTGGGTAACATTATTGATACCACAGAACTGTTGCAGTGCCGCAATTATTAAACCAACAGTCAGAGCAGGCAGAACTGCCTTACCCGATAAATCGCGATAACTTTTCTTACCGCCATTCAAGTTCAGCGAATCTTTAATCTCATCTATCATTTTTGTTATATCCCTTTTTTTCCCGATTTTATCCAGGACTACCCGGGCTTCTTTATCACGAGCGGCTTTGATCAGCCATCGGGGAGATTCAGGGATAAAAAAAACAGCAATAAAAAATACCAAAGCCGGAATAAAAGCTGACCCGAACATCCATCGCCAGCTATTTAGGTCGTTGGGGTTCCCGAATAGATATGCGCTTACAGTTGCCAGTAAAATGCCCAGGATTATTGTCAACTGGTTCAGCGAAACAAGTCTGCCACGGGCGTGTGCAGGCGATATTTCTGCAATATACATTGGTGATACAACCGATGCTGCCCCAACGCTCATTCCCTGGATGAACCTCCAGACACACAAAGTAAACGATGAATCAGACATGGCGGCGCCCAACGCTGTAACAATCAGCATAAACGAATTAAAAACCATCACGTTTTTTCGTCCATATTTATCTGAAAACCAAGCTACCAACATAGTGCCTGCCATGCACCCCAATTCAAAGATAGCCACAACTAACCCAAGTGAAAATCCCTGAAGATTGAATTGTTTCACTATAAAAGGGATGACCCCGGTAATAATACCCAAGTCAAACCCAAACATAAGCCCTCCCATAGAAGCAACAAAACTGACTGAAATGACGAACGACTGGTTAAAATGTTGCGATTGATGACTGTTTGTCTTTCCCATTCTTGTCTTTTTTTAATAGATTATTAAAATGCGCCGGCTTCTTCCATGGCAATTCTACACCAGCGAACGGCATTCATCGGGTTTTTACCAAGTGTATGATTATCTTTCATAATGAGTTCAACCTGGCAGTCCCTTGTGATGTGCAGGTTTTTTTTGATTTCAGCGCGAATAGCTGTTTCGTCAATAACTGGCATAGCCAAAGGTGTTGGCGATGGCTTAAGGCTCATGATGTATTGATTGCCAAGATATTCGGCCATCTTTTCGCGATCAGCCCAGGGACTGGCGGAAACGCGTCTGAGACGCGGAATATTCTTAACTACATGCCAGCGTATATCAATCGGCTCGCAACAGCCGTAACAGTTAAGACCAAACCGTTCCAAAACTGGCAATTGATAGGGGAAAATAAATTCTTCAAACATTTCGGGCGAAATCCCCACTGTCTCCTGGCTTTCAGCAAATCCCCACATGTCAGCAGTCCGGACATGCAGCGGATTAAAATCAGGTTGCGGAAGTTCTGCAGTCCATCCGAATCCTCCTGATCCGACATAGGTTCCACCAGTATTGAGCGCAAGCAAATTATTCTTTTCGAGAAAATCGAGCAGGTGAAGCTTGGCGTCCCGTAAAAAAGCCATCATCCGGTGAACTTCATCAGGACAGATCATTATATCAACCATCAGGTTTTCCAAACCGCGTAGATGGATAAAATCCATCGTCATTCCCAATGTCCACCACCATAGCCCCCTCAGCCGGACTTTGAGAATGTCTCCCAAAATCTCCCTGGCAACATTGGCAATCCGTTCCGTCTTTTCATAATCAACCGTGATTTCAGGGAAATGAAGCTTTGGAAAATCAGTTTCATAATCTTTGACGGGTGCACACCATACATGCGAACCATCATTCCAGCCATAGGTATAGACCTCTGTCAGTCCCCAGCCACTGTCAACATAACTGTAAGGAACATTGAAATAAGGTTCTGTAACACGGTCATCCTGCATTTGAGTGGCCCAAAATATTTCTTTGCGTAAAGCCATTTCCCATACTCTGAAAAGCGTTTTTTCACAGCGGATTTGATCCTGTGTAATAATTTCGTTCCAGCCGTTCTCTGGATCACAGAATACCAGCGGACGAACAGATTTTAAGTCGTTTAGCCTCAACCAGAGTTTCTTTTTTTCTTCTTCCCTCGGATGGGCGGCAAGTTCAGCTACTTGTTTGGCTAATCCGCGCAGGATGTTTCTCTCTTGTTCCGAGTAGTTCAGATCGCCCGCGATACCATGCGTTGTACTCAGGCCCAATGCGGTTTGTTCCATTGATGCGTCCCTCATGGCCTTTGTTTTAGTTTGCTGTATTTTATCATGTTAAAAAAGCTCATGTCGTTAAAAGCATTGTGTTGTCAACCGGATAGGAATATTTATAAGTATTTAATTTAATACAAAACTCAGCGGGGAATATGCTTTTTGCCAAATATTAAATTTCCTGTCAATAATTTCAACAGGCGCACCGATAGATTCACCGCGAAGCGAAACCGGGAGAGCTTGTTTAAAATTAGTACCTTTGGGTAAAACCACTTCCACCGTACCGGCTTTTCCGCCCTGTTCCCAAAACCTTAAAATTGTTCCTTCGCCATCCGGATTAGGGCCAAATGCAGTTACAGCAACTCCTTTTCTGGATAGGGAAATTCCGGATTGCACCGCCGGAAGCTTTCCATTTTGAACTTTCGATGATGCTGCCTGTAATGGTACACGCGTTTCCATCGCCGGGGTGTAAAGTGCACTTTCCGAATCGAACTTATCGAAACTCCAAATGCGAACTTTGGCGCTCATTCGTTGGCCATTTCCAACCCAGGCGGCAAAATTGGTTCGCCAATGGTTATTGTAAAGGTTAAAATAAATGGCTGGCTTTTCAGGCACATACCGTTTATCGAATTTGTACTCTCCCGGTTCGCCCAAACTTACCAGCGATAAATCGGGCGAAACAACTCCATACCCGGCGCCGGTTTTAGCGTCGTAAACGGCAACTCCGTTGTTTACCCACCACAAATGAAAGTTCGAATTATCAACCAGCATATCGGTAACCGGATCGGCATCGGCGCCTAACCGTCCCAAACGAAATTTCGGATTATTTATTTTAAATGGCAAGCATATCCAGGCTGTTTCGGGCCATGAATCGGGTTGTTTTTGCCAGCTAAGTTCAATGTCGGCTGTTGGCTTTATTCCTGAAAGTATAAGGCTAATTGCTATTTTCTGCGGCTGCCCGGGTCCGGGAATAACGCCAGTCATTGTTGCCTTTATATCGATAGCCGATTGCTCAATGCTCAATACCATATTTACGGGTAAAGCCGAACTATAAGGAATATCCTTTGGCATATCGTAGGCTGTAAATGCAAAACGGTGCGCTTTGTATTGCGGATAAAGCGATTGATCCATCCAGTCGGAAATGTGCTTATAATCGAAACGCTCATAAAAGTATTGTCCAAATCCCTGCGGGGCATTTGAATCAACCAGTTCTTTTCCTGTTCGTTTGTCAATTAAACTGCCGATTCGTCCTTTTTTCGAATCAAGTGTCGCTTTGAAGAAAGGACTTTCAATTGTTTCTGCATCCTTGTATGACTTTAATTCGGGCAGGGGCGCTTTCTCTTCGGAAGCAATAAACGTACGGTAACCCATCGGAGGAATATCTTTCACCACAAAACGTGACATGGGAGCAACATCTTCTATAGCCGGGTACTCGTGTGCAACAGGGAGCGCATATCCTCCATCAACAGGTTTTAGCGAAACAAAGTCGTTCCCAAAAATCAGGCGTGTATCGAATTCAAGTTCCCCATCGCGTTTCCACGGGAGAGGGTTGTAAACCACAATCCGTTTGCCTGAAACTTTGACATTATCAGCCAGGGTCGCCACAGCATCGTAATACGGACTGCCTACCAGTTCCCTTACATTTTTTATGTACCCCGCATGATCATCCCACGACGATTCCATCAGGCGGTACTGCGCCGGAAGTCCTTTTTCCCAAAGTTCAAGCCAGGCTTTGCCGTATTGTACCTTTACATAGTGCTGGTTGGCCAGTCCCCAGGTATGCTCACTGAACAACAGGCTTTGTTCATAAGCCTGAGCAATGGTTTTCGAAATATCAGGCCTGTAAATACCCCAAATCCGTTCGAGCGTATTCAGTTGATCGAGACCACCAATTTGCGGACGAATGTTCTGTGCCAGCTTGCAGGCTTCGGGCATGCTCATTGAACCATGAATCCACGGATCGCCAATGTCGGTGCGGATTACCGGAACTTTGCTCAAGTCCTCCTTCAGGATCAGACTTGCAAAATCGTTCATGGTACCAACTTTTGCTTCAATGCCGCGGTTTTTGTAAAATTCCATGTCTTTTGCCACAGTCTCCGGATTTGGCGGCCCCTGGTTATCACCAGTCATGTTCAGGTAAATCCAGGTCTTGAAAGGCCAGTTATCAGGAGGAAGCGGGGTGCTCCCATAATTATTGTTGTAAAGCGTAAGTAGCCGTGACCCGTCAGGCCCTTCCCACCAGAAGAGTGGCGGCAAACCAAATTCCTGGTTCACAACCGGGCCACCGAAATGATAGAATTTAATTCCGGCATGGGTAAAAAGGGTTGGAATTATCCACGACTGGCCAGGAACATCGGTTGTCTTGGCGCTGATGGATAGCGGTTTCCCATAATTGCGGGCTATTGTTGAAGAAATATTCATTCCCCGGACCAAATCTTCGATATCTGCCGTCTCGGTATGAATGGTAAATGGCCAGGCATGTACAGCCAGGTTGCCGTCGCGAATGGCCTGTTCTATTTTTTGCTTACGGCCTGGTTCCTGCCCATCCCAGATAATCTGTTTCATGGGCCAGCCCGACACGGTCCAGACAAACTGCTTGTCTTTAGGCTGATCGCGGTTCTTTTCAATGGCATTCAGCACCAAATCGGCCATCGAAGTGCGATAGTCGTGTACCACTTGCTGAACGCGCTCGGAATAACCAATGTCGAAGTGGGTTTTATAAATAATAATGACCCGCTCCACTTTCGATTTAGCCTTTGTTGCCTCTTTCGCCTTCTGCTCCGTTGTCGTTTTATCAGCATCGGGTAAAGTTGATTTGGCGTTGTATTCCTGGGCGAAAACCAAGCCTGTAGCCTGAAAAAAAAGCGCCAGGAAAACGAATAGTCTAATTATTCTTTGTTTCATTCGATTTTAAATTTTGTAGATTATTTCTTCTTTGCAACAATCAAAAACCCTTTTTTTGCCGGAACAATTAGTTTATCCAGCGACGAAAATGTTGATTTTTGCTGAAAATCCGTTATCTCCGGCATTTCAACAATAAAACCATCGGGAAGTCCCAACGCTGAAGCATTCAATGTTATGGCCGTTTCTTCATCTTTGTCTGACCAATTGGCTACTGCGATTACCACATCGTTTTTCCCTTTGTAAACCGAAGCTATAATATTCGAATTGGAACATCTTACCGGGCAATCTTTTTCCCAGTAACCCAATAAGTTGCGCTCAGAAAACCGATAATCATCGAAAAATTTCCAGAGATTGACTGGTGGATGAGGTGTCCAACCTGCCCGCGTGGTGATACCATAAACCATTCCCCGCCATGGATTGCCTCCCCCTTCAAGCATTTGACCAGGCAAGCCAAATGGTATTCCCGAAACTTCAACCAGCCAATGATCAGGCAAACGGTCGTAATTGCGGCCTTCCCCAATCCATACCAAATCAATGTAGGGCAACAAATCCATATACAAATTGAGGCAACTGGCAAAGCCTGCCCATTGGCAGAAATGGTTCCAGCTATGCATATCAATTCGCCCCTCCGGACGATTGTTATCGATGAGTTTCCGGGCCCGTCGGAGGGTAAAACGATCAAGGACCGAATCGTCGATATAAACCCCGTCAATAGATAAGTTTCGAATCATCCAGTCCAGGCCGGCAACGTAAAAGTTATTTAGCCGGCTGTAGGGAGTAGTAATGACCGAAAGATCCAGTTCCCCCTTATATTTTCCTTCTTTTACCGGGTTATACCATGCCGGAATATATTTTTCCCGCAAATTTTTAACCAGCCATTCGTTAGGTCCTTTAGGATGTAAGGCTTCGGTACGGGTTGCATTTCCCGGTCCGGGAAAAATTACTTCGCCATTTAAACTGTAAAAAGGCCAAAACTCCGGAAGGTTTTTGGTCAGTTCACGAGTAGTGTAGTAAAATTTTATCCGCATATCAGTCTGATGAGTATTGCTTACCAACTGCTTCAATTCCGGCACATTGGCATCTAAATACGGATAATTAATGAACGGATAAATATCCTCGGCATGATGAATATTGATGATGTTGGCACCGGCTTTTTTTGCATCGGTAATTTTTACCGATGTATTGGTTCCTCCACCGTGATAATACCTTTCATTAAACTTGTTATTTCTATTAATCCGCTTCACCGGAGTGATCAGCAACTCAAAATTAAAGTTTAATGTTTCCCCGGCTTTTAGTTCACGACTGCCTGAATAGGCATTTACAAGAACTTCCGTTCCTCTATCATTTACATTCACTCCGCCTTTTCCGGTATTCTCCCACGACGGCGGCATTTTTAGAGGTCCAAATTCATAATAAATATTGACCAACGGAAGGCTATAATTTTCGGCTTTCCACTTGATGCGCATGCCACCATTGACGCCACCGAGCCACAACATATCCTGGTTCCTGCTCACATCCCATTTCCATTTCCAGTTGGGAGTGCGATAACCCCCTTCATGGTTCAGTCCCATCATATATTTGGCTTTATCTTTCTCGAAAGGTATTTCCAACCGAATATCCTTAACCTTCACCAAATTTCTGGCTGTTAATCTCAACTGATAATCGACAAAACCATCAAATTCCATTTGTCCTGAACATTCTAACTCAAGTTCGGCCGAAGTATTCATTACTTTCCAGTTAACCCGGGACGGCGTCTGCTCGGTAAATGTTAGTTTGCCTGGTTTAAGACGGATAATTTCCCCGTTTCCGAGTTCTATAATAAACCTGAAAGGTTTACCAACAATTGCCTTTCCGTTGGATACCACTTGCTCATTCGATCCGTCAAAAAAACTATTTATCGAGGACGGCAACCCGTTTTCTCCAACGAAAAGTGTCCGCCCCAAAATACGCAACAGGTTGCCTTCCTTTTGAACAGATGAGTAACCGTTAGTAGTCTCTTCATCGATACCCATTTTGGAATTTAGCCAGTTAAGACGCGATAATCCTGCGCCACGATCGTACCCGTGATTCGTTATCTTCTCGCCCGAAATATTCAGCTCCAGTTGTACCTTTTGCGTGTTTCCATCTGACAAAACCTCAACTATTCCCTTGTACGAACCCTCCGGAATGTTTTCCAGATCAATGCCAATCCACAACGCCTGTAACCTTCCGGTCTGAATATTAACTTTTTTCGAAAATGACTTACCCTTAAAATTAACACCCTCAAGGTTATAACACGTCATTTTCTCACCAGGGATAAGCGCGCCCTTTTCCGATTTCAGGTCCGAAAATTTAAGCTGAAGATTGCGAACATCTGTTTTCAAAGCCCAAACACCAACTTGATAAACGAAAATTTCTCCGGGCTGGGCTTTTAGTTGATAAATATCGTTTTTAACGGCCCTGTTCAGGCAGCTTTCCGGAATCGAATCATACCATTTTAAAGGTTCTTCCCTAACCTGAAGAAACGCCAGGAACGACTTATCCGTTAATTGACTGCCAAATTTCGACAGCGCTTCTTCTGTTGAAATATGATTCGCAGAGAATAAAATATATGTTCTCAAAATGAATCCGAATATGATCAGTAGCTTTGTTTTCATGAAAATATAATTTAACTAAGGTATTGGCCTCATGGAACATCCACATTTATATTTGCTTCGCAGATTTCCGCTTCGCTCCAATTCATTCTTTTTTGTGAACATAAGTTCATGTTGCCTCTTCTTTTTTTCTTATTTCCTTTGAGGCATCAATCATGGCCTGGTATCCTTCGGCATGGACATCGCCGGAAATGGAATTCCCCGAACCGAGGCCATATCCTTTGGCGATGTTTCTGAATTTGGTGCCTTTTTCCAATACTTCCCGATAGATGTCATCATATTTGTTCATGATCAAAAGGTTAAGATCGAATCCTCCAAAAAGGCCAATCCGATCATTATAAAGTTCGATATTGTGCTCGTATAATGGTAACCTTTTGGGTCTGCGATTAAGTAATACTTCTGACAGGTTATAGCTGTCTGGCTGGAAGTCGATTCTTTTCATAATTTATTTATAATTCAAAAATGTCTTATACATTACGCGGATGTTTTCAATTGGGATATCAGGACCAATTTCCCCACATGCAATAACCCCTCCATCCTGGGTCCCTACATTTTCAAATACTTCATGGATGTGTTTCTCAATTTCATCAGGTTTACCAAAAGGAAGGACGTGTTGCCGGTCAAGGTCGGTACGGAAACAGACTTTCCCCCTGAAATTATCTCTGATATGCTTCAATCCAATAACATTGACCTGGCAATTAATCACTTTTACTCCCATGTCAATCAAATCGGGGATAATTTCATTAATAAAACCGTCAGAATGAAAATGAACATCAATACCGGCTGCAATAACTTTGTCAAATAACTTTTTATAAACCGGCTTAAAAAAACTTCTCCAGGTTTCGGGCGATATCATCAAATTTAATTGGGTTCCCCAATCATCTGCAAAATGAATTCCATCATAATCTTGTTTAAGCCAGAGGTCTATGTAGTTTAAACTCCACTCTAATAATTCGTCCCTTAGTTTGAATATTTCATCAGACTCCAACATCAGGTCCATTAAAATATCATTAAACCCCCGGAGCTGCTGCATTTGCTCAAAGAAAGTAATCCATGCCCCTCGTGAATAATACTCTTTACTACCTGAAACATGTCCACTATAAAGTCGTTTGGTGGGTGGTGCCACATTAAAAACGGGCCATTTAAAGTCTTTCAAATTTTTTAAATCGCCAATTGGGAACTCAACAGGGATTCCACAGATACCCTCTAGTTCACAGTACCAAAGCGTTTGAAATCCATCATAATTCTTTCCTCTTTTATATGGCGCAGGAAAATTTACCCTTTCTAAATCCGGGAGCAAGTTCCATCCAAAATCCTCATCTACGCTCTCAAGTATTTCATAAAGGGCTTGACCATATTTTAATTGTGCTGCTGGTAAAACCGCATGAGATATTGGCACCCTGTCAGGATTTTTAAAATTTATGGCACGGGAAACTCTTTCTTTGCTGTTCATTTTGTTTCAATATTTAATGGTTCAAATATATTTTAGACTTTACATAGATTAATTTTATAATGTGTTATTCTTCAGTGCAATTCTAAAATTGTGTAATCCACAGGCAATCTCCATGATCAAGTCATCGAATCCAGTTTTATGGCAACATATGAAGTGGCCATTCATCGCAAATCCTTTTGTCAAGCACACTCCCATCATATGTCTGACTTAGAAACATTATCCGGCGATTGGGCAACGAAAGAATATTATTCTTGACACTATGAGTTTTCTTTACCGCTTTAATAGTCTTGTTGCTACTCAGAATGGCTTATTCTAGTTTATTTTACCATCAGGTAGGACCGTTACAACCTTTGTCTCACCTGACTTTATTTCTACCTTAGGCCATTGGGCAAATGCAACATAGCTTAACGGTTCCTTTGCTTGTTCCGAAGTCTCGGCAAAAACTGAAACCTTTGCATCATAAGGCGTTTTGTTACTCACAGAAAGCATTACCTTCCCGGCCTCACGTTTCATCACTTTTGCTTCAACATGGTCGAGAACATATACCTCATCTTTATCCGTCAACAGGTAAATGCCCGGCAATTCAAGGTCCATCAACATACCGGCTGTTTCAGTCCACGAGTTGCGTGTGTATCCGTAATTGCCAACACTGCCTTTCCCTTCCGCATCCGAAGGCTGGATACGTTCCATTGATGTTCCACACCCGTAACTTGTCGTACGATGGTTGGGCATATCCACCGCCTCTGTATGGGCATGCTGTATGTCACGAACCAGGTCGGCACAGGTAAGGTCGCCCGTAGCACGGTATAACTTGAACAGGTAATCGCCCGATGCAGTACATATTCCTGGCGCCGCATGTTTGTTCTGGATGCTTGCCCACACAGCACCTGCCATGTTCGACTGCAATTTTGCAATCTGGCTTTCCGTAGGAAATTTTTCATCATACGAAAGGGTCCAGGTAGAGCACAGGGCTGCCACTACTTTGGCCTTTTCAAGCCATTGCTGGTCGTCCGAGCAATAGTATATGGCCATCAGCGATTCCAGTAACCCCATAGATGAATCTGCATCAGCATCCTGAGAGGTATCACCGCTATGCCCGCCCGTCAGCCCTTGTTTTACCACATCGTGCCGGTAATAGTAATCCGCCGCTTTCGTGGCAACATCCAAATATTCCTTGTTATCGAAATAAGCCGAAGCCAGGGCAAGGCCAGCTGGGGCTATTGCTCCCGCAGTGGAGTTAAACACAGCAATCTCCCCGGTATCGGGGTCAATATATTGGCCAAACTGTCCATATTTTTTCCAGGTCGCCACAAAAGCACTGGCAAGCCGTTTGGCCGAGGCCTCCCATTTGAGTTTGACCAGGTTCCCGTAACCCTGTTCTTTCAGCAGCATAAAATGTTTGATTAACCACAGCAAAGCGTCGCTGTTTTTTCGCACCATGGCATGAACCTGCACATTATCCGGATCCTCCTTTTCAGGTCTGATTTTTCCGGCCAAAGCAATTCCGCCGAAGAAATACCCGCTTTCTCCCTGCATCTTACCCGTTACAAAATCCAGTTCCTCTGAAACCCTTTGTCGTTCTGTTTTATCGTTCAGGGACAGCATCGGATAGGTATTCATCATGCCGCTCACCCATCCCAACTGGAAATCTTTGTTGTTCTCGGGCATATAATAGCCTCCTGCCGGGCCCGTGATCCAGTTGTTGCTGCATATTCGCGTCGCCAGCTCGAAGTGTTTGCTCATGGGAACCAGGTTGCGTGGATGGTTCGGCCCGCTCAACGATTTACGCTCGGCCATAAACCGTGTGAGCAAATCGGGAATAGAACTGGCCGGGAAAACAAATAACCTAAAGCGTAAGGTGACTTCATCCCCTGCTTTCCAGTCGGCGGCCCGGTCGCCACTCGGGAAAAAATCACCAAACCCGGCAGCTAATTTCCTTACCGATGGCGCTGATATTTCCATCGTCGCTTGTGTGCGGTCTTCGTTCTCTTCAAGGGTAATTCCTGAATTTCCCAGGCGGGTACCCTGATCTGTCAATAAGACAAACCCTTTTCCAAGACCGGGAGAGTAAAAGCAAACTGACGGGGTGGCCAAATAGCCTGTCTGGGCCTCGATACGGGATGGCCCTCCCTTGGACAGGGCTAACCTGGGATTATTTGATATGGTTAACGGCAAATCAGGATTGTAATACATATCCTTAGGGTACGGCGGGTTATACCCGTTCCCTATTGCCCGGTATCGGTTCCCGTTGTAAACTGCAGCCGGAAGCAGCACATAGTTTCCCGTGTCCCAGTCGTTAAAATCAAAAGCTACCGAAACTGCGGCCGAAGATGCTTCTCCTTTTTCCAGCCGGAAGCGGGCCGTTAAATCCAAAGCATCCAGTCCTGTGGCATGATTTGTAGTTACTCTACACGACCATTCGGAAGTCTTTGTTTTCAGAATATCCCCTGAGAATGATTTTAATGAATCCAATTGCGTTCCCGAGTACCAGGATACCTGGGAGTACATTCTTCCTCTCACTTCCTTCATAAAATCGTTAATCACAGTCGCAGAACTTTGTGCGTGGGCCTGTTCAATAACTGAAAAAATCAGCGCTAATATTAAAAACGATTTAGTCATATCAGAGTCAAATTAATTATGTGATTACGATGATTGCCGTTGATGATAAAGTTTTATCTACTATTCAGTTTTCCAAATTATTGTTTGCTCAGCCTTTACCGTTACTCTGGGCCAGTTGATGAATGCTGTATACCCCAATGGCTTGCCTGCTCTTTATTTTCGGCTAAGATTGACACTTGACCATCATAACCTGTCGGATTGTTGATTTTCAATACAATATCCAATTTACTGCGTTCTAAAACTTCGACTTTCACATGATCAAACACGAACATCCGGTTCATGTCTTTCCGCAGGTAGATGCCGGGAAGTTCCATGGCCATTAGTGCACCGTTGGTCTCCGTCCAGCCTGTTTTTCCCTCGCCACGGGTTCCACGGGTATCGGCATCACAATAGGTCAGACGTTCGGTAATATTTCCATTGGGTTGAATTCCTTCGGCATGCGCATGCACCATATCGTACATCAGCGAAGCATACCGTTCATCTCCGGTTGCCCTGTATATCTTGAAAAGCGGATCGCCAGATGAGGTGCAAAAACCCGGAGCTCCGTGCTTGTTCTGCGTGCTGGCCCATACCACTCCTGCCAGTTTTGCCCCCAACTTGGCCAGCGGCGTTTCGGCCGGCAATTCGTAATCGAACGACACGGTCCAGGTGGCACATAAATTAGCGAGATCGCGGCTTTTATCAAGCCAGCGCTTCTCCCCCGTAATCTCATAAAGCGCCATCAGCGCGGTCATAAAACCCGCTGCTGTTTCCGAGTCGGCATTCTGCAAAATATCGGCGCAGGCACCGGTAGTCATACCCTGTTTCAGAAAATCTGCATAATAATATTCAGTTGTCTGACGGGCCACTTCCAGATATAAGGGTTCATTATAATACCGGGAGGCAAGCGCCAACGCACCAACGCCCATCACTCCGCCCGAAGTGCCATATACAGCTATTTTGCCGGTTTTATTATTCACAAAATTTCCCCAGGTGCCATTCTTCTGCCAGGTCGAAACAAATGCATCCGCCAGCCCTTTCATGCGATGTTCCCAGTCGGGCTTGATCTCATCCTTATGTCCCTGAGCCTTTAGCAACATAAACTGCTTGATCATCCAGAACAAAACATCGGCATTCTTGCGGGTCGAAACAATCTCCGGAAATTCATCATAGCCTTCCCTTCCAAAGGGCTTCCCGTCATAATTCAAGGCCCCGTAGAAATAACCTGATTCACCCTGACCCAAAGTCAAGCCAAAATCTAAGGTCTCTTTTACTCTGTGACGATGCATCTCATCACCCAACGCCAGCATTGGAAATGTATTCATCAAACCACCTATCCAGCCATACGAAATCCAATTGGCATTTTCGGGACAATAAAAATGGTATTTATTGTCATTGTAAAAACGCCGGTCAATATTGTTACACATCAAACGGGCCACTTCACTAAAAGGGATCAGGTTTCGCGCGGAGTTCTGGCCGATGACCGATTTTCGCACTGTCATTAATATATCCAGAAAAACCGTCATATCTGCGGCAGGAAACTGGCAAACACGCAACCGGATAGCGCGCTCTTCCCCTGCTTCCCAGCTTATTCCCCTGTCGGGACTTTTGCTGAAAACCACGAATTCAGGTTTTTTCTCCCTCACTCCGGGAGCACTGATCACCAGCGAAGCTATAGTTCGGTCATCATTTTCCTCAATAATAAAACCATGGTCAATCACCCGGCCCTGGTAGCGGATTCCCTGTTCGGACAGGATGATCAATCCCTGTTTGCTTTTCCGGTCGAAAAGGCAAATGGCCGGGGTAGTGGTATTGCTGGTATTCACGTCCAACCGCGAACGCTCGCCTGCATTGGGAGACAACTGCGGAAGCGGAGTCGTTGTCTGGGGAAGATCCTTCCTGTACAGATCGCTTCGGTCCAGGCCTTCTGCATAATTCCGGTCAACAATCCGGTTCCGGTTCCCGTTATAAACCGAAGCCGGGATCATCACATAATTTTGTATATCCCAGTTACAGAAATCAAAAGCAATGGCTACCCCACAAGAGGAGTGTTCTTTTCCTACACGACTAAATGTGATATCCAGGTCAAGGGCATTTTTTTCTCCTTTCACCGGCGTTGTCTGCAGTTTATAATCCCATCCACCTGATATCCCTGGTTTCCCTGGAACAATCAACTGTTTTCTGCACAGGAAAGATTCTTTGTAATCACAACCAAGTATCCTAAACCTGCCTTTCAACTGTTTCAAAAGATCTTCTATTTCCGAATTTGTGGTCGCTTCATTACCTGATGGAAACCAGGGAATGGAATCCGCATCTGCCTTGCAAATACCTGCTGTTGCAAATAACAACATAATTGCAAAAAAAACTATTGGGATTGCTTTTCTATTTATTTTTTCAATTAAACTCATGAATTATTTAGATTAAAAACTCACTAAAAAGAGAGGGTTAATGAACCCTCTCTTTTAGAACAATTCATCTTTAATTTCTTATTGCAACGGATCGAATGCCCCTCCCCATTCGTTGTTCTGTGCCAGTTTGGAATTCCGGTCCAAGTCATTCTTGGCAATCGGGAGGAACCAATGGTTCAAGCTCAGGTTGAAATAATACTGTGGCTGTTTGTCCAGGTTCGGTATGTATTCCAGGTGGAACATGCCCCTTACTGCCGGATTGCTCATGTCCTTGGTCATATCAAATGTAGAAGCGTTGATCCCGTCGTTCAGTACCACATATAAAGTTGAACGATATTTCATCGTGTTTAAAATATCGAAACGTTTCAAACGGCGCAAATCGCCAAAGCGTTTATTTTCAAAGGCAAATTCCACAAATCGTTCTTTTGTGTAAGCTTCCCGGATTTCGCTCTGGGAAGAAGCTGTAACCCCGTATTTTCCATTTTCCCCTGGGGTTATGCCTGCCCTTTTTCGGATATCGTACAATACCTGTAATGCCTCGCTTGGTTTGCCTGTTTCGTTGGCACATTCACCGTAATTCATCAGCACTTCGGCAAACCGGATCTCGATCCAGTCGGTCTCGGCCTTGTCATAGGAACTAGGTGTCAACGACAGGTCAAGTCCTTTCCAATCGTAGTAACCGGTTGTGGTTAAAGACCAGTTAAATTTTGTAGTCATCATATTAACATACCCACTCCCGTTCGGAACCTTCTCAAATACAGGCCAAAACCTATCATTCGCTCCAAGATCCTGTAATCCGGGATAAAATTCTCCAGGCAAAAACACAGTCGTGTAAAACCGGTCATCCATGTCCAAATACAAATTATTGAGTAGATTGGCATTATAAACCGGATCTGACAACTGATTCTGGTCAATTTGCAGGGAAAGTCCATTCTTTTTTGGAAATGTCATAAAAAGAGGCATATAAGGTTGATTTTCGTCCCCAAACGGCCTGATACTCCCCCCTCCGGGGGCCTCACTGTAAGAATGATCCGGATGATAGAATTGGTTCACCATGATTACTTCCTCGTTTTGCTCAGCATACCAGATTTGCCTGAAATTGGGATAAAGGCCTTTCCCATGGCCCTTTACGAAATCGACGGCCGCCTTGTTGGCCGTATAAGCGGTTTGCCAACGGGCTTGGTCGTTGGCCGGGTTGAACAACGGGCTTGCATACCATAACAATACTTTGCCTTTAAATGCCATGGCGGCACACTTGTCGATACGTCCGTAGTCATTCCCGCTCCATGTTGCAGGCAATTTTGCAATAGCATCGTCCAGGTCCTTGATTATCTGGGCCATACATTCTGATGTTTTGTTGCGTGGGACAAAGAGTGATTCCTTGTTGGTCACGTCCTGAGGGGCCAGGATCAGGGGCACACCACCCAAAGCCTGAACTTTCCCAAAATAATCCCATGCCCTCCAAAACAGGGCCTGGCCAGTCAACTGATCTTTTTCCGTATCGGTCAGTTCCTCAGAAGAAACCGAAGAAATTTTGTCCAGGAAAAAATTAATCTTATCAATATATGTATATTTCAGTTCCAGTCCGGTACGTTCCACATCAATGATACCCCGCTGGTAGTCACCCATTTCGCCGGGCATATGAAAACCTTCGTCCGATTCTCCGCCACTGCGTGACCATCCGGGCATCATCCCACCGTGGATCTCGTTCAGGTAGGCAACGATCATCGTTTTGTTTTTCCAAACGTTCTCAGGCGAAATGACCTGGGTATTTGTGTAATCCAAATCCGAGCAGGCGGCCCCGATGATGGCCAGGGCCCCTATAAGCAACAGGCTATAGTATTTTCTTGTTGTTTTCATTATTTACTATTTTTTTCAGTTAATACTCAGAAATTCACGTCTATGCCGAAGTTGAATGTCCGCATAATGGGGAACTCAGTACCCTGATTGCCCAGCTCAGGATCGTAATACTTGAAATTGCTCAGGACAAAAAGGTTATATCCGGCAAAATAGATCCTCACCTTGTCAACAACCCCGCCATACAGTTTGGTAGGCAGCGTATATCCGACATTGACATATTTCAACCTGATAAAACTTGCATCCTGGAGCCAAAATCTTGATGTTATATCGTAGGTGTTGGATTCGATACCTGAAATTCTTCTGGGCAACCATGCATCCGGGTTTTCCGGTGTCCAGCTATCGTCGTGCCATTTGGTCCACATCCGGTTCCATTCAACTCCACCGGCCTGCCCTTGGAATGATTTTTGCCATTTCAACTTCCCGTTGAACATCGCTTCGAGCGAAAAACCTTTCCACGACCCGCCCAGCTTTAAACCGTAAATGATGGGGAAATTACTGTTTTTAAGGACTATCTTGTCCCAGGAATCGATGATATTATCGGGAGTCCCGTTCGGGCCCGAAAGGTCTTTATACACCATCATCCCCAATGCGGGCGACAAGCCCCCGATCAGGTAACCGGGGTGTGCAGCTTTGAACGCGTCCAATTGTTCTTGTGTTCTAAGTATCTGGTCAAACTCATAGCCCTTGATATAATTAGTTGATTTGCCTTCCGGGATGTCAATTTGCTTGGCATTCTCGGCATAATCTTTTTGAATGACTTTGTTCCAGCCATACGAAATATTGAAGTTCCCGTAATAGGTCAAATCAGTGGCCTGTTTCCTGTACCCAAGGCTGAACTCGATGCCCTGTGCATTGATCTGTCCGTAATTCTCGTCGGGCATTGACAAACTGAACGAAGTGGGCACCGATGCATTCCTGGCTCCCAGGATATCATAAGACTTCCTTGACCAGTACTCTGCGGTCGCGCTCCAGTTTCCCAAAAAGTTCATGTCCACCCCTGCATTGTAGGTAAAGGCTTTTTCCCAGGTTAGGGACGGGTTCACTACCGAACCATATTGAATACCAACACTTTGTGACGGGGTTGTGCCAAAATAGGCCGAATTTCCCGAACTGTACGATTCCTGCCATTGCCATCCGCCCACGGCGTCGTTCCCGGTCAGCCCGGCTGTCAAACGAAGTTTTAAGTGGGTGATCGCATTCTTATTAAAAAAGGGCTCTTCAGAAATGACCCAGCCCAGACCGCCTGCAGGGAAGAACCCCCAACGCCGGTCAGGCGAAAAATTCATGGAACCGTCTTCGCGGAACGAGAAATCGACCAGGTATTTATTGGCATAAGCGTAGTTGAACTGCCCGATATAGGAAACACGGCCGGTTTTGATATAGGCATCGCCACCTCCCCACGTATCGGCGCGGGCGCTACTTGCGGCCCAGAACTGGTCGGTCAGGAAAACCGGGAAACCTTCGCGTCCGCCTAATACAGAGGCTCCGTCAGATTCTGTCTTCTCATAGACCAGCGCCCCCTGGACAGCATGTTTGTCGAAGTTCCGCTTGTAGTTCAATTGGAAATTCAACTGGTAATCATATCCCCATTTGACCGATTTTTCTATCGTGTTTTTCGACATCCAGGTTGACATCCGGGTGCCCGTTATCGAAGCATCGTCCGTACGAGCGATATGGCTGGCGGGACCCTCCCGTTTCAATATCACCATCTGATGATTTTTATAAAAACCGGAGAATTGCTCATTCGACCAGTTTGTACCGTACGCGCCTTTAACGCTCAAGCCTTTGATGAACGGGATTTTATAGGTTGCATTCAAATTGATCTCGGGGTTCAGGTACTGGGTCCGCTTATATCCACAGTCCCCATTTACCATGGCGCCCACATTGGCGGCCCAGCCGTAATCGGCATATTGCCCCCCGTCGGTATATACCGGCTGGTCGACCTGCCAGACCAGCAGTTTCCGGTAAAGCGCATCCTCACCTTCAAAAACTAAATTGCCCCGTTTGCTGTTTATCAGGCTCATACCTGCAAAAAACTGCAAATCCTTTGTCAAATCAATGGTCGTATTCAAACGGAAATTATATTTCTTATAAGTGAGCGGATTCAGGAAGCCTTTCTGATCGACATACGATACCCCGGCAAAATACTTCACCTTTTCCGAACCACCCGACACGCTGAAATTATGGGTCTTGACGGACGGGTTCTGCCACACCTCACCCAATTGGTCATATCCCCAGCCATTATTGATTTTTTTATAATGGTCGAAATCTTCCTGTCTCCAATGCCACCAGTCGGCATTCCAGAGCTTGTTAAACATTTCACCTGTTTCGATGGCATTGGTCAGTTCAATATTTTTGGTACGGGTATCGACCCCGAAGTTGAACGAATAATTGAATACAGGCTTGCCCAATTTGCCCCTCCGGGTGGTAACAAGAATAACGCCACCGGCCGAACGCGACCCATAGATTGCCGCAGAGGCGGCATCTTTCAGGACCGTTACGTCTTCGATTTCATTGGGGCTTAAATTATTGAAATCGGCACTTTCGCGGATAATCCCGTCAATAACATAAGTTACAGGCTGTTTGTTCCATGACGAGCCGGTACGGATGGAAATGTCAGGGTTATATCCTGGTATCCCCTGTGGGGTACTTACATCTAAGCCAGCCATGGAGCCGGCAAGGATGTTACCGGCAGAAACGGTAGGTATATTCTTCAGGTTCTCTGAAACATTCATTGTTTGGATAGCTCCAGTCATCAGCGCTTTTTTCTGCGATACGTAACCGATGGCAACCACTTCATCAAGGTCCACGGTCTCTTCTTCCATTGTAATATTAATGCTGGTTTTCCCAGTCACATTCACTTCCAGTGTTTTCATCCCCACAAATGAAAAGACAATTGATTTGGCATCAACAGGCAATTGCAATGAAAAATTCCCGTCATTGTCTGTAATCACACCTTTTGTGGTCCCTTTTACAACCACAGATGCCCCGGGAAGAGGAGTGCCGGTTCGATCGCTGACTTTACCAGATACAGATTTTTGCTGCTGGACTTCAACTGAAGGTTCTTTGAATGGAGATAGTACTATTTGCCGGTCAATAATAGTATAATTAACATCGCTCTTTGAAAAAAGCGCACTTAGTACCTCTGTGATTTCTGCATCATTGATATTGACAGAGTAGCTTCTGTCGACATCAACTTCAGTTTTGTTATAAGCAAAATGGTATTTTGTTTGATCCTCAATCCTCACCATAATATCTGCAAGTTTCATATCCTTAACAGAAAGTGAAATCCTGGAGTTCTGCGTATAAGATTCCAGTGCAAATGATTGCATGATAGAAACTAACGAAATAACCAATACGATTCGCATAACCTGAAACATTTTTTTTAAAGCATGATAATGCCATGCCCCATACTTGTGTTTTTTTTTCATACTTTTGAAAATTAGTAATGTTTAAAAATTCCAATAGACTTTACTGATTTGCGGGACGGCATTGCACTGCTTTCCCGCTTTTTTTCATTTGTTTTACTTCATAGGCTATTTATTTTTGATTATTATTTTCTTCTTGGAGTAATTGTAATTATCCAATAACCTTCTTTCTTCGGTCCGATATTTTACAGGTACAATCAAGCTTAGAAGTTTTAATGCATCTTCAAGCGTTTCATCTTCCAAAACCAATCTGATCTTTTGGTTATCAATATTTTTTGTTTCCAATTCAAACTCCACATTATAAAACCTGCCTAGTTTCAGACAAGTCTCTTTCAACGAAACATTATTAAGAATCAGCTTCCCCTCTTTCCATGCTACATAATCAAGCGCATTAACTCTTGATTTCTCGATCGAATTATTTTCTGACTGATAGATTACTCGTTCATTGGGAAGCATCTCTCCAACTTGGTGGTTTTGCAGGTTTAATCTCACACTGCCTTGTTCAAGTATGACCTCACAGGAGTTGTCTACAGAATAGGAGGAAACATTAAATCTTGTTCCAAGTACCTCTATACTTAATTTTGAAGGTGTTTTGACAATGAATGGTTGCTCTTGATGATGAGTCACATCAAAAAATGCGAGGCCATCAAGATCAACAACGCGCTGATCACGATTGTCAATATGGTACTTTAATTGAGAGTGGTACCCTAACCACCCTACCGTACCGTCAGGAAGTTTGAATTGGTTCCGAAAACCACTGTGAGAAATAAATGCAACTTCCTGGGGACTTACTTTTTTAAATCCATTATTTGAAAAATAGATACTTGTTGCAATCAATAATCCAACAATCAGTACCGCAGCGATCTGAGAAATTCTAAAGAAAAGGCTTCTACCTTTTGGAGCTGAATCTTTCCGGTTGTTAATGGTATAATAAAGCTTATAAAAAACAGGATCAAGATTTGGGAAGCTTTCGGGATCAGGTATAAATTGT
Organism: Prolixibacteraceae bacterium; assembly: GCA_963677935.2. Classification (GTDB taxonomy): domain Bacteria; phylum Bacteroidota; class Bacteroidia; order Bacteroidales; family Prolixibacteraceae; genus JAAFHB01. The sequence continues at coordinate 217,670 of CAXXEH010000003.1, read as the reverse complement.
TCCCATTGTTCTTTAACAACAAGCCTGGCTTCTTCATTGAGACAACTATCTTGGAAGTATTTTTCAAGATTCTTTTGATCGAGAAGACTGAACTTCTGACCGAAGACCTTATCAATATGCATCCTGTCAATTGCCATTTTGGGTGTCCTTTTAAAGTAATATCAACTGACTTTAAAAACGTACCTCTCTAAACGGAACTATTTTTTATTTTTTTAATCCGGGTCTTGACCTGCAAGCAAATAGAAAAGCAGAATACCTGCAATATGATTGTCTTCTTTAATTTTGCTGATAATATACTTTCGTGCTATTGACAACTGGTTTTTCACAAATTGTTCACTCAAACCAAGTTTATCAGCTATTTCATGACTCTTTAATTCCTCTTTGTAACTAAAATTGAAAATTTCTTTCCTTCTTGCTGGTAATAAATCAATGGTCTTATTAATCTTTTGAACGATCAGCATGTAATCTATCTGATCTTCCCCTGTATAGGAATCAATAAGATTCTCTTCTGCAAAAACCTGAATATATTTTTCTTCTCTGCCTTTTTTTAAGAACCTTTGACGGATATTGTTATAGGCAATTGTAAACAAATAGGACTGAAAGGATGTGTTTGTTTTTAAGGAGTGTCGGTTTTCCCATATCTTCAGAAAAACCTCGTTCAGCAAATCTTCAGCATCTTCCTTATCCCGTAAATACTTCAATGAGAATTGATACAGGCGGGGGCCATATTTTTCAAAAAGTATCTTAAATGCAGCTTTATCCCCATTCTGAAGTTGGGTAATCAGACCATTATCAATATCGTCAATTCTTAAATTCAATTTGTTCGAACTTTAGTTAGTCTCAGATCGGCTCAAATAGGCTATAAACTACGAAATTAATGGTTCTTTTTTCGTTTTCCAAATATTCATGAGTGAATTACCCTGCCGCAAGCGCATGGGGCGGGGATCCGGGAAATTATCTAAAAGAAATTAAAATTCTGTAGGTCCTCGCTATACTTTCGAGATCTGAGTACTTCAGATTAGTATTCAAATTTTAAAGAGCCTCTTAATTTTAAACACAAAATTATAATATAATTACTATTTATCAAGTACCCAATTGACCAGATTGTAAATTCCCTTCTAATTTTGATTTCAATACCGTCATATCTTCAGATATTTTGGCATCTACAATCTTGGCATATCTGAGTCGTTTTAATTCATTGAATCCTTAAGAACTCGTTTTAAATTTAGAATTTCAAAAAAGAAATTCCCACTCTTTTGTTGTAACTACTCAGGTCTGTTCGTTTAATTTTGGTAATCCTTCACGGATAGGTAGCAGTAAAAGTATAGCTGGATTAACTCCTGGCCTTAAATGCTAACCATAATGGGTATTGAGAATGTTACCAGTGGGTATGGTTTCCTGTAGCAAACAGCTTGGAATTCTTTTTTAGCGGCTGCAAGATTTACTGCTAAACGGATTGTCTCAAATGGATTCCCACCCTTTTTAATGGTCGTATCAATTACCGAGCGCAATATTGCGAATATCTCAGAACCTCGCTCAGAGCGGAAACTTCCTGAAACTTTCTGCTTAACCTTTACATTCCGTATTGCCTGTTCAGCCAGGTTATCCCAACTTATTTATTACCCAACATATTTCATAACAGACAGATATAGAATGTATATTTAGATAAAAGTTGAGATAATATCTTAGTAAATTACGTACATCTTAAATTTAAATATTGGTATAGGCGTTTAGACCGCCCGTTATTTTTGTAAAGCTACCTTTGTAGCATGAATGATCGAAATAAATTTAAAGGCGTGAACTCAATTAAGTTTTATAACACGTTTTCGACAGATGAAGACTGTTGCCGCTACTTGGCTGATATCAAGTGGAGCTTAACAGGTTTTCTATGCAAAAAGTGTGGCCATTTAAAATATTACAAAGGCGTAAAACCTTTTTCAAGAAGATGTATGAAATGCAAATATGATGAAAGCCCGACAGCAGGCACTATGTTCGACAAATGCAAGTTTCCTTTGCACCTGGCATTTCATATAGCATATAAAATAAGTACAAAGAAGAAAGGAATGTCTTCATTAGAGTTATCTCAAGAATTTGAATTACGTCAAAAGACTTGTTGGGAGTTCAAATGGAAAATACAACAAGCCATGCAAAGCAGTAAACTAAATCCAATCAGCGGTATAGTTCATGTTGATGAATTTTATATTGGCGGAGAGGAAGAAGGCAAACAAGGTCGAAGCAAAGGAGACAAAAAACTCGTCGTTATCGCTCTTGAAATTGTAAAAGGCGGTGTTGGACGTGCTTATGCTCAATGTATCAACGATGCGTCTTCTGCTTCGTTCAAACCATTTTTTGAAACATACATCAGCAAGGACACAAAAGTCATTACTGATAAGTGGAAAGGATATATTCCTCTGAAAAAGACCTATCCGAATCTGGAGCAACTCAAATCTGAAAATGGAAAGAGTTTTCAGGATATCCATATCCACATTATGAATCTGAAAGGTTGGCTAGAGGGATTCATCATCATTGCAACAAAGATCGCCTTCAAGGATACCTTGATGAGTACCATTTTAGGTACAATCGGCGGTCTATATGGATACAATATTCGATTTACTCATAAATAAAATGGTTTTAAATAACCCTATTCGTTTACAATCTGTTAATTAACATGGGCGGCTTATGCGCCTATACCAATTTAAATAATTATGGATGTATGTAAGCAATTTGCAAAAACATTACCCATTACTTCTTGAATATCTTTGTGGTAATGGGTACAGCCGTTGCCATATTCAATGGATGAGACGGTGCATCAAACTGGCTTTGAATGAAGGTTCATATCCAGAGATTGATTCTTATGAACAACTTTATTGGCGTGAGGTGCAGAAACGCGGGTATAAAGATGCTGCTCCGGTTCGAGGAACTCTGAGGTCTGTTCTGGGTTGTGTGAAGAGATTCGACTTAGAGGGCACGTATCCACAACCCAATCTGTGTCATGGTTTTCTGGCACCGGCTAAGAGTTATGATTTGCTCAACGATGAATACAAATCAGCTATAGATTACTATGAACAGACAGTCAAACTAGGAAGTGAAGTCGCTCATGCGACCTATACAGAACGACGAGCTGGAATCCTATTTTTATTGCATTTACAAAATACAGGAGTACAATCAATTAAAGATGCCACAGAAAGGCATGTTCTTGACTTTTTCTATACCGGTTAAGGGAAACAAAAGAAATGATGAAAAAATGAAAAATAAATCGCGAAAAATCCGGGATCCAGTACTCTTGTGATCGGGGTACCCCGATCACAAGAGTACTGCCCCTTTATTAATTAAAATGGTATACTTTTGGAGTGAACTACTGGTATACTTTTCGGTTGGAATAAACATGACGGAGAGAAAATAATCAGAAGCAAAGCGTATAAAGAAAAGATTACCCGTGTCTTGAATGCCACAATCCCATTATATGGTGAACCTATCAGGAAGCTACATACTATCATTATTCCCTTCTGTGCCTAAGAGTTATCAGAACTATCCATATTTAACTCAATTAGAGTCAGAAAAGTTTCTGATTTGGCTTGAGGAAGAGAACTCGCAACTAACATTATTGGACAAGGCTATTGCAACTTTTGCATACTATACCGGGCTTCGTGGGACTGAATTTTTATCTCTGACACCTGAAAATATTGATTGGGAGAAAGAAACGATTCATTTGGAATCTAAAAGCGGTGTTGAACAGATTAGTTGATATTCTTCAGAAATATATAAAGGTGTTCCATGGAGCAAAGCCTAATCCGGATGATTTTCTGTTTTACTCTTCATGGCACGGGCAAAAGTCAAAACTATCACAGGAGGCGATACGGAAACGCCTGAAAATTTATGCTGCTAAAGCTCATAAGACCTATAGTGATGTTCCTTTGGATCTTCATAGTCACCAATGGAGACATGCAAAGGCCTGTCATTGGTTGGAAGATGGTATAAACATCGTAGAAATCAGTAAACTGCTGGGGCATGAAAGTATAGAAACCACTATGGTTTATCTGTTTATCAGGATATCACTACCGAACAGCAGATGAGGGCTCTGGCTACTTTGGAAGATGTAGCTACCAGTGCAATACCAAAGAAGTGGAAGCTTGAAAAGAACATAGGTCTATCTGACCTATTTGGATTTACAAGACCATAGAAAGAATGATCACTAAATATTATTCCAACTTCTCAGGCGTAGACCTTTGAAGATGTGTTTTTTACAAATGAAGTTGGGATAATTATAAAGTTGGGATAAGAACCATTGTTGTCGTACGGGACATCGGGATAAAACAAAAAGGTAAATACTTCATCCTTCCACTTTTTAAGCCTTCTTTGGAATGTAATTATTTTTGCGACTTTATCCGGAAGGATTTGATTGATCAGGATTCCAAATTCCTTGAGTATCCTATTTCTCTCCTCCAAAGGTTCTGCGTACTAATGTTCTGTCGTTCTTTTTTTTAGGGCTATTGCTATTGCACTTTTCAATAAGGCAGACATATCGATCACCCATTTGTGGGGGTAAGCCTCTCCGAAGTATTTTAACTCCCTCAGCAGGTAAGCAAGGCACAGTTGATGCCGTTTGCATGCCGTTTTTAATTGCGCACTCAAAGAATCACTTACGTAAGTTGCATTAGGAAATCCATCAGAAAATGTACTTTTGACAGTCACAAAACCCCTGCTGTTCGTTATTACGATATAAGCCCGGCCCCCCGGTATGAACCTTCCCGCATTGAGGGCATTTCTTATCAGGCCAATGTTCTATTATTTTATTGGGAATCGCAGACATGAGAGGTGTTTCACCTTTATGCCCGAGTTGACCACCCGACTTTTTATCGCTCGTTTCCCGAAGACTCTGGTTCTTATGTCGGAACAGGTCATGAGAAGGAGGAAGAGAACTGTTACCATTGTTTTTTGGAGTCTTTAGTCTTTGTACCTCTTCGTGGAGCCCCTGCACTTCAGCTGTTAATTTATCAACCGCGATCAAAAGGCCATAGACCAGATCTACCAATTCTTCTTTACCCTGTATACGTAGCTTCTCTTTCGGAATCATAAATCCTTTGTTTTTAACAAAGATCAGCGAAGACACTTAAGAACCAGCCATTTTGAACAGGTTGTTTGTCAACAACGAAAGACCATGTTATCAACAAATTATTGAAACATCTCTGATTTTTTTATTTTACCCCCGCGACACTCGGGCACATGAGAACAAAACAGAAATTCATCCCCCGCGCTAGCCATGGCAAGTTCAGAAAAAATTAGAAATTTTAACCCAACGCGTAATTTTTTCAGAAATTAAAATAAAAGACCTGAGTAGTTACGCATTTTGATTATTTTTGATTTAAAATTGTACTTTCTATGATTCATTTTGCACCAAAATAACAGGTAAAAAATTCGTGTACCCTAATAGGTGCCCAGGACTGAAAACTTTTCGTGCATTAAATTGATATTCAGATATTAAGAGAATAGATTCGTCATCCGGCTACCCCGACAAAATGGGGATCCAAACCCAATCAAAAAGCTCTTAAATCACTGGATTTGAGGGCTTTTTCATTTTTCTCAAATCAATTTATATCATCTGAAATCAAGGATCAAGCTGAAAAGTTGGGGGATTAGCGAAAGATTTCTTTATTTGCATAAAAAAAAGCGATGCCAAATCAAGACGGAGTTAACCTTGCAAAACTTCTTTTACCCGCAGATATTTCTGAGTTTTTCTTTATTTCGGATGTTATTCAATCAAAGGAGTCACTCACTATTTATTTAGAAGAGAATGATGCTCATCCCATTGAGTATTTGGATGACAAATTGGTATCCAAGGGTTTCTTTGAGTCGATTACAGTACAGGATTTTCCTTTACGCGGTAAATCGGTATTTCTGAATATTAGGCGTAGACGATGGACGAATGAAACCACCGGAGACATCGTCTGGCGTGACTGGGAGGTTGTAGCCAAAGGAACGCGAATGACTAAGGAATTCGCGGCTTTTTTAAAAGTTATATCTCGATACCAGGCCGGTAAGCTGTAAAAGTGTAGGGGATTATTTCCATGTTAATGGCAAACTACTTGAACAACAGTATCGTGATCATTTGAGTAATTATCATGACTGGGACCAATTATCCCATGCAGAGGATTGGATCCTTTTTGAAGAAAATCTGGGTCACCACATCAGTATTGATGAAACAGCATTGTCGCAAGGTGAGCTTTACACGATTGTAACCAATAAAGAAGCCAAAGGGAAAAAGGGGGCGATCATATCCATTATTAAGGGAACCCAAAGCGAGAAGGTTCGTGCGGTTCTGGATAAGATACCCATACGTAAACGCAATAAAGTAAAAGAAGTAACCCTGGATATGGCTGCAAACATGGCACATATAGTCCGAGGTAGTTTCTCTCAGGCCAAAATGGTAACAGACCGTTTCCATGTTCAAAAATTAGCATATGATGCCGTGCAGGAGATGAGGGTTAAATATAGATGGGAAGCAATTGATCAGGAAAACAAGGAGATAGAATTAGGTAAAGAGGTAAAGCAAAAGTTTATACCAGAAATACTTGAGAACGGAGATACACTTAAACAGTTATTGGCCCGAAGCCGCTACCTCTTGTTTAAAGCGGAATCAAAATGGACCCCGACACAACGTTACAGAGCAGAATTATTATTTGCAAGATATCCCGCACTGGAACAAGCCTACAAACTTTCAATGCAACTGGGTCATATATACCATTTTGTAAAAGACAAAGGAGTCGCATTTACAAAACTGGCAGCATGGTATGACCGTGTAGAAAAATCCGGCTTCGAATCTTTTAATGTTGTAGCCAGGTCAATACAGGCACATTACCTAAATATCCTGAATTATTTTGATAACCGCAGCACGAATGCTTCCGCTGAATCATTTAACGCAAAGATAAAAGCATTCAGAGCATCTTTTAGAGGAGTTAGATCCGTTAAATTTTTTCTCTTTAGACTCTCAAATATTTATGCCTGAAATTTATTCCCCCCAGATATTTGTCTTGACCCGAAATCAATCAAAATGTGCCCTAATAGGTGCCCTTTTTTTAGTATTATATTTGGGGCACCTATCTGGCTGTATATATTTATGATATAAGCATTTACAACAATGCAACTTCATAAAATCTGATCTGTTTTGCAGCCGTTTGGACGAGTTTTTTGTGCCCTTTTTTTGTCTTATGTTCAAAATAGATCATTTAACACTAAATTGATTGATATGAAAACGACCAACACATTCGGTATCTCATTCTACCTGAGGAGGTACAAAAGCAAGGATGGGAAAGCTCCCATCTATGTAAGAATTACGGTGGACGGTAAAAGAACTGATCTCGCCCTTAAAACAGACATAGAAATTGACAAGTGGAACCATCTTAAAGGAATTGCAAAAGGCAAAAGTGAAGAAATCCGTTCTATAAATGATTATCTGGAAAAAGTAAGGAGCAGGCTGAAGGACTGCTATAAGGAGCTTTTGCTAAAAAACAAACTCATAACAGCCGATTTGATTAAGGATATGTTTAGTGGAGTTGAAGCCAAGGAAAATACTTTAATTTCAGTATTTGATTATCACAATGAGGTTATGAATTCAATTCTTGAATGGGGAACTCTAAAAAATTACTTCACCACTAAACGTTACATTGAAGAATTTATTTCGGCTCAATATCATTCGAAAGATTTTTACCTCTCGCAACTGAATTACAAATTTCTTATTGATTTTGACCGTTTTATAAGAACATACAAACAGAAAGATCAGAAACGTCCCTGTGGACAAAATACAATCATGAAGCACATTGAACGACTTCGAAAAGTAGTAAACATGGCTATTCGAAACGAGTGGCTCGAACTTGATCCGTTTCTGAAATTTAAACCAACCTTTACCAAAACAAGCCGGCAATGCCTTACTACAGATGAATTGTCAACCATCGAGAAAAAAGAGTTTAAAATTAACCGGATTGAACAAGCCAAAGACATATTTGTATTCAGCTGATATACCGGTCTGGCTTATATTGACGTTTTTAACCTCAGGCAAAATAAGGTATTCCGAGGAATTGACGGTGATTACTGGCTTTATACCAACATAATAAAAACGGATGTTTCGGTCCATATTCCGCTTTTACCAAAACCTTTAGCAATCATTGAAAAATATAAAAACAATCCAAGAGTTCAGGCATCTAATAAACTAATACCCTCGTACTCCAATCAAAAACTGAATTCATACCTTGGTGAAATTGCTGATTTGTGTGGAATTGAAAAACCTTTAACATCCCATATCGCCCGGCATACTTTTGCTACAACAGTAACTCTTTGTAATGGTGTACCAATAGAAACGGTATCGAAACTTTTGGGACATACGAGTATTAAAACAACTCAGATTTATGCCAAAGTAATCGAACAGAAAGTGAGTGATGATATGAAACAACTAAAAGAGAAATTGAAAATTGATAAGAATTCCATCAGAAAAACCGGAGAAATAAACGTAAGTAATCAATCAGAAATTGAGCCCATTCCCGTCATATCGAACGATTAAAATTTTCCTCAGTAGCGACTAAAAAAGAGGCTGTCTGAAAAGGCAGCCTCTTCTTCAACTTTGTTGGACGTATAGCTAAACCCTCCATCATCTTTGGCTAATTGATCCCCGGCTTTTATAATGACGCTACCGGACTTGAATCCATGAGATAAGATCAAGCTCGTTTTGTCACCTTGCCATTCACCTCGTTCAACTTCTCTTAATGCACCTTTCCAATATATTTCAACCGGGAATGAAATTCCTCTGGTTGTTTTGAAGAAAGCCGATTCGTTCCAAAAAGGATTATTATATGGATTATCTTTACAAACCAGGTCGTTATTGCCCCACCCCATACAACAGACTTCAGTAAGTCTTTCCCCAGTGAGGCCTACCTGAAATGAAGTGCAATGTGTGGGATAATTCATCGGAGCCAATCCCCATCGCCAGGTGCGTTTCCCATTTTCAACATACAAAACATCCAGTCCAGGATGGTTGTATTGTGCTGTTGCATGAAAGATATTTCCAGGGACTCATAGCTTTTTGAACAGCCATAGGTCTTCATCAGAATATCACGCCGATCCTGACGTAAATCACTTACTACCTAAACGATACAGTTAGGGTGTTCATGAAAACTAAAACCTGCTCCAAATCCGCCACCAATAATACCCACTCTTACTTTACGTGATGAAACAGGTTCGCCTGCAAATGCAAAATGTGAAAACAATACCGTTGCCGAAACGCCTAACGCGGTTGAACTGACAAAACTGCGACGATTATACAAATTACTCTTTCCCATATTCGATATATATTATTTTTTTAGCTCTTGTGTCATTTGATTTCTGTAAAATTAGATATAATTGAATGCAATAAATACAATCACATTCAATCATTATTACAACATTATTTTGGAAATTATTTGAAAATTAATTTTGTATATATCTCTGTATTTAATATATTTGACTAAATTATAATGCACATATAAACGATCATATACGATCACTATATATTTTAATATGAACGGAAATAATTTAAGACTTGAGAAGCTTTTTAGTAAAGGCGAAAATGCTGTAATAGTGGCTATTGATCATGATATGTTTGACGGCCTTATACCTGGTATGATTAACCTGAAAGAGACTGCGCAGAAAATTAATCCTTGTGTTGATGGAGTATTACTCAGCCCGGGAATGTTAAAACATTTGCGAAACTATATCATCACAACCAACCCAAATTCAACATCAAAACCCAATTATAAACCAAACTTCTTATGAAAAAAGATACACTTCTGGTTGCGCTGATCTTATTCTGCTTCTGCCACGCAGTATCAGCCCAGAAAACAATCACAGGATCGGAGATCCCCGATTTGATTCCAATTAATCGCAGCACTCAGGAGATAGCCGGTCGAATCGTGCTCCGTTACGAACACGAGTGTTCTGTGAAATGGGGCTATACATCCGGCCAGAAACGTTATTTTGATGTTGTAACACCAAAGGATATCAACTCAAAACATCCCTTGTTGATTTGTTTGCACAGCGCAGGTGAAAAGGACAATACCGAATGGCGTTCCAATGCTCTCCGAATCGCTGCGGCAGGAGATGACTTCGTTGGTTTGATCCCCAACTGCAATTTCGATACCGAATGGTGGTGGGGGTATGAAGAAATGTTGACCGATAAGAAAAAATACGAAAATTTACTAACACCAACAGAAGCACGGATTCTGGCAGAGATCGAATGGGTAGTACAAAAATATAATGTTGATCGCAACAGGATTTATATGCATGGTATTTCGATGGGGGGGAGTGGCACTCTCGGAATAGGAATGTCGCATGGTGATATTTTTGCTGCAATCTTCGCAGGGGTACCGGCGGGTGCTAATCATATGTTAATTCGACAAATCATCACCAAAGATAAAAATCCCCCTCCGGCACTACTCTTTTTCTCGCAGACAGATGATTGGTCGGACGAAATGCCGTTGTTACTTAAAGCTGCAAAAGAGAATCGCTACGCTACAATTTGTGCGTGGGGGCCGTGGGGACACCAGAACCACTACGAGATGACCAATCCCGCGGCGTTTGAATTCCCCTGGCTTTCAATCCGTAAAAATGAAGCTTATCCGGTTTTTATCAACACATCCACCGATCAGAAATTCCCCGGATGTAAATCAAAAGAGCCCGATCAGGAAGGGCAGATAAACGCATACTTTCGTTGGATAAATATCAAGGATCAGCCGGATGAGTTTGCAATGCAGATTAAAATCGTCTCGCAAAATGAGCTAAAAAATGGTAATATGGTTACGTTGCCTAATGAGGTTTTGACGGATGTTGTCCTTCGCAGAATTCAACAATTTAAGATTTATCCGGAGAAGGAATATCGTTGGACAGTGGAATTGGCCGGCAGTAAGATAGCGGAGGGGTGCGTGAAAGCGGACAAGAGCGGACTTATCAACATACCCGGTATCAAGGTCACCGCTCAACCGATTCGGCTCACAATCTGTAGCAAGGAATAATCTCAATGGCTCATGAGGGTTATGCGTGAACAGATGCAAAAGGGGATATTTTTTTCCATATAGCCCCTGAATCAGCCATGCTGTTTGAATTGAAACCTACATAAAAACAACTGAATAAGATAGTCGCGCCTGTAAGAATCTAAATACAGCAGGCCTTTAATAACAATGGTTCGTTCAAAAAGTAAATATCTTTTGGCGGTTAAAGTGCCGAAATTCAACACTCTTTTGCCGAATTTCATAATCTGAACGGTATCAGTGGTGTCCGGTGGGTTGCCTGTGCTTCAAGCACCAATCCCAGGATGGTGCGCCCTTCCTTGTCGCCGGGCCATCCTGCTGAAGTTTCATGGTGGCACTTCGGGAAAACATTCTCAGGATAATAGATATCGGATTCCAACCTGTCAAAGTTCTTCATGGCGCGCTGGTACAATTCCCCTTTTATATTAACCTGATCAAAGCTGACCGGACGGAGTGTTGATTCCATTACAATCTTATGATCTGTCTGAGTACAGGATAAAACAATCGGCAGAATTGAGAATCCGAAGGCCTCTAAAATTAGGATCTTTATGGCATTGGAGACAGAAAAAATCAGATTTTTCATCATTTGGATATTGAAGTATTTTTCATTTTGAACTTTCTTCTACTGCTAACAGGCAGTTAAGTTCATCGGATATTAAAATCCTGTTTTTTAATTTTAACCAATTTCAATGGTCCCATCAGCCCTGAGGGTTTCAAGGACTTATCCTTATCTAAAAACTGTTCAACAGGTGCAGAAGTCCAAACGTTAAGAACTTTGCAGTATTGCCGCAGATCGCCTATTAACCGGTTCCGGTAGACATTGGCAACCGTGACTTTTAGTTCATTCTCACCTGTTTTTTTCAGCAGGCCGGTTATATCCAAACTCGTGCGTGGTCGCCAGAGATCTCCAAACAGTTTCCCGTTTATTGAAACACGGGCTACCGATCCAAATTCACCAATATCGAGCAATATCTTATCATCCGCCGTTTCAAAGTCTTTTGGGGTATTGAATCTCAACAGGTAATGCGCATTCCCTGAAAAATAACGGATATCAGGGTTCGTAGATTCATTAAGCGGTTGAAGCGTAGTGATCTCAATATCCGGAATATTGGTATTGTAACCTGCTTCAAATATGATAGTTCCAGTAAAGTTTGAAATTACAGCTTCTTCATTCTGGACAAAATGTCCGGAAATAGACTTTTTGTTGTTGGTAGCGAAAGCGTAATTACCGGTTCTAACCGGATTAAGAGCATAATTTCCGTTTTCAAACAAAACAAGAGGGATGTTTTCTGTGCTCTTGTTTGATGGGAATATTTGTTTTCCTTCACCCTTAACGGTTGTAATAAATCCGGCAGGTTTCCCGGCTTTAAAAACAAACAGCTTTGATTCGTAAGGTTTGAAACTGACAGGGATTCTCGTTTGCCCGTTTTCATAGCGGAAGAGGGCCGGCTTAGCGATGCTTCCATCTTCAGGATTCCAGATTTCAGGGGTTTTATCGGCTACCCGGAACAGACACTCACGTGTTATGCAGCTGTCTTTCTGGTTGGCCACAAAATAGACATCCGTATTCCCCACTTTCTTATGGATGAAAAGAAAGCTTTTGTCTTCTTTCCGGTTGGTAGCAAAGTCAGGCGCCAGCCCGATCTTTTCGATCACATCCCCAATCGGTATCCCCCAGAAAACCTTGCCTTTCCCGTATTTATTTTCGATGATTGACTTCCCTGTGTCTTTGCCCCAAACCTGGTCGGCCAGTTCATAGAAGGCTTTTCGGTTGCCATCTGACAGGTCGGCTTTGGACAGTGGATAAAGTGGTTTTGGGCCGTAGACCTTGGCACCGTCTTTTACCAATGAACTGATACGTTCCAGTGTTTCCAGGTTCATATACGTATAGGCAGAAAGGCTCAGTAAAGAATAATTAATTGCACCGTTTAACTGCAATTTCCCGTCAACCATTTTTACCCGGTTTTTCAGGATATCGAAGTTACAGGCATTGACCTGGTAACCGAAAGGAAGTGTGGTTGACGGATTATACCCAAAATACTGGGGTAATTGGTCGCCCAGGTAATAGAGCACATCCTGAGAGGTGAACCCCTGTTGAAGCACATACTGGATACGAGACTGGTAGTCTATCCATCCGGATATATAGGGCCAGTAAAGATTGTTCCTGTTAAAGTGCGAAGCAAAAGGGCCAAGGGTCATTCCCGGCTTGATATCAGTGGGCTGGTGTACATAGCTGTGCAGGATAAACTGGTTGATCCCTGAACAATAGGCTTTGTCCCCAAATGGCTTCAGGTCATTGGGAGACTCGCTGTAATTAGCATAGGCGGTGTAAGATTCAGCACCAACGACCTGTTTCCCGTAACCGGTAGCAGCACAGGACGGCAGGTTTATTTTTGCTCCTGCTGATGGATAATATTCTGTGAAGCCTTTTGCATTGGTGGTAGCCCAGTATTCGTACATGGGCATGTCAACGCATTCAGTAGTTTTAAGGATGTCCAACGGAGGATAGAAAAAGGAATCTCCATAGATGACTTCGGCATGAAGTTCGAGCTTTTGCTTGTGGAGCAATTTACTGAAATGCCTGTAATAGTTTTGTTCGATCAGTTCGGCGATTGTCTTGCGGAAATCGAACAGCACAGCCTCAGATTCTTCTGCCGATCCGACCATGTCACCGCAAAGAACAGGCAAATAGCTTAAAAGCCTGTAGCCTCGGCGCTTTTCAAACTCAGCAGGAAGGTCTTTAGTCCAGTTTTGGAAACCACATTCCCAGCTGTCGATCAGCATAAATTTGAAGGTATTTCCGGTGAAGTCCCCGGCCTTTTCAATCAGCTTTGAAGGGAATTTGCTGAAATGAAGATCAAGGGCCATGGAATCCATTTTATCGCATTCAAGCCCTGTACCTTCTTTGGTCCCAGGGGCATTGGTGGCCCCGGTAGTGGTAAACCCGATACGGAGGATGGCCCAGTTCCCTTCGGGTGCACCCCAATTAAGTATCCCATCAGCATTCATTTTTCCGCTCAGGTCTACAATTTCGCGTTCGGAAGGAATCGTTTTATTAGATTCATTGTTACCACGGGTATAGAAAAATTGTTCGTGGGCTGATTTGATTGAGGCTGATTTTTCTGATATAAATGGGATTGATGACGAGAAAATCGGAGTTTCGCCGGTTTTCAGCAACTCCAGCTCAGAAATGGAAATCGGGTAGCTGAGGTTATTGATCAGTACCCGTACAAATTTGGCTATTGTTGCGGGGATGGTGAATTGTTCGGTTTTATTAAGCCCTTTGATCGTGAATTCCGCTACTTTGCTGAAATTCTTTCCGTCGGCAGAAGTCAGTACATTAAACGAAGAAACAACATCATCAGCATTGTCCCACATAAAACTGCAACGCGGATGAATCGCAATTTTGTCGAAACTCATCGGGGTTTCTGAAGTAATACTCAAGTAGTCGCCCTGTTTTACCGCAATAGAACTGACCGGGCATCCATCTGTCAAAACAGAAGAGATACTGGCTGTATCGTTTAGCATGATTTGGGGCGCTTTTTGCTGAAAAAAACTGGCTGTTTCTCTTGTTTTATAAGCAATCACCGCCACCTCTTTATAAAAGTGTTGCAGGGTAAAAGGTTGCTTTAATGTTTTATTGATTGTTTGTCCGCCTTTGACAAGCGTTTTGGTCCAGACATACTGTTTCATCGATTTTTCAGGAGTAATCCACGGACCGCCGCTACTGCTCCAACCATCGCAGTTATGTACCCCTATAGTCATATTGAGCCGGTTTGCTTCCTTGAGTGTCCATTGGAACATCTTATACCATTGGTCGCTTCCAAAACGCACTTTCGGAACCCCGAAATCGCGATCATTAAACAGACTTGCATTCAGGATGGTTGCCTGTACAATCCCCTGGTTGTGCATGGCTTCCAGGTCTTTGGTGATGCCATCTTTGGTAATACTCCCATCCATCCAATGCCACCACGTGTGAACTTTTACTTCCTGTGGCGGAGTTTTAAAACCGGTTTCGGCAAACCTAACCATTTGATTTTCTGTGCAGGAGAAAAGAAAAAGAATAAAGGATGCCAGTAAATGTAATTGGGTACTTTGTTTTTGCATGATCGTTTATCTCAAAATAATTAGGACTTGTCTCAGAATCTGCCCGGCAATCAATTATCATCCATTGTCTTATGGGATTATTTCCAGGACTGAATGAATAGCCAGATTGGAAACCAAAACTTTCGATATTCCATTATAAAAATTAATTTTCAACAATTTACCTTCAGGTTGCAACAAAATCTTTGTTGGTTTTTTTACTGTATTTATTTCAACAGTCAAGTCTTTCAAAGAAGGGATTTCATCATACCCGATTACATCCTCATTTGCATGTTCCCCGGCTACATTGACAAGATTCACATACATTCTATTATTGATTTTATTTACATTAACATGAACCAAATGTGATCCGCTGGCTTTTACCAACGGGTTGGGAAACAGTTCTGTCGTGAGATTATTGATAAAATCCCGGAGTACAGGTGATTTATATTCTAGATATGCAGAACCGGCATTGAAATAAATACCGGCGATCATGCCTTTCCCATAGGAACAAACTGAAGAAGATGCCATCTTCCCAGGATAACGATAATCATAGTTATCATAGAAACAAGACAATGGCTTGCTTTCAGGGGCAAGATCAACAGAGAGCAAGGAAGACCGAATTACCCCCAGTCGGTTGTCAGCAGAAATATATGAAAACTTTACTTCCGTTTTTACAGAAGAACGGATTCCCAGTTCACGGGCAAATAAACCAGATGTTTCACAACCGATCACAAGCAGGTTCCCTCCATTTTTCAAGTAAGTCCGTAATTCGTCCATAAACGAAGGCTCCAAATAATTACACTCCGGAATCACAATCAAGGGATACTGAGCCATTTTGCCGGTCAAATGATGCTCCATCAGGATTTCAACGGTTTGCTGGCCATCAAGCAAAGCATTTAGCGCTCCTTGCAATTGGTTTGTTGAGCCGCCAAACGGAGCCGACGATTTGTAATATGCCTTTGTAGGGTAAAGCAACGCAATCTGGGGAACGGCTTTGGCCTTGTGACAGAATTTTTGCCGTTCGCGACAAAAAGCTGCAAGTTCAGAAAGGTTTGTGGCCAGCCAGGGTTTAATCGACACATCACGATTTTGCGGATAATATACCTGAAATCCGCCTCCCATTGCCATGACCTGTGCAGCTTCCTGTTCAAGTTGAACGGATGACTTAGGGTTCTGTGGCAGTTCCGGTCTGGTCCACACACTTGAAAAACCCCAGGCCATCAAATCCCATGGTTTTCCCTGAGGAGCAAGACATCGTGCTTCAAAAGCAGCACGGTAAACGCCATTCGATGCAGTCAAATCTCCGGATAAGAAGTCTAAATTAACGGTCACTTTCTCGGGCATCATAGACGAGTAAGCCCAGTTGCTCGTAATTTGAAAATCAGGATTGTATTGATGAATCGCATCAACATACTTTTTCATTCGTTCTCTGAAGAGGTTACGCGTATATTCGACTAATTCAGGATAATATTTATCGGAAGATTTTCTTGGGATTTCGGTAATTCCTGTTTCTTTGGTAAAACGGATCAGGCAAGCGTCACAAAAATCCGGGGTTACAGCCCAGCATTCCCCGTCGATCCATGCCCCATCCACGCCATAATCACTTAATTCCTTAAGTTGCGGGATCATGTAAGTATCCAGGTAAGGGCTGAAAAATGACGGATACATTGTACTTCGCTCACCGTTACTGTGAATCAATGCCCATTCAGGATGTTCAGCCACCATCTTGTTGTCCCATACTCCTGAATAGTGCATAAAAAGAGCTACCTTGTTTTTCTCCGTTACTTTGCGAAAAAGTTCCAACGGATCTTTTTCAAATCTCTTTACATGGTATCCGATTTTGGTAGGATAACTGGAAATACCCGGATGCCCCTTGCAATCGATCTGGATAAAATCGGGCTGTACCTTGGTCAAAAAGGTGTCAATCATTTCCGGGGTAAGGGTTTTTCCTGCATCGGTAATGTCTTCACTGGCATGCAAATCAAAATGAACGCCGAAAAAACAGTCGACTCGTTTCAATTTTTCTTTTGATTTACCTGTTTGTGCAAAGGCAACAGAGCTTGTGTATACTAGCATGAAGAGAAGGATCGTCTTAAATTTGCTCATATTAAAACTTGATTGATTTTAAATTTATTTTTATGCGACAATTTATTGCCTATTTCCCTATCCAACTAATTTAATAAATGAAATAGCCATAATTAGTAAATCACAAACCAAAGATGAAAATATCGTCATGGTTACTCTATGCGACCTCTAATAGCACATTATTTACATGAAATTCTTGTAATCGGAAACCAATAGATGGAGCGGTTCCACATCTTCTTCAATTACCGGAAACCTTCCGATTGATTCATAAAAGCAATTATCTGCAGAATCGTCGTTGACCATACTGACCTCGCCAACCAGGACCTGCCCTTCCCCGGGTTCACCGTAAAAGCGGTGGTACATTCCCTGTTCCAGACAGATGCTTTCTCCCGGTGTCAGGATAACTTTTCCGCCTGCTTCAACCGTTCCTTTCACGCCATCTTTCTTGAAGTTTACCGGCGTGGTACAGAACTTTTTATCGGGGGTGGAATTATACAGATCAATAACCAGGTTTCCACCGCCGCGGTTGATGATGTCTTCCATCTTCGACCAATGGTAATGCATCGGTGTTTCCTGATTTTCGGCAACAATCATGATTTTTTCAGCATACGGTTTCTTGTCCACATTGAATTTTCCGTTCCGGAGGGTAAACAAAAACAAGCCTCTTTTGTAAAATCGCCCGAACCAAAATCGGTGATGTCCCATCCCAGCATATTTTCGATCACTTCATGGGCATCTTCTTTATTTTCTTTCCAATCGGCCACACTCCAGTTCGCCCATGGCGGCAGTATAAATTGTTTTTCTGCCATAAAGGCTTTTGCACTTTTTAAAATCTGATTGATTTCACTACGTTTCATATTTTATTTTTTGTCTGAGTTTAATTTTCTTTTAGTTTAAATGCGCTGTATGTCAGGTAAGCCATTGCAACGAGCAATATGGACATGCCTCCGGTCTGTCCGAGTAAATCGGAAGTAATTCCCATAATCAGCGGAATCACAGCTCCTCCGGCAACCCCCATAATCATAAGACCGGATATTTCGTTGGCATGTTCTGGATGCGTTTTCAATGCGGCAGAAAAAATAATGGAGAACACATTGGCAACAGCAAATCCGATGATAAAAACCATGGCCAGAATGCTCCACAGGTTTCCTATCAGCAACATAACCATCAGTGCGGGAATAGCCACGATCATGCTCCAAATGAAAAATTTACGACCCGAAAATTTCACCAGGAGAATGGCCCCAATAAAAGTTCCGACAGTTTTTGCAATAAAATACAAACTGGTTCCCAGTCCTGCCTGTTCAAGCGGAATACTGCAACGTTCCATTAGGAACTTAGGAATCGTTGTATTTAAACCAACATCAACACCAACCACGAACACAATTCCGAGGAAAAGCATCAGAATAGTCTTGTCCTTTAACAAGCCAAACGACTTGGCAAATGTTGATGATTTTTGACTGACGGGTTTCTCCGGAATGGGAGTAAGCAATAGCCATAGCCCCGATATCAAGGTTATAACTGCAAAAAACAGGAAAACTAATTTCCAGTTACCAAAGCTTCCGGCTGCCACCCCCGCAATAACAGGCCCCAGAAAAGAAGCAATAGCTTTGATAAACTGGCCCAATGTCAGGCTACTGGTCAAACGGTCGCCCCGAACCACATTGGTAAGCAAAGGATTTAACGAAACCTGGATAATGGTATTTCCAATCCCAAGCAGCCCAAAAGCGACCAATATCATTGGAAAGTTGTAACGGACCAATGGCAATAACATTGCCAGCAGGCTTATCACCATACTTATGACCACAGTCCGTTTACGCCCCAGCTTGTTCATCATCATACCTGTAGGGACAGATAGAATGGCAAACCACAGGAACAGGGTCATGGGCAACATATTGGCAAGGGTGTCGCTAAGTGCGAAATCCTGTTTCACGTAATTGGTGGAAATCCCAACCAAATCGACCAGCCCCATGATGAAGAACCCAAACAATACCGGCGAGACTTGTTTTAAATTTATCTGCGATTGCATATACAAAATGTAGGTTTTAATATAATTTTAATTGATAGACGATATCCTGATGTTGTCCGTTTTTCTCCTTGACAACTATTGAATTATCCTCCACTATAATATCTGCAACTCCCTGGTAGTTATTCGGAATCTTAGCCAAAAAGGCAGTATAGGATTTGGATATCACCTCATCAGCATCAATGAAGGCAAAAATGCTTTGATCAAAAATCTTTCCCTTTTTTGCAAGTACCGGATAAGGTTCATGAAGTCCTGTTGTCCCAAATTCCATTCCGTAAGCTGAAGGTTTTCCACTTTTCATCGAACGCCAGAAGTTGATCCATGGATAATCTTTTGTTTCCCATACATAGCCAAGCAATAGTTTTTTCTCTGGATTGCTAGCCGTAACCCATCCGTATTTGCTGTTTTGGCTAAAAACGAATGACGACACAAGTGGCCATACGTTCTGGAATTGTCGTAAACTGATAATCTTGCCTTTATGATTTGCCTCAGGCCATTTAAAGGAAACTTTATCCTGATCCATTGTCCCATCTAATCTATCCTCAAATCCCTTTTCTGTGTTATTGTCAATAAGCGTTTCCTGATCAAGAAATGGGGGTGCAATGGTTACATGTTGCACAATATTAAACATCCGACCGTACTTATTCAGGTTTTTGATCTCTTCGACTACCCGAAATACCGGCTTATTTTTATCCAATTCAACCGTTCTGGTTAGTTGCAAGCCTCCCATTGGCAGTTTACACCTCATAGTCAACCTGGCTTTTCCTTCTTTTTTGTGAGGTTCTTCCAAAAGTACCCATTCCTGGGTATTCACTTCGCCATGAGGGTCAAACCCATTAGCTTTTTCACCTTCAGTAGGCAAGCCCCAACGATCAAAACACAAAAAGTGACCATGAAAAGCAAGGTTTCCTGAATCCTGAAAACTAATCGGATTAAGCGGTTGATCCTTAAAATGAAAATCGACGAAGGCGCCTCCTGATAACCTTATTATCAACAGTGCCAAAGAGTTTTCCAGACTTATATCCATATTGCTTTAACCATTAAATTCATTTATTGCATCGAACATGGCCACAATATTTTCAGGTGGTACATCGGGCATGATGTTATGAACCGTGTTGAAAACAAAACCACCCCCCTCATTAAATATCTCCAGATTTCGTTTTACATGGGCTTTCACTTCTTGGGGCGTAGCCCTGTTCAATATACTTTTGGTATCACAACCACCCCCCCAAAAAGTAATGTCACGGCCAAATTCTTTCTTTAATCGTTCGGGCTCCATATTTGCGGCATTGATCTGAACAGGGTTCAGAATTTCAAAACCGGCTTCTATCAAGCCCGGTATAAGTTCGTAAATACCACCGCAACTGTGCAACATGGTGTGCATTGACGAATGGGCTTTCACATAGTCGCACAACATTTTATGCCGCGGCTTAAAAAACTCGTCATACATTTCGGTTGACATGAATGGCCCATTGGTCATCCCCAGATCGTCGCCAAACTTGATGATATCCACAACATCGCCGACAGCTTCACAGGTTTTGGCAACAGTATCCAAATGTCTTTCCATCAATTGGTCTAGAAGAATGTGTACCTGATCGGGATACATACAAAGATCCATCATGAAATTATCCATCCTCCTTAAGAAAGCCCCCCACTCAAATAAATTACAGCCAACGCCCAACAATAGCGCTTTGTTGGTACTATTTTTTAAGTCAATTGTCTTTTGGCGTAACAACTTCCAAAAGTTTTTCTCGTCAGCCCAGTCCCAGGGAGTGAAACCAACACCTCCCCAAATGACACGGCTCATCTCATAGCCCAGATTCATGTACGAATCGGGATAACCTTCCAAATAAGGGAATATTGTCTGGTCAAAGAATGTAGCCCCCACAGGCATACGTCCGATAATTTCATTGGTCGGCCCAATAATATATTTTGAACCATCATCCAAAGCTGTTGTTCGAAGCCAATGGGGATAAAGTGCATTATGTCCTATTATTAATTCCAATTCTTTCCAGTAATCCGGTGCAGTATTGAAATACCTTCCTATATCAATTACGTCAACGCCAAAATGGTCCAACAATTCCATTTCGGGTTGGGCCACTTCCTGGATCACATCATAAACATGCGTTTTCAAATGTGTTTTCCCCAAATATTTAATCAGGTTTTGGTAAGCAACAACAGAAATTCCCGAACTGGGAGTTGCTCCTAAATCAATCGGAACTCTGTCTGGTTGCTTATGACTAATTGCTGTAAGTATTCGTTCCTGTGGTGTCATATATTGTAATTGTTAATCATGATTTTTCGCTTTCCTTGTGTCTTCATCTCGAAAATCTGTTGCTTTTTCATAGATTCAAATCATTTCCAGTCATAATTAGGCTTTGGCCCCATTTCAAAAATCAATTGACTTCCATTAATGATTTGTTGATGGCTTATGAATGGCTTCTCAATACGAATCCCATCCAGCATTACTTTTTGAATGTATTTATTATCATCAGAAAGGTTATTGGCCAATATCTCAAGTTTACGCGGATTTCCATCCACCTCATAGTTTAACGTAAATTTAGGGTATTGAGGGGCGCCAATGCTGTACATCCCAGAGGCTGGCGTAACCGGATAAAAGCCCATCACACTGAAAATATACCAAGCCGACATTTGTCCACAATCGTCATTTCCATTGATCCCATTGAGCTTGTCTTTATAGTTGACGGTGGTGTGCTTTCTGACCAGTTCCTGTGTTTTCCAGAGCTGACCGCAATAATTGTAACCCGTTGTACGATTAAGGTGCGAGAGCATACTTAAGTTTATCTAAAGGTTCATTTTAGTTTATCGAGAACCTGCCAAGGATATGACAGAAATTCCAACGACCAGTAACATTAACCCGACCAACATGATCGCAAATGGGTTTTTTCCGGTTCCACTCCATTCACCAGAAAAAATCCCAATTACATTTCCGCTCAGGACTGCCATACTTTGAATTAGGGGCCAACCAATGGAGGCTCCCAGTTTACCCAGGTTCATAACTGCGATTCCATAAAGAGCAACACCTCCAAACCACATCAATCCCATAATAGACGTATAAAACCAATTCTTTTTTAGCTTATTTTCTTTTAAGAGTTTTCCTGTCCGATTTCGCCTGAACAGATAAATACAATAACTTAGGATAATAATGAATCCACCCAAAAGAGATACACACCAAGTAGGATTTGCAGCATTTAATATTAAAGTGCCGTTTTGGATAGCCAACAACTCTATTGGTTTGCCTGCCACAAGGGCGAAATTGAACATAGCTCCAAAAACACCGGACACAAGACAGATAATCAGCCCTTTTGTAAATTGACTAGTTTTTGTGCTAATTCTGTTTTTTTTACGAAGTACTTTCTCTTTTTGAAAACCGGCAATAGCACAAAAAGCAATTCCTGTCAACATGATGGCTACTCCTGAAGAAATACCTATACCAGATGGAGTTGATAGTTCTTCCGGTGTGTAAATAATGATTGGAAGAATAGCACCAAGGGCGTTGTTCAACCCTAGGACAATTGCTGTACCGAGAGCCAGTCCAAGAGTGTTCAATCCAATTCCAAAACAGATGCTGGCAACTCCCCACCCTGCACCAAACAGGAAAACAGTGAACAATACAGACAAAGGAACATCACCATAAATGCCTGGGAAACCTGGTACGGTAAAAAAGGCAAGTACCCAAGGCAGGACGATCAATGCCCAAGCAGAGTATATCAACCAGGTATTTTCCCATTCCCAAATCCTAATTTTCTTCATTGGCCAGGCAAATGTGCCTAGAAAGATTCCGGCAATTAAGCTCAGTGAAAGACCTGTCGCAAGATTGATTGTTCCCATTTTTTACAATTAGTTTTTTAATTAATTTTTGTTCACTACATTAAAACACATTCACCACTTAACGAATTAAAATCTTGTTATTCAAGTATTTAGCCTAATCATTCGCCCACTGGCGTTTTGGGCACGGAATTGCTATCCTCAAATCGGGATTCTCCCTTTTCATTAATACCAAAACTGCGGAATGTCATTTCCATGAACCAACGGAACCTGTTTTACCAACTTTTTAAAATCGCTGCTTACATTGGGCAACAACTGAAGTTTAGATAGCAGGGTTTCAAAGTCTTTATCCTTTATGTATCCGCGTTGACTGGAACACTGTTTCGCGTAGTTGGTGGCAATCACAACCAGATCAACCAGCCCAATGATGGAGGATCCGAACAGGACAGGTAAGACTTTCGTTATTGAAGTTTCTTTTCCCATTTTCAAGGGTTATTATTTCCAATCATAATTAGGCTTTGACCCCATTTCAAAAATCAATTGACTTCCATGAATGATTTGTTGATGGCTTATAAATGGCTTTTCAATAGGAGTTCCATCCAACGTTACTTTCTGAATGTATTTATTCTCCTCTGAAAGGTTATAAGCCAATATTTCAAATTTATGCGAACTTCCACTCACCTCATAGTTTAACGTCAATTTAGGGTATTGAGGGGCGCCAATGCTATACATACCAGAGGCTGGCGTAACAGGATAAAAACCCATTACACTAAAAATATACCATGCCGACATTTGTCCACAATCATCATTTCCATTTATTCCGTTAGGCTTGTCTTTATAGTTAACGGTGGTTTGCTTTCTGACCAGTTCCTGAGTTTTCCAGGGCTGACCGCAATAATTGTATAAATAAACGGAGTGGTGACCTGGTTCATTATCATGCCGGTACTGCCCTTCAAGAAAATTTCGATCCAGTTTGGCTGTGAATTTTTCGTTTCCTCCCATTGTTTTGATCATGCCGGGAATATCGTGCATCGCACCAAAAAGATATGTCCAGGGGCCCCCTTCGGTAAAACCTTCGTTAGTATTTGTATCCCAATTCCCATTGAAAAGACGGGGTGCAAAAAAGCCTGTTTCTTTGTTGTACAGGTTCTTGTAGTTTTCTGACCATTGCATCAATCTTTCGTAATCACCCGTTTTGCACAGGTCTTTGGCAACCTGTGCGATACAATAATCGTCAATCCCATATTCGATTGTACGCGAAACCGATTCGCTTATGAACTCAGAAGTGATGTAGCCCAGGGAGTGATAAAAAGGAATTCCTGCCCGCCCTTCGAAACAAGACCATACTTGACGGTCGGGCATCCTACTGCCAGGTAAATCACACCCTGTAGGCATCATCGCATTTTTACGCATGGCTTCATAAGCAAGTCTAATATCGTAATTGCGAAGGCCTTTAATGTATGCATCAGCGATCACTGCGTCGGCATGAGTGCCTATCATGATGTTCGTTTCTGCCGGATTTGGCCACACAGGCAACCAGCCACCCTCTTTATACATCTGGAGCATGGAGGTGATCATCGCGTTCACCCTTTGGGGCTGAACAAAAATCAAAAGCGGATGTAAGGCGCGAAAGGTATCCCACAGGGAATAATCGGTGTACGAAACCCCATCATGGATTTTATCATCAAAAGCGCTGTAATATTTTCCGTATTCGGAGAATTCACGGGGGAACAACAAACAATGGTAAAATGAGGTGTAGAAAATAGATTTTTGTTCATCCGTCACCCCTTCAATTTTTATCTTTTCCAGACTATTTTGCCATTTATTCCTGGTTTGCGCCGATACCTGATCAAAATTCCAACCTGGTATTTCGTGGCCCATATTTTCTCGTGCCTGATCCACGCTGATAAACGAAGTGGCGATTTTCACTTTTACAGTTTCTCCTTTCTTCGTGGAAAAGCTGATATATCCCCCCATTCTTTTCTTCCCGTACAATTCTTTAACATTGGGCATTATTGAATCGTTTTCCCATGCCCCAAATGTTGTGAACGGTTTATCGAATTGGATAACGAAATACCCTTTGAAGTTTTTCAGATCCGGCCCCAGATCAAGGCAATGGCGGTCGGGATTGTAACCTGTGATCTCGTTTTTTCCTTTATCGATATTGATGTAAGCGGTGAATTTATTTAAACGGTTGGCTGTCGAATTGAGTTCGGACAACCAAGAATCAGAGGAGTCATGAATATTTAGCGTCTGGATGACCAAATGCGCTTTATTGGATTCAGAAAAGGTGAATTTAAAAATAACGCATCGTTCGGTAGCTGCCATTTCTGCTTTTATGGATTCCTTTGGGCCGACTTTCATTTTGACCGAGTACAAATAGGGGCTCACAAACTCATCGTCGTGTTTGAAGGCCAGTTTACGCTGCTCAGGAAGCACTTTCAGTTCGCCAATCTCAGGCATGACAGATACATAACCATAATCGCCCATCCAAACCGTGGGCTGGTGTGTTGCCAAAAAACCCAGTATTACAGAGTCTTCAAACAAGTATGGCATTCGGCTGATCATGTTTTCACGGGTCTGTGCTGTAAAACTTGTCATGGCAAAGGGTGGCCCGACACTTGGAACCAACCCGCCTGCTTCAACGCCAATTCCGGTCGTGCCAACATAGGAATTGACAAAATCAACCTCTTGTTTCTTCTGAACAGGCTTTTGTCCGAAACAAGTTGGAAAAAACACAAATAAGATTAAGATCAGAATGATTAAGGTATTTTTAATCAATATATTATTACTAATTCTGCAATATAAAGTCATAATTTAGTTCTTAACAATTCCTCGTCACAATAGACAAGATTTAATGTATTTTCAGATAGTCCATCACAGCTTGATCTCCTTTCAGTGCATTGTCCGGGACAGGGTTCTCGCTGGTAAATACCTTTAGTTCTTCTTTGGGCAGGATTTTGACAAAGCTTTCGTCAAAACCATTGTTGTAGGGAAGTTTACCGATATTTAAATCCAGATGGCGGGCAAGAAAATTATACACCGCAAAGCGTTTGGATGGCCCGTAATCGTGAAGTTCCAACGGGAAATGTACGTTCTCGACCCTGTTCTCGGCATCGTATAACGCATATACTTTCCGGATGTAAGGATACTCTACCCGGGGAACATTGCTGGTCCAGTCACCCCCGTCAGAGACAAGCAACAATGGTCTGGGTGCGCAAAGGGCGGCGATCTCCACATTATTGGTCTGGTAGTCTTTGCCTTTATGGATGGGCATCCCGCTTTCGCAGACACAACCCCCGAAGAAATGTGCAGATACCTGGACTACGGGAACGGAAACTTTGATCCTCAGATCAATGGCTGTCAGTATAAAGGTCTGGGTGCCACCTCCCGATGCACCGGTTATCCCAACACGTTCCGGGTCAATATCATTACGTGACAACAGGTAATCCAGTACCCGTTTACTGTTCCAGGTCTGGAGCAATAAAGCTATCGGGATATCGTGCGTCACCTGATTCGATTCCCCAAACCCAACCATGTCATAAGCAAATACAACGGCACCCATGCGTGCAAGTGCGGTACAACGGTATTGCATCTGGGCAACCATCCGCCCGTCTTCCCAATGCCCGTGTGGGCACAATATGGCTGCACATTTCTTTTGTTGACCTACGGGTCTGTAGAGGTTTCCCGTGACATAAAAACCCGGAAAACTCTCAATGGCAATATTTTCTACAATATACCCGTCCATGGTTTGAGTGTTGCGGATGATCGGGCGAAAGTTGTTATCCACTACCGGCATCTTTTCCAGCTTCATCCCCTTGATAATCCCCTGGCGTATCCGTTCTGCACGTTTCTCCCAGCCATCCATTGTTTTCCATTCCCCTGCCCATTGTTTCATGGTCCGGTTCGCCTGGTCTTCTGTCCAATAGGCTCCCAGGCACAACATCTCTTTCTGGGCTGTTCCTTTGAACCCTGATAAAAGAAGAAAAGCAATGGCTAAATGTTTTAAAAATTTGTATTTATTCATCCGTTTTAAATTTAATATTTTCGATATTCCTGAAGGGTATCCAACATGGCCCAGAAGTTTTCAGGGGACACATCGTCCTGGATGTTATGGACAGGGGCAAAGACAAACCCGCCACCCGGGGCCAGAATATCAATGATCCGTTTTACTTCATCGGCAACCTGCTGAGGTTTACCGTTGTTCAGTGTAGACTGTGTATCCACCCCGCCACCCCAAAAAGTGAGGACATCCCCAAAATCGTGCTTCAGTTCTTTCAAATCCATCCCTGTAGCAGTGAACTGTACCGGGTTCAGGATGTCCAAACCAGCTTCAATCAGATCGGGTATGATCTCCCGGATTGCGCCACAACTGTGCATAAAGGTTTTTACGTGTGGCAACCTCTCTTTCACATGGGTAAAAATGGTTTTGAAATGAGGGACAACCATTTGCCGTAAGGTATCCGGATCAAGGATCGTAGTTGCCTGTGAGCCCAGGTCGTCGCACTCAGAAATCACATTTATTTTGTTCCCGTTGCCTGTTTCTATTGCCCAATCAATAACGGCATCCCAGTAGCGTATTTTATCCTCCACAATCCTATCAAACAGTGCATTGACACCTTCCGGATCAACCATGGTATCAATAAACCAGTTTTCGTAGCCCCGGATGCGAAGGCTGTTCTCGGTCAGGCCTGCCGTGTTCCGGTCGGCTATCCCGCAGAAATCGCCCACTTTTTCAATCTGTTCATCCAAATTTTTCCGTAATGCAGCAACATAGGTATCCCAATCGGTTTGTGGGAGCAAGCCTAATGATCCGGATAAAGGACCGGCCTTTTCAAGCGGAGACGACACCAGGTTGAAATAGATATCTTTACCTTGTTCAAACTTCCATTTGCAACCATAAAAATCAGTGACTTCAATCGTTTTACCGTTCACCCGTTTAGTGTCCCGGTAATCAATAATCCGTTGTGCACCCAGCCTGCGGGTATCGGATTGCAGGAGGAGCAGGTTTTCTTCGCTGGGCGTAACAATTTGCTGGATGGGATCAATCTCATCATTGCCTATTTGACATGAAAGCCCGCGAAACTGCATTGCCCGTAAATAGGCATTTCTTGTAATAGACGTTACGGTAGTTCCGGACAAATCGTAAGGGACCCGATCAGGTTCTTTGTGATTAAGTGTGATTTGAATTCTTTCTCTGCTATTCATCTGGTTATTTTAATTCAATGGATTTAATATTAGGCACCAACAAGTGGACGATGAGCAACGCAACCAGATAGCCACATCCAGCAAATGCAAAAGGGATTGTATAGCCATCATTTCCAATGTTCTGAAGAATTTTTCCAACCGAATAGGCAACCAAAGCGCCACCTATAGCTCCGGCAAAACCCCCAAACCCGGCAACCGACCCGATGGCCTTTTTGGGAAAAACATCCGACATCAGGCTGAAAACATTGGCAGACCAGCCACAATGCCCCCCGGCGGCAAGGGCAATCAATCCGACTGCCAGCCACATATTGGAAACATGGGGAACCAGAATCACCGGAACTGCAAAAATGGCACATGCCAGCAAACTGAATTTTCGTCCCTGGTTCAGGTTAAACCCCATTTTCATTAGTTTGGACGACAGCCATCCCAGAAAAATGCCCAATCCCCAAGATACCAGGTAAATGGTAAAAAATGGCAATCCGATAT
Source organism: Prolixibacteraceae bacterium (assembly GCA_963677935.2). GTDB lineage: Bacteria > Bacteroidota > Bacteroidia > Bacteroidales > Prolixibacteraceae > JAAFHB01. The sequence goes on along the minus strand of CAXXEH010000003.1, from coordinate 188,945 downwards.
CTTTCAGGTTCACCCCGAACCTTTCGTTGAGAAATTTAGCCCCCCAGAACATGTAAAACCACCAAATCGGATCGGCCATTAATTTGGCAACCGCAATGGCCCAGGCTTCACGATGAGGTAGGATATCTTTCCACCCCACCTTTTCTGTTCCTTCATTTTCATTACTGTCTGAATTGATATACTGAAGCTCTTCTTTGGAAACATTCGGGCTTTGTTCCGGCCTCCTGAAATATTTCAACCAAAGCAGCACCCAGGTAATACTAATTGGGAAGGTCCATAGAAAACCGACCCTCCAGTTATTAAAACTAAGAACCAGCACCGGAATAATAAGTGGTGAAAGGATAGTCCCCATATTAGCACCGCCATTGAAAATTCCAACAGCAAGTGCCCTGTCTTTTTTGGGGAACCACTCAGCAACTGCTTTAATGGACGATGGAAAACTTCCGGATTGACCAACTGCCAGGCTGAAACGTGCCACTGCAAAACCTATCCATGTTTTGGACAGCGCGTGTCCCAGAGCTGCTACACTCCAGATGCCGATCGAAACCAGATATCCTTTTCGGGTTCCAATGGTATCAACCAGCCGGCCCATCAGGATAAAACAAATGGCATAGGCAACCATGAATGCACTGTTGATGATCCCGTATTGCTCTTCCGACCAACCAACGCTTTTTTGAAGGTCAGGCGCCAGAATACCTAAGGCCGAACGGTCTATATAAAGGATGGTGGTGGCCACAAAAAGCAGCCCCAGTATGATCCATCGGAAGTTGGTCCCTGATCGTCGCATTGTATCTGTTCCAGTATTAATATTCTTTAGAAAACTCAGAGGCCAAGCGGTTAATCTCATCGTCCGTAATCTTACCTGAACAGATTACTGTCCGAAATGCAAAACGGGCCGATTCACCTTTTTTCAGGCTCAGGTTTAGTTCTTCTTTCCCTTCTGAAAAGACTTTCTGCGCTAGTGGATTTGCAGAAAAAAGCCCATATCCCCTGGCATGCCAGTAGGTTGGATAACCCGGATTTTTCTTGTGATCGATAATGATTACTAACACATCTTCATCCTTGTATTTGCCAAACAGTTTCATCCATCTGGCGCGTGTCGCCCAGACATTGGCACCAGTTTTCCCTTCACTGCTCAGGTAATCGCCCGAAACCAAATCATTGTTGATCGCTTTAATTACGGTAGGGTTCCCATAAGAGTCGGTAAGTGTAACCGGCTCTTTAGATGGCAGCTCAAGTTCACGGCCAACACGGATGGCAAACATTCCTTCTTTATTATCTTTAAAGAGGATATCTTCCTGAGCAGTCAATGTGCTGATCCAGTCTATAATCCGAACGTTCCCTCTGTCTATAAAATAATAGGTGGTTTCCTCCTTGACCTGAGTTCTTCCACCTCCGTCCCAATTGGCCCTGGTAGAGAGGTTCCCTCTTCCTTTGCCCGACTTGACGGAAACAATTTCCTGATTTCGGATAGTTCCATACCGACATTTTTGGTTCGACGGAACAGAATCTGAATTCCCCCAATAATCAATCCCGTTCACATCCCCGTAGGTCAACCAAATGCCCACATGATGGGGATGGTCAAAACTTTCCCCTGGCGCTTTTTTCATGGGGTACTTTCGGGTAATTTCAGTGCCTTTTGAGGTTAAAACAGGCCATAAACAGGACTTCTTGATGTTGTCAGGATATATATAGGATGTAAAAAAATTATCCCCGAAGTAAATATCTACACGTTTTTCAGCTACTTTGTTCTCCAGCCTTACGCCAGTTTTTGGTACCTCCAATGTTCCTGCGAGACTTTTATACCCCGTACAGCCAGTAAAGGAGAAAACCAAAAAAAATATTATAACCTGGCCCAGTGAATTGATTTTTATTTTCATCTTTCTCTTATTTGAATATTTATGCTTTATACTTTATCTGGAATAACAAACGGATGACGGTACTCTTCCCGGGCCATCATTGCATTGGCTTCCCTGTCATTCTTAAACTCCATTTTTACAGGGTCAAATTCCAGAGTACGCCCCAAGCGGTATGCAATATTACCCATGTGCATGATCATGCAGGAATACACTCCTTCTTCGATCTTTCCATTCAGCATGAAAGGATCGTTAGACCGTATTGTTTCTATAAAATTTTCATAATGATTGCCCAGTCCTTTGCCTGACTGGCCCAGCTCCATGTTTTTGCCCATATAGGTTTGCCATTGATCTACATTCTTGGCCATGTACCCTTTTGAACCAAAAAACAGGTTACCAACTGTGTTGTCCGCACTTTTCATGTAGCCGGAGGCATCTGAGTTTTCAGCGCCGAACCAAACCTCACGGTTACATATCCAATGACGCACCTCAAACTGCAGGACCTTTTTCTTATCTCCTTGTCCTGATTCATTCGGGAATTCAAACATGGACATTAATACATTGGGGGTGTTTTGGGCATCATCAAACATAAAATGCCCTCCCATCGACGTGATACGTGTGGGTAGCCGAACTCCAAGACCCCACCGTGCAACATCAATTTCATGGACCCCCTGGTTGCCCATGTCACCATTCCCATAATCCCAGTTCCAATGCCACATGTAATGGAACCGGTTGGGGTTGAAGGGGCGCTTCGGTGCCGGCCCCAGCCATAGATCATAATCCACTTTCGAAAGGTAATTACTGGTAAAAGACCCAAACTGGCATTTCTCCCCCTCCCTCATCGGACCATCAGGATACTTTCCTATAGTATCGCGCCGCTTATAGCAGATACCCTTGGCCAGGTAAACTTCACCCAATTGCCCTGAATGAAGGAATTCTGCGGCTGTTTGGGCACAAGGGTTGCTCCTTTGTTCCGCGCCGTCCTGAACGATCACCTTGTATTTCTTCGCTGCTTCCATCAACTTTATACCTTCATACATATTGTAACAGCAAGGTTTTTCAACTGAAACATGTTTGCCGGCCTGGATAGCCCAAATAGCCGCCAGGGCATGCCAATGGTTTGGTGTTACTATTGATACGGCATCTATATCCTTGTTCTCATACAACTTGCGCATATCTACGTATGTCTGAGGGGCTTTCAACCCCTTGCTGGTAAAATGGGACTTAATAACTTCCGGGTATAGGTTCTGGTCTATGTCGCAGACCGCTGCTACCTCTACATTTTTTAATACGGAGTAACCATTGATATGGGATTGCCCCATCCCATGGATACCGATCACACCTACCCGTACACGGTCGTTGGCCCCCTTGATATTGGCCGACAAGATTAGCGGCATACTGATAGCTACACTACCAGCAATATTGTTTTTGATAAATTCTCTTCGTTTCATTTTTTTTATTTTATTTTTTAAATTTGACGATCATAAAAACTGGTACTTATTAGTAACCACAATACAGCTATATATTGTTTTGTCATCGAATGCCGGATTAACCTTACAATACATGGTTATAATTTTTTAGGTGTTTTTGGCACAAAACTGATGTCCACAAACCGGGCTTCACCCTTTTCGTCAATTGTCAGCATCAACGACTGGTAGGGCTTAAACTTTAGTTCAACCGGCGTACGCTTCCCTTTTAAATTAATGACAATATTTCCCGAAAAAGTACTATCCTGCCGGGATTGTCCATAGTTTACCGGGTAGCTCAGCTTTTCGGTTTTCGGATTGGCAAAAAAGATTGTGGCCGTTTTACCATCCGTGCGGCACCAAAACTGCGGAATGTTATCTCCCTGTACCAATGGAGCCTGCTTTATCAGTTTTTTGAAATCGCCGCTTACATTGGGCAATAACTGAAGTTTAGCCAGCATCGCTTCAAAATCTTTATCCTTTTTGTATCCACTTTGCCCTGGCTGTTGTTTCAGGCAGACAGGTAAACCTTTACCGGCCAGTTTGAAAATGGTTTTCAGTGTTTCGATATCGAGGGATCTGGCATCAACATACAGCACGTTAAACGGGAAATCGTTTATCCAAAGCGTGTTGTCCTTAAAATCAGCTTTAGCAAGAAAGTCATTGTTTACCCACAATGGCTGGTAACCTTTTAGTTCAGCGTTAAAATGTTCGTAACGCATTTCATAGGCGCCCCATGACCAAGGCGATTGAAGTTCTTTGGGATATTCCCCGGCAATCCATGAATCTTCCGTTGGCAGGTAAACCGCAATATCAGAGTAGGTCCTGCCAAAGCGCATCTTTTCGGAAACCTTTTTCAGGTAATTGTTAAAAGTGGGGAGTTCTTCAGTCAGGCTCCCCTTTTTGCCTACATGGACACTGGCATAGAAATAGATCGTATCGATCCCTTTCGGATTATAAGGCATCCCATGCCAGATTACCTGGTTCACCCCATTGGCAAACAAGGCATCGGCAACCAGTTTTAAATCGGCGGTCTGTTCCTTGCGGATGTTCTTTGAGGGCCAGCCATAAAGGCAGGTAAAGGTTTCACTCGATACAATCGTTTTACCGGAAAGGGCCGCTGCAGACGAAACAATTTTTGTATAACCCGGTTCATACAGCATGGCTTCTGTTTCCGGAATATCGACCGAGGCATAAGCTGTAATCAGGTCGGTGGGTGCTCCGGCGATCTGAACACGGCTCAGCGCTCCAAGTTCGTGCGCTTTTTGGGTAAAGGGAATGTAAAACTCGTTTAAAACCAGTTTCGACACCAGTTTCATGTAGTCGTACCTCGGTCCGGCATTGCCCTTCGAATAGATGCTGTCCATAAATGGGCGGATATCGTAACCAAACTGTTTTTGGAAAACCTTATCAAAACCTTCTGTCCAGATGTATTTGGTATCCACTTCCCATGAGTCACAGAAAATGGAAGACTTTGTACCTTTGAGGGCTGGCGACAGGGCATCGCCCATCACTTTGGCATACCGCTCAAAAGCGCCTTTGTCCATGTGGTTGACCACGTTTCCTGTGTCGGGCATCGTCCACGATTTGGCCAATGGTTGTTTAAACCGGGGATCACCCCATATCCGGGTACGGTCCGAATCCTTTACAAATGTCCCGCCAAAGGGCCACAGGGTGCCGAAGGTAAAATCGCAGCCCAGCCCGATGCTGTCGGCATACTGCTTGGCATAGCTGACCGCCCCCTGCCACTCTTTCCCCAGCCAGGGGAAACGCTCTGCTTTTGGGTTTTTGTTCACCGGATAAACAAAGGCAATCTCCACCCCTCCAAAGTTGTTCTGCTTCAGCCAATCCAGCTGGTCTTTGATGTCCTCATTCTTAATGATGGAGGCAAACCACCACCAGCGTGTGTAGGGTTTACTGCTGCCGTAAGGGCTGGTGCCGGTTCCGGCTGGTCCTTTAAGTTCCGTTATCAAATTACCCTGAATACGGTTAACAGACTGCCTTTCTTTATTTTTATTTTCTATCGCATTACCGCCAAAGCTGATAATGATCAGTGATATTAGTATTATGATCCTTTTTTTCATTGAGTCTTAACTTTTATTTAGAAACTGTATAAATTTTGAGACTGTTTAAGATTTATTTTTGTCCCGTCAGAGATATAATGTCGGTAGAATATGTATTAAGATCTAAATTCCGTCCCGTACGGGACGGAATATTTTGCTGTAAATTCTCTTTCTACCGACATTATGTGCCTACGGCACAGTCCTGATCAAGTGAATTCTGATGAATAAAATAAGAATAATAAAATTTAAACAGTTGTAATTATTTATAGGAATCGCTACATGGCAATTAAATCAACTATCCGCAAACTGTGTGGTGGCATGTTTTCGACCACGATTGAATTGCCTTGCAACTTAATAGATTGTGTATTAAGAAAGGGCGTAGCATTCCATTTAATCCCCTTTTTAAAATTCAGTTCCGACATTGGGATACTAATTGTTTTTCCTACATCGCTCCAGTTATAAATACCAACTCTGTGTGAAGGGCCTTTCTCATCCTTAAAACTTACCATATAGGCTCTGATAGAATTATTTTCACCGTAAAGAACAAAATGTCTTACAGGTATGCGGGGAGTCCAAAATGCTTTTATTTGCTCGAGTCCCCGAGGGGTCCACTGGTCAGGCAGATCGGAGGTCATGAATACCCCTCCCATGAGGCCAACGGAACCTGTTAAAAGGAAATTTTCTTCCTCATTCAGTTTTGAATTTTCCTTACGCATAAAAAACACATCCGGATCGGCCTGGTACCAAGTTCCATTGACTCGAGAACGCCATAATAATTCACGTAGGTTTTGCTGAACACTTCCCCATTCCGACCCAATGTCCCCGCCTATTCTTACCATGTTAACATTGCCAATAGCATAACGTTCCGGATAGCCCACACAGGCATTGAGTAAAATATCAGGGCCGCATGTTTCGCGGATTAACTTGTAAAGATCCTTATAGGTTTCCATACGGGTTTTCTTTCGGTTAAAGGCAACCCGCGATGTAGATATAGCATAGGTAAAATCAACTTTAAAGTACCGCCACCCTTCTTTTATGGCATTTTTGAAAATTTCGCGGATAAACTCTTTCGAATCCGGACGATCCATTTCCAGCCAATAGGTTTGAGCGGGATCTTCTTTATGCAATCCGTCCGGGTCGGTCGCCCAGCCCCAATTTGAAAAACTGACGGCCATTTCTCCATCAGGCAAATGCTGTAACATTTCAGGATGTTTTTTTACCAAAGGATGAGATTCGTGAATACCGGTAGGCGCAATCCACAAACCAGGAATTGACCCTGATTTTTCAATCAGGATGGGTAATTCTTTCCACACTTTTTCGAATTTTTTGTTGGGTCGCCAGTCGCCAGGCATAACCTGATAACCATCGTCGATCTGGATAGTCCGCCCCCCTGGGGATGAAGGGAAAGATTTGAACATCTCAGAGGCTTTAAGAATATCATCAGATCCAACATTTTCATATTTCTGATACCACGAACAATAACCTGTCAACGGTTGGGTTTCAGCTTTCGCATGTAATTCGGTGGCAGTCCTTTTTATCCAATAGTCCAGGCCATCCTGGCAATCACCTTTGTAGAGTATGAATTTTTCAAGTTCACGGGTTGAATCAGGTTCAAGAATGATATTGTCAAGAACAGTACCGACATAAAAAGGAGACGGTATTTGTTGAGTTTTGTAGCCTACTTCACCATAAGCTTTGGCAGGCGCTGTAAAACCGATAAACCATCCCGGTAGGTTAGGTCCAACAGCAAACATTCCGGCATCGGTAGATTTTGCCCAGTTAGGGGCATCATAAACCGGTTCTGCCATGGTCAGCATTTTGACATTCCATTTTCCCCACATCTTTTCAAAAGATTGCCGAAAGGGGGGAATTGAATCTGTGCTTTTAGTTACGCTGAAAATTGGATAGGTCAAAAAGCTGGTTTTCCCATCACATACGCCTTGCAGGTAATGAAACCTGGCAAGTTCAATAATTGACCTGCTCTTGTTTTTAATGCTTCCTGAAAACTCCAACACATTAGGCTTAATTCTTTTAATCGTGATTTCTGCAATTACCGGTCCTGTTTTACAGGTTAAAACTTGCTGGTCATTCGTAATCTTTTTTTCTTCGATGGAATGGCAGTAGTCTTCTGTCCACCTAACATCACCAACATTTCGCCATGCTATATATGGCTTGCACTGGCTAAACCCTTTAGAATCTGATGATTTAATCAATAATGAATGGTCATTAGCTTCAACAGTAATACTTGGGGCTCGTACTTCTTTAAAATGAAATAATGCATCTGGCAATTTCTGTGCATATCCATACAACTGCATCAATACAATTGCCAACATTATTACAACTCGTGTTTTTATCAGATTCATATTCCTGCCTTTTATATATTATTCATTTTAAACACCATCTCCGCAAAATGCGCCCCTGAGCCAATTACCCAATGGTTGCCCTGGACTAACTCGTCATAGCATTTTGCCGCTGCACCAAGTTCTTTCGGGTAAACATCATCAGCCCAATAGGCCTGGGCAAATGGCCCTTGTAAGGTGGTTTTTGATACACCTTCAAGCCAGGTCATCAGCCATGGGATATCTTTTTCGGTTAGTCCACACTTATAAATTCCCAAAACAAACTGAGATAACCAGCTTGGGAAACAGCCCGCCCACTGATGATCGCACCGGATGCCACTAAGTGCATCAAAATCAGTAGCTGACAAGCATCTCGCCCAGGTCGGGGTCAACAATTGATCGTGGACAAAAGAGAGCATTTCCTTAACCTGCTCCGGGTTCAGGACATCACCAATGCCGGTTAATACAAGGCCTATATCGTAAAGATTGGCTGCCGGAAACCTCCGGCCATCGGGATAGAGGCAATCAAAGAACCCATCTTTGCTCCGGTAGAGGCTCATAATCCCTTCGAGCAATTTTGCCCGCTCTGCAGAGGTATCGCCTCCAAACAATTCATCGTATTGTTTCATAGCCCAATATTGCTGTGCAGTATGGCCCGCAGTCCCATGGGCATATGTGGTAATGCATTCAAGGTAGGAAGAACGGGAGCCGAAGTCTATCAGATTTGCATCAGCTAATTTTTTTCGACGGTGTATAAATACAACCTCTTCAAGAGCCAGTCGTGCTGTAAGTTTTCGTGTTCTCCCTGCTTCTGATTCTGTAACCTGACCTTGCGAGGCGGCCTCAAATCCCTTTGTCGAACGACTTGTACGGGAGATGGTCCGCTCTAACCATGATCTATCGGTTGTGTTTCGCAACAAATTAAATGCAGTGGTGTAAATGGCCATTGGATGTGCACAACAAGGCCAACCACCAAATTCAAGCGTAAAATAGTTGGTTACCTGAAAATCAAGTTCCGGTGCTGACATGGCAAACAGTAGTGTTTCAATCACTGCAGCAGGGTCCAGACGGGAAAGTATTCCACTGGTATAAGGCAAATCCCATGCTAAATATCCAGATCCTTCACCTCTCCGGGGCCATAACGTAAGATAACAAGGTTTGATCTTCGCATGTGGATAAACACGTCGACAGGTGAGCATTGTCAACACCCCGTTATAATAGATGCGGTCAACGGAAAGACTATTCGTTTTCATCAATGGAAGCGACCCACTGAAAATTTTGTTTCCCGGGGTAAAGGCTGCTTCCCATAAATCTTCCCACCTTTTTTTTGAAAGTGGGGCAATTTCCGGTATGCGGGTACGCCATTTCCGGCAAAGTGATTCACATGCTGCCCGTTTATCAGAATAAGTAACAAGCATTGTCAAATTCAAACTCTTCCCTGAACCAATTGTCTGGATCCAGATAGGTTCCCGTTGATCCTTCCATAAGGTTGGCCTAGTATCAAATGTCGTTGCGGAAAAGGCTGTTCCTCCATCATTTTGTATCAAACAGGTATTCTCAATTTCTGTTTCCAATACATCCTGCCTTAGCCCTTCCGTTTTTATAAAGGAGGCAACGTCCGTAGGGATGGATGGCACCGCCCATGCGTATCCCTGATCCCCGGTATTCATAGCCCTCCCTGACAGGATAAGTCCAAACGAGAGTGAGCGTGCATGGGATTTTGTATTTAGAACAGTGAGCGACAACACAAATCCGGCCTCTTCTGGAAGTAGTGATGCTTTTGAGTTAAGTTCCCAGCCATCGGCAGTAGTACAGCGGCGTTCTACTTCGTATGCAGTCCACCGTATTTCAACACCATCCGTTACCTGGGCAATGTTTTTACCGTTGATTATTGTTATCCCCGATATTTCGTTTCCACCACTATAGGGAGGAAAAATTGGATGTTTGATCGCGACAGGGTCTGCTTCGATTTGGATCGAACCAATGTTGTTGTTCAGTCCTGGCATGGCAGCAAGTTGGGTCTGGTATCTTCGCAGCCATCCGGTTGCCAGAGACTCTAAAGGTAACAAAGGATTAACTCTTTCTTTTTCTGAAATTGAGTTTTGAAAGTCTGGATTTACCCAACTTTCTTCATTTGCCAATACTTTTTCGATAGCAAAAGCAGAGAGGGCAACACTGCCCGCTGCAATTGCACTGGATTTGATATACGCTCGTCGATTCATATTGCTGTCAATTTTTAATAAATATCAGACCTATAACATGGGAAAAAGACAATTACAGCCTTTGACGGCTTTTGGACATATACCAAATAAAGATTACCCATTATTAATACTATTTTTCTCATCACTGAATAGATTTTTTTATGTAATCAATACTACTTAATGCCCGACCAGTATCTCAGGAGTCCCATATCCTCCATTACTTAACACCGGATAAAGGTTCCAATGGTTCTTATCCACCTGTTCAAGGTGGAATCTATTTTCTGCAAGCCTCATCTTTTCTTTCTGTTTTTCAGTAAAAACATTGGCAGCCCTAGCATTTTCCCAGGTCCTGAGCGTTTTAAAAATTTCGTATTTAGCAGGGCATTTCTCTGCTACATCCTGGTTTAATCCGAGCATATATGTAGCTCCCCATGCAACGGATTTAGCCTGCAGATTTTCAGCAACCTGTACCGTCCAATCGGGTTTAAAACTGACAATTCCAAACGTACATGGCAGGTAATTGCTTAAACAAACATATCGAAGGTCTTTGCCTTCAATCCCCCATGTATTTGAGACAGGATTAAACATCGCAAATTTTTCATCAATATTATCGCATCCAATATTAAAAACACTCATATAATGCCAACTACCTTCATAGACACAGGAACCCATAATACGCAGGTAAGGAACCCCGAGTTCGGTCAATTTTGTAATCAACCTTCTTAAAAACCTTTTTGTTGAATAATGCCCGTGACCCTGGTATACACAACTTTCAAGTCCGTCAAAATCAATATAATTCATGCCGCCGTCTTTGAGCAGATGTGCATAATAGTCTGCATATTTATCCTGAAGGGCCATATTAGGAACAAAACCAAGATATGCGTAACAATTTGGCTGTAATTTGGAAATAGTATCGCCCGAACGATGGGCAGTAGGAAACGTACTGTATTGCCCTCTTTTTATATTCATCAAGGTGTATGGAACAGTCGTCGTAACGCCAGAATATTTAATGAGTTCTTTCCCCAACTTCAGTACATTTGTCTTATTGTCATGCCATCCACCGCTTTCATTCAGATAACTCGTATCTGCAACACAGATAATGGTATCGGTTACATCAATATTGTTTATAATAGTAGTCCTCAAAATAGCACATAAACTATCGTTCGGAACTGGCTTCATATCGCTGGTATGTGGTTGAACAAAGTTCGTCAGGGTATGTAATCCAAAAGCAATCCCTTCCTTATTGGTGAGTTTTGTATATTCGCTAATGGGCATCGAGCTATTTGAAAATTTGACTGTTGTTCCTGCCCATCGATTACCCCTGTTGACAAAATATTGATCTATACCTTCAGCCTGAACTGCTTTAAATCCTATTTGTTTCGCATAACTGATTAAACTATCGTGAACCCCACCCCATGCAATATCTGGCCTGTAAGCGGCAGGATCTTTTATCCATTTGCCATCAACCATTGGATGCGGCAATCCTTCGGCAAGTACAATATTCTCAATGGTATTCAAACCCAAATTATCGGGGCACCCATAAAATGCAATCCCAGAACCGATAAAATCGACATCAACCGGATCGACAATTTGATGGCGCCGTGCATTAAGCTCCGGATAATCGGGCAGCAAGGAGTAAAAAATTGTTTGTGGTTTTCTCCTGTCGCGCGAATGCAAGGTGATCGTTGAACCGAAGGTTGGCTCAAGAGAGGCCCCATTACCATAATTAATCCGGTAATATTCCTCAGGATGAGAGAAATATTCCATATCGGAAAGACCATTACCACCTGTAGAAAATCTCTTCCCCTCATACATTCCGTTTGGCAATGGATACAAGGAAGTATCGGGGGAATGGATATAATAATACAATTCATACATATCGGCATCACAAGGTGGACCGCTTGTTGTATTGTCATCCAGAGCCATAATTCCTATGGCAAACTTATCGTCCCTGACTACCGAAATAATCTCGCCAATGGTTTTGGAAATATTGGTTTTGTAGGGCCCCCAAACAATGTTGTCCACCCCGTTGCGGGGAGTAAGCGACAGCAATTGAAAACGTAAATATTTACCCTTTTGCTCAGCTCTTACCGTAGCAACCGAACCATTCGGATAGAATAAAACCATTTGGCTTTTTGGGCTATCAAACTTTACAGAGACGGGCAAAATGTATGCTTTGTCCTTGTACAGACTTAGTATAGCCGATGAATCGTTGGCCGGGCAATACTCCTTTTTTGTGATTTTATCTTTAATACTTTTGATATAACCACTCTTGTTAATACTTATAGTTATATATTTGGTATTCAATTTTGTTTCCTGTGCAACTATGGCCTGGCTTTCAAACAGTAAACCAATGGCGACTATTAATAAGATTTGCTTTTTCATGCTATCTATTTGTTTTGATTTTTATTAGCTCCATCATCAAATTACTATTCAATAAAAGTCGTGTATAGTTATCTTTTTCAGTTTTATAAACTTATCACCGGATACACAAGGTTTTATCGCGAGCTTATATTCTCCGGGTGAAGGGAATGAAATAACCCCGACATCTTGTTTATAAAAGTCTTCCGGCCTTGTTCCTGTTAGCAAGGTCTCGAATTGTAATTTTTGCCCGGCTACTGTTATAATCCCTTCCCTCAGGGGAGCATCCAGCGGGTAAGAATACTCCAGCGAAATACGGTATTCACCTGCTTTTTCAACCTTAAATGTCCATACTGCCTGATCGGCTTCACCGGTCCAACCCTCCAATACTTCAGCATGTTTCCAGTCGCCAAACTCTTCCATAAACATGTACTGTTTCAAAAGGACTTGACCTTTCCTCTCGGCATTTACAGGCAATAATTGATTCGAATAACCAGCCAAAAGATGTTGTATAGAGTCAATCCTAAGTTCTCCGTTATAAGTCAACCGGATAATTGTATTCAGCGAATCGGGCATACGGCATGGCAGATGGATCAATAGGTCGTTCCCATCCATTTCATAGCGTAAATTCTCTTTGGATTCGAGAAAACTGACATCCTTAATTTGAGTATATATCCCGGGAACGCGAAGCAACTCTCCTTCCGGCCATTTATGAACATGCAGGAAAAGTTCCCCGGGTTTGGATGTACTCGTACCCCAGGCCAACTCAGGGAAAGGCGAATAGTTGGTAGCATAAACCGCCGCTTTGTTTTTCTCAATCCACTGGCCTGTGCGGCGAAATACATCAACACTTTCCTGAGGCATGGTGCCATCACTCTTCGGCCCCACATTGAGCAAAAAATTTCCCCCTTTGCCATTGGTTTCTGATAGCATGTGAACGATTTCTTCGGTACTTTTCCAGTTATGGTCCAATACTGAATAACCCCAGCTATCATTGTGGGTAAACAGGGCCTCCCAGGCTTTATCTACTTTTCTGGTAGGCATTTCACCATCACCAAAATCAAGATAATCGCCAACATCGTTCCCAACACGGCTGCTTACCAAGCATCCGGGTTGATATTTATGGACCAGTTCAACCAATTCCATCGATTGCTCCTTTTTCATATCTCCCGGGGTATCGAACCAGATGAGCCCCAGTGGCCCATAATTGGTTAGCAACTCTTTTACCTGTGGTTTGCACTTGGTTTCAAAATATTTGTCAAAATCGCCCGGCTTGTGTTTAAATTCCCAGTCGTTTCCAGCCCCGCCCGGTTCGTGCCAGTCCTGAAACTGACTGTAATAAAAGCCTAAGCGGATGCCCGCTTTGCGGCAAGCTTCAGCCAGTTCTTTTAATGGATCGCGTTTAAAAGAGGTTGCCTTCACGATATTGTAATCCGACGCTTTTGAATCGAACATGGCAAAACCGTCGTGGTGTTTGGCCGTAATCACTATATATTTCATTCCGGCATCTTTGGCCACCTGTACCCACTCTTCAGCATTAAACTTCACCGGGTTAAACCTTCCGGCCAGTTTTTCATATTCGGTAGTTTTTATTTTGGCCCGGTACATGATCCATTCGCCAATACCATAATAATTTTTCCCATCCCATTGACCGGCAGCTTTGGCATATACCCCCCAATGGATGAACATCCCAAACTTTGCCTCGCGAAACCATTGGGTTCGTTCTTCAGATTTCTGCGCTTTTGTAAATTCTGGTAGCAGGATAACAACCGCCAATACACCTAATATTTTTCTCATCATTCTTATTTTTCTTGTTTTTGTTTTTGTAAAATCTTTACTTTCTCTGCGACAATCAATATTGCCTTATGGGGTAGCAAGTTTTTGACGGTATATGTACCTTCAAAAACACCCAGTTTTTCATCCGTCCAGAAATTAGTCAGTACAGATTTTTTTTGCAATTTGACGGTCAAATTGGATATTGCAGTATCACTCCAGTTGAAGAAATATAAATATTGTAAGTCGTCTAAGTTGGTGACAGCGGTTTCCATTTTAGCATCAAAAAAATGGGCTCCCCGACCAGATGGCTGAAGCAGTTTTTTCAGGATCGTGATTTCATTCTCCTTTAGTTTTGAAGCTTTATCTCCGCTGAGGATCAATCCACCCACCGCATGGAGAGCCGTGGCATGAAAAATCCATTCGTTAGATGTAATCGCCTTACTGCCACTAAAAATAGTGTCGTTAGTCAGCAATACACAGTCAGGGTCTGAACTCCAGAGCTTACCGTTTTGCCAGGCGCGGCAGAGATTCTCATAAGCTGTTTCCCGAATAACAGACCAGTCGCGAATGATATCTCCGCTGGTACGCATGGCTGTCACCAATCCTAATGAGGGCCAGATAGGGGCATTGCAACCAACTATGACAGAGTTAACGTCACATCCCTTTAGTACTGCTTCCATTCCGCGCCGATAGGCTTCTATCCTTGTCGCTTTTTTGTCATAATGGATACCACCATGTATTGCTCCCCAGTAGTTGGCATCAAGTTTAAAATAGTTGACTCCCCATTTTTCGCGCATCTCGCGGAAGATATGCTGCAAATACTTCTGCACTTCAGGATGCGTACCGTCAAGTACATACCAGGGGCCACAACGCCAGCCTCCAAAACCGATCTTCGAAGAATTCAGTGGCATACCGTCAACATCTTTTACAAACCAGTCGGGATGTTCTTTAAAAATCCGTGAATTCTTCTCTGCAATAAATGGAGCAACCCAGATGGCTGGTTCAAATCCCTTGGCCCGAATAGCTGAAAGAGTCTTCTGCAGATTCCCGTAAGTAGGATTGTCGTCTAACCAATCGCCCATTGCTGGCTGATACCCATCATCAAGCTGAATGTATTTTAATTCAGGGAGCACCTTGGATAAGCCGTTCAGGTTTTCTTCTATGATGCGATGAGTTACTACAGGACCATAACAATACCACGAACACCAACCTGTAGGTATTCTCGAAATCTTCCGTTGAGGATGTTTTTTTGCAATTTCGATGGCTAACTGATCAAACAACAATCCTCGATCTTTACCTTCAAGCACCATAAAATCTTCCAAAACCCATGTTTCTCCGGGCTTTATCTCCAGCTCTTCTGCATCGATAGAAATCTGTAATTGTCTTGCATCATAACTAATACGGCCAATAAAACGGCGACAGGAAGTGAATCCCAGTAAAAGATGTTTATCGGGTCTGATACTGACACACAACACTCCATAGGCGGTGGGCAACCCATGTGGGTCAGGGATGTTATAATGTTTATTGTCGGCGTAAGCTCCAATATTTTCCAATTTTGCCAGTGTTCCACCGTTCTGGTGAAGCATCTGAAAACCATCACCGTATACAGTACTTTCCGGGTTCAATCCATGATCAGACAGATCAAAAAGAATAATATTGGAGGGATATAGCGGAACGTTTCCGATGTTTTTTACGGTAGTCTTGCAAATGTTTCCATTCCATTGCTTGTCTAAGAGAAGGAGATTGTCCGGTAGTATGTTTCCTTTAGCATCTTCCGCTTTTGAAGGTGATTTTTGTAAAAGAGGAAAAAAAGCATCAACGTCAGGAGCCATTGATGTTGCCCCCTCCAGGTAACCGACAGGCGTTTTATTTCCACAAGCTTTAAAATCGCGTCCTATAAGGGTAATAACAATCAGAGGTAGCAGTAAAAGGAACAGATTATTCTTCATTGACAATTACTTTTTAATTATTTTAGATCAAGCAAAAACGAAGCGGGAGCATAACTTTTAAGATCAAACGTAAATTCATCATTCATTACTTTGATTGGTTTTCCCTTTATCCTTCCCCGTAAATCGACCGGTTGAACAGTTATTATTTTTATCCCTTCCGGAAGTTTTAAGGTGCAGGGGCCTGAATTCCCAGATTGTTCCCATACCCGCAGGACTGTTCCTTCACCATCAGGGTTCGGGCCAAAAGCAGTAACAGCAATACCTTTACGCGAAAGCGAAATACCTTGCCGGGTAACAGGAAGCCTGCCGTTTTTCACTTTTGAACAGGCCACCTGCAAGGGGACCCGCGTTTCCATCGCCGGTGAATAAAGCGAACTTTCGGTGGCAAATTTGTCAAACGTCCAGATAAGTACCCGCGCACTCATGCGTTGCCCGTTACCAATCCAGGCAGGGAAATTGGTTCGCCACTGGTTGTTGTACAGATTCAGATAGACATACGGCCTGGTGGGTTCATAGCGTTTATCAAATTTATATTCGCCCGGTTCTCCCAGGCTTACCACCGGTGCATCCGGAGAACAAATGCCTACTCCTTCACCGGTATTCCCATTATAAACAGCAACCCCGTTATTGACCCACCACAGGTGATAATTGGCGTTATCGGTAATCATATCTTTCACCGGATCAGCGTCAGCACCCAGTCGGCCAAGCCGGAATTTGGGATTGTCACATTTAAACGGAAGACATATCCATGCTGCTTCGGGCCATGTGTCCGGTTGTTTCTGCCAGCTTACTTCGATGTCGACTGTCGGATTCACCCCGGAAAGGACCAACGTGATTGAAACTTTTTGTGGTTGCCCTGGGCCCGGGATTGTTCCGGTCATCACCGCTTTTACATCAATGGCCGACTGCTCAACCTTTAGGGACATTTCCCGGGGAAGGGCTGAATTATAGGTTCCGTCCCTGGGCATATCGTAGGCTGCAAAGAGAAATTTGTGAGCCTGGTACTGGGGATAGAGCGACTTATCAATCCATTCGGAAATTTGCTTGTACCCAAACCTTTCGTAAAAATACTGGCCAAAACACTGAGGCGCGTTGGCATCCGCCAATTCTTTCCCGGTCCTTTTGTCAATTAGGCTGGCTATTTTACCTTGTTTGGCATCAATTGTTGCTTTAAAAAACGGGCTTTCAATAATACCTGAATTCTTATTAACACTCAATTCGGGGATTTCCACTTTTTCGTCGGATGCAATGTACGTGCGATAACCCATGGCCGGTATGTCTTTTGCCACAAACCGTGACATCGGGGCTTTGTTCTCAATTCCAGGGTATTCGTGCGAAACAGCAATCGCCGGACCTCCATCAACCGGTTTGAGCGAAACAAAATCATTACCGAAAATCAAGCGTGTATCCAACTCAATCTCTCCATCTCGTTTCCATGGAAGCGGGTTGTACACCACAATGCGGTTCCCATCAACCTTAACATTGTCGGCTAGCGATGCCACGGCATCCTTGTAGGGCACGTTAACCAAATCCTGAACATGACTGATATAACCCGCTTTATCTCTCCACGACCCTTCCATTAGCCGATATTGCGCAGGCAAACCCTGTTCCCAAAGTTCCTGCCACTCTTTTCCGAAAGGAACTTTAATATAATGCTGGTTGGCAAGCCCGCAGGTATGTTCGCTGTAAAGCAGGCTTTGTTCGTAGGCTTCGCTGATTGTTTCCCGTAAGTCTGGGCTGTAAATTCCCCATACTTTCTCCAGAGTGGCTAATTTGTCCAATCCACCAATGTCAGGCCTGATGTTCTGGGCCAGTTTGCTAGCACCAGGCATGCTCATGCTCCCCTGAATCCAAACATCACCAATATCGGTACGCACAATCGGCAATTTGCTCAAATCCTCTTTCAGTACCATTTCGGCAAAATCATCCATCTTACCAACTTTGGCATTTATTCCACGGCTTTTGTAGAATTCGAGATCTTTTGACACGATCTCCGGACTGGGCGGCCCCTGGTTATCACCGGTCATATTGATGTATATCCAGGTTTTATAGGGCCAGTTGGCAGAAGGAAGCGGGTCGCTGCCGTAGCCATTGTTGTAAAGGGTAAGTAACCTTGAACCATCAGGACCTTCCCACCAGAAAAAAGGAGGCAAACCAAGTTCCTTATTCACAACCGGGCCTCCCATGTGGTAAAACTTAATCCCCGCATGGGTGAATAGTGTAGGGATAATCCACGGATGTCCGGGAACATCGCTCATTTTGGCACTAATTGAAAGGGGTAGTCCATACTTGCGCGCAAGCGTTGATGAGATATTAAGGCCGCGAACCAGGTCTTCGGGATCTGAAGTTTCGGTTTCCATGGTAAACGGGAAAGCATGAATGGCAAGGTTTCCATCGCGGATAGCCTGCTCGATTTTCTGCTTACGTTCCGGCGATTGTCCTTCCCAGAGGATTTGTTTCATCGGCCAGCCCGATATGGTCCAGATGAACTGCTTGTCTTTAGGCTGAGTACTGTTTTTGTCAATAGCATCCAAAACTCTATCGCACATCGATGTACGGTAATCGTGAACTACCTGTTGAACGGTCTCGGAATAGCCAATATCGAAATGTGTCTTATACACAACAATCACATTTTCAAGATTTTTCCATTTATCGTGATTTTCTGCCGTTACATCTTTTTCGGTTGTTATTTTGACTGTTGGTAAAGTCGATTTCGAGTTGTAGTTCTGGGCAAACGATGGTATTTGGACAACCAGCACCCAGGAAACCAACAGAGACAATACCTGTTTTTTGAATGATTTTTTATTCATTGGATATTTAATCTGATTCAGGTTTTTACTGTTTTTCTCCAAACAATGATCAATCACTAATGTCACTATCAAGTACCTTACGCAAGAGAGGTAGGAGAACAGACCGGTAGCCCTCCAGCGAAGGGTGTATCCCATCGGGTGCAAACCGATCGAACCGGGCTGGGTCGTTTTGCATTAGATTGAGCCAAACAGGATAAAAATCCAGAATAATAAAATTGTGTGCTTCTGCAACCTTCCGGTAACCTTGATAATAACGATTAAGGTTGGGACGAGAGGAATTTGCATCCATCACCGTAGGTGTATCTTTACAGGAGTTCATTGTTGCAAGGATAATTTCCGTTCCTGGATTTGCTTTAAGAATGGAGCTAATTATTTTTTCCAGATTTTTTTTAGAATCAGCCAGAGAAATATGGTAAGGTAAATAAGCATCGTTTATTGCAAACTCGATAAAAACAACATCCGGATTATGGCTTATCACAACTGGCAATTTACCCAACCCCGATAAATTGTTGTTTCCATCTGGCCCGACACTGGACGACGAAGCGCCAACAGCTTCATTAAACAAGGTAACCTGACCCGGATATTCTTTATTCAGCCAATCATCCATCATAATGTCCGGCCAACGGTAAGCGCCCCCGGTAAGGCTCGTCCCCATGGTTACGATGGTTATCTTTTTCCCCAGCTTCAGTTCATTAAGAAAATGAGCTTTATGTTGTTTTTCTGCAACAAAAATATTAAGGGAAACGGGAGCTATTTCTTTTTCTATGCAAGACTTAATTGGTGCAGCATAAACATCAGAAGAATATAAACCCCTATTTATTAGCACAATAACTAAGAGCAACAATAAGTTTTTCATAGTCTGAATGTTTGATTTACTTATAATTAGTAATTCCAAAGATTAAAATCATCAAGTAACCCATAATCTAATAATTGATAATCTCCCGCTGATGGATGTTTTTGAATATTCTGCCAATTTCCCGGCCCCACAAATCCCTGACCTGGATTGTTATGATGAGGCCCTAGAAGATTTTTTAGGCTTCCAGTAACTTTCACTTCTATGCTATTTGTCCCTTCAATGATGAAATCAGTTACATTAATTTTATCGGTTGGAAGCACAAATGTTCCTGCAGGCTTTCTATTAATATACAGCTCAGCAACTGTACCTTTCCAATTTTCCAAACCTATTTCATAATAAGAAGTCTTTTTTAGAATTTTGAATTCCTTTGTATATGATACATCCCATGAATAAAAAGGAAGTCCTTGCTCTTTCCAACTTCCAAGAGTCAAACTCTTCCTGGGCTTATCAATTTTCCAACTTTTATCTCCAGGTTCAACAGAAAAATTACCTAAAACATAAACCGGCTCAATTTCCGCGTTTATATTCATTGGAGCACACTTAATAGAAATGATATTCTCACCAATCCTTACCCAAGAGCCAATTGAATATACGCCAAAAGATCGATCCAACCACCATTCTCCAGAATTGGCTTTAATAATGTGTTCATTTATTGACACTGTAAATAATTCAGGTCTTTCAATAGTCGCTTTAATAGCCGAAAAATCAAATTTGCTGTTTACTATAAATTTATAGGATGCTATAAATCCACTGTTTTTATCAAATTTATGATCGGTTATTGATGTTTTGTATTGAACTGAATGGTTCCAAGGATTACCCCCACGGAAACCATTTTCAGTAAAACCTTTTTGTGATGCCTCACTAACGTGAATATCTTTTATTGTTTTTCCGCCGGTCTCTAAGTCACAAAAGTCAATGGGTAAAACATTCGGATCGTCTCGTTTTACCATAATTCCTGTTTTCGCTTCTACAGGGTCGAGATTTAGGTCTTGTTTTGGTTGATCATATCCCGTTAACTTTTTATTAGAAATATAGAGCAGCAAACTTTCTGCTGGCGATAATGAGAATGAAATCCTTATTCTTCCATCATCTTTAATCTCCGGATAATCAATAATCTCTCCGGTAAAAGCATTTAACAGAACAGCATCTTCCCCAAACACAGTTAACAAACCGTTTGTTGCACTTTTAAGGTCTGAGTTGGCCATAAAAATGATTTGTCCATCCTCTGTCTGTCTTCTATTGTGAAATAAATTTCCACCATTCACATTTTCAAATTTGAAATCAGTACTCTGAAAATAGGCCTTAATTGTAATGTTATTAAGTTCATTCACATGTATTATATTTGGTTTTTTTTGACTAAAAAATGCTAAAACCTCTTTATTTGGACCCCCATTAATCAACGTTGGAGACGAGAAGGTGATCAGCTTGCCACCGTTGTTGACAAATTGTTTGATTAGTTGGAATGTTGTATAATCAAGCGTTTCTACCATCGGTGGAAGCACCACCTGAGTGTAAGTTCTCTCACCAACAATTAATCCGCTTTTACCCAACTTTCCATTAGTATTTATAATATTTTCAGATCCCAAATCATATTCCACCTGATTTTTTTCAAGAGTAGTCACAAACTTTTGAAATAAATTTCCAATATCATTTAAAGCTGTTTTGCAACCGCCATTGATATAAGAATCATATAACCAGGCTGTAGTAGTCGGTTCTAAAATAAGAATATTATTTTCCTGTTTCCCTGAAGAAAGGGTCATTGATAAACGGGCATAATAGTTATTCAAATACTTATAGCTCTTCCACCATGGGTTGTGATACGAAAATGAAGGGGGATAATCATATTTCCTTGCACCGGCAATCGTATAAAATGAGAGGCACAAGTTCATTGTGTTGACACCTAATGCATATTCCCAATCGCCAAGCCGTTTCAACTCTTTAAATGTGATTTCCCATCCAGCCCCTCCGTATGTCTCGCTCAGAGTACGATTACGGCCGAACTGATTGGCCACACTGGCCAGCTCTTTTACAGAACGTATATTCCCAAACTGGGCATTTGGGGACTCTTCATCAAACTTATTGCTTAACATGTCAATTCCCGGTACCTGATGATAGGCGTACATGGCCATATTATCGCCTCCCAATAGTATGGAAGGCCATCCATGTTCCCAATAATGCCCTGTAAATTTCAGTCCGTTCTTTTCATAATATTCGCTGGCAGGTTTTGACCATCGTTCTATAAAGAGTTTTAAAAGTGTCTGGGTATAATTGTGACGTACTTTCTTCCATTCCCCAACTTCTTTCCATAAGGAAGGAAGGTTAACCACCAAATCATATCCCCATTGTTCCCGAAATACATCAAAAATATCTGGGGTCCAACGAATCCCGCCAGGAGAACTTATTTCCGGTTCATCTGTAAAAACTCCTTGTACAGTTTTCCCAAATTCTTTCCCGGCAACTTTCTGATAACCGGGCATTGTTACCTCAAGGAATTTTTGAGTTACTCCGGGATAAAGCAGATCGACATAAGAAAAACCTCCAAACCAGCCCGATTTGTTATAATATGTTTTATAAATCAATGTGTAATCACCTTTTTTTCCTAACTCATTTTTAGCCAAAGAAGTTATATCAGTGTATTTGCCATTTTCATTCTTCAAAATCAGGAAGTATTTTGAATAATCTGAAGGAATAGCTGTTGTATCTTTCGGTTCCAGGCCTTGCCCCTGACTATATGATTCTGGCATCTGGGCGGGCACATGGCCTCCGGCAAAACCGCTGGGATAGGAATTCTCGTCATAGATCCAAACTTCCATATTGAGTTCCTTCCCTTTATCCACTGTGTAGCGAAATATCTCGAACCACTTATCCGAAAGATATTCTGTTATCAGACCAGGTCGGGGATGCACAATTACACCACCACATCCATTATCTTTTAAATCTTGCATCCTTTCATCAATCCCTTCTTTGGTAATATCACCATTCAAAACAAAAAACGGAATTGTCCCGTACTCTTTTGATGGTTTTTGAAATTCCTTTTGAAGTTGATCAAATTTAGTGATTGCACCTTGAGGATAATTGCTTTGTGAATAAGCAAAACAAGATATCATCAAATAGATAATCAATGCAATATAGAATTTAGCACTACT
This sequence comes from Prolixibacteraceae bacterium, assembly GCA_963677935.2. GTDB lineage: Bacteria > Bacteroidota > Bacteroidia > Bacteroidales > Prolixibacteraceae > JAAFHB01. Next base: position 166,122 of record CAXXEH010000003.1, on the reverse strand, counting down.
AATTATTCTCATTTTAATCTTATTTAGTTCTGTGTTATATAACATAAGAATCTGTATCTGCATTGGTCATCCTGAAAGAGGTTTCAACAGAAATTTCTATCTCAAAAAAGTTTCGACATATTTATCTCTTCTGCATGTTCACCTTTTTCAATCGAACGGATTGACTCATCAATTTCTTCAGTTAAGCTTCCTGCCGTCTGATATAATGCAATGATATTCTCAATGGGAGTCCCTACTTGAATAGCATGCGAAGGTCCCAAAAAAAGTCCTCCCGAAGAAAAAAGCCTTTTCCGTCGTTCCACTTCTTTAACCACATCATCCACATTTCCAAAAGCCAATGTACTTTGAACACAAACGCTGCCACAAAAGGTGAGAACATCTCCAAAGTCATTTTTTAAAACAGCAATATCCATTTCCGGAGTAGTTGGCTGAACGACATCGTAAACATCAAGACCGAGTTCAATCAGACGTGGCAGGAAAGCCTTAACAAAACCGCACATATGCATCATGGTACGTGCTCCATTTCTATGAACCATTTCAAAATACTTTTTAAACTTATGGGCAAAATGTTTGTCAAAAATGTCATAATCTATTACTTGTGAATTCTGGGTCCCCAAATCCTCTCCAATATGGGTAAAATCAATCAGCCCTTCAGCGGCCTTAAGCACCTTTTCGTGCATTTCATAATAAAACTGAAAACGGGCATCCATTATTTCGAGATAAACAGGGTCTTCAGTTATTAAGTCAATCAGGACCTGCTCGGTTCCCCTTGCCCGTGCTATACTATTGATAAAATCCATATCGCCTGCAGTACCGAAGCAAATAGCAAAACCCTGATTGGACAGTATACAACACTGTTGTTTGATGGTAGAATAATCGAACCAATCAGCCTTTGGGAAATGTGATCGGTCAAGATCATCTAACGAAAAGACATTAGCAAACGGAAGATAGCTGGATTCAAGGTATTTCCCACCATCGAACTCGGCATATTTGTATCGCTCTCCCCAATATCCTTCAATACTTCCATCCGGAAATTTTTTCAATTCAGGACCAACGTAAACCGGATTAATATACCTAAAGTCGTCGCCCACAACGCGAAGCAATTGCTCTATATTTGTCAATCCGAAATGATCCATGATCATTTGATTAATTTCGGGAGTACCTTCATGTTTAACAGGAATCCGGTCGAAACCTGTACGATTAAAGGCTCCTAAAACACGTTCTCTTGAATTCATATTTCATTATGTTAAAAATTTATTTAATAGTTTTCGATCCCAAAATTGCAATTAGTTATCTGTAATAAACTACCCAACCATATCCGTTGAACTTTTAAAATCCTTGCCCCTCTTGCGAACAAAAGCACAAAGAATACGCATTGTAGATTCATCCGGAACATTGACCTTGTAATTCTATGGCCTATTATGTTTCAAACTCTGTTGGTATTTATCTGATTCGCTTTATTAAATCTGCAATTGGAACAGTTATGATCCTTCCAATAGGTTTTCCAACTTTGTATGTGACAACGCGGAAAGTTTCTGCATCCGTTGGAATTGCCAACTTTTCCTCTTTTTTGTACAGAGAACTATGATGGTCAGGATAGGTGTTGTCGAATGAATAGTACATTTCAAGCTCCTCAATCTCTGCACTTAACTGTATAAGTAAATCACCTTTCTCATCCTTTGAAGGGGTGATAATTGCATCATAAAAACTGCGGGCATAATTGATATCTGCTTTATCAAATCGCTGCAGATGCGCTTCAGTACGGCTGACAAAACCATTCCAGTATCTGGCAGATTTTGGCGACCATAGTACTTCTGCCAAAGCAAATGAACGGGGCCAGAACATGTATTCTGCCTGACGGAATGTCGGTACACTTTCAGTCCAAAGGTTCCCTTGTCCCCCCATTATATATGTGGAATCTACGTTCTCTGGCAGAGGTTCAAAAGAATAAATCCTATTCATGCGCAACATGCTGTAAGTTGGTGGTTCAATGGCCGGATCGCCCTGAAAAAGGTCGAGGTAGGTATAATCAAAAGGGCTCATCACCACACGATGTTTTGCCTTTGCGGCTGCAATACCCCCTTCCATTCCGCGCCAGCTCATTACATCAGCATTGGGGGCCAATCCTCCTTCCAGTATCTCGTCCCAGCCCATCAATTTTTTCCCTTTTTGCTGTAATATTTTTTCTACGCGTTTAATGAAGTAACTTTGCAGTTCACTCAAATTTTTCAAATTGTTATCTCTCTTCCTGGCCTGACAATTTTCACATTTATCCCAGAAGTTTTTATTACACTCATCACCTCCAATATGGATGTATTCAAATGGGAATAACCTGGCTACTTCAGTAAAAACTTTATCTAAAAACTCAAAAGTCGATTCTTTACCGGCACAAAGTGCATTATCGTCTATATCATAAAAAATGCAACCTGGATTTACTTTATAAGGCTTTCCGGTACAAGACAAAAAGGGGTATGAAGCAATTGCAGCTAAACTATGTCCAGGAACATCAATTTCGGGCAGGATATTTACATGACGTTTCGCGGCATAATCAACCATATCCTTTATTTCTTCCTGTGTATAAAATCCACCATATGTGGCTGGTTCCCCTTCTTTCGGACAATCTCTTTGCCACCACAAACCTGTACGAGGCACCCTCCATGCGCCAGTTTTGGTAAGCCCGGGCAAATTCTTAATTTCTACTCTCCAGCCCTGATCATCTGATAAATGAAGTTGCAGGATGTTGAACTTGTAGATTACCATCTGGTCGATAAGACGTTTCACTTCATCTATGGTAAAAAAATGCCTGCTCACATCAAGTAATAATCCGCGCCATGAAAAACGCGGTTCGTCTTTAATCTCAAGGGCTGGAATCTTCCGGTCAGAATTGATTGGAATGAGTTGTAACAAACTTTGTACCCCGTAAAACAGACCTTGGGAAGTACCAGCCTTAACACTTATTGCCTGCTGTGAAACGGTTAGTATATACCCTTCTCTGGCTGTGTTTAATTTGGGATCAAGTATCAAATTGATTGATTTAGATTTTGACTCTGTCCCGTTCTGACTTTTAACTAATAATTGCAGATTGTTAAGTGTTCTTATCGTGGCCGAGGTATAATCAGCCAGAAATTTCAACTGCTCATCATTGTATATAACCGCTATCTTTCCATTCAGGACAAATGATCCTTTTCCCATTTCAACCTTCTGTGGTTGTGGAATGATGTTGATGTTTTCTGCTTTTAAAAAAAAAGAAATAAATAACGGTATTATAACTATATATACAAATTTGTTATTCATAGATCTAAATATTTAAGACAATCAATTCTTAATTATGCATGCATTTCGAAATTGAACGAAATCAATTAAATGAAATGGCATTGATTTATTTTATATAATATTAATATGCATAAATTTATTCGTTGTACAGCGATTCCTAAATCGCTGTACAACGAAAATTATTGTTACTATTCGTACTTAATTTAATATCCGGGATTTTGTTCTAGCTTAGATATTTGTATCTCACGGTAAGGAATTGGGAAAACTAGTCTTTGTTCGGTAACATTATAACTGTTAGAAGGCAAATATGCTTCAGTGCTATGTACTCCTTTAATATATTCACCGTTTTCATTCATTACCTCAATGGCTTTTCCTGTTCTCAATAAATCAAACCACCGTTTATTTTCAAATGCAAACTCTATTCGTCTTTCATGCGCAATTATTTCGCGCAACAGTACCTTATTGGTTTCAGTTTTATTTGCTAATCCTGCTCGTTGTCTTACCATATTCAAATATGTTAAAGCTTCGGACTGTTTGTCTTGTTCATTCAATGATTCTGCCAGGGAAAGTAATACTTCTGAATACCGATAAACGGGGAAATTATTATCACAATTATATACTTCTCGATGCGGTTGAACATATTTCTTAATAAAAAAATATGTTCTTTTTCCCAAAGGAGTTGTGTAATTAACAATGCTTTTAACGTTTTCAATAATCATGTTCCCAACTACACCGGATCCCTCAGCAACCCCAATAGAGGCGTCAAGTCTACTATCGTTTGGTTCATAGCTATCAATCAGTTTCTTGGTTGGTACATTCCATCCACCGCCGCCTGCAGCACTCATTGATGTAATTCCGGTTATCTTACTGAGATCATTTGAGAGAGGTAGAAACTGGTACCAGTTACTTTGTTGTCCCTGATTTCCTTGTAAATATTGTATTTCAAAAATAGATTCTACACTGTTTTTATTTGTTAAATAAAAAACAGAAGCATAATTAGGGAGTAAACCATACCCCATTTTTGAAATAATTCTAAGCTCATTCTCCGCTAATTGAAATTTCTTTAATGCGATATAAACATCCGCCAGCAGCATTCTTGCTGATGCCTGATTTGCCCTTCCATTCTGAGGAAAAACGGGAGGATTCAACTTTATTACAGCATCTTTTAAATCATCAATAATAGTATTATAAACTTCTTCAACAGATGATCTTTGAACATATGCTTCATCTGTGCTCGTTACTTGTTTAAGGTAAACTGGAACTCTGCCAAAATACCTTACAAGATCGTAATAAAATAATGCTCGAAGAAATTTCGCTTGTCCCATTATCCTGGCAAAATCAGCATCACTTAATTCAACTTTTACAGCATTTGTTATTACACTATTTGCTCGCGAGATACCCAAATAGCCATAATAATAAGCGTTTATTACAATTTGGCTGTTCGCATCATCTAAGAATTCATCCGCTTTTTCCATATCTAAAACATATGTTCCACGCTGAGTATTATTATATTCGAAATGAGTATTATCAGAACGCATTTCATTCATTACGTATTCATTAACAAATCCTTTTGTTTGCCGCAGTACCTGATAAGCCCCGATTAAAGCCTGATCCAACTGTTCTGCTGTCTTGTAAAAATCACCAGAAGTAAGAGAATCTTCTGGAGTTCTTGAAAGAAAATTTTCTGAACATCCCCAAAAGATACTTGCTGTTATTAGTAAAACATATAACTTGTTCATAACTACAATTTTATTATGTTAGAAATTTAAATCTATTCCGATAGAAAATCTTCTTGGTACAGGATATGAAGAACCGTCATTACCCTCATTCAAACCATTCAACCCATAGACTGTTGCTTCTGGATTGGGACCGGAATAATTAGTGAATACAAAAGCCTGTTGAATACTAAGATATATTCGCGCTTTGTTTATGTATTTCAGCTTAGTAAGGCTATATCCAAGCGAAATATTTTTTATGGTTAAATAGGATGCATCTTCGATCCACCTTGATTGAACCACTCTTGCAAATGCAGTTGTTCCAGATAATGTCCTCCCAATAATTCCAGATCCAGGATTCTCTGGTGAACGCCATCGGTCTTTCATATATTTTTCAACATTAAATATTCCTTCAAGAGTTTCAGTCCATTCTCTTAATCCTTTCATTAACTTACCTCCATAAGCACCAGAAACTATGACATTTAAATCAAATTGCTTATATGAAAAACTATTTGTAAGCCCAAAATTGAATTTTGGACTTGGATTTCCAAGGTATGTTCTGTCATTTGAATCAATTATTTTATCATTGTTCAAATCCTTGAACCTTGCAGTCCCTACCCTAGATGTATAATGTTTAGGTTGAGTATCAAATTCCTCTTGCGTCATATATATTCCATCTGACACATATCCATACAGCTGTCCAATCGGATGTCCTACTGCTGTAATATTTGATACATTTGCAGCCATTTCATAAATTCCTCCAATTGGCACATTATTAGTACCTAATTTAATTACCTTGTTCCGATTGAAAGATATATTAAAATCACTATTCCATTTTAGATTTCGAACAAGATTTTTACTACTTAGTGTAAATTCACTTCCCCAAAAATGAAATTTCCCAATGTTACTTTGAATATTAGAATATCCAGAGCCCCAAGGAACATCAATTTGATATAGCATGTTATTAGTGTTCTTATCATAGTAATCAAATGTGAAACCTATTCTATTATCACAAAACGTAGCATCAACCCCAATATCTACTCCACTTGTCGTTTCCCAAGTTAGTTTACTGTTTTCAATTGTAGACTGACTTCTACCGGATACTAAAGTACTCCCAAATACATAATTGGATGAAGAAACATTACCAAATTGGGTATAATTACCAACATTAAAATTGCCAGTAACTCCATATTCAGATCTAAGTTTTAGAAAACTCAAAAGAGGTATTTTTTTTGCAAAATTTTCATCAGAAATAATCCACCCCGCAGAAACAGAAGGGAAGACTCCCCAACGGCTATTTGACCCAAAACGAGAAGAGCCATCTCTACGTAATGAACCTGAGACAAAATATTTCTCTTTAAAATTATAATTTAAACGACCAAACATAGAAATCAATGACCAGTCTGTCGGCGAGTTACTCCATGACGTGATGTTTGAGGCAGCGCCCAACCAATTGACTTGATCATCGGGAAATCCATTCCCAGAAAGAGAACAATCTTCATATTTATATTCCTGAGATGAATAACCTAAAAGAGCATTTACATTATGACTAATCCCAAAGGTTTTATCAAAGTTTAGCGTGTTTTCAAAAAGCCATGATTTTCTATTTTGTGTTGCATAACTCCCTTTAGCCACCTGAGGGGGGGGGGTGAAAATATATCCTACGGTTGAAGGGAAAAATGATCTTGAGGTCAATACGCTTAAATCGGTAGAGAACGATGTTTTAAAATTGAAATACTTCAGAAAACGTAATTCTCCATATGCATTAGACAACAATCTTAAATTTTCAGCAGTAGTTATCTGATCCTCTATTGTTTTTCTCCAATTTGGAAACGTAAATAACCCTGGACCTGTAAAACTCAGTTTTGTCGATCCATCTGGATTTTTATCATTTGGCGAAAAAATAGGAGGAGTTATTATTGCACAGTATACCAAATTATAATAACCATCAGTAGTAGCTAGCCCATTGAATTTTGAATAAGTAGGAGCAATATTAAAACCAACTTTAATATTTTCATTGACCTCATAATCATTATTACTTCTCAAAGAGTACCTTTTATAACCAGTTTTTTTTACAACACCCATTTCGTTAAAATAACCAACATTTGTGGCAGAACTGAATTTTCCTTTATTTGATAAAAAGGTCAAATTATAGCTTTGTTGTTCTCCTGTTTGTAAAAGTTCATCATACCAATTAGTATCAGGTCCTTTCCAAGCATCGGGATTCTGGTATATTTCTGGAATGCCACCAGTCCATCCTTCATATAGGATTTTATCTTCCCATAAAGCTTTTCTATCTTCAAGAAATTCCTTCGCATTCATCATTTTATATCTACCACGCTGAGGGATTTTAGAAATGCCATTTGCTATACTTAACTTAATAATATTTTGACCTGATTTAGCCTTTTTTGTAGTAATTAATATGACTCCATTCGCAGCCCTAGATCCATATAGAGAAGATGCTGAAGAACCCTTCAACACAGAAATACTTTCAATTTCATTTGGATTTATGTCTCGTAGTCCTCCGTCTATCGGAAATCCATCAATAACATATAGCGGATTATTGCCGGCATTGATAGAAGCTGCACCTCTTATTCGAATAGCCATTTCCTCCCAAGGGACACCTGTACTTTGATTTAATTGAACACCGGCTATTTGTCCCTGAAGCTTTTGCGTTACTTGTCCAACTGAGATATCTTCAATTTTCTTTGTATCTACGTTTGAAACAGAACCTGTAATATCTCTTCGCTTTTGTGTTCCATAGCCAACCGCAACAACTTCATCAAGTCCAATCGTTTCTGACTGTAATAAAACATTGAACGTAGTTTGATTTCCAATAACTATTTCCTGTGTCTTCATCCCTACGAATGAGAAGGCAATTGATTTGGCATCAGGAGGCAATAACAATGAGAAATTTCCGTTAGTATCTGTAATCACACCGGATGTAGTCCCTTTTACAACCACAGAGACACCCGGAAGTGATGCACCGGATTGATCTGTGACTTTGCCCGTGACCGTTTTTTGTTGCTGCTGCTGTGTGATATCATTGTTGGCAGTTCCTTTCGAACTGATTACAATGTCCTTGTCGAGCACATGGTAGTTAAGTCCGGTCCCCTTCAGAATATTATCCAGGATTACTTCGATCGATTCGTTTTCATAATCAATTGTAACCCTCGTATCGGACGGGATCTGTTCATTCTTGTAAAAGAAATCGAACTCAGATTGTGTCTGAATAGCTTTAAATACTTCCAGTAAGGTTGAGTTCTCAGCCTTAATCTTCAACCTGGTTTTTTGGGAATAAACCGAAGCTGAAACATGAATGAGTGAAACGAAAAATAGAAATACGATAAGTCGCATAGTCATCCAGATTTTATGAACCATTTCCCGGTCATAGGAAATGCCGTTAATTAATTTTTTTTTCATACTTTTGTTATGCTTTAAAAAAGTTTTAATTTATTAAGACTTGAATTAGAACGGAGGATGGTGGTACATTCTCCGTTTATTTTTTTAATCATTTTTCTTTTCTACATCGTCACCTCCCTCTTTTAGTTTGAATTAGTTTCGCTTTTTTGATTATTCTATTTATGCGTAATTTTTATTTCTTCTAAACTGATTTTGTATTTAATAGGAATAGCTTGATTAAGCATTTCCAGAAAATATTTGGAATCCTTGTTCCGCTTGATCACCCCTGTAAAGTGCATCCCCTTAAAGTAAGCTTCATCTGCGGTAATCTTAACATCGTACCAACGTTCAACTACCTTGAAGACTTCAACCAGATCTTTGTTCTGAAATTCATACCTGCCATCTTTCCACGAACTGAAAGTTATCGGATTGACTTTTGCAAAGGTTAGTTGGTTGTTTTTCTTGTCGAAAATGCTTTGCTCACCCGGTTCCAGTAAGGTTATCTGATTACCGGTATGCAGTCGGATCCGACCTGATTCGAGCGTCGTTTCAATTTCGTTGGAGTTATCGTAAGCCCTTATATTGAAAGAGGTTCCCAACACTTCAACCTGCTGGCCGTTCACTTCTACCCTAAATGGTCGTTTTTTATCTTTAGCTACTTCAAAAAAGGCTTCGCCACTTAATTTTACAACACGCTCATCCGATGTAAAGATTGAAGGGATAATAAGTTGCGTTTCCGAATTGATCCAGATTCGTGTTCCATCGGCCAAAAACACCTGATTGACCTGTCCTTTTGGCACAAAAATCTCTTGCATAGTCACTTGTGCAGTTCGTTGATTGTTGGTAAAAAGAATAAATTGGCTCGCCCAACCTAATCCAAAAACGACCAGTAGTATGGCGGCCATTTGAAGTATCTGCCTGATGGGGATGGAGTATCGGGGTTGTTTCAGTTCAATGTGGTGTTTGAGCAACTCTAATTCAGGATCGATATCATAATTTTTCCGGTTGGAATGAAACCCCAACGTATCCCAGATGTCTTTTTCAGCATACAGCCGGTTTTTGTTCTCCGGAGACTGCTGAAGCCATTGATGCAGCTGCACGTTCTCTTCTTCAGATGTTTTACCCTGAAGGTATTTTTGTAGTATGAAATCGATTTCAGGCATGAATTTCTTTACTTGTTCTTCACTATGATCGGAAGAGATGAAAAAACCCTACCTGTTTTAGGAAGATTTTTTTATAAAAATAGAAGATAGGTTATGCGAACAATCTAATGACGCATATCGATTTGTCATTTCTGTCGCAGCTATGCGGCTAAAATTTTTACTCTGTCTCTTATTTCTACCAAATTATCGGTGCTACGCACCTTTGCTTTTCAAAAGCCGTGTTGCGGCGCAGGTATGGTAAAAAATGCATAAAAGGGAAAAACCCAAAGCCGCTTAGCGGCGAAAGAACGCAGATGATTCAATATGCCTATAAAAAATACGACAATAAATATTACCAATTACTTAAGATGCTTTGGGGAGAGAAAATGGAGAGTGGAGATAATTTCAATTATCAATTAACACCTGATCAGTTTCTGAACAGGTGTGACGAAAAAAACATCAGCAAAGGGAGATAATCTTTCATTTCAGTTCGGATGGTATCAAGTGCCCTGGTAATTTGTTTTTCAACAGCTTTAACCGTAATATGAAGTTCCTCTGCAATCTCCTTGTTCTTTTTGTTTTCGAACCTGCTCAACGAAAAGATTTGCCGGCAACGGTCGGGTAAACCATTTAAAACTTCATTTAGTTTATCTTCCAGTTCCTGCTCTATTAAACTGGATTTCTCTTCCATGTAATAACTCAGTTCTTCCTCCTGTAGGATCAATTTAGTCGATTCGAGATATTTATTTCTGACTTTCTGCTTCTCGAGGTGTTGAAGACAACTGTTCCGGATCATCGTAAACAAAAGGGCATTAAGCGATTGGCTGACAGTAATTGAGTGATTGGACCAAAGCTTTACGAATACATCCTGAACGATGTCTTTTGCTGATTCGTCATCAACGAATTTGGCAGCATAATAAAACAAAGGTTTGGAATATTGTCGGAAGAGTTCTTCGAATAATTGAGGGTTCCCATCATTCTCCAACGACCCTTTGTTTCCAAATTGAACCATGTTAGTTAGTATGGATGTTTTCATTGAGGGGTATATAATGATACCTCTAAAGTCTTTTTCCTGATGCAGGTTTCAATACAAATGTATGGAAAGGTATTCATTTACGGTTTAGTTTGAGGCAAAATTAAAAATTTCTTATGAGATATAATTGGTTCAGTATTCGAATTTGCCGGAATTGCAGAAAACAGAAGATTGCACATAATACAATAATCATTGTAAATCAATGGAAAAATTTCCATTTTAAACTTTTCCTCCTCTTACTTTCAATTTTTCCTTCAGTCTGGCGGATTCATTTCGGTTTGCGATTTTACAATCATGGCGATTTCATATGTGGTTAGTTAATAAGTTAAACCATATCAGCATATTGAAAACAGTGAAAGAGTTAGAACTTCATCTGCCAATCCGGGTCATACCGGGCTTTAAAGTTCGACGCCCATCTCTTCGAAGCGTGCGGCGGCATTCAGGAAATGGGCGGTAATCCAGAATACCGTCCAGTGCTCGGAATAGCCGCCGCGCAAACGGAACACGTTCGACATGTCGCCAGCCTGCGCAAAGTTGGTGTGCTGAAGTTGTTCTCCCTGACTTCCGTACGGATCGGTCAACTGGCCGCAGGTAAGGAACATTACCCTGGCCAGGCGTTTTAGTTCCTCGTTCCTGGTCAGCTCGCCCATCCGGTAAACTTCGGGCGCGAAAAAAACTCCGTAAATGTCGATATGCTGGTTTTGTGGAGAAACCACCGTCCATCCGCGGGTTTTAAACATGTGGTCGGCCATGCGCCCCGGGATAAGCGGGATGTCCCAAACCACAACATAACTAAGGCAGACATCGCAGGCGTGCCTGGCATACTTAAGATATTTGGCCTCTTTGGTAGCTTCGTACACATTCAGAAATCCCTGAAATGCCGCCCAGGCCCCCTCTTTGTCTTCACCCGAAGCGTCGAGAGTTCCTCCCCAGTAAGGTTCCTCCATCGATAGGTGGCGTGCCGCATAGTAATCGGCAGCTTTGAGGGCTGCTTTTTTGTAGGTTTCATTCCTGAATAGTTTGGAGGCCACGATCAACGGAGCTATGTAAAAACCCTCGGCTGTGGAGCGGGGTGACCAGCCGGCATCAAGTATCCGTGTTGATACCACATCGCAGGCTTTCTTCAGAAATTCTTCCCATTTGGCGGTGTTGTACCTTTTGTTTTTTCGCGCAACCTCGATGGCTTTGGCGATGTTGCACATTCCCTGCCCATCGGAAACCGGATCACCGGCAAACCATGTATTATTGTTGACTTTATAGCCAACAGGAAACCCCTGATTGCTGACCGGGCAGGAAGAAAGGAAATCCAGCGATTTCTGAACCATCTTGTCGATGGCCGGATCGTTGTTGAAACGCTTTTTCAGGTTCTGAAGCGAGAAACCCGGAGAATCGGCCTGACCGCACCAACCCATCACGATATCCGGGTCTTCAGGCCGGTCGTACATATTAAAACCAGCATAGCCAATGCCTTCTACCCAGCGGGCTTTGGCCAGCTTCAGCTTCATATCGAGTATCTCTTTGTATGTCGGAAGATCTTCGGTATAAAACGGCTTGTACATTTTAATGGCATCGTGAACAGGCTTTTGGAAAGCGGTTCCCTGAGTTGTAATCGGGAAGGCATCCAGATAAAACGATTTCTCGACGACTTGTCCCGGGCTCATTTTGATGTACGTATTATTGTATTCCAAGTTCCCGCATTGCAGGGCTTTGGCAATACTGGGTTGGTTATTATAAGTTATCGGCCCCGAGTAAAGTACCAACTCCGAATGATCAGTAAAGGCCTGCACGCCCATCGACCACCAGTGGTCGAACAGTTTTGCATCACGCAAGGGACTGGGAACGGTGTGGATCACCACACCAAACTTGTCGGCGCCGGACGATTCGAGACAGGCAAAAGGCATCGGGTAACGGTGGTCTTCGAAAATAGCTTTTTCGCCGTCTTTCCCTGAATACCTGGCAGTGCAGTCCGGCGTATTCCTTGCCCCGGAAGGGTTCCCGTAATAAACAATGCCTGGCAGGAAAGCCTGCAGTTCCTTGCCCGGAACATTCCATCGCACACTAAGCGTCAAGGAGTCGATATCCATTTTCCCTGTCCACTGAAAGCGGCGGATGCAATGCACCATGCCGTTTTCAACCCGGTAGGAATCGCGCAGCTTCATCACTCCCTTCGGAAGCGCAATTTCTCCTCGTACAATTTGCCAGTCGCCCGATTGCTCCATTTGGGTAGGTGAAGCATGGCGCCATTGTGCCGGCCATTTGTTGTCCCAGGCGGTAGCGATCGACCAAACGCCTTCGGAAGGAGCAGATAAAACAGCTTTGTCATCCACGTAGAACGCAGGAAGCAAACACTTACCGCTTTTGCTCAAATAAAATCCGGTTTTCTGGGCGAATGTGCCGACTGAAAAAATTAATAAACATAAAAACACAACCAATCGTTTCATTTTCCTATTATTTGAGATTATTAGTATTTACCCCAAGCAGGCATAAAGTCGAAAATATTGCTTAACGCTATAACAACAATGGCAATTAGCAGTATCCAAAGCCCGGTGTTCAGCTTTTTTCGGGAATCAGCTGTGGCCGAGGCCCATTCGCCCCGGTAGATCCCCCACAGGTTGCCGATCAGGATGGATAAGATCACAAGCAAGGGCCACCCTACGATAAGTCCGGCCTTCCCTAAAAGAGAACTGCCCATTCCATAGACATAAAGGCTGCTTATCCACATAACAGACATGGCAAGTATCAACAGCCAGTTTTTCCCGGTCGAGCATCTCCTTCCATGTATTATTATCCTTATAATATATTCTGGGGTTTTGTCCTCTTTTTCCTTTACAAATGGCCAGTGCGTTTTCGGCTTTGGAACGAAAAAGGTCACAAACCGCTACAATTTCCACATCTTGTATCTTTAGTAAATCTACCATGAGGCTTGTGCCACGTCCACCAGTACCTACGATACCAATTTTCACCGAATTGGCGGTTTCGTTACTATACAGTCCGCTTGCATCCAAACGACCTGCCAGTCCTAAAAACATGGTTGCCGAAATGCTGTTCTTAACAAATTTTCTTCTTGATAGATCCTCCATATTATAATGGTTTTAAATGGATGTCTGATTAAAACAGTTGATTTATTTAAGCACGAACCAGCTTGTCCCTTTTGCCGGGATGGTAACTTTAACTGTAATAAAAAAGTCGCGCGAGACAGGCAGCTTTATCTTGGCGCCGGTTTCATTTTCAAGTACTACGCGCTCGTGCAGACCAGTATAATAGACCGGGACTTTTAACTCGCGGTTAATAACTTCGTCCAACGGGTTGTAAAGCATCAATAGACCTTTTTCTGTCCCAGAAGGGTTAACATGCAGGATACCATCCCAGTCGCGGCCATCGGCGCGGCGAAGGTGGATGATATCGGCATCGAGTACCTGCCGGTATTTCTTGTAAAAACCGACCCATTTTTTGACCAGCGCTTTGGTCTCGGGACTGTCGTACAGTTGTGGCCCACGGTAACAGGCCTGTACTCCCGCTCCGAACAGGTTGGCCAGACGCTGACCGTAGTGTGGTAAATGTTCTTTCAATGGCTCGATGGTTGCATCTTCGCCACCGCCCTGGTATTCCACCAGCGGCACGAACATCCAGCCCATCGAAGGGGTTTTCTTCCAGGTGCCATCAAAAATATTCTGCCGTTCGATCACTTCCTGCTGCGCCCGAGGCAACGACCAGTTCGTTTCACGGTAGCCCATCCCCGATTTGTTGCTCCCTGCCAGGTAATAGTAATCCGGCACATTCAGGTAGATGCCTTTTGATCGGCACCACTTGTAAAAGTCGCTTATCTTTTTATACTGAAGCCATTGCGAATCGGCCAGACCCCAGTGCCCCGGGTGGTTGGCCGAGGCGCAAACATCGCCGGGGTACGACCCGTCATGCTCCAGTATGTCCATCCCCGTCTTTTCATAAAAATTGTACAGCTTGTCGAAATAGTCGCGGCCCCACTTGCTCTCCAAACATGGCGAGTTGCCAAATTGGGGCTTCATCCCTTCGGGCATTACAACATCGTTACCACCGCCAACATACCGGCTTGCCAGCAGCGAGTAACCGCCCAGGGCGATTCCTTTCGAATGGGCATATTCGCCCAGTTCCTTCATCCGGGCCAGGTTCTGTTCGCTGGTATCCTCGAGATTAAAGCCGCTCCCGAAGGTCATGATCACCATCTCGAACCCCACTTCAGCACACTGGTCGATCGCCTTTTTTACCGCTTCGCTGTCGGCGCTGCGGACATGCATCAGTACAGGGTTCTCTGTCGCCCACGGGGCCATCGCACGTAACATCCGCCGGTGTTCCAATCCTTTGCGCTCACGGTCCCAACTGTCGTGCAACAATTCCCAGGTACGGAACGACGAAAAAGTTTCGCCCGGTGTCACATGTTGCTGCGGTCCGTATTTGGGAGAAACTTCCAGCAAACAGCGGGTTTGCCGCTCATAGCTGACCTGTGTTAAGTAACGCGGATCAGTGTTCCACGAAAAACTTGATTTTGAAGAAGACTCAAAAGTCATTCCACCGAAGGTGTAGTCGGTCTCTATCGTTATATTGGGAAGCACCCAGTTGTATACGGCATCCACATGGCTCTCCGGCTCTGTGGCTGCCAAAATCTCGCTCTTGAAGGTATTCACCACAATGGGGCGGACAGATTTGTTCTCCACCGTGAACCACTTGCAGAATACCGGGAGGCCGTCGTACAGCTCATAATGAACCAAAATGGCAATATCTTTGAGATAATCTTTATCGACAGCAGGGCCCGGCTTTTGGGATACTGTTTTCTCAATGGCATGCAAGGCATCCTGATCCAGCCGGTAGGTGAAAATCAGTTCTTTCCCAGGGGCAGGCCAGGGCATATCTTTCGGCATCCATTCCGCCCTCTTTTTCCAGGGGAAACGTTCTTTTGTGTTCCCAACCTTGTAACCGGTCAGCTTAAACGAGGCATGGTCGGCTTTCATATCAGAAAGCCACTCCGAGAGCAGAAAATTATGGATGGACTGGCCGGTCAAACCACCCACCTGAAAGGTTATCCCGTCAATCTGGACCTCGGCCTCGGGGCGTACTGAACGAAGGAATGATTCACCCGTTGGCAGGTGTTCCAGTCCTATGGTTGCCCCGTTGGGCTTTACGGAAAAGGTGCGGCTCACCAGCCCGTTCGATAATACCAGGTAGCCTTCCGGGGTACTGTACAAAGTTGACGGGGTGGCACCCTTCTCCAGTAACCAGTCCTGCCCGTAAACGGCTTTTTCTTTGTCAAATAAAGGAAACTGGTTTTGCCCGGTCAAGGACAATACCAGCATAAAACAGGTCACAAATAATGTTGTTTTCATATAAACTGGTTTAGGTTTATTAACCTATCCAAACGGATTATTATTAACTATTTAGACTGGCCATACCAAAAACAGGCCACTGTATATTTCACTGATCCACCAAACGTTTGCCACGATTCCATATCAAAGCGAAATGATTTGTTAAAAGGGATTGCATCCAGACTACGGACCCTTGAGTTAACTGTAATGCCACCTTTCTGCGATTGTGCTTGTCCTATGGGCTGATTAGTGAATATTTGGTTAAAGGTCTCCGGGTGGCCCCAGGCATAGCCATAATAGTCTTCCGTTCCGGTGCCAAAGTGATCGGGGAACGTACTGCCGTCGATGTATATTTTTTCATCACCTTCACCCCACCAGCCACTAAACCATTTTTCCACCTGTAAAACATCGCCGGCATAAATCCCTGCTTGATTTTCAATATTAATATAATTGAAGTCCTTTGTAGCTTTTGCAGGCATTTCCTCCAATCGTTTGAAAGCCGCATGGAAGTACATCGACCGGCTATTCCAAACCCAGTCGCCAACGGCAATCTCTGCCCGTCCCGATATTGTTTCTTCACCTTTATTTGTCAAATGAATAACAGCAGATTTTAGATAAGGCATTACCCAAAAGCAAGCCATATTGCCTTCTTTATCAGTTTTTCGAAACCAGTCTGAGACTTCAACAATCTGGTCGCCACAACCAAAGAAAAAACCAACAGGAACTTCAACTGTCGTGATGTTGTCGAACGTTATACTAATCCAGGTATTTCTCATCGCTTCATCCATGTTCCCGGCTCTGAGTGAAATTAAAATTCGTCTTATCGAACCGGGGTTGTCGATAATAAATGATTTTGTACCCCGGGGCCCGATCGAATAATCAAATGTAAGTTTGTCTTTCTCTCCCGGGACGCGAACCTCGCCAGGCGTAAGTTTCATATAGGATTTTAGTATGTCGTTGACTTGCATCAGTTCCTTTTTGTTCTCGGGGATAGTTGATTTCGTAAAACTTTCAACAGGCACGTCTTTATTATACAAACGATAATTGACCTGATACCAGAACCCTGTCAGCCAGTCAACTTGTAGCAGGTCGGATGTAATTTTCAAATGTTTTTTGAAGGGCAACGGGGCGTATAAGTTATGTCCAGGCTGACCCCCATAAGTAACCGAATCAATATCAACTGAACGATAGGACAAAGGGTAGCCAATCTCCGTATTTTGCCCTATCAACTTAGCTGCCTTGTCAGCTTCCCATAAAGGGATCTCGGTGCCATCGAAATAAAAACGAAGATGATTGTGTTTGTTCATCCATCCCGCAGTCCAGAAACGGGTAACAGCGCCGGGCCCATCCTGATCCATCACCACATATTCATCTCTGCCATTATTTACTTCTTTCCTGATATAATTACTAAAATCAGTGTTGGCAAACCATCCTTCTTCATCTTTATTTACTGATTTTCGGTCATAACTACTTGCCTGGCATAAACGGGAAGGATTTTCCTGTGCCCTTGCGATAACAGTACGGTCAATCAATTCCTGCAGTAAAGTTTTGAAGCTGATGATATCCTTTCCTAAAGGGGCGTTGTTTATCTTTAATTGCATCTTTCTGTTTAGCGCGGCTACCTGCACTGTATCCTCGGTGAATTTGTCCCTGTTGAATGTCATCAGCCCGTTCTTTTCGTTTTCAACATCGGTAAGCTGTGTCCATACAAGTCCGCTGATCCCAGGGTTTTCTACCAGGAGGCTATATTTTGGGAAGGCTTTCAGAAATTTTTCATAACCGTATTCACCAATTACGCTTGCTCTTTCCCCGAAAGGCGATGGACAGTTTGTAGTTCCGTAACAATGGGCGTCAATAATATCGCCCATGCTGATATCCAATTTGTTCCAACCCTGGTAATCCAATCCCGGCGCCCCGCTTTCAACATTGATCAACCTGGTTGTATCTTTAATAGCTATAGCTCCCATATCGCGCATAAAAGCCTTGGTTGAACCATCAATTTCCAAGGTTTGAGTTTTCTTAAGCCCCATTCCTTCGTTAAAAACAATCCACATAACAATGGAAGGGTGGTTAAAACGACAATTTATCATAGCGTTTAACTCTTTACCAAATTGATCTTTTATCTGGGTTGTTGATACATTGAATTCAGCTGGCGGGTTACCATTAGCCATACATGGCATATCCTGCCAAACCATCAAGCCAAGTTTATCAGCCCAGTAATACCACCTTTCAGGCTCTACTTTCAAATGCTTCCGACTCATGTTAAACCCAAGCTTTTTGATCATTTCTATATCATAGCGCAATGCTTCATCGGTAGGGGCAGTGTAGTTGCCGTCAGGCCAATAACCCTGGTCAAGGACTCCATTTTGAAATATGAATTTGTTATTCAGAAGTATCCTGGTAATTCCATCCTCATCTTTGCCGAGGCTTATTTTTCTCATCCCTGCATAACTTTCAACTTTATCAAGTATTGTACCTCTAATATTTTTAAGAATAATATCCAGGTTATACAGGAATGGTTCATCCTGTGTCCAAAGTTTTGGATCAGGAATAGTGAGCTCCAGAATTTGTCCTGCAGGGCAGGCGGAACTAACAACTACTTTCTCCCCGTTTTTAACCACTGCTTCAATCGTGCATCCCTCACTCTGTCCAAAATAAGAACAACTGACCTTAAGTGTACTTGAATCAACATCCGGGATAATCCTGGCTTTTTCAATACTTACTGTTGGAACAGGTTCAAGCCAAACGGTTTGCCAAATGCCAGAGCAGGGCGTATAAAGCATCCCATCAGGGTTGTTTACCTGTTTCCCCTGGGGATAACCTCCATATACTGTCGGGTCCCATACCTCTACCGATAATGCATTTTCCTTTCCCCTGTTTAAATAGCCGGTTATATCAATCGTAAAATCATCATAGCCACCACAATGTACCCCTGCCTGTTTACCATTAATATACACTTTTGACTCCCAATCAACGGCCCCAAAATGAAGAAGTATCCGGGAGTTTTTCCATTTTGCAGGGACATGAAAAGTCCTGCGGTACCACAATGTACTGTTTAGATTATTGCGGCCGGGTATGGTATTTATCATTTTGCCCACCCCAGACAAGGACGATTCAAGAGGGAAAGGCACTAAAATTTTCCCATCCTTAACTGACGGAAACGGTTCGCCCTTTCCAGTGATACTGTAGTCCCACAAGCCATTCAAATTTATCCATTCTTTACGTACCATCTGGGGTCTCGGGTATTCAGGCAATACATGGTCGGGAGAAACATTTTTCGCCCAGCGCGTCATGCCGAATGCAGGTACAGATGGCTGCCACTCAACGGTTGATAATATCTGGGGCGTCACTGAAAAGCACATACAAACCCCGATGAAAAATAGTAAAGTTCGTTTCATGAGTCATTCATTAATGGTTCAATTCTATCTGTTTTGTTTCTCCTGCCTTTATCTCAAAATGAGGCCATCGGACAAATGCCACAGGAGGCAGTGGCTGTTTTGTCTGTACCGAAGTTTCAGCAAAAACCGAAACTTTCGCATCATAAGCTGTTCTGTTGCTCACCGATATCGTAACTTCCCCGGCTTCACGTTTTATAACAGTTGCTTCGATATGATCAAAAACATACATCCGGTCTTTATCCGTTAACAGGTAAATGCCCGGCAATTCTAAATCCATCAATCTCCCGGCAGTTTCCGTCCACATGTTTCGGGTATACAATACTTTCCCTACACTTTCTCTTCCTTCGGCATCCGAAGGCTGAATGCGTTCCATCGTGGAACCAAAGCCAAAATTTGTTGTCCGATGATCTGGCATATCCACAACTTCTGTGTGTGCATGTTGAATATCCCGAATCAGGTCGGCATAGATACGGTCACCCGTTGCCCGGTATAACTTGAACAGGTAATCACCCGAAGAGGTGCAGATCCCCGGGGCTGCGTGTTTATTTTGAATGCTGGCAAACACAGCCCCTGCCATATTTGATTGCAATTTTGCAAGTTGACTTTCCGAGGGAAATTTTTCATCATACGAAAGGGTCCAGGTAGAACACAAGGCAGCCTGCACTTTGGCTTTTTCGAGCCATTGCAGATCTCCTGTACAATCATATAACGTTACCAGCGATTCAAGAAAAGCAAAGGACGACTCAGAATCGGCATCCTGTGAAATATCTCCGCAATTTCCGCCAGTCAAACCTTGATTAACAACATCGCGTTTATAATAGTAATTGGCTGAGGCCTTTGCAACCTGTAAAAACTCTTCATTTTTAAAATACTCAGATGCCAGCGCCAGGCCAGCCGGAACAATGGCTCCTGCCGTTGAATTGAACACTGCAATTTTGCCGGTTTCCGGCTCCATATACTGGCCAAACTGTCCTTCCTTTTTCCATGTGGTTACAAATGCTCCCGCAAGCCGTTTTGCCGCTTCTTCCCACTTGAATTTAATCAAGCTTTCGTAACCTTGTTCTTTCAACAACATGAAATGTTTGAGCATCCAAAAAAACGCGTCTCCGTTTTCACGCACCAACACATGTGTTTCCGCGATGTCAGGATTTTTACTGTTGATATACAATTTCCCATCCGGGTTGGTACCCTCATAGAAATAGCCGCTCTTTCCAGGAAGCCGATTAACGATATAATCCATTTCCAGAAAGACACGTTCACGTTCCATCTTATCGTTCAAGGCCAGCATTGGATACGTGTTAATCAGGCCTCCAGTCCAACCAACAGTAAAAATATCCCAGTTTCCGGTTCTGTAAAAACTGGCGTAAGGAGAAGTAAACCAATCGTTACTGCACAATGTGGTAGCAAGCTCAAAATGCCTGCTCATTGGCAGTAGGTTACGCGGATGATTAGGCCCGCTAAGAGACTTGCGCTCTTCAAAAAAACGGGTAAGCAAATCGGGAATACTTCTCGCCGGGAAAACCAATAGTTTGAAATGCAATGTCACTTCATCTCCTTCTTTCCAGTCGGCAGCTTTGTCTCCACTAGGAAAGAAATCGCCAAAACCGGCCCTTTGCTCTCTCACTGCCGGAGCACTGATTTGGATGGAAGCCTTCGTACGGTTGAGATTCTCTTCGATGATGATCCCTGAATTTCCAAATCGTGTACCCTGCTCGGTCAGCAGGATAAACCCTTTTCCAAAACCGGTAGAGTAAAAGCAAGCTGCAGGGGTAGACAAATAGCCTGTCTGGGTCTCAATCCGTGATGGCTCTCCATCAGTGATGGCCAGTTTAGGGTTGTTCGATATCGTTAACGGTAGGTCAGGGTTATAAAACATATCCTTGGGGTATTGCGGGTTATATCCGTTCCCAATGGCTCGGTAACGGTTCCCGTTGTAAACAGCTGCCGGAACCATCAGGTAGTTTTCTGTACTCCAGTTGTTGAAATCAAAAGCTACTGAAACTGCTGCCGAAGATGCTTCTCCTTTCTCCAGCCTGAACCGGACTGTCATATCCAACGCATCTTCTTGTTTAGCGGGGCTTGTGGTAACCAAACACGACCATTCGGAAGTCTTTGTTTTCAGAATATCCCCTGAAAATGATTTTAATGAATCCAATTGCGTACCCGTGTACCAGGAAATCTGGGGGTACATTCTTCCGTTCACCCCTTTTAAAAAATCGCCAGTTGCCATGGTTCTACCTTTAGTGCAGGCTTGCCCAACTACGTGCATGGCTATCGCGAATACGAAAATGCAAATGTTTGAATTTAGATTAATTTTCATGTAATATTATCCTGTTTAAGTTTCTTTCATCCCAAAAGTTGTCGTTACTTGCCATTCCAAATTTGCCTTTCCAGCCAGGGGCATACTTTTTCGAACCACAGCATGGCATGTATTCGTAATCCCTCTTTTGAAAAATGTACCCCTTCTCCTCCAATATCTCTCAGGTTCCCTTTTAATCTATCGGTATCAGGACCTTCAAGCGTGAGCCCCGATTCCCATAATGCCTTTTGTGCCGCGCGTATATCCGTTGTTTCCTGTCGGGAGGGGTTATGATAAGTTGCCTGAGCAGTAAACCAGGGCACGTTATTTCCGGTACGTTTTCTTGTTTCCGTGATAAGCCGATCCATATATTGCCAGTACAGATAGCCCGGCAAGGTATGGGATGCGGGGATCTGATCTGCATCCGATTCCCCCTGGTGCCACAAAACAGCCCTGAAACCTTCTTCCCCGATTTTATTTATACGCGAAATCATATTCTCAAAAGGTACACCTGTAGCTTCCCAACTGCCATCTTCGCGCTGGGAAATAAATGCTTCAGTATATGGGCGAATTGGGAAAACTGTTCCTCGGGGCAACCATTCGCGAACACTTGTACCGCCTACCCCACAGGCAACTATGCCAACAGGAACGCCGAACTTTTCGGCCACTGTATCCCCAAAAGCAGGCATAAAACTCCCGCCGTTACCATCGGCCCCAGGCTGTGGATCATACGCAGGTTGCCAGTTGTCCTTGTTAAACGAGGAAACCAGGCCGGTAATGGTGTTTTGTCTTTCTTCTCCGTGGTTGGCTGAATTCGACTGACCTGCAACAACAAACACTTCGCCAATGCCAACATGATCGATATGGCATCCTCCAAGGATGACCAAACCTTTCAATGCACGGACTTCAATCCTGTACCATCCTCCTGCCGGAACCACTGTCTTCCCTTCAAAAAAAGAACCCGTAACTGTGGCCCGGATTTTCCCCCAGTTTCCACCTGCCCCGGCCCCTGTTATTTTCACTTCAATTGATGTAGGAGGACCTTTCTCAATGAACCCAGAGATTGTCATGTTTCCACTGTCTTTTGAAAATCGTTGGATAACCTGATAATCGGAGGGTGAAGACAGTTTCATCAGGTTATCAACATTCCCTTTCGCATTTACGGGTAAACGATCTATTTCTAAAATAAATAACATTACCAAACAGGTGATAAAAAAGGGTCCAGCTTTCATTATAAAAATTGGTCTAAGTGTTTATTTCCAGTGCTGTTGAAATCCATGTCACAAGCTGTTGCTGCCTGATAAATTTTATCAATCCAGACTTTCATCTTCCCGGATTGGCGGTTGTCCCAAGAAAAATAAGGGACAAAGGTCAGCTTTTCAGCCCACTGGCCGGTTTCAATCAGGTTCATCCATTCTTTATGTACCATATGGGGTATCGGGTATTCAGGTAACACAAAGTTGGGAGAAACATTTACCGATTCGCGGTTGTAACTACTGGCCTGCAAACACTGGCACCCCGATTCCGGGAAGTTGGCCAGTTGATCGCGGTTGACCATTTCTTTTAGTAAAGAGGTGAGGTTGATCTCCTGGTGCTGATTACATCCGCAGAGACAGTAAACCAACACCACCGACCAGGAAAAAACAACAAATGATCTTAAAGTGTTGCAAAAATTCATATAAGCTAATTTAAAAAGGGGCTTTTTTATCTGTCGATTTAAGTATTACAGGTCTTTCCATGTTTCCTGAATCCAATACCCGGCATAATTTCCAGGTCTGGCTATTAACCTGTTCAAGATGATACATATTCTCTTCTGCCTGCATCTGTTTTTTTAGTTCAGCAGGGAAAACATTTGCCGCGCGGGCATCTTCCCATGCCCTGAATGTCTTGAAAATGGCCTGTTTCTGAGGGTTCTTTTCGACCACGTCCTGGCTAAGGCCAAGCATATATGTGGCATCCCAGGCAATGGCTTTCGATTGCAAATTTTCGATTACCTGCACTGTCCAATCTGGCTTAAATAGCTGAATTCCAAAGGTACATGGGAAATAGTTGCTAGTCCAGGCATATCTTATGTCTTTACCTTCAATCCCCCATTTATTGTTGACCGGGTCGAACATGTGGTTTCCTCCG
Source organism: Prolixibacteraceae bacterium (assembly GCA_963677935.2). Lineage (GTDB taxonomy): Bacteria > Bacteroidota > Bacteroidia > Bacteroidales > Prolixibacteraceae > JAAFHB01. The sequence goes on along the minus strand of CAXXEH010000003.1, from coordinate 142,394 downwards.
CCAACATTGCATACGCTCATATAATGCCAGTTGCCTTCGTAAACGCTGGAACCCATCACGCGCAGGTATTCGCCCCCCATTTGATGGAAATCATTAAAAAGTTTGTGCATGAAACGCTTGAACGAATATTGCCCGTGTCCCTGGTAGGTACAACTTTCCAACCCGTCAAAATCAATATAGTTCATTCCCCCGTCGGTTAGTAAACGTGCATAGAAATCAGCGTACGTGTCTTGTAATTTCATGTCAGGAATAAAGCCTGAATAACAATTCACCTGCAACCTGGCTATTTCTTCGCCAGCCTCATGTTTTGATGCACCAGTTTTCAATGCGCCACGTTCTACCCCGATGAGGGTGTATGGTTGAGTTTTGGTAACCCGTTTATACCTGATTAGTTCCTTGCCTATTCTTAGGGTATTTCCACTTTCGTTGTTGTCCCACCCACCTTGTTCGTTTAAATAGCCCAAATCTGCAATACTGATTGTTGTGTCGGATGCACTAATCGGGGCTACAATGGAGGTTTTCATGACTGTACATAAATGTTCGTTAGGTTCAGGATGTACATCGCTACTATGCGGCTGGACAAATTCGGCCAGTGTATGTAACCCATAAGCAATTCCATATTTGTTGGTTTGGGCTGTCAGTTCGGTAATAGGACGGTCCTGCCCGTTTAACTTTACTTTTTTCCCTGCCCAACGGTCGGATGGGTCAACGTAATATTCCCCCAGCCCTTCATCCTGAACGCCTTTTACACCAAGTTGGTTGGCATACGAAACCAGGCTGTCGTGAACGCCCCACCACGCAAGGTCGGTTTGATAGGATGTGGGGTCTTTTACCCATTTGCCGTTCCTGGTTATGTATGGCAGGCCTTCGCCAAGCACGATTTTTTCGATAACCTTTAGCCCCAAGTCGTCAGGACACGCATAAAAAGCTATTGCCGAACCAATGTAATCAGCGTCAACGGGAGCCACATCCATATGCCGGGGCGATTTAACTGAAGGAAAATCTTCGAAATGTGGATAAAGAATTGTAAATGGTTTCTTCCTGTCGCGTGAGTGCATTACTAGTGATGAGCCATATTCAAGTTCCAGTTGTGCCCCATTTCCCATTATCATGCGGTAATAGTCCTCTGGCTGAGAAAAGAACGCGATGTCGCTTTTCCCGTCCCCGCCAATTCGAAAACGCTGCCCTTCTTTTAAATTTGCTGGTAACGGATACTTTGACGGATCGGGTGAATGGACAATGTAACACTGCTGGTACATATCTCCGTTGCAGGGCGGACCGCTTGTCGTATTATCGGTCAATCCCATAATACCAATAGCAAATTCATCGTCGCGGACTACAGAAATGATCTCACCGATGGTTTTCGAGATGTTAGTTTTGTATGGACCCCAAATAATATTATCAATACTGTCACGGCGGGAAAGCGATACCAATTCAAACCGGATGTAATTGCCTTTTGGTTCAACCTTTAGTTTGGCCGCAGAACCATTGGGATAAGTCAACTCAATATTTTGACTTTCTATTTTGGCGGAAACGGGAACCAGATATTCGCCATTTTTCTCCAAAGTCAATAGCGCCGAAGAAATACCTTTGGGACAATATTCTTTTTGTGTTTTGTTATCTGTGATACTAATGATAAATCCTTCTTGGTTAAAGGTTATTGTTGAATGGTCGGTCTTAATTTTTTGGTGCTGTGTTTTCGATGCCTGAGTTTTGTTACAACATATAACTGATAACAGGATAAGGACTAATGAACAGTTTTGTATAAATTTTTTTAACATAATTGATTGATTATTGATTTTTTGCATTTTTTTGGTCTTTTCAAATACGTCATAGAAAGATTTCCCCTTGTCCTTTTCATCAAGCAGCCCGTCGGTGACCTGCGGATCGTGTACTGAAGTGTCGGTAATCATGTATTTGATAATCAATCTATTCTTGACATCGGACATGGCGTGGTTCTTGTACCCAAGGTTTTTAGAAGTCCCCTAAATAATATAATTTATTAATTTCGCTTAATCGCTAATTTGATGATATTTACCGAATGGGGCGGCAAAACAACAACACCATTCTTAATAAGAATTGAAACATTCTGCGGTTTAACCCGATCAGGATTATCAATATCGTTATAGGCATCGGGCGAATCGCCTTGTAACACGGTAGCATCAAACTTCCCGTCGGGTAGCCATTCCCCGATTTTTACCGTGCAGGTAGTCGCCTTTTCCTGGTGGCGGTTGATCAAGACAACTGACCAGTTCTTTTTTGTATTATCAGTCGCCGCGATGGCATCGACAACCGGAATCGCACGTTTTTCATAACGCACTGAATCAGGAGTTGTCATGCTTGTTGAAGCAATATTCGATTCAAGCAAGTTGGCATACATGGCCAGGGTATGGAACGTCGTCCGTTTTACAATACCCTTCGGATAAACGAAAAGTGGCCCGCGTGTATTGACCAGGGGGGCGATGTTGGTCATTTCCACGTCATCGCTTTGGCGCAGGCAGGCATTCAGGAAAGAAGCCGAGAACAAGGCATCGGACATGGTGTACTGGCATGGTATCTTGTTGATGTCCCTTTTTTTGATCAGCCGAATGGCAGCAGTATCCGATGGATTCACCGGTTCTTTGCGCGGAAATCCCTGATGGTGCCAACCCCTCAGGTTCCACTCGTCGAAGGCAATTTTAATCTTCCCCCGGTAACCTGAAGTTTTGAGTATATCAATAACTTCGTTAAGCACTTTCTGTGGCTCTTCGGAACGTGTTATACAATCGGCATAAACGGGAATTTCGTTTTTTCCCCACAAAGGCAGCCAATATCCGTGCACTGCAATGAGTTTGAGTTTTTCCCCGGCAGCTTTAAGCAAAGGCAAGGTCCAGTCCTTGTCGGAAGTGGCGGCTGCAGCCAGGATCAGGGTCGAATCGACTGTCAACATCAAATCAGCCGACTCCCGGACCAAAGGTCCCCATTTTTCAGGAGTGCTTGCTCCAATCTCATGGTCTCCCCAGTTTTCGTTGCCTACGCTCCAGTAACGGATATTATACGGCATAGGATTCCCGTTGGCTTTTCTCTCTGTAGCATATTGTCCGCTTTGTCCATTACAATATTCCACCCATTCTTTCATTTCCTGTGGCGTCCCGTTGCCGGCATTCGTACATATATAGGGTTCACAGCCAACCAGTCGGCACCATTTTACAAATTCGTCAGTGCCAAAAGTATTCGGATCGGTTATTCCCCAGACCGGATCGGGTACAGGCTTGCGAACCTTACCAACCCCGTCTTTCCAGTGATATCCACTGGCAAAACACCCTCCAGGCCAACGTACCACTTTAATTTTCAGCTCCCTGATGGCTTCGGCAACATCTCTTCGAAACCCGTTTTCATCTGAAAGCGGTGACCCGGGGTCGTAAATACCGCCATACACCTGATCTTGAAAATGTTCTATAAACCCACTAAAAACAGAGGGGTTATAAGGTTTGACGTTATTATCATCAATATCTATAACAGCTTTGTTGTAGGCGGTTGGCTTTTGCTGGTTCTTACAGGAACTCCATAAAAAAATGCTCATTAAAAAAATGCCAATACAACCGGCAGATGAAAATTTTTCAGTCATATCATTAATATATTATATATAAGGCACTCCTAAAAACCCTAAGTTTTTTTAGTTCAATTATTAGTCTCTTTTTCTGACGAAACTAGTTTTAAAATTCTGTTCTATTGTTATTTCATCTCTTTATGCAGTTGTTTAATTTTCTGATATTTAATTAGAAATCTAACAAATAAGCACAGTTATCCGACTTAAACCGGGTGCAGTTTCCGGAACATATTGTAGGTCAAATTCATCGAACCAACAATGGCGATGAAACGTTTAATGCCGATATTGTACAGGTACATTCTTCCTTCCACTTGCTTCAAAAAATCGTTAATCCCTGTCGTAGAACTTTGGGCATAAGTCGTCACGACAACTAAGAAAGTCAACATCAATATTAAATAAAAGGATTTATTCATTTCAGCATCAAATTAATTATGTGATTATGGTTTAGTTATTGTTCGTCATCCAGTAATTTCATGAATGCCAATAGTCCACCCCAGTGATAGAACCGGTCATCGGATTCCTCTCCTGTCACTGAATGGTAATTTTCGCAAACATGATGGGTTTTCATCCAATTTTTCAAAATCAGCGCCTTCGATTTCTCTACCAAGTCTTTCGTAGCTTCCGGAAGATCGTAGTTTTTCATCCCGCAGTATACCAGGAAATTCATCGGTCCCCATATTTTCCCCTTCCAGTAATCATTGTTAAAAGACTTGTCGTTTCGCGCAATGGAGGGCATTATCCATTCACCCCAAAATTCATCCGGGTTATAAAAATGCTCTTTAATCATCCTTTCGGCCTGTTGCTGAGAAGGAACTCCGGAAAGCAGGGCATAAAAATTAGTTGGTGATAACCTATGGCTGAATTCGCTGGTTACCAGGTTTTTGTTCAGGTAAATGCCTGTTTTTTCATCCCAAAGGGTTTCCAGCTTCTTTGAATATTTTTCTGCGCGTTTTTCCAGTTCTTTCTTTGCTTCGGTTTTTCCAAGTTCTCCTGCAATTTCGGAAAGGTTCCTGCAATCACAGATATACAGGCTCATCAAACCCACATCGGCCAACATTAATTTATAAGTGGTGGTATCAAAAGGGGCATCATCGTACATGGGGGAATTATCCAGGCCAGATTCAAATATGGCAGCCTGCTTCGTACCAATTTCATCCGCCATTCCTGGTGGTACGTCATAGATATCGCTGCCCCAGCAGAGGTAACCATCTACATCCCGGTTGTTTTCCCACCACCTGTTCCAGCTTAAAAGGTTATCAAATACTTCTCCCAGGAACCATTTCTCCGGATGGCGCTTATAAATATTCCAAATTATATAAGAACCCACCGGTGGCTGTGAACGATCCTCGCTTTTTCCAACCCCTGATCCATAATTGGGGATAAACCCTCTTTTTGATATTTCACTGGTGATGGCTATGGCATTGGCATTCGCCAAGTCCTTGTTGTCGAACGAGTACATGTAAGAGGCAAAATACGTATCCCAGTCGAACAGCACCCAGTTACCCCACCCAGAGCTCCAAAGACGGCTAACTGGAGAAATAACATCCTGGCGCGACGGCGCGTAAATGACATCCCAGGCCAGCACCGATTGCATCGCATCGTACAAGGTGCTGTCGGCGCCATGGTCTTTTTTGCTTTCTGAAAGTTTTTTCCCAGCCTGATCAACTATCGCTTCTATTTCACTGGCAGATATATCCTTGTAGGTTGAAAGAACGATTTTCCCATCAAGCGGGCAGACGATCTCCGATTCGGCCATTTCCGGCTTACCATTCGCTATCAGGTAAAACGTTGAAGAAGTTATAGTTTCATTAACGAAATAAAAACCATTACTCAACATTCTCGCTTTCCCAGCCTTTCCCCAGATTATTTCGGGTTTTATGATCAGTTTTCCAGATTCCTTCCCCTGTTCGGGAGTGACAACAATGGCCAGGTTTTTATCTGATGCAGCGGTTTTAACATTCACTTTTATTTTTCCCCAATTAATGGTAAGCTCAGTATAAGAACCATCGTAAGCATGTGGGCCAGGGTTTACTTTTTCACGGCCAATCAATGCTTCTTTTAAAACCTTTCCCGAGGCGTTATCCTGCAACTGCAGGTTGACCGCAAAGTTATGAGGCAGGAACACATGCGATAAAACGCTGCTCGTATTCCAGGTATTCCAGCCTTGCGCAAGCCTATCATTCAATGCCCTGGCCTTGGCGGATTTATGAAATTCCTTAACCTGCTTTTGAGGCTGATCAAAGGAAGATATTACTGTTACAATTAAAATTACTGCAAACCATTTAAAATAATCCTTCATACATAATATATATAATTCCTAACATGTGTAATGTATCTGGTTATCAATTTTAAAATTCATTTACTGTTGCTTAATAACGTCTATTATTTATATTCAAGTTCAATCATTTAACGACTAAAGCATCAACGGATACTGGTCCGGAACCGCGATTGATAATACGGATGGTATGTCAGCGTGAAGTCAGGCTGACCAGACAGTATCCTGATGCTGTACTATCTTGCACTTTTAAAGCTTAGCCAAGTAGTTCGGCGGCTTCTGCCTCAAACATGTGTTTTTAAGTAGCTATTGCCAAGGCGAAAATCCGCAAAAAGAGTAAACAGCAGATAAAGAAGGTCCGGAAGAACATAGATGAAATAGCCATGGTTGTAAAATCACAAACCGAAATGAAAATATCACCATGGCGATTCCATCTGGCCTTTAAAAACAAATTATTTACAGATGAAATAGCCATGGTTGTAAAATCACAAACCGAAGATGAATCCGCCAACCGGCGGATGGCTATTCCATTTGGCCGTTAAAAAACAAATTATATACAAATGAAACTAAACTTACATCTTCCATTATTTAATGCGAATTAATTGAAGAGCTGCTTTAAAGAAAGAGAGGGCTTTTGTACCCTCTCTTTTAATTTTTAGTATTCTTACTGAAGTGGATCGAATGTTCCTCCCCAATTGTTGTTTTGCAGCAGTTTTGCGTTCCGGTCAAGTCTCGATTTTGGGATGCCGTAGAAATAGTACTGGTCTTTGATCGCTATATCCTTCTGGTCGGTCTTAATCACAGTCGTAGTAAACTTATTCCAAACTGTATTGATATCATCCATTGGATTTACATCGGTTTCTCCCGGCTTCAGCAAGAGGGCAACACCATGTCTCTGGGGAAGAGAACGCAGGTAACCAAACATCTTCCAACGGCGAAGATCATCAGATCGTTTATTCTCAAAACAAAATTCGACGAAACGCTCTTTCTTATAAACTTCCCGTATTCCGTCTGTTGTGGTAGCAGTAATCCCGTATTTGTTGTTTGCTCCCGCATCGATCCCGGCTCGTGCCCTGATCTTGTACAGAACATCCAGCGCTTCGGACGTTTTATTCAGTTCGTTGGCACATTCGCCGTAGTTCATCAGCACTTCGGCATAACGAATTTCAGGCCAGTCAACGTCAGCCCTAGACATTTGACCTTGAAGCAAATCTTTATCTACAGCTTTCATCCTGTAAAAACTTGAGCTCGACCACAGCGCATCTAAGGTAACTGGGTTGTGTGTACCTTCCAGACCCTGAGAACCATAATAATTCGAAATAACATGGAAATAGGTCCACAGATAGGTTTTCTGCTTTATCATTTCCGCCGTATAGGGGTTAGGATCTCCGTTGAAATAAATACTGGCATAAAAACGATCATCTCGATGTTTAAAAAGCGTATCATACGACATGGTAGCCGGATCCCACGAAGAACCGTCTTTCATCGGGAAAGCATTAACCACTTCAAGGGAAGGCTTTTCATAACCACAATCATCGCCCCCTCCCAGGTTGAGAGGCATTATACCTCCCTGAAAATAGGTTGTCTGCGGGTAATTGAATCGTCTGACCATGATCACTTCCTTGTTCAGTTCATCGTCCCATATCTTGCCGTATGGATAATATAGCCCGGTTCCTCTTGCTACCAGGAAGTCAACGGCAGCTTTGTTGGCATCATAGGCTTTTTGCCAGGAAGCTACACCGCCCAAACCGTTGAACAGCGGGCTGGCAAAAAATAACAGTACCCGACCTTTGAAGGCCATTACAGCGCCTTTATCAATGCGGCCCATGTCATTTCCATCCCATGAACCGGGGAGCAATGCGATTGCATCGTCGAGGTCTTTTATAATCTGCGTTACACATTCCGAGGTTTTGTTACGGGGCATCGCCAGCGATGCAAGGTCATCGGTTGGTTGTTGGGCTTCCAGGATTAGCGGGACACCGCCATGTCCTTTTACCATGCTATAATAACACCAGGCCCTCCAGAACAAAGCCTGACCTTTCATTTTCGATTTCGTCGTTTCCTCGAAAGTGGCCCCGTCGATGTTCCCGAGGAATATATTGATTGTACGGATCATGCCGTAGGCGCCAAAACCATCCCATGAATCAGAAGTGGCTGTCCCCTGCATCCAGCCACTGGACTGTCTTTGATAAGCAACCTGTTCATCTGTAGAATTATCTTGCGAATTCGGATTTCCAGGCATTAATCCCGCATAAATATCATCGAGGTAGGCCTGGGCCAGCGAAGATTTACTCCAGACATCCGATGGGTTTACTGCGGTCAGGTTCTCTTTATCGAGCACGTCCTCACAGCTCATCAAGAGGAACGCAATAAGAATTGTCAGAATGGGGATATAAACTATTTTTTTCATCTCATCTTAATTTTAAAGTTAGAACTGTACATTTACGCCCAGAGAATAGGTTTTCATAATCGGGTAACTCATAAATCCTGATATTTCCGGATCGTAGAGATCAAACTTCGACCAGCAAAACAGGTTCGTTCCCGAAACAAAAATCTGGGCTTTTCCAATGCCTAGCGTTTTCAGTACTGAAGCAGGAAGGTTATAGCCAAGCTGAAGGTTCTTTAGACGGATGAAATCGCCGCGATAAACGTTAAATGCAGATGTTGCCATATACCCGTTTGCCCGGGCATCGCCCCAGGCGAACAATTTCGGGGTAGTTCCGTCAGGATTCTCCTCCGACCAGGAATCGTGGTGGTACCAGGGCGTTTTTCCACCTCCGCCATAATTTCTGCTCCAGGCATCGTTATAAGATATTTTGAAACCCGCCAGGCCAGCAAATAAGGCATCAAGAGTAAAGCCCTTATATTCGAGATTTACATTGAATCCGAAGGAATATGGTGCAGAACCAGGTCCCATATAATTTCCCATGATCACCTTATCATACCCGTCAATTTTACCGTCTGGTTTCCCGTCAATTCCATTGAGGTCGGCAAAGTTCATCATCCCGAGTTCTGGCGAGGCTCCAAAAATAGTATAATCACCTGGCAGCCGATTCAATTCGGCCTGGGTCCTTATTATCCCTGTTGCCTGATAACCTGTACCGTAAGTTCTTGTCCTTCCTTCCGGGTTCTCGAACCACTGTCCATTACTTGCATGGTCCTTCAAAATAGTTTTTGTAGTGGCGTAACCAAAAGTCGCTTTCAAATCATAGGTAAAGTTATTTCCGATCTTGTTGCGATAGGCCATTTCAACTTCAATACCTTTTGCATCGGCTTTTCCATAATTGCTTGCCGGAAGCGAAGCCCCATATTCGCTGGGAACCACCAGAGAACGGTTTCCCAGGATGTCAGTTGTCCGTGATTTCCAGAGCTCCAGGCTAAAATCAACTTTTCTCCAGAGGCGGGCGTCCAGCCCGATATTGTACGAGCGGGTGGTTTCCCACGTCAGGGAGGGGTTCGGCATCCCTCCGTAAGTTAAGCGTGCAGCAGAGGTGCCCGGATTACCCATATAATAGGAACCATCGACGACGTTATACTGTTCAATCCATTGCCAGCCTCCAATTGCGTCGTTCCCGGTCGAGCCAAACGATGCCCTTAGCTTAAGTTTATCAACATAGCCGGCAAGATTGGATTTTTTATAAAATTCTTCTTCCGAAACGATCCATCCTGCTGAAGCAGAGGGAAACCATCCCCAACGATACCCGGGAGCAAACTTGACCGAACCATCCCGGCGAACCGAGGCAGAGATTAAATATTTACCGGCATACTCATAATTCACTCTCCCCACATACGACAGGCGCCCGCTATGATCTTCGTTGCCACCGGTACTCCAGTCTTTCGGATCTTTGCTGGCAGCAAAGAACTGGTCAGTAGGGAATAACATAAAATTGTTGCGGTACATGGAAAAGTTATTATACTTATACTCGTATTGCTCGTAAACGGCAGTGGCATTCACGTAATGGTTCCCGAAATGACGGTCAAAGTTGATTTGTCCGTTTAACTGATAAGCGTCCGTTTTGGTGTATGAATTGCCGATATACTCAGTCCCGGGTTCTCTGCTCAAACCTGAGCCAATTATTTCGTCAGTAAAGATCAGGTTGTTCGGCCCAGTCCTTTTTACAGTGTACAGTAATTCCTTTTTTGCATAATCTTTGGTGAAGTTGTTGTCCATGTTCCGGCTGTAGGATGCTTTCAGTGCAAGGCCTTTTACAAAAGGCACATTGTAGTCAATGCTCAGCAATGCATCGATTAGTTGATTATTGTTGCGCCAATAACCGCCGTTTTTCATCATTTCAATGGGGTTGCCCAACCATCCTGGATCAACCGGTTTGCCCTCCTTAGTATAAGGAGTGTTCCATACATCCCAGTACAATAGTTTTCCCCAAAGATTATTCAAATCTGCTGATCCGCCGTCATAGGCAAAATTAAAGCGGTTACGGGTTCCATAGCTGTTACTCAGGTTTAGTCCAACAGTCAGGTCTTTGCTTACCTTTGCAGAAATGTTAGCCCTCAGATTATACTTTTTATACGATACGTTTGGCAGGAAGCCGTTCTCATTGAAGTATGAAGCGCCCAAGAAATAAGATACCTTATCACTTCCCCCCGTGATGCTAATGGAATGTTTTTGGTTGTTAGGATCGCTATAAGCTTCATTATACATATTCTCCCCCTTTGGATTGTTCTTCAGTACCCAGGCAATTTCCTCGTCAGAGATTCCACCCAATACACGTTGTGCTGTTTTTAAAGCGTCTTCCACCTCCATGTATTTAGGCAATTTTCCCGGATTCTCTGCCGAAAAGACTGAATTGTACTCAACCCGTACTTTCCCTTCTTTCCCTTTCTTCGTACTTACCAGGATGACCCCGTTTCCGGCGCGCGATCCATAAATTGCAGTCGATGCAGCGTCTTTCAGAATTGTAATTTCTTCCACTTCGTTCGGGTCGAGGGCATCGAAGCTGATCTTGTCACGGGCAATACCATCGATCACGTAAAGTGGTTCAGCCGTGTTCCATGAGCCGTTTTGCCTTACACGAACGTCGGATGAGATACCGGGAGTACCGGTCGATGAACGGACATAAGTGCCTGAAAGTCGGCCGGCCAGGACATTCGACAGGTTAGAACTTGGGATATTAATAATCTCATTTGTTTTCATGCTGGAGATCGCACCTGTTAAGGTCGCTTTCTTTTGCGTACCATAACCAATTGCAACTACTTCATCAAGTTCAATAGCTTCCTGAGTTAAAACCACATTAATAGAAGTTTTTCCTTTAACTAGAATTTCCTGTGTTTTCATCCCCACGAAGGAGAACGCCAAAGTCGCGTTGTCAGGTAGATTTGCTATTGAGAAATTTCCCTTGGCATCAGTGATCGTGCCGATTGTAGATCCTTTTACAACAACCGTTGCTCCCGGAACAGATGCACCGGTTCGGTCTGTGACTTTGCCTGTGACCATTTTTTGTTGCTGACTGGCCATCTCGAGTTTTTCTTCCATAAAATGACTGTTAATCAGCATGATCTGTCGATCCTTAATGGAATAGGAAATATCAGTATTGGCGAATAACTTATCCAATACTTCACTTACATTTTTTTCTTTAACCTTAATGTCAACCTTGCGATCAACATCAATCATGTTCTTGTTATACATAAAAAAGAACTCAGTACTCTTCTCTATGTTGTCTATAACATCTTCCACTCTTGCATTTCTCATATCTAAACTTAGTTTAGTATCCTGAGAATAAGAGTTCACCGCAAATGCCTGCGATAAAGTCAGGAAAAAGATAAAAATGGTAAAACGCATCATCTTAATCATTTTTAACAGGCAAATGTTCTCCATCAGCCCATAAGTTCTGTTTTTTTTCATACTTTTGTTTTTCTTGTGGATTTAATTCTTTTTTGAGTTTAACTCTACATCTCAACAGGGTAGGTACAGCGAATACCGCCCTGTTTTTTTTCATAAGATTATTATCATAGGCAATCTATTTTAAATTTATACTCTTTTTTAACCACATCTCCACCTTTCCTTTTGCAAAGGTGCCGTCTGATTGTAATTCCCTTTTGTGAATTTTATATTTTACAGGAGCTACGGTGGCCAACATCTTACAAATTTCTTCGAGATTTTCATCCTGAAAGGTGGCTCTGAATATGGCTGACTTTAATGAATCGCCATGCAGAATGATTTCTGTATTATACCTGCGTTCTAATCTTTTGGCGATTTCATCCATGGATATATTCTTACAGATCAGTAATCCATCTTTCCAGCTTGTGTAGATCTTCGAGTCAATACTTGTTTTAATGAATTCCCTGGTTGATTTATTAAACACCAGCTGTTGGTCCAGGTTCAGTTCTCCCTTCACCTCATGATCCTTTCCAATTACCTGAACTTTTCCTCTTTCCAGAATCACTTCTGCTGTAGTTTCGTTCTCATAAGCAAGTACATTAAATTGAGTACCTAATACTGATACATCAAACCAGGGGGTGATCACCCGAAATTCTTCAGATTGAAGATGAACTACATCAAACCACGCTTCACCAGAAATCTCGACATTACGATGCTTCATGAAATTGACAGGATATTTTATGGATGAACCACTGTTCAGCCAACCTTGTGTACTATCAGGCAATTGGAATTTTGTCCTTGATCCAATGGGTGAATGAATTTCGACCCAAGAACCTACCTTATCCGAAGGATTGATTGTTAAATAGGACAAAACAGCGATGGTAATTAATGCAGGAATAAGAAGTACTGCGGCAACTTTTGAGAATAGTCGTTTAAAACTGAGGAATCCTTCCGTTTTATGTGTAATTCGCAGATTAATCTGATGATGTAACCGGTCAAGCAGCTGGGATAACCGTTCCTGATTATTTCCACTGTTTTCAGTTTCATTCCAGTCTTCACCCATGATTTTTTCTAAACCATCGCTAAGCTCCTCTTTTTGGAAGAAGGATGTTACAGACAAATAATCTCTGAAGGAAAATTTACCGGAGGTAAAGCGACTGATTTTCTCTTTATTAGTATCCATGATGTCTTTAATGTCTTTTTGAAACCATTTTCCACTATCCGAAATTAGAAAATGATGAAATATATTTTAGGACAATCTATATGATACTAAATATCAGCAAAATAAAAGAACAATTAAACAGAAATAAAAAGCATAAAGAAAACTAATCCAGCCAATTTTTCTTTCTGAAGTTCATTTAGGATTTGTTTTTGCGCAGAGGCAAGCTGGTTTTCTACAGTGTTTGGAGAGAGCCCAAGTTCTTCGGCAATTTGCTTGACTGATAATCCGTCGCATTTCCGTTTTATGAAAATTTCTTTTCGGCGAAGCGGTAAATTATCTATAATTGTTTCTACTTTTTCAAGCATAAACTTGTAATCAATAATCTTGTCAAGGTTATTTTCCTCCTGAAGGAGGGTGTAAATCAAATCATCTTTAAATGCGTTTTCCCTCGACTTTTTAATGAAGAACTTCTTAATAATATTATATGCGATGGTGAAGATATAGGCATTAAAAGAATGGTCGGGTTTCAATCCCTCTTTTTTATCCCAGATATAAAGGAATACCTCCTGAACTACCTCCTCAGCTTCTTCAGTTGATTTAAGGTATTTAACTGAAAAGTTGTAAAGGCGTTGCGAATACTTGTTATACAATTCATCAAATGCCTTTACATCGCCTTGTTTCAGGTTTTTTACAGCTAGGTAATCGATATGTTTAAACGTGGGTGTCAAAAGTTGTTAGTCTTTCACAAATATTCGTTCCAAAGTTAGAAATTTAAATTAAACCTGGTAAATTAAAGCCACATTTTTAATCCGCTCTTCCTGTTAGATGCTTGCAAGGTAATTTTCGGTTGTTTATTTAGCTATGTCCAAGTGATTCTAAAATGAAGGCAATATTCGCTCGCGGGCGTTTTAAAATAGTTGCAAAGCTGTGTCGGGCTGAATAGATTCTTAAGTTATCGATGCTCAGGCTTACCCCAATCTCCTTTAATCGTAAGTTGGTGCGGCGGATGATATCATGGACTTTCACCCTTACTTCCATGGCAGTCTCTCACCCTTGAAGATAGGGAAAAATGTAATGATCCGGAGAAAAACCGGAAAAAAAAGAAAAAGAAAGTCCGATGGATTGCCGGTGGGGATAAAATGCAAGGCTGTTGTATTTCAATTATTGAAAAGCCGATCTGCTTTTATCAAATATTTCAGAAATAATGCTCGTCATCGTATTTCAGAAGTCTGCCTGAAAAGGATTTGCTTGCGATAACCGGAACTTTTGCAGACTTTCGCATTCATCAAATGATAAACAGGTGATAAGACAATATCAGTCCCTTTTATGTGAAAACTAAAATCTGAGTTTACTTCAACCTTCGCATTTTTCGGGATATCAATATCAGGGGCTCCTACATATCCAAGCAGCAAAGGCCCGTAATAAGGCCGAACAGTTCCGGCTTTGGTATGTGATACATTGGCCACTGATTCCAAACCCGAATTCATGCCAAAAGAGTATTCTATCTTGTCTCCTTCCTGAATCTGTGCCGAAACGATGGCAAACTGGTTTTTAACCTTAAAATCAACTGATTTGTGGTTGATTGTAATTTCGGGATTGTGAACCCATGAAGGAATAAAGAATTTCAGGCTCATCAGTGCTGGTTTGTTTAGGCTTTCAACATTTAAAAGTACTTTGTTCCCAAAGGGATAACCGGTTTGTTGTCTGATCTTAACCGCAGAACCATTCAGATTAATACTGACCGAACCAGAATTGAAAGACGGAACTACCAGCGTATCACCGTGGGTAAAATAGCTGTATGGAACAGCCCGGGCCAATCCCTCACCACCCCGCATGGTGCAACACCAGAAAGCTTCATCGGCTTTGACAGACAGAAAATTGTCAACCGGGCCAGGACAGTTATCACACCCAAAACCTCCATTTGATCTTTGTGTATGCCCAATGGCGTTGTAATAAATCAGCTGGGCATCGTCGAGATAACCCGGCGACCGGGTATTTTGCCACAACTGAACGGCCAGCAGGTAAGAATCGACAATGGCACACGGTTCGGTCCACTCGGGACGTTCGAACCAATTGTAATTCTCAAAATTTTCGGTTATCCCCTGCTCCCGGTATAAACGGTACCGTTTCTCAACCTCCGGCAATAATTCTTTGTGCCCGGTAATTTCATAATACCTCAGGGCTGCCCGCAAACCGGTAAGGGTGGCATGGGTCTGGGCTTTTATGCCAATCAGGTCCATCTCATAGAACCGGCTCATCATTTCGTCAATCAATGTTTTCAGTGCTGCAGAAGGGAACAGCCCGTATGCCTGAACAACGCCATCCATATAGATAAAATCGCAGCCCACATCGGACGATAGTTTCCAATTATTGACCACACTGGTTGAAGTTCCTGACATGCCCCCTGTGCCGACAAGACGTTCTGCAGGGCTAATCGGATAATTCTTATGATGTCCTTTGGTGGGCAGTGCAAGGTTATTAATGATTCCTTCGATATAGGTTTTTACATTTGCATCTTTCTTCCACAGGTAGTATTCACACAGTCCGCGCAATAACCAGCCATGACCCGAAAGCTGCTGTTCGTCAATGGTATCGCCCTGAACTGGTCCCAGATAACCCTTCTTATTCAGCTTTTCGGGCAAAATCCGGATCAGTTCATCCAGATACAGCGGAGTCCGTTGGGTTGCCTGTGCTTCAAGCACCAATCCCAGGATCGTCCGCCCTTCCTAATCGCCAGGCCAGCCAACAGATGTCTCGTGATGTTTGACAGGAAAAACATTCTCGGGATGATAATTATCTGTTTCCAGCCGGTCAAAGTTCTTCATGGCGCGCTGGTACAATTCTCCTTCTGCATGTACCTGATTAAAGCTAACCGGATGAGGAACATCAATTGTAGCTGTCAGAGGATCAGCTGGGCCACAGGATGAAACAATTACCAGAATGGAGAATCCAAAGGCTATTAAACCTAACAGGTTTTTGGCATCAGAGATAGAAAAACTCAGATTTTACAATTTAAATTTTGGAGCAATTATTTATCATTTTGCACTATCTTTTACTGTTGAAAATGTGAAATCTAGTTCATCGGATGCTAAAAACCTGTTGTTTATTCTTAAACAATTTCAGTGGCCCCAACAATCCTGAAGGTTGCAAGGGTATATCCTTTTTTAAAAGCTGTTCGATGGGTGCTGATGTCCACAGATTCTGAACCTTGCCGTATTGTTCCAGATCTCCGATCAACCGATTTCGGTAAACATTGGCAACCGTAACTTTTAGTTCATTTTCACCTGTTTTTTTCAGCAGGCCGGTTATATCCAACCTGATACCAGATTTCCAAAGATTACCAAACTGTTTCCCGTTCAGTGAAACATGGGCTACTGATCCAAATTCACCAATATCGAGCAATATCTTTTCATTCATCGTTTCAAAGCCTTCTGGAATCTTGAATCTCAACGTGTAATGCGCATTCCCGGAGAAATAACGGATATCCGGGTTCGCGGATTCAGTAAGCGGCTGAATCCCAGCAATCTCAATGTCTGGGATATTGTCCTTATACGGAGCTTCGAAATGGATACTTCCCTTAAAATTTGAAATTACTACTTCTTTATCCTGGACAAAATGTCCGGAAAAAGACTTTTTGCTGTTTGAGACAAAAGTATATTCGCCGGTTTTAACCGGATTAACAGCATAACCTCCGTTTTCAAAAGAAACAAGGGGGATGTTTTCTGTGCTCTTGTTTGATGGGAATATTTGTTTTCCTTCACCCTTAATGGTTGTAACAAATCCGGCAGGTTTCCCGGCTTTAAAAACAAACAGCTTTGATTCGTAAGGTTTGAAACTGACAGGGATTCTCGTTTGCCCGTTTTCATAGCGGAAGAGGGCCGACTTAGCGATGCTTCCATCTTCAGGATTCCAGATTTGGTTTTTGATCGTCTGAACTGAAATATTCAATTTCTCTGCAATCTCTTTTTGCTTTAACCGTTCGAACCGATGTAAAAGAAATACCTCCCTGCTTCGCGCAGGTAACTGATTGATGCATTTCTCCAGTGACGAAAGAAATTCATCATGTTCCAGATCGTCTTCGTCGCTCCCGGAAGTATCCACGGGGATTCTTTCCATGACATTATTTTTGTTTCTTTCGGACCTTAAATAGTTCAGCGCGGCATTTTTTGAAGATTTGAACAGGTAAGCTGTGATGTTTTCCTTTATTTCAATTTTTGCACGGTTGACCCAAAGTTTAACAAAAAGTTCCTGAACGATATCTTCAGACGCAAAATCGTCATGGGTAATACCTGCTATATATGCACAAAGCCTTGCATAATAGCAGATAAACAGACGATTAAAGCTGTCGTAATCGCCCTGTTTCACTCCAATCAATATATCGTCGATATTGTTCAATTGGTTTAGTTTTCTGAGTAGACAATATTAATCAATTTCTTCTAATCTGTATATGCTATTTAAATTGAACCACCATTTCTGAGAATAAAGGCCTATGTTCTTAATATTTGCAATGCCAAAGGTCATTTTTTGTTTTGAGCCTAAATAAAATATTCCTTTAATCCGTACTTTTTGAATCAATTTTGATTGTTTTTGACTTTAATAATTCTTTGTTTGATCCATTTTGCACCAAAATCACAGGTAAAAAATTCGTGTACCCTAATAGGTGGCCAAAATTGAAAAAAATTCATGCATTAAATTGATATTCAGATGCTAAGAGAATTGATTTGTCATTCGGCTACCCCGACAAAATGGGGATCCAAGCCCAATCAAAAAGCCACAAAACATTGATTTTGTGGCTTTTTGATTTCAATACAGACAGAATAAAAATATCTTGAATAATAATTAATTTCTCAATTAATCCATATGATCTCTGAAGCATAATTTCCACTCATCCCCTTTACTTCAAGACCTTTGTCCATAAGCTCCAGACCTGTCATTTTTACATTTTGGTCTGCTCTGTCCTGAAAAGTGAGTACATAGGTTGCCCTTTTATCAAGCCCTCTCAATTTGATCACTTTTGAATCAGCACTGCTTTCCGATGGTTTAAATAGAAGGACAGATCCTTTGTTTAATGAGGTATTGAAATATTCGATACCGTCCCACTCTTTACCATTTGGCATGGGCAAAATGTGATAAACATCAGCAGGGAAATCTCCAACCTTTAATCCCCTTAAGATGGGTCTTTGCTTTGTTTTGTATAATGGCCAGTGTTTTTTTACCCCTTCGATCTGATTTGGCGTATAAACACACCAATTGGTTGCCATGTTTGCTCCCATGAAACCTGTCCTTAGAATATAGCTTACCCATTGTGGCGAATCATTAATTGTGCTGCTCGAAGCAGAATAGCCACCTTTATTGGGAACCTCTCCATATGGACCCAGGTTCATTCCAACGTCTGTTTTAATCTGCAATGGGTTAATCATAAAAGAGCAGGAATAAAACGATTCACGGTGATATTCAGGACCCCCTGAATCTTCGTTGGTAAAAACGGTGATCCGCTGTAAAGTGGTAAAATCCTTTAACAATCCTCCGTTGCCACAATGTTCATACCGGAAGTTGGGCCGGTTAGCGATTAAATAATCAAGTATTTCAAGGAGACTTTCATGGCTCAAATAACTATATTTGGCCTCGAGCACCATATCACTTCTCCAGTAATCGTAATGCCAGTTGTCATAGCGTGTAAGCAGGGCATTTTTCTCTTTGTCCCGCCCTTCATCTGTTCCGATATCGTTCCACTCATAAGTAAAATTCATATAGAGCGAGAGCTTTTGCTGATTGCGATGAACAATATCACCGGCAGTCATCCCGTTTGGCCATTTTATAGTATCAGGCTTCCAGAAGGCATATTTTTTGAAATTCCCCTTTGTCCAGTCATTACCTGCTCCATCCAGCCAATCAATGTCAATTTTCCCCAGTTCAGCCCCCCATTCGGCGACAGGATATTTCTTGTAATATTCAACCAGCTGGGATTCATTCCCGGGAATACAATATTCAATTAATGGTTCATCCGGATTATTTTTGAGTGTCGGGGTAATCTTGTAATTCCAGAACCATCGCTTCATTTTATTGCTTCCATCGTCGGTGTTACCAACATAGGTTCCAAAG
The DNA here is from genome assembly GCA_963677935.2 of Prolixibacteraceae bacterium. Taxonomy (GTDB): domain Bacteria; phylum Bacteroidota; class Bacteroidia; order Bacteroidales; family Prolixibacteraceae; genus JAAFHB01. The sequence goes on along the minus strand of CAXXEH010000003.1, from coordinate 123,430 downwards.
AAAACAGCCGGCACCTTAAATATCTTCCCATTCCCTTTGGTTACCGACGTGGTATCCCATAAATACGATTTGTAATTGACCTTTAAGGGATCTGATCCGGTTTTATTTTTGAAAATTCCGAAACTCCACTCATAACCAATGTAAAGACCATGTTTTGAATGGATGTCAAACATCTGAAACGGCAAATAACTATTGGTCTCCAAAGGGGTGCTATGATTGGCATCATTGGAAAGGATATAGGAGATTGTATCATTTGATCCGATTCTGTCGGAATTTATGATGGGACGATCATTTTTGTGTTTCTTCCCAAGGTACCTTCCTTTATTGAACCGCCACAGGGTTATTGTTGAATCGGCAGTAACCTCAATATTGGCCGAAATAACATCGGCAGCCTTAAACGTGATGTTTTGTCCTGAATTGTTTTTAATAGAAACTGAATTTTCAACTGGTCCAACGCCAGGTCTTGCTTCCCATACTGATTCCAGTTCAAGATTAGGTGTTGTACTATTAAAACGGAGGGTAAGTTTTGTGCCATTGGATTTTTCAATGCTTGCATCTTTGTATTTCCAGTTCAACTGATGGGTAGTGCTCCCCATCTGAACCTTTTCAGGAAATGGCATCTCCGAAAAATCCTTCATCCAGTTCCACCCGTTTACTCTGTTTTTCAGTTCGTAAATGGCAGGTCGGTTGTTATTAACAGCCAAGGTCATAAAAGTATCTTCTGTTTTCAATTGCCAGTTGGGCTTTGGAACAGGATTCTTTGCATAAGCAACATGAATAATGCAAAACAAGGTCAAAAAAAGAGATAATTTTTCCATTTGAGTTTTTCTATTTAGTTCTGTTCATATAGAGCCCTAAAGATGAAAGCGTTGGATTTAAACGCGATTTCAAAATACTTAATCTTACCTGATCGGTTGTCACTGTTTCAAACCGGATAAGGCGTTTATAGCCCACTGTAGTCCCCTCGGTTAGTTTTTGCCAAGCTCCGTTTACCCAACCCTCCAGCACAAAGGACTCGATCCGTTGACCTGTCGCGATGTTTTCCTGCAGCAATAAAACATTAAATGTCTGTGAACCATTTAATTTTAGGTCAAGGGTAGCAGCCGATTGTCCTTCAGCTGCTGACCACCATGTTTTATTATTGTTATCGATGCATAGATCAGCTTTGTGATTTCCCACGTGGGAATCGGATGTAATTTTTGAGCCATTTAAATAGTTGATGCTAAAAATATCATCGACTGTTTTTTTCAACAACCTCAGGTTTTGAACATCGTTTTCGTGCAACAAGCCGCGTCTGTCGGGAGGTATATTCAACAGCAATAAAGAGTTTCGCCCCACGCTGCTGAAATAAATATCGAGCAATTTCTCTGGCGACTTTACCCGATCATCATCCTTTGGGTGATAAAACCACCCCGGGCGGATCGAAACATCAACCTCTGAAGGGTACCAGATTAAACCCTTTGCCTTGGCGATTACCGAACGACTTCCAAGATCTGCACCCATCATACCACCTTCAAGGACAAAGGCGCCGTCACCTGCTTTTTGTTGCGAACTGGCAGATATTTCGGCCAGATTTTTTTCAGAGACAGGGACAACACTCCATTCGGTTTCGCGACCGTAACCACTTTCGGTACCCACCCATCTGATATCAGGACCCATCACGGCAATTACCGCTTTAGGTTGTAAATTGCGAATGACCGAATAATAGGATGGCCAATCGTAAACCTGTTTCTTTCCGTTAGGGCCTTCACCACATGCGCCATCAAACCAGACTTCAGCAATATTACCATAATTGGTGAGCAGCTCTGTCAACTGATTTTTGAAATATTGGTTATAGACCGGGGAGTCGCCATACGATTTTTCGTGCCGGTCCCAGGGTGAGAGGTACACACCAAACTTAACCCCAAGCTCTTTACAAGCTTCTGACACATCCTTAACCACATCGCCATTTCCCATTTTGTAGGGAGAGTTTTTAACGCTGTGTTCAGTAAATTTACTGGGCCATAAACAAAACCCATCGTGGTGTTTACAGGTTAGAATCACCAGTTTTATACCGGCATCTTTAACCGTTTTAACCCATTGCTTCGCATCAAGACTGGTCGGATTAAAAACCGATGGGTTCTCCTTTCCATCGCCCCATTCGCGATCGGTAAATGTATTTACAGTGAAATGAAAAAAGGCGGTAAACTCCATCTCCTGCCATGTTAACTGTCGCGGGGATGGTGTTACATTTGCCGCAAGTGCCACAATCTGTGATTCAGTAGCTCCATCCGGTATTATCGCCGTATTGTGGGTAGCATTCATTTTTGATGCCGTTTTACAACCTGTTATACCCGCAGCGACAGCGAACAATAGAAGGCAGAATAGTTTTGCTTTTATCATGTAGATTAATTGTCAGATTATGTTTTATACATTATTCAAAAATAGGTTGTTTTACTCGAATCCGAAAATATTTGGTTGATTTATTTTAACTCTCCCTTTTCCCATGCAGAAGGAGGTTTACTGCATCGTCAAGTGAGCCGGCACGGAGTATCTCGCCTGAGTTTACAAAAAAGATCTCATCGGCATTTTCGATGGTGTTTAATCGATGTGCAATGATCACACGTGTAGTAGTTGGTGGCAGCTTTTGCAGAATACTTTCGAGCAGCTGTTCGGTAATGGTGTCGATGTTGGCTGTTGCTTCGTCGAGAATAAGAAGTTCAGGTTTCCGGAGTACCGACCGCATAAAAGCAATCAGCTGCTTTTGTCCAAGACTGATCCCATCACCTGTAGTTTGAACTTTAGAATCGAGACCTTGGTCGAAACGGCCCAGCAGGCTCTCAAGACCCGATTCCTTGATCACCAAGGTCAATTGTTCGTTTGACAAATTTTGATATTCACAGTTTCCATAGAGCAGATTTTCGCGTACGGTACCTGTAAATAAAAAAGGTTCCTGTAAGATAAACCCGATTTTACTTGTCCGTTCTTCGGGCTGATACGACCGAATATCTTTTCCATCGAGGAGAACTGATCCTTTTGTGGCATCGTACAACCTGGCAATCAACGAAGCCGTCGTAGTTTTACCACCCCCGGTAGGGCCGACAAATGCATAGGTTTTCCCCCGTTCCAGATCGAAACTGACGTGATGCAACACCTCTTTGCCGTAGGGATAATTGAAAGAAACATCACGGAAGGAAAGATAATAAGGAGAGGGGTCAACCGTCTCATCATCAAATACAGTAAGATTAGTTTCCAATGAAAGGATTTGAGAAATACGATCCCATCCTGCCATGGCGATCTGGAAACTGGCCCAAAGTCCCGCAAGTTGCCTCAACGGATGATAAAAGCTGTTCACATATGCCAGAAATCCAATTAATAATCCAATGGTGAATTTGCCGGATATAACCAGGTAAATACCAAAAGAGAGTACGATGAGCTGTCCAATATTTGAGGACACGCCATAAACAGGGGTGAAAATGTTATTGGCCAATCCGGCGCTGACCGAAGTCGCATAGTTTTTTTGATTCACCTCATTGAAACGTTTACGGAAATAATCACGCCGGTTAAAGGCAATTATTACCTTAAAATTATTCAGACTCTCCTGAATCTCGGCACTCAGACTACCTAAACTTTTTAGATTAATTGCATTTTTTCGCTTAACCCATGGTGAAATTGACCTGGTAAAAAGCCAGATGATCAGAGCCGGCAGAAGAGCAGCGGCGCCTAATTCAGGATTGATGCTTAAAAGAAATATTCCGGCCCCCAGCATCGTAAAAATACTGCTGATAAATTGCATAAGGGATTGGGAGAAAAATAGATTGAGCTTATCGGTATCGTTATTGATGCGTGAGATGAGATCTCCGGCCTTGTTTTGATTAAAAAAGTCAACCGGAAGCTCCTCTAGTTTATTAAATACGGCATTGCGCAAACTAAACAACATCCGCTGCCCTACTCCACCCATCAGGATCATTTGGAGATAATTGGTCACAAATGCGACCATATAAATACAGAGTAAAAACCCTGAAATCATGATTACTCCCTTGAATTGTTTCGATTGTATATAGGTATCGATGGTATGTCCGATCAGGAAAGGCCCCAGCAAACTCAAACCGGCATTGATAAAAATGATGATCATTGCGATGAAAATCGTCCGCTTCTCTTCATGAATCAGATCAAGCAGCTTTTTAAGGGCTACCAGGGTCGATTTCTTTTGATCGGTTGTATTGAGGGTTTGACTGAGGTTATAATTCATAGTGACTTGTGCTTCTTTGTGAATTGTAGATCTGAACATATTCAGTACAGGATTCCATTAATTCCTTATGTGTTCCCGTAGCGATCACTTCCCCTTCCATCAACAAAATAATCTGTTCATACAGCTTTATGGAGGCCACTTTTTGAGTGATCGAAACCAAAGTCAGGTCCGGATAATTGATTTCAAGATTGGATAGGATTTTTTTCTCTGTTTGCCGATCCACACGTGCCGTAAAATCGTCGAGTAAAAGAATTTTCGGATTGATGGCAAGCGCTCGGGCAAGCATAATTCGTTGCTTCTGTCCACCTGACAGGCTGGTTCCCCGCTCTGAAACAATGGTGTCCAGATGATCAGGAAGCAAATCGATAAACTCTTTCAGTTCGGAAGTGCTTATCGCTTTTTCGAGCGATTCATCGGTAACCTGATCACTAAATGCTATATTTTCACGCAGGCTCATGTTAAAAATCACGCTATCCTGAAGTACGAATCCCACCTGACTCCGAAACGATTCCTTTTCGTAACTTTCGATACTTATTCCATCAAAAAGGATAGAACCATTATCAGGCTTTACCAGATCTGTAAGTAAATTAAGCAATTGACTTTTTCCTGCAGCTGTAGGGCCAATGATTGCTACTTTAGTTCCTCCTTTAACAGCAAATGAGATATCTTTTAGAATTGGTTTTTCATCATACGAAAGTGAAATATTACGAAGTTCAAAATTCCCCAAAAGTGCTGCTTTTAGGGTTCCGGTATCCACTGGATCAGGGGCTTCCAAAACATCATTGATACGCTGGTAGGAAGCCGATGCGTGTGCGATCATGTTACTCATAAACCCGATCATGATAATAGGGAAAATCAACAAGGCTAAATAACTATTGAATGCAGCAAAATCACCAAGCGACATACTCCCTGTTATCACAAAATGACCACCAAGCATGAGGATTGTTAACATCCCAAGGTTTGACACAAAAGTTACAATGGGAATCAAAGCCGCAAAAAGCCGCAAAATGGCGAGTCCAAGGTTACGAGCTTCAGTGTTAGCCGATAGAAACTTATGATATTCGGATTGCTGAGAATTGATAACCCGAATTATGGCAGAACCCAGAATGCTTTCATTAATTACCTTATTGAGCCAGTCAATCACTTCGCGGCTTCTCCTGAACAGGCTTTTGGCATTCTTAAGTACCATAAAAAAGGTCCAGCCTATCACCGGGATGATGGCAATTATTGGTACAGCCAGTTTGTAGTTGATCATAACAAGCAGCACGCAAGTGCCAATAATCATAAAAAGCGACGAAAAAATTGTGACTACAACCGTCGATACAAACATCTTAATCGAATCGATATCGGAGGTAAGGTTTGTTAAAAGTTTGGATGGATTAGTCTTCAAAATGTAAGCATAACTCTGCCCCGAAATCTTGTCCGACAAGCGGGTGCGTAAATCCCGGGCTACCTTTTCAGAAGCATAAGTTTGTAAAATACTCTGCAGATAGGTGAAAACAAAGATCACCAACGAGGCACTTAAGAACTCCAGTACGACTGTTTTGAATACGAAATTCCCGGCAGTGAAGGCATCGATACCCCGGGCAATGATTTTGGGCAGTAATAGATTTACGCCATTACTCATAAGAGCAAATATCACAAGGAATGAAACCATTCCTGAATAGGGTTTCAACAAACTAAATACATTGGGTTTGGAAACCCTTCCTGCTATTTTTTGATCTTTGCGAACAGCCATGCTTTAACCTAAGGTAAAATACTTACTACAATGAAAAAGCAAAAGTGTTCAAAATTCAGACATAAATATACCTTTGTATTAACAATACTAACGGATTAATGGATACTTTCCGGGAAAATGATGATAATCAAATTATTACACAATTGAAGGACGGTTCGAAAGAAGCCTTCCGTACATTGTATGATGCTCTAGGTCCAAAAATCCATGCTTTTTCATTATCCTATCTGAAAAATAATGCAGACGCTGAAGAATTACTTCAGGAGGTCTTTCTGAAACTTTGGGAAATCCGTGCAACGCTTGACAGTTCGAAGAATATTAAATCTTTTCTGTTCAAAATTTGTATCAATTTAATCTATGATTTTATCAGGCGTAAAAATATTGAGCAGGCATATTTAGATTACTCAGGTAATAATAGTCCGATAAATACAGATAATACCTGGCATGAGGTTATCTATAACGAGATGTTGAATAATTTACAGCAATTGATAACCGCTATGCCCGAACAGCGTCAGCGTATCTTCCGTTTAAGCAAGGAAGATGGACTTACCAACGATGAAATTGCCTTACAACTAAACCTATCCCGTCGAACAGTTGAGAATCAGCTATACCGCGCAGTTTCAACATTGAAAGAGAAACTTGGAACTGGCTCATTGGCATCGTTACTGTTCTTTTTTCTGCATTGCAACTAATATAACAAAAAGATTGACTTCATATGGGATTTATTACTTTTGAAGTAGCTATACATTATTTTACCTGACTATCCCTATCCCACCTGTTCTAAATTAATAGAAAAGATAAATCAAAAAAAAAATAATTCACCGTGAGTAAATCGTAAAAGATAACCGTATTACTCTCAAATGTTAAAAGGGAATGGATCAGAACATCAAAAATATAATTTCAGAAGGAAAATCAGATAATGCAACTGAAGAGCAGAAACAAGCCTATTTATCCTTGTTCCATCAGCCTGATTTGGAATATGAATTAAAAAATCAGCTACTTGAAGAATTAAGTCAAACCGAAGTAACGGCTAAAAATAACCTGTTCTTTGATGAACTGTTTGAAAAGATTTGGCAAAAACGCACCATAGAAATAGGATATAAAAATCACAAAAACAATTTAGTAGCACGCCTCCTTCAACTTGCAGCTGTGCTTGTAATCGGCTTATTTACCGGACATTACTTTACTACCTTAAAAAAATTAACTGCACCGGTTTATTACACTTCGATGGCGCCAAAAGGTTCGGTTGCCGAAATGTATTTACCCGACGGATCACATATTTTTCTGAATTCGGGGTCTGAAATAAAATATTCGATCGATGGTTTAAAAGGGATGCGGGAGATTTTTCTGTCCGGCGAAGCCTGGTTTCAGGTAGCCAGGATGAAGGAGAAGCCTTTCATGGTCCACACCTCTTTTTATGATGTAGAGGTGACGGGTACGACCTTTAATGTCAAGGCATACACCAATGATAAAGATGTCATTACCACACTCGAAGAGGGATCTGTTCAGGTAAAATCATCTGAAAATATGATTCTTCCTGAAGAAAAAATACTTAAACCAGGCGAACAGTTGATCTATAATAAAGAATTTAAAAATATACAGGTAAATGAAGTAAACACAAAATGGTACACTTCATGGAAAGACAATAAACTGATATTTGTCAATATGAGCCTGAAAGACCTGAAAATCTTGCTGGAGCGGAAATATGGGGTAGAAATAGAGATCGGCGAGAAAAGCATTTTGAATTATCATTATGATGGAACCATTAAAAATGAATCAATCCTGGAAGTACTGGAAATATTAAGACACACCTTACCAATTAAATATCAGATTATAGGACAGAAAATTATAATTAGTAAAAAACATATATAGAAACTAAAGAAACAGGAAGGAGGAACAATGAGCTAAACCACAATGAAAAAAAATAAGCCGGAGATGCTGTCACATCAATCCGGCTCAATGCAAATAATTATTCGGTGCTGTCACACCAAAAAAGTATTAATCATTCAAATACAAAAATATGAAAAAAAAATCAATTGCTTCCTCCCGGCAAAGGAGAATGAGGCATAAGCTAATATTAAAAATGAAACTAACTTTTATTGTTTTGATGAGTTGTCTGATGCAGGTTTCTGCTACAGTTTATTCGCAGACAACAAAATTTTCGCTAAACCTTCAGGCAAAACAGGTAGTAGATGTTCTAAAAGAGATTGAGGGCAAGAGTGATTTCCGGTTCTTTTACCAACGCGAACAGATTGATGTCACCAGAAAAGTCGATTTAAACGTATCAGACAAAAGCGTTGAAGCCATACTAGATGAATTATTTAAGGATCAGGGAGTAAATTACAAAGTGATGCCTGATAATTTAATCATTATAACTCCTGACAGTATGAAATCTGATAATCCTTCCGATAGTCAACAACAGAAATCTGTCACGGGTAAGGTTACCGACACCGCTGGAGCGTCGTTGCCAGGTGTAACAGTGTCAATCAAAGGCACTACCATTGGTACCATTACCGATGGAAGCGGGAATTATTCCCTTTCAAGTGTCCCTGCCGATGCTACGCTTTCATTTACCTTTGTTGGTATGAGATCCAGGGAAATTCAGGTTTCAGGAAAAACAAAGATTGATGTAGCTCTTAGTGATGAAGTTATCAAATTGGATGAAGTGGTGGCCATTGGATATGGAACTGTAAAAAAGGCGAATTTGACCAGTTCAATTTCTAAAATCACAAGCGATGCCATTCAAAACAGACCTGTTTCTACTTTAAGCGAGGTATTTCAAGGTCAGTTAGCTGGTGTTAATGCACAAGCTACCAATGGAGGTATACCGGGAGAGGATCTTACCATACGAATCCGTGGTATCAATACAATTAATGGGAACAGTAGTCCTCTGTATGTTATAGATGGCGTTCCCCGCGATAATATGAGAGATATTAATCCTTCAGATATAGCTACCATTCAAATATTGAAGGATGCTTCTGCAACATCCATTTACGGTTCACGTGGAGCAAACGGGGTTGTACTCATAGAGACCAAGACTGGCTCAGGCAAGCCGACAATAACATTCGATTCTTATTATGGTCTCCAGACTCCTGATAAAAAGCTTGATCTTATGTCCGGACCAGAGTGGATCGCTTACAATATGTATTACAGAAATGCATCATACATCCGTGCAGGAGGTTCTATGAGTGATCCTATGTCTTCCAGACCTTCTGATTTACGAATTCCTGACTTCTGGAAAACGACCACTGCTTTTACCGACTGGCAGAGTGAAATATTGCGTACAGCTCCGATTCAGAGCTATGAAGCTTCTGCATCGGCAAGCAGTGATATGGGCAGTATTTTCACCTCCATTGGATACCTCAATCAGGAAGGTATTATAAAGGCTACAGATTACGACCGCTACAATATACGTATGAATGGAACCTTGAACATAGCCAAAAATTTCAAGGTTGGGGTTAATATGTCATTTTCAAACGCTAATCAAAGTGAGGGAAGTGCCAATTTAGGTGATCGTCAGGGAAAGGATTCACCTGTTCACCATGCCTTGATGATGTCTCCGCTGCTGGCGTCAGGTGTTTGTATAAGAACGGCACAGAATAACTTTACAGGTGTGCCTGTATCAACAGTAACTTCTGATGATTGGGGAGCTAACTGGATTGATCCACTGGCTCAGTTGGAACAAACGACTGACCAATCAAAAACTACACGCTTACAAGCTTCCTTATGGGGCGAGTGGAAAATACTGCCATATTTAACGTATAAGATACAGTATAGCAACAACTATGATGGTATAACTTATGAATACTTTCAACCTGCATCCATAAACAGAAGCGCTTACAAATCGGCTGGGAACAGCTCTTCCTCACGTTTAAATGATAACGTGCTCCAGAACATCCTGACTTTTGATAAGACACTCGGATCACATCATTTAAATGTTCTGTTGGGACAAAGTGCAGAGAAACAACAATATTATATTGCAAAATTAGAAGCTTCCGGATGGCCTTATGAAAATATTACGACCTTGAATGTTGCTGCAACAGCAGTAACGGCAACCACACTAAAGACAACCTACACAACAGCTTCATTCTTTGGTCGTGCAAGTTATGAATTCATGGACAAATATCTTTTCACAGCCAGTGTACGTCGTGATGGTTCCTCTCGTTTCGGTACTGAGGCAAAATGGGGTACATTCCCTTCTTTGTCGGCAGGATGGAAAATTAATGAGGAAAATTTTATGAAAAACATCAAGTGGATTAATCTGCTAAAGCTGCGTTCTTCTCTGGGAACCTCGGGAAATGACCGTATTGGTGAGTATAATTATCTGTCTCAGTTAGGCACCTATTATTCCGCTTTTGGTGGAACCAAACAAACAGGAGCAGCAGCTTCCAACATAGCAAATCCAGATTTGAAATGGGAAGAGACTCAGTCGTTTGATTTAGGTTTTGACCTGTCGGCATTGCATAACCGGGTACAATTTAATTTTGATTATTACAGGAATGACACCAAGAATCTGCTGTTTAATGTTCCGGTACCGTATACCACCGGCTTCGAATCAACACTTACAAATATTGGTAAGGTTCGTAATAGCGGTTGGGAAATTGATCTTACCACTCATAATATGGATCGGAAATTTAAATGGAGCACCAATTTCAATTTATCACATAATCATAATGAAGTCCTTGAGATGGGGACAAATACAAAACAGATTATTTCTTCAATAAATGGTGGACAATTTATTACTAAGGTTGGTGGCCAGGTTTCGCAGTTCTATATTTTACCTACTGAGGGCTTTTTGACAGCAAGTGACTTTGACGCCAGTGGTAAAGCCCTGGTGCCTATTTTGGCAGGGGAAGAGGTAGGTAACTTCAAATATGTGGATACCAGTAAAGACGGTAAAATAAATTCAAGTGATTTTGTTCCATACGGTAGTAACCTGCCTGATTTGACATGGGGTTTAACGAATAAATTTTCATATAAGAATTTTGAATTAAACGTTCTTTTGCAAGGTCAGATAGGCGGTGATATCTATAACCTGGGTGCCCGTCATAGCGACTGTGGATATCCAGGACGTACATCGTTCAGCCGCTGGGTTAGAACATATAAACCGGATTACTTACTAGCTGCAATTCCAACCGAATATAATGCTGCTCACGGTATTGATATGTCATGGGACGGTAAAACGCAGAATTTCTTCAATTGGGCTGATGATACCAATTCACGTGTTTATGATGCTACATACGTCAGAATCAAAAATATAACTTTAAGTTACAACATGCCTTCCATGCTTCTTAAAAAGATAAAGGTAGAAAGATTAAAGATATACGGTTCAATTGATAATGTTCATACGTTCAGTACATACCCGGGTTATACACCGGAAACAAGCAGTTATGGGAACGGAACTACACAGCTTGGCGTTGATTACAGTACATATCCGCTTAGCAGAAGAATTACTTTAGGTATCAATTTAACATTCTAACTTACGGTTAATAATATTCAAAATGAAAACTATATCAAAAACAATATTGTTTTTTGTAGTATGTATTTCGGGTTTACTACTCCCGGGTTGCAGTGATTACCTGAATCCAAATCCGGAATCACTTTATACTACAAAGACGTTCTATACCTCCCAGTCCGACTTTAAACTGGCTATTTCTGCCGTTTATGCGAAACAGCAGGATCTTTATGATGGGCAAACCGGTATGTTGCATTTTCTGACTGCACGCAGTGATGATTCCAATTCAGTGAATACAAATCTCTACTCTGATGGAGCTGAAGTTTTTACGGATACTTCTATCGGTACCTGTACGACCAATGTCTGGCAAAGTTTGTTTGTGATTATCACCCGTTGCAATAGTATTTTAATTCGTATCGATAAAGTACAATTTGATGATGTCACAGCCAAGGATTATATTAAAGGAGAAGCTTATGCTTTGCGTGCCTGGGCATATGACAACTTAGGAAAATTCTTTGGTGGAGTACCGTTGATTGTCGATGCCGAATATACGACTGCAGAAACTTATACCATAAAGCGTTCAACCCAGGCTGAAACATTTACCCAGGCTGTAAATGATTATAAGGCAGCAATTGCTATTCTTCCTGCTAGCTGGAGTGGTCTTGATGCAGGGAGGATCACCAAGTATGCAGCTTCTGCTGCTTTAGGACGCCTGTATCTGTTTATGAAAGATCCGGCGAATGCAAAAACCTATCTTGAGTCAGTGATCAGTTCCGGTATTTATTCATTAGCTACTAATTATGAGGATTGTTTTACGGATGCCTTTGATAATAATGTAGCAAAGGACCGGGTTTGGGAGGTTCAATATATTGGCGGATTGACCGGTGAAGGTCAGACCTACAGTGAAATGTGTATGCCGGAAGGTTATAGCGGAACCGAAGGGTATGCATTGCGTGGATCAAGTGCCGCCATGCAGGTTTCTACAGATTTGGTGAGCGCTTGGGAAACTGGCGACTACCGTCAGACTATTTCCACATCAAATCAAATTAAAGGGACTGGTGCAGCAGGTTATACCTGGTGTACGAAATTCAGTCGCCATTCTTACCAGCCGCAATCAGGAACAGATTGGGCTAACAATCTGCCAATCATCCGCTATTCAGATGTTTTGTTGATGGCTGCTGAAGCGATTAATGCTACTGAAGGACCTTCCACAAAAGCTGTAGGTTATGTTAATGCAGTTAGGATTCGCGCTAAATTGCCTATCCTTACTTCTATTCAGTCTGCTACTGCTGCATCTCTACTTACTGTTATCAAAAAAGAACGCAGATCTGAATTTATGTATGAAGGTTTACGCTGGTTTGATTTGGTACGTTGGGGTGATTTTGTACCGGTAATGACAGGTTTCCTTAACCAGTCTGATGAAGGGAATGGTAGATATTCAGTAAATGTGCAAACTTTTCGGTCAATATTTGCCATACCTCAGGGTGAAATTGATCGTTATCAAAATTCCAGTGTAATGTGGCAGAATCCACAATATTGATACCTTGTATTGCAGATGGATAATTGAGTTGTTTTTTTGAAGGAGGGTGGATTTTCCACCCTCTTTTTTAATTTCGCTACATCTTCATTCATCGTAATTCAATTATCTTTACAAATTAAGAGTTTATAGAAAGAGGAATATATTTCTATTTTATTCATCTTTTGGAAGCCAGGTTCTATAACTTTAGCATATTTACAATATGAATTACCCGAGCACACCTCAAACTACAAATCCAATTATTATGACAATTCATTCACGACGGAAGTTTCTGAATCACATCATTGAAGGGATTATGGGCATTGGTGCAGTTAGTGCCCTTTCATTTAAATCGGCAGAAAAAAAACAGAAAACCTCATCCACTGCTTTTCCGGTATATAACGAAGATGATATTTGCGTATTGGGCGGTAGCTGCACCGGTGTTTTTGCAGCTGTGAGGGCTGCCCGACTCGGTGCAAATGTTGCGATTGTTGAAAAACAAAATGGTTTTGGGGGAGTAGCCACCAATGCATTGGTCAATATCTGGCATTCGCTGCTTGATACGGAGTATAAACTACAGATCATCGCCGGCCTGACACAGGAAATGATGGAACGTCTTTCAATCCGTCAGGCGGTAGTAAAATCGGGTAAAAGTGAAAGCATTGGTTATACTTTTAATTCTCAGGAATTAAAAATCGAACTTGATGAACTGGTCATAGAATCGGGAATCCATCCCTATCTTCATACCCTTTTCTCTGAACCATGGTTTGATAAAAATGGGAACCTTGCCGGCGTGGTTGTTGATAATAAATCGGGAAGAGGAGTTATTAAGGCAAAGTATTTTATTGATGCAACAGGTGATGGAGACCTGTGTTATCGTCTGGGGTTGGACACTTATCAAAATGAGATGCTGCAACCTCCAACCACCTGTGCCAATTTTGAGGGATGGAATACCAACGAATTTTATGATTTATTAAAAGATCACCAAACTGAATTTAATATTCCTGAGGGTTATGTCTGGGGGGCAAATATTCCCTCGACAAAGAGCTATATGTTAGCTGGTACGAGGGTTTACAATGTCAATTGTGCAATTGCTGACGATTTAACAAAAGCTGAAATCGAAGGTCGCCGGCAAATTCGCGCCATGATGGACATGGTACGAAAATATGGTTCACCAAATAAACCCGGACTCGTTGCACTGCCATCCCATATCGGTATTCGTGAAACACGACATATAAAATGTCTTTATCAGGTCTCGGATGAGGATACCCTTTATGGGAAAAGATTCGATGATGCCATTGCAAACGGCAGTTACAGATTGGACCTACATCATCAGGGGAAACCTGGTTTGACCTTTAAATATCTGGATGGGACCGAAGTCTATTCCAGACCGGGCCTTCCCTCGGAGAAAAAAAGATGGAGAGAAGAAACTTCAACAAATCCTACATTTTACCAGGTGCCCCTCCGATCGCTAATTCCTCCCCGATTCAACAATCTGATGGTTGCAGGAAGAATGGTCGATGCAGCCATGACCGCATTTTCGGGGATCAGGGTGATGGTCAATATGAATCAACTCGGAGAAGCCGCAGGGGTAACATCATATCTGGCATTGAATCAAAATACCAGTATTAAAGATGTAGATTTTACAAATGTCAGGAGTGAATTAAAAAAGGGGGGATCAATCATTATCTGAAGGGAAAAGAAATTATTTGTAGATCCAACTGTACCAATTAATTTAAATGGATAGGATAAATTTTAAAAATGTCGGAAAAATTAGTTCCTAAAGATCGTTTTCTTTTTTTACGTTTGTATCATGGTGATGAAAAATTTCAAGGATGATTCAGATGCGTTGGTTCAACTCGCAGAAGGGAATATTTTTGCTTATCGTCATCTGTTTGATCACCATTTTTCGGACCTCTGCAATTTTCTGTTGATCTATCTGCATCGAAAGGAACTTTCGGAGGAGATTGCCCTTGATATCTTCACCTTTATCTGGGAAAAAAGGGAGACCATCGGGATTAAATCAACCTTCAAATCATTTCTTTTTGCTGCAGCCAAAAACAAGGCAATCACCCTTTACCGAAAGGAACATCAAAAATTGTTCACCCAAATTGAGAACAGTGATTTACCGGTATCGAACGAAACAGATGCTCAGTTTCTGATGGAGAACAACGAACTTCGCGATCTCATTGAAAAAGCGATCCTCAAACTTCCCGAAAAAAGCCGGCGTGTCTATCAGATGGCCTGGGAAGAGAATCTCTCCTATAACGAAATTGCCGAACAGCTTGGATTAAGCTCCAAAACGGTAGAGAACCATGTTGGAATAGCGTTGCGAAAATTGCGCGAATCACTGAGGCCTTATTACAAACAGATATTTGTTTGGTGGGTGATTCTTCAAATGTTGAAATGATTTAGACCTACAATATTTAAGCAAACTCTAATGAATAAATGCTGCTGGTTTCTGGCTACTAGCTGCTGGCCAGGCGCTAGTTGCCAGATGCAAACTTTGCAATTAAGTGTTATTCCCGATTTTATACAATAGAATAGTTTTTTCAATATAAATCCAATTCCGTTTGGGGGTTTTTTCGTGTTCCATGGACATATCATCGAAACACATCAATATGGAACCGAGAAACACCCCATGGGAAGCAATTGCTGCCCGTTTAAAGAATGAAGCCAACGACGAACAACTCCGGCAAATCGAAGAGTGGCTCGACGCATCGTCCGAAAATCCGGTGATCCTTTCTGAAATCATCAGCACCTGGTCGCTTACCAAACATAAAACCCAATTCTACGAACCCGACAACTCAATCAATTGGGAGAAGTTAATGAACCGTATCGGCCATACACAAGGTCGGAAAATCAACTTGAAGATTTATTACAGATGGATCGCTGCTGCATCTATAATCGTCATGGTCTTTTTGACAGGCTTGGGATTCGGCGGCTTTTTCAACCGTACTAATCCTGTTCAAATGGTCCGGATTATCGCGCCGGAGGGGAGCAAGACCCAAATTGTATTACCCGACAGCACCCATGTGTGGCTGAATTCAGGTGCAGAGTTGGTATATCCGAGCGATTTCACCGCTCAAAACCGTCAGGTATCGATGAAAGGTGAGTGTTTCTTTTCGGTTAACAAAGACTCCAATCATCCTTTTCTGGTAGATGGGAAAAATCTTCGGGTAAAGGTATATGGAACACGCTTTAATGTAAACGAAGACCGGTTTTCCAAAGGAACAGATGTTACCCTCATTTCCGGTAAAGTGGAGGTTTACGATCAGAAAAACCAGCTTTTATCCAAACTAAATCCCGGAGAGCAATTGGTTTACAACAACGGACAGAGCAAGGTAATGCTAACTCAAAATCCCGAAGCAATCACTTCATGGATCAATAATATTCTGATCTTTAACAATCAGCCGTTCGACGAGGTGATCAATTACCTCGAAAAATGGTATGGCGTAACCATTACCTTAGACCAGACCATCCATTACGATTACAATTATACGTTTAAAGTGAAGACCGAAAGTCTGCGCGAAGTGCTCGAATTAATCTCATTTATCACACCAATAGATTATCATATTGAAGGGGAAAAAGTAACCATTAAATACAGGCAACATATGAGAAAATAAAGGAAAAACTGTCCACAAAAAAACAGGAAGTGTTCGAGACTCCCTGTTTATTAATGTAGTTTATTATTCATCAGAATTTTTTATGCAAGACGCTTCCTGATAAAAGAGTTACATAAAAGATTCAAAAAACTAAATCATTCAAAAGTATGAAAAATTTAATTCATTTGTACCGGCGAAATCCGGCTACTCAAAAAATTCTATTAACTATGCGGCTAACCCTACTATTGCTGGTTATTAGTGTTCTCAGCGCATTTTCCAGCAGTTATGCGCAAAAAACCAAACTAGACATTAACGTTCAGAACAGCAGTGTTAGAGACGTTCTCGACGCCATTGAAAATCAAAGTGAGTTTTTCTTCATGTACAACAATAAACAGGTGGATGTGGATCGCAAAGTTGATCTTGATTCAAAATCTTCTACCATTGATGTTGTTTTACAAAAATTGTTTGCCGGAACAGACGTAAATTTCAGGGTGGTCAACCGGCAGATTTTGCTTTTCCCGAATGACATGATCAATATGACGGAACAACAGGACAAAAAAGTGACCGGCAAGGTAACTGACTCCTCAGGTACTCCGCTTCCCGGCGCATCAGTAGTAGTAAAAGGGACAACAACCGGTGTAATAACAGATAACAACGGAAATTACTCGCTTTCAAATATTACCGAAAATGCCACTTTACAGTTTTCGTTTATTGGGATGAAAACACAAGAAGTGAAAATTGGAACACAAACAACAATAAATGTGGTTCTAACAGAAGAATCAATTGGATTGGATGAAGTTATTGCCATTGGTTATGGGACCATGAAGAAAAGTGACTTAACCGGTTCTGTATCCCAAATTAAAAGTGAAGCAATCAATGCTTTTCCTTCAACAAATGTTTTTCAGGCACTTTCGGGAAGATCATCAGGAGTACAGGTAATGCAAACAACGGGAGCGCCGGGCGCATCGATAAGCATTAGAATCAGAGGTTCAAATTCAATTCAAGGAAGCAATGAACCTTTATATGTAGTGGATGGATTTCCGGTTAATAATCCAACCGCTTTTAACAATGCAGACATCGAGAGTATCGAGATTCTTAAAGATGCATCTTCGACCGCTATTTATGGATCTCGTGGGGCAAACGGAGTTGTTCTGATTACCACTAAAAAAGGGAAGGTAGGGAAAAATATCGTTGAGTTTGAATCTAGTTACAGTTCACAATCATTAATTAGAAAGTTAGATTTAATGAATGCTACAGAATATGCAACTCTATACAATATTAAGGCAATAAATGATAAAGTAGCCCCATATTTTACAGATAGTGAAATAGAAAAATTTGGGAATGGATTTGACTGGCAAAATTTTATTTATAAAGCGGCACCTATGCTTACATCATCCATAAATGTGAATGGAGGAAATGAAAAAACCAAATTTTCAATATCCGGTAGTATTCTTAATCAGGATGGTATTATAAATGGTAGTACTTATGACAGATATTCGATCAGATCTAATCTGGACCATCATTTCAGCAAAAAATTCAGTGCCATATTATCAACCACTTTCACGCGCATTAACACCGACAG
Source organism: Prolixibacteraceae bacterium (assembly GCA_963677935.2). Classification (GTDB taxonomy): domain Bacteria; phylum Bacteroidota; class Bacteroidia; order Bacteroidales; family Prolixibacteraceae; genus JAAFHB01. The sequence goes on along the minus strand of CAXXEH010000003.1, from coordinate 105,306 downwards.
AATGGATAGTGGAGGCGGAAGTCGTGGAAATACCTTAATATCATCCCAGTTAGCCCCACCAACTCTCACTCCCTACAATGATGACGGATCATACAGAGTATTAGCCACAGTATATCCTTTTGTTGCACCAGACCTAATCAATCCGTTAAATTTCATAAATGAACAATTTTCCCAGATTAAAGCTAATATCGCGTTAATTAATGCAGCCATGATTTTCAATCCCACAGAAGAATTAACAATAAAGATTTCTGGAGGTTTAGAGAATAGGGATGATCGTACAGATTCATATACAACCCGAAATTTTATTAATTCGGCTGGAAGTGCTAGCGTTAGTACAGGCCAATTCGTTAGTCTTCTTAACGAGAATACAATTAGTTATAATAAATCCTTTAATAAAAAGCATAATATTTCAGCGGTCGCAGGTCTATCCTACCAGGATTTCTTAAACACTTCATTGTCTGGAAGTGGTACTGGATTCCTCTCTGATGTTTTTGAGACTTATAACCTTGGTGCCGCCACAACTCCAGGTATTCCTGGTTCAGGATATTCCAAGTCGATACTATTATCTTATTTAGGAAGGGTAAACTATAACTACAAGGGTAAATATTTTGCAACTACCAGTTATCGTGCTGATGGTGCTTCTAAATTTAGTAAAGGGAATAAATGGGGATATTTCCCATCAGCTGCTTTAGCCTGGAGAATTTCGGAGGAAGATTTTCTGAAGGATAATCGTCTGGTTTCAAATCTAAAATTACGTACCAGTTGGGGGACCACCGGAAGTCAGGCAATTGGTCCATATGTAACATTAAACCAGCTATTTTCAGGGAAAACAACTTTCAATGATGCCCTGTACAACACATTTGCACCTGGGACCAGCCTTCCCGGAAATCTAAAATGGGAAACCACTGAGCAAATGAATTTTGGATTTGATTTAGGTATTAAGAAAAATCTTATTGTAATTACTGCCGACTATTATGTGAAAAACACAAAAGATCTGCTTAATACAGTGTTATTACCTTCTTCCTTAGGCTTTACGAGTACCATTCAGAATGTTGGCAAAGTACAAAATAAGGGAGTTGAACTTGGATTGGATGCCCAATTATTTACAAGAAGTTTCAAGTGGGATATAAATGCTAATATTTCGTTTAACCGCAATAAAGTAATTAAACTTAAAAATGGGGAAGATATTTTAGGGGGAAGTGTTAATGTTGTTGCTCTGGCCGATAATACGAATATACTCCGGGAAGGAAGACCTATGGGACAGTTTTGGGGATATCTGGAAGATGGTTATGACGATCTTGGCAAAATTAAATATAAGGATTTGACACCTGATGGTAAACTGACTATTGCAGATAAAACATATATTGGTGATCCTAATCCCGATTTTATATTTGGATTAAACTCAAATATGTCCTATAAAAACTTTGAATTAAACATTTTCTTCCAGGGAACCTATGGTAACGACTTATTTGACCTCAGTTCTGTCAGTTATACCGCAGACTATGTTTCGGGGATGAATATGATAAAAGATGTTTTAGTGAATTCATGGACACCAACAAATACCAACGCAAAATATCCAATTATCAGCAGAAATACTTCAATAAATGTTTCCGATCGGTTTATTAAGGATGGATCCTATTTACGATTAAAAAATATCCAGTTAGCTTATAATTTTCCTATTCGCCATTTTTTGTTGAATAAAGTTCAATCATTACAAATCTATATGAGCGGACAAAATCTATTAACAGTTACCAATTATTCGGGATGGGATCCAGAAGTGAATTCCTCGGGATTTGGAATTGATAATAAGAGTTACCCGATGTCGAAGTCAATTACATTTGGTCTTCGTGCCAGATTTTAAGCTTGTCATAAAATAAGTTAAAAATGAAAGATCTAAAAAACTAAAATGCTTAAAAATGAAAAACATACAATCATATCAGCACTATAACAAAGGTGTCTTAAAGATTTTCTCCCGGTATTTACCATTCATAATGTTGGTTTTTATGTCTTGTGAGGATATTTTAGTGGAGAAACCAAAAACACTTGCAGTAGAGATTTTTTACAATACTGCGGGGGAAGTGGAAACAGCAGTTAATGCAGTATATTCTCCGGTAAAAGGAACAATTGAAGAACAAATTGCAATTCTCGATGCCCATACAGATTGGGGTTATGGACGAGGTAGTCGTGCAGATTATAACAACTTGCAAGGCTTTAATGCAGCAAATATTAATAATGCTGGAAGTCGGTGGAATGCATTTTATTTGACTATCCGTAATGCCAACCTGGTCATTAAAAATGCGCCTAACGGCTCTTCAATCAGTAAAACTGATATTGATAATAACACTGCAGAAGCTAAATTCCTCCGTGCCTTTGCCTATTTTCAACTGATAAGATGCTGGGGTAGTATTCCACTTCGCACTGAAGCAAATATGACAGAAATTGATTTGGCAAAAAGCTCTGTTGCTGATATTTACACACTTATTATAACTGATTTAATCTTTGCAGAGAATATTTTACCTGAAACACAAACCCTGGTTGGAAAACCAACTAAATATGCAGCAAAAACAATGCTGGCCGATGTTTATTTAACTCAAGGTAAATATAATGAAGCGCGTAATAAAGCGAACGAGGTTATTCAATCAAATAAATATTCATTGGTAGCTGTAAAAACTAAAACAGATTTCCAATTAAATCTTTTCGGACCAACAATTGTCACAACCCCGGAGGAAGTCTTTTATTTTAAATATTCACGTCAGGCAGGGCAAGGCAATTATATGTGTTGGATATTAAATCATGCTATTACCGGTAATTTCAATTTCGGCGGTGCTTACGCACATTATAGCGATGCAACAAATCCTTTTTATGTTTCATGGGATAATAATGACATCCGTAAGAGTTTATGGGATAGGACAAATTTTGGTTTGGGGACAAATACACTTGTAAGTAGCAAGTATATTGATCCAAATGCAGTAGAAGCCAGTCGTGGTGCAGGGAATGATATTCCAATATATCGATATGCAGATGTGCTATTTATTTACGCAGAAGCTTCATGTATGATTGCGAATGGTCCAACAGCAGAAGGGGTAGAAGCCCTTAATAAAGTGCATCGTCGTGCGTTTGGCAAAGACCCCAATGTTCAATCTACAGTCGATTTCAAAAGTACAGACTATAATACTGCTTCTTTTCAGGATTTAGTACTGAAAGAAAGAGCCTATGAATTCATTTTTGAAGGGAAAAGATGGTATGATCTAAAACGTACAGGAAAAACAGCAGCGGTTATAAACGCTGCAAAAGGAATCACAATTGCAGAGAAATCTTATTTATGGCCTATTCCGGTTTCTGAGTTAAACTTTAATAAAGCACTCGACCCCGCAAAAGACCAAAATCCGGGATATTAACTATTTCAATTTCAGCCCTACTAAAGATAGGGCTGAAATTTCATTTCTAAAACTTTACAAAAGTAAGTCATGACAAAAATTGAAAGAAGGACAATGCTCAAATCTTTGGGTGGAACCTCATTGTTTAGTTTAATTTCTCTTTCAGGAATTGCGATCAATGAAAGCCCAAAAGTTGGTAGTGATACAAAAACAATACATACCGACATTTTGGTTATTGGAGGAGGAACATCCGGGGTAATTGCCTCTATTCAGGCCGCCAGAGAAGGTTGTTCCACTATATTGGTAGAAAATGGTAGCCAACTAGGTGGAACAACTACTACTGGTGGTGTTTCTTTCCCTGGACTATTTCATGCCTGGGGAAAGCAAATTATAAGTGGTATAGGTTGGGAACTGGTAACTGAAGCCGTTCGGATGGATAATGGAATGCTTCCTGATTTCACGGTTCCTACTGGCAAAGATCATTGGAGACACCAGATCCCATTAAATCGAAATTTATATACCCTTCTTGCTGAAGAAAAATGTCTTGAAGCAGGTGTTCAGATTCGATATTATGAAATTCCTGTTAAGGCCACATTTAAAAGGAACTGTTGGCATGTTGAAATAATTGGAAAAGGAACGAATACAAAAATTATTTGCAACCAACTGATTGATTGCACTGGCAATGCAGCTGTCACTTCACTTGCAGGCTTTAATGTTTTAAGGGAACAGGAAACACAACCGGGAACATTAATGTTTGAAATTGGAGGATATGACTACGAAAAGCTCGATTTAAGAATGATTCGGGAAAGATATAATAAAGAAATTTTAAAAGGGAGTCTAATCAAAGAAGAATTTAGAGATAACATCGAAGGACTGCTGAAAAGTACCGGAAACAATATTCAGCATATTGCTGGTGCTGATTCAACAACCTCTGAATCGAACACAATTGCCAACATAAAAGGACGGACATCTTTGCTCAATACATTTCGCTTCCTCCAGAAACTTCCAGGATGCGAAAAAATAAAACTTATCTCCATGCAACCTGAAACTGGTGTAAGGGAAACGAACCGAATTGATGGAATGTATCAAATTACTCATGATGATTATATCACAGGAAAAGTATATGATGATTCGGTTTCATATTCATTTTATCCTATTGACATACATGATAAAAAAGGTGTGAAACCAAAACAATTATCCGAAGGAATCGTACCAACCATCCCGTTGAGGGCACTGATTCCAAAGGGTAGTCAAAATTTTTTAGTTGCAGGCCGATGCATAAGCTCTGATCGTTTGGCCAACTCTGCTCTTCGTGTTCAGGCTTCCTGTATGGCAATGGGTCAAGCTTCAGGAGCAGCTGCTGCCCTGGCATGTAAGTTAAAAACCAGTCCAATAAATGTTCCTATGTATCAGTTAACCTCCTTAATTACAAAAAATGGTGGCATAGTTCCATAGAATTTTGATCAGATACAATTGTAGTCGAGTTTTACAGCATGGGAATTTTCAAATCCCATTTCATTGATCACTCCCGAACTTTGCAATAAGTTAATTTTAACTTATCTCGCGCAATAGAATTACACTTTCAGAACTTTTTGACCGGTTTTGACAATAATTAACTCTCTTTTCAGATTAAAAATACTTTCTTACTGTCTGTCAGGAGAAGTTATATTAAAGCAATATTCGGCACCAAAAGTACTGAATACAAACAGGTAGCGAAATTGCAATTTAAAATCTATAAAAACTGAAATTCAAGTGGGTGCATTTACCTGAACAACATAGCTTTTGAGCATTCATGAAACTGCGGTGAATTTAAAATTCATTGGATCATCTTGATTTTTAAAAACATAATGTTACATTTGTATGTGCAGGATTTTATGTTTTATTCGTTTAAAAAAAATATTTTTTTTCTAAACTTAAAGATTTAATTAAAAATGACACAGGATTTATATATAAAGCAAAATATCAGTATATTAACTAATAAAACACGATCAAAACAATAACAATATATCCACAACTCTGTGGATGTACAAGTGTTACCAGCAAGGCTAACAAGAGCAGCAGTGAAAAAATTGAGGAATAGATTAGATAAACAATAATTGACTTAGGAGAAATGAAAAATAATATAGAAATCGAAGATTGGTTTGACGATTTAAACAAACTGATTCAGGACACATTTATTTGTTTGAAAAATATTAATCATTTCAACGAACTAAGGACTGATAATAAAATTCTCCAACAAGATTTTTTTGGTTTTTACATTTATCAACAATGGTTTGTAATCAATATCCAAATAGCAAAAATATTCGATTGCAAAAAACAGCAGGAACGTAATGTTGTCACGCTTTTTAGTAAAATAATAAAAGGAGATTACGATTCAGACATTGGTATCATATTAAAAAAAGAAAATAGAGGCTACCCATGCTTTCAATCAATTGAAGAAGTAAAAGATGCAGCTAAACAGAGAAGGGAAGTCATAAAACAAAAGCAAGACATCATTAAGAAAGTTTCAAACGTAAGAAACAAAATTTATGCTCATACAGATATTGAGAAGATTAAAGATTTTCCGACATTGCTAGAAATTAAGGAATTAACAGAGTTGTCCTCAGAGATTTATAATGGAATTAGAGGGATGTTACTTGGAATAAATACAGATTTTACAAAAGGTGTAATATCATTGACACTTAAGGATATAGTTCGATTAACAGGTGAGAGAAGAACAAATCCCAGCTGCAGTGCAAATTAATAGCAAAAATGACTATAAAAGAATTAGATAAAGAGAAATACCTTACAACAATCATTCATGATCCAAGTCCACACAGATTTGATCCTGAATCAACACCTGTTGAGGAAAGACAGAAACCTATAATCTATACTTGCGAAAATTGTAATTATAAAATATCATTTAAAACTGATTCTTTTGAGAAACATTGTAACTCCTCCTTTTCAAATTTGAAACCTGAAGAATTAAAACTATTTGAGACACATCGATCAAAGAACAAAGATTCCTATTTATCTTTTCTTGACTTTTATTGCCCTGAATGTAAACAGCCGACATACTTTTTATTTTTAGGAGGACCATCAGGATTTTGGGGCTATTTCTCTCTAGAAATAAAAAAATATTAGTACTTAAAAAGTAAACCAAATGGAAAACTCGTTATACTATACTTTTAGTGCCATTGCTCAAGTCTTAGCTGCATTCATTGCTTTAAGTGGAGTTTTTGTAATCTTCAAAATCCAAGAATTAAGAAAAATAATGTTTCTTCAGGTTCAATATTTTTATAACTATCTCAATGGAGTCAAGGGTATGTTTATTGGCTCATTTCATGATTGTCCAACAATTGCAGTCGATTTAAAAACCCTTCACAGATCGGAATGTCTCGGAGGAATGTTAGAAGAAATGGATAAGATTTTGGTAAATGAACATGTTAAAATTGCACCTGAATTAAAGAGTCTGACAAGAATGCGTAATGTTTTTGTGAGTATCGATAGAAGAAGAAAAATGCTATTGAAATATACAAAAGTCTCTATAATAAGTGGTGTATTGACAATCTTCTTTTCACTTATGATTTTGCCATTTGTGCCTGAAATTGATTGCATTACTAGTAAATATCTTTATCTTCTTGGATTAATTGGCACATTTGTTTGTATATTGACGATGACAATAACAATTTTTAAATCATTTAAAGAGAAAAATTTAATTAAAATAGAAAGTGCCAGCAGGTAATAAATAGGACTCTGAGCGGTCTGCAAGACCCAGTCCGCCGGCGGATTGAACTACACCCGCCGGGATCAGGGCTATGCTCTTCGCGAAGGTTTTATTGATTTTTTAAGTTCTAAAACAGACAGAGTTTTTTGACATATTGCAGGTTTTTGTGCTTTTTCGGGTTTAAAACCCGATCAAAATATTGGTTGACAACCTTTTTTTATCCATTTTTGTTGACGTTGGGGCATAGTTCTCCCAGGGGCACCTTTAATGCCCATTGGAGTTACTGGTTAATACTTTTGTAAATTTCTTGTTAAAAGAACCCATCCCAAGCTGGCCAAGCTGGTGCGGATGATTTTCAATTGCAATCTGCGCCTTTCAGATATGGAATTTGCAATTCCATAATTCAGTACAATTCAATAACTTTGTTTAAATGGGAATTCGCAATAAGATATCATCCTAAATTTGTTCTGGTATGCAGGAAAGATTAATTTGTATAGTTCGGCAAGAGATTATGCCGGAGAAAAAGGATTAATTGATATTGAATTTACCAGAAGTCTTCCCCCGGGGAGATTTGAGAGGGGTACTTTATGCAAAACTAAAAATTAAATTTAGTACAATATATCCTTCCAAATACTTATAAGTAATGAGAATAATTGAATGTCGTAAAGATTGCTTCGTGGAAACTCGCAATGACAAGCTTAGTCTTGTGAAGTGTGGATAGGTGAGAGTTGGCAACTTCGCCGCCAACGCTCACCTATCCACACTCTTAATAAAACGACTTCGTCATTGCGAGACCCAATTCTTACAAGCGCACCAAATTTTATGACAGCTAAGAAAATGAAGAATGAAAGTGAGATTCCTCATTCCGTTGCACTGCATTCGGAATGACAATGAAATGTGTTTATGGTGTGGGAGGCGGGGCGGCGTGGCCGCCCCGCCTCCCACACCAACATCAGGGGGAAGTAGGTCATTCCGAACGCAGTGAGGAATCTCCTTTTTTAAATAGCCAATAGAATGCTGTCATTAATAGGAGCGACGCCAGGAGTGACGAAGCAATCCCGTTATTAATTTAATACGACATTACATTTTATCCATTACTTAAGTTTTAATTCTGATGGTTTTCTGCTCTTAGCTTGATTTTATTAGCTTTGTCCTAGAAATCCTTATTAATTAATCCACATGAATGAAATCGTTTTAAAACTCGCAAAAATGATAGATCACTCAATTCTTCATCCAACAATGACAGATGAAGACTTGAGAAGAGAATGTGAAGTCGCAAAAAAATACAATGTCGCATCGGTGTGTGTTAAACCTTATGCTGTAAAGCAATCTGTAAAATTACTCCAAGGAAGCGATGTGCTTGTTGGTTGTGTAATTGGTTTTCCGGCGGGAAATTCAACCATTGACGTTAAAGTGTTTGAAGCTGAAACAGCCTGTAAAGATGGCGCTGTTGAAATTGATATGGTCATCAATATCGGCAAGGCATTACAGGGTGACTGGGATTATATTACAAAGGAGATCAAGTCGGTAAACGATACTTGTCACAGTTTAGGCGCCATTTTGAAGGTGATTTTTGAGACCGATTATGTAACTAAAAATGAACAGATTATTAAACTTTGTCAGATTTGCACAGAAGTTGGTGCTGACTATGTTAAAACCTCTACTGGCTTTGGCTTTGTAAAACAAAAAAATGGCGATTACAATTATATAGGCGCTTCCATTGAAGTTTTGAATCTGATGAAAAGAAATGTTGGGCCAAAGGTAAAAGTTAAGGCTGCCGGAGGAGTTCGTACCCTTGACCAATTGCTGGCCGTTCAGGCTGTTGGATGTTCACGTTGCGGAGCAACCGCAACTGCCATTATGATGGAGGATGCCATCCAGCGATTTGGAATTTAACCTGATAAAAACAGTCCCCTAACTGAATGGCAAATTTTGGAGATGATGTTCCAGTGCCAAAACTACACTGATTGGATATTACACCCCAAGCATAGGGTAAATTATCCAATATTTTACCCTATGCATGGGGTAAATTATCCGATATTTTACCCCCTCAATTGGATTTTCAACCAAGTCATACTATCTTTGTTACAAATTTGATGGCAATGATACGCAGAACGCTTTTCCAGAATTTACAGTCTCATCTCGTAAAAAAAGAGTTTTCCATCATTACCGGCGCTCGTCAAACCGGTAAATCTACCCTTTTGAGACAGCTGGAAGCTTATTGCAAGGATGCCGGGATTCCTGTTATATTTCTGAATCTTGAAAACAAGACAATACTTGCAGAATTGAACGAAAATCCACTGAACTTACTAAAATTTGTGCCGGAACCGACCAGGAGAACTGTTACATTGGTCGATGAGATTCAATACCTGGATGATCCATCCAATTTTCTGAAACTTCTATACGATGAACATTCAGAGCAGATCAAAGTTGTTGCAACAGGAAGCAGCGCCTTCTACATCGATAATCAGTTCAAGGATTCTCTGGCAGGAAGAAAAAAAATATTTCATTTGTACACCTGCTCTTTTGATGAGTATCTCGATTTAAGCGGCAAATCACATCTTAAGGAAGAAAAAGAGCACATTCTTAAAAATGGAGATTTCAAAAGCACGCTCATTGATTATCTTCGTGTTGAATGGGAATCGTATATGATCTATGGTGGTTTTCCGGCGATCGTAACGGAACCGGATAAGCAGGAAAAGATTAACCGATTGAAGGAGATAAGGGATTCCTTCATTAAACGGGATATTTTGGAGTCCGGTGTTGTGAACGAAACTGCTTTTTACAATCTTTTCAGGATCTTAGCAGGTCAGACGGGCTGCATGATAAATGTCAATGAATTATCGTCGACTTTACGTATAAAGAATGAGACAGTGGACAATTTTCTCAACGTTCTGCAAAAGTGTATTCATATCGCACTTATAAAACCCTTTTACCGGAATCTGAGAAAAGAACTGGTAAAGATGCCAAAGCTATTTTTACTCGACACGGGTTTAAGGAACTGCCTTCTGAATAATTTTCAGCCGCTCACGGTTCGGACCGATAAAGGTGAATTATGGGAAAACACCATTTTCAGAATTATTGCCGATAAAATTGGATTGGATGCCATTCAGTATTGGCGCACTACCAATGGGAACGAGGTCGATTTTGTGATTTCTGAAAGTGGAGGATCGAAAGCGTTTGAGGCAAAATTTGATAGTAAACAGGTAAAAGTAAACAAGTACAAATTATTTAGGCAAGCCTATCCTGAAATTCCGCTTCAGTTCATGTATTTACAGCCATTTGACGAGGATTTTTTCCGACGCACCTATCTTTCCACCGTATTCCCGGAATAATATTCGGAAAAAAAGAAATTATAAAAGCTAAATGAGTATTTCGGACAAAGTGTACAATGAATCCGGAGCAAATTGTACAACCGGAACTGGGGATGATTTATGATGCAAATGTAATTTAAATTTTCTTTCTCAGAGATTCTCCTTTTAGATCAATACGATGGGCATTGACTGCCAATCTGTCCATAATTGCGTCGGCAATAGTGGATTCTCCAATGTAGCCATACCATTTTGAAGTTGGGATCTGGGAAGCGATAATCACTGACTTTTTCCCGTACCGGTCCTCCAGGATTTGCAGTAGTGCAAGTCTTGTTACTGCATCGAGAGGACTTATTCCAAAATCATCAAGGATAAGCAAATGAGTTTTTTCTATTTGATTCAGCAGCTTGATATATGTTCCGTCTAATTTGGAACTGGATATCTTTTCCAGGAATCGGTTGATCCCAAAATACAAGGTCTTGTACCCGAAGAAACATGCCTGCCGTCCGATTGCACAAGCCAGATAACTCTTACCGCATCCGGTTGCTCCGGTGATCAGCAGGTTTTCAGCCCGTTCAATAAAACTGCAATCAGCCACCATCATCAGCTTTTCCCGGGATAGATTTCTGCTGGCATTGCAATGTACCTGCTCTATGATTGCATTATAACGCAATTTGCTTTGCTGCAGGAACTTTTCTGTTCTCTTTTGAGTTCTCTCCTGTGCCTCTGTCTCCGCAAGATTGGCCATAAACTGGCTAAGGGTTGGATGCTGCTGAACAGGCATCGTCAGTAAGGCCTGGTAAGCACGAGCCATACCGTGAAGCTTTAACTGTACTAAATGATCAATGGTAATCTGTGTGTTCATTCATTTTGTTTTAAGTATGCATTTATATCTGATTTAGTTATAATTCTTTGCGCCACGGATATTTTCATGATCTGCAATAGAAAATAAGTTCATTTGGGATTCTTCTTGTTTATCCAGATTACTTTCAAGGATATTTTTAATCATACCATAGGTTACTCTGCTTGCGTTTAAAGCCCTTTTACAGGCAGCTTCAAATCGTTTTGGTTCGTAGATTTCAGAGAGCCTTTTTAATCCAATGCACGCTCTGTAGGTCTGTTCTATAAATTCTTTGGATGCAAGTATCTTACTAAAAACCATTTCTGAGTTTTCTCCCATTTTAGCTGCAAGGGATAAAAAATAGGCTGAGTCCCATCCTAACGTTTCATTGTATCTGAGATGTTTTTCCGGCATGTGGCTCGCGATGGTGGAGTAAGCATGATTGCGGTAATCGCGTTTGTGGATGGCAATGCGCTGAAAACCGATATAAACTTCAACGTGTTCATCATCATAGGTAATCTTGGTCATTTGACCGATGTATTGATACGGAACACTATACAGATGCTTGTCTTCGCCTAGGATAACATGATAGTTCATCTGAACCTTGGCCACGGTAGCATGTTTAATCGTAAAAGATTCCGGGGGCAACGGTTTTAACAAAGGCTGTTCATCACGCATAAACCGCGTATGACGACTTCCCGGCAGCTTTTGGAAGGAGGCTTGATTGAGCGAGATAAGAAGCTCCTTTACCCTCAGATTGAGTTCATAAAGACTATGGAACTCTTCATCACGGATCCTGGCATAGATACGCAGATATGATTGGTAAACAGTATTCTCAACAGTCGGCTTATCCTTAGGTTTGCGCGGCCGGGTAGCATCAAGATTGGTATTGTAATGAACAGACCACTGATCTGCCAACTCCTGAAACGTGAACTCATAACGACTGTTCTTGCCGATATATTGCTTCATGTTATCGCTTAATATATTACGGGGAACACCGCCAATGTATTCCAGACAACGGTTCATGGCACCAAACATATACTTCTGTGCCGCGGTTGGAAGTGCTTCAACATAAGTATAACCACTGAAGGGTAAAGTGCAAACAAGTACCGGGCAAGCGATTAATTGTCCCGTTTGGGTATCAACATAATGCAATTGCTTCCCGGCAAAATCAACCTGAAGATAGTCTCCAGCCCGATGGGTGAGATGCATCGTGGCATGCGTGTGCTTAAGGTATCTGGCAAAATGTTCACAAAATTGGGTGTAGGAGTAACCTTCGGGACAGGTTACCCGGTATTCTTCCCAAAGAGTTCTGCGAGTTACACCAGGTCGGGTAAGCTCTTTTCTGTAATAACCAAATTGCTTTTGCAACGCGTCAATCCGCTTATCGACCTGGACTAAGACAGAGGATGTATAGGCTAAATTGACTAATTGATCGTCGCTGAGCAGCAGAAGTTCAGGGTGGCTTTTACCGCTTGCTTCAATCCTTGAAAGATAAGTGTCAAGGGTTGCCCGGTGAAGATGAAGTGCGGCAGATATTTTAAGTTTGCTGAGCCCTTCTGCTTTTAACTGAATAATGCGTCGTACTTGTGTCATACCGATTGATTTGTTTGCCATCGTGCCTTAGTTTGAGTAAGACACAAAAGTCACTAATCAATCCCCATTATGTTGCATAGTTGTACAATATACTCCGGATCCAGTTGTACACTTTATGCCGGATTGGCAGCTGTTTCGTACCGAAACCCGCGGCCGGAAAAACCTTAAAATCGACAAAAAACAACATCTAAAAATTGTACACTTTACTCCGGAATCAATTGTACACTATACTCCGGATTGTGTTGTACAGTATAGTCCGGAATATTCACTAAATTTACAAAAGGAAAAAAGTAGTTTTCCAGTCATCCATTGGTTTCATTTCAAATCTTAAGATATGAATAAAATATTTAACATTAAAATTTCATTAATAATATTGTTAGTTAGCTTCTTACCAATATTATTGAAGGCACAGACCATCTTCGTTTCACCACTAGGAGATGACAACAACCCGGGAACAAAACTAAAACCTGTTGCTTCCTTTTCAAAAGCACAAGTTTTAGCACGAAAGATTGCAAGAACAAAATCAACAGAAGTGGTTTTTGCTAAAGGTGTTTATTACTTACCACAAACAATGGTCTTCACCTCTACAGACAATCGCGACTCCGAAACCTCCATCACGTACCGATCAGCAATTGAAGGTCAGGCCATCCTTAGCGGAGGAAGTCTGCTCCATCTTAATTGGCAACCCGCTGTGAACGGAATATTTGTAGCCAAGGTTACTGGCAATCCAACCATTGACCAACTTTATATTAATGGTAAACGTCAGCGAATGGCCAGGTTCCCAAATGCAGTCTCCGGAAAAAATGTATTCGACACCTGGGAACTGAGTCACAATGCAGTTAGAAATTCGTCCACTGATCCGCTGACTCCTGAACGAATTGCCCGTTGGAAAAATCCGGAAGGTGGATATATTCATGCGATGCACGCTTCATTATGGGGCGATATGCATTGGATGATAAAAGGCAAAAATGGTGATGGATCACTGAACTACGAAGGTGGCTGGCAGAATAACCGCCCCTCCCCCATGCATCCCGTTTACCGGATGGTGGAAAACATTTTTGAAGAACTGGATGCTCCCGGTGAATGGTTTTACAATACCAAAGAGCAGAAACTATATTACATTCCTGAAGTCAATACTGATCTTAAAACAGCCAAAGTTGAAATTGTGAGGCTAAGTCATCTGATTGAATTCAACGGGTCTAAGGAAAATCCGGTAAAATCGGTTCACCTGAAAGGTTTTGTATTCCGTCATGCGGCCCGCACTTTTATGGAGAATAAGGAGCCGTTGCTCCGTTCCGACTGGACGGTTTGCCGTGGTGGAGCAGTTGTTTATAATGGCGCCGAAGATTGCAGTATCACCGATTGTGAGTTCGATCAGGTAGGTGGAAACACCATCTTTGTAAATAACTATAATCGTCGGATCACCATTCGCGGATGCTATATCCATAATAGCGGGGCCAACGGCATTGCATTTGTTGGCGATCCGAATACTGTCAGAAGTCCCATCTTCAGGTATGGAGATCAGGATTTTAAAAACATCGACCACACACCCGGACCTAAAGGTGAAAACTTTCCGGAAGATTGCCTGGTTGAAGATTGCCTGATTACCATGACAGGACGCGACGAAAAGCAGACAGCGCCTGTTCATATTTCCATGTCGCACAAAATCAGGGTCAACCATTGCTCAATTTACGATGTACCCCGGGCAGGAATCAACATTAACGAAGGTACTTTTGGTGGTCATATTATCGAAAACTCCGATGTATTTAATACGGTCCTCGAAACAGGAGATCATGGTAGCTTTAACTCGTGGGGACGCGACCGGTTCTGGACTCCCGATGTAAATGAGACAGTCCTTGAAGTAACAAAAGAACCAGGTCTGCCATTTCTTGATATGATCGAACCCAATATTATCCGTCACAGCCGGTGGCGTTGTGACCATGGCTGGGATATTGACCTGGATGACGGATCAACAAACTATCAGATATACAACAATCTGTTACTCAACGGAGGACTAAAAATGCGCGAAGGATATCACCGTATTGCATCGAATAATATCATCATTAACAATGGTTTGCATCCTCATGTCTGGTATGTGAACAGTGGTGATGTTTTTAAGAACAATATTGTGTTTAAGACCTATCAACCTGCAATCATGGATAAAACGATAGCCAAAGATGGGAAGTGGGGAAAAGAGGTCGATTACAATTTTTTCGTTGCACCAAAGGAGGTAATGAACAGCTTTGCAATGAACGATTGTGATAAAAATTCCGGAAACGGTGATCCGATGTTTATGAATCCTGCCAGCTGCGATTTCAGGGTAAAAGAGGGTTCACCTGCACTTAAGACAGGATTTGTCAATTTCCCGATGGATCAATTTGGGGTTATGAAACCTTCGCTCAAAGCAATTGCAAAAACCCCCGAAATTCCGGTTGTCAACATTAAAATCAATGAAGAGAAGGTTGTGATTTCAAAACAAGCAATTACCTGGATGGATGTTCAGCTGAAAGAGCCCGTCGGTGATGAATTATCGGCTTTTGGAGTCAGCTTCGACTCCGGTGGCGTTGCCTTGACCTCTGTGCCTGAAAATTCTTTTCTATCAAAACTTGGGTTCCGAAGTGGCGACCTGATTCAGGAAATCAACGAATGTAAAATAAAGAATATTCAAAACCTCGTCGAATATATGGATACCAAAAAAACTGTCGCTCGTCACCAATTTGTTGTCATCCGAAATCAGGCAAAGATTAAAATAACAGTCAATCAGCAGCTTCTGCCGGTTATACCAATTGTCAGATAAATAAATAAAGCCATCTCCTAACCTGTTATTCATCTTTAAGTAAGCTGGATGATTATCGTATTTGTACAAAAAATGG
This sequence comes from Prolixibacteraceae bacterium, assembly GCA_963677935.2. Classification (GTDB taxonomy): domain Bacteria; phylum Bacteroidota; class Bacteroidia; order Bacteroidales; family Prolixibacteraceae; genus JAAFHB01. The sequence continues at coordinate 89,602 of CAXXEH010000003.1, read as the reverse complement.
TCTTAAATATGCAATAGATCTTACCAACACTTATCTAAATTTGGAAGGATAACCACGATAAAACTTCATCCTGTAAAATATGAACTCAATCAACAACTTTAAACAGTACCATTTAGTAATTCTGGCCTTAATAATTTCAATGGCCACATCCGTTTTTAGTCAGGAAAAAACGGTGTCACCCCAGATCAATTTTCCACCGGTTTACATTGTCCCCAATTTCCATCCTGCAAGCTGTGGCTGGTTAACCAACTGGTCAACAGAGCGCAACTACTGTGCCAACTCCTATATCGATCATCTCAACCGTGTCAGAGATGATTCCAACTATCAGTTTGTCCTCTCTGAATGTAATACAATGATCGCGATTCAGAACTTTGCCCCGGATCGTTTTGAGGAGATAAAAGCACGAATAAAAGAGGGTCGTGTCGAACTGCCCAATGCCTTTTTTCTGGAGCCTACAATCAATCTTTCAGGAGGCGAAGCGTTGGTGAAGATGGGCATTGAAGGGTTGCGCTGGCAAAAAGAGGTGATGGGGGTTAGTCCACGGTTCTGCTGGGCTATTGACGTTTGTGGCACCCACGAACAGATGCCTCAGATCTGTACCGGCCTGGGTCTGGAAGGATTGATTTATACCCGGTGTAACCGTTCAGATAAGAGTATTTTCTGGTCCGAATCACCTGATGGAACAAAGGTGATGACTTTTGTACCTGGTCACTATTCCGATTTCGGACATTTATTTCATGCTACTGAACCCCTGACAGATAAACAATTGGATGAACTAAAACAAAACTTATTAAAAAAAACGGAGAAGACACCTTCAGGAGCACCTTTACTTGTTTTAGGCGGTTATAATGACTATTCTCTTGCTCCGGCAAACCACAACAATCCAACCGATTTTTTGAAACAATGGAAGAGATTTAGTCCTGAATACAACCTTCAGATCTCTACTTTTTCGAAATATTTTGATGCTGTTCAATTATCGCTGCAATCAAACAAAACAGAACTTCCTGTTGTACGTGGTGGAACGGGATACACATTTGACTCTTTCTGGATTGAATGTCCACGTGTTAAAAGCTGGTACCGCCGCGACGAACATGCATTGCAGACAGCCGAAGCGCTATCTGCAATTTCATCGCTGAAGTCAGTTTACCAATATCCCGTTCAGGATCTATATCATTCGTGGCTGCTGATGCTTCTGAATATGGATCGCAATACCCTGTGGGGGTCCGCCGGTGGGATGGTGTTTGAGCATGAAACTTCATGGGATGCAAGGGATCGTTTTGAATGGGTAGAAAAAAAGACAAAGGCGATCCAGGATAGCACAACCCGTCAGATTCTGGGTAAGGGATCAGCAATAGGTCTTTTCAATGCAGCTAACTGGAAACGTAACGATCCGCTTCGCCTTAAACTTCCGGAAGGAACCAGTTTAGCAGGAATTACCGGGGAAGCGGCTTCTGATGGAACTACAATTTGTCAGATTCCAGTCCCATCTGTCGGAATTCAGGGGATAAAATTACAGCATCAGACTTCGCAAACCCCGAAAAAAATTGATTTACCCAAAACCATCGAAACGAAATTTTATGCAGTGCAAATTGATCCTTCAACGGGTGCAATTACAAGTTTAAAAATAAAACCTTCAGGACGGGAAATGCTGAGTGGACCCGCAAATGTACTGGTTGCCGAAAAAAGGACAGGTCAGGGTGATCCGGGCGATTTTACCGATCCACGACCCAAACGCCCTAAACTGGCAACATCAAATGATTTCAAGCCCACAATCACTGTAACCGAAGGACCTTTAAGCTATTCGGTTGAGGTAAAGAGCACGTTTTACGGAGGAGCCCCTTTAGTTCGTCTGATCCGGTTATATAAAAATTATGAGCGTATTGATTTCGAAACAGAGCTGAACGACATTCCAGATCTTACAGTTGTCGTAGCTGAATTTCCGCTGTCGCAAATGCCGATGGAGATTCGTCGGGGAATCCCGTTCGGTTTCTCACATGCGCCATGGGGAAAGCCAAATGATAAATTATATGGCTTGCCCAATGGGATACAACCTGCAGTGCGCTGGAGCGATTATGCATTTGATGGTGGCAGCGGAGTGGCAATTCTCGACCACGGATTAAGCGGCAGGGAGATCAACGAAAAAACGCCGGTGATTTATCTCTATAATGCAACAGAAAAATATTATGGATACGTGAATCCATGGTTAAGCGGGAAAGGGAAGCACCACCTGGAATATGCGATTGTTCCTCACGTTCAGGATTGGAACACGGCCCGGATTCCGCAAATGGCCTGGGAATACAACTGCCCTGTAACCATCACACCGGAATGCGCCACAAAATCGCCCCAATCATTTGTTCAGACCTCCGATAATGTTATCGTAGAAGCAGTTCGCCGCGAAGGATCTGATATCGAGTTAAGATTGGCCGAATGCCTTGGAAAAGCGGGCAATGCCAAAATAACAATCAACCTGCCACATACCTCGGCGGCATTGACTGATCTGTTGGGCGGTCATCCTCAACCACTGAATGGAAAAGGGAGCTACTCATTTGCTGTCCGTCCTCAGCAAATTATAACCATACGACTTCGAACTTCTACAGCTGTTGAACAAATAAAGCCTTTATTAGCCTGGGATGAAATGGTCCCTGCCACAAAACGGGCAGCCTTAAACAGTTATCTTAAAGATAAAAAAGGGCATCCGCCGAAAGGAAATTAGAAGTTCTAAAAAGCAGTCCTGGCTCTGTCTTTCGGATAAAGTTTTCATGCTAAAAATCTAAGTTAACTTGACAAAATGAGATCTAAATTAATATCCCGGCTAATATCTGAAGCGTTTTTGGCCATCCTGATTATTGTGATTCTGAATGTGGGATTAATGGCTCAGATTCCATATCCCAAAGCTTTAAACAGCGCTGCTATTGTGCAAAAATCAATTTGCAATGTGGATACCAACGGAATGATCATTGGTAACGGCGACATCAATGCATTGATCTATTCGGGAAAGGATCAGCTCATCCTGCACCTGGCAAAGAATGATGTCTGGGACGCACGTTTAATTACTGAAAAAGATATGCCTTTGCTCAGTGTTGATGTAAAGAACCATTCCTGGAAAGGTGGCGGACAACCTCCCAGCTGGAACAATCCCTATCCAACCCAGACACCGCCTGCAATGATCAGGATTTTATCGATAGGAGATGTGAAAGAATCGAGGATAGACTTAAGGAAGGGATTGGCAACAGTAAAAACGACTACCGGCAACTGCTCATTTCGGGCGCTGTCTCAAAAAAACGTCTATACTATTGAGACTGATAGAGAAGTGACCCTTGAGGGATTTCCCCAGAGTTTTTTACCAGGTGCAGAAAAAACGGAAATGAATGGCCTGGTTATTATCAGGCAGCATCTTCCGGGAGATCCGGACTACGCAGGGATGGATGTGTTCTCAGTTCTTAAAACCAAAGGGAACCAACATGCCGTTGCAGTTGTAACCACACGGGAATCTTCAGATGCGTTAGCCGACGCCATAAAATTGGTTAACAACATACTGGATCAGCAACCCAAAGCAGTCATTCAGGAACATGAAAAGCAATGGCAGCAATTTTGGTCTGCAAGCGGCGTCAGTCTGGATGATCAGGATTTACAAAACTGGTGGTACAGAGAATTGTATTATTTCCGCTGTATCTCAAAACCTGGTGCCTACGCTATCGCACTTCAGGGAGGATACAACAAAAAGGCTAACTGGCATGGGACTTGGACCATGAACTATAATGCCGAGCAGACTTTCTGGACCGCCTTCAGCTCAAATCATATTGAATTAGCCGAACCGTACATTAATTTAGTGAATGATTATCATCCCCGGGCCAAATGGTTCGCGAAAACAGTATTTAACTGCGATGGCGCCACAACACCTCATAATCTGTGGCCGTTTGAGACCGATCCACTAAAATCAGTAAGTGTGAATAACAGGCAATTTGCATTCATGCCCTGGGGTTATGGGGTCGGAACTGCCGGTCATATGGCTCATAATCTGTGGATGTACTATTTATACAGTGGCGACACTACCTATCTTAGACAAAAGATTTATCCTGTCATCAGGGATTATGCTGAATTTTATGCGTCCTTCATTGAAAAATGCAAATCCGCCAATGGCAAGGTGGTTTTCGGTCCCAGCGTTGATCCGGAACATACTGCTTACGGATGGGATAACAGTCCTTACGATCTGGCATGGTCAAAACATACCTTAAAAGCGGCCATTCAGGGGGCAAAAGTTCTCGGTGTTGACCCGGACCTGGTTAAACGATGGACAACCAGTCTGAATAAATTACCCTATTATTCGGTTTCAGGCGAAGTCGTAAAGGTTGGCGACAGGGAAAATGGTTATAACATTATTACTCCAATTGTTCCAATGTTTCCTGCAGAGCAGGTATCCTGGTTTTCGCCTGAAAGCGAGAAAGCATTATTTAAGCGAAGCATCGAATGGATAAAAAGCAGGTATAACCTAAATAATTCGGTAGTAATGCTTAATGTAGCACGGGCACGGTTGTCGATGACTGATGATGCGTGGAACGACACCAAAACCTGGTTCAAGGGGAAAGAACAACCAAACGGACTCTTCTACTGGAAAGCACATGGTTTCTATATGAGTGAGCAAACTGCGGTATCTGGCCTGATTAATGAGTTTTTAATTCAAAGTGTTGATGATATTATTCGGATTTTTCCTGCATGGCCCAAAAATAAGGATGCAGAATTCAGTAATCTAAGGACACGTGGTGGATTTTTAGTTGCTGCCAAACAGAAAGATGGCACAATCAGCAACCTCAAAGTTGAATCAACCATTGGAGGAGAACTGAGAATGGTGAGTCCCTGGAGCGCTATTACCATTAAAATTGCCGGCAGTGCGCCAATCCCCCTTATTCCTGATTCGATGGGTGTGGTGCATGTCACTACTAAAAAGGGGCAGAAGCTTGAATTTTTCAAAATTAATCATTTGAACAGCAAATTATAACAGATTGAAAATGAAAATAAGCACATTCATTCACCTTTTGCTCATCACAATCCTAATTCCAATCAATCTTCTGAGTCAGCCTGCCCAAAACTATACAGCTGAAAACGGGGCAATCGTAGGCAAAAACAGAGGCCGTTACAACAACCGTCCGCTTTATATCAACAACACCAATGCCTTTGTCCTGGCCGGCGATCAACCTATTGCAAGGTTAGTAAAAGGTCAATACCTCTTTGGCACTTTTATGATCGCTCTTGAAAGAGACGGCAAAGCCAAATGGTTGCAGCAATGTGATCAGATAAGCTCCTTCTATCGCCCAGGGAGAATGAAGTGGACCATCTCAGATAAAGATTATACCGGTTTGACGATTAACCTCGATATCGTACCCTTGGCCACCACAACGGGGATGGCCGTCCGTGTCAGTGCAGACGGTGTGCAAAAAGGCGACCGGCTGATCTGGACTTATGGCGGCGCTCAGTGGCGAAAGGGGCAGAATCTTTCGTGGAAACTCGATGTGATGGGTCAACCGGAACTGCTTGCGTGGGGATTTGTCCCTGAAGAGAGTAGAAACAATCAGGTTGAGTGCTTCGGGCAGAATAGCCAGGTCAGTTTAATGGACAGCACGACTCACAATACACTTTTCACCGTTACCTCGAATTATAGTTCAGTTACAAAAACAGATGCAGGAGATGCTTCTACGTGGAACAATCCTGTTGCGTTTAACAGATCGAAACCAAATCAATACCCCATCCTAAAAGGAAATGTTTCACTCGAAACCGGAAAACCAATCTTTTGGAGTTTTGAAGCATATGACAAAATCGGAAATACCCCATTAAAACTGTCTGAAAATTCAGAGATTGCCTTTAATGAAGGTGTTAAACGTGCTGATTCCTTTCAAAACAGATTGAAAATCAACACTCCTGACCCTTATCTGAATGCCGTTGCTGCAGCATCAGTGGCAGCCGTTGATGGAACCTGGTATCCCCCCGTTTTTGTCCATGGAGCTTTGCAGTGGAACATGCGCTTTCCCGGATGGCGCACCATTTTTGGCGGAACCATGTATGGATGGCACAACAGGGTCAGAGATGAGGCTAAATTCTATACCGATTTTCAGATCAAAGAGTCTGATAAAAAAGAGGCTAAGGCAGATCCAAAGAGTTTGCTGACAGAACAACATCCTGATTCAAGATTTTACGGAGTCGGACGCATCAATAAGGATCAGAATTTCTACGATATGCAGACGCAGTTTTTTGATCAGATTGTAGAAGAATATCGCGGGACTTCAGATCCTGAACTCGTAAAATTTTTCCGCGAAGCTTTGGAATTGCACATGATCTGGATTCGCGACTGCTTCGATCCCGACGGTGATGGCGTATATGAAAGTTATATCAATGTTTGGCCCACAGATTCGCAATGGTACAATGGAGGTGGCTCGGCAGAAGAAACTTCCTACGCTTACCGTGGTCACCTGGCTGCCCGGGATATGGCCAGAAACGCCGGAGATACCAAAGCAGAAAATTACCACAACCAGATGCTTGTCAAAATCAAAAAAGGGTTTTTCGAAAAGTTGTGGATCACCGGAAAAGGGCACTCAGGTTCTTATCGTGAGCAGGGTGGGCATGAACGTTTACACGAAGACCCATGGTTATACAGCATCTTTTTGCCGGTCGATGCAGGTTTAACCTCTCCGCTTCAGGCCATCGAATCGGTCTACTATTCCGAATGGGCATTACAAAACGATCGTATACCAGGTGGTGGAAGACAGGTATGGACTTCGAACTGGGTTCCTGCAATGTGGTCGGTCCGCGAATTGTGGCCGGGCGACAACTACCATTTGGCGCTCAGCTATTTTCAGGCTGGTCTTCCGGACGATGGGTATGATATCATGCGCGGAACGTTTATGCGTACGGCATATAACCACCTCTCACCTGGTAATCTTGGAGGCGTGCAGGGTGGTATCGACTTTGGAGATTGTGTCCACACATTTGCAAGAACTTTGGTATCAGGACTGTTTGGTTATCATCCCGATTACCCTAACGGGAAAGTGACCCTATCACCTCAATTTCCCACAAACTGGAACAATGCTTCCATCGAATTACCCGATGTTAAAATTGCATTTAAACGTCAGGGAGACAAGATCAATTACACTTTTGAACTCGCTCATGCTGCTAATCTTGAATTGCACTTACCCGTTCATTGCAAAAGCCTTAAGGCAGTCACCTTCAACGGGGAAACGGTAACTTGGAAATTGCTCCCTGGTGTTGGATGCAGTATCTTGAATATTCAATTACCCAGGTGTGAAAAGGGTGATATTGCGATTCAAACAGCTCAGCCATTACCTTATTATCCCCCTGTAACAGTTGAAGGGAATATTGGTGCGGAAATTCAGCTCAAGGCAAAAGATGGTTCAATCGTTAAATTTGAAGATCCTCAAAGTGTACTTAATCATACAAAAATAGAAAATGGAGTTCTGAAAGCGAGTCTGAATAATAACAAAGGTTTTCACACCGTATTTGCAGAGGTCATGAACGGTAAAGCTCCTCAGTTGAGGGTTTTTCGGATCAGGGTGAACAATCCGGAAGGAGATTTGCGAAAAGAAGAACGTTTTGTGAATAAAATTCCTGCAGATGCACGCTGGGAGAACATAGACATTCAACGTCAACTGAATGGAGATATTCGGACAATCTATCAACAACAGTACCTTTCGCCCCGACCAAATACGGTCTCGGTCCGGATGGGATCCGATGGATATTCACCATGGACTTTCCCTCACTGGAAAAGTAAACCACCTGTCATTACGCTCAATCAGGTTGGCAATTTACTAAATGATAAAAATGGGTTGATCACATCACAGAAGGTTCCCTTTGCCTGGAACGGTGAGATGAAAAATATCGCATTTACCTCTATGTGGGACAACTTCCCGCGAAAAATTGATTTTCAGGTTAATAAAATCGGTGATGGCATCTATTTTCTGGTCTGTGGTTCTACCAATGTGATGCAATGCCATATTGCCAATGCAGTAATCCGCTTAAACTACGCCGACGGGAAAACAGACTCACTGGAATTGGTACCTCCGGTAAACTACTGGAATCTATGCCCTATCGACTCTCATGCAACGGCTCCAGGTCAGGGGAGCCGTGCCGACTATGATTCACAAATTGACAGGTTCTGCATGCCCGCAAGACTTCCGGAAACGGTTCAGTTGGGTGATAACTGCCGTGCCATGCTTCTAAATCTAAAAATGCGAAAAGGGGTAGCGCTGAAAAGCATCACCCTGGAAACCTTATCACAGGAAGTAGTGGTCGGATTGATGGGAATCTCAGTAATGAATTCAAAATAATTATTTTTGTAATTATGAAAAAGCCAATTCTTCTCCTTTTCCCCATTATTGGTGCTCTGGGTTGTTTTGGACAAACAAAAACATCAAAGCCCAATATCATCTTTTTTTTAGTTGATGATATGGGTTGGCAGGAAACCTCTGTTCCCTTCTGGGAGAAGAGGACAAAACTGAATGAGCGGTATCATACCCCTAACATGGAAATACTTGCTTCACAAGGGGTTAAATTTACTCATGCCCGTGCTTGCCCCCTTTGCTCCCCTACCCGGGTAAGCCTGATGACCGGTTTGAATTCTGCCCATCATCATGTTACAAACTGGACTTTACGGAAAAATATTTCGCCGGACCTTCCCCATAAGGAGCTCGACCTTCCAAAATGGAGTATCAACGGATTAAGTCCTGTTGCCGGCGTTGACGGGACTTGCTATGTTAAAACATTGCCAATGTTTTTGAAGAATGCAGGTTACACTACAATTCATATAGGGAAAGCCCATTGGGGGTCAAAGGGAACCCCGGGAGAAGAGCCGCTAAATCTTGGATTTGATGTAAATATTGCGGGACATGCTGCCGGCGGTCCGGGTTCTTATTACGGGAAATACAATTTCAGCGCAGAGTGGCGGCACGAAGACCGGATCTGGGATGTTCCGGGATTGGAAAAATACCATGGTCAGGACATCAATCTCACCGAAGCGCTGACCATTGAGGCAAAAGATCAGATTGGAAAAGCTGTTCAAAAAGGGAACCCGTTTTATCTTTATATGGCTCATTATGCCATCCACGCCCCATGGGAAAAAGATGAGCGCTTTTATCAGAAATACAAAGATGCCGGCTTAACCGACTTTGAGGCTACCTATGCTTCGATGATCGAAAGCATGGACAAATCATTAGGTGATATACTGGCAAGGGTAAAAAAACTCGGCATAGAAAAAAATACCATTATCATTTTTATGTCTGATAACGGTTCTCCGTCACAATGCCCCCAGAACCTGCCACTGAGAGGTTGCAAAATCAGCCCCTATGAAGGTGGAATCCGTGATCCGATGATTGTAAAATGGCCAGGAATAACAAAAGCGGGATCGGTTTGTGATGAATCACTCATTATTGAAGATTTCTTTCCATCGATACTTGAAATGGCAGGGGTAAAAAAATACCATCAAATTGGCGGAAAGATCGATGGTAAAAGCTTTGTCTCACTGCTAAAGGGTAAAAAAGGGATTTCAAAACACCGGCAATTTGTCTGGCATTTTCCTCACAACTACGGGTTTGAGCCTTATAGTGTGATTCTGCAGGACGATTGGAAACTAATCTACTGGTATAAAGAGAGCAAACTGGAACTCTATAATATTCAGGAGGATATTTCGGAAGCCAAAAACCTGGCATTCTTAAATCCTCTAAAAACAAAAAATCTGGCCATAAAACTGGGAAACTATTTGCGAAAAGCGGATGCTGGCCGGCCATCATTCAAAGTCAGCGGTAAACAATGCTTTTGGCCTGATGAAAGTCCACAACTACCAAAATAATCAATCCGACATATGGTTAAACCGAAAAGTAAAGCCTGTTTATTCGTACTTACTTGTCTGATTTTAATTGTGACGACATCATTTAAAATCGAAAAAGGGAAGTCTATATCGATTGACCTATCTAAACCAGGTCGCACCTTTGAAGGGATTGGCGCATTAAGTGCCGGCGCCTCCACCCGCTTGCTGATCGATTACCCTGAACCTTACCGTAGCCAGGTTCTCGATTTTCTTTTTAAACCAAAATTCGGGGCAAGCCTCCAGCATTTGAAAGTTGAAATCGGAGGTGATGCCAACTCCACCTGCGGAACAGAACCGAGCCACGCCCGAACCCGTGAAGAATTGGAAAATCCAAAGCAGGAATATTTTGACCGGGGTTATGAATGGTGGCTGATGAAGGAGGCCAAAAAGCGTAATCCGGATATTTACCTAGATTGCCTGGAATGGGGAGCACCGGGTTGGATTGGCGACGGGAAATACTATTCAACTGATAACATCAATTATATCATCTCCTTTATTAAGGGGGCGAAAAAATATCACAATCTGAAGATCGACTACACAGGAATCTGGAACGAACGGATGTACGATACCGAATTCATCAAAGATCTGAGAAAAGCGTTAGATCAAAACGGCTTAAAAGAGGTAAAAATAATTGCGGCTGATTTGTGCTGTCACAAGCAATGGCAAATTGCTGACGATATGAAAAAGGATGATGACCTACGCAAAGCTGTTGATGTTATTGGTGACCACTATCCCGAACGCGACAACGGATATAATAGCAGCGACAATGCCAAAAGTTTTGGCACGCCGATCTGGAACAATGAAGGCGGTCCCTGGAGAGGGGACTGGACCGGTTTTGAATACCTTGCCAAAATGTATAATCGGGATTATATTGAAGGGAAGATGACAAAAAACATCACCTGGAGCCTGATCACCTCCTATTATAACAACCTCTCGCTTCCCAACTCGGGAATCATGACCGCCAATTCACCCTGGTCGGGTTTTTATGATGTCGAACCTGCATTATGGTCGGTTGCCCATACCACTCAGTTTACTCAACCAGGATGGAAATACATCGATTCGAGTTGTGGTTATCTGGATCAGAAAGGAAGTTATGTTACCCTTGTTTCGCCGTCAGAAAAGCCCGATTTTACCATCGTGACCGAAACAATGGATGCCAAAGAGCCGCAAACGGTTACATTTAAAATCAACAAAAGTGCCGGTGTAAAAAAGATATTTGTCTGGCGGACCATCGTCAAAGGCAAATCTTTTGAACAGCAAACCCCAATTTCGGTAAATCATAATGAGTTTACAGTTACACTTCAACCCAAAGCGCTTTACACTTTTACCACGACAACAGGACAGCAAAAGGCGACTGCCACACCTGCCGAAAACAAACCATTCCCATTCCCTTTTAATGCCGGTTTTGAGGACGAGAAACTGAAGTCTACTCCTAAATACTTTATGGATCAGGGAGGAGCATTTGAGGTTGCCGCGAGGAACGATAGAAAAGGGAATTGTCTCCGGCAGGTAATCACCCGAAGAACCATCGAATGGGAAGATTCCCCGGTTTTTAATCAGACAGTCGTTGGAGATACCCTGTGGACCGATTATTCTGTTAGTTGTGATGTTTTGTTTGCAGAGAAATACAGCTATGTCACACTATTTTCACGGGCAACAGAAATGCACCGGTCGCATAAATTGCCCGAAGCGTATCAACTAATACTTCACTCATCGGGTAAATGGGAACTGATGGCAGGCGCAAAAAAACTCGTTTCAGGATTAGTTATACTGCCGGAAAGTGGTTGGAATACCATTTTTCTTGATACCAGAAAAGAGAGAATAAAAGCCATAATTAACGGGAAATTAGAGGCAGACATCACCGATACCACTTACACACATGGCATGGCCGGGGTTGGAAGTAGTTTCAACAAAGTTGATTTTGATAATTTTTCTATAAAATAATACTTTAAAAATGATTACATCCAATCCTATTTTAGGAACAGGCCTTCATGCAATTGGTGGGGCTTCCGCTGCAAGTTGTTATTTGCCAAATACACAAACCCGCAAGTGGTCGTGGGGAACATTCTGGCTCGTTCAATCTCTTTTTGCCTGGGTAATTATGCCTTTCGTCGTTGGTTGGCTGACAGTACCAGGCTTTATCTCAATTTTGGCTGAAGCGCCCTCAAAACCGTTCTGGATGGCCTTTCTTTTGGGGGGCGCCTATGGATTTGGAGGAATGTCATTCGGGAAAGCGATCAATTATATTGGATATTCGTTAACTTATACACTGGCAATTGGGATCTCTGCCGTTCTTGGAACAATTTTCCCAATGTTGATCTTCGGAGGATTAGGCTCTTTTTTCACCAAACCAGGAGGCGATATTGTATTGACTGGAATGATACTTTCAATGGTAGGTGTTATCCTTTGTGGCTGGGCCGGATTTAAAAAAGAAAAGGATTTGAATTTATTGGAAGGGGGAAAACCTGGATTTAATATGACGATAGGCTTACTTCTAACTATTGTTGCAGGTGTATTATCAGGCGTTTTTAATCTTTCTTTAGAATATGGGCAACCTATTGCTGATATCGCCGCAAAAAACGGAGCAGGAAATTTTCAGGGAAATGCTAAAATGATTATTTCAACATCAGGTTGTTTTGTGGTCAACTTTATCTGGTTTATCGTTGCAGGAATCCGACAAGGTACACTGAAAGAATTTATGCCACATTTGGGTCTGACCGGCAAGGAGATTTTCAGAAACTGGATATGGTCAGCTCTTGCCGGGACACTATGGTGTGGTCAGTTTTTCTTTTATGGATTGGGACATGTAAAGATGGGCAACTTTCAATTTGCCAGTTGGGTACTACATATGTCAATGCTGATCTTTTTCAGCTACGTTGTTGGTGTACTGATGAAAGAGTGGAAGAGTGTCAGACCGCTTACAAATATTGTACTGATTATAGGTTTACTAACATTGATTACCTCGTTCACCATTACCAGCTACGGGAGCTATATTGGCGAAATATTGATCAATAGCCAACACTAGAGAGAATCTAACCTTACATTCATAAATCATTTTCTATCATTGTTGTCCGGCACAAAGAAAATCCACCTAAAAAGATTCTTCGCTACTTCGTTTCGCTCAGAATGACAATTATTTAGATAATATGGTTAAGGGGGTTGGAAGTGGCTCCGCCACTTCCAACCCCCTTAACCTCTCCACAAACATAACTTACTGTCATTCTGAGACCCAATACTAACAAGCACACCAAATTTTATGACAGCTAAGAAAATAATGAATGAAAGTGAGATTCCTCATTCCGTTGCACTGCATTCGGAATGACAATGGACTGTGTTTAAAGGTGTGGGGTGACGGGGCGGCGTCGCCGCCCCGTCACCCCACACACACTTCAATGGGATGGATGTCATTCCGAACGCAGTGAGAAATCTCCTTTTAAAAATAGCCAATAGAATGCTGTCATTAGTAGCTTAGCGAAGAATCTCCTATTTTATCCCGGACAGTAGTGATTTTCTATAAACCTCAGACCTCTCTGAGGTCTTTTAAGAAACACATTACCAAAGTTATCTGTCTTGAGGTTGGATCTTCACAACTCCCGTTTACTTTGCCATTAAAACAGACAAATTAGACATCCTAATTGAATTTTTAGGCAGAGACGTTAAATCTCAATATCAAATTCACCCAGGTTTAATGGATATTTACCATATTCACGCACCAGTTTTACGATATAGTCATATGTTTGACCCGAAACTGCGCTCGAAACAGAATGGTCGGATTGGAAGATAAATCCGCCCCGTTTTGCTGCATTTAGCTTTTTAAGGGTCTCGCTCTTGATCAATTCCAGATCACCCGTTTCCCAGGTCTGAATATTATTATTACCGCAGTAACCCATTTTATCGCCATACTGTTTTTTCAATCTGATCGCATCCATGTCGGCCTTCACCTCCAGCGGGTTGTAGGCATCCAACCCTATTTCGATAAAATCTTCAAAAATCAGACTGACGTTGCCACACCCATGATAGATAACCGGTAGATGGTGTTTATGACATTCGTCAATCATCGCCTTAACCCACGGTTTAAAATATTCGCGCCAGTATTCCGGATCGAAAAGCATGGTTTGTTTAAATGCCACATCTCCCCAAATAACCATCCCGTCAAGCAGACCATCAGCTGCTGCTATCTGTGCCTTTGTACAATCAAGGTAAAACTGACCAATCTTATTGATACATTCACCCAGTTCATCGGGATACATCCCCATCCAGAATAGAGTATGCTCCTGACCTATCAGGCGTGTCAAACATTCGGAACATTCAATTACACTTCCGTAAACCGGAAAATCGGGATGTAACGACTTAATCGTTTCGACCCAGGCGGGTGAATTGCGTTCAAATCCGTCACCTACCCCGGCAATCTGGTTATCACCCGCTTCAAAATAGCGGCGGCGATCATACGCATCATCAAACCGGAATGCCTGCAATTTTTCAATGGTATCAATATCAAACGACATAAATTCAGGCATCTGAAAATCAAATCGTTTACGCAATGTGGCGCCAAAACCAGTCTTCACCACAACTTCAATTTCGTTCTCACGAATGGTTTCAAACGATCGGATCGTTGGATCGAGATTGGGATTTGTGACAATCCAGTCGAGATCGTAATAAGTATAGGGTTCAGCACTATCGGGAAGATTAAGATCTTTTCGCCACCGCTTTACAAAACTACCCCAGAAGAAATCACTGATTGGTACCCTGTCCGGCTCCTCGTGACGCAAAGCCTTATTCATTCGCTCCAGTTTGGCAAGACAATTTTCAGTTCTTTTCATGATGTATATTTTTTGAATTTCGACAAAATAGTAATTAATGAAAAAAAAACCACAGTAGACACATTAGAACACAATAGTTTAATGGTATTACATCCTAATGTGGCCTATTGTGCCTAATGTGGTGAATGAATTAATCCAGATGAAAAACCTCATCCATGTTGGCCCACCACTCCCCTTCTGCACGGTTCGCAACCGGTTGTTGTAACGGCATCATAATTGCCCACCACTCCTGTGTTTTCGGATCAGCAGCCATTTTGGCCATATCGGCGCCAAAATCATCGCCTGTATATTCCATATAGGCAAAGAGCAACCCATCTTTGTGAAAAATGGAGTAGTTCCTGATGTTACAGGCAGTAATCATTTCCAGAATTTCGGGCCACACTGCCGCATGATATTTCTTGTATTCTTCATAATTTTGGGGATCAACTCCGATAATCTGACCAAATCTTTTCATTTTATGCTCATTTAATAAGTTACTTAATATTTCCGACGATTTACCTTTTTACCAGCCACTGGCAGCTAGCAGCAAGCAGCTGGTAAAAAATCTCCTACCTAAATTATAATAACACAATTTCATAGATACCCGGAACCTGTGAAAATTCAGTCAGGAGAAGTCTGACCTTTTGAGCAGTGAATCTGGGTAATTTAATCTCAGCCTTACTCCCGATAGTTGTTCCTTTGTAAGCAGTTTTCCATGTTTCACCTGCCAGATATTGTAACTCAAAAGCTTTGACGGCTTTACCACTTTCATAAATAATGGCATTGGAGACTTTTATCGGTTTACCAAGGTCTATTTCGGCCCATGGTGTTTTGTCATCTTTGGCAGGACTCCAGAAATGGCCTACCCAATCACCATTATTGATGGAAGATATGCCATTCCAATTTGGATTCGGATTACTCGAAGCTTTTACTTTCTGCTGATAAGAGAGCGATTGTGAACCGATTTCCATAGGCTGAATAGTCATCACATCGCCTACCATCTCTAATTCAACAATTGTATTTATTGGTTGTAAGTCTTTCCCGGCAAATTCGATGATCGTGTTTCCACCTTTTTTGGTTAGCTTTACCTTACCACCATCTGCAAGTCGGCAACTCTTTATTTCGATCCCCAGGTCTGGTATTAAAATTTTTGGAGAATTCCCATACCATTTCAGGATGTGAAGATAGATGGTATTCCCTTTTCGTGTACTAACGCCCCAATCAGTTGGCTTGAAAGGACCACCTCTTGTGCCGTAAATAGCATCTCCATGTTTCAGGAGCCATTGTCCCATCTCTTTGAGCCGCTCTACCTGTAATGGTTCAATCCGCCCATCCGACATCGGGCCCACATTGAACAACAGGTTGCCATCGCCACCGGCAGAACGGACCAGACTGTGAAGACACTGTTCGAGTGATTTCACCTCATCATTCGGCTTCCAGGCCCATTGACGGGCAATCGTCATGCAGGTTTCCCATGGTCGATCGTTCTGAAAACCGCCAACACGTTGTTCGGGGGTATCAAAGTCCCCTTTTGCCCCAGTACGATTATTGACGATAATATCGGGTTGCACACTCCGGACCAGATCAATGACCCCTTGTCCCCGCTTTGCATCAAACTCCTGCGGTACATCGTACCACATCACCAGCAGTGGACCATAATTTTTGAGAAGCTCAACCGATTGATTCTTTAAATATTCTGTGTAGCGATCAAGATTCGAGGTCGCACGGCGCACTCTCCCACCCGGACTTGTCAGCGGGAAATCGGGATGGTGCCAGTCGAGTGTTGAATGGTAAAGACCTAAAGCCATACCGTATTTGTGGCACGCATCTGCCAGTTCTTTTACAACATCACGCTTAAATGGAGAATTCATGATGTTGTAATCGGTATATTTCGTATCCCACATGCAAAAACCATCGTGGTGTTTCGAAGTGAAAATGATATATTTCATACCAGCATCCTTTGCCAGTTTAACCCATTCTTCGGCATTAAAATTCACAGGATTAAACTGTTTATACAGATTGTCGTACTCCTCAATTGGGATTTCTGCACCCCTCGACCATCCGATTTCGGTACCTTTGAGCGTCACCGGACCCCAATGAATAAACATCCCGAAACGGGAATCTTTCCATTGCTCAATTTTCTGTTCATTTCCAATTTTGCCTTTTAAATTACCTGACTGGGAAAATGATTTTCCAGAAATAACAAGTAATAACACGAAGACAATCGCAACCCGGAGACAATAATTTTTCATTCTTGTTATTATTAAATGGTTAAAATTTATTTGATTTCATCTGCATACAGTTGGAACTCTTTTATTCCTGCAAAACCCTCTCTATCTTTAATTACCAATCTGAATTTCTGAGCCTTAACAGTTGTAATATTTTGTTTCCATTCACCCATTTTTTCAGCGCCGGCAATGGTGAGCCACTTTCACCCTTTTTCGTATTGTACTTCAAAACCCTTTATTTCGGAATTTAGAAAAACAAATTCACTTACAAAAATACTTTTAACAGTTCGTGGCTTGCCCAGATCTGCCTCTAACCAGCCTGATTTACAATAGAGAGACTTCACCTCTTCACTTCGGTAATTTAAAAATTTACCAATCCACAAATTAAAATCAGCCTCAGTTCTTCGACCTAATTTCCAGTATGTCTTTGGATTATCGTCGAAGGCTGCTGCCGGATCGTGCAAAAACTGACCAATGGAACCTGAAGCTGTCGCCTTACAGCAATAGTTCCACATGCAAATCCATCATGGTGTTTGGCCGTAAAAACCATGTATTTCATCCCTGCAGTTTTGGCCGTTTCGACCCACTGCTCCGGATTGAATTTCACAGGGTTAAATCCCAGGTAAAGCGAATCATATCTGGCTTTACCGTAATTTTCCCTTGACCAGCTGATCTCTTTCCCTATACGGCTAACCGGACCCCAGTGGATGAACATTCCGAAACGGGCATCCTGCCACCACTTTAAACGATCCTGCTTCGAATCATAATTGTCCGAAAATACACTATTAACCATCAATTGAATAGCCAATAATAATATCAATCGCTTCATTTTCTTGCAGAATTAGAACTAACGGTTATTGAACTCCTTAATTGCATCGTACATTGCAACGATATTTTCAGGTGGGACATCCGGTAAAATATTGTGTACCGTATTGAAGACAAAACCTCCTCCCTTCGAAAAGATTTCAAGCCTCTCGAGTACCATTTCACGAATCTTGCCAGGTGTACCAATATTCAAGGTTCCGACCGTTTCTATCCCTCCACCCCAGAAAGTAATTTGCTGCCCAAACTCTCTCTTCAGAAAGTCAGGGGCCATATTCCAGGCATTGGTCTGCACCGGATTAAAGATCTCAATACCGGCTTCGATCATATCAGGCATCAATAGAGAGATTGATCCACACGAATGAATAAAAGTGTGCATCTTACTATGTGATTTTACATAGTCGCACAACATCTTATGCCTTGGCTTGAATAGTTCCCGGTAAACATCTGCATCCATAAAAGGGCCGGAGCTCATTCCCAGATCGTCGCCAAAACGGATAATATCGACTATATCACCCACTGCATTGCATACCTTTTCTAGGGTTGCAAGGTGCCGTATCATCAGTTGATCAAGTAATTTCTCAACATTATACGGGTCGCACATCAGGTCCATCAGAAAATTGTCCATCCGGCGAAGGAAAGTCCCCCATTCAAAGAGGTTACATCCGCAAACCACAAGTAAGGCTTTGTCGGTACTTTGCCTAAGCTTTATGGTGTTTTCGCGCAGCTTCAGCCAGAAGTCGTCTTCTCCGGCATGATCCCACGGACTGTGGGCATCACGGGCCCACATGATTCTGCCCATCTCCGCATCGAGGTTTTCATACGAATCGGGATAGCCATCCACGTAGGGGAAATAGGTCTGATCGAAAAAAGTAGCTCCAACCGGCATTCGCGAAAGCATCCTTTTTCCATCGCAATCATAGGTTTGGTAAGAACCATCGGCCATTCGTGTCGGCTGAAACCATTTCGGATAAAAAGCGGCGCCGCCATTGGCCATCATTACCGGACTCCAGTCAGAAGGGAGAACATTAAAAGTCCGGCCAATATCGAGTACATCAACTCCAAACTGATTAAGAATAGTCATATCGGGCTGAGCCAGTTGTTGTACAACATCATAAATCTGTACCTGCAAATCAGGTCTGCCTAAGTGTTTAATCAGATTACTGTAGGCGATTGCCGATATTCCGGAGCTGGGTGTTGCACTTAAATCAACCGGCACACAATCGGGTTGCTGATGATTAATTGCAGCTAAAATTCGTTCTCTGGAGGTCATCATTATCTTAAAATTTGAGTGTAATTAAGTAAATTTCTATTAATCTGCAGCTTGCAGTTAGCAACTTGCTATTTGCCGGTTTCATTCTTTCATTTCTTCATTCTTTCATTCATGTAGAGATAAGGGATGAAGTGTCATTACATCGATCCGCTGATACCGATAATGAAAGATGAGGTGATAATAATGATTAATGAAAAGGCCATCAGGATGTAGATTTTTGTTGGAGCACCTTTCCATTCGTTTCGGAGCAAACCCCAAACTGTGGCAAAAACGATCGTGAGGGCCATCAATATTCCCCAGGAGGTAAATGTGAATGGCCCCATTTTGCTTTTACCCATTCCATAAACAATAAACTGACCAAACCACAACAATCCGGCTAACAATCCAAACAGATAATTAAATGCCAGTACCCTGGAAGATTCTGCCCTTACATAATTTTTTATGGATTTATTTTTACTACCCAGAAAAAAACACCAAACAATTGTGGTGATAAAAGTTCCGGAAAACAAGACGACCAGGACTGGCATCATGGTAAACAGAGGATCAACCCCTTGTTTGGCTGCAATTTCCGAAATAGGCAATCCCTGTTCAAAACCTAGCGACATGGCAGACCCTGTTATTCCAACCAAAACTGCAGCCAGGGCGCCTTTGATCAGATTAAACTCACCAATACTTTCCTGTTTTTTTGCATCGGAAACAGATTTATCTTTCAGAATACCGGCCCAGGCCGAAAGGGCGATACCGACACAAGCCACAATTACACCAACGATCAGCATCATTCCCCCCGAATGTTGCATCATCACCTGAAGCCGTCCATCAATCATGGGAGGAATAAGTGTTCCGATTGCCAGCATCAAACCAAGCGAAAGGGCGTATCCAAGTGACAATCCCAGGTAACGTAAAGCCAATCCAAAAGAAAGATTGCCCACTCCATAAACCGCACCAAGTAAAAATACGGCAATTAATGTCTTGGATGAAGCTGTATGAATGATTGTTACAAAATCGGGAGCAAAAATGAGGCAGGCAGTTAGCGGAAACAAAATATAGGCCCCTACACTAAATACCATCCAATAAGTTTCCCACTCCCATCCTTTAATCTTTCCAAAAGGGACAGCAAAACTTCCGGATGAAAAGGCGCCAAGAGCAATTAGTAAGATACCGAGCATGATCCCTGCATTCATAAGTAAATGGTTTTAGTGATTTGTAAATTTCTGATTTCACAGGACTTAGTGTAACAACCGTGAATATATTCACAAATTTACGAAATAGCCTAAACAAAAAATTGAATATTTCAGTTAAAAAATTGCACAAATCCGCGATTCAGCCCTATCAACATCGATCCTACCCTGGAATTATCCATTTACCTTAAATCGCTGTTCCAAATTTGAACATTTTCGTCTTTTGAAATTGATTAAAATCTATATCTTTGTAATCAGAACCTTTACATCCACTTAATATACAACCCTATGTATCCTGAAGAAATTGGTCAGTCGATTTCGGTTCAATTAAAAAACATTGCACAACTTCGATTTGAACAATCAGAGAGCTGGTCAAATATCAACAGCCCTTTTTCACGAATGTATTTGGTAACTGAGGGGAAAGGTCACCTGGTAATTGGTAACGAAACGATCAGCCTCGAAGCGGGCCATCTTTATCTTATTCCTAGTTTTACCACCTGCAATTACCTTTTTAAGCAGGAACTTTCTCACATCTATGTTCACTTTAATCTCTCAACAGACAATGGGATCAATATTTATAACCTTTTCTCGATATACAATAAAGTAATCGCAACTGAACTGGATTATCAGCTGTTTGACAGGCTATTGAAAATATTGCCGGACATGCAACTTCCTCATCACGATCCAAAGGTCTACCAGACAAAATTGTGGATGATAAAAAAAATAAATTACAATTCATTGAGCCAACACCTGGAAGCACTTGGAATTATCCGCCAGCTTTTTGCCCGCTTTATAAATACGGAAAGTGAACGGAACCTCAGCAGTTTTCTAATCTACCGGATCCAGCCAATTCTCATCTATATTCAGGATAACCTGCAGAATGACATCTCTATTGAAGAACTTGCGGCTTTGGCAAGTTTTTCAAAAGATCATTTCACCCGGATTTTTAAATCAATTATTGGCATGGCGCCATGTGAATTTATTATCCGAAAGCGTATTGAAAAGTCTCAGTTTTTGCTGCTAACAACAGATATGACTCAGACACAGATTATTGAAAAGACCAATTTTAAGAGTGTATCCTATTTTTGCCGCATATTCAAAAAATACACCTCCTTTTCCCCTGTTGAATACCGAAAGCAAAGGGTCCATCCGGTGTAAAAATCTAACAGAACTTCACTATTAGAGATAAAAAAATCCGCCCACTGCCACATAATCAGGACAGTGAGCGGAACAATTAAAATAAAATTAAGAGCAGGGATTAAAATCAGCAGATTAATCAGCCCTGAAAAGAATCCATTCGTTAATGGTAGGTTCTTTGGACTCCACAATTTTGAGCCGAAAATAACGGGCAGTCACCGGAGAAAAGGAGCTGGTATGTCCAGTTCCATTTGTTGTTACAGTTGAGGTCACACTCCATTTGTCACCTACCTTATATTGCAGTTCGATTTTCTGTCCCTTGTTATCCCATGGATGCCAAGGCTCAACTACAGCGAAGGCGCCAATTGCGGTAGCTTCTCCCAGGTCAATTTCCACCCATTTATCTTTGTCTTCAGCTGTTGGTTGCCAATTGTTTTTTGGGTTGCCGTCCACAAGGTTCTTTGCGATATTCTCACCTTTTTCTGAGGATGCTTTGGCTGGTTTTCCTGCTGAGGGCAATGGAAGTATGTTAGGAGTACCGCTTACCTCAACAACCACTACAGAGGCAATCTGGTCGGGGGGATTGACAGGGAGCGTAATTGTATTTTTTGTATTTGACTTCTCAACAGTAAGCAATTTTTTAGGATCAGCTAACAGATAAGCTTTTGTAATCTTGTTTTGCAATGGTATAGCTATTTTCCCATTTTTAGGCCAGTCAAAAACATGAAGATAAAGTTTATCTCCTTTTTGAGTACATCTGCCCCACTGCAGAAAGCTGAATGGACTGGCGGTTGTGCCATAAATGGCATCACCATTAATCTTCATCCATTTTCCTACCTCACCCAGCCTTTCGACACTTGGTTGAGGCACCAGCCCCTCGGAGGTAGGGCCAACATTGAGCAGATAATTCCCACCTTTACTCACAATGTCGATCAGGGTCTGAATAATCTCTTTTGTAGATTTCCAGTTATTATCTTTCGACTTGTAACCCCATGTATCATTCATTGTCATACAAGTCTCCCAGTTGCGACCAGGAAAGCCGGTTGCCGGAACAAATTGTTCAGGAGTCTCAGTATCACCATTAAAACCACCACCTAATCTGTTATTGGTTATCAGGTTAGGATATTTAGCCAGTACAGGCTGAAATTTCTCTGCCCGCTCTTTTGTCATGTCGCAAGGGGTATCCCACCAAAGGATATCGACCTGTCCGTAATTTGCAAGAATTTCCTTAACCTGGGGAACTGCCACTTTATCAATGTATTCGTCCATAGAGCCATCCTGTGCTTTATCCCAATGGCCTCCACAAGCGCCACCACCCCGATTATTCCAGTCCTGAGCCTGAGAATAGTAAAATCCGAGTTTGATTCCTTGTTTGTGACAAGCGTCGGCAAGGGGTTTCAGAAGATCTTTACCATATGGAGTTGCATCAACTATATTCCATTTCGAGGCTTTGGTTTCGAAAAGGGTGAATCCATCGTGATGTTTTGAAGTGATTACCAAGTATTTCATCCCTGCATCCTTGGCCATTTTCACCCATGCTTCAGGGTTATATTTAACAGGATTGAACTGTTTTGCATAAGCCTGATAGGTTGCTACCGGGATTTTACCGTGGTTCATAATCCATTCACCAATCCCGTTGATATCCTTTCCATCATAAACTCCGGCAGGGACTGAATAAACACCCCAATGGATAAACAGACCGAACTTGGCCTCTTTCCACCAATCCATTTTATCCGGCTTCGACTGGGCAAAAACATTTAGGGTGAAAGTTATTGCCAAAATAAAAACAAGGTTCTTTTTCATATCAATCATTTTAAAATTCAAAATAAGAATTGAAAGTTTATTAAATTAATCCGTTTAAACCGCTTTCTGATGATTGGTCTTGTACCCATACAGACCGAAAAAGAAAACTACAGAAAAACATACAAATGGAATGACAAAACCAATGCTCATAGAACTGATATCTGCAACATAACCCATCAGCGCCGGGAATATTGCCCCTCCAACGATTGCCATGACCAGGAAAGAGGAAGCCCGTTTAGTGTGGCTGCCAAGGTCGCGAAGGCCAAGAGCAAAGATTGTAGGGAACATGATGCTCATAAAGAAATAGATCAGGCATAATGAAATCACTGCGACAGCGCCGGCTCCGGAGATCACAATTGCAGTTAGAATCATACAGGCAAGGGCGTAAAATAGCAGCAGACGATTTGGTTTATAATATCCCATTAATGCACTCCCCACAAATCTACCGACGGTAAACAGTCCCATCCCTCCAACAGAGAGAATGATACCTGCAGTGGTTTTATAAAGATCCTCATTTATAGGTTTACCACTACCAACGAGATTAAGAATTCCGGATAAAAATCCATGTCCGATCACATGGCCACCCTCCATCGATTTAAAGATATCAAAAACGTAATTAATAAAGAAGCTGTTAATACCGGTCTGAGCCGCAACATAAAAGAACTGCGCCACAATTGCCCAGATAAAATGGCGGTAATGAAACAAAGAACTAAAGGCAGTCACATCATCTACCTCCTCGGCTTCAGTATATTCAACATGTTCAGCCTGTGCTTCATTTATCTCCGGCAGTTTGGTTTTAACAAAAAGAATTGCGATGAGCAAAACAACGATTCCAATGCCAATATAGGGGATTGCCAGAGAGGCAAATTGATCTGCATTCGGATCACTGACCCCAAACAAAACAATACTTCCTACAAGAGGACCCAGAATCCATCCTAATCCGTTAAAGGATTGTGAAAGATTGAGCCTTTGTGCCGATGACTCCTTTGGCCCCAGTACTGAAGAGTAGGGATTTGCCGCAGTTTCAAGACAGGTTAAACCCAGTGCGATGATAAACAGAGCGACCAGAAAGGCCCAGAAAGTCTGGATATGAATGGCAGGATAGAAAAGAAAAGCCCCAAAGGCATAGAGTAAAAGTCCGAAAATTATCCCCTTTTTGTATCCAAAACGTTTCATCAGCATCCCGGCAGGAATCGCCATTAAAAAATAGCCACCATAAACAGCAGCCTGAACAAGGCCTGACTGCGCCTTTGAAACATGGAGGATATCCTGAAAATGTTTATTCAGGACATCAAGTAAACTATGCGCAAATCCCCAGAGGAAAAACAGGGTCGTTACTAAAATAAACGGGACGAGGTACGATTTCCCATCCTCACTTTTCAATAGTAAAATTGCTTTTTTAACCATTTTTGATAAGATAATTAGATTAAAGGTGTGACCCCTTTTTTCAGGATGATATTTCCGTATTTAGCAGTTTCACCGGTCATTACAACAGCAAAAGCGCTTTTCGCCCGTTCGTAGAAAGCAAAACGTTCGACCCTTTCGATAGGGGCAGCTGCGGGATTTGTAAGATGAATGCTTTTCAGGTAACCCACTTCGACAAGTGGATCAAGGGTGTCGCCGGGAACAGCAGCCATCATGGCCAGCGGATGGGCAACATAAGCATCAAGTTCAAAAAGTGGCAGTATGGCAGCAAGAAGATCTGCAATCTTCAATCCGTCGGTGCGCAGCACACGGGGATTGAACGTCTCGCCCGGGAAATGGGCATCTGCCAGTACAATTTCGTCGCCATGACCCATTCGAGCCAGAACGCCGAGCAATTCAGGGCTGATTAGTGGAGAAATTCCTTTAAGCATTGAGTTGAATTTGGAACGTTAATAAAAGATTATTTTTGATTTTTTTCCATGCCAAATATAAATTGAATCAAACATAAATGCTATGGACCGGAAAACCATTTTTATGTATATTCCAAACATGAATAAAAGTAAGACCGGAAGGATTAAACATATTCGAAATTTGTTAACCGGTAGATATATATTTTTTTAACTTATCATTGCAATTAAATTATGGAGATATAAAGTTAAGTTTATATCCTGTTGATTTTTGATACCTTTGTGTATATATAAGTTTTAACTGATCAGTTAATTTCAAAATGAAGTTTTTCATAGTTCCGGAAAAAGGCGACCCTTCAAATATTTCGCAATTGTTTTCAGGATTGAATATAAACCTGCTTTGTTGCAGATTTTGGTGGCTTAAAAACTGGGAAAGCCGAAATATGTCCTTTCCTTATTGGAGGATCTATTGGAATAAAAGTTGTGGCGGGATTATCTCCTTTGCCGGTAAAACGATAGAAATGACACCTGAACAGATCATTCTGATTCCACCATATACTGCATTTTCAAGCAGGCTGAAGGAGAATATAATACCGATATCGGGTTACAGCCTTGAGGGTGGAAGGGTGGAAGAGGGCATTACGGAGGCAGATTTGGTAAGTGACGGGGCTGTTCTCCATCTTTTTATCCATTTTAATCTGGGAATGCCCTATGACTTTATCGCCCCCCAATTATTCTCTTTTGATGTTCATCAGGAACTGTGTAACGACCTTGAGGAGCTTTCGTGCAGTCTTAGGCGTAATAATGAGCAATTATCAGTACAATCGAGTCTGCTGATTTATAAGATTATCATTCTTGCTGTAAGTCAGATATCGAGAGAGTTCTGGAATCTGGTCACGACCGATCAACGGATATTAAATGTATTAAGGGAGATCGAGGACCATATTCCTGAAGAACTTACCAATAAAAGGCTGGCCCAGGTGGCAAATATGGCAGTGAACTCATTTGCCCGCGTTTTCAAGGAGGAAATAGGAGTCCCTCCCCAACAGTTTGTGCGCGAAAGAAGGGTACAGAAGACCAGCATATTACTTCATCATACAGGTGAGACGATTGAAGAGATCGCCAGGTTATCGGGATTTTGTGACCGATTCCATTTGGCACGCGTATTTAAAGAGGTAACCTCCTATTCTCCAGCACAGTACAGAAAACAGTTTTATCCAAAAAGCTAATTAAAATTTAATGCATAAATTTTCAAAAACCGCCGTGTAGTTTTGCAGGTTGTTAAAGTTGCCAATACCAACAAATTCTGTTGATCCGGCAAACCATTCAACAGGAGTAACAGAATAATCGTCATAAACACCCTGTATGATCACCTTTTGATCCTTCCCGGTGTTGACAAATCCTTTAAACCTCACAAAATCAGCTTTAACAGATTCGATAAACTCATTTAATTTTTGCCTGCCAATGATCCGGTTGGTTTTAATCACCACCGATTGCAGGTCCGGCCGGCAACTCTCCGTACTTTCTTCTGCAGGAAAAAACCTGAAAGGATTCCTGTTCCCCTCAAAACCAATTTGTCCATATGAAGTCTGTTCAACAATCGCAAATGGGTTGACTTTCTTTACAGCCTCTACTACCGATTCGACAAGATCACCGGCTAAATCAGATTTATTGACAACTACGGTATCCGCAATCCTGATCTGATGTTCCAACCGTGAGCGGATAGCTTTTACCCTGTGAAAGTTGCGGGCATCGACAATGGTCCAGGAATAACCAAGAAAAACTTTATTCCGGAGTTTTTCCGATTGGAATAGTTGTCCGATGCTCACAGGATCTGACATACCTGAAGACTCCATAATAATTTCATCCGGAGCGTAATCGTCAATAAATGTGGACAATGATCCAATAAAACTCCCTAAAAGGCATACACAAAAAACAGATCCATTGTTGACTTCGAGTAACTGATAAGCTCCACCATGCTGTCTGATAACTGATCCATCAATATCGGCAGGTGAAAACTCGTTCTGGATAACACCAATCTTTCGTCCCCTGGCAAATGTTTCCAGGTAATGGAGCAAAAAAGTCGTTTTTCCGCTTCCAAGAAATCCGTTTACCAGATGAAGAGGAATACTCATATCAATCTTTGTAAGTCTATTCTATTACAAAAGTGCCTCCCGAATTGCCTTCTCAATTTCACTTTTAGGTGGTATATGACTGATGAAGGCAATACGGCCATTGATGCAGGTTGTTGGCAAATTTTGAACACCCAATGCCATCATCATCCTGATACCATCAACATCCTTTATTTTATGTTCATTAATTACAACCTTTTCATCAAAAATCACGGATGCCTTTTTCACCGCTTCAACCATGTATTGGCAGGGAGCACAGGATGCTGAATCCAGCGTAATAATATCAATAACTACCAGCCCTTTGATGAAGTGACCTTCAAGGTTCATTGGTTGGAGGGCAGCTGTTGGTTTCATTTTACGGATGACCTGTCTGGCATGTTTATCGTATACCATTCCTGCAACAGCTTTGAGATTGGCAACCGGAGTATCCATAGGCAGATCGCAACCCGGTGCAAGGATAAAACCTTTTTTCCCTCCCATATCAAGACAATGGATAGCATCCTTTCGGGAATCAAGCTCGTTGCCCAAAAGAAGTACACTGGTCAACTTAAGATTTCCTCCAAAACTTATCCCTCTATTTAACGCAATTTCCTTTACGTATTCAAGTGGGATATTCTCATCGATGGATATGTTATCCGGACCACATTCACACATCACCTCGATGTTCTGCTGAGCATGTCCGCAAACAAAAAACGAACTGTATTTCTTTTGTTGCCTTACAAAATCGAAGATTTTACGGGCATAGGGAGTAACAAAGGATTCAAATGATTCAGGATCGATCTGGCTGGTCATAGGGTCAACAACCGCAATTACATCGCATCCGGCTTCAATTAACAATTCTGAATATTTAATTCCAACCTGTGTACAAAAATCCATCAATTCATGAACGTAATCCGTATCTTCAAACAATTTCATAAAGATGTCGGTTCCTAAAAGATGCAAGGCAAGTGTAAACGGACCGGTTATTAAACCATACAAACCAAGATCAGGAAACTTTTGGCGCAATACCTTCGTTGCTTCAAGGACCACGGGAATGCGACCATCATCTTTTCCTGGCAGACGCATTGATTTCAAGGTTGTTCCATTCGAAAGTGGATGCGAAACCACAGCAGGTGGGTTCTCCTTACTCCAAACCAGTTTGCAACCAAGAATCTCAGCCTCAATCTGCAGGTCGAAAACCACAGGAATACCGTCCGGATGATACAACCCAATTGCCTTACTGATCCCTTCAACAATATTTTGTGAGGATTTAAGATAGCTCTCTGCATCAACGCCAATCAGTCTGCCTCCGTGTACCCCAACAAATGGGACCCAGGGGGCGCGTACAGTCTCTTTCAGACTAAAAGCCTGTTCAAGCAATAACATTCCGTTCATTTCAATATCTGCTATAGGGTTTAGGCGATCATTTCATTTAAAAATTCGACCACACCCTGTGGATCAGGAGAATAATGATCTGCTCCGATTTTCATACAAAAATCACTATTTACAGGTGCACCGCCAATTGTCACCAATGTTCCTGGAATAGCCTCTTTTATTTCCTGAGATATTTTCTGCATATTGACCATTGTGGTCGTAAGTAATGCCGACAACCCAACAACAGCGCCAGGGTTCTCCTTCACGGCTGCAATGAACTTTTCAGAACCTACATCGGTCCCAAGATCGATCACTTTATAACCACTCCCTTCAACCATCATGCCAACCAGATTTTTGCCGATATCGTGCAAGTCACCTAACACTGTTCCGATTATAAATGTACCTTTCTGCTTGGCAGCACCCGAAAGAAAATGCGGCTTTAAATGAAGCATCGCAGTACTCATCGCCTTTGCAGACATAAGCACCTGAGGGACAAACACCTTGTTTTCTCTGAACTTTAGTCCGATTCGCTCCATTCCCGGCATTAAACCAAGGGTTAAAACATCCTGAGGATTGACTCCCTGAACCAAAGCCTTAGCTGTCAGTTCATCGGCCCCTTCCTGCCCCTTCATCTGCGGAGGATATGGAGATGCTATGTTAATCTTGCCAAACTCAATACATTCTGAAAGTTTCGATAATAGTTCATTCATCGTAAATAATTTTAGGAAAAAAATAATGAGTCAAAAGTAACGGGAATAGAAAATCCAAAAAATAGTATTTTCTTTGATAAAGATGTAATATATTACTTTTTCAAATTTTATATCATGATCATTAAAAAACGGTTTGTAAAGCTTCCACTTTACGTGATTGAAGAACAACAGGCCAACCCACTAACCAAAGATCTATATTTGTGTGAATTGACTGAGTTTCTGATCCGCCGAAATACGCTTTGGTCAGAGAATATCATCCTTGACAATCATCTGTTGATCTATTGCACCAAGGGGAGTGGCATTATTCAAATTGCAAATGATTTGGTCCCTTTCAGTCAGAATCAATATTGTATTATTCCACAAGGTTTTTTATTCAAGGTGCAAACCAATGATGCGGATCCGTCAATTTTTTTGACCTGCAAATTTAATGGAGAGAAAACCAGAATTATGGAGAAAGAATTTACCGTTGTCCGTGATCTAATTCCATCGGTTAATAATATGGTGGCCAATCGACTGATGCTTTTTGACGAACTTTTCAACAACCTGACAAAGGGGTATTATAACGCAAACTATCATTATATCAATCTCTGTTTTGGACATTTACTGGCAACTTTTCTGTATGCCAGCAGAACAAGCGATGACCTGATGGAGGAGCAAAATCCGGGAATTTCAAGGGCCATCCATTATATGGAACAAAACGTGGATAAAAGACTCAGCCTTGATGAAATCGCAGAAGAGGCCGGATATTCACCCTCCTATCTCATCACGATTTTCAGTAAGAAAACCAGTTACAGCCCCCTAAGCTACTTTTCTCATATAAAAATTAGTAAAGCATGCGAATATCTAGACTTTAGCAAACTTAAAATCAAAGAGATTTCCTTTATCCTTGGATATTCAGATCCCTATTATTTTTCCAAAGATTTTCAAAAGAAAATAGGATTATCGCCCCGCAACTACAGAAAGAGAGTCACGGGAAGAAATTAGAAATATTTACCCGTAAAAAGAAAAATCATGGAGCGTTAATCCAGGTTCTTATCCCACCTGTCCTAGAATTGCAACGTAGTTTTTACCATACTTTTTTGCGCACTTCGGACAGGTTGTGTACCACATATACGATTTACTGGCTGACAATCCTTTTGATTTAAGGACGTTTTCAAAATCCTTGCACCATTTTTCGGTATCCTTGAAGGGTCCCTCATAAACCTTACAGAAAAACTTTCCGTGTAAAGTCGTATTTTCAGCTCCTAATACCTCTTTGTCAACAGCAAGATAAAGGTCCATATTCCATTTGGATGTATGGTCCGAAAGGCAAATCCAGTCTGGCACCTCTGCGCCCGATTCCTCCACTAACTTAGTAAGCCTTTTCATCACGCCGCCAAAGTTAACCGGCATATAAAACAGGGTCCAAACACGATCCTTGATAAATTTTTTGTTATCCCAAACGAACAATTTTTCATCCCATGGAGCCGGATCAAACTCCGGGCAGCAAGTTGATTTAGTTTCTGATTTCATAAACACCTCCATTTTTAAATTAATTCTTGCCAAAGTAACTAGATCTGTTCTATTCAAGTTTCATTCAGTATAGCCAAAGATCTCACCAATAACAAAGTTACGATAATAATTTAATATTTTAAAAATGCTGTGTGGTCAATAATTAAAGGTTATTGGAATTTATGCTTAAGAAACAAAAATTAGAAATCCGGTAGATTAAATCGTCAAACAACATTAGACATCACTTATTTTAAATTATCAATATTTATTTTAAATAACTAATTTTAACGAGAAAAAAATAAAGAATATGGAAATCAGAAAAAACTGGCATCAGAAGCATTATGAAACGTTGGGCTTTGGTAGCCGTTTAGCAGATGCGGTAGCCAAAAGCATGGGCTCCTGGAATTTTATAATTGCTCAGACCATCCTGGTAGTAATATGGATGGGATTCAATGTTGTTGGTTTTATTTATCACTGGGATGTTTATCCCTTTATCCTGCTCAATTTAGTATTCTCTACTCAGGCAGCATATGCAGCACCAATTATAATGATGGCTCAAAACAGGCAAAATGAAAGAGACAGGATACAGGCGCAAGCAGATTACCAAACAAACATCGAGGCCAAGCTCGAAATAGAAGCATTGTCCATCATGTTGAAATCTCTG
The DNA here is from genome assembly GCA_963677935.2 of Prolixibacteraceae bacterium. GTDB lineage: Bacteria > Bacteroidota > Bacteroidia > Bacteroidales > Prolixibacteraceae > JAAFHB01. Next base: position 58,312 of record CAXXEH010000003.1, on the reverse strand, counting down.
GAAGTGGATAAGTTGGACAAAATCATCAAAATGCTTGAAGAGATGGAGTACAATTCCAGTCAGGATAAATAAACAGAATCGCTTCCTGTCCCCATCGATCCAGGGTGAAGAGGACAAGAAACGATCACTTTGGAAAGACAGATTAATCGTATCTGCGAGGTATAAACCAATGTTCCCAAAGATTGAAACTAATATTGAATTTAAGATAACTCTCCAGTATTAACTGACTGGTAAGGGTACCTTGTTTGCCTGCTTCCAATGAGAGATTTAACGAATTCCGATCCTTTTTCATCGGGAATGATACTCCGCAAGTGGCTGCATAGCTTTTGATCTGCGTACCATAAATATTCAAATAACCTGTTTGATACAATGCCCCAAACCTGTATTTTTTTGTTTGCCACATACGTAGCGGATCGTATTTTGGAGCAATTTCGACACCTAAATGAAAACTGTTATTAACAGAAAACCGTTTCGAATCCATGGCCAAATCTGCACTTTTCCAATCACTTCGGTTAAAGTCAAATGTTACAACGTACTTGCTTTTATACCCGATCGCCATTCCAAAGCCTTGTTTTACAGGAAGTTTAATCTGGTTTCCATTATCGATGGTGCTAAGAATGGTGGTAGAACCTGATTTTATAGTTACAGTAGATGAACCGTTTAAATAACTACTGATATCAGCAATACCCCCTATTGTAAAAATGGTGTTTTTACTCAACTTAGTCTGGAACTGAAAACCCGGTTTAAGGGCTGCACCGACATAATTAACGTTATCAACCCTGGTTATTGCAGAACCGATTGGTGGTGTATCCTCAGTAGTCTTAACAATATTCCCCCATAATAAAGAACCCTTTACTCCAATAGAGAAATTTTTATTGATCAATATTCCAAGCAGTCCGGAGGCTTCACTTAGTCCACCTTCCCCTTTATAAGTGACCGGGTAACTGTAATTTGTCCCTTCAAGACTCTTTGTGCTGAAAATAGTATAACCTACACTACTTTTGGGATTTAAAGAAAATCCGGCAGAAAGAGTCTTGTTAATCGGAAAAGCAATGGATGCCCAACTTAAATTTCCGTTCAACACATTTACAGATTTAAACTGATTTTTAAGGTTGGAGAGTTTGAAATTTATCCCTGCATCGGTAGCAAGACTTTGTCTTGGTATTGATGTCAACGAAGCAGGGTTGGATAAATTCAAAAACAAATCGGAACGCAAAGCGATTCCAGTTCCGCCCATTCCCATATTACGGCCTCCATCAGCATTTTCCAACTCACCTATACCAAAGATTGAATAGGGGGAATTCGTATTATTCTGCCCTGAGGTGAGAAAAACAGACAGTGAAAATAATAACATCAATAGTAACCGTCTCATTCCAGAGTTTTATTATTAATTAATTGATTTAAAGGATGATTAAAACCAGCATCTTCTTACTGGATCCATTTTCTGATACCCTAATTACTCTTATCAATGTAGCAGTAAACATTCAGTTTTACATTATCCTTTTTAGTATCCGTTCCAATGAAAGCAAAAGGATTAATTTTCTTACCTGAACTTGTAGCAACTGTTCCGATTAAAAGAGAGTGGTCGGAAACAGTCCCATCTGCGATTTCCGTATCGAAGAATGTAGTGACATCAATCAAATAATAAGGCAGCTTATCAACATTTGACGGAACAACTTTGGTCGCATATATATTCCCTTGTGTATTTGAATATTGAGAAGTAATCATATTTTTATGATCGACGATATAGACAGATAAAGAATCTGGTAATGGGTTAATATCGGAGTAGGATTCCTTTAACGGAGTCATCTGAATTGTTGCCGCAATAAAAGCAACGTTTTTGCCAAACCCCTTTACATAGTCGATACCCGGAATTCTAACCTTAGTATATATACCACTACCACCCTGAACCATGGTTAAATTTGAGGTTAGTGCACTGGAAAGTTGAGTCTTTTGCAAACCAATTGCTTCAATAAGACTTCCGGAAACATTACTGATCATTTTATTGTACCAAACATCCTCTGATGAAATAGGAAAAGGGAAATAGGTTTTAATCTTCGAGTCACTAACATTCAATAGTTGATGGTAATAAACCCGGCAAGAGATCGAATCATGCGCAAATCCTACAGCAACCTGATTTTGATTTTCAGCGCAAACCAAAGCCATTCCTCTGAAATAATCCTTAAAATAAACAGAATTAGTCAGAGTATCATTTTTATTCAGAATTTTGTCAAATAATTCTTTCCCAAAAACATCCGAAAGATGAAAATAAACAGGGCCAACGGTTTTGGGCCTGGGATAGAAACTTTTTTCTCCAAGGTTGGTTTCAGAAGTTAAAAATGACGAATTATTATACAAATAACCATCAGTATTCAATTTCAAAACTTTAGAAACCCGCTTGACTTTAAATGAGAGCAATTTCGTTGTATCTCCGATGTAATAGCCATCGTAATTCATTTTGACTACCAACGAATCATAAACCAAGTCGGTGGCTGTAGTGGAAGATGCTCCGCTGTTTAACTCGAAATAGGGGCTACAAGTTACAGTTCCGGTATAAATATTCTTATAACCTCCCACCAATAATCTGCTCAGTTTACTGGAAACAATTGAATCAAAACGAACAGTCGAGGTAATAATCTTCATCGTATCAATCAAAACTACACCCGAACTTGAATCAACAAAATTCTGACCCTGCTCAAAATCTTTAATACTTGAAAAATTACACGAAACAAGGTTTGCAATCAATAGTAATCCAACTATACACCGAAAACATCTTACCATTATTTTTTCCTACGAAAGTATTTCAAGTTTTTAGTAGACCCTGTAATATTATACCAACGCCCTATTTCAATCGACGAAAAAATTTAAGAAATGATCTATTTAATATGTTTTATATTGTAATACAATGTATTAATCAAATATACAAGATTTCAGAATTAATTTATCCGGATCATAAACCGGTTAATCGGTCAAATTGGGCTTTATATCGGTACGGAAGCCCATTTGGTTCTGTTTCGTTTTTAAAGCTCTTTTGGCTTCGATAGTTTTGAAAAAGTTTTAAAAACAAATTATTTGCGGATGAAAAAATTATTTTTAATGGTTATGGTTCTTGTACTTTTTTTAGGTTGCAAAAAAAGTACTGTGGAATATATTGGAAACTGGATAAAAAGGTCAGATTTTGAAGGAATTCCAAGAGGTAGTGCAGTCTCGTTTGTTTTAAATGACAAGGTATATTTCGGAACTGGTTTCAACAGTGGCCAGGATACTGAATATCTGAAGGATTTTTGGATGTATGACATGTCACGCGATTTCTGGACTAAATTAACCGATTTTCCGGGAGAGCCACGAATTGGAGCAGTCGCCTTTACGATTAATGGAAAAGCCTATATGGGACTTGGATATAATGGCAAGGTAAAATTAAAAGATTTTTGGGAATTCAATCCGACAACAAATTTATGGACTCAAAAGGCCGATTTCTTAGGATCAGCCAGATACGGAGCCGTAGGGTTCGCGCTTGGAACGAAAGGGTACTTGGGTACTGGCTATGATGATAATGATAACCGCGATTTCTATTCCTACGACCCAACGACAAATACATGGACTCAGATTGCAAGTATGGGTGGTTCGAAACGACAATATGCTGTTGCCTTCACGATCAATGAAAAAGCATATGTAACCACTGGGATAAATAACGGAGTTAACCAGACTGATTTATGGATGTTTGATCCAACAACGGGCACCTGGACTCAAAAAGCTCAAATTGATTATGACACATCATGGACAATTGTCCGTAGCGGCGGAACAGCATTCACTCTTGGAAGCAAATGTTATGTTGGGATGGGTTATAACTCAGGTGTACGTAAAGATTTCTGGGAGTATGATCCGGCTCTCGATACCTGGACTAATAAAACCGATTTTGAAGGCAGTGCCAGACAAAATGCTTCAAGTTTTGTAATAAACAACCGTGCATTCGTTATCGGAGGTCAAAGTTCAAGTTACTTCTTTGATGATATCTGGGAACTAAAACCATACGATGCAGTTGATGACGACGATAATGGTATTTAAAAAATAAAGGTTAACAGACGAAAATTTATCGTCTGAACAAACCCATATCTTTCGTTCGACAATCGGTTTTTACCTCATGAGAGGTATAAACCGATTGTTTTTTTGGGGGGAATTAAAGGAATATCTCATAAATTGAGGCGATTAAATAATAGTCTGAGTGATGATCCAAATCTCAGTAAATATCTCAATATCTGCAATTAATCTCTTAAATATCAACAAAACAACTACTATTTTCTTCAAATGGTACCCTAAGGATAACCGATAGGCCTCAAACCCAATGAGGTATTAAGCTACGAATAATTATCTTTGACGAAAATAAAAGCATGATAAAAACAATGATGACACCCCCCCCGTCATGGTCTGGGTTATTCTTAAATGACTATTTACTATAAAGATTTTCTGTACATTGAAGTAGTTAAACTTTGAATTTGTCAATAAAACATGCCGCAATATCATTTTTGAATTTCAAAATAAGTTGTTAATATTACGCCAATTTTCAACGCAACCATCACAATTGAAAATCATCTTTCTTTTGTATTAAAAAATTACAAATATATGAACTGCATAATTATTGACGACGAAGTTCCTGCCATTGATTCTTTAAAAGAGATGATAGGACGATTGCCTTTCCTTAATCTATTACAATGCTTTACAAATCCTTTTGAAGGACTTGAGTTCATACAGGAGAACATGGTAAATCTCGTTTTTCTCGATGTTGAAATGCCATTGATAAACGGTATTGAGCTCATGAAAAGCCTCAGAATTCGTCCACAGGTCATCTTTATTGCTAATTCAAATCAACATGCTATTTCGGGATACGATCTTGATGCAACAGATTACTTATTGAAACCGCTCACATTTGACAGGTTACTAAAGGCTGTCAATAAAGCAAGTCAAATCCACCGATACGCTGAATTATCGGGGAATAATTACACCTATCATGAAAAGAATCCAAATCTTGATTTTATTTTGGTTAAAACAGGGTATAATACAATTAGGATAGATTTGGATGATATTCTCTACTGCGAGGGGTTAAAAGATTACATTAAAATACACGTTACAGGTAAGACCATTGTTACTCAGAACAGTTTAAAAAAATTCGAGGAGATATTACCAGAGGACCGATTTATCAGAATACACAAGTCGTTTATCATTCCATTGGCGAAAATTGACACTATTCAAAACAACCGGATTGTGATTGGCAAATCGATTATTCCCATAGGCGATAACTACAAATCAAAATTCAACCATAAAATATTATCAGTCAACGTATAAATTTAAAATTCCAGCTTAATTGAGGCCACAGGAACTACACCTACTGTTTTAGAAGTTGATTCAATGATTTTGCCCGACTGATACGAAAAACTATTCCGAACGATATTCTTTCTATTCTCAATATTCTGAATATCAACCATAAAAATCAATGCTTTTCCAATTTTATTCAAACGAAAACTTAATCCCATATCAACTCTTTGAAAAGATGGCAATCGTTCACCATAGGACTCTGAAATCTCATAAACAATCCGCTTACTTGTAATACTTTGCAACTGATTAACAGGTGTATAACGGAACCCTCCCCGGGTTAGTATTTTTAAATTAAAACCAATAGAATTTTGCTTCGTACGACCAACCGCAAATTCCTTACCTGCAGTCAGGTTACAAATAAAATTACTATTATAATAAGTGTTATACCAGTTTCCATCAGGGGCTTTATACTTCGAGTCGAAAATTGAAGTGGTTAACAAAAAATAGTATCCATGAGTAAAATCCTTCTCAACGGTCAGTTCAAATCCCTTGTTTACCCCTCTCCCATTATTGGCCAAAATAACATCAGGTAAACCATATGAGGAATTTAAAATCGAATATTGACTTTGGACATTAACTCCAATCGGGACTTGATAAAGTGACTGATAATAAGTTTCCAAACTCAAATGCCAGTCGGAACCAAATTGTTTGCTGTACCCGGCAACAAAATGGAAGGCCTTAATTGTTTTTAAATTGCTATTGATATCACTTCGATGGGTTTTATCAATCTTAATCCTGTAATTATAAATCGAGAGCGGTTCAAGCCTGGAGTGAAGTCCACTTCCAAGACTAAATACCTGATTAAATGGCAGGTAAAAAACCAGTCCAAGTCGTGGTTCCCAAACCAGTTCACGGGTAATTGCTGAATGAAACAGATGTATTCCGGCATTGATTTCGATCACATCGACCGGTTTAAACTTCCATTGAGCAAAGTAGCTGCTATACCAACCACTGGTTTTTGTATTCAGAAGGGTATCATAAACAGCAGCGGAGACAAAACGTTTGGCAAAAAGGTCTCCCGAAACGGCATTAAGATTGATGCCCATCCTGAGGGTATTATAAACATTGAATTTATGATTGTACAATGAAGACAATCTGAATGAAGGATACTTAAAAAATTCAGAATAAGTGATTGTCTTTCGTAATAAGGTATCAACCTGATCGTCGTCGGCAACATCTTTTTGAAAAGTAAAACCCACAGTGGTACGGACATACGATTTTGAATTGGGTAAAACCAACAGATGTTTTATACCTGCCACTGCCAAAAAATGGTTTTCGAGGTACTCACTTTTATCGGCACCACTTTTAATCTGTACAGGATCAGTTGAAGCGACGTCTCCCACCCTGCTCGAACCGCCAACGCTGAAAAACTCAAAGGTTCCCCGTTTTTTGGTTTTAATAGTTGCTTTAAATGCCCAATCCTTTGAAGAGGGGACAATTCCAACCTGCTCCTTGTTGATAATCCCATATTTGGTCAGAAAATCAAAATTGGCATATCTGAAATTTCCAAACCAGGAGCTCCCCGTCGTATTTCCAAGCGGTCCTTCGGCCGAAGCTTCTGCACCAACAACACTGATTCCCAATGAATATTCCGACTTCGTAGCATTTCCGTTTCTAAGATTAAGATCCATAACACCTGAAAAGGCATTCCCATATTCCGAAGGGAAAGCGCCCGAAAAGAAATCAAAGCCTGAAAGCGAATTGGAAGAGATGACCGAAAAAGCGCCCCCTGAACCTCCCTCTCCATTGGCCAGATGGTTCGGATTAGGAATCTCGATCCCTTCGAGACGCCAAAGGAGTCCGCGCGGGGAATTTCCCCTGATGACAATCTCATTATTATCGTCGCTATTACCTGAGGCGACACCGGGGAAATTAGCAACCATCCGCAATGGGTCGTAGAAACCACCGGCATATCGTGATGCATCCTGACTTGTTAAAGTTCTGGAACTGACTGCAGCCATGGTGTTAATCCGACGCCCAATTCTTCCAATAACAGCAATTTCGCCTGTCTGCTGATGCTCCTCTGTGAGTTCGACCGTCAAATTTATCTCTTTCCCGGTTCCCACCTGAATATCCTTTATAACACGGGTGGCATATCCCACAAAAGAGACTTTTAAGGTATGCCTGCCGGGAGGAACCATCATGCTAAACCGTCCGGAGGAATTGGTTGAAACACCTGGTATATCCGGCAATATTTCCAGTTGGACAGAGGCGCCAGGTAGCGTAATCCGGCTTTCAGCATCCACCACAAGACCAGTAAGTCTTTGGTAATAGTATTGTCCGAAGCAGATTCCGGATAAGAAGATTAAAAGCATGGCAATGCACAAAGATTTCAGGCAAATATAATTGCTTGTATTTCGCATCAATCCACACTTTTCTTTTTTCTTTTAAACCTTTGCCAAAAGGGGACTATAATAGCAACGATGATCCAGAATGGCCAAAGTCTGATGAGCAGGAGAAGGAAGTCAACAAATCCATTCCAACCATTGGACAACGATTGTTTGAATCGCTCCGTAAACTGATCCCTGTCTTTTGGTGTAAACCTGTATTCTTTCACCTTCGTAATCCTTAAATCCAGGGTACTGAAAGCCACTAAATCACTTAAATAGTTGAGCCTTCCGGCCGAACTCTCGATCTCTTCCTCAATGATCCGTGTTTTTTCCTCAATCTCAAGGATATCTTTCACCGATTTTGCCTGCTTCAATAGATCGTTATATCGTTTCAGGTAGCTTCTCTTGTTTGCAAGCCGGGTTTCCAAATCAATAAAATCAGCAGTCACATCGCGGGCATCAATCTCTTTGTAGGTGATCTGTCCATTCCCCGTTTCAATTTTCAAAATAAACGGATCAAGGCTAACCGATGGTATCCGAATTTTGAGCTGATAGGATGATTCATAATCAGCATTATCCAGGCTCTCGTTGGCATAATAGCCGCCAAACATGTTAACTAACGTGTCTACTATAGCTTTTGTTTTCTCTAAATCAGTAACTTTCAACCCTAAACGTCCATCCCTGATGATTTTCTTTTTGTCGACCGGATAATTAGCTATTTTTTCATTAGCCGGTGGCGCATTACTAAGGGATGTGGTTTCGACAGCCATTGCTCTTTCAGCCCGGGTGGCCACCTGAAAGCTTTTGTCACTTGCCCCCTTTTCTGAACAGGAGACAATGAATAATGCAAAAGTTAATAAGGCTAATTGTTTACAATAGGTCAATATCAATTTTGAATTCATCATACCGGAGTTTTACTAGTTAAAATAGATACGTAAAGATATACAAACAGAAACACGACTCATATAAAACGTCAAAACTTATTAACCAGATCTCTGAATGATTCCACAGAGTCCGGCAATTTGCCGGACTCTGTTTCAATCTTTTCCGATTCATTACTGAGATTCTTCCATTGACTGGCAATGCAGATGATCGTCGGAAATGAATTGATTTCTTTAGAATCAATATATAATTGCAGCATTCTTTTTTGCGTGCCATTAAAGGCTGATCTGGCAGATTGATCAATCTTTAACTTGTCATCCAGGAATTTGCGGATAAATTTATTTTGTGGAGTATAATGAATGAATAGCAAAATTGATAATCCCTTGAATCGCTCTCCCTGTATTCTTTAAAACTAAGGACTTGAATTGAATCGCTGATTTTTTCACGATTCTTAATTATTTCCATTTTTTGTGCAGGGAGATAACGTTCAATACTTTTGTCATGTGCAATTAACTGACTCAATTCATCGTTTTCGATGGATTTGACGAACCTGACAGGTACGGTATAGCCAACACTGACCGCTTTCCCAAAATTTTTGCCGGGAATCCAATCTGGCATCAACCGGAAAATCCGGACGGCTTCTTCATCGCATCCGCTGCCAATTCCAAGCATCACTTTAATACTGCTGATCTTTCATATTGAATGTAAGCACTTTGTAGATTTGACTTTTCTGCTAACAATACAGTAACCGCGGCTGGTTGTGTTAATTAAGTCTGCATTACTATCAAAGGAAACAATAAAAAAATAGATTTACCAACAAATTTTCACGCATATACCTCTCTTTACCTTCTTGGGTCGCCTTTCACGGGTAGTTTGGCCAGCTTCTCCACCTCGACCGACGGGTGGCCGAATTCGGTAACCACTTTCCCCAGAATCAGGTAAACGCCATGACCCGAGAATGGCCAATTCTTCAGACTTGGAGGGAAGTGGACCGTTTCGAAGAACTCACCCGAATGATCGAGAAAACTTCCGAAATTCATCACTTCACGCCTCGAAGTGCTTACATACTTTATCGTTACCAGCAATCCAACCATTCGGACTGTTTTCCCGACATGGGCAGCCAGATCTTTTGCCATGACCTCGCCCCGGAAGCTGGTCTGCAACAGATCGAACCACGACATGGTCACCGGAAAGCCGAGCAGTTCCAGCTCATCGTAGGCCGCCTCGACCAGTGATTGTTCCATACTGGGCAATTCCCATTTTTTGGAAGGAATATCAAATAACTTATTTGGAATATTTTTAACGCTCTTGCTCAGCAACATGTGCGCTTCCCATAACAACTGCATTTTGGGTTTTCCTGTAAACCTCAACGCCCCAAGCCGGATCAGCAATACCAGTTGCTCGATTCCGATCGCCACCCGGCGTAAAAAATCCTCAAGCGACCCGAATTCGCCACCACGTCTCCTTTCATAAACCAGCAGGTGTTGAAAATCGTGTTCAAGATTAGAGACCAGATTAAATCCCAGATAGATACGATCCTCGTAAATCGTTGTTGCTTCAGTACTTTTATTGATACAGGGGAGCTCAATACGCGCACCGCATCGCCGGGCCTCGTTCACATAGACCCATGTCCGGTAGAATCCTCCGAAGTTATTAATCACAGCCACCATAAACTCCAATGGGTAGTGGGCTTTAAGGTAAAGGCTCTGAAAGCTTTCCACTGCGTAGGAGGCCGAATGAGCTTTCGAAAAGGAATAACCGGCAAAACTCTCGATCTGTCGCCAAACCTCCCGGGCAGTATCATCGGGGCGGCCCAACGTACGGCAGTTTTCGAAAAAGCGGTCAATGATCCGCTGAAATTCGCTTTTCGAACGGAACTTGCCACTCATGGCCCGGCGCAACACATCGGCATCAGCCAGGTCAAGCCCTGCAAAATGGTGACAAACCTTGAGCACATCCTCCTGAAAAACCATTACACCGTAAGTCTCTTCCAGCTGCTCCTTCATCACAGGATGGAGGTAAGTAAAGCTTTTCGGATGGTGGAACCGGTTGATATACTCCCGCATCATCCCGCTCTTGGCCACCCCCGGGCGGATAATAGAACTGGCCGCCACCAGCGAGATATAGTTGTCGCAATGGAGTTTTTTCAGCAAATCGCGCATAGCAGGGCTCTCAATGTAAAAACAACCGATCGTCTCCCCGATCTTCAGCTGGTGCTTCACCTGCGGGTCATTTTTAAGCTCCTGCACCCGGTGAATATCGATCTTTACCTTCCGGTTTTGCAGAATAATATCGATACTGTCGTTGATATGGCCTATGCCGCGCTGACTCAGAATATCGAGTTTCTCATAACCGATATCTTCGGCAACATACATATCCCACTGGGTGGTTTGGAAACCTTTCGGAGGAAGATCGAGTGCAGTGAAGCAGGTAATTGGCTCTTCGGAAATCAGTACGCCGCCCGCATGAATGGTACGCAGGTTGGGAAAATCCTGCATCAGTGCACCCACCGCAAATATCTTCCGGTACAGCTCGCTACCTTCAGTTTCAGAGACAGGATTATCGGCCAGCATATCGATTTCGCCCTTCGGGAGCCCATACACCTTTCCCAGTTCACGGATGATCGACTTCCCCTGAAAAGTATTCATTGCCCCAAGCAGCGCCGTGTATTTGTTGCCGTACCGTTTAAAAATATATTCATGAATATCATCACGATCGCGCCACGAAAAGTCAATGTCGAAATCGGGGGGAGAACTCCGTTTGGGATTAAGAAAACGTTCAAAATAAAGATTAAGCTCAATCGGATCCACATCGGTGATTTTCAAACAATAAGCGACAATGGAGTTGGCGCCCGAACCACGTCCCACATGGTAAAAACCGCGGCTCATCGAATAGCGGATAATGTCCCAGGTGATCAGAAAATAGGAGGAGAAGCCGAGCTTGTCGATGATGGCCAGTTCGTGTTGCACCCGCTTCAATGCCTCCTGATCGTTACCATAGCGGTATTTCCATCCGTCAAGGGCGAGCTTCTCAAGCAATAATTTATCGTCGTAGCGACTCGCGGTGAAGATCTGCTTATTTTTGGCAACCTTGAATTCAAACGAGATGAAACAATCGTCGAGCAGTTTTTTAGTTGTCTGAAGAATCTCCGGAAAATCGGCAAATGCCACAAGGAGATCGTCGAAAGTCCGGAAGATATCAGACTCATTCCCGGTCTGATCAGGGTTAATTTTACTCAGTAACGTGTTGTGATTGATGGCACGCAGGTGTTTATGCAGCAGATAGTCATATTTTCCGGAAAATGTAACAGGCTGAAAAACAACTAATTTACTAAAATATTTTTTTGCAGTGATGTAGCGAAGCCGGTTGATGTCAGATGGTTGAACTCCGACAAATTCATTGTCACGCAATTCTGTTATATCCTTCTCCCCGAAAGGATAAATGAGATAAACCTGATTAAAACGGTCGGGAATTGCAGGAAAATCGGTTTTGTGCAACAGGTGGAGACTCAGAAATTCGTTCAGTTCACGGAAACCCTCATTATTACGGGCAATTCCCGTGTAGAGATGATGGTCTCCATTGCGGAAATCAACCCCTGCAATTGGCTTTACACCCTGTTTTTCGGCCTCTCTCACAAAATCGATCACTCCCGTAGTGTTGTTGATATCGGCCATCACAACCACCGGGAGGTGGTTGTTAACCGCTTCCTGCACCAACGTTTCGGGTTTCATCGTTCCGTAACGCAGACTATACCAGGTATGACATGAGAATAACATAAAAAAATGAAAAATGAAAGTGAAAGACATTACCAAATCACCAAATTAGTGAACAGGTGACTGGTTGTTGTCCGTGAAGTAGTCACCAGTTCACCTACAAAATTGGCACATTAGCACATTACCGAATTAGCACATTAATGATACCCCCGTTTAATAATCAGATTTCCTGGCGGAACCGTCTTCATTCCATCGATTGCCTTGCGGACCGCCAGTCCCGAAGCGCGCCGGATCGCAGAAGAACCAAACCGTTTGCGGATCTGATCCATACTCATGTAGAGATTCACCCGCTCGGAGGTATCCTCAAAAAGGTCGAGCTGTTGGGTACCGCTCACAAGATGGCTAAACCTCACTCCAATGAGCCGGATCAGCATTCGTCGCTGATAAAGTTTACGGAAGAGCGATTTAGCTGTCGCGAGCAACGTATGATCGAACTGTGTATACGGAATCCGAAGCTGCTGACTATAGGTATCGAAGTTTGAATACTTGATTTTGACCGTGACACACGATGTCATCTTTTGTTGTTTCCGGAGCTGAAAAGCCAGCTTTTCGGCCATACTGACAATCAGCTGCTCCAAAAAATAGACATCGGTGGTATCCTGCTCAAAAGTGCGCTCGGTACTGATCGATTTTTGTTCCGAATAGGGTTTGACCGGCGTATTATCAATTCCATGCGCCTTTTTCCACATGATAATCCCGTTTTCACCAAGCACTTGCTGCATCATCTCCATGGGAATCTCTGCAAGGGTATGAATGGTCTCGATCCCCATTGAACGGAGCAGATAATAAGTCTTTGCGCCAACCATGGGAATTTTTCGGATCGAAAGGGGATCGAGAAATGGTTGCACCCCGTATTGCGGTACCTCCTTCTCCCCGTTCGGTTTCGCTTCGCCTGTGGCAATTTTGGAGACCGTTTTATTCACCGATAATCCAAACGAGATGGGCAAGCCACACTCTTTAATAATGGTATGGCGCAGTTCATGAGCCCACTTCATACATCCGAAAAAGCGGTCCATCCCGGTAATATCGAGGTAATGCTCATCGATCGAGGCCTTCTCGTATACGGGTGCCCGTTCTGCAATAATCTGGGTAACAGCATCCGAGTGACGACTGTAACTCTCCATATCGCCACGGATAAGGAGAGACTCGGGGCAGAGGCGCCGCGCCAACTTCATGGGCATCCCCGAACGGACACCGAACAACCGCGTTTCGTAGCTGCAACTTGCCACCACCCCGCGATCGGATGTCCCCCCGATGATCACCGGCATACCGATCAGTTTATTATTATGCAGCCGTTCAACCGAGACAAAAAAAGTGTCGAGATCGTAGTGAACGACCGTCCTGTTAGATAGCTGACTGATCTCCTGCATGACTGAATATTTTAATTTTTTTTATTGAAAATTTTTGTTTCTCAGAAAAATGAATTAATTTTGATCATATTTTAATCATTATTCAGGTTATAATATAATCATTATTTGACAAAGTTGTAACAGGTAGGGCGAAAAAAATGAAAATTGAAGATTGGTGGAAAACAATTCGGTGATGGGACAATGTGCTAATGTGCTAATATTCTAGCGCATTAATTTGAATATTGGCAATTAAGTTGGACTATGAAGAATCTGGTTTTACTATTGTTATAACTCCGAAGGAGTTTTCCGTAAATAACCCCTGGTGTAAACCGGGGGATAAACGTGCTAATTACAAGATCAGAAACCCTGTCGGGGTTTCCCTAAAACTTTTAGATGATGTATTTCAACTCGAATATCAAACTGATGCGCAAGCGGCGTGGGCGGACACAGGATGAGGCGGCTTTTGCACTGAATATGAAGCGCTCCACACTAAGTGGCTACGAAAATGGGGTGGCGCAACCGGGTATCCAGCAACTGATTGCCTATTCCGAATATTTCGGGATCTCGGTCGACACTTTAATCAAAATTGATTTGTCTAAGCTGCGGGAGAGCGAGCTACGCCAGCTGGAGAGCGGATTCGATGTATTTGTGAAAGGGTCTAAATTGAGGATACTCACCACAACAGTCGACAGCGCCAACAACGAAAATATTGAGCTGGTTCCCGAAAAAGCGAAAGCGGGCTATACACGCGGTTTTGCCGATCCCGAATTTGTGCGTGAACTTCCCGTATTTCAACTCCCTTTTCTTTCGTCCGAACGAAAATACCGCACCTTCCAGATCAGCGGCGAGTCGATGTTACCCATCCCCGACAGCGCCTGGGTAACGGGAGAATTTGTCCAGGACTGGAGCACATTGAAAAACGGAGAAGCATGTATTGTCCTCACGCTCGACGAGGGGATCGTCTTTAAAATTATTGAAAACCATATCGCAAAAGAGGGGAAATTGCGGTTGATATCACTAAATTCAGCCTATGAGCCCTACGAACTGGCGGTGGTTGAGATCCGCGAGATCTGGCGGTTTATCCATTATATCAGCGAAGAACTCCCTACGGGTGAAGTATCGTCAACCGGTCTTGCTTATACCCTTAACCAAATCAGGCAGGATGTCACGCTGATTAAGGATCGAATAATTACCAATGCAGAATGACCCATGAAAAGCAAAAAAAAAGATCTTGCATCTTTGAGGTCCTCGATTATTGATTATAAATGGAGAAAAGAAAAAGCGGGGCTATCCCATGAGTTGCGCAGGTTAATCATCATCATAACTGCCCCTAAGAACAGGTAAACCGCACCCATCAACCGTGAAAGGGATCGCTCGCTGATCTTGCTGGTAAACCGCGCGCAATAAATTCCCGTAGGAATTGCACTCGCTGCAAGCGCTATTCCGGTCATCAAATTAACATTCCCAAAGGAGGCATGACCGATAACTCCCGATAATGCAGTGAACGACATGATCAGAATAGAAGTACCCAATGCCTTATGCATCGGAAACCGGTTCACAAACAGGAGGATCAATAAGATATTCGTTCCACCTCCGGCACCGATAAATCCGGTCATGAAACCACTACCGCCAGCCAGTAAAACCGACAGCATAAGCCGCCATACGGGGGATTTATTATCTGAAAGATCAAACGGGTCAACCGGCGCTTTATCCCTTTTTATTCCGGTCTGCCAGATGATGAAGGCAAGGACAATCAGAACAAAGGAAAATCCCGAATCAAGTCCTTGTTCCGGAATTTTATCAGAAAAGCGGGCGCCAATCTGCGCCATTGCAACGGATGATAATGCTACCAGTGCTGCTGGTTTCAACGCGATATTTCGGTTTTTAAAATAAGTAGCCGAAATCACCAGAGAGGTCAGCACATCAACGACCAGACTTGTGCCAATCGCTTCGTGAATCGGGAACCTGAATAAAATCGAGATCAAAGGGACAACAACCATTACGCCTGAGGCTCCCGTTAAACCGGTTACCATACCCGAAAAACACCCTACGAGAAGGATCAAAAAGATCTCCATTCAGTTAGATTGACAGATGATTAATTTTAATATTTGAGTGCAAAAATACCAAATAGTGGCGGGTTATAAAAGTTACTTTAAATTTTGTTATCTTGGTCATATTACAGATTAGCACACACTAAAATCAAACAATATGATTCTAAAAGATTTAGCAGAAAAAAACAGGAGTTACAGAAGGTTTGATGAACAATATCTGATTGAACGGGATACTTTGGTTGAACTGATCGGACTTGCCCGACTGGCCGCTTCGGGGAGAAACGGACAACCGTTGAAGTATTTTTTAAGCAATGAAAAAGCGCTAAACGAGCAGATCTTTTCAACCCTTGCCTGGGCCGGCTATCTGAAAGAGTGGCCCGGACCAGAAAAAGGGGAACGTCCATCCGCTTATATTATTGTATTGCTCGACCATCGAATCGCAGACAACTATTTTTGCGATGACGGAATTGCAATGCAAAATATGCTACTGGGGGCTGTGGAAAAAGGACTTGGAGGATGTATTCTTCAGTCAATCAAAAAACCGAGACTTTCAGAGATTCTAAATCTCCCGGCACATTTGGAAATTATCGATGTGGTGGCATTGGGAAAACCTGTTGAAAAGGTGGTAATTACCAATGTTGCAGCAGATGGAGATATCAAATATTACCGTGACGAAAATGGCGTTCACTATGTTCCGAAGCGATCATTGGATGATCTGATTGTAAACTAGCAACTGGTTACTGGCGCCTGGCAGCTTGCACCTGGCTTCTGGCAACCGGCTGATGACACACAGAAGCTAACTGCCTGTCACCAGCTGCCAGCAGCCAAAAATGTTAAATGTTAATTTTTCAATGCTGTTTCAGCTTGTCTGCAAAAATCTTTTTGAATTTCTCCACTTTAGGGGTGATTACGATGCGACAATACCCCTGGTTCGGATTATTCGCATAATAGGACTGATGGTAATTCTCTGCCGGATAAAATTGATCAAACCTGGTTATCTCTGTAACGATTGGGGAATTCCATATTTTCTCATGTTCCAGCTTTGCCTTCAAGGTGGTTGCCTCCTGTTTTTGATCCTCGTCGGTATAAAATATTGCCGAACGGTATTGCGTTCCGCTGTCGGCTCCCTGGCGGTTGAGCGTTGTGGGATCATGTGTCATCCAGAAAACTTCAAGAAGTTCAGCAAAAGTGATCTGCTCCGGATCGTAGGTAATCTGCGTACACTCGGCATGACCGGTTGTGCCCGTACAAACCTGATCGTATGTGGGATTGGCAACCTTGCCCCCGGAATAACCTGAAACCACTTTTTGTACCCCTTTTAACTGGCTAAACATCGCTTCAGTGCACCAAAAACATCCACCTGCGAAAACCGCGACCTTTGACTTCTCATTTTTATTTTCCATTTTGGCATCTTGTTTTGTTGAGCTTATTAATTCAGAAGGAATTATAATAGCAAATCCGATCAGGGAAATCAATATACTTTTCATTTTATCACCTATTTTATACTATAAATAACGATTCAGGTTATCATTTGTTTCAAAAGTTCTATTTCCAGGGTAGAAATTCTCAAAAGCTATTAAAAAATCTATCTCAAAATTTGGATTTTGACCGTTATTAGTGTATATTTAAACGGTTCAATTTACTGAACTCAATCAACCATCTCCTTCCTATTAAAAGGCAATGCTTAGGCTGCTTTTTTCTTTTAATGCAATCAAATAAACATCATGAAAAGAGCCGGTTATCGTTTTAACCTAACTGACATCCCTATTATTGCCGATCACATTCTCGATAAGTATAAACGCGACAGATCATACTTTGAACATTACTCCCCCAGGTTCAATCACGAATTTCTACTCCGTTTTGAAGAGCGGGTTAACTCGTTAACTCATCTGACCCAGCTACAAGTTCTTGAAAACGGGATCATTCAGGTAAATAACAAAATTGAGGGCGTTATCAATAGCTTTGGTCCGTTACTTAACGTCACGGAAACGTACCTCCGTTGTATTCCGAAAGTGATGGGGCTCCGTAGTGTATGTTTCAGTTTAAAAGAGCTAAAAGAGGCCCTTAACAGACAATGCGTCTGGGAGATTCAAAGAAGTTGCCTGAAAATAGCCGGCCAGTTAGAAGTGCATTTGGAGGAATTCCTCGATAAAGGATTTTTGATAATCCTTTTAAATGATTTTCGTGTATTAATTAAAAAATTAAATGATGCTGAAACTGAGCTTGCCGATATTACCCATCAGCGCAATATGATTTCAGATGAATACCTTTATGTGGATAACCAGTTAAAGGATTTGGTAGAGACGATTGTCGAATCAACATCCGGAGTTTTCGGAGAGGACGACAGCGATAAAAGAGAAGAATATTCTATTGAAAAACTGATGATGCAGGCTCAATTCAAAAGAACGGAAAGTCAATAAGTTTTTCTTTTAAGGGAGAGGATTTCCAGATTACAAAAAAAAGCTCCGACAATCATTTCTTGTCGGAGCTTTTTAATTATTTAATTATCAATTACCTGCCAGTTTTATTCTGGCAATTAAACCGATATCTTCGCCTTTTTGAATCAGTTTCAGGCGGAATGAATAACTATATACCTTATCTTTAAGTGTGTATTCTGGATGAGTGAACGCTCCCCAGCTATTGTCACCACCGACTCCCATTTGTTTATAGTCAAGATTTACAGAAACAAGATTCCGCTCCTTCACATCACTGATATGACGATTGACCACCTCAACACCTTCATAAATACGACCAATCGTGCGAACCGGAGATTCGAAATCTTCCATTATCTGATGATGAGCGCTAATACTTAACAACGGTAATCCGATAGAGAGCAATCCATTTCCATTTTTGTTTGTGAATGCTACCCATCTTACATCTGTCTTGTTTCCATTCTCCTGTGGACGGATGTATGCCCAATACTGATCTTTGACCTTTCCGTTGTAAAGTCCGACAAAGGCAGCTGTATTTCTATCCAGGTAATTCTCCTGTGGACCGCGTCCGAACCATTGCATATTTTCGTACTCGCGGGCAAGTTGCAGATTCATTCCCATCCTTGGAATTTCGGGTAATTCGGCGCCAACAGCCGTAAACCGATTTGTTACCTCAATATTCCGGTCCCCATATATCTTGTACACCGATTCGTATTTGGCAACTGTCTCACCCTTTAAATCCGGAATATCGAAAACCAATTCAACATTTACCTGGCTATCCGATATTTGACTCACAGTTGATGCTGTCAGTTTCCTATTCGCTCCAGCCTTACGCCATACCTTACATCTTTTATCGAGCCCATTGCCAAAATCGTTATCTGTTGGTGCACGCCAAAAATCGGGTTCTGGTCCTTTGCCCTCATTGAGCATCTCTTTTCCGGCAAATAGTAAACTTTTTATATTTCCCTTAACAAGGTCGAATGAGATTGCAAAATCTGCACCTTTAATATTTGCATTACCGGCGCCTTTCTCCATTGTCAGCTTTCCACGGGGAGTAATCACTACAGCCGGAACTGAAACCGGCAATTTAAATTGTTCGCAGGCCACTTCATGCCCGACCGGAATTAAATCAGTTGCGGTGATCGTTTTGGCGCTGAACAGGATGAAATATTCTTTGCCAGGTATCGGTTTAAGGTTAACCGGGATCGAGACCTCTATTTTACCATGTGCAGGAACATTAACCGAGGTTATTTTCCCATTTGCAACTTTAATTCCGTCGGCCTCAATGCGCCAATCAAAACTAAAATTACGGAGGTTCAGAAAGTCGTACTTATTAATCAGTTGAAATTTCCCCTTACTAACATCAACATCTTTAAAGCCAATATATTGATAGACTTTCTTGACTTCATACAGACCTGGATGGGGAGTTCGGTCGGGGTTAACCAGACCGTTACAGCAGAAATTGCCATCTGTCCAGACATCTTTGGGACCAAAATCGCCTCCATAAGCCCACGACTTGGGCTCATTTGGGTTGGAGGTCAGAATGCCCTGATCAACCCAGTCCCAGATACATCCGCCCTGCAGCATATCGTACTTTTCGATGGCATCCCAGTAATCCTGAAGATTGCCCGTACTGTTTCCCATGGCATGGGCATATTCACATTGAATTAACGGTTTATCCGTGTGCTCCTTGGCATATTTAATGATGTAATCTATTGTTGCATACATCGGAACACAAATATCTGTATGATCGGATGTACCAGCCTGCTCATATTGAACCGGACGTGTTTGATCTTTTGATTTTAGCCATTTGTAAGTTTTCACAAAATTTGTCCCATCGCCTGCCTCATTCCCCAATGACCAGATAATGACTGAGGGATAATTTTTGTCACGTTCAAACATATTGCGTGTCCTGTAAAGATGGGCGTCGTACCAGGTGGAGTCTTTGGCCAGCGATTCCTTGCCGTAGCCCATTCCATGCGATTCGATATTCGCTTCATCAATAAGATACAATCCATATTTGTTGCATAATTCGTACCACTTTTCAGGCTGGGGATAATGGCAACATCTCATTGTATTGATGTTGAACTTTTTCATTGTGGAAATATCTTTGATCAGGGTTTCCACATCCTGAACGTGTCCGGTTATCTCGTTGTGTTCATGCATATTCACCCCCTTGATAAGAATCCGAACACCATTCACACATAATTGTCCCTTGATAAATTCGATATTACGGAAGCCCACCTGACATCCCATTGTCTCGATTATCTTTCCTGATCCATCCTTCATTGAAAGGATCAGTTGATAAAGGTTGGGCGTTTCAGCACTCCACTTCTTTACGTTTGCCAATTTTCCATCAAAGCTTATTGCCTGACGGCCCGATGCGGCAGTTAATTCTTTTGAAAAACCGAGAACTTTGTTATTGCCATCCATAAGCTTTGCCTCAACGGTAACCTTCTGAGCAGTTTGTCCCAAATTACGCAATGTAACACCGACATTGAACAGACCATCCTTATAAAGTGCATCAAGTCCTGACTTAACCTGAAAATCAAATATATGTGTTGAATTTCGCGCAATAAGAAAGACATCGCGGGTAATTCCGCTCATACGCCAAAAATCCTGATCTTCGAGATAAGATCCATCGCACCAGCGAAATATCTGTACTGCCAACAGATTCTTACCGCTCTTCAAATATTTTGTAATATTGAATTCTGCCGGAGTTTTGCTGTCTTCACTATACCCAACCTCTTCACCGTTTACCCATACATACATCGCAGAGCTCACAGCACCAAAATGGAGGATAATCTCCTTTCCTTTCCAGTCAGCAGGAGTTTCAAATTCCATACGGTACGAACCGACCGGATTAAAGTCTGCTTGCATCGTTGGTGGGGTAGGTTTGAAGGGATACTTAATGTTCGTATAGATCGGATAGTCGTAACCTTTTAGATCCCAATTAGCCGGAACATCAATTAATTTCCACTGACTATCATCGAAACGGTTTGAGAAAAACCCAGTCGGACGATCGGCAGGCTTATTTACAAAGTGGAACTTCCATTTTCCATTCAATGATTTGTAAAATGGTGAAGCGGAAAAGTCATTTGCTGCAACTTTTGCCTCAGTTGCAAATGGCATCAACGCTGCATGGGGCGCTTCGCGGTTTATTTCAGAAACGTACTGATTCTCCCAATCGTGAGGCAACCGCTCATTAAATGGCACATTTGCAGACTGACTTTTGCCCGAAATTGCAGCAATAGCCAGTAACCCAAACAAAATCAAATTTTTAGTCATAACATAAGTTTAAAATTTTATAACTCAACCGGTAGGTACTGGTAGGGTGCAAATTTATTAACTTTTTATGAATTGGCAATAAAAAAAAGGCCCTTAGTCTAATAGTCTCCCCTAAAATTCGGAAGTGAAGTGGAACCTGATTTTGGGAAAGTCACGCTGTGCCATATCGAGAATAAAGGAGGAATCGGCCATAAAAACATCACGTCCATGATTATCTTTAGCCATTTTATTGTATTTCCGCTTTTTAAAGTCTTCGAGCATTACCTTGTCTTCACTCTGAATCCAGCAGGCCTTATAGAGCGATAACGATTCCCACCGACATCTTGCATTATATTCATGTTCCAGACGGTACTCGATTACCTCAAACTGAAGCGCACCCACGGTACCTATGATTTTTCGTCCGTTCAGCTGACTCACGAAGAGCTGCGCAACACCTTCATCCATCAACTGGTCAACCCCTTTAGCCAGTTGCTTCGATTTCATAGGGTCGGCATTCTCTATATAACGGAAAATTTCGGGTGAAAATGAAGGTATCCCTTTGTAGTGAAGAATCTCCCCTTCTGTAAGTGTATCACCGATCACAAAGTTGCCTGTATCGGGAATACCAATGATATCACCGGGAAAGGCTTCGTCGATGACCTCCTTTTTGTCAGCCATAAAGGCCGTTGGGCTCGAATATTTAAAGACTTTTCCCAGTCGGATGTGACGATAGTTTTTATTCCGTTCAAACCTACCCGAACAAATTTTCACGAAAGCGATCCGGCTACGGTGATTCGGATCAATATTGGCATGAATTTTAAAAACAAATCCGGTGAAGGTCTCCTCCTCACAAAATACGAGCCGTTCCTCTGCTTTTTTTGATCGGGGTGACGGGGCAATCCTGACAAAAGTATCGAGCAGTTCCTTGACCCCAAAATTGTACAATGCACTTCCGAAAAACACAGGTGCAAGGTCGCCTGCAAGGTATTGTTCAATGTCAAATTCGGGATAAACTTCATCCAGAATTTGGAGCTCCTCACGCAGGGCTACGGCATCTTTTCCAATTATTGTATCCAGCTCAGGACTACTGACATCAGTAAAACTTATTCCTGGACGGATATCGGTGATGCTTGGATCGAACAAGCTAAGGTTTTGATCGTAGATATTATAGACCCCTTTAAATTCCGGGCCGTTATTGATTGGCCAGCTTAGGGGGCGCACTTTAATCAGCAATTGCTTCTCAATATCATCCAGAAGATCAAACGTGTCATCTGCAGGGCGGTCCATTTTATTCACAAAGACGATAACCGGAGTCTTGCGGCTACGGCAAACACTCATCAGCTTTTCGGTCTGTGGTTCAACACCTTTGGCCGCATCAATAACGATAATTACGCTATCGACAGCAGTGAGGGTGCGGAAGGTATCTTCCTGAAAGTCCTGGTGACCCGGGGTATCAAGAATGTTTACCTTGTAACCGCTGAATTCAAAACCCATTACGGATGTCGCAACCGAAATACCTCGTTGCCGCTCAATCTCCATAAAGTCGGAGGTTGCCCCTTTTTTTATCTTATTGCTCTTTACAGCGCCGGCCACATGTATAGCGCCACCAAAAAGGAGTAGCTTTTCTGTTAATGTTGTTTTTCCCGCATCGGGGTGACTGACAATGCCGAAGGTTCTCCGGCGTAGTATCTCTTCTTTTAAACCCATATCAAATATTGAGGGTGCAAAAGTACTTCAAAAAAATGAAAGTTTAATTGCTAATTCTATAGTATCTGTTGCCTGTCGTAACCGATAGTCAATAAGAGACTGCCTGTCATTATCGTCAATCATGCGTGTAATCCATTTGAAATTGCATTCACAAATATGGGTTGTTTTCCCCGTAAAGAATTTAATTCGTGTTCTGTTAATATATGAGTATCTGTCGTAATATTATATTTCAAATCAATTTCATAACAAAGATCAGAAATCTCCCTTTCCACTCTCCAGTCAGCTTTTTTCTTAAGGATGATTAAAAAATCATAGTCAGAATCCGAATTCGCTCCTCCATTAATTTGGGAACCAAAAAGAACAACATCAGTTAAGTCATCCGCAAATTTTGACCTTAACAATGAATTCAAATCCTTTAATACTGATTTTTTGTTAATTCTCATTTGAATAAATTTAAATCAAAGGTAAATAATCTATTTGAATATTGGTTTCTACCCCATTTTATTAATTATGTCCCTCAGTTTTTCAATTTCTTCCTTACTCAATTTCTCCTCCTTTACCATAAACGAAAGCAGTGAAGCTGGTGAATCGCTAAAGTAACCAGATATCACTTTCTTTAATTGTATATTACGATACGAAGATTTCGTGATCGCCGGATAATACTCATAAGTTTTCCCATATGCTTTGAAATTAAGATACCCCTTGCTTACCAGGATTCGCACTACCGAAGAAATCGTATTATAGGGAGGTTTCGGTTCATCGGGGATTTGTTCGATAATATCTTTTACGAATCCTTTCTTCAGGTTCCAGAATATTTGCATAATCCGTTCTTCCGTTTTCGTGAGCTCTTCCATGTTTTTAGTTTTTCTCAGTTACCTCGAATACAATATTTACAATAACAAACTCACTATCAGCCTTCTTTGGTAAAGGGATTATTTCGGGTCTGATGGTTTCCGGATCAAATTGACCCATCATACTTAAAGCTCTGATTGATTGAACAATCTTTGTTTTGCTAAACAAATCCCCTGATTTGATCATAATTTGATTAAGAATTTCCTGAGGGGTAACAAGCTTATTCCCTTTTACACTTACATTTCCTATTTTACCACGCACTCCTTCGGCGATTGTCAAGGTTAAGTCGGTACGATTGTTACTTGTTGGAGTTTCTGCAATTTGAATATTAGAAAACAAATAGCCTTTGTCTAAGTAGATGGTCGAAATACCAGTTTCAGCTTCCAGCCGTTTTTCTAAATCTATTTTGGAGTATTCATCACCCTTTTTCAACCCCAACATCCTGGTCAACTCAGCTGAACTAAATATCGTGTTGTTTACCCAATTGATGTTGCCTATCTTTGTAATAGATTGATTATCTGAACTGATCTCGATGTTTTGGTGGGATGAACTAACCAGGGTGGGAGTATTCTCAAAATAGGAGAATGATAATAAAAGCAATGCAGCGACAGGGATAAGTAAGGTAAAAAACAGCTTTTGTCCTGGTAAAGAACGTGATTTATAAACCATTACAATCCTATTATTTATTTGCTTACCAGAAAAACCGATCGAGAGGCAAAAAGCGCCTGATTCAGATGCCAGATTGAAAAGCAGCTGTGCATATTGTTTTTTACTTTCACCAGAACCTGTAATTTTCTCGTCAGCAATATATTCATGAACGGTCTGAATCTCATTCTTGATAAAATGCACCAATGGATTAAACCATAATATTATACCAATAAACTCAATAAAAAGTACATCAAGGGTATGCAACTGTCTGGCATGAATCACCTCATGATTGATGATTTGCTGAACTTCGTGACTGGTGAGATTCCTAAAATCTGGATTGAAGAAGATGAAATGAAAAAACGAAAAAGCGACAACCTGACGATCCGTATTGATGATCCAATATTTACCCGCTTTTTGTTTTGGATTATTTAAAATACATTTCCGGATTTTCCATAAATTACTCAATAACAATATTGTTTTATAGATTAACCCGCTAAAATAAATAACAGAAACGATAAAAACCAAAATTCCCCAACCACTGAGATCTGATACTGATTGTATTCCCATTTCCAATGTGTCAGGGCTGGATACCTTTTGCGGACTCATTAACGTCTGAAAGGCTGTTTTTTCAAACAGTGAGTTACCAAATACCGAATGAGTCCAATTCCCTGGTATTTCTATAAACGGTAAGATTAAACAAAGTGAAATACTCACTAACAAATAAATCCTCATCCAGGAAAAATAAGTCAGGTTCGAGATGAATAACCGATAAGCAACCAGGAAGAAAAGCAGGTAGATTGATGATTTAATTAAAAAATAAAAAAATGTCATATTCATAATTTCAAAATTTTAAATTCACAACAAATATACAACTGCCTTTTCAGTTATACAACTGTTTTATACGTTTTATAATTGAATCTTCAGTTAATAATCGTTAACGAAATTTCTAATTTTACCAACTACTTAATTTTATGCACAATACACAATATGACTATTCGGCATGAGTGACTCCAAAACTACTTTTCCGGTACTGTGTCGGGGTCATCTTTGTCTGCCTTCGGAACTGGGTTGAAAAATAATCAACAGATTCGTAGTTCATCTCCACAGCAATCTCCTTGACCGATTTTGAAGTAGTGGAAAGAAGCTCTTTTGCCCGCTGTAAACGCAACTGTGCAATATATTGGGCAGGAGCAAGCCCTGTGTATTGTTTGAAAAGTCGCCTGAACCAAGAATAGGTCATCGTCAAATCTTTGGCAATTGCTTCAGGTGAAACATTGTCATTGATCTGCTCTCTGATCAACACCCTGGCTTTATCTATTTTTCGAACAATCGCTTTATCCTCAAAATGGTTGTCTTTCGCCCTGTAATAGACATATCCTAACAGATGGATAACAATTCCGGAAATATATTGCTGATATCCAGACCTCTCTTCATTTCCTGCTTCCAGAATCCGCTGGTACAGACTCACAATTTCATCAATAAAACCTACTTTAACAACAGGTTTGTATACAGACAAATAGCCGTTTGAGACAAGATTTTCAGCAAATTTTCCTTTAAAACCAACCCAATAGCTATCCCATCCGGTCAATTGTTCAGGTCGGTAGCGATGCCATTCACCGGGAAACAGAAAAAAAACCGTCCCTTCATCTACTCCTACATTCCTGAAACTTGTCGATTCGAATGTTCCGGAACCCCGGGTGATATAGATCATTTGAAACTCATCCAATACCCGACCGTGCTGAAAATTAAACGAATAGTCCACAGGATGTCCTTCAGTCGGGTAAATACTGTTTGGTGAAACGGACTGAAATCCGGCAGTTTTCACTATAAGACTCCAGTTTTCGTCCTGTTCGTGTACCGGAAGATACCTGATATTGGAATTTAAAAGATGCTGCATAACATGTGACTGTGTCAAAATTCAAAGATATAAAATCAAAATAAAATACACACTCACATAAAGTATTAATATATTGCACAATAAATTATCGGAAGCGCATTTATCACAATGCCATATAATATAGATTCAACAATATGGATTTCAGCCATTAAAAAACTATCAAATTTTTAAACTATGACAAAATTGAACCTTATTATTTTAGCCATCTATCTGTCATCACCTTTATTGATTTGCGCTAAAACTCCTGAAGGAGATGGAAAAGCTGAAAAGATCACAGTGGCTTCCTACTATTTTGCGAACTACCACACCAATGATCCGAGAAATATTAAAAACAAAGGGGCAGATTGGTCAGAATGGGAACTCGTGAAAGCTGCAAAACCCCGGTTTCCCGGCCACCAGCAACCTAAAGTTCCGCTATGGGGGTACGGTGATGAAAAGGATCCGAAGGTGATGGAACAAAAAATTAAGGCGGCCTCCACATACGGAGTTGACTGTTTTATCTTTGACTGGTACATGTACGAAGACGGGCCATTTTTGAACCAATGTCTTGACGAAGGGTTTCTCAAGGCAAATAATGTCGACAAAATCAATTTTGCTTTAATGTGGGCGAATCACGACTGGAATGACATACACCCCTATACACATGGGGCGCCACAGAAATTGCTTTATCCCGGAAAGGTGTCTGCCAAAAGGTTTGACGAAATTTGTGATATCCTGATTTCACAGTATTTCACACAACCCAACTACTGGAAAATTGATGGCAAGGCCTATTTCTCGATATACGACATTCAAAAATTCATGGAAGGATTCGGCAGTATTGAAGCCACAAAAGCAGCAATGATCAGGCTAAATGTCAAGGCCATTGCTGCCGGATTAAAGGGTGTTCACTGGAATCTGGTCGCCTGGGGAAGACCAATTCTGCCGGTTGAAAAAGTTCCTGCAAACTATCCTGAACTGATCAAATTGCTGGGATTTGATTCCGCAACTTCATATGTTTGGGTGCATCACGCCGGCCTGCCGGATCAGCAAACCGACTTTAACAAAGTGCGCGATCAGTACTTTGCTTACTGGGACAAGGCTAAGGATGAGTTTAAAGTCCCCTATTATCCTAATGTTTCAATGGGCTGGGATCCTGGTCCACGATGCGATTTGAAATCGGAATGGGGAAATTTCGGCTATCCGTTTACCTATACCATCGGGAACAATACTCCGGAAAATTTTAAAACTGCACTTCAGATGACAAAAGAGAAATTGCTCGCAGATCCTAACGGTCCCAGAATAATGAACATTAACTGCTGGAATGAATGGACTGAAGGGAGTTACCTCGAACCGGATACACTCAATAAATTCGGATATCTTGAGGGGGTGAAAAGTGTTTTTAAATAATTGGGATCTGCAAACCAAATTGAATATCAAGCAAATATATACATCAATGAAAAAACTACTTTTTATCCCCATTATTCTTTTCGCAATTACGGTTCATTGTCAAACTATAATTCCGGGTGCGGCAGATCCTACAACCTATCTGACCGACCTGAAGTTGGAGTTGCAAAAAGAGTGGCCAAAGAATAGGACGATCAATATTGTATTTCATGGACACAGCGTACCGGCAGGCTATTTCAAAACCCCCACCGTCAATACGCTTTCGGCATATCCGAATCTGGTACTGCAAAAATTAAAGGCAATCTATCCACTGGCTGTTGTGAATTGCATTGTTACGGCTATTGGTGGTGAAAATTCGGTGCGGGGCGCCGCCCGGTTTAAAAAGGAAGTGCTGACCCATCATCCCGATCTGATACTGATTGATTATGCTCTGAATGACCGCGGTCCGGGTCTGGGAAAAGCTTACCTGGCCTGGAATAAAATGATTAAAATGGCAAAAGGGAAAGGGATTAAAGTGATCCTTCTGACACCTTCGCCTGACCAAAAGGTGAATTTTGATGATCCCGAAAACGATCTTAAAAAACATACCGACCAGATTTGCAGACTTGCTGCGGAAAATCAGGTTGGGATCGTTGATACCTATAGGGCATTTGAATTTCTTTATCCCGACAAGGGGCAACTGCGTCAATATATGTCGCAGGTCAATCATCCCAACGAAAAGGGACATGAGCTGATCGCCAATGAGATCATGAGATGGTTAAAGAACTAATAAACTTATCACAACATGCATAAAATTCTGATTGTACTTATTCTCATTTGCACCTGTAATTATCTGCATGCTGGTGAACGAAATTTCCCGTCAAAAGAGACTTTCAAAAACCCACCTTTATCCAGTTTTCCAAAACCTTTGTGGTTCTGGAATGACACCAAAGTCACTGAAGCGGGGATTGCCAGTCAGATGCAGAGTTTTAGGGACAGTTGCCATTATGGTGGATTTAGTATTTTACCGTTTGGGGACAAATTTAAACCTGAATATTTAACTGAAGAATATTTTAATGTATATGGCAAGGCGCTTGAAAAAGCAGCTGAATTGGGTCTGACTATGTGCCTATATGATGAATATGGTTTTCCAAGTGGCGGCGCAGGACCTGTCAACGGCGATGGAATTGGACGATTTGAAAAACGGTTTCCCGATCAAACGATTAAAAGACTGGATAAAATTGAATTTGAAGTAACAGGACCAACGTTATTTAGTCCCAAGATTCCGGATGGAGGAACACTGATGGCAGTTGTGGCAATGGAAATGAAATCTCTGAAACGCCTTAATCTTTCAGATCAAGTTGTTAATGGAGAGCTGAAATGGAAAGTGCCGGAAGGTGACTGGAAAGTGATGTTCTTCATGTGTGTAAAAGATGGTGATCCGATTGTGGATTATCTTGACCCAACGGGTGTCCGAAATTTCATTGAGATGACTCATGAAGCTTACTATAAGCACTTTAAAAAATATTTCGGAAATGTAATTGCTGGTACATTTTTCGATGAACCGACGATGTACCGCGCGAAAGGACGGATGTGGACCAACATTTTCAATGAGAAGTTTAAGAAAAAATTTGGATTTGATCCATCGGTATACTATCCTTCCCTTTGGTACAATATTGGTCCCGAAACTACTGCTGCCCGAAATTATCTGTTTGGCTTTCGCTCCGAGCTCTATGCTTTAGGTTTTACAAAAGAGATTAATGATTGGTCAACGGCACACCATATCAGTGCAACTGGTCACCAGGATCAGGAAGAGGTGCTGAATCCGGTCAGTGTTTCAGGCGACCTTATGAAATGTTTCAAGTACCTCGAAATTCCCGGTATTGATAAAATCGGAGGTAATCGCCCTGCAGAACGTTATTACAAAATAGTCAGTTCGGCCGCCTATAACTGGGATAAATCGCTGATCATGTCGGAAACCTACGGCGCCATGGGGAATATTGGGTGGAACGAGATATTTTCGGTGGCAATGGATCAGTATGCAAAGGGAATTAACATGCTGATACCTCATGCAGTATGGTACAATGACAAGAATGTTATTTTCAAACCTGAACTTTCACAGCGGAATCCGTTGTATGCCGATAGCCTGAAAATCTTTAATCAGTTCCTCGCACGTCTTAATACAGTCTTACAACAAAAAGGGAGACATGTTGCCGATATTGCCATCCTCTACCCTATCCATTCGCTTCAGGGGGATCATTACCTTGATGGCCCGCTGGAAAATTATAAAGGTGGAGTCGATATTCCGAAGACAGATTACGTTAACGTTGCCAACTGGCTGACGGAAGATGCCGGTAAGGATTTCACGTTTATTCATCCCGAGGTGTTGGATGAAAAATGCACCGTTTCGTCAGGCAAACTTCAGCTTCAAAACTCACTCAACAAGGAGGTATTCCGTGTTTTGATCATTCCTTCCTGCAAAACCATCTCTTTATCCAACCTTAAGAAAATCAAATTATTCTATGACAACGGGGGTCATCTGATTTTCACCTCCCAGTTACCGGTTGGGGCCACCACGCCCGGTAAAGATGAAGAGGTTGAAGAGCTAATCAATTCAATGTTAAAAGGGGAAAGCCCCAAATCCACAAATACAAAATCAGGGCAGACCAGGGGGAGTGCAATTTTTCTGCCATTCCCGGATGGCGCCTCTATCCGGAATGTGATCGGGAATCTGCAGATAAAATACGATGTTGATTATCCGCTTACCTCAGGTTTGAGGTATATTCACAGGATAATAAAAGGTAATGATGTGTTTTATTTTGCCAATGTCGGCAAGTCACCTGTCGAAACAAGGGTACAAATCAGAGGGATTCATCACCCTCAGATCTGGGATCCCCATTCTGGTGAAGTCAGCCAAATACAAACGACTTCCGAAAGTGGAAAAGAGACCGGTTTTATTCTGAAACTGGCGCCATACCATTCCGTTTTTATGATCTCAACACCAGGCCAATAAATAGCCCGGGTTGTGCTAATTTAATATTGAATCTGCATCAGATAAAAAATGATTATTCATTAATAAAATACAGATTTATGAAAAAGAGGAACTTGCAATTTATTCTGTATATTTTATATGCCATTCTTCCTCCTTCCGCCAGCGAGGGGAATGCCCATATAAGGAATGAAAATAGTTCTTTGTTCCAGACCATAGCGCAACCGGATACTGTTATTCAGGTTTCGGGTGAGGAACAAAATCTGGTAAATTTAACCTTACCCGATGGAGGTCTTCCGCCTATGCCGGGAGTATTAAACATTGAACTGCTACGGACTACCCGCGATGCGCCACAACTTGCAGATGGCGATGGATGGACTTATGCTCATCACATGGATCTGGCTGAGTGGAGAGGCCGCCTTTATGCCGCATGGAATATGACGGTGAAAGATGAGGATGTCCCGCCATCAAAGGTCGTCTATGCCACCTCCGCCGACGGGATTGAATGGAGCAAACCTGCCGATCTGTTTCCGAGAGAGTTGGCATGGGCCTGCCGGTTCTATTTCTACCATACCAAAAATGATAAAATGCTGACCTTTTGTGCAGCAAGGCTGAGTGATGGCAATGTCACTGAGGCACAGAAATCGGTGCTGCTGGTCAGGGAAATATTGCCGGATCATAGTCTTGGAGCCGTTTTTACTTTAATCCATCCAATGGAGAAAATGCCCCCATTCTTTGAAACATCTTCAGATAAAGCATTTGTAGAGGCTTGCAGTGATGCGGTAAACAACAATATGTTACTGGAGCAACAAGACTATGGGGTGTTTTTGGGAGACAGGAAGATGAGTTGGCATGTCACAACACCAAAATTTAAAGGATTTTATCCGTTTGGAAAGGCATTTAGTTTTTATCAGCGCAAGGATCAGCAGTGGGTTGGAATTTCCAAGATGGGATTTGTCACCACATCTGCCGATGAGGGGAAAAGCTGGTCACAACCCGTCAACCCGCCCTCTTTGGTAGCCGGAGCAGCTAAAGTCTGGGGACAACGAACCAATGACAATCATTATGTCCTTGCCTATAACCCTGATCCAAAAAGGGGGAAAAGATTCCCGCTGGTAATGGTAAACGGTCCCGATGGTATCCATTTCAGGGATATGCGCGTTGTTCATGGCGAATATCCGCCAATGCGTTATCCGGGGAAATATAAAGATTTCGGATATCAGTATGTCCGTGGTGTTGCTGCTTGGTCGACGGACCACAGTTTTGCCGACAAATCAGCAATCTGGCTGATTTACAGCGTTCACAAGGAAGATATCTGGCTATCCAGAATTCCACTTCCGGTTCATGCCGAACAGATTTCATTTCCGTCTGATAACTTTCAGAAAGAGCCAGTCGGAGCAGTTTTAAAAGATTGGAATATTTATTCGCCAAAATGGGCCCCTGTAACCGTCGTGGAGGAACCAGGAAACCAGAATAACAGGTGTCTGGAATTTCGTGATGGCGACCCGACCGATTATGCACGTGCGATGCGACTTTTCCCAACAGCGGAAAAGATCAGGGCAAAATTCAGGATAAAAACAGCACAAACAAATGCATTGATGGAAATTGATTTACAGGATGAAAAAGGAAACCTGTTTTCGAGAATCACTCTTACTAAAACCGGGGAATTAAAAGCATCTTCCGGTAATAGGGATACTTCACTGGGGAACTATTTATCCGAAAAATGGATCTCTTTTGAGATTTCTGCAAATGGTGATCAAAGGAGTGAAATGATAAAAATAAATGGTAAAACATTTAAAATTGACCACTGCGGTACACAAAACCTTAACAAATTACAACGATTGGTTTTCCGAACAGGACCGGTGCGAAAACTGGGAGATACGGATGCTCTGGTCAATGGGCAGGATAAACCATTAACAAATCCTGCTCAGTTTCTGCTGGATGATGTAACCGTAAAATAAATTGAATAAAAATGATCATTTAATATGCCATCTGAACTTACTTTAAATCGTCGGGTATTTCTAAAGGGGGTAGTCGGCGGCACAGCAGGCATAATGGCGGGCTGTTGGATAAATTTGTCGCCGGCGAGCGCAGCTAATACCGTTGTTTCTCATGACTTATCCAGCGGGTTCCTCAACCCTCCCGATGGCGTGCGCCCATGGGTGTACTGGTTCTGGATCAATGGGAACATCACAAAAGAGGGGATCACTGCAGACCTTGAGGCGATGCAGCGAGTGGGCATTGGAGGCGTCCTGATCATGGAGGTGGATGGAAGTCCGCAGGGAACGGTAGCTTTTGGCACCGACACCTGGAAGGAGATGTTTCGTTTCGCGTGTCAGGAAGCTGGCCGGCTCGGTCTGGAAATCAATATGAACGACGGCGCCGGATGGACGGGCAGCGGCGGACCCTGGAACACCCCCGAAAATTCGATGCAACAACTGTTATATTCTGAAATAATCGTAGATGGAGGAAAACGTTTCGACAACGAACTTCCGAAGCCCAAAGTCCGGAAAGGGGGAATTCCCGGCAAGGAGGAGGGAGAACCGGAATACTACCGCGATGTTGCAGTTATTGCTTTTCCGACACCAAAAGACAATACCTATAAAACAGATAATATTCAGTTTAAAGCTGGATTCAGGACCATGTCCACACCACCGGTGCCGGTGATTGGCAGTGCAAAGGGGTCACAGTTGCCTCCAATTACATCCACCCCGTCGCCGATAGATGCAACCATCAACCAGCATGAGATTCTGGACCTCACTTCCAGATATCAGAATGACCGGTTGACATGGGATGTACCACCCGGCAACTGGACGATTATACGGTACGGACACGGCCCTACTGGCGCCACCAACCATCCGGCGCCAAAAGCCGGACTGGGTTATGAATGCGACAAGATGAGCAAGGAGGCTGTCGAAATCCATTTTAATAAGTTCCTGGGCGACATCATGGCCCTTGCAGGTCCGCTCAAGGGCAAAACACTGGTAGCTACCCATGTCGACAGCTGGGAAGTGGGATACCAGAACTGGACAAAGGCATTCCCTGATGAGTTTAAGAAGCGGTGTGGCTACGACGTTTTGCCTTTCCTTCCGGCAATGACGGGTCGTATCATCGGAAATGCAGAGATCACAGAACGCTTTCTATACGATTTGCGCTTTACCATATCCGAGCTGATTGCCGAAAATTATGCCGGACATATGCGTGAACTCTCCAACAAACATGGGATACAGTTCTCAATGGAAGCGATCGATAACACACCTTTCGATGAGATCAGAGTTGCCGGACAGGCCAATTTGCCTCAGACAGAATTCTGGTACCGTCGTGAAAGTGAAGCCATAGGCGAATCAGGAGATTGTTTCAGGGGCGTTTACCGATCCTATGCCTGGACCCCGGCAATGGTTTCGGCTGCCCACATTTATGGAAGAAAGATCATCCCATCCGAGGCATTCACTGCAAATTCGGGCGAAAACTGGCTCGCTCACCCCGCGTTGCTGAAACCCCAGGGGGACTGGGCCTTTTGTTCCGGGATTAACCGTTTCATCTTTCACCGGTATGCCATGCAACCCTGGATAAACCGAAAACCGGGGATGACGATGTCGTTTTGGGGACTCCACTACGAGCGCACCCAGACCTGGTGGGAAGAGACCAAGCCCTGGCATGAATACCTTACCCGCTGTCAGTACCTGTTGCAAAAAGGGCTGTTTGTCGCCGATCTACTTTATATGCAGGCTGAAGCAGCACCTAACCGGTTTATGCCACCTGGTGTGGACTATGCAAATCCGATCCCTCCCGATCCACCGGGATATAACTTTGACGGATGTACTGCAGACGTTGTTTTCAACCGGATATCAATTAAAGATGGTCTCATCATGCTTCCCGACGGGATGAGTTACCGGGCAATGGTCCTTCCTTCAACGGGCGAACAGGTGATGGCGGGTGTGATGAGTGTAAAACTCGCCCAAAAGATATGGGAACTGGTCAACGAAGGGATGGTTATCGTTGGACCTCCTCCGGTGAAACCCCCCGGTCTTACCAATTATCCGAAATGCGAATATGAGTTGAAGCAAATCGTTGACCAGCTATGGGGCGATACCACCTCTCCGGGCGAGCGAAAAGTGGGCAAAGGACATGTTTTTTGGGGAAAATCCCCACAGGAGGTGTTGTCTGAATTGGGTATTCCACAGGACTTTTCGTGTGGCAAACCAGCTCCATTCCGTTATATTCACCGTCGCGCAGATGACGGATCTGAAATATACTTCGTTTCCAACAAACTGAATGCAGAGGTGGAATCTATCTGCAATTTTCGCATCAGTAAGAGGCGTCCGGAGTTTTGGTGGCCCGAGACAGGTCGAATTGAGAAACCCGCCATTTATTCAGTGACCAATGACACTACAACCCTGCCAATCCGTTTGTCAGAATTTGGTTCTGTTTTCGTGGTATTCCCCCCTAACACGAGGCAGGAAGCAGACCGGATCGTAAAGGTCACCCATAACGGCACGATCATCACCAGCAATATAGGTAGCAAAATAAAGGTCTGTCGGAATACCGGAAAATATGAATATTTAATTTCACAGGCAGGACAATACACCTTACAAACAGCCAGCAAAAATGAGCTCAAAATAGAAATTGCCCAACTTCCCGGACCTGTAAAAGTAGCCGGCACCTGGGATGTGCAGTTTGCCCCCAACTGGGGCGCTCCCCCCCGGATTCAATTTCCGGAATTAATTTCATGGAGTGACCATGCAGATCAGGGAGTCAGGTACTTCTCAGGAAAGGCGACCTATCGCAAAAATATACTGATTTCCGATGACATGCTTCAGAAAGATCGGCTGTTACTCCTCGACCTGGGAGAAGTGGAGGTTATGGCAATCGTGAAATTAAATGGAAAAGAGTTAGGCATTCTATGGAAGAAACCGTTTCGGATTGATATCACCAAAGCTGCACAACCAGGCGAAAATTCCCTGGAGCTAACAGTCGTCAATCTTTGGCCCAACCGGCTCATCGGAGATGCCAACCTTCCGGAGGATTGCAATTGGTCCAATAGAGGTGAATTAAAGGAATATCCGCAATGGCTGCTTGATGGTAAACCGAGCCCAACGGGAAGGTTCACATTCAGTATCATTAAAGTCTGGTCCAAAGATGATGCGCTGAGAAAATCAGGACTTATCGGTCCGGTAATGTTGCATACAGTTGCAAAAGTGATCACATCATAATCAGTAAATTTAACAGGATGCCTAATTTCAAATTAAGATTTGTTATTTATTTGTGCTTAATACTGTTATCAAATATTTCCCTTTTTGGGAAAGATCCGGATTCATTGAGAAATTCATTTATTTCACCTCCTGATTCGGCAAAACCGAGGGTTTATTGGTGGTGGCTTTTTAATCGCGTGGATAAAGCCGGGATAACAAGAGATCTGGAAGAATTTAAGGCAAAGGGGATTAGTGGTGTCAACCTGATTTGTACAGGAGGGTACGCCGGAGTTGCGCCCCTTTTTGGCGTTGATTTTCTGGGAAATGAATGGCGGGATCTCTTTCGTCACGCAGTTAAAGAGGCTACCCGGCTAAAGATCGAAATGGGATTTAACCTCGCTGGTGGCTGGACGATGATGGGGCCATGGATCACCCCTGATAACGCAATGAAAAAGGTGGTACAGTCGGAATTAACGGTCGAAGGACCGAAAAAATATTCAGGAAAATTACTACAACCCGAAATCGTTGATGGGTATTACCACGATATACGGGTACAGGCATTCAGGGAAACTGGAAAAGAGAAAAAAGTTGAACCCGGTACAATAATCGATCTCACTGACAGATTAAAAGCTGACGGACAGTTCGACTGGGACGTTCCGGAAGGGAAATGGGTAATTTTAAGGACAGGCTATACGCTCACCGGGCACGCCTGGAGTAAATGGCATGCCTATCCAGATGGCGATACGTTTAAGGGTGGTGAGGGGTATGAAATTGATTACCTGAACACCGCTTCACTTGATGATCATTTTGATCACCTGGGAAAACTGGTGATCGAAGAGGCAAAAAAAGCGGGTGGAAAGTTGGCTTATTTATGGTCCGACAGCTGGGAATGCGGCAAACTTACCTGGACGCAGGATTTTCCCAACCAATTCTCAAGATTCCGTGGCTACGATCTGAAACCTTATTTGCCTGTGCTTGCCGGATACACGGTGAGCGATTCGTTGGTTTCGAATCGGTTTCGTGACGATTTTGATCGTACAATTCAGGATTGCATCTCAGAAAATTTCTATGGTCATTTCCAAGACCTGTGTCATAAATATGGGATGAAAGTGGGTAACGAAGCAGGTGGTCCAAACGATATTCCGCCCCAGGATGTACTGAAGAACCTTGGGCGATGTGATATCCCCGCTGGTGAATTCTGGGTAAACCGGCATTTTCTTTCACCTGGCGGATACAATACTGACCGGCACCTACGGCTCAATCTCAAACAAACCGCAACGGCATCTCATATCTATGGTAAAAAGGAGGCCATGGCTGAGTCCTTTACACAACAGGAACAGGATCGTACCCATTGGTCGCTGGGACCGGCCGATCTGAAACCTTACGCCAACGATGCCTTTTGCGAAGGTATCAACCGGATTATGCTTCATCAGGCCACCTGCCAGCCCCCTTCGGATGGAAAGCCCGGGTATGAATTTTGTGCAGGTCAGCACTGGACTCCGAATATCACCTGGTGGGAACAGTCGAAGCCGTTCTTCACCTGGCTTTCCCGCTGTCAGTATATGCTTCAGCAAGGTAAGTTCGTTGGGGACGTTTGCTTTTACCTGGGCGAAAGACCGCCAACTCTGGCCCCACCGAAGTATACCATCCCTTCACTTGGTCCCGGATACGATTGCGATTATTCCAATGCCGAGGTGCTACTCACGCGGATGTCGGTCAAAAATGGACGAATTGTATTACCCGACGGGATGAGTTACCGTTTATTGGTGCTCCAAAATTGCACATCCACCTCGCCTGAAATTTGCAAACAAGTTAGCCGATACCAGAAACTGAATGTTTCTCCCAGTCCGTCAAATGCGATGTCTTTTGAGGTGATTAAAAAAATCCGTGAGTTGGTTCAAAATGGAGCGACAGTTGTTGGCTCCCCACCGAAATACGCGACCGGGCTAAAAAATTATCCCAATTGTGATGAACAAGTCCAAAAAATCGCATCCGAAGTTTGGGGCGACTTAAACGGCAAGGATCGTACGGAACGCCGGTTCGGAAAAGGAAGGGTTATCTGGGGGAAAACACCGCGTGAGATTCTCTTGGCTGATGGTATAAAACCTGATTTCACCTTTTTGGGACAACCCGAAGAGCCCGAAAAATTCGATTATATTCATCGCATAGATGGCGATACGGAGATTTATTTCGTTATTAACAGGACCAATCGATTGGAAAATCGCGATTTTACTTTCCGTGTGGCAGGAAAACAACCGGAGATCTGGAATGCAGTTACGGGTGAAATTTGTTATGCAGACGCCTTTCGGCAGGCTGATG
The DNA here is from genome assembly GCA_963677935.2 of Prolixibacteraceae bacterium. Lineage (GTDB taxonomy): Bacteria > Bacteroidota > Bacteroidia > Bacteroidales > Prolixibacteraceae > JAAFHB01. The sequence goes on along the minus strand of CAXXEH010000003.1, from coordinate 19,892 downwards.
GTTGCACCACTTTACCTCTCGAATTCGATCGTTTTGACTCGTGGTTTATTGTGTTTCGTCATCCAATTGCGGCTGATGCTGCAGGAAATACAACTCATAATTCACTCATATTAAAAGATTTGTATGATATCAGTAATTCATGGAAAGTAACTTTCGATCCTCAGTGGGGAGGTCCTGCGAAGGTGGAGTTTCCCAAACTTATCAATTGGATAAACAGGACTGAAGATGGAATCAAATACTACTCAGGGAAAGCGACCTACCAAAAGACATTTGACTTGAACCTGAAATCGGATGGCGTAAATAAAACAGGAAAAAATGATGAGCGTCTGTTTCTGGATCTGGGTAATGTCAGTGACGTTGCAGAATTACGTTTAAATGGCGCAAATCTTGGAATTCTATGGTGCGCTCCGTGGCGGGTGGAGATCACTAAATCGGTTAAACCGGTTGGTAACCTACTGGAGATTGACGTAATCAATCTCTGGGCAAACCGTGTTGTTGGCGATCTGAACCTTTCAAAGGAAAAACGATTCACAAAAACACATGATAAATTTCGTTTCGACATGCTGAAGTCTGATACCCCTTTACTCGATTCGGGTTTGCTTGGACCGGTCAGAATATTAAAAAACAGAGAATATTAGACAACCATAATATAATTAATTTCAGCTTATTACACGATTCATAATTATAAAAAAAGAATATTAACAAAATGCTAAAAAAAAACAAAATGACTAAAGTAGGATTATTTGGAATTGGTCTGGACACTTACTGGGGACAATTCGAGGGATTACTCGACAATCTTAAAAAATATCAGGAACAAATCAAATCAGGAATATCCGGATTTGGCGTTGAGGTAATTGATGCCGGGATGGTTGACAATCCCGTGAAAGCGCGTGAAGCTGCTGACTTTCTGAAAAGCCAGGATGTAGAGATTGTATTTTTGTATGTTTCAACATACGCACTCTCATCTACGGTACTACCAGTGGCACAACGACTTAAAGTTCCGGTGGTCATCCTCAACCTCCAACCCGTGGCAGAGCTGGACTATGAAGCATTTAACAAACTGGGGGATCGCGGCAAAATGACCGGGATCTGGCTGGAGCATTGTCAGGCGTGTTCGGTTCCGGAGATCGCGTGTGTGTTTAACCGTTCGGGAATTCAGTATGATATTGTAACCGGTTATCTTCAGGACAAAGTGGCATGGCAGGAGATTGCAGCATGGACAGAGGCGGCAAATGTAGCAAATGCGATGCGTAATAATCGTCTGGGAGTTTTGGGCCATTACTATTGTGGAATGCTCGATGTGTATACCGATTTAGCCAAACAATCCTCGGTTTTCGGGACCCACATTGAACTCCTGGAGATGTGTGAGCTAAAGAAATACCGCGATGAAGCAACAGCGGACGAAATTCAGTCTAAAATTCAGGAATTTAATGTTGCTTTTGATGTTGCATCAGAGTGTGAATCAGCAGAAATTGAGCGCGCTGCACAGACCTCTGTTGCACTTGACAAACTGGTAGAAAACCGTAACCTTGGTTCTCTGGCCTACTATTACGAAGGTCAGTCAGGCAATGATTATGAAAACATCGCAACTTCAATCATCGCCGGAAATACCTTACTGACAGGACGAAATGTACCTGTTGCCGGCGAATGTGAAGTAAAGAATGCACAGGCCATGAAAATTATGGCCGAATTTGGTGTCGGCGGATCGTTCTCTGAGTTTTACCTGATGGATTTCAAAGATGATGTGGTGATGCTTGGTCACGACGGACCTGCCCATTTTGCCATAGCACAGGGTAGGGTAAAACTGGTTCCTTTACCTGTATTTCACGGAAAACCGGGTAAAGGATTATCCATACAAATGACAGTAAAACACGGTCCCGTAACTTTACTTTCAGTCGTCGAAGGGAACGACGGTTTATTTCTGTTGATTGCCGAGGGTGAATCTGTCGCAGGTCCCGTTCTCGAAATTGGAAATACCAACAGTCGCTACCGGTTTTCAACAGGAGCAAAAAAATTCATGAATGAATGGTCAAAACAGGGACCTGCTCACCACTGTGCCATAGGAATCGGGCATATTGCAGATAAAATCGAAAAATTAGGAAAAATTCTGAATATCAACACAGTTAGAATATGTTGATCGGGCTGAAAATGAATGACAGATAAGTTTCAATATTTTAATCCATAAAAATTAAGAGGATAAACAATGCCGAAGAAAATCGATTTTATTGCAGGTTTGGTTCTGGTGATTTCCATCATAGCTTTTCTTTCTGAGTCTAAGCTGTTCGCTCAAAACAAAGTTAATGTAGTCACCCTTAACTGGGACAAAACGATAGCTGTTTCAAAGACTACACCAACTTTACAGTTAGTTGAGAATCCGATGGTTCGGAACAGTTCTACGATACATCAGTCAACATTTAGAGCTTTAAACGAATTAGGCGCCGATTACGTGCGGTATGTTCCCTGGTTTCCTTATCCCAAAATGGCGGTGGCCGAATTAGATCCTCCGGAAAAGGGAAAAACATCGTGGAATTTCGCTTATCTGGACAGTACCATGCAGGCTTTCATGGAAGCCACCAAAGGGCACCCGGTAATCATCAATTTCAGCACTACACCAGCCTGGATGTGGAAGACCGATTCAGTTGTAACCTATCCATCAGACCCATATCAAACCTGCTGGACTTATAATCAGGGAACCGAACTGAGGGATACAACCATGAAAGAGGTATCTTCCTACTTTGCCAGGCTGTTCAGCTGGTATACAAAAGGAGGTTTCACCGATGAACTTGGTAAATTTCATAAATCGGATCATTTTTATAAAATACCCTACTGGGAAGTGCTCAATGAACCTGATTTGGAGCATAATATCTCACCAAGAATATATACGAAAATGTATGATGCCATTGTGGGTGAATTAAAAAAGCTCTCTCCTGACACCAAATTTGTAGGACTGTCACTTTCGCGCGTCAGAAATCCTGAATATTTTGAATATTTTCTGAATCCGAAAAATCATCAACCCGGCATTCCCCTTGATTGTATTTCCTATCACCACTATTCTCAACCATCCTGGACATGGAAGGATCAACCATTGGAAGTATTTCAATATACCTATTTCGAAAAAGCGGAGGCCTTTTTTGACCGGGTCCGTTATATCGAAAATATTAGAAAACGTCTTTCGCCAAATACGATCACCATGGTTAACGAAATAGGCACAATGACTCATGCTCCCAAAGATGGAATTTACAATATTCCGGATAATTACTGGAATTTATCGGGTTCGTTGTATGCCTACATTTTCCTCGAATTAACGAAAATCGGGATCGAGGTGGCGGGAGAGTCGCAATTGGTAGGCTATCCAACTCAATTCCCGGATGTAAGTATGATGAATTGGAAAAATGGAAATCCTAATGCCAGATTCTGGGTGCTGAAACTACTTAAGGACAATTTTGGTCCTAAAGACAAACTGGTAGACGCAACCTATAATAATGCATTAGGAGTTTATATCCAGGGGATTATCACAAATAAGGGGAGAAAAATACTGCTGATTAATAAAAAAAACAATGCAGTACAACTTCAACTACCTGCTGAGACAAAGGAGGCAGGGATTAGCTATGTTGATGTAACAACTGGAGAAAATCCACCAATGAAAAGGCAACTGACTGGCATTGATTACACGCTTCAGCCATTCGCAGTTGCTGTGATTTCATTGAAGGAGTAATTACTTTTTGTGAATTCTTTTTCTGTACGATTATTATTGGTTAAAGAAGATTAATTTTAACTGTTTATTGAAACGATAAAAAATTGTACCAGACTAGATGTTGATTCGAAAAAAACAAATATTCAAAATTGAAACTACGTTAAACAATTAATACTATGAAGAATAACTATTTTCTTAAAACAGCAGCAATCTTACTTCTGATTGCTATGACAGTAAGCTGTACTAAAAAACCTCTCCCTGAAGGCATACAAAATTATGCGCAACTAAAAGAACATTTCGTCGATCCCCCTTCAGAATACAGGAGCGCACCGCTATGGGACTGGAACGATAAAATCTCGGAGGAGGGGATTGACTTTCATATGAAAAAATTCAAAGAGGGGGGATTAGGCGGTGTGTTTATTCACCCGCGACCAGGATTATTAACTGAATATCTGTCAGAAGATTGGCATCATCTTTTCGATTATACGGTTCGTAAAGGGAAAGAACTGGGTATGAAGGTGTGGATTTATGATGAAGATTCGTATCCAAGCGGTTTTGCCGGCGGACACGTACCTGACCAAATGCCTGAATCGTATATCCATGGTACTGGTTTAAAGTATGAAGTTCAGGAGACATTCAAACCGGATACGGTTAAATATGAGGCCATTTTAATGCAGGAGAACAACAAATTCATAGATATTACCTCGTCCAAAGATTCCTATACAGGTAAAAAAGGGGTCTTTTATCTTTTCCAGAGAACCTATGGAGTAAAGTCGTATTGGTACGGCAATTTTCCATACGTGGATCTGCTTCAGAAAGGGGTGACTCAGAAATTCCTGGAGATCACCATGAAGGGCTACGAAAAATATGATAAGGATGAGTTCGGTAAGACGCTCATGGGGAGCTTTACGGATGAGCCCAACCTTGAAGCCGCAATGGCGCCAAAAAGTGCCATGAGATGGACACCTGATATCTATGAAGAATTTCAAAAAAGGTGGGGATACGATCTGAAACCAAATCTGCCATCAGTAGTCGATGAAATTGGAAACTGGAGAAAGGTAAGGCACGACTATTTTGAATTATTACTCGAAATGTTTGTTGACCGCTGGGCCAAGCCATATGGAAAATACTGTGAGGATAACGGCCTTTTATTTACAGGTCACTACTGGGAACATGGATGGCCAAAACCCACCGATGGTTCCGACGAGGCTTCATTCTATCTTTATCACCAGCAACCAGGTGTCGACATGCTTGGAAATCAATACATCCCTAAGGGTCAGGGGGGTCAGTTCGGGAATACACGTGCGATCAGGGAATTAGGTAGCTCTTCTAATCAGACTGGTCATAAAAGGACACTCAGCGAAACATACGGTGGTGCAGGATGGGAGACTACCTTTACAAACTTCAAAAGATTAGCAGATTGGCAAGGAGTGATGGGGGTGAATTTTGTAAATCAGCACCTCTCCTTTTACACGATTAAAGGGGTGCGCAAATTCGATTATCCACCATCATTTACCTATCATGAACCGTGGTGGACAGATTATAAAGAGATGGGCGATTATCTGGGACGTATATCCATGGCGATGGCCACTGGCGAACAAATCAACAAATCACTTGTAATTCAGCCAAATACAACATCCTGGATGTATTTTTCGCGTACCACAAAAAACCCCACACCCGATTCTATCCAGAAAAAATTCAAATCCTTTGTCTACAAACTTGAACGTCATCATTTTGAATATGACCTTGGTTCTGAAAACGTGATGAAAACGATTGGTTCTGTAAAAAACGGTCAATTGATTGTCGGGAAACGAACCTACAGTTTGGTTGTTATTCCGGAAACCATGCAAAATATTGATAAGAATACCTTTGACCTGTTAAAAAAATATTTGAAGCAAGGTGGTAAGGTTCTGTCATTCACAAAAGAAATCGCTTATCTCGACGGAACTGAATCGACTTCAGTAAATGAATTAAAAACCAGTTTCCCTAAACAGTGGATTATGGCTCAAAACACAGATGAACCTATAGTTAAAGAGCTATTTTCAAACTCTGATTTTACGATTCAGGAACCAGCTCCGGTTTCGGGTGAACTCTATTACCAGCGCAGAATAATGGATGACGGTCAGATTATTTTTGTGGTTAATACCGATACCAATCAAGGCGCTACCGCGACAATTAATGCCAAAGGTCAAAGTTTAGTTAAAATGGATCTGATCACCGGCGAATGTTTCTCCGTTCCGGCCAAACAGGAAAAAGGGCAACTGACTTTTGAGGTATCACTTCCACCTGTCGGAAGCGCATTATACTACCTTGTCAATAAAAATGTGAATGAGTCACCTCTACCTGCTGTTACCAAAGAGGAACAACCAATAGCCGGATCTGGAGCCATAAAGGTGAATGCAGAAAGTGAAAATGTTCTGGTACTTGATTTTCTGGATGTAAAATCCCACAATCTTGAATTAAAAGACACCTATTTTATGAATGCCATGCGTAAGTTATTCGACAGTAACGGATTCCCGATGGGTAATCCATGGCAGCATAAAATTCAGTTCAAACAGGATTACCTTGCCCTGGATACTTTCAAAACCAATTCGGCCTTTGAAGTAAAATATCGCTTTAATATTTCGGATAAGGCTGATGCAGAAACTATTAAAAAATTGTCGGCAGTTGTAGAGCGTACTGAATTATGGGAGGTCTTTATTAATGATCAGAAAGTTGAAAAAAGCGACAAATGGTGGATCGACCGCGAATTTTTTAAAATTCCTATTGGAGAAAAAGTTAAGAAGGGTTTAAATACCATCACGCTAAAAGCACCTAAAATGTCAGTTCATGCCGAACTGATGCCTGTATATATTGTTGGGGACTTTGTCCTAAATCCGTTGAAACAAGGCTTTGAAATCGCTACCGGGAAACTTTCAAAACTGGGCTCATGGAAATCAATGGGTTATCCGTTTTATTCTCAAAAGGTTTCCTATTCTGAGACCTTCGCAGTAAATCAGTCAAAAGCGCAATTCACGGTAAAAGTCAATAAGCTGGAAGGGATCGTGGTTGAGGTTTTTGTCAATAAAAAGAGGGCTGGTTCAATAGCTTATCCACCGTACGCATTAAATGTCAGCACATTCATCAAGGAAGGTGAGAATGAGATTACTTTAAATGTATGTGGAAGTTTAAAAAACACATTTGGTTATTTCTATAAGGCGAATAATCAATGGATCAATGGTCCTGGCGACTGGAATACTGCCCCTGATAAAACTGCTGGTTTTGGGGATTACTTCCTGATGGATTATGGGTTAACTGAACCTTTTAGTCTGATCAGGATGAACTAAAGTAATTCCCTAAAAAAGAAAGTGATAGTATAAAGGCACGAAGTCACCTGTAGGATTGAAAATTCCTGGTGAACTTCGTGTCTTTGTATTTTGGTGGTTTTAAACATAACAAGACAATTGGCAATCTATCTCTATATTTGTGCAAATAATTTTGAAATATGAAATTTTCGACAACCATCTGCAAATACCTGAACTCCAACTATAAACAAATTGCACTTATCTTAAGCGCATTTCTGGGGATTACAGCTCTGGCTATCCCTCAACAATCGTTCGGCTTTGAATATAAATCAATACTGATCCTTCACTCGCAACAGGCCGGGAAAGTCGAAATGAACATATCAAACCTGTTGACCGATCGTCTTAAGGAAGCGGGAATTGCTGATGTTCAATTAATTGCTGAAACTTCAACTACGAAGGAAAGCACCAATAAATTGGTTGTTTTGCTGGGAATATCCAAAAATCATATAGGAATCAATTCCTGGATGAAACAGCAGCGTATACCACCTTTGACTGATCTGGAACCCGGATCTGAAGGATTTTTATTAAAGAAAGCTGACAATCAAAATATTGTAATTGCTGCGGGCGTTGATGAACGTGGATGCCTCTATGCTGTCGGGGAATTCCTCCGGCAAGTTAATATCCGAAATGGAGCTTTACAATTACCTGAACAGCTGGAAATAAGGAGTGCCCCGGCATTTGAGATCAGAGGAACCCAGGTTCAGCAAAGTGGAGTATCAAAAGAACTTGCTAAAGTCCGGCAATGGACGGAAAAGGAAACTCAGCGCGTTATTCTCGATTATGCGCTGGCAGGCGCCAATATCTTTTCAACCACTGATGGTCCGATGTTTGATTTCTTAAAATCGTACGGACTGATGACTCAGGGAGAATTTGGACCTAACACGGCCCATGGTGACATCCCAAAAGAGTGGGAGGCAAAGGAATCGATTGGCAGAACCGGCTATGTTTGTCTTTCTGTTCCTGAAGGAAATGAATATATGCTAAAACTGTGACACCTATTTCCGGGATCGTCCGGCATTCGATCTTGTTAAATTCCAGGGTGGCGATGGCGGTGGTTGTGAGTGCGACAAGTGTAAGCCTTATGGCCGGATTTTTATTAATACAGTGGAAAAGATGGCGGCCATCGTTCACAAATACCATCCTGAAACCAGGATCTATTTCACTAACCAAAAATTCCAGAATGATGACGACAACGCTATCTTTTCCTACCTTCAGGAAAAACCGCGTGACTGGCTTTGGGCATGGGGATATGGTCCGGGATCAGATGCAACCTCCTGGCAACCCGGTCACCGGCAAACGCATCGCATGGACCTGTTCCGTTATCCCGGGTATGGACCCTACAGCCTTTTTCCCAAGGAGATACTACATCAACTCCCACCCCAACAAAAACTTCTATATTACAATGAGATAACCCACTGGAAATATGCTCAGCATGCGTTTGTGCAAATGTATCCCAGGGCCGATAAAGATGGAAATCTGCCACCCCACTGGAGTCACGAAATTTATGAAAGGCGTCCTGATCAGTTCCTGACGATGGTGTACAACAGACTCTCCTTCTATGCTTGTCCAAGGAATTACTACCGTGTATTTAATGATCTGATGCCCTACGGAGTTGGCGACATTACCCATTCAAGCGGTCACCACGACCACTTTAACCAATGGATGTGGCAGCGTTTGTTATGGTCGCCCAGAACGAGTCTTGAAGAGGTCGTTAACGACTATTGCAATACATGGTTTGGATTCGAAGCTGCTCCCCTAATGGCAAAGGCGCTTTTTATTCTCGAGGAAAATATTGAAGAAATACCAGGAACCCCTCTCCCTGAAAAAACGGGAATTAAAAGATATTATGATCTGGTTAAACAGGCAGGAAGTTTGATTCCTAAAGAATTGATGGAAAAGGATTGGTTGTGGCGCATGTATATGCAGAAAGGTGTCCTCGACAGATATACTCAGTTAAGTGTTGCGCAGCAAATGCAATTACAATCACGAATTGAAAAATACATTTCAGCTGCAATAAAAACCGATGATACGAAAAAGGCCATTGCTGAGGCGCTCACCTGGTTTGATCCGAACGAATCACGCGAGATGACTGCCCTCAAAGAGGAGGCGAAAGTTTTGGGTGATGAGAGCAATAAGATTTTTGGAGAGCGGAATGACGGCTATTTTAATCTTAAGCACGATTTTATTGGACTGGGATGGTTGCAACGGCAGCTTGAAAGGGCAAAAAATGGGGACACAAAAAAAAGAGAGGAACTCCTTAAAATGATTGTGGATTATGAAAATCCAGGCGAAGGAGGTTTCTACGATAATCTCGGCACTTATAATGTTGCTCCAAATGTAGTCTTTGGATACCCCTACGATCATGGTCAACCTTATGTATCACAAATGCTTTCAGAGGGTAATCGTCCGTCGCAGCGATCTATGCATTTTACTCAAAACGAGGATCAGGGAGTAACCCTTCATTACAGCAATCTCGACACCAAAGCTTCTTACAAAGTGAGATTTACCTTTGTTCGTCCATGGTATCAGGAACGCTATGCGATCCGCATGAACCAGAAACGGCAGACCATTTATGCCGACGATATTCCGATTGCAAAGGATGTGGAACTTCCCTTGCAGATGAGCGATTTCTTCACTTTTGATATTCCGGCTAAAGCAACTGCTGACGGCGATCTGACCATCAGGCTGGAGCGGTCAGCTGATGTGGCTCATGGCGATCGCGTAAGCGTTGAGCAATGGCGGAATTCAGGAGGCTGGGGCACGCTGGTGTCAGAGGTGTGGCTGATAAAAAAACAATAAACTACTCCGTTTAATACCTCATCATATTACACCGGTAAATCAACTTCCCGTAAAAGCAGATTACCAAAAACTGACATTTGGGGCAAATTGAGATAGGGGTAGGTCACCTTCGAAAGGTATAGCCCCTGGGCATAAACGGGGATGATCGTTTTTGGAGTTTCCCTTTTCCGGAGGTATTGTTCAAAATCATAAACAGTTAGTTCTCCGTTGCCAATCTCCATCAACTTCCCCATGATAATACGGATCATCCCTGCAAGAAACCGGTTTGAAGTAATATGAAACCTTATTCTTGTCTTTTCTGAATTGGTGTACAATTGTGATTCAGTAACCCGGCAGATCGTATGTTCATATTTTAAGGGTGATTTGCACAACCCTCCAAAATCGTCGTATTGAGTGAGTAAACCGGCAGCCGCAGCCATTTTTGACAGATCTGACTCATCCATAGGATAATAAGCGCTTAAACCTGTCAGGTAGGGATCTTTTCGGGTATGGATATAATAATCATAGCTTCGCCGTATGGCATCGAAACGGGCATGAGGTAACCCCTCCATCAGAATCACATCATAAACCACGATCTCATGCGGCAAACATTTGTTCAACCGAAATAAAAGATCAAAATCCAATTCCACCTCACTGTCAAAATGAAAGAAAAACTGACTGGCATGGACCTGTGCGTCAGTCCTTCCGCAACCTACAATCGTTGTCGGTACTTTTAAAATCTGACTCAGGGTTGTTTCAATAACCTGCTGAACACTAATAATCCCTGGAAGTTTCTGCCACCCCCTGAAATTATTCCCGTTAAAGCCGATATGAAGAAAATAGCGCAAATCGAAAATCTTTAAAACAGTTTGTACAAATATACTTTTTTTGAAGACCGACCCATCAAAAGTCAACCGGAAGCACTATTTTTGATTAAAATATCTGAATCATGCAATCCATCAATCCATTTACAGGCAAAATCATAAGCAACTACCCGGAATACAGTTCCGCAGAGGTACATTCCATAATTAACAATGTTGACCGGGCTTTTCAGCAATGGAAACTCACAACTTTCGAGCACAGGGCCAATCTGATGAGAAACCTTGGGGCTACTCTTCTTGAGAAGAAAGGGGAACTTGCAGCCATAATGGTTGCAGAAATGGGTAAAGTAGTGCGTGAAGCTGAAGGGGAGATTGCCAAATGTGCCCTGGTGTGCCAGTTCTACGCAGATCATGCAGCTTCATTCCTCAAAAATGAAGTTATCCCGACTGAGGCTTCAGAATCTTATATCTCGTACCAGCCGATAGGGACAATCCTGGCTGTAATGCCATGGAACTTCCCTTTCTGGCAGGTGTTCAGGTTTTTAGCGCCTGCATTAATGGCTGGTAATACAGGTGTGCTCAAACATGCATCCAATGTATCTGGATGCGCCTTGGCCATTGAACAGCTGGTTCGTGAGGCAGGTTTCCCCGAAAATGTATTCAGAACTTTGCTGATTGGTTCACCCTGCGTAAAAGATGTTATTGAAAACCCATTGATAAAAGCTGTTACACTTACCGGAAGTACTCCGGCTGGTAAATCAGTTGCCTCAGCAGCAGGATCAGTTCTAAAAAAATCGGTTCTCGAATTGGGGGGAAGCGATCCCTATATAATCCTTGAAGATGCAGATATCGAAAGTGCGACCCGTTTGTGCGTAACCAGTCGTTTACTAAATGCCGGACAAAGTTGTATTGGGGCAAAACGATTTATTGTAGCAGATAAAATATACGATAGTTTCGAAGCTGAATTTGTCCGACTGATGAGTAACGCAACTTTTGGTGACCCTTTGGATCCGGGAACAACGATCGGCCCCCTTGCCAGAACAGATTTACGTGACGAACTGCATCAGCAGGTGGAGAAAAGTCGTGAACTGGGGGCCAAGGTGCTGACTGGAGGGCACATTCCAGAAGGGGAAGGGGCATTTTATCCACCTACAGTTGTGGTAAATGTGACTCCGGGAATGCCGGCATATCATGAGGAACTTTTCGGCCCGGTTGCAGTTTTATACCGGGTTAGTTCTGAAGAGGAAGCCATCATGATTGCCAATGACACCGTTTTTGGATTAGGTGCAGGAGTTTTTACTGCCGATATTGAAAAAGGTAAACAACTTGCAGAAAAGGGACTTGAAGCTGGTTGCGTGTTTGTAAACGATTTTGTAAAATCTGATCCGCGACTTCCTTTTGGCGGAGTTAAAGAGAGCGGTTATGGACGCGAATTATCTGCAATTGGTATCCGGGAATTCATGAATATTAAAACCATTGTTGTAAAATAATAAGTTCATTTTTTTGTTAAATTTGGATCGTTTTCGAATGTCATTAAAAGCTACAAAGTCAATTGTACACCAGGTTGCACTAAGTATATGGATATGAACTAAAATCTAAGTGTAACTTTAAAACGCTGTGCCATCTTGGCAAAAATGATCAACAACTTAAATTATGCGCTTCATTATTCTGATTTTCATCTTCCTGATCCTTCAAAGCAAAGCTCAGGAATCGGTATTTTTATTTTCCTACTTTGTCGATAACGGTCAGGACGGGTTACATCTTGCATACAGTAAGGATGGACTAAAATGGGAAACACTTAAAGAGGGAAAGTCATTTGTTGCTCCCACAGTCGGGGCAGATAAACTGATGCGTGATCCTTTTATTCTGAAAGGGAAAGACGGTCTGTTTCATATGGTGTGGACAAGCAGCTGGAAAGACCGGATCATCGGATATGCCTCATCCAAAGATTTGATTAACTGGTCAGAACAAAAAGCTATACCTGTAATGGCACATGAGCCAACGGCAAAAAATTGTTGGGCGCCCGAAATGGTTTATGATCCTCAAAATAAGAATTACATTATCTTTTGGGCCACTACCATTCCGGGAAGACACTCTGATGTAGCGAGTTCTGAACGAGAGAAAGGGTCAAATCACCGGATGTATGGCACAACCACAACAGATTTTAAAAACTTCAGCCCGACAAAAATATTTTTCAATCCCGATTTCAGTGTGATTGATGCCACAATCTTTCCAAAAGGGGATACTTTCTACCTATTTCTGAAAAACGAAAATCCAAATCCTCCGGAAAAGAACATCCGGATGACACAATCAACTTCAGCAGCGGGCCCCTACCCCACTAAGGTTTCCGCTCCAATCACCGGAAAATACTGGGCCGAAGGACCATCGGCACTACAAATTGGGGATTACGTCTACGTTTATTTTGACAAATACATTGATCATGTTTACGGGGCGGTGAGATCCAAAAATATGAAAGACTGGGAAGATGTCTCAGATAGAGTAACCTTTCCCGAAGGTGTTCGGCATGGAACAGCTTTTAAAGTATCCAATAAAATATTCAGTCAATTAACTCAAACAAAATGATTCGATTAAAATTCCTGTTTTCAGCCATTGTTATTCTGGTGGCTTTCAACTCTTATGCTCAGAATTCAGCTGCTGTCACCAATTTAACCTGCGAATCAAAGGCAAATCCCCTGGGCATCGAGGTGAAGAATCCCCGTTTTAGTTGGAAAATCAAATCCTCTGAAAAAGCTATCCGCCAATCAGCCTATCATATTCTGGTCTCAGATACTCCCGAAAAACTGAAGAATAATATTGGCAATATCTGGGATTCAAAGGTTGTCAGTTCAGATCAATCGTCACAGATTGAATACAAAGGAGCGACATTAAGCCCTGAAAAAAAATATTACTGGAGAGTAAGAGTCGTTAATCAATCTGGGAAAGAGACACCCTGGAGCGGGATAGCATCGTGGCAAATGGGGTTGTTATCTTCGGACGACTGGGATAAAGCGGTCTGGATCAGTTTCGAAAATCTTCCCGATTCAATGAGAGTGGTTCCAGGAGTTCATGGAGACGGGAACAAACTGGGAACTAAAGCGGTAATGCGCGATATTATTCCTCAATTCAGAAAGGAATTTGCAGTCGGGAAAGCTATCAAAAATGCCACTCTTTACATCAGTGGATTAGGTCAGTACGAGGCAACAATAAATGGTAAAAAAGTCGGACAAAGCTTTCTGTCACCAGGATGGACAAACTACGATAAAGTTTGTCTTTATAATACTTATGATGTAACAGGTCAATTAAAGATTGGTAAAAATGCCTTGGGCGTAATAGTTGGAAACGGATTTTATAACGTAAACCGCGAACGTTACCGTAAACTGGTGATTGCCTACGGTTACCCAAAGATGATCAGTAAGTTGAAAATCGATTATACGGATGGATCATCTGGAATCGTCGTTTCAGGAATTGACTGGAAATGCTCACCGTCACCAATAGACTATACAAGTATCTATGGCGGTGAAGATTATGATGCGACGAAGGAACAAAAAGGTTGGGATCTGGCCAGCTTTGATGACTCCAAATGGAAATCGGCCCTTACTGCAACAGCACCAACCGGTAGGTTAACTGCCGAAACCGATTTCCCATTATCAGTCCGCGAAATAATTAATGTAAAAAAAACGGAGCAACCACAACCGGGCACCTACCTTTACGATTTTGGTCAAAACTGCTCGGGAATTATTGAACTGAAAGTAAGCGGTAAAAAGGGTTCTATAATTAAAATGATGCCTGGTGAGTTGATTACCAAGGACAAAAAGATCAACCAGAAAGCTTCGGGTGGACCTTATTTCTATACCTACACCCTCAAGGGGGATGGTGTGGAAACCTGGCGACCCCGTTTTACCTACTACGGTTTCAGATATTTATCGGTGGAAGGAGCTGTTCCAAATTCAGACAAATCAAACAAAGAAATCCCTCAGATTATTGACTTGCAAATGCTTCATACCTGCAATTCATCTCCCAAAACCGGCGAATTCGCATGTTCGAATCAGCTCTTCAATCAAATTTATACGCTGATCGATTGGGCAGTTCGAAGTAATACCCAAAGTGTGGTGACCGACTGTCCCCACCGTGAAAAACTGGGGTGGCTCGAGCAAACCTATCTGATGGGAGCATCGATGTTTTATAACTATGATCTTTATTCGCTATATACCAAGGCAATACGCGACATGATTGCAGACCAGACGCCCGAAGGATTGGTTCCTGATATTGCGCCAGAGTTTGTCCCCTTTGGCGGTGGTTTCCGTGACTCTCCCGAATGGGGAAGCGCTGGAGTAATCCTCCCCTGGATGGTTTGGCAGTGGTATGGTGACAAATCAGTTGTTGAAGTAGCTTTGCCAATGATGAAAAAATATGTCGCTTATCTTGGAACTAAAGCCGACGGTCACATCCTTTCACATGGGTTGGGTGATTGGTTCGACTATGGGCCAAAATCACCTGGAGAGGCTCAGTTAACCCCTAAAGCACTGACCGCCACTGCAATCTATTATTATGATATTGTTTTGCTTTCAAAAATGATGGAACTTACAGATCATAAAGATGATGCAAAAAAGATGTCAGCTTTGGCAGTTGAAGTGAAAAACGCATTTAACACGAAATTCTTCAACAATAGTACCAAGGTATACTCAACCGGAAGTCAGACAGCCATGTCAATGCCATTGGTTGTAGGCCTTGTTGATGAGAAAGATAGGAAACCTGTTTTTGATAATCTGGTGGATTCGATCACAAAATCGGGAAAATCATTGACAGCAGGGGATATAGGTTTTCACTTTTTGGTAAAGGCACTTGAAGAGGGTGGCGGATCACAATTGCTGTTTGACATGAACTTCCGCAATGATGTTCCGGGATATGGTTTTCAGCTTAAAAAAGGGGCAACTGCCCTGACTGAATCGTGGCCGGCCTTAGAGGAGGTTTCAAATAACCATTTGATGCTGGGCCATATCATGGAGTGGTTTTATACAGGGCTGGGAGGAATTAAGCAGGAGGAGAACAGTGTCGGATTTCATAATATCATCATCAGACCCGAAATTGTTGGAGATATTACCTGGGTAAAATCAAGTTATCAGTCACCCTATGGTATAATCAGAAGTGATTGGAAAAAAGAGAATAACCAGCTTGAAATGAAGGTGGATATTCCTGCAAACGCCACTGCAACTATCTATTTGCCAACGAAAAAGGAGGCATCAGTTACAGAAAACGGAAAAAAAGTGGTTGTTTCTAAAAACAGTGATGGCAAATATTTCTGTAAAGTTGGGTCGGGAACCTATAGATTTAAAATGGAAATTTAACTTTAAAAATTAAAGAATATTTTATTCAGCCAGCGGCCAGCGACTGGCAACTGTTAACTAGCCGCTGGCCGTAAACATTTCTATTAAAAACTGGTCTTCCCCAAAAACAAAAATCACTCTTTTAAAGGTGAAAAGGGATTCGATTTTGGTATAATCTTGCAGGAAGCCAGCTGCGAGCAGCCAGTTTCTTTACGTGGTAATAAGAGCTAATTTTAAACGTATAATTTCAAACTGAATCCATAATTATCCTATCTTTGAAAGCTGTATATGAAAAAAATGTAGCGTATTAAATGGGCAAAGAATACCAGGTCAATTCAGACACCCTACTGTGGAATGATTTTATTAAAGGTAACGAAGATGCATTCCGGGTTATCTACAATAATCACGTCCAGTCGCTTTTCAAATACGGCTGTCATTTTACCTGCGATGAAGGTCTCATAAAGGATTGTATTCATGATGTTTTCATTGAACTTGCAAAATACCGCTCTGGTCTAGGATCTACAAACAATATTAAGCTCTATCTTTTTAAATCGTTAAAAAGGAGAATAATTAAATCGTTAGATAAATTGGGTATTTTCGGTTCAATCGACACAGAACTGATCCCTTTTCATTATACCATTTCCAATGAGGATGAACTGGTTGAAGATGAAGCAGAGCTGCAACGTTTTCAACAGCTCGATAAAGCTCTAAGTGCCCTAAGTCCACGGCAAAAAGAAGCCATATATCTGAAATTTGTTTCCGATCTGAGTTATGAAGAGTTAAGTACAGTGATGCAACTCAATTACCAGTCGGCCCGTAACCTTGTGTTCAGGGGACTTGAAAAACTTAGAGTGAGCATACCGAAGAACCTGTTCTTGTTCTTTTTGAGGTCCGAAAAGTCATAACAAGTCAACGGGTGACTCTTCATGATTTGAACAGTCACCTGTTGTCTAAATAAAAAATTCAGAATCATTGAGTACAAAATCATTTTTTGCTCCTTATTAAAGAAAAATGATTCAAGATGACACCTTCCAACGAACACAAAAAGGTAGAATTTATCCATAATCCTCACTTTGTAGAATGGGTTTTAAAACCAACCAACGAATTAAATCAATATTGGGAAACCTATATAACAGAAAATCCATCTCAAAAAAAAGAGCTGGAACATACCCGATTTTTAATCAAAGGACTCATTCATGGGGAAAAACTGCTTTCAGAGACTGATGTGTTGGCCTTATGGGACAAAATCGAAAAGACGAAAACCCACAGGAACACCAAATTTATCCATTTTAAAAGATGGTCGGTTGCAGCAGGAATACTTTTCATTCTGGGTATTTCCGGGTGGCAAATGTCCCAACATTTTTATCAAAAAACAGTACCAATTGACTACCAATCAATTGCGGTCAATATTAATACAGGCAGCGATATAAAACTGATTTTAGCTGATCAATCCCAAAAATTCTTTTCCTCCAAAGAGGTTGAACTAAAATATAACCATGAAGGAAAACTCCAGACAAAAACAGGGAAGCAGATTCAAACTGAGGAGTTAAGTAAAAGCATCGAGACCTTACAAATGAACCAGTTGGTGGTGCCCCGTGGAAAACGATCAAGTGTAGAACTTGCCGATGGGACCAAACTTTGGCTCAACTCTGGAAGCCGGGCAATTTATCCTGTTGCATTCATTGGAAAAACCAGAGAGATATATATCGAAGGAGAGGGGTATCTGGAAGTGGTACATAATGCTTTAAAACCATTTTATGTGGTAACCGATCAGATAAAAATAAAGGTATTAGGGACAAAATTCGATATCTCAGCTTATAAGGAAGATGATCACGTTTCGATTGTGCTGGTAGAAGGTTCTGTTCAGGCCTCCTCTCCCACCGAAAAACTGACAATAAAACCTAATCAACTATTTAATTACGAAAAACTTACCCAACGATCAACCATTGAAAAAATCAATGTATTGGAATATGTCTCCTGGAAAGATGGATGGATGTTATGTAATAAGGAACGAATTCAATCAATCACCACCAAATTATCGAGATATTATGACGTTAAAATTAATTGTAATGATCCAAGATTGAACAGTATTACCATAACCGGAAAACTTGACCTTAAAAGCAAGTGCGAAGATGTTTTTAAGGTCATGTGCACTACTGCTCCTTTAAAATACGAAATAATTGATAATAAAATCTTTCTGACTATAAAGTGATAGAAAAGTATTAACCTTTAAAACTAAAAGCCAATGGAATGATGACACCAAACAAAAAAATGACAGGCTATATTGCAGTATAACCTGTCGTAAGTTTTAACTCAAATCGAAATTTTATTTAAGTAAATTAAAACCACACAAATTTATGCAAAAAATCGGGTTATTGGTTCCGTATATCCGGAACTTTAAAAAATTCATGTTGATTATGAAATTATGTTCGCTGTTATTACTTGTTTCATTAGCAACAGCATCGGCCAAAACCAGCTATTCACAACAGACCAAATTTACGCTGAATCTTGAGCACGCCACTGTAAAGCAACTTTTCGACAAAATTGAGGAGAGCAGTGAGTTCATTTTTGTCTATTATGATAACATTCTCGACCTCAACAAAGAGGTTACTGTAACTGCCGATAATGAAACAGTTGAAGAAATTCTGGAAAAGGTTTTTAAATCTTCTGAAAACACTTATAAAATCTTCGACCGGCAAATTGTTATTGCCAAAAAGGAGAGTTCAGAAATTGAAGCAAAAGCCACAACTGTTCAGCAACAACAAAAAAGGGAGATCACCGGCTCGGTTAAGGATAGTAACGGTCAACCATTACCCGGAGTATCCGTTTTTATCAAAGGGACAACAATAGGTACAATCACCGATAACGAGGGTAATTTCTCATTGGCAATTCCTGCAGGGGGAAAAATACTAGCATTTTCTTTTGTAGGAATGACCGGACAGGAGGTGACCATTGGTAATCAAACAGTTGTTAATATAAAACTACTTGAAGAAACCATTGGCATTAATGAAGTGATGGTAGTTGGATACGGTACCCAGCGGAAAAATGCAGTGACAGGTGCAGTAACAACAGCAAAATTGGATGTTTATAAAGATGTCCCCGAAAACAATATCATCGAAAGATTAAAAGGTACTGTAGCCGGATTAAATGTTGGGGAAGCCAACACTGCCGGGGCCGTACCAGGCTTTACAATCAGAGGGCAAAATTCAATTGCAGCATCCAGCGCACCACTAATTGTTTTGGATGGCGCAATTTTTAGTGGTTCGATGGCCGATATAGCTCCATTTGATATCGAAAGCGTAACAATACTTAAAGACGCGAGTGCGGCAGCAATCTATGGATCAAGATCCTCCAATGGTGTTATACTCATTGAATCAAAAAAAGGAAGCGGAATTGAAGGAAAACCAAAATTCCAGTTCAATTCAAGCTATGGAGTTGTAAATGAATTAAATCCTTTACGCCTCTATGATGCCAAAGGATACCTTCAAAGGTTGAATGATATTCTAAATGATAACGGGACAGTGGTAACCGCTGATCAAACCCCAAATTACCTGCAAACCATCGAAAAAAAGAATTATGATGCGACACCGGACCATAAGCCAACTCTAGCTGATCCATGGGGTTTAATCAGACAAACCGGATTTAATCAGAATACATCATTGAGCGTTTCAAACCGGACAGATAAACTGATGTATTATATGTCAGGAAATTTCACAAGCCAAAAAGGAGTTGAAAAGAACGATGTATTTAAACACTATTCGATACGGGCTAATTTGGAATCCAAAGTGACTGACTGGCTTACGCTGGGTATGAAAACTTATTTCAGTCTTAGAGATTATCCCGACACGCGTGTATACGGTGCAGGTGCAAATTATTCTCCTTTCGGTCTAAGTCCTTATGCCGACATTTATAACGCAGACGGGAGTTATAA